>CAXXFI010000002.1:0-1649217 GCA_963665155.2 Dehalococcoidia bacterium | reverse complement strand
ATTCCACGCATTGGTACAGTTCGGGCATTAACCCGGACACGGCCAACAAATGTATTTCAAAGAATCTCAGAGGCCATTCCGACTCTGGCACTTGCCCGATTGCCTGGAGCGTTTCCACGGCTAGATTGAACAATGCAGGGTTTGGATTAGCCTCGGCGCCAAACCCGTCAACCAACTCAGCCACATACAACGCCTTGCTTACAGCCCCTAGATCACTTTTGATGGCAGCGAAGGTTTCCGTGATTTGAACCTGGTTGATGTAGTCCAGGCTCTTGCCATTGGACATGGAAAACCGACCCAACGTCAATGGCTCAAGATGGCCGACCAGTTTATTGGTTGAGCGACGCGCGCCTTTTGCCACCGCCCTCAATTTGCCATGCTCCCGTGTAAAAAGTGTGACGATGAGGTCGGCTTCGCCCAAGGTAGATTTCTTCAGCGTCAGGCCATCACAGAGGTAGTACCGGGGGACTGGCATGTCAGAGTTCTTGTCCTAATTTGAAGGCTGGGCTCATAAAGATATCAGAGGTCCTGTCTTATTTTGAAGGCTGGGCCTATAAAAGTATCAGAACTCCTGGTTATTTTGGTGGCTGGGCTCATAAAAATATCAGAGCTCCTGTCTGCCTTGAAATGCCCGGCTCAAAGTCATGTCGTCGGTGTACTCCAGAGAGCCGCCAACTGGTAGACCTCTGGCTAGGTGAGTTACTTTGATGGCATTGCCTATGGAATTATCCGGGAGGTGGCGCCTTATGTACATGGCGGTGGCTTCGCCTTCTAAAGTCGGATTGGTGGCGATGACCATTTCGGAAAATTCGTTCTCAGCTAGCCTCGTAAACAACTCCTTGAGCTTTAGCTGGTCCGGCCCGATCCCGTTTATAGGCGAAATTGCGCCGTGAAGCACATGGTAAAGCCCTCGGAAGCACCGGGTGCGCTCCAGTGCCAGCACGTCTAGAGGTTCCTCGACTACACACACCGAATCCCGGGCGCGTCTCGGGTCAGCGCAGATGGTGCAAGGTGTAGTGTCGGAGAGGTTCTGGCAACCATTGCAGAAGATAATGTTGTGTTTAACCGCATTCACTGCATCCGCCAGGGCGAAAGCCTCTTCCTCGGGCAGGCGGATAATGTAATAGGCCAGCCTCTGAGCGCTTTTTGGTCCGATACCGGGAAGCTTATGCAACTCCTGGATCAGGCGGGCCAGCGATGGAGCGGCTGAAGGGAGTGGGTCGTTAATCATGGTGAGGCACGCTCGAAGCGTTCCAGAATCTCCCGGTCAAAAGCCCGTAAGGGTAAATCAAGCTCCTCGGCAAGAGCAGCAACGACCGAATCTGCTCCGCGTAGCCGATGACGTTCTGCAACTGATGCCGCTCGGTTCATGCGGTCCCGGTCCAATGGATACAGCACCACCTTACCTGAAGATTCCCAGCTGTTCAGACTTTGCTCTGCTCTGGAAAGCAGCGCCAACCGATTCTTTCTTGCTTGCCGATTAACGGATGCGATGACTTCCACCCACACCAGCATTGGCAAATGGAAAACAGAGTTACCTGACTCGATGTCCTGGATATGTTCTAGAGCCCGTTGGTGAAAATGGTCGTCTGTTAAGAAAGAGGCCACCAATACACTAGAGTCCAATACTACTGGCTCCATTCACGGTCCCTTTCCTCCCGAACTGCGTCCACAGCAGATAATCCTTCCGGCCAGACTTTATGCATTTCTTTTGTGAGTTCTCTCCATCCTTCGAAAGGGTCCGTGATGGATAGAAGCCTAACCATAAGCGCCAATTCTTGGAGTGCGACTTGTAATTGTTCGGATACAGTATCTTCGACCGCAATCTGAAGAACCAAATGCTCTAGGTTATCTCCGGTAGCTTCCCTCAAAAGCTCAATGTATTCGAAGACACCTATCTCGGCTTCGCGGATATCTTGCTCGAGGATCCCAGATAATCCACGGAGCAGAGCCGCTATGCTCCAAGTCCCGAGCAAATCTACTAGATACGCCTGCTTTTGGGGTCCGAATTTATGCTTCAGCGAATAGCTATGCCGGAAAGCGTCAAATGCGTCGTCCAATCGGTCCAACTGCAGTAGCGCTGAGCCTTTCAACGCCCAGGTCGATGGAGTCTGATCGACGCTCAATGCCCGATCGTATTCGCTAAGCCCTTCTTCCTGCTGACCATTGTTGAACAACAAAAACGCTTTTTTGGACAGAAGAAACTCATGAACAGCCTGTCCCTGTTGTGAGAGCATGGCTTCGGTATTTTCGTGGAGAAACGCATCTATCTGTTTTACAGTTAGAGTATCATTCTCTATGCTCACTCTTAGAGCAGCGAACTGTATCTCAACGACCGGTAATATGTCCGCCTCAATCTCTTTTGGCGGCATATCCTTGGGCGGTTCCAGCCCATATTTTTCACGCACTGTTGTTAGCGCCATAGCTATGATCTATCTCTGCAGAATGCGAGTTGCCCTAGAACCCGAGGCCCTTCAGGCCACCAGTTAGGGGGCCCATTTTTTCCGCAGCCACCTCTTGCGCTTTGGCGAAGGCATCGTTTATTGCAGCCGCTACCAGGTCCTGGAGCATGTCTATGTCTTCGGCGGCCTCGGGGTCGATAGTCACCGATTCGACAACCTGTTTGCCGGACATAGAAATTTTCACCACCCCGCCTCCAGCGGTCCCTTCTACCATCAAGGTCTCTAGTTCCTCTTGGATTTTCTGGAGTTGGGCAATCTGCTTTTGGGCCTGTCGCATCATATTTCGGTTCATTCCGGAACCTCCTCTAGGATTCTGGCGCCCATTCCCATGGCGGCTCGTACTAGGGGGCTGGTTTGTGACGCCTTGGGCTTTGCGCCGCCCTGCCCATCGCCATCGGCCAATGTGATCTTGAAGTCATAGGGCTGGCCGAAACACTCGCCTATAACCTGCATGACAAGACCCTTGGAAGTGGGGTCTTCCATCTCGTCTTGCATCCGCTCCATATTGGTGCTATGGGTAAAGGGCAGCACCAAGGTTTTTTCTTCCAACGAGATTATATCCGCCTTGCAGCCCCTCAAGAGTGCTCCCAGGTTAAATTTTTTACCCTTGTGCCGTGATAGTTTTTTGACGGTGGCTGCCCAGGGAACGGCAAATTCACTATCGGAGGAAGCCGATCCAAGCTGGCCCGGATCAGGTGATGAACCAGGTGATGAAACAGGAGCGGCGCTTCTCGCGGTCTTCGCTTGGCCGGATGGTATATCCGGTGCTGGCCTGGTTTTTGCTGGCGGGCCGCCTGGAGCGGAAGCGGCGGCATTTCGACCCGGTCTGGCTGGATTGGCTCTCACGGCGGGTGGAGACTGTTGCTCGGCAGCAGGGGCAGCCGGGGCCTCCAGCTCTTCGCAAATTTCCACCACTGCCAATTCCAGCGGCAAGGTCGATGGAAAATCATAGCGCATGTTGACTTCGCCCCAGCGCTTCACGGCCTTTACTATCCGCCAAGGTGGCAGGTGGCCCACCAGTTCTTGCAGCTGACTGGCCACATGGTCAGGAAGGTCCAGAGATTCTATGGAGCCCCATTGAATCAGCAACACCGCTCGCAGCAATTCCAACGTCTGCCGGTGCAGTTGCCGCAGGTCGGTGCCGTCCCAGGAGGCTTGGTTGACCGCACCCAGAGAAGCTGAGGTGTTGCCCATCAACAGATATTTCACCAACTCTAGCCACCGGTCGCCTTGACCCAGCCCCAACATGTCTTCGACATGATGCAGCGACACCCCTTCGCCGTAAGACACAGCCAATTGCTCAAGTAGGTTTTGAGCGTCACGCAAACTGCCGGCAGCCGTGCGAGAGATCAACCGCAATGCCTCGGGTTCCACAGTCACGCCTTCTGCATCGGAGATTTCCGAGAGCCGTTGGTAGATTAGTTCCGAAGGCAACCTACGGAAGTCGAACCTCTGGCAACGGGAAATAATAGTTGGCAGAATCTTGTGGGCTTCGGTGGTGCAAAGGACGAAAATCACATGGTCGGGCGGCTCTTCCAGGGTCTTAAGAAACGCATTCGACGCAGCGTCGGTGAGCATGTGGGCTTCGTCGATAATATAAACCTTGCGCCCGCCCTGCACCGCAGCGAAATTTACCTTCTCGCGAATGTCCCTAATTTCGTCGATGCCCCGATTGCTGGCTGCGTCCAACTCGATGATGTCCATAAAGCGTCCTTCGTTGAATTGGACGCAGTTGGTGCAGGAGTTACAAGGGTCGCCGTCTTGAATGTCTAGGCAGTTGACTGCCTTGGCTATTATGCGGGCCGTGGTGGTTTTTCCCGAACCTCGGGGGCCGCAGAACAAATATGAATGGGAAACGCGCCCTTGCTTCACCGACTGGCGCAACGTGGTGGTCACGTGTTCCTGGCCAACCAACTCGGCAAAACTGTTTGGCCGCCATTTGCGGTAATAGACTTGGGTGGTCATTTACGCACCGTCCTCGGTTCCTCGCATTCTTTCAAACGCGAGCCAGACCACAGGCAAAATTGAATATGGTGGCACTTGTCAATGCGTGATGGTCCGCGTGGTGGTCCACGGAATTTCTAGCCTGGGAATCGACTTCAGGGCAGCCTGCTCCTTGGATTTCATGTTGATTTCATCCAACAGGTCGACATGGTCATGACCTGCAAGATGCAATATCCCATGCACGACTAGCAGAGCCATTTCCCGGTCCAGAGGCTGGCCCCGCTCCGATGCTTGTCTTTCGGCTTGGGGAAGGGAAATGACCACCTCTCCCAGAGGAGTTAGTTCGCCTGGTGGATAGATGAAGTTCTCCTCTTCCGGAAGGCCTAGATTCTCACTGTCTTCAGTGGACTCACCTTCCCAAAGTCCGGAATGCAGGGGGGAGAACGAGAGCACATCGGTTACCTCGTCCAATCCACGGTAGTCCCGGTTCAGTTTCCGCACAATGTCGTCGCCGGTCACCACCAGGCTCACTTCACAGGTCTCACCGTCGGGAGACGCCACCTCCAAAGCGGCACTGACCGCTTTTCTTAGCCAGAGTTCCGGCAATTGCTGCTGAAACTCTTCATCGACAAGGATGTCTACTTCTCCGGAGATTAGAAACTCCCATTGGACTTGGCGCCAGGAGGCGCGGATTCGGGTTGCCAGCCACGTATATCGGGCGACCCTCTGGATATTTTTATTAAAAGCGGTGCGGACATTGCGGAGGTATGCCGTTGCCGGGTATCGCCTGGGACGGCGTATATTCTCATGGTTAGAAACTTGGTTAGAAACTTGGTTAGAAACTTGGTTAGAAACTTGGTTAGAAACTAGTTAGAGGTTGGTCACAGGAACTGAGCTAGAACCTAGGCCAATTATACTCGGCGCTGGGACAGCCATCAAGGAGCGCAAGGCACCAGCGTAGTTAAGCCGGGCATGCCTGAGTTTAACATAACTTTCTCCGGAAATAGCCCATCGCAATATGCTCAGATTACCGTCAGATCTGTCGTAGAGGTGCTCGGTTGTCCGGCTTGAGGCCTGATCATAACAGGTTGAGGATGATGCCAAGTAAACCCTCGCTGTGTTTACGAGGTATTTACCGGAGCCCCCGCTAAGCCCAAGCCGACAAATGCCGAGCCAACCAGTATATGATTGGTAATTGACATAACGACTACATAAAGGGGGTAAACGATGACTTCGCAAGGTCGAAACGAAAATAACCTTCGGGTTTTAGCTATATCGGGTAGTCTCAGAAAAGCCTCATTCAATACAGGGTTGCTTCGGGCCGCGCGGGAGAATGCTCCGGATGGGATGGAAATCACGATTTTTGACATTTAAGTCACGCAGAACGGTACGTCTTAGGTTCAAGTCTTCCACCAAGCCAGTGATGCTCGCCGCTTCAACCACCTCGCCTCAATTTCCAGGGTTTCTACAACCCGACCACCACACCCGTCCCCGACGGTTCTTGCGGGCAGCATACCGGGCAAGCGCCGAGCCAGAGATAAAAGCCAAGATCGGCAAGGCATTGGTTGAGTTAGCCCGGGCGGAGGATTTAGAGGCCATCAACGAGGAACATGTTCGCAACGGCCACGATGCCTTGGGCCGGGCCAGGGTGCACAACAAGGAGAACATCAATCTTCTGGCGGCAAATAAGACCCCCGCTCAAGTGTTGGAGTACTCGAACGGGGCCATGCCAGAGGCTAAGACAACATAAATGGTAACAAAAACCGAGGCCAAAGAAAAGCTCCAAGTGATCGCCATCACTCGAGCAAAGTCGTGAAGGAAGTCATTATTCACCGAGTGACGTGCTTGGACTGCGGGGAAATCCAGTTCCGGGCCATCCCCGAAGACATCCCTATCTACTGCCGAAAGTGTGGTAGCGCTGGGCTGATGTGGAGGCCAGGTTGACGGCTGCTCGTAGCGCCGCTGCAAAGAGACGGTATCAGCGGGATTCGGAAACGATTTGCCCAAGTTGTGACGGCAGAGGTCGGGTAAGGAGTCGAACCGCTGAGACGAGGTCTAGACAGGGTGGGAATGCTGGTTACTTGGCTTCTTTAAAACCTGGAGCTAAGCCAATGGGGAAACGAGGGCAAGGGGCGCCACGGATGCCCAGGATCACGTACATCAAGTAAACGATGGCTTTGGGTGGGACTCCAAAAAAGGAGGTTTAAGCAGGGGCAGTCCCACCCAAGGCCTATGAGAAGGCGACCATTGCTACTCTTGGAATGCCGATTGGCTAGACGTGGTTGCAGACCCTCGCAAGGTCCCCAGGCGCCATAAGCTCGGGGCTGATATGCGCAGATAAGGGCAGCAGGTAACAGGCAACGTCTGGGTCCCATTCAGGTGTTGCCGCCACGTACCGATAGAGAAGGAGAGCACCAATGGATTGGATTGAAGGAATTGCCACGGTGAAGAAGGTTCAAGAGAACATCCTAGAAGTCACGGAAGACGGCGAGGAAGCCACCGAACATGCCATAACTCTGGTGTTCAAAGACCTAGACAGAGCCCAGTTCTTGCGGTTTGTCCGGGCCTTGAAGCTTGGACAGGTGGTAGCTTGCACGGCGGCCTTCACTCAGGCCGAGATGCAGATTAACCCCCCGCGAGTGGATTCAGCGTGGGAGATACCGTTCGGATCATAGAGACGGGAGAAACAGGTCAGATCAAGCGGATCCTCGCCAGTGTAAATGGTCCCGAGTTCTGGGTGCCCACCGACGCGGATCCAAGCAAGGAATACTCTGCCTATCAGTTGGAGCCTGTGGACCCGACCACTGGTGAAATTCCGGTTCAGAAAGTTCCGGGCGGACCAGAGTTGGCCGAGCCGACTGACGAGCAGTCCTGCAGACCCACCAAAGAGGAATTGGACGACGCGTTCGGACCCGTGGAAGGAAAGGAGACACCATGACATCGGACCTGGCGACGACCGACCAACCCCCCTGCAGAGTTCGGGATTACCGAGGCGGGAATACAAAGAACCGTCCATCAACTAGACCTGTTGGAGCAGTTGGTCAAGCAAGCTCTACGTGAAAATCAGGACTACGGAATAATCCCCGGCACTGACCCAGCCTATGGAAGCCGGGCGCGGACAACATCATCGGCGCCATGCGGTGCCACTCTGAGCCCAATCAGACGAGAGGCATCGTGGACCCTGAAACCGGCTTCGTTCTCCACGAATATGAGGCTCTGATTAAGGTCAACGGGACTGGAGTCGTAGTTTCCCATGGTGTGGGGGCCTGCACCAATCGGGAAGTCAAGTACCGATACTGGGATGAGAAGCGCTCCTGCCCCAGCTGTCGAGCCGCAGCCATCATCAAGGGCAAAGAAGACTACGGCGGTGGATGGCTTTGCTGGAGAAGGCAAGGTGGTTGTGGAGCCAAGTTCCCTGATGGTGACCCGGCCATAGAAGGCCAGAAGACGGGACGACGCATGACGCTAACCCCATCAGGGCGGCCTCCATGGCCTCCGTGCGATCCCGTGGGTTAGGGATGCCGAGGGTTTCCTCGACTTCCTTCCACATCCCGAACTGCGTTGTGTAATCACGCGCCTGGGTGTCGTTAAGTTTTCCTCCGATGCTCCAAGGACCGATCTTGCCCACGTGTCCTACCGCGTGTCCATCCCATGTCGTCTTAGCCTCTAAGTCCAATGTTATATCCTTCGGATTCTGGTTAGCGATCGTACGGAACTGCTCTAACTTATCTTTGTCAAGGCCTGGAAACGTGGCCATGTACTTCCTCCTTTGATTCAAACATATCGGTGCTAAGGAACTAACTTTGTCCGCCTGATATATAGCAACTGAGTGGGGTTGGTGTCAACATGACCATATTCTGGAGTGGGCATCCCTCTTTTGAATTTATGTAATCTACGAGTGGGGCACGAGGCCAGGCAAGGTGGGGGTGTCAATGCCGGATACGCGGTAACCTGTTCGGTCGGATCAGGCTAGGTTGACGAGCTCAGGACTCCGTTTTATAGTGCGTAGCATCCCGCAGCGTGGCCGGAAGAATCTATATGATCTGGGAAATCCCGGATTAATTAATAAGGTGAGGTATGCCAGAGCAAAGGTATGTAATCTATCAGAACATCCACAAGGCGATCAGGCACATTATGTATTCCACAGCCCTGTCGCTAGGAACGGCCGACTTTCGAGACCAAAAGAGCAGCCGGGAGACCCTGGAGCAACTCGGAGGGACCATCACACTGCTACAGGAGCACGCGGAGCACGAGGAAACCTTCGTACATCCCGACTTGGAGAGCCGGGTGCCAGGCATCACCAAACCATTCGATGAAAACCATAAAGATGATGACCGTCTATTTGACCGAATGCGAGAGTTGGGGAGTCAGATAGAAGCCCTTGGGGACGATGCTAAGACGGTAGCTCTCGGGAACCAACTTTACGGTATTTTCAACACATATATCAGTGACTACCTAGACCACTTGGACCGGGAAGAAGCAGAATTGGAGCAAGCCCTATGGGACAATTTCACGGACGAGGAGCTTGCGGACTTGGACCATAGATTAATAGGCAGCATCCCTCCCGAGCGTATGGCCGTTTGGGTACGTGTCATCTGCAACAGCTGGAATGCCAGCGTACTTACTACGATTCTGGCTGGCATGAAGCAGGACGCACCCCCAGAGGCCTTTGCCGGGATGCTGCAAATGGTCGAGCAAGCCACACCTGCTGCGACTTGGGAAACGGTGCGCCGGGCCCTAAGCTGACGTGACCCTGGACGATGGGACGTGGGTTTCGGTGCCGTCGGATCAGGTGAAGATCGGTACAGGGCACGTAGGTGCGATTTCTTTTTGATGGTTATAGGAATTCACCCTAGGCTTGAGCCATCGACACGGTGATGTACAATGTGTGCCTGCACCGTTACGCTTTGGCCACCCCGCACCCATGATACACTTATATTTAAGACATGAAATCAGGAGGATCCCATGACAGTACCAAGCGCTGTGATGAAGAGAGAGGGAGTTGGCTGGTATAGCAACCCAATGAAAGAATCCGCAGCATGGGCCCAGTTTCTGAAAGGAGTCGAGAAAGGCGTACAAGACCGAGATCACGGTCGGGTGACGTCACTCGAACAGGTGGTCGAAGAGCTTGGCCTCAAATAGAGTCACGTTAACTGACGAAGCGAAGGAAAGCCTTCGGCAAATGCACCCCAATGATCAACGCGAGGTCATTGGGGTGATTGTAATTTTGGCCTCAGATGATTTTACAAAGGAGATTGGTAGACTCGATCTCGGCATTCAGGGTCAAGACGGTACTCCAATTTGGGGTTATGAAGACCCGAAGTGCTGGATCAGCTTCGCCGATGAGGATGATGGTAGTTTGACAATTACTTCAGTTAATTTACGATCCAGGTTCCGGCCGCCTGGATTAGGCCGATATGGATTTGACATCTGATGATAGCTGAATCCTTCGAGAAAAAAATATACGAATTACTTGAGCGTCTTGGCAGTACTACCCTGCCGCGGAGATGGGACGAGGCCGTCAGTTTCGGTGCGGGCAGAGAGGCCGATGCGTTTTGGATCCGGGAGTCTGAAGATGTTGTCAACATAGTTTGGCTAAACGCCGACGGGATAAGGGATATTACCCTATTGCCGCAGGGCGGGGAGTCGATGTTCAACTTCGTCCAGCTATCGACTATTGTCTCATTTGAGGTTCGGGAAGGTGAGGATGTCTCAGGAGTTTTCGGAATCGGCGTTAAGGGATCATACATTGTTCATGTAATCATTGGAGAAAGAACTGGAAATTTATACTGGATTGGTGAAACAGAATCAGAGAATGACGATCTGAGAATATTTTTGAGTCATGTTCTTGGTGCATTCATCAGTTCCAAAAAAAACCCTACCTGAAAGTTACCCGTTTAGTGACCTCACAACCTCCCCTATTCTTCTTGCCCTAGCCGGATCATGCTAGGGCATCCCCTACCCCCAAGGGTCAAAGTCCCGCAACGCCTCAATTGCCGCTTCCTCACCCTGCATGGCCGCCGTTTGATTGCCTGACGGTTGTTTTCGTTGGTGTTCAGTTTTGCTGAGCGGTTGCGGTTATTCCAGGGTTAATAGGCGGACATTATTATCTGCATTCCAGGCCGCAAATGCAGACGCCAATGATCCTCGAGTTCATCTGCCCACTCTGGGTCCATTGATCTCACAACCTCACAGATACTGTCTAGCCACAACTCGTAGAGTCTCGGCAACACAGCCAGCTTGGCTCGACTGTGTGATTCGCCGATGCGGTCCACTGCTTCTCTCATATGTATATCGGAGACATCACGAGCGACCATCATGTAGACCGTTGCTCGAAGAAGCCAGCGTTGTTTCTCAAAGTCAGTCTGTGCGAAGTACGGGCCTATCTCGGTGGAGGAATTCAAGAAGATGTCGTAGAATTTCTGAGCAAAGTCTCCCGCTGCCTCGCATCGTTCAAAGCTTTGCCGGACTTCATCGCGCACCACCGTTCCCGGGGTTGGCATTGTTGAATCACCATCCAATTGTCGAAAAGAATCTATACGGCAGCGCAAAGGACCTTCGAAGCGCAACCTGTGCGGTACTTCCGGTGCGATGGTGATGAGCTCTGGCGCGGAGATATTCTGCTCTTCTCCAGTCGCCAGGTTCACAAAACCCACGCTGCCCTCGAATAGGTGCTACCCCCCCATCGTCCGGGAGCAAGGGCGTGCTCCCCGCGGAGAGCCTCGGGGACGGTCTCTTCCGTGAAGATGACCGAGCCACTGCTGGTGGCTAACCCAGACGGAAGCCTATATTTTCGTCATATCGTAATTCACCTCTTTCGACGCCGACCTCTGGCCACAAGACAATAGACTACCCGGGTGATTACTCCGACACTTACCAGATCACCTTGAACACCCGGTTGTCCATCGTCCCAGTCTTGCCCCTAGTATTACAACGACGCTTTCTCAAATTGGTCAGTTTTGGGGCAGAAATCGCTTCGCGGAACGCAAGACCACAAAGCTGTCAGCCCACGCGCCTAACAGCCATGAAGAGGTGCTCAAGGCCCCTTTTTTGTGATCCGTCGTTGTAATACTAGCAGGTTATTCCAGAAGGATTCTAGACCGCTATCAGGGGATGTCATACTCCCGCCTAATTCCTAGGCTGTCTCGGGAACACGGCCCCCGGTGCCCCAAACCATAGTTTGCTATCAAACGAATTCTCAAACACCCGCCTCTCCCCACACTTCTGGCAGGCACCCTGGCTCTCATGTCCGGCGGCGGTCTCGATCACCCAGTGGTGGATGCAATGCTCTGCCATGAAAGCCTCGAGCAATGCTTGTCTCTCAGGCGACGGGATGGCCCCTTTGTAGACCCAATCCCCTACTGTCGTTCGTGGCACGTCTAGTTCCTTGGCCAACTGCCGGGCGCTTAGGCCTTGGTCTTGGAGCCAGGATTTGAGGTCGATGGTCATCCCCTACCCCCAAGGGTCAAAGTCCCGCAACGCCTCAATTGCGGCTTCCTCACCCTGCATGGCCGCCGTATACTCATCCATCATGGTCGGCGTTGACCAGCCAGCCAGGCTCTGCACATAGGGTCTAGGCACGCCTTGCCTCACTGCGTTCGCTGCCCACGTCCGCCGGAATACGTGCATCCGGTCCTTCACCTTAACTTCAGCCCTCGCCATGCACCGACGGTACATGTCATGGGTAGGACTTCAACCTACTTCGCCCGAGCTTGTCCGCCGGGCTGATTAGCCGGTGCGCTTGGGCGGCATCTTCCTCGTTTAAAGTCCGGAAGTAAGTCTCGGGGATCTTCCTCCACCCGGCCTCTATCATAAGCAATCGCTCTGGCATGCCGGACCTGAGAGCGCTGACGGCGAAGGTGTGGCGAGGGTGAAGGTCGGGGATGCCAGCCCGGTCTCCTAACCTGTGGAGCATCGATTGTAGCCAGCTCTGGTGCATAAGGATGCCTTGAGAATCCACCCACAGTTCGTCTGGTTTAGTCCGGCGGACTACACGGATTCTGGCTTGAATGTAATCCCACAAGGCCTCGACAGCGGCGGCGCCAAGGTGCATCCACCGTTGTCTCCCACCCTTACCCCAAACGAGGATCCGCCTTTGGTCGATATCCACATCGCCCATATTCAAGCTGGTAAGCTCAGCCCTTCGCCCTGGAGTGTCAATCAAGAGCATCAACATGGCCCTGTCCCGGGTGGCAAAGAACTTCCGGCCGAGTGAAGAGTACTGGGTAGGGTCGACGTTCTTCAGTAGTATTGCCAGCTCTCGCTCGGATAGGGTCGGTATTACCCTCTCATCTATCCTCGGGTGAGGAATCAAGTCGAAGGGATTCTCCTCAATGTGGCCCCTCTGCTTCATCCAGTTGAAGAAGCGCTTCAAGCGCCGGTACTGAGTTTCCACGTAGGACTGACTAACTAGACCGCTCCCCATTTTACCGAACCACTTTGGCCGTGAGGATAGCTCGGCGAGGTATTCCTCACGGTGGTAGGTAGTTAGCTCTTCCGCCGGCGGCCAGTTGTTTCGGTCCGCATGTTCGGCGAGAAAGGCTAGGGATTGCTCCAACATTTCCAGGTATTTTGGCTTGTACCGATTTGAGGCTTTTAGGGAGATTATGAAGTCTCGGGTAGCGTCCGAAATACTAAATAGGTGGGTAACAGAATTCATCCTGTTGGTATAAGCAGGGGCTCTATTTGGCTAAATTCATGCCTAGAATTGCGATTTGGTACCCCGGAAGGGCTTCGATCCCTTGATCTCCACCTTGAAAGGGTGGCGTCCTAACCTGGCTAGACGACCGGGGCACAGATATCAATTTTACTACATCCCTATCGGGTACTGCCAGCGCTCTTTAGCCTTTGGAGGCTGGTTTGCCAGAAAGAATTGGAGAATGAAGACAGTTGGCGGAACGCTCTTAGAATATATCCGTGTGCTACCGTCCGCTTGTCTCTTCCGTCCTCCATGTTCCCGCTGACATTTAGGGGTACACCGCCAGGGCTTCCAACGCCTCTGACTCGGGGAAGCCGCACATTAGGTTCATGTTCTGCACGGCTTGCCCCGCCGCTCCCTTAACCAGGTTATCCAGGCAGCTTATTACGATCAGGCGACCAGTACGGAGGTCCACCGTGGGGTGGATCAGGCACAGGTTGTTGCCCAAGGTCTGCTTGGTCTGGGGCGGCTCGGGTGTCACCCTGACAAAGGGGTCGTCGGCATAGTATTCCTGGTACAGCTCCCGGATGTGTTTGATAGGGTCGGATCCGTTATCTAAGACGCTTGGTTTTAGCTTTGCGTAGCAGGAACTTAGGATTCCCCTAGTCATGGGGATGAGATGGGTCAGGAAAGTAATGCTGGGAGCGTCGTCGGTCAGGGCCGACAACTCTTGGGTGATTTCCGGCAGGTGCCGGTGGCCCTGTAGAGCATAAGCGAAAACGTTCTCGTTGACCTCGGAAAAATGGTTGGTCATGTTCATACTGCGGCCTCCCCCGGAAACCCCAGACTTGCTGTCCACAATGACGTCGGGTTCTATCAGGCCGTGCTTGATTACCGGGGCCAAGGCCAGGATAGCGCTGGTGGGATAACAGCCGGGGTTGGCCACCAGCCTTGCGGTCTTAACCTCGTCCCTGTGCAACTCGGTCAGTCCGTACACCGCTTCTTCCAAATAATTGGGGTCTTGGTGCGGAACGCCGTACCACTCTTCGTACTCTTCAGCGCTCTTGAGTCGGAAGTCGGCGCTAATGTCCACGACTTTGAGACCCTGTTCCAGGGCCGGTATCACCGCTTCGGCGCTGGCCTTGTGGGGCAGGGCCGAAAAGGCTAGGTCTAGATCGCCGTCTAATTCCGGGGCGATGGTCAAGTCCAAGGCCGCCAGATGAGGAAAAACGTCGCCCAGCTTTTGACCAGCGGCGCTGCGTCCGGTAACCGAGGCGATTTCCACTTCGGGGTGCCGGTATAGGATGCGGGCAAGCTCGCTACCCGAGTAACCGGTAACGTTGATAATTCCAACTTTCACGACTTGGTCTCCTAAAAGAGTTGATGAGTATTGGTTATGATTTGGACGCCGCTTCAATCGAATGAGGCACCACCGAATGAGGCACCACCGCACGTTTTCGCTTTGGTGTGATGGCTTTCGGTCGGGTCGCCGTTTGCTTCTCCGCGGATAATTCTTCACGGGACGGGCATTTGATCGACACCACGCATTCGCCGCATTTGGGTCGTTGTGCTGTACATACTTGGCGACCGTGGTTGATAAAGCCTGCGTGGAAAGCATACACCTGGTCGGGCTCGACCGCCGCCTCCAAGATTTCGTGGGCTTTGTCTACGTTTGTCTTGGGGCCGATGAGACCCAAGCGTTGGGATACGCGGAAAATATGCGTGTCTATGGCCATAGCTGGAAGGCCCAATGAAAAGCTCAGGACTATCCCCGCCGATTTTGGGCCGATTCCGGGCAACTGCCTGAGCCAGGCTTTAGCCTCTTCCAGGGGCATCTCCCGCAGGAAGGACAGGTCCAACGAACCGTTGAGCTCCAGAATCATGTTAAGCACCTGCTTGATTCTGGGCGCTTTGACTTTGGCCAATCCACCGGGGCTGATGGCTTCTTCGATTGCCTCGACTGGGCTGCTGGCCACTGCATCCAAGGTGCCGAATCGCTCCAACAGCAACTGGAATGCCCGGGCCGAGTTGATGTCAGAGGTATGCTGGGAAAGAATGGTAAAAACCAACTCGTGGGCTGGCTCCAGCCGCGGCTCTTCCTGGAAAGGACCGTATTCGATTGTAAGGGTGCGTATAGCCTCGCCGACTTGGCTGATGAGTTCTGCGCTGTCCAACTCACTGACCTTTGTCTTTACGCCCTTGGATTTAGACCGGGCCTTGGCAGCAAGCTTAGGAGGCATTTGTCCTTATCCATTAAATAATAGGCTAGTAAAAAATGGGCTAGAAAATAGGGCCATAGGAATTGGAACCAAGTATAACTGGGACTGGCATGATGGGGAAGATGGGGCTAACTCTCAGGGGAATTAGCTCCGGAGAACACCTATAAGGGGACAACCGATATTCTTATTTAGTCGGCCTGAGGTTGGGAGGGCGCATCGCCCGGCCTTCGGCGTTGCTCTGATCTCAAGAATTGTTCCAAGTCCCGCACCATCTCCGCAGGCTCCGGCATCTCGGTGACCGGAATGGATTCATCGTACTGGCTTTCCAGCTTATGCACGTAGGCGCTAAGCTGATCGTCCCTGGCGATGGCTTGGACTACTTCTTCGTCGAACGTAGCAGCGGCGGTCTTTAGCTCGCTCAGGTCCAGATCCAGGCCCAGCATGTTGGAGAGGTATTTGGTCAGGGTGTACCCAATCCGGTAGTTGGGGGCGGCCTGCAAGTAATGGGAGGTATGCCCCCATAAAGATAAGTATTCCAGTCCCTGGTTGGCGCAGGCTTCCATCATGGCGGAACTGATCCCGGTGGGACCTTGATAGTTGGAGGAATGAATACCAGCTTCTTCCAGAATCTTTTGTTGATCCGGATTGGTGGAAGTGCCTGTGATCTTCACATCCCTGGTATGGGGCACGGCGTCCAGAAGGGCGCCCACGTGAATGACCTTCTTGACTCCGCGCTGTTCCGCCAAATCTATGATGGTCTTTGAATACGTGCGCCACCGAAGGTTGGGCTCGACGCCTAAAAACGTCATGGCCCCTTTGGACGAGTCCGGCCCAACCCAGTATGAGAACTCATTTTCCGGCCACTGAACCCGGCGGCGGCCATCCCGAGTACGGGTGGTGTAGGGCCGGGTCTGGGTAAAGTCGTAAAATTCCTCGGGATCGATCTCCGCGAATTTCTTGGCCCCGAGTTGCCGCTGCATGAACTTGATTGCGGAAGTGGCGCTCTCGCCTGCGTCTGCCCAACCACCGAAGGCGATGATAAGGCATTCCAAGTCTACTTCGGGTTCACGAATTATCGTTAGGTGGCTCATTTCGAAAATTGCTTTCCTGTCGGACCAAGTTGATTGGACCAGGCTATTAACCCGGTTGGTAGGCTTCGTAGCAAACTGCGGAGAAATAACCCAAAAAGTTGAAAAAAGAGGCCAATTCGGCTCGATCAGTTCTAGTGTAGCATCCGTATACGATAGCTTCAAGGTAATTACCAGTGCCCAGGCGTGGGACGACACTTCCATCGAAATTGGACGTAGCCGCGGGAAATATCTGAATTTGAGAAGGCTGCAAGAGCAACGAAGCTATCTGGCTCTGCGCCATCTTTAATTTGTAGACGCGAAATGCAGTCAAGTGCATCCTCACCAGAATGGGTGTAAGATTGGGTACACTGAAGAGACTTTGTGACTGCGGTGGGGCAGAGTATGTATTTCTCCCAGGGTTACCCATTTAGACTTTGATCAAATACTCGACAAAACAGCGCATCTAGTTTAATGGACGGAAGTATGGCAACGATTAGATCCCGCGCTCGCACCCAGAGGGGGCTGCTTACTGTAATCAGGCGAGCCGCCCGTGAGGACACAGAAGTCCTAGTGTTGACTTTCAATCGCCTAGGCGAACTCCCCGCTGAAATCGGGCAATTGACTAAATTTGCGGGAGCTTCGTCTGGCTGGAACCGGTTTGAGAACGTTGCCAGATTCTATTGGCGACCTAGAAAACCTACATATACTGGATCTCAGTATCAATTCGCTGACAATCCTACCAGAGAGCATCGGTAATCTGGACAAACTAAATGAACTTGACGTTAATAACAATCAATTGGCGACCTTGCCGGCGTCCCTCGGGAATTTAGTAAATCTGCAAACGCTTAAGTTGTATATGAACCAGATTGTGTCGCTGCCGGAGTCCATCGGGAACCTGACACAGCTACGCTATCTCTACCTCTCGGATAACCGCATTGGATCATTACCTGGGTCGATGGGTAATTTGATTCGGCTCGAAATTTTGTTTCTCGGGAAGAACTCATTTTCAGAATTGCGTGAGAGCCTATCTAAGCTGTTTGCTCTTAAGCGATTGAGCTTAGCTTGGAATCAAATCGAGACTATACCCGAATGGATCAGCCAATTGAGTCAGCTTGAAGTTTTAGATTTATCGTTGGTAGATCTTGTAATTCTGGATTGGTCGCCTGCAAGCCGCACGTGGTTGGGTGGTTTGATTACGCTGAGTTCCCCTAATCGCCCAACTGGGTTGAATAACCTACCGGGTTCAATCAGGGAACTTGCATCCTTAAGGGAGCTGTACCTTGGAGGGAACGGATTCCTGGGTGTTCCGCCTGAGGTTCTAGGACTAGGTTGGCATGCGGAGTTAGATGGACGCGTCAAACCTGCAGACATATTCGAATATTATTTCCGGATACAGGTAGGACGGCAGCCGTTAAATGAGGCCAAGCTAATTTTGGTCGGCCGCGGGTTTGCTGGAAAGACCTCTCTGGTCAATCGACTGGTTCACGACCGGTTTGACAAGGATGAGAAGAAAACGGACGGAATACGGATCACCCAGTGAACTCCGTCTCGATGATGATGAAGAAGTTCGCTTGAACGTCTGGGATTTTGGCGGCCAGGAGATCATGCATGCGACGCACCAGTTCTTCTTGACGCAGCGAAGCCTCTACTTGCTCGTGCTCAATGGCCGGGAAGGTGGCGAAGACGCTGACGCTGAATACTGGTTAAGACTGATCGAAAGCTTCGCTGAGGATTCGCCCGTCATCGTCGTACTCAACAAGATAAAGGAGCAACCATTCGATCTTAATCGTAGTGGCCTCCGAAACAAATTTCCGGCCATTCGTGATTTTATTTTCACCGATTGCTCCGACCCGACTGAGCAAGACGAACAAGGTCCCGTTGGAATAGAAGCTCTTCGACGGTCAATAGAACGCGAGACAGACCAGTTGGAGCACCTCCGAGATCCGTTCCCCTCCAGTTGGTTTGCCATCAAAGACAGGCTTGGAGACATGGCAAGTCGGAACGAGAACTATATATCCTTTGATCAATTCCGGGAAGTATGCGCGCAAAACGGCGAATCCGATGGGCAAGCGCAAGAGTCGCTCGCATTCTATCTGCACAGCCTGGGTATCGCGCTGAACTACAAAGACGACCCTCGGCTCCGGGATATGCATGTGCTGAACCCGCATTGGGTCACCAACGGGATATATAAGATTCTCAACGCCGCAGATTTAGCTAAACATGAAGGCGAGCTGAACATACAGGATCTTTCGAAAATCCTGGACAAGAATGCGTATCCACTGGAGCGGCACAGCTTTCTTTTCGACCTGATGCAAAAGTTCGAATTGTGCTTTAACTTCCTTGAGGATGACGGACGTTACTTGATTCCGGAGTTGCTTGACAAGCAAGAGCCGCCGGAGGCAACAGCGTCAGAGGCGCTGGAATGTCTGAGTTTCCAATACGATTATCCGATTCTCCCTGAAGGCTTGCTTCCGCGGTTCATAGTTCGCACGCATAGCTTGAGTGTGGGCCTCGCGAGATGGCGGACAGGTGTAATCCTTGAGTTCGAAGGTAGCCGAGCGATTGTCAAAGCCGATGTACCAGACAAGAAGGTGTTCGTCTCAGTTTCAGGTCCACCAGGCAGTCGGCGTAATTTGTTGGCGGTGATCCGTTCGGATTTTGAGAGCATTAATTCAAGCTTCAATTTCGAGCCAAAGGAAATGGTTCCGGTCCCAGAGCGCCTTGACCTTCTGGTGCCCTACCAAAAACTTCGTGTTTTAGAGACAGAAGGAATTAGGAAGTTCCATGAGGTATTTGGGGATAGAATACTCGAATTGGATGTCGAGGAGTTACTAAACGGTGTGGACATAGACGGGGCACGAGACAACCTGCATGCGCTTGGGACTGTGAGAAGTGCGCTCCGGCTGTTCTATAGCTATTCCCATAAGGACGAGCGGTTACGGGACGAGATGGAAACCCACCTTAAGATTCTGCACCGGCGTGGACTGATTCAATCCTGGCACGACCGGAAAATCGAAGCCGGGGACGACTGGAAGCAGGCTATTGACGAGAATCTGGAACGAACGGACATTATTTTGTTGTTGGTGAGTGCGGACTTCATAGCTTCAGACTATTGCTACGAAATAGAAATGAAAAGGGCCATGGAACGTCACAAAGCAGGCGAGGCGAAAGTGGTTCCCGTCATTGTTCGGGATGTGAACTGGCAGTCCGCTCCGTTCGGAGACCTGCAAGTTCCCAAAGATGCAAAAGCGCTGTCTCTGTGGGAAGACAAGGATAGCGCTTGGCGAAATGTTTCTGAAGGAATCGAAAAGGCTGTGCATTCGATAGTTGCCAGCCGCTAGAAGGCCCGGGCTGCCAGGATGCCCAGGTAGGCCGCCAGCAGGCCGACCACGATGTTCCCTGCCACGCTGATCCCGGCCTTTAGCACTTCTCCCGACTCGGCCAAGCGCATGGCCTCGACGCTGAGGGTTGAAAAGGTGGTGTAGCCCCCCAATAACCCTACCGCCACCAACGCCCGGTACTCCGTGGGCACCGACACCTTTTCCAATGCCAGAGTCAGAAATAGACCCAAAGCGAATGAACCGGTGACGTTGACGAAAAACGGGTTCAGCAAAGTGGTCGGTCCGAACAGGGAGACGGCCAGCCTACTTGCTCCGTATCGAAGTACCGACCCGGCAGCACCGCCCAAAGCAACCATGAACCAGACCAAGATCTTCTCTCCCGATGCTTGTTGGATTGAGCCTGTTGGATTAAGACCGAGCCGCCCTTAATAAATATTTCTGGTGCTAATCAAGAATGAATGTTGGCTAGGGACAATAACCCAACGGCTATTGGAAACGGCCCAAACGGAACAGTCCTATGTCGTGGGGGGTCTCCCCGTGCTGAACCAGATCGGCCATTATCTCGCCCACGGTGCTGCTGTGCTTGAAGCCGTGGCCGGAAAACCCGGCGGCGACGCTGACCTGAGGGAAGTCCGGCAATGTGTCGATAATGAAGTGCTCATCAGGGCTATTGGTGAATAAGCAAGTTTTCAGGGCCAAAGCCGGTCCGGCGGCCTCGGGGAAGTACTGCTGGGTGAAATTCCTCAGTATTGCTTCGTCCTCGAGGTGTATGTCCCGGTCCACAAAGTCTGCATCGACCTCTTGGTCCAAGTGGTGAGTCCGGCCTATCTTGAAGCCGGGTATACCGTAGGTCGGGAAACCGTAGAAACGGCCTTCTTCAGCCATCACGCCGAAAACCGGGAATGTATCGGGGCGGAAAAGTTCCGGCCGACGAGGTTGAAACCAGGCCAAGACCTGCCTTTCCGCCACCGTTGACTTGGCCAATTCAGGGAGAACCTTGGATGTCCACGCTCCGGAACAGACCACCAGGTTATTTGCTGTGTACGTGCCCCGGTCGGTACTGACGCGGACACCTTCGGCGGTCGGTTCCCAGTCGAGGGCTTGTTCCCGACCGTGTACCTCGCCTCCCAAGTCCAAAGCGGCGGCGACGTGATTGACGATGCACCGCTCGGAAAGGAGGAAGCCGCCATCGGCTTGGTATACTGCCATAGTGTCCTCGGAAAGCCTATAGCCGGGAAAGCGCCGGTTCACCTCGGGCCCGGTCATGATTTCGTAAGCTATGTGGTGGACCTCGCAGGCCTCCTTGGAGCCCAGAAACATCTGGCTGTCTTCCAGCCCTGCCCGAATGGACCCGGTGGTAATGAGCAACCGTTCTCCGGACAGGTTTTCCAACTCGTGCCAAAGCTGATAGGCGCGGCGCACCAAGGGCACGTAAGCCGGGTCTTCTTGTAACGTCAGGCGGATCATGCGGGAGATTCCGTGGGAGGAGCCCATCTCGTTGGGTATGTCGTAGCGCTCGATCCCCAATACCCGCAACCCGCGCCGGGCTAGGTGGTAGACGGTGGCGCTGCCCATAGCGCCCACGCCGATGACTATAGCATCGTAATCGTTCATGGGTTGGTTGCTCGTTTCAAATTTGATGCTCCTACGGGTGGTTCGACAGGCTCACCATGAGCGGGGTCAAAAATAAAGGCTGTAAGTCAACCAACGTTTTTAAGACCATAACTATCCTTATTCCGCTCATGGTGAGCCTGTCGAACCACGGCTTCGCGAAAGCCCGACTAGATTTTGCCAATCTTGGTTGATAATAGCCCGTTTCTTCGCCCTGGACCAACCTTTTATTTGCCACTCCCTCTCGAAGGCCACCCGTCTAGAAGTGACCTCCTCGACAAATACCAGATGAACTGGACGCCGACCTTCGGTGTACCCCGGAATTTGACCCATTTGGTGGGCTATCAAACGGGCTTCTATTTGTCCGTATGGCCTGTGTAGTATGAGCCGTCGACGCAACGCAGCATGTACACGTAGAATGCCATACCCAACTCCAGTGCGAACTAATCCAACAGCCTTTCCACCAATCCGGTTGGAGGATTTCATTCAACTTGAATGCGTCTAAGGGTTGCGTCTAAGGGTAGAAAAATCACTTATTGCAACCAGTTCTAGTTATTGGATTCCCGCATCGGATTCCACTCGGTTACGCCGATAATGTCTCCGTCGCGCATAGCCTTCATGTATGCCGGTATTTGGCCGGTAACCACACTGCCGTGATGGCATGCCAGGACTTTGGGATTTTTCGCCTCAATTTTATCCAGCGCCGAGTCCAAGTGAGCGCGGGATGGGAAAATGCCGATCATTTTATACATGGCCAGCATCCCCTCGATCTCCGCTTCGTCCGTTGTCGCTGGCCCTGGTCCGGGTTGAATGAACACATCGGAACAGAACTGGGTGCCCGTGGTGTGCTCGAAGGGCAGCATTCCGTCCCAGGTATGGACGTAGGGCGTCACCAAGCATTCCAAGCGGTGTTGCCCTACGTCCAGCATCTGGCCGTCCTCCATGGCAATAGGTTCCCTGATGGAAAAATCGGTCAGGTTGGTAAGAGCCCCCACCGGACTGCACACAGGCTGGGCGTTGGGCGCCAACCCCAAGAACTGGTTCAGGGCACCGCATTCATCGCCTTCGAAGTGGGGCACCACCACGTAGCGCAACGTGGACGGGTCGATGATCTGCTTGACCGCCTCCAGGCTCTCGTCGAACATCCGGTTCATCCCGGTTTCCACCAGGGTGGGCAGGTCGTCTTTGATCACAAAGAAGCTATAGGTCACCGGGGAGCCGGGCGCCTCAATGTTGATCCGGTATATGTCCTGGGCTATTTCGGTCACAGTAGCCATTATTCACTTACCCTATAATTATCGAACCCTTTGAACCCTGCCTGTGTCCGCGTTCAGGCACCGCGCTCCGACTCGGAGATTTGGCCTCGGGCTCAGGCTTTATGTATCGGGGTGCCTGGGGATTTCATCCGCATGGTGAATACAGACGTGCGAGCAGTGAAAAACATGGTCCGGTTGTCGGATTCACCCCAAGCGCAGTTCGCTGGGATCTCGGGCAGGCGGATGATGCCCAGTTGGTTGCCCGCTGAGTCGAAAACCCAGCAGCCTTCCGCACCGGTGCAGTAAACCCGCCCGGCCATGTCCACCTTCATGCCGTCGGGTACGCCGTCTTCGGCCGAGAACATATTGGCGAAAACTCTATTGTTGCTGAGCAACCCATCGGCGGCGACATCGAAGGCCCGAATAAATTGGTGGGGGCAGACTTCGCCTCGTTCCTTCTCCTGAATGCAGCCGTCGTCCAACCGGGTGATGGACACGTAAAGAATGCTTTCGTCGGGGGAAAAAGCCAATCCATTGGGGTACTCGGTCTCGCTGGTGGCGTTTGTGACCGTACCGTCAGGGGCGATTCGGTGGATGCCGCTGTAATCCAACTCTCTTTCTTCGGCAGTGAGGCGGCCCGCGGGGTCGCTGAAATAAATGCTGCCGTCGGACCGGCATACCACGTCATTGGGGCGATTGATTTTCTTCCCGCCAATCTGCTCGGCGATGGGAGTGTAGCCACCGTCGGCTTCCCGGCGGGTGATGCGCCGGTTGTCGCCCTCACAGACGATTACCCGCCCCTGCAAATCAAAAGTCATGCCGTTGGAGGCACCGCTGTTTTCCCGCACGGTTTCGGTCTGGCCGCCGGGCCTCAAGCTATGGATGGTGTTTTTGCGGATATCCACGAATTCCCAGTGACCGTCAGGATGCCATAGGGGACCTTCGGTAAATCCGAAACCTTGGGCCAGTAGCTCTGGTCCTGATTCCACAACATCGGTAAGTCCTTGATCCATCAGTTCCTCCCGTTATTTTCCCGCCCTCTTGGTTTCATGAAGGGGCAGGATTTTGAGTGGTGTACCGTCGTATTAGGGCAGATGGGACAGGTATTGACTTACGTAATCCATGCCTGCGACGTCGCTGAAAGCGGAGATCAGTTGCTGGGTCACCGGACCGGGCACTGCTCCCTGACCGATGGTCGCGCCATTGAACCTTGAGATGGGACATATGCACAAGCTGGTGGAGGTAAGGAACGCTTCGTCGGCGGTATAGGCGTCGAATAGGTTCAAGTCCCTCTCTTCGGCGTGCAGCCCCAGCCCACCGGCCAGTTCCAAGACAACTCGGTAATGCCTTCCAGCACAAATTGTCCCTTGGGCGTGGCCACCACCCCGTCCTTGACCAAGAATATATTGGAACCTTTTCCCTCGGTCAGGTTGCCGTCTTCGTCCAGCAGCACCGCCCAAGAGTCGGGGTCGGTGCCTTGGGCTTCCAGGTCGCCCAGAACCAGGTTCAGGTAGTTATGGGTCTTGGCCCGGGGACTCATGAAGCGCGGTGGCACTCTGGGGACCGAAGGAGTAATGACGCTGATGCCGTCCCGGTAAAGGGAGGCGCGTTTGGCGAATGGGATGGCGTGACTCTCAATAAGCACAGTGGGCCGCTGTTCTTCGCCGGGCTGGGTCGCCTCCACGCCCCGGCTGATGCGTTGCATCACCCACATGTCCTGGTTGGGGGGCAGCAGGGGGTAGTTGTGCTCCACCACGTCCAGCGAGCGGCGCTCCATCTCCTCCATGCTCATCCCGGGGTCAATGCGAACGTAACGGAGGGAGTTATATAGACGGCGCACATGCTCTCTTAGCCTGAAGGGCCGTCCGTTAAACGTGCGGGTGGCGTCGAATACAGCATCGCCGTAGATAAAACCCCGGTCGCGGATAGAGATCCCCACTTCATTTTCCGGCTTAAGCTCCCCGTTAAAGAAAACTATGGGATCGGTCATGGCATCTCCTGGAAACCGTATCAGATCGTGTTTTTGGACCTGGGCATGGAACTTCATGATTTCCAGCCACGGCTACTGCAGAAAACTACGAAAAGGCTCAGTCTCCGTTCTGGGACAGGCTACTCCTGAAACGCATTGGCTCCGGTCACCAAGGCGGGCAGTCCGCCCATCAAAAATGCCACACCCACGGTCTCGGCAATCTCTTCTTCGGTGGCGCCCATGGCCCGGGCCCGGCCAGCTATGG
Organism: Dehalococcoidia bacterium; assembly: GCA_963665155.2. Classification (GTDB taxonomy): domain Bacteria; phylum Chloroflexota; class Dehalococcoidia; order Lucifugimonadales; family UBA3495; genus UBA1141. The sequence continues at coordinate 1,624,442 of CAXXFI010000002.1, read as the reverse complement.
TGGCTACGCCGCCTGGGTGGGCCAAGAGTGCGTCGCATAACATGGTCATCAGCGTCTTGGTCTTCATGGAAATGGCGCGGTCCTTCATGATGGCTTCCCGTACCGCTGTCGTGTCCTTTAGCAGAGCGGGGGCCGATTTTTCCAGGGCGACTTGCCAGGGAGCGGCTTGAGGTTGAGTCATGTTCGTCTCCTTCTCATTATAATCTTGGATTACAGCCCGGAGTTCCGTCCTATTCGTGTTATAGGACAGCGGATATATCCTGGTTACCGGATTGCACGACGGCGCTTGGGCTTGTTCGGTGCCTTATTCTATCGCCGGAGCGAATATCCGGCAACTGGGTTCTTTAACGAGCAGCGATCGCCGAACTACTGCGGCCGAACAGCGGCTGAATAATGAAGAGGAAAGAACTGCACAATAGAAAAATTCCCAGCAACATTTGCTTGCTGAGAATTGAGGTTTCGCTGGATTCAAAATGGCCGCCGGCGCTGTGGCAAAACCCGCAAATGCTTTACGGCACCTACCGGTTGCTCGAAGAGATCAAGCTTCCGACGGGCTGAGGACTCTGATCTGATCACTGTGGCCGCCCTAGGCCGTTCAAGGCAAGCGCCGTACAACTATGATTCCCTCGCAAAAAGGCCTGTTTGAGATGAACCCTGGCGTGCGAAGGGGCCTGGAAGGGAGGAGGCCACGGGATGCCGGCTGCTGGCCTCACCGCACCATCTGCCGCGCTCAGGACAAGCGTGATCCCGTTGCGGTACCCCTTCCGTGGCTCAGGGCACCCGGTGGAAGCTGTGGAGCGGCGCCCTCATGCGGCCGTGACCGCAGGTGCCGTCCCGACCGCCCGCTGAGCCGTGTTCTCCATCTCCACCAGGCGTGCATGGACCATCCGCTTGAAGTTGCACGCCAACGCCTTCAGGTAGACGGCAAGCCGCACCCGACGGCCCCCTCGCACCCGCAAGCGCCCAAGCCCGTGGGCGCGCTTCAGCTCGGAGTTCGTTCCCTCGATCCCGGCCCTTATGGCATACCGCTTGCGCCACTCCTCGGTGGCCTCGGCCCTCCGGCGCCGCTCGATGTTCACCTTCACCAGGTCCGCCTTGAGGACGTAGGCCCCCGCACGCCGGTCCAGCTTCACTGGGCAACGGGACCGCAAGGGGCAGGGCTCGCATGTTGTCCTGGCAAAGTGGACCTCTACCCGCTCCGGCGCATCCTCCAACTCGTGCTCCTCGATGGACGGGTGGCCGGCGGGGCACACCGTGGCCTGCTCCCCTGTGACGTCGATCTGAAAGTCCGCGGCGGTGAGCGGCGGTGGTCCGTCACCCTCTCCTTCGTGCGAGTTCCCCGGCGCCGACCCCGCCACCGGGCTCACCAGTTCCGTTCCCCGGCGCGAGGCTTCGAAGGCATTGCGGCCCGACCCATACGCCGTGTCGGCGAAGAGCTCGTCCGGTCGGACCTTCCGCTCCGCGAGCCCGTCAACGACCGGCACGCTCACGTCGGTGTCGCTCCCACTCGAGGGGGTCACCTCCACGTGGGTGATGAGCTGGGTGGCGTTCTCCTCGTGGCAGGTCTCCGCCACCTGCACCTCGTACCCCTTCCCCTTGTGGCCGCTGTAGGTCACATCCGGGTCGTGGGGCGATTGCAGCGAGTCGGCGGACACCTGCTTCGGGTCCTTCAAGGCCACGGGCACCTTGCATTCCCCAGCATCGTCGTCATCGTCCCTGGGGCGCCCGTCCCGGTGTTTGCCCACATGGCACTGCTCCCGCAGCAGCCGCTCCAGCAGCCGGTACTCCTCCAGCTGGGCAGCAGTCGTGCCATGGAACCGGTCCACCAGCCGGTAGAGGTCCCGGGCACAGACCGAAAGGCGTCGCCGACCCTCCCCCGTGCGGGCGTCCTCGTAGTGGGTCGCCTCGTCTTCTTCCTTCAAATAGCGCCCTAGGAGGCCCTCCGGAACCCCAGGGCGAAGCTCTGGGTGCTCCCAGCGCAAGGCCCGCAGGAACAACCGCATCGTCTCACAGAACAGGCCCAGCCGGGTGAGTGTGGCGATGTTGCTCATGATGTGGGTGGAGTCCAGCCGTTGCTTTCCGGTGCGTATGCCCAGCGCCTGGATGATCCGGTCCGTGGTCTCCTGGAAAGCCAGCCGGCCACCGTCGTGCTGCATCAGGCGAACTCGGAAGTTGTGGAGGGTCTTCTGGGGCAGGTGGGTCTCCTCGATGTCCAGCCGCAGGGCGTGGTGCCAGAGCAGGTTGAACTCTAGTTGTTCCAGAGCTTCATCGTCGGTGAGGTTGAACATCTCTTTGAGGAGGTGGACCCCAAGGACGGTCTGCACCGCCCGGTTGGGACGGCCGTTGTCCACGCAGTACATGGGAGCAAAGCGCTCCTCGTCAATCAGGGGGAGCGCCTCGTTTCGGAAAACCTCGGCCCAACTTCTCTCCAGACGCTTAGCCTTCTTCGGCGTCACCAGGAACTGGGACTGCCAGAGGCTCTCTTGCGGGTCTCGTATTCGGAACATCCTCCCCTCCCTCGGCCAGGCGCTGCCCCAACGCCCTTTCCCCACATTATCCTCCCATTGCCCCCGGAGGACGAGGGGTTTTTACGAGGGAATCAATTTTGGCAACGGCTTGTCTTCTACCCCATCGGGATTTGGAGTAAGCCTGCGGGCACACGAAGCGCCCACAGGCTGGCTCACGAGGACTATATCCCAGGTGCTAGTTATTTAGGGAGTGGCTCCGATACGGAACACTTTGGTCCCACAGGTCGGGCAAACGCCCTGGGTTGCGGGCTTGCCGTTCTTCATGGTAATACCCTGGGGATTCGAGATCTCCTTTTTGGCTCGGCACTTAACGCAATATGCTTCCATCACACACCTCGCTACGGTTGAAGGTCTGCATATTGTATGGGCCAATACTTGATTTGTCAACATGTAGTATGCAGATTTCGTAGCATTCGTGGTTTAGGCGTGAGTTAAGGATGAACATTTTCCAAGATTGAGACTGAGCCAATTTCCATGTCGAAAAAGCGCGCCGCCCTGCGAAACGGCCTGAGCATGGGGTGAGACGTTTTATAACGGGGCTATAGGTGAACCGGTAGAGGTTTTCGTCAAAGCGGCAGTTTCGGGAGCCCGGCTCTTCTCCCTTGCATGCTGGCCATTCCGCACGAGGTATGGTAACTCTGGCCCAGTTTAGCAAGTAGACACAGCCATTCACTCTGATAAAATGTCGCAGGGTCACTGTTGGCTTTTTATGGTCGCTGTTGGCTTTTTATGAAAACGGGTAGCTTCTATCAAAACGTTTACTCTCCAACCGCAAGACTCCAAGCCAAATCCAATTGAACGCGAGACCTACAACGCGAAACCTACGAAGTGAGACTTACAAGGAAGTTAACATTAAGCAAAGAGTTACAAATCAAGGGGATACGCAACAGCATGCTTGGGGGACCAAAGACGCGCGACGCACTGGGCTTTGGCCGTCCCAGTCATGGACAAACCGGCAGCGGCCGAATAGTGAAATAAACAACGGTGAGACAAATGGGTAGGTGGTTTATCGTCCGACACGGTGAGACGGAGTGGAATGCTCAAGGAAGAATCCAAGGGCATACCGATATCGCATTGTCGGAAAGAGGTCTGCAGCAAGCCAGGATGTTGGCACGACGGTTGGTTGGGGTGAGGCTGGACTATGCATATTCCAGCGACTTGGAGCGAAGTGCCGAGACCGCGCGGCAAATTCTGGATCAGCGCACCATCCCTCTACAAACCACTCAGCGTCTTAGGGAGTTCAACAAGGGTGTTTTCGAGGGCCTCACACCGGAGGAGACCGACCAGCGATACCCGGAGCTATATCTGGCGTCTCAGGTCAATGACCTGGACTTTGCGCCGCCGGGAGGAGAAAGCATTCGTGAGACCAGCTCCAGAATGAACTCCATCATGACCGAGTTAAAGATACGTCATTGGGAAGACAACGTGCTCATCGTCGGCCACGGCGGTGCCTTAAGAGCCGGCTTCGTAGCGTTGATGGAATTGCCCTTGGAGGCCAACTGGCGCTTTTCAATGGCCAATTGCGGACTCTCGGTGCTGGACATCTATCCCAACAACGCCGTCCTACGCTTGTACAATGACACCTCCCACTTAGATGGCCTGGGACCAAAACTGTGAAAGTAATCAGTAATCAGTAATCAGCAATCAGCGGTCAGCGGTCAGCCAGCAGCGTTATGGAGCGTGAGGCAAGAAATCACGGTCCGACGGGAGCGATTAAGCCGAATCAGGTGAGATATAATCTCTGAGCTGATAGCTGATAGCTGATAGCTGATAGCTGATAGCTGATAGCTGATAGCTGATAGCTGATAGATAGCTGATAATGTGAGTGAGTAGATGCCCGGAAAAGTATTGATGGTCCAAGGTACCGCCTCCCACGTTGGGAAAAGCGTGCTGGTGTCGGCGCTGTGCCGCATGTTCCGCCAGGACGGTTTCCGGGTGGCGCCGTTCAAGGCCCAGAACATGTCCAACAATTCCTACGTGACTGCCAGCGGAGGTGAGATCGGGCGGGCCCAAGCGGTACAGGCCGAGGCCGCCGGAGTAGACGCTAGAGTGGAAATGAACCCGGTGCTGTTGAAGCCCGAGGCTGATCACACGTCCCAGGTTGTTTTGATGGGCCGGCCGATTTTATCCGCCGGTTCCAGGGATTACTACAATCTCAAACCCCGCCTTTGGGAGTCGGTGAGCTCGTCCCTGGACATTCTGAGGGATGAATACGACATTGTCGTGATTGAGGGTGCGGGCAGCCCTGCCGAGATCAATCTGAAAGCCACCGAGATTGTAAACATGCGGGTGGCACTTTACGCCCAAGCTCCTGTTCTCCTGTGCGCTGATATCGACCGCGGCGGCGTGTTTGCCGCCATCGTTGGTACCTTGGAATTGTTGGAACCTGAAGAGAGAGCGGCAGTCCAAGGATTCATTATCAACAAATTCCGTGGCGACGTTAGCCTTCTCACCGATGGCCTAACCTGGCTGGAGGAAAGGACCGGCAAACCGGTAGTGGGAGTGGTGAACCACTACAGGGACATCCACATTCCCGAGGAGGACTCGGTGGCTTTGGACCTACCTCCCAGACTGTCCAATGGAAATAAGGTTTTGGACATTGCGGTCGTCCAACTGCCCCATATTTCCAACTTCGATGACTTCGACCCGTTGGCGAGGGAAAGCGGCGTCAATCTGCGCTACGTCAACTCCCCGGAGCAGTTGGGAGCGCCGGACCTAGTTATACTGCCGGGCACCAAGACAACCATCCCGGACCTGGCTTGGATGGAAGACCGAGGCTTGGCCGCAGCAGTTCGCAACGCCCACCAGGCCGGGTCGGCGGTAATTGGTATCTGCGGTGGCTACCAGATGCTGGGCAGTCTAATACAGGACCCGGACCAAGTTGAATCATCCCGCACCCAGATCACCGGTCTGGGTTTGTTGCCACAATCTACTGTATTCAGTGGACAAAAAGAGACTCATCGCGTCCAAGGCGCGGTGACACAAAACTTCGGCTTACTGTCCGGGGCCAAGGGAGCGCCCATCCACGGCTACGAAATACACATGGGACGTACCTTTGGCGACGGCGCGGGTTCTGCGTTCTCTCCCGCCTTTTCCGTCCATGACCGCTCCGATGTGGGGGTTGACCCCACCACGGCTACAGACGGTGCCTTGGACCCCACCGGTTGGGTTCTCGGCACATACATTCATGGGTTGTTTCAAAACAGCGGGCTTCGACAAGCATTGTTGCAGGCGTTGGCCCGGCGCAAAGGCGCAAGCCTTTCATTGGAAACCAAAGAGTTGGCCATAGACCTTGAGTACGACAAGTTGGCTGATTGGGTGCGGTCTAGCCTGAAAATGGACCTAATTTACGGCATGACCGGCCTGGAGCGGGAATTTGATCCCATAGGGTCGCGGTCCTGATGGCTCCTCAACTCTCTTTTCAACTGTCTTTGGTTCTCGGCGGCGTCCGGTCGGGGAAAAGCGCCTTTGCCGAAGGTCTGGCCGGAGGCGTGGACACACCCGTTTTATACCTGGCCACGGGATTGGCCGTCGATGAGGAGATGGAAGAGCGAATCCGACGTCATCGTGAGTCGCGTTCGGTAAAATGGACCACCGTCGAGGAGCCTTTGGACTTGGCTGGCCCTTTGACCGACGCAACCGGTTCCGTATTGATTGACAGCTTGGACGTTTGGTTGGCCAACATGATGATGGAGCATAAATATTCGGACACTGAGGAATTAGAGCTTTCCGTGTTGTGGCACCTAGACGGCTTTTTGAAAGTCGTTGCCCAAGCGTCGGCAGTATTTACTGTGGTTAGCAGCGAGGTGGGTCTGAGTATGGTGCCGATGGAACTGATGGGCCGCCGGTTCCAGGACCTATTGGGCACCATCAATCAACGGGTGGCCGCCCAAGCCGACCGGGTATTCATGGTGGTGGCGGGAATCCCGGTCCAGATCAAGGGCCAGACGTAAGTTGCTCCCGATACTGAAGAATCAGCCCGAGCCAGGTGCTGGGGCTCCACGTGCCAAGGCACCGGGCAAAACTCTGGCTAAATAGACCGAGGTGGATTTGACCCAGGAATCGGACCCAGGGGACTCTGCGGCAACGTCAGGCTTTCGTCCCGGTTCCGCCGACGTGCGAGTGCCCGGCGTTTGCGGCGAGTTGGTTCAAGGGATGCTTGGGGACAGCCACTTCCTGGTGACCTGCCCTATCGACTTTTTTTCCAGGGCAAGGGTTACTTTCCACCGGGACGGAGGCGGACTTGAGACGCCTGCGGACTGCCCCAAGTCGGCGGCTGCCCTATTGGCTACCCTGGAGAAATTAGGCCAGAGTCAAATAAGCGGCAGGCTGACCATCGATAACCCGATTCCCAGAAGCAAGGGCATGGGGAGTAGCAGCGCTGACGTTGCGGCTACCATTGCCGCTACCGGCCTGGCCTTGGGTGAAGAACTGACCCCCGAAGAAGTGGCCCGTATAGCACTGTCCGTGGAGCCTTCCGACGGGGTAATGTTTCCCGGCATAGCCCTCTTGGACCACCGGGAAGGCCGCATCATCCAAGTTTTGGGCCCGCCACCACCCATGGAGATAGTGGCCTTGGACTTTGGCGGCACCGTGGATACGGTGGAGTTTAACGCTGTCGACCGTTGCGCCGACTGGAAGTCTATACAGGATGAGGTGGACGAGGCCCTTGGGTTGGTCAGAACCGGCATACGGCGACTGGACCCGGGCTTGATCGGTCGGGGAGCAAGCATCAGCTCTAGGGCCAGTCAGGCGGTGCATTTCAAGCCTCAACTTCCGGCGGTGCTGGAATTCGCCGAATCCGTGGGTGCCGTGGGCGTCAACGTAGGCCACAGCGGCACGGTTATCGGAGTTTTGCTGGATGCCACGGAGCGCACCGGAAAGTCGGTGTACCGGAAGGCAACCCGAGCTTTTCCCGGCGCTGAAGCGATACATCACTTTCGGCTATTAGGCGGGGGTATCCGTCAGGTTTTGCCCAAAACCGGAGCCTGAAACCTGTACACCGAATACACCGCAGAGAACGCAAAGACCGCAGAGAGTTCCAATTGAGATATATTTCAGTTGTATCGCTTATAGCTCTGCGGTCTTTGCGTTCTCTGCGGTTAGATTATTATGATGGCCCGAGAAAACGTGGGAGAGAAAAACGATGGCAGAATACCAGATAGCGGTAATTCCCGGAGACGGTGTCGGGCCCGAGGTGATCGCCGAAGGCAAAAAGTTGCTTGAGGCTTTGGCTGGCGACGGCAGCGGTCTTAGTTTTAAGTACTCCGACTACCCATGGGGTTCCGACTACTACCGGGAAACAGGTTTGCTAATGCCCGAAGACGGCATAGCGCAACTCCAGTCGTCCGACGCCATCCTTTTCGGGGCCGTTGGCGACCCACAGATTCCCGACCATATTACGCTCCACGGCTTGCTGCTACCTATGCGCCGCCGCTTCGACCAAGGCGTGTGCGTCCGGCCATCCTACCTGTACCCCGGCGTCGAATCGCCGCTAGCAGGAAAAAAGGCTGGTGAAATCGACTTGGTGCTTTTCCGGGAGAACACGGAAGGAGAATACGCTCCCGTGGGCGGTCGTTTGTATCCGGGCACACCCTACGAGACAGTAATGCAGACCAATGTGTTCACTCGCCGAGGGACCGAACGGATTATTCGCGCCGCCTTTGAATACTGCGTCCGGCGCAACAAAATGATGAAAGTAACCTCGGTCACCAAATCCAACGCCCAATCATTCGGCATGGTGTTTTGGGACGAGGTGTTTCAGGACGTTGCGGCGGAATTCCCACAGGTGGAGACCGAGTCGTTATTGGTGGACCGGGCGTGCATGGACTTGGTGCGCTGGCCGGAGAGTTTCGACGTGATGGTGGCTTCCAACCTTTTCGCCGACATCCTTTCGGACATCGCCGCCGTTGTAACGGGCAGCATGGGTCTGGCTCCCAGCGCCAACATCAACCCGGAGCGTGAGCACCCCTCAATGTTCGAGCCGGTCCACGGCGCTGCCTTCGATATTACCGGGAAAGGAATCGCCAATCCCCTGGCAACCGTGTCGGCGGTGGCTATGATGCTGGACCATCTTGGCGAGGGAGATGCGGCGCAAAGGGTAGACGCCGCCGTGGCCCGCTGCTTGAACGAGCGCCGGCTATTGACTCCGGACTTAGGCGGAAGCGCCACGACGGGGCAGGTAGGAGACGAGGTGATCAGATTGTTGGGAGAGGTATAGCCCCATGAGAAGGCGCTTTACGGTGACTGTCTGGGAAGAGGGCAATTGGTTCGTGGCCCAGTGCCTTGAAGTTGATGTCGCCAGCCAAGGGAGTACCGAAGATGAGGCCTTGGTTAACTTGAAGGAAGCTCTTGAGTTTCATTTTGAGCAACCCACCGCTACGATAGTTCCGCAGGTGACCTTCGTTGAGGTCGAAGTCGGTGCCACTTAGGCCGTTGCCCTTTCGTGAAGTCAGCCGACGGTTGCGGGCTGCGGGATTCATTCACACCAGCCAACGGGGTAGTCACGTAAAGTTCGTGAGAGAGACAGGACCAGACATTCGATACAGCTATTGTACCTTAGCATTCAGAAATTGCCGTGGGTACAATCAGGAGTATATTGAGGCAAGCAGGCTTGGCTTTAAATGAGTGGGACGCGCTGCAGTAGGGATAATTGTGTTGGTAAAGGCGTGAAAGGCCGGTAATTGTGCCGCCATTATTGAATCCGCTTCGGGTGCTCATTGTGGGCGCCGACCAGCTGTCTAGAGCGGGCCTCGCGGCAATGCTGGACCAACAGCCCGGGTTGGATGTGGCGGGTCCGGTTGCTGAGGATGATGAGCTCGGCTCAGCCCTGGAAGTCTACGTTGCTGACGTTGTGGTGTGGGACCTCGGGTGGAACCCCGTTGGGTCTTTAGCCCGACTCTCCGAACTATCTGAAGTCGCTCCCCCCGTAGTTGCGTTGTTGCCCGATGATTCACTGACCTCACAAGTGCGAGCTGCGGGTGCTTTGGGCCTTTTGCTCAGGAACTCGGATGTTGAAAATCTGGTTGCCGCGCTGGTTGCCGTAGCCCGGGGGCTGGTGGTCTCGGATCTGAGCTTGGCTCAGCCCGCTGCGCCCCTCCCCTCTTCAACCCAGGGTCCCGTTCCCCAATTAACGCCCAGGGAAAGTGAGGCTTTGCGCCTTCTGGCCGAAGGTCTGCCCAACAAGGCCATCGCCGACCGTTTGGGAATCAGCGAGCACACGGTAAAGTTCCACGTCAACTGCCTGATGGGCAAACTGGGAGCCCAAAGCCGCACCGAGGCTGTGACTCGGGCCACTCGCCTTGGCCTTCTTCCCTTGTGAACTAAAACCCCCACTTGTGAACTAATCCTCCACCTACCCATTTGTATAGTCCGTGTCCTAGCCGTAAGGGTCGTGTTAGGTCTAGCCACGTTAGGGTAACTTAGAGACTGGAATACGAACACCCGAAGGGGATCAACCCAACGGGGGATTAAAGGAGAACTACCGTGACCAACACACTTACCGGCCTGTCCGACGCGCTGGCCGAGACGGTTTCCAACTCAGGCGCCGGCGTTGTGCGCGTTGAGGGAAGAGAGCGCTTGCCAGCCAGTGGCATCATTTGGTCGACCGACGGTATCGTGGTAACTGCCCACCACACGCTGGAACGGGACGAGAATATCGCCATAGGTCTTCCCGATGGAAATACGCTCCAAGCTAAATTGGTGGGACGGGACCCCACGACTGACCTGGCGGTTCTGCGGGTAGAAAGCCAGAACTTTAGCCCATTGCAATGGGCCAATCCGGAGAGCCTGAAGGCTGGCCATCTGGCCCTGACTTTGGCGCGGCCGGGAAAGAATGTGCAAGCGACGATGGGCATTATCGGAGCGTTGGGCGGCAACTGGCGAACTCCTGCGGGTGGCGCCGTGGACCGGTACGTTCAGGCCGACTTGGTGATGCCACCTGGCTTCTCTGGGGGACCGCTGGTTGACGCAGAAGGCAAGGTGATCGGGCTAATTACTTCAGGGTTAGTGCGAAGCGTCTCCATGGCGCTCCCCCTGCCCACTGTAGAAAGAGTAGTGGCTGCGCTTCTGGCCCACGGCAGCATCCTTCGTTCCTACATCGGAGTCGGCTCTCAACCGGCGCGGCTGCCCGAGGCGCTTACCGAGCAGCTTGGGCAGGCGACTGGGTTGTTAATCGTTTCGGTGGAGCAGGATGGGCCAGCCGCAAGGGGAGGCCTGTTCTTGGGGGACACTCTCGTCGCCTTGGAAGGCAAGCCTGTCAGACATTTGGATGACCTGCTGGCGAGTCTGGACGCGGAGAAGATTGACCGGGCCGTCTCATTCAAAGTATTGCGTGGCGGGCAACTCCACGATGTTTCGGTCACGCCAACCAGTCGGCCTCCCGAAAGGTAATCCTAATAACCAGTAGAGAAACTATGATGCGACACGAAATCCAATTATTGAATCAAGACCTGGATCAATTGGTGGAGAATGCCAAGAGCAGCCTAGTGGTGATCCGCAGCGGTGGCAAAGGAATAGGCGCAGGCAGCGTCTGGCATGGCGGGGGTCTGATCATCACCAATGCCCATGTGGCCGCTCAGGGAAACTTGGAGGTTTCTTTGCCACCGGGAGCCGGGCCATGGGAGACCGGGTTGTGCGGGACCGCGTTGTCGGCCCAGGTCTTGGCCTCCGATAAGGAACAAGATATTGCGGCGTTATCGGTTGATGCCCAAGAGTTGCCAGCAATTGAGTTGGGTGACTCCAAAGGCTTGGCGGCAGGTCAGTGGGTGATGGCTTTGGGCCACCCATGGGGAGTTCACGGTGCGGTTTCCAGGGGGGTGGTTATCGGAGTTGGGCCGGATTTGCCGGAAACTCCCGGAAACGGGCGGGAGTGGATAGCGGCAAGCCTTAGGTTGCGGCCTGGCCACTCTGGAGGCCCATTGGTGGACGCTCAAGGCCGACTGGTAGGGATCAACACCATGTTGGCCGGTCCGGACGTAGGCTTGGCCATCCCGGTCGACGTGGTTAAAAAATTCTTGAAGGAGCGGTTGGGGTCCGGCTGGTTGCCCGAGTAGGCGCTCCGGTTCGTCCCAACCCGGCCAAAGTCGGCTAGGCCTACCTAGTAAGCTTGATTATCACTACCGGTAAATCCCAGTTACGCTCCTCCCAAAGCCACCCTGACGATGCGCTTCTCCAGGGCCAGTCCCAGTTCGGTGGCCAGTTCCAACCGTTGGTGGTCGCCCACCGTGCCCACGAATGCCACTCCCAGGATTCGCCCCACCCGGAAATCTATGACGGTAGAGGAAATCAGACCATTTGGCCCACCCTGGAGAACCCTCAATGCCACCGCTTCGTCGAAAAAGTTCATGGGCTCCAAGCGTTGGGTCGAGACCAATTGATGGCCCTCGCCGACGCCTTCGCCGACGTTCTCTTCAAAATCTTTCAGGAAGATGTTTTCCATCCATCCGACCACAGAGTCCGGCTTGTCGAAAAGGTGAGCCACCGACGCTGCCAGAAAATTGAACCCATCGGGGGAGCCCATGTTGGAAGTCGGACCAAACTCCCGCATGAAGCCATTAACCCTGCCTGCTAGCCTGAACCGGTCCGCAGTGCTGCTGGCGAAACCGTTTTCGGCCATGGCCGCGTTGTCCAGCGGGCCTTCCCGTACTACCTGATGCCCCTGAAACTCGGCGGGCAATTCGGTTTTTTCCAGAACCATGAAACTGAGGTCTACTTCGCTTACGCTAAAGGTGGCCCGCTCCAATGCCATTGTGATTGATGCTCCTAATTTGATTACAGCTTTCAGCGGTCAGCCACCAGCGTCAGGCTCAAGCCCACTTTGGTAGTGGGTCGACCTCTGTTCCGTAGGTCTGACCGGTCAACCGAAAAAGCTGACAGCTGATTGCTGAAAGCTGATAACTAATGTCTTATCCGCACACCATGGGGTAAACGTGGCGTGCCCGAGACGTTTCCACCGGCACCTGGCTCCTGTTCCATGTGTCACCCGAGTCGTAGCTGCTGTACACGGCACCCTTATAGTCGGTGCAGTAGACGTGGGAAGGGGCTGCAGAATCAATGGCGATCTGGAACATGCGGCTACCTGGCGTGTCTCCCAAATCCAACCGACTCCAAGTCTCGCCAGCGTCTTGGCTGCGCAATAGCGCACCCTCTTCTACCGTTCCCTGGGGGGCGCTGCCACCACCGGCTCCTGCCGCCAAGTACATGATGCTGGGGTCGTTGGGGGCCACAATCAAGCCCCTGCAGTAGCTACCGCCTGGGAACATTTCATCTATCGGAACAAATTCCCACCGTTGGCCCCGGTCCCGGCTGCGGAACATGGCCAGTTGGGTGATGATGTAAACCAGACCGGGTGAAGTGGAATTCACTTGCACTCCGTGCAGGTCTACAGGTCCCATTCTGGTGTAGTGGCCATCGGTTATAGACTCCCAACTCTCGCCCCCGTCGCGGCTGGCCAACAAGCCACCTACTTCTACAGCGCCGTATACATCCTCGGGATTGGCTGCGTCGAAGGATATGCCGATGATTCTTTTTACGATCTCTGTGGGTTCCATCGTAATGTGAGGAAACTGGATTTTGCTGGTGTCCGTCTTACGCCAGGTCGAGCCACCGTCCTCGGACTTGCAAATCATGCCGCGGTCGTAACCAGCCAACATAATGTCGGGATTGGCAGGATGGAAGCCAATGGACCATACCTCGGCCTTTGGCGAATCCGTTGCTTCCCAGGTCTCTCCCCGGTTACTGGTGCGGTACACACCGTGCTGGGTGCCAGCGTAGAGCAACTGTGGGTTGTTTGGGTGGATGGCCATTGCCCTAACCTGAGGGTCTTGAGGTAGGCCGTTGGTCAGTAGCTGCCACTCTTCCTCCCCGTCGCCCCTACGGAAAAGTCCTCCCTCTCCCAGAACATTCGGATCTGCCGCCGCCACCAGCGGGTGCTCTCCACCAATACCCACGTAAACATAGGTCTTATGATCTTGTGAGGTCATGATTTGCCTCCTGTTCTAATCAACTTTTGCCGAAACATTCCCAAACGCACACCGAAGCGAACCGTTCATGCTGGTCGCCCAAGGCCCAGTAGCTATCACCCGGTCAATGCTATTAGGAAATATCAAGCCAATAGAATTCTTCGGCTATTTGCTTATCTTGTCAAGTGCCGTTGATGAATGAGGGTGGCGGTGGTGGGGTCCCGGCAGCCTTGTCGCCGTCAAACGTCGACGTTTAGCCGGCTCAATTACGCTGCGCCGCACCAATACTCTGGCGATGGAACGGCAGGTGCGGTAGTATGGAGCGACAAAGTTCCAGGCCAAGTTACTGGCTAAGTATTAGAGGTGACCCGAGAATGAAAAATAAGATCTACGCCACCTTCGATGAAGCGGTGGCAGACATCCCCGATGGTGTAACGGTCATGGTCCCAGGGTTCGGAGGCGTGGGAATTCCCCGGAACCTGGTCGGAGCATTGAGCCGCCAAGGGGCTAATAACCTGACGGTGATCTCCAACGGACATGGAGTGATAGACGAAAATGTGGATGTCGGTACCTTAGTGGAAAACAACCAGGTCAAAAAAATGTTCTGCGCCTTCACCGCTCCCACCCATCCGTCGATAATCACTCCCTTTGTGCAGAAATACAACGACGGGGAACTGGACGCAGAGTTGCTGCCACAAGGGACTTTGGCCGAACGAATCAGGGCGGCAGCCTCGGGTATCGGAGGCTTTTACACGCCAGCCAGCGTGGGCACCGAACTGGCCGAAGGCAAAGAGCACCGGGAAATCGATGGACGTACTTACGTGCTGGAATATGCCTTGCACGCCGACTACGCCTTTGTCCGGGCTTGGAAAGCTGATAAACTGGGCAACCTTCAGTTTAGGATGGCCGGGCGCAGCTTCAACCCGATCATGGCCATGGCCGCCAAGAATACCATCGTTGAGGTGGAAAACGACATAGTGGAGCCTGGTGAATTGGACCCGGACCACATCCACGTTCCTAGCGTCTACGTCAACCGCATGGTCCGGATTCCCGAAGATGGCATTTGGGTCTAAGGGCGGCAGAATTTCGGCCCGCTGATTCACAATTGGGCCATATACGTCGTGTCACAACAAGCCCACAAAAGTCCCCCTTACCCCACTAATCCCCCGCCGAACAAGAGTCCTTTTATCCAAATCATTCCAACCTTTAGAGATTAATCATGGCTAGCATTCAATCATTGGGACCGGACGGCGTCTTCACCAACGCCGGTGGAATGATAACTATGGGAGTTACAAGAGCGGGCACCACCGCACCGGTGCTGGACCGCAGCTTGACCGCCATCGCCGTCCGGGCTGGGGTGATCGTGGGTTTGGGCTCCGACGACGCAATAACCCGGATGGCGCCCGATGCCACGATCTCCGATCTTAACGGCGAAGTAGTCATGCCGGGATTGATCGATAGCCACAATCACTTTCTAAGGACCGGGCTGGATTGGGACCGTCTCCAGTTGGGAGATGTGGGTTCCATGGAAGAACTGTTGAACACGGTTGCCGAGAGAGCCCGGGAACTCCCCGCCGGCCAATGGCTTCTGTGCTCCAGCCGGTGGCATGAGACCAATTTGACCGAAGGGCGGATGCCCACCGCACAACAGCTTGACCTAGCAGCTCCGAACAATCCGGTCTACCTTCCCCGAGGCGGTCATGTGGTTGTCACCAATAGTCTGGGATTGAAGCAGGCTGGGATATCCCATAGCAGTCCAGACCCACAAGGCGGCTCCTTCGTGCGGGATGCTTCCGGAGCGCTTACCGGCATGCTGGTAGAAATGCCAGCGTTTTCTTTGTTGACTCGGCTGCTGCCGCAAACGAGCGAAGAAGACCGTCGACGGGCCCTCCGCGCCGCAATCAAAGCCCACAACCAGGCAGGAATAACCACCGTGAGGGATCCTGGACTGGGAGCGACAGAGATACGTTCCTACCAGGCGGTGATCCAAGAGGAGCGTTCCCTTCGAGCAAGCTTGATGTGGCGGGTAGATTTGGGAGCGACTCCCGAAGAACGAAAGGCCTGGATTGACGGATTGGCGCCGGTCAGCGGGTTCGGCGACCAGTGGCTCAGCATCTGGGGTCTCAAGGTAGTGATGGACGGGGGTGTCGAGGCGGGTTACTTTCACGACGCCTACGCCAACGACCCCAACTTTCACGGATTTCCTTTAACCAGCCAAGAAAACCTGGAGGCGATTCTAGAGCAAGCCCAAAGGCTGGACTGGCGAGTGGGCATCCATGTGGTGGGCGACGCAGCTATGGTAATGGCTTTGGACGCTTTCGAGGCTACCGACGCCAGACATTCCAGCGATGTGAGTAACTCCAGCAGAGGACGAGGTCATGCACTGGAGCACGCTTTTTCGCCGGTGCCGGGGGCCATCGAAAGGGCCAGGGACGCCGGAATAGGCATTACGTTACAGCACGCTTTGGTCTACAGCTTGGCAGGAAACATGAAAACATACTGGGGCGACCAGCGAGCGGCGGGATGCACCCCTTCAAGAGCTTGGATCGATTCCGGAGCTGTTGTCGGCGCGGGCACCGATTCCCCGGTCACCAGCCACGACCCCTGGCTAAACGTCTACGGCTTCGCTACCCGTGACACCCAGAGCGCTGGGGTGCAAGGCCCTCAGCACCGGATTTCCGTAGCGGAAGCGTTGCGCTGCTACACCGTTGGCTCGGCGGCGATCTTGGGCCAGGAACAGTTCTTGGGGTCTTTGGCCTTGGGCAAAGCGGCCGACTTCATTTGCTTGGACCGGGACCCCCTGGATTCTTCGCCCGAGGAAGTCCGGGAGATGAAAGTGACGCGCACTGTTGTATCGGGTAGGCAGGTATTTCCCGCCGGGTGATTGCGTCAAAAATGGGCGTCCTGAGTCAAATTTTGCTCTTCCCCACTTTACCGCAAGAACCATTGACCCCATACAATTTGACAGCTAGGATGGCGGCGTTGCAGTCAGCCCACGCGTCTTGCCGGCCCTTTTCAGCTTGGATGCCTTAGAAGAGGGACGGATTGTGATCTGCCGGACCTGCGGCACTGATTATCGACTTGGCGATTGTTCCCCTTGAGAATCCGTAGCGGGACTTTTCTGGCCGGATTATCATCGGGCGCTACGACTAACTTAGGAGTAAAACATGCGGACCATAGACATTCACGCCCATATTTCCCCTGCGGGCTATGTTAATGCCACGGCTAAAGGGGAAAGTTGGCATGGCATGACCACCGACGCCCTGTCCATTCACCGGAACAACCCCAAGACCTCTTGGACTCCCGAGGAACGCTTGGCCGACATGAACTCCTTGGGCGTGGATGTGCAGGTGCTTTCCACCAATTCCTATTTTTACAATTACGATAAAGATTCCAAAGTCGTAGCGGCCATGGATGTGGAGGCGAACGACTACGTTTCTCAGTTGGTCAAAGATCGCCCTGACCGGTTCGCTGGCTTCTGCAACCTGCCCATGCAGGATGTGAAGGCAGCCACTGCCGAGTTGGAGCGTGGCATGACCAAGTTGGGACTTAAAGGGGCGATGATTGGCGACCATGTGAACGGCAAGAACTATGACGAAAAAGAGTTCCTGCCCTTTTGGAAGGCGGCCGAGCAGTTGGGCGCAGTGATATTGGTCCACCAAGGGGGCGACACAGTAGTCAACCAGCGCACTAGCAAATACCATCTGCCCAATACGATTGGCAACCTGGCCGACCGGGCCGTGACTTTCGCGTCGTTGGTATTCGGCGGGGTCATGGACGCTTGTCCCGACCTGAGGGTCTGTCTTTGCCACGGCGGCGGCTATACTTGTTACGGCATCGGTCGGATGGACCGGGGCTGGCAGGTGCGCCAGGAGGCCAGGGTCAACATACAGCATCCACCCAGTGCCTACCTGAACCGTTTCTACTATGATTGCCTCACCCACAGCGAGGAGGCCCTGCGCATGCTGATCGACAGCGTGGGCATCGACCGTGTGGTATTCGGCACCGATTGGCCCTTCGACATGGCCCAAGACTGGCCCGTTTCCTGGGTGTTGGGCTTGGACAGCCTTACTCAAGATGAAAAAGAAGCGATTCTGTATAAGAACCTGGAGCAGCTTCTTGGAATTTAGGCGCCCTTCGATTGGGTCACGTATGGGTTACGTTCTGTCTTATGTTCAATGCATAGAGCGAATGGGTTGCAGACATATAAATATTGATCTGCGCGCTTACTGCTGTGAATAAGGGCCTGGGCTTTAACTTAGGAGACATAATAGCGATGCAATTTGGCCTATTCTACGAATGGCCCAACCCAGGTCTTCGCGATTGGAAGACCTTATTCGAAGAAGGCATTGAGCAGATTCAATACTCCGAAGAAATGGGTTTTGACTACTGTCTGATTGCCGAACACCATTTCTCCAACTATGGCAACTCCCCGGCTCCCTTGCTCCAAGCGCTCTATGTGGGCCAGCGCACGCGCAGGATCAAGATCGCCACCGGGATTCTGGTGCTGCCAATCTGGGACCCGCTCCGGCTTGCCGAAGAAGTGGCGGTTTTGGATAACCTTATCGACGGCAGGTTTATCTGCGGCGTTGGACGGGGCTATCAACCCCACGAAATGTCCAGGTTCGGCATAGACCTATCCGAGTCCCGGCAACGCTACCTGGAAACCCTGGATGTTTTGGAGCTGGCTTGGACCAGGGATGAGTCTTTTACCTACGACGGTCAATACATAAAAGTGCCCCACGAGACCACTGTTTGGCCCAAACCTTTGCAGAAGCCGTACCCGCCCATGTGGCTCGCAGGCACGAGCGTCGAGAGTATGCAGTTGGCGGCTGAGCGGAATAGGATGCCCATAACCACCGGACTGTTGGGTGCCGCGGGGGTGCAATCCCACCTGAGCGCCTTGATTCAGGCGCGCGCTGCTTTGGGCAAGCCGATTAACGACACCACCTTAGGTCTCCAGTCGATAACCCATGTGGCCGAGACCGACTCTGAAGCGGAACCCCAGCTAAGCTACGCACGGTGGCAGAACCAGGCTGGCCGCGCCCTTTCCCGGCTGGAAGTAAAAAACGGACGTGTGCAAGCAGGGCCATACGAAGGCGAACTCGACGATAAAGGATTCCTCGACCGTCTCTATTTTGGCAGTCCGGATACGGTTATCCGCAAATTCAAAGAAGCTGCCGCCATGGGCGCCACCCACGTTAGCAATTGGATGATGTTCGGGGGACTGGAACACGAAAAAATCATGAGGTCCATACGCCTCATGGGTGAGGAGGGCTTTGCACCAAAAGTCCATGTTGAATCAAAAGTCCATGTTGAATCAAAAGTCGGTAGTACGCAACTCAGAGACCTCAATCCCCAACGCGGTAGAGAAAACCTCCGCAACCACCGAACCAGACCACGTTGTGGTACGTGTAGAAAGTGAACTCGAACGGCTCTCCGTAGGGCATTTCGATGGCGAGTTCAGCATCATTATATTGAACGAAGTTCCGGCTAAGCGTGCAATCTCTGACACTCACTCGATCATCGCCAGTTTTTGATCGATACCGGTAGGTGCCAGGCAATAACTGCCCTTCTCCTGTGCCCACCTTTAACTCGTACGACCCCGTGCCGTGGCGTCCCAAGGGGAAATCAGTGATGCAGAGATCATCCGCCAGCCTAGCGGTGAGATTGGGATGGTCAGGAACGCTCGAATCAGTGGCGAGTCGAAGGCTCCACTCGTCGTATAGGTTCCCATCCCGTACCCACTCCAGCACCAGTGCCTCCCATTCCCGGCAATAGGTGCTCGGATGCGGGGTAGCCATGGGTAACGGGGTCGGCGTAGGCTCCGGCGTAGAGGTAGGCTCCGAGGTTGGCGTAGGCTCCGGCGTAGAGGTAGGCTCTGACGTCGGCGTAGGCTCCGGCGTAGAGGTAGGCTCTGACGTCGGCGTAGGCTCCGGCGTAGAGGTAGGCTCTGACGTCGGCGTCGGTATCTGAGCAACTCGGGTGGCTTCCAGTGACGCCGCCGGGGCACGGGTGCTGGTCGGAGTGCTAGCTAGAAGCTTGGCACCCAACTACTACCAGCACGGATATGACAACGAGAACCGCGGTAACGAAGCGATTAAACATGGGAGCCCCTTGCGACAGTAGGGTTTCGCTACTCGCCACAAGTCGCTCCGTCCCAACGTGAGCCTGCAATGGGGCACAAGGCCCTCTGCCAAAAATACCGTGGCGAGCAACACACATACTATATACCCTAGGCAAGGGTTGTTGCTGAGAGACTACCGGTCCTTCGCAGGCCTCAAAAGTCCATCCACCAATTTCAAGTCTTCTTCCCGAATCAGGGCTATATTCCCCATGCGAATAACAGGCAATTGGCCTTGTTTTACCCAGTTGGATACTGTGTTCCGGTGTTTCTTCAACTGAATTGCAGCTTCTCCTATGGTATAGAAGGTCCCTGTAATCATAGACGGATACTCCTTGGCATCAGTAGTGCAGTAGTACACAATGTACGGTACTGCCTGATTCTAATTGTTGGAGGACCGAGATATGCGTGACTACGCACGTGAAATGCTGGATATCTTACGGAGGGATGGCTACCAAGCGGCCTACGATCTTGGCGGGGAACTTCTCCAGGAAGCAAAACAAGACCAACAGGCCATGGAACGGCACTTTGCAATGCAAACAGACACAATGCAAGCCATTGGCATGTACCTTCGCGATAGCGGAAACGTCTGGGACGAAGGATATATGGGTTCTTTCTTTACTGGCCTTGACGGGACCCAATCTGTTGAGACTGTAGACCGTCCTAGAGTAATCATTGAAACCGCCACAGCCATTTATCAACGCTTGCCAGCCGGGAACAAGTACGTTCATGCACGGGCTGTTCTGGAAGAGTTGGTTGACAGAGGACTCGATCTCGGAGTGCAGCAACCATTCGCAGTGGTCGGGACAGTCCTGGCAAATGCCGATGACTTCCGCAGGGTCGCTCGCAATAAGTTCGAGTACGTCGGACCCTTTGCCCGGTCGGAGGAAGTTGATAACACGGACAACCTGCCCTTTTAACGACGAACGGCGTGGCCAGCCCCCAAGCATAACCACGCCGCGTCGTACCTTAACCCGGGACCGCCCAACGCCTTTCGCAACGAGGCGGTCAGAGTTGCCGATATTATGCACCAACGCACGGCCAGACGACGAATAAAGCCACAATCCGTAGCTAATTGGTGCAGTAATGCCGCCATTCAGCTTGACTTTATAGCTGAAATCGACGACAATGATAGGCAGACGGGAGCGGTGGTGGTGGAACACCAATCGCTCCCTAATCAAGATGGAGGGTCTAGCTCCACCATGACTGCCACTAATCTTAATTCCACCACGGCGAATCCTCAACCCCGCAAGACCTATCCCCAAGACTGGCCCGCTTACAACGCCGCCCAAACCTCGGAGAAAGATACCTTCATGGTGCTCCTGGCGGACCTGTGCGCCAATATCCCCCAGCCCGAATACAGCTTCGGTCGCCCACGATTCCCTTTGGCGGATATGGTCTACACCGGAACCACAAAGGTTTACGCTGGCTTTTCGGCCCGGCGCTTCGATTGCGACGTTAGGGATGCTTGCCGGAAGGACTTCATTAGCACACCACCGTCGTTCAGCTCGGTCAACCGCTACATCGCCAACCCGGACTTGACCCCGATCATTACGGCCCTGATCGAGCGGAGCGCGGAACCACTTAGCATTGTGGAATCGGCTTTTGCCGTGGATAGTTCCGGCTTCTCCACCTGTCGCTTCGACCGTTGGTACGACGCCAAATGGGGCAAAGAAAAGTCTCAGAGGCAGTGGCTCAAGGCCCACATCGTGACTGGAACCAAGACCAACATCGTCACCAGCGTTGAGATCACTCCCAGCAATATCCACGACTCGCCGGTATTGCCCGGGCTGCTGGACAGCACGGACAAGCAGTTTACAATGACTGAGGTTTCGGCTGACAAGGCGTACCTGTCGGATGCCAACCTGCGGCTTATCGAAGGGCACGGGGCCTACCCGTACATCCCCTTCAAGTCCAACACCACGGGCCGGGGGTCGCCTATGTGGAAGCGGCTTTACGCGTACTTCACGTTGAACGAGGAATCGTGGGCCGCCCACTATCACCGGAGGTCGAACGTCGAAACCACGTTCAGCATGATCAAGGGCAAGTTCGGCGATTCCGTTCGGGCGAAGTCCGAACCCGGCCAGGTCAACGAGATTCTGTTGAAGGTTCTGTGTCATAATATCTGCGTTCTAATCCAGTCGATGTATGAGTTTGGGGTTGCCCCTTCGCTTGAACCAAAAGTGTTGCCTGAATCACAAGTCAGGTGGTTGAACTAAAAGGGGCCTATTAATCTGACTTTTGGTGCAAAGCCAGCTTTCCGGTTAAAGACTTGGTTCGTCTTGGCTAGGCTCGTCTGTCCGACGATTAAGTGGGAGTTGCAGTGCCCGGAATAACCAAGTCCCGAGGAACCAAGTCAATTCATTAAGGACCCGGGGTTCCTGCGCCGCAACCCCCGAAGGGCCGTATCTGGCGCCTTGGGTTGAAGAGTGGGCTGGCTTATCCCGCCAGCGCATGGCTGGCTCGCCACAGTTTCAGTATATTGTGGATCATGGCCACCAGGGTGAATTCCCCTGCCACCTTTTCCATGCCTGGCAGCAGGAACTGCCGGAAGCCCCGGGCTTGCTTGATTGACCCGTGAACGGGTTCGGTAATGCCTATGCGCCGGGCGTAGACTGCCCGCCCTTCCGTGGTCCGCAGTTTGTCCCGCAGGGCAGCACGCAGAGGTGTCCTACTGCGGCTTCGGTGGCCGATTCCCCCCAGGTGGTGCCGCTCTCGCCCAGTGGCAACGTAGGCATCAATCTGCCGCTCTGCCAGCGTCCTCAGGTTGCTTTCGCTGCAGTAGCCCGCATCCGCTGTGAACCATTTTGGCCGTCATTCCTCTTCGGGAACCCCCACTCTAGCCAGGTTCTCCTCCAGCCCGTCCAGCATGGGCCTCAGCCTGAGGCTGTAGCCGCTGTGGGATGTCACCTCCTGCGCCACGACTTGGGCGTTGTAGCCCTGAATCCAACCATGAGAACTCGGCTGTCCGGGTCGGTGAAATTGCTCTGTTCCTTGGGCTTTGGCGCCTCCCTCTCGGCGGCGGCTACCTCTTCCGGCGCCGCACCCCTGGCCAGCTCGCTCCTTCCCCCGGTTCTTCGCCCCCTCGCCTCCCGTATCTTCTCCAGGCGTCCTTCCCACCTCCGTAACTCCTCGGGCAACTCATCCCCCTTCTGCTCCGGCCCATACTCGGCGTCCTCGGCCTCGCCCACCTCTGCCGCCCGGCGCAGCAACTCTTTTACCTCCGCCTCCAGTTGGGGTTCCACCTCCTGTATGCGCCCGTAGCTCATGGCTTTGTGCTTGGAGGCGTTGGCCTGGTATTTGCTCCCATCTAGGGACAGGTGTCCCAGCTTCACCAGACCTGCCTCACGGAACATCCGCAGCACCTCCAAGAACAGTGCCTGAAAGGCAGATGATCTTTTCGGGAGTCCGATAGGGTCCGGAAATCGGGAAACTGCCCCCCGGAAAGCATCCGCAAAGCTAGGTCTGTCTCGCAACCCCCAGGTTATCTTCCGGGAGTTGCACACCCTCGTGCAGTAGCCGTAAAACAGCAACGTCAAGAGCATCTGGGGATGGCAGGCCTTAAGGCCCTACCATCCCGGCTGCCCCTCAGAGATGGGGCTGAGGTCCAGTTGGCTCACAATCTTTTCTAGGAAGAAGGCCAAATGCTCTTCGGGCAACCACTCACGGGGGGCTTGGGGCAGTAGATAGGCTTGCTCCATGGAATAAGAGCGAAAGCTGTTGGCCATGGAGCACCTCCCATCACATCTCCCTTAGGTTATCCCTTCACACCTCCAGTTGGCGACCTATTTTCTCACTGTTTTGAGGTGGACTCCTAGAAAATTAAATGCCTTCTTGTCGTAGCGCACCAATAGCCCTCGACACTTGGACAGCCATGAGAGCGTCCGTTCTACCACCTACCGCCGGGCTGGGCCCGCCGAAGCGGCCCAACCTTGGGCCAAGAACCAGTGAGCATGCCACCGTTCTCGCTCCCGGGGTATCGGCGCTTGATACATCCGCTCTCGTGCGTCGCCTACATCCAGTTGCCACCGTTGGAGGAGTTGCACTATGTGTCTCATACCCACCACCACCCGACTTCCTTTACAGCCTAACGCAACTTCTCTAAGGGTTTAGCTTGATGTAGTTTTCACCTTGGGATGAGCTTACTATGGTGACCACGGGCTTTGAATAACATCATTAGGATCAAGTAATTGGCTGGATTGGAAAGTGACCAGGTTGATGCCGTTGCCGACGTAGCGCCTCAACGACCGTCCCAAGGCATCTACTATGGTTGGTGGCTGGTCGCCATCAGTGGCTTCGTGATGGTTATCGCAACGGTGCCCCTCTTTCACGCCATGAGCGTGTGGGCCGTCGCTTTGGAGAGGCATTTCGGTTGGACCCGGGCTCAGTTGGGATTCGCCCTGACGTTCACCAGGATCGAGGGCGGACTGATGGGGCCCATTGAGGGTTACTTGACCGACCGGGTAGGCACCCGGCGGATGGTGTTGATTGGCCTAACTATCCTGGGTTTTGGCTTCTTGCTCTTCGGCCAAGTGCAAAACTTATGGATGTTTTACTTGGCCTACGTGGTTATGGCGGTCGGCCAAGGATTGGGTAGCTGGATACCCATTATAACCATGCTGAACCATTGGTTCTTCAGGCGCAGGGCCATGGCTATTGCTTGGGCCAACGTGGGCAGCCGTGGCGGGGCGTTGCTGCTGGTGCCTGCCATTGCTTGGGCCATCGATCCGGACCAGGACCGGTTCGGCTGGCAAGTAACCGCTTCCGCCATTGGCGTGTTCATATTGGTAGTGGCGTTCCCGGTTTCCCGTCTAATCCGCAACAAACCTCAAGATAGCGACCTGCACCCCGACAATGCGCGCACGGCCAGCCAAGCACAATCTGGGCTGCAAGTCCGGCCAGAAACTCGGCCTAATCCCAGGCCGCAGGTGGTGCAAGAATCGGGCACAGACCTAACTCCGTCTCAAGCACTCCGGACGCCCGCATTTTGGTTCATTGCCTTCGGCCACGGATTCACCTCCATGGTGATTCTGGCCATAATGGCCCACCTGGGCTTGATGATGGTCGAGGACATGGATTTTGAGGTTCAAGATACGGCTTGGGTTGCTAGTGTCTACATATCTGTCGCCATGGTGTTTCAGTTGGTGGGCGGATATCTGGGAGACCAGGTGCCCAAACGTGTTGCCGTGTTCGGATTCACCTCACTCCAGGCATCGGCCGTGTTGGTGTTGGCCACAGCCTCCAGTATGAGCACTTTCTACTGGTTCGCCGTACTATTCGGGATGGGCTTCGGAGGCCGAAACCCGTTGACCGTGGCCATCCGCGGCGAATACTTTGGCCGGGCGTCTTTCGGCAAGATACTGGGCTTGTCGACGGTTCCGATGAACCTGCTGCTGTTGATGGCGGCCCCTTTGGCTGGATATATGAGGGATGTCCAAGGCTCCTATACCCAGGCCTTCTACCTTCTGGCGGGGTTGAATTTCCTGGGGGCGTTTTTGTTCCTGATGGCTAAAAGACCGGTACTGAGCCCGGAGGCTGTAGCTGCGGCGCCTCAAGCAAGCGATTAATTTCAACTAACATGTTTCGGAGACAGGCTCCTATCATGTATACAGAAAGGCCCCGGTCCTGCGACAGGACCGGGGCCTTTCGATTTTAAGTCTAGGGATATAAGTAAGTCAGCGGTTTACGATTCGGCGATTTCCACGCTCTGAATTTCCAATCGGTCTGTGGGCTTGGAATTTTCGCCGCCTCCTCCTACCGGAGAATTAGCCAGAGAGTCCAACACATCCACTCCGTCGGTGAGCATGCCGAAAATCGTGTAGTTGGGGGGCAGGCCTACGTCGGCTCCGTGGACGATGAAAAATTGGCTACCATTGGTATTGGGTCCTGCGTTGGCCATGGCCAGGGTGCCTTTAGTGTATTTGCGGGTGACCGGTTCATCGGCGAACCGATAGCCAGGCCCTCCAGTGCCGGTGCCCTCGGGGCAGCCGCCTTGGACCATGAAATCTTTGATCACCCTGTGAAAACCGCCGTTGGTATAGAAACCTTCCCGAGCCAAGAACACAAAGTTATTCACCGTTGCCGGGACTTCCGAGGCGAATAGCTCGACGGTCATTGTTCCCTTGCCGGTCGTAATGGTGGCGGTATAGGTCTTGGTCTGGTCGATGTTCATCTCAGGGGGAGAGGAGTACTGATTGGGCATGGTTCCTCCGCAGCAAAATATTGGAATCCTTGTTCTTCAGGATGCTAAATGGGAATCCGGCTGATACACGACCCCGGGAGAGACCTACATGCCGGTTCACTCAAGCACAGCGGTTTTCATCCCGGGATCAGGATCAGGCACATTAATTCCCTGGCCTAGAGTCCTAGCTCTTATGATAGGCCTTGGTTTCGGCCCAGGCTACCAGCTTGGGCAGTGCTGCGTCTACATCGCGCTGGTCAACTTTGCGAACAATGTCTTCCGCACCGCATCGTATCAGCATGATAGGCAAGCGGTTCTTGATCTTGTCCAAAGCCCAAGACAATGGGTCGCCCTCGGCGGTGAAATCAAGCTCCAAGCGTTCGTTTTTCTTGATAGTGGCGTTGCGATAGTGGTAGTGGGGCGCAACCTTGAAGCAATCGAGGCGTAGCAACTCCTTGTCCTGGCCAGGTAGGTCGTTGCCGTAAACGTGGATGCAAATGCCTTCGTCCCGGCCTTCCAAGACCCGGTATTCCAGGCCAAAGGTTACGGCCCCTGCCGCGACCAATTCCTCGGAGCCAGCGGTGTCTCCTCCCATTTGGGCGTGCATTGTCTGCTGCGCCATCGTCGATACCCTCCGCTTTTATTACGGCGGCACTCGCCGCCCGTCGCCAATGATTATAACTTGGGATTGTGGGCTACTCAAACGCTTCCATAAATTCTTAAAGGTCACACCATTGAACTCCAAGCTTGAACCTAAGAATTGCCGCGGAAATTAATCGGTTATTAACCTAATATCGAAAGCTGTTGTTCTACAAATTATTCGTATTTATTCAAGATTTGGGAGAGCAGCGAAAATAAAGTGTCTTGACATTCAACGCAGTTGGTTTGTGTTGCTCTTTCTCTTAAAAACGCACAAGCCTATAATTGTAGTTAGGGAACCACCTGCCCTCTAAGCAGAGGGCTAGGCATGACTCGAATCGCCAAGTGGTGCTAGGAATCTCAGTTTATATAACCGTTTTGTGATTTTGTTGCGGGTTTCTTGCCGGGTCGTCGGCGGATCACAGGTAGCTCTGGGTTACAGTTAGCAAAGGAGGTCTCAGCCATGGAGATTTTTGAATATTTAAGCGAGTATGGGCATGAGCAGGTGGTGTTCGGCTCCGACCCCGAGACTGGCTTTAAAGGAATCATCGCTATTCATGACACGACTCTTGGCCCCGCCTGCGGTGGCACCCGTATGTGGCCCTATGAGACTGAGACCGATGCTCTTATGGATGTCCTCCGCCTTTCCCGGGCCATGACCTATAAATCGGCGGCGGCTGGCTTGCCCTTAGGTGGCGGCAAGGCGGTGATTATTGGCGATTCCCGTACGCTCAAGACGGAAGCCCTCATTCGGTCCTACGGTGCGTTTGTGGACACCCTGGGCGGTAGGTACCTCACCACCACCGATGTGGGCACTTCAACCAGGGACTTGGAGGACATCCGCCTGGAAACCAAGCACGTCCTGGGCTTGCCGGTGGCGGCTGGAGGCAGCGGCGACACGTCTATCATGACGGGTCTGGGCTTATACATGGGCATGAAAGCCTGCGCTCGGGAGGCCTGGGGTTCCGACTCCTTGTCGGGCAAGAAGATTGTTATGCAGGGTTTCGGCAAAGTGGCCTTCAACACGGCCCATCACTTGCTCAAGGAAAACGCCGAACTGGTAGTCGGCGATATTTACGAAGGCGCCTTGGACAAAGCCAGGGATTTGGGCATAAAAGTGGTGCCGCTGGAAAATATATACGAATTGGAATGCGACATATTTTCGCCCTGCGCTTTGGGTGGTGTGCTCAATCCCGACACCGTTCCACGCCTTAACTGCCAGGTGGTCGCAGGGGCGGCCAATAACCAACTGCTTACCGAGGACGACGGTTGGGCGTTACAGCGGAGAGGCATCCTGTATGCCCCCGACTACATCATTAACGCCGGTGGGATAATCAACGCTGCTGCGGAGTATGAAACGGCCTACAACCCCGAGCGGGCCAGGGAAAAAACCGAGCGAATCTACGACATCATAGGCCAGGTAATTGCCCGTTCCAAAGCGGAGGAAGTGCCCACTGCCTGTGCTGCTGACCGATTGGCCGAAGAGCGGGTGAGTTCCGTGCGGAAAGTGAAGAACATTTTCAGGGCAAGAGCTTAGTCTTGAAAAGAGTACTATTATGTGGGGTCGCTCGCCCTGTGTTTGTAGAAGGGCTCTCCTTCGGAAGGGTGGTTCGACAGGCACAGGTTGATTCGGTCGTTGTTTGAGGCTAAATGAAAGGACGCGGTCTCGTCAAGACCAGTTTGGCTCAGTTTCTGCCCCACCCTAGGCACGACCGCCGCCCAGAACTCGGCTACGGAGTTGCGCCATGACTACAACCATCCCGGTTCGAAACTCTCGAGTTAGTTAGCGCGGAAGGGTATATTCAACGCTTACCGGATGGCGGCATTCGGGTGCACATTCACATTGCCGCGGCTCATCCGTCGGGTGAAATGATTGGCGGGCACTGCGAAGAAGCCACTCTTTTGAGCGGCGCTTTCATGTACCTTCAGTCATCGAACAGGATCCTGTGTCCTAGCATTAAAAGGTCGACGTTCACGATGAAGTTACCGGCGGTTGTGGATGACTCGTTAGAGGCGCCGGCGGTCTGAATGGGCATCGGCGAGTTGGTCGATTAAGTTCGCCTCTATCATTTAGGCAGATACAACACGAACCATCAGCGAAAAAACAAGAAGCTGACACTATGCGCGAATAGTGATGGCCATGTGGCTGCGTAGCGACGGGTCGAGTACAAGAAACTGGTAATGCGCCATTGAGGAAAGTATGCGGCACTCGATCAGCTAGTTGACCTTCTTCAGGGCCTCGACGTCCAACTCGCCCTGTCATAGAGGCCGAAGTGGAGCCCCCGCAGCCGGGGTTACTCTTTCCAGTTCCGTTTCCAATCAGGACTCACACAGCAGCCCTCATGTACTGATTGGGATGTAACGAACTGCACTCCGCCGCCAGTCTTCCCTCAATATGCCGCTACCGGGAAGGGACTTTCTTGGGTCAGAAGGCACGTGGCGGGAACACCCGGCGGTAGACCCCCGGGGAGCCTGAGGCGTGGCCGTAGCTGCCGCCGATGAACTGGCCCATGGTGTCCTGGCTGCGGTGGGTCTCCCAGGCCAGGCTCTCGGGCACTTTTTCGTGCTCGAATTAGTACATGGTCATATAATTTGGCCCGCCCTCAACGGCGTGATAACGGCGTACGAACAAGCAGCCGGGCACGGTCAGGTTGGCTGGCGTGCGCACGGTGTCGTAGTACTCGTTGTATCCGGTCTCCACCTCTGGGCCCACGTCCATTCGGCCAATCTGGAGCGCCGGGGCCATGCCCCGTCCAAGTGTGTCGGGGTCGCTTTCAGCGGGAGACATTTGGGTGTAAACGTTGCGCACGGTGCCCCGTCCAATCACCGTAGGCGAGACCCTCTTGGTCCACTCGGTGGGGTTTTGGCTCATGCGCAAGTATTCAGGGGTCTGCATCGCAGCCGCCGACTCCAACTCGTAAACAGCCAGGTAGCGAGGGCCGCCCTTCAATGCCTCGTAGCGGGCCGCGTCCAAGAACCCAGGCGCGCTGAGCCGCTCAGGCAGGTGCTCCTGGTTGTACCAAGCGTTGAAATCGGTGTCGTGCTCGGCGTCCACGTCGTTGAATACGATTAATAATGCGGTGCCCTTCTTTTTGACCATGCTCTCATCTCCTTGAGATTATGAACCCAGGATAGGCCGCTTATTTTACTCCATGGACCAAGTGTGTGCGTCTGGGTCCAGCCCGCTTCCCGCCCCGACGCGCCTCGTTTGCATCCAGCGCCTTGTCGTTTGAGTAGTTCTAAACTAGAATGTAGCCCGCATCGTCACGGCCACAGTGCACGGCCACAGTGTATTGAGGGCAATCGCCAGACCGCTTGCAAGCGCCAAATTCAACACAAATGGAGGCCAACATGGACTGGGAATGGGAATTGGTCGCTGGACCTTTTAGCCGCTTGACCGAGGGCCCCGCCTGGGACGGCAAGAACCTACTCTTCACCCACATTCCGGCCAGCCGCATCATGAGCTACAGCCCGGAGTCCGGAGAGTGCGATGTTTACCGGGAGAGCACCAATCACACTAACGGGTTGGCTTTCGATGTGAACGGTAACCTGTACGGCGCCTGCTCGGGCGGTCGCGCCATCGTGCGATTCGAGAGGGACGGCTCCACCACGACCATCGTCGACAATCTGGACGGCGTGCGCATCAATACCCCCAACGACCTGGCCGTTGACCGGCAAGGGCGCATCTGGTTCAGCAACCCCTGGAACGCCATCAACATTGACCCCAGCGAAAGCCCGGACATAGAGGAACGCGACATCCTGCGGGCCGACCCACAAGCCGACCAAAGCTGGGTCTGCAAGCGCATGACCTTCGACACCACCGGTATTAACGGCCTGCTGATTTCTCCCGACGACAAGACCCTCTACATGATTCAGACCGATGCCGAGCTGGGTGGGTTGCGGGAGTTGCGGTCTTACCCAATCAACGATGACGGTTCCTTGGGGCAGTACGTAGTTTTGCATCATTTCGGCAACGACCACCGGGGCCCGCAAAGAGGAATTGACGGGATGTGCTTGGACTCCGAGGGCAACATAGTGGGCACCGCTGGCTCCTGGGTCAGCGGCCCTGGTCCGATGATTTACGTCTGGACTCCCCAGGGACGCGTGCTTTCCACCCATCCCATGCCGGTGGGCGTGGATATGCCTACCAACTGTTGTTTCGGCGACGCCGACCAGAGGACCCTTTACGTTACGACCCTGGGAGGCCACCTCTTCCGGGTCCGCAACACCGGGCGTAAGGGTTGGATCATGTGGCCGCCGGTCCGGTAGTCAGGGACTCTCCATGAAAAAGTCGGCTGAAAAAGTCGGCCGCTCTCTCGGCGATCATGATGGTGGTGGCGTTGGTGTTGGCCCGGGGGATATCGGGCATTACCGAGGCGTCAATCACCGCCAAGCCTTCAACCCCGTAGACCCGGCAGCGCTGGTCGACCACTGCTTCCGGGTCGGATTCCGGGCCCATCTTGGCGGTGCCGCAGGTGTGCCCGGCAATGGTCAGGTTGGCGTCGGTCCAGCGGTCCAGCAGGTCATCGGAGGCCACCTCTTCCGCCGATGGCGTGATACGGCTATGAATCACCGTTTTAAAACCCTCGTCCTCAAATAGCCGAACGGTCTCCCGGATGGCGTCCCGGAGTCGCTGCCGGTCACGCGGTTCTTCCAGAAACCGGTAGTCTAACACCGGTTGGACCTTGGGGTCCGACGCCGCCAGACTCAGGCGGCCAGCGCCCAACGGATACTCCAAGCGGCAACCGACGCGGATCTCTTCGGCCACATGACCCGCTGGCCCGGAGGTCAACGGCTGGACCTGTATGTCGTTTCGGAACTCCGACCCGCTGGCAGTGAACCGTAGCCCGGCTTGGTTCCTGGGAGAATCTTCCTCCAGCGCGTACCCATCGACAGGGCGGAAACGGAGCGATACCGCGGGATGGTTCTTCATGTTGCGGCCAACGCCGGGCGAATCGTGAACCAACGTGACTTGCACGCCCTCCAAGTCTTCCTTGGGACCGATGCCGGAAAGCATCAGAAGCTGAGGAGAGGCGATGGCCCCGGCGCTAAGGATGACCAAGTCTGAAGAAAGCTGGAAGGTTTCGCCGCCGCTTTCGGCCTCGACTCCAACGGCCCGTTTACCTTGGAATAGCACCCTGCGCACCGATACGTTTGGTCTTACAGTAAGATTTAGACGGTGCCGGCTGGGATTGATATAGCCGATGGCGGTGCTAATCCGGACGGATTGATGGTAATTCAGCGGAACCGAGCCGACACCCTGGCCTTCCGGGTCGTTCATGTCCGCGTCCTCCGGGTATCCGGCCGCCAAGCAGGCGCGGTAAAAGACTTCGTGGAGCGGCAACCAAGACTCCCGGCGGTGTCGGCCCACCGTGATTGGACCGGACGTCCCGTGGAAATCCCCGGCGAAGTCCAGATCGGTCTCCAGTCTCCGGAAGTAGGGCAGCACCTGGGTGTAGGACCATTGGTCGTTCCCCAAAGAGGCCCAGTGGTCGAAATCCTCGGGCAGGCCCCGGAGGAATATCTGGTGATTTATGGCGCTGGTGCCGCCCAGCACCTTGCCCCTGGCCACCGGAGCGTCCCGGCCCGCCCTTTGGTTTGGGCTCCCGTGAAAAGACCAATTGTGGGCCCCGCCGGCTTCGGAGGCCCTCTGGTTTAGATCGTGCTTGATTTCCGCCGGCATTAATTCCATGTCCGGGTAGTCGGGCCCGGACTCCAAGAGCAGGACCGACCGGTCCGGGTTTTGGGAGAGCATGGCGGCCAGCACGCAGCCAGCAGACCCAGCACCCACGATGATTACGTCGTATTTCATAGCAGTTTATTCTCGCGTTTCGGTGATTCCAGTTGAATTGTAGGCTCACCCTGACAACGTGTCCGCAATTATTCCTCTGCGATTCACGTCGACAACTAAACTCCCAGTTAGATTGCGCTGAATCTATAACCCGGTGGCCAGCTCGGGACATTCGGGACCCCAGCAATCATATTACAGTATATCCAATCGGAATCGCCGTGGCAGTTGGGGTGCTTTACGCAGTCGGAGTCTTCCCTTACTCCGATGGTGGAGGAGCCGCCAATGTTACATTGACCTTGGTAATCGCGAACGTCGGTAATCGCGCAACTACGCCAGAAACCTTCATACGTTTGTCGAGGCGGCGAATGTGCCAGACCTTCACCCCGGGGACAAAGATCAGGATTATCGCTGGACGTCGCCGAGCCCGATTCCACCAGACAACATGGACTACCCAGATGAATTGGCCCGCGGGTTCCACGTTACCCTGGACGACGGGGCCTGGGTTACGGTGAAACAGGACCAGTCGGATGTTGTGCTTCCCACGTAACACTATTGTTTCATAGTTTTGATGACTCCTCGGGTGAATTTTCAACGTCCTCTTGATTCGCATGCTGCAGCGACAGCGGATCACCATTTCCTTCCGTAAAGAATGCTAATATCAAAGAAGACACGACCACCACCACTTATCAGCGTTGACGATATAACAGTGCCAATTCTGCTGGCGCTGGCCGGTTCGCTAAAGGGTACCTCTGGGTTCGAGAACACTCTTGTTCCTTTCGCCCTCTGCAACTGACGACATTCTGTTCGTTTGGACCGAAGTTCGGATTCTCCATATGTCAATATTTAGGATGTCCGGGCAGTGACGCACCTTCGACGTTTAGTCGTCCAGATGGGACTGAACAGACCTATCTAGCCACTCCTCCTTGCGATCCTATCACTATTAGTGACTATACCATTTATCGGAATAATCAAATCCTTCTTGCCTGAATGCGGCAACGACGAGCCATGTGGCTAGTTGGGCACTTGCGTCTGGCGCTGCTGCCAGGGATGGTGGATCTTGCTCCATTCGTCTGGCTCCTATCGGCAAAGACCAGGATGAAGCATGCGGCAGCCATCGCTGGGACAAGACAATCAGTGTTGCCCGTGTGGCCATACCACAGTTAACTTTGTCGCTAATCGTTTCTCGATATGGCGGACAGGAAGGTCCATTTGGACCGCCTGCTGGAGAGTATTTCTCCCGCGACCCATCGGGCTTCGTCTCCCCCTTTATGCTCGTTCCGCATGGAGTTACTGAGCCACAAGAATCGGGTGGCCGCGTTGTAGTCGGGTCAAGTACCATCCCTATGGAGTTAGCAACGGAATGAACGCTGCGGTTGGAGCTTAGTTACTACCCTGCCGGACTTTGTCCAAGGCCTGGAAAATTTCCTCGGTTTCCAGCACCAACTCCGCCAGGCCGACTTGCTCTTGGTACAGAGCAGGTTCGACCTGCGCCTTAATTTCCGGCTCAGAAATGTGGTACACGGGAAGGTCCAAACGCACCCCGGCCAGAACTCCGGCCCAAGCTGGGTCGCCTTCGGTTACCGTCAGGCCGTAGAGGCGACTACTCTCGGCGTTGGGCGTGCCCAGCAGCACCACCATATCCTGGGTGCCAAGCCTATCTGCCACCTGCTTGATTTCTTCTTGACCGTCCAGGTCAAGGGCGCCTGCTGAGGTTCAAACGAAGCAGTGAGTGACCTCCAGGACGACCTCCGCCCCTGCGCTTTCAGCACACCGGGCAATTGCGCTGCCCTGGACTCCGTCCCGTTCCCCCAAGGCGATTATTTTCTTGTTTCTCAGGTCCATGTAAGATACCTCTCCCAATTAATTGCCCAAGGCTGCCGGATCATAGACCAAGGCCAGGACCGAGGCTAGTTATTTCGTTCCAGTATAAAGGACATTCCGTCGGAAAGCTGGGTCATCCGCCCCAAGAACAGACTCCCTTTTGCTAGGAACAAGGACCGCTGCATTTCTCCCGCAACAAGCCGGTCCCAGGCATGACCCAGAAACGGCACGGCCGAGGCAATGTGGCCTTGGGTTGGCGAGAAACCGGGCATCCCGTGCCGTTGCACGAAATCGGGAATGTCGGCTTTGCTAATCTGCTCTTCCAGAGTTGCCATACCTGCGATTAGCCGGTAATTGAGCAGGGGCACGTTGCCGCTGCCCGACGGTTCCGTCAACTCGGGGTTGTGCAACTCGGTAGCGTATTTGTCCACGTCCTGATACCGGAGGCCCAAACGCTCCAAGGGCTCCGACACCAGACACCGAAAAATGGCCTGCTGGGATGAACCTGCGCCGACGCTGTGACGCCCCACGGAATCCAACTTCAGCCTGGGCGAGACTCCATCGTCCTCACCCACCAAGATCGCCATCCCGGCCAAGACGTCTTCCAGCACCGGCTGGTCAAGGCCCAGGTGTCCTTCGTATTTCATACCCAGCTTGGCCAATGAGCACCCGGCCACCACGGCAACCTTCTTGTACACGCCAGCGTTCACCAACGCCCCAGCCATTACCAAGGCATGGACAGGGCCGCAGCAAAACGCCTTAACGTCAGCCCCCGTGGCATTGACGCATCCGCACATCTCGGCCACCGCTTTGCCCAGGTTGCCGCCGCCCCGCTGATAGCGCTCCCCCACAGCTTCCTCTCCGCTGTTGATAACGTAGTCGATGCAATTTGCGGAGTTTTCGGGACCCGAGCTGTTTTGGGAAACCAGAGACGGGGAAAGCAGGGTACGAAAGGCCATGGCGGCGCTGGCTTTGCAAGCCAGGTTTTCCAGGAGCACGTCGGGCGTAAGGGTCGCATCCTGTTGGTGAGCGCGGTTGACGCAGCCAACAAGACGTCCGTCCCGCAGATACAGCGGAAGCGCCGACGCAGAATCTTTCAACTGAGATTCGATTGCCGACAACGCAATACCGGCGCCTAGCTTTTTAACGTCCGAATCGGAGATTAAAGGATGATCCGCCAATGCCACAGCGGCTTCTCTGGTAAACTCTTCCTCCAACCAGAGCAAGTCGAAATCGTCGGCTATTTTTAACAGAGCGTAGAATTCTTCCTCGGGCATTATCTCGCCGTGGGGGCTCCACCTGGAATCTTGGCCCGTCACCTGGTACCACGGTTTCGGCAGATGCTCCAGGTCATCGGGGTAAACAGCGCCCAAGAATGCCCGATGGGGCGGATAAGCCAATGCGTCTTGAAAGCTGCGCAGATGAGAGGTAAGTGAGGGAAGCAGCCCCGGGTTCGCCATCAGGTCCCTGGAGGGCTTTGACCCGTGGCGAACCAATCCGGGCGTGTGGGCCAAGAAATAACGAACGCCAAGAATAACCGGCTGTTTGGTGGAATTAATCATTAAGCGGTTCTGCAGACGTACGAATCTTGGTATCAACCGGCGGTCAAAGCTTACCAGAGTGTCCTGGACCGCAGGTTGATCCGAACAACGAGTTAGTAGGGTGGCACGAGTATAGCAGCGGGTTTCGCCTTGTTCAAACATTTCTAGTTCAAAGATGGTCCCCGAAAACCAAGACCATCGCAACTGCGCCTGCCGGTATTCAGGAACTGTCGGGGTTGCGCCGTTCTCTCGATTACGGCCTTCGCAGGAATGAGCCACGTCCGTAGCTGATGGCCGGCACTGATAAGGAACGGGGTTGATAATTCTCAACACTGGCCCCAAAATGTAGACGATTAAGGCCAATTCCCGAAGGGGCCGAGTTCATCACGGTCGGCCTTAGCTTCGGCCTTAGCTTCGGCCTTAGCTAAGGAGAGTTCATGGCGAAAATAGTGCTGGGCCTAGCTTCGGCCCACAGCCCGATGCTGAGCTTGAAACCGGATATGTGGCCCTTGTTCGCCGAGCGGGACAAGGGAAACTCCATGCTGACCGCTGTGCCCGGCGGGGAGGTAGTCAGCTACGAAGCCCTGTTGGGTCAAGCCGACTCTTCCATAGTGACGAAGGTGAACCAAGATACTTTCAATGGCCAGTACGCGGCTTGCCAGACGGCCATCAAGACCCTGGAAGAATCACTGGCCGAGGCCAACCCCGATGTGGTGGTCATAATCAGCGACGACCAAGAAAAGTTATTCTTCGACGACAACATGCCCCTCTTCGCCATTTATTGGGGGCGACACGATGCGGCTAATACCCAGAGGACATGACGCTCCCGCCAACTCTATCCTGGGGGCTTCGGGGTGGGGTTACGGAGACGTGGAGATGGACGTGCCGGTGGACTCCAAGTTGGCGCTGCATCTAATTGAGCGACTCTTGGAAGCCGACTTCGACATGGCCCAATGCCGCTACTTGAAAGAAGAATACAGCGGTTCGGTGGGCCCCAGCGGTTACATCAATTCCAACATCGTCACCGAAAAACACCGCCAGGGAATGCCCCACGCTTACGCTTATGTGGTCAAGCGGCTGATGAACAACAAGATCATACCGATAGTGCCGGTCATGCAAAACACCTTCTATCCGCCGAACCAGCCGACCCCCAAGCGCTGTTACGACTTGGGCCGGGCCATCGCCAAGGCCATCGAGGCCTGGGAGTCGGACAAACGGGTGGCGATAGTTGCCACAGGCGGATTGAGCCACTTTACCGTTGACGAAGAAGTGGACTGGATGGCCCTAACCGGCATGAAGAACAAGGATTCCGCAACGCTGTCTTCCCTGCCTCGTCACCGGCTAAATTCGGGCAATTCTGAGATACTAAACTGGGTTACCGCTGCCGGGGCCTTGGAGCGTTTGGACATGGAAGTCGTGGACTACGTGCCGGTGTACCGCTCTCCGGCGGGAACCGGAGGTGGCTGGGGCTTTGCCCGTTGGCAGTAGGCGCAATTGCGTCATAATCTCTAACGAATAGAGGCATCACTTGCAACTAACGTTGGCTATACATCCAATACGATCCATGCAATTTGGCGATGCCACAGAGTTGGTGGACCGCAACCTGGTGGTCGACGAAGAAGGGCTGCGCCAGCACCTCTTGGAAGACTCCCGGCTGGCCAGCGTCGGATTGGAAATCGTGTCACCCGGCGAGGATTGCCGCATCGGCATCATATTCGATATTCTCGAGCCTCGCGCCAAATCGTCAAACTGGGACTCGCCCCCTGAAATAGCATCAAACTTACTAACATCAAACTCACTAACATCAAACTTTCCAGGCATACTGGGTCCGATGGCGATGGCGGGCCGCGGCACAACCCATGTCCTCAAAGGGGCGGCCGTCACTGTATTGGACGAAGCCGCGCCACTGACCCGAGGAAAGATAGTGGATATGAGCGGTCCCGCTGCCGCTGAGTCTCCCTATTCTCCTCTCCACCATCTGGTTGTTGTCCCACATACCGTTCCCGGCTTGGAACGCCGTGTGGCCCTTAACGCTCTGCGCTTGGCCTCGGTCAAGGCTGCGGTGTTTTTGGCCCAAGCCTCTGTTGACCTAGCTCCTGACGAGACTCAGGTACTGGAAACGGCGGGCCCGTCCCGACAAGAGGGCGACAAAAATGCGCCACGATTCGCCTACATCGGACAGGTCCATTCCCGCCAACGGGTGGCCGAGGTCGGAGAACAGATTTTTTACGGCGACAACACCGCCGGAATGGTGCCCACCCCGCTGCATCCCAACGAATGGCTGGACGGCGCAATAACCACCGGTTTCCAGGGTATGGGCGTGGAGACCTATTTCTACCAGAACCATCCCATCATCACGGAACTCTACCGTTGGCACGAAGAAGGGCGGATAAACCTTGTTGGGACCATCGCCACCATGGCCGCCTCGGACAACCAACAGAGGGAGCGGAACTGTATGATGGCAGCGGAACTGGCCAAGTGGAACCTGGGCGCCGACGGCGTCGTTTTGACCAAGTACGGAGGAGGCGCTCCCCATGCCGACATGGCCTTGACCGCCCTATTGTGCGAGCAACTGGGTATGCGGACCGCAGTCCAGGTTTCGGACATGTCCTGGGACCGCCGGGCCGAGTCGGCCCTACTGTTCAACTACCCGGAGGTAGACGCCATTGTTTATGTGGGCGGGCAAGACACCAAGTGGTCGGTTTCCGGAGCGCAGCGGGTGGTGGCGGGCAATGCCGAGACCTTGGAAGCACTCAAAGTACCCCAGGATTTGGGGTCCCACGTGGTTTGCGGGCTCATTAGCCAACAGGGAGCATCCCGGCTCCGGTCTTTTGTTTACTAGGACTTATGTCAAGTGCTCGGTTCAGACTCTCGACAGTGCTGCGGCAGGCTCAGGACGAGCGGTGTTGGCCGGATCAATGGTTCATAGCGAGCTTGCCGAACCGTATTCCGTGATAGATTCATGAAATCCATTTAGAGAAAATAGGCCATTCAGATAAAGAGGTTTCTCCAATGCGAATAGTTTTCTACCTCAACCAGTTTTTCGGAGGCTTGGGCAGCGAGGAGGCAGCTGGAATGACCCCGGTGGTCAAGGACAGCGCTGTTGGCCCCGGTCGGCTTATGGAGCAAGTCATGGGCGATGGAGCCCAAGTGGTCCGCACCATAATTTGCGGCGACAACTACGCTGCCGAGAACCTGGAAGAATTAACCGACCGCGTGTTGCGGGAAGTTAAAGAAGCTGAGGCCGATTTGTTCTTCGCCGGGCCATGTTTTGAGGCCGGGCGTTACGGCGTCGCTTGCGGTGCTTTGTGCGCAGCGGTTGACGACTCCCTGGGTATACCTGTGACCACAGGAATGGCCGTGGAGAACCCTGGAGTGGACCTCTACCACCAGTCCATCCACATTGTGGACTCGGGCGCTCAAGCCGCTGGGATGCGAGACGCCCTGGAAAAGATGGCGGTCATTGCCCTCAAGTTGGCTCATCAAGAAGAAATTGGTCTTCCCGAAGAAGCTGGTTACATCCCCATGGGCATACTAAAAGACGGGTTCACTGAGCAAACATCCGCCCAGCGGTTGGTGGCTATGCTCCACGCCAAAACCACCGGTGAGCCTTACAAGTCCGAACTACCTGCGCCCACTTTCGTCCCGGTACCGGCTCCTGCACCGGTGGCCGACCTTTCCAAGTCCAAAATCGCTATCGTCACCGACGGTGGGCTGGTGCCCAAGGGCAACCCCGACAAGATTGCACACTTTGCCGCCACCAACTGGGGCGCATACGACATTGCTTCCAGCGACGACCTTAAGGGCGAAGCTTACGAAGTCGCTCACCGGGGCTACGACACCCGCTACGTGGAGGACGACCCGGACCGGTTGGTGCCCGTGGATATCCTGCGGGAATTGGAAGAGCAAAACGTGGTCGGCGAACTCCACGGGCAGTTCTATTCAACCTCGGGGCTGGTCAATCCTTTGGCCAACAGCCGCCGCTTGGGCCGGGAGATAGCCCAGTCGTTGAAGGAGGCGGGGGTCGACGCCGTAATCCTGACGTCCACTTGAGGGACCAGCACTCGCAGCGGCGCTGCGATGGCGACGGAGTTGGAAAAGGCTGGCATCCCGGTTTGCCAAGTAACTTCTGTGATGCCAGTGGCCAAAATGGTCGGCTCGAACCGCATCGTCCAAGGCCGGGGCATCGTCCACGTAATGGGCGACGCGTCCTTGCCCCCTGAGGAGGAGAAGGAGTTGCGGAGGAAGACGGTGCTTGAAGCCCTGGAGGCGCTAAAGACCGAGGCGGGGAGTTAGTATTCCTTCTGGTTCCTCAAACGGTAAGGCTACGCCGAACCTGCAGACTCGCTGCCGGAGATCAGGACCTACAGAGGATCCTCATCCCACATTAGGTCAGCGGGTCAGTTTCCTGTCGTGGAAAATGGCACTGTCAAACTGTCACGCCTGCGGATGCCGGTGTATGGATTCAGGCGTAGCTCAGATTGACGAATGGGTCGCTGGTACGGTACCCGCTGCTGATCAATTTCTGAGCCTGCTCCGCAAAAAACTCCCTCGATAAGGACTTAAATGTTCCGTTTCTCCGTGCGCTCAAACCAGGCTCACCGAATAAGGTGGCGGGAATGGGGACCCGAGGCATTTGCCGAAGCACAAGCGCAGGACAAGCTGCCGGTGGTATTCCTCACTGCCTTCTGGTGCGGCTTTTGCCAACGCATGGACGAAGCAGCCTTGTCCGACGACGAAGTAATCGCCCTGCTCAATGCCTTCTTTGTGCCCATACGTGTGGAAGAATCCCAAAGGCCCGACATTGACCTACGCTACAACCAGAACGGCTGGCCGACCATAGCTTTTTTGACACCCGACGGCGGCCACCTTTTCAGCACCAACTACAACGACCCGGAGCCGTTTATCAACGTCCTGGTCAAGATGATCGACCTCTACAAGCGGGACAAAGAGGCCCTATTCCTTGCCTCTGCTCAGCCTGAACTGCAATCGCCCGGAAACTCAACGTCCACCAACGAGACGGATGAAGCGTTGCCCTTGGGGCCTGAGCTAGTGGCCGAAATTACCGGTATAGTCGAGGGTTTGGCCGACGAGGAAAACGGGGGATTCGGA
Source organism: Dehalococcoidia bacterium (assembly GCA_963665155.2). Lineage (GTDB taxonomy): Bacteria > Chloroflexota > Dehalococcoidia > Lucifugimonadales > UBA3495 > UBA1141. Next base: position 1,583,744 of record CAXXFI010000002.1, on the reverse strand, counting down.
GGCCAGTTCAAGTTCCTGCACACCGACGCTTTAGAATTCTTGTTCTACCAGTTCGAAACCTCGGGCCAAAAGTCCCACTTGGACCACGTTGTATTGACCCTAGACAGGCTCCGTAGCAGCCCCATGTACCACCAGGAAGCTGGCGGCTTCTATCGCTATTCCTCAAAGGCGGACTGGAGCGAACCCCACCCGGAAAAACTGCTGGACGACCAAGCCTCTCTATTGCGCAACTACCTGCACGCCTATCTGCTGACCGGCGATCCGTTCCACAGAAAGACCGCCGAAGAAATAATAGACTTCATGGAATCCACATTGTCCAAAAGCGACCAGGCGCCTTTTTACGGTTGCCAGGACTACGTGCGCCGGGAAGGGGAGTTCAATGCCGGGCCGGCGTCCGAATCTTCGCTACTGATACCGGTGATGGATGAATTCATCTACTGCGATGCCAACGCGCGGGCCACATCGGCTTACCTGGAGGCTTGGTGGATTCTGGGCCGCGATGATTGCAAAGTGCGGGCGCAGGCAATATTAGAGTTCCTGTGGTCCAACTTACGGGCTCCTGAGGGGGGAATGTTTCACTTTCAGGATGATGAAGCCAGGACACCGGGGCTCCTGAGCGATGCGGTGACTGCCGGAATGGCCATGTTGGACGGGTACGCAAATTTAGATGACCCGGATTATCTTCAAAAGGCTTTGGCATTGGCCGATGAAATTATTCGGATGCACCGCAATCCCGCCGGGGGCTTTTCCGACATTAGCGCAACAGGGCCAGCTAACTTGCGTTTCCCTTTAACCGTGCTATCCCAAAACGCCGAGGCAGCGTCGTTCTTCCTACGCTTGGCAGCTTTTAGCGGCGACACCAGATTCAAGGAACAAGCAGTCTGGGCACTAAAGAGCTTCCCAAATTCTCACCGGCAGCACGGTGCCTTTGCGGCGGGCTTCGGGCACGCAGTCGCAAGGCTGTTGTCCGACCCAGTTATCGTGACCTTAACCGGCCAACCGGGCAGCGAGCAAGTCCGTGCCATGGCCAAGGCGGCCCGGACCAAGCTGGGCACTGGCAACTTGGTGCCCCGCTTTGCCGCAAGTGACGGCGAGACTTTTGCCCAAATTCAGGGCCATGATGGTTCGCCGGTCCGGGTAAGCAAGCCCGAAGATTTCACCCCGGGCTTACTTCATGGTGCCAGCTAAGGAATCTGCAACAGGGTCAAACCCAATTGCCAAGACGAGTCAAGTCCCCCTTTCATAAAGGGGGATTTAGGGGGATTTCGCCCCTCCCACACACGGGCGGTCGGTCATCCATCCTCACCCTGGAACTCTACCCCCAAAACATAGCCCTACTTAAGCCAGTCCGCCGCCCGCTCTCCGATCATAATTGTTGTGGCGTTGGTGTTGGCCCGGATGACGTTTGGCATAATGGAAGCATCGGCCACCCGAATATTTTCGAGGCCATGGACCTGTAGGCGTTGGTTCACCACCGCCATGGGGTCCGATGCCGGGCCCATCTTGCAGGTGCCTGAGGCATGGGTGGTGTTTACCACCGTCCTCATCAACCATCCGTCCAACGCGTCGTCCGAAGCAAGCTCCTCGTCGCTGGGTTCCAAACGCTTGTCCACAATGTCGCTGAAAGCGCCGTGTTCCAGCAGGCGAACGCAGATCCGTACTGCCTCTCGCAACCTTTCCCGGTCCCTGGGTAACTCCAGGTACCTGTAGTTCAAGTCTGGTTGGACGTTGGGATCGTTGGCCGAAAGCCGCACCTCTCCGGCGCCATCGGCCAGTTCCAGTATGCAGGTAAACCGCACACCCTCTTGAGCGAAGGGGTCGGCCGCGCCGATGGGCGATGAGAAGTTGGAGGCCATGATCTGCATGTCGTTACGGTCGGGAGAACCTGTTGCGGTATACCGAATTCCTGTCTGTGTCCTGGGCGCAAGAGGGTCCTGGGGAAACTCATCCTTCACGCTCATTAGCACCGCCACCAAAGGATGGTCCCTCAGGTTTTGGCCAACGCCGGGCAACTCGTGAACCACCGGAATTCCCATCTCTCGCAGGTGGTCGGCCGGTCCGATACCGGAAAGCATCAATATCTGAGGCGAGGCCATGGCTCCGGCGCTCAAGATAATTTGCTCGGCCTCTATGTCGAAAACCTCTCCCCCGCTTTCCACTCGGACGCCGGTGGCCGTCTTTCCCTCGAACAGGATACGGTGGACCATGACGTTGGCCCTGATGGTCAGGTTGAGCCGATGCCGCTGTGCGCTCAGGTAGGTCAGCGCCGTGCTCATGCGCACGCCCTCGGGGTTGTTCATGGGTATCGGACCGACGCCGGACGAGTCCGGGTTGTTCATGTCTTCGTCTTCAGGGTAGCCCGCATCCACCGACGCTCTGTAAAACGCATTTTGGAAGGGCAGCCACTCATTCCGAGGGAAACGGCGAACGGGAATCGGTCCGCTGGTGCCGTGAAAATCGTCCCGGATGTCCATGTCCGTTTCCATGTTGCGAAAGTGGGGCAGGACGTTGATGTAGGACCATTCGTCGTTCCCTTCCGCCGCCCAACCGTCATAGTCCTCGGGCACTCCCCGCAACAGGACTTGACCGTTGATTGCACTGGTGCCTCCAACTACCTTTCCTCTGGGAGCGGGAATGGCCTCGGTTTGGGCGGCGGAGCCTTTGGCCACCCAGGACCAGTTATGAGGGGCGCCCATAGCCGAGGCGTCGGGCTTGTAGCCGAACTTGAGGTCATCGGGGTAATGCTGGAACTCAGGGTAATCAGGCCCGGCCTCAATTAGCAGCACTGATTTGTTGTGGTCTTCGGCCAACCTGGAAGCAACCACGCAGCCAGCGGAACCGGCGCCGATAACAACAAAATCGTATTTCATGTCAATCCTCCCAAATTCAAAAGAATACTAGCCTCCGGGTCCGGAATCGGGCGATGGCAGTGGGTTTAGCCCATACCCGATCCGGGCCGACGAATTATATCCGGTTCAGTAACGGTCAGCTATTGGTCAGAATAATTTTGCCGAAGTTAGCGTTGCTCTCCATATATTCATGGGCCTGGCTGACTTGGTCCAAGGGGAAAGCCCGGTCCACCACCGGCACGATGCGACCATCGGCGATTAACGGAAGAACGTGTTGCTGGATCTGCTGCGTCAAGGCTATCTTTTCTTCCAAGGGCCTAACGCGCAGGACGGTCCCGTGAATCCTGAGGCGCTTGGGCATAAGAGCGCCCAAGCTGGTTTGCACCTTGTCGCCACCCATCAGGCCAACCAACACCAACCTTCCTTTTTGGGACAATGAGGCCAGGTTGCGCTCCCAGTAGGGCTCGCCGATCATGTCCAGCACCACGTTCACACCAGCGCGGCTGGTTTTATCCTTGACGACTTCAGCGAAATCTTCCTCTTTGTAGTTGATGCCAACGTCCAAACCCAACTCGGCGGCTTTGGCCAGCTTGTCCGCCGAGCCCGCCGTTCCGAAGACGTAGGCCCCGGCGTGGTGGGCCAGTTGCAGCGCTGCGGTTCCCACTCCGCTGCCCACGGCGTGAATCAGCACCGACTCCCCCATCTCCAATTCGCAATGGTTGAATAGGGCGTCGTAGGCCGTGAAGAACACTTCGGGGACTGCCGCAGCCTGCACGAAGTCCAAGTTTGCAGGCATGGGCATAGCCATCCGGTGGTGGGTGATTACCCGGTTAGCGTAACCGCCTCCTCCTAGCAGACCGAATACATTGTCTCCCGGCGAAACTCCGGTGACCCTTTCACCGGCTTCTATTACCACTCCGGAAAATTCCAGGCCCGGCACGTCGGCCGATACGCCAGGAGGGGCAGGATAGCCGCCCATCCGTTGCAGCAGATCAGACCGGTTCAGGGCAGTTGCTTTCACGTCGACTAGGACGTCTTCGGGCCCGGGTTTAGGGTCATCACGGTCTTCGATTCGAAAAACTTCCGGTCCGCCGCGTTCGGTTATCACAGCCGCTCGCATGATTCGGCCTCCTTGCCTGTGGTTTCTTTAATAATGGTCTCTTTATCGACTGGTGAGAATTTATGGCCGGGATCAAGTGATTTGGGGAAGTAGCTCTGCGTCTCCCGCAAATCCCGCTTGCACAGTACGCTTGTTCAAACAGGCGTGTGGTCAATCCGCCGCTGCGGCTTCCGGCACCGCAACCCTGCTGTCCTTGATGGACAACACGGAAGCGGCTGCCAGGGTCAAAAGTATTATGTTGCTCCAGATGGCGACGTCGTAGGTACCCCGCACATCGTACAAAGTTCCACCCAAAAAGGCACCCAATCCCGATCCGATTGGCATAACCGCAAACATCATGCCGTAGATTGAGCCTAAATTCTTGACACCAAACCGGTCCGAGGCGTAGGCGGCGGTGATCGAAACCACGGCGTTCCACGAGATTCCCACCAACATTACCCCGACCACCAATGACCCTATGCCCAAGGGTGGAATTCCCAAGAAGGGAATCCCCATGGAAAGGAGAACCACCACAAAACCCAGCCCCCGAAGCTGGTAGGAAAAGCTCAGTAGCCGACGGCGGCCCAATTTGTCCGATAGGTGACCCAAATACAATGCGCCAGTAATGGCGCATGCACCGATCATGCTAAAAATCCCGGCGGCCACCATGGGATGATAGCCCAAGTCTTGGGCGTAAGTCACAAAGTGAGCATTCACGAAGCTCATGGAGTACCCTCAAACGAAATAACCCAGGGTGAGCTTCAGGAAAAGAGGTGTCTTTACAGCCTCGCGAAGGGTAGCGTCCCGCCCGAACAAAGACTGGCGCTGGATGGCGGATACGGTGCCTGGACTTGTCGAAGACCCCGAGCCGCTCCATGGCTCCAACCCTACTTCATCAGGCCGATTTCTTATAAGCAAGTAGGCGAGCGGCAGCACTAGGGCCAACAGCATTATTCCCAGAAACCAATAGGCCTGCTTCCAGTCTCCTAAGACCAAGAGCGCCGATGTTCCAGGCACCAGGACCATTGCCCCGACGGAGCTGGCCCCGCCGACCAGACCCAGGGTCAACCCGCGTCTGGTGTGGAACCAGGCACTAACAATTTTTGTTAGAATCGGCCCGGTGCCCAAGGTTACCCCAATGCTCATGATGGCGAAAAACACAAAGAGCTGGGCCAAATTTTGAATAAAGGGGATCACCAAGAGCATGCATCCCATAATTGCGACGCCGGATAGCACGGCAATCTTGGGGCTGTACCGGTCGGCAAGGTAGCCGGCAAGGGGACGCAGCAATCCAGATATCATGAATGTAGTGCCAAAGGCCAAGGACAGGGTTCCCCTGCTCCAGCCGAAATCTTCGGTCATGGGCTTCAGGAAAACGCCGAAGGAAAACTGGCCGCCGGCCACGCCAAAAGCCACCAACACTGCGCCGGCTACCACGAACCAACCGTAATACACCTTTTTCTGTTTTAAGAGCATTGCCAGCTCCAATCTGCGGGCTTATATGGCTTACTAAGCGATTCTACGCGCTTCTTTGTTCTTGGAAATGGGTTCCTGGTTCTTGGAAATGGGTTCCTGGATTTGACTCCCCAGATTTACGTTCCCGGATTATGGGGTTAAGTCGCTACGACGTCAGAGGGCGCTGGGCGGAACCGGGCTCTTTGTAGTTCTTCAGTGGTCATGGGCGAGACTTGGGCTAGCCGTTGGTACAAGTCCGGCGGGGGATGAACATCTTTGAGGGCCGGGATTACCTCCTCACCGGCTTTGCACCAAAAGTCAGATTAATAGGCCCCTTTTAGTTCAACCACCTGACTTGTGATTCAGGCAACACTTTTGGTTCAAGCGAAGGGGCAACCCCAAACTCATACATCGACTGGATTAGAACGCAGATATTATGACACAGAACCTTCAACAGAATCTCGTTGACCTGGCCGGGTTCGGACTTCGCCCGAACGGAATCGCCGAACTTGCCCTTGATCATGCTGAACGTGGTTTCGACGTTCGACCTCCGGTGATAGTGGGCGGCCCACGATTCCTCGTTCAACGTGAAGTACGCGTAAAGCCGCTTCCACATAGGCGACCCCCGGCCCGTGGTGTTGGACTTGAAGGGGATGTACGGGTAGGCCCCGTGCCCTTCGATAAGCCGCAGGTTGGCATCCGACAGGTACGCCTTGTCAGCCGAAACCTCAGTCATTGTAAACTGCTTGTCCGTGCTGTCCAGCAGCCCGGGCAATACCGGCGAGTCGTGGATATTGCTGGGAGTGATCTCAACGCTGGTGACGATGTTGGTCTTGGTTCCAGTCACGATGTGGGCCTTGAGCCACTGCCTCTGAGACTTTTCTTTGCCCCATTTGGCGTCGTACCAACGGTCGAAGCGACAGGTGGAGAAGCCGGAACTATCCACGGCAAAAGCCGATTCCACAATGCTAAGTGGTTCCGCGCTCCGCTCGATCAGGGCCGTAATGATCGGGGTCAAGTCCGGGTTGGCGATGTAGCGGTTGACCGAGCTGAACGACGGTGGTGTGCTAATGAAGTCCTTCCGGCAAGCATCCCTAACGTCGCAATCGAAGCGCCGGGCCGAAAAGCCAGCGTAAACCTTTGTGGTTCCGGTGTAGACCATATCCGCCAAAGGGAATCGTGGGCGACCGAAGCTGTATTCGGGCTGGGGGATATTGGCGCACAGGTCCGCCAGGAGCACCATGAAGGTATCTTTCTCCGAGGTTTGGGCGGCGTTGTAAGCGGGCCAGTCTTGGGGATAGGTCTTGCGGGGTTGAGGATTCGCCGTGGTGGAATTAAGATTAGTGGCAGTCATGGTGGAGCTAGACCCTCCATCTTGATTAGGGAGCGATTGGTGTTCCACCACCACCGCTCCCGTCTGCCTATCATTGTCGTCGATTTCAGCTATAAAGTCAAGCTGAATGGCGGCATTACTGCACCAATTAGCTACGGATTGTGGCTTTATTCGTCGTCTGGCCGTGCGTTGGTGCATAATATCGGCAACTCTGACCGCCTCGTTGCGAAAGGCGTTGGGCGGTCCCGGGTTAAGGTACGACGCGGCGTGGTTATGCTTGGGGGCTGGCCACGCCGTTCGTCGTTAAAAGGGCAGGTTGTCCGTGTTATCAACTTCCTCCGACCGGGCAAAGGGTCCGACGTACTCGAACTTATTGCGAGCGACCCTGCGGAAGTCATCGGCATTTGCCAGGACTGTCCCGACCACTGCGAATGGTTGCTGCACTCCGAGATCGAGTCCTCTGTCAACCAACTCTTCCAGAACAGCCCGTGCATGAACGTACTTGTTCCCGGCTGGCAAGCGTTGATAAATGGCTGTGGCGGTTTCAATGATTACTCTAGGACGGTCTACAGTCTCAACAGATTGGGTCCCGTCAAGGCCAGTAAAGAAAGAACCCATATATCCTTCGTCCCAGACGTTTCCGCTATCGCGAAGGTACATGCCAATGGCTTGCATTGTGTCTGTTTGCATTGCAAAGTGCCGTTCCATGGCCTGTTGGTCTTGTTTTGCTTCCTGGAGAAGTTCCCCGCCAAGATCGTAGGCCGCTTGGTAGCCATCCCTCCGTAAGATATCCAGCATTTCACGTGCGTAGTCACGCATATCTCGGTCCTCCAACAATTAGAATCAGGCAGTACCGTACATTGTGTACTACTGCACTACTGATGCCAAGGAGTATCCGTCTATGATTACAGGGACCTTCTATACCATAGGAGAAGCTGCAATTCAGTTGAAGAAACACCGGAACACAGTATCCAACTGGGTAAAACAAGGCCAATTGCCTGTTATTCGCATGGGGAATATAGCCCTGATTCGGGAAGAAGACTTGAAATTGGTGGATGGACTTTTGAGGCCTGCGAAGGACCGGTAGTCTCTCAGCAACAACCCTTGCCTAGGGTATATAGTATGTGTGTTGCTCGCCACGGTATTTTTGGCAGAGGGCCTTGTGCCCCATTGCAGGCTCACGTTGGGACGGAGCGACTTGTGGCGAGTAGCGAAACCCTACTGTCGCAAGGGGCTCCCATGTTTAATCGCTTCGTTACCGCGGTTCTCGTTGTCATATCCGTGCTGGTAGTAGTTGGGTGCCAAGCTTCTAGCTAGCACTCCGACCAGCACCCGTGCCCCGGCGGCGTCACTGGAAGCCACCCGAGTTGCTCAGATACCGACGCCGACGTCAGAGCCTACCTCTACGCCGGAGCCTACGCCGACGTCAGAGCCTACCTCTACGCCGGAGCCTACGCCGACGTCAGAGCCTACCTCTACGCCGGAGCCTACGCCGACGTCAGAGCCTACCTCTACGCCGGAGCCTACGCTCAACGCCGGAGCCTACGCCAACCTCGGAGCCTACCTCTACGCCGGAGCCTACGCCGACCCCGTTACCCATGGCTACCCCGCATCCGAGCACCTATTGCCGGGAATGGGAGGCACTGGTGCTGGAGTGGGTACGGGATGGGAACCTATACGACGAGTGGAGCCTTCGACTCGCCACTGATTCGAGCGTTCCTGACCATCCCAATCTCACCGCTAGGCTGGCGGATGATCTCTGCATCACTGATTTCCCCTTGGGACGCCACGGCACGGGGTCGTACGAGTTAAAGGTGGGCACAGGAGAAGGGCAGTTATTGCCTGGCACCTACCGGTATCGATCAAAAACTGGCGATGATCGAGTGAGTGTCAGAGATTGCACGCTTAGCCGGAACTTCGTTCAATATAATGATGCTGAACTCGCCATCGAAATGCCCTACGGAGAGCCGTTCGAGTTCACTTTCTACACGTACCACAACGTGGTCTGGTTCGGTGGTTGCGGAGGTTTTCTCTACCGCGTTGGGGATTGAGGTCTCTGAGTTGCGTACTACCGACTTTTGATTCAACATGGACTTTTGATTCAACATGGACTTTTGGTGCAAAGCCCGGAAAGCTATTAACCGGGTAGCTATTAAGTGGTAGCCGACGTATATTGTTCAGTGACCCGGTATTGACACCCAGGGTTCAACTACTAATAAAAATCCGGTAATGAAAAGCAAGAGGCTTATCCGGAACCGCCCATCAATTGTGTTTATCAGTTGGATTTGCCGACAAACACAACAAACCCGAAGATAATCGAATTTCCAGCCAGATGGAACGGACCCACAGCAATATGTCAATGTCCCTATCAATCAAGACCACCCCAAAAGGGTTAATATACCGCCTGTTTCTAATCTTTGCGGCCTTGGCGGTGCCTGCTATCTTTTGGGCTTGGCCCACGATGGTCGTCGCTGCTGGCGGTGGGATCGAAGTAATTCGAGACGAACGAAAGGTGGATTTCCCCACCGGCTTAAACTTCACCATAACTGCGGAGAGCGACGATGACATTGTGGAGGTTCAACTGCTTTACCGCACTGCCAATAGCCAAGTGTGGTCCTACGCCTATGCCAATGTAGTACCAGGAAAGCGGATTACCTCCAATGTCAGCCTAATGATCGGCCGTCCCGTCTACCTGCCACCTGGCGTCGACGTGGAATATTACTACGTCATCACCGACGCTCAAGGGAACACTCACACCACCGATGTACAGTCGGTGCAATACCTGGATGGGCGCTACCATTGGGACCGCACCCAGATCGGGTCCCTAACGTTGCTGTATCACGAGCTATCCGGGTCCACGGTGAGATCGGTTAGCCTGGAGGTGAAGGAGGCGCTCAGCCATATTCGCAGCTTGCTTCAATTGGAGAACCCCGGACCTATGCGAGGTGTGATCTACAACAGCAACTCCGAAGCCCAAAGCGCATTCCCCCGCCAGAGCCAGACCATTACCGACCAACATGTTTTCGGCGGCTTCGCTTTCCCGGCCAACAGTATTTTTGTCGGAGTGGGGTTCCAGACCAGAATTATCACCCATGAGGCGGCCCATCTATTAATGGATCAGGCCGTTGGCTCTAGGGCCCTGCCGGTACCGTCCTGGTTGGATGAAGGGTTCGCCAGCTACGTGGAGCCACGCAGCAAGGCTTACAGTGGCAGTAGTTTGCGTCGCCGGGGGCTGTCTTTGAGGTCTATGACCAGGATTTCCGGTACGCCCCAATCCATAGGGACTTTTTATCAAAAAGCCGAGAGCGTGGTCTCTTATATGATCGAAGAATTCGGTGTGGACACCTTCCAGCACCTGATCGGAAATCTATCCCAAGGTCTAACAATCGACCAAGCGTTAACACAATCTTACGGGTTCGACGTTTTGGGCTTGGAAACCCGCTGGGTGACCGATGATGGCCCTCCTGCGGCACCCGGTCCGGGAAGGCAGACAATTGGCACGCCGTGGGCCAGTTTTAGCACTGTGGTGATTGGGGGATTGGCCGTGGTGGTAATGGCCGCTTGGGTGATGAGGTTCGTAATCAGAAAACTGCGCCCCGAGTATCCCGGTTCTGAATCCTCGGAAGAGGGGCTGCAGCCGTGGGAAGACCCCGACCTGATCTATTGGGAAGACGAAGAATAATCTTCACCATTAGCAATTTTTTTGATATGCTCTGGAGCGGACTGCCGTAGCCCAAAACCGATTTCGCTCAAATCGTGGTTCTCCCCATTACAACTCCGGCTTAATAAAAGACTTAGTAGCTACTCGCCCAGAGAGTGTAGGATGCTTTCTTGGAAGGCCCAATGGGTTAGGATATTTGGCGCTACGGAGTCAAATGAGTCGAAGCCTAATTGATCAAATTCGGTAGGCCTCGGGCCGATTTCCAGCCTATCTAAGCAACCTAATCGGTTATAATCTTTTCGACAATGCCGGGTTTCGAGTACCGGTTATCCAAAACCCAAAATTGCTGCAGCAAGAATACTGACAAGTTTTTTAAATGAGGCGCAATTGGTTAAAGTAATGAAGCTACCATTCTTGGCGGGGTTAGTACTGGCTGCAATATTTGTGTCCGCGTGCGTATTTGGTACCCCATCCCCCGATCCTACTCAGGCTCCGGACGGAGGACAGTTAACAACAGTCGCCGCCACAGAAACCGCTGCTACCACCCCTGCTGCCAACGCTTCCACCGAGGTCGCACCCACCTCTGTCGCTACCGAATCGAGTGGGTCGACATCTCAGCCGAGCCCCACGTCTTCGGCTGGCGCTATATCTCCCGCCCCGGCCGCGCCCACGCCTACTCCCAGCGTGGTAAACCTTGATGGACGCGAAGTGAAGCAATACGGAGCGCCGCCGCTTATGACCATCGACCCCAGCGCAAACTATACGGCGACCATCCGCACCAGCCAGGGGCCAGTGTCGGTTGAATTGTTTGCCTCCCAGGCACCCAATACAGTGAACAGTTTCATTTTCCTGGCTCGGGAAGGTTTTTATAATGGGATTATATTCCATAGGGTGATTCAACAATTTATGATCCAAGGGGGAGACCCGGCCGGTCTGGGAACCGGTGGACCAGGGTATCAATACGGTGACGAGATCGACCCGATATTGGGGTTCGAACAGCCCGGTGTACTGGCAATGGCCAACCGTGGCGTGGGCACGGTGACCAACGGGAGCCAGTTCTTTATTACCGTTGCGCCTACGCCACACTTGAAAGGGAATCATACGATTTTCGGAAGAGTAACCAGCGGTCAAGACGTGGCAAATGCAATTTCATTGGTGCGCACCGGACAAGGAGACCGTCCCGTCACACCCGTGGTCATTCAGAGTATCGATATCCTCAAAAACGGCAGCTAACCGGGCTTTCATCCCAGGGACGGAGAGTTCGCCGGGCCTTTTTGAGTTACGAAATAGTTCGGTGATTGCTGCGTCTCGTTGCCCAGCCAAGGGCTACGGGGTCCGAAAAGTTACACATCTATTCATTTATTAGGAGCCGATTGTGGCCTTTGAATTTCTAGTCTACGAGCGAAAGGGGCAGATTTGCTATCTGACGCTGAACCGCCCCGAGAAACTTAACGCATTAAACGCTGGGCTGCTGGCGGAGTTGCGGGAAGCGCTGGCAACAATAGAAGTCGACCCCGAGATCCGCGTGGTCATCCTCACCGGAGCTGGCAGAGCTTTTTCCGCTGGGTTCGACATTACCAGGGAGCCCGGCGACCCGGACTTGCATGAGGTGCCAGCCGATACCCGCCGGGAGCATCTGAAGAGCCACATCGACACGTTCATGATGATCTGGAACTTGAGCAAACCGGTGATTGCCGCAGTCAACGGATTTGCCTTGGCGGGGGCCTGCGAGTTGGTGCAGGTCTGCGATATTAAGATCGCTTCGGAGAGGGCCGTGCTGGGAGAGCCGGAGATTCGCGCTGGCCTGGGGCCGCCTTTCCTGATCACTCCCTTTAGCGTTAGCCCGATGAAAGCTAAGGAGCTGCTGCTGACCGGCGACACCATAGACGCCCAAGAGGCCCTACGGCTGGGCATGATTAACCGGGTGGTGGCCCACGACGACTTGATGGCCGAGTGCGAGCGCACAGCGAAGAAGATTTGTTTGATGGCTCAAGTGGGCGTGAAAATGACTAAGCGCGCGGTCAACCGGGTGATGGAGGGCATGGGATTTCTTTCGAGCATCGAACACAATCTGGAGCTGATGGTCCACTTCGAAACCAGCACCAGCCCGGAAATAGAGGAATTTAATGAGGTGCGCCGGGAGAAGGGATTAAGGGCGGCGCTGGACTGGCGAGACGCGCGCTTCAAGGATCTCTAAACCGATTTAACCCAACGACGGAGTACGACTCACCGCAGAGAGCGCGAAGAGCGCAGAGATTCTGAAGGAATTATCAACCCAAATTCTCTGCGAACTCGGCGCTCTCTGCGGTGAAAACGGGCAGCCTTAGCCGCCCCGCTTGACTTCGGTTTTGGCCAGACCTTCCAGAAAATGAAGAATGGCTGAGTGGTCGGACTCACTTTCGCCATCGTTAATTAAAGCACCCAGCATCTGCTGCACCAACGAGGTCACCGGCAAGGGCACGTTCAGTTCTTGGGCGGTTTGCAAGACGTTCCGAAGGTCCTTCTGGTGGAGACGTATGCGGAACCCCGCCTGGAAATTCCGGTCCAACATCATTGGCCCCTTGGCTTCCATCACAGCGCTGCCAGCCAAGCCACCCCTGATCGCGTTGAACACCTTCTCCGGGTCCACCCCCGACCGCTGAGCCAAAACCATAGCTTCGCTCAAGGCCTCAATGTTTAGCGCCACAATAATTTGGTTGGCTAGCTTGGTAACGCCACCGGCGCCAACATCGCCGGTCAAAACCACGTTACCGCCCATGGTCTTCATCAAGTTATAGCACTGGTCGAATACTTCTTGCTTGCCACCCACCATGACGGCCAGGGTAGCGTTGATGGCTCCCGGCTGACCGCCGCTTACCGGGGCATCCAGCATATCTACACCCCTCTCGGCGCAGGCGGCGGCTATTTTCTGGGACACCAAGGGCGCAATGGAACTCATGTCTATAATTATGGAGCCGGAGCTCGCCCCTTCCAGCACGCCGTTTGGCCCGAGAATCGCCGCTTCGGAGTCGGCGGAATCGGGCAACATTGTTATGATTTTATCGGAATTGGCGGCGACCTTACTGCTGGAAGACGCGCCCGTGGCCCCTTCGGTCACAACCTCTTCCATGTTGTCGCCAACAATGTCGTACACGGTTAGAGAGTAGCCAGCCTTTAACAGGTTGATGGCCATGGGTTTTCCCATGATCCCCAGTCCGACAAATCCGATTCGTTCCGCCATTTTCCCCTCCATTCAAATATTCTTGTAATTACTCATGAACACTATTAGGCGATTATTAACTGAGATTTTATCCACTAGCAGCTAGGGCGAAGGGTCCGAGCTCTACCCCAATTCCCGGCTGTATATAGCTGGTATGCCAGATGGCATCGGCGCCAGACCAAAAAGTTGAAGCGCACCGCCATCCAGCGCCTCAAACATGAGAAGCAAAGCTGAATATTACTTGATTTAGCCACTCTACCATAAAAAAATATCACACACGAATCGGCAAGGCCACACGGCCTGGGATAGCGCGGCGCACAGCGGCCAATAGTAGAAACCTAGTTGCCCTGACGGCCCAGTCCGCTGCATTGCTCCGAAAGCAGGAACCAAGAGAACGTTATTCCGAAGAGCGAAACAACTTGGGGTATTCGTGCTTTGCTCCGCACAAACCTGAACCGGCACTACGGAATAAATTGCTCCACACTATCCTATATGACGTTGAACTGACCGGATGATGGGTTTATGATTGTTAGTGAAATCTTTAACATACTTTAAGCACGGGCTCGCTTACCACAGGCGTGAGCAAGAGGCATTAGATGGCTGAGGGTCAGACAGCATTGGTGACCGGAGGCGCTGGGTTCATCGGCTCCCACTTGGTGGACCGTTTGCTTTCGTTGGGATACCGAGTAGCCGTGATTGACAACCTCAGTTCAGGTAAGCTAAAGAACCTGAACCCGGCGGCTACTTTTCACCACAGCGACATTACCGAACCATCATCTGCGGAAGTGTTCCAGATGGAGCAGCCGGATTTGGTGTTTCACCTTGCCGCACAGACAAGTGTGTCATACTCGACGAGGAACCCCGTCAAGGACAGCGAAATCAACGTGATCGGCACCCTGCGGATGCTCGAGGCGGCCCGTCGCACTGGAGTGGAGAAGTTTATCTACTCGTGCACGGGAGGAGCGCTTTACGGCGAACCGGAGGTGGACCCTTGCCCCGATGATCACCCTGTTACTCCGTTGGCCCCTTACGGGATGTCCAAGCAATTGGGTGAAATGGAGATGGAGTTTTACCGCCGAATATACCGTTTAAACTACACGTCGCTTAGGTACGGAAACGTTTACGGCCCCCGTCAAGACCCCCACGGAGAGGCTGGCGTCATCGCTATTTTTAGCCAAGCAATGCTCCAGGGAAAGCAACCCGAGATTTTCGGGGATGGCAATCAGGAGAGGGACTTTATCTGCGTGGATGACGTGGTCGATGCCAACATTCTGGCAATCAACCGCGGTGATGGTATGTCGATGAATATTGGCACCGGCCAAAGAACCAGTATCAACCGAATCTTCGAGCTTTTGAAGGACATCATAGGTTACAAATGGGATCCGGTACACTGCGCAGCCCGGTTGGGGGATGTATACCAGATTTGCTTGGAAAGCACTCGGGCTCTGCAGGAATTGGGCTGGACCGCTCAGGTAGGATTGGAAGAAGGCTTGAGCCAGACGGTGCAATATTTCAGGAAGACAGCGCAAACCACCTGGTAATTGCGAATTGTTCCTAGTTGTTTCAACCAGTTGTGGGTAAATGTGGGTAATACCGAGTCATTACGAGTTACTTTTACTTTAATCCAACTCGTTTGCCCCGAACCAATTTCTCAACGGAGGACGTAAGTAATTATGGATGCTGATTATGATGTCATCATACTGGGAGCGGGCGCTGCGGGGCTGTCAGCTTGTGTCTACACTTCCCGAGCGATGATGAAGACCCTGGTTTTGGAGTCCCTCGGATCCGGCGGACAATTGTTGATCACCGATGAAATCGAGAACTACCCTGGTTTTCCCGAGGGAGTCAAAGGACCCATTTTAGCCCAAGACATGGAGACTCAAGCTCTACGGTTCGGCGGCGCATTGGAATATGCCGAAGTTGAAGGCTTGGACGACATTGATAAACCGGTAAAGATCGTCCGTACCGACGACAAGACTTATATGGCTAAATCCATCATCATCGCAACCGGTGGCGCTCACAATAAACTTGGCGCTCCCGGCGAAGACGAAATGGCCGGACGAGGCGTGTCTTACTGTGCGGTATGCGACGGCAATTTCTTTCGGGGGCAGGATGTGGTGGTTGTGGGGGGCGGAGACTCCGCACTGGATGAGGGCATATACCTCAGCGGTATCGTCAACTCGGTCACAATTATCCATCGCCGGGACGAACTGCGAGCCACCAAATTGTTGCAGGAACGGGCATTATCCAACGATAAGATGAAGTTCCTCTGGAGCCACGTGGTGGAAAACTTTGTCGGCAACGAATTTTTGGAGGCGGTAAAGGTAAAGAACCTCAAGACGGAAGAGATTTACGATTATCCCACTGCGGCTGCGTTCATCTACGTGGGATTCCATCCAAACTCAGAATATCTAAAAGGCATCTTGGAAATGGACCCGCTGGGCCACATAGCTACCGACCTACACATGCGGACCAAAGTGCCTGGCGTATATGCTTGCGGGGATATCCGCACCGAGTCAACGCGCCAGTTGGGCGTTGCCGTAGGGGACGGAATTACCGCTGCCCTCTCCGCCTACCACGATCTTTTATAAACCTGATACCCGCCGGGTATGCACCTGAACCAGCTTATAGAGGCAAGCACGTGCTTGCCTCTTTGTTTTTGAGAAAGTTGTCCTTTCCGGATAACGGCGCGGCCAACGGCAGCTATTGAACAAACCGCACCTACAAAGCCGCCGGCATAGCCGCCAAATCCAAAGTTATGGTTGACACTCAAAATTAGCCCACTTATCATCCAATCCTGTCGAAGTCTTTGGCTTATAAAAGACTTGGCGACTTAAGACCCAACACAAAACGGTCAAATCAAGAAGCGTCAAAATAAGACGCACTACAGCAAAGGAGTATTACGGTGAAATACGACGTAATCGTGGTGGGAGCAGGTTCGGCGGGATCAATCGTGGCCTCAAGACTCAGCGAAGACCCCAATCGTTCGGTGCTTTTGTTGGAAGCGGGCCCCGACTATCCGAACTTTGAGCAACTGCCGGAAGAGGTTAAGTTCGGTTATGCCACGGCTACCGACATAATGACCAGCGACCACAACTGGCAATTCACTGGAAAGGCGACCGAGACGTCGCCTCCCATGTTGGTGCCAAGGGGTAAGGTGACCGGCGGCTCCAGCGCTATAAACGGTCAGGTATTTCTGAGGGGAGTGCCCGAAGATTATGATTCTTGGGCCGCTATGGGTAATGACGAATGGGGATTCCAAAACCTTATCCAGTACTTTCGCAAAGTTGAGGCGGACCCGGACTTTCCCGATGACGACTTCCACAGCTCAGAGGGTGCGATAGTCCTCCGGCGGTTCAAACCCGAAGAAATGAATCTGGACCAAACAGCCTTCTACCGTGCTTGCCGGGACGCTGGCTTTGCCGATAGCCCCGACCACAACGCTCCTGATGCCAGCGGCGTGGGTCCGGTCCCGTTGAATAATCCCAACGGCATCAGGTTTAGCACGGCCTTGGGCTACTTGGACCCGGCACGCCATCGGCTGAACTTGACTATCAGGCCAAACTGCCTAACCCGTAAGATCGTCTTTGAAGGCAAGCGAGCTGTCGGCGTGGAAGTAGAGAGTGGCGGTGAGCGGTTTACCGTTGAGGCCGACGAAATAATCATGAGCACCGGAGCCATTGGCTCGCCCCACATAATGTTGCTTTCAGGCGTGGGACCTGCTGCCCATCTGCAAGAAATGGGTATACCGGTTACCCACGACCTACCCGGCGTGGGACAAAATCTGCGGGACCACCCAATGGTTTTTACTACCTGGCGTACCAAGCCGGACCATCCGCTGGACGGGTTCGGTCCCAGAGTCCAAACGATACTGCGGTGGACCGCCGAAGGGTCGGACGTGCGGAACGACCTGTTGATTTTCATGCAGTCCTATGCGACCGACCGGAACTACCGGGGCGTCGGGGAAGTCCCGCCATTGGGCATACGCATGTTGGGTTCGCTGGAATTGCAGCTTAGCGCCGGAGAGTTGAAGTTGACCTCCACCGACCCCGACGAGCAACCGTCTTTGGACTATCGGTACTTCCAATACGAGGAAGACTTGCGGAGGATGCGAGAGGCCGTGCGGCTTTGTGTAAGTCTGGGACAGCACGAAAGCTTCAAAGACATCATCGAATCCCGGATAGAACCCACGGACGAAGAACTGGCTTCGGACGAAAGTCTAAACGCCTATATGATGCGGGAAGCGACCACCGGGCAGCACATTTCAGGCACCTGCAAGATGGGGCCAGCATCGGATAGCATGGCGGTGGTGGACCAACACGGTCGGGTGCATGGCATGGAGAACTTGCGAATTGTCGATGCGTCGATAATGCCGGACTGCATCCGGGCTAATACCAACGTGACCACCATGATGATTGCAGAGCGAGTCTCGGACTTTATCAAAGACGGGAAGTAGGACACCGTTATGGTTTGCTTAGGTTGATTCTGATTTAGACAATCCGGCTAAAGCCGGGCTGCGGTTTTCATTGGAGGATACCAGGAAGAATACCGGTGCGGTGTAAAGAGAGATCATGGTTCCCATGGGAGGATACCGGGAAGAATACCGGTGCGGTGTAAAGAGAGATCATAGTTCCCATGGGAGGATACCGGGAAGAATACCGGTGCGGTGTAAAGAGAGATCATGGTTCCCATGGGAGGAGCGTGGAGAAAATGGACGCGATTCTCCCATGGAAAGTCCTAACCCAGCGGAGCCACAATAGCCAGCCCCACCCACACAGATTGACCATCAACCACTTGCCGGTGGTATTGCTCTGCCAACGCCGGTAATCTGCCGGTGGACATCAAACCGTTTGGTTCGCTCCCGTTCCAGCCACTATGACCCAAGATGGGCCCCACACAGCGGAACCACCCCTTTCACGGCTCAGGTGCGGCCCACTATTATGGCTACAGCCGGAAAAGTTCCCGGCCCAGCAGAACCGTGCCACCAATTACGATGACCGTGACGGCAACGTAGCGGAAGACTTGAGCGTTCATCCGCCGTACTGCCAGGGTGGCTAGCCCAAAGCCTATCAGCAAACTGGGAATCACCATCCCAATATTCGCCACGGTATCCCAGTCCACCATTCCGGCTTGGGTGTATAAGCCAAAAGCTAGAATGTTGGCGACTAGGAAGTAGAAGGCCAGGAACGCTCGCATTACCTGTGGCGGCCAATGCCGGGCCAACACGTAAATGGCCAAAAGCGGACCGCCGATGCTCAGGGTGGTGACGGATAAAGACGTTAAGAAACCAACCACCGGTCCGGTCATACGCCGCTGAGCCAAGGGCAACTCGACGTTGGCAATTGCCAGAGGCACCAAGCCCAGAATAACGATGCCGATGGCGATGCGCAGTATTGCAGGACTGGCATTATCCAAGGCCAGCACCCCGATGGGGACAGCAATCAAGCCGCCCACCGCCGCTCCTGCGATTAGTCGCAGGTCGAAATGGCGGCGGGTGCTAATCAGCACAATGAGCATCAGGATGCCGATCAGGCTGTTGACCATCACCACCGTCGATTGGGGCGCAACAAACAGGAGGAGGATCGGCGCGACGACCAAGCCGAGGCCGAAGCTGACTGTACCCATCACAGTAGCTCCGACAAACACGATGGCCATGGCGGCCACCAGTTCCAGACCCGACAGCAAGCTATGCTCGGAATAAACCCGAAGTTGCCGCTTCGTGGAGGGCGACTTCTACCTGTACTATTTGGGGACCGTCTCGCTGTACCGCAACCTCCAATCGTTGCTCAGGCGTGACAGAGAACGCTCGCTCACCGTCCAGAGCCACCGTGGAGTGCCGTCGCTCAATCTCCACCCGCTCCCCGGTGGCGATGCGCCGCCATGAGCTGATAGCCACCTCCGGGATCATCCCGGGAGCCACAGGTGCGAGAACGGTTGTTCTTCCGTTGACGTCCCCTGTTTCGTTCTCGGTGTCGTTCTCCGGAGCATCCTCGCCGTTTCCCGTGCCGTCTGTGTCCCGGTCGATACGGTAATGCAACCCACCGTCGTCGGTTGCCGACACCGGTTGCAGCCGGGCGCCAATTGATGAAAGCCCGATGCTGGCAGGCTCGGCCCTGGTCAAAAACACTTCGTAGATGGTGTTCATGTCCCAGATTGCCCTAGTGGCCACGAACCGTTCCCGGGAAAGAGCCACGTCGATTAGGGCCATGTCCCGGTACTCACCGTCCACGTATATGGCAATGGTCTTGCTGGGGATGGCTACCCGTTTCAAGTCCAGCTTCCCATTGGCTATCAGACCGGCGGCCAGTCCGGCTAAAGTGCCTTCAATCATGGTAGGGAACACATTGTTGGTGCCCGTTGATATTGCGATCATCGGCAACTCCGCCGAGCCTCGCACCACCGCCCGGTTGGTCCCGTCACCACCAAGCGTAACCAGACATCCCACCGCTTGCTGGTGCATCAACCCGGCGGCGCGGACCGTGTCGCCCTCCGAGTACATTACGGGCATGTCCAGCATATGCAGTTCCAGCGTGAGCTTGGGGTCGTCCCTGGCCCTTTCCACCAGATGAGAACTGTCCTGCATAGCCAGCACATTTTGGATGCCCACGGCTTCAAGTCCCAGAAGGACCCGGCGCACGGTGTTCACCTTTTCCCAGTCAGGCACCACCCGGCCTTGAGCTACCAGCCGCCGGATGTCCTTGCTGGCTGAAGGATTTGCGATTATGCCCACCAGGGGGCCGGAAACTGGCGACAATGGGGATTGGGACAAAGGGATTCTCCTATTTGTAGAAAATTATTGCGGCTGTTCAGCGGGCCGATTTAGGCGGGCTTTCAAGCCGCGATTAAGTCGTTCGACTAGGTGGATGTTATTACGTCGGCGTCGGGTTGTCGATGCTTGGTTGGGGCAGCGGTTCCTGGTCGGGGTTCTGACGTCGAATTTTAACCTCAAGTTGACCAGGAAACGGCGTTCTTCGTTAGTCCGCCACCACCAGGGAACCATTTGGCCCTTTAGCTGGCTACACGCACAACCAGCATTGACTGCTATAATGAGCGCGATTTTAGCCGTGGCGGGCCTGACCGTCAAATCTTCAGCCGGGAGGGCGGAAATGGATACAGACTTGTGTTTTGCTTCAGCGACGGAAATTCGTGACCTGATTCGCACCCAAGAGGTGTCAATTACCGAACTCACCGAGCTATTTTGCCGCCGCATAGAAGATCTGAACCCCAAGCTAAACGCCTACCTGGCCCTGTGCTTGGACCAAGCGATGGAAGAGGCTAGGACCGCCCAAGACGCAGTGCAAAAAGGCGGCCCGCTGGGAGAACTGCACGGTATACCTATCTCGATCAAAGACTTGGAGATGACCAAGGGAATTTCCACGACCATGGGTTCGCTGCTGTTCAAGGACCGAGTCCCAGACGTGGATTCGGTTGTGGTGGAGCGGGTTCGCCGTGCTGGAGCGATAATACTGGGAAAAACCAATACTCCGGAGTTCGGCCAATCCGGCATGACCGACAACAAGCTGGCCGACCCTTGCCGCAACCCTTGGAACCTGGAAAGGACACCCGGCGGCTCCAGCGGCGGAGCGGGCTCGGCATTGGCAGCCGGCCTATGCACTCTGGCCACGGGCAGTGACGGAGGCGGGTCAATTCGCATACCGTCCAGCTTCAGCGGGGTATTCGGCATCAAACCCACGCAAAATCGGGTACCCCGGTATGGTGGCTACGGTCGCCCGTCGGCTAATCATTTTTCTCAGTCCGGCCCCATGTCCCGCACCGTCGCCGACTCGGCACTGCTGCTACAAGTTCTTGCGGGTCCCGACGACCGGGACGTGCTTTCAATTCGGGAGACGCCTCCCGATTTCTCCGCAGGATTGAGTCTGGGAGTCAAGGGCCTTCGTATCGCATGGAGCGCCGACTTGGGCTATGCCGCCGTTGACCCGGAGGTTATTCGGGTCGCTGGGGCAGCCGCCCAGGTTTTCCAAGAACTGGGCGCCACGGTGGTCGAACCCGGTCTGACCCTTGAGGACCCCTTCCCGGCGTTCTTCGACATATTCACGGTGGCCACATACACTTCGTACAGCCACCTGCTGGAAGAGCGGCGGGACGATTTCACCGACTACGGCTTGTATGCAATGGACAACGGCGCCAAGTTGACTGGTGCCGATGTGTCTCGAGCATTGCTTCGGGTGGACCAATTACGAAGACAGATGGAGATATTCTTCGACGACTACGATTTGCTATTGACCCCGACCATGGCGGTGCCAGCCTTCCCCGTTGACCAACGCCCAACCGAGATTGCCGGCAAGAAAGTGGAGCGTTATTGGGGCTACTTGCCATTTACCTACCCCATAAACATGACTGGCCAGCCTGCTTCCAGCGTTCCCTGCGGGTTTTCCGGCGACGGGATGCCTATCGGCCTGCACATTATTGGCCGCAAGGGAGCAGAGGCCCAGGTGCTACAGGCCTCAGCCGCGTTTGAACAAGCCAGGCCGTGGGCCGGAAAATGGCCGACGGTAGCTTAATTCCGCTTAACACTTTTGAGGCAAGGCCCTCAGCGGAGACGGGCGCGAAGTTGCTTTGCCCCGTCTCGCGGCGGTATGCGTACCATCAAAAACAAGCCAATGCTAACTAGGCACGCCACGAAGGCCAGGCCGAATACCAGGTCGTATGACCCCAAAACGTCGCGGCCGATGCCAGCGCCCAGCACACCAAGAGAGCCAGCCCAGCCTATGCAGGCGAACAGCCCTCCCAAGACCGACCCAGCATATTCCCGGCCAAAGAGTTCCCCGGCCATGGCTGGCATGAGAACGATGCTCCCACCATAGAAAATTCCGAAGACGAAGGAGAAGAGGGGCACCAACTCGGGGACAAAGAGCCAGCCGAGGAAGGCAATTGCCTCCGCAACTACCACAAGTATTACGGCATTACGGCTGCCGCTACGGTCGGAAATAAATCCAGCCAACAACACCCCTAATATTGCGCCGCCACCGATGAGGCTGGCGGCCAGGGTGCCATCAGCTGGGCTGCCACCTCGGTCCAGGGTTACCAGGGAGGGCAGGTGAACGAAGGGAATGAGAACTACCGAGTAGGCGGCGACGAGGGCGGCGGCGAAAAATAAGAAGTTCCGGGTGCGGATTGCCTCTCCCAACCGTAGGGACACCGCTGCGGCTCCGTCCTTGGCGGCTTGTGGCTCGGCTGGCAATCCGATGCTCTCGGGGCCTCGAAGCATGAACCTGGATGCCAGAAATATGGCGGCAAAGACGATTACTCCCGCCCCCAGGTAGGCTGGCCGCCACCCGAGAAACGCAACCACCGCCCCCATGGCCAATGGCACCAAGAAGATGCCTAGGCTGGAACCTAGGTTGGTAATGCTCAGTGCCAATCCCCGCTGAGCTGTGAACCAACGCACAACCGTGGCGTTACAGGGCACGTAAGCCACGCTCATCCCCAGGCCGCCCACGAGGCTGTAGAAAATGTAGAGGTGCCAAGGGGTACGGGCGATGCTCAACAGGGCCAGTCCGGTGGCGAGCACGATGCCCCCTACCAGGATAACCCGCTGGGGACCCCAACGATCGGTGAACCGACCGGAGATGGTGCTGACCGTGGTGTAGGTCATGACGTAAAGGGTAAAAGCCAGCGAAAGCTGGGAGCGGCTCCAACCAAGCTCTTGCTCCATGGCCGCCATCAAAATGCCGACGCTGTATTGCACGCCGTAGGCCATGAACAGGATAAGGCCAGCCGCTGCCACCACGGTCCAACCGTAGTAGAAGCGGAGGCGCGATGCTCTGGAGGCTAGCGATTCCACCCGGTCATGCCTCCGTTTGTGGTAGAGAAATTAAACCCGCCATCATATTAGGCGACGGCTGGTGGCATTTGCTACTAGGGAATGAGGCCGAACGATGCGATGGTCACTTATCCAGTTCTTCCCGGTCGCTTGCCCTCTGGGCGATAAGTGTTAGCGTTCGCGCTTCCGGTTAAGGGCCTGAGCCTGAACCTCTATCGAGACTCATCCGGGAATAGTCTTAAAGGGTGCTGGAAGTATAGCTAGGCCGTGGTGATGGGTCAAACATTTCGTTCCAAGTTCGCAGGCCAAGTTCGCAGGTGCGAATTCGGCCTTGCTTATCTACAACCCGCAGGGCTTATCGTTCCCCACATGGATCTTGCTGCCAGGAATACTTCATCGCCCTGCCTGCATAACACTGCCTGCGCCACGCCCGACTCTGCGCAATGTTGGTCATGTTGTATCCAGATTGCAACAGGGACCACCATATCGGCAATCCGAGCTAACGCTTCTCATGAAATGAGACTTTATAAAATCTATCGAGAAAGGCGCGGCGACCCACAGTCTTACCGGCTATTATGGCGGAGACTCCGCCAATGGGTGCGAATAAGTAAGTAGGGTATGAAAATAACCTTACTCTGGACGGTAGAACCCGGTGTGCGGATAGAAGTCTTCCCAGGCCCAATCGTACGCGCTGCTGTAGGGTACCCTTTGCAGCACCTCCCCGCGCAATGGGCCTTCGATGGCAATCCCTTTGACCGGGTCCCACTCGCTTCCAGTCTGAGTATCCACCAGAAGACCGCCGGACAGGGTGAACTCCAGTTCTTGATCTGCTGCTCGTCGCAAGAAGGCGTAGACGGCCTTTGTTTCTTCGTTTGCGACGACCACGATGGCATAGGGGCCGATCCGATCGTTTACGGTGCCTTCCGCGCTGGCCAGGCTGAAGGGGTAGGCTTTGGCGTGTTCTCCCAAGGCAATGCCAATGACGTAATCCGAAGTGAATCTTTCCCGCCGGGGAGCGAACCGGCCTGATTGGGCATCTGATTGGGCATCAAGCACCAACGTGTCCGGGTGGTCAGCCAACCAAGTGCCCCACGGCACAATGGCTGCGGGTATCAAACTCAACCTAGTGCCCTCGAGTTCGCCTCCAATGGACATGCCCCAAGGCTGGGACCAAATGCTGCCGGTCTCGTGGTCCCACCAAGTCATGGCACGCATGAACAGTGCCCCTTGGTTGCCAAAGGTATAGGTTTCGCCGTTGATTCTCCGGTCGTGAACCAGACCGGTGTAACAAATGGGTCACCATGTAACCAGGATCGGCACCCCGGCAATCACATCGTTGACCATCTCTCGCCGGGCTAATGGGCCTATAGGGTAGGTGTTGCTTTGACCGTCAAGTTCCACTCCTATAACCATCTCCGCAGGCTCTAAGGCAGCTTCTTTGGCTGGCAGGAACAGCGGCGTGTAGATTGGGGCTATGGCGTCTTTGGGCAAAAGTTGGCGGAATTGATTGACATCTACTTCAACAGCCTTGCTGCTCTGTAAGGGGGTAGCTTCGGTAGGCTCGGAAATTGGTGGAATTGAGGCCTGGGCCGCCGGGTCTGGTTCAGCGGTTGCCAAGCCTGGGCCACTGAAGAATTGAAATAGCGGGTCGGATTCCTGATTGGGCTTTGACTTCTTCCCAACCTCTGGCGCTGTTTGACTGGCATTAGGCGTCGCCACCGGTTCAGTGGAGCTGCCGGACCTCGGATGGTCTTGTTCCTTCAGCGAGAACCTGGACTGATCGGATTGTCCGTCGAGGTTTGGCGGGGTGTCGACTTTCACTTGCGGTGACCCTAGCTGATCCGAGGCCACCGGTGACCTAGCAACTTGCGTCTCTTCAACTTCAGATCCCACACAAGCTGCAAAAAGCGCCGCTGACAGGACAACAATCGCTATAGTGGCTATTTGTCTCCGATTTCTCAATATTCCTCCGACATCGACAAGCGTATCTGTGGTCACGTGATCAGACCCGGGACATCGAAATTCGGCCGGATCTAAATATTGCGTGTTGCGTGTGGTGAATAGTACGACTGACGGCGATGATCGGATTAGCCAGCTTGCGGTAAGGGTAGTCTGGGGATGGGGGAGTAGTAGAGGAAGTCGAGAGTGACTCCCTTGCTCCTTCGTGCTTCAGGGAGCGGTTGGCGAACTCCCCTTAGGATGCTCAATATGGTGGTTTTCCAGGCAGCCGGTAAGCGAGTCCTCCAACTGGATGGTGACGTGGCCGATACCGAACTCGGTGGAGGCGATGTGTCTCAGCTGCCTTAGCACAGGCCCGGGGTCGACCAATGCGGACGCCTCGGCGGTAACGTGGGCGCTGAGAGCCTCGTATCCCGTTGTGATGGACCAAGCGTGGATGTCGTGGACACCGGTCACCCCTTCCAACTGCTCCATGCGTTGACATAACCTATGCAAGTCCAGATTGGTCGGGGTGCCTTCCATTAGCACGTGGATTACTTTCCACAGAAGCCTGCCGGAAGTGGCCAGAATCAATACGCCGATGATAATGCCCAAAATGGGGTCGGCGATGTCCCACCCCAAGGAGACTATTAGCAGCCCGGATACGACCACGGCCGCCGAGCCCATTAGGTCGCCGAGAACATGGACGAATGCGCCCTCAACGTTAAGGCTCTCCTCCGCAGAGCGGTGGAGTACCCAAGCGACGGTGAGGTTGACCAGAAGACCGCCTCCACCGACGGCTAAAGTCACAATGCCCTGCACTTCGGGAATGTCGCCGAAGCGGCGAGAGGCCTCAAAGAAGACCCATGCGGCGATCAGCCACAGACTTAGGGCGTTCAAGAGGGCCGCCAGAATTTCGGTTCGTTGGAAGCCGAAAGTTCGTTGAATGGAGGCGGGGCGACCGGCAATCCACATGGCCAGCAACGCCAATGCCAGGGCTGCGGCGTCGGTGAGCATATGGCCTGCGTCGGCCAAGAGGGCCAAGGAATTAGCGACCAAGCCCCCAATTAGCTCAACCAAAAGGAAGCTGAGAGTTAAGACCAGGGCCACAGTGAGGCTGCGGCGACTGCCGTCCCTGTGAGCATGGCTGTGGCCACCGGCTATGGTTTGCTCATGGGTCGCCATGTCAGCGTCCCGCCCGTGTCTTGCGTGCTTCGATGGAGAGCCTTCGGTCGTGGCGTCGGAGATGTTCTTGTTTGGCGGTTCGGTCAGACGTTGGTTCCTCTGGTACTTCTACGGTTTCTTCGTGGTATCACCGAGTGGTATCACCGATTGTCCCGTGGCGGGAAAGAAAGGTTGGGACGTGGAGGCAATTGAGTGGTAGGACACGTGAATCAGATATCAAGTGGCCCACCTCTCAATTTAGATTTGAGACTCTCTCGAAAGGTTTCCGAGGCTCACCGGAACCTTATTCAAGCTCAGAATGACCCGATGCCAGCGGAAACCGGTGCGCTCGTCAAGCAGCCGATCGAGAAAGCCCACCAGGCCTAAAGCTGGAAGGTCTTCACCCAGACTCCGGGAGAGCCCGTGGCGTGGGTCATCATATTTCGCATCTTGTCATTGTCGGGATTGATGTCCCGTTGCTTCATCCACTCGGCGGTTTCCGAGACCTTATCGTTCTCGAATTCGTAGACCACTGAATATTTGGGTTCGCCTCGCACCGCCTTGAAGCGCCTGGCCCGGATGCATCCTGGGACTTTCTCATAGTTGGCGGTGTAAACGGTGTTGTACCAGTGGTTCCACTCCTCTTCCTGGTCTGCGGGCACGGCCATTCGACCGATTTGCAGCGCTGGCGCCATGTCGCTATTGGCGGCCTCCGGAGACAATGATGCAGGACGGATCATTTCGTAAACGTTGCTGATCACCGGGTCTCCAATCAGGCTCGGGCTAACGCGATTGCCCCATTCCGTGCGTGGCCGGTTTTTGAAGTCGGGGGTCTCAACTACTCCGGCATTCTCCAACTCATAGCATGCCAAGTGCTTGGGGCCGCTTTTGACTGCTTCGTACCTGGCGGCGTTGAGTACTCCGGGGATGGACAAAAGCTCCGCCAGATGCTCTTCGTTGTACCATTTATTGAATTCGGCCTCTTTGTCGGCCGGAATATCGGCCCAGACCATTAGCAATGCGGTTCCTTTCTTGTTGGCCACAACTTACCTCCGTATATTATTTTAGAATTCGATGCCGTGGTTAGTGCTGCGTTTATTACCGTGTTTAATGCCTGAGAGAAAACGGGCTGCCAACGCTTATATTACATCAATTACGACCTGGATTTCGCCTCGAGTGCAGCGTCCGAACAGGTTTCTACCAGATAACCTTGGCATCTTGCAGGGTTAGCACCTCTTGTGGCGATAGGCCCAACAATCCGTGGAAGACTTCCAGGCTGTGCTCTCCCAGGTCCGGCGTCCACCGGTCAATCTTGGCCGTCGAGTTGGAAAAGCGCCACGGTGGCGCCACGGCCCGCTGGGAACCTTTCTCAGGATGGGTCACGGTGGGGAAGGCCTTCCGGTCGGCCAAATGCGGGTCCTTGGCGAGTTGAGCAGCGGAGAGGGAAGGGAATGCGGGTACCTTTTGGCATTGAAGGGCCAGGGTCACCTCCCATGGTGTGAAATTCCGAGTGCATTCATCTAGCAAGGTGTCCAGCTCGTCCTGATTTAGCCAACGTTGATATGCGTCGCCAAACTTTGGAAGGCCCGTCCATC
Source organism: Dehalococcoidia bacterium (assembly GCA_963665155.2). Classification (GTDB taxonomy): domain Bacteria; phylum Chloroflexota; class Dehalococcoidia; order Lucifugimonadales; family UBA3495; genus UBA1141. Next base: position 1,555,667 of record CAXXFI010000002.1, on the reverse strand, counting down.
TCTGGTCACCGGCAATCTCATTCATGGCGTTGCGAAATCCTTGCCACTCTGCTTCAGAGCCGACGGAGATGCTGACCCAAGCGTCTTCGCCCTTGCACCGGTAAGACCCCTTGGGGAATAAATGCCTCATCCCGGTTGCCCTGCCGTTGGGCCTCTCGCCCGTTCATGGAGTAATCCATCAACGCCGGACCTATGAACGCTGTGGCCAAGTCCCTAACAGAGACGTCCACATGCTGTGCGAGAGCGCCACCTGTTAACCCCCCTTTCATAAAGGGGGGTTGGGGGGATTTCGTATCATCGAATGGCTGAGTATACCTCCCTAAAAGCGCAGCGACTGCGCCAAAAGCAGCTAACATACCTCCGGTGTGGTCCATGGCGTGACGTAATTCCACTGGGGGTCCGTCGGGGTATCCTGTAAGGTGTCCCAACCCCCCAATGGCGGCAAACATGGGGGCGTAGCCTGCGTAACCCCGTTCCGGCCCTGTCTGGCCGTTGGATGAAAGTGAAGTCAAGATAATGTCCCGCTTGACTTGGCGCAGAGCGTCGAATCCCAATCCCAGAAGCTCCATTACGCCGGGCCGGAAGTTTTCCAAGACCAGATCGCTAACCCTAGCCAAACCCAGCGCCAACTCGACTGCCCTCGGTTCTTTCAAGTTCAGACATACCGAGCGCTTGTTGGCGTTGACCTGCTCGAAGCTGGAGGGCGGCTTGCCATACATCGTGTGCGTCCGGCGGGTAATGTCTAACCGGGCTGCGCTCTCCACTTTGATGACCTCTGCGCCCAGCGAAGCCAGCAACATGCCAGCGAAAGGACCGGCGGCGTGGACGGAAAAGTCGGTCACCCGTACGCCGGATAGAGGCCCCGGCTTAGATTCAATATTAAACGTCAAATTACACCTGCCCGGGCCAGTTCCGTCAGGCCTAATCTAGCGAATCCCAAAGACTCATAAATCTCGCGGTTGTGTTCGCCAAGCAACGGCGCTCGTTTCAATGGCGCCGGAGTTTCGTCGATCCGAAAGGGAAGGCCTGCGTATTCCAGAGAGCCAGCCTCCGGGTGGTCAACGGCGGTAAAAAAACCTCGCTCTCGTTGTTGCGGATTGTTGAACACTTCGCGGGGAGTGTAGTAGGGAGCGATGGGGCTGGTACAGCCACTCCTTGGTATGGCTCTCAGTCCATTTGCGGATTCCCGCGTTTATCTCCGGACCGTACTTGGCGGGCTCTTGGAATTTCTCCGGCGCAGCCCATTCCGGGTTGCCCAACATATTGGCCAGCGACTCCCACTGGCTGGACTCCAGAGTCAGTAGTTCCACGAAGCCGTCTTGGGCGGGCATCACGCCGCCGACGCGGAAAAAACGAGAGAATCGGTCTTCCACCAAGCCCTCGGCCTCCAAGCGCTGCATGGGCATGTAGCCGACGGATAGCTGGGCCTCTTGCATCGAGGCGTCAACCGTTTGACCGGGAGTCCCCGAACGTTTGGCGAATACCGCAGCGAGGACTCCCAAGGCAGCGGTTAACCCGGCTTGGTAGTCACCCATGTCGCTGCCAGCCATCAATGGTGGACGGTCGGGAAAGGTGTCTAGGGCCAGGCCGTTGGGCAGCAGCCAGCCTTCCCCTCCGGCATGAAAAACGTTGATGTGTCTAGCTGCGTAGTCGGCGTAGGGCCCGGAGTTGCCGAAGGGTGTTATAGCGGCGTTCACCAAGTTGGGGTTGGCCTGGGCTAATTCCTCCGGGCTTAAACCGAGGGTTGCGGCTCGATTTGGCTGAAAGTCATGGATCAAAACGTCGGATTGGCCAGCCAACTGTCGAAATAACAGACTGCCTTGAGTGTCTTCCAGGTTTAGAGTAATGCTCTTCTTGCTGGTGTTCAGGTAAAGAAAGGCACCGCTTCGTTCTGGATGTGGAATATCCCCGGGGAAAGGCCCGCGTCTGCGAGATGGGTCGCCCACCAGCGGTGGCTCCACCTTGACTACTTCGGCTCCCAATGCGGCCAGCAACTTGCCGCAGAAGGGCCCAGCGATCATTGAGGCCGCTTCTAGGATGCGCACACCATTTAAGGGGATTGATGGATGGCCGGGAATATCATCGGAGGCATTCAATCGAGTCATTGCCGCTCTTTAAGACCTCTCAATCTTAAGTAGAAATCTTAAGCGAGAAATCTTAGGTGAAAAGGTCGAAAATGTTGCCAAGGGCGCTGCTGTCGGCTTTGTACATCTCGGTGTATTTGCAGCGGGTGCAAGTGACGGTGGTGAATTTTCGGCTCTGGATGTCAAACAGCTTAGAGAGAAAGCCACCGGCGGCCCGGAGCTCACTGGCCTCGTACTCGGTATTGGCGCATTTGGCGCACTTAAAATTTGTGCTGGCAGCCATGGCTATTCTCCTACCGTGGCCTAATTGAATAACTCCGTATCAAGAAATCATCATGAAATTTGATCACGAGGTGGATTGAAGAACCGGTAGCGCAGTGGTGTGGGGACGTACCTCTTATTGGTTACTCGGTTAGACGCATGGTAGCCGTAATGGGTAACTCGACCGTTTCACTTCGGAACAGGCGGGTGGAGAAAAATAGCACCTCAATATTTTCCACCTCACCGGTGTCTGGGTTAAGTCTGGCGATGACCTCGTCTCTCAGTTCTTCAGACTCCTGGCCCGCGTAAGGAGGACAGCTATCTATGTGCAGGATGTCGGCCTCGCGGTCGTAACGTAGGTTTAGATACTTCCTTGCAATATATGCGGTGATAATCCAGTGTCGACCTGACGGTTCGTCGAGTACCACCACAACCACATGCTTGCCCAATACATCATACCATCGTGAAAATATTCGAGCGTTAAGGAATCGAACGCTGCGACGCACTTGGTCTGGGTCTTCCAACGTAGCTGAGATTCGCTCCCAGCCTCCCGGATGAAGATCGGGATGGCGTTCAGCGATGTGGGCTTCTCTGTCCTTGATGCATTCCACATCGCCGTCAAGATAAGGGCATGGGAACAGTTCCAAAGGCCACACCTTCCTAAATCTAGACTAGCTTCAATCGAGACTAGCTTCTTCACACCGGCAAAATTGGCGGCGTATCCTCGTGCCTTGGTACGTCCCTAAGTTTTAGGCTACTGCCGTCGGTGAACCAGGGAATTTTTGGGTCTCGGGAAGGGAGGGCGACGGTGGCAAATCCCGGTGCTGTAATCTCGCCGCGCTGGTTTTCCGCCCAGATTTCCACGTCCACCAAGGGATGGCCGTCGTGGACGTACTTGCGCACCACCTTCCCTTTGCACCATTGGGTGTCGCCGTAGACGTTGAAGCGGCGGCACTCCACCCGTAGCCGCTTTAAGAAGGCATCGTCGCCCATCCAAGATGTCATCATGCTAGCCATCCAGGAAACCCTCTGAGGACCGTAGTCGTAGGCGCCGGGTACGCCCACCGCTTCAGCCACCGAGTCCCGCATGTGACCGATGCCGGTGTATTCCAGCCCGCCGCCGCCGTGGGCGCTGGAGCGTCCCGTGCCCACCAGGAATGCGCTGACATCCTGCAACGAGAGGGGACCCCGGACGATGGGTGTAAGCTCCTGTCCAATTTCAGTTTCTTCCCAATAGCGAGTCTGGCCGCCCCTGGCCGTTTCATTCAATACTTGTTGATCGATGGCTTCCAATTCTTGCGCCGTGTATTCGTGACGCTTTGGCACATCGGCGTACTTGCCTTGCTCTCGCGCCGCCCTGCGTTGGTGGCGTGTGCACCAGCCAACCACCCGGGCGGTTAATTCGTCCCGTTGGTTGGTATAGGTAGTCTCCACGTATTGGATTACCAGCTTGGCCGAATATTGGCTCTGTTTTTCCTGGACGTCCAACACCCGCTCGACGCAGTTGACCGCATCGCCGGGGCGGAGAACCCGAAAGAACTCCCAGTCGTTTCCGGCGAAGAAGCCGTGAACGCCGGGAAGTCCCCAGCGAGTTCGCCCGGACCAGTGGCGCATGTAGGGAGCGCAGGGATGGCCGATGACCGAGCCGTACTTGGTGTTGGCCGCATACTCTTGGTCCCTGAAGAGGGGGTTGGCGTCGCCAATGCCGTTTACGAAGTTGATTAGTGCGCCCAGCGAGGCGTCCCTGGTGTATTGCTCGGTGCGTAGCCGCATGCCGATCATGGCTTTGGCCTTGGCTATGGCTTCATCGGAGATCCCGTCTACTTCTGGGAGGGTTTCGGTTACCCGGTTGCGTTCATCTTGTTGCGACATTCGATTTCCTCGTTAGTTTCTGGGGAACCCTTTCTTGCAAGAATGGGTTCCCCAGACCCTTCCTAAAGAACTTTATCTCTTTTACCAGAGAACCTTGGCTTCTTCTAGGCGATTAATTTCTTCGGAGGGCATTCCTAGTATATCGCCGAACACTTGCTGGTTGTGCTCTCCCATCAACGGAGCATGGCGGCGTATGCTCGACGGCGTACGGCTCAGCTTCCACATTAGGTTGAAAACCGGCTCTTGACCCAAAGAGGGGTGCTCTATTTCTCGGTATAGACCGCGTTCTTGGAAATGAGGGTCGGCCAGCCGCTCTTCGGCGTCCATCACCGGCGCAGCCGCCACGCCGTTTGCTTGTAGAGTCTTGGTGACGTCTTCTGCTGTCCGGGTGGATGTCCAAGCTGCGAGGTGCGCATCCAGTTCCTTCCGGTGTTTCAGCCTTTGAAACTTGCTGACGAAGTTTTCGCCTTGCGCCCACCCCGGATTCCCCATGGCTTGTACCAGGCCGAGCCATTCTTCTTCAGTGCGCACCGCAACGGAGACCCATTTGTCTTCTCCCAGGCACGGGTAGTTGTTGTAGGGCGCCATAACCGGGTCGTAATTGCCCTTTGGTTCCATGACACGCCCGGTCAGAGCATATTCGCTAAGGCCGATCCCCATGGTTGCCACCGTAGCCCGCAACATGGAGAGGTCGATGTACCGGCCCTGCCCTGTTCGCGTGCGGTTCAGTAGGGCGGCGGTGATGGCGAAGACGGCGTGTAATGCCCCGGTAATGTCGGCGTAGGCGTGCTTTAGCCCCAAAGGCCGCTCGCCTTGGTAGCCCAGCGTGCTATCCAGGCCGGCCAATGCTCCGATGGACGGGGCATACGCTCGTAGGTCTCGCAGCGGGCCGGTCTGACCGTTGGATGAGATAGACGCCATGATGATGTCCGGTTTGTGCTTCTTCAGGTCTTCGTAACCCAGTCCCAAGCGGTCCATGACGCCAGGGGAGAAGTTTTCGATCACCACATCGCAGCGTCCGGCTAGCTGGCGCGCCAAATCGATAGCTTCAGGGTGGGTCGTGTTTAAGGTGATGCTGAGTTTGCTGCGGTTGACGTTGTGGAACATGGGGTTTAGCTCCGGGTCTCGCTCCTCGCCGATCAATGGTCTGCCCTGTCTCATGTAGTCCAACCGTTGCCGGGTCTCAACTTTTATAACTTGGGCGCCCATGTCCGCCAACACCATGCCGGGTATGGCCCCGGCCAGCACCCAACCAAAGTCCAGCACCCGCAATCCCTGAAGTGGGCCGGGCATGGAACCGGGTGCGTCGCCCTGATTTTGAGATGAGAGGTCTGACATCGTCCTGCCTAGATAATCCCCGTTTGATAAAGCTTTACGAGTTGCTCTTTTGTGTATCCCAGCGTGTCGCAGTACACATCCGGGTTGTGCTGGCCCAAGAACGGGGCTGGCGATGTATCCGTACTCGGTGCATCTTGTATCACGTAGGGAGACCCTGGGAAAGACAACGCACCGGTGTCTGGCCGGTCAACGGCTTGGAACAAATCGGCGAGGCTTTCATCGTGACGCACCTCGTCGTAGCCACGGACAGGCGCCAGAGGCACCCGGTGCTCCAAGGCCAAGTCCAAAAGCTCGGACTTGGTGTGTTCCATCAACCAGATCTCAACATAGCTGTCGACCTCGTCGGCATATAGGTTGTTCATCTCTGTTCGGTTGCGGAACCGTTGCTCCTGGGACCACGGCGGGTCTCCCATGATTTCCAGCAGCTTGCGCCATTGACGGCCTTCGGGAGCGCCCACGAAGATGTAACCGTCCTTGCAGCGCAGAATGCAGTTGGGATAGGGGAAATCCATCGCGTGGTGGCCCGTGCGCCTAGTATTACAACGTCAGTTCAGGGAGGGATGTGGGGTGATGCCCGCATGGCGGCGCGGCGCTTGGCATGGGAGCGTTTGGCCCGTTCGTTACTGTCCTGCGTATCCTCAAGCCACCGCAGCAACTCGGTTGGCCCGAACCGTTCCCGGGGCAGCATTTCCCGCACCACCCGGTAGACCTGCGGCCTCGTGATCCGGGGCATCTTTTTCCCCCCAAGCCTGTTGCAGGCTCAGCAGAAAAGCTCCGCCCAGCAGGCACAGGGCCACGTGGTGATGCCAGCCAGCCCAGGTGCGGGTCTCGTACTCGTCCAGGCCTACGTCGCTTTTCTCCGTCTCAAACTCCGTTTCTATACGCCAACGGGAGTCTCCCACGTATGCCAGGGTCTCCAACGGGGTATCCTCCGGAGCATTGGACAGGTAGTAGCGGGGTTCGCTGCCGTCCCGGTTCCGGCGGTAGACGGCCCAGTGGATTTCGCCGGGCTTGCGCCTGCTGGTCGGTCGCACCCTCTGGGCGCTGAAAAGGTAGCTGCGTGGCCCCTGGCTTCCCTCGGCCACCGTAATCTCACGCCAGGCCTCCTCCGGCAACTCGTCGCTGCGCTGCTCCATGGTCCGGCGCTGACCGTCTCGCAGCCTGGGTTTGCGGGGACGCCCGAATCCCTGATACTCCGCACTGGTCCAGGCAGGCTCCGGCGGCCACACCGTAAAGCCGGACGGAACGTCCAGCACGTACCACATCCCCAAGGCCGCCAGGCCCTCCCGGAAGGACGGCGACATCCCGAAGGCGTCGTCCGCCGCGACCCATCCAGCCTTCAGGTGGCCCCGCTCCTGCGCCCGCCCCACCATCTCCAAGGCCAACTCCGTCTTGGACCGGTAGCCCTGCCTATCCTCCGGCACACCCGCCGCCTCACACCGGTCTTTGTCCGAGGTCCAACTCTCGGGCAGATACAGCCCCTTGTCCACCAATGCCCGTCCCAACGGGCTGACATAGGCCAGGAACATCCCCGCCTGGCAGTTGGCCACCTTCCCCAGCCTCCCGCAGTACTGCCGGGCCACTCCCACCGCTTCCTCCCCTGCTTGGGAAAGTCGCTGCCGTCCAGCACTCCCACCGACTTCCTCCCCTGCTTGGGAAAGTCGCTGCCGTCCAGCACCCACACCCCTTCCGGATGCTCCAGCCGGGTTCCCAGGTACTCCTGCAGCCGTCCTATAATCACCTCATCGTCCCAGGGAGAATCGGTGAGAAACCGCTGCATCCCTCGGGCTGACCCCGGAACCGTCTCCGACAGGTTCTCAGCGTTGCGCCGCTCCCCAGACTGTACCAGCAGGGCCTGGAGATAATGACCGCTGTGCTCCCGCGTCTCCCGGCGGCCAAACAGCGGCGCGAAGTAAGCGTGAAAATCCCGAAATGACCCGTACACCTGCTCGAAAGCTGCCGCATCCACATCCCCACCTCACCCGCCTATTCCCTCTCCAGCTACACAGTCATCCTATCAAACTAACTGACGTTGTAATACTAGAACTCCGGCCGAAAAGTACCCTGACCTAGGCTGTCCCGATATACTGGGCAAGAGATTTAATAAATGGGTGTGGGAGGTTGAGGATGCTGGGAGTACGGTCGGCGCAACGAGGGCTGCTGGAAGCGGATCACCTGTACCTGGACTATGTGGGCCGGGGCTCCTTCTATGGCTTCCTGGCCTCCCTGCGGGGACAGCTATTTCGAGACGAAGAGTTCGCCGAGCTATATTGCCCAGACAATGGCCGGGATAGCGTGCCCCCAAGTCTGGTGGCCACTGCGCTGTTGTTGCAAGCCTACGACAAAGTCAGCGACGCCGAAGCCAAACAGCGGGCGGATTTTGATATCCGGTGGAAGGTGGCGTTGGGGATTGAGGTGGAGGACCGGCCCTTTGCCAAGAGCACGCTGCAGCTGTTTCGAGCCCAGCTGATCCTCCACGACCGGGTGCGGGCCGTCTTTCAGCGCAGCCTCCAATTCGCCCGGCAGACCGGATACCTGAAAGGACGCCGGATGAAGGTGGCGGTAGACACCACCTACATTCTGGGCCGAGGGGCGGTCAAGGACACCTACAACTTGCTGGCCGACGGCATAGTCCAGGTAGTGCGGGCGCTTTCGGACCTGGATGGGACGCGGCCCGAGGAATGGGCCTTGAGACACGGTCTGGAACTCTACTTTGGCTCCAGTGTGAAGGGAGAGGCAGAGATTGACTGGGACAACCAGAAAGAGCGGCAAGCCTTACTGCAGAAGATAGTAGCCGATGCCGACCTGGTGTTGGAGCTGGCCCGTCAGGTCCAGGGTCAGTTCCCCGAGGAGAGCCCCCAGCGCCAGGGTATAGTGGAAGCGGCGGAGTTGCTGGGGCAACTGTTACTGCAGGATGTGGAACGCCAGGAGGATGGCCCAGCCCTGAAGGATGGGGTAAGCCGGGACCGCATCCCTTCGGTACACGACCCGGAGATGCGCCACGGCCGTAAAAGCAGCAGCAAACGCTTCGACGGACATAAGGCTGCGGTGGTGGTGGATACCGATTCCCAACTGGTGACCGCGGTAGACATCCTGCCCGGCAATGCCGGTGACAACACTGGAGTCCTGGAACTGGTGGAGCAGAGTGAGGAGAACACGGGCATAGCGGTGGAGGAGACTATCGGGGATGCGGCCTATGGGGATGGCGGGACGCGGCAGGCCTTTGCCGATGCTGGTCGGACTCTAATAGCCAAGGTGCCGGGTCGCCCTAATAAGGCCTGCTTCCCCAAGGAGGACTTCCAGATCGACTTGGAGGCAGGAACCTGCACCTGCCCAGCCGGTAATGTTACCCACACCCTGCGGACCTTCGGCACCCGGACCAACCGGTTGGGTCGGACCTACCTGGCCCGGAGTTTCCAATTCGACCCGGCGGTCTGCGGCGTATGCCCCCTGCGGTCCCAGTGCGTGGCGGCGCGGTACGGGGCGGGACGCACCGTAGCCCTGCATCCCCAAGAGGCGCTCTTGCAACAAGCCCGGGACTTCCAGCGGAGTGAGGGCTTTGCTGAATACCGTAGGCTGCGCCAGGCGGCCGAGCATCGCCTGGCGCGGCTGGCGCAACTGGGGGTCCGCCAATCTCGCTACTTCGGCCGAGCCAAGACCCGATTCCAACTACTCATGGCGGCCACGGTGGCCAACCTGACCCTGGTGGCTACCAAGATGGGGATGATATCTCCGGCTCCAGGCTCCTCTCACGATAAACCGGACCAGCAAGCCCCAGGGTCGCCCATCGTTACTACCCAATTCATATTGGCCGCAGCCAACTGGGTCACTCTTAGCCTCAGACTTACAGTCCACTGGTTATCCTCCACGCCATCCCGTCACAGCAGGGCTTTTCAGCCGGGTTTCTAGTATTACAACGACGCTTTCTCAAATTGGTCAGTTTTGGGGCAGAAATCGCTTCGCGGAACGCAAGACCACAAAGCTGTCAGCCCACGCGCCTAACAGCCATGAAGAGGTGCTCAAGGCCCCTTTTTGGCAATCCGTCGTATTCGGCCACGAGCGAGAAATCGCGGTAAGCTCATGGCAGTACGGTTCAGGTCCAAATGGGTCGCGAAAATCACCCGGTCAGATTAACCGTCGTTGTAATACTAGTGGCCCGCCACTCGTAGACCGCCATCAGCGCTTCCGGCCCGTTGTACACGCCAGCCATGGTTTCCACCTCGGCGATGTCTATGTGTTGGCCCGCCGGCTCATTCGGGATGCCGTCTCCCTGGCCCGTCGAAATCCCCCCTGACCCCCCTTTACCAAAGGGGGGGACTTCAAATGTCGGTTCGTCGAAGTGTGAAGACTGACCTGACGGTTGTTCAGAGGCTGCGAATGCTTGGCTTGGTCCCAGCGTCAAGAGGGCCATCATTATGGAAGATGCGGCGGCTGTGCCCGCAAAGTAGCCGACCTGCGGTGTGCCAAAGGTCAGCGGCTCCCGGCCAGCGGAACCCAGGCCCTGGCAGATGCCCCCTGCGGCCGCCAGGTTTATGTCGTAGGCTCGATAGTTGCGGTTGGGCCCGGTTAGACCGAAGGGCGTTATCGAGGCCATGACGATATTGGGATTGTGCTGGCTTATAGACCCGTAATTCACCCCCAAAGCGTCCATTTCCAACGGATGCAGATTGTGTACCAATACGTCGGCCCGTGATACAAGTTCGGCCAGGATGCCTTGGCCGGTGGGAGTCTTTAGGTTCAAGGTGACGCTTTGTTTGTTGGCGTTCAGGTATAGGAAAGCTCCGCTGCGCTCGAGATGAGGGTCGTCATGCAAAAATGGGCCGTATTGCCGCGCCCAGTCTCCGGTGCCCGGCGGCTCAATCTTGATCACTTGGGCGCCCATATCTGCCAGCAGCTTGCCGCAGTAGGGCGCTGAGATAAATTGGCCCAACTCCAAGACCCGCAGCCCTTCCAGAAGATCGTAGGTCAAAAGAATAGCCCCTGATATTCAATCTAGAGTCGAAGCGTGTGGTACGGAATCTGGCGAGTAGGTCCAATACTGGCGTTCCCTTGGGTTATTCCAGAAGCGAAGTCCTGAGTTGCTGAATATTTGCTTTGCTCACGCCTTGAGAAAAGGCATACGCCTGAGCGCCGCCGTAGTTATTCCTCAGGGCTGCCAGCGTCGCTTCCATTGCTTGAGGCTGGGCTTCGAAAGAAGCCCGAGGCCGCTCCTCGTTGCCGGGTATGGCGCACAGAAGCGGGTACAGACGGTCCATGGTCTGATTGGTCAGTTCATAGTCAGCCATGATTTGCTCTTCATCAACGTCCAGGATACCCAGGATAACGGCGGCCAGAACGCCGGTCCGGTCCTTCCCGGCGGTGCAATGGAACAGAGCGGGTAGGTTCGGCTCTTCGACCATGGTATTAAGCGCTTGTGCGATCAGGTGGCCGGAGTTGGCCAGAATCCAAAGATATGTAGTGGTCAATCTGGCTGCCGGGTCATCGCCCGGTTCATAAATCCTAACTGCGTAATCCTCTAATAATGATAGGTGATGGTAATTGGCCGTGGTTGGAAGGGAAGAACGATATCCATCCCGTTGGGTCTCATTGGAGTTACGCAGGTCGATTAGGGTTACTACGCCCAAGGTCTGGTAAACGCGCTGAATGTCCTCATCGCTCATGAGGTGGAGGGAGTCGCTGCGAAACATCTTGCGCCAAGCCACGGTCTGGCCTCGGCGGTTTCGGTAGCCGCCAACGTCCCGGAAGTTTACGCACGCTTGTAGGTCTATGAATCGGGATGGATCTTGCGCCATTAACTATGTGCTCCCCAGTTTCGTAATTCTTGGATATGGAATGTGGATTGAGGGATCTAATGGATTCGAAACAATATCTAGCTGGCCTACATGCCTCTCCGGTGGAAAGACTTTACCTTTGAAGGTATCACGTGAAGATATCAGGGCTAGCAGAGAAGGAATCAGGAATCCAGCACGCCCAACTCCCGGGCCATTTCCAGCATTCTCCGTGCCGTGTCTTCGTGGGCAATGTCTACCATGTCTCCCTGATAGGTTACGGCTGCTCCGCCTTGGCCCCTCTTGGCTTCCATAGCCTCTATTAAGCCTTGCCATTGAGCTATCTCATCTTTGGTGGGCGTGAAGACCTCGTTAACCACGGGCACATGGGAAGGATGGATCAAATGCATGCCGGTATACCCCAAGCCCTTGGCTTGCTCGGCCGCCTTTCTGAGCCCATCAAGGTCGTGAATGTCCATCCACCCGCCGCTGACCGGATATGGGACGCCCGCCGCCCGGGAGTCCACCAGCACTTTGGAGCGCAGAAACAATGTTTCCATTCCCTGGGGTGTCCACTGAAACCCGATGGAGCGGGCGGTGTCTCCGCCCTTGCCCCCGGAAGCCCCCAAGTGGGCAACCCTGGGCGATGCGGTGGCAATCTCGTAGGCGCGGCGAACTCCCTCGGCTGTTTCCAAAGCAGGGTCAATGAAAATCTTGCCAATTTCCATCCCAGCGCGGCGCTCGAAGAATTTCAGGAGCACGTCTACTTCCACAACGTCTTCGGGCCCTTGCACTTTGGGCAGCATGACAGCGTAGAGATTGGGGCAGGTGATGGCCTCTAGATCTTCACCGGTGAGGCCTGTTTCCAAACGGTTGACCCGGACAATCAGAGTCTGGCCGGTTGGACCCAGTTCGTCCAGCATCTTGCGGACTATCGGGCGTGTCGCCGCCTTTTCTTCTGGCGGCACCGAGTCTTCCAAGTCCAAAATCAAAGCGTCGGCACCGTAGCGGGGTGCTTTGCGCATCCAGTCTTCCTTGTTGCCGGGCACGAACAACTCGGTGCGCAACGGCTTGGCTTTGAATTTCATTTTTCTCCTCCCAGGTCCCTTTTGGGCTAGGTTCTTTTGGGGCGCAACTCCCGCTACATTGGTTCGGCGCCGGTAATTTGGTTCGGTGACTGTTCTGGCTCGGCTCAGAGAGAATTCTGACTAATTCTGACTAGGTTTGACTACTATGGACCGGACCACCGGAACTTGCTGTACAGACCGTGGGTTCCGGCGCATTCCCAGTCTAGGCCGCCGTCGGAAATTCCGTGGTTGGAACGAGCCAGGGTATGCTCGGGGCCGTGGATAACGTTGTGAAGGTTGGTGATTTTGGCAACTTCCTGACCGTCGGCCCCGGCTATTGCGGCCACCTCCAGGAATGCCGTATTGGCAACTTTTAGGCTGAATTTCCGATGCTCTTTAGCGAACTCCATAGGCGCAAGCTTAACAGCCTTGTATTCCCCGTTCGTGAAGAATTGCGCCAGCCTGGGCCATGGTCCCCCGGCGGTACCGGAAAAGATGAGTCGCAGGGCTTCGAATTGTTTTTGGGCGGCCTTATCGTCTACGTACAACAAAGAAGTCCAGTTGCCTTCGAACATGGTTTTTCCGGGACTTAGCGCGACCGCGAAGGCATTGGTTTCAGCCAAGTCTACGCTTCCCCAAGACCCCCTTCAATCCCTTCAATATGGAACGCCCAAGTCGCTTGGCACACGGCTTCGGTCTGTTGTTGTCTAAAGGAGAAGTGGCAGGGGTAATCCATTTGGCAATTGCAACCCTCGAAAAGGTCTCCCGACACTTCCCACTTGGGGAATTCCATTCAGGTTCTCCATACATATTGGTATGCTAATTGGGAAACCAGGCTGTTAGAGGACTCCGTCGGACTGGAGGGACTTTAATTCTTCGGCGGTTAGGCCCAGGAGACGACCATAAATTTCCTCATTGTGCATCCCCAACGTCGGCGCCCCGGCCATAACGGGCAAAGGACCGCTGGAGAAGATAACCGGGAAGCCGGAACCGATCCCCTCAACCGGCTGGTCCATAGCGCCGTGACGCATGGGAACCAGGCTGCCCCGTTCCATGAAGTGCTGGTCGTTCATAATATCTTCCGCCGTGCGGATGGGGGCGCATGGGACGTCGCCATCCTCCAACTGGGCAATGGCCTGCTTTAGGGTGAGCTTGCCGATCAAGTTCTGAATGTCCTCTCTTGCCTGCTCAACGTTGACGGTCCGGGAATGGTAGTCAGAAAACCTTGGGTCTTCCAACAACTCGGGGGCGTCCAGCGCCTTGGCCAAGCGCCGCCACTGGTCGTCGCTGGTGACGGTGATGGAAATATCGCCGTCTTTGGCAGCGTAAAGGCCCGTCGGTCCGCTACGGCTAATGTTGCCCGTGCGCAGGGGTATGTGCTCGGCGATGCTCTCTTCCAAGTTCTCCATGAACATGAGGGACACCAGGGAATCCATCATAGACACGTCCAAATACTGTCCCTCGCCGGTACTTTCTTTGTGGCGAAGGGCCGCCATAATTGAATAGCAGGCGAAAAGCGGTGTAACCAGGTCGCCGATGTAAAAGCCGACCTTAGTGGGTGGTCCATCGGCATCTCCGTTTATGTCCATCAGGCCGCTCATCCCTTGAATTTGCGGGTCGTGGGCTGGTTTGCTGGCATATGGCCCAGTCTGACCGTACCCGGAAATCGAAGTGTAGATTATCCCAGGATTAACCTTGGAAACGTCTTCGTAGCCCAAGCCCAACCGTGTCATAGAACCCGGGGCTAGGTTTTCCAGTAATACATCGGAAATCTTGGCCAATTCCAAAAACATTTCCCGGCCCTTGGGGTTTTTCAAGTCTAGGGTTATGCTCTTGACGCCCTGAGTCCGCTTCAAGAACCGTGTTGAAATGTCCATGTCGGTTTGGGCTTGGGGATTGGTGCCTTTGGGCCCGGCGAAAGGCCCGTTACCCCGAACGGGATCGCCTTTGCCGGGGATTTCCACCTTGATCACTTCGGCCCCCATCCGGGCCAGGGTCATGCTGCAAAAAGGGCCGGCCAGATAGACTGTCACGGCCAGCACGCGAACATCGCTCAACGGTTGCATAATTCCTCCGAGATAGTGGTCGCCTGAGTTGATGAGTTCGTGGGTTGATGAGTGCCTGAGTGGGTGATTGACCGGGACAAGGTTCATCAAGAGCCACGTAAAGAGCCACGTAAAACGTCCCCATGAGTTGACCCGCCAAGTATACACGGAGTTTTTGGCATTATGACCAGGCGGCTAGGCTCGGATGTGTTACAATTCCCGCTGGCTTGCTTCGAGTCCCGTACTCGATGACGGCCAAGCGTGATAGCCAAATTCATCCACCGTAAATGAGGTGTCTTAGATGGCGTCGAACATCGTTCTTTCCAACACGGAATTCAAGGTAGTCGGCACCCGTCCCATCCGTCACGACGGTGAGGACAAGGTTACCGGACGGGCCAAGTACGGCGCGGACTTCCAGGCGGCGGGACTGTTGCACGGCAAAGTGCTCCGGAGCCCCCACGCCCACGCCCGCATCAAGTCGATAGATTTAAGCAAAGCCGAGGCCCATCCCGGCGTCAGGGCGGTACTAACCGGGCAGGATATGCCCGTGAACTTTATGGAGAATCCGGGCAGGGGCGCTCAGTTCGCCAGCGACAATATTATGGCCCGGACCAAAGTGCTCTACAAAGGCCACCCTGTTGCTGCCGTAGCGGCGATAAACCAGCATGTGGCGGAAGAAGCATTGGCCCTCATCTCCGTTGAATATGAAGTGCTTACTCCAGTGATGGATGTGCGGGAGGCAATGAAGGACGGCTCGCCTCTGCTGCACGAAGACCAAACCACCCAAGAACTGGGCGAACGGACCGACAAAAAGAGCAACATTGCCGTCCATCTGAGACACGAACTGGGAGACACGGAAAAGGGTTTTGCCGAAGCCGATGTGGTGGTGGAGCGGGAGTTCACGACGGCCATGGTGCACCAAGGCTACATCGAGCCCCAAAACGGCGCAGCCATGTGGAACCGGGACGGGAATCTGACGGTCTGGTGCAGCACTCAGGGGGCTTTCGCCGCCAGGGACGCACTGGCCCCGGTTCTGGACATACCCGTATCAAAGATCAAAGTGATTCCCATGGAGATCGGTGGCGGGTTCGGCGGAAAAATTCCCATCTACCTAGAGCCATTGGCTGCCTTGCTTTCCAAGAAGACGGGCCAAACCGTAAAAATGGTAATGAGCCGTGCGGAGACATTCGAGAGCACCGGCCCGACTTCCGGGACCTACATCAAGGTCAAGATGGGCGCCACAAAAGATGGCAAAATTACCGCCGCAGAAGGCTATTTGGCCTATGAGGCCGGTGGTTATCCCGGGGCTCTGGTGGGTGCCGGGGCGATGTGCATATTCGCACCCTACGACATTGAAAACGTGAAAGTTGACGGTTTTGACGTAGTCGTAAACAAGCCTAAGACTGCCGCATACCGGGCGCCCGCTGCGCCATCGGCTGCATTTGCCGGTGAGCAGGTTGTTGACGAAATTTGCCAGAAACTGGATATCGACCCGATAGAGTTCCGGCTGCTCAACGCCTCCAAGGAGGGAAGCCGCCGGGTGGATGGTCCGATATCCCCACGCGTAGGAAACGTCGAGTGTCTGGAAGCAGCCAAAGACTCGGACCAAGCCAAGTCGACGTTAGACGGTCCATGGCGTGGTAGGGGAGTCGCCTCGGGATTCTGGTTCAACGTGGGCTTGCAGTCCAGTGTTTCCATAGCGGTAAACGCCGACGGCACAATCAGCTTGGTCGAAGGCTCGACCGACATTGGCGGGACCAGGGCATCGATAGCGATGCATGCGGCAGAGGTTTTAGGCATTCCGGCAGAGGATGTTCATCCAACCGTGGCTGATACGGATTCTGTCGGGTTTACCAACATTACCGGCGGTAGCCGCACCACCTTCGCCACAGGTTGGGCCGCCTACGAGTGCGCCCAAGAGATCAAGGCCAAGATGTTGGACCGGGCGGCGGCAATCTGGGACACTAACAAGGATGACCTTGAGTTGGAAGAGGGTGTTTTCCAGCATAAGTCGGACCCGGACTTGAAGATGACCTTCAAAGAGCTTGCCGGACAATTGAACGGTAGCGGCGGGCCGATTTCCGGTGCTGTCAGCGTCAACCCCCAAGGTGTGGGCGCAGCATACAGCACTCAAATTGCGGATGTGGAAGTGGACCCGGAGACGGGCAAGGTGACCATCCTGAACTTCACCATCGTGCAGGACGCTGGCAAAGCAGTCCACCCAAGCTATGTGGAAGGCCAGATGCAAGGCGGAGTAGTGCAGGGTATCGGCTGGGCGCTGAACGAGGAATACTACTATGGTCGAGATGGCCAGATGGAAAACTCCAGCTTTTTGGATTACCGCATGCCCACCTCGCTGGACCTGCCGATGATAAACACCATCATAGTTGAGGTGGCAAATCCGGGCCATCCCTTTGGCGTGCGAGGAGTAGGTGAAGTGCCAATAGTGCCTCCCATGGCAGCTATAGCCAACGCCATAGCCAGAGCCACCGGGACGCGGATGCAGAACCTTCCCATGTCGCCTGGCGCTGTCCTAGATGCTTTGTGGGAGAAAGACGGCAAACCAAAAAGCTAGGACTTGGGGCTAGAAATTGGGACTAATGTGTGGCCAGGTTTCCTGTTAGGACGACCTGGCCACATTTTTACTATAGGCAGATCATTAACAACAAACCCGAATTGCAAATCAGAGCACAACAAATTAGAACATAGTCGGAGGGACAGGCATGGCTAGAGTACCCTTTACCACCCGGGAAAGCATGACACCGGAAGGCCAGAAGGTCTGGGACGAGATCGAGTCCAGCAGAGGGGGTGTGGCTCGTAACTACGCCGCATTGCTTAACAACCCTCAGGCTGCGGGCAATTTCGCTGTGATGGGAGGATATGCCCGGTACGAGACTCCGCTGCCCCCAAGAATCAAAGCCCTGGCAGTATTGACCGCCGCCAGAGAGGCCAATGGTCATTACGTGTGGACGGTGAATCAACCGGCAGCGAAAGACGCCGGGTTAACCCAGGAAATCATCGACGCCATCCAAGAACGGCGCGCTCCGGTGGGACTGGATGGGGATGACGCCAGCGTAGTCCAGTTTGTTTTGGAGTTGCTGCGCCACCACCGGATATCCGACACAACTTTCGAAGCGGTTCGGGCTCAAGTTGGCGACGCAGGCGTGGTTGATGTGCTTATAGTTTCGGGTTATTACCACACATTGGCCCATTGCCTGCAGGCGTTGGAAGTGGAATTGCCTGAAGGCACCAAGTCGGCGCTCACATATTAGGCGTCTAGGCTTAGCCTACGTGGAACCTCTAACCAGAGAGCGCTAAGTATAAATGGGCAAAAAAGGAGCGGCCGGTCCTTCTCGAAAGAAGAGGGAGTCGCTGAGGGAGCGGCTCACTACCGGTCGCTGAAGGTGCAATTGTAGCCTCATTGCCAACCTACGGTCAATGTTGCGCAGGCCTTGTTCCCCAGGGTAACCGTGCCGCAACGCCATTGCCCGCATCTTAGGGGAGGTAAAATGAAAAAATTTACATGTACAGAAATAATGAATGGTGAGGGTGGATGCGATGAGGAATTTGAGGGTGAGACAGCAATGGATATAGCGAAGCAAAGTAGTATGCACTTTATGAACTCTACTGACGAAGCACATAAGCCAATGAGGGATATGATGACAAAATCTCATAGCAAAGAAGAAGATAAGAAAAAGGATTCCTAATCCTCTTTATTCCAAAAATAATAAAAAGAGTTAATTTAGAGACTGACTCAAGGTATTTGCTCGAGGAGGGATTAGCTAAATGGCGGGATGGACATACCCAGCGAGTTGGAAGGGGAGTTCAACCGGATCTACGACACGGAGCACGTGCCCAACATAATCAAGGCCCCCGGCGTGCATGGCTGCACTCGCTACCGGTCGGAATCGGCCAACGTGGAAGGCGTGGCCCGCTATGCCGCCCTGTACGAAATTGACTCTCCGGACGTGCCGCAGAGCGATGGCTGGATCGCCGAGTCGGAAAAAGGCGATTGGGCTAGCAAGATACGCCCGCACGCAACCAACCGGTCCCACATAGTCTACAAGAAAGTTGGCTCGTGTTAGTTTCGGTCACCGGTTGTTAGGTTCAGACTCAAGTAGATTAATCGAAGATATCGGCTATCCGGCAGCCACGCAGGTGATGGTCCTTAGGACGCCGTTGATGCCCTGGACTTGTCCGGTAACAATTTCGACCATGGCGCCCATATCCGCCGCTTCGACCAAGGCGATCACGTCGTAGCTGCCGGTGATCATGTCCGCGGAGGTAACACCAGTCAGCGCCCTTAGGGACCACACGACTTGCTGTACCCCGCCCACTTTAGCTTCTATTAATATAAACGCTTTGGCCGACAAAGCAGTCACTTACTCCTAAAGGGCTGAAAAGGCTAGGGCCAAGGCAGTATTACTTAATCCGGCATACAAGCGGTGGTAGTGATTTCCACAAGGTTGATTCCCTCGCAAAAAGGCCTGTTTGAGATGAACCCTGGCGTGCGAAGGGGCCTGGAAGGGAGGAGGCCACGGGATGCCGGCTGCTGGCCTCACCGCACCATCTGCCGCGCTCAGGACAAGCGTGATCCCGTTGCGCTACCCCTTCCGTGGCTCAGGGCACCCGGTGGAAGCTGTGGAGCGGCGCCCTCATGCGGCCGTGACCGCAGGTACCGTCCCGACCGCCCGCTGAGCCGTGTTCTCCATCTCCACCAGGCGTGCATGGACCATCCGCTTGAAGTTGCACGCCAACGCCTTCAGGTAGACGGCAAGCCGCACCCGACGGCCCCCTCGCACCCGCAAGCGCCCAAGCCCGTGGGCGCGCTTCAGCTCGGAGTTCGTTCCCTCGATCCCGGCCCTTATGGCATACCGCTTGCGCCACTCCTCGGTGGCCTCGGCCCTCCGGCGCCGCTCGATGTTCACCTTCACCAGGTCCGCCTTGAGGACGTAGGCCCCCGCACGCCGGTCCAGCTTCACTGGGCAACGGGACCGCAAGGGGCAGGGCTCGCATGTTGTCCTGGCAAAGTGGACCTCTACCCGCTCCGGCGCATCCTCCAACTCGTGCTCCTCGATGGACGGGTGGCCGGCGGGGCACACCGTGGCCTGCTCCCCTGTGACGTCGATCTGAAAGTCCGCGGCGGTGAGCGGCGGTGGTCCGTCACCCTCTCCTTCGCGCGAGTTCCCCGGCGCCGACCCCGCCACCGGGCTCACCAGTTCCGTTCCCCGGCGCGAGGCTTCGAAGGCATTGCGGCCCGACCCATACGCCGTGTCGGCGAAGAGCTCGTCCGGTCGGACCTTCCGCTCCGCGAGCCCGTCAACGACCGGCACGCTCACGTCGGTGTCGCTCCCACTCGAGGGGGTCACCTCCACGTGGGTGATGAGCTGGGTGGCGTTCTCCTCGTGGCAGGTCTCCGCCACCTGCACCTCGTACCCCTTCCCCTTGTGGCCGCTGTAGGTCACATCCGGGTCGTGGGGCGATTGCAGCGAGTCGGCGGACACCTGCTTCGGGTCCTTCAAGGCCACGGGCACCTTGCATTCCCCAGCATTGTCGTCATCGTCCCTGGGGCGCCCGTCCCGGTGTTTGCCCACATGGCACTGCTCCCGCAGCAGCCGCTCCAGCAGCCGGTACTCCTCCAGCTGGGCAGCAGTCGTGCCATGGAACCGGTCCACCAGCCGGTAGAGGTCCCGGGCACAGACCGAAAGGCGTCGCCGACCCTCCCCCGTGCGGGCGTCCTCGTAGTGGGTCGCCTCGTCTTCTTCCTTCAAATAGCGCCCTAGGAGGCCCTCCGGAACCCCAGGGCGAAGCTCTGGGTGCTCCCAGCGCAAGGCCCGCAGGAACAACCGCATCGTCTCACAGAACAGGCCCAGCCGGGTGAGTGTGGCGATGTTGCTCATGATGTGGGTGGAGTCCAGCCGTTGCTTTCCGGTGCGTATGCCCAGCGCCTGGATGATCCGGTCCGTGGTCTCCTGGAAAGCCAGCCGGCCACCGTCGTGCTGCATCAGGCGAACTCGGAAGTTGTGGAGGGTCTTCTGGGGCAGGTGGGTCTCCTCGATGTCCAGCCGCAGGGCGTGGTGCCAGAGCAGGTTGAACTCTAGTTGTTCCAGAGCTTCATCGTCGGTGAGGTTGAACATCTCTTTGAGGAGGTGGACCCCGAGGACGGTCTGCACCGCCCGGTTGGGACGGCCGTTGTCCACGCAGTACATGGGAGCAAAGCGCTCCTCGTCAATCAGGGGGAGCGCCTCGTTTCGGAAAACCTCGGCCCAACTTCTCTCCAGACGCTTAGCCTTCTTCGGCGTCACCAGGAACTGGGACTGCCAGAGGCTCTCTTGCGGGTCTCGTATTCGGAACATCCTCCCCTCCCTCGGCCAGGCGCTGCCCCAACGCCCTTTCCCCACATTATCCTCCTATTGCCCCCGGAGGACGAGGGGTTTTTACGAGGGAATCAAGGTTGTCTTCCGCGCCAAAGTTCACGATTACGGTGGTACGGGCCGGACGGTCGGTTTTGAAGTATTCTGCGTAGACTTCGTTGAACCCTGGCAGGTCTTCCCTCTTGGTGACATAGCAGGTATTGGTCATGACATTGTCCAGGGAAGTTCCGGCCCCTTCCAGGATCATTTTGATCCGATCCAGAGTGAACCGGGTCTGCTCTTTGATGTCTGCCCCCACTGCGTTGGTGGAGGGATGTCGTCCTGTGCAACCTTGGACAAACACTAGGTGCCCGAACCGGGTTGCGTGGGATAGTGGGGCTGTTCCGGCGGGAAGGTCTGGGTTGGTTATGATTTCTTTCTTGGGCATAGAATAACTCCTGACCGGCTGTCGGAATAATGTGCTCGCCGCTGGTCTTTGGCTGTTCGAGGGGGACGTTTCAGTCCAATTGTCGCGGTTCGAGACGGTCGCCTGCACGGATATCCGCCTATTATAGCCACCGGGTAGGCTCTGTCAATCGAAACCGGCTCTGGCGGACGGTTCGCCGACGGTCCAATGGAGGCTGTTCCGGATTCGCTCGGGAATTTGCCAGACCGTGGGTCGCTCAATCCAGGAGTTCTGCCCGGCTTCGGTCCGAAGTCTGAGCCCAGCGCAATCGGTTCTTTCCCGACTTAGAAACTATGGGACTTAGAAACTATCTCAAAACTCCGGAAATCTCAGATGCGATCCTTCGACAATCTCAGGATGAGCGGAATTCAAACACGCTCCGCTCATCCTGAGCCTTTCGAACCACGTTTTGAGATAGTCGCTTAGCAGTAACTAGCCACGACATCTACACCGCCATCCAAATCCGGTCATCCAAATGGAAAACCAGGATAGGAAATTATCCGGACTTCTGTGCTGCCAATTCCGCCAATTTAGCATTCATGTTGAGCCGAATATACCTTGCGTGACGAATGCTTGGGCCTAATTCCATACAATAGGCCTGTTGAATCTATTCGGATGGGCAATTTAGATGTTGCGCACTTTGGGCTTTAGCCGATAAAATGGGCAGCAACGCGAGGTTGTGAATCAGAGCCTCGAAGACTCTAAAGCCAGAGGAGAACAGGAGCATACCAGGGTATTAAATCCTTTTGAACTTTCGTTCCCGATTACCGAGCCGTTTACTAGGCCGTCTCTCAGGCTAGTTATCTAGCCAAATGCCTGGCCAATTGCCTGGATAGGACAATCTAAGAACGCCAAAGGGGGTTTCCAGATGCCCGCAACTGATCCTAAAAACCTTAGAAATGTAGCTTTACTCTCCCACAGCGGGGCAGGCAAGACTTCGTTCAGCGAGGCTGCGCTGTTCCATGTGAAGGCCACTACCAGAGTGGGCCGCGTTGAAGATGGGAACACGGTTTCCGATTACGAGCCTGAAGAAGTGAAGAGGGGCGGAAGCGTTCAGACTTCACTGATTGCTTGCGAGTGGGACAATAAGAAAATCAACTTCTTGGACACCCCTGGTTATGAAGACTTCCAAGCCGAGATTTCCGGCGCATTGCGAGTCGTTGAGGGTGCGGCAATTTTGGTGGCGGCCCAATCTGGAGTCGATGTGGGCACGGAGCGTTCCTGGAATTGGGCCAAAGCTGCTGGCATACCCAGGATGTTTTTGGTCAACAAAATGGACCGGGAAAACGCCAGCTTTGCCAGGTGCGTTGCGGACATTCAAGGGACTTTCGGCAACAATTGTATTCCCCTTCAACTAGTAGATGGCGACGCTGCGGACTTTACGACCGTTATAGACGTGTTAAGACCTCCGTCCGATGTTCCCGCTTCCTTGGCGACCGAGTTGGAAGCAGCCCGGGAGCGCGTAATTGAAGCCGCCGCCGAGGCCGACGAAGCACTGACCGAGAAATATCTTGAGGGCGAGGAATTAACGCAGGCCGAGATCGAAAATGGTGTCCGTGCCGCCATCTGGGATGGCAGCCTGGTACCCATCCTGGCCAGCTCCGCTTTGAAGAGCATCGGCATTGGCGAGTTCCTAGATGCGGTCCAGAGTTTCTTTCCCTCTCCCGCCGATGGAACGGCGCCGAAAATGAGCGCCAAGACACCGAATGAAATTAGTTCGGACCCCAACGCCTCCCTGGCGGCATTCGTGTTTAAGACCACTGCCGACCCCTTTGTGGGCAAGCTTTCTCTGTTCCGTGTCTACCAAGGCACCATCAAGAGCAACTCGGAGGTGTGGAACCCGGCGCGGGAGACGGCTGAAAGGATCGGCCAGCTATACTTGCCCAGAGGCAAGTCTCAAGACAACGTGACTGAAGTTATTGCCGGAGATATTGGCGCCATCGGCAAGCTTTCGGAGACGGTGACCGGCGATTCCCTGTGCACCCGGGAAGGCTCCGTGGAGTTCGAGCCGATCAAGTTCCCGGTGGGCTACTACTCTGTTGCGGTCAGTCCGGCGACTAAATCGGACTTGGACAAAATGTCCACTGCTCTGGGTCGGATCGTTGAGGAAGACCCCACGCTCCGTTTGACCAGGGATGGTAATACCAACGAAACGGTGATCACCGGGCTGGGAGAAGCCCAGATTGACGTTGCTATGGACAAAATACGGCGCAAGTTCGGTGCCGACCTGAAAGTGCGGTTGCCGAAAGTTGCTTACAAAGAGACGATAACCCAGATTACTCAGATTGAGTATCGGCACAAGAAGCAATCCGGCGGCCACGGTCAATACGGCCATGTGAAGCTTAGGTTGGAGCCCATGGACCGGACCCAAGGCTTTGAGTTCAAAAGCGAGGTAGTGGGAGGGAAGGTACCCAAAGAATATATTCCCTCGGTGGAGAAAGGCGTAGTCAAGGCCATGGAAGAGGGCGTCTTGGCTGGGTTCCCGGTCGTGGATGTCAAGGCCGTGATTTACGATGGCAGCTTCCACGATGTGGACTCTTCGGGTATGTCCTTCGAGATTGCCGGTAACCAAGCGCTACGGAAGGGTATACCGGAAGCCAGCCCAGTTCTCCTGGAGCCCATAATGAAGATGAGCATCACGGTACCCGATGCGTATACCGGGGAGGTTATGAGCGACCTCAACGGGAAACGGGGACGCATACTCGGTATGAATCCCCACGACAATACAACAACCATTGACGCCGAGGCGCCCCTGGCCGAGACCCAGCGCTATGCCCAAGACCTGCGTTCGTTAAGCCAGGGAAGGGGCGAATACGAGTTGGAGTTCGATCGCTACGAACAGGTGCCCGCAAATATCGAGCAGAGGGTGATCGAAGATGCCAAGCGGGCTCGGGATGAGGAATCGGACTAGCTCATCTGGTTTCTCGGCCCAGGACCTTCTCGGACTAGGATAATGCTTCCAAATCAAAGAGGCTCCGTTCAAACGGAGCCTCTTTGTAGTTGCCCTTTAGCCGGGGATGTTCGGGGCTAGAATCCCCAGGATGGGCTGTACTCACCGAAGGCGCTACGGAACACGTCCATCATCTCGCCCAGGGTGGCGTAGGCGTTGACGGCGTCAAGCAAAGGCTGCATAAGATTTTCGGAGCCGCGGGCTGCTTGCTCCAACGCTCGCAGCTTTTCGGCCACGTCCCGGTTGTCCCTTTGGCGGCGCACCTGATTCAAGCGTTCAATCTGGAATTGCTCTCCAGCCCGGTCCACCCTGAGCAAGGGAATGTCCAGAGCGTCGTCGGTAATGTACTCGTTCACGCCCACGGTAATCCGTTCCTTGCGGTCTTCCTCCTGCTGGTATACATAGGCTGCATCGGCAATCTCTCTTTGGAAGAAGCCCATCTCCAGGCTGGGAATTACTCCTCCCAGGTCTTCGATACGCCGGAAGTAGTCGTATCCCGCCGATTCCACCTGGTTGGTGAGGGTCTCTAGGAAATAGCTGCCGCCCATGGGGTCGACAGTGTCGGTAACTCCGGTTTCGTGGGCGATGATTTGCTGGGTGCGCAAGGCCTGTAGGGCAGCCTCCGCCGAAGGCAGTGCCCAAGCTTCGTCCTTGCCATTGGTATGTAGGGACTGGCATCCTCCCAAGACCGCCGCTAGGGCCTGCAAAGACACCCGGACAACGTTGTTATCCGGCTGTTGCGCAGTTAGGCTTGCGCCCGACGTCTGGGCGTGAAAGCGGAGGGTCTGAGAACGGGGTTTTTTGGCGTGGAAAGTATCCTGCATCTCTTGGGCCCAAATTTTCCGTGCCGCCCGGAACTTGGCAATCTCCTCAAAGAAGTTGTTGTGGGCATTGAAGAAGAAACTTAGCTTGGGCGCGAATTGGTCGATGTCCAATCCCCGTTCCAAGGAATGACGAACGTACTCGAATCCATCGGCAAGGGTGAAGGCCAATTCCTGAATCGCCGTGGAGCCAGCCTCGCGGATGTGATATCCGCTGACGCTGATTGGGTTCCATTTGGGCAGGTGCTTGGTGGCGAACTCCACCGTGTCAATCACCAGGCGCATGGAAGGCCCCGGCGGGAAGATGTATTCGTTCTGAGCGATGTATTCTTTCAGAATATCGTTCTGAAGCGTGCCTCCCAGGTTTTCCAGAGAAGCGCCTTGCTTTTGGGCCACGGCGATATACATAGCCCAAATGATCGCGGCGGGGGCGTTAATGGTCATGGAGGTGGTGACTTGGTCCAAGGGAATCCCGTCGAATAGGGCTTCCATGTCTGCCAGAGACGAAACCGCCACGCCGCATTTGCCGAATTCGCCAGCAGCCCTCGGGTCATCGGTATCGTAGCCGTACAGGGAAGGCATATCGAAGGCGACACTCAACCCGGTTTGTCCGTTGCCCAGCAGGAACTTGAAGCGTTCGTTGGTTTCTTCGGGCCGCCCGAAGCCAGCGAACATGCGCATGGTCCAGAGACGGCTGCGGTAGCCCGTAGGGTGAATCCCCCTGAGATAGGGGTACTGACCGGGCAGGCCAATGTCTTTGGAGTTTTCGGCGCCGTTCAAGTTATCAGGCGTATAGGTCGGCTCAACCTCGATTTGCGAGGGCGTCTTGAAGACGGTTTTGGTCTCGATGATTTTCTGCGGCTCTGAGGAACCTGGTCCGCCCTGATTCTGTTGTTTTTCGGCTGAAGTCAATTTCGGCTCCTCTTGAGGGGAGTTATTCGTTCTTGGGATGGCATTTGCCACTCGACCGGACGCTGGGTGACAAGGAACGCGGGGATGCCGTTACTTCCCAGTCTAGGGTGGCGGATAATTGGTGTCAACGATTACGGACGATGGGGACTCCAATTCCGCTGGTCCAAAGCGGGTCGAGCCTTCTTCGAAACTATGGTTCGACAAGCTCACCACGAACGGGGTCAAAAACGGCGGTTTTATGGAGCGATCATATAGAAGAGGCAGTAAGTGTATGAGAGCGAAGGGAGACGCTTTAGGAATGGTGCCGGGGTCGGAACTACCCTTCAACTAAGCGGACGAACCTTCGGGTGCCACGTCTCAACACGTCCCCGCTACGCAGGTCTCCTACGGAAGTTGTCGCAGACAGCTTTTGCGACTCCCCTGATTTAGAAATCCATTGGATGGCGCCGTCTCTCAGTAGACGCTTCGCTTCAGTATTGCTAGAAGCTAAGCCAGCGTCTCTCAGCAAGAGGGGTAGTTTAGGTGCCGGAGCCCCCGCAGGTTCATCTAATATATCAGGCGGGCCAGAGAAATAGGAAAAATCACCCTTATATGCCGAGAAGTTGAATTCACGGATATCCTCAGGAAGGCTTCGACTTTGGACTACTTGCTCGAAATGTGCCTGGGCGGCATTCGCAGACCTATTGTCATGGAGTTGGCTGGTGATTTCCCAAGCCAGTTTCTTCTTCAGTTCCATGGGGTGCGAAACCCCATCGTGATCGCCCATTTTCATCAACGCCAGCGTGGGTTTGACGTCGTCATAAATATCCGTTAGAAGTTCATAGTACGAATCGATTAAGTGGTCGGGCAGGGACATTAGTTTGCCGTACATATCGTTTGGCGGCTCTTCCACCGAAACGTAGTTGTCCAGACTCTTGCTCATCTTCATCACGCCGTCGGTACCTACAAGTATCGGCATCATGAAAAGTTGTTGCGGTCTTTGGCCCTCTTTTTCCTGAAGTTCCCGGCCCACCAGCAGGTTGAACTTCTGGTCGGTGCCACCGAACTCCACGTCGGATTTAATCATCACCGAGTCGTAGGCTTGTAGCAAGGGGTAAAGCAACTCGGTAATGGCAATGGGCCGATGCTCTTGGAAGCGCAGGGCAAAGTCGGCTCTTTGTAGGAACTGGGAGACTGTGAATTTGCTTGTTAGGCGGATAACGTCTTCCAAGGTAAATTTGCCAAACCATTCACTTTGCCAGACCACCTCGGCCCGGTCTTTGTCGACTACTTTGAAAAACTGACGCAGGTAAGACTCGGCGTTACTGATGACCTCTTGATGGGTCAACATAGGGCGTGTCGCCGATTGACCGCTTGGGTCGCCGATTTGGGCTGTCCAATCGCCCACAATGAGAATAACTTTATGGCCCAGTTCTTGTAGCTGGCGGAGCTTTCGCAGGCCGACCACATGGCCCAGATGAATGTCGGGACGGCTGGGGTCGAACCCCATCTTCAAGCGCAGGGGTTCTCCCAGTTGCAACAACCGGACGAACTCTTCGTGGGAGATAATTTCGCTGACCCCACGGCGGGTTATCCGGTCAATGGTTAGATCGTCAAGCAACTCGTGTGCCTCGTATAATAGCCTTGTGGGACAAATGTTTCGTCAACTATAGGGTGGCTCGGTCTTGCTCCAAAATCCTTCGAGAGTCTTCGACGTCCTGATTAATTTTATGGATAAGCTCTTCGATCCCGGAGAATTTTTCCTGGTCCCGCAGTTTGCTTACGAATTCGACGCAAAGTTGTTTGCCATAAATTTCTTGGTCGAAATCTATCAAGTGGACTTCCACCAACCGCTCCTCCAGGTTAAATGTGGGTCGAATGCCAATGCTGGTGGCGGTCGGGTAGCGGACGCCGTCGATTATAGCCCAGGCGGCGTAGATTGCATCTCCGGGCAAGAGCCGGCGGTTGTCCAGTTTCAAATTTGCGGTGGGGAAACCCAACTCGCGGCCCCGGTGGTCGCCGTGGACCACTTCTCCGGTTAGCGAGTATTTTCGGCCCAGCATACTAGCGCTTGCGGTTACGTCGCCTTGGGAAATGCTGCTGCGGATTAGGCGGCTCTTAACGGGCTGTCCGTCCAGAGAGAATGGATCTGCGGTTTCCACCCAGAAGCCGATTTCGTCCCCGCGTTTCTTCAGGAATTCCAGGTTGCCCTCCCGGTTCCGGCCCAGCCCTGTATCGGGGCCTATAACCAGCCCGCGCATGCCCAAACTTTCGAATAATATTGAGGTAAAATCGCTAGCGCTTATCTGGGAGAGTTCCTCGGTGAATTCCAGGCTGACCACGGCCTCCACGCCTTGAGCTTTAAGGAGGTCAGCTTTCGTTTCCGGAGTAGTTAAATGGCCTATGGTTGTGCCAGGGCGCAGCACCGTGACAGGGTGATTGCTGAAGGTGAGAACGAGAGGAATCAAAGGAGGCTTGGTTAATTCAACCAAGCGCTTTAGCAGGTGGCAGTGGCCAAGATGGACTCCGTCGAAAACGCCAAGCGTTAGGACGGTCTGCTTATCTGGTGCTGCATCGGCCAGCAACTGGCGAAAGCTCATTCCGGTCTTGTGTCCTTTGGAGCCAAGGTTCTTGAAGTTACTATTTGCTCTTGGGTGTGATCTAGTAAATTACCGGCGTGAGTTGGGCCAATAACGATGAAAAATCGACTGTCATCAGTTGGCACTCGTAGCGCCGATCACGGATACAGTGTGACTTGTCGAGAAGGATGCCGCGTAGCTTAAGGTATGGTGGACGTTGCTACGTAGTGGCCAGAATTCACGTTACAATTTTGTCTGGGTAGTCACGAGATAGGCCGGATGTTAGCACAGGCAGATATGAGCGTCAACCAAATTTTCCCGAAACCGGCTACCCTTGACTACCTTGGACAACCTTGCCACATGCCGTTAAAACTGCTAAAAATCGACATGTCATAATATGGGAAAAGGTGTTGACATTATGTATAATTTGGCGTTGAAAGACAGATGCGCGTAATTAGCGGTAGTGCGAAAGGGTTGCTGCTGAAGGGTGCCGTCTCCTCGGGTACACGCGCCACCACCGGACGGGCTCGCGGGGCAATTTTCAACATCCTCCCAGGCGAGTTGTACCAAGAGGGTAGGGTGCTGGACCTCTTTGCTGGCTCGGGTAGCCTTGGTATCGAGGCATTGAGCCGGGGTGCGGGGTGGGCCGATTTTGTGGAATGGGACCGCCGCCAATGTGAGGTAATCCGCACCAATCTGCGGACTACCGGCTTTAGCGCAGATAGCGAGGTGCATTGCGGCGACGTTGACCGCTGCTTGAGCAGGTTTACCGGAGGGTACCAGTTGGTGTTGATGGACCCGCCATATGCTAATGATGAATTGGGTCCCGTAATGGAGAAACTGGGAGAGGTTGAAGGCCTGATCGTAGAAGGCGGTATGTTGGTGGTAGGGCATTCCCGATTTCTAGAACTACTTCCCGAGTACGGAGCTCTGAGTCAGGTCTCCCTCCGGCGTTATGGGGATAACATCGTCGAATTTTTCGAAAAGATAACCACCGGGGAAAAATAACCACCGGAGCTTGACGGCAAGACTCGTCAAACGAATTTGAAACGAAAATAAGCGGCTAGGTGAGGCACTTTGGCCGCTGAGAGATAAAGCCAATGGTAGTAGGGGTTTACCCGGGTAGCTTCGACCCAGTGACAGTGGGCCATGTGGACGTGGTTCAGCGGGCTGCGTCCCTATTCGACAAGGTGATAGTGGCGGTGTACGGCGGATCGTCTAAGAATGTGTTGTTCGACGCCGATGAAAGGGTGGACTTGTTCGTACGGTCAGTCACGGATTTGCCGAATGTCGAGGTCACCAAATTCGAAGGTCTGGTGGTCCGCTTTGCCAAGGAGGTGGGCGCAAAAGTAATTATTCGAGGGCTCCGCAGCGGTTCTGATTTTGAGTACGAATTCGACATGGCTTTTATGAATCGTCGTCTCGAGCCCGATCTGGATATGGTCTGTTTCATGACTTCCCAGGAATATATGTTTGTTAGCTCCAGCTTATTGAAAGAGGTGGCCCGGCTGGAAGGGGCAGTGGATGATTTATTGCCACCACATGTGGCCGAGGCAGTCAGAATTAAATATGGGTTGCCGGTCTAAGGGCCGATAAGAAGGGTAGGGAGGGGGACATCATCGATATCATAAATATTATTGACCGAATCGAGACTCTAATCGAAACTAGTAAATCCGTTCCGGTAAGCGGGAATATCCTCATTGACCGGAAAAAGGTTATGGAGTTGGTGGATCAACTGCGTTTGGCGATTCCTCAGGAGGTGCGTTCCGCCGAAGAGGTGTTGTCGCAAAAAGACCAGATCATCAATCAAGCGCAATCGGACGCCCGGCGCACCAAGTCCCAGGCGGAGGAAGATTACCGGGACCGCTTGGACCACAGCGATCTGGTGGCGATGGCTGAACACCGCGCCGAAGAGACTCTCAAAGACGCTGAGCAAAAAGCGGGCCAGATGCTGTTGAGGTCCGAGGATGAAGCCAAAAACAAGCGCACCGATGCCGATGCTTATGCTCTGCGTAGTCTGAGGAATCTGGAGAAGGAACTTAGTTCTTTATCCGGTTCAGTGCGCAAGGGCATTGAAGTCTTGGCTGGTCAGGCGGTGGCCGGGCTGAACGGGCGCTATTCGGGAGACGGCTTTCCGGAAGACTAGAATTCGCCGAGATTGAGCCAGTACGGCCCATCGGTCATTGAACTACGGATAAGCCACGGAAGAGCCGACTGCACACGGGAAGGCTACCCAAAGTCGTTCTTTTGTGGGCTTTGGGAGTTACGTAGTTCGTTGCGGATCAAGGCAAACACCTAAGGCGCCGGATTTGGTTGACCACCAAGACCGGCGCCTTTTTGATTTGAAGTTGTGGCTTGTAATTGGACCTTCGGCTTGCATAGGAACTTTGGCGATCATTGGGTCGACCGCTGTTTCTCCTAAGTCTAAGTGGTTTCGGCCATGTGGCCACCATAATAGAAACGCATGGATTGGTTCAGTTCCATTAGTCTTTGATCGACCAGCCAGTTTACGCTGCCCTCGGTAAACTGCTCATCTTCACCTCGTTTACCGGGCTCGTTGTTCGTTAGTATTTCCAGCCCTTCTTCGATGGTCTTGATCGCATAGACATGAAAATTGCCGTCGCGGATCGCAGAAACTACATCGCGCCGGAGCATAAGGTTTTGAACGTTTTGATGCGGGATCATTACGCCTTGGGTGCCGGTCAACCCGAAAACGCGGCACACGTCGAACATCCCTTCCACTTTTTGATTAACGCCGCCAATGGGTTGAATTTCCCCCCGCTGGTTTACCGATCCCGTTACCGCAATGTCTTGCCGCAAGCCCAACCCCGACAGGCTTGAAAGAATGGCGTAAACCTCTGCCGAAGAGGCGCTATCCCCGTCTACGCCTTCGTAGGACTGCTCGAAACATAAGCTGGCGGACAGGGTAAGTGGTCTTTCCTGTCCGAATTTTGCGCCTATGTAGCCATTGAGGATGAGAACGCCTTTGTCGTGGGTACGACCGCTTAGGGCCGCCTCCCGCTCGATATTGATAAACCCCTCTCGGCCAGCGTAGGTTTGAGCAGTAATGCGAGTTGGTCGGCCAAAACTGAAGTCGCCTAGGTCGTAGACCGCCAGGCCGTTTATTTGGCCGACCTCCGACCCGGTTACCTGGAGCAACTGCGTCCCATCGGCGACCATCTCCCGTATACGCTCCTCCACGAGATTCAGCCGGTATATCTTGTGGGATATGGCTTGCAAGACATGCTCATCCTTCACCATAGGCGCGTTTTCCTTTCGGGCCCAGTAATCGGACTCAATTAGCAAATCTTTTATGAGGCCAAACCGGGTGGATAATTTATGCTGGTCAGCCACCAAGCGAGCAGCGTACTCAATCACTTGCGCCGCTCCGCTGGGCTCGAAGCCTAGCAATCCTTCATCCATGCAGGTGCGGCAAATGAAAGAGCAATATGCCTGCAGGGTTTCCTCGGTTAGTTCTACTCGGTGATCGAACTCGGCTTTGACTTTGAAAAGGTCCCAAAAGTCCTCATTGTCCATTGAGGTGAGCATGCGGTAAATATTCTCGTCGCCGGTGACGATGACTTTGAGGTCTAAAGGAATCGGCTCCGGGCGTAAGCCTTGGGGTATAAAATTGCCGGATTGCTCACTAGGGTCTTCCAGAAGAATTTCCCGGTTGCGGATTACCCGTTTGAGACCCTCCCAGACAATCGGTGACATTAGTACGTCCCTGGCGTTTATTACCAAGTAACCGCCATTGGCTAGGTGAAGAGCGCCCGGCTTGAGCATAGCGTGGTCGCTGACGTAGGTTCCCATCAGGGCGCGCCGCTCGATGCGACCGAAAAGGTTCCCCCAGTTTGGGTTGGGCTCGACGATAATAGGAACCCGGTCAACGCCGCTATTGTCTACCAGCACATTGACCTCGAAGGGCAAAAATGGGTTCAAGGCTAATGCTGCGTTTCCCATAGGTTGGGGCGGGCCAGCCATCGGCGCGGGCCGAGAACTATCTGCTTCTTTGAAAACGCCAAGATTGCTGAGGACATAGTCATTCAGTTGGTCTATAAACTGTTGCAATCCGGTGACGCCTTGATAACTGTCGGCCAAACTCTGAAAAATCGAACCAACCTGCTCTTCGGCTGCCGTGCGCTCCAATTTTCTAGTCTTCTCAGACGTGCCTTTCTCGATTTCTCGAATCTTCGACATCACCTCTTGAGTGCGTTGCATTAGATTGGCCCTAACTTCATCTATCGCTTTTTTGGCGTCCCCCGTTAGGGCCTGATATTCCCCGGGGTTCATAGGGCGGCCTTCTATCATCGGGAAAATAGTGACTCCGGAAGGGGACACTTGAACTGCAAAATTGGCGGCTTGTGCCTTAGCTTCCAGTTCCGTCATTAGATCGCGGGTTTCCTGACGGTCGGCTTCTTCTAAATTGCGCTGTTGGTCCCCGAACTCCTCACTCTGAAATACCTTGGGCACCTCTTCTCCCAAAATCCTCAGTATCTCGCTCATCCGGTAACGAAGGGACCTGCCAGTCCCTGGGGCGAGTTTCAGGGCGCATGGCCGGTCCGTGTCTTCGAAGTTATAGACATATATCCAGTCGTTGATGGGCTTTTTTTGCTCTTGTTGGTCCAACTCATCAACCATAGTTTGGATATGAGCTTTAATTGCGCTGGTTTTCCCGGTACCGGTAAGGCCGGTAACGAAGAGGTTGTACCCGGGCTTATCAACCTCCAGACCGAAACGAAGGGCCTCTTGTGCCCGGTCTTGCCCGATCATTCGATCCAATGGCGGCAACTCGTCGGTGCACTGGAAGTTAAATGCCTTAGTGTCGCAACTCCAGCAGGAATCTTCCCATTTGACTCGGTACTTGCTGGCTCGGTCCATATCAGTAGGGGAGTTCTTGGTTTGTGTCATGGGACGTCTCACATCCTCTATGCCCGTGTTATGTCCGTCGTGGGCCTGATTATACACTGGGTATATTATTTAGATGCTGGCTGCGCTCTTTTGGCTCCGGCCGAGCTTCAGAGTTTGGATAAACTGGGCGCCTGGGATAGCGGATGACTTTGAGCAGAGATAAAATTCCCTGCCAATTTGAGCCGGTTGTGTCCAGAAGTAGGGGTAACAATGCGTTGCGTGTGACCTGCAGACAGGCCAAGATATGCCCGGTTCTGGGTTGACACGGAATTTCGCATGGGCATACAATTTTTGCTAAGGCTGGGTGAAACACGGAGGCAGCGGGAATGCTGGAAATGACTATCGACAGCATAAGGGTGAGTCCGATGAATTATCAGCGGGTCGTCATCCTGAAAGAGAAGGGCTCCGATCGATATTTGCCTATCTGGATTGGCCCCGCGGAGGCGGATGCCATCGCAGTGAAGCTTCAAGATTTATCCGTTCCTCGCCCGCTTACCCACGATTTGCTGCGGACCGTGATAGACACCCTGGGTGGATCGGTGGTGCATATTCTGGTAAACGATCTGCATAACGATACGTTTTACGCCAAAATTACGATACAGACCAACGGTACGACTAAAGAGATTGACTGTCGACCTAGTGATGCGGTCGCATTGGCGGTAAGAGCTCAAGTCCCTATTTACGCAGATGAATCCGTGTTGGACAAAGCTGGTATTTTGTTGGACAAAGAAACGGGAAAGCCATTAGGGTCGACGGAGCCGGAAAACCCTGAAGGGCAACCCCAACCTCAACCAAGCGAAGAGGAATTGAGGCGGATGTCCGCCTTCACGGATTTTATAGACACCCTTGATCTGGAAGATTTCGGTAAAGGGCAATCCAAGTAACAGTTGGTCAAGTAAAGAATGGTTCGGCTAAAGTTGGTCAACGAGGGGCGGCAAACTTTAGCAACCATATGACGATAAGTAACTAAAGATACTCCCGTCTCGGCACAACTTTTCGCCATTTGGTTGCGGAATCGCTAACTCCAGTCTCAATTGACATTGAAAATCCATAGTGATATTATTCACTAAGTTTGGCGGGGCGATGGATTGGTGGGTCGTTGGCTTACGCCTAATGGGTCTCGGATGGTACGTGGCCGCGTGTATCATCTTGGGCGTCCTCGGGGGACTCGGACTAGATAAGTGGATTGGAATCACACCCCTCTTTACTTTGCTGGGTACAGTATTGGGTACTGTTTTGGCCTTTTGGGGTCTTTATAAAATGGTCCAACCGGCCCTTTATGGGAGTAAGAGCTTGAACGGAAAGGATACAAGGGGGAAGAGCTAGTGCCATCGGGTGCCGGAGCAAAAAAGCTTCTGCTTTTAGCGGGCGTAGGCTTGGTGGTGCTGATGGTGGTGGGCTTCATTTTCGGGGCAATTGGGTCGGCCATGTTCGGAACCGACCAATTCCTGGAGAAGCCTGAAATCCACCTATCGCCCCAACCGATATTTCCGTCTTCCACCCGGGATGAAGCCCTGCACCTGAACGAACATACAGCGGAATTGTATGAAGAGTCGAGGGAGCGCGGGGAAGAGAAAGGG
This sequence comes from Dehalococcoidia bacterium, assembly GCA_963665155.2. Taxonomy (GTDB): domain Bacteria; phylum Chloroflexota; class Dehalococcoidia; order Lucifugimonadales; family UBA3495; genus UBA1141. The sequence goes on along the minus strand of CAXXFI010000002.1, from coordinate 1,520,681 downwards.
GAGGCTGCTGAAGAGGCAGGCATCCACTTTGAGCCGCTGAGCGCTTCTAAGTTCGCTGTCACCAACACACTCCTCTCCGCTTGGTTTGCTACCATTGTCATCATCCTCTTTTTTGTTCTTGGTTCTCGGAAGAGAAGCATTGTGCCCGGTCGTTTTCAAGGAGTCATAGAGTCATTGTACGAAGGCGTTCTGGGATTCTGCTCCAGCGTTCTTGGCCCTGAAATGGCCCGGAGGGCCTTCCCGGTCATCGCCACCATCTTCTTCTTCGTACTATTCAACGCTTGGCTGGCATTGCTTCCTTTCTACCAGTTCGTCGGTTTTGTCTTCGACGGGGAAATCAAGACTCATCTGCTCAAGTCTGCGGGCACCGACTTGAATATGCCTCTGGCCTTGGCATTGGTTTCCTTTGTGTTCGTCGAATACTACGGCCTGCGTGCCCACGGACTCGGCTATTTCAAGAAGTTCTTCGCTTTTGGCAACCTGCTGCGGGGTCGGCCTTCCGGGTTAATCGACGTTTTTGTGGGCTTCCTCGAAGGGGTCAGCGAACTCGTCCGTGTGGTCAGCTTCACTTTCAGGTTGTTCGGTAACATGACGGCGGGCGAAATTCTCGTTATCATGATTACCTTCTTGGTGCCATTTGTGGCCACTCAGTTCGTGTTCGGGTTGGAGTTGCTGGTTGGGTTAATCCAGGCTGTGATATTTGCCAGCCTCACGGTGGTCTTTTTGTCGGTGGCGGTTCGTCACGAGGAACATTAGCAGAACGTTACATTAGTATTACAACGACGGTTCCTCTGGCAGGGCGATTTTCGAGAATGATTTGAACCTAATAACGTGATGCGATGAGCCTACCGCGATAGCCCGCTGGCAGCCGAATACGAAGGGGAAGACGAAATATTTGGTAATCCGTCGTTGTAATATTAGTAGAGCGTTGCATTAGTCGAGCATTAATCGAACCAAAGGACATCTACAGCACGACTTTAAAGTGCTAAACTCGGGGGCTCGTGCTCCCAGGCATAATCGATCCGCAAGATCAGCTGACAATACTGGGTTAGCGGAAAGGGTATAGGAGGCGAAACGGAAATGGATTTGGTCCTTTTGTTAAGTGCAGAGGCCGCCGAGAAGTTCCAGGAGATCGGCAAGTTTATTGGCGCTGGTTTGGCCATAGGATTGGGCGTTATCGGCCCAGGCATTGGTATTGGTGTACTTGGTTCCGGTGCGATGGGCGCCATTGGCCGCAACCCCGAGGCGGCGGGCGCTATTACCACCAACATGATTCTGGCCATCGCCTTCGCCGAGGCTTTGGGTATTTACTCGTTGATCGTAGCGGTAATCTTATTGTTCGTGGTTTAACGCGCTTGGGCTGCGAGCGTATGGGAGACATCCGTGATTGCAATTGAAGCTAGCTTTGCCAGCTTGATTTCTCATATGGCGGGAGCAATCCCCCTGTTGGGAATAACCGACCTGGGAATAAATCTGCCGAGCCTGATCGCCTATCTCATCAACTTTGTGTTGTTGTTGGGCATCTTGACGCTGTTCGCCTATAAGCCCTTATTGAAGGTGCTGGACCAGCGCTCCGAGAGGATTAGGGAGAGCTTGGAAGCCGCCGACCGGGCTCGGGAGGAGGCAGCAGGTTCTCAGCAGGTGATAGAGGACCAGCTCAACGAAGCCCGCCGGGAAGGGCAACGGTTGCTGGAACAAGCCCGGGAGGCGGCCGCCCGGTTCCAGGAAGAGCAGATGACCCAGGCCAGGCGGGATGCGGAGACCTTCGTCGAGCGGGCTAGGTCCGATATCCAGAGAGAGCGTGACGCAGCGGTCCAAGAGGTTAGAGCCAACTTTGGCGACTTGGCAATAACAGCCGCCGAGCGGGTCATTCGCCGTTCCTTGGACCGGCAGGCCCACGAAGAGTTGATCTCCCAGGTCTTGGAAGAAGGCGAACAAGCCTCCGCCGGGCCGAGGGCTTAATATCTAATGGCACCGAAAATCTCAGGGAAACGCTACTCCCAAGCCATCTTTGAGTTGGCCCAAGAGCATGACCAACTGGACCAATGGGAAGGCGACTTGGATTTCGTCCATGGAGTTCTTCAGGACGAGGAATTCAGGGCCCTGTTGGGTCATGCCGATGTTTCTATCGAAAACAAGATGAAAGCCATAGAAGCGGTGATGGAGCAGATTCATCCATTGGTCCGTAATATGGTCAAATTGCTGGTTTCCAAAGGCTTGGTGGTCGTGGCCCGGGATCTGAAAGATGGCTACTCGGAATTGCTGGATGAGCACCGGGGACGGCAAAGGGTGGAGGTTACATCGGCGGTCCCGTTGGAACCTGGCGAATTGGAAAGAATCACCAAGTTCGTGTCCGACCTAGTGAAAAATGAGGTTGTAATCTCGACCCAGGTTGATGAGTCAATCTTAGGTGGGCTGGTAATACAGATCGGAGACCGCCTTTTGGACGGAAGCACCCGGTCACGTTTGGAATCCCTGCGTAATCAAATGCACTCGGAAGTTGCTGTACCCGGCGATTAAGCCGGTACTGAGGAGAAACGTTCATGGGGATCAGGGGACAAGAGATCGTATCTCTAATCAAACGTCAAATCGAAGAGTTTGGCGGAGACTTGACTTTGGTGGACGTTGGTACTGTAGTCCAGGCAGGTGATGGTATCGCCAGCATCCAAGGCCTCCAAGGTGTTCGGTCCAACGAACTTTTGGACTTTGGAAACGACGTTCTGGGATTGGCCTTGAACCTGGAATCCGACTTGGTCGGAGCCGCCATTTTGGGCGATCCCACCGTGGTAAAGGAAGGAGACCGAGTTCGTTCCACAGGCCGTATTATTGAGGTACCTGTCGGAGAAGGGTTGATCGGTCGGGTCGTGGACCCTCTGGGGAGGCCATTGGATGGCAAAGGCCCAGTCACGACCACGGCAACACTCCCGGTGGAAAGGGTTGCTCCCAACGTTGTGGCCCGTCAGTCGGTAGATACTCCGGTGCAGACCGGCATCAAAGCCATAGACGCTATGATCCCCATTGGCCGGGGACAGCGGGAGTTGATCATCGGCGATCGCTCCACAGGCAAAACCGCCATTGCGTTGGACACAATCATCAACCAGAAGGGCGGCGACCTTATTTGTATTTACGTGGCCATCGGTCAGAAACAGGGTAAGGTGGCTCAGGTCCTTGGCATTCTGGAAGATAATGACGCGATGGGCCACACGATCATCGTCAACGCCGGCGCTTCCGACTCTGCCCCGTTACAGTACATAGCACCCTACGCTGGCTGTGCTATGGCCGAGGCTTTCATGGACCAAGGCAAAGAGGTGCTGATAGTTTACGACGACTTGACCAAGCACTCTTGGGCTTATCGTCAGATGTCTTTGTTGCTGCGACGTCCCGCCGGACGAGAAGCCTACCCGGGGGATATCTTCTATCTGCACAGCCGTTTGTTGGAACGTTCGGCCAAGCTGGATGCCGCCAACGGTGGTGGTTCCATCACGGCCTTGCCGATAATCGAGACGCAGGCCGGGGACGTTTCCGCTTACATTCCGACAAATGTCATCTCTATCACCGATGGGCAAATATACCTGGAGCCTGAATTGTTCAACTCCGGCATACGGCCAGCGGTTAACGTTGGTCTTTCGGTGTCCCGCGTCGGTGGCGCAGCGCAAAGCCGGGCCATTCGACGAGTGGCGGGCCGCTTACGGTTGGATTTGGCCCAGTACCGGGAGTTGGCCACGTTCGCCCAGTTCGGAACTTCAGACTTGGACGCAGCAACCAGGGCCCAGCTAGCCCGAGGACAGTTGGCCACCGAGATACTCAAGCAGGGGCAGTACGTGCCACTGGCTCTGGAACAGGAAGTAATTATCCTGTTCGCGGTCAATGCGGGTTTGATTGCGGACCTTGCGTTGGACCGGTGCGCCGACTTCCAAGATCAGCTGTTGCGCTACATGAGCAGCACTCATCCGGATATCGTGCAGACGATTAAGGATACGGGGGATCTGACCGAGGAGATTGAAGGCCGGCTGACTCAAGCCATCACCGATTTTAAGGGCTCCTTCGGGGTATAAGCCAAGCCGGGCCCTCAAGGATGGTTGTATCCGTCGGGTTTTAGGCAGCGGAAATCCCCCTAAATCCCCCTTTTAGAATGGGGGACTTTCTGAAGCAGCTAGTGTCAGGAGCTCTGGAAATCAGGTGACTAAGGTTGTTGATTAAAGCTGGCAGAGCGGGACTCAGGAGAAGACTAGACAGTGCCCAGTGTTAGAGATTTAAGACTACGGATACGTAGCGTTGGGAATACCAGCAAGGTGACCAACGCTATGTCTTTGATTGCCGCCTCTAAAATGCGGCGGGCTCAGATTGCGGTCACCCAAGGGCGTCCCTTTGCTGAGAAAATACAAGAGGTAATCGCGCACTTGGCGGCCCAGCCCGGCGACGACGCTGCTGGTATTCATCCAATGCTACAGGTGCGACCGGTACAGCGCGTGGGAATTTTGGTGATCAGCCCCGACCGCGGTTTGTGCGGAGGCTTGCATGGCAACCTCAACCGCCGGGTCGCCCAGTTCATTCTGGACCAATCGTCGCCAGCAAGAGTAATCGCCGTAGGAAGAAAGGGCCGCGACTTTCTGGTGAGAACCGGTCAAGACGTGCAGGCTGTTTTTACCGATATGGGCGAGCGACCGGTTTTGGCGGATACAACCGCCATCGCCCACTTGCTGATTGATGCCTACAGTGAAGGCGAAGTGGACGAGGTGTATTTGGCTTATACCAAATACGTGTCCACTATGTCTCAAACCCCGGTGGTAGAAAAGCTGCTACCGGTGACGCCTGCGGAACTTACGGCGGGCGAGCGAGTCGGCTACATCTATGAGCCGGACATCCTGATGGTGCTGGGCAGTTTGTTGCCCCGTTTCGTCGAGATGGAAGTCTTTCATGCGTTGTTGGAGTCCATAGCCAGCGAGCAATCGGCCCGGATGGTCGCTATGCGATCCGCAACGGATAACGCCAATGAACTGCTGGATGACCTGACCCTGGATATGAACAAATTGCGCCAAGACAGCATAACCAACGAATTGCTGGACTTGGTGGGCGGTCAGGTAGCCCTGGAGGGCTAGGCCCAACAGATTACGCGAGAGTATTTCAGGAGAGAACTATGGCCACCGGAAAGGTTATTCAGATTATTGGCACGGTCGTGGACGTAGAGTTCGAGCCGGACCAGCTACCCAAGCTCTTTGACGCACTGTCTTGCGAGAGAGAAGGCGAGAAATTGGTTCTAGAAGTGCAGCAGCACATCGGTAACAACTGGGTGCGCTGCCTGGCCTTGGGCACCACTGACGGCTTGGCCCGAGGCGTTGCTGTGGAGGACACAGGCGACAAGGTGCTGGTGCCGGTGGGCCAAGAAACCTTGGGACGGCTTTTCGACGTTACCGGCACTCCACTGGATAATTTGGGGCCGGTTGAAGCCGGAACATACTGGCCTATTCACCGTGATCCCCCGAGCTTTGCCGAGCAGAACTCCAGCGTTGAGATCCTTGAGACAGGGATAAAAGTATTTGACCTGATTACACCGTTCATGAAGGGCGGCAAGATTGGCGCATACGGTGGCGCTGGTGTGGGCAAAACCGTGATCATCCAAGAGCTTATTCGAAACATCGGCGCAGTGCACCAAGGCGTGTCGGTTTTCGCTGGTGTTGGTGAACGATCCAGGGAGGGCAACGACCTGTGGCACGAGATGCAGGACTCGGGCGTCTTGGCGAATACCGTGCTGGTGTTCGGTCAGATGAACGAGACACCGGGCGTTCGGGCCAGGATCGGTCTGACCGGTCTGACAATGTCGGAATATTTTCGGGACGAGCAGCACCAGGATGTGCTGCTGTTTATTGACAACATTTACCGGTACATCCTAGCGGGTATGGAAGTGTCGGCGCTGCTGGGACGGATGCCTTCCGCTGTGGGTTATCAGCCTACGCTGGGTACTGAAATGGGAGCATTGCAGGAGCGCATTACCTCCACGACGTCCGGGTCGATAACATCTTTCCAGGCCATTTACGTGCCTGCTGACGACTATACCGACCCTGGAATCGTGACAACCTTCGGTCACCTGGACGGTGTGGTTTCCTTGGAGCGGGCATTATCCGCCCAAGGGCTTTATCCGGCAGTCGACCCTTTGGCGTCGTACTCCAGGATTCTCGAGCCGCGGATCGTCGGAGAGGAACATTACAATTTGGCCCGCGCAGTGCAGCAGGTCTTGCAGCGGTATAAAGACTTGCAGGATATTATTGCGATCCTGGGAATTGAAGAACTTTCCGAGGAAGATAAGCAGGTAGTCTTCCGGGCCCGGAAGATCCAGCGTTTCCTGACTCAGCCCTTCTTCGTGGCCGAGGGATTCACCAACCAGCCAGGCAAATACGTGCCTTTGCGGGACACGATACGGGGCTTCTCTGAAATTCTGGATGGCACCCACGACGATTTGCCTGAGCAAGCGTTCTACATGGTAGGAACCATCGAAGAAGCCGTGGAAAAGGGGCAACAATTGCAGGCGCAAGGATAAAAGTAGGGCAGAGGATATAAGAAGAAGCTATGGCTCCCATGCTCTTGGAAATAATTACTGCTGAGCGCCAAGTGTTTGGCGAAGATGTCGATATGGTGGTCGCGCCGGGCGCTGTCGGTGAGTTGGGAATTCTGCCTCACCACGCTCCCCTGATGACCATGTTACAGCCTGGGGAAATCCTGATCCGCAAGGACGGGGCAGATACCTTCTTGGCAGTCACCGGCGGTTTCATGGAGGTCATCGGCAATAAGGTAACCATTCTCGCCGACGCTTGTGAAAGGTCCGAAGAAATCGACGAAGCCAGGGCACAGCAAGCCGTAGAGCGCGCCAGAGAGCGGGTGGCCAATGAAAGCACGGACATGCAGATGGAACGGGCTCTCGGCGCTATGCGTCGCGCTCAGGTAAGGCTGAACATCGTGCGACGTCGACGGCCTAGGGGCGGCGGAGCTATTGCTCCGGGGTCAGGTGACGCTGGACCTGGATCTTAGGCTTAAGTTGGCACCGCCTGCGGAACAGCAGGTTTAGAGTTATAACGCAAAAGGGCGTCCCTATGAAACAGGGACGCTCTTTTAATTTGGGCTGCTGTGGGTGTTGTATCGCGATCTAAACAGGGATTAGACGTGTCGAAATAATGAAACGCTACGGTGAGTAAGGAGCCTCATCTACTTAGGTTCATACCTAAATTTCGATGGATGCCAGCTAACTTGGTTTGTGCAAAGGGCAGCGGGCAAGTTCCTTCCCCAAAAATGGGGGAAGGCTAGGCCCGTACTGAGCTTGCCGAAGGGATGGGGGCGTTTATGCTAAGCCAACTACAACTTGATAAAGTGCTAGCCTAATGGTCTGTGGAGTCGCCCAGATAATATGTCATGGATTGTAGGGCGATCACCGGGTCTATGTTGCGTATCCTGACCCCTTCTGGGACTTGTGGGGATGTGGGAGCATAATTGAGGATTGCCCGCACACCGCAGTCTACTAATGTATCGATGACTTTTTGGGTAAAGCTGACGGGCACAGCTACGATGGCGATACTAATGTTCTGCCCGCTCACGACTTCTTCCAGTTCATCAATGGATTGGACGGTCAGGTCGCCAACCTGTAGGCCAACTACGTCTTCGCTGGCGTCGAAGGCAGCTACCAAATGGAAGCCATCGGGGGTAAAGCCGGGGTAGCTAAGGATTGCCCGCCCCAAACGGCCAACGCCCACCACGGCCACGTTCCAGTAGGAGTTGAGCCCTAGGATGTCCCGCAGGCGGTCGTGGAGGTGGCGGACGCTGTATCCGCGCCCCTGCTTGCCGAAGCGACCGAAATAACTCAAGTCTTTACGTATCTGCGCCGGAGTAACCTGCAACTTGGCTCCCAGTTGCTGGGAGCTTACGACCTCGGTTCCTTCTTCAAGGAGCCGGTTGAGGATACGAACATACTGGGGGAGCCTGGTGACCACAACCTCGGGCACTTCCGCCCGTTCTTGCTGTTGGTTTTGGTTACCTACCATTTGCGTATCCGCTCCTGCACTCCCAAGATCTCTCCCTCTCAGCAATCACCATTCAGCGATTACGATATGATCGGGACGTGAACGAAAACCATAAACCGAATAAGCCCATGGCCTCGATTTCTACTCTTAGGTCTATAATCTATAATGGGTTTTCCGATGGAGTCAAGGAATTTGTGAAAATTAGTGCGAATCAATGCTGCGACCGGTTAAACCGGGTTGGAGGAGAGGGGTGCACATAGGAGTTTGCCGGATTAGCGCTCACTTGCCGGAGTCGACAAATCTAAAGTCGAAAAGGCAGTTGGTCAGATCGTTGACCGCCCGTTTGAGAAATCAGTTCAATGTGGCGGAGGTTGATCACAACGATCTATGGCAGCGGCTGACCATCGGTGTCTGCTGTGTGAGCAACGACACCGCTCACGCCCATGAAATGATGTCCAAAATCGTGTCCTTCGTAGAAGAGTTTAGCGGCGACCTAGTCTTGTTGGATTATGAAACCGAGTTGATTTCCGGGGTTTAGGACCGTAAGGGACGTTAACTTAGTAGGGTTTTCATCCTGTGGGCCGGGATGCGACTAAGAATCTCCGTTCAGAAGGACTTGACTCCGCCAAACAGTGTTTGTAGACTTTTAGGCACGGCTCTTACGATGGTCGGTGGGCCCGTCTCCGCCGGAAACGTAACGAGGTACCCGCAAGCGCTAGATTGTATCTGTGGCCCGTGGAATCGGACCTAACGACGGTGTCAAAAGATTGAGACTGGACACAATTTAGCCGGGTAAAAAAAATTCATGGAGGACAATTCGTTGGCTTACGCTGAAATGTCGAGTATCGAAGCCGGGTTAAAGTTCAAGACCCGGGCCGGGTTGACTGTCGAGACCACGGGCGTCACCCAGTCTATAGAAAACCATGACATGCATGTCCACGAGGTCGTGATCATTGACGGCCCCGGGGAAGGCAGCAAATACCTGATTCACTTGGACTACGCCGAGCAAGTGTAGCGTCACCACGTTCGTAGTTAATGAACGGTTTTACCAATTCCGCTCGCATTAAGGTCCCTCGTATTGAGGTTCAGCGAAGGTTCCTTGCGAGCGGACTGGTATATTTTCATCCATCGAAATAGCTTCAAAAAGTTCGACCAACCATGCTTCATGTATCTGAGTCAGGCCATGGCCAGGGGTTAATTCCGCTTTTACAAGCTGCGCCATCCGGCAGCGAGCAGTGCTGATCTACCAGGCAGCAAGGCTGTGTCAGCCTAGTCGGGAGTTGATGGCCTTCATCAAGTCCTGAATGTCCGGGAAAATGTGGGCGTTGGCTTCGTGACGGTGGTCGGCCACGATTTCTCCATCGACAATTACGTCGAATTTACGTGAGGTCCCGGTGTTAGCTTAAAGCTGGCGATGTGCTCGTCAGCCCGGCTCAAGGCTTCTACTGCCATCCAGGCAGCACGTAAGGCGTGTCCTCAATCCTGGCAGTATACGATCTCCAACTCCATCTTGTTCTTTGCAGCCATAGTGCTCCCCCCTTCTTTGATTTTTACCATCCAACAATAATAGTGAATCTGGCCCTGATTCCGATTGTCTCTCTGGGGATAAGTTTCCGGTAGTCTCCATTCTCTGGGGTTGGAAGCTATGTGTCTTCTAGCAGCGATTTGTGAAGCCCCCTGATAGCGACAGGGGCATTATTACATGATCCGGGAGTTGCATGAAACGTCTTGGTTGGTGGATTTTGCTTGGTCCGAATCTTGTCGTGCTGGGCGTGGGTTGTCATATCGTTTTTGAGTCCCACGTACCAAACTCAAAATCGCTCGGCCTCTAATCCGCGCCTTGCTTCACAAAGCCGCAAGAAAGGCCTCAATGGCAGTCCAATAATCCTCGTCGCCCGCCTCGAAAGTGTCGTTGTGCCCGGCTTCGGGCAGTGCATGGAACGTCTTGGATCCCGTGGCGGCGTTGAAAAGCTGTTCTCCATGGGACACGGGCACCAATTCGTCTTGAGTTCCGTGGAGTATTAGCACAGGGCAACGGACGTTGGGGATGCGGGCCAGGGTGTTGTAGTGGCTTTTCAGGAGCCAGGACGAAGGGAGCCAGGGGAAAGCCTGCTTCGCCATATCGCTAATCGACGTGAAGGGCGATACTAATATCAGGCCATCCGGTGGATGCTCCACTGCAAGCTCGGTGGCAATTGCCGTCCCCAGGGAATGCCCGTAGTAGATAAGCGGCCCAGTATTATCGCCAAGACGCAAGGCCCCTCGGGCGTCTTGATATGTGGCTGTCTCCGTCGGATTGCCCTGGCTTGTTCCATAGCCCTGGTAGTCGAACATAAGTAGGTCCATGCCCAACCGGTGGTGGAGCAGCGCCAGTTCGGTGACTCGGTGCCCCACGTTGCCGCCGTTGCCGTGAAACCATAGCCACGTGCCGTTACCAGAGCCCGGCACATACCAGCCGTGCAGCCGGTTCTCATGTGCCGTGGGGAAATATACGTCCTCGTAGTCCAAGCCCACGTCTGCGGGCGTCATTTCAATTTCGGAAGTGGGGAAAAAGACGTAACGCTTTTCCACCATCCTCCAAATCCAGTTGGGTAGCATCAGCGGAGGTTGTTAGCGCTACGAAATCGCTGGAGGCAGGCCTGGCACCCTTCTTGCATGCTAAGAAATGGTCGGGGATTGATTTTTTGCACAAGGGGCAGAGGCAAGGAAATTAACCGGAGCCTTTATTTGCTGATGCGGCGGTAAAAGGCGTTGCGGGCACGGCTTTCGGGTAGCTGGCCGTTTCCTTCCGAATGGCTTCCAGGCGGCCCGCCACGTCCCGAACCTCGGGTGTGTTCTCATTGCAGTGAGGGCACCAAATTTCGTCTTCGGTGGTGAGCATCATATTGTCTTTCTTGATTTCGAAGGTGCTCAGTTCGGCACGGCATTTGCCGCATAGTTGGGATATGGTCACGATATCTGCTGGCATTTTCCGTCCCCCTTATTAACGACGAACCCCAACCATGAGTGACGGAGTTTCCAAGTCTACTCGCGATAGTTCGACGCTAGTTACTCCAGGCTCTCGGAGAGAAGTTCCAGGACGTCTTTGGACTGCTTCTCGCCATCCACGCCCTTGGCCTGAATACCTTCCGTCATCATCTGCAGGCAGAAAGGGCAAGAGACGCCGATAGTATCGGCTTGGGTTCCCAAAAACTGATCGGTGCGGGTGTGGTTGACTCGTGTGCCTTGGCTTTCCTCAATCCACATGTGGCCACCGCCAGCGCCACAACAGAAACCCCTTTGGCGGCAATGTGGCTCAATCTCAACCAACTTCAGGCCGGGAATAGCCTTGGCAATGTTTCGAGGTTGGTCGTAGATTCCGTTATGGCGGCCCAAGAAGCAAGAGTCATGATAAGCCATGGTAATGTTTACCGGGTTCACTGGCTTCAGTTTGCCTTGTTGAATTAAATCGTCGATCAGTTGGCTGTAGTGGAGCACCTCGAAATTGCCGCCGAATTGAGGGTACTCGTTCCGCATGGTGTTAAAGCAATGCGGGCAAATGGTCACTATCTTCTTGATGTTGTAGTTGGTGAAGGTTTCGATGTTCTGTTGGGCCAGAATTTGGAAAAGGTACTCGTTGCCCATTCGCCGGGCCGGGTCTCCGGAGCAAGTCTCTTCGTCACCCAGTATGGCGAAGTCCACCCCAGCGCGTTGGAGGACCTTTACCATGGACCGCGCGATGGATTGACTCCGCTGCTCCAGCGCTGCGGTGCATCCGACCCAAAACAGGTACTCAGCTTCCGGATTTTCTGCCATTGTTGGAACGTTCAGGCCTTCGGCCCAGTCGGTGCGGGAATACTGGGTTCCTCGCCACGGGTGGCCTCTTTGCTCCAGGCTGAGGAGCGCGTTCATGGCGGTCTCAGGCACTTTAGACTCTTCCAGCACCAAGTTCCGGCGCATGTCCATGATGGTGGGTACGTGTTCCACCACCACGGGGCATTCCTCCATGCAAGCACCGCAGGAAAGGCAGTCCCAAATGGCTGTTTCGGAGATTGCGCCACCAATGAGCAGGGAAGGCTCCACGTGCTCGGGATTGCGGTCCCCTTGGTGTCCGATTGCCATCATGTGGTCTTTAAGATTTTCCACGATGTGCATGGGGGACAGTAGCTTGCCGGTGATGTTGGCGGGGCAAACGTCGGAACAGCGGCCGCACACGGCACAAGCATAGCCGTCCAGAAGTTGCTTCCAAGTGAAATCCTGAACCCGCCCAGCACCGAAGCGCTCGGTGTTTTCCAGGTCGATCGTGGGCAATGCGCCTCGAGGCTCCAAGGAGCGGAAAAAGGCATTAAGGGGAGCGGCCATCATGTGCATATGCTTGGAAAAGGGAATGTAGACGGAGAATCCCAAGATGATGGCTAGATGTATCCACCAAAAAGTGCCTTGTAACGTGTTTGCGGCGCCTGTGCCTAGGCCCAAGTCGCTGAACAAATTTCCCAGACCCTTGCCGATGTAAACGTCGGCTTCCGGTCCTATGCCGCCCTGGGCCACGTAGAAAGAGTGAGTCAGGAGGGTGGAAACCATCAGGCCGGCAATTGACGCGACAATAATTACCGAATCTATATTGCGGGTGAGATCGAAACTCAACCGGCGAGGCTTCACCGCCCAGCGCCGGACCAACCCCCAGCCCAGCATTACCAGCAACACGGCAGCGACTATGTCCAGGTACCTGCTGTAGACTCTGACGCCGCTTTCGGTGAAAAGTTTCTCCGGGAATGCGTGCCACGCCGAGCCTATGAAGATGAATATCAGGTAGCTTAGAGCGAAGGACAGAAATCCCCAGAAGATGGTGGCGTGGCCTATGCCCGCCCAATCCTTGGCCGGTACCCGCTGCAAAACCCGGCGCTGGCCCAAAACTATTAAAAGAGCGCCTTTGAGACGCTCCATGGGTTGGTCAAAGCGGGCAACACTTTTGCCTTGCAGGATGAGGTGTATCACCCGCACATAGAAGAGGTAGCTCGAAACGCCCATTGATAAAGCAAGCGCAACGTATACGCCTACCCAAATAGGAACGGCCCCGATGTCTCCTGGAGGTACCAATTGAAATCTCCCTAACGGGTTTTAGTGGTCGGCCATCCGACCCAGGCGAGTACCTGGTGAGACTTACCCAATTGTGATTCTGGGTTTGCCCACCAGGCATCAATATTAGCTTACATAACTGGGTGTGACGGGCAACCTTAACGGGCCAGTCCGTTCGCGAAGGACTTGAGGTCGGCATCGTCGGTTTCATTCATGCGCTTGGCAACATCTTTGATCAACTGGGCAATGGCGGTTTCCCCCCAGAACCAAGTGTGAATCTCTTCTTCGGTGGCGTTGGATCGCTGGGCCATACGAGCCTCGTAGTAAAACGCCTTGAGGTCGTCGACACAGTAGCGCATGAACTGGGGAACAGCCACATCCTCTGGGCGTTCCTTTATGTCGGCGGCGCCATTTTCGGCGTACTCTTCCAGGAAACGGACCGTCCCCCGGTACCGGCGCTGTGGGATGCCACTGAGGCCCACCATGGTGCGCCCGTCGTGGTCGGCCACCCATCGTTCGTAGAGTTCGCGCATTGAGGTTAATTCGTCGGCCGGATTGGTCCCGTTGCTTGAAGCCACCGAAACTTCAATCGCTGATGCCTGGACCAGCTTTTCGCCTACTTCGCCATCAAAGTCTTCCAAGACGGGACCGGACGGACGGTTTAGCAGATCAAAGGCGGCGGCGATCACCTTGTGCTGATACTCGGGGTCGTTGGGCCTACCCAGGGTGTGGCCGAAGGGGAATGGAGCAAATAGCGCTCGGGGAGGCTTCACCTTTTCGGCGTGCTCCCGAACCAAAGCCACCGACACGGTGCTAATTCCTGCTGCTTCAAATACATGACCAAGCACGCTCACGGCGTGAGTGCAAAGGAGTCAAATGGGCACCAGGAAAGCAATGTTTACGCCTTCGTCTTTGAGGAGTTGGGCCACTTGAGGGCCGGTGTCTTCGATGATCCGCCGGGGGTCTCGGATGGCGCCCATGAAGGAGTAGTGATTCTCCGAGACGCTGCCGATGACCCCGCGCTCGACCAACTCTTGCAGACGGTCGATGGGGAAAGCTATGTTCATGTCTTTGTAGAAGCCGGTATGGTCAAAGCCAATGCTGACGTGGCTCTGGAGTATGTCGGCGGGGCTTGTATTGCTGGGTATAACCCGGAATGATGGGTCTCCGCCCTTAAAGTCGCTGATGAAAGGTTTGTCGCCGCGGACATGGAGGCCAGCGGTGCTTATTAACGCTACTTTAGATTGGGACAGGTCTTTGGACAGAGGAACCCAGGGCGTTTGGTCAAATTCCATGCATGGGAAGAACGATAGGGATTTCCGTTCAACTTCGCTCAGTGCTTCTAGCCGGGGCATGGGTTCCTCCTTCGGGTGTTATCGGATGGTGCTGAAGCTACATAATCAATTTTAGGATGCCTGGCATACCTGGATGCCAGATCGAATTCAAGCTTATACTGGCAACTTTTGGCCCGTCAAGCGTCGCGGTCAACCGTTGGTGGCACTTATTTTTAGGACAGCCTAGTTTAGTCGCCGGGTTAGGCTCGTGCTGATCATGATCCTGCCTTTACCCGAGGAATTACTTCCTTGCCCATGAGTTCTATCTGGCGGAGAGCCTGTTCTTGGGGCATGCCCGCCCACTGCATTCGGAAGATAAGATAGTTCACGCCCAGTTCATCCTGATAACGCAACATCTCCTCGACCACATCATCGGGCGAACCCAGCAAGAACCGGTCCCTGGCAAGGTCTTGATAGGGTACCGAGAAACTCTCTTCACCCGGCAATGCCTTGTCTTGTCCCCATGCGGCGTAGGCAGCGTATTTAGTTTCCAAATAAGGCTGGCTCTCCAAATAGGCCGTCTCACGATCGGAAGCGACGTAAAGCTCCCTCATCATGGGGAGAGTGTCAGGAACGGGCTGTCCGGCCTGCTCCAAGGTCGCCATGTATGTCTTGAACTGCTCAGCCACCATCGGCACCGTGGCGTGAGGGTTAATGATCCAAGGGTACCCCCAGCGCGCGGCCCTTCGGATGGCCACATCGTTGTTGGCTGCCACCCAGATGGGTGGATGGGGTTTCTGTACTGGCCTCGTGGCCGGTCTGATTTTCGGCACATGGTAATACTTGCCGTGGAACTCGACCTCTTCTTCGCTCCACAAAAGCTTGATTAAGTCTAACGACTCTTGCATTCGGCCCACCCGTTCGCTACGGTCCACGCCGAAAGCGGTGTACTCTTCGTCCCGGTAGCCGAGCCCGATACCGAACACGAAGCGCCCTCCGGTGATTGCGTCCATGGTGGCGACACTTTCCGCCAGTTCCACCGGATTGTGAAGAGGGAGCAAAACGACCGTTGCCGCTACCTGCATGTCCCCGGATTCGGCGGCCATGCGGGCAAGCAGTGGGATAGTTGCACTCATCTGGAAGGGGTCGGACAAATAGTGCTGCCCGGCGCAAATTAAATCAAAGCCAGCATCTCTGGCCGCTCGGACCAACTCGACGCTGTCTTGAATTTTTTGAGGCATGGACTCATTGGCCGGATATTGGCCATTGATAAAGTACCCTATTTTCATCGGTCGTCACCCTCGGCAATTGTATTGATTATCGTCAATATTCGATGCCTTGTAATAGTTTACCCCATGAAGTATTCCCCATGGTGCGGAAGCGTATCTAAGTATGGCATTTTAGTCCCGAACCCATTTTTCGACAATGGCGAAAATAGTATTGCGGCTGATTACAGGAAGGGGTAGAATCCTTGGCGGTATGCATTTCATCCACTCCGCATATCGATTTTTGGAGGAGATGAAGGATGAAAATAGCTCGGTTTAGAGCCGGTAGAAGGGTAGCCTATGGGGTGGTGCAGGGAGAGGAGGTTGTCGAAATTCGGGGCAGTATTTATACCCGGTTTCGGATGACCGATACAAAACACAAGCTGGACGACATAAAACTTTTGGCGCCCACCGAGCCTACGGAAATGTGGGGGCCGGGCTTGAACTTCGCTGATCACCTGGAATATGCGGCTTCGGTATTCGACAATGGTGATAAAGCGCCCCCGTTGCCTGGTCATCCGGAACCTTGGGTCAAGGCCCGTGGTTCGTTGACCGGCCACGAAGATCCGATAATTTTGCCGTGGGACTCGGAGGGCGAAGTCCATTACGAAGGAGAGGCAGTTGCGGTAATCGGCAAACAGTGCCGCCGCGTCACGCCTTCGGAAGCCCGCCGATTTATCTTGGGTTACACCTGCGGCAATGACGTTAGCGACCGTACCTGGCAGAACCAAGACTGGACGTTCTGGCGGGCCAAGGGCGCGGATACGTTCGCCCCGGTGGGGCCTTGGATTGAGACAGATATTGACCCGCAACAGTTGGAACTTATTGTTCACCTAAACGGGGAGGAAGTGCAGCGGGCCTACACCAAAGACATGCTGTTCACCTTCTCGGAGATTGTTAGCTATATCAGCCAACAGGTGACGTTGCATCCAGGCGACTTGGTGTTTTCCGGCACTACAGGCGTCACAAGGGCATTGAAACCCGGGGACACCGTCGAAATTGACATCCCTGGGATTGGGGTCCTAAGCAACCCTGTGGCCAAGGAGTTCGACCCGGCAGCGATTTAGTAAAATTGACCCGATTCGAGACGATTGCAATTGGCCGAGAAGCTGGCTAACAAAAAAAGGACGTCCCCGTTTCGTCGGGACGTCCTTTCTTATTTGGTGGCACCATGATTAGCGGCGCCGTTGGTTGGTATTCGGGCTGGATTGCTACTAGGAGTCGCCGACCATCTGTATGAGTTTATCGACAACTTCCCGGGCCGATTGGGTGCCTTCCACGTCTTCTTCCTCGCCTTTTGGTTGAGGGAAAACTATGAGTCTGAGGTCGGGCATTCCCAAGGCCTTGGATTGGGCTATGGCCGCTTTCTCGAAGACATCGTGGGTGATGACGACGGCAGGCACGCCAGATAGTTCCAGGTTAATCCCGTCTCGCACGGAGCCGGAGGTGCAGGACCCTCAAGCGCATACGCCCACCAATGCTAGGTCGGCTTTGGCCAGCTTTTCTATATCATCAGCCGATGCTGGGGCAAATGTATTGGGTTTCACCACCGTGGTAGTCGATCCCGGCTCGCACCGGAGCTTCAATTCCGCTTCCAACTGCCTCCAGAAAGGCACCACGGATACGTGTCCGTTGAACAGAAATGCCACGTTGTTCCCCCGCGGGTCCGCTAGCGGCACCAGATCTTTAGTATGGGATGCTTCGATTCCAATTGGGCTGTGTAGGATAATTTTGGGCATCGTCTCTCCGCGCCTGGGTTGTATCTATGGATCACCGGGTTCGGGCATCAATCGCCTGCGCTTTTCCTGATGATCCGTCCGTAGGTGGAACTAAGAACCCGGAACATAAATGCTAGGGGAAATTAATTTCCCGAGTCTGCGCCATCCCTCCGGCCTGCATCCAACCATGGCATACTGCGTTAAATCCGGAGCCGGAACCCCATCCACCAGCGACCGTCAGCAGAAGGTCTTCCGGGCTGCGGAGGGCTGGCACTAGGTTACTGTCATTGTTCGGGTCGATGTTTTGAGCCCAGTGGAAAGGATGGCCCGGATTCAGGAACTTGTTGCTCTTCATCAAACCCACGGGTTTGTGGGCCAATTCTTGTAGTTCTTCGCGGATTGTTTTGCGGTCATAGCCGTCGTTGGCCAGCTTTTGGGCGGTCATTGGCCCCATCACCAACAGCACTTGGCCGCCGCCGTTCATCGTGGAACTGCCCGCGTTGGAAATGCTGTCGGCGATGACACTCAGGATTTCCCGTGGAGTTACCACATAACCTGAGCCGGTGGCCACGTGGTGAGGTGCCTCACAAGCAAAGGCGGTGACGCAGGACGCATCCCTAGCGAAACCAGACTCTTGGTGGATGAGTTCCCACGGGCTGTTTTGCCGGTCCTCCGCGATGCAGAATGTGTACTTGCCGGGATGTCCCAGCGTAGCCCGGTCGATTTCTCCGGGGTAACCCCCGCCGAGATTCCAAAGAATGAGGCGGATGGCCCGGCCCACGCTGGCGTTCGCACGAGAGCCTCCGCCGAACACATTGTCGCCGGGGTTGAAGCCCAATCGCTCGACCACTGGACCGCTGACTATTACCAACGGGCTTACGCAGTTGGTGGTGGCCTGTACTCCGTTCAGGTTGAACGCGTCATCCAGCATTGCCTCCAGCGCCGCAATGACCACGGGCACGTACTCGGGGAGGCACCCGGCCATGACGCAGTTGACCGCCACCTTCTCCACGGTTGCGATGCGGTTTTTGGGAGGCACTTGGCCGATCACTTCTTCGCGGTCCCGACCAAGATAATTCAAGACCGCATCAACCAAGGGCACAGTAGGGGGAATGGCCGGCAGGCCGTCGGTCCAGCCAAGCCGGTACATTTCTTCGTGGGCTTCTTCCAGGCTGGCGACCTCTATGCTTTGGGTCGGGTCCATCTGCTATCTCCCAGGCCAGTTTTGCGCAGTAATTAGACGAGGCGCGCCAATGTGATAGGAGTTAAATCACGTCGAATGATCAAGCCTGTGATCAAGCCTGTGATCAAGCTTGCAATCACACCTGGAATCAAACCTGATTCAGCAGCGCTGAAGCGTAGCGACCGGATGTGGCGTAACCCTTTTAGGGGTTGGACTAAGATTGCAAGAGGTTTTGAAACTGCTTGTCGCTGCGGTGGGGGCCAACAACGGCAAGACGGAAATGCTCCGGACAGAAAAGTTTTTGAGCTACTCTGGCCACATCGGATACCGTAACGGCGTCAATGCGCTCTACGGCCTGCTCCGGTGTTGCTACGTGGCCCTGCAGCAGTTCCTGGGTTGCCAGCCAAGTCGCCACGGAGCGGCTGTCTTCCAGCCTCAGCAACAGTCGGCCTTTGGTGTATTCTTTGGCCTTGTGCAGCTCCTCTTCCGGAGCCTCGTAGTGCATCCCCGTTAGTTCTTCCACCACTGCTTTGATGGCTGGCCGGGATTTTTTGGGCTCGACGCCGCAGTAGATTACCACCGAGCCACAGTCCCTAAAGTGGTTGATGGAACTGCTGACGTCGTAGGTGAGGCTTTGTCGCTCCCTCAAATTCAGGAATAGGCGGCTGCTCATACCGTCGCCAAGCATCACGTTCAGCAGAGCAAGGTTGAAGCGGTCAGGGTCGTCCAATGCGACGCCGGGAAGGGCTAAGCAAAGGTGGGATTGGTCGGTTCGGCGTTGGTCCATCATGACGATGGGGCCTTGGTTATCGTAATTGACCGGCTCCCATTCCAGAGACTCGACGGGTTCCCATTTGGCGGTGGCTTCCTCCAGTAGTTGTACGACCTCTTCGTGGGTGATGTTCCCGGCGACCGCCACCACGGTGTTGGCCGGATTGTATTGGCGGCGCATGTACTCCTGAATCTCTTCCTTGGTGATAGCTTCCACCGAATCTGCGGTGCCGCCAACATCCCGGCCCATGGCCTGGTCGGGCCACAGGGCTTCATCGATCAGCAGGTCGACTTTATACGTGGGATGGTCGTTGGTCATTCGGAGCTCTTCTTGAATGACCTCTCGCTCCTTCTCTAGTTCCTCCGGGTCGAGCAGCGGGTTGATAAGCATGTCCAAAAGCACCGAGAAAGCAGTCTTGAAGTGGGGCGCGGCGACCTTGCACCAGAAGGCGGTCATCTCCCGGTCGGTGCTGGCGTTCATCACGCCGCCCACGCCTTCTATGGCTTCGCTAACGGCTTGGGCCGTGGGCCAGTCCTTGGTTCCCTTGAAAGGCAGGTGCTCCAGGAAGTGGGACAGTCCGGCTTTATCGGCCGGTTCATAGCGTGAACCGGCGCCAACACAAATCACGATCGACACGGACCGGGTGTGGGGCATCGTAGAGGTCAGTACCCGCAGGTGGTTGTCTAGGACGGAGCGTTCGAACATTTTCAACTCACTGATGTTGTTGGGATATTACTGGGATGTTACTGGGAATTCGCCAAAACTACGGGCCTGTAAAAAAGCCCGTAGTCTTGAGGGTTGACGTAGATTGGAAAACATTTTAGACGAGGTCCGTCTAGGTGCTCCAGGTAACTTCGCCAAATAGCTCCGACGGATGAGATCTTGAAGCAAACGACTGGTATTCGCGGCGGGCGTCGCCGATGGTCGTGTCTAAACCGTGGCCTGGGTAGACGACGGTGTCGTCGGACAACGTCAATAATTTGCCCGTAATGTTGCCGATGATCTGCTGAAGAGCTTGCGGGCTGCGGGTTTTCCCCGGCCCGCCTGGGAACAGGGTGTCGCCGGAGAATAGATGCTTGCCCACCAGCAGGCACACCGCACCATCGGTATGGCCCGGAGTGGCCAGGACCTGAAGCTCTTGGTTGCCGAACTTTATGACGTCTCCGTCCTGCAGGTTCACTTCCGGAGGCCGGGGGAGGGCCGAGGCGTCGTTGGTGCCGATACCCACCGGAGCGCCCACGCTGCCGGTGATCTCATCAAAACCCAGCAGGTGATCTTGGTGGTTGTGGGTTATGAGAATGTGACCGATCTTAACGTCGCCGATCTCGTTTAAGAGCTTTTCCGGCTCGGCGGGGGTGTCGATAATGATTCCTTCATTCGTTTCGGGGCAGACCAGGATGTAGCCGTTGTTGTCGTAGGGACCCATGTTGATTTTGTTGATACGGACTTCGCCTTCGAAGTGTACTGGCATGGTTTTCCTCTCGTGCGTTTATTTATTGGCCCAGCTATTTTAGCAAAGGGGAACGCTTGTGACAAAAGGGTAGTGTTAAGGGGAGTAAGGAGCCCCTCGGGAGTCTCTACGGTAGCCTAGAAACCCGGCTGAAAAGCCCTGCTGTGACGGGATGGCGTGGAGGATAACCAGTGGACTGTAAGTCTGAGGCTAAGAGTGACCCAGTTGGCTGCGGCCAATATGAATTGGGTAGTAACGATGGGCGACCCTGGGGCTTGCTGGTCCGGTTTATCGTGAGAGGAGCCTGGAGCCGGAGATATCATCCCCATCTTGGTAGCCACCAGGGTCAGGTTGGCCACCGTGGCCGCCATGAGTAGTTGGAATCGGGTCTTGGCTCGGCCGAAGTAGCGAGATTGGCGGACCCCCAGTTGCGCCAGCCGCGCCAGGCGATGCTCGGCCGCCTGGCGCGGCCTACGGTATTCAGCAAAGCCCTCACTCCGCTGGAAGTCCCGGGCTTGTTGCAAGAGCGCCTCTTGGGGATGCAGGGCTACGGTGCGTCCCGCCCCGTACCGCGCCGCCACGCACTGGGACCGCAGGGGGCATACGCCGCAGACCGCCGGGTCGAATTGGAAACTCCGGGCCAGGTAGGTCCGACCCAACCGGTTGGTCCGGGTGCCGAAGGTCCGCAGGGTGTGGGTAACATTACCGGCTGGGCAGGTGCAGGTTCCTGCCTCCAAGTCGATCTGGAAGTCCTCCTTGGGGAAGCAGGCCTTATTAGGGCGACCCGGCACCTTGGCTATTAGAGTCCGACCAGCATCGGCAAAGGCCTGCCGCGTCCCGCCATCCCCATAGGCCGCATCCCCGATAGTCTCCTCCACCGCTATGCCCGTGTTCTCCTCACTCTGCTCCACCAGTTCCAGGACTCCAGTGTTGTCACCGGCATTGCCGGGCAGGATGTCTACCGCGGTCACCAGTTGGGAATCGGTATCCACCACCACGGCAGCCTTATGTCCGTCGAAGCGTTTGCTGCTGCTTTTACGGCCGTGGCGCATCTCCGGGTCGTGTACCGAAGGGATGCGGTCCCGGCTTACCCCATCCTTCAGGGCTGGGCCATCCTCCTGGCGTTCCACATCCTGCAGTAACAGTTGCCCCAGCAACTCCGCCGCTTCCACTATACCCTGGCGCTGGGGGCTCTCCTCGGGGAACTGACCCTGGACCTGACGGGCCAGCTCCAACACCAGGTCGGCATCGGCTACTATCTTCTGCAGTAAGGCTTGCCGCTCTTTCTGGTTGTCCCAGTCAATCTCTGCCTCTCCCTTCACACTGGAGCCAAAGTAGAGTTCCAGACCGTGTCTCAAGGCCCATTCCTCGGGCCGCGTCCCATCCAGGTCCGAAAGCGCCCGCACTACCTGGACTATGCCGTCGGCCAGCAAGTTGTAGGTGTCCTTGACCGCCCCTCGGCCCAGAATGTAGGTGGTGTCTACCGCCACCTTCATCCGGCGTCCTTTCAGGTATCCGGTCTGCCGGGCGAATTGGAGGCTGCGCTGAAAGACGGCCCGCACCCGGTCGTGGAGGATCAGCTGGGCTCGAAACAGCTGCAGCGTGCTCTTGGCAAAGGGCCGGTCCTCCACCTCAATCCCCAACGCCACCTTCCACCGGATATCAAAATCCGCCCGCTGTTTGGCTTCGGCGTCGCTGACTTTGTCGTAGGCTTGCAACAACAGCGCAGTGGCCACCAGACTTGGGGGCACGCTATCCCGGCCATTGTCTGGGCAATATAGCTCGGCGAACTCTTCGTCTCGAAATAGCTGTCCCCGCAGGGAGGCCAGGAAGCCATAGAAGGAGCCCCGGCCCACATAGTCCAGGTACAGGTGACAGGTGATCCGCTTCCAGCAGCCCTCGTTGCGCCGACCGTACTCCCAGCATCCTCAACCTCCCACACCCATTTATTAAATCTCTTGCCCAGTATATCGGGACAGCCTAGGTCAGGGTACTTTTCGGCCGGAGTTCTAGAGGTTGAGAACGCCATGTTACAATGCGTGCAGGGGTTGTGCCCGTGCCTGATGAGCAAGTATTCGAGGTTCCTACGGTTCTTGGGTTCAGCGTACGGATGTCAACTCCTCGCTGGCAATTGATAGTCGGTGCTAAACATCCAGTGATGTTTGGCCAAGAAAATGAATTCGCTGAGTCGTTGCGAACTCCAGACGAGATCAGCAGAGTCGCACCGATGCCGACGTTTATCTATTTTACAGGCAAGTCGGACCCAGCCGTTGGGTCTGTGTGGTCGTCAAGAATCTTGGTGATACCTGCGAAGAAACCGGTGACGGGATCGTTCTCATGAAAGACAAGGACGGTCAAGTCATCGGTTTCGAAAACCTTCGCTATTCTTTGCCACCCCAAGAAGACCTGCAAGTCGCTATTGAAACTATCTGACTACTAAACGTTCTCCACTTTAGCCCGGATTTCCATTCGACTTTATCTCCTATTTTCTCCGCCCCTCTAATCCCCTACTGGCATCGGGTCTAGGACAGCTTCTTTGGGGCGCGACTTTTCCAGGGATGCTTTCAGGTAGTGGCCAGTGTGGGAATTAGGGTTCTCCGCCAGGTCTTCGGGCGTTCCGATGGCTATTACATGCCCCCCATTCTTTCCAGCTCCAGGGCCCAAATCTATGATCCAGTCGGCGTTTTTGATGATGTCCAAATTATGCTCTATTAGCAGAACTGTGTTGCCGCTATCGACCAATCGGTGCAGAACCCTGAGCAGGGCAGCGCAATCTTCAAAGGACAGTCCAGTGGTCGGTTCGTCCAACAAATATATTGTCTTGCCGGTGGCCCGTTTGGAGAGCTCGGTGGACAATTTAACCCGCTGGGCTTCGCCGCCGGATAGGGTGGTGGCTGGTTGGCCCAACCGGATGTAGCCTAGACCCACGTCCCTTAGGGTTTCCAGCTTGGGTTTGATCCGAGGGAAGTTCTCGAAGAACTCCAGCGCATGGTCCACCGTCATGTTTAGCACGTCCGCGATGCTTTGGCCGCGCAGCAAAACTTCAAGGGCTTCCCGGTTGTAGCGGCGCCCCTGGCAAATCTCACAGGGTACCGTTACGTCGGGCAAGAACTGCATCTCAATCTGGTTATAGCCTTCGCCTTGGCAGGCTTCGCAGCGTCCGCCCTTCACGTTGAACGAGAACCGCCCCGCCGCATAGCCTCTGACCCGCGCTTCGGGCAGGCTGGCGAACAATTCGCGGATGGGAGTGAAAGCGCCCGTATAGGTTGCCGGGTTGCTACGGGGCGTGCGGCCTATTGGCGATTGATCGATATTGACCACTTTGTCCACATTTTCCACGCCCAACAGGTCGTCATGGTCGCCGGGCAGCTCCCGGCCGCGGTAGAGAAGTTGGGCCAGTTTCTTGAATAGAATCTCGTAGGTGAGACTGCTCTTGCCCGATCCCGACACACCGGTAACGCAAATGAGCTCGCCCAATGGGATTTCTACGTCGATGTTCTGTAAATTGTTTTCCCGTGCTCCGGTGATTTTCAGGAATTTGCCGTTACCGGGCCGCCTTGTTTCTCGCATGGGCACAATTTTTCGGCCGCTGAGGTATTGGCCGGTCAAAGACCCCGGATTATCCATGATTTCTTCGATAGTGCCAGTGGCGACGACTTGTCCGCCGTGCTCGCCAGCCCCTGGCCCCATGTCGGTAATAAAGTCGGCCGCGCGCATCATGGCCTCGTCATGCTCGACCACCACCACCGTGTTGCCCATCTCCCGTAGGCGGATCAACGTGTTGATCAGCCGGGAATCGTCGTGGGGGTGGAGACCAACGGTGGGTTCGTCGCAAACGTAGAGCACGCCGGTCAGGCCCGAACCGATCTGGGTGGCCAAACGCACCCTCTGGGCTTCACCGCCGGAGAGGGTGCGGGCTGTCCGGTCCATGGTGACGTAATCCAGGCCGATGCCGTCCAAGAAGCGAAGTCGGCCGTCAATCTCTTTGAGAATTTGATTGCCGATGGTCTTGGCCCTCTCTGAGAGGGTTTCGCCAGGGTGTTCCCCGGGAGCGTCGGCGTCAATCTCCCGTACCCATTCCAAGGCTTCACCAATGTTTTTACCGGAAACGTCCATGATCCCCAAGCCGCAAACGGTCACGGCCAAGGCTTCGGGCCGCAACCGTTTTCCGCCGCAGTTCTTGCATGGGCGTGCTGCCATGTAGCGTTCTATTTCCTGGCGGGTATGGTCCGACTCGGTTTCCCGGTAGCGCCTCTGCAGGTTGGGTATCACTCCCTCGAAGGTGGTCTCCCAGCTATACTCTCGGCCACCATGGGTCTTGTGTTGGATGGTGACTTTCTTGGATTTGTTGCCGTAAAGGACTATGTCCAAGTGTTCTTCGTCGAGTTCGTTCACCGGTACTTTGGCCGAGAAGCCATGGCTGCGGGCCACCGCTTCCAAGAGGCTCACGTACCAGCCGCTGGAGGTGCCGCCCCTGGTCCAAGGAGTTATCGCGCCTTCGGAAAGGGACAGTTTTTTGTTGAAGATTACTAGATTTGGGTCGACTTCCAACTTGTATCCCAGGCCGGTGCATTCGGTGCAGGCCCCGTGGGGGCTGTTGAAGCTGAACGTGCGGGGCTCAATTTCAGGCATGCTGGTGCCGCATTTGGAGCAAGAAAATTGCTCGGAGAAAACTAGCTCATCTTCCCCTTCACGGTCTACTTGCATGACCCCGTCGCCTTCTCTCAAGGCTGCCTCAACCGACTCGGCAACTCGGCTCAATTCTGTTTCTTCCCGGATTATCAAGCGGTCAACGACTATCTCGATGTAGTGCCATTTCTTCTTGTCCAGGTTCAGATCACCCAGTTCGTCCAACATGTGGATGGCGCCATTCACACGGACACGCACGAAACCGGACTTCCGGGCAGCTTCAAAAACATCCTTGTGCTCGCCTTTCTTGCGGCGGATTTTGGGGGCCAGCAGCATGATGCGGCTGCCTTCGGGCAGGGAGGTTACCGCGTCGACAATTTGCTGGACGGTCTGCCTTTCTACGGGCCGACCGCACTTGGGACAGTGGGGTAGGCCTACACGGGCAAACAGTAGCCGAAGATAGTCGTAAATTTCGGTGACGGTCCCCACAGTGGAGCGTGGGTTATGGGAAACGCCTTTCTGGTCGATGGATATTGCCGGGGACAGGCCTTCAATGTAGTCCACGTCGGGCTTGTCCATGCGCCCCAAAAACTGGCGGGCGTAAGCGGAAAGGGATTCCACGTACCGGCGCTGCCCTTCCGCGTAGATTGTGTCGAAGGCCAGCGAACTCTTGCCCGACCCGGAAACGCCGGTGATGACCACCAGTTTGTCCCGGGGAATAGTTACATCAACGTTCTTGAGGTTGTGCTCTCTGGCGCCTTTTACGAAAATAAAATCCTGGGGCATCACTTCCCGTCCGCTGTTCTAGATTCGATAATCATTTTAGCACCGCCAGGGATGTTTGTGCGTGTGCTAACATCAGATCTATCTAGAATCATCTTGATGCAGAATTATGCGCATGTGCGCTATAATACGCATATTATAGGCAAGGAAGGCTAGCATGGAAGTTGGACGAGAAGATTTTGAGGCAGGCCACTATGGTAATGACCTGCAACTAATCATGCAATGCCTGCCCAGTGACAAGGCGTGGACGGAACGCGAAATTCAAAATGCAACAGGATTAGAGACCAAATTATTGAATTATGGCCTGCCCAAGTTAGTCGAACTGGGCCGCATCGAAAAAAAATGGCTCGGGGCTGCGACACATTACTGCAAAGTTCTGTCCCCATTGCATCAAGAATGGTACACGATTGATGAAGCGGCGAACTATCTGCGAGTATCCCGGCGGACAATTTATCAACTCATCGAACAAGGAGAGCTTGCTTGCTACCGTGTCGGCAAAGGAGGCCACCGGCGATTTTGGAAAGGGGATTTGCAGGGAGTAATGTCGGAAGAGCGCGGTCGAGGTGTGTATGCCATGAATGCGGCCTCAGACCCAGTGTTGGCCGAGCTTTGGGACAACGAGAAAGATGCAGAGTACGACCTTATATAGGCGTGGCGATATTATTTTGGTCGACTTCGTTTTCACAGTAGGGACCGGAACCCGGAGGCGCCCTGCGCTTCTGCTCACTTCGGACACATATCACCGAGGTCGCCAAGAAGCGATAGTTGCGGCAATAACTAGCAACACGGACCGCCTGCTTGTAGGTGACTATCTTATTGCCGAATGGAGCACAGCGGGGCTGCGGTTCCCTTCGGTGGCTACCGGAATTATCCGCACCATCAAACAGTGGGACATAGTTAGAAAACTTGGGAGCATGTCACCACAGGACATGACCGCAGTCGAGGCCAAGTTGACTCTTGAGTTAGGCTACTGACAAAGGGGACAAACCGTGCCACGGGATTTATTCAGCGCAACCAAAAATTTTATAGGCGTCGTGCATTTGGCGCCGTTGCCGGGGTCTCCAAGATGGGGCGGAGACATGGGCGCTGTTTTGTCCCGCGCTCAAGATGAAGCTAGGACCCTGGAAGCCGGTGGAGCCCACGGAATCATCGTAGAGAATTTCGGAGATGCGCCTTTTCGCATTGGCCGGGTGGAGCCCGAGACGGTTTCGGCAATGACGCTGGCCGTGGAAAAAGTGAGGCAAATCACCAATCTACCTGTGGGAATCAACATGCTGCGAAACGACGCAGTTTCGGCTATGGCGATAGCTGCAGTGACCGGGGCGGCGTTCATACGGGTCAATGTCCACTACGGTGTCGTGGCCGCCGATGAAGGTTTGGTGGAAGGGGAGGCCTATCGCACCTTGCGCCAGCGCCAGAACCTAGGCGTCGATGTGAAGATACTGGCCGATGTAATGGTGAAGCACGCCCCCCCTAGGGACTCCTGACCTGAGCCACATGGTGCGGGAAACACTGAGCTGCGGACTCGCCGACGGGCTGATAATCAGCGGGCCAGCGACAGGCGCAGCAACCAGAGGTACGGATAGGCGGGCTGCCCCCGATGCCTTTATCTTGGTCGGCAGCGGTATAAATGAATCAAACGCCGCTGAGGTGCTGGCTCGGGCCGACGGTGCGATTGTTGGCACTAGCCTTAAACAGGATGGCATTGTAAGCAACCCCGTCGATCCGGACAAGGTGAAGCGCCTGGCGGCGGTTTTGGGGCAGTCCCCCTGGCCTATTCTGCGCCCAACTCATGGGCCGTTTGGCCGATGACCCGGTCCAGCACCGATAGTATTTCCTCGACCTCTCCGCGCGTCACGCACAGGGGTGGAGCGACGTTCATCGCATCCCCGCCCCGCAGCAATATTCCGTTTTCCCCGAAGCCTTGGGTCAAGCGGGCCGCTAGGTCTGCTTCGGCGGGGAAATGCTCTTTGGTCTCGCGATCTTTCACCAATTCCACGCCGCATAACAAGCCCAGACCTCGAACGTCGCCGATGATTTGGTGCTTCTCCTTCAGTTCTTCCAGGCCGGTCAAGAGATAGTCGCCCATGTGAGCGGCGTTGTCCGCCAAGCCCTCGTCTTCCATTATTTCGATGTTCTTCAGGGCTGCTGCCGAGGCTACAGGATGGCCTCCGAAGGTTATAACGTGGCGGAAGGCGGCTTTGGAACTGCCCACGAATGCGTCGGAGATGGTTTTGCGGGTGATTGCTCCGCCCATGGGGATGTAGCCGCTGGTGATGCCTTTGGCCACAGTCATAATGTCGGGGGTTACGCCCCAGTGCTCGCAAGCGAACATTTTGCCGGTGCGGCCAAACCCGGTGATCACTTCATCGGCTATGAGCAGGCAACCGTACTTGTCGCAAACTTCCCGTAGTAGTGGCCAGTAGTTGGGGCCGGGTACAGCCGCTCCCATTGGACTGGACACGGGCTCGGCTACTACTGCGGCTACGGTGCTGGGCCCCTGGAAAATGATTATGTCCTCGATGGCCTTCACGCACCGCTCGGCGCACTCTTCGGGGGTGGTTCCGCCGTACTCACAGTGATAGGGCAAGGGTTGGGGGCCGTGGAAGACACCGGAGAGGAGCGGCTCATAATCTTCTTTGGGGAAATAGGGCGAGCCGCCCAGAGCCAGGGTTCCGAAAGTCGCACCGTGGTAGGAACCCTTGCGGCTGATGAATTTCACCCTTGACGGTTCGCCGACCCTCTTGAAATAAGCCCTAGAGAGCTTCATGGCGGTTTCCACCGCCTCCGAACCGCCGCTGGTGAAGAAACACCGCGAGAGGTCGCCGGGGGTGATGCTCGCAATCTTTTCGGCTAATTTTATCGTTGGCTCGCTGGTGGTGCCCATGGGCATGTAGGTCAACTGCAGCATTTGTGCGTAGGCGGCGTCGGCAATTTCGGTGCGACCGTATCCGACGTTCTTCAACCACAGCCCGGACATGCCGTCGATGTAGGTGTTACCCAGCGCGTCGGTCACCTTGCAGCCTTTGCCCGAGACGAATATCTGAGGCTCGCCCTTCTCGGCCATATCGCTGGGTTCCCGCAGGTACACCCACAGGTGCTCCAATGCGGATTCTTGTAATTTATTAACCTCTGCCTGTGTGTGGGTCGTCATCTTTTTCTCCGTCAGCTATCAGCGTTCAGCTGTCAGCGATCATCTTTCAGCCAGTGACCTTCAGACCAGTGGAGCAAGTTTAACACCGGCTGGAGGCCCGCCACAAATAGGGTCGTCCTGCTGTGGTAGAGTAATCTAGGAGTGCTTAGGGCAGCAAGACAAATCGTGCGAATTCGAGGTTGTGCCGTGAAGCCAATCACTACGGGCGTCCTCCTCATGGGCGACTTGCCGGCGGAGGAACTGGCCTCCCTGGCCCGCCGACTGGAGGACTGGGGCTACGACTATATCTGGCTTGCCGACGAGCGGTTCTTCCGAGAGGTCGACACTAGCCTGACACTGTGCGCCCTGAGTACGAAGAAAATCCAGATCGGTGTATGCGTTACCGACCCTTACTCCAGGCATCCGGCGCTCACGGCTATGGCTATCTGCACTTTGGATGAGATATCCGAGGGAAGAGCCGTCTTGGGCATCGGCGCGGGCGTATCGGGTTTTGGCGAGTTGGGGATCGACCGGGTCCGGCCGGCACTGGCCATGAGGGAGATGGTAAGCCTTGTCCGCGTGCTGATGACCGGTGAATCCGTAGATTTCCAAGGACGGACAGTGCAGTTTAACCAAGGCGCGCTCAACTTCACTCCCATCAGGGCTAACGTGCCCATCTATGTGGCTAGCAATGCTCCCCGGGGACTGCAACTGGCCGGGGAGTTGGCCGACGCAACCATCGTTTCGGCCTGCGCGGAGGAAGCTTCGGTAGATTATGCGAAGGGATTGATATCCAAGGGGACGGACAAGGCCGGGCGCGACCTCGCGGAGGTTGACCTGGTGGCCCGCCTCAACTGTTGTGTATCTAGCGATGGGCCAGGGGCCAGAAATGCCATCCGGACAGCAACTATCCGATCGTTGCCGGGCCACCTTAACTTTGGGACGGCAGCCGGCATGAGAGTCGAACCCGACCTGGCAGCCTCGCTTAGGCAGATGGGTTACACCCATGACGATGCCACGTTGGCCCACATGGCCGAGCGGGTGCCGGACCAAATCATAGACGCCATGTCCCTTGCCCGAACCCCCGAGGAAGTGGCCGAGCGTGTGTGCAGAATTGTGCGGCGAGGCGTCAATCAAATACTGGTGCGCCCGTCGCCTTCTCCCGAAGGCGGTATAGATGGCACTTTGCAAGCCTTCGCAACCGAGGTTATGCCGATGGTGCGCTGGGAGCTGGCCGGTTGAACGGCCGCCGCCGTTTAGGATAAGCTGAACGCTGCTCTTTGATAGCTAATAGCCGAAAGCTGATAGCTGACTATTTACGGAGAAAAACCATGGCCACATCATCTCCTACGGCCAATCGAATTCGCGGCGCAGAGCGGGAAGAACTAGCCCGGGTACTGCAAAGCCGCGTTTCGGGGGAGGTGCGCTTCGACACCTTCTCCCGGATGCTTTACAGCACCGACGCCAGCATTTACCAGATGGAGCCCGTGGGTGTGGTCATACCCCGTAACGCCGAGGACGTTGTGGCGGTGATGCAAGTGGCCAAGGACAGCGGTGTGCCTGTGTTGCCTAGGGCCGGAGGCACCAGCCTGGCTGGTCAGACGGTCAACCACGCCATCGTCATCGACTTCAGCAAGTATTTGAATCAGGTGCTGGAAGTGAACCCTGATGAGCAGTGGGCGCGGGTGGAGCCGGGCATAGTCTTGGACCAGCTTAACAAGCAACTGGCGGATCAGGGCTTGATGTATGCTCCCGACCCCACGACCTCCAACAGGGCTTGCGTCGGCGGCGGTATCGGCAACAACACCTGCGGCGCTCACTCGGTGATCTACGGCAAGACGTTGGACCACATCCAAGAAGTTTTTACGGTGTTGGCCGACGGCTCCCAAGCCCACTTCCGGACGTTGCAGCCCCACGAATTGGAAGAAAAGCTTAGCGGCACTGGCTTGGAAGCGGATATTTACCGGGGAATTCGCCGCATTGCCAGGGAAAACGCAGCTGAAATTGAGGCCAGGTACCCCAATATCAACCGGCGGGTCAGCGGCTACAACCTGGACGAATTCCTGACTGATGAGAAGTTCAACATGGCCCGGATGGTGGTGGGCTCGGAGGGTACCCTATGTGTGGTGACCGAGACCAAAGTCAACCTGGTGGCTCGCCCCACTATGACAGCTCTGTCCGTGCTGCATTTCCGGGGAATTGTAGAAGCTGCTGAGGCCACCAAGGAGGTGTTGAAGTACGACCCCTCGTCGGTGGAGGTAATGGATAAAATCCTGTTGGACCGCTCCAGAGAGTCATTGGGCCATTCCCGAAGCATGAACTTCATTGAGGGCGACCCAGGGGCGTTGCTGGCGGTGGAGTTTTACGGGGAGTCGGAAGCCGAACTCACCGGAAAAATGGACGCTCTGAAAGAGGACATGACCCGGCGGAGGTTGGGTTACGCCTGCGTCAACCTGCTGGACCGTGGGGCCCAGGCTGCGGTGTGGGCCGTGCGCAAGGCCGGGTTGGGGTTGTTGATGAGCCTTCACGGCGACGCTAAGCCCCTGCCCTTCGTCGAAGACCCGGCGGTGGATCCGGAGAACCTGGGAGAGTTCGTGCGCCGGTTCGACGAGATCGTACGCAATCACGGAACTCAGGCCGCTTACTACGGCCACGCCAGCGTTGGTTGTTTGCACATTCGCCCATTGGTAAGCCTGAAAGACGCTGGTGGCGTTGCGACCATGGTGTCAATCTCCGATGAGATTAGCGATCTGGTGAAAGAGTTCGGTGGATCCATGAGCGGCGAGCATGGAGACGGCATCGTCCGAGGCGTCTGGACTGAGAAGATGTTCGGCTCCCAGATTTACGAAGTGTTTCGGGAGGTCAAACGAACCTTCGACCCCCAGGGAATAATGAACCCGGGGAAGATAATAGATTGTCCGCCTATGACCGACAACCTGCGTTACGGTGGGGATTACCAAACCTCGTCGCCGTCCACGACGTTGGACTTCTCCATAGATACCAACTTCGCCGGTGCGGTGGAGATGTGCAACGGAATGGGTGCCTGCCGCAAACTCGATGGGTCCATGTGTCCGTCGTTTATTGCCACCAGGGACGAAGAGCATTCGACTAGAGGCCGGGCCAATCTGCTACGGGCCGCGTTGTCGGGGAAGCTGCCAGAGGGGACCATTTCCAGCCAAAGGCTGTTCGACGCCATGGATTTGTGCTTGGAATGCAAGGCGTGCAAGGCCGAGTGCGATTCGGGCGTGGATATGGCCAAGCTGAAGTACGAGTTCTTGGACAATTACTACAAATCCAACGGCCGTCCCTTGGGCAATAAGGTGTTTGCCCACATAAACCGCGTTAGCCGTTTGGGCAGCCGGTTCGCTCCTTTCTCCAACTGGCTTGCGGCCAATCCGGTGGGCCGGTTTTTGGCCGCCAAGTTCTTGGGCATCCATCCCCGCCGAAAATTACCCACTTTCCAGAGGGAGACATTCCCCAAGTGGTTTGAAAAACGCAGGGGAAATCCCCCTCAGACCCCCTTTACGAAGGGGGGAAGTATGGCGACACCCGTTGAGAATCAAGGAGCCCGGACGGTGGTGCTGTTCAACGACACCTTTATGAACTACAACTACCCTCAGGTCGGGAAAGCGGCGGTGGAACTCCTGGAGGCCGCTGGTTTCAACGTTGAGTTGGCCAACGTTGGGTGCTGTGGGCGTCCTATGATCTCCAAGGGGTTTTTGAGCGAAGCGGTGGAAAACGCTCGTTATAACGTGGATTTGCTCTACCACTATGCTCAGCGTGGGGTGGCGATTGTAGGTTGCGAGCCTAGCTGCATCCTGTCTTTCCGCGATGAGTACCCAGAGATGCTGGGGGATGACAAGTCGCGCAAGGTTGCGGAGCACGTTTACTTGATTGAAGAGTTCTTGATGATGCTCCAGGAAAAGGGAGAGTTGGACCTGAAGTTCGGCGACGGGGCGAAGAAGGTCCTGTTCCACGGTCACTGCCACCAGAAAGCCTTGGCGGGTACCGACAGCTCAATGGGGGCGTTGCGACTGCCGCCAGGGATGGACGTGGAATTGGTAAACGCCGGTTGCTGCGGTATGGCCGGTTCCTTTGGCTTCGAGAAGGACCATTACGATATTTCCATGACCATTGGGGGACAGTCGTTGTTCCCGGCGGTCAACGGCAAGGGCGAGGATTGGGAGGTGGCGGTTACCGGCGTGTCCTGCCGACAGCAGATTGAGGACGGCACCGGTCGGAAAGCCCGGCACTTGGTGGAGATTTTGCGGGATGCGTTGGTGTGATGTTACTTATTGTTTGTGTGACACAGCGGTGGTAGTGGCAACCGAAATACCCCCAACCCCCCTTTTAGAAAGGGGGGCTTTTTTGATCGCTTTGATCCCATTGGGGGTATATGGGAAAGATTGCCTTTGATGCTTAAGCTGGCAACTCGGCGGTCATTCCTTCGGCCAGGTCTACTTCGAAAGCTGCCAGGATTTGGGCCACCAGCAGGTAGTGGCCGACTAACGCCGTCACGTCTATTACCCCTTTGACTCCCCATTTGTCTTTCACTGCGTTGAATGTTGCGTCGGAGATTTTCTTGTCGTGCAGCAACTCGGTGGTGTAGCGCACCAGCAATTCCTCGTCGCCGGACAGCCCTGCCGGAGCGGTCCCTTGGGCGATGGCTTTGATGGTGGACTCCGAGACACCGGCCTGCCTGGCCAACCGGGCGTGGGCGGCGAACTCGTACTGGGACTTCTGGTGGGCCGCCGCCGTAATGATTACGGTTTCTTTCAAGGCTTCGGACATTTTGAATTCGAAGCGCACGTAGGCTCCGGTGTTGGCCACCCTGGCCGCAAGATCGGGGCTGTGGAGCAAGACGCCGTAGGGGCCTCGAATACTACCTCGGGTGCCCACAATCTCGTCGAAATATTTTTGGTCGTCGGTGCTTAGTTGATCCCTGGATACATCCGGCAATCGTGTCATTCTGAACACTCCTCGAAAATTTGTTTGATGCGTGAATTGGACCTATTTTACCGGTGGGCCGAACCCTAGCTCAGCGATGGCACGGGCATGCCCGGAATGTTCAGCCTGATCCGCATAAGTTCGTTCCTGGAAGTGATGTACAGACACTTCCAATCATCATCGCCCCAAGCGATATTCGTAGTCGCAGATTTCCCGTGAACTATGGTTCCCAGATGCTTGCCGGCAGGGTCCATCACCCAGACGCCACCGGAGCCTCCACAGTAGACATTGCCTTCCACGTCTATTTTCATGCCGTCGGGAATGCCCTCGCGATCGCCCCTGAGGTCTGCGAAAATCCGGCCGGTCCCCAAGGCCAATGCCCCTGTGGGCAACATGTCGTATGCCCTGATGTGGCCCTTGCGACTGTCGTTAATGTATAACACGCTCTCGTCGGGGGAGAATGCCAACCCATTGGGCAGCACAAAGTCGTCAATCAGCAAAGTGAGTCTGCCAAGGTCCGGAGTGACCCTGAATACTCCCGAGAATTCCAGGTCCCATTGGTCCTGGGCATGCTGGATGGACCACGGGTCAGTGAAATAGATGCAGCCGTCGGATTTGACCACCACATCGTTGGGCCGGTTCAGTTGCCTTCCCTTGTAGCTGTTGGCTATGACGGTGGTGCTGCCGTCGTGCTCCAGCCTGGTTACCCGTCTGGAGTCGTGCTCGGCGGCAATCAAGCGGCCCTGAATGTCGCGAGTTAGGCCATTGGCTCGGTCGGTGGGTTCCCTGAAAGTAGTGACGCCCTCACCGGGGGCCCACTTCATCCGTCGATTGGCGTGGATGTCGCTAAAGAGCAGATATCCGCCCTCTTTCCACCATACCGGTCCTTCGGCCACTCCTTGGTCTCCGCCGAAGCCACCGCCAAGCTCCTCGACCTCTTGATCCGCTGCGACGATGCGGTCCATTTCTGACGATATTTTTTCTATGGGCATAGGGTTCCTCCGTTCCTGATTTATTGACCGTTACATATTGGCCTTTACTGTTGACTGGGATATTGGGGCTAATTTACCGGGCCAAGATAACATGGGGGAAATTATATTACTAATCGGCAGGTAGTAGGGCCCCGGTTTACGGGAGGATCAGAGCCCTAACCCTCGATTTGTGGTTCGGGGAGCCTGACCATATCGAGACTATTA
Source organism: Dehalococcoidia bacterium (assembly GCA_963665155.2). GTDB lineage: Bacteria > Chloroflexota > Dehalococcoidia > Lucifugimonadales > UBA3495 > UBA1141. The sequence goes on along the minus strand of CAXXFI010000002.1, from coordinate 1,485,270 downwards.
TCCTGTGGTCGAAACTGCTTGGGGAACTACATAGTTAGTGGCGAACTCGCATCGGATGCTTAAAGACACGAAACGCAAACAGTGTGGATGCTGTGACATCTATGGGCTGGCGTAACCACCAGCCCAGGATGTCACAAAGTCTCCATTGATTCCCAGCGCTGCTAAGCTGGGCTTTTGAAGCGGTTAAGGCGACAGGATGGTCACCGTCGTGAGCATGCCGGTTTGGCCGGTGATTCGCAGGGTCTCTCCGTCCACCGAGGTGACGGTCACCTCACGCGTGTAGTCACCCGGCGGTACTATCTCTTGAGTGGTTATGGAAAGCGTTCCTTCCGGCAAGGGGAAAGAAACGTTGGTCGCTGCGTAGGTAAGAGTGAACGTCTCGGTGTGATTGGCGGGTCCGCTCAAGGTCACCGTCACAGTCTCCACCGCTTTGGTGAACGAGCAGCTTGCGCTGTTAATTCCATCGAACGCTGTGGGTATGGTTCCCACGTACACAAATTCGATGGGAACAGGAACAGCCAGCGTCGTCAGGCAGGGACCGACCTCGAACGACGCCAATTTCCGCGCCTCTATCTCTTCGGCAATGACCAAGGTGATGCCGCCATCTTCGTCCTCCTCAAACTGGAAGAGCATGAAAAATAGCTCCCCCGGACTTATGCCCACATATCCCTCGTCCGGAGAGGCGAGCAGTTGCCCAATATCCAACGGACCCCAGCTCAACCAGAGCCCGCCATCACGCCACTCGATGCTGTAGGGATTACCCACGGACTCGTATTCCCCCAAATAAGGAGCGACCGATTCCCGATCGACCGGCAGCAATTGGGCGTAGAGGTCACTGAGACCTGCGATCTGCTCAAGCTCGGCCTTGGCAAATTCCTCCACTTTGGGTTCCAGACCAAAAAGCATCTCCACCAGCCGGTACTGGACATTGCGGCCCAGAGCCGAACCCAGGGTATCCACATTGTTGAGTATCACAATACCGGTGCTGGCATCGGGAACAAACGCCATGGAAGCGGAGAAGCCTCCGATGCCACCTTGATGAGTCACCACGGTGACCCCTTGGTAATCCGCTAGATTCCACCCCAGGGCGTATCCGGCGCCCTCCAGAAAAGGTTCGGCATTGATCTCAATCTGCTGGGTCCAAGTCTCAGCAAGGTTTTCATCGGAAACAACCCGCGTTCCATCAGGCGCCACACCTTCCGCCAACATGGTCCTCAGGAATCTCCCCACGTCCATGGCACTGGCCCTTACCCCGCCCGCCGGGGCAGTTGCTCCTACATCCCAGTAATGGGTTGGCGCGATGACCCCTTGGTAATCCGCTAGATTCCACCCCAGGGCGTATCCGGCGCCCTCCAGAAAAGGTTCGGCATTGATCTCAATCTGCTGGGTCCAAGTCTCAGCAAGGTTTTCATCGGAAACAACCCGCGTTCCATCAGGCGCCACACCTTCCGCCAACATGGTCCTCAGGAATCTCCCCACGTCCATGGCACTGGCCCTTACCCCGCCCGCCGGGGCAGTTGCTCCTACATCCCAGTAATGGGTTGGCGCGATGTCAAAGCCTGTTTGCGCCAACGTCGCGTTGAGGGTGATGTAGTGAGGCGTTGCGTGGTTGGGGCTGGCCTCCGCTTCTTCTACGGAAAGCGTGGCTGTGGACATGCCGATGGGATCGAACACCCTCGTCTGCATCAAGTCTAAGTAAGTCTCCAGCAGGTTGTCGCCATATCTTCCCCCGGCAACCATGGCGGCTACGTAACCGCCGATTGAGTATGCTTGGTTATGGTATGTCCTGCTCTCGCCTGGTCGACTATTGAGGGGCACATTTTTCAAGAACTCGACGAATCCCTCAGGGGGCAAACCGGCGAAGAGGAGGGCCAGGTCGGTGTTGGGTAATCCAGTGGTGTGGGCAAACAAGTGTCGTAGCGTTATCTGGCCCACCGCGTCTGCATCGGAGAGTTGGAGCTGGGGCATGACTTCCACCACTGGGGTATCCCAACTTACCAGCTCTTCATCAACCAAGGTGGTGGTCATCATGGATGTCATCGCCTTGGTCAGCGAGCCTATGGTGAATAACGTATCCGGTGTGACCGGATCGGTACCGCCGGCTTCCTTCACCCCGAAGCCTTGGGCGAACACCACCTCGCCTCCCTGAACCACGACTACGGCCGTGCCAGGCACTCTGTACAACTCTCTATTTTCTTCGATGTAGGTGGCGAACTCGGCCAGCCCCTCGTCTGTGAGGGGTTCCTGCACCGGCGTTGAGAGGGCCTCAGCAGGTAGCCCAAAAAGGAGAGATGATCTTCACCGTCGACTTCAACGATGCTGACCGTCTCGCCACGTATACGTCCCCCAATGCCGAGGAACAAGGCGTCGTCATCTGAAATGGGACCGATTGGGAAGACGATTTGATCACACTCTATGGCACATTGAACGTCCAACAACAGAAAATCGTCCTCGTACCTCAACTGTACGCTAGCAAAGAAGTCGGTGAAACCGGCCTTTCCATTGACAATCTCGTAGGTGCCTAAAGCGGTCCATCCACGCCTCGGAAACGATGGCAGGCTCAATGCCCTCGCCGAAACTCAGGCCACCAATGGCCAACCCGAAGAGCTTTAATGCAGTGCGACCATCCACAGTCCTGATGGTCAATTGGGCGTCACTGCAGTCAAGTCCCTCGATGGAAAACCTTCCTTCGGAGTGAGGGAGCAACCTGAAGGATTGCCCAAATAGGTCGGCATAGAGGTCGTCTCCGTCGACCCTGATGTCCATTCGACCGAGGTCTGTTGTGTACCTGCCAGCGTAGCGGAGCAATTCACGGGCAGATAGTGAAACTACTTCCGGCGCCACCACCGCTGGCTTTTCCAGACCGGTCTTGAGCTCCAGCGCTTGCTCCAATACCGTCATGGCAATCTGGAATTCGGGCGCCCCTGCCGCCTCAGCGGAATTGCTGAGCACCACGACACCGAGGTTATGCTCGGGTAGGGTGTACAGAAGGCTATTCCACATGCCCTCGCCACCCGAATGCCAGGCATTCTTGCCAGCATATTCCAGGCCAACGGGAAGCAGCCACCAACCTAAGCCCCATTGGACATCGAGGTCCAAAGGAACGTCACTATTTTGAGGCGTCAACATTTCCGTCAGCGTATCGGACTTCAATATGCGTTGGGAATCTGCTTCCCCGTCGCCGAACACCATCATCATGAACCTGCTCAGGTCTTCGACGGTGGTGCTCAACGCTCCCGCTGAAATATCCCGGAACCAAACATGATTTGTTCGTAAAAACCCCTCGTCCTCCGGGGGCAATGGGAGGATAATGTGGGGAAAGGGCGTTGGGGCAGCGCCTGGCCGAGGGAGGGGAGGATGTTCCGAATACGAGACCCGCAAGAGAGCCTCTGGCAGTCCCAGTTCCTGGTGACGCCGAAGAAGGCTAAGCGTCTGGAGAGAAGTTGGGCCGAGGTTTTCCGAAACGAGGCGCTCCCCCTGATTGACGAGGAGCGCTTTGCTCCCATGTACTGCGTGGACAACGGCCGTCCCAACCGGGCGGTGCAGACCGTCCTCGGGGTCCACCTCCTCAAAGAGATGTTCAACCTCACCGACGATGAAGCTCTGGAACAACTAGAGTTCAACCTGCTCTGGCACCACGCCCTGCGGCTGGACATCGAGGAGACCCACCTGCCCCAGAAGACCCTCCACAACTTCCGAGTTCGCCTGATGCAGCACGACGGTGGCCGGCTGGCTTTCCAGGAGACCACGGACCGGATCATCCAGGCGCTGGGCATACGCACCGGAAAGCAACGGCTGGACTCCACCCACATCATGAGCAACATCGCCACACTCACCCGGCTGGGCCTGTTCTGTGAGACGATGCGGTTGTTCCTGCGGGCCTTGCGCTGGGAGCACCCAGAGCTTCGCCCTGGGGTTCCGGAGGGCCTCCTAGTATTACAACGTCCGTCGTTGTAATACTAGAAACCCGGCTGAAAAGCCCTGCTGTGACGGGATGGCGTGGAGGATAACCAGTGGACTGTAAGTCTGAGGCTAAGAGTGACCCAGTTGGCTGCGGCCAATATGAATTGGGTAGTAACGATGGGCGACCCTGGGGCTTGCTGGTCCGGTTTATCGTGAGAGGAGCCTGGAGCCGGAGATATCATCCCCATCTTGGTAGCCACCAGGGTCAGGTTGGCCACCGTGGCCGCCATGAGTAGTTGGAATCGGGTCTTGGCTCGGCCGAAGTAGCGAGATTGGCGGACCCCCAGTTGCGCCAGCCGCGCCAGGCGATGCTCGGCCGCCTGGCGCAGCCTACGGTATTCAGCAAAGCCCTCACTCCGCTGGAAGTCCCGGGCTTGTTGCAAGAGCGCCTCTTGGGGATGCAGGGCTACGGTGCGTCCCGCCCCGTACCGCGCCGCCACGCACTGGGACCGCAGGGGGCATACGCCGCAGACCGCCGGGTCGAATTGGAAACTCCGGGCCAGGTAGGTCCGACCCAACCGGTTGGTCCGGGTGCCGAAGGTCCGCAGGGTGTGGGTAACATTACCGGCTGGGCAGGTGCAGGTTCCTGCCTCCAAGTCGATCTGGAAGTCCTCCTTGGGGAAGCAGGCCTTATTAGGGCGACCCGGCACCTTGGCTATTAGAGTCCGACCAGCATCGGCAAAGGCCTGCCGCGTCCCGCCATCCCCATAGGCCGCATCCCCGATAGTCTCCTCCACCGCTATGCCCGTGTTCTCCTCACTCTGCTCCACCAGTTCCAGGACTCCAGTGTTGTCACCGGCATTGCCGGGCAGGATGTCTACCGCGGTCACCAGTTGGGAATCGGTATCCACCACCACCGCAGCCTTATGTCCGTCGAAGCGTTTGCTGCTGCTTTTACGGCCGTGGCGCATCTCCGGGTCGTGTACCGAAGGGATGCGGTCCCGGCTTACCCCATCCTTCAGGGCTGGGCCATCCTCCTGGCGTTCCACATCCTGCAGTAACAGTTGCCCCAGCAACTCCGCCGCTTCCACTATACCCTGGCGCTGGGGGCTCTCCTCGGGGAACTGACCCTGGACCTGACGGGCCAGCTCCAACACCAGGTCGGCATCGGCTACTATCTTCTGCAGTAAGGCTTGCCGCTCTTTCTGGTTGTCCCAGTCAATCTCTGCCTCTCCCTTCACACTGGAGCCAAAGTAGAGTTCCAGACCGTGTCTCAAGGCCCATTCCTCGGGCCGCGTCCCATCCAGGTCCGAAAGCGCCCGCACTACCTGGACTATGCCGTCGGCCAGCAAGTTGTAGGTGTCCTTGACCGCCCCTCGGCCCAGAATGTAGGTGGTGTCTACCGCCACCTTCATCCGGCGTCCTTTCAGGTATCCGGTCTGCCGGGCGAATTGGAGGCTGCGCTGAAAGACGGCCCGCACCCGGTCGTGGAGGATCAGCTGGGCTCGAAACAGCTGCAGCGTGCTCTTGGCAAAGGGCCGGTCCTCCACCTCAATCCCCAACGCCACCTTCCACCGGATATCAAAATCCGCCCGCTGTTTGGCTTCGGCGTCGCTGACTTTGTCGTAGGCTTGCAACAACAGCGCAGTGGCCACCAGACTTGGGGGCACGCTATCCCGGCCATTGTCTGGGCAATATAGCTCGGCGAACTCTTCGTCTCGAAATAGCTGTCCCCGCAGGGAGGCCAGGAAGCCATAGAAGGAGCCCCGGCCCACATAGTCCAGGTACAGGTGATCCGCTTCCAGCAGCCCTCGTTGCGCCGACCGTACTCCCAGCATCCTCAACCTCCCACACCCATTTATTAAATCTCTTGCCCAGTATATCGGGACAGCCTAGGTCAGGGTACTTTTCGGCCGGAGTTCTAGTATTACAACGTCAGTTCAGGGAGGGATGTGGGGTGATGCCCGCATGGCGGCGCGGCGCTTGGCATGGGAGCGTTTGGCCCGTTCGTTACTGTCCTGCGTATCCTCAAGCCACCGCAGCAACTCGGTTGGCCCGAACCGTTCCCGGGGCAGCATTTCCCGCACCACCCGGTAGACCTGCGGCCTCGTGATCCGGGGCATCTTTTTCCCCCCAAGCCTGTTGCAGGCTCAGCAGAAAAGCTCCGCCCAGCAGGCACAGGGCCACGTGGTGATGCCAGCCAGCCCAGGTGCGGGTCTCGTACTCGTCCAGGCCTACGTCGCTTTTCTCCGTCTCAAACTCCGTTTCTATACGCCAACGGGAGTCTCCCACGTATGCCAGGGTCTCCAACGGGGTATCCTCCGGAGCATTGGACAGGTAGTAGCGGGGTTCGCTGCCGTCCCGGTTCCGGCGGTAGACGGCCCAGTGGATTTCGCCGGGCTTGCGCCTGCTGGTCGGTCGCACCCTCTGGGCGCTGAAAAGGTAGCTGCGTGGCCCCTGGCTTCCCTCGGCCACCGTAATCTCACGCCAGGCCTCCTCCGGCAACTCGTCGCTGCGCTGCTCCATGGTCCGGCGCTGACCGTCTCGCAGCCTGGGTTTGCGGGGACGCCCGAATCCCTGATACTCCGCACTGGTCCAGGCAGGCTCCGGCGGCCACACCGTAAAGCCGGACGGAACGTCCAGCACGTACCACATCCCCAAGGCCGCCAGGCCCTCCCGGAAGGACGGCGACATCCCGAAGGCGTCGTCCGCCGCGACCCATCCAGCCTTCAGGTGGCCCCGCTCCTGCGCCCGCCCCACCATCTCCAAGGCCAACTCCGTCTTGGACCGGTAGCCCTGCCTATCCTCCGGCACACCCGCCGCCTCACACCGGTCTTTGTCCGAGGTCCAACTCTCGGGCAGATACAGCCCCTTGTCCACCAATGCCCGTCCCAACGGGCTGACATAGGCCAGGAACATCCCCGCCTGGCAGTTGGCCACCTTCCCCAGCCTCCCGCAGTACTGCCGGGCCACTCCCACCGACTTCCTCCCCTGCTTGGGAAAGTCGCTGCCGTCCAGCACCCACACCCCTTCCGGATGCTCCAGCCGGGTTCCCAGGTACTCCTGCAGCCGTCCTATAATCACCTCATCGTCCCAGGGAGAATCGGTGAGAAACCGCTGCATCCCTCGGGCTGACCCCGGAACCGTCTCCGACAGGTTCTCAGCGTTGCGCCGCTCCCCAGACTGTACCAGCAGGGCCTGGAGATAATGACCGCTGTGCTCCCGCGTCTCCCGGCGGCCAAACAGCGGCGCGAAGTAAGCGTGAAAATCCCGAAATGACCCGTACACCTGCTCGAAAGCTGCCGCATCCACATCCCCACCTCACCCGCCTATTCCCTCTCCAGCTACACAGTCATCCTATCAAATTAACTGACGTTGTAATACTAGGGCGCTATTTGAAGGAAGAAGACGAGGCGACCCACTACGAGGACGCCCGCACGGGGGAGGGTCGGCGACGCCTTTCGGTCTGTGCCCGGGACCTCTACCGGCTGGTGGACCGGTTCCATGGCACGACTGCTGCCCAGCTGGAGGAGTACCGGCTGCTGGAGCGGCTGCTGCGGGAGCAGTGCCATGTGGGCAAACACCGGGACGGGCGCCCCAGGGACGATGACGACGATGCTGGGGAATGCAAGGTGCCCGTGGCCTTGAAGGACCCGAAGCAGGTGTCCGCCGACTCGCTGCAATCGCCCCACGACCCGGATGTGACCTACAGCGGCCACAAGGGGAAGGGGTACGAGGTGCAGGTGGCGGAGACCTGCCACGAGGAGAACGCCACCCAGCTCATCACCCACGTGGAGGTGACCCCCTCGAGTGGGAGCGACACCGACGTGAGCGTGCCGGTCGTTGACGGGCTCGCGGAGCGGAAGGTCCGACCGGACGAGCTCTTCGCCGACACGGCGTATGGGTCGGGCCGCAATGCCTTCGAAGCCTCGCGCCGGGGAACGGAACTGGTGAGCCCGGTGGCGGGGTCGGCGCCGGGGAACTCGCACGAAGGAGAGGGTGACGGACCACCGCCGCTCACCGCCGCGGACTTTCAGATCGACGTCACAGGGGAGCAGGCCACGGTGTGCCCCGCCGGCCACCCGTCCATCGAGGAGCACGAGTTGGAGGATGCGCCGGAGCGGGTAGAGGTCCACTTTGCCAGGACAACATGCGAGCCCTGCCCCTTGCGGTCCCGTTGCCCAGTGAAGCTGGACCGGCGTGCGGGGGCCTACGTCCTCAAGACGGACCTGGTGAAGGTGAACATCGAGCGGCGCCGGAGGGCCGAGGCCACCGAGGAGTGGCGCAAGCGGTATGCCATAAGGGCCGGGATCGAGGGAACGAACTCCGAGCTGAAGCGCGCCCACGGGCTTGGGCGCTTGCGGGTGCGAGGGGGCCGTCGGGTGCGGCTTGCCGTCTACCTGAAGGCGTTGGCGTGCAACTTCAAGCGGATGGTCCACGGGCGGTCGGGACGGTACCTGCGGTCACGGCCGCATGAGGGCGCCGCTCCACAGCTTCCACCGGGTGCCCTGAGCCACGGAAGGGGTACCGCAACGGGATCACGCTTGTCCTGAGCGCGGCAGATGGTGCGGTGAGGCCAGCAGCCGGCATCCCGTGGCCTCCTCCGCTCCAGACCACCTTCGCACGCCAGGGCTCATCTCAAACAGGCCTTGTTACGAGGGAATCAAACATGGGTTACCTCTTCTCCGCTTCAGTACTCTTTCGACCTTAATTGTTCAATCTCGGGCGTGATGGTCAACGAGGATGACTTCATGCCCAAAGGTCGCAGAACCGCCTCGTCCACGTACTCGATGAGATTTTGCCCAGAAGACTGTGCTACGGCGTGCCCCAACAATCCGTAGCCCAGGTTCGAGTAAGAGAACGGGGTATCGGGTGGGTTCCCAACGTAAGCCGTATCAATCTGTTGCACCAATTCATCGAACGCGCTTTCGATCAACGAGGCTTCGTTATCGCCGGTTGCAACCAACCCGTTTAGCAAGTCGGAAGGCAGACCCGAGTGATGCGTCATGACGTTTCGCGGCGTGATCGGACTTGAGCCGGTGAAACGGCTGTTGATTGAAAACTTAGGTATGTAAGTTTGTAAGGGCTGGTCAATATCCAGCTTGCCGATTTCCGCCAATTGCATGATGGCGGTTGCCGTGAACAGCTTTGAGATAGAGGCAACCCCATAAACGGTCTCGGGAGTCGCTCTGACGCCGTTTTCCTTGTCGGCGAAGCCAAATCCCTCGGCCCATACCATTTCTTGGTCGTCGACGAGGGCTACGGACAGGCCGGTGATTCCATTGCTATCCACAACACTCTGGATTAACTTAGAGAGCTCTCCGGTGATCGATGAGTAATCGGTCAAAACCGGTGGGACGGGAGTAGACTCCGGCGGCTCGGGTGTCGATGTAGCGGAAGGCTCCGGTGTCGACGCTGGCGCTTGCGTGGGCGATGGACCGTCGGTGGGTGTAGTAGGCAACTGTGTAGGCTGGGGCACATCTGTTGGCGTGGTAGTCGCGGTGGCGTCTGCGCCACAAGCGGCTAAAACCAGCATTGCCACGATGGCCATGCAGATTGCCAAAAGTCTGCGTCGCTCCATTAGCCTGTTGATCATCTCGACTCCTCATGAAAGCCAGCAATTTGCGAGTTTCCGCTAAATATCATTATCTGTATCCAGACTTTGCTTAGGGCTGTTGGTTAGCCTAAGCATTTTCATTTCGGCGCAGCACTTAGCGCTCGCCGCCTTACGCCGTGTCTTACCCTTAACCGGTTTCGGCGAGAGCCTCGGCCAATCCGGTTATAAGCTCGGCCCCTGTCGGGACGGTGATCTGAGCTCCCTGGAATTCGTCGCCCACGGGCTCGAATCGACCGCCCAGACACTGGGCTAGGAACGATTCCATTACCGGGAAAAATGAAAGCCCCCCCCCCCCCCCGCCAAGGAAGTCAAAGTTGTGGCCCTCGTCCGGGTACAGCAAGTAGGTGACCGGTAGGTTCAAATCCTGCATCGCTTGGACCATCTGATCGGATTCAGCCTGATTGACGATGGGGTCGTTGCCGCCTTGAACGACCAGCAGTGGCCGTTTAATCTGTGCTACTTGGGTTAGCGGAGAACGCTGGCTCATGAACGCTCTAGCCGCCTCGGTCCGGGCGTAGCCGGCCATGGTGGCCATCGCCTCGACCTCCGCGATCTGGAAGGGGAAATGGAAATCCAACATGCTTTCGAGGTTGGACATGCCATACAAGTCCACGCCGCAGGCGAAGGTTTCTGGGCTTCGAGGTCATGCCGACCAGCGTGGCGTACCCGCCGTAGCTAGCTCCCATGATGGCGATGCGCTCGGGGTCGGCGATTCCTTCATCAATGGCCCACTGAACGCCGTCCATCAGGTCATCCTGCATCTTGCCGACCCACTCCAGATGTCCCGCCTCTATGAACTCCTTGCCGAATCCGGAGGAGGCCCGGAAGTTGACGGTGAGGACGGCGTAGCCTCGGTTGGCAAGCAATTGAAAAATAGGAGCTATACTATCGTGGCCCCAGTTGATCCATTCTACGGGACCGCCATGAACCCAGAGCACCATTGGCAGGGGATTGGCCGGTCTTTCGTTAGGGCCACTCCCCACAGGTAGCATGAGATAGCTCGATAGATTCAGCCCATCCCGAGATTCGATTACCACTGGGCGCATGTTCACTAGAGGCAGATTCTCCAGCCCAGGCTGGTTGGTGAATAAGAACTCCGCCGTACTCTCCTGTCGGTCGTAGCGATAATACTGAACCGGGCCGTCGTCCATCAGGTAGGCGACAATCCAGTTCTTGTCGTCCACCGTGCGGCTGACCACATCGAAATCCCCGTCTATGACGGTGCGTAGAAACTCCAGGTCCGAAGCAATGGAATCGTCCAAATCCTGCCACTGCTTGCGCTGGTAGTTTGAAGCAGCGGCTTGGGCGATGTTCTCCGTGGGATGGAACATAGCGTCGATGATGCCGCTACGGGCATCTTCTGCGATGATAATCTGTTCACCGGTATCAAGGTCGATGCCATGTTACGCCCTCGGCTGTCCAGCAAGTAGAGAACTCCGCCGGTCTTGTCGAACCCAACGAGTGAGGTCAGCTTCGTAGGCCAGATAAGCCTAGTGAGGGAGTCCTCGTAGCCGATCATCATGAACGGCTCCCAACCGCCGTCACCGGACTTTTTGAATACCTCATCTTCGCCGAATGAAGTGGCGCGGATGGCGATGCGAGCGTCAAAATCGTCGTCAAAGATAAACTCGCGAAATCCCTGGTCGTTCTCCTGTACAAGCTGCGTCTCGCCCGTGTTGATATTGAGGCGATGGAAGTCGAGAACCTGAGGGTCGCGGTCGTTGAGTCCAATCAATATTTCTACTGCCGAATATCGACCAGTAAATCTAGCATAGCAACGAAATAATGGTCTGCGCTTGCAATTGTATCCAATAGGCCTGATGGGTCAGCGGAAAGGGTGTCCACCCGGCCACGTTTGCCGCTGATAACCTTATGTACCATTGTTTCGAGTGGAGTTTGACCAGCGCTGGCTATCCCGAGACAGTCAGTCGAACGCTTTGACCGGTCTCGGCTATTAGTTACCGGTTCAGGGTTTCGTTGGCAATCTTGATTAGTTCCTGTGCGGTTTTGTCCGGCTCATCCCAAATCAGCGTGTGGGCTGAATTCTCAAACCATGTAAAGCTCTTGGCAGGGGATTCCAAGAAGTTGTAGTACTCCTCCGCCAGTTCGCCGGGAGTTACATAGTCATGACGGCCAGCAAAGAAATGTACCGGGATTGTCGACACAGGAAAGTCTCTAAACAGGTTATAGTCGGCCTTTTGAATGTCGAGCTTGGTTGTTTGACCCGCAAAGCCCACGCCTGCCATTAACTTGTCGACATCGGCGGAGGTGTATTCAGGACTCTGACCACTTGTCAGGTACGCTACCGCGGCGTCCCACAGTCCTTCGGTGTAAATGTCACCGCCTCGAAAGAGATCCAGAACTTGTCCGACCATTCCGGTGTGCTCGGGATTCGTGGGGTCAAACGGCTGGAGTGATTCCAGACCCTGGATGACTTCGCTATTGTCGGCCTCCCTAGCTTGGTCAAGGGCCCACTCGTAAGACATCGTCTGCCTTCTGTCCCAGTCGGCTGCTTCGGAGGCAGCGATAAAAGCATGGAAGGGTTCGGAGTTTTCCATGATGGTCATGAAGCCCAGAGCGCTGCCCCAGGAAATGCCAAATAGGAAAATCTTCTCTTGATCTAACGTCTTGCGCAGGAGGTCGGTCAGTTCCAACGTGTCGCTGACGAACTTCTCCGGGCGTAGGTCATCCGCTGTAAGGTCTGGGGAGTAGGATTTGCCAGCCCCGCGCTGGTCCCAATGCACAACAACAAAATTCTCTTCCAGTTCCCGTGGCTGGAACATGCCAACGAAGGGTGAGTGAGGAAGACCGGGTCCACCATGCAGCCAGAGCAGCACCGGCTTGGTCACGTCGGCGCCGCGGATGAGGATGGACTGCTCGACGCCGCCCAAGGTAACCGTTTCGATCGTGGCGATGCTGCCTGGTATTTCATTGCCGTCGGCGTCGGTGATTGGGGGTGTGAATGCGGCTTCGTCCTCCGGGGCTGAGTAGCCGGGAACCAGAATTTCCAGGGCTTGCGGGATGAGTTGGTAGCCAGCTTTCCAATCGAAAGCGTTCACTGCGCCCGAGATGGTCAAATCCTGGTCATCCAGATGGAACATGAACACGTGGTATCCGCCTTGAGTGTCGCCGGTGTGCCCTTTGCCTACTATGCCATTGCCGAATTCGACGTGCATCACTCCCAGGCCGTAACCCGAGAACAAATCCTCTGGATTTTCAATAAAGGGAACATCCGGCGAGGACAGCATTTCGTCCAGCGTCCCAGTTTCCTGGAACAACTCTCCCGCCAACACCGCATCCCAGAAGCGGGCCAAGTCGCCCGGAGTTGTGACCATCGACTGTCCCCCGGGAGCACCTACTACAGAGGCGTTGACAAGCTCTGTGGCGTCCATAACTCCGGTGCCAAAGTCGGCGTAACCCCGGGCGTGGTCTCCGGGTATGGTCATGTCGGTTGGATCAAGCAGGAGTGTGTTATCCAGGTTCAGTGGCTCGAGAATTCGGTCCCGCATCTCTTGTCGCCAAGATTGTCCGGTGGCTTCCTCAATGACCAAACCCAGTAAAGAATAGTCCGTGTTCGAGTACGCTATGATTTCCCCGGGCCCGGATAGCAGCTCCAAGGAAGCGGCAAGGTCGATAAACTCCTCGGCCTGCCACACCTTTGTCGGGTTGGTCAATATCTCACTGATTGCCAGGCCCATAAAGTCGGGCAGCCCGGCGGTGTGGTTCAGCAGCATGCGCACGGTAATCTTTTCGCTATTGGCGAACTTTTCGGTGATGCTCTCTGGCAGCACAGTGGGCAACTTGTCGTCCAGCGAAATCAAGCCCTCTTCGGCTAACTGGAGGGCCACCACCGAAATAAAGGGCTTGGTGAGGCTGCCTGCTCTAAACTTGTCATTGGGTTTCATGGCAGTGTTGGCCTCGACGTTGCTCAGACCAGCGGCACCGGTCCAGGTGCCCAGGCTGGGACCGCTAATGTGGAGCACAACTCCAGGGTAGCTGGTCTCGGGGCTCTCGACCGCGTCCTCCAATACCGCCAGCAAACGACTGGCGATGTCCTCGTCGAAGATGGTAAGTTCGGTTGTTGGCGTAGGTTCGGTTGTCGGCGCAGGCGCGGTCGATGGTATGGGTGTGGCCGTTGGTGTCGGGTCGGGAATGGACGTAGCAGTAGGCCCTGCCTGCGGTGTCTGGGCTTGTGTGGGTGATGGCACATCCGTGGGGGTGGCAGTAGCGGTGGCTTCGCTGCTGCAGCGGCGATTGCCAAGATCGCCACGAGAGTGATGGCGATCACCAGAAGTTTCGAGCGTTGCATAAACTGGATCATGATTGATTCCTCCAAACGAGTCGATAAAAGTCTGACGATTTCAAGTTAGGCTATTCCTGCGAAGGCTTAATCGGCAAAGGGCTTGATTTAGGTCAAGTAATAAGGCTAGTAGCCTGTCAGCAATTCTGTTGAGCAATCTCTAGCACTTTGGTATGACTCAAGATCGATGACGCCCTGATTGTCATCCCATTTACTTTGCAGATTTACCGAAAATTTGCCAGCCACAATCCGTAGGGCTGGCGCGCCGCTATCCCATCGCGTGCAAATTCATCAAAGGATTCCGGTTTAAGCTGAGGAATTGGGCGGCTTCTTTATTGGGCTTGAGAGTGCTTTTTAGTGTAGGATAGGTGGAAGCCATCCTAATTGAGGGTTGGAGAGTAACTGTGGGATGGACGCAGCGAGCATAACAGTTTCTTATAAATAATAACTGTCCAAGCCCTGTCCAAGACAAAGAGGGAGTAAGCAACTATGGTCCGGTCCAAACCCAGAGTCAAACGGGAGAAACAAGAAGAAACGACAGCGGAATTTGTGGCGCGCATGAATCTGCCGAAAGGGAAGCGCAATGGGCTAAAGAGGCAGGTTAAAGGCGCACGAAGGTAATCGAGACCAAGCGCTGAAGCTTTCTCAGCGCTTACAAGCTTTTTATTGACCGCTCCTTAGTCTCCGACTTATTAATAATCTCCTGCTTAATCACTCAGGCCTTTGGGCGCAGCCTAACGCCAGGGATTGATGCCTTTGATAAGCGGGCTACTTCTGTAACCCTCAGTTTCACCAAGCGCTTTGGCATAGCGGTTGTTATTTTGGGAACCCTTTTTCACTCAAACGCTTCATCTGCCAAGTGCCGATGGGAAGTAAAATATCCTCTAAGCGATGGGCACGGGCAGCCCGGGAATGTTTAGTTTGATGCGCATGAGGGTGTTGCGGGACGTGATGTACAGAGTTTTCCAGTCGTCGTCCCCCCAAGCGATGTTGGTTGTGGCGGTTTCTCCGTGGACAATTATGCCCAGAAGTTTTCCCGTGGGGTCCATGACCCAAACGCCGCCAGCGCCACCGCAGTAGACGTTGCCTTCAATGTCGACTTTCATTCCGTCGGGTACGCCGGGGCGTTCGCCTGTAAGGTCGGCGAAAATCCGGCCGGTTCCCAAAGCCAATGATCCTGTTGGCATCATGTCGTATGCTCGGATGTGGCCTCGGCGGGAGTCGTTAATATATAGCACGCTCTCGTCGGGGGAGAAAGCCAGACCGTTGGGAATCACGAAATCGTCGATCAGCAAGGTGAGCCTACCCAGGTCCGGGGTGAGCCGGAATACGCCCGAGAACTCTAGGTCCCATTGGTCCTGAGGATGGGGCATGGTCCAAGGGTCGGTGAAGTAGATGCAACCGTCGGATTTAACCACCACGTCGTTGGGCCGGTTTAGCTGCCTTCCTTTGTAGCTATTGGCTAGCACCGTTATGCTGCCATAGTTCTCGAGCCGGGTGACCCTCCGGGAGTCGTGCTCGGCGGCAATCAAGCGGCCCTGCAAGTCTCGTGTCAGGCCGTTGGCCCTGTCCGTTGGTTCCTTGAACAGAGTGACGCCTTCTCCGGGGGCCCACTTCATTCGCCGGTTGTTGTGGATGTCGCTAAAGAGCAAATAGCCGCCGTCCTTCCACCAAACCGGTCCCTCGGCAGGGCCTTGGTCTCCGCCGTAGCCGGAACCCAGTTCCTCAACCGTTTGATCCGCCGACACGATACGGTCCATCTCGGCTGCCATTTTTTCGATGGGCATAGGTTCCCTCCATATAATGTCTGGTGACCAGAAAACTGGCCGAAGATAGTCTGGGGGAGATTATAGTACGAATGGGCTTGCGGCGGGAAATTGTTTCGGTGGGGATAGAGCGATAGAGTCTGATTCTTTGGTTTAGTTTTTTTATGAAAGTAAGGGCTGTTAGGGAAGTTGGTGCGTAGCGCCGATGATAGCTGGGTCCCGGAAACTCAAGGTTTGCCGCACTGTTATCTTCGGTTTCGAAGGTCGCCCCTGGTTTCCGGCCTGCGCCGGAATGACGGGGGCGGGGAATTGGGCCGCCTTTCTCGTTACGAAGATACGGAAACGAAGACGCGAAAAAACTGACGAAACACGTCTGGCGAGGAATGCTCACCTTTATTTATTGCGCGTTCGCAAGACAGGAACGCAGGAAGTGATTGCCCCAAAGCCCGAGATTCTGCCGTTGGTTTCTGTGGAGCTGCAGCGCATCCTCTTGGCTTGACTAGAGCTTGCTGTTGGACTATTCTCCCCCTAGTCACCAGGCAAGGCGAGGCTGGACGCGTCCAGCAGCCTTTACTACTGCTTAATCGGAATTGGTGCCTAATCGGTGTTGGCGCAATCAATATCGGGTAACTAGAATTGCCCGCGGTGGGCCAATCCACAATACTAGCGAGGTGCATAATGTCCTTCAAGATGAACCACATCCACCTGAAGACCACGGACCCCGAGGCGACCGCCAAGTTTTACGTGGACTCCTTGGGCGCAATGATTGTTGGCAAAGCTGGCGACAGCGGCTTCCGTTTGGACTTGCACGGACTGAGCATCAATGTCACGAAGCATATTGAGAGCCAGACCCGTGACCAAGTCTACGGGATAGAGCACATAGCCATCGACACGGATGACTTGGACAATGTAGTTGCGGATCTCAAAGCTAATGGAGCGCGCATTTTGGAAGAAACCCAGGTAGGCAATGGCCGAAGGGTTTGCTTCTTCGAGGGCCCGGACGGGGTTCAGCTCGAAGTCTTGGAGTTAGAAAAGTAAACTTGGTTTTAATTCCTTCAACTTTGGCCTGAAACTTTGGTGTAAAAATTCCTAACGAGGTGCTAGATGCTTTACGAAAACCGGATATATACCGCAGTGCCGGGAAAACTTGGGGCGATCAATGACCGCTTTGCGAATATTACGATTGATTACTTCAATCAGTATGAGATCGGAATGATGGGTTTCTGGACTGACGAAATCGGCACCAGTAATCAAATGACCTACATTCTGACCTTTGACGACATGGCTGACCGGGAAAAGAAGTGGAAGGCTTTCGGAGCCGACCAGAAACGCTTGGCAGCTTTTGCCGAGACCGAGGCGGATGGCCCACTGGTGGCCAGGGTCTACAACTCGTTCATGCAAACAACCCCGTACTCGCCTGAGCCGCAGCTGTCCTCCAAAGTGCAGGAACTCCGGGTTTATGACGCAATGCCCGGTAAATTGCCTGCCCTTCATGACAGATTTTCGAACCACACCATGCATTTGTTCGAAAAGCACGGCATCGAGAACGTAGCCTACTGGACCGAACTTGTAGGCACCAGCAACCGTTTGGTGTATATGTTGGGTTACGACAGCGTGGGAGACCGGGAAAAGGGATGGGCAGCCTTTGGCGCCGACCCGGAATGGCAGAAAGCGCGAGCAGAATCGGAAAAGGATGGTGCCCTGGTACGTGAGAGCCGTCACTCGATTATGCGCCTGACACCCTATTCTCCTCGGTAAAACAAGTGGAAATTCCAAGCGCTTAGTGTAGCTTGATCGAAATCCCCCTGACCCCCCACGGGGTCAAGGGGATTTTTAGATTTAGCGAACCGTCGATAAATCAGCGAAGGCACGGAGAGAGAATCATGGATGTTATAAAAATACGGGAACAGTTTCCGGTCTGCCAACAAATGACATACGTGAACACCGGTTGGTCCGGGCCATCTCCGGTCCCGGTGGTCAATGCCATAAAACAGCGGCTGGATTTAGAAATGACTCAGGGTCCAACCAGTGTTGAGGTTTATCAGGCTGGCAGAGACATTCAGGCCCAGGTCAAAGAAGCCATGGCCGCTTTGTTGAACGCATCGGTTGACGAGGTCTGTGTCACCCGCAATACCACCGAGGGACTGAATATCGTAATGAATGGGCTAAGTTGGGAAGAAGGAGACGAGATCATCACCTGCGATCTGGAACATAGCTCGGTGCTCATTCCCAGCTACTACCAGCAGCACCGCCACGGGGCGGTGGTCAAGGTGCTGCAGGTTGACCCCACTGAGAACCGGGAGAGCATCCTGCAGAAAATCTCGGACGCCATCACCGATCGGACCAAGCTGGTTTTCCTAAGCCACGTGGAATATTCCACTGGATTGAGGATGCCGATTAAAGAAATACGGCAACTCACCAAGGATCGTGGGATTTTAATGCTGCTGGACGGTGCTCAGTCGGCGGGACACATAGCCTTGGATATGAAGGACCTGGATTGCGATTTCTACTCGATTCCGGGGCAAAAATGGCTTTTGGGACCCGAGGGCGTAGGTGCCCTTTACATCCGGCAGGACCTGATAACCCAAGTGCAACCGACGTTCGTGGCGGGTCGGTCAGCGCTGACGCCCGGGAACCCTTATGCATTTGAGCCCAACACCGAGAGCATGGACAAGTTTCTATTGACGTCAACCAGCGTTGCTTTGCAGGCAGGGACATTGGAGGCTATCAAGTTTATTAACGACGCTGGAATGGCCGACATTGAAGAGAGAAACCTAGACCTTTCCACCATCATGAAACAAGCCCTGGCGGGCGTTTCCGGAATCAATCTACTGTCGCCTCTGGACCGCCAAGACTCTACCGGTCTAGTCTCTTTAACCATTGACGGCATGACGCCCGTGGAGCATGTCAACCACCTGTGGCAGGAGCACCGCATTGTTTGCCGACCGGTCGCCTTCCCCCCGGGGCTGCGGATTTCGCTCCACTTTTTCAACACCGAGGAAGAGGTGGAGCAAGTGGTCGAAGCCTTAAAGGGTCTGGTGTAACCGTGCCCTAGTCTACCATTACCCGCTCAAAACTGGTCTTGGGAAAGGCGGCCACCAAGGCGGCATTGGACTGGGACCGGTTTACGAACCCGTGTTTTACGCCGGCTGGCGCCAATACCGTGTCTCCAGGCCCGAGGGTCACTATCTCGTCTCCCAGAATTGCCTCTAGTGTTCCTTCAACAATGATCATGGCTTCTTCGGTATCTGGGTGGATGTGGGTGCCGACGGTTCCACCAGGGATGATGGTCAAGTGAGTAATGTAAAGGGATTGCGAACCGTTTCGGGCGTCCACCAGTACTGCCCGGGTGACTCCGGGATATCCTTCTCCGGATTCGGCGTCGGAATAATGAATTATAGGCATTGTTCAACTCCGGTTGGCGTTATTCACACCCACGCAATTCCATATATCGTGTAGAGATGACCCTCTTTTGTTGGTGCGGCAACCGCCCTAGTTCTACTTCCAGTTATATTTGACTAATAACTCGATACCCCCATCCTAACCTTCCCCCGAGATGAGGGAAGGGACTAATCCTCCCCCCTTCACGGGGGAGAGTTAGAGTGGGGGTAAACTCGTATTCTTCAGTTTCATATGGCGATAGTACTAGTTCTTTAGGTACTTCTCATAGAACAGTAGGACTCGGTGCCACATATCCTGGGCGGGAGCGGCCCGGTAGGAAGGTCGGTAGTCGGCGAAGAAAGCGTGGCCGGCATTTGCGTACATCTTGTATTCGTAGGTCTTGTTGTGCTTGTCCAATTCTTCATTCAGGCGGGCGGCATGGGCCGGAGAGGGATTGCCGTCTTCTTCGCCGAAAATCCCCAGCAACGGACACGACAGGTTGGCTATCATGTCGATTACGCCCACAGGGCGGGCTTCGGTGGTTTCGTCGGGGATAATGTGCCCCCCGGCGGAATCGACGGCAGCGTTCACGTTGCTGCTGGTGCAAGCGAACATTAGCGTGTAGCGACCACCGGAGCAAAAGCCGATTATACCTACTTTGTTGTTGGCGTTGGAGTGGCTCTTTAGGAAAGTGGCCGCGCCTTCCAAGTCCGCCATGGTCTGTGAATCGGGCACGGAAAAAAGTACTTCCAGCACTTTCTCGGGTGCGGGTCTTCCTTCCCTGGTGTAGAGGTCCGGTGCAATGGCTATGTAGCCTTCCTCGGCAAATCGCCGGGTTAATTCCTTCATGTGGTCCTCAAGTCCCATTCCTTCCATGGTGACTATCACACCCGGATAGCTGCCAGGAGTGGCCGGCTGACTCAAGTAGGCGTCGATTTGAGTCCCGTCTTGGCTGGAATATTGCATCATTTCCGACTGGATATCGGCCGATGTGGTGACCATTCTCTTTTCCTCTTTGAGCTCGCGCTTAATTTCGTTGGGATCGACCTAACGGATACTGGCTTTAATGGATATCGGCTTCTATATTGTGGGGATCGTTGGACGGTGCAATCCTACACCATGGAAGCAGGGATGTCAGCCGTCGGCTGAAGCAGGGAATATCAGAACAATTTCTGGCGACCCAGTTCCGTTGGCCCAATTCCAGTAGGAGAAAATAACCATGTTTGCCCAACTTTCGGCAGCCCCGAGTAAAGGTTAGTCAGCCATTTAAGACTTACTGGCCGCCTCGCACGCGCCTCTCGGCCACGTATGCTGCCGCTTGGGACCGGCGGGACACTTCCAGTTTTCCCAGAATATTGCTGACGTAGTTCTTGACCGTTTTGTCGCTCAGGTTTACCTGTTGAGCAATTTCCCGGTTCGTCTGGCCCTCGGCTATCAATGCCAGAATTCGGCGTTCCTGCTCGGTGAGTTGGGCCCATTTATCGTCGCCGTCGGTCCCTCGGCGGACCCGGTCCAGCACGCTGGCGGTCACCGCCGGGTCCAGTAAGGATTGGCCTTGTCCCACTTTGCGGACGGCATCGACAATTTCCTGGGAGCGAATCTCCTTTAGCAAGTAACCCGAAGCCCCGGCCATGATTGAACCCATAATGGCCTCTTCGTCGCTGTAAGAGGTGAGCATGAGTACCCGGGTTTCAGGGAGCTGATCGCGTATTTCCCGGCACACCTCTATGCCTGAGCCATCGGGCAACCGAATGTCGAGGATTACCAAGTCCGGCGTTGATTTTCGGGCCTCTTGGAGTGCTTCGGCGGCTGTGCCTGCTTCACCTACCACTTGAAGGTCTTCTTGGCGTGAAACGAGCATGGACAAGCCTTTGCGGACGATGTCGTGGTCGTCAACAATGAGTACCCTTAGGAGGCTATTCTGTGTCATTAGCCATCTCTCTTGGCGGACTGCCGCCCGGAATTGTGACTCATTGATGGACGATCTACGCTCCCGCCTGGCTAACCGGGTGCAACTGACCACCGATGGCCACCGGGCTTACCTGGAAGCCGTAGAGGGCGCTTTCGGCGGCGACGTGGACTATATGCTCAACTGGTAAAGGTCTACGGGCGGTCTCAGGATGTAGAAGCCCAGCGCCGGTACAGCCCCGCTCAGTGTGTTGGTATAAACACGATACCTATCAGCGGTGACCCAAAGCCCGAATCAATCAGCACGTCGATAGTGGAACGTCACAACCTGACCACGCGAATGTCAGTCCGGCGCTTCACCCGGTTGACCAATGCCTTCAGTAAGAAAATTGAGAACCACCACCACGCGGTAGCCCTTTATACGGTCTGGTATAATTGGGTACGCGCCCACAAGACCCTGAAGGGTGACACACCGGCGATGGCGGCAGGGCTGACCGATTCCCCCCGGACTCTGGAATGGATAGTGGATTTAATTGAACAACGTTCAAACTGAGACACTACCGGTTTTTCCAATGCGTTGCCTTTTATGCCAGGATCCGGTCTGACCATTATATCCGTACCGCAGGAATGTAGAAAGCGGAGACATTATTGGGTTATGCCTGATCCTCATGTTTGATGCTCCTGCTTTTGCTCATATTTATACGGGACGAGCCTTCAAGCAAATTGGGATTTTGGCCACGTACGAACACCCGTAGTCGAGCATGTTCCTTATCCGGCGGCGTCGGTTCTTCCGAATATATTACTGCGCAATAGAAGGTAAAAGCGCGATGCGCATCTGGGAGCGCTTTGGGCATAAGCCGTCCTGGCTTCGTCATCGCTTGATGTGTAACTAACCATTGGCCCCGTCCGAGGTACATTTGGGTTCTAAAACAGGTCCAAAAGACTCTATTGCCGAAACGGCGAACGATAGAAAGTAGGAGGTGGAGCCGGGACGGGAAAAGGGGGAGGAAATAATGGCCAAAATCGGCCTGATGAGCCCGGCACCCCCGGCGGGGACAGGCTGGCCGTCCTGAAGCTAACCAGTAAGGAGGAGTGGCTGTGTTTGATCGAATATTGGTGCCATTGGACGGGTCTGATGTGGCCGAGTCCATTTTTCCATCTTTATTGCCGTTGGCACAGGAACTTGGCTCGGACCTACTGCTGCTTTCCGTGATCGAACATGGGAACGAAAGCGAGGCAGAGGCGCGGACAGCCAGGGAGGAGGCTCGGGGGTCGGTGCGGACGCTAGAGAGAAGCGTCACCGGTATCAAGGCTTCGGGAATCAAGGAATACTTGGCCGGTGTTGAAGGATACTTGGCTAAGAGGGGCGTAATTGCCACGGCAACATGCGTATATGGCAAAGTTGCTCCTGAGATTTTGGTCCAGGGCGACGCCATGGGTTGCGACCTAATCGCAATGTCTACTCGGGGACGTTCGGGATTGGGGCGTGGGATTTTGGGCAGTGTTACCGATGAAGTGGTGCGCACGTCCCATATTCCCGTGCTCGTGTATAGGCCAAGCCGTAGGGGTGACGCAGGTCGTGGCCCGGATATTAGTGGCCCTGAAATTAGTGGGTCGGAACTCAAGAGCGAATTGAAGAAAGTTGTGGTTCCTTTGGACGGCTCCGAATTGGCTGAGGTCGTGTTGCCCTTAGTGGAAGGGTTGGCTCGAGAGTTTTTGCTTGAGGTTGCTTTAGTGCGAGTGGTCAGGTTTGCCCCTATAGCCTACTCTGCGATGGAGCCCCTGCCAATGGATAGGGTCGACGTCCAAGCGTCGTTGGTGGCGGAGGCCGAAGCGTATCTAGATGAGGTGAAGGCTAGGCTGGAGTCCAAGGGAATCCGGGCTACAGCTACGGTGATGGAAGGCGTGCCGGGCCGGAGAATTATTGACTATGCGGGTGGCAGCGAGGGCACTATGGCCGCCGTCTCGACCCACGGTCGGTCGGGTCTCTCACGCATAGTATTGGGCAGCGTTGCCGACGAGCTCATCAAGGGAATGGACATACCGGTGCTGGTGGTCCGGCCGGACATGGCAAAATGCGGCAATACCGGATAATTTCTACTGCAAGGGTGTCTAAGATTTCGTGGTCGCTAAGATCGGTAAGTATTAAAACGGTAAGCTTTTATAGGGCTAGGGCTTACTGATATCTGAGTAAACAACTAAACGTGTTCGCGAGCCTGATCGCGGGGCAAAACCCCCCTAAATCCCCCTTTGAAAAGGGGGACCGAGGGGGATTTCCCCGGCAGTACAGTCTCACATTTTGTTTAGATACTTTTGCAAGGGTGTGTAAGCGGTATGCCTATGGCTTTAGGTAGCAGGGAATGTCAAAAGTGGCAGTAAGTGTTTACATAATAGATGAACATGCGGCGGTACGGAGAAACCTGGTTCGCCGGTTGTCATCCGCCGAAGGGATTAAGGTTGTGGGCCACAGCGGAGAAGCCAATGCAGCGTTGCGGGAGGTACGTACGCTTCTTCCCGACCTGGTCCTGTTGGAAGTTAAGATGAAGCGGGCCGACGGTGTGGACGTATGCTCACAGGCCACCACTTGGGCCGGACAGCATCACTCCGGAATCAGCGAAGATATCGAAAAAAAGACTAAAGTGGTGGTTATTACTTCATACTTCGATACAGACGAGAGGCTCGAAGTTCAGAGAGCCGGCGCAGCGGATTACTTAATAAAGGACCTGGATACCGGCGCATTGGTTCAACGCCTAACGGCGCTAAGCAAACGACGCACCGGGTCCAAGGTGAACGGAACAACGGGAGGGCAAATGACAGCAAGACGGGAATTCGCATCCAATATGAGTGAAGGAAAGATACCTGCCGCCACATACAGCAGGGTTCTCGTGCCGTTGGACGGTTCCGGGTTTTCCGAACAGGTACTGCCTCATGCAATGAAATTGGCCGGTGCTTTGGGGGCCGACATAAACTTGATCCGGATTTATCATAATGCGGAGTCCGACTGGGCCCATCCCACCCATGGGCTTTTCTTAGACCAGATAGACGCTGGCATTCGTAGCGACATAACAGACTACCTGCACAGCGTCCAGAAATCTGTTGAGAATATCCCGTGTCCTTATTCCGGAGATATGACTTGCTTGACCGATGGCGGGGACCCGGCTTCCGGGATAGTCGAAGAAGCGAAGAAAGTTCCTGGGACCCTCGTCGCAATGTCGACCCATGGGCGTTCCGGGGTCGGGCGGTGGCTCATGGGCAGCGTGACGGACAGGGTGCTTCACGCCACCGGCACTCCGCTGTTAATCTTCCGGTCTCAGCCAGGTGAGAACACAGCGCCAGATACGGACTTTCAAAGGGTCATTGTCCCGCTGGACGGCTCGGTCCTAGCTGAAGAGAGTCTGCCCCATTTGAAGGCGCTAGCCCAAGGCTTGAAGATCACGGCCGTGCTGGTGAGGGTAACGGGCGATGGTGACGAGGCGCAGTGCAGGACGTACCTGAGCGATGTTGCTGACAACTTGAAGCAACAAGGGCTGGAGAACATTGAGGAATTGGTCTTGGACGGGCACGCAGCGGAAGCGATCATCGACATCGCGAGGGAAACTCCCAACAATTTGGTGGTCATGACCACCCGGGGGCGCTCGGGAGTGAAGCGTTGGATGTTGGGAAGCGTGACCGACAGAGTGGTGAAGTACTCGGGTGTTCCTGTCTTGGTGATACCCTCAGCGGATTAGATTTCGCATTGGTGCAGTTTCCGAAACTGAAGCTTTAGCCAGAAATCTTAGCCAGAAGTGTTAGCACGAAATCTGAAAAAGCAGCGGGGAGTTTTCAGCTGGCGGGTATAGGTATCGAGTCGAGTTGGTAATTCTTGTTAAAATTCGGAGTCTGCGATACCAAGTCCCTTCGCCCTTGCCTCGGATAGAAGCAAGGGCGAAGGGATATTTCCTATGCTCGAAACAAAATCCAGGCGTTAGGGAGCGGGATAGTGCTCCAGCCACCACCGGGCTATTTCGTCCCTTCGAGCGAACCAGACGCCCTCAAAACTCTTCGTGTACTCCAGGAACCGTTCCACTGCTCTGGACCTTGCAGGTCGGCCCGCTATCCGGCAGTGCAGGCCCACCGACATCATTTTTGGGTGGGTCTGCCCCTCTTCGTATAGACAATCGAAGGTGTCTTTCAGATAATCGTAGAAGTCGGCGATGCTAACCAGTCCCCCGCGCCAGAACCGGGCGTCGTTGGTTTCCATGCTGTAGGGAACAACCAACCAGGGCTTGTCGTTGGCCGAAACGTAGTAGGGCAGGTCGTCGTTTAGCCCGGCGCTGTCGTAAATAAACCCGCCTTCTTCAGCCACCAATTGCCTGGTGTTCAAGCTAGGGCCGTACCTGGTGAACCAACCAACCGGTCGCTGGCCGGTGGTCTGTTGGAGAGATGCCACGGTCTTTTGGATGGCTACCCGCTCCTCTTCCTTCTCCATGGAATGGTATTCTTCCCAGCGGTAGCCGTGGCCGCAGACCTCGTGGCCCCGCCTCACTACCTCGCTAGCCACCTCCGGGTTGCGTTCCAAAGCCAAGGCGCAGCAGAAGAATGTGGAACTGACGTTGAATTTGTCGAACAGGTTCAACAAGCGCCAGACACCGACCCGGCTGCCATATTCAAAGAATGACTCGTTGTTGAGATCCCGTTGACCCGGTGGTACCGGGGAAGGCACTTCGCTGTTGGTTTCGTGATGAGAGTCGCCGTCTTGGATGGAGTATTCGGCACCCTCTTCATAGTTAACGACCATCGATACAGCGATCTTGGCCCGTCCCGGCCATTGAACCTGGGGAACGTTGCGACCATAACCCACCAAGTCACGTTCCATCTTCCGGCGCCTCCTTATCATCTAGTTGGCTTGATACACATGTCGGCCAGTTGACCGCTTGAGATTGGATATTCATGTGAGCCCAGCAAAAGCGATTCAGGCTAAGAATGCTGGGGTCTTATTTTTTGGCTTTCGCTATTGGCTTTCTAACTCGGGTCCCGTTATCAGGTCCATTATCAGGTCCGTTATCAGGTCCGTTATCAGGTCCGTTATCAGGTCCGTGAAGAATTGCTATTATACTCCGCCTTCGCTTGATTCAAGTCCTCTGCCGAAGCGGAGGTTAAAGCTTGCTTGGACTTACCATACCCCGACTTAACCAGCAATTCTGGCTGGCCCATTGTGTTAGAATCCTCGGGCAACTCTACCCTGATTTGATGTTGTCGAATCACCAGACCACTGTCGTCCCACTCTTTATTGCCTGGGAGGATTCATGACTGCACCGATTTCTCCGGACGTTGCGTACCGGTTAAAGTCCGTAGGCGACCCCAGCATATCCCCCGATGGCTCCACGTTGGTCTATTCTTTGTCGTGGATCGATCGAGACAGCATGGAGAGCCGCTCGCGGGTAATGCTGATGAACCTGAGTAGTGGAAAAGCAGAGGAATTTACTCAGGGTCAAAGAGACTCTGCCCCGCGTTTTAGTCCCGACGGTAAAACGATGGGCTTCTTACGGCGCATGGATGGTCAGCAAAGCCAGGTTTGGGTGATTGGTATCGGCGGCGGCGAAGGCAGGCAGTTGACGGAGTTGTCTCTGGGAGTGCGTGACTTCTCGTGGTCGCCGGACGGAATGCAGATTGTTTTAACCGCCGACGTGGACCCGGAGGCTGAAGCCCCGGATTCTGATGCCAGCAAATTCCCGCAAGTGAAGGTCATAAATAGAATACGGTACAGATACGACACCCTGGGCTGGCGGGGAAACGCCCACTTTCACCTTTTTGTTGTGGGCGTAGATGGGGGAGCGCCACGCCAGCTTACCGACGGGGACTGGGACGACATGGCAGGGGCGTGGTGTCCCGACGGCTCCCGGATGGCGTTTATTTCCGGTCGTCGTGAGGACCGGGACGAGCGAGCGTTGACCGAGGCCTACGTGGTGCATGTGGATGGCGGCGAGCCGGAAATGTGGTCCCAAGGATTGTATGACGTGGGCGCTATAACCTGGTCACCCGATGGGACCCGTTTGCTCGTGGCTGGGTCCGATATGCCCGAGGGCATGGCCGCTTGGCAGTCCACACTTTACGTATTGGAGCCTGGGAAGTCCCCCAGACCCATTACCGACGACTCCGTCCGGCCGTCCTTGAGCTTCCCTGTGTACAACCGCTCACCGGAAATTTGCTGGACTAGGGAAGACCGGGTGCTGTATTTAGGAGACACCAAGGGCGAGACCTACTTGCTGGAGGTTTCGGCGTCCGGGGGTAGACCGCGCCCTTCAGGTGGCGGAGGTTGGCAAAGCACCGGTCTCAGCATAGACAAGGACGCCAACGCTGCGGTTGTCCAGGCTACCTTCCCTGCTTCCCCGGGGGAGATTCATTACCTAGACCTGGTTTCGACGGCTAGCGAGCAACTGACCGATGTTAACCGGGAGTATTTGGACGAGCATCCGCCAGCGAGGATGGAAAAGTTTTTCGTTCAGAGAGAAGATTTGGAGTTGGAGTGCCGTCTTTGGTTCCCGCCCGACTTCGACCGAGGCCAGAAGTACCCAATGGTCCTGGATATCCACGGTGGCCCGAACGGAGCGTTTTACGACGCATTCAACCCCTTACAGCAGGTGTTGGCTACTTCCGGATTTTTGGTTTTGGCGGTTAACCCCCGGGGTTCGTCGACCTATGGCAAGAGTTTTATGATGTCGGTACTGGATGACTGGGGTGGCGAAGACTACCAAGACTTGATGACGGCTGTTGAGGATGTGGCCCAAAGGGCCTACGTGGATGAGACCCGCTTGGGAATTCATGGTTACAGTTACGGTGGCTTCATGACCAGTTGGACCTTGGGCCACAACGACACCTTCAAGGCTGCGGTGGTGGGAGCGCCTTGCGTCGACCTGTACAGCATGTACGGGACTTCGGACATAGGCATCAGTTTCGGCGAATCCCAGTGGGGCGGCACTTTAATGGATTCACCCGAAAAGTTGCTGAAACGCTCTCCGATAACCTACGCCGCAAATGTTAACGCCCCGGTGTTGCTGCTCCATGGTGAAGCCGATAGACGCTGCCCGATCTCCCAGAGCGAGGAATATTTTCAGGTATTGAAGCGCTTGGGCAAAGAGGTGGAGTTCGTCCGGTTCCCCGATTGCTCCCATGTGTTTCCCAGGATGGGACACCCCAAAATGCGAGAGGAGTACATGGCCCGGACCCTAGGGTGGTTCCAGAAGTGGCTCTAAGGATTTTGGCAGTAAATCCGGACATCGGGCAGTAGCATTCCGGCTACTGGCAAACAAGGCAAATTACTGGGAGAGACTATGGCAAAGACCCACAAACTTGTAGTCGAACCGATGACTGCCGAGTCATTCGCGCCATTTGGGGAACTCATAGATATTACTGAACGGCCTTCAGGAGAGCGAATAATTGCGCCGTTAGCCTACCATGCCGAAGGGCGAACAACGCTCAGCGCTTTATGGCAGCCCTATCAAGGCCGCACGTTCTGGCAGTTGGAAAGGCACTTTGGCGTCACCCAGAGTTTCATTCAACTGGGTGGCGCTCCGGCAGTGGTTGCCGTGGCGGTACCGACCGATCCCAATGACCAGCTTGCTATCCCCCAACCGGACCAAGTGCGGGCTTTCCTGATAGACCCGGAAAAAGGGTACTCGTTCGCTGTGGGGACCTGGCACTCGCTGCATCGGTACGTCCTAGCTCCGCCGGGGGCAACCTTTGCGGTAATCAACTCCGATCCCAACCCGTCCCAGGTTGTCGACTTCAAAGACAATTACAGCGTTACTTACACCGACCTGGAATCCGACAACAACCCGGTGCGAGTGAATTTGGGAGACAAATTCGGGGTGATTTTCGAGCTTTCTCTGTAATCCAGGCTTAATTCGAGCTTATTCCGGGCGCAGTCGTTAATCTGAGGCGCGGCTGGATGAGGCGGATTGGCTGGTTCACGCCTGGTTAACTTAAGCTGACAGGAGGCTGGCGATGGCTGTAACCATTGGCATGGGGGATTATGTTTATGAGTATCAACCTGCATGGGCCCAGCTTCCTTCCGGCATGATATTTCAGACTCCCAGCGCTGTCGCGGTGGATTCCCAAGACCGGGTATACGTCTTTCAGCGTCAGGGTCCTCCGGTGCTGGTTTTTGACTCCGGCGGTGGGTTCCTGTCGGCTTGGCCTAGGCGGGAAAACGAGCTGGAAGACGCGCATCATATCTACATAGGCCCCGACGACGGCGTTTACTTGGCCGACCGGGATTCCCACCAGGTGTTGAAGTTCACCACCGGTGGCGAGTTGATAATGACCTTGGGACAGAGGCACAAGCCAGCGCTACAGGCCCCTTTCAACCACCCTTCGGATATTGCCGTCGCGCCCTCGGGCGAGATTTATGTTAGCGATGGCTATGGTAACTCTTCGGTACACAGGTTCACTGCTGGCGGCGATTACATAGCGTCCTTTGGTGGGTCGGGCAGGGGCCCCGGCGAGTTTATAGTCCCCCACAGCATCCGCGTCGCAGCCGATGGCCGGGTGTACGTGTGCGACAGGGAAAACAACCGGGTCCAAGTGTTCAGCCCGGATGGTGCCTTCCTGGACCAGTGGACTGATTTCATGGGTCCTATGGGCATTCACATCGACGCAAACCAGACTGTTTACGTCACCGATCAAATTCCTCGCATTAGTATTCTGGATCTGGACGGGAATCTGCTGGCTCGGGGGCGTACTTTCGAGTATGGACACAATGTTTATACCGACTCCCGGGGTGACATCTACGCTGTGGATACGGCCAACCAGAGGGTGCAAAAATTCGTGAAACAGTAGGCTCGATTAAATTTGAGCCTGAGACCGGAGAGCCTGAGACCGGTCGGGTGAATTGGCCCGTCGCTCATAATTGGCTATTCCCCTTTTTGGACGGTAGGCCGGGCGAGAAATATGCTAATCAACGATAGAATCGGCAGGCTCATCATCACCAGTATTCCGGTCGAGTAGGAGCCGGACAAATCGTGAAGCAGGGCCAATGGAAACGGGCCTATGGCAGTCCCGCAAATGCCGATCATCATGGCTGGCCCTTGTATGCGACCCAACCGGCTTCGCCCGTAATAATGTGCCCAGATTACTCCCTGCACGATTTGGTGGGACCCGTTGGCTATTCCCATGGCTATCACGTATAGCACGGCTATAAATGCCGAGTTGATGACCAACACCAACGACAATCCTACTAGCAGCATCAGCATCGTAAAACCGTAGAGTATTTTCGGACCAGCCTTTTTGACAAAAAACCGCCGTTAAGGCCTTCGATAGTGCCACACGTATTGACCCCAACTACGCCGATGCTTACGCCAATCGGGGGATCGCATTCATGTACTTAGGTAAACTGGAGGAGAGTCAAGGGGGCTTTGCCCAGGCAGTTGGGATAGGCGGGGATCCATCCAATCCATACCTCTATAATCAAAGCTATTGGCTTCAGCTAATTGACGCTACAGTTGAACGTATCAGAAGAGGCGGCGGGGGATGAATGTCCTCATTCTGGAACATAACCTGCGTCTAACATGAGTCATCCCGGAATTTGGTAAAAGGTTAAAACTCGTACAAGAAACTGCTTGCAAGAAAAGACCCCTTCAGGTGAATTGGTTGTGTGAATCACCAAACACCGGGAGGGTTTTTCTTAATGTTAAGGGAAGAGGCGGGGCGGCATCAAGGACAACTGATAGCGAAACGACTCCAGATTTTCCTGGGACCTTTCGAGGCTTGGCTGGACGCGCAGATAGACCGGCGTTTGGTGCGGACCTTCTTCTTGGCGCTCCAGCCCATTGTAAGGTTCCGTCACTCTTGGTCTGGGCTGCTCCTAAGCGAGTTGGGCGCCCATGTGCTAACTCCCAGCCAAGCTCCAGCGGGAGCCAAACGCCTCAGCAATTTACTGCGCTCCCCCCGTTGGTCCCACACTCTTTTGGACCGTTTTCTCTGGCACCGGGCCGACCAAGCCCTGGGCCATCTGGGACGAGAGCGTCTTGGAGAAGCCCGAGAGCATTGCCTTGGAATGGCTGTGTCCGGTGCGCTCCAGCAAAGCGGCCCGCCTCAAGCCGGGGTTCTTCAATCCCCGGCGGACCACCGGTGTTCGTGCCTGGCCTGCACTGGCTCTCCGGTATGCACCGCCCTCCGGCCTTGGCAGCCATGGGTTGATGGACTAGCCGGGGCAAGCTGGCTAGCGACCAGACTACCCAAAAGACTTCCTTTTCCGCCCGCTGCGCCGAGGGGTGGGACCGTCGGTTGCCGCACGTCTTTGACCGGGGATTCGCTGGCGCGCCATGGCTCAAGGAGTTGAGTGGCGACCGGCTACGATTTATCATGCGCTGGCCCACTCGCTACCACCTTACCGATGGCTTGGGTAGCCGGGCTGCCTAGCAGATCACTCGTGGCAAACGCTCCTAAGAGTACCGTCAGATATGGGATTTGCACCGGTGCAAATCCCGCAAGACCGGCATCATAGGCGTAGCAGTGCGCAATCCCCAGGTGGACGCGGAACTATGCCTGGTGGTCTCCCGGCCTGGCAAAGGACGAAGGCTCTGGTACCTGCTGACCAATGACCACATCGCTTGCCCCGATGACGCGTGGTGTTGGACTACGCCCGGCGCTGGCAGGTGGAGATGTTCTACCGGGCTTGCAAGACGGACCTGACTATGGAAAGCCCTCGGATCTAGTATTGGGAAACCCGCCTCAAACTCTTGCTCATGGTCAGTTTGGTCTACGTCTTTCTTCTCTCTTTACTCATCGAGGAGTCTCGATCTTTGGTCCAAGACCTGCTCGTGCCTGGTGCCGCAGAACAGGAAGGCGGTATCGCAGCTTCGCGGTACCGCTCTCTCGTATTCGTGCTGCCCTTAGTTCTCTCTGGCTGACTTATCCTCCAACTTTCTCCACCAGCCAGGAAACTCCGGGATGACTCATGTTTGCTAGGTAGTTTCTAGTACTTTGGTATGACTAAACTGATCCCAAGGTGAAAACTACATAAAGCTAAATCGGCAGGGGAGTTGCGTTAGTCTGTAAAGGAAGTCGGGTGGCGGTGTGTTGGGTATAGGGATATAAGGCGACTCCTCGAACGGTGGCGACTGAGTGTAGGCGACGTACGAGAGCGGATGTATCGAGCGGTGACAGCCCGGGAGCGGGAACGATGGCATGGGTTCTGGCTCTTGGCCCAAGGTTGGACCGCATTGGTGGTATCCGAGGCGTTAGAACGGGAGCCCCACACGATCGGCACATTGGTCGCTGCCTTCAGCGACAACGGTCCCACAGCCCTTGCCTTCCAGCAGCCGGGTGGTTCTCGCGCCCTCGACGGAGCCAGCAAGCCCAACTGAAGGCAGCGATACAGGCTCTGCCCGAAAAGGCGGGAGGCCTTCGTGACGGCGTATGCCGCACTCCCCATAGAAGCGCGACAACGAAGCGCGACAACTGAGGGCGAAAATCTTCTTCGCCGACGAGGCCCATTTCCGGGCGGATGCGGAATGGGTACTCAAAGGAGAGCCAGCGCTGGTAGATTCGACCAGCCCCCGGTGGGGTGAAAAAGCGAGTTATGATGCGGCGGTGTGCCTGGAAACCGGCGAGGTGGAGAATATGGAACTGCAGGGGTACAGCAACGCCGAAACTTCCACCGCCTTCCTGAAGCCAATACGGGAAAAGCAAAGCAACTACGGGAAAAGCACTCCGGACCACTGAACGTCGTCTGGGACAACGCTCCAGCCCATCATGGTGATGCCGTGCGTACCTACCTGGCTACCTGGCTACCCCCGGCTCGCGCCAGCGATTGGTGAGCCTGCCGGAATATAGCGCTGATTTCAATGTTGCCGAAGCGATCTGGGACTGGGTACGCGAAGAGGTCACCGCGAACTTGTGCTTGGGCGCCAAAGCCGTGGTGCAGGAAAAATACACTTCTTCTCCCAGTTGGCTTACCGGAGAGATGAGATCAAACAACGGGGTCAGACCGCCTTGCAGGCGCGGGCAGAGGAACTCCTCAGGGGTGCTCAAGCCAGTTTTTATTTTGCTATCTTTTTATTTTGCTATCCATGTAGATCCCACTTTGGCATTAGTTTAGGTACTCAGTCACCTGAATTTCCGGATTAGATAGACCCGCTACGTATCGCTCGAAGGTAATGGTGCGCTCGGCGATCCCTTTATCAGCCTGTTTAGGTGGGGCAATGTCCGTTGCTATGATGCGAGGGCGGAACGTCCAAGGCCGGATTGCGGTCGAAAAAGCCCACGGGCATGAGGTTGAATCCGGTGTACACGACGGGCATCACAGGCCAGTCTTCAGGGCGTGGAACGTGGTGATGGCCGAAGGTATACCAGACCACGATGTCGGTGTTATTAACGTCCCGGTCCGCCTTTGTCCACTCCGGAAGCCCGGCACCTCCAGGATGCTGATTGGGATATGGCCCGGCAGCGCCCATTTCATCGGACCTGTAGGGCGTCACCCAGAGGTGCTTGCTCATGAATCCGGCACGTTTGGACACAGCGGCCTCCGGGCCGGCGAAGGGCAGTACCTTCTCGCCTGGAGCCAGCTTGTAGCTGACCGGCTGGCCCAGTTGGTTCAGCACCGACGGGTTGGAGACCAACCAGTACCGGCCTGCCATGGGATCGACCGTGCGCTGTGCTGCCAACTCGGTTGCCAGGAGGGTTTTTTCTGCGTAAAAGGCGTTGCTTTGGGGATTATCGGGCCCTTGGGACACAACCTTGGTGTTGACCTCATGTACCGAGTTTTCCAGGCCGTCGACGGACATGTCTAGGCGCATGTTGAAGAAATGCTGATGAATGTGGCCTGCTAACTGGGGAGCTATCAACGTGCCATACTCGGGAACCTCCCCTGGGTCCATGGCTGCGTTGTTCAAGATGCCGGTCAGCTTAACTTGAAACTCGATATGTCCGTCCTGGTAGAAGTGCCAGAAAAAGCCGTACTCATAGTTGCCGACTGTGGATATGAATGACACGACCAATCGCCTGGAGCGCCGCACCTCAGTCTTTCCGGTGCGCCAATCCACGTGCTTCCACAGGATGCCAAAGTCCTCTTCGTGCAGGCAGACCGCATTCTGGATTTGCACCGCTGCGCCCCGGCTGTCGTTCATGGCAGCGTCGAAGTAGTAAATCTCACCGAGGCAATCACACCCCAGCATCAAGGAGTTGGCCAGGTTGCCTATGCCATACTCGCCGACATCGAACGCATTCTTGCGATAATTGCGGGCTAAGGGGTCGCCGTAGGGCACGACCATATCGCCCAGCGAGGCACGGTAGATGATCGGGCGCTTCCGCCCTTGGTCTTCGTAGCTTATGGTGTGCAACACCAAACCCTCGCGGGGAGTGAAACCGACCCTAAAGCTCCACTTTTGCCAGGACACTTCGTTTCCTTCGACGTTGAAACTGGGTCCTTCGGGCTGAATAATATCCAGAGGCTTCAAGTCCGTCCGAAAACCTTCCATAAATTCTTCGGCATAGTTGCCGTCATTCGGCGGTAATGCCACAATCCCGTGATCCTCGACCCGGATCACCTCCATTTTGTTGAGATCGACCACTGGGATGACTCCCTCTATGGGCCGGGCATAGCCATTGTCATTTGGGCTGGAGCGAAGCCAGCATCGGGCGAAGGACAGACGTACTCCGTTCTCCTCCTCAACGCCGAAGTTGCCAGCGGACCAAGGATCGACCATGACCAAATCTACATCCGTGATGCCGCGCTTCTCCAGTGCGGCCCTGAACTCGGGACTCTCCTTGACCGCAGTTTCACACTCATAGAACTCGTCGAGCGTTATCCTGGGCTGCACGCCGGGAACATGGGTCCAAGACTTTACGGTCCGATCGTTTAGGGAGACCAAGGCCTCGTAGGTAGCGCCATCATCGTTGTCGAACAGAATGATGAACGCGTCGCGGTTGATTGCGTCTCCGTCCTTAAAGCCGAGGACGATGTCTTTTGGGGGTTCGTTCAGGACTATGGACTCGAAACGGACGCGTTGGCCTAGACTACGCTGGTTACGGAGAATGGCTACCGCATCTTCTATTTCGGCTGCGGACAATGGGTCAAGAGGATGGTTGCGAGGGGTGGAGGGATCTTGCACTTCCGTGGTCTGCAAATTGGCCATAATTTTTTCCTCCCTTGCTAGTCAGAGTGGGGGTAACGGGTAGGCCTTACCCCCGATGGTCGCTAAAATATATCACCGATTCCTCAGAGACATAGCATTGACCACGACCCATAGGGGTTACCATCGGAGGCGTGGGGGCCTTTCGTGAAGGACCGAATCGGGTTGGCGAGGTGTTAAAGCCGCCGCAGTTTGGGTGCCAAGACCGCCAATATAAGAACCAGGACTATGCCCGTGACGCCAATAATATGCGCTGCTCGGGGCGCTCCCCAGAGCCCGGCCATCAAGCCCGATGACATGCTGCCTAGAGGTCTGGCCGGAAAGCCATTGGCCGGGTTTCGCGCTACGCCAAGCAGACGTATTCCAGTCTTATACGGTATAATAGTATATGTAATACGTTTCAATAACCAACTGTTACTTCGATAATCGACGTTAAGAAAACGACGGCTTGGGGAGAATCGGGGTTTCCGTCCGAGTTTCTAGGGCGAAGGCGTAGATGGCTAGAGACCGCAGGCTCATCACCCGGCCCCGATACTCGTATTGCGCATTACGTAACAAAGCTGACAGGAGGAACACCTGTGTAGAGGCAAATCCCGCTCCAGTAACCGCAACGATCGCCATGGACAGGTAGAGTGACTCGGAGGTGGAAAACACCAATATGCTGGCGTGCCAGACAACCACCGACGCGATCATCAGTTTGCCGACGTGCCGCAGGTTCCTGATCATAGACCAACCCAAGGAACCTATGACCGCTCCTAGGCCGAAAGCGAACATTAATAGCCCGAGCCCCACGGAATCGGTGCCCAGCACGTTCCTGGCAAAAACGGGCATGAGGGTGGTATGAAAGGTCCACCCTGAGGACTCGATGATCAGCGCCAGCACAAGGGTGGCCCACAGCACCTGTTGGCCCTTGACATACTTCAAGCCCTCAATCACGGCCCGAAACACGGACTCTTGTTCTCCGGGCTGTTGTTGTAAGCGGGTAGCGGCTCCGGTTGACCGGATGTTAAGGGCGAACAAACCGCTGATGAAATATAGGCAAGCTATGGCCGTAAATGCTCCCTGGGGGCCAAAGCCCTTGAAAAGTACGCCACCCACCAAAGGCCCGATCAACATAGCGATATTTCGCCCTAAAGTGTTGAAGGCCGCTCCGTTGCCGATTCGGTCTTCCGGCAAGGTGTCGGCAACCAGCGATTGCTCCGAGGGCATCTGAAACACCCGCACCATTCCCCCGGCCACGGTTATCAAGAAGATGTGCCACGTCACCAGAACTCCGCTGAAAATCAAGATGAGCATAGCCACGCCGAATACGGTCATGAGGAACTCCACGGCGGCTAAAAGACGGTTCCGGGCCACCCGGTCAGCGATGACCCCGGCCAGAAGGGCGAAGATGTTGAGGGACATCCTGGCTGCCGATATTGCCCCGACCAGGAATGGAGAATCGGTCTCGGCTAGTATCAGCCACCCGAGAACCACCACTTCCATCTGGGTCCCCATGCCAACCAGGGTGGTCGAAGCCCAAACGAAAGCGAAATTTCGATATCGAAAAACAGAGAGGGGTTCGGATGCCCGGCGGATGGTGGCCGCTATATTAAGCAATCGTTCACGGTGTTTCGGGTGACAGGGGTGAAGAATACCAGTACATACGGGGGACGGGCGACGGGCGACGGGGGACGGGCGACGGGCGACGGGCGACGGGCGACGGGCGAACGCTAACAAATCTCTTCCATGCTGTCAAACACATTTTAAACTGCGATTTTGTAGGCAACTACAATGCTTTCGGTTATAGTTTTTTGAGTCAATCCAGAGCATTGACGGAGAGGCTCACACCAAGTAACAATAGCTTCATCCATATCGTATCTTCTACTTCACAAAGGAGCCACAAATGGCTACAAGCACGCAAACGTACGACGTTGACATTGCGGACGTGGAATATCTCAAACACGGGGATTCACCGTTGTTGGCGCGCCTCTTCAGGCCCCAGGGCGACGGACCGTTCCCGATCATGGTCGAACTACATGGCGGGGCGTGGGTCCGGGGAACTCGTGTGATCGGGGATGCCCCCAACGAGGCGTTGGCTAAGTATGGCGTAATCGTCGCCGCGTTGGATTTCCGCGCACCGCCGGAAGCTCCGTATCCGGCCTCTTTTGCCGACATTAACTATGCGATTCGATGGTGCAAGACCCAAGCTGAAGGGTGGAACGGTGTTCTGGACCGGGTCGGCGCTATGGGTACTTCCAGCGGCGCTCACCAGGCCATGCTACTCGGCATGCGCCCGGACGATCCGCGCTACGCCGAACTGTCGCTCCCATCGGGCGCTCCGGCAGTGGATGCTACTCTAGCCTGCGTGGTCTTGGTCTCTCCCGTTATCGACCCGCTGGGAAGGTATCACTATGCCAAAGGACTGCGAGAAGATTGCAAGCCGCCCGAAGGGATATTCGAGCGAGTGGTGGGAATGCACGATCTGTACTGGCAGACGGAAGAGGCGATGGCCGAGGCGGCTCCGGCGCGTATCCTCGAACGAGGAGAGCGAACAGCATTGCCCCCAACGCTGTGTCTGGCACGCAGCTACGAGGAGGCCCATCCGGCCCCGGACCGCGAGGAGTTCATCCGGCAGTACCGCAAAGCTGGCGGCAAGATCGACGTGACCATTTTCGAGGGTGAAGGCGAACGCATTCTGAGCGATCTTTCTTCGCCGGTGGCCAAGCAGGTGATTGAGGAGATGAGCGCGTTCGCTCATAAGCACATCGGCTAATCTAGACAGCTTGTCGCTTCCGGGACGATGTTGCCAGTCAATGGCGTAAAACCGGCTCTGCACGCCGACGCTATCGACGTAGTTTGTCGCCCTGCGGTTGCCTAGCCGTAGCCATAGTTCTTTAGCAAGCAAAAGTAGCAAGAACCACAGAGGCCCACGGCTGTTACCGTGGGCCTCTGTGGTTCTCCGCTGGCAAGGTTGTTGACGGGCTGATGGGGCACTTTTACAATGCTACCGAACAAACACAAGACAGTATTTAGGTAGAGTTCGGATCAAATTGGGAATACCGGCAAGAGAAGGGGGAGGACCATGGCAACTCAAACTACCACAATTGATTCACAAGTACATGCCTACGAGCGCAATAGTCCCGAGCGTCCTTGGGCCGGAACCTTGCGCGGTCCGGATGAGGTCACCGGCGACGATATGGTGGTTGCGATGGATGCGGTCGGCGTGGATGGGGCTTTATTGATTTCGCCATTCAGCATGTACCGTTACGATGCTAGCTACGCACTCGAAGTCTATGCAAAACATCCAGGCCGGTTTGGCTTGATCAAGCCTTTTGATCCCCAGTCGGAAACCGTCGCCGATGAGATCGCTGAGTGGGCAGCGACACCAGGTGTGGTAGGAGCCCGCGTCATGCTCACGGCTCAGCCATATGAAGCCGACGACTCGGGTCTCAACCGAATTTTCGCCGCTGGCGCCCGAGCGGGAATCCCGGTTAATGTTATGTGTTCGGGAAAGATGCCGCTCTTCCTTGAGTTG
Source organism: Dehalococcoidia bacterium (assembly GCA_963665155.2). Lineage (GTDB taxonomy): Bacteria > Chloroflexota > Dehalococcoidia > Lucifugimonadales > UBA3495 > UBA1141. Next base: position 1,446,767 of record CAXXFI010000002.1, on the reverse strand, counting down.
GCCCGCCGTAATCCATCCACCCAGTTGGTGATCGACCACGTTGGTCTGCCTCAGCCATTCGAGCCGCCTGCGCCGCCGGACTCCTTCTCCGATTTGGCCAACGTGCTTGCCCTTGGCGCCTTCGACAATGTCGCTATTAAGATTTCCGGAGCCTGTACCTTGTCCCATCAGCCTTTCCCGTATTCGGACATTTGGGAGCCTCTGCGCCAGATATTTGATGCCTTTGGCTTCGACCGATGTTTGTGGGGCACCGACTGGACCCGGGCGGTAGATGTGTTGACCTACGAGCAGGGCGTTGAGTCGTTCCGGGTCACGGACCAGCTTACGGACTCGGAGCGTTCCACACTCATGGGCGGTAGCCTCGCGAAGATTTACAAGTGGTCGCCTAATAAGGGTGGGTAAAAGATTCTTCGTTAAATTCCTTCGGAATAATCTCAACCTGCTCTTCGAACAGGTTGAGATTGGCATACCTGTCTGGCATGGGTGCCCCCAAGGTCTCCACTTCGCGGGTGTGGTAACCCCACCCGACGCCGAAGATGACCCTGCCACCAGTAAGGATGTCAGCCTTAGCATAATCTTAGGCCAAGCGCAGCGGATGCCACATTGGGGCGATGTTGAACGAGCACCCTAGTTTGATTCCTTTTACTTGAGAGGCGAGATGCACACTCAACTTAGGCACGTTGGGAATGTGCCCATAGCCTTCCCTTTGGAAGTAGTGCTCCGCTAACCAGAATACGTCATACCCGGTTTCCTCGAGTACTGTCGCGATGTCCAGGGCGTTGTCGAATACCTCAATTAAGCGCTCGTTTGGGTACCAACGGTCACCTGGAAGGGAGCCATCGTACCCGACATGCTCAAGGTCGATGTAACTAGTGTATATCGCCCCGAACTTCGTAAACACGTATCACATCCGGAAGAGATTGGCGGCACTCGATCACGTACTAAAAAGTTTCGATTATTGTGGAATATTACTGAAGTGGCGATGCCCTGTCTATTTATCGGAGAGCGATCCTGGCGCTCCAATACTCAGGTGGGGGTAGTAGCGAGAGGAGGCTTGGCGAAGAAAAACCCAATTGCGGCGACAAAACAAAACGCCGCAAACAGGACGAATGCTGGCGGATAGCTTCCCATCGAGTCATGAATGGCGGCTGCCAACAGAGGACCTAAGGCCAATGGCACGGTTCGGATCAGGTTGGACATTCCGATGATCGAACCTACTTCTTTACGACCGAAGTAGTCCGCCCAGACCTGATTTCCTAGCTGGGATATCCCCATGATACCCAGGCCCAGCACCAGGATCGAAATATACAGCAGCGGCACCGAATCGAACTGGCCCAAAACTACGAACAACGCAACTGACCCACCGTAAGCCAAGGTCGATGGGACAAGCAGTGTCCGCACCGGCCAGCGTTGTATCACCGCTGCCCAGAGTAAAGCTCCGAAAAAGCTGGAAATTGCGTAGAAGCTGACCAGTTGGGCTGCGGTTGATTTGGAAACGCCCAACTCGGTGAAGTAAGGATGCAATACGACAATTATGGCAAATGACGGGAACCCTATAAGCACGAATCCTAAGTTGAGTAGCCAAAATGTTCGGGTTCTCGCAGCCTCCCGCAGCGTCCAACCCACTTCCGTTGCCCGGTCGGTAATCTCACGGTATCCTCCCTGTTCCGCTGGGCCTTCAGTCTTCCTCCCGTCACCATCGGGCAGTAGCCCAAGGTCCTCCGGTCTACGCCGGATTACCAACCAGGCAATCGGAGCAGGAATCACCAGTATGGCGATCCCCAGCATCGTCCACACCATGCGCCAGTCCCAGTGCTCGACGATAGCTTGGGACCCTAAAGTGAACACCACTCCGGATAAAGTTGAGCCTGCCATGATGGTGCCGAAGGCCGTGCCGCGCTTTCTGAGAAACCAGTTGGATGCGATCACCTGCGTGCCCACCCGGCTCACAGCCGACGAGGCCATCCCTAGAGCGATCGCATAGAACAGATAGAACTGCCAAACTGATTGGACTCTTGAGGTGAATAGCAGCGCTACACCCAGTCCCAATAGACTCGCAGTGATAACAGAGCGGGCACCGGAGCGGTCCAAGATACGACCGATCACCGGCGATATTAACGCACTGGAAAACCCGGCGACCGTTAAAGCGCCCAATATCTGGGCATGGGACCATCCCAAATCTTGGGACATGGGTGAGATGAGGATGGTGAGTGTCCAGTTGCCTACGCCGTTAACAAAGGCGCTGGCTGCTATCGCCGCATACAGCACCCACCAGCCGAAGTAAAATGTACTTGCGCGCTGGCGGATCAAGGGGACGCTGGCGATGGCCATCAGTAGAAACCCGGAGGCCATGCCCAACACGGCGATAAATGTCATGATGGATGCGCCCTTGTGCCGAGGCTACTAATGACTCAGGCCAAGCAAAGAGGGTGGATTTTAGGCGTGCACCCTCTCTTAGTTATCTTTCTCTAAACCAATGTCCTACGAGTACTTTTACTATATGAAACTGAAGAATACGAGTTTACTCCCACTCTAACACTCCCCCGTGAAGGGGGAGAGGATTAGTCCCTTCCCCCATTTCGGGGGAAGGTTAGGATGGGGGTATCGAGTTATTAGCCATATATAACTGGAAATAGTACTAGCTCCCCAATTCTGCAGGTTGTGGATGTGCGGCCCACCGGGGGCGACTTGACCATGTCTGATGCGGATCAAGCCGCTCGTTATGGATCAGACTTCCGTGACGGCCGAGAGGCGGGCTTATCCCGCCGCAACCCAGTCGGCCACCCGTTCTCCGATCATTACAACCGTCGCGTGGGAGCCGCCCGACCTTGGAACCCGTGGCATTATCGACGCATCGACCACCCACAAACCTTGTACGCCCTTGACCCTGCATTGCTGGTCGACTACCGCCATGGGGTCTGAATCAGGTCCCATCTTGCAGGTCCCCGATACGTGCCTGGCGGTTCCGACGGTTTGGCGAATCCATAGATCCAGAGCTTCGTCGTCGGCCAGAACTTCATCCGTTGGGTGAATCCGGTATTCCGCCACGTCTTTATACGGTTCGGATTCCAGAAGTTTAATCGCAAATCGAATGCCATCCCTCACACGTCGAATGTCGTTTGGGTGTTGCAGGAAGCGGTAGTTAAATGACGGCTGTACCGCAGGGTCGGCGGATGCCAGATTGACGTAACCTGAGCCGTCGGGCAGACCCAGGGTGCAGCTTATTCGAGCTACTTGTTCTGGTGGAACATCGCCGGTCAGGTACTTGGTCCGTACACCGCGGACGCGCTCCTCCCTTTCGTCAACCACCGGGTTACTCCTTAGCAACATATCGTTAGCATAGCTTGACCCTTCGGCGGTGTAGCGTAAGTCAAAATGCACCGCATCGACACCGCCAGCTAGGGTCATCCCTTCTTTGACCTTGAAGGTCATCTGGGCGCTGAGGTGGTTCCATAAGTTTTGTCCCACGCCAGGAGAATCGTGAACCGTGGATATCCCGAATGACTCAAGTTGCTCCTTGGGGCCGATTCCCGACAGCATGAGCAGGTGCGGCGATTTGATAGCCCCGGCGCTCAATACAACACGCTCTGCTTCAACGGTGAAAACCTCGCCCCCGCTTTCGGCTTCCACGCCGACGGCTCTTGAGTCTTTGATCAAGACCTTCCTGACGAAAACCCCTCCTCGCACCGTAAGGTTTAGACGGTGGCGCATCGGGTTGAGGTGAGTCATGGCAGCGCTCATCCTGACGCCGTCGAGGTTATTCGAAGGAGACACGCCAACGCCAGCGGGGTTTGGGCCGTTCGTATCCTCGGTGGTGCCGAACCCCGCCTGCAAACAGGCTGCATGGAAGGCCTTTTGTATGTCGGGCCAGGCCCCCGACTGACGGCGTCTTACCGGCATTGGTCCATCGGTGCCATGGAAATCATCCCGAATGTCGAGGTCCTGCTCCGATTTTCTATAGAAAGGCAGCACCTTGTCGTAGGACCATTCGTCGTTGCCCATTGAAGACCAAGCGTCAAAATCATCGGGTAGTGCCCTTTGCATCGCCTGGCCGTTGATGGACGATCCTCCCCCGATCACCTTGCCTTGCGCCACATGGACTTCGCCCTGCTCCTCGGTGATCGTTCCGCGCAGGGCCCAGTTGTGTTCCGAGTCTGGGGATTCCGCGAATCTTGTGCCGCCGAACCTTATCTCGTCCGGTAGGTTGGCCGGATCAGGGTAATCCGGCCCGGCTTCCAGCAGCAGAACGGAGGTATTCGCGTTTTCCGCCAATCTGCTGGCCAACACCGAACCCGCCGCTCCCCCGCCTATGATTACAACGTCATATTTCATGGACCCTCCCTAAATGCTTGATGTACGAGGTTGAGAAAGCCCAGCTTCAACCGATTGCGAATAGGGTTGGTTGTTAAGTGATTTCTCGAAATGGCAACCGGAATTCCCCATACAGTATTTTCGGTGGTACGGCCTGAACGGGGTAGGTGGAGCATAGTGTCGGTCTTTGGTGCTTGTCAATCTCTTTTGCTCCTACGTGAGGTGCGGGGTCATCCGACCACCTGGCAAGCTTGGGGTGAAAGAGTAAATGCGCATCGTTCACCTGAGTTTGCGGATACAATGCGTTGTACCGCTAACGCAGACTATATACCCGAATGGTGTCGCTGCTTCCGAGCCGCCAGCGGATGCTCCGGAGCGTGGATTGGGGTAGTATGTATGGCACCAAGCTGCTTCTTGGAATACGAATCCCGTTGACCCGTAACGACGACTTGCTAGGCAGTGAAACCGGATCAAATATATAAATGGGTCGGGGCGGAGTAACTCTCGGGATATATAGCGCTGACCACGATTCGTTGGCTAATCAAGACGAAAAATAAAAGGGGGTTGGTATGACGACACTTAATGAACGTGCCCAGAGAGGCGCCGAGATCCGAGCAAGATTCGGAGGCGGAACTCCGAGCAGTGGGTCGGTGCCGGGTTCCCGGGAGATGGCCCCTGATTTGCACCGCATTGCCGACGAGGCGTTGTTTGGCTCCATTTGGCAGAGACCGGGACTCAAGATCGAGCACCGGGAAATGATAGTGCTGTCGGTGCTCACGGTGCTCCAGAGGGAGAACCAGTTGCGGAGGCACGTGGCCAATGCCGTAAATCTCGGGCTAACTTCCCAGCAAGTCATTGAAGTCATGATCCATGCCTCATTCTATGGTGGGGTGCCCACCGCCTTCACCTCCATGGGTGTGGCCCAAGAGGTGTTCAAAGCCAACAACATCGAGTTTTCCCCCCAGTTGGTCTACGACACCACCGAGACCCCCGACGACCTTTATGAAAGGGGAGTCAAGCGTCGCGAAGAACTAATGGGCCCTCCCAGCGGGACTCCGGGACCTGCGCCGGTCACACAAGCCGAGCGTGAATTCACCCGTTTGACCACCGAGTATTATTGGGGGTCGGTGTGGACCCGCCCCGGCTTGGACCTGCAGAGTCGCTCAATCTGCACCCTGGCCGCTCTAACCGTGTTGGGCCGGGAAGGCCCGCTGAGCAGCCACGTCAAAGGTGCGCTTAACATCGGCTTGACCCAGGAAGAAATCATCGAAGTGTTCATTCAGACCACGTTCTACGGTGGCCTGCCCTTCACCCGGGCGGCGATGGACATCGCAAACGAAATATTCCGGGGAAGTAACTAATACTAGCTTTATATGAAGCTGAGGAATACGAGTTTACCCTCACTCTAACTCTCCCCCTTCACGGGGGAGAGAATTAGTCCCTTCCCCCATTTCGGGGGAAGGTTAGGCCTGTCCTGAGCTTGCCGAAGGGATGGGGGCATCGAATTGATAGGCAAATATAACGGGATCATGTACTAGCGCACCCACATACTCGTCAAGAACATACTCGAAAGGAGGAAGCTATGAGCTGGGATTTCGAGTTGGTTGCCGGACCTTTCGGCGGGACATCCGAGGGACCGGTATGGGACGGACAAGCCCTGCTGTTTACCGATATACCCAACAGCCGAATAATGCGCTACGACCCCGACACCGGGGAGTGTACCGAGTACCGGTCAGGGACCAACGGCACGAATGGGTTGAATTTCGATGCCCAAGGCCGCCTTTACGGTTGTTCCAGCGGCGGTCGCTGCATTGCGCGCTTCGACCCGGATGGCACAAGCGTTGCTTTGCCACACCTCCTGGATGGAAAACGCCATAATCGCCCCAACGACTTGGCCATCGACCGGAAAGGACGCATTTGGTTCACCGACCCCAACGGCCAGATTCCCACGGATGAGAGGGAACTGGACCATGGCTCGGTTTTGCGGCTGGACCCCGACCCGCTAGCCGAAGGCGGATGGAAGCTAAACCGCATGACATACGGTACCTCCGCGCCCAACGGCCTTCTAATGTCCGCCGATGAAAGAACGCTCTATCTCGTGCAGAGCGACTACCAGGGGATACGCGACCTTCGGGCCTACTCGCTTCGGGACGACGATACTCTGGGAGATTTCCAGGTGTTGCACGTTTTCGGTGAGGACTTCCGTGGCGTACACCGGGGGTTGGACGGAATGTGCTTGGACACCGACGGGAACATCGTCGCCTGTGGCGGCTGGCGCCAGGCGGGGCCGGGGCCTTTGGTGTACGTCTTCTCCCCTACGGGCCGAGTACTGGAGACCCACCCGGTGCCCGTCGATTGGCCGACAAACTGCGCTTTTGGCGGTCTTGGGCTGGACACCCTCTACGTGACCACTCACGGTGGCCACCTCTTCCGGGTGTCGAACCCCGGCAGAAAAGGGTCAATCCTGTACCCGCCTTAGGGCTGGACCGTGGGCATTAAGATCACTCAATGTTTAATCTCTAGTTTTAAGAAATAACAGCTTATCTCGGATGGCCAACCTGAGATAAGCTATCTTAGTAGCAAGGCTGGCAAGCAGTGATGAATAGGCTTCAGGACAAGGTTGCCATAGTAACCGGGTCAAGCCGGGGCATCGGCAAGGCGGTTGCTTTGGAGTTTGCCCGCCAAGGAGCGCACTTGGTTGTGGTAGCAGTCGCCGACGCCTCTGCTGCCCAAGAGGTAACCGATTCCATCAGGTCGTTGGGCCGGGATGCGATTACGGCGATGGCCGACGTGTCCCGGCGGGCAGAAGTGGACGCCGTCGTCCAAGCCGCTCTGGACCGTTTCGGCAGGGTGGACATTCTGGTGAACAATGCTGGCATCATCAGCCCCAGTCCTCTGCTGGAACTCACGGAGACCCAATGGGACCGGACCATGGAGGTCCACCTGAAGGGAACGTTCAACTGTACCCAGGCAGTTGCCACGCACATGAAAGTAAGCGGTGGAGGAAAGATCATAAACGTTAGCGCTCCCTCGGTGCTGCGGGCGTCTACGTTGGGAGTTGCCGATTATGCCGCAGCCAAGGCTGGAATCGTAGCCTTCACACAGACCGCTGCCAAAGAGCTTGCCCCTTATAGCATAACGGTCAACTGCATTAGCCCTGCCGTCTACACTCGAATGACCGACCGGCTCATGGAAGTCGACCAAGTCTCTCTGGACGAACGGGCCGCTCGCACACCTTTAGGTCGGTTCGGTCAGCCCGAGGACGTCGCTCCGTCTTTCGTTTTCTTTGCTTGTAAAGACGCCGACTACATTACCGGGCAGGTCTTGGCTGTGGACGGCGGTTCGACGCTTTGATGATGGCGCTAGTGGCCGTGGAAGACGGGACCCACTTACTCTCTGACATTTCATCCATAGCTTCACGGAACTCGCCTTGCTTCCGCACCTTCGTAATATATGAGCCAATGTTAATGCCAACAAACCGTGTTTCGGCTACACTACGTTATCTTGCATAGCCTTCCGGGAACCGAAATATCTGTCTGGAGTACCTCTGATGATTGATTTTTCCAGCGAGAAATTCGTCCTGACGCCGGTACTAAACATAGGATATGGAGATTATGGGAATACTTCCGGGTTTCCGATAATCCTATTGCACGGATTTCCCTATGATGTGCGCTCTTGGGACGGGGTGGTGCATCTGTTGGTCGAGGCTGGTTTTAGGGTTCTGGTGCCCCACCTCCGGGGTTACGGGTCTACCAGCTTTCGGAACCCCGAGGCTCCTCGGATGGCCGAGCAGGCTGCTATCGGTCAAGACGTTGTTGACTTCGCGGAAGCGTTGGGAATCCCTCAATTTGCGCTGGCTGGCTATGATTGGGGCAACCGTGCCGCCTGCATTACAGCTATCTTGCATCCTGAAATGGTCAAGGGCTTAGTTGCCATCGGCGGCTATGCGGTACAGGACACCGTTAACAGGGAAGAGCCGGCGTCTGCGCTTAGAGAAGCAAGACTCTGGTATCAGTGGTACTTCAATACCGATCAGGGACGAGTTGGCCTAGAAGTAAACCGGCGCGATATTATCCGTCACCTCTGGGAAACATGGTCGCCCGGGTGGAAGTACACCGATGAAGCCTTCAATAAGTCAGCTCCTTCCTTCGATAACCCGGACTTCGTGGAAATCACGTTGCACTCGTACCGGCACCGTCACCGGAACGCGCCCGGTGAGGAACGGTTTATTCAAGTGGAACGGGAACTGGCGGCAGGCCCACCGATTTTAGTGCCGTCCATCGTGTTGCGGGGAGGGGATAGCGGCTTCGGCGCACCCTCGGAAGACGCCACCGAAGATCAAGGGAAATTCCCCGGCCTGGTCGCGCGCCGAATAGTTGCGGGCGCTGGGCACGACCTTCCCGTCCAGCGCCCGGATGCGGTTTCAGAAGCCCTGCTTGAGTTGCTATAAACGCCGGTCTACAACTTTCGTTCGTCAAGCGGGGCTCTGCGGGCTTCGATCAATCTCCACTTGATAAGGGACTGCGACCCCTTGGTCTCCCAGGAGATGATTGCCTAGCGCGAAGTTATCGGTTGGTCTATTTGTTGTTCTATTAGTTCCACTCCTGCGTTTTATTCCGCCGAAGCTGCTACCAGTTCCTTGACATGTTTTTGACCGTTCCCATTACTATTGGGAATCGAGATAAGCTCGTTGACTTTCGCTGTCTGGGCGTCCAGGGTCTTACCTTCTGCGATCAAGCCGTGCTTGTATTCCAAGTCCAGAACGAACCGCTCTAAGTCCTGCCGGGATTTTTGCAATTCCAACGACTTCTTTTCAGTGTCCATTTGCATCTTCCGGAGTTGGTAGTGGTCTTCGGGAGAAAGGTTTAACATGTCGCTCTCCTACATGGATGTCGTCGAGGTGTGCTTGGGAGTAGCATAAATCGGTATCGCTGTCCAATCAATGAGCAAGTGACAGCGATTATTCCTCGGACTCCCGCCAAGGAACCAAAGAAACGGCAACCCCAACCTTGGCAGATAGCTAGTATTTCATGATAGTGTTTCTTGCGAATTATCTGCCTAGACTATAGAATTAGGCGCACTATTGGGTCTGGGTTTCGGAATGACCAGAAGATGCCCCTTGCATTTATTTGGATATAATTTAATTCCACACATCCAGCCTGGACAACACTTTAACCAAAATATGGCCTGAAGGAGAAAAGAAATGGCGAGTTCTCTACAGCAGACACCGGATTCGGATACCGAGCGCCCTGAGAAAATCGAGTATTATGACGCGATTATCATCGGTGCCGGGGTTACAGGCTTGTATGCGTTGTACCGGTTGCGAGAACTTGGCTTCTCGGTGCGAACCTTCGAGCGGGCTAGTGGTGTTGGCGGCACCTGGTTTTGGAACCGCTATCCAGGGTGCCGTTTCGACTCGGAGAGTTATTCCTACGGGTATTCTTTCTCCGAAGAACTCCTCCAAGAATGGGACTGGAAGGAACATTATTCCGGCCAGCCTGAAAACGAACGCTACCTCAACTATGTAGCGGACAAGTTCGACCTCCGGAAGGACATTCAACTCAATTCAAGTGTGGTTTCCGCCGTGTTTGACCAGGCTGAGAGTTGCTGGGAGATCCTATTGGAGGACGGTCAACGGGTGAGAGGTCAATATTTCATCACGTCAGTCGGTAGCCTTTCCGACGGCTACGTTCCGGCCTTTGAGGGAATAGAAAGCTTCAAAGGAGCCTCATGCCATACCAGCAGATGGCCAGCGGAAGGCATGGACCTAGCTGGCCAGCGTGTGGGAGTCATCGGCACCGGGGCGACCGGCGTGCAGATAATAACGGAAATCGCCAAGGAAGTCGGCAATCTGACAGTATTCCAGCGCACGCCTAATTTCTGTGCTCCCCTCCGAAATGGCCTGATTGATGACGAGACCCAACGCGAAATAAAGGCGAGGTACCCGGAAATTTTCAAGAAGTGCAGCGAAACTCCTGGATCGTTTATGCACGAATTTGACCCGCGGTCGGCCATGGATGTCTCGGAGGAAGAACGGCTGGAGTTGTATGAGAAGCTGTGGCTGGAACCCGGGTTCAAGAAATGGCTTTCCAATTTCCGTGACGTCATGGTGCCTGGAGAGGCCAACGAAGACTATGCCGAATTCGTTCGCAACAAGATCCGCGAGCGCGTGCACGACCCGGTGTTGGCGGAGATGCTAGTGCCCAAGGACCATATGTTCGGCTCCAAGCGTCTGCCATGTGAGAGCGGGTACTATGAGGTTTACAACCAAGACAATGTTTTGCTGGTTGATGTGCGAGAAGCGCCCATAGAGCGGATCACTCCCAATGGCGTCAAAACCCGCGACGCAGAGTACGAGTTGGACGTCATCATATTCGCCACGGGGTTTGACGCAGTGACGGGGTCGTTGGTCAAGTTGAATATCCAGGGCGAAGGCGGGGAGACGTTGAAGGACAAATTTGCCGATGGTCCCCGCACCTACCTGGGCATCTCCAGCGTTGGCTTCCCGAATCTTTTCACCATCAACGCAGCCTCTGTGGGCAACTTCGTCAGGGCTGCCGAGCCGCTGGTCGACTGGGTGGGCGAAGCCATGACCTACGTACGCGACAATGAATTCATGCGTATCTCGGCCACCCCTGAGGCGGAAGACGCCTGGGTCAAACACGTTAACGAGGACGGAGCCAAGATTCTCCGCACCCAAGCTAACTCCTGGTTTGTGGGAGCAAATATCCCCGGAAAAGCCCGGGCATTGCTAACCGCTCCGGACACTGCCCCGGCCATGCGGGCCAAGCGTGCCCAGGTGGCGGCCAACGGCTACGAAGGCTTCGACCTTAAGTAAAAGTTAAGCAATCTGCAACCCAAATTGTCGGCTACGCGGCGGCCTGGAATCCCAGGAATTCAAAGGCCGCCGCGAAAAACCAAAATGACGGCTATAGAAGTCCTCCGATAGCAACCCGAGAGGGCCGTTCTCCCAGTAGTCCGATTCCTTGGCCAAGCCGCCGATGTAGGAGTGCTAGTTCATTGCTTCAGCCCGATCTTATTGAGACGCTGTCCTTGGCTCAAGCTCGTCTCCCTAGACTGCATATAACAACTTTCAGACCGCGGTAACAAAGGCAGGATAGTCGTCCCTTCCCCCATATCTGGGGAAGGTTAGTATGGGGGCACACCCCGAGTCGGCAAGCATCCGTCTGCATCACATCCGAGCGATAATCCCCCCTATTTGAGTCTACTGATTTAAGGGCTACTTTAACCGTCTGCTCCCTGATTCTCAACTCCGCCCCGCCTAGTCACAAATAGGCTAATGCCGACTTGTTTAAGCATATCCCCGAACAGATCAGCCCATCGGCTTCCCTCCGAAGATTGACGTCCCGGCGCACCATGTGTATATTCCCGCTCACGGCGTCGGTATTGGTTGTCGGCGACGGGGAATCAAGCTGGAATCCGGTCAGGATCCCGGCGAGGATCAAGGAGGAAGCCATGGCCTTGACCCTGGAACAGATGGCAGGTACACCGAAAGCGCTGGCCGGCGTCCGGGTCGTCGATTTTACCTGGGTAAGGGCGGGTCCTTGGGCGACCCGTTGGTTGGGTGCCCTAGGCGCCGAAGTTATAAAGGTGGAATGGCCGCTGTCCGAGAGAGGAAGGACCACCGGAGCTGCGCCCCCCGGAATGACGCCCAACCTCAACACGGCGACAAACTTTAACGACACTAACGCCAACAAGAAGGGCATCACCGTCAACCTGCGCAGCGAAAAGGGCTTGGACCTAATCAAGAAGCTCATTTCGGTGTCCGACGTTGTGGTCGAGAACTTCAGCGCCAGGACATTGCAAAGTTGGGGTTTGGGTTACGAAGAACTGTGCAAGCTGAAGCCGGACATCGTCTATGTCTCCCAGTCCGGGTTCGGCCACACAGGCCGGCATCGGGGCTACCTAACCATGGGACCCATCGCCCAAGCGTTCTCGGGATTGACCTTCCTATCGGGCCTGCCCGGCGAACCCCCGGCAGGCTGGGGTTGGTCATACCTGGACGACACAGGCGGGATGTACATCGCATTCTCTACCCTAACTTCTCTATACCGCCGCAACGTCACCGTCTTAGGCCAGCACGTGGACCTGTCGCAAATGATCGTCGGCGCCACGTTGAACGGCTCTGCGATGCTGGACGCCACGATAAATGGTCGTCCCTCACGGAGGGAAGGATTCCCTCCGGGCAACCGGGCGCATTGGCCCGGCACCCCCATGGTCAACAATTACAGAGGACCGACCACAGCTCCGCACAACGCCTACCGCACCAAGGGCGGTGGATACAACGACTGGTGCGCTATTACCTGCTTCTCCCAGGAGGAATGGCAGCGCTTGGTGGCGGTGATGGGCTCTCCCCAATGGGCTGCTGCGCCTAAGTTCGCTACCCTGCGTGGCCGTCTCCAGCATCAGGAAGAGATGGATCAAGGTATTCAAGAGTGGACCCAAACTCTTGAGAAGTATGAAATTATGGAGCAGTGCCAGGCGGCTGGCGTGCCCGCCATGCCGGTTCAGAGCACCGAAAACCGGGTGGACTATGACCCGCAGCTTCGCCACCGGGAAATTTACCTTGATTTGGAGCACCCAGTGGTCGGCGTGCGAAAGTTCCAGAACGCTCCCTTCAAGCTCTCCGAAACTCCTGCGCTGAACTTTCAGGCTGCTCCCTTAATCGGCCAGCACAACCAGGAAATTTTGGAAGGCGTACTGGGTCTTAGCCACGAAGAGTTCGTGGACGGGTACGAAGACGGCACCTTCTGGCCAAAATCCATGGACCGATACCCGTACATGGATGACATGATCAAAGCAGACCCGGTTCCACTCACGAGCCAGCGCGCCGCACCAAAAATTGAGGCTCGCCCAAGAGATGCAATTGCCGTCAACGCCGATCATCAACCCGGCCCATTGTCCGGGTTACGGGTACTGGAGTTGGCCGATCAGAAAGGGCAGTTCTGCGGGAAACTGATGGCTGATCTGGGAGCCGATGTGATCAAAATCGAGCCCACCGGGGGCGAAGACGCTCGAATCGTTGGACCATTCCTCGACGATGTACCCCACCGGGATCGCAGCCTCTCCTTCTGGCATTACAACACCTCCAAACGGGGCATCACTCTCAATTTGGAAACCGAGGATGGGCGCGGCCTTTTCCGGCGATTGGCCGACTCGGCCGATGTGATTCTGGAGACATTTGCTGCTGGCTACCTGCCCTCTTTAGGCTTGGGATACCAGAACTTAATAGAATCGAATCCTCGGCTGATTATGTGCTCACTAACCTCATTCGGCCAGACCGGTCCTTGGCGGGATTTCCTGGCTGGCGACCTGGTTCACCTGGCGGCAGGGGGGCAGATGGGCTGCTGCGGCTATGATACGGAGGACGATCCGGCGGAAATTCCGATCGCTCCCGGCGGCGGCAACGCCTGGCACATAGGCAGCCACTACGCCTACATGGCGATCATCGCCGCGTTGATGTACCGCACCGAATCGGGACGAGGCCAGTGCATTGACGCTTCGGTGCACGACGCCTGCGCCCTCACCACTGAAATGCACGTAAATACCTACATCTATCAAGGCGAGGTGGTAATGCGACAGACCGGCCGCCACGCCGCAGCGTCGCCGTCTCCTAAGGCTCAGTTGCGTTGTAAAGACGGCAAGTACGTGAACGCCGCCGCCTCCCGGGTAACGTTCCGGGAATTCCCGAAGCTGGTCGAATGAATGGACAGCTATGGCCTGGCGGATGACCTGACCGACGAACGTTACCAAGACCCTGCGGTATTCGCTGCTAGCGGCGACCACCTTAATGACGTGGTAGCCAACTTCGCCGCAAATTTAACCAGGGACGAGGTGGCCCATGGTGGCCAGGAACGAGGGTTCAACTGGGGAGCGATTCGATCGCCAGATGAACTGGTGGATGAGGGACACCTGAATGACCGCGGCTTTTGGGTGGAGGTGCCGCATCCTGAACTAGGCCGGACTTTCAAATACCCCGGCGCAGCCGGGATTTACAATGGCTCACCTTGGCGGATATCAAGTCGCGCCCCGCTTATCGGAGAGCACAACGAGGAGATTTTTTGCGGCGAGTTGGGGCTGCAAAGGACGGAACTGGCCTACCTGGCAGAAGCGGGCGTGGTGTGAGATTGGAGATTGTTTTTGGTCTGTAACTTCCGGCGGTTCCAAAATATTGCGGCTAATGAGTCGGTCTATGGAGTATGCAATCTCTACCGCTGGCCTGATTGAAGGGCGGGCGGTGGGTGCTGTCGCCGTGCCAATAACGTCTTTCTGATGATTCTGATTTTACACTCATTATGTTGTTGTCCAGGGAAAATGTCAGTAGTCTCTACTCTGTTTGGTTTTAGCTAATACATAGGTAAAGGCTTGACTCACTACCTTTCCTGGGAATCTAGGAGGCGCTTGAGGGTAGCATAGCCGATGCCCAGTTCTCGGGCTGACTGCCTTCGGGAAATACCTTCCGGTCCAATACGTTCCACTACTTTGGCGAACTTCTGCTCGAACTCGGGCCGTTCATTCACCCGGGGCCGACCGATGCGCTTGCCTCGCTGCCGCGCCCGCTCCATCCCGGCCACCACCAAGCCCCGATGGACCTGCTTCCTGTCGGAGTCCTCATACCAGATGGTCTCGCCAGATAGGGGCCTTGGAAGCACCGGGGCTCTGACACGTTCCTGGGGCCTCCAGTCCGTCGGGTCCGGGTCGGGAATCGATACCGCCACCGGACCTGCTACGACCTGTGCCCGTAGTTCGGCTGCTAGAGGCGGTGCTTCCTGGGGAGTCGGAATCTGCTGCCGGTGTCGTACTAACAGACGACCATCCAGACGTTATTGCACCTCCACCCGAGCTCCGGCATAGCTGGGTCGCTCCATACTGGGAAAGAGCTGTAATGCCCGTCCGGGGTATTGCACCGTGCTGTCTTTGCCCACTCGGCGCAACTCCTTGATGCACAGTACGCCACCCAGGTCCAACACCGGGTCCACTGGTCGGTAGGCTGACTCCGGCTGAGCCGCAGGCACCCCGAAGCGATGGTTGAACCGGGGCAGAAATTCGGCCAGCACTTGATTCGCCTCAGGCAGGGTGCAGGCGCCAGCCAGACGCAGTTCCGCCACCAATCGGTCCCTTCGGCAGGCTCAGCAACTGTTTCAGGTGTCAAGAGTTCTAAGCAGGAAGATTCCAGGTTTGGTTGTGTTTGATCATAGAGTTCAAGATGACCAAGATCTTACGCATACAAGCTGTGAGTGCAACTTTTTTAGGCTTTCCTGCTGCGAGAAGCCGCTCATAGAAGGCACTAAGGACTGGGTTGTGGCGGACGGCGACCAAGGTAGGCATATACAGAACGGCACAGACTGTGGCACGCCCTACCCAGCAGTACCGTTGCCCTCGAAGCTTGCCGTTGTCCCGGCTGAGTGGGGCTACACCCACCAGGGCGACGATCTGTCTGCGGTTGAGCGTACCGAGTTCAGGGAGGCTGGCCAACAACGTGAATGTCAGGGTCGGGCCGGCCGTTTGGTACACTGCGCAGGAGGCTTCCCGCTCGCGCCACAGCGGGCTCTTGCCCAGGCGGTCATTGAGGTCCCTATCGAGGTCATGCGACTCTTCTTCCAGGACAGTGAGCACTCGCTCGATGCGCCGTTGGACTACGGGCAACGCTGGTTGTCGGCGTTGCTGCTCGGCGACCTTCATTTGGATGATTTGCCGCCGCTGAGCAACGTGGGCCTCCAGTTCTCGAGCCTCTACGGTGGTGAGGGGTTGAGCCACAGCCCCACTGGCCTTGCCGAAATGGGCGATGGCCGCTCCGTCGAGATGGTCCGTTTTGGCCAGCTTCCCCAGGGAGCGGACGAAGTCTCGGACCTGACGGGGATTGACCACAGCGACAGGGACACTCGCCGTGCCTAGAGCCAGTAAAGGGAACCTCATACCCACCGGTAGCTTCCAGCACCACCAAGCGGGGTTCCAGGTTCCTGAGCTGTTGGACCAGGGACTCGAGGCCTGCTTCTTCGTAGGCGGAGCGCCAAGTTGCACCTGTCGGGCGAACCGCCACGTCCAGCCAATCCTTGGATACGTCTATCCCAATGAATACCTGTTTACTATCGGCTCCCACTTATTCTTCCACGGCCCTTCCTTGCACGATGCGGGCTTTTCCATGCCCGGGCAACTGTTCGGGCTCTTGAGACTCCCGGCGGGGTGACCCACGCTGAGCTGCGGTCTTGGAACCAAGGACAGTATGGTCTACCCCGCCACTATTTAAGATACAAGGACAGGCCTAACCTTCCCCCTAAATGGGGCTTTGCCTTAAACCCCCATCGAATTTTTAGGGGGATTAGCGGCTAGTGCGAAGCCCGCTTTCACGAATCTCATCAATAAATCTTTTGTAGGCCGCTGCGATATGATCCGCTGATTGTCCAGTCGGAGCCGTATTTTTTCGTTTCCACTCAGCGGTCAAATAGCCTGCAATGAATATCTCAGCTACAGACAAACTTTCAGTCGAAAAACCTTCGGGGATAACTCTCACATATTATATAATTGAACATTGTTTGTCCTTTAACGGCATTACTACGAAATGACTCGGCTTAGGGGGACCCCATCAGTTGGACAAGATTGAGGCTAAGTTGAGTGAGAGTCCCGTCTTTGCTGCGTAGGATAGTAACTCTCAATGCAGCGCCCGGCTGCTGTCTTTTGTCTGTGCCGCTGATCCTCCGTTGAACGCCTCGACCAGTGTCCGGTAGCCCAAGGCTTGATGAGGCCTTTGGGTGTTGTAGAAGCGGAAGTAGTCGCCGATCCCAGCCCTGGCCTCCTCTCCACCTGAATAGGCCTTCAGGTACACTTCCTCGTACTTCACCGTACGCCACAGCCTCTCCACAAAAATGTTGTCGCTGTGGCGCCCCTTCCAGTCCATACTGACTAGGACTCCCTCCCGCTCTAAGAGCCCGGTGAAAGCGTCGCTGGTGAACTGGCTCCCCTGGTCGGTGTTGAAGACCTCGGGCTTCCCTTTGCCAAGCGCCTCTCTCAAGGCCTCAATACAGAAGTCGACGTCCAGGGTGTAGGCGCCAGGCCAAAATGCACCGGCTGTGCCAGTCCATGATGCCCACCAAGTAGAGAAAACCCCTGGCCATGGGGATGTAGGTGATCTCTGCCGCCCATACCCTGTTTGGCCGGTTGATCTCCATGCCCCTCAGCAAGTAGGGATACACCTTGTGCCCTGCTCCTGGCCGGCTGGTCCGGGGCCGCCGGTAGATGGCGGCAAGCCCCATGGTCCGCATTAAGCGCTGGACTCGCTTCCGACCCACCTGGTGGCCCTGCCTGCTGAGCCAGACCATCATGCGCCGCGACCCATAGAAAGGTGTGCTGAGGTATTTCTGGTCGATCAGCTCCGTCACCGCTAGGTCCTCTCGGAAATGGCCCTTGCTCCGGTAGTAGACACTAGACCGGCTGATGCTCAGCAACGCGCACTGCCGGACGGTGGAAATGGCCCGATGTTCACGGTCTACCATCTCCCGCCTCCGCTCCCGGCTCATGGGCCGGACCTGTCGGCCAAGAAATCTCTCTCCACCTTGAGTTGGCCGATCTGTTGGTAGAGCAGGGCTACCAGCGGAACACTGTCTTAATTTGGCCTCTTTACTGTTTGAATAACGGGTCCACTTAAGTCCTTTGATAAACCATCGATAAACTCGGATAACCTAGAAGACCCCGAGTTTTCGCCGTTCCCCATCAGGCACCTCCACACACGTTGGGGGTAACCATAAAATATATTCTAAACTGTATTCAAGTTTTGAGATAGTTTTTTAGTGAGATGGTTAGGATGGCTCGCAGGAGAGCCAAGTATTCGCTATCCCTGGACGTGACATCAAAGCAGGACTGAAGCCTTCCAGTCAAAGTTGGAGCTTTTTCCTAAAAACCAGTTACTGCTCTGCGCTGGAGCTATATCTTGGTTCCCAAGTCAATACTATGGGATTGCGAGTTACCAAGACGGCGGATCGCGCTAGAACTGGCCGGACACGGTTAGACTTGATGGTCCTTACGCAGTCAACCCTCCGTCGAGAAAGATCGTCTGACCGGTCATGTAGTCCGACGCTTCCGAGGCGAGATACACTGCCAGAAGACCCACTTCCCGAGGCTCGCACAGCCGCTTCATTGGAATGGAATTGATGAAGCGCCGCGTCATAGTTTCATCCTGCATGTAGACATCAGTCATCTGGGTGGCCAAATAGCCGGGCGCAATAGCGTTTACATTGACGTGATACGGTGCCCACTCCAGGGCCAGAGACTGGGTGAACATGATGCCCCCGGCTTTGGTTGTGCAGTACAACACATGGTAGGGGTAGCCTTTCGCACCGGTCATAGAGGTTATGTTAATGACTTTCCCCTTCCGCTGCTGAATCATGTGAGGCCCCACCGCTCGGGTCGCCAAGAAGGTACAGAGTAGATTAGCGTCCATCATGCTGCTCCACTCCTCTTGGGTGGTGATTGTGCCGAACTCTGCAAGGTCTTTCGCCCAGGGCGGGCTCGCATCGGGTAGAGGCACCAGAGGCTTCCTGATAAGGGCTCCCCCAGCGCCGTTCACCAGAATGTCTATTCGACCCCACTGGGAAATAGCAGCTTCGACGACCCGGTCCACATCCTCAGGATTGGTGGCGTCTGCCCGCACGCCGATGCCCCTGACGCCCAATTCCCGAACTTCTTCAGCCGTCTGTAGCACTTCCGTCTCGGTTCGAGACACCACCAGCACATCAGCCCCGGCTTCTGCCAGAGTAAGGGCGACGCCTTTACCGATGCCACGACCGCCGCCCATCACAATGGCCAATTTCCCTGTCAGCTCGAACTCCTTCAATACGCACCCATTTCCCTTATAAGTTGGTATGGCGCCTGATCGTACTAAAACGCTGCTTCAAAGCCCAGAATTCCCTCCGTCATTTCGGGACCGCCTTGGTCGACCAATCGATCCAACGGCTAGAATTCAAAAACTTTCATGGCCTTTTCCAGCGGTGTTTCTAAATTCTCCACCCGATGAGAGCCGTAGGTGCTATCACCATTCAGTAAACTGCGAGCGGCGACCGAGATGTGGATGGTAGGTGTCCCTTCTTCCAGCCAATTGAGTCTAAGGTCGCGGTAAAGCCGTTCCATCGGGTACTCTCGGGTATAGCCTATGCCACCCATTACCAAAAGTCCCTGATCGGTAACCCGACGCCCTGCCTCAATGGCCAGGAGTTTACATAGATTTGCTTTCAGGTAGAAATCATCGCCGTTCTCTATGGCCTGGACCGTATCATCGATCACACACTGCAGAGCATAGACGTCCATGGCCATTTCCGCCAGGTACCTCTGGACCGCTTGCCTCTCCCCTATGGGCCTGCCGAAAGTGACCCGCTTTTTTGCGAAGTCCACCGCCATGTCCAGGCACCGCTCCATGGTTCCCAGGGCGCAGGCAGCGATCCGAACTCTGCTGACGTTGAGAGTGTGGAGCGTCGACTCCAACCCTTTTCCTTCCACGCCGAGGATGTTGGTCACTGGCACTACGCAGTTGTTGAAGTTCAGGCGTCCATGGACGGCGCCCACGCATCCCATAGCGGGCTTCATGTCGCCGATGGCGAACCCGGGACTACCTCGTTCCACCAAAAGGTTGCTGATCTGATACTCTCCGGACGGAGTCTCGGTCCAGCAGACGACGTTGAATAGATCGGCAAAGTCGGCATTGGTGATAAGGTGCTTCGTTCCGTTTAGAATGAAATTATCTCCGTCCCGACTAGCCCTGGATTTAATGTCTCTACCCGTCCCTGCCTCGGGTTCTGTGAGCGCGAAGGCAACGGACAATTCGCCCCGGGCGATTCTTGGGTAATAGTCCGCTTTCTGCTCATCGGTTCCATGTTGGAGGATTTCGGAGCCCAGGTTATGCACATGGAGAATGGTCCTGATACCTCCATGAACCTTGGACCATTCTTTCTCGAACTCAATGAACTGCGCTTCGGACAGACCCAACCCCCCGTGTTCCTTGGGCACCATCTGGCCTAAAAACCCCATATCTAGGAATTTGGGCCATAGGGCCTCCCGAGGCACTCGGCCCGTCTCTTCAATCTCATCTTCCAGCGGAGCCAATTCATCCCAGATGAACCCGAAAGTCCGTTCTTTATATGCTGCGAAATCCCCTTCCGACATGCTCATGATATTGCCTTTTTTGAACCAGTAATTATAAAGTGTTGGCCCGGAGCGCCCACAATAAGTTGTGGCTGATCCGAGATCCATACCCCGGCGATGGGCTGAACATTAACACCGTCTCCCAACGTGGTCAACGTCCATAAACCCTCCGAAAGCCGTTCTCCATTCGCCATCTAAGCCCAACCCCAAATTAGCCTCGTTAACTCCGAGTTGGAACTGGAATGACCGACTTGTGTGAGGTCATTGGGGATGAAATGAAGTAACAATCGAGAGTGTCGCAACGGAACCTCTCTGCAAATTCGGACGCACGGTGTGACAGCCTTCTTGACGATGAATCGCGGAATCAATATAGTCTCGACTAATACAGTTTGCGATTAATACAGGGTCCGATAATAGAGGGTCCGAACTCTAAGCCCCCACCGAACCCCAAGGGAGGCCCACATGCCGGCAGTTGATGAAATCGCATTGATGGCCCACCTAATGCGCCGCGCCGGTTTCGGCGTGAACCGGGATGAACTCGAAGCCTACGTCGCCAAAGGCTACGAAGCGACCGTGGAAGAGTTGCTCCACCCGGTTGATGACGTTTACCTGGAACGCGATGTTATCGACAGGTATTTCATCGAGATAGAAGACCAGCGTCAGGCGTCCGCAGCCGGCGGCTGGTGGCTCTACCGGATGATCAACACCCGCAGCCCGCTGGAAGAAAAGATGACGCTTTTCTGGCACGGGCTTTTCGCCACCGCCTGGGAGAAAATAATGAATGGTCGTGCGATGGCCGCCCAGATTGACATGTTCCGTCGCAATTGCTTGGGCGATCTGCCCACCATGCTGGTCGAGCTATCCCGAGACCCGGCCATGATTATCTGGCTGGACAACGATACCAACCACAAGGACGCTCCCAACGAGAACTACGGTCGGGAATTGTTGGAGCTATTCTCCATGGGCGTTGGCAATTACACCGAGGAAGACGTCAAGTCGTGTACCCGAGCATTCACCGGCTGGACTATAGCCAACCTGATTCCCCGCTACCCTTGGGGTGCCTTCCCTTTGGAGTTCGAGTACCGGTCCGATGATCATGACGACGGCGAAAAGGAGTTTCTGGGGGAGACCGGACGTTTCAGCGGCGAGGAAATTATCGAGATTATCGTGCGCCAGCCAGCCACTGCCCGGTTCATCGCAGGCAAGCTATACAACTTCTTCGTGTCCGATGATCCTGCGCCCGAAGAGGCGATTCAGACGCTGTCCGATACCTATCTGGAGTCCGGCTATAGTATCAAAGCGGTGATGCGGGTGTTGCTAAATTCCCAGTTCTTCAAGGTAGCCCGATTCGCCAAAGTCAAAGGCCCGGCCGAATTGGTCGCAGGGGTGTTGCGCTTGGTGGGCGATTTCAATGGCGTCAAACCGGGGCTAATGGATGCGGCGATGGAAAGTGCCTACATTGGCCAGGAGTTGCTGAACCCTCCTACGGTTGAAGGATGGCACACCGGGAAAGAGTGGATCGACAGCGGATCGCTGGTGGGACGGGTGAATTTCGCTGCGGACCAAGTGGGCAATATCGACAATACCGGCGTCCAAGCCATAATCCGGCGCTTGGCCGAGGGCGGAACGACATTGACCCCTGAAGAGTTGGTCGACGGTTGTTTGGAGTTGGTTGGCCCATTGGAAGTGAGCGAAAAGACTCACCGCACTTTGGTCAACCTGGCTGGCAAGGATGGGAACACAGGGACCAAAAGCGCCGACCAAAGAGCGGAGTTGGCGCAACGGGTCGGCAAGACATTGCAACTCATTGTGGCCACCAGGGAATTCCAGTTCGCCTGATGCGCCAATTTCGGACCTCATGCTACATGAGCAACTGCAATTGAACCTTATTAATGGACCCCATCAAGGAAAAGAAAGGCATGAGCACACTGCAAGTAGGCGCGGGACGATTTCGCTACAGTCATACCATCGGGATCGACGATTTCTCTGGACGCAGCTTTCGCTACGCCGTGGACCTTGCCCTGGGCAAAAACGGTAGGCTGTATGTGTTGCAGCGCGGCGTAGCGATGCAACGCAACTTGGCAGTGAAACTTTGCAGCGTGGATGAGGATTTCTTCGGAGAATTCGGAGTCTATGGCACCGGGCGAGGTGAGTGGACATGGCCCGCTGGAATCGCCGCCGATTCCCAGGAGCGCCTCTACATCAGCGATGAGTGGAACCAGAAAATCTCGGTGTTTGACAATCAGGGCAGCTTCCTCAACGAGTGGGGCGAAGCTGGCGCCGCTACCGGACAGATCAACCGGCCTTCCGGGCTGGCCTTTGACGCCGAGGACAATTTATTGGTCGTGGACGCTCTCAACCACCGCATCCAACGTCTTTCAAAGGAAGGCAAATACCTGGACGGATGGGGCGGCAACGGAGCCGGTCCGGGCCAATTCAACATGCCTTGGGGAATCGCTGTTGGCCCCGATGGTCAGGTGTTCGTCACGGACTGGCGTAACCACCGGGTACAGAAATTCGGCCCAGATGGACGGTTCGCTCTCCAGTGGGGTTCGCTGGGCAGCGGCCAGGGAGAGTTCGATCGGCCCGTTGGAATCGCTACGGATGTCACCGGTGACGTTTACGTAGTAGACAGCAATAACCACCGCATTCAGGTCTTCGACGGCGACGGGGAATTCAAAGATCAATTAACCGGGGACGCCACCATGTCCACTTGGGCCGAACAACTGATGGCGGCAAACCCCTTGATGATGGAGCAGCGCCGGGTGGCGAAGAATTTGAACCAGGAAAAGGGATTCTGGAAACCCCGAGGAATCAAGGTAGATGACCAAGGCCGGGTAATAATCGTCGACTCCGGTCGGGGGCGTCTGCAGGTTTACCAGAAACTGTCCGAGGAAGAGAGCACCAGCTAGACTGGAAGCTAACCGGACTAGCCGGAAGTTAGGAGAAAGGTGATGGCGTCGAGCCAAAAAGACCCGATATTAGTGGTAGTCCAAATGACAGGCGGCAACGACTACCTAAACACAATCGTCCCTTACAACAACCCGATTTACTACGACAATCGATCGAATCTGGGCATTCCTGCTGACGAGGTTTTGCCGATTGACGCTGATTTTGGATTTAATCCTGTTTTGAAACCAATCATGGACCTTTACGAACAGGGAAAGGTGGCGGTGATAAATGGGATTGGCTACCCATCCCCCAACCGCTCCCATTTCCGCTCCATGGATATCTGGCACACTTGCGAACCTGAGAAGATTGGCTCCGAAGGCTGGCTGGGACGTGCCATCCGGGACTTGGACCCCAATGCGGAAAACGTCCTCACCGGGGTGAACTTCGGTCGGGGACTTCCTCGTTCGATGGCATTGTCTGGAGTCCCGGTCGCTTCGGTAGCCGTGCTGGAGACCTACGGCGTATTAACCGGCATAACAGGTCAGCCCCAGCGAGACGAGGCACTTGATGCTTTCGCCGAAATGTATGCGCCGGCGGTGGGGACCGGCCCGGTAATGGATTACCTGGGTCAGACGGGCCTACAAGCTCTGAAAGGCGCAGACATATTGAAGACGGCACCGGACAAGTACCACTCCACGATTGAGTATCCCGATAGCCCCATCGGACGAAACCTGCAGGGGATCGCTAAAGTGCTGCTGGCCGACATGGGCACACGGATTTTCAACACCGAACAAATCGGCTATGACACCCACGCCAGCCAGGGACCGTATCACCACAAGCTGTGGATCGACCTATCCCAAGCCATCACCGATTTTTTTGACGATCTGCGTGAGCATAACGCTGCTGAAAACGTGGTGATGTTCCTATTCACGGAGTTCGGGCGTCGAGTGCGGGATAACGGCGCTGGAACCGACCACGGTTCTGGAGGGGTCGCTTTCGCCATCGGCGACGCGGTCAAGGGCGGCATGTACGGGGAATATCCTTCTCTTGAAGCGAAAGACCTGCTAGAGGGAGACCTGCATTTCAACTACGACTACCGCGGCGCTTATTCCACCTTGGCCGAAAAGTGGCTTGGCTTGGATGCCACACCGATAGTAGGCGGCAACTTCGAGCAATTTAACTTCGTGTAAGCCCTGTGGTTGGTGGATGACCTCCGGGAAAATACAGGAGGCCATCAATCCCCTGGAGTAAATCCATTCGCCAAAGGCGTTTTTTAAGCGAACGCTGTGACGTGTGACGAGAAGTTTGGCTGAGAAGCGCTGATTCCAATCCCAACCACAGCGTAAGTTAACCCGCCTCAAAAAGGAACTAATCATTCCCAGCCTGCCGCGGTAATTATTTTTGTATCGCGTCCTCAAAACCACCGAACTTCTTTACCTCCCAATTCATCGGAACGACCCAACCATAGCAACTAGTTCACCAAGAATCGCAGTCCCTGGGATTTCGTCCACGTTGGTAATGTTTGTTTTTCCAGTGCAAAGGGACCATATGTCTCAAGCCCTGATATTATCCATTGACGGACAGGACCCTGCTGCTACATGGCCATCAGCCTGAAAATACGTGTTTGAAAAACGGTTGGGTATAGTTAAGCAATGTGAAGTCGCGGCGCTTGACCCTAAATACTTCTCATGCAAAACTATCCCCGTCCTTTCGGTACACACCTTTCTCACACCATATGGCTCTCCAATAATCGGGGCCACGGCGACAGACATCCTCTAGCGCATGCGCAGCTTAAACCCTTTGCAACGCCTTATATACCGCTGTGCGCCAAATATTGAGGTGTCTCGGAAATATTGAAGCAGAATTGACAAATTTTCGTCAGTAATTGCGATATATAACTTATATTACGGAGAATAATTGCCTATGATGCAATAATTCGATTAAAATCCGCTAAAACTGTGATCTAATCCGGTTTTTAAATAAAGCTGGTTTTTTAATAAAGCTTTGGGGGAACTTCTAAGAAACAACGTCATTGGTTAGTCAAAACATGTAACCGGCTGGTAATTCTCGCCCAATTAGCGGCGAGTTCTTTGGATAACATTTGGATTACAACGGACCCGTGAATGCGAGAAGCCTAATTTCAAAACTTTAATCATTTTAGAGGGGAAGATGAGTTTACTATCAAGGATTTCGCCGATGACGGCGATGTTTGTCGTGATCGCTTTGATTGCGGGCGCGATCGGCACCACTTATGTAACCGGTAATTTGCTAGCCAGCGGAACGAGCATCGAAGCATGCGCAAACGGTCAGCACCTGCGGATCGTGGATAGCGGCAACGATTGTAAGAAAAATGAAGATAGCCTGTCCTGGAACCAGCAGGGAGCCCAAGGCGATCCTGGTCCTAAGGGCGACACCGGCGCCACTGGTGACACCGGCGACAAGGGTGACACCGGCGACAAAGGTGACACCGGCGCTCCCGGAGCCGACGGTGATGACGGCAGCGCTACTCTCGTATACGGCCCACAGAGTTTATCCGCATCTTTCGGCGGCATACTGGGAACCGCATTCACGCTGGATTGCGCCGAGGCGATCAGCGGAACCCCGGCGTTCGTAACCGGCATCTACGGTAACGTCAATAGCGGTACGGATAGAAGGATCCAAACCATAGGGCTTGATTGCCAAGGAGTTGGCGCCGACCTGGAGGTACTCGTTGGTAGTGTAGGCGCTACCCTCTCCGACGACGGGGTCGTTCAAACAACCACCGTAGGATCCGGAGCAGTGGGAGCGACTTACGACAGGTCTTGCCGCGCCGGTGAAGTGCTAACCGGCCTTAGGGTCCGTAAACATGCTGGTTTTCTTATTAAAGGCGATCAAAAACAGCATATAACGCGTGTCAAAGTGCGATGCAACGAACTCGCTGGCACTAGCACAACTTGGGAGATTCCAAATTGGGCTGGCGGCGATGCCGTCCGCCTCTTTGGAACGGCCGTTCTCAGTTGCCCAGACGGTAAAATAGCGACTGGCCTGAAAGGGAAAGCTGGGCTTCCCCTGAATGAAGGCCCACGGATAATTAGTCTCCAATTGGTCTGTAAGGGTTAGCTGACACCAGCTAATCTTGGGAAGCCTACGATCACGCCGACCGGTTAAAGCATTAACGCCTCGACCGGTCTGCCGTTAAAATTCAAACTTCCGACGACTTCAACCCGGTTTAAGGCTGACTCGCAAAGGCACCATAAACGAAGCAGGGGCTCCTTTTCATCTAAGGAGCCCCTGCTTCGTTTTTTGAACTCTGGCCTTGTGATTCCCCCATCCTAGCCTTCCCACGAAATGGAGGAAGGAACTGATCCCCGGTTGCACAGGGGGTAAACTCACATTCATCAGTTTCATTTCGAAATAGATCTAGCCTTTCTCCCAAAGCGCTTCCAAGATTCTTCCCGGAGTCATGGGGAGATGCTCCATGCGCACACCCACGGCGTCATGTATGGCGTTGGCTACAGCCCCCATGGGTGGCACTAACGGCACCTCGCCAACCCCCCGCACCCCGAAGGGATGGCCGGGGTTGGGCACTTCAATTATCACGGCGTCTATCATGGGCAGGTCCAAGCTGGTGGGCATCCGGTAGTCCAGGAAGCTGGAATTCATCATTTGGCCTTGGTCATTCACGAAATACTCTTCGTTCAAGGCCCATCCCACGCCTTGGGCAGCGCCGCCTTGAATCTGACCTTCCACGTAGGCGGGGTGTATTGCTTTGCCCACGTCTTGTAGGGCCGTGTAACGGAGAATGTCCACCTTGCCGGTTTCCGGGTCCACCTCCACATCCACGATATGCAGGCCAAAGGCATATCCGACGCCTGCCGGGTTGACTGTGGCACGCCCTACAATAGGGCCACCTGTGGAATTCAGCCGCGAGGCCAGTTCCTTAAGAGAGGTCCGTAGCTCTGTATCCTGTTTGTGAAACAACACCCCTTTGTCGTAATCGACCTCTTCGGAATCAACCTCCCAAATTCGGGCTGCCCGTTCAATAAGTTGGCTTCTGACGTCTTGGGCAGCCTGGAAACACGCGGTGCCCATCTTGAAAGTCACTCCGCTGCCCCCAGCGCCCGAGCTGTAACCGATGGAATCGGTATCGGCGATCGATGGCTTGACGTCCTCAACGGGGATTCCCAGCACTTCCGCTAGGTGCATCGCCATGGCCACCCTTGAGCCGCCGATGTCCGGTGAACCTTCCACCAAGCTGACCGTGCCATCGGGGTTGACGCTGGCGATGGCGCTGGCCGGGCCGGTGCCATTGAACCAAGCGCCGGCGGCCACGCCCCGGCCCCGATTGGGTCCGCTGATCGGCTCGGCAAGATGAGCTAACTCCTGTGCGCCCTGTAACAACTCGGCGAATCCTATGCTACGGAACACTGGGCCCGCTGGCTGCCGTGTCCCTTCTTTGGAGGCGTTTTGCAATCGAAACTGGATTGGGTCCATGCCCAGTTTTTCGCACAACTCATCGATGACAGACTCCGCTGCAAAGGCCGCCACTGGAGACCCTGGGGCCCGGTAGGCTGCGGCCTTCTGGGTGTTGACCACCACGTCCACCCCTTCTATGTAGGTGTTGGGAATCTGGTATGGAGCGAGCATGGTCCGGCAACCCGAGGGAACCGGCGATCCGGGAAATGCTCCCGCCTCGAATATCAAATGGCATTCGGCAGCGGTCAGCTTGCCGTCGTTGGTGGCACCGATCTTCACGGTAATGTGGCTGGCGGAGGTGGGGCCGGTACCCTCGAACACCTCTGTCCGAGTCATGGTGATTTTCACAGGCCGCCCTGATTTACGGGATAGTGCGGCGACCACCGGTTCGAGGTAGCAACCGCCTTGGCCCTTGCCGCCGAAACCGCCTCCGATTTCCATAGGCACGACTTTCACCTTGGAAACATCGACGCCCAAAATCACTGCCGTATGGTCTCGGAGGGCAAAGTGCCCTTGGGTGCTGCACCAGATCGTGACCGTCTCGTCGGTGTTCCACAGCGCAGTTGCCGAGTGGGGCTCTATGTAACCCTGGTGTACCGGTCTGGTGTGAAACTCCCGCTCGACCACCACGTCCGCTTCCTGGAAACCCTTGTCCAAGTCTCCATCCCGAAACTCGAATTGGTTCGAAATGTTGCTTCCCTGTCCCGCCGGAATTTGGCCGTACCCTCCCTGGCGGAAAGCGGGATTGGACAATGTCACCAACCGGTCGTGCAAAATCGGCGCATCGTCCTTCATTGCTGCGTAAGCGTCCAGCACCGGAGACAACACCTCATAATCCACGTCGATCAGGGACAATGCCTCCTCAGCAATGGCCACCGACGTCGCCGCAACCGCTGCCACAGCATGCCCGCGATACAACGCCTTTTCCCTAGCCATGACGTTGCGGCTGTAAAAGCCATAATTCACGGTGCCGCCTTCGGCTTGGTCGGCTATCTCGGCCGATACATCGGGGAAGTCCGCAGAAGTTGCCACTGCCTTAACCCCAGCTAAGGCCAAGGCCCGGCTGGTGTCGATGCCCTTGATGACCGCATGAGGGTGGGGACTGCGTAACAACTTGCCATGAAGTAGACCAGTCGGGTGGACATCGGCGGCATATCTAGCTCGACCCAAAACTTTGTCGGGCCCATCATGACGGATGGGGCGCGTGCCCACCACGTCGAATTCACCTGCGGGATTCAATTGATCTGGACTTTTAGCGACCAAAATATTCCTCCTTAACACTGAATAATAAGTAGCAGATGACGTTCGCTGGCCCATGCATGAGACAAATGTAACAGCGGCCAACTTGGCTGATCTTCTCTAGAAGAATTTACGGAGAACGATCAGGATAATCGGCCGTCGAACTCGTCTTACGCATGTGAGGTCAACACGGTTGGGTTTTATGATGAAAACGGGACCCAAAAGCCGGAAGCGTACCGGCATTCGGCAAAGTATAAATGGGGGAACGTTTCCTATCAAGCCAGGTAGTACGGCTCACCTCTCCAGCCACTGGCGCTGTTTTAGCCCCGCAATGAATTGACTCCATTATGTTGTGGTTCTATCCTGTTTACGATAATTGATGTCAAATTACTCCAACAAAACCCAATTTAGAACAAAACATAAATAAGCAGGAGCATCTCATGCCTTTAACTCTTTCTCACGGCGGCGATACAATATTCACTTCACCCGTTCCTTCCACCGAAGTGCTAATCGGCACCAAGGATGGGGTGGCCCGTATCCAAAAGGACCAAGCAACCTCGAAATGGCAGGTCACGGACAAGTGGCTGACCGATAAGCATATCCACGCCCTGATAATCGAGCCAGCGAGCGGTACAATCTTTGCGGGCGCAACGAAAGATTCAGTGTACGCCAGCGAGGACAACGGGCGCACCTGGGAACGGCGAGATAAAGGATTGGCCCATCAAGACATTTACAGTCTCGCCTCGGCCCAGGTTAACGGCAGCACCAGGATTTTTGCGGGAACTGAACCGGCTCACCTTTTTTACACTGACGACTTGGGGCACAATTGGGCTGAATTCACAGAGTTTCGGTCCGTTGACACTTCGGATTGGATGTTCCCGGCACCACCGCACATTGCTCATACCAAGCACATCAATTTCCACCCCAACGACACAAATACCCTTTTCATCAGCGTGGAAGTAGGCGGGCTGTTGAAAAGCACCGATGGCGGCAACAGCTTCAAACTGATTCCCGGCATGGACCACGACGTTCACCGGACCGTAATCAACCCCCAGAACCCGGACCGTATTTACATTACAGGCGGGGACGGCACTTACGTAACGTCCGATGGCGGCGACTCCTGGGAGCACTGGACTACCACCGAACACGAGATCGGAGGCTATCCCGACTTCCTGCTGGTTCATCCCAAGAACCCGGATGTTGTTTTCGTGGCGGCGGCCCAGAAGGGCCCAGGCTCATGGAGCGAGCATAAGTATGCCGGGTCCCGCATATCCAAGAGCACCGACGGTGGCAGGAACTGGACGGCCTTACGGAATGGCCTGCCCGACAGGCTGACCACGGCATTCGAGGCAATGA
The DNA here is from genome assembly GCA_963665155.2 of Dehalococcoidia bacterium. Lineage (GTDB taxonomy): Bacteria > Chloroflexota > Dehalococcoidia > Lucifugimonadales > UBA3495 > UBA1141. The sequence goes on along the minus strand of CAXXFI010000002.1, from coordinate 1,416,365 downwards.
TTTTGGAGGACTGGGGAGAATCGTTCTCAATCTTCGGCGCCACGGCAACGGGCGAGGTTTGGGCCACTGAAGACGGGGGCGCGCATTGGTCGGAGATCATCACCGGCATGGCTCCGGTGTCCAAAGGCGGGCATTATGCGATGCTGATGCCAGCGTGATTTCGTAATTAGGCTGGTCAAAAGTGCGCAGACAGACAAAGAGAAATGGCAGGGACACACTTGGGCAAGGGTGTCCCTGCCCGGAGAGCTTCTCGACCGGTTTATAAATTAATAGGTTTCAATTTGCTTGTGAGGATTTAGAACCATGGCGACATCAGTTGCTGGCCAGATCAACGCAGGTACCTTGGATGGTTTAAGGGAACGCGGTTGCACCGTGGTAACCGGCGGGGGACATACGATAGCTGTCTTCTATCATGACGGGCGGGTCTTTGCGGTGGACAACAGGTGCCCGCACATGGGATTTCCTCTGGACCGGGGCAGCGTGCAGGATGGTATCCTCACTTGCCACTGGCATCACGCCAGGTTTGACCTCTCCAGCGGCGGGACCTTCAATCCCTTCGCCGATGATGTCCGGAGCTTCCCGGTGAGCGTCGTGGACGGCGAGGTTTGGGTGAATCCAGAACCGCCCAAGCGGAACGAAGAAGAATACTGGTCCACCCGCTTAAATGACGGACTGGAGCACAATCTAAGGCTGGTCATAGCCAAGTCCGTGCTGGGTCTACGTGCCGCAGGCTGCGACTACCGGGTTGCGCTCCGTATCGGAGCAGAGTTTGGCACCACCTATGCGGCAGCGGGTTGGGGGCCGGCTCTCAGCATCCTAACCTGCACGGCCAACATCCTTCCCTACCTGAATGATGACGACAAGCCCCGAGCTTTGTATCAGGGCCTGCTCCACGTTGCCCGGGAGTGCGCTGGCAAGCCCCCGCGATTTACCGTTGACCCATTGCCCAGCGGAGAATCCCGGCCCGACGTTCTAAAAGGCTGGTTCCGCAGCTTTATCGATGTTCGGGACCACGAAGGGGCGGAACGCTGTCTAAGCACCGCCATCGGCTTGGGACTGCCCTCCCAGACTATCGCGGACATGCTGTTCGCTGCCGCAACCGACCACATTTACTTGGACGCAGGGCATGTGGTGGACTTCACCAACAAAGCCTTCGAGTTATTGGACCACATCGGTTGGCAACACGCGGACCAAGTCCTTACCAGCATCGTCCACGGAATGGCCACAGCTAGGCGCAGCCAGGAACTGAGCGCTTGGCGCGGTCTCCGATAGATATAGCATCCTTGGTCTGGCAAGCGCGCGAGGTGCTCCCTGGGCTGATTGAGGATAGCCTGAGAAGCAATAATTCATGGCAAGGCGAAGTCGAGTTGGCGCGCCAAATGCTGGGCGATGACCCGGCCGCAATTTTGGAATCCATCAAGGCGGCTATACGGAATGGGGCTACTGCCGAAGCTCTGGGCTCAACGATTGCCTACGCTGCGTTTCTTAGAATGGCCCATTTCCATACCTCCAACGAATTCAGGGACTGGGACACGCTACACAACACCCTGACAGCAGCCAACGCGCTCCACCAAGCTCTACGGCGGGCACCCTCGCCGGCACTAATCAGGGGCGTTTTCGACATCGCCATGAGCATTTATCTGGATCGGTTCCTGAATATGCCGCCCCAACGCATTCCTGAACCGGAGAGTGGGGCCATAGATGCCCAGCCTCTACTGTCGGAATTGTTAGACCGCATAGACGTACGGCAGCAGGTGGAAGAGGTGGCGCAAATTGTGTCCAGATACATTTCCGGGTCTGGAAACCCCGACGCGTTGCAAGCCACTTTGGGCCAACTCGTACTGATGGAAGACTCGGATTTCCACGCTTTCCAGATAGTGGACGCCGGATTTAAGCAGTTCCAAGCCCGACAGGAATCGGAGTCAGGGCGCCACGTCATGGTCGGCCTGTCGAGATTTCTGGCTGCTCATTCACCCACACCAAGGGCCGTCGGTCAGACCTACCACATTGCCCTTCGATTGCACCGGGGTGAGGAGACTTATTCGGAGTCTTAGACCAGACAAATTGATAGATATGGTCGATTTCACACAAAAGAGGATATTTCAGATGAAGACGCACAGCATCACAGGTGGTGGCGGAATTCAACTCCACGTCGAGGAAACTGGTAATCCTCAAGGGCAAGCCGTTCTTTTTCTGCACGGTTACTCCCAGTGTGGGCTTTCCTGGGGCAAACAGATGGGATCGGACCTAGAAAATGACCATCGTCTGGTGACAATGGACCTCCGCGGCCATGGCCGATCGGAAAAACCTAAGGATGCCTATGGCGATTCCAAGCTCTGGGCTGACGACGTAAGCTCGGTCATTGGGACCCTCGGCCTCGACCACCCCATTCTTTGCGGCTGGTCTTACGGCGCGTTGGTCATTTTGGACTATTTAAGGTCTCACGGCGATGCGGATATCGGTGGAATAAATTTCGTGTGTGGCCTCACCAAGCTTGGCAGCGATGAGGCCATGGCCGTGGTTGCTCCAGAGTTCCTGGCTCTTGTTCCAGGCTTCTTCTCAACCGATTTCGAGCAAAGCATCGGCAGTCTGGAGTCCCTTATACGCATGTGTTTCACCCGGGAGTTGAGGCCGATGAATATTATCCGATGCTAGGCTTTAATGCGAGCGTGCCACCGTATGTGCGTGAGGGGCTGTTCTCCCGCGCCATCGACAACGATGATGTGCTCCCCAAGATAAGCAAACCTGTTCTTGTTACCCAGGGAGAGAAGGACGCTATACTAATCCCGGCAATCGTAGAACAATTCCGCAGCGGCATCGCCCATTCGCGAACTAGCCTATATCCCAACTCTGGCCACGCGCCCTTTTGGGAAGATGACAAGAGGTTTAATAGCGAGCTGCGCGAATTAGCGAAAGGACAGTAACGACAACCGACCGCAAACCTACAATTCAGGCCTCGTTACGATGGCCCCGTTGAACAGCCGTAGAGGGCTGACCTTTGGCACGTTCGATTCCTCGCTGCCCCTGTTCTTGGATTATTTAAGGGGAAGACCGGCAGGTAAATGGATAATTTCTTTGGCCGCCGAACGTTTAACTCGCCCCTAGCCACCTGTCGGCCATCGAGACCGGATTCAGCCCTGGGTGAACGGTCCGGCGCATTTAAGCCAGCAGAATAGCTTGAGGATATGGTTTGCTATGGAATTTGTCAGTCCCTGATGGACCTTTGATGTATTATTGGGCTAGAATCCCCAGCTGATCCCTAGAGAAACCAAAGTGCGGGAGAAATGCGATGGCATACCGATTGGGCGTGGATGTAGGAGGCACATTTACCGACGTGCTTCTCATCAATGAGGACACGGGCGATACCTGGCGAGAAAAGGTTCAATCCACACCCGTCGACTCGTCATTGGGCGTGCTGGAGGGTATTGACCGTGTGTGCGCCACCGCCAATATCTCGCCGACTTCAATCTCTCAGATCATGCACGGCACAACGGTAGCGACCAACGCTATCCTCCAAGGCAATGGTGCCAAGATCGGACTGGTAACCACCAAGGGATACAGGCAAATGCTGCAAATCGGCCGGTCCTTCGTGCCGGGCATCCTGGCGGGTTGGATTATCTGGAACATGCCCGACCCCTTGGCCCCACTGGAGCTAACGGTAGAGGCCAACGAGCGCATTGGAGCCCGGGGTGAAGTGGTCGACGTACTGGACGAACCATCGATTAAAGTGTCGCTCAAGTTCCTAGCCGACCGTGATATCGAAGCATTAACCATCTCGCTTATAAACGCCTACGCCAACGGTGCTCATGAAGAGCGGATACGCGAGATCGCAAGCGAGGTTCTGCCCGGCATTCCGGTCTCGATTTCTTCCGAGATTCTCCCCGAAATGCAGGAGTACGAGCGCACGTTGACCACTGTAGCCAACTCTTATGTGGCGCCGGTGGTTTCCAACTACGTTTTCAATATGCAATCCCAGTTCGAGGCCAGGGGCATCTCGGCGAAGCTGCATATTTTACGGTCGGATGGTGGCCTCGTGTCGGCGGAAGCGGCCCGGCAGGCACCTGTCAGCATCTTGATGAGCGGACCGGCCGGCGGCGTTGCCGGAGCGCTGTGGATCGCCAACAAAGCGGGTTACAACAACTTGTTGACCTTCGACATGGGCGGCACCTCTACGGACGTTGCCTTGATCGAGAATGGCATACCCAGAGTGAGGCGGGAGACCTTGGTTGGCGACATTGCGATCCGGGCTTCGTCCCTTGACGTTCGAAGTGTCGGGGCTGGCGGCGGGTCCATCGCCCACGTCCCGCAACTGACCAGTGCTTTGCGGGTGGGGCCCGAAAGTGCTGGCGCTCAGCCAGGCCCGGCCGCATACGGCAAAGGCGGCGAGTCTCCTACCGTCACCGATGCCAATCTAGTGCTGGGGCGTTTGCCCGCAACATTAGCAGACAACGTCGTTCTGGACGTGAAGCTGGCAGAGGCGGCGGTGCAAACAATTGGCGATGCCTTGGGTCTCAGCCTGAAAAGAGCGGCCGCTGGTATCATAGATATCGTCAACGAAAACATGTTCGGAGCGCTCAGGCTCGTCTCGGTGCAACAAGGGTACGACCCTCGGGAGTTTGCGTTGATTGCTTTCGGCGGAGCGGGACCATTACACGCTAACGCCTTGGCCAGACTCATGAGTTCTTGGCCGTTGATCGTCCCTCCGTCACCCGGCGTCCTATGCGCCTATGGCGATGCCACCACCCGCATACGCAACGAGGCCACCCAGACCCTCATCCGCCGTTTCTCCGAGACCAGCAACGAAGAAATCGAGAATATCCTGCAGGAACTTGCCGACCGTGCCAGAAGTATCCTGGACCAGGACGGCGTGGACCGGGCCGATCAGTCAACCCAATTCGAGATTGACGTGCGCTACCACGGTCAGGGCCTGATTCTCACCATGGGGGTCGATGCTGCTTCGTTTAACGCCTCGGGAGACGACGCGCCTCTGAATACCGTCCGACGGGAGTTCGATCGGCAGCATAACCAGATGTTCACATTCGCTTTACCGGCAGAACCCGAAGTGGTGAACCTGCGAGCGATTGCGATAGGCTCCGACGCTGAAGTCGGTCTTCCAACAATCGGAACGGGGGGTAGTAGCCCCTCGGATGAGGTCGGCAGGACATCGATCTTCGTGGATGATGCCGATCAGGAAGCTATTGTCTACGACCGGACCAGACTACTAGCAGGAAACCGCATCGACGGGCCTGCATTGGTGACTGAACTGGACTCAACAACTTTGATACTTCCCGGCCACGTGGGTGAAGTAGATTCTTTCGGGAACATAATTATTAATCCGGTGGCTTAAGGCGGCAACCTAAGGCAAAGGAGCAAGGCGATGGCTTTAACTATTATCGAGACCAATCACACTCCATTTGAGAAAGTGGAGGTCGACCCGATAACGCTGGACATAATTGAAAGCGCACTCAGAAATGCCCGCTTTGAGATGGACGCCGTCTTGTATCGCACGGCCATGTCCCCTGGCATAAGGGAGCAGCACGACGAGTTCCCGATGATCGCCAGCCCCGAAGGGAAGATGGTTGTCGGCCAGTTCGGTTCGTTCATACACGGCTTTAAAAGGTCCTATGATGGCACCATAGAGGAAGGGACCATTTTCCTCACATCGGACCCGTACAGTGTCGATGGTGCGATCAGCCACCTCAACGACTGGTTGGTGCTACGGCCCGTCTACCTAGAAGGCAGGTTGATAGCTTACATATCAATGTTCGGGCACATGACCGACCTTGGGGGAAAGACTCCCGGCAGTCTGCCCACCGACGCCAACCAAATTTACGAAGAAGGGGTCCTCATTCCGCCCATCAAGATTTACAAGAACGACGAGCTACAGGAAGACATGCTCAACCTGATACTTCATCAGGTACGGATGCCCCATTGGAACCGCAGCGACTTCTATGCGCTGGTGGCCGCCGTTCGCGTAGCGGAGAGCCGGGTCCTGGAATTGTGCGAGCGATTTGGGGTGGACACTTACGTCTCGGCGGTTAACGATCTTCTGGAGCGAAACCGAAGGGCTATGTTGCAGCTCATACGAACCACCTCGTCGGAAAAGAAATCCTACTTCGAAGATTATGTGTGCGACGACGGCATCGGCATGGGGCCTTACAAGATTGCTTGCTCTATGTGGCGTGAAGGCGACAAACTCGTCTTCGACTTCGAGGGCACCGACCCCCAGTCGGAGAGTTCGATCAACTTCTACCTGAACACAGAAATGTTCAAGATGTTTGTCGGCGTCTACATGATCAACATTTACGATCCCCAAATACTTTTCAACGACGGCTTCTACGATCACGTCGACGTGCGCATTCCCAAAGGGTGCCTGCTGAATCCCATTAAGCCTGCGGCCCTCTCATCCAGGACTCATGCCTTGGGTCGCATCTTTGATGTGTTGGGCGGCCTCTTGGGACAAGGCGCACCGGATTTCCTCACCGCCGCCGGCTTCTCTGATAGCCCTCATACTTTTTACTCCGGCTACGATAAGGACGGGGAATGGTTCCAGCTCTACCAGATTGGTTTCGGCGGCATTCCGGGACGGCCCATGGGCGACGGCCCGGACGGGCATTCTTTATGGCCCTCGTTTACCAACGTGCCCAACGAGTTCTTGGAAGCTTACTATCCCTTGCGCATGGAAATCTACGAGACTTGCGTAGATTCCGGTGGGCCCGGGTTACACCGGGGCGGCAACGGCATCAAGATTGCTTATCGCATCCTCAACGCAGGGGAGGTTTCGATCCATGACGACCGCTGGCTCACTTACCCTTGGGGCGTCAACGGCGGTCTTCCAGGGGGAAGGAGCAAAAAGGAACTCATTCGCACCGACGGCACTACGGAGGTGCTCCCTTCCAAATGCGATCACGTAAAGGTGGGAGAGGGGGACTTGCTGGTGCTTTACACCTGGGGAGGCGGTGGCTGGGGTGACCACTTTGTGAGGGACGCCCAGAAAGTCGCTTTGGATGTGAGCCGGGGGTTGGTCAGCAAAGAAGGCGCTCTGCGCTACGGCGTCGTAATCGACGGCGATTCCACCGTTAACGAGGAGGCCACGAAAGAACTCCGCTCCAAGGCAATCAGCGAGCGGGCGGAGATAAAGCTATTCGATCGTGGTTTCGAAAGCATTGAGGAACTAAAGGCCCGGTGCTTTGAGGAAACGGGCCTTGAGCCTCCGAAACAACCCACGTTCCCTCGCCACATCATGGAGTTTTTGCGCCGGGAGGAGGCGCGGAAGGGAGCGGCGGCGGCAGACTAAGGACCGGTGCGGGTTTTTTCTAACTTGCCAACCTTGGCGATCGGCGAACTACGTGTGGGCGGTCAGGGTGGCTGGCGCCACGGAGCAATAGGCTGACACCTAACGTCGCTGCATAGCCCGACCAAGTTGCGACCTGATTCTCTCCCCACCTTAGGCCGTGTTGGGAAATAGCGCATTATGTAACATCGGTATTCTCCACCGCGACGGTTCTTCGCGATCTGGCGGATTCGATCATGGCTTCGGTAACCTGCACGGACCGAAGCCCGTCAATGCCCGACGCTCGGGGTTCTTCGTCACGAGATATGGCTTGGTTGAATCCCTCTGTCTGCCACTTGAATAAGGCCAGCGGGTCCGGCGTGTAGCTTATGTTGTCGTTGACCGTCTCACTGGTGACCTCCAGGCTACCTTCCAAGAAGGGCCTGGACGAGTCTTGCAACAGAATTCTCCCGTCACTGCCGTAGATTGGCACGTCATTCCTTGAGTCGGGCATCCTGTTGCCGCAGCACACCGTGCCAATGGCGCCTCCGCTAAACCTTATGGACATGGTGGCTAATTGTTCCAGTGGAGCATCCTGCGCTTGGCCATCGGTCAATGCGGCAACTTCCACCACATTCTGACCAAGAATGAACCCAAGATCATCAACGCAATGGACTCCGGTGCCTATCATATCCATCGAATTGCCGACCATGTCAGGCTCTTCCAACCACTCGCTGAGTCCGGTGCGGCGTGGCCTGGTCGCCTCACCCCTAGTGCCTGATCCCAACATCGACTGAGCAAGGGCTACCTGCCCCAATGCGCCTTCTTGAACCAACCTGCGAGCCTCTAGTATTACAACGACGGATTACCAAATATTTCGTCTTCCCCTTCGTATTCGGCTGCCAGCGGGCTATCGCGGTAGGCTCATCGCATCACGTTATTAGGTTCAAATCATTCTCGAAAATCGCCCTGCCAGAGGAACCGTCGTTGTAATACTAGAACTCCGGCCGAAAAGTACCCTGACCTAGGCTGTCCCGATATACTGGGCAAGAGATTTAATAAATGGGTGTGGGAGGTTGAGGATGCTGGGAGTACGGTCGGCGCAACGAGGGCTGCTGGAAGCGGATCACCTGTACCTGGACTATGTGGGCCGGGGCTCCTTCTATGGCTTCCTGGCCTCCCTGCGGGGACAGCTATTTCGAGACGAAGAGTTCGCCGAGCTATATTGCCCAGACAATGGCCGGGATAGCGTGCCCCCAAGTCTGGTGGCCACTGCGCTGTTGTTGCAAGCCTACGACAAAGTCAGCGACGCCGAAGCCAAACAGCGGGCGGATTTTGATATCCGGTGGAAGGTGGCGTTGGGGATTGAGGTGGAGGACCGGCCCTTTGCCAAGAGCACGCTGCAGCTGTTTCGAGCCCAGCTGATCCTCCACGACCGGGTGCGGGCCGTCTTTCAGCGCAGCCTCCAATTCGCCCGGCAGACCGGATACCTGAAAGGACGCCGGATGAAGGTGGCGGTAGACACCACCTACATTCTGGGCCGAGGGGCGGTCAAGGACACCTACAACTTGCTGGCCGACGGCATAGTCCAGGTAGTGCGGGCGCTTTCGGACCTGGATGGGACGCGGCCCGAGGAATGGGCCTTGAGACACGGTCTGGAACTCTACTTTGGCTCCAGTGTGAAGGGAGAGGCAGAGATTGACTGGGACAACCAGAAAGAGCGGCAAGCCTTACTGCAGAAGATAGTAGCCGATGCCGACCTGGTGTTGGAGCTGGCCCGTCAGGTCCAGGGTCAGTTCCCCGAGGAGAGCCCCCAGCGCCAGGGTATAGTGGAAGCGGCGGAGTTGCTGGGGCAACTGTTACTGCAGGATGTGGAACGCCAGGAGGATGGCCCAGCCCTGAAGGATGGGGTAAGCCGGGACCGCATCCCTTCGGTACACGACCCGGAGATGCGCCACGGCCGTAAAAGCAGCAGCAAACGCTTCGACGGACATAAGGCTGCGGTGGTGGTGGATACCGATTCCCAACTGGTGACCGCGGTAGACATCCTGCCCGGCAATGCCGGTGACAACACTGGAGTCCTGGAACTGGTGGAGCAGAGTGAGGAGAACACGGGCATAGCGGTGGAGGAGACTATCGGGGATGCGGCCTATGGGGATGGCGGGACGCGGCAGGCCTTTGCCGATGCTGGTCGGACTCTAATAGCCAAGGTGCCGGGTCGCCCTAATAAGGCCTGCTTCCCCAAGGAGGACTTCCAGATCGACTTGGAGGCAGGAACCTGCACCTGCCCAGCCGGTAATGTTACCCACACCCTGCGGACCTTCGGCACCCGGACCAACCGGTTGGGTCGGACCTACCTGGCCCGGAGTTTCCAATTCGACCCGGCGGTCTGCGGCGTATGCCCCCTGCGGTCCCAGTGCGTGGCGGCGCGGTACGGGGCGGGACGCACCGTAGCCCTGCATCCCCAAGAGGCGCTCTTGCAACAAGCCCGGGACTTCCAGCGGAGTGAGGGCTTTGCTGAATACCGTAGGCTGCGCCAGGCGGCCGAGCATCGCCTGGCGCGGCTGGCGCAACTGGGGGTCCGCCAATCTCGCTACTTCGGCCGAGCCAAGACCCGATTCCAACTACTCATGGCGGCCACGGTGGCCAACCTGACCCTGGTGGCTACCAAGATGGGGATGATATCTCCGGCTCCAGGCTCCTCTCACGATAAACCGGACCAGCAAGCCCCAGGGTCGCCCATCGTTACTACCCAATTCATATTGGCCGCAGCCAACTGGGTCACTCTTAGCCTCAGACTTACAGTCCACTGGTTATCCTCCACGCCATCCCGTCACAGCAGGGCTTTTCAGCCGGGTTTCTAGTATTACAACGTCAGTTAGTTTGATAGGATGACTGTGTAGCTGGAGAGGGAATAGGCGGGTGAGGTGGGGATGTGGATGCGGCAGCTTTCGAGCAGGTGTACGGGTCATTTCGGGATTTTCACGCTTACTTCGCGCCGCTGTTTGGCCGCCGGGAGACGCGGGAGCACAGCGGTCATTATCTCCAGGCCCTGCTGGTACAGTCTGGGGAGCGGCGCAACGCTGAGAACCTGTCGGAGACGGTTCCGGGGTCAGCCCGAGGGATGCAGCGGTTTCTCACCGATTCTCCCTGGGACGATGAGGTGATTATAGGACGGCTGCAGGAGTACCTGGGAACCCGGCTGGAGCATCCGGAAGGGGTGTGGGTGCTGGACGGCAGCGACTTTCCCAAGCAGGGGAGGAAGTCGGTGGGAGTGGCCCGGCAGTACTGCGGGAGGCTGGGGAAGGTGGCCAACTGCCAGGCGGGGATGTTCCTGGCCTATGTCAGCCCGTTGGGACGGGCATTGGTGGACAAGGGGCTGTATCTGCCCGAGAGTTGGACCTCGGACAAAGACCGGTGTGAGGCGGCGGGTGTGCCGGAGGATAGGCAGGGCTACCGGTCCAAGACGGAGTTGGCCTTGGAGATGGTGGGGCGGGCGCAGGAGCGGGGCCACCTGAAGGCTGGATGGGTCGCGGCGGACGACGCCTTCGGGATGTCGCCGTCCTTCCGGGAGGGCCTGGCGGCCTTGGGGATGTGGTACGTGCTGGACGTTCCGTCCGGCTTTACGGTGTGGCCGCCGGAGCCTGCCTGGACCAGTGCGGAGTATCAGGGATTCGGGCGTCCCCGCAAACCCAGGCTGCGAGACGGTCAGCGCCGGACCATGGAGCAGCGCAGCGACGAGTTGCCGGAGGAGGCCTGGCGTGAGATTACGGTGGCCGAGGGAAGCCAGGGGCCACGCAGCTACCTTTTCAGCGCCCAGAGGGTGCGACCGACCAGCAGGCGCAAGCCCGGCGAAATCCACTGGGCCGTCTACCGCCGGAACCGGGACGGCAGCGAACCCCGCTACTACCTGTCCAATGCTCCGGAGGATACCCCGTTGGAGACCCTGGCATACGTGGGAGACTCCCGTTGGCGTATAGAAACGGAGTTTGAGACGGAGAAAAGCGACGTAGGCCTGGACGAGTACGAGACCCGCACCTGGGCTGGCTGGCATCACCACGTGGCCCTGTGCCTGCTGGGCGGAGCTTTTCTGCTGAGCCTGCAACAGGCTTGGGGGGAAAAAGATGCCCCGGATCACGAGGCCGCAGGTCTACCGGGTGGTGCGGGAAATGCTGCCCCGGGAACGGTTCGGGCCAACCGAGTTGCTGCGGTGGCTTGAGGATACGCAGGACAGTAACGAACGGGCCAAACGCTCCCATGCCAAGCGCCGCGCCGCCATGCGGGCATCACCCCACATCCCTCCCTGAACTGACGTTGTAATACTAGGTGGCCGGGGTGGAACCGCAACTGGAATCCGACGCCAAGTTTGACGCCATGAGCTTTGCACGCCTTAATTATGTCGAGGCATTCGCTCACCGTCGTGGCCATAGGCTTTTCCACGAAGACATGCTTTCCGGCTTGGGCGGCCAATTTAGCATAGGGGGCATGCAGGTGGTTGGGGGAGGCGATAAACACAGCGTGCACTCTGGAGTCGGCCAACAACGCCTCAACTGAAGAATACGCGCTTCGGGCACCGTGTTTGCTGGCGAAATCCTCTGCTCGCTCTTGGCTTCTGCTGTAGGCGGCGATTATTTCCGTATCTTCCGCCAATACCATTGCGGGCGCCACACGAGCATCCGGATGCCTCCCGGTTCCGATAAATCCCCAACCTATAGCCAAATCAACACTCCTTTTAGTCGTAATTAGATTTGGTAACCTTGGCACCCCTACGGAATATGCGGCTAGCACGCGATACATAGTTCTGGGGCTTAAACTTTTTCCGGTGATGAGACCGCGCTAAGATTTAGCATGGTAGCGGGAATCGGTCGGTGCTTAGAATTCAACACCCCCATCCCTTCGGCGAGCTCAGGACAGGCCTAGCCTTCCCCCGAGATGGGGGAAGGAATTTGTCCGGTACAAACCGGATAGACTGGTAACATAAAAACCAGGAACATAGGTAACACTTTCCCAAGGGCTCGGGCAGAATAATGGGCCGACAGCTGGGGGCAAAGGGAATTCCTTGAGCAGAGTAGGCCACGGGCTGAGGCCGGTCAACGGATATTCGCGACCCTTCCGTCTTCCGTGAACGCAATCTTGCCGTCGCTAAATACCACGCCATCCTCATAGCGGCATTCTATATTGCCCCCGTCGAACTGCTCTAGGTAGAGCATGGCATAGAGACCCTGCTTGGCCAACAACTGGGTGTGAGTGCCCTGCTCGACGATCTTGCCGCGGTCCAACACGAATATCACGTCGGCGGCCATGATGGTCGAGAGCCGGTGGGCGATTGCCACCGTGGTGCGCCCCTTCATCAGCGGCTGCAACGCTGCTTGGACGAAACGCTCGCTGGCACTATCCAAGGCCGAGGTGGCTTCGTCCAATATCAAGAGCTTGGGTTGGTGCAGAATAACTCTGGCAATGGACAATCGCTGCCTTTCCCCGCCGGACATGCGGTATCCCCTTTCTCCTACCACGGTGTCATACCCTTCGGAGAACTCCATGATCCGATCGTGAATGTAAGCTGCTCTGGCGGCGGCTTCCATCTCTTCTTGGGTGGCATCGGGTTTGCTGTAGAGCAGGTTGTTGCGGATGGTGGAGTGGAACAGATAGCTCTCCTGTGAGACGTAGCCAATCATTCCGGCCAAAGACGCTAAACGTATCTGGCGCACATCGGTGCCGTCGATGAGCACCCTGCCTTCGGTTGTATCGTAGAGCCGGGGAATCAGGTAGGACACCGTAGTCTTCCCTGCGCCGCTGGGCCCAACAATTGCCGCCAGTTGGCCTGGTTTTATTTCAAAGTCTACGCCGTCTAGGGCCCAGAAAGGAGGTGCATCGCCATTTTGGGCCTCTGGCAGACCATCGCCGCTCACCGAATAATTGACGCGGACCGATTCGAACTTGATAGCTCCCGACACCTGCTCCGGCGTTAGTTCGATGGCGTCTGGAGAGTCGGAAATCTCGGGTTTGATGTCCAAGTAGGCAAATATGCGCTCAAACAGCGCCAAAGACGATTGTAGCTCCACGGAAACCCGAAGGAGGGTCCCTATGGGAAAATACAGTCGTGCCTGCAGCGTGGTAAAAGCTATTATGGTGCCCGCCGAAATACCTTCACGACCCACGCCGGAAATCATGTAGGCAGCCAAGACATAGATGACAATCGGCGACACGGAGAAGAAGGTCTGCATGACTGCCCAGAAAGTCTGACCAGTCATCTGGCGCAACACCACCAGTTCCGACAACGCCTGGTTCTGGTCGTGAAACCGCTCAATCTCCTGGTTCTGCTGGCCGAATAGCTTAGACAGCATAATGCCCGAAATGGACAGGGTCTCCTGGGTGATGGCCGTCATCTCGGCGGTGGCCTTCTGGACCCGGGCCGAAACAGCGCGGCGCCTGGTGCCCACGACCTTGGTCAAGACCGCAAACAACGGCACGATGGCAATAGCTACCAAGGTGAGCTTCCAAGAAAGGATAGACATCGCTGCGACGGTACTAATGAGTATGACAATGTTGGAGACAATGTCGGTAATGGTGCTGGTCACCACGTTCTGGACGCCACCGACGTCGTCGGCAACCCTGGACTGAATCTCCCCGGTCCGAGTACCGGTAAAAAACTTGATAGATAGGCTCTGCAGGTGCCGGTACAGCCTGTCCCGCAGGTCCCGCATCACCTTCTGCCCCACCTGGTTGGTTAGCAGGGTCTGAAAGATCCCGATCATGCCGGTGACGACGGTAATCCCGATCATAATTCCGGCTAATTTCCAGATCAGGTTCAGGTTGACGCCGCCCTCTGGGAAGAGGCCCGAGTCGAAAATTTCGCGGATCAACAGAGGGTTGACCACGCCCAGTCCAGCGGTGATCAAAATCAGCAGGCCTACTACGACCACCTGCTTGAGGTAAGGGCGGAATGCAACGGCGATCCTACTTGTCAGGCCGCGTTGATCCTGGGGGGGTTCGTCAGTACTCATTTTTCCATTGTATCAGCCCAGGCTGCCAAGTAGGCTGGGGCGTCGCTCTATCCAATCGTTGTCATATGGACTTCAAGCGCCTCAAACATACATCAACCGAAGCACTTGGCCGCCCAACACTTAGGACTTGAACCGGCCCACAGCGAGGAATCCCCGGTGCAATCGACGTGAGATTGGGTCATCCGGTACCCATTGAGTAATCAAAAAACTGGGTTTCTCTATGCCTAGCCAAGTTTCGCGGACCGGGGACAGGCGGACCTATAAATTAGCAATCTCCCGGTCCAAATGCTCGTATACATCTCTTATGTAGTGGGCATTTGGGCGCTCCTCATTCATTATCGCTTCAAAGGCTGCTTTGAACTGGCTTTGGTCTGAAACACCAAGGAGGGTGTGTATCAGACGTTCGGCGGCGTCCAGTCTGCCCCAAAGGTAATCGTTCTCGCGGTACTTTCGATCGAAGAAAGCGCCGAAGTGACCGAGGGCGACGCCTCTGAGTTTGGGCGTGTCCGGCATGGGTTCCAGCAATTTCGAATCAACCGGGCTCATCCGCAGGACTTCTACTTCATCCATCTCACCAGCTTCACTCAGGCTGACGACAGGGAAGAGCAGAATGTCCCAAAAAGGAAAACCAAGATAACGTACCATCAGCTCTTCTCGAACCGTCCTATCCCAATCGGCGGTAACCCGATGAAACATCTGGTAAAGGTCTTGACGGTGATTAGCGAGCCGCTCTTCAAAGAAACGACTCAGCATGTCTTCCAATCGATTCAGTGCTGCCACCCACTCAGTTTTGAAGGCATCCTGCTCCGAAGGCCCCTTGCTTATGAGTTCCGCCAACTTGGCGTCGGCGAACAATACCGATATAAACTCTTTAATCTCTTCGGTTATATCCGTGGCGGTGGTCTCCGGGGACAATTCCCCCATAAACTTATAAAGATCCGTCTTCGCCACATCCAACTGGGCTCTGGTAGGTATCCGTGGGTCATTGCTACGCTCATACATAGCGTTAATCCCTCGAATGACGAAACGGATCCGCCGTCGACTGTAGCTTAGGTCGAAGGGCTTCAAAAATTCTATCCGGGCCTGGGAACCTTCGGTATCATCCGCGAAGATGCCCTTATCGTCCGCCCACCTAATAAAAACATCACGGACAAAAGCCCGGTGGTTGGAATCTTCAGGAAAATCGCGAACGATTGACACCAAGTCACCGAGCCGCTCAACCACGTTGTACAACTTGAGTTTGGTGTAGCTGCTATGACTGAATCCTGCCATCTGGCGAGCTTTCGCATTGATCTCTTCGCGCCACCCAAGAACTTGGTCCGGGCTGGCATCGGCGGGGAAAACACCTGTCTTCCTTATTTCATTTAAGAGCCGGCTCACCTCCGGAAAAGCCCCGTTTATTACCGTGTTTACCCGGGAAACCCTCTCGTTATGCTCACGTAGCCGCAGTAGGTCATCAATAATCGGCTCGTGACTGGGTATGCCGGAAAGGCCAGCCCACACTGTTCCAAGCCAGGTGGGCATCTCTTGTCGGGAAGTTGTTGAAATCTCTTTAGGGTCCGGCTCGATATAGATCAATTTACGGTCCACCCGTAGACTGGCCGGTTTTTCAGCAATGGCATTCGTCACGTAACCGAAGGGGTAGTTGTCCAGTACCCCGCCATCTACAAAATAGCTGTTCTCCTCATTCTCACCCGCAAGTTCATAGCTGCGGAAGAACTCCTTCTTGAATCCCTCACGTCCCGGCCAATTGTCGCCTGCGTTCTTGGCAATATTCGAGATACGTATTGGCGGAAAAGCCCCTGGAAACGATGAAGTCGCCCTAGCTGCGAAGGTCAGGGCCGGATTGTAATTGCCGCCAAACTGGTCCTGTTGCTCAGATTGGTAGCGGAAATTCAATACATGCCGGTGCCTCAAGTTGGATACCAGCCTCGGGACATAGGCTGGAAAGTAGAGGTGGTATCCTCGCATGTCGGTCAGGGTGACGAACAACTCCAGAGATTGCCCTGGAGGGACCATCGAGTCGACGTTGGGAACAAAGCCGCCGTGCTGGTCCATTTCGTTCAAGGCCTGGTGGATCCAGCCAAACATCCGGTCGCCACCTAGAGGCGGTGGCGGGTTGCCTAAGTGCCGAACTAGTCTGGCGAAAAACCCCACCAACTTCAACTTGGCAGGAATGAACTGAATCCCGCCCATCAGCTTTTTAATGTCGGTCTGCTCCATCCATACCTTCCGCCGCGGCTCTTGTGACAGGTTGTGGGACAAAGCTTTGGCTAGGGCAATGCCGTTAATGCCTCCCGCCGAGGTCCCAGCGATTAGGTCGATGACGACCCGAGTCCGGTAATGGTCTTTCTGTTCAAGGGATTTGAGGATGTTCCAATAGGTGTGTTCCACCTTGGTTGTGCTGTAAGGGTTGTGCTCGGGGTCCTCATTCAGCGCCACAGATGCAGCTACCAACCGGTGCAATTCCTTGGTAACACCGTGCATATACATAGCTAGCGACACGCCTCCATAAAAAACGATTCCCAACCGCAGTTCTTTCGTGCTGCCCGGTGTTGTTGGGCTGATTGAGCCAGCTACGGACATGGTTCACCTCCAACAGGGATTGGTGCGTAAGGGTCGAGGCATTTACACCAATCATAGACGGTCTGTTGCGGTATGAATTCGCCGATAAGGCAAGATTTCCCGAGATAGAGTAGCTTGAAGTACCGTTCGGATGGTAGGTGAACGGCGAGCCCAAGCCTTATTCCGAAGGCGCCAGTGGTTAGGAAAGCCTTCAGGGCTGTTTCTGGCCGGCATGGCGGTGTCGCTTGGAGCACGGTTTTGGTTCGATTTTCTGGGCAGGATCATAAGTCTACGGGCGTCAGGCAGGCGTCCGGGCAGGAGCGTTGTGCCCAGTTAGCACCGGTCCCTACCGATCAAAACGCACCTATGCTCTACCCTGTAAAGCTATGAAATCAGGACCCCCCCGAATTCAACCTCAACACGGAAGACCAAGCTAAACGTGGCGGGGTCTCGGTTCCTGAATGGCGGTCAGGAACGCATAGGCCACACTGGATCGTTGTAGCCCAAGGGCACCGATGTACGAGCCCAATGGGGTGGCGTCTCGGAGAGTTTGACCACCGGCCCGAGATGATGCAATCGACCTCCCGGTGTGTCGCTGACCATGGCCCAGCGCTCCAACTCCTCGGGGGTAAAATCCTGGGCAGCGTCACGCAGCCCGGACTCGGGAACTTGACCCCGCTCCACGAGCCAGCGTCCGGTCTGGGCCAGAGAGATACGCACCAGCCAACTGCCGCCTTCCCGCTGGCGTCTGGCGAGGGCTACCAGCGCTCCGAAAGCCATCAGATAGCCGGTCAGGTAGTCGATTGCCGACACCGGATAGAATTGCGGGCCCGGCGCTGCGCCGGGAAACAGCTCACCTTGGCGGGTGGTAATCCCGCTCACCGTCTGAACTACCGTGTCGAATCCCCGGCGAGAAGCCCACGGCCCGACATGGCTGAAGGCGGATAGCGACACGTAAACAATACCGGGCCTTAATTCCGCCAACTCCTCGGGGGAGAGACCGCGCTGCCCCAAAGTTCCGGGCCGGTATCCTTGGGAGAACACGTCGGCCTCACGTACCAGCCCGTGCAACGTCTCCAAGTCCTGCTGCTCCCGCAGGTCTAGGTGGGCCGAGAGCTTGCCGTGACCGGTATCGTATTCCTGGTATCCAATATTCGGCAGGTGGGGACCGGTGATCTTCAGAACGTCAGCCCCGTGTTCGGCCAGGGTGCGGGCACAAGTCGGCCCGGCGAGAACCCCGGTCAGGTCCAGTACCCGGACGCCCGACAACGGTCGATCCCCGTCTGGGAGTTTTTCCGCCGGACTGTCGCCAATCTTGACAATCTCCATCAGCGGCAACGAGGCGATCGCAGCGGCTTGCGGATGCTGGGCCCATTCTTCCATCGTCCGCACCATGCCCCCTGCGCCTTTTGCGTCGATTATGGCCTCCTCAAGCTCCAGAGCATCCCATTGGGCCACAGCATTGCTCACGGCCTCCCGATCTTCGGGCACTCCCAACACGCTGAGCGCGGCTGCGCGGTGGTTCGGGAAGTTGCAGTGAAGGTAGCTCCAGCGACCGTTTTTGGCCGGATATACTCCCATTACGGTGTTGCGCTCGGTTGATACGGGCGCACCGTCCATCCGCATGTATCGACCGCTACGCAACGAGACAGTTGCCTGGCGAGTATCGACGGCGACATCCTGGCGGCGGCCGGTGCGCAATTCCCACAGATCGGAAACGGCGAGGCCGATGGCCGCAAGAGCGGCGGCACTGGTCTCTCCGATGCGGAACGGTGTCGGCAATATCGGATCGAGACTGTCGGTTATGTCGACCAAACCGGCTTGTTCCTCGGGCCAACCGGCAATCGGCAGAAGTGTGCGCAGAGCGCCATTGGTAGTGGCTTGGGTCATGGCGTGATTTTCTCCCTCTGAGTTAAACACTCGGGTTGAGTGCCCCGGTTAAGTGCCCGGAGTCCGGTCTCTATGGGGTATACATAGCTAAAACCGCCGATCAATACACTCGCTTGTCAGGCGTCTGCAGCGGCCCGATTATAGCATTGCGCCCTGCAGAAATGTTCTCGCTCGAAAAATGGTAGCGCTGGCGAAGCGCATCCGGAGCCTATTTGAATGTCCCCTTCGGGCCTTCTTACGCCCTCCTGCGAGAATCTCTCGGCTGTTTATGACTGCCCGGTTCTTCGTTTAAGCCCGCCGACACATTGGTTGTATAATAACGCTAATTCGCTATACTTCGCCGTATTTCACCCGCAATTTCAAACGACATGGATGAAACGGCATGAACGTAATCCTGATCGGGGCCGGACGCGGCAGCCGGCTTATGCCCCTTACCGCCGAAGAGCCGAAGTGCTTTACGCGCATAGGTGGAAAGCGCATCTTGGACTGGACTACCGAGGCTTTTAGCCACAATGGACTGGGCGATTTTATATTCGTCGGCGGCTATTTGATCGACGTGGTACAGGGAGGCTACCCTGAATTCTTGATGGTGGAGAATGGCGGCTGGCAGCAGAACAACATCTTGTTTTCCTTGCTGCACGCCCGAGAACACATGACGGACGGGTTCTATTCCTCCTATACCGACACCCTATTCCGACCGCAAGCCGTGAAAGCTCTCAAAGATTCACCTCACGATATTACCGTGGTGATGGACACCAAGTGGCGGCAGCGCTACCAGTACCGGTCTCTCCACCCCGAGCAGGACGCCGAGAAAATGGTAGCTAACGGCGACCTGGTAACCAGAATCTCCCGCACAATCCCGTCGGAAGAAGCGTCCGGGGAATTTACCGGAGTGCTTCGCATGACGGCTAAAGGCGCAGCCCAATTCCTGGAATCCTACGATCGGCTATTTGGAAAGTTGGCGACGGATGGGCTCTTTGCCGAGGAAAAACCCTTTCGGCTAGCCTATCTCATCCATCAGTTGGACCACATGATCCAATCCGGGGTTCCGGTCCACTGCGTTCCGGTGCCCGGAGAGTATTACGAAATCGACACACTGGAGGACTACCAACTGGCCTCCGACGGCTGGGCCGCCACGGAAATGTCATAAATATTTCTTAAATATACTCGTCTTAAATATACTCGGATGACGGAATTCCCGGCTCTCATCCTAAATCCCCCAAAGCTACCGGAAAATTTTCGGCAAGTAATCTCCAGCAAATAAATGATTAACAAGCTTTTTCCAACCACGGTGGTCGGCTCCATGCCACGGCCGCAATATATTAAGGATTTGGTTGAGGATTTGGCTGTCCCTGGCGCTTATTGCCCAAGTTCTGAATTGCCCGGCTTTGGTTATGAAAAGTTTCAGCGCCTTATGGACGGGGCGATACCGTTCGTTGCTCAGATGCAGGAACTGGCCGGGGTGGACATCATTTCCGACGGAGAGTGGCGGCGTAAGTCGTATATCGGGGTGATTGCCGATATATGCTCCGGTTTCCAAGAATCGGTCCGTGAGGTCAATGGCCAACGGCAAACCTGGCACATAGTCACCGAAGAAATCGCGGCAATTAGTCCCGGCTTAATGGCCAGGGAAGCCCGGTATCTAAAGTCTCACACCGGTCGGCGGGTCAAGGTGGCCCTGCCTTCGCCCTATCTGCTGGGTGAGCGGATGTGGGACCCCGATCTTTCCCGCGAGGCCTATCCCGAGAAACGCGATTTTACCGAAGCGCTGGTGCCTGTGCTCCGGCAGGAGCTAATCGCTCTCAGGGACGAAGGGGTAGCCATAGCCCAGTTCGACGACCCTCACCTATGCCTGTTTGTAGACCCGGATGTTCGGTCCTCTTACGCCGACGCCGATGAAGAAATGGCATATTGCGTCGATATGCTGAACCGCATCGTGGGCGGCATTGATGGCTTGCAGGTCGCCCTCCATCTGTGCCGACGCAACAAGGGCAGGGAGGGATGGGTGGGAGCGGGCGGCTATGAGCCTATTCTGCCAGCGCTGAAGGACCTGAACTTCAACATGATTATGCTGGAGTTCGCCATGCCCGCTGCTGGCGACAAGAAGGTGCTCGGCGAGTTGCCGGAGCACATGAAAATCGGCCTAGGTTGCGTAGATTGCCGCAGTTCCCACATCGACACCCCTGAGGAGATCGTGGATCGGGTAAAAAATGCTCTGGAATACGTTGCTCCGGAGCGCGTAATGCTCCATCCCGACTGCGGATTCGCACCAGGCAGCGCTGCCGACATTCCCCTGGACGAGGCTTATGCCAAGCTGCGCAATCTAGGTATGGCAGCCCGTTTGTTGCGTGAGGAATATAGCTGACCTTTGAGAGTTAATATCTAACGACCAGTTCATAAGCCAGAGAAGAATAATTTTGGAGGACCCAAAATGCCTATTAAAGGAACCACGCTAACCAGCTTTCGACCATTGATGCAAGGCACCAAGGGAATGGTGGTAGCCAGTCACCCCAGTGCCGCTATGGCCGGGCTTGAGGTTCTAAGAAAGGGTGGCAACGCCATCGACGCCGGAGTGGCCGTGGGCCTGGCGTTGAACGTGGTGCATGTTGACGATTGCAGTTTTTTGGGTGTGGCGCCTACCATAATGTACCTGGCGGACCGCAAAGAAGTGACGACCATTGACGGTCTGGGAGTGTGGCCCAAAGCAGCGTCGGTGGACTACTTTCGGAAGAACCACGGTGGCGACATCCCGGCCGGAGTGCTCCGGAGTCTAACACCGGCGGCAGCCGACGCCTGGATCACGGCCCTGTCAAAGTTTGGCACCATGTCCTTCGGTGAGGTGGCATCTTCGGCTATTGAACTGGCGGGGAAAGGCTTCCCCATGTTCCGCTACCTGGCAGGCCGGTTTCAAACCGCTTTCGACCAATACAGCGCTTACCCGTCAACCGCAGAAATCTTCCTGCCCAATGGACGCGCGCCCAAGCAAGGAGAGATGTTCTACCAATCCGACCTGGCAGCGACGCTGTCCAAGGTGGCTGAGGTGGAGGATTCCAACCGTGGGCAAGGCCGGGAAGCGGCGCTACAAGCAGCCAGGGACTACATCTACACCGGTGAACTCGGGCGCAAGATAGCGGCTTACAACCAAGAGATGGGCGGCCTTCTCACCGAGGAAGACCTAGCAAGCTATCACGTCCAGGTTGCCCCGCCCGTGTCGGTGAACTACCGGGGCTACGACGTTTACAGCACCGGGCCGTGGGGACAGGGCCCGACTTTCCCTCAAGCCCTGAAGATACTTGAAGGCTTCGACCTCAAGTCCATGGGCCACAACTCGGCAGAGTACGTCCACACCGTGAGCCAGGCGCTGAACTTGGCCTTTGCGGACCGGGAAGAGTACGTGGGGGACCCGGACTTCGTGGACGTGCCGATAGACAAAATGCTTTCCGAGGAGTACCTGGCCCAAAGGCGGTCTTTGATCGACCCGAACGTGGCCTGGCCGGGTACGCCTCCTCCCGGAGACCCACGGAACGGGAAAGCCACCTTGAACGGTGCGCCCCAATCGCCGAAGGAAGCGCCGATTGCCGTGGGCACCACAGGCGTGAGCGGCGGCGGGACATCGTATTTCGCCGTCATCGACAGACAAGGGAATATATTCTCCAGCACCCCTAGTGAAGGCACGAAAAACGGTGGGCCGATAATACCCGGTACCGGTTTAGCCTTCTCGTTACGCGGCTCGCAGTCGAAGATGACCGACGGTCACCCTGCTTCGGTAGCGCCGGGTAAGCGGCCCAGGCTAACTCCCGCGCCCGCCCTAGTATTGCGTGACGGTGAACCGGTGATGGCCCTAGGAGCCCACGGTGGCGACCACATTCCACAGGGAACGCTGCAATTGCTGCTGAACGTCTTGGAATTCGGTCGAGACCCCCAGGAGGCGGTGGAGGAGCCGCGCTTCTACAGCTACAACTTCCCAAGTTCCAATACGGCATCAAAATACGAACCGGGGATGCTGCGGATGGAGGGCCGGATTTCGAATGTTGTGGCCGAAACGTTACGTCAAAAAGGCCACACGATAGAGCAGTACCCCGATTGGTGGGAGGGCTCATCACTGTACTGCGTCATCACCCGGAACCCGGAAACCAAGGTATTACAAGGAGGCGCAGACCCCAGGTGCGAGGCCTACGCCGTCGGCTACTAAACGTTCCAGTTCAAGGGAAGTTTTTTAGAAACTATACAGCTTGGCTTAATGAAACTGGGGGTCCCTAAACCTGAGACCCCCAGTTTTGCTGGCTTAACATGCCTCTACTAGTTTGGAACCCAGGCCAGGGCGCCTATCTCGCTGAACTCTCGCTTCAACTTCTGCCACGAGTCCCCGGCATCGCCGCTGCAGTAGAGCTCGCCTAGGAGGCTGGCAGCAAGGACGATTTCCGGGTCCGCATGATGAGTGGCCAAGGACCATATATTAGAGTTGGGCTCAACTGGTAGAGGCCGGGTCTCCCAGGTCTCACCACCGTCCCTGGACCTTTGAATTGCTCCCGTGCTGCCTATGGCGGTGTCCCCGACGGCTGCGAAGATCACATTGGGGTCATCCGGCTTTATGGCTATGCCACGGCTGTAGGGCAGGATAAAACGATCGGTTGTAACTACAGACTGCCAGCTCTCGCCCATGTCGGTGGTGGAGAAGATCTCACGAGGGGTACCTGCCAAGACTTTCATCGGCTCCCCCAGGCTAATGGCCATGCCGTGAATATCGGGGTGCACGCCACCTTCAATATGGGTCCAAGTGTCCCCACCGTCCAGGCTACGATAGACGCCATCCACCACGACCCCGGCCCAAACGATGCGGTGGTCACGGGGGTCAACCATCAGCATAGTCACCATGGGAGGACCAATGTGGCACTCTTGAGCCATCTGTACGGACAGTTTTGTCCAGCTCGAACCCCCGTCCCGTGAACGGAAAAGCGCCGCTGGTTTGACCCCGACAAAGATGGTTTCGGTGTCAACTGGGTCGATGGCTATCGACCAGATTGGTATACCATCCATCGGCGACCACATTTTCTCCCAAGTGGCCCCTTTGTCTGCACTACGATAGATGCCATAGTCAGAGCCGGCCAAAATGCGCATGGGATCATCAGGATAGACCGCCAAGCTCCTGACCTGGCTTCCCAGGGGGAAGGTCTCTCTAATCCGGTTCCAGGTGTCTCCCCCATCCGGGCTGTGCCAAACACCACCTCCAAAGCCCACGGCTCCTACGCAGATACTGTAGTCTTTGCCCATAGCGATCACCTCCTCTTAACTTTGCGTGTCCTTCCATACACAAACGACAGGCAAACGACAAAGGGAAGTTGCGCTAGTCGTCGTCGCCCACGCCGGCAGGCTCTTCCAGTTTCTTGGGGAACTGGCCGCCGAAGAGGCCCTTGTCTGCCGGCCACTGCCAATCCGCCTTGGGTGCTTCAAAGTAGACTTCGATTTCATTATCGTCGGGGTCCAGTAAGTAGACGCCCAAGGAGATACCGTGGTCTCCAATGCGTAGGATTCGGACATCGTTTTCCAGGAGCCGCGTATACAACTCCTGTAAGTCTTCAAAGGTCTCCATCTGCCAGGCCATGTGTGCCTGACCAATCACGGAATGGTCGGGACCGGGGGTGTCCATCCCTACTGCCCGGATTGCAAGCTCGTGGGATTTGTCGGTATTGGCGGACATGAAAACGGTGCCGCTGGGGCTCCTCTCCATGATCGTCAAGCCCATGACTCTCGTGTAGAAATCCAGGGAACGTTCCATTTCGCGGACGCGCATTACAACGTGTCCCAGGTGCATTGGTGTGTACGACATTGCCAAGCCTCCCTCGTTTTGTTTCCGAATAATACTTTTCTCCCTGAGATTGGTCCGCAGAAACTCACTGCGGAGAGCTCCGTTAACGCACCACCGATTGGCGCCGCAACTTCCGGTATGCCACCCAGCGTTATCGACAGCTAATTGTAACTCGGTAGCACCCGAATCTCAACGAAGCGATGCGGTTTACCCTCCAAACTAATGGCATTCCGCAAGTGCTCCCAGGTTTGAACCACGATGAGCGTTATGTCCGAGTGTCAATTTCGCCTTGTTCGATCCATAATCGGCGTCTCCGGCGATGCAACCTACACGAGAATTAGCATACAGGACGCATATTGACGGATTGTGGACAACTACCACGCAAGGACGCTACCATTCCCTAATCACTGCTGGCTTGCGAAGTACATAGACACGAAAGTACATAAACACAAAAGCACATGGACACATTGGAGAAGGTGATACATGAAGGCATCCTATCTTGGCGCAATGGGCTACTCCAAGCGACGGGATTTCCCGGTCATCTGGCCCGTGCCGCCCGCTTACGATGACCCAGCAACGTCGGTTCGTAGCTACCAAGAGGGCATCACCGAGTGCGAATTCGCGGAAGAGATGGGCTTCGAGTGGATCAGCTTCTCTGAACACCACTACTCAGGCCGCATCGCTACGGGCACACCCTCCGTGGTGGCGGCGGCGGTGGCCGAACGGTGCAAGAAAGCCAAAATCGCCATACTGGGTTATTTGTTGCCCCTGAACAACCCGGTGCGGATTGCGGAGGAACTTGGCATTTTGGACAACCTCACCGACGGTCGGCTAGTTATCGGCTTCTTGCGAGGCACGCCGAATGAGGACCAGACCTACGGCGTCAACCCGGCGGAAGGACGTGGTCGGCTGCTTGAAGGCATGGACCTGATAATAAAAGCGCTAACCGAACCCCAGCCTTTTTCTTGGGAAGGCCGCTACTACCAATATCGCACCGTCGCCGTGTGGCCTCGACCCGTACAGCAACCGTTGCCTCCCGTCATTGTGGCGACAAGGAGCGATGATTCCGTGCGCTATGCGGCTGAGCATCGATTGGGTTTGGGCGTTTCCTTCCTGCCCGTGGAAGAGATGGCTAAGATTACCGATAAGTACCACGATTGGTGCGAAGCAGCTGGCTGGCAACCTGAGCCCGATCAGATTCTCTACCGGGGCAGCATCTATCTTGCCGAGACGGACAAGCAAGCCCAAGAGTGGTTTGAAAATCTGACCCGGTCCAAACCAGCGCCAGCCATCGCTTTCCGGCCTACCGTTGCGGGAGCCATTGACGCCGCCAGATCAGGTAGCCAGTTCGACCTTCGAAACGTTGTCGCGGGCAGCGCCGATGGGGATATTGTTGGGCTGTCACCGTCGTTGAGCTTCGTGGGCGGACCGGACACAGTCGCAAAGCAGATCAAGGCTTTTCACGACAGGTGCGGCGCAGGCGTGGTGGACCTGTTCTTCCAGCAGCCCAGCGTCGAACACCGGGACGTGATGAAGGAAATCGAGTTGTTCGGCAAAGAGGTACTCCCCCAGATCAAAGAGTTATAGCCCAATAGACGAGAGTTATGACACAGTCAGAACATCAGCCAGGGGGAGCATCCCCCGGAACGTTGAAAGAAGACTAATTGAATGCGGACGGCTTTAGCCTTCGTTACGTCCAAGCCGGCCAGGGCAATCAAGTCGTGATCCTAGAGAGCGCCACGTGGGGCTTGTCAAAGGTTCGCGACGAATTGGCGCGGAACTACTGCGTTACGGCGATCGAGCTACCGGGATTTGGCCTCTCGGCCACCAATACCAGAACCCAATCCGTGCAGGACTTGGCGGGTACGGCGGCCAAAGCTGTCGACCAAATCGTAAGTGAAAAAATCACGCTAATCGGCACATCCTTCGCCGCCAACGTAGCATTTTGGTACCCCCTGCAAGCGCCGGACAAAGTGGAGTGCTTAATTCTCATTTCACCCACCGCCATCCTGCCCAACGAGGCCCAACCGGCGAGTAACCGGGGAGAGAGGTGCCTGCAAATGCTGGCGCACCCGGAAAATTTACCGGACTTGGCAACCATAGACCCGGCCATTTGGGCTAAACCGGCCACCTGGGCTAAAGAAGAGGAGCTGGAGCGCAGGCTGAACGGCGGAACCCACGACGTAGCGGTGGAGGCGAGGCTCGGCGAGGTTAGGTGTCCAACGCTGGTGGTTTTCGGAGCGAACGACAAAATCGTAGCTCCCGAGGCGGCCCGGGTGTACCGCGAAAGAATTCCCAACAGCAACATTTCATTCGTCTACGACTCCGGACACCTCATAGAAGCGGAGCGGCCCAGTGCTTTGATAAAGGCCATAGGTGAATACGTGGAGCACCGCGAGACGTTCATCATCGGCCGCGAAAATCATCTTTTCAATCCGTAAGATAGGCCTGGATAGTAACACCGATCCCGAACTATCTCCGGTTATCAATAGCAAAACCCCAGAATTCGCTCCGGATTTTCTCTAATCAGAAATCCGGACCCATCGGACTCAAGGAGGCAATATGCAGTTGGGACTGTTTATGGAATTCGTGGCGCTTGAAGGCACGACAGATCAACAAGCCTTCCAGCAAGGTTTCGCTTTGGTGGACGAAGCGGAGAAAATGGGCGTGGACTCGGTATGGTTGGCCGAATACCACTTCATCCCATTTAGTGTGCTGTCTGCCCCGGTCACCGTGGCCACTGCCGTGGCCGCCCGCACCGAAAGAATGAGAATAGGATTCGGCGTCGTGCTTTTGCCATTGGGCAACCCTATACGCATCGCCGAAGAGATTGCGCCACTTGATCACATAAGCCAGGGCCGACTGGAATTCGGAATAGGTCGTGGCACCTTCCCCGAACACCATGACGCTTTCAACTCGCCTTACCCGGAAAGCCGGGGACGCTTTGAGGAATACCTGGAAATCATCCTCAAAGCCTGGACCACCGATCAGTTCTCCTTCGAGGGGGAGCACTACCAATGTCACGACCTGAACGTGCGGCCCAAACCTTTCCAGAAGCCCCACCCTCCCATCAGAGTTGGGCTGACCTCAGCGGAGACTTTCCCGTCCTGGGCCGAATGGGCTACCCCATATTTATCAATCCGTCACGGGTATTCGCGCTTTCCGAGCTTGCACCCTACATAGAGCAATACCAGGCAGCATGGAAAGAGGCCGGTCACGAAGGTAAAGGCGATGTGGGATTGAGAGTCCCCATCTACGTGGCCGAGACCGCCGAGCAGGCTTACTCCGAGCCCAAGGAAAGTACCAGCGCCGCGATACAAGCCATGGGCCAGAGATTTGCGGTTAGCGCTTCCCGCACCGGGACTAGCGGTAACTGGCAAAATGAGGCCGACCATATTCTCAATATGAACTACGAAGACTGGCTTCGGGACAAGGTGGTGTACGGCACGCCCGATGCGGTAGTTGACCGGCTACAGGAGTTGCAGGAGCAGCTACAGCTTAGCCAAATCGTTTTCGAGAACAATTTCGGGCGCCAAATCCCCTATGAACACCAGATGAAATCCCTACGGCTGGTGATGGACAAAGTCGCGCCGAAATTGAAGTAGTTGACTAGAAACCCGGCTGAAAAGCCCTGCTGTGACGGGATGGCGTGGAGGATAACCAGTGGACTGTAAGTCTGAGGCTAAGAGTGACCCAGTTGGCTGCGGCCAATATGAATTGGGTAGTAACGATGGGCGACCCTGGGGCTTGCTGGTCCGGTTTATCGTGAGAGGAGCCTGGAGCCGGAGATATCATCCCCATCTTGGTAGCCACCAGGGTCAGGTTGGCCACCGTGGCCGCCATGAGTAGTTGGAATCGGGTCTTGGCTCGGCCGAAGTAGCGAGATTGGCGGACCCCCAGTTGCGCCAGCCGCGCCAGGCGATGCTCGGCCGCCTGGCGCAGCCTACGGTATTCAGCAAAGCCCTCACTCCGCTGGAAGTCCCGGGCTTGTTGCAAGAGCGCCTCTTGGGGATGCAGGGCTACGGTGCGTCCCGCCCCGTACCGCGCCGCCACGCACTGGGACCGCAGGGGGCATACGCCGCAGACCGCCGGGTCGAATTGGAAACTCCGGGCCAGGTAGGTCCGACCCAACCGGTTGGTCCGGGTGCCGAAGGTCCGCAGGGTGTGGGTAACATTACCGGCTGGGCAGGTGCAGGTTCCTGCCTCCAAGTCGATCTGGAAGTCCTCCTTGGGGAAGCAGGCCTTATTAGGGCGACCCGGCACCTTGGCTATTAGAGTCCGACCAGCATCGGCAAAGGCCTGCCGCGTCCCGCCATCCCCATAGGCCGCATCCCCGATAGTCTCCTCCACCGCTATGCCCGTGTTCTCCTCACTCTGCTCCACCAGTTCCAGGACTCCAGTGTTGTCACCGGCATTGCCGGGCAGGATGTCTACCGCGGTCACCAGTTGGGAATCGGTATCCACCACCACCGCAGCCTTATGTCCGTCGAAGCGTTTGCTGCTGCTTTTACGGCCGTGGCGCATCTCCGGGTCGTGTACCGAAGGGATGCGGTCCCGGCTTACCCCATCCTTCAGGGCTGGGCCATCCTCCTGGCGTTCCACATCCTGCAGTAACAGTTGCCCCAGCAACTCCGCCGCTTCCACTATACCCTGGCGCTGGGGGCTCTCCTCGGGGAACTGACCCTGGACCTGACGGGCCAGCTCCAACACCAGGTCGGCATCGGCTACTATCTTCTGCAGTAAGGCTTGCCGCTCTTTCTGGTTGTCCCAGTCAATCTCTGCCTCTCCCTTCACACTGGAGCCAAAGTAGAGTTCCAGACCGTGTCTCAAGGCCCATTCCTCGGGCCGCGTCCCATCCAGGTCCGAAAGCGCCCGCACTACCTGGACTATGCCGTCGGCCAGCAAGTTGTAGGTGTCCTTGACCGCCCCTCGGCCCAGAATGTAGGTGGTGTCTACCGCCACCTTCATCCGGCGTCCTTTCAGGTATCCGGTCTGCCGGGCGAATTGGAGGCTGCGCTGAAAGACGGCCCGCACCCGGTCGTGGAGGATCAGCTGGGCTCGAAACAGCTGCAGCGTGCTCTTGGCAAAGGGCCGGTCCTCCACCTCAATCCCCAACGCCACCTTCCACCGGATATCAAAATCCGCCCGCTGTTTGGCTTCGGCGTCGCTGACTTTGTCGTAGGCTTGCAACAACAGCGCAGTGGCCACCAGACTTGGGGGCACGCTATCCCGGCCATTGTCTGGGCAATATAGCTCGGCGAACTCTTCGTCTCGAAATAGCTGTCCCCGCAGGGAGGCCAGGAAGCCATAGAAGGAGCCCCGGCCCACATAGTCCAGGTACAGGTGATCCGCTTCCAGCAGCCCTCGTTGCGCCGACCGTACTCCCAGCATCCTCAACCTCCCACACCCATTTATTAAATCTCTTGCCCAGTATATCGGGACAGCCTAGGTCAGGGTACTTTTCGGCCGGAGTTCTAGGGAGGGATGAAGGGCCGTCGGCCGACTGCAGATGCGATTACATCGCGATCACACAATGATTGACGCTTCTCAACTTGCGGCAGGACGATTCGATGGCATCGTCGGCGGAGTAAAGTTTGCCGACAAGTCGTAAAGCCACCCAATTGATTCGCTGTTCGAAATATTCAGCACTGGTTTAGGAGCCCAACCAGCTTGATTTCTAGGAAAGGGAAGGAAGAGGCCCAGAATAGCCCGTTAGTCTGCACAGGATTGCATAATCGGTTGATAGTAAACACTGATATGCGGTCCAAGAACTCACTTTTTTGTTGATTGGGAATTTCCCATCATGAACCAATTTGTTTCTAGTGGCGATGACGATATTCTGCACCGGTTTTTCTAACCCAAGATCGAGAGAGTGTGACAATTGTAGTAATCGCGATCTGAAACTTGTACGATGCACCAATTGAAGAGCCTGTTTCATCGGCTCTTTAATTTTCAGCGGTAGATCCAGGCCTTCGATCGTGTCTTTCAATTTGGGTAACACATTTTTTTGGAAATCTTCCTCGCAGAGGATTAAGTCATGTTCGTTGTCTGACGCGTGCATCAGGGTAAGAGCATCCAATAGCGTGGCTGCTGCTGGGGCCTTGGTTTCCAAGAATGGACCCCGTGCGCAGACATCCGAGAAATAGTCTATGAAATTCTTGAGCTTCTCGAGTTTTTCCACGGCTTCGATGCCGAAGAAGGCTTCCGTCAGCGCCCTCAAGTCCAAGAACCAACCTAGGTTCAAGAGCGTGTTGGAAAAATTATTGATCACGCCGTGTTTGTAAACCCGTTCTATAGGATTCCCATGTAAGTCATCTAACCCTGAGCCATTCAACCAATCTAGTTTATTGCCGCACCATAGACGCAACGGATAAACCAGACCGTTCATCAGGTCAATGGCATCGTCTACAGAATGCCGTTTACCATCTTTTTTTCGTATCTCGACATCGGCGGTGTGTTCTATCCTAGGGAACGAGAGCGTAGTATTTCTGATTTCTCCGTATGATCCATTACTGGGGTGATGCGCAAATTATATGCCGGATGATTCAATTCAATTGGCGCAGGCGTTCCTGCCGATTGCCTCAAGACGAAATTAACCAAGGCAAATCGAGATACTAGGAACTCATTGACCTTCCCAGAACAAAAAGGAGTCCGTCTCGCTCTGATGGATGTTGGGTGCATTACCATTGTTGTGCTTGGCCCAAGACGGAAACTCCTAATCCTGTCGGAGGTGCCTAAGACGTACTCTCCGAACTCTAGATACCAGTCATTGTTATCGTCACCCTCCAAAGCGCAATGTAAGAGTCCATGCGTTTCCGGTAGATGAACAAATTTGGAGAAA
This sequence comes from Dehalococcoidia bacterium, assembly GCA_963665155.2. Taxonomy (GTDB): domain Bacteria; phylum Chloroflexota; class Dehalococcoidia; order Lucifugimonadales; family UBA3495; genus UBA1141. The sequence goes on along the minus strand of CAXXFI010000002.1, from coordinate 1,384,986 downwards.
GAGCAACAGAGGGTGAGACTTCCATCCGTCGTCTGCACGCACTCGAAATAACCAGTCTCGTCGGATATACTGTCGGAGCCAGCTATGAGCAGGCCCTCGTAATAATCCAGCTTATTGGCTAGCTTTTCAAAATATTTCATGAACCGACGTTCTGCCGCATTTAACTAACCCGATGTGCGGGTATTTTCATACCAGTAATTTAGACAATTGTAATGGTGAATTCCCTTGGGACTGGTTGAGCAAGAAGGCAACAGTATGACTGAGCACCTTGCGTAGCAAACGGGCACGCAAATGCCAGTCATCCCGAGCCCAGACCCGCTTGGCCTGATACCGGTCCACCAGTTGGCCGAAGACGGTATCAATGCGGTAGCGCAGGCGACTGAGAGTAGAGCTGAAGCGAAGCCAAGGGTCTCTCTTCCTGGACCCAAAGGGTGCCACTAAAGTCACCCCATCTTGGCGCAACTCCTCGGTCAGACGCGGAGACCAGTAATTGCGGTCACCTACCAGCAGCCCTCGAGTTCCTGCCGCTAGTTGGGGGACAACACTCAGTTCGTGGACATTAGCGGGAGCAACAGTGAAGCGGGTGATGAGTCCCGGCCAACTCAAATGCACATGGACTCGGAAGCCGTAAAAGGTCTGCCGGGACAGGCTATCCTTCCCAAAAGCGGCTTCCCCACGGAACCGCTGGCAGCGGTAGGTCCGGGCGAACTGACAGACTGGAAGGGGGAAGCTATCCACCAAGGCGAAGGCTGGATTGTGTCGGATGGAGCCGAGCAAATGCTGCCACACCCACTCCTTGACCTTCCAGAGGTTGGCGCCTTGGCGCCTTGGCGCACGAAGGTGGTGCGATGCAACCGCTCCAAACCAGGAAAGAAGTGACGATAATGCTGGCGGAAATGGCGAAAGAGCGCAGTGTCTTGGCTGAACCCCAGAAACTCTCCCACCACCTCCATGGTCAAAACCTCAGCGTCGGACAACACCGGAGCAGGCCCAAGTTGGCGCAACGGTTTTTCTTGAAACAGAGTCTTCAACGCATCATCCATCCGCCAAAAGACTGCTATTATAAACATGTCCAGGTCCACCACACACCTCCACGGGAACTGTCTAATTCTAGTAGAGGTGTTTGGCCCTGGACTTTCAATATATTTTGAACCAAGTTTTAAAACATGCACATCGGGTTAATTAGTGTAGCCGCTCACCTGCTCCACCGATGAGGCCGCCAATGGAGCCGCGAACAGGTGTGGCTTGCATTTAAGGGGTCCCGCAAAGGCTCCGCCAGTGGGATTATTCGATTAATGGCCACCAGTAAAGTCCACCACGTCCCATGATCTTGACTCACACCCTCGTCTTCCTTGGCATGCCGGATACCAGGCGCACGCCTACGCACATAGGCGACTATTGCGGAACAAACGACGATTCCAGTTTCGGAAGGTTGCTGGAAAGACCCATGTAACCCCATATTTCTGGTGCAATTTCCCTAGAAACAAAGAAATTAGACGTGATTGTCCACTTGCTAGAGAAAAAAGTTGAGCAACCACAACTACCTAATGCTATAATCCGACGACACCACATATTTTAATACCGGAGCCTTAGTAGGCTTCGGAGGGGAGAATAAAATGTCTGATAAAGATATTTCGCTGATGGCCCACCTGATGCGTCGTGCCGGATTCGGTGCGCCCCTGGAGGAATTGGAAGCTAGAGCCGCAAAAGGCTATGAAGCCACGGTTGAAGAACTGTTACATCCGGAAGAGCAGCCCGACTTGGAGCGCGACATCATGATGCGCTACAAAACCGAGTGGGTATCGCAAGCTGGGTTGGAGGGTCAGCAGGAAGAATGGACCTTCCGCATGATCAACACCAAGCGGCCGTTACAGGAAAAGATTGCCCTGTTCTGGCATGGTATTTTCCCCACGGGCCACGCCAAGTGTGAGTACCCGCGCCAGCAACAGATAGAATTGGATATGTTCCGCACGGTCGGGATGAGCAGCTTCCTCGATCTGTTGTCGGGCCTGTCCAAAGATCCGGCGATGGTTTTTTACCTGGACAACTGCATGAGCCATAAAGGGGCAATTAACGAGAACTGGGGCAGAGAGCTTCTGGAGCTATTCACTCTAGGCGTCGGTATGGATGGGAATTTCAACTACAGCGAAGATGATGTCAAGGAGGCTGCCCGGGCCTTTACCGGCTGGACCGTAACAAACTCCGTGCCGCGGTATCCGTACGGTAAGTACGAAGCCAAGTTCATCTACGACCCCAACGACCATGACAACGACTCCAAGACTTTCTTGGGAGAGACGGGTAACTTAAACGGCGAAGACATTATCAACATCGTCGTGAAGCAGCCCGGCGCAGCTCGGTTTATCGCCAGGCATCTGTACAATTTCTTCGTCGCCGACGAGCCCCAAGTGCCAGCCTGGAAAGACACTCCCCCTATTGACCCCGAAGCCATCAAGACTCTAGAAGATGAATACTTCCGTTCAAACTACAACATAAACTCCATGCTGCGAGTGTTGTTCAACTCTGATTTCTTCAAAAACGCTCGGTTCACGAAGATCAAGAGCCCGGCGGAGACCGTAGTCGGCACCATGCGCTTGGTAGGAGACTTTACTTTCCCAAAACCCGGCCTTGACGCCTTGACTCTGAACATCCGGTATATGGGACAGGACTTGTTGAACCCGCCGACGGTGGAAGGTTGGCACACTGGGCGCGAATGGATCGATTCAGGCACATTGGTGGAGCGCATCAACTTCGCTGCCGACCAAATAGGCAACGCCAATCACCCCGGTATTAAGGCCATAATTAATCGGGTGGGTGGCGGACGGGGCAGCCTGACTTCTGAGCAACTGGTGGATGGCTGTCTGGAAAACCTGGGCTCTTATGTCATGACGCCAGAAACCCGAAAACAGCTCTTGGAGCTAGCTGAAAACGAAGGGGAAATTCGGACCGATTCCGAGGAATTTCCTAACCGCGTATCCACAATGCTTCAGTCCATAGTGGCAACCACGGAATACCTGTTCACCTAAGGCCCGGGAGAAGTCGGCAAAAGAAGTCGGTCGGTAAAAGAAGTCGGCAATATTTAAGCTGTTCCGTTCAGCCATTAAACGGTGCGGCAGTCTTAAGTTAACAGCTTTAAGTCAGTGGAGATTAAATAATGACATCAACGAAGAAAGACCCGGTTCTTGTGGTTCTTCAGTTGGCTGGGGGGAACGATGCGGTTAACACCCTGATTCCCTACACCAACCCTCTGTACTTCGACAACAGACCAAACGTCCGGATCGACGAAAACCAAGTGATACCCATCAATGGCGAGATTGGCTTTCACCCAGCCATGGGGCCCATTAAGCGCATCTTCGATGAGGGCAAAATGGCCATTATCCAGGGGATCGGATACCCGACTCCGAGCCGGTCTCACTTCCGTTCCATGGATATCTGGCATACCTGTGAACCGGAGAAAGTGGGCGACGAGGGTTGGCTGGGCCGGACGGTCCGTGAACTGGACCCCCATAAAGAGAACGTGCTCACAGGGGTAAACTTTGGTCGTGGCCTGCCGCGCGCATTGGCTGCGCCCGGCGTACCGGTGGCATCCGTGGGGAACCTGGAGACTTACGGAGTGCTTACCGGCATAGACGATGAGGACCAGCGAATGAAGGCGCTGGATGTCTTCTCCAAAGTTTACACTCCTATGCTCGGGCAGGGTCCAGTGGTGGACTACTTGGCCCAGACTGGGTTAGATGCCTTAAAAGGCGCGGATATCTTGAGCACTGCGCCGGAGATGTATACGTCCTCCGTGGAATACGGCGGCGACGTGGTCGGGCAGTACATGAGAAATATTGTGCAGACCCACCTGGCGGATTTCGGCACAAGGGTGCTTTACACCACCGCCCCATACAACAGTTTCGACACCCATGCTGGTCAAATTACCAATCACACTATCCTGTGGACCGAGACCAGCAGGGCCATCGCCGACTACTATGATGACCTGCAGGAGCACAACGCTGGCAGCAACGTTTTGCTCTTGGTCTTCACCGAGTTCGGACGGCGGGTGCACGACAACGGTTCAGGTACCGACCACGGTGCCGGAGGCCACGCATTCGTCATCGGGGATTCAGTCAAAGGCGGGTTGTACGGCGAATATCCTTCCCTTGAAGATAGTAAGCTAGCGGAGGGAGACCTTCAGTTCAACAACGATTTCCGCGGCCTATATTCCACTATTTTGGAAAAGTGGATGGGTCTGGATGCAAAGCCAATAGTGAACGGTACATTTGAGCAAATGGACTTTATTTAGACCCCGAAAATATTCGAAACTGAAAATCCCGGTAGCCGCCGCACGCAAATTACAGATTTAATGCTCTGTGAGGTTGATATGCCAACGGAGATCTCATTCGTAAACCTGCAATATAAAGGGACAATCGGACGGGGGGAACAGTTCGGGCCTGGTTTCGTTAGTCCTGTTTTTGTGGCCCGAGGCGAAGAAGGCATGATGTTCGTGTTATGCCGGGCTTCGGAATATCGCCCCGAGGGGACACGGGTCACCGTCTGCACCACCGATGAGGAATACGTCACGGCATTTGCCAGGGGTGTTCCCCAGCAAGGTCCCCACGATTACAATTTCGACGACGGGTCACTGGTTTGGCCCACATGCATTGCGCTGGACAGCCAGCAAACAGTCTACATAACCGACGAATGGCTGAATCGAATTTCCATGTTCACCAAAGACGGTGAGTACATCGGTAAATGGGAAGAGCGTCCCGGAACCGGAGACGGAGAGTTAGACCGTCCTTCTGGTTTAGCCTTCGACGCTGATGACAATGTGTATATCGTTGACAGCGGTAATAACCGCATACAGAAGTTCACCAAAGATGGAACTTTCCTTTCCAAGTTTGGATCGGCTGGTTCTGGACAAGGCGAACTGAACATGCCTTGGGGAATCGACATCGACGCCAACGGCGATGTTTACGTTGCGGACTGGAGGAACGACCGAATTCAGAAATTCACCCGGGACGGCAAGTTCCTGAGGCAGTTCGGAGAGTCCGGTTCCGGCGAGGGACAACTGAACCGGCCCACCAGCGTAGCCGTGGATAAAGATGGCGTGGTATACGTGGCTGACTGGCTTAACAACCGCCTCCAGGTCTTCGATCCCTATGGTAACTTCGCTACGATGAAGACCGGAGATGCCACCGTCTCCAAGTGGGGCAAGGACAAGCTCGACGCCAACCCAGAAATGTGGGGGGAGCGAGACCGGGCGCCAGGGCTAGAAAGGGAGAAAGACTTCTGGGCGCCTACCAGCGTTACTGTAGACGATGACTTTAACGTCTTCGTCGCCGAGAGCCCTAGGAACCGCATTCAGGTCTACCAGAAGCAGTCTCCAACTTTCGCTGGACCTCGCCTGTAGGCAGCGTTTAAGTCTAATAGGTATTTTGTTAGCGTGTAGATAGCTTGCGAGGGTAAGCGTACCTAACAGATTTCCCGACAGATTTCCCGCACAGCGCGGCCGCAACATATGGGTGCGATATCGTCACCGAGACAGGGCCTCGAATACTCGAGGCCCTGTTTAAATATCCGACACTAACGATGGTAATATGCCTCAAATTATAGTAGGTCGTACTCCTTACCTGAGTTCCGAGCCGTTGTGCTTCGATATGCCTAAAAGGAGTATTGAAGTGCAGCAGTTGCCACCCGGAGAGCTGAGCGTCGCCATATCCGAGGGGCGCTTGCACGGGGGACTCGTTTCCTTAGTGGATTGCTTGCCACTGGCGGAAAGCATGCGGACCGTGGCTGGATTCTGCGTGGCTACCATCTCTCGGGCCATGAGCGTCATTCTCTGCACCAACCGGCCATTAGAGGAAATGGGTGGCGCCAGAATTGCGGTTCCCGAAGATGCGCCCACCGCAGTCAAGCTTCTCCAAGTGCTGCTTTCATTAAAGCATAGTGTTGATCCAGCAGCGTTGGTATCGAGCCATGAAGAGCACGACGGGATACTATTGGTGGGGAATCAGGGCCTCGGGTACCGGCATTTCACCCGCCAGTTTCCACACCAATATGACCTAGGCGAAGAATGGTACCGTTGGACCGGCTTGCCGTGTGTATTCGCCCGATTTGTGGTGCGTTCCGACCTGGCCATAGAGAGCGCCAAACTGATCGAAGACTCGCTTTACACTAGCCTGCAGGACTGGGCCGACGGCGTGTACCGGATTTCGGGACCCTTTGATAGCATCCTCATGCGCCCTCAGGACATTCTGCGTTACACACAAGGAATCCGGTACTTTATAGGGGTTCCCGAAGAGAAATCCATCGCCCAATTTAGTGAATACCTACAGCAGTTGGCTAACGGACGGCGAGATGAGTAACACCACTGTGCTCCGCGGAGGGCGTTTGAGGGCATAAGCGTAAAAATAACGTAAAGAGGAGCAAACCCAAGCCGAAGAACCCACCTTGAAGCGGTCGTGAAAATGTACAAACCACGCCTTTGAACCAAGGGATATGCCGTGTAGTTACGGGCCCCCATTAGTTCATTCAGAAGTACCATTCCCGCTCAATAAAAGCCGTCCGCTCACGTCTGTAATAAGAGTTCCACCAATACATAGGAACAAGCAATACTTATAAACAAGCGATTTTCGGAGACCGGTTCTGGCCAGAAATAGGAGACGTACCGCTGAAGTGATTTGGCCGACCCACCACCAAAGGGCACAGCCCTCTCCTTTTGACACTTCACCATTACCGCCAGTCAATGGACCTAAATGTACAAGTCATCTTTCTGGCGATTGAGCAAATCGGATCAGCGCAACCCGGTGTCCAAGCAGAGGAGCAGCATAGCCGCATTCCGGCAGCCGGTCATCGTGTTCTATCCCACAGCGGGGAACAGCCGCTTTAACTCTTCATAAAAGACATTTTCAAGAATCTTCTTGGACGCCGAGGGAATATTCAGCCTGGTCGGGACGTTGTATTCGGCATAACCTTCTCGGTTAGCCATGACGAAAAGGCTCGGACCACCGTACGTTGGCCGCCGACATGTGCTCGCCGTTGCTCTTATGAAACGCATGGTATTCACGTTTAGGAGCAGACTTGAGGTAAGCGATGTAATCTCGGGCCAGTTCGACCAACAATTCGCCAGGCGGGTATTCTCGCACCAATTAAAAAACCGCCCGAGCTTTTCCCGATTGCCTCCAATAGTCGAAGCCGCTTTGCCTTCGCTGCGGCAAGTGATAAAATAATGCTCGGCCAGCTTGGCCGAGGGTATGTCGTTTTTCCATAGATCCCCACCGGACTCGCTTTACCATCGTTGCAGGTACATTATTCAAATTCGCACGATTCCGTGATTCAGGTGTGCGGCGAATGTGATGTGGGTGTGACTTTGTGAATCACCCGGGATCAGCGTAACCGCAAGTCAACTTTGTTTGCGTATGTCTTCCTGCCCCTAAATTCGTAGCTGGTCAGTCGCGGGTCGTTAGCTCAGTTTGGCAGAGCACCGGACTTTTAATCCGGGTGTCGTGGGTTCGACCCCCACACGGCCCACCAATTCTAGGCACGAAAAAGGCCCCTGGACGAATCCCAGGGGCCTTTTGTTTCTCAGTTTGCCGACACGACCAGCAAAAAGGGCTATTTGTGTGGACGTTTAGCCCTCCCCATAGCCACGGCAAAGTTTTGGCGGCTGGCTCTTGCAGCCCCGGTACCACATGGCTGTAGGTGCTCATTGTGATTGCGAATGACGACTGGCCTAATCGCTCCTGTACGATTTTGGGAATTGCTCCCGGTGGCATCATCATTGTTGCGTGGAAGTGCCGCAGGTCGTGAAGGTGTACATTTGCCAGTCTCGCTTTCTTAACCAGTTTTTCAAATGTCCGGGTCAAAATTGACGTGTCGAGAAGCCACCAATCGGACTAAGAAAGACCGATCCGTAGTCCTGCTAGGCCTCATTCACCTCCATCTGATATAACAATTTACGTCCTCGATGTTCTCGCAGCATCGCCACAGTATCAAGGTCTATGGCGATGGCACGACGGCTCTTAGAGGATTTTGGTCGCTGTAGTACCAGCCCAGACACTGGAGGGATTGAACGATGGAAGCTAACACAGTGGAGGCACCGGTCCGTGGGCCTCCCACATCTACAACCCTCGACACCGTTGCCTACTACGGCGCTGTATGCAACGCTCTGAAGCTGCCACCCGTCATACGAAGGGTCAGGTCTCGACCCGAACGCCATAGATTACGATTGCTCCGGAGGTTCCGGCAACGGTCCTCTTTACACCGGCTGCCTCCGGGTACTTGGGCCAGATGTGTTTGGTCTCGACTGCAACTGTGGTGGGCTAGAATGCTTTCGTCTCCTCGCTCCTATCGGCAAATCAGCTAGGAGTATGGTCCGTTCAGTTATGCTATAGACTCTAGCCACCATCGAGAAATGCTGAGATGCTAATAGACAATGTGCATTAACTTTACGACGGTAAAGCCAACTCGAAGTTCATTGCGGGGAGTTGCGGCACGTTGTGCATTAAAAACGACGAAGCTCATAACACCCACCCTGATAGCGGGGCTGGCAGTCGTACTATTGGCTATCGGCTGCGACGCGCCAAATGCGTTTCAGAAAAATACTGACGAGCAGAATGCGGTCACTGATCCCGCCCCGAATACTTACCCGGAAGCCGGTCAGGTTGCCGCACAGCTCCTTGAACTGACCGAGCGATTAGAATCGGTGGAACAACAACTTGCGAATGTTGGCACCCTAGCCTCAGAGTTGGAGGGAATCAGTAGGCCGAGACTGCCTGCAACCTCGGCCCAGGTTTCCATCCCTCAAACGACCTTACCCAATACGGCCCAGCCTACGGCGGCTCCGGTGACTATACCTCCAACGCCTACTCCCATGATTGGATTCCGACTATTGGCAGAAACATTGTCAAGTTAGCTTGCGGAGACAGCCACGCCTGTGTCTCAGTGTTGGCCTACCTCGGAAGACTTTGAGGTTCTAGCGTTCATTAGGATAGATGCCGTAGTCGAAAATTCAGACCCTCGTCCAGAACAAGGGAGGATATTTATTGTTCAAGAGTCCGTAGGCAAAACCTACTGACCTTACCCCGAAGTTAGTATCATTGGCTAGTAGAGTCCAGCCATAGAGCTAGCAAACTCTTTGGGCGTTTTACCCTTCAGGGAACTGTGGGGCCTGACCTCGTTGTAGTCCTGCCGCCAGTTCTCTATGATCTCCCTGGCATGCCTTACACTCATGAACCAGTTGATGTTCAAGCATTCGTCGCGTAGTCGGCCGTTGAAGCTCTCAGCAAAGGCGTTCTCTACCGGCTTGCCAGGACGTATAAAGCTTAACTTGATGCCCCTCCGATAGGCCCACTCATCCATGGCCTTGCTTGCGAACTCCGGGCCGTTGTCCACAGTGATCACCTCAGGTAGTCCCCGTGTCTCTTCCAGTCTCTCCAGGACTCCCACCACTCTGGCGCCTCCCAGAGAGGTATCTACCTCGATGGCTGGGCACTCCCGTGAATAGTCGTCCACTATGGCCAATGCCCGGAAGCGCCGACCGGTCACAGTGCTATCAGAGACAAAGTCCATGGACCACCTCTGATTAGGACGTACAGGAGATGGAATGGTCTCCCGGACCCCTGCCGCCCCTTTGCGCCTCCTCTTCTTCCTGAGCGCAAGCCCCTCTTCACTGTAGATGCGCTCTGTACGCTTGTGATTGATCACCAGGCCTTCTCTCTTCAGCATGATGTGCAACCTGGGACTGCCAAAGCGCTTCCTCTCCCATGCCAGCTCACGCATTCTGCGACGCAGGACAGCATCATCACCCTGCTTCGACTTGTACCGATAGACCGAGGGTGAGATACCAGTAAGCAGACAGGCCCTCCTCTCACTCAGCCCAAGACTCTCTATGGCATATGCCGCTGCCATCTTCCTCACCTTGGGCTTCAGAAGTTTTTTGCCAGCAACTCCTTCAGAGACCAGTTGTCCAACGCCTGCTGGGCCACAATCTGCTTCAGGCGCCGGTTCTCTTCCTCAACGGACCTTAGCCTCTTCAACTCGTTCAACGTCAGCCCGGCGTACTTGGCTTTCCACTTGTAGAAGGTGCCTTCGCTCATGCCGTGCCTGCGGCACAGCTCCCCTGTCTTGGCCCCTGCCTCTGCCTCGTTCAGGACCCCTATGATCTGCTCCTCTGTGTACCTCTTCCGTGCCATGAGCCCTCCTTACTATGTCCTATTTTACCCGGAGGACTCTCTTTGCCACTGTTTCTGTTTTCGGGGGTAAGGTCACTACTAGAAATACGCCTCGGTATATGTCGCATCTGAATGTATCGCCGAAAGGGAAACTTCATTCGAGGGTTTCCGAAATTTCATCAACCAGACGTTGTTTAGGGCTCGCACCTCTGACGGTATGGAAATAATTGAAGTCTTCGCCAGGGATGCAATTTCGCACATTGTTAATTCGAATAGGCAGTCTCCCCACGACAGCCTCCGCCAGTATCTCTACCCGGAATCGGTGACCTAAGCGACTTTAGCTTTTGATCTAATAAAGAGTGCGACAACCATTGCTCCACATCTGAGGGATGCGGCGTTTTCACAGTTTCTACGCTTCTCATATTCCTGGTTTGACCCGGTTGTACCGCAAGGAAAGTCCTACTTGGCTTGGTTCTGCGAATTCCGGAATAGTTTATCGTTTCCAATCATTCCCCTGACGGGCCCGTTTGCTGAAGGTTGGGCAGGATAGTGTGGTGATCGTTCGGGGCAAAGTTTCAGGCGATATGGACGGACCAAAAACATTGTAAATTCGGAACTATGAGTATCGCATACTTACGAGCTTTGTCCGGAACCCCGCGTTTCAAGTTGACACGGGGCGATTTCTCCGTAGGCTATGGTTGGTATTTGGAGATTAACATGAGGGCGGTCGGCTAGAACAAGCGCTTTGAAGGGTTGGTGTCGCCGATGAGCGGTCCTTTGCGAAAATTAAATACGCAGCCCTTTAAACTTTGCGCAGCGGCCCCTAGTATTACAACGACGGTTCCTCTGGCAGGGCGATTTTCGAGAATGATTTGAACCTAATAACGTGATGCGATGAGCCTACCGCGATAGCCCGCTGGCAGCCGAATACGAAGGGGAAGACGAAATATTTGGTAATCCGTCGTTGTAATACTAGCCGTGGCGAGCTTAGCATCAGCGGTTGTAGAAGCGCAGTCCGTTGCCGCTAGTGTCACCCAAACTCAGCAGGTATTCCTTGCCCAGGCCAGCTAAAAAATTGCCGACATACTGCCCGGCGTAGGCTTGGGTTGCGTTTGGCGTACCCTGGTTAGACGGCTAGGCGATCGAAACATCGGTTAAAACGACGAAGCCCCCAGCATAACCGCCGGGGGCTTTTTGTTGCTTGGGTCCGCTATCGCTTCTGATGGTCTACTTTTGTCAGCATTCTAGATGCGAAGGGTGCCGCCTCCCATAGCGGTCAGAAATCTCGGTCTCTTAAACCTTAACCACCGTTCTCGCTAACCTCTTTTGGCGCGGCGAGCTCAATTCCGGACTTTAAGACCCTGCCGTATCAAGCGAATATCGCTATCTCAGTAACATGTGCGCTTTTCTTGGGTCTGCCGCCCCGTTACAAAGGGTGTCGGAACGCAACTTTTCGAGTCTCGGCGGTGTTGTAGGTCTACAATTTTGTCAGTAGCTAATAGGTCAGGGAAAATGATGCTCCTATAGATGTCAAGCCTCAGAAGATGTCAAGCCTCAGATGTCAAGCCTCTTTGGCGAAGCAGACCTGCACCCCAGGATTTGGCCACACCAGTAGGCGCTGCCTGCGCAGTCCCCGTGGGGACGACGACCTGGCGGAGTCTAGGAGATGCCTGGGCACAACTAGGTCGCAAAAGGCTGGGAGTGACCCACAATCGGGTGTATAGAGTGTGGAGACGGGAGGGGCTGGCCCCAACCAAGCGGGTTAAACCCACCAGCATGGTCCCAAGGGCATACCGCCCCCACGCCCAGGGTTTACCGCTTTCGGGGCTACCGGGTAGGCAGAAAGAACGAGAGGCAGAGCCGATGCCCTGCCTACCCGTACAGCCTCCCGCGTCGGCGCTCGGGTCGCTCCCCAGCGTTGCCCTATCCTCAATCCTCAGCGCGGGCAAGTACGATTCTACAGCAGGGTCAGACAATGGGCCACACGACTCCGGAATCCTGGCGTCCCCGATGGTACTCCACACGGGAGAAGGTCAAAGTTGTCTCGGGCCGAGTTGCCGAAGGTCTGCGAAGACTTCACGAGCGACATATCGTTTGAGGCAGCGTATGACCTCAGTCTTGCTCATTCCTTCCTTGGTACGGCGTCGCATGTATTCCTTGGTCCCGTGGTCATAACGAAGCCTGACCACAACGATGCGATAAAGAGCGGCATTAGCCTGGCGATCGCCACTGCGGTTAAGCCGATGCCGGTTGGTCTTGCCGGACGAAGCAGGTATCGGATTGACTCCGCAGAGCGCGGCGAAGGCAGCCTCAGAGCGGAGGCGTTGAGGGTTACTCCCCGCAGTGACCAGGAGAGTGGCTGCCGTGTCGGGCCCTATGCCGAAGGTGCCGACTAGGGCCGGTGCTGCCGCCCGGGTGAGTTGGTCCAGCTCCGCCCCAAGATCCTGGATCTCCGCACCGAGCTGACGGTAGCGGCGGGCGGGCGAGCGAGCGGAGAGAGTACTTGGCCGCCGCGGTAGGATCGCCCAGAGGGCCAGGCCGGAGGCTGGCGCACCGCTTGGCAAGGGCGCGGGCCGTGAGACTATCGAGCGCTTCGCGAAGCTCGGCGGGGGCCGTAACAACTAGGGCCTTCATCTGGTTGATGGTCTGAGTGCGGGCTTTGACGGCTGAGTCCTTGGTGTTCTTGAGCATCCGGATCATCTCGACCTCGCCCCCACCCACTTCGGAGTGGCGTTGGCTACTCCGGCAAGTACGGCGCGAGCGGCCATCTCCGCGTCGGTGGGGGCGCTCTTCCCCTTCCGACGGCGGGTTGATCGGTCGGGTCGATTGACCTCGACGATGGCGTAGCCCCGGCTGGTGAGGAAGCGGGCGACACCGGCTCCGTAGGAGCCCGTGCCTTCAATCCCGAACGCGCGAATCTCCCCCAGGCTGCGGGACCATTGTTGGAGCTCAACATATCCCTGCCTGGTCGTCACCACGCGATGCTCACCCAGCCGGACACCTTGCTCATCAATGGCAACCGCCACATGCTCGTCTTGGTGGGTGTCAACCCCGATGATCACCCGAACAGCGTGGCAACCTTCGGGAGCGATCAATGCTGTCATCTCGACCTCCTCCATGATGGTGCGATGGCTAAGTGAGCGGACAGGACTGCGACGGGGCTAAAGGCCAAGCTCCTATAAAGTCACTGCTCGCCAAGCCGTTGGCGCCTCATGGGCCACCTCCTGATCGAGTCGACAGATCATTTTGAAGGCAACTTTGCCAGTCAGTTCAGGAGTCAGCGAGCGGAGGGACCCGGATCTATCATCGCAGTCAGTTCATGGAAGGACTGACATTGAGTACCAAAGAGGAAAACCGGTTACATATCTTGAACGGGGTATTAGAGCGGCACTGGTCGATGCGGGAGGCGGCCCCGCTGCTTGGAGTAAGTGAACGTCAGGGGTGGAGACTGCTGGTGGCCTATCGTAAGTCCGGAGCCAGGGGACTGGCGCATAAGAACCGGGGCCGGGTTCCTCCCAACGCCACTCCTAAGACCGTCCAGCAACGAGTAGCGGCCTTAGCCCAGGAACGCTACGAGGGCTTCAACCATACCCACCTGACCGAACTATGGCCGAACGAGAGGGACTGATATTATCCCGGCCCACGGTAAGGCGAATTCTGGTGAGGGCCGGATTGACCAGCCCGCGCCATCGCCGGCCACCACAACATCGGATTCGAAGGCAACGGATGCCTCAGGAAGGAATGCTGCACTGGATGGGAGTCACCACCTCTGGCTGGAGGACAGGGGATCTTGGCTGACTTTGCTGCTGGCAGTGGACGACGCTACCGGAACAGCGCCGTATGCCCTGTTCCAAGAACAAGAAGATACTCGGGGCTATTTGTCTCTGCTTCAGGGCATCATCGAAAGCCAAGGTGTACCGATGCGGTGTACACCGATAAGCATGCCGTCTTTCAACCCCGGCGTAATCCATCAGACCTACCCCAGGTTCCCCGGAATGGACCATCAACTCACGGATCATCAACCCAATGGGGCCGTGCCCTGGGAGAACTGGGGATCACCCAGATATTGGCCCACAGCCCCGAGGCCAAAGGAAGGGTTGAACGAGCCAATGGAACCTTCCAAGACCGCTTGGTGGCGGAACTGCGTCTGGCTGGCGCCTGCACCCTGGCTGAGGCGAATCAAGTGTTGACCGAGTTTCTGCCCCGGTTCAACCATCGCTTCGGGGTGCCTGCGGCTCAGCCGGAATCAGCCTACCGGCAAGTGGACCCAGAGTTGGACCCAGAGTTGGACCTGGGTGGTGTGCTGTGCAGTTGCGCCGAGTGGCCAAAGACAACACGGTGCAATACCACGGACGGGCATTACAGCTCTTTCCCAGTATAGAGCGGCCCAGCTATGCCGGAGCTCGGGTGGAGGTGCAAGAACGTCTGGATGGTCGTCTACTGATACGGCATAGGGAGCAGATCCTGACTCCTCAGGAAGCGCCGCCTCTAGCAGCCGAACTACGGGCACAGGTCGTAGCAGGTTCGGTGGTGGTGGCATTTCCAGACCCGGACCCGACGGACTGGAGGCCCCAGGAACGTGTCAGAGCCCCGGTGCTTCCAGGGCCCCTATCTGGCGAAATCATTTGGTATGAGGATCCCGCTAGGAAACAGGTCCACCGGGACCTGGTGGGAGCGGGGATGGAGCAGGCGCGGCGGCAAGGCAAGCGCATCGGTCGGCCCCGGGTGAATGAACGGCCCGAGTTCGAGCATAATTTCGCCAAAGTAGTAGAGCGCATCGGGCCAGGAGGTATCTCAAGACGGCAGGCGGCCCGAGAACTGGGCATCGGCTATGCTACCGTGAAGCGCCTCCTAGATTCCCAGGAAAGGTAGTCAGTCAAGCCATTAACTACGTTTTGCTAAAACCAAATACACTAAAGACTACTGACATTTTCCCTGAACGCTTAACCCTGACATTTTCCCTGGACAACAACATCGGCGGAGAATTGACTGGCCGGTCAGCGGACATCTTGGTCTGGATTATCTACTACTACTACTGCTGCCAACCGGTTGGTCCTGTGTGCCTTGTCAGGGGTTGGCATCAACAACGCCAACGCAACATATCCTACAATCCCGGCAACGACGCAAATGAAAGTCAAGACAACGAAGCCAACCCGGACCAACGTCGGGTCCACATTGAAGTACTCGGCCAAGCCCCCAGCCACTCCCCACAGTTTCTTGTTAGTGCTTTTTATCAAACGCTTAGGCATGGTGTCACCTCCAACTTAGTAGCTTCATATTACATTTTACCCCACACGCCGTCATCGGTCATAGTGCCGATTTGCGATACCACAATAGTATGAGTCACCTTAGTACCGGTCAACTTTCGGGTATGGTTTAATCGTGGGATCGATTTACCTACGGACGGGACGTTATGGTAGCGATTACCTCGCTCATAGCTAAACGTGGCCTAGTTTAAGTCTCGAAGGAACTGCAGAGCGATGCGGAGTTGATATCCTGGACGCTGCTATTATCCGCAACAATCCATGGCAAACCCTGGGGGGAAATACCCTGTCCCTAAACGCACGCTCCAGCTAAAGAACGCTTCACCCAGACGACGGACAGTTGACGCTCTTAGGTCGCCGTCTTATAGTTCAACCCATCCCTGATGGCCTATAACCTTGTGGATCAGGCTGGTTAACCAAAGAAAGTTCGGGGAAAACCCGTTGAGGAGGAAATCATGGCAAAGAGTTGGATGGAAATGGTTACTGAAGCGAAAGCCGAAGTGACTGGGATTACCCCTGAAGAGGCACAACAAAGGCTTCAGGCCGATGACGGCGCCATACTGATCGAAGTGCGGGATGCGGAGTCTGTCCCGGATAGCGATAGAGCACCCGACGTTGTGATGATCTCTCTGGGTTCACTACCCATAAGGGCAGACTTGCAGGTGCCGGAGCAGATACGGGATCTACGTTTACAGGACCGGTCACGACAAGTAATCACAACTTGAGGCCTGGGCCACATGGCCGCACTTGGGGCACAAGTGCTAAAAGACATGGGATTCACAAACGTATCCTATATGGACGGCGGCATGAAGGGATGGAAAGAGGCCGGCCTACCAACTAAAGAAAAATCGTAAAAGAGTAACGCTAAAAAATAAACGCTAAAAATAAGCACAAGATTAAATTCCCAGAATAAACATTTGAGTGGAATAGGTTATTCCCGGTCCCAGGCGGCAACAAACCACTCAAATGACGGAGGACACTATGGCCCGCGTACCTGCTTTGAATAGAGAATCTATTCCTGAATCCCAACGCTCTGCTTTTGACGATATGGTTAAACAGAGGGGCGAAGTCCCGACAACCGGGCCGGGCTCGGTCATGCTGAATGCGCCGGAGGTCGCCCAACGTGCGCTTGGTCTTGCCTTATACTTACGTACGGAAACAACCCTGTCACCTCGTATCCGGGAGCTTGGCATGCTCCTAGCGGCGCGGGAGAACGATTGCCCGTTCATCTGGAACGCTCATGCGCCCGCAGCCCGCACGGCCGGATTAAAAGACGGCATAGTGGACGCCCTGCGTGACAAAAAAGATCTTTCAGGATTGGCCTCCGACGAGAAAGCAGTTGTGAACTACGGTCGTGAGTTCTTCCGAACCCACCGGGTTAGCCAGGCTACTTTCGATGCGGCAATGGCCCAGTTCGGGGTTCTCGGATTGACTGAGCTTACCAACCTCATGGGCTGCTACGCCATGCTGGCTTTCAACGTGAACGCATTCGGTGTTGAACTGCCGGAGGGCCGGACGGAGGAAGCGTTACCGGTTTAAGGGGAAATGTGTCGCTGGCAGCATGCTGGAGTACCAACCACGCTGTCGAATGACCCAGGTGTCACCTATCAGTCACCAGCCACCACCCCAAGATACGAGCCACTTTAGCGAACGAATGCCGCCTCAAGACTTGCCAGGGCATCATCAACCCGCTGGTAAATCGGTTCCATAACATCCATCGAATTCATCTGTTCCCGTGAGAAGTAACCGACCTCCGTCGTCTCATCGCTGAGGCAAAGCTCTCCGCCCGTTGGCTCAGCCTCAAAACTCATAGTCAGACCTTGTCGGCGGTTGCCATCGGCATACTCAATAATGCTGTGTGGAGTCGAATAAACACCAACCAATCTTCCCACCCGGACTATCAATCCCGTTTCCTCCAACACCTCTCTGGCACAACATTCTACGGCGCTTTCGCCAGCATCCATAGCTCCGCCAGGCAAACACCAGCGACCATTGTCAGCCCGGCGGGTGAGCAGCACATTCTGTCTATTGGCGCCGAAAATTACTGCTACGCAAGAAGGGCTTATTTTCGCAAGTTTGCCGATCCTGTCGCCGTAAATTAGTTTTGCCACGTCTGTTGATGCCTCCTAATAGGTATAACCCCTTAAGTCTTAAACCCACAAAACCGTAACTCTAGCAACTCGTGGGCCTCAAATTACAGCTCGAACCCGTTATGATCCGGTGTTTTTTACTCACGGCATGGCGACCAAATTCTAGCCTTTAAACAAGCCAACTCCTCGAAACTCCACATCCTCTTTGACGTCTATCCAGACAATCTCGCCGTCAAGAATCTCCGTCAGGGTGTTTGTGGCGGCGAACCCAACCCGCGGATCATAGAAATCCCAAACGCTAAGCGGGGCGTCATTGCTCCACACACGTCTCAATGCATTGCCTAAAGGCCTGAAATACACCCCAGCCCCGGTTAAGGATTCCAGCGTTGGTGGTCTGGCAACTACGCTAGCGCTGCCCACCTGACCACCATCCATCCACGCAGTAACGATCGTCCCTTGGGGCACCGGAACGCCGTCCACTTTGGCCGTGCCTTGAGACACCGGCGATGGCGCAGGTTGCCTCAGCGGGCTGGCCAGAACACCCCCAACCAAGGGTTGAGAACCGGCGTTAGCAAAACCGCCAATCGAAGGGCCGGGAATCAAGGCTACGCTAGAGGATGTCAGGTCCAATTCATTGGTTTGTCCCTGCTGCCATATAGCGGTCTGGTTTGCGGAAAAGCCTCTAATCGTAAATGATATAACTTTGCCAGCATAAGCCTCATCCAGCGGTGGCTGAACGGTCAAAGTATAATTGCCGTCGAATCCCACCTCCGGAGTTGCCGTTGGGGCTATAGTCGGTGTTGGAGTAGGAGGATCAGGCACCGTTGTCGGCAATGGGGTGGGGACTAGCGTTGGCGTGTTTTCCGGCGACGGAACCGCCGATGGCAATTGAGTCGGCGTGGGCGCCAGCGAAGGTGTGGTAGTGGGTTCCAGAATTGGTTCCAATGTGGGTTCGGGCGGCACATTTGTCTGCTCTAACGTAGGGGGGGCTGCGATGTGGCCGTGGGCTCTCCGCTTGGCTCTTGGGTTGGCTCCCGGATTGGCTCGATGGTGGGAGAGGGCGGAGGCGTAAACGGGAATGAAGGGGTAGGAACCGCAGTGGGTGTAGGCGAAGAGGCTAGGTCTTCCGCCCCGGAGTCAGGCGGCAGAATCACGAAGCCGTACAACGCTCCCGCCACTTCGCCCACAATGGCCAGCACTAATACTAGGATCTCCAATCTCGAGGAACCAGAATATTCCGGTTGCGTATCGTCCATACGCCAAGATTATACGGCCAAAAAACAGCCGTTAGCTAATTCCGCCACAGAGTAGAGTAGAAAGGCTTTACATCAAGGACATTAGGTTAATCGTGACGGATGGGCGTGAGAGGGCTGTCTCAACGCCTGAAGGCTGGCAAAAACCACTCGCAGGAACAGTTTGCGGCAAATGGTGGGCATGGGGTTCGGCAATTCCGCCGAGCAGCAGACCATTACATGAACAATTTCTAAGATTTAGCCGAACCGGATGCTAAATTCTTAGTATGAATTTCTCGAACTAATTTACTCAATCGCCAGCCGTGGCAGCAGCAACGGCAACTCCCTGATAGCGCGTTGAGTACTTGCGCTCTTTTATGGTGAAAGCGGAAATCGCCGCCGGGAACAATAGAAAGCCCGCTATGGCAAAGGGAATGGTGTATGAGCCGGTAACGTCATAGAGGTATCCGGCGAGCAAGATGCTTGTGAAAGAACCCACCTGATGGCATAGGAACGATATCCCAGAAATAGTAGCCAAGGCGCGCAGACCATAGACATCCGCAGTTAACGATGCCGTCAGTGGTACGCTGGCAACCCAAGAGAAGCCAGCTATGATCGCGAAAATCCAAAGCCCGGTTGCGGTGGGCACGAGGAGCAGCAGCAGATAACCCATACCCCTCATAAAGTAGACGATTGCTAAGACGTTCTTCCGTCCGAACCGGTCCGACAGAATCCCAGCGCCCAAACCGCCCAGAACATTCAAGCCCATCATGACCCCGAAGATGGTGGCTGCCAGCCCCGGAGAAACACCAAGGTCGATGGCATAAGGCACGAAATGGGCGGCAATTATTCCCGTCGTAACTCCGCAGACGGTGTAAGAGGCGGAAATTTGCCACATGGGAGCGGAGCGGAAAGAATCGGCCCATTGGTCCACTTCCAAGACCCCGCGCTGGCGTTCCGTCGCCGCAGCCTGGGCTTCATCCTGGGTATCTCCATCGGGCTGAAGCCCTTTTTCGGATGGTTGGTTACGCAGAAATACATATCCCAACGGAACGGCCAACAAAAGCACCAACAGGCCGAGCGCTACCCATGTGACCCGCCAGCTGGTCGCTTCAAGCAGGTACTGGCCGAATGGTATCAGCAGCAACCCACCCAAGGACGATCCTGCCAAGCTTAGCGCAATCGTGGTGGCTCTCTTACGGCGAAACCATCTGCTCAACAAGGACATCGTGTTGGTGATGGACCCGCCGCTCAAGCCAATGGACACCACGAAGCCGAACATGAAGAACAAAAACAGGAAGTTAAAGGTGAGGCTGAGCAGTACGGTAGACAAGCCCATGACCACTAGGCCCACCAAGATTACCTTTTTGCCATCGAATTTATCGAATAAATGGCCTGCCAGGGGTTGAGTGAGGCCGTTGACCAAGAACCCCGTGCCGACAGCAATGGATAAAGTGAACCGGCTCCAGCCGAACTCTTCTTCAAGTGGAATTATAAATATGCCGAAGCTGTTTCTGGCACCGGTCGTGACCAAGGCGATGAACATCGTCACGGCTACGATGTACCAACCGTAAAACAGTGGCGGCCCCGCAATGAAATCCCTGATACGTTGGGTGACGGACGGGGTGAAGGCAAGGATTATAGTAAATACGCCAGCTACAATGACCAGCAGGCCGATGGCAATCATGTCTGGAGGGCCTCTGTTCGATTATTGGATAGACTCAGGACGACCGGTAAAACTACCACTTGAACCTCTAGTTGAGCTTGTCGAACCCTAATCTTCACTGCCGATAATGTGCGATCCAGAGAGGTCCGGCCCTTCGACGGGCTCAGGACGAACGGGGGGCGCTTCAGCGTAGCCGTCCATTCGTGCTGAGTTCCGAACCTTGGTCCTACCTAGACGAGTGTGGGAAAGTCCATCGTGTCGAACCACATCATGAACCCGGTAATTATGATCAATCGCTTCCCTTATTGACTTACGCAAGTGAGCCGGAATTGGTCGTAATTAGTTTATTCCCAGCGTGTTCGAATAATCCTGAACCTATTTGACAAACATGGGAAGTACATCGCTGCCTAAAATGTCTAGCTGCTCCATAGTCTCTTCTGCTGGGCACAATGGGCGCATCACGAATTTCGACGCGCCAGCTTCCACATAGCGCTGGATGGTCTCGGCTATGGCCTCAGCAGGCCCCAAAGCGCTGTATTCGGTGAAGTAGGCATCGGGCCGGTGGCGGGTAACATAATTGTAGGTCTTGGCCACCGTTTCCTCAACTTTGGGGGAGATGTAGTAACCGATCAACACGCCGGTGTGATCGTCTTCAATCTCCCGGTTGTATTCCTTGGCGGTTTCGAAGATTATCTCCCTTCCCTCTTTCACCTCTTGAGCGGTGGCGCTGGAAACCAGCCAGCCATCCCCAACGCGGCCCACGCGCCGTGCTGCGGCGGGACTGCGGCCACCGATCCATACCGGCGGCGATGGCTTGAAGAAGGGCTTGGGAGTGATGCTAACGTCGTGGCAGGTGTAGTATTCCCCTTCGTGGGTTACACTGTCTTCCTCCCACAACCGGCGCATTAGGCGGATGCCCTCTTCGGTCCTGGTCACACGGCCCTCTTTGGAAACGCCGCAGGCCTCGTATTCTTCCGGATCTTCCTGGCCCAGCCCCACCGCCGGGAAAAAACGGCCTTGCGAGAGGAAATCCAACGTTGCGATCTGCTTGGCCAAAATCACGGGGTTACGCAATGGCATGGCCAATACGCTGGTGCCGAACTTCATGCGCTGCGAGTAGGCGGCAACCATCGCAAGGGCGATCATGGGCTCCAGGCTGAACTTGTCGCTGACTATCCGATCGCTAAGCCAGATGGAGTCGTAATTGTGCTTGTCCCCCACCTCTACCAACTGGCGAAGATAGTCAGGGTTCTCGCCGCCTTGGCCGAAAGCCCCCGGCATGTACCCGATCGCAATGCTCATTTCAATCCCCTCATTGTTGTTTAGTGCCGGTGTTTAGTGCCGGCTTTCTGAACCGGAGTCGGTCAACCAACCGCAAGCGGCCATTATTTTCGGTCTGGCGTCTAATCAATACCAGTGATTATAGACCAACCGGATGTTCAGCGGGTATCGGCCGTCCAGGGCAATCGCGTCTTAAATGCAGGACCTGACACCGACCGTGTTTAGGAATTCGGCTCGCATGGTCCTATCCGTCTTTCCGGCGAGAGAGTTTGTGAATAAATCCCCCAATCTAGTATTACAACGTCAGTTCAGGGAGGGATGTGGGGTGATGCCCGCATGGCGGCGCGGCGCTTGGCATGGGAGCGTTTGGCCCGTTCGTTACTGTCCTGCGTATCCTCAAGCCACCGCAGCAACTCGGTTGGCCCGAACCGTTCCCGGGGCAGCATTTCCCGCACCACCCGGTAGACCTGCGGCCTCGTGATCCGGGGCATCTTTTTCCCCCCAAGCCTGTTGCAGGCTCAGCAGAAAAGCTCCGCCCAGCAGGCACAGGGCCACGTGGTGATGCCAGCCAGCCCAGGTGCGGGTCTCGTACTCGTCCAGGCCTACGTCGCTTTTCTCCGTCTCAAACTCCGTTTCTATACGCCAACGGGAGTCTCCCACGTATGCCAGGGTCTCCAACGGGGTATCCTCCGGAGCATTGGACAGGTAGTAGCGGGGTTCGCTGCCGTCCCGGTTCCGGCGGTAGACGGCCCAGTGGATTTCGCCGGGCTTGCGCCTGCTGGTCGGTCGCACCCTCTGGGCGCTGAAAAGGTAGCTGCGTGGCCCCTGGCTTCCCTCGGCCACCGTAATCTCACGCCAGGCCTCCTCCGGCAACTCGTCGCTGCGCTGCTCCATGGTCCGGCGCTGACCGTCTCGCAGCCTGGGTTTGCGGGGACGCCCGAATCCCTGATACTCCGCACTGGTCCAGGCAGGCTCCGGCGGCCACACCGTAAAGCCGGACGGAACGTCCAGCACGTACCACATCCCCAAGGCCGCCAGGCCCTCCCGGAAGGACGGCGACATCCCGAAGGCGTCGTCCGCCGCGACCCATCCAGCCTTCAGGTGGCCCCGCTCCTGCGCCCGCCCCACCATCTCCAAGGCCAACTCCGTCTTGGACCGGTAGCCCTGCCTATCCTCCGGCACACCCGCCGCCTCACACCGGTCTTTGTCCGAGGTCCAACTCTCGGGCAGATACAGCCCCTTGTCCACCAATGCCCGTCCCAACGGGCTGACATAGGCCAGGAACATCCCCGCCTGGCAGTTGGCCACCTTCCCCAGCCTCCCGCAGTACTGCCGGGCCACTCCCACCGACTTCCTCCCCTGCTTGGGAAAGTCGCTGCCGTCCAGCACCCACACCCCTTCCGGATGCTCCAGCCGGGTTCCCAGGTACTCCTGCAGCCGTCCTATAATCACCTCATCGTCCCAGGGAGAATCGGTGAGAAACCGCTGCATCCCTCGGGCTGACCCCGGAACCGTCTCCGACAGGTTCTCAGCGTTGCGCCGCTCCCCAGACTGTACCAGCAGGGCCTGGAGATAATGACCGCTGTGCTCCCGCGTCTCCCGGCGGCCAAACAGCGGCGCGAAGTAAGCGTGAAAATCCCGAAATGACCCGTACACCTGCTCGAAAGCTGCCGCATCCACATCCCCACCTCACCCGCCTATTCCCTCTCCAGCTACACAGTCATCCTATCAAACTAACTGACGTTGTAATACTAACGGTGTGATAGGTAAAATAAGGAATCCGGGAATGCTGAGGAGTGTGGTGGAGCAAACAAGATTGTTTTCTGATCTGCCCGTAAAGTTGGAAGAGAAGCCGGTAGGGGAGACGCGGCCTCAAGATGCGCGGGTGGTGCACCCAGTGCGCAACCAAATTCAATTCCTGATGCAAGACCTGGATGCTACGTTGGCTGAAGATCACCAGGCGCGGGCAATCTGGGACTTCCTGGACCGGTTGGACCTGTCGGCCTTCTATGCTTCCATCCAAGCGGTTGCCAAGCGGTTGAGGGTGGGCCGGCCAGCAAGTGACCCCCAAGTGCTGCTGGCGGTCTGGGTATACGCTACCGTGGAGGGGGTGGGCAGCGCCCGGAAGCTGGACCGGCTGTGCCGGGAGCACGATGCCTATCGTTGGCTGCGCGGGGGCGTGCCGGTGGACTACCACCTGTTGTCGGACTTTCGCAGGGAGCACCAAGAAGCCCTGAACGAACTGCTGACCCAGATCGTGGCCACCCTGATGGCCGAGAAACTGGTGACCCTGAAGGAGGTGGCGCAGGACGGCGTGCGGATCCGCGCCAGTGCCGGGAGTGGGTCCTTTCGTGGGAAAGCCCGGCTGGAAAAGTGCCTGGAGGCGGCTCAGGCGCAGGTAGAAAGGTTGGCCCAAGAGCGAGATCACCCAGACCCGGGGGTCAGCCGACGGGAGCGGGCCGCCCGGGAACGAGCGGCCCAGGAGCGAGCGGAGCGGGTGGAAGAGGCCCTGCGACAGTTGCCCGAAGTGCAAGCGGTCAAGGAACGTCAGAAACGCCATGCGGGGAAGAAACGAGCAGCGAAGGTGACCGAGGCGCGGGTGTCTACCACTGACCCTGATGTCCGGGTGATGAAGATGTCAGGCGGTGACTTTCGGCCCGCCTACAACCTGCAATTTGCTACCGACGTGGACAGCCAGATCATCGTGGGGGTAGGGGTGGTCAATCGAGGCAACGATCAGGGGGAGGGATTGGTGATGGAGGAGCAGGTGGCCCAGCGGACGGGGCGGCACCCTGAGGCTTGTCTGCTGGACGGGGGATTTGTAGACCTGAAGGATATCGAGGCGTTGGAGGGACGTGGGGTGCGGGTATACGCGCCACCCAAGAAAGGGAAGGGAGGTCAGAAGGCGACCCCGAAGCCAGGCACCGAGCCGGGGGTGACCGCCTGGCGGGAGCGCATGGAGACCGAAGAGGGTCAGGCCATCTATCGACACCGGGCGTCTACTGCGGAATGTGTCAATGCTCAGACCCGAGTGAAGTATGGAGTGCAACGCTTCACCGTGCGTGGTGTGGCCAAGGTCACCAGCATTGCCCTGCTCTTGGCTATTACCCACAACCTGTTGCGTTGGGCCGCCCTCACTGGTTGAAGCTGTCTGAATACCGCACCTCCCGTCACGGGCCAGCGTAGCAATACGCCAACCCTCCAATGAAACCATCCAATGAAACCCCCATCGAAACCCCCATCCAATAGCCTCATCCAATAGCCTCATCCAAAACCCCCATCCAATAGCCCCATCCAATAGCCCTGTAAGCTGCACCGGACGGACATCTGTGAAGTTAATTCCCGCCACCAAAACCTCCAGTGATGAAAAGTTCACAAACTCGTCGGCCGGAATCCAGTTGCGCCTATCAGCACAACGGTGGACTTCCCAGAATTTAACGTTTCTAGGTTCCGGCCTCCGCCAGAAAGACGCACCAGACGCCATGTTCAAGGTACGACTTACTCCAATACGAATGATTAGACGCGATTGCCCTGCTAAACTGTCTCCAAACCCGGAGTGGCTAACCGGAGATCGGCGGTATGCCAGCTTCCTGGCGAGCGTCGTTGATGTGTTCCAAGACCCTAACTGCCAAGGGCGCCAACTCATAACCAATATCGGCCAGCATCCGGCTGTTGTCCACCTTATATATATGAGGCACGGCTTGGTCGCCAGTGGTTATTTGCGCTTCTGGGATAAAACCGCGGACCAAGTCGGCCATATCCTTTATAGTGGCCAAGTGGCCGCCGCTGATGTAGATGCGGTGATTTAGCTGGGTGCTCAAGGCCGCCCGTACGAAAATCTCAGCAGCATCCTCGGCGTGGATCATGGGCGAGGGCTCATCCTGATGGAATGGCATGCTGACCGGTTGACCGATGGCTGGGAGCGATGCCAGCAAGCCACCAATCATTCCGGTCATGCCCGTCACCCTGCCGTGACCGAAAACGGTGCAGATGCGGATGCCCCGCAGGTCGAGACCGTAGCGCTCGGTGTACTTTCTGGCCGCAAAATCGTTGGCGGCTTTGGTCATCCCGTAAACGTTGGCCGGGTCCGATAGGTCGTCTTCATTGACTGGACGGTCGCCAAAGGTTTCCTGTACCCCATAGACTGCGATGGAACTGGCGTATACCACCCGCTCCACGCCGGACCACCGGGCAGCCTCGA
Source organism: Dehalococcoidia bacterium (assembly GCA_963665155.2). GTDB lineage: Bacteria > Chloroflexota > Dehalococcoidia > Lucifugimonadales > UBA3495 > UBA1141. Next base: position 1,359,098 of record CAXXFI010000002.1, on the reverse strand, counting down.
ACACATTGTTCGTCCCTTGAATGTTGCCAACATTCCATAGTGGACCCGCTCTTCGGTGTCCGGGGGCAGCAATGCCGCTATGTGTATGATCTTATGGACCTGATGCACATTTACCGCCTCCAGCAAGTGAGGCAGTTGGGTAATGTCCCCCCGGTAGATCTTTATCCGGTCCAGGTAGGGCTGTAGGTTGCCCCGGGGAGGAGCCATGTCGAAGCACACGACGTCTTCGTTCCGCTCTATAAGTTTTCGGATTATCCGGTTGCCAATGAACCCGGCCCCGCCTGTGACCATGATGGACATGAGAACTTGCCTCCTAAACTAATTAGAACCAGACCTAACTAAACTAGACGAAATTATGCCAGGCTATGTCCGTTATATCTAAGTTAGATCGCGAAGACTGGAAATTTGCGAATTCGTCGCATTTTTACCTAGCACTACTTCTATATGAGACTGAAGAATACGAACTGACCCCAATGTGCAACGGGGACATGAGTTACAAATAGACCGGGGACATGGGTAACACTAGAGTAGGTGTATGCGAGGCTCGGTTAGCATAATTGTCCAGAAGCCCGATCTTGAGCGGACCGAAGTGGATAGTCCAATACCGGTCATCTTGTCGGGTCCGGCCCACAGGCTCTCCGCACAGGGCTTCGCTGAGATAGACCCTACCACCATTCCACTTGATTTCTCCATTGGTCCCCGGTCTCGTACTCCGGGGACTCCACCCTCTTAGGATAGGCGCGTACGGATGGGCGGTACCGGCGAGCTGGGGGCTGTTGGTCCAGCGCTTCATGAGGTCGCTCTTGGTTGTAGCTGGAACGAAAGTCTTGGAAGGCACGCTGCTGCTTCTGCCATGTAGGCTGGGGCGGATTTGCTGTCTCGGCCTTCAGAGTACGGTGGAGCCGCTCCAAGCGCCCGTTCTGTTCAGGATGTCCCGCTCGATACGCTCTGGGAGAATCCCCAGCTTCACCCACCACACCGACAGGGACGACAATCCGCCAAGGCCCACGCTGGCAAATGGTGGGCCGTTGTCGGTTCGGATGGTATGCGGGAGACCGTATTCCCGAAAGGCGCTCTCCAGAACCGGGCGCACTTCCGACCCCCGAGGATGGCGCAGCCCACGGCAAGCCAGGAGATACCTGGAGGAGGTGTCCTCCACGGTAAGGGGGTCGATTCGCCGCCCGTCTCCCGTGCGGAACCAGCCCTTGAAGTCGATGCACCACAGGTCATTGGGCTGCTCTGCTTGGACAAAGGGTTGGCTCCAAGGCGCTGTCCGGCGTCGCTGTTTACGCCGGCGCACCAGCCCAGCCCGGTCCAGCAGGCCACCGACGGTACTAGGGGCGGGCCAGGGAACCCACGGCTCCCGGTCTCTCAGCCAAGCTACCAGTTTTTTGGGGCCCCAAGTCGGATGCGCCTGCCGGGCCGCAATCAGGCTCTCCGCTACCGCCCGCTCTGTCTGGTTCGGATGCTGATAGGGCGCGCGGCTCAGATCACCCAATCCATCCCAACCCCAAGTCTGGAAACGATGGACCCGTTTATAGCCGGTCTTGCGGCTGATTCCGAAGGCTCGGCACAGTTCCACGAAGGTTTCTCCCCCTATCTCCCATCGTTTTATGAACCGGATTCGCTCCGTTTCGGGGTTCGTATTCTTCCAAGGCAACACTTTCCTCCTCACTGTCATCTTCCCAATCCACTAAGAAAGTGTTACCTATGTTCCCGGTTTTTATGTTACCAGTCTACCCGGTTTGTACCCACTCTAACTCTCCCCCGTGAAGGGGGAGAGAATTAGTCCCTTCCCTCATTTCGGTGGAAGGCTAGGATGGGGATGTTGAGTTGTTAGTCAAATATACCTAAAAGTGGTACTAGAAACCCGGCTGAAAAGCCCTGCTGTGACGGGATGGCGTGGAGGATAACCAGTGGACTGTAAGTCTGAGGCTAAGAGTGACCCAGTTGGCTGCGGCCAATATGAATTGGGTAGTAACGATGGGCGACCCTGGGGCTTGCTGGTCCGGTTTATCGTGAGAGGAGCCTGGAGCCGGAGATATCATCCCCATCTTGGTAGCCACCAGGGTCAGGTTGGCCACCGTGGCCGCCATGAGTAGTTGGAATCGGGTCTTGGCTCGGCCGAAGTAGCGAGATTGGCGGACCCCCAGTTGCGCCAGCCGCGCCAGGCGGCCGAGCATCGCCTGGCGCAGCCTACGGTATTCAGCAAAGCCCTCACTCCGCTGGAAGTCCCGGGCTTGTTGCAAGAGCGCCTCTTGGGGATGCAGGGCTACGGTGCGTCCCGCCCCGTACCGCGCCGCCACGCACTGGGACCGCAGGGGGCATACGCCGCAGACCGCCGGGTCGAATTGGAAACTCCGGGCCAGGTAGGTCCGACCCAACCGGTTGGTCCGGGTGCCGAAGGTCCGCAGGGTGTGGGTAACATTACCGGCTGGGCAGGTGCAGGTTCCTGCCTCCAAGTCGATCTGGAAGTCCTCCTTGGGGAAGCAGGCCTTATTAGGGCGACCCGGCACCTTGGCTATTAGAGTCCGACCAGCATCGGCAAAGGCCTGCCGCGTCCCGCCATCCCCATAGGCCGCATCCCCGATAGTCTCCTCCACCGCTATGCCCGTGTTCTCCTCACTCTGCTCCACCAGTTCCAGGACTCCAGTGTTGTCACCGGCATTGCCGGGCAGGATGTCTACCGCGGTCACCAGTTGGGAATCGGTATCCACCACCACGGCAGCCTTATGTCCGTCGAAGCGTTTGCTGCTGCTTTTACGGCCGTGGCGCATCTCCGGGTCGTGTACCGAAGGGATGCGGTCCCGGCTTACCCCATCCTTCAGGGCTGGGCCATCCTCCTGGCGTTCCACATCCTGCAGTAACAGTTGCCCCAGCGCCTAGCCACTAATCGAGAAGCAAGAGCAGGTTCGCCTGGGGAGATTTGCTATGAGTTTTTTCCGCGTATTCGCCGGGGACGATGGGGAAAGTCGCATTGAAGAACTGGATGTGAAGCTTCAACCGGAGTTGGGCACCATTCAGAACCTTAAAGAGGTACAGTTTCAGCACTTTCCGGAGCCGCGAAACATGGACTTCCACCCCTTGCCTGACCGGCGGCTGATTATCCACCTGACCGGTGAGGTTGAGATTGGCGTCAGCGACGGTGCGAAGCAAATATTTCGGGCGGGCGATGCTCGAGTGATGGAGGACGTAACCGGCCGGGGCCATACCCACCGGGACCTAACGCCCACCACCGATGCCGCATATATTTTCTTCAACGATTAGGCAGTCTGTCCCTTTCGGATAAATATTCCGATTAATTATGGACAATTCGTTGAATTACTTGTCAAAGCGAACTTGTTCGGGCAGGAGTCTACGTCAACCACTGCTAGGAAATCGACCCGGTCTTTGCAAACCGGTTCAAGAAGATACCGAATATTAACTTATTGTCATTATTGTGATAATACGATTGACAGCACTGCGCCAAAGGTCTTTAATATCTGTCTAGAACTACTATTACGTTGGATCTCGGGCGTGCTTGTGCCTCGTGCCAAGTGTGCCTGTCACTCTTTTGTTCAACCTGTAACCCCTTTGGTTGGTTTACCAAGCGGTATACTAGCTGAATAACAGAGATAAGCAATTGCCGATGATAGGCGTGGAATACCTAATTTAGTGGTCCAAAGTGGTCTTAAGAAGGAAGGAGGGAATTGATGGCGGACAAAGACATTGCATTGATGGCTCACTTCTTGCGCCGGGCAGGGTTTGGCGCAAGCCGTGACGAGATCGAAGCCAGGGTGGCTCAAGGCTACGACAACGTAGTCGAAGAGTACCTAACCCCCGGCGACGCCCCTGGGGTCGACGAAGACCTCATGTACCGGGCGTATCCCTCGTATTTTGATTCGGCGGCCATAGAAACACCCCAGACCGAGATCGTCTACCGGATGATCAACAACAAGCACCAACTGAAAGAAAAGATGGCCCTCTTCTGGCACATGATCCTGTGCGCTGGGGATAACAAGGTAGACAATGCCCGCACCACGGCCATGCAGTATGCCACCTTCCGGGACATGGGCATGGGTAATTTCAAGAACCTGCTGCTGTGGCTGTCCACCGACCCATGCATGCTCTATTACCTCGACAACATTGAGAGCCATAAGGTTGCGGTAAACGAGAACTACGGTCGTGAGTTGTTGGAATTGTTCTCCATGGGCGTAGGGAAAGACGGCGAGTTCAATTACTCCGAAGACGATGTAAAAGCTTGCGCCAGGGCTTTCACCGGTTGGAACCTGGCTCCCACCGTCCCGGTGTTCCCTTATGGCCGCACCCCCTTCGAGTTCCGTTTCGACCCAGCCGACCACGATGACGGCGACAAGACTTTCTTGGGCGAGACTGGACCTTGGAACGGCGAAGATATCGTGGACATCGTTTGCAAGCAGCCCGCCACCGCCCGCTTTATTGCGCGAAAACTTTACGACTTCTTTGTGGCCGACGATGTGCAGGTGCCTTCCTGGAGGCTGCAGGCCCCCCGAGATATGGCAGCAATCGAAGCGCTGGAGAAGGCCTACTTTGACTCCGGCTACGAAATTGGCGCCATGCTCCGGGTTCTCTTCACTTCCGACTTCTTTAAGTCCGAGGCTGTCCACTTTGCCAAGGTGAAGAGTCCCACCGACGTAGTCATCGGCACGATGCGCATGGTCCAAGACCACACCGAGCCGAAAGCCGGTCTGTTCTATGTCGCGATGGAACCCAAATACATGGGCTTGGATCTGCTGAATCCGCCCACGGTAGAGGGTTGGCATACTGGCCCCGAATGGATTAACAGCGGCAGCTTGATCGACCGGATTAACTTTGCGTCCGGCATGTTGGGCGACACCGACCTCCCCGGCGTAAAGTCTTTGATCGAGCGACTGATGTCCCAAGGCGACACCATGACAGCCGATCAAATGGTTGACGGATGCTTGGACCTTGTCGGCCCCATGACAGTGGCTGAGGAGACTCGACGGGAGTTGGTCACCCACCTTTCCACCGGTGGTGAATTGCGCCATGGCAGCGACGCCGAGAAGGCCGAATTCGCCAGAAGGGCCGGCGAGACCCTGCAAATGATTGCCACCACTTCCGAATTCCAGTTCGGTTAACCAGGGACTAAACACTAATAATTACCAGTCAGTAGACACTGAAAGCAGATGACTAGACGGTCACTAATATACGGGCACTCACATTAAACGGAGGAAAGACCATGGTTTCTACAAAAAAAGACCCTGTTCTGGCAGTAGTTTCCCTCTCCGGAGGAAACGACGGTTTGAACACGGTGATTCCTTACAACGACCCCAACTACCGCGACTATCGTCCGGCCTTGGGTATTCCGGAAGACCAGATTATCCACATCACCGATGAACTGGGTCTGCACCCGTCGTTCGCCCCCTTCAAGAAATATTGGGACGAAGGCAAGCTGGCTATAATTCAGGGCGTTGGCTATCCCAAAGGCAGCCTTTCTCACTTCCGCTCCATGGATATCTGGGCCACCTGTGAGCCAGATGTTTTGGGCGTGGAAGGCTGGTTGGGTCGGGTCATAAAGGCCATCGACCCCAACGGCGAAAACGTGCTAACCGGCGTCAACTTCGGGCGCGGATTGCCTCGTTCCTTGGCCATGGAAGGCGTTCCAGTGGCATCCGTCGGCGACCTGAGCAACTATGGGTTGCTGACCGACTATGAAAAAGCAGACGAACGGGACCAGGCTTTGGACCTTTTCGGTCGAATGTACGCCCCGGCCATCGGCAGAGGCGCCGTAAATGACTTCATCCGCCGCACCGGTATCGAAGCGATGAAGGGTGCTGACATTCTGGGCACCGCCCCCGGCAAGTACAGCTCCGAAGTCGAGTACATGATGGGCAACATCGGCGGCTTCCTACGGGACATGGTGCAGGTGCACAACGCCGAGTTCGGCACCCGAGTGCTCTTCACCACCGCTCCCTACAACATTTTCGATACTCACGCCAACCAGGCTGTTGGGCATTCCAATTTGTTGAACGACGTAGCCGTCAACGTAGACTCTTACATGGCGGACATGCGCCAGCTAAACATTGGCGACAACGTAACCATGCTGCTGTACTCCGAGTTTGGACGACGGGCCATGGATAATGGTTCGGGGACCGACCACGGCACCGGCGGAGTGGCCTTCGTTCTGGGTGAGAACGTTAAGGGCGGCCTCTATGGCCAGTACCCGTCTCTCAAGCCCAACGAGTTGGAAGACGGCGGAAACCTGCAGCACAATACCGACTTCCGCTCCGTTTACACAACCTTGTTGGAAGACTGGATGGGCTTGGACGCCAAACCAATCGTTGGCGGCAGCTTCGAAAAACTCGGATTTCTCTAAGCTGAACTAGGCGTTTTGGCCAATTCGGGCCTATACGCCCCGTCCGGCTAGCAAGTGGCCGGACCAAATAGTAGATATTAGGTATGGACGCCCCGGGAATGGAAATTGCAGACCGGGGTGCCGACACTCTGTAGGAGGTAGACCGTGGCTAGCGTTCTTTTGGGAATCAATGACCGAACGTTCACCTACAGCTATGTAGCTGGCCGTTCCGAGTTCCAGGGCACCGGTTTCCGGAATCCAATGGACATCGCCCTAGCCCCCGACGAGATAATCTATGTGGTGAACCGGTCCTACGAATCTAGGGCGGACGGTACCCGCATCAATATGTTCCGGTTGGGAGACGAGGGAGAGGAATATATTACCGAGTTCGGGTCCTACGGTGAGCGGCCCGGCCAATTCATTTGGCCCATGGCCATTTCGCTGGACAAAGACACTAACGTCTATGTCTCCGACGAATACCTGCACCGGATAACCGTATTCAACAAAGACGGTGAATATGTGAGCCACTGGGGCACTCACGGCTCCGGCGACGGCGAGCTAGACCGGCCCGCAGGCATAACAATTCGAGACGACGTCATGTACGTGGTCGATAGCCGCAACCACCGGGTGCAGAAATTCACCCTGGACGGCAAGTACCGGAGCCAGTGGGGAAGCCTTGGTCAGGGCCCTGGACAATTCAATACCCCTTGGGGGATAAGCCTCGATAAAGAAGGCAATGTGTTCGTGGCCGATTGGCGCAACGACCGCATTCAATCATTCACTGCCGATGGCACCTGGTTAGCCAGTTTTGGCAAGCCCGGCACTGGCGGCGATGCTTCCACTGCCCGGAACGACGGCGGAATTCGCCGCACCCAGAAACCGGTGGGCGTGTTCAATCGGCCCACGGGTGTCGCTGTCGACAAGGATGGGGACATCTACATTGCCGATTGGCTGAATAACCGGGTACAGGTCTTGACTCCGGACGGACGGTTTATCACCGAGTTCACTGGCGACGCCGTCCTTTCCAAGTGGGGCGTGGCCAAGATCGAGTCCAACCCCGAAATGATCCGCCAACGCAACGGCGTGCGCGACTTCACCCCTGAGAAGGTGCTGTGGGCGCCCGTGGCAGTGAAGGTGGATGATAATGGTCGGGTGATTATCGCCGACACGATGCGGCACCGGTTCCAGATTTACCAGAAGCACACCGAACCGGTACTGGTCTAAGAAAATCCGGCTAGGCAACCAGGCTGGCGCTTGGAGCGGCTGGGACCGCCTCAAGCGCCAGTTTTTTTGCGCATTTTATTCGCGCCCACGGACTTCACGGACCGATCATTTCAGGATAAGCCAGCGATTAATTTCACGGACCGACCATTTCAGGATAAGCCAGCGATTAAATCTTAGGTCGACCCGGCAATTGAGGGAGCATTTCCACATGGACGAAAACCAGACAGGTACCGACCACGACCCGCTGCCTACGGTCGCGTTTGGCCCTAGGGCCGCCGACTGTAATACGTTTCAATAACGCTTCGATAATCGACGTTAAGAAAACATCAGTACATCAGTCAGGTACATGTCAGGTACATGTCAGGTACATGTCAGTGACAACAGTCTTGAGATAATCAGGGGCTTGATGGGCGCTGCCGCAACTCCTTCCCAGTGGGCTATCGACCTAGGCACCGGTGCGGGTTTCAATGCGTTTAACATAGCCCAATTGGACTACCGGACCGTGGCCACCGACCCTGCGGCGCCGATGCTCAGGGAAGCCCGGCGCATCGGCGCTGAGAGGGGGCTGACTAACCTGACCTTGTGCCAGACTCCGGCGGAATCTCTTCCCTTTGCCAGCGGGTCTTTGGACATTGTCGCCTCCCGAATGGCTGCCCATCACTTTGGTGATTATCAAGCAACTGTAGCCGAGGCTCACCGGGTGTTAAAAATAGGCGGCGCTTTGCTAATTGCGGACAGCGTGGCTCCGGAAGACGACTCGCTTAGGGACTGGTTGGAGGAAATTGAACTCCGGCGCGACTACAGCCACATTGAGAACCGAAAAGCGTCGGTAATTGAGGAGTTGGTTACCGAGAGGGGACTCGACATGGTCGACCGCGTCCACACCAGCATCCACCTAAAGTTCAACGGCTGGGTGGCCCGCACCGCCATCCCGGATGCGGATGCGGCGTCGCTGCGGCGAGACTTCCTAGGTGCGTCTTCGGCGGTGAAGGACGCCTTTGAAATCCAGGAAGTGTATGACGATATTCACTTTGCCTGGCCTTGCCTGGTCTTTCGGGCCGTGAAGACCTGATCAGCCCGCTTAATCAGTCTGAGGGAGCTGAGCCGCTAGGTCGTGGAGCTAGCCTAATGCTAAGACGCGATAGCTCGACATTCTCAACCTCAGTATCGAGACCGCGAGTTCCGTCCGACCAGCTTAAAAGTTAGATTCCAGCCGGTCTAACAACCCATAGGCGAACCCATGGAGCGGTTTAAAGCGCTCGGGATGCGTAACGCGTGGATACGGCCTCAGGAGGCTCGCCAGGTAATCTTTCATTCGGGGTCAAATCTGCCAGCCCTCCAAGTTTTGCGCCATGTCCCAAAATTTCAACTCAAAGCGGAGGCTGGTCAGATAAGCATCTTCCATGGCGGCGATTTGCCCCTTTGCCGGTTCTTCTGCAACTCGGTTGGCCAGGGAGCGAATCGATTCGGCCAGTTCGGCAAACTCGGGCGAAGAATACATCCTGATCCACTGGGCATAAAGCGGCGCGTTTTCCGGTTCCCCTAATCCAGCAAGGTGGACGCCAATCTCCCAGTAACCGCGCTGACAGGGCAATAGAGATGCCACCAACTCCGGAAACGTTCTTTGGTGTGCAACCTTCAACAAAAAGCTGGTATAAGCAACCGTGGTGGGAGCGGGCTCCGTGGCTTCCAACTCCTGGCGGGTGATGCCGAAGTCGGAGCAGTATTGTCGATGAAGGTCCATCTCGACACTCAGCGTTTCGTCCAATAGTCCTGCAAACCAGCCCATGGTCTCCAGGTCCGGAGACTTGGCCGACGCCAATGCCAACACCCGAGCGTAGTCGATCAGGTAAATGTAGTCTTGTTTCACGTAATGTTTGAAATTCTCCACGGGAAGGGAGCCATCTCCTACCCCGGTAATAAACTTGTGGGATAGAATCGCCTGCCGGATTGGCAGCGCCTTTAGTTCTATGTCTTCGGTAAAACCCAAAGTTACTCCCAATAAGTAGGATTACTGGCGTTGGCTTGCGAGTCGATTACCGTCTGATTTTAAGTAGGCCATCGGTCGCAGTCAATCGGACTTGTGACGATTTGTGGATTATTATTTCATTGATCTATGCCTATTGTCGTGTAAGGAAGAGTCAGGTGGGTCGAAGGCCGAGATCGTCTGGAACTGAAAAATAGGTGACCCAAGAAATGGAAACTCAGGATGTTCCACCTTGACAGACCAATGGGTTGAGGTCGTATTTTTGAGCCTGTTTTGTTGTTGCCACGCTTCCGAATCCAAAGAGACGGGATTGACAGCCGTCTCTGAGGGCTTGGCCAGCAGCATGCAATGGCATTGCTTGCTACCAGCAATGGCGCTCACCCTTTATAATGGTTGATAATTGGCCCCGTGGCGTGGCTGCGGGAGTCAAATACTCTACAGGAAGCGCCCTTGAAGGGCAAAGGAATTAGTTATGGAAGTCATTTTCACCCAAGATGTCGCCAATCAAGCCCGAGCCGGGGAAGTGCGCCGAGTCGCCGACGGGTACGCCCGTAACTACTTGATTCCCCAAGGCTTGGCCGAGATGGCTACCCCGGAAGTACTCAAGCGCTTGCACAAAATCAAGGCCGCCGGTGATGTGACCCGAATCCGGGAAACCCAGGTAATGGAAGAACTCGCCAAGGCTTTGGATGGAACCAACATCAGCGTCATGGGCCGAGTAACTCCCACTGGCAGGTATTACGGCGCCATCACCAGTGCCCAAGTGGCAGCCCAACTGAGCACCGCTGTCGACCGGGAAATCGACCGCCGTTTGGTTGAAGCCGGCGAGCCCATTCGGGAACCGGGTGAGTACGATATTGTCTTGCGCTGGTCTAGCGAAATCGAAGCCACCATTCACATAGTTGCGGAGGTTGAGGAGTAGGGGATGTATGCGGAGCGGCTTCTTCCCCACGATCTAGACGCAGAGGAATCGATAATCGGTTCCCTGTTGATCGATGGGGATTCTATCCTTCGGGTCGGGCACATGATCCAGCCCGAGGATTTCTACCGCGAGAAAAACCAGATTTGCTTTGCGGCTTGTGTCGCCCTGTTCCAACGGAACGAAGGCATTGACCAAGTAACGCTGGCTCGGGAACTGGGGCGGAACAACCACTTGGAAACCGTGGGCGGAATGGCCTACCTGAGCCATCTGGTTTCCATCACTCCCACTTCGGGGAACGCGGAGTTCTACGCCCAAGCCGTGTCGCGCACTTCTTCCATGCGGCGACTGATAGAAGCTGCGTCGAAAATATCGGCAATTGGCTATGAAGACACCGAAGACGTGGAGAATACTCTGCGCCAAGCCGAAGATGTCTTGTTCCAGGTACGTTCGGGTCAGTCGGACCGGGGTTTCATTGGTTTAAGGCAAATTTACGACCAATACCTGGAAGACCGGGCAGCCTTGGCCGAGCCGATGGCTGAGGGCAGCGCGCCTGTCATGACCGGCTACAACAACCTGGACCTTCTGTTGGGCGGTTTACAGCGGTCGGACATGATTATCCTTGGCGCTCGGCCCGCTTTGGGTAAGAGCGCCTTGGCGGTGAACATCTGCCTGAATGCCGTGCAAGCCGGGGCAGTCGCCGGAATATTTAGCCTGGAGATGAGCCGGGAGCAACTTGCTCTCCGTATTCTCTCGGCCGATGCGGGGATCGACGCCCACCGGTTGCGGCTCAACTTGATCAACGATGCCGAAGAGCAGCGAATCATCGACTCGATTGGTCGTCTATCGGAATTGTCGGTGTTCATCGACGATACCCCGTTCCAGGGCATGGTGGAAATGCGGAGCAAAGCCAGGCGCCTTTCTCTGGAGCACGGTCTGGACTTCCTGGTGATCGATTACCTACAACTCATCCAGGGCAAGAGCCGCGGCGATAACCGGGTGCAAGAGATAAGCGAAATCTCCCGCTCCATCAAGGGCATGGCCAGGGAGTTAAGAGTTCCGGTGTTGGCTTGCTCTCAACTAAGCCGTGCGGTGGAAGGGCGGTCCGACCACCGTCCCATGCTCTCCGACCTTCGAGAGAGCGGGAGCATTGAGCAGGATGCGGACATAGTGATGTTCATCCACCGGGAAGATCTTTATTACACGGAAAAGACATGGGAGCAACAGTTCCCCAATAAGGATTACCCCAAAAATTTGGCTGAAATAATCGTGTCCAAGCATCGCCACGGGCCCACTGGCAGCGTGAAGATGCGCTTTCGGGACAACCTGGTGCGCTTCGATGCCCTAGAGGTTGGCGATTTCTGACCGGGCGGGGATTGACGGGAAGATCGGTAGCCAATTAAACCTGATTGATAGCCTGATCGACGAGCGAAATCCCCCTAAATCCCCCTTTAACAAAGGGGGACTTCCCGAACAGGACGTAACAGGACAATCCCAAAGTTTGTTTAGATACTTTAGCAAGGGTCAGGACATGGAGACTTTTCCGGCATGAGTTCTTCAGGGCGGTTTAACGGCTTCCAGAAAGGCACGCTATATACACCGGTGCCGAACCCATTATTCGGGCAATTGCTCGAGCAGATTCAGGACTTGGCCGAGCTAAAAGTCACCCTTCGAGGATTTTGGCTGCTGCACCGGAAGCGGACCCAGCCACACCTAGCCCGCCTTGGGGAGTTTCTCAGCGACACTGCTCTGCTGCGTGGGCTTAAAGATGCCGGAACTGGCGGCGCAAAGCAGGAAATACGCCGGGGCTTAGAGTTGGCGGTGGCTAGAGGAACCTTTTTGCTGCACCGGCCTCATGGTGTGGACGAGGATGGGGCGGTCTACTTACTTAACAACGAAGGTGGCCGTGCGGCATTGGCCCGGTTGCGCCGTGACCCGGAGGTGCTAGCAATAACTTCCGCCGATTCCGGCCCACGCTCAGTGCCTGGCTCGATTCAGAGTGGTCCGGCTGGTCAGCAATTCCATGATGAGCTTGGGCGTGAACTTAGTGCTGAATTCATCGACGAGTTACCGGGCGAGAAACCCAGTATATTCTCGCTGTATGAGGACAATGTTGGGGTTCTGTCGCCGTTGCTGGCCCAGGAATTGACAGAGGCCGAAGATCGTTATTCAGAGTCCTGGATTAACCAGGCGTTCAAGATTGCGGTATCCGAGAACAAAAGGAGTTGGCGTTACATAGCCGGCATTTTGCGGCGGTGGGCGGCCGAAGGGAAGGACGATGGGAAGGACGATGGGAAATGGGAAATACGACGGGAAGTACGATGGAAAGCCTAGGAGAAATCCTGAAAAGGATAACCGTCAAAAATACCTCGAGGATTACGAGCGGCGTTGGAGCCGGTCTTCCCGATAATGGCCCTTTCCAGGACTTCGGCGAGGAACCAGAGGAAGAGGTATGCACCCACTGCAACGGGGGCGGTTGGGTCAGCAAATTGGTGCCGGTTGGCCACCCCGATTTTGGCGAGGCATTCCCATGTCGTTGCCAGCAATCCAATGCTCCCGACGCACGGGCTGCCGCACTTCGCCGATATAGCAACCTGGGTCCTTTAGCCAACATCAACTTCGATTCCACCAAACCGAACGGTCCCTTGCCCGACGCTGGCAGCCGTAATCTTTTCCAAAAAGCGCTGCTGGCCGCCATGGAATTCGCCGAAAATCCCAAGGGTTGGCTTACCTTCATCGGCCCCAGCGGCAGCGGCAAGACCCACTTGGCTGCGGCTATCGCCAATCATTGTATTGAGCGGGGCCATACCACGTTCTTCATAGTGCTGGCCGACCTTTTGGATCACCTGCGCTCCGCCTACTCGCCGGACAACGCTGTGTCCTACGATGATTTGTTCGAGCAGGTCCGGGATGTGCCGGTGCTGGTGCTTGACGATTTGGGCACCCAAAGCGCTACCCCATGGGCTAGGGAGAAGATATTCCAGGTTTTTAATCACCGTTTCAACGCCGCTCTGCCCACGGTTATAACCGTGCGTGGCACCTTGCAGCGCTTGGACGAGGGCCTGCGGTCCCGGTTGGAGGCGGCTGATGGTTTTTCATCGGTGGTCCGCTTGGGCCAATACAATACCCGGTTGGCCCGCCGCATTGGCGACCTGCCCGATGAAATGCGCCGCCGCATGACTTTTGAAAACTTCGACGTGATGGGCGGCCAAAACGCCACCAGGAGAGACCAAGAATCGCTGCAGCGGGCCAAGCACGCCGCCGAAACCTTTGCGATGGACCCAGAAGGGTGGCTCTTGTTTACCGGCCCCAGCGGAAGTGGCAAGACCCACTTGGCGGCGGCCATAGCCGCCCATAGCCTGAACGAAGACCGACCGGTGTTTTACGCCTTCGTGCCCAGCCTGTTGGACCACCTCAGGTCGACCTTCAGCCCGGACAGCCCCATTGGCTACGATGAGCTGTTCGAGCAACTGAAGTCGGCGCCGCTGCTCATACTGGACGATTTGGGGGCCGAGAGCAGCACTCCTTGGGCTGAAGACAAGCTCTACCAGATTATCGTGCACCGCCATGAATTGCGGCTCCCCACGGTGATAACCAACGCATTTTCCATCGAGGAATTGGAGCAGGCCAAACCCCGCATCGCTTCACGCTTGGTGGATAGTATGGTGGTTGACTGGGAGCCGATTACCGCTCCCAACTACCGGGACCAGCGGCGGGGCCAACACCGGGATCAAGGCTCACCACCGTCCTACGCTCCCCGGTACCAACATGGCGACAGGGCGACGTCCCGGCGCAATTAACGTCACCCCGCTGATGCCACACCCGTCCGTCCTGAGACAATGAAGTGTCTGAGGCGGTCGCGCCATGGGAGTGCTCCGAAGGTCTCCGCAACATCAGGAATCGTAAACCGGTTCCCTGATATCTCACCGTTGCTATCCCCTGGCGTGAACTCCTGATCTCTAGCCCGGCCTCTGAATGACGCTGTGTACAATCACAATCCCCTGATTAGCTATAGTAGCCGTACCCCGCCTACTCTACTCCTGCGCCGCTTCGATTTCTTCTAGACATCCTGTGCTTGACAAGAAGCTTGTCTACACATGGGTTTGGGAACCTCAATTACCCCGACACTGTGGAGTTGGTTGGGTTGTACCTACGTCGAGATGCTCACGAGGTTTTAACCGCCTCCGATGGTGTGGAAGGTCTGCGCATTGCCAGGGAATCCCAACCCGGACTGGTGATTTTAGACCTCATGTTGCCTGGACTGGACGGAATCGAGGTTGCCCGAGCGTTGAGACAGGAATCGGACGTGCCCATTATCATGCTAACCGCTCGAGTGGAAGAAGAAGAGCGCCTCTCGGGATTGGAAGTGGGCGCCGATGACTACGTGACCAAGCCCTTCAGTCCCCGGGAGTTGGCGGCGAGGGTAAAAGCGGTGCTGCGGCGGGCCGCCGACCCGCAAGAACAAGGGCCAGCGCAGATCGAGCACGGAGACGTTACGGTAAACTTCAGGTACCGTTCGGTGCTTGTAGGGGGCCAACCCGTTGGCTTAACACCCACCGAGTTTCGCATATTGGCGTTGATGATCAGGGAACCGGGCCGTGTTTTCACCAGGGATCAGATCATAGACCGAGCCTTTGGTTACGATTTTGAAGAGTTCGACCGCACCGTGGACGCCCATGTGTCAAGCCTCCGCCGCAAGCTAGCCTCCGCTGCGGGCAACCAAAGTCACATCCACACCGTATACGGAGTTGGGTATAGGTTCGGCCAAGCCGGCCAATCGCTAGCTGAGCCGGCCAATGCGAAGCAAGCCCAGTCTAAGCCGGGTATGTCCGAGCAGAACCTATCTAAGCAACCAAAAGCCGAGTTACCAAAGAATGAGCGGATTTTTCTTCAGCCTCCAGTTCCGGTTGGTGCTAGGGTTCGCCGTGGTGTTGGCCCTGTCCCTAGAACTCCGGCCGAAAAGTACCCTGACCTAGGCTGTCCCGATATACTGGGCAAGAGATTTAATAAATGGGTGTGGGAGGTTGAGGATGCTGGGAGTACGGTCGGCGCAACGAGGGCTGCTGGAAGCGGATCACCTGTACCTGGACTATGTGGGCCGGGGCTCCTTCTATGGCTTCCTGGCCTCCCTGCGGGGACAGCTATTTCGAGACGAAGAGTTCGCCGAGCTATATTGCCCAGACAATGGCCGGGATAGCGTGCCCCCAAGTCTGGTGGCCACTGCGCTGTTGTTGCAAGCCTACGACAAAGTCAGCGACGCCGAAGCCAAACAGCGGGCGGATTTTGATATCCGGTGGAAGGTGGCGTTGGGGATTGAGGTGGAGGACCGGCCCTTTGAAGGATGCGGTGGAAGGTTGATTCGGAAGGCGCGACCAGTTTCAGCGCAGCCTCCAATTCGCCCGGCAGACCGGATACCTGGCGTACATTCTGGGCCGAGGGGCGGTCAAGGACACCTACAACTTGCTGGCCGACGGCATAGTCCAGGTAGTGCGGGCGCTTTCGGACCTGGATGGGACGCGGCCCGAGGAATGGGCCTTGAGACACGGTCTGGAACTCTACTTTGGCTCCAGTGTGAAGGGAGAGGCAGAGATTGACTGGGACAACCAGAAAGAGCGGCAAGCCTTACCCGATGCCGACCTGGTGTTGGAGCTGGCCCGTCAGGTCCAGGGTCAGTTCCCCGAGGAGAGCCCCCAGCGCCAGGGTATAGTGGAAGCGGCGGAGTTGCTGGGGCAACTGTTACTGCAGGATGTGGACACGACCCGGAGGATGGCCCGGCCCTGAAGGATGGGGTAAGCCGGGACCGCATCCCTTCGGTACACGACCCGGAGATGCGCCACGGCCGTAAAAGCAGCAGCAAACGCTTCGACGGACATAAGGCTGCGGTGGTGGTGGATACCGATTCCCAACTGGTGACCGCGGTAGACATCCTGCCCGGCAATGCCGGTGACAACACTGGAGTCCTGGAACTGGTGGAGCAGAGTGAGGAGAACACGGGCATAGCGGTGGAGGAGACTATCGGGGATGCGGCCTATGGGGATGGCGGGACGCGGCAGGCCTTTGCCGATGCTGGTCGGACTCTAATAGCCAAGGTGCCGGGTCGCCCTAATAAGGCCTGCTTCCCCAAGGAGGACTTCCAGATCGACTTGGAGGCAGGAACCTGCACCTGCCCAGCCGGTAATGTTACCCACACCCTGCGGACCTTCGGCACCCGGACCAACCGGTTGGGTCGGACCTACCTGGCCCGGAGTTTCCAATTCGACCCGGCGGTCTGCGGCGTATGCCCCCTGCGGTCCCAGTGCGTGGCGGCGCGGTACGGGGCGGGACGCACCGTAGCCCTGCATCCCCAAGAGGCGCTCTTGCAACAAGCCCGGGACTTCCAGCGGAGTGAGGGCTTTGCTGAATACCGTAGGCTGCGCCAGGCGGCCGAGCATCGCCTGGCGCGGCTGGCGCAACTGGGGGTCCGCCAATCTCGCTACTTCGGCCGAGCCAAGACCCGATTCCAACTACTCATGGCGGCCACGGTGGCCAACCTGACCCTGGTGGCTACCAAGATGGGGATGATATCTCCGGCTCCAGGCTCCTCTCACGATAAACCGGACCAGCAAGCCCCAGGGTCGCCCATCGTTACTACCCAATTCATATTGGCCGCAGCCAACTGGGTCACTCTTAGCCTCAGACTTACAGTCCACTGGTTATCCTCCACGCCATCCCGTCACAGCAGGGCTTTTCAGCCGGGTTTCTAGCATTGTTTGGCCCTGGCGAAGAGAAGCTCACGGCAGCTACCGCACCCGCCCTTTATTATCAAGAGGTCGTGCAAGGCATATACCGGGACGTTAGCCCTGCCGTGGTCAAAATCCGGGCGGACCGGATAGTGGGCCCCAACTATACTCCCCTAGTTGTAGGCAGCGGGTTTTTGATCGACGACCAAGGTTATGTGGTCACGAATAACCACGTGATCACCGGGGCCGACCGGGTGCTCTTAGAGTTTGAAGCCGGGTTCACCCTTGAAGCCCAGGTAGTTGGGGCAAGCCTGGCCAACGACATCGCTCTGCTCAAAGTGGACCCAGATCGGATAGCAAATATAAACCCTGCGGTATTCGGAGATTCTGCGGCGGTGCGTCCAGGCCAACTGGTGGTGGCTATCGGAAGTCCTTTCGGTCTGTCTCGCTCAATATCGGTGGGGGTGATCGGTGGTGTTAACCGCACGTGAGGCAGCAAGCTTGGTCGTCCGATCCACGGAGTATTGCAGACCGACGCAGTAACTAGCCCCGGTGACTCCGGTGGACCTTTGTTAGACCGGGAAGGCCGTGTCATTGGTATGAACACATCGATATTAGTGGGTCCGGTGAACGAGGGTGGTGCCTACGGTAGCCAGCGGATAGGTTTTGCTTTGCCAGCGGATACCTTGACCCGTCTGTTGATCACACTGAAAGATGAAAAAATTATTGAGCCTGGACTCTTGGGTATAGCGGGCATTCCCATCAACGCTAGGGTTGCGGAACGGTTGGGATTGCCGGTACGTTCCGGAATTTACGTAACACGGGTGCTGTCCGATAGCCCAGCGGGACGCATTGGTGTGGTGCCTGCGAATCCCAGCCGCCGAGGTTTGCCGGTCGGTGGTGACGTGATAACCGCAGTGGATGGCGTGCCTGTAGATACACTAGGCGTGTTTTTCGCCGAATTGGACAAACACGCTCCAGGCGAACAGATGGCCCTAACGGTTGTGCGAAAAGGGATTGGGGAGAAAATCTTGATTACGATGGAACCATGGCCGGTTAAAGATAATCCCTTTACGACGTCGCCCGATGTTGACCCCAGGAACCTAGTCGGGACTGCGGCAACACAGTACCCGTATATTCCTCCCCTACCGGGTTTTTCATTCCCAGACATCTATCCGGAGAACCCCTAGAAAGATCGGAGCGCTTTCTCGAGCTCTCCATCGGTTCTCTGTGCTAACCGGGCCCTCGGATCCCCACGAGGGCCCGGTTTTACTATTTGCGGCCGGTTTTACTGTTTACGGCCGGATTTACAGTAAGAATTTGCACCCATAACCCACATTTTGAGTTACAGGGGCAGGGAGATGGCCTGGCCGGACTGGGCGCTACGAGTTACCGCCTCTGTGAATTCCATGTAGTGGACGCCAACGTCGAATGGTGTGTTGACGATCGGCTCTTCACCGCGGATCGCCCCGATAAACTCTTGCTCCACACGCCAAGCGTACTGTCCTTCCGGTGGGTTGGTAATCTCGGTCAACTGGCTGTCGCCACGCCTACCGCCGGAAAGGTTTAGCCTTCCGTCCAGATGCAACGTGCCCTCACTGCCGAAGAGCCAAACGTCGTTGCCCGGTGACAGTCCCGTCGCTGCGCTTATCCGCATGTGGGCTTGAGCGCCGTTGGATAACTCGCAAATTACGTCGACGTGGTCAGGAATGGTGACATTCACTCGGTTGCCGTTCTCGTCCATGCGGTAGTTGGCGTTGACCTTGGTCATGGCCATGACTTTGGTTGCCCGGCCCGCCCATCGGATCATCGCCTCGTACCATATCCCCATGCTCAGGATGTTGTACCCGCTCAGGTCCCGGTTGTGACGCCAATGGAGCGGTCCTCCGATATCAACGAAGTCCGGCGCCAAGACCTGAATCTCCACGGACAACAGGTTCCCCAGGTAGCCGTCCTGAATCTGTTTATTTATTAGGTCATCGACCCGGAAGGTCATGGGCGAAGGCACAATTTGCGTTACCAAGTCGGGCATTTCCCGTGAGGCGTTCAGCATATCGCGGGCCTCGGTGGCGTCGGTGGCCATCCGTGCTTCGCATAGCACGTGCTTGCCCTTCTGCAGCGCAGCGAGGGTCAGGGTCCGGTGCATGTAGGGCCAGGTGCCGATGCATACAGCGTCCAAGGACTCATCTTCGAGAAGTTCCTGCCAACTGCCGTAAACTTGGGGAATGTTGAACTGGTCGGCAACCTGGCGGCCCGACTGCATGCTGCGGTTGGCCACAGCGGCAATTTCGATGCCTTCGATTGACTGGAACCCGGGAATGTGCCGGTCGCGAGTATTCTTGCCGGCCCCAATAAGGCCCACTCGAACGGTTTCGTTGGCCATTAAACGCCTCCTAGTTGTGCTTGGGTGTCTTCATGTGGTTCCTGACTTTTGCAATCAGGCTCAGTTGTCTATTCAATCTCCACCAGTACTACTTCTATATGAAACTGATGAATACCTGTTACCCCCCACTCTAACTCTCCCCCGTGAAGCGGGAGAGGAAAAGTCCCTTCCCCTATTTCGGGGGAAGGCTAGGATGGGGTGTCGATTTGCTAGTCAAATATAACTGGATGAAGTACTAGCGGTGATGCTCTTAAAGAGGCAACGATATTGCTTGCCCCGTCTGGGAGCTTCTGGTAACCGCTTCGGTGAATTCCATGTACTGTACGCCCACGTCAAAGGGAGTGTGGGTTACCTCTTCTTTTCCCCGTATGGCATTAATGAACTGTTCCTCTACGCGCCATTTTCCTCGTTTGCCTTCGGGTATGGGAATCTCCGAAAGCTCTTTGTCGCCGCGGCGGCCTCCGTAGATGGTCGTGAACGGCGAGCCGGTTAGGTGTATCGTGGCTTCACTGCCGAAAAGCCAGAGTTCCTGACCCATTTGCAGGCCGGTGGCGGTGCTCCAACTCAGGTCCGCTTGGGCGCCGCAAGCCATCTCGCAGAGAACATTCACGTGGTCCGGAATTGAAATTGTCTGCATCATGCCGTTTTGGTCCTTCCGCCGGGGCACGTTGACCTTGGTCATTGCCATTACCCTGGTCGCGGGACCCACCAAGCGCATGATTGCCTCATACCATATTCCCATGCCCAATATGTTATAGCCGCTATAGTTTCGGTCCTGCCGCCAGTGGAGTTCTCCGTCGTAGTCAATGAACGAGTCCGACCGGTCTTGCCGACCGTGGAAGTCGGACACCCTCAGCCGGACTGCCAGCAGCTCGCCCAAATAGCCGTTGGAAATCATGTCTTGCAACGTCGCTTCTATTTGGAGCAATTGAGGCGCGGGTACAATCTGAGTCACCAAGTGGGGCGCCAGACGGGATGCGTCCAGCATTTCTTGGGCTTCGGCTGCGTTCATAGCCATCCGGGCTTCGGTAAGCACGTGCTTATTGTTCTCCAACGCTGCTAGAACCAAGGTTCGGTGCATGTAGGGCCATGTGCCTACGCAAATGGCGTCGGTATCGTCGGATTTGATCAATTCCTGCCAATTATCGTAGACCGTAGGAATTTCAAATTCGCTGGCAATGCGCTCGCTGGACTCCCGGCTACGATTGGCCACGCTCACTATTTCCACGCCTTCCTGTTCCCGTAAACCGGGGATGTGCCTGAGGCGGGTGTTTGCGCCAGCCCCGACCAAGCCTACCCGAATAATTCCGTTTTCCATTACGGTCTCCTTACCCGAAGAATGAATAATATGCCATAAAAGCGTTGATTTCAGGATCGGCTAAATTATAGGCGACGTCGCCGCAGCAGTCCAGAAGGGGCTCTGCCAGCCGGGCGTCCTAGCTGTCGTTTGATTCGCTGGTCTTGGTTGTTTGATCAACCTTCTTTGCTCAACCTTAGAAGCGGTGTGATTGGTCCGGTTGCACGCTTACGAAGCCCGTTGGGGGGGTGTCCTGCTACCGAGGTAATGTGATGGGGAAATGAGTTGAGTAAAAGCTAAATGCCCAGGCATTTTTGTCGTTTTGCCGAATGGGAGTAAAATGCGTAGCGATGAAATTCATAATCGGTTTTATCCAACGTCTGAAATATCTCTTCACCTCGGCCAGGTTCGTGGTGGAAGGGGCCAGTATGGAGCCGACCTTGGTTAATGGTCAGTCGGTGGTGGCGGTGCGCTCCGGCAGGCGGTCGATCCGGTTGGAGCGAGGCGACATAGTGGTTTTTAGTCACCCGGAGTATCCTGGACGTGTTTTTATCAAGCGGATTGTCGGCTTTCCCGACGAACAAGTCCGGGTGGAAGGCGGGGAGGTTTACATCGACGATTTGTTGTTGCAGGAGCCCTATCTGAATGGATGGACGGTGGATCGTCCGGATCTTAACCGTACTTGGTGGAACGGCCCCAGTGAGTTATTTGTGGTGGGGGATAACCGACAGGAGTCTCAGGATAGCCGGACTTTCGGCCCGGTGGATGGACAGTTGATATTTGGGCGGGTCTGGCTGCGTTGCTGGCCACTGGGAGCTTGGACCGTAGAGCCAGGCAGGAAGGGCCGGGAGTAATGCTGGCGCATCGTGTGGCTGACAGATTGTTATTGAGGTCCTTCGATGGTCTCAGGATGAGCGGATGGCGACACCCACACCGTTCGCCCTGAGCCTGTCGAAGGGTCTTTCGCTGAGGTATGGTTCGACAGGCTCACCATGAGCTTGATTTGAGACCCGGTTGCTCTTCCTGGACTTGTAGATCCACTCCTCAAAATAGCCGCCTACAGCTTCCAGAAATTTCCCACCTGACAAATCATGTCCACTTTGTGAATGGTGGCTGCGGGCCAGCCCACCATCTTTATCCAGTCTTCGAAGTGGGATTGCTCCACCGCCTCGCACTCGGAAATCAGGGTGCCGTTGGCTAGGTCGCCGTACACCTTTAGAATTGTTGTGCGGCGGTCGGGGCGCCACTTCTTCACGGCGTCCAGTTTGTCGCGAAACTGGTCTTCGGTGATTCCCGGCACGTTGTGAATTGCGATAAATCGGGCCATCTGTTTACATACCTCTGGCTATTTCTTGGCTGGCGCCTTCGGCCTTGAATCTTAGTCCCCGGACTTCAGGGGTCGTTGCCACGTGAGGGCTTGAGTTCGAACGCTTGAGTTCGAGCGCTTGAGTTCAGGGTAGGCTACACGCCGATGGGAAGTTAAAAGTAAGACCAACATATTTACAAACAGGAACCTACTTGGTCTCAACTCGTTACCGGCTTAGTCTTTGGGCGGCACGAATGGATAGGGGATATCCGGTCCGTCTTTCAACGGCAGCACTACCGTGGCCGTGCCTGGCATGCTCTCGATGCCGTCCTGGGTGGTCATGCCCAAATCCAACTCCACCAAACCCATCCCGCCTTTTTCTTTAAGGCCGGTTATCCTGCCCCACATTATTAAAACGTCGCCGGGAACCAGCATGGCCCGGTGCTCGAAGCTGGCTTTCCATGGCCAGCCCCTGGGCAGCGTCCAGTCCTTCAAGTACTGGGGAGCCACGCTCTGTTTCCAGGAGCCGTGGACCAGCAGCGCCGGGTTCTTGTCGTGGTTTAGCCCGAAGTCCAGATCGTAGTGAATCCGGTGAAAGTTCTCGATGGCGGCGCTCCAGCGGAACAGGTGGGTCGGCGTGGGATGGTAGATGTACTTGGGCAATTCCATCCCTTCGTGCACGTCCTCGAAGAAGGTCTGTTGCTTGTTGCGCAACTGCTCGCCGGTTGGCTTCTCGTTATGGGTCAATATCTCCTCTGCGGAGAGTTTCAGGAGTTCCTCTAGGGCTATGGACATGTTGGTCACCTCGACTGAGCCTGGGTCTTGTAAGCCTGGGTCTTGTAAACGCGGATTGCCTCTGATGAAAACAGCCGCTACTGGACGGGTTTCCACCGGGTATCACACCGTGATTCCCGGTCGGCCGGATGGTTTTATAAAGGACCCTTCAGCGGCCTATGCGGCTATTTGGGCTGCTAGCGACGTATAGTGGACGCGCGGGTAATGCATAGAACTTCTTTGTCCTGGTTGGTGAAAGTGGTCTCGGTAGTTATTATCAAGAATGGCTGGCCTTCCCGGCCCACCCGTTCCCGAATGTCCGAGTACCGATTTTGGAAGAATAGCTTGTCCCCAATGCTGGGGTATTTGTAAATCTCCAGCTCGTTGCCAGCGTTCAATACCCGCACCAGAGGCGTCGGCACCGAGGGCAATGCTCCGGGGCGCTCGACGCGGCCAATGCCGTCGGATTCCGGGTCTTCCAAGAAGGCCCGGGTAATAGGGTCGTCCTGATCGGGGCGGATGCGGGTAGCCATGTAGCTAACCATAATTGGAGGCGTTATAATCCCACCGTACTGGGTGCTCTCAGCGAAATCCTTGTCCCAATACCTGGGGTCAGGGTCCATTAGCGCCTGGGTGAACCGCCGTAGGTATTCTTCGTTCACGTCGCCCCAGGCCTCGACAACCTCACCGGAAACACCGATCATTGCTTGGACTTCCGGTGTTAAAGCTGACTGCGTCTCTTGCGTCATGCGATTTGCCTCACTTGGACTTGACGCCACCAGACTAACCCAGTCACATAATTCAAGTCAACCAGCCGAAGGCTGGGCAGTGGCTTCCGTGCCTATCGAGAGTTGGATTTTTGCCTTAAAATTTTTGTGGTCCTTGTTGGTTGTTGCCACGCTGGCTGTCACGGTCGTTGCTTGCGGTGGTTCGGAAATCCCCACATCTGCTTCGGATGTCGTCATATCTCCCGTCGGTCTATCTCCAACTGAAACCCCCGTTGCGCCTCAAGCGACTGTCGAGCAAACCCAACCGGCAACCGAGCAGCCCCAGCCTCCGACAGAGCGGACGAAACTGCCCACGCCCTCACCGGTTCCCAGTACCTCCACCGCAAAACCGCTTTCACCAGCC
The DNA here is from genome assembly GCA_963665155.2 of Dehalococcoidia bacterium. GTDB lineage: Bacteria > Chloroflexota > Dehalococcoidia > Lucifugimonadales > UBA3495 > UBA1141. The sequence continues at coordinate 1,335,024 of CAXXFI010000002.1, read as the reverse complement.
ACGGCGACGCCACCTCCGGCTCCGATGCCCGAGGCTAAGGGCTCCGTTGTCAGCATCGGCGGCGTCGACATTCTTGTGGAGTTGGCATTGACCCCGGAGCAGCAGATTCAAGGACTGTCGGGGCGGCCGATTCTTCCTGCCGACACCGGAATGCTCTTTGTCTACCTAGCGCCCGGCAAGTACAGCTTCTGGATGCCGGACATGCACTTTCCTTTGGATATTGTCTGGATCGGGGCCGATTGCGCGGTAGCGGACGTTACGCTGAACGCTCTTCCCCCGGAACCCGGTCAAGAAAACAAAGACCTGCCCTTGTACACGCCCAGCGCGCCAGCCCAATACGTTTTGGAAATCAACGCCGGGGAAGCCGAGGCCAAAGGGATTCGCCAGGGAGTCGCGGTAGAGTTCGTGGCCGAACTGGCGGCGAAATATGATTGTTGATCGGCCAGGTTCCCACCCCCTCTGATGCTGGTACTCGAATAGCGTTTGTACTCGAACCAGGCTAATGGGATTGCGCTACAATCAAAGCGGGGCTAAATTAGTAGCTGCGAATCGGCAATCGAATTAACGACTAATCATATCCATTCCCAATGTCATCCTGAGCGTAGCATGATATTTCCCTAGAGTGGGACGGGACACGAAATAATATAATAGTCATAGGTTGCCAAACTTTCAAAAAGAGGACTGAATAAATGGAAATCTTGGTATCAGGCTCCATGGCTTATGACCGCATCATGGACTTCCCCGGACGTTTTTCCGACCACATCATGCCCGATAAGCTCGACATGATAAACGTGAGCTTTACGGTAAACGGCCTGAAGGAAAATTTGGGCGGCACCGCTGGCAACATTGCCTATGTGCTGTCGCTGTTGGGCGAGACCCCAAGAATCCTGGCCGCCATGGGCCATGATTATCATCAGTATTACCAATGGCTGGAGAAAAATGGCATAGGCACCGGGGATATCCGCATCATAGCCGATGAGCTAACAGCCTCCGCCTACATCACCACCGACGAAGGGAATAATCAGATTACGGGGTTTAATCCTGGGGCCATGAAGCACCCCTCGCTGTGCGACTTGAGTAAAACGAGTCCCGCTGACTGCATGGCCATAGTAGCTCCGGGAAATTTGCAGGACATGGCCGAATACGCCGAGGCTTATCAAAAAAATGGAGTATTTTGTATATTTGATCCCGGCCAGTCGCTGCCCATATGGGACGGCGCCGAGTTGGCGACGACCATTGGCAGGGCCAACATGCTGATCTCAAACGACTACGAGTTGGGATTGATTCAAAACGCCACCGGCTTATCGGCAGACCAACTCTTGGAGAAGGTAGCGACGATAGTTACCACCAAGGCCGAGCTTGGCTGCGATGTGCGGACAGCTGCTGGCACGGTGATCGTGCCGGTTGTCCCAACCCCAGACGCAGTCGACCCCACTGGTGCTGGCGATGCCTTCCGCGGGGGGTTGATCAAGGGCTTGGTGGAGGGACAATCCGTGGAGCGGGCGGTGCAGATGGGCACTGTGTGCGCTCACTATGCGGTCCGGATGTATGGAACCCAGGAGTACTCGTTCACAATGGAAGAGTTCAGCACCACGCTAGAGCAGACCTTCGGTAAAGCGGCTGGTTAATCAACCTTCCCAAAAAACACCCGGAATTGATAAAGTCCTGCTTCTCGACCGGCTATGGGCATATTGAACATAGGCAGCAGGCTAGAATATTTCTTGAATCTGGCGAAACGCTGGAAGGTAACGGGGGTGCCAGGAATATAACTGGTTGGCCAGTTCCTCGTTATAGGTGTGTACGCTCAGGTTCCGGTCTTGGAGCATCTGGACCCACACTTCTTCCTCCACTAGAAGCCCATAGGAGAAAGCCTCCCGAAAACAATCCCTAGAAACCCGGCTGAAAAGCCCTGCTGTGACGGGATGGCGTGGAGGATAACCAGTGGACTGTAAGTCTGAGGCTAAGAGTGACCCAGTTGGCTGCGGCCAATATGAATTGGGTAGTAACGATGGGCGACCCTGGGGCTTGCTGGTCCGGTTTATCGTGAGAGGAGCCTGGAGCCGGAGATATCATCCCCATCTTGGTAGCCACCAGGGTCAGGTTGGCCACCGTGGCCGCCATGAGTAGTTGGAATCGGGTCTTGGCTCGGCCGAAGTAGCGAGATTGGCGGACCCCCAGTTGCGCCAGCCGCGCCAGGCGATGCTCGGCCGCCTGGCGCAGCCTACGGTATTCAGCAAAGCCCTCACTCCGCTGGAAGTCCCGGGCTTGTTGCAAGAGCGCCTCTTGGGGATGCAGGGCTACGGTGCGTCCCGCCCCGTACCGCGCCGCCACGCACTGGGACCGCAGGGGGCATACGCCGCAGACCGCCGGGTCGAATTGGAAACTCCGGGCCAGGTAGGTCCGACCCAACCGGTTGGTCCGGGTGCCGAAGGTCCGCAGGGTGTGGGTAACATTACCGGCTGGGCAGGTGCAGGTTCCTGCCTCCAAGTCGATCTGGAAGTCCTCCTTGGGGAAGCAGGCCTTATTAGGGCGACCCGGCACCTTGGCTATTAGAGTCCGACCAGCATCGGCAAAGGCCTGCCGCGTCCCGCCATCCCCATAGGCCGCATCCCCGATAGTCTCCTCCACCGCTATGCCCGTGTTCTCCTCACTCTGCTCCACCAGTTCCAGGACTCCAGTGTTGTCACCGGCATTGCCGGGCAGGATGTCTACCGCGGTCACCAGTTGGGAATCGGTATCCACCACCACGGCAGCCTTATGTCCGTCGAAGCGTTTGCTGCTGCTTTTACGGCCGTGGCGCATCTCCGGGTCGTGTACCGAAGGGATGCGGTCCCGGCTTACCCCATCCTTCAGGGCTGGGCCATCCTCCTGGCGTTCCACATCCTGCAGTAACAGTTGCCCCAGCAACTCCGCCGCTTCCACTATACCCTGGCGCTGGGGGCTCTCCTCGGGGAACTGACCCTGGACCTGACGGGCCAGCTCCAACACCAGGTCGGCATCGGCTACTATCTTCTGCAGTAAGGCTTGCCGCTCTTTCTGGTTGTCCCAGTCAATCTCTGCCTCTCCCTTCACACTGGAGCCAAAGTAGAGTTCCAGACCGTGTCTCAAGGCCCATTCCTCGGGCCGCGTCCCATCCAGGTCCGAAAGCGCCCGCACTACCTGGACTATGCCGTCGGCCAGCAAGTTGTAGGTGTCCTTGACCGCCCCTCGGCCCAGAATGTAGGTGGTGTCTACCGCCACCTTCATCCGGCGTCCTTTCAGGTATCCGGTCTGCCGGGCGAATTGGAGGCTGCGCTGAAAGACGGCCCGCACCCGGTCGTGGAGGATCAGCTGGGCTCGAAACAGCTGCAGCGTGCTCTTGGCAAAGGGCCGGTCCTCCACCTCAATCCCCAACGCCACCTTCCACCGGATATCAAAATCCGCCCGCTGTTTGGCTTCGGCGTCGCTGACTTTGTCGTAGGCTTGCAACAACAGCGCAGTGGCCACCAGACTTGGGGGCACGCTATCCCGGCCATTGTCTGGGCAATATAGCTCGGCGAACTCTTCGTCTCGAAATAGCTGTCCCCGCAGGGAGGCCAGGAAGCCATAGAAGGAGCCCCGGCCCACATAGTCCAGGTACAGGTGATCCGCTTCCAGCAGCCCTCGTTGCGCCGACCGTACTCCCAGCATCCTCAACCTCCCACACCCATTTATTAAATCTCTTGCCCAGTATATCGGGACAGCCTAGGTCAGGGTACTTTTCGGCCGGAGTTCTAGTATTACAACGTCAGTTAGTTTGATAGGATGACTGTGTAGCTGGAGAGGGAATAGGCGGGTGAGGTGGGGATGTGGATGCGGCAGCTTTCGAGCAGGTGTACGGGTCATTTCGGGATTTTCACGCTTACTTCGCGCCGCTGTTTGGCCGCCGGGAGACGCGGGAGCACAGCGGTCATTATCTCCAGGCCCTGCTGGTACAGTCTGGGGAGCGGCGCAACGCTGAGAACCTGTCGGAGACGGTTCCGGGGTCAGCCCGAGGGATGCAGCGGTTTCTCACCGATTCTCCCTGGGACGATGAGGTGATTATAGGACGGCTGCAGGAGTACCTGGGAACCCGGCTGGAGCATCCGGAAGGGGTGTGGGTGCTGGACGGCAGCGACTTTCCCAAGCAGGGGAGGAAGTCGGTGGGAGTGGCCCGGCAGTACTGCGGGAGGCTGGGGAAGGTGGCCAACTGCCAGGCGGGGATGTTCCTGGCCTATGTCAGCCCGTTGGGACGGGCATTGGTGGACAAGGGGCTGTATCTGCCCGAGAGTTGGACCTCGGACAAAGACCGGTGTGAGGCGGCGGGTGTGCCGGAGGATAGGCAGGGCTACCGGTCCAAGACGGAGTTGGCCTTGGAGATGGTGGGGCGGGCGCAGGAGCGGGGCCACCTGAAGGCTGGATGGGTCGCGGCGGACGACGCCTTCGGGATGTCGCCGTCCTTCCGGGAGGGCCTGGCGGCCTTGGGGATGTGGTACGTGCTGGACGTTCCGTCCGGCTTTACGGTGTGGCCGCCGGAGCCTGCCTGGACCAGTGCGGAGTATCAGGGATTCGGGCGTCCCCGCAAACCCAGGCTGCGAGACGGTCAGCGCCGGACCATGGAGCAGCGCAGCGACGAGTTGCCGGAGGAGGCCTGGCGTGAGATTACGGTGGCCGAGGGAAGCCAGGGGCCACGCAGCTACCTTTTCAGCGCCCAGAGGGTGCGACCGACCAGCAGGCGCAAGCCCGGCGAAATCCACTGGGCCGTCTACCGCCGGAACCGGGACGGCAGCGAACCCCGCTACTACCTGTCCAATGCTCCGGAGGATACCCCGTTGGAGACCCTGGCATACGTGGGAGACTCCCGTTGGCGTATAGAAACGGAGTTTGAGACGGAGAAAAGCGACGTAGGCCTGGACGAGTACGAGACCCGCACCTGGGCTGGCTGGCATCACCACGTGGCCCTGTGCCTGCTGGGCGGAGCTTTTCTGCTGAGCCTGCAACAGGCTTGGGGGGAAAAAGATGCCCCGGATCACGAGGCCGCAGGTCTACCGGGTGGTGCGGGAAATGCTGCCCCGGGAACGGTTCGGGCCAACCGAGTTGCTGCGGTGGCTTGAGGATACGCAGGACAGTAACGAACGGGCCAAACGCTCCCATGCCAAGCGCCGCGCCGCCATGCGGGCATCACCCCACATCCCTCCCTGAACTGACGTTGTAATACTAGGGGAGCGGCAGTCCAAGCCACGGTCCCGCAGAAAGCCCTGAATCACCTTCCATGACAGTTCAAAGCACAACTCGCATCTCTTGATGCTCGAGTCCCTCACCACGGAGTTTGCTGGCAAAGATAGCGCCTCTTCCAACCGAGCAATCGCATCCCCAAAGGATGTCAATCTTGGGTCAACTGCCATGGAACAACTCCCCATGTCGCAGCACGCGTGTCCGGAACTCTTGGTCCAATGACTGAAGGTCCACGATGTCCACCTTGCGAAGAGTGGGCATCTCGTCGAGGTCGTCAATGATCCTGAGAAGGGTGGTAGATCCAATGGGCTTTCCGGCGTCCAAGGCTATGTCCAAGTCCGACTCGGCAAGAGCCCTACCTTCGGCCCATGAACCGAAGAGGTAGACTTGCAAGCCTTCTTCGTTTAAATGGCCACATACTATCCGGATAACTTTCTCAAGCAAAGGCTGGACGTCAGACCGGTTTCCCTTAGTCAGCTTTCTTCTCCCGGTCATATTCAGCAAGCCCTGAAAAGGATGTTGCAGGAAGCGTTGGAGTTAAACGGTGGGCCCAGGTGCACCAAGTCCACCGACCCGCCCGGCGCATGGTCCTTGATCATCTGAAGGTTATCGCCGTAATAGAGGGTTTTCGGCATAGATTCTACCTAGTTAGGTTTGTGCGAAACTTTTGCCTATTATACCCAATTGGGAGAACGCGGGGCCGTTGTGCTGGTTGAATGACTGATGTGGTATGACTCCGTCAGCTATAATGACACTGCGCCAGCCCAGGCGGCGTGAACCTATCGAAAAACAAAAAACGGGAGTAAACCATGAAATACCTGGTCCAAGTGGAAATCGCAGCCGATAACGACATAGAACAGCAGCCTGGGGGACCGGCCAAATTAGAAGCATGGATAGGGAAGTGGCAGGCCCTCAACCCCATCGGCATGTATTTTAGTACCACCCGTCGGTCGGTCACCATCATCGTCGACCTGCCCAACGAAGATGGGATGTTCGAGGCCCTTTACGACACATGGCTACTTAGCAAGAGCTATCCATCCGTTACGCCGATTGTGACTGCCGAAGAGTTCGGCGGTATGATGGGTCGTTTGGGTTTAGGCGGCTAATAGACCCGTGAGCGCCTAACAAGACATTGTTCGGCGCTCACGCCGATTGGAGTGCCCATGCTAAACCTCATTATCAAGAACGGGTTAATCATCGATGGCACCGGCAGCCCCGGCTATTTCGGGGCTGTCTTGGTTGATGGAGAGACGGTCTCCATTCACCGGGGCGACGCATCCCGGTTGGAAGGGGAGCGGGTCATCGACGCCACCGGCTTGGTGGTCTGTCCCGGTTTTGTGGACTTACATTCCCACGCCGGATTGACCATCCTGGGCGAGCCTCACCACGACCCCAAGGTGCGCCAAGGGGTTACCACTGAACTGGTGGGCATCGACGGTATTTCCCACGCCCCATTCAAGACCCAGGAAGAGTTGCACCGCTACATTTGGCTGGACTCGGGGTTGAACTGGTACCCGCCCATGCCCGCCGACTGGCTCAGCGTGGCGGACATGCTGGGGAAGTACGACAACACCGTGGCTATAAACATTGCCTACATTCTGGGCAACTCGCCGGTGCGCATCTGGAGCGTGGGTTGGAACGACCGTCCGGCCACCGCCCCCGAGATGGAAGACATGAAAGCCGTGGTGCGGGAGGCTATGGAGGAAGGAGCGTGGGGACTGTCCACCGGCTTGGACTACCCGCCGGGTTCCTATGCCAATACCGCCGAACTGGCGACCCTCTCCGAGGTGGCGGCCTCTTTGGGCGGGTTATACCATACCCACACCAGGGCCAGCCTGAAGTCTGAGGGTCTATTGGCTCCCTGGGAAGAAGCCTTGGAGATTGGACGGCGTAGCGGCTGTCCTATCCACCTCACCCACTACCGGCAGGGCGCTCAGGGTGCGGGCAGCCACCTCGACTATCTGGGCTTGGTGGAGAAGGGCCAGCAGGAAGGCATGGACGTTACCTTCGACTGCTATACATATCCTTACTCGGGCACCACGGTGACCATCGGCTTACCTCATTGGGCCAAGGACGGTGGGCCGGAGCGGTTGATGGCCGCCCTTCAAGACTCGGACGACCGGGCCCGAATGAAGCGGGAATTGACCCGGGATAGGCTGGAAAACAACTGGCTGACCAACTTCACCCAGCCTCAGAACAAGCAGTACGACGGTAGACTGATAACCGAAATCGCAGAAATGCGGGGCCAAGACCCGGAGGATGCTCTGTTCGACCTGCTGGTAGAAGAGAACCTGGGAATATCCACAGTCGGTCTGGGAACGAATCCCCATACCCTGTACGCTTTCGTTTCCCACCCTAGCGGAATGATCGCCAGCGACGCTATCCTCTTCGGCGAGTATCCCAACCCCCGGACCTACGGATGCTTCCCCATAGTCCTGGCCGAGTTTGTGCGGGCCGAGAAGCACCTGCGCTTGCCCGAAGCCATACGCAAGATGACGTCATTCCCCGCCCAGCGCTTAGGTTTGCCCGACCGTGGAATACTGCGGGACGGATTTAAAGCCGACATCGTGGTGTTCAATCCGGAGACGGTGAAAACCCACGCCACCAAGGAAGACCCCAAACACTACCCCGTGGGCATAGACTTCGTGATCGTCAACGGGCGAGTGGTAATAGACCAAGGAGAGAACACGGGCGCGCTTCCCGGAAGGTCGTTGCGCCGTGGAAGGGCGGCCACTTAAGGTCCTTTATAGCCGACTGCTTAGCGGACTTCGGTAGCGATTATTTAGGGCTATTTAGGAGAGGAAACACGTGCTTCTCCAGAACATCGCGTTCGCTAATGATGGTGAGCCCGGACGACAACAGGGGACCGGGCACATTGTTCCATTCGGCCTCGGGACCGTAAAGCAAGAATGTGTCTCAAGCGATGGGACCAAAGCCGACGGATTCATACCCCTCTTGCTGAGTCAGCCAGGCACCCAACAACCGTTCACCGTCCTAGTAATGGATGACCCTTGAGTCTGGTAGTAAATCGAGGTCAACCGCAGACCGGTCATCGCTCACCAACATATCCATCCAGACCGCATAAACCTGGACTTGTGCGTCAGGGTACTGTTCTAAAATGTTTCGGTGGACCCAGCGAGCCGCCAATCTTCAATTGGGTCAGGTGGGCGACAAAAGAAGAATGAGGCGGGGCTTCCCAGAGTAATTGTTGAATGCTTCTTTGAAATCATCTACAGAGTTGAAGTCGTGAAGAATCGGAAGCGGCACTTCTGATGCGGAGGGTGACGAAACCGCCGCCGAGGACCGTGGGTCCCCGGAGCAGGCGGCAAACACGATAAGACAAATAACACCGATGGCAGATAGCTGGGTCAGCCGGAGGAGCATGTCATCCTCATCAGGCTAAGGGGGGCGGTCTAAAGATTCGATCAACCCTTCCAAAGCCGCGCAATCCTTGCAGGCCGGATTGGCCGTAGGGGGCCGGTCCAAATCTGCTATCGCCTTCACCTTACGCAGCAGAGGCGGTATCAGTTTCTCGGGCTTCAGGCCCACTTCGACCACTTTGGCAGCAAATCCCATGATGAATCCCTGTTCGTCGGCCAACTCGGGATTCAAGACCGTTTCCTCTTCGGTTTGGGGCTCCATGTAGACCAAGGCCAACCGGCCTACCGGCGATAATTCCAGCCTTTCTCCGATGTAGGCATAGGCGTTGAGTTGCGTCTCGTATGACTTGAGCATGGCCCGTTGCGCCCCGGAAAACTTGGATGTCTTGTAATCCACAATCGTGTAGGAGCCATCGGCCATTCGGAAAATGCCGTCGGCCTCGCCCCGTAACGTCAACCCCGAGGTCTCGTCCAGAATCTTGAAGCGCGACCAATGGGGAGGGTCGACGTAGGCTTGGGCTTCGCCAAGCTGGCTCAGCCAGGTTGGCAGGGAGTTTTCCCGCTGGAAGTAGTTCCGTACGATTAGCTTGTTGTACCGGTCGATGGTGCTGAAAATGCCCGGAAAACTCTGGTAGGGCAGGTTTTTTACGTTAAGCCGGACCCAGGCACAATGGGGACAGAAGCGGGAAGAAGCGTAGTAGCCGAGTTCAGTGGCTGAAATAGTGGACGCCATTAATTCCTCGTGGTTGTCTTGGAGTATGCCGGTGACTAGGGACTAGGGTGAACAGAATGGAAGTCTCCGACCGTTCGTGGTGAGCCCGTTCAACCATATATACGCGAAAGCACCCTTCGACAAGCTCAGGATGAGCGGGCTTTGAATCTCCAGCCGTTCGTGGTGAGCCTGTCGAACCATACTTTGGGGAAGAACCCTTCGACAAGCTCAGGGCGAACGTTGTTGGAGTCTCCGACCGTTCGTTGCGAGCTTGCCGAACCATGTCTTAAATCAGGTTTTAGTCGGAGCCTGCCGATTCGGCGCCCAGTGTCCCGGTGATGGGGTCAGGCAGGATGGCTGGCGCCGGTTCCGCCGCAACCGCCCCGGAGCGAGCATCCGCTGGCAACATCTCTTCCCAGTCCGGCAGAATGTGTTGGTGCGTGGTTGGCAGCTTGATAATGGATAGTACGCCGATCAGGCTGAGCACGAAGGACAGAATTATCATGGGCCAAATCTCGCCGGTAATGTCCCAAAGGAAGCCGGCGGCCAAAGGTCCCAGTGCCATTCCGATACCCGCTCCCATCATCTGGTACCCATAGGTGGTGCCCGTGGGAGCGTTTCCGTAGTACTGGCGGTTAATGATGGGGAAGGCCGACATCTCGCCGCCCATGCCTATCCCAAACATGATGGCGAAAATGAAGAACAATGGCAATGAGCCGGTGGCCACCGCAACTATCAAAAGCAGCAGCGGGAAGGTCTGCATGGAGAAGGAAACGCTCATGACGCCCTTGCTGCCAGCGCGGTCTGCTGCTATAGGCACGCCGAAACGGGTGAGGGTACTCACTACGGTCAAGGTGATGTAGATAGCGACGGCCATTCCTCGCGATAGGCCGACGCTTTCATCCTCGGCTATAGCAACCAAGAAAATTAGGATTATATTGTGCCCGGCGCACCCCCAGAAGTGGATGCCGATCAAATTCCAGAAAGAGGTCGTTTTTTGGGCCTGCTGTAAGAAAACGGTGGAGCGGACCTTGGCGGACTCATTGCCTTGGAGAAATCGTATGGGTTCATCTTCGGGTGCGCCGTAAGGCCTGGCTCCAATTTGCGCAGGCTCGTCGCGGAAGAACTTCACTCCCAGTAATAGGACGATTCCTCCGACTATGCCCGGTCCCCAGAAAGTCCACTGCAGGCCAAATTTGCTAAAAAGGACAGCGACGATGGCTATCATGATTGCAGTGCCAACGCCCTGTATGCCCTGAAGTGTGCCCATGGCAACACCTAGGCTGGTCCTAAACCAGACGGTGACCCCGGAAACCAGGGTTATCTGGAAGATCGCCATGGCGGCGGCTAGTATCACGCCAAAGTAGAGATAGAACTGCCACAGTTGGGTAACCGTTCCGACGAGCAACATGCCCACAATGAACAAAATTGCGCCGACGAACATTACCTTCCGGACACCTTGACGGTCACCGAACCAACCGACCAACGGGCCCAGTGAGCCGGACAGTATCCACTGGAAAGTGAAAGCCAGGGCGATCCAGCCGTAGTCCCAGCCAAAATCGTTCTCAAAATCCGACACCAGTAGGCTGGTGGCGAAGCGGATGGCGGAACTCATGGTCCACATGAGCGACGCTACTCCCACGATTACCCAGGCGTAATGTATATCTTTGGAACCGACGGTGATCCCCGTCGGACTTCTACGTATGCTTAGGCCGCTTACGCTTGCTACGACAACTAGCACCACACCGATGGCGACCAACGCTATAGGCATAATTTCACCTCAAAGCTGCCGCCAATTGTACACGGGTAGCCAAGGGCAATCAAATAATTTCTCAAGGAAGGCGGATTACCAATGTCCACGTACTCGGTATGCGCATATAGTTTCAGATATGGCGTTCCGCCCGAGCGGAAATCACAACTCGGGCCCATTGGTGAAATATGGGAGCAAGCTTATCTGAGGATCTTAATGCAGCCCAAATCTACATCTAATCCGTTATCCGCGGCCAACCGTTCAATGCTGGCGCAGAAGAATCTGGCCCTGTCGTTCATTCTACCGGCGTCGGTTATTCCCAAATCAGGAACGTTGGCCAAGTCACGGCCGACGTCGAATTCCGGACCGGCGTCGGCTAGAACCTCCAATACCCGGTCAGCCAATGCCGCCCACTCGGACATGGCCAGCGCTAACTCGTTAGGAACAGAACCTAGGCTAGTTGGTGGGTCAACGTTCTGTAAAGCCTGGGCTAGGCCCTGCTTTATCTCACCTACTCGTGCAAACCAAGCTGCGGCGTCATCAACATGGGTAGTGCGCCCTGGGGCTGGAGCGGTCAAATCTTGGTCGACGGCTTGACGGTCGTGACTTGCTTTCTGAAAGGCTGGGCCCACGGCGTCGAGGTACTGCTGCAGCGCATCGGGATCTGTCTCGACTAAGGCTTGATCGTCCAACACATTATCGTCCAAGGCTCCATCGTCGGATGTTGTAGGCGCTGAGACGGTCGCATTGGCTTGTTGGGACGGTGTCGGTGCCGCGGCTGCTGGCGTCTGTTGGGTGGGTGGCATTGGGGTTGCGGTCTCTGGATCGCCGCAGGCAATTACAGCTAAGGCTGACATAACCAACAAGGCGGGCATCCAACCCCTTTTCACCTTTGCTAAACGCATCCGGCTTCTCCTCTTCTTCCAAGGGGCGACCCTCAACAATTTGGTAGGGGGCGACCCCAACAGTTGGTAGGCCCACAACCACATTTCGCCCGTGTATAAGCTATCTTGGGCCAAATCATTGTGGTATGTACCCCAACTATGGGTCTATCAGCACCCCCGGATTCAGCACCCCGTTGGGGTCCAGGGCACCCTTGGCTGCTCGTAGGGCCATGGCAAAGGCATCGGGGCGTTGTTTGTCGTACCATGGCCGGTGCAGCTTGCCCACCGCATGGTGGTGGGTAATTGTTCCACCAGCGGCCATGATGGCGTCCGACGCCGCCGTTTTAATCTCGTCGCAGGCCTCGATCTCGGCACCCGGCTTGCTCAGCCCCTCGAAGGTATAGTAGGGAGCGGGACCGTCGGGGTACACGTGGGTGAAACGGCAGGTCACGCTGCCGCCGCCGCAGGTCCGGCGCAGTGCCCCGTTCAAAGCATCCCGCACCGCAGCGTCCAACTGGGGCCACCGGTCCCAGGTAATGGCCGTTTCCAGGGTGTCGCCGACCAATCCCAGCCCGGCGGTCATGTTGCGCGTGTAAGGAGCTCGTATAAACGAGTCCCTCCAGTTGCCCACGGCTCCCTGTCTCCCGGCATCGGTGCTCTGGGCCTGCGTATCTACAACTTTGATTGCGTCCTCATCGACATCACCCCCGGCATCCCGGGCGATGGCGATGGCTTCGCGCATAAAATCTCCCTGGGGCACGTCCGCCGACTCGAACCCCAGCACCAGCAGCGACCGGCTACCGTCCATGCCAGCGGCGTTCGCGGCTTCCCCTGGGTCCAGCACCCGGCAGTTGGCGGGCCAAAGTTTTGATTGAGTAATGAGCCGGGCCGCATTGGCGCTGGCTTCCAGTGTAGGAAAATTCACCCCAGCCGATGCTCGGAACCGGGGCCGACCCTGAATTCGCATCCAGGCTTCGGTAATAATTCCCAGTATCCCTTCGCTGCCAATCACCAGTCGGTCGGGGCTGGGACCGGCGCCGCTGCCCGGCAACCGCCGGGACTCCCAAATGCCCGTGGGGGTCACCATGCGCACCGACTCCACAAAATCGTCAACGTGGGTCTGATTGGTGGCGTAGTGACCGCCGGAGCGGGTGGCAATCCAACCACCGAGGGTGGAGTGCTCGAAGCTCTGCGGGAAATGTCTCAAGGTAAACCCGTGGGGCCTGAGTTGGTTTTCCATGGCGGGACCGTAGACCCCCGCTTGAATGCGAGCGGCCCGGGAAATGGGGTCGATCTCCAATACCTGGTCCAAGGCCGAAAGGTCTATGGATACGACGCCGCCGGCATCCTCCGGAGGCTCCACCCCACCCACCACGGAGCTACCGGCCCCGTAGGGTATTGCTACGTAGCCGGAACTGGAGCACCAGTCCAGTACTGAAACTACGTCCTCCTCGTTAAGAGGGTAGGCCACCACGTCGGGCGGATTGGGGAACTGGCGGTTGAACGCCCGGATGCGGTCTCGAAAACCCCGACCGTAGCTATGCACCGCACGGCTGTGGGTGTCCGTCGAGCAGAATTCGGCAATGGAGGCTGGGGGAGAGATTCTCGGTTGGCGCAGGGTCAACTCCGATAGCTTGGGCGGGGCAACCGCTTCCAGGCTCACGCCGTATTGTTGGGAGACCTTCGCCGCCATCTCCCGCATTTGCTCCATGGTCGGTTCCTCCGACTCCAGTCCCCAAGCCCAGAAACTCTTTGTTGCCATGTCTCCATCTCCAATCCGGACCCAACCCGGTTCTAAAGCTATCAAGATTATACCAAGCCACCGGGCATCCCACTTTTTGGTGGTTTTTACAGCACCCGGAACAGGTTGCTCAACCGTACGGGGACGAAATCCCCTTAAATCCCCCTTTGCAAAGGGGGAGCAGTCTCTCCCTTTCTGGTTTTACAGAGCTATTGGCCCCCATTACTGGTCGAGAGGGCCAATGGCCCTCCTTTCGCAAAAGGGGGGTTTGGGGGATTTAGCCGGTCAATTAAGTTTAGTTGTTTATTCAAGTATCGGTAGCTGGGATGGTTTGACAGTCCGATGACCGCTGACTACACTCCCTAGACCGCACTACACTCCCTAGACCCTAATGCCATTGCCCTGACAGGATTTTGAATGACCTCTCCAGACCCGGATTCCCAAGTTCCTCAAGCCGGTGGTTCGGATGCCCGTAGTCCAATCCGGCAGCTTTGGGAATTTCCATTGATAAAGGCCCTTTTTGGCCGCCGGTCTCGAAGGTTCGCTTTGGGCATGGAGCTTCCACCGGGACCCTTGGCCTTCAAGTCCCGCCACGACCCGGTGCCCTTGACCCTGCAAGAGCTGAACCTGCTGGTGGCCGCCGCAGCCGGTGTTACGGGCTGGAACTTTGGCATCCCCTACAGCCCGAGTACGGAAAATGCCCACTCCAACTATGCCTTACGACTCACCGGCCGCACCTTTCCAACCGGCGCTGGGATAGGCAGCACGGAGCTTTTCTACACCGATGATGACGGCATGTACCTGACCCAGCTCCGGGACAAGCCGCCGATAGGCAATCAAGAGGTTTCGTCCTTCGAGGACTTGGAGCGGGCGCTGGGGACTCTTAGGCAAAACGTGGTTAAAGTCAGCGGCCAGCGGCTTACCCTGCCCAGGGAGCCGGCACACATCGCCGAGCACAACCTTTGGTCCTCTAATGTCCCAGGCTCCACCTTGTTCATGCCCGTGTGCGACTTGGGAGAGTACTTTATCGGTATGCTGGCCATGTTGGTCCAGAACGGGAATTTGGTTTACGACGACCTGTCCGGAAAGGTAGCTGGGAACATGGCGCCTTTCATTCGCTCCGGGTTGGTGCAAGAAGAGAAACAAGCCGCACTATCGCTGGTAGAGCAGACGGTCCTGACGGGTATGGCGGCGTCCTTGGCCATAATGGGCCAAAACGCAATGCTGATGATGCAAGGCATGGGGTTGGGCGGTTGGCTTTACACCGGCATCAACTCCCACAGCCTGCTGGGAGCATCGGCGGAAGAGGGCGTGCCCGGCTTGGGGTTCCGGTTCCAGCGGGACTCCCGGTGGATCGCTCCCAATCCGATTGGATTGGACGGGTACTTTGAGAGTGTTTGCCCACCTTATAATCTGGACTTCCGAACTGCGGTAGCAAAAGTAATTGACCGCAAGTTTGGCAAAGGCGGGGCTTACGACCCGGAGCAGCCCGGACCTTTTCGGGACAACAGGAAAGTCAAAGGTAGCGTTCAACCCCACAGCGACGAGATGGTGGATTGCTTGGGAGAAATCGCTCAGCACATTTACGACACTCACGGTAAATTCCCAGCCACAGTGCCGACCATGTTTATGAATGTGGTGATTCAAGCCCAACAAATTGACACGGAATTCTATGACGCCCACTATCAGCCTGGCGCCTACCTCGATACCCATGCCAACCACATGGCTGATTGGCACGACCTGCCCTAGTATTACAACGACGGATCACAAAAAAGGGGCCTTGAGCACCTCTTCATGGCTGTTAGGCGCGTGGGCTGACAGCTTTGGGGTCTTGCGTTCCGCGAAGCGATTTCTGCCCCAAAACTGACCAATTTAAGAAAGCGTCGTTGTAATACTAGAGGTCTGGCCGGAAAGCCATTGGCCGGGTTTCGCGCTACGCCAAGCAGACGTATTCCAGTCTTATACGGTATAATAGTATATGTAATACGTTTCAATAACCAACTGTTACTTCGATAATCGACGTTAAGAAAACGACGGCTTGGGGAGAATCGGGGTTTCCGTCCGAGTTTCTAGTACATGGCTGCAAGACATATATTAATTTCCAAGTTGCCGAATGAACCCGAAGTGACGAAGCCATAAGGAGCAAGACCATGGTTCTGGACGTTTCGGCGGCCCAAGGAGCAAAGACCGGTCAGCGCTATATCGAGAGCCTGAATGACGGTCGCGAAGTGTGGTTGGACGGTGAAAAGGTACAGGATGTGACCGTTCATCCCGCCTTCTCCGGCATGGTCCATGAACTTGCCCGCATCTACGATCTTCAGCACAGCGAAGAGTTCCAAGACCGCATGACCTTTGTCTCGACCGAGACCGGCAACCGTTGCAGTGTGTCATGGATGCTCGCCAGGTCCCTGGAAGACCTGAAAAAGAAGCGGGTGAACAGCGAGATTTGGACCAGTCAGAGTTGGGGTCAGCTTGGCCGAAGCCCAGACATTCTGGCTCCCTTCATTACCGCCCTCTACAAAGACCGCAGTATTTTGAGCGCCGTCAAACACCCTCAATGCGATTTCGGCGAGAATGTGATCAACTACCACCGCTACTGTAGGGAAAACGATATTTTCCTTACCCACGCCTTGGGCGACCCCCAAGTGGACCGCAGCCAGCAGCCCCAAAATGAACAGCGGGGCATTCTGGAAGAAGAACTTGCTCTGCACGTTGTCGAGGAAACTGCTGAAGGGATTATCATCACGGGAGGCAAACAACTTGCCACCGCTGCCCCTATCAGCAACGAGACCTACGTTTCTCTTTCGGCAACGTTCGTGCAGCGGGCAGACCCTCGGTTTGTGCTGGCTTTCTCTATTCCCACTAACAGTAATGGCCTGAAAATGGTCTGCCGGGAGCCCGTTTCCCAGTGGCCCGGCAGCTATGGGCACCCTTTGGGAGCCCGCTACGACGAGCAGGACTGCATGCTCTTCTTCGACCATGTCCTGGTCCCTTGGGACCGGGTGTTTATGCTCTATGACTCCGGCCCAATGCTGCAAAGGTTCGCTGCGGGCGCCAACTTCATGGAGTGGGCCAACCTTTGCCGGATTCACGAGCGTATGCGCCTCATGACAGCCGTGGCCACCATGATTGCCGAAAGCATCGGCGTCATCGAGTACCGGGAGGTATCGGCCAAGCTGGGAGAGATGGTTACCTACACCGAGATGTGGAATCACGCCATGGAAGGGGTGGAACACAATGCCTACATGGATGACGGGGGCATCATGTGTCTGGGCTCAATGTCCGGCATGAACGTTTTCTTCGCCCAATCCTCCGCCCGAATGGTGCAGCTTCTGCGGGAGATTGCCGGATCGGGAATGATTATGCAGCCCAGCGAGAATGACCTGGCGAATCCGGAGCTAAGGCCCTATCTGGAACGCTACATGCGGGGTAAGGACGTTAGTGTGGAGCACAAGTCCCGGCTTTACCGGTTGGCCCACGATCTGGCCGTCTCTTCCTTTGGCATGCGGCAGGAGGTTTACGAGTACTGGCACGGCGGCGACCCCAACCGCAATCGCATCAGCTTGCTGAGGGTATACGACCAGAGCGACATCGTTGGCCGGATTGAGGATTTGATCTCCAAACCGCTGCCCGGTTAACTTACTGAACCGTGAGTAGCCAACTAAACCCGATCGTGAGCCAAATTGCGGGGCGAAATCCCCTTAAATCCCCCTTTAACAAAAGGGGACCGAGAAGGATTCCACCGGCAGGAAAGTCTCACATTTTGTTTAGATACTTTTGCAAAGGTCAGTGACACAGGCTTGAAACAATCACAAAGGAGTGACATGGCAACTTCGGAAAAATGGATATTGAAAGGCCAATATTTCGAAAACTGCAACTGCGAGATTCTCTGTCCCTGTGTGCTTCCCGTTGCGCCCGGTGCTCCCACGGACGGTCACTGCGACGTGGGACTGGCTTTTCACATTGACGAGGGGGAGTTTGGGACCGTTTCTTTGGCGGGGCTGAACTTCGTGGTGGCCGCATACACGCCGGAGACCATGGGAGCGGGAAACTGGACCACCGCCTTCTACGTCGACGAGTCGGCGTCTGAAGAACAGCGAGAAGCTTTAGACCGCATTCTCTCCGGGGAGATCGGTGGACCCATAGCCGCTTGGATGTCCCTGACCAGCGACTTCAGGGGAACTAAATATTGTGCCATAACATTCGAGGCCGACGGCGATACCAGGCGGGTGATCATTCCCGATGTAATGGACTTCAGCATTGCTGGGATTAAAGCCGGGCGCGACCGGGAAGTCATGAGGTTGGAAAACACCGGGCATCCGGTAAGCTCGACACTAGCGTTGGCCCGGGGCACCGCCAGCACCTACACCGACCACGGAATGACCTGGGACAACACGGAAAAGAACGCCCACTATGCGGATTTTCAGTGGAGTTGGCCGTAGGCCTGACCAGTGCAACTCCAACGATGTTTGATCGAGCGCCGCCACAGTGTCAGGTTTCGCAAAGAGCAAGGAAAAGTTTTCTCCCCCTTACGAAGTCTGACAGCGGTAGGTAAATGCTCAAACTACATACTCACGAGTGAAAATCCCCCTAAGTCCCCCTTTCGTAAAGGGGGACTTAGGGGGATTTCGCCTCGCAGCATACCTTGTCCCATCGACAGCGGCAAAGCTAACACCAATTTTGGCTGGACTGCTAGGTAAATAGCCCTATATTTTCCAATTTGAGATTTCTGAGCGCGGCGAAATCCCCCAACCCCCCTACGAAAGGGGGAATTATTGGTGGTAAAATCCGGCGTTTTGTTTGCGGCTCAGTAAATACCTACCTCTGTCAGCCCCTTACGAAGGGGGAGATTAAGAGGGAGTAGGTTCTTCCGCATCTGAAATTTATGGATGCAGGACTAACCAACTGCTACAACCGGCGTAGACGTTCGATCACAGCCAATTCGCGCTCACAATAAACGGACCCCGCGGAACCGCAAAGTGCTGTTCCACGGGCGTCTGACTTGATACGCACTATTAAATTCCGGCTAATCTGTCTGGTGGCCCAGCAACCCCGGTTTACTTGAATTCTGGGATCACCTTGTCGGTCAGAAGACGCATGGTATTCATCACGACGTCGCGAGGGACCGACGACGTCCAGTTGACCTCGAACATGATCTCGTCCGTGGTGTACTGCTCCCGGAGGACGTGAATTTTGTCGACCACTTCTTCCGGTGTCCCAAACAGGTTTACCTCTGCGGCGGTATCGGGACTGGCTGCGCCTGCGTCGGTGCTGCCGATGCCCCCTCTTCCAGAGTAAAATAACCTGGCGAGACTCATGAGGTTGTCGGTGTTGCGGGTGGCCTCGGCTTCCGTTTCCGCCAACAGCGTGGGTATGCGGACCACGGTGGTCGGTTCGCCTGGGTGCCCTGCGTCAATCCAGGCCTTCCGGTAGCTCTTCACATCCTCCCTCAGTACTGCGGTCCCTCTGAGGTTGTGAGGAGAGCTTCCCGCCCCTATGGCGATTCGGTAACCCATTTCACCCATGGGCACAAAGCTTTCCTGGCTATCCACGGGCAACAACATGGGAGGATAGGGCTTCTGGTAGGGCTTTGGTATAGCCAAGTAGGATTCGTAGAATGCCGGGTAGTTGTAGTATTTTCCTTCGAAGCCGGAGAAGTGCTCCTCGGTCCAGATCTGCTTCATGACATCCAGGAACTCGAAGAAGTGCTCTCGACGGTCATCGGAGCCCCGAGTGCGCGATCCAGCGCCGTAAATGAACCGGCCCTGGCTGACCTGGTCGACGATGGCAACCTGTTCCGCAGTCTGGATGGGGTCTTCCAGCTTCAGATTGTCGAATGAGTATCTTTCGTGGGGCAGCGCCGTTGCCGAGACCGTCTCGCCGTCTTGCCTCAGCATTGGGCGATGGATGGACGAGCCGATCTTGATGTTTTTGGTGCGTCCGGCGATCACGGCAGCTAACAAGAGAACTTGAGGGTCCATGCTCGCCTGCTTGGCGAAGTGGCCTCCACCCAGCCAAATGTAGTCCCAGCCCATGTCTTCTACCGCATCAATTTCTTCGAAGTTCTTGACGTAAGCTTCCTCTTCCAGAAGCTTCCCTCCCGTATAGGTAGGATCCCAGGGAACCTTTCCATCAGGGTACAAGGCATTCCACGTATTAAATAGTCCAAAGTCCATACTGTCCCTCCTTTGGTGCTTGGTAGTTATTGGTAGTGCTTGGCGGCACGACGTTGCCCTCAAAGCTAGCACCAGTGGCAAATGGTGTCAACGCTGTTGAACCACAGAGGGAATTACGCACCGTGGTCGTGACAATTGCTGGGAATCAGCGCCCACTGGCCAAGATGTGTTGAAAATCGGGCAATCCAAAGGGCACTGGGTTGGAGCGACACAGCGCGGAGACGCGACATAGTGGAGGGCTACATAGGGGAGAGGAAGATCTTGCTATTTCAATCCAGCCGCCCGGGCGTCTGATGCCGTTGATATAAGTTCCCGACTTTCAGGCACAAGACGACTTGCGTTATTGGCGGTCCCTGTATGATTCAAAGTCCAGTGGAGACTGGAAAGCAAAGCAGGAAACCGACGCTCCGACCATAAGTTATGGTAAGCGACAACCAAGCAAGGCTAAAGCCTCATAACTAGCCAGAAAGTTAAATGAGTGCTGGGAAATGGTCCTAGAAAATATGGAAATCGGCTGGCCGTTGGTGCGTTGAGACAGCTATGCAGGGCGAACTGCCGTTACCCCGCCACGTCGAAACGTTCCGACTGGGCTGGCTGGCTCCACATTTCCTCGGACCCCGACATAGCCGTGGCCCGCTCCGGGCTGGCCCGCCAGGCGTCGTAAATCTCGTTGCTGTCCCAAGTGACCAGCGTGGTTATTTTGGTGGGGTCGCTTAGGGAATAAAGGGTCTGACGAGTCCCGAAGCCGGGTGCCTTGCTCTGGGCCAGCCCGTTGCCGTCCAGCAACTTCTTGGCGTTTTCCAGAACTTCGGGCTTGGCCCAGTGGTGTGTAAGCACTCCGATCATGCTAATCCTCTCAACTTAATCATCCGGCTAATCATCCGTGTTAGCCGCTGGCTCTTCAGCTACTGGTTCTTGATTCAAATCTTCAGATGATCCCGCTCCGTCCTTTACCTTCAGAAGATATCCCAAGCCGAAGGCCACCGCCGCAACTCCGGCGCTGAGCACTGCCCCCATCTTGGCCGGGTCCTGGAAGGGCGAATCATCGGTGAATGCCTTCCCGGCGACAAACAAGGCCACGGTCAAACCCAATCCGGCTATCGTGGAAGCCACAAGCAGGTGCTTCATCTTCATGCCAGTGGGAAGCGGGAAGCCCAATAAGGTGGCTACCCAGGAAAAGGCGGTGACGCCAATGGTTTTTCCGGCTATCAGCGATATCAAGACGATGGCCGTGACCGAGTTGATGCTGCCAAAGGCCACACCGGCGTTGGCGAAAGCAAAGAAAAACAATCCCACATCCACAAATAGCTTGAGTTGATGCTCGAACTGGTCGAGTGGGCTGTGATGGTGGATTATTGCATGAGCCGCCGCTGCTTCTCTTGTGGCAGGCTGTTCGTGGTCTTCCTCCTCCTCTTCTTCCACAAATAGGCCGAGGCCGGTCTGCGGGCCAGGGAGGAATGGCACGATTACCACCAAAGCCAAAGCGGGCTCAATGGACGATTTGAAGAGGCCCATCCAACTCATGCCGCCTGCGATTAGAATGTAGGCAGGCCAGAAGGTAACGTGCATCCGCCGCATTGCGAATGCTGTCACCATCCCGCCAAAGGTGAGCAACAACCATGCCGGTTGCACCGGAAATTCCGGGTCGGGATAAAACACCGCGATGATTCCCAGGCCAATGGCGTCGTCGGCCACCGCTAGCAGCAGTAGGAAGTTGACCGCCGGGTGGCCGTTGCCGAACACCATGCGAGCGACAAGCCAGGCCAACGCAATGTCGGTGGCGGTGGGGATGCCCCAGCCATTGGCCACCTCGGAAAAATCGTCTCCGCCCCCATAGAAGATGTAAGTGAGCAGAAAGAACATTCCGGCAGGTCCCAAAACTCCGCCCAAAGTCCCCATCAGGGGATTGATGGCTTTGGGAATGGGGTTCAGTGCGCCTCCCGGCAGTACCGACTCGGTAATTTCTTTGGCGGCCACACCGAAAAAGAAAACCATGAAAATTTCGTTAATCAGGAAGTGAGCGGTCACCGAGTGGCCGAATATTTTCGTGCCGTCGCCAAAGACGTGGGCATCCACCAACTTTTCGTAGAAATGGTGGTCGACGTTGGCCACAACGAGGCCAGCGATTACGCCCACTATCAAGGGCATGGAGAATTCTTGAAGTATGTTGGTTAGGCGTCTTGCGTGATACAAACCAACTCCACGTTACTTGCCGGGGTTCTTACCCCAGTTTCGGTCCCAAAGGCTCGGTCTCAAGGTCCTGGCTCGCCTACCCGTATCGAATTTCGTGGCATTATACCATCACCACCAACAGGGCATGCCCCAGCCGGGACGAATGGGGCTGAATTGGTGGCTTCCGCACCAATCGTAACTTGTGATCTTGCCTTTTAATTTTTGCAGAGAAGGAGTTCGTATATTTGGGCGGTCGCGCGAGACTAGAGGAGCGTCTCCCAGCCACGATTTCCTTGACAAGGAAAATGCCCTTTGATAACATCACAGACGCTCGGGCAGGGGTCTGGGCTTTATGTTGTTTAGGCTCTTTTTAACCGGGAGGCAACCAAACCAGTGGCTTTTGTCAAAGGACTAAAATGCCGTGAATGCGATCGGGAGTACCCTTCCGAGGCGCTAAATGTCTGCGATTTTTGCTTCGGCCCTTTGGAAGTGATTTATGACTACGCCACCATCTCCGAAGTAATCAGCCAGGATAGAGTGGCCAAGGGTCCCTTGAGCATCTGGCGCTACCACGATCTTCTTCCGGCCGACAGCGAAGACCCAGTGGACATAATGGCAGGATTCACCCCGCTTTTGAAAGCCCGTAATCTGGGTAAAAAGCTGGGTTTGAACAATCTGTATATAAAGAACGACAGCGTCAACCCTTCGTTCTCTTTCAAAGACCGGGTGGTCTCGGTGGCCGCCACCAAAGCTGTGGAGTTTGGCTTCGATACTCTGGCCTGCGCTTCCACCGGTAATTTGGCCTGTAGCGTCGCTGCCCATGCGGCCCGCGCCGGAATTCAGGCCGTTGTTTTCATACCCTCGGACTTGGAGCGCGGGAAAATCATTGGCGCCGCTGTCTACGGTCCCACGATGATTTCCGTCGATGGCACCTATGACGATGTAAACCGCCTTTGTAGCGAGGTGGCCGACAACTATCCTTGGGCTTTCGTGAATATCAACATGCGGCCTTACTATGCTGAGGGCAGTAAGACCCTAGGCTATGAAGTCGCCGAACAACTGGGCTGGCGGCTACCCGACCATGTGGTCGTGCCAGCAGCCTCGGGGGCCATGTTCACCAAGATTTGGAAGGGCTTCAACGAACTGGCTTGCTTGGGCATGCTGGATGGGGTTGAGGCTTCGTCCTTCGGTCCGGATCAAAATACGGTACACCATCCGGCGGTAACCACCAAAATGCACATGACCCAAGCGGCTGGCTGCTCTCCGATTGTTACTGCTTGGGAAAACGGGAACACTCACGTCATGCCGGTTCGGCCCAACAGCATCGCCAAGTCCTTGGCCATCGGCAACCCGGCAGACGGCGTCTATTCAATGAGGGTAATCCAGAAATCGTGTGGCACCGGCTACGCCGTCCCCGAAGACGAAATTGTAGACGGCATCAAGCTCTTGGCCGAAACCGAAGGTATTTTTACCGAGACTGCCGGAGGGGTGGCAATTTCCGGGTTGAGGCACGCTGCTGAAAGTGGAGCGATAAAGCCCGACGAGCTAACCGTTGTGTACATTACCGGCAATGGTCTAAAAACCCAAGAAGCGGTGGAATCGGTAGTCAACCCGTTGTCGATTAAACCGTTCATGGGCGCTTTTGAAGAAGCCTTTAATCAAAGATCGAGCTAGCGAAGATCTGGTTAGCCAAAGGTCATCCTAGAGGGAAATGGGGGTGGACGATGGGTAGGCAGCGGGTGAAGTTTTCCTTCCCGGCAGATATGGTTAAAGAGCCTGTGATCTACAGGCTGGGCCGCGACTTCGAGATTGTTACCAACATTCGCCGAGCCGACGTACGGGAAGACATAGGCTGGGTAATATTGGAACTCGACGGAGAGGATGCCGCGATCGAACGAGGTCTGGCGTGGGTTGGCACCACCGGGGTGCGGGTAGACCCGGTCACCGGAGACGTAATCGACGGTTAATTAGTTGTTGGCGTTGCTCCGGGTTCCGCCTAGAAACAGTGTACTTGGGTAGTAGAATAGGTCGAAAGTTTCTTTAGTACAGATTGACAACCTCACCAAAATGAACGGTTTTGGTGGAGCAGTCATCAACAGTTAGTTAATCGAAGTTAATTCTTGGCAGGCAATACTAGGAGGAGTCCCTAGATGAGCGTTATGATCCGTATCCCCACCCCGCTACGACGCATGACCAACGGTCTAGCAAAAGTGGAAATTGATGCCAGCGACGTAAGCGACATGGTGGAGCAGTTGGACTCGTCCTATCCCGGTTTTAAGGCCCGACTGGTTGACGAGAATGGCGATCTGCGTTATTTCGTCAACATCTACTTGAATGGCGAGGATGTCCGGTTCTTACAAGGTCTGGATACCACGACCAAGTCGGGGGACGAAGTTAGCATAGTTCCTGCGGTGGCGGGCGGCTATTAAGGCACAATGTGCGCTTCGGGCCGCCAGTCATTATCCTACACAGTAGATACGAATGGGGGGCCACAAACCGCTCGTCCTGAGCCAGTCGAAGAGCCTGATGTTAGTGCGGGTGTTTCGATAAGAGCTAACTACAACGTGCTAAGGGTACATCTCCCGTATGTCCTAAGGTTGTCGAAGAGCCTGCCAGTTTTACCGGTGGTTCGACAGGCTCACCACGAACGAATAGCGGCTCTAAGATCGTTCACCCTGAGCAATTCGGAGGGTCTTTGCGCGAAAGTATGGTTCGACAGGCTAGCCACGAACGGACAAATGGCATCCGTTCAACCTGTCAACCTGTGCTTGTAGAATCACCAAAGCAGCCTGATTACCGTAACTGACTCTCCTCGTCTAACCGCCTCTAGCCTTCAGCCACTTCGTCTTTTGCTCCTGCCGAGCCGCTTCGTCCGTGGGCACGTAACTCTCGTGGAACCCCCTGCGGAATTCTTCAAACCTTTCTTCTACGATGGCTATCCGCATTTCGGCCATTAACCGCAAAACAAACCGCAAGTTGTGGATGCTGGCTAGTCTTGCGCCCAGCATTTCTTTGGCCCGGAACAGGTGGCACAGATAGCCAGCGGTGTAATTTCGGCAGGTGTAGCAATCGCAATCGTTTTCCACCGGGTCGCGCTGCTCAAGGTAGCGGGCCTTGGTAATGTCCACCCTGCCCAGACTGGTAAATAATGCTCCGTTGCGGGCAACACGGGTCGGCAACACGCAATCGAACATGTCGACGCCACGGGCCACGCATTCAACCAAGTCTTCGGGAGAGCCAACCCCCATCAGGTATCTGGGCTTGTCTTGGGGCAAGAGTGCGGTAACCTGTCCGGTAGTCTGGTACATGTCCGCTTTTGATTCTCCCACTGCCAGCCCGCCGATGGCGTACCCCTGGAATTGGATATCAGCGATAAAGCGGGCCGACGCATCCCGCAGGTCCTCGAATGTCCCGCCCTGGACTATGCCGAAAAGGGCTTGGCTTCCCTTTCCCGAAGCAGCGTGATGCTGATAACACTGCTCAGCCCAACGGTGGGTGCGCTCCATGGCCGCGGTTACTTCATTCCGGGTTGCTCCAAAGGAAATGCACTGGTCCAAACACATAATGACGTCTGCGCCAATCTGGTGCTGATTGTGAGTTGCAACTTCGGGACTCAAGAAATGCTCGCTTCCGTCTATGTGGGAACGGAAGAGGATGCCGTTGTCGTCCATCCGCCGCAACGCCCCCATGCTAAAGGCCTGAAATCCGCCACTGTCGGTCAAGACAGGGCCTTCCCAGCCCATGAAGTGCTGAATGCCTCCCATCCGATCTACCGTGTCGACGCCCGGCCTTAGGTAAAGGTGGTAGGCGTTGCTAAGGACCATCTGGGCCCCCGCTGCCCGGACTTCTTCGGGAGCCAACCCTTTAACCGACGCCTGGGTGGCAACGGGCATAAAAGCGGGAGTTAGCATCAAGCCGTGGGGCGTTCGCAATTCACCGGCGCGTGGAGCGTTGCTTTGACTCGGCCCGTTATCGCTGTCCGCATCCGGCGCTGGTATTTCACTGGGCGTAATTACGTCGAATGAGAAATCGTTGGCGGTCATATGGTGGGTTGCCAGGTAATCATGTAATTCTGTCCGGTGTTATCCTAATACGGCGGTCAGATCACGGCCATTTCCCGTGGCGGGGCGCTGCGTTCGGACACCTAGGCCATGTTATCAGGAGCTATCGTATCCCCTGGCATTGACCAGTTGCAACTGATCAATGGAGACGGCAATAGCCGGATTACACCAACCACGATATGAATGATTTTTTGATAAATCTCAGTGCGGACCAGCCAATACTTTGGGCTTTGCTCGTATTGGCTGTAATTCTTGCCGTAGCTTCCATACTTTACGGATTCTGGGAATTGGTTCTGCACGTGTTGGGTCCTAAAGGTCCATTTAGAAAAGCAGGGTTGTCCAAGAGCAAATCGGATTCGGGAGGAACCTAGGATGTGGTTCCCGAACGCAGACGTGGTTGTAAACCCTGCCCTGTTGATTCTCTTGGGCGTGATTGTGGGTACTTTAGGTGGATTTTTTGGCGTAGGCGGAGGCTTCTTGATCACTGGCGGGCTATTGGTGTTTGGCGTCCCGCCGTTGTTCGCGGTTGGCACCGGCCTAACGTTGATTATGGGGTCCTCTCTGGTCAATACCCTGAAGCACCGGGAAATGGGCAACATTGATTTCAAACTGGGATTTTTTATGGCCTTGGGTTCCTTACCGGCCTTGTATGGCGCGTCGAGGCTAAATACAGCCTTGGAAGCGGCAGATTTGTCTGGGTCAGTCATTCGATACACCTATGTAGTATTTCTGGGGGTGTTGGGCATTTTCGTCCTGTTCGACTACTGGAGAACTAGGGGAGCAACTTCCACTGATCCCGACGCCGTGTCAACGGCTGGTCTGGCTACCTGGGTACGGAAATTGTCGATACCGCCCCCATGGATTCCGGTGCCAGGCTTTGGAAAAGTATCCACGAAAGTGGACATGCCGGTGGCTGGAATAGAAGGCATGTCGGTATTTGTCCCGATAATTATCGGTGGTGGCGTAGGTTTTTGGGCTGGGCTATTGGGTGCCGGGGGTGCGTTTATCCTGACGCCGATTTTGATCTACTTTCTGGGAGTGCCCACCAGAAAAGCCATTGGCACCAGCCTATTTCAAGTAGTTCTCACCGGCACGGTTGGCACGATAATTTACTCTTCTTCCGGCCACGTGGACCTTCTCATGGCTGTGATGATGCTGGTAGCAGCGTCCATCGGAGCGCAATTGGGCACCGCTGGGACCCGAGCGACTGACCCTTCGCGCATCCGGTTCCTATTTGGCGTAATCGTGCTGGCTGGTTGCGTGGCGGTGCTGTTGGAGGAAATCTCTGAAGCGGTTTCGGGGTTGGACGAGTTATCAACCGTTGCGGCCGTATTGTTATTGGGGGCCGGAGGACTTATATGCTTGGTTATCGCAGTCATGGTCTTCAAAGCTGGGCGAAAAACTTCCGTCTCAGCCCAACCTGGGGAATCCTAGCTGTGGTGGGTTTCGACGGCGGGATTTATATGGATGGCTCGGGAATAGATGGGACTGGGTATTGGACTGGATACCGGTTAAAATCAGTCATCTAGCCAAGCGAAAAAACCCAGGAAATCATCGCTGCCTACGACTTCGGTCAGGTGGCCCTTACCCACTGTGTCCTCGACCAGAATTGATTGGCCGGGGCCGAACTGGCGGGTCTCGCCGTCGCTGACGGTCATTCGCCACTGACCGGTAATCACGACCAGCAGATGCCTGCTGGGGGCCGGATGGTAGTCGATGGACAGGCCAGCGGGACTGCGAATAAAGACCACGTTTTGCGCCGCCATGGCTTGGGTAACGTCGATGGCCGGTTTGCCGGGTACGACCTCATGCTGCTCGAACTGGGCTTCGACATCGTCGAAGTGAGTCTCGCCCTGGTCGTCTGCGTATATACGTGCGTAATTCACCTATTATCTCCGGATGTGTTTCTGCCGCCCGAGAAGCTTCATAAGCTTTATCGAGAAATTCACAGCAGAGCCTGGAGGGAGAAGTAAGCTATTTCGGACCCTCGGCGGGCTTTGCAGTCTCTGCTGTGAATTCCGTTAGATGGCTTTTGTCAGATCACGCACGGTAGCTTCCACCAAGTCCCGCGGCACATCGCTGCGCACCACCGCCTTTCCAGCCTCTTCCAATAGCACAAAGCGGTTGTTCCCGCCCACCGTCTTCTTGTCCATGGCCATGGCGTCCAGCACCTGCTCCGGCGAGACACCACTGGCGTGGATTGGCAGGTTGAAGCGCTCCAGCAGGTTCCGCTGCCGGTCGACCAATTCATCGGAGATCATCCCCATCTCCCTAGCAATGTAGGCGGCGCCCATCATGCCCACGGACACGCCTTCCCCGTGGAAAAAGCGACCGTAGTCCGTCGACGACTCCAGCCCGTGGCCGATGGTGTGACCGTAGTTCAGGAGTATTCGTACTCCCAACGTCTCCCGTTCGTCCTGGCTGACTATCTCGGCCTTAATGGCCATGCTGCGCCGGATCACCTCGGTGGAAATCGTGGGTTCCACTTCCATCAGGGCCTCGGCGTGCTCTTCAAAGACGTCAACCAAGCTTGAGTCCAGGATGAAGCCGTGTTTGATGGCCTCGGCCCAGCCTTCCGCCAACTCCCGTTTTCCCAGGGTGGCCAGGGACTGGACGTCGGCAAAGACGCCCTTGGGTTGGTAAAACGCCCCCACCATGTTCTTGGCTTCGGGAAGGTTTACTGCCACCTTGCCTCCGATGGATGCGTCCACCATGGCCGCCATGCTGGTTGGGACTTGAATGAAGGGCACTCCCCGCAGGAAAGTGGCCGCCACGAATCCGGCTAGGTCGCCAACGACCCCACCGCCCACGGCGATTATCGCCTGGCCTCGTTCCGCTCTCCGTTCCACCAGCCAGTGGAAGATGGCTTGGGCCAGTTCGAAACTCTTGCTGGTCTCGCCGTTGGGGATGATGAAGCAGTGGGCGGCGATTCCCGCTTTCTGCATGGCCCGCTGAACGTTGCGACCGTAGGGGTTCATCACGTTTTCATCGGTGATGATGTAGGCCGGGCCCTTGACTCCCACCGCTTCTAGGCGCTCCCCTATGTTGTCGATGATTCCCCATCCGGCAACAACAGGATAGCTGCCCCCCGAGTGGTGAACCTCTGCTGCCAGGTCTGGGTCGGTCATTAATGTCTCTCCTTGAGTTTCTCTTCAGCCCGTCTTTCTTCAGCCCGTCTTTCTTCAGCCCGGCAAAACTCCAGGGCCTTATAGGCCACTTCCTCCGGGGGCAGGCCGTCGGTCTCAACAGTATAGTGGGCCAAGGCGTAGGCTTCGGCCCGCTGGGCCAGCAGTTCCTTGATGCGCTCCAGAGGGTCATCCCCGGCCAACAAAGGCCGGACGGGCGCTTTTCCGCTTGCGGAATTATCGTTGTTGCCTTGGGACCGGGAAACCCGAGCCAGGATGGTCTCAGGACGAGCGCGGAGGCAGACTACCAGGCCGTTGGCAAGCATCAGTTCCCGGTTGACCGGGTCGACGAAGGAACCTCCGCCAGCGGCGATAACCTTGCCCGACTGAGCGCAAAGATCGCTAATCACCGACCTCTCCAACTCCCGAAAAGCCGCCTCGCCGTCCTCCTGAAAAATCCGGCTGATGGGTCGGCCAGCCCTCCGCACCAACTCCGTATCGGCGTCCACCAAAGCTCGCCCAGTCATCCTCGCCAAAGCTCGGCCCACCACGGACTTCCCCGAGCCCATAAAGCCGACCAGGATGATGTTTTTGGGTTCGCTCAACGTGAACTCATTGGCATGAGGGCCAAGTTTGACTTTTGGTCAACGTACACCAGGGGGATTGGGGTGTCAACGTTGGGGTGCAGGCGATGGCATAGGTGGTCAGATACAGGCGAATGGTCGCGAGGTGGGAACTGAAATTAGGCCACATGCGTTTGTCGGCATGACCTTACCCCCGAAAACAGAAACAGTGGCAAAGAGAGTCCTCCGGGTAAAATAGGACATAGTAAGGAGGGCTCATGGCACGGAAGAGGTACACAGAGGAGCAGATCATAGGGGTCTGAACGAGGCAGAGGCAGGGGCCAAGACAGGGGAGCTGTGCCGCAGGCACGGCATGAGCGAAGGCACCTTCTACAAGTGGAAAGCCAAGTACGCCGGGCTGACGTTGAACGAGTTGAAGAGGCTAAGGTCCGTTGAGGAAGAGAACCGGCGCCTGAAGCAGATTGTGGCCCAGCAGGCGTTGGACAACTGGTCTCTGAAGGAGTTGCTGGCAAAAAACTTCTGAAGCCCAAGGTGAGGAAGATGGCAGCGGCATATGCCATAGAGAGTCTTGGGCTGAGTGAGAGGAGGGCCTGTCTGCTTACTGGTATCTCACCCTCGGTCTATCGGTACAAGTCGAAGCAGGGTGATGATGCTGTCCTGCGTCGCAGAATGCGTGAGCTGGCATGGGAGAGGAAGCGCTTTGGCAGTCCCAGGTTGCACATCATGCTGAAGAGAGAAGGCCTGGTGATCAATCACAAGCGTACAGAGCGCATCTACAGTGAAGAGGGGCTTGCGCTCAGGAAGAAGAGGAGGCGCAAAGGGGCGGCAGGGGTCCGGGAGACCATTCCATCTCCTGTACGTCCTAATCAGAGGTGGTCCATGGACTTTGTCTCTGATAGCACTGTGACCGGTCGGCGCTTCCGGGCATTGGCCATAGTGGACGACTATTCACGGGAGTGCCCAGCCATCGAGGTAGATACCTCTCTGGGAGGCGCCAGAGTGGTGGGAGTCCTGGAGAGACTGGAAGAGACACGGGGACTACCTGAGGTGATCACTGTGGACAACGGCCCGGAGTTCGCAAGCAAGGCCATGGATGAGTGGGCCTATCGGAGGGGCATCAAGTTAAGCTTTATACGTCCTGGCAAGCCGGTAGAGAACGCCTTTGCTGAGAGCTTCAACGGCCGACTACGCGACGAATGCTTGAACATCAACTGGTTCATGAGTGTAAGGCATGCCAGGGAGATCATAGAGAACTGGCGGCAGGACTACAACGAGGTCAGGCCCCACAGTTCCCTGAAGGGTAAAACGCCCAAAGAGTTTGCTGGCTCTATGGCTGGACTCTACTAGCCAATGATACTAACTTCGGGGTAAGGTCAGGCATTACTCCACAAACCGGCGGAAATTGGTCCCCGCAACGTAGTTTTGGAATCCTCCATAATGGGTAGTCACAAGGGGATTGTTCCTGAAGGCACCTACTGCTTGCTTAAACCTTGCCAAGGATTCTTCTGTGAGTGAATCGCCTGCACCCACAAAATGGACCATCGGCTTCAGGCTTTCGGCCATCGAC
Organism: Dehalococcoidia bacterium; assembly: GCA_963665155.2. Taxonomy (GTDB): domain Bacteria; phylum Chloroflexota; class Dehalococcoidia; order Lucifugimonadales; family UBA3495; genus UBA1141. Next base: position 1,303,640 of record CAXXFI010000002.1, on the reverse strand, counting down.
TCATCGAGTAACCCGAGCAAATCCTGGTCTTGGCCACTGGTCCCAACCACGAGAATCTTACCCGCAGATGCGAGGAACTCTCGTACGAAGTCGATGTGTTCCGCAGGGCATACGGCATCCGCCAATCCCTTACCGGCTAACGGTGCAGTAAGAACCGGATACCACCACCGGTTATTACTGCGATAGTCATTGATTTTGTGAACCGAATTTAGAACGACAACGTCAGAGTCATTAGGCTTTTCTGACAAGTCGAGGTGGTCTACATAGTATTGCCACGATTCAGACCCCTCGGGAAACCCAATAAACCAATTTATCGACCCGTGTAATTTTACGACTTTGGCAGTACGCGCTGGTGATATGTAATAGGGCAATTCCTGAAACTCATAATCAGGATCAAACAGCGTTAGAGCTTTCTCAAGGAGAGTGTCGTAATTCAGTGTTAAAAACAACACTTCAAATGAGTGCTCCGCCAGCAGTTCAGTAACCAACTGTATGTACCCATCTGGGTCTCGAATATATGTTTCACTGCATTGGAACAACAGGTCTCTGATATACGGAGGGATGTGCTTGAATCGTTGTCTTATAGGTTCACTTTCATGGTTTGCATACCCAAGGAGAGCTTCCTCCAATCCTATTGCCCGCGCGCTGTCCAGCTCTAATCGTGCTCTCAGAAATCGCGCACCCGAGTAGGTTTGTAGAGACTGCCATGTTGCGTCATTGAGGGCATCGAATAGAGAATTTGCTAACGGTGGCCGGCACTCCTCGTTCATCACACGTGAACCCGGAGTCCTGACGTCAAAAGAAGCCCCAGCACCCAAAATTACGCAAATTTTATTGCCATTTAAAGCTCCCACCACATCCCCCCTAATCCGGCAGTTGCGTCAGGTGCATGCGGCTGCCCATGCTGGTAGCGGTGTCGAAGTAGCCTACCTGCTGTTTCACCGAGTTGGTCAAGGGCGCGCCTTCCACGAATTGGAAGCCTTGACTCTGGCAGTGCCCCATGCACACTTGCATGTCCGCCACCACGTAGCCCACATGATCCATTGTGTGGGTTGACGCTGGAGGACGCCGGGACTCCTCGGGCTCGATAAGCTCCACTTGCACTTGGCCGAAGTTGACGAAGGCGTTGCGCCCACCGGAGCGTGAAGCCCCGCCGCCTAGGTGCTCGCCGTCCAGCTTACCCACGTACCAGGCGATGGCGTCGTCCAGGTTGGGCACCAAATAGCCTGCGTGGACGATTTTTTCTATTTCAACCCCCGACCCGAATCCCGTGTTGTCGGGCTGGTCGGCCAATTGGGTCAAGTGCATCATGGCCCCGTTGGTAGTGCTGGCGTCGAAGTAAAGCACCTGCTGTCCCATAACGTTGGTGAAGGGTTTATCGGCAGCGAACTTGAAGCCCCGGCTAATGAGATTCGAGGCCATTCCCTCAATGTCCGATACTACGTAGCCAACATGGTGCATGGTCAGAACTTCGGCGGACAGACCGGTCTTGTCCTCCGGCTCGATGATCTCGGCCTCAACCTGTCCGAAACGCACGTAGGCATTGCGACCGCCGCTGGGCACCGCATAGCTCTTGGCCATTGGACCGCCGCCACCGTTCACTGCGCCGAAGGACTTGGCATACCAGGCCACCACAGCGTCCAGGTCGGCGGTCATGTATCCAATGTGCTGAATTCTGTCGAACATTTTCCTCTCCTGTTTCTGCTTGTCTTGTGAATTATCACTAAATCGTTACTGAGGCATACCCGTTCTTCCCCCTTTGTTAAAGGGGACCGAGGGGGATTTCGCCCCGAGTCTACTACTAATCTGATCGACAAATCTGATCAAGCCACTACCCAAGTGTCATTGGGTGACTTTTACTAAGAGAGCTTAATCCGCGAGTGGGGCAACACCGGCGGGTTGACCAGGAACTCGGGCATCCGGCCTTGTAGTACGTCCACCGTGGCTTTGGCCGTCCGCACCTCCAATTCGAGGACTGACTCCCGGGATAGAAACCCTACGTGGGGTGTGACTAAGAGGTTGTCCAGCTGGAACATGGGATGGTCGGTAGGCGGCAACGCCTGCTCCATCACGTCCAAGCCCGCTCCGGCAATTTGACCGTCTCGCAGAGCTACCAGCAGTGCCGCCTCGTCTATGATTGGCCCGCGAGCGCAATTAATCAAAAATGCCGTTGGCTTCATCAAGGCCAGTTCGGTGGTGCTGATCAGGCCCCGGGTGTCGTCGTTCAAAGGCGTGTGCAGGCTGACGTAGTCCGAGCGTTCCAGCAAGTTGGGAAGGTCGACCAACTCTACCCCTTCGGGATGGGGACCGTCCACCGGCAAGAACGGGTCGTGAGCCAAAACTTCTAAGCCAAACGCACGCGCCTTGGTTGCCACCGCTCGGCCAATGCGTCCCAGGCCCACGATGCCCATGGTCCGTCCTCTAAGGCGCACCAACGGCACCGGAGAAGGGGTTCCCTCCCAAGGCCCTGCTTTGGCTACACCGTCGTAAAAGCCCACCTGGCCTACCGCGATAGCCCGCTGGCAGCCGAATACGAAGGGGAAGACGAAATATTTGGTAATCCGTCGTTGTAATACTAGCTCAGCGTGTGTAAAGGACCACCTGCCATATCAAAGTCTTGGTTTGGTAGCGTTGTTGGAGGCCGCTGCGGCGCACCAAGGCGTCCACTGCCGCCGTGTGGTGCACGAAGAGCCGGAAGGTCTTGCGGGTCAGCCGCAAGTACAGGTTCATGAAACCGAACGCCGCTTTCACCGGCCAGTAGTCGCGCGGGTACACAATTCCGTACACAGAGGTGGCCCGCTCGGTGGATAGGCCAAGCAAGTTGTCCAGGTCATGGTAGCAGCAAATTACCCGGTCCAGGGTGACAATATCCGCTGGCTGTATCTGCTCGGCAACCTCGACGAAATCGGCGAAATGGCTGCTGATCCGGTCCCCGTGGCCCTGCCGCTCCGCTTCCTTCTCCACCGCCTTGATATAGGCCGAAGAGGCGTCCACACCCACGGCGTCGCTGGCTCCGGCCTTTAGCAATTCGTGCTGGATCACACCGACACCACCGCCGATGTCCAACAAGGATTTCCCGTCTACCCCTTGGTCTTGGATCGCCCGCACCAATGCACGTGTGGTACTACGGGGGCCGCTCTTCCGGTATTTCTTGAGCTTGCTCCGCGCTTCACCTTGGTCGAAAAACTTTTCGATGCCCCGGCACTGGTCTCAAAGCATGGTGTGAAACCGCCTGCGGTAGACGAATGGGAGTTTAGTAATTACTTCGAGATGGTTCGACAGGCTCACCACAAACGGTGGTGGATTCCAGTCACAAGGAACGGCTTTGGAGGCCCACGTTCATCCTGAGCCTGTCGAAGGAATCCATCTGCTTCTCTGCCGTTTATGCGTTGGGACGGGGCGGGGCCGGGTAAGCTCCGGAACCAGTGCAGAACTCCACCCGGTTGCCGTCGGGGTCTTGGGTGAATAGGAAGGCCTGACCGTCGTAGCGGACTCCTTCCCGAAGAATCTCGTATCCGTTTTCTCTAAGGACTTCTTTCGTTCCCTCGAAATCCTCTACCTCAAAGGCATGGTGCATGCGCTCGGGCTTGATCGGGGCCTCCGGGTCCTCAATCAGGTGGACCATGATGCCGCTTTCCAGTTGGAGCCAGGTAATCTCCGGGTTGTCCACTTGGCTTTGGATTTGTTTGATTCCGATGAGGTCGTTGTAGAATTTCATGGCCCGTTCCGTGTTCTTGACTGCGGTTGTTACGTGGTTGATTTTGGTGGTGCGGATTTTGCCGGCCATTCTTTTCTCCTTCTGATAGTTTGGTCTAATAGTTTTGTAATAGTCTTGGCTTGAATACTAATTAATTCGTTTGCGATGCCAGCCCGGCGGCCCAAATCGTTGTCATTATGCCACAATCGTGCTCCTGGCGCAGGGGGCTAGCCGACGGCAGTGTTTCCGGTTGCCTGAGCGTTAGAGGGTGCTGCCCACAACCACGATGATTACGCCGCCGATGGTCAAAAACGTGCCAGCCACGACCTCCCTGGTGATTCGCTCCAATTTAGACATGAACAACCTGGCCACCAGCAGCACCATCAGAGGATAAGAGGAGGTGACGGGCGAAATTACCACCACGTCTTCTCGTTGTAGGGCATAGTACAGGGCGATCACGGCGACGGCCGATGAGATTCCGGAAAGGGCGGCAAACGCAACCGCGCCTCGTTCGCTTCTCAACACCCGTAGATTAGCGATTGTGCCTGGACCGGCGATCGGGGCCAGCAGAAAGATGCCAAAAAGTAAGCTGAATCCAGAAACCATCAGCGGGGAGCCGTAATCTTGGGTCAACTCTTTGGCGATAACATTGGTTCCGCCGTAGGCAGCAGCGGCGCCCAAGGCAAACACGTAGCCCAGTAAAGCATGCTTGATTCCCTCGCAAAAAGGCCTGTTTGAGATGAACCCTGGCGTGCGAAGGGGCCTGGAAGGGAGGAGGCCACGGGATGCCGGCTGCTGGCCTCACCGCACCATCTGCCGCGCTCAGGACAAGCGTGATCCCGTTGCGGTACCCCTTCCGTGGCTCAGGGCACCCGGTGGAAGCTGTGGAGCGGCGCCCTCATGCGGCCGTGACCGCAGGTGCCGTCCCGACCGCCCGCTGAGCCGTGTTCTCCATCTCCACCAGGCGTGCATGGACCATCCGCTTGAAGTTGCACGCCAACGCCTTCAGGTAGACGGCAAGCCGCACCCGACGGCCCCCTCGCACCCGCAAGCGCCCAAGCCCGTGGGCGCGCTTCAGCTCGGAGTTCGTTCCCTCGATACCAGCCCTTATGGCATACCGCTTGCGCCACTCCTCGATGGCCTCGGCCCTCCGGCGCCGCTCGATGTTCACCTTCACCAGGTCCGCCTTGAGGACGTAGCCCCCCCGCACGCCGGTCCAGCTTCACTGGGCAACGGGACCGCAAGGGGCAGGGCTCGCATGTTGTCCCGGCAAAGTGGACCTCTACCCGCTCCGGCGCATCCTCCAACTCGTGCTCCTCGATGGACGGGTGGCCGGCGGGGCACACCGTGGCCTGCTCCCCTGTGACGTCGATCTGAAAGTCCGCGGCGGTGAGCGGCGGTGGTCCGTCACCCTCTCCTTCGTGCGAGTTCCCCGGCGCCGACCCCGCCACCGGGCTCACCAGTTCCGTTCCCCGGCGCGAGGCTTCGAAGGCATTGCGGCCCGACCCATACGCCGTGTCGGCGAAGAGCTCGTCCGGTCGGACCTTCCGCTCCGCGAGCCCGTCAACGACCGGCACGCTCACGTCGGTGTCGCTCCCACTCGAGGGGGTCACCTCCACGTGGGTGATGAGCTGGGTGGCCTCCTCGTGGCAGGTCTCCGCCACCTGTGCACCTCGTACCCCCTTCCCCTTGTGGCCGCTGTAGGTCACATCCGGGTCGTGGGGCGATTGCAGCGAGTCGGCGGACACCTGCTTCGGGTCCTTCAAGGCCACGGGCACCTTGCATTCCCCAGCATCGTCGTCATCGTCCCTGGGGCGCCCGTCCCGGTGTTTGCCCACATGGCACTGCTCCCGCAGCAGCCGCTCCAGCAGCCGGTACTCCTCCAGCTGGGCAGCAGTCGTGCCATGGAACCGGTCCACCAGCCGGTAGAGGTCCCGGGCACAGACCGAAAGGCGTCGCCGACCCTCCCCCGTGCGGGCGTCCTCGTAGTGGGTCGCCTCGTCTTCTTCCTTCAAATAGCGCCCTAGGAGGCCCTCCGGAACCCCAGGGCGAAGCTCTGGGTGCTCCCAGCGCAAGGCCCGCAGGAACAACCGCATCGTCTCACAGAACAGGCCCAGCCGGGTGAGTGTGGCGATGTTGCTCATGATGTGGGTGGAGTCCAGCCGTTGCTTTCCGGTGCGTATGCCCAGCGCCTGGATGATCCGGTCCGTGGTCTCCTGGAAAGCCAGCCGGCCACCGTCGTGCTGCATCAGGCGAACTCGGAAGTTGTGGAGGGTCTTCTGGGGCAGGTGGGTCTCCTCGATGTCCAGCCGCAGGGCGTGGTGCCAGAGCAGGTTGAACTCTAGTTGTTCCAGAGCTTCATCGTCGGTGAGGTTGAACATCTCTTTGAGGAGGTGGACCCCGAGGACGGTCTGCACCGCCCGGTTGGGACGGCCGTTGTCCACGCAGTACATGGGAGCAAAGCGCTCCTCGTCAATCAGGGGGAGCGCCTCGTTTCGGAAAACCTCGGCCCAACTTCTCTCCAGACGCTTAGCCTTCTTCGGCGTCACCAGGAACTGGGACTGCCAGAGGCTCTCTTGCGGGTCTCGTATTCGGAACATCCTCCCCTCCCTCGGCCAGGCGCTGCCCCAACGCCCTTTCCCCACATTATCCTCCCATTGCCCCCGGAGGACGAGGGGTTTTTACGAGGGAATCATGCTTGTCTGTGCCCCAGCCTTGACGCATTGAGCTCGCTGTACTGACGACCAAGCCGAGAACCACTCCCGCGGTTCCTAAAGGGACCAGATAATTGGGGCGCTCCCAGGTGAGGCCGATTGCGAAGATTGCAGCGAACACCGTGGATGTCGCCAGAATGGTGCTGGTCTGAGATGCTCCGATGCGGTTGATGGCCCGGTAATTTTGCGTGCGGCCACCAACGAAATTGACTGCCCCCAGCAGCGCAAACCACAAAAATGCGGCCGCCGGCGCGGCACGAATGTCGCCGTGAGCGAAAACAATGGCCAGAACCATGGCCGGAATGGCGCTGACCACCACCGAAATAAAGATGGTTGGCATCGGCGCCAGCTTCTGCATGCTGACCCGAGCCAAAATTGCGGAACCGCCGAATCCGGCGCCAGCTAACAGAGCCAGGGCGATGGCCAGCACAGACTAGTTACTGATCCCGCAGCTATCGATAATAGACTGAAAGATTAGATTGCCGTCTGTACTGCCCAGAATGGCTTCGCAACTGCGCTCGGGGTGGGGCATCATGCCCAGCACGTTCCCAGCTTGGTTGACGATCCCGGCAATGTTGTGGGCTGCGCCGTTGGGGTTGGCCCCTTCAGTGGCGTCTCCGGCCTCGTCGCTGTACCGGAAAAGCACCCTTCCCTCTTCTTCCAGAACTGCTAGAGTTTCGGGGTCGGCGAAGTAGTTGCCTTCGCCATGGGAAACGGGTACACGAAGAAGCTGACCGGACAGGCAGCGAGTGCTGAAGGGAGTGTCGTTCCGCTCGGTGCGCAGGTTGGTCCATTGGCACCGGTATTGCAGATGCTGGTTGCGCATTAGGGCGCCGGGGAGAAACCCAGCCTCGCAAAGTATCTGGAAGCCGTTGCAGATACCGATGACCAAGCGTCCCGAGTCGGCGAATTTGTGGAGTGAGTCCATAACGGGAGAGAAGCGCGCGATTGCGCCGGGCCTGAGGTAATCCCCGTAGGAAAAACCACCGGGCACGACCACGCAGTCGTAGTCGTCAAGATTGGTCTCTTGGTGCCAGACGTAGTCAGCTTCTTGGCCCAGCACGTCTTTGACTGCGTAATAACAGTCGGTTTCGCTCCAAGTGCCAGGGAAAACTAGTATGCCGAAGCGCATGTGGGGCCTTTTTTCACCAAGTTTATCCGCTGCGGGAAATGTTGTAGGTACAGTTTATAGGGCACCGTTGAGGCTTCTGCTGAAATCGCTGGGCTTCTGGCGCAGCGATTGGGCTTGTGGTCCGGGCCGGGGGATTAGCTTCCCGACTCCAGCATCTCGACGACCAAGGCGTTAACCTCGGCGCCGTCGGCCTTGCCACGAACTTGTGGCATCAGCTTGCCCATTACTTTGCCCTTGTCCTGACCGCTGGTGGCGCCAACCTCGCCGATTACCTGCTTGACCAATTCCACCAGATCGGCGTGGTTCAGTTGCGGAGGCAGATAGGCTTCCAGGACTTTCAGGTCCGCCGATTCCTTGGCCACCAGATCGTCCCGTTTGCCTTCCGTGAACATCCGGATGGCTTCTCGCCGGTCATTGACTTGTTTTACAACCATCTGCACCAGCGCCGCTTCGTCTAAGGGCGCCTGTTTGGCCTTCTCCTCCATCTGGATGGCACTCTTCAAGTAGCGCAACACATCCAACCGGGCCTGATCCCGGACCCGCATAGCCGCATGGATGTCTTCTTCCAAAGTATCGCGCAAAGATTTTGAGACTGACATGGAGGTTATGCTCTACTTGGTTTGCCGGAGGATGTGTATCTGGCCGAGGAAATCGTACTAGGCCGCTAAAGCCGATTATAGGCGTGGGCTTGAAGGGGTGTCAATTTTTCATGTCGAAAATGCAGAAGGGCTCGCAGCCGCGCTCCTACTTCCACAAAACAAACACACCGATGGCCACCAGCAACGCTAGCACTCCAACGCCTAGCTAGTATTACAACGACGGTTCCTCTGGCAGGGCGATTTTCGAGAATGATTTGAACCTAATAACGTGATGCGATGAGCCTACCGCGATAGCCCGCTGGCAGCCGAATACGAAGGGGAAGACGAAATATTTTGTGATCCGTCGTTGTAATACTAGAACTCCGGCCGAAAAGTACCCTGACCTAGGCTGTCCCGATATACTGGGCAAGAGATTTAATAAATGGGTGTGGGAGGTTGAGGATGCTGGGAGTACGGTCGGCGCAACGAGGGCTGCTGGAAGCGGATCACCTGTACCTGGACTATGTGGGCCGGGGCTCCTTCTATGGCTTCCTGGCCTCCCTGCGGGGACAGCTATTTCGAGACGAAGAGTTCGCCGAGCTATATTGCCCAGACAATGGCCGGGATAGCGTGCCCCCAAGTCTGGTGGCCACTGCGCTGTTGTTGCAAGCCTACGACAAAGTCAGCGACGCCGAAGCCAAACAGCGGGCGGATTTTGATATCCGGTGGAAGGTGGCGTTGGGGATTGAGGTGGAGGACCGGCCCTTTGCCAAGAGCACGCTGCAGCTGTTTCGAGCCCAGCTGATCCTCCACGACCGGGTGCGGGCCGTCTTTCAGCGCAGCCTCCAATTCGCCCGGCAGACCGGATACCTGAAAGGACGCCGGATGAAGGTGGCGGTAGACACCACCTACATTCTGGGCCGAGGGGCGGTCAAGGACACCTACAACTTGCTGGCCGACGGCATAGTCCAGGTAGTGCGGGCGCTTTCGGACCTGGATGGGACGCGGCCCGAGGAATGGGCCTTGAGACACGGTCTGGAACTCTACTTTGGCTCCAGTGTGAAGGGAGAGGCAGAGATTGACTGGGACAACCAGAAAGAGCGGCAAGCCTTACTGCAGAAGATAGTAGCCGATGCCGACCTGGTGTTGGAGCTGGCCCGTCAGGTCCAGGGTCAGTTCCCCGAGGAGAGCCCCCAGCGCCAGGGTATAGTGGAAGCGGCGGAGTTGCTGGGGCAACTGTTACTGCAGGATGTGGAACGCCAGGAGGATGGCCCAGCCCTGAAGGATGGGGTAAGCCGGGACCGCATCCCTTCGGTACACGACCCGGAGATGCGCCACGGCCGTAAAAGCAGCAGCAAACGCTTCGACGGACATAAGGCTGCGGTGGTGGTGGATACCGATTCCCAACTGGTGACCGCGGTAGACATCCTGCCCGGCAATGCCGGTGACAACACTGGAGTCCTGGAACTGGTGGAGCAGAGTGAGGAGAACACGGGCATAGCGGTGGAGGAGACTATCGGGGATGCGGCCTATGGGGATGGCGGGACGCGGCAGGCCTTTGCCGATGCTGGTCGGACTCTAATAGCCAAGGTGCCGGGTCGCCCTAATAAGGCCTGCTTCCCCAAGGAGGACTTCCAGATCGACTTGGAGGCAGGAACCTGCACCTGCCCAGCCGGTAATGTTACCCACACCCTGCGGACCTACCTGGCCCGGAGTTTCCAATTCGACCCGGCGGTCTGCGGCGTATGCCCCCTGCGGTCCCAGTGCGTGGCGGCGCGGTACGGGGCGGGACGCACCGTAGCCCTGCATCCCCAAGAGGCGCTCTTGCAACAAGCCCGGGACTTCCAGCGGAGTGAGGGCTTTGCTGAATACCGTAGGCTGCGCCAGGCGGCCGAGCATCGCCTGGCGCGGCTGGCGCAACTGGGGGTCCGCCAATCTCGCTACTTCGGCCGAGCCAAGACCCGATTCCAACTACTCATGGCGGCCACGGTGGCCAACCTGACCCTGGTGGCTACCAAGATGGGGATGATATCTCCGGCTCCAGGCTCCTCTCACGATAAACCGGACCAGCAAGCCCCAGGGTCGCCCATCGTTACTACCCAATTCATATTGGCCGCAGCCAACTGGGTCACTCTTAGCCTCAGACTTACAGTCCACTGGTTATCCTCCACGCCATCCCGTCACAGCAGGGCTTTTCAGCCGGGTTTCTGGTGATAAACACCCCGATATCGGGGCGGCGCTACATAACGTTGGTGCCGCTTACGCCGCTCAAGGCGACTATACCAGGGCTGCAGGAAACATGGAGAAGGGCATGGCAATCCGGCGAGAGCAGCTAAGCCTTGAACACCCTGCCATCATTAACTCGATTTTGAGTTTGTCCAAAACCTACTTCGATTCTGGCGGTGCCCCTAAGGCTATAGGGCTGATGGAAGAGGCCCTCACCCAGCTTCCAAGAAATCACCCTGCCCATGCCCGAATCTCGCAGCAAAAGATGGAGGTTCTTGGCGCGTTGAGCGGAGGGGGCTTCCGGCAACGTCCCCAAAAGGCCAAAAAGCCCACGAAGAAGAGGAACCGCTAGCCTGTTTGCCGAGAGTCCTTGCAAAAATCAATCCACCGGAGTCACAATAACTTGCCGGACCCACTGTATAGCCAATATTTAGGAATTGACCGTGTCTGAGAATGAACTTTTGGACCAGCCATTCTGGATGGATATCGCTACCAAATTACCCGAGCTCGCGGACGACATAGAAGGGCTTGAGCACTTGGTGGAACGGTTTGTCGGTCAGTACCTTCCGGTCCTACTCAGGGTCACGAAACAAGAAGACAGAGACCATGCCTGGCTAGCTTTTTGGAGCTACCTGGTCGCTCCGCGCACCCACCGCAAACCGTGCTATCTGTCCAGCCGAACGGCAGATCTGCTAATCGCCGAGTTTCAGACCGTGTTGTCCGAACGCGGTTAAGGCCAGCGGTGGGCCGGCTGTGCTCTGTGGGTTGGCACTAGGATCCATCGCCGTAGACCCTTTGATGTAATGCCCGGTGATATAATCCCGGCCTAGCCCAACGACCCTCCCGGCGACTAATCTCACCGCACGGAGTGCCCGGATGCCCGCCCACGTGCTTTACGGCGACACTTTTCTGGTCCCCGAAGCGTTAAGCCGCCTTAAATCCGAGGCTGGCATCGACGACCTGTTGGACGCCAACTACCACCAGTTGCAGGGCAACCAAGCGAACCCTGCCGAGTTGATTAGCATGTGCGGAGCCTTGCCGTTTATGGACAGCCACCGTTTGGTGGTGGTTACGGGCTTATTGGGAAGGCATGAACGCAAAACGGGCGAGCGTCGGCGGAGCGGTGGCCGCAGCCAAAGGAGCGAGGGTGGCCAACAGACACCAGCATTAGGCGGTTGGGAAGGCCTTCAAAAGTCCATACCAGAGATGCCGGATACCACGGTGCTGGTTTTTATCGACGGCGCTATCGCCGACAGCAACCCTTTGCTCCGGTTGTTGAAGCCGTTGTCTAAAGTGCAGGCCTTGAAAGCGCCATCGGGCGAAGGGCTGGCCCGTTGGATCAAAGATGTTGCTCAACAAAAGGGGGCGAAGATCAGCCCCACGGCGATCAAGTCTTTGGGCGACCTGGTGGGCAGCGACTTGTGGACGTTGGACCGGGAGTTAGAGAAGCTGTCCCTCTACGCGACGGGCCGCACCATTGAAGAAAGCGACGTTGGAGAGTTGGTCGCTCAGGTGCGGGAAGGCAACATTTTTGCCGCCGTAGATGCAATGATCGATGGCAAGCCGGGGGTGGCCTTGCGGCTACTGCACCAACTTCGCCAGGACGGCCGCGAAATCTCGTACATTATAGGTATGGTGGAGCGTCAGTTGCGCCTTATGGCTCTGGCCCGGGACTCTATCGACCGGGGTCTACCCCAGTCGGAGGTAGCAAAAAGCTTGGGGACGTCTTCAGAGTTTGTGGTGCGCAAGACCATGGACCAAGCGCGTCGCCATTCCTGGCAAGGCATTAAAGCACGCTACCGTCGTTTGCTGGAAGCGGACTTGGCCATAAAACGGGGGATAATGGAGCCCGATTTGGCCTTGGAACTGTTGGTGGCAGAACAAGCCACTTCCAGATAAGGATTCTCTCCACCCAAGACGGCAGGCCGTGGGTATGTCAAACCGTCGCAGCGGTAGAGGCCGCTATTCGAGAAGTTGTGAACTTGGGGGGTGTTGCGCAATCCGGGCCTAGGTGGACCCGAACTCAGCAATGATTTACCCTTTCACCGCTGACCGCTGACCGCTGACCGCTGACCGCTGACCGCTGACCGCTGACCGCTGACCGCTGACCGCTGACCGCTGACCGCTGACCGCTGACCGCTGACCGCTGACCGCTGACCGCTGACCGCTGACCCGGGTTTATAGCATGCAACGTAGTGGTCCGGCTCCAACTCTCTTAGGGGCGGGCGATGGCTGTTTCGGCATACTGAGAGCGCTTTTTGACATCTGGGTAAGAAGGCGCACCCGTTGGGCAGGTCCATCATGTCGGGGGGGCTGCCCGGCAACGCCCTTAGCTTCCTCACGGGCTCGTCCAAACGGGGCAAGGACTGAATGAGCGACCAGGTATAAGGGTGTTGAGGCCGTTTGAACGCAGGTATCACTTCGGCGGATTCGATCATGCTCCCCGCGTAAATCACCCCGACTTTTTGGGCCATGGTGGCCACAACGCCCATATCATGAGTAATCAACAGGATCGAAGAATGTTGTTCCCGGCATAACTTGCGGAGCAAATCCAGTAAATCGGCTTGCAACGTGACGTCCAAACCGGAAGTCGGTTCGTCGGCAATCAGCAACCGAGGCGACAACACCAATCCAATGGCCATCATGACGCGTTGGCACATTCCGCCGCTGAGGTGGAAAGGATATTGACCCATAACGTGCCTGGGGTCGGGCATCCCCATCTCCCGCAGCGCATCTTGGGCCATTTTGTTGGCCGTTCGAGCGGACATATTGGTGTGCTGCAGAATTACTTCTTCCAGTTGGTCCCCGATGAGTTGAATGGGGTTAAGGGCGGATTGTGCGTCTTGGAACACCATGGCAATGTCTTTGCCACGCAGTTTCCGAAGGTGTTCGGGGCTGGACCCCAGCAGGTTTACGCCGTCGAAAAATATGGAGCCTTTTTCAACTGTAGCGTTGCTGGGCAACATACCCATGATAGATAAGGCCAAGGTGCTCTTGCCGGAGCCGCTCTCTCCAACCAGGCAGTAGACCTGACCTTCTTCCAGTGTCAGGCTGACGCCATTCAAGGCATTCACCTGTCCTAATTTGGTCTGAAAGCGTACCACCAAGTTTTCGACCCGCAATGATTCAGCCATAGTGCCCGCACCATAGCATAAGAATGGCCTTGGCGCGCGGGACTACTCTGGCGGGCGATGCCCAACTTTTCGGACATGAGGTCACTTGTTCCCAGCCCGGTTGATAAACGGGGTTCATCTAATTTTTGCCTCGCATGTCAACGGCGTCAAATCGACCTTCTCGCAACTCTTGAATTAGGTCTGATATCCCTGTTATCGGACGATGAAATTCGGTGGCTGCGGTACCCAATTGCTCGAGCTTATGAGCGTCGCTCCCCCCGGTCATCTTGATCCCCAATTGCTGGCCCAAATCTTTAGAGAAGCAATTTTCATTGTTAGTGCCCCGGCCATTAACCGCTTCTATGGCGTGACAGAACTCGAATATGGTATCGACACCGGCCCTCCGCAACATTTCCGCCCTAGCCTCCGGTTTCCGGGCAGGCTCTTCCAAGAAGCGGCGCCGGTAGGGATGGGCAGCAATGGCCAGGGCACCCTTCTGCTTCAATGCGGCGCACAGAAAATCCGGCTTGTGGAAACCGAAAACGTATTCCTCCAAGCCGAAAACCAACAAGTGCCCCGAGTCGGTGTTGATTTCACACCCTTGCATCACCAGAAAGGCGTGCTTGCGGGAAAGGGCGTCAACTGCGTCCTGAGACCAAAAGGCGTCGTGCTCGGTGAGACAGACACCGTCTAATCCTTTGGACTTAGCGGCTTCTATAAGCTCGTCTACACTCATGAAACTATCATCGGACTTGGGGTAGGTATGGAGGTGGAGATCAATTAACAATAGTTGAATCCTGGCATGTTGCTTGAATATTCGTCCGGCGGGCGCGGCAGTGTACGAGAATCATTATGCCAATGGGCATGATACCAAAAGCCGGGGCAACATTAAAAGCACAACATGGAAAATGAGAAAACGGGTGTTGCGCTATGCCTTCGTCGAGCGCTACACCCGTTTTCTCATTTCTTGCTTGGTTCGGGTTCTTGTTGGTCGGGTACCTATTAGTTCAGGGCTTCACCTAGAGGAGATTATGGAGATTGCTCGGTCACCGGCTTTCGACAAGCCCTTCATCCTCCAGCAAATTAATGATTTGAGCCGCCCGAATACCACCGACCTTGAGTCGGCGTTCCAGGAAGGAAGACGACAGATGAGGGTGCCTGAGAGCCAGGTCCCTTGCTTGGTCCATGGTGCGCTCGTCAACCTCATTTTCTTCTTCGTCATCGAACAATTCCCCTATAGGAATGTCCGGCAACGGCGGTCCCTTTTGGTTTGTCCAGTGGTCCACCAGATGGTCGATTTCTTCGTCGTACACCAGGGTGCCCTGGACGCGCCTGGGCTTTGGGGAGTCGTTGTTCAACAGCAGCATGTCTCCCTTCCCCAGTAGTTTCTCGGCCCCGATGGCATCGAGAATTACCCTGGAATCCACCTGAGACGCAACGGAGAATGCCGCCCGCACGGGTACGTTGGCCTTCAACAGTCCGGTCACCACGTTCACCGACGGTCTCTGGGTGGCTAGGACCAAGTGAATGCCCGTGGCGCGACCCAACTGGGCCAGACGCACCAGGTTTTGCTCAATTTCAAACCCTCCTGCCATCATGAGGTCGGCCAGTTCGTCCACCACTAACACCAGAAACGGCATTCGGTCTTTGGCTTTGTTGTTATAACTGGCAATGTTGCGGGCGCCCACGTCTTCCATCTGTTTGTACCGGCGCAGCATTTCGCGCATCAAGCCTTTCAACGCTATGTTGACCTGGTCCACATCCACTATAACCGGCATTATCAGGTGGGGAATACCGTTGAATGGTGTCAGTTCCACCCGCTTTGGGTCGACCATCAGCATCCGTAATTCGTCGGGTTTTTTGGTCAATAACAGGGTTGCCACCACAGAGTTAATACAAACGCTCTTGCCGCTGCCGGTGGCGCCAGCGATTAACATATGGGGCATGGAAGCCAGGTCCTGAATGACTGGGGCCCCGCTGGTATCTTGCCCCAACGCTATAGGCAGCCCGCCTTTCGATGCCAATACCCCGAAGCTGTGCGCTTCCATGACACCCCGGAGGTGTACCTTTGTGGGGGTCGGACTTGGGACCTCCAGTCCCACCAACGCTTCACCGGGCACCGGTGCCTCAATCCTAAGATAGGGCGTCTTCAACGCTAGGGCCAAGTCCTTTTCCCGCATCAAAATGCTCTGGACTTTGACCCGGCTACGCTCGCTGTGGGCGGTACTGTCCTCTTCTTGGGAACCCTCTTTGGTAATGCCGGATCCACCTTTTGTTGTACCGCCCTTGTTCGAATCGCTTTTGGTAAAGTCGCCTCTCTTGGGTACCCAGCCGGGGACCAACCCGAAGCGGACTATCCTGGGACCAGCCTTGATGTCTTGGACCTCAACATTGACACCGTGGTCGGCCAGTGTCCTTTCGACATGCCTGGCCATCTGCTCCAGCGGTTCATTCTCAGAGGCTCGCGGTTCGGCCGGAGCTAAAACGTCTATAGAGGGCAGACGCCACTGGAGCTCCTTGCCTCCAGTGCTGCTGGAAGCGGTACGAATGGCCGGTCCGGATGCGGGTCGTGAGGATTCTTCTTGGGAAGAGTCCCAGGTTGGTATTGAGCCTGGGAAACTGCCGCCCCAAAGGTTTGCGCTCTGGCCTTCCTCCGAGTCCGCGTTTGACTCAGAGTGGGCCGTGTCTTTGCTGGCGGGATTCTTGGATGATCCGGCTGTGCCGACTGGGCTATCGGCGAAACGAGTGCGTAATTTGCCCGGCAAGTGCCTTCCCAACCCTTTTCCAAAGATGGACTTGGCGCTGCTAAAAGAATTTTCACGCAAATTGGGATTGGTCACCGCGCGCAACCGTTGCCCCAGGAAATAATAACTGCGGTACAGGCCAATGAAGAGGTAAACGGGAATGTACTGTAGGCCCAGTCCCAGGTAACGCAGTCCCTGCAGATAGACAGGCCCCACACTCTTGGGGAAGAGCAAAAGCGGGATGATGATTGCTACGCCAGCAAGCTTGGCTGCCGCCAAGACGATGGATGAGCCGCCAACGGCTTGACCCCAACGACCGCTCAGGCCTGTTTCGGACAATATACCGTTATTGGCGTGGACTTGGGAAAGTGCTCCAATAGAAATGGCTGCGATGGCGGTGGCGACAACCCACCAGCGCCAATGAGCTTTGACCGAAGGACGGTTGTACCTGAGAGTTGCCAGAGCGGCAACGAGCCAAATGGCCACCGGGATCCAACCGTAGCCCAAAGCCTCTCTGGACCATTCCCTGGCACCGGATGAGAGCCCCAAGCCCAAACCAGCCGCTAATCCTATTGATGCAAAAGCCAGCGCTTCAATCGAGGATGCGGGGCCAGCCTTGATGATGTCTTTCAACGAGGACTGAGGAGAAGCGCGCCGGGAACGGCGAGCGGATTGTGCCATAGGGCCTCCAGCGGTGCTAGGGCGCCGCCAGGGTCCGACGGCGTGGGTTAGCTTTCCAAAACCACTGGAATTATCATAGGCCTTAGGTGAGTGCCCTTAGCTATGAAGTCACGGGCAGTTTCCCTGACTTTGGACTTGGTGACCTCCGGCTCTTCGGGATATCCAGTATCGGAAGCCAACGTTTTCCGAAGCTCTTCGATCAATTCTTGGAAAATCTCGCCCGTGTCCGAGTCGTTCATGAAGCCGCTGCTAACTATTTTCAGAGAGGCCTGAGGTAACTCTGATTGCAACCCTTGCCCGTTGCCATCGGAACCGGTTTGGCCCTGAAGGACGATAACCACAACCCCATCTTTGGCCAGCGCCCGGCGCTGTCGCAGCACCTCACTGGTGTTGTCGAGAGTTGTCAAGCCATCAATATAAATCGGGCCCGCGGTAATCTGCTCAACCACCTGCGCAGAGTCTTCCGAGATTTCCAGCACATCGCCATCTTCCATGACGAATATGCCGTCCTTGGCAAGGCCCAAGTCCCAGGCCAAGCGGGCGTGGGACATCAGGTGTCGATACTCGCCATGCACCGGCACGAAGTACTTGGGGCGAACCAAGCTAAGCACCATTTTCAGCTCTTCCTGGCTGGCGTGGCCGTGGACATGAACGGTGGCCACCTTGTCATAGAGCACTTTGGCGCCCTGGCGTAGCAGATTATCTATGGTCCGGCTAACGGCCAATTCGTTCCCTGGTATAGGGGTGGCCGAGATAATCACGGTGTCTCCGGCCATTATCTGGACATCCTGATGGTCTTTGTTGGCAATGCGCACCAAGGCCGACGTGGGTTCCCCCTGGCTACCCGTGGTCATCAGGACGACTTTCTCCGGAGGCAGACGCCGGGACTCGCTTAGGGGCACCATAATACCGGGCGGGAGAGTTAAATAGCCCAGGTCTTCAGCGACGTGTACGCTTTCCACCATGCTGCGGCCTACGATGCTTACGTGCCGGTCGTGGCGCACGGCAGCATCGACAACCTGTTGCACCCGGGAAATCAGGGAAGCGAACGTCGCCACCATGACTCGGCCGGTAGCGTCGCCAATGGCCCGCTCCAATGCTTCGCCGACAACTTGCTCAGAGGGGGTATATCCGGGCACTTCGGCGTAGGTAGAGTCGGACAACAGGAGCGTGACACCTTGGGCGCCATAGTGAGCTAGGGTGGCTAAATCGATCTTCTTCCCGTCAACGGGTGTATGGTCGATTTTGAAGTCGCCGGTATGGATGATCGGGCCTATGGGAGTCTCGATTACAATGCCCATGGCATCGGGTATGCTATGGCAGACCCGGAACCAGGTCACGGTAAACTCCTCGCCGAATTGATATGCCGTGCCCGGCTCAATGGCGTATGCGGTTGCGTCCCGGGTTCCCCGCCGACCTTTTAGCTTGGCGGTGATCAGCCCGTGGGCCAAACCCGGAGCGTAAACCGGTACGTCCAGCTGGGGCAAAATAAAAGGCAGAGCGCCGATGTGGTCTTCGTGGCCGTGGGTGATCAGAATGGCCCTGACTTTGTCCGCCCTTTCCTTGAGGTAGTTAATGTCCGGGATGATAAGGTCTACGCCCAGCATGTCCTCATCGGGGAATTGGACGCCGCAGTCTACGACGACTATGTCATCGCCGCATTCCACTGCCATCATGTTTTTGCCAATTTCACCGAGGCCGCCTAGGGGAATCACCCGTACTTGGGGTTTGAGATCATTTGTCATTTTTAGAAAAGACTCAATTGTTTCGAATCGGGGGTAACGGCTAGGGATGTCGGCTCGGCTTGCGGCCCGAGTGGTGTTGGTGTTGGGTTACTTGGAGCCGAAAACAGACCCATTTGTTCCGCTTTGGGTGCTTCTGGTTCCGGCCTGGTCGGTTCCGGAACGGTCGCGCCTGACCTGGATTGGGTCAGCCTTTCCAGTACCGCTGGAATTTCTTTAAAGTCTTGGACTATGATGCTCCTGTTCTCTTGCCGATGCAAAGCGGCGGCGGGATGCAAGATTGGGTAGATGGACCTGCCATCTTTGTCCCGAACCTTGCCCCTTGCCCGGGTGATGCTCTCACCGGGGAAGAACCGGTTCAGGGAGAACCGCCCCAGAGTGACGATCAAATCCGGGTTCAAGAGTTCGATTTGGCGGTCTAAATATTTGCTACAGGACGACATTTCTTCGGGGGACGGGTCCCGGTTTTGAGGAGGCCGGCATTTAATCATATTGGCGATGAATACTTGCTCCCGGGTCATGCCAATTGACGCCAATAACTCTTCCAAGAATTTACCGGCGGGGCCCACAAAGGGCCGCCCTTGACGATCTTCTTGGTGGCCGGGTCCTTCGCCGATGAACATCAGTTTCGCATCGTTTGGCCCCTCTCCCGGCACCGCATTAGTACGTTCGGCGCTCAAGGGGCAGTCGAGGCAATTCTTAACTAATAGAGAAACCTCTTCCATGCTATTCATGTTTCCGGTACTCATGGCCTCCCAACCTCCCATTATCCCGGTTCCCCAGTTTTACCGGATCGTAGATTGCTGTCGGCTCCCAAGTCGTTACCGGAGAAGCCCCTTTAATGGCTTGGCATCATCCTAGGATAGACAGTCTTGTCGTTAATCGTTGCGGGGATAGATTAACAGGCTGCTGTCTTAAATAACACAACGACGATGGGTGTAGTGCGAAGTGTACTGGACTAAGTGCACTTTACTTAAAATGCACTTGAAAGTGCATTAATGTAACGCAAATGCAATCTCCGCATTGCTGCGGCTGGTGTGATACTTCCCGGGGTTTTTGTGAGAACTCCAAAACTATTTGGAGTTCACCCGCGGATCGATCACGTGTCCTGTATGCCGCGGCCCTTGATATAGGTTACAGCATCCTGAATTGTGGCCAACACGCCAGCATCCTCGTCGGATATTTCCATGGGTTCATCCCCGGTGGAAAACTCCTCTTCGAATGCCATGATCAACTCTACTAAGTCCAAAGAATCAGCATTGAGGTTTTCGATGAAGGAAGCGCTTTCGGTCACATCCTCCTCGTCCACCCCCAGCTTGTCTACTACTATCGTTTTTACGCGGTCATATACTGTGGGCAAACTGTCATCTCCCTTCTGGCGCAGCCTTGTCGGTAGCAATTTCCCTTGTTTCCAACTCGTCCATGACCGAGCCCAATACGCCGTTGATGAAGCGGGCGGAGCTATCACTCCCAAATACTTTGGCCAATTCTACGGCCTCGTTGATAGCGGTCTTCTGAGGAACTTCGGGGCTATGCAGCAATTCATAAAGCGCAATGCGTAGGATATTTCGGTCTACCAGAGACAATTGGTCTAC
Organism: Dehalococcoidia bacterium; assembly: GCA_963665155.2. GTDB lineage: Bacteria > Chloroflexota > Dehalococcoidia > Lucifugimonadales > UBA3495 > UBA1141. The sequence goes on along the minus strand of CAXXFI010000002.1, from coordinate 1,283,418 downwards.
TGGCCATGCCGGTGCATGAGTCTGTATGTGTTCATCTAGTTCGGAACGGGAATCGGATACACCCCGGACCAATGCGTCCGCGAACTCAATTGAAACTTCCCGGAGGGCATTTTCTAGCCTGAGCCATTCCAGTGAGCTTTCATCACGGTCACCCTTGATGTCTGCAGCGAAAAGAGCTTGCAGTGCTGCCATCCTAGCTTCCCGTCTTGGGTCCGAAGACTTTTCCTTGGGCATCGGTCACCCGAGGGGTTAGTCGACTCCTATGCCCAGCTTTTTTATGGAAGCCGAATCGGACAGCGAGACTGCTTGCACGCTCCGGTCAATCCTCTTTATCAAGCCGGACAGCACACCCGCTGGGCCGAATTCGATGAATTGAGATACTCCGGAGTTTACCATGTAATTGACAGAGCTCTTCCACTGAACACACCGGCACAACCCTTGAACCAGTTCATCTTTGACTTCTTGAGCCGTCGTGAGGGGAGCGCTATCAGAATTTGCAATTATTGTGAACTTGGGATCGTTGAAATTCAGGGCCTTAATTGCGCTGGCCAAGCCTGCCTCCGCACCCTGCATCCGGGATGAATGGAATGCGCCGCTGACGGAGAGCGGAATTGTTTTCCGCGCGCCGCGGGCACCGGCCAAGTCCATGGCCCTTGCTACGGCAATCTTGTCGCCGCTAATTACTATCTGGTCATCGGTGTTGATATTGGCCAGTTCAACCCCAGTTTCGGCGCAGATTTGCTCCAACGCCAATTCTTTGAGGCCGATTATTGCGGCCATCCCGCCGGGACGGTCAATTGCTGCTTCTTGCATCAACCGGCCGCGCTCGCGTACCAGTTTTACCGCATCGCTGAAGTCGACCACGCCAGCCGCTACCATGGAAGTGTATTCACCCAAGCTGTGTCCGGCCACCAACGTAGGAGCAACGGTGTCCGTGTTCAGCGCTTCTTCCATAGCTTTCAAGCAAGCAATACTCACTGTCATAATGGCGGGTTGGGAGTTAACAGTGTCCTGAAGCTCTTGGGACGGGCCTTGGAAAATTAGTTTCGATAGAGAGAAGCCCACGGTTTCGTCCGCAATATCGAAGACGGCTCTGGCGGCACGGGAGTTCTCGTAAAGGTCTTGTCCCATACCGACAACCTGGGAGCCCTGACCAGGGAAAACGAAAGCACGGTTGATAGTTAGGTTTTTTTGCTCAATCATATTTATTGAAACACACTGGCGCACGTCCGGGCATCGGCGCAAAGAGTTCAGATTTTAGTACACTCGGTTACGCCGCCGCACCCTCTATCACTTGCCGCCCCTTGTAATATCCACACTGAGGGCACACTGTATGAGGCCGTTTGGCGCTGCGACAACGAGAGCAAATTGCATAGAATATCGGGCTGAGCTTGTAAGAATTGAGCCTGTTGCCCTTCTGAGCCCTGGTTATTTTCTTTTTTGGTACCGCACCCATTTGTTATCTTTCTTCTACTTTTAAGATATTCCGGTTTTATATTATTCCGGTCTACTTGTATCCGGTTTCTTTATTCTTCTGGCGCCAGTCCCGCTAGGGCTTTCCATCTCGGATCAATGATCTGGTTGGCGCATTCGCAAGCTTCCACATTCTGGTTGGTCCCACACATTTGGCACAAGCCTCGGCAATCCGGCTGGCATAAGGGCTTCATCGGTATTTCGGTGATGATGCACTCGTCAATTGTGCTAGTAAGGTCAAGTATGTGGTTGCTATTTATTAGAGCCGTTTCTTCTGCTTCTTCCGGTAATGGAGTCCTTCGTCCTGTCTGCAGGTCCACCGTAGGGAAGAATTCCTCTTCTATCATCAATTGAGACGTGGTGAAAAACTCTCCCAAGCATCGCCCGCATATCAGATAAGATTGGACCTCCATGATGGCCCTGACTAGAATACCATGATGAACCCGGAGCAGTTGTACCGGACCAGAAACCAGTTCTGCGCATTTTTGCGGTCCGGAGAATTTCTCGTTTAATTCGTAAGAGCGTAACGATCCGATTGGTTCTTGAAGCAGTTGCGCAACATTGTATTTCATTTAGTATCTGCACTCTGCCGTTTTGAGCCGGTGATAATTATACGAGTAGGCATATCGGGAATGTCAAGGGTTTTGCGGGATTCATGCAAAACATTTTGACGATTTTTTAATGATTAGGCCAACCATGAGCAGCAAATGTTAAGACGGAGGTTTGGGCATGCCGAGTAACGTTTGGGGCCGAAAACGCCTTTGCTCTAGCGTTTCCCTCGTTTACTTATTGCATTTTGAATAAATTCTACGATTGTAGCGGTTGAGGTGCCGGGTCCAAATACGCCCGAAACCCCCAACTCGGACAATGTTTGCCGGTCGGCATCCGGAATTATCCCACCAACAATGGTCACCACGTCTTCCATTCCCTTTTCTTTCAGCAGACTCAAGATTTCGGGCAATATTTCCATGTGAGCTCCGGAAAGGATGCTCATGCCCACAACGTCTACGTCTTCTTGGGCCGCAGCTTGGGCAATCATCTGGGGGGTCTGCCGAATGCCCGTATAAATTACTTCCATGCCCGCGTCTCTCAGCGCTCGGGCCACCACTTTTGCTCCCCGGTCGTGGCCGTCAAGCCCAGGCTTGGCCACCAAAACTCTGGTTCTCTCATTTTCTTGCGTCATCTTCCCATTTCTCAAAGGTGCCTGTACCCAGGAAACAATAGTCTACTCGTTGTTCGGATTGCGAAAGGGATTCTAATTCTCTTCGGCTGTCCAGCCAACGCCTAGACGGTTACCGTAGGGTATGGCGCTGAGGTTAAATTTTTCCGTGTTTACCGAACTTCTTAAAGCTTTGGAATAAATGTACTCGAATAAGGGTACTTGGTAGGAAGTACTGGTGCCGGAAGTAATTGTGCCATGTTCGCTCTGAACATGGGATTGTTGGGACTTACCATTCTAGTTTTCAACCAGTTCGGTGAGGACGCCGAATACCGAACTAGGGTGCACAAAGGCTATGGTACCGGAGAGGCCTTCCCGTGGTTCCTTGTCGATTAAGCGCAACTCCCTGGCTTCCAATATCTTAAGCTTGCCCGCTATGTCCGATACGTTGAGAGCCAAGTGATGAAGTCCTTCACCCCGTTGCTCGATAAACCGGCCCACCGGAGAATCCGGTGAGAGAGGCTCCAAGAGTTCCAACCTGGTTTGGCCCACCTGTATCAACGTGGCCCTGACGCCCTGATCCGGTAAGTCGGTTATCTCGGCCGGGGGAGCGCCGAAAACGTCCTGGAACAGACTCAGGGCCGCATGAATGTCTTTTACGGCCAACCCCACATGGTCAATGTAGTTCACGGTACAGGATTCAATCACTATCCTGTAACCTCCTGGGACGGATTGCCCTTCAGCAATTGATTTCTAATTACGTATTTTTGATTATTTTATAGTTGGTACTGGGTCAACACGTTTCGGGCGATTACCAAGCGTTGGATCTCGGATGTTCCTTCATATATGGTGGTTACTCGAGCGTCCCGGAAAATTCGTTCCACCGGCGAGTCCTTAAAATAACCCGCGCCACCATGGATTTGGATGGCCTGAGACGCAACCCTTTGGCACATTTCCGATGCCATCAGTTTGGCCATGCTGGCTTGGTCGTTAAATGGCAAGTCCGCGTCTTTCAGCGTTGCCGCATTCATAGTAGCCATACGGGAGGCGTACACATCGGTTGCCATGTCCGCCAGCATGAATTGAATCGCCTGGTGCTGAGCAATCGGGCGACCGAAAGTCTCCCGTTGTTGGGCGTAACGCACGGCCTGTTCCAAAGCGGCTTGACCGATGCCGACGCACTGAGCTGCGATAATTATCCGGCTGGTATCCAGAATTCCCATGGCGTAGCGGAATCCTTCGCCTTCTTCTCCCAATCGGTTTTCGGCGGGGACCGGAGTGTCCTGGAAAACCAATTCACAGGTGCTGGAGCCGCGCATTCCCATTTTTCCGTGAAGGGGATTGACCTGGAAGCCGGGCGAATTACGTGGCACCACAAACGCAGTGACTCCCCTGTGGCCCTTGGAGGGGTCCTGGGTAGCAAATACGACTATATTGTCGGCTTCGGCGCCATTGGTAATAAAGGTCTTGCTGCCATTCAAGAAATAGGTGCCGTCCCGTTCGGTGGCAGTGGTCTTTAGGGCAGCGGCATCGCTTCCTCCGCCCGGCTCGGTAAGAGCCCAGGCGGCGATTTTCTTTCCTGATGCCAATTCCGGTATAAACCTTTGGCGCTGTTCCTCGTTGCCAAAGCGCTGGATGGTGCTGGTGCCCAGAGAAACGTGGGTCAGCAAACAGACACTAGCCGAGGCGTCGCCACGTGCAATCTCCGATGCCAAAATGGCCGTCTGGCGGTACCCGCCGCCACCGCCGCCGTACTTGGTATCGATGCTTATCCCGGTGAGCCCCAATTCGGACATGCCTCTCCAAGTCTCCCAGGAGAACTCCTCTTTCTCGTCCACCTCTTTGGCCCGGGGCATTAGCTCCCGGTCGGCAAAGTCCCGCGCCAGGTTCTGAAGCATCTGCTCTTCTTCAGTAAGAATCATATCCGCCATGTTGCTCGTCTCCTAATTGCTCTAATAAGTGCGATTAAATCACGTCTTGCCAGGCATGTCTTGCCAAGCAGGTGTTGTCAGGCAGCCCAAGTATTGATTAGTCTGGTGAATAGTCCCGCGAATTGTTCGGTGAATAGTCGGGGCCAAGATACTCTTGTTTACTGATTGCTCCTGGCTGAAGCGAGCCATAATCGCTTCAGCCAGGAGCAATCAGTAAACGGCCGAAAATCAGACGTCGCTGTTAAAATGCGGCTAACTGTTCCTGTTCCCCGAACACTTTTCTGAACACCTGGCAAATTTCGCCCAGCGTGCAGTAGTTTTCCACGCACTCCAGAATAGCCGGCACCGTATTGTCCGTACCCTTAGCCACCTCTTCCAATCGGGCGAGAGACGATTTTACCGCCGTTCCGTCCCGTCCTTCCTTCAGTTTCCGCAATCGTTTTAGGTGGCCATCCGCCGCTTGAGCATCCACTTTGAGTAAGCCTTCAATGGGCGGAGCGTCGGTGACAAAACGGTTTACACCGACGATGGTGCGGTCCCCTGCCTCCACTTCCTGGCGGTGCTGATAGGCTGCGTCGCCTATCTCACGCACTTGAAAGCCCTGCTCAATGGCGGCCACCGCTCCACCCATTCCGTCGATCTGTTGGATGTATCTTAACGCCTTCTCCTCCAGTTCGTTGGTCAGGCTTTCCACATAATAGGAACCGCCCAAGGGGTCTACGACATCGGCGGCGCCGCTTTCAAATGCCAGAATCTGTTGCGTGCGCAAAGAAAGCTGGGCCGATTCCTCGGTAGGTAAGGCTAGGGCTTCGTCTCGGGAATTGACGTGCAGCGATTGGGAGCCCCCAAGGATCGCCGCCAATGCCTGAACGGTGCAGCGGATCAGGTTATTGTCCGGCTGCTGAGCCGTCAAGCTTACGCCCGTCGTCTGGGTGTGGAAGCGGAGCATCAAGGAGCGCGGGTCCTTGGCTCCAAATCGGTCCCTCATTATCCTAGCCCACATTCGCCGAGCGGCCCTAAATTTGGCTACTTCTTCAAACAGATTGTTCTGGGCCACGAAAAAGAATGAAACCCTGGGCGCGAATCCGTCGACCTCCAACCCGGCTTCAATGGCCGCGTCCAGGTAGGAAATGGCGTTGGAAAAGGTAAACGCCAGTTCCTGAACTGCCGTGGCGCCAGCTTCCCTCATGTGATATCCGCTGATGCTGATGGTGTTCCAGCGGGGCACCTCTTCGGCGCAATACTTGAAAACATCCACCACCAAGCGCATGGACGGCCTGGGTGGATAGGCGTAGGTCCCACGGGCGATGTATTCCTTTAATATGTCGTTTTGCAGCGTGCCGTTTATCTTGTCCGGGGAGACGCCTTGGCGTTTGGCCGCAGCAATGTAGAGGCAAAACAAGACCGAGGCCGTGGCGTTGATGGTCATGGAGGTACTAACTTTGTCCAGAGGAATCTCCTCGAACAACGCTTCCATGTCTTCCAAACTGCATATTGGGACGCCGACCTTGCCTACTTCACCCTGGGACATTGGGTGATCCGAGTCGTAACCGATTTGTGTGGGCAGGTCGAAAGCGACGGATAGGCCTGTTTGCCCTTGCTCCAGCAAGTAACGGAACCGCCGGTTGGTATCGGTGGCGGTGGCGTAGCCGGAGTATTGGCGCATAGTCCAGAGCCGACCTCGGTAGGTGTTGGGCTGAACGCCCCGGGTGTAGGGAAATTCCCCCGGGTAACCCAGGTCTTCATGATAGTCAAATTCCCGTGATTTCGTTCCCGGTGGCTTCGTGGCCTGGGAGTCTGGGCCCTCGGAGTCTGGGACAATAGGATCCAGGTCTTCTGGGCCATACAGGGGTTCAATTTTTATGTCGCTGTCGGTATGAAACTCGGATTGACGCTCCGGAAATCTCTCCGTTGCCGGTCCGAGGGTTTCTTCTAACCATTGTTTCTTGCTTTTGCTGGGCATGGGGCCTCCGGGGCCAAGGTCACAATTTGAAATGTCATAGCTTAATAGGTGATAACAACTCTTCGCTGTCTCGTAGTGTTGCTGGGTCCCGTAGCTAATGAGCCCACGGAGATCCAGCGGCCCAATTGTACCGCTGGGCGGCCCGGCGCTCAACTGGGCTAGATTTCGTCGGCCTTGAGTTAGTCGGTCCGGGCAAGAGTTGCAGAATAAGTATATAGCAACCGGCCAACGCTACAAATCACAGGAATCATGGCGGGTCGCCTATTCGGGTCTCATACGGGTCACCATACGCGGGTCCCGTACGATCGAAAAACGTAAATGGACCCTTGAGCCGCGTACAGCTGTGCCCCAAAGCAGGTAGCACTTGCCGGGGTATTTGAGATAGAAATGCAAGATTTCTGCTAAGAGTCTAAAATGGATGGAAAGAGGAGATAATCGCGATAATGACGGCTAACTTGCAACGAAATAGTTTGATTGTTACCGCTGGAGCAGTGGTTTTTTTACTTTTGTTCTTGCTCAATGCCTGCGGCGGTGCGAGAGCAACGCCCGGTCAATCACTGCTAGAAACAGGCAAAGCCCGCGAAATCGAATCCAAATCTCCCGCCAAAGCCCGCTCCATAATTATTGGAGATGTTGACCCGGATGAGCCGGTGAAAAAAATCCGGCGATTCCGGCCCTTGGCTGACTATCTGGCCAGCCAGCTTGGAGAATTCGACATTGTTGAAGGTGGCGTGATTATCGCTCAAAGCTTTGAGGAGATGGGAAAGCTCCTGAGAGATGGGGAGGTGGACATCTACTTCGATAGCTTATATCCGGCCATCGCTTCCCAAAACATCTCCGGGTCTGAATTCCTCCTTCGCCGTTCCAAAGATGGTGTTTCCTCATACTGGAGCACATACGTAGTCCTGAAAGAACGGATGGTCGATATTTTCGATGAATTTCTAGGTAAGATAATTGCTTTTGAAGAGCCTCGGTCAACATCGGGGTATTTGCTTCCCGCTGGGAATCTCCTTAAGCAAGGCTATAGATTAAAGCTCGTTGAGGGACCGTCGGCGGAAGTAGCGGACAACGAGATCGGATATTTTTTTCGCGAGATGAAGAAAACACCTTTGAGCTGGTATTGAAGGGAGTGGTAGCTGCCGGAGGTATTTCCTACCAGGACTACGATGAATTGCCTCTGGAGCAGTCCGACAAGCTGGCCATATTCGGACGCACTATTACCGTACCCCGGCAAATCGTTTCGTTGCGACCGGGAATGGACCCAGCTGGTCCAAGTTTTGGAGGCGAGCAGCGAGGAAATGGCCGCCGTAGACCGGGTCGCCAGGATTATCACTTCGACTTTGGACATAGATCAGGTATACCAGCGATTTGCCGAAGAGGTGAACACCCTAATAGATTTCCGTCAGTCCACTCTGAACACCATTGATGAAATGCAAGACACAGTCACCATATCCTACTTGAATGGTCAAATCAGCGATCTTTTTCAACAGGGAGCGGTCTACCACTTAGAAGGTACTTACGCCGGATATGTAGCTAAGACCCAAGTAACCTTAATTGTAAGTGACCTCAGCCAAGAAACCCGCTTCTGGATGGCCCCATACAATGTACAAGATGGCCTAGGAAGCGTGATAGTGGTGCCAATGGTGTCGCAGAATAAGCTTATTGGAACCCTGCTTTTGTGGAGTGAGCGACTAAATGCCTACGGCAGTCGGGAGAAGATTATCCTGGAGCGGTTGGCCAGTCAGATCGCCCCGGCGGTGGAGAACGCCCGGCTTTTTCAGGACGTAGAACAGTTGGCGTTGGCCCTAGAGAGTATTGGCGATGCGGTGATGTTGGTGGACTCCCATGGTAATTTCCGTTTCGTTAATAACATTTTTGAGGAGACGTTTGGCTATACTGCTGGAGAGGTACTGGGTAGGCCAGTGGGGATGATTTCCTTTGCGGGACCGGAGGTCGAAACTTATGGAGGCTATGAACCGGTTGAGACCTTTCTGGAGGGCTAGAGAGGTGAGGTTCAACGGATCAGAAAGAACGGTGATCTGTTGGACATGGACATGACAGTCACCCCCGTTAGGAGCCAGAAAGGAGACGTAGTGGGTGTTGTCGTGGTTGCGCAAGACATCACCGAGCGAAAGCGGTCTGACGAGGCGTTGAGAGAAGCCGAGGAGCGCTATCGCCTTATATTCGAGAATGCCAGCGACGCTATTATCACCTTCACATTGGACAGCAAGATCGTCAGCATGAACCCGAAGCCGAGACCATGACCGGGTACTCCGAAAAAGAACTTGCCGGCCAACGGGCGACTGTGTACCTGACGCCAGCATCAGCCCAGTTGGTGGAAGAGGCGATGGCGCGATGGCTGGCTGGAGAAATTGGCCCTAGTACCATCGAGTGCGAAGGTGTACGCAAAGATGGGGTGATTGTGCCCTTCGAAGGCCGCACCCAGTTCATACGAGACGAAGAAGGAAAGCCGGTGGGCTATCAGGGAATCTTCCGTGATATTACGGAGCGCAAGCAGGCCGAAGTGGAGCGTAGGACATTGGAAATGCGGGCATTAGCCCAGTCCAAACTTGCAACATTGGGTCAGTTGGCGACTGGGGTGGCCCACGAAATCAACCAGCCCCTCACTTACATCAGCTCGATGATCCAGTCCTTTCAGGAGGATATAAGGCTGGACGATTTAGACCTGCAAAATGGACAGATCAGGTTGGCTGAGTCCGGGCGTCAAGTGGCTCGCATAACCAACATAGTCGACCATCTCCGTACATTTGGAAGGAGGGAAGACACGGAAATGACTGCGGTCAGCTTGGGCGAGGTGTTGGACAGCACCCTTTTGATGCTAGGGGAAAGGCTTCGTTTGAGGAACATTGAATCAGAGCGGCGGTCTGACTATAATCTGCCAACTGTTTGGGGCAACTCCAGTCAGTTGGAGCAGGTCTACATCAACCTATTCCAAAATTCGATCGATGCTCTTGCCGAGACCCGACAAGGTAAGATTACCGTAGCCGTCCATTTGGCCCCTGGAAAAGGACAAGTAGTCCTAGAATTTTCCGACAACGGGGTTGGCATACCGCACACAGATGTTGAAAAGGTTTTCGATCCCTTTTTCACTACCAAGCCAGAAGGAGAAGGAACAGGTCTGGGCTTGTCCATCGTTTATGGCATAATTATGGACCATCATGGTACGATCGGCTGTGAAGACCATCTTACCCAAGGAACCACCATAAAAATCCACCTGCCTGCGATGGCCCCGGCACCCGAGCTTGGAAAATCCTGAGCAAGTCTAACTTGAGCAAGTCTAACCTGGGCAAGGATCGCCAGGAACTACTCCGTCGAATAGGGATAGAAACTATGACACAGCCTAGAGTACTGGTTATAGACGATGATGAAGCGGTTAGAGGGGCGGTGGCGGAAGACCTCAAGCGCGAGGGCTACGACCTCCATTTTGCTACAAACGGAATGGAAGGCCTCAAGCGGCTTCAAGAAATTGATCCCACGGTGATCATTTTGGACCTGCAAATGCCGGTCATGGATGGGAGAGAGTTTTTATCACAGTTGCATCTCAAACCGTCGGATCCGTATTCGGTGGTTGTCTTGACCGCCTATGGCGACGCCGACGCTATTGAGTCATGCTCCGGGGCTGGTGTGAGCACTTTCCTAAAAAAGCCCTTCAATCTCTATGAAATACGGGCCGTGGTAAAAAACGCGATAGCGGCCAAACAACTCAACACACATCTAGAGGACTTGGTACAAGAACGGACCGTTGAGTTAGAGCAGCGGCTGCGGGAAATGACTGCGCTAAACAAGTTCCTCGAGTGGCACCTAGATTGGCGTTCCAACCTGGATTCCCACTACCAGGAAATTGGACAGAAACTGCAGAGAATATCAGGCGAAATAAATCAGCTTGCTATACGTGCTCAGGCTGAACCCTTTACCGACCTTCCGGCCCTTCCCGAACTCGACATTGGCAGCGACGTAAATTAGGGCACGGGAGTCTTCGGTTGGCGTGAGCTTCATTGTCCTTATCCTGCCACGGTTCCCCTCCGGCCGGTTCTAACCGGTCTCGCTCTGCTTCAGCTGTGACGAGTACAACTGAGTGTCCGGATGGAAGTCGGACCAAGCAAACCAGAACGAATAAAACGATGGCAGCCGCTCTAATGCCGTCCCCACCATCGGTCCATCGATGGCCCGGCCAGTCAGCGCCTGCCAGGTGCTGCCGGTTTCATCGTCCCTCAGCAGAAATATCCCTTCGGCATTCTTTTCGGTGGTTTGGAAGTGCAATGTATTACCTGCGACGCTGCGGAGAAAAACCGAGCCGGTTTCGTTTAGCGGGTCGAAGGTCACCAACACGGGCTTGCCTGCAAGAGTGTCGTTGATTGCCCCTTGGCCAGCCATCGCCCGAAAGGGGTAGGCTTTGGCGGTTCCAACCAAGTCCACGCCCAAAACCAACTCCTTACCGGCCAGACGGCTGTCCTTGTTCGACTCGCCGATGATGCCCGCCGAGCCTCCACTGTAGTAGCTTTCGTAGGAGTCCGCCTGGTACCTGCCCTTCTTGTCAAGCACAATGGTATTCGGGTGAAGGGTAAGCCATTGCAGCCAGGTTGTTTGGAGAACCGGTAGGATTTCCAGTTGAAAGTCCGCCAAAGGGCCTTTGACCCCTCTGCTCAAAAACTGACTCCACAGGGTATCGGTCTGATGGTCGTACATAACCAGAGTGTTCATTATCAGCTTGCCGGAAACGCCGAAGGTGTGGAGCTCGCCTTGTATCTCCCGGGCATACACGATGCCCGAAAAGCAGAGGGGTCACCAAGTGACCGCAACGGGCACTCCCCCCACGGTGTCGTTCACAATTTCGTGACGGCTAAGCAGGTTTAGGGGATAAGCGCGATTGTCGCCGTTGATGGATAACCCCAGGACGCGTTCGTCGGGTTCCATTTGCTGAAAGGCTTGGCTTGCGCCAATGAATTCTGGGTCTAGGATCGCAGGGATGCCGTCCCGGCCCAGAACTTTAATGATCTTTAGCTGACGTGTCCCAACTGCGCCGGATGTTGATGTTTGGCTAGCCGCGTTCAAGCCCGAGTTCGCGCCAGTACTCGAGCCATCGGATATAGTCACTTCTTCGGCGCCGACCTTGAGCCACAATTGCCTTAGGGAAGGGAGAAAAACCACGAAGACCATCAATGCTCCTAGGGCGATGGCTATCAAAAACCCGGATTTTCCCATTTCTTGCCTGACGCTTGCCGATTTATACCCGCGCTCGATGCCGTTCCTGGCGGATTTTCCCGCCGTATCAAGCTGCCTGCACTCATGGCTCGACGACTTCGTAGCCGAGGGTGCTCAAAAGTTTGATGCAATCCTCTCGAGTTCGGTGCGACTCTTTTCCAGGCAAGCAAACAGCCAAGCCCTGCGTGTTCGGTAAAACCTTGGAATTGGGAGAAGGGAGAAGGGAGAAGGGAGTTATTTTCGTAGAAGCTAACCCGGAACCTAACCCGCCGGTCTCGCCTCGAATCTCGTACGGGTGTCACCGGCTGGGCTCATAGCTTGGCACACCATTCTACCACGACGATCGCTTCGATTTCCACGTCTAGGCCCGGTTCGGCCAAGGCTCCGATCTCTACCAGCGTGTTTGCCGGGTACCGGCCTTTGAAGTACTCTTCGAACACCGTATGCTGCTGGTCGCCGAGGGCTCGCCAATCGGCGATACTGGTCACGAAGGTGGTGATCTTCACAATGTCCGCTGACTCACCTCCTTCCGCTTGGGCGATTCGTGTAATCCGGTCTAGGGTAATCCGCAGTTGATCGATCATTGCTTTGCCTTGGGCATCGCTCCCTTTTGCCGTGCAACCGGATATGAACAACAGGTTGCCGCTACGGACACCCCTGCTGTAGCTGGGCCCTGCGGGAGCGATTTCCGGGTATTCGCGTCGAATTGCTGCCATAATCTACCTCCAATTTTGGCTCTTTTTCTTAGTGGTTGGTTGCAAGCGGGCCACCAGCGATTCAAGGTTTCCAGTCCCTATTCGACTTTCACCGGTCAATCGGGTAATCAACCACTATTCCCCATCGGCCTTGAAGACTAGCATCACGCATTGTGGAGCTTGGATAAGACGGAACTGGTGCAAAATGCTAAGGTCGGCCTGGCAACCTGTATCATCACCGTATATAATTACCGGTGGCGTTCATCAGTTGATACGCCCCTCCTCTTGCGGGCGTTGCTTAGTGGCAAAGCTCTAGCCTTCCAAGCTAGCCACGCGGGTTCGATTCCCGCCGCCCGCTCCACCCAGCCTCAAATTCACGGCAACCTACGTCCCACCGTACGGGTTGATGTGGTAGTCTTTGCGCAATCCATCGACCTTCATGTCGGCACGGGTATTGTTCCGTCAGCTATGATCTTGTCGAATGCCAGTCGTACCCGGTCCTCTCTGCCTTCTTGAACCGGATCACGTAGACGATGAAAGCGGGCCCGCCCAGCACAAAGTCGCGGACCTGGAGGCCCAGGAGCTCGTTGACCCGGAGGCCGGTGTTCCGCAGCAGCATGGCGATCAGCCGGTCCCGCCACGAAGGAAGCACCGCCTTGAACCGCTCGTATTCGTCCTGGGTCAGGGTGTCCTGGACGACTTGGCCGTTAAGGTGGGCCGGGATTGGTGGATTGTAGGGTTGGTTGGTCATGCTCGCCGAATCCTTGCCGACCGCTCTTCCAGTCCCCGTTGCTGGTCACTGGGTAAGCCAGCCCAGGTCGTCTGAGGCGTTACCTGAGGCGTCAGTGATGCATCGCAAAGCAGCACACTTCAGCAACTCGCAATAATTATAGCTGTTTTCTCAATAGGTCTTCGCCTAGGTTAGAGGTCGTCCAGTCATCCCCGAGCACGAATCCCGTGGCTTCGTCGAAAGTGCGGAACTCGGCGACCCAATCTGCCGAAACAACATCACGCTGGCTTAGCCATAACACTCTAGTTGGAAAGGAAATTAATGATGCAGCGAACCTTACTGGGCTGGATCGCGCAGTAGGAGGGAATGGGAGAGGACCGACAGCAATTGTCCTCACGCCATCTCCTGATTTAAATGTGCTCATAGCGTCGATATTCGTCAGGTTCGCGTGGGAATTTTCATTAAAGATGTCAATGAAACGCTTTCTCAATTCGGTGTGTGGTAACTAATCTTTTAGCCAGCTTAGGGAATCATAACGCTTCTCTTTATCGACCCATTTTCGAATTTCATCGGCATTATCATTCCGAAGAAAATAGTCCATCAATTCCGACGCCTCTAACGCGCCCCGGAGTAGGGGCCACGCTTGGAAATAATATCCATTTTTTACATTTGAGACGGCAGCCAGGAGGTCGTTTAGCGCCTTTATACACAAATAGGTTAGTACGATGGGCAGTTCTTCCGTATAAACATTATCTATCCTGGCAGAGAAAAGTCGGTGGGCAAGGCTTAGGCCTTTGGCAAACCAGTCGTCGTTTGGTTGTGGCACAACCCGTGCCGCGGCTTCCCTTGTTCCAAATAACTCTGGCGGCTCGAAGCTAAATGCGATAGCTCCTGTACGAATAATTGGCTTGTGGCGTTTACCTCTATTCGGTTGCTGCATTGGTTCGCCTCGTTACTAATTACCGTTCTCCCGACTTAACAGTAGCCTTTACCCAATTGTAACTGGGCTGGGGAGGTGGCTTCAATGTAGCGGTGTCACTGGGGAGGCGGTCCACTACCGAATCTGCCCAGTTCCAGAGATGGGTTAGTCACGCTTGTTCTCGTTGACCATTCTCAAAATACGGGCAAACTAATGCTAAAATAAACCGCGATAACGTTCCGGAAGCCCTAATTTCTGGTGACTTATAACTTATAAAAGGAGAAATTGGTATGCCGATTTTTACTAAAGGCGATGTCAGCATTCATTATGAGGAGGCCGGGTCCGGTTTCCCGCTTCTGGTCACGCCCGGGGGAGGGTTGAACTCCCTGGTCAGCAATTGGCCTAACCAGGTGTTCAACGCAATGGAGGAGTTCAAGGACGACTTCCGTTGCATCACCATGGACCAGCGCAATGCCAACGGCGGCGAGTCCAACGGGCCGGTCCCCGTCGACGACCCTTGGGGAGCCTTCGCCGACGACCAACTGGGGCTGATGGACCACTTGGGCATTCAGGAGTTCTTCTTCATGGGCTACTGCATCGGTGGCCCCTTCGCACTCAAGCTCATGGAACGGGCGCCCCAACGTGTCCTGGCAGGGGTGCTCTGCCAGCCGGTCGGGCACAACTCGAAATTCCCCGATAATATGTACGACTCCGGACATGATGTCTGGGCGCCCGCGTTGATAGAACGTCGGCCAGAGGTGACAATGGAATCGTGCGATGCGTACCTGCACAATCTGTACCGCCGCCAGCCCAAATTCGTGTACTGCGTGACGCAGGACTTCGTTCGTTCGTGCCAGACGCCGATGCTGGTCATGCCTGACGACACTCCTGCCCACTCCTACGAGGCCTCCATGGAGATCATAGAGTTGGCTCCGAATGCCGAATCTACGGCGTACCCGTGGAAAGAAGACAAGAACCTGCTCGCCAAGACGATAAACCATGTGCGAGACTTCCTGCGGGCGCATCAACCCGCGACCGCCGCCCGCTAAGACTGGCAGCCGGTTTGTCCACATACATGAGTCATCCCGGAATTTGGTAAAAGGTTAAAACTCGTACAAGAAACTGCTTGCAAGAAAAGACCCCTTCAGGTGAATTGGTTGTGTGAATCACCAAACACCGGGAGGGTTTTTCTTAATGTTAAGGGAAGAGGCGGGGCGGCATCAAGGACAACTGATAGCGAAACGACTCCAGATTTTCCTGGGACCTTTCGAGGCTTGGCTGGACGCGCAGATAGACCGGCGTTTGGTGCGGACCTTCTTCTTGGCGCTCCAGCCCATTGTAAGGTTCCGTCACTCTTGGTCTGGGCTGCTCCTAAGCGAGTTGGGCGCCCATGTGCTAACTCCCAGCCAAGCTCCAGCGGGAGCCAAACGCCTCAGCAATTTACTGCGCTCCCCCCGTTGGTCCCACACTCTTTTGGACCGTTTTCTCTGGCACCGGGCCGACCAAGCCCTGGGCCATCTGGGACGAGAGCGTCTTGGAGAAGCCCGAGAGCATTGCCTTGGAATGGCTGTGTCCGGTGCGCTCCAGCAAAGCGGCCCGCCTCAAGCCGGGGTTCTTCAATCCCCGGCGGACCACCGGTGTTCGTGCCTGGCCTGCACTGGCTCTCCGGTATGCACCGCCCTCCGGCCTTGGCAGCCATGGGTTGATGGACTAGCCGGGGCAAGCTGGCTAGCGACCAGACTACCCAAAAGACTTCCTTTTCCGCCCGCTGCGCCGAGGGGTGGGACCGTCGGTTGCCGCACGTCTTTGACCGGGGATTCGCTGGCGCGCCATGGCTCAAGGAGTTGAGTGGTTACTGGCTACGATTTATCATGCGCTGGCCCACTCGCTACCACCTTACCGATGGCTTGGGTAGCCGGGCTGCCTAGCAGATCACTCGTGGCAAACGCTCCTAAGAGTACCGTCAGATATGGGATTTGCACCGGTGCAAATCCCGCAAGACCGGCATCATAGGCGTAGCAGTGCGCAATCCCCAGGTGGACGCGGAACTATGCCTGGTGGTCTCCCGGCCTGGCAAAGGACGAAGGCTCTGGTACCTGCTGACCAATGACCACATCGCTTGCCCCGATGACGCGTGGTGTTGGACTACGCCCGGCGCTGGCAGGTGGAGATGTTCTACCGGGCTTGCAAGACGGACCTGACTATGGAAAGCCCTCGGATCTAGTATTGGGAAACCCGCCTCAAACTCTTGCTCATGGTCAGTTTGGTCTACGTCTTTCTTCTCTCTTTACTCATCGAGGAGTCTCGATCTTTGGTCCAAGACCTGCTCGTGCCTGGTGCCGCAGAACAGGAAGGCGGTATCGCAGCTTCGCGGTACCGCTCTCTCGTATTCGTGCTGCCCTTAGTTCTCTCTGGCTGACTTATCCTCCAACTTTCTCCACCAGCCAGGAAACTCCGGGATGACTCATGTCACCTTTTCCACTCATTACTTTGCCTAGACTTAGAACTCCTAACAAATTGAACTGAGTTAATCTTGGCGCTAGTGGCCGGTTGGCTGTATCTTCCCCTTGTGTGGAGGGGAGGCTGATGGCGAAACCACTGGTAGATGATGAACTATGGAAATTGATCCAACCCTTATTGCCGGTACCCATGCCCAGACGATGGCGCTACCCTGGCCGAAAGCGCCTGCAGAACCGTCGGGCGCTGACCGGCATCTTGTTCGTCCTGAAGAGTGGCATTCTCTGGGAGATGTTGCCCCAAGAGATGGGGTGTGGCTCGGGGATGACCTGCTGGCGTCGTCTTCGAGACTGGCAGGAAGTTGGAGTTGGCAAAACCGTCATGAAATGTTTCTGGCCAAACTGCGAGAAGCCGACCAGATTGACTGGTCTCGAGCCGTGGTGGATAGCGCCTCCATACGGGCGGTTGGCGGAGGGGGGAAAACTGGGCCCAATCTCACTGACCGGCGCAAGCCGGAGCAAGCACCACCTGATTACCGACGCCCAAGGGATCCCTCTGGCCGCCATCTTGATGGGCGCTAACCGTCATGATGTAACTCAGTTGCTACCCTTGGTGGAAGCCATTCCGTCCATTCGGGGCCAGGTAGGACGTCCACGCCGGAGACCAGCCAAGTTCAGGGAGACCGAGCTTATGACCCCACCGGCAGGCGTTGTGATCGCTGGGGATCGAGCCGGTCCTGGCCAAACGCCTTACCCAGCACGGGAGTGGCCTGGGCATCCATCGGTGGGTGGTGGAGCGAACCCTGGCATGACTGCACCAGTTCCGACGGCTGCGGGTTCGCTATGAAAGGCGAACCGACGCTTCGGTTGTTCCCTCATCTGTTTGACAAGGTCCAAATCAATTTGTTAGGCGCCCTTAATGAAGCTAGCCGCTACTCTTCTTCGGTTTCTTCACTGTCGGAAGTGTCCACCACGGCTCTTGAGACCGCCTTAGAGTCTTCGTTGTTGGTCCTATTGGACAGCCTCGAATCCCCCCAGGAAGCGCCTTCCACATAGTTTTTAAATTCACGGGTTTCACCGCATGTCTGGCAGATCCCAGCGCTAACCGGCCCAGTGGCCGACTGGATTACCCAATAGTGCATACACTGGGGCGCCTCTTCAATAGCTTCCTCTGCGGCATCGCCAGGCTGTGGTATTGCGGCATCGCCAGGCTGTGGTATTGCGGCATGTTGCGTCATAATCATTTACCTCTTAAATAGACGCACTATTTTAGCAGATGTAGTGGTATTCGTCAATATTTCAACGGACGCTGCTGTCAAGCACGCGCCCGTTGAAGCCATAAGTCAAGATGTTTTGCTTCATTACGACGAAATCTGGCAGAATGTCCGACATTCCTCCCGGAGCAACGGTCGTCCGGAGCAACGGTTGTCGGCAACTTTGAATAATCCCAGCAGTGGTTTACAACACTACTATGATGCGCCGCAAAAACCTTAGGTTCTAGGGGTAGGTTTAGCCGGTAGCCGCGCCCCATCAATTTGGTAGGCAACTTGAGGGAAACGACGTATTCAGGCTAAAGCGCGATAATACCTGGGCGCAAAATGCCGATGTAGGTCAAGTAGTGGCTTGGGGAGACGATCGATTGTATTATCGGGGCTTACCACCGAAACAATCCGTCGGTCTAAGGGCCGAATCCACCTGAGCCAATTTATTGCGGAGGTTTTCCCGCTCTAACTACTTATAAACCCGTGAAAGACCTGAGAGAGACCGAGTTGCGGCACGGGTTCCCAATATTGCGTGGATCGGATCTTATGTCGGTCTTGGGATCGAACCGGCGAACGTCCTAAAATTTCCGGAAATGTTCGGGAAGATCTAAAGTGGCACCTCAATTTTCCGGGTCACGACCCTGGTCACGCCCCAACCGGCCAGCCATGCCGAGTGACGCCCGTCACCACCTGCGGTAACTATCACAATATCGTCCATCGAGCGGACGATGGGCACCAACGTTTCTGGGTTGTCTTGGTCTATCCAGGCGGGCCAATTCCGGTTGCCCCAGTGAGCCATGTCTCTTAGCTGGCGGATAGGCATTCGAGCGTTCTGGTAGATAAATTGCCGGACGTCGGCTTTGGATAGTCCTGAAGTCGCAATATCTTGAGCATGCTCCGGACAGAGGACCAGTACAATTTGGGCGCCTGTTCCAATTTGATAGTAATTCGAGACCCCACCTGCTTTCATCGTGGCTAGGATGGTTTGCAGTACCCCGTACCCAGTCGGCACCGTGGTTTCCATCACCGTGTAAACACCCCTGATGCCGATGATGGTTAACGTGCTGTCGGAAGGTTCGTACCCCAGTTCTACGTGGCGGGGTTCCCAAGGACTCCGGTCTTCGTTTTCAGCGAAGCAAAAGCTGTACCTGCCGGGTGTGGAAAGGGTGGCCTTGTCCATCTCGCCCGGGATGAGACCCCCCATATTGCGTATCACCAAGCGCAACGCCCGCCCGATGGTGGCGTTGGCCCGCCAGCCTGGGCCGAAGCAACCAGCATCGGAATTGATCTCCAACTGCTTGGCGATGGGGCCGTTGACGATGATCACGGGAGCGCCACCGCCGGTGGTGGCCGATACGCCGGCCACGTTGAACTCCTCCTGCAGCACCGCCTTTACGGCGGCAATGACCACCGGGAAGTACTCGGGAACGCACCCGGCCATAACAGCGTTGATGGCAATCTTTTCCAGGGTCACCTTGGCATTGCGGGGTTGGATAATTCCCAGTGAAGTTGCCGGGTCCCGTCCATATCCGGACAGCATCCGGCGCACTGCCTCCTCGGTCGGCGGGACCACGGGCATTCCGTCGGTCCAACCTTGCTTCCAGCAATAATCCTGAACAGCTTCGAAGCTGTCGGGCACGTCAATGCGGCGGGCTTGGAGGGCTGAGGGATTTACCATGATCTCCTGCCATGAAATTTTATTTTGATTCGTCCGGCTTTAACGAAACCGTCAAGATGTAGCAGATTGTTGGGGGTTGCGCATAGTCGCCGATTTGATTTAGAGCACGGTTGCGCCGTAACCGATAGCGCCACAGTCCCCGGTAAAACGGGCCATGAATGAGCTTTAGCTTGAGGTATGGTTGTTTGCAATACGCAGCACCCAAAGGATCACTGCCTCGGACCTGACTTGAATCCGAGGTTTCCAGTGGACGCCATTCTTCTTCCACCGGGTCAAGATCAAGGACCAACCCGGTGGGTTCCAGAATTCGGCGTCTAGTCGCCTGTAACCAGCCCCACGATTTCGGTGGCGAACTCACGGGCCATAGCCCTAACGTCTCCGGGGCTTCGGGTAGCCAACGGGCTGGGCAGGACCACAATGCGCACGCCGGGCATTCCCAGAGCTGTCGCTCTTGCGTGGGCTGCCCGGTCAAATGTGCGGGTTATTACGCTAACGGACGGTATGCCTTGGGACTCGGTTTTTACTGTGTCGTGGAGACCCCACGCCGTGCAAGATCCTCAATCAGCGATGGCGTGAACCACCACGTCGCACTGGGAGGTGAGCAAATCGAGGGTCTCATCGGCGCACGGGGCGCTGTAGCTAAACTTCGTTGCGTAGACCACTTTTTCGGCCCCAAAGTCGTTGACCAGAACCTGTTCGAGTTCATGCAGGAAGGAATCTGCGTGGTATTTGCGATTTTCCAGCAATCCCACTACTTTCCCGCGCAAGTCGGGAAGCTTTGGGCTCAGCCCAAGTTCTTCCGGCACATCTTCGGCGGTGGGGTCGAGAATCTGAATGTTGGGCATGTTGAATTCTCCCATGATGAAAGTTTGATGCGTGGAGCCTGGAAGAACTGGATTGCGGATGTGCAAAAATGTGGCGCCCAGTGGCGCCAGGTTTCTGAGGCTGTGGAAACTCTTAGCCGCCGCCGGAGTACTGGAAGAATTTCCCTTCGGTCTTGATGGCCGGTGCGATCACCATTTCGGCTTTATGCAAATCCCTGATCGTGTATGCGCCGCACATGCCCATGGCTACGCGCAAAGCACCCATGAAATTCTGGGTTCCGTCCGTCCTGGATGTTGGTCCAAACAATATCTGGCGTAGGCTGCCTTTGGTGCCCACCTTGATGCGTGTGCCTCTGGGCAATTCAGGGTGTGGGTTGGCCATACCCCAGTTAAAGCCATGGCCGGGTGCCTCATCGGCTTGAGCGAAAGGCGTTCCCAGCATGACGGCGTCCGCTCCGCTAACAATGGCCTTGCAAATGTCGCCGCCGGTTCGAAAACCGCCGTCGGTAATAATGTTCACGTAGCGGCCAGTGCGGCGGTAGTAATCTTCCCTGGCGGCTGCGCACTCTAGGGTGGCGCTTACTTGAGGAACACCGACCCCCACCACTTCCCGAGTGGTGCAGGCGGCTCCCGGACCGACCCCGACCAGCACTCCGTCGATTCCGGTTTCCATCAACTCTTGGGCTACATCGTAGGTGACGCAGTTTCCTACCACCACAGGCACCTTCAAGGCTTTGACTAATTCGGAAAAGATTAGACCGCGGTAACTGCGGGACATGTGTCTGGCGGTGGTGACCGTGGACTGCACAAACACCAAGTCCGCTCCGGCTTCCACAGCGAGGGGAGACATGCGTTTTGTGTTCTGGGGAGTGAAAGAGACGGCGCACGTTGCGCCGGTTGCCCGGATTTCTTCTACACGCCGACCAACGAGTTCTTCGCGGATGGGCTCCGAGTATACCTGCTGCAGGTATTGGGTTACGTCTTCTTGAGAAGTGGAGATTATTTCTTCCAGAACGGAGTAGGGGTCTTCGTAGCGGGTATATAGACCTTCGGCGTTTAGGACGCCCAGTCCACCCATTTCATGCATCAGGCTTGCGAAGTGAGGGGAAACCGCACCGTCCATGGCCGACGCTAAGACGGGGATGTCAAAGCTCCGGTCGCCAATCGTCATTTTGGTGGAGGTCAACTCCGGGTTGATAGTCACCTGGCCAGGAACAATCGCCACTTCGTCGAAACCGTAAACCCTTTCCAGTTCCTTAAATAGGCGCCTACCCATCCGTTTTTACCTCTGTTTTAGGCTTTATATGTATCTTTTGGCTGTTTGTCTATGAACCTTGAATTTATCGGAAATGCGATGAAAAGTCAATAAAAAAAACACCCAATGGAATGCGGGAAACCATCCTGAAATCGTGACTGAATTCCAGTCCCGAAAAGAAGACTGAGCCGGAATCAACCGGTTTCAAGTTAGAGCACAAACCCCAACAGGACGGAACAATTTGGACGGAACAATTTGGATGGAACGATTTGGTTGAGTCTCAATCTGGAAAAGGTTCTGGCTATTTTAGCCTCCTCCCTGGGTATCGCGGGTGGGGCATACGTGGGCTATAACCGGTCGAGATAAAACCGCGGGTAAGCTTGATCATGTCAATGCTAACACTAGGCTTGAAGTTATTAATGATAATGAGGAATACATAAGGCTAAGTGCGTGCTTGGGGCGAGGAAGATTGATTCCCTCGTAAAAACCCCTCGTCCTCCGGGGGCAATGGGAGGATAATGTGGGGAAAGGGCGTTGGGGCAGCGCCTGGCCGAGGGAGGGGAGGATGTTCCGAATACGAGACCCGCAAGAGAGCCTCTGGCAGTCCCAGTTCCTGGTGACGCCGAAGAAGGCTAAGCGTCTGGAGAGAAGTTGGGCCGAGGTTTTCCGAAACGAGGCGCTCCCCCTGATTGACGAGGAGCGCTTTGCTCCCATGTACTGCGTGGACAACGGCCGTCCCAACCGGGCGGTGCAGACCGTCCTCGGGGTCCACCTCCTCAAAGAGATGTTCAACCTCACCGACGATGAAGCTCTGGAACAACTAGAGTTCAACCTGCTCTGGCACCACGCCCTGCGGCTGGACATCGAGGAGACCCACCTGCCCCAGAAGACCCTCCACAACTTCCGAGTTCGCCTGATGCAGCACGACGGTGGCCGGCTGGCTTTCCAGGAGACCACGGACCGGATCATCCAGGCGCTGGGCATACGCACCGGAAAGCAACGGCTGGACTCCACCCACATCATGAGCAACATCGCCACACTCACCCGGCTGGGCCTGTTCTGTGAGACGATGCGGTTGTTCCTGCGGGCCTTGCGCTGGGAGCACCCAGAGCTTCGCCCTGGGGTTCCGGAGGGCCTCCTAGGGCGCTATTTGAAGGAAGAAGACGAGGCGACCCACTACGAGGACGCCCGCACGGGGGAGGGTCGGCGACGCCTTTCGGTCTGTGCCCGGGACCTCTACCGGCTGGTGGACCGGTTCCATGGCACGACTGCTGCCCAGCTGGAGGAGTACCGGCTGCTGGAGCGGCTGGCTGCTGGAGCGGCTGCTGCGGGAGCAGTGCCATGTGGGCAAACACCGGGACGGGCGCCCCAGGGACGATGACGACGATGCTGGGGAATGCAAGGTGCCCGTGGCCTTGAAGGACCCGAAGCAGGTGTCCGCCGACTCGCTGCAATCGCCCCACGACCCGGATGTGACCTACAGCGGCCACAAGGGGAAGGGGTACGAGGTGCAGGTGGCGGAGACCTGCCACGAGGAGAACGCCACCCAGCTCATCACCCACGTGGAGGTGACCCCCTCGAGTGGGAGCGACACCGACGTGAGCGTGCCGGTCGTTGACGGGCTCGCGGAGCGGAAGGTCCGACCGGACGAGCTCTTCGCCGACACGGCGTATGGGTCGGGCCGCAATGCCTTCGAAGCCTCGCGCCGGGGAACGGAACTGGTGAGCCCGGTGGCGGGGTCGGCGCCGGGGAACTCGCACGAAGGAGAGGGTGACGGACCACCGCCGCTCACCGCCGCGGACTTTCAGATCGACGTCACAGGGGAGCAGGCCACGGTGTGCCCCGCCGGCCACCCGTCCATCGAGGAGCACGAGTTGGAGGATGCGCCGGAGCGGGTAGAGGTCCACTTTGCCAGGACAACATGCGAGCCCTGCCCCTTGCGGTCCCGTTGCCCAGTGAAGCTGGACCGGCGTGCGGGGGCCTACGTCCTCAAGGCGGACCTGGTGAAGGTGAACATCGAGCGGCGCCGGAGGGCCGAGGCCACCGAGGAGTGGCGCAAGCGGTATGCCATAAGGGCCGGGATCGAGGGAACGAACTCCGAGCTGAAGCGCGCCCACGGGCTTGGGCGCTTGCGGGTGCGAGGGGGCCGTCGGGTGCGGCTTGCCGTCTACCTGAAGGCGTTGGCGTGCAACTTCAAGCGGATGGTCCATGCACGCCTGGTGGAGATGGAGAACACGGCTCAGCGGGCGGTCGGGACGGCACCTGCGGTCACGGCCGCATGAGGGCGCCGCTCCACAGCTTCCACCGGGTGCCCTGAGCCACGGAAGGGGTACCGCAAGGGGATCACGCTTGTCCTGAGCGCGGCAGATGGTGCGGTGAGGCCAGCAGCCGGCATCCCGTGGCCTCCTCCCTTCCAGGCCCCTTCGCACGCCAGGGTTCATCTCAAACAGGCCTTTTTGCGAGGGAATCAAAGTTGAGTGCGAATGAACATCCACTAATATGTGTGCGATTTGGAGGCGAATTTACCCACGGAGCAAGGGTGCTGCCTATTGCAGACTTGTGAAAAATAGTGCATACTGACCTAATTGTTGCTTCCTGGTGGTTCGAGCGAGGTGGCCCCACCCGTTCCCATCCCGAACACGGTAGTGAAACGCTTCAGCGCCGACGATACTGCTCTGGTGACGGGGTGGGAAAATAGGTCACCGCCGGGGGGCAATACTAACAACTACGGCTCGTTAGAAGTTGCGAGCCGATCTACTCCGCCCTGCTGGGTTATCCGGGCATGCGTTCCTGCAAATCGGAGCTAATCAAATGGATTTTTCTTAAAGATTAGCGTCGAGTAGCTGTGGATCAATATCCCTGGTAGCCAAGGTTGACCACGGGCATTACGTCTAAAAACTGCTTTCACTTACCTTTACACTAGTAGAGGCGTCCCTTATAATCGACTCATCAGTGACGGCGTTGTATTTGGGCTGAATGTCAGGCGTAGGGTTCGCCGAGTGAGCCGGGTTGGGTGGACTAGATTAGTGGGGAGCGCCTATCGCAACTGCCCACTGGAAGCATTCCAAGCCAGTTTAAATCCGGATACATGAGCGATCATGGTTCCCAACCCTCATCCTCAACCACCAGGAGCGGATAATGGGAAGTAGATTCGAGAAATTCTCCGAACGTGCCCGGCGAGTCTTATCGTTAGCTCAGGAAGAGGCTCAGCGGTTTAATCATAACTACATAGGTACCGAGCATATCCTCCTTGGGCTCGTGCGTGAAACCGAAGGAGTGGCGGCCCGAGTGCTGTCCAGTCTGACGGTCGACCTGAACAAGGTGCGTTCGGCGGTAGAGTTCATCATCGGTCGAGGGGAGAAGCCGCCCCAGGGTGAGATCGGTCTCACTCCTCGAGCGAAGAAAGTGGTTGAACTGGCCGTAGATGAAGCACGGCGCATGAACCACACATACATCGGCACCGAGCATTTGCTCATCGGCCTCATGCGTGAGGGCGAAGGCGTCGCCGCTGGGGTGTTGGAAAGTCTGGGAGTAACCTTGGACAAGGTGCGGGCCGAAACCCACCGCATTCTCAGCAATACAGGCAGTGGTAGTGGCGCTACCGGGGCCCGAAGCACTACCAAGACCCCCACGCTGGACCAATTGGGCGTGGACCTGACCGTTGCAGCCCGAGCCGAGAAGTTGGATCCTGTTATTGGCAGAGAGCAAGAAATTCAGCGGGTGGTCCAGATACTCAGCCGCCGGACGAAGAACAATCCCGTATTGGTAGGCGAGCCTGGCGTGGGCAAAACCGCGATCGTGGAAGCCTTGGCTCAGAGGATCGGCAGCGGGGACGTTCCCGAAACCCTTCAAGGCAAGAGGTTGGTTACCCTGGACATGGGTGCCCTAGTGGCTGGCACCAAGTATCGGGGTGAATTCGAAGAACGGCTCAAAAAAGTAATTGAGGAAATAAAAGCCTCCGGTAACTGTGTCCTGTTCATCGATGAGATTCATACCATCGTTGGAGCCGGAGCAGCCGAAGGCGCGGTGGACGCCTCCAATATTCTCAAGCCCTCCCTGGCTAGGGGCGAGCTTCAGTGCATTGGCGCCACCACCTTGGATGACTACCGAAAGTACGTTGAACGTGATCCGGCGTTGGAGCGTAGGCTGCAGCCGGTGAAGGTGGAAGAGCCCACCAGCGAAGAGACAGTGCAAATTCTGATGGGCGTAAAGTCCCGTTATGAGGATCACCATAAGGTAGATATTACCGATGAAGCAATTAAAGCCGCTGCGACGTTGGCTTCCCGGTTTATTCCGGACCGCTTCCTGCCAGATAAGGCCATCGACCTTATAGACGAAGCTGGTTCCAGAGTTCGCCTCCGCGGCAGCGTTACCCCATCGTCCCTCAAAGATGCCATGAAAGTGGTTGAAGACGTGCGGAAAGAGAAAGCCGAAGCCATCGCTTCCCAGCAATATGAGGCGGCAGCCGAGCTTAGGGACCGGGAACTCCATGCCAACGAGAACTTGGAGGCTTTGGAGAAGGAGTGGCAGGAAGCCCGGGATAAAGAGCGGGCCGTAGTTACGGAAGACGATATAGCCGAAGTCGTAAGCATGTGGACCGGTATCCCGGTAACCCGTCTGGCGGCCGAGGAGACAGAACGGCTCATCCGCATGGAAGAGGAAATTCACAAGCGTATCATCGGACAGGACGAGGCGATCGTTAACGTTTCCAAGTCCGTTCGAAGGGCTCGGGCAGGCCTCAAAGACCCACGCAGGCCCATCGGTGTCTTTATGTTCTTAGGGCCCACCGGTGTAGGCAAAACCGAGTTGGTGCGAGCCATGGCCGAGTTCATGTTTGGCAACGAAGATAATATGATCCGCTTGGACATGTCCGAGTTCCAAGAGCGGCACACGGTTGCCCGGCTGATAGGCGCGCCACCCGGATACGTCGGTTACGACGAGGGCGGGCAGTTGACCGAAGGCGTTCGCCGCAAAAACTACTGTGCCGTGCTTTTCGATGAGATAGAAAAAGCTCACCCCGAAGTATTCAATATCCTGCTCCAGATCTTCGACGCAGGGCGGCTGACTGACGCCAGGGGTCGCAAGGTGGACTTCCGGAACTCGATCCTGGTTATGACCAGCAACCTGGGGTCGGATCTGATCAAGCGGGAAACGGCGTTGGGCTTCAACATCAAGACCGACGAAGCTCAGACCGATGAAAGTTCCTACCAGCGGATGAAGGACAAGGTTATGGAGGAGGTCAAACGCTTCTTCCGGCCGGAATTCCTCAACCGTATTGACGCCACCGTGGTATTCCACCAGTTGACCAGGGCGGAAATCCTGGCCATCGTAGACCTGATGATGAATCAGGTACGTCAGGAACTGGCCGAAAAGAACATCCAGATGGAAGTCACGGATAAAGTCCGGGATCACCTTGGGGAGAACGGGTTCGACCCAGTGCTGGGAGCACGTCCTTTGCGCAGGTTGATCCAGAACGAAGTGGAGGACCTGCTCTCGGAGGAACTTCTGGGCGGGCGCATACACGAGGGCGACACTGTCATAATTGATTTTGTAGACGACATCGTCGTCTGTCGTACCAAGGAGATCGTTGATGCTCCGGCAGAAGAACCCGAAGAAACCGAGGAAACCCCCGCCGAAGCAACCGCATAAAGCTTTCAGGCAAACATCGACACAGACACTGGCAGAAGGCCCCGCTCCGGCGGGGCCTTCTGCTGTTATAATCGCCAAGGCTTCCTTCCCGGTGCTTTCCTTTTCGCCAATGGTTGATAAGCCGATGGTTGAGTTGAACCTATGGTTGAGCCGGTGGCGAATAAGTCCTACTAATATTCAGGAGACAGACTTTGGTCCGTCAGTCCAAGAGCCCTAAGTCAATTTTTCTCTGCAGCGAGTGCGGCCACGAGAGTCCTCGATGGATGGGTTTTTGCCCGTCCCCAGCGTGTGGCTCCAGCCAGCCGCTTGTTGAAACTCGACCTCTCTCCGCGATTCCTGCCAAGCAAAGCTGGTCAGGAGGCCAAGCCGATCCGATCCAGGAACTTGTGCATGTGAATCAGGAAGGTCATTCTAGGACTCGCCTTTCATCCGAGGAACTAAACCGGGTGTTGGGCGGTGGCCTGGTACCAGGGTCGGTGGTGTTGTTGGCGGGTGAGCCTGGGGTTGGCAAGTCGACATTGCTGTTGCAGATTGCCCAGTCCGTAGCTTCACAGGACCGGAAAGTCCTGTACGTCAGTGGCGAAGAATCTCCTCAACAGTTGAAAATCCGATCGCAACGTTTGCGATTTCCGGGAGACGGTGTTTATCTCTATTCGGAGACCGACGTCGACTTGGTGCTGAACCAACTGGAAGAATCCCGGCCCGCCCTAGGCATTATCGATTCCATCCAGACCTTGTATTGTCAGGATACTGCCTCCGGTCCGGGCAGCGTAGCCCAGGTCAGGGAAGCGGGGTTGAGACTGATGCGATGGGCCAAGGCGAGACATGTCCCTTTGCTGCTGGCTGGCCATTTGACCAAGGACGGTTCTGTAGCGGGACCTCGGGTGCTCGAGCATATGGTGGATGTGGTGGCTTACTTGGAATCCCAGGAGTTCAGCGAGTACCGATTACTCCGGAGCAGCAAGAACCGGTTCGGACCCACATCCGAGGTTGGAGTGTTTGAGATGACCGAATTGGGGTTAACGGATGTGGCCGACCCATCGCAGACGCTGCTTTCGCAGCGTTACGACCAATCCGTGGGCACGGCTTTGGTGCCGGTCATGGAGGGTAGCCGACCATTGCTACTGGAGGTGCAGGCTTTGACCTCGCCGTCCCAATTGCCGGTGCCCCGTCGGGTGGCCAATGGTGTGGACCACAACCGGTTACTGATGTTGGTCGCTGTGATGTCGCGCCGGGCAGGCTTGGAACTCGCCAGTCAGGACATTATTGTCAGTGTTGCTGGCGGCTTCCGGGTCAGTGAGCCAGCGGCCGATCTGGCAATAGTCCTGGCTGTCTCATCCAGCATGCGCAATCGGGCTCTGGACTCTGGAATGGCGGCTATGGGTGAAGTGGGGCTAAGCGGAGAATTACGTAGCGTCCCCCAAGCGCAACGCCGGTTGTCGGAAGCGTCGCGGTTGGGCCTGACAACAGTCGTGGCGCCGGATGCGGTGGCTAATAGTCTGACGGTGCCACGGGGGATGAGGCTAGTGGCGGCCAGAACAGTGCGCCAAGCATTTCAAGCAGTCAGCGGCGCTGATAGAGAGGATGGTGCTGCGGGGATTACCAATCGCTATCCTTCGGAGTAACGAACCGAGAGAGTTCACCTCGAAAAGTTGCCCGGCTCACCTGTAGGTCCGTCGGTAGGCAAAGTCCCACATGTAATGGAATTGGCAAAACGCGGCGCTTAGGTTAAAGATTCCGCTTCTCCCCCTTACGAAGGGAGAGATTGAGAGGGAGTAAGCCCGTATCCATAACTGTGATATATACGCAGCGCTAGTCGCTGTGGGTATGGGCGGTGGCTGACTCACCAGTTTCTTCGAACTCGTGGTCCTCGCAAGCGACCCAGCGTGAACCTTCTTCGTAAACTTCCTTCTTCCAGATGGGCACGACTTCCTTAATGCGGTCCACGGCTTTTTGGCATGCCTCGAACGCTAGCTTGCGGTGTGGTGAAGCGACTGCTACCACCAGGCTGATCTCGCCGATGGGCACGGTGCCGATGCGGTGAGATATAGCAATATCTTCCAGTTCGAACTCGGCCTGCAGCTCTTCTCGTACCTCTCCCAGTTTTTTCAGGGCCATTTCTTCGTAGGCTTCGTACTCCAAGGTTAGCACTTGCTTGCCCTGAAAGTTGTTCCGGGTGGTGCCCAAGAATGTGACCACCGCGCCGTTGGAGTCCCGTCGGATGTTTGATGTGACTTTTTCAGGGTTCAGAGGCTCATAGGTTAGTTCGATCATAAAATTATCCTCCGCTCACCGGCGGTATCAGGCACACGTCGTCACCGTTGCGCAACACTGTATCCGGTTCGGCGTAATCGGTGTTGACGGCTACCACGATTTTAACTTCCGGGGGCGCTAACCGAGGGAATAACCGGCGCACCTCGTCGGTCAAATCCGAAACCGTCGCACCCTCCGGCAATTGCAGCAGGTGGGTGTTGGTTCCGGCCCGTTCCCGGTATAAAGCAAAAAATCTTACGGATAGATCCACAGTAAATTTCCTGGGTTATTTTTTTCCTGGGTTCAGGCTAGATGACCTTGTCTGTGCGGGGGGTGAGTCAGGCCATCTTTGTTATTATCGCATGCCGAAAAGAGATAAGTTAGTGCATCACCAGCCCACCGTCGACGTTGAAGGTCTGCCCGGTAATGTTGCGCGCGCCAATTCCTGAGAGGAAGACGGCCATGGCCGCTATGTCCTCGGGGTCGTTGGCCCGGCCAATTGGTATTCTGTCCGCCCGCTGCGCCTGCAAATCGCCTACGGGAACTCCCATCGACTAGGCCCGCTCGGCCATGGTGCTATCCGCCATGGCGGTTATGGTGGAGCCGGGACAGATGGCGTTCACGTTGATATCATATTGGCCCAGTTGGCTGGCGGCAATGTAGGTCATGGCTATAACCGCGCCTTTGCTGGCGGCATAGGCTGCGTTGGATGTGCCGGAATACCCTTTGCCAGCGATGGAGGCAATGTTGATTATGCGCCCTCCCTGGCCTTGGCTAATCAATTCTTTAGCTACCCGCTGCATGGTGAAGAATGATCCTTTCGCGTTCACACGGTGGATGCGGTCCCAGTCTTCTTCCACCACGTCCATTATATCGATATAGCGGGTGATGCCAGCGTTGTTGACCAGGATATCGATGTGGCCGAACCTGCTCACCGTCTCCCGGACCATCCGGTCAATGTCATCCAGGCTCCCGACATCAGCGTGAATCGCCAGGCTTTGGGAGCCGGATTCTTTCGCCCGTTCTTGGACGGCTATGCTGGTGTCCTCCACTTCAGTGGCGTTAATGTCCGACACGGCTACACTGGCTCCCTCGGCGGCGAGGGCCAAAGATATGGCGCGTCCCATGCCCCTTCCTGCGCCGGTCACCAAAGCGATCTTGTTTTCCAGTGTCATAGAGAATTACCCCACTTCTTCAATCAAGCTGGCCAATGAAGCCGATTCTGCGGATGCGCGGTCTGCCCCTTTCCAACCTTGGGTCACGGTTGCCAAGCTGGTACGGGCTTCATTGAGATGGCCCGTACCATTCTGCACCTGGACCATCCGGTACGTGTCACGAATGGACTCCCGTTTCTTCAGCCGCGTGCGGAGCATGTCCTCCGCTTTTTCAAACTCCTCGGCTTTTAGGTAAGCCTCCAGCATAGTGTCCTCAAAAACCTCCCGCTGGGCATGGCTACCGCCGATGCGGGCCAACTGGGGGAACACCGGCTCAAGTTGAGAAACCGCTTCCGCATAATCGCCTTGGGCGAATGCGATAATCCCTTTGGCTAAGGGTAGAGAAACTTCGGCAATCAGCGGGTCGCCGTTATTGGCGGCTTCGGTCAGCCGTTCCAGAAAGCAGTCTATACCCTGTTCGTCTTCGCTGCCAGCCAAAGCCAGAGCGGCATGGGCGTCGCGAAATGCCGGGCCAGGGGAGTTGGTCGCACCGCTGGCAATTGAGCAAACTTCTTCCCAAGAGAAAGGCGGTGTAACACCAGCGTACATTTGCCATCGCCACATTAAAGAGGCGCTGTCGTTCAGCGCCAACGTGTTTTTCGCGATAACAGACGGTCGTATCTCTGTATCGTACAGGTCGTAGGCCTTCTTGTAGTGACCGGTGGCCAACTCAAAGAGGGCGTGATGCCAAGACAGGTGGACGTAGTATTGAGCGCGCTTATCGAATGTGGGCAACCAATCGGCCATGAATTCGGTGCCGACCAAATTGTTGCCCATCTCGAAATGAGCGTGAGCCACCGAGTGAGCGGCCACAGCATTGGTTGGCCGGGCCGCTAAAGACTGCTCGGCCATGGTCAGTGCCACTTCCACAAGCCCAACTTCATGATGGGCGAAGGCGCAGGCCGCCACATATGACCACTCGCCACTGTTCTGGCTTTCGATGCTCTTTGTCAGATTGAACAAGTGATTTGGGAAATCGGGAACGCCGGAGCCGAAACAGCCAAGACTGTAGAGCCTTTGGGCTACCCGTAACATGTTTATGTCCCGAGGAAATTCCGCCAGGTGCTCGTGAATCAAGGGGATGGCCTCGGGGCCTTTCCCGTTGGCCCACAAAGCAATGGCTTGAGCTTGTTGCTGTTCCCTTTTTGAGATGCCGCCGGACAGTTCCAGCGCCCGTTGGCTGCTCTGGCGGGCTTCCTTGGGCTTGGCTGCTTGAATATAGGTGTAAGCAAGCAGAGCGTGGGCCAAGGAAAATCCCTCGTCCGCCTCTATGGCTTTCTGGAACCTTTCCGCAGGCCCGTAGTTGTTCTCCAGCAACAGATCGAGACCCTCCGCGCAGAGCGCAGCAGCCGTTGTGGAACTGGTGGTCATTGGCAACCCAAACCGGTCTTCCATATTTTGCGCCTCCTTTGGGAGTTGGCAGTGTTTTGAGGCTGTCGGATGATCAATTGAACCGGACCTTATTTGTTCAATGCCATAAGGCCATAAAGTTCGAGTGTAATGCGACGCTTTCCCGGTGTCAACGGAATCCGGTGGTCCCATCAACGTTGGTAAGCGCCTTGGACAGGACGCATAATTGCTTCCCAGACGGCTTTGCTGCTATGCTCTGCTTCAACATAGGCTGGGCGTTGCTGCTATCTGTTTGCACTGGTGTTGGCGGTGCGAATCCCGGCCCGATTGGACCCGTAAGTAAGCCAGGGGTCTAGGTAAGTCTGCCATAGTGAGGTCAAACATGCCCGAAACGAGAGTCGACACAATTGTACGCGGCGGCCAAGTGGTCACCTCGACCCAAGTCTACGATGCATCCATCGCAATCGTCGGGGACAAAATCGTGGCTCTAGGGCCCGAGCACCTGCTGCCTCCCGCCGACAATTACATAGACGCCGAGGGCAAGTTGGTGCTGCCCGGTCTCATCGACTCCCACGTGCACTTGGATGGCCACGACGACTATGCCTTGGGCGCCAGAGCGGCGGCTTATGCGGGCCTCACTACGTTGATTCCTTTTGGCACCTATGACACGGATAAGGAAGAAACTCTGCCTGCGGCGGTGAACCGCATACGCGAAGAGGTGGAGGCGTCGGCTGTGGTGGACTTTGGCTTCCACTTCATTCTGCAGAACCGACCCTACATATTAAACGGGCTGCGCCAGGCTATGGAAATGGGCGTGAAATCCTACAAAATGTTCATGACCTACAAGAAGAGGCCCGGCCGGATGTGCGACGACGACTACATATGCCAGGCCATGGAGTCGGTGGCCGCCGGTGGAGGTGTGCTGCAGTTGCACCGCGAAAGCGGGAACATCATCGAGTACTTGGAAAACAAGTTGATCGGAGGAGGCCACACCCATCCCACTGATTTCCCAAGCGCCTGCCCGGATTGGGCCGAAGAAGAGGCGATAAACCGGGCCATCAAGATGGGTGCCGCAACCAAGTGCCCGACCTATGTAGTCCACCTGAGCACCCAACTTGGGTTGGAGCGAATAAGGCAGGCCCAGTCGTTGGGTCAAGCGGTGTGGACGGAAACATGCCCTCAGTACTTGCTGCTTTCGGATGCGGAAATGGCGAAATACGACCCCCTGGCCAAGATCGGCCCTCCTCTGCGCCCTGAAGACGGGCCGGACGGTGAAGCTCTGTGGCGGGGCCTCGCTCAGGGCCAGACCTCCATAGTGTCCAGCGACCATGCTCCCCATCCTCAGGAACTCAAACAAATCGGTTGGGAGAACATTTTCGTCACTCCGGAGGGCGCTTCGGTGCCCTTTGGCTCTCCCGGACTGGAAACCATCGTCTCTTTAATGTACAGCGAGGGAGTAGTGAAGCGGGGTCTGCCCATCTGGTGGCTGGCCCGTGTGATGTCGGAAAAACCGGCCCGAATTTTCGGCCTATATCCACGGAAAGGGACAATACAGGTGGGTTCCGACGCCGACCTTTTGATTATCGACCCTGCCGGTGACCGGGTGATCACCGCCAAGGACCACCAGAGCAACGCTGGCTACAGCCTATTCGAGGGATGGCAGGTCAGCGGACGGCCTTGGATGACCCTGCTACGCGGGAAGGTCCTGCTGAATCAAGGTAAGCTGGAACAAGAACCGGGCTATGGCAAGTTCTTGGAATGCGTGGGGCCGACGACACCCTTGGGCGGGCCGGTGATGTAAATGACGATGCCGGTGGATTGCTACTTGAACGCCGGCATCACCTTCTCAGTCAGTAGCTTGATGGAGTTGACGACGCTATCGTAGGGAATTTGACCGCCGGGATTTACGGCTAGAGACAGGCTGGTTATTCCCAGCTCTTCCTGGTAGTACAAAATGCGCTCGACCACGGCTTCCGGGGTGCCGTAGGCGGCCCTGCCCAAAACTTCGTCGTAGGGAGCTTCGGATATTCGCTTTATCCTATCGTAGGCTTCCTGGTCGGCGGCTCGCCCTATGGATTCCAAGATTAGCCGCCTCTGGCGCATGGTGCTGGCTTGCGGCTCGGAATAGGCTTTTTCCGCTGTGTCCGCCACGTAGACGGCCAGTTGCAAGTTCACTTGGTTTGGACCCATAGAGCTAGGGTCCGCCTCAGCGTTGGCCCGGCGCTTTTCCTCATATTGCCCCAACAGAGTTTGAAGTTCGGGAACGTCCATCTGGTGCCGGATGAAAATAGGGAACCCCAAGTCACCGGCCAGAGCGAAGGTATCGCGGTTCTCCACGGCCATCCATATGGGAGGATGGGGTTGCTGATAGGGTTTTGGCACCACATCCACTTCATGGAAGCTGTAATATTCCCCTTGGTGAGAGAAAGGAGCGTCTCCCCACGCTTTTTGGATGACCTCCAATGACTCACCGAACATGGCGCGGCTTTCTTCGTAGTCCACGTTGTAACCTTGATAGGACTCTATGAACGAACTGCGGCCCACGCCAAACACAAGGCGTCCCTGGCTAATGTGGTCAACGATGGCGGCTTCCTCAGCCACCCGTAAGGGGTTTGCCAAAGGCAGCACCTGGACGGCCAAGCCCACCCTCATCCTTTTGGTCTTTGAGGCGACGGCGCTGGCGCCGATGAGAGGCGACGAAAGCACGGCCCGGTTGGGCCTGAAGTGGGATTCACCCAGCCAGAATGTGTCGATTCCCATTTCCTCGGAGACATTGACCAAGTCGAACCATTCGTTGAACGACTGAAACTGGCTCGAACCTTCCCGGGTGCTGAACATGGAAAACACGCCGAAGTCCATGAGACCCTCCGCTGCTTAGGCGAATGCTGGCATTACTTTCTCGGCCAATAACCGCAAGGAGTTGACCACCTGGCTGTTGGGTATCTGACCACCGTAGTTCACCTCTAGGACCACCCCGGTGATGTCCAGCGCTTCTTGGAACTCCTTTAGCCGGTCGATCACTGCGGCGGGAGTCCCGAAGATCACCCGGTTCCGAAGAATTTCCTCGTAGGGTAAAGCGGCTGTCTTACGCAACCGTTCGGCTCCTTCGGCGCTGGCGGCCGTTTTGCTCAGTTCCTCCGCACCGTAACGAATGGCGTGCAACGCACTGGCTTCCGGCTCCGACTCCGCCTTCTGTCGGTCTTCCGATAGGTAGACAGGCACTCGTAGCGATACTTCACCGTGGCCATCGTGGCCACCTTCTTTCCTGGCCTGACGGTAAAGCCGCAAGCGTTCCTGTAGCTGGGGAATGGGCGTATTGGCGCTGATGAATATTGGATGTCCCATTTTGCCCACTATGGAAAATGTGTCTTCGCTGGCCACCGCTACACGAGTTGGCGGGTAGGGTAATTGAAATGGTTTGGGCACCACGGTGACGTCCTGATAGCTGTAGTACTCCCCTCGGTAGGAGAATTCGGTCTTGCTCCAAGCCGACATTATGACATCCAAAGCCTCAAAAAACCGCTGGCGGCTCTCAGAGTAAGGAACGTTGTATCCCTGGTAATACTTGGTCAATCCGCTGCGTCCAATGCCGAATTCAAACCTGCCTTTGCTTATCTGGTCCACTGTGGCGGCTTCCTCGGCAACACGCAAAGGATTGGTTAAGGGTAGAACCTGCACGGCCATGCCGATGCGGATCTTTGTGGTCCGGGCGGCAATGGCGCTGGCCATGACCATAGGGGAGGCCAGTACCGAACGGTCGGGGCTGAAATGGTGCTCGGCCAACCATACAGAGTCTATGCCCATCATTTCGGCTTCAATAATCTGAGCGAATGACTCATCAAAGGCCTCGGGCTGGCTCATGCCTTTGCGGACGTGAAAGTCGGTGAACATCCCGAAATTCATGTAAATCTCCTAAGAACCGGAATTGAGGTAGCAATGACAAGGCGGCTGGGTCAGAACCCCAACCGCCTGGCCCTTATTTTGTCACTGAGGGCGGATTGGCGGCTCATTAACTGGTGAGGGAGCCGCCTGATGGATAGTCCCGTTCGCCCTGAGCCTGTCGAAGGGTCTTTTCGCTAAAGAATGGTTCGACAAGCTCACCACGAACGGTCTTTGTGATCCAAATTTTTGGCAGCGTTGGATAGATATCACTTCAAGCTTTGTTGCCCGCACTATCGATATCTGCCCCCTAGCTCACCTTAGCTTCTTGAAAGTGAGGCATGACCTGGGTGGCGAACAACTCGATGGACCGCATGACCTTCTCGTGGGGCAGTCCAGGGAAGCCGAACGCGCCAAAGATGTGGTTTATCCCTGCCGCTTGGGTTTCTTTCAGGCGTTGCACAACCACCTCGGGCGTACCACGGAGCGGCGGCAGGCCAGCGTGGCCCGGGTCGTCCCGGCGGTCCCGGTCTTTTTGGCGGTTGGCCCAATTCTCGTACCCCGGCGGAATGTTGCCGTCTTTGTCCAGCGGCAGACCAATCGCTGCGCCATTGGTGCCTACCGAACCCAATATTCGTGACGAGAAGTCTTCTCGCCCCACCGGGTCCGTCTCGGCCTCTTCCATGGTCGGAGCAACGTAAATCGCTTTGGCCATCGGCGGGTCTAAATGAGCGTGAGGATGGCCGTACTCGTCCATTTTGTCCCGCCAGGCTTGGATTACCTGGGGTGCTTGGCCCAAGATGTCGGTGGGTCCCCCGGCAATCACTTGAATTTGATTGCGGGCAGCGAAGTCGATGCTCTCGGGTGTCGTGCTCACCGCCTGGAAAAGAGGCGGATAGGGTTTCTGCAAGGGTTTGGGCAGAACCCAGAGATTTTCCACGTCGGTAAATTTGCCGTGGTAGGTCAACCTCTCTTCCGTCCAGGCTTTGATAATCACCTCGACTGACTCCTGGAAGCGCGCCCGGCTCTCGTTTATGTCCACGCCTACGCCGTCGAACTCCTGGCGTTGGTAGCCCGAGCCGATGCCAAAATTCAACCGACCGCCGCTGAGGACATCCACCATAGCGGCCTCTTCAGCAACCAAAATCGGGTTGTGCAGGGGGAGCACAACCACGGCGGTGCCAATGCGAACGTGCTTGGTTCTTGCGGCCACCTGGCCCAGGAACGACCAGACCCCTGATACGAGACCGTGGCGGGAGAAGCGGTGCTCGCCAATCCACACCTCGTCCATTCCCAACTGGTCGGCCAACTCTATCTGCTCCAGGGCCTCATTTATGGCCCTTTCTTGGGTCCAGTCTTCGTGCCAAGGCACAATGGTAAAAATACCGAATTTCATTTTGAGGCTCCTTTGTTAGAGATTTCCTGGAGACTTTTGCTCCGGGGATGCCTGGGATTAGTCGTGTTGGCTCGGCTCATGTCATGCGTTGCAAGTACGGGGAGCATACAACACCCGGAAGACTGGTACAAGAGAAGGCACTGCCTGGTTGACCAAATGGCTGTCGGTTGATTTATCCCGCACTGAACCTAATGGTTTGAATCGACGAAAAACATGGTTTATACTCTTATAGATAGTTTAAAGTTATCACTAACCATTTTTTTGAAAATGCTGAAGTCTGTAGTCGATTGGCGGTGGCTACCGGTTTGGGGAACCAAACGGAGAAACGTTTCGATGGTGTGCGTCGCCACCCCGACCTAAAATCCTCTGTTTGCATAAATTGGCCTAATACCTAGAAACTCGGACGGAAACCCCGATTCTCCCCAAGCCGTCGTTTTCTTAACGTCGATTATCGAAGGAACAGTTGGTTATTGAAACGTATTACATATACTATTATACCGTATAAGACTGGAATACGTCTGCTTGGCGTAGCGCGAAACCCGGCCAATGGCTTTCCGGCCAGACCTCTAGGTACACCATTGACCGGCCCAGACAAGACTAAAGCACAACGGGGTCCGCTCCGACTCAGCCGACATTCGGGCTTATAAATCGCCTTATACCTTAGATGGGAGGACAGCTATGGCCAGCGTGATTATCGGAACACACGGGCTTGCTAATAAACCGGAAAAACAGTTGCTTTCAGATTGGTGGGAGACGGCGATAAAAGAAGGTCTTAAGAAAAACTGCGAGGTCCATGACCCCGATTTCCAATTTATTATGGTTTATTGGAGGGACCTACTGTACAAGTATCCTCAACACAGAGAACCTGGCTTTGATCATGATGCTTTGTACAACGACCAGCCCTACCGGGAAGCGGCCACCGACGCACTGATCAAGTACGATGAAGGTTGGCTCGACAAGGTACGGGCCGGCATCGGAGATATTGGAGGGTCAATTCTGGACAGCGTCAGGGGGCCGATGGGCCTTGATTCGTTATCTGGCTGGTTGTTGGAGCAGAAAGCGAGGGACCTAGCCTATTATTACGATAAGGACCGTAAATTGACGGGCCGAGACGGACAGCGAAAGCGAGCCCGGCAAGTATTGATGGACGAGCTGACGAACACCATTCTGCCCCTCAAGGGACAGCGAATGATGCTGATCGCCCATTCCATGGGTTCGATTATTGCCTACGACGTTCTGCGTGACCTTGGGCAAAAGGACCCGGGTTTCCCTGTCCACCACTTCGTAACCATAGGTTCGCCACTTGGCTTAGGGTTCATAAAGAACAATATTCACAGTGAACGCAGCTATTCCAGTGTTCCCGTCCGCACCCCCACCGTGGTCACCGAAAGATGGGTCAACTATGCTGACCGGGCTGACCCGGTAGCCGTAGATTCCCATATCAGGGACGATTTCGGTCCCAATGACGCAGGCATCCGGGTGGAAGACGATATGATAATAAATGACTACGTTACCAGCGATGGAGTCAGGCACCCCCACAAGTCATACGGCTACCTGCGAACGCCGGAGCTATCCCAGCACATACGGGAGTTTCTACAAATTTAGGTCGTTTTAGCCTGACGACGGAGCCTCTGAAGCTAAATCGGAGGATCCAGTTAAATCCGGGACTATTGATTTAAATTTGGGGCTCCAGTTAAATCCGTGGCTTGCGCAACCGCCATTCATTGGCTTGCTCGTAGGCATAGGCTACGTTCAGAATCTTTCCTTCCTCAAACGGCCTTCCGCCTATCTGCAGGCCAATGGGCAGATTCTCTTCGGTGAAGCCGCAGCAGATGCTGGCTGCAGGTATGCTGGCCAGGCTGAACGCCGTGGTCAACAGCCAAGGCATCCGGTTGGTACCGTCCTTGCTTTCTATGGCCGGGTCCGGCTCCACCTTTTGCGCGGCTACCCCTGCCGTGGGCGTAACCAGCACGTCGAAATCCTGCAAGGCGTCCAAGACTTCCTGCCTCAATAGCGCCCGCAGCTTCTGGGCTTTGTAATAAGCGGTCGCTGGCAGGATATTGCTGGTCAGGAAACCGATTCGGTTGTCGTGTCGAATCTCTTGAAGATGGTTCAGCAGCAGGTCGCGGTAGTTGGTGGGTGCCTCAATCCGGATGGAACCGGAAATTGTCCCCGCATGGCTAGTCATGGGCAGGGAAACCTCGTCCACCGTCGCTCCCAACTCGCCCAGACCGTTGGCTGCGGCCAACACAGCATTCCTTATTTCCGGGTCCACATCCTGGTTATGGAGCATCTCCTTGACCACGCCCACCCGTAGGCCCCGTATATTGCCGTCCAATGCCTGCCGATAATCGGGTACCGGGGCGCTGGAGGTGTATGGGTCTTTGCGGTCCTGACCGGCTATCGCTTGAAGAGTCAGGGCGCAGTCCTCCACGGTCCGGGTGATGGGGCCGATCTGGTCCATGGACCAAACGCCGGGCATGACACCGTAGCGGCTGACCCGGCCCCAAGTGGGCCGCAGTCCCATGAGACCGCACCAAGTGGCGGGAAAGCGCACCGAGCCGCCCGTGTCCTCTCCCAAAGACGCTGCGCACATGAATGCTGCGGTGGCCGCACCCGAGCCGCTGCTGGAACCACCGGTGAACCGGTCTGTGTCCCAGGGATTGCGGGCAGTATCGTAGCCATGGGACAAACCCGTGGTGGCGAATTCTGTCATGTTCAGCTTGCCCAAAAGGACGGCCCCAGCGGATTTAAGGTTGGCCAGCACCGTGGCGTCTTCGGTGGGAACAACATCATTGAAAATAGGAGAGCCGCCGGTGGTGCGGATGCCAGCCGAGTTGATCTGGTCTTTGACCGCCACCGGTACACCGTGCATTGGGCCAAGAATTTGACCTTGGGCCAGCGCTTGGTCCGCTTCACGGGCCGCTTGGAGCGCTTCGTCACGGCACACCGTCAGGTAGGCAAATAGCTTGCCGTTCAGGCTGTCGATCCGGTCCAGGTAAACCTCCACGGCTTCCACCGATGAGACCTCTCGTTTTTTGATCAGATCGGAAAGCTCGGATGCAGACAGAAAAGGAATGTCGGCTTTATTCATAGCGTCACCCTTAGTTTGATTTTCTATAAATTACTTACGATTCCGTCGCGAATTTGGTTCAGGTACCCAGTGGAGAATCCCTGCGTGCCGGTGCACAAGGGCATAATAGGCGCGGGCAGCCCCAGGGTCAACTCGTGCCAGCGTCAGGGGATGCCAGAACGTTCGGGCCGGATTATACTCTTGGGACATTGGGATTAAATGCTGTCGCCGGAATTGGGTTCCGGCGCTAGTTGACGAGGTGGCCATGGCTGGTTCCACGGTAAAAATAGAGGGCGCACGGTTCATATTAACGGTGGACCAAGGGCGCCGGATTATCCAAGACGGGTCAATATTGATCGAAGGCCAGAGGATCACGCAGGTCGGCAAGGCCACTGAGATGGCAGGATTCGCCGCTGACCGGGTGATCGACGCCAACGAGATGGTGGTGACCCCCGGCTTTATCAATGGACACATGCACATCAGCTACGCCCACGCCATCAGAGGAATCTTCCCGGACAGCCTGGACCCTGGCGAGTACCTGGCCAATGTATTCGCTCTACAAGGGGCCATGACCGAAGAGGAGGAGTACCTTACTTCATTATTGGGCATCACCGAGCTTCTGAAGTACGGGACCACCTGCTTCCTAGACCCGGGCAGCACCAAGTTCCTGGATTCTTGCATGGAAGCCTATCAGGAATCTGGGTGCCGGATTGTAGTGGGCAAGCAGGTCGTCGACCAAGACAACCCGCTAAACCTGCCGGTTTATCCTCTGGCCGAGGCGGTGTCCATCATGGATGAAACGGTGGCGTCTTACAACGGGCTGTTGGATGGCCGGGTCAGTGGTTGGACTATGCCCTTTGCCGCCGATTACTGCTCCACGGACCTGCTGGTGGCCGCAAAAGAAATCGCTGACCGCCACAACACCTGCTTGACCCTACATCAAGGTAATGCTCGGTCGTCCATAGACCTCCACCAGCAACGGCACGGAAAACGGCCCGTGGAATACCTGGAAGACATTGGCGTTTTGGGTCCCAACATGCTTCTGGCCCATGTCATCGGCTTGGACCAGAGCGAAGTGGACTGCATGGCCCGCACCGGGACCAAGGGCGTCATGTGTCCCACCGCCGCCCTGAAGATGGGACACGGCATTACCTCCAAAGGAATGCTGCCGGAGATGCTGGCCCAGGACATATGCGTGGGCTTGGGCACCGATGCTGGCAACAACTCCAGTCTGGTCGAATCCATGCGTTCCATGTACCTGATCACCGTGCTCTTCAAGGACGCTCGCCAGACCACCAACGTGATACCCGCCGAGACAGCCTTGGAAATGGCTACAATCCAGGGCGCAAAAGCCTTGGGGTTGGACGATCAAATTGGCTCAATAGAAGCGGGAAAGAAGGCGGACTTAGTGCTTTTCGACACCAAGCGCCCGGAATGGCGGACCATGTTCAACCCTGTTAATAACCTGGTCTACAACGCCGACGGTCGTAGCGTACACACGGTACTGGTGGACGGCAAAGTGGTGGTGGAAAACCACCAACCGGTATTCGTAGACGAATGGGAATTAATACAAAAAGTACAGGAGTTGGGAGCCGGAATGTTGCAGAGGACCGGCGTTTCCTTCCCTCAACGCTGGCCTATAATCTAGTCTTACGACACGAAATATTCACCGCAGAGCACGCAAAGAGCGCCGAGATTAATCAAAATATCTTCTCTGCGACCTCCGCGCACTCTGCGGTAAAGCCGTTCTCTCGAGGAACAACATTCTCTGCGGTTAAATAGGAGGCCCATGGTCCAAAAAGTGAAATTCGGCTTGACCCTGTCCAACCGGGGCGTGCTGCTGGGGTTGACTCAGCCCAGCGAAATCCTGGAGATGGCCGAACTAGCCG
This sequence comes from Dehalococcoidia bacterium, assembly GCA_963665155.2. Classification (GTDB taxonomy): domain Bacteria; phylum Chloroflexota; class Dehalococcoidia; order Lucifugimonadales; family UBA3495; genus UBA1141. Next base: position 1,241,147 of record CAXXFI010000002.1, on the reverse strand, counting down.
AGGCTTCCGGCGCTTTCGACCACGTTTGGGTCGGGGACTCGATAATGGCCAAGCCCCGCATGGAGTCGATAACCCTGATGTCGGCCATCGCTGCTAGGACCAAGCGTGTCAAGATTGGTGTCGCCTGCATGGCCAGCTTCCCTTCTCGGGAGCCCATCACCTTGGCCTACCAATGGGCCAGCATGGACTTGCTTTCGGATGGCCGAATGATTTTAGGCGCGTGCATGGGCGGCAGCATCGGCGAGCAGGAGCATAGGACCGAGTACACCAACATGGGCATAAAGGGCTTCGATCGAGCGTTGCGCATGGAGGAGAATATCGAAATCCTGCGCAAGCTATGGACCGAGGACAGGGTCGACTACGAGGGACAGTACCACACTTTGAAAAACGCGTTCATCGAGCCGAAGCCGGTGCAAAACCCACCGCCCATCTGGGTCATAAGCAACCCGCGTTTGGCGACGGGAAAGCCCCACATCATCGAGCGATCTTTGCGCCGGGTGGCCCGGATGGGAGACGGTTTCATGACCACGGCCAATCCGGCGGACCAGTTCGGGGAGCTACTCAAGAGGGTGCATGGGTATGCCGGGGATTACGACCGTAGCTTTGAAGGACTGCCCTCATCCCTCTACTACAATATAAACATAAACGATGACCAGGAGGCGGCGTTCCAGGAGTCCAAGACCTACTTGGACCAGTACTATTCAGTAGACTACAAAAGGGAAGTGGTGGAAAACTGGGTAGCTTTGGGCTCGCCTGAGCAGTGCATCCAACGCCTACAAACGTTTGTAGGCGTCGGCGCCACCGACATTCTACTGCGGATCCCGTCCTGGGACCAGAAAGCCCAGTTCCGGCGACTGGTAGAGGAAGTGCTGCCGCATTTTCTGTAGGCGGTGGGGCGGTTGGAATATCCAATGATTTGAGTGGAGAGCGGGGGAATTTCCACCAACCCCCCTCTATGAAAGGGGGGCAATAGCTCCCTTCGATCAAAGCGAGCTCTAAGTTCATTTTTTCAGAACGATAATTTTGGACCCAGTAATCAAGTCCCCTTTCGTAAAGGGGGATTTAGGGGGATTTCCGCCCGTTAAGCCCAGCCAGCTCCAAATCTGCTGCAACTCATAAAAAGGGGTAAATACATGACCCAGCTAGTTTTTATCCATGGACCCGGAGCGGGCGCTTGCGCCGAGGGTTTCTCCCACCAGATGGACCGTTTCCACGGCAGTTTGGTCCCGAACTTGCCGGGACATTTGTCGGGGGAGCCATGCCCTGATATTGCCCGCTATGCGGAATGGCTTAGAGGTTGGCTTTGGGCCAACGGCGCCCAGCGGGACTTGGTGCTGTGCGGGTTTACTTTGGGCGCGTGCATTGCCTTGCAATACGGGCTGGATTACCCGGAAGAGGTCAAGGGTCTGGTGCTTATGACCGTGGCCATGAAGGCCAAGGAACGGTCCCCAGGGACGTTGGAATTACGCCTGGACGCCGCTAAATCCCCGGAGGGTCTGGAAAAATGGCTGGAAGCAATGCGCCACGCTATGATGTTCATCGATCCGGAACTGCGGGAAAGGTTGATCGAGTGCCACCGCAAGGTGGGTCCAACCTCCCAGTACAACGACCTGCTCACCATCGACAAGTTCGATGTCCGGGACCGCATCGGGTCTCTTAAGCCGCCCCTACTGCTAATCCGGGGAGTGGACGACCCCTTGCAGCCGCCGGACTACGAGCAGGAAATTCACCAGGCAGTGCCGGGGTCTAAATACCTGAAATTTTCCCAAGCCGGCCACTTCCCTATGGCGGAAAAGCCAACTGAGGTTAATCAAGCGATTACCGAGTTTATTGACGGTCTGAGTTAAACCCGGATTTCCGGCAGGCCTTGTGAACTTAAGTTCCAGCTTAGGTCAATGACCGCCGCCACCCTGAATTTGGGAGAGAATTGCTTCCAAAGCCGCTTGGTCCGGCAATGGCATTGGGCCTTCCATGACAGGTATTTCCGCCATTGCTTTAAGGTGGGATTCCGTGCGTCCTCTTGCCAAGGGTGAGTGGCAACTCCCGATTATCTTGGGACCCAGCTTTCGTATTTCTTCCAGGGCGACGTTAAATTTCTTGTGGTCCACTAGAAACTCGGACGGAAACCCCGATTCTCCCCAAGCCGTCGTTTTCTTAACGTCGATTATCGAAGTAACAGTTGGTTATTGAAACGTATTACATATACTATGATACCGTATAAGACTGGAATACGTCTGCTTGGCGTAGCGCGAAACCCGGCCAATGGCTTTCCGGCCAGACCTCTAGGGCCACCCAGGGGTGGTTCAGCCGGTTGAAGATTTGGAAGCCTTCCGCGTAGGCTGACGCGGGCACGTCACCAACCTCTTCGACCACTTCGGGAATAATCGCTCCAAAGGCGTCGGCGGTAAACAACATTTCGCTTTTGGGGTCAAAGTAAGCGGAGGTGGCCGGCGAATCGAAAACCGGTGGGCGCAGTACGCCCAACTCGCGGTCGCCGACATCGAAGGATTGGCCGGGATTGACTAGGATAAACCGTTTCGGGTCGACGTGGTGCGAGGTTTCCAAGCGAGTCAAGCCGACGAATTGGGTGATAACTTTTGCCTGAGGCGCTGCCGCCATCACATCGTCGATTGCTCCGGTGTGGTCGCCGTCGTCGTGGGTTAAGAAAATCCAACGCAGGTCTTGAGGGTCGATCAAGGACCAAAGGCTCTCCAGAAATTCGTCTTTGACCACTGGCATGCCAGTGTCTATAAGTACCGGCTGTTGCGATTTTATAAGATAGGAGTTGATAACTAGGAATCCAAAGCCGGGCACCGGGACGTCGGGAACAGGCAGGTAAGAAGGTAAAACCCAGGTATCATCGGTGGCTTTGTAAGGGGTCAAAATTGGCATTTGCGCCCTCCGGTTTTGTTTTGCTATATACCGGGCGCAAGATTAGTTTGAGGGGAAGGTTTCTGTCAACCCCTATGTCAAGCTTTATGCCAAAACTTGTGTGTCATCTTTTCGTCCCTAAACTCGATCAGGGCGGCACTTTCTACATCTATTGAGAACAGGTGAAACTCTGGTTCCTCGGGCTTGAATCCTATCTTCTCAAATACCGCGTTGGAAAACCGGCTTCGGGCTTCCAGGTCGTTAACCTCGACCGCCTTGCCGAATACCTTGAAGTCTCCCTGGCTGCCATCCCGGTTGGAAGTGGCGCTGTGTACGGTGCAGCGTGGGTCCCACAGCAAGTCCAAGGCTTTTTGGGAACGCCACATCATGCCCAAGTAAAGCTGGCCCTCGGTAAAAAGCACCTCCACTGGGGAGATGCGCGGGGAACCGTCTTTGCGCAGAGTGCCCAGCATCACCATGCCGGTGCGCTCAAATGTTTCTTCGCCTAATGACGCCAGGTTGGGCTCTTCTTGTTGAAAGTTTTGCCAAGACAAACTCAAACCTCATTCCTTCTGATTGCTTGTGGTTGCGGCGTCTCCAATAAAAACACACCCAGCAAAAAGCTGGGTGTGTTAAGCGCTGAGTAATTCTGACCGGACAGGCCACACGGCCCCGGCCACAAGCTCCGTTAAAGGTTAAGGGAGTGCTCTTCGTAATTCTTTTCTTTGTTATAGATTTGCATCCGGTGCCGGTAGGACTCCAGAATGACAATGCGGTCCTGACTGTCCACGTTCACCGCCACCGGCCTGTGGAATCGCCATTCCGGCTCCATGTCGGCCCTGCGGCGGGCTTTGATAATATCCGGGTTGGCGTCGATGTAGGTCTGAGTCCAAGGTGAGGGTTGCTGGGCGTCCCCCACAAGGCTGGTGATGAACTTGCCGTCGGGTGCGTAAATCTGCAGACGATGATTGCCCCAGTCGGTTACGTAAACGTCCCCTTCCGAGTCCACCGCAACGCCGGTGGGACCGTGCAGATCGCCCACTCCGTTGTCTGCGCCTTGGAATTTGACCAGGAACTGACCGTCGGGAGTGAATTTTTGCACCCGGTTGTTTCTCCAGTCGGCAACGTAAACGTTGTCATCATGGTCCACGCATATGCCCCAGGGCAAATTTAGCTCGCCGTCGCCGGTGCCCTGCTTGCCCCACTTTCCCAGGAACTTGCCCTCTTTGGTGAACTCCTGCACTCGACCGTTCTGGCTGTCAACCACGAATAGGTTGTCGTTGGAGTCGAAGGCGATTCCCGACGGTCCGTTGAGTTGGCCATCGCCGCTGCCGGCCTCGCCCCATTTGGACAGGAATCCGCCCTCGCCGTCGAAGACGGATATGCGGTGCAGGTAGTCGTCGGAGGCGTAAACATTGCCAGCTTGGTCCAAGTCGAGGGATCGGGGCCAGATGAATTGGCCGTCGCCGGAGCCGTTGGACCCGAACTGCCCCAAGAACTCGTGGTCCCAGGTTACGCGGCTAATTCGTTGTCCGATTTCCTCAACGCCCCGGCTGATGACGTAGATTACGCCGTTGGAGCCGAAAGCGAAGTCCTGGGGTGTCCAGAAACCTTGCCCCGACATACCGTACATTCCAATGTTGTAGCTGTAATCAAACACGCGCCCTGCGGCGACGGTGGTCAACATAATTGTTCCTCCAAAGTTCCCATAAACCGCAGCCCGCTCATAACACTGGAGCTGAAAGCTGACTGCTGATGGCTGAGTGCTATTACACGAAGGCCATCTGTTCGAATTTCCCGCCTACGATGGGCACAGCATCCAGGCCCATCCACTGGTCAATGACGCTGGAGTAGAAGCCCCGGAAGTCGTAGTTGGGGGCCAGGTCGCCTTGGCTCAAGTCTTCGGGCTTAAGGGAAGGATATGTGCCGTACATGCCGCCCTTAACCCGGTCGCCGATGACAAAAGCAACGCCGCCAGCGCCGTGGTCGGTGCCGGTGCCATTGTCTTTCACCCGGCGTCCGAATTCGGTGAACAGCATCATTATCAAATTCTCGCCAGCATCGTGCTCCTTAAGGTCGGCGAAGAAGTCGCTAATGGCCCCGGAGACTTCGGTCCATAGCTTGGTGTGCATCGGCGGCTGGTTGAAGTGGGTGTCAAAAGGACCGTGGGCGGTATAGAAAATCTGGGTTCCCAGGTCTGCCAGGTGCACCCGGGCCACGTCCCTAAGAGACTTGGCGATGGGGTTGTCGGCGTATTCGATCGTCGAGGAATACTTTTCCGGTGCCGACTTGATAATGTCGGCGCCCTTCAAGGCGTCACGTCCGGTCTGCCCCAAATAATCCATAGTGGGCCCGGTGCCTATGGCCGGCGCATACATTCGAGCGAAACGGTCCAGCAGTTGGTTCCGTTCTTCCTCGGCGGTGATTCCCGGCACGCTGGAAAGTACACCGTAGGTCTCCAGGTTGGAAACCGAGGTCACGGGAGTCCCCCGCAGGGCCAATGCCCTAGGCAGTCCTTGGCCGAAGTTGACCGTCTTGACCACGTTTTCCCCGTTGGGGTCTAGGTCCCGGGTCATTTTAGCAACCCAGCCCTGGGTGCCGACTATTTCCGGCTCGCATGTGTGCCAGATGTCCATGGCCCGGAAGTGGGAACGGGGCGAATTTTCAAAGCCGATTCCGTGGACAATAGCCATCCTGCCATCGTCGTAGATTGCTTTGAATGGCTCCATATTGGGCCGGAAGGCCAACGTGTCGTCAATGGGCAGCATCTGGTCTTCGGGAATGCGCACTTTAGGCCGGTTATCCCGGTACAGCGCGTCGTTGTAAGGGATAACCGTGTTCAGGTAATCGTTGGCTCCGGTGAGCTGAAGGATAACCAGCACCGGGTCTTTTTTGGTGGTCGCCATACCAACTTCTCCTATCCTGTGGTGGGATTGTAATGTCTCGCTAATATTTTCTATGCGAATTGATAATCTCTGGAAGCGGCTATCAGAGCCAGCAGAATACCGATTCTCTGCTCAGACCTGGTGGCCTCTTCTTCAGTATTCCAACGGAGTTCCCCTTCCTCTTGCGCCTGGGCCAGCAATTCCCCGTAGGTGGCTTCGCTGACGTCCAGAGGGCCGATGATGTCTAGGCAGGCAGCAACAGTCTCCGCTGGGGAAAGGTTGCCCTGGGATTTTAGCCTCTCGACGATCAATTTAATACCCGGCAAGCTGGTATTACCCAAGAGATTGGTGGCATAGTTGACCCGCCGCACCAAAGCGCCACCGTCAATCCACTCGGAGCCGGTGTGCCAGCTTTCCACGCTGGGCGGGTTCAGCAACTCTTGGCCCTGCCAGTTACATTCCATGGCCAGCATGTTGAACCCTGGCCTGGGAGCGTTGTAATTGCCAGCCATGCGAGCGGTGCCAACCACCAATTCGGCGGGGCTTTTTACCCTGGCGAACCGAGCGTTTTTGAAGAAGTCCGAGTTAAACAAAACCCGCAACATGGAGCGGATGTCGTTGTTGGAGTCATTGTAGGCGTCCACCAGCATCTGGATGGCTTCCGGGTCTCTCGGAGGGGTAATGTCCCAAGCTGGCACCTGGGGCTCATCGGCCACGAAGAAGTTATAAAGGTGTCGAGATAGGAACTTGGGCGAAGCTTCTTGGTCGACCAGAATGTCGATTACGTCTTCGCCGTTGAAGTTTCCGGTATGGCCCAGAAAGGTCTTTTCGCCATCGTCGTGGTCCTCAGGCTTGTATTCGAACTTCCAGTAGAAGCGGCCCAGAGGATTGCGAGGTATCTTGGGTGCGATGGTCCACCCGGTGAAAGCGCGGGAGGCTTCTTTGATGTCCTCTTCGGAGTAGTTCCCTACGCCCAAGGCGAAGAGTTCCATCAACTCCCGGCCCCAGTTTTCGTTGATTGCGCCGGCGTGGTTGCCGTTGTTGTCCAGCCAGTAGATCATCGCTGGCGACTTGGCCAGTTCCACCAATAAGTTCCGGAAACTGCCCAGGCCTTGCTTTCGGAACATAACTATTTGCTGGGTTAGCTCCGGTGGGTTGTCCACCTTGGAGTTGCCGGTGGCGAACAATTGGTGCCAGAAGAGGGCCATCTTTTCTTCCAACGGGCGCACCGTGTTTATCATCCGGTACACCCAGTCCGCTTGGTTGATGGGCGGCCCCAGAGCGCCTTCGTAACCAGGGAAAAAGCGATAGAGCATATCTTCGTCAATGGGGGGTAGCTCCTCGGGGTGGAGCAATTCTTCCACGGTAGCTTCGTAACCCTTGGTCACACGGGCCTCAAGCTCTTCCCGGGGGGCACCAAAACCGGCGCGCCGCATCAAGTGAGCCATTAACGCGATGTCTTCTTGGTGGGGCATGGCAGTCCCTCCTCAGGCTACAGATTCCTGCGTAATAACTACTATTTGTTGAGTAACATCGTAAGGTTAGCGACAAATCGTGTCAAGTTCAAACGCGCACGGACATAGACGTCTGTTTCCGGCGAGTTTCCGGTAAAAATCAAGGCATTATCGTAACGTGCAAGCCCGGGTCGCTTCCCTCACCATTGCGCTCTCCATCTGCCAAATCGGCCTGGATTTGTTCCCTATCGGCCCGTACGGCTATTCCGAAAAGGGTTCTGAACGGCCTGTCCGGCAGCGAGGTTACAGTAATTCAGGGCGCTGATTCAGGTCAATTCGACTTCCACCAAAGGACTTTGTTCCACCCACTCTTCCAAGTCCCGGTCCCAACCGAGCTTACGGTGGATGGCGGCCATGATTTCCCGGCGCTGGGCTCGGTCCAAGACGGGTGTGGCCACCGCTGGCAGGTCCGCTTGGACGCTTTCCTTCAGGTGGAACGTGAACTCCGGGTGAGCCACCAGGTTGGCGTACCAGTCTCGTGACCCTGGCAGTCCCGTGATATACAGGCGTCCGTCCAGGTTATGGAACCAGATTTCTTTGCGCCGGGGTTCTCCCGTCCGTTTGCCGGTGGTCGTAATGTCGATGGTCCTGTCCTGTTCCAACGCCCTGGCCACTTCGGGGGTCAACTTTAACGTCTGGCCGGCAGATACTTTTGATACCAGTCCAGAGTCGCTCCCATTACTTCGCTAAAGGCTGGCTCCGTGTACACTTCATAGTGGCCGTAGCCCTTTAGCACCACCAGTTTTTTGGGCTCCCCGGCATGGGCGTAGAGTTGCTCCGACTCTTCGGGCAGGACCAAGCGATCGTTGTCGCTGGTAATGAATAGGATGGGCCTGGGTGAGATATGGCCCACGATCCATTCGGGATTGAAACCCACGGTGTCGTCCACGTACTCGATGGGGATGGTGCTTACGGCGGCCGGGTTGTTGCGCCGGGCGGCCTCGGCCAACTCGGCGGATTGGCGGTCGGGCAATAGGATTTCGCTACGCTCCACCAACTTGGACTTGCCGGTGGTTGCCCGCTTCTCCCGGTCGGCTTTGGACTGTTCCTGAAGGTCGTACCACTCGTCGACCCGGCGTACCCGGCTCATCCAGCGTGCGCCGTGGCCGATACCCACCACGCTGACGATGCACTTCGCCCTTTGGTCGACAGCGCCCACCCAAGCCACTGTTGCGCCGCCGTAGCTGGTGCCGTAAATGCCGATTCTTTCTTCATCAGCTTCTGGCTGAAGACCCAGGAAAGTCATGGCAGCTTGGACGTCCATTACCCGACTGTAGGGAGCAAGGCGGTTGCGAGTGCCTTCGCTGTCACCCCAGCCCTTGTAATCGAAGGTCATGGCCACGTAGCCAGCATCGTTAAGCGTCTTGGCGTTATCTGGCAAATACAGGTCTTTCACGCCGGTATAGCCGTGACACAAAAGCACGGCGGACCGTTGTTCCCCGGATTGCATGCCATCGGGAGTGTAAACGTCGCCACAAAGTTTGAACCCTTCGCTGTAAAATTCCACTGCACGTTTCATTTTTCTCTCCTTAAAGAAATCTCCATGAATCTTCGGTGAATTTCTCCGCCGATGATTGTTAAATGTTGCTGTCAACCTCACCCTACGGGTTCCGGGACCGCTGAGGCTAGTAGATGGCCCGGATACTCTGAGCCTCTGTGGCGAAAAAGCCTATTCTTCAACCCGTTGGCCAGCGGCGTAAAAATCCTGGTCCGACCCTTTAGTGGACCCGTCCGTGAACCGGGCTGGCGAAAACGCCTCCAGAAGCTCGGGCACTTGAGCGCACCCTCCTATTATGTAATCGGCTACGTTCCGACCGGTGACCGGGCCCAAGTGCACCCCCTTAGTGCCGTGACCGGTGGCCAGGACCACTCCGTTCCAGCCTGGGACCGGGCCGATGATGGGGAAGCGGTCTGGGCTCAGGGGCCGGGAGCCCGCAAGCTGATGCACCAACTCGGCGTCCTCCAGAGCGGGCAGCACGTCAATAGCCCGTTGCAGCAACTCCACCTTGGCGGCTTCCGTGGGCTGGCGGTCGGATGCGTCTCCCAAGAACAGGTCTTTCTCGTCATAGTCGCGGCCACCGGTGCTGCCCACGCTCAGCATGCCGTCCAACCGGCTGATCATGTGGCCTCGTTTGGGCGAGCTTATGAGCACCGGCAAAGGCTCTCCGGGAAATCGCAGCATCAGCCGCTCGCCTTTAAGGGCCTGAACAGGAATCGTATATTGCAAATCTTCGCTAAAGGCGGCGCTCCAGACCCCGGCGGCTAGCACCACCGTGCCGCAAGACATTTCGCCGGACGACGTGCGCACGCCGGTTACCGTCGAGCCATTGGTAACGAGGCCGGTTGCCGGTCTGAGGACCAGTTGGGCGCGCCTTTTCTCGGCGGCCTGTCCCAAGGCCAAGGTCAACCGGTAGCTGTCCAGTTGCGACGACCGGTTTTCGTACACCGCGCCCCGTACGTTAGGAGTAAGCCTAGGTTCTATCCGACGCACATCTTCGGCGTCGATCCATTTCATGGCCACATGCTCTTCCTGCCAGGTCATCAGGTCCTTGATCATGGCCTCTTCCTCCTCGTCCAAGGCCAAACGCAAGGAAGGACGTTGTTGGTAGAGCAGGTCCATGCCCGTCTCTTCCTCCAGGCTGTGCACCAAGTCCGGGAACTCCCGGTCGGCGGCCAAAGCGAACTTGAAGGACGGTCCCGGAGAGAATTCGGCGCCCAATAGGCTGAGGGAGCCGGTGGCATGAGCCGAGGCCCCGCTGCAAATGGACTCCCTTTCCAGCAGAGTTACCTTTGCGCCTTGCTTAGAAAGATAGTAGGCCACCGAACAGCCTATGACACCGGCGCCCACGACGATCACATCTGGATTTTCAGCCATATTAACTAATTACTCCGTCCCGGTTTGGTAAATGCTGGGTCGAATTATGTGAGGGCAAATCTTTGGTGTCAAACCAGAGGTGAAACTGGTGGATGATGTGCCAAAATTGCTACCACACGTAAGCCGGAGAATGCGACCGTCTAAACCCCCACAAGTCTGGGCACCGGCCTGCGCCGGTGAGACGGCGTGAGGTCCGGTCTGACGTGAGTGTCTCGTCAACTGTCTAATTATTGGGAACGTACGTGGGGTGCCTGGATAAGAGGCTTGCCGGGAAATCCGCGGCGAAAATCGCGGCGAACTACGACGAGGAAATCGGGCTGCGGTTGCTTAACCGGCTTGGTCCTGCTCGTCCGGTGAAACGTTGGGCTCTTGGCTTTCATCAACAACGTCTGGGGTGGCCTCTTGGGTCGCGTCTTGGGTCGCGTCTTCAGTGGCCTCGGTTTCTGGCAAGTCCTCCTGCTCTTCGGTCGAAGACGGCGGAAGGCCCGTGAGTTCCTCGCTGGCCTGCCACAGTTTCAGCGCCGAGCCCTTGTCTTTGGACGCAGCGGATGATTCCACCAACCCATGTTCAACAAAGTATTTGCCGGAAACGGCTTCCACGTCGGGCGAAGATGCCAGGTAGGTTATGACGCGAGCGCCCCTGGTGGCGCTCCGTCCCACCAACCGCACAAATAGGTTGAAAACCCGGCCGCGCAACCCGTTGTTGGCCAGGAGCTTCGTTGCCACCAGTCCTGGATGCAGAGCATTCACGGTGACGCTGCTGCCTTTTAGTCGGCGGTCCAATTCGTAGGTGAAAAGCAGGTTGGCCAGTTTAGATCGCCCGTAAGCCTTGTAGCCTCCATAATTTTTCTCTAGCTGGAGGTCTTCAAAGTCTAGATGGGCATCCTGGTGCGAGTCCGAGGAAACGTTGATAATGCGTGCTGCGCTACTGGCTTTCAGGGTGTCCAACAATAGGTTTGTTAACAAAAAGTAGTTCAAGTGATTCAGAGCAAAGGTCATCTCGATGCCGTCGGTGGATTTCTGCCTACTTAGCATCAATGCGCCTGCGTTGTTTACCAGGACGTCTAAACGCTTGTAGCTAGCCTGGAAGTTCTCGGCCAGCTTGCGGATTTCTTCTTGAGAGGACAGGTCGGCCAGCATTGACTCAACGTGGCTGTTGCCGCTTTGCCGACGGATTTCTTCGATGGCGGCGGCGGTCCGTTGGGAATTGCGGCCCACCATTACCACGGTGGCGCCCAACTGTGCTAGCTGCAATGCGGCGGCTTTGCCGATGCCCGAAGTAGCGCCGGTGATCAAGCAGACCTGATCCCTCATGGATGTATCAATTTTGGTATCGCCAAGCAACTGCGTATTCCTAGAAACCCGGCTGAAAAGCCCTGCTGTGACGGGATGGCGTGGAGGATAACCAGTGGACTGTAAGTCTGAGGCTAAGAGTGACCCAGTTGGCTGCGGCCAATATGAATTGGGTAGTAACGATGGGCGACCCTGGGGCTTGCTGGTCCGGTTTATCGTGAGAGGAGCCTGGAGCCGGAGATATCATCCCCATCTTGGTAGCCACCAGGGTCAGGTTGGCCACCGTGGCCGCCATGAGTAGTTGGAATCGGGTCTTGGCTCGGCCGAAGTAGCGAGATTGGCGGACCCCCAGTTGCGCCAGCCGCGCCAGGCGATGCTCGGCCGCCTGGCGCGGCCTACGGTATTCAGCAAAGCCCTCACTCCGCTGGAAGTCCCGGGCTTGTTGCAAGAGCGCCTCTTGGGGATGCAGGGCTACGGTGCGTCCCGCCCCGTACCGCGCCGCCACGCACTGGGACCGCAGGGGGCATACGCCGCAGACCGCCGGGTCGAATTGGAAACTCCGGGCCAGGTAGGTCCGACCCAACCGGTTGGTCCGGGTGCCGAAGGTCCGCAGGGTGTGGGTAACATTACCGGCTGGGCAGGTGCAGGTTCCTGCCTCCAAGTCGATCTGGAAGTCCTCCTTGGGGAAGCAGGCCTTATTAGGGCGACCCGGCACCTTGGCTATTAGAGTCCGACCAGCATCGGCAAAGGCCTGCCGCGTCCCGCCATCCCCATAGGCCGCATCCCCGATAGTCTCCTCCACCGCTATGCCCGTGTTCTCCTCACTCTGCTCCACCAGTTCCAGGACTCCAGTGTTGTCACCGGCATTGCCGGGCAGGATGTCTACCGCGGTCACCAGTTGGGAATCGGTATCCACCACCACGGCAGCCTTATGTCCGTCGAAGCGTTTGCTGCTGCTTTTACGGCCGTGGCGCATCTCCGGGTCGTGTACCGAAGGGATGCGGTCCCGGCTTACCCCATCCTTCAGGGCTGGGCCATCCTCCTGGCGTTCCACATCCTGCAGTAACAGTTGCCCCAGCAACTCCGCCGCTTCCACTATACCCTGGCGCTGGGGGCTCTCCTCGGGGAACTGACCCTGGACCTGACGGGCCAGCTCCAACACCAGGTCGGCATCGGCTACTATCTTCTGCAGTAAGGCTTGCCGCTCTTTCTGGTTGTCCCAGTCAATCTCTGCCTCTCCCTTCACACTGGAGCCAAAGTAGAGTTCCAGACCGTGTCTCAAGGCCCATTCCTCGGGCCGCGTCCCATCCAGGTCCGAAAGCGCCCGCACTACCTGGACTATGCCGTCGGCCAGCAAGTTGTAGGTGTCCTTGACCGCCCCTCGGCCCAGAATGTAGGTGGTGTCTACCGCCACCTTCATCCGGCGTCCTTTCAGGTATCCGGTCTGCCGGGCGAATTGGAGGCTGCGCTGAAAGACGGCCCGCACCCGGTCGTGGAGGATCAGCTGGGCTCGAAACAGCTGCAGCGTGCTCTTGGCAAAGGGCCGGTCCTCCACCTCAATCCCCAACGCCACCTTCCACCGGATATCAAAATCCGCCCGCTGTTTGGCTTCGGCGTCGCTGACTTTGTCGTAGGCTTGCAACAACAGCGCAGTGGCCACCAGACTTGGGGGCACGCTATCCCGGCCATTGTCTGGGCAATATAGCTCGGCGAACTCTTCGTCTCGAAATAGCTGTCCCCGCAGGGAGGCCAGGAAGCCATAGAAGGAGCCCCGGCCCACATAGTCCAGGTACAGGTGATCCGCTTCCAGCAGCCCTCGTTGCGCCGACCGTACTCCCAGCATCCTCAACCTCCCACACCCATTTATTAAATCTCTTGCCCAGTATATCGGGACAGCCTAGGTCAGGGTACTTTTCGGCCGGAGTTCTAGGTATTAGTGTGCCGTTGGACTTCGGTGTCTCTGGTGTCTCGTTAGAAGTGCTCATTTGCACCCAAATTTATCGCACGAATTGCCCGCCATTTCAAGCAAGGCTCAAGACATAACATTGCAACCGGGGATGCTTGGGACCTAAGATGGGTCCTAATTAGAGGGAAGATGCCTATTATTTCGGAGGAACAGAATGGTTTCAGCGGATTTAACTTTCGGATGCAGCCTGGCCGTTGACGGCTATTGGGACGTGGCCGAGATGGCGCGGCGGGCAGAGGCTTTGGGCTTCGACCGAGTGACCATGGGCGAACACGTCATGGACGGAAATCCGCCCCGGCCAACTCTTCTGAACATTCCCGCCATGGCTGCGGCAGCGGGCGCAACCAGCACCATTCGTATCATGATGGGGATTGTCATAGTTCCTCTGTATCATCCGGTGATGCTGGCCAAGCTGACCACATCTCTGGATTTGGTTTCCAACGGTCGCTTGGACTTTGGAATAGGCATCAGCGGCCAACGGGCCACCGAGATAGAGTTCCAGGCATTGGACATACCCGTCCGTACCCGGGGCCGTCGCACCGACGAAATCCTGGAGGTCATGAAACGTCTGTGGACCGAAGAACACGTTTCCCACAGCGGAAGGTTTTTCAGCTTCGAGGATGTGACCTTGGTGCCACAGCCAGCCCAGAAACCATATCCACCCATCTGGGTGGCGGGAAGGAGCGAAGCGGCGATGCGCCGGGCAGCCGTTTCCGGCGACGGTTGGTACCCTTACCTCTTTACCGTGAGGCGCTTGAAGGCCACCAACGAATCGGTCCGTAATTTTGCCGCCGAAGCTGGCAGGGACTTGACCGGGTTCCACTGGGGTCTGAATCAGCCCACGGCCATCAGCGATGATCCTCAAAAAGCGCTGGATATGGCGGTTGCCAACGTGGGGCAGCGCTACGTCACGCCGGAACGAAGCGCCGAAGATATTGCCAAGGCGCTATGTGTGTCGGGCACCCCTGAGGAGTGTGCGGTAGCGATTCAAGAGCGTGTCGATGTTGGAGTCCGGGATTTTAACTTCAGCTTCCTATCCTCCGATGCCGAAGGCCTCTTCCAGCAGATGGAGATGTTCTCGGAGAAAGTGTTGCCCCAGTTTAAAACCTAGGGGGTTTGGTCGATTCACCTTCTCTGCCACAACTATGGCGGTAAACACCGGTGGGGAGTACAATCCCCCACATCTCGGGTAGTTCCAGTACCGTCTCCGTCAGGCACGCTGGGCGATGCCGGAAAATTTCAGCCAAGTCTCGGCCAAGTCGGAATTGGCTATGCTTAAATTTAGTCAACAGAGTTAGTCAAAACAGTCAGTCATCTTAAAATCCACTATTTGGGGGTTCCAAATGCCTGAATCCGATTCAATTAAGATCGAAACCAACGTAGCCGTGGCCATGCGGGACGGCGTCACCCTCTATGCCGATGTTTATCGCCCAGAGGGACCCGGTCCCTTTCCGGTGATCCTACACCGTACGCCCTACGATAAAACTACCCCTTTGACCATGGTCATGCTGGACCCCATTAAGGCGGCAAAACGCGGCTACGCTATGGTCGTCCAAGATACCAGGGGACGCTATACTTCCGAAGGGAAGTTCACCTGTTTCAAGGACGATATAGAAGACGGGTACGACACGGTGGAATGGGTGGCCGCCCAGCCTTGGTGCACGGGCAAGGTCGGAATGTGCGGCACTTCTTATGTCGGAGCTACTCAGTGGCTCAGCGCTATAACCAAGCCACCTCACCTGGCCGCCATTGCGCCCAACGTTACCGCTTCCAACTACCACGACGGTTGGACCTACCAGGGTGGGGCCTTTGAGTTGGGGTTCAACGTCTCTTGGACCATGCTCCAATTGACCTTGGCAAACTTCCAACACATCTCCTCGAACAATAACCTACCTTCCGACAGCCGGGACAACCTAATTAAAGCCATTGACTACATGCAAGATTCCTTCCGGGCAGCTCCGGCGAAAGATTTCCCTTACTTGAAAGACGGGCTGGCCGATTACTTTTACGACTGGGTGGCCCACCCGGATTACGACGATTACTGGAAGGAACTGTGCATTGAGGACCACCACTCCAACGTCACTGCCCCGGCATTAAATATCGGGGGATGGTACGACATCTTTCTGGGCGGCACCCTCCGCAACTACATGGGCATGGTAAAAAACGGTGGGTCCGAAGAAGCCAGGAAGGGGCAGAAGCTGGTTATCGGACCGTGGCAGCACGGAGCCAGGGGCACACCTCTGGTTGGTGACCACTATTTCGGCCTGGCCGCCGACGCCGGGTCCTTGGACATGGATGGCTTGCACTTCAAGTGGTACGACCATTGGCTAAAGGGCGAGAATAACGGTTACTTGGACGAACCACCGGTCCGTATCTTCGTTATGGGCGACAACGTATGGCGGGACGAGCAAGAATGGCCCTTGGCCCGGGCGCAGGCCACGAACTATTACCTACACAGCAAGGGCAAGGCCAATTCGCTCAGCGGCAACGGAAGCTTGTCTGTCGAGGCCCCAGCGGAAGAGGCGCCCGACGTTTTCCTATACAATCCCGAAGACCCGGTGCCTACCAGGGGCGGCGCTCTCTGCTGCAATCCCTACTTTGCCGCCAACGGCGCCTACGAGCAGAGCGAAATTGAAGCCCGGGAAGACGTTCTGGTCTACTCGACTCCACCCCTGCAACATGATGTGGAGGTAACCGGACCGATTTCGGTGACACTGTTTGCCGCTACATCTGCTCCCGACACCGATTTCACCGCCAAGCTGGTTGACGTTTGCGAAGACGGTTGCGCCCGAAACCTGACCGACGGCATCATCCGCGCCCGCTACAGGGAGTCCATGTCGTCGCCCACCCTGCTGGAGCCAGGCAAGGTCTACGAATACACCATAGACCTCTGGGCCACCAGCAATGTGTTCCAAGCGGGACACCAGATCCGGGTGGAGATTTCTAGCAGCAATTTCCCACGTTTCGACCGGAACACCAACACCGGCAACACTATTGCTTCGGACTCAGAGTTCAAGCCTGCAATGCAAACAGTGTTGCACAGCTCCCAGCACCCGTCGCATATAACCCTTCCCATCGTTCCCCGTTAGTAATGACGAACTCACCGCCGAGATCGCCGAGATTATTTTACTAATTCGATTATCCCAGCGCGCTCCGGGTGCTCTGCGGTGAAAAATCCGGTGTGAATAAACTTCGACTAAAGGCAGAATTAAGGAGGGTAGCATGTTGGACAATCCGATGCTCATGGAAATGCTGCGGCGCATGATGCGCATCAGGCATTTCGAGGAAGCGGTGATCAACCTGGTTGAGCGGGGCGAAATCGTGGGGGCTGCCCACTCCTATATTGGCGAAGAGGCCGTTGCCGTGGGTGCCTGTATGGCCCTTCGAGACGACGACTGGATAACCGGTACCCACCGGTCCCACGGACATCCCATCGCCAAAGGCGGCAATGTGCGCACGGCAATGGCCGAACTGCTGGGCAAAGCTACCGGTATTTGCAAAGGCAAAGGCGGGTCAATGCACCTAGCCGACTTTAGCATCGGCATCCTTGGCGAATCGGGCATCCTGGGATCGGCCATACCAACGGCCGTCGGCGCAGCATTGGGCAGCAAGCTCCAAGGCAATGACCGGGTGGCGATGCCTTTCTTCGGTGATGGTGCCAGCAATGAAGGCGCTTTCCATGAAGCCATAAACCTGGCGGCGGTCTGGAATTTGCCGGTGGTCTTCCTTTGCGAGAACAACCAATACGCCGTCACCAGCAGTTTCAAGAAAATGGTAGCGGTGGAAAATATTGCCGATCGGGCCGCTGCTTACGCCATCCCAGGCGTGCTGGTGGACGGCCAGGACGCTATTGCAATGTACGAAGCGGTGACCGAAGCCGTGGCCAGGGCCCGCTCCGGCCAAGGCCCGTCTCTGGTTGAAGGCCGTACCTATCGTTATTATGACCACTCGTTGGGTTTGGGGCGCATTGTTCGGGACCCCTACAGGCCTGAATCCGAAGTAGAGGAGTGGAAAAAGCGCGATCCCATCGACATTCACAAGGCTCGGCTGCTGGAGCAGAACATAGCGAGCCAGGCAGAAATAGACCAACTTGAGAATGAGGTCAAGGCCCAGATAGAAGAGGCTGTTACCTTTGCCAGGGAGAGCCCCTACCCCGAACCCTCGGATTTGTTCGAGGATATGTTCGCCGACAAAATTGCCCTGGATTAACTCAGGGGATAAGTCGCCTTCAATTTTCAGCGGGACACGTTGGTCCCGCTGCCAGTAAAGTTGCCAGTAAAGTCACCGGTAAAGTCAGTTGAAATTCAGGAGAGTGTCTGATGACTCAGACCCAAACGGATACACGAAACATCACCTTGACCCAGGCCCTTCAGGAAGCAATGGCGGAAGAAATGCGCACGGATGGCCGGGTGTTCATTATGGGGGAAGACATTCAGAGCGGTGTGTACGGGGCTTCGGCCGGACTGTTCGCCGAGTTCGGCGGAGAGCGTGTCAGGGATTGCCCGCTTTCCGAGAACGCCTTCATGGGCGCCGCTGTGGGCGCGGCCGCCGTAGGAATGCGTCCGATAGTTGAGAGCGCATTCTGTTTCATGTGGGTTGCCATGGATTCACTGGTTAGCCAGGCGTCCAAGATGCGCTACATGTTTGGCGGGCAGGTGGATTTGCCGATAGTGTACCGGGCTTCCATGTATTACGGAGGAAGCATGGCCGCTCACCACTCCGACAGGTCCTACCCGTTGTTTATGCAGATCCCCGGCTTTAAAGTCGTTTTCCCCAGCAACGCCTACGATGGCAAAGCGTTGCTAAAGGCCGCAATTCGGGAAAACGACCCGGTGATCTTCTGTGAGGACCGGACAATTTTGGGCGCAAGGTCCCACGTACCCGAGGAAGAGTACTCGATAAAATTCGGCGTCGCCGACATCAAGCGTGAAGGCACCGACGCAACCATAGTCGCCATCGGTGGCATGGTTCCCCGAGCTCTTGCCGCTGCGGAAGCTCTTGCGACGGAAGGGATTTCCGCTGAGGTTTTGGACCCTCGCACCCTCGTTCCTTTGGACAAGGAAGCTATCCTGAAATCGGTGGCCAAGACCGGACGCTTGGTGGTGGTGGACATGGCTCATAAAACCTGTAGTGCCGCCAGCGAGATCGCTTCTATCGTCGCCATGGAGGGATTCTGGGACCTGCAAGCTCCCATTCAGCGTTTGGGTACAGTCAACGTTCACATACCCTTTAGTCCGGCGCTGGAGCCCCTCTGCTACCCCACCGACCTGACCATAGCCGAAGCGGTGCGCACAACGTTGGCCTAGCAGACTAGGGGAATCACCGCAGAGAGCGCCGAGATTGAAAATCTGTCCAAATCTCTGCGGACTCTGCGTTCTCTGCGGTTAAAACGATTTGAGTATTTGGCTTGGAGGAAAATCATGGCCTCAGAAATCGTGCTGCCCCAATGGGGGATGGAAATGCAAGACGGCACCATCGTCAAATGGCTGAAGAAAGAGGGTGATACCGTTGAGGAAGGGGAGCCGATTGTTGAGATAGAGACGGCCAAGCTGCAAACGGAGCTCGAATCCACCTATTCGGGCATTTTGGCCCGCATTGTGGCCCAAGAAGGCGAAATCGTTCCCATCAGGGGCGTGCTGGCGGTGATTGCCGCTCCGGGAGAGGAAGTTCCCTTGCCCGAAGTCGCGGTCTCGCCAAGTACGTCTGTGGCGCAAGCGTCTAAAATCCCCCCTAGCCCCCCTTTGCAAAGGGGGGGAGATGTCCATGTGCAAGTGGTCCCGGCCGCCCGCCGCCTGGCTCAACAGAACGGTATCGATCTTTCAACAGTCCAGGGCAGCGGTACCAGGGGCCGGATATTGATCGAAGATGTGGAGAAGGCGATCCAGGTGGGCGCGTCGGCCCAATCTGCCACAGCGACCCAGTCGACGAACGGGACTCGGGTGCAAGTCGTACCAGCCGCTCGGCGCTTGGCTGGGCAGAGTAACATCGACTTGGGTCAAGTCCGCGGGAGCGGACCCGGTGGCAGAATCCTGGTCCAAGACGTGGAACTGGCGATAGCAGGTCCAGCAGGTGGAACCCAGCAAGTAATCGAGATGACCGGCATACGGCGCACCATCGCCACCCGTATGTTGCAAAGCTTGCTGACCATGGCCCAGGTGACGGTGACCACGGAGGTCGACGTTGCCGAAGCCATGACCCTGCGGCAAGGATTGTCCCGTCACCAAACGGAAGGCAACCTTAGCCCGCTGCAGTTTGTCATCAAAGCCACCGCACGGGCTTTGAAGGACCATCCCAGGCTAAATGCCCTCCAGATGGACGACAAGGTGCAATTGGTGGCAGAGATCAATATCGGGGTGGCTGTGGCCTTGGAAGAAGGGCTGATAACACCGGTTATTCGGGACGCCGACTCCAAGAGCCTTGCCCAGTTGGCCCAAGAGGGCAGAGAGTTGGCGGCCAAGACCCGGGGAGGCACGGCCAGGCCCGAAGATGTAACCGACGGTACTTTTACCATCACGAATCTGGGCGCATTCGAGATTGACGCCTTCACCCCGATCATCAACCCGCCCCAAGTAGCTATTTTGGGAGTAGGCCGTGTGGTGGAGAAACCGGTGATACGAGACGGAGCAGTGACCAAGGGCGCGATGATGTACCTGAGTTTGACCTTCGACCACCGAATTGTCGACGGTGCGCCTGCCGCCGAGTTTCTGCAAAGCGTCAAGCGCTACCTGGAAGACCCTTGGTGGATGGTGAGTTAACCCACACGTGGGTAGGGACTTTTCAAAGCCATGCAAAGCTCCCAACGCTCGTTCGTGGTGAGCCTGTCGAACTATGGCCGCTCTGGCACCAGTCCTTCGACGAGCTCAGGACGAACGGATATTGAAAAGGCCATACACGGCGTGGGTAGGACAGTAGACAATATTGCCAAGGAGACGGTAATATCGGGCTAATATGGCTACCGAACGATTGCAACGGCGCATCAATACCCTGCTGGACGAAGCCGATGATGCTATTGCCAACTCCGATTGGGAGTTGGTCCTAAACCGGGCACAAAACGTCGTTGCCCTGGACCCCGAGAACCCCGACGCCCTGGCTTTGATCGCCGCAGCGGAACGAGCGTTGGGCGCTTCGGCGGCAACGAGCGTCGAGAGGATCCCTGTTGATCCGTCGCCACATACTCCACCCACCGCCACCGACCCTATACGACCATCTTACGGCTCGGACCTGCCGTCGGGTTTAATCACCTATCTATTCAGGCCACCGACGCTGTGGGGGCCGCCTGCGCCGCCCAACAACTGCTATTGTTGGAGAGTTGGCCTACGGAAATCGCCATAAACGTGCGGATGGCGATACACACCGGCGAGTCCGAGCTACGGGACCACGATTACTACGGGAATACGGTAAACCGTTGTGCCCGGCTCAGGTCCATTTGCCCATGGCGGACAGATAGTCACATCCGAAGCCACGGCCCAGTTGGTGCGGGACGACTTATCGGGGGAGATGAGCCTGAGGGAATTGGGTTCTCATCGGCTCAAAGACTTGCAGCGTCCGGAACAGGTTTTTCAAGTAATTCACCCGGGCCTGCCCGAAGATTTCCCCGCTCTCAACTCTTTGAACGCTCACCCGCATAATCTGCCCGTCCAACTGACTAGTTTTGTTGGACGGGATGAAGAGATTGATGAGATTAGCGGCCTTCTGTCCAGCGCGCGACTGGTGACACTGGCGGGGGCTGGAGGGTCGGGCAAGACCAGGCTGTCTCAAGAGATTGGGGCCTCTCTCATTGAGGAATATAAGGACGGCGTCTGGTTTGTTGGATTGGCGGCACTGACCGACCCCAATATGTTGCGCCACCAGGTAGCGGATACATTCAACGTGGGTGAGGACGCCCTGTTCGGGTATCTGGAAAAGAAAACAGCCCTGATAATCATAGATAATTGCGAGCACCTCATCAAGGAGTCCGCATCTCTGGTTCAGTGGCTGCTAACTTGCCCTGGTGTCAGCGTGATTGCTACTACGAGGGAAGCGTTGAACTTGGTGGGCGAGCGGACGTACCAAGTGCCACCGTTGCCTATACCGGTGCACGAAGGCACTCAAGAGATCATGATGGGTTGCCCCTCGGTCGACTTATTCATGGAACGGGCCCAGGCTGCGAATCCTGCGTTCAAATTGACATCAAGTAACGCTGCTTCGGTTAATCAGATTGCGCGCAGACTTGACGGGATTCCCTTGGCCATAGAATTGGCTGCCTCCCGAGTGAAACTGCTGCAGCCAGCCCAGATAGCCAGCCGCCTAGAAGAAAGCTTCCAGATTCTCACCGGCGGACCGGTCAACGCCTTGCCCCATCACCAGACCCTGGAGCGGGCTATAGACTGGAGCTATGACATGCTGGAATTAGAGCAGCAAACGCTGTTCCGCCAGCTATCGGTGTTTCGGGGCGGGTTCACCCTGGCCGCTTGCGGTGCAGTCAGCGGGCATGACGATGAATTTGAGGCACTGGATTCTTTAGGCCAGTTGGTGGATAAATCCTTGGTGCGGACGATGTCAGATGACGAGGAGACGCGGTACTACCTGCTGGAGCCATTGCGTCAGTACGCTGGGGCTCGACTCACCGCTGAAGAAGCTGCCGAAGCGGGTAGACGGCAAGCGCATTACTTCCGAGACCTCGCCGAGCGGGCTGCGCTAGAGGTTCACGGCCCAAATCAGCTTGAATGGTTGACGAGGCTGGAGACAGAACACGATAACTTTCGCATGGCGTTGGCGTGGAGTCTTGAGGCAGGAGACGCAGAGCTTGCACAGCGCACTTCGGCTGCCTTATTCTGGTTCTGGATAGTACGCCGACACGTTGCTGAAAGTGTGGAATGGTTCGACCGGGTGCTGGCGCTTGAAGCAGGCTCTTCAAAAGCCAAGGCATTTGCGCTCCTCCATGCCGGATTTATCAGTACTATGGTGCGACTTGATGACTTGGAGGGATGCCGAGCGCAGGTTCGAGAAGCCCGCGCGCAGTTCGTAGAGTTGGGAGACGCGGAAGGAGAAATGACGGCCGATAGCCACGATGCCGTGATGCAATGGTGGCTTCGCGACTTCGGCGCCTCTAGCCGGGTATTGGCCAGGCTTCAGGCGGTCCACCGGTCCACCGGTCCACCGGTCCAATGGGTTTGAGTGGGGAGAGGCGTTTTCCGGTTGGTTCCTCGGCTCTGCCGCCTGGTTAACGGGAAACATGGGACAGGCGAACGCTCATTACACCCGGTCCTTGGAAATCTTCCGTCAGATCGGCGATTACACCTTCATAGCCTGGACACTCCTCCCCTTGGCGAACATCTCTTTGATCTCCGGCGAGATAGACCAAGCTACTGGGCTTTACCAGGAGAGCCTTCTTTTGATGGGCGAAATAGGGGACCGCCACGGTATGGGCGCTGTTTTGTTGGGACTCGGTGTGGCAGCGCATTTCCGTGAAGATGAGGCCGCAGCTGAGCGAATCCTCACCGAGGCGCAAACCCACCTGAGAGAAGCGGGCGGTGGCCAAGGACTATCCTGGCCAGTTTCCAGCGTTCTCGTCGATACCCGCAGCCACGATCTGCTTCTTGAGGCGACGACCCGGTATGAGGCGAGTCTGAACCTGCCGCCCGCTGATTGGGCCAACATGGTCTGTTCCGATGGAGAGGCCTGGCTGGCTCGAACCAAAATCTAATCTGCACCTAATTTAGTTGTTATAAAAACCGAGAACCCGGCGCCTCTGTACCAACATTTTTCTGGTGGTACCGGCCCGGGTCGATCAAGAGGACGAATATTGGTAGACGCACCCGTCAGGATTGAAATCTACCTACTCACAGAAGCCGCCGAGCTAGAGCACGGGATTATGTGCTGTTATTTGTTCGCGGCTTTCAGCATAAAAAAAGACACCAGTGAAGGTATCACCAAAGAGCAACTTTCCATCGTCAGGCGGTGGCGAGGCGGGATACTCCAGATCGCAATACAAGAAATGGTGCACATGGCTTTGGCCTGCAATTTGCTGACGGCGGTGGGCGGAGCGCCCCACATTCGTCGTCCTAACCTCCCTTCAAGTCCAAGGGCTTATCCTCCGTCGTTCCGCTTGGGGTTTGCGCCATTCAACCGGGAAACTTTAGAGAGCTTCGTTTTTATCGAAAGCCCCGAGAATCAGAGCACGGCCAATTCAGGACCGGCCAATTCGGGTCTGGCGGCTGCGTCTCTGGGCCGGTTCACCGATATATTCTCCAGCGAACGGCAGTACCAGACCGTCGGTCACCTGTACCGGGGCATAGAGGACGGTTTTACTTACCTGACCCAAAAATATGGCGAGGAGCAACTGTTTCTCGGCCCGCCCGACGCACAGATCAAGCCCTCGTTCTTTAGCCTGCCAGGCTTGATCCCGGTCAGCGATTTGGCCTCTGCGGTGGCTGCGATAGAAGGGATTGTAGAGCAGGGAGAAGGCGCCCGTAGCGATTCCCAGGACTCCCACTACGGTCGATTCGTGCGCATGTTGGAGGACTACGACCGGATTTTGCTGGATGATCCCGACTTTGCGCCAGGTCGCCCGGTAATCAGCAACCCGTATTCCATGATGCCCAGTGACCTGATCGATGTCAGCGAAGCCAATCTTATTGAGCATCCGTTAAGCATCGACATCAGTAATCTGTTCGACGGGTGCTACGAAGTGCTGATGCAGATTCTGGGGCGGTTGCTTTTGCACACCGGGGAATCGGAGGAACAACTCAGGCAGCTATCGGATGTCACCGTAAACTTAATGCTTGATGTGATCACTCCTCTAGGTGAGGCCTTAACCACGATGCCAGCCGGGGCCAGCAACCCGGGCA
Organism: Dehalococcoidia bacterium; assembly: GCA_963665155.2. Lineage (GTDB taxonomy): Bacteria > Chloroflexota > Dehalococcoidia > Lucifugimonadales > UBA3495 > UBA1141. The sequence continues at coordinate 1,216,914 of CAXXFI010000002.1, read as the reverse complement.
TGACCGCAGGCCCAAGCTTTCGTTTTCCCAGGGACTTTAATACTCTGCCCCACCAGCCTGCGGCGTGGCGGCTTATTTCCGAAAGGCTGAAGGAACTGTCGGCATACTGTGGAATCATTCAATCCCAAAGCGGCGTACCGCCGGTATTGAACCGGGTCAGGAACTCGTTGACCCAGTTCGCTGGCCAACTCGACGAATCGTGAAGTTGAATACTGGGCTTACTCTTCGAGGCGCTCGTCGCTCTCTCGCAAGCGTTGGGCCAGGATTTGCAACATCCTGATTCCCAACTGGGGTTGACGCTCCAGTTGGGTCAGAAATACCCACCTGTCCAGACCCACGCACTCGACTTGGTCGATCGCACGCACGCTCGCCGTCCTAGTATTCCAACGACGGATTACCAAATATTTCGTCTTCCCCTTCGTATTCGGCTGCCAGCGGGCTATCGCGGTAGGCTCATCGCATCACGTTATTAGGTTCAAATCATTCTCGAAAATCGCCCTGCCAGAGGGATGTGGGGTGATGCCCGCATGGCGGCGCGGCGCTTGGCATGGGAGCGTTTGGCCCGTTCGTTACTGTCCTGCGTATCCTCAAGCCACCGCAGCAACTCGGTTGGCCCGAACCGTTCCCGGGGCAGCATTTCCCGCACCACCCGGTAGACCTGCGGCCTCGTGATCCGGGGCATCTTTTTCCCCCCAAGCCTGTTGCAGGCTCAGCAGAAAAGCTCCGCCCAGCAGGCACAGGGCCACGTGGTGATGCCAGCCAGCCCAGGTGCGGGTCTCGTACTCGTCCAGGCCTACGTCGCTTTTCTCCGTCTCAAACTCCGTTTCTATACGCCAACGGGAGTCTCCCACGTATGCCAGGGTCTCCAACGGGGTATCCTCCGGAGCATTGGACAGGTAGTAGCGGGGTTCGCTGCCGTCCCGGTTCCGGCGGTAGACGGCCCAGTGGATTTCGCCGGGCTTGCGCCTGCTGGTCGGTCGCACCCTCTGGGCGCTGAAAAGGTAGCTGCGTGGCCCCTGGCTTCCCTCGGCCACCGTAATCTCACGCCAGGCCTCCTCCGGCAACTCGTCGCTGCGCTGCTCCATGGTCCGGCGCTGACCGTCTCGCAGCCTGGGTTTGCGGGGACGCCCGAATCCCTGATACTCCGCACTGGTCCAGGCAGGCTCCGGCGGCCACACCGTAAAGCCGGACGGAACGTCCAGCACGTACCACATCCCCAAGGCCGCCAGGCCCTCCCGGAAGGACGGCGACATCCCGAAGGCGTCGTCCGCCGCGACCCATCCAGCCTTCAGGTGGCCCCGCTCCTGCGCCCGCCCCACCATCTCCAAGGCCAACTCCGTCTTGGACCGGTAGCCCTGCCTATCCTCCGGCACACCCGCCGCCTCACACCGGTCTTTGTCCGAGGTCCAACTCTCGGGCAGATACAGCCCCTTGTCCACCAATGCCCGTCCCAACGGGCTGACATAGGCCAGGAACATCCCCGCCTGGCAGTTGGCCACCTTCCCCAGCCTCCCGCAGTACTGCCGGGCCACTCCCACCGACTTCCTCCCCTGCTTGGGAAAGTCGCTGCCGTCCAGCACCCACACCCCTTCCGGATGCTCCAGCCGGGTTCCCAGGTACTCCTGCAGCCGTCCTATAATCACCTCATCGTCCCAGGGAGAATCGGTGAGAAACCGCTGCATCCCTCGGGCTGACCCCGGAACCGTCTCCGACAGGTTCTCAGCGTTGCGCCGCTCCCCAGACTGTACCAGCAGGGCCTGGAGATAATGACCGCTGTGCTCCCGCGTCTCCCGGCGGCCAAACAGCGGCGCGAAGTAAGCGTGAAAATCCCGAAATGACCCGTACACCTGCTCGAAAGCTGCCGCATCCACATCCCCACCTCACCTGCCTATTCCCTCTCCAGCTACACAGTCATCCTATCAAACTAACTGACGTTGTAATATTAGTGGATTGGGAAGATGACAGTGAGGAGGAAAGTGTTGCCTTGGAAGAATACGAACCCCGAAACGGAGCGAATCCGGTTCATAAAACGATGGGAGATAGGGGGAGAAACCTTCGTGGAACTGTGCCGAGCCTTCGGAATCAGCCGCAAGACCGGCTATAAACGGGTCCATCGTTTCCAGACTTGGGGTTGGGATGGATTGGGTGATCTGAGCCGCGCGCCCTATCAGCATCCGAACCAGACAGAGCGGGCGGTAGCGGAGAGCCTGATTGCGGCCCGGCAGGCGCATCCGACTTGGGGCCCCAAAAAACTGGTAGCTTGGCTGAGAGACCGGGAGCCGTGGGTTCCCTGGCCCGCCCCTAGTACCGTCGGTGGCCTGCTGGACCGGGCTGGGCTGGTGCGCCGGCGTAAACAGCGACGCCGGACAGCGCCTTGGAGCCAACCCTTTGTCCAAGCAGAGCAGCCCAATGACCTGTGGTGCATCGACTTCAAGGGCTGGTTCCGCACGGGAGACGGGCGGCGAATCGACCCCCTTACCGTGGAGGACACCTCCTCCAGGTATCTCCTGGCTTGCCGTGGGCTGCGCCATCCTCGGGGGTCGGAAGTGCGCCCGGTTCTGGAGAGCGCCTTTCGGGAATACGGTCTCCCGCATACCATCCGAACCGACAACGGCCCACCATTTGCCAGCGTGGGCCTTGGCGGATTGTCGTCCCTGTCGGTGTGGTGGGTGAAGCTGGGGATTCTCCCAGAGCGTATCGAGCGGGACATCCTGAACAGAACGGGCGCTTGGAGCGGCTCCACCGTACTCTGAAGGCCGAGACAGCAAATCCGCCCCAGCCTACATGGCAGAAGCAGCAGCGTGCCTTCCAAGACTTTCGTTCCAGCTACAACCAAGAGCGACCTCATGAAGCGCTGGACCAACAGCCCCCAGCTCGCCGGTACCGCCCATCCGTACGCGCCTATCCTAAGAGGGTGGAGTCCCCGGAGTACGAGACCGGGGACCAATGGAGAAATCAAGTGGAATGGTGGTAGGGTCTATCTCAGCGAAGCCCTGTGCGGAGAGCCTGTGGGCCGGACCCGACAAGATGACCGGTATTGGACTATCCACTTCGGTCCGCTCAAGATCGGGCTTCTGGACAATTATGCTAACCGAGCCTCGCATACACCTACTCTAGTGTTACCCATGTCCCCGGTCTATTTGTAACTCATGTCCCCGTTGCACATTGGGGTCAGTTCGTATTCTTCAGTAGCAATGGATCTAGTACTAGTAATAAATCACCCATTGGTTGGGTAAATCCACCGGCCAAAAGTTCAGGCCTTCACGCGTCGGTAAAGCCGATTTCTTTGTGTGTGCCGTCGCAGAGCGGCTTAATTGATGACGCCCCGCACCGGCAGAGGGTTACTCGGTTACGTGTCTCGAGGGGTTGCCCATCGCTGCGTTCCACCGAAATGCCTCCGGTTACCCAAATCGGACCATCGGGAATAATCACCACCTCTTGAGGAAGGTCCGGCTCTATAATCTCGCCGTCTGCTTCCAAAGAGTAGGCAAGCGCTCCCGAGGGGCAATTATCTATCTTGTCTATGATCTGGGCCAGTACTTCAGGGTCTTGGCTGTCTTTCCGCATCTGCCAGATGTCGGAAAGACGGTCCCGGCAAAATCCCGAGTGCACACAGATCGTATGCTCGTCTTGGATATAAATATGCGATGATTCACGGGTCTTGCAGCGGTCTGCAATCGGGCCGGTGTCGGCCGATTCGGTGCCGTCGAATTCCACCATGGTGTGGTTGCCGTCGCAGAACGGTTTTGAGTTGGACTGTCCGCACCGGCAGAGCCGGAAGTTGCCATCGGTGCTGATGGGTTCACCCTTTTCCCAGCTAAGCGGTTCCCCGTGCTCGGACATTACTTGCGACTTGCGCACCAACGGGATTCCGCCTCTGACCAGGTACGATCCCTTGGGACGAACGGTGATTTTCTTTTCTTCTGCCATCTCTCTTTTCCTGGGTTAATTTAGCGTTATTTTAGCGAGATTTTAGCACAAACCCAGCCAACTTATGCGTGTCGATAACAACCTGGAACACTGCAGCGACGGGCATTGAAAAGCACCGTGGCAAGAGGCGGGCGCAGTGCCGCGGTCCGCCGATGCGGGCCTACCACAGCGAACGAAGCAATCTAGCGGGCATTGAGCAATCTGGCCGAGTCTGGCGTTAAGAACCAGTGCACCGCATTGGAAGAAGGCCTCACCAACGTTGCTGGCAGCACCGGTTCCCCGGGGACAGGCTCCAGCACCCTTCGCAGCACCTCGGCTTTTGACTCGTCGGTAGCTAGAAATGCGATCATCCTGGCAGAATTGATCAGAGGCAGCGTGAAAGTAATGCGGTGGGCTTGTTGGTCGGGCACCCAATTGTGCAACACCAACTTGCTACTTTCGGCCAAGGCCAGAGTGCCGGGAAACAAGGATGCGGTGTGACCATCGTCGCCAATCCCCAGTAGAATCAGATCGAAAACCGGTTCCGGCGATCGGAAGACACCCTTCAGCAGCTTCTCGTATTCTTGGGCCGCCACGTGGGGAATGCCTTCGCCTTGCATCCGGTGTACGTTGGCGGCCGGGACCGGAACGTGGTCGAGGAGCAATTCTTTTGCCATTCTGTAATTGCTGCTTTCGTGCTCCGGGGGAACACAACGCTCGTCACTCCAGAAAACGCGCCAGCGTTCCCAGCCGATGCTGCGGTAAGACGGGGAGGTTAGTATCTCGTACAGCAGTCTAGGAGTGGCCCCGCCGGAAAGGGCGATGCTGAAGCTGCCCCCGGGCGGCCAAACTCCGAGCGGACAGGTCGGTGACCAACTGGGCCGCTGTACGGGAGGCTTCGGCGTGGGACCTCATTACGTGCAGGCTAGGCATGGTACTTCCAGTATTAGCGTCAGGAATGGGGGTTGCCCACTGACGGTGGCTGGATGCGCTGAAATTATGGGACTGGGAGCATATAATCGTGGGCTTGACTAAGCAGCGGGCGGCGCGCTTCGGTGCTTAGGTTCACTGGGCCGGGCTTAATGGCTTTGCCGGGAGTTTTGCTCTATGGCGTTAATCTTGGCTAAGCGCCGCACATGGCGTTCCTCACCGGTAAAGCGTGCGTCTAGGAATTCTGCGGCAAGTTGTTTTGCCAGGTCCAAGCCTATGACCCTGGCTCCTAAACTGAGCACATTAAGCTCGTCGTGCTCCACACCCTGCCGGGCCGAGTAAACGTCGTGGCAAATACTGGCCCGAATTCCCGGAATTTTGTTTGCTGCCACGCAGGCACCCACCCCGCTGCCGCAAATGACGATGCCCCGTTCCGCCCGGCCCGACATCACTTCGTGGGCCACGGCCTCGGCAAAGTCGGGATAATCGTCGGTAGGGTCCAGCGAATGTGCCCCCATGTCCAGAACTTCGTATCCAAGTTCTTGAAGCCAGGGGACTATCTTAACTTTTAAAGGAAATCCACCGTGGTCGGCGCCAAGTGCTATGACCCGGGTCATTCTTTACCCCGCATGGCAAAATCACTGTTCTTCGGAATACATTTTGCCACTTTGAGCGCCTCAGGGCTAGACGCTTTGGGCCGAATTAAGCCCCAGTAAAACAGATAGTTTTTATTTGCTTGTTGCCCGTCATTGCCGAGAACGTTAATTCAAGGAATGGACGGAGTTATGTAGCCTAATTTGGGAAGCCGACAAGGGCCGCTGGCACGGACGACGAGTATCGCCGGGTTACGATGGTTGTGACGCTTCGGCACCGTCCGCTGGCATCGCCATCGGATCGCCGGTTTCTACGAACTGATTCAGGCTTGCCAGGACAAGGGGGATCAATTCGTCTCTGTTCTGGCGCTCTATTTCATTTGCGTCTGCGGGAGCGTCCGGCTTCAGGTCGTATTCCAGTTCGAAATCAACGATCGAGGCTTCCCCTTCGCCTTGGAGTGTGTAGGTACCGTAAAAATTGTCAAAGGGGACGGTGCCCTCATATATCATCAACCGTACCGTTTCCTCGGCCTTCCAGCCGGTTACCCGCTCTTTCACGTAGCCACCGTCGGGAAAGTCACAATGTCTGGACGCTCCCTGGCCTTCCTTCTGTTCCGAGGTGTAGTAGGAGTTGCCGATCGCAGGATTCCAGGCGCTTACCGACCCGAGTTCGGCAAGAACCTGCCACACCTTCTTCTTGGCGGCGTTGATCTGAATTCTGCCAGCCACTTTTGTCATTTCTGCATCCTCTTTGGTCTCTCAAGCTTGGAATTACCGGATTGCTCTGTCACCGATTGTTCGCCTATGGAGCGGTCCAATATTGCTGCCAATTTGCACTCTTTTCGCATTCGGAAAACGGTGTGGCAGATTGACGTTTTCTAGCCGGACCAACGGCCTGCAAGCAAATCAAAGGGTGAAATCAATTTTAGGCATACTAATCCGCTGGCTACGCAGCCAGGTTACCCAAGAGAGCATCGCCTCTGGACAGACCTACTTCGATTCCTGAATTGCTCAAGAGATCCGCCTCTTCCGCCGCACTCAGATAGCTACTGCACTGTAAGCAAGAAATGAACGAACCGTAGGAATCCTTGCTCTCGTAAAGGTCTCCGCAGCATTTCCGGCAGGATTTTAACCAGTACATTTTGACCTCCCTGGACTTTTCTCTATTACAAGCCGCCTATGCGTTCTCTCCCTGCTGCGTTTAATATTAAGCCCCAGGTAGCGGGAGGACATCCACCGAAACAACTATTTGTAACAAAATCCTGTGACTGTTACACCTCTTTTTAAGGAATTAGGAAGGCCGGTCAATCCGCTCTTGTTCCCTTTCTTGCCCTTTGTTCTTCAGGGGCCGTCCTTTGTCCGGAATCGGGTCTTCCACAACACCGTATATCTCCCGGCCCTCATGGCCCTCGGGCAGGTATTCGGTGATGGGCAATCCCTCCGCATTCACGAACAACAGGCAGTGGCAATACTTATAAATTTGCATGTCGTCGCAGGCGCATATCCAGGTTCGGTGGCTAATTTCTTCCTTTTTATCGGGGTAGAATCGGCAAGGACACAAGGGTCGGCCAAGCTCGTCCACGTTCTTGGCTAGGCCCAAGATAACCTGCTCGGTAACCCCTTCGACGGGAGAAACGGTGGTCCCGGATTTCTCGCAATATTTTTCTACGAAGACCCGCATTTTCTGGATTGATTTCTCACTTGGTTGTTCTGGCATGAGTTATTCCTTACCGGCGCTAAAGCCGTTGTTTATTATAATGGTTCGCTTATAGAGCCAGGAAACCTAATGACCCATCTCTATGACGTCTATCTTGCTGTTCAGGTTGTGGGAGGGAGCGGGTTTCGAACCAACTATGGGTTTGCCAAAATAGAGATTCTTAATTTAGATGCCGATGGAGTCAATAAGATTTTCTGGTCTATTTCGATAGAGTTTTCGTGTCTAATGTACCTCATCCAATTCCTACAGTCCAATTTGACTTCGCTGGCTTCAGGCACAGTAACCAGTCACTGTCCCGAAGTGCTCATAAGGATGGTGGTTACCCGGAGCTGCATTCGAGAAGTGCCGCACAGATCGAGCCTTTTCGGAATGCTAAGGTTCCGAAACCTTGGTATTCCGAAAAGCTATGTAGACATCCGTCGGAAGATGCAACAAAGGAGACGGTAGGGGTTTTTGCGAAACATAGTCAGGTAGACGGCAACTAGCGGGTCGTATCTGGTCTAATTTCCCAATATGTTAACCACAATTTGAGAAGGTCGGCTTTCCGCAACTAGACCGAGTCGAGCCGCAAGTGAGTGATGGGTGCTATAGTGGCATAGCAGAAATCGATGTCGCCAATTGTCTTTTCGGTATAAACGAACATACTACTTCCAGTTATATTTGACTAATAAATCGATACCCCATCCTAACCTTCCCCCCTCCCCCTTCCCGGGGGAGAGTTAGAGTGGGGGTAACTGGTATTCATCAGTTTCATATCGAAGTAGTACTAGTACTGCGTCCGCATATTTGACTAATTTCATAAAATGTACAATGTAGGCATTCTGGTAATTGCGGGGAGGTGTGGGGAATGCCTGCTAAACAATACCTTGTGAACTTGACCCAAGAGGAACGGGAGCACTTGTTGGAGATAACCCGGCGTGGCAAATCGTCGGCACGCAAGGTGAAGCGGTCCTTGATTTTGTGTAAGGCCGATGAAGGGCTACCGACCAGCAGATTGCCGAAGCTGTTATGGTAGGTCCCTCCACGGTCAGCCGGGTGCGGCAGCGTTTCGTGGAAGGAGGGTTGGAACGTGCCCTCAATGACCGGCCACGGCCTGGAAAACGGCGCAAACTTGATGGGAAGCAAGAAGCCCACTTGGTGGCCGTGGCCTGTAGTTCGGCCCCCGCGGGGCACACCCCCTGGACCTTGCGATTGCTCGCCGACCAAGTGGTGAAGCTGGAATTCACCGACTCCATTTGCCGGGAGACGGTCCGGCAGGTACTGAAAAAAACGAACTTAAGCCGTGGACGAAGAAGGAATGGTGCATACCTGAGGTAAGCGCCGAATTCGTAGCTGCCATGGAGGACGTGCTGGACCTCTACGGGGAACCCTATGACCCTAAACGCCCCGTAGTCTGTTTCGACGAAACCTCCAAGCAGTTGGTAGCGGAAAAGAGGTCTCCCCTACCGGCCAAGGCGGGACGGCGGGAGCGATTTGATTACGAGTACAGGCGCAATGGAACCCGGAACCTGTTTATGTTGTGTGAGCCATTGGCGGGCTGGCGGCACCTGGCGGTGACCGAGCGTCGTACCATCGAAAGACTTCGGTCATCAGATGCGCTGGTTGGTGGATACAGCTTACCCTGAAGTAGAGAGGATTAGAGTGGTGCTGGACAACCTGAACACCCATAGACCCGCCTCCCTGTACCAGGCCTTCGAGCCTAAAGAGGCCAGAGGGATAATCAGACGACTGGAGTTTCAGTATACTCCCAAGCATGGAAGCTGGCTCAATATGGCAGAGATTGAGCGCAGCGTATTCGGCAAACAATGTTTGAATCGTCGCATTGGCGATGAAGAAGTCCTCAAACGGGAAATTGCCGCATTGGAATCCGAACGAAACCAGGCCGAGGCAACCATCGACTGGAGGTTCTCTACCGTGGACGCCCGACAAAAGCTTCAGCATATCTATCCGTCGGTTTCAGCTGGATGAGGCACTAGCGGCAAAGCTTATGCGTCGGCTTTGCCCGATCAGGACTGCACAACCGTGATCCTTGTACTCATCGCCATGCAGAAACTCGCATCGAGTCCTATTGCTGCTATCAAGCGCGCGCTTAAGAAACGATTGGAAAGGATAAAATCAGAACGCGAACAGACCAAATCAAAAAATGCTATTCGTAGCCTAATTAACGAATACGGAGTTCTAGTATTACAACGTCAGTTAGTTTGATAGGATGACTGTGTAGCTGGAGAGGGAATAGGCGGGTGAGGTGGGGATGTGGATGCGGCAGCTTTCGAGCAGGTGTACGGGTCATTTCGGGATTTTCACGCTTACTTCGCGCCGCTGTTTGGCCGCCGGGAGACGCGGGAGCACAGCGGTCATTATCTCCAGGCCCTGCTGGTACAGTCTGGGGAGCGGCGCAACGCTGAGAACCTGTCGGAGACGGTTCCGGGGTCAGCCCGAGGGATGCAGCGGTTTCTCACCGATTCTCCCTGGGACGATGAGGTGATTATAGGACGGCTGCAGGAGTACCTGGGAACCCGGCTGGAGCATCCGGAAGGGGTGTGGGTGCTGGACGGCAGCGACTTTCCCAAGCAGGGGAGGAAGTCGGTGGGAGTGGCCCGGCAGTACTGCGGGAGGCTGGGGAAGGTGGCCAACTGCCAGGCGGGGATGTTCCTGGCCTATGTCAGCCCGTTGGGACGGGCATTGGTGGACAAGGGGCTGTATCTGCCCGAGAGTTGGACCTCGGACAAAGACCGGTGTGAGGCGGCGGGTGTGCCGGAGGATAGGCAGGGCTACCGGTCCAAGACGGAGTTGGCCTTGGAGATGGTGGGGCGGGCACAGGAGCGGGGCCACCTGAAGGCTGGATGGGTCGCGGCGGACGACGCCTTCGGGATGTCGCCGTCCTTCCGGGAGGGCCTGGCGGCCTTGGGGATGTGGTACGTGCTGGACGTTCCGTCCGGCTTTACGGTGTGGCCGCCGGAGCCTGCCTGGACCAGTGCGGAGTATCAGGGATTCGGGCGTCCCCGCAAACCCAGGCTGCGAGACGGTCAGCGCCGGACCATGGAGCAGCGCAGCGACGAGTTGCCGGAGGAGGCCTGGCGTGAGATTACGGTGGCCGAGGGAAGCCAGGGGCCACGCAGCTACCTTTTCAGCGCCCAGAGGGTGCGACCGACCAGCAGGCGCAAGCCCGGCGAAATCCACTGGGCCGTCTACCGCCGGAACCGGGACGGCAGCGAACCCCGCTACTACCTGTCCAATGCTCCGGAGGATACCCCGTTGGAGACCCTGGCATACGTGGGAGGCTCCCGTTGGCGTATAGAAACGGAGTTTGAGACGGAGAAAAGCGACGTAGGCCTGGACGAGTACGAGACCCGCACCTGGGCTGGCTGGCATCACCACGTGGCCCTGTGCCTGCTGGGCGGAGCTTTTCTGCTGAGCCTGCAACAGGCTTGGGGGGAAAAAGATGCCCCGGATCACGAGGCCGCAGGTCTACCGGGTGGTGCGGGAAATGCTGCCCCGGGAACGGTTCGGGCCAACCGAGTTGCTGCGGTGGCTTGAGGATACGCAGGACAGTAACGAACGGGCCAAACGCTCCCATGCCAAGCGCCGCGCCGCCATGCGGGCATCACCCCACATCCCTCCCTGAACTGACGTTGTAATACTAGAAGCTAATATTGATTCCCTCGCAAAAAGGCCTGTTTGAGATGAACCCTGGCGTGCGAAGGGGCCTGGAAGGGAGGAGGCCACGGGATGCCGGCTGCTGGCCTCACCGCACCATCTGCCGCGCTCAGGACAAGCGTGATCCCGTTGCGGTACCCCTTCCGTGGCTCAGGGCACCCGGTGGAAGCTGTGGAGCGGCGCCCTCATGCGGCCGTGACCGCAGGTGCCGTCCCGACCGCCCGCTGAGCCGTGTTCTCCATCTCCACCAGGCGTGCATGGACCATCCGCTTGAAGTTGCACGCCAACGCCTTCAGGTAGACGGCAAGCCGCACCCGACGGCCCCCTCGCACCCGCAAGCGCCCAAGCCCGTGGGCGCGCTTCAGCTCGGAGTTCGTTCCCTCGATCCCGGCCCTTATGGCATACCGCTTGCGCCACTCCTCGGTGGCCTCGGCCCTCCGGCGCCGCTCGATGTTCACCTTCACCAGGTCCGCCTTGAGGACGTAGGCCCCCGCACGCCGGTCCAGCTTCACTGGGCAACGGGACCGCAAGGGGCAGGGCTCGCATGTTGTCCTGGCAAAGTGGACCTCTACCCGCTCCGGCGCATCCTCCAACTCGTGCTCCTCGATGGACGGGTGGCCGGCGGGGCACACCGTGGCCTGCTCCCCTGTGACGTCGATCTGAAAGTCCGCGGCGGTGAGCGGCGGTGGTCCGTCACCCTCTCCTTCGTGCGAGTTCCCCGGCGCCGACCCCGCCACCGGGCTCACCAGTTCCGTTCCCCGGCGCGAGGCTTCGAAGGCATTGCGGCCCGACCCATACGCCGTGTCGGCGAAGAGCTCGTCCGGTCGGACCTTCCGCTCCGCGAGCCCGTCAACGACCGGCACGCTCACGTCGGTGTCGCTCCCACTCGAGGGGGTCACCTCCACGTGGGTGATGAGCTGGGTGGCGTTCTCCTCGTGGCAGGTCTCCGCCACCTGCACCTCGTACCCCTTCCCCTTGTGGCCGCTGTAGGTCACATCCGGGTCGTGGGGCGATTGCAGCGAGTCGGCGGACACCTGCTTCGGGTCCTTCAAGGCCACGGGCACCTTGCATTCCCCAGCATCGTCGTCATCGTCCCTGGGGCGCCCGTCCCGGTGTTTGCCCACATGGCACTGCTCCCGCAGCAGCCGCTCCAGCAGCCGGTACTCCTCCAGCTGGGCAGCAGTCGTGCCATGGAACCGGTCCACCAGCCGGTAGAGGTCCCGGGCACAGACCGAAAGGCGTCGCCGACCCTCCCCCGTGCGGGCGTCCTCGTAGTGGGTCGCCTCGTCTTCTTCCTTCAAATAGCGCCCTAGGAGGCCCTCCGGAACCCCAGGGCGAAGCTCTGGGTGCTCCCAGCGCAAGGCCCGCAGGAACAACCGCATCGTCTCACAGAACAGGCCCAGCCGGGTGAGTGTGGCGATGTTGCTCATGATGTGGGTGGAGTCCAGCCGTTGCTTTCCGGTGCGTATGCCCAGCGCCTGGATGATCCGGTCCGTGGTCTCCTGGAAAGCCAGCCGGCCACCGTCGTGCTGCATCAGGCGAACTCGGAAGTTGTGGAGGGTCTTCTGGGGCAGGTGGGTCTCCTCGATGTCCAGCCGCAGGGCGTGGTGCCAGAGCAGGTTGAACTCTAGTTGTTCCAGAGCTTCATCGTCGGTGAGGTTGAACATCTCTTTGAGGAGGTGGACCCCAAGGACGGTCTGCACCGCCCGGTTGGGACGGCCGTTGTCCACGCAGTACATGGGAGCAAAGCGCTCCTCGTCAATCAGGGGGAGCGCCTCGTTTCGGAAAACCTCGGCCCAACTTCTCTCCAGACGCTTAGCCTTCTTCGGCGTCACCAGGAACTGGGACTGCCAGAGGCTCTCTTGCGGGTCTCGTATTCGGAACATCCTCCCCTCCCTCGGCCAGGCGCTGCCCCAACGCCCTTTCCCCACATTATCCTCCCATTGCCCCCGGAGGACGAGGGGTTTTTACGAGGGAATCAAGCTTGATTTCGACATATTGAACCAGCGAGAAGAAGATGAGCTAAGCCAACACTCAATCCAGCTGATGTGTAGGCGTTCAGCGATAATGGGACACTTTTAAGGGGAGAAAAACCTGAGGGTGATGGTGGGTTGGACTCCTGGTGTTGGGTATAAATTATCCACATCAAGAAAGGAGCCAGAAGTGTCTCAGAATAACAGCGATCAAGGCCGAGCCGCAGAGACCCCGACTGAAGAGACCAAGACTTTCATCCGGCAAGTCAGATCCGCCACCCGTAGGAAGTACGCTCCGGAAGATAAGATCCGCATCGTCCTGGAAGGGTTCCGCCGGGAAGTGACCGTGAGTGACCTCTGCCGACGAGAGGGGATCAAGCCAGGCGTATTCTATGCCTGGACCAAGGAGTTCATGGAAGCGGGGAAAGAGCGTCTCACCCGGGACACGGTGAGAGACGCCGCCCGTCAGGAGATCGAACACCTCAAACGGGAGAACTACGATCTGAAACAACTGGTTGCCGACCTTTCCCTGGAGGTCCACCGCTTCAAAAAAACGGCCATCCCAGCTTTCGATGGGGCCGCAGGCGGATGAGCGCCCAGGAGAGGTCGAACATCATAACCCGGGTGGAAGAGACCCAGTGGGGAAAACGGAAGCTTCTCACCCAACTGCAGGTGCCCAAGAGTACCTACTACCGGTGGCGAGCCCGTGCACTGCAAGGGAAGCAAGACAGCTCCATCGCCAGTACCTGGATTCCCTGGAATAAGCTTAGCCCACCGGAAGAGGCCAGGGTCTTGGCGGCGGCCAGAGAGTCTCCGGAGTGGAGCAGCCGGCAACTGGCCACTTGGATCACCGACTACCAGGATTTATCGGTCGGTGAATCTACGGTGTACCGCCTCTTGAAGAGGGAAGGGCTGGTAAAACCTCCCGATATGAAGCTTCTGGCCGGCAAAGAGTACCAACGCAAGACCAGCGGTCCGCATCAGATGTGGGCTACCGATGCCTCGTATTTCCGGGTGGTCGGCTGGGGCTACTACTACATGGTAACCGTGATGGACGACTACTCCCGATTCATCCTGGCCTGGAAGCTGCAACTGGACGTGACATCTGATTCCCTGATCCAGGTGGTCCAGCTAGCCATTGACGCTACTGGTATGACAGAAGTGCCCTTGGAGGGCCGGACCAACCAGGTCCCGTATGAGATCCCTGGTGATCTGGAGAAGGCCATCGCTGGCTTCGTGGAGTACTACAACCACCGTCGCTATCACAAAGCCTTGAGCAACGTGACGCCAGATGATGTCTTAAGGGGGAGACGGGAAGGGATCTTGATCAGAAGGAGGGAGGTGAAAGCTCAGACTTTACAATGGCGTCAACGCTACAACCGCCAGCGCCGAGAGTCCTACAATACTGCCATATACCCTTGATCTCTCCTTAACAAAAGTGTCCCACTTTTGCTGGTTGCCAACATAATCCCGATTAGAGGAGTTGATTGCGGCTTCTGAAAACATTGGGGAGGAAACAAATATTAAAGAGATTATGGAGAATTATCGACTTAAAATTTCGCGCTGAACCCATACTCTTGTTTACTATGTACAAGGCAACACAATCTTTGGTGATGACAGAACTTATCAAACGGCATGGCGAAAACTGTGTAACGTTCATAAATGGAGATGACAGGGCTGAAGAGGTTCTGGACGAGTCAGGTGTCTCCGGTACCCTATTTGAGAAAAGAGAGCAGGCCGCAGATAAACTTATTAAGGGCTCGATAAATTTCTTGGTCTCAACCGAGGCTGGCGGTGAAGGCATCGACCTCCAAGAGCGCTGTCACGTACTTTTCCATGTCGATTTACCTTGGAGCCCTATGAGGCTTCACCAACTAGTTGGGAGATTAAACCGTATTGGGCAGACGCAACAGGTACAGGTAGTCGGAATGAGAAACCCGGACACTGTAGAGGCCCTGATATGGGAGAAACTAGATCAAATACTGGATTTCATAACCACGGCATTCGGTCACGTAATGGAAGGCGGCGAAGACCTGAAGCAACTCGTCATTGGAATGACCTCGCCATCAATTATCGGAGAGCTTTTTTCGGAAGCAGATTCCCAAACCCCTGATTCACTAACAGCATGGATCGACAAAAAGACCGCAAGTTTTGGAGGTGAAGACGCTTTAGCAATGGCCCGAGGATTAGTTGGAAATGTAGCGCAATTCGATATCGACGGTGCATCATCTCAAATACCACATGTTGATCTACAATAATTACTGCCGTTCTTCAGGTCCGCCCTCTCCCTAAATGGCAGGCAGCTCAGGGAAGACGAAGAAGGGTTGTCATTCCTCACTCCCCAAGAATGGATGGGCAACTTAAACATGCTCCCCAACTATCAGGAACTCGTGTTGGACAAAAAATATAAAGGCGAAGAAGCGAATAAACATATACTTAGAATTGGCCATCCGGTGATGGAACAAGCCTTGCGTTGGGGTAAAAGGAATGGGGCCCGAGTGGCGAGTCTCTCTGCGCAAATTCTTAAGAATCCGCTGCTCCTCTACAGTATCGAAGACAGGGTCACCACGACAGGAGGGGTAGTCACGGGGGTTGTCTCCGCGATTGAATTCGTTGGCGAGAGTGAATTTAATTATTTACTAGATTGGTAGCTGTTGCCGCGGTTGAATCACCATTCCGAAGGAAGGGGATTCAGGAGCGCGATTACCTCCCCAGCGCCATATAACGTTGATGAAGTTCAATTATCGAATCGACAGGGGCCGGAGACTTGTTATAGAGCAAATTCAGGATTTAGATCTTCCGTTCGAGGTGCCTGAAGTTACTCTTTTAGCGATTTTTTGACCCGTAGATGACGACAGCAACGGACACAGCTCAATGAATCCTCTCATATGATCTCTCGATAGAATCGACTCTGGTTGCGAATATCGAATAGCCATCTGGCCACTATCGTCTGCCCCCTACGTGGCCATCGCAGATACACATTGAGGTGGCCTCGGTTTTCCGGAGAGATAGCTAAGTGAGAGTCTTGCTCTTAAAATACTGACAGTTGATGCTGTCGAGGAGGAGTGGGACGTGTCAAAAGAACCGAGGAAGCACGGCGCATCATTCAAGGCTAAGGTAGATCCGGAGGCGTTGAGGGGAGAGAATACAGTGGCCCAACTCTCCGCCGGGTACGATGTTCATCCCGGCCAAATTCAGGCATGGAAGAAGGACTGTTGGAAGAAGCGGCCGGGGTATTCGATGGAAACCATGACAAAGGGCAGAAGTTTGATGATGCCCTTGTTGCCTGGCTCTACCAACAGATCGGCCAACTCAAAGTGGCGAGGGATTTATTGGCGGAGAGGTCTTAGGTGGACCCGTTATTTAGACAGTAAAGAGGCCAGATTAAGAAAGTGTCCCGCTACCCGAGGCAAGGTCCTGGGTAAATGTTCAGACTTGAGGGGATGTGAGTAACTGTCGGCAAGCCAAGAAGGGGTTCAGTTCTCTGGCACGCCAGTTGCCGAAGAACGATGCTAGGGCCATCTTGCTGCTGGTGCCCTGTTCAGACCGGGTGCCACCACTGGTTTTACGACTCGTTACCAGATGACGTAGGCTTCCCTCGGCGGCGTTGTTGTCCGGTGGCACGTAAGGCTCAGCAACAAAGACAAACAATTCTTTGATGAAGCGCTCAATACCCTGACAGAGCTTGCCTTGGACTGCCAATGAGTCATCAAGTAACGGGCGACAGCGGGCCAGCAGTTTCCGCTCCAGCCTCAGTTGGGCAAGACACCGCTGCCGGGCCTCCAGATGGACCAAGGCTTTCGCCTCAGCGTAGATTTTGTGGATGGCCCCTGCCCACCGGGCAAGCTTGGCATCCTCCGGATACTGCACCCTCAGGTCATGGATGTCCCGCAGCAGGTGGGCCCAGCACCGTTGCTTCAGGCCAGGGTAATGTTATATGCGGCGTAAAAATCGCTCACCAGCACCCCGCTGAAGGACTCGTCCAGCACCTCATCTACCACTTCCTTGTGTCGGCCACGACGCAGGAAGTACCGCTCGGTGGGGGTGCTGAAGGTCCAGACGAAACCATTGACCCCGTCCTGGCGCCAACCGGTTTCGTCGGCCTGCACCATTGGGCTGGCTCGAATGAGTTTCAGCACCTCGGCCACTGCGGGTTGGGCTTGTCGAGCCGCCTTGTGGATCGCCTGGACTATGCCGCCAACGCTCAGGTGTAACTGGTGTACCGTCTTCAAATACCATTGGATCGTCCGAATGGGTAGCCGGCCTTCTTCCCGTAGCGTGGCTATCAGGCTGACCAGGTTGATCCCTAAGCGTTGCCTACCCACCACTGCGTCCTTCAAATCCACCTTGGGCACCCGGCGCCGCTCACACATGGGACAAACTCGTGCCACAAAAACATGCGCAGTTACCTGGACCAGAACCACGGGAATCTCAATGACTTCTCGGGTCCGCTGTATCCATCCCCCAACCAGGTCGGTCCCACACTCTGGACAGGCAGCCAGGGCATGCTCCACCCGGTGGTTTGGCGCCATCCGTACCCTAGCGAAGCCATGGGGTCGACTTTTGCGGGTCTCCTTTCTTGGTGCCTGCCGGTCTGAGAGTGACTTGTTACCCGGCATCCCAAGCGAGTTCCGGTTGTTCCAACGGGCCTCCAATGCCGCAACCTGTTGTCGCAATTGGGCATTGGAGGCCATTAGCTCGGCTATGACTGCCAGCAGTGCTTCCCGGCTCGCTGTGGCCAATTCAAAATCGATGTCCATGTTTCAGGTTTACCATAACTACATCTTCGGTTGCTCCGATGCTTCCCGACGCCTTTCGACCAATTCACCTCATCAACCCTGAACATCTACGGTCCTGGTGCCGGGATATTAATACTGCTACTTGTTCCTGTTCCTGTAAACTCATCCCTTGCTGTTCTTTTTCGAACACCTCTCCCGGCGTGCGGTAACCCAGGGCCTGGTAGGGGCGCTCTGGGTTGTAGAAGTCCAGATAAGCGCCAATGCCCTTTAACAATATAGGCTAAGGGAGCGAAGCAAAGGCCCAACAGAATGATCCCGATGCCGACAAGCACACGCACCGCCACTTTGAAAATGACGCCAGGTGACTTGAGTCACTCCGGATACCGGAAACTGACGTTGTGTCATTATGTTGCTCGGCTTTTTCTTCTATAGAACGGAACACCGAAGAGAGATTCTTCAAGTTTTTGAAACTGGGTTCTCCGGAAGTTTCCTCTTTCTACAAAATTGAACCACTCTAATCGCTTAACGAGAAACGTATCGCTACCTGGTGCGGGGCACGCCCTTTTTAACCGCGCCACATCTTCCGGCTGGCAATCGAGAACGAATATCTTGAAACCATATTACAGCAACAAACGTTGGCTCCTGGAAGTACAGAACTCAATGAACTCCAAGATCGTGCGGAAGAAGTAAAGATGCTTCTCCGTGGAAAGTTCAAGAGTGCCAGGATAAAAGAAGCACGATCAAAGAGGAAGGGTACGATGATTAAGGCCTCCTACGACTTGGACATCACCTGCTACTTCCCACACGATGACACTGCTGCAGTGACTTTACCCCGAAGTTAGTATCATTGGCTAGTAGAGTCCAGCCATAGAGCCAGCAAACTCTTTGGGCGTTTTACCCTTCAGGGAACTGTGGGGCCTGACCTCGTTGTAGTCCTGCCGCCAGTTCTCTATGATCTCCCTGGTATGCCTTACACTCATGAACCAGTTGATGTTCAAGCATTCGTCGCGTAGTCGGCCGTTGAAGCTCTCAGCAAAGGCGTTCTCTACCGGCTTGCCAGGACGTATAAAGCTTAACTTGATGCCCCTCCGATAGGCCACTCATCCATGGCCTTGCTTGCGAACTCCGGGCCGTTGTCCACAGTGATCACCTCAGGTAGTCCCCGTGTCTCTTCCAGTCTCTCCAGGACTCCCACCACTCTGGCGCCTCCCAGAGAGGTATCTACCTCGATGGCTGGGCACTCCCGTGAATAGTCGTCCACTATGGCCAATGCCCGGAAGCGCCGACCGGTCACAGTGCTATCAGAGACAAAGTCCATGGACCACCTCTGATTAGGACGTACAGGAGATGGAATGGTCTCCCGGACCCCTGCCGCCCCTTTGCGCCTCCTCTTCTTCCTGAGCGCAAGCCCCTCTTCACTGTAGATGCGCTCTGTACGCTTGTGATTGATCACCAGGCCTTCTCTCTTCAGCATGATGTGCAACCTGGGACTGCCAAAGCGCTTCCTCTCCCATGCCAGCTCACGCATTCTGCGACGCAGGACAGCATCATCACCCTGCTTCGACTTGTACCGATAGACCGAGGGTGAGATACCAGTAAGCAGACAGGCCCTCCTCTCACTCAGCCCAAGACTCTCTATGGCATATGCCGCTGCCATCTTCCTCACCTTGGGCTTCAGAAGTTTTTTGCCAGCAACTCCTTCAGAGACCAGTTGTCCAACGCCTGCTGGGCCACAATCTGCTTCAGGCGCCGGTTCTCTTCCTCAACGGACCTTAGCCTCTTCAACTCGTTCAACGTCAGCCCGGCGTACTTGGCTTTCCACTTGTAGAAGGTGCCTTCGCTCATGCCGTGCCTGCGGCACAGCTCCCCTGTCTTGGCCCCTGCCTCTGCCTCGTTCAGGACCCCTATGATCTGCTCCTCTGTGTACCTCTTCCGTGCCATGAGCCCTCCTTACTATGTCCTATTTTACCCGGAGGACTCTCTTTGCCACTGTTTCTGTTCTCGGGGGTAAGGTCAGCAGGAGAAACACTAAAAGAAATTCACGAGACGGTCGAGGGCGTACTTCGTGAGAACTATATTATTTCGTTAAAGGGAGCCGCCATACGTGTTTGGGACGACACTGGCGCGACAGACTTCCACATAGACATACTGCCGGGTTGATTCGTGGACGGTGACGAGGGCGACGTTTTCCTCTATCCGTCTTCAGGAGACAAAGAGAGGCTAAAGATCAATCATGTTCGCAGTAGCGGCGTCGTTGACGCCATCCGTTACTAAACTATGGAGAGAGAACAGCGCTCTCCAAGCAAAACTCTCCGCGTTGGAACTCCTCGTAATCAAACTGCTTGAAGGAAAAAAGACGAGGAGTTGAAAGAGCAAATGGTCTATGTTTGGGAACAGTTTAAGCAGAACGGGGAGGAATTGACGATTGAATATCCCGCTAATCCTAACGGGAACGATTTGTCTGAATTGCTAAATG
Organism: Dehalococcoidia bacterium; assembly: GCA_963665155.2. Taxonomy (GTDB): domain Bacteria; phylum Chloroflexota; class Dehalococcoidia; order Lucifugimonadales; family UBA3495; genus UBA1141. The sequence goes on along the minus strand of CAXXFI010000002.1, from coordinate 1,196,920 downwards.
ACAGCATCAGAGCCTTGCTCTCCTCAACAGCTGTGGGCACGCTTCAAACGATTGACGATGGTGATTGGGAGGCAGTCTTCGGAGAAGTAGAATCGAACGGAGAGCATCGCGCTGAGGCGATTAAGCGGATTGCTGTCGCAGCACCAGCCCCTACCAAGCCTTGGGTAAATGGTTAAACTGTGGTACAGGGCTAACCCAGATCTGTACGAGACAATACGGAACGACGTCGACGACGCCTATCCAGAGTTGTGGTTTGTAGACGATGAAACCCAGGTCGTCCTTCGCGGGTGGTATCCACTTCATGAGGGGTCCAAAGTCTGGGACCGTTACCGGATTGAAGTCTTGTTATCTAAAGAATTCCCGAATGGATCGCCCCCTGTCTATGAAGTCGGGAACCGCATTCCCCACCATATGGATCGGCACATGGAGTCAGATGGCAAGGCTTGCGTGGTGCTCCCAGATTCATTCTGGTTTGAACACCCAGATGGAGCACTCTCCACGAGTTCCTTGATGGACCACTGTGTAACTTCCTTGCCAATCAGAGCCTCATCGAACAGGGCCAGTCGGATGTCCAGGAAAACGGGGAGTGGGTCCATGGCGCAGATGGTATTCTCCAGTTCTACTCCGACGTAACCGGAACCAAGAACCAGGTGAACATATTGGATTATCTCAAAGTCCTTGGACGCGACGTGATTAAGTGGCACTGGCGATGCCCCTGCGGCAGCGGTGAAAAACTAAGGAAAATGCCACCGAGACTAAGTTTATGGGCTACGTTCGAAAATCCCCGTGGGCGTTGTAGCATCGTCACTCGATTGTCTACGAAAAACAGTTTCACAAGACCTATTGCAAGATAATCCGCAGACATGAGCCAGCAAAAACCAAACAACTATGTCCCCGCAACTCTCTTTCACTGGTTGTGGTGGCGCCTACAGTGCCTTGAGGCCTCGCGTCAAGAATTCCAGCGCCTGTTCGAGAAGGCGGCAATTCGAGTCCGTCCCGACTTCGCGCGGGTTCGCCCGTGTGGAAACCTTGGAGATCGGAAATGCGATGGTTTGTGGTGGGGAGACGGTACCGTGTTTCAGGTTTATTCCCCGGATCAACTTAGGTTAAAAGAAACTCTAGATAAGATAGAAGCAGATTTGGCAGGGGCGGTCGCAGAATAGGGACCTCAACTCAAAACCTGGGTGTTAGTGTATAACACCCGCCTGGGAATTGTCGCAGACATTCTCCAATTGCTAGATCAACAAAACGCCAAGTATCCGCATCTGACCATCGAGCCGCTCAGCAGCGAAGCGCTGTGGGAGGTGATAAGGGGCCTCAGTCTTCAACAGCGGGCGGAAATTTTGGGTGCGCCCTCAGGCTATGAGTACCTATTTCTATCCCCGGTCACTGGCGCTGGCGAGTTAGAGGTCCAACTGGATGATGGATTATTTTTGATAGTTCACGATGTTCTGTCTTCCGTCAACGTACGCGATGCCGTGTTGGCGTTGGAGCCTCATCATGCCTTCGGCCCATAGTTCTACGTCCGCCCCCAATTCGCAGAAGATTCATGGGATCTGGCCGCTGATTGTCAGGCAGCCGTTATTGGCGACCTCCTTGAGAAAAGTAGGCATCTGCTCCCTCGATTCGCTGTGTTTAGTCTATCTCCTATACCGTTAGCCGTTCATCTAGGGCAGCTATTATCCGATAGGGTCGAGGTTCTACCGTTTCAGTATGGCCGCGCTCGGAAGACCTGGGCGTGGAATACCTCAAACTCCACATACGACACACAGTTCCACATTGAAGGAGTACCCAAGGGACCGATAGAAGGCTCAGTTGAAGTTATTATCAGGATCGCCCTAAGCGCTCAGATTCAACGCGAGGACACAGCTGCCGCCGCTGGTGAGGCTCCAATTCAGATTGATCTTCGTGTGGATGATCCCGACGTCACATGACTGTCCCACCCGGAGCAACTGAAGGCACTAGAGAATGAATTCCGTAAACTTCTCAAAGCTGTCAATCGCCTCGTTCCTCGTTGTCAGCTACTGCACCTATTTTATGCAGACCCCACGTGAGGAGCGATTGTGCTGGGCCAGTCCATAAATCTGAGGATGAATCCCAAAGTTGCTCCGTATCAATACGAGAGGCGGCATGATCCAAGATACGAGCACGTACTGACTTTAAAATAGTAATGCCCGCCGGTTGGATCGCGCCGACTGAATCGTCGTCCTTCAATCTTCTGTTGGGAGTGAGGTTTCTTTGCAGCACTTCGATCCAGCTTGCCCCTGCTAGTCCATCAACCCATGGCTTCCAAGGCCGGAGGGCGGTGCATACCGGAGAGCATGAAGGTGAGCCAGTGCAGGCCAGGCCCGAGCACTGGTGGTTAACGTTAAGAAGACCCCTCCCGGTGTTTGGTAATTCACACAAACCAATTCACCTGAAGGGGTCTTTTCTTGCAAGCAGTTTCTTATACGAGATTTAACCTTTTACCAAACTCCGGGATGACTCATGTTAGACGCAGGTTATGTTCCAGAGGACATCGCCAACGAAGCGTATCCCCGTTTTTCGAGCTGGTGGGGCGAGGAGTCCGCCATGTGGTCTAAAAGGGCTGAACAGTTTGATCGGCTACTGTCCCATGAAGACAAAAGAATTCAAAAGATTGGAGAACTGGCCAAGGCTAGAGTTGAAGCTTCCAGAGAGAGTGCTCTCAATCGGGAACAACAGGAAGCAATTCATGGGTTGGGTTCGTGGTGATCCTGAGCTTTTTTAAAATTGCGATCAACGCCTGATTTCATCGAGAGCGAATGAGGGATGATTCGGCGCAGGTCTCGCTATAGCTTCCGTAGACTTCCGTCACCTCCTACCTTAGTTTATCCACAATGACAGGTTTCCAAACCCCTAAATCCCCTTAAACCACTGGCTGAACTGCTCGGCCAGGCCGCTGTCCCCTTCCACCGCCAGACGCCCGTTGGAGATGGCGTCCGTTGCCGGGAGGCGTCCCGACGTGAGCAGGGCCAGGGTGCCGGTGTCGCAGCGGAAGGTCACGTCTGCGGGTGCCGTGGTTGGCTCCTCGAAACGGAACTTATCGCCATCCACCACTATGTCTCCCCTGATGGCGACGGGCTCGGTTACCTCTATGCGGTACCGCACGGGACTGGGCAGCGCCGGGCCCGGCCAGAACGCCCACCGGATTGAACCCGAGGCAAAAGACTCAGTGATCAGGATGACCATGGAGGGCACGCTGTCGGCGATTAGCTGGGGCTCCGGCTCTAGGGCGGAGCGTATGTCCCAATCATGTAGGCCCAGTTCCTTGAAGCGCAGATCGACAAAGTTTCCCGCTGGGACGATGCCGCCCGGGTGGTAACAGGGCTTGTCCCGGTCCTCGGCGCTCAGGCCAGCAAGGAGTTGGTTCAGGTGGTTGCTGCGGGCTTCAAGAATCGATAGCAACTTGTCGCCCAGGCGTTCGCGGTTGGCGATTGCTCCCTCGGCGGTGCCTGCCGCGCCCAGAGACGGATGGCCGGTGCCCGCTGCTGGCCGGCCTTCCGGCGGCTGCGATTCTCCCTTCAGGCCGCGCTCGACCGTGCCAGCGTAGAACTCGGCGTTGCCCACCAGATGGGCGACCACGTCGTGGATCTGCCAAAGGTCGCATGCGCTCTGTTTCGTCCAGGCTTCATCGGGCAGTGCCTGCAGGTACTGCTGGAAACGCTGGGACTCGGATTGTAGAAGTCTGACCCGGTCTTCCCACGAATTCATAAGTGCTCCATTAAGCGTAATTTTAAGTCAAGTTTGTGATTTAAATTCACGGCTGTAAGATCATTTGCCGATTCACCGATGTTATAGCAACCCAGTCATCGAGCTCCGTAGCTGGTTATAGTTCCAGCAAGTCGTACCCCGACTTGTTGAAAACTTCGCAACCGTCATGGGTAATCAAAATCATGTCCTCAAGCTGGAAGGAGCCCAGGCTTTCTGCGTAGTAGGGTACTTCCAGGCACATGACCATGCCGGGTTGCAGCACGGCCTCCTCGTTGGCGCTGATGAAAGGCGGCTCCTCGACAAAAGAGTCCAAGCCGATTGAATGGCCGAAGTGGCCACGGCTGTAGTTGGGGAAGCCGTGGGAGCGCACCTCCTCGGTGGCGACCCTGTAAATATTCGAAAGTTTTACCCCCGGACGCATCAGTTCCCTGGCCCGGGCATGGGCCGACTGCAACGCCTGATGCATCCGCTTTTGGGTGTCGGTCGGCTTTCCGAAAGAGAACGTGCGGCCGGAGTCGCTATAGTAGCCGCCAAGCATCACCCCGCAATCGAACTTGATCAGGTCGCCCGGGGACAATCCCGTGGTCCCACCGAAGCTCATCTTTGCTCCCGACCCGGCGCTGATGAAGCCGAATGCGCCTTGGAATTCCCCCAGTGACGGATCAGCCTTGGCGGCCTGTAACGCGCCATCCATGTAGTTATACTTGACCTCCAGAGCCGTCTGCCCCTCACGCGCGTCGGCAATGGCCCGGTCCTGGCCCGCCTCGTAAAGTTGGGCGGCTTTGCGGAGTAGCTCAATCTCCCTAGGCTGCTTGATGGCCCGCAACCGGTAGAGCACATCGGTCACATCCACAAATTCGCAGCCGGGGTTGGTTTCCATGAGCCAATTCAGGGTCTCTTGTTGGATGTAACGCAGGTCGGTGCCGATGGTTGCGTGGTCGAGTTTCCGCTCGCCCAAGACTTCCCGCAGGGCACCGTGAATCTCGGCCTGTTCCCACTGGGCTGGCCGGGATAGCTGCGCTCCGGTATCTGAACCGGTGAGAATGTCAACGTCCCGGTTCTCGACCCACATTCTGTAGGTCCGAATGTCCTCAATTGTCGTGGCGGCCCTAGCCGGCGTCTCCACGAAATCGCTGGTTATCAAAGCGGGAGGGCTGGCCGGGTCGGCTGGCACCAAGGCTAGGTCAATGCCCATCAAACGCCAGGACAGGGCGACCACGGGGCTGAGAAACCCGGTGGTGTAAAACAGGTTCGAAGGAGTATATGCCAGGTAGGCGTCAACATTGAGTGCTTCAAGCTGATCCCTCAACCGGCTGCGGACGTCGTCAAACATCGTTGTTCTCCTATTCTTGCCCCATCGGGCGATTGGGCTTCCTGTCCTTATTTTATTGGCATGGTTCCGAGGTTGCCTTGGGCCCGTACACTATTCTCTGTCGTGTCACCACTGAGGGATAGGAATAGCGGCTACAGAGTTGGCAGTTGAGGCCCAACCTACTGGATTGGTATCGGGCGAAATCCCCCTAAGTCCTCCTTTGTAAAGGGGGACAACTTTACATTATACCTTGGCTTTACTTTGTGGCTAAGAACCAGCTATCTTCCAGTTATCGCGAGGAATACCTGCACTGTGGCCTCATTATTTCGCTCTTCGATTGTATCCAATTACAGGCCATTGTCCTGAATACGGAGTAAGTGCCCGTCTCAGAAGTCAAAGGTGCAAACGGATCACGTTATCGACAACGTGTATTTCCCCTAATTGGTTATTTTTGGGCCTAATATAAATATTTATCATCGTTGGCCGACGCGATTTGTCTCATAAATGGCTTTCTGAGACAGGCTCGAGAGTCCACCGCCACCATTCGAGAGCCTGTGCATCACTCAAGGAATCTTTCAGACTAGAGCTTCGGATGTGCATCGTTGGCATCGCTGAGCCTCCATATTAATGTGATTCTGATATAAAGAGGGTCATCCTCGAATACGCCTTCGCATAGTAGTCCCATCTAAGAGTTCCGGCCCCATCTAAACATCGGGATGTAAGGACACTTGCTCTGTTCGAGGCCGATTCGATGTCGTCGCCCGGTTCGACGACGGAAGCTATTGGATCATTGAGTCCAAACTAGGTCGAATTGGTCTTGGGCTACGCAGCCGCGAGTAAGCCCTTTTACAGAAACCCCGGTCCGACTTAGCATCCCATCTATCCCGCACGCCGTCATCGGCAAGGGACTGGTGGGATCGGGAACCCTACTTGAGGAGGTGTGGGTTAAATGGCTACGGTAGGCACTGGCAAATACACCTATGAAGTGAACGACCACTGGGCTAAGCTGCCTCAAGGAATGGCTTTCGGAGAGATTAGTGCGGCGGCCGTGGACTCTCAGGAAAGGGTTTACGTTTTTCAGAGGGCAGACCCTCCAATCTTGGTCTTCGATCGCCAGGGCAACTACCTGAATTCCTGGGGGAACGGCTCCACCAACTTCGCCCACGGCATCTATATCGGTTCCGACGATATCATCTATCTCACGGACGGCGACGACCACGTGTGTTTGAAGTATACGCTGGACGGTAAGCCGGTCCAGATTCTGGGAACGCGGGGGAAGTTTTCGGATACCGGTTGCGAGGAAGACAGCGGCAAGGTCTTGCGGGCTGGAGGGCCCTTTAACAAGCCTTCGGGCATGGTGAACTCCCCTTCTGGGGACCTGTACGTGTCCGACTGTTACCAAGAGGTAATGAGGGCCGTCGGCCGAAAATCGGCGGACTCGGCAGTTTCGGGTTTAATTCATTGCTAAAGTCCCGGCTTCCGCGGGTCTATGAACTGGCGTATTCCAGTGTAGAAGTGTATCGAACATGTATGATTCCCTCGTAAAAACCCCTCGTCCTCCGGGGGCAATGGGAGGATAATGTGGGGAAAGGGCGTTGGGGCAGCGCCTGGCCGAGGGAGGGGAGGATGTTCCGAATACGAGACCCGCAAGAGAGCCTCTGGCAGTCCCAGTTCCTGGTGACGCCGAAGAAGGCTAAGCGTCTGGAGAGAAGTTGGGCCGAGGTTTTCCGAAACGAGGCGCTCCCCCTGATTGACGAGGAGCGCTTTGCTCCCATGTACTGCGTGGACAACGGCCGTCCCAACCGGGCGGTGCAGACCGTCCTCGGGGTCCACCTCCTCAAAGAGATGTTCAACCTCACCGACGATGAAGCTCTGGAACAACTAGAGTTCAACCTGCTCTGGCACCACGCCCTGCGGCTGGACATCGAGGAGACCCACCTGCCCCAGAAGACCCTCCACAACTTCCGAGTTCGCCTGATGCAGCACGACGGTGGCCGGCTGGCTTTCCAGGAGACCACGGACCGGATCATCCAGGCGCTGGGCATACGCACCGGAAAGCAACGGCTGGACTCCACCCACATCATGAGCAACATCGCCACACTCACCCGGCTGGGCCTGTTCTGTGAGACGATGCAGTTGTTCCTGCGGGCCTTGCGCTGGGAGCACCCAGAGCTTCGCCCTGGGGTTCCGGAGGGCCTCCTAGGGCGCTATTTGAAGGAAGAAGACGAGGCGACCCACTACGAGGACGCCCGCACGGGGGAGGGTCGGCGACGCCTTTCGGTCTGTGCCCGGGACCTCTACCGGCTGGTGGACCGGTTCCATGGCACGACTGCTGCCCAGCTGGAGGAGTACCGGCTGCTGGAGCGGCTGCTGCGGGAGCAGTGCCATGTGGGCAAACACCGGGACGGGCGCCCCAGGGACGATGACGACGATGCTGGGGAATGCAAGGTGCCCGTGGCCTTGAAGGACCCGAAGCAGGTGTCCGCCGACTCGCTGCAATCGCCCCACGACCCGGATGTGACCTACAGCGGCCACAAGGGGAAGGGGTACGAGGTGCAGGTGGCGGAGACCTGCCACGAGGAGAACGCCACCCAGCTCATCACCCACGTGGAGGTGACCCCCTCGAGTGGGAGCGACACCGACGTGAGCGTGCCGGTCGTTGACGGGCTCGCGGAGCGGAAGGTCCGACCGGACGAGCTCTTCGCCGACACGGCGTAGGGGTCGGGCCGCAATGCCTTCGAAGCCTCGCGCCGGGGAACGGAACTGGTGAGCCCGGTGGCGGGGTCGGCGCCGGGGAACTCGCACGAAGGAGAGGGTGACGGACCACCGCCGCTCACCGCCGCGGACTTTCAGATCGACGTCACAGGGGAGCAGGCCACGGTGTGCCCCGCCGGCCACCCGTCCATCGAGGAGCACGAGTTGGAGGATGCGCCGGAGCGGGTAGAGGTCCACTTTGCCAGGACAACATGCGAGCCCTGCCCCTTGCGGTCCCGTTGCCCAGTGAAGCTGGACCGGCGTGCGGGGGCCTACGTCCTCAAGGCGGACCTGGTGAAGGTGAACATCGAGCGGCGCCGGAGGGCCGAGGCCACCGAGGAGTGGCGCAAGCGGTATGCCATAAGGGCCGGGATCGAGGGAACGAACTCCGAGCTGAAGCGCGCCCACGGGCTTGGGCGCTTGCGGGTGCGAGGGGGCCGTCGGGTGCGGCTTGCCGTCTACCTGAAGGCGTTGGCGTGCAACTTCAAGCGGATGGTCCATGCACGCCTGGTGGAGATGGAGAACACGGCTCAGCGGGCGGTCGGGACGGCACCTGCGGTCACGGCCGCATGAGGGCGCCGCTCCACAGCTTCCACCGGGTGCCCTGAGCCACGGAAGGGGTACCGCAAGGGGATCACGCTTGTCCTGAGCGCGGCAGATGGTGCGGTGAGGCCAGCAGCCGGCATCCCGTGGCCTCCTCCCTTCCAGGCCCCTTCGCACGCCAGGGTTCATCTCAAACAGGCCTTTTTGCGAGGGAATCATGTATGCCAAACGTGCGTTAAGCCAGGACCAACGTCAGGGGGCGATTGCTGCGGTAATCGCCGAGCTCCTCGGCCATGACCGGCTCCAGTACCAACGTATTTGGGGAGACTCGGTCATCTCAGGTAGAGTGTGTGTGTTCACGACCTGTCAAATAATGCAATTCGAGGGGGAATCGGCGTCTCTGGACTACCCTACGGCCCGGGTGACGACGACATGGCCCTCGTCGACCTCAAGGCTATGAACCTAGAAGGTTGTTAACAGAAGGAGGCGGCAAAACTTATCGAGAAAACTACCGAATCAATGGGTTTCGGAAAGGACACGGAAACATTTCTCGGATGGATGGACTCCATTCCAGACGAAGTTCGCGACCGGGCTCAACTTTGTATCTATCATTCCACTGCCCTCAGCAACTCCTTACAATTCGACGCCGCTGAAAGCCGTCTCCATGAGGCCGAAGGTGCCATAGCCGATATGGAAGATAGCTCAGAAGAAACTCAGGCTATGCGAGGACAGGTGGCTGCTCTGCGCTCCACTTGGGCCCATCTCCCTATAGGTATACCAGATTTTGCCCAGTCCATCGCGTTGTCTAAACAGGCATTGGAATTACTTCCTGGGGACAGTTGGTGGAGGAATGAAGCGGTCTTGAACCTAGCAGCCGCCCACCTGGAGCTCGGTGACGAGGTCGCAGCAGCAGCGGCCGATCAGGAGGGCCTTACTCTAGGTGAAAAGGCGGGTAATATCTCCATGCTCCTAGCGGCGACTCTAGGTCGGGCATATGTGGAAAGTTCTCAGCGTAATCTCCGCCAGGCGCACCTGACCGTGCGCCGGGGCCTCGAGCAAGCCTCAGAGCATGGGGTTGAGAAAATAAGGCAAGTTAGCCAATTGCACTACAAAATGGGTGAACTCCATTACGAGTGGAACGAACTAGACACAGCAGCGAACCATCTGAATGCCAGTATCGAGCTGGGCCTACAATACCAGAATGACGCATTTCTTTTAGTTAGCCCTTACGTTCAGCTGGCTTTCGTCAGACAGGCTCAAGGAGATCCGATCGCCGCTCTGGACCTCATTGAGCAGGCAACTCAGTTATTGGAGAAGTTTGATCTGACCGAGGCCGTTACCACAACCCTGTCACCCCTCCGAGTGCGGTTGTGGCTGGCTCAAGGAAAGCTAGATGACGCATCGCTTTGGGCTGCCGGATCCGGTCTGAGCGTTGATGACGATGCTACCATGGCGCGCGTCAACGAATACCATGTCTTCCTCTTGGTTCTTATCGCCCAAGGCAAACTCGATGATGCCATGGGACTGGTGGAGCCCATATTTCTGGTGTAGTTCGACTCTCGAGCCTGTCTCAGAATGCCACTTAGAAACGATCACGTCGGCCAACGATGATAATTCGTGATATTAGGCCCAAACATGACTAATTGGGCGAAATCCATTACGTGATCTGTTTGCACTTTTGACTTCTGAGACGGGCTCGAGAGTTGAAGGCCCCGTCGAGAATCTAAATCTCATCTTATTTAACGCTTGCCGGGCAACCAGAGGACCAATGGCGTTTGCAAATAGTGAACAGCCGGCCCTCCCCCAAATCCACCACAACTAAGGTTTCAGCTCGTCCGCTAGATCAGATATAACTCAGCCAACTTAAGCTATGTTTCTCTGTATTGAGCACCATGGGCTGGCATTACTAGCCGCCGTGAAGTAATAAAACTTTATTTGAGGCAAATAACACGGAATAACTTGTTCAAGATGAACCCGATTTAGGCGTGGATAGCTTTGGTCGCATTACATCGGGTAAATATCCAGATACGACCGAGCCTGGAGTCAAACAATCGGCAACTAAATTGCAAAGCATTGTTGAAAAATGATGCTCGGTTGATGCTCGGTAGGTGGCTGGTCGATGCCTAATTGGTCGATCATTTGCCTAACCGCAAGAAAATCGAGTAGCCTATGATGGTTGTGCAGGGGAATAAATTAGCCGATAACTCACAATTAATTTTCGAGCTTTGTTGCCCCTTATCCAATCCTAGATAACGGGTTGTTACTCACAATCCGCTACCGAGTAGGGACGCTCGCAATAAAAAGATTCTTCAATGATTTAGGTGGCCCTCAAGAACCGGGCCCAAGAACAGTCCCCAAGATAATGTAAAGCCTGTTCCCAGCATAATGACGTCCCATATACATTTCGGGCTGGTCAATCTGAGTACTGTCCATAGGAAAATCCTTTCTAGCGAGGGGAGGAAGATTCGCTGGGCCCTACTGATCGTTGTTGATGGACTTCAGACACAAACTATTGACTTCAAAGGCTCTGCCTATAACAATAGAATTAGACGTGCGGAGTTCGAAAGACACCGCACGTTTTGTTTTTCCGGCTCCGCACTTTATTCCTAGCGATACATGGAGTCGGAACAGCGATGAATAAAAAGGTTGCCCGTTTGGTTCCAATCCCGAATCTGGGATACCCTCTCGGCGATCTCACCCCTGTCGGCAAGGTTCCCAACCTACTGCCGCGCAACCTGTCGGCCCGATTTCTTCCACATCCTGCGCCGGCCGTCGACGCAGCGTTTTGCATCGGCTTAGTTCGTCATGACTAAGAGTGATTTTAATGAACCGAATGTACGAAATGGACATCGGGAGTACATCGTTTCGGTCCGAGGAACACCGCCCGAAATCCTCACAAACCCGGTATCGGCAATGCATTCCGCAGCGATACTGGAGCGTAGGGCTAGAACACCTGGAGGAGGAGCGCCCGATCAGCTATATGCCCGACCGAAACGTTATTAAGAACATGAACTAACTAAGGAGATTGATTTATGAATCAAAAGAATGATCGGTTTAAGAACTTTCGAAATTACCTGCGTAAACTAATGGCACGCTGCCAAATTACCGCGTATCGACTCGCACAAATGGCTAAGCTTAGTCCCAGCACCATAACAAGAATACTGAAGGGTAATCGAGTCCCTAGTCGTGACACAGTATTCAAGTTGGCTCAGGTGATTTTTGAATATACCATTCTAATAAGCGAACGAGATGCCCAGCGCCTTGTCGATCACTCGGGTTACCCGCCGCCTCGCCGTCCCTAGTTTGGTGAGCCGGTGAAGCCCAATTAACGGACAACCGGAACTCGGGATAATTTGTAGATCCGAAGCATGGAACCTATTTACAGCCGAGGCCTTGGATTGGACTTGCTAAACAGTGGATGACGTTCTGTTTACCTGAACTCTAAATCTATGCGGCCGTCTTTAAACACGTGAGCAACCTTAAGAATCCCTTGCAATAAAGCCCTGGCCTGCCTCACATCCATTTCCTTGAAATCCTGCAAAAACGAGCCCACCCTGACCGGTACGCTCGCCGCCTGAGCGGCCAAATCCCTTTGGGCCTCAAGCTTGGCTTCTAACTCCGCCTTGTGGGATTGCAAGCCCTCCTGCTCTTGACGCCGAACCTCTTGCCTCTTTACGTACTCATCCTCGGTCATTATCGCCCGGTCTACCCTGTCCAAGTCATTCAGAAATGCTTGCTCCAAATCGGCCAGTCGGGCAGTTACCCTGGCAAGGTCGGTTTCGTCCCTGCCGTCCAACTCTTCCCCATCGGCTTTCAGCAATTCACGGACCCGTGTGGGATCAGAGTATTGCCCTAAGTGCTCCAAGATGGCATCTTCCAATTCAGTCAATTTATGGGAATTTCGTTCTTCACAGCGAGCACTGGCTTTTTTGTGGTATCGGCAAAGATAATATTGTTTTAAACCGGGACTGGTGCCTCCCATTGGCCCGCCGCAATGACCACAACGTGCAATACCTGAAAGGAGATACTGCCTGGAATCCGTGCGCCCCCGGTGCTGGCCTTCTCGCCTGATTGTTAGACGTTGTTGCAAGGTGTCCCATTCCTCAGGGCTAAGGATCCCAGGATAGAAGTTTTCGTGCAAAATTTAGGGGGATTCCTTCGGCATAAATTGGACCCTAGGTCAGTCATACGGTGGATGATGCTATCATCGTGGCTAGAGCGGCCAAATAGAGCGGCCCCTCGGTTGTCCTTGAAGGGCTGACAATCCCGGCCTGATGTCCGCGATTAGAACCATAACCAGGAGGCTCCCATTGCCAACCTTGCTTGGAATTCACGGGTCGGTGACTCCACCGGGCAGATTGCATCGGGCCTTAGAACTGGCCCTGGAATCGGTAGACCAGCAGGCGACATCAATTACCACTAGCCTGCTCCACTTGGGTGATCACCGCATTTCCTTCGCCGATGGTCGACCTTTATCAGCCTTCACCGACGACACGGAAGCGGTGGTGCAGCAAGTGATGGCCGTCGACATGTACCTGATTGCCACGCCGATTTTCCGAGCGTCTTTCACCGCCTCGCTGAAGAACTTGCTTGACTTGATTCCGGTGGAAGGACTGATGGGGAAGGTCTGCGGACTGGTGGGCATGGGCTCCACCGACCATCACTTCCTAGCCGTCGACACCCAACTACGACCGGTGCTGACCTGGTTTGGCGCTCATATTGTGCCAGGAGGGGTTTATCTCCAATCCCGCCACTTTCAGGACGGTCAACTGGCCGATCCCGATGCTATAGCAGGGTTGAAAGCCTTGGCCAGCGGGGTAATCGCGATGCACGACGCAGCAGCGACGAACCCCGGTATGCTGGGGCCAAAGCCCTTCGCCGCGGGTTAGCCGCCGCTGGCTCGGATATACCTGCACGTCGTAGCTTGGCTGCACCAGCAAAAACCGGCGGAGACGACCTGCACCGGCATCGGGTATACTAAGCAGGTACAAAACTAAGTAAATACCGTCATAATAGACCATCACGATAAAGACGATGCAGGAGGTTTCCCATGGCCACTACACAAGAGAATCTTGCTATCGACCAATCAAAGGCATTGGTAAAAATCACGGAAATGGACCACATTGTGCTCCGGGTAAAAGATGTCGAGGAGTCTCTCAGATTTTACTGTGAGACCCTGGGGATGCCGTCTGAGCGAGTGGACCAATGGTGGGCCGGGGAGATTCGCTTCCCGTCGGCCAGGCTCAACGCCGACACGATCATCGACTTCTTCGGTTCTGACCAGGAAACCATTGGGAAAGAAGGGATCAAGAACCAGGACCACTACTGCATGGTAATCGAGCCCACTGACATGGAAGAACTGAAGGCCAAGTTCGAAGCTATAGGCGTCGGGATTCAGGCCGGGCCGGGAAAGCGTTGGGGCTCCCACGGTGATGGGACGTCGCTGTACATCTACGACCCGGACAACAACGTCGTCGAGTTGCGTTACTACTAGCCCTAAAGTCTCACGCTGGCCCCAGCGAGGTTCACGCTCCGGCCAAGGGCAATTACTGCTGAACGAAATGGTGGGAGGAGTTGGCACACCTCTCCCACCATTAAATTGTCCCAAGAACGAATCAGCCTATGGACACGGCACGGTGTCCATCGTGTATACTAGAAAACGCCTCTCCAGGCACAAAGGACCAGTCGGACGCCACCGTCTAGGTGCTGCAACCGAAGGTTATCCCGAGTCTGGAAGGGTCTACAGCGGTTCAAGCCCAAAGCTTGGGCGGCACCACCACAGGATGCGGAAGTGGCTCAGTGGTAGAGCACCTCCTTGCCAAGGAGGGGGTCGAGGGTTCGAATCCCTTCTTCCGCTCCAAAACCTAGATATAAAATAGCCTTCGGGGGAAGCCCGAGGGCTATTGTTTTGCCTCACTGTACCAAATATCTAGAAGAATTCTGGGGAACCCTGGCTTTCATAATTTACCGGAGGGCAGTCCGGAAGATTACCCGGTCCCCATTATTTAATCAGTCCCGTAGATTGCTTTAATTTTGTCGGTAACCATCACAATCCGTTGAGTAAGTTGAGTAACATGGGTTCACTTCCTGACGGGTCGCATGAAGAGTGCGATGACAATAGCCGAGAATGCGCCCGCGCCAAGACATAGATATCCAATTCCCGGGAACCCTATGACAGCCAACAGTATGCCGCCCAAGGCAGTCCCTCCTACGCTTCCAGATTGGTTGCTTGCGCCTACCAAGCCAACACCGGTGGCCCGAGATTGGCCGGAAACCTCGGTGCTAAACGTAATAATCACCGGCCAGCCGACGCTCAGCAATAATGCTGCTGCCGTAGCGATTGCCCCATCGGTCCACAGCGAAACGTCGATCAAAAACGCCAACAAGGCCGCTGCTCCTCCGGCCACGGCAGTGGCGGCGATTATGCGCATCCTGTCCTCTCTGCCGGCCACAAATCCGCCGAAATAACTGCCTACCGCCGTGCCAATCCCTAAGCAGGCCAAGGGCAACGCTACTGCGCCCACACTCATCTCGTAGATGTCGATTAGATACGCCGCAACATAACCTACTAAGGCCATGTAGGCGATACGCTGGGCAAAGTTCACTGCTAAAGCTGACCGAAACACGGCGAGGGTCAACAGAGTTCGGTATCTTGAGAAGAACGAAAAGGACCGAGTCGTTGCGCCGTCGCCTTTGGGGAACCAGAACCAATTCAAAACAGCGCAGGCAGCCAATAGCGAACCAATCAATATGAACGGCAGTCGCCAGCTTCCGGCATTGGCTGCCACTGCCACCAAGGGCAAGCCAATCACCGCAGACAGCGTGGCGAATGCCATCATCCCGCCCACGGTTCGGGAGCGGCGAGCGGCTGGCACGGAGTCGGCCACAGCCGCCATGCTGTTGGGAGGGATCATGCCGCCCCCTATACCGGTTACCGCCCTGAGAACCATCAATGTTGCTAGATTGGGAGCGAATGCCGATGCCAGTACGCTTATGGCAAGCAACGTAAGCCCAGCTAGCGCCACCGGACGCCGGCCCAAGGAGTCGGACAGCGGCCCCACGGTGACCACGGAGACGCCCCATGCGGCAAAGGTGACTGTGGCAAGCTGTCCGGCGACCGCCACTGAAGTGTCGAACTCTATGGTCATAGCGACCAACAACGGGGCCAACATTAGGTTCGCACTCTGGGTGAAGGGTAGACTCAACGCAACCGCTACTATAAACCGGCGCTGGCTCATAGCTGGCTCATAAATGGAGGAGTCGGAAAGTTGAAAGACTGGAAGGTTCGGTACGTATTGGCAGGAGCTTGGTCATATCCCCATAATTGGTGCCGCCGATAGTTTTAGCGGTTATTTTTCTGGGTGGCTTACACCACGCCAATTAGCCTCGGCTCAGGCCTCAACGATTTGAAACACACCCTGAGTCCCCGTAGAAAACCGGAAGTCCTGGTCTATCCTAGTCGGTTTTTTGAGATTACGCGGGCCCAGGGTTCCCGGTACGTGAAGGTTGAGCCTCGCCGCCATCCAAAGTTGCGGAAGAATTTGTGCCAATCATTATACCAACAGGCGGAGAGCTCGTGATATGCCCAGGCACAGCAATGGCAAATCCGCAGCCACAGAAGGATATGGGGAGACTCCCTAAACTAATTAGCACCTCCATGCCAAGGAGGGGGTCGAGGGTTCGAATCCCTCCTTGCGCTCCAAACCCTAGAAACCAAACAGCCCACGGGAAAGCACCCCATGTGCGAAGGCATCCAGGTACGTATAAGGAATTCCGACTTTTCGTGTCGAGTTTGTGTCGAACTTAGTTAGCTCAGGTTGCTGCTAAAATATTTGTATCTTTCTAAGGTACTCGTTCAGGGCGGCTGGAAGCCTTTCGTCCACCGATCTTACCGCAAACCTTAAAAGCTCCGGGTTTTCCATCGAATGGACGTCGGTTAAGGCTAACAATCTTTCCCCACCCTCATCAAGATATTTCCCAGCGAGATATTCATTACTGGCATCACCTTCTCCAAAGGCGTCTATCTCCCCTGATAATAACTGCGACACGACTTCATCCTGTGAAGGCACGAATGGAATTATCGTAGCCCCTAACGGTTTGTACCTGAGGTCGCCATCGATATGGGCGCTGGATGTAGGAGTTACGACTATTTTTTTGCCCTCGAAATCTTCAGGACGCCTAAGAATGTCCAAATCTGATCTGCGTATCAACAAAGATCTGGTTACAAGCATATAAGGCTCGCTCCACACAGCGTTTTCCCCAAGATGACGATCCTCGTACTCCATCATGCCCGCAGCAGATACATCGCAATCGCCATTGCCGGGAGTTTCCCACAGACCGGCAAAGTCCCTCTTTTTGATCTCTACCCCAAGGTCCATTTCCGCTGCAAACTCTCTAAGCAAACTAATATCAGTACCTACAATGTCTCCCCCCTCTTCGTACGAAAACGGGGCGAACTCGGTGTAGGTGCAAATGGTAAGAACACCTTCGGATATTGTTGTAAACGCAGCCTTATTTTTTGGCATAATTCATACCTTGCTGAAGACGGTTAAGAGTGCTTTCTACTCTCCCAGAGGGGCGTCGTTCATTTTTTCTGGGTAGTCTAGTTCCAAAGGTTGGGCGAGGAATACTGAAACCCTCTTCTGCAAAACCGAATCAGTTTCGGATTATTCTAGGTGGTAGACCGTGCATTTACCAGGTTGGCATGGTAGCATGGCGCCGAGCTGCGGTTAAAGGATGGGGTAATTTCTACACCGATCTTTCTACCAACAGTGGGAGACAGGGTGCAGTGTCCGGGCAAGTTGATGAAATACTTGGTAGTTCTCCACAAATACGGAGAGCCCCGCTGATACCGGGTAGCACCTCAGGGGTGGCGAGGGTTCGAATCCCTTCTTCCACGCCAAAAACTCCTTCTAGTCTATCTCGGGAGTCTGGATGTCCCTAATTCAATCCGTAACACCACTGAGCTATTTATGGGTCTGAACATTTGCTCTGAAAATGGCCCGGGAAACAGCAAGAAAGGGCACCAACTACTGCACACGTGTCTTAGATGTGGAAATCTAGCTTTCGTTCCCAAACCTTGCGAGCGTACGGAAGGGTTAATAATCCACATAAGTAAAACCCGGCACACAACACGATAGCCTAATGCGGCGACTCAATTACGACTGCAATTGCAACTGCTCCAAGGAGGGTGAAGAAGCATTGGAGAACTAACATTTGAAATTGAGTGAAAGAGTCAATTGCCTTTGTACTCAGCTTTGGCAAGTTGCCCTTCAAGTGCGAATATTTGATATCAGATTGTTTGGATCGCAGATCTCACGTCCGAAACAAGGCAGCAATCTGCATATTTTTGACCCCTTCCGCATCGACAAGGACATTCAATATCCGATTCCGCGAGGACATCGATGGGTCGATGCGAAGTATCAGGACCAACCCAAAGCCCTAAGTCAGGGAGAACTCTGCCGCCTGTAGCAACCCAGACCTCAGTTTTGAGGAGCCATATGGCACAATGGTCTAGGTACTCCACCGTGCCCCCGATCTCCCACTGCCAAGTTGTATCTTGTGCTGAAAGAGGGCAGGCCCAGCTATCTTCTGTTAGCTGGTTGTAGAAAAGGTGTGGATGGTGCGGGTGTGTCGCGTAGGATACTTCCGGGTCCAACACTCGGAGCTTAGGGTGCACGGGGCCAGCTTTGCCAATCCATTGGCTGGGATATTCCAACTCCACGGTGAAAGGCCTGATGGAAAGTCGGACCCGTTGCCTGCGATGATCCTCGGCAGCGAAATCGCAGCTCCGAGAATGCCTGATCTTTCCCCAAGGCCCGATGTTTACTGGTAGACCCTCATCAAGGTCCGCCAGGATGAGCGGCGTTTCCTTCGGGTCGGGGATAGGATCGAAGACTACTCGCCATCCTTCTACGGTCTCTCCCCGTCCGTTCCGGCGTTGGTATAAGCAAGCGCTAGGGTATGCTTTCCGCACAGCCTGACATTCGGCCCTCCACCGGGCGGCGCTCTGATGCTGAGCCATGGTTAAGCCTCCCCTCCATGCGGCCTTTGAGGCCTTACTTCCCTGCCAGGTGTTTCAACTTGAGGCACCCCTGTTGGCTTCCCAGGTACATCCGGTCGACCGGGCTCAACTGGTGGAACTCCTTCGGGCCTCCTATTTGCCTTGTTCATGATTTATCTCCTGCCCTTTGAATTCGATTGGCTCCAATGCCTATACACACCGTGGTTAGCAGCGATCGGGTTATGGTATGATTGCGTTAGTGTTGATCGATTGCTATATGATAATACCACTATTGCAATCTGATTGCAATAGTGGTATTAAAAGAGCGCAGAACATGGCTGGGAAAAAGGGAGCATTCGACTCAGGTTCGTTCTTTTCAGCCCTCGAGTCCACTAGGCTGGCTCGTGGGTTAACGTGGAAACAGGTAGCGGCCCAATCTGGCGTAAGTGCGTCAACGTTAACTCGAATGGCTCAAGGTAGGCGTCCCGATGTCGATGGCCTTGCCGCATTGAGTAACTGGTCGGGTCTTGATATTGGTGACTTTGTGCGCAGCGAAGGTGAAAAGCCGGAGGCTGAACCTCTCGCAATGATCTCCACTTACTTAAAAGGGGATCGGAATCTTTCACCCGAATCATCCACCGCATTGGATGAACTTATCAAGGCGACCTATAGGCGGCTCAGATTGGAATCTGAGTGACATGACTTTGCGGCGAGGGTTCAAGACCGAAGCGAACGAGATAGCTCTGAGCATCCGCGCAGAGTTGGGTCTGGCTGCCTCGGCTCCACTTAACCCCTGGCTTGTGGCAGAGCTTTTAGACGTTCCAGTGTTGGGAATGCGAAGCTTTGCTAATGAAGTCCCGACCGCAGTCCTCCACTTTTCCCACGAAGCTCAAGCGTCTTTCTCAGGGGTACCGGTCTTCGCCGGGACACGCAGAATCATTGTTTACAACGATTCCCACTCGCTAGGGCGTCGGGCAAATGACGTAAGCCACGAGGTGGCACATGCGCTGCTTTTGCACTCACCAACCCCTGCTATGAATGACCTCGGCTGTAGATTGTGGGATGGCGAAATCGAGGAAGAAGCTGATTACCTCGGTAGGGCTTTGCTGGTCCCGCAGGAAGCTGCGCTATCGATTGTCGGTATGAAGGTAGCCCCTCAAGATGCAGCTCGTGAGTATGGTGTTTCTAGGAAGATGATCGACTATCGAGTCCGTATTACTGGTGCTCGACTCAGAGTAGCTCGCGGAGAAAGGTTCACATTTTGAAGTAAGAACCGCTTAGTCACAAATAATAGGATTTTGAGATGATATAGCTAGTCCACATCGAATATTCAAAATCAGCGTGTCCGATTCCAACAAACATATAGATGTCGTCGAAGAGGGGCTTGGTTCCTCGGACAATTCGTGTGGGGCTAGGCACGGGAAATTGCTAGCATTTTGCAGACATACGTGGCGGCCGTGAAACCAGGTGGCATCACGGTTTGACAAGGCTGGCCTCTGCCAGTTCGTACACGGGGACACGTCTGTAGACACTAAAGCGGGGTCGGCACCATTATTCTCGAATTCCTCCCCCCGCCCCCCTTGTAGATTAGTCCCCTACGGAAATCTGTATTTGGAGTGGTTATTATGTCGGCGACTGAAACGGCCATGTCTGCCCTGGAACGCAACTGGGGCATGGTTGATAGAGCATTGGAATGGATGGATGACGCAGCGTTGCAAGCCCGGCCCAACGATCAATCTAACTCTATGGGTTGGCTCCTTTGGCACAAGACCAGGATCGTTGACCGGTTTGTCCATACTTGGTGTCAAGAGGTTCCCCAAGTGTGGATCAAGGACGGGTGGAATGGAAAATTCGGATTGGATGATGACATCAACAATACCGGCGGGGGTTGGACCAAAGAGCAGGTGGAGGCTTGGAAGCTCCCGGCCAAGCAAACCCTCGTAGACTATTTTGAAGGGGTGAAAGCCGCGACTCGGGAATATATTGGATCGCTGTCTACGTCAGATTTGGAACGCGAGCTTACCATTCCTCCCCGACCCACGGCGACAATTGCTACATTGTTGGGGGTTGTCGTTTATGACAATTGTGTTCATGGTGGGCAGATAGCCTACCTGAGAGGCTACTACGAGGGCATGGGCTGGTTCGTTTAGCTCGTGTATTTGGACAGCCCTAGCCGTGCCTTGGGCTGTGGAGGTTGGCCCAGCGCTATCCAAATATAGCCGCCAACTTTCGAGGCATGGACGGCCCGGACCGATATTAGTAACTCCAGCCTAAGATACGCACATAGTTTGCGTATCTTAGGCTGGAGTTTTTGTCTGGGAGTTAGAATATCGGGGCGTCGGGGGTCTTGCGTTCCTGGGGGAACTTATCGAAAGACCAGTCATCAATGGAATTTTTGAACTCCCGGATCTCCAGGCAGTTCTTGCATTCCCCTACACTGATCGGGCCATCAGCGGTCTCGATTACCCAATGGTGGCAATACGTTTGCGTTAAGGGCGCATCCGCAATCTGTAACACCATATTGCTCCTCAGATATGCCAGACGTATAGGATTTCCGGTAGTGCGTTAGCCATAGCACTATATTCACAGTAGAGGAGCAAAAGAAGACGCTCAATGCAGCACACCCGCAGATTGAGCGAGGGTATTCCCTAATTTTCATTCCTGATTTCAGTCCCTAGCTTTCAGCCAATGAGGAGGGGACTGCCGTTCGCAGTTAGCCGCTAACGCTGGGCGTATCGAACGCAAACTAACGCTTCGAGCGAGTTGCGTTTCGGTGGTTCATAACCTGAAGGGCTATTCCATTTCTCTCAGCATCCCGCTTACGCTCTCCGGTTGCTGACAAATAGGTGTTATGCGGAGCGCGCAATCCCGAAATCGCAACTCTTTTACGTGTGCTGGGACCAGTGATAGCCAAGTAACTATCCAGTTGGCTTGGTCCGCGGCTTGGAAAGTGACTTCGTCCGAAACATTCCCTAGGGCTTACGGTAGATTCCGCACCCGGAGTTATTCGTCCGGGTTGTTGGGGTCTTCAATTATTAACGACCAGATGCCGTCGGCATGCACGCCAATGCCGTAAACTCCGGGAGCAATTTTGGATAAGGCCGGATCTTCGCTCACGATTATTGGTACCGTCTCATCGAATGCGCCCTGTGTGTCAATGACCAACGATGGCGTCGTTCCTCTGGCTTCGTGCAATCTTACCTGGAAAAGGCTGTTCCCTTCGTGGGAAGCGCGAATTGTGTATTCACCCTCTTGCAGGCCCATCCACCCTCCACCTCCGTCACCAACGCCACCGAATTCGATGGTAGGTTCTTGGCCGGTGCTGGGAAAGTCTTGAAATATCTGGATTCGCCAAGGCCCTTCGGCATCAACCTTGATCGTATGCGCGCCGCTCGAAAGACCTTCAGTATTATTGCGGATAACGCTGAAGAGGAAGTTCCCAAAATACTGGCCATCCGCGTCAATAAAAGGTTCTGAAACCTGGTCCTTAGTGGTGATCATTACACTGAACTTTCCATCCCCGTCATGGTTGGCCATTAGTATCATCACGCCTTTTGACACGATAAATTGCTCAGTCTCCTGTGTTCCCTCCCCTTCGAATTCCATCGCAAGTGGCGCTATGGCTTCACTTAATGAGATTGCGGGCACCTTGGGCGTCCCCGAAGGACCCTCGCTCTCCGGCGTTTCTGTGCTGGCGGGCGTCTCCGTGCTGGTGAGGGCCGATGCCGGGGTTGTTGCCTCAGTCGTTGATGCCCGTGTAGCTTCTGTAGTCGCTTGTACGGTGGGCGCAACCGTCGGCGCGGTTGTTGGGGCCGACGTCGCTGTTGCATCAGCACCGCAGGCTGCCAGAGCCAATAAAAGAAGTGCAGCCGCAGCCGCTGCCAAGATAGTGGGGAGTTTCGCCAATTTCATCTACTGTATCTCCGAGATGTCTCGCAGCTCCAAACGGGGGCATACGAGACCTTTTGATTAACTCTAGTGTATACGAACCATCGCCCTTGTTGTACTTGTTTGCGATTAGCCAGTCCCAACTGGCTGCCCGCAGAGGCCACCGAGCGTAAAGGCGACCGACAGCCCGATAGGCGCTAACGGAGGGGTCGGAAAAACGCTCGTATGTCCTCGGCCAGCAGTTGGGGTTCCTTAGCCGCAGCGAAGTGACCGCCACTGGGCATCTCGGTCCAGCGTTGCACGTTGTGGGTACGCTCGGCCCATTCCCGGGGAGGACGGTATATTTCTTTCGGGAATTGGGCCACAGCGCAGGGGACGTTCACCCTTTCGCCGGGCCGAAACCGCCACGGGTTTCGAGAGTACTCGTAGTAAAACCTGGCGGATGAATTGATTGTCTGTGTGACCCAGTAGATGGTGATATTGGTAAGTAGCTCGTCCTTGGTGAACCGATTCTCCACATCGCCGTCACAGTCACTCCAAGCCCGGAACCTCTCCACGATCCACGCCGCCAACCCGGCAGGCGAGTCGTTCAGACCGTAGGACAATGTTTGGGGTTTGGTCCCTTGAATGTGATAATATCCGCCTTCGTCTTGAAACCAACGCCTTTGTTCGGCCATAAAGGTCTGCTCTTCAGGGGACAGTGGCCGGGCATCCGGGTCTCTAAGCGATGGAGAACCGACAAGCAAGGTGACGTGGATGCCAATGACGTTCTCTGGATGAGCAAATCCCAGCCTGGAAGTTACGACGGCTCCCCAGTCTCCGCCTTGAGCCGCAAAACGCTGGTACCCCAGCCCTTCGGTCATTAACCGCAACCACAAGTCGGCAACTTTGAACACGTGCATTCCCCGTTCTTGACGATGCCCGTCTTGACGAAGCCCGTCTTGACGAAGCCCGGAAAAGCCGTAGCCTGGTAACGAAGGCACCACCACATCAAAAGCGTCTGCCGCATCCCCACCGTGGCTGGCAGGGTCCGTAAGCATGGGAAGTATCTTTTGCATTTCCCAGAAAGAGCCGGGCCAACCGTGGGTAATCAAGATGGGCATTGGATTTGGGCCGTTGCCTTTTGCGTAGATGCTGGAGCCGTCGATATTCGCCTTGAACTGGGGCATTCGGTTCAGTGCCGCTTCTTGAGCCCGCCAATCGAATTCCGTTCGCCAGTAGTCCACTAACTCCCTTCACATAAGCCAGGTCCGCACCGTAGTCCCACCCGGACCCGGGGATATCGTCGGGCCAGCGTGTGCGCTCCAATCGTCGCTTCAAATCGTCAAGCACCGCCTCGGGTACTTGAATGGCAAAAGGCTCAATATTCATGGGGCCTCCGCACAAAATCGGTGGAACATCGGTAACCATGGTCTAGAAGAGCAGTTTAGCAGGCCACGCCGGCCTATGGGATTGCTGGCACGCATGCTGTCAAATATTGCATTCCCATCTTCATAAAGCCCCGGTGAACAAAATTCTGTGTTTCTCTGTGCCAACGTCCAACGTACCGAAGAGATTAGAATCGTCTCATCGGTTTTAACGCATGCCAAAATCCAACCTGCGCTCCGGTCCCTGGTCACTGGTCACTGGTCGCTCGCGGACGCTGGACGCCGGTTCGGACCCTAATCTATAATTTCAAGAAGAGATACAGTCAGGTAATTCCTATAAGGTAATAAGAAATTATGGTTGTTTTTAGACCCTTTCGTGGGTGGCGTTACGACTCGGCAGTGGTGGGCGATCCGGCGTCGGTCCTTAGTCCGCCATACGACATGATCTCCACAGACATGCAGCAGTCCCTCCGCAGCCTGAGTCCCTACAATGTCGTCCACCTGGAGGCTGGCGAAAGCCTGGATTGGTCTGCTCCGACGACGGGTCAATACACCCAGACCGCGTCCCTTTTCGAGGACTGGATAGCCAAGGGAGCACTCAAAAGAGACGCTGAACCTTCGTTTTACCTGTTGCAGCAGCAGTTTCAGCACGGCGGCAGAGATTGGTCCCGCTTGGGGATAATCGGATGCGTGGGGCTGGAGCAGTACGAAGACCGGAAGGTGCTGCCCCACGAAAACACCGAGGCGCCAGCCATACGCGACCGAGTGTCCCTGATGGAGGCATGCGGGGCCAACTTCAGCCCCATAATGTCGGCGTATAGGGACGCAGAGGGCAGCTTGTCGTCCGTTTTTCAGCGAGCCATGGCGGATGCGCCGGTGATCGACGTCCCTGACGGTATGGGAGGCCGCTCTACCCTTTGGCGGATGGCGGATCCTGAGATGCTGAGTTCCGTCACCAAGTTTTTCCAAGAGAAGCCGGTGTTTTTGGCCGACGGACACCATCGGTACGATGCGGCACTGCAGTACCAACGCAAGAAAAAGCAGGAGACGGCTAACCAGGAATCGACTAACCAGGGGGAGATCGATAATAACTCCGGTCAAGAAAGCGGTGCCCAAGCCCACGACTTTGTGTTGATGACAATGATAGGCTTCGAAGACCCCGGTCTTCTGGTCCTGCCATACCACCGGGTTTTGGGTGGATTGTCCGACGGCCAGTTGGCCCAATTCCAAAATGCGCTTTTTGAAATTTTTGAAGCTAACCCCTTTGCTACGGAAGGGGATCAAAGTGCCGACAGTCTGGTGGCTCAGGTAGCGGAAAAAGGCAATGAAGGCCATGCCCTGGGGATAGTTGGACCTGCGTTGTTGGGGCCGAAATTCCACGGTCCCCAACTGCTAACGTTGAGAGACGGCATGGACTGGGGTAAATGGGGCAGCCTGGCGGTATCCGAAGCGTGGATACTTGAAGAACAGGTGCTGAAGCCGGTCTTGGGAGAGGCGACGCTTGATCACTTGGGATACAACCACGATCACCAGGAAGCAGTGGAACAAGTGGCCGACGGGACCAATCAAGGGGCGTTTTTACTCAAACCTTTTCCCATGACCGAGTTTCAAGATATAGTGGGCCAAGGTCAAAAGTTGCCCAGAAAATCAACCTTCTTTTATCCTAAGCTGCCCACCGGCATGGTTATAAACCAACTGGGCGGGGTGCTATAGAAGCAAAGTTGCAGCCTTAAGAAAAGAACCCTCTTTAAACAAAGGTTCGCCCTGGGCTGCCGAATCTCTCTTGCTCAGCCGGACCTTCGACAGGCTCAGGGCGAACGTAGGCCTCCAGCCGTTCGTGGTGAGCTTGTCGAACCATTCCTACACCGCAACCCCCTTCGACACGCTCAGGGCGAACGAATTTTCGCCACGAAAAGTAATTGTTAATTCCGTTAAGCGGTTAAACTCCACGAATGCCTGACGGCTCCGGTTGTTCGACCGCTTGAATGGCTTTAAGCCTTGGGCTGGATCAATACCCTGGTTGTGCCGTCGGTGTCCTTGCGCTGGGTAATCAGGTGGTGACCCGCATTTTCCGCCCACACGATTACGTCGTAAATATTCAATGCGTCGGCCAAGATGGCCTCGACGAAGGAGTGGTTGTCAGCGGTCATCTGTTGGCTCAGGGCGGCGATCACGCCAGCGCAACTCTTGCCGCGTCCGTCTATGATCACCCAACCGCCACCGTTCCCGTTAACGACTGCACCGTTCCCGTTCCCGCCGTTGGAAATAGAAGTGAGTCCGTTGTGGACATTCACTTCGCCGCTTTTGCGCAGGTCCAATTCCCGTTTGAAATTCGCCACGGCCTCCCAGGCCACGGCCCGATTCCGCTCTCCGTTGCCGCAGACTGCTCCCCGAACGCCCACAATGTCGGGGTTGATCCGGGCAAGCTCGTCCAAGTCGCTAATCTTCAAGTGGCCCGACAGTGAAGTGCTCATCCCCAGTTCTTTGCCTTGAAGCACTATCTCTTTGAGCTTGGTTTCGGGTATGAAATCGAAGATGTTCCGGCCATCTTTGGTCAGGGTGTCAATCAGAAAGCCGTCGCATTCGCCATCCTTAGCCAACTGGACCATCAGCATTGGGTCCAAGCCACCTTCATAAAGGACGTTGTCGGCAAACAGCGAGCCGATGAGCTTGGTGTTGAACCCCTCCATTGCCTGTCTTGCCTGACGAAGGACATCAACCGCCGTGTCGTAGTCGGAAACTCGAAAGCCCACTTTCACCGACGTAGCATCCAGAGCCGCTGCCGCATAAGCTGCCATGGCCACGGTGCCGGGCTGGTTGGGCACAACGCCTAAAGTCACGCTGACGTGCTTCTCGATGGGTATTATCGACCGTACGTCTCGGACGATGGATGGATGTCCGGAGCCCACCAAGGCCTCCTGCAGGTTCTTCACGTCCACCACATCTGCGCCGCCTTGTTCCGCCTCCAATGCCTCTTGTACGTTCTGAACGCTGACCATGAGCAGCATTCCCGAAAAGAAGCTGTTGTTGCCGGTTAACCAGGCGACCCTGGGATTGGGAGACGCCGCAATCGTGGGTACCACGACTGGCGGTTTGGGTTTTAGTGGCTCCAGTTCCCTTTTCAAGGTTGCTTTCTCCTCGGGTTCCAGCTCGATCAAGGGCGGCCGAACGTGTCCACCGGCCATGCCCATAAGCTCGCCCCAGTATTTGACCATGGGCACAGGAAGAGCTCCGTTGAACTTGGTTACCGTGCGCGTCCACCAAGTGTCGGAAAGCTCCTTTATTCTTCTGATGTGCTTCTCGTAGAATGGCTCGTCCAGATTTCCCTGGGTTGCCTTGTCGATGAACTGAACGTAGTAGTTGGCTTCCGGCGTGTCGAAGCGCCAATCCGAGGTGTTGGAGAACATAACCTGTTGATTGAACCCCAACTCTTTCCCCCTCCAGAATATCCACTCATCGGGGGTGCTTATCACATGGTCACGGCCCAAAGACAGGTGGGCTTCAATGGAGAGTTGCTGGTTGAAACTAGCCTCTTTAACGCCAACAACATTCGGAATCTGGCAGAGGCGTTTTAGCCCAAGGGCGCTCATTACGATGCCAAACTGGGGAGAGTTGTAGAACATGATGGCCAAGGATGTGTTGTCGGCCAGCATCTTAACGTACTCGATGACCTGTTCTTCGGTCTTGGTCACGATGTATGGCGGCGCTACTATCAGCACGTCGAAGCCAACGGACTCGGCATGCTGGGCCAAGGACAGCATCTCGGCACCCGAGGAGTGGGTAACATGAGCGCCGGTGAGCCAGCGGCCTTTGGACTCTTCGGCGAGGACGTCCATTACACGGACACGCTCGTCGTGAGTCAGGCTCCAAAACTCGCCCATTCCCCAGGTACATCCAGCCCCTTTCGTACCGAGGCTAATCGTGTGATTTATGTTTTGCCGCAGACCCGCCTCATCCACGGTGTTCTCCGGGGTGAATGGCGTCATGAGGGTGGTCCATTGACCTTTTAATGATTCTCTAGCCCATTCCTGGGCTTCGTTTTTAGTGTAGTTCGCCATGGTTCCTCCCAGTAGTTCGCTACCCGTGATTGCGCTTCTTCGCCGTATGACTCTTTTTTATCCGGAATGGGCCACGGCTCCCCTGTGGGGCCGTTGGCCGGGACTTGCTCGTTTTAGCCGTGCTTGTATATGACGCAGCGCGCTTCGAACCCGCGCCTGGTTTCCAATCCGTTACTACTCATCATCCGCATATTGCGCTTTGAGGGACTCCACCACCGCCGGGTCCGCCAACGTTGTGGTGTCGCCCAAGGCTCGGCCCTCAGCCACGTCCCGGAGCAGCCGCCGCATAATCTTTCCGCTACGGGTTTTGGGCAACTCGGCGGTGAAGTAGATGTCGTCGGGACGGGCCATTGCGCCAATCTTGGTGGCAACGTGCCGCTTTAACTCGGCGATTACCTCGTCGGAGGACGTTACGTTGTCCTTTAACGTCACAAATCCCACGATCGCTTGCCCCTTTATCTCATCGGACCTACCGATGCAGGCCGCTTCGGCAACCTTGGGGTTATCTACCAGGGCACTCTCGACTTCCATTGTACTGATACGGTGGGCAGAAACATTTATAACGTCGTCAACCCGGCCCAGAAGCCAGAAGTTACCGTCTTCATCTATCCTTGCGCCGTCGGCGGTAAAGTAGGTATCCGGGTATCGGGACCAATACTGCTCGACGAAACGGTCATGGTCTCCATATATCGTACGTAGCATGGCAGGCCAGGGCTTTTTAATAGTTAAATAGCCGCCGCCGCCTGGTCCAACCGGGTTTCCGGCGTCATCCAAAACCTCGGCGACTATACCAGGAAATGGCCGGGTGGCCGAGCCTGGTCTGAGGGTGGTAATGCCTGGCAACGGTGCTATCAATATCATGCCGGTCTCGGTCTGCCACCAAGTGTCCACTACCGGGCATTTCTCCAAGCCGATGTTCTTCCAATACCACATCCAGGCTTCAGGATTTATGGGTTCGCCCACGGTGCCCAATAAGCGGATCGACGTTAGATCGTGCCGTTGTGGGAACTCTTCACCCCAGCGCATGAAGGTGCGAATGGCGGTGGGAGCGGTATATACGATGGATACGCCGTATTTGGCGACTATGGCCCAGAACCGGTCCCGGTCTGGATAGTCCGGAGAACCCTCGTACATAACGGATGTCGCCCCGTTGGCTAGGGGGCCGTAGACGATATAGCTATGCCCGGTGACCCAGCCGATGTCGGCGGTGCACCAGTAAACATCTTCTTCTTTAAGGTCGAAAACCCACTTTGCTGTGGCGTAGGTCCCCAGCAGATAGCCAGCAGTGGTGTGGACGATGCCCTTGGGTTTGCCGGTGGTCCCGCTGGTATACAGCAGGTAGAGCATGTCTTCGCTGTCCATGGGTTCGGGTTCGCAGTGCATTGGCTGGTCGGCAACCAAGTCGTGCCACCAGATGTCCCGGCCATCGACCATCTTGTCGTCGGCGCTTTCCGTGCGACGGACCACCACAACTTTTTCTACTGGAGTAGGTTGGTGAAGAGCGTCGTCGGTGTTCTGCTTCAAAGGAATAATGTTCCCACGCCTGTAGCCGCCGTCGGCGGTGATCACCAGTTTGGACTGGGAGTCTTCAATTCGGTCCCTTATGGATTCGGCGCTGAATCCACCGAAGATTACGCTATGAGGTGCGCCAATGCGAGCGCAGGCCAGCATGGCGATGGGAAGTTCCGGGACCATTGGCAAATAAATGGTAATCCGGTCGCCTTTCTTCACCCCCAGGCTCTTCAGACCGTTTGCGAACTTGCAAACCTCCCGGTACAGGTCACGGTAGGTGTAGACTTGACGGTCTCCAGGCTCGCCCTCCCAGATTATGGCAGCCTTATTGCGGCGTGCTGTTTTAAGGTGGCGGTCAACGCAGTTGTAGGAGACGTTTAACTTGCCGCCCACGAACCATTTGGCGTCGGGCGGGTTCCAATCCAGCACCGTGTCCCACTTCTTAATCCAGTCCAGTTCCTCGGCGAATTTGGCCCAAAAGCCTTCCGGGTCACGAAGGGCTTCCTCGTAGACCTTGGGGTCGGCGATGTTGGCTTGGTTGCGGAACTCGTCACCTGGCGGGAAGCTGCGATCTTCCTGAAGCAGGGCCTCGATTCCGCCAACGTTCTCAACCATATTTCCGTACCTCCAAGGCCCTAATGGGCGTGCAAATTATACACGAGATTCTAGCCAATTTTTAGGCAAATGCCATTGGCGCAACGTCAGTGAAATTTGTAACATAAGGCAGCCCGGATGTAAACGTCGGTCCGAACCGACGTGATTTAATGACGAGTGAAATTCTGGGCACAAAACGGCGATTTATCCAGCGGATTTTCCTGCCCCATTCGGGCATTTTTTTGCCAGACAAGACCTATGTTCAGTAATACCAACATTCAACTAAGCATGGAGTACAATCAGCAACTGTGACGACGCCAGGCGAACAAGACCGGATTAGACCTGCAGATAGCGACCCGGCAGTGAGCGCGACACCAGCGGACACGGCCCGCGGCTCGGTAGAAAGCGGCTCGGTGGACCGTATGGTGGCGGTTGCTGCGGGTTTGGGGATGTTTCTGGCGTCTCTGGACATCGCCCTCAATGTGGCCCTCCCTTCCATAACCGAAGACTTCGACACTGACCTGCAGACAGTGCAGTGGGTCATTGTGGCTTTTGTCGCTACTAGGGCCGGGTTGGTGCTGGGCGTTGGGAGTTTCGGAGACCGGTTCGGCCTGAAACCGGTGTACCTCTTTGGCGCAGCAATCTACGTGCTTGCGATGGTCTTGATTGCGTTCTCTCCCAATCTGGGAACCATGGTCGGTTTTCGGATTGTTCAGGCATTGTCCGTGGGTTGTCTTTACGCAGTCTCTCCCGCCATCGCCGCCAAGGCTTTCCCGGCGGGTATGCGGGGAATGGGAATGGGTTTCACCGCTGGCAGCCAGGCCCTGGGCATGCTGGCCGGCACATTGGGCGCTGGCTTGCTGGTGCGTTGGTTCGAATGGGAATCGGTCTTCCTTGGAAGGATTCCTTTTGCCGCCCTGGCCATCATCATCGCGTTGAAGTTCATGAAAGGCGAGGAACGGCAGAGTTCCGGAACCTCCTTTGACGTCGTCGGTGCGGTGAGCCTGATCGGAGCACTGCTGGGGTTGGTTATCGGCCTGCGATTGGGCCGGTCCGAGGGGTGGACCTCCCCCGAGGTTTTGGCCTTGCTCAGCGCGGCCCCAGTATTGATGGGCGTGTTCTGGAGGGCGGAGAAGAGAGCGGAATGGCCAGTTCTGCCGTTGGGACTGCTGCGGGTAAGGGGATTCGCCATATCTGCGGCATGCATGTTCTTGGCCCACCTGGGGGTTTTTGTAATCTGGTTTATTTTCCCTTTCTACATCGCCGACAGCCTCGGTAAAGGGCCGTTCACGCTGGGCGTAATGCTGGCGGTGATGGCATTTCTGAACACCGGATTCTCTGGAGTAGGCGGGTGGCTCAGCGACCGTGTCGGCACCTTTAGCGTGGGCCTGGTGGGACTGACGGTGATGGCCCTTGGCTTGCTGTACATGGGATTCCTGAGTAGCGACTCGGGCCTGGGCCAGGTGGGGCTACGCATTGCCGTGGTGGGAATAGGCTTGGGGTTATTCCAAGCAGCGGCCTATACATTGATGCTGGGTAGCGTCTCCCAGGACCGTTTTGGCACGGCGGCGGCGACATTGTCCTTGGCGCAAGCAATGGGTACGGTGCTAGCCGTGGCAATAATCGGAGGCATCTTCGGCTTTAGCAACGACCACAATTTAGCTGAGCTAGCCAATTCGGCGCTGAGCACAGGCGAGCAAGAAACCAGAGCATTCATGCAAGCCTTCCAAGACGTATTCTGGCTAGGAGCAGGCATAGCAGCAATCGGAGCGACAGTCTACCTATTCAGTAGAAACAGCAAAGTTCTTTAGGAAGGGTCTGGGAAACCTTTTCTTCCAAGAAAAGGTTCCCCAGCAACATCAATCCCGCCGTACCACCCGGTTACGCAAAACCCCAATGCCCTCGACCTCCAACTCCACCACATCGCCGTTCTGCAGCCAACGGTCCAACTCCAACCCGCAGCCGCCGCCCACGGTCCCGGAACCCAAAATGTCGCCGGGGTAGATCATCTCGTCCATAGAGGTATGAGCGATCATCTTCGGGAAACTCCAGTGGATGCTGCCAATGTTGCCGTCGGACCAAAGCTCGCCGTTAATACGAGCGGTCATCCGTGCGTCCAGCGGATTGAACTCATCGGGGGTCACCAGCCACGGACCCAACGCCGTGCCAAAGTCCTTGCCTTTGCTGGGGCCCAGGCCGACGCTGCCTTCCTGGGCCTGGATATCCCGGGCGCTCCAGTCATTCATGATGGTGTAGCCGCCAATGTAGCCTGGGGCATTCTCTTCGCTTATGTCGATACCCTCTTTGCCGATAATGCAGGCCAACTCCAACTCGTAGTCCATCTTGGTCGAGTACCGGGGCCAGGTTAGCTGTTGTTCGTGGCCCATCAGGGACCGGTGGTTGCCCTTGTAATACACCGGCATCTCGTACCAAGCGGGCGGTACCTCTGCGCCCCGGAGGCTGCGAGCGGTGGTTATGTGTTGCTCAAAGGCGATAAAGTCTTTGAGGGAGTTGCATTCGATGGGCGCCAGCCAGCGGACGACCTCCAAGGGCCAGCGGGGAGCGTCGTAGGTGGTCAGGTCTCCCAGACCCTGGGCCAAGGCTCCGGATTTATCGACGTTGTAAGCGACTATGTCCACGGCCCGTTCCAACTGTTCCCGGATGCCCATTCGGCCCAAAACAGTGGCCGCTTCGACCATTTGATTGTCCTTTAAGTCAACAAAGCCGATCTTGACTCCACCGTTGGCGCCCGGCAGATCAAACCTTGCGATTTTCATGGTAATTCTCCGGCAAACTTCTTATTTGCTGTTTAAGGTTGGCCAACTTTTTGACCAGGGATAGTCCAACCCGTAGCGGGTGGGTTGAGTTGTGATAAGAGGCTATATGCTAGCACAGTAAGGTGACCCTTTAACGAGGCGGCACGCTGCTTGGTCCGGTGGACAACCACGTCTATAGGGGACTGGCCGTTACATGTCCTTCGCTTTTACGGTACTCGAACGGGTGGGGGCGAGGCAGCCCAGTGGCGAAATTTCATTGCCTGGAAACTTCACGGCCCTCATTCCGCGAAGTGTCGAGATCGTGGTTAGGCTGCTGTCGCGTGGCGTTAGTGACAACTGATACGATTACGTTCAAAATCCACAGTACCCGGACTAATCTTATCGCTGCTAACACAAAACTACCTAGGACCGCATACTCAATGAGCGGCACAGGATCATCCTCACGATCAATTATCAGAGCGACCATAGTTAAGATTGTTGCGAGTGCGAGTGCCAAAATAGAGTGTGTAAAAACGCGCCACATCGTCATGTAGTGTGGGCTTTCTTGAAGTAACACTAGCCGAGGGTGAGACGAAAACGACAAGACTACGGCAAATGCGGCGATTACGAATCCCACTAAAGCGCCCGAAATCGAAGCTAGGGTGCCCTAGATTGGCCCTCGATTTTCGGATAGAATCGAATCTAGCGGGGAGCGCTCTTGCAAGAATAACTGCCAGACGGAGAAAGCTACCGAAGCTAACACCGCGACCGTCAATTCCCAGAACAAGAAATTTTTGCGCCACCAGCTGGGTAACATATTAAACCTCGGCTGAAGCTGCCGACATTAACTCTTCCCTGAGTTCAGTATACGCTTCAGTGATCGCCTGATAGGCAGATTGCGGAGTGGCAGCTCTTCCCTGTGGAGTTTGCTTGATCATCCCTTTTGATTGCACGAAACGGTCGCTCAGGATGTCGAATGTGTTCTCTCTCTATGGATTGTCTCGTCATACCCTTTCACCTTGAGTGTTTTCACCTGTTCGCGGAAGCCATCTAGGCCCACTATCCCTTTGATAAGCTCCACAGTGATACGCAATTTGCTCCGTGAGTACGGTGCTGGTCGCAGAACGAGCTCGATCTCCTGTGATTCACCTGCCCGTCCGATCGCAGCGACCGCTGTGCTTAAATCGGGGCTAAGGTCTCGGATAGTGTCAGCGAAGGAAGGGGTCACCCGAATTGAGAGTACGGAAATGTCACGCAACCGGTCTAGGTTCCGGGTGGCGTCTTTGTTAAAAAGGGGCTCAAAACGCACACTCTCACCGCCGATCGTCTCGAAGTAATATCCTAAGCTCGTAATTCTAGGGCCGAAGAAATTAAAATCACTGCCAACTATGTTGTTGCCGAAAAATATCGCGTGGACTTCTTCCGCGAGTCCTGCATCGTCGGGTATGCTAAGTGGACCAAATTTCCCACTCTGTGCGAGACTGGGTAGGCCGTTTTTCCGGATTCTAAAGTAGCGTATTCGCTGTGGCGGTCCTATTTGGTCCACAACACAACAAACTGAGTTCGAGTCGGTTGTATCCAAATAAGGACCTAATTCGCCCGTATCAGCGTAATCCAAGGCATGGATGTTGGAGAGGCATGAGGTCGGATCGTATGGTAGAGGGCGTCCCGCGGCATCTTGTCCGCAGATAGACCGGAAAAAATGGATGTTTCGTTGGATTGTGGTTGGATCGAAAACTGGAGGTGCAGCTACCATATATCCCTCCCCGATATGGTTAATTAGGGTATTATACCCTGGCCGGTCAACATGGGCTCTGCCCGGAACTGATATTTGATTCTGCTGCTCCCGCCGGAATTCCTGGGTCTGATTTGTCGGCGTATCAGTTCTTGATGCCTAAATACCAAACTATGATCGGACACCTTCGCCTTGACTGCCTTATTGCCCGTTGATACACTGGTCTTTCTACTTTCGCAGGAAATGGGCGGTTAGCTCAGTTGGTTAGAGTACTTGCTCGACACGCAAGAGGTCACTGGTTCGAGTCCAGTACCGCCCACCACTAGCTGACTTCTTGGCCGGGTTTTACGGCCTTCACTAACTCTTAATCACAAATCTTAAAGATCAACACAAGATAGGAAGCTGTTATGGAAGCCTCAATGCTGGTCAGGACCCCACCCAACGAGAAAATAGAGTCATTTGGACCCGGCGACACGGTCCGGGTCAACTTCCGAATTCGCGAAGGCGACCGGGAGAGGGTTCAAGCGTTCCAGGGCGTGGTCATCCGCTTGCAGAACGGGCGTGGACCGGCTGCCAATTTCACCGTCCGCAGAATTACCGCTGGTATTGGCATTGAAAGAATATTCCCGATGCACTCGCCACTGATCGATTCTCTTGAGGTCGTGCGCCGGGGGTCGGTTAGACGCGCCAAGCTTTACTACCTTCGTGGCCTGCAAGGCAGAGCCGCCAGAATCAAGGAAAAGACTCCTCCTCGCCCTTCGCGCGGCTAGGCTGTGCTCGATTAGGTTTGGCTCGATTAGACTCGAATCCGATCACGAATCCAGCCCCTGTCGTGAGGTACACGGCTATTTCGTTAACCGGTCATTCAGTTGGAAGCTGCGACCAGACTGGCGAGGGACCACATGAGGTATGCGGAAGTGGCGGTGGATGCGCCCATCGCCCACTCGCGCACCTTCTCCTACAGCATCCCGCCCCGTTTTAGCGTCGAGCCCGGCCAACTGGTCTGGGTGCCCTTTGGCCGCCGAGTAGCCCAAGGCGTAGTCGTCGAGTTGGTGTCTGCTCCCCAGGTTGAAGTCACCCGGGATATTCTCCAACCCATTGAGCCGACCCCGCTGGTTCTTCCCCTCTACCTAGACTTGGCCAAATGGTTGAGCGGCTATTATCTTTGCTCCCTGTTCGCCGCAATTTCCCCCATGCTTCCACCGGGTTTTGAAGCCCAAGTGCGTTCCAAGGTTTATCCCGGCCGCCGCATTTCGGGTGCGAATACAGAGGCGGACCCGGAGCAAGCAGATATTTCCTCCCTTCGCCCCCAGTCCCTGGACGCTCTGGCCTCTTTGGCCGAATCCGCTAGTTTGCGAGAGGCCGAATTCATCAAATTGCTGGGTCGAAATGGGGAACGGGAGTTAGTGCGGCTAATCGAGAAAGGTCTGGTTTTCCGTCAGACCGAGTTGCCCCGCCCCAGAGTCGCCCCGAAATACGAGAGCTTTTTGTTTTCTATTTCGAGGGAAAAAGAACGCGAGCAACCTCGGGAAGTGGGGCATGAAGAACCGCCTGAAAGTCAGGTAGAAGAGCGGCCCGAAGAAGAACGGCTCGAAAATGAAGCTGAAAATCTGCCCCGTCGGCAACGAGAACTCCTGCTATCCGTTAGAGAGCAAGGTTCGGAGTACCGGACCACCCTGGCCAATAAGGAATTCGGCGTAGGTACAGCCGATTCGTTGGTGCGCAAGGGGTTTCTGGGCCGTGAGTGGGTGAGGCTGGAACCAGCAGCATTGACCGGGACATTTGAGCCAGGAGAGCCCCAACATGTTCTTACGCCAGAGCAAGCAAAGGCGCTGGCCAGCATAATCCAAGATTTGGATAGCGGCGCTCGGCTTCCGTCAATAACGTTATTGCACGGCGTAACGGGCAGCGGCAAGACCGAGGTCTACCTACGAGCGATTGAGCACGTGGTAAAGCGGGGTCAGCAGGCAATTTTTCTGGTGCCCGAGATTGCCTTGACCCCCCAGACTATGCAGCGGGTAAATGCCAAGTTTCCCGGAAGGACCGCTGTCCTCCACAGCCGCATGACCCAAAGACAGCAGTTTGACCAGTGGTGGAAAATCCGCGACGGGCTCTGCGATGTGGTGGTTGGTCCCAGGAGTTCTCTGTTCGGTCCGATTCCAAACCTGGGATTGATCGTGATCGACGAGGAACATGAATGGACCTACAAGCAAGAGGAAGCCCATCCCTTCTACCATGCCAGGACAGTGGCCTTTGAGTTGGCCAGGCTCACCGGCGCATCCGTGGTATTGGGCAGTGCCACTCCCGATGTGGAGACCTATTACCGGGCCAGCCGGGGATTGCACCGGCTGATCGAGTTGCCACGACGCATCGGCCCGGCGACCGAAGGCGGGGATTCGCCAGGGCGATTCGAACCGGCTAACGGGAGCGGCGTCAAGTCAGGCGACCCCGGTCTGGCCAGCGTGGAAATCCGCGATATGCGAACAGAGTTGCGGGAGGGCAACCGCAGCATGTTCAGCCGGGCCCTGGCCCAAGCCCTGCAAGACTGCGTACAATCCGGGCATCAAGCCATCCTCTTTCTCAACCGCCGGGGGAACGCTACGTACATTCAATGCCGTGCTTGCGGGCATGTGGCTACCTGCGCTCGTTGCTCCGTCACCCTTAGCTACCACTCCGTGGACAATCGACTGTTGTGCCACCGCTGCGGACGTAGGGCGCGAGCGCCGGTGCGCTGCCCCCAATGCGCCGGAACGAGGATTCGAAACCTTGGCGTCGGGACCCAGAAAGTGGTCCTGGAGGTGGAAAAGCTGCTGCCCGGCGCACGGGTGGAACGCTGGGATGCCGACGCTACCCGAACCGGCTTCGATTCACAAGAGGCAATGGAGCGGCTAAATAGCGGCCAAACCCAAGTTCTGGTTGGAACTCAGATGGTGGCCAAAGGGTTGGATGTGCCCAACGTGACCTTGGTGGGGGTCATTCTGGCCGACGTTGGCCTGTATCTACCCGACTTCCGTGCTGGTGAAAGAGCATTCAGTCTGCTGTGCCAAGTCGCGGGACGGGCCGGGCGAGGGGCCGACCCAGGAAGAGTCATCGTTCAGACCTACACGCCGGAGCACTACGTCATTGCCGCCGCCGCTCAACAGGATTATGGCGTGATGTTCCGGCGGGAGATAAATTTGCGCCGACAACTGGGGAACCCGCCGTTCAATCAAATGGTGCACATGATTTACCAGGACGTAAACGCCAATATGTGCCAACGCCAAGCGGTGACGACGGCCAGAGAGTTGCGTCGCAAGGCCGACGCCCAAGGGCTAACGGATGTCGAAATCATCGGGCCTGCTCCGGGTATACCTTCCCGGCTCAGGGGACGGTTCCGGTGGCATTTGATCTTGCGTGGCCGAAATTTGCAAAGGTTCCTGGAAGATACGCCGATTCCCACAGGCTGCATTGTAGATGTGGACCCGGCTCATGTCCTCTAGGCTGGGTTTGCGCCCAAGACTGGCATCAACGGCCCGGCGTCAATATAATGGCTAAAGCGATTATCCGGCCAACCAGATGGTTGCTGTCAAACGATGTTTCGGTCGATTTTCCAGGTCGGTATTGCTGGTAGATTTTAGCCGGACTTGATGAAATCATATAGCCGGTCTGTTTGAG
Source organism: Dehalococcoidia bacterium (assembly GCA_963665155.2). Classification (GTDB taxonomy): domain Bacteria; phylum Chloroflexota; class Dehalococcoidia; order Lucifugimonadales; family UBA3495; genus UBA1141. The sequence continues at coordinate 1,159,012 of CAXXFI010000002.1, read as the reverse complement.
GATTTCGTCCCCACTTATTTAATTGCGAATCACCAGTTGTTAATCATCCGCTAATCATCCGGCGGCTAGCAGCAACGGTTGATCAGCGGTCTTCGGTAAAAGGGGGGTAGACAAAGTTGACGGTCCTAAGAATGCGCATTGTTCCCGACCCAATCCTTCGGCAGAAAGCAAAGAAATTGGGCAAAATTCCGACCAACATGAAAAAGTTGGTTGTAGACATGCTCGACACCATGAACGACGAGCGGGGAGTTGGTCTGGCCGCCAATCAGATTGGCTCGCTGCAAAAGGTGGCGGTAATTCAAACGCCGGACATGGAAGAAGCCTTGGTGCTTATCAACCCGGAGATCGTGGAGCAAGAAGGGGAAAGGGAGGTTGAGGAAGGCTGCCTTAGCATCCCCGGCTATCGGGGTCTGGTGAAGCGGTCCGTCAAAGTGCGAGCCCGGGCCTTGGGGTTGGACGGCAAAGTAATCCGCATAAAAGCCGACGAATTGCTGGCCCAGGCGTTAGAGCACGAAATAGACCACCTTAATGGCATTCTATACATTGATAGGTTAGTGTCTCCTGGCGACCTGTGGAAAATATCGCCCTTGGGAGAAGAAGGCGAAGAGGAAGAGGATCAGGAACACGAACACGGCGACGAGGACCATGCCGCTGTGGCCTCCTATCAAAACGAGGAAGCTGACGGACAATACGACGAAGCTGACGGACAATACGACGAAGCTGACGGTCACATCGGGGAAGCTGCGGGCACTGACGAAAGTGGCAGCCTGGAAAGCGCAGGCGTTGTTGCCCAGGATAGGGGCGATGCCGCCGGTTAAAGCTTCAAAATGTACTAGCCCGGCACGTATTAGCCCAGCACGTATTAGCCAAGTACGTATTAGCTCAGGACGTACTGGCTCAATCGATCTCCTTGCGGTCGACCGTTCATGGTGAGCCTGTCCAATCATCACTCTGTGATAGACCCTTCGACTGGCTCAGGGCGAACGATCTCGGAGTTTATATTCGTTCGTGGTGACGACGTGTACGCAATTGATCCGTTCCGATTCACCCTGGGATTTACCTTGCCTTAGGTCATTGGTTATTTAGCTCTGTGGGCCTTAAGTCTAGGAGTGTGTTCGATATTTCCGGGTAATGTGAAAAGGGGTCGCCAAGAAGCTATGCTGGGGTCTTTGCGATCCAGCATAGCTTCGTAAGAGTAAAGTTAGCCTCGGGACCCTTGAGGGTTCCGAACTCGGTCCACCGCCAAACCCTCGAAGTAGTCCCGCCGTGCCTGCTGGGCCAGGCGGTAGCGTGCGCGGGTAAGCACAACAGGTCTTGTTCAAGCCACCGGTTATGATTTCTGCACGACACCCCAGCGGCAATCGTCAGACTCCCAACATCGGCTCAAAGAACATCTGACCGCGAAGGAAGTCGAATTCTTAGGGTGGTGATTTTCTCGCTACAACTCCCTCCGCAGGTCTTCCACAGGTACAATGGTAGATGGCCTGGCCACTTGTACGAGCTTGCCGTTGAGGGTCATGGGACTTGACCAACGCACCCGTAGAATTCACATCGACACCATGGGGGAAGATAAATGACCATTACGCGGCAAACACTACGCCGGATTCTGCCGTCCTATTAAGAGTTTCACTTAACGGGCACAATCTCCACATGGAAAGTCAAATACAATAAGAGGGATCACAATGCCGGTTACGCCGGAACGCAACACTATGCACCGACCGAGTTCATACGCTCTGGGCAGAACACTCACCCGATAAGTCAAATTCTTGCCAGATGAGAGACAGCGGAGTATTTGAGCGCCAGCACATGTTGTAGAGCGAGGCGGGACAATGTCGCGCCTGGTACCAAAGAACCCCGTTCGACAGAGCGGCTTTCTGTTCGTCCGGCACCGTGAGCCGAAATTCACTTATCTGGAAAAATTGCCGCAACTACCGGCGTCGCGGTAGCGTTAATTTTTAACGGCCCTGCCGGATAAAGTCAGCGATGTGCTCCCCGATCATCATGGTGGTCACGTTGGTATTGGCCCGGATGCAATCGGGCATGATGGAGGCATCAACTACCCGCAGGTTTTCTATTCCGTGAACCTTGCCGTACTGGTCGACCACCGCCATGGCGTCGGAGGCTGGGCCCATCTTGCAAGTTCCAGATATGTGGTGGCCCGTCGTGGCGTTACGGAGCATAAACTCGTCCAGAGTGTCGTCCGAAGCGAGTTCGGCGTCGGTAGGCGAAACACGCCCCTGTATGAGTTGCTTGAGGCTCTGGTGCTCGGCTAATTTTACCGCTGTCCGGACACCCTCCCGCATCCGCCGCAGGTCGAATTCTTCTCGCAAGTAGCGGTAGTCAAGAAAGGGCTGCTGGTCAGGGTCCGCAGAGGTCAGCCTAAGCTCCCCGGATCCTACCGCCAAATACAGCCCGGCGGCCAACCGGAAGCCAATCGGCTCTTGACTCCCGCTTCCGCTCCCTCTAACCCAATCCTCCACAGCGTGGGACAGCGTTACTATTATCATGCCGCGGCGCAGATGGGAGCCCTCTGCTGTCCATGTTAGAATCATTTGCATTCTCGGGTCGAATTCATTCATAACGCGATCTTCTTTGACCCGGAACGTTACAGGAACGAAGGGGTGATCTCTTAGGTTTTGGCCGACTCCTAACAATTCGTGGACCACCGTAACGTCTTGGGCTTGAAGCTGGTCAGCGGGACCTACACCAGAGAGCATCAGAATATGAGGAGATCCAATCGCACCGGTGCTAAGGATGATCTCCTCCCCTTGTACAAAGAATCTCTCTCCACCGTTCTCTACGTCAATGCCGATAGCACGATTTCCCTCGAAAACGATACGCCTTACCAGACTGTTGGGCCTGATTGTGAGGTTTAGCCGGTGTCTCGCCGGATCGATGTAGCCTAAAGCCGTGCTCCAGCGAATACCATTGGGGTTGTTAAGTGGCGATGGACCGACGCCCAGGGACTCGGGGTGGTTTTGGTCCGCTGCCTCGGGATACCCGGCGGCCCGACAGGCCTCTTGGAATGCCCGCTGTTCTGGATGCAATTCCTCGGGCTTGAAGCGGCGAACAATGATCGGCCCGCTGGAATTGTGGAAATCGTCTCCGCCGAATTCGGTGTCGGTTTCAATCATCCTGAGATACGGAAGCACGTTTTGGAAGCTCCATTGGTCGTTGCCCATGGACGACCAAGAATCGTAGTCTTCTGGAACTCCACGAAGAAACATCTGGCCATTTATTGCGCTTGATCCCCGGTGACTCGGCCTCGCGGCACCATCATCGGTTGGGCCGTTTCTGTCGACTTACCGATGAATTCCCAGTTGTGGTCTTTGGTGATGACGTCAGTGGCACTGGCGAACCCGAATTTGACCTCGTCAGGCAAATGCTCGAATTCCGGATAGTCATTCCCGGCTTCTATTAGCAGGACTGAGCATCGCGGGTCTTCTGTGAGCCGCGATGCCACAATGGACCCGGCGGAACCGGCGCCAACAACTATGTAGTCGTACTTCATTCTCAATTCCTTGCGGCAGTAATTCTGTGTGGGGTGAACTTATGGCTTCCGATTATACTCCAGAGTACCGTCGGTCTAGCCATATAAGGGTCAAATGCCAAGAAAACAATTGTTATATTATAATCAAGTCCTCCTAGTTGCTTCATCCAAACCGATGATAAGGATGAAGCAACTAGGAACCGAAGATGTCGGTGGCGTCATGTGATAATCTCTTGGAACGAGCCAAACTTAGAGGGTGAATATGGAGACGGTCGGGTTCATAGGCATGGGCAAGATGGGTACACCAATGGCAGTGAACATACAGAAAGCAGGTTACTCGATGGTAGTCTATGACGCCCGGGAGGAAGCGACTGGGCCATTGCTGGATGGTGGTGCACGACTCGTCGGGTCTGCGGCGGAGGTTGCGCAGCTCAGCGATGTTGTCGCAACCTGTTTACCGAGGCCCCAAGTTGTCGAACAGGTGGTGAAAGGCCCTGAAGGGATACTAGAAGGGATCCGGCCAGGTGGAATCTACATGGACATGTCCACATGTGGCCCGGATCTTATCCGGAGCCTCGAGCCACTCTTCAAACAGAAGGGAGCTCACGTCATGGATACCCCAGTATTGAGCAGCCCTCTGGACGCACTGGACAGAGGCGTGATCGTGATGGCAGGCGGGGAACGGAAAATATTCGACCGACTGCATCTAATCCTTGACGCCTTCGCCGACAAAGTGGTCTACACAGGAGGACTAGGATCGGCTAACGTCTGCAAGCTCGTCCAAAATATGACCACCATTGCAATGCAGCAGGTGGTCGCCGAGGCTCTGGCGCTTGGCATTAAGGCAGGCGTCGAGCTTCCTGCCCTTTTGGACTCCGGGAGCCGTGGCCCAGTGGGCGCAATCGCCGAACGCCTGACCACAGTTTTCCAGGGACGGTTCGACCCGCCAGTCTTTACCCTGGACCTAGCCCGAAAGGACCTAGGGCTAAAGACAGACCTGAGCCGGCAGAACGGCGTGCCTATGCCGGTGGCGAACCTGGTAGAACAGATCATGATGCATGCCATGAACCGCGGCTGGAGCGAGAGTGACCGGACGATAGCGGTTCGCCTGCAGGAAGAGTCTTCGGGGATCGAGATGCGGGCAGCTAGCGATTAGGCCATGCCACGAACGGGTATGGCCTGCCCCTTTGCCCGCCGCGGGCAAGGGGAGGCCCGCGGCCAGAGGTAGGAAACTTTCCCCGGACGGCTTGCAGAACGACGGGACAGTCCGGAGGTTGGAGAGCCGTGGGTTGCTTGCTAGAGAGAATATTGCTTATCGCGATATTGTTATTGATTGAGCCTCGATGATAATCACGCCTACCTAACCGAAAAGATCGACGAGGCAAATTAGTCAAGGCGTACAGAGTAACGGATATGGAACAAGATGAACTGGTCGCGAGATTAGGGAGAGGACGGGACGATGGGGAGGTTTGCTTAGATCTGTCTGGGGAAGGACTAACGATATTGCCTCCGGACATCGGCGACTTGACCGCCCTGACTAAGCTGGACCTTAGGAACAACCAGCTAATTGATCTTCCACAGGAGTTGGGTTACTTGAGCAATCTGACCGAGCTGGACCTGAGGAACAACCAGCTGACGGCGCTGCCGCCCGGGATTGGGAAGTTGACCAATCTTACTGAGTTGTACCTTTCCAACAACTTGCTGGCGGCACTCTCGCCTGGCATAAGGGAACTGACAAACCTGACCGAGCTGCGCCTGAACAACAACCGCTTGAGAACGTTGCCGCCCGAGATAGGTCATCTGACCAAACTGGCCGGGCTGTACCTCTCCAACAACCACATGACGATACTGCCGCCCGAGATAGGTCATCTGACCAACTTGACCAACCTGTGGCTGTTCAAAAACCAACTGGCGGAGCTACCGCCCGAGATTGGTGATCTGACCAACCTGACCAACCTGTGGTTGTTCAACAACCAGATGACTGGGCTGCCGCCCAGGATATGCGAGCTGACCAACCTAAACTATCTGGACCTGAGGTACAACCAACTGACGGGGCTGCCTCGCGGGATAGGTGAACTGACGAATCTGACCGAGCTGTATTTGTCCAACAACCAGCTGACGGCTCTGCCGCCCGGGATAGGGAACCTGACCAACCTGAGTCATCTGGGACTGTCTAACAACCAACTGACGGCGCTGCCGCCCGAGATAGGTGAACTGATCAACCTGGCAGGGCTGTACCTGTCCAACAACCTGCTGACGGAATTGCCTCCTAGGATCGGTGAACTTACCCACCTGACTTATCTGTACCTATCCGACAACCAGCTGGCGGCGCTGCCACATGGAATAGGTGAACTGACCAGCCTGATCAGCCTGTGGCTGTTCAACAACCAGCTGACGGCGCTGCCGCCCGGTATAGGCCAGCTGACCAACCTGACGTGGCTGCATTTGGGCAACAACCAGCTGACGGCGCTGCCGCCCGATATAGGCGAACTGGCCAACCTGACACGACTGGAGTTGGGCAACAACCAGCTGACGGCAACGCCGCCGGAGATAGGCGAACTGACCCACCTTACATGGCTGGAGTTGGGCAACAATCAGCTGAAGGCGCTGCCGCCCGAGATAGGTGATCTGACCAACCTGACCCGTCTGGGCCTGTCTAATAATCAACTGACGGCGCTGCCTCCCGAGATAGGTGAACTGACCAACCTGACCTATCTGTACCTGTCCGACAACCAACTGATGGCGCTGCCGACCGGGATAGGTGAATTGACAAACCTGATCTATTTGGACCTGGGGAACAACCCCCTGACAGTGCTGCCGCCCGAGATAGACAATCTGAATAAGGTTGTGCAGAAGCGCCTGAGGAATTCGATAAAGGATCCGGATAGGGGTTAAGAGGATCGCCGATATGGACCAAGATGAACTGGCCAGGGTAATGTTTATTTACTTGTATCCACATTCCTGGATTACGATGCTCATAAGAGCCACGGGCGAGGAATCGATCGAACCACAGCAAAGGCATGGGGACTAAGGGTAGTTAAGATGGATAGTGTTGCTGATATAATGCCGCTGGTGCGGAGTCTCCGTCTCCCCGTCCCCCCAAGACACGCAAGCTAATTTGTGACCCACTCGTCGACACCGAACACAATAATACCCGAAGGTGACGAAATTTGGGCATTGGGACTTGAAGTAGAGTTGCACAATATGTGAAACATGAGATGGGGATGGTGCATTTATGGGCCCGACTGATAGTGGCATAACTTTGGGTGCCGAATATCCATACTGCATACTGAACTTCCAAGGCTCCCATCCTGCCACGCCCTTCGAGCTATTGTTAAGTTCTTCTCGGAATCCCACTATTCGATTAGAGCAGCAATCTCCATTGCCGTGATGGAGCGAAACGGTTCTTACAAAGAGATGTGGGAACACCAACACGGTTTCGTAACAGCCGACGATATACAATTCGTTAGGATTGAGCCGGAACGATTACAAAAGATACCAATCTTTAACTCGGTTGAAGACTCGGTTCTCGTGGATTTGGCCAGCCGTTTCACAACGGAAAAGATCGGAGTTAATCAGGTGATTTTCAACCAGGGGGAGCTCGGCAACAAGTTATACATAGTCGTTTGGGGCAAGGTCGACATTGTCTTGACCACTGAGTCGGGGATCGAACAGAGATTGGCAACTCTCACCGACGGAGATTTCTTCGGTGAGATGGCTTTGCTGGAAGATGCCCCTAGGAATGCCAGCGTTCGTGCGGTTGCCGACACCACGCTGCTGACTTTAGCAAAGGAGCAATTTCTGAATCTCTTGGATCAATATCCTGCATTGCGAATCGCATTCGTAAAAGTAGCAGACGCCAGGTCTAAGGAAAACAGAGAATCTGGATTTTCATAGCCGCGAGTCATGCCAGGAAAGCACCTACAAGTTGGGATATTGGTGTTGAAAGCAGCGGCTTACGCCAATCTTAAGAGGAAAATCATGCCAAATACCATCGAAAGCATTGAGAATTAAAATGAAAATAGAGATTTTGGGCGCCCACAAATTGGAGAGCCGTAACACGATGCACACCTGTTTTCTCATAGATGGTGGTCCGGCCTCTATTGGACGGGACCTATGAGGTCCTTTACGGAAACCAGCGTCTCCAGGTGTTGCGCAATCGACGCCACGAAGTAGTCCCCTAGTGGTGGTGGATTTGGACGACGCCAGAGCTAAATTATTGGCGCAGGCTCTCTACCGGCTCCACGGCGAAGACGACGTGGGCCTAAAGGCCGAATTGGTCCGGCAAAAAAGGGACAAGCTGCCAGAAGAAGAGGTCTTGTCCTTTTTGCCAGAGACCGCCGAAAGCCTTAGCTCCCTTTGCTCTATGGGCCATGAGGACCTGGCCCAGTATTGGGACTCCTGGCAGCAGGCTCAATTCGCCCGGCTGAAGCAGTTTCAGTTCCAACTTACTTCGGATCAAGCCAATGTAGTGGAGGAGGTGCTGAGCCGGCTGCTGCCCAAGGCCAGGGAGTCGCGGCGCGACAGCCCCAACGCCAGAGGCACCGCTCTCTATCTACTCTGCTTGGAATACATGGAGCGGGGAGGGACGGTATGAACACTTCATCAACTCAAGCTCCCTGCCCGGTCTGCCACCAGCCGTTGGCCCTACGCGTCGCTCGGGGCCGCAAATCCGGGAAGACCTTTTTGATGCTCGTATGCAGTCGGGATGGTCGTCACTTCCGGGGCTTCATCAATGACAGGGATTACGTTGGTAAGGTCCGGGCCCGTCTGGAAGGTTCGGTGGCGGACAACCAAATGGACCAAGGCAAGGAAGTCAACAACATCGCGATCTCCCTCCCTTGCAAGAGGTACACCATTCTTTAGGAAACAGCTTTTTGTTGCATCTTCTAAAAATAGACCTAACTGCCGATGCAGGCGATTGCCTGATCTTTGATTTCGTCCACCCGATCATTACTGATGCCATTGATGCGTGTCAAACCATTTAGAGAGCTTAATGGTCTTAATCCCAACATCTCGGATGTTCTTGCGGTTCCGATATGGACAGTAAGTTCTAATGTAGTTAATCCAAAAGGGCTGAGAGGCTACGTTTAGCCACGGAAGGATATCTGATGATCTTACGAGGGCTCAAGAGGACTTTGAGCGTTGGCGGTGGCGTTCGTGACGAATGTATATCGCGCTCAAACTCCAAGGGCAGTCGCCACGTGTTCCCAAGTTGTGTCCCGGTCTCCCTCTAATTGCCGAAGGTACACAGTGGTCACCGCCTAGCTACTGTGGTCCAAGAATCGGCTCACCTGCTCAATCGATTCGCCTGCTTCGCGCCGCAACCTAGCTGCCGAATGGCGAAAAATGTGGACCCCTGCAGGTTTTAGGCCAGCAGCCTTAAAGTAATGACGCAGATTACCGTAGAAGGTGCCACTGGTGATACCTCGCCAACTGTCGGCACTGGATGGCCACAGGGATGCATCTGGATTCAGGGTGGAGAAATCCTTGCTACGAACGCCTCCAAGGCCTCCCGTATAGCCCTGAATGCGGGCTGTGGCATTTCCCGTTTGCCATGCTTGCCGCCCTTGCCCCGGTAGCTGTAGTAGACCGTTTCTCCATCTTGGATCAGGTCGCTTACCTTGAGTTTGAGCACCTCGGCCCGCCGTCCGGTGAGTGTCAGGGTAAGAATGATGGCCCGAACTCTAAGACCAACCGGATTATCCGGAATGCAGTCCAGAAGCTTCTTGATGTCCGTGGAGGTCAAACCTCGGTGGTGCAGGTGTCGCCTTGGGGCGTTCTAGCTGATCGCACGGGTTGGCGCTAACAAGGCTCATGCGGATAAGGAAGTGGTAAAAGGAACTCAGGCAAGCGATGCGGGCATTGATTGTTACTGACGAGGACTTCTTGCCCGATAGTCCGATGGCATGGGCGTAGCAAAACACTTCAGTAGCCGTTACCTCGTCCGGTGGCTTGCGTAGCCTGCCAAAAAAACGATAGAGCATTCCGGAATAAGCCACCACTGTCCCCATGGAACCGGAGCAGCGCTCCTTCTCGGCTAAGAAGGCGTAGATGGCCTGGTCCCAGCGATCGGCGTCACTACCGCGCACCAGATTTTGCGTGGTCATGGTCCCCTCCTCTGGGTAATGGAGTCACGATTATTCAGGCTCTGGTCGGCTGGGAAGTCAAGGAATTGTGGGTCACGGCTACAATTTACCTGGTCCTTATCGGAGCGTAGCCTGCACCAAGGCGTTGCGAGCACTGCATAGTGGCTGGGAGTCATGTTCCCAGACCCGTCGTGCTGGCACCGGACAGCCACGGAGACGATGGGAACCTTAACGGCCTGGTGCTTCAGTTGGAGCAGTTGCCACGAGTGGTGGCAGGCGGCGGATACGTTTGGTCTAGCAGGGGGTAGTGATGTTCGAGAGATACCGTGCCAAACGCAGGCTGAATACAGTACACAAATTGCGTCACAGGGATTTCCGACTGAAGCGCAGAAATGGAGAACTCGTAGATTATGATGACTACCAAGCCTGGATGTCACTCTGGGATGTAGATATTGAGCCAATAAAAAATGATTACAATAGACACCCAACTGACTATTGGGAAAAGAAGGCAGTACACAAACTTGTGGAGCTGCCTCCTCGAAGTCCAGACGGTTGAATACTGGCAGGACATCAATCCGCCGATTTTGGAGTTCCTAAGGCGCCGGCTATGCAGTTTAGTAAAGCTTATTGAGCCCGCTGCCCGTAACATCGTTAATATGGACTTTGAGAACGAGATCGGGCCAGGGGTGGATGTATTTTTGCCATTCACTGGCTCTGGAACAGATAAGGCCCGATTCCTGATGGAGGTGCGCCACTTTCTGTCTCAACAGGGGAATCACTTCGCAATAATGAAGCTAAGGCAGAACGAACAGCTCACGCCTAAAGACCTGTCCGACCTGGAGCAAATTTTCCTCGACGAGGGAGTAGCCGGTGCTGATGACCTGGAACGCATCCGCGCCTAAGGTGGGCTTGGCCTGTTCATTCGTTCGCTTGTTGGGTTCGACCGTGAAGCCGCTAAATCTGCGATCGCAGGCTTCATAGACGGGCGGACACTAACTGCCAACCAAATTGAGTTTATCGATCTCATCATTGATCATTTGACAGAACGCGGTGTTATTAACCCGAGACCCCTTTATGAGAGCCCTTTCACCGACATCGATGACCAAGGCGTCAGCGGTGTTTTCCAAGCTATCGATGTGAAAGTTCTCGTGCAACTCCTAGAAAAGGTGAGCGCGGCGGCGGCTGCATGATTGTCGCCGCCGAATCAAGCACATCGGCTGATTTGGTAACCCGATCATCAAGTTTCAAGCTGCAATACGATCACACTATTCGCTGATAGTGTTGGTCTCACCGCCGCATAGTTTTCAGCCCTGTTCGTTCGGCGAAACCGAACTGATGACTTGTTTGTCCCGGTACAAGTAGATTTAGAATCCCTTGGGGTGTGGCTCTCGCATCAAACCGTATCTATAGGCTGTCCCGAGGCGCCGCGTAAGGTGATCTCCACTTGGCGTTAGGCCTCGGGAGTAGTCCATTTCGGCGGGAACGGAAACATTTCTCTGCCTCCGTTAGCGGCTACCTTGACGCTCCATCGCGGCCTATCTACAATTGATTCGGCCCCTCCCAGAGGTTACGTGATTCAATCCCCTCAGAGATTGCGGCTAGCGCTGCCGTCTGAAGAGTCGAATCGAAACTCAATCTGCTTCAATATTGAATGCCCGAAAAGGGGGTGCCCACCATGGCATTACCGCCCTACCGAGTGGACTACAGCCCCATCATCGACCGTCCGGCTATCAAGTGGCCCAACGATGCGCGCGTCGCTCTTTGGGTAGCCCCCAATGTCGAGCACTACGAGTATTTGCCAGCCCTGGATGGCCAAACGAACCCTTGGCCTCGCACTCCTCATCCCGACACCCAGCAGTATTCATACCGCGACTATGGAAACAGAGTAGGCTTCTGGAGGATGCTTGAGGTGCTTGATGCGCACAGCATTCGGTGTTGCGTATCGCTAAACCTGGCTGTGCTTGAGCATTTTCCAGAGGTGGCCGAAGCCATGGTCGAGAGGGACTGGGACTTCATGAGCCACGGCATCTACAATACCGAGTTTATCAATACTTGGTCGGAGCAGCGGGAGAGAGAATGGTATAAGGACTCGATCGATACGTTGCGACGCCATACCGGAAAACAACTAAAGGGGATGTTTGGCCCCGCAGGCTTCAGTTCCGAGAATAGCCCGGACCTTATGGCCGAAGCCGGGCTAATTTATCACAGCGACTGGATGCACGACGACCAACCGGTACCCATCAAAGTGAAAAACGGAAAGATGGTCTCTGTACCTTATTCAATCGAGATAAACGACGGCCTTTTGTTCAGACAGCACTTCGAGGGTGACTACTTCCTCGAGATTTGTAAAGCGCAGTTCGACCAACTCTACGAAGAAGGAGCGGAGAGCGGGCGCGTAATGTGTATCGCCATCCACCCCTATCTACTGGGCCAGCCCCATCGGATCAAATACTTGGACGAGGCCCTCGGCTACATCATGTCCCACGACGGCGTTTGGCAGACCACTGCCGACGACATAGCCGAATACTACATTGCCAACTATTATGACCAGGCGGTAGCGCATGCGGAGCAATTTAATAAGTAGTAAGCCAATGGTAGTGGGCAGAGAGTTATCAGCGCAATAGGAGGCACAGCATGCCAGCGGAACGTAGTTTTGGTATGGACCACAACCACTATGATTGGTCCCCGTTCACCAAGAGAGGTGTGTTGCGTTGGCCGGATAGCGCTCGGGTAGCCCTTTGCGTGATCGTCAATCTCGAACGCTTCGAGTGGCAGGCTCCCGAGGGAAGCTTCCAAGTGGCTGCGTTATCGGGAGGAGTTCCGCCGCCTCGGTTCCCGGATTACATGCGCCTATCGCACCGTGATTACGGCCATCGGGTTGGGATTTTCCGCGTTCTGGACGTCCTTCAAAAGCATGGGATAACGCCCACCATAGCGATGGACGCCTTCACCGCCGAGCACTACCCTTTTCTGGTCAACCACTGCTTTCAGCGCGGCTGTGAAATTATCGGACACGGCATATCGGTTAGCCAGATGATAACCAGCGAAATGTCGGAGCAACAGGAGCGGCAATACATAAAGGACTCCGTCGAAGCTCTGAAACTTCATACGGGAGTGGTGCCCACCGGCTGGCTGGGAGCGGAGTACGGAGAGTCGGCCCGGACACCTCAACTTCTATCCCAGGAAGGCATCCGTTACGTGTGCGATTGGACAAACGATGAACAGCCATATCCTTTGAATAGTCCCCACGGCGAGCTTTTCGCTTTGCCCATCATGCTGGAGCTCGACGACGTCAACGCTTTGTGGGACCGGCATGTTGCCATCGGCAGGTACGAAAACATGCTCAAAGAGGCCTTTGACGTTATGTACCGTGATTCGTCGGAAAGCGGGAGACTCCTAACCTTGAACCTGCACCCATGGCTCATCGGCCAACCTTATCGCATCCGCTACCTGGATGCGGCGTTGGGGCACATAATGCGTCGGCAAAGTGTGTGGGCCGCATCGGGGTCGGAGATTATCGATTGGTATCGCCAAAACCCTCCAGTCGTATGACATTTCTATTCGCAATTCGCTAAATTCTGTTTCTTAACCATCGCCCTCAAGGAGTTTCGCTGGAAGCGCGTCTAGTTTGAACTGTCCAGATTGGAATCAGCTTTATGAGGGGTTTCGCATGAAGGCTTGGCATGAATGAAGATAACACGGGACGCATGTCCACGGATGAGCTTCAGACTATGCTCGTCACCCTTTTCGGAGAACTGCCGGAGCCCCAGCTTTCCAGGGACTCTACAGCGCTTCTTTGCATCGACGTGCAGTACATGGACGCCCATCCCGATTATGGCCTGGGAGCCAGGGCTAAGGCCTTGGGGCTGCAGGACAAGCTTGGCTATTACTGGAGCCGCCTTGACGAGTTGGTGCTTCCTAACATGCAGCGGGTGCTGGCGACGGCGCGCAATGCTGGGATAGAGGTGATTCACGTACGCGTCGCATCGCAAACGGCCGACGGCAGAGACAGCACGCTTCGGTATAAATCCCTGGGTTTGAAGACTCCAAGGGACACCAAGGAAGCCCAGATACTTCCCGAGGTGGCTCCTCTGGACGACGAGATGGTGATTAGTAAGGTGACTTCCAGCGTCTTTAACTCCACCAACATTGACCGGGTGCTGCGAAACCTTGGCATTAAGAACCTGATCATTATGGGCGTCGTTACCAACGGCTGCGTCGAGTCCTCGACGCGGAGTGCGGCAGAACTCGACTATGGCACCATTGTAGTAGAGGATGCTACGGCGGCCATGGCGCCCCAACTCCACGAGCATTCGATCCTGAGCATGAGCTACAAGGACGCCGTGATCAGATCCTCGGACCAAGTAGTATTGGCTCTAGAAAGCTTGAAGTAGCTTTGTAGCATAGTCAAAGTTCGTGCCAGGCTCTTTAATTGCGATTCCCCTCTCTCGGTCAATGTAGGCTCATTTCCAACGCCCCGCAATCCAATCGTTGGAAGCAGCCGTTTAGCAATGTGCCCTGGCCCACGATTCAGCCAACGGATAGTTGCGGGTCAATGCGCCTGCACAACACCAGACGCCGTCAGTTCTAAGCGGTGGATGACGCTTCGCCTTTTTGACCTACAATCGTTTGATGATAGGGTGGACCCTCGTCGGTAGGTGGCATCATAAGACACTTTTGGGAGGCCCAAGTTCTCAAGTCTGCCCTCTCGTTATTGGCGGTTCCGAAGATGTTCGAGAATGTACGATTTCACCATATCCACTTCTCATCCCGCGCTTCAAACTCGGTAGCCTCAGTCTTACTGGGGGCCTTGGCCATACTTGCGCTGGTCGGATGCAGTGGGTCACCCACGCCAAAGGCAATATTCGAGCCGAATGCTACTCCAACTACAGCACCAACCTCGGCATCAACGCCCGCAGCCACTACAATTCTTATATCGAAATCGCAGGAAAATTCCAGCATCGTAGCTTTAGCCACTGCAGTTGTTCCTGATACGCAATCAGAACCAAGTGATGGCACGTCATTTAAACCGACATTGCAAGCATATCCGGTTCCACAGGGTTCCCGGCCTCACGATGTGGCGCCCGCCCTGGACGGCGGCGTCTGGTACACCGCTCAAGGGTCTGGCGCACTTGGTTGGCTTGATCCGGAAACCGGAGAAACCCGGCAAACGCAGCTGGGCGCTGGTTCCCGGCCTCACGATGTGGCGCCCGCCCTGGACGGCGGCGTCTGGTACACCGCTCAAGGGTCTGGCGCACTTGGTTGGCTTGATCCGGAAACCGGAGAAACCCGGCAAACGCAGCTGGGCGCTGGTTCCCGGCCCCACGGTGTAATCGTCGGGCCTGATGGGGCACCGTGGGTTACTGACGGTGGCTTGAACGCCATCGCGCGCGTCGACCCGGAAAGTCTAGTCGTAGATGTATTTCCCCTACCCGAGCAGCGTTCTAACGCAAACTTGAACACCGCCACCTTTGATAATGATGGTGTGCTATGGTTTACCGGGCAGAATGGGGTCTACGGCAGGTTGGACCCAATCACTCGCAAGATGACGGTGTACGATGCTCCCCGTGGCCGCGGCCCTTACGGAATTGCGGCAAGCCCCGTCGGAAATGTATATTATTCCTCGTTGGCCGGGAGCTACCTTGGCCGCATTGACCCCGAATCGGGCCAAGCCACGGTACTTGACCTTCCCACAGCAAATCAGGGGGCTAGACGGGTATGGGCGGACTCCCAAGGACGGATGTGGGTCAGCGAGTGGAACGCTGGACAGGTGGCGGTTTACGACCCTAGCACCGGTGAATGGCGCGAATGGAAGCTTCCGGGCCCTCAACCACGGGCTTATGCGGTTTATGTTGACGAGAGAGATATGGTATGGCTTAGCGACTTTGGTGCAAACTCAGTCCTTCGATTCGACCCGAAGAGTGAGGAATTCGAAGTTTTTGATCTACCCAGTAACCCCAGTAATGTCAGGCAGATTCTTGGCAGAGAAGGTGAGGTGTGGCTACCCGAGTCGGCAGCCGATCAACTCGTGGTGATCCGGCACTCGGAAAGCCGGAAATAACTTCCCAAATAAAACTTACATAAAGCTTCTTAACTCACTAAGTATGCGGATTACCTCATGCCCTTACTAAACAGAATGAGAATCAGTCGTTTAGAACGCGCAGCAATATTAGAATCAGGTTAGAAAAGGAGATAACGCACAAATGACAACCTTCGGAAGCGGCAAGCACACGTATCAGGTAGCCGACGGATTCTTCAAGCGCCCCCGGAAGTGGCCTTTCACGGAGGTCACCGATGTGGCCGTGGACCGGGACGATAACGTATATGTGTTCAATCGGGGCCCATACGCCCCGATCATGATCTTCGACAAGCGAGGGAACTATCTTGATGGATGGGGACATCTTGGATTCGACTTTGTTGTCCCTCATAGTGTCACGATTGGCCCCGACGGCTCGGTCTATACCAGCGATACCGGTGACCACACCGTTCGGCGGTGGACCAAAGAGGGCAAGCTTCTCCTTACGATTGGAAGACCCCTGATCAACGCCCCAGAGCAGAGCGGTCAGCCATTTAACCGTCCGACCCACCTTACCGTATCGTCAAACGGAGATTTCTACGCCTCCGACGGTTATGGCAATTCACATATTCACTGCTTCGACCCCGAAGGCCAGCTAAAGTTCTCCTGGGGCGGCCATGGCAGCGGCCCTGGGGAGTTCGACACGATCCATAGTGTCTTCATAGATACCGAGGATGGAGATAAGGTCTACGCAGCGGACCGCTACAACAACCGAGTGCAAATCTTTACTCCACAAGGGGAGTTTGTCGGGGAGTGGACGGAATTAAACCTGGCTAACAGCGTTCGGAAGGGCCCCGATGGGAACTTCTATGTGGCAGAGCTAGATCATCGCATCAGCATCCTTAGCCCGGATGGCACTTTGCTGTCCCGGTGGGGAGATACGGGTGTAGAGGTTAACGACAGCAACATCGGTTCGGGACTACCAACCTCTCCCAGCCGCAATCCTATGCTGAAGGGAAAGGTATTCAACGAGCCGGGACCAGGCCTTTTTTGCGCCCCCCACGGAATCGCGATTGACTCCGAGGGTAGTATTTATGTCGCTGAAGTGAGCGAGTCCTGGGTTGGCCTCGACCGAGGGAACAGAAGCATTCAGAAGTTTGTTCGCGCTGGATAAACCGCAATGATAGAAAGGAGGAAACGATGGCTTATTACATGTACGTTGCCCTTCAGGGTGATGACAAGATTTCCGTCCATTCCATCGACCCCGAGACGGGAAAGCTAACGCCTCAGGGGGAAACTACCGTACCCGGAGGGCCGTTCACGCTGGCGACCAGCCCCGACCGGAGGTTCCTTTACGCCGGTTGCCGGGAGACGCCCCAGTTGTACAGCTTCCAAATCGACCAAGCCAACGCCGGGCTTACCCAGAATGGGAACGTGCCGTTGGAAGCTTGGCCCGTCTATGTCAACACGGACCGCAAAGGCAGGTTTTTGTTGTCCGCCTATTACCAAGGCGCACACGTGGCGGTACATCCTATTGGAGATGATGGATCGGTTGGCGGAGCGCCCATCGAGTGGCTAGCCACGGCGACCGGGGCTCACGCAATGCAGACCGACGCAACCAACAGCTACGCATTCGTCCCCCACATTGCTGGCAACGGACCCAACGCCGTCTATCAATTCAGGTTCGACGAGAACACCGGCCGCCTCACACCGAACTCGCCTGCCATGGTCGAGCCGGAAGAGTTTCTGGGCCCGCGCCACTTTTGTTTTCACCCCTCGCTGGATGTCCTCTACTTTTCCAACGAACAGGACTGCAGCGTATCCGGCTACCGTCTGGACACTGCCGCGGGAACGCTGTCGTTGTTTCAAACGGTAACCACCCTGCCGGAAGGTTACACCGAGAGAAATACCTGCTCCCAGATTCAGATCTCCGCATCGGGAAGGTTTCTGTACGCTCCCAACCGCGGTCACGACAGCATAGCCTGTTTCTCGGTGGATACCGCCACGGGAGAGTTGACCGCCACGGGCAGGGTCGCCTCCGAGGCGAGGCCCAACGCATTTTGCCTAGGCCCCCAGGATAAGTTTTTGTACTCCGCTGGCCAGGATTCGGGCCGCATGGCCACTTTCAACGTGAACCAGGGTACCGGAGAGTTGACACCGCTGGAGACTAATCCATTGGGAACCACTCCGTCTTGGGTGACGATCATCGAGTTGCCAGGATAGACATCCTGGGACCGCGTTATTGGAAGCACGGGATGCCAGCCCCAAGGAGAAAAATCAAAGGCCAGGTTGCTGAATAGTGACACTAGATCACTGCGCTGTGGTGATGGTAGATCTTGGATTAATGGTCCAGAGGGACTAAGACCTTGGTGCCTGACCGCCGGTTGAGTGACACCAAATCCCAGCAGGCGGCCGTTTCTTGGATCTCGGAATACTCGCAAGCGTAGGCATGCGCCAACAACTGCGTTGGAGGGCTTGACGTTCGTGATCCCACTATTCGCGGACAGTGGTGGTAGACCGGCTCTAATGGCAATGGGCGTGAACCGGCGCTGTCCGCGGCTGTCATGTAATAATCTCTTGGAACAAACCAAACTTAGAGGGGTGAATATGGAGACGGTCGGGTTCATAGGCATGGGCAAGATGGGTACACCAATGGCAGTGAACATACAGAAAGCAGGTTACTCGATGGTAGTCTATGACGCCCGGGAGGAAGCGACTGGGCCATTGCTGGATGGTGGTGCACGACTCGTCGGGTCTGCGGCGGAGGTTGCGCAGCTCAGCGATGTTGTCGCAACCTGTTTACCGAGGCCCCAAGTTGTCGAACAGGTGGTGAAAGGCCCTGAAGGGATACTAGAAGGGATCCGGCCAGGTGGAATCTACATGGACATGTCCACATGTGGCCCGGATCTTATCCGGAGCCTCGAGCCACTCTTCAAACAGAAGGGAGCTCACGTCATGGATACCCCAGTATTGAGCAGCCCTCTGGACGCACTGGACAGAGGCGTGATCGTGATGGCAGGCGGGGAACGGAAAATATTCGACCGACTGCATCTAATCCTTGACGCCTTCGCCGACAAAGTGGTCTACACAGGAAGACTAGGATCGGCTAACGTCTGCAAGCTCGTCCAAAATATGACCACCATTGCAATGCAGCAGGTGGTCGCCGAGGCTCTGGCGCTTGGCATTAAGGCAGGCGTCGAGCTTCCTGCCCTTTTGGACTCCGGGAGCCGTGGCCCAGTGGGCGCAATCGCCGAACGCCTGACCACAGTTTTCCAGGGACGGTTCGACCCGCCAGTCTTTACCCTGGACCTAGCCCGCAAGGACATAGGACTAGCAACAGACCTAGGCCGGCAGAGCGGTGTGCCTATGCCGGTGGCGAACCTGGTAGAACAGATCATGATGCATGCTATGAACCGCGGTTGGAGCGAGAGTGACCGAACGATAGCGGTTCGCCTGCAGGAAGAGTCTTCGGGAATAGAGATTCGGGCAACTCGCGATTAGGCCATGCCACGAAACAGGTAGTGGTCTGTCATTCTTCAGCCTGGATGCTGTAGTACAAAAGCTCAGAAAGCCACGAGCAGCTATGCCCTAACCTGAGCCAGAACCCCAAACCACTACCGGACGTCCTACCGCTCAACACGTAAAAGAGTCAGGCGATCTACAGAGATTGACAGAGTCGCCGAGATACTATGAAACAATAGTGTGGGCCGATCGGACATCTCGGCCCGCACCAACTCAATCATTTCCACATACTCCCTACCCCCATTTGGAAATGGGTTGAGGGATTTCATAGTCTCCCTTTGAGTGCTGGTGGTGGCATATACGACTGGAAGGAAAATCGACCCAAATCAGTTTCGCGCTACGGCAGGATGACAATGAGACGTGTGCCCCATCCCCAGCGTTGGGGGGCACTGCAG
The DNA here is from genome assembly GCA_963665155.2 of Dehalococcoidia bacterium. Taxonomy (GTDB): domain Bacteria; phylum Chloroflexota; class Dehalococcoidia; order Lucifugimonadales; family UBA3495; genus UBA1141. Next base: position 1,139,500 of record CAXXFI010000002.1, on the reverse strand, counting down.
GTCATCTTGGCTTGTAAACTACGGCGTTCCATCAACACATCTAACGAAGTATCAAATACAGGACTTCATTCTTGCCAAATCATAAGAGCAGCGGGAAAATTACCACCAGCCATACAAATTTGACAGACGCAGCTTTTTCCATTGTTGAAGCAGCGGAGAAATTGTCTGAGGTCAACAAGATATCTTTGGGAGTAATAAAGCGGGTCGGCAAGAGTAAAGGACCAAGAATAATTAAATTATTCCGATTGTAGGGGGTTGGAAACTCACGATTAGAGGGAGCACTTCCGTACAGGAAATCTATATTTATACGAATCAGGCTGACAAGACTAAGTCCCTTCTTGAAACGATGTTCACCTAGAAACTCGGACGGAAACCCCGATTCTCCCCAAGCCGTCGTTTTCTTAACGTCGATTATCGAAGTAACAGTTGGTTATTGAAACGTATTACATATACTATTATACCGTATAAGACTGGAATACGTCTGCTTGGCGTAGCGCGAAACCCGGCCAATGGCTTTCCGGCCAGACCTCTAGGTCAAGACGAAGGTTTCCAATCGGCCTTGCCGAATGACCATTTCATTCTAAGAACTCCAAACAAACTGAACTGAGTTAATCTTGGCGCTAATGGCCCATTGGCGTGATCTTCCCCTTGTGAGGAGCTAACAGGGGTAGATAAGGTCTAACACTCGTATAAAAACGTCTAGGAAAGCGCAGTGTCTTCCCGTCATCCTAGGAGTGGCGAACAACCGGGATGAGGGGTGGTGGCTCATGCGCTTTCCTTTATCAGATGCGTCCGCCTATTGAATATCATTTCCCCGGCCTCTGGCTGGCGCAACAACCGGGTCTCGCCCTTCGGGTATTCGGGAGCATTCTGGGCCACGGCAGTTGCCAAAATGCGGTTATCGCGGCCTTGTTGGCTATTGGCAGATGGCACTCCCCGCGGCAATACCTCAGAGAGTGGCTTTACGATGGCAAAGATAAAGCCTCGCCCTGCCAAACCCAACTGGAGATAAGGTTTTGCTTTGCGCCGTTGCTTCGGTGGTTGCTGAGTTGGTGGACTGGGAATCAATTGGCTTTGGCCATTAACGCCACACCCATCGTGACCGTTTGAGCGCAGTGGTGATCAGTGTGCTCTACCGGGGTAGCGCCATCCCAGTGGCACGGCATATCTTGCCCCGTAACCGGCCTGGCCCGTGGATAGCTCCGACACTGGACTTGCTGTCCTAGTTGGGGCCAGCGGTCCCAAAGAACATGACGGTATTGTTGCTGACCGACCGTGGTTTGTGGAGCCCCCGTCTTTGGAAACAGATACGGTCCTTGGGTTGGCACCCTCTGATGCCGATCAGGAGCGACGCCCTTTCCAACCCCAAGGAGGCTGTCGCATGCCCGCCCGCGCCTTGGTGCCAGGGGCAGGCCACGGCTGGGTAGGAACCGGTACTGCTTTCTACAGCCCTAAATTGCGTCACAGTGGGGTCTTGGTTATGTTTGGGGGGATGACCAAGTCCAGCCTTGGATTTTGCTGACCGACTTGCCACCGGAGAGCATCGGCTTTTGTTCGTACGGTCCGCGGGTCTGGATCGAATTGGGCTTCCGCGCCCTGAAAGGCGTTGGCTGGCAGAGGGAACACACCCGGCGGACGGACCCGGTTAGAGCAGGGCGGCATTGGCTGGTGCTGGCGCGATGGCCTGGGTTATGGCCTACGGCACCCGCGTAGAGGATGCTAGCCTTCGGGGTCCGCCTCCGGCGCGGCTGCGCATACGCTCCCTACCCAGATGATCCGCCCTTGGCCCAGTCAAGCCAGCGTATTCCTGCAGGGGCACAGTACCATGCTCAGGCAGTTGCTGAAAGGCCGCCCGTGGCAATGCCTCTGGCTTGCTCCAGAGTTGTGGCCTGTTCCCCCGCCGACACTGCGAATCATTAATCATAATGGCCGCCAGAAAGTCCCCTTATAAAGAATACCTACCCCTGTTAGCTTGTGAGGAGGGGAGGCTGATGCCGAAACCACTGGTAGATGATGAACTATGGAAATTGATCCAACCCTTATTGCCGGTACCAAGGCCCAGACGATGGCGCTACCCTGGCCGAAAGCGCCTGCAGAACCGTCGGGCACTGACCGGCATCTTGTTCGTCCTGAAGAGTGGCATTCCCTGGGAGATGTTGACCCAGGAGATGGGGTGTGGCTCGGGGATGACCTGCTGGCGTCGTCTTCGAGACTGGCAGGAAGTTGGAGTTTGGCAAAACCTTCAAGAAATGTTTCTGGCCAAACTGCGAGAAGCCGACCAGATTGACTGGTCTCGAGCCGTGGTGGATAGCGCCTCCATCCGGGCGGTTGGCGGAGGGGGGAAACTGGGCCCAATCTCACTGACCGGCGCAAGCCGGGGAGCAAGCACCACCTGATTACCGACGCCCAAGGGATCCCTCTGGCCGCCATCTTGACGGGCGCTAACCGTCATGATGTAACTCAGTTGCTACCCTTGGTGAAAGCCATTCCGTCCATTCGGGGGCCAGAGGGGCTCCGCAACAAGCGGCAGCGACAGTATCGTCATCTGCGGACAAACCGCTGCTGCATGCGCCAGATTCCGGCAACGACAGCTCAACTCTGGCCGCCTCATCCCAATCACCAGAGAGCGCATGGCAGATAGGCCGCTCCGGCTCCAAGGCGGGTTCTTGGGTTCGTTTCCCCAGAATGGCATGACTTCACCTCCATCATAAAATCAGGCGTTTATTCAAGCGAAGATTCGGTTGCAGAATCAATAGGCTGTGCGCTGGCAGGTCGACTAGTACCTCATCCAGTTGAAACCGACGGATAGATATGCTGAAGCTTTTATCGGGCGTCCACGGTAGAGAACCTCCAGTCGATGGTTGCCTCGGCCTGGTTTCGTTCGGATTCCAATGCGGCAATTTCCCGTTTGAGGACTTCTTCATCGCCAATGCGACGATTCAAACATTGTTTGCCGAATACGCTGCGCTCAATCTCTGCCATATTGAGCCAGCTTCCATGCTTGGGAGTATACTGAAACTCCAGTCGTCTGATTATCCCTCTGGCCTCTTTAGGCTCGAAGGCCTGGTACAGGGAGGCGGGTCTATGGGTGTTCAGGTTGTCCAGCACCACTCTAATCCTCTCTACTTCAGGGTAAGCTGTATCCACCAACCAGCGCATCTGATGACCGAAGTCTTTCGATGGTACGACGCTCGGTCACCGCCAGGTGCCGCCAGCCCGCCAATGGCTCACACAACATAAACAGGTTCCGGGTTCCATTGCGCCTGTACTCGTAATCAAATCGCTCCCGCCGTCCCGCCTTGGCCGGTAGGGGAGACCTCTTTTCCGCTACCAACTGCTTGGAGGTTTCGTCGAAACAGACTACGGGGCGTTTAGGGTCATAGGGTTCCCCGTAGAGGTCCAGCACGTCCTCCATGGCAGCTACGAATTCGGCGCTTACCTCAGGTATGCACCATTCCTTCTTCGTCCACGGCTTAAGTTCGTTTTTTTCAGTACCTGCCGGACCGTCTCCCGGCAAATGGAGTCGGTGAATTCCAGCTTCACCACTTGGTCGGCGAGCAATCGCAAGGTCCAGGGGGTGTGCCCCGCGGGGGCCGAACTACAGGCCACGGCCACCAAGTGGGCTTCTTGCTTCCCATCAAGTTTGCGCCGTTTTCCAGGCCGTGGCCGGTCATTGAGGGCACGTTCCAACCCTCCTTCCACGAAACGCTGCCGCACCCGGCTGACCGTGGAGGGACCTACCATAACAGCTTCAGCAATCTGCTGGTCGGTAGTCCCTTCATCGGCCTTATCCTCTTGGGTCAAGTTCACAAGGTATTGTTTAGCAGGCATTCCCCACACCTCCCCGCAATTACCAGAATGCCTACATTGTACATTTCCTTAAATTAGTCAAATATGCGGACGCAGTACTAGTATTACAACGTCAGTTCAGGGAGGGATGTGGGGTGATGCCCGCATGGCGGCGCGGCGCTTGGCATGGGAGCGTTTGGCCCGTTCGTTACTGTCCTGCGTATCCTCAAGCCACCGCAGCAACTCGGTTGGCCCGAACCGTTCCCGGGGCAGCATTTCCCGCACCATCCGGTAGACCTGCGGCCTCGTGATCCGGGGCATCTTTTTCCCCCCAAGCCTGTTGCAGGCTCAGCAGAAAAGCTCCGCCCAGCAGGCACAGGGCCACGTGGTGATGCCAGCCAGCCCAGGTGCGGGTCTCGTACTCGTCCAGGCCTACGTCGCTTTTCTCCGTCTCAAACTCCGTTTCTATACGCCAACGGGAGCCTCCCACGTGTGCCAGGGTCTCCAACGGGGTATCCTCCGGAGCATTGGACAGGTAGTAGCGGGGTTCGCTGCCGTCCCGGTTCCGGCGGTAGACGGCCCAGTGGATTTCGCCAGGCTTGCGCCTGCTGGTCGGTCGCACCCTCTGGGCGCTGAAAAGGTAGCTGCGTGGCCCCTGGCTTCCCTCGGCCACCGTAATCTCACGCCAGGCCTCCTCCGGCAACTCGTCGCTGCGCTGCTCCATGGTCCGGCGCTGACCGTCTCGCAGCCTGGGTTTGCGGGGACGCCCGAATCCCTGATACTCCGCACTGGTCCAGGCAGGCTCCGGCGGCCACACCGTAAAGCCGGACGGAACGTCCAGCACGTACCACATCCCCAAGGCCGCCAGGCCCTCCCGGAAGGACGGCGACATCCCGAAGGCGTCGTCCGCCGCGACCCATCCAGCCTTCAGGTGGCCCCGCTCCTGCGCCCGCCCCACCATCTCCAAGGCCAACTCCGTCTTGGACCGGTAGCCCTGCCTATCCTCCGGCACACCCGCCGCCTCACACCGGTCTTTGTCCGAGGTCCAACTCTCGGGCAGATACAGCCCCTTGTCCACCAATGCCCGTCCCAACGGGCTGACATAGGCCAGGAACATCCCCGCCTGGCAGTTGGCCACCTTCCCCAGCCTCCCGCAGTACTGCCGGGCCACTCCCACCGACTTCCTCCCCTGCTTGGGAAAGTCGCTGCCGTCCAGCACCCACACCCCTTCCGGATGCTCCAGCCGGGTTCCCAGGTACTCCTGCAGCCGTCCTATAATCACCTCATCGTCCCAGGGAGAATCGGTGAGAAACCGCTGCATCCCTCGGGCTGACCCCGGAACCGTCTCCGACAGGTTCTCAGCGTTGCGCCGCTCCCCAGACTGTACCAGCAGGGCCTGGAGATAATGACCGCTGTGCTCCCGCGTCTCCCGGCGGCCAAACAGCGGCGCGAAGTAAGCGTGAAAATCCCGAAATGACCCGTACACCTGCTCGAAAGCTGCCGCATCCACATCCCCACCTCACCTGCCTATTCCCTCTCCAGCTACACAGTCATCCTATCAAACTAACTGACGTTGTAATACTAGTCGGATAGCCGTATAGTCGCCGATACTCTGGGCTCGTTACCCACGGACCGGGTGGTGTGCCCCTGCCCGGTTAGGTCCTCAGCCAGCGTCACATGTCCTGGGCCAAACCGATGAACCGTGCCGTCTCCCAGGCCAATTTCAACCTCCCCGGACACGGTTATAACGTATTGACGCCGGGGAGCATTGTGCCAATCACTGAACGTGCCTGAGGGGACTTGGCGAAATGAGATGTTGTTAGTGGTCGTCGGCTCTGACAAACTGGGGTGAGAAGCTATGTCTAATTCCTCGATGTGGGTCTGACCATCGTCGCCGGTGTAGAGTCGGATAATACTCATAATTACCTCATAAATATATTTTTTTGCGGGAAGCCGCCTAACTACGCTGAAGTCAAAGCTTGATCGGGCTTTGGATTACATCCGGATTAAGGCAGGTAGGGCGCTTTATCCCGATCAATTTAAGACCCTAGCTGCAGCCGAAGATATTGGAAACGCTGGGAGATCGGTTTGTCCATTGCAGTGTCCGATTGTCCCGGCAGGCATGCGATCGGGCCGTTTACTGTGTCATTCTACATCAAGCCAAGAAAACCGCCACCGGATTTTGGCGCATAATTTAATTTGCCTGACCGCGACCGGTGTACGGCCGCGATAAGTGGCGGTCCAACCCCAAAACCTTGCCTGTCTGCGCTTGTTGGGATCGACGCCTTCGCTGACTTGTGCGAGACCTTTGCAGATTCGCCGCTATATAGCCTTTGGCGCCCACAATTGAGCCTACTGACTGGGGTGGTACACTGTCGACGCCTGGGATCGCCACGTATACTCCTACCTTCGGAGGTAATGCCAGCGAGGGATGGGATTACACGGGCCCAATACACGCAATAGATGAACCCGATACACGGACGCGAGGAGAAACATGACACGTCTATCAGGGAAAATTGCTCTAATTACGGGAGGGGCCGGAGGCATCGGTCAGGCGGCCGCACGACAATTTGCTGCGGAAGACGCAAGGGTGGTACTGGTCGACCGGGATGAGGAAGCGCTCCAGGGAATTGTGCAGTCCATCGGCGAAGACAAGTCCAGTTATGTGGTTGCGGACGTCACCCAGCCCGAACAGGCCCAGAGCTACGTCAACGCAGCTGTAGAACGTTGGGGAGGCATCGATATACTCCTGGCCAACGCAGGAATCGAAGGCTCGATTTCGCAAATTATCGACTATCCGATTGACATGTTCGACCAGGTTATCGCGGTAAACGTGCGGGGCGTCTGGCTGGGACTTAAATACGTGATACCGGTGATGCGTGAAACGGGGGGCGGCAGCATCGTCATTACCTCCTCTACTGCCGGTATAGGTGGAAGTTCGGGCATGTCGGCTTACACCACCAGCAAGCATGCGGTCATCGGCCTGATGCGCACAGCGGCGTTGGAATGCGCCCCGTTGGGTATCAGGGTCAACACCGTCAATCCTGCCCCAATTGAGACCCGGATGATGCGCTCCATAGAGGAAATGCGCGTCGCTGCCGAGGACAACTCGGAGGCGACTCTAGAGCGGACCCATCAAGCCTTTGCGGCGCGTGTCCCGCTGCAGCGCTATGGAAACCCTGAGGAAGTGGCGAAGCTTATGCTGTTTCTTGCCAGTGACGAAAGCAGCTTCTGCACCGGCGGTGTGTACATGGTAGATGGAGGCCGGTCCGCTGGCAGTCCGTAGGGTCAAGTGGCCGAAGCTTTGGGATAAGGCCGAAAACCCAAGGCCCAGTATTTGCTGCGATTATCTACGATTATAAATGTAGTTGACCGGCTACCATCACGACCCAGGAATAAGCTTTTCAGTACATATAAATGCCCAACTCGCAGGAGACACAGCTATGCCTGGTTCTATGAACGATGCTATGGACGAAGTGCTCGACATCCTCAAAGACACCGGTCCGGAGTGGAACGGTCCCTTGGCCAACCATGGTCCCATGGCGGCCGAAGCCATAGTCACTTTGGGCAGGGGGGGAGTCCGCTGTTCCGTGGGTGCAAAAGTATAAGTCACGCCTGGAAGCAAAACCCGCACTCGGTTCGCCTATACAACGCCAAGATTGGCGGGAAGCCCTGGGCGACGGCCACCGTTTGGGTGACTGGACTGCATTCTTCCGGCAAGAATTGACCGGGGCGCCCTGGACCGAAGTAGTTGCTGGCTGGGTCCCTGCGTTGGCGCCTTCGGTGATTTCCGCCGCTGCTCATGGGTTGATTCGAACGGCCCATGCTGTCACGGTACCAAGTCTTGCCGGGAACTCCCTCCGGCAACCCTAGATATTCCTCACCGAGGCACGCTTTGGAAGAGGTTGAACGTATTCATGACCAGGGGTTCCAGCCGGAGCGGGCCATTGCCGGAGAATTGGAAGGGCTGAACGACCGTCCGGCATTCCATCCGGTTATTGATATGGTTAACACTGAAGGAGACCTCTCCCGGTTTATTTCCGACTTGACCGGCGTAGCCGCGGCGGTCTACCTGGCCAACGGCAGCAACCTTGTGGCATTTGTCCATGCTGTTACCGCCCCCAGCGCGCTGCGAATATTGGCTCCCTACGTCGATGATTCCAGTTCACGTTTGATCGCCCGATATGCCTGGCAGGCATGTGCCGCTGTCTACGCCTGGTACTCGGAGGCGCAGCCGGGACCCGTTGACGGATTCACGGCACCGTCGGGCAGTCGCGACGACCTGATTGACCGGGCGCTGCAGGCAGGCGGAGCCCATTCTTTGAAATTTACCGAGGCTTGCCTACGGGAATACGACGTAAAGGCTGACCCGGTTTACTTGGTGGCGGCGTGGGATGCATGCGAGCGTGTAGGCAACGTCTAAACCGAAAATCATAGCCAAGGTCGGCTTTGTTGGAGCTCATTTTTTATATGGAGGGATGCATCGTGCCTGGCGCATTCAAAATCCGGTGGGTTCAGCTTGGCAAATTCCGATGAAGTACGCAAGGTTGATTCCCTCGTAAAAACCCCTCGTCCTCCGGGGGCAATGGGAGGATAATGTGGGGAAAGGGCGTTGGGGCAGCGCCTGGCCGAGGGAGGGGAGGATGTTCCGAATACGAGACCCGCAAGAGAGCCTCTGGCAGTCCCAGTTCCTGGTGACGCCGAAGAAGGCTAAGCGTCTGGAGAGAAGTTGGGCCGAGGTTTTCCGAAACGAGGCGCTCCCCCTGATTGACGAGGAGCGCTTTGCTCCCATGTACTGCGTGGACAACGGCCGTCCCAACCGGGCGGTGCAGACCGTCCTTGGGGTCCACCTCCTCAAAGAGATGTTCAACCTCACCGACGATGAAGCTCTGGAACAACTAGAGTTCAACCTGCTCTGGCACCACGCCCTGCGGCTGGACATCGAGGAGACCCACCTGCCCCAGAAGACCCTCCACAACTTCCGAGTTCGCCTGATGCAGCACGACGGTGGCCGGCTGGCTTTCCAGGAGACCACGGACCGGATCATCCAGGCGCTGGGCATACGCACCGGAAAGCAACGGCTGGACTCCACCCACATCATGAGCAACATCGCCACACTCACCCGGCTGGGCCTGTTCTGTGAGACGATGCGGTTGTTCCTGCGGGCCTTGCGCTGGGAGCACCCAGAGCTTCGCCCTGGGGTTCCGGAGGGCCTCCTAGGGGGCTATTTGAAGGAAGAAGACGAGGCGACCCACTACGAGGACGCCCGCACGGGGGAGGGTCGGCGACGCCTTTCGGTCTGTGCCCGGGACCTCTACCGGCTGGTGGACCGGTTCCATGGCACGACTGCTGCCCAGCTGGAGGAGTACCGGCTGCTGGAGCGGCTGCTGCGGGAGCAGTGCCATGTGGGCAAACACCGGGACGGGCGCCCCAGGGACGATGACGACGATGCTGGGGAATGCAAGGTGCCCGTGGCCTTGAAGGACCCGAAGCAGGTGTCCGCCGACTCGCTGCAATCGCCCCACGACCCGGATGTGACCTACAGCGGCCACAAGGGGAAGGGGTACGAGGTGCAGGTGGCGGAGACCTGCCACGAGGAGAACGCCACCCAGCTCATCACCCACGTGGAGGTGACCCCCTCGAGTGGGAGCGACACCGACGTGAGCGTGCCGGTCGTTGACGGGCTCGCGGAGCGGAAGGTCCGACCGGACGAGCTCTTCGCCGACACGGCGTATGGGTCGGGCCGCAATGCCTTCGAAGCCTCGCGCCGGGGAACGGAACTGGTGAGCCCGGTGGCGGGGTCGGCGCCGGGGAACTCGCACGAAGGAGAGGGTGACGGACCACCGCCGCTCACCGCCGCGGACTTTCAGATCGACGTCACAGGGGAGCAGGCCACGGTGTGCCCCGCCGGCCACCCGTCCATCGAGGAGCACGAGTTGGAGGATGCGCCGGAGCGGGTAGAGGTCCACTTTGCCAGGACAACATGCGAGCCCTGCCCCTTGCGGTCCCGTTGCCCAGTGAAGCTGGACCGGCGTGCGGGGGCCTACGTCCTCAAGGCGGACCTGGTGAAGGTGAACATCGAGCGGCGCCGGAGGGCCGAGGCCACCGAGGAGTGGCGCAAGCGGTATGCCATAAGGGCCGGGATCGAGGGAACGAACTCCGAGCTGAAGCGCGCCCACGGGCTTGGGCGCTTGCGGGTGCGAGGGGGCCGTCGGGTGCGGCTTGCCGTCTACCTGAAGGCGTTGGCGTGCAACTTCAAGCGGATGGTCCATGCACGCCTGGTGGAGATGGAGAACACGGCTCAGCGGGCGGTCGGGACGGCACCTGCGGTCACGGCCGCATGAGGGCGCCGCTCCACAGCTTCCACCGGGTGCCCTGAGCCACGGAAGGGGTACCGCAAGGGGATCACGCTTGTCCTGAGCGCGGCAGATGGTGCGGTGAGGCCAGCAGCCGGCATCCCGTGGCCTCCTCCCTTCCAGGCCCCTTCGCACGCCAGGGTTCATCTCAAACAGGCCTTTTTGCGAGGGAATCAAGGTTGTATGCGGACTCCGAGGGTGAGACTCACTTTGAAGATGTAGAAGCCAATTTCAAACAGTCGGAATTTAGGCCCGGCGTGGGCCTGTTTGGTGTTACCGATCCTAAAGCCGCATCCGATACCTTTTTCGTCCACACCCCCATGGGTTTCTCCGACAGGTTTCATCCCACTCCCAAGAGACTGTTGATCGTAGTTCTGACGGGCGAGAATGAGATAACCGCCACAGATGGCGAGACTCGCCGGTTCGGGCCCAGTGAAGTGATGATCATGGACGATGTGGGCAGCAAAGGTCACAAGAGCATTGCGTCGAACTGTACGTTCATGTTTGTTTCGTTGGCCTGATGGTTGACCTGATCGGATCGGTAAAAGCGAGCCCAACGACTGCAATACCAGCGGGGATTCGCTTGGGCCGCTAATCGTTTATACTTGTGCCGCAAGGGTCGCGGGGTACCCGCGTGAGCCCCGTGCGCTTCAATAGACGATAATTTAAGGGAGTCTGAATTATGTTGGTCCGAATTTATACCGGCGACGATGCTCAATCCCACTTTGAGGACTTGGGCTTGCCGGATCCCGACGTTCAGCGCATCATCACCAAATCGGGCGAAGACCTGGTTTTCCGGCGGAGCCCGGCAGACCGGCCAGCCGAGTGGCACAATCCCACCCGCAGGCAATACCTCATTGTCGTGAGTGGCAATATGGAGGTCTCGGTAGCCGACGGCTCAATTCGGCAGTTCCAACCCGGGGACATTCTTCTGGCTGAAGATATGACCGGCCAAGGGCATCTTACCAAGACTGTTGGTGGGCCTTGCACGTCTCTTTCCATGGGCATCCCCGACTTATAGCAATCGTGCAGGTGAGTTGCCCACTCAGTGGTAAAGAACCTGCCAGATACCCATGTTTTTGAACCGACTGGATACAAGACTACCATTAAGCTAAGACCCTCCCGTAAGCTAAAACCCTCCCGCTTACGGAGAGGGGACCAGTCCCTTCCCCATTTCGGGGGAAGGTTAGGCCTGTCCTGAGCGTGCCGAAGGGATGGGGGAGAAAACTAATTGCTGCGAATGGAGGCTAAATTATGACCACCTCACCCATAGACCCCAATCGGGTGCTGCTAACCGGAGAGAACCCCTACATTCGTCTCAGTGAAACGGACAATGGCCCGGTGACCACCGATGCCAGCTTCTGGCGCATCCTGTTCTCGCCGGGTGGGCCCGGCCATGTGCTCTTTTTGCAGAGCGAGCTTACGAACAATGAGCCGCGAGTCTATACGGACAATATCGAGATGACTCGCTGGCTGCAGAAAGAGATTCAAGGTTCCATCAATCCGACTTTCGGCAACTTGGAACTTCCCGAGATAAAGCTCCGGAGACTTGAGAACGTCGTGGACGGAGACCCTCACCACCAGCGACGGGGAAATTTCGTTGGCTTGGGAGTCTTTGGGAGAATCCTTTTTGAGCCACAGTTTCCCTGGCAGCAACCCTGACCGGCCCCACGGCGTTTCCACGGTCTTGATCCCGGCAAAAACCGCAACAGTGACAATCAACGGTAAAGTTTCTTCGGGTCGTCCATTCCCCCGGCAGCGAGATAGCCGGGAGCACAGTACCTGCGCCTTGGCATTCTCGGAATCCTGGCTTCTGCCTTACTGACCCTTAAGTTCATCATAGGTTTGCAATCCGGCCATTGAGTCAGTATTCGCAACCGGCGCATGAATACGCTGGGCCATTGGGTATGGACGAGAATGATGTAATTTAGTTCGGTCCGAATCCGAGACGCCCGCACCAAAACATAGATTGGGCGCAAAACGCAATTTGGCCGCCTCAGGCTCATCGTGAGACAGAGGCGGCTTTTTATTGTGTGTCCAGGTTCAGTTCTTACTGCGCGACCGTCTCTTTCTACCTATCCGCTTTATCGAGAGAAATGTGCCTTCCTTCGCCCAAAAGCGCCACCTACCTCCCCCAGGATTTAACTCTTAAACGCTCATTTGTATTCGCCATCGGAAGTCTTGGGTGTACCAGTCTTTTGGGTGCAATATTCCCGATTAATGCCCAAACCAAATGCCACCAAATTGAAATGTTATCTATACCCCAGAATGCGTTTTGGACATGGTTTTAGAAAACTGCCGAATTTCTGTTGGGTATGGTGAAGTATGTTGAACTAAAGTTAATTGACGTTGGCGAATGTCCCCATTCATACTCGATTTAGTCACAAATTCAGCCTTGGCCGAAGTGCGCAAACTTTTTCTAATATTGGCACTTCCGATGTCAGGTACCTAAATATGGCGTTAACCAGCGAAGCTGGAAACTAACTTGCAAAACGATCAAAGTGACGAAAAATGTTGCGGAGGACCATCCATGAGTTGGTTGTTAAAGGAAACCGGAATTACTGTAGCGATATCAATTGTGGCGCTGCTTGCTGTGCTTTTTGTGAGCCAGACCAGCTCTGTTTGTGGCGGGCGGGCGACAGCTCTCCCGCTTGTCAGTGGTGCCGAGCACCGGCGCACTGACGCACGAAGAGAGGGTAGGAGAAGGTCAAGATCCTGCACTCGTGGGCGCGTCCAACATCGCAGTCAGCCCGGACGGCAACTTCATATATACAGGTAGCGAGTTAAAGTTGAACGGGACGTACCGCATAGCCGTATACGACCGGAGTGGAACGACCGGGGTTGCGGTCCCATGTGCTTTCGTTTTAACTGGGGGACCGGACTGCAGTTTCACAAGAATCCAAACCATCACGGATGGCCCGGTAGACCACTCGCGCCGGAATATGGTGTTCAGTCCTGATGGCAAGTTCCTGTATGTCGGAACTTGGGGTAAAAACATAATATCTATATTCAGCCGCGATGTGAACTCCGGGGAACTCACATTTTTGAAAACAGCGGGTTCGGAACTAAGTGCTAATGACGGACGATTGGCAATGAGTTCGAACGGCCTGTACCTGGTTAGCAGGCATGGGCGAAGCCGTCTGGATTCTTACAGCCGCGACGAAATTTCAGGTGACCTGACCCTGGTTGACACCACGACCGATGGCCTAGGCTCAAATAAAAACGGGGGCGTTGCCATCAGCCCTGGTGGCAAAACCGTCTATGCCGCCGTAGGTCTAATATCGACCTTCGCGATGGACAGGACTGGTATAACTCTACCCGACGCCGACGGCGACGAGGTTCCTGACGACTCGGACGTCTGTACCGGGACCGACCTCCAGGACACGCCGATAGGCATCAACGGCTGCGGCTTCAGTCAGCAGGATGACGATGTCGACGGCGTGCCCAATGTCCAGGACAGCTGCGCCGGAACCGTGCTAAGTGACACACCAATCGACGCCAGCGGCTGCGGGTTCAGCCAGCAAGACGCCGATGGCGACAATGTGCCAAACGGTCAGGATAGCTGCGAAGGTACCGACCCGGTCAATGACACACCAATAGACGGCAGGGGCTGCGGGGACAGTCAGCAGGATGAAGACGGCGACGGCGTACTCTTTGTCGACGACAACTGCCCAACGGTTCCCAACGCCGGCCAGGAAGACGGGGACGGAGATGGAATTGGCGACGCTTGTATCATGTGGGGCTGGAATAGCAATCCCGCAAGCGCCGCAGGGTTAGCGCCGGGGGCGGATCGATTTGTGCCGACCCCAGCATTCGCAGCTTTCGTTGCTGACCATAACGTGGTCGCTATGGACGAAGGCGAGCAACACGTTTTGTTTCTGCTTGATGATGAGACAGTCTGGGCAGTTGGTAGAAATACCTTCGGAGAACTGGGTGACGGCACTCAAACCAACCGCTCGAGCCCTGTGCAAGTTATAGGCCTCACCGACGTGGTGGCCGTGGCGGCTGGTCAGCACCACAGTGTCGCGGTCAAAAGCGACGGTACCGCGTGGACATGGGGCCGGAACCGGTTCGGCCAGCTTGGGCAGAGCAACTTTGACTCCCAGGCGCAGCCACCCCAAGATACCAGTAGCTTCACCCCGGTTCAGGTCGTCGGCGGGGGAACCCTAAGCGGTAGAACCGTGATCCCGGGGAGCGATCCGTTCCTGCTGGACGTCATCGATGTCGGTGCGTTGAACGGAACGGTCATAGCCCTCAAGAACGACGGTACTGTGTGGACATGGGGCTACGACGGTAATGGCGTATTGGGCATCGACAGCAAGCAGAACCTAACGCCTGGCATTCCGACTTATGGTTCCACTGACGGAGGAAAATCCTATCCAGGCGGGGCTAGCTTAACCTCACTAACGATTATGGACTTTTGTTGACTCATTTCTAAATTGCTTTCCCGATTCGTTTCTGGATAGGGAATTGTCAGCACCGCAATTTTCCTAGTAATCATCTATGTTGCTCGCAGTCGTACCGCGTCAACTTCCTATTTCCTTTAGCAAGTGAGCCTGAAGCCGCAAAGATCGAACTAAGAACGCATAACAAATTGATTTGGACCTTGTCAAACAGATGAGGGAACAACCGAAGGAAAGGAAAGCTTCATGAATGCCGGCTCGCCTTTCATAGCGAGTGCGCAACCGTCGGAACTGGTGCAGCCATGCCAGGGTTCGCTCCACTACCCACCGATGGATGCCCAGGCCACTCCCGTGCTGGGGGTAAGGCGTTTGGCCAGGACCGGCTCGATCCCCAGCGATCGCAACGCCTGCCGGTGGGGTTCCGAGTCATAAGCTCGGTCTCCCTGAACTTGGTCTGGTCTCCGGCGTGGACGTCCTACCTGGCCCCGAATGGACGGAATGGCTTCCACCAAGGGTAGCAACTGAGTTACATCATGACGGTTAGCGCCCGTCAAGATGGCGGCCAGAGGGATCCCTTGGGCGTCGGTAATCAGGTGGTGCTTGCTCCCCGGCTTGCGCCGGTCAGTGAGATTGGGCCCAGTTTTCCCCCCTCCGCCAACCGCCCGGATGGAGGCGCTATCCACCACGGCTCGAGACCAGTCAATCTGGTCGGCTTCTCGCAGTTTGGCCAGAAACATTTCATGAAGGTTTTGCCAAACTCCAACTTCCTGCCAGTCTCGAAGACGCCGCCAGCAGGTCATCCCCGAGCCACACCCCATCTCCTGGGTCAACATCTCCCAGGGAATGCCACTCTTCAGGGCGAACAAGATGCCGGTCAGTGCCCGACGGTTCTGCAGGCGCTTCCGGCCAGGGTAGCGCCATCGCCTGGGCATGGGTACCGGCAATAAGGGTTGGATCAACTCCATAGTTCATCATCTACCAGTGGTTTCGCCATCAGCCTCCCCTCCTCACTAGGGGAAGATACAGCCAACCGACCACTAGCGCCAAGATTGATTCCCTCGCAAAAAGGCCTGTTTGAGATGAACCCTGGCGTGCGAAGGGGCCTGGAAGGGAGGAGGCCACGGGATGCCGGCTGCTGGCCTCACCGCACCATCTGCCGCGCTCAGGACAAGCGTGATCCCGTTGCGGTACCCCTTCCGTGGCTCAGGGCACCCGGTGGAAGCTGTGGAGCGGCGCCCTCATGCGGCCGTGACCGCAGGTACCGTCCCGACCGCCCGCTGAGCCGTGTTCTCCATCTCCACCAGGCGTGCATGGACCATCCGCTTGAAGTTGCACGCCAACGCCTTCAGGTAGACGGCAAGCCGCACCCGACGGCCCCCTCGCACCCGCAAGCGCCCAAGCCCGTGGGCGCGCTTCAGCTCGGAGTTCGTTCCCTCGATCCCGGCCCTTATGGCATACCGCTTGCGCCACTCCTCGGTGGCCTCGGCCCTCCGGCGCCGCTCGATGTTCACCTTCACCAGGTCCGCCTTGAGGACGTAGGCCCCCGCACGCCGGTCCAGCTTCACTGGGCAACGGGACCGCAAGGGGCAGGGCTCGCATGTTGTCCTGGCAAAGTGGACCTCTACCCGCTCCGGCGCATCCTCCAACTCGTGCTCCTCGATGGACGGGTGGCCGGCGGGGCACACCGTGGCCTGCTCCCCTGTGACGTCGATCTGAAAGTCCGCGGCGGTGAGCGGCGGTGGTCCGTCACCCTCTCCTTCGTGCGAGTTCCCCGGCGCCGACCCCGCCACCGGGCTCACCAGTTCCGTTCCCCGGCGCGAGGCTTCGAAGGCATTGCGGCCCGACCCATACGCCGTGTCGGCGAAGAGCTCGTCCGGTCGGACCTTCCGCTCCGCGAGCCCGTCAACGACCGGCACGCTCACGTCGGTGTCGCTCCCACTCGAGGGGGTCACCTCCACGTGGGTGATGAGCTGGGTGGCGTTCTCCTCGTGGCAGGTCTCCGCCACCTGCACCTCGTACCCCTTCCCCTTGTGGCCGCTGTAGGTCACATCCGGGTCGTGGGGCGATTGCAGCGAGTCGGCGGACCTGCTTCGGGTCCTTCAAGGCCACGGGCACCTTGCATTCCCCAGCATCGTCGTCATCGTCCCTGGGGCGCCCGTCCCGGTGTTTGCCCACATGGCACTGCTCCCGCAGCAGCCGGTACTCCTCCAGCTGGGCAGCAGTCGTGCCATGGAACCGGTCCACCAGCCGGTAGAGGTCCCGGGCACAGACCGAAAGGCGTCGCCGACCCTCCCCCGTGCGGGCGTCCTCGTAGTGGGTCGCCTCGTCTTCTTCCTTCAAATAGCGCCCTAGGAGGCCCTCCGGAACCCCAGGGCGAAGCTCTGGGTGCTCCCAGCGCAAGGCCCGCAGGAACAACCGCATCGTCTCACAGAACAGGCCCAGCCGGGTGAGTGTGGCGATGTTGCTCATGATGTGGGTGGAGTCCAGCCGTTGCTTTCCGGTGCGTATGCCCAGCGCCTGGATGATCCGGTCCGTGGTCTCCTGGAAAGCCAGCCGGCCACCGTCGTGCTGCATCAGGCGAACTCGGAAGTTGTGGAGGGTCTTCTGGGGCAGGTGGGTCTCCTCGATGTCCAGCCGCAGGGCGTGGTGCCAGAGCAGGTTGAACTCTAGTTGTTCCAGAGCTTCATCGTCGGTGAGGTTGAACATCTCTTTGAGGAGGTGGACCCCAAGGACGGTCTGCACCGCCCGGTTGGGACGGCCGTTGTCCACGCAGTACATGGGAGCAAAGCGCTCCTCGTCAATCAGGGGGAGCGCCTCGTTTCGGAAAACCTCGGCCCAACTTCTCTCCAGACGCTTAGCCTTCTTCGGCGTCACCAGGAACTGGGACTGCCAGAGGCTCTCTTGCGGGTCTCGTATTCGGAACATCCTCCCCTCCCTCGGCCAGGCGCTGCCCCAACGCCCTTTCCCCACATTATCCTCCTATTGCCCCCGGAGGACGAGGGGTTTTTACGAGGGAATCAAGATTAACTCAGTTCAATTTGTTAGGAGTTCTTAGAGAGTGTTCCGCTGGCTGAGGCAAGGTATCAATGCCGCATAATAATTCCGCTGCTTGGTCTTGTAAACCCTCCGCTTGGTGTGCTTCTTTGAACATCTGGCCGGGCGTGAGGTAACCCAGAGCCTGTTGGGGGCGCTCCCCGTTGTAGAAGTTCAGATAAGCGCCAATGCCCTTCCTGGCCTCAGTCCCATTCTGATATGACTCTAAGTACACCCCCTCGTGCTTGACGCTCCGCCACAGCCGTTCCACAAAGATGTTGTCCAGGTAGCGTCCCTTGCCATCCATGCTGACTTGAATGCCTTGGTCTACCAATATCCCGGTGAAAGCCTCACTGGTGACCTGGCTTCCTTAGTCGGTGTTGAATATCTCAGGGTCCTTCCTCAAAGCATCCTTCAGAGCCTCGACGCAGAAATTAACGTCCATGGTGTTGGACAACCGCCACGCCAGCACATACCGGATGTGCCAGTCCATGATGGCCACAAAGTATAGAAAGCCTTGGGTCATGGGTATCTAGGTAATGTCCGAACTCCATACCTTATTGACCCGGTTGATTTCCACTGCCTTCAGCAAGTAGGGAAAGACGCGGTGCTCCGGTGTGGACTTGCTGGTGTTGGGGCACCGGTAGATAGCTTCCAAACCCATTAACCCCATCAACCGCCTGACCTTCTTTCGACCTGCCAGGTGCCCTTGCCCGCCATAGATGGGGGTCTTCAGGTACTGGCGTCCATCAAAGCCATCAGGTCCAGGTCTTGGGCCGCGGGCAGTGTGCGCTGGTAGTACAACGAGGCTCGGCTGATGTCCAGCAGGGTGCACTGGCGAACTAGGGATAGCTGGTTGTCCTTCCGGTCAATCTGAGCCTGCCTTTGCTTTAGGCTCATAGAGTGGACCTTTCCGCCAAAAAATCCCTTTCCACCTTCAACCGGCCAATGTGCCAGTAGAGTTGGTCAATCTGTACCTCCTTGGCTTTCTCCTGGGGTTTCCCCTCGGACCCAAACAACCCTGGAGCACGTTCCACCAGTGCTTTTTTCCACGCATGCATCTGGCTAGGATGGACCTCGACCCGGCTGGCTAGCTGGGCGACAGTCTGATCACCCTCAATGGCAGCCAAGGCTACCCTGGCCTTGAATGCTGGGCCATGCTTTTCCCGTGTTTGCTTCATGTTCCTGCTCCTTATTCCCACTATTTTAGGAGCGGAACTCTCTCTTAGCCAGTTGTCTAAAATTTGGGGTCCACCTCATATTTCTCGTTCTCTCAGCTTGGACATAGGATATTCATCCTAGGTTACTCGTGGAAAACATGAGTCGCCAATTTAAATCGATATTATCAGGCGCAACGAGCTTTCACTCCAAACTTGGATATTGCCGCTAACAATTATGACTTGCTGTACAACGAATTCATAGAGTTCGCTTTAGAGCTCGGCTTAGGTACGTTTGATCGTGCCAAAGATGAATGGAATGAGTATTCGGGTCGCGATTTAGAAGATGTTGCTGCGAAATACACACCTGAACTATTCCGCGTCTGCATGGCTCAAAGAAAATCGCCGGATATTCGGTGATCTTGAATCTTTTGTTCTGGCATGGCTTGATAGAAACGACATTTCCGTAGGCCCTGCTCTCCTCGGAAATTATGGGACTGGCAAATCTAACTTTGCTCGTCGACTCGCCCACTTGTGCGCTGAGCGTTACAACATAAACCCACTTTCCAGAATACCTATCCTCATTGAATTGAAGGAATTCGGTGCTCATCAAGATGTCAAAGGTCTCATTACTCACGAGTTGGTAAATCACCACGGCGTTTCCAATGGTTCATTTGAACTATTCCAATCCATGAACGAATCCGGGCGGCTTGTCATCATCTTGGATGGTTACGATGAAATGAAAGAAGGAATGACGATCGATTCCTTGCTACTCAAGTTTATCCAGCTTGGAAGCCTTACCCTGCCTAAATCGAAGGTTTTACTCTTTGGTAGACCGACAATATTTGAGAGCCAATCAGAGCAGAACCGCATCTTTAAAGGGGACTCAACTCTGTTTGGATCTGGCCCGGCCAAGTACATGCGCTCCCGATTGGGAAGGAACCATCCGAACGCTGCACTTGATCTTTCCCTGGCCGGCAATAGTCAACCCCGTGGTCTCTTTTACAGTTTGCATCGTTAGGCCACTTTCCTTACAGAATCCCGTGAGTGCGCCTTGAATCGTCCATTTATCGATTCGGACCGAGAAAGGTCCTGCTCCATCTTCAGCGGGGAGAAGATGTCGAAAGCACAAGGCTCAAATTAACTACCTGCAACGCAATCACAGACAAGTAGCAATGCGCCGTAACGTTCCGCAGTCCCCTAACCCTGATGTGGTTTAAGGAGCGCTGACCTTTGAGCCTGGAAAAAGCACGTTCTACAGCTTGCGGTCCATTCCGGCGACCACTGGTTCCCTTTACTGGCTAGCCGCTTGTGGGTCTTGTTTACCTGAATGATCGGCTCAGATTTATATTGCCAACGAATCAGGCTGATCAAATCCTTACCGGAATACCCTTAACGTATGCTCTTCAGTAATAGTTTCTTTTGAGGCATTGCGTGTGGGAGGGCTGTCTGTTTATTAGCCTAATCTGTGCCCTCATGACCGAATAGGTAAAAGCGATGCTTTGGCCCACACTTGACATCCCATTAGGGTGGAAGATTTATACTCAATCCGGTCCCAATGGGAGATAATCAATAAAGTCGGGGAGTTAGCCCAGGCTTGTTGTAGGTCTACAATTTTGTCAGTAGCTAATAGGTCAGGGAAAATGTCAGTTCATGGAAGGACTGACATTGAGTACCAAAGAGGAAAACCGGTTACATATCTTGAACGGGGTATTAGAGCGGCACTGGTCGATGCGGGAGGCGGCCCCGCTGCTTGGAGTAAGTGAACGTCAGGGGTGGAGACTGCTGGTGGCCTATCGTAAGTCCGGAGCCAGGGGACTGGCGCATAAGAACCGGGGCCGGGTTCCTCCCAACGCCACTCCTAAGACCGTCCAGCAACGAGTAGCGGCCTTAGCCCAGGAACGCTACGAGGGCTTCAACCATACCCACCTGACCGAACTATGGCCGAACGAGAGGGACTGATATTATCCCGGCCCACGGTAAGGCGAATTCTGGTGAGGGCCGGATTGACCAGCCCGCGCCATCGCCGGCCACCACAACATCGGATTCGAAGGCAACGGATGCCTCAGGAAGGAATGCTGCACTGGATGGGAGTCACCACCTCTGGCTGGAGGACAGGGGATCTTGGCTGACTTTGCTGCTGGCAGTGGACGACGCTACCGGAACAGCGCCGTATGCCCTGTTCCAAGAACAAGAAGATACTCGGGGCTATTTGTCTCTGCTTCAGGGCATCATCGAAAGCCAAGGTGTACCGATGCGGTGTACACCGATAAGCATGCCGTCTTTCAACCCCGGCGTAATCCATCAGACCTACCCCAGGTTCCCCGGAATGGACCATCAACTCACGGATCATCAACCCAATGGGGCCGTGCCCTGGGAGAACTGGGGATCACCCAGATATTGGCCCACAGCCCCGAGGCCAAAGGAAGGGTTGAACGAGCCAATGGAACCTTCCAAGACCGCTTGGTGGCGGAACTGCGTCTGGCTGGCGCCTGCACCCTGGCTGAGGCGAATCAAGTGTTGACCGAGTTTCTGCCCCGGTTCAACCATCGCTTCGGGGTGCCTGCGGCTCAGCCGGAATCAGCCTACCGGCAAGTGGACCCAGAGTTGGACCCAGAGTTGGACCTGGGTGGTGTGCTGTGCAGTTGCGCCGAGTGGCCAAAGACAACACGGTGCAATACCACGGACGGGCATTACAGCTCTTTCCCAGTATAGAGCGGCCCAGCTATGCCGGAGCTCGGGTGGAGGTGCAAGAACGTCTGGATGGTCGTCTACTGATACGGCATAGGGAGCAGATCCTGACTCCTCAGGAAGCGCCGCCTCTAGCAGCCGAACTACGGGCACAGGTCGTAGCAGGTTCGGTGGTGGTGGCATTTCCAGACCCGGACCCGACGGACTGGAGGCCCCAGGAACGTGTCAGAGCCCCGGTGCTTCCAGGGCCCCTATCTGGCGAAATCATTTGGTATGAGGATCCCGCTAGGAAACAGGTCCACCGGGACCTGGTGGGAGCGGGGATGGAGCAGGCGCGGCGGCAAGGCAAGCGCATCGGTCGGCCCCGGGTGAATGAACGGCCCGAGTTCGAGCATAATTTCGCCAAAGTAGTAGAGCGCATCGGGCCAGGAGGTATCTCAAGACGGCAGGCGGCCCGAGAACTGGGCATCGGCTATGCTACCGTGAAGCGCCTCCTAGATTCCCAGGAAAGGTAGTCAGTCAAGCCATTAACTACGTATTAGCTAAAACCGAACGCACCAAAGACTACTGACATTTTCCCTGAACGCTTAACCCTGAATTCGGGGCCATTGAGTGGCGGGAATGCACGTGATGATAATAGTGGGCGCTGAGGGCGGCGGCTTTTGGTGCAAAGCCGGTGGACGGCGGAGAGAGCCAGAGATGCTATTGCTCAATCCAACAAAAGGCTTCCGCCTCTGTCCTGCCGGGCTGGATTAACCCCGGATGCGACCCTTTTTCTGGAAGACAGTGCCGAGCAGGATGAAGGGTGGCAGCTTAGCATTGCCACCCTTATGGGCAAAGGTTGCTTTGACCTGGGTTAGGCCCCAGCGGCTTCCGGATACATTCCGGGTTTCTCTCCCCACGTAGACCGCTAATGCGAGCCTAGTAGGACAAACGACGCCAAGATTGAAAAGGGCGCGATGCTGGGGACGGCTCTGGTAAAAAACCTAAATCAAATTCCACCGGGGGTTGGCCGCCACCTCGGCTGTTAGCCGTTCTACGATCCAGTCCCTCACCGGCTCCGCCACATAGAAAGAGGGATTGATGAGGTCATTCTCGTCTTTGATGATGCCCTCCTTGATTGCGGCGTCGACAATCGGGGTGTCGGGCCGGATACGGACGCCCACCCGCAGGTTGGTCAGGGATGGCTTGATTTCGTTTAGGAAACTGAGCTTGGCCTCCACCGTCTCTTCCGTCTCTCCGGGTTCCCCGAAATACTGGGAGACGATATAGTGTATTCCGGCTTTATCGCAGCGCTGGCACACCTCCCGCAGGGGCGCAATACGGCTTTCCAGGCTTACCCGCTCCGTGTCCTCACGGGCTTTACTGGTCACGATAAACAGCCCGCATCCGGCTTCCTGCATCAATTCCAACAACTCGTCGTCGAAGGACTCTGGAACCGGCGCTAGGTAGCTGTTCCAGTGGATTTTCAGGTCGGCATCGATGATGGAGTGGCACAATGCCTTGGCATAGGGCAAGGGGACGTTGAACCCGGAGTCGATGAAGAATATCTTGCGAAGACCATAGCTTTCTTGCAGTCCCTGAATTTCTTGTATGACATCTTCGACGGGACGCAGCACCCGCCAGGAGGAGGTGTCGTTCTCAGCAGTCCTAGAGTTGGTGAAAGCGTCGCCCAGCTTTGTCACCACGCCGATGCCGAAACCCGCCTTCTCGTACCGGACCATGTCCAGTTGGTCGAAGCGGGGCGATTTGGAGAATTGGGAGTAGGCCATCCCTTGCCGGACAATCGCGCCATCATCGTTCCGGTAGACCAAGCCCGACAGGTTCCAGTAGGTTTCGCCGCTTTCCAAAGCCTGGGCCAACTCCGCAAAGCTCTCGCCTCCGTCGCCAGCGATCCCCATGTCCGGACCCAGATAATCAAAGCAGGCTTCCGGCAACAGGCTGAAGCCGGGTCCTCCGCATACTATGGGAGCTTTGGTTATAGACCGCACTTTGTCGATAACTTCCTTGGTGCCCGGCAACGCCCATTGGGGGTCCATGTAGCTGACGTTGTCTATGTTTCTCAGGGAAATGCCAACGAGATCTGGCTTGAACTCCCGAACAGTCCGTTCGGTTTCCTCCAGATAATCCTCGGAGAACATCAGGTCCAGCAATTTGACGTCGTGCCGGTCCGGGTCCAGGTATGCCGCAATGTAGGCCAGTCCGATGGGCGCTGGCGTAGCATTCATGCGGCTCAATAGCTTCTGGTGCCGGTTGGTGGCGATTAGCAAAATACGCATTTTTATCGAGCCCTCTGTTTTTTTCTTGAGTTCTCTGATTGCTCGGAGTATACCCGTTGTACTCTTATCCCATTGCCGAGGCCAACTGCCAAATGGGCCTCAGTCATTGGGGAGGATGGCCCTATTCACAACATTCTATCACTCGTGGCGGCTACCAATGCTTACTCAACTTGAAACCTCGGTACATAGTGTTGCTGTGTCAAATGGGATCATGTTAATTTACCGTGAGATGCCCTACTTTCGAGCCGGTCGGTCAACTTGACCCCCAACCAAAGCGGCATGTACAATCCCAGCAAATCAAGGGAGAGTGGTATTGCGGAACGGTGAATCCCCCGGTTGCTCTGCGGCAACGGGGGTTTTTTCGTGGATGCTCACCGGTTTTGCGCCTTACCGCTTATCACGTTCATCCATCTCTAGAGAGTTAACAAGCCAACTATGTTCACGGACATAATCGAGACTGACGCTACGGGGATTCTGCCCATGCGGTGGATCCGGGAAGCCGTCAAAGATAATGTCGTTTATACCGAGCGGTACAAGATTCCAGAGGAGAACTTCCAGCCAGCCAGCATTGACCTCCAGTTGGGGCCAGTAGCCCACCGTCTGCGCTGCAGTTTCCTGCCCGATGAGAGCACGGTCTGGGAAAAGCTGCCGGAACTTGAGATGGAGCAACTGGACCTGCGGGATGGAGCAATTCTGGAGCGCAACCGGCCTTACTTGATTCCCTTGATTGAAGAATTACGCTTGCCGGGGGCAGTGTACGCAAAAGCCAACCCCAAAAGCAGCACGGGCCGGCTGGATATATTCACCAGGGTCATAACCGATCGAAGCCACAAATTCGATGAGATTGCGCCCGGCTACGAAGGGCAACTGTTTCTGGAGGTTGTGTCCCGTTCGTTTACGATCAGAGTCAAAACGGGTCTGTCGTTAAATCAGTTGCGCTTGGTCAAAGGTGATCCCAAGTGCGGTGACGGGGAAATATTAGGGTTGCACCGCAAAAGCCCAATACTTCTGGCCGAATCGGGGCAAATGGAGCAATTGCGTGAACCAGCACTGAACAACACCATCAGCTTGGGAGCGAACCTGGCTAACAAGCCCACCGGCGTGGGATACCGGGCGAAGAAAAACAGCAGCTTGATCGATCTCTCCCGTGCCTACCATTACGATCCTGGCGACTACTGGGAGCCGGTATACGCTGACCGGTCCAACAGGCTAATTCTGGAGCCCGAGGAATTTTACCTGTTGACATCGGCGGAGAGCGTGAGCATTCCACCCCAGTACGCTGCGGAAATGACCGCGTACGACCCGTCAAGCGGCGAGCTCCGGACCCACTACGCCGGCTTCTTCGACCCTGGGTTTGGCTACGGCGAGCAGGGCAGGATGGCCGGTGTGCAACCGGTAATGGAGGTCCGGGCCCACGACGTGCCATTTATGATCGAGCACGGCCAGAGCATCTGTTCCTTAACCTTTGAAAGGATGCTGGAAGCACCGGACAAATGGTACGGTGCCGAAGTGGGTTCCTCGTATCAAGGGAAGGGCCTTATTCTTAGCAAGCACTTTCTGCCCGAGACCAGCCATTGGCAACTGCCGTTATTCGAGGGAGCGGTAAGAGGCCCGAACCGGTCGGTCGCGCCGGAAGAACCACCCGAAAGATCCGAACCGGCAGGGGAAGCAGGAACCCCCCCGACACCATAGGTTACACAATCCACCCAGCAAAGGGAGCAACATGCCTTACGTCACGATTCGTCACAAGGTCAAGGACTACGACGCTTGGAAGCCCAAGTTTGACGCCCACGGCGCCACACGGGCGGCTGCCGGTTGCAAGGGCGGCCACCTCTTGCGTGGCATCGACGACCGCAACGAAGTTGTTATTTTCTTTGAGTGGGACACGTTGGAGAATGCCCGCCAGTTCGCCAATTCACCGGACCTGAAAAAAGCCATGGAAGAAGCCGGCGTTGTCGACCAGCCCGACGTATATTTTCTAGAAAACCAGGAGAGCTTATCTCAGTAACTTATCTCGGCCTATGTGCTCTGTGAAATTTACCAGGGTCTTGTTTCGGCGAAAGGTCAGGCTAGGAAATGCCTGCGAGCAATTACTTCCACAGTCGCTGGATGAGCCCAGGCTTGCAACCGAGGTTCTTTAAGCTTCACAGGTATATTAAGATCGGAATTGTAAGGGAAATAAATACCACGAAACTAGAAAGGAGCCGGATTTTTCCGGCTCCTTTCTAGTTTCAATCACGAACTAAAACCTACCCGATAGTAGAGTCCGGTGATTCGCCGGCATCAGGGTTTTCTTCAAACCCGCCGACTCCATTGTCGCCAGCATTATCGTTCCTGTTTTCGTGACCGTCGTCCGCGTTCTCGTTGGCGTGGTCGCCAGCATGGTCTTTGCCATTATCGTTGGCTGTGCCTATGCCCGACGGGTTAACTTCAGTTATTGTCCCCTGGGCCGCCAACGCAGGCGTTACCCACAGCGCCACCATGGTTACAGCCAAGATCAGAATTGCTAACTTCTTTTTTTCATTACGCCTCCCGCTAATAAGATTATCGGTTTAGCCCGGTTTAAGCTTATTCGACTACTGCCTTCCGAAAGTTTGCCTGCCGGTGGGAAAGCTACATATTTATAGCCAAGTGCTTAACCCGGAACGTAGTCGATGCGACATAGCCCTACCATCAGCACGATTGTATCCGTGTGGATTGCCAGCGGCAAAGTTCTGTACCCCAACTCTACTTCACAAAACTAAGATGGCGCTCGAATCACTGCTCGCCGTGGGCAGCGGGCAAACCACTGACCGGAGTCGCGCCAATCGTCGACGCCGTTAGTGAATACCGTCGCTAGTGAATGACCGAAGCTGCAGTGGGTTCAACCCGAGTGACTACAATCTTATCCCGGTTCAGCATCTCCGGGATTTTAGGTGCGATATTATTCACCCACTCATCGCTCTTGTAGACAGCTTCGTAGAGGCGCTCCCGCTCGCTTTCGCTCTCAAACCGGCGTATCCACACGTACAAATCCTGTTCTTCTTCTCCCACAAAGCTGCCCACAATTACCATGCCCTTGGACGTTTGGAACGGGATGATGGTCTGTTCCATGTACTTGACCCAGTTGTCTCGTTGTCCGGAGTGAGTCCTGTAGTTTCTGACTTCAAAAAACATGTGGTTCTCCTAGCTTAGCGTTTTATTTGTCGATATTTGCCTGACCGTTATTCTTGCCGGGCCTTTATTTGTTGAGGTTTGCCTGACCGCTTTTCTTGCCGGGCCTTTATTTGTTGAGGTTTGCCTGACCGCTTTTCTTGCCGGGCCTTTATTTGTTGAGGTTTGCCTGACCGTTATTCTTGCCGGGCCTTTATTTGTTGAGGTTTGCCTGACCGCTTTTCTTGCCGGGCCTTTATTTGTTGAGGTTTGCCTGACCGCTATTCTTGCCAGGCCTTTACATGAGGTCATGCAGGTGGGGACGTAGGATTCGTTGTATCACCGCAAGTAATACCACTGCCCCAATTATAATCCCGAATGTTTCCAGTTCCCATGGCCGGGTTGCCATACCCAGCACGGTTCCCGCCGCAGGTGGGTGCTCGGTGTCGGTGATAGCCATGCCCAGTATCAGCAGTCCTCCCGAGACCGCCACCGTAAAGTTGCGCAGCGCGGCCATGTCTGTCAAGAAAGCGTCCACCAGCCCAGCAAAAAGCAAGATAGCGAATATGGACCCCATCACCAAGGCCATCGTATGGCCCCCGACGAGGGAACGGGGGCTGGCGGAATGGCTGGAAGGATGTACAAAGAGGATGACGACGCTGGAACCCAAACCAGCGGCGAGAGCGGCTTGGGAGAGGTTGTCGACAAAAAGGAGCACGGCCAATATGGCAACGGTCGCCAGCGCGGACTGGAACACATAGCGCCCGAAAAACCGTGAGAAATTCGGGTCTAAGATTGCCGGGCCGGAAGGCATCGCGAAGAATTGGCCCAGCGTTCCGGTTTTGGTCTTGCTGTTGCTCGCTTGGCTGCTGCTAGCTTGGCTGTTGCTCCCTTGGTCAGGAGCAGCCTCCGGTGTAGCCGGTCGCGACATGGTCGGGTTTTCCGGTCCAGGCTCACCAGTCTCGCCAACCTCCCCGAACTGTCCCTCTGGGTCGCTCACTGGGGTTACAGGTTCCTGGCGAAGTCCAGCCAAACTCGGGCGCAGGGTACCGGCAAAATGTGCTGTACGAAGCCGAATACGCCAGGGAATACCACCAGGCGTCCGTTGGGAAACAGATCGGCCGCTCCCCGAAAGTCGCCCAATACTTCCTCCCTCAGACCGGCCGCCGCCAGCACCAACACCGGTGTCTTCACGTCTTTGAGGAGGGGACGCAGGTCTCCGCCAGGGGCCCTTCGCTGGAAGCCGCTCACCACACTAGCGGGCGTGGCGGCCATTTGAGCCGCATACCACCGAATATATGCCGGGTCGACCATATCAGGGTCCAACCGCCGGAGGATGCTGCTCTCGACCCAAGCGGGAATGCCGTCCCGGTCGATCTGGTCGGCGCTTTCGGCATGGTGGTCGTCGAAGGTTACGGGAGATGTGCAGGTGGTCAAAGAGAGTAGCCGTTCTTGGTGCATGGTGGCGAAACGCATCGAAATTGACCCACCCACGGTCTCGCCGATGAGGTGGACTTTCTCGAGTTCCAGTTTGTCCATGACACCCAAAAGGTCATTGGCGAAACTGTCCAAGGACCAAGGATAATCCCCCTCGGGTACGGAGGATTGGCCCATTCCCCGCATGTCGAACCGGATGACCCGGTAGTGGCGGGCCAGAATGGGCACCCAGCCAAACCACATTTTGTGGCTTTTGGCCATGCCGTGGTGCATGAGAATCGTTTCGGGGCTGGTCCAAGGGTCGGTAAAGTCGTCAACCGTGTAGAAAATCTCGGCGCCGTCGTCCAGTTGTAGTTTCATGGTCTCCTTCTCATAAATCCAACTTCTAACTCAGACAATAAAATCAGACATGGAACCGAAAACCCGGATCAACTCGCCGGATAAACTTGGGGGGACTCACCTCGGTATTACTACTAACCCTGGTTTTAATATAATATGCAGGCTGGTTAATCTCCAGATCCTGTGGTGAGACCCTTTTCGGTAAATACCGAAGCTGCGATTTGCATCATTGCGTTGGTGGCGGCGTAGCCCCCGTATAGCATTACCTGCATCAAGACTTCCATTATCTCCGTAGGCGTGATCCCCACTCTTAAAGCACCCTCGATGCGCACCCGCATCTGGCGGTCGGGCCGGCCTTGGACGGTCATTGCCGCCATGGCGCATACCGCCCGGCTCTTAGCGTCCAAGCCAGGACGGGAGTATATGGCCCCCCAATGGTACTCGAAGACCAACTGTTGCATTTCCGCTGCGGTCGGGTGCTCGGTGTAGTAGGCGAAAATATCCCCGATATGTTCTTCGTAATTCTTGGCGCCCATATCGTAGAGTTCCTGAGGAGACTGGTCCGGGTCGTAGACTAACGTGGGAGTGAACTGGATGCCCCGTTCCTCGAAGATCTCTTTGGTAATTCGTAGCGCAGTCTCCACCGCCGGGACGCCGATGTAAAACGTCAGTTGGATGAATACCTCCACCACTTGTTCGGGCGCCAAACCCAGGTTTAGGCACCGTTCTATGTGGCGACGCAGCAAGGGCAATTGTCCCAGGGCCATTAGGGCCGACATGGTGCAAATACAGCGAAGTTTGACGTCCAGCCCAGGACGGCTCCAAATTGACCCGAAGAGAGATTCATCGATGATGCGCTTCAGGTCCGGGGCCAATTGGTCGATCCCAGGCAGGGTGAAGTGGCTCAGGTCCCCGCCCGCCATCAACGAGCGCATAGCCTGGCCCTTGTCGTACCGTTCATTCAAGCTTGTCAATTCCGTTCCTCCAAATACCGATCAGATCGTGCTAACAACGATCATTTGGTGGATTCCGCCAAGATTATTTATGCCAGCTTGCAAGGACCCATAGGAAGGTTGATTCCACGGCTCTTGTATAGGTCAGCCTGCAAGTCTGATAGAGAATTTTATGATGCGGGATTTTTACGGCGGATTTTATTTTCGAATGTGCTGGTTTCACAGCCTTTGCGACAAATTCTGCGAGTGTTTGGCGTTATCGTTTGGCCTCCGCTGGTTAGCCTCCAGCAGGCCAATTGCGTTTGTATCAGCTAGGCGTGGGCCATCACCTCATGAGCAAACCAATCCATTTTTTCCAGCGACTGACTCAGATCGGGTCCTCGGATGTCGAAAATAAGGTGGCCCACTCCAATATCCGAGTAGGTCTGAACATCCTGAAGCACCTCGTCCGGCGAGCCGGAGAACCGTCGCCTGTTCCCTTCGGATGGCAGATTGGTGTCGTAGAGCGGGGCCTTCATCGCTACCTCGATTTCTCCCGGGTCCCGCCCGGCCTTTTCTGCGTATCTACCCAGGATCGCAATATTTTCGGACAGTTCCTCGGGTTCTAGGGTAGCTGCGGGAATCGCACCCACCGGATGCCAGGCATCGCCCAGCTGGGCTGCCCGGCGAATGGCCGCACGGCTCTGGCCGCCCACCCAAATCGGCGAGTGAGGCTTCTGCGTCGGCTTGGGCAAGAACGAAATCCCGGAGAACCGGCAAAATTCGCCTTCGAAGTGAGAGTCATCGCTGGTCCAAAGTTCCTTGAAAGCCCGCAGATACTCGTCGGTGACCGCCCCTCGTTTAGCGAATGGCGGAGCATCTAATAGTTCAAACTCTTCTTCCATCCAGCCCACGCCAACGCCGACGGTAAGCCGGCCCTTGGAGAGCATATCAATGCTAGCCAGCATCTTGGCTGTGAGTATTGGATTCCGGTAAGGGACAATCATCACGCTGGTGACCAACCGGATGTTCTCGGTAACCCCGGCTAAAAACGCCAAAGTGGTTAGCTGCTCCGGCCACTCCCCATCGCTTCGGGTGGCCCCACCAAAAGCCCCGGACACAGAGTAAGGGTAGGTGGAGTCGATCTGCTTGGGTTCGATGATGTGGTCCGGCGCCACCATACAATTGAATCCTAGTTTGTCACCCTGGCGGGCTATTTCCGCCAAGGAATCCGGCTCGGCCGTGGGCCCGGAGTTTGGTAAGTAGAATCCGAAGCGCATGTTGATCCTCCCACTACCTGGTCAAAAGGTGCCTGGACAGGCGGAAATTTGCACCTAACTTAGGGGTAACTCCCAAACTATATCTCGATTAATGAAGCGTGTCCAACGTGTGTCCAAGCCGTGTCCAACCCGTGTCAAACGATAATTATGGCCTGGGTTTTGCGCTCGGGTTTGCACCCGGAACCGGCGGCGAATGGTCTTGTGACTGAACCTATTTCCGGGTGTAAATTGGTGCGCCCGCCCCCGATTCTTGACACGGCCAACCGGCGGCGGTAGACTTTGGCCTGCCAACAGGCAGGGAGGGTTTTCGTGTCCACTTCCGTTCCGTTGTTCACAGAAGAAATGCGCCAACAAGCGATTGGCCTTGAGACTCCACCGGTTACCGCCGAGATCGAGAAGGGCGCAATCATCAAGTTCGCCCAAGCGATTGGTGACGACAACCCGTTTTTCAACGATGAAGAGGCCGCCGCAAATGGTCCCCACGGCGCATTGATCGCACCCCCAACATTTATGCGCACGTTAACAGCCGTCAGGCCGGAACTGCCCTTCGACTTGGCTTTGGAAAGGCTTCTGGACGGCGGCAGCGAGTGGGAATATTTCGCGCCGATCAAGGCAGGAGACACAATAACCGCCGTGGGCAAGATTGAAGATTTGTCCGAGCGAACCGGTCGGCTGGGTGTGATGGTATTCATGACCGTTATGATTACCTACCGGAACCAGCGGGGAGAAATAGCTGCCACCCAGACCAATACCTCCATCAGATACAGGCATTAAGATACTAGACGATTTATGAGCAGAAATTACAGTAGCGGTGACCGCGCGTCCGCCTGTCATTCGCGACCGTCGTTAATGCGACTGTAGTTAAATAAGAGGGCTAAAATGCCAGACCAAATTTATTGGGAAGATGTTTCCGAAGGGGCTGAACTGCCTCCCTTGGTTAAGAACCCCACAACGCGACAGTTGGTGCAGTATGCTGGCGCTTCGGGGGACTATTACGAGATTCACTACGATAAGGACTTCGCTCAGGGCACGGGTCTGGACACCGTAATTCTGCACGGCGCGTTGAAGAATGCCTTTCTCGGTCATTTGGTGACCAAGTGGATGGGTCCGGAAGGAACGCTAAAACGGTTGGGTTGCCAGTATCGGGGCATGGACTCGCCAGGAAGCCCGATCACCGCCAAGGGCACAATCACCAAAAAGTATCAGGAGAACGGCGTTAATCTGGTGGACTGCGATATCTGGATTGAAAACGCCGAGTCTCAGAAGACCACCCCTGGAACCGCCACGGTGGCGTTGCCGTCCCGCAGTACTTAGCGTTGATATTACTTGGTGTTTCTCATATTTAGCATCGATTAAGTAGGTTCGATTAGGCGCGGCTTGTCCCTCTGAGGGTATAGGCCGCGCCTTGGTCTGATATGTTTGTTAGAATACGGCTGTTGAAAGCCTTTAGGGTAGCCTGAGGAGGCGCTATGACGGATACATTGAAAGATAAAGTGGCCATTGTTACCGGTTCCGGTCGGGGAATTGGCCGCGGCGTGGCCATGCTGATGGCCGAGGAAGGGGCCAAGGTTGTGGTGGTGGACCCAGGCGTGAACGTGGATGGCAGCGGTCAAGACCAGTCGATAGCCGAGCAGGTTGTAGAGGAGATCAAGGCGGCTGGGGGCATGGCCGTCGCTTGCACCGAATCCGTTACGTCCATGTCCGGCGGCGAAAGGATAATCCAGACGGCCATAGATAATTTCGGCAAATTGGATATTGTCGTGACTTGCGCTGGCATCTTGCGAGACCGCATGGTGTTTAACATGTCGGAGCAAGAGTGGGACGATGTTATCGCCGTTCACCTGAAGGGCACTTTCACGGTGGTCAGGAATGCTTGCATCCTGTTCCGACAGCAACGATCAGGCCGGATCATCACCTTCAGCTCCGAATCGGGTCTATTCGGCAACTCGGGCCAGGCCAATTACGGCGCAGCCAAGTCGGGCATCGCCGGGTTTACCAAGGTAGTCGCCAGGGACATGGGCCGCTACGGTGTTACGGCCAACGCCATCGCGCCAAGGGCTTACACCCGCATGATTGGTGATATACCCGACAGCGCCGCTGAAATTCGGGAGCGGAGCGGAGTTGCTCCCTTGGCCGGGGAAGAAGACCTGAATTCCCTGGACCCGGGACACATTGCACCATTCGTTTGCTACCTGGCTTCGGATTACGCAGCCAATATCAACGCTCAGACCTTCTTGGTCTTTGGCAACCAGGTGTCTCTGGTGTCACAGCCCAGACCATTGAATGCCATTTACAACCCCTCCGGTCATTGGACCATGGAGGAGCTTGCTCCCTTGGCAAGAAACGTTCTCACCAAGGACATTCCCAATCCAGCGCCCGCGCAAGCGCCCAGGCAATAGGTCTGGGCCTTAACAAAGGAGCGGTTGAATGGCGCAACGGCACATAGAAGTTTCGTCGAGGGACAGACTTCCTCAAGAAAGCCTGTCGGACAAGCAAAGGCTTCAGGGGACATGGAAGCTAATCTCCTCGGTGGGTGTTTATTCCGACGGGCGAGTCATCCATCCTTACGGAGAAAAACCAGAAGGGCTGCTAGTCTACGACCCCCACGGGAATTTTATCGCGCAAATTCAAGGTCAAGGGCGCCCATTGTTCGAGTCGGGAAACCTTCTAAGAGGCGCACCTGAAGAAATTAAGGCAGCTTTCGAAGGCTACGTAGCCTACTACGGCAAATATGAGGTAGATGAAGACGCAGCTAGCTTGACCCACTACGTAGAGGGTAGCCTGTTCCCCAATTGGGTTGGGAGTACGCAGACTCGTTTCTACTCGTTCGAAGACGAGCGATTGGTTCTTACGACACCGCCATTCGTCGGCAAGAAAAACTCCATCATCCACACGTTAGTGTGGGAAGCGGTTAATTGATCCGGCCTGCCTTGGGCGGCACAGGTGGCTGAGCCGTAGATCGGACCTTCAATGACGACAAACAGTTGTTGAAAGAAAAGCGGCAAAACCGAATTCACAAAGTAGTAAATAATTATCAGTCGAGGTGGCTTTCTAATGGCCAACTTATTGCAAGATAAAGTAGCGGTAGTGACCGGCGCTGGCCGGGGAATCGGTCGGGGTGTGGCCATGCTGATGGCCCAGGAAGGGGCCAAGGTCGTGGTGGTTGATCTGGGCGTGAACGTGGACGGCACCGGCCAAGACCAGTCGGTGGCTGAACAGGTGGTGACTGAAATCCGAGCGGCTGGCGGCACGGCCGTTGCCAGTTCCGAGTCAGTGACCACCATGGCTGGCGGCGAAAGCATTATTCAGACCGCCGTGGACAACTTCGGCAAGCTAGACATTGTGGTTACCGTCGCCGGAATCCTCCGGGACCGGATGATTTTCAATATGGCGGAAGAGGAGTGGGACGACGTAATCTCCGTCCACTTGAAGGGCACATTTAGCATCGTCAAGAACGCCTGCATTCTGTTTCGACAACAGCGTTCGGGCCGGGTAATCACATTTAGCTCCACCTCCGGACTCTATGGAAACTCCGGCCAATGCAACTACGGCGCTGCGAAAGACGGCATCGCTGGCTTCACCAGGGTTGTGGCCAGGGACATGGGCCGTTACGGCGTAACAGCAAATTCCATTTCGCCCAGCGCCGCCACCCGCATGACCACCAGCGTACCCGATGAAGCCAGGGAATTGAGGGCGGCCAGAGGGATCACCGGAGCCTCTAGCACATTGCGCGGAGGGCCCGACGACATTGCTCCCATGGTAACCTGGCTGGCGTCCGACGAAGCGGCCCATGTGAACGGCCACGTCTTCCACGTCACGGAAGGGCTCATCACGCTCTTGAACGAGCCGGAGCCGGTAAAGACCATTCAGAAAGACGGCAAATGGACCGTTGAAGAACTCATCCGCGTGGTGCCGGTAACCTTGGGCTTCGAGTTGTTCAACCCGGCGCCCAGCCAAAACCCAGCGTAGGAGCCAGTTCTTTAATTTCCGGTTCTTTACTTTAGTGCGTTGAATACACAGAGGCCGTGTTGCTCAACACGGCCTTTTGTTGAGCAGTTCATTGAGAAGGTCGTTGAGCATCTCTTTGAAGTGGGTTCCATATTCAAATTCCGGCGCGTAATCTCGCCGCATTCCTGGAGGCTGGTATGATCACCAATTTTTCCGCGTCCTATGCTGGTCATGTAGTTGAAGATGGCATTGGCTTTCAAGGCACTCCGGCCAATGACCGGTGCTATTCTAACGAGGCCTTGGCGGGCACGCTGGATTGGGCTTTGGATTTCGCCCGGCACTTGGAGAAGCTGAGATACGACGAGTTCTGGATGGCCGAGCACCATTTCCAGCCAGAAGGTTATGAAGGCATCCCCAACCTGATGATGCTGAGTTTGTACCTGGCCACCCAGACGGAAAGGTTGCGCTTTGGCTGCGGGTTTAACATTGCTCCCATGTGGCATCCGTTACGCTTGGCCGAGGATTTTGCCATGGCCGACATCTTGACCAAAGGCCGGGTAATTTTCGGCGTCGGACGGGGATATCACACCCGGGAAGTGGAAACCTTCGGTTCGCCCATGATCGACGGTGATGCCAACCGGGAGCTTTTTGAGGAGCAGGTCGAGGTTATTCTCAAAGCGTTCCAGGAAGAGTCCTTTTCCCACCACGGCAAGCATTACCAGATTCCGGCAAAGGTTCCCTACCGAGGCTACACGCTGGAAAAACTGTCCTTGGTTCCCCGGCCAATCAACCAGCCCGTGGAGGTCTGGCAACCTTTGGTTAGCGGCAACCCCCGGGGCATCGAATTCATGGCCAAGATGGGAATCAAGCCGTTAATATCCGGCACACCCGCATCCCGTATAAAAGAGCGGGTTGAGATGTATCAGGAAGCGTCGGCAAAATACGGGCGGGAATTGAAAGGTGGTCAAGACGTGGCTTTTGGCTATCGCTTTTTTATAGCCGAAACAAAAGAAAAGGCGATTCAGCAGGCACGCCCCTACTTCGAAGAGGCGATGAAGTTTGCGGCACCCTTGGGACTCATGGCCATCAACCCGGACCAAGTGGAGGCCGTGGCCAACCCAATGCAGATCCAAGGCGCAGCGCTGCCGACCCTTGAAGAAGCAGCCGATGCTGGCATCTGGCTTTGCGGCCCTGCCGAGCTAATCATCGATCATTTGAAAAAGGTTGAAGAGGAATATCCGGGAGTCGAGCGGGTAAATGTGGGTGCCGTCATGGGCATGTCCCGAAAGGTGTTCAAAGACCAACTAACCATGTTTGCCGAGGAAGTGATGCCGGAGTTTCCCGGTTGGGCCAACAAAGCTTAGCGGTTGTCGATTCTGATCATCTGGTGCTACTCCCTCTTAATCTCCGCTTTCGTAAGGCTGACAGGGGTAGGTAAATGCTCAAACTACATTCTCACGAGTGAAAATCCTCAAAAGCCCCCTTTTCGTAAAGGGGGTTGGGGGGATTTCTCCCCGCTCAGAATAATCAAGTCGGAGCATATAGGGCTATTTTCCTAGGAGTCCCGCCAAAATTGGTGTTAGCTTTGCCGCTGTCGATGAGACAAGGTATGCGGCGGGGCGAAATCCCCCTAAATCCCCCTTTTAGAAAGGGGGATTTATTGGTGGCAAAATCCGGCGTTTTGCTCGCGGCTCAGTAAATACCTACCCCTGTCAGCCTTCGTAACAGGGAGAGAACGACCTCTCGCCACGAAAGTAGTAGCCTAGGACTTGCCAAATGGCTGAGGTTAAGCGAGATTGTAATCGGTTTAACGAGTGGAGTACTAGAGTAACGGCACGCTGCCAAACAGGTTGCGGCTCACTCCCGGCTTAATGCGCTCCGCCATTCGAATCGCATAGTGGTCGGTCATGCCTGACAGATAGTCTATAGCCGCTTGCTCCGGCGTCGTGTCCGGGCCAAAGTAGGGCGGCGGCACCTCTTCGGGGTTACTGAGAAAATACAAGAAGAGAACTCTGACCACCTCTCGTGCCGCTTCCGCCTCTACGCTCCGTCCCAAGGGCAAGTAAACCCGTTCGAACATGAATTCCCGCAACTGCATCATGGCATCGCGGGTTTCTGGACTCAAGCTAATTGTCGGCGTAACAGCCGGAGTTCCAGTTTCCTCGGGTTCCCCATCTGTCGCCTGGGAAGCGCCGGATGCTGGCCAAGACGCATAAACGGCGTCGGTTACCAGGGCATTTATCCGCTGGGCGTGGGAACGTCCCAGTATACGGTTGACTTCTTGAGGCAGATCGGATTCCCGGAGTATGCCCGACCTCAAAGCGTCGGCAATGTCGTGGTTTAGATAAGCCACCGAATCCGCCAGACGTAGGATTTGGGCTTCCAGGGTCAATGATTCTCCGCTAACGTCCACCATTTCGGCGGCCAGGAAATCTCCCCTGGCCTTGGAATGGCTCGCTATACCCTGCCGGACTTCCCAGGTGAGGTTCAGACCTTGGCCGTCCTTCTCAAGCGATTCCACGATGCGCAAGCTCTGGGCGCTGTGAGTAAAACCTGCGCTGGAGATTTGGTCCAGGGTATCTTCTCCCACATGGCCGAAAGGGGTGTGACCCAAATCGTGACCGTGGGCCATGGCCTCGGTCAAGTCTTCGTTGAGGTTCAACGCCCGGGCGATTGTCCGGCCAATCTGGGCCACCTCAAGGGTGTGGGTCAGACGGGTAACGTAGTGGTCTCCGGCGGGGGCGATAAATACCTGGGTCTTGTGCTTTAGCCTTCTGAACGCCTTGGTATGGATGATACGGTCCCGATCCCTCTGATACTCGGTGCGCAGGGGACTGGGCGTCTCGGGCCGTTCCCGCCCTCGTGAGGATTTGGTGCGGCTGGCATAGGGCGACAAGCCCTCCTCCAGGTTCTCCAAGCGCTCTTGTATGATCGAGTCGATCTGAGGGTTGGTATGCAATTCTACAGCTTTGCTCTCTTCTTAGAGTGAGTCGGGTCCTGCCTATGCGGCGAGTTTACACCTGTTTCAAACTTAGATTTGGGCCCGGCGTATGCGCCGTCGCAGCCAGACCTTGTTCCTCAGCAACACTGTTGCCGTACTTGGTCGCCATACCTGATCAATGGGGAAATAAAGGTGATCCGGCGGCATTTCTGGTCATTACCGCCAGGCGTTCAGTCCAACAGTGGAATAGTGCCCCATACAATGGCCTGAGGTTCTGTGGAATTGCCCTGCTCTTGGGCCATATTCCGGATGTCCAAGAGTGTTGCGTTGACCTCATTCGTCAGAAAAACCCAGTCGGGCTCTTCTGGAATCCAATAGGGTGAGTTGATTCGCACCACTTGGTTTTCTTTGGAGTTCAGGTAAATTCCGAATTTTGCGGCCTGCTGCATAAGGTTCTCCATCATCGCATAGTTGGTGGGATTATTAACTCTTCTCAGGGGTTGCCAAAAATTTCTGCACATGCATTTCGCAAATGCTTTGAGATCATTGCTATCGATTTGCTGGTGGGATGCTTTCGGCTGACTCCGGGACGCCCGTCCTTCCACTTACGCCTTCGGAGTAAACGCCCCGGTACGACTCCGGAAGTAAAGCTGCGATACGGCTCATGATCATGGTCAGGATGCTGTTCATTACCGCTTTACTCACCGGACCCTCGACAACGGGAAGGGAAAAGGGTTGACCGATGTTGGCATGGAGCCGGTGCAGCGGCACAGGCATCCTCCAAGCCTTGACATTTTCGGTGCCGGTGAGGCCCACCGGTAGGATTGGCGCTTGGGATTTCATCGCTAAATAAACGACTCCCAGCATGCCCACTTGCAAGGAATGGGCCTCGCTGCGATGTCCCTCGGGGAAAATCACCACCGCTTTGTCCTCGGCTAACATTCGAAGCAATGTCTTTACCGCATCCAGACCAACCCCGGAACGATTGAATGAAGAGACATTGAAGCTGTTCATTAGATATCTAGTTACCGGGTTGGCAAACAACTCTTGTTTACCAATAAAGTGGAGCGGTCTCCGGATGCTGGCGACTAGGAGCGGTGGGTCGGTGAATGATAAATGGTTGGAGACGACGATCAGCGGCCCGTAAGGAGGCACGCATTCACGCCCAGTAACTTCCATGCGGCCCAGGTTGTTAAAGCAGAAGCGGGCCATGGACCGGCCTAATACGTATTGCCACGTCATGCTATTTTTGCTTACTTAGCCGGTTAATATGCGCCAAGAGATCTTCGACTACCTGTTCCGCGCTGGTATTATCGGTGTCCACACATAGCGCGTCCGGGGCTGGCGCCAACGGAGAGTCGGCCCTAAGAGTGTCGAGTTCGTCCCTGGCCACAGTCTCCCGGAACACCTGATCGAAGGCCACATCTTGTCCCTTTTCCCGCATTTCTTGCCATCGGCGTCGGGCCCGCACTTCAGGTGAGGCGTTCAGAAACACCTTCAAATCCGCTGCGGGAAGGACCACAGTGCCAATGTCCCGACCCGCCATGATGATATCACCTTGATCGCTGATCAACCGCTGCTGGCGTACCAGGGCCCTGCGCACCGCAGAGACCCGTGATACCAAAGATACCAGCCCGGTGACTTTGGAATCCCGAAGCTCCGTTCCAAGCAGATGCCCCCCGACCCGCACTTGGTCGCTGTTTTCTCCTTCCAGTATCACGGGATGATCTTCGGCCAAAGCGCCCAATCCTAATTCGTCATCCACGGCGATGCCTGCTTTAAGGGACAGCCAGGTTATTGCCCGGTACATTACCCCTGTATCCAGGTACTTGTATTCCAGCCGCTGGGCCAGCGAACGGGCGACCACCGTTTTCCCGGCGGCTACCGGCCCGTCGATGGCGATTACACTGATTCTGCCGATGGGATTTACTCCCCGCTGAGCCGATTGAGATATTGCGCCAGAGCGAAGCCAAAACGCATTATAGCACCGGCGTTAGCGCCACAGCGGCTTGCCAATTAAAGTTGGTATCTATACAGTAAAATCTAGTTGACCCAGCGGTACGTAATCAAATATATGCCCAAAACGCATAGTATGATGCCTGGCAACAGTCTGGTTAAACCTAATAAAATAGTATCCGGCCATAAGGCCTGCTCCGGAAAGTTAAAAACAGCGTCAAATGCTTGAACGGGTGAGGAATTTACATACATCCGGAGCGCCTGAGCCCTTCTGGCGGTTGAGATGGAAATTGTGCTTGACTTGCATCGGCCTCATTTCAACCTTGCTGATTTTTGTTTTTGCGGCGGCATGGGCAACGTTTCCCGGTGATCAAGGTGCTTTGGAGGGTTTTCGCAGCACCGAGAGCCAGTGGCTGGAATCCGCTGCCTTAGCGGTCACAACCCTGGGCGGTCAGATAGTCTCTGTCGCTTTGATGGTTGGACTGATAGCAATGCTGATGTTCATCGGGCGGCGCATAGACGCCCTAGTAGTGTTGATCAGCGCTGCTCCTGTCGTGGCCGGGCTGCTGTTAAAAGATGTGGTGGGCAGGGCAAGACCTGATTTTTTCGTTCTCGGTTCGGAACCCAGTAGCCTGAGCTTTCCCAGCGGCCATGCGCTATTCGCAATGGTGTTCGGTGGCCTTTTGATTGTCCTGGCTGGCGATTTGATCCGGCCAGTCAAGCTACGGCGTGCCATACAAGTCGGGTTGGCCTTGTTAATATTGGCGGTGGGGGCCTCCCGCGTTTATCTGGGGGTCCACTACCCCAGCGATGTGGTGGGCAGTTATTTGTTCGGCGCCATGGCGCTGCTGGGCCTTGTCTGGCTGCGCAACTGGTTCGCTGGCCGAAGCGCCAGGTTTGCATTGGTCGCAGAGTAGCGACTGGCCCGAACTGCATAGAGGATGAGGACAATCCGGAAAAACTGCTAATAGGGGCTTTTGGAATTTGGGGGGACGATGAATTGGATCGACATAGTGGTACTGGTTGTTTGGGGCTTCACTGCATTGTGGGGCTTTTCCGCTGGACTTATCAAAATAATATTTCCGCTGATAGCAGTGATTATTGGCCTGGCTGTCTCCAGCCGGATAGCTGAGGACGTAGGCAACGTTTTTTCAGTGGTCACGGATAACGAGGCGGCCCAAGCCGTGGGCGGATTCATTCTCATATTCCTAGGACTATTCATCGTCAGCGCGATTCTTGGATTTTGGGCTGGGCTTTTCCTAAAGTTCTTGCCGCTGTTTGGTTTGGCCAACCGGGCTGCCGGCATGGCTGTAGGCGTGATAATAGGGTTCCTGCTTCTGGCGGGGGTATTGACCGGTGTTCAAAGGTATGCCGACAGGATGGACGACGACATTGATGAGTCGTCCTTAGGAGCATTCTTAGCCGATAATTTCGATGTGGTTATCCGGGGTGTCAGGCTTATTCCCAGTGACTGGGACCAGGAGATAGACCAGCAGATAAAAGACCTCAAGGAAAAGCTCGAATAACCGCGAGTATCAACAATGGGCGTTTGGCCGGACCGCTCTCCGGGAATGTTCGGGAATGTTCGGGAATGTTCGGGAATGTTCGGGAATGTTCGGGAATGTCCGGGAATGTCCGGGAATGTCCGGGTACTTCAATAGCAGATGGGAAATCCCGAACAGGACCAATGCCCCGCTGGTACTGCTATAATGTCGCCAATATTACGAGATGCGGTGGCTTAGTCTGGCCACGGCGCGGTTGTGGCAGTAAGCCCGCATAGCCCGAATAACGCTGGATGATACCAGGCATCCGGTCTGGAGCTAGGGCATGACGCATCTGTCAGTTGAGGTACGGGGTGCCAATCGACAACGCGCAAACCGGGCGGCGGAAAGATGACGTCCCGGGAGCAGACGTGGAAGCCCAACAATCCCCAGTGCCCAGAATGGAATTGGCCCGCGAACCGGTGCTAGTTCTGAACCTCAACTACGTGCCAATCAATATCTGCAACGTCCGCCGCGCTATCATCCTAGTGGTCAAGGGTAAAGCCGAGCTTCTGGAAAACAACCGGGGCGTCCTCCGCACCTCAAGTTCCGAATTCGACGCTCCCACGATAATCCGGTTGGTGTACCTGGTCAAACGACCGTTCCTTCCTCGCAAGCTGTCCAAAAAAGAGGTGTTCCTTAGAGACCGGTACACCTGTCAGTATTGCGGAAAGAAGAACCAGGACCTGACGTTGGACCACGTTATTCCCAGAAGACAACATGGCCCCCACACGTGGAACAACGTAGTTGCGGCTTGTTCCCGGTGTAACCTACGGAAGGCGGGACGCACCCCGGTTGAAGCCAGGATGCTGCTGGTCAGGGAACCAAGGGCGCCCGACCCGAACCCTTACTTGATACTGCAGAACCGGACCATCCTCGACGAGTGGCGTCCATATATTCCGTGGAACACTGGGCTATAGCGGGTTAGGCCATCAAGGGCCGGGTCTCGCATCGAGTCCGGAATTGCATAAGGTCGTCTCCGGTGATTCCACGTTTCTTGTAAAGACCAATCCGAGTAAAGACCAACCCGAGTAAAGACCAATCCGAGTAAAGACCAACCCGGAAAGACCAACCCAAGTAAAGACCAACTCGATGACCAAGCCAATGACGTGCAAATCCCCCTACCTAATTTTGCGAGGTAGGGGGATTTATTTCGAATTGTATGTAAAAAGACTGTTCTATCGCACAGCGGGTGTTAATTCTTCGAGCTAGGCTGCCGCTCCAGCACGTCCAACGGCCACTCCATCACCTTGTCGTCACTGTGGCGGACTGAGACGGTTTCCCGCATACGACAGGGCGATCAACAAGGCCCTGCCTCGCATCGGCGAAGAGGTAAATACACCCAAGGGATCCCAATGCTTGAAGCAACGGACGGAAATCGACTCGACCCTCCGCGCCAAAGGTTACAATGAGGCGAGATTGATCGAAGGTATAATGCGCGTCGACTATCTTCATGCCAAGTTGCAGTTCCCGAGATTT
Source organism: Dehalococcoidia bacterium (assembly GCA_963665155.2). Lineage (GTDB taxonomy): Bacteria > Chloroflexota > Dehalococcoidia > Lucifugimonadales > UBA3495 > UBA1141. Next base: position 1,096,807 of record CAXXFI010000002.1, on the reverse strand, counting down.
CTTACGGGAAAACACCAAGGCGGTCTCTTCTTTCTCCTTTAGCCCAAGATCCGCAGGGGTCGCAATACGAACCACCTGTGCCAGGCTGTCTTCTTCCGGTTGAGTAAAGACCAAGCTCTGAGGATCACCCACCACCCAGCCCATCTCTTGCCCTTTATCCGTTCGGATAACCACATATTTGTTCCGGGCAACTCTCTCGTCGGTAGTGCGGGCATATATCAGCGGGTCTGCTGTGCGCCAGCGCACTGAAACTATGCGGCTCACGTTCGAGTCTCCGCAGAGGGTAGGTCTAGCATAAGCACCTCCAACGCCAATCTCGCGCTAGCATTTCTATCCAGGGCCTCCAAGGTTTCCAAGACTCGTTTGATAAATACTACGATTTGGACTGTCGTCAGTCCGGTCGCTTGCAACGTCAATTGCTCGCTACGGTCTGTATTGTGAATATATTCTTCGCCGCCCTCTTTAATTAGAAGCAGGTCTCTCCACCACCTCAGCCACTGGTATAGGGACTGCTTGGTTGCTTCTCTGTCCTGATAAAACAGCGTGGCCATCACGTTGGCTATCGTAAATCGCAGGTCCAAACCTGATTGGCATGCCTGGTCCAATCGGTCTAAGTCTTCATCACGCTGCTTTAATATAGCGTTCTCCAGAACGTCCTCTTCCTCAAGGGCGCTTATCGCCCAACCAAAGCACCCACGGGAGAGCCGGGCCAATTTCTCCGCATCCTGTGGCGGAGCTTGAAATTCATTTACCAGCTTATCCACCATTTGGCTCTTGCGCAACGGCAATAACTGCAATCTATGGCATCTAGAACGGATGGTGGGAAGCAATGCTTCCTCGTCGGCGGTCAAAAGTAACATCAGCACTTGAGGTGGAGGCTCTTCCAGTGTTTTCAAAAGGGCGTTTGCTGCTTCTTCGCTCATCGACTCGGCTGTGTCAATAATTACGACGTTGAACGATCCCTCATACGGGTTCAGGAATACCTGCCGCATTGCCGTTCTTATGTCGTCTATGCCGATAAGGGTTCGGTTTGCGCCCTCCGCGTCGGCCATGTTTAGTGCAACGATACGCAAGTCCGCATGCTGACGCTGGGCGATGCGAGTGCATTGAGTACAATTACCGCAGGGCGTTCCCATACCCTCTAAGCAATTTACGGCCTGGGCCAGATTAATTGCAAGGGTCATTTTACCCACATGAGGGGGGCCAACCAGCAGGTATGCATGGGCAGGCCTGCCTTTGCGCAGACTCGCCTCCAATTGGGCCAACAAATGGTCTTGGCCGTAGGTTTTCCACATGGTTGACTCTCAGACTGCTAGCCTACTAACCTAGAGTTTAAATCATGCGGACTCGTGAACATCCATAAATCCGCAGGTTCCAGGCATCAAACAAGGTATCGGTCTATATCAAGTGCTCCATGGAAAACCCCCAAGACGTCTATGTTGTCATCAGCTTTAAGCAGATAGGCAATTCTATAGTGTTCGTAGAGCAATATACGAATATTCAACGCGGAATTTCTATCGTATCCATACCCTAGTTCAGGAAATTGCCGCAATATCTGAACTCTCTCGTAAATTGCCTCAACCACACGGGTAGCCGCTCGGGAGTTATCGTTGGTGATGTAGTCATGAATATCTCTGAGCCACCGTTCAGATTCTGCCGTCCAGTTTATTTGCCCCATAGCTTGATTCTGCGGTTCATTTCATCATCTGTGATGACGGCGGCAGCATCAGAATCCGCCAACCCTCGGTCGATCATCCGGGCAAAGGCCAATTCTCGGAGTATTTCATCGAAGGAACTATCGTCAGGCTGCTCTTGAACGATTTTGATCATCTCTTCCTTTGCGGAAGCCATGACTCACCTCTATATGTTCATGTACCTGAAACCGGGGTTTGGAGATTATCCGGCTCAGCGCTTTTGATATGTGCTGTCCGCCTCAATACAGGCATACCGAAGTCCTTCTATGGCCGGTTGCCAGCATATACGGTAGTTCCCCCGAATTTGCACCTCTTTATCGCGCTTCCCTGTTGGCTTACGCACAATACCATGCAACTCTTGACCACCACGAAAATACCCATAAATCCCATTCGCGGAGCCTTCGTAAAACAATCGGTCATCAACGAAGATCAGAACGCAAGACTCCCGGAATCCTGCCAGTTTTAGTTGCTCCACGAATGCTAGATCTTCACAAATATTGAACATCTGCTCAGGGTATTGGCCGTTCCTCGGATATTTCAACTCAATACCAAAGCACAACTCCTCTCGTTGTGCGGTAAACACTGAAGTATCTATTTCCTTCTTGGTGAATTGGCAACCGTCTGATTGGCGACCGTCCGAGAAGAAATACGAAACATTCCTCTCGAATTGAACTTTGTGGTCAGGCATATTGGCACGTATGAAAATTCCGAGTTCATGCTGAAGACTAAACTCGTTGTATATACAGAGTTCGCCTTTGGCCATAGATTCAATGAATTCTTCAATGAGTTGACGCATCTTTTGGCGACCTCTATCAAACTATTATGTCGAACCTCCCCGGCTATCCGGGCACTTTGTGTTTAGGCCACAATCCTCACACCACATCAGCGTGCATCAAATCTTGGTAGCTCTCCCGCCTGCGGATTAACCGGCTTTGGCCGTTGTTCACCAAGACCATCGGTGGCCGCGGGTTCAAGTTGTAGTTGCTGGCCATGGAAGGACAGTAAGCGCCCGCTGCTGGAATCGCAATAATGTCCCCCGTCTCGATTAATGGCAGCATGACATCCGAAGCCAACAGATCGCCGGACTCACAGTATTTCCCGGCGATGGTTACTTTTTCCGCATCTTCTTGATCAACCTTGTTGGCGACGACTACCTCATAGGTAGCCTGGTATAAAGCGGGGCGGATATTGTCCCCCATTCCCCCGTCAACGCTCACGTACTTGCGCACATCGGGAATATCCTTGATCGCCCCAACCCGGTACAGAGCCACCCCGGCGGGACCGATGATCGACCGGCCCGGCTCTATTATCAGCCGAGGGGTGGCCATGCCCAGTTCTTCACAGGTTTCAACCATTGTGGCAGTTATGGTTTTGGCGTATTCGGCAATGTCCGGCGGCTTTTGGTCACGGGTGTAGGCAATAGCATAACCGCCGCCTGGGCTAAACTCTTGAAGGTCCAAGCCCTCCTCCCGGAACTGGGCGGCGAAGCGCAGCACGAACTCGGTGGCGACAGCGTAGGGCTCCAATTCGAATATTGGCGACCCCAGGTGGAAATGGATGCCCTTTAGGTTCAAATTGCTGGCCGCCAACGCCTGCCGAATCGCGTCAGCCGCATGGCCGGTCTGAATGGAAAAGCCAAACTTGGAATCCAACGTCCCGGTTGTTGTGTAGGCGTGGGTATGTGGGTCCACCCCCGGTGAGACCCGAACCAGGATGTCCTGGGTCTTCCCAGCGGCGGCGGCGATGCTGTTTAGCAGGTCTAATTCGTGAAAGCTGTCCACCACCACATAGCCAATGCCATGCTCAACCGCCTCGGTCAGTTCTTCCGGCGTCTTGTTGTTGCCGTGAAAGTAGACCCTATCAAGAGGAAAATTTACGTTGCGGGCAATGGCGAACTCTCCCCCGGATACCACATCCAGACCCAGGCCTTCTTCTTCAAAAATCCGGGCCAACGCCGGGTTGATGTAGGCCTTGCAAGCGTAGGCGACCTGGGTCGCAGGGTGCAGCTTCTGGAACTCGTTAACAAAGCTACGGCACCTGGCCCGCAAAGTCTGCTCGTCAAAAATATAAACCGGCGTTCCATACTCTGCTGCGAGGTCCAGCGTATTACAGCCGCCGATTAGCAATTGACCCTCTGAGTTTGTTTGAGTGGTGTCGGGAAAAACCGATTGAGGAAACATTGCGCTACTCCAGATATCAGCGGTCAGCCACCGGATCTTTAAGGGCAAGAACCCCCACCAGGCATTTCAAAGTATGCTGTGGACGGGGGCGCTGATGGCTGATTGCCGCTATTTCTGTTGCATGATAGGCCCACGGTCAGGGCTACGCAACCGTGCCGGGCCGCCGGAGACTAATGGCCTTCAAGTATGGCATGAGCCGGTCCCTTTTTAGCCAAGAGCTTGTCTTTTCTGCTGCGGGACTCATTCCATCATAAGAGGATTATCTGCTAATTAAGAAGTTACTAGATTGGAAAGCCTCCATACTGGATGACTGTTTAAGCATGGTATTAATCATAAACTGACAGAAGCAGCCTACTTTCGTAATATTTATGGTATTCATGCATGTTGCAATATATATTGTGATCTACATGCGCATTTTGAACGAGCACTCTATATTGACAATTCTTGAGATGTAAACCAATTCAGTCATAGTGCCGATTATTATGCGAAACCATGATTAGAGGGGGGGACACATGGCAAAGGTTACTTCACTGGGAACGATTCCAATGATATTAGGGCTGGTGTTGATCGCAATTGTGGTGGCTGTTTCATTATTCTTCGCAACAGGGAAGAGTGAAGCATCTCATGGGACGCTTTGTAACGATCTGCCGACCCATGACAGGTTAATGACTGCCTTCAAGGCCGCCCGTGCCGAGTCCAACGGAGGTTTCAATCTCGACATGTGGGCAACAGTGGTGAACCGGGACGGGGTTGTGTGCGGTGTGGCGTTTAGCGGAGAGGACCGGGGAGATCAATGGCCAGGCAGCCGGGTAATCTCAGCTCAGAAAGCCAACACAGCCAACGCATTCAGCCTGCCGGGGCTGGCGCTGTCAACCGCAAACCTGTTCTCTGCGGTCCAGCCTGGAGGCTCTCTGTTTGGATTGCAGGAGAGCAATCCCGTTAACACAATCGTCGCTTATGGCGGTGACTCGAGTCTTATCGGAACCCACGACGACCCCATGGTTGGCAAGAAAATTGGTGGCGTCAATGTGTTTGGCGGGGGATTGGCGCTATACACCAGTGATGGTGCCCTTATAGGCGCAATCGGAGTTAGCGGCGATACCTCTTGTGCAGACCATAACATTGCGTGGAGAACCCGGGACTCTCTTAGTTTGGACAACGTTCCGGGCGGGGTAGGCACGCCCGGCGACAACATAAATTACGATACCACGGTAGACCCGGCCACCGGTCATACCACCAGCGCCGGAGGCTTCGGCCACCCTGCATGCACCGAGGAATCAACTTCAGTCGCGGCAGGGTTTGCTACCACTCATCCACTGGGTAACTAATATCATCGCCAAGGGTTAGCGGAGACGAGGAAATAAGGCGATTGGGGCACCGCGTCTTGGACCGGAGGTATCCGTAAAATATCTCCCGGCACGACCGGTGCTCCGAGATCAGAGTCAGCGCTTAGGCCTCGTTTCACTCATGGCGGTGCATGCCACTACCGAGCCGACCTACCAAGGCTCCAGCCGATCGATCTGGTTCGATCGACTGGAGGGTGTGTCGAACTACTCGTGTACCGTCCCAATTAAATCCGTTTAGTTATTCGTGTTGGTATTTCGTCGTAGTATCCGGTGTCGTGAGCCTTGCTCAGAACAAGGCGACAAACCTGATTTTTGTCAGGTGACACCGGCCCCTTCCGGGTTGAATACACTTTGGTTTGTAAGGAAAGGCTATGGCCCTAAGAAACTGGCACGTTCTCGGCCTTCTGGCGCCCTTGGTGGTGCTCTTGATAGCGTGTGGCGCCGATGCCACTCCGGTCGCGACCATCCTTCCCACTGCAATCGTAACTCCAGCACCGACACTTGAGGCAACCGTTACTCCGGCGCTTACAACTGCTCCAGAGGCGACTGCTACGCCGCAACCGGCAACCCCGCCTAGGGAGACCGCTACCCCGCCAGCTCCAACGCCGCCTAGCGCAACCGCTACGCCCAAACCAACACCGGCACCTACTCCAACTGGTGTTCCCGCAACGATACCGGCTGAAATTCAGTCGGGTCACCTCAATCAAGCTCGCAGCGAGCACACGGCTGCCTTGTTGGCGCTCGGAAGCGTGCTAATAATAGGTGGTCACGACGTTATTGAGTTGGAGTCCACCGCCTCGGCGGAGCTGTATGAACCCGCCACCGACGGCTGGCTCCTTGCTGATAGCATGGCTCAGGCGCGGCATAAGCACACGGCAACAACGTTGACCGACGGGAAGATATTGGTTGCAGGTGGAGCCTCAGACCAGTTCGATACGCTGTCTTCTACAGAAATATACGATCCGTCAACCAGCACGTGGCTCACGACCGAGCCCATGGACAATGCGCGCCAAGGACACGAGGCGATTTTGTTGGCTGATGGAAGGGTGTTGGTAGTAGGAGGGATTGGGGACCATTCAGCTGCTCTGGCATCGGTCGAGATATACGACCCAGCCATGGGAATCTGGTCCAGAACCGAGAGTATGGCCGAGCCGCGAGTGGGACATACCGGTACGATGTTGGCGGATGGCCGTGTGCTGGTCGCTGGCGGAGCTGAGGACCTTGTAACAACTTTGACTCCAGTAGAGATATACGATCCTTCCACCGGCGATTGGAGGCGGGCGGACACCATGGCGGTAGCCCGTAGGGGTCATACAGCAGCGCTGCTATCCGACGGCACGGTATTGGTGGCGGGAGGCTTGGATATTAATGGCGATGCCGTCGCTTCGGTCGAGATTTACGATCCAGCGAGCGGCGTTTGGTCTTCCACTGATAGCATGATCGAAGCACGCCGCGGACATACGGCGACACTGCTGGCCAATGGCGTGTTGCTGGTTGCTGGTGGCGCCTCGGGGACTTCGTCAAGCCTTGACTCGGTGGAGTTATACGATCCGGCCGTTGGCTACTGGGTTCCCGGTATCACGATGGATTGGGCGCGCCTAGAAACTCGGACGGAAACCCCGATTCTCCCCAAGCCGTCGTTTTCTTAACGTCGATTATCGAAGTAACAGTTGGTTATTGAAACGTATTACATATACTATTATACTGTATAAGACTGGAATACGTCTGCTTGGCGTAGCGCGAAACCCGGCCAATGGCTTTCCGGCCAGACCTCTAGGGCACACAGTGACCTTACTGCCGGATGGCACACTGTTGATTGCGGGCGGCAAGGGCGACCGTGGAAAACTCGTCTTAGACTCGACCGAGCTATACATGCCCAGCGGATAAGCTATAAAAGCTGTACCCGACATGGCCGATCCCTTGCTGAACGGCCTCGGTCAGTTCTTCCGGAGTCTTATCGTTGCAATGAAGGCAAACCCTGTCAAGAGAAGAATCGACGTTGCGAGCAATGGAGAATTCTCCTCCAAATGCCTCGTCCAAACCTAGTCCCTTCTTTCCACATCTCTACCGATTTTCTCGAAACCATCTCGTAAACCCGCCCGTTTCATCCAGACCGGAGCAACCAAAACTGACCGGTCCAAGTTTGGCGGTTTCTTTCCAAACCAGGGTGATTGACTGCTCTTTGGAGATGGCGATTAGAGACCATTCCACAAGAGAGATAGCTTTGTTGATTCCCTTTTTGATTCCTTGAACCAGAGGAATAATTACCTAAACGAGCCATCCGTTGACTCACGTACGGGCCAAGTATATACTCCGGTGCGTTCAATCCGTGAAATGGAACGAGGAAAATACCGGATATTGAACGAGAATTTCCCGAGAAATTGACCTAGAAACCCGGCTTTCAATTCCGCAAGTCAAACCCTAGCCAAATTCAGCTAATTCGGGGGTCACATGGCCAAAATTCCGATCCGACTAACCGTAAACGGAAAACCGCGCCAGGCAGAGGTCGAAGCCAGGACTTTATTGGTTCACTTCATAAGGGAAGAGTTGGAGTTGACCGGGACGAAGATCGGGTGCGATACAAGCCAGTGCGGTGCCTGCGTTGTGCTAATGAATGGCGCAAGCATCAAGTCGTGCACAACGCTGGCGGTGCAAGCCGACGGGGCAGACATAACCACCATTGAAGGCTTGGCTACCGATGGCAACCTCCATCCGCTACAAGAAGCATTTTGGAACAATCATGGGTTGCAGTGCGGCTATTGCACGGCTGGAATGATTCTGGCCTCGGTCGAATTGCTGGAACGCAACCCTCACCCCACGGCTGAAGAGGTGCGTGACGGGTTGATAGGCAACCTGTGCCGTTGTACCGGGTACCATAACATCGTGAAATCAGTGCTGGCGGCAGCCGAGGCACAGGGAGGGTAAGCCATGGCAACCAGAATCTTTGGCTCAGGAATTCGCCGGAGGGAAGACCCCCGCCTGATTACCGGCCAGGCAACCTATACCGACGATATAAAATTGACGAATACGGCCCATGCCGCTATCCTGCGCAGCCCTCACGCCCACGCCAAAATTAAAAGTATCGATACATCGGCGGCAGCCGCGGCCCCGGGGGTTGTGGCGGTGTACACCGGCGTGGATGTGGGCGCCGCGCTCAACCCAATCCCATGCGCTTGGTTGGTGCCGGACTGCGATATTAAAGCCGTCGCGTACCTTGCCATGGCCACGGACACGGTGCGCTACACAGGTGATGCTGTCGCAGTGGTGGTGGCCGAGGACCGCTACCAGGCTGAAGACGCCTTGGAGCTCATTAACGTCGATTACGAAATACTGCCTTCGGTGACCAATCCAGAGGCTGCGATGCAACCAGGCGCGCCCCAGCTTCACGAAGATGCTCCCAACAACCAGGCATTCCATTGGGTGGCGGCCGGCGGGGATACCGACGCAGCATTTGAGGCAGCCGAGGTCACCGTCAGGGATACCATCATCCAACAAAGGTTGATCCCCAACGCCATTGAACCCCGTTCCGCTTTGGCCAGCTACATGCCAGCCATGGGGGAACTGACAATGTGGAACACAACCCAGGCCCCCCACATAGTCCGCTTTCTAACCTCGCTGGTTACTGGCCTGGGAGAGCACAAGATACGGATTATCGCCCCAGAGGTAGGAGGCGGGTTTGGTGCCAAGGTTCCCGTATACCCATCGGACATGATTACTGTGTTTTGTTCAATGAAACTGGGGCGCCCGGTTAAATGGACTGAGACCCGAACGGAGAACTATGTTTCCACTACCCATGGCCGAGACCATGTAGGGCATGTGGAAATGGCCGCGACCCGGGAAGGGAAGATTACCGGTGTCAGGTCGGTGGTCTACGCCGGCATGGGGGCCTACCTCTCCACAGCCGCTCCCGGAATTCCCACCATTTTGCACGGCCTAATGTACTCCGGCCCCTACGATATTCCCAACCTTAAGGCGGACATCTACGGTGTGTTTTCCAACACCACCCCAGTGGAGGCATACCGTGGGGCTGGCCGGCCCGAAGCCACATTCCTTCTGGAGCGGTTGGTTAATCTGTTGGCCGACGAGTTGGGCGTAGACCCTGTGGAGCTGCGGCGAAAGAACCTGATCCCCAAGTTTGACGACGGACACGATGTGGCTATGGGCATCGTCTACGACAGTGGGGACTACAATTTGACGTTGGATAAGGCTCTGGAACACGTTGATTACCAGCATCTACGAGAAGAGCAAGCTCGCCTGAGAGAACAAAACCTGTACATGGGCATAGGCGTCACCTGCTACTGCGAACTGTGCGGTCTTGGCCCATCTCAGGTCGCTGGTGCCAGTGGGTTCGGCGGAGGGCTCTGGGAGAGTGCCGTCGTCCGATTCTACGCCACGGGAAAAGTCAACGTCTTCATCGGAATTTCGCCTCATGGGCAGGGAGAGGAAACGACCTTCGCCCAGATTTTGTCGGATGAGTTGGGCGTTCCAGTGGATGACATAGAGGTGATTCACGGCGATACCGACAATACACCCATGGGCTGGGGGACCTACGGTAGCCGTGGCACAGTGGTGGGAGGCGCAGCCGTGGCCCTGAGCGCCCGGAAGATCAAAGACAAAGGCCGGGCCCTGGCTGCTCACTTGCTGGAGGCGGCCGAAGAGGATATCGAATACGAGGATGGCAAGTTCTTTGTCCGGGGTTCTCCAGACCAGAACAAGACCATTCAAGATATTGCCCTAATGGCCAATGTGGCCTGGAACATGCCTGAAGGTATGGAGCCGGGCTTGGAAGCTACTACTTTTTACGATCCGCCCAATTTTGTTTTCCCCTTCGGAACCCACGTAGCAGTGGTGATGGTGAACCCGGATAACGGGTACATTGAGTTGACCCGCTACGTAGCGGTGGACGATTGCGGGCCTCAAATTAACCCGATGATCGTCGAAGGCCAGGTGCACGGTGGCGTCGTCCAAGGCGTGGGCCAGGCCTTGTGGGAAGGAGCAGTCTATGATGACAGCGGCCAATTGCTGACCGGCTCCATGATGGACTATGCGGTGCCTAGGGCGCACATGGTGCCAAATATTGAGGTCCTATCAACGGTCACGCCTTCGCCTCACAATCCGTTGGGGGTCAAGGGCATCGGCGAGACCGGCGCCATCGCATCCACTGTGACCGTATATAACGCTGTTATCGACGCCTTGAAACCTCTGGGTGTAACCAAGCTGGACATGCCGTTGACGCCGGAACGGGTCTGGCTGGCGATTCACCAGCAGTAAGGCAGGAGTAAGAGGAAAGAAGCCATGTTCGCTACAGAGTTTGAATACAAAAAAGCCACGTCAGTGGCCCAAGCAATAGAATTACTAACGGCAAATCCCGAAGCCAAGCTGATAGCTGGCGGCCATAGCCTGATCCCTCTGATGAAGCTGCGTCAGGTACGGGCTCCAGAGGTGATAGACATCGGCGGCATCGATGAATTACGTGGCATTAGCATCAGCAACGGGGTAATACGCATAGGGGCTTTGACGACCCACCGGGAAATAGAAGCCTCTGCAGAAATTGCCGGAGCCTGCCACATCATCACCGAGGTCGCCGGTGGCATAGGCGACCCTCAGGTTAGGAACCGGGGCACAATTGGCGGAAACGTGGTCCACGCAGACCCGGCTTCCGACTGGCCCACGGTCCTGACGGCCTTGGGCGCTGGAATGGTAATCCAAGGACCGTCTAGAGGATTGGGACGTGGTGGGACCCGCACTGTACCCGCTGCCGAGTTCTTCACCGGCCTTCTGGAGACCAGCATTGGGCCAAACGAAGTGCTGACCTCAATCGAAGTGCCGAGCCTCGCCCATAACCAGGTTGCGGAATACGCTAAAATGGCCCATCCGGCCACCCATTTCGCTGTGGTTGGTGGGGCGGTTGTGGTCACGGTCGATGGCGGGCGTTGTACCGCCGCCAGTGTAGTCGTAGGAGGCTTGGTCCCAGCTCCCCTGCGGGCTAGGGCTGTTGAAACCGCATTGATCGGCCAAGAGTTGAACACAGACAATATCACGGCGGCAACGGAGCGCATCAACATAGACTTGGGTTCCGATGTTTTTGGCGACAGTGTCTTTGCTTCGGCGGACTTCCGCCGCATGGTGGTTGGTGTAGAGGTGAAGCACGCTCTGTTCCACGCCGTAGGTCTGGCCCACCACGCTGGCGAAGAAGACGACCACGGACATGACCACGGCGACCATGGGCACGACGATCACGGCCATGACGATCACGGACACGACGACCACGGCCATGACGATCATGGCCATGACCACGAGCACGGGCACGATCACTAACAAGTAGCTATTCTGGGCTACTCATTATGCGTGATAGCCAATACGGGATTGCCGATAATTGAAAATACTTCTAACTAACGACGATGGTATCCGGGCTCCCGGTCTCTGGGCAGCGGTGGAAGGACTTAGAAAGGTAGGCGAGGTGTTCGTGGTCGCTCCTGACCGGGAGCAAAGCGGTGTCGGCGCATCCCTGACTCTACATTCATCGCTCCGGGTATCCCCGGAGCCCGTGCCGGACTCCGTGACAGTTTCGGCAAACGGTGCTTCTGCTGACAATGAGAACGGGGCTTCCGCTGGCAACGAGAACGGGGCTTACCCTGTAACTGCCTATTCGGTGCAGGGCACACCCGGAGATAGCTGCATTCTGGCGCTGGAAAATGTCGTCGGCGCAGTGGACTTGGTGGTTTCCGGAATCAATTCCGGTTCCAATCTGGGCTGGGACGTAATTGTGTCGGGCACCTTCGGCGCAGCCATCCAGGGCTACGTTCGTGGCTTCCCTACAATCGCTATCTCCGTGGGTGCGGTCAATAACCCCCAGTTCGCCACGGCTAGCCGGCTTCTGGAGATGATGGCCCGGAGTTTCCGCGACGGCGCTTCGGACTCCAAACTATTTCTGAACGTCAACATCCCCAGTCTGCCTCCGGAGCGCATCAACGGTGTAAAAGTCACCCAGTTGGGCACCAGGTCTTACGGGGAGTCCGTCCGGGTGGAAGGCACCGGGGATGACAAGAAGTACTGGATCGCCCGCAACCGTCCCATCATCGGCGCATTGGTCGATGGCACCGATATGTGGGCCATGAAGAACAACTACATATCCATCACGCCCATGCAAATCAGCTTCGGCCAGCAACAACAAGTCGCCGACGTTGAAAAGCTGGTTGACGGGTTTTCAGACAAGCTGCTGAAACCGACCACAAGCTAGTAGCTTAGATTCAGCAACCCCTATCATCCCTTCGCCTTGAGTTTGTCGAAGGGTATTTATGCGACAGTATGGTTCGACAGGCTCACCACGAACGAATAGAGACTCCGGTCCGTTCGCCCTGAGCTAGGCGAAGGGTTTTTCGTCAATGGATGGTTCGGCAAGTTCACCATGAGCGGACTTGGCAAAGCATTTTATTAGAACTGAGGTACTAGCTCTCCATAAGCAGCGAAGCCAGCAACGCTACCCGTTTGGGCAATTCAGCGGCTACAATGTGCTCGTGGGCCGCGTGAGGCCCCTCTCCCACACCACCTAACCCGTCCAGCACGGCAATTCCCATTGCCGAAGCGAACTGGGCATCCGAGCCGCCGCCAACATGGGCCTCGGCTAACTCAATGCCCAGAGGCCCAGCAACGCCACGGGCCGCTTCCAATAGCCGAGCCGTGGCCGGGGTCTTCTCCATGGGCATCCGGTTCATGCCACCGGTAATTTCCACGCTGGCCCCCGGCAATGAGGGTTTGAGGGCCAGAATCTCCTGGGTTACCCGGTCAGCCTCCGACATAGTGACCACCCGCAGGTCCACCAATGCTTCGGCGAAGGGAGCGATCTGGTTTCTAACCGAACCACCGTTCATCACGCCTACGTTTACAGTGGTGCCTATTTCAAGGTCGGTGAGAGCGTGGAGGCGGATAATCTGATGGGCCAATTCCTCCACAGCGCTTATCCCTTTCTCGGGCTCGTTGCCAGCATGAGCGGCCCGCCCGGTAACCTTGACCTGGAACATTCCCACGCCTTTTCGGCCAATCTTTAAAGCCCCGCCGGTCCCGGCAGCCGGTTCCAGAACGAAGACATGAGCGCTCTTTCTGGCCTCCTCTTCGATCAGGGCCCGGGAGGTTGTACTGCCCACCTCTTCGTCGGAGTTAAACACCATCTTCACGCGGCGTTTGGGAGTTAGGCCTAAAGAATCCAACGCCGCCAGGGCGTGGAGATTGATGGCTATCCCTGCCTTCATGTCCAACACCCCCGGGCCGGAAACCAACCCGTCTTGGATGCGGAAGGGCATTTCCTCCAGAGTACCGGTGGCCCAAACCGTGTCCATGTGGCACAGAATGAGGATTTGCTCATCCCCTTCGCCCCATTCGGCCACCAAGTGGTCGCCAGCTTCGGTTTGGGGCACGACCTCCACGTTGGCGTTAAGGGACTCCAGTCTGTCTTTGATGTAGGAACTCAACTTGTCCACGGAGGGTTTGTCAGCGGTGAACGACTCCATCTCGCCCATGGTGCGCAATGTTTCCATGGTTTCGTCGGCATGGGCGTGAGCGTAGTCCAGAAGCTCTTTCATATATTCTCCCTAGATGTTTTGGGAAGAGGATATCAAGGTGTGATACCTAGTTCTGTCAATTGACTGTCCACACTTTCCCCACTGTCCAACAACGCTTCTATCTCCCGCTGTTTTGCGTATGCCGGAGCTTCCATGGGATGACGGTCAGAGGGCTTTCTGAAGTAGAACGCCAGGTAGGCCAAGTACCAGGGCAACACGCCCCAACGGAGGGCTTCACGCCAGTGGTAGTGCTCGTGACAGCGCAACGGCAAATTGTCCCGGTGGCCTTTGCGATAGAGAATGAAAGGCCAGAGGGTGATTGCGTCCACCCGCCTAGCGTGGAGCATTGGGACAGTTAGCTCAATGGGTTTCAAGCCACGCATTGTAAGCTATCAGACGCCTTTCGTAGCAATTCAGGGGCCAGTATAAAAGCACTGCGTACGGGAAAAATAGTGTCGGACATCCAGAGGCCGGCGCGACGATATCGCAACGACCTCACGTTTGACTGTTGGCGCAATTGCTCCGATCCGAAACCCTATCTCGGCTTTTGTTCGGGTTAAAAGACCAAACCTAATCCGCCGCAGGCACCGCTTCTGGGGACAGCGCTTTGGTGACACCGATCATGGAGTTCAACCTTACCAGTTTTGCGGGTTGTTCTTCGCTCATATTTTCGGTGCCTTCCGGGCGTTGGGGTAGGACGATGTAGCGCATATCGGCGCTGCTGTCCATAACGCGAACCTCCACCGAGTCGTCCAACTCCGTGCCGAACTCACGCAAGACGCCCCGAGGGTCGACAACCACCCGAGAGCGGCCCATGTAGTGACTTTGTCGGTATTTTCCAAAATCCGCAGCCTGGGCGCGGTTTCGGGAAGGCGAAGGCCCAACTCCTCGATGGTTGCTTCAGGGTCGGCGATCAGGCGCTTCTTGAATTCGGGATCCACCCATGCCCGGGCCACGATGCGAGCGCCATCCTCTGGGCTGCGGGAGTCGATCTGGTCGGCCATGGTCAAAATTTCGTTCAGCGTGCAAACGCCTTTTTCGATAAGCAATTGTTGGATGGCCTCAGCGCGCCGAGCGTAATAATCGGCATGGTCGCCGTGATTATGGCCTTCGTGTTCGTGCGTCGTGCTCATTTCGATCTCCCTGTGCCAATTAGGGTAAATCCGTGTTATAGATTACGCTCATCGTGAGCCTGTCGAACCATTCTGCTGGGGCAGGATCCCCCGACTGGCTCAGGCGAACGGCCTTGGATCCACCAACGTTCGTGGTGAGCCTGTCGAACCATACCTCTGCGTAAAGGCCCGTCGACTGGCTCAAGGCGAACGTAATTGATTATTGCCGGCAATTTACCAGGATTAACATTAGCTCGCGGGTTCCAGCCAGTGCTGGTAGATATCTATCAAAAGCTTGTCGCTCTCCGGGCCTTTATAGTTATCCCAGAGGTCTTTCTGAGCAAATTCCACCCGGTACAGTGGTTGGCGGGGCGTCCCAGTGCCACCGTAGGCCAATGATTCGGGGTTCCGGTAGTCACCCCAATAGCAATCCACCCGGCCGGGTTTACCTTGAATGTAGAGAGGAGTGCGGTAGTGGGTCGGTGGGTTGCCCACCCGCACTACGATCCGATCGCCTGGCTGAAACTTGACTTCGTCGGCAGTGGTCATGGCTACTTGGAGTCCTTCTGCAAATCGGCCATTTTCCTGTCGATTTCTTCGGTCGTCATCACGCCCTGCTCCACGAGTAGGGCTTCCATGGCCTCGGTCCACTTCTCGTAGTAGCTGAGGGTCTCGTATTTATCCTGGCTCAGGCTCTCGATGGCCCGGCGGAGTTGATCGGTGTTCTTGAGACCCTTTTCCCCCAGAACACTGTTTAGAGAATCCACTCGCCTTTCCCAGTCCTCCATATCGTGCTCGGTGAGCCATAAATCCGCCGATTCATTCGCCGGATCCATGCATGAAAACGTGGGGTCTTCGTTGGGCCAACCGCCCCGGTCATGGACTTTTGGCATGTTCCCTTCTTATGTGCTTGTGTCTAAGAGATATACGGTTGCATCTAGCCGGTGAGACGGTATAACTGTTACTTGACTGCCGGAGCATGGCGAACGCGGGCTATCGGTTGGCCCACAGTTCTGCAACGTCCTGACAGCGCATGAACTCCACGTTGGGGAAGGTCCGAATATGGTCGATTAGACGTTCCAACATGAGCAGCCTTCCGGGACGGCCTATGAACTGTGGATGCATGGTCAGGTTAAAAGTACGTCCGTAGCGGTAGAGCCCCTCGAACTCGGCCGCCCATGTATCGAAAACTTCCTGGGGGTTCCGGATGGTCCCCAACCGATTGGCAACCGGAGCGTAAGCAAAATTGGGCGCGTCGTCCAGCAGCCAGTGAATGGGCAGTTCCACCAGTTGCTTGTCGGAGCCGGGAACGTCAACCATGTAGGGTGCGTCGTCACCCATCAAGCTGGTGTCGTAAGTGAAGCCCAAGGAACCCAGATACTCCAGAGAATGCTCGCTCAGTTCCCAACTGGGAGACCGGTAACCGACGGGAGCCACACCGGTGATGCCTTTAAGAATGCTGATGCCTTTTTCCAGTACCGCTTTCTCTTCCTCGGGAGACAAGGTCGCAGGCGGCTCGTGCATGTAGCCGTGGTGCGCCACCTCGTGGCCCCTACTGGCGATCTCTTTTACCAGGTCGACATGGGTCTCCGCCACATAGCCCGGAACGTAGAAGCTGGATTTGATGCCATGAACGTCCAGCATGTCAAGAATCCGCGGAGTGGCCACGCTGGGGCCGTACTCGGCCATGGACATTAGGCTGGGATGGTTAATAAAATCGGGGTTTCGGTTGAGCCAGGAAGAAATCCCGTCCACATCGAAGGTTAGCATCGCTACGCACTGGGTGTTGCCGGGCCAGATTCCAGACATTGTTCTACTCCTTTGAACCTGAAATATTAGGGGAACCCTTTCCTGTAGGAAAGGGTTCCCCTAAAACCCATCCTGAAGGACTTCTTCTTTGGTTTCTGGATTATGCCGTGATCACGTCAAAGCCGGTGTAGGGGCGCAGTACCTCGGGAATCACCACTGAACCGTCGGGTTGCTGGTAGTTTTCCAGGATGGCGATAATCACCCTGGGCAGGGCTAGACCCGAACCGTTTAGCGTATGCACCAACTGGGGCCTGGAGTCTTGTGGCCGATAGCGTAGGTTGGTGCGCCGGGCCTGGAAATCAGTGCAATTGGAGCAGGAACTGACCTCCAGCCACTCCTGGCAACCGGCGGCCCATACCTCGATGTCGTAGGTCATAGCGGAAGCAAAACCCAAATCCCCGGTGCAAAGCTGCAGCACTCTATAAGGCAATTCAAGTTTGCGGCACACGTCTTCGGCGTTATCTACCAGTTTTTCCAGCTCGTCCGCAGAGTTTTCGGGGGCCACCAACTGGTACATCTCAACTTTGTCGAACTGGTGCACCCGCTTGATGCCCCGGGTGTCCCTACCGGCAGCAGCCTTCTCCCGCCGGAAGCAGGGCGTGTGGGCCACATACTTTAGAGGCAGCTGGCTGGCGGACAGAATCTCGTCCCGGTGCAGGTTGGTAATCGGCACCTCGGCTGTAGGAATCAACCACAGGTCGTCTTCATCGTCGTGGTAGAGGTTGTCGGCAAACTTGGGCAGGTTGCCGGACCCTAACATAGATTCCTTCTTGACCATCAATGGCAGGGTTACTTCGGTATAGCCATGCTCCGATACGTGCAGGTCAAGCATCCACGAAATTAGTGCCCGGTTTAGCTTGGCGCCCATGCCCGTCATGGTGAAAAAGCGGCTGCCTGCCACCTTGACGCCCCTTTGAAAGTCGATCAGCCCCAGCGTCTCGCCCAACTCCCAATGGGGTACCCGCGTGAAGTCCAAGCTGGGTACCTCTCCCCAACTCCGGGTAACGATATTGTCCTCTTCGCCTTCTCCCTTGGGTACGCCGTCCAGCGGGAGATTGGGCAGCCCAAGCAGGATTTCGTTGATCTGCTCTTCCAAGGCTTGGTCCTGTTGCTCAAGTTCAGTAATCTTTTCGCCGACTTGGCGCATTTCTTGGACAACTTCTTGGGCAGGCTCCTGGCCTAATTGTCGGGCTTGCCCCACTTCTTTGCTCACCCGGTTGCGTTGCGCTCGCAGATCGCCACCCTCGGTCTGAGCGGAACGTCTCTGGGCATCTATGTCCAACAGTTGAGCCAACGGGTCTTCTTCGCCTCGTGCCGCCAGCGCTCGCCTGACTTGGTCGGGGTCGCGTCTAATTAATTCTATAGAAATCATTTATTACTCTAGCTCGGTTTGTCTAGCTCGGATTCTTCGTGGTGATCCGATTGTTGCCCGGGGCTAAGGTTGCGCATCTGGGGGAAAAGCATAACGTCACGAATGGACGGTTGGGAGGACAATAGCATTACCAAGCGGTCTATGCCCATGCCCAGTCCGCCGGTGGGCGGCATCCCGTACTCCAAGGCCAGAAGGAAGTCCTCGTCTTTGCGGTCTACCTCATCGTCTTGGTGGGTTTGGCGGATGTCTTCTTGGGAATCCAGCCTCTCCCGTTGCACCGCAGGGTCGTTGAGTTCGGTGTAGGAATTGGCGATTTCCATGCCAGCGGCGAATGCCTCGAACCTCTCGACGTATCCGGGCACTCCCGGCTTGGCTTTGGCCAACGGGGACATCTCTTCGGGATAGTCCAATAAGAAGGTCGGTTGGACGAGTTTTGGCTCCACAAAGGTGGAGATCAACTGGTCTATCAACCGTCCCCGACTATCTCTGGGGCCAGGCTCCAGTCCAAGGGCGGTGGCGCGCTTGGCCAGGGAAGCGTGGTCGGGAAATTCGTCGATGTCTATGCCGGCATGGCTGACCAACGCTTCGCGGAGTCCAAGCCTTTGCCACGGAGGGGCGAAGTCGATGAGGTGGTCGCCGAAGGGTATCTGGGTGGTGCCCCGCACTTCAAGGCAGATGCCGGAGACCATGGACTCCACCATCTCCAAAACATCGTTGTAATCGGCATAGGCCTCGTAGCTTTCCAGCAGCGTGAATTCCGGGTTGTGGTCTTGGTCTATGCCTTCATTGCGGAAGACCCGGCCCAGTTCATAGACTTTATCGAAGCCACCGATAATCAGGCGCTTCAAGTACAGTTCGGTGGCAATCCGCAAATACAGTTGCTGGTCCAAGGCGTTGTGGTGGGTCACGAAGGGCCTGGCATGTGCTCCAGCCGCCACAGGGACCAACACCGGAGTATCAACTTCCAAGAACCCACGGTCGTCGAGAAAGCGGCGGATGCCACGGATTATCTGGCTCCGCTGGGTGAAAGCTTTCATGATTTCGGGGTGGGAGATCAGGTCCAGGTATCTTTGACGGTAGCGTATTTCCACATCCCGCAGACCATGGAATTTCTCGGGAAGGGGGCGCATGCCCTTGGACGCCAGTGTCAGCTCTTTGGCGTCTATTGTTACCTGTCCCGTGCGGGTACGGATCATGGACCCGGTAACACCCAAGTGGTCGCCAACGTCTAAATCCTTTAGCAGGTCGAATTGTTCGCCCAAGTTGTTCTTGCGAACCAGCACTTGAAGGGTACCCGAGGCGTCCCGAAGGTCCAAGAATGCCGCCCGCCCCATGTCCCGCACCGAGACAATGCGTCCCGCCACGGCTAGGTCTTTGGCCGTAGATTCGTCCTGACCGTCGTTTTCGACAGCCTCAAATCGCTCAATGGCCGAGGCGGTATCGCAGGTCCGCCTTAATCGTGGCGGGTATGGGTCTATGCCTTGCTGGCGAAGTCGCTCTAGTTTGACTTGCCGACTGCCCAGCAGGCTTTCTTCCCGGTCGGGCATGTTGGTTTAATCTCCGGATTTAGTATTGTTACAAGTTACCCTAATCGTCATTTTAAGGACGAGCACAAGCATAACATTTTTGCTGAAATTGGGAGAATATCTGCGTTTCCAAAATCAGAGCCCAGGGGTGGTCGTCGAGTTACACAGAATAGTGAAGTTGCTAATACCCAATTAACGTGTCCCACGCTAGACATGCCACATTGATCCCCGATGGTTCTTGAAATAGTCTTTTGAACTAGGCTATAGAACAGAGGGGTTGACGTGGCTCAAGCGATAGCCAATATCCCCAACCCAATATCTCCCGTTGGAGCGTTTGCCCTAGCGACGCAGGCGTCCGGGGTTATCTCCGTATAGACCAAGGAAGGTAGTAGAGGATTCATCGGAGGAGTCAGGCGCAGGCCGGGACAGGCGGAAATCAGAATTGGACCGGATAAATTACTTGAACCACCTCGTTATCCCTTAGCGCATCGAAATAGGGTTGTGGGGCGTCCGGTTTCTCAAGCCAGCGCCGGGTGAAATAGGCGCAGATATTGGCTAACTGGGTGCCCACCGAGTGGTCCGGGCCCACGAAGCAGAAGTTCTCCAGCAATGCGGTCGCATCCGCGCCGTCCTCGGACTTAAGGAACTGGGGCATCAGACCGGGCTCCACCGAACTACTTTCACCGGCCACGACCAAGGCAAAATCCCGTATGGGCCATTGGGATTCCATTATTTGGTCCGGGCTGAGTGTGGTCATGACCAACTCATCCAAGAACATATTGAGGGCCATCAGGAACCGGCTGATCACCGGCTCGGAGGGGTTATTCCAAACAGGGTAAGGATCTGCGGCTTCGGTTTTGGCCTGGGCGAACTTTTGCTTGTCCACGTAGGAGATTATGACCGGGGTTCTACGGCGCATCAGGATGCCCATGCAGTCTTGTAGCAGTTGGTGCCGCTTTTCTATACTCCAAGATTTGAAATGACCGGTACCTTGGTAGATATCCGCTGGCCGCAGGTTTTTGGGCATCCCGCCTTCTCCCGGAGGCTGACCAAAGTGCCGACGGTAAAGGGCGTCATACTCCCCATTGACGGAGATGGACTGGCTCTCGTGAATGAGCAAGCCGGTATGGACGTGGTGTGGCTGGGCCGGGTCGCGAACGCTGTTACCGGTATTGCCAGACTCACCCAGGAACACTAGGTACATGAAGTTACCTCCTCACCTAGGCCATCACGAAAAATCCGGTGGGGTGTCATGCCCAGCGTGAAGGTCAGCGTCATGACCACAATAGATGGATTGAAACCATGAAAATCTTCCGGTCCGACCATGATTGGCTTGGCATGATTGATTTACTTTGTAACCGGGCGCTATTCGCCTCACCCCTAGTTTTCTGCATCGTCCGAACCCGAGTCCTGACCGCCAGAGGGTTCGCCTTCTTGCTGTCCAGCCGCGAATTCCCCTTCAATCTCGACTCTGGGCAACTCAACACGTGCAACCAATTCTTCCGAGTCGGTGAGTACTGTGACGTTGTCAGACACATTTAGGTCGCTTACCCGGACCACTCCATCGACCTCGGTAAGGACATCCAAGTTAAATTCAATTTGGCCAGGCATTTCCAGTGGCAATGCTTGAACGTCCAATTGGCGGAGTTGGTGCACTACGGTGCCGCCCACCGAGCGGGCCCCCGGTGATTCCCCGATGAGCACGATCGGGACTTGGGCCGTTACAGGCCGGTTGATGTCGGCAAGGAGGAAATCTACGTGCAGGATGGTATCTCGCAGTGGTTCCCACTGGATTTCCCTGGCAAAGGCCAACAGGTTTCCAGATTCTCCTTTAATGCTGATTGCGATGGCTGTATTACCTCCAGCCTGGTACAGTACCTGGACTAGCCTCTGGCCCTGGCATTGCAGAGGGCGAGAATCAGCGTCCGGACCATAAATATGCACAGGAATGATACCTTCTCGCCGGAGCTTTTTCACTTTCTTCCCCAGCATTGTCCTGGGTTCCAATTCTAGGGTTATAGTTTGTGTGGTCATGGGTAAATCCTCTCCTGAATATACCGGGACTAGCCTGCACGCGCTTGGCCGACCCTTATAGGCCCGGCTGGTACGTTCCGGTCAGAATTATTATGATTGGGCCAGCCGGGCCAAAGTATTGATCCAAAACTATTGTTAATTATGGCCGTATAATAGTATCACCGTGGGCAGGGAATGAAAACCGGAAGCTTGGCAAAATTTAACGATTGCGAGCATGAAAGCGTAATTTCGCCTCCTCGTAAGAGCCAAAGGCCCCTCGCTAAGGATGGGTCAGCGGAATGGTCCTATACGAGGATCGACGCGATTATTATGAAATTGAACCCACCCACTGCCAAGCGCCACTATTCTTGACACTCAAGGTATTATGAGGTCTGAGATTGAGCCGGAGGTCTAATGATGACGTCTTCCCCCAATGTCGGACAGGGTTTGTCTCTATATGATGCGGCACGAAAGATGGGCGTACCCTTCACCCAGGAAAACCAGCCCACCGGCAAAGATGTTCAAGTAAACGGGATGAACTTCCATTATCTGGAGTGGGGAGACGACGCAAACCCGAAGATTCTCATGCTTCACGGCAATTCCCAGCAGTCCCACAGTTGGGACTTCATTAGCCTGTCGTTATCCGATAAATACAACGTTATCGCTTTGGACCAGCGGGGGCATGGCGACAGCGATTGGGCAGCAGACGGTGATTATTCCCTTGATGCCCAGGTGGGTGACCTGGATGGTTTCGTGAAGGCCCTGCGATTCGACCGGTTCGTTTTGATGGGTCATTCAATGGGTGGCCGAAACAGCTACGTTTGGGCATCGCGTAATTCGGAGATTCTGCGGGGGTTGGTGATCGTTGACACAGGGCCGGACACTCAACGCCGGGGGCAGAACAGAATTCAGGCGTTCAAAGAGTTGCCCGACGAATTGGACTCGTTCGATGAGTTTGCCGAAAGAATCCAAGAGTACACCGGTCGCACCCGGGAACAAGTGGTGGGCGCCTTACAGTACAGCATACGGCAGCGTCAAGACGGCAAATGGACTTGGAAGTACGACAAGGTTATGCGTGGCCCAAACCGCCGGGAATCTGGATGGGAGCCTGCGCAACTGTGGGAATGCTTGAGCCGTATTGAATGCCCCACGCTAGTATTGCGGGGTGACCGGAGCGACATTTTCAGCGATGAGACGTTGGGGAAAATGGGAGTAGCCATCAGTGTTTGCGAAACCGTGACCATCTCCAATGCCGGACACCTAGTCCAAGGCGATAACCCCGCCGACTTCGTGGCGACTGTCGAAGGATGGCTTGGGCGGCTCGGTTAGCTCACCGTTAGTTTATGGGCACTATTTTGTTGGTCTTGTTTATTGTTCCTGGTGGAAGGTAATCCACCCCCCCTCTTGACCTCCCCATTCGTAACGGGGAGAAGGTTGCATCGCCTCCTGTTCGCCCTACGTAAACAGGCGTGGCACCCCGTCACCCAAGCCGTAGCCTATCAGGGCGGATACCGCTCCGATTCCCAATATCTCCAGCCCCTGTAGTATGGGAGAACGTTGGACCAAGCGGCCCTTGCCCATCCCTAAGACGAATAGGCCCACCAACGCCGCAGCCACCGAGACTCCGATAGCGTTCCAACCGTCCAGCACCATGTGGGGCACGATTGGTACGAACGCAGCCAGGACGAAAGATGTGCCCATAACCAATGCGTCTTTGACGGGGTTGCTGGTGTCATCCGGGCTAAGTCCCAGCTCTTTTTCCACCAGAGTCCGCAACCACAAATCCTTGTCCTGAGCAATCTCGTCGGCCAGGTGGCGGGCTTCTTCGTAGCTCCTCCCTTCCCGTTGGAAAATCACGGTCAATTCGGCCAGTTCTTCAGCCGGATTGGCTTCCAACTCCGCAGCCTCTTGAGCGATTTCCGAACGCCTAACGTCTTGCTCCGCTCGGGAGCCTAAATAAGCGCCGGTAGCCATGGATATCATCCCGGCCAGAGCCCCAGCCAAACCTGCCACAAGCACTATGGACGTTTGGTCTACGGCGACCGCCACGGAAGTGACTAGGGCCAGGGTGCTTAGCATTCCGTCCTGAGCGCCAAACACCACCTCCCGGAGCCTGACCAATGAAGCGACTCGCCACCGCTCCCGGTCGATTTCCATGGCGGCGCTGACGTAAGTGTCCAGTTCGTTGCCAGGGCCGGCCTTGAGCAGCACGGTTTCTGCATCCTGCCCAAACCCGGAATGCGGAGCGGTGTCGACTTTCGTGGAGGCCACTGCGGCTGGCGGTTTTGAAATTTCGGTTAAATTGAGCCCGGTTGAATCAAGTTTAGTCGACGCAGACTCTCTGGCCTCCAGCAAATCCAACGCTTGAGTGAACACATCAAGGTGGTGGCGTTCCCGCTCCAAAGCCAGGTTGAACGAGTCGGCAGCAGCCTGGTTCCCCTCATCGAGCGCGTCTTGGATCATCCGGGGATAGACAGTGCTGAACTCCTTGGCTTCCCCAGTGGTCACGGTACGCAAGTTCTCGATCGTGCGCTTGATGTCCCCCGACACTTTGAGGTGATTCATCCCGTGGATCGTCTCGGCCCCGGCCACTTCCTGAAAGACCTGGGCGACTTCCGGTAGGCCCTCTTCCAGGGCTTTGTGAGCGTAGGCATTGTATTTTAGGTATGCCAACGCCTCGGCGACAATAGCGTTCCATAAATTGCGTTCTGTTTTAGTTAGATTAATAGGATCGGATGACATGCTAGGTTTCCTCTATGACTACCAATATGGAAAAGGCTTGATGACCGTGCAATTGGGTTCCCCCAAGCTCAAGTCAAAGCCCATTATTCGTTACCCATTGTAACAGGCGGTAGGTGGCTGGAACCGATGGGAGCGGATACGGGAGATGGTGATCACGCCTAATTCTCCCTATTTGTAGCATGTCATCCCATGAGCAAGGGGTGCTGCCCGCAGTGCCTCTCACAGACGGAGTCACTGGAGTTGAACTTCACTGCTACGTCCACCATTATGCTCACTGGCGTATCTGGATTCCGGCCTGCAAGTTTATGAATTAATCCTATTTAGAGACAAAAGATGCCGAAACTCAGGCACGAAATCCGTCACTCGGGTGGTTTCCTGCCAATATATTCACAAACTCCTGCGCCGGAAAGACGTACGAGACGGGACAGCCGTATTCGTAATTGCGAACCTTTGTTGCGACCAATGAATGGCACGGGCAATTAATATGCGATTGCCTGGAAGATTTTTCGGACCGCAGCCTTCGAAATGGAGCGTAAACCCAAGTTGAAGGCCCTATTTTGAGGCAGGGGAAGAGACGAGCGAGGGTAGGTGCGGTGCCGCCTATCCAACCACAGCGGAGATCACGGTTGTGATCAATTAGGCTCGCCAAAGTATTCTGGCTAAAATTGAGGGAGTGGGTTCGTAACGAGGGGTTAGCCTCTCGAGGGAGATGCGTGATGGGCAATCATGCGCCAACCCGAGGGTGTGCGCACAAAAATGTTGGTGGCCACAACGCCAAAGTTACTGGCGGTGCCTTGCAACACGCTGCTGATGTTTTCCACGCAAGTCACCCAGCCACAATCGCCCTGCACTGTGGTGTTTAGGTATTTGACGTTGAATAACATGAGCGTGGTGTTGTTGAATATTCCTTCCCAGCTTTGACGGATTATTTCCCAGGTCACCAATGCTGGCCAACCGGGGTGAACGCACATCGCCCGCTCCGATGGCTCCCATACATGCTCCATCTGGTCAATGTCCAGAGCGCCAAAGGCGTCGTAGAACCGCTGATTGGCGGCTTTAATCTCTGCTATTTCAGGACTATCGGCTGGTTCAGGAGTATCGGCTGGCATATGTTCCTCAGCATCCGGCTCGCCTGGCCCAGTACTCCCAGGCCCGGTCGCCCGAAGGGGGACGGACTTGAGTCTGGCCCATCAGTTCCACTTCGCCGGGGGAAAGATAGTTAACGTCGCCCATGCGTAGCGAGTCGCTAAGAAGCTGGGCATTGACCTGAAGGTAAATCGATGCCATTACCGCCGTCTTTATGGACGATCCTACCACCACGCAACCATGTCCTCTCATGAGGGCGACGCGACCGTTTCCCAGGGTTTCGGCCAAGTCTCGCCCTTGGTCCATGGTGGTCACCAGCATGTTGGTATCGCCGAAAACGTTGCGGATGTCCCACACCGGCACCCGCTCGCCAATGACGGCGGCCAGGTGGAAAATGGGCCGAAGCGGTGTGTTGGTAACACCGTAGGGGATCACTGCCATAGAATGGTTGTGAATCACGGCCTGAACGTCCGGCCGGGCCTGATACACGCCTCCGTGGATTGGCCGCTCCGCATACATGGCGCGGTCCCGTTGCTCCACGGGTTCGCCTTCCAACGTGAACTCCATCAGGTCTTCCGCCACCACCAACTCGGGTGCCCTGGAACAGGACAGCCAGTAACGGTCTGGGTTCCCAGGGTCACGAAAACTAACGTGGCCGAAGGCGTCAACCACGCCTTCATGGGCCAATATGCGGTTGGCGGCGACTAAGTCCCGTAGGTTGGCACTAAGGTCGGTCATTTGGACATACGTTTCGGAAAATCATGCGGTTGGACATACATCTTTTCAACAGCTCTCTGGAAGCAGGATTGATTCGCATTGGGCCACAGCATTTGTCCAGACTTAAGAGCCTGGGGTGGAAATGTAGGGGTATTTCCCCCGCTGCCATGTTCTGACAGCGGGGAGTTGTTCTATGGAAAATTGGCCCGGCTATCTCGTGTTGCCTGACATAACCCTATACAGGGGCAGGCATCCGCAACGTTCGAGCGCCGGTTCAGTGCGTGGGTGAGCCGATCAGTGCATGGGCGAGAAGGAAGACGGCACCATCAGCTTGTTTTCCTGCTTGACCAGGAATTCACGGGTGGGGGGCGGCCAGTTGGGATTCTGGATGGCCTCTGCCCGGACCTTGGCCCGATCGTTCAGGTCTTTATAGGGCCAAATGTGGATCCATTTGTTCAAGCCGCCGATCTCGCTGGACATCGCCGCAGCCAAAGGCGAGTACTCTTCCCGGTGGGGGATCGCAGCGGCCCACCTGTTTATTACCTCGGGCATAGACCCGGGTTTGTAAGTATAAACCCGCATCTCATAAATACTGCCCAAATCTTGGTCTCCGCCTAAGGGCCGCATGAAGGGTGCGGGAGTGTAAATTTCCGATTCCATGCTTATATACATGTTGGGGTCATTCTTGGGCGGCCATTCCGGGTCTTTGCCAGCTTCGGCCCGTATGCTGTTGCGCTCTTCGATGCTCTCGTAGGGCCATACGTGGATAACTTGGTTCAAAGTACCGAATTCGGTGTGCCAGAAAGCGCCCAGTTTGGAATATTTTTCCCGGGCGGGCAGGGCCTTGCCGAAGTTCTCTTCGAAAACTGGCACCGAGCCGGGCTGCAGGTTATAGGTGCGGACTTCGTAAATCATGCCAACTCCTTTCTTGATCAGGTGTGCGGTGTCCGAGTCTGTTTTGCGCTAGCAACTACCCACGGTGAACTGTTTCTGGCCAAGGCTAGTAACGCAATGGCTAGTAACGCAACGGCTAGTCACGAATTAGAGTAGCCGCTAGTGTAGCAAAATCCCAGATTTCGGGCAAACGGCCTTTTACCGTTGGGGTTCGCGGGCAGGGCGTCTGCCGGCATTACGGATAAATGGAGAATCAATCCTAAAGACGGCGAAGGTCGAATTGACCCGTACACCGGTCGCCCACGTTTCACCTTTAGCAGCCGTCGCGCCAACGCAGCGAGTATCCATGAGCTTATGCGACTCTACGTACTCTGGATTCCGGCGTTCGAGTTTGTGAATTAATCCTATTTAGAGACAAATTACGCCGACACTCAGGCACGAAATCGGTCACCTAGGTGGTTTCCTGGGAATCCATTCACAAACTCGTTCGCCGGAATGACGGGTATGTGGCTTACACTTCCCAATTCAAGAGAATCCACCGTCGCACAGGCGAAGGCCGGTGTCCAGGAACTTGCGGGGGTTCTACGTACTCTGTATTCCAGCCCTCGCCGGGGTGACGGGTTCTTGGCTTTGGCCTAAGCCTCTTGGCCGGAGCGCACCAAGACATGGTCGCAGTGCTGCTTGGCCAACTCGATGACCTCCGGGCATGACTCGGTTGGGTCTCCCAGGGAAACGACCAGGGACCATTGTCCCGCTCGGGCTTCTCGGCCCATCCTGGATAGCACTTCCAAAGCGTTCTCGTCGTCCAGGGGGAGTTCGACACCCCGGATGTAGGGCCGCGCTAGTTCCAACGCAGCGGCGTCACCCGCAACGTAGTCGGCGTAGGAAAGAAGTTCGCGGACGCTGGTCAGAATCATAGCGGGATCCCCATCGCCCAGCCCCGCGAAGGTCACCGCCCGCTTTGTTGTTGAAAACTCGGCGACGTACTTTCTGGTCTTCTCGATCTGTTGCGCGTGGGTACCCTCGTGGCGCGCCACCCGTTCCATCAGGTCTATCATCGACAGGCTGGGAAAATTGTTGTGGGCGTTGGACGGCGTGATTGGCCTGCCCAACTGCTCCGCGGAAAGGCTAGCAAACAGCTTACGCATCCGGGCCGAAGTGTCCATCAAATGCTCGATGTCCCTCTTCAGGTGAGCGTCCCTGCTGTCGAAGGGAGGCAGCATCTCGGGTTCGCCAGCCATCAGCTTCTCCAGCGAATCCACAAAGGGTGCCGAGTCCAGGTGTTTCAGCACTTCCCATACAGACCACCGGGAGCCCAAGAACGCCTCATCGGTGCCCAGTCCTTCCAGAGACTTAACCAAGGCTTCGTTTCCGGCGTCCATGGCTTCCAAGGCCCGGTCCCGGCGTTCCAACAATTTATCCTCGTCTTGGGTCGGCATAAATTCTCCAGATGTGATTAGCAGGTTTAATTTCCACTTTAATTTTTACTATATTTTCCGCTGTATTTTCCAAGCGTGGTTTGGGTGAACTGGGTAATTATATACGCTATGATAAAAAGCGAAGTATTAATCCAATCCGCTCCAATTCTGCGATTTATGATTCCCGTTTAGTGATCAGAATTAATGGAACCAACCAGCATCATTTCGGTAAAACCAGGTCAGGTTCTAAGCGCAAAGGCAATTACTGGCCTTCTTAAAAATTGCGCCCCGGAGCCTCCCACGCCTGCGTCCTCAATTTATCTACGGCCGGGCCAGGGGCATGAGTTCTTGAACGGCCAAGGTCCAGAAGGCCGCACTTGGTGGGAGCGACTGTCCGGTATGGACCGGTCCATACTTAATTCCGGTACTGGAGTGGCGGCGTTCCGCAGCGGAAACCAGGGGCTGGTTGTTTTACCGCCTTTCCCTTTAGTAGAAGAAGGTGTCTTCTCTTCATGGAACACCAAGCCGCTCTTGACGCTTCTGGAAACGGAGTACACTATAGGCGTAATTTTGCTGCGGTTGGGCCGGTTTTCGGCGGCGGTTTTCCATGGCCAAAAGTTGCTCACCGCCAAGACCGATGCCCGTTATGTGAAGGGCAGGCATGCCGCCGGAGGGACTTCCCAAAAGCGCTACCAGCGTATCCGTGAAGGACAGATGCGCCTGCTGTACGATAAGGCCTGCCAGGCTGCCCAGACCCAGTTCAGCTCCATCGAACGGGAACTGGACGAAGAACTGGATTTCGTTCTCTTGGGCGGAGAGAAATTTACTCTGGAAGGGTTCTTGAGAGTATGCCCTTTCGTGGAACGCCAACGGGACAAGATTTTGGATCGGCGGCTAAACGTCAGGGACCCTAAGCGTGACACATTGGAAGAAGTGGCGGGTATGCTGAACGAATGCAGGGTATATCCTCTGGATTGGTAAAACGTGGAATGGTGAACATTGATTAACGGCGCCGAAGAATATATCCCTAAACCAGTACTCCAAGAAACTTTTGCTGGAACTTCCGGTGGATTAGCGGACGAAATTTCCGGAAGAACGTCCGATGGAACGTCTGGTGAAATGTCCGGCGAACCACTAAGGTCAAAACCCCCAAGGTCAGACGCGGCCCTGCCGCCTCCGGTCGGCAGCACAAGTGGATTTGAGCGCTCGTCCCGGCTCTTGGAGTTCGACCAGGTTAGCCAGCAACTGGCTGGATATACCCGCTCGGTTATGGGCCGGGAACAAGCATTATCGCTGTCGCCCTCAATCGACCTTTTGGAGGTAGCGACCCGTCAGCAGGAAACCACCGAGGCCCGGCAGTTTCTCGACCATGGCGGTGGACTGGAGTTTGGACCGGGGATCGAATTTCGAGGGTATGTAAACCGAGGTCTGCTGGGCGGCTTTTTGCGGGGTGAGGAACTCCATGCCGTTCGTGGACTGACCGAAGCGGTACGGCATAATCGCAGTACCCTGTCTCGCCACGAAGAAATTCCTCTTTTGTCCGGCTTGGGCGACAACCTGCCCGACCTATTGCCCTTGGAGCGCGCCATTGGGGCCTCAATTAGCCCCGCAGGCGAGGTATTAGACAGCGCCAGCCCTGCGTTGCGCCAATTTCGCGAAGAGTCTAAAAACACCCACGAGCGGCTCAACAGTGTGATGGAACGTAACCTTCGCCGGTTGGAGCGCCAGGACGTG
Organism: Dehalococcoidia bacterium; assembly: GCA_963665155.2. Lineage (GTDB taxonomy): Bacteria > Chloroflexota > Dehalococcoidia > Lucifugimonadales > UBA3495 > UBA1141. The sequence continues at coordinate 1,066,606 of CAXXFI010000002.1, read as the reverse complement.
ATTCAGGAACCCATTATTACCCAGCGCAACGGGCGGTTGGTCTTGCTTGTCCGGGCCGAGATGCGGTACCGGGTGCCGGGAATAGTCCACGATGTATCGGATAGCGGGGCCACTGTGTTCGTAGAGCCTATGCAAGCCATCGATTTAGGCAACCGGTGGCGGGAATCCAGGTTGGCGGAAGAGCGGGAAGAAGAGCGGATTCTACGCCAACTCTCAAATCTGGTCGGTCAGTCAGGGGAGGATCTTCTTTTGGCCTTGGACTTAATGGCCAGGCTCGATCTGGACGTAGCCAAGGGACGCTACTCGGCGGCTACCCGGTCGATAGCGCCCTCGGTATTTGACTCTTCGGCATCCGACTCGCCTGAGTTTGACCAGCCGGGGATTGATCGGCCAGAGTTTGATCAGCCAGAGTTTGATCAGCCAGAGTTTGATCAGCCAGAGATTTTGATCAGCCAGAGATTGATCGGCCAGGGATTAAACAGCCGGAATTTGGGCATGCGGCGTCTGTCGCAAACGGTCGACCTTCGACCCTAAGGCTCTCCGGGGCGCGCCATCCTCTGCTCGCCGCCGGGGCCGTGCCCATCGCGTTGGAGTTGGGCGGCCCGCAGACCGTGATGCTAATTACCGGTCCCAACGCCGGTGGAAAGACCGTCACCCTGAAGACCGTGGGCCTGTTGGCGATGATGGCCCAGTCCGGCCTTCACGTCCCGGCCGATGAAGGTCGGTTTCCACTCTTTGACGGAATTTACGCCGATATTGGCGACCAGCAGAGCATCGAACAGTCGCTGTCCACCTTTAGCTCCCACATACGCAACCTGCTAACAATCATGGAGGCCGCCACCGGGGACTCGCTGATTCTGGTCGACGAGTTGGGCACCAGTACCGATCCGGAAGAAGGCTCTGCCTTGGCCAAAGCAATCCTGGGCCACTTTTGGCGCCGTGGGTCTCTAATGGTAGCCACCACCCACCACCGGGGCGTGGCCCACTACGTGCAAGAGCAACCTGGAATGATAAATGCCAGCGTGGACCTACACCCGGAGACGCTGGACCCGACCTATCAGGTGACGCTGGGCCTGCCCGGTCGTAGCTACGCTTTGACCATTGCGCAGCGCTTGGGTGTGCCTCAAGACATCCTGGACCAAGCCCGTCAAGCCTTGTCTCCGGAAGAACAAGCTACCGAAGGATTGTTAAAGGAGCTGCAGGAAGAGCGTGGCTTGGTAGATGGCCTGCGCCGCGAGGCCGAGGCTGCATTGCTCCGGGCCAAAGAAAATCAGGCTGAGACAGAAGCCAGGTTGGCTTCGGTGGAGAATTCTAAGATAGAGCTCGTTGAGCAAGCCCGGCAAGAACTGCAACAAAAGATTGGCGGCGTTCTGGCCCGCCTTCAACAAGCCGAGAGGGCGCTGGAACGGCCCGTATTCCAGCCAAGACCGCAGCCCTTTTTTCCTGCAAGTTACCCGACGAACCGCCAAGACAGCGCTTCCCAGACCAACTCACCGGCTAGCCCGGCGGAAGAGATTAGCCGGATTCAAGAAGAGTTGCAGTCCCAGTTGGCTGAAGACCGGCGAGCGGTTAACTCTCCCACATGGCAACCCATCCCTATATACCGGGCGCCGTGGCATGAAACGCTAAAGTCGGGGGACCGGGTCTACATCCGGGGAATTGACCGCCCGGTGGAAGTAATAAGTCCTCCCGACCAAGAATCCCAGGTAGAGGTATTGCTTGGGACTATGCGGGCCAAGATACCCGTTTACCAGCTTGACCGTCCCGCGGGAGGGCCCCGACCTTCGGTCGAGCCCAAAGTTATTGTGAGCCGAAGCTCCCGGCGAGCCACCGCTCCCGAGATTGACCTGCGAGGCCAACGGGTTGACGAAGCCGTAGAGAACGTGGAGGGTTGGCTAAACAACGCCTCTCTGGACGGCGTAAGTCCGCTGAGAATCATTCACGGCAAGGGCACCGGTGCACTGAGGCGGGCCATACGGGAGTTCCTGATCGGCCATCCATTGGTTGAGTCTTCAGCCTCGGGTGAGGGCCCAGGCGGCGACGGCGTGACCGTGGTGGAGTTGAAGTAGGGATAGGCTCGTCCTATCTCCCGAGCCTTTTCTCGCCGGGACTGCACCCTATCCATCAAGGGCAGCATGCCCAACTCGGTGGAGATGGCCAAGGACTCGTCCAGCAGGACGTTAGCTTTGGCCCGGTCGCGTTCTCCTTCCCGCTGGAGTAGACAGTCGGCGTAGTCGCAGCACGTCCAGGCCAACTCGGGCCGGTAGCCAGCCTTGCGGCAGAAGGCTAGAGCATCTTCAAAATGCTCGGCAGACCTGTCTAGTTTGCCAATGGTGTTTGCCATAAGCCCAAGTAGACGGTCGGTGGTCACAGCAAGTGTGGTTATCATCATGCCCCGGTGTGATTCCAGTGCGGTGTACCGGTGCGTTGCTTCATCCGAATTACCCCGCAATACAGCTATCAAGCCCATCCCTGCGTCAGCTACCATCTGCCACACGGTGCCGGAAGTGGACCAAGCTAAATCGGCGTGTGCCGCTTCTTCGGCGATCTCGAGTTTAGAGTCCGTTCCTCGAATTCGGGCCATGATGGGGATCGCCAATATGGGGAACACAAAATCCGGGCCTAACCTGGGACCGGTAACGCGCATAGTGTCCAGCAGCCGCTCCAGTGATACATCACCTCGGTCAAAATCGCCCGTCTCATACTCCAGCAGCGGATGGCCGAAGAGTAGGCGGTTCTCTTGAGGAGACGCAGCCAATCCTTGATTGACGTATTCTCGGGCGGCCTGCCAGTCGCCCATAGCCCTGCAAACCATCTCAACGGGCAAAAATGCGGCCGCCCCCCCAAAGCGGTCAGATTCGCTGTCAACTAACGTCAAGACGGAATTTGCATGCGATAGTGCTTTCTCGAGGTCGCCTGTACACAGCGACGCCATCGTGTGCCAGAAATGAGCTTGCGCTTCTGAATTACGGTCATTTAGGCTTTGCCCCAGTTCAATGGCTTTCGGGGCGGCATCCAGTATTTCCTTCCAGCGGTTGAACTGCCAGTTCATGGGGAGGAGACTTATCAAGGTCGTTAACGCTAACTCTGAATCGTCTTCCTGGTCGGCGATGGCCAGTGACCGGTCAAAGGCGTCGAGGGCTCGGTGGTATTCACCTCGCTCCATTCCTACGACTCTGCCGTAGCGGGATAGGAGACGTCCTGCTTGCAGAGAATCAGGTGGAACCAAATCCAAAGCCCGCGATATTAGCTGTGACAAGCCGGTGGAGATCCCAGGAACGGGTTGAACAGGGTGCCCAGCCACGGAGATCGCTTGGTCTACTTCGCCAGCAGCGGCGTAATAGTCGAACGCTCGGACCAGGGTAGCCACCGCCTCTTTAAACTCCAACCTTTGCAGAGTGGCCGCCTGTGCCTTTTGTCTGTCCTCGGGGATACTGGCAGGGGAGCGGATATCGGCGGCGGTCGGGTCTTGTTGAGTTTCGCTGGACGTTGATTGCGCTTTCTTGCTCGACCTACGCTGAGATATGCCGCGAAACAGGTCGACGAGACCTCTGCTTCCGAAGAGCATGATGAAAGAAGCCGCAACTATCCCAATTACTATGCCCGCTAATTCCAGCATATCGTGACACGCATTCTAAAAGGGTAAGCAGACAGAGGCAAGTTAGCAATTTACGGTAAAACAAAGCGGGGGTGGAGTTTTCCGCCCAGGATTAAAGCCCCTGGAACCAGGGTTGGCGCTTTTCCGTGAAGGCCTTGACCCCTTCCTGGAGGTCGCGAGTCAGGCTGATGTCCACGAAGGCTTGAGTTTCGGCGGCCAGTTGCGCCTCTACCGTGTTGTCCCAAGAATTTAGGAACAACTCTTTAACCCGTCCATAGGCGACGGTGGGGCCTTGAGCCAGCCTCATGGCCGTTTCAAGGGCGTGTTGGGGCAAAGCCTCTTTATCGCATACCTGGGTAATCAAGCCCATTTCCAGGGCTATGTCGGCGCTCATAGGTTGGCTGGCCAGGTAAAGCTCCATCGCTTTTGCTGCGCCGACGATCCTGGGCAGTAAATAGGTGGAACCTCCGTCGGCGGTAGCGCCAATGTTGCCGTAAGCCATTAGAAATCTGGCGCTGCTGGAAGCGATGCGCAGGTCGCAGGCCAGCATAAGGCTGAACCCGGCTCCGGCCGCCACACCGTTTATGGCCCCGATCACCGGCTTCTTCAACCGGAGCAAGGGCAAGACCACTCGGTCGTGCAAAGTTCCGGCGACATGGCCTATTTCCTCGGACAATGCCTGGGCACCGTCTTTGTTCAGCCGCTCTACGAGGCCTTTCAGGTCGGCCCCAGCGCAGAATGAGTCGCCCGATCCGGTGAGCAGGACGGCTCGTACCTCTCCGGCGGCGCAGGATTCCACAGCATCGCCCAAGTCGGAAATCATCTGAGGGGTCAGCGAATTTCGAGCCTCGGGCCGGTTAAGTGTGATCGTCGCCACGCTGCCGGATAGTTTGAACGAAATAGTGTCGGAGGTCATTTCCCACTTCCTCTGTCCAAGCTGTTGTCGAAGCTGGATTGTATTATCTTTGAGTGAAGCTGGCTGTTGTTGTAGTCTAGGCAAACGCTTGGGAGCGTCCGACAATACTCACCGCAGAGTGCGAGCCAGGAGAATATCTAATCCCGTTTCTTTGCGGTTGTACTCGGTGTTCCCCGGAGGAAGCAACTCCCGCCAAAATTAACGTTGGTAGACCGTCTCGATAGACCCGCTAATCTCTTCCAAGCAAAAATCGTCCACAGCCACTTCCGGTGCCCAGGTTATCTGGTCCGACGCCCAGCGGACTGTGCCTCGGGGTTCCGACCCTATGCCTAGAATGTTATTGATTACCCTGAGCACGTTGTCGTTCATACGTAACGTGTTGGGCTGCACAGGCGCGGACAGCCGTCCATCCTTGATGATGTAGGAATCGCCAATCAAGGTGCCGCTGAAGTCACCAGCCGTAATGCCGTTGACCGGATAGGTGTACCAGATGCGACCGATGTAAATGCCGTCGCCCACCATGCGTAATAGCTCACGATGATTGGAGCGGGTGGAACCCTCTACGACCAGATTGGTGGGCGTAGTGGAAGGCGGCGAGTTGAAATCCCGACCGCCTCCGTTGGCGGGCCGAAAACCGTTGCGGGGGATTATAGCCTCCATTGATTTGGAGGGTTCGACACCCAGCTTGGATTTTCCCTTAGGGTCGTTCAAAATTCGCTGGAAGCCGTAATAGTCGGACATCAAACCGGTGAACACACCGGCCTTAATCAGGTCGGTCCTCCCGGTGGGAAGACCCTCGTCGGTGATGGCCTTGGAGCCAGCCAATCCCGGAGCGGCGCCATCATCGTAGATGTTCAGTAGCTGTGACGCTATCTGCTGTCCCAATCGACCCATAAAGGGTGAGGCTTCGGCGTGGAACATGTCCAATTGGAGGCCGGGCAGCAGGATCCATTCCAGGATTTCCGCCAATGCTTGGGGCCCCAGAATGACCCGGTAGTTGCCGCTGGGCACCCGCTGACCGCCCATGGAGTTTATTGCGTTGCGGGCCGCCTCGGCTGCTGACTCGCCGTCAAAGCCAGCCAATTTATTGCTCACCGACCATCCGCTGCCCTTGGAGTTTTGAGATTCTACCATTGCGGTGGCAAAGGACATGGCCAGCGTGGTCTCGTCGGTTTGCACCCGGGGCATGTGGGTTGAGGCAATGGCCATCCGCTGTTGTAGCAAGACTAGGTCGCCGCCAAGAATCAGACCCAGTTCCGGCAAGCGCTGTTGAGACCCAGCCAAATTCAACAAGTCTTCCGACGTGCTGAACACCTGCAGTCCTTGGTCCAACATCTGCCAGCCGACTTTAAGTAAGCCTGGATTGTTTAGTTGCATGATGGCGGGGTCGTGAGTATTGGTCACTAGCCCCGAGCGCTTGTTCAGCGGTTTGGGCAAAGAAACGAATTCGGCGTCTAGAACTGCTCCGGCCCGTGCTTTGTCCAAAGCCCGGCGCACACCGTCCAAGGACAGGTCTGTGGGCTCACTGCCATACCCGGTGGTCACGCCGCTGCCGGACCTACCCGCTGAGCCGGTGGACGAAGGGTGGAAAGCCACCCTCAAGCCCATGCCGAAGGACTCTACGGACTTTGGCTCCTCGACGCCGTTACTGGGAATGTGCGAAGTATAATTGATCCGTACGGTCAGGTTGGTATTGGCGGAGGCAAACACCTCGGCTTGCGCAACGTCGGCCTGAGCCCTGACATAGGCCAATGCTTCCCTGGCTGCGGTACGAAGTTTGGAGATAGGCAGCATCTATTAGTGCTCCCAATTAATGATTTTCTGAGTTGACGGGTCAATTAGCCTGTCGTGAATCCGTTGCTAGACTTCGTCCAATTAAACGGCGCAACGTAAATGGCAGGCCGACGGGTTGGGAGTGGATTCGTGGTTTGATGACCTGTACTACAGCAGCAATCCGGGAACCGGGACAAGCCGCTCGTTGGGTGATTCCAGGCCCAACAATAATCCTTGAAGGGAATAAGCCCCTAGCAGTGGCTCAGCGTCTTCGTCGCCAAACACAACTAAAGTAATTTCAGATTTTCCATCTATGCGAATCCAAGTCCGGCCCACGTTCCGGAGAATGCGCCGGCCATCAGCGAGGATAAACGTGACTCGGTCGCGGACTGACACACCCAACTCTTGAAGCACAGTAGCCGGATCTGAAGTATAGCTTGCGCCCGTATCCACTAATGCGTTAACTGATTCAAATCGCGTACCTTCGGGATTCCCAATCTCGATATCCACTGAAAATGTTCCCATGATTATCTCCCTGTTGGCAGCCGAAGTTGTTCCGATCTCTTCAAGTTCGATATTCACCCTGAAGGCATATAAATTATACCCCCGGCATTACACGATTACCTCAGTCAAATCCTACCTAAGATTTTTGAACCGAGAAATCAATTGTGCCAATCCGCGTCAACGAGGCCCCTGATGGAGAAGGCCTCCTTTTCAAGCTTCAACCTGTTCGCAAAGTGGAAGGACTGCCAAGCTTCGGCATTTGCGCCTTCCGATTCGGCCTTTAAATAAATTCGCTGGCCTCTGTCCTCGTCAAAGACCATCAAAGGGTCATCTAACCAATTCATTCACCCTGGCCCGGTGAGCCTCGCGACGCCCCGCATGGTTGGGCCTCCGTTGCTCATGCGCTTGGCTTGCATCGGCTGGCCCTTGCCGCAGTTGGGGATGGGATTGACCCGCAGATCGTTACCCACGGCGTCAATGGACATGAAGTAGTCACGGGAATCTGCCGTAATTCCGCCGTCCCGGTAAAGCTGGCCCAGTTCCCCGTTCTTGATCTCGTAAACCTTCACCGCCGTGATTCGGAAGTTCTCCCTGGACTCGGCGATTGACGGGGTACGGTGACCGTCAATGTAGTAACCCGACTCCACCTCGGAAATAATGTCTTTGGGATCCCGGTCTCCCGCTGCGAACACCGTGTTGGTCATGCGGATTAGAGGCACCAAGTGGGAGTCGGTGGCCCTAGCCGAACCGTTGGGTTCCACTCCCATTGTGGCTGCCGTCTGGCGGTTGTTCAGAAACTCTTCCAGCACTCCATCCCGTATGATGTGGGCCCGCCTAGCCGGAGTGCCTTCGTGGTCGTATTTGAACGAGCCGTAACCTTCCATCAAGGGATCGGAAAAAGCGGTCACAAGGGGCGACGCTATTTGTTGGCCCACCTGGTTTTCCTGCAAGTTCTTGAGAAACCAGGAACGACCGGCGTATGCTGTCTCGTACTTCAACGCCCGGTCGAGCTCCGACGGATGCCCCACAACCTCGTGAATCAACAGAGTGTTGAAGTGAGGGTTGGTGACTATGGTCACTTCTTTTTCCGGTGGCTTTAATGGGGGAGCATCGGCAATTTCAGCAGCGTCGGATCCCAGCTTGGTGCAAAAGTCTATGAACCGTGGCAGAACTATGGGCCCGCTCTCGTAGCCTTCGGACAGTACCTCCCAACCGCGTTGGTGGCCGGTAAAGTCGTAGAGCTCAAAGTTCCCGTGCTCTCCGGCGCAGATTGCGATGGCGAAACCTTCGGTCTGGGCGAAGCTCTGGTCGATGTCCGCTCCATCGGAACTCAGGAAAAGCTCCCGGAGCAGGAAGGTACTGGCTGAAGCCGCGGCATACACCACGCTGCCGCTCTGCAGGGCTTTGCACCCTTCAACGGCCATCTTGACTGTCTCGGCGATTGGCACGTCCCTGGGGTCTTGGCTATAAATCGCCGGAACATTGTCTTGGGCTACCGCGATGGGAGCAAGGTTGGTTCCGACTATGCTTTCCCCCAACGCACCGAAGCGACCCCGGGTTACCCCTTTCATGCGAGCGCTGGACCGGGCCCGCTGGTGGGCTTGGCGTATTCCCTGCCAGACCACGTTCTCTATGTTTGCGGCGTCGGCTGCGCCTAAAATCTGGCCGAAGTAACCAGCGGCGCTCATCCGGGCGCCTGCGATAGCCCGCACTCCGAAGTCGAATATGTAGTCCTCGGCGCTGGCTTTTTCGCTGCCGTTCTCGGCCACAGCACCCTTTTCCTCCCGTACCGAAATGCGAAGGTCACAATAGCGCATGCCAGCCAGGCCTTTGGCTTTCTCCTGAATGAGGGAAGCCAGGTTTGGTCGCATACGGTCCAGAATGTCTATTGTTACTGCTTGGGGCATTGATTAGTCCTATAGCTATCAGCGGTCAGCCATCAGCTTTGGCGGCGAAGTATAAACAACTCTTCTGGAGTCAAACTGAGATATGTGCTCCCCAAGGAGCGCCGCAACCCCTCTATTCGTTGCCGCCTGATGACCTCCCTCGGTGCTGTTTCGAGCATGTCTCGAACGCCGGAGTGGCCAACAATCCTCAGCACCATTTTTAGCAAAGAAATGTTGATCAATCTGACACGAACTATTGGTTCAGGGTAACCCTTAAATATTCTTAACGAGGAAAACCCACATTTCGACTGGATTTGAGTGGTCCGACAATTAATCCCATGACCTAAGTTACCTTCACTAGAGACAACGGCGGCATTCCTCTATCTTCGGCGACCTGCGTATAAATCCGCCGAAAGAGCGAACCTCAGCTAGGCCCTCAAACGGTCCATGCTATGTGGCGTTTTTTCGGCTGTAGCTCCCATCAGACTTTCCCTGCCCATAATTGCAATAGGAGCAGGAGTCTCGATGAATTCTCGCCTGATTCCCTTTTGCTCTCCAGTTTTCGTATATCCAGAACGCCACAACCCAATCCTTCGATCAGTCTGGCAACCACCGATTAGCTACCACCAATTCATGAGCTGAATGCTGACCGGTAACTTACCCGGTCACCGCCCCTTCCGATGCCGATGAGACCAGCTTGGCGTACTTGGCCAAGACCCCGGTGGTGTAGTTGGGTTCCTTGGGTGTCCAGCGGGATTTGCGATCGGTTAATTCCTCTTCTGTCAGCTTAACGTCCAAACGGCGCCCAGGTATGTCCAGGGTGATCATGTCGCCCTCTTCAACCAAGGCTATGGGGCCACCCACTGCTGCCTCCGGGGCTATATGCCCCAGCATCGGACCGTGGCTTGCACCGGAAAAACGCCCATCAGTTATCAGGGCCACATCTTCGCCCAGTCCCTGGCCCATTATGGCACTCGTTACCGCCAGCATCTCCCGCATGCCGGGGCCGCCCTTGGGGCCTTCGTACCGAATGACCACAATGTCGCCAGCCTTGATGTCCTGCCGCTGTACCGCTTGGAACGCCAGTTGCTCTTCGTCAAACACCCGGGCTGGCCCTTCAAATACCTTTTGTTGGTGTCCTGCCACCTTGATTACCGACCCCTCGGGGGCAAGGTTGCCGTAAACAATGGCCAGACCGCCGGTGGGGCTGCGAGGCGCATCTATTTGATAGATCACGGGTTGGTCTTCCACTGTCTCCATAGCCTCAACGTTCTCTCGCAACGTCTTGCCGGTGACGGTCATGGCGTCGCCGTGGAGCAGGCCAGCCCCCAGCAGCCGTTTCATGACCAGGGATACGCCGCCGTAACGGTCCAAATCGGCCATCACGTAACGGCCAGCCGGCTTCATATCAGCGATATAAGGCGTATTGTTGCTGATGCGGTCAAAGTCCGCCATGTTGAGACTGACGCCAGCCTCTTTGGCGATGGCTATCAGGTGAAGCACCAAGTTGGTTGAGCCGCCCATGGACACAGCCACCGTGATAGCATTTTCGAAGGCCTGCTTGGTGAGTATGTCCCGAGGGCGCACGTCATCTTCCAAGAGCCGCAGCAGCGTCTGACCTGATAGGCGGGCGTGGTCCACGCGGCGGGGATCGGCGCCCGGAATTGATGCGTCTCCCGGCAGGGACATGCCCATGGCTTCGATGGCGGTGGACATGGTGTTGGCCGTAAAGAGTCCTGCGCAGGAGCCTTCACCAGGACAGGCCCGGCACTCCAAGGCCCTGAGTTCTTCCAGGGTCACATCGCCCTTGGCGTAAGCTCCTACAGCCTCGAACACGTCCTGGACATTCACGTCCCGGCCTTGGTACTGCCCAGGCATGATGGCCCCGCCGTAAACGAAGATAGCCGGTATGTTCAGTCGAGCCATGGCCATCAAGCAGCCGGGCATGTTTTTGTCGCAACCGGCGATGGCAATCAAAGCGTCCATGCGCTCACCGAATGCCACCACTTCTATGGAATCTGCAATGACCTCGCGACTGACGAGGGACGCCTTCATACCCTCGGTGCCCATCGATATCCCGTCGCTGACGGTAATGGTGCCAAACTCGAAGGGCGTCCCCTCGGCTTGGCGGATGCCCTCTTTGGCTGCTTGAGCGAACCGGTCCAAGTGGACGTTGCAAGGAGTCACGTCGCTGGCCAGGTTGGCTATAGCGACGAAGGGTTTGTCCATATCTTCTTGGTTCAGCCCCATGGCCCAGAGGTAGGAGCGAGCGGGAGCCCGGTCCGGTCCTTCGGTGATCTCCCGGCTCCGGTGTTTCATTTTAAGATTCTTGTCAGTGGCGGTAGTCACGTTGATCCTCCTGATTCTGGTTTAGTCCATCCGGCATAACGGACAATATCACATGCAAAGGGTGAAATGTGCCCAATTGCCGGGTATTGCAATGAGTATATGAAACGAGTCTTTGAACTCAACTGGCGGGCTGAATCTGAAGTTTATACCGGAAGGACACAGCTACAAAATAACATCGCAACAAAGGGGCTATCGGGATTTTGTCGCTGCGAACCGACCAGCAGTGGGAACGAATTTCCGGTGGCGGAGTCCGGGGAGTCTACCGAAAATTTCGTGGAAGTCTCGTGGAAATCTCGGCACATTATAAGCGGCCTCTGTCGGCGGTTTCAAGACGATATGGATGATAGATACCGGGCCTCAATATTATGCGACTGGCTTATTCGAATTGCGCTTCGACTAAATACCGGTAAATACCGGCACGGGCTGCGCAATCGTCCCAAGATAGGCGTGGCATGAGGACTTGATAACCCGTATATTTTCTTGTACTCTGGTGCCTATCCCTCATATTGGAAACAAGACTTTACCAGCCCATATTTTACCAACGAAAGATTACCCGAGAAATCACCCAAGAAATTACCAGCGAGGAGAAGACCAATGTTTAATCCACTAGGATTGATTATTTCGCGAAAGGCTGAAGCCCACTGCGATATTCCCTGCGGGATATATGACCCCATATCCGCCAAGATAGCGGCGCAGACGGTGCAAAAAATGGTGTTGCGGATTCAAGCGTTGGAGTCGCCCGCGCCCGATGTAGTTGGTGCCGCTCGCCAAGACTATGTCAACAAGATCGCCCGATATGTGACGGTTAAAGAACAGCACGCCGAGATATGCAAAAAGGAATTGAGCATCCTTTGGGCCGACTACGCCTGGCCAAACACCCCGGCGGATTTCGACGTGCACGCTAGCTTCAACGCAGCTATTAAGCTGGCCGGACGCTGCAAGCAGAATATCGACATGGCTGCCTGCGAAGAACTGGTAGCGACCGTAGACACAATCGCCACGGCGTTCTGGGCTACCAAGAACGTGACCTATAGCGACCCCAACGCCGCAGCCAGGTACGGGGCCTAGCCAGCAAACCGTACTTTTGGGCAACCTATTATGCCACTGATTAATTAAAGGGCGCCCCGACACAGCCGGGACGCCCTTTAATTTGCTTGCTGGCTATGGAAGCCGAGTTGCTTCCACCCTAGAAACTCGGACGGAAACCCCGATTCTCCCCAAGCCGTCGTTTTCTTAACGTCGATTATCGAAGTAACAGTTGGTTATTGAAACGTATTACATATACTATTATACCGTATAAGACTGGAATACGTCTGCTTGGCGTAGCGCGAAACCCGGCCAATGGCTTTCCGGCCAGACCTCTAGTATTACAACGACGCTTTCTCAAATTGGTCTTTTGGGGCAGAAATCGCTTCGCGGAACGCAAGACCACAAAGCTGTCAACGCGCCTAACAGCCATGAAGAGGTGCTCAAGGCCCCTTTTTTGTGATCCGTCGTTGTAATACTAGGGTGTTGGCCGCCTAACGCAGGCTTTGTAATGCCGCTTCTGCTATACCTAATGTCTGGTCCACTTCCGCTTGGGTGTGAGCCAGTGAGATAAACCCCGCCTCGAATTGGGATGGGGCCATGTAGACGCCCCGGTCCAACATTGCGTGGAAGAACCGTTTATGCCCCTCAACGTCGGATTGCTCCACTTGGGCCAAGCTTTCCACCGGCCCAGGATTGAAGAACCCGGTGAACATCGAGCCTACCCGGTTAATCGTCCCCGGCACCTCGTGCTTGCTGAAAACGTCGGAGAGGCCGCTGGCGAACTGCTGGGCTAGACCATCTATATGCTGGTAAACGCCGGGCTTTTTTAGCTCGGTCAGGGTGGCCACCCCGGCGGAAACAGCCAATGGGTTACCCGAAAGCGTCCCTGCTTGGTACATGGGTCCCAGAGGCGCAACCATCTCCATGATGTCCTTTCGGCCACCGTATGCTCCCACCGGCAAACCGCCGCCGATGATTTTGCCCAAGGTGGTAATGTCGGGGGTTATGCCGAACTTGGTCTGAGCGCCGCCGTACTCCAGCCGGAACCCGGTTATTACTTCGTCGAAAATCAACAGCGAGCCAGCCTGGCTGGTTATTTGGCGCAGACCCTCCAGGAACCCTTCCGCCGGAGCGACAACGCCCATGTTGCCAGCGACTGGTTCGACGATTATACCGGCAATTCCGTCGGGATTAGCGTAGAAAAACTGTTCTACCGAGGCCAAGTCGTTGAACTCGGCCACCAGAGTTTCGCTGGCATAGGACTCGGGCACCCCAGCGCTGGTGGGAATGCCGTAGGTCATTGCCCCGGAGCCAGCTTTGACCAACAGCCCGTCGGCATGGCCGTGGTAGCAACCGGCGAACTTGATGATCTTATTGCGGCCGGTGAACGCTCGGGAAAGGCGTATGGCGCTCATGCAGGCTTCGGTGCCCGAGTTGACCAGCCGGACCGAGTTCACCGATGGCAAGGCTTCGCAGATTATTTTGGCCAACTCTACTTCCTGCTCTACCGGGGCGCCAAAGCTGGTGCCGCCCTCGGCAGCCTTCCGCAAGGCTTCCACCACAGCGGGATGGGCATGACCCAAGACCAGAGGGCCCCATGAGCCCAAGTAGTCTATGTATTCGTTGCCGTCCACATCCCAAATTCGGGGGCCCTGACCCCTGGCGATAAAAGGCGGGGTCCCGCCAACGGCGCGAAACGACCGCACTGGGCTGTTGACCCCACCGGGGATGTATTTCTGGGCTTCGGAGAATAGCGCTTCCGAGCGAGTATGGTTCATATTTTAACCTGCATACGATAGATGTTATTCATGATAATCCTGGGAACAAGTCTCGAATTCCCCGATAAGTGGGTTACATACCCAAAGCTCAGTGATCATAACTGCGGACTAGGCATTTGCCCTGGGTAAATCATTTCCTATTCCGCCGCTTTCAGCCATTGTGCCATCTCTTTGGCGTGGTAGCTGAGAATTATGTCCGCGCCTGCCCGCTTTATGGCAGTGACCAACTCCATGGTGGCATTCTTCTCGTCAATCCAGCCTTGGCGGGCGGCAGCTTTGATCATTGAGTACTCGCCGCTGACGTTATAGGCGGCCAAAGGATAGTCGAAACGGTCCTTGGCCATACGAATCACGTCCAGGTAGGCCATGGCCGGTTTGACCATGATGATGTCAGCGCCCTCGGCGATGTCGGTTTCTATCTCCCTCATCGCCATGCGCGCGTTGGCGGGGTCCATCTGGTAGCTACGCCGGTCGCCAAACTGGGGAGTGGAGTCGGCGGCCACGCGGAAAGGCCCATAGAACGCCGAGGAGTACTTGGCGGCATATCCCATGATGGGCATATCGGTGTAGTTTTGATCGTTGAGCGCTTGGCGTATAGCCCATACCTGCCCGTCCATCATGGCCGAAGGAGCGACCAGATCGGCCCCAGCCTGAGCGTGGGACACAGCGGTGCGGGCCAATAACTCCAGCGTCTGGTCATTGTCCACATTTCCGTTGTCGATGACACCGCAGTGACCGTGGTCGGTGTACTCGCACATGCACACGTCGGTGACGACCATCATGTCCGGCGTGCTTTTCTTGATAGCCCGGATGGCTTCTTGAACAATCCCCTCGGGGTCGTAGCCCTCGGTGCCCAAGGCGTCTTTCTCTTCTGGCAATCCAAACAGCAGCACGGCCGGTACTCCCAGCTCGGCAATTTCTCCCACTTCCTCAGTCAGTTGGTCCACCGAAAAGTGAAAGCAGCCCGGCATAGGCTCGATTGGCGTGCGCACACCTTCGCCGTGGGTCACGAACATGGGATAGATGAACTCCGCTGGCGATAGGCGTGTCTCCCGGGCCATGTTCCTGATTCCTGGTTGTCCCCTGAGGCGGCGAAGTCTCATATCCGGAAAGCCTGGCATTTCTCCCCCTTATTCTCCGTGTTTTACCCCTGTTTACCCCGAAACCATCGGGATCATACCCACCCCGTTGCCCTGAGCTAGTCGAAGGGTCTTTCCGCGGAGGTATAGTTCGACAGGCTCACCACGAACGGACAGAGACTCCGAGACCGTTCGCCCTGAGCTAGGCGAAGGGTCTTTCCCCGGAGGGATGGTTCGACGGGCTCACCACGAACGGAGCTTCGTGACGGGTATGAAGCTAATTATTCGGCTGGCGTCAATCTACTCGCTAAAATGTTGGGCCAATGCTTCCACCAGCCCTTCGACGTTGTGCTCTTTGGCAACCAAGCCGACTTTTAATCCCAACTCTTTGGCTGTCGCAGCGGTGGTCGGCCCGATGCAGGCAATAAGGCTTGAGCCCAAAGCCCCGCAGTCGCCTTCCAACGCTTCCATCAAATTTCGGGCAGTAGATGAGCTTGTGAATGTGACCACGTCCACACCTTGTTCAATAGCCTGGCGAGTTAGGTCGCCAACATCGGCTGGTACTACCGTCCGGTAGGCTGAAACTCGCTCTACCTCAGCGCCCAAGCGGTCTAATCCAGAGGCCAACTCGTCGCGTCCTATGTCAGCGCCAGGCAAAAGCACCTTCACGCCGGACCAATCCCGGCCTGCCATCTCTTTAACCACCGCCTCGGAAACCGAGGTCTCGGGCACGAAATCGGCTATTATTCCCTTGGACTGCAATGCGGCGGCGGTTGCCGGTCCGATCGCGCCAATCTTAACTCCACCGAAGGCACGAGCGTCGCCAAAATTTTCCGATAGCTCCAGACGAGCAAATACTGCGTCCACCGCATTTACGCTGGCGAAAATAACCCAATTAAATCGGGACAACCGGGCCACTGCCGAATCCAGTGGGCCATTGTCTTCCAATGGCGCAGTTTGGATGGTCGGCAACTCCACCGGTTGAGCACCCAATTCTCCGAGCATTACTTTGAGCTTGGATGCTTGGGTCCGGGAGCGGGTGACCAGCACCTTTTTACCGAACAAGGGCCTGCGGTCGAACCAGCGGAGTTGCTCCCGGAGCGCCACCACGCCGCCGATGATGGCCATTACCGGTGGCTCAACGCCTGCTTCCTTTCCCCGCTGTACGATGTTCTCGATGCTTCCGGTAACGGTGTTCTGGTGAGCCCAGGTGCCCCATTGGACCAATGCCACATGCGTGGTAGAGGACAACCCACCCGCAACCATGGCATCCAATATGGGCTCCAAAGTGTTCCAGCCCATGAGGACTTCCAGGGTGCCGCCGGTGCGGGACAATGACTCGCCCATAGCCCGCCATTCGATGGTTGACTCAGGCTTGGTGGGGTCTTCGCTGCCGCTGACCACCGTGAAAGAAGTAGCAATGCCACGGTGAGTGACCGGAATACCGGCGTAGGCCGCCGCCGCCACCGCAGAGGTTACGCCGGGGACGACTTCAAAGGCAATGCCTCTCTGGACCAACGCCAAAGCTTCTTCTCCGCCCCGGCCAAACACGAAGGGATCACCGCCCTTCAGTCGCACCACGTCTAAACCAGCTTCCGCTTGGTCCACCAACACCTGATTGATCTCTTCTTGGGTCATGGCCTGATGGCCTCGTCCCTTGCCCACGAAAATCAATTCTGCCTGGGCTGGGGCGGCATCAAGCAACGAAGGGTCCAAGAGCCGGTCGTAGACTACCACCTGAGCGTTTTCCAGGCAGCGCAGACCTTTCTGGGTAATCAGGCCAGGGTCGCCGGGTCCTGCTCCCACCAAGTGCACCTTACCCAAATTCGTTTTAGCTGATTGAGCTTTAGCCACCGTTGTCACCCGTCCTTTGGGCTTCCAGAAGTTCCGCTGCCCCTAGGTTGGCGAGTTCCCGGTGGGCGTCGTTCGCCAATCGAATTGGGTCATTAGCGGGGCCTTCAACACTGGCTGCAAATACCTCGGTGCTAGTTTCCATTCCCGAGCCGGAACCCAGAAACACGTTCATCAGCAACGACTCGCCCGATTTCCGGGCGTAGGCGCCCATGGGCAGTTGGCAGCCTCCGCCCAAAACCTCCAGAAAGCCACGTTCTGCGGTCACGGCACATCGGCTATCCTGATGGTCTATGGCGCTGAGCAATTCCAACATTTCCTTATCGTCCGACCGTATTTGTATGCCCAACGCTCCTTGACCCGGTGGAGGCACAAATTCCTCGGGTTCTAAGTAGGCGGAAATATGCTGAGACAGTCCCAGCCGGAGTAGGCCCGCCGCCGCTAACACCGTACCGTCGTAGTCTTCTCCCTGGGCTTTCTGGAGCCGGGTTTCCACATTTCCTCGAATCGGCAACGTGACGGCTTGGGGGCATAAGCTATTCAACAAGGCCTGGCGTCTGGGGCTGCTGGTGCCTATGCGAGCGCCTTCGGGTAGATCGTCCAGACCGCAACCCCAGCGGTTTACCAGGACGTCACGGGGGTCGTGCCGCTCCATAATCGCTCCCAATGCCAATCCTTGGGGAAGCTCAGTTGGCAGGTCTTTCAGGCTATGCACTGCGATATCCAGGTCGCCAGCCAGCAGATCGCGCTCAATTTCCCGAACGAAAATACCCAGGCCCATCTCGGCGAGCGCGCCGGTGGTGTTGATGTCCCCGTGGGTCCGAACGGTGATTACCTGGAAATCGAGTTCCGGGTATAGAGGGCGAAGCAGCGCCAGTAGTTCTTCATCCTGCGTAAGGGCCAGACCGCTACCGCGGCTCCCTATCTTTATCGTCCGGCGTGCGTTCATTTAGAGAGATCCCGGGTGAGTTCATGGGAGAGTCCACTCGAAAAGCCCCGGGGAAATCCAAGGATTTCATGAAACTCAAACCGGGCAGTGGCCGCTGCATTCCGTAGGCCCGGTCCTACTAACCCAAGTTTTCGGCGCTTAGTCGCCGGGACATCTTTCACCGGTACATGTTTCATCTGTAGGAGCATATATTTCTCTATCTCAATGGAATCGTCATGCTAGACACCGTGCGCAACCCTACCCCGACGAATTAAGGGAGGAAAACGAGCCAGCCGCATCTAGAATGTATCCGGTTTGGGAGGACAGAGTGGCCCCGGTCCATTCCCTACGCTCAATGCGACGCGGAGAATCCGACAGATTGTTAATTAAACCCACGTGCGGGGTTCTATATTGTTGAATCCTGATATATCCCTGCAGGGGCATTGGCGCTACTCACGTAGGGGCGGGTTTCAAACCCGCCCCTACCCTGTTTCGCATCACCTAACCGGCTTACAAGGCTGTCTTAAGAATCAGAGAGTGACTATCACACCGAGTTAACTTGCGCAACGGACATTGGGGCTCATGCTGCGCATTCGCTGGGTTTGCGGCCACACCCGGTGGGTTGGCATTGCGCCAGGGTATCGCAAAGATTGGGCCCACTATCGCCTAAGAGCTTGGCCAGCAAGGCGGACAGGGCTTCCTCTTCTCGCCCTTCTTGGGTCATCGCAAGAAGGTCCGGGGTGATGCAACATTGCCAGCGTTGCGGGTCAATGGTGGCTCCCTGTTTTTTAACCTGCTTTCGGGCACGGGAGAGGATGCTGGCCATGTCGGCCCATGCCAAGTCGGGACTGTCGTTCAAGGTCTCACGCAGCTTGCGGGCCAAGGCTGGGCTGGCTCCGCCCGTAGATATGGCCACGGTTACCGGACCCCGGTTCACAATCGAAGGAGCGATAAAGCTACACTGGTGCGGCTCGTCCACCACGTTCAACAGTATGCCCAATTCTTCCGCATCTTGGAAAATGCGATCATTTACCGGACGCACATTGGTGGCGGCGATGCCCAGGAAGGCCCCGGCCAAATCCCCCGTCTGGTACTCACGTTCGAGCCACTCAAAGCTTCCCTGCTTCAGAGCCGTCTTGAGGCCGTCGTTAATTTTTGGGCTGACCACGGTGATCTTGGCTCCCGATTCCAAAAGCTTTGCGATCTTGCTTTCGGCCAAGGTGCCGCCACCGATTATTACGCAGCGTTTTTCATGTAGGTCTAGGAACACCGGATAATAGGTTGGCATAATTGGGCCCTTTTTAATTAAGAATGGGTCGTCAGGCGGGTTTGCTAAATTGCGACAACGTACACGACTTGATCAGTTTGAAAGTATTGATTGTCCCTAGTTTGTTACCAGAGAATCCGATTGTTCCGACTCCAGGTCCTGGGTTTCCTGGAATTGTTCGTATTCGTCAACGAAGTAGCGGACCCGGGTCTTCTTGTACTCCCGGCTGCTGTAGAGCATCATCCGATCGGTAATGCCGGTGGATTCGCTGATTTCGTTTCCGATCTCCTCGCAACCCTCTTGGGAGGTGGCGTGGACCATGGTGAAATGGGTGTAGGGCCAGTCGGGGAAGGTCGGCCTTTCGTAACAATGGGTAACGGCCTTATGCTGGGCCATTGTCATGCCCACTTCCTCGGAACGGTCCTCCGGAACCCGCCAAACAATCATTGCGTTGGCGCTAAAGCCGGACCTGCGGTGATGCAATACAGCGCTGTAACGGCGCATGAATTTCCGCTCTTCGAAATTCGCTGCCAGGGCGAACAATTGATCGGTGTCGATACCCAGCCGCGCGGCCATCCCATCAAAGGGTTGAGGGATCAGCTCCAAGTCCTCCTGCAATTCCCGGATTGCGCCCTTGTCGGTTTCGGTCAGCGGGACCGCCTTGTTCCAGTCGTTGTCGGGTGTGCCATTGGCGGCGGCATCCTTGGCACCGTTGGTCTTGCCCGCATTGGATTTGCCCCCGTCCGGCCTATAGTCGAAAGAAGAGCCTTTTTGCTCCACCATGTCGAAATTTACGCCGATCTTGAAGAATCGGATTGTCGGCATAACCCGTGAGGTTAGTGCACCGGTGGCCTGGGACATCCGGTCGACGGTGGTTTGAAGGTCTTGCTCGGGGGGCACGGCCACGGTGAACCACAGGTTGTAGTAGGAACCCTCCCGGGCGTAGTTGTGGCTGACGCCGGGGTGTTTATTTATGTACATCGCCCCTTGGTGCAGTTTCTCGGGCTCATAGGCCATGGCTACCAAGGTGGTTTTGTAACCTAGACGCCGGGTGTCGAAAATAGCGCTTATTTGCCGTAAAACATTGGTGCGCTTGAGCTCGGTCAAGCGGACTAGCACGTCCTCCTCGCTGATCTCCAGCGAATTGGCCAGGGCCAAATACGGACGGGCAACCATTGGGAAAGGTCCCTGTATCAAGTTCAACAGCTTGCGGTCGATTAAGTCCATAGCTGTGTTTTCCTCCCTAAGCTTTTAGCCAAATAATTTATCCGAAGAATCTAGTTTGGCGAAAGCGAAGGCTCTTGGGTTTCGCTTTCGGCTTGCTGTCCTATTTCTGGGCTTAGTCCCTGGCTCATTTGAACTGGGGTTGAAACCTTTGGTTGGGTCAGACGCTCTTCAAAAGACTCGGTAAGACCCACCAACACACGGTCGGCCAGTTCCAAAAGCCCACTCCAAGAATCGGCGGCGGCGGAATCCAGCACCATCTTGCGGAAGAAAATAAAAGCCTCCACCGTGTCTTTCAGTCCCACTTCCGTGTCCGCCATTTCCCCACCATACTGGCGCCCCAGCAAGTAAGCCTCGGTCAGGGCTTCATGGCGCCGCGGGCGATTGGAAGGGTCCTGAGCCAGTAGGGTTAGCAATCTCCGACCGAATAGGCGCATGCGGAACCGGCTTTCCTCGTCCATGCTGCTGTGCCAGGTCTGATTGGACACGGTTAGTTGATGCAGCCTACGTCGAATCCGGCGTAGGGCTGAGTCCTCCAACTCCTCCTGGCCATTGCTTTCGCCCGGTTCCACCTTAGAACCGGTAAAGGCGTCCACATCCTCTCGCAGGAAGCGCCGGTGCCCCCCGGGCGTCCGGTACACGCGCAGGTGGCCTCCGTCGGCCCATTGGCGCAGCGTGGTCTGGCTTACGTCCAAAAGGCGGCAAGCGTCCCGCAAGGACAACCATCTGGATTTGTCGTTGAATTGGTGGTTTACCACTGGACCTTCATCAACATAGTTTTACCGAAACAAAGATTAACCAGCAAAAATCTATCAAAATCTATACAAATCTTCCGCACATCTTCTACACTCATCGAGACTAGCATAGTGAGAAACTAAGGTCAACAGGCCATCATTGTACTCCGGAAAACCCGTGAAACCCTCTGGGAAAACCTACCTAAATCGAATATGGATATTGCACTTACCTACCAAATTTGAATGTTTTAAGTCTTGACCCTCTTCTTGCGTCAAGGTTTCAAGTCAAGGGGTTTTGAGCTGACCCCAAGTTGGATTAGGCACGTGGGATTAAGTACGTGGGATTAATCACGTCGTGGAGCCTGCGTTGTGAAGCAAATTTCACCATGCTATAGTAGATTAAGAGGGGTAATTCGTATGGAGAAAGACGTTTCCAAGGCAAAGGAGCAACTTTTCCGTAGCCTGAGGCGTAGAATTCGCTCCAAAACTGTCGTGGAGGCCATGGAGCGGGTCCCCCGGGAAAGATTCGTCTCTCTGGATGCCCAGCCAAATGCCTATTCCGATATGCCATTGGCTATTGGCGAGGGCCAAACCATCTCCCAACCGTACATCGTGGCCCTGATGGTCGAGTCTCTGGCCCTCCAAGGCCACGAGAGGGTCTTGGAGATAGGCTCCGGAAGCGGTTATCAGACTGCCGTCCTTTCTTTGTTGGTGCCCGATGGCTGGGTTGTTAGCACCGAGTTGATCCCGGTTCTAGCCCGGCGGGCAGAAAGGGTTCTGAATGAATTGGGCTATCAAAATGTGACGATAGTCGACGCTTGGCCGGTGCTTGGGTGCCCGGCTGAAGCGCCCTTCGACGCAATAATAGTTTCCGCCGCCTCGCCTGCCCTTCCGCAATCGCTGGTTTCCCAATTGGCGCTGGGCGGCAGGTTGATCGTGCCAGTGGGGACCTTGGACCAGCAAGAGTTGGTCCACGCTGTGCGGACCGACGAGGGGTTGTCGGTACATATGTTGGGTGCCTGCCGTTTCGTGCCACTACTCGGCCAAGAAGCCTTCCCCAAACCTTGACTGCTCACCGCATCCGTTGCAGCCAATGCCGAGCGAATTACCCGGTCAATCACCGGCACTCCGAAAGCTTGTATAATCCTCAGGCACGTTCCCAATGATCGACGCTTACTTAGCCAGCAGAGTCCAGGCGACAACGTGCCGAATTATCCAGTTAAACTCGACTAGCACTTCGACACCCCCATCGTAACCTTCCTCCGAAATGGGGGAAAGGATTGATCTTCTACCGCGTGAAGGGGCAGAGGTAGAGTGGCGATAGGCTCTGATTCATCAGTTTAATATATATATCTATATAGAAATAGTACTGGCACAATTTTCAACCGGCACCACTCAGGTACGAAATATATGCGAAATAACCCGGAAGTTAGCCCCGACATTGGCCCGGAAACGCAGGACCTACTGGCCAGAGCAGCCCAAATTGTTGGGTCGGCAAGCCACCTAGTTGCTATGGTCGGCGCTGGACTATCGGTGGAGTCCGGGATTCCTCCTTACCGTGGCCCTGGAGGACTACGGACCAAAAATGGGGAGCCCTCTCTGCTGTCTTATCGGGAGTTCTCCAATGACCCCAAAGGGTGGTGGGAAAAGCGGCTTCAGGGTGAAACGGAGGTAGGGAACCCCATTCAAGAAATGAAATCAGCGGTCGACCGTTCGGCCCCAAACCCGGGGCATTACTCGCTGGTGGAATTGGAACGCTCGGGATTGCTCAAGTGCACAATGACCCAAAACGTGGACAACCTGCACCGGCAGGCGGGAAGCCGTGCCGTGGCGGAGATTCACGGCAATCGGACAATGTTGCGGTGCATCGGTTGCGTTACTCGTTGGGATAGAGATCAATTTCCGCTGGATCAATTGCCTCCCGTTTGCCCGGAGTGCGGAGGAATTGTGAAAATGGACACGGTAATGTTCGGCGAGCCCATACCCAAGGATGTGCTGGAAGAATGCCGGGAGCAGACCGCCCGGTGTGATTGTATGCTGTTAATCGGCACCTCAGGGACGGTGAAACCAGCCGCCCAATTGCCGTTGATCGCCAAAGAACGAGGTGCAATGTTGATTGAGATAAACCCGGAAGAGACGGCGATTTCTTCGTCTTGCGATGTGGTCCTACGCGGTCCGTCGGGCGGACTCATGCCCTTGTTGACGGAAATGGTTCTGGCCCAATTCCGGCCCATCTCTCCCTGATCTCCGCCAGTCCGCGATTGCCACCAGTCCCCCAGCAAGCATCCGGGCGGCTTCATCTGTGCTTCATGGTCTGTAGAGATCCAAACAAGTTTGGGACGGTACGGGTCGCATAGCTAGAGAAGTCAGCCACCGGTGATATAATTCCTTCTGTCTTAGTGTCCGATTTAGCGCGCAAGTTAGCGTACGCTGCGGTTTAAAGTGCCTCCAACAAATTGGTCAACCGGCGCAACCCAAACTGTGCCGACACAATATAGCGAGACCCGGCTCGGAATGAGCAGGAAACTTAAAAACCATAAGTGGTAACCTTCGGTAGCATGCGGTGGGTCTTGAAACGTCGGACCCTTCGCCAATCCTAGAGCAGGCGTGTCGAACCATGAGGCCGCCTGTAGAACAGGGCACTTGTCGGACAGTGGGGACGACGTAAATCCCCAAACGACCGGAGTGACATCGCAAAATGAACTCCTTTCCGGCCCTTTTTGGCCTGAATGACCCGGTCTGGCTAGACCCGGCCATTACTGCTGTCGGCATTCTCATCGGGCTTATTGCCGCCGCCGTTTTTTACAAGCTGCTTTTTCCTCTGATACTGCGGATCACCCTATGGACTCCCTCTGATTTAGACACCAGGATGGCCACGGCTACCCGTCGGCCAATGACGCTGGCCGTCTTTATCTTGGGAATATATCTTTCCATAGTTATTCCATTGGATTTGACCGGTGGACAACGAGGGCAAGTAGATACAATATTCGAGCTGCTGGGCGTGGTGCTCGGCGTGTTCGTTGTAGTAGCCCTGGTATCCAATACTATGGACTGGTATCTGGAGAACCTGGCGGACCGCACCACTCACATGGTCGACCTTCGGTTGTTCCCGTTGCTGCGGCGCGTTTCGGTGGTGATCATTTATGGGCTGGGCGGCCTATTAATACTGGACCTTCTGGACATCAATATTAGTCCCCTGATTGCCGGTCTTGGCATCGGCGGTCTGGCCGTGGCCCTAGCCCTTCAGCCTACTCTGGCCAACCTGTTCGCCGGCACCTACGTAATGACCGAGGGGGCAATTTCCCCCGGTGACTACATCGAACTGGAAGGTGGTGTCGCCGGATACGTGGTGGAGGTAGGTTGGCGCAGCACCCGCATCCGCACCTGGCGCAACAACCTGGTTATCATTCCCAACAACCGGTTCGCCGAGACAATTATTACCAATACCCAGCGGCCGGTCGCAGCTATAAACGTATGGCTTCAGTGCGGCATAAGCTATGACAGCGACCTTGAACAAGTGGAGCAAGCTTGCCGGGAGGTGATGGACGACTTGCTGGATACCAACCCTCACGCCATCAAGGAGTATGGCGGTTTTTTTGGCTACGAAAATTTCGGCGATTCCAACGTGAACTTCTGGGTGTTTGTACAGGCGAGGGACAGATGGGGCAGCTTTGAGGTGCAAACAGCGCTGATCAAAGGCCTTCACCAACGGTTCAGAGAAGAGGGCATCGTAATCAATTATCCGGTGCGCACGCTCCAGTTCCCCAAAGGGTGGGGCCCTGAGGACATGATGACCAGAAACGGTCAAGCAACTGAAGCAGATTCTGAAGCAAGTCTTGAGCAAGGGACGACGGTCGCTGAAGGAAACCGTCTGCACTCCGGGCGGAGACCTCCCAAAACTCTGCACATGACCGATGATATGGCCGAAACCACGCCTGACACACCCGATAACGGGTGACCCTCGGGCGTTGGAGTTGCCTGGCGAGTCAATTTCGAACAGGCGATTACCAACCAGGTCTAGCGAGTCCTTGATACCCACGCGGTCATTGGATATAATATCACTCTGGTGTCATCCCCTTACGGGGGCCTGTAGCTCAGGTGGTTAGAGCGCGGTCCTGATAAGACCGAGGTCGTTGGTTCGAGTCCATCCAGGCCCACCATTAGCGATTCCGGGCACGAAATTAACTGGTTTCGGCCCCTGCAACCGTAAGCAAGATTCGTGACCTCAGGTTTCCTTTCTTGTGCGATGCGTCCAAAGGGTTCTTAACTTCCCATCGGGCCTCCAATCACTACATGAAAACTTACCTTGTTGTACTGGAATGCGCCCTCTCTCTGTCTAGATATTCTGAAAGTCAAGATTGGCCAGGTGGGCGCACCATAATTGTTCAGAGTTGATGAGGTGAATTGGTTCAAAGGCGGTGTCAAAGCTCGATGCATCTGAAGGTGTAGTTGTGGTAGACGAGAGGCATGGACACCGAACAGGATCTGAACACGGCGAGCCGAGAAGACCTGCTGGTTATTATCGCAGAGCTAAGGGCCACCAATATCGAGTTGCAATAACGGGTGGCGGCTTTGGAAGGTCGTGTGAACCAACGGAACTCGCCTGGAATGCCGGGCAACTAGCCGCCCTTGGGTCGACCAAAGCCAAGAAAGGCGACGCGAAAGCCGCGTCCGCACGGTTTTGCGAGGCATCGGATGGCTCCAACCCACCGGGTGGAACATGCCGTGGAGGCCTGTCCAGACTGTGGGACGCAACTGGTTGGGGGATGGGTGCACCGGACCCGCGAAGTCATTGAGATTCCCGTGGCTCCGGTCCAGGTCACCGAGCATGTCATACTGGCGTGCAATTGTCCGGTTTGTGAAGCGCGCCGGTGCCCAAGGTGGCATTAAAGGACGCGGTGGTGGGCCAGCAGCGGTTGGGTGTCAACCTGGTGAGCTTGATTGCAACACTGCGGGAAGAGGGGCGGCGGCCCTTTCGAATGATCCAATGGTACCTCAAGACAGTCCATCAGTTGGACTTGAGCGTCGGCGGCATCGTCCAGGCCATCCTATGGAGCAGCCAACCGGACACAAGGGGCAGTGGCGGAAGTCCTGGAGCGAGTCCGAGGTAGCCCGGTGGTGCATGCCGACGAAACCGGCTGGTGCCAGGACGGGGCCAACGGCTACGTTTGGACCTTCAGCACCCCCACTGAGCGGTACTTCCTGCGCCGCAGCCGAGGAAAGGGAGTCGTTGATGAGGTCTTGCCTTTGACTCTTGAGTTGTTAGATTTGCCAATGTTCGGTTGCGGTTATTCATTTGTGAAAATGATTAGATGGACCCTGTAGGCCACGCGGTTATTTCCAGCGCATTGGGTGCAGGGGTGGGAGCGGCCACTGGTTCGCCTGCGGCTGGCGCCACCGTCCTAGGCGTCGGCGTCTTTATGGACATTGACCATTTATTCGACTTCTACCAATGGTACGTAAAGGGTAAGGGCAACCGCATCTATTTGCTTTTTCATGCCTGGGAGTATTCGGCCGCTGGCATCGTTGCCCTTGCTGCAGCGTTCTACCACCCTCTTTTTCTAGCCTTGGTTATCGCCCACTTGGCCCACGTAACCACCGACCACTTTCATAATCGGTTGACGCCCCGGGCCTATTTCATTAGTTACCGAATCGCAAAAAACTTCGATACGGCCTACATTACTCCCAACGGCAACGTAATGCATGCTTACCTAGGCTTTCACAAAATGCTTCCGTTTAGCTCAAGATTGTCACCATGGTTCAAGCGTAAGATCGAACCGTGGTTTGCCATGAAAGCGGAGCAGTATGCTTCAAGGGATGCTAGTCCCGGCGACCACCACTGATGCTAGCGGATATACCTTCGCCGCACATGTGTCGGGCAATACACGCATAAGGGAAGGCAGGAGAAATTTCTGTAATGGCTGAAGAGGCCAAGCACCTATTAGACGATGAAGAAACATATTCTCGCGTGGACCCATCCGGCCTTCGCCATCGCCTGAGAGCAATACCCGGTCAATGCTTGGCGGCCTGGCAGAGTTCGCAAAAGCTTTTGTTGCCCGGAACATGGCCTAACAGCAGCAAGGTAGTCGTCGGTGGGATGGGCGGTTCCGCCATGGCAGGGGACTTGGCGGCTGATTTGGCGGCCGCTAAGTTAAGGTCTGCGCCTACACTGATGCCCCGGGTCCCGATTCTGGTTGTGCGGGACTTGTCCTTCCCCTTTTCTTTGGATCAGGACACTATTTTTATTGCGTCCAGCTATTCTGGCAATACCGAAGAAACTCTTGCGCTGTTTGATCAAGCTCTCGCCGTAAAAGCCAGGACCATAGCTATTAGCAGCGGCGGCAAACTTTCCCAAAGGGCACAAAATGCGGGCGTGCCATTACTGAAAATCGACGTTAAATCCGAACCTCGTACCGCTGTCGCCTACAATATCATGCTGATCTTGGGTGTGTTGCGCGGACTGCGACTGCTGGACTTGGATGAAGATGAAGCAACCGGTGCGATCAGCGCGGTTTACCATAATGTTTCCGTTTGGGCGGAGGACGTTCCGGTCGTTGACAACCCGGCCAAGCGAATAGCATTGGAACTGATGGATAAGCTGATTATCGTTTATGGTAGCGGTTTTTTTTCGGGAATGGCGCGACGGTGGAAATCCCAATTCAATGAAAACGCTAAAATCTGGTCTTTCTACGAAGTGCTACCCGAGTCGCTGCACAATTCGGTAGAGGCCTTTGCTTCTCCCATTGGTCAGCCGGCAATGGCCTTAATTTTGGACCCATTATCCTTGGATGACTTAGCCATTGATGCCGCAGACGGGGAGCCTGGAGTCGGGGAGCCCAGAGTAGGGGAGCCCAGAGTCGATAGTACGATTCATAAACGGCACAATCGGGTTATTCTACAGACATTGACCAACCACGAAATTCCCCGCAAGGTCCTGCGCGGTGATGGTTCTTCCCCGCTGGCCCGGATTTTGAATATGCTGCTGCTGGGAGACTACGTTAGCTATTACCTGGCATTGCTTAGCGGAGTTGACCCTTCGCCTAACCCTTCTATAGATGCAGCCAAAGAGCTTTTGTTGGGGCATGCCTAGGCGGCCTATGCTGCGACGACGCAAACTGGCCGGAGCATTGGCTCCCGTAAACTACGACTTACCTGCCCTAGACCCCGCATCATATCGACCTAACTAATCTCCGCCCCAGAATTGCGTTGCACAGGCCCTAATGCGGCCTGGAGCGCTTCCTGACTCCTAAGCCGGCGTTGCGGGTAGTCTGTTAATAGAATTTTGCCCGGCCCAACCGGCCAGCCAAATGCTCTAAATATGAAACGCCACGTGTGAGAAACCCGCTTGGATGAAATTCTAGTAATTGTCCTTGTGGCCGGTGCGGGCCTGCTGGGTTTCACAATTGCGGGTATAGCGGGTTTTGGCGGCGGGATAGTCATGCTCCCAATATTGGTGTGGGTGTTGGGAGTGCGGGAAGCCGTCCCCGCATTGACCATCGCCCAACTCATCGGCAGCGTAGGCCGGATTTGGCTCTACCGTCGGCAAATATCGTGGCGGGTCGTAGCCTGGCTTTCCCTGGGAGCATTGCCCACATCGGCGTTGGGTGGTTTCTTATTTATTCAGGCCCCTAAAGAGCTATTGA
This sequence comes from Dehalococcoidia bacterium, assembly GCA_963665155.2. Classification (GTDB taxonomy): domain Bacteria; phylum Chloroflexota; class Dehalococcoidia; order Lucifugimonadales; family UBA3495; genus UBA1141. Next base: position 1,038,047 of record CAXXFI010000002.1, on the reverse strand, counting down.
TACGGGTGTTGGGGGCGTCGATGTTGCTGATCGTCGCGTACTCCAACTCGCGCTGGGGTAAGAATTCCAAAGTGCCTCTTTGGGGATTTGCTCCCCTTGGCGGGTTATTTGGCTTTATGTCGGCCTTCTTGGGTATACCCGGCCCTTTTTTAGCATCATTTTATTTGTCCTATGGCTTGACTGGTGGCGCTTATCTGGGCACTTCATCCACGGGGATGATGCTCACCCAGCTACCTAAATTGGCGGTTTTCGGCGGCAGTAACCTGTTTACCCAGGAAGCCGTGGGCATTGGCATCATAGTAGGCATTACGGCTTTTGCTGGCGCATACACCGGAAAGTGGGTTCTTGGCCGAATACCCCAGGAAGTATTCCCGAGACTAATAAACGTATTGCTTGTGTCAGTGGGGATTTTATTCTTAGTCAGGGGATGACGAAGCTAAACACGATATCGCTGTCCTAAAGGAGTATTTGGGACGGAAATCAAGTGTTATCATACCGGTGGCTTCGTTGGCTTCGTTTGACGCCGGGCGAGAAATGGATAAAACATGGTTAATTAAGAATGGTTAAGTAAGCATGGTTGATTCAGATTATGGCCAGCGAATAGTCGATCTGCGGAAAGATCTCAACTACCATAACTACCGGTACTATGCCTTAGACGACCCGGAGATCAACGACGCAGAGTACGACCGTATTATTCGGGAGCTCCGCCAACTGGAGGAAGAACACCCGGAGCTGATCACCTCAGACTCGCCAACGCAACGGGTGGGCGCTGCCCCATCGGAAGGCTTCACCCAAGTCCAGCATACCCAGCCAATGCTCAGTTTGGGCAATGCCTTTAATGTTGAAGAGTTAGAAGCGTGGTACCGCCGCACCAAAAACCTCGTGGACGACGCTGAGTTCGACATGGTGTGCGAACTGAAGATTGACGGGCTGGCGGTGAACCTGACCTATGAAGACGGCGTTCTGGTACGTGGAGCTACCAGGGGCGACGGTACGGTAGGTGAGGACGTGACCCAGAACCTGCGTACTGTCCGAAGTATTCCGGTGAGACTGCAGGGTAACCCGCCGCACCATTTGGAAGCCCGAGGAGAGGTATACCTGCCGTTGGACGAATTTCGTCGCTTGAACGAAGGACGCGCGGAGCGGGGTGAGCCGTTGTACGCCAACCCCAGGAACACCGGGGCCGGCAGTGTGCGTCAACTCGATTCCAAGGTAACTGCATCCCGCAACATGCAAATCTGGGTTTACGCCTTGGGCGACATGGGCGGGTACTCAGGACCGGAAAACCATTGGGATGCTTTGGAGTGGCTGAAGTCTCTGGGCTTTAGGATTAACCCCTTAAGCGCCATCTGCCGCTCCGTACAAGAGGTGCATGATTACTATCTGTCGTGGGTGGAGAAGCGCCACGAGCTTCCCTACGAAATCGATGGTGTTGTTATCAAGGTTGCTCCCTTTGCTTACCAGAGATCTATGGGCGTTGTGGGCCGAGAGCCTCGGTGGGCCATCGCATTCAAGTTTCCGGCGGAACAAGCCATTACGCGTCTGCTGGACATCGGCATCAATGTGGGCCGCACCGGAAGTCTCAATCCCTATGCGATCCTAGAGCCGGTCGTGGTTAGCGGCGCTACTGTTCGACAGGCTTCCCTGCACAATGAGGAGGATATCCACAGGAAGGATGTGCGCATCGGGGATTGGGTGACCATCGAGAGAGCCGGGGACGTCATTCCCCATGTGGTAGGACCGGTGACCGAGAGCCGAACGGGCCAAGAACAGGAATTCCTTATGCCAAGCCATTGCCCGGTCTGCTCGACCGAGGTGATCAAACCGGAAGACGAAGCGATGCACCGGTGCCCCAATACATCGTGTCCGGCACAGTTTTTTGAACTGCTGAAGCACTTTGTCAGCAAGGGAGCGATGGACATTGACGGCTTGGGTGAGCAATGGTGCCGGATTCTTATCGATCAAGGTCTGGTCGCCGATCTAGCAGACCTATATCCATTGAAGAGAGACCGGTTATTGGAATTGGACCGCATGGGGGAGAAGCTGGCCGACAGGATTCTGAGCAACATCGAATCCAGCAAGGCCCAGCCATTGCCACGCTTGCTCTTCGCATTGGGCATATTGCATGTGGGTTCCGAGGTTGCAGATCTACTGTCTCAACGGTTTGCCAACGTCGACGAGCTAGCCTCAGCGAGCCAAGAGCAATTAACAGAAATTGCGGGCATCGGCCCCAAAATCGCCGAGAGCATCGTGGCTTACTTCACTGTGCTCCACAACCGTGAAGTCATCGAAAAGCTGCGGACGCAAGGTGTTAACCCACACCAGGAAGTGATAACAATTGATCCAAGCCGGCTACCATGGTTGGGCCAAACATTTGTAGTAACCGGTACATTGTCGGCGTTCCCACGGCGGGAGGCCGAGTCGCGTATTAAAGCGCTGGGGGGGAGCGTATCATCGGCAGTCACCCGGAAGACCAACTATCTTTTGGCAGGCGAGTCGGCGGGTTCCAAGCTGGACGCCGCCAAACGGTTGGAGACGCAGGTTCTTGACGAAGCAGAGTTTCTGGAGATGCTGGAGTTGGCGGCAGGGGGTCTCCTAGTTGAGAATGGCCCACGGGATCGAGACAGTTGACCATCTACGGAGAACCGAGGGTGTGGCTAGAGCAGTTCCCATTGGGCGAGGCGGTGCCCTTTAGGTGCCAGCATCTTGGCATAGACTACCCTGGCGAGGTGGTGCGGGTCGATACATGGTCTCCCCGGTGGGGCAATACCATGAGTGAGGACATCTTCTTTCGGGTAGTGTTGCTCCGACAGCGCCGGGGCGGACTGGAACCGGTGATTGAGGACCCTCGTATCGTAGTGTGTCTTCCGGCTCCCGGACTATACCGGCGCCGCAGCCAACTGGCAAGTGAAGTTTCCACCACCCGAGAGACCCAAGCTATTTACCTTACTCAACAGGACACCGAGGCCGCCCTGATTCGCCGTATGCTGAGGCGCAGGCTCGACGAGCTGGAAGAGCAGCTATTGGGGGAGGATTCGGTTCGTTACTCGGAAGGCCGGATCGTGGCAGAATGGCTGCTGAGCAATGCGTGGCCCCAATTGCCGTTGGACTTGAATGAACAGTCGAAGCCTGTTGAGCCGGAAGCCGCCGGTGAGGTCTTTGGCGTAATTTTCGGCCAACCCGATTCGTCCCCGGATGGGATGCAGCAGTTGGTGACGGCCCTCGGGCTGGGTAGAGGAGCTAATAGAGAATATCCAAACCCGGTGCTCGAACTGGTCCGGAACAGAATTTCAGCGCAAGATGGACCATCGACATGGACCGACCTGCACCGCTACCTAGCCCAAGAGATTGGTCTTACAGGACCTTTAGCAACCATGTTTCTGCTGGTCTTTTTGCATGAGCACCGCCCTGGGCTTTCCCTCGAATTACAGCCAGGCCACCAGGTTGCTTTGTTTGACGGCAGACCCTTGGAGGCTGGGCGGATTACTCCAGACCTGATCCCGGCATTGCGCTGGGACATGCGGATATCTGGGTGGGCTGGCCAAATTGTTCCCATCGCTGAAGCGCTAATAGAAACCCGTTGGAACGATGCTTTACATCACCTACGCGCCATTTCTCCCAGACTTGCGACCGCCAGTTTTAATGATGCGGTCCGTGCCCAGGATCGGCTTCTTCTGGAAGATATAAGTGCTTTGACACAGGATGTGGCTCAAGTTCAAGGATTGGGAGACGCCTTGGGTTGGACATCTTCTCAAGACGGCGAGGATTTAGAACTTCAACGAGCGCTGGATAGAATGCTAAGGGTGCAAGGGAGCGATTATTCGGAGATGTACCGTTCGATATTAGACACCTATGACGACTTCCGGAGTTGGGAATCGGACTTGGTGACTCTGCGGGAGTTGGCTGGGCTGGCACGCTTTCGCCAGGATATTTCCGGTGCGCTGGAATATTTGTCGGGCGCAGTAGTGCCGCCTGAAACTCACCCCGAGCTTTCAATAGACAGGCAAGGGTTGCTGTCGAGCTTATCCGTAGGTGGTTTGGCCGAATTCCGACGGCGAAATTGGGATGTTTTGATGAGGGAGGTGGCTGGGTTTAAAAGGCGTTTTCGCGATGAATATCGAAGCCACCACGAAAATATCCGTAACCAATTGCCGGTATACCAGCGAGATTTAGAGTCGGCGCGGCTTAAGCTAAAGGCTCTGGAATTACTAAACACGTTGCCGGAGTTGGGTGAGCCGACGGGCATAGAACAGCTAGATTCGATCGATGAGATGAGTCCCGGCCTAGGCCCCTGTTTAGTAGCGGGGCCGGAGATCTTGCTCGACTCTTCACCTTGGTGCGAGTCATGCCGGTTGAGCCTAGACGTACCTTTGTCCCTAGAACAACTGACCAGGACGATGGCGGCGGTGGACATGGCTTTGGGAGCAAAGAACCGACAACTAGCACCATGTTGGTCGAGCGCATCTTACAGTGCGGAAAGATCGCTGGCCTGAACAATCTTTAACAGGTCGTCCAGCCGTTCATCTTGTCCGCCCTGTCCAACACTATCAACTTGGAATTGGTGGGCTTCATACATGGGATAATCAGTTAGTATGCGATTGATAGTCGGCCTTGGAAATCCGGGTGAGCGCTACCGTTTCAGCAGGCACAACGTGGGGTTCAGATGCCTGGATTTGCTGGCGAAAAGGTGGGAAATACTCACCAAGGAACGGCGGGCAAAAGCGGTTCTCGGCCAGGGCTTTTACTCGGGTCAAGAGGTTGTGCTGGCCAAACCCCGCACATTCATGAACAACAGCGGGGAGGGAATAGAGTACCTGTTAACGCGATTTCGTGCTCAACCCCAGGACCTAGTGATTATTTACGACGAAATGGAGTTGCCCTTGGGGCGATTGCGTATTCGCGCCAAGGGGAGTGATGGCGGTCATAATGGCATGAAGTCGATTATTTCCGAACTTGGCACCCAGGATTTTCCCAGGATTCGGGTAGGTATCGGCCCTCCCGCCGACGGTGAGTCGTCGATACCCCATGTGCTTGGATCGTTTGCCGGTGACGAAGAGATTGTAGTTGCCAAGGCCGTGGACCGAGTACTGGCGTCCGTGGAGCATATTATCGAAGAAGGCATCGATGCTGCCATGAGTCAGTTTAACCAGCAAGAATAGGGCACGATTGGCCTACCCGGCATCAGTCTCATGATAAGTTTCGTCTCTTGCAAATACCAACGTATCTGCAAATACTAGAGTAGATGAATTTTAGGACTTATATTTTTGGCGCCCTATTGGGGTTAGCTGTGGCCTTAGCTGCATTGGCCTGCGCCAATCCAAGCTCCACCACACCGGCTACTTTGGCATTAACATCCTCCACATTCCCAACCGAATCCGCTGCAGCCGTATCCAAGCCCAGTATTCCTACCCAGCCTCCACGCCAGGCTACAGCAACGCAAGCTGCATCGGTGTCAGCCAAGCCCCTGCCTTCAATGGCAACTCCGGAATCAATTGCGGCTCCGGCACCCCAGACCACCGGATTCACGTACTTGGGGGTCGCAGAATTTCTGCCGGACGCCCCGGAGCGGGATTTATACTTGTTGACGGCTGAGCTTTCCCCCGCGAACCCGGGTCAAGCGGCAACCGGGGAAACGGGAACTGATGTCGATCCGAATACTTTCGCCGCAGGCCGAAGGGACACCTTTTGGCTCATTAACCTGCCTGAGTTGAAGAGCTACCAAAGCGAATTCGAGTTAAGGCACGTCACGCCCCATGCCTATTGGTACTTTGAAGATGGTCAATCCGCCCGCCAAGGAGAGATAGAGCGTGCGGCGGCCATTTTTGAAAGTCAAATTTACCCCAATGTCACATCCTCCTTTGGCCAAGAGTTGATCCCCGGCATCGACAACGACCCGCATATCAACATTCTGAATGCCGATTTGAAGGGCGTGGGAGGGTATTACAGCTCGGCCGACGAATATCCCGTTTGGGTAAATAAGTTCAGCAACCAACGGGAAATTATTTATATCAATTCCAGCGCCAACCGGGTGGGTACCCAGGTATACACAGACACGTTGGCCCATGAGTTACAGCATGCCATTCATTGGAACGCCGATCCTTCGGAAGACACCTGGGTAAATGAGGGCCTCTCCGAGCTGGCCATAACCATCGCCGGACCGGACCAACAATCTCGTTCCAGGTTTTCTTTTTTTCGTCCGACCTCGTTGGTTCACTGGCCCCTTTCTCAGTTTAATTCGGGCCCCAATTACGGGGTCTCGTCACTATTCATGCACTATTTATCAGAGCACTATGGCGACCGTAACAACTTGAATCGGTTACTTGAGCAACCTGAAGACGGCATCGTTGGCATCAATAGCTATTTGAAATCTTCGGGGTATGACGTGACCTTCCGGGATGTGTTCAGCAACTGGGTGGTCGCAAATGTCTTGGATGAAACACAAGGCCCTTACAGCTACGGCAATATGGAAGTGGTGTTTAACGCAACCCAAAAGATGAGCGAATTCGCTGAGATAGAAGCTCGCATACCCCAGTATTCGGTGGAGTACATCGAATTTGATGACGAATTGATGTCCCACCGGGGGCCGTTGCGTTTGACCTTCACCGGGCAAGCGGAGAGCGCTCTTTTGCCTGTCGAAGTAGGTGAGGAAGGGTGCTGGTGGGGCAACTCCGGCGATTCTATTAACGCAACATTGAGCAGGAGGGTTGACCTGACACAATACCGTCAGGCAACGCTCAATTATCAGGTATGGTTTGAATTGGAGGAAGATTGGGATTACGCTTATTTGGAGGTTTCCATCGATGGTGGGTCAACGTGGAATCTCCTTAGCACACCGGACATGACCTCAGAAAACCCTATCGGTAATAGCTTTGGCATGGGTTACACGGGAAACAGCGATGATTGGATTGAGGAAGTTGTTGACCTTTCGCCCTACGCCGGACAAATAATTCAGCTGCGATTCCAGCACATCACCGACGACGCCGTAAACGGTTCGGGATTGTGCGTCCGGAGGATCTCCATTCTGGAGGGCGGCCCCGCCGATCCTTCTGTTATTGACGAGTCTTTAGGCCACGGGGAATCATTGGGCTACGGGGAATCATTGGACCACGATGAAGCATGGCAAGCCGATGGCTTCATCCTCATTAGCAACAGGGTAAAACAGGACTACGTTGTTCAGGTCATTGAGTCGCGGGATGAGAATCAAGTGACCCAATTTAATCTGGATGAGACCAATCATGGTGAACTGATTATACCCTCCATGAGAGGTGCGGAGAGATTGGTAGTTGCGATTGCGTCTCTAGCCCCAAAGACCCGTATAGAAACATCCTATACTCTGGCCGTGGAGCCGGCTGACTGAGTCCGAGACTTAATTTCGAAAAATTTATTTGAAGATTTTCAGACGGCGTTTCGTAATGCTAAGTTAATTGTTTTGGAGCTTTTATATTGAAGTTTGCATTGTGTGTGGTAGGCTGTGGTGATTTTGCCCGGACCTTTGCGAAAGCAATGGCGCCCCTGCGGTCGGAGGTGGACCTCTATTTTGCTAGCCGGGACGCCAAGCGGGCCGAGAGCTATGCTGAGGAATTTGACGGCTTAGACTCTTTTGGTTCATATCGGACTGCCGCTGCCGATCCAAGGGTTGCCGCCATGTATCTGTGTACACCGCATCACCTACACATGGAACACTCCTTGATTGCGGCCCGGGCGGGAAAACACATCCTGGTTGAAAAACCAATGGCGCGAAACTTGTTAGAGAGCCGGGAGATGCTAACTCAAGCCCGGCGTGCTGGCGTCACTTTCATGGTGGCGGAAAACTACCGCTATATGGCGACCGTGCGTAGCGCCAAGACCCTTATTAGCGATGGGGCCATCGGCGACCTGCGAATGATTCAGCTTCAAGAGGAAGCGTATTTCAATCCGACCAGTTGGCGGGACAATCCCGAGGAAAATGGCGGTGGCGTGCTGATCGACGGTGGTATTCACAAAGTTGACATGTTGATTTACCTGGCCGGCATGCCGGAACAGGTTTTCGCCACAGCGCTGCCTAGGGCTTTGCCAGGCGTCGGAGGAGAAGACGGGGCGGTGGTGATGACCAGGTCCCCGGACGGCGTGGTGGGTCTCATCAACCATTCGTGGACCCCATCGAAGCACCCCAACCCGCCGTGGGTGACTATTTCCGGCACCGAGGGTCAGATACATTTTGAAATTGGCGCACCCCGATTGAAACTTACCAACCGGAGCGGGGAACAAACCCTGCGCTACGAGAATGACAATCATGGACTGGTGCCCATGGTGCGGGAATTCCGGGATAGCATTCGAGAACAACGACAGCCAATAACCTCCGGCTCTGCGGGCATCGGAGCATTGACGGTTGTGCTTAAAGCCTATGAGTCCATGGACCGGGGTGTGGCGGTGCCCATCGGATAACGCATTTCAAGACTAATTAGCCGACGGGGCGGCGCCATAATGCGTTCGCCCCTGAATTTGCCCTCTGGATTGCCCATGAATTCACCTCCATCCGATAAAAAGTTGGAAGTTAGGGCCACCGGTACGGGAGGAGTGGCGATTGACTTCGACTGTGTACCTTTTGTGCTGGAACTGGGGATAGGATTTCCGATCCAGGGTCAGTGGCAATGGAGTTTCGACGGGTCCTTGGCCCTGGCTGGGACCGAAGAGCGTCTAGATAGTGACCTGCTAGGCGAGTACCAAGCGCTGGTGCTGACCTATGAAGATGCCCAAGGGCCGGTAATTGACCAGGTTATAAAGACCTACACCGACGAGAGCGTTGTGGTGGTGGAGACCACGGCCCTCCGGGAAATCACCGGGACAGGCTTGGGCGACAGCTTTTTTCAAACCACGTTTAATTCGCCGGTGCTGCGGTTCGCCGAAGGTCTGAGCTTTTTGACGTTCACCTGGGGTTTGACCGGCGGCGAGGGCACGGGCATTGCCGGTTATTTCCCGGACGTAGCCGTGGCTAAGGGATTAGACGCATTGCCTGAGCAATTGCGTCTCGCCGATTTCTCTCCGGACCGGGATGTCCACTTATCCCCGAACAAACCCTTCGCTCCGCTTATCGCCTACGACCAAATGGAGCGCACCATTGTCATTTCCCCTTTGAACCACTACATGGTGAGTCCACTAAGGTTGTTGGACACTCCCAGCGGACCTGCTGTGGCCCGGGGGCTCCACGGATTGGTGGACGTAATCCCGTCGGGCACAACCACAAAAACCATATTGGTTTTTGGCGACGCTGTAGTGCCAACCACGCTGAAGTGGGGGAAGTTGCTACGCCGGGCATCCGGAAACAGCAATGACGAGAACCAAGACGAGGTCAAGGCTAAGGGCCGGGACAGTATTTTGGCTCGGAAATTAGGTTTTTGGAACTGCTACGGCGGCTACTACGCGCAGCTATTCCGCTCAACCACCGCCGACACGCTGAAGCAACTTTCGGACTACTTTCGCAACGCCGACATTCCAGTGGGTTACTGGGGCCTTGACTTGTGGTATCAGTTCGACAAGGTGGGCTTCGCTCGCAGCTACCAGCCCGACCCAGTTAAGTATCCGGAGGGCTTGAAAGCAGTTAGCGAGGAAACGGGAATACCATACCTGCTGCACATGTCTTCCTTTGACCCAGCCAGCGACTACCCTAATTCTTACGATTTTGAAGTTGAGGAAGGTTCGTCGTATCCCAGAGGACCCGAGCTGTATCAGGATTTGGCCGCACAATTCAAAGATTGGGGGGCCACCGGCATTTGGCCCGATTTCATGCGAACGTTGATTCAGAATTGCCGCAGCCTACGTAGCCGGTTAGGACTGTCTGATCAATGGTTCAGCGACCTATCCGAGTCCATGGCCGGTCAAAGCCTGGACATAATGTTGTGTATGCCGACCGTGGGACACTACCTGGCCTCCGTCGCTTACGACAATGTCGTTGGTGTTCGCACATCAACGGATTTTGTCAATCACCAAGAAGGTCAATTGGAACTGTTGGCCTCCATAGACGAATACCGGACCCAGTTCTCTCCCCAGCGTAATCTCAAGCAGAACCTGATGATGTCCTTCCTGGCTGGGGCTGTCGGTCTGGCTCCGTCCCATGATGTTTTCATATCAAACCGGGAACATCCCGAGGGCTTTTCCAACCCTTATGCGCAAAGGGACGCTATTACCAGGGCGCTGAGCGCTGGTATCGTGGGGTTGGGGGACAAGGTGGGCCATATCGACCAAGAAATTGTGGGTCACTTGGCTTTCGCCGATGGGTCGTTGGCTCAACCGGACCATCCCCAATACCCCGTGGTTTCGACCCTTCACTCAGATGTCCAAGCGTTCTATACCAGCACCCGATTGGGCGAATTCCGTTGGACGTACCTAACGCTTTACAACTTGAGCGATAACACTGCCGACTATTTCTTGGACTTAGGGTCAATGGACTTAGGGTCAATGAACTTGGGGCCAATCGTAGGCGAGGAAGACTTATTAGTCTTCGACTATCATGCCCAGGAGACTGTGGTGGGACCGGTGATCTCAGGCATGGCCGAGTCTGGGGCTGGGCGCTACCTGATTTTGGTGCCCAGGGTATCCGGCTTGCGCATTCTGGGGTTTGCGGACAAATACGTGACAATCCCAGCCCGTCAGGTTAAAGTGATTAGAGAAACCGGAGAAGGGGCGGCCATCGACTTTGACCTGCCAGCGGGCAGGAGCTACACGGTGGCCCTAGTGGGAGATGTGCCGGTGACTACCAGCGGCCATGGGCTAAAAGTGACCGGCGTTACCTTTCGGGACGGGTTGACCCGGGTCGAGTTCATAGTTGAGCAACCGGAATGCCGGTTGGTGCTTAGGATTTAATCCCTGCCCGCTGGCTCAACAACACGCTTAAACACTGGCCTAATCATTTGCTAAAACCGGCCCAATCACCGGCTCAGTCACCGGGTAAATCACCGGCTCAGTCACAACGTAGGCATGTAGCGAGAAACTTCATAGTCCGTCACGGTGGCGCAGAACTCCGCCCACTCCAACTTCTTGTTACGGATCACGCTACCCATGATATGGGTGCCCAAGGCCTCCCGCAGCAGGTCGCTTTCCTCTGCCAAGGTGATGGCCTCTCCCAGGCTGGCGGGCAAGGTTTTGATCCCCCTCGATTGCCTTTCCTCGGGTGACATGGCCAACACATTTCCTTCCACCGGAGGCGGGATAGGATACTCTTCCTCGATGCCCCTTAACCCCGCTGCCAACATGGCGCTAAATGCCAAGTAGGGATTGCAAGCGGAGTCCGGCGCACGGTACTCTATTCTGACCGAGCTTTCATAACCCGGCTTGTAGGCAGGCACTCGAACCAAATCCGAACGGTTAACATGGGCCCAAGATATGTAGACGGGAGCCTGAAGCCAGGCACCAAGCGTTTGTATGAGTTTACCCACTGGTTGGTCACCAGGGTAATTTCCGGGGCATGGCGGAGCAGCCCGGCAATGAAGCGTTTGCCTGTGATGGAAAGGTTGTGCTCCTCGTCCGAGTCGAAGAAAGCATTCTGGTTGCCTTTGAACAGAGACTGATGGGTGTGCATCCCCGATCCGTTCGCCCCGGATATCGGCTTTGGCATGAAAGAGGCGTAAGCACCTTGATTCTGGGCCAGCTCCTTGATCACCAGTTTGGCCGTCATCACACTATCCGCCATGGTCAAGGCGTCCGTGTATTGCAAGTCGATCTCATGCTGGCTGTGAGCGGCCTCGTGGTGGGAGTACTTTACGGGTATACCCATATCTGCCAGGATTAATACCGTTTCTCGCCGTAAGTCGCCGGCTGGCTGGCTGGAGAGTTGGTCAAAGTAACCGCTCTGGTCCAGGGGCTCGGCAGAACCGGCCTCTTTGAAGTAGAAGAATTCCAGTTCCGGTCCCACGTAGTAGGTGAAACCGGATTTTGCCAAACGCTCCAGGTTTCGTTTGAGGGCGAAGCGAGGATCGCCGATATAAGGATCGCCCGCTGGCGTACGGATGTCGCAGATGCTAGCTACCGCATTCTGGCGGGGACGCCACGGCAAGACGGTGAAGGTCGTAGGGTCGGGAAAAGCGCGCATGTCGCTCTCGTCGATTCTGGCAAACCCCTCTATGGAGGATCCGTCGAACCCTACACCCTGTTGGATAGCGTCCTCAAGGTCGTCGACTGAGATCGCAAAACCTTTCAGGTTACCCAGGATGTCGATGAACCACAGACGCACAAACTTAACGTCATTTTCCAGAGCGCTGCGAAGGACGAATTCTCGCTCTTCTGTCGAAATGCTCGCCGGAGAAGTGCTCCCAGGCGTTTGGTTGGCCCCTTCTTGCGCCATCCCGTTTCCTCCCGGTTAACGGCCAAATTGGGAACCCAGCTTGCGCCTTACCGATTCGTAAGAAGCAATTGGACTAGTCTTAACCCACTTCAATTCTACCCCGACGGGCGTCGCGTGGAAACCGCATCGGTGCCGCATCGTCCGATTGCGGTCCAGACTTGCGCCTACAAGGGATTGCGCTGCGTACCCCCGTTGCCTGTCCTGTTAGCGCCTTGCTTATCCTTTGCAGGTGGCATTTAGCTTGCCAAAATGTTCTATCCCATCTCTCCCCGATTATCGAAGGACCTGCCCTCGTTGTCCAAAGGCAGGTCCTCGTCATCTCGTGATGCCCTGTGTTGGTGGGCTGGCCGTAAAGTTGGTGAAGCTTCTTGTTGGACACCGAATGGATAGTTGGACACCGAATAGATACTACTTGGTTGCTGCTCCGCAGACCGTGTCCAGAATAAGCATAGTCACCACGTACGGGTCGCAGTTGGCGTTGGGTCGCCGGTCTTCGATGTATCCTTTCTGGTCCCGGGCAACCTGCCAAGGTATCCGGACCGAGGCACCTCGGTCCGATACCCCGTATCGAAACTCTCGATAGGAACAGGTCTCATGATTGCCAGTCAACCGTTCTTCGATACGGTCACCGTAGTTGGCGATGTGTAGTTCGGCCCGAGTTGCCAAGGCTTCCGCAGCAGCGACGCAGGCGTCGTAGTCGTTCCTCATCTGGTGGGTGGAGAAATTTGTATGCGCGCCAGCACCGTTCCAATCTCCTCTGACAGGTTTGGGATCGAGCGTAGCGCTTACTTTGAACTGCTCTCCGATGCGATAGAGCAGCCATCTGGCGACCCAGAGATGGTCTGCCACCGCAGGGGTGCCTATTGCGCCGATCTGGAATTCCCATTGGCCGGGCATGACCTCGCCGTTGATCCCGGCAATGGCCAATCCTGCGTGTAGACAGGCGTCAAGGTGGGCCTCCACTATGGGTCGTCCGAACACCTCATCCGAGCCCACGCCGCAGTAATAGCCGCCCTGGGGAGCAGGAAAGCCATTGTCCGGCCAACCCAGTGGCTTTATGCCGTCGAAATAGGTGTATTCCTGCTCGATGCCAAACCACATATCGAAATCGGCAAACTTCTCTGCCGATGCCGCGCATCCCGCTCTGGTGTTGGTGGGATGTGGGGTCATGTCCGTGAGGAGAACCTCACACATCAGCAGTTTGTTGTCTCCACCGCGCATCGGGTCTGGGCATATGAACACTGGATTGAGGACACAATCGGAGTTTTCACCCGTGGCCTGATTGGTGCTCGAACCATCAAATGCCCAAAGTGGCGGATCCTCTCCGTCGGGAACCACCTTCCCCTTGGAACGCAATTTGGCAGTGGGTTTTTGACCATCAACCCAGATGTACTCTGCTTTATAACTCATAACTCTCCGTCCTCTTCTCCGCCGTTTCGATTGAGTTCGTGTGTGAGTTCGCGTGAATATTCACCCGAATTTCACGATGGAAGATGTTTAGCGCACTAAATATCCGCCCTGTTGGCAACTAATTCCGTGGGCCAACTATAGCCAGAACCCAAGTGCCCGGTCAAATCGGCATGAATTTTGGACTGCCCAAACGCCCAATGACCACCTATCCGGTACAAGGTTTTTCTGGGATGTCTTATTAATCCAGCCAATTTATGACCCAAATACATTGTCCGCAATTTCAGGATAGCATCCGTATGTTTCAACTATGTAAACTCGGTGCTCCTACTGCCGTTTGTCCAATAATCGATTGATGAATAGCAAGAATGGCTATATCCGCCCTTGACGGAACTGCATAAACAGAACTGCATAAAATCTGCAGCACCGCCATTGCCACGTTCGCATGGCGGGCGCCAAATCGAAGCTGCTGAAAAGAGTTTAGTGATAAAGGAATAGTGAAAAGAGTTTTTAGACACGAAAACGGTGGAGCGGTATATCCACACCACTCCACCGTTGCTTGGCTCAACAATCACCGTTTGGCTGGGAAGGACTGCCCGATATCCTCTCCCAATTTTGGGCCCGTGATTTGGGCCAGGTAATTAGGGTTTCTCGATCGGCGCGCCGACGATGCTACCCCATTCGGTCCAAGAGCCGTCGTAGTTTCTAACGTTCTGGTGTCCCAGAAGTTGCGTAAGCACGAACCAAGTGTGGGACGATCTTTCGCCAATTCGGCAATACGCAATGGTTTCCCTTGAGCCGTCTATTCCTTTGCCACCGTATAGGGCTGTAAGATCGTCGGCTGACTTGAAAGTCCCGTCTTCGTTGACCGCCTGAGCCCAAGGAACGTTGGCAGCCCCAGGAATGTGACCACCTCTTTGTGAGCCCTCTTGCGGCAGGTTGGCGGGAGCCAGGAGCTCACCGCTGAACTCCGCTGGCGCTCGCACGTCCACCAAGGACACGCTGCCCGAACTAACTGCGCTCAGCACCTGATCCCGGTATGCTCGGATGCTCTGATCTGGGCTGCTCGCCTTGTAGGTGGCCGGAGCATGGTTGGGAACATCGGTGGTTATCGGCCGGTTTTCTGCGGTCCACTTGACCCTGCCACCGTTCATAAGCTTAACGTCTTGGTGACCGTACATTTTCAGTTGCCAGAACGCCCATGCGGCAAACCAGTTGTTGTTGTCGCCGTAAAGAATTACGGTGGTGTCGTTGCCGATGCCGGCGCCGCCCAGAAGCTGCTCCAAGTCCTGCTGGCTGATAACGTCTCTCTGAAGGGTCTGTTGAAGTTGAGATTGCCAGTTCCAGCCCACTGCGCCAGCTATGTGCCCCTGCTCATATGCGCCGGTGTCCACGTCAACTTCCACCAAGCGGACATTGGTGTCGTTTCCGTGTTCTGCCACCCATTCGGTGCTAACTAACGAGTTGGGATTTGCGTAATCTGCCATTGTTTAACCCCCGTTTTTTATTAGGTTTACGAGCGATAGTTGCGCCGCCGCCGGGCGCGGATTGAGAAACTGGTCCTCGGCTGGGTCGGTCACGGCATTATTTTAGGATTCTCGCAGAACGCAGCTACCCACTGTACCCTAGATTAATCGCCGAGGAGGTCCCACCAAAGAGAAGACCCCTTGGATAACACACATATGATGCGAACATCTCACATCAGATTCCACACCGGAATTGTAACGGGCGTAGGAGAAAAATCTAATCATGATTTTACATCAAAATATTAATCGAGTTAATTTAACCACACGCAGATACGATGCGTGGTAAATTCCGTATTATTTGGCGCAACCCTGGGTGGATCGAGTGATGCGAAATAGTGGGCGTAAGTCAGGGGCAAACCCGTGTCAATCAAGACCAGAAAGTGCTGCAGTTAGTAGACTGATCTATTACGCTTGAGGGGTAAAGTAGCGGAAGCGGATGAACGTCGGGTTTCCCAGATTAGTTGTTGGGTATTCGACATCGGGTATTTGCATACTGTTATAAGGCGGGGGCTGTTAAAATATTCGAGCTAGGCTTGGATTTAGCCTGCTTTGCATTTTCAAATGCGCTCCGTTAAACTGTACATTGAATGGAATATGCGTCGTGGGCGTGTGTTTCCAACGGCATAACAAGGGGTAAGAATGGGAAGCAACCGGTGGATGCGAAATAGCTTCGTTTATCTCCTGGTCATAATCGGCGGAATCGTCATTTTCTACACACTTTTGCCAAGTTTTAGTGGTAGAGGCGAAGAGTCGGTGACCACTGTCATCGCAATGGCCAAAAGCGGTGATATACGGGAAATCGAAGTCGATGGGAAGAAGCTGACCGTTTATCCTAAGACTGTGACTAAGGGCGGTGAAGAGAGTTTCATTAGCCGCGTCGGCAACGACACGGATGTGGTTTCTTTGTTGCTGGACAGCGGCGTTCAGGTGGGGCCGCCCAGTGGCGTCGAGGTGTCTTTCAAGGGATCCAGTGGCCTGAGCAGCATTTTTGGTTTACTGCTGAATTTCCTTCCTCTGATTTTCTTCGGCGGCCTGATCCTGTTCATGATGCGTCAGGCTCAGGGTAGCAACAATCAGACAATGAGTTTTGGGCGTAGCCGAGCTCGTATGATGACCTTTAACAAGCCTGGGGTGACATTTGACGATGTGGCCGGGGTAGAAGAAGCGAAAGCCGAGCTTGAAGAGGTAGTCGAGTTTCTAAAGTACCCGGAGCGGTTCCTATCATTGGGAGCTCGCATACCCAAGGGAGTTCTGCTGGTAGGACAGCCCGGAACGGGCAAAACGCTTTTGGCCCGTGCGGTTGCGGGGGAAGCAGGTGTGCCTTTCTTCCACATCAGCGGCAGCGAATTTGTCGAGATGTTTGTTGGAGTTGGGGCCGCTCGAGTCCGCGATTTGTTCGACCAAGCCAAACGTAATGCGCCTTGTATCCTATTTGTCGACGAAATCGACGCCGTTGGTCGGCATCGCGGTGCTGGCCTGGGCGGTGGCCATGACGAGCGAGAACAGACCCTAAATCAGATTCTGGTGGAGATGGACGGTTTCGAAACCAATACCAATATTATAGTTCTGGCCGCTACCAACAGGCCGGACATTTTGGATCCCGCATTGCTGCGGCCAGGCCGGTTTGACCGCCGGGTAACCTTGGACCTGCCCGATGTGGTAGGCCGCACCGCCATTTTGAAAGTACACTCCGCTGGCAAACCCCTTGCCCCTGAGGTTACTTTAGAAACCTTGGCAAAGGAAACTCCGGGTTTTAGCGGCGCAGACCTATCCAACTTGATCAACGAGGCGGCCCTTCTTGCCGCCAGGGCAAATAAGAAAGCCATATTTATGGAGGAATTCGAGGAGGCGGTGGAGCGCATTATCGCTGGCCCCGAGAGGAAAAGCCGTGTAATCAACCCCAGAGAAAAGGAAATGACAGCCTATCATGAGGCAGGTCATGCCCTGACGGCTTGGATTTTGCCCCATGCCGACCGTGTGCATAAAATTTCCATCGTCTCCCGCGGGGCAATGGGCGGTCATACTTCACTGCTGCCCGAGGAAGACCGGTACCTTTGGACCAAGAACCAGTTCTTGGACATGATGGTTGTGACCATGGGTGGCCGCGTTGCCGAGCAGTTAATTTTCGACGAGATTACCACCGGCGCCAGCAACGACTTGGAGCGAGCCACAAAGATCGCTCTGGGCATGATCAAGCGCTACGGCATGAGCGAGGCTCTAGGGCCGCGGACTTTCGGCAAACGGGAAGAACTGGTCTTTCTGGGCCGGGAGTTGAGTGAGGAGCGGGACTACGGGGATAAAGTCGCCGAAGAGATTGACGTCGAAGTCAAGGAAATGATTGTGGTGTCATACCACCGTGCGCAAGAGATCTTGGTGACGCACAAACAGAAACTGGTCCGCT
Organism: Dehalococcoidia bacterium; assembly: GCA_963665155.2. GTDB lineage: Bacteria > Chloroflexota > Dehalococcoidia > Lucifugimonadales > UBA3495 > UBA1141. The sequence continues at coordinate 1,020,397 of CAXXFI010000002.1, read as the reverse complement.
TGGCCGAGTACTTGATCGTCAACGAGACGGTTTCAGGGGAAAATTTGGGTCCGATATTGGGGGACGAAGATACAGGAAGCGGCCCAGAGGTTGAGCCTGGGAACCCTGCGGTGCCGCCTCAGTCGCCGCCTTACGCACCATCGCAGTCGTTGCCCTCGTTCCCTCAGCCGACGCCATCGCCAGCGTTGCCCACCAGTCAAACGGGCCCATCAGCGGTCGGGCCAGTTGGCGAGGATGACGGTTAGATCGTAAAGTGAAATGACGTGGCCAGTACCGGCCACGTCATTCGGTTTAATATTCCGGTTCTACAGTAATTCCAAGGTGAAACCCGCAGTATGCACGTAAAAATCCATATAGAATTCACGTTGGCTTGAGTTTAGGTCGTGGGTTCTTGGTCAGTGGAAGCCTCGGACCGGGGCAACTGCCTGTAATAAATGCCCCACTGTCTCATCAGTTCACTCACTTCGGCGCGCTGTAGACCCACCAGTTCCCGGAAAAACCCCGCCAGAGCATGGGCTGGCAAGGTCTCGCTGTTGCAGACCCAACTGCGCTCGGCAGGCACCACGTAAATCAACCCCTGTTGATGTTCGCAGGCTACCTGGATTCGCGTCATGTCGGCACCCGGAGTTATTTCTAAACCGGTGCCAATTCCAGTCTCAGTCCCATTATCCGCCATGCGTCCCATCCTCTACCGGCCTAATGAATTACTAATCCGTTTGGCCGATTTGTCCGTAGTAGTAATCACGAGATTCATGTTACGCCCTTTAACGGCAGCAATATGGGGGCAAATCCCCCTTGCCAGTGCTGCTGTTAAGAGGCCGACTCACACCGTCAAGGAAAGGTTCGGTCCTAGTTGTTGGGCTTCTTGCCGCCCCGGTCAAACAAGTTGGCTCAGAACCTGCTGCGCCATTGACGCGCCATTTGGCTCCATGAATTGGGTATCAGCAATTTCTTTGCGGCTGGACACTCGCGGCTGGACACTCGGTAAAATAGCATAGCAGATTCTTCGATGTCTGGCGGGCCAGACCAACGGCGAATTGGACCATTGCGATGTGTGCTATTGTAGTTTGGCGGTGTGAGTGATGGTAGAATCGTACTGGCCAACTCAAACTTGAAAATGGATACCGGAAAAACGGATACTGAAAATTAGCACACCAAACAAAATGTTAACCGGGATCGGTGTCCCGGCTCGCAACCAAAAAACAAATGGGTCGGTTTGATCCACGAGCTTAACAACAAATAAGGACACACAGCTATGTACCCACAGGGAGGACCCAGGCAACCGGAACTAGACTTCGAGCAAATCTTGGGGCGCATCAAAGGCGCGCTCGGTCCCATCGGCACCAGGCTGGGCGGTGGTGGCATAGGGCTTGCGGCTGGCCTTTTGGTGGCTCTGATATTGGTCATCTGGCTAGCCACTGGAATATACACCATTAGTCCGGGTGAACAAGCAGCATTACGTCTGTTTGGGGATGTACGTGAAACCCCCGTTGCCGACACAGGTCTACATTGGTGGTGGCCCGGCCCGGTGGGAGCTAAAGACAGGGTTTTGACCTCGGAAACCCGTAGCATGCAGTTGGGGTTTAGAGGCCAGCAAGGAGTTGCTGACGCACCGGTGCCCGTTGAAGCCCTGATGATTAGCGGCGATTTGAACATCGTCGATGTTCGGATGGTTGTCCAGTACAACATAAGTAACATCATCGATTTTCTCTTCCGGGTGGGCGACCCAGGGGAACAAGCCCGAGACATTCCGGAAGGCGCTCCCGACGGCAGGACGCTCAAAGACGCTTCCGAAGCAGCGCTCAGACTTGTGGTAGGACAGCGTTCGATTGACGATGTCCTTACCCAAAAAAGGGAAGAAGTCCAAACGGCTACCAAGGATAAGCTACAGCAAATCCTGGACAGTTACGGGACGGGAATTAATGTCCTGAACATACAGCTGCAGGACGTTAAAGCTCCGGAAGAAGTTCGAGACGCCTTCGATGATGTGCTTCGAGCCAGGCAAGAAAAGGATACAAAAATCAACCAAGCCCGTTCTTTTGAAAACGACATACTTCCTAGGGCCCAAGGTGATGCCGAACGGATAATTAGAGAAGCGGAAGCTTTCGCAGCAGCCAGGGTAGCTAGGGCCGAGGGTGAAGCCGAGCGGTTTGATGTGGTTTTGGAGGAATACTCCAAAAGCCAGGACTCCAGGGAGGTTACCCGCCAGAGGCTTTATCTAGAGGCGATGGAGGAAATTCTCCCGGGGATCAGCAAGATTATCGTGTCTCCGGAGGCTGAATCAGTATTGATATTGGGCGGCCAAGGCAATATTACTCCCATTCCGGTGGGCCCCAGACCTAACCCATAAAAGCTCGCGCTTCGGGTGTACTAGCCCGAGTCTCTGTCGTAACAAACGAAATCTTTAATGTCATGAATCGATGCTAAGCCCGGTGCCTAATTCCGGCGCCTAATTAATGCAGTGAGGCCTCAATGAAAACCCTGATCATCGCCGGCGTCCTGATCATCATAGCCATAATAGTGCTCAGTCAGAGCCTCTATAAGGTTGATGAGAAGGAGCAAGTGCTGGTAACCCGGTTCGGTGACGTCAAATCCGTGCACCGTACAGCGGGTCTACGAGCCAAGGTTCCGTTCGTGGACACTGTAGTCCGATTTGACCGGCGGCTACTGCGCATTGACGCCGATCCCGAATCCATGCGCGATTCAAAGAAAGAAAACTTGGTTATCGACTCCTATGCCCGCTATCGGATCTTGGACCCGGTCCAATTCCGAAAGACCTTGATTTCGGAAGCCAATGCCTTCAGCCGGTTGGGCGACATTGTTAACTCCACGTTGAGGGAACGGATCGCTCTGCGCACTCGGCCCGAGATCATCGGCGCTAGGGCCATTGTGATAAACGGGGTACCATTGGAAGACGATGAAGGTCTGGCCGTATTCGAAAGCACTGAAACCCGGACTGCGCTTTTGGCTGAGGTGCTCGAAGGCGTACGCCTAAGGGTTATAGCAAGCGAGACCACTCGTGAGGTCCAGGTTCCAATTACCATGGAAGGCGGCACAACCTTTGACATAGCATTGCCCCAGTTGATTCTGGATTCCGACAATGTGGACCAGGACAGCGACCTCAACACTGGAGTGGGTCCAAGCGACATTCGTTTGGTAAATGGCTCCGAGGGCGAGTTAGAGGGATTCGACCTTGTTGTAAAACTTTGGTCTCCTGTTAGCCGAACTGTAACCCTGGGCGTGCAAGAAGGGGAAACGATAACTGAAGGGGACAGGTTTACGATTCAATACTTCGTCGATAGAGATGAGCCTTTGGGAATCGAAATCATCGACGTGAGAATCAAGCGTGCCGACTTCCCTGACTCGGTTACACCCAGCATATTCACCAGGATGCGTGCGGAACGTAACCGAATCGCCACCAAGTTCCGTGCCGAAGGTGATGAGCAGGACTTGGAAATCCGCGCCGAGGCCAATAAATCACGGGAGGTTATCCTGGCCGATGCCGACAAGACAAGCAACCAGCTAAGGGGTGCCGGAGAGGCGGAAGCCATCCGTATCCTAGCTGAGTCGCTGGAACAAGATCCCGAGTTCTTCGCCTTCCGCCGCAGCCTGGAAGCCTACCAAAGGATTCTAAACTCTGGTACAACAGTAATCCTATCCGCTGACGCCGATTTGTTCCGGTTCTTGGACAGCCCTGGAGCGGCCCCTTAGAGATTTGTACATGCTGATTTAACGCGGTGCGAAATCCCCCAACCCCCTTTTAGAAAGGGGGGCGCTGAAAAGGTATGACCACAATAAAAACCCCCAGTTCTTTAACAAAGACTGGGGGTTTTTGGCGCTTGGATTCTGGGGCGCCGTGGGGTAATGCGGTGCTTTAGCGACCGGCGATGCGCCTGCCTTCGGCCAACCCCTGGGTGCTCTTTTCCGGGGCTGTGATTATTATTCGGAAACCCTGCTCCAATCGCATGGGCACCTCGGCGGCTGTTGCGCCGGTGGCGCAAGGGACGCCAGCGCTCTTGCAATCGGCCAAAATCTTTAGCAGGTTAGCCTGAACGTCCGGGTGCCCGGCGTTGCCCTTGTGACCCATGGCCACGGACATGTCCCCAGGCCCGGCCCAAATTGCGCCGATGCCCTTTGCCTCCCTGAGAATATCCGGGAGATTCTTGACGCCTTCAGGGCCTTCCACTATCCCCATTAGCAGCATGTTCCCGTCGGGATCCAGTGGCCATAAATCGGCGGCATCATAGTACTCTGCGGCGGTCAAGCCCCAGTAACGGGGGGCAATGCGGGCCCACCAACCCCGTTCGCCTTTAGGCTCAAAGTCGGCAACACCCGGGACCTGGGGGTAACGGGCCGCTTGCACCGCCGCCTGGGCGTCGGCCACGGTATCCAGGTGGGGCAGCACCAAGCCGTAAACACCGGTGTCCAGAGCCTGCTTCATGACCCATTGGTTATGCTCGCTGGTGTTGGGCGGTATGCGCACCATCGGCACTGGGTCTGCTTGCAGATTGCCTTTGTCAGCCACCTTTTTTCGGCTGAGCAGAAACTGGAGTGAAGATCTCAGGTCGTTTAGGTTAAACCCTTGGTGCTCCATCTCTATGATTACCATGTCGTAATCAGCATCGGCTAAGTAGGTCAAGTCGTCCAGATTGCCGTTCCAAACCAGGCCAGAGCAAAAAACGGGCTTGTCCTGCTCCAGTAACTCGATTACTTTGCTGTACCGGACGTTAGCTGCCATGATCGTCCTCCCAATAAATATCTGATACCTGGCCCCTACCGGACCTATCGCGGTAAAACCGTTCCCAGTTCGAATATTGGGCGTGAATGCCGACCCTTTGCTAGACTGAGGGCCAGTGCCTACAATCTCGGAGACAGGGCCTGAATTTCGTCTTTGGCAATCTCGTAGGCATTGCCCAATAATGGTTGTTGGGGACGGATTATGCTCCGCCTAGCTAGTTTTGTCCACCGATATAGTGCGCGTGTCGTTGACGGGGGACGCAAAATCACATACATTTTACGAGCCTAATAGAGCCGGGGCATTACCCGTCCTGTTTCCTCATCCCGGCGCATTCGGCGACTCAGTTTCCGGTTAACATTCCGGGGGCATGTCCGTTGGCATATCCCCCGTCTTTTCAGCGCAATTTTCACTGTTAGGCTATTAGTATCAGTTTTGCCCGCCCGGATTCATCCCCAGGCCCGCATTCGCCCCGAGGCTAGAATGAAGATTCACGAGTATCAAGCAAAAGAGATGTTCGCCCGTTTTGGCGTAAAAATACCCGGTGGCAAAGTCGCCCGCACACCTCAAGAAGCCAGCCGCGCTACTGAAGAAATGGGCGGTCAGGCGGTTTTGAAGTCGCAAGTCCATGCCGGCGGCCGGGGGAATGCTGGCGGAGTCAAAGTTGTTCGCTCGCCAAGCGAAGCGGAAACTGTCGCCGAACAACTTTTGGGGAAGAACTTGGTGACCCGACAGACCGATGCTCAAGGTGTGCCGGTCAACCTCCTGTTAGTGGAGGAACTAGCGAACATTGCCCATGAGTCCTACCTGGCTATCACTGTAGACTCGTCCTTCCGGGGTACCGTTATTTTGGCCAGCGCCAAGGGCGGCATGGATATTGAAGAAGTGGCTGCCGCGAACCCCGAGGACATTTATACCGAATCAATCGATTGCTCTCTGGGACTGATGCCGTTTCAGGCGCGTCGGCTAGCAGTCAAGCTGGGCTTTGGGCCGGAGTTGGCTCGTCCAGTGGGCCAAGCCATTGGCGCCCTCTACCGCTTGTTCATTGAGAATGATTGCTCCCTGGTGGAAATCAATCCATTGATTGCGACGGCTGAGGGTGAGATTGTAGCGTTGGACGCAAAAATCACCCTGGAGGACGACTCTCTTTTCCGCCATGCGGACTTAGTGGAGTTGCGGGACAAAACCCAAGAGGATACCTTAGAGGCCCAAGCGGTGGATCTGGATATATCCTACGTGACCCTGGACGGTGACGTTGGTTGCTTGGTAAACGGCGCAGGATTGGCCATGGCTACGCTGGATGCCGCCCAGAATGCGGGTGCTTCGCCCGCTAATTTTTTGGATGTTGGCGGCGGAGCTACCGACGAGAAAGTGGCCAGTGCGGTAGAGATTATCCTTTCCGACCCCAAGGTTAAGCAAGTCTTGGTAAATATATTCGGGGGAATCCTGCGCTGCGACATCGCTGCAAGAGGAATCGTCTTAGCCTACGGGAACAAGAACGCTAACCTACCACTGGTCGTGCGTATGCTGGGCACAAATGTAGATGAAGGAAAAGCGATCTTGAGGGACTCGGGATTGCCCGTTACCTTTGCGGATACTATCAGCGAAGCGGCAATCGCAATTACGGCCGCTAGATAACCTGCTTCGCCATGGTTCATCGGTTTGAACCGTTTTCCCCTTGTGAGTACGCGAGTCTAAATATAAGTGAGAGCGCCTAAATGGGCATCCTGCTTGATGAAAATACGCGGCTTTTGGTCCAAGGCATAACCGGACGAGAGGGCAGCTTCCATGCTAGGAGCTGCAAGGCCTACGGCACTAACCTAGTCGCAGGGGTTACCCCCGGTAAAGGCGGCCAGCTTTTTGACGATGGAGTCCCGGTTTTCGACACGGTGGCCGAAGCGGTTAAGCAGACCGGGGCCAACCTGTCCTTGATTTTTGTGCCCCCGCCTTTTGCACCCGACGCCATAGTCGAGTCGGCCGACGCAGGAGTTCCCTTGATCGTTTGCATTACAGAGGGCATACCGGTCTTGGATATGATCAAAGTCGATAAATTCCTGCGAAACAAGCCGGTTCGGCTCATTGGGCCGAACTGCCCTGGCCTGATAAATCCGGGCGCCAATTGTAAGGTCGGAATAATGCCGGGTGCTATCCACCAAGCGGGAAGAGTGGGCGTTGTATCCCGTAGCGGCACTTTGACCTATGAGGCCGTGGGCCAGCTAACCAGCCTGGGCATCGGGCAATCCAGTTGCGTGGGGATCGGCGGCGACCCCATAACCGGGACGAGCTTTATTGATGTTTTGCGGCTCTATGACGAAGACCCCGGGACGGATTTGGTAGTCTTCATCGGTGAGATTGGCGGCACCAAGGAACAGGAAGCGGCCGCCTACATCAAAGAAGGGTTCAGCAAGCCTATATGCGCTTTGGTGGTGGGCGCTGGTGCGCCTGCTGGTAAGCGGATGGGCCATGCCGGGGCGATTATTACCGGCGAGAGCGCAAGGGTCGAGTCGAAGACCGCAGCGCTGCGCGATGCTGGCGCTATCATCATCCCAACGCCCGCGGATATCGGCGCCACCGCAGAGGCGGTTCTCAAGCGATTGAAGTAATAGAGAAACCCACCTGCGAAATTCGTGACTGTGGATCAGTCTGTCCGCCAAGCCGACGGAGGGGAATCATGCCATTTACCGAAATCAATGGGATCAGTATCCATTACGAGGTCAGCGGCTCCGGCCCCCCATTGTTAATGATGGCGCCGGGCGGCTTCGATTCCACAATCGAAAAATGGACTACTTCCGGAATCTGGACAGGCGTGTTGCCCCTAGAAACCCTCACGGGCCAGTACACCTGCATTGCCTACGACCGGCGGGAGGCGGGGTATTCGGGCGGTAAGGTTGAGCGAGTTAGCTGGACTACCTACGCCCACGAGGCTATGGGTTTGCTCAATCATTTGAATATCTCCCAGGCTTTCGTGCTGGGTGGCTGCATGGGCTGCTCCACCGCCACCGCTTTTGGCGCAGCCTACCCGGAAGCGACGCTCGGCCTGATATTGCATTGGTCCGTGGGCGGAGTGCGTTGGCGCCACAACGGGCTGGACCGATTTCAGACCCACGTCGATTACGTCAAGCAGGAAGGCTTGGCGGCGGTGGTTCAGTTGGCGAGGGAAAAGAAATCGTTCTGGGGTGAGCCGGCAGCCGGGCCTTGGGCGTCGACGATAGTTGCCAACCAAGCCTTCGCTCAGAGTTTTGCGGAGCAGGACCAAGACAGATACCTGGCAATCGCGTCTTTGATGGGCCAGACGCTGTTTGACCGGGATACCGCTACGGGACCGGATCCCTTGGAATTGATGGCGCTGAAAATGCCATCAGTGATCATTCCAGGGGCGGATGCGGCCCATGCGACATCGGCTGCCAGGTACCTGCAAGAATGCTTGGACGGTTCAATTTATCACAACGTGCCATTGGACGAGCAGACCCCGGATAAAGTCCGCGGATGGATAGTCGATTTCCTGCGGGCCAACTCTTAGGTCGGGGTACAAACTCGGCCTCTTTGCGTAACTCTTCGTTGGAAAGTGTCCGGAAGAGTGCCCGTCCCAGCACGGCTGACCACTGTCCTGGCAAACCGTGCCTGGATCCAACGCCTTTTAAGAAAGGTTTTATTGTTGCAGCCGCATATGGCTGATATACTAAATTTTGGTGTCTGAATTAGAATCGGGTTGCAGTCTCAAATGGCTAATATACTGGGTTGTGTCGCTTTATATTAAACCGGTCGTGAGGGTCTTCGGATATTGGTAAAATCAGCCACGAAATACGAAACGGTCATCGGTTTAGAAGTACACGTGCAGCTTCGTACCGCGAGCAAAATGTTTTGCTCTTGCCGCGCCGACTACCAGTCCGCCGAGGCCAATACCCACGTTTGCCCGGTTTGCCTTGGTTTGCCGGGAACCCTGCCGGTGATCAACCGTAAGGCGGTTGAATACACAATCATGACGGGGCTGGCCCTCAATTGCCGGATACCCGGATTTAGCAAATTCGACCGCAAAAATTATCCCTATCCGGATTTGATGAAGGGGTTTCAGATTTCCCAGTACGACCTGCCCTTGGCTGTGGAAGGGTTCTTGGACCTGGAATCTTCCGAGTCGGAGCCGGGAGCGGTGCGCCGCCGTATTGGCATCACCAGAGTCCACCTGGAAGAGGATGTGGCCAAACTCCAGCACCACCTGTCGAATGCCCAAGATCAATTTAGCTTGGTGGACGTCAACCGTTCGGGTGTTCCCCTTATGGAAGTGGTGAGCGAACCGGATATGCGCTCGCCTGAAGAAGCTCGGGAATATCTAACAACCCTTCATTCCATCCTGCAGTATCTGGGTGTGTCCACGGCTAATATGCAGGATGGCAGCTTCCGGTGCGATGCCAACATCAGTATCCGCCCTGAAGGCAGCGGCGAGTATGAGACCCGTTCGGAAGTCAAAAACATGAACAGCTTTCGTTCGGTTTACCAGGCGCTGCGGTTCGAGGTCGACCGTCAAATTCAGGTCGTGGAAAGTGGCGGGAGAGTTGTCCAAGAGACCCGCGGTTGGGTTGAAGAGCGTAGCGTCACCGTCTCCCAGAGAAGCAAAGAGCAAGCCCACGACTACCGGTATTTTCCGGAGCCGGATCTGCCACCCTTGAGCATTGACGGTGCTTTGATTGAGGAGATTCGCGGTAGACTGCCCGAGCTTGCCACCCAGCGACGGCAGCGGTTCGTCCGCCAGTACGCCGTTCCGGAGTATGACGCCAATCTTTTGACCAGTTCCAAAGACATGGCCGACTTTTTTGAAAACACGATTGCTACGAAACAAGCGAATGAACAACCTCCAAGCGGCGTCTCCGACATAAGTCTGGAAGCGTTCGCAAAGTCGGCGAGCAACTGGATACTTGGGGATTTGAGCCGGTTGATGAATCTGGAAAACGGGGCGGTTGCTGACCTGAAAGTGACGCCGGACTATTTGGCTGAGCTAATCGGCCTAGTGGATGAGGCGTCAATCAGCGGTACAATGGCCAAGACTGTGCTGGAGGAGGCTTTCTCCAGTGGCAATTCACCCGTTAGAATAGTTAAAGATAAGGGCTACGCCCAGATTAACGATTCAGGTGCGGTCAAGACCGCAGTTGCCGAAGCTATAGACAACAATCCCAAGGCCGTGGCCGATTATATGGGCGGCAAAGAAACAGCCACCCAATTTCTGGTGGGCCAGGTCATGAAAATCACCAAGGGCCAGGCTAAGCCAGACTTGGTAAATCAACTCGTGCTAGAAATGCTGGAAACCCTGAGAGAAAAATCGTAAGCACTAAGCACATCGTAAGCACAATGAAGCGTCGAGTTAGCCACCACTTCTAGCTCACATAGAGATTACGCACAGGATTAACCTTGGAAACTGCCTTTAATATAGTTCAAATTTTTATTTCTCTTGCCATAGTCCTTGTCATCCTCTCCCAGGTAAAAGAGGGTGGGGGAGGCCTTTTCGGTGGCGGGCAAAGTAGCGGGCGTACCCGGAGGGGATTGGAAAAGACCCTGTTCCAATTCACTATCGTGTTAGCCGCGGTCTTTCTCATCGTTTCCATTATCAGCGTCCGTGTCATCTGATCTGCCGGGATCATTCGCCTCTACCAGCCTATTGGCAGCCTAAACTGCTTGCGGTTCTGAACCATCCTCAGGCCCCGGATGATGCGATTGGAAGAGAAGGAAGCCCCTAACAGCAACTCCTCAGGGGATAATCTCATTATCCTGACCACGGACTTTGGCTTGACTGACCCCTATGTCGGCGTAATGAAAGGCGTGATTCTAGGTATCAATCCCAGGATTACGGTGGTCGACCTCACGCACCAGATTCAGCCGCAAAACATCCTCCAGGCTTCCTTCACCTTGGCCACCAGCTATCGGTTTTTCTCCAGACACGCAACACACGTGGTTGTTGTCGATCCGGGTGTCGGCACCGACAGGCGGGCGATTCTGTTGGTTACTCCTGACGGCCGGTTTTTAGCGCCGGACAATGGCGTGCTTAGCGGCGTTTTGGGTGATTACCTCGGGGAGACGTCCTCGAAGCCGGGTCTCATCCCGTTGCCCACGGGCCTTATGGCCTATAGTCTGACCAATCCACGTTACTGGTTGGATCCGGTGAGCCAAACTTTCCATGGCCGGGATGTTTTCGCCCCGGTCGCAGCCCACCTATCTCTGGGAGTCCTACCCCGCGACCTGGGTGATCCCATTAAGGAAATCTTATGGTTGCCGACCTCCAAGCCCCTTCGCCAAGGCAACGCCATCGATGGAGAAATTATCATGGTGGATCACTTCGGCAATCTGGTTTCCAACATACCAGCCGACATGGTTTCGGGCTTGCTTGCCGGTATGGCATCCGGTGATAAATTGCTGCAATTCGAAATTAAAGGCATACATATATCAGGATTGAGCCGGACATTTCACGATGATATGCTCACGGGTGCGTCGGCTGGGTCCAATACGTTTGTGGCATTATTGGGCAGCAATGGGTTTTTGGAAGTAGCCTTTCCCGACGGAAACGCTGCGTCGATGCTGGGAGTAGGGGTGGGGGAGCCGCTGCGGGTTGTGCGGGAAGGATAAACAATTTCCGGGAAAAGCTGGTTCGACGCCCGGCTCACTGGAAATCGACTCTAGGTTTCCTCTAGATTGCCTTCGGGTAGAGTCCCGGTAGCCGTCCTGTAGCAAATAGGAGCCTTGACCCGAATTGACAGCCCAAGTCCCTGTCTAAAGCACGTTTCTATTGACATAGTTTTGGCCCATGCTACCATTGGGGAAATTCGCCGGTAGATCGCCCTGGAAAATTAGAGTGGCCTGATTCAATTGGCCGCAACCTCGACGCCGAAATCTTCAAAAAAAGTTAGACAGGGGTGCGATATGGATATGGACCGAGACACATTACTGAAACTTTACACGACTATGGTCACTATCCGGAATTTCGAAGAGCGGGGCATCCCTGAGACCGGGCAGCGCCGTATGTCCGCTTCGGTTCACTCCTCGGCCGGCCAAGAAGCCGTGGCCACGGGAGTTTGCTCGCAGTTGACCAATGAAGACTACATGGGCAGCACCCACCGGGGTCACGGTCATTGCATAGCCAAAGGCGTTGAGCCAAGAGTAATGATGGCTGAACTATTTGGCCGTTCCACTGGGTCCAATAAGGGCAAGGGCGGCTCGATGCACATCGCCGATATGAGCAAAGGAATGCTGGGGACCAACGGGGTAGTTGGGGCCAGCGTCCCATTGGCCGTGGGCGCTGCGCTCACCTCCAAGGTCAAGAAATTGGGCCGGGTTGCGGTAGCTTTCTTTGGTGATGGCGCGGCCAGCCAAGGAGTGCTCCACGAGTCCATGAACCTGGCGTCGGTATGGAAACTGCCGGTGATTTTTGTGTGTGAAAACAACGGATACGCTATGTCTACCCCCGCCGAGTATGCTCTCTCCACGGCTCACGTGTCCGACCGGGCCGCAGGCTACGACATGCCGGGAATCCACGTCGACGGAATGGACGTTTTCGCTGTTTACGATGCTGCTGGTCAAGCGGTGGAAAGGGCCCGGGCCGGGGAGGGTCCGTCTCTGTTGGAATGTGAGACTTATCGCTACTACGGACACACGGTTTTTGACGATCCTCTTACCTACCGCTCCAAGGAAGAAGAGGACCATTGGCGGGCCCGTGACCCTATCAAGCACTTCCGTTCTACGGTTTTGCCCCTTGGCGAAATCACGGCGGAAGAACTGGACCAGATCGACCAAGAGGCCGTGGACATGATGGAAGAGGCCGTAAAGTTCGCCGACGAGAGCCCTCTGCCTGAAGAGATTGAGATATACGACGACGTCTACGTTAACTATCCTACTGCGGCGCTCAGTCGCGGCACCAACATGGAGATTTAAGCTGACCAAGCCTGCTTCGTTTAAATCAAGGACTCTACATTAAGAGCTGTACAGTAGTAAATTGTTAACTTGGTCGTAACGACCATGTGGCATCAAAAAGGAGACTGTCATGACCACAACTGTCGCCCCCATGAGCACCAGTGCTACCAGGGAAATCCAGTTCAGAGAAGCCATCAACGAGGCCCTGCGCCAAGAAATGGCCCAGGATGACTCGGTGATCATAATGGGTGAAGAGATTGCCGGCGGCGCAGGACGGGAAGACCAAGGCGTAGTGGACGCTTGGGGTGGCCCGTTCCGCACTACCGTTGGCCTGATACAAGAGTTCGGTCGTGACCGCGTGCTTGACACGCCTCTTTCCGAAGCTGCCTTCATCGGCGCTGCCATCGGAGCGTCTTCAACCGGACTGCGGGCAGTGGCCGAATTAATGTTTATCGACTTTATCGGCGTCTGCATGGACCAACTGGTAAACAACGCCGCAAAGATGCGGTACATGTTCGGTGGGCAGGTCAAGGTGCCCTTTACCATGATGACGCGCATCGGCGCAGGCTTCGGCGCTGCAGCCCAGCACTCCGAGTCCTACTACTCCATTTTCAGCCACTTCCCGGGACTGAAAGGCGTGGTCCCCTCGGATGCCTACACGGCCAAAGGATTGCTCATTGCGTCCATTCGTGACGACGATCCGGTGGTCTTCTTTGAGCACAAAGGCTTGTATGGAATAAGGGGCCCGGTGCCCGAAGAGTCCTACGCATTGGAGATTGGTAAAGCCCGAACGGTTCGCCCAGGGACAGATATTACCCTGGTAGGGATTTCCAAGATGACCTGGGTCTGCACTGCGGCTGCCGAAGAACTGGCTAAGTCCGGCATCAACGCCGAAGTGATCGACCTGCTCAGCGTATCTCCGATTGACTACGACCACGTAATCGACTCGGTGCGTCGCACCCACCGCTTGGTGGTAGTTGACGAAGATACTCCGATTTGCAGCCTGGCCGGAGATATTTGCGCTCGGGTAGCGGAAGAGGCTTTTGACTACTTGGACGCGCCTCCATCCAGGGTCACCGCTCCCCACACGCCAGTACCCTACAGCAGGGCTTTGGAGAACAACTACGTTCCCAACGAGGCGAGGGTTATAGCCACGGTTAAGGGGTTGATGAACCGGTAGAGTAGCTCGACGGTCACGCCGTCCAAGATGTTTCCCTACTTTGTCATTGAGATGAGTCCCAGGCTTTGCAATAGCTTGGGACTCATCTTTTTTTGGCCGCCCTTCTTTCCGGCGTTCTTTCCGGTAGAAACCTGTCCCGATAACAGCTGCGATTCGTGCGTGCTGACCTATTTGGGATGGCAAGTTTGATACCGGCTAAGCGCAGAATAAATTACAGCTGGGTAATCCTGGCGACGGGATTTCTAGTCCTCTTCTTCGGCAGCGGTTCCCGGTTCACCTTTGGCTTGGTGCTCAAACCCATGTCCGAGGAATTGGGTTGGAGCCGCTCAACCCTAACGTTGGCGATCGCCGCATTCATGTTGGTGTCGGCCCTATCGCTCCCTGTGGTAGGCAAGCTGGTCGACCGCTATAGCCTGCGCATCATATTGGGCGTAGGTGCGATTGTGGGCGCCCTGGTAAGAGAGCCCTGGCAGCTATTCGTGGTGTACGGCTTGGTTTACGCCGTGGGTAACGCAGGCATTTCCAACCCCGCTGTGGGCGTCATGATAAGCCGCTGGTTTGAGCGGCGGCGGGGAACTGCCGTTAGCGTCGCTGTGTCCGGCGGAGCCATCGGCCAGTTGGTCATCATCGGCTTGCTGTCGGCGTTTTTGGCGACCTTGGGTTGGCGCACTGCGTTTACGGCTCTAGGAATAGTCATGATGGCCGTGCTGGCGCCGATTGTGTTTGTGGCGGTGCGCTCCCGTCCTCCGGCTTCTGCTTCCCAGACTGTACTAGATGGAAACTCGTCTGATTCTGGAGCAGAAGAGAGGGAGTCGGTAGTTGGCGCTGAGATGGCGGTGGACGGTGGATTACCCTTGAAGACTATCCTAGAAACCCGGCTGAAAAGCCCTGCTGTGACGGGATGGCGTGGAGGATAACCAGTGGACTGTAAGTCTGAGGCTAAGAGTGACCCAGTTGGCTGCGGCCAATATGAATTGGGTAGTAACGATGGGCGACCCTGGGGCTTGCTGGTCCGGTTTATCGTGAGAGGAGCCTGGAGCCGGAGATATCATCCCCATCTTGGTAGCCACCAGGGTCAGGTTGGCCACCGTGGCCGCCATGAGTAGTTGGAATCGGGTCTTGGCTCGGCCGAAGTAGCGAGATTGGCGGACCCCCAGTTGCGCCAGCCGCGCCAGGCGATGCTCGGCCGCCTGGCGCGGCCTACGGTATTCAGCAAAGCCCTCACTCCGCTGGAAGTCCCGGGCTTGTTGCAAGAGCGCCTCTTGGGGATGCAGGGCTACGGTGCGTCCCGCCCCGTACCGCGCCGCCACGCACTGGGACCGCAGGGGGCATACGCCGCAGACCGCCGGGTCGAATTGGAAACTCCGGGCCAGGTAGGTCCGACCCAACCGGTTGGTCCGGGTGCCGAAGGTCCGCAGGGTGTGGGTAACATTACCGGCTGGGCAGGTGCAGGTTCCTGCCTCCAAGTCGATCTGGAAGTCCTCCTTGGGGAAGCAGGCCTTATTAGGGCGACCCGGCACCTTGGCTATTAGAGTCCGACCAGCATCGGCAAAGGCCTGCCGCGTCCCGCCATCCCCATAGGCCGCATCCCCGATAGTCTCCTCCACCGCTATGCCCGTGTTCTCCTCACTCTGCTCCACCAGTTCCAGGACTCCAGTGTTGTCACCGGCATTGCCGGGCAGGATGTCTACCGCGGTCACCAGTTGGGAATCGGTATCCACCACCACGGCAGCCTTATGTCCGTCGAAGCGTTTGCTGCTGCTTTTACGGCCGTGGCGCATCTCCGGGTCGTGTACCGAAGGGATGCGGTCCCGGCTTACCCCATCCTTCAGGGCTGGGCCATCCTCCTGGCGTTCCACATCCTGCAGTAACAGTTGCCCCAGCAACTCCGCCGCTTCCACTATACCCTGGCGCTGGGGGCTCTCCTCGGGGAACTGACCCTGGACCTGACGGGCCAGCTCCAACACCAGGTCGGCATCGGCTACTATCTTCTGCAGTAAGGCTTGCCGCTCTTTCTGGTTGTCCCAGTCAATCTCTGCCTCTCCCTTCACACTGGAGCCAAAGTAGAGTTCCAGACCGTGTCTCAAGGCCCATTCCTCGGGCCGCGTCCCATCCAGGTCCGAAAGCGCCCGCACTACCTGGACTATGCCGTCGGCCAGCAAGTTGTAGGTGTCCTTGACCGCCCCTCGGCCCAGAATGTAGGTGGTGTCTACCGCCACCTTCATCCGGCGTCCTTTCAGGTATCCGGTCTGCCGGGCGAATTGGAGGCTGCGCTGAAAGACGGCCCGCACCCGGTCGTGGAGGATCAGCTGGGCTCGAAACAGCTGCAGCGTGCTCTTGGCAAAGGGCCGGTCCTCCACCTCAATCCCCAACGCCACCTTCCACCGGATATCAAAATCCGCCCGCTGTTTGGCTTCGGCGTCGCTGACTTTGTCGTAGGCTTGCAACAACAGCGCAGTGGCCACCAGACTTGGGGGCACGCTATCCCGGCCATTGTCTGGGCAATATAGCTCGGCGAACTCTTCGTCTCGAAATAGCTGTCCCCGCAGGGAGGCCAGGAAGCCATAGAAGGAGCCCCGGCCCACATAGTCCAGGTACAGGTGATCCGCTTCCAGCAGCCCTCGTTGCGCCGACCGTACTCCCAGCATCCTCAACCTCCCACACCCATTTATTAAATCTCTTGCCCAGTATATCGGGACAGCCTAGGTCAGGGTACTTTTCGGCCGGAGTTCTAGTATTACAACGACGGATTACCAAATATTTCGTCTTCCCCTTCGTATTCGGCTGCCAGCGGGCTATCGCGGTAGGCTCATCGCATCACGTTATTAGGTTCAAATCATTCTCGAAAATCGCCCTGCCAGAGGAACCGTCGTTGTAATACTGGCTTCCCGTCAATTCGCGCTGCTGGTAATCATCTATGCCATCTGCGGGTTTCAAGACTTCTTCATAGCTACCCATGTGGTGGCGTTCGCTCAAGACCAAGGCGTAACAACCGCTCTTGCCGGGAACCTGCTGGGGTGGATGGGACTGGTTGGATTGGTGGGGGTGCTATCGGCGGGAGTTCTGGCCGATGCATTTGGAGCGGTGCGACCAACGGTAATATGCTTTGTGCTGAGAATTTTTATCTTCGCCTACATCATCTTTTTCCAAGATACTTTGTCGGTGGCGATTTTTGCGCTGCTCTATGGCTTCACCTTTCTGATCACCGCGCCCCTCAATGTGGTGTTCGCCGGAACCATATTCGGCCAAGCCCGCTTGGGTCTGGTTTCCGGTTCGATTACCATGGTCCACCAAATATTTGGCGGGGCGGGCGCGCTGGCTGGCGCGATGATCTTCGACCAATGGGGCAGCTACGACCGAGGGTTTATGGTATTGCTGGCCATGTCCCTGGCGGCGGTGCCGCTGACCCTGCTGGTGCGGGAGAGGCCCTTGGCTTGGGAGGCGGGTACTAGACCGATTTGACAAGAGATCGCGTACACAGGATCAACTTGCAAAAACGTCCAACGGGTGCGACTATTGTGGGAATCGAAGGCGAATACATAACCAAAATAACGCGTGGGATGTAAAGCATGAGAAGTTTAAAAGACGCCGTAACCAGCTTGAAAGATGAGGCCAAAAGTCGGGTCAACAGTGGCGTTAATAGCGACGGGAAAGTCGTGACGAAAGCGAAAGATTTAGCCAACAAAGGTCGGCGTGGCTATGAGAACAGCGGCGCAAAGGGGAAAGTAGACTCAGCTCAAAGCAAAACCTCTGGGAAACTGGATGAAATTAGTGGCGCGGCTATGTACCAGCTTGTGCAAGAGCGCTTGTCGGAACAGGAACAGTTCAATGACCTGCTGGCGACGAAACTCCAAGAGGCCCTCGATCGCATCTCTGAGCTCGAGAATCGCCTTGCGAACAGGTAAACAGGGACAAGTATGACAACTATCGCACAATTTCAAGCCAAATATTCTGGCAAGCCGACGCAAAGCTTTAGAAAAATTGCCGCTAGGTGGGAGAGAGAAAAAGAGCTAGGTGATTTGCTACAAACTGCCGTGGGAGCGGGTGTAGTTTTAGGTGATTTGCTGGCTGGCGATGGCCTGAACGATCAGATATCTCCAGAGCTTCTTGCGGGTTTCGCTGAGCTCATGGGTCAGAAGGCCGACTCATACGACGAAGTTCGAAGCATATTACTCGATAAGCTTGAGGCTGGGGATAACTCCGTCGTTGGCCTGGTCAACAAGATCAAGGGTCAGATCGGTGAGAACCTGTTCATCCAAGAGGCTCAGGAAGCGGGGCTGAACGTGCGTTTAGCAGACCTTGGCAACCAAGAAGCTTGGGATGTTGCGATTGATTACGCTGATGAAACAACCCGCTACGTTCAAGTGAAGATGTATAGCGATGCGGACGGCGTCATTAGGCATATGCGGGAAGTCAGCCAGAAATTAGAAGGCGGAGTAGTGATCACAGACGACGATCAAATCGTGGAGGCGATAGATTTTGCTGTTCCTGCCAATATTGCCGGAGAAGTAAAAGAACGTGCTGCAGAACTTGGTTTGGATATGAATGTCTTGTCTTTGAACATGACCGCAGCAGAAGCAGCGGATGTTGTTGAGACAGGTTTTAATGATGTCGGACCCGAAGCCCTAACGAACCTTTTCGGGGAGTTGTTCGGTGCAGTAGTTCCTGTGGCTGTACTACATGGCCTAGTCAACGCCTTTTTGGTATATAAGGGAGCCAAAGCAGCAGATAGATTCCTGTCGGATACCACAGAGCAAACCGTTATTTCGACAGGGGCGATTGCTGCGGGCATGAGTCTGGAGCTTGTTTTGAACCATATTTCTGTCATTGGGGCACCCCCCGCTTACGCTTTGGTGTTCTGCACCTCATTGGCTACCAGGGGCGTTCTTAAGCGTGTGGCTAAAAGGCAAGACTATGTTTCGTGGCTAAGGGAACAGAACGAACATCTCGTCAACTTGAACAAACAATTAGCCGCCACTAACTAGCCACACCATCACGCTGCTTGATATTTCTGGATCACCGATCTTCCGGCAGCGGGGTATCTTCCTCTACCGGAGCGATCAGCCTTTGGCGTTATCACTCAGTGAAACAACAACCCCCCGTTGACGTTGTAGGCTTGGCCGGTAATAAAGTTGGCCTCTTCCGACGCCAGGAAAGCCACCACGTTGGCCACGTCTTCTGCCTCGGCAATCCGGCCCAAGGGGCTGTTGCGCCCTGCCTCGTCCACAATCCGTCCCCTGAACTCTTCCTGGGTGATGCCCAACTCTTGCGCCCGGTCCTGTTCCCAATAACTCATGCGGTCGGTGTTGATTGGCCCCGGACACACCGAGTTTACCGTAATCTTATGGGGCGCCAAATCCAAGGCCGAAGCCTGAGTTAGACCCAGCACTGCGAATTTGGAGGCAGAATAGGCTGCGCCGGTGGCGCTGGCCTGCTTGGATGCGTCGGACGCAATGTTGACTATGCGTCCGCCTTCGCCCTGTCGCACCATTTCCCGGCCCACGAACTGGGTGCAAAGAAAAACGGCGGTGGTATTGATGGCCAGGAAATGCTCCCAGACTTCCAGTGACAATTCGGTGACCGGAACTTTGTCTCGGCCAATAATCGCTCTGGCGTTGTTAACCAGAATGTCGATGCGCCCGTAATGGTCGACAACCTGCTCCACCATGGCCTCTATCTGGTTGGGTTGTCCCAGGTCGCAGTACACAGGAAGGGGGCGCCGGCCCAATGCGCTGATTTCCTCGCTGACCGTGTCGATGCTTCGCCAGCCAAGCCTGACTTCCGCTGGCGGCAGGTCCTGCTCCTCGCGGTGCACATCGCTTATTGCCACGTCGGCGCCTAGCCCCGCCAACTTCAAAGCTGTGGCCCGGCCTACGCCACGCATTCCCCCGGCCCCGGTGATCAAGGCTACCTTGCCTTCAAGTCCTGCCATTTCAGCGCCTCCGTTCTGCTTCATGTCTAAGCATGCTATTTCCGTAGTGGATTTTAGGGCAAAGAGGCGCGAGAAACAAACGGCTAAGACAACCTGAGCTTAACCGACCGAC
This sequence comes from Dehalococcoidia bacterium, assembly GCA_963665155.2. GTDB lineage: Bacteria > Chloroflexota > Dehalococcoidia > Lucifugimonadales > UBA3495 > UBA1141. The sequence continues at coordinate 1,000,548 of CAXXFI010000002.1, read as the reverse complement.
TAAATATATCCGGGTGGCGAAATGGTGTTCATGAAGAGTATTATTGGGCCAACTTACGGTGAACTGTACTCGTGAATCGGCACCGCCGCTTATGCCTGCTAATCATCTGGGAGGGTTCTTATGGCTTCATCGCTGATCCGGGGGAAATACATTATCTGCCGCGCTGGTACCGACGCCAGCGAGACTACCATTATTTCCGACGGCGCCGTTTTCCAGTGGGACGGAGTTATCGTGGACGTTGGGCCGTATGAAAAACTCAAGGACACCGTTCAGGCTGACGAGGATGCCGCCCAGCCGACCTTCTTCCGAGACGGCCAAGGGCAAGAGCGCATCGGCGCTTTGGAAATCGGCAAGAGGGCCGATATGGTCTTGCTGGAGTTGTCATCCATAGAGGAGCCTTATTTGGATCCGGACCTTAACATGGTCGACGCCCTGTTGTACCGAGGCAAGGCCCGCCAAGTTGACACTGTGATAATCGACGGTCAAGTGGTGTTGAAAGGGGGCCGTAGCACCAAGGTGGACAAGGATGAGTTGATGCGAGAGCTGAAAGAGCGTTTCTCCCAACCCTTGGAGCCCGCAGTCTTGGAAAGACGTATCATGGCGCAAAGGCTCTTGCCCTATGTGGAGAAGTTTTATGAGGGCTGGAATCCCGGGGATTCGCCCCATTACGTTTACAATGGCCGCTGACCACCGTCACTAGGCAGCATTTTTCACGCCTCTCAGGCGAGGAAGTTTGATTCCCTCGTAAAAACCCCTCGTCCTCCGGGGGCAATGGGAGGATAATGTGGGGAAAGGGCGTTGGGGCAGCGCCTGGCCGAGGGAGGGGAGGATGTTCCGAATACGAGACCCGCAAGAGAGCCTCTGGCAGTCCCAGTTCCTGGTGACGCCGAAGAAGGCTAAGCGTCTGGAGAGAAGTTGGGCCGAGGTTTTCCGAAACGAGGCGCTCCCCCTGATTGACGAGGAGCGCTTTGCTCCCATGTACTGCGTGGACAACGGCCGTCCCAACCGGGCGGTGCAGACCGTCCTCGGGGTCCACCTCCTCAAAGAGATGTTCAACCTCACCGACGATGAAGCTCTGGAACAACTAGAGTTCAACCTGCTCTGGCACCACGCCCTGCGGCTGGACATCGAGGAGACCCACCTGCCCCAGAAGACCCTCCACAACTTCCGAGTTCGCCTGATGCAGCACGACGGTGGCCGGCTGGCTTTCCAGGAGACCACGGACCGGATCATCCAGGCGCTGGGCATACGCACCGGAAAGCAACGGCTGGACTCCACCCACATCATGAGCAACATCGCCACACTCACCCGGCTGGGCCTGTTCTGTGAGACGATGCGGTTGTTCCTGCGGGCCTTGCGCTGGGAGCACCCAGAGCTTCGCCCTGGGGTTCCGGAGGGCCTCCTAGGGCGCTATTTGAAGGAAGAAGACGAGGCGACCCACTACGAGGACGCCCGCACGGGGGAGGGTCGGCGACGCCTTTCGGTCTGTGCCCGGGACCTCTACCGGCTGGTGGACCGGTTCCATGGCACGACTGCTGCCCAGCTGGAGGAGTACCGGCTGCTGGAGCGGCTGCTGCGGGAGCAGTGCCATGTGGGCAAACACCGGGACGGGCGCCCCAGGGACGATGACGACGATGCTGGGGAATGCAAGGTGCCCGTGGCCTTGAAGGACCCGAAGCAGGTGTCCGCCGACTCGCTGCAATCGCCCCACGACCCGGATGTGACCTACAGCGGCCACAAGGGGAAGGGGTACGAGGTGCAGGTGGCGGAGACCTGCCACGAGGAGAACGCCACCCAGCTCATCACCCACGTGGAGGTGACCCCCTCGAGTGGGAGCGACACCGACGTGAGCGTGCCGGTCGTTGACGGGCTCGCGGAGCGGAAGGTCCGACCGGACGAGCTCTTCGCCGACACGGCGTATGGGTCGGGCCGCAATGCCTTCGAAGCCTCGCGCCGGGGAACGGAACTGGTGAGCCCGGTGGCGGGGTCGGCGCCGGGGAACTCGCACGAAGGAGAGGGTGACGGACCACCGCCGCTCACCGCCGCGGACTTTCAGATCGACGTCACAGGGGAGCAGGCCACGGTGTGCCCCGCCGGCCACCCGTCCATCGAGGAGCACGAGTTGGAGGATGCGCCGGAGCGGGTAGAGGTCCACTTTGCCAGGACAACATGCGAGCCCTGCCCCTTGCGGTCCCGTTGCCCAGTGAAGCTGGACCGGCGTGCGGGGGCCTACGTCCTCAAGGCGGACCTGGTGAAGGTGAACATCGAGCGGCGCCGGAGGGCCGAGGCCATCGAGGAGTGGCGCAAGCGGTATGCCATAAGGGCTGGTATCGAGGGAACGAACTCCGAGCTGAAGCGCGCCCACGGGCTTGGGCGCTTGCGGGTGCGAGGGGGCCGTCGGGTGCGGCTTGCCGTCTACCTGAAGGCGTTGGCGTGCAACTTCAAGCGGATGGTCCATGCACGCCTGGTGGAGATGGAGAACACGGCTCAGCGGGCGGTCGGGACGGTACCTGCGGTCACGGCCGCATGAGGGCGCCGCTCCACAGCTTCCACCGGGTGCCCTGAGCCACGGAAGGGGTACCGCAAGGGGATCACGCTTGTCCTGAGCGCGGCAGATGGTGCGGTGAGGCCAGCAGCCGGCATCCCGTGGCCTCCTCCCTTCCAGGCCCCTTCGCACGCCAGGGTTCATCTCAAACAGGCCTTTTTGCGAGCGAATCAAGGTTGCACGGCGGTTGTTGCTAAATGATTATTTGCTAAAACGTTATTTGATAGAGGATTGTTGGACATAATATTGCTGTATATTGGTATCGCTCCGCTATTAGCTTAGCTAACATTAAATTTATGTATTCGCTAGGAGGTAACGAAAATGACAACTGTGGGCACTGGTAAATACACCTACCGTCTGGAGCAAGACTGGGCCAAACTGCCCCCAGGAGAGGAATTTGGAACGGTCAGCGCCGTGGCCACGGACTCGCAAGACCGGGTTTATGCGTTTCAAAGAAAAGATCCGCCGGTGGTGGTTTTTGACCGGAACGGCAACTATCTTAGTGCCTGGGGCCACGGAAACTTCGAGAACCCCCACGGTATTTTCATAGCCGACGACATTGTTTACCTGACCGACCGGGAAGGCTCGGTGGCGATGAAGTACACCCTGGAAGGGAAGCCCTTGCAGTTGATCGGCACCCGTGGCGTCTACTCGGACACCGGTTGTGAGGTAGCTGGAGAGGTCGTTCCTCGTTCGGCGGGCCCATTCAACTACGTGACTGAAATGGTCCCTTCTCCTTCGGGCGATATTTACATTTCCGATGGCTACCGCAACGCTCGGGTTCACCGATATTCCAACGATGGCACGCTAATAAGCTCTTGGGGTGAGCCCGGCAAGGGCGGACCCAACGAGATGCATTTGCCGCATAGCCTGATTGTCGGTCAGGACGGTCGGGTCTACGTTTGCGACCGGGAAAACAGCCGTATCCAGATTTTCAATGGAGAAGGCAAGTACATTGACATGTGGACCGATATGCAGCGTCCCCTGGACATTTCTCAGGACAAAGACGGCATGTTCGTAATCAGTGAGCGACCGGAGGAGGGTAAGCCTCCACAGATCAGCGTTCTGGACCCCGAGGGAAAGGTGTTGGCCCGCTGGCCCTCCCGTTCCGCCCACGGCTCTTGGGTTGACGCCCACGGCGATATTTACTTGGCGCTGACTTCGGAAAAAAGCATAGACAAATACGTGCGTTTGGCTTAAAGCCGAAGACCCTACCGCACAATCGCCGACCATTCAAAAGGGCCGCCACAATTTGTGGCGGCCTTCTTGTTTCAACTGGGATTTCTCCCCGACTCCGCCTCGAATTGTTCCTCGCCCTTTTATTGACGTTATGCCACTCGCAAGAGGGCTAACTCTTGTTTGCCGTGGGTAACTACCCCTGAAGAATACTGTGCCTGTGCTTAATTTCGTGATGGTTTTGTTATGGTTTGCCACCATTTTGTTATGCGTTCGTCATTGAGCTAAGGTGCCAGTCCTGCAAAACTTCCTAAGTGACGCCTGTATTGCGCTCTAGGAGGCGCCCGCAATCAAAGCTTTCATCGGCTCGACCTATGGAAATGTTCTGCGGCGTTTGTAGGTATTGCGTGAATCGGACGCAAATTGCCCAACCGCCCGTCAGGTGGTTTTCTAAAAAATCTATCTAGTGGCCAATCAGAGAGGCCCATCGGATGTTGCCCTGCAATCGCACCCTTTATCCATCCACTAATTGGAGGCTGTCGAAAAATGTCTACGGCTAGAAATATTGTCACTTTACCCAAGTTCGGAATACTTGCACTAGTTTTGATCGCCGCAGCTTTCGTGGCTATGGCGTTGGTTTACCCTGGTCCCGCCAGCGCCCACGGGCCTGGGCTCAGGGTTTTAGAGCGTTTCAGCACGATTACTTCGACTACATCCGAGACGCTCACAACCTATCCCGATTGTCAGCAGAGAATTCATCACCCCTCGCACGGACAACCGGCTCAACATGAGCCCCACCGGCGACGGTGAAACGGTGTTTGACGTGGCTGGGGACCCTGGTGACCTGTTTATCACTGCTGAGATTGGCACGAACGCAGTCAGTGTCGGCCTATCGATCGGGGACAACCGGATCGTCTTTCATCCGGGCTTCCCTGGTGGGGCATTCCGCGTCGAGGGTCCCGGCGGCTTTGGCAACCAGGATATGGGATTCACCCCAGCGGTGAACACGATGCACAAAATCAAAGTGTCAATCACGGCGGCATCAAAGGTCGTCAAGGTCGAGGTGCTTGACGCTAGAAGAGCGATTCCGAACAAGTACACGGTCTCGTTCACCGCGACGAGCTACGATCCTGGCGTCAGCAGGCTGGGCTTCCGCGTCGAGGGCGGCAGCATCAGTGGCGCCGTCGCTTCTTTCGACAACTTCGATGTTCGACCCCATGAAACTATGGTTCTGGACGCAACCGATTCCCACGGTGACTGTGCCGCAGTCGGAACGTGGGACCAACCCAACCTCACGTGCACGTTGACCCAGGATGTGTCTAATGCTTTCGTCATCGAAGACGACGGCATAACCCTGGACGGCGCCGGCCACACAACCACCGGCGGCAGGCTCCCCGACTGCAACTTCTACGGGGTTTACGTCTCGTATAACGACGATATCACCATCAAGAACCTGGACATCACAGGTGTCAACTACGGTATAGTCACCAGATACTCCGACGACATCACCATTGAGAACAACACTATCAAGGCTAGGAACCTAGGCATTTCCAGCACAGGACACCCCAGTTGCCATTACGGCGTCAACGATGCAAATTCGAACTCGTGCTCCAACCGCCACGTTATCAAGGACAACCTGGTCGGACTTCCCATGGCTGCTGGTGGCAACGCGCTTTTGAGCCGATACACTAGTATTACAACGACGGATTACCAAATATTTCGTCTTCCCCTTCGTATTCGGCTGCCAGCGGGCTATCGCGGTAGGCTCATCGCATCACGTTATTAGGTTCAAATCATTCTCGAAAATCGCCCTGCCAGAGGAACTGACGTTGTAATACTAGAACTCCGGCCGAAAAGTACCCTGACCTAGGCTGTCCCGATATACTGGGCAAGAGATTTAATAAATGGGTGTGGGAGGTTGAGGATGCTGGGAGTACGGTCGGCGCAACGAGGGCTGCTGGAAGCGGATCACCTGTACCTGGACTATGTGGGCCGGGGCTCCTTCTATGGCTTCCTGGCCTCCCTGCGGGGACAGCTATTTCGAGACGAAGAGTTCGCCGAGCTATATTGCCCAGACAATGGCCGGGATAGCGTGCCCCCAAGTCTGGTGGCCACTGCGCTGTTGTTGCAAGCCTACGACAAAGTCAGCGACGCCGAAGCCAAACAGCGGGCGGATTTTGATATCCGGTGGAAGGTGGCGTTGGGGATTGAGGTGGAGGACCGGCCCTTTGCCAAGAGCACGCTGCAGCTGTTTCGAGCCCAGCTGATCCTCCACGACCGGGTGCGGGCCGTCTTTCAGCGCAGCCTCCAATTCGCCCGGCAGACCGGATACCTGAAAGGACGCCGGATGAAGGTGGCGGTAGACACCACCTACATTCTGGGCCGAGGGGCGGTCAAGGACACCTACAACTTGCTGGCCGACGGCATAGTCCAGGTAGTGCGGGCGCTTTCGGACCTGGATGGGACGCGGCCCGAGGAATGGGCCTTGAGACACGGTCTGGAACTCTACTTTGGCTCCAGTGTGAAGGGAGAGGCAGAGATTGACTGGGACAACCAGAAAGAGCGGCAAGCCTTACTGCAGAAGATAGTAGCCGATGCCGACCTGGTGTTGGAGCTGGCCCGTCAGGTCCAGGGTCAGTTCCCCGAGGAGAGCCCCCAGCGCCAGGGTATAGTGGAAGCGGCGGAGTTGCTGGGGCAACTGTTACTGCAGGATGTGGAACGCCAGGAGGATGGCCCAGCCCTGAAGGATGGGGTAAGCCGGGACCGCATCCCTTCGGTACACGACCCGGAGATGCGCCACGGCCGTAAAAGCAGCAGCAAACGCTTCGACGGACATAAGGCTGCGGTGGTGGTGGATACCGATTCCCAACTGGTGACCGCGGTAGACATCCTGCCCGGCAATGCCGGTGACAACACTGGAGTCCTGGAACTGGTGGAGCAGAGTGAGGAGAACACGGGCATAGCGGTGGAGGAGACTATCGGGGATGCGGCCTATGGGGATGGCGGGACGCGGCAGGCCTTTGCCGATGCTGGTCGGACTCTAATAGCCAAGGTGCCGGGTCGCCCTAATAAGGCCTGCTTCCCCAAGGAGGACTTCCAGATCGACTTGGAGGCAGGAACCTGCACCTGCCCAGCCGGTAATGTTACCCACACCCTGCGGACCTTCGGCACCCGGACCAACCGGTTGGGTCGGACCTACCTGGCCCGGAGTTTCCAATTCGACCCGGCGGTCTGCGGCGTATGCCCCCTGCGGTCCCAGTGCGTGGCGGCGCGGTACGGGGCGGGACGCACCGTAGCCCTGCATCCCCAAGAGGCGCTCTTGCAACAAGCCCGGGACTTCCAGCGGAGTGAGGGCTTTGCTGAATACCGTAGGCCGCGCCAGGCGATGCTCGGCCGCCTGGCGCGGCTGGCGGTCCGCCAATCTCGCTACTTCGGCCGAGCCAAGACCCGATTCCAACTACTCATGGCGGCCACGGTGGCCAACCTGACCCTGGTGGCTACCAAGATGGGGATGATATCTCCGGCTCCAGGCTCCTCTCACGATAAACCGGACCAGCAAGCCCCAGGGTCGCCCATCGTTACTACCCAATTCATATTGGCCGCAGCCAACTGGGTCACTCTTAGCCTCAGACTTACAGTCCACTGGTTATCCTCCACGCCATCCCGTCACAGCAGGGCTTTTCAGCCGGGTTTCTAGGCAAGTTTGCCGCAGTGCAATGTGCCGGGCGCCAATTTGCTCAGCCTGCCCGACTAGCTCCATCAGGTCTACTGATTCCAACTGGTGCCGCCACGAATTGGTTATTGCCCCGAATATCATGGGGTGCTCCTTCAAGTTGTACATGTCAATTTGTTCCGGTCAACGCGATTCGGTGAAAGTGCGATTGCGTGAAAGTCGTCGCTGGGTCCGTAGTTAAACCAGGACGCCGAAGCCGGACTTGGTGCAAATCTCAATCCGATTGCCGTCCAAATCGTTCAGATAGAACGCTCGTTGACCGTCATTTCGGGTTTGAATATCCGTGGTCTCGATTCCCTTGGCAATCAGTGCAGCGCAAGCCGCCTCAATGTCGTCGACCTCGAAAGCCGTATGATGAGACGGAGCAGAGGGAGCATCCGGGTTTTCAATAATGTGGACCATAGCCCCGCTGGGCAACTGCAGCCAGTAAAGGTGGTCTCCGTTGACCATCTTAGGTATCTGCTTGATTCCCAAAATATCTTCGTACCACCGGAGCGCCTTGTCCTTATCTTTGACGTTGTAGGTGATATGGTTGATAGATTTAAGCCGTATATGGTCTTCAGTCATGAAACTCCTCGTTGCGCACAAATTTGTTAACGAGCTAATTCCTCGGTCCCAAAGCTCCTTGCAGATCACTAACCACCGTGTCCCGGCTACGTGGGTTCCACCGGATTCTCTGGCCGATGGGCACGTTCTCCACTTCCGGAACGACTTTCATGGCAACAAACACCGGGCCCGGCATGCTCAGGATTGCCTCGATATTGTTGGTAAAGTCCTCCAGATTGTCGAAAGAGAAAGTCGAGGGATAGCCAGAGCCTTTGGCTATTACATCGTAGGCAATGTTTTTGGCGTTGGGGACCGGCTGGCCTCCGGTGGTGGCGTAGCACTCGTTGTCCAACATGAAGTGGTAGAAATTCGATGGGCTCTTCTCGGCGATGGTAGGCAGAGCGCCCAAGTTCATAAGAATGTCGCCTTCCGAGTCGAAGAGAACCACCTTTTCGTTGGGCCGAGCCAGGGCCAGCCCCAGCCCAAAAGAAGCATGGCCTCCCATGGCCGGGTCCCCTAGGGGCACATCGCGTTCCGGCTGGTCGCTAATGTTGTGCCAGTGCCGTCCACCTCGCCCGGGAATAACCACTGAGTCGCCCCGGTACCGGGCAAAGACCTTTAGCATATCCTCTGTTTGAAACATCCGGTGTCTCCTAAGGAATTACATTCCATTCATAACAATGGCTGGAGAACGTTCGATAACCGACCATCACAGCCATATTTGCAATATGGCCGGCAAGAGTATCAGCGGTTAAAACCGTGAAACTCATCTCCGACGAGAACCGCCACGGGGCGGCTGGCTTTCTCCGCTTCTTCGAAGGCTCGGGTAATCCTGCCTGCGTCGGCGTTGTTCTCAACCAGGTAGTACTTGATGTTATAGGCGTTCAGGAATGGTTCGGTGAAAGTAGCGGCGGTGTCGGAGTTGTCGCCATGGCGGGTATAGCCCCGGTACCCTACCATCAACACAACCGGGATGTTCATGCCTATGGCCCAACCACGCAGGGAGTCTCCTGATTCCTGCAACCCGGTGTTCTGTACCAGAATAACTGGCTTGGCCCCGCCCACCGCAAGACCCGCTGCGGTGGAGAATGCCTGGCCTTCCCGGCTTACGGCGATCAGGTCCAGGCTCGGTTCCGCTTCCATCAACGTGTACAGCCAGTTGGTCTCGCTGTCGGGTAGCCAGACGACGTGTGTAACCCCGTTTTTCTTTAGCTCCTCCAATACAGTCTCTGGACTAAGCTCTGCCTGGTTTTGGGTCATCGTAGTTACCTCCCCTGGAGCCTAATTAACTAAATGGCGCACGTTAATAAGGAATCGGTGTTTCGACCATAAGCCGTTGCGCCTGGGGCCGGTGGCTGCGCCGGGGCTGCTGCCAAACAGGCGTGATAATATGATCAGGCCGCTCTTAGCTCAGCGCCTTAGATGACAGGCTCACCCAAGGACCTGGGATTGACTGGAGTGGGCATTGCCTGCACCTGGGGGAGGACCTTCTCGGCGAAAAGGCGGAGGCTTTTTTCGGCCTTCTCCCTGGGCATCCCACCGTAAAACATGTGAATTACGACCTTTTCCAGGCTGATGGTCTGTTGCAGAGTCTTGATCCGGTGAATAATCTCGTCCGGGGTGCCGATGGGCTGGGTCGCGCGGCGGGCGGCGAAGCCAGCATCTGCAGTACTGATATCTGCGTTCTGGCGCAATAGGTATTCCTCGTAGCCAGCGATACCTTCGTAGCCCGGGTTGTTCCACTCGAAGTAGTGGTGCTGGGCTGCGGTGAGCTGATTGTGAAAATAGACCCATCCCTCTTCGGCTTCCTCCGCGGTCTCGGCGCAGTACATCCACAACAGGGTGGTGGGCTGGTCGGGCGGTAGGCCTAGTTCGGCCCGAATCTTGTTGAACCTTTGCACCTTATCTATCATCTGTTCGACATCGTCGCCAGCGACAAACATCTGCCCTAGACCGTTCTCAGCAGCCAGTTTTGCTGACGCCTCGGTGGTGAATGCCACCTTGATATTCTTGGTCAGTTCGCCCTTATGGCGAGCCTGAGGCCGGATACTAGTCGGCGGTATATCGTATACCTCGCCGTGGAACTCGAACCGCTCCGCGCCGTCAGAGGCCTTGATGGCGTTGATCACATCGTAGAAGTACTTGTGCGATTGCTCTATCGGGTAACCGAGGGAAGCGTACTCGTGGGGAGCGATTCCACGACCGATGCCGAGGTGCAGACGCCGGCCTTTCAACAGGATGTCGAGCATGGATATCTCGTGGGCTAGCCGTACCGGGTTCCACCACGGTGCGACTATCACCGCAGTCCCCATATCTACTCGGCTGGTTCGGCCCGCCCAATAGGCCAAATATTGCAAAGGGTTCGGCTGCATCGAGTAGGCGGAACCATAGTGTTCAGTCGCCCAAATCGAATCAAAACCTAGGGGCTCGACCAACTCCCCCATGTAAAGAGTATTGTCCATATTTTCGGCGTCCGGGACCATCGGCGGGCGGTCATAGTCTCCCTTCAGCAGACGGTCCCAGTCTCCTTGATTGTATCCAGTTACCATAACTCCGCAGTGCATTGGTGTTCTCCTTCGCCACATGTCGTATTGAAGTGGCGATTTATCTTGTTAGTATTTTTGTGGTTCCCGACTCGTGGACATACCGGTTCATTCCTGTAATTTTGAAAGCAACGAGGGATCACGAGTCGCAAGAACGTGTGTCAAGGATGACGGTTCCGGTTCGGAATTCTGAGTTTGGACCCGTCGGGTAGATGGCTATTATGAATTCTCTTCAGCACGCTATGCGGTAGCCAAGAAAGCTAAGCTAAATGGGTACTTCAGGTCGCTGGCCGACACGGCTCAAGTGCGACCGCAAACAATTCCCCGATCCACTTGAGTAACTGTTCCTTTGTTGCCATACAAGAGATGATTTAATCCGACCCTGAGACCGTTCGCTCCCCATGGCAGAATGTTAGCGCAGTGGGGATTCCTTGTCTATTGGGATGGATTGCCCGCACCTCCAACCACGGCTACATCCGCGGGTGGCGATGGGGATTTGTTGACGGCGACAACGAGAGATCAGTGCTCCCGTATTATCTTGCGCCAATGCTTCAACAGCCAGGGTGCACCTGAGCCTTGGTACCGGTGATTGATAGCACTTGTTAGTCCGGCGTTCTGACACGGCGAGTCCGAGTTTCCCGCCGGTTGTGCTATGATTCGATTGCTTGGCAATGCCACGCATTTGCATCTAGGAGCACCTATGGCTCTTGACTCTGCGACTACCCGGTTACTTGAACGATTTAGTGAGGGCGACGGAAAGCCAATAGAAGAATGCACACCCCATGAGGCACGCGCCTTCGGGTCTATGCTGGCGGAACTCGCCGGGCCTGCGCCAGCAATGCAAAGTGTGGAGGAGCGCACCGTCGAGGGGCCGGACGGTCAAGCCAGACTCCGGATACTCATTCCCATCCAGAACCCAATCGGCGTTCTGGTCTACTACCACGGAGGCGGATGGGTTATAGGTTCGATCGACGAATATGACACGCTCGCACGTAAGCTTGCTGAGCGGACATCTTGCGCAGTCGTCATGGTGGCATACCGTCTTGCGCCGGAGCATCGCTACCCGGCCGCAGTGGATGACGCCTATGTGGGACTGAAATGGGTCGGCGATCACATCATCGATATCGCAGGCCAAGAGGTGCCACTGATCGTCGCTGGAGACAGTGCCGGTGGAAACCTTGCTGCGGTGGTTGCCTTACGCGCTCGGGACCGCAGCGGACCGTCGATAGCATTGCAAGTGCTCATTTATCCGGTAACCGACGGCGATTTTGACCGCCCCTCATATCTCGATCCCAATAATCGCCTATTGTTGACCCGCGAAGGGATGATGTGGTTCTGGGACCACTACCTTCCAGAGTTCTCTCGGCGCACCGAGTCGGACGCCTCTCCGTTGCACGCCGAGAGTCTCTCAGGACTTCCGCCAGCCGTCATACTTACTGCGGAAAATGATGTATTGCGGGACGAGGGCGAGGCCTATGCGGCGCGTCTACGGGAAGCTAACGTGCCGACTGACCTCCAGAGATATCCCGGCCAATTGCATGGTTTCTTTACCCTACTAATGCTGCCGGGTAGTGAGCTAGGTTTCCAACAGGTTGTAAAGGCAGTAAAGGCGTGTATCGTGAGAACGCGCAAGCGGCAATCAGCACCATAACATGAGCTAATTCCCCGGCAAGTCCCTGTAATCACAAGTCCCTGTAATCAATAAAAGAAGCGCCCGGAGGACAATATGGTTAACTCAGGAAAATCCCCGGACTTCGATGCGGTGGTAATTGGAGCTGGCTTCGCAGGATTGGGCATGCTCCGGCGACTGCGAGAGGAACATGGCATGTCGGTCCAAGTGTACGAGGCGGGCGACGGCGTAGGCGGAACCTGGTATTGGAACAGATATCCGGGAGCACGTTGCGACTCCGAGAGTTACATGTATTGCTTCACATTCTCGAAGGAACTGCTTCAAGATTGGAACTGGAGTGGGAAGTATCCGGAGCAGCCTGAGATATTGTCCTACCTCGATCATGTCGCCGACCGTTTCGACTTGCGCCGTAACATCCAGTTCAGCACTCGGGTGACCTCGGCCAAGTTTCTGGAAGATCGCAACCAATGGGAGATCGAAACAGACCGAGGCGACCGTGTCACAGCCCAGTTCTTGATCACCGGTATCGGCTGCATTTCAGCAAGCAATGTTCCTGAAATAAAGGGGCTGGACTCCTTCCAGGGCGAGTGGTACCACACGGGCGCTTGGCCACACGAAAAAGTGGATTTCGCTGGGAAGCGCGTCGCCGTCATCGGCACGGGTTCGAGCGGCGTCCAATCGATTCCGGTAATCGCCGCGCAGGCGGGGCACGTGACCGTGTTCCAACGGACTCCCCAGTACACCGTCCCGGCGCGCCACGCCACGGTAGACCGCAAATTCCTCGAAGAAGTTGTAAAACCGAACTACGAGGAAATCCTTGAGAAAGCAAGGTGGTCTGCGGGAGGGTTTCCTGTGGACCGTGACCAGCGATCGGCTCTAGAGGTCACTGAAGCAGAGCGTCTGGAAGTATACGAAGCCGGTTGGGCGGAAGGCGGAATCAGGTTCTTGGCTGAATCATTTACGGACGTTAGCACTGATAGAAGGGCAAACGACACTATTTCCGAGTTCGTTCGGAAGAAGATCCGCGAAATGGTGAACGATCCGGAGACTGCTGAAAAGCTTCTGCCTACGGACCATCCCTTTGGTTCGAAGCGGGCACTCATAGACACCAATTACTTCGACGCCTACAACCGCGAGAACGTCAAGCTTGTCGATATTCGCCACTCGCCGATCCAGGAGATAACGCCGAAGGGGATACGGACTGAGGACGAAGAGTACGAGTTCGACATGATCGTCTTCGCTACCGGTTTCGATGCGATGACGGGCACCTACTTTAAGATGGATATCCGCGGTAGAAACGATTTGTCGCTTAAAGACAAGTGGTCCGAAGGTCCGAAGACTTACCTTGGCCTACAAGCAGCCGGATTCCCCAACATGTTTATGATAACGGGACCTGGCAGCCCCTCCGTCCTAAGCAACATGCCCGTGTCCATCGAGCAGCACATCGGGTGGATCGCTGACTTCCTCCAGCACATGCGGGAACACGACATCAAGGCAGCCGAAGCGGATCCCGATGCGGAGGTCGCTTGGGTGTCCCACGTGAATGAGGTCGCCGAACCAACAATGTATATGCTGGCGAACTCGTGGTACCTGGGAGCGAACATTCCAGGGAAACCCCGTGTGTTCATGCCCTACGCTGGCGGCCTTGGGAACTACCGAAAAAAGTGCAACGAGGTCGCGGAAAACGGATACGAGGGGTTCATCCTCGATTCTGGGAGTCGAGAAAAGGCGGCATCGGCAGATTAGCCAGAGCAATTCCTGGGTTGAGCAATCGTAGAAATGCGGCGCTACTTGGTGGAGACACTTTCGACTACTCTTAAGGCAGCAATCTTGCCTGTGGTCCCCGATGGTGGGCGACACCAAAAGTTTGAATCGGTTGGCAGCTACCCGACGGCGAAACCGTCCTCGACGCCTGGCACGAGTTGGTGGACGATCTTGGTCATTGCGCCTTGCAAGCTAGCATTTCTTCCAGCCCAGCAAGGACTGTGGAGCCGTGGAACCCAATTTGCTCAGTGGTCCACGTACAATCCAACCCTAGCATGTCCGGCTTAGGCTCCGGGTCCAACGCTGACAAGTTTGATTCCCTCGCAAAAAGGCCTGTTTGAGATGAACCCTGGCGTGCGAAGGGGCCTGGAAGGGAGGAGGCCACGGGATGCCGGCTGCTGGCCTCACCGCACCATCTGCCGCGCTCAGGACAAGCGTGATCCCGTTGCGCTACCCCTTCCGTGGCTCAGGGCACCCGGTGGAAGCTGTGGAGCGGCGCCCTCATGCGGCCGTGACCGCAGGTACCGTCCCGACCGCCCGCTGAGCCGTGTTCTCCATCTCCACCAGGCGTGCATGGACCATCCGCTTGAAGTTGCACGCCAACGCCTTCAGGTAGACGGCAAGCCGCACCCGACGGCCCCCTCGCACCCGCAAGCGCCCAAGCCCGTGGGCGCGCTTCAGCTCGGAGTTCGTTCCCTCGATACCAGCCCTTATGGCATACCGCTTGCGCCACTCCTCGGTGGCCTCGGCCCTCCGGCGCCGCTCGATGTTCACCTTCACCAGGTCCGCCTTGAGGACGTAGGCCCCCGCACGCCGGTCCAGCTTCACTGGGCAACGGGACCGCAAGGGGCAGGGCTCGCATGTTGTCCTGGCAAAGTGGACCTCTACCCGCTCCGGCGCATCCTCCAACTCGTGCTCCTCGATGGACGGGTGGCCGGCGGGGCACACCGTGGCCTGCTCCCCTGTGACGTCGATCTGAAAGTCCGCGGCGGTGAGCGGCGGTGGTCCGTCACCCTCTCCTTCGTGCGAGTTCCCCGGCGCCGACCCCGCCACCGGGCTCACCAGTTCCGTTCCCCGGCGCGAGGCTTCGAAGGCATTGCGGCCCGACCCATACGCCGTGTCGGCGAAGAGCTCGTCCGGTCGGACCTTCCGCTCCGCGAGCCCGTCAACGACCGGCACGCTCACGTCGGTGTCGCTCCCACTCGAGGGGGTCACCTCCACGTGGGTGATGAGCTGGGTGGCGTTCTCCTCGTGGCAGGTCTCCGCCACCTGCACCTCGTACCCCTTCCCCTTGTGGCCGCTGTAGGTCACATCCGGGTCGTGGGGCGATTGCAGCGAGTCGGCGGACACCTGCTTCGGGTCCTTCAAGGCCACGGGCACCTTGCATTCCCCAGCATCGTCGTCATCGTCCCTGGGGCGCCCGTCCCGGTGTTTGCCCACATGGCACTGCTCCCGCAGCAGCCGCTCCAGCAGCCGGTACTCCTCCAGCTGGGCAGCAGTCGTGCCATGGAACCGGTCCACCAGCCGGTAGAGGTCCCGGGCACAGACCGAAAGGCGTCGCCGACCCTCCCCCGGGCGTCGGGCGTCCTCGTAGTGGGTCGCCTCGTCTTCTTCCTTCAAATAGCGCCCTAGGAGGCCCTCCGGAACCCCAGGGCGAAGCTCTGGGTGCTCCCAGCGCAAGGCCCGCAGGAACAACCGCATCGTCTCACAGAACAGGCCCAGCCGGGTGAGTGTGGCGATGTTGCTCATGATGTGGGTGGAGTCCAGCCGTTGCTTTCCGGTGCGTATGCCCAGCGCCTGGATGATCCGGTCCGTGGTCTCCTGGAAAGCCAGCCGGCCACCGTCGTGCTGCATCAGGCGAACTCGGAAGTTGTGGAGGGTCTTCTGGGGCAGGTGGGTCTCCTCGATGTCCAGCCGCAGGGCGTGGTGCCAGAGCAGGTTGAACTCTAGTTGTTCCAGAGCTTCATCGTCGGTGAGGTTGAACATCTCTTTGAGGAGGTGGACCCCGAGGACGGTCTGCACCGCCCGGTTGGGACGGCCGTTGTCCACGCAGTACATGGGAGCAAAGCGCTCCTCGTCAATCAGGGGGAGCGCCTCGTTTCGGAAAACCTCGGCCCAACTTCTCTCCAGACGCTTAGCCTTCTTCGGCGTCACCAGGAACTGGGACTGCCAGAGGCTCTCTTGCGGGTCTCGTATTCGGAACATCCTCCCCTCCCTCGGCCAGGCGCTGCCCCAACGCCCTTTCCCCACATTATCCTCCCATTGCCCCCGGAGGACGAGGGGTTTTTACGAGGGAATCAAGTTTGCTTTGGAAGGGGAATTCACCAGTCCTTGAACCGGCGTTACCAGACTGCTCTCCAGGTCAAATACCTCCGCGACAAGACGGGCGAATTGGTACATGCTCAGCCAATCTTCGCCAGCAATGTGATATATCCCTGGATGATAATCGGCCACCAGTCTCATGATGCCCGTTGTAAGATGCTCAACGTAGATTGGAGTTCGGTAGGTATCCGTATGGCCGTCGAACCTGTCGCCTCGTTTTAAGCGATCAATTATCCCCGTCGCCACATTTTGGCGACCGATCAGCGGCCACCCATATACGAAACTGGTTCGGATAACACTCCACGCTGATGCGGCACGGGCAATCGCTAACTCTGCTTCCAACTTGTTCCGGCCGTAGTGGGTGTTGGGATCGGGGGCGTCATCCTCACGATAATTGCCACGGGTGCCACCGAACACGTACTCGCTCGACAAGAAGACCAGCCTCGCCTGGTGCTGGGCGCAAAGCCATGCTACCTGTGCAGCCCCGTCGACTTTAACCGCTGTTGCCCTTTCGGGCTCTCTTTCCGCGGTCCCCACATCGGCGATCGCAGCCAATAGCACCACCACATCGGGCCGAACCTGCAGATAAACCTCCGACAGCCTTGGGTGATCCGTGACGTCCAGTGGGTACCAAGTATCATCGGCGTGCTGGGGGCTCCGGGAATTGTAGGTGTTAGAGACTACATAATCGGATTCTTGTTGAAGTCGGCGTATCAGGCTATGGCCGATAAAACCGCTGGCTCCAATAATCAACACCCTCATCAAACCTTCCCTATCAAGCCTTTCCTCGCCCGGTCTATATTGAGTGCGACCGACCCACGCCGTAGGAATTTATTTGGTTAATGCCACCACTCGTGGCGAAAGTCCGCTTAGTTGACTTCCCGGCCCGCCGGAGGGTTAATGTTTTTCATCAGTCACAGACACAAGATGAGACCATGGCGACACGAATTCCGGTCCACGACGTTGGTGTTGGTCGCTAGGAGCAAGCCATTAACGGTGAGTTCTCGACCGCGAATAAATCGAGCAAGTTTTTAGCCGTTTATGTCGGGCGACCAGTTGTAAATCTTCTGGAGTGACTCGCCCATCAGCGTGGAACGCTCTGAATCCGAGAGTTGGTCGGTGACACGAAACGCCTCGACGCCCTGCTCGTAGTTCAACAATCTGATTGCCCGCGTCCAGTCGGTTCCCCACAAACATCGGTCGAATCCGAACGCACTGAAAATTTTGCCCAGAGAATCCCAGATGTCAGGGTATGGGAATGGCTCATGGGACAAGGTACAGGCCCCGGAAATCTTGATGACTACGTTGTCAAGCTCCGCCATTGAAATCACGTTGGCCAGGTCGGCGAAAGGTTCCGGCGGCGCTGGCGGCACGAATGGCTGGGCTAGACCCACATGATCGATAACCACCTGGGTTTCCGGGTTGCGGCGTGCCAGTTCACGTAATAGAGGCAGGTTGCCCGAGGCCATAACGTTCACGGGTATCCCAGCTTGGGCGCCAGCGGCGAAAATTTGGTTGAGACCCGGGTGGTCCGCAGTGAATTCATGGCCTGAGAGCATTACTCGGGCACCGACCACACCTGGCGTCGCAGCCCACTCGGCAACTTGGTCTGCGACCGTTTCCGAATGGGGATCAAAGGGCTTGATCAGGCCAAACCGGCCGGGATGTTTCGCGTATACCTCGAGGGCATAGCTGGCGTCGTAGCCATACAGACGGAATGGAGAGATCAACAAAGCCCCGTCGACGCCCAGCGCGCTCATCGCTGCGACCATGTCGTCGCCGGTGACCTCATCCGGGCCTTCCAAGAATGCGTTCCATGGACGTTCGGGATGATCTCGCTCGTAAGCATGTACTTGGGAGTCAATCGTCAGAGATTGAGTTGCCATCGTCTTTCCTCTCTCCTAGCCAGAATTGCCTACTTTAATTCCGCGTTCTTCTGCGCCGGCACGTTGAAGTCCTGGAGCACGGCGCCCAGCTAGATTCGTGTCGCCCGCCATGCCTTGGAGCTATGCTCCACTAGAAACCAGGCCAATTGTAGCACCTAACGCCGTAATTCCTTAACTTCCCGGCGCTTTGGTGCATGGTCGTGACTGCGTCACCCACAAGATCATGTCTCCGATGACTTCCAGGGCATAGTACTCTCCGGTAAGATGATTTAGTCAGTCACGGTCAAAGCACCGGTCGCATGCCGGAGTTCCTCCTTTAAATTTTTAATTTGCAAGGCCTTGGCGAGCGCCAACCTCTGCGACCAACATGAGCGCCTTGAAGTGGACCCAGAACCCCTAGGGAAGGAGTCTCACGCATGTCCTAATGCAGTTTTTGTTGAAAAAAGTGGCTTACAAATGGAAGCAGATTATCAAATACAGTATCGCGGAGGAGCACGGGCTTGCGGATGCAATTTGACCAATCATAGCCAGCGAGGAGAAGTTCATGTCTGTCCAACGATTGACGTGGGACAACGGTCAGTTCCACCGCGCTGGAGCGGCGTCAGTGCATCACGTTTATTGCCTATCGGGGCTGATGGGTTGCAAGGGGGCTGATGCGTTGCAAAAGGAGCTACAGCAACGTGGAAGGCGAGATAGCCCCCGACCGGCTGGGCCGGATACATCACTATCTCCACCCGAAAAAAGAGCTGCAGTGCGGGACATAGGTCGTGTGCGACCAGAGTGCCTCCCCAGACTGGTCTCCCACAGAACCCTCCGATTTAGCTTCAATTGCCAACTCCCGAGCCTCATCCAACTCCGCCATCGAGAGACCAAACGCCGCGTCAAACACGGAACCGAGGAAGTAGTCGCCGAATGGCAGCGCTTGCTAGACGACGGCGTGGTCAAAAACCGTGCCGACTTGGCAAGGCGTGTCGGCGTCTCCAGAGCCCGCATTACTCGGGCCTTAAACCATACCTGAGTAATCCTTAAAAACCGCCGTGACGCGGTTACCACACTCGGTGTCCGGCCAACGAAAGGCCACAACCTGGCAGTTCTGCCTCATGAATATCCCGAATACCGTATTGACTATTCCCATCTGGTGTCAGCAGGCGGCATCCGATGACCACCGTAGTCGAGCGCCCCACCTCCGAATCGCGGCCTTATCCAGACTCTCATGTTGCCCTAAGCCCGGTTGCGCTAAATAGCTTGGATCATGGGGAACCCTCGTTATTAGAAGCAGCCCAGGTCTATTTCACCCTGGGTGAGCGACCAATCCCACTCTGTGACCCCAACCACGTCTTGGCGTCGACCGGGCACCGGAAAGGGTGCAAAAGCCCTGGGAAGGCACCCTTGGGGCGCGATTACCCACGTTTCGCCGGAACCGAACCCGCCGCCATGGATATCGTTCGAATGTTCGGAACCCACAAAGGAAACATTGGAGGGGTGGTCCCATCCGGGCGAATAGTAATCGACATTGACCCACGTAGCGGTGGTATCGAATCCGTGGCTGCTCTGACAGGACGGTACGGGCCTTTCCCGGAGACGCCCACTGTTAAAACCGGCGGTAATGGGCTCCACAATTATTTTCTTCTACCGCCTGGCGTCGCCGTGCCGTCTGGAGGATCGCTGGCGGCTTCAGATTACCCTGGAGTGGAATGGAAGGCAGCCGGTAGTCAGGTGGTGTTGCCACCCTCGGTCCATGCTTGCGGAAAGGCCTACCAGTGGGAGTTGGGTCACGCCTTGGACGAAGCGCAGATCGCGCCGATTCCTGATTTTTTGCTCCAGCTAATTCTGAAACAATCGGCAAGTTCTGAGCGCCGTCCGTCGGATAATGCCAATTCTGGAAATGTTAAATATTCGGTGCAGCCCACTCGAGTACAAGAACACTTCGCTGGGCTATGGGAGAAGGCTGGGCTTGAGTTCCAACCTGGTGCTGGCGATCGGTTCTACTCCTGCCCGCTCCACTCAGAAACGAATCCTTCCATGCATATCGACGCCCAAAGATGCATTTGGAACTGCTTGTGTCCTGAATGTCCTGGGCACAATGGTGGCGGGGTGCGGGAACTGGAAGCTTTGGTGGGAGCCTGTGAGCTTGGGATATTACCCGCCGGGCTGGTTTTTCATGTACCTCCCCAGAGCGACCCGGGTGTTGCGTCGGAGTTAAGGAGTAACCCTTACCCTAATACCGATGCCGCGAACGTCGATCCATATCTGGAAGAACTCATTTCTAAAGCTAAGGAGCTATTCCCGCTGCCCCAAGGTCAGCAACCCAAAGTGACCTCTCGGTTCTGCGCTTTTACTGACGACCCCAGCCACTTGATGCGCCACCAAGTAATCAGCAACAGCTGGAACCATCCAGCCAACCGGGCAATAAAGCGCCGCCAAATCTGGGTCCATTTGATTCACCATTTCTCTTTGTCTGCTGTTGATGTCCTTTATGGGATATCGATATCCCCAGAAGAGTGGAACGACCGGAAGAGGGAATCTATGGCAGCCCAGGTGAACCGCAGGGGCGGTCAGTACGCAGCATTCGACACCCGCACCGTTGCAAACGTTGTCAGATTTTTGACCAACGTGCCTATTCCCGGTGCGGTCAAGGTAGAGGATATCGATACCACCCTGACTGAGGCAATGACAGACTTGGACCTACCAGAGAGTGCAGGCCAGCAACAGCGGGTGCACTTGGTGTGGTTGTCCCAAGGTTGGTCATTGCCGTCCCATAAGTCCAAGGGGACCGTGAAGACCATCGCTTACAAACGTGACGTTGACCCGGTGGACGACGCTAAAGAGGAAGAAGTAGCCCGGCAGATGGGGTTGGAGACTTGGCAGGGCGGCGAGTCCGGCGACTTGGAGCAATGGGGCAACCCACGGTACTTTGCGGTACCCCGAGAAAGGGTGGCCGGATCAAGCCCGGAGAGGGCCCTAGATGAATTGTTGGAATTCGCCCAGCGTCTGGGATACCAGCCGGTGCCGGGTATACGAAGCGAGTTATTTCCAAACAAGAGTGAAACCCGAGAGGGCGAATAGACCCTGCCAAAGCATTACCAGCGTCATTATTAATCAGCGCCCTTAATTCTCCAAACAGGAGCAACCCATGGCCACCGTCCAAGATATCGAAATCACCAACCTCGCGATAGGCGATCTGCACCCCGACCCGGCCAACCCTAGGCGCATGAGCGACGATGAGTTGGAAGCGCTGACCAAGTCGATCAGGGAGTTCGGGCTGATCGACCCTATCATCGCCCGAAGAGAGGACAAGATTGTCATCGGCGGCCACCAGCGCCTTCTAGCTGCCAGAAAGCTTGGAATGAAACAAGTGCCGGTGGTGCTGGTTGACATAACACAAGAACAGGCGCACCTGCTGAACTTGGCTTTGAACCGAATATCCGGCACCTGGGACTCAGAACTCCTGGCCCGGCTATTGGCCGACCTAAATGCTGTTCCAGACGTCGATCTTAGCTTGACCGGATTCTCAGAAGAGGAACTTCATAAGCACCTTAAAAGCCTGCAATCGCGCGAGAGGCGTGAGCGCTTAGAGAGCTTCGACGTGGATGAGGCCCTTGAAGCCGCACGTGCTGCCCCCTGTGGCTCGTAGCGGCGATGTTTGGCGCCTGGGCGACCACAGGATGATGTGCGGCGATTCAATCGACAGCGGCGACGTGGGGCGATTGATGTACGGGAAGAAAGCGAACATGGCATTTACTGACCCGCCCTACAACGTCTCCTATGGCAACCACGGTGGTGCTTCGGCTAACGACCGCCGACGGTCCATACGCAACGACGACATTGGGGAAGGCTTCTACGAATTCTTGCTGGTTGCCTGCCAAAATATCCTGGCCCACACCGACGGCGCGGCATATATCTTCATGGCTTGCGCGGAGTTGCACACATTGCAGCGGGCCTTCGTCGACGCTGGTGGACATTGGAGTACTTTTATCATCTGGGCCAAGAACACCTTCACCCTGGGCCGGTCCGATTACCAGCGGCAATACGAGCCGATCCTCTACGGTTGGAGGGAAGGGGATAAGCACCATTGGTGCGGTGATCGGGACCAGGGCGACATATGGCAATTTGACAAGCCTACTGCCAGTCCTCTGCACCCCACCACCAAGCCAGTGCCCTTGGTCCAGCGGGCCATCGAGAACAGCAGCAGCATCGGGGATATCGTGCTGGACTTGTTTGTGGGTTCCGGGAGCACCCTGATCGGATGTGAACGCAGCGGAAGGGTTTGCTACGGAATGGAGATTGAACCGGTTTATGTGGATGTGGCGGTAAAGAGGTGGGAAGCTTTCACCGGACAAACAGCGAAGAAAGAGGGCCAATGATGGCCGTAAGGGAGCGCACACTATGGCGACGTAGTGATGGTGGCCATTCCGTGACTTTGGCCGATATCCAGGCGAGCCCGGATTCCCTTGACTTCGTGTTCAAACAGAGCGATGTGTACGTCACCTTTAAGACTCAAGGAGGTGGCAAATGGCTATCGAGAACAGAAATCTGGAGCCGGGGACCAAACTGATCGCTCGTTACAAGAAGGAAGAATACCGGGCCGAGGTGGTAGCTGGGGAAGAAGGGAAGATACTCTACCGGCTGGCCGACGGGCAGGAGGTCAAGCGCCCCTCATCCGCAGCCACCGCCATCACCGGCAAAGCCGCCAATGGCTGGAACTTCTGGAGCGTCGAGTCCGAAAACCAAGAAAGCCAGGACGAGGATGCTGGTCAGCAGGAGGAAGAGGAAGCATAGTCGTCAGATTACGTCAGAACTTCAATCTATGGCAGGCTCCTCAAAGGGGCCTGCTGTTTTGTCTGCCTACTTAGTTCAGCAAATCCCCTTACTAGCAGAGGTAAAGAAAGGTGAACCATCGCGGGTGTACCGGCCTCAAAGAGAATGGGCAGCCCTGCAATGCCCCGAAACTCCAGGACGGCAACTATTGCCTGATGCACTCCCCGGAGCACGCCACTGAAGCAGCGGAGGCCCGCCGTCTAGGAGGTCTACGCCGCCGCGAAGTCGCGGTAACGGGTGCCTTCGAATTCCCTGGTCTGGAAAGCGTGGCTGACATTAGGCGTCTTTTGGAGATAGCTGTTCTGGATACGCTGGGGCTGGAGAACAGCATCGCGCGAGCCAGGACCTTGGCATACCTGGCTACGACCGCCATCAAGCTACTGGAATCAGGAGAATTCGAAGAAAGGCTGGCCTCCCTGGAGTCGCCGATACATGGTCAGAGATCCCTACCGGAGTCCGTCTTCGACGCCGAACCTGTCTACGGAGGGTTTTTGGTCGAGGTGGGTGAATGAGCGGAGGGATGCGGCGGATCAAGAAGTTGGAGACAGAGAGCAGCCTCACGCCAAAGCAGATAATCCTGTTGTGGTTTCAAGAGGCCCATGCGTTCAACACTATTGGGGAATACGTCCGATATCTCAAAACCCAGCCTGACAGCGCCGCGCCGATAGACATGCTGACACGTAAAGTGGAGGAGTCGGTGAAGCAAACCCTGGGGCGGAGACCCCGGGAGGAAGTCGACAAGGCGGTTCGCCAGGCCTACAAGGACGTTCTTTTCCTGTTCTTCCTGCACCAGCAAGTCAATGGAAAACTTCTATCAGAGAACCGGTACTACTGGACAAGGTTTCAGCTATTGAGTAAAGAGTTGAGATTCCTTCTGAGGGAACAATCCCGAGACCGGCAGATACAGTGGAACCGGATTAGGGCAGAAATGGACATGCCCTATCCGTTGGACCAAGAGGCGGCAGCGGCAGTGGAAGCGGCTAAACGGTACCACGTTATCCCATGGGAAGTCTTGGAAGAAGGCGAGGACATCAGCCAATGGGTAGTTGATAGCTATCTGGCCAAAGGTAAGACTGCGTTGCCCGACGGCGCTTATGGACTGTTAATCGGAGTAAAACCAACTTACTTGGATGTGCCCTCCGAAGCAGAAGTGAAGGAGCTATTCGAGACGGAGGAGGACTACCAAAAGTTCCTGGCAGGCGAGGATTACTCTTATGGCCTAGCGGATGTGCCTGACGCCGAATATGACGCACACTACGAGGCAATAGTGTCAGCCATCAAGGGCGTGATTCAGCCAGGAACCATAGTTAACCTGCCGAGCGTACCCCACCGATTCCTGCAAGAGGCCCCTCTGCTCGACGGGGATTGGATTGACCGCTATGTCGTGGAACTGTCTGAATGGGGCGCGAGATTGCTTGAGAAGGGCTTTGTGCTGGAGGAGTCCGGCGATAATCACCCGATCGCCTGGCAGCGGATCATCGGCCAGGATGACGGGTCAGAAGCCGACGCGGCGGTAACAAGAGGACTATGTGAAGTGGAAGGGCAGGAAGAACAAAGGTGACCTGAATCCCGGGATACACACGGGAGTGGCGGTGATCTCGTGGAACCAGTGGGTGGAGGCGCGAGGAGGCGAGGGGTGGCGTCCCTTGCTGGGGTCAAGGTCGGGAAACTTGGTTGCTATCTCGACCGTTATAGTTACCGCGGCTGCCAGGATGCCAAAGAGTTAGCGGAGGAATCGACCCGACGCAGGTCGCTGCTGGAATCGCTTCAGGTTGAGAATCTAGGGACTGGCGGTGATGGGGGACTCCGTCAGCGGGTTGAACAATGGAAGGAGTCCACTCTCCGGTTTCTTGCGGAGATATACACTCTCCGAAGAGCGATTGACTCGATCAAGCAACGCTACTTTGAGGGTCAGGAGACATTGTTCCCAGAAGTAGCCGAAGGATTTGATCAGCTTTTAGCATCGTCGGAGAAAATTGTGGCCATTTACAACCAGGCGTTGGCGGACGACATTGAACGCCTGGAATGCCTGTCCGCGGAGACGGGAAATGGGCCGGATGGAACTCACCATAGACCTTGAGGGATTGACCAAAGGCGGCCAGGACATCGTCAGGGATCAGGTCTCCTATATGGTGGATATGGCAAAAGCCGACGCCTTGGATGTTCTCGGAGAAAATCAACAAGCGATCGAGTTGGTAGACCGTCACGTTTGAGTCGGAGTGCAGAGAAATAGCAGACATCCGCGAGATCTTATTGCCCTTGGAGTTTCGGGTATGACCTCGCTCACTGGAGTTATTTCATGCCAGGGAGGATACTGGTTTGAAAAGGGGTTAAAACAGTCGAACCGGAAAGAGGGGGACCATTTATTAAGGAGCTTATACTGACGCAATTCTTATTTGAACGTCGCAGTCGGGAGCACCACAATGCCAACTAAGACTAAAATCGAGTGGACTGACGTCACCTGGAATCCAATTACCGGTTGTACTAAAGTTAGCCCTGGATGTGCCCACTGCTACGCGGAGACCATAACCCTTCGCTTCAAACGGGGCGGCCCATTCCTTCCTGGTAAAACAACTATCAAATTGCATCCAGACCGCTTGGGACAACCATTCAGTTGGCGAGAACCTCGAGTGGTTTTTGTGAACAGCATGGGAGACCTGTTCCATGAAGAAGTTCCTTTTGAATTCATCAGTCAAGTGTTCGATGTGTTCGAGAAGTGTGATAGACATATCTTTCAGGTGCTAACCAAACGACCGGAAAGAAGGGCCAGCGCCAGGTTGATCTGGAGAATGGCTTGGCCGAAGTCCAGCAGGAACTTGAAAGCTTAGACCGGGATGCGGTGGACGTGGATCTCGTACGGGCCTCGTTGGGACAGGTGAAGGAATTGTTCGGGGAACTCAAGCCCTATGAACAACGGGAGTTGATGCAACTGATATTACGAAAGGCCGAGGTCAACGAAAGGGAGATTACATTGGAGGTTTATGCATTGAACGAGCCTAAGGAACTTGAAAAGGTTGGTGACAAAGGAGAATTAGTTCGTATGCCACCAGACTGGCTCCCCAGGTAGGACTCGAACCTACGACCCATCGGTTAACAGCCGATTGCTCTACCACTGAGCTACTGGGGAACGTGAAGAAACTGAAGGAAGTCCCGAGGTATTAAGACTATCCGATTGTAGCACTTGGTGAAGTTTCACTCAACTTACAATTTGGACCCTTCGGACAGGTGCTAGGCGCGACCCCGCTCAAGGAGATGGTAGTCGAGAAATGGCCGCGCCTAATAGACTAAACCCCAGCGTCCTCCGCCTACAACGTCGCCAATGATTTGTTGATTGGCGGGAGCCGTATTCTGGTGGCCTCGGGCTCTTGTTGGTCCCACCCGGAAGCTACCGCTACTCGCCGGAAGCTACTCGCCGGAAGCTACTCGCCGGAAGCTTACTACCCGCCGTAAGCTACCCGCCGTAAGCTACCCGCCTAAGCTACCCGGTAAGCTACCCGCCGTAAGCTACCCGCCGTAAGCTACCCGCCGTAAGCTACCCGCCGTAAGCTACCCGCTACCCGCCGTAAGCTACCCGCCGTAAGCTACCCGCCGTAAGCTACCCGCCGTAAGCTACCCGCCGTAAGCTACCCGTACCCGCCGTAAGCTACCCGCCGTAAGCTACCCCACGGAAGCTACCCCACGAAGCTACCCCACTGAAGCTACCCCACTGAAGCTACCCCACTGGTACCCACCCGGCTACCCCAGCTACCCCACTGAAGCTCGCCGGCTAAGCTAGCTACCCGCCGTAAGCTACCCCACGTAAGCTACCCCACTGAAGCTACCCCACTGAAGCTACCCCACTGAAGCTACCCGCCGTAAGCTACCCCACTGAAGCTACCCCACTGAAGCTACCCCACTGCCACTCAATTTGCATTCTTACTTGTAAAGTTGTGAATTTATTTTCCAGATTCCGGGAGAGCCGGTAGCATGGGTCAGTAGATCACGCATCTTACTGTTGTCCGGATTTATATCCCGCTGCTTTAGCCACTCCGGCGATTCCGACACTTTTTCATGCTCCAACTCGTACATTACGGCATACTTGGGAGTCCCTCTGGTTGCCCGCCAGCGCCGTCCCCGAATGCAGCCGGGAACCGTTTCGAAGTTGGGTACAAACACCCCGCTGTACCACTTATTCCATTCTTGGTCGTTTTCCGGCGCGACAGCCATGCGCCCTATCTGAAGGACAGGAGCGAACTCTGCATTGGCCAATTCAGTGGTTAGCTGGTCCGGGTAGATCATCTCATACACGTTCTGGATGAAGTTTGCGGCGTGGGCTGGAGGGTTCATGCGGAGGGTCCACGGCGTATGCTGACGTTCCTTAATCGCGTCGGATTCCCATACCTGCGGGTTTTCCAGTTCGTATACCGCCAAGTGCTTGGGCCCGCTACGGGTCGCCTCGTAGCGGGCGGCGCTTAGGACGCCAGGTATAGACAACACGTCAGCCAGATGTTCTTCGTTATACCACTTGTTAAACTCGTCCTCCATTCCTGCGGGCATATCGATCCAAACCATCAACAGGCCTGTTCCTCTTTTATCGGCCATTCGACCTCCCTCGTTTTTGACAGGATGATGCAAAACTTAGTGATCCGGCGATAGACAACATTAGGAGAATGACACCGCGTCTTGGTCATTCACGTCTCTGAGCGACGACCCGCAAGTTCGCGTTCCCCTTACAGCGGCAAGAACCCGTGAAGGGCAACCCCAAAGCGGTTCTGTCCCTACTCTCAGAATGATGTCAGTATACGACAACTCTTCCTGCTAGCATGTTGAACAAAGGCCACGCCTGAAGCTGCGGTGGGATCACCGCCATTCGCCCCCGACAGGGGCTCGTTTATCTGCCGGGAAAATAAACGTCACCCATGGAATCCGACTCGGTGGTCGTTCCGTATATTTGTATGAGGAAGGGAACAGCCACTGCCTCCTACGGTTTGCCCGGCCCAGTTCCCCACTCGTGCCAAGCATTAACGTCTTCCCCCAGGGCGTTTAGTGTTAGGGGCCTTTGAGGCTGATCCCTCCAGGGCCTCTGCGGCAAAAGACAGGCCGGGCTAGCACCTTGCTAGCCCGGCCTGCTCTTGGGAGGGGAATTCTTTACTGGTGGCCTTTTAACCGCCCTGGTGGTCCGGTGAGCCCTGGTCCTCTGCGGGACCATTAAATATAGGCGTAATAGCGCACCCCCGGCATGGGGACGGAATAACCCAACTTGGGAGTGTTGGTGGTTTCTTGTTTCTCAACCTCCGTCTCAACTTCCGTTGCTTCCAATATCCGGGCAACCTGCTTTTCCAGCGACGGGTTCAACTGATCCGAAACCGGACCGGGTGACCTGTATTCTTCTGTCCTGTACTCTTCGATGGTTGATGTGTTACTCATGCTTCCTCTTATTACGATGCTAGGTCGGATGTTCCGGCGGACTGCTGCGGCGGCTCGGGTCAATTGTAATTTTGGTTCCGGTTTCGGATCTGGTGGCGGTTGCCTAACCATTAGGGCCGCCACCGCCCTCGGCAGACGGGCCGGTTAACGCCAGCCGTCCCGCATTAGCTGGCATCGCCAGCTTTAGTTGCCAGCTTCAATAGTTAGGTGCCTTGCCTTTTTCGACTCCGCCTTGGGAAGGTTGACGGTCAACACGCCGTCGTTGTAAGTCGTCTTGGCCTTGTCAGCGTCCACCGTCTCGGGTAGCCGCAGTGAGCGAAGGAAGGAACCGGTACGGCGCTCCCGCACCAAGTAACCGCTCTCTTTGGTCTCGGCATCGGTCTTGGTCTCGGCCTTGATGGTCAAGACGTGGTTTTCGATGGAGACGTCGATGTCATCAACCTTAACTCCAGGAATGGATGCCCGGACCAAAAGCTCGTCTTCCTGTTCCACTACATCCAACGGAATGGCCCACTCTCTTTTCTCGTTTTCCAACCGAGTGTTTTCCGAACGGGCGTGATCCGAACTAACGGGGTTTGGACGAACAAGTCCGGTGGCCCTAGCGTGGCGGTTCATTGCCCTGCGAAAGTCGAATAGTGGGTCCCAGCGCTGTAGTACCATGTGCAGTCCTCCTAATATTTGGGGTGAGTTTAAAATTTCCGGTCGGCGTAGGTCTTGTTTGTCGCCCTTTGCCTGCCAACAGTTATTATAGATACTTGATAATTAACTGTAAAGTCTAATGATAATAACTAATCATGTATATGATAAATAACCCTTTAGTTTACATTGACTATTGGTGGCAGTTTAGCTACAATAGGTCCAAGGTTTTAGGAGACTAGGTATGCCAAATTACTATGACGTGCTGGGAGTTAACCGCAAGGCGTCGGAAAAAGAAATCCGGCAGGCCTACCGGAAACTCACCCGGGAACATCACCCCGACGTTAACAATGGAGATAAAGCTTCGGAAGAAAAATTCAAGCAAATAAATGAAGCCTATACCGTGCTCTCCGATTCCAAAAAACGGAACAAGTACGATCGTTACGGCGACAACTGGTCCCAAAAAGAGAATCAGGCAGGAGCAAGGGGACGCCAAGGCGGGGGATTCTCTTGGTCTAATGCCCAAGGTTACAACGCACAGGACAGCAATTTTTTCTTCGACTTCGACCAAGACGCCAGCAGCCCCTTTGAAAGGTTGTTCACAAATCGTGGACAACGCCAAAATCAAGCCCGCCGACCTGTGCCGCCCACCGAACAACCGGTGGACATAAGCTTGGAGGAGGCTTTTAACGGCACCACTAGGGTGTTGGATTTGATCTACGGTCGCCGATTGGAAGTGAAAATTCCTCCTGGCGCGGACAATGGGTCACGAGTCAGTGTGGCCGCCGGGGAAGGACAGAGGGGCACTATTCACCTAGTGATCTCGGTAAGGGCTCATGACAAATTCCAACGCAATGGAACGGACCTTTATACCGAAGTAGAGTTGCCATTGGATGATGCGATCCTAGGCGGTGAAACCACCGTGCCCACCTTGACAGGTTCGGTGGCGTTGACCATCCCTCCCGGAACGCAAAACGGGCGACGATTCCGCTTAGCCGGTCTTGGCATGCCATCCCTTTCCAAAGGCCGCGACGATGCGGGGCGAAGGGGTGATCTTTTTGCCACCACCAAAGTGAAAATACCCACTGACCTTACCCCCGAGCAGATCGACATGTTCCGTCAGATTAGAGAGTCTCGGGTTAGCAACGGAGGATAATCATGGCGTCTGAAAATCAGTTTCGGGATGAGCCCTGCTTCGTGATTAGCGTGGCTGCCCGTATGGTAGGGGTGCATGCCCAAACCCTCAGGTACTACGAGAGAGTGGGCATAATCATGCCTTCACGGACCGTGGGAAGGCAGCGCTTATACTCCATGGCCGATCTTGAACGTTTGCGCCGGGTCAAGGAATTTACCGATGACATGGGCCTCAACCTTGCCGGGGCGGAAGTTGCCCTAAAGCTGTTGGCCCGCATCGAAGACCTGGAAGGGCAAGTGAAACTTCTCACCACTGAAATGAATCTAATGAGGGCTCAGCAAAGCGCACCCAACGGTCGCCCTCAAAGGGCATAGGAATTGAGGTAAATGACCTAATTAGCTGATCAGGAGCTAATCAGGCAGGCCAATTTTAGTCCCAATCCCAAACTCCAACTCTCCATCGCAACTGGAGAGAAAACAACTCCATTCCTCGTAATTGGGGGTAACCACGGGAGCAATCCCCCAACCAAAATCCTCTCCAATTTTTGGACAGGACCTATTACTAGGAGGAAATCATGGTACTTAGACCAGAGCAATTTACCGAACAAGCTCAGGAGGTGTTGCACAACTCTCAGGAGCTTGTCCGCAAATACCGTCATAGCCAGTGGGATGTGGAGCATGTTTTGCTCTCTCTACTGGAGTTGGAGAACGGATTGCCCAGCCAAATTCTGGCCGAGATGGGCGTGCCCGACGATCAAGTCAAGGCCAGGCTGCACCAATCGTTGGAGGCGGGCGCAAAAGTAACCAACGTGGATAATCAAATCTATGCCACGCCCCGGGCCGCCCGCTTGCTGGACAACGCCAAGCAGGAAGCGGACCGCTTGAAGGACGATTACATTGGCGCCGAGCACCTGTTCATAGCGTCGGTCCTGGAAGCCCAAGGCGATTCCGCCAAGGTACTCAAGGAATTCGGTGTAGACCAAGAGAAGGTTTATCAGGCTTTGGTAGAGGTCCGGGGCAGCCACCGGGTCGACGACCCCAGGGCCGAGAGCCACTATCGTTCGCTGGACCGTTACACCATAGACCTGACCAAGCTGGCGGCCGAAGGCAAGCTGGACCCGGTTGTGGGCCGGGAGGAAGAAATCCGCCAAGTGATGCAAACATTAACCCGGCGCAAGAAGAACAACCCGGTAATCATCGGCGAAGCTGGTGTCGGCAAGACGGCCATCGTGGAAGGACTGGCCTCGCGCATAGTGGCCGGAGATGTGGCCGACTCGCTGAAAGGCCGCCGAGTGCTGGCCTTGGATATGGGCGCGCTAGTCGCTGGCTCCAAATTTAGAGGTGAGTTTGAAGAGCGACTCAAGAATGTGATGGATGAGGTGAAGGAAGCCCGCCGGGAGGTGATCCTGTTCTTGGACGAGATTCATACCATGGTGGGAGCCGGGGCAGCCGAGGGCGGCATTGACGCAAGCAACCTGCTCAAGCCTGCATTGGCCCGGGGCGAGTTGCAATGCGTCGGCGCGACAACGTCTGACGAGTACCGGCGTTACATTGAGAAGGACACCGCCTTGGAGCGCCGGTTCCAGTCCATTTTCTTGGAAGAACCATCGGTGGAAGAAACCGTGGAAATCCTGAAGGTGCTGCGTCCACGCTACGAAGCCCACCACAAAGTTACCATTGACGATGCCGCATTGACGGCGGCAGCTCGACTCAGCGACCGTTACATCACCGGACGCCACTTGCCCGACAAAGCGGTGGACTTTATCGATGAGGCCGCCAGCAAGATGCGCATCGACGCCGAAAGCCTGCCCAGCCACCTGAAGACCTTGGAAGAGCAAATCCGTCGGCTGACCGACCAAGAGGAGGAGGCGGCTCAAAGGTCGGAATATGAGGAGGCAGCCCAAATTCGCACCGAAAGGATGCGTTTGGAAGAAGAGTTCGAGCCGGAAAGACAAAGTCTCATAGCCGAACGAAGGACCGACATGGTGGTTGGTGAAGCTGATATAGCCGAACTGGTCGCAAAGTGGACCGGCATACCCGCCGGAAAGTTGTTGGGCGCAGAATCGGAGCGGCTCATCAACATGGAGGAGGCGTTGCACCAGAGGGTCATCGGCCAAGATGAACCGGTCGTGGCCGTTTCCGAAGCGATCCGCCGTTCCCGTTCCGGTTTGTCCAACCCGCGGCGGCCCATCGGCAGCTTTATTTTCCTGGGTCCCACAGGCGTGGGAAAGACGGAACTGGCCAAGGCTTTGGCCGAGTTTCTTTTCGACGATGAAAACAACATGGTCCGGGTAGACATGTCCGAGTACGTGGAAAAGCATACTGTCTCCCGTCTCATAGGCGCGCCTCCGGGATACGTGGGCTATGACGAGGGTGGCCAACTGACCGAAGCGGTGCGCCGTCGGCCCTACCGTGTGGTGCTGTTCGACGAGATCGAAAAGGCCCATCCAGACGTTTTCAACATCCTGCTGCAAATATTGGAGGACGGTCGATTAACCGACGGTCATGGCCGCACGGTAGACTTCCGGAACACGGTGATAATAATGACCAGCAACCTGGGCACCGAGGGTTTGCGACGCCAGTCATTCGGCTTTCGCACTGACGGACGGGACCAGGATGTAGACGAAGCACGGCTTAAAGAGTCGGTGAACGACGCCCTGAAGAAAGCGTTCCGTCCCGAGTTTTTGAACCGGTTGGACGACATGATCATATTCCATCCCTTGACCCGAGAGCAGATCGTCAGCGTGGTGTCCCTGATGGTTCACGACGTGCAGTCGCGGCTCCGGGACCGGGGCATAACCTTCGAGCTGACGCCTGCCGCCAGCGGATGGTTGGCCGAAGAAGGCTACGACCCGGTGTACGGTGCCCGCCCTTTGCGCCGGGCGGTGCAGCGGTTCTTGGAGAACCCCTTGTCCAAAGGAATTCTGTCCCAGGAGTTCATGCCCGGTGACCACGTAATCGTGGATACTGGAGAGAAGGGGCTGATCTTGGTCAAAGCAGCTGTCGCCAAAACGGCGTAACCGGGCCGACCGGCCGAGTCCGTATAAGCCCAATTCCAAAGATTGCAGCTTATACGGACTCCCACCTAAACTGGGACTGAAATTTATCTTCCCCCTAACCCCCTTTACAAAAGTAGGCCAAGGGGATTTACTGCGTAGGCACTTGATTAAATATGCGGGTCCAGCGAGCGAAAGAGGGAATAAACCTGCCCATGTACCGGTTATGTGCGCATTTATATAAACCGAGGTCCGTCTTTTGCAACAGACGGTGATCCGTGCGGGCCTACTGGTAACACTTTCTCCAATCGCCTGCGGCCAATCCTTTCTGTGAGGCGCATTAACCGAGCTGCGTTCCTCTTTACCCATCCCGGCCAGCTATCCAACGAAAACCTGCTGCGCTTGGGTGCTTTTCTGGCCGTGTCAGCGGTCGTGGCTCTAGCTGTCACGTTCCGGGACCAAGTCCAACTAGACCAGGTCGGCTATGTCGGCTTAGCGATTACCGTGCTCATCGCCAGCGGCGGCTTGGTGCTGCCGGTGCCCAGCTTGGCCACCGCATGCGCCGCCGGTGTATTGTTGGAACCGCACTACGTGGCCTTGGTCGCCGGTAGCGCTGGGACAATGGGAGAACTCACCGGGTATTTTCTGGGATTCAGCGGCCGCGGCGTATTGTCCAAGAGCCGGCTATACCTTCGCTTGGAAGGCTGGATGCAGCGCCGGGGATGGTTGGTGATCTTCCTATTCGCCCTGATACCAAACCCTATCTTCGACTTCGTGGGCATCGCCGCCGGTGCCCTGCGCTATCCCGTCTGGCGGTTCCTGGCTATCGTCTGGTTTGGAAAATTATTGAAATTTCTCACCGTAGCCTATGCTTGCACCAATAGTGTCGATTGGCTAACCGGCTTATTCGGCGTCTAGGTAAGCCTCCATTCTGATCAATCCACGAAATTGCCTCCTGAGGCAGCCGAAAGTATGATGCCTAGCGTCTCTTAATCAAAGGTGTCGTCGGCAAATAGGTCACCGTACCACGTTAATTAAAGAGGTCGATTATGAGCGATATGGATCTCGTACAGAATTATCTCGATGCCTGGAATAGCCACGATCCCGAAGCGATCGCAGCAGCCCTGGGTGCGAATGGGACTTATGAAGACCCGACAACCGGTGGCCCGTTGACCGGTGGTGCTATAACCCAATTCGCAAGCGTTTTGCTCGCCGCCTTTCCCGATCTTTCTTTCGAGGTCATTAGCATTTCGCCTACGGGCGACGGCACCGTTGCGACCCAATGGTTGATGAAAGGGACAAACTCCGGCCCTTTTGGCGGAGGGCCTCCGACCGGTAAGACCGTCGCTCTGCCTGGTGCCGACTTCTTCGTCGTAGATGGCGACCATATTAGCTCGGTAAAAGGCTATTTCGACCAAAGGACCCTTGTCGAACAACTAGGATTTCAGGTAATCGTGCAGCCCTACTCCATCGGACCCTTCACTTTCGGCAACTCCATTCGCTACACCACTGGAAAACAGACCAAGCCGGGGGCCTTTAGCCTTACCTGGATTGATGTCCGCTCCGACGAAGAGGTGAATGAAATAAGAGAGCGTAGCCGACAGATAGCCCAAGAGATGATGGCGATGCCGGGGTTCATCAGCACGGCCAACATGGCCGTCGGCCATAGAATGATCACCACGACGGCTTGGGAAGACCCGGATGCGCCCAAGCAAATGCTCCGCGGCGGTGCCCATAAAGACGCTATCGATCGGATTTTCGGTGCGGACTTAGCTGCGGCATTTTCCACAACAGTGTGGGTGCCCGAACGTTTTAACGGGTTGTGGGTGCGCTGCACCTCCTGCAAACAACTATCCGACTATGAAAAGAGCGCAGGCAAATGCCGGTGTGGCGAGCAGTTACCCGAACAGCCACCACATTGGTAACTAGCGCAGGTTGGGTTTAGCGGTCGATTTTGACAGGATTCGTGCCTGTGCCGTCAGTAGAGGCCGAAGGCTGGCCGGATGGAATGTCCGTGGCATAGGGCGGAATGTTCTGGCACTCGTAGGAATCCCTAAATCAAAGTGCTCTCAAACCCCAAATATTTGGGGCCCGCGTATTCGTACTGCTGTGTTCTGGTCGTACTGGCTCTGGCGCTACCGCCTTTGACCCTGGCCTAGCGTTGCTTCTTTATCTCCTCTATCGCTTCTTCCAGAAATCGTTGATTGGAGCCTAGTCCCACTGCTGTTTCAACATCCTGCCCTGCTTCATCGTCCTGGCCCAGAAGGGTGTAGGCCAGCGCCCGATTCGCATAGGGCAAAGCGTAGTTCGGGTCGATGCGCATGGCTTCGCCGTAGTCCCGGATAGCCAGCTCAACCTGGCCCGAGTCCTTATAGCTGGCACCCCGGTTGTTGTAGGCATCGGCATAATCGGGCAGGCGCTGAATTACAGCATCGTAGTCCTCGATTGCCAACTGGTGCTGCTCTAGATTGTGAAAGGCGATCCCCCGGTTGTAGAGGGCTACCGAGTACCGCGGAACCAGACGGACAGCCTCGTTGTAATCTTCGATGGCCCGTTGGTACTCGCCTTGTCCGGAATAGGAATTGCCCCGGTTGCTAAAAGCCAAAGCATATTCGGGGTCGAGGTGGATAGCTTCGTCGAAATCTTCAATGGCCTGCGGGTACTTACCCATGGCGTCAAAAGCCAGGCCGCGGTTGCTGAAGGCTGTGATGAACTTAGGGTTCAACCGGATGGCATCGCTGTATTCTGCAATTGCTTCTTCAAATAGCCCTTGCCCGGCAAGCTCGGCTCCAACTTCCAAGTGAGCGTCCGCATCGGCAGGTTCGGTCTCAACCACCGGTACTGACGTCTTTCCACCGGGTTCTTCTCCGCCACACGCTGCTAGCAACAATAGAACGGAGAGGAGGGTAGTCAGAACCAACTTGATCATATAGTGACAACTCCAGCCAGCCTCTGGAGTAATTTCACCACCAGCACTCCTTAAGGTAAAGGTCTGGGGCGGAGGTAATGTGAAGGCTGGCTTTGTCGAACAACCTAGAGACCCGACCTAGCTAACCCGATGTGCGGGTATTTTCATACCAGTAATTTAGACAATTGTAATGGTGAATTCCCTTGGGACTGGTTGAGCAAGAAGGCAACAGTATGACTGAGCACCTTGCGTAGCAAACGGGCACGCAAATGCCAGTCATCCCGAGCCCAGACCCGCTTGGCCTGATACCGGTCCACCAGTTGGCCGAAGACGGTATCAATGCGGTAGCGCAGGCGACTGAGAGTAGAGCTGAAGCGAAGCCAAGGGTCTCTCTTCCTGGACCCAAAGGGTGCCACTAAAGTCACCCCATCTTGGCGCAACTCCTCGGTCAGACGCGGAGACCAGTAATTGCGGTCACCTACCAGCAGCCCTCGAGTTCCTGCCGCTAGTTGGGGGACAACACTCAGTTCGTGGACATTAGCGGGAGCAACAGTGAAGCGGCTGATGAGTCCCGGCCAACTCAAATGCACATGGACTCGGAAGCCGTAAAAGGTCTGCCGGGACAGGCTATCCTTCCCAAAAGCGGCTTCCCCACGGAACCGCTGGCAGCGGTAGGTCCGGGCGAACTGACAGACTGGAAGGGGGAAGCTATCCACCAAGGCGAAGGCTGGATTGTGTCGGATGGAGCCGAGCAAATGCTGCCACACCCACTCCTTGACCTTCCAGAGGTTGGCGCCTTGGCGCACGAAGGTGGTGCGATGCAACCGCTCCAAATCAGGAAAGAAGTGACGATAATGCTGGCGGAAATGGCGAAAGAGCGCAGTGTCTTGGCTGAACCCCAGAAACTCTCCCACCACCTCCATGGTCAAAACCTCAGCGTCGGACAACCCGGAGCAGGCCCAAGTTGGCGCAACGGTTTTTCTTGAAACAGAGTCTTCAACGCATCATCCATCCGCCAAAAGACTGCTATTATAAACATGTCCAGGTCTACCACACACCTCCACGGGAACTGTCTAATTCTAGTAGAGGTGTTTGGCCCTGTGACCTTACCCCCGAAAACAGAAACAGTGGCAAAGAGAGTCCTCCGGGTAAAATAGGACATAGTAAGGAGGGCTCATGGCACGGAAGAGGTACACAGAGGAGCAGATCATAGGGGTCCTGAACGAGGCAGAGGCAGGGGCCAAGACAGGGGAGCTGTGCCGCAGGCACGGCATGAGCGAAGGCACCTTCTACAAGTGGAAAGCCAAGTACGCCGGGCTGACGTTGAACGAGTTGAAGAGGCTAAGGTCCGTTGAGGAAGAGAACCGGCGCCTGAAGCAGATTGTGGCCCAGCAGGCGTTGGACAACTGGTCTCTGAAGGAGTTGCTGGCAAAAAACTTCTGAAGCCCAAGGTGAGGAAGATGGCAGCGGCATATGCCATAGAGAGTCTTGGGCTGAGTGAGAGGAGGGCCTGTCTGCTTACTGGTATCTCACCCTCGGTCTATCGGTACAAGTCGAAGCAGGGTGATGATGCTGTCCTGCGTCGCAGAATGCGTGAGCTGGCATGGGAGAGGAAGCGCTTTGGCAGTCCCAGGTTGCACATCATGCTGAAGAGAGAAGGCCTGGTGATCAATCACAAGCGTACAGAGCGCATCTACAGTGAAGAGGGGCTTGCGCTCAGGAAGAAGAGGAGGCGCAAAGGGGCGGCAGGGGTCCGGGAGACCATTCCATCTCCTGTACGTCCTAATCAGAGGTGGTCCATGGACTTTGTCTCTGATAGCACTGTGACCGGTCGGCGCTTCCGGGCATTGGCCATAGTGGACGACTATTCACGGGAGTGCCCAGCCATCGAGGTAGATACCTCTCTGGGAGGCGCCAGAGTGGTGGGAGTCCTGGAGAGACTGGAAGAGACACGGGGACTACCTGAGGTGATCACTGTGGACAACGGCCCGGAGTTCGCAAGCAAGGCCATGGATGAGTGGGCCTATCGGAGGGGCATCAAGTTAAGCTTTATACGTCCTGGCAAGCCGGTAGAGAACGCCTTTGCTGAGAGCTTCAACGGCCGACTACGCGACGAATGCTTGAACATCAACTGGTTCATGAGTGTAAGGCATGCCAGGGAGATCATAGAGAACTGGCGGCAGGACTACAACGAGGTCAGGCCCCACAGTTCCCTGAAGGGTAAAACGCCCAAAGAGTTTGCTGGCTCTATGGCTGGACTCTACTAGCCAATGATACTAACTTCGGGGTAAGGTCAGTAAGCCTGATGCTTGGGCCGCTCCTGGTGGAGTTGGCAGACGAGTTCAATACTTCGATAGCGGTTGCAGGACAGCTCGCTGCGGCTACCTTCATAACATGGGGAATCACCGCACCGCTGGTAGGGCCTATCTCAGATACGTACGGCAGACGTCCGGTGCTTCTCACGGGCCTTTTGCTGATGGCGGTAGGGGTTCTGGGATCAGCAGTGGGGTGGAGCTACAGCTCTTTATTGGCTTTCCGTCTAGTCACCGGCGCGGGGGCAGCCATGCTTCCGGCTTTAGCCGACAGTTTACCGCTTACCGCCTCAAAAACTGGGGAAGGCGGTCGGATTCATTTCCAGTTCGAGTTGGGTTGGGGTCGCGCTGGGAGTGCCGGTGATAGCCTTGCTGGGCGCCGTTGGGGGCTGGCGATTGCCCTTTTACGTCACCGGGGCCCTATCGCTGGCCGTTTGGGGTCTGATGTGGTTGCAGCTACCCAAACGCCAACGCAATCCCAGCCAGACCGTAGCTCTCTTCCACCGTTACAAGGAAATAGGCCGTAATGCGGCACCGTGGTACGTGCTGGTTGCCAACGCCTCCCAGCAGATAGCGCTCATCGGGTTAATGACCTACTTCGCTGCCTACATGATCGAAAGCTACGGTTGGAATGAAGGAAGAACCGCCCCATCTCTTGCGCTGTTGGGCGTCGGAGCGGTAATCGGCAGTCTTGCTGGGGGGGGTTATAGCCGGCCGAGCTCGCCGACTGGACTGGCTGGCCACGGTGAGCCTGGCCGGTGGGGCTGTGGCCGGACTCTTCTTTGCCTTGGAGGTGTCTTCATGGGTAGCGATGGCGCTTTCCTTCGGAGCATCGGTATTGCTGTCCATCTCAATGCCAGTATTGATGACTCTGATCATGGAGATGGCTGGCCGGTCTCGAGGCACCGCAGGGGGGATGTTCGCCACTAGCAATCAGCTTGGTAGTGTGCTGGGCGCCTCGGTTGGGGGACTGGTGCTGTCG
Source organism: Dehalococcoidia bacterium (assembly GCA_963665155.2). Classification (GTDB taxonomy): domain Bacteria; phylum Chloroflexota; class Dehalococcoidia; order Lucifugimonadales; family UBA3495; genus UBA1141. Next base: position 961,211 of record CAXXFI010000002.1, on the reverse strand, counting down.
CTGGGTGGCTTTCCGGCAGTGGGCCTTTTATGCCTAGCCGCAATGGGGCTGTCGGCGGCCGTGGTCCGGCTCAAAATGCGGGACTCAGTTGCATTTCAATGGGAGGTGTCATTGCGTGAGAGCCAGACTTAACGCACGATGCATTTAATGGCGGAAGGGATTCAGCGGTCGACGATTGTCAATGGCGGTTGTTTTCCAGCATTACTCGCTATAGTGGGCTCGGCCGGTAGCGGGCCTCCGGCAGCTGCGAAAACATTCGACAAAGGTTGATTCGGGTCTTGGAAATCTGGAACGTCATCGCAGGTATTTTACACAACTTCCCCCGTGGTTTGACCCCAGACCGTATGCCCACATTCGACCAGGTGCCCCTGCAAGAAGCCACTGCTAAAGACCGCTACTGGCAAGACAGCTCTGATCACCCGAGAATATCTGGGCTACATCGAGCAGCTGCCGAGGACCAGGCTGGGAGACTCCAACCAGACGAGGGTGAGAGCGTAGCCACTATTCGCCGGCGGCTCGGCGTCGCAGCTAAGTTATCAGGCAAAGACATCATCATTAAACGGCAAGGGAACGAAGCGTACTTTTGGGAGGAACCGTACCCGAGACTCCGAAGACAGATCAGACGATCCCAAAGCATTTCGGAAGCTTAGGTGTTAGACCAACAAACACCACTTACACCACTTAAGGAGGCGACTTATGTTGGGACGCAACATCACAATCAGAGCCACCATCCCGGAACCACCGCCAAGACCTGAACCGCAGCCGCAGCCAACCCCAAGACCGCAGAGTCTCCGAAGAAGAGCAAATCTCGGGGCATCTGCCCAATAAATAAGCCGGGCTGCTGGGGGGAGCTTTTGGCAGTTCTTTCCCGTTGTACGGCTGTGTAGCGGCGTAAGGGCCCTAACAAATACGTGCAGGCGACGGCTTACAGTCTCCGTTCCTAAGAGATGGCATACCCACCAGAGTATTTACTTCGTCGTAGAACAGAATGGCACGGCAGAAGCTTGGATGCCTGCCAGCCCCACTCCGCCGTCCTGCAAAATTTTCTCTGTTAATTAGGGCACAGGGATCGCATCCCGGGCCGCCTCAACCGCGGCTGGATCCGGACCAATAATGGTTAAATTGAGATTTTCGTGGATCCCCAGATGCGCCGCCACGCCCCCCCAGCCCACATGAGGTTGCCGTCTATGTCCGGCTCCAACTCCCAGAAAGCTTCCTAAGTCTGACCCCAAGATCAGGACTCTAATTTCATGGGGCTGGTATTACACTAAAACCACAATGTTACGAATTAAGTAACTATATCAATAGATTCATTGTGAAACGAATCACAATATCTTATATATAACGATATAATGCGCGAAATATAGCACAATATTGACAATACGAACAAAATTAAGTATCGTTAATTCAAATATGATATAACGTTATATCATATAGCATTCAAATAATCCAACCTGGCAAGTATCACAGGTTGATGTAGGGGCCATAGATCCTAATGCGGTCGAACACACCTTTGAAGGGAATGAACATCGGCAACTGAACTTAGATAATTTCGGGGACGAAGGCGAAATTCACCCAGGAGGTGACGGTGATGTTGGATTTGGATGCACAACCAGATACCGAAGTTAGCCTGGTGGAGCTTGCGGTTGGCCACTGGATGTATTGGATGCAGTTCGCCGACGCCGATCGTGACACCTTCCAGAAGGTTCTGGTGCCCATTGATAGGACCAAAGAAACCGAAATGGTCCTTCCTAAGGCAAACAAACTTCTTCATTCGGAAGGGGATGGGATCCTATTACATGTTATCCGGAACAATAGGGAAGTTGCGGCGGCGACAGGTGGTAATAACCGTGGTTCTGATCTACTAGGCGAATGCCGTGCCGAAGTCATGGCATATCTAACGGAGTTGGCTGGCCGGTTAAGAGATGATTCCAAACGGTGGCGTTGCGATGTAATCGAAGCAACCTCTGTCGCCGAAGGCGTAGCCACCTATGCTGCCCGAGAGGGTGTCGATTTCATTGTCATGAACACCCACGAGCGGAAGGGGTTGGCCAAGCTAACCAGGCGAAGTATTGCCAAGCAAATCAAGCAGAAGACCCCTGTTGGCGCGAGGATTTTCCGCTCGTGTGACCTAGCGCCGAGGTAGCGTGGTTCTGTACCGGAAAGGGCTGCGGGAGGGACTTCGGAAGGGACTGATGTGGCGAAGATGCTCGTTGATGGGCGCCACGGTAGAGTTAGATTTCACAGGATTTCTAGAATCTTTAGCCGGATTTCTAAAATTTTTAGACGGGAATGGTCGGGTGACCACGGCTTGATTAAATTTGCTGGTAAGCCTCATTACCCTTGGTGCGACGGCAGTGGGCCAAAGCCGCAATCAGGAATGAGTGGACTAAAGAGGAGGAGAACCTTATGCCCGTAATCACCGTCAATGGTCCCATTGGCTGCGGCGCGGCTACCATTGGCCAAATGGTGGCGGAAAAGCTGAGAATCGATTTTGTAGACCGGCTTGTTTTGACAGAAGCGTCCAAATTGGTCCGGGCGCCCGTTGGAGCCTTGATTGACAAAGAACAGCAGGTAGCCAGCTTTAGAAAACGTCTAAGCCAATTCATGGAGATGATGCTGGAGCGTTCGGCTATTAGCGCAGAAATGTACGGAGGTGGAGGCTTTGGATTATCCACGGCATATGAGTCTATGTTGGTTGAGCGGCCCGCAAACCCCGCCAAATTAGAGGACAAGGATTTTATCGAGGCCACCACCACAGTGGTCAATGGTTTGTGCCAAAAGGGTGACGTGGTGATCATCGGTAGAGGTGCCAACGTGATATTGGCAGATACTCCGAATGTATTACACGTGGGCCTGATTGCGCCTCTGGAGGTCCGGGCTGAGACTCTGATGAGGCGTGAAAATATTGAGCGCAAGGAAGCGAAGGCCTTTGTAGAACAACTGGAGTCGGCGAATGTGACGTACTTTCGCAAATTCTTCCAAGTACACCCCAGTGAGCCAAGCCTGTATCACACGATCTTAAACATGGGCAAATTGGAACCCCAGAAGGCCGCCGACATCATTTCCCGCGCCGCCGAGAGCGTAGACTTCGCCCGTCCAGTCTACGCAGGTACTATTGATTAATCCATCTTTCGTAATTTACCGGGTTGTGTTGGTCGATGTGAAACCAAAGGACCCCGACCTGGAACCGGATAAGGCGACCCACATGCAGTATGTACCAAAGAATCCTAGTGCCGATGGACAAATCTACCAAGGAATCTGAAGGCGCAATCATCATTGCGAAGAACTTTCTGGTGAGAAGGCGTCGCAGGGCGCATCCATTGAGGTACGGGTGATAAAGCCCGGGAACGGGCGACGGCTTAGCCAGGCGAAGAGGGAACTACTGTTGGACGAATTGACTGAGCTTCCGATATTCACAGAGATGCTGGGCATCGTTTCCGCAAAAGTGTACGAGTGCGACGGTGTCTATTCTTTGTTCTTGGCCGGTGACAACGTGGCTTGTTTCATTGGCAATTATAAATCTCCCGATCACTGCAAGGAGGAGATAAGGACGCTGGGCAGGCTCACCAAGTACCTGTCAAGCGTAAGGCTCCATGACTCCCAATTGTCTTTGTTCAGTCAACTAGAACAGATAGGGGCATAATGAAGACTGGATGGAGACAATGGATGAAGAGCAAATTAGGCCGGGGCAGGAGTTTAGAGAGTCTCTCTACGAATCGCGGGAGCGACAGCGAAACCAGGCATTGGATGAGCTTATCAGAGAGCGGGAAATGGAGACAATTGATGAAGACAGAGCCACCAACTATAGCTCCGACTGCTGACGATTGGTCGGCGTAGCTCCGGGCCGAACGGCGGTTGGGTAGTTAATAAAAAGAACCATCGGGCAGACCCACAGGAATCGGTAGCACACACTGTTACCGATTTTTTTGTTGGTTATGCTCTTGCCGCTAACCTTGACTCGACTTTACATAACCCACGGTAATATTTGGAGAAGGCCGGGATTACGGATCCGACCAAGGTGATAGGCGTGGGCTGCCCTTCCAAGTTTTCCTGTAATGGCTAATCAGAGTTCGTCTTCGTCCCATTCGTCACCCGATCCCTCCTCCAACACGAAATCTCTCTTTAATCCCCGTGCCGCTCAATCTCCTATCGGGAGGATCGGGCCAACGGGTGACGTAGTAGGGTTCTCACTGAATCGAGGGGCGAACTGGGAGTAACGAGAACACTCGTTTGCGTTACTCTCTGAACTTGTACTCGAATCATCAACTATCCGAAGCTAGGCATAGGTAACACAACTTGGTAATAGAATCAAAGAGACGATAGGGAAGGGCTAAGTGAGTTACTTCACTTCTGTTATATAGCCAGGGTTGACGGCATAAGAACGCCATATCTAACATTCGGCTGTAATGAGCACCACTCAACCGTATGACACAATTGGTGGCGGATACAGCAACTACCGCCGCCCTGACGCCCGGATTGCCGATGCTATCCATATGGCTTTGGGCGAGGCTCCTACGAACCATTGAACCGGTTCGAGCCTTCGAAGACGATGATTCGCCAACGCCAGACTGAAAGGCCCGTGGTCCAAGCCTCCGCAACACACCTCCCATTCCCAGACGATTCCTTCGACGCTGGTCTAGCCATTCTCACGATTCATCATTGGGGCGACCACGTCAAAGGTCTTGACGAACTAGCACGGGTGGCTCGAGGACGGTTGGTGATCCTCACATGGGATCCTGCCTTCTCACGCTTCTGGTTAATCGATGACTACTTCCCCGACGTCGCTGAGATAGACCGCCAAATCATGCCTTCGATAGAGGACATCAGCAAGGTTTTAGGGGGGGGGCGAGATCCGAAATCTTCCAATTCTTCATGATTGTTCAGACGGGTTCCTTGGAGCGTATTGGCGCCGACCACACGCTTATCTGGAACCCGGTGTCCGGGGAGCAATATCTACTTTTTCAAGGTGATGCCGAGCCTAAACTGAAGCGGCTTAGCGATGATCTTCAAGATGGCACGTGGAGTCACCGACACGAACGACTCTCACGTCTATCGGAACTCGACCTGGGGTACAGACTAGTCATAACCAACTGAAGGGCCAGGCAAGCCCCGCAAGTATCCAGACTCTTACGGTTCGATGCGTGGCCTGATTGTTCCTGAAGGGCGTGGGGGTGCAAACTCAAACCATGGCGAACAGGCGATTGACGAACTACCCTTTCCCCTACCCCCGCCCCACACTAGACATAATGCTGTGCTATCCTGTCCCAACTGCGAGTGACGAATCCACCATAGTTAGTCAATCATAAGTGTCACTGAGGAGAAACTGTTATGCCGTTTTATACCAATGGCGACGTCCGCATCCACTACGAGGAAGTTGGATCCGGTTTCCCACTTCTGGTCACCCCCGGCGGGGGCTTGGACTCCACAATCGACAAATGGCCTAACCAAGTAATCAATGTGATGGAGGAGTTTAAGAACGACTTCCGCTGCATCACGATGGACCAGCGTAACGCGAACGGCGGCGAGTCCACCGGGCCAGTTCAAGTCGACGACCCGTGGGGGGCCTTCGCCGACGATCAGCTGGGCCTGATGGACCACCTGGGTATACGGGAGTTCTTCTGCATGGGCTTCTGCATCGGTGGACCGTTTGCGTTAAGAATCATAAAAAACGCACCCCAGCGAGTCTTGGCCGGAGTGCTCTGCCAGCCGGTTGGGCACAACGCGGCACACCCCGACTCCATGTACAACTCGGGCACTGACATCTGGGCGCCCGCGCTGCTCGACCAGAGGCCCGAATTGACCATGGAGACTTGCTTGCAATATCTGCACAACCTGTACCGAGTCGATTCCGCCGACTTCGTTTACAGCGTGTCGCGCGACGACGTTAGTTCTTGCCAAACGCCGTTGCTGGTCATGCCCGACAATACGCCGTCCCACTCGTACGAGGCCGCTATAGAGGTGGCAGAACTGGCTCCGAAGGCCGAGCAAACAGTCTACCCATGGAAGGAGCAAGAGGACATCAAGGCCAACACGATTAACCAGGTGCGCGATTTCCTCAAGTCTCATCAACCCGCGACAGCCGCCCGGTAAGACGGCATCAAATGGGCGAAGAGTGGATGAGATTACGAATCGTCTCTCAACATTTCGTTCATAGAGGAATCGGTTACCGAAGCTCGAAACAAAAGCCTCCTGGAGCGATCCAAGGGGCTTATCTTTGCCTAGAAATGGTACGCTTGGTGAGACAATACGGCTTCGGCGTCGAGATTTGGGATACGCCTGTAGGGCATGCTATTGGTCACGCAGGGAGCACTCCTGCTTCAGCGGCGCTTATGCTTTACGTTCCGGAGCGGGACATCGCCATAGTGGCGATGTCGAACGATGAATGGGCCGACCAGAAATCGCCCATCTCAACCCTGCTAGATGAGGTGCTTACTGTAGTCAAGGAGATGTAGTGTCAAGTGGCATCCCTTACCCGAATGTCGATGCAAATCATTAGGCAGTTGAAGCGAAGCGATGGACTAATTAGATATCTCCCCCATAAAACGTTCCGAACCTTCTCCGTTTGGAGGAGCCCTGAACAGATGAGAGATTCCGTTAGGTCAGAGCCTCATCGCACAGCTATAGCCGGGTTTTGGGACTGGAGGGACGAGGATGGTGGCGCCACAGTTGAATGGACCGAATCTTCCAATAAGATTCTTGTGATGGCTCACGGCGCCAGTGGAACGAACCTTACTGACGAAGAAATCATTCTTGCGCGATCCCACGTCGATATAATTTGAAAAAGCAGTGGCATATTACCTCAGATTGCTCGATAAGTTAGTCAATAAATCTAAAAATCATGGATCCGAAGCCAGTTAGTCAATGTCTCCAAGAATCCGGGGATGAATTCCTTGTCCAAGATTGGATATTCATCAACGGCACCTAATATTGCAGCTTGAAATAGGTGATTGGCGCCTGGTAGCACCTCGATCGTAAAGTCCTTATTTCCCGCCGCTTCAAGAGCGATCTGTAAGGGTGGTACGCTTTGATCAGCCGGGACCTGAAGGTCGAGACCTCCGTAGAGAGCTAGCACGGGGAGAGTCAACCGCTCAAGGTCCGATTTGGGATCATATCCAATAAAGAACCTGTACGCTGGGGTTCGGACGGTAGCTATCTGATTCTGAACGGCAATCTCAACAAAGTCGTCTATGTCTCCCAATTGGGCGCGGTCGCTTTCGGGAAGATCGTCGATGGCGTCTAATGTCGACAGGCAGATTGCCTCGGTGGCTTCTTCCCAACCATCGTCCGACTGGGCCACTTGGAACAAAAGCTCCTGGAGCCGACTTTGTTCGGCGATCTGTTCCGGTGACGCACCGCCAGCCTCCAAAATAAGATGTAGCTGCGCTGAAAGCAGTTCGGTGATCGCGACTGCCGGACTTGCAATCAAAATTACGAATGCAATGTTGGCTTGCCCCTTTGTGGCCAACAAAGCGACTACCCCTCCCTCGCTGTGACCGAGCACGCCAATCCGGCTGGCGTCGATCGCTTCTCGGCCACGAAGTAGCTCGATTGCCGCGCGGGCGTCCCCGGCTAGGTCTTCTAAAGTCGCCTGGCGGAGATCGCCCCCCGAACCGCCAACTCCGCGGTCATCCCACCTCAGAACGGCCGTACCGCTCTTAGTCAGCCGGTCAGCAATCTTCTGGTTGATCTTGAATCCGAATATCTCCGCATTCCGGTCCTGCGCTCCGCTACCATTCAAAAGAATCGCTGCGGGATGCGGGCCGGACGCCAGGGGTATTGTCAAGGTGCCTGTTAGCTTGACCCCACCGTTGTTGAACGTAACCTCCTCGACTGTATACGGAACTGGCTCGCCATTCGCTGCCTCGGCGGGAATTTCGCTTTTGATCAACTGAAAAGTACCTTGAAAATCCGCCTGACTGAACTTCCCGGTAATCATTTCTCCTTCCAATACGCCGTCCCATACCGCTGCGCCCTCGGGTGTGTCTAATTTAAAATGGACACGTGATCCATCGAGTTGAACTCCCGATAATTCAAGCCCTTTTAACCCTCGAAATGGAATATCGATTGTTGCGATTAGGTCGTCTGAAGTGAGTTTAAAATCGACAATAATGGTCAACTCCTGTCCGGCGATCTTGTTCACACCTTCCCAATGACCGACAATTGAATCCATCTGAATCACTGTGAGATTGCTGACTGTAAATGCCCGTTCCTCATCTGCGATGTGCGAATCGTAGTCGATGCTGACCGCCGTGGGATACTCTAGCTCGGCGTCATACTCTGCCAAAATATCGTACGCCTCCCTGTCGATGGCGTCTTGGATGATGTCAAACAACCCATCGACAGTGTGATACCTCGTTATATCAGGGTCACCTGTCACGATTTCGCTATCAACATACGCGGCTCTCATGATCGCTCCGCTTCTCACCGTGATCGCAACTGGAGCCCCTAACTCCGAAATACAGAAACAGATCCAGCGGTGGTCAAATTGGTACCGTTTCATCGCCATCAAGTCCCACCGCAGACGGTTGTGCGTGAGCTCATTCTGGAGAGCGTCCAAGTCAAATTCCAGCCCGGGATTCGGTTGAATTAGGACGGGCGTAGGGGTTGGCGCAGGCGTCGAACTGGCAGCAGGTATCGCCGTAGATGACGAGCCCGCAATCGGTGATCTAGTTGTTCCGGTTGGCTCTCCACCGCACGCTATAGCCAATCCTAGGATCAGCCAAGTCAAAAGTAACAACCGCAGTGCGCTCAATCTCTCAGGCTCCTTTAGACAAATATTTATGCTCTCCGGTGCAATCTCAGTAGCGGTTAACTGGACCCGTTATTCAAACAGTAAAGAGGCCAAATGATGAGGTCAATATGCATCACGATCTCATTCTGCAAGATGTTGCCAATCGCCACGGAGACGGGCGATCACGGTGTAGAAATTCCCGCCAAGGGATCCCACTCTCATTCGCCACGTAAAGCTCTCACTTTCTTCTATTCTTCTCTTTGCCCTCTTCCAGTCAGGCCCTAAAACCATGTCTTGGAAAACCTTCTCCAAGCTGTCAAATTCCGCATCAAAGAGCGAAGAGTCGGGAGGGTTGTCCTCCGAAAATACAAGTGGTCGTAGACCGTTAACCTCAAAAACAATATCTAAACTCCGAGTTTTATCATGTTTAAGCGCACATTTGGGTTTCTAATTTTCGGACTCTTGCTGAGCATAGCAGTCGCTTGTGGCGGAAACCAAGCCCCGCAATCCCCCGTGACCAGTTGGCAGTTCAATGGTTCTACCCACCAGGTTGTATCGGGAGTCGCAGGCGATGCACCGTCGTCGTAGATCGAGCGAGGCTGGGCAGACGACAGCGTAGTAATTTACCTGGCTGACCAGGAAATCACCTGCAATGAATTCCCCAGGGAAGTGACCAATGAGTTTCCTCCCCGTCCGGTCGAGAGTGGAGCTACCATCATGTTGTATATCACTGGGAACAACGACAATGACCGGCAACAGGGCTCGTTCGACGTCGTGACCCGGGACAGCCAAAGCGGCAGTAGTTTAGGTCTATCAACCGATGTTCACGCTAAGGTGACTATGCAGGATCAAAGCCGTGCGAGTGGGTGGCTCGAATTCACCAGTTCTGATGGTGATAACTCACAGGTAGCGGTTGAGGGGACCTTCGACGTACCATTTTGTATTTGTAGCTGATACAGTACCTCTAATAAGAGTATGCAGACCGAACTATACCTGCTCGCGGAAACGGAAGGGCGCGCCGTTACGGAATAAGAGATCCACCGGGCGTTTAGCCGAGACCTCGATGCCGGTCAGATAAGTGCTTTTCAAAACCTGTACAACCGTTGGCACGGCGGCGAGTTCCCGTAATCCGCCAACCTGTCATTTAACGTACTAAACTGATTTCGGTGAAAATTACATAAAGCTAGACTCGTCCACAAACAGCACCGAGGGATTGCCGGGACATTCCGCCACACCTTCTAGCGCTGACTCAATCATCCCGGTAAAGTCGGTAAAATCAGCCACTCGCGCCACACTGTGTCAAAGTGTGCAACCGCAGGCTAGCGGGTGGCCCGTTCCACCCTAATTTTGCCAAAGCCGTTGCGGCCTTCCACGGAACGGGGGTCGTGCCCGACTCAATAGCTCGAAGGCCCTGGTCATGCCGTGCAGCCCGCCTGAGTTAAACGATCCATCCATTACCTTGGCGTAGCCGATAAACATAGAAGTATGCCAGGCGTGGACTAGGGATGATTAGGAAACCCATTGGCTACCTCCCACGCTACTGACTCTTCCAATAACCAAGAAACCTAGGTAGTAAGAACAGTATCTGACAAAGAATGATGCAGTTGTGGTGCGAGGGTGGACGCTCCCTATCAGGCAAAGGGAGGCACATTGCGTACTGTCGCTACCACGAGCGAAATTCGCGGCCGTGACTAATGGGGGGGCTTACGGCACGTCCATACGGCGCAAGCGACGGACGCCCAGCAAGGAAAAGACCATCGTTACCACAATAGCGCCCACGATGGCGGCTGGGAACTCGATTACCCGTTCGCTCAATGAGCCGAATCCGTTTTCGTTAATCCCGTACATAATGCCCAGGGTATAGCCACGGACGCTCAGATAATTGACCCCATCAATGTATGTGCTAATTACTCCTTCCCAGAGCAACACGTAAATGAGAGCGAAGGCAAGAGGACGACTGGTAACCAACCCGGCCCACGTGAAAATGGCCGCGTAGGCCGTAACCCCCACCAAAACCGCTACACCCACGGCGGCCGCGGCCTTGATGCTGCCGTCGAAACCCAAAAGTGCCGCCACAACGCCGCTTACGATTAGCAATGGACCGCTGATTGCAATGGATGCCAGAAATTTGGGCAAGGCGATCTGCCAGCGGGCGATGGGCTTCAGCGTCAAAAAGCTAAGGGTGCGGTCTTCCAGCTCGTTACCGAAGGACGCCGTCGACAGCGCCATGGTAACTAGGGGTACAATGCCAGCCACCAGCATGCCGTCCAAGAGGATGTCCATGAAGTTCTCGTCAAATGAATCGTCTTCGGTAGCTGCAAAGTGGACTATTACCGCCAGGCCCACCGGCAGAGCGGCCAGCAAGGTGATGAGAATGACCCGCCACCGCCCGGTCAACTGGCTTATGGACAGCCAAAACACGGGAACCATCATCGCTCCACCACATAGCTGAAGATGCTTTCGAGTGAATCGTCCAAAGGCTCAACCCGCAACAACCTTATGCCGTGCTCTTGGGCCAATCGTGGTATGGATAGTTGCAGGGTATTCACGTTTCGGCTCAGGGCGATCAGTTCGCCTTCCTCCGGGCCCACGCTGACCGAATCCACTTCTTCCATGGCCATCAGAGCCGAGGCCATCGCTCTGGGCGAGGTGGTCACAACCCTGACCTTGTAGGCTTGTTCGTCCAGCTTGGCGCGGATAGCCCGGAAATCGCCTGCCGCAGCCAACTTCCCGCTGACCATCAACAGTATGCGGTCGGCCAGCGTCTCCACCTCCTCCAGGATATGAGAGGAGATCAGGATGGTCCGGCCCTCGCTGGCAATGCGGATCATAGTCTCGTGGAACTCGATGCGCTGACGTGGGTCGGTGCCGTTTAGAGGCTCGTCCAGGATCAACACTTCAGGGTTGTGAACAAGGGAGGCCGCCAGCCTGATGCGTTGTCGCATGCCCCTGGAATAGGTGCCGACGGATCGGCCTTGGGCGACTCCCAGAGCAACCATTTGAACAAGCTCTATTTGAGATTGCAACGCCTCTCCGAGGTAAGGCGCATAGGGCAATGCGGCCTCTGCCTCGCGAGAGCCATCCAACGGTACGACCAGCCTGGAGACAGCCTCCCCCTCGCACCAATATTTCTAGACTCGGCCCGGCGCGACCACTAGGGTGGGTAGGCAAGAGGATAGCATGACTAAATAGGTCACACTGTGCAAGATTCCTTTCCTAAATCCGCTCCTACCGTGGGTGGACATTGCGATCAGGTCGCATCCCTCGTCTTGGGCCACCCGCCTTATTTCGGAGGCAGGGTCTCCCACAGCTACCAGAGCCTCTGCGGCAATTTCCTCGGCGATTAGGGCGTCCGACTTGTCCAACCCCCCTCTAATCATCAATCCCGCGGGCCCCGACTTAGTTGGGCTGCATACCGAGAGAATTACCACCGAGGATTTCAGGCCTTTAGCCAACTGAGCGATAAAAGGCAATATGCCTTCCGACACTACGGAACCGTCCAGCGGAACCAGGATTTTCTCAAACATGGGCCAAACCTCCTGTCTCTCGTTTGACAACCAGTCAGATCATAGGCAGGCAGAAGCCTTTTATTGTCCAACTCGATGCCATCCTAAACCCGAGACATGATGATGGCGTGAATCGAATAGCGGTGGCCGTAAAAATCTCGTGACAATGACGCTTTCTTCGGAATTGATGCCAGCGCTTCAGCTTTGAGCGCTTTCTTAAGGACCGGCGCAGTGAGGAGCAGGTCACAACGAGATGGGGATTTAGTATCAGGTGATTTAGAGCCTTGGTGGAATCCAAAACCAGTCGACAATCATGCCATTGTCACAAACGTAGAACCCGTCTTCACGCCCACGACATTTTAGGCGGCTATCTTATACTCAGGATTCATCGTCCCATGAAGACGATCTAAAGTTCGCAGTCTGCAGGTGAATCCGGACAAAGAATATCCGGTGCTTGAGCCAAATTAGGCCGAAAAGGAGATCGCTATGAAGATTGTGATCGCTCTTGACGGGTCAAAATTTGCCGAGGATATCTTAATACCCGCAAGCGAATTAGCGGCACGGGGCGGAGATTGCACCGAAGTGCACCTGATTAGGGTGGTTGACCCAAGGGAAGCCCACATCACTTGGCTGAAGCCCCCAGGTTTAATGGAACGCTCCTCCTCAATCGGAGGAACTGGAGGAAGGGCCTATTCTTCTTATCGTAGTTGTGATGGGGTTTCGACGGAAACCGATCTCCAGGCCCAAGACCGACATTACCAACATGCCAAATTCTATTTGGAGACTGTTGCAAACAAGTTCTTTCCTCGTTCGGGTCGAACCAAGGTTGTTTTCGGGACCAAACCAGCCGAAGAAATTCTGGCATATTCTCGCAAAGAGAAAACGGATCTTATCGCAATTGCGACCCACGGCCGCACGGGGCTTGCAAAAACGATGTTGGGAAGCGTGGCGGCCGAGTTGATGCGGTCCCATGTCGCACCATTGCTGATGGTGTGTCCGACTGGTCTCAAAGACACAGCAGGAACCACCACCATCCATTCGAAAACAAAGACCGCAGGCTCTGTCGTTTAAGGCCATGTCGTTTAAGGAGGCCAGGGCCCTACATTCCTCAGCGAGACCCGATTTGGCAACCCTGACGATAAACATTTAAGAGGCCTCGATATGGGCTAGCTAATCTCACTTTTCTGGCCGAGTCCGGAGGCGGGTAATCCCATCACCGAAGCCGCTGGAAAGCATCGCTGGGAAGCATCGAAGGAAGCACAGTTCGGCGACTGGCCGAGCAGAATGTCATTGTCGTTGTGGCGGCATACCAGCAATTCGGTCCAACGGCGGTCTGGAATGGGTGGATGCGGTCATCAACAAAGACCTGGCTTCGCCACTCTTGGCGGAAAGCATTGGTGCTGAGATGCTTCTCCCTTCTCCAATGTGCTCAAGGTGGCATTAAATTTCCAAACCCCAGACCAAATGGAATTGGACTCAATTCGCTTGGAGGAAGCAGAAGGGTAGTTGCAAGAGGGCCAATTTGCGACGGGCTGCATGGGCCGTAAAGTGGAGGGGACGATTCCGTTCGTGAAGGGTCGTATTCGAGCCACGATTTATCACCGCGCCAGATGAAGTGGCGCGACCATTGGTCGGTCAGGGTAGGAGCCGAATACACCCCTAGCGGCGCCTATACCTCAGACTAACAGCAACAGCTGTGCGTATTTCGGGAGCACAACTCACACCCCGCCACATTTCCGATTCTTCGGGCCCACATCTAGATTCTTGGGTTTACACTCACCATGGCCAGCAGGCCAATGATGGCAACAACCACTATCATTTCCACCAGCGTGAATCCCAGGTGCGGGGGAGCCTCCCACAGGGACTTCTCGGTTGTCAGGCCAAATCTCCTTCATCGTCAGCCCCCCTTAGCGGCTTGCGTGGTTGATTACGAACCAGTAACAGAGCCTCTGACTTGGAGGTGGAAATCATCCTCTTGATGCTCGTCACTTCCAATAGATTCCTTTGCGATCCATCTCCTGGCGAGGAATGTAAAACCATGATCGCCTGTCCACAGGGGTTGTCTCAGTTATCTCTTAATCAGCTGATTCCCCTGGATCGATAGGCCACCTGCTGCACGACCCTTTCGTTACCGACAAGATTCAGCTTCATTGGCAGAGGTCCGCACAGAGGCTGATCTCTCAATATTTTGGAACCAATTTCAAGATATATGCCGCTAATGTGGAGGGTATGAAGAAGAGCTGATTCTGCGTGAACATGACGTGATTGTCGTGGGTTTTAGACCCTGCGGTGGCTTCAAAACGGTTGTATTGAATGGTGCTTGGCGGACTTTGCCACGCACATGATGTTGCCCTATTCTTGGCGTTCTATTAAGGCATGTTTTGCGGTGATCGTCAGAATAACAGGTTGAGGCGCGGGGCCTACACTTGGTCAACTTTTGAAAGGCGGATTTGGCCGAAACCGTCGGCAATCGGAGCAGGCAATATCGGGGACGTAAGAGTTACCTTGCCGGCTCTAACAGAGGTCCCGGTAGCTGATTCGGGGAGGCCCCGGTTATCGTGCTAGACGGCCCTTATCGACGTCGGTATAGGCGTATAGCGAAACATTCCTAAGCCCAATGCAGCAGACCTAAAAACGGATCGTCTGAGTTTCGTGGGGACTGTGGCGCCCGACGGCTCGCTCAGCAGCGGAAACCCGGGAGTAACCCCCTGCACGCTTGGAGCTGACATCTGTTACCATTGAGAGTAATAAGACTAACCCGTTGGCAGTTAGGCTTAAGAATAATATCTTGTGCGGTATTGCAATCAACAGTACTTAGAGGCTGGCGGTTCGAATCCACTCACCCCGACCATCTCCTACATGATTGCGCTTTGACTCTTCACCGGCCAGGGGTATCTCCGGTGCGATAGGTGCCCTCCGCATTTTCCATTGACGCTAGACCAATACCAAGATTCGTTGTCCAATGGGATATGATACGGGCTGTAGGCACCCCATCTCTTCACGGGATACAGTACCACAGCTTATAGTCCCAAATAACGTACAATAATTGGCTTCTACTCTCTCTCTATCCGGAGCTACCGCCCATCGGGCATAACGTGCATTTCCATCATTGATCCGACTCTGAACTAACGTCCAATACTCCCGACTTCGAGTACGGCGAGAATAGTTGAATTTCAGGTGTTGGAATTGCGGCGTAGGGTAGGCCGTCCGGCCCGGTTGGCGGATGTTTTAACTTCAGAGAACAATAGCTGCGAGTCGTGTGCGGGCGACTGACGCCAATCGTTCCCTGTCCCAAGTTATGTGAATAACCCAGTAGCTTGGTGAGATTCGCAGCCCAAATCAGTGATCTTAAGCCCACCGCCGCAGGATTGCTCGTCCTTTCACGAATGTCACGCAAAGAGTAGAGTTGCGAAATCTTATTGCTGCTTTCCTGAGGGCACGGGCCTTCGGAGCTTAAGTACTATCATCAAAAATTATCGCGGCAATCGTTGTGCACCGGGGTAACCACATCTGTTCTCATGCTTTTGCTCAAACCCGGTGACATGCAAAGCCGGGAGACTTGATCCGGACTGCTAGGCACGGCCGTTAATTCATGAAACCTGGATTCAAAGTTTAGCCAAAGGGGCGCATTATTCAGTCGATCGGTCTTATTGTCATTGGGGTCGGCTCGGTGCTACTGGCGTTGTTTGTGGTAGACACCTTAAGCCGGTCCGCCTACCAGCGCCGGCTTTCCGCAGTCTTGCGCCAGTCTCAGTTCCGTTGGTATTGGTTCGGCAGCTCGACACAGGGACTCGCCCAATCCACGCAATTCCTGGTGATCGGGTGGTTGGTGCTAGAGGTGACCGGCTCTTCTGCCAAATTGGGCTTGGTCATCACCATTTACGGGATACTGAACGTCACATTTCTGACTGTGGCCGGCGTCATTGCCGACCGGTTCGACCGCCGGTATATCTTGATTTCTACGCAGGCGGTGGTAGGTGGGCTCGTCGTTGTGCTTGCCTTTTTGACCGTCGCTGGCTCGGTCAATATTTGGCACATATACGCCTCCGCCGCCTTGCTGGGTATCCTCCAGTCTCTCAATATGCCCGCCAGGATGGCGATGATAGCCGACTTAGTGGAAGAGCGCTCGATCTTAGACGCAGTGGCGATGCAAAACGCAGCCGTCCACGCAGGCCGCATCGTTGGCCCGGCAGTGATTGGCGTTATTATCGAAGTGTGGGGGATTGGCCCGAGCCTGTTGGTCAACGCCGCATGTTACTTCGCCAGCGTAGCCTGCATTGCTAAAATCGGCCGCACCAGCCAAACCGCAACCCCCACCAGCCAGTCGGTGTTCAGGAACTTCGCCTCTGGTCTGTCATACATCAAGAATACTCCCATGATCCTCACGGTAATTGTCATTACCTGCTCTTTCGGGGGGTTTGGCATGTCCCATATGCAGGTTGTGCCCGCCATGGCCAAAGACGTACTGGGAAGCGGGGCTGCGGGCGTCGGCCTCTTGTTGCTGGCGTCGGGCATTGGGTCGTTGATTGGCAGTCTGATTTTGCCATTGATTGGTAGGGCCTACATCTACCGCTCGCTTTTGGCGATATTGGTGATTTTCGCGGTTATTTTAATGCTCTTTGCTTGGTCCACTTGGTTCTGGGTTTCGTGGGTGCTTTTTTTGATGGTAGGTGTGTTCTCTGTAGGCATGGTTTGGCCCCTTGCAACCACAATTATCCAATTGGAGGCTTCCGCCGATTTACGGGGCCGAGTCATGGGAATTCTGCAGTTCACCCCTGCGTTCCATTTCCTTGGCGCGTTCCCTCTGGCGTTGGCTGCCGGGCAATGGGGCTGGGGGCCGGCAATCGCCGGGGCTGCCATGCTCAGCCTGTCGGTAACCGTCTGGTTCGCATTGGTGCGTGGCGGAGCACCGCAGATAGCCTATAGCAGACAGACGACCTAATCGACCGAACAGTGTTCGTGTCAAGCAAGTGGATTAAGGAAAGCGCAGATTGCGCCTACGGTTTTTTACCAGAGCCTTATCAGACGTTAAACTGTCGGCCATTGCCTCGCCGCTTCTTGGTCGTGCTAGCCCGGCAACACCCAGATGATTGCCACGGCATTCCCGGCGAAGTACAATTTCCAGAGCATTCTCCAAAGCGTTCTAAGGTAACCGGGAAGATTAATTTCGGGTCGCATCTATGACAGCGAATGCCACCTCCCTCACTTTGCCGGGAACGGACCTCCAGATTGTCCGCAAGGGGTCCGGGCCGCAAATACTTTTGCTCCACGGCGACGAAGGGCCAATCGACCATTTTCCCTTCTTCGACCGGATAGCCGAACACTACGAGATCATCCAGCCTGTCCATCCCGGATTCGCTGGAACACAGATTCCCGAGCATTTCGACAACCCACAGGACCTGATATTCCTGTATCTGGATTTGATCGACCTGTCGGACCTAAAAGAAGCCATTCTGCTTGGGTTTTCCATGGGCGGCTGGTTGGCGGCGGAGATCGCCGTTATGAACACCCGAAGATTCTCCAAACTGGTGCTAGTGGATTCGGTGGGCATAAAGCCCGGTGGACCTTTCGACCGGGACATAGCCGACGTGTTTGCTCTTTCTCCAGCGGAACAGATGCAGATAACCTGGAACGACCCGTCCAAAGCGCCGGACCCGGCAACAATGACCGATGATGAACTCCAGTTGTTTGCCGCAGATCGGGTTGCGCTGGGTTTTTACACCTGGGAACCATACATGCACAACCAAAACTGCCTTACCGGCTCCACCGGGTCGACATACCCACACTGCTTATCTGGGGTCAAAACGACGGTATTGTTTCGCCGGAATACGGCCAGTCATATTGCGATATGATCCCCGGGGCGAAGATGGTCGTTATTCCGCATGCGGGTCATGCCCCACAAATCGAGCAACCGGAACAATTCGTGAACCACTTTCTTCAGTTTGCCGCAAAATAAGCAATTCGCCGCAAGCTCAAAAAAAGATAGGGACAAGTTATGAGAACATGGTTTTTCACTGAGGACGCCTATCCTTATCTGCCCGACGCCGAAAACTACGAATCGATTCGGGTAAACCTGCCTAACAGCAATTTCGACCCTGCCACCGATGCGGACCTGTATCACATGTATCTGGACATGTGGTGCGCCGCCGACGAAATGGGACTGGAAATCATGAACAACGAGCACCATCAAACTGCGACCTGCATGGTGCCAGCGGCCCCGATCATGCTGGGAATTCTCGCCAGGGAGACCAAAAAGGCGCGGCTCTTAATCCTGGGCAATCCCATCGCCAATAGAAAACAGCCAGTTCGGGTCGCCGAGGAAATGGCGGTAATCGACGTGCTATCCCGGGGCCGACTCGAGTGTGGATTCGTGCGGGGTGTCCCCTACGAGGTGGCGCCAGCGAATGCGTTCCCCTACCGAGGTAGCGAGAAGCTGTGGGAGGCCCATGACCTTATCATGAAGGCTTGGACCCATCACGACGGTCCCTTCAACTTCGAAGGGCGTTGGTTCCATGCCCGGCAAGTGAACATTTGGCCAAGGCCGTATCAGCAACCGCACCCGCCGGTCTGGATTACCATGGGCAACGCCAATTCTGCGACACAAGTCGCTCAGCGAGCACACACCGGAGCGGTTTTCCTGGCCGGATACTCCGACATCCGAAGTATCTATGATGGCTATCGACAGGCTTATCTGGAAAATCATGGCCAGGAATCGCCTTTAGACCGCCTGGCCTACTGCGCCCTGATCTTTGTCGGCGAAAACGAAAAAGAGGCTAAAGAGGGGGCCGATAAGCTTCTCTGGTACATGACATCCAACAAGGTCGCTCCCCAGTTCAATAATCCACCGGGCTAACCAACATTATGAGGGGCAGCCTTTCGTCTTCGGGAATTCCCCTGGCGCCCCGATTGGATGAGCAGATGGCCCGGGGCAACGTGTTCGCCGGGACTCCGGACCAGGTCTTTCAGCAGATCAAGAGATTCTGGGAGTATTCAGGCGGATTTGGCAATTTGCTGATGATGGGGCAGGCCGGCTTTATGACCTTCGACGAAACTTTGAAGTCCATGAAGTTATTTTCCGAAGAGGTTTACCCCAGACTCAAAGAACTGTCGGCGTCCTACGACCCGGGCGCAATGAGGGAGTTGCGAGCTTCCCTGCCGAACGTCGAGACAATCGATGTCAGCGCGATGGCGACAGAATTCGTCAGGTAACCTACGATTAATCTCTCCCTATGCGATTCTCGCCTTCACCTTTTCCCACATGGCCGGTTGCATGATCCCTTCAGCCAGTTGTGTCACGCCCTGAAACACCTCGGGCGGCGCTTGTGTCTTAACGATGTTGAGTATCAGGGAAATCTCGTCGGGGTTGTAGCTGGCACACATCTCAGCCAGCCATGCGCCCATACGCTCCGGAGGAATTTCCCCGGCAATCGCCGAATCAATGCCGATCAGCTCTTCATCGGTAAAATTGTCCCACAGAGCCCGCTGAAGCTCCGTTTCTTCCCTGTACAAGTGGCCCAGATATATACCCAGATATGCATTGAAACGCTCGTGGACCTCTACCCCCAACTCCACCCGCTGGACCCCGCTGGCGTTCCTTATCCGGGCTCCGAGTTCTTCGATCTCTTTGGTTAAGCGGTCGTCCTCTTCATGGTCTTCGACAAAGTTGGCGGTTATGCCCGGCACTTTGCTCTCGAGTGCTGTGTGCACGTGAACATCTTCATGGCTCCTATGCTCCCGAAGGAAATCTATAGTCTGGTCCAGATTAGCCAGGGTCTCCTGGGTGACGCGGTCGTCGCTAAAGTCGGCCAAGCCAAGCTTGCGGGATGTCGAAAACAAGATGTGGCGGATCGCCTTATGGATTGGCCGGTAGATGGAAAAGCGCTCTTGGGGCATAGTGTGATTCTCCAAGTTGTATTTTTGTTGATGAGAAGCCTGACAATCGATCCCGGATTTGTTGGTACAACATTCCGTATTGAAGCGTAGCCCTAAATAATAGCAACAATTTGCAGCAGAAACCTGAACCGGTGCTCGTTTAACTAGCCCTTACTTTGCCACCAGGGCCACCACCCGGGCTGGGGAGCCGGAGCCGCCCTCGATCTTGAGGGGGAGGGCAATTACCACGGCGCCTGCTTCGGGGAGCCGGTCCAGGTTTGCCAGGCTGGTGAGTCCCATGCGTCCCGCACCGTGCATGATGTTGTGATTGGGGAAGGGTGGGTCGAAGGTGCCAGCCATGCCAGCGTCGGTCCCCACGGTCTCGACGCCCACTCCCAGCACGTCCCGCTGCTGAGTCAGGAAATCGGCGGCCTCTTTGGAAATGCCAGGCACATGGGAGTTGCCGTCTTCCCCCATGTTCTTATAAGCCTCGGGGTCGGAGAAGCGACTGGACCATTTTGTCCGGGCCAACACCCATGCGCCTACAGGGATCTGGCCGTGGCGGCTCTCCCAGTCCAACAGATGCTCCGGCTTCAGAAGAGCGTCGTGGTTTGCAGCGCACTCGTCGGTCATGTCCACCACCACCGCCGGGCCTATCAAGCTGGACAGCGGGATTGTGTCCACAGTGTCCCTGTCCTTGCCAGTTACCCAATGGGTAGGGGCGTCCAAGTGGGTTCCTGTATGCTCGCCGGTCTCGAAATTATTCCAATACCATCCCGGTCCCCGATCATCGTAGCGGGAAATCTCGTGTAATTTGAAGGGTATTGTTTGTCCCCACTGTTCGGGAAGCTCCAGGATGGGCGTGTTGGCGTTTAGCGTTTGGGTCAAGTCAACAATCGTGACTTGTCCCTGGCCAATTCCACGAATTAGCGATGTCAGAACGTCCTGCATACTACTGTGTCCTTATTTAATTGGCCATTCTACGGCGTCGGGACCTTTGGACCGCCCATCGAGATTGCGTCTATGGCAGCGGGATGAATACCACCACGCTAGGGCCTTTGGTCATTCTTGTCGTGTGACCCTGGCCGGTCAGGTCTTCACCCAAGAAGACACCGCCGGGTCCCAGGGTGCGCACCGAGCCATCTCCGACTTGAAACTCCGCCTCGCCGGAGAGAATTATCGCATACTGGCGCCGAGACTCATTGTGCCAGTCATTAAAGTCGCCTTCCGGGAAATAGCGGAAAGCCATTTCGGCGCCCGCCTGGAGAAGCACCGGGGCCAAATCCCTGTCGGGCAGGTCTATGTCTTCGAAATGAGATTGGCCGTCGTCCCCGGAGTTGACACGCACGATCATTGGGCGACCTCCGCTGGGGCTTCAATCATTTGGGTTAATCTCCAAAGACCATGGCGCTCAGCCTGATATGACCCTTAAAAATGGGAAGGAGGTACAGCAGCCCCCAAGTAATAGGGGGGCGATTAAACCTAGAAGGCCTCTCGAATTTGGCACAATGCTACCACTGCCGCCTCTACATCATCGGTCGTATTGCAAAAATATGGCGAGAAACGGACCGCACCGGGCCGGTTGTCGACGACGATGTCGCGTTTGGACAGTTCTTCAACAGCCAAGGCCGGGTCTTTCATCTCAACCATGGTTATGCTGGCATGGCGCTGTGGGTCGTTGGGCACCCTCAGTGTGAAGCCCTCTTCCTTCAGCCGGTCAACAAGATGCTTGGTAATAGCCTTGGTTCTTTCCTGTATGGCTGGGGGACCAATGTCGTTGATGAAGCGTAGACCTTCGGCGCCGGCGAATATACTGGCGACCCCGGGCGTACCGGTTTCGAACCTGGCGGCATCGTCTCTAAACACTATCTCGTTGGGGTTAAAATCGAACTGGTTCCGGTTGGCAAACCAGCCGGTCGACGTAGGCAATAGGCTGTCTATCAGGTCTTCCCTAACGTACATATAGGCGATACCCGGTCCACCCAACAGCCACTTCAGGCACGAGAACATCTATGTCCAGTTCCTTCACATCAATGGGCACTAATCCGGTGGCCTGATAGTCGTCGATCATGGCCAATGCTCCGTTTCGGTGGGCCAGATCTACGATTGGGCCAACTTCTTGAATGTATCCGCTGCTGAAGTAAACATGGCTGGTGGCGACCAACGCCGTGGCCCGGGAGACCGCAGTCTCGAATTGGTCCAATTCTATTTTGACTCGGTCGGAGGATTGGATGATTGTAGTGTCGACCCCCAGCCTCTTTTTAGCCAGGAAGTGTTGGGCCACGGTGGGGAAATCCAAGGCCGTGGTAACCACTTCCCTACCCGGACCCAGATCAAGGCTGGAGGAAATAGCCCCGAGGGTGCTGGAGATATTCGGCAAGATCGCAATTTCATTGGCGGAGGCGTTGATCAGCGCGGCGAAGCGTTCTCGAACCGAGCCTATTTCCGCCATCCAATCGGTATACCACGCAGCGGCCCCATGCTCGCTCCAAGTGTCTATGAAACGGTGCAGAGCGTTTTTACAACTATTGGATAGCAGGCCCAACGAGCAACTGTTCAGGTAAATTTTTCTGGAAAGAGTCGGGAACTCATCCCTGATTTTTCCCCAGTCGGGTTCATGAGTCATATTTCATCCCCGGCGCTTTAGCCAAAGATTTAGACAAACCGTTTAACCAGAACGAGTTAAGCCTCGTCCTTAAGGAGGAGGCCTAACTCGTTGCAAGCCCGAAGTCACTACCCGTGAGAGAATAGTCCCATAAGCTTAGATGTCTATGCGGTACACCCTGGCAGCAGTGTCATGGAACATATCAGCCCGTTCGGATGCCGAATGGCTCTTTGACAACCGCTTGAAGGCGTTGTACATCACGTGGTACGAGAACGAAACTTTGTCCACGGGGAAGTTGCTTTCGAACATGCACCGCGAAGGACCGAACTGCTCGATGCAGTAGTTCACCAGGGGCGCCATGTCCTTGGCCAGGTCTTCCGAACCGATGGGCTTCGACCGGGTATGCCAATCGAACCCCATGCGGGGCATGCCGATGCCTCCCACCTTCAAGACGATGTTTGGACACTCGGCCGCTGCCGCAATTCCGGCGCGCCAGGTCGCCATCACTTCTTCGTCGCGGTTGGCGTATGGGCCATCCCTCAACAGTCCACCGATGTGGTTCAAGATGATGGTCAGGTTGGGCACTGCCTTGGCGAACTCCGCCAACTCGGGCAGTTGAGGGAAGAACATCCACCCTTCAAGGGACAATCCCATATCGGCCAGAACCTTAGCGCCAGCCCGGAAGTTTGCGCTGCTCATCTGGCCTTCCGATTTGTAGGCAGCGGTGTTTTCTACAACGGGGTTGGGATCCCAAGTGACTGAATGGCGAATTCCCCTGAAGCGGTTGGGGCTGGCTGCTTGAAGGGCCTCCAGCACCGGCTTGACTCCGTCGCCCAAGTTAAGGTTGGCATGTCCGACAATGGCTGCCGCAGCCCGGCCGGGACCATAAAGGCCGGTGGCGCTGGCCGCCGCCAGGCCTTGAACGAACTCCACCTCGCCTACCGGGCGCATTTCCTCCGGCCCGTCAATCCGGTACATGGACCTTGCTTCGACAAATACGGTCGAGCGCACGTTGTGGCCGCTGTTGATGTCATCGGCCAACTCGTGGAGCATGTAGCGTTGGTACGGAATACGTTCGGTACGAAAGTCCCAGAAGTGGTGATGCGGGTCGCAGATGGGTATTTCCGGCTCCAATGTCTCTTCTTGAGTCAAAGCGTGCCAGGCATTATCTCCGAATGGCATTATGGTCCCTCCATTTCAAAATATTCGGCGAAAAATGTGCCGATGGTTTTCGCGGCCCAATCGTATCATACCGGCGAATCACACCGGGAAAATGTGACCGGGCGGTTCATTCGCCTTAGCGTGAACCAAGGCCGGACGATACCGCAAGCCATACCGGAGCCTGTCAGGCAGTCCTTAATCTAGCCTGGTTTGTTGAATTGGACCAGAATTCCGTCGGGATCGCGCACGTAAATGCTGTTGATTTCGCCCTTGTCGTTGGTGAATGACTCTATGGGTCCGGCAAGCTCGAAACCTTTGGAAATTAGCTCATCGGCCAGGGATTTCACATCGCCGACACCGAAGGACAGATGGCTAATGCCAATCTGGTCCAGCAGAATCGGCTCACCATCGGGTTGCTCCCCAGGATGGCTGGTCAAGGTCAGGGTTGGGGTTGTCCCTTCGCCGTAGCTCAAGCTGACCCACCTTCGGGCTTCACGCTTGTGCTTGTAATTGTGAAGTCGGCCACCTTCCGTTGGGTCGGTGGCTTTGTCGCCCAAAACTTTCATGCCCAGGGCATCCCGATAGAAGGACAGGGACTTATCCATGTCCCGCACGCAGATGCCAATGTGAGTGACGCAAGTTGCTTCCATTATTTTTCTCCCTGTTTAGTTCCTGGTTCCCGGCCTACGTGATATTCAACGGGTAGGGCGAGGATAATGTATGCGGCTCAAGACGAACCCCGGTGGCTACGCAACGCCGGTGTCGACAAAGTCCTTGATTGCGGCGAAATATTCTTTAATCCCAACGTACATCAGGTCGTTATGGCCCGCACGGGAAATGGTCAGCATCCGCTTACTGGAAGAGGCCAAGCTCTCATACATATTCACCGCATGTTGCAGTGGAGCCAGGGTGTCCAACTCGCCGTGAATGATTAAACTCGGGATGCTGATGCCAGCCACCTTGGCCTGATAATCGGCCTCAAGGTCTCGCGCTGCCGACTCTTCCAGTCCGTTGACGAACTGTCCCAGATTAGGCCGACCGCTCTCTATAATCATGCCCTTTACACCGATACCCTGAGCACCGTGAGCCGACTTGGCTGCGACCTCGAACGCCGCATGCCGTCCCATAGAACGGCCCATAACGAATATTTCGCCGGTGTAACCGCCTGCCTTGAGTATGGCAGTCAATCCTCCCAAGACCCTGTGGGCGTCGGCGAGCATGGAATTGAATTCAGGGGTACCCCCGCTGCGTCCGTATCCCCGGTAGTCGGCCACGAAGAAATTGACTCCGATACGGTTGTACAAGGGCGCAATGCCGTCGTAGTCAACGGCCGTCTCGCCGTTGCCGTAGAAAAACAGGATGGTGGGGTTTGCGTTCCCGGAACTCGCAGAAGAAGGCTCGACCACCGGGAAGAAGCGGCACGAAAGCGAAACGCCGTCCGCACCTTCACCCTCCATCAAGATGGCGTGGTCCTGGGCGCCTTCTGGAGTGGTGGTCCAATTGGGCCTGGGGTAGAAGGAGTTCATTGAAATACCAGGGTGATTCAATAGCCCGTAGTCCGCTGTGCTCATGAGCCAACCTCCCGGAATAAACCAGTTTTGTGCTGGGACGATTGGTTTGGAAGATTATCTGGCCAGGTCTAGTTGCCAGCTATTTGGTATTGGACCCAACGAATTACCCGCGTGTGGAGAAATGCTTCGACAGCGCCGCCACTATTGGCCTGGGGTATATCTATCACCAGAGCGACGTCTCACCGCCCATGGCAGCCCGATTAACCGACGTTACTTCCATCCCAAAAAGCCGCTATCCCCAAAAAGCCACTATCCAAAAAAGCCGCTTTTAATGTGCTCGGCTATAATGCTGGCAACCAACTCGGGCCTTTGCAGAGGAACATCGTGGACGCTGTCCTCAAGCCAGACGACTTCGCCTTTGGCCAGAGCGGCAGCCGCAGTAGCCACAGATCTCTCGCGGGATTCCCGACGCTCTTGGCTAGCGGGGTCGCTTTTTTGCCGGGCCGGCATGAGCAACACGGGGCAAGCAACTCCAGGGTATAGCTCCGGAGGATGATGGTCCCACAACGCCTCGATGATGCGAATGTGGTTGTCTCTGGAGAGCCTGGCTTTTATCGTCCCATCGGCCTGCACCCCAAAATTCGCAAGGACAATTTCTTCGATCTGACCGGTCATCAGGCTTCCCAACTGACCGTTCCGCACCCGCTGGGAGAACTCTTCCACATTAAACCCGCTAAAGTCCGGCGGAGCCATTTGTTCTCGGGCTTCGTCCAGACTTGCATAGCGGGCCGACGAGTTAATCATGCCTCCGTCGACAAAGACCAGGCCTTTGGGCAACTCCGGATGGGCTACCGCCAATTCCAAGGCAACATCGCCGCCCCAAGAGTGGCCCACAATCACCGGCGAATCCAGGCCCAATGAGCCGGTGAACGCTGCCAGATCGCTGCCAACCGTAGCGAAATCATAACCGTGGTCCGGTTTGGCGCTCTCTCCATGGCCACGTTGGTCAATAGCAACGACGGCAAAGTCTTTAGCCAGTACCGGGGCCACAATGTCCCAGATGTGGCAGTTTGAAGCGAGGCCGTGAAGCAGGACCACCGATTGGCCGGAGCCGCCTCAATCCCGATAGTGGAAGTCCAAACCGTTTAGCGTAACCCACTCGTCACGAGGTGTTTGCGTCATCTATCCAGCCCGGTCCCCTAGCTTTTTGTCCGTTCTTAAATCAGGCGCGCCATCGGTTTGGCAGGCGCGCCTGATACTCCGACCGCGCGTGGATCGGACTGTATCGCCGATGATTTCCCTTCGATGACATACCTTGGCTAAGACATACCTTGGCCAGGTCTCGCCCCGAGCGGTTTGGTTGGTCAGCAGGGTTCTTTCTAGGCGACGGTGATGCCCAATTCCTCTTGGACAACTCGGATTGTCTCGGCCCGGCTGCGGACCGGCCCCCGCTGGCGCATGCCTATGGGTTCATTTTCCACCAATGGGACCATCTTCATGGCCACGAAAATCGGTCCGGTTTCATTTAGGATTCTGCCCACGTTGGTGGAAAAATCTTCCAGGTTATCGAACTCGTAGGCTGCCGTATAACCCGCTTCTCTGGCCATTCCCGCATAGTTGATATCCTGAGCATTGGGAACAGGCTGACCGCCGGTGGTGGCGTAACACTCGTTGTCCATCAGAAAATGGATGAAGTTCTTGGGTTTTTTGCCGGCGATTGTGGCTAAAACCTCCATATTCATGAGAAGAGCGCCTTCGGAGTCGAACAGCACCACTTTCTCGTCAGGTTGTGAAAGGGCGAAACCCAGAGCGGCCGATGTTGTTTGCCCCATGGCGCCCTGAAAGCTCAAGTCCCTTTTTTCATTGTTGCTAATCTCCTTCCAGCGTCGGCCCCCGGTCCCGGTAATAATGACGATGGAATTTCCCCGGTGAGGCGCAAAGGCCTGGAACATATCATCTGGGTGGAACATAATTTGCCTCCATCATGACCATTAGGTCGTCGTTTATTAATGGCAATTATCATTGGTAATTAGTCCGACGCAGCCACTGCGTTTTAGTAATCCCGATCGAGCCGCTTGATTCGGCAAGCCTGGCAATCTAAAGCTGGGATTCTAACGCCGGGATTCTAACGCTGGCAATCTAACGATTAAAGCCGTGGTATTCGTCACCGACCAATACCGCCACCGGGCGCTTGTTGGCCCTGGCTTCGTCGAAGGCGACCGAGATTCTCGACGCATCTTCGTCCTGTTCCACGAGGTAGTAATTGATGCCCATGGCAATTAGGAAAGGCTCGGTGTAGCGGGCCGGCGAGTCGGTAATTACCCCATGGCGGTTCCAACCCCGGTAACCCACCATCATAACCAAAGGAAAACCAGCATCCAGAGCCATGGCGCGAATCGAGTCGCCCGACTCCATCATGCCCGTATTTTGGATCAAGCAGACGGGCACTTTCCCGCCAACAATTAGACCTAAGGCAATGGCGAAGGTTTCACCCTCCCTTGAGGCGGGTACTACGTCCAACCAAGGCTGGTCTTTCATCAGTTCGTAAAGGTAGTTTGTCTCACTATCGGGTATGGTCACAATGTGAGTGACACCGTTCCTTTTAAACTCCTCGATCAGGGTCTCCGGTCGGAGTAGGGCCGCCTGTTGTTCGACCATTGATCGTTGCTCCCTAAAATTTGGGCCGACCTAATATTTGGTCCGGCATATTTGGGGCAAATTATGGGCCCACTTTGACTCGCGCCCATGCCCTCATGTGTGGGCACCCATTATAGTAATCCGATTCTCGCCAGTCAATTTGACAGCACAATCCAGGCTCACGGCCGTTCGGTCCCAATCCAGTTTATTCAACAGCTTGGTTTTTCGCTTCAAAGCCATGGCTAAAAACGGCGAGTGTTTCACAGCGAGAGTAAAGCTCCTTAAACCGGCAGCACCGGCTCGGTCCGGTCTTCCGGCAACTCAACCTCAAATGCGTTCAGAAAGAACGCAGTCTGGGCGTAGTGGCCCATCAAGGCCGTCAACTCAACCAAGTGCTGGGGACCGAATTGGTCCACCGCCGCCTGAAATGTCTTTCCATCGACCTTATGGGTATCAAAGAATTCCCGGCCAAAGTTGATGATTGCCGTCTCGTCGTCGGCCATGCTTGGCAATGGCTGCTTATCTCGTATGGCGTCGACCAAGGCGTCGCTGACTCCCTCACTGCGGGCTGCCGGAGCGTGGGCATTCCAGATGTACTGGCAGTCCATAGCGCGGGCGGTGGTCAATATTGCCAGTTCCTGAATACGCTTGGGGAAGGTGCTCTCGAAGCGCAGGTAATTGGTCAAATACCCGCGTCGCCGGGCCATTTCCGGGCTGTTGATGGTGATGGACCCTGGACCGCCGGTTATTGCCCCGCCTGTGGCAGCGGTTAGCTCGTCAAAGGCTCCGGCAAACTCTTCCAGGACCATATCCTTGGCTACAATCGGTAAACGCGCCATTTCTTCTACCCCAATTTATTCGGATTGCGAAAGAAAAGCCCAAGTGGCACGAGTATAGCATTGTCCCATTGCTGGCGGACGGGTAAGCCTGGTTGCAAGGCAATTCGACCTGATGGGGCGGCATGCCAAGTGGCAGACGGCGATTTTCCATTTTTGAAACTTTTGAGAGGGAATTCCGGGGGTTCTAAACAGATGTATGGCGGTATACAATGTTTTTTGGCCGGTCTTCTTGGGCCAGTCCGCGCACATTCTAATCAAGGCGCTGTCCCAATGTTCGCGGATTACTAGCGGTCGCAGGCGTCCAATATAGGGAATCATTCGATTGGAAGCCTCTAGACACCTGAATCCCCCTGCATTTGAAAGGATATCTAGCCCCGACATATGGGCTTGACTGATTACCCAAAGCTCTAAGGTTGCCTCCACAGGCCGGTTGCCGTCCATCCTGCGCCTAGACCGTGCAACCATCTTGTGCGACTGAAGCTTTTTCACCCTTTGTAAATTTTTCACTTTCTGACGGACTGTCAATGCAAGAAATGTCCCGCCTGGCCAGGATTCGCACGGAAACCTTGGCTGCTCTTACTGTATCGTTGGCGCTGGTGCCGGAAGCGGTTGCCTTCGCTTTCGTGGCTGGCGTTGATCCTCTGGTCGGCATGTATGCGGCGTTCATCATCGGCCTTATCACCTCCTTGCTAGGCGGACGGCCGGGGATGATCTCCGGCGCTACGGGTGCGCTGGCAGTGGTAATGGTCACGCTCGTACGGGACAATGGAGTCGAATTTCTGTTTATCACTGTCGTCCTGTTGGGGATAATCCAGATTGCCGTGGGTGTGCTGAAATTGGGAAACCTGATCCGGATGGTCCCCTTCCCCGTAATGCTCGGTTTCGTAAATGGACTCGCTATAGTGATCTTCCTGGCCCAGTTGGAGAGCTTCAAAATCGAAGGCGCCGATGGGCTCAAAACGTGGATACCACTGATGGACATCGGGATAATGCTGGGCTTGGTGGCCCTCACGATGGCAGTGATTTACCTGTTGCCTCGGCTCACCACACGGTTTCCTTCAGCACTGGCAGGCATCGTTGTGGTTTCGGGAGTGGTGATTATTGCCGGCATCGACACGCCAACTGTCGGCGACCTCTCAAGTATCGCAGGTGGACTCCCGACGTTCGGCGTGCCGGATGTGCCTTTCGACTTCGAGACGGCGCGGATTATCCTGCCTTTCGCTTTCATATTGGCCGGTATTGGTCTGATCGAATCGCTGCTAACACTCTCGTTGATTGACGGATTGACGGAAACGAGGGGCCAGAAAAACCGTGAGTGTGTGGCACAAGGAATCGCGAATGTGGTGACGGGGTTCTTCGGTGGAATGGGCGGCTGCGCCATGATCGGCCAGAGCATGATCAATATCAAAGCTGGCTCACGGTGGCGGCTGTCTGGGATCTTAGCAGCTCTATTTTTACTGGCATTCATCCTGTTTACCTCGTCGTTAATTGAACGGATTCCAATAGCTGCTCTCGTTGGCGTGATGTTCGTGGTGGTGATCGGCACCTTTTCTTGGTCCAGCCTGCGAATAATCCAGAAAGTGCCGGTCTCAGACGCGATGGTGATCATTCTAGTATCCGCCGTCACGGTAGTGACCAACCTGGCGATCGCTGTCGTCGTGGGAGTGATAGTTTCGGCTTTGGTATTCGCTTGGAAAACCGCTCTGCATATCTCGGTATCGATGGCCGTCGGCACCACCGAAGACCACAGCATCTATTCGCTCCATGGTCAACTCTGTTTCGCTTCGGTGAGCCACTTCCGAGAGCTGTTCAATCCGGCAACCGACCCCGCCGACGTAACCATCGACTTCGAGAACTCCCGCGTGTGGGATCATTCGGCGATGGAAGCAATCGTGGACCTGGCCCAGCGTTACGATCGCGCCGGGACAAGGCTGTACCTCTTGAACTTGAGCCAGAGCTGCCGTGGCATGCTCGAAAAGGCTAATGTGATTTTGGAACAAGTCGCCGAAGACGATCCCAGTTTTAGGGTGACTGTCTCGGATCTGGGTGAATCCGGCGGTGAATTCGCCAGTGAAACCGGCGTTGATTCAGGCAGTGAAACCGGGAGCGAAACCGGCAGCAAATTCTGGTCTTGGATCCCAGGAAGGCGTTAGCATCGGGCAAACCGCGCCATGTGGAGCCTAGGCATATTTGCCTAGGCGGCACCCTCTGATGACCATCACAGAATCTTAGGGGCATTTCCCTCTAAGCCCTCCGAGCGTCAGGTAATCACTCCCTCCGCCACCAGGCTGGCCAGTTGAGAGTCGTCTAGCCCAAGAAGATCCCCGTACACTTCTTGATTATGTTCTCCGAATTTCGGGATGGGCCCAGCAGTGGTTGGGGTCTTGGAAAACTTGATAATCGAGGGTCCCGGCACCAGCATTTTCTTGCCCGCAGGTTCGTCCAACTCGACCTCAATCATGACCTCCCTCTCCCAGATGTGCTTATCCTCGAGGACTTGGGGAATGCTCAGTGCCCGTCCCACCGGGATATCGGCGGCTACCAATGCGTCTTCAACATCGACCACCGATCTTTCTTCACACCACAGGTGGAGCAATTCCATGCGAATCTCGGCTTTGTCCGTGGCGAACATCGGTGCGGCGAACTCCGGGTCATCGGACAGGTCTTCGTAACCCATAACCTTCAGCATTCTCTCCCACATTCCGGCCCGGGCCGCTCCTGTTGTCACCCACCCGTCTTTGCACTTGAGG
Organism: Dehalococcoidia bacterium; assembly: GCA_963665155.2. Lineage (GTDB taxonomy): Bacteria > Chloroflexota > Dehalococcoidia > Lucifugimonadales > UBA3495 > UBA1141. The sequence goes on along the minus strand of CAXXFI010000002.1, from coordinate 929,596 downwards.
AAGCTTCCGCTTCTTTTAAAATCGTTGTTGCCCGTCTCATAGCACATGGCCAGAGCGACCTCTTCAAGGGTGATGCCACCGTCGAGCATTGCCACTTCAAGCCATTGTCCTTCGCCGGTCCGGTCCCGGTGGCGCAGTGCCCCAAGAATTCCTATAGCCGCGTGCAGTGCTGCGGTGCGGTCCATGATCGGGCCTTCGGACATTATGGGCTGGTCGAATCCCTTCCCCGTTTGGTCGCCGATGCCGCTCATGGCCTGAATAATCGGGTCAAAACATTGGCGGTCGCGGTATGGGCCATATTGCCCAAAACCGGACACCGAGGCCAGAATTATCCCAGGATTCACAGCACACATTTCGGGGTAGCCAAAACCCATCTGATCAATGGTGCCCGGTCTGAAATTCTCCAACACCACATCGGAAACCTCTAGGAGCCGGAAGAAGATTTCCTTTCCTTTGGGGTGACGTGTGTTCAGAGTGACGCTCTTCTTCCCGCGGTTGTAGGCGGCGAACTGAACGCTCATGTTACCTACGAATGGACCCGAATTACGAAGGTCGCTTCCCTTTTGCCATTCCAGCTTGATTACTTCAGCCCCCATGTCGCGGAGAATCAAAGACCCTCTAGGGGCGGCCTGCCAACGGGCTAGCTCCAAAATTCGTACACCGTCTAGAACCTTGTGCGGGGAAGATTGAGGCATTGCCATACTCCTTTGGAATTCGCCAATAATGGTTGGCCAAACGTTTGGCTACCCTTTGTCTAGGGGAGATGATAGAAGCCGGGCGCAGGCTGGCCAAGAGGAATGGTACTGAGGCAACCCAGGCTTGTCCACCAAACGGGCATCTCATTGACTGCGGAAATGCGCCAGTGCGTTATTTAGTTGCCCAACCATCCACAGAAAAAAGCGAACCCTCAATATTCCCGCGAGGCAATCGAGGCTAATTATTCGTATTTGGAGTAAGTAGTACTTTGGACCTAGCGTCTGGAGACATAGCGTCTGGTGCGTCTTTCCGGCGAAGGCCGGAACCCAGAAACGTAAAACTCTGCAACGCTCACCTTTATGCTGAAAGGCGCACCTGGATTCCGGCCTTCGAGTTTGTGAATTATAATCCTATTTAGAGACAAAAGACGCCGAAACTCAGGCACGAAATCTGTAACTCGGGTGGTTTCCTGGCAATATATTCACAAACTCCTTCGCCGGAAAGACGAATAGAACCATGCGAGCCGAATTCGTCAACACAGCCGGTATCTGGTCTAGCATTTAAGACGCGATTGCCCTGAATAACCCCGTGTGTGAATAGGTATCATGAAAGTCATGGACTATAATACAATCGGCTCACATATGATAATATCGCCTGTGGGGTTGACGTGAGCGGAGACACCACGGCGTCCTTTTTATAAAGTTTTTCCAGTCCCTGCGGTTTGAGCTAACCCTTCGCAGCATGTTGGTTAGCTGCCGTCGGGAACAACTCGGAGACTCCTCGTCTGATAGAACTCCGGATGGCACGCGGAAACACTATAATTGCATGCGCCATTACCGCCATCGATACAACCCACGGAAATACAATCTACAGAAATACAATCCCAGAAAATTCTGACTAATCCACTGAGCGCCCTCTGAATAGATTTGGCGTTCCCTTCCGGGAACTAGCTATTAGTTAGTGGGCTGCTTTAATAACGGGTGAACAATTGTTTGCATATGGCATCGTAGGGTTGTTGGGTGGTCTTCACTCTTCTTCATGGGGTGCATATAAGGACACCCCCCATGAAGAGTTCAAAATGGGGAAATTCCTGAGGAGCGCTATTGTGGGGCTAATCTTGGGATTGGCCTTGTTCCAATTTCTAAAGCTCCACGACATCAACAGCCCTAATCCTGGGCTTTTCTTCCTCTTTGTGATGGCTTTCGAGCGCCTGTACACCGAGTCGCTGAAGCTATTTATCCGGGTGGAAAACCAGGACAAATACCACATCATCCAGACCTTCCATTGGCTGGGCCAGACGGTCAACAGCAAACTTCGGCGATTAGGCATGGGCGCTATTTTTATTGGCTTGGCCTTCGTATGGTTCTACATGCCCTACTCCATCGACCTCCACCTCAATCAAACCTTGTCGGGTCTGGTCTGGGGCACGGTGGGTGGTCTAGGTATAGGAATTTGCGGTGCCTGGAAGGATGCGCCTATCGAAGGATTTGAAACATCCAAGTTCTTCCGCAGCCCTTTTGTTGGGGCGATTTGGGGTTTGTTTTTCTCGATCTTCACCAGTGATTACGCCCTTCTGATCTTTGCTGGAATTGGGGCAGAGCGGATGACCGTGGAGTTCTACAAGACCTTCATCCGAAGAAAGCATGCAAAATTCAGTGCGGTCACCCCTCGTTTCCCTGACTGGCTGGAAAAAAGGAAAAGATTTATCCTGCCCTATGCCGTCACCTGGGTTCTCTTCTTCATATTCCTCTTCCGGTAGCAAACTGGGCGGATTTACGGACAGCACGGCAGCCCCCGCGGTTCGTGCTGTCCGTAAATCGCAGTTCCAGCCTACCGTTCAGCGTTATCGGCCTGGTCTTGACTTCCCCCTTGTTGCGACTATAGCCAAGTACCGGGTGAACTTAGCTCGGAAAGTCTTTGACGGCATTTGCCCTATCCAGGCCTCTATCCGTAGCTGCGGTATTCACCCATCGATTGGCGTCGAACTGCATCGGCCCCAGGAACCACTTCATATTCCCTGTAAGCCCAGATGATTCCACCAAGTTCCCGCAATTTTATTTGACAACTTTCATCCATAAGCTAAACTGGCATCGGCTAAACTTGCAACGGCTAATTTGGCATCGTCCCCACCGATTCGCAGCGGAAATGCGATGACCGTAATTACCATCCCTAACTTTTGATTTATGGAGGCCCGAAGTGAAGTACGATACAGTGATAATTGGCGCAGGATCCGCCGGATGCGTGTTGGCAACCCGGTTATCCGAAGACCCAAACCGCTCGGTTCTACTCCTGGAAGCAGGCCCCGACTACCCTGACTTTGAACACCTGCCCGACGACCTGAAGCTGGGCAACAACGTATACCTTTCTGCCTACGGCCCCCACAACTGGGGTTTTACCGCCCAAGTGACACCCGACCAGCCAGCCCTGGAAATTCCCAGAGGGAAGGCAATGGGTGGCTCTAGCGCAGTTAACGGCCAGGTATTTTATCGCGGCATCCCCGACGACTATGACGGTTGGGCAGCCATAGGAAACGACGAATGGGGCTACACCGAAGTTCTGCCCTACTTCCGGAAAATGGAAACCGACCGCGACTTCAGCGGCGATTTCCACGGAAGCGAAGGCCCCATTCCGATCAAGCGGGACTCGCGAGATCAGTGGGAACCCCACTCCACAGCGTTCTACAGGGCTTGCGTCGATGCGGGTTTCCCAGAAGACTTGGACCAAAATCACCCCGAGTCAGAGGGAGTGGGTCCCAGGCCCCGGAACCATGTGGAAGGCGTCCGCATCAGCATGGCCATAGCCTACCTGGACCTAGCCCGGCACCGCCTCAACCTCACTATTAAATCCGAAGCAGCAGCCAGACGCATAATATTCGAAGGCGATCGAGCGGTGGGAGTGGAAGTCGAGAGCGTCGGCGAATCTTTCATTGCCGAAGGCGATGAAATTATCCTCAGCAGCGGTGCCGTGATTTCGCCCAAATTGCTGATGCTATCCGGAATTGGCCCGGCGGACCACCTGCGGGAAATGGGCATCCCTGTAATCCACGACGCACCCGGCGTAGGTCAAAATCTCCGGGACCATCCCATAGCAACCGTTCTCTACCGCGCCAAAGGCGAGAGGCCGGACGTTCAGACGCCGGTGATTCAGGTTTGCACCCGCTACACCACCCCGGGCTCCTACCTCAAGAGCGACATGATAATCAGCCCCACGTTGCTGACCAGCGAACACCGGCCAATTCAGATAGAGATCGACGACGATGACAACTATCTCGGCCTGAGCGCCGGGCTCCAGTTGGCCGTGGGCTCGGGAGAGCTTAAATTAGCCTCCAACGACCCCAACGATCAACCTGCGCTGAACTACCGGTATCTGACCGAGGCATTTGACAGAGACCGTCTCAGGAATGCTATTCGGTACATCGTTACCGACATTGGGGAGCACCCCGCTTTGAAAGAAATGATAGTGGAACGGGTCACCCCCACCGACGAAGAACTGGCCACAGACGAGTCTCTAAACGCTTGGCTAATGAAGTACACCGGCACGTCCCACCACATTTCCGGCACTTGCAAGATGGGCCCGTCCAGCGACCCCATGGCCGTGGTGGACCAGCATGGGAAGGTTCACGGCCTCCAGGGCATCAGGGTGGCTGACGCCTCAATCATGCCCGATTGCATCAGGGCTAACACTAATGCTACAACCATCATGATCGCCGAAAAGGTGGCAGATTATGTAAAGGATGGGATTTAACCCTATCTTCTGATTATCCCGATCACGGAGATTGGTGAAATCGCAAGCCCTCATTGGTCAAGGCGTTCTTGAGAGATGGCATTCGCCCTCCATCCCTTCGGCAAGCTCAGGACAGGACTACCTTCCCCGTGAAGGGGGAAGGGATTAAATTATTGGGGCACAAACTCGAGTAGATTGCATCGGTTGCGATACCATCGACAATACGACCTTGAATCGAATAAAAGTGATGTATCGGAGACCACTATCCTCGCCTAATAAGGAGAATGATGAAATACGACTATATCGTTATCGGGGCCGGGTCTGCTGGTTGCGTCATGGCTACCCGGCTGTCGGAAGACCCATCCAAATCAATACTGCTGCTGGAGGCTGGGCCGGATTACCCTCACTTCGAGCACTATCCCGATGACCTGAAATTCGGCTACGACCAAACGGCATCGGCTGTGGACGCTCCTCATAACTGGTCTTTTACCGGGAAACCCACCGAAGAGCAAGGGGAGGTGATGCCGGTTCCCCGGGGCCGTGTGGTGGGCGGTTCTTCCTCGGTGAACGGCCAAGTTCTACTGCGGGGCGTTCCCGAAGATTACGACTCGTGGGCCGAGATGGGCAACGATGAATGGGGGTTTCTAGAGGTGCTCCCCTACTTCCGGAAAATGGAGACGGATGCGGACATCCGAGATGACTTTCACGGATTTGACGGTCCTATTCCCGTACGCCGCCACAAGCCGAGCACGTGGCTTCCCGCTCAGCAAGCGTTTAACGACGCCTGCACGGTCTTGGGCTTCCCCCATGACCCGGACATGAACCACCCCGAGTCCAACGGCGTGGGACCGATACCCATGAATAATCCCGAAGGCGTGCGCATGAGCACCTCCCTCACCTACCTGAACCCAGTGCGCCACCGCCTGAACCTTACGGTGCGCGGAAACGTACAGGTCAATAAGGTGCGGGTTCAAGACGGACGCGCCGTGGGCGTCGAGGTACTGAGCGATAACGAGACATTTAACATTGACGCAGAAGAAGTAATCCTGAGCGGAGGAGCGATAGCTTCCCCTCAGATCTTGATGCTCTCGGGAATCGGCCCTGGCGACCACCTCCGGGAGATGGGCATCCAGGTCGTCCACGAACTACCGGGGGTCGGGCAAAATCTGAGGGACCACCCCAACGTCCGGGTTCCCTTGGAAGTAAATGACGATGTGGAGCTCGATCCTCAGGCACCCAGAAGCCAACTGGGGTTGCGCTACACCGCCGAAGGCTCATCAACCCGAAACGACATGCAGGTAATGGCGTCATCTTTCTCTTCGCCAATATCGGGAGACCCGTTGGACGCCGAGGGAATCCGGTTCACTTGCATCTTGGAACTGGCGAACGGCCATGGAGAGTTAAAGCTGAAAAGCACCGACCCATCCGAACAGCCCTTCTTGGACTACCAATACCTCCAAGACCCTTGGGACCGTGAACGATTACGCGAATCCGTGCGGCTGTGCTTGAAGTTGCTGGAGCATGACTCTTACAAAAAGATGGTCAAGCGAGTTATTACTCCCGAACCCGAAGATTTGGTCAGCGACGATACTTTGGACCTATGGCTCAGGCGCAACGTGACTACCACCCAGCATATTTCCGGCACGTGCAAGATGGGCACAGATAGTGACCCCATGGCTGTTGTGGACCAGCAGTGCCACCTGCGGGGGCTTCAAGGCCTGAGGGTAGTGGACGCATCGGTGATGCCCGACGTTATTCGCGCCAATACCAACGCAACTACCATCATGATTGCGGAGAAAGTGGCCGATTTTATAAAGAAGGCAAGTAAACCTAGCGACAGCTATCAAGGCCAATAACGACAACCAAACCGGCGGTCTGGCGGGAAACAGTGCGAGATAACCGACTCATTCCCACCGATGACCGATACGCTTCAAAGCTAATGAGGGATTTTTATGACGCAGCAAGCAGTTATAAATAAAGAGACAGCCGCAGTCTTGATCATGGACTTTCAGCAACGCATCATCACCAACGTAGCCAGCGAACCCGAGGCGGTGATTCAAAATGCGTCGGCAGCCCTGGCAGGCGCAAGGCAGGCGGGAATCCCGGTGATATACGTGGTGCACCGGGGATTCCCATATCAGGAATACGCCCCGGATGTGGAGTTGCACCCAGGGGTCCAGCCCGCCGAGGGCGAATTAATTATCACCAAGACAAAGCCCGGCCCCTTTTCCACAACCGGTTTGGACGTAACCCTGAGGGAGATGGGCAAAGATACGCTGATTATCATGGGTGTGGCCACCAGCGGCTGCGTACTATCTTCGGTGCGGTGGGCCGTCGACGTTAACTACAAGTCATCGTAGTGTCGGACGCCTGTTCCTATGCCGACCCAGAAGTGCACCGGGTACTCACCGGGAAAGTCTACCCGCGCCAAGGCACCGTAATGACCACTCAGGAGTTTCTCGGAGCTATCTAATTCGCCGCTCGGTCCAAGCGGGGCCAATTAGCTGTTTGCATCCTGAGCGCACTAGAAACTTGAACATGCTAAAAACTTTCACATAAAGGAGAGCACATTTATGAAATACGACGTAATTGTTATCGGCGCCGGTTCGGCTGGCGGCACCATTGCATCCAGGCTTGCCGAAGACCCCAATCGATCGGTATTGGTGTTGGAGGCTGGTCCCTACTACCCGGATTTTGACCATTACCCGGACGATGTCAAATTCGGTTACGCACCGGTGGCATCGGAGATGGGGGCACCCCACAACTGGTCATTCACCGGAATCAGCAACCCCCAACAGCCACCCATAGCGGTTCCCCGAGGCAAAATCGTGGGCGGGACCAGCGCCATCAACGGCCAGGTGTTCTTGCGGGGAGTTCCCGAGGACTACGACAACTGGGCGTCTTGGGGCAACGACGAATGGAGCTTCGTTAAGGTGCTTCCCTACTTCCGCAAGTTGGAGACGGACACCGACATCGTAGACGACTTTCACGGCAATACCGGCCCCATCCCTGTCCGCAGACACAAGCGCGAGACTTGGTTGCCATTGCAAAACGCCTTCCAGGACGCCGCCATGGACGCAGGCTACCCCGAGGTCTACGACCACAACAACCCCGATTCCGTTGGCGTCGGACCTTTCCCCATGAACAATCCCAACGGCGTCCGGATGAGCACGTCGCTCACCTACATCGCCGACAGCCGCCACCGCCTCAACCTGACCATCCGGGGGGATGTGCTGGTACGCCGGATCATTTTCGAGGGAAGCAAAGCGGTTGGCGTGGAGGCCGAGAGCGGCGGCAAGGTGTTCACCGTAGACGCCGAGTTGATCGTTCTCTCCGCCGGAGCCATAGCCTCACCTCAACTGCTGATGCTGTCAGGCGTCGGTCCGCCGACCATCTGCGCGGCATGGGAATTCCGGTGGTGAAAGACTCGCCCGGAGTGGGGCAGAATCTGCGCGACCATCCACTCGTCGCCCTTAGGGCCAGCGTAAAACCCGACTTCCTGCTGGACCCCGATGCGCCCAGAATGCAGACTTTGCTCAGGTACACCGCCACCGGCTCGCCGGACCGAAACGACATCCAGATATTCCCCTCGTCGTTCTCCACACCCTTAGGCGGGGATCCGTTTGCTCAAGAAGGGATCAGGTTTACCTGCATGCTCGAGTTGGCCGAGGGCGCAGGCGAGATAACTTTGCAAGAAAACGACCCCACCGTACAGCCGAATATCAACTGCCATCATTTGGAACATCCCAGAGACAAGGAACGGTTGCGGGAGGCCGTGCGAATCGGAGTTAAGCTTATGGACCACGAGGCGTTCAAAGATATCCTGGAAGATTTGATCGACCCGACAGAGCAAGAGACCTAGTGTCTGACGACACCCTCGACGACTGGATGCTCAGGAGTGTGTGGATTGGATAGCACCTTTCGGGCACCTGCAAGATGGGGCCAAGCAGCGACGGCATGGCCGTGGTCGACCAATACGGGCGGGTCCACGGGATAGAAGGACTGCGTGTTGCCGATGCGTCCATCATGCCCGACTGCATCCGCGCCAATACCAACTTGACCACCATCATGATTGGCGAGCGCGTTGCCGATTGGATTGCCTCCCAATAAACGCCCTGGTTTGATGGACTGGGGGGAAGCAGAATTAATTTCTCCCGGTCCAAACCAAAATAAACACATCAGACAGGAGCGCAATTGAAATACGACGTAATTGTTGTGGGCTCGGGAGCGGGCGGGTCCGTAGTTGCCAGCAGACTTGCCGAAGACCCCAATCGGTCCGTGCTGCTTCTGGAAGCAGGAACCGACTACCCCGACGCGGAGAATCTGCCCGATGAAATTAAATTTGGCCAATCCAGATCTGCCGAGGACCAGGACAATCCGCACAACTGGGCGCTAAGGGGGACGATCACCGAAGAGCAGGGCGAGATTCACGTCGCTCAGGGCAAGGTAATCGGTGGGTCAAGTTCCATCAACGGCCAGGTATTTCTGCGTGGTCTGCCCGAAGACTTTGACTCTTGGGCGGCCATGGGCAACGACCAATGGTCATACGTCAACGTGCTGCCGGCCTTCCGTAAGATGGAAACCGACCTGGATATTCGGGACGATTTCCACGGCACCGACGGGCCGCTGCCAATTTTCCGGCGCCACAACGAGCCCTGGCCAAAAATTCAGCAAGTTTTTCACTCTGCGTGCCTTCAGGCCGGGTTCCCGACCATGGAGGATATGAACAGTCCCGATGCCGCCGGTGTTGGTCCCATTCCCATGAACAACCAGGACGGCGTGAGAATGAGCACGGCTGTGACCTATCTGAACCCCGTGCGTCACCGCTTAAATCTTACGGTGAAAGGCAAGGTTTTCGTCAGACGGGTCTTGCTTAACGGCAAACAGGTTTCCGGGGTTGAAGCGGAAAGCGGCGGCGAGATTTTCACCGTAGATGCGAATCAAGTGGTGCTCTGCGCTGGGGCTCTGAAATCCCCTCACATAATGATGCTCTCTGGCATCGGGCCCAAAGACCAGTTGGACGCCTTTGGCGTCCCGGTAATCCACGACGCTCCCGGTGTGGGACACAACCTGTGGAACCATCCCATCGCCCCTGTCTCCTTCCGTGTGAAAGAAGAGTCGCACTTGCTCCCGACGCAGCGGCCGTGCGCATCGCCCTACGCTACACGGTGGAAGGCTCGGAATCGACCAGCGACATGATGCTGATGACCAACTCGGTGTTCAATCCGCTGACCGGCGAAGTCTTGGCGGACCGGGTAGGGCGAATCTCCTGCGCCCTGGAATTGCCCGATGGCTGCGGCTTTCTCAAGCTGGCTTCCGCCGACCCCACAGTGCAACCGTCCTTCGATTACCGCTACTTCCAGAACGAGAACGATATTAGCCGTATGCGTAAAGCGGTGAGGCTGGCGGTGAAGCTTTTGGATTCCGATGCCTACAACGAAATCTCCGAAGGTCGTACCAGTCCAACCGACGAAGATTTATCCTCGGACGACAAGCTTGACTTGTGGATACGCCGCCATGTAGGCACCGCCAGGCACGTTTCCGGCACCGCCAAGATGGGGCCGGACTCCGACCCTCTGGCCTCGGTAGACCAGCAATGCCGGGTAAAGGGCGTCCAGGGACTTTGGGTCGCCGACTCGTCTGTCATGCCCCAAGTACCCCGGGCCAACACCCACGCTACTGCCATCATAATAGGCGAAAGAGTAGCGGAATGGGTGGCCGGACAGTAGCCGGATTTTACCTAACGGCGCTTGCCGGGCACTCGAAATCAGATTGGAATCAGGCTGGAATGGGGCGCAAAAAGGCACACCCAAAGGGGATATATGCCTGACATCACCTACGAAAAGCGCGGCAACATCTCCTACGTCACCATCAGACGGCCTCAAACAATGAATGCCCTCGGTCCCGAGCAACAAGAGGAGATTGTCCAAGTCTGGAGGGAGTTTCGGGACGACCCGGGGGCCTGGGTAGCTATCTTGACCGGAGAAGGAGACCGAGCGTTCTGCGCTGGCGCCGACCTGAAGACTTACACCCCCGCTCTGGCCCAGCGCGACCTGTACGAGATCAGGCAGGACGCCAACGGCCTGGGTTTTGGCGGTATTACCCGGGGCCTGGAAATCTGGAAGCCCATCATAGCCGCGGTAAATGGCTACGCTTTGGCCGGAGGGCTGGAGTTGGCTTTGGCTTGCGATATCCGCATTGCATCGGAAAACGCCCAGTTCGGCTGTTCTGAGGTGCGTCGAGGGTTTCACCACTGTGACGGGGGCACCGTCAGGCTGCCGCTAATCGTCGGTTTGGGCAACGCCCTGAAGATGCAGCTAACCGGCGAGCCCATTGACGCTCAGGAAGCCTTACGCATCGGCTTGGTCAGCGAGGTAGTGCCGTTGCCGGACTTGATGCCCACGGCCCAGCGATACGCAGAGATGATAGCCAATAACGGGCCGCTAGGGGTCCGATCCGCCAAAGAATCCATGATCAGGAGCTTGGGACGGCCCTTGGAAGACGCACTCAGGTTCGAAAATATTCTCTTTGCTACCCTCACCCAGACCGAGGACTACAAAGAAGGTCCGATCGCTTTCGCGGAAAAGCGTCCCCCGGTCTGGAAAGGGCGCTGAATTGCCTAGAGCAATTTACCACTTTAGCATCTCTTAATGGCATGACCCCTTCCCGACTAATCGATCCCATTAGCTTGTGGGGGGATGGCCTCAAGTGCTGAGGCCCAGTTGCACGGTGGTTACTCGTTAAACCAACCGTCTGATTCTTGAACAAGCATTGTAGTGACAATTTCGCAGTTAATTCGTGGATATAAGGAGGATGGGCGATGCCAGTTAGGACCGGTGCGCAGTACATCGCTGGGCTCAAAGAAAGAGCCGTGGAAATATACGTTAGCGGTGAGCGGGTGAAGGATGTGACCACTCATCCGGGACTGAGCAACGGGGTGCAAAGCGTCGCCAGACTGTACGACCTGCAACACGAGGGCGCCAGCGACGAGCAAATGACCTTTGAATCTCCTACCTCCGGAGACCCGGTCGGGCTATCCTTCATCGTGCCTAAGACGCCGGAAGATTTGCAACAACGCCACGCCATGATGCGGCGTTGGGCCCAATCTACATCTGGCATGATGGGCCGTACTCCTGACTTCATGAACGTTACGATGATGGCAATGGCAGAGGCCGGAGATTATTTCGCTCAAAACCGTCCCGAGTTCAAAGCCAACATCCAGAATTATTTCGAGTACATCCGGGAAAACGACTTGGTCCTCACCCACACCTTGGTCAACCTGCAACGGGACCGATCTCCCATGCCTGCGCCGCTCCAAGACCACACCGACGTGGCGCTATCCGTGCTCAAAGAGACCGACGCCGGGATAATCGTACGCGGGCCCCGCGTGTTGGCTACCCTGGGGCCTTTGGCCGACGAAATCGCCATTTATCCGGCCCGCAATCATCAGCTACCGCCAGACGCTCAAGGGGCGTACTCCTTCGCTTTCGCCATTCCTTGCGACACGCCCGGCCTGAGCTTCCTGTGCCGGGAAAGCTTTGACCTGAACCGTTCCCATTTCGATCATCCTCTAGGTTCCCGATACGAGGAGATGGACGCCCTGGTCTTTTTCGACGACGTGTTGGTGCCTTGGGAGCGGGTCTTCTTGTTGGGTGACGTGGAGTTATGCAACAACATGCCAATGGCCACAAATCGGAACATTCACTCGGGCCACCAAGTGGTGACCAAACAGGTGGTCAAGGGGGAGTTCATTCTGGGACTGGCCAACATGATGGTACAAACACTAGGCTCCAGCCAACTCCCTCACGTTCAGCAAATGATGGCCGAAATCATCGAAAATCTTGAGGTGACCAAGGCTTGTTTGAGGGCCGCAGAAGCCGACGCCGAGTTCGACCAGTGGGGCGTGTTATGCCCCGCCAGGTTCCCGTTATTGGTCGCCCGCAACATGTTCATCCGCAGCTATCCCAGAATGGCGGAAATACTGCATTTGCTAGGCTCCAGCAGCCTCATGGCTTTGCCTACCGAGGCCGACCTGAACGGACCCATGGCCGAGAACATCATCAAGTACCTGGAAACGGACACAGCTTCCGCCGAGGAGCGAGTGCGGCTATTCCGCCTGGCTTGGGACACCAGTTGCAGCGCTTTCGGCACCCGGCAGGTGTTGTACGAGCGTTACTTCGGGGGCAACGTCCTGCAAAATTCAGTGGTGCTCAACAACATGTACGACAAGGAACCCATGACCGAGCGCATCCGCGAATTTTTGATGGAAGAATAGCAAACACAAGAGGCGTATCTAATGGTGCGCCTCTTGCCCTTTGAACTTAAAAGCAGCCCTTGGATCCTAAATATGACGCTAAGGTTGCCGGACCTCCCCTTTTGACGCCATAAAAAACACTCCGTTCGCCCTGATCATGCCCGACCACGCCTTTGTACAGCGTCCGTTCGCCCTGGGTTGAGCGCACGCGACCGACAACAAATTTAGCCTCGGGAATTGAGGTGTTGTCAATTGCAGACTGGATTGAGCGGCTGTCGAAGGCAGCTTAATTCATTTTATGGTGGAGACGGGGAAGAGAGCCTGTCTCAGAAGGGCAGTGTGGCGGAGTTGGACGCAGAATGTTTTCCGGGTTTGAGGGTTCCCAGCAAAGCGGGTAAAAAAAGTTGATGCGCTTAGCCTAATCTAGCTTATATGGACATTGGCCGATTTAGGTGCTAAGTGCCATCTGTTACGGATTGTCTCCAGCGGTTCTCCAGATATTCCATATCAACATCCAGTGGAGGGCGGCCACCAAGAGGGTTGAAGCGCGGTGACCCGGTTTATTGACGTCGTTAACCCTGTTGCCGCCTTCAGCGTCATGCATGTGGCTGATTTTTCCTTAAAGTTATCTGCGCGGGTTCAGGGCTTGGCGACTAGGATTAGGAATACATGGATTCCCGCTAGGCACCCACCTACCCTCCTAATATTTACAAGCCTAACGGGATTCCGGGTGGCTTGGAAACCGTGGAGAGACCAGGAGATGCGCTTTTACAGAAAAAATGTTGTCACGGCTACCATACCCTTGTACGCAGAGATTGCTAAGCCGTGCCGGGGGGTACCCGGGCCCTGTAGTAGGTTGGTCCTTGCTCCGCCGCTTTGGCCGCAGATCAGGCGCTGGAGCAAACAACTAGTATTACAACGTCAGTTAGTTTGATAGGATGACTGTGTAGCTGGAGAGGGAATAGGCGGGTGAGGTGGGGATGTGGATGCGGCAGCTTTCGAGCAGGTGTACGGGTCATTTCGGGATTTTCACGCTTACTTCGCGCCGCTGTTTGGCCGCCGGGAGACGCGGGAGCACAGCGGTCATTATCTCCAGGCCCTGCTGGTACAGTCTGGGGAGCGGCGCAACGCTGAGAACCTGTCGGAGACGGTTCCGGGGTCAGCCCGAGGGATGCAGCGGTTTCTCACCGATTCTCCCTGGGACGATGAGGTGATTATAGGACGGCTGCAGGAGTACCTGGGAACCCGGCTGGAGCATCCGGAAGGGGTGTGGGTGCTGGACGGCAGCGACTTTCCCAAGCAGGGGAGGAAGTCGGTGGGAGTGGCCCGGCAGTACTGCGGGAGGCTGGGGAAGGTGGCCAACTGCCAGGCGGGGATGTTCCTGGCCTATGTCAGCCCGTTGGGACGGGCATTGGTGGACAAGGGGCTGTATCTGCCCGAGAGTTGGACCTCGGACAAAGACCGGTGTGAGGCGGCGGGTGTGCCGGAGGATAGGCAGGGCTACCGGTCCAAGACGGAGTTGGCCTTGGAGATGGTGGGGCGGGCGCAGGAGCGGGGCCACCTGAAGGCTGGATGGGTCGCGGCGGACGACGCCTTCGGGATGTCGCCGTCCTTCCGGGAGGGCCTGGCGGCCTTGGGGATGTGGTACGTGCTGGACGTTCCGTCCGGCTTTACGGTGTGGCCGCCGGAGCCTGCCTGGACCAGTGCGGAGTATCAGGGATTCGGGCGTCCCCGCAAACCCAGGCTGCGAGACGGTCAGCGCCGGACCATGGAGCAGCGCAGCGACGAGTTGCCGGAGGAGGCCTGGCGTGAGATTACGGTGGCCGAGGGAAGCCAGGGGCCACGCAGCTACCTTTTCAGCGCCCAGAGGGTGCGACCGACCAGCAGGCGCAAGCCCGGCGAAATCCACTGGGCCGTCTACCGCCGGAACCGGGACGGCAGCGAACCCCGCTACTACCTGTCCAATGCTCCGGAGGATACCCCGTTGGAGACCCTGGCATACGTGGGAGGCTCCCGTTGGCGTATAGAAACGGAGTTTGAGACGGAGAAAAGCGACGTAGGCCTGGACGAGTACGAGACCCGCACCTGGGCTGGCTGGCATCACCACGTGGCCCTGTGCCTGCTGGGCGGAGCTTTTCTGCTGAGCCTGCAACAGGCTTGGGGGGAAAAAGATGCCCCGGATCACGAGGCCGCAGGTCTACCGGGTGGTGCGGGAAATGCTGCCCCGGGAACGGTTCGGGCCAACCGAGTTGCTGCGGTGGCTTGAGGATACGCAGGACAGTAACGAACGGGCCAAACGCTCCCATGCCAAGCGCCGCGCCGCCATGCGGGCATCACCCCACATCCCTCCCTGAACTGACGTTGTAATACTAGTGACGGTGTGGGAAGGAAAGTGGTTGTGATCGGAGCGATTGCTTAGAGGGAAACGGTGATGGGACGCCAAAGGTTAAAAGTTTATCACCATTGAACGAACATCGGGATGTGTGTTCAAAAATGACCAAAGAATCCCATCGGTACCGTTCAGGATATTAGTCCACCGCTGACCGTCCACTACGGCAGACGGAGGTGCCCATGAGGGGACCCAGGTACCCCGGGCAAGGCTTAGCGGATTGCGGGGAGAAGGTAGTGGAGGGCGCGGACATTTTTTGTGATTTTCATCGGGTCTGCTTAAGCCGGGAAGAACCCGCTGTTGTCCAGGCCCTTAAGGGAAAATCCCCAGTCATAAACAGGAGAAACGTGTCGCTGGCTAACCGCCGGTTGACATGCGGCTACCCCTGTTAGCTAATAGGTAATCCCGCAAGCGAGATTCTACCGAGAACCACTGGGGATTGCCGAAATCTCAGCTTCTCAACCTTCAAAGATTCAAACCCTCTTTCACAGCCTTAACGATTTCTGAGGGGGCTTGGTCAATGTTTACGGTGAGCACAACCTGAGGTTCCTCTAAGGTACTGAATTGGGGTCCTAACAATTCACGGCTCATGAAGTGATCTTGCTTTACCACAAGCCTATTCGTGATAATTCCTTGGTCGCCTCTCAAGTACGCGAAGACCACCTCCTTGTCGCCCTGCTGCAAACGGTCGCGGTAGGTCTGTTTCAATGCAGAGCAGGCGACCACTGCGTCTTGGCTCTCGGCAAAAAAGCCTGTTTATCAGCTTCCTGAGGACATCAAGCCAGGGCCACCGGTCGCCGTCCGTCAAAGGGATTCCCTCCGACATCTTTGCTATGTTCTCTGGTGGATGAAAGTCGTCCCCCTCGAAAAAATGCCAACTTAAGTCTGCCGCCAGTAGCCTGCCGACTGTGGTTTTGCCAGCGCCGGAAACACCCATCACAATGATTATCATGCAGCAACCGGGTGATAGTACCCCATATCATATCGTATTCGGGTCGTAAATAATTATAGAGGTGCGCAGCGGGTGGACAAGTCCTCGTCCCGACGCTACTATTTCCCCATCATGACCAGTGACCGGGTTCAAAGACAAATTGACCGGCTTTTGGACGAGGCTGAAGAAGCGATCGCTAGATATGACTGGGATGCTGTACGGCTTGCTGCAAACGCTGTCCTCGCCATTGCTCCGGATAATCCCGATGCGATCACGTTTCCGGCTGCTGCGGAGCGATCCCTAGCCAGTTCAATTCCTCCAACGACCATTGAGTCTACAGATCCCCCACCTACTACGACTCCTGCCGCTACCCCAGATCAACCCGCATCCTTTGCCAATGGCCGTTACCAGGTCAAGAGGTTCCTGGGGGAGGGCGGCAAAAAGAAAGTCTACTTGGCCCACGACACCACCCTGGACCGGGAAGTGGCTTTTGCCCTGATCAAGACCGAAGGACTAGACGAGACATCTCGCACCCGAATCCAACGGGAGGCGCAGGCGATGGGCCGGTTGGGCTCTCACGCCCACATCGTCACCGTCTTCGACTTGGGCGAAGAGAACGGCCAGCCCTACATGGTCACCGAACTCATGGGCGGCGGCGACGTGGAAGGTGTCATAGAAGACGCCCAAGACCACCGGCTTCCCCTGGAGCAAGCAATCAAGATCTCCCAAGAGACCTGCCGGGGGATGGAGTTTGCCCACGGTAGAGGCATCGTCCACAGAGACCTGAAGCCGGGGAACGTGTGGATAACAACGGACGGCATCGCCAAGATAGGCGACTTCGGCCTGGCAGTGGCCCTGGACCGGTCGCGTTTAACTACCGAAGGGATGATGATCGGGACCGTGTCCTACATGCCCCCGGAGCAGGCCATGGGGGGCGAGGTGACCCCCCGTTCCGACCTCTACTCGCTGGGAGCAATGCTCTACGAGATGGTCACCGGTAGACCGCCATTCCTGGGAGATGATTCTGTTGCCATAATTGGCCAGCACATCAACACTCCACCGGTTAACCCCACCTGGCACAACGGGCAATGCCCCCGGCCTCTCGAAGCCTTGATCATGCGTCTATTGGCCAAGAATCCATCGGAACGTCCGGATTCGGCCGCCGACGTACTGTCCGCCTTGGATGCCATCGAACTCGACGCCGGTGCGGAGTCCGGGGAGGCCGCGTTTGAGACAGGCGTCTTGGATAGTTTGGCCGGTGGTGTATTTGTAGGACGGCAGCGAGAGATGGGCGAGCTTAAGGCTTACTTGGAAGACACTTTGTCGGGCCGGGGTAGGCTGGTGACCTTGGCGGGCGAGCCTGGGATAGGCAAAACACGGACGGCCGCAGAGTTGACGACCTACGCCGCGCTGCGCCAAGCCCAAGTGCTATGGGGGCGCTGCTATGAGGGAGAAGGAGCCCCGCCCTATTGGCCATGGGTGCAGGCTATCCGCTCCTACGTTAGAGACGTCGATCCGGAGCAACTGCGCTCGGAGATGGGCGCAGGCGCCGCCGACATCGCCCAAGTGGTATCGGACGTAAGGGAGCAATTGCCCGGCCTGGAAGCGCTGCCCCAACTGGAGCCGGAGCAAGCCCGCTTTAGACTATTCGACTCCATCACCACCTTTCTTAAAAACGCCGGTCGGCGGCAACCCTTGGTGTTGGTTTTAGACGATCTCCAATGGGCAGACCACACGTCATTACTCCTGCTGGAGTTCTTGGCCAAAGAAATCTCTAACTCAAGATTGCTGATTATCGGAACCTACCGCGACATGGAATTGTCTCGGCAGCACCCACTTTCACAGACTCTCGGGGAGTTGACCAGGGAACGTCTCTTCCAACGAGTATTACTGCGAGGGTTGGACCAAAAAGACGTTGGACGGTTCATCGAATTGGCTTCAGGCGTGAACCCTCCTGCCGGCATGGTCGAGGTGGTGCACCGGCAGACAGAGGGCAACCCCCTGTTCGTCACCGAGGTAGTGCGGCTGCTAGTTCAAGAGGGGGAGCTGACTCAAGAAAAAGTCGGTCAGCGGGATTCTTGGAGCGTCCGTATCCCCGAAGGTGTGAGGGAGGTAATTGGCAAACGCTTGGACCGGCTGTTGGAACGGTGCAACGAGACATTGACCATTGCGTCAGTCATCGGCCGGGAGTTCACCTTGGAGCAGCTTTCTGCCTTGATAGAGGACATCTCTGGGGACAGGTTGCTTGATGTGATGGACGAGGCGTTATCTGCGCGGGTGATTGAAGAGTTGCCTCGCTCGGTGGGACGTTACCAGTTTACCCATGCGCTTATTCAAGAGACCCTGGTTGGAGAGATATCCGCTAACCGCAAAGTCAGGCTGCACGCCCGAATAGCCGAAGCATTGGAATCGCTGTATGGCGAAGATTCCGAAGCTCACGCCGCCGAGCTAACATCCCATTTCGTTCAGGCAGAGGCAATACTTGGCACCGAGAAGCTTGTTCGCTATTCGCTCCTGGCCGGGGAGCGAGCCCTGGCTACCTTTGCGCATGAAGATGCGCTGGGCCACTTCCAGCGGGCGTTAGTAGCAAGGGAGGGTCAGCCAATGGACGCCGAGATGGCGGCGTTGCTCTTCGGTCTAGGACGAGCCCAAGATGCCACACTCCAGATGCACCAATTTCAGGAGACAATTGCAACCTTGGGCCGCTCCTTCGACTACTACGCTGAGGCTGGGGATGTGGCCCACGCTATAGCAATTGCGGAGCACCCCGTACACTTGACTCCTGGGGTCACGGGAATGGTCCAGATCATCGCCCGTGCCCTGGAGTTGGTGATACCTGAATCTGACGACGCTGGACGCCTCTTGTACCGATATGGTGAAGCCATCGGAGTCCAGGGAGGTGATTACGAGATCGCTCAGGAAGCCTTTAACCAGTCTATAGCCATCGCCCAGCGGGAAGGCGACCTGGCTCTGGAGATGCGCGCACAGGCAAGTGCTGGCCAGGTGGCTGGCTATAACCTCCGCTGGCAGGAGAGCGTGGACAAGGGCCTGAGGGCAATCGAGCTATCCCACCTGATCGATGACCACCAAGCCGAGTTGCGTGCCCGCTTCTTCACATCAGCCATCCTATCGTTTATGTTTGACCCTGAAAAAGCGCGGCTGCATGCGGAGGTGGCGCTGGTTCTGGGAGAAAAGATGCGAGATCGTGCTGGGCTAGCCCAAGCGCTTTGGGTAAATGAAATACCGTCCCTGTATGAGGGCGATTGGCGTCGTGCAAGGAGCTTTAGCGACCGGGCTCTGGCGGAATCACCCTTGGATTCGCGCCTCGTCAGCAATCGGGTAGTTTTGGAGTACGAGGTAGGTGACTTCAGCCAGGGATCGGCCTATCTGGAGCGACTTCTGGAAGTCAAGGATCTAGCCGCGCCCGGGCCAAACGTAGAATATGGATACCCGGTGATGGTGATACCGACGGTAGGTCGGATCACCGGCCTCGCGGACCGCTTCGATGTCGCCAAAGCCGCTGCGGAAACCATTCTCTCTTCACCCTCGGCTACCCCCATCCTCGTCCTTTACGCCAGGCTCGGTCTAGCCCTGATCGCAGTGCAGCAAGGTGACGCCGCGGGGGCAACGGAGCAATACGCTACCCTTGATTCTCAACGCGGCATCAGAGTACCATCTTTCATGGCTTCTGGCCGTCTACTCGGACTCCTGGCAATGACGATCGGTAATCTCGACCAAGCAACGGAACATTTCGAAATGGCTATAGCCCTCTGCCAAAGCGCAGGCTATCGGCCCGAGTTGGCCTGGACCTGCTGTGACTACGCCGACACCCTGCTCCAGCGCGACGGCGAAGGCGACCGGGCCAAAGCAACGTCCCTGCTGGACGAGTCGCTCGCCATCTCCAGCGAGCTGGGCATGCGGCCCTTGATGGAGCGGGTACTGTCCCGGCGGGAGATACTTAAGGCGTAAGGCGAGAGGTCGTTAGGTACACCGTAGTAAAGGAGACCATAGATGCCCACGGCCAAGATAAACGGCATAAACATCTACTACGAAAGCCATGGCACTGGCTTTCCTTTGGTCCTAGCTTATGGGATAGGAGGCAACACCTCAGAGTGGGAGCCGCAGATAGAGGCGTTCTCCCAATCCTATCGTTTCATCGTGTGGGATCCACGCGGTCACGCCCGGTCAGAATCTCCGCCATACGCGGACCAATATACCCAGGAGATATTCGCTCAGGACCTTGAGAGTCTACTAGATCACCTCGGAATCGAACAGGCGTACGTTGGCGGCCTGTCGATGGGCGGGGGTATCGCCACCCGATTTACAATCCTCCGCCCGCAGCGTGTGGCCGCCTTGCTGATCTTCGATTCATTCTCGGCGTCAGGGTTAGAAACTCCACCGGAGAACCGCCGGATGAGGGAAGAGATTATCCACTTGACTGAGACAGAGGGTATGTTGGCGGTGGCGGAATACGCGATGGAAAACAACCCCAACATAAGTCGAACCGCCGCGTTGGGCAAGGAGCATGAAAATCGCATCCGTCAGATGTACCTAGCTCTCAACCCGGTGGGGTATGCGCACAGCACCCGCATGATCCTAAACGCCGTTTTTGACCCCTCCTTACTGGAGGGGGTAAAGGTTCCCACTTTAGTACTGGCTGGTCAGGAAGACGGCGCGCTACCCGCCTGCCGCTTTATCCATGAGAATATCAACGGTTCACAACTGGTTGTTATACCCGACGCAGGTCATCTCTCCAACCTGGATCAACCGATGGCCTTCAACCAAGCGGTGCTAGAGTACTTGGCCTCGATGGACCAGATTAGAGCCGCCCCAGTTTGATTTACCTGGAAGGGTTTTAGGGCAGGGATTAGCGCATAATTGGCATATCAATGGCAGCCATGCCCATATTGGATGAGGGTCTCACCAACTCCAGCGAGCCTATATCGTAGGTCCACCAAACGAGGTCAAAAAGCACCTATTCGAGCCTCTTTGAAATTGGAGATGACTAATGATGTAGGAGAGGAAGTCTGCGTCAGAGGCAAATCTTGACCCTAACCCCAATGAGTGGAGCTCTGAGTAACCATCCTTAACGGTAGTCCATATCAAGTGAGCTGGGAATGTGGCCATTGATGGAGCGGGTGCTTTGCCCGGCGAGAGATACTGAAGGCCTAGCTGTCACTGTTGACTACTAATTGACGCCATTGGAGGATCTACATGCCGTTCGGAGGCAATGACTGGCTAGCATTGACCCAGGAGACCACCCTGGAACCCGATCTCCCTATCTGCGATCCCCATCACCACATGTGGGACCGCCGTCCGGTGCGCATCCCGTATCAGAAGTACATGCTAGACGAGTTGTACGCCGACCTCAACAGCGGCCACAATGTAGTCTCCACTGTGTTCGTCGAGGCCAGGGCCATGTATCTTCCGGACGGTCCGGAAGAGATGCGCCCGGTGGGCGAGGTGGAGTTCGTCCAGGGTATGGGGGCCGCCGGGGCCACCGGTCTCTATGGACCGGCACGCGCTGCCGCCGCTATCGTCGGCCATGCCAACTTGAACTTGGGGGAGAGAGTTGAGCCGGTGTTACAGGCGTTGCAGGCAGCCAGCCCCAATCGGTTCGAGGTATCCGCCACTCTGTTACCTGGGACCCACACCCCGAAATCGAGAACACTTCTGTTCACCAGGCCCGGGGTCAGTTGGCCAGTGACGCATTTAGGGCCGGAGCGCGGGTGCTCTCCCGCATGGGGTTATCGTTAGAAGGCTGGCTGAATCATCCCCAACTGAACGAGCTGGCGGACTTCGCCAAGGCCGTACCCGACTTGACCATCATCTTGAACCACGTCGGAGGCCTGATGCGGATTGGTCCATACGCTAACAGGGACGACGAAGTGTTGGCCGAATGGCGGAGTGGGCTGGCGGCAGTGGCGGCTTGCCCTAACGTTGTCGTCAAACTGGGCGGACTTGGGATGCCACGCGCCGGGTTTGACTGGCATACCAGAGACGTACCCATCGGATCTGAAGAGTTGGCCGCTGAAATGGCTCCAATCATGAATTACTGCATCGATCAGTTCGGCCCGGACAGATGCATGTTCGAAAGCAACTTTCCGCCAGACAAGATGTCATTCTCATACAACGTGATGTACAACGCTTTCAAGCGGTTGTCTCAGGGCTATTCCGCTACCGAGCGCGCCGCCATGTTCCATGACACCGCCGCTCGCGTTTATCGGATAGATGAGTAAGAATCGCTGACCAAAGTCTCAAATGCCTATTTAGCAAGTCGCAGCAGAATTGGCTGGGATCGTGTCACTGAATGCTGAAATTATCCGGCTGGCCAACGGCTTCGGCGTTGATATGGGCCCAGCCGAATACCTCTCTGGTGGAAGGAAAGTGGCTACCTGGTTTTCAGCACAACAACCGGCGGATGAAATGGACACCGGGCGAGGGTGCAGCCTTAGTTCAGGCATCCACCAACTACGCTAACGGGCTTACTAGAGACCCTCAGGGGCGGCTCCTGGCCTGCCCTTTACTTCACCACCCGGCATACCCTCGACAGCGTGCAGATGAACATACCACGAGTCGCCGTTCCGGCACAAAAGTAGCTTTCCAACTAGGTGGGAGCGGTCTATCGCAAGGAATCTGGATTAGCCATCGATCGCGGACAAATAGACGATGCAAATAAAGGGGTAACGTTCTGAGGTACACCAAACACAATCTATATAACGGAACCTATCAGGTCAGTGACCAGGGGGCCTCCAATCCTCCGGATGATAGCGAGTGGACCGTCCTTGCCTACGTTGGTGACCACGAAGAAGGCCGTCAGTTTACTGAGATTGATGGCATAGCGGAATCTATCTGCCTGGTTCTTCAAGACCAGAGCTCTTGGCCGGTATTGAGTTTCATCAGTCCTACCGAAGCCCGACTACTTGCTCACACGTTGTTGGAAGCCGCAGGGCAGGATTGACGATATAAGGAGATGACCATGGGACGACTGGACGGAAAAGTAGCGCTGATCAGTGGGGGTGCCAGGGGCATGGGAGCGGCGGAGGTCAATCTCTTTGCCCGCGAAGGGGCTAAGGTAGTCTTCGGTGACGTCTTGGAGGAAGAAGGCCGCCAGGTAGAAGCCCAGATTGGGGAAGCCGGAGGCGATGCCCTATTTCTTAGCGTGGATGTGACAAGTGAGTCAGCCTGGGCTAATGCTGTTGCCGCCGCGGTTTCCCAGTTCGGCAGGTTGGACATCCTTGTCAACAACGCCGGTATCGGCAGTGGCGGTGTCAACAACGCCGGGGGGCGAGTGGAGGAAACGACGGTGGAAGGCTGGGACCGGATCATGGACATCAACGCCAAGGGGGTGTTTCTGGGCACCAAGTCCGCCATTCCAGAGATGCGCCGCGCCGGGGGCGGCTCCATCATCAACATCTCGTCGATTTACGGCCTGGTGGGCAGCGGCGGTTCGTCGGCTTACCACGCATCCAAGGGGGCGGTGCGGCTGCTTACCAAGTCCACCGCCATCCAATACGCCGGCGAGGGCATAAGAGCGAATTCAGTACACCCGGGGTTCATAGAAACGCCCATGACCGCAGCGATCCGGGCCGACCCTGACCGTAACCGGAGAATGCTTTCCGGTACTCCACTGGGAAGGTTGGGTGTGCCCGACGACGTGGCCTATGGAGTGCTGTTCCTGGCCTCCGACGAGTCCTCCTTCATGACTGGCAGTGAGCTGGTGATCGACGAAGCCTGGTCGGCGAAGGCAGTTAGCAACGATACTTCGTCCTCAGTAAAGCGGCGAATGCGGGTATCTATCACTATAAGCACGCCGATCGAGCGGTCATTGGCAAGCAGAGGAACAACAACCACACTGTGGAAACCATATTCTTGGTCCAACCGGCGGACCGCTGGCATTAACAAATTTGTCGTTGCTGCTGTGTCCTCAATGAGCAAAGGTTCCTTAGTGGCCATCACATGGCCCGATGGGGTCTCATTGACGATCAGGTCTAGTACCTCGTCCGTCTCGTGTACGCTAGCCAGCTTGTTGGACACTTGGTAGAGGGCGTCCGAGCGTTCTCGCTCCCGCTCAGCTTCGTTTAGGAGCCGGGCCCTTTCCAAGGCCAGCGATGCCTGGTCGGCAAAGGCAGTCAAGAGTGAGACCTCGTCGTCTGTGAAGAGGCGTGTTTTTCCATCCATCACAACAAGTACGCCTATGGATCGATCATTGGCCAGCAAGGGAACTGCTGCGAGACCATGGAAACCATATTTTTCGGCGGCTAGGCGGGCTGGTAAAGTCACCCTCATATCTTGAGCGGCATCCTCGATAACCCTGGGTTGCTTGGTGGCCAATAAAAGGCTCATGGGGTT
The DNA here is from genome assembly GCA_963665155.2 of Dehalococcoidia bacterium. Classification (GTDB taxonomy): domain Bacteria; phylum Chloroflexota; class Dehalococcoidia; order Lucifugimonadales; family UBA3495; genus UBA1141. The sequence goes on along the minus strand of CAXXFI010000002.1, from coordinate 905,251 downwards.
TGAGAGGTCATCCAGATCGAATGTCGGGTTTTTTTCGGCGGTGTCGGCTACATATTCAGCGGCGGTCTTTGTAGCCGCGCTGGGCACAAGCGCGTTACCATCCAGGAGGCGAATGTAGGCGGCGTTCGCTCCTACCAACCGGGCGGCTTCGTTGACGATCAGGTCCAATACTTCGTCAGTGTCGTGAGCGTTAGCCATGCGGTTGGAAACCTGGTAGAGGGCGTCAGAGCGTTCTTTCTCGGTCTCAGCGTGTGCTTTCTCCCGCTCCGCCTCGCTTAAGAGCCGGGCTTTTTCCAAGGCTAGGGACGCCTGGTCGGCGAAGGCGGTCAGCAGAGAAACCTCGTCGTCCGTGAAGCGACGGATGGGCTTGTCAAGAACATTGAGCACGCCTATGGACCGGTCATTGGCCAACAGAGGAATTCCTGCGAACCCGTGGAGTCCGAAATCTTTGGCAAGCGCGCGGGAATCGGGAGATGCCAATTCATGCTCCGCCACGTCCTCGCCCACGATTGGAATCTTGGTAGCCAACACCTGACCCTGTATTGACTTCCCTGGTTCAACCTCTACCACGGGCCTATCCTCGGCAGCCTGCGCAACAAATTCCGCCACGAACTCCGTAGCGACGCTGGTCATCAAGCCGTTCCCTTCCAACAAGCGAATATAAGCACCTGATTGTGAACGAGCCTAGTCGCCTCGTTCACAATCAGGTCCAATACTTCATCGGTGTCGTGAATGCCGGCCAGGCGGTTGGAAACTTGGTACAGGGCGTTCGAGCGCTCCCGTTCCTGCTTCAATTCTTGCAATAACTGCTTCTTCGTTTTTATCTCGATAGTCATGATTGTCAACAACCAGCACGATTAGATGGCAATGGTGAAATTCTCGGAATCCTTTGGCTGCATTATGACATGATTCAGTACGGCAACGCACTTCCGGCGACAAATTTATAAAGGGAAATTGTTACCCGGCAGTCCAAAACGGGAGTCCGGTGGGCCATAGCTGCCAAGGGCGCGAAATTGGGGGGCACCCAAAGGACTTGGTTTTGGGGCAGACCACGGATGGCGCGGGAGTTCGAGTTCTCCGCTTCCCCACCATGGAAAAATGCCCCATCGCCTGAAGAAATGACTGCAGCTTTGATCGCAGTATGTTCGCGCCCATCGATCGGATAGGCCTTAAATAAAAATGATTTGACTGCTGTTGTTTAATTATACTGGGCGTGTGCCCAGCATCTAGCCATGTTGTCGGAAACTGTTAGCATTTATCCAATTAATTGGTATTATTCCGACAGTTGGAGGGCGTAAGTGAGAATACGAGATTATCTAATTGAAATCTCTCAAAATTACGACCGAAGCGATCCCCTTTCTAGTCCGACACAGCTAATGCTTCGTGGTGCGGAACAACACTTTAACGAGCACGTTCCAGCCGGCATCATCATCAGAGGCAGTGGTGGCCAGGGAAACGCAACTATGACGCCTTGGGTTGCATTCCTGGACCCGGATGAAACCACTACGCCGCAAAATGGGTTATATGTCGTGTATCTATTCTCCACCGACCTTCAGAGCGTCACCCTTACGCTTCAACATGGAGTCACGAAGGTCAGACAAGAGTTAGGACCTCAAGCCGCCCTCGCCCGTCTCTCCGAGATCGCCATAGCGGTCCGAAACGATCTTCCATTTGACATGCTGCGAGGTATGGAATACCAAGTAAATTTGGGACAAGGTGGATGGAGACAATCCGCGTATTCTGCCGGGAACGTCGTCGCGAAGCGGTACGCCACCAATCCTTGCCAAAGTAGGAAGAATTAAATAGCGATCTTAGAACTCTACTCTCGCTTTACCAGCACGCGACCCTTTCAGATGTAACTCACCCAAACTCCAACTCCCACGGCGGAATCAAAGAACCATCGGAAGGTTTCAAACCAAACAGTGAAGAAGACTATGTAGTTAATGTCGAATCCCAGCGCCAAGTAAAGACTAGAAGACATGTGAAAGTCCTCAATCAGTATCAGCAGTGGGCTAAGAGCAAGGGATTTAGGGTTTCAAATAAGGAACATCCTCGCGATTTGATACTTCGGAAATCTAGTCAAGAATGGTTAGTGGAAGTCAAAGTGATTTATAAGGGCGACGCCACGGCGGCTGTAAGAAGTGCATTGGCACAATTATTTGATTATCGGTACTTTTGGTACGTTTATCCCGGACATGCTCCTCCAACTGGTTTAGTGGGTCTATTTTCAGAACCAATAGGAGAAGCCTTTTTGCGTTTCTTAAACAGCTATGGAATCTTTAGTGTGTGGAAGGAGGGTTCTACGTGGAAAGGGTCGCCTGAAGCGCGTCAAGCAGGATTGTGCGATTGACCGCACGATGTGGGGCTCGCGGCGTCGCTATTTCAACCCGATTTTCAAAACCAACTGCAGACGAATCCGAAAATGGCATCTAATTAAAGTTGTTGGCATTTCCGCCTTGACCCTCTGTCGATTTAATAGTTAGGCTCTTGTGGTGGATCTCAATCTTGGTGTAATGATTAATCGTGTGGTGATGGATCCGCTAACTGTTGAAGAACGAAGCCGCCATATGGCGCTGGTGCGCTCCCGCAATACCAAGCCCGAACTCAGAGTGCGTAGACTTCTTCATTCTTTGGGATACCGGTTCCGCGTGCATGGAATGGCTTGCCCGGTAGTCCAGACGTTATTTTCCCGGCGAAATTAAGGGCAATCTTCGTTCATGGATGTTTCTGGCATAGGCATCTAGGTTGTTCGAGGTCCAGAATACCGAAATCTCGCATAGAATTCTGGGAAGAAAAATTCCGCCGCAATGTTGAGCGCGATACGGTCGTAATGCGAGCTATAACGGCTGTGGGGTGGCAAGCAATGACCGTGTGGGAGTGTGAATCGGAGCGCCCCGAAGAGCTTGTCCCGAGACTCCGGGAGTTCCTTGGGGGCACGCGTGCAGTCAATTGAGTTATTCGCCGGTGCCGGCGGGTTGGCCATGGGCCTTTCCCGATCTGGGTTTCATCATATGCTGGTAATTGAGCGAAACAAGGACGCTGCCGAAACTCTCAGATCGAATTTCGGATTGTTAGATTTGGCGGAATCGGTCGACGATGCAAAAGAGAGGAGGTGGTTCCCAGGCAGAGAGTTGGTAGAGTTTGTAGAGACAGCGGGACCCTCACTTAATCTGGCCCCAATCCTGTCTTAATGATGGGGTAATTTCAATGGATTCCCACGAAAAGATCACGGTAATGGCGCAAGAAAACTTATGAGACGCTTTGTCTCCGATTTCTACATTAAATTATCATTATTTAGCGTGATATCCTGATCCAAACCTTTAATTTGGCTGTACTCACAGGCGGGACCTAAGGCTATATGGCGCAATTTTCAGTGACTAGCCTCATTTGGTCTAATCAGGCAATGATTTAGTGAGTTTATGCGATCTCAGAGAATCATGGGAGGTCATGGGAAATCATGTTAATATTTAGATATGGTACAAGAATTCGAAAGATCCCCTGTTTTAGCCATGTTGGCGGACAGAGAACCACGCATCGGGCAGGGAAAGTTATCTGACGAAGACAAGCTTGTTATTGTGTGGGGAATATACAAGGGCTGGACCACCAAGAAGATCGCGGAAAAGATCCCGTCGTCAACTCATACCGTTCTGAGTCTTTGGCGGGACTGGGAAGAGCGGCCCACCTTAATTCTAGACCTCCCGGTGTTGGTGCAGCTCCCAGATTAAAAATTCCGATGTGAAATTTGCGGCGAAAACCGACCTACTAAAAACAAGATTTATCGGCATGTCATAGCTCACATTACCCCCAAAGATATTGCTATGTACACCCGTTTGAATGAATATATTCGACTTTAGTCCAGACTAGATTATTGGTCTGGAAGTTTCCCCTGGGTCAGTCTTTCGGAGCAACCTACCTATTTGGTAATTGGCAAGTAAAGGAAACCCTCGTTTCGTTACTCTTCCCAGATCTCAAACTATCTTGTCCTCAGTTCCATAGATCCATGGAAGATTCAGAAACTGGTTCCAAATTTTGGTCTCGGGTCAATGACATATCAACGAATTTTATTTGACTCGCTCGGTATGCCGTCTTATAGTTCGAGGCATCCCACATGGTCACTTGGTTGGGGGATCAATTTGATCTGGGACAACTCTACTCAAGCGGTTCACGAGCCTCTCACATTGGACCTCGCTTTAGCCAGGTACAAACAGGGGAAGTGCCCTTGCTGTGGAAAGAGCAGAGGAGAGATTAAAGGCTTAGAGTACCGAACGAGATCAAACGACCTATATTGCCATACTTGTAAGAGACGTTGGCCCGTGGAAATGGATTTAGCTGATCTGCAGCGCGAACTCCAAAGTTCCTTACCGTCTGTACCAGATTCCCGCCTGAGTCAGCTCTTTGACTTAGATCCACACTGTAAAACGTCTGGCATACAGACGGAAACAAGCGGGCTGAGGCGATTGATTAGGCGCATCGTTTTGAGGGCGTGGCGGCGGTAGTACGGAGCGAAAAGGGACCTCCCACATTGTTATAGAGTCGAATAGGCGGAAGCGGGCTTGCTGAGGCTCTAGATTAACCGGCCATATCTTTCGATCAACCGGCCATATCTTTCGATCAACCGCCCATAACTTTCGATCAACCGCCCATATTTTTCCATTTTCGTGCCTACACATACAATTTGACTGTGTGAGGGCCGATCTAGGCGTATCGTGGAAACATCACGCCTAAAATATTAGGTGTAATCACGTGTATTTATCTTTATAGATTGCAATATTCTCACCTGATGAACCCTGGATGACCTTTTAGACCTTGTAGTCAAACCTATACAGACGAATCGATTGCGAAGTATTCGTGGCTCATCGTATCTCCCTTGATGGCTCGATCATTCGCCAAGTAATCGAACACCTAACACCAGTCGATTTGATCAGGCCTAAACCCGAACGTCATGTACGAACTTGCTGTTATGCATTGTGCCGGACTTCCAGCATTTGTGCTTACTCACGCAAGGCCAGTCGTGAATGCCGCTGTTCCTCTTGTCGAGCGGATAGGTTGGAACCCACCATTGTCGGCTCGGGTACGATTAGCCTTATATCACGGGATGATTGGAGACACCAAAGCGGCTTTGACTTTGGCCGATCAGGCGTTGGCGGCGGGTGACAACCGGCAATTCGCTTTGGCCTCCCATTTGGGGCCTTTTCAATCAATTCCGCTAAGTTCAGGTTGAGTGGAGTTTCATCCTGTCCCTGTCCGGTCTCAACTAACAGCTCTTCCAGGCGTTCTATATGCTTCGCCAATTCCTCGTTGTATATGCCGACCAATTTATTCGTGAGGTCTAACAGCTGATCAATTCCATAGGCTACGTCTGGGAACAGCCCTTCCTGGCCATCAAAATAGCGTTGGTTGATTATTTTGATCGCGCAGCGCACGATGAATATCTCCGGAAAAAAGCCTAAGGACGATTCCTTCCAGTTTTCAACCCGCCGCCTCGCTTACTCTTCTCGAGGGATCACAATCTCAGCCGAGGCCACGGGGTCTTTGAAGCACCTTCTAATTATCCTCCAGCTGCCATATTAGTATTGATAAAAAAACCACCGCCGTTCAGGCGGTGAGGCAACATAAGGAAGATACGGCGAACCAGCTGCTAAAGAAGGAATAGTCGGCGGCCCGCCTCTTTTGGCGGGCCAGCCCGTATGGTAGCCGTTTCTGGCAATGCATTGCCGCTGTTTGTCACCTCATCCAAATCTGCCCCTTTCCCTTTCGGCTTCCCTTTAAATAAAACGCCCTCGAACCGCTTCTATGTACTCTTTCACACCGCCTCGCGTCATGACGCCCCTCAGCAACATTTTAAAACATTTTTTGCGAGGGACTACGGAGATTGACACGTCGGCGGTCTTTAAGGTTGTCCAAGGGAAGGTGAAAAATGCCAGAAGCCGATGATGCCATAGCAAATGTAATTCGCCGGGCACTGAGGCCTGGCCTACTGCTAGCTGCGGCGGTTGTCTTTATATTGGCCGTAGCGGCGTGCTCAACTGATGATGAGATTGTGGACGTACCTCTAGCGGATATAGCCCGCAGCCCAGGAACATCTATGCTCATACCGGTGGGAGAGCCCGTGGTAATTGGAGTGTCGTCAGCACTAACCGGACCGGCAGCGCCCCGCGGGCAAGAGTACCGTGATGCCGTGGTTGTAGCGGTCAAGCAGTGGATAACGCAGAATGGGGACACGATCGGCGGCCATGAGATTTCAGTCGTCTCCGAGGACGATGGTTGTACCGAAGCAGACATTACCCGGCTAGCAGCCGAGCGGTTGCTGAAACATCCAGGCTTGGTGGGCGTGATGGGCCCACAATGTTCTGCGGGGGCTGTCAGAACCTAAGGAATTTACGCCGACGCCGGGATCGTGATGATTTCCGGCTCGGCTACATCTACGAAACTGGCGGAACAGCAACTGGGAGATGGATTTTTCTTCCGGACTGCCTACCGCAACGACGCCCAGGGAGTCCTGATCGGAGTATATTTCTCCGATCCCGACTTTCTTGGCGCCCGCAACGTTTATATTGTTCACGATAAAGAAACCTACGGCGATGACTTAGCGTTTAGGGCACAACCAATTCTTTTGGAAGCGGGTCTTCAAGTAACCATGACCGGCGTCGATAGAGGCACCGCCGACTTTAGCGAACTTGCTGCAGAGATCGCTGAAGCGAATCCGGACGCGATGTTCTTTGCCGGATTCAATCCGGAAGCCATCCTACTTTTACGGCAGCTTCGCGATGCCGGCTGGAACGGCGCATATGCCTCCGGCGACGCAGTTTGCGGCTCCGCAAACTGCGAGTTCCTCGCTGCGTTGGGAGAGTTGGCGGAGGGCGTAGCGTTTTCCGGTTGTTCGCCGCCTTTAGGTGCGGCTTACCTGAGTGAATTTACCGACGTGCACGGGAGTGAGCCTACGGCGGCTTTTGTGGCTCAGTATTCAGATGCCGCCGTCATCTTGCTGAACGCCGTAAAGTCGGTGGCGCAAGATGAGGGAGGGTCGCTGGTGATAGACCCTCTAGTGCTAAGGGATGCCGTGTCGGCTGCAACCTTGCCAGGAGGAAGGTCGGGCAACGTCGCTTTCAATTCGGTGGGTGACCGGGCATCCAGCCCCGTGCTACAAAACCTACAGCAGTTTGCCCAAGAGCTCGGATTACTGCCTTGCCGAATCGAGAATGGAGCCGTCGCTTACTTTAATTAAGACCTCGCTATTTTGCTCTAAAATTTACGTTCGACCAAAGCAGATTTTAGCTTGGGGGAGTCATCATGGCTGCTTCGGACTCGCAGTACACACCATTCTTCACCGGACACATCGCGGCCTGGGTCAGGCGGCACCGCAAGAGGGTGCTCTTAGGGTGGCTGGTTATCGCCATGGTCCTCATCGGGGCGTGTTTCAGCGTCGGCGCCAACGAGGACCTTGAGGAGACCCTGCCCGGAGAGTCGGGGGAGGCGCTGGTGCTTCTGCAGGACCGATTCGACTTCGGTGACGAGGGCACGCCCACCGAGACCATCGTGTTCTCCCATCCGACGCTGACAGTTGACGACTCTGAGTACAAAGTGGTGGTACAGGATCTGTTGAGCGACCTGCGGGACCTTCGCAGCACAGTAATAATTCCCGAAGGTGGGATAGACGTGGTCTCCAGCTTCCGCCTGTTCTCCAAGACCCTCAGCCACTACGACATCGAGGCTTCGAGGGAGGACTCACCGCGGGATTCGCTAGCCGAAACCAGCGGCGACGTGACCAAAGCAACTGAGGCCGGGGCGAGCGTCTTAATGCCGCTAGAAGACCAGTTTTGGGGCGATCGGACTGGCACCTTTGAAGACCCCTTTGGGCACATCTGGTATGTCAGCACCCACCAGGAAGATTTGTCAGAAGAAGAACTCAATAGGCGGGTGGCTGCGGCACTTGCAGATTCATAATCACTAATCTGGCAGGCTCACGGACTTGCCCTGTCTCCCCGTCCAGATGGATGTGAGAAACATTTGGAAGGTGTGCGACTGATCAGCTTCTCGCCCATTGAGGCGGCAGCGGGGTATTGGCAATGGCATTAGACCCCACGTTAACTACGTTTTTCCCAGGAGTACTGCTGAGTGTAGCGCTGTCTCACTGTGTCGGCGCCGGTATGGGAGAAGGTATCGCGGTAGGGGTCGTCGGCTTCCTCTTGTCATCGATCGCGCTCGGAGCATTTACATGGAACAGGTTAATCAAACACCGGGACTTTCGGCGGCCTCTGTTCACCCTTCTCGTAGCAGCCGGGGGAGGCGTCATTGTCGGCCTAGTTGGGTTGTCGGTAACGATGGTGATATCGTTTTCTCGGTGCTCGTGATAGTGGCGGTGAAGTGGGAAACGGCAACATACGCCGAGCGAGTAGCTCGGTAGGCGAACGAGTTGGGTGCTAATCATCTCCTGCTACTCGTCTCGATCTTATGAGAGCTGGCCATCTTAATCGTCGGCGGATGTCGGCGCAGGTTGTGCGCTGGCTGGTCCCTGAACTTGCTTCTGCCCTCCCGGGATCCAGTTAAGCCAACTGGGCAGGATTCGGACGCTGGCCTAAATGAGCACTATAAGCAAAAAGAGGGCCACGATTAAGGGCTCGCCTATTATTGCGGCCTTTGATCTTATCGTCGATGATTAAACGGCACCTCACCTACGGAATCATAATACGCCGGCGATATTTCTCGCCTCGGCAGCACGCTGTAATTGATTAAGGAGGGCCGATGAAACGCCTATTTACTATTGCGGTACTCACGATCTCGCTGCTAGCGCTGCTTGCAGCATGCGGTAAGGAAGCTACGCCTACAGCAAATCCTGGCCCAGCCTCGTCGGCAACCCAGGACCTAAAACAGGCTGCCCAAGAACTGTGGGATACTTTCTCGGCGTCAACTCAAACGCTGGATTGTGCCGCTGCCCTCCACGGGACTTTCATCGCCGATATCAGGGAGCGATGCACCGTCGAGCAGATGCAAGAGACCTTGTGGAGCGGTGAAGCAGCCTTCCCTGACATAGAGGTTAGGAGCGTCTTCTTGGACTTGGAGGACCCGTCCAGAGCTTTGATGCAACTGGTCCTGTTAGATCCTCCCGAAGGTAACCCAAAGGCCGAAGGTAATCTACAGGGTATTGCATCGGGTTTTGCCTACGCTTTCCCATTCCCATTGGTGCGGGAGGAAGGAGTGTGGCGGCTCGGTTTTCCAATCCTGGCCATGGTTACCGAACCCGGCTGTCCATTCTGGGCCGAAAACCCCGGCCAGCAAGCATCGGAAAGATCGGCCTCTACGGCAACGGCGACGCCCACGTTTTCTTCGCCGTGCCAGTTGCCAGCCCACCTGGAAGAGTTCCTTCAGCGGCCTCCCAAGCCTGAAGAGAACTACGAGCCCTATCTGCCAGACATCGCGCCACCCGCCGGGCTCAAGTACGCTAAAGAGTTCAGAAGTAGGTCGAGTGGCGGGGACATCGATCTCGGCTCGCTGCTGGAGTTCAGTTTCCAAGCCTATCTGATCACCGACAAGGCTCCTGGCATCCTGGAAGAACACTACCGGGAGCGACTCCTAGGGAGAGGGTGGCATCTGGAAGATCAAGCTGGCACCCCGGCAGTCGCCTTGAGCGCCTGGACGTTTCGCGACGACCATGGCGAGCAGTTTCATGGTTTCCTCGTCGTCAGGAGCTTGAAGGAACACAAGCGTGTTGAGCTGTCCGTGGTCTGGATGAAATAAGAAGCGGACTAGGAGCCCGTCCCGTTCACCCTTACTGGGACTCCAGAGCTGCGCTCATCCCACTTTGTCGTAACGACGGTTGTGCGAGGTTGTGCTAAGCCGTTTGATGGCACTCAACATTTCTACCACCTAGACTCCTAGTATTACAACGTCAGTTCAGGGAGGGATGTGGGGTGATGCCCGCATGGCGGCGCGGCGCTTGGCATGGGAGCGTTTGGCCCGTTCGTTACTGTCCTGCGTATCCTCAAGCCACCGCAGCAACTCGGTTGGCCCGAACCGTTCCCGGGGCAGCATTTCCCGCACCACCCGGTAGACCTGCGGCCTCGTGATCCGGGGCATCTTTTTCCCCCCAAGCCTGTTGCAGGCTCAGCAGAAAAGCTCCGCCCAGCAGGCACAGGGCCACGTGGTGATGCCAGCCAGCCCAGGTGCGGGTCTCGTACTCGTCCAGGCCTACGTCGCTTTTCTCCGTCTCAAACTCCGTTTCTATACGCCAACGGGAGCCTCCCACGTATGCCAGGGTCTCCAACGGGGTATCCTCCGGAGCATTGGACAGGTAGTAGCGGGGTTCGCTGCCGTCCCGGTTCCGGCGGTAGACGGCCCAGTGGATTTCGCCGGGCTTGCGCCTGCTGGTCGGTCGCACCCTCTGGGCGCTGAAAAGGTAGCTGCGTGGCCCCTGGCTTCCCTCGGCCACCGTAATCTCACGCCAGGCCTCCTCCGGCAACTCGTCGCTGCGCTGCTCCATGGTCCGGCGCTGACCGTCTCGCAGCCTGGGTTTGCGGGGACGCCCGAATCCCTGATACTCCGCACTGGTCCAGGCAGGCTCCGGCGGCCACACCGTAAAGCCGGACGGAACGTCCAGCACGTACCACATCCCCAAGGCCGCCAGGCCCTCCCGGAAGGACGGCGACATCCCGAAGGCGTCGTCCGCCGCGACCCATCCAGCCTTCAGGTGGCCCCGCTCCTGCGCCCGCCCCACCATCTCCAAGGCCAACTCCGTCTTGGACCGGTAGCCCTGCCTATCCTCCGGCACACCCGCCGCCTCACACCGGTCTTTGTCCGAGGTCCAACTCTCGGGCAGATACAGCCCCTTGTCCACCAATGCCCGTCCCAACGGGCTGACATAGGCCAGGAACATCCCCGCCTGGCAGTTGGCCACCTTCCCCAGCCTCCCGCAGTACTGCCGGGCCACTCCCACCGACTTCCTCCCCTGCTTGGGAAAGTCGCTGCCGTCCAGCACCCACACCCCTTCCGGATGCTCCAGCCGGGTTCCCAGGTACTCCTGCAGCCGTCCTATAATCACCTCATCGTCCCAGGGAGAATCGGTGAGAAACCGCTGCATCCCTCGGGCTGACCCCGGAACCGTCTCCGACAGGTTCTCAGCGTTGCGCCGCTCCCCAGACTGTACCAGCAGGGCCTGGAGATAATGACCGCTGTGCTCCCGCGTCTCCCGGCGGCCAAACAGCGGCGCGAAGTAAGCGTGAAAATCCCGAAATGACCCGTACACCTGCTCGAAAGCTGCCGCATCCACATCCCCACCTCACCCGCCTATTCCCTCTCCAGCTACACAGTCATCCTATCAAACTAACTGACGTTGTAATACTAGCGTCGGGTGCAGTGATCAATCTAATAGCTTGAAGATTCTAAAATTGTCACCGTAATTAGAACCCCAGGCTGGTTGCTGATGACCAACATCTCCCTACCCACTGAGGCGATCGGCATCTCAAGCTGGTACTCGGAGCGAGGTAGTCTGCGACCCTGCATTTGAGCTTTACGCGAGGATATGCCGCCTCTACCCGCCGGAGACAGTAGAATCGATCTGTTGGATTCGTCGGGCCTAGGTGGAGGAATCGGCACGGCTGATTTGAGAAGTCCCGGGTGTCCTACTACGCTTGGAGCGGCCATGAGCACCACGCTAACGTCACGCAGACGCGCGTGTATGTCGCTGCTCTATGCCCTCACCGGCTGTTTCGACAGCCCCGGCGGCAATGTGCTGTTTGCGCCGCCGCCGGCAACGCCGATCAACGGTCAAGATTTGCCCTCGGCACAGAATATGGCCCCGGCCGTGGGCCTCGAAGAGCGCCCCTTGGACCGCCGCGCTGGGGTTACGTTTCCAGTTCTGACCTCTACCGGGCCATTCTGGATGGGAAGCCCTACCCCGTCCGAGCCGTGATCGGCTTCGGAGCGAACATGTTGATGGCCCATGCCGACAGCAAACATGGGCGCGAGGCCGTCAAAGCGCTGGACTTCTTCGCCCATACCGATCTGTTCATGAACCCCACTGTCGCACTGACCTATGTCGTGATGCCGGTTGCCTCGGCCTTCGAACGCGAGGGGCTAAAACTCGGCTTCGAGACCAGCGAGGAGGCGCAGTCGATGATCCAGCTTCGCCCGGATACTAACATCATCTTCGACCTCGCCGGCCGCCTAGGCCTCGGTGACCAGTTCTGGCATGGTGATATTGATGCCGCTTTCCGCCACCAGCGTTGATTAGCCCGGTGTTAGATTCAGTGTGGAAGGCGTTGGTAATTGGATACTAATTCAACGGCTGGGAGTCCAGCGGGACCCAAACAGCAGGCGTCGATTGAGCTACAGTCCAAACGCCAACATGAACCTATAGACGCTCACAAGAGAGCGTTTCAGTAATCTTGGCCTGGTGGCTTCAACCGTCTCCAACGCCCCGGCATTCTTTCTAGCTTCTAAAGAAAAACTGTCCTTGGCTGCAGCTAAGGGTTCGAATTCTCGTACTCTATGCAACTCAAGCAATGCGTGGTGACTCATATAGGAACTGAACATTACTCCCCCCTTGGCCCAACGAGCAGGCCGACTTACTGGCCGATACCTAGTTCAGCGTACCGGTCACCAGAGCGGAGGGCGTCTACCAAAGGATATACAGAGGGGTTTATTTATGGGGTTAGCTGGAAGGTGCCGATGAACAATTCCGACGAGTCGTGGTCAAACTAGAGCTGCCGGGACGCGCGGTAGAAGCTGATACAATCAAAGAGTTGTGACCAAAAAAGAGTTGTGACTGAAAACAATTGTCGGCCGAATCAATGAAGGAGATTCAAATCCCTGGTTCTCGCTATAGCCTGGGAGCGGCTTCGCACGTCCAGCTTTCCGTATATATTGTGGGCATGGGCTTTGATGGTCCCCACCGAGACGATTAGCGCTTCAGCTATCCGGCGATTGGACATCCCAGAGGCGATAAGTCGGAGGACCTCAAGCTCGCGATCTGTTAGAGGTTCCCTTAGTTGTTGCTGGGCACGCTCCAGAGCGGTCGATGAGTGGTGCACGGGGATCTCTTTGAACACCGCCACCAATTCACTCAGATACTCCAGAGAAGAGCCAGGGGATTCAGCCCGGTGCCCTTGCTCATGGGCTTCTAAGATCTTCGGCAACATTGCAGCGGCGGGTTCGAACGTGCGAATCAGACCTTCTGGCTCCCCTATCGCGAGCGCCCGCTCCAGTATCCTCTCGGCCTGGGGCATTTCACCCTTCGCGTCGGAAACCGCGGCTTGGAGTACCAAGAGTTCGACGGGCGCGCCGCCGCCCAACCCAGTTCTCTCAGCGAACAACTGGACTCCATCCAGCAAACTTATGGCATCGTCAAGCTTTCCCTGGGCGATGAGAACCGATATGAAGGCATGATATTCTTCTAGGCGATCCTCGGCGCTAAGACCGGATCCTTCAGCCCAAACAACGGCTTCCTCGAGCCTACCTTGAGCCAACCACAACCGTGCTCGGGCGGGTTCGAGCAGGGTCGCGATTGCTTCGTCCAGGTTGACCTTCTCCAAAATCTGAAGCGCTTGCTCCATCAGGTTTGAAGCGGCGATTGGATCACCCCGGGTCTGCTTGACGAAAGACAGGTTACCATGGGCGCCGATTAGGACAGAGCCATCTTGCATTTCCTGCCCAATTCCAATACTGGTGTTCAGATGACCCGTAGCAGCGTCCAGTTCGTTCCATTCGTAGAGTATGCTTCCCAACATTGTGTGCAATTTGCCCAGAACGATTAATTTCTCCTCGCCCCGGTCGGCCGCTAACTGGAGACCGTTTTGAATGGTTCGGTGCGCCTGGCGGAGTTTACCTTGGAATTTTCCGACCCTTGCAAGGCCAAATGTCGCAGCCAAGATTCCCGAGATACCGCCCCCCCCCCCCCCCCGGATATAGCTTCCTGAAAGGCCGACGCCGCTGCCTCCGGGTCCCCGTTCTGTAGGTGGGCCTCCCCCAGGCTCAAGACCGCATCCATTCTCCATAGGCTATCTGATGGAAGAAGCTCCAGCGCCTTTTTAGACAACTCAACGGCCAGCGGGATATCCAGTGTGCCTATCGGAAGGCGAGCCAAAACGGACCGCTGCCCCGCAACCTGCCCTAAAAGATGCTGCGTTTCTGCTGAGCTATCCTCCATGTCGCTTATGGCAGTCTCAGCTTCTGAAGGCGGCGTTCAACTTCGTTAAATCGCAAAGTGTTGAACAGGACTCCAGAGTAATAGATGGATAGTTTTGGCCGGGCTCGGAACTGCTCGTCGGGAAGGGAGTCCAGCCACCCGAGGAATCTGTGGCTCGCCCCTCCTCCGACCCCCGTCGCGTAGGCGGCCTGCTCGATCAAACGAGCAGCCCTATCATAGTCCACTGCGGTTAGTGCGTGACCAATCGCTTCATTTAACTGGTCATTGGCCTCATATCACGCACTGGCTTGACCATGGAGATTTTCAACGCGGCCTCCTCCCTGTTGGAAAAGGCGGCGTACCAGAAATTCAGCGAAGAGATGGTGATAGCGGTACCAGCGCCGCTCGTCATCCAGCGGGGTGGTGAAAAGATTCGATCGTTCAAGCTTCTCAAGCATCGCCTGGCTATCGGATCGGCCGGTTAGCGCGTCGCAAAGAGGGCCGGTCAAACAGGCCCAGATGGATGTATTCTCCAGGAATCTCTGAACATCTTCGGGTTGGCGCTGGAGCACCTCTTCGCCAAGGTAATCGAGGAGATGACGGTGGGTCCCGCTGAAAGTTTCTATGAAGCCAGTGAGGTCTTCCCGCCCTTTCATGGACAGCCCCGCAAGCCGTAAGCCAGCGATCCAGCCTTCAGTCCGCGATTCCAAGCTGGTCACATTTTCTTGAGACAGATTCAGGTCCATGACTTGGGTGAAAAAGATGGCCGTTTCTTCTGTAGTAAATTGCAGGTCCGAGGAGCGCAGTTCGGCCAGTTCGTCCCGGCCTCGCATACGAGCCAGCGGAAAGTGTGGGTCGGTGCGACTACCAATCACAAGATGCATGTGCTCGGGCAAATGTTGCAGGAGAAAGGTGACTGCCGAATGAATCGGTTCCGCCTCAATCAGATGGTAGTCATCTAAAATGAGGCGATAATCCTCCGAAATAAGAGCGTGGTCATTGATCAGGGTCGTAACAACTGATTCGAGTGGCGGCGGCTCGGGTGATTCGATTAGGGCCAGTGTTGTTGTCCCGAGTCCCAGGTGGATTCTTTGAATCGCGGCGATGACGTAGGTGAAGAAGCGTGCGGGGTCATTGTCGTCTTCGTCCAACGAGACCCACGCCGTGCGCGATTCACTGCCTAAGTTCGCTGCCAGCCATTGCCCCAAGAGTGAAGTCTTACCAAAACCTGCCGGTGCCGATATGAGCGTTAGCTTACGCCCGACACCATCGTTAAGACGGTCAATCAGTAGCGGCCGCGAGACCAAATTGGCCGTCAGCAGCGGAATAAGGGTCTTGGTTGTCAGAATCTCAATCGGCGCTGGCAGGTCTTTATTGCGAATTCAATGATCCTCAGTAACCATTTGGTTTGCGGTATACAAAGTGTGGGCTCGACCCTAAGATTTTTATGTGCGGAAAGGGAAATTAATGACGATGAAGCAGGTCCAAATCGGCCGAATTTGAGATCCTAGTGCGCCCACCGCCCACCGTGAAATAGACCAGTGTTTGAAACAATGTGGAAGGTATTGGCTGGCGCTAGTTCGTAGGCCTGGGACGGGCGAATTTATTAGATTGGATGTGGGAAACTGCGCCAAGACAGCACATAACCGGAGAAAGTTTGACGAGTACGTCAGAAAGTCAGGCACATCTGGCCGAAAGATATGCATGCAAATTAGATGCTCTCAATCGACCAGGAGTTTACTCCGCATACAACGCCCTCGCCCACCGCGATTCAGGCCAGTGTTAAGGATAGTGTATTGGGCAGTCTTGACTGCTTGCGGCAGTGGTTTGGTGCTGTTAATTTTGACTTCGTTCTATTCAGGGCGCACCAGACTCCCATCTTTGAGGTCCGGGTCCGCCGTTTCGAAGTACCTGTGGGGCAAATCTTGAAACTGGCGGAGATCACTTTTAGGTTATGTGTGGGCGCATCAAGGCACGACACTGTTCGCGCATCGTGTCAACGGACCCAGATTTGTCGGCAACTCACGGCCTAACTTAGGAAATGTAAGTCCATTGATTGCTTGCACTTAAGGCAGACTTATGTCTGAGTACTTTTAATCAGGTCCGGGGACACAAATGTGTACTGAGGACACATTCGACTGGTTCAAAGTGGTAGATTCATTGTGGAGATTAGTGGCGACAGTATAACTGCAGTGTCGTAGCATCATGCGGCTTGGTCTGGACGGGGAGACGGGGGAGAGTCGAAGCATACCTGAAACACGGATTGGCGGTGTTGGTGGCTATTGGCTGGGGAATTCGAAGCCGGTCGATTGCGCGGGCATTGCGGCCATGATTCCCTGCCTCTACGCCCCTAAAATTTCACCCGCCTGGACTGCACCCGCCCGGAAGCCCGCCTTGCGGGAAAACGTCAGGGCGTCTGCGAAGTGAGTGGCGGCCTGTTCTGGGTTGCCCATGGTATGGGCTAGGAGGCCCAGCACGCGATCTATTGAAGTGACTGTGGCGGTAGATATAGTAGTGCCTCTCGCCGACTGTAAAGTGCCATACTGGTCAGCAGCAGCATCTGCGTCGCGCGGCTGCACTGCCAGTACGGCCAAACCGGCCCTGGCAAAGTTAGCGGTAAGAGGAGGGATGGAACGTGACGATGAGAGTACGTTTTCGGCCAGTTCCTCGGCGACGTCGAATCTGTCCTCTGCACCGGCGATGCGTCCGGACAGCGCCACTGCAAATGACGTGGCTGCATGCATTGGGCCAACTGACCCCGCTGGCCTGGATTGGGCGATCTCCAGGAGACGATTCAGGTAGTCGCCTCCCGCGGCGAACTCTCCTACTTCGTACTCCAGGCACAATCTCATATACAACAATTGGTAAAAGCGGGGAGATACTTGTAAGCCGCGATCGCCATATTCGCGAGCACTATCCCATTCCCCAATGGCCCGAAAATAAATGCTGATACCGTATGAGTGGTAGGCTTGCCACTCGCGGTGCTGCAGCCTCCCCGCCAAGGCCAATCCCGCTGTCACCGTCCGCCGCGCCTCCTCCGGCTGACCTAGGTTGTATTGAATAACGGCGGTATACCACCGGGCTTCTACCTCCGCCCTCGGGTCGCCGACGCTTTGGGCCAAAGCCACTGCCCGCAAATACTTCTCCAGACCCTCCTGAAAATGTACGTGAAATAGATCCATCAGGGCTGCGTACGACAAAGTCCGCATTTCCAGGGCGGTGTCTCCTTCGCGGCGAGCGATAGCCAGCCCTCGTTCGAAAGCTTCCTGGGCCCCCTGGTAGTCGCCTTGATCACCTCCAATGACCAAACCATATTGAGAGAGGAGGCGTCCTGCCACAAGAGAATCCGGCGGCACCAAGGGCAATACGCGGTCTACGAGAGTTGTCTTTAAGAGGTACCTAGCAGGTTGTAAGAGAGGATATTCGGCCACTGCGGCGGCGCGGGCTACATCTCCCGTATTGATGTAATAGTCGAGGGCCCGCTGCAGCAGGCTGGTCACCGCATCCCCCAACTGGTACTGGTCCAGTGTAGCTAACTGTGCGCGGCCCAACCCGAAAAGTGCCGCCGCCGTCTCGGCACATTCCGTAGGCACCGTGCCGGTCGAGGGTTCGTCCTTGGCCGATAGCGCCCGCTGGAAGTGGTCCAGCGCCTCTCCATAAGCATAAGTAGCCAGCGCCTTTTCTACAGCCAACAATGAATACTGCACCAACTTTTCTGCGCCCAGCACCGTCTGTGCTTCGGCGAAATGGTGCGCCAACTCGGCAGCCTGGGCTTCGGCATCGGGGCCGTAATTCGACTCCAATGCCTCGGCGATCCTAGCGTGAAGCCTCACCCTGCGAGTAGTGGAGAGTTCTTCAGCCAGCGCTTGCTGAATCAAAGAATGGCTGAAGTGATACCGTCCCGGCAGCGTCGACAGCTCCTCAACCAAGTGGGCTTTGACGGCCTCTTCCAGGGCGGTTGATAATTCATCCTCGGTTATGTCTTCAGCCAATCGTAATAGGAGGGCAAAATCGAACTCCCTGCCAACTACCGAGGCGTTCGTGACCGCTTCGTTGCACAACGGAAGACAATCGTTGGATGCGTTGTCTCGTTACCGCCCGAACGCCTTCAGGCACTGCCAGGTCTAGAACTAATTTGCCATCATCGGAATCTTGCCTTCTGCGCTCCTCCAAAAGCCGGACAACCTCATTTACGAACAGCGGGTTACCGTCTGTGTGCTCTTGAATCCTCTCTGTCAGGTCCTTGGTTGGGGTGAGGTCTCCGGTCGCCTCAATTAGATGACTTGTTTCTCGGGCTGTAAATCTTTGCAGGGTTTCCAGGCGAAATCCCGGCTCCCTGGATAAATTTGGCGGGTCTCGTTAAAAGAGTGCTCCGCTGTAATTTCTACATCTCTATAGGCTCCAACAACGAATATCGAAGCGTCGGCGATGCGGCCACTCAGAAATTCCAACATACGCAGGGAAGGCGTGTCAGCCCAATGAAGGTCCTCTAGAACTAATAGCTGTGGTTGTGCCCTAGAAACGTTGATAAGGAAGGTCGTCAAGGAATCGAACAATCGGAAACGAGCCTGCTCCGGTTCCAAATTAGGTGGTATTTGGAGATCCGGCAAAATCGTTTTAACTTCGGGCATTATCTCGGCTAAGTTAGCCGCGCCAGGCCCCATCTCCGATTGTAGTCGGTCTTTATCCCAGCCACGAACCACAGAACGTGTGACTTCTATCCAGGGCCAAAACGGCGGTGTGCCTGCCTGTTCATAGCTACGGCCCCAGGATATATCCACACCTACTGCGGTGGCGTAGCTGGCCAGTTCTTGCGCGGTCCGGGTCTTGCCGATGCCAGGTTCACCACCCAAGAGCGTTACACTACCATGACCGGCCCGAGCGTTCTCCATGGCCGATTTAAGACTTGCCAGTTACCGTTGCCTACCAACGAAGGGGCTACCAACGGCCCTAGTTGACGCATCAGCTACTGGCGATAATGCCCTTTGTCGATTGTCGGGAAACTTAGTGGCGGCGAGAATAGGGGAGGAAGGAATGTCGTCGGTGGTCGAGCCTCGTTCAGTATCGCTTGCCGTTGATTCCGCTTTCTTGATCGATCGCCGCTGGGATATGCCGCGAAACAGATCAATGAGACCTCTGCTTCCGAAAAGCATGATGAACGATGCCGCGACTATTCCAATTACTATGCCCGCTAATTCCAGCATGTCTTGACGCGCATTCTAAGATGGTATGCGATAGAGGCAAGTTGGTATTTCACCATTAGGAGTGGAAGGGGTGATGCCTGGTCAGGTAATAGTCGGCTCCATGCATCTAGCTTTTTCATCGGCCCCATCCGGGCTGTGGTCAGATTAAATAGCCTTGGCCAGGCATTGATCAGACCCCATAAGGACTAACTTGCGCCCCTTGAATTTCCGCCACCACCGATGGCAACTTCGTAGTAAACGTCGATCCAATACCAGCTTCACTTTCCACCAGGACCCCGCCACCCATCATTTGGCAGAAATGCTTGATGATTGCCAGTCCCAACCCGGTACCGCCAAACCTGCGGCTAGTGGATGCCTCGGCCTGAGCGAAAGCCTGAAAAAGGCCTCCCATTTGTTCTTCAGTCATGCCGATGCCCGTGTCGGATACGGCGAAATTGACCCACTCAACGCCTTCTTCGGTGCCCCGGCTGATTGTAAGTGAGATCGTCCCCTGTTCGGTGAACTTGCTGGCGTTGCTGAGCAGGTTCAGGAGTCCTTGCCTGACCTTGGTCACGTCGGAGTGGATGGAACCAACTGACTCGGGGCACTCTATCTCTAAAGAGTTGGAGTTCTTTTCCACCAAGGGTTGGATCGTGGCTTGCACATCTTGAACCATCGCCGCGACGGGGAAAGTCTCCAGGTATATGTCATCGCTCCGGCTTCGATCTTTGAGATGTCCAAGACGTCGTTAATCAGCCCCAGCAAGTGTTTGCCCGCTCCGTTGATTCGCTCCAAGTCGGGGCCGAAGTCGTCGTCCATCCGTTCGGCTGCTTCCTCTTGGAGCATCTCGCTGTAGCCGATGATTGCATTGAGGGGAGTACGCAGTTCGTGGCTCATGTTGGCCAGGAACTTGCTCTTGGTGCGGTTGGCTTCCTCAGCGTCTTCCCTAGCCTGCTGGGTCTCGTCGATGAACCGGGCGTTGTTGATAGGCACGGCGGCGCTGTCGGCCAGGAATTGGATCAGATTAATGTCTTCGTCCGAAAATCCCCGGTGGTTGTCGAAGTCCACTTGAAGGATCCCATAAACTTCGTTCCGAATGATTATCACGCCCCAATCTGAGGCCAGAGCCGCCATAAGCTTGATAGATTCGGGATCGGAGATTACGTTGGATGGGTCACCAATGTCGTCATCAGTCCAAATCACCCGCCGCTCCTGAAAAGCGCGGCCGGTAACCCCTTCTCCTGGCCGTACAAAAACGAGTTTTTCCATTCCGGATCGAGGCCGTACATGGTAGCAACAACAAGGCCGCCGCGATCATGGTCGAACTTATTAGTGTTCCCTGCTCTCCCACTCATGAACTCGGCCGCCTGCTGGGTAATGAGGTTGAGGACGCTGTCCAAGTCGTGCTTGGAGGCTAGTTGGGCGGTTACTGCGTAGAGTTGGGCCGTTTGCCGCTCCCGTGCCTCGGCATCTTTCCTGGCCTGCTGAGTCTCGTGGATGAAACGGGCGTTGCCGATGGCGACGGCGGCGCTGTCGGCCAGAGCCTGGAGGAGTTGGATTTCGCCGTCGGTGAAGTTATGAATTGTGAAAAAATGGGTCGCTATTACCCCGTAAACTTCATCACGTATGATGATAGGCACTGACAGGCCTGCACGAAAGCCGACCTGAATTATTCGATTCCTCACAGCATCGTCGGAGGCAATCGACTCATCGGCGAGGTAATCCGGGCTCAAAACCGGCCGACGCTCAGCGTAGGCCCGTCCCGAAGTTGAGACACCCGTTGGGATTACAGTGCCGATTTCGCCAGCGATAAAGTTGCCTCCGGACCAGTCTGGCATCACGAGTCCGCCACTGTCCGCGTCGTATCGTGCGGTGGCGGAAGTATCGCTCTCAAGCAACTCCCTGGCCTACTCGGTGATTAAATCCAGAATGCTATCCATATCAGGACTGGACGCTAGCTGGGTGGTAATCTCGTAAAGTTGGGTGGCTTCCCGCTCCCTTGTCTCGGCTTCTTGCAACAAGCGGGCTTTCTCCAACGCCGATGACGCCTGGTCGGCGAAGGCAGATAGCAACGAAACTTCATCATGAGTAAGGTTGAGGATGTGCTTGTCCGCAATGCTGAGTGTGCCAATAGACCGGTCTTCTGCCAACAAGGGAAAGACGGCGGTTGCATAAAATCCATGTTCCTCTAACACCCGAACGGTTTCCGGAGCAGACATCTGCCTGGCGGCCTCACCAATCAAGGGTTTCTTGGTGGCCATCGCATGGCCCGAACCGCTCGTGCCTTCTTCCGCTTTGAGAACTGGTCTACTAGTGGCATAGATTGCCTCGGCCCCCGTATTGGCCCATGGGACCAATGCGTCTCTTTGCAAAAGTCGCAAGCTGATATAGGGTGTGCCAACTAGCCGAGATGCCTCATTTACGATGAGTTTTAGAACTTCGTCAATGTCGTGAGCACCCGCAAGTTGGTTGGAAATATGGTAGAGGGCATCCGAGCGTTCCTTCTCCGTTTCTGCGCGTTCTCTCTCCCGCTGCGCCTCACTCAAGAGCCTCGCTTTTTCCAAGGTCAGTGACGCCTGGTCGGCGAAGGCGGTTAGCAAGGAAACTTCATCGTCGGTGAAGCGGCGGATGCGTTGGTCAATAACATTGAGGACGCCTATAGATTTGTCGTCGGCCAACAGAGGAACCGATGCGAACCTGTGGAGTCCTAAATCTATGGCCATCGCACGGGCACTTGGAGATGCCAATTCATGCTCCGAAACGTCCTCGGCCACGATTGGTTTCTTTGTGGCCAACACCTGACCCTGTATTGACGTGCCTTGTTCAATCACTACCAAGGGCCTATCCTAGGCAACCTTCGCAACAAATTCCGCTACGAACTCCTTAGCGACGCTCGTCATCAAAACGTTCCCTTCGAACAAGCGAGTATAAGCACCTGAAGCGCCAAGGAGCCTGGTCGCCTCGTTCACGATTAAGTCCAGCACCTCGTGCGTGTCGTGTATACCAGCCAGCTTGTTGGAAACTTGGTAAAGGGCGTCCGAGCGTTCTTTCTCCCGCTGCGCCTCGTTTAATAGCCGCGCCTTCTCCAGTGCCAGCGATGCCTGGTCGGCGAACGCGGTTGAGAGGGATACCTCGTCTTCGGTGAAGCGGCGGATACGTTTTTCCACCACTGCGAGGACGCCCAATGGTCGGTCGTCGGCCAATAATGGAACCATAACACTCGCTTTCAGGTCAATCCCTTGTTCTTCAAAGAGCAGACGGGATTCTGGGGAAAGCATATGAGCGCCATTTTCTCCGGACAAGGGTTTCTTGGTGGCCATGACATGGCCCGCCATACCTTCTCCAACTTTGAGGGGCGTTTTCATGCTCGCAAGAAAGGTTGCGGCGGATTCCGTGGCGACGCTGGCCACTAAGATATCTCCCTCCAACAGACGAATCACGGCTCCGTATGCGCCAAGCAGACGTGTAGCCTCGTTCACAATCAAGTTCAGCATTTCGTCTGTGTGATGGGCGCCAGCCAGTTGGTTGGAAATTTGGTAGAGCGCGTCCGAACGTTCATTTTCGGTCTCTGCGCGTTCTTTCTCGGTCTCTGCTTCGTTCAAAAGCCGCGCCTTATCCAGCGCCAACAACGCCTGGTCTGCGAAGGCTGTGAGCAGAGAAACTTCGTCTTCTGTGAACGGCGGATGCGCGTGTCATAAACAGTCAAACCCCAACAGACCGGTCATTAGCCAGGAGAGGAACTGCGGCGGCTCCGTGAAACTTGTATTTTTAGGGCAATAGACGCGCCCCTGGGTTGACGTAGTCGCCCTCTGTTACGTCCTCCGATACCAATGGTTTCTTTGTGGCCAATACATGACTGGCACCGCTCGTCGCCTCTTGGATTACAAGTGTCGGGAGTGCGGTGAGATCGGCAAGAAAGTCGGCTGCAGACTCTGTGGCGACTATGGGCACTATTACCTCTCCCTTCAACAACTGAATCGTTGCCGCATTCGCTCCTACTAACCGGACAGCCTCGTTGACATTCAGATCCAGCACTTCATCCGTATCGTGGACGCCGGCCAGCCGGTTGGAGACTCGGTAGAGGGCGTCCGAGCGTTCATTCTCAGTCTCTGCGCGGTCCTTCTCCCGCTCCGCATCGCTCAGAAGCCGGGCTTTTTCTAGCGCCAAGGCTGCCTGATCCGCGAAGGCTGTCAGCAAGGAAACTTCATCGTCGGTAAAGAGGCGTATGCGAGTGTCTGCCACAACGAGGACGCCCGATGGTCGGTCGTTGGCCAACAATGGAACCGCACCGGCACCACGGAAACCATATTTCTTGGCGAGTTGGCGCCCTATCGGTGTTTGGAACATGTACTTCGTGGCGTCCTCCATGACCAATGGTTTTTTTGTGGCCATCACGTGACCTACGAAGCTGCTCCCCCCTTCGACTACCAATCTAGGATTATTTTCTGTGATCTCAGCAAGAAAATCGGCGGCTGTCTCAGTGGCTGCGCTCATCACCAAGCTGTCCCCTTCCAATAAGCGAATATAAGCTGAGTTTGCTCCTACGAGCCGAGCAGCCTCATTCAACATCAGATCCAGCACTTCATCGGTGTCGTGGGCGCCAGCCAGCATGTTGGAGACTTGGTAGAGGGCGTCGGAGCGTTCTTTTTCTTTGTTTAATGCTTCTTCGGCTCGTTTTTGCTCGGTGATGTCTTTGGTTACAGCGAGTGTGCCGACTACTGCGCCGCTGTGATTGCGGAGAAAAGAGAGGGAGACGTCGGCCTCAAACCAATCCCCATCTTTTTTGCGGATGGCCAAATTGTAGTTGGGGAGCTGGACGCGTTCCATGAGCATCGCAGCCTCCTCAACTCCTCCCCTGTAGAGGTTTGACACGCGGGTTCCCAACACGTCCTCTGCTGTGTGTCCCGAGAGGTTTTCGGCCCCAGGGCTTCAGTAAGTTATACGGCCAGTGAGGTCAGTCGTCACTATGGAATCCGCTGACTGCTCGGCCATTTCCTGGAAAGCATCCTTGCGTCCTCTGAGTTCTGCCAACTCGTCAATTAGCTGCGGTTTGGTCTTATTCTCGTCTTTCATACAATGCTCCGATTCCTCGGAAGATACTGGGAAGATACTCCAATTTTTTAAATAGATTGCAGCGGCTGAGCCGAATCTCCTGACGAGGAGTATGTAGGCGGAACAATAATAGGGACGACCCAACATATAGTCGGGTCGTCCTTGACTTGATGCGCCTAGAAACCCGGCTGAAAAGCCCTGCTGTGACGGGATGGCGTGGAGGATAACCAGTGGACTGTAAGTCTGAGGCTAAGAGTGACCCAGTTGGCTGCGGCCAATATGAATTGGGTAGTAACGATGGGCGACCCTGGGGCTTGCTGGTCCGGTTTATCGTGAGAGGAGCCTGGAGCCGGAGATATCATCCCCATCTTGGTAGCCACCAGGGTCAGGTTGGCCACCGTGGCCGCCATGAGTAGTTGGAATCGGGTCTTGGCTCGGCCGAAGTAGCGAGATTGGCGGACCCCCAGTTGCGCCAGCCGCGCCAGGCGATGCTCGGCCGCCTGGCGCAGCCTACGGTATTCAGCAAAGCCCTCACTCCGCTGGAAGTCCCGGGCTTGTTGCAAGAGCGCCTCTTGGGGATGCAGGGCTACGGTGCGTCCCGCCCCGTACCGCGCCGCCACGCACTGGGACCGCAGGGGGCATACGCCGCAGACCGCCGGGTCGAATTGGAAACTCCGGGCCAGGTAGGTCCGACCCAACCGGTTGGTCCGGGTGCCGAAGGTCCGCAGGGTGTGGGTAACATTACCGGCTGGGCAGGTGCAGGTTCCTGCCTCCAAGTCGATCTGGAAGTCCTCCTTGGGGAAGCAGGCCTTATTAGGGCGACCCGGCACCTTGGCTATTAGAGTCCGACCAGCATCGGCAAAGGCCTGCCGCGTCCCGCCATCCCCATAGGCCGCATCCCCGATAGTCTCCTCCACCGCTATGCCCGTGTTCTCCTCACTCTGCTCCACCAGTTCCAGGACTCCAGTGTTGTCACCGGCATTGCCGGGCAGGATGTCTACCGCGGTCACCAGTTGGGAATCGGTATCCACCACCACGGCAGCCTTATGTCCGTCGAAGCGTTTGCTGCTGCTTTTACGGCCGTGGCGCATCTCCGGGTCGTGTACCGAAGGGATGCGGTCCCGGCTTACCCCATCCTTCAGGGCTGGGCCATCCTCCTGGCGTTCCACATCCTGCAGTAACAGTTGCCCCAGCAACTCCGCCGCTTCCACTATACCCTGGCGCTGGGGGCTCTCCTCGGGGAACTGACCCTGGACCTGACGGGCCAGCTCCAACACCAGATCGGCATCGGCTACTATCTTCTGCAGTAAGGCTTGCCGCTCTTTCTGGTTGTCCCAGTCAATCTCTGCCTCTCCCTTCACACTGGAGCCAAAGTAGAGTTCCAGACCGTGTCTCAAGGCCCATTCCTCGGGCCGCGTCCCATCCAGGTCCGAAAGCGCCCGCACTACCTGGACTATGCCGTCGGCCAGCAAGTTGTAGGTGTCCTTGACCGCCCCTCGGCCCAGAATGTAGGTGGTGTCTACCGCCACCTTCATCCGGCGTCCTTTCAGGTATCCGGTCTGCCGGGCGAATTGGAGGCTGCGCTGAAAGACGGCCCGCACCCGGTCGTGGAGGATCAGCTGGGCTCGAAACAGCTGCAGCGTGCTCTTGGCAAAGGGCCGGTCCTCCACCTCAATCCCCAACGCCACCTTCCACCGGATATCAAAATCCGCCCGCTGTTTGGCTTCGGCGTCGCTGACTTTGTCGTAGGCTTGCAACAACAGCGCAGTGGCCACCAGACTTGGGGGCACGCTATCCCGGCCATTGTCTGGGCAATATAGCTCGGCGAACTCTTCGTCTCGAAATAGCTGTCCCCGCAGGGAGGCCAGGAAGCCATAGAAGGAGCCCCGGCCCACATAGTCCAGGTACAGGTGATCCGCTTCCAGCAGCCCTCGTTGCGCCGACCGTACTCCCAGCATCCTCAACCTCCCACACCCATTTATTAAATCTCTTGCCCAGTATATCGGGACAGCCTAGGTCAGGGTACTTTTCGGCCGGAGTTCTAGTATTACAACGTCAGTTCAGGGAGGGATGTGGGGTGATGCCCGCATGGCGGCGCGGCGCTTGGCATGGGAGCGTTTGGCCCGTTCGTTACTGTCCTGCGTATCCTCAAGCCACCGCAGCAACTCGGTTGGCCCGAACCGTTCCCGGGGCAGCATTTCCCGCACCACCCGGTAGACCTGCGGCCTCGTGATCCGGGGCATCTTTTTCCCCCCAAGCCTGTTGCAGGCTCAGCAGAAAAGCTCCGCCCAGCAGGCACAGGGCCACGTGGTGATGCCAGCCAGCCCAGGTGCGGGTCTCGTACTCGTCCAGGCCTACGTCGCTTTTCTCCGTCTCAAACTCCGTTTCTATACGCCAACGGGAGCCTCCCACGTATGCCAGGGTCTCCAACGGGGTATCCTCCGGAGCATTGGACAGGTAGTAGCGGGGTTCGCTGCCGTCCCGGTTCCGGCGGTAGACGGCCCAGTGGATTTCGCCGGGCTTGCGCCTGCTGGTCGGTCGCACCCTCTGGGCGCTGAAAAGGTAGCTGCGTGGCCCCTGGCTTCCCTCGGCCACCGTAATCTCACGCCAGGCCTCCTCCGGCAACTCGTCGCTGCGCTGCTCCATGGTCCGGCGCTGACCGTCTCGCAGCCTGGGTTTGCGGGGACGCCCGAATCCCTGATACTCCGCACTGGTCCAGGCAGGCTCCGGCGGCCACACCGTAAAGCCGGACGGAACGTCCAGCACGTACCACATCCCCAAGGCCGCCAGGCCCTCCCGGAAGGACGGCGACATCCCGAAGGCGTCGTCCGCCGCGACCCATCCAGCCTTCAGGTGGCCCCGCTCCTGCGCCCGCCCCACCATCTCCAAGGCCAACTCCGTCTTGGACCGGTAGCCCTGCCTATCCTCCGGCACACCCGCCGCCTCACACCGGTCTTTGTCCGAGGTCCAACTCTCGGGCAGATACAGCCCCTTGTCCACCAATGCCCGTCCCAACGGGCTGACATAGGCCAGGAACATCCCCGCCTGGCAGTTGGCCACCTTCCCCAGCCTCCCGCAGTACTGCCGGGCCACTCCCACCGACTTCCTCCCCTGCTTGGGAAAGTCGCTGCCGTCCAGCACCCACACCCCTTCCGGATGCTCCAGCCGGGTTCCCAGGTACTCCTGCAGCCGTCCTATAATCACCTCATCGTCCCAGGGAGAATCGGTGAGAAACCGCTGCATCCCTCGGGCTGACCCCGGAACCGTCTCCGACAGGTTCTCAGCGTTGCGCCGCTCCCCAGACTGTACCAGCAGGGCCTGGAGATAATGACCGCTGTGCTCCCGCGTCTCCCGGCGGCCAAACAGCGGCGCGAAGTAAGCGTGAAAATCCCGAAATGACCCGTACACCTGCTCGAAAGCTGCCGCATCCACATCCCCACCTCACCCGCCTATTCCCTCTCCAGCTACACAGTCATCCTATCAAACTAACTGACGTTGTAATACTAGTACTGCGTCCGCATATTTGACTAATTTCATAAAATGTATAATGTAGGCATTCTGGTAATTGCGGGGAGGTGTGGGGAATGCCTGCTAAACAATACCTTGTGAACTTGACCCAAGAGGAACGGGAGCACTTGTTGGAGATAACCCGGCGTGGCAAATCGTCGGCACGCAAGGTGAAGCGGTCCTTGATTTTGTGTAAGGCCGATGAAGGGCTACCGACCAGCAGATTGCCGAAGCTGTTATGGTAGGTCCCTCCACGGTCAGCCGGGTGCGGCAGCGTTTCGTGGAAGGAGGGTTGGAACGTGCCCTCAATGACCGGCCACGGCCTGGAAAACGGCGCAAACTTGATGGGAAGCAAGAAGCCCACTTGGTGGCCGTGGCCTGTAGTTCGGCCCCCGCGGGGCACACCCCCTGGACCTTGCGATTGCTCGCCGACCAAGTGGTGAAGCTGGAATTCACCGACTCCATTTGCCGGGAGACGGTCCGGCAGGTACTGAAAAAAACGAACTTAAGCCGTGGACGAAGAAGGAATGGTGCATACCTGAGGTAAGCGCCGAATTCGTAGCTGCCATGGAGGACGTGCTGGACCTCTACGGGGAACCCTATGACCCTAAACGCCCCGTAGTCTGTTTCGACGAAACCTCCAAGCAGTTGGTAGCGGAAAAGAGGTCTCCCCTACCGGCCAAGGCGGGACGGCGGGAGCGATTTGATTACGAGTACAGGCGCAATGGAGCCCGGAACCTGTTTATGTTGTGTGAGCCATTGGCGGGCTGGCGGCACCTGGCGGTGACCGAGCGTCGTACCATGAAAGACTTCGGTCATCAGATGCGCTGGTTGGTGGATACAGCTTACCCTGAAGTAGAGAGGATTAGAGTGGTGCTGGACAACCTGAACACCCATAGACCCGCCTCCCTGTACCAGGCCTTCGAGCCTAAAGAGGCCAGAGGGATAATCAGACGACTGGAGTTTCAGTATACTCCCAAGCATGGAAGCTGGCTCAATATGGCAGAGATTGAGCGCAGCGTATTCGGCAAACAATGTTTGAATCGTCGCATTGGCGATGAAGAAGTCCTCAAACGGGAAATTGCCGCATTGGAATCCGAACGAAACCAGGCCGAGGCAACCATCGACTGGAGGTTCTCTACCGTGGACGCCCGATAGATATGCTGACCCCCTCTTAATCTCCCCCTTCGTAAGGGGGAGAAAACCACTTCCTTCCCCCATTTCGGGGGAAGGTTAGGATGGGGGTGTCGTGTTATTAGTCAAATATAACTGGATGTAGTACTAGTACATTTCTGAAACATCATACAAACATGGCAAATGGGGCGCAAGCTACCCGAAAGCCAGCCGACGACTGCGACTGGCGGTTGGCGGCTGGAAAGCGGTTCGATCCACCATCGGCTCTTTAGCCAAGCATCCTGACCTGATGCTTGAAGCGCCAATTTAATGGGTATTGTCCGCCACAAACAGTCCCTTGACTCGGCATCACCACACCTCTACAATCCTTATATCCCTACCTATACAAACTAGAAAACGTGCCCAGATCAACCTGATTATGAGCGAATTACGCTGAATATTGAGGGAGTAAAATGGGAAACGGCGATATAGAACTAATTGCACACCTAATGCGGCGTGCTGGCTTCGGAGCTACGCGAGACCAACTTGACGCCTACGCAGCCAAAGGGTATGAGCAAACCGTCGAGGAGTTGCTCGATCCTGGAGAAGAGCAATGGATGGGAGACGACCTCATCCGGCGATTCCATCCCGAGCTTTCCGGCATGATGGGACCTTGGGCATCGGGAGAGAACTGGCTGTACCGCATGGCCACCACATCCGCACCACTACAAGAGAAGATGACGCTTTTCTGGCACGGCATTTTTGCCACCGGATACCCTAAAGTCATCCATGGCAAAGCCCTGTCGGACCAGATAAGGATGTTCCGTCGCCACGGCATGGGCGGCTTCCGGAACCTCTTGGTGGAGCTGTCAAGGGACCCGGCCATGATCATTTGGCTGGATAACCACGACAACCACAAGGGCAGCATAAACGAGAACTTCGGACGTGAGCTCTTGGAGTTGTTCTCAATGGGAGTGGGGAGTTATAGCGAAGAGGACATCAAACAGTGCGCCCGCGCATTTACCGGCTGGACCATCGGCAACTTGGAGTACATGGAGTTGCGCTCCCAGAGAGACTCGGATTGGCCCTACGGTCGCATTTCGTGGCACTTTGAGTATAATACCGAAGACCACGACGATGGAGAGAAGGTGTTCCTGGGACAGCGAGGGCGTTTCAACGGCGACGATATTATTAATATCATCTGCCAGCAAGAGGCCACGGCGCGGTTTATCGCCAGGCACATGTATAGCTTTTTCGTGGCCGATGAGGTGGCGGTGCCCGAGTGGCCCTACACGCCACCCGTTAACCCGGAAGCGATCGACCTCTTAACCCAGGCCTACTTTGACAACAATTACGACGTTCGCTCGATGTTGCGTGCGCTGTTCAACTCGGACTTCTTCAAGTCCCAAAGTTCCCGTTATACCAAGGTCAAGAGCCCTGTGGAACTGGTGGCCGGAGTGCTTCGGTTGACCGGTGAGTTCGAAAGGCCCAGGCGTGAAATACTGGAAAGGTACATGCAGACTCTCTATATGGGCCAGTGGCTAAATAACCCACCCAGTGTCGAAGGATGGCATCAGGGCACCGCATGGCTGGATACCGGCACGCTGGTGGAACGGGTAAATTTTGCCACCCAGCAAGTGGGAGACACAAACAGGCCCGGCGTGCGTGCCATGGTCGAGCGTATCACCTCAAGCATAAAATCAAACGACCAGAATGCTATCTCCCCCGAGTCCTTGGTGGATGCGTGTTTGGACCAAGTGGGAGCGATGACGGTCTCGGAAGACACTCGAAGAGTGCTGGTCGACTTCGCCGCCATTGGCGGAGAGCTTCAGTTGGGTTCAGGTAGTCTTGATGACAAAGCCCAACACCGGATCGCCGAAGTCTTGCAAATGGTGGCGTCGACCCATGAGTTTCAACGAGCGTAGGCGCGCTCTGCGAGTATTTGCCTAATACCCAGGGGATTTGAAAAGGAATGACCCTAGGGGGACAATGACCACCAGCAATACCGAAATAAAACCGGACTTTCTGGAATACTCCCACACTGTGGGTATGACAACCATGGAAGGCCGGGGTTTCTATTATCCAGTCGATACCGCTATAGGCAAGGATGGTCGATTTTACGTGGTGAGCCGCACCCTGGAAAACGTTAGCCGGGGCGTCCGGGTTACAATGTGCAACTCGGAGAGCGAGTACTTCGGTACCTTCGGTTCTTACGGAGAGGGCGACGGCCAGTTTATTTGGCCCTCGGCTGCGGCAGTTGATAGCCAAGGCCGGGTCTACATTTGCGACGAGCACCTCCACCGGATCTCCGTTTTTGACCAGTCCGGCGAGTTCGTATCACGGTGGGGCGCTCCCGGCACAGAAGAGGGACAGTTGGATACGCCCTCCGGCATCGCCATCGACCAACAGGACAACGTGTACGTTTCGGACACCCATAATCACCGGATACAGAAATTCAGCTCCGACGGCAAGTATATTTCTAGTTTCGGCGCGAAGGGCGATGGCGTTGGCCAACTCAACCTACCTTGGGGCCTAATCCTTGATGCCAAAGGGGATGTGTATGTGGCCGATTGGGGCAACGATCGTATCCAAAAATTCTCACCGGAAGGGGTGCCCATCGCCCAGTATGGAAACTCCGGCAGCGGTGATGGGGAATTCCATCGTCCCTCTTGCGTCGCTGTTGACGGCGACGGATATATCTACGTCGCAGACTGGGGAAACGAAAGGGTACAGGTGCTTAATCCCAGCGGCGAGTTCGTGATCAAGCTAAAGGGTCAAGCCACGTTGTCCGATTGGGCCGCCAATTTCTTGAGCATCAACGTAGAGGAAGCAGCCGCTCGCAGCAGGGCAAACCTGGAACCCGAGATAGAATACTTTGTTGACGACCCTCATGAGGAATCCTCCCATATTGAGAAGTACTTCTGGTCGCCGGTATCGGTCAAGTTAGACAGCGCCGGGACATTATACGTAACAGAAAGCAACCGCCATAGAATCCAAGTTTACAAGCGTGGGGCTTAAGACAAGAAGCATCACCCACAGAATTCCGGGCTACCGGCAAGGCGCTGAAGAAGGAGAATATACATGACTTCCACTAAGCGGGAACGGTCATTGGTTGTAATAGAGCTTGCGGGCGGCAATGACGCACTAAACACTGTGATTCCCTACGACAATGGTCTCTACTACGATTTCCGTCCGAGTATTGGCATACCCCAAAATGACGTGCTCAAATTAAACGATCAACTGGGCTTCAACCCCAGCATGCTGGCCTTCAAGCACCTTTGGGACAAGAATAATGTAGCCATTATAAACGGCATCGGCTACCCCAACCCAAACCGCTCCCACTTCCGGTCGAGGGACGTATGGTACACTGCGCAACCGGAAAAGGTAGGAGCGGAAGGTTGGCTGGGCGCCACATTGAGGGACCTGGACGCCAAAGGCGAAAACGTGCTGACCGGGGTGAATTTCGGTCGCGGACTGCCTAGGGCACTGGTCTGTAAAGGCGTACCCGTGGCTTCAGTGGGCAACCTAGAGACCTACGGGCTAATGCCGGACTTGGAAGACGAGATTTCCCGTAAGTATGCCCTGGACGCTTTCAGCCGAATGTACGGTCCCGGGGAGGGGAAGGACGCTGTGGCTCAGGTGCTTAGCCAGGCTGGGACTGACGCCCTGAAGGGTGCGGACATTTTGAGGACTGCCCCCGAGATGTACTCTTCCAGTGTGGAGTATGCGGACAATGCCATAGCGCAGACGCTCAAAAACGTTTCCAAGGTAATGTGCGCTGGACTTGGTACCAGGATTTACTACACCCAACATGGCAGTTTCGACACCCACAGTGCCGAACTGATTACCCACGCGAAGCTTTGGGAAGATCTATCGGGGGCCGTCACCGACTTCACCGCAGACCTAACAGAGCATGGGCTGGAAAAGGATGCTGTGATTTTGGTGTTTTCCGAGTTCGGTCGGCGAATAATGGACAACGGCACCGGTTGCGACCACGGTTCCGGCGGCGTGGCCTTCGTCATTGGCGATTCAGTCAATGGAGGCTTTTACGGGGACTATCCATCCCTGCGAGAGAGCGAGCAGTCGGACGGCGACCTCCATTTCAGCAACGACTTCCGTTCCACTTACGCCACGATATTGGACAAATGGCTGAGCCTGGACCCCGACCATATCGTGAACGGCCAGTTCGAGCAGTTCGACTTTATTTCCATATAACCTGGCGATACTTGTCAAAACAATCCCAGCTAAGATAGCTAAGCCTGGATTTCTTGGCTATCTTAGCTGGGCACACTGAGTTAATGACGAATTAGGCTGTCTGCTGCGCTAGGTCACGGACCGTTGGTCCATCGACCTGTTGGGTCAACATTCGTGCGGCGGCCCGCAGCAGTTTCGTTCGCCATAGGAACTCGGCCTCGGGGGTCATTGCCAAATCCCCTAATGGATGATGGAACCGTCCTTCGGCCTTGAATATCCGGTTGGCGCCCACCCGCTCGGCGATGCTGATCAGAGCCGTTATCAATACAACCGGTATGCCAGCCCGCTCGATTTCCTTAGCCAGCGTAGCTCCGCTACGCGTGCCAGTGCCTCAAGTCGCTGTCAGAATGGCTGCCTGCACACCCTGGGACTTCATATCCTCCGCAACTTCCGCACCGATCCTAGACATAGTCTCGATATTGGCCATGTTGCCAGTGGTTACGTAGTAATGGTCGTAAAGCCGGTTAATTGTCCCGTCTCGCTCCAATAGCCTGGCTGCGTCAAGAGGAAGGGTGCGATTGGGGCGTTCATTGGTGCCAGCGGTGTCGCAACCACCGTGCCAGGCTTCGTAGTCGCCGGGGCGGAGGTCATCAAGCCCACCGATGGGATACTTTAGCCACTTCGATGCGTTCCACGTCTCCAACCTATCGGGGTTCCCCATCGGCACCAAGCCGGACTCGGTGATCAAGGCAACCAAGGCCCCGGATAAATCCTCCACCGGGGGTGCTGGCGTCACATTGCTGAATGCCGGGACCGGTAACTCGGTCTGGAACGGTCGCCCGGCCAGCTTTTCCAGAAGCATCCCCACCGCCCGCGCTGGAGCCCCTTGGTCCACTCGCAGGTTCTTTCGCACTCCTCGTGAGAAGTAGCCCTCTGTGTCCGCTGATCCGATCTCGGCCCCATTGGCGAGCTTAATTGCGAAGTCGGCCAGCCTGGGGATCACATCGCCCATCGATGCGGCTGTGGCTCCGGTTTCCAGCACGTACGTCTGGCTGCGAAAGAGTTCGACCCCTGGGTTGTTGACGTTCATGGCGGTTACGGCGGACCTACCTTTCCCCTGCCATGCTAATGCCATCTCCCCGCAGGCCGAGCCGTAGCGGCCCGAATTAAAAGCCGGGCCAGCCACCAACACATCGGCGGGACAGGCTTCGGCCAACTCCAATAGCCTGGCAACCGCCTCCTCTTGGTGCTCGATAAAGTAATTATCACCGCAGATCAGCGTTCCGACGATGGTGGCACGGTCTCCCAGGTGCTTAGCTAGGGCGACACCCGGTCCCACCGGTCCAGCCCGGAATTCGGGTGCGGTATCGGCCTTATCCTCGCCCCCGATACCGCCAAAGAACTGGTTCATGAAGTGCAAAATGGTGACCGGTTTATCCATGTTTTTTACCTTCCGCCTAAGCCGTGGGCCAAGTCTTTGTCGAAGTTCTTGCCGAAGTCTTTGCCGAAGTTCTTGCCGAAGTAACAAGGGAGGCCTTTGGTGAAGTCTCCAAAGCGTCCAGCGAAGTCCGTGGCGTTTCAGAAATCTCGGGCCGTGTGGCCGTTGGACTGCATCATCCAGAATCCGGCATACATCTCGTGGGCGCTGATGGTCAGGCTATCGCCTGCGTTAAGGCGCTGACCCCACTCTTCGTTGGAACTGAATGTCAGGTCGGTCCCGCCCACGACGCGCTTCATGGCAGGGACGGTAAACCGCCGGTCGGCGCCACCGCCGGTGACGATTGCGTTGGCCTCGGATACATAGTCTATAATCGGCCAATCCGTCCCATCGACCCCGCCCAACTCGTGGACGATCTGGACAGTGCTTATCCCCGACTGCTCCAAAGCCTTCACGCTCTGCATGAAGTCGACCCAGGTGTTGCCTGTCCCTTCCAGGGTCATCACGGCAGCTTGGGCCCCCATCATCCTCGCCACGTTGGCCACCATGTAACCATTCCTTTCTTTGAGTCCATGGTCGTCGTGGTGACCGCGACCCAAAATTACGCCTACGAAGTTGATGTCTTGGCCGTGATGACGGTACAACTCATGAATCACTGGATGGTTGAGACGCAGCCAGGTGGGGAGTTTCATCATGTTGCGATAATTGCCGCTGACGACTGCGCCGTCGAAATACTCGTTGGGATGCAGGACAGTAGGGAGTGAGGCCACAGGCTGCCCGTACAGGAAGGTCTGGACCAGAAAGCCTTGCTGCTGCACTTGGTCTACATATACGACACGGGGCAGGGTCGGGTCGGCGGGCCCCAACTCAAATTCCTCCACTTGATTGGGTCCCAAGCCTGGGACAGAGTCGGCCAGTGCGGTTTCCACCAGGTAACGGGAGGCTCGGATCGAACCCAAACGTATAGCATTCTCGAAATAGGCATTGCCGGCACCGGGACTGGGGGTAAACAACAATACCAGATTGTGGGTGTCGGAGCAGGCGCACATGTCGGCGCCTGGGCCGCTCATATCAATTATGCCCTCGTTGAACTCCAGAATGCCTCCGGTGGGCTCGGGCAACTGGGCCGACTGAAGCAAAGCCATGCCCTGCATCCGACGGGTTGTGCCACCGCCGACGGTGCGAGCAGGCGCCAAGAAGCCTGGGAAAGCGCTCCGGTCTCCGCCGACCTTCGCCCTAGGCTCGATGGCGTCCAGCACATGTATGATCCGGGTCTCTTCACCAGGCGAGACCAGTTCTAGCTTTACACTAGCGATAGAATCATCGTACCTAGCGACCTGGCATAACTCCTGTTCGTCTATTGTGAGCACACCCCCGGAGAAACCCGTCCGTGGGCCAAGGTGTATGGCCTCAACGTTAAAGCTTTGTAGTGTAAGTTTCACCCTGTTTCCCTTGTTACTCCTTTGACTCGACAGTCGGGTCAAAGGCTGGGTAAGTTAGATGCTCGTACTCGGTCAACCGAGACATGGCAGTGTCACCCTGAACGAAGTGAAGTGTCTATCTGGGGCATTGTGGCAACTCCACCCCAGATTCTTCCTCCCTCGCTCGTCAGAATGCCATCGCAATCAGGTGGGCTAAATATTAGGCATGCCATTGGACATAATTGCTTGCTGGCGTTCGGAACGAAGCCGGAGCCTCGTTTGGAACACCTACCAACAACATGGTGGCCAACGCCCAGTCTTCTTCCGCCCCCAGGGTTTCTTTAAGCTTGGGATGCCGTGTCGCTCCGCCTGTTTCCCAGGTTACGGCCAGGCCTTCAGCTACGCCTGCCAAAGCAAGGTTTTGGACGGCGCAACAAACGGAAGCGTAGTTCTCCTGAGTAGTCTCGTCGTTGGGACCGGGCACACAGTAAGCATAAATCAATACCGGGGCGTCCAGGATCGACTTGCGCGAGGTTTCGGCCCGTTTAGGGTCGCCCCTGCGCTCCATGGAAACCTCGTAGGCTTGGTCGCCCAGGGTCTGCCGCAGCGGGCTCGCCACATCCACGACAAAGAACCGCCAAGGCTCGGTCAACCGGTGGTTTGGCGCCCATACGGCGGCCTCAAACATTCGCTCAAGGGCCTCCTTAGGCACCGTCTCCTCCTTGAACTGCCACGCCATCCGGCGCTGATGCAAGGCTTGGTAAACGCTTATATCCGTACCCGGAACTGGAATATCTTCAGCTTTGAGCTTTGCGATCTTGCCATCCATGGTGGTCATCGTCTCATCCTTTCAGATTGATTTGTCTATTTAATTCGTAAGCGAATAAATGGTTAGTTAGAATGCGATACAACGATTGGCACCCATGAGTATAACCCGTTGCACGCCAAAGCCCAATATTGTGGGTCAATTTTGCCTACTTTCCTCATCAGCGCGATGTCCCTATAATCCACCGCAAGGCTTCGGTTGGTCCGGCCGGGATGGGCACGAGATAAACACGGGACGGACCGGGAAGCCAGGGTACTGCGGGAGGTAATACCGGGTGAGGCCTTGGACGCTTCGAATTCGAGTAAGCCGCGATAGGAGGAGCCATGCCCATAATCAAGAGACAGGACAATATCACCACGGAAAGTTCGAGCCCGGGCTTGGAGGTCCGCAAAATTGCGGACGCTGAGCTTGGCACTCACGCTCTCAAGATCGGGGAAGTAACCATTGCACCCAACACCAGATTGCCCAGGCACATCCACACTAACACTGAAGAAGCCATGATTGTGCTTGAGGGTACGTTGGACGTAGTGGTTGGGCGTGAACGAATGACCATAAGCCCTGGTCACACGGTTCTAGCGCCTGCCGGGACCACCCACGGTTTCGTCAACCGGTCCAGCGAACCCGCGCGGATTCTGTTCATCTTCCCGATTCACGAGCCGGATCGGGTGCAGACCAGCATCGAAGGAGCGACCTCGGGATTTCTTTCAGAGGCCGGTCTCAGCGGTTATAGCTCTCCCCAAGACCGTCCTCTGGAGAACCCAGATTAATTAGAGAACCAACAATAACACTAGGCGTTGCAATTGGCTACCCTGCGCAGGGCTCGACACAGGGCTCGACAATTGACGTTTCATATTACCCTGGTACAATAACATTTGGCGTAATTTAGCCTCATACTTACGTAGAGAAGGAGTTAGTATGCCGGATTTCGACAAAATCATCAGAAATGGTACGATAGTCGACGGAACAGGTGGAATGCCCGCCTTCCGTGGGGATATAGCCATTAAGAATGGCAAAATCGCTATGATTAGCGGTCGAATTCAGGGTTCTGCGACAGAAGAGTTGGACGCTACCGGCTGTATCGTGGCCCCTGGCGCGATTGATCTGCACAACCACTATGACCTCCAGCTCAACTGGGACCCCTACGCAACTATGTCCGGCTGGCACGGAGTCACCTCCGTCGCGATCGGCCAGTGCGGATTCGGATTCGCTCCCTGCAGGCCCGAAGACCGGGAAGGCGCCATGCGTTTGCTCACTCGCATCGAGGCTATCCCCTTGAAAACCATGGAACTCGGCTTGTCCTGGGACTGGGAAACCTTCCCTCAATGGATGGATGCCTTGGACAAAAAACCCCTGGGCGTTAACGTAGGCGCCCTGGTTCCTTTTAACCCCCTAAGGCTCTACGTTATGGGACTAAACGATTCCAGGGAGAGGGTCTACGCTACCGAAAAAGAGACGAAGCAGATGCAATCCATCGTCCGCGAGTCGATGGAGGCCGGTGCGTTTGGTTGGTCTTCGATGAAGACATTGCTTAACCGCCCGGATGACGGTCGCTTCATCCCCAGCCAGGTAGCCTCAAACGAAGAGTATTTGGCATTGGCAGAGACTATGGCCGATTTCGGCATTGGAAGCATCGGTTGGACCAGAGGACAAGCGGAGCGCCCACTTCCTCCCGGGGAGCCTGACCTGATGGGTGGCGCAGGAATTGAAGCCTCAGTCACCGGACTTCAATTCGACCCCGTCGAGGGTGATGTCCGCGGAGAGGGCAGGGACAACTTCCTGATTCAAATGGCCAAAGCATCGGGAAGGCCCCTCAATTATGGAGGGGTGAGCTACAGTGAGACGGAACCAGAACGCTATAAAGAGCAGCTCGCCTATCTGGAGAGAGCCCATAAAGAAGGCGCAAACCTGTTTGCCCAGGCTTCGGGTGTACAAATATCCCCTGTATTCGAATTGGCGGAATACAACGGTTTTGATGCTTTGCCTAACTGGATCGACCCATTCATCGGCACGCCCGAAGAACGGATTGCTAAGCTCAACACCCCAGGTGTGCGCGAAAAGATGAAACAGGATGTAGGCGGCGAATGGACCGGGATAGGCGGCACTGCCGATGTGGCGGCCAACTGGACCAAGATGCGAGTCGTCGAAGTACGCAAAGACTCTAACCTCAAGTACGAAGGAATGAATATCGCCGAGTTGGCCGAGGCCACAGGCAAACATCCCATGGATGCGATGCTAGACCTAGCCTTAGATGAGGGCCTGTTGACTGAGTTCTCCACCGACCCGACGACCGGCACCGACGCTGAGGCCATGAAAGAGATATTGAACCATCCATACACCCATCCGTGCATATCCGATGGAGGCGCCCATGTGCGCTACTTGACGGTAGGCATTTGGCCGGTCAACTTCTTGACCCAGTGGGCCAGAGACAATGAGGCGATGTCGTTAGAGAAAGCCCACTACAAGATGAGCGGCCTGCCAGCCTTCATAGCCGGTTTTACCGACCGCGGGATTCTACGTGAAGGCTTTGCCGCTGACATAATCGTGTACGATCTGGAAAAGCTTGGACTCCAGTACGACAGCCCAATATACGATGACGACTTCCCGGGTGGGGAGCGTAGGCTTATCCAGAAAGCCAAGGGCATCCGATATACCGTAGTCAACGGGGAGGTTACCTTCCTAGAAGGTACAGTATGCACCAACGCCACCCCCGGCAAGCTCCTGCGCAGCTACGACATGGTTAGCCGCTAAGGATTCTCCAAGCTTGGAAAAAGAAAAGGGCCCCGAATTCGGGGCCCTTTTCTTTTTCCTTCACATCTTTTGTTTAAGCTATGTTTCGTTGGGGTGCTATCAACCGGTATCTAAGTCTTGCCTAGGCCAAACTGCTCGGCTGCGTTCGATCCCATCATCCGAGCTATCGACGATTCTTCCACGTCGGCGTCGGCCAG
Organism: Dehalococcoidia bacterium; assembly: GCA_963665155.2. Classification (GTDB taxonomy): domain Bacteria; phylum Chloroflexota; class Dehalococcoidia; order Lucifugimonadales; family UBA3495; genus UBA1141. The sequence goes on along the minus strand of CAXXFI010000002.1, from coordinate 865,453 downwards.
GGTCTTGATAGCGTCCCAAGCGGTGGTTGTATCGTGATGGGGATACCGGGAGCCCCATACAACCTTCGCTTCGAAGGTGTGGGGCAACTCCTGTATTAGCCGCTCTTCGGCATCGAACCCCAGTAGTACGCGGCCTTCCTCCCACATTTCTTCAGGTTCAGTACTCACGGGGTAATGATGGACCAGAGGGATGACCCTTGTGGATGCCTCCATCTTCTCCAGGACTTCTTCCATCCACGAAGCCTTGCCGTGGGCTACCACCACCTTCATGTTCGGGTAACGCTCCATGACCGTATAGCCGATCAATGTTGATGCGACAAACAGGTGATTGTCCAGCCAGTACGAGAGGATCGGCGCCACAGGGTGCCCCAACGTCCCTCCTCCCGGTCCGCCGATGGTCGATATGCCGCGCTCGCCAACTCCTCCCCCGGCGAAAGGGCCGCCGCCGCCACCGCTGAGAAAGTTTCCTTGACCCAACCTACCGTTTATTTTCTCGATGAAGGGGCCGTGGGAGGTCCACTCCGGGTTCCACAGGCCGGGGGTGGGATGAACCGCAGCGGTAATATCGAGCCTTTCCAGCGCAGCCCAAAGGTGGTCGTAGTAAGGGTGGGTGAAGTAGCGCTCCTCAATAAACATGGGCCGGATAAACGCACCGCGAAAACAAGTGATTTTCGAGACCCGGTCCAACTCCTCAAGTGCAAAATCCATATTTTGCAGAGGAAGCATGGCTGCCGCGAACAGCCGATCGGGAGCCCCCCGGCAAAAATCGGCTATCCAATCGTTGTACGCCCGAGCCAATGCGTAAGCCACGTCCGGGTCTTGTACCAGATGGAAGCCCTCGGCGAACCAGGTAGGGTACAGAAACGTCTGGTCCACACCCATTTCATCCATGTCGCGCAGCCGTGCCTGCGGGTCCCATGACCCTTCATTGGCGCCGTGGTCGATTTCCGGGTCCAACTCCCCAATGGAGTCCCAAGTCATACCGGGCCGCCAAATCGCATGCCTGGGAAGGTTTCGGTTTCCGGTGTCCCGATACATCTTACTGTTTATCTTTAGGTAGGAGTTGTTAGCGCCCTCTTCCCGCCACAACGCCTGCTTACTCAAAATTCGGTACTCCGGGTCAAGATATTTGTTCCACAGGTCAAGTGGCTCCACAACATGAGAGTCAGCGTCAAACACACTGAAACGTTTTATAGCGGACATGTTGCTCCTGAAATAATTTTCGTTCCAAGCTCCGGTTAGCCTATGTCCCGGACGACCGTATTAACGGCGAGCGACCGAGGATTCGGGCCTCAATGACTGCTCAATCTCTTCCGGGGTGGGCCACCAATCGGGGCGCTCGAGCTCGGTAACGCGCTCCCGGATAATTTTTACCGGGGCTTTGATATTGTACAAACGGCGGGCGTTGCCACCCAAGAACCGCGACTGATAGTCTACGGATAGCTCGCACTCCTCCATTGTTTCTATTGCCCGCCACACATCGTCGCCGTCGTGATGGTAGACGTCCGATGCCCAGGCGAGGATATCCCCGTAGAACTCGGGTAGGCGTGATGGGGGTGCTTCATCGCCTTCGAATCCGGTGACACAGTGCTCCCGGAAGGTTTCGCTGGGCAGACGGGTCAACGGCGCCATTTGACGCTCGTTGCGGTAAAGCCGGTAAGTCTTGTCACACTCGTCCAACAAGAAGCTCAGCCACGTCGAAGAGGCCTCAAAGACGGCTGCATTGATTTTGGGGAACTTCTCGAAGAAGCCAGACATCAACACCATTGTCACCCACAAAGATGCCTCGGCCTGGAAGTTTTGTACGTTGGAAAGGAATGAGTGGGCCAGACCCGAAGTTGAAATCGTCTTCCGGACCAACTCAGCGCCCGAGTATTGATCGGAGTATCCCGGAGGCTTGGCCACGCCCTGTGCGGGGAAGGGGTGCATTCCATACACTACCCCGGTCTCCTCCATGGCCCTCCAGACTGGATCGAATTTGGGCTGGATCGGATAGTTCCCCATAGCATCCACGGGGCGCACGAGGGCTACGCGGCATCCTTTCTCGGCAACGCGGTACACCTCTTCCGCAGCGAACTTTGGGTTCTGCATGGGAATCAACGCTGCGAAGAATAGGCGCTCCGGATCCTCCAGGGTGTATTCGTGAGCCCAATCGTTGTAGGCTTTACACATGGCCCGGGCACCCAACGCATCTGCCAGCCAGGGATATGTGTCGATGCTGGTTGGGATAATCATGACTTGGTCGATGCCCTGGAAATCCATATCCGCTAGGCGGGGTTTGGGCTCGTCGGCACCCAAGTGTGCGAGATATGCCGACTGTTCCTGAGTAAGTGCAGTCTCAGGTTTGAGGTTGCGGACGTTCAGGGCCCTCTGAATGTCATGCTTAAGCCCCGGTCCCGCCAGCCTGACAATATCGATCATCCCGGGACCCACACGAGGATGCGGAGAAAAGCTGCAGACATCTGCATTGCCGTTCACCAGCAACTGTTGGGTTTCAGCGTCAAACCACATAGTGCCTTTGAGAGATTCCAACTCATTCTTTGTGAGGTGGTCCGCTGCTCGCTCCCACAGTTTGGCTGGCTCCACGATATGAGCATCGCAGTCAAATGTCGCGAAATCCTTGGTCATTGGCGCAAATCTTTGTATTGGCAAGGAGCACCTTCCTATTGACGTTGCGATTCGAAATATATTTACCTGGTGTGTGGCTAATTTAGTGGTTAGTATCTCACATGTCAATTTATTTCGGAAAGTAGCAGAAACCTTCGAGAGCTAGCAAAACTATCTCCACTTTGGACCCACTCTCCCCACTATATACGGGCTCAGACTCCATAAAATACATGTGGCTTACCGAATTTCAGCAATTCCTTAGACACGTCCCTTGAGTAACTGGGCAAAGTTGAAGATTTTCGGTTTTGACGAATTTAGTAATTCTCTAAGGACTATATAGAGCAGTCATGCCAAATTGGTGCTAGATGTAAATCATTTTTCAACGAATGTTACCTTAAACAGCCGTATATTACGCTCCAGCCAAGGAATTGTTGGCTACACGTAATTGCGAAACCAGTTGATTGTAGCGAAAAACCAGCCTGTGATGTTGCAACTCATGTAGTATCATAAGCACTTCTATTTTCCACGATACTGACATTAACTTTAATGTGAACTCTTAAACGCTAACGCGGACCCACAACAACTTTAAACCAGACCTTAAAACTTTACTCTGATCCAAAATCAACGCTCGGCAAGGAGGAAACACCTTATGACTATGGACTACGGCGCAGAAGCCATAATTCGCCATCGCGCCAGCCGCGGCAAGGTGAGCATCGCCTCTAAGATGGCGGTCGAAACTCTGGAGGATCTTTCCATCGCATACACTCCGGGAGTAGCAGCGGTGTGCATGGCCATTCACGCAGACAAGGCTGAGTCTTTCCAACTGACCAACCGCGCCAACACCGTCGCGGTGGTGACTGACGGTTCGGCCGTGTTGGGCTTGGGAAACATCGGCCCCGAAGCGGCGATGCCAGTGATGGAGGGTAAGGCCATCCTTTTCAAGAGCCTTGCCGACATAGATGCGTTGCCCATCTGCCTGGCTACTCAAGACACCGATGCTATCATCCAGACCGTGCGCAACCTGGCTCCGAGTTTCGGAGGCATAAACCTGGAGGACATCGCCGCACCCCGCTGTTTTGAAATCGAAGACGCTCTTGAAGACTTGGGCATCCCCGTGTTCCACGACGACCAGCATGGAACGGCCATAGCGGTGCTGGCGGGAGTGATTAACTCTTTGTTGGTGACCGGTCGGAGGATTGAAGAAACAAGATTCGTTTTCGCCGGGGCTGGCGCTGGCGGAATCGCTTCTACCAAACTGCTGCTGGACCACGGCGCCACCAACGTGACCCTGGTGGATAGCACCGGTATTATCTCCCGGGGCCGCTCCGACCTAACACAGGTAAAGACGGCCATGTTGGATACGACTAACCCAGAGAATACTCAGGGCGGCCTGGCCGAAGCCATGCGCGGAGCCGACGTTTTCATAGGCCTGGCGGCGGCCAACGCAGTAAGTTCGGAGATGGTAGCTTCTATGGCCAAAGACTCCATAGTGCTGGCCATGGCCAACCCCGTACCGGAGATTTGGCCCGAGGAAGCCCGTGCCGCCGGAGCAGCGATAGTCGGGACCGGTCGTAGCGACTTTCCCAATCAGATTAACAACAGCCTGGTTTTCCCAGGCGTTTTCCGGGGCGCACTGGACAGCCGAGCCACGAGGGTGACCACCCGCATGAAGCTGGCCGCCGCCAAAGCTCTGGCAGCGTTGGTCAAGGAGCCCACTGCGGAGAATATTATCCCTTGGTCATTGGACCGGCAGGTGGCCCGGACTGTTTCCCAGGCGGTCGCCGGGTCGGTCTAGCCCCGTATGTTGGCTGCGAAATGCCGGGAGACCGTTCCCATTCACGGATTTGGCATGTTTTGATCTCAACTGGGGTCGCGTGCCTTAATAGGCGACCACAGTTGACATGCATATTGTGTGAGAATCTCCCTCCGGACCTCGGGCACGCATCCGAGGCTCAATTAACTTTGTGGTGCACCTATTGTTGGCCTGGCGGATACTTGACTACCCCTGGTACAAACCGGGTAGCCTCGTGTCCATTTGCGTGATTTAGATGCAGCCCAAGCAACCGCCCCAGGAAGTCTAAACCAACAACTCCCCAGCTAATCCGTATTTGCCTGACTCAAAACGATAAAGATCTCGTTCAAGGCGCTGCCCGAACCGCCGGGGGTGGGTCCGCCAGCCAGCACGTAAATGCGATTTCCGATGCTGACCACGCCGATGCCGTGCCTAGGCGTGGGCAATGCTGGCGCAGTTTCCCACAGGCCCGAATGCGAAGCATAGACCTCGTTCTCTTCAAACGTCCCTTCTGTGGCCTCGCCGCCAAAAATGTAAATTCGTCCCTGGACCGCTGCGGCACCGATACCGCTTCTCGCCGTTGGCAAGGGTGCCCGCCGGTTCCACTCGTCCAGATTGGGGTCGTATTCGTCGTTGTTCGGCAGGTTGCGAGCGTAGGACGTAAGTCTGCCGCCGGTGGCATAAATTCTGTCACCTACCACCGCCGCTGCCAGATGGTCTCTCGCGGTCGGTAGGTCAGTAAGCGATTGCCAGGAATCCTTAGCTGGGTCGTATACTTCATTGGCCCCTAGTATTACAACAACGCTTTCTCAAATTGGTCAGTTTTGGGGCAGAAATCGCTTCGCGGAACGCAAGACCACAAAGCTGTCAGCCCACGCGCCTAACAGCCATGAAGAGGTGCTCAAGGCCCCTTTTTGGCAATCCGTCGTTGTAATACTAGGTTCTGTACTGCGTCTCGCCCACCTATAGCGTAGATCTTGCCACCCAGAGTTACTGCTGCCAGTGCCCCTCTGGCGGTGGGCAACGAGGCTTTGGCCGTCCAGGAGTCTGCTTCCGGGTCGTAGGCCCACGCGTTGTCAAGCGGTCCCCACCGTCCGTCCAACCCGCCAACCAGGTATATCCGACCGTTCAGGCCAACGGCGGTCGGGTGGTCCAGGCCTCTGGGAATGGGCGCGCGCTTTTGCCAAGTGTTGGTGGCGGGGTCGTACTCCTCGTTGGCGGTAGCGCCCGCGCCGAACCCGCCCATTACGTAAATCTTCCCGCCTGCCACGGCTGCCGCCACCTCTCCTCTGGATGTTGGCATATCGGCCAGGCTGGCCCAAATCCCACTTAGAGACTGTGATTCCAATGCCTCACCCGGCTTGGCGTTCTCGCAGAGACGACCGTGGATGCCAGCGATGCGGTAGTCAAACTTTTCCCTCTAGTGAAGCAGGAGCAACTGGATGCCTTCAGTCAACACCTGAGCTTAGGATGTACCTGGCTCAGGGCAGCCCAGGCTAGCGTCGGGCCAGGTCACGAGTTGCGCTGATATTATACTTACACCTGCGAGTTCATGGCCGGCCGGCACTGCCCGTTGCGCGAGGTCGGCCATGGCCGACCTTATACCGAGATGATTGAGGCCGCGGATTTCGGCAGCGGTTAATGTGACTTCTCGGGCACCCGAGGGTAGAGCCTTTGGGGGTTGGGTTGTCGGTAATGGCTGGGTTGTCGCAGGAGGTTTGGGAGGGGTTGCTGGGGCAATTGAAGGAGTTTGTCGTGATGGCTCCGATGTTGACACAACATTCGGCACAGGCGTGACGTTGGCTGCAGGGGCGGAGGCTGTGGTCGGGGTAATCGTCGGGATGGCTGACGCTGTGGGCGCTATAGTAGCCGCCGTTCCGCAGGCGAAAGTGAATATCGCCCAGATTGCCGGTATTAGAAGAGCCTTGGTGTTGGACATGATCTTATTTGCCTCTCACGCACCCCTTCTCAACGCTCATGTTGCAATTGACTATACGCCCGAAATTCCGGATGGGACCAGATGGAATTCTCGACCCGTTCTTGTTGCCTTGCCGTGCCTGTTCGGCTACAATCCTTCTCGGCTTGAGGATGGTTCCCCGAGACAGCGCCCGAAATAGACCCTTGACGAACCAACTCCGGCGTTTGCCCTCAGTGTTCGAAGTAAATGTTTGGCGGAGGCCCCAATGTCCGTAGGCGTGTTAGAAGGGGTGAAGGTCCTGGACCTGAGCGAAGACATCGCCGGTTCTTTTTGCGCCAGGTTGCTGGCCGATTACGGGGCTGACGTGCTGAAACTGGAACCTCCTGGTGGCGCTGCACTGCGCAAGATGGGCCCCTTCTTTGGCGACGATCCCCACCCGGAAAAGAGCCTGTTCTTTCTGGTGATGAACCTGAATAAAAAAGGGGCAACTCTAAACCTGGAAACCGACACCGGTAAGTCCCTTTTGAAACAACTGGCTCAACACGTTGACGTAATAATCGAGGGCTATAAACCCGGCCATCTTTCCCAATTGGGTTTGGGCTATCAAGAGTTGGCCGAGGTTAACCCAAGTTTGGTGATGACCTCCATTACCCCCTTCGGGCAAGAGGGTCCCTACAGCCAGTACCTGGGAGAGGAAATCGTCAATTACGCCATGGGGATGATTATGAGCATCAGTGGCGTTCAAGGTCGGGAGCCGCTCAAGCATGGCGGTTTCCAAGCCCAGTACGAAGGCGGCCTGAACGCTGCCGGGGCAACGGCCATGGCCCTGTTTATGCAATTGAACACCGGACAGGGCCAGCATATCGACGTTTCCACAACCGAGTGCGTGGCTTCCACCATGTTGGCCACCCAGACCATGTACCCCTTTAACGGCAGCACTCCGGTAAGAAGGCGGCCTTCCGGCAGCATGTTTGGCCATCCCATGCCCTGCGAGGACGGTTGGATCATCGTGCAGACGGGAGGAGGAGCCTCGTGGCAAGATATATCGGGCTTTTTTGAGTCTCCTGAAATGCTGGAGCCTCGCTTCTCCGACCAAGCCCAGCGCACTCAAAACGGGGAAGAACTGGACGAGATCGTACTGAACAACATCAAGGGCCGTAGCAAGTGGGAGTTGTTCCCCAAAGCGGCCCAAACCCGGATGCTGTTTGGTCTGGTGCAAACGCCTTCGGAACTGGCGGAATGCCCTCAACTGGAGTCTCGAGACTTCTACCGGGAAGTTGAGCACCCGGTGATAGGCAAAATAAAAGTCCCGGCGGTGCTATTCAACCTCAGCCTAACGCCATACGCTCATTGCGGCCCAGCCCCGACCTTGGGGCAACATAACCATGAGATTTACGTGGAAGGTCTGGAATATTCTCAACAGGACATGGTCCGCCTGCGCCAGCTAAACGTGATATAGCTTTGCTGATAGCTGATAGCTGATAGCTAGAAAACGAGGTAACGAGCTGAATTGACACTGCCATTAGAAGGAATTCGGGTTCTGGACTCTACTTACGTCTTTGCTTTGCCCTATACCGGCGGGCTACTGGCGGACATGGGGGCCGAAGTCATAAAGGTCGAAGGGCCGGGACGCCCGGATATTACTCGCACCGGGGGCTTCGCTGGCGCGTTCCCCGATGAAGAGCATGGCGATGATTGGTGGAACCGACCGTCGACCTATAACCTGATCCACCGGGGCAAGCGTTCTTTGACCCTGGACATGACCGACGAGCGTGGACGCGATCTGTTCCGGCAGTTGGTCAGCATTAGCGATGTGGTGATGGAAAACTTCACCCCGCGAGTAATGCGTGGCTGGGGTTTGGACTACCCCAACCTGCGAAAAATCAAACCGGACCTGGTTCTGGTGTCGAATACCGGCTACGGCCACGGAGACGGTCCCTACTCTGGCTATCCGGCGCAAGCCACCACCCAAGAGGCAACCCACGGGCATTGCTGGATCACCGGTTATCCCGGAGGGCCGCCAGCCAAGGCCGGAGCGTCTTTCGTCGATTTTCTGTCCACCTGGACGGCCCTATTCGCCATCGGCGCCTCCCTGCGTTACCGGAACAAGACCGGCAAGGGTCAGTGGGTGGATATGGGGATGTACCAGTCGGGTGTAATGTTCACCTCGGAATACATCATGGACGCCATCGCCAATGGGCGGGAAGGCGGAAGGATTGGCAACCGGCACCCAAGCCGCTCTCCTCAGGGGTGCTACCGGGCGTTGGGTCAAGACCAGTGGATTACCCTGTCGGTGGGCGATGATGAGCAGTGGGGTGCCCTCTGCGGGTTGATGGACCGGCCGGAACTGGCCCACAACCAGAGGTATGCAGATGTTTTGGCCAGGCGACGCAACCACGACGATCTGGACGAAATTATCACCGCTTGGACGTCAGGCGTAGACAAATACGAACTGATGCATCTGATGCAGGGGCAAGGCATCCCGTCGGGTCCGGTGCTCACCGGCAAAGACGTCCATTTCGATCCCCAATATGAGAGTCGCGGCTTCTTGGAGCGTGTCACCTATCCTCCCGAACGCAATATAGGCACTCGGCCCTTCATTGGTCGACCGTACAAGTTTTCCGGGAGTCCCCTGAAAATCCAGGGTCCGTCGCCCACTTTCGGCGAGCACAACCAGCCGCTGCTGCAAGATCTATTGGGAGTGGACGATGGCACATACCAGGAATTGGTGCAAGACGCAGTGATCGCCACCGTGCCATCAACCGGGGAGGCCAGCCCCCAGATACCCCGTGAACGGGCTTTGGAAACAGGGTTGATAGGCGCATGGGACCCCGACTTTAAGGAACATTTGGGGATTTGAGCCACGAACAATCACCACTGAACACCCAGCATTATTGACACCCCCAACGCCGGAGCATAAGCTTCAACTAAGGGCCCGTAGCTCAGCGGTAGAGCAGTCGGCTCATAACCGACGGGTCGCAGGTTCGACACCTGCCGGGCCCACCAAACACCGATTTCGTGCCTAACTTTTTATATTTCTTAAACGCTGTGTAGTAAAAATGCCTTGTCTGACCCGTCGGTTACAAAACAGTCCGTAGCTAGCGTAGCTTTGGGGCTGACCCGTAGGCTACCTGATTCAATAAAGACCTTTCTCCAATATCACTCCATCGAAGGGAGTGCCGAAACCACCATCCGACAATTCCGGGTAGAGCTTGGCCTCTTCGCCAAATGGCTTCAGGCGAATGACCATTCGTTGGATATGCTCGACATCGGCCCGATGGATGTGATGGGCCACCTTCAAACCCTCAAAGAGCTTGGACGGGCGCCTAGTATTACAACGACGCTTTCTCAAATTGGTCAGTTTTGGGGCAGAAATCGCTTCGCGGAACGCAAGACCACAAAGCTGTCAGCCCACGCGCCTAACAGCCATGAAGAGGTGCTCAAGGCCCCTTTTTTGTGATCCGTCGTTGTAATACTAGAAACCCGGCTGAAAAGCCCTGCTGTGACGGGATGGCGTGGAGGATAACCAGTGGACTGTAAGTCTGAGGCTAAGAGTGACCCAGTTGGCTGCGGCCAATATGAATTGGGTAGTAACGATGGGCGACCCTGGGGCTTGCTGGTCCGGTTTATCGTGAGAGGAGCCTGGAGCCGGAGATATCATCCCCATCTTGGTAGCCACCAGGGTCAGGTTGGCCACCGTGGCCGCCATGAGTAGTTGGAATCGGGTCTTGGCTCGGCCGAAGTAGCGAGATTGGCGGACCCCCAGTTGCGCCAGCCGCGCCAGGCGATGCTCGGCCGCCTGGCGCGGCCTACGGTATTCAGCAAAGCCCTCACTCCGCTGGAAGTCCCGGGCTTGTTGCAAGAGCGCCTCTTGGGGATGCAGGGCTACGGTGCGTCCCGCCCCGTACCGCGCCGCCACGCACTGGGACCGCAGGGGGCATACGCCGCAGACCGCCGGGTCGAATTGGAAACTCCGGGCCAGGTAGGTCCGACCCAACCGGTTGGTCCGGGTGCCGAAGGTCCGCAGGGTGTGGGTAACATTACCGGCTGGGCAGGTGCAGGTTCCTGCCTCCAAGTCGATCTGGAAGTCCTCCTTGGGGAAGCAGGCCTTATTAGGGCGACCCGGCACCTTGGCTATTAGAGTCCGACCAGCATCGGCAAAGGCCTGCCGCGTCCCGCCATCCCCATAGGCCGCATCCCCGATAGTCTCCTCCACCGCTATGCCCGTGTTCTCCTCACTCTGCTCCACCAGTTCCAGGACTCCAGTGTTGTCACCGGCATTGCCGGGCAGGATGTCTACCGCGGTCACCAGTTGGGAATCGGTATCCACCACCACCGCAGCCTTATGTCCGTCGAAGCGTTTGCTGCTGCTTTTACGGCCGTGGCGCATCTCCGGGTCGTGTACCGAAGGGATGCGGTCCCGGCTTACCCCATCCTTCAGGGCTGGGCCATCCTCCTGGCGTTCCACATCCTGCAGTAACAGTTGCCCCAGCAACTCCGCCGCTTCCACTATACCCTGGCGCTGGGGGCTCTCCTCGGGGAACTGACCCTGGACCTGACGGGCCAGCTCCAACACCAGGTCGGCATCGGCTACTATCTTCTGCAGTAAGGCTTGCCGCTCTTTCTGGTTGTCCCAGTCAATCTCTGCCTCTCCCTTCACACTGGAGCCAAAGTAGAGTTCCAGACCGTGTCTCAAGGCCCATTCCTCGGGCCGCGTCCCATCCAGGTCCGAAAGCGCCCGCACTACCTGGACTATGCCGTCGGCCAGCAAGTTGTAGGTGTCCTTGACCGCCCCTCGGCCCAGAATGTAGGTGGTGTCTACCGCCACCTTCATCCGGCGTCCTTTCAGGTATCCGGTCTGCCGGGCGAATTGGAGGCTGCGCTGAAAGACGGCCCGCACCCGGTCGTGGAGGATCAGCTGGGCTCGAAACAGCTGCAGCGTGCTCTTGGCAAAGGGCCGGTCCTCCACCTCAATCCCCAACGCCACCTTCCACCGGATATCAAAATCCGCCCGCTGTTTGGCTTCGGCGTCGCTGACTTTGTCGTAGGCTTGCAACAACAGCGCAGTGGCCACCAGACTTGGGGGCACGCTATCCCGGCCATTGTCTGGGCAATATAGCTCGGCGAACTCTTCGTCTCGAAATAGCTGTCCCCGCAGGGAGGCCAGGAAGCCATAGAAGGAGCCCCGGCCCACATAGTCCAGGTACAGGTGATCCGCTTCCAGCAGCCCTCGTTGCGCCGACCGTACTCCCAGCATCCTCAACCTCCCACACCCATTTATTAAATCTCTTGCCCAGTATATCGGGACAGCCTAGGTCAGGGTACTTTTCGGCCGGAGTTCTAGGGCTATCCGCTCCAGGTTCGCCAACATTTCCACATTCTTTCGTTGGGCGAAGACGTGGGATTTGGTGGAAGTTAGCCCAACGGAGAAACTTAGAGCTCCTAAGGTGCCCAAGGTTCGAAAGCCCTTCATATCCGGAGAAGAATTCCAATCCCTGTTGGACTGGATCAAGGGAACGATCCGGGTGATTCACGGTAAAGGACAAAAAGAACGCAGCGTCCCCTTTGACAAGGATGCCCAGAGAGTCGTTCTGCGGTATCTCAACCAACGTTCTGACTCGGAGCCCTGGCTATGGGTCGGTGAAGAGCGCCGCAGACTCCAGTACTATGGGATCGGGCAAGACATACTAAGGATGATGCAAAGAGCCAAGGTCGATGTAAAGGATGCTATGCATGTGTTTCGCAGGGCCTGGGCCGCTTCCGCTGTTCGGCAAGGAATTCCTCGCCCGTACGTTCAAGGAATTGCTGGTTGGTCAACTCCCACGATGATGGATCATTATGTGGCAGCAATGCAGTTGGAGGAGGGGGCGATAGAGGCATTCCGGGAGTTCAAGCCGTTCGGAGCTTAAGTTTCTGTCCTGGGGCGACTCGTAGGCTGATTTGGGAAATTTCGTTTCCACTTAGCAGCCAGCGAATGGAATAGTCGCCTCCTAAAATTTTAAACCGGACAATCCAAGAGCTACCCACTCCGTCTTGTAGTCATAGCCTTGTGGCGGTGCAGCAACTGGTAATTGGACATCGAGGGGCATTCTGGAAGTCCTGATAACGCCGGTGCGGGTTGCTACCGACCTGTCTCAAGATGCGGAGTCTCTGGTTTTACCGATAAAAAGGGCATGCCGTTCCTAAACCAATGATTCCTACTCATGCGCTGGTTGCCAACAGATCCCGCCCAAGCCACCTCTGCCACGTACACGCTTCCGCGCGGGACATACCGACTCAATGAGGATGCTTCGATTCATAAACCCGCATTTGTAGTCGAAGTAGCGTTCTGTAAGTTGTTTGCACCGCCGGCTCTATGGACTCGATGTAACCTTCAGTTGCCATGCGTAGAAGGCTAGTAGCCTCTGCTAGAATGTCGGACTCGGCATCTGATGCAAGGCTCTGTACCTTCTTTATTGTTTCCAATACTCCGCCCGTGGGTATCCCAACACCCATTTCGAATAGCAACTGGCGATACTCAGCGCAACTGGATGCGCCGCTGCTATTTCTAAGCCGTGACGATGGCCCAGGAATCGCTTTCAGTAACCGTTCAGTCTCTTCCAATTCTCTCTTAGCTTCCTGAAAGTCCGGCTCCCACTCCAAGGCTTGGCGGATGTCCTGGGCTGACTCAAGCAATAACTCGCGCCTACCAAAATTCAGTTGAACCAATTCCCGTTTAGCCACGCCTCTTAGAATAAAAGACTTTTCCGCTGGCGGATTATTGTTGATCGAGGCAGTGAAGGCGCTTTCCGCTACTTTCAACCTCTCTACGCTACCCTCCATTACCCCCAAATTGAGGAAAACGACGCCATTGTAATAGTCGGGTAGATTGAGGTGTACCATCTGCTCAAAGGCGTCCTGGGACGCTACCTTGTCTCCCACGGCGCGATAAGCTAAGGCCCGCTCAAGTAGAGAGGTATAATCACCCGGGTCAAGGGCAATCATCTTTTCGTACCGCTCAATGGACTGCCGCAGCTCATTCATCTGCTGGTCATCAGGCGTAGGGGACAGCGGCGCGGTTGTTGGGGAGCACGCCAACGCTGAAACTATCGCGAAACCCAGGCTGACGGCGACAACCCATAATTGCCAGATTGGATGGATCACCCCGAACATGTGATGCGGCTGTCCATCCCTTTTAACTCGTATTTTCGAGATCAAAGAGATCCTCCCAAGCATGTGATTCTGTAGTCTGAAGAATGGTCAGAGTCCAGTGCTTCATATCCTCCGGCATCATAATAGTTACGCACGGCTTTAAGAAAAGGCGGTTAGTGCATCTACCTAGATCGTTCTTTCCCTATCGCTCTTATCATTGCCAGATTCATAACACAAGGGCTTGGAGCACGGCACCGACAAAGCCAGCGATAACCAGGTGGGCCAGCCACACCGCGCCAAAGGCAATCGAAACCCGTTTGGGCACCATCTTCAAGAGCACTTTTACGGGTATTACTTCACCGCCTCCAGCCGGCGGCGCAGGTCCTTTCTCCCTTTCCGCTGGCATCCGGTCTTGCGGGAACTTCAGCAGACGGTCCTCGGGAATCAAGGTGGCCAGGTACATGGTGAAAACCGATTTACCGGTGCCCGGTTGGACCGGTTGCGGGATGCTCTTCGAGCTGATGCTCCTGACGTAGTACTCTTCCACTCTCCGGACCGCTTGGCCCGAAAGGCGATTTATCAGGGACTGGTTCTGGAGGAAATTGAGAAAGCTGGGGTCCGGGTAGAATTCTTGAACTATCCCGTGGACGATTCGCCGGAAAGCAGGATGCTACTTGGAATGCAAGGACTATTTGCTGAATACGAGCGGGCCAAAATTATGGAGAGGACCCGCAGGGGCAAACTTCAGCGGGCCAAAGAGGGGGCATTAGTTGGAGGGCATGCACCGTTTGGCTATCGCTGGATCAAAACAAGCGAAGCCAGCAGAGCCAGTTTAGAAAAAGTGGAATACCAGGCTGCAGTGATTCGACGTATGTACGGGCTTCTGGTAGATGAGCAACTCAGCACCAGGGCCATAGCGAAGAGGTTGACCCGAGATGGAGTGCCCACGGCCCGAGGAGCTGTGCAGTGGCAGCCGACTGCCGTATTTCGCATGTTGACCAATCCAGCGTACAAGGGTAGCTACCTTTACCGGCAGTCGGGTCAAGAGGCAATTTCTATTCCGGTCCCGAGCTTAGTTGACGAATCCACCTGGAACGCGGCTCAAGATCAGTTGGCGCAAAATAGCCTGTTCTCTCGCCGCAACAACAAGAAACAGGATTATCTTCTTCGAGGGTTGGTACGCTGCCCTCGGTGCGGTGGCTCATATACGGGGTATGTGAATCGAGGAATTCAAAGGTACCGATGTAACCGCATTAGCTGGGGTTCATCCTCAACTGGCAAGCGGTGTACCGCCGGATCTGTTGGAGCGCAAAAGCTGGATCAAGGGGTATGGGAGGCTATCAAAAATGCTCTCCGGAATCCTCACATACTGTAAGACGAACATAAACGGCGAATCGCACTTGCAGGCTCTGAAGAGCGCTTGGAATTGGATGGCGCCGATACCGCCTCAGCCCTTAAGCGGGTGATTCGCCACGAGGACAGGATAACCCAGGCATATATTAACGACGCTATGGACTTGGAGCGGTACAAAAAGGAAATGCATGCGCTTAATGCTCAGAGGAAGGAGCTTGAGGGCATAATAATGCAAAGACAACGTAAAAAGGCGCAATTTCAGGCCGAGGAAGCAAACCTTGAGCACATCGAGACTTTTTGCGCCAACGTGTCTGAAGGCCTGGATCGAATGACGTTCAGCGAACGTCAGAGTCTACTGAGAATGTTGGTAGAACAGATTACGGTTGAGGGCGGACAAGTGAACGTGGACACTATAATTCCAATATGAGACGATGGTGTTCAATTGCGCACACGTCGTGGTGAGCGTGTCGAACCATCACATCGCGTAAAGACCCGTCGGAGAGCTGAGGATGGATGGTCTCGGAGTTTATATTCGTTCGTGGTGAGCCTGTCGAACCATTCTTCTGCGGAGAGACCCTTCGATAAGCTCCGGGTGAACGGCTTGTATGTCTACGCCTCAACCGGTTCTCGGTGATGCTGACCAAGCTTAGGGAATTTTTTGCTGGCGCTCAAACACCCGCATTCCTGGTCGGCGGTTGTTTGAGGGATTCCCTGCTTGCGCTGCCTTCGGGGCGGGACATAGATATCGCTGTGGCTGGCGATGTTCCAGCTATAGGTCGAGAGCTTTCGCGAGTCCTGGGTGGGACCCTCGTCCCGTTGAGCCCGGCTCGTGGCATGGTGCGTGTGGTGGTTCCCGCATCGGGTTCTGACTTCCACGATCAAAGCCCAGACACCAATCAAAGCCCAGACACCAATCAAAGCGCAGACACCAATCAAAGCCCGGACAACCCGGAAAGTCATGAAACCTCAGTAAAGGGTTGGACCATCGACCTGTCCGGCTTTTCCGGCAGTATCGAAGAGGACTTGGCCCGCCGGGACTTCACCGTGGATGCTCTGGCTTTGCCCATTTCCGAATGGAATTCTGGCGAGTTGGGCGAGGGTTTAATAGACCCTTTCAATGGACGGTCTGACATATCCCGCAAGTGCATCCGGGCGGTGGGTTCCAGCGTATTTCGGGATGACCCGATCCGACTTTTGCGCGCGGTGCGCTTGGCTTCTTCCCTGGGCTTCCGGATGGACCCCGAAACGGCCCGTATGGCATTGGCCGACGCTCCTCACGTTACCGAACCGGCTCCGGAGCGGGTTCGTGACGAATTGCTGACGATTATTGCGCTGAAAGGCGCCAAAGGAAGTCTTGAAGCCCTGGACCGTTTGGACTTGCTTTGCAGAATAATACCCGAGTTGACCGCCACCAAAGGAGTTGAGCAGCCCAGCGCCCATTACTGGGATGTTTGGGGCCATACGCTCCATGCGGTGGAATCAGCGGAAAGGGTGACCGGAGGCCATCAGAACTCCCCGGTGTTCACTCAGGTCTACTGGACCGCCGAGACCGACGCCTACTTTGATCAGACGGTCGCCGAAGGCCATACCCGGCGCACCATGCTCAAGCTGGCGGCATTATTCCACGACATCGCCAAACCCCAAACCAAGCATGTCGAAGAGTCGGGGCGCACCAGGTTCCCGCGTCATTCCGAGCTGGGGGCGGAGGTGGCCACCCAGCGATTGTCCCAACTCAGGCTAAGTTCCAAGGGAATCGGCATGGTGGCTAAAATGGTTGAGCACCATCTACGGCCTTACAACATGATGCAAGGGGTTGAGGTGCCCACGCCAAGGGCGATCCACCGGTTTTTCTGGGACCTGAATGGGGTGGCGGTGGATACCCTCTACCTGAGCCAAGCGGATTTTTTGGCCGCAAAAGGTCCGGAACTTAACCCCGATGATTGGTCCAACCATGCTAGAATGATTGGGCACATTGTTCAGGCGGGATTCCAGCCTGCTACACCAGAGGTTTCACAACAACTAGTAAATGGAAAAGAATTGATCGAGCACTTCAAGTTGACCCCGGGTCCTATTGTCGGATTATTGCTGGAAGCTATCAACGAAGCCCAAGCCGCCGGGGAGATTTCCACAACAGAGCAAGCCTGGGAATTGGCAGGCCACATCATGCGCCAGCACCAAAAAGAGGGATAACCTATGTGGGGCGTGATTGGCACAGCATTCTCTTTCCTTTGGTCCACGTCTGCGCGGGGCCGCAGCATTCGTTTGTCCATATTTATAGTCCTATTGGCTGCTGTGGCTGTCGCCTCGCTTAGTTGGAGAAACGTAAATGTGGACATTCCCGGTCTTGCCGCCCTCAAAAGGGGAGACTCCGGACCTCTGGGCCTCAAGCTTGGCTTGGACCTGCGGGGTGGCGGGCATCTTGTTTACCAGGCTGACACCGGCACCCGGTTCGATGTTACTTTTCTCGACCCTATCGGTGAGGTCGATGTAATTGGGGCGTTAAGGGAGATGCGCTTCGGGGAAGACGAACTGGAATTGGAAGAGTTCACCGTCGAAGCTCGCAGTCCCCTGAGAATGCGCATACGGACTTCGATACTTGCCGACGATGACCCCAGGCGGACCGAGTTCCGGGAAACCATGGTCGGCAGGTTGGGAACGATCACCGATTTTCAAATAAATAATATTGAGCCTCCCACCATAGAGCAAATGGAAGGGGCACTGGACATAATTAACCGGCGGGTCAATGCCTCGGGAACCGACGAGCCGATTATCCAGCGGTTCGGCGACGACCGTATAATTATCCAGCTTCCGGGAGCCAGCGGTTCAAATACGGAAATACGTTTTGTAGAGGCTGTTCCCGATCTGGAGCAACTGGAGCAATTGACGGCCATCCTTGCCGAGGTCGGATTCGACGACCTGAAAGTCATCCGCAGGGACGAAAGGACATTTAGAGTAACTTCTGCTACGGCCAGCGATATCAAAGGGGCTGCGGCCATACTCGCCTTGGCGGAAGCCATTGGCCCCATTGAAGCCTTTAACACTACCAGCGCCATAGACGACGCCAAAAGATTGATTGGGCGAACCGCCCAGATGGAGTTTAAGGATAGAATCTGCAACGGTGGAGTCGCCCCTCTAACCGGAACTTGCCTTGGGCCCATCGACTCCGATATCGGTCTGACCGGGGATGATCTGATCAGGGCCTTTGTTACCTCCGATTCACTCACGGGCGCTTGGGCGGTTTCGGTGGCATTCAACGGTCGTGGTTCGGACATTTTCTCCGATTTGACCCGCCGCATCGTAGACCAAGACGAGCGCAGAATCGCAATTTTCCTGGACGATGATCTACTCATTGATGTGGTGGCCAGGGCCTGGATCAGAAATGGCCAAAGCCAGATCACCGGGAATTTCTCCAGAGAAGAAGCGAGGGAGATTGCGATTCAACTCGAGTCCGGGCGGTTGCCCGTGCCCTTGAAGCTTATTCAAGAGAACGACGTTGATGCCCTGTTGGGTTCCGAGTCATTGCGTAATAGCCTGATCGCTGGAATCGTCGGCCTCGGGCTAGTCATGGTTTACATGATCGCTTATTACCGTATGGCTGGCGTGGTTGCTGCCGTGTCCCTGGTTTTCTACACCATTGTTGTGTTGGCGGTGTTCAAACTTATTCCTATCACTTTGACCCTGTCCCACATTGGTGGCTTTATCTTATCTATCGGTATGGCGGTGGACGCCAACGTGCTTATTTTCGAGCGAATGAAAGAGGAGATGCGAATTGGACGTACACTGGCGTCTTCCATGGAAGTGGGATTCAACCGGGCTTGGCCGGCTATTCGTGATGGAAATATTTCTACGCTGATCACCTGCGCCGTTCTGCTCTGGTTTGGGGATCGCTTGGGAGGCGGGCTAGTTACAGGGTTTGCCATCAGTCTCGGCATAGGCGTCATTGCCAGCATGTTTACCGCCGTGATTGTCAGCCGCAACCTGCTCCAGTTGCTTGCCTGGATTGGATTGGGGCACCGGATCAGCTTGTTTACGCCTGAAGGGGCACCCCGGACCGCTTCGACCACCGGAGGGGGTGCTTAAACATGGTAGATATAGTAGGCAAACGGTTATGGTACTTCCTATTTTCGGCACTGATAATATTGCCGGGCCTGATCTCTATGATTATCCCTTCCGGTTGGCTTTCCGGAGATTCAGGGTTGAATGCCGGAATCGACTTTAGCAGCGGTTCGGTGCTGAGTATTACATTCGACCGTCCAGTTACCGAAGACCAGATTCAAGAACGGATGGACGAGCTTGGCCACTCCGAGGCGCTGATTCAGAGGGTCGGAGGCCGAGGCTTTTTGATCCGCACAACCCTCCTGCAGCCGGGCGTGGGGGACGAACCGTCGGAAAGGGAGATCATCGAAAAAGACCTGGAGAAATTCCTGGGTTTGGACCGAAGCCGGGTGGAGTTCGCTTCCGTTTCACCCATTGTCGCCAGCGAGACCGTGACGAACGCAATCTATGCCGTAATCGCCGCCTCGGTCTTTATCCTGCTCTACGTGTGGTATGCCTTCCGCCGAGTGCCAAAAGCCTACCGTTATGGAATAGGCGCCATATTGGCGTTAATTCACGACGTGGTTTTTGTATTGGGCGTATTCTCCATTCTGGGTAAGGTTTTAGACATGGAAGTCAATTCCATGTTTATCGTAGGAGTCTTGATCGTCGCCGGTTACAGCGTCAATGACACCATTGTCGTATTTGACAGGATTCGAGAGAACGTGGTACGCCACCCGGACCGGGCATTGGAATCGGTGGTAAATCTTAGCATCATGGACACCATCGGCAGGTCTCTCAACACCAGCTTCACCACGCTTTTCGTTCTTCTGGCCATGCTGCTGATCGGCGGGCCCAGCATCCGGGGTCTTCTGCTTGTGGTGGCAATCGGCGTAGTGGTAGGCACATACAGTTCCGTCTTCATCGCCAGCCAGTTCATAGTGATCTGGGAACGAGGAGAGATCAAAACCCTGTTGCGTTTGGGACGGGGTGGCGCCTCGGCGGCGGCAAGTGGTCTACTCAGTCTCTTCGGGCGCTAGCCGGGCAGGTCTGCCCATTAGGGCTCACTACGCACGTTTGCCAAAAACCTTCGGAATCTTCCGCTCGCCATGAGTCAGCCGAAGGGTCCTGCCCCAAAAGAATGGTTCTTTGGCCCTTTCAAGTAACTGGTAGTTGTTGGAGGTCATGGGAAGGTGGCTGGGTGGTGGTTGCTTTGCAGCCACCAGGTTGTAACCTAGTTCTTTGGCCCTCCGAGTTAGGTTTCTCAGGCTACGCTCCCGATATTGGCTTTCGTAGTAGTCTTGATCAGCGTGCCCATACTTGAGCTTCGAGTATATCAGGCGAGCCAGCTTGTGGGCGGTGGCTGTAATAGTCTGTGGTGTTCCAAACTGGCTCGCCTTCTTACGGCGAAGGAAGGCTCCAATGCGCTGTTGGACCTGTGTAGCGAATTGGCCGCCAGGCGTAATGCTGCTCCGCACGGTTGGCGCTGGGCTTGCTGCGGCTGCTTAGGACCTTTCCTCCCGTGATTTTGTTGCTGGGATACAACCCCAACCAGGATGTAAAGTGCTTGACGGTGGGCCACCGCGTTATTTCCAAGCCTACTTCACTGATGACGTTCATCCGAGTGTACCCGTCAATCCCGTCTATCCGGGCAGACGGGTTTGAGCCGCTTCGGTTCATGCCCAAGGACAAGACGGTTGTCTTGGGTCTGATTAGCTCCAAAGAGCCAGCGTTGGAATCACAGGACCTGCTCCGTCGGCGCATAGACGAAGCGGCCCAGTATGTTCCGATGGAAAATCTGGCCATCAGTCCACAATGCGGGTTCGCTTCCACCGCCCCCGGTAACATGCTTACCATGGACCAGCAAGCACGCAAGCTGGAGTTGGTTGTGGAAACCGCCCGCAAGGTCTGGGGTTAAGGGGAAACGTCAAACTACTGATCATTGAGTAGACAACTAAACCTGATCGAGAGGATGATTGCGAGGCCAAATCCCCCTTGGTCCCCCTTTACAAAGGGGGACCAAGGGGGATTTCCCGGCAATACAGTCTCACATTTCGTTTAGACTTTTGAAAGGGTCAGTAAGAGTGAACCAGTCGGAATATAGGGCCTAAGAACCCTCCGGCGCAGCCGGGTTTTTTCGCTTGGTCCGCCGCATTGCCAGGTGGTAGCGGCCGACGGCGATTGCCTCCCATTCGAGGGCGCTCTTTACCGCGCCTATGAGGCCCAATCCTGCCATGACGGCGTAGGCTAGCTCATCCTTGGACGTGTTGGGATGTCCGGTGGCCGCCGTGCGGACTTCCTGGGTGGTATAGGCATAAACCCGCAGATTGTGCCGTGCGGACCAATCGAGGAGCCCCGATTCCAGCAACTCCAATGCCGGGACGGACCAGTGAATGCCCGAAGGCCGACTGTGGGTCACCGCCTCTGGATGCCATTCCTCCACCAATGAGTCCAAGGATTCCAGCAGATGAATCAACCGCTCTGGGGCGCGGATGCCCCGACGGCCCGATATGCCGATCATCCCTGTGGTCACTTGGCGGCCTGCGCAGAATATAGCCCAGCCAGTCTGGCGCACGCCAGCGTCCAAGGCCAAGAGGGTTGCCTTGTGTCTGTCCGGCGTCATGTTTGGCGTAACGCCAGGTCATGTACCGTGGCTCCGGCAGCGATTCCGGTTTCTGGGCCTGACAAAGCTGACCCAGTCCCCAGCCGCCATTCCAGACCCTTCTCTTGATGATCTGGCGGGTTCGGAACGTTCCGGCCACCCTGTTCAACCTTCGAGGGAGCCTGATTGCCGGTGTTTCCTGGGGTTTCCGATGCCAAGTTCGGGTGCTTAGTAACGGAGACCCCCTTATCGCCGTAAAGTCCCGTATAGTAATACGTGCCGCATTGCAAACATAACCAGTCGCCTTCGTCCGTTGCCAGGTCTCCCTGGCATTTCGGACAGGCTTTGAGACGGAACCAACTCACAATTCCTCCGCTTAGTGTTGGCATAGATAATAGGCTTATAATAGGCTTAGATAATTGGCTTAGATAATTGGCTTAGATAATTGGCTTAGATAATAAGTAACCGGGCGCAATTTTTATTCTGCCGGGCACTCTGACTACTGTGTCCCGGTCGAGCCGTTTGTGCAGCGGCTTTGGTAAGATAATATCAGAACTAATGTTCTAAAACAGGAGTTTATTGTCAACCGGAGACTAAGGGGCCGCTGCGTTGGTAACTAGCGTTCGGGCGAAGACTTCCATATAAATAGGGTATACTTGACCCCTGCTATCGCCATTTTTATAATGGCTTAGAATGAACTGTCCCAAACACCCCCCTTAAGACTCAGATCCTTTTTTAACTCAGTGCGAGCGTGCGAATTTGACCCAACCTACAAACGATCCAACATCTAGCCAAGCACCATCGAGTCAATCCATAATGGAACTGGTCAGCGAGGCAGTGGACCAGTTAAGCAAGCTCAGTACTCATGATGACCTGGAAGGCTGGCGGGTCGCCTACTTGGGCCGCCGCGGACGCTTGACGCTTATGCTGCGAGGGCTATCCCAGCTAGATTTAGAAGAACGGCGAGTCGTGGGATCCCTAGCCAACGAGGCCAAGGGGACGCTGGAGCAAAGCTTGGCGGGCCGTGGGGAGGAGATAGACAGAGCGGACTTGGCCGCATCAGCTAACGAAGGCAAGCTGGATGTTACCCTTCCGGGCCGCCCCACCGCAGTGGGCAGGCTTCACCCGACGACCCAGATTGTGCGGGAAATTTGCGGCGCTTTTTCGGACATGGGGTTTAGTGTCGTCGAGGGACCGGAAGTTGAGTGGGACCACTACAATTTCGAGATGCTCAACATTCCCACAGGCCACCCTGCCAGAGACATGTGGAACACTTTGTGGGTCGACTACCAGAACGAGGCCGGCGAACGGCCTATGCTGCTTCGAACCCACACGTCACCCATGCAGGCTCGGGTAATGGAAAACTCCCAGCCCCCGATCAGGGTTGTGGTTCCCGGTAAGTGCTACCGCTATGAGGCCACCGATGCCACCCATGAGTGGCACTTTTACCAGGTCGAGGGACTGGCCGTGGATGAAGGTATAACCTTCGCCGATTTGAAGGGCACCCTTTTCGAGTTCGCTCGTAGGATGTTCGGCGACGACCGTAAGGTGCGCTTCCGCTGCGACTATTTCCCTTTCGTTGAGCCGGGGGTGGATATGTCCATCGACTGTTTTGCTTGCCAAGGGGAAGGAGATGGCTGCCGTATCTGTCGGGACAGCGGTTGGATCGAGATCATGGGAGCAGGCATGGTGCACCCCAAAGTGCTGGCCGGGGTTGGCTACGACCCCGAAAAGTACACCGGTTTCGCCTTTGGTCTAGGACCGGAGCGTATTGCAATGCTGAAGTACGGCATTGACGACATACGGCATTTTTATTCCAACGACTTGCGTTTCTTGAGGCAGTTTTAGCGCGGCTCCGGATTTACCGGATCCTGGATTTACCGGACCACATACTTGATAGAGTTAGAATAAAGTGAAAGTACCCCTAAGTTGGTTACGGGAATACGTCGATGTGACGCTCCCCGCAAAAGAGTTGGCCCACCGGTTGACCATGGCTGGCATCGAGGTGGGTGAAGTGGTGGAAACCGGTGGCTGGAGCGGCTGCTTTGTAGGGCAGGTGGTGTCCGTGCGGCCTCACCCTCAAGCCGACCGACTTTCCCTCTGCCAAGTCACCACCGGCCCAGATCCGTCTAACCAGATGGAAGTTGTTTGCGGTGCGCCCAACGTGGCGGCCAATCAGAAAATCTGCTTCGCCACGGTGGGCGCCAATCTGCTTAACACCCACACCGGGAAGCACGAGACTTTGAAGGCGGCGAAAATACGCGGCGTGGAATCCCAAGGCATGATCTGCTCCGAGTTGGAGTTGGGCTTGGGTGACGACCATTCGGGCATCATCGTTCTACCCGAAGACGCGCCCTTGGGTACTCCTTTGGACGAGTACCTGGGCGACACAATTCTTGACTTGGAAGTCACCCCCAACCGGCTGGACTGCTTTTCCATCTTGGGCGTCGCTCACGAGGTCGCTGCCCTTACCGGACAAAATGTCCGGGAGCCCGACGGTAGCTACCCTGAGGGCGGGGCCCCGATTGCCGACGAAATTTCCATCACCGTGGCCGACCCCGACCTGTGTTATCGCTATACCGCAAGCCTGATTAAGGGCGTGACCATCGGTCCGTCGCCCCAATGGTTGCAAGACCGCCTGACCAAGGCTGGCCTCCGGCCGATCAACAACGTGGTGGACGTGACCAACTTCGTCATGCTGGAGTATAACCAACCGCTCCACGCCTTCGACTACGACCTGCTGAAAGACCGGACTATTATCGTCCGGCGGGCCAAACCAGGTGAAACCCTGGTGACCCTGGACGGCATTGAGCGCAAGCTGAGTGACAGCGTGCTGGTCATTGCGGATAGCAACGACCCCATTGGCATTGGTGGTGTCATCGGCGGCACAAACAGTGAAATTAGCCCATCGGCCACCAGCGTGTTGCTGGAGTCGGCGACTTTTGACGGATACAACAACCGGGAGACCGCCCAAGATTTTCGGTTGCGCACGGAGGCGACGTTAAGGTTTGAAAAGGGTCTGAGGACCGAGCTTGCGCCCATTGCCCTAAGGCGGGCCACCAAACTGATTCAAGAATCGGCCGGGGGCAGCATTGCTGCGGGGATTATCGATGAATTCCCGGGTCAGCCCCAGGAAACCGAGAATGTCAGTCTGACCGCCGATCGCTTGAAAAAGGTTCTGGGCATGGAATTCGAACCGGAGACTGTGGACCGCGTTCTGCATTCTCTGGGTTTTGTGACCCACCGGGAAGGACCCGATAGGGTGGTTGTTCGAGTGCCCTATTGGCGCAATGACATAAACATTGAAGAAGACCTGATTGAGGAAGTGGTGAGGATTGCCGGTTACGATTCCGTACCCGTGACGCCTCTTTCCACTCCCATTCCGCCCAAGATGCCGGACTTGGTGCGAAGTCTGGTGGAGACAGTAAAGGACGAACTGGCAGCCATCGGCATGCAGGAAGTCATAAATTATCCCCTGGTGAGTTGGGACGATCTACAGAAAGTAGAATGGCAGGGGGATTCCAGCGAGAGTCTTCGCCTGTCCAACCCGATGAATTCTTCCGAAGAGTGGCTCCGCCCGACGCTGCGGTCCAGCATATTGGGCACGTTGCTTGCCAACCAAGGCCACGGGGAGGGCCCGTTTCGCTTGTTCGAGGTCGGACGGGTATTCCTGCCCCGAGCGGGCGACCTTCCAGAAGAGCGCCAAGTGGTTTCCGGAGTGTTGGCAGGGCTAAGGAGTGCGCCTTCTTGGCTGGAACCAGGGGGCTCCCTGGATTTCTTCGACGCCAAAGGTGTTGTGGAAAGCCTGCTGGAACGCGTGGGCGTGAGCGCTGAATTTGAACCTGCGGATATTCCATTTTTCCATCCGGGGCGATGCGCATTGATCAAGTCAGACAAGTCAGACAAATCGGACAAAGGGGACAAGGGGGACAAGGGGGACGGCCTAACTTTGGGTGCCGTCGGTGAAGTTCATACCCTGATTGCCGATAAATTTGATCTCAGGCTCCGGCCGGTAGTATTTTTCGAGCTCAGGCTGGATAATTTGTTAAAAGCGATTCCGGATGCGGGTCGGCATTTTTCGCAAATCTCCCGGTTTCCCGTAGCCACTCGAGACTTGGCCTTAGTGCTGCCAGCCCACGTGGACGCTGCTACCGTTGAGGGTAGAATCAGCCGCCACCGGATGGTTGTTCAAGCCGAGTTGTTCGATATTTACATCGGGGAGAACATACCGCCGGGTACAAAGTCTCTGGCTTATCACGTTGATTTTCAGGCACCCGGCCGCACGTTGACCACCGAAGAAGTAAACCGTTCTATGCAGGGACTGCTGCGTACCTTGGAACGGGAGGTTCAGGCCTCTCTTCGCAGCTAGCTGTATTTGTGCAGGGAAATTTATGAGTAGTCATATTCACGGACATAAACCGGAACATACAGAAGAAGCTGCCCATCAGCATGGCCACAGGCACGTCGGCCAGGACATGCTGAGTGTGGAGGAGGCCTACCAACGTATAATGGCCAGTTTCGGCCCGTTACAGCCGGTGGAGACGCCACTGTTGGAGTCTTTAGGCCATGTGCTGGCCGTCGATATTAGCTCGCCGCTGGACTTGCCCCCTGCGGCCAACTCGGGGATGGACGGCTATGCGGTGCGCCGGGAAGATATAGTTAACGCCTCGGAAGCTGAGCCCAGAAAGCTAAAGATCATAGGTTTGGCCGCCGCTGGCCAAGTGCCTACCCAAACCGTTAGGTCCGCCACAGCCGTGCGCATTATGACTGGTGCGACGATACCCGATGGGGCTGACACGGTAGTGCCCTTTGAGGAAACCGACGAAGTCGCTCGCAAGGCTGCTGGCGTTCCATTGGAAGAAGTAGCGATCATGGCAGACCTGCCCTTCGGCTGCAACGTTCGCCCGGCTGGGGAGGATGTCCGCAAAGGCCAACTGGTCTTGGAAAAGGGGACAGCGATACGGCCACCGGAAGTGGGAGTAATGGCGTCATTGGGGTTGGGAACGGTCTCGGTGGTCCGCCGCCCGGTGGTGGCGATATTGGCCACCGGCGACGAGTTGGCGGAGACCGGGCTTCCCTTGGAGCCCGCCAAGATTTACGATAGCAACAGCTTCAGCGTAGCTGCCTCGGTGATTGAGTCTGGGGGCATTCCCAAATTGCTGGGTATTGCCAGAGATAATATAGAAGATTTGAGAGCCAAGCTGGAAGCGGCGCTGGATTCGGACTTGGTTATCACTTCGGCGGGTGTTTCCAAAGGCGACTACGACATCGTAAAAGATGTATTGACCCAGCGCGGAGACATGAACTTCTGGTCGGTGCGCATGCGGCCAGCCAAGCCGTTGGCCTTCGGGCACTTGAACAGCCCCCATGGAAACCCAGTACCTTTGCTGGGCCTTCCCGGGAACCCGGTGAGCGCAATGGTGGCTTTTGAGATGTTTGCGCGACCGGCCATCAGGACTATGCTGGGCCGGGGACACCTGCCCCGCCCTACGGTGGAGGGCGTCCTTACGGGATCGATTTACAACGCCGACGGTCGTCGGGTGTACGCCAGGGTTGAAGTAGAGCGGCGAAACGGCACATATTATGCTAAGCCTGCAGGCCCCCAGGGCTCAAACATACTTACGTCGATGTCTCGGGCCAATGGCCTGGCGATTTGCCCGGAAAACCTGGCCATCAAAAGGGCCGGTGAAAGAGTGCGTATTATTATGCTGGACTGGAATGAAGAGGTAGACCTATGACCACTCCCGAACAGGAGACGATACAAGAGCCCGAGGTTGCTTTACTTTACCAAATTAGCTTCGATAGGATTGCCGAACTGAACCGGTCGGCAATCGCTATGGTTGCGGACCGGCGTCCTCCGAGGGCTCCTTCGAGGGCCAACCCGGACTCGGAACTGACCGACCCCAAGAAGCTGGTAGACGAAATCGCCACCCATTGTGCCGATGATGAAAATTTCATTCGCACGGAGATGCCGATTCAGGAAATTGTGTTCCGGTTGCTGTTAGCTAGGAGAAACACGCCGACGCTATTGAGCGATCTTCACTACGAGTTAACCGAGAAGTGGTCAACTCCTGTGCGCCCCATCAATCTCTCAGAAGCGGGACTTGGGCGAATCTTAGACTCGGATACCTACTACGGATTCGCGAGGACATAAAACGGCCCATAGACCAAGCTGAGTGGTTGTGAAGCGCTTCAACCATAGTTCTACGGAGCCTTGGCTTGCGCGCATAGTCTCAAGAAATCCCAGCAGGCTAAGAGTATACATATAGTGCTGGATAAGTTGCGTGCGAATTAGGTCCCTCGGCGACTCCCAGAGATAGTGCTTCATGGGTTATATGTAATTAAGGGCAAAAAGAAAAGGTGCGACTATATGCCGCACCTTTTCTTTATTGCTTAGTGTAGTTCCAGCTATGTTTGAACTTGCTAGGCCTCGACAGGTTGACCCGCCGCAACTTCTTGCGGTGCGCCATCACTATATGGTGCGGCCAAAGCTAATAACTTGTCGAAAGCGGGCTGGTCGCGGACGGCCAAGTCGGCGAGTATCTTGCGGTCCAGTTCCACTCCGGCTTTTTTCAGTCCGTAGATGAATCTGCTATAAGTCGTTCCTGCTTGACGGCAGGCTGCGCCGATGCGGATAATCCAGAGCCGCCGGAAGTCGCCCTTCCGTTCTCGGCGGTTGCGGTAGGCGTGATCCCAAGCATGGAGCAGGGCTTCTTTGGCCCACTTGTAGTTCCTGTGAGAGGACCCGTGGAACCCACGGGCAGCCATAAGCACCTTTTTGTGCCGGGCATGTTTAGTAACACCGCGTTTAACTCTAGGCAAAGCAGGTCTCCAGTATAATAGGTTCCGGTATGAAAAAAGGGCCGGGTAGGCGGTTCTTTGGGCTAACCGTAGGGGAGCAGAGCAGCGAGGCGGGGAATATCGCTCTTGTCCACCAGCAACTTCTGGGCGTACTTACGGGTAACTTTATTGGGTTTTTTGCGCCTAAGGTGGCTGCTCATGCGTTTTCGGCGCATAAGCTTTCCGGTTCCGGTAATGTGTATGCGGGCTTTGGCGCCCTTGTGTGTCTTAAGTTTGGGCATTTGCTAAATCTTCTATACTTTGTTCCGCTGGATTAGCCGGTGTCGGCCGAGCTTTTTCTGGTCGGTCTGGTTTCTGGGCGGGTTGTGCCGCTTGGGCGGCGGGAATCAAGATCATGGAAAGGGCTCTTCCTTCAAAGGTCGGAGCTTTTTCCAGTCGAATCTCGTCTTTTAGCTCGTCGGCTACCCGTTTGAGCACCGCAAGGCCCAACTGTTGGTGGGCTGCCTCTCGGCCACGGAACCGTACCGTGAGTTTAACCTTGGAGCCGTCCCCGATCAACTCCCTGACTTTGCGAGTCTTGGATTCCAAATCATGAATCCCGATATTGGGCCGGAATCGGACTTCACGCAGGTCGTTGCTCTTTTGTCCCTTTTTCGATTCCCGATCTTTCTTAGAGGTGAGGTACCTTAACTTGCCGTAGTCTAGCAGACGACACACCGGAGGGTCAGAGTTTGGAGCGACCTCAACTAGATCCACGTCCGCATCCCGCGCAAGTTGCAGCGCCCGTCTGACATCCATCACACCGAGCTGCTCCCCATTATCACCAATAACCCGGACCTGAGGGCTTGTTATCCGCTCGTTGACCCGATATTGTCTAGCTATATCCCTCTACCTCCGAACCGCCTTCACTATAATCGCATTGTAATTGATCTCTAATTCCGTCCCCTCCCCAACTCGGCGAAACGCCGTCCTCACAACCATATTAGAGAATACCTCTAATACTAAAACCCTCAACAATTTCGTCCATGATAGGTTGATTCACTCTACCACAAGGCTATGGACACGTCAAACTGCGGTTTCTACCTTTTACGCCTGGAACGCATCCTTAGATCCTTCCCACCAATGTGTCTGGGTCAATAGGTTTGGCCCTTGCGGTGCCTCCCCAAATCGCCGTAAAAGCTGATATATAGCCTCAACCCCGAAGGTCAAAGCGTCCACTGGGATGCGTTCATTGGTTCCGTGAATAGTCTCCGCGAAAGTAAAATCTTGAGGCAACCTCATTGGCAGGAATCCGTAGCTTTGTATCCCCAATCTGGCCAGAAACCGTCCATCGGTAGCACCGGGCAGCAACATGGGCACCGGGACTCCCCGAGGGTCCGCTTCCTGTATTATTCCTGCCAACGTGTCGAACATGCCCATGTCCGGCGCTGGAGGGCCCGGGTCGTGATGGACTACTTCCAAGTCTATGTCTTCGCCTATAGATATCTTGAGTTCAGCTACCAGGTCGCAGGGCTTGTAACCGGGAAGCAAGCGGCCATCCAGTCCCAATGCGATTTCGCTGGGCATCACGTTTATTTGCTCTCCGCCCCGCAACATTGTCGGATTGGCGGTATTACGCAATAACTGGCCAAATAACAATCCCCGGTCGCCCATGGCTCTAGTAACCATCCCGGCAGTTCTGTTCCTCATAAGTTGACGAAATACAATGCTTGCCGGAAAAGGTAGAACGGCCGAGACCCGGCGAAACATTTCTTTTGGCACGGGTGTCACGTGCACCGGCAACTGTCGCCGTTCCAATTGACCCAAAACCCGCGCCAGCCTGGCAGTGGCGCTGGACTTGCTCCGCAACGAACCGTGGCCTGACGAGCCCCTTATGGTGGCGCGCAAGACGCAGATTTGCTTTTCAGCTATCATGATTGGGTAGAAGCGCCGCTTAGCAATTGGGAAGCTAAAGCCGCCAAATTCCCCGACCGCGTAACGAACTCCATCGAAGAGGCTCTTGTGGTTTTGCACCAGGAACTTTGTGCCAAACTCGCCGCCAGCCTCTTCGTCGCTGACCGCCGCCAAGACCACGTCGCCGGGGGGGGAGACGCCTTCGGATTTCAGTCTTAGTAGGGCGGTAATCATCATGGCTATGCCGCCCTTCATGTCCAACGCCCCTCTACCCCAAATGTACCCGTCGACAATGTTGGCTTCAAAGGGAGGATGCACCCATTCTTGGGTGTTGGCTGGCACTACGTCTACGTGACCGTGGAGCAACAGAGGCGGCGCTTGTCCCGTGCCTTTGATTCGGGCGATCAGGTTGGGCCGGGACGGCGAACGGGAAAGCACCGTGGTTTCCAGGCCAGCTTGATCCAGGATGCCTTGAATGTAGCCGACGCACTCTTTTTCGTTTCCCGGTGGATTGGTCGTGTCGAATCGGATCAGGTTTTGCAGGAGCTCCACTGGGCCTGATGGGAGGCTGGGTAATGTAGCGGTCGTCGAGTCCACCAAAGTAATTTCTCCGGCCGGTTTTGGAAAGTGGAGTTTGCTGGAGCCATCAGTTTATTGGAGCCATCAGGTCATTGGATCCATAAAAGAAACCATCAAGCCGGGGCTA
Source organism: Dehalococcoidia bacterium (assembly GCA_963665155.2). Taxonomy (GTDB): domain Bacteria; phylum Chloroflexota; class Dehalococcoidia; order Lucifugimonadales; family UBA3495; genus UBA1141. Next base: position 834,615 of record CAXXFI010000002.1, on the reverse strand, counting down.
CCGGAGTCTATTCCGGTGGTTCGGTGGACTCGGGGTCCCTGCTAGTCTCGGGCGAGTCGAATCCTTGGTCCAAATCTCTCAAGAACTGCTCGATATTTGGGGAAAGCGGTGCCAGGCCGGACGCTTCGCTCTGCTCTTTGTCGTAGCGCTCTTCCAGTCGGCTCAGCAACGAGCCTACTTCAGAGGCTTCGCTCACTATTTTCTGAAGGGCTTCGTATTGCTCACGTCCCCGTTGTGGGTCCATCAAACGCTTGGGAAGTTGATAAACGTTACAGAGAATCTCCATCAGCCGGGCGGTGCCGGTGAAGTCTTCGTCGACCTGGAAATACTGGGGCAGATGGACCACAAAGGTACGCGTCTCAATCCCAAGTTTTTCAGCTTCCAGAGAAATTAGGTAGGTGATGGTGGTCGGGCCTTCATAGTTGCTGGGACGGGTATTGAGCATCTTGTACTCTTCTTCGGCATCGGGTTCCCCCACGCCACCGGATACCAACAGGGGGCGTGTGTGGGGCACCATGTCGTACATTGCGCCAAGAAGGGAGTACCTTTTGGCGCCGAAGAACTTGAGGAGTTCCATCACCGATTCGGTGTAGTCTTCGCCATAACAGTGGGGTTCCAGCAGGTGAAGGAATATTAAGTCCGGCGATGTTTCCCTGGCGGCATATCGGATCACGGTGCTGGGGATCGTGAACTCTCGAACTCCTTGATTGAGGACTGACCGGGGCCGGTAGCGGGTAAAGTCGTAGAACCGGCCGGGGCGGGCTAAACGGCCAATCTCCTGGGCGTGCAGGTGCCGCTCAAGCCGACTCAAACTTAGGGTTCCGACATTGCCTACGTCGATCCAAGGTCGTAACACGGCTAGTACGTGGGGGTCCCGCATTTCGGGGACTGGTTCGGTGATCTCAAATTGTCCAATTCGCATATATACAGTCTGACAGTCCTTTTTCTCATTTTCAAGACAGGACTCGCACCTGGTATGAGGATTTTGGCGGATTGGGGGGCCTTGGACACGACATGTAAGCCTTGGCCAAAGCCTGGTTACGCACCTGGCTAAATACGATGTTTCCCTATAGGACGTATTGGTTTATAGCAAGCAGAATTGATACTATGTTTCTCGGGCCGGAGGTTCCGTTCTGAAATCTCAGGACTGGAAGCTGGGTATTACTGGAAGTTGGGTTTTATCCGAAGTTGGGTCTTATTCAGGGCAAATGCGGCAATAGATTAAGAAGAGAATCGGTAGATAGACGGCGATGACTTTGAAGAAATATTCTCCTGCCTTCCTATTGGCGATTGCAATCACTGCGTTGGTTTTTGCTTGCGGTGGAAGCGACTCCCCTTCTTTGATTACCAAAGCCGGGATTACTTCAGCCGCCAATCAAAACACGCCCGCCACTTCGCTGCAATCGCCTACAAGCGCTCCCCAAGCCGCCGCTACCTCGGCGCCAACGCCAACTGTAGCTACCCAAGACTCCGACGACGCAGCCCCGGACACAGGCGCTGACTCAGATAATCCGGCTGCGATTGCTGACGAAGGGCAGACTGACCCATTGCAACAATGGAGATACGTCAATAGTGGATGGGTATCGCCGAGGCCCGAGGAACAAGTGGGACCCTTGGAAGAAAAACTTCGGGGTTTTGTGATCACCAGTCAAGAAGAATTGGACGCTTTCCAAATAAAGGCAAAGATCAGGGTTTCCAGGGGGACGGGCAGCAGTCTGGGGCGTATGGACTTCCCGAATTCAATTCTGCTTGCCGCCTATCTAATGTGGAGACCGTTTCAAGGGGACCCACTTTCGGTGGTGGGATTCTCGCTTGAACCCGGTCAAGACGGTACGGCAGCAAGAGCCGACATACAATTGGAGTTGGATGATTCCCCTCAAGGAAGGGAACGCCCATTTTTGCTGGCGCCTATGATCATGGTGGCCTTGGAGCGTTCAATCTTCCCCGATGGAGAGCCAATCGACTTTGTGTTCCACCTGGATGGAAGTCTCACGGCCACGGTGTCCTCTACCCTTGGTTCTCTGTCCGATTAACTAAATTGAGCAGATCAGGTCAGGAACCTAGAGCGGCGGCGCCAAGATCCCGGAAGTGCCACCGCGAAATGGTTTATACCTAACATTCACCCATCTGGGTCAGGCGGCCCTCCCGCCAAGCAACTGCTCCGGCCCGCACGGTGAGGAATGTGTCCAACCGTACTTTACCGTCGACCGAATGCCCGGACATGTCGTGCCACACAAATCGGCCTTCTCGATGGTCGAACACAGCAGCGTCACCGGACATGCCGACTGCTAGGGAGCCCAGGGAATCTTGGAGCCCAAGCACGTGCGCTGGCTTGCTTGTTGCTGCAGCGACCGCATCGGCCAAGGGCATGCCCAAGGCGTGGAAATTACTGACTAAGTCGTTCATGAGGTACACTGTCCGGTCCGGCGGAGGGTTGTGAATGTCGGTGCTGATGGTGTCCGGCAGCAAGCCTTGCTCCATTGACCCTCTGACCACGTCAAGATCGCAGTGAACCCCTGCGTGGGCCACATCCATGATTACGCCCCGGTCGGCCGCAGCCCGCACTTCGGGCCTCAATTTTCCTCTTCCGTCCAGGATCGATTCAGGATTGCCGTTAAAGGCGTGCGTGGAAATGTCCCCGGGCCCCAGGTACTCCAGAATCTCGGGCAGGGGTATGGGCGTCCCGCTGACGTGAACCATCAACCTTGTCCCTGTTTTGTCCGCAACGGCACGGGCGGCTTTCATCGCCTCGTGGGCGTTCCAGTAGGCCACGGCGTTAACATGCATTCGCACTTTGACTCCGAAGCAAAACCCTGGGTTATCTTTGATTGCGTCGGCAGTCTGGTCAACGTCGATGATACGCATGTCGTGAAGGCCACCGCCCAGTAGTCGGTTCGCAGCCAGACCCACAGCCCCGATGTGGAGAAATGCCAACAACCGGGTCTTGTGGGCTGGGAAGACGTAGTCGCGCATGGCCAGAAAATTCTGAAATCCGGCGCTGCCAGCATCGACGCCGGTGGTAGTGCCCGAAGATAGGCAAATCTGGTCCGGGTGCACCGCAGTGGAGTTGCCGCCGTGGTAAAAGTGACCGTGGAGGTCAATTAGACCGGGCGTAACTAATTTGCCGGATACATCAACCGCGGCCGATCCAGACGCCGGGTCGATGCGTTCCGCCACGTTGGCTACAAGACCGTCTTTGAAGGCGATGTCCCGGCGGTCGTTGATCCCTTGAGCAGGATCGAGGAGCGTACCGCCGTTCAATACCAGGTCGTAAGCTGGAGATGAGGTTGTCATTAGCTACTCCTTTGGCAAATAAGTTGCGGAGGAATTACCGCTCGCGGGTTGACCCGTTAATTGCATTACTTAACTTTGCGTGACGTGGCTTTGTGTTACGCCGCTTTAGGTTAATCAGGGTGCGATTTCATTTTGATTCGTCTCCTGCGTTGGGGTCGAGGTATTCCAGCCGGCGCAACCGTGGATAAACCAGTTCTTTGGGCTTTGCCAAGTCCTCGTCGGAAATGTCCGGGGAATCCGCTACGGGGTGAGCGCCCCACTTTTGGACAGACTGCCTCACCAGAAGATCGACTACCTGCGGGGAGCGTCCTTCCAGCCTACCCAATTGATAGGCAAGGGTCACCGCCAGTTGATTTCTGGTTATTTGCTCAAAGGCCTCGGGATTGGTTAGGTCCTCCGGCATTCCCCCGCATTGTTCCAAAAAGTCGTCCAGCACCTGGCCTATGACATCGGGTAGACCGTCCAGTTGTATCTCGGTCATGTACCCGGTCAGCTTATCGGAGAGCTCTACAATGCCTTCGTCCGGCAGTACCACTCCGTGAAGGTCGATGGGTTCAAATCCAGACTGGTCTTCGGACATGTGTGGTTTCCCCCGGCTTGATGAATGAGAATCGCGTGCCGACCACCTTGGTATTATTCCTGGGAGTGGAGCGGCTAGGCATATCAGAACGACACAAGAAACAGAAGATGCACGGTTTTGGCCCCGAATGACAGGAACCGGTTTTACCGGAAAGCCTCAGTCTCAGGAACTTCGGCAAAAGCGCGCCTTTCTCGCCCGGTGATGAGAAGCGGACTGGTTTTGGACAGGCACGGAACAAGCCCGCCTCGGATTTTCGGGTTTATTCTATCATGCCTGCTCAGGTGTGAACTCGTAGTGTCGCTTGTAGTCTCGGTAGAAGCCTGTGTCTTAGACTCGGTCGTAGCCTCAGCAAAAGCTGCGCTGGCACGATTAGGGTCAGCCACCAATGGCAGCCAAGGTGAGGGTTCGCACCACTGGGCCGATAATGCCCCAGAGTATCCCCAGGCCCAAAGTAAAATCAAGCAGAATAATCCCTACCAGGATGGCTGGTCCGCTTTGCTGCAAGCGGTTGTAGGCTGACGTGTGCTCGGCGGGCACAAACCCGGCCATAACTTTGGAACCGTCCAGAGGAGAAAGGGGGATCAGGTTAAAAACTGCCAACAGCAGGTTGAAAAAAATTACCAGTCCCGCAATATCCGCCAACCCTTCGGTAAAACCACCGGTCATCACATGGGATATGCGTCTCAAGTCCGGATGGGTCGAACCCAGCGCCCCCAGTTTAATCGGCACAGCTATTACGAAAGCCAGTACCAGGTTGGAAAATGGTCCGGCCGCAGCAACTAAAGCGGTGCCGGTGTTACCGTGGGCTAGCTGACGCGGGTCGATAGGGACCGGTTTTCCCCAGCCGAATCCGGCTACAAGAATCATGACCGTGCCGCTTGGGTCCAAGTGCCGAATGGGGTTCAGGCTCAATCGTCCCAAGCGCTTTGCGGTGGTGTCGCCCAAGCCATTGGCCACCAAGGCATGGCTAAATTCGTGGATGGTGACGGCCACGACCAAGGAAAACGCCACCACCAAGGTCAGCCTTATGAACGAAGCCGGGTCGTCTAGAAGGAGTCCATAGTTACCCAGCAACATGTATTACCCCGGCTAGGTGCGTTGTCCGGCGAGTTTCCAGCAGGTTAAGAACGGATAATTGTGGGGAACGAAGCAGGCCCCGGGCGCACCCAGGGAACTCCAAACAAAAGAAGACTCCTGGCAGGACGAGAATCCCGGCAGACTGCTGACGGGATTTATTCGTCGTCTTCTTCGTCGGGCTCCGGTTCCTGGGGTTCCGAACTGCTCCCGTAAGGAAATGCGGAATGGGGGAGTATGGCCACGGTTCTATCCCTCTTGTTCGGACGTTGGCGAGGCATATCCTCTTGGGCTTTCCGCAACTCGGTCAGCTTTTCCGCAGGCACTTTTGCCACGTCCACAGCCAATCCGTTGATCCCGGCGCTGCGCAAAGATTCCAGTTCTTTGGCACCGGGGAGTTGCGACGTTTCAACAATTACGTACTTGTTGACCCGGCGGGATACTCCGGCAACAGCCATCAGGTCTTCCAATGACCACGCGGATGTTTCGCTCGGGCCGCTGATTAGCAGCACATCTACGGGCAAGGCATCGATGACCCGCAACTGCTCCGGGTCCATGGTAATGTCGACCCGCAAGATCCGCGCAACCTCTTCGGAACCTACCGCCGCCAAACTGGTGCCTTGCAATGAGAAGGCTAGCAGGTCGCAGCCTTCCTTTTCGTAGGCATTAGCTTCATCCTCGGTCAATGATGTGACCGGTTTCCCCCAAGGAATGCTCTCGCCCAGGGTCTGGCAAGCTTCTTTAAGCTTCGCCGGACCGTCAACTCCGGAAACCAAAACCCCATCCGGGTTCAATTCGGCGACTTGCTGCAACGCTTTAGCGTCAGACCCGGAAACTATTGCCAGTAAGGCCATTCCAGGCGATTTTTGTTCCCGGCGCACGCCAAATCCCATGGCGGCCCGGGTACCTTCCATAATACGGTCCAATCGGTCTATAAACTTACTCATCAAGTCCTTCCCAAGTTATGATGGCCACCCCGTCAGCCAGCCCCAGAAGTTCCTAGCATTACTCCGGGCCGGCCCGTTGGAGTAGATTCAACCACTGTAATTTTTTCGCACCCGTAATTCCGGGTATCCCAGATGCTTAACCCGAATCAAAGAGCCACCGAACCGGCGCAGAATTCACCGAACCGGCGCAGAATTCTGTAATATCCGGTCCCATGTCAACCGTTGTCATCCGGGGATACTTGGCGTAGGGCTGATTATAAACCATGAAGCGGGATTTGTGCGCTCAAGGGGATTTGTGCTTCTAGAAACTCGGACGGAAACCCCGATTCTCCCCAAGCCGTCGTTTTCTTAACGTCGATTATCGAAGTAACAGTTGCCGGGCTTATTGAAACGTATTACATATACTATTATACCGTATAAGACTGGAATACGTCTGCTTGGCGTAGCGCGAAACCCGGCCAATGGCTTTCCGGCCAGACCTCTAGGGGGATATGCGCGGCAAGAAGTGATGGCTCGGTTGCGGTCCCCCAGCAACGGTCTTTTGTCCCATTCGCGACAAATAGTCGCAGGAAGGCTCCGGAGCTACATCTGATGCTCGAAAGCGATGCCCGAAAGACGCTGCTTCCAAAGTAACTTTCCAGACTTGCATTAACGCATACCAAGAATGGAACGCAGAGTACCGGTCTTTGTCCGAGGTCCAACTCTCGGGCAGATACAGCCCCTTGTCCAGACCGGGATTGTCGTACCGCAGCAATAGCAATGCGAGCAATCCCCAACGTGGCCGCAAAATCACGGTTATTGGCTCAATCTATCAAAAGCCATAGAATACCCGGCCTTAATTGAGTAGTACAATAGTGAAATCAGTGGATTGAACCATTAATCTTGATGTCCGCAATGATCCTGAAAACCGTCCAAATAAAGAACTTCAAGAGTATCAACGACTCGACTGAATTTTCGGTCGATGCAAATGTGACTTGCCTGGTGGGAAAGAATGAATCCGGTAAAACCGCAATACTCAGGTCCATCGGTAAATTAAACTCGACGGATCCAAGCGCAACGGATTTCAATATTTTCGAGTATCCCCGCCGGTTCATGATGGAATATCAGCAGAGGGCTAACGACGAGCCCGCCGAAGCGCTGACCACGACCTGGGACCTGAGCCCCAATGACGTTGCCTACTTGGAGCCTGTGATCGGGCCCGCCGCCCGGCAGGTTCAAATGATTAAGATCCAAAAGGGCTACGACAACAAGACGGTGCTTACGTTCGCATTGAATGAGACCGCCATTGTAAGGCACCTCATCTCATCCTTCGATTTGGACCAGGAAGAATTGCAGGCCGTTCAGGACCTCGAAAGCCTAGCCGAGTTACACCGTACTCTAAGCGACATGGAACCGCGCTCCGACCGGCTGCACGAAGTTTTCGCTGCGGTCGTCTCCAATTTCCGGACCAACAATGCTCATGAAACCGTGGCTCACATGCTTCTTCGCCGCCTGCCCAAATTTGCTTACTTCTCCGAGTATTTGCGAATGCCCGGCCAAATTGCGGTAAATGACCTGCGGGCCAGAGCGCAGACCAACAATCTGGATGAAGGGGACCAGGTGTTTCTCGCTTTGCTGGAGACGGTTGGGCGCAGTGTGGACGATTTGGAGCGAGTCGACCAGCACGAAATGCTGACAGCGGAGCTGGAAGCGGCCTCCCATCGTATTACCCAGGAAGTATTTCAGTATTGGTCACAGAACCAAGATCTGCGGGTTCAATTTCAGCTACAGCAGGCATTTCCCGGGGATCCGGCGCCCTTCAACGAAGGCTGGATTATCCGGACCCGCATCCAGAACACCCGCCACGGGGACACAATAAATTTCGACGAACGCAGCACCGGCTTCATTTGGTTTTTTTCCTTCGTGATCTGGTTTAATCATATCCGCAGTAATCCGGGTGAGAACCTGATCTTGCTTTTTGATGACCCTGGTCTCAGCCTACACGCCAACGCTCAGACCGATCTGGTGCGTTACTTTGAAGAGCGGCTAGCGCCAAGCTACCAAGTTATTTATACGACCCACTCGCCCTTTATGATCGACCCTTCCAAGCTTTACCGCACCCGGACGGTGGAAAACGTCTTAACTCCAATGGCAGAAGGGCAGTTGCCTGGTTCCGGGAGAGACCAGGGGACAACGGTGGGCGATCAGGAGCTTAGCACCAACCAGGAGACGCTCCAACCGCTAAAGGCGGCATTGGCTTATGAAGTGTCTCGTTCTTTCACGGTCGCCGAGCACACTGTCTTGCTGGAAGGGCCCACTGAGGTCCTTTATTTCCATTGGCTCAACCGCAGGCTGGAGTCCTTGGGAAGGACTACACTAGATGAACGTTGGGTGGTCACACCGGGCGGCGGCATCGACAAAGTCGGGGCCTTCCTAACCCTTTTTGCTGGCAAAGACCTTCGCTTGGCCGTGGTAACGGGAGCCAACGGAATCACAGGTTCTGACTCTGACCTAAGGAACTCGGAACTACTGCGGCAAAGTCGTGTTCTGACCTTCGATAAGTACATTGGAAACAGGCCGGGGAACAGGCCCCCCGGAATTGCTGACGCCGATATTGAAGATGTGATTGGGCGTAGGAACTACCTGGACTTGATGCGATTGGCTTACAACCTGCAGCACGACGACATTCAAACGACCGAACTCTCGGGAAACCCGTCTGCCAAGGTGGTGGAAGAAGCCGAGAACTTGGTGACTTCGCTTCCTGGAGGGCCGGGGCGCTTTGCGGGGCGTTTTGATCGATATCGGGCAGCAGAGTTCCTGATCCAGCAGGGGCCTGATTTTAGCTTGCCGGAGATGGACCAAGCCTTGACCAGTTTCGAGGCGTTGTTTCAAGACCTAAATGCCATGCTCGATTGAGGCAGCCGCCCGGTTGGAGCAGTCCGCTCCAAGGGGAGGGGCATGCTGAGCCGACTGTGGAGTTGGATCATGAGCCGGAGGTAGAAGGCAAACAGGTCGACGCAAAGAGGCGAAAGCCAAGCCTCAGCGCCTTCAAGGCCAACGGGGTTCAAAGCCTCGGGCGACTGCATCGTCAGCCATCAATAGGCCATGAACCAAGTTGTCCTAAGCGCGTTTCTCAAGTCGCTGCAGACATGATCAACAGCCCCAATCCGCTGGTCGAGAAGGTGTCGCTTTTCTGGCACTACGTCTTCGCCACTGGCAACTCCAAGGTGGACAATTGCGATCAATTGCTGGAGCAGTTGGACATGTTCCGCAACTATGATTCCCTCGCAAAAAGGCCTGTTTGAGATGAACCCTGGCGTGCGAAGGGGCCTGGAAGGGAGGAGGCCACGGGATGCCGGCTGCTGGCCTCACCGCACCATCTGCCGCGCTCAGGACAAGCGTGATCCCGTTGCGGTACCCCTTCCGTGGCTCAGGGCACCCGGTGGAAGCTGTGGAGCGGCGCCCTCATGCGGCCGTGACCGCAGGTACCGTCCCGACCGCCCGCTGAGCCGTGTTCTCCATCTCCACCAGGCGTGCATGGACCATCCGCTTGAAGTTGCACGCCAACGCCTTCAGGTAGACGGCAAGCCGCACCCGACGGCCCCCTCGCACCCGCAAGCGCCCAAGCCCGTGGGCGCGCTTCAGCTCGGAGTTCGTTCCCTCGATCCCGGCCTTATGGCATACCGCTTGCGCCACTCCTCGGTGGCCTCGGCCCTCCGGCGCCGCTCGATGTTCACCTTCACCAGGTCCGCCTTGAGGACGTAGGCCCCCGCACGCCGGTCCAGCTTCACTGGGCAACGGGACCGCAAGGGGCAGGGCTCGCATGTTGTCCTGGCAAAGTGGACCTCTACCCGCTCCGGCGCATCCTCCAACTCGTGCTCCTCGATGGACGGGTGGCCGGCGGGGCACACCGTGGCCTGCTCCCCTGTGACGTCGATCTGAAAGTCCGCGGCGGTGAGCGGCGGTGGTCCGTCACCCTCTCCTTCGTGCGAGTTCCCCGGCGCCGACCCCGCCACCGGGCTCACCAGTTCCGTTCCCCGGCGCGAGGCTTCGAAGGCATTGCGGCCCGACCCATACGCCGTGTCGGCGAAGAGCTCGTCCGGTCGGACCTTCCGCTCCGCGAGCCCGTCAACGACCGGCACGCTCACGTCGGTGTCGCTCCCACTCGAGGGGGTCACCTCCACGTGGGTGATGAGCTGGGTGGCGTTCTCCTCGTGGCAGGTCTCCGCCACCTGCACCTCGTACCCCTTCCCCTTGTGGCCGCTGTAGGTCACATCCGGGTCGTGGGGCGATTGCAGCGAGTCGGCGGACACCTGCTTCGGGTCCTTCAAGGCCACGGGCACCTTGCATTCCCCAGCATCGTCGTCATCGTCCCTGGGGCGCCCGTCCCGGTGTTTGCCCACATGGCACTGCTCCCGCAGCAGCCGCTCCAGCAGCCGGTACTCCTCCAGCTGGGCAGCAGTCGTGCCATGGAACCGGTCCACCAGCCGGTAGAGGTCCCGGGCACAGACCGAAAGGCGTCGCCGACCCTCCCCCGTGCGGGCGTCCTCGTAGTGGGTCGCCTCGTCTTCTTCCTTCAAATAGCGCCCTAGGAGGCCCTCCGGAACCCCAGGGCGAAGCTCTGGGTGCTCCCAGCGCAAGGCCCGCAGGAACAACCGCATCGTCTCACAGAACAGGCCCAGCCGGGTGAGTGTGGCGATGTTGCTCATGATGTGGGTGGAGTCCAGGCGTTGCTTTCCGGTGCGTATGCCCAGCGCCTGGATGATCCGGTCCGTGGTCTCCTGGAAAGCCAGCCGGCCACCGTCGTGCTGCATCAGGCGAACTCGGAAGTTGTGGAGGGTCTTCTGGGGCAGGTGGGTCTCCTCGATGTCCAGCCGCAGGGCGTGGTGCCAGAGCAGGTTGAACTCTAGTTGTTCCAGAGCTTCATCGTCGGTGAGGTTGAACATCTCTTTGAGGAGGTGGACCCCGAGGACGGTCTGCACCGCCCGGTTGGGACGGCCGTTGTCCACGCAGTACATGGGAGCAAAGCGCTCCTCGTCAATCAGGGGGAGCGCCTCGTTTCGGAAAACCTCGGCCCAACTTCTCTCCAGACGCTTAGCCTTCTTCGGCGTCACCAGGAACTGGGACTGCCAGAGGCTCTCTTGCGGGTCTCGTATTCGGAACATCCTCCCCTCCCTCGGCCAGGCGCTGCCCCAACGCCCTTTCCCCACATTATCCTCACCTTGCCCCCGGAGGACGAGGGGTTTTTACGAGGGAATCAAGTTTGGTTTGGGCGACTACCGGACCATGCTGGTCGAGTTGGCCAAAAATCCGGCCATGATCTATTGGCTCGACAATAATGAAAACCACAGGGACGCCGTTAATGAAAACTGGGGCCGGGAATTGCTGGAGTTGTTCTCCATGGGCGTCAGCAACTACACCGAGGTCGATGTGAGGGAGGCATCCCGGGCCTTTACCGGATGGACCATCGCCCCCAAAGTCCCCAGGTTGCCTTATGGCCGCTTCCCGTGGCGGTTCGAATTCCGGGAGGAAGACCACGACGATACGGAGAAGACCTTCCTGGGCCACACCGGCAATTTCGACGGCGAAGACATCATAGACATTCTGGTGAAAGAGCCGGCGACCATCCGTTTCATCTGCCGCCACCTATACAACTTCTTTGTTGCCGACGAAGTGCAGGTTCCTGCTTGGACCATTGAGCCTGCCAGGGACGAAGAAGCCTTGGATTCCATGATGAACGTATTGGAAGAGTCGGGCTACGATATGAAGGCCGTGCTTCGGCTCATGTTCAACGCCGACTTCTTTAAAGAAGCCAGCTACTCGAAGATCAAGAGCCCAGCGGAAGTGGTGGCCGGCACCCTGCGGTTGGTGGAAGACTGGAAAGCCCCTAGACCTGGTATCAGGGACATCGGTCTTCAGCCGGGGTACATGGGCCAGTCGATTTTGGACCCGCCCAGCGTCGAGGGTTGGTACACAGGGCCGGAATGGATTAACAGCGGTTCTCTGTTGGCCCGTATCAATTTCGTGGCCGACCGCGTTGCCGACACCTCTCAGGTGGGAGTCCAGAAAATAATCGCTCAAATGAAGTCCGAAGGCGTAACCACACCTGAGGAATTAGTGCAGGCTTCTTTGGAGCACATGGGCTTTTTAGAGCTTAGCCCCGAGACCCAAACACAGCTATTGGAACACGCGAAAGGTAGCGGAAACCTGGATTGGAACGACGAGGCCGCAGCCGGCACGCCTATCGGGGAAGTGCTGGCTCTGGTAGGCGCGACTACTGAATATCAATTCGGGTAGAGCAATTAGTGTGGGCGCGACTACTGAATATCAGTTCGGCTAGAGCGATTAAATAAAGCGCGACTACTGAACATCAGTTCGGTTAGAGAGATTAATCAGGTCGCGATAGCCTAATACCATGTCCGGCGGTTTACAACCCATAAGGAGATAACAAATATGACTTCTACACAGAAGGACCCGGTGATCGTTATCCTGCAGCTCACTGGAGGCAACGATTACTTCAACACGGTGATCCCCTACAACGACCCTTTGTACATGGACAATCGACCTTTCATCAAGTATCCCTTGGAAGACGTTATCAAGGTCGACGACCAGTTAGGCTTCATGCCCACAATGGGACCGATCAAGCAGCTATACGATCAGGGCAAAGTCGCCGTAATCCACGGCATCGGATATCCCGACTCTCCCCGGTCCCACTTCCGTTCCATGGACATTTGGCATACCTGTGAACCCGACAAGGTCGGCATCGAAGGTTGGGCCGGCCGGGTGACCCAGCAGTTGGACCCGAATAAAGAGAACGTTTTGACGGCCATCAACTTCGGACATGGCCTGCCTCGCGCCTTGGTCGTCCCCCAGGTGCCTGTGGCAGCAATCGCCGACCTATCGACCTATGGTGTCCTCACAGGCATCAGCGATCAAGATCAAAGGTCCAAGGCCCTCGACTTGTTTGCCCGGATGTACTCGCCGGCCATCGGCGCAGGTGCAGTTACCGACTACCTGCGCAACACCGGCATGGACGCGCTCAAGGGTGCCGACGTTGTCAAAATCGCTCCCGAGATTTACTCATCCAACGTGGAATACCCCAATTCGCCAATTGCTTCCCACCTAAAAGACATCGCTCAAGTGTATCTGGCCGACTTGGGGACCCGTGTCTTTTACACCCAGCACGCCAGCTTCGATACTCACGCTGGTGAAATGGCCGCCCATCCGACCCTGTGGAAGGAAGTGTCCGAGGGAATCACGGCCTTCTTTGACGACCTGCACGAGCATGGACGGGGAGACAACGTGCTAATGTACCTGTTCTCCGAGTTTGGCCGCCGGGTTCACGACAACGGCTCGGGTAGCGACCACGGCGCGGCTGGGGCAGCCTTTTTGATCGGCGACAAGGTCAAGGGCGGAATGTACGGTGAGTACCCGTCCCGGGACGCCGCAGACCTGGAACAAGGCGACTTGGTACCCAATTACGACTTCCGCGGGGCTTACACCAGCATCGTGGAAGATTGGATGGGCATGGATGCCAAGCCCATAGTGAATGGCAGCTTCGAGAAGTTCAATATACTTTAGGTTCTATTCGCTAGGCCCAAAGGGCGAGAATTTCTCTTTGACGTGAAGGCGCCCAAGACGGCGTCAGAGTAAATGGAGGTCCCATCATGGCGATTGAAACAATGGCGGGTGGACGCGCCTGGATATATAGCCACAACGTTGGCCGGAACGCCGCTGCGGGTATGGGATTCAGCATGCCCATTGGCGTGGCCCCTGCGAAAGACGGCGTGTTATTTGTTGCCAACCGTGGCAGCGATACCAACCCCAATCAGCGGATCAGCAAAATTACCGTAGACCACGAGTTCATCCACGAGTTTGGCCGGGTGGGCGAAGAGCAGGGCAACCATGTTTTCTTGACTGCCGTGGCCTTGGACCGGGATGAGAACGTTTACACCACCGACGAGTGGCTGAACCGTGTAAGCGTGTTTGATAACGACGGCAACTTTCTGCAGAGTTGGGGAGAGGCCGGTGAAGAGGAAGGGCAATTCAGCGGACCTTCCGGTCCAGCCTTCGACCAAGATGAGAACCTGATAATCGTCAATAGCCTTAACAGCCGGATCCAAAAGTTCAGCAAAGATGGAAAATTCATTTCCAGCTTCGGCAAGAAGGGCAACGGCGAAGACGAGTTGGACATGGCCTGGGGCATTACCAATGGCAACGATGGTGCGATCTATGTGGCCGACTGGAACAACCACAGGATCCAGAAGTTCAGCGGTGATGGGGCGCACGTAGGCTCAATCGGACACGGTGGCTCCGGTCCCGGCAGCCTGCGGCATCCCAGCGGTGTGGCGGTTGACGGCGATGGGGACATTTATGCCGTCGACTGGATGAACCAGCGGATTGCGATCTTCAATTCCGATGCCAAACCCCTGGCATTCCTCAAGGGAGACGCAATAGAGGTGTCCAAATGGGGGCAAATGTCCATAGATGCCAACCCGGACATGCAGCGCCGCCGACGCCAAGTCCAGAATTTGGAAGAGCAACAGAGGCGTTTCCGGATGCCCGTAGCCTGCGCTTTTGACCAATCGACCAACCGCCTGATAGTTTGCGACAGCCAAAGAGGCCGCCTGCAGATTTACGACAAAGTATCCAACTACGCAGACCCTCAAGCGAATCTGTAGGTTCGACGGCTGGGCCAAGCAAACTAAGACAGGTGTAAAAAACCGGCGCATCGGAATAATGCGCCGGTTTTGTTTGTGATTGGCATACCTAATGCGTTTCAAAGAATCTCTCGATGAGATTCAAATTGTGCAAGTGGTTCTAGAACTCTAAATCGAACCTACCTCGGGCATGACCTAAGTCTCAGCGATTGCTGCTTCAATTATGTCAGCCAAGCCAATCCTGCCCATAAAATTCCGGACCCACTCTTCAGAAGCACTCTTGATTACTTCTTCATAGTAATGGGTCGGGCTCCCAAGGTGACTGTCCAAAGCCATCGCCAGCGTTACAAACTGCTTGGAATTCGGAGGCTCATTAGTGATCGCCTTAAATGCTTCTGTTAGCTGCACGATGTCTGAACGCCTAGTCTGATTTAGACAATCCACGATATGATCATCAACAGCGTTTGTTGTTCTCCGAATTCAGCGTCCCCCATAAGGATTTGTCTTAAGCTCAGATTTGGGAGTTGGAAAATGCCGTTCCCTGCGTCAACTGGTTGAGTTTCCGGCTTACCAACATCGATTACCAATCGCTGAAATGTAGTAGCTAAATCGGCAATCCCACAACCGTTTTTGTCTCTCACTAAACATAAATGTCTTAAACTTGGATTAACACCTCTAGTTACAGCGTTGTTTGCCATGAGTACAAGAGCCCTCTCAGCTTGCGGTAGGCCACCTGGTTCTGGAACGAACAATCCAATACGAACGCCAGATATTACAGCCTTTGATAAATAATCACGTTTATTCGGTGTCTTCAATTCCTCAGCAGTTGCACCAAATATTTTCTCTAAACATGCTCCAACAACCGCGACATCGGTTGCGCCTTTGCAAATGAGAATCGCTGTGCAGGTATCCAACCGTTCAGTACCTAAGATCGGAGCCTATCAATTCTCGCGAATCGATGGCCTCTTGCAACTTATAGGGAGGATAGGCTTTAGCGTGATTGTTTTCGAAACCAAATCGGTATATTTTCGTGTCTATTTCGGCTTCCAGTTGTGACGCCGCAGTAGCTATACTTTTAGAAATTAGGCTGAGGCCCTTTGGATGTTGGAATAATTCCGGTGTATCTATTAAGACTAGTCCGGGTTCGAATGTACGGGCCAAAATCACAGATGCGGCTTTGAATCCGTCTCCCATAGACATGATCGGCAATGACAAATCAGATATGCGCACAAAGATTCTCCAACCATCTCGCTCTTTTACGGGACTAATATTTTTAAGCCCAGGCTGTAGGACTGCTAACCGCTCAATCCATTCCGCCTCATTGCCCGACCGCATCACGTAGCTGTAAGAGTTGTCAAATTCCTCCTGAGACATCAAGTCTCTCGGTAAAAACAGTGACAATGATTTGACAACAGGCAGCCAAGAACCAGATGACCTAACTGACCATCGAGGGCCCATTTTTCCATCTAAGTTGCTGATCGCGACTTGGGACGTAGAGCTAAATCTAGCGCCTGTCTGTTTGACGTTGACATCAAAGACCGAGTATCTATCATGATCTGTCCAACCGAATTGATGTAGTACGGTCTGATAATCGCTAATCACGGATTCTGCTTGCTTCGCCGTGAATTCAACGGATTTGGCGTCTTCTTCACCCTCTCCTGTCTCAGGAAGACCTACCGATATTTCGACGGTAGTCGTTAGATCGTTATCAGGAAACAAGCTAGTAACCATGCTGGTCCCGCTATCCGATCGAGCCCGGACAACCAATTCGAGACCTCGGCCGATTTGCGTTCCCAATGCGGCGTAAATTGCCTCCAAAATGCTAGATTTTCCCGTATTAGAAGCCCCAATCAAGATGTTGAGGGCTCCCAAACTCGACAGACTCACATCCTTAAGTCCTCTGAATCCACCCACGTTAACTGAGCTTATATAGCGCATCGGTAATACTCAACCACGTTTTTTGGTGCACTAATACTACGAAAATCTAATCCCATTATACAGCCGTGCTTGGTCGACGGCATTCTGAATCCACATTGTATATCAGCGCAGTCTGCGCCTCCCCGCCTTCCCAAGATTATGTTCCGTTGCCTGGCCCTGTGGCGTACCGTATAATTGGCGCCAAGCTGCTATGTTACTTGCGATAGACATTGGAAACACCATGGTCACCATCGGCGTCTTCGACGGAGAGCGCCTGGAAACGACGTTGCGTGTGGCGACCGACACTAGGAAGCTGTCCGACGAATACGGTCTGCTAATTACCAACCTGCTGAACCTGAACGGTGTGGAGCCATCGCGGATCGACAGCATTTCCCTGTGTAGTGTCGTGCCTCCTTTGACTATGGTCTGGGAAAATGTCTGCCGCACCTATTTTGGCATCCAGCCACTGATTGTAACGGCAGGAGTGCGGACTGGATTGCAGATTACCTACGACAACCCCAGGGATGTCGGGGCCGACCGCATCGCGGACGCAGTTGCCGCAATACAGCTTTACGGTGTGCCGGTGATCGTGGTCGACTTTGGCACCGCCACCGTGTTTGATGCCGTGTCTCGGGACGGCGTGTATTTGGGCGGGGCCATCTCTCCTGGAATCAACGTGGCAGCCGAGGCCTTGTTCCTAAATACCTCCCAGTTGCGTCGAGTCGAACTCGTTGCCCCCAAGTCCGCCATCGGCCAGAACACCTCCACTTCTTTACAGTCTGGATTGGTGTTTGGCTATGCGGGTCTCGTCGAAGGATTGGTGTCCAGGTTCAAGCGGGAATTGGGGGAAGACGCTCGGGTCATCGGCACCGGTGGTCAGGCAAGCATTATCTCCAAAGAGATTGACATCTTTGACGAAATAAACCCGGACCTCACGTTAATAGGGCTGCGGCTGATTTACGAATTGAACCGACCCCAGGTTGAACCACTGGTGGAGTCGCAGCAAAGCGGTTCCGGGGAAGGGTAGGCGCTGGTGGCCGGAGCGTTCGAGAATAAGCATGTTGTTCTGGGGGTCACGGGCAGCATAGCCTGCTATAAGGCCGTAGATTTGGCCAGCAAACTGGTGCAGGCGGGGGCTCTGGTGGATACCATCATGAGCTACGGGGCAACCCAATTCATAGCGCCGCTGACATTCCGGGCGATCACCCACCGCGATGTCGTGACCAACACCTACGATACCAGTTCCGAAGCGGCCATAGAGCATGTATCCCTGGCCCACAGGGCTGACATTGTGGTCATCGCTCCCGCTACGGTCCACTGCATAGCAAAGCTGGCCGGTGGCCTGGCCGACGACCCGCTGACGACTACAGTGGTTGCGACGACTGCGCCCTTGGTAATAGCCCCGGCCATGGACGCCAACATGTTCGACCATCCTGCCACCCAAGAAAACCTGGCCAAGCTGCGGCATCGCGGCTTGGTTATTGCGGGCCCGGCTCCCGGTCGCCTGGCCTCTGGACTGATGGGAATGGGCCGTCTTTTGGAAACTCCCGAGCTTTTAGGTTATATCTCGGCTACGATGGGCAAGCAAGGTGACCTGGCGGGCCGCACCGTGGTGGTTAGCGCTGGCGGCACAATGGAGGCCATAGACCCGGTGCGTGTCATAACCAACCATTCTTCGGGGAAAATGGGCTACGCCTTGGCCGAAGCTGCCAGGGACCGGGGTGCCCATGTGGTTCTGGTTACCGCTGCAACCGCTCTGGCCCACCCGTCTATGGTGGGAGTGGTACCGGTCCGGTCGGCCCAGGAAATGTGCGATGCGGTGCTGGAGCACGTTAAGGCCGCCGATGCATTGGTGATGGCCGCCGCGGTGGCGGACTACCGGCCCTCCAGCCAGGCGGAGCAGAAGATCAAAAAATCCGACGACGATTTATTCATAGCCCTCACCAAGACCACTGATATCCTGCTAGCCGCAAAAGGGAATTTCGTAAGAGTTGGGTTCTCGGCGGAAAGCCAGGACTTGGTGAAAAATGCTAAGTCCAAGATTCAGCGAAAGGACTTGGACCTGATCGTGGCCAATGACATCACCGACCCGGACAGTGGGTTTGGCCGGGATACCAACAAGGTGGTACTGATAGACCGGGAGTTGAATGTGGAAGAGCTTCCGGTGCTGAGCAAGTACGAGGTCAGCAACCGGATCTGGGACCGGGTTCTGACCTTGTTTTCAAGCTAGACATGGGGATTCAGCGCACTTAGCGCAAAGGACGCCGAAGGTGACAGCAGGAAACGTTCGACCTGTTCACGACGAGCGGAAATAGATGTACTCACCCCTGTTTCTGAGTCTGTCGCAGGAACAGACGCCCGCCACGCCAACCGAAAACGATCCACAAGTTCAGCACGAACAAGATAGTTTGTACGTTCCGCTCGCGCTGAACCTGTCGCAAAATGTTTTCGGATCACCATTAGGTGATCACTAACCGGTGACTGATTTCGTGCTAGCCGGTGACCGCCTCTTTGAACATTCGGATAGCCTCAATGTGCTGGTCCGGCCCCTTCAAACCTGCCCGCATGGTGTTAACCGACAGGTGAGTGGCTCCCGCCTCGACCCAAGCCTCCGACTCTTTTTGCCAATCGTCTGGGCTTCCACCGTCGGCCAATCCGACGCGTCCTTCGATACCTATGGCCTTCGGGTCTCGTCCTGCTGCTTTGGCGTATTCATGCATCTGGCCGATGCGCTCGATGCCAGCGCTGTCGGGCTTGAACTGGGGAAACCACCCGTCGCTCATGCGCCCTACCCGGCGTACTACCTGCTCGGCGCCTCCGCCCAACCAAATCGGGATTGGCTGTTGCACCGGCCGAGGATTGATGCCAGCGTAGGTAACCTCGTGGTAGCGGCCTTTGAACGACACCACGTCTTTGGTCCAAAGTTCGCGCATCAGGTTGATCTGCTCCACGCTGCGCCTTCCCCTGGTTTCAAAGTCCTCTCCCAGCGCCTCGTATTCCACCTCGTTCCAGCCGATGCCGACGCCCAAACGCAGGCGGCCACCGGTCAAAACGTCTACCTCGGCTGCTTGTTTGGCCACCAATACCGTCTGCCGTTGGCTCAGAATCAGCACTCCGGTGGTCATTTCTATTTTCTCGGTAATACCTGCCAGGTACCCAAACATCACAAAGGGCTCATGAAACATGTCCGTGTGACTGTAGGGCCGCTCCCAGCTGTCCCGCTTGCTGGCGTCTGC
This sequence comes from Dehalococcoidia bacterium, assembly GCA_963665155.2. Taxonomy (GTDB): domain Bacteria; phylum Chloroflexota; class Dehalococcoidia; order Lucifugimonadales; family UBA3495; genus UBA1141. Next base: position 814,928 of record CAXXFI010000002.1, on the reverse strand, counting down.
GCCGATAACGTGGTCAAAAACTAACAGGTGTTCGTAGCCCAAAGCCTCGGCAGCCTGAGCAAAGTCCCGGACGCCCGCCGGGTCGGCTCCGATCTCAGTCTGAGGGAAAATAGCACCTAGCCGCATAATATCCTCCTAAAGGTTGGGTGGTATGGGGGGATTGGGAATATCGTTAATACGCTGTTGTAGCCTTTCGGCACGCCCAGTATCTAGGGTTTACGCATGGTCGTCAACCGGGGACGTGGTGGTACGGATGTTCTGAGTTGTGTTAATAGTGGTGTCTCGCTAAAGTGAGCCTGCGCAAGTGGGTGCGCGGGTTAACCATAAGCGATACCTGTCGAATGTGGTCAAGGGTTAATCTTCCCGTTGCTCCTTGGCCTGGACGGCGCCTGGGGTATAATTGCTTCAAGCAAGATGGAAATACTGGTAAAGGAACATTCGTCAAACGGGTCTACCAAGCGACTTTTATTAGCGCTTTTATTTCTGCTATCTGTCGGCGCCCTTTTTGCGCCCTCGATTGGACCTGTGCTGGACCACCACTTCCCCGAGCGACAGCACAGCCACGCCCACATATACTTCGGCCCATCGGCATCAGACCACCAGCACCAATTTCAGGACACCCATCCGCATTCTCACTTGCCTTCCGAACAAGCGGCCACGCATCAGGACTATTTTGACGCCCAATTTAATCAAGCTGCTGGCAGCGCAACTATCGTAGCCCCGCTGAGCGACTCAACTCCCGACAAAATCGTTTACCTCACCTCCGCTCATGGAACTGGCCAACAGGCTGCTGCTCGTATAATGCCTGTAAAGCAAGCGTCGGCGATATTCGCCGACCCCGGTTTATTCTTCTTTACCTTCGCTCATCACGAGCAATTCCTCAATGAAGCCTTCGTGGCTCCACCTGTAAAACCTCCTCGGGCATAGTCTGTTTCCGCTTCTCCCACACTGCCCTGGCAAATCGGTTTCCTGTAGGCGGGCATTTAGAACCCGCTTGCTCCTGATTTGCTACGGCAGGCGCTAACCGAGGAGGTCACCCGTGTTCAATCGCAACGGACGAGCCGTATTTTCCTTGGCGTGTTTTCTCGCCGCAGCTTGCCTGGCTGTTGTGGGCACTGATCACTTTGGCTTTGATCCAGCATCGAAGGTACAGGCCAATGGGTTTACAGTGCCGGTTGCCAGGGGGCCTCGGGTCCCTATGAGTACCTGGTGGGTATATGGCCGCCAACTCCGGTAGTGGGTAACCTTCACATGGCTAGCACTCTGTCCGCGGAAGGGCGTGCTGTGACCGACGCCACCGTGGACGTGCTGGCGGATGTGGTCGGTGGAAGCGAAAGCGCTGAGCCGGTCCCGGCTGAGAGCTTTTTGCAGCCTTGGGTGTACGAACTTAACCTGTATATCGACAAGCCGGGAGACTGGAACTTCGAGATTGTGATTGACATCCCTCTGGGAAAGACCGTTGTCGAGGTTCCTCTGGAAGTCGAAAGTGAGGAAGAGGCCGTGGCCCGGTTCGGCGGGGAAACTCTGGTCACCAACGGGGCGGAACCCGGCCAAGCACCAACGCAACAACCATCGGTGGCCCAGCCAACAACTCGGCCCGGACAAGGCACCGAGCTAATAGACGGGATTCAGACCCGGGAGGCGGAAACACAGCTAGGGGCGACATCCCAAACGCCCAACGAAAATGCGGTGGTTAGTCAAACTATAACGGACCCGACCCTTGAGGGTGGTGGGTTGAATTGGGCGTTTATAGCCGTACCCCTGGCTATCATTGCCCTCGGCGTGACGATCTGGGCTTTCAGGCGACGGCAAAGCCCGGAACCATCGCCAACGGGACGGGAAAATACTCCCCGCCCCGGACGTCGGAGAAGAAGATGAGAAGGGATTTCTTGATGGTGGCCGCGGTCATCGGACTGGTTATTTTTGCGACGGTGGCCACGGCATCGCCATACGAGTCGAACACGGCGTCGGCCAACGGGGCCAGCCGGAAAGTGGTGAGCAACGCTCTTGTCGGCCCTTACGAGTTACAGGTGGGCATCCTTCCGGGAAGTCCAAAGGTGGGGAATCTGCACCTTAGCATCCAGCTTAAAGACGCTACGGACGGATCGAACATCACCGACGCAATCATTATGGTGATGGCAACAGGGCCATCAGGCGCGACCACCGTCAGCCCGGTGTAGGCCACAAACACACCTCAGAGTCCTCAAGCCTACGATGTGGACATATCGTTAGACATCGAGGGGAGTTGGATTCTAACTTTGGAGATGGACAGCGGCCTAGGAAAAGCGGGCATGGAGGTACCCTTGCAGGATTACTGAACCGGCGCACCTCAACCTGATTTTTCCCATTGTGGGAGTGGTGGTCGCATTGTCATTTGGAATCTGGGGTTGGAACGGGATTCGTGGGCGGCTGCGACGTCGCAACCAGTAGTTACACAACCAAAAATTATGCGGCCCAAAATATGATGGAGCAAAGAATATGAACACCAAAGCATTAAAACTGTTTGCTTTGCTAACTCTGGTAGCTGTACTAGTCACTGCGCTGGCGGCAGCGTGCGGCGGCGGTGAACCCGAGAAAGTTAGAATTCCGGTGCGTGTGGAGAATGGCAAACTGATTCCAGAAACGATAAAAGTGAAGCAGGGAGACATAATTACGCTGATGATTCAGGTCGAAGAGCCCGGCGAGTTCCATCTCCACACATACGATATAGATATGGATATTGAAACTGGAGATGCGGCGGAATTCATCTTCGTGGCCGAAGCCACCGGGAGATTCAGAATTACCTTCCATCAATCCGGGGAAGGTGATCACGAAGGAGGAGATGAGGAAGAGGAAGAGGTCGACATTGGATTCCTTGAGGTGGGTCCTAAGTAAGTCGCGTGGCGCGAGTAAATCGGGGCTAATAAATCTGCGGATGGTGCCTAGATGAAACGCCTAAATGTCGCCCTGCCTCTCATCGCATTGGGCGTAGCCTTGTTGGCCCAGCCTGCCTACGCTCACGGCTTCGGAGAGAGGACCGAACTGCCGGTACCGTTGGGGTTCTTTCTTATAGGGGCCGGCGCAGCAGTAGCCCTTTCTTTCGCCATAATTGGTGTTTTTGTCGGCAAAAAGTCGGATCATGGCGGTTACTGGCAGTACAACCTCTTTCAGAATCGGTGGGTCCGGAACGTTTTGACCAGCGCCGTGTTGCTGTTGCCATTGCGGCTACTGTCGGTCTTCCTTTTGGGCCTTGTGATCGCCACCGGACTTGCCGGTGAGCAAATACCCTCGTCGAATTTCGCCCCAACATTTGTCTGGATAATCTGGTGGGTCGGCCTGGCCTTCTTTGTGGCTCTAATAGGCAACTTGTGGGGTCTGCTAAATCCATGGGACCTCTTGTTTTCTTGGGCCGAGAAGCTATACAGCAAGATCGCACCCGGAAGACAACTCTCTCTGGGCTGGGAATACCCCACGGGTTGGGGCATATGGCCCGCCATTATCTTGTTTTTGGCATTCGTTTGGATACAGGATGCGTTTCCCCAATCGGACCTGCCTAACCGGGTGGCGATCATGGCAATCGTGTACTCGATCATCACTCTGGGCGCCATGACCCTGTTTGGCCGTCACGAGTGGTTGAGGCGCGGCGAAGCCTTCTCCGTGGTGTTCAGCTTCCTCGCTCGGTTTGCGCCAACCGAGGTACGGGTTAATGACCAGGAATTGTGCCAAGCCTGCGGCGACCAATGCCAGGACCAAGACGGGGAGTGTATAAACTGCTACGAATGCTTCGAGAAGGCTGAGGTCAGGGAGTTTAATATTAGACCCTTCGCCGTGGGCCTTTCCAGGAGCGAGCGCGTGACCAACGATATTTTGGCCATAGTGGTCCTGTTGCTCGCCACGGTGACCTTCGACGGCTTCAGCGCAACGCCTGCTTGGGTGGACTTTCAGACGTTCATCTTGGACAACTTTGCGGGAGTGGTCAGCTACGATGCCTTCAACAGCCTGACCATTGCCGACACCTTGGGCGTAGTTTTCTTCCCCGTCGCATTTCTGATACTCTACCTGACATTTTCCTACTTCATGTCCCGCTCAGTGGAGGGTGCCTTGGGGGTATTGGCCGTGGCCCGGGCCTCCGCTTTCTCCTTGTTGCCAATTGCGCTGGCCTACAACATTGCTCATTTCATTACACTGTTGTTGATCCAAGGACAGCTAATCGTACGGCTGGTCTCCGATCCCTTCGGCTTCGATTGGAACCTGTTTGGCACCGCTGATTATGCGATAGACATCAGCGTAATAAATGCCCGGGTCCTGTGGTTCCTATCCATTGGGGTAATTGTGCTGGGGCACATCTTGGCGGTTTACCTGGCGCATCTGGTTTCGATACGTATCTTCAAGGACCGCACTATAGCCAGGAATAGCCAGTACCCCATGCTAATGCTTATGGTGATGTATACGGTGGTTAGTCTGTGGATTATAGCCCAGCCAATAGTAGCCTAGAAGAACAGGCAGCAGCCCCAGTTATGGGCTGCGGACCCGGTGTTTACTTGGCACGGGTCATTGCTCAAACACCGCTCCGTTCACACGATGTAGGTTGACCAACATCGCCTGATAGGCGACTTCGGCTTGCTGGTATTGGAATGCTATGGTCTGCTAGCCACTGCATCGGCTCGGCGACCGGATTGCCCTCATCATCAGCGTACTGGTACAGTTAGCACCCTGATCCAGCGCGTTGTCGGTGAGCAATTGTCGCATTGGTGGCGTCTGAGCATCTAACGTGGTCGAACACCAATGGGTGCTCATAACCTAAATACTCGGCAGCCTCAGCAAAGTCCCGGACACCCGCAAGGTCTACTCCGTTCTCGGTTTGAAGGAAAGTGGCTCCTAGCCACGTAATATCCTCGATGGTTGGTTGGATTAAAAATAGGTATGAGATTGGTTAGGCGGTCCGTGCCACGGCTAACATACGGGGTTTCTGCGGTAGCGTCAACTGGAGTTGGTAGGGCGTGACTTACTGACGATTGGGCCAACACCGGAATGCTCCAACGGGCTAAAACTGCTGACGGCCTATCCACCAGTAATGGAACGCACAAAGGGGGAAAGCAGGTCTCTTAGCTCGTTCCTTACCTCCCGATATTTCGTAACCGGTCCACCGTAAGGGTCTCGCACGGATTTGTCCAACCAACGGATGCCATTTTTGGCGAGTTACCGCATTATCTAGCATGCTTGGCCTCCTGGTTCTAGCACCATCGAACCGCTTGGCTCACCTTCGCCCGCTGGTGCCTGCGATTCTGGAAGCGATGGACACGGTACAACCTGGCGAACTAAAAGTACTCCCACCTCAAATTTAGAAATATTCTGCTGGTATTCGAGGTTTCGATCCATGGTAATCAAAATATCGAATAATCCTTGGGCCCGGCGCAAAAGCTCGCCATTCTTAATGCCCTGCCAACGCTGGCCGGAGACGGTTGCCCCGTGACCGACTAACTCCGCCCCCAAGCCGACCGGCAAATTCTCGTCAAGTAGAACGGGCACTACTGATAAGAGATTCGCGAGCTATTTCCAGAGCCAATAATGCCTGTTTGCGCTTAACCGACGGAAATTGTTGGAGAAATTCATCCAAAGTCTCTCCTCCTCCCAAGTAGTCGAAGAGCGACTGGGCCGGGACGCGGGTGCCGACAAACACGGACGTGCCACCAAGAATCTCGGGATCGCTGTGAACAACCTTCTTAGGATTCATGATATTCGCCTCACCGCCTGCCAACATTATACAACTTAGGCCTGGTGAGGGCCCGGTCGTGAGGCCATTCTGTGTTTCCCCTTGAAAATCATGGCTCAACCATCAGGCCCCTCCTTCTATCGTCTAATCTCTGACCCTTGGGAGTCGCCAACCAGTAGGCTATAATGCTGCTGCCTGACCAAACCACCATTCCATTCACAATTTATTTATCCACCATTCATTTATCCAGGAGAGGCTATTTTGAAAAGCATTGAGTTGGATTACTCGAAACCCTGCGCTGGCGAGCCTGATAAAGGCCACAACCGCTGGCATCCCGACATTCCACCGGTTATAGAGGCGGCCCCCGGAGAAGAGGTTGTGATGCAGACCAGGCATGCCTTGGACGGGCAAGTCTGGCCCGGCTGCTCGGCCGATGTGCTGCGTAATCTGGATTTGGGCCTGATTCACCCGTTGACCGGTCCGGTGTACGTGCAAGGCGCAGAGCCGGGCGACATGCTGGAAGTGAATATTCTAAATATCGAGTCCGCCAGTTGGGGCTTTACGACGATTATTCCCGGATTCGGGTTCTTGCGCGACGTTTTTCTGGATCCCCACGTTGTGCACTGGGACATCGCCGACGGGTACGCCACGTCGGCGGACCTTCCTGGCGTACGGGTGCTTGGAGCGCCATTTATGGGCACCATCGGCGTGGCTCCCTCTCGTCAGATGCGCCAGGAAATCGAGCTGCGAGAGGCCGAATTACTGGGGCGGGGCGGGGCGGTGTTGGGTCCGGACGCCCACGGTGCCGTGCCCGCGACCGAGCCTCTGGCCTCGGAGGGTCTGCGCACCATCCCCCCCAGAGAACACGGGGGCAACATGGACATAAAACAGCTCACCGCCGGGTCCCGGCTGCTCCTTCCGGTGTTTACTGAAGGCGCTCTATTCTCCGCCGGGGACGCCCACTTCGCTCAAGGGGACTCGGAGTGCTGCGGCACTGCAGTGGAGATGGACTGCACCCTACACGTAAATTTCCGGGTGCTAAAATGTGAGGCCCAACGTCGAAACCTGCGTTTTCCCACCTTCGAGCGTGACGACTACTTTACCAGCCCCGAGATGGCGACCCCTCGCAGATTCATCGCTTGCACCGGCATGTGTATCTCTGATGAAGGCGTCAACGAGTCCGAGAACGCCACCCTGGCCGCCCGAAACGCCTTGTTGACCATGATTCAAATGATAATGGAGCGCGGCTGGACCAAGGAGCAGGCATACAGCATTTGCAGTGTGGCCGTCGACCTGAAGCTAAGCCAGGTGGTTGATGTGCCCAACTTCATTGTCTCGGCGTTTCTGCCCCTGGATATTTTTGTAGACTAGTCGCCTAAGCAAAAACCATGTTGTGGCTGACCCTTCGATAGGCTCGGGGCGAAGGGCTCTTAAAGGGCTGCTCGACAGTGCCGGTGCGCCTGTCGCCAAAGAGATTGGGCGGGAGTATACTAACCGTTGCATGATATCCGGTGCGTAATATCCGGGTTTAAACGATTTAATCGGGCATTCCGGAGGCTGTCACCAGCGAAACCAGACTGCGTCACGGGCTGCCAAAAAGGAGAAACGAGATGAAATTCGGACTACTTTTCGAGGCACAACGACCCTACGAAGGCAATGATGTTGATTGGAACAGTCTTTATAAGGAAACGTTGGACCAGTGCGAGTTAGCGGACAAACTGGGCTACGATAACCTTTGGTTTGTGGAGCACCACTTTCTCATGGGCTTTTCCGGTTCTCCCTGCCCAGAGGTGCTCTTTGGCGCATTGAGCCAGCGAACGAAGAACATTAGAATAGGCTTTGGGGTGTCGATCCTCCCCAACCACCATCCAATCCGCGTCGCCGAGCGTGTGGCAATGGTGGACCAGCTTACCGACGGTCGGGTTGAGTTCGGCACGGGCCGCTCCAATGCTTACGAGCAAACCGGGCAAGGCATCGACCCCCGGGAAACCAGGGAGCGTTGGGACGAAGCCCTGACCATGCTGCCGAAAATCTGGCAGAGCGATGAATTTGAGTGGAAAGGTAAATTCTGGAACGTGCCCAGCCGGCGCGTGTTGCCCAAGGTCTTCCAGAAGCCCCATCCCCGGATGTACCTGGCTTGCACCCAGACCGAGAGCTTCCGCTTGGCTGCCAAAAAAGGTATTGGTGTCCTGTCTTCGGCTTCCTATGCTGTTGACATCCTGGCTGAGCACGTGAAGGTTTACCGAGACGCCATCAAAGACGCCGAGCCGGTGGGTGCGTTTGTCAACGAGTTCTGGGGCAACAACGTTCATGCCTACTGTGGCAGGGACGACCAAGCTGCGAAAGAGTTGGCCGCCGAGTCCATGAAGACATTCTTCGGGCCGGACAAACCCTACATCCAGGGCCGGATCAACGCCTACGAAGAGCTGTTGGAGGCCTGGGGCGGAGTGCCGGAAGACCTGAATGCCGACTTTGGCCGCTGGTTGCGCCAGTCCGATGATGCCCACAAGAAGCAAGCAGAAGAAGCGGGAATATCACTGGACGCAGGACCCGGAGCAGCCAGAGCAGCCATCGCCCAACTGGACGCCAACGTCCTAGCCGACCGTGGCGTAATAATCGCTGGCAATCCCGAGAGCTGCATCAAGACCGTCAAGATGTACGAAGACATTGGAGTGGACCAGGTAATGATGATCATGCAGACGGAAACCATCGACCACGATCATGTTATGGAATCGTTGGAATTGTTCGGCAAAGAGGTAATCCCAGCATTTAAGCCCGAGATGGCCAATGCCTAATCGGCGAACCTACAGCTAACCCGTCCAACATAGGAACCCAAAAGCCCCGAGACAATGTCCCGGGGCTTTTTTCTTGGGTGGAGATAACATGTATGTGCGAATGACTCTTGGACTATGCCAGTGAACCGCAAGATCGAAACTAATTGGGTATTCGGATGTGTTCCAGCCTCCGTGACTCTTTAAGGCGATAACCAGGTTGACTTGGGCCGAGCCAGTGAGTGCCACCAGGTCTTTCGGAGCTACCAGCAGGTCTTGCCCTTCGGCCAGCGTCGTGTGAAGCGAAAGTATGTATGGTCCGACTTGGGTTCCAAATATGCTGCCGACCCCTTCTGCGTCGACGGTTAGTAGATAAGATGCGTCACCGGAGATTCCTTCAGTAATAACCGCTTCAGGGCTCATGGCATCCTTCATCTGTTTAACGCTGTCCAACCCGGTCTGATAGTGGGCGTCAGCGCTCTCTTCGGAGTCGAATAAGATCGCCGTTAAAGTCATTGAGGGGCCTGATGCTCCCGCGTTGACTGTGCCTCCCGCGGAGATTTCCGGAGTTACGAACTCATAGACGCACATTGCCTCGATACCCACGCCATTGGGCGCTGTCACCCCTGAGTTTACGTTCGGCTCGCCAATTTCAACGTCGGTGCGACCTGCGGTTTTCCGCACTTCCTCCAGATCGAGCAACCCGGCCCATGATTCGAAACTGGTCGCTGCCTCCCCCGAAATTGCGGATATGGCAAAAACTTCAAAACCGTTTTCATCGTCGGCAACATTTTCTACGAAGTCGATTGCCACTAGCAATGGGTAACCCATGTCGGGGTGGTATTGCACCGATATGCTGTGTGGTTTTCGGTCGAGAGCATCTTGAACCAATTCGAAGAGCCCCTCGACGGTTCTGAACCCCCCGAACGCTGTTTGGTCCACCGGCAGTCCACCATCAGCGTAGACGACGGAGCCGATCAGGCCGCCCGGTTCGACGGCAACCACCACTGGAGAAGTGTAGGTGGGATGGCAAAAGCAATGCCACTGGAAATCCATCTTATAGGACTCGAACCCATCCGACTCCCAGAGTTGGCGGCCTTGGTCCAATTGGACCTGCAGTCCGCCATCGGAAGGTTCGGTCGTCTGGGGCGTTTGCGACGGCAACGCTGTGGGCTGCGCGGTGCGGCCGTCCCCGGTGTCGCATTAGTGTCCCCTGTCGGATTGGCGCCAGGTGTCGGATCGGTTCCACAGGCCAGTATCAATAACGTGGTTACTGCCATAAATAGCAGCAAGATTAACTTTTTCATCGCTTGTCCTTCATTTCAAGTTACAGGTCAGCTTACCGGTGTTTTTGAATTAACGCTTGTCACGTGTATGACTCTTGTCCGTGGCTTGGCCAGTCAGTCCTCTCACGTTGCTAGCATATTCAATTGCCGTTCAAATTGGATCAGCAATCCGGCTGGTTTATAAAAAGATGAACGGCTGCCAAATTGGTCGGCTGTTTGTCCAATTCCGGTAGTGCTTTAGTATGGCCCAGAGTTCTCAAACATATTTTTCCAAGGCGAAGAACTTGGTTGAACCTTGAGTTGTAACATCAATCGATAGCGTGCTGCCCAAGATGTGCTTTCAGCGTCATAAATACATAAAGCCAACCCTATTTGAATCGCCGTTCTAACCCGTTGAGATCGGTACGCGCTGGGCTCGCAATTGGAACGATTGGGCCCGACAATCTTTGATGGGCAGTCGGAAGTTTGCCGTAATCGCTGCCCTATCTAAAGGCACAACGCCCTTCTATTGCAACGCGCGGGGAATACTCATTTGAGGTGAATAATCCAGTGGGATTATTTGGCAATCGAACTGCTCATACCGGGAGTCAGGCCCATCACCAATAGGCCAGTCAGCCACCGACAGGTTTATAATATAGGTAGAGGACGTGAGTACTAAAAGGCACTTAAAATAAGATCTTGAAGGCAGCTCTATTGGGACTGGTTCCCCGAAACAGACTTGATTGGGCAAACGGTTGCTGGCGCCAAGGAGTGGCGTTATAGCAGGCGGTCTCCACCCGGCAAATGGCGGTCTCCGGAAAATGAATGGAAGGAGCAGGGAATCTCTCGGGAGGTGCTCACGCAATGAGACCAAGACTTCGAATCTCCCGAATCGCATTGGGCATAACGGCGTTAATCCTGATTATTGCCTTGAACCTTTTCATCCACCCGCCCGGCTTGTTTAGAAACGATTGCGTATATCTGGTGGATTGAGTTGTTCCGGACGAAGGATACCCTGCAGTGCCGATAGATGAGCTTCTGTTCCCAGGCGTTCAGGTTTATTGCGGTGAGGAACCGGGAGCCAACCTGCTGGTATTGGCCGATGTGGCTGTTGACGATAGTTTCAAGAAGGAACTCGGCCCTAACTGGGCGAGTCAAGCTAGCAACATTTTACGGGAAGTGAACCGGATCCTTTCACCGGTCCACATTGAGATAAACGTGGCGTCTCTCCAGACGTGGGACTCAGGTAATGCTGTCGGTCATATATCCAAGCGCCTGGCGTCTGCGGAGAGCAACAAGGAAACCGGGAAGCCTGCTCATAGCCATGACCACCGATTCGTCCTCCCGGTACGACGGATTAGCAAATCGAAAAGAAGGGTCGGTAATAGTCCGTCACTACCTAAAACATCCCCAGAGAGGACCGATGCTCATAGTCGACGAAATTGGACATCTTCTTGGAGCGAATCACCACGGTGAAGATGATGACTGCGGAGACGAAGATTGCGTCATGTCCTATACCGGATACATTCAAACCGAAGAATGGTGTCACCATCACTTGGAAGTGATTGAAGCAAACATTGCTTCCCGCGTGGGGTATGCCATACACTGAAATAGCCGCTGAATTAGTCGCTGAACCAGCCGCATCCGAAATACTGAAGAATCAACAGAATAGCCGCCAGGAGAAATTCTCCCGGCGGCTATTTTCGAATCGGCTCGACTCGGGTTATTGGAACGGTGGAGCTAGCTGGCAGGCTCGACCACGATATTGCCGAACATCCCCGCTTCCAGATGCCCCCTGGATCTCGCAGACCAGCTTGTAGGTATTGCCAGCCAACGGTATCAAGAAAAGCTCCGTTTCCATCCCAGCGAAGGTCTCCACCTCCAGCGGGGTTGGCCCTTTAAATTCGCCGGAGGCATCCTCGATCTTCCGGAAAGCCACATTATTGAAGTCTTCGGCGGTGAACTCGTGCTTCACTTCTCCAGTGTTGACCAACTCGAGTATGTAAGGCACGCCGGTTTCAAATGTCAGGCTATTAGGAACGAAGCTGAACTCATTCATTTCGACTCTAACGTGCTTGGCGTTGGCCCAGTCCGCAGCGCCCTTGCCAGCAAATGCGCTGGCTTTGACCAGGTATGCTCCTTCGATAGCATGGGCGTCCAATTGGTTGGCGACGTGTCCAGTGCCTGTTGTATCACCATCGGCTGGATCACTGTCCCCGCAGCCGAAGCCTAATAAGGCGACAGCCGCAACCAGAGCGATAAGGATCAGGAACCGTTTGCAGTGTTTCATGGCACCCTCCTTACTACTGAGTAACGCATGTGAAAATTGTCACATGTAGATAGTGATGTAATTGTGATTTCGCAGTGGGCTTGCGTGAAAACATTGTGAAAATTGCATCAAACGGTGGCATCTTCGGAACGTGTAGGGGATTAAAGATTCTCCGATCTAGCAAGGCTTGTTCCGGCAATGCAGACATTAACAAATTTTGGGACTAAGTTAGGGTGTAATGATTATTTTGACTGGCTGACATTTGCCCAACTATCTAAATTAATAACTTCTGCGGCCTGCCATGTGTGGACAAAACCTCCGGCCTGACGCTACCATTCGTCAATAGTGGCAGTGAGCTAATACCTAGATTGACGAAATATCGGCCAACTGGCTGCAGGCGTGCCAATGCTTCCCCCCTTTTCCGCCGACGCATCTTGGCAGGGTATTGTAATAGTTGAGAATCGATAGGGATTAGTGGACTGGCTGGGTCACCAGCCATAGTCGAGTATTGGCTGGTAATGCCAAGGTTCGGGAGGCTCGATGGCGCAATACCGAAGGAAGGGTGATGGACGAAACTATTTCATTAAATGGACATGAGGGTCAAGCGGTTACTCTGCTGGCAGTACGCCCACACCCGGATGACGAGAGTTCCTCAACCGGTGGTATGCTCGCCTATTACAGCGACCGCGGAGTGCGTACCGGGGTAGTAATCTGTACCGGGGGCGAGGAGGGGCCGATCCGAGATCCCGACTTGGACCCGGTGGCCGATAGACCACGATTGCGGGAGATACGAACTCGAGAAGTAACCGAGGCTTGCGCGATTCTCGGAGTGGCCGAACTCCGGATGCTGGGTTACCGCGATTCGGGCATGGCGGACGATCCCGCAAATCAGCACCCGGAAGCGTTTACGAATGTGGACCTACTTGAAGCGACGGGCAATTTAGTCCGGATAATCCGTGAGCTTCGACCGAGGGTCATTGTCACCGAGCCACCCGGAGGAATCTATCCTCATCCGGACCATATTATGTGTCATGATGTGAGCGTCGAGGCCTTTCACGCCGCTGGGGACGCTCAGGCGTTTCCCGAGGCGGGGCCACCGTGGCAGGCAGCAAAGTTGTACGGTCTAGCGCAGGTTGACGACGGCCGGTGGGAGAAATTGTTGCCCGAGTTCATCGCTGCGGGTTTTGATATGAGCTGGATGGAGCGCCGGTCAGAACATCCCAAGCGGCCAGGCCCCGAGACGGCGACGGTGTCTTTGGACGTCCGCCCTTATAGTGAGCATCAGCGCCGAGCTCTGCTCGCCCATCGCACTCAAGTTCCCCAGGATAGCTTTTTCGTCAAGCTATCCCCGGAACTCCGAAGCCGTGCTTTTTCTACCGCCTACTTCACTCGCCTCTCTCCCCCCAGCGTTCCGGGAGAGCGCGAGCCGGACCTGCTCCACGGATTGGACTAGATACCCGCTTTGGTGTAGAAGCAGCCCCAATAATTCCTTGACTCTTGGCGCTCTAGAGTATGGTGCGGACCGGGCAGGCATCTATAAGTGGTACACCCGGTCAGCGGTGTCTTGGAACAAAGCAGCCGTCTCGCTCGGTGAGAAATCCTGAGCAAGGCGCTTGAAAGCGTTCCACAAAACGGTGTAAGAGCAGGCAATCTTGTCCACCGGCCAGTTGCTCTCGAACATGCAACGTTCCGGGCCGAACTGCTCTATGCAATGCAGATAATAAGGGGCGGTGCCTTCGGCCAACTCACTTGACGTCACCGGAACGGACCGCTCGCGCCAATCAAAACCGCTGAGAGGCATCACCAGCCCTCCGATCTTAACCACCACGTTGGGACTGGTGGCCAAGGCCGATATGCCCTCGCTCCATACCCGGAATACCTCGTCCCGTTTGCCAGCATATGGGCCGATGCCCAATGGACCGCCGATGTGGTTCAGGACTACCGTCACACCGGGAAATGCGTTGGCCAACTCGCCCAGTTCGCGGAGTTGATGATGATATACATAAGCATCGAAGGTAAGTCCCATCGATTCCAGAACCCCGAATCCTTCCCGAAATTTGGTGTCAAGCATTAAACCGGGAGGGAAGGGCCTCAACCGGGGAATATCCTCACTGGAGTCGAAAGCGGTCATTTGTCTGACCCCACGAAACCGTGAGCTAATCGTCTGATGGGCTTCCAGCACCTGCCTGACCGAGGCACCGCGGGTTAGGTCCGCGAAGGACACAATGCCAGCGGCTACGTTGGTTTCTCCATATTGACCGCTGGCGCTCTGGGCTGCTATACCATGCACAAACTCCGTCTCGCCAAGGGGTTTCATATCCTCAGCGCCGTCCCGGCGGTACATTGATCGGCATTCGACGTAGACGGTCTCCACGATATTGTGGCCACCGCTCAGGTCTTCCAACAATTGGTCAAGAAAATACCGGTAGTTGGGCCAGTCCCAAAAATGTTGATGAGGGTCGCAAATCGGTAGTTCCGGCATAAGCGCTTCTTCCACGGTCTGGTCCAACCATTTTTGGTGTTCGGTGGTCATGTTTGCTCCATTATCGGCCACATATTTGCAGCCCCATTAACTTTAATCCTGTATGTTACCGTCACGGTTGTCCCGTTCAAGGGCCAACACCACGCCAGACGGATTATTGTGGTCCGGCCAATCGCTCCTGAAGCTTTCAAATACTTCCAGAGCGACCCTGCTGGTGGGCATTGTTACCCCAGCTTCACTAGCCATTTTCTGTGCCAGACCCAAGTCTTTGAGAAAGAGTCGCATTAATGGGGAATCGGTTGCAGCGAAATCCCTGCTCAGGAATGAGGGCGAAAAATAGTCGAGCATGGCGCTTTGACCGGAACTCTTACCGATGACATCTAGAAGTATTTGGGGGTCGGCACCCAGCCTGACACCTAAATTGAAGCCCTCGGCAGAGACTACGACGTTGGTTATGGCCAAGGCTTGGTTGACCAGCTTGAACACGTTGCCCATTCCCGACTCTCCCACATGGGCCACATTGCTTCCCATGGCTTGGAAGATTGGAAGTGATGCTTCGAACGCCGACCGGTCTCCGCCCACCATTATGGAGAGGGTGCCTTGGGCAGCTCGTTCAGCCAGCCCGCTGACCGGTGCGTCTAGATACTTGGCTCCTTTGAGGTTGGCTACCTGGGCTATTTTCCGCGATGTGTCTAGTCCGACCGTACTGGGGTCCACCAAAATCTGGTCCCTGCGGGTGTTGGCGACAATTCCATCGACTCCCAGGAAAACTTGCTCCACCGTCGGCGTGTCGGGGAGGCAAGTCAGCAATATATCCGCGGTTCCGGCGATTTCGGCAAGGGAAGAGGCGGCCTTGGCCCCGAGAGCTACCATCTCGTCCACTTTGCTCTGACTCCTATTGTGTACCGTCAAGTCGAAGCCCGCTGCCAGCAAGGTCTTCGCCATTGGCATGCCGATATTGCCTAGTCCGACAAATCCTACCTTCATAATTGCCTCGTCTTAGTCGACATGCCCGGCGACCGACTCGTTTCAAGCGAACCTTTTCAGTGTCCCCTTTAAAAGAAACGCCGACACATAACGCCATGCCATTCTATATCGACATACTAAGCTAAGTTGTCACACTATAATCTCCTTTCCATGGCCCTTTCGATCAACCCATCCTGCAATCTAGAGAATCTCCGGTATCGGAGAGAATTTGAGACGGAATCCAACCGCTTTGGAGTGTGTTGATAGTGGTCGAGAATCCTAAAAACAAACCTGCCGTTCACTGAATGGTTTCTGGGAATGGTTTCTAGTGGTAAGGCAGCTGGGATCTGGGTAGAGGCTTGGAGAAGCAAAGGTTATAGTATGGATGCGAAACTCAGGTGTAGTGAACTAAGGAGATAGCGGTCAGTGCGTGGCATTGCCTACAAGTGGAGCGTCCTGGCCGTCGTGGTGTTCGGCATTTTCATGGTGGTGCTGGACACCACGGTGGTAAACGTAGCCTTGCCTGCCATCATGGATGCCTTCAGCGCCAGCCTAGACAGGGCGCAACTCGTTATATCGATGTACCTTCTGGCCCTAGCCCTGGTAATTCCCACCACCGGCTACCTTGCGGACCGCTTGGGCACCAAGCAGGCCTACACCCTTTCGGTCGCTGGCTTCACTTTAGGGTCCTTATTGTGCGGACTGGCCTGGGATATCAACTCACTGATCTTTTTCCGCATCGTCCAAGGCCTCGCTGGTGGCATCACCATGCCTTTGGGTATGGCCCTCATGTTTCGGACAGTATCCCGGGAGGAGCAAGGATTCATGCTTTCCCTGGCCGCTGCCCCAATGCTGCTGGCGCCCATGGTTGGCCCAATCCTGAGCGGTTATTTCGTGGAGACGCTAAGCTGGCGGTGGGTATTCTTCATAAATGTGCCCGTCGGTATTGCGGGTGTGGTGATGGCCAGGTGGCTTCTCCGGGAAACGGATAGGAACCCAACGATAACTTTTGACTACAAGGGGTTCATTCTCGCTGGCGTTGGGTTCTGCTCGCTGCTGCTGGCCCTGACCCGTGTGTCCCAGGACGGTTGGACAGCAACCAGCGTATTAGGCTTGTTTCTTTTATCCGCCGTAGCGATCATTGCCTGGGTCTACGTCGAGCTACAGGTGAAGGTGCCCTTGCTGGACTTGAGAATCTTCCTCAACCGGACCTACGCTCAAGCGGCCACGGTCTACTTCATAGCGGCGACAATCTTCACCGCTGGGCTGTTTTTGCTACCTCTGTTTTTGCAGAACGTGCGGGGGCTAAGCCCGATACAAACGGGGATACTGCTCATTCCGGAAGCGGTGGTTATGGTGATTGCCTTGCCGCTGGTGGGTCGGCTATATGATAGATTCGGGCCGAGGCCTCTGCTGATTCCAGGGCTCCTCGGCCTGGCTTATACCATGTTCAAACTGAACAGTTTGGATGTGACAACCAGCGATTGGGATTTGGTCAAGCTCCTCATGCTGCGAGGGCTCAGCCTGGAGTTGATAATCTTGCCCACTTTCACCCTGACGCTAAGCGAATTCTCGCCAGCCCAGGTAGTTCGGGCCTCTGCTTTGACCCAAGTCGTCCGCCAACTGTTTCCAGCCCTTGGCATTGCGACATTGGCCACAATCTTGCAGACTCGGCAGGCCTTTCATTTCAGCTCTCTGGCGCAGACGGTTACTCCGGACTCGATAGGCGCAATACAGGTGTTGTCCAATTTGGAAAGTGTCGCCACCCAATTGGGCATTCCTGGGGAGGTGGCTAAACAGAGTGCCGTCCAAGCTCTTAGCGGGATCGTAGAGCGCCAAGCATCGGTCTCCGCATACAACGATGTCTTCTTGATAATCGCTTTCATGGCCTTAGCGGCCTTGATTCCGGCTGTATTCCTCCGGAAGTCCAGACCCAAAGAGGCCCAGCAACCTGCTGGGGCAACTGCGATTCCCGAGCCAGCGGACTGACCCACCGCCTCTCTCGAGCGGGTGGAATGTCCAAAACTCAGGAGAGTGGCAATTCTTGTTGCTATAGGTAACAGTGGTTTGGCTTGCCCGTCAGGCATCCGAACCCAAGAAGTCGAGCACCCGCTGCTTTAGATGATCACGGTTGTAGTTGTTGAATAGGATTATGGCATTCCGCACCGGGTCTCCTCCGAACATACGCTCGTACAAGACCTGCCGTCCGCTAAAGGAGCTGCACGCCACGTCCCAGGCTAAGTGGAACAGTTGGGCCCGGTCCCGGGCGTTGGTGGTGTCGGTTGCCAGATAATGGTTAACCTCCGGGGCCAATTCGGTGTCAAAATCGGTGTCCGAGGGTAGCACCATAAGACTGCTGGTACTCAGAAGTTGGATGATTTCCACCATCCTGGGGTAAACCGTTCGCCCAAACAGGGTCCGGCCCGCAAGCAGTGGCCCAATGGCTGGAGACGTAAAGCCCCACTTGTTGGGAACGCCATCGGCCTCGGCAGCCCGAAGACAAGCTCTCATAAGCTCACAGTGGGTAATCATCTCGGAAACCCGCTCTTGCACATGAGGCAGGGTGCCGGTGCCCAAGGTCTGAACCACTAGGTCCGCCAGCCCCAGGATAAACTCGGCCTTTACCACGCAACGGGTCAAGATCTGGTGCCCGGTATGGGCATTGGACTGGGTTGCCTCGCCATAGTTGTTGCACAGTTCCACGTCCCCCAGCAAAAAGACGCGCTCCCAGGGAACGAATACATTGTCGAAGAAAACCGTAGCATCCATCTCATCGAAACGGGAACCCAAGGGGTGGTCGAAGTGGGAGCGGCCTTGATCCAGGCTTTCCCGGCATAGGAACTTCAAGCCGGGCGTGTCGCAGGGGATGGAAAAGGAGAATGACTGGCGCTGGGCTTTTTCGCTCAAACGGTGGGTGCCGACGGGGTACATGGCAATTTCATCGGAGATTGGTCCAAGGGTAGCCAATACCCGGCTGCCTCGCACCACGATCCCGGCGTCGGTCTCCCGCACGACGGTCAAGGCCACCTCATCGGTGAGAGTATCGTTGGGAGTGGTGTCGCGGCTCCTTTGCAGGTTCACCAAGGCGTGAGTCAGGGCCAGGTCATTCTCTCGGATGTATTCGTAATAATTGATCATGTTGGTTTTGAACTCGGGGCGGTCCTGGGCGAAGTAATCTCCAGCCCCGGCCCAAGCGGCGAAGATGGCGTTGAGGAAGTCGGGCGAGCGCCCCATCATTCCACAACTGGCCCAAGCCCAGTTCTCCATCATGTTGCGCCGCCGCACAAGGTCATCCACGCTCTTAGGAATCAGGAAAGAAAGCCCTACCGGGTCTCCGGTTGTTGGAGACGTGTAGGTCATTTCGTCTCGCAGCGCAGGGTCATTTTGCATATCGTAAAGAGCCGCCACCGACTTGACGCCGTTTTTGAGTGCAGGATGGGTGGTCACATCTTTAACACGCTCGCCACAAATCCACACTTCCCTCGGGTGTTCCTTGAGCCCGTCAATGTATTCCTGTCCAGTTCGTATCGGCATCGTTCTTCCTCCTGACGTCACGAGTCTGTGCCCCACGGGCTCGGTCGGTAGCGAATTGACCAATCCCGGTGACCGATACCGGTTAAGGGCACTCATTCTGTTCCTTGCGGGTTGTGCCTTGCCGTTCTCGCCGCCATGTTAACACAGGCGACGGCCAACGACCGTTAGAGCAAGGATGTGGCGATTTTTCGTAGTTGTTTAGGCCAACTGTGTTGGAGTCCGCCATTTGAACTAGCGATAGGTTAAGGCGGTGGGCAGGCGACGCTACGAGGTATTCGGAAATCTAATCCCACATTTCCCATATGGCTGAAAACTCTGATCTGTAATTCGGCTAACTGATTTGATCTATCGCCTAATCAAGTGGCCTTTTACTTTGGTAACGCTATGATTACTCCATAACCAACCTGGTTTGACTTAGATAACGCACCTCCTCATATGGCCTACCGAGTGGACTTCCCGAAAACCCATCGCCTCTTATCATGACTTCGGCTACCAGGCCCAGAGCTGGGATGTATCCCGAAGAGTGGTAGCCAAGGTGGAGTGGCACCAGGGAGAACCGTTACCCAGAGTGGGCTCCATCGTCACCAATCTGAGCTATCCAGATTTAGGGATAGCCCGCTCTTACAACGGCCAAGGGACGGCGGAGCAATGGATAAGAAAAGGGAAACACGTTCTGAACTGGACCCGATTGTCTTGGCACAAGTTCGTGGCCAACCAGGTGAACCTACGGTTGTTCATCCTGGCCTACAACCTGGGCAACTTCATGCGCAGGTGGGCCTTACCGGAGGCGATACAGCGCTGGACCCTAACCAGTCTGCATACCAGAATGATTAAGACCGGTGGTCGGTTAGTGCGCCATGCCAGAAGACTGGTATTTGAAATGGCTGAGGAGTTGGTAAGCAGGGAAATGCTGGGTGGAATAAATGCTGGGTGGAATAAATGCTGGGTGGAAATGCTGGGTGGAATAAATGCTGGGTGGAATACTGGAACGAATTGGCCGGCTTCGCCGGGTCCTCGGCTAGCCCAATGTGGGAGAGGGAACATAGGTGTCAGCAACGGGGCCGTTGCGACCAAATAGCCCGTCCTTAGGGAGAAACTTGGGCTGGATCCCGGAGATTCTGCATTTTTGCGCCAATCAGTGTGTCAGTTTTCCTAGGAGAGCGGGAATTTTGGTGAAGGGGGATCAATTGACGTTCTGTGAAAGCGGAAATTTAGTTGGCTCCATCCCAGAGAACACCTTTCCCAAGAAAGCAAGTTTCATCTGGGGATTCCCGGCTGAGGGTAGGGTAAGAACCCATAAAGAGTAGGCTATTAAGCGCAAAAGGTAGGGTAATACCCCATGCCAGCATTTGACAACCGCACGGAGTGAAGGGTAGGGTAGGAACCCATAAAGAGTAGGCTATTACGCATAAAGGGTAGGGTAATACCCCAAATCAGCATTTGGAAACCGTATCGTAGTACAGTCGACTTAAATACAGTCGACTTAAAATGCGCGCTATCCATAAATGTTGCGTTGTTGATGAAACAACCACGTGCCATCTGGGAAATTCCGGCTTAAGGAGCGTATCCATGCGAAAATATTTGTTGTCCGGACTCATAGGTATCATACTTTTGGTAATCCTGGCTTGCGGCAGCGACCCGACGGCTGTCCCAGCGGCGACTACTGCGCCGCCAGCGGCGACGACAGCCCCCGTGGCGACTACCGCTCCAGCGACGACAGCCCCAGCGGCAACGACAGTGCCAGCCGCGACGACGGCCCCTGCCGCAGATGCCGTATCCCCTGAACTGCTGGCCTACGCCGCGGAACACGCGGGCGGCCCGGGCGCAATATACGTAGGTGACCTGAGCCAGCTGGTAGGGCCGGCAATCACCAAAGACCAGGGAGATTTGGACGGCAACGTGCCCCTGGGCTCCCTGCAGGAGCACCTGTTTATTTACGAGTCAGATTACTACAAGAGCCTGCTGGAGAAAGCGAACCTCACCAACCCCACCGAATTGGTAAGTACAAATCTAGATATTAAAATTCAATCAGTGTGCATCAACCGCGCCCTGCTCTTCTGCAAGTTGTCCGACACCTACACGCACCCCAACGTGCTGGAGCGCACCAATGGGCAGTTAACGATGGAGTCCGTGTCCTTCCCCGAGTTGGGCATAGCCGGTCCCGACAGCTTGGCCCTGGTCGAAGACGGGACATTGGACTTGGCCACAATGGTACCCGCGTACATAGGCGGGGAATTGCCTGGTATGGATATCATCTACATGTGGAACCTATACCCAGATAGGGAAACCCAGTTCAATGTATTCTTCGCCTTAATTCCGGACATAGAACGGATACTGGAGGAGGAGACGGGAGGCGGGAAGGTCATATTTCGCAGTTGGGGCTCGGGGATCGACGTTTACTTGTGGTCCAAGAAGGCCTTGAATACCCCGGAAGACTACGAAGGGTTAAAGATCCGCACCCCCGGTACGGCCTTCTCCGACTTTGCCGAAGGCATGGGTGCCGATGCCCAATTCATAGCCTTCTCCGAGGTCTACACCGGCCTGGAGCGTGGTATCCTGGACGGCGCAATCTCCGGCGCCAACGCAGGGTTCGGGCAGCGGTGGTACGAGGTAACCGATTACATAACCGGCCCTCTACTCAACATGGAGGCCTTCAACGTCATCATGAGCAAGAAGGTCTGGGAGGAGCTGCCACCCGACCTGCAACAGATCCTAATTGAAGAAGGCGCCAAGGACGAGCTGGAGGCGCTGCGGTTGGTGGGCGTCCAGAACGATATGGGGCTCTTGGTAAACACCAACGCAGGCAGCGAGTTTGTGGAGTTCTCCCCAGAGGTCACGGCCGCCGTCAACGCCGCCACCATGGACCGCGTGGTGCCGAACTGGGTCAAGCGGGTCGGTGGGGGAGACCAGCCCATAATCAAAATCTTCAATGAGAAGGTAGGGCCACGGATCGGCATTCGAGTCGAGCTAGATGGCACTGTGGTGGAGGCCCCGATCACTATCAGTGACTAAAGTAGATCATAGGTTAGCTACTCCGGGATGGGAATTAATTGTTCTCCCAGGATCATTCCCATCTTTGCGCGCCCGCTAGGTTGAGGCTCCTCTCCTAGCGGGCAGTTTGCTTCCCGGATGCGTCGTTTCACCACAGAGCCAACGTCAATGTTCCGCAGTCATTACACCCGTTTGATCTCCGACATCTCGTTTTCTTCTGAGCAACAACCATCGCAACAACCCTCCATATCAACTCTATGTAGGCTTATGTTATTGCCAGAGCCGGAATAGCCAGGCCAGCGATTTCTGCCACCAAGTAGAGAAAATCTCTGTGCATGGCTATGTAGAGGATGTCTGCTTAGATGATTTTTCCATAATTCGGAGAGAGCAGTCGAAGTATCAGATTATTGGGGCTAGGGGTATCCGTAGAGGAAATTAATCTCATGATGCATTAGATTAATGAGGATATAGAGGGCGATTGTGCCTGGTGGCCCTGAGAACCGAATCCGGCTGAAGGATGCTTATCGTGCTCTAGATCGTAACTACATGAAGTTTCGGGCACTCTAGCTCACAATTGACATCAACGTTGGGCCTCAATACACTCACATAAGTGACGGTTTTTAGCCGGAAAAGTTAGCCGCAAAAGTTAGCCTAAGAGTTAGCGTCATTTAACCAAAGCCCGCGAACGAGTCCAAGTTACCAGGATGGTATTATCATGGATATTGCCGGATTTGTCGGCCTGAATCGTTGGCCGGATTAATAGAGAGGTAGCATGAGGCGTTTCTCGTTGCTTGGCTTCATCCTTTTGTTGGTGGGAATTGCGTGCGGTTCGGACGCCGTGTCCACTGTGTTGCCGGTCCAGTCTACAGTTGCGCCCACATTCACCGCCGTCCCTCCCGTTGCCACCAGTGTCCCTTCCGGGCCCGCAGCCACTAGCTCTGTGCCATCGGCCCGGTCCGATTCCTCGGCTATGGAGACTCCTACGGAGGCTCCTACAGTCGCTCCGGCAGTAGCACTTACTGAAGAGAGCTTTGTAGAGGATGCCGTATTACAGAGGTTGGGCCCGGAACCGGCGACCCTGGACCCGCACCTGACTGTTTCCTCGGATTCGGCTCTGTACGTTGTAGAAATATTCGGCGGTTTGGTAACGATAGACAGGAACCTTCGGATAGCGCCGGACTTGGCCAAAGACTGGGAGATTAGTAATGGCGGAAAGACATATACGTTCTTCTTGAGAGAGGATGCCACGTTCCACAACGGCAAGCCCGTGACCGCTCAAGACTTCAAGTGGTCCATGGAGAGGGCTTCCGACCCGGCTCTTCTTTCACCGGTTGCAGATGTATATCTGGGTGACATTGAAGGTTTCCAAGACAAGATTGAAGGCCGGACCGATAATATCCCAGCTATTCGGGTCATAGACGACCACACGCTCTCCATAACCATCGACGCCCCCAAAGTGTTTTTTATTTCCAAGATGACCTACCCGACGGCATTTGTTCTGGACCGTGAGAACGTCGAAGGAAACGAGAGGTGGTTCACCGAGCCCAATGGCACCGGTCCCTTCCGGTTGGTCGAGCATGCGCCCGGAGAAATCATAAGGTTTGAACGCTTCGACGGATACCATCTTGGTCCCGCCAAGCTGGCAGGCGTAGATTTCTCTTTAAGCGGCGGCGATTCGTTGCTGATGTATGAAAACGATGAAATCCATGTGACCGGGGTCGGTTTGATCAACCTAGCAAGCATTCTCGACCCTGCAAACCCGCTGAGCGAAAACGTAATCCAAGCTCCCCCCGGCTTTGACATCAGTTACTTTGGAATGAATACCAACGAGCCGCCTTTCGACGACGTCAAGGTGAGGCAAGCGCTCAACTATGCGGTGGATAAAGCCACATTGGCGACCGTACTGCTTGAGGATTTGGTGGTGCCAGCAAAGGGTATATTGCCTCCGGCGCTACCGGGCTACACTCCGAATATATCAGGCTATGAATATGACCCCGAAAAAGCCCTTCAGCTACTTCGAGAGTCCAAATACGGGGACAATCTGGAGGATCTGCCACGGATCGTTTTGACCCTGCCCGGTTCTTTCGGAGCGACTGTCGGACCAGTCAACGAGGCCATAGTTCAAATGTGGCAGGAAAACCTCGGTATTGAAATTGAGATTCTGCAAACGGAGTGGGCTATTTTCCTGAAGGACCTTCATGACAAGCGGTTCCAGATGTTCGGCGGGCTAGCCTGGAGTGCCGACTATCCAGACCCCGAAAACTTCCTGGACGGGCTATTCTACTCCCAGAGCAGCAACAACAACACTAAATATTCGAACCCAATTGTGGATTCGTTACTGGAGCAAGCCAGGGTTGAGCAGGACCAGGAATTGCGTTTTGAGACCTATCATCAAATTGAGCAGATGATAATGGACGACGCTCCATGGGTGCCTCTATGGCACGGCAACGGTGGCTATGCCTTGCTCAAGCCGGAGGTGAAGGACTACTTCCTTTTCCCCATGACTGTACCCCGGTTCCGCTACGCTTATATAGTTGAAGAATAGTCATCTGATTCAGCAAAAAAAGTTGACTGCCAATATTGGGTGATGTGCGTCAGGTTGCTTGAATCGCAACTGACAAAGCGACGCTGGGCTGGGAGTAGGGGGCGGTCGACTGCCAACGTGCCTTGGGGGGCAGGGACATGACTGAGCCTATAGAACCTGGAAATGAGAACCGGTTAGACATTGTCGAGTTGCTGGGTCGAGTGGACTTGTTCAAGCACTTGGAACCCGAAACTCGGCAAGCGTTGGCTTCTCGCATGCGTATGGTGTATATGTTGGAAGGCCATATTATCCGGGACAACGACCCGGTGGATGGCCTGTACATCATAGAGTCCGGGCGGGCCAAGGTAATCAAAGCCTCGGAAAGCCGGGAGACCGAGGCGGTCCTAGCCTTGCTTCAGCCAGGGAGCAGCTTTGGCGAAATAAGCCTCATCGACGGCTTGCCCCGCACTGCCACAGTTACGACCATGGAGCCAACGTGGTGTTACTTTTTGCCCAGGGACGCTTTTATAAGCGCTCTGGAAGAGAACCCATAGATTGCGGTGGGAATGCTACCCGCTCTTGCGTCCATGGTAAGAAATGCCGACCAGTGGATAGGACAGCTGCTTTAGAGCGCCTAACAAATTGATTTGGACCTTGTCAAATAGATGAGGGAACAACCGAAGGAAAGGAAAGCTTCATGAGTGTCGGCTCGCCTTTCATAGCGAACCCGCAGCCGTCGGAACTGGTGCAGCCATGCCAGGGTTCGCTCCACTACCCACCGATGGATGCCCAGGCCACTCCCGCGCTGGGTAAGGCGTTTGGCCAGGACCGGCTCGATCCCCAGCGATCGCAACGCCTGCCGGTGGGGTTCCGAGTCATAAGCTCGGTCTCCCTGAACTTGGCTGGTCTCCGGCGTGGACGTCCTACCTGGCCCCGAATGGACGGAATGGCTTTCACCAAGGGTAGCAACTGAGTTACATCATGACGGTTAGCGCCCGTCAAGATGGCGGCCAGAGGGATCCCTTGGGCGTCGGTAATCAGGTGGTGCTTGCTCCCCGGCTTGCGCCGGTCAGTGGGATTGGGCCCAGTTTTCCCCCTCCGCCAACCGCCCGGATGGAGGCGCTATCCACCACGGCTCGAGACCAGTCAATCTGGTCGGCTTCTCGCAGTTTGGCCAGAAACATTTCTTGAAGGTTTTGCCAAACTCCAACTTCCTGCCAGTCTCGAAGACGCCGCCAGCAGGTCATCCCCGAGCCACACCCCATCTCTTGGGGCAACATCTCCCAGGGAATGCCACTCTTAAGGACGAACAAGATGCCGGTCAGTGCCCGACGGTTCTGCAGGCGCTTCCGGCCAGGGTAGCGCCATCGCCTGGGCATGGGCACCGGCAATAAGGGTTGGATCAATTCCCATAGTTCATCATCTACCAGTAGTTTCGCCATCAGCCTACCCTCCACACAAGGGGAAGATATAGCCAACCGACCCCTAGCGCCAAGATTAACTCAGTTCAATTTGTTAGGAGTTCTAAGTTAGTTCTATCCTGTTTGCAGGTGAGGCCAACCGTGGTCGCTGAATCGACCTGATCATATGCCCCCGAGGCTTTGGGCAAGTACGCAATGCGATCCCTTCGTCTCACCAAGATCATCGAATACCCTCACACGGCTCCACCACCACCCGCCGAAAGGTCAACCAGGCTATGGCCAACCCCCCTTTATTGGGAATATGCTGCTAATTTACCCCAGATCTAAACTCTATCCCAACGGCGAATACCAAACAAGGCAATGCGATTTACTTTGGTCGGTATCCGGGTATGCTTCGATGTCCGCACTATCCCCGAAGCCGTCTTACGGCGAGATTTCAAAGCGCTCCGATAGCTCTTGCAAACCAACGGCCACCTGGCGTCGCAGCCTATTGGCTGTGGTCGTTTCTTGGTCCAGCGTCGTATAAGCCCCGGTGTTGTAGGGTTGCCATGAATTTCCCAGGTCTCTTAACGCACGAACTTCCCGTTCGGCGGCTTCCACCAACAGTTCCCCCATGGGGCGCAGCACTGTCGCGGCGGGCAGGTTCCGTGCGTCCTTGGCGATTTCGCCAATGATGACGCCCAATCGACCCAACTCTTGGATCACCTGGGAACGGTCACATCCGCCATCGGTCTTTCGCCAATCGTCGTAGCTATTGTGAAACGAATCCC
The DNA here is from genome assembly GCA_963665155.2 of Dehalococcoidia bacterium. Classification (GTDB taxonomy): domain Bacteria; phylum Chloroflexota; class Dehalococcoidia; order Lucifugimonadales; family UBA3495; genus UBA1141. The sequence continues at coordinate 788,243 of CAXXFI010000002.1, read as the reverse complement.
AAGCCTGAGTTAGACTGTCGTATTGGCCAGTGAATTCGGTAACCTGTCGCTTGGTTTCCGAATCTAGGTCCAGCTTGGCCAGCGTCAAGCTTCTCCTGGCCTCTACTCGGCCTGCGTTGCTGACTGCGATTTGCGAATCGAAGGCGTCGTACGCAGAGGTGTCTACCACGGCTTCGCCATCGCTATCGGCAGGGGCGGATTCTTCTCCGCCATTTGCGTCGCCGTTCGATTCTTGAGCTGCTTCCTCGACCGCTGAAGTTCCACCATTCTGGATTGCGCTGCGAAGCCTACGGAGGCCCCGCTCTTCTTGTTGCGCCGCATTCGACAAGATTTGCGCGATGCCGGATGTTGCGTCACCGTCGGGCAATGCCCTGACTGAGGATACGATATCGGTGAACCGGGTGAGGGTGGCGCCTAGGAGCGATGCGGCTTCGCTCTCTGTTAGGTCTACTACTTGGGTGCGAAGCTCATCGTAATCAACGTGGAATTGATCCCAGGCGAGTTCAAGCTCGTCTAATAGCTCGGAGAACGTATCGATTTCTGTCTGGGCGGCCGCATCCGTCCGGCCGGAACGGTCAAGGAGGGAGTCTGCTACGCTTCTCCTCAGCAGGGCAGACTGGGAACGAGCAATGGCCAACGATTCGAAGGGAGACACGATGGCCAGGTGACTTGAATCGGCGCTCGAGCCCTCGGATGCTTCCGTATCATCGCCAGCCGCCACGGTGGCGCTGGAATTGTTACTTGTGTTGCCTGGCTGCCAGGTGTCCCTCAACAATCTGAGGGCCGATTCTTCTCGCTCGGCTGCCTTGATTAAATCGTCCGCCAAGATTCGAATCACCATGGACCGGGGTAATGCCCTAGCAGACTCCGTGATACGAGCAAAATCACCCGCAAAATTTGAAAGAGCGGATTGGGCAGCGCTGGGAGTGCATTGTGTGAGGCCTTGGCGCCAAACGTCAATTTCGGCATGAAAGGCGTCCCAACGTTGGGAAATGTCTTCATGCCCTGCTGAGAATTCTATCGCCACTGCGCGGTTAGCAACCGGAACGGTGGTCGGCGTGGGAAGGCCCACATTCCCCGTTCGGGCCAAAGCCGGGATTGTGGCTTGCGCGTCGGGGGTTGGCTGTGCGGCCACACCACGAGAGGCCGTTTGGTCGTCAGCGCTGCACGCTGCTGCCGCCAACAGCATCACGGCACCGGCAAAGGCCGTTGCTTTGATCGCCCTGTGCCGGATTAATAATAAGGGGTTTACCGGGAGGATCATCTTCATGGAGTTCGGTACACTCCTACAAAATCGCTGACCAAACCCGTTCGAAACGCACTGGACTCAAGTTGATCCAACATGTTGGTGATGGAACCTTCCGTGTCGCCTAAGATAACGAAAACGTTTCTGTCTGGGCTTTTATGGAAGAGCATGAGGCCGCTGCCCTCTTTGTCGAGATCCGGGGTGAACGGTGTAAGCAGTGAATCACCAACCCGGATACCGTTTACCTCCAGATATTGGGCTATATCGGAAGCGTCCCGGTACAGACCCAAGTAGACAGTATCTTGGGTTATGTCTTCACTACCCACGATGCGGGAGTTTATATGGAAGCCGGTGAGCAGAGCTTTGGCTGCCGTCCCTTGTCCGATTAGCGTCGAACTGCCCAGTAGAATCTCCACGTCATCCCCGAGGAAGTAGGGGAAATCGCCTAAGTCGAACCTTCGCTGACCGGTGGTCAGAAAGTCGGCAATGTTCGAGATCAACCGGTCATTGTCCAAAATGGAGTTTCGAGGCGGCACCAAAAATGTCATGTCTCCGATCGCTACCACTTGATCGTCGCTTGTCTTGACCATCGGGAAAAACTGCTCAACTCGTTCCAGCACCGAAGAGCGGGTATTTCCGTCGGTATAAGCCAACCCCGGTCCTGAAGACTTCACTGATCCGGTAGTGTAAAAGACAACTTGGCTAATCCCTTGGGTGAGGAGGTCCGGGCGGAAGTCCCGAACGTAGATATTCTGAAAGTTAAGGTCGTACTCTTTGGTGTTATAAAGGTAGCCCGGCTGGAAGCGTACTCCAAATCGCTCTGCCAGACTGTTGATATCATGGTCGCGCGTTGGGTCGCCGATCAGCAGTAGACGTCCCCCTTTGTCGAGGAACCGTTCTACGAGGTCCGCCTCTCTAGATGAAAAGGGCTCATTGGGCAAAATAACCGCTAGGCTGTCGGCTTGCCTCAATTTCTGGGCAAACAAGTCAAAGGGATTGTCCGATCTCAGTCTAATAAACCTTCCATCACTTGCGGTTTGACCAACTATATCGATGCTGTAGCCGCGGTCGGCTATCTTGGCCAGCAACGAGGAAATCTCTGCTTTGGTGAACTCATTGCGATGGACGCCGTCAACGAGTAGCATCCCTTCGTGGATTTGGGGCACCTCGGTAAAACTCGCTTGGCTCGAGGTGGGTTGGACAATATCTTCAAAGGAAATATTCAGCGGGGGAGGAGCGTCATAGCCGCCACGGTAAAAGAAAAAGTAAGCCCCCAGGAAGAAAGCCAGGGCAACTATGGGCAGCAGTAGGAACAGGCCTATTTTCAAGCCCATATTAAGGAGAGGGGCCGACATATAAGTAATAAGCGTTTGGACCGTTAATTTTTAATGGGAAATTCGGAAGGGCGGTATTTGGGTCCTCCCCAATCCCTCCGGGCAGCGCGAGAGTGCCCAACAGGTTGGAATTTACATCTTCTTGAAACAGCCCGAAGCCATTTCTCTCCCCTTGGCCCTTAATCCGGGAGGGGAACGACTGCGTTAAAGCTTCGTCGGATCCTGAAGACCCGCGGGCTCTTTCCCGTTTTTGGTTGAATATGCGGGAAACCTCTGTGTTTATGTCCTCCAGGTCGTAACCGGATACTCCGGCCAGACTGGCAGCTTTTTCAATAGCATCGGTACGGCCACCGATCGCATCCACCAAGCCCAATCGGACACCCTCGATGCCCGAGAAAATTTGGCCCTGCGTAACCTCGGACAAAGGCTTGGTGAGTAGGTCTCCCCGCTGAGTGGACACCAACTGAGCGAAGGCTTGTTTCAGTTGGTCTGTTAGCGAGACATAGTGTCTTCTGTCGCCGCCCTCGGCCTTGAAGGGCCCGGTCAACACGTCCCTTTCATTGGGTGGTCTGGGAATGAACGCAGGGACGGGAGAGAGGATTACTCCGATACCCCCGATGAACGAAGACGGTTTGGCGTAAATGAAGTTGGCGCCCAAGGCCATCATGTAACCGCCCGAAGCTACCAGGTCGTTCATCACCACAACCACCGGCTTCTTCTCCCGCAGTTTGGCGGTCTCGAAGAATAGCTCCTCGCTGGCGGCGGCGCCCCCTCCGGGGCTGTTTATGGTAATCACCACAGCAGCAATGGAGTCCTCTAGCCGGGCATACTCCAGTAGCGAGGCTATCTCGAAGGCGGACCGGTCGGTGATAACCGTAAACGGGATGTTAATTATCCCGATCTTGGGTTTGCCCGGCCACACGTTGAAGAACACCATGGAGCCCAGGATAATTCCCAAGCCGATAATGATTGACGTGGAGATGTACCACTTGCTGGCTAATCGCCCTAACGGGGCAAGCCTAGACATTGTGCCGCCACCTTAGATTGGAACCACGGATTTCGGGGTCGACTATCTTGATAACTACAGTCTTGATAACTAACGATCTTAATAACAATGATAGTAGATGACTGCCAACGTGCGCCCTTGCCGCCAAGGCTTTCGCCCTACCGGCATTGCATGATACTAAAAATCATGTTACGCAGGCGCTATGATAGTGTCAACCTAATGGGAATTACAAGCTCCGCCAGCTTAGCGAAGGCTTCTTGTAGCAATTTTGACATGATTACACCCCCCGGTCTTGCCTCAATTGAGCAGACATAGAATTAAATTCCATTTGTGACAACTTCTGCCTGTGATTGATTCTGTAATGTTTTCTATCGCCCGCTCGTTGTCTTCGCCTTGGGAGACTTAACCATTCGGTGCGGGACACTGCGCTACGTACCTGGACTCCCGACCTTTTCAATGATCACAGGATACTTCAAGAGCGGAATTCCCGTGCTAATGGCATTGAGAAAACGGTTGTGGCTGGGGATAGAGGATTCGAACTTGCCATTCACAATTCTAGAGCATTAGTGCTAGTCCGCCTTCCTCCTTTATTTTAGAATTTTAAAACCCAGCCAATCCCTGGTGACTGCCAACTCGTTCCAGGCATCCCGGTATTCAGGCACCAACCGAGTGGCTTCCCAAATATCGTCCATGGACTCAAGCAAGAGTCCGATATCCCCGGTCAGCCGGTACAGTTCCCTCTTGCTTACACCTCGAAGCAACCAAGCGTCGGCGTTTTTAGGGTTTCCATTTATCTCAAAGTCAAACCTATCTATAGCAGTTCTAAAATCCCTTTCGTCGCCCGTGATCTCGCCCCGGTGGAAATAGGCAAAACCTGAATAATAATCACCAGCCCCTGCCTCAATAACGGTCGTGTAATCCACTCGGGCCAAAGCGTCCTGCCCCATGGCCTGATATGCCAAGCCTCTTTCCGCTACGGCGTCCAGGCGCTTGCTATCCAGGCTCCCAGGACTCGGTGAACCTGTCAACTGCATCCATTCATTTATGAGCTAACTTGGCGTCCAAACCAGCGTGGTACTGGCTGTCTCCAGTCAACACCGGCTGGTGGAATAAGTTGAACGGGCCTAGAGACTTGGCAGTAGCCGGGACAGCAGCGGACCCCATGAAGATCAGGAACCCAAGGATGGCGGCGACTCCGAGCCAATGAAGGGGAATCCTCTTGTTCTCTACAGACTTCAGTTGTCCGATATTTTCGGACAACTGAAAATGACCGCTCCGGAGTCCAATAGTCTCAGCTAATCGCTTTTGGTAGTGCGGCCTTGGCGTGACCCTGGAACTCTCCCACCCCGCTATGGTCTGGCGAGTTACTGCAAGTTTCTCCGCCAACTCTTCTTGAGTCAGACCGTTGGCTTCCCGCCCTTCTTTTATCATTCTGCCCAGTGTCAACTTGTCCTCCAGGCACGAAACTTTACACAAGTTTTACACAAGCTTTACATCAATTTGGTGGTGTCGGATTTAACCCATAATTGGTGGTGTCGGATTTAACCCATAAGCGGAATGCTCTCCGGAATTCCAGATTACAATCTCGAGATCGCCAGAGTTACTGACCCTGGTTCTCATGCCTAGTCTCGGCCTAATGGTGTCCCGTCTGTTTTGCTCACCTAATTTACGAATCCAATAAAACTGAACTGCTGTACAAACAGCGGTCGCAACTATCGCAACGACCGCGAGAATAATTGCAATAAATTCAAGCACACAGCTATCTCCGGGGCTTAGGAGTTGTCCATCATATAACCCTTGGCTGTATTTTTGTCAACCAGGGGCCTAAGTGTAAGATCGGGCTGAGTTGTACGTCGAATAGGTACTGAGTATTGAGTCGCCCCGCCCTTGACAGTTTTGGCGCATTGTTGATATTCTGCTGCGCGAGTTGATGGTTTATCGCTGTAAACGAATAATATAGCTTTGCCAGTATCAACATGCAGGATTTCAACGCGAGAGGAGTAAATCGTGGTCGTTCTTCTAGTCTCAACGAACGAAAAGTGGCGAAAGAAGGACGCTATGTATTCCTGTACAACGGATGGGATGAACGATTGGACCGAACTACGTCAAGAACCAATAGATGCTCACCATGACACTGAGTTGAGGATCCAGGCTGTCTTTCAAAAGCTGGCTTTGGAGGTGGGTGTCAATATCCTGACAAGTCAGCCCAAAGCGTATGGGTTTGAGGAGATTAGCAGAATCGACCTCGCCAAAGGCGACGACCGGGATGTTTTAATGCCGATCCAACTTGCAGGTGGAACTCTGGCCTCGATACGTGTTGAATATAGCCTAACTTACACTGAGGGACTGTGGACCAGCGCCATTGCTGGTTCGAAGATCAAAGTTGAGAGAATAGATGCGCTAGACGCTCACCAGCAGTGTGACCTTGAACTACAGGCGTACGTCCGGGACCACTTCGAAGAATTGACCAGCGAAGGCAGCAGCTGGCTAACATTTGATCAAATAGACTTGGAACAACCCGAAGATCAACTAGTCACTTTCCCAGTCGGCTTCGTGGCATATACAAATTAAAGATCCCCCGGGGCGTATCGGGTTACTACAGGACAGAGGCAGACCTCAGCGCCTGATAGAACACCCAACAGAGCGGCGAACTTGGGCAGCCCCCCCAGTTCCAGAAAGACTCAGCCAAGGAGGCCCCCGCTGTGCCCAGGCGCTTACGGGACGGGTTGTTGGTTACGATGGGTTGCACCACCGGCCTGGTTCCCGCTCCCTGGCGGGGACATTATATGCCAGGGTGATCCCATACGTCTCCAGGCTCGTATAGGACAAGTCATGCTCACGACCCACAACAAGCGGTTGTAGACCTCGTGGACCGTTATCTTCCCCTCGATGCCTACGGCTTGCAGGATCGGAGTGAGCTTTTCCATGTAGGCGTCAAATTTGGCCTGGCTTTCGAAGACGTCCATCACCTGTAGGTTCTGCCTGTCGCCGTAGCAGACGTGGTACGTCCGTTCATCGGCTCCCGCACCCACGAGTCGACGGATCGCCTCATCGTATTTCACTGTGTCCATCTCAGCTATTTCATACGTCACTAGTATTGCCATGTCTTCCTCCTTTCCCGTAAATTCAGAGCATATCATAACCACCTTTCACGCCTTATTCATCACACTTAGCGTCTTGCCATCCACCCTCACAGCAATCGGACGCATGTCTTCGTCCTCTTCCACGTGTATAGGCATGGGCGTCAAGACTGGAGCGGATTTCTTGGCCATGAATTCCTCCCTCGTTTGAATCCAAGTAATCTACGAGTGAGGTGCACGGCCTGGCAAGGTGGGGGTGTCAAAGTTACGATTCCTCAGCCAACACTGTAACCTCGCTATTCAGATACGCATGGAGGGGTAGGCTACTATGTGCTTCTGCTAAGGCAGCCTGAGAATCGACATTCCATGCTATCCAGGCGCCTGACTGATCAGCCGCAACGTACACGGCGAGAATCACCCCTTGTTCGGTCAGCTCTTTCGCTCTTGCAAACTCGGCTGGCAAGAGGGCTCGAACTTCTGCCGTTGGCGGTGCTTTAAAAGTCTCCTTGGTTAGAAAGCGCATCAGCTTTGTACTCCTTATCCGATATTTCCCAGATGGAATCCAGTGCTTTCATAATCGTACGGCCTCTGGTGGCAGGATTGTAGCATGCCTACTTGCCTCAATAACCAAATGCCGATCAATAGACAGACCACGTTTGTGCAATAAGGGGATAATTACCCACTCATCCTCCACTTGCCCTCAACCCTTTCGGCAACCGGCCGCATGTCTTCGTCCTCTTCCACGTGTATAGGCATGGGGGTCAAGACTGGAGCGGATTTCTTGGCCATGATTCCCCCCGCTTGCAGCCCTCAAGCTGGGTGTCGAGGGACGCCCCCTCCCGCTCCTGGCGGTCCGTGCTGACCCGGCAGTATATGGCGGCAAGATTGGGCTACATCCTGCAATCTAAAAGTGGTATGATTCGGGCTTCATGAGAGAGAGCTTAGAACTTAGTTTAGGTGCTGCCGGCGCAGACTCGGACTTATCGGATGGCATCGCGGCTCGCATATTTAGAGAAGTTCAGGCAATATTCCCAGGGGAACCCGAAGCCCTTGACACTTACCAAAGCGGCGAAAGGGACGATATAATGGAACTAGATACGGTGATGCTTGCGGATTACGCGAGTGCCAGTGCAGAAGGTAAATTGAATGTTGTAGGTGTCTTTAACATTATACGTGCAAAGACCTTTCCTGCTCGACACCCTTTGATGTATGTCGTTACGACAGTTTCTGCGAGCATGGCGGAACTCGGTAATACTAGCAAAATCGGCATCAAATTAATGGATGAAGATGCGAAATCCACGCTCCTGGATTTCAGCCGTGACGTTACGGTGGCACAAAGGCCCTCTGGGCAAAGATATACATTGAACGGCATCCTCAAGGTGGCTGACCTAGTTTTCACACAAGCTGGGACGTACCAGCTATCGGTTCTGATTGACGGGCATGAAAAAGGAAGCATCCCGATATATTTGGAACAAATCTCATAGTTATGGGCACCCGCAGAGTGGATAGAAGGGGTGCCGCCCTACTTCAGAGAGCCTATGCGACAAAGGCGGATTGGACCCGCAACGAATTAGACCGACTCTACACAGCGTATGGGTTTGAGATTAGGCACGGAGGGAAGCATGACATAGTGGTCCACCCTGACCATCCGGACCTCAGGGCTACTCTCACCAGAAGTAATCCGCTGGCGAAAGGCTATATCGGCGCTGCTGTATCTCTGATCGCAAAATTGCAGCAGAGGGAGAATCAAGGAGATTAATCATGGATGACAAACTATTAATGCAAGCGAAAGAATTAGCCAAGCTGCCCTACAGTGTAATTATCACTCAGGATGAGGCAACTGACGGAGCGCCTATTCTGCTGGTAGAGAATGACGAATTGAAGGGTTGCATGGCTCAGGGAATAACGATGGACGAGGCGATAGCAGATCTGGCCGATGCTCGGGTAGATTTTATTTATAGTCTGCTCGATGATGGACTGGATATTCCATTACCCGAACAAACCCTAACGGTAACTACAGGGGCTGAGGTGTTTGAGGAGACTTGGTCAGGGAATACCACAGAACCAGCTTTCGTGGATGTCCTCGAGCAGGTCACTGAGAAAGAAAATCGGCCCGCACCTGTCCGAGTAGTGTTACAAACATAGAGGTGTAGTCGTTTCTGTGATTCCAGGGGAAAGTATAGCTATTGCCTTTCCCTGGCTAGTTGGTGTCTCCCTTTCTTCTCGGGAACGCGGTCCCCGGTACCCCAGTCCAAGAACCATAAAACGAATTCTCAAACACCCGCGTCTCCCCGCACTTCTGGCAGACACCCTGGCTCTCATGGCCGGCGGCGGTCTCAATAACCCAGTGGTGGACGCAATTCTCTGCGATGAAAGCCTCGAGCAGTGCTTGTCTCTCAGGGGACGGGATGGCCCCTTTGTAGACCCAATCCTCTACCGTCGTTCGTGGCACGTCCAGTTCCTTGGCCAACTGCCGGGCGCTTAGACCTTGGTCTTGGAGCCAGGATTTGAGGTCGGTAGGCATAGATACCCACTACCCCCAAGGGTCAAAGTCGGAACTCCTCTGTAGCTCACGGGAGGGGCCTTAATTATGACTTTCCCGTACTGGGACTGAGCTTATCCGCAGGGTTAATCAGCCGGTGTGGGTATCATTCAATGACTCCAACACCTCTACCTGCCAGCGCTCCTGACTCCCGAGCCATGTCGGCCCGCATGGGGAAGAAATGGCCCAGATAGTCACCTTCTCCGAAGCCGGATTCCCAATGTTCGAGTCGGGTATCAGTTGGGGTCAGCGCCTCATCACCCGCCAGCGTCCAGACAACATTCACGTCGTTGTATGTCCCCCGGAAGATCAATTGGTCGTGCTCATCCAGAATTTGTACCGAGCCTTTTACCCACCCCCGCATTCGAGTCGGTTTGCCTTGAGCGTCGCGAATGACCATCATGTTGGAACCCTCGCCAAAAACCTTCGCTTTGACGAGCATTTTCCCCCCATCGTCGAATTCGAGGGTGGTCTCGTATCCGAGCTCATAGTCATCGGCGGTGATGTAGATGACGCCTTCTTTTTCTTCTCGAACAAACTCGGGCGCGCGAACCCGGCTGAGCCGTACGTCGCAGGTAAATGGGCCCATCGCAATCGTCCTATCCATAAATCCCAACCTCCGTTAACACTATCTCCAAGGGTCAAAGTCTCGCAACGCCTCAATAGCCGCTTCCTCCCCTTGCATGGCCGCCGTATACTCATCCATCATAGTCGGCGTTGACCAGCCAGCGAGGCTCTGCACATAAGGCCTCGGGACGCCCTGCCTTACTGCGTTGGCCGCCCACGTCCGCCGAAATATGTGCATCCGGTCCTTCACCTTAACTTCAGCTCTCGCCATGCACCGGTGCATATCATGGCAGATGGACCGGTGACTTAATACCCCTCGTTCTTCCGTCACCCACAAACACTTCAGGTCGTCCCTCCGGTGGCTCAAGTACTTCAACATCGCCCTTTGAGCCTCACGGTGGAAGGGAACGCTGCGCTCTTTCTGTCCCTTTCCGTGAATCACCCGTATTTGACCCTTTTTCCAATCCAGATCGTCCAAGTTGAGCAGGGCGAGTTCGTTGTGCCGCATCCCCGTGGTGATTAACATCCACAAGATTGCCAAGCGCCGGTCCCCCAAGAACGTGTTGGGAGCGCACAGGCCTACCAAGGCGCTGAATTGCACTTCCGAGAGAAAACCTTTGCGGGTCTTTGGAACCTTGGGCGGTCTCAGTTTCGCCACTGGATTGACCGTTATGAATTCCCACCGCTGCGCCCAAGCAAAGAAGGTGAATAACGAACCATGCCTGCCCTTGACCGTCCTGGGAGCTAAGCCACGATCTTTCAAGGACTCCAAATACTTCATGATGTGGAGGGTGTCGGTTTCGGCTAGTTCATCCGAGAGCCCTTCAGATTCCAAGTACTCTTGGAAGTACCGTAAGTGCTTTTGGTAATACCCTATGGTTCCTGGTGTGCTGCCCTCAATCTTGTGGAATTGAGCGTAAACTTCCGCGGCTTCAAGTAACCTCCGTTGCAGCCCCAAGACTGAGCTAGCTAGGGACCGATTTAGAACCTCCGTTGCAGTCATCCATTTTTAGCGGACGTAATCTTAAATTAGTATAAAGATTAGGCACGAATGAACCGGAAGAGAAGCCGATTCAGATTTTATGGCTGGGGATAGAGGATTCGAACCTCTGCTTCCTGAGCCAGAGTCAGGCGTCCTACCACTGGACTAATCCCCAATGAGCGGTGGGTACGAAGTCTGGACCTTGAGGTAGAAAGCGTCGGTAACACAGTCCAGTTACGATAATAGTAGTAACGGGCCTAATTGCTGTCAAGGGCTGGGCATACCAAACCCTCATAGGCCACCTTGACAACATTTGGCTTTTGGTCGAGAATCCCTAAGTCTGACACGTACGGACTCGAACTGTGCTGCGAGTGCCCGGTTGTTTTGCGCATTATACCGGAGCGCCCGATGGGGCTGGTGTTGGGGGTCGCTTATCAAAGCAATTAGTTCACCAAAATAGACTTTAGGAAATGAGGATGGCGAAATGACGACGACCATGAGCGCTAATGAATCCAAACTCAGTGTAGGCGGTATCGACGTACAAATGTTCTCTGGCGGCTCCGGGCCGGCTTTGCTTTTCCTTCACGGAGCAGGCGGGAATGCGGGTTGGCAGCCGTATCATGAAGAATTGGCCAAAAGTTACACGGTTTATGCGCCGTCTATGCCCGGATTTAACGGGACTCCCAGGCCCAATTGGATTAGCTCCATCACCGACGTTTGCCACTTTAACCAAGAATTGGTGGCGGCTTTAGGCTTCGACCAGTTCGTTCTGATGGGTGCTTCGATGGGCGGTTGGGTAGCGGCGGAAATGGCTGCGATGGACCGGCATCAGATAAAGGCGTTAGTGCTCATTGATGCTGCTGGCATCAAGCCGGAGAGCGGAGAGATCGCCGAAATCTTTATGGTTGGTAACGATACCCGCCTGAAGCTGCGGTTTTACGACACATCCCAGGTGGAGAACTATGACCAGTACACCCAAGAGTTGACGCCTGAGCAAATCGATGCTCAACATTCGAACCAGGCGATGGCCTCACGGCTTTGCTGGCGGCCATACTTGCACAATCCCAGCCTTAGTCACTACCTGTCCAAGGTTTCCACTCCGACACTGGTAGTGTGGGGAAAGCAGGATGCCATCATACCTGAGGTGTGCGGAGTGCAATATCAGAAGGCGTTGCCACATGCCACCCTAAAAGTGATCGACCACTGCGGCCATTCGCCTCACGTCGAGAAACCCCAGGAATTTCACAGTGCAGTATCGGAGTTCCTGGGCGGTGTCAAGTAGTTTCTCAACATTTCCTCTGCCATCACCGCTTTTTCTGATTACATAGCGGCGATGCCCAGAGTTAATGCTCAGGGTTAATGACTACTTCCGGTAAAAAGTAGGGGCAGCTACTTAGCTGCCCCTATGTTATTTTCAGCTTATTTTATATTCGGCTTGTTTTATCGCCATACATTATCGACAGTTCGCACCGCTGCTTAGACCGCGATCTCTGCTGGGTTAAACAACTACCCCATCCTGCCGCCAGCGGTCGACTTCTTCAGCGGAATATCCCAGCTCCAAAAGAATATCCTCGGTATGCTGTCCCAACGCTGGCGATGCTGAGACCGGCGGCGGGAATGCCCCATTAAACTTTGCCAAGGGACCGACCATCTTTACCCTGCCCGCCTCCTTGTGATCCACCTCGGCTAGGAGTCCGGAGGCTTTTACTTGAGGGTGGTCCACCATCTCCTCAATGAATCGGACCGGACCGGCAGGGATGTTGCGACTATCCAGAATTTCCAGCCACTGAGACGTCGTTTTTTCAAGAAACAACCCGTCGGCTTTCTTTTCCAAATTACGCCCAAAGGCCATGGACTCCGATGAAGTAGGGTCATGACCTAGCTCGAACCGGATGTCGGACAGGTCTAGAACGTCCAGTAGGCGACGGCGTAGCGGGTCGCTTAAGCAACCAACGGCAATGGCCCCATCCTGGGTTGCGTATACGCGGTAGTAGATGTTGCCGGGCAAGGGTGAATGGGACTCCTGATAGTAGTTGAGGATGTCTTGATAGGATACAGAGGCCGCTCGAAAGGCCGCCAAATCCTCTAGGGTCTGATCCCGTACCGGTTGGTCGATGGTTTCCACTTGCAAGAACCGCATTGCCAAATGGGCCAGGGTGGTACCCAGCAGCGTTGTTTCTACCTTCTGACCGAGGCCGGTACGCTCCCTAGCATACAATCCGGCGCAAACGCACCATGCCAAGCTAAACCCCGATGTGGTGTCGATCAAAGGCGTAGACACAATGGGCTGAGGCGTTCCCCCATTCATTTTCCCTTCGGCGGCCAACATCCCCGAAAGCGCTTGGAGCACCACATCGTAACCGGGCCGGTGGGCGTCCGGTCCTTGGCGACCGTAAGCCGTCAGGTCACAGTAAACCAACCTCGGGTTCAATGCGGACAAGGACTCGTAATCCAAGCCCAGCTTAGACACCACATCCGGCCGATAGTTCACCAAGACCACATCTGCTTGGAGTATCAGGCGCTCCAGGATCTGGCGGGCATCGGCAGCTTTCAGGTCCAAAGTGAGGCCCCGCTTGCCCTTGTTGTACGCCATGAAGACTCGGCTTTCAGTCGGCAAAAAGGCTTGAACGAAGCGCCACGGCTCGCCCCATGGAGGCTCAACCTTAATGACCTCGGCACCCAAATCGGCCAAAAGCATGCCAGCCAAGGGCCCTGCGATGATTTCGGTAAATTCGACTACCTTTACTCCTCTAAAGGTCCAGGCGGGTGTCCGGGCAACGGTCCAGGCATCAAGACCTCCGTAGCCAGATTATAATTTGTGACCGCGGCCAAAAAGTCTGCCGCAGCAATGGATAGTTAAGCATTGTCGAAGACAGGACTTGAATCCAACTCTGGAGCCACCGGCAATTATAGGCGAAGCCAATTGACGCTGCTAGTCTTTAACCGCCGGGCTCCGGTTAAACAGACCTGAGCTTCGAACAGAGGGTGAATTGGACGGCTGGGGTCTCCTGAACCCGAAGAAGTTTATGGTATAATCAGGGCAGTCGGGGCGTGGCGCAGCCCGGTAGCGCACCTGCATGGGGTGTAGGGGGCCGCAAGTTCGAATCTTGCCGCCCCGACCAAACCCAAGGCGGAAAGAGAAATCACCGGGATTCGTGTCTAATTCTTAAAATATGTCACCTCGTTTTCCATGGAAGGGTCGCAAGGTTTTTCGGGGTTCACGCCTAACTCACGCCTGGGTGAGGGTGGCAAGTTACAAGACGCAATAGAAACGTACCTCTACTACCACTATATCGAAGGGTCCACTCCGCAGACGATCGAAGCCTACCGCCGGGAACTCCGTTCGTTTGCTGTCCGCACGGGCGACGTACAATTGGCTGACATCACCACGATGAGCATCATGGGGATGCTCTCCGACATGAAGGCCAGGGAACTGGCTCACAGGTCCATCAAGAACCGGCTTGCTGTGGTTTCCACGTTCCTGAAGTGGGCGGTCCTGTGGGAGCCGTTAGAGACCAATCCCGCCGCAAAGCTCAAACCTCCCCGTATCCCGAGACTCGCAAGCCTTTCCTATCCCGTGAGCAGTTCCAATCCCTCTTAAACGTGTGCGCCCCCGGTACTTTGTTAGGGGCCCGCCGGACCGCCATGCTCTGGTTGTTGATCACTACGGGGATACGCCACAGAGAGTTGTCCACGCTGGAGACTAGCGATTTGGATTGGCGGGGCGCCCAGGTCAGGGTCGTCCATGGGAAAGGTCAAAAGGAGCGTCAGATTCCCTTTGAGCGGCAGACCCAGCGGGCAATGCTCAAGTACCTTCATTTAAGAAAGGACGGCCAGGACTGTCTGTGGGTGACGGAAGAGCAAACGCCCATGAGCTACCGGGCAATCGCCAAGGATATGGTGTCCTTGAAGTCCAGGGCCGGTGTGGTGATCAAAGACACAATGCACGTGTTCCGGCGGACGTTCGCGGCGAACGCGGTGAGACAGGGGTTCCCGCGGCCTTACGTTCAGGGGATCATGGGGCACTCAACCCCAACCATGATGGACGTTTACACTGCCGCGATGCAGGGGGAGAATGGGGCCACGGACGTGTTTCGAGACTTTGATCCTTGGGGGTAGCGGGTGTGCTCTTGGATAAGCTGATCGAACCGGCTTGGTCAGGAGAATTCAGTCACCAAAGGGTGTGCGAGACAACCTGAGCGCCGAGAAATGTTGAGGAAATTATTCAGGGATTGGCCGGCGTGGGAACGAACGGGGATCATATGGGTCGAATATTTCCCAGGTGCCATCCGATGCGTGGTGGATAATACGGGTGCGTTCGCTTAGAAATAAACGTAGGAAGGGAGGGGGTGGTTTTCGGTCCACATAGTTGATGCATATATCAAATCTATCGGCCTCTAGCCTAATGGTTTCCTTTTTCACCCTAATTGAGGCACCAACGTCAGCCCGAGCGCTAGCTCCGAAATCGAGGTTAATCAGTTCTGGGGTTCTTTCAATTTCCTCTGACATTCCACCCTTGGTCTAAGTCATAAATTTCGTAGACGGTTACGACGCCATCCCTCCCTTTAACGAACTGCATGGGACCCTGATCGGTTTGGACCTCATAAATTCGTTCGGTCACCATCGCACGCTCGTTAATTCTTATGCGGCCTGCGTCCACTTCAACGGCTGTAATAAGGGGGTAGACTTTTCTCATTGCTTCACTAATCATAATTTGATCGTGAAATGTCTGAGAATTTATCATCAATCCGTGCAAACGCCAAAAAGCGCCTGCAACAGACATTTTCACACCTGCTTGAATATCATCCGTCGTCCCGAAGCCCGTCGATGACTCGTCGTCAAACCAGGAGGGGGTCGTATAACTTTGGGTCACCATATTTAATGTTCCTTTACTGAACCGAACGAATACCTGATTCTTGTTGATATTGATCGTGCATTCGACTGAGGACGGTCGCAAAGCGACCCAAAGACTGGGGACTAATGGAAATACGAGACACGCCACTAACCTCGATTCCCTCCTGCCTCACTCGTTCCGCCAACTCTGTGCTCATGAGCTCAAATGGCATTTCGGTCCGCCCAAATGTCAACGTGATTTGGCTTTCTGTTGCTTGGACCCATAGTTGGTCGGCGAGAAACACTGGCAATTCATGTACTCGTACCCACTTTACAGGTCCCGCTAATTCCTGAGCATAAATATCTGGCTCCGATGTAACTTCAGGGGTTTCTTCTTGAGGCATTTTTGCCCCCCTTTTCAAGCTCAATTTACCATGCTGCGGGCTGAGATTCAAACCCTACGTATATTAACATCTAGCGGGTATCTTGAACGATCACTTTGTTACCTGGAGACGTAACCACTCAATTTTAGCATGCTAACATTCGCCCGACTGACACCACCACCTTGCCATGCGTCTCAGTTGTAGATTAGGGGGATTCAAACGAGGAACCCTCGGGATTAGTAATTATCAAGCTGTTTTGTCCGGCGCGTTTGATAGTTTGCGTAGCGCATCTACCTGGATCGGACATAGTTCATTCCTCTAGCGATCGATTTAGAATACAACGGCATAGATCGCCGCACCTGAAAATCCAGCAATCACCAGGTGGCCCAGCCACACCGCGCCCAGAGCGAACCAAACCCGCTTCGGGACCATCTTCAACAGCACTTTTATGGGCATTACTTCACATCCTCCAGCCGCGGCGCCGGTCCCTTCTCCCCTTCCACTGGCATCCGGTCCTGCGGGAACTTGAGCATAGCTTTGTTCCAGGTATCGTCCCGCAAGCTGTAGTAGATGAATTGAGTGTCTTTCAGGTGGTCGATGGCGGTTTTGGCATCGGGCGTGATGAACCTTCTTAGGTAGTCCCGAGTGGCCAGGCCGCACCGGAAGAAAACGATGTTTTGGGCTAAATCCCAAAAATTCTTGTTGATGTGCTGAGGGCGTTGGCTGATAGGCACCACTCCTATCCCGTAGTTTCGCCTCCTATTCAGCATTGCCATGGTGTCCCTGCCGATAGACATGTCCTGGGGCAGGTACCTTTGGGCTTCCTCTACGAACACCGTGACGTTGCCGCGGGCTAATATTTGTTTGGCAAGGTCATTGAATTCCTTCTCAGGGTCAACGTCTAATGGTACGTAGCGGCACTTGTCCGGGAACTGGCGGTATTGGTCCAAGGGGTCCACGATCAGCAGACGGTCCTCGGGAATCAGAGTGGCCAGGTACATGGTGAAAACCGATTTGCCGGTGCCCGGTTGGCCGGTTACCGCTATCCGGTCGTCGGTCTTGAAGTTAAACGGGCCCCGTTTCCTCGACATCTCTCACTTCCTCACTTTGGTCGGCCCTTACTTCGGCCAACGCCCTGGTCGATGGTTTCAGCCACGTCTATGATCTGGTCTTCCATCCCTTCAAGGAACGCCTTGACCATCATTCCCATGCCATCGACCAGTTGTCCCATCCGGGACAGCACCTCTTCGACGTACAAGTCCCAAGCCAAGCGCCCGAAAGGCGTAGTTAGTTGTGGTTCTCTGGCCTGTTGTCCTGAGTTAGCCATCATATTCACTTGTCCCGGAGTCAGCCGGTCCGTCCGACAGTGCGGCGGACAGTTCGCCAATGTCCGGAGTATGGTCAGGTTGAGGTTGTGCTTGAGGTTGTGGCCGCGGCTGCGGTGTGCCGTCAGCGGCCAGCGGCGGTTTCCCGGACTTAAGCCACATCGCGTATCCCATGCCTTTGCCAGCAACTATGCCCACGGCCAGCAAAAGCACGTTTATCGCTGGCGTGAATTCCATCCCCAAGTCGGCAATGGCTTGAGAGAGGGTGTCGGCTTCCTCTTGAGTGAACGCAAAACGAGGGTATTCGGTTATGTCGGCAATGGCGCGGCTACCGGTTAGTAGCGGGAATTTCACCACGCTGGCCGGAAGGGGAACCTTCTTCTGGCCGGGTTTCTTTTCCTTGGGATCCTCGCCAACTCCCCCGGCGATGGTTGGGCCATCAGCGTCTATTGGAGGGCGTGGGGCAAGTTGGGCTGGGTTGTCCTGGACGTGGATACCGGATGCTTCTTGGTGCTCCTGTGTCATTATTCACCCCCAAATAGGTAACGGAAGGCACCGCCGTTCCTGTCGTACTTAAGCATTCTCGAACAGATGGGCGAAGCCAATTGGCTCTGACTTGGCATCGGGAGCATCTTCAGTGGGGAATATCTTCTCCTCCTCGGCTTCTATGTTGTGGGGCAACAGCTTCTCGGCGTAAAGCGTCATCTTCTCTCACCACCCTGGGTTTCTTCGTGGTCGTCCCACGTGGTCATGACCTCGGATACGTGTGCGAAGCAGGCGTACCTGCCGTAGTCGCCGCCGCGGGGACGCACCGTGTGCATGGGCTGTACCCAGGAGTGGCACACGAAGCAGCGGCCCTCGTCTGATGGGTCAAGGATCTCGACTTCAAACAGCACTTTCCGGTTTTCGGTGTCCATTCCCATTTACGTGTCCTCCCGGCCAGGACCTCCCCCAGTTCTTTCGGAACGCCGCAATCTGAGGCAGGTGAACCGGCCCTTGGGCGTCAGGCCGTAGCCCTTCGGAAATATCAGCTCAACTGGACGTTACAGAGGCCGGGGTCCGCCACGTCCTCGCCCTGGGGCAGGGGGGTCCCTAGAAACTCGGACGGAAACCCCGATTCTCCCCAAGCCGTCGTTTTCTTAACGTCGATTATCGAAGTAACAGTTGGTTATTGAAACGTATTACATATACCATTATACCGTATAAGACTGGAATACGTCTGCTTGGCGTAGCGCGAAACCCGGCCAATGGCTTTCCGGCCAGACCTCCCTTGGAGACCCTGGCTTTTGTGGGCCCACATCCTGGAGATGAACGGCGACAGCTACCGTCTCAAGCGTAGCAGGGAGAGCGCTGTCTCCCAACCTTCAGACGAGCCTCACGAAGAATAGGTTGCATCAAGACCTTCCTGCCTGCCATCTGCTGCCCCACCCGTCTGCAGGGCATTTCCCTCAACAATTGGCACGGACATTTATGCTGGCCACTTAGCTCGGACTTTTTCGGTGGACATGAACACACTAGGTGGTACAGTTTTACTCCGCCCCAGTGGCCCAACATACCTCCGCCATTGACATTCAGCAACTCCGGATTCGCCTAGGCAAACCAGCTATGTAGCCGGTCGATCGCACTATGCCTGGTACAGGAAATGGGGCAAGACCATTGTCCGGAATCCTAACCTTGATCCCGGATCGGCTTTCTGGGGTCAAGCCAAGTGGACAGCGGACTTAGCCTCGGAACGTCTGACCAGAGCACTGTTGGACCGGCTCACCCACCACGTCCACATCCTGGAGATAAACGGCGAGAGCTACCGCCTCAAGCGCAGTAAGGAGAACACAGGTTCTCTGCGATCAGGCGAACCGGACGACGTTTAGCCCATTGTCGGCCCTCTCCAAATTTCCCCGACATTTTCTCTCTGAACCAACCCAGCCCCTCTTCACCCTGCAGGTGGGCCACCATTCCGCCGCCGCGGTTGTCTCTCTTCGGCGAAAAGGTTAGCTGAAGCCTTCACTGCCACTCAATTAAGAGGAGGTGAGATTCTGGCAAGATTCTCCAATTATGTTTTTGGCCAGCTTAGGCATTGCTGTCAAGTCAACGACACTTGTTATCGCGTCCTCGTATAGCAAGTCGGGGCTGAGGTAGCGGTGAAATTTTTCTGACATGCATTCTTCGAGTCCACGCAGGGAGATGCGGCTCAAGTCCGGAGAAGATTCTGCAATACTTCGCAGCGCTGATTCAACTGACTTGTCAGCTGATTTGTTTTCCACTTCCAAGAACCCATGGTGAACCGAAGCCGTGTAGCCCATATTCCTGAGCCACAGCGCCAGCGTGGTAGTCTTGACGGTCCCCGCCCCGGTGGCTACCAAGGCGCTCTTCTCCCCGATACTGCAAATTGAATGCTTGTCGAGATTGAGGCGTAGAAATTCGGACCTTGCGCCTTCCAGCAGACGTGCGGCGACACCATCAAGATACGCAGGAATCTCCTTCTCGGCGAGTACGTCCCGCATAGTCTCAATGATGCGGTCATGTACCTGGCCGCCGGTTCCGCCAAAGGGAGGCGGACGGCCCGTCCTGTCCTCGGAAACCTCAATCACCCGGTCTTTGCTGTGTACCTGGGTGATGCGCCAGCGTTTGCCAGAAAAAATGATGGTCATGTCAGGAACGAACACGTTAGTGGCGGGCAAGGAACCAATCTGCCTGCCCCTTGCTACAACCCTGAATTCCTCGGTGCTTTGGAACACGGCGTAGAAACTGTAATGCTCCACGAGTCTCTCGCCCTGAGGCCCCAACAGGAGGGTCCCGTCTGGTGCCTGTTCAATCAATGCCGTGTCTGCTGAACCGAGGTCGCGCAGAAGGAGCGCGAACATTGCTGGACTTACCTTTTTAAAGGGTCCCGTCCGGCAAAGCACATCGTACAGTGGTCCGGCATTCACCCCTCCCCGTTCTGCGATGACGGAGAGTACCTGATGGCAGAGGGTCGATAGATGCAGCTCCTGGGGAGCGGGAGGTTCACACCACCTCTCTCTCAACAGCTTCACCATGGCGATCGAGCGGACCAGGTCCAGGTGAAGGCGCTCCAACGGGTGGGAGTCCGCCTGCGTTTCTCGCTCGATCGCATACATCCGCAACACGGCAGGCTGCCCGGGTCGCCTTCCGGAACGTCCGAGCCTTTGGCGGAGCGATGCCACTGAAAACGGAGGGCCAATCTGCGCAACGCATTCGATGTCGCCTATGTCGATTCCAAGTTCCAGGGTGGACGTGCATATGGCGGTGGTTGTGCGCCTGGTTTTGAGGCTCTTTTCCAGGTCGGTCCGGTGCTCACGGGAGAGGTTGGCGTGATGGGGCAGAAAATCCACCGGCACCTTGGCTTTCTCAGACATTTCTCTAAGGGCGTCGGCGTACCACTCCACGTTCTGTCGTGATCCGGCAAAGACGAGGTTGGGCTTGCCTCTCAAATTAGAGAACAGGTGCTTTGTCACTTCCCGCTTGGCCGAGTCGCCCTCAGGATCCGTGTCATCTCCTTCGATATAGCCACGAATCTGAATTCTGAGCTCGGCGCCAGCCGAATCGCCTTCCAGAAGATCCACGGACTCGGGATTTCCCGGGCGCAGATATTCCCTGACGATTTCCATCTCGCTCAATGTGGCAGACAGGCCCACCCGTCTGATCTCTCGGCCGACAGCGTGCTCCAGGCGGCTGAGAAGGGACCGAAGATGCACGCCCCTTTCGTTGTCCAACAGCGCATGGAGTTCATCTATGATGATGGCGTGGGTGCCCATGAACAGGGAGGGAATCTGAAGGCCCCTGAGGACAAACATGGCCTCAAGGGATTCCGGGGTGATCAGCAGTATCCCTTTCGGGTTGGCCCGGGCGCGGGACTTCACCCCCTGCGAAATATCCCCGTGCCAAGGGTAGACTGGAAGGTCTGTTCGCTTGCACAGATCCTCCATGCGTCCCAGTTGGTCGTTGATGAGCGCCTTGAGAGGCGCCACGTAGACCAGGTCGAATCCGCCACCTCCTGGTGAGGCCAGCACGGAGGAAATAAGCGGAAGAAATGCCGCCTCGGTCTTACCCCCGGCGGTGGGAGCAGCGATGATCAGATCTCTTTCGCCGTCCAGAAGGGTGAATATCGCGCGCTCCTGGATATCACGCAACTCTCCCCAACCCTTGTCCCAGATCCAGCGTCGGACGGGCTCGGCGAGCCTGTCGAATGCGGCGGATGGGGATGTGCTAGAGCTTGAAGGATACGAGTTCATCATCCTCGTCCGTTTCGACCATTTCGGAGTCCAGGTTCCCGTCGTCTTCGGGCTTCACAGACCCCACCAGGTCGCGCCAGTCGGCGCCGGGATTCTGCTCCAGCACGGAGAGCATGTTCACGAATTCTTTGACGGTGTTCCTGGGGGTCCTGAAATACGCGTCTCCTATCCTTGTGGAACAGTGGGTCATGAATGCGGTGAGCGCCTCATCAGGGACTTGGTTGTCTTCATCCTGCATCACCCGGCGGATATTCGTAAGAAGGACGAACATGTCCTCAGGCGTGAGGTTGGCAAGCCGTATGACCGGACCTGACAGGTCGTCCATTCCGTCTCTCGCGAATGTGTTTTCTGACAGCCGGGACTGCAGGGCTGCGTAACTGTACAGACCTCGACGGGTATCCATCAGAAATTCCGGAGTCCCTCCCATCAGGAACCCGACATGCTGTGCGGTGCCTTGGAGCACGTCGTTCAGGATGCGGAGAATCTGCTCGTAGTTGGACTGCCTCGCCTGGGAGGAGACAAGCTTGTACAGGTTGACCATCTCGTCGAGCGAGACCACGACCCCCTGGTAGCCCGCCTCCCTGGCGAAACCGGCCATCAGCTTCAATTGGTCGTACAGGTTGGCGTCGTCGACGATGGTGCGTACCCCGAGGTCTCTGCGGGCCTCTGTCCTGGTGGAATATTCTCCCCGGAGCCACCTCAGCGCCGCTGTTTTGAGGTCTTCATTACCGGCGTCATATCCTTCCCAGTACCGGGAAATTACGGTTGCGAAATCATACCCTCCGACCATTTCCTCGAGGTGCGCCAGCTTTTCACGGATTACGCTGTTGGCATCCCGTCCCGTTTTCTCGGCCATGCTCACGGCTTCAGTGGCAAACCTTTCCACCACCGATGGCATTGCCCCTCCGTCCTGCCTGCTGATAGTGGATGTATTGCGGGCCATCTCAGCATAGAGGGAACGGGCTTGGCCGCCCGTGGCGTGGAGCCGGCGGTCCGGGGAAATGTCTGCCGACAGCACGACCATCCGCTTTTCCATGGCTATCTGTCTGACCAGATTCAAGAAGAACGTCTTCCCTGACCCGTACTCCCCGATTATGAATCGGATGGTGGAGCCGCCTTCCGCAATGCGGTCCATGTCCCTGAGGAGTTCCTCTATTTCCCGGCTGCGGCCGACCTGGATGTGCTGCAGCCCGACTCTAGGCACCACACCGGCACTGAGGGCTCGGACGATGGCATCCCGTTCGCGAGTTCTTATCCTGGGTCTATCCATTGTCCTTACTCCGCCACGGCCAGGATTTCGTCCTTAACTTCGGAATTGATCAGAAAGCCATTATCTTCTTCGATCAGCAGGTCGCCGAATCGCCCGTGGGACCACTCGTTCACTGTTTCCATGGCACCGTCCGGCAGGAGCCTGAACTGGCGGGCCAGCGTGCGGTATTCGTCCTCGTCCCAGTGGAGGCGTGAGATCAGTTCACCAAGAAAGGCCGCGTGCTTTTCGTCCAGACCACCGAACTCGTTGTCAGCTTGGCTATGCTCCTCGGCGGGTTCCTCCTCCGGCTCCTCGTCCTGGAAGATCTCGTTCAGTAGGGCACTGACACGCGCGGTGTTGGTCATCACGGCAGCGACCCTGTCTGCGTCTAGGCTCAACGGTCCTTCGGAGTCAGAGCGCGGTGGTATGGCAAAGCCGGGTTGGCCTTCCGCGGGAGGAACTACAGTCACGGGATCATCGGCCGAGGTCAGGCTGTGGAGCGCAGAGTAAATCCCTCCCGTCTCCAGGCCCAATGCGGTGTAGAGTCTTTCAAGAGCGGCTACTTCCCTTCCACTGATCACTCCGTCGGAGGCCGCAATTGAAAGGGCAATCTGGCCCATCTCGTGGGAGGTCTCACTGGAAGCATTCCGGAGATGTCTTCGCAGCAATGACAGGTCAGGCCTCACCACCATCATCCATTTCAGATTCGCTTTCAGGCGGGAGCGCTCCCCTTCAGCGAGGTCAGGATCGCGGTCAATGGCTGCGGCCAGAGCGAGCAATTCCGATTCACCGACCGATTCGTCGGCTTGGGCCACGAAACTCCCTATGGCAACTGAAATCAGGAGGCTCCTGTACTTGTCGCTGACGGCCTCCAGGCGGGTAACGCCCTCCGGCAGGACGAACAAAACGATAGGCTCTCCCCATTTCGGGGACCGGAGTGCGAATCTCGGATCGGGCGCCATGCCCACCGACAGGCGGGCCAAGGCGTCGGCAGCATCGGTTAACTGCCGCTTTCCAATGATCTCGGGGACTGCTCCCTCAAGGCGTTCGACGACCGCTTCTACGGGACACAGGCCTCCGCCGCCGATGATTCCCTCGGCCCATTCACGAAGGCTGTCCATCTCAGAGCTGGGGAATACCTCCCACAGACGCTCGGGCAACAGTGCGTGTGCTTCTATCGTCCCTCTCCCATTGGGATTGCGTCCCAGGAACCGGCTGTATTTGTCCAAGGAGTCAGTGGCCTCTTCGACCAGATTTCTTGCGGCATTCAAGGGCTGGGTGATGCGGGATATGTCGGGCACGGCGCCGATGTATTCCTCGAGACCGACTTCAAACTCCGACGAGGCTGATTGGTATTGCGCACGGAGGGTCCGCTTGGGTAGGGGGATCTTCATGCCGGCAGGATACCCTTCGGCAAAAAGGATGCTGAAAAGGACCTGGAATTCAGGGAATGCGCGAGATGCTGCTGTCCTGAAGGTGTAGTCCGGATGGGCGCAGTACCAGCTCAGCGCCCAGTCGGCGTTCAGGGGCAGGCCGTCGCCAGCCCTGCGGCCCAGGGCGACGCGGAGGCCAAGAGGCAATTCGTACCCTGCGGTCCAGTATCTGGGCTTCAGCTCTTCGTCAGACGCCAAGGAAGCCCTCGCTGCGTCAAGAAAAGAGTCAAAGTATCGACGGACGGACCTGTGGTCTCCATAGATCTGGAGCAGTCTGTCGACCTCGTCAATTATGATGCGACGCTCGTGCGGATCTGGTGAGTCAATGAAAAAGCGTCGTTCCAGCCCATAGAAGTAGAGAAAAACATGCCCGACTCCATATCGCCGGTCCGACCGGCCGGTGGCCAGCCAGTCAAGGTACGCCGCGCGGGCACTTGGGCTGATGTCACTGTAGCCGGGCCAGTATGGCATGCCATCCCCGGAAATATCAGGTCCGGAGGCGGCGACCGGAAGAGTTGGAACGATAGTGGGCCTCCACGTCGCGGATAGGCCTCCTCGTCTTTGCTCCGGCCCAAGATAGACCATCCCACCGATGTTGCGCCCGGCCACTACCGCCGTTTCCTCGTAACTCACCCATTTCAGTGCGGTAACGGCAGGAGTGCTGGTATCTCCCTGAGAGGAGCGCTTGACTTCGCCAATGTCCGTGGAAACCTGTCTTACCTGGGGAGACGTTGGCGACCGTGAGGCGGGATTTGCTCGTAACCTCCTCTCTTGTTGGAGTGCTCTCCCCGCCCTGGCATTGCCACTCAGCCCTTGTAGCCATCGCTGGAACATTCGGAAAATATTCAATCTGCCCCCAGAATCGATTGCCTCTGAAAGGGTGCCGTTCCTGCTGTACTATCTTCCTCGGAGAATTCGACAATTCCGGATGGGATGTCGCCGCAGTGTCAGACCATCTCGCACTCTTGCGGCTTCAGCGTCGCGATGCTGTTCCAAGTGTTCAGGCACGGCAGTGAGAAGATGTCGTGTTGAAACCAAGATCCGGGAGACTGTTCCCCGGTTGGATGGGGCTAGCGCCTGTGAGGCATCCCACTCAAAGTGTGTCTCTCAATTGGCTGCTATAACCCACCAAGGGTCTGTCTCATTTCTCGTCTCGGGGATAAGTGACCGTGATGCATTCGCCGGGCTCAGTCCTTCGGACCTCGTATGCAAAGAGCAGTGGCGAAGCCAATTGTGCCGCAGCTAGGGCTAATGCAGGTACAAAAGGCTTGGAAACGGATACCACGCCCGGTGAATTATTAGTGAAGGCATACCTGTATTGCAATAATGCGCTCCTTCCAAGGAGCGTAAACTCACCGCTTCTAGGTTTGGCACCGAACTCGGTATAGAAATGGTCTATGATCCCTCCGATCCCCTCCACCTGAGCGTGATCTAGCCAACGGAGCATAAAGCGATGTAAGGAATCTAGGTTTAGCCTTTCACACTGACCGGATCGAGTTTGTCCGGGTGACCGGCCAGCACGGCTATGGTCGTCTTTCGAAAATTTCTCCTTGTGGCAAGCTCCACCTGGCCTCACTTCACCTATCACAAGCGGCTCCCACGGCGCGGGAAGCGGGGCACTGGACAGTATGTCATTCTCCCTTACGCTCAGCGGAACGGGTTTGTCACGAGGACGCCGTCGTATGACTGTCCGTCATTCAGGTCTTCGGAGTAGACCGCGTCGCACCCCAACATTCTGGCCGCCGCCAATATGGCCGCGTCCCAGTAGGAGATACCATGGCGGTCTGCCATCCCCGCAGCCGTCTTGAACACTTCCTGGGTTACCGGTTGGATGGGAAGCTCCATCAGGGGCGCCAGGAATGCCAGGGCCTGCTCGTGGGTCATTCCAAGTCTGCCCCTGGGGCGGGTGGCCTGGTGATAGAACTCCTGCAGGACCTGGGTCGACAGGCGCAGATCATCCTCTTTGAGGACCTCCGCCGCCCTGGCCCTTTTTACCCTTTCTTCGGGCGATGTGTCGGCGGCGTATATCAGGATGTTGGTGTCAGCGAGACGCATGCCTGTCGTACAGTTCCTCCCTGCTCAGTCTTTCACTGGCACTCAGTCCCACGCCTTCTGCTTCGAATCTAGCCATTACCTCATCCAGCATTCTCGTCCTGCGCTGGGGCTCGGTTTCCTCGGGAGGCCAGTCCCCTGCCTCCTCGAGAATCTGCAGGAGGTAATCTCTCAGCATTGCGGACATGGACGTGCCCTTCTGGGCGGCCTTGATCCTTGCCAGCCGGTGGGTTTCATCGTCGACGGCCACGCTGATTACCTTCATTGTCTCAGTGTCCTATGCAATATATGGGATTATGGTTTTATGGTAACATTTTACGGTGTTCCCGTCGCCTGCGCCAGAATGCTGGTGTCCTCCACCGCAATCGGCTGCAACTGCCCTGGCCTAAGGCAGTGGACTGGAATACCCGCCCGCTGCCGGCAGGTCGGTGTATCAAGGGCGTTCGCTGAACGTCAACAGCCCGCGTGGAACACTTTTGCGCCGGCGTTTACAGCTGGGTGAGCCGGTCCAGCAGCGCGCCGGTGAGGCGTTCCGAACCGAACACCTCGGTCCACTCATCGAAGGGCAGGTTGGTGGTGACCAGGATGGAGCCGCGCTCGTAGCGCTGGCTGAAGACCTCGAAGAGGAGTTCGCCGACGATCAGCAGGACGAGGCGGGACATCTGCCGCTCGAGGTTCAGCAACCGTCTCTCCTTCCTGGCCCCCAGCGGTCCGCTTTACCCCGTTTTCACCGGCGCGACTCCCCGGCGCGGTTACCCAGCCGGTGTACTTCGCCAACATGGCGCGGCTGGACCGCCGGTCCAGCCGCATGGTCGCGGAGTCCGTAGGGATGGCCCGGGCCAGCCCCAGTCGGCCGGCATGGCTGGAAACAGCCCTGTTTACGGCCCCGGCTGGGAATTCCCCCATGTCGTAGCTCAGGGGGTGGCTGGAAAATCCGGTTTATTTCTCCCTGGCAGGACGGTATACTTTTGCCCATTCCAGCCAGGGGTGCAGCAGGATGACGCTCTACGGTTACGCCAGGGTCTCGGTGAGAGAGCCGGAGGACAAGAATCTGGACCTGCAGGACGGTCCGGCAGCGCCGCTGGCCTTCGTCTCTCCGGCTGGCCAGACCGCACGTACACGGCACCCCCTGTGGCCTGCAGGACACGGCACCCCCTGTGGCCTGCAGGACACGGCACCTCCTGTGGCCTGCAGGACACGGCACCTCCTGTGGCCTGCAGGACACGGCACCTCCTGTGGCCTGCAGGACACGCAGGTCCGGATCGACTTCCTGCCCGTCCTCGTCGCGGCCTTGAGGTCCTGTTCGCCCGAGTTGAACGGGCCGTGCTACCGGCTGCTCACCTCCCGCTTCTGCGTTACACTGACTGACGTGAAAGTCAGGTTGAACCGATTCCTGCGAACGTCTGCGCTGGTGATGGCGACTTTGATGCTGCTATTGCTTGCCGCCTGCGACCGCCGGGCCGAGCCCGTGTCAACGCCCTCGCCCACGTTGGGGACCATCGTGCCGACGGCCGCCATTCTGCCGGGCGCAACCCCGCCACAGAAGGCACCTACCGGGCCGCCGCTGCCATTGTCCACGGAGGAACCCGAGACGGGAGCCATGCCCGGGCACTGCGATGAACTGTGCTCCGAGGAGTTCTGGCAGGGCGACGTCACCGTTGTGTCCGTACAGGCCCAACTGGAACGCGGCGCGGATGTAAACGCGCAGGACAGCTCCGGGATTGCGCCTTTGCGTTTGGCAATTTACTACGGAGCCGCCCCCGAAATCATCAGGCTGCTGCTGGAATTCGGCGCGGACGCAAACGCCAAGGATGAATACGGAAGTCTCCCCCTGCATCTGGCGGCGAGCTATGGCAGATCCTCTGAAATCATCGAGTTATTGCTGAAGCATGGCGCGGATGCCACCACAAGGGATGATTTTGGGCAATCGGTTCTGTTTATTTACCTTGCAACGTTAATTGAAAGTGAGTCCGGCGAGCCTGACCCGGGGGTCGTCCAACTGCTGCTGGAACACGGTGCCGACGTGACGGTGGAGAGCGATGTTGGCTTGTTGGGGATAATCCACGTTGCGATGTGGGCCGGGGCCAACTCCGAGGTCATCAGGCCCCTGCTGGAACATGGCGCCGATGCCACGCTTAGGGAAGACGGGGGCTATAGTTTGCTGCACATGGCTGCGGGGTTTGGCGCAGGCCCTCAAGTCTTCGAGTTGCTACTGGAGAACGGGGCGGATGTGACGGCCAGGGACGATTTCGGTTGGACTGCTCTGCATATATCGGCCCGTAACGGTGATCTTGACCCTCAGGTCATCAGGCTGTTGTTGGATACCGGCGCGGACGTGGCCACCCGGGATGAGAAGGGCGCCACGCCCCTGCACCATGCCGCCCGCCGCTCCGGCCCGGAGGTAATTGGGCTGCTGTTGGCGAGAGGGGCGGATGTGGCCGCCCGGGACGACCGGATGAATACTCCGCTGCACAGCGCCATGACCGACGGATATTCCGACTCGAATTTCAGCGCCAACCCTGAGATCGTCAGACTGCTGCTCGAATACGGCGCCGATGTGAATGCCGAGGATGACCATGGGAATACGCCACTGATTTCTGGGTCAGGGGATCAACGTCCGGATGCCGCTGAACTGTTGCTGGCCGAAGGTGCGGACGCGACAGCACGGAACGATTTCGGGATAACCCCCCTGCACGGGGCTGCGGAGGCAGGCGCCTCCGCCACCGTAATCCTGCTGCTGGAACATGGCGCTGACGCCGGCGCTCCCGACCATACGCTGGAAACACCCCTGCACCGGCCGGTGGCCCCGTTCCTTAGATCGCCCTCCCCCGACACTGTCACTCTGTTGGTGGACGGCGGGGCGCACATCAACGCGGCGGACCAGGCGGGAGATACGCCGCTGCATCTGGCGGCGAAGGGGAGCGAGTCTTGGCATCAACCTCCGACTGTGGTTGAAACCGTCAGGCTGCTGTTGGACCGTGGCGCGGACATAACGGCAGCCAATAATGACGGCAACACGGCCTGCGATGTAGCCCACGTTGATGATGAAAGCTTGCGGACGTTGCTTTGCCTGTACCCAGTGACCGCAAAGGGTCCAACGCCTGCGCCCCATGGGGGGGTGGAGGGGAGTATACCTCCAGGCCAAGCGACAGATCGAGAGACCCTTCTCAAGGCGCGGGATACTCTGGCAGGAAGCGCCGCGCTCAATTGGTCAGACGAAGTGCCAATCGGCCAATGGGATGGTGTCGAGATAACGGGATCGGAGGGTCGCGTGTCCCAGATTGACCTTTCTCGAAGAGGACTGACCGGGCAGATACCGCCAGACCTCGGAGGACTCACCAACCTCGTACTCCTGAATTTGTCCGGCAACCAACTGACGGGCGAGATACCGTCGTCACTGGGCAATCTTTCCAACCTGAGAGAGCTGAAACTCTCGGAAAACCACATAGTTGGCGGGATACCGGAGGAACTGGGCAACCTGGCCAACCTGGAAATACTGTATCTCAATTACAATCAACTGTCCGGGGAACTGCCGGCCAACTTGTCCTCGCTCTCCAACCTTCACGTAGCCTGGCTATGGGGAAATCAGTTGAGTGGGCCCATTCCACCGGAGTACGGCTCCCTCTCCAATCTGGCCATGCTGAGGCTCGAACAGAACAAGTTGACCGGCAGCCTGCCCGCAGCACTTGGCGGGATGAGTAGATTGCGGATACTGCAACTGGACGAAAACGCCCTTTCGGGAGAAATACCACCCGAGCTTTCCCGCCTCACCAAGCTGGAATGGCTAAGATTGGGCAGGAATGAAATCGGAGGAACCATCCCTGCGGAAGTTGGAGAGCTTGTCAACCTGAGACACTTAGACCTCGCGAGCAACCAAATTACGGGAGAGATACCTCGGGAATTGGGCCAACTGGCTAAACTGGAGCAACTTTATCTGTCAGACAACCAGCTTACCGGGGAAATACCATCGACACTGGGTGGCCTCGATCGCCTTGCGGTCCTGTTTCTCCAGGACAACCAGCTGACCGGAAGCATACCACCCGAACTGGGCAACCTGTCCCGGGTTACGCATATGAACCTGTCAGACAACCAGCTGACGGGGAATATTCCACCGGAATTCGGCGGACTTTCCAGCATGTGGGAACTCTACTTGTCCCACAACCAATTGACCGGAAATATACCGCCTGAGTTGGGCAGCTTATCCGAACTGTTTCATCTGTATCTTTTGGATAACCATTTAACAGGAGAGATACCTCCTGAACTGGGTAATCTGAAGGAGGTGTTCTACGTAGACCTGTCAGAAAATCGGCTCACCGGAGAGGTCCCATCCGAGCTGGGTGAAATGACCAAGCTCAGCCGCCTTAACTTGCAGCAAAACGGTTTGACCGGTCAGATACCGGCGGAACTCGGGGATCCGGACTTTATTGATCACCTTTTTCTGGCGGGCAACAAGTTTTCTGGATGCCTTCCTACTAATCTGGTGGAGATACAACAAAACGACTTCCACAGAGTGGGGCTTCCCAGGTGCGACTCATAAGGGTGGGTGACAATTCCGACCGTTCATGGTTTGGCCCGCTCACCACTTCTTCCTAATCCCGAATCCACCGATCGGATGGCATTACATCAGGCGTTGACGATGAGGTCCTCCTGGGCGGAGCTGTAGAGGCCGAGGCGGATCCGGTGTGAGTCGATGCCCGTCTCGCTGGCCAGCGCCCTCATTGCGAGCTGGTCGGCCGTCATCTCTAGGCTGAAGATGGCGCAGGTCTGATCGGCCTTGGCGTTGTGCATGGCGATGTTCAGGGCCAGGGTGCTCTTGCCCACCGACGGGCGGGCGGCGAGGATTATCAGGTCGGAGCGCTGGATCCCGCCCAGGAGCTCGTCTAAGGCAGAGAAGCCCGTCATGAGCGGGGCGGACGCCACCGTTAGGAGGTCCGCCGCGGAGGCCTGCTCCTGCAGGTAGCGGTCGAAGATGTCGCGGAAGGACTGGAAGTCCCGCTGCTGGGTGGTGTTTCTGACAGCGTAGACGGTGTCCTCGGCCTGCCGCAGCGTGATCTCCAGGTCGTCGTTGTCGCTGTACCCGAGTTCGGCGATCTTGGATGCTGCCGCTATGAGCTTCCGCATGGTGGCGGTGCGGGACACGATCTCCGCGTAGTCCTCGGCGTGGACGGACGTGGGTGTGATGGATACCAGGTGGGACAGGTAGGCCATGCCGCCGGTCAGCTCCAGCTTTTCCGTCCTGGCCAGCTCTGCAGCCAGCGTGGTCTGGTCGATGGCCTGGTTCCGGTGGGGAAGGGCCATCGCCGCGTCGTAGCACAGCTGATTCCGCTCCCGGTAGAAGTCGTCCGGATGGAGCAGCGGCGCGATCCGCGCGATGCACTCACCGTCGAGGATCAGCGATCCTATGAGCGCCTCCTCGGCTTCTATGTTGTGGGGCAACAGCTTCTCGGCGTAAAGCGTCATCTTCTCTCACCACCCTGGGTTTCTTCGTGGTCGTCCCACGTGGTCATGACCTCGGATACGTGTGCGAAGCAGGCGTACCTGCCGTAGTCGCCGCCGCGGGGACGCACCGTGTGCATGGGCTGTACCCAGGAGTGGCACACGAAGCAGCGGCCCTCGTCTGATGGGTCAAGGATCTCGACTTCAAACAGCACTTTCCGGTTTTCGGTGTCCATTCCCATTTACGTGTCCTCCCGGCCAGGACCTCCCCCAGTTCTTTCGGAACGCCGCAATCTGAGGCAGGTGAACCGGCCCTTGGGCGTCAGGCCGTAGCCCTTCGGAAATATCAGCTCAACTGGACGTTACAGAGGCCGGGGTCCGCCACGTCCTCGCCCTGGGGCAGGGGGGTCCCTAGGGCAATCGCGTCTTAATAAAGGTCTCAAAATTGTTTAAAATGGTTGCTATCTTGTTGGGATGTGGGAGTGGTAGTGATGGTTGAGGCAACAGGTGCACCCATAGTCGAATACTTCGCGGCGTTGGACGACCCCAGGATCGACCGCACCAAGCGGCACAAACTCTTGGATATCGTCACCATTGCCATTTGTGGCACCATCTGCGGCGCCGATAACTGGGTGG
This sequence comes from Dehalococcoidia bacterium, assembly GCA_963665155.2. Taxonomy (GTDB): domain Bacteria; phylum Chloroflexota; class Dehalococcoidia; order Lucifugimonadales; family UBA3495; genus UBA1141. The sequence continues at coordinate 755,889 of CAXXFI010000002.1, read as the reverse complement.
ATATCGAGCTCTTCGGCAACTGCAAAGAGGAGTGGTTCAAGTCCTTCCTGGAGTTGCCCAACGGTATTCCCTCCCATGATACCTTCGAAGACGTCTTCGCCCGGCTGGATCCGGAGCAGTTCCAACATTGTTTCATTGAGTGGGTTCAAGCCGTGGCCCAGCTCACCCAAGGCGAAGTGGTGGCCATCGACGGCAAGACGGTGCGCCGCTCCCATGACCGCACCCTGGGCAAAGGGGCCATCCACATGGTCAACGTGTGGGCCTCGTCCAATGGCTTGGCGCTGGGCCAGACCAAGGTGGAAGAAAAGTCCAATGAGATCACCGCCATACCCAAGCTGCTGCACATGTTGGATCTCACCGGATGCATCGTCACCATCGACGCCATGGGCTGCCAGAAGGAGATCGCCCGGGAGATCGTAGAGGTTCAGGCCGACTATCTGCTGGCGGTGAAGAAGAATCAAGGCCAGCTCCCCACCATGGGTTACAGACCGTCGGAGGTATCGTCGTCTGTGTCGCCATCTCTCAATGTCTCGAACTCAGCCCGCTTCCGCAACATCTCGTCCCACAATTCCTTCGACGGCTGAAAGACATGCTGGGCAGTGGTCTTGGTCTCCACCTTCACGGGCCCGCCGTCCTTGCCGGTGAGCGCAACCCTGTCCTCGTAGCCCAAGGCCTTGAATTCAAGCTCAATCAGCGTCTTCAGCGCCGCCGGTATCTGCTCCGCCGCAAGCTCCTCAGCATCCATCCCCTCGATCCGCTCGCGGACCTTGTCAAGAGCCGACCTAATCAGCACCACCGCGTCGTCCTGGGCCCGCTCCAGTTCCTTCGCCATGCGCTCACGGCGCCGGGAGGCGAGATCAGAATCATGCTCGGCGGCGCGGTTAACCCAGTCGTTGCGCATACTCCAACCCTTCCATTGGCGGAGTGTCCCTTTGGTGTCGCTAGGGTGTTTCTCTCGCGCTGCCGCTACGGCCAGCCCTGTTAGCTGGAATATTGCTGCTAATCGTTGATGATGCCGTACTCCCGGCCCCACCGCCTCCGCCACCACCGCCTCTGGTGGAGCCCACATGGTAACCGCCGCCACCACCGCCTCCGCCGAAGGCTGGTGTTGCCGGAGGATATGAAGCACTGGACTCTGACCAGTCTTCAGGCCAGGCTGATCAAGACGGGTGGGCGACTGGTACGCCACGCAAGGAGGCTGGTGTTTCAGCTTGCCGAGGTGCTGGTAACCAGGGAAATGCTGACCGGGATACTAGAACGGATCAGCCGGCTTCGGCTGGCACCTGGCTAGCCTGCTTTGAGAGCACAGGTATTTCGGACAGTTATGGGGTCGTCCGGGGTAAATAGACCACCCCGAGGGAGACGCTTGGGCAGGGGCAGACGCTTGGGCAGGGGCAGGCAATTCTAGACTTTTACGCTCGTCAGGGGGGTGGTTACCCTATGGGAGTGGGCCAGTTGAGTGAATCGGATGCAGTTGACGCCCTCAGGCTGTCCTTTTATAGTTCGAGCCATCCCACAGGGTCACATGGTTGGAGGAATCAGTTTGATCTGGGCAATCCCGATCAAGGGGACTTCTTTCAGCGAGTTTAAAGGTTTGTCCAGGGACTGGCAAACATCCGCCCTGGACCCAAAGCCGGGCAGCGTTGACATTCCATACCGGGTTTGATATTTGTTGCATGCATTTTGGTTGGGGAGGGAGCGCATTTGCTAGTCCTTGTCACCGGAGCCACCGGCTTCCTGGGACGCCGGGTGGTGCGCCAGTTGCTGGAACACCACCACGATGTGCGCTGCCTCGTTCACACCCCCGGCCGGGAGCGGTTGTTCCCGGACAGGACGGTGGATGTTCATTACGGCAGCGTTCTGGACATGAGTGCCCTTTCGGAAGTATTTGATGACGTCGGAGCGGTGGTCCACCTGGTGGCTATTATCCGCCGACGCAAAGGCACGACCTATGACCAGATAAACCGAGAGGGAGTGGCCAACGTCGTTGAGCTTGCCCGGCAACACGGAGTAAAACACTTTATACAGGTGAGCGCTATCGGAGCCTCCGGCGACCCCGCTTATTCCTACCTTTACAGCAAATGGCGGGGAGAGCAGGAAGTGGTCCAAAGTGGTGTTCCCTTTACCATTCTCAGGTCCTCGATAATGTTTGGGGAGGGTGACGAGTTCCTGAATACCCTGGCCGGCCTGATCAGAGTATTTCCGATGGTGCCCGTGGTGGGATCGGGCCGAAACCGCTTTCAGCCCATCGCGGCGGACGACCTGGCCCGGTGCATCGTCTCGGCTGTCGACCGGGAGGAGCTGAAAGGAAAGACTCTGGAGATCGGTGGCCCCCAGCAGCTTAGCTACAATCAGATTATGTCCGCCGTCGCCCGTACCATGGGCCGGCGCCGCCTGCGCTTCCACATTCCGGTTTGGCTCATGTACCCGGCCACCGCGGTCCTACAGCGGGTCCAGCCCAGACCTCCGGCTACCACAGATCAGCTACGGATGCTGGCCATCAGAAACGTGGCAGAGCCAGGTGTAGTGGAACAGACCTTTGGCTTTACCCCACGGACGATGGAAGGTAACATAGAGTATGTCAAGAATGTCGGCTTTGGTGATGGTTTGAGGGTCGTTGCCGGCGCCATGCCAAGGCGCATCCGAGACCACTGAGTTAGGCCGGCAGTTGACCGAATCATCTCTTGGCCAAGGTGCCGGATGGACTACCGCCAGGCCATAGACTTGTTAAACTTCCTGGTGGACCGGGAGCGTACCGGACCCGTCGGCCTGCGCCAGCGGGTTATACCCGCTAATATCTGTTTAAGGTTGGGCGTAGCGGCTTCGAAGTTTACTCCGGCGGCGAGGGCATGCTGGAGCTGTCCCGTTATGTGGTGAGAAGGCCACCGCTGCTTTATCAGCCAGTAAAGTTTTCCGGACTCTACGTGGGGGCGACGTTGTAGCGGGGAGCGTGGGTCAGTTCAGAGCCGTCAAATCCGAACCGCTCTTGCAGCTCTCCTATGTCCGCTATCAGGCTGTATCTTCCGCACATCTACGCTCAGTTGGAAAAGACGATTCCATAGCCCGAGCCCATTAGAATTAGCCAGGCAGAATCGCCGTTCCATTCCCCTTCGTTGTTCCTCTCAATTATCCCATTTTGGCGGCTTCTCCGTCACGAAGAATCCATAGTTTCTTCTCTTGATTTGTTCGCTTTCAATGCCAGTCGTGGGCGGCGGTAGTGGCGGCCCAGTTCCGAGGCGTAGCGCCGTCCCAACGTAGCGCCTTCGGCCTCCAGCCATTCGGTGAACCGGGTGGAGGCGGTGGGTGGGTCAGCCGACACCAGATGGCCCGCCATCAGTCCGTCGATTTCATCCCTGGTCAGCACCACATCCCGCACCAACCAACCCGCCATTCGGGCGGCCAGCAGCGCCACGGAAGGCCGTACGTGAATCAGCCGGGCTCGGCTGCCTACTCGGCGAGCTATGAGCCGTACCATCTCCTCAAACGTGAATGTTTCTGGACCCACGGCGTCTAACACGACCTCTTCACTTCCCGCCCCGGCATTCACGGCAAGTTGCGCAAGGTCGTCTACGAACACAGGCTGTATCGGATAGTCCCCAGACCCTGCGATGGGGAAGGCAAATTGGTCATCATCGACCAATCGGCCGGGGACCCGGAGCAAAACCAAGCCGCTGCCGAACGCGTCATGTGGCGCATCTTCCGGTCCCAACAAGAGCGGTTCAGAAGCGTCCTGGCCCACTACGACCCTACTGCTCCTCCCAATGAGAACCAGGCGACGGAAGGCCACATCATTATCTACATCGAAGAAGCTCACAATCTGCTGCCACGTGCCAACGCCCGCGATAACTTGACATCCGTGTGGGCTAGGGCCGCAAAAGAAGGTAGCAAACTCAACATTGGAATGGTGCTGGCGACCCAAGCTCCCAGTTCGGTCATGCCGGAAATACTCAGCGAGACCGACGACTGGGTTCTGTCGTATCTCAATTCCGCCTCGGAACGTCGTGTAATAGCGGACTACATGGATTTCTCCGACTTCGTCGACCAAATAGGGAAAGTCAGCGAACAAGGGTTTGTCCGTATCAGGACGCTGTCCCAAGCATACACAGTTCCGGTTCAGCTGGACCGGTTCCAGATCACCGATGCCCTCGGCCAGCCCGGTCAAACCACCAACGGGCTACCCTAAGCCCGTGTGCACGAATAGGAGACCCAATGCCTTACGCGGATGAAAGGGCCGGACTGGCTGCCATACAGGCTTTAGCCGACGGCGTCGAATTCGAGGATTTCCGATCTCGTTTGCAACCTCCAAGCCAGGACACGGTACTGAGCCTACCGCCCTTTAGGCCGAGCCCGGCCGGCCGGGCTCGAACTCACTTGGTAGCGATAGACGGTTCCCAAGTATACGACCACTTTCCAGGCAGGCTGCCGGACACGCAAGCGGGGGTGGTATCGCTCGGCCTCGTGGTCATCAATCTCGAAAAGTTAGCGTCGCTTCCAAGGCTACCTTCCAGTCGGTCAGCAGACCCAAGAGAACTTAGGGAAACGGAAGATGGAAAGAGTTTAGCGGTAATTCTGCCAGGTAGCAACGCGGGAACCGTGGACGGGCTGAGTCCTCGGGACTGGTTTCGCCAACGCTTCAACGACACATTAAACAGCGTTTCTTTGGGAGGAGAAACATTTGCTGAAACCCTTTACCATATTCTTGGCAGTGACCACGAGATTAGGCAATGTCCTAACCCTGAATGCAATGCCAGAAACCTGGCTATACCTTCGCCAGGCAATCAGGGAGCCTGCACATCCTGCGAAACAGCAATCCTGACGACCGACGCTCTCAGAGTCCACGAACAATTCATTGAGAACCAGTCCGCTGAGGAGTGCCACACCAGAGTGATGCAATCCCTGGAAATGCTGGCCCTCATTAACAGCTTGCGTCACTTGGCTAATTCGGAGAAAGGGTTAACGGCAATATCCAACACAGCATTCGTCACAGACGGGCAATTATCTGCCTTCGGAACCATCGCAGTGTTGGCTCAGGCGATCAGGAAGGAACTGCAAGTCATTCAAAACACTCTACAGGATCTCCATCCTGACGCCCAACTGCTCGTCATGTCCGGCGTCAAAAGCGGCCCTTTCGTCCAGCATGCCGAGGAATTGGATCGTGACCCAACTCCAAACAAAAGAATCCATCTCAACTACTACTGGCTACCCAACAACCAGTACATCAGAGACCACATCATTGCCGGCCATTCTCATGAATCTGCACCATGGGGAGAGCTAACCCATTACGGACGGCCAGTGATACTCAAGACCAGCAATGGGCAACGCTTGGTACTGAACATCGCACAACCAGAGGTTGAACCCCCACTGACCGATAAGCAAGCACCCCGCGTTCTAGGAGACGCAATTAGCACTGCTGGACCTTTGGGCGTAGGAACAGATCAGTTCCTCGCTCTACGTAGAGCTCACCGTTGGGCCTCCATCCCACTCAAAGCCGGAACGGACCTGATCCACAGTCTAGTAACATGACGCTGGAAAAAGAGCAACACCGTGCCCCCCCCACCCTGTGGGGACGTAACACAGCCGCGGGACGCTGGTACGGGTTCGGGCGTTACTACGCCATGTTTCCGCAATCGTTCATACATGACGCAGTCACTAACCTGACTAAACCCGGAGAATCGGTACTAGACCCATTCTGTGGACGAGGAAACGGACCATTTACCGCCACGGTGCTAGGCAGACCGGCACTGGGCATCGACGTCAACCCCATCGCGTGGCTTTTCGCAACCGCGAAGCTCCAACCAGCCGCCACAGCTGAAGAGGTCACGAACCGACTATCCGAGATAGCCAGAGCGCGCCGATCAAGCGACCGACGCGCCCGAAACCAGTTCGAGATTATGGCGTGGGCACCCCAAGTCCGCGCTCTACTGAAGGCTGCCCGCCGTGAGATCGACTGGCGAAACTCTGTAGTGGATCGTACGCTGATGGCGTTCATCACACTACACATGCAGGACAAACCAGGGGGTGGCTTGTCTAACTCGATGTCGCCAACCATCGCATATTCCCCCACTTACGCAGTCAAGTGGTGGACTCGTGAAGGACTACTCGAACCGCCAGACATAGACCCGGTAGCAATGTTGGAAGACAAAATCCGCCGCCGCTACGAATTCGGTGTGCCAACTCAGGCCCCTGGATCAGCAGTTCTTGGCGATTCACGCCAAGAACTGCGAAATCAAACCCACGCCGACGCGGCATTATTGTTAACATCGCCGCCCTACTGTGGCGTGACCGATTACTGGAACGACCACTGGATTAGGTTGTGGATGCTTGGATATCCGTTCAAAAAAGACTGGCGCAAATCGGCTCGATTCAAAAATCAAATTGAATATCAAGAGCTGATTACCACGGTTCTTCAGGAATCTAAGCGGCATCTGAAACGAGGCGCAGCGATCCTCGTCCGTAGTGATCAACGAGGGCGCACTGCCGAGATGTGCATCTCAGCGCTCAGGACAACTTGGCCCGATAGGCAGCTACTGGTGCGGCAAACTACGGCACCCTACCCTGGGATCTCTACCCATCATGGCAGAGGCGGCAGGAAAGCCGAAGGAATCGACTTACTGATGCCGAGCAGCCGTGCCCCTAGATGGTGGCAACAGCGGGGGTTTTGCCCTATCAAGACATAGCCAACCCGGTACTATCAACTGCACAGATTCGAGCTCACCACGAACATTCATTGCAAGGAACCTGAACTTCCAAGCTGGACTTTACGCATTTCAAGCGGCATAAACGAGGGAATCTGCAAGTGGATGGTATAGAGCGACCGGGAGTTCCTGAATATCTGGGTCAGCTGCAGACAGTGAACAACCTTCCGGCACCAGCCACAGGCGCCGCCGCGCCAGAGCGATGGCATACATTGCTTTCCTAGATTTTGCGTAAAGCATCATTACGCCATTGCGAGGATGCACTGGCTCGACTGTTTAGCGATCCAAGTGATGCTGTCCGTGCTGAAGCTGCGGATTGCTTTCGCAGATTTCAAGGGTCTCAACTTGAGGGATATGATGATTTGATCGCTCGATTTGTCTCCAGCGACGCATTTGCAAGTAACACCTTTCCGCTCTTGGTGGCGTTGGAACGAACTACAGCCAAGCTTCCAGAAGTCACCTTGTTGTCCTGCGAACGATTCATTGATAGATTAGCAGCAGGCGACATCCGAACAAGTGAGGCTGGGGATCCAAATACTGTCATAAAGTTGACGCTACGCACTTACCAACAGAGTTCGGATGGCGCAATTCGTGCCATATGAGATCCCTTATAGGGTCCTGTTTATAATATTCGCAGTACACAATAGGCACGAAAAACTGAAGTACTCCTGGGCGGTGGACTTGGAGCCAGCGCGTAGTCGGACGTGACCATCCGCGGCACATAGCACCGCTATCAAAATGTGCGGTTCGAGCCTCTTGGGGTGGGCAGGAGGGACGGGATCGGGGACTTGGAGACGAGTTGGTCGAATCAGCTGTCCGTGCCTGTCATCGCTGTGAAACGCCGCTGCATCTCCTCCGGCGTAACCTCGTCGAGAAAATGGCCGACGTTCCAGCGATGGCCAGAAGGGTCACGCAAGCAGCCCCGATTACATTACTATCGGCTCCCTTACGTCACCTACATTCAGTTGCCACTTTTCCAGGAGTCGCGCCATATCCTTCATACCATCCTCCACCGCCACTCAACTTCTTTTACAGGATAGCGCAACTCCTCTACGGGTTCGCTTTATGCGGGTTTCACCTTATCTTTGGTTTAGGCGTCAAATACGTTGTCAATCGCGGCTACCCAGGCTCAAAGCCCCCGGCGCCGACAGATGGTATCGCGAGCTTGATTGCATGGTTGACGGCATTCGTGCGTGATACTATCATGGGTCTGGTCTAGGAACCCGGATTTTGGGTCCGTAAAAATTGTCTTGTCTACATGTTAGTAAGGCAAGAGAGAAAGTCGGAGGAGAAATTCCCATGGGATTTGCCGAAGAGTTGCGCCGAGTCACTGCACCCGTCTGGCAAGCGATCCTCGAGCATCCCTATCTTAAAGAATTGGCCGCCGGCACGCTGCCACGGGAGTCCTTTCGATACTATGTACAGCAGGACTGGCTTTACTTGCAGGAATTCACCCGCGCGGCGGCACTGACGGCGGCCCGATGTCAGGACCCGCAGGAAATGAAATTCCTGCTCAACTGGGTGGAGCCCATGGTGACCATGGAGTCCCATTTCCACAACAATAACGCTGCCGAACTCGACCTGGATTTCAACAACATAACCTGGGAAATGAACGAGGCCAACTGGGCCTACAGCCGTCACATGCTGGCCAGTGCTCACGGCGGGTCGAGCGTAGAGGCCCTGGGGGCACTAGTGCCTTGTCCGGCCGTGTATGCACATGTGGGCGCGGTGCTGGCAGAAGCGCAGCCCACGGATCCCCTCTATGCCGAATGGATTGAATTCTACTCCGTGGCTTTGAAGGGCGAGCGGATTGAGCTCTTAGACGGACTGTTGGACCGCCTAGCAGAGCAGGCCAGGCCTGAGGAACTGGAGCGCGCGAAATGGAACTACCTGGTAAGCAGCCGCTACGAGTGGCTCTTCTGGGATGCGGCCTATCGACGTCTCGATTGGTCGGTGTAAGCGAACAAGCAGCCCGGCGTCCAACGGGAAATTCCAGGGGAACCACATTTTAGACGGCTGCGGGTACAGTAAGCCCCTGTTCCCACTGTCGATTCGGTGATTCAGTATTTGCTGTCCTCAAGTCGGCCCAATCACCGGAGTCCCCTGAAGAAGTCCCTGATGTCCTCTACCAACCTGGCTGGCTCCTCCAGCGCCGCGAAGTGCCCTCCGCTGGGCATGTCCGTCCAGTGCTGCACGTTGAACGAACGTTCGGCCCATTCCCGGAGGGGCACGGTGTTTTCGTGCGGGAATGCTGCCACGCCCACCGGGACCTGGATTTTCTCGTCCTTCTCCAGATCCCAGGCCTTGCTGAACGATTCGTAATATAGCCGGGTGGACGAGTTTATGGACTGGGTGACCCAGTATATGGTGATTGTCGTCAGCAGCTCGTCCTTGGTGAACCGGGATTCCACGTCGCCGCCGCAGTCACTCCAGGTGCGGTATTTTTCCACGATCCACGCCGCCAGTCCGGCGGGAGAGTCATTCAACCCGTAGGACAGCGTCTGGGGCTTGGTGCTCTGGATGTGGGAATAGCCGCCTTCGTCGGCCAGCCACTTTTCACGCTGTTTTAGGAGCCCCTTTTCGGCCTCCGACAACTCGCGGGTTCCCGGCCCCAGGTACGGTGTCGGACTGGTGGTGGACGTGGTGTGGATGCCCACCACCTTGTCGCTGTGGGACAGTCCCAGCTTGGCGGTGACTCTGGCTCCCCAGTCGCCTCCCTGGGCGCCGAACCGCCGATAGCCGAGGTTGTCGGACATGAGCTTGGCCCACAGGTCGCCGATGGCCAATGTATCCAACCCGCGTTTGGCGGTGGCATCGGAGAAACCGTAGCCGGGCATGGACGGCGCGACAACGTCGAAAGCGTCGGCCGGGTCTCCACCGTGATTGGCCGATTTGGTCGCTAAGCATGGGGATTACCTTGTACATCTCGAAGAAAGTGCCGGGCCATCCGTGGGTAATCACTAAACCAAAGCCAAGGTGGGAACTACATTTTGCAGCGATGGCAAAGGCGTGGCAGTTTTCATCATCAGTGCGTCGGCTCGGGCTTGTAAAAGGGTTCGGCAGCGATGTTTCACTTCATCCTTACGGTGAGCTAGCCCGCCGAAGAATGCGTTCATCTTCTCTTGGACTTTGGCTTTTGTTCCCAGGCATTCGTTGGCCGTGACCTCTTCCCTGGCCCAGTCCCAGACGGCTTCGTCGGCATTGAAGTCTGGGCTGTAGGCCGGTAAGGCCACCAACCTCAGATGCAAGTCAGGAGTGGCCAGATAGCTGCGAATCGCTTCTCCTCGGTGGGCTGGCCCATTGTCCCAAATCACTACCAGAGGTCCAGGATGGTTTTCTCGTAGCTGCTGTAAAAAGGCGGTGGAGGTCTCGGCATTGCTGTTTCCAGCTATCTCCATGGCTTCCACCTCCCCACTCTCCAGACAAACTCCCAGTAGTAGTTGGCCTTCTCTCCCCACCGGGGACTGGTGGAGTCCACCAGCGCTGGCTCTCCCTTGAGCACCCATTTCCCCCTCAGGTCAGCATCGGCCCGAAAGTGGGCTTCGTCCACGAAGAAGATCTTGGCCCCTATCCTTTCGGCCTCCTCTCGGATTTGGCTGTACTGGATAATAAAGGCTTTCCGCTCTTCATCCTTAGCTTTCAAGAGGCGTTTCTTGGGCCGCTTCAGCACAAAGCCCAGCCGGTGTAGGTAGTTCAAGCAGCTGCTCCGACTGAGCCCCAGATCAAAGCTCTGCTTGAGGAATTGCCTCACTACTTTCCAGTTCCAGTTGGACAATTCAACTCCCGCCTCTCCAGGCGGATTTAGCACCGCGGACTTCAGTTGGTCTTGTTGCCCGGCGTTCAGGGCGGGGGGAACCTCCAGTGTGTTCAAAGACCAAACCTTGGGCCCCGGCCCGGCGAAAACCGGACAGCCAGTCTCCTATCGTGTGAGAGTCTCTCTCCAAAGCCTCAGCCACTTGAGTGACCGACCACCCTTGGACCAACAACCATAGGCCATGCCAACGCTCCCGCTCCCGTGGTGTTGGCGCTCGATACATCTGTTCCCTTACGTCACCTACATTCAGTTGCCACTTTTCCAGGAGTCGCGCCATATCCTTCATACCATCCTCCACCGCCACTCAACTTCTTTTACAGGATAGCGCAACTCCTCTACGGGTTCGCTTTATGCGGGTTTCACCTTATCTTTGGTTTAGTTGTTCGATTTGGTCGCTAAGTGTGATAGAGAGGGCATTTAGCTGTAGGGTGCAAGCGTCGCGAACGGTTTTCATGAGTTCATCTCCCCCATTGCTCAGCTGACGTACCGGGTGGTCGTACTGTTCGATGTCCTTCTTCTGGGTTTTGGTACGTCTGACCATCGTCCTCCTCCTCCTGGTCCTCGACAAAAGTCCTGTGTCTAGCAACCTAGCTATTTGACATTACTGGGTCAAGCCGCCCGATACTGAAGTATGAGTTTCCTATCTCTGATTTCAATACTTCACTTCTCTGATTTCAATACTTCACTTTGAAGGTGGGGCTATCTTCGGGTCTCGATTTCCGCCTATCGTAGAGTCTGGTGGTAGACACGTTAGCATGGCCCAACCATTCCTGGGCCTCGGCAATGTCGGCCCCGTTCTCCAGGGCATTGGTGGCTGCGGTAGCCCGCAGGGAATGGACACAGAGGCCCGGCACATCGTCGGCTATGCCGATTTCTTGCGCGTGGCGGCGGACGATGTTATAGACTGCCGTAGGGTGGAGTGGTTTATTCAGCTCACCAGGCTGCCAGCCGGATTTGGTGGCGTTGTTCTTAACAGGCCGGAAGAGGGGGCCATTTAAGTCATCACCATGTCCGGCGACCTCAAGATATTCCCTGACGAGGCGCAGCGCGGCGATGGCTACCGGCAGGAAGCGGATTTTGCCGCCCTTTCCCTCGATGCGCAGATGGGGCACGCCTTCCCGATGCTGGATATCCCGCACCTTGAGAGAAACCAGCTCGGCCTCACGGATGCCGTGATAAAGAAGGGTGGCCAAGATCGCCCGGTCCCGCTTGCCTTTAAGCGTGTCCTCCGGTGGCGCATCGAGGAGCGCTCTAGCCTGGTCGTTACCCAGGGCCGGTGTCGAGCCCTCATTGTTATTGGCGGTGGGCCGCTTGACGCCCTTGACGGGGTTATGGGTGATGGCGTTTCGCTCGCAGAGGTAATCGAACAGGGAGGACAGCGCAGAGAGCTTGCGCCGGATGGTGGTAGGTGCCAGCTCACGGGCCTCCAACTCCTTCCGCCAGCCGATGACGTGGGATCGGGTGACCAGGCGAAACTCTTCGGGCCTGGCAATGCTGGTGAAGCTCATGAAGTCCCGCAGGTCGATGCGATAGGCCCGCCGCGTCCTTGCATTGGCTATGTTGGCGAACCACTCGACTTCCGGCTGGCGGACTATCGAGGGAAGCTCCTTGACGAAGCTGAATGGCGCTACCGGGAACTGCTGGAGGAGCTCAGGAGGAGTCAGGCGATGCTGGAGGGGCTGACCAGGGCGCTGCCGCCAGGAGGGACGGAGGAGTCACCCCGGGGACGGCGTTGGTGGCCCTTCGGACCGGGTTAGACGGGGTTTTGGCATTTCCCACACAGGCGGGGGCGGAGACAAGGTGTACCACTGGCCCAACATCCCGCCGCCTTTTACACCCAGAGCCATGCGGTTTTGGGCCTGCGGTCCCGGGGCCGCCATCGCGCCGGAGATCCGCAGGTGCGGTGGTTGCTCCCGGTCCAGGTCCCTGGACGCCATCGCCCTGGTTCGACGCCACCTGTGGCTGGCGTGGGAGGGTTTCTCACTGTCGGTTCAAAGGACGGAGTTGGCTTACCTGGAGGAATCGGGAGTGGTGTAGGCCGCCGCGAATTATCGGTCTAAAGCATGTCCTCCGAAGGGACTGGATTGTCTTCATGTCGGCGGCCACCGCCAAACCATGCTGGCACATCCTGCTATTGCGGTTCGAACATCTCATAAAACTCGATGTAGCTTTCCTCCACGAATTCATTCATCTGCTGCGACACAGGCCTGATCTCCTCCGGCATTGGGTTACCTTCGCGGTAGGGGGACTCTAACACTGGCGCCGTCCAGTCCATATAGACCGTATTGGCAGGTCCCGGTACAGTGCCACCGCTGCTATATACCCTTATCGGAGAGCGCTGACCGGCGTTTTCATAAGCCTTGCCAATCTTCGCGATCTGCTCCGCCGCCCTTCGAGCTGTCCCTGGTTTACATCTGAAAACCCGCCGAATTAGGTACATGGGAGTCCTCCTTCAGTTAATCTAGTCTTGCGCCCGCCCTTCGACAGGCTCAGGGCGAACGGTTTCCTTCCGTTCGTGGTGAGCTTGTCGATCCACAGCGGGGGGTTTCTGATAAGCCCCCAGTGTGCTTCCTCCCGGAGCGGCCTCACACAGGCCAATTCTACTCCATCGGGACTCTTTCGAACTGGGTCTTGGGGGATATGGCCAACAACCTTGCGGTAGCGCCGGACCGGTTTTCGAACCCGTGCTTGACACCTGCAGGGGCCAGGACAGTGTCCCCCTCTCCTAGCGTAACTACCTGGTCACCCAGAATTGCTTCCAGACTGCCCTCCACGATGACCATGGCCTCTTCGCTGTCGGGGTGGATGTGGGTGGTGACCCGACCTCCAGGTCCGATTTCCAGGTGGCTGATGTATAACGACAGGGCACCCTGGGTAGCGTCGACGAGGACCGCCCGCTCGACCCCGGGATATCCCACTTCCGTGGTTGCATCAGCTTGACTTATGATGGGCATCAGAAAGTGTGAAGGGGACAAAGGGCCCACAGCGAGGCAATAGCCGTCGGGAGAGCCCTACGAAAAGGGGCCCGATAAGTGACAGTAAGATCTTGAAAAACGATCTTCCAAGCTCAGGGCTACAGGTTGAAGCCACGTCGGCGTGATGTAAAATGACGTGCCGGACGACTAACCACAAGGGAGATTCCACCGAATGGCGAGGCTGCTCTGGGCAACCCTGGTAGCTCTGATGGTCCTAACCGCCTGCTCAAACCCAGCACCAACGGCCGGACCACAGCCGGAGGCGACAATATCAGTAGGTAACCAGGCTGCGCAGACGCAGCCCGTGGACCCGACCCACGAACCAACAGTGGTAACAAGCCCACGGCCGACGGAGGTTCCCACAACGACACCGGAGCCTACCGAAGCCGTAGCACTCGCCCCGACACCCAAACCCGAGCCGACGGAAACCGTTACCCCGGCGCTGACCGCTACTCCGGCCCCTATGCCTACTGCCGCGCCTACGACAGTAGCGCCAAGCGCACCCACTCCCGAGCCTACTCCCACGACAACGGCCACGCAGCCGCCTATCCAGTCGGGGACAATGTGGCGCGGGATCACCGTCGCGCCCGAGAACCGATGCTCTCCCTACGACCCAGACGACTATCGATACTCGCCGTCAGTTGAACCCAAGATCGTCGAGGCACAGGGCGGCATCTACGGCCCCTACACGGGGACATGGTTCGAAAGCATCCGGGAGACGGATATTGAGCACATCGTCGCCCGCTCCGAAGCCCACGACAGCGGCCTCTGCGCCGCCAGTGCGGCTACCCGGGCCAAGTTCGCCCCCGACCTGCTGAACCTCACCTTGGCGTCTCCCAGCGTAAACCGTCACGAGAAGAGCGACAACGACGTGGCCGAGTGGCTCCCGGACCTGAACCAGTGTTGGTACGTTAACCGTACTCTGCAAGTACGCCGCGAATACGGGCTCACCATCGACCACGCAGAGGCGGACGCCGCCGACAGGGTCCTGGCCGGGTGTGAGTCAACCGATATGACCGTGCTGGGTACAGCTGGAACCGGGTTTTGGCACGGCCGAAGTAGCGGGACTGGCGGATTCCCAATTGGACCAGCCGCGCCAGCCGGTGCTCCACCACCACGCGGCGCTGCCGGTACTCGGCAAAGGCCTCGCTCTGCTGCAGGGCGCGGGCCTGCTGCAACAGCGCTTCCTGCGGGTGCAGTTGCACCGTTCGTCCCGTACCCGGTTTTGCCGCCACGCACTGGGACCGCAGGGGGCAGACAGACCCCGCAGACCGCCGCGTCGAATCGGAAGGCCTCCAAACGGTAAGTCCGACCCATTTGGCCGGTGCGCCGTCCCGCCGGCACCATCGTCCGGGTAACCTGCCCCGCCGGACAGGTGCAGGAACCCGCCTCCAGGTCAATACGGAAGTCTTCTTTCGGAAAGTGGGTCCGGTTGGGACTCCCCGGCACCCTGGCAATCAGAGTGCGGCCCGCGTCGGCGAAGGCCTGCCTGGTACCGCCGTCGCCATAAGCGGCATCGCCCATGGCCTCTGCCACCGGCACGCCGGTGTTGGCTTCGCTCGCTTCCACCAGGTCCAGCGCCCCCAGGTTGTCGGGAGCGTTGCCGGGCAATACCTCTACGGCGGTGATCAGCTGGGAGTCGGTGTCCACCACAATCGCCGCCTTGTGTCCGTCGAACCGCCGGCTGCTGCTCTTGTGGCCGTGGCGCATCTCCGGGTCGTGCACCGACATCATCCGGTCCCGGCTCACCCCGTCCTTGAGGCTCACTCCGCCCTCAGCTCACTCCGCCCTCAGCCCACTCCGCCCTCAGCCCGTTCCACGTCCTGGAGCAGCAACTGCCCCAGCAGTTCCGCCGCCGCCACAATCCGCTGGCGCTCAGCGCTTTCCTCCCTCAATTCCCCCTGCGCCTGCCGCGACAACTCCAACAGCCGGTTCGCGTCTGCCACAATCTTGGCCAGCAGCGCCGTCCGCGCCTGCCGGTCGGACCAGTCGATGGCCGCCTCGCCCTTCACGCTGGAGCCCAGGTATCTCTAATATCCCCGGGCCTGGGCCCATTCCCTGACCGGAGCTTGCTCCACCGCCGCCAGCACCCGCAACAATTTGACGATCCCGTCCGCCAATAGATTGTAGGTGTCCTTCACCGCGCCCCGCCCCAGGATGTTGGTCGTGTCCAATGCTACCCGCATCCCGCGCCCTTTCAGATACCCCGACTCCCGGGCCAGCCGCAGACTGGACTCGAATACCTCCCGCACCTTGTCGTGCAGGATCAGCTGGGCGCGAAACACCTGCAGCGTGCTCTTGGCGAAGGGCCGGTCTTCCGCCTCAATTCCCAGGGCCACTTTCCAGCGGAGGTCAAAGTCGGCCCGGGCCTTGGCCTCGGCGTCGCTCACCCGGTCGTGGGACTGGAGCAGCAGGGCCGTCGCCAGCAGGCTGGGCGGCACGCTGTCCCGGCCGTTGTCGGGGCAGTAGAACTCAGCGAAATCGGCGTCCCGGAACAGCCGGCCCCGCATCGAGGCCAACAGGCCGTAGAAGCTTTCCCGCCCCACGTGGTCCAGGTACAGCCGGTCCGCTTCCCAAAGTCCCCTCTGGTCCGAACGCTCTCCCAGCATTCTCAGCCCTCGCTATGCTTGTTGACCCCAAGTATAGCCGCTTACCCGACCCAGACCGCTTTCCGGACAAATCCCCAGCTTGCTATGTCACTCCGTTCACTTGCACTTTTCGGGACATAATCAAATACTGTTGAGAGGCGTTCTCCCTTTGGGTCTCGGTTTGGGACGAACGAAGGACGTGATAATCATGGAAGATGTCCGGGATGCCGGACGCGGGACTCGGGCAGCCTTGGTCGGGAGCATTTTAGGTGCAGTTCCCGCAGTGGCCTTGGGCTTTTTGAGGTTCGCGCTGTCTGAGGAACCGGAGGCCTTCCCGCAACTAGCCGGACACATCGCGTTCACTCTGGTCTACCTGGCGCCCTATGTCCTTGTCCTCATAGCCGGGGCGGCGCCAAACCCCGGGGTACGCGGCGGTCTCCTGCTGGCTCTTGGGTTGCTCTCTTTAGCCGCGAGCTTCTCGGTCCTCCCGCTAACAACTCTGGCATTCTTGCCCGCTACTATCGTCATCTGGTTCGCGGCGGTCAGAAGCCTGACTGCGGCGCGCCGCCTGTCGGCGACCGCCTTGCCAGCCGCGGCCGCGGGGCTGTTGATTGCCGCTACGGTAGGCTTCGGTTTCTATACACTCCTGTTTGCGCAGGACGCGAAGGACCGGTGTTGGGCACAGACCAGAGGCACGGACGGACAGTCCCGCTGGGAGCCCCTTCCCGACTCCATCGCCCCCGGAGAATCCAGCATTTCCGCAGGCCGCGGTGTCACCCGGGCCTTTTGCACGAGCGATGTCATCACCAATACCGAGGCCGCCACCAGCATCGGAGTCCTTGCGGCTGCTTTCTTGATCATGCTATCGGTCGCAAGATTCCGTCGGACCACCCCATGAGCGATCCGAAAGGCGGGCTCCACTGCCCTGAAGACCGAGCCGCTCACTTGGCTCAGACCACTTTCCGGCCAGATTTCTAGGCCACCTAGCGGCGGCCGGCAAGACCATCGCCACCATAAATCAGGCCCGAGCCGCCATCTCCCACGCCCATGCCGCCGCGGGGATCGCCAAAGCGAATAACCCGGCCCGCCATCCGGTCGTGGCCGAAATGATCAAGGGTTGGCGCAATGTGGCGCCAGCGCCCAAACAGGCGGACGCACTCACCGGACCAGCCCTGGCCCGGATCCGGGAGACTGCCCGGCTTCCCAGGCGCGGACGCGGGGGACGCATGGAGTCCGCAGAGGCGGCACAGGCCCGGGGCGCCATCGACGTGGCCATCGTCGGTGTCATGTCCGACGGCGGGCTGAGAAGATCAGAGGCCGCGGCTTTGACCTGGGGAGACGTTGAGTTCTGGGCAGACGGCACGGGCCGCATCACCATCGAGAAGGGAAAGAACCAAATTGAACCCCTGACCGTGGCAGTGACCGAGACCACCGCCAGGGCGCTGCGCGAGATTCAGCCGAACGACGCCGACCCCACGGCTCCGGTGTTCGGCCTGACCGGCGAGGCCCTGGCCTGCCGGATACGTGCCTCAGCCAGGGCTGCCGGCCTGGGCGACGGTTTCTCCGGCCACAGCGGCCGCATCGGAATGGCACGGAGGATGGTGGCGGCAGGGGCGCCCAACGCGGCGGTGCAGCGCCAGGGCCGGTGAAAGCACGGAGACATGGTGGCCCGGCACACCCGGGGCGAGGCGTCGGGGGAGGCGCTGAAGTGGTTACACTGAGGATGCCACGACGCTGACATATGCTCAAACCAGCCGCACGATAAGCGGCCGCCGCGAAGCCGGGCGGCAGGCAGTCAACGACGCCAAGCCCGACGAGGTTCGGATGTGTCTCTACGCCGTCCAGCGGGGCGTCTGCCCAGGCTGCGGCATCCACCTACCACACTACCTGCGCTTCGAGGTGGATCACATCCTAGCGCTGAGAGACGATGGTGATCACCAGATGCGGAACTGGCAGCTGCTGTGCTCCTACTGCAATCGCGTGAAGGGAACCCAGGGGCGAAGCGGGTTTCGCATGAAGAAACCCGAACTGCGGGAGCACAATCTCAGGACTGGTGTGCTGGTGGATGAGCGACTGGCGACGCTCACCGGACGGCGGCTGGCCAATACCACCAGGAGATCGGACAGTAGCATCCTGATACCGACCCAAAACTAGCAGGCAACATAGGTTGGGGGAGCAGTATACCCTCCGCAGCAAGGCCATCATTGCTGCCACAGAGCACCGTAGGTGGCCCATGGTGGCGTTTTGGGACCACACACTGGCGCGTGGTCGACAAGGGGTTGACGAAGATGCGCTCCCACTCCGAAAAGACCAAGTTGGACCTGATGCCCAAAGACCTCCGTTCGTAGCGTTCGGCGATCTTCGTTATGTAACAGTTCCCGGGTGATGTACCTTTCGCCGGCCACCAGGGTGGTCTGGGGGTTGCCAAGGTGCTGCACCAGGTGGTGGGCGCTGCCGTTCAGGGTCAGGTGGTCAAAGCTAGTCATGTCCTCTGGCTCGCGTTCCGGTGGGTCTGGGAGTACGAAGCGTTGGTGGTGCTTCTGTTCGGTTGATTGTGAATGTCTGAAAGGCATGTTGGACCTCTTGCGCTGGCGGTTCGGATTCTCTCCATCGGAGGCTTCAGCCATCGTGGAAAGGATTATACCGCTTGGTAGGCCTAGTTGACGGGCATTGGCAGTGCAAATTCCCGTCCTAAGGTACTCCCCTACATGTTCTCCTGTGTCAAAATGTGGCCCAGGATTTCCCCATGGCCCATGGTTCGAAGAGGTTCTTGTTCAGCCGTGGGGCTGTCGTAGCCCTTGAGGCCATCTTCGAACCGGGTATTGAAGAACTCGGTGTGGAATGCGAGGGCGATGGATTGGAAATCGACTAAAGCACCTTGGAGGTTGAGGGAGTTGTCCCCTTGGTTGGTCAACGGTTTGTAATCCAGGTTCCGGCATTCCTTGGATTCCTGCCGGTCGGGAAGGTCGGATCCGAACTCTCTGGCGGGGCCTGGGTCACCGGTCTCGTGCCAGTAGTTGTAGACCGCGTTCCGGGCATCAAGTCGCTTGGCCGTCTCGGGGTCAATGTTGGGGTCCCGAAAAGGGTTGTCCGTGAACCTCGAGGTATTGCGCGGTCTATGGCCCTGACTCATGCTGCTCTCCATTCAGCGGGCAGCATCAGATTCATCTTATTCAGTTGACCGATGGCTTGCTTCCGCGCATGCTGTCGAGAGCCTCGTGTCCTTTCCAGGTCAAGCGCGAGATTCCAGGGAATCTTCTTCCCGGCTCCCGTTCATATTGGCAGTGGAAAATCACGAGGAAGCCCGCCTCCAAGTATGTGCGACCCTACGGGCGGCGGTAGTGGCGGCCCAGTTCCGAGGCGTAGCGCCGTCCCAACGTAGCGCCTTCGGCCTCCAGCCATTCGGTGAACCGGGTGGAGGCGGTGGGTGGGTCAGCCGACACCAGATGGCCCGCCATCAGTCCGTCGATTTCATCCCTGGTCAGCACCACATCCCGCACCAACCAACCCGCCATTCGGGCGGCCAGCAGCGCCACGGAAGGCCGTACGTGAATCAGCCGGGCTCGGCTGCCTACTCGGCGAGCTATGAGCCGTACCATCTCCTCAAACGTGAATGTTTCTGGACCCACGGCGTCTAACACGACCTCTTCACTTCCCGCCCCGGCATTCACGGCAAGTTGCGCAAGGTCGTCTACGAACACAGGCTGTATCGGATAGTCCCCAGACCCTGCGATGGGGAACGCTGGAAACCGCCGCAGGAACCAGGCGATGTTGTTTATAAGCACATCCCCGGGGCTGAACAGCACCGTGGGCCGGAGGATGGCGTAGGACAACCCAGACTCGTGGATTGCCTTCTCCACCAGGGCCTTCCCCCGGAAGTAAGGAAGTGGCGAGTCTTCCGAGGGGTTGGTGATGCTGATATGGACGATGCGGCTAACGCCGGCTTTAACCGCCGCTCCTATCAGGATGCGGGAGTTCTGAACCGCAACGTCATGAGTAACCGTGCCTCGGGGGAAGCGAATCCAATAGGTGTTGTACAGAGTGGCGGCTCCCCGAAGATTTTCCACCAAACCGTTAAAGTCGCCGAAGTCCAGAGGTAGAGCCTCCACCCGATCACCGAAGGGGCTGTGGGAAGTAGGAGTACGGGTCAACGTCTTTACAGTTGCTCCCTGTTCCAGCAACCGCCGCGCGATGTACTTGCCACTGTAGCCAAAGGCCCCAGTGACGACCGAGAGACTAGATCGGCTCATTGCCTTCCTGACCTCCGAGATCAGCAATGGCTGCAACAAGGAGCGCGAGGGCTGTTGGCAGGTAGAACATGCCGATCGAAGCTATCGCTACAAAACAGAATCCCAGAAGCACGACGGCGGGGCTCCAGAGGAGTATCTTGCGCATCGTCGTCTGTTGGAGCCGAAGGCCCAACACAGTGATGGCGGTCAACAGGATAGGCACTAGCAGCAACAAGATTACGTGCAGGCCATTCACTTCTATTGCTGTAGCGCTAGACCGAATCACCTCCCCGCCAGGCTCACCAGGGAGTGCCGGTGTTACTGATTCACCCTGGTACACGGGTCCGAATGCAAAGAAGACGCCGGCGGCCCAGGCAAAGGCATGGGCGACCCATGCAGATACTGTCGCTACGCCGATAGACCTCAGATGTCCCTCCGTACCAAGCGCTACTACGTTTCGTGCACCGGGCTCCCGGATATCACGAAGCGCCTGAGTTGAGATGGCTAAACCCCGGCGTGGTAAAATCGAAACTTAGATGCCTCTCTATTCTAGTAGGGTTCGTCGGCTTTGACGACATTGCTGTAGTAATTGCATTCGTGAAGACGAAGAAGCGTTGGTATGAGCCGGAGATTCACATACTCTGCAATTCTGGTAGTAGCGCTGCCGTTGATTGCCGCTGCGGGGTTCTGGTACGCCCGAGGCACCGGTGGTTACGAATCGGCAACTGGTCACAAATCGATATCCCACGAGTCCCCCTCCAACAATAGACCCCAAACCAAAGCCAAGGTAGGATGTACATTCGAGGGGCAATGAAGATTGGCTGAGTTGCGCCAGGGAAGCCCTCTCATCCGTACTTGGAGAATGATCCGGCACCGCTGTTTGACCTCCACTATCTGCTATCTGCGCATTTCACCTTGGCTTTGGTTTAGGGCGTAGTCGAAGCGTTGCGGGAGGCGCAGGTCAAGGCGATACGCCAGGTGGAGGGTGGCTGGTTGATTGGAGGCGGGAAAGTGTGCTCAGGAAGGGCTGGAGAAGGCGTCTTGGGCTGGTCCAGGCCGCGGTCTGGACCGAAAACGAAGGTACGCGCCGAGCAGGGCTTGTCTGAATGTACGACCGGCTTCTCAGATCAGACTCGCGATCTCATCGGCAAGATCGCTGATGTCGAACACGATCTGCCTCTTTCTAATTGAATTTCTGAACTCATCAGAAACCCTGGACGGGGGAACTCTCTTATTGACCCATTCAACCCTCCGGCCATGCATCGACCCCGGGAGGGACTCTGGACGGTGCTTGTACTTTCCGGCTATTTGCCCGATGGCTATGAATGCCCATTTCCCGTTCTTATAAGTATGGGGCATAACGACGAAGTCACCGACTTGGATGTTGTGTCTGAAAACACACATTTGATTAGTCCATTTGGTAATGGTTCCAGAATCCTTGTCCGGTCGTTCCTCTCGAAACAAATCCCACACATCCTTCCGGGTTAGCTCATCGGTCAGTTCCGGTCTTATATGAAACCCAACCGTCAGCCTACAATTTTCAAGGGCTTCTTTTTCGCATTCGCCCTCCCTTCCCCCGCGTACTAACCAAGTCGCCATCGCCGTCCCCCAATCTAAGAATTGGTTACTACTATATTCTGGGAATTCTCGCCTGTCCAAAGTGGCAAAGCATGTGTCTGTTAGCTGATTCTCAGAACGTTTGCCTGGATCATATGTCCTGACTACCTCTACCCATCGGCCGTTTCTGCAGGCAATGTCGGTGGCCATTTGTAAGTTGTGGGCTGTCCGGGGCCTCGCGGCGACTGCCTTCATCACCAACGAACCGGTCCGTAACTGCGTTAAGGCGTTCGTCATCTTCCCTCACCCTTTGAGGGACCGGTCTTTTGCCGTTATGCGCTGGAACATGATGCGGCTCCGGTCGGCGGTTTGTGGGGATGACCTATCTACACCCGGGAGGACGATAACGGTATTCCGTGCCGCCCCGGTCGTAATCTGGTCCTGTAAACCGTGACCAATTGCGGTCGAGGAGTGCTTCCGTCAGCTTATCTTCCCGGATGACGTTATCGGACGCAGCCCCGAAGAGACTACCAGCTATATCTTCAGCAAAGACTACCAGGATATATCCATCACGGGAATCCAGGCTACCGTCCCGCTTATAACACCATTTACGTTCCACTGCCTGAGCGGTTAGAGCGTCTGCCACTTGCCCATATTGGGAATCCGTCAATCTGCCACTGATCTGGCTATCAGGTACATCGGGGGGGTCCGATGAATCAAACAATCCAAATATCACAGTGCAACTAATCGCTATCAAAGGCACCCCTACAGAAATTGCCACCAAGACTAGGCAAGCGACCTTGCAACTCTTCCAGTCCCGGCCACCTCGTTCAATGCGGGCTTGCCTCCGCTCCTCTCTCCGTTGGTGTTCAAGGTTCGAGCGCCTGTAGTATGCCTCTTGTTCCGAGGAAGGCGGGGCATCTGCGGGAGATGTATCGATTTGGCAGCCACAGCCATCACAAAAGCGATTGTTCTGCGAGATGGTCTTCCCGCAACTCGGGCATTTTATCTCAGGCACGCTTATATTCTTACTTGAGCGTCGGAGCAGACACCCGGTACTGCCCCGGCCTGGAACTGCTTCGCTGAAATACAAGGTTTTGCATGGCCATCCAGTTTCTGTAAGGAGCGGAGCACCGTGTATCCATATGTGGCGGTTCGCCCCGCACTCCGCCACGGTGATTGAGATAGGGATACACCGTCTCGATAGCAGCGATTATTGATGTGAACAAAGTCCAGCCCATCTAGTCCCCGATACGGTAGAGGGCACCCCCGCAGGTGTTAGACAACAAAACCTGCCCGTGATACCTGTAGAACGTGAGCTCAAATGGCTTGCCGCTGGGTAATGTGATTTTAGACCAATTCTCCTCCCCAACATCTATGCTGATGTAACAGGACGCCCCTTTTACCCGGTCATCTCCTGCCCGCGGTACTGATAAGTTCCGGGCAAGTATTCCCAACGTCCATCTCCGATATACGCGGGAGGAGCGCCAACCGATTGAATGATACGATTGGGGAAATCAAGAATACAGTGTGCCCGCCCTTGCTGAGCGGAGATATGAGGTAAGCTCGGCACATCCGGAGAATCGCCGTATACCCTCATCCCCCCGGCCCCCACCCATACCCAACCCCATCCCAGTAGTTGTTGCCCTCCTTTATACACTCCAGCACAAGAGCTTCCCATTCGCGGCAGAACGTCGCCGGATACGGTGTTGGGTTGGGCGTAGGCTCCGGCGTGGATGTGGGCGTCTATTCCCTGGCCGCGCAGCAGCTTATTCCAGATATGACCGCAATTCAGGCCGCCTACTGGTTCGCAACCACCCGCGGCGGGTTCCAGTTCGCCCCGCCCGGCTACTTCGACATCACCGACGGCGATGTGAGAGAGCGGTTCCGAGAGGGTTGGCCGGGTTTCGCGCTACGCCAAGCAGACGTATTCCAGGCTTATGCGGTATGATAGCATATGTAATACGTTTCAATAACCAACTGTTACATCGATAATCGACGTTAAGAAAACGACGGCTTGGGGAGAATCGGGGTTCCCGGCCAGACTTCTAGCCTGGGATGTCAAACACCAAAACGGTTAGCGTGAGTTCTCTGTCAGAATCTTCCCGATGACCGAAAACGTAGCGGAATCCAGTTTCCGAGGTGTGTTCGAGGTCGGCTTTGTAGTTGTGATGCTCCCGGACAACCTGCGGTACCCTCTGGAGAACCGTGGACATAGTCGTGTCGCGATTGAAGATAAGAAGGGCCGTTTTAGTGTCCCTCCAACAGGTGTAGCCCAGCCCTTCATACTGACCATTGAGCTGCACTAGGAAGTGCTGTCGCAGATGTTCCTCGCCCATATCCTTGAATGCGCTCGGGCTGCGCTCCATCACCAAGACCATGTTTGAAATGACCGACAGGATGTGCTCGTACTCGGACATATCCAGGGTCGGTTCAGGACTGTACGGGTGCGGCGTAACCGGGGGGAGCTTCGGAACGATCCGGCGTCTCACTTCTGGAGAGGTATAGGTCATGGGCACACCGGACCGGCGTTTGAGAGGGAATCCCAGGTTCTCGACGATTCCTCTGTCCTGGAGCAACTTCTCCCGTCGGACTCCGATTTGCTCACTCGCCTTTTGTCGGATCATTGAGTTGAACTGCCCCACCTCATTGGCAATCCAGGAAAGGCAACTCTTTACGTTTTGCCTTTCCCGTTCAAATTCGCTTTCAATGTTGGCGACATCCTGTCTCGTTCGATCGTAGACGAACACGAGTTCGCTGCCTCGGACCAGCCCTCGAGGTGGGTTGAGGTTGAAGGTGGACGGCCTACACTTGAAGAGTTGCGGGTCGCCCGAGAACGGCACGAAGAAGGTAATCCTGGTGCCGGTTACATAAGTTGGCGTGCTCCTGTCGAATACGGCATATTCAAACCTGTGGCTAACGTCGATCTGAGCATCCCCGTAGTCCACTTGGATGCCTGACTCGTCAATCACGATCGGCTCAACTTTGTACTTTTCAACGAAGTAATTACACTATTCCTCCGGTGAAGTATTTAGAAATCGGTTCTCGCCCAGTGAACCTATTTCTTTGGACAACGCTTGCTCTTGTCCAGTCAGGACGCTTAGCAAATCAGTTCCGTAGAACAGTAAGTCCGTCATGGTTCTAACCTTCAATCGAATTGGATACATTAGCATTCCGATTCTGGCAAGGTCGCTTTGCCTGCCATGGGTCAATATCCCTCAGGCCGGGATTGAATTGTCTTCGGATGCCCGTTCCTATCCGTATTCATCCTCACCGAGGCCCAGAGCGTGTTGGTCACCAACTTGAGCGCCAACCACCAGGCATAAATTGCATCGACTGAGTAGGCCTGTTGATCATCCAGCAGACCGTGCGCGATGTTATTCCGAAGGTTAGGCCCCAATTGGTCACAGAACAGGGCCTTGATTTCGTATGTCAGGTCCTCCCCAAATAAGGTCGTAATCTGCGGAAGGTCCATCAGGGTGCTCAAACCGTTCTCGGTTTCTATCCCGTTCTGGTCGAGATGGGATGTACTAACACCCGCGACTTTTAGTCTTATACGAACCATGTGCTCGATTTGAGGCACCAGCAGGTGTATGGAGGTGGAAAAATCCCCATTGAAGCCTTGGGCCAACGCTTTGCCGAAGAGCACGTCCCTGCCTATAGGAACAATCGGTGATCGCCTGGAGAGATCGATGAGTTCAACTCCGGGAATTTCCGCTTCTACGCCCTCCGAAGATGACGAAGCGGAGATTCTTGCACAGATGAATCGTCAACAGAACCTAGAACCTTGGTCGATACGCCGACCCCCAGATTCCCCGAAAAGGTACCACGAGGGGCGGGTGATCAACGACAATAGGCAACAGGCAACAGGCCGGCCAAAGTAGTTGACGTCAAACAACTCTGCAATCGTCCCGGACCGGGGCTGGGTGAAGGGCCGGAAGAGCACACGGGAAGGGAGCCTGACTACGAACGGCACCCTTGCCTGTTTCAGCCCGCGGTTGCCGTCACTGAGCCCGCGTTATACGAACAGCGAAGTCTTCGACATCGGGCGCAAGGTCGCGTGCCGCGAGGACGACTCTTGCGAGTGCCCACCCCGCAGCGCTCCCAGTCCACTCCGGCAGCCTGACCGGAATGCCGAGACCTGAGGGTTCAAGGGGAGTGTCGGGCCTCGGCGAAGGATCGGGCACCCTGACCTGGTGCTGCCCGGGCACGGCCACTGGCGGCCCGAACTCAAAGGCTCCAGTGCGCCAGCGCCGCATGCAGGTCACCAGATCCCTCTCGTTGTGGCCTCCGAGAAGCCCGCTGTCGAAGGTGATGAGCGCGTCTGCTGCCGCTTGTGGAGAGATATCAAACCAACTGACCCCAGAGACAGGGAGCCCTTGAGAAGATTGATCACTGGGCCCGAGGTGCGCGCCGTACCAGGTTGCCTGGAACCCGGACACCTCGACGGCCCCAAGGCGACGGAGCGCGTCGTCGAAACACTGGACCAGCGGCGGCAGTGCCAACGGTATTTCGACCGTCGTTTTTTCGTATCTTGGCGGCATCGGGACCGTGGCCCAACCCGCATTAGTCCCCTCCGGAATCGCCTCCGGCTCCCTCTGTTCTGGTTTCGTAATCCTTGGTAGATTCCTGAGATCCGGAACTGCCTCGTTTATATCAACCAGGCTCGACAGTTCACCATACACCCACCCGATCAGGGGTGCGTCCGTTTCGTCGGTCAGCCCCGCGTCATACATATTCCAGAGCAATGGGCGGCGGTTGAGGGCCCATCCAGTGGACCAGCTCATCAATTCCGCACGCGCCTCGAAAACGCGATGGAATAGGCCATCCCTTTCTTCCCCGGAATCGATGCCTGACAGCTTCGAGCCCGGGGAAAGCTGACCGAAAGCCTCAAGGAGAAATGTCGGCGGCATGGCGCTGCTCTCCATCATTGCAAGTGGGGCAGCATTTCCTCGGAAATGAGCTGCAGGTATTCCAGCCTAGCGGAGAATTCCCGGGGTAGATTCAGGCTGGCCGGCCCGACGTTGTCAAGGGCGCCGGGATGTTGGGCCAGTAGGGTGTCGTTGTTCAGGGAAAATGGCCGGTTAAGTGTTCAGCAAACTTGGCCAGGTCCCGCTGGCTCACTCCCTTCGACCGCTCTGCCCGGATGTACTCCCGTTGCCGCTCGTTCAGGCTCGGCCGCCGGCCAGGGAACCGCCCCTCGGCCCGCGCCTTCGCCTGCCCCGCGACCGAGCGCTCCCTGATCGAGTTCCGCCACCATCGTGAGCTGGAGCTTGCCGGTGGCTGTGGCCGTATCAAAATCCTCGGACAGAGACCGGAACTCCACTCCCGCCCGGTGCAGGCCCTCAATCGCCTGCAGCCCGTGGGTCAGCCCCCTGGAGAGCCGGTCAATGTGGGTGACCACCAGGGTGTCCCCCTCGACCACCAGGTCCAACAGTTCCAAAAGGCCGCCGCGGTCGTTCCTGGCCCCGCTGGCTTCTTCGGCTCGGATATTGCCCAGGGAGCAGCCGGCGCGGACCAGCCGCTCCACCTGCAGGTCCAGATTCTTGTCCTCCGGCTCTCTCACCGAGACCCTGGCGTAACCGTAGAGCGTCATCCTGCTGCACCCCTGGCTGGAATGGGCAAAAGTATACCGTCCTGCCAGGGAGAAATAAACCGGATTTTCCAGCCACCCCCTGAGCTACGACATGGGGGAATTCCCAGCCGGGGCCGTAAACAGGGCTGTTTCCAGCCACCGCCCGGTCAATCAGCGGCCGCTCCCCGTCCTTGGCGCGGCTCTCAGGCTGCCCTTTTATAGTTCGAGCCATCCCACAGGGTCACATGGTTGGAGGAATCAGTTTGATCTGGGCAATCCCGATTTGACGTGCTCCAAAGATGTGCCTAGACTCAAAACCATCACTGAGATTGGATTAGGGGAGTCTGGGGTGGTAGCCCGGGTTGAGCGTCCATAGGGAATAGATGGGAGAAATCCTGGTTGAGACAGCCCGCAGCCGCAGAAAGCATGAGTCCTGCTGATGCCAGCCCAGAAGGCAAGCGATGATCCCAAGTGGATGCAAAGTGCCTCCCGTGATTTCCAGGCTGCCTGCGCTGGTGATACTCCTTTCCGCGCTGCTTATGTTGCTGGCCTGCGGGCAGACGGCAACGCCAATGCCGACGCCAACTATGGGGCTTGAGCCTGTGGCAACGGAAGTTGTCACGCCTCCGGCTTCCGAGGCGACTGTCGCCGAGAGGGACGGCGATGATGAGGTTAAGGATGCGGTGCAGCAGCTCTTCGATAATTGGAACCGGGCGCTCCGGGAGAGGGACGCTGCGCTTTTCCATTCCTTTTTGACGCGACAGTTGGCAGGGAGTTGCGGGTTGGAAGGATTGCAGTCCTGGCTCGACCAAGGTGAGGAGTTCTTAGCGGAGGCCGAAGTGCGCTCGGTGTTTCTGGATGTTGCCGACCCCAGCCGGGCCTTTGCCGAAATAACCGCCAGGCAGCATGCCGGGGGGCCAGAGGTGCCTTTATCTTTTCCGTGGCCCGTGGCGCTGGAAGAAGGAGAGTGGCGGGCAGGTTTCCCTGCCGGTTTGACCGCTGAAAGCTGCCCGTATGTCGCATCTGAACGGCCTTCTGGACCCGAAGGCCGCGAGCGCCAATTCCCGCAGATTCCCGGCCTGGACCTGGAACGGCGCGAGGATATTCTTGCGGCAGTGCCGGGAACCAGGGTCGTGCACGGCGGTTTCAGTACTGAAACTTTCGGTTCCAGCTTCAGCAGCAGCGGCTCTATGGCAGGTGGCCCCAATCTAGTCAGCATTTATGCCGAGCTGGAGACGGACGCGGCGGGCGCCGAGTTGGTGCGCCTCTACCGCGACGGTCTGAAGCATCCGAGTTGGGATATTCTCGACGAAGGCTCCTCCGGAGAATTTGGCTGGTTCTCCTGGACCGTCCTCGACGGCGAGGGGCTGCTGTGGCACGGCAAGCTGGTGGTGGCGCCCTCGCACGAGGGTTGGAGGCATGTATGGCTATCTCTATATTCCGGCGATTCGGACGAGCCTAAGTAAAAGGATGAACGCCACCGGGTTGCGACAGGCTACATACCGGAACGTTCGTCGCTGCCGCAGCGGTCCGGACGGCAACACATACGGTGGGATTACATCGAATAGCCGGAAGGTAAGTAATTGTCCGTAAACGGGCTTTTGAAAGCTACTGCCCGCGTGCTCGACTTGGTATCTGTAGGGCAAAGGCAGCCGCAGGGCAAGAACCATC
Organism: Dehalococcoidia bacterium; assembly: GCA_963665155.2. Lineage (GTDB taxonomy): Bacteria > Chloroflexota > Dehalococcoidia > Lucifugimonadales > UBA3495 > UBA1141. The sequence continues at coordinate 726,785 of CAXXFI010000002.1, read as the reverse complement.
AACCCGACGGTGTCGAGTTGATGAACGCTCCCTACCCGGCCAATTGGATCAAGGAGCGGCTTGGAGACTGGGCTTCAGAGAAGGGAATGTTCGTAGGATCTGTAGTCCCAGAGGGATTTGAAGCCTACGCACGAGTCTTTCACCCGGCCGAACTCTGGAAAGCTGACCGAAGTTGGGAACAGGTGAGGTGGTCCACTGTGGCGTCGTGGAACGGGAAAGTCGTTCATCCACAGATGCAGTTCTGTCGAATCGCAAACCTTGACGTACACTTACACGAAAAACCCTGGTGGGGCCGCCGCCCGTTCTATGGGATGCTACCCGAGGGCGAGTGCCAGGTTCTGATCAGTGTCCTCAAAGGGTTCACTTCCACACCCGAACGCTGCTATTTCTCCCTTTGGCACGGCTATGGATTCCTTGATGACCGCTACTTCAAGAGGGTAGCTAAGTTGAAAGTTCCACGCAGGGAGGAGTACTTGGTCTTTTGTGGCCCTTTAAACAGCATCATGTCGTTTTACAAGCATGTTGGGGGAAGATGGGGGCAATCGCCGAACATTTGGTGACCAGAAGACCGGGCCTGGTGCGTTGCCGTCCCACAGGGCCAGGGCGTCCACGTCAGTGCTGGGCGTGGGGGTCGCCGCAGGAGTTGGGGTCGGAGTGGCAGATGCAGTTGGTGGGGTTTCGGGCGCGAGCACGACCATCTCGGTTGACGGACAACCTGCCAGGATTCTGTCGACGGCGTCAGCCTCGGCGCGGTCGATGGTGAGGCCGTATTCCCGGCGCACCTGGACGGTGCGGTCGACGTACCAGCACTGGTTCAGGTCAGGGAGCCATTCGGCAATGTCGTTGGCCCTCTTCTGGTGGCGGTTGACGCTGGGCGACGCCAGCGTGAGGTTCAGGAGGTCGGATGCGAAATCCGACCGGATTGCTGGACTGGTGGCGCAGAGGCCGCTGTCGTGGGCCTCGGAGCGGGCGACGATGTGCTCGATGTCTGTTTCCTTGATGCTCTCGAACCACGTCCCCGTGTAGGGCCCGTAGATGCCGCCCTGGGCCTCGACGATGCGAGGTTCGACTGACGGCGAATAGCGGTATTCGTCTGAGTCGTAGGGCGAGCACCGGTTCTCGGGCGCTATGGTGATCCCGCGCCACAAGTTCGAAGGTTGCGCGGGCGGCTGCGTTGGCGCAGGGGTCGAAGTCGCAGTGGGACTCGGGTCGACCAGCCGCCTGCCCGAAGCCGCATTGTCGCTATTAGAGGCAGTCCCGCCACCGAGTCCCACGGAACCCGGCGCCATCTTGACCCTGGATGACGCTATAGCCGAGGCGCTTGATCCAGAGCCGGAAGGGACGGACCCCGGAGCGCTCTTGACCCTTGAGGATTTCATAGCTAAGGCCGAGAAGGAACCGGAGGCTACGGCGCCGGGAGCCCTGTTGACCCTCGAAGACTTCATATTCGCTACACCTTCTCCCACGCCGGAACCGGAACCTACGGCACCGGGAGCGCTGTTGACCCTTGAGGACTTCATTGCTGCGGATGACCAGGATGAACCGGAACCGGTGGCCACAGAGCCGGGGGAGCTCTTGACTTTCGAGGACTTCATATTCTCTACCCCCGACTTTCCAGAGCCGGAGCCGGAGTCGGTTTCCGCCCCAGTGGAGACGGACCTATCAGGATTCAGCGCCGGGGACCTATTCGCGCTGGAAGACTCTGGACAACTGTCCACCGAAGAGATTTTGGCTGAACTGGTATCAAGGAACTAGGAGCAAAGGATATGGCTGGATTGAAATGCACCACCTCAAAATGTGGCTTCTCGACGGAGGTACCGGGAAAAGACGTGGCCCAGCTCCGGCTGCCCAGCGCCGAGATCACCTGTCCCAAATGTCGCCGTACTCAACCGGCGGCGGATGCTTGGGTCGCCTACGAAGCAATGATGGAGCAATTAAGCAAGGGGCCATTTAAGGCTTTCAGCTTCCCGATCTTGACGGCCCCGGCGTCAAAATCTCGGTTGGTCGTATAGGAGGGTAGCCTGATGGTGGCATTGGCATGGGCGGGAGCGACCCTGTTGGCGTTATTGACTGTATTCAGCCCGAAGAACAAAGGCCGGAAGAGCGCACGGTTCTCCGTGGGGGATTGCGTCCGGATGAATGTGGATGCCGCGGGCAAGGTGTTGACGGTCCTGGAGCGGAAGTTCATGGAACAGGGCGGATGGCATTACGAAGTAACCGCCGTCGACCAGGCCTTTGAATTGCCGCCGCCCGGTGAACTTCGGCTGACTTGGTGGACCAATGAAACGCACTTGATTGCTTGCGCCGCATTCCCGTAACTGGTCTGGCCAGGGAGATAGATTTGAAGTGGTGGATAATGGCGGTCATGGTGTTCGTAGGCCTAGTCGCATGGTGTTGGCTCAATCTGACGCCGGCCGCGCGGCGTAAGCGAGTCATGTTCAACCGCCGGTCACGAGATCGGACCAACTGGAAGGATATAGCGCTGACGTCCCGGGTGATGCCGCCAATGGTTTCGAGGGACACACCACCGCCGCCGGAGTCGGCGGCTGACTACATGGACGTGAGTTAGTATTACAACGTCAGTTCAGGGAGGGATGTAGGGTGATGCCCGCATGGCGGCGCGGCGCTTGGCATGGGAGCGTTTGGCCCGTTCGTTACTGTCCTGCGTATCCTCAAGCCACCGCAGCAACTCGGTTGGCCCGAACCGTTCCCGGGGCAGCATTTCCCGCACCACCCGGTAGACCTGCGGCCTCGTGATCCGGGGCATCTTTTTCCCCCCAAGCCTGTTGCAGGCTCAGCAGAAAAGCTCCGCCCAGCAGGCACAGGGCCACGTGGTGATGCCAGCCAGCCCAGGTGCGGGTCTCGTACTCGTCCAGGCCTACGTCGCTTTTCTCCGTCTCAAACTCCGTTTCTATACGCCAACGGGAGCCTCCCACGTATGCCAGGGTCTCCAACGGGGTATCCTCCGGAGCATTGGACAGGTAGTAGCGGGGTTCGCTGCCGTCCCGGTTCCGGCGGTAGACGGCCCAGTGGATTTCGCCGGGCTTGCGCCTGCTGGTCGGTCGCACCCTCTGGGCGCTGAAAAGGTAGCTGCGTGGCCCCTGGCTTCCCTCGGCCACCGTAATCTCACGCCAGGCCTCCTCCGGCAACTCGTCGCTGCGCTGCTCCATGGTCCGGCGCTGACCGTCTCGCAGCCTGGGTTTGCGGGGACGCCCGAATCCCTGATACTCCGCACTGGTCCAGGCAGGCTCCGGCGGCCACACCGTAAAGCCGGACGGAACGTCCAGCACGTACCACATCCCCAAGGCCGCCAGGCCCTCCCGGAAGGACGGCGACATCCCGAAGGCGTCGTCCGCCGCGACCCATCCAGCCTTCAGGTGGCCCCGCTCCTGTGCCCGCCCCACCATCTCCAAGGCCAACTCCGTCTTGGACCGGTAGCCCTGCCTATCCTCCGGCACACCCGCCGCCTCACACCGGTCTTTGTCCGAGGTCCAACTCTCGGGCAGATACAGCCCCTTGTCCACCAATGCCCGTCCCAACGGGCTGACATAGGCCAGGAACATCCCCGCCTGGCAGTTGGCCACCTTCCCCAGCCTCCCGCAGTACTGCCGGGCCACTCCCACCGACTTCCTCCCCTGCTTGGGAAAGTCGCTGCCGTCCAGCACCCACACCCCTTCCGGATGCTCCAGCCGGGTTCCCAGGTACTCCTGCAGCCGTCCTATAATCACCTCATCGTCCCAGGGAGAATCGGTGAGAAACCGCTGCATCCCTCGGGCTGACCCCGGAACCGTCTCCGACAGGTTCTCAGCGTTGCGCCGCTCCCCAGACTGTACCAGCAGGGCCTGGAGATAATGACCGCTGTGCTCCCGCGTCTCCCGGCGGCCAAACAGCGGCGCGAAGTAAGCGTGAAAATCCCGAAATGACCCGTACACCTGCTCGAAAGCTGCCGCATCCACATCCCCACCTCACCTGCCTATTCCCTCTCCAGCTACACAGTCATCCTATCAAATTAACTGACGTTGTAATATTAGATGGATGTAGACATTGTCCAACAACTGATCGACGAATCCATGAAGAACGTCGCCGGTGTGGACGGTAGGAAGGCTGAGTCTCACGACAAGATCATAGTAGTGTTCGCCGCCAAGTGGGCCAGCGAAAATCCTAAGTCCAAACGAGCCAGGGCAGCAGAGGCGGCCATTCCCGTTGGTGGCGTCGTGAGCGTGATAGGCGGATCGGTGCTTGCGTTATTTAAGGTCTTCGGAGTGGCGTAGTTTAAATTACCGGGCCAAGATGAACCGAATATAGTCCGGGTTGTCGTGCATTACCTGGAGCAACCCACCGGCCAACCCTGCGACTTGTTCCTCTTGGAGTTCAGCGCCCTGGCAATATACCTTATTCAAAGCATGGATGGCCTCATGTAGAGCCGTTTCCTGCCGCTTCAATAGGGGCATTTCATCGTTCAGCCTAATTTCCAGGGTGTTGTTGTTAGTCGCCCCGTGGGCCTCTACGCCTTCTAAATATTCGTTATTGATTTCCACGCTGTAGACCATCGCCCCAACTTTCAACTCCTTAGGCAATACCAGGTTCCTTTTCGCCACGTCCTCACCACTTCTACTTTAATTTCTCTCGGGGCCCGGGCCTGGAGATAAACACTACTTCGGCAGGATCTTATAAGAAATCTAATCCCATATTATTCAGCTATGAGAGTTAAAGGCTCCGGTTTTTGGCTTTCCGCATCCAAACTTTTACCTCACTCTTCGAATCCTTTAGTGTGCCCAACATTCGTTAGTGACGCTACGCAGAAAAGACGTTATTCCCGGCTTAACCATTTCCCACAGCTCTGGCCATCATGTATCATCAGTATGGCAGTTTCTCAGATTTTGCTTTGCTATACCTAGGAGGTGGTTCCCAATGCCTTCCTTTGACGTGGTCTCCCGAACAGACCTTATGGAGGTGGATAACGCCATTAACGGTGTGCGGCGAGAGATCAAGCAACGTTTTGACTTGGCCGGTTCCAAGTGTGACATCGACCGCACCGATGATTCACTTACGATGGTTGCCGACGATAGCATGAAGATGCAGCAGTTGGAAGAATTACTTCGCAAGTACCTGGCCACCCGGAAAGTCGACCAGAGGGCGTTGGAGTTCAAACCACCACAAAACGCCGCCGGAGGGAGCCTCCGGCAATCCATCGATATTAAGCAAGGGATCGACGGCGACCTGGGCCGCAAAATAAACAAAGCCGTACGCGGCGCCAAACTTAAGGTCCAGGTTAGCATCCAAGGGACCGAGCTCCGGGTTTCGGCCAAGAAACGTGACGACCTGCAATTGACCATCGAATTCATCAAAGAGATGGATATCGAGCAGCCATTGCAGTATGTAAATATGCGGGAATAGCCGTGGGGCCAAGCAGCCTATCCGGCGGTCAACCCAGTCTCAAATTCACATCGCTCTGGATCGATAGTGCGGATTGTCGTTTTGGTTAGACGCCTCCGGATTGTCTGTAGGTCCTAAATTGACAGTCCCAGGATTCCAATCAACCAGTTAACCATCCCGAAAAAGGGTTCCCTAATTTACTAGGCTGATTCGGTGGCGCCATTACGCCTGTCCGACCACCGCAAAATGTACCCCCCTTTTTTACGGCGCCGTTTGTCCTTCGAGCCATTAGGCCGACCAATGTGTTTCCTTCGGCTCGGGCCCGGTTCAACCCCTCGATGGTCCTTTCCCGGATCAGCTCTCGCTCGAACTCCGCTACGGCAGCTAACACCCCGAGAAGTAGCTTCCCGGTGCTGGTGCTGGTATCAATCGGCTGAGTGGTGGCGATGAAGCCGACTTGGTGCTGGTCCAGGTAAGCTAGGTTGTCGTAGGTGTCTTTGGCGTTGCGGAAGGCCCGGTCGAGCTTTGTCACCAACACCAAGTCGATGCCTCCTTAGCGGACATGGGCCATCATGTGCCTCCAGGCGGTCCGGTCCCGCATATTGGTGGCCGAAGCTTCATCCACGTACTCGGCTACGATCTGCCAAGCCCGCCCCTGAACGTACTTTCGTAAAGCGTGAAGTTGGGTTTCGGGCGTTTGATCCTTGTCCTTGGTCGAAACCCGCGCGTAGATTGCTATGCGTTCTCGCTTGATCATGACATATTATCCAAGTGGTGAGGTTGATGAGGTGATTAAATGACGAAAGTACTTGATACCTTGCTCATGCTCTTGGCGTTTGGCTTCGTGATCTCATTCACTGTTGTTGGATCAGTTTTTTACTTCGGCGTCCGGCCCCTTGCCCGAGGATTAGAAATGCTCACGCTTCGCCTCAGGATTTACAAATCCAAATTGGCCGTTCTCTCGCATTAATCAGGAGTAGTGGATTCCCCGTCCTATCGGCTGCTAGCCGCTAGATCATCCAAATAATGCAGGGGCTTTGCACCTAAACGGCATCTTGAATCAAAAGTCCTCATTTTGAACCAAAAGTCGTTCGTTGCTGCTTCAAGTTTTCTACCGCCTTTTTCTCAATGAATACAACCCCGACTACTCGTTGGACGGACAATTTATCGTCTCTTACCCACCTCCACACAGTGTGGTGTTCGACTTCTAATAATGATGCTGCCTCTGTCAATGTGTAGAAAATTTCCGCAATCCGCATGGTGATTCGTAACTCCGCTCTCCTTATGGATGCACCGTAATGGTATAATTACCTGCTCTGCATCTAACCCCCTCGTGGGAATCTGTGTGGGGCAAGGGGGTGATTAGCGTGAGCAACTTTGTTGCCCAAGCGGTCACTCCGTGCTGGGTCACTGTCGAGTAGGGTAGCGGGGTCGCGCCTGGTACTCCCCTCTTTCTGAAAGCTGATTGGCGGGAGAACGCCTTCCGCCCAGCCGGACGCTGAGGGGGCGACTTTGGGTACGGCACTGCCTTCGGGCAAAGAACCCAAAGAGGGCCTACACTCAAGTCTGGACGGGGGATAAAGCGATCCGTCTGGCATTCGGTGCGTACCGGATGGACCACAGCCAGCCAGCCAAGCAATTACGGTTGCGGCACTCGATTTTGGACCCAGCGGTTGCTAGCCGAATGGCCAGGGTCGAGAAGCACTGGTGGGAGGGCAAACGGATTCTCTCGGGGAAACCGGCAGGTCGAAGTGGGGGTTCCCCGGATGCCCTCTTTTTCTAACCATTGACGGCCACCCCAAATTCCTCGAGAGGCTAAGATCGGTAAGTGGATCCACGTCACGTCTCTCCAATGTCCCTACGGCTCTAAGCCGATAGATCTCCACTCATATACAACTGTCCCACAGAAAGTTATGATTCACTCATCGATTTATCCATTCTGACTTGGGGGGTAACTAAATCAAGATGGAAGTTTTAGAAATAGTCATCCCTGCGATCGGTGTAGTTGCAGCCATATTCTTTGGAGTTACCCAGTTTCGAAACGGTCTGCCTAGACATTGGTTGTTGTTCCTCCCCCCTTCAAAATACAGAGATGAGTACTTTAAATTTCTGCGTTCGCAGCCTCTTTGATGTGAACCTAACGACTCGAAGTCGACAGTCCACCAACCATCCAAGACTACTTTCCCGCTTACTTTGTAATACATGCTGGGATCCTCCTTCCGGTGGGTCCTATCGGTATGACGCCGATGGTTCATAGACTCCCATCTGTCATCCCGCATACCTGATCAAATCACCTCGGGTCTTTCGCTTCTTTTTATCTTTGGATCCCGCCGGCCGACCAATGTCTTTTCCTTCGGCTCGGGCCCGGTTCAACCCCTCGATGGTCCTTTTCCGGATCAGCTCTCTCTCGAACTCCGCCACCGCAGCCAGCACCCCGAGAAGCAGCCTCCCGATGGTGGTGCTGGTATCAATCGGCTGGGTGGTGGCGATAAACCCGACTTGGTGTTGATCCGGGTACGCTTGGTTGTCGTAGGTGTCTTTGGCACTCCGGAAGGCCCGTTCGAGCTTTGTCCACAATCCCAAATCGATGCTGCCTTTCCGGACGTGGGCGATCATGCTCCTCCAGGCCGCCCGGTCCCGCATAGTGGCCGAAGCTTCATCCACGTATTCGGATACGATCTGCCAACACCGTCCCCGGACGTACTCTCGTAGAGCTTGCAGCTGGGTTTCGGGTGTCTGGTCCTTGTCCTTGGTCGAAACCCGTGCATAGATTGCTATGCGTTCCTTCGTGACACCGTTCCTCAATTAAGCCTCGTAGGTGCTCTGGACTCCCCGCAGTTGCAGGTCCTTTCTCCGGGCGTCCAGCCAATGTAGCGCTTCTCGTATTTTGATGATTGCCATCTCATTCTCCCAGCAACTGAGACGGCTTTCTTGGTAAGCATTGAGCCGCTGCAGGCAGGCATATAACTCATCATCAACGAATGCTCCGTTGGGTCCTTCGGCGGAAACTGGGCGGTCTTGCCACTGGATATCGAGGCCGATCCCATGTACCCAGCCGCCAGTTACGTCTCCTTCCAGGTTTGTAGCATTGTGGGTAGTCAGGTCCACTTCACTTCCTCCCTTCTTCGTTCTATCAGCCCTACCTATTTCCTATTGCTCTTCAGGACCTGTAGGCATCAGAAATCCCCGCAGGCTTATGCGAAGCGGTCTTCGGGAACTTCCGTCAGAGCAGGTTTCGGCCTTTTGCGGAAACGGCCGCACGGACAGCCAGCGCTATTACTGTGCCCACGGTGTTATCGCCCAAAACGGCCGATTCTCTGGTGATCGCAGGGCAATTAGCCGTCAACTTATCGAAGAGGCGGTGATAATATTCCGAAATTTGCCTTTTTTCTTCGGGTGTCCTTAGAATTACTGGTTTCTCTAGCAAGTCCACGTCCATGTTCATCCCTCACGTGATTGGCTAACAGTTGGGGCCCCGTCGTGAACCAAGGGCAAAAGCGGCACTGATACCACCGGAAGACTGGATAGGCCTTATTCGTGTAGCGCTTCAACATCCTGGGCCGCCAACACTTGGCCCAGGTCCAGACCGGCCATGCGGATTTGTTTTCTTACGGACCCTTCGGAGCAACCCAAATCAGAGGCCGCTTGCACTTGATTCCCGTGGGCCCGGACCGCTTCAAGAATGTCCCTGATTGGAATATTTAGCTTTGGCCTACCGGTTAATGGTGTTGTCATTTCCTTCGCCACCTATCGTATAAAGCCGTATAAAGTCACCTGCCGTCGGTTTCCGACCTGTTAGGCATATCGTCCAAGAACTCACCAGATCGTCGATTGGCGCGGGACGCAGCGCCAGGGTGGAACACTTTCCTTCGCCACCTATCGTATAAAGCCGTACAAAGTGACCTGCCGTGTGTTTCCGACCTGTTCGGCACACCGTCCAAGAATTCACCAGAGCGTCGCTTGGCGCGGGACGCAACTTTCACACTTCACCGACGACAGGTTGGAACACTTGGCTGTTTCTCCCCAGATGCATTTGGTAAACCCGCTCTTTCGGAGAATCCTTTCGTGTTCGTTCCATGCGCTTAGCTGTTCGCTAAAAGTCTGATCGTCTACACCCCAGTCGGACCCGTGTATCCAATAGTCATGTTCCTGGGTCAGCCACTCCTGGCCACGGCGCAGTTTTTCGATCAGCCATTGGGCTGATTCGGAGATGCCAGTTGATATGGATGTTCTTTTTCAGTGGCCATAATCGATTTGGGACTTTTCAGAGCAATTTACCTGTCAACCTGTCACCTTAGGAGTGAAAATGTAAGATTTGCAGGTGACGGGTGAAAAATCAACCCGTCAACCCGTCACCCGCCACATTCTTCCCTCACCTGTCACCTTTTCGGCCACCCGTCACCACCTGTCACCCAACCCGTCACCTCTACCTCGTAAGGACGCCAGGCATAAGCCTAACCGATGGTGACCACTGCCTTTTTGTGCTGCAAGGCCGTATTGCCCCACATGGTAGAACAGGGTTTTGGCGGGATAATCAACGTGACTTCCGCTAATGTGGCCCGCCGGGGAGTGGCCGGTCAGGCAGCCTATAGCGCCGCCAAGGCTGCGGTGGAGCGACTGACCGAGGCCCTGGCCGACGAAATGGCCGGTCACGGGATTGCGGTCAACAACTTGACCCCGGGTTGGGTGCTGACTACGACGACGAAGTTCACAAAGGAATGCGGCTGCCCGAAGACATTGCCGAGGCTGCCGTCTTCCTGGCCTTGCAAACACCGGAGACAATGACCGGGCAGATGCTTAGCGCTCCCGAGTTCGACCAAGAGCATGGCATCAACCGACCTTCTGCATTCGAACGAATGAACTCACAATAAACCTAGTCTGACCACCGAGTCTCTAATATTCTACATATCCCCGGCAGGTCGACCTGCGGTCTCGATGAGGCCCCCATGCCGCTGGGGCTACGAGATCGACTAATAATCCGTTGAGAGTGAGGATACACCCATGAAAACCGTTGCCGCCTTGGTGATCGATCGTATGGCGCCCTTGGACCTGTGGGGGCCGATTCAAGCATTTCAGGTTGCATTTACCGCCAGCATAGACGAGCCTTCCAAACCCGACCCATCCAAGCCCTTATATAAAGTCATCACCTTGGGCAAAGCCAAAGGCCCTGTGGCTACCGGAAACGGCGCTGGCCCAGCGGTTATGGTGGACCATAGTTTTGCAGACGATGTGGATTACGATATTCTGTTGGTGCCCGGTGGCCAGGGAACCCGTGATTTGGTGAACGATGCCGAATTTATACAGTCCTTGAAGACAGCCTGTGGGAAAGCTGATATTGTAGCCACCGTCTGCACCGGTGCTGGCCTCGTGGCCAAAACGGGCATGCTGGATGGCAAGGAAGCTACCAGTAACAAGTCCGCTTGGTCTTGGGCGCTGGAACAGAGCTCCAAAGTGAACTGGAACGGCGCGCCTCGTTGGGTTGATGGGGTGGACGGTGCTAGCCAGACAGGAATAATCACGTCCGCTGGCGTGTCTGCTGGCATAGACATGGCCTTGGCGTTAATCGCCAAATTGGATGGGGAGCAGGTGGCGGAAAACGCCTCCGTAATCATGGAGTACAGTCGCCCGAAAGACCCGGCCAAGGACGAGTTCGCCTATTTATGCGCCAACGCGTGAAGTTGAGCGGCCCGGTTATTGATTAATTGGTGGCATGAATCCTGGCCGGGCCTGTTTTGCGTACTCGTTACATAGAATGGACATCATCCGAATTCTAGTCACCCTCACTATCGCCGGAGGACTTGTTCTCTCTGGGTGCGCCGCCAGCTTCGATTCAACCCCTGACACCAGGCTCTCGCCCGCATCAGCCGGTCCGGAGGCCACAACTCTGGACGGCACAGTTCCGCCGAGCAAAGGCGCCGAAAGCGCCCAACCGGAGAACCAACGTTCCGAGGGCATCAGTCCAGAAAGACCAAGCTCAAAAAGTACGAGCCCAGAATTAACGGGTCAGGCAAGCAACAATCAGGATAGCGCCGACGTTGAGATTCCAGGTTCGAAAAGCGCCACCCTGCCGATCGCCACTCCTCCAAACACTGGCTTGGAGGGCGCTAGCTTGGGGAGTACAGGCCAGGGTCGCGCGGGTCCGGAAAGCGCAGATCAAGGGAGCACCACTCAGGAAAGCACCATCCCTGAAAACACCATCCCACTAAACACCCAGCCGCAAACTATCGTTGTTGGCATTTCGCTTTACCTCTTGGTGGATGATGTTGAGAACCCTGGTCCGGACCGGTCTTCCGGGCGAACGCAAGATGGTCTAGCTTTGATTCTCGACGGAATGAATGACATCTGGGCGCAGGCGAACATCCAGTTCGAGCTGAAAACGGTTTCCGAACTTCAAGTCCCGAAGGCGGTGCTCGGCGCACTTTTTGCCGGAGACTTGCGTCCTTTTTTTGACCAGGAATTTAGCGGGAACATCAGCGCCCCGGAGCTGCGGCGATAAATGGCTTCTACGTTCGTGGTCTGGGCGGACCCAATGGGATCACTATCCCAAGCACCAGGGCTTACTTCGTAATGGACACACCTAGCGTGTTCGACCGTCGTGTCAGCAGTCACGAAGTGGGTCATATATTGGGGTTGGGTCATACCTTGTCCGACAGGGGCCGCCTGCTCTATCCGGGCACCAACGGTATGACCTTAACCCAAGAGGAAGTTGACATGGCCAGGGACACGGCCACGAGACTGGCCGATATCGGCCAGTAACCGGCAGAGGCGCAAGAAGGACCTCTGATTAGTGTGCCTTAGCCGCCTAGCGATACATGGGGCGAAAGAAGCTGTGCAAGTAGTTGCGGTTATGCGCCCAGCGGTGCGCCCGCGTGACCACGGCAATTGGAATGGGCTCGGCCTTGCTGTGGGTAATGCGCAGAGTCTCGTGGCGGCTCAACTCCGGAGGCGCATCGTTGGTGTAGACGATCTCGCAGTCTTGAGCCTCAAGAAAGGCTTTTAGGCCCTCGTAACCTTTGGGCTTGGTGTTGGGGGTCTGGTAGATGGATAACTCGGTGATGCCGTAGAGACTATCTACGTGGTCGTCCCCCGTGCCTCGTCCGCCGCCTTCGCGGAGGTTCCTTCTACCAAATCCTCGGTCTCTGAGAGACATGAATTCCTCGTCTTGCCCAGTACTTCGCTAGATTGACTCGGATAGCTGAATCCGATCTTGGTGGCTCCCTGTGTCGGCTGCTTCTACCTTTAGGCTACGTTCTTTAGTTTATGTGCTCTTGGTAGTTGCGCAAGTGACCGTTCCCTGAATAGTCGGAGACTTCCGCAAACTCGAACTCGTAGTGTGCATGCTGACGTGGATAGCCTGTTGAAAATCCGGCTCGCTCTCGTTGCCAGGGTCAATTTGAAGGACCGCTGATACAGATATTCTTGGAGCCTGATAACAGAATCCGTGGGGTTGCGATCGCTGACCCACGGTTTCTGTATTATATGCGTGGCTATGGGTACATTGCCCAGCCGATCCGGTCCGTCTCCGCTCGGAACAGTTGGCCGCCAAGGTTGGTCATATACAACGTGGTCATGGCGGGACCGCCGAAGCTGCAATTGGTGGGCATATCGCAGGGTACCCGGTGGGTTTCAATTACCCTGCCGTTTGGCGAGAACACATAAATCAACGGCCCCGGCCCGGACCGGTCCCAACCAGCCGTGGCGATAATGTTGCCATCAATGTCCAGGCACATACCGTCGATGCCGCGGTGCACTCCATGAGAGTCCTTTCCGAATGCGTGAAGCAGAGTGTAGGCTCCCAGGCTGCCGTCGTCGTTTATCGGGTAGGCCCGCAATTCCCGGTCAATGTCGTTCCGATCGCTATTGCTCTCGGCCACGTAGAGGGTACGCTGGTCGATGGAAATCAGAACGCCGTTGGGCATTGTCGTGTCGAAGGTGACTCTGGTAACGGTGTAGCTGCCATCGGTCTGGGGGTCGGCCCGAAGGACGGAACGGTGGTCCAACACCTCAATTTCGGTGGCATCTGTATTGGTGGCATTCCACGGGTTGGTAAACCAGATACGCCCTTGCCGGTCCACCGCCAAGTCGTTTGGCGTATTAATTTTTTGGCCGTCCAAGCTGTCGGCTACCGTCGCAGTCGTGCCGTCGGGGTCGAAGCGCACGATGGCCCGGCCGCCGGAGCAGGCACCGAATAGCCTTCCCTGGGCATCATAGCAAAGACCGTTGGTCCGGTTGGTGTCCTCCCTGGCCTGGGTTATTTCCTCGGTTTTCGGGTCGAAACGCAGAATCCGGCTGGCGGCAATGTGGGTGTAATAAAGTGCTTCGCCGTCCCAGACCGGCCCTTCCGAGATTCCGCCCTGCGGTTTGCTCAGTAGCTCGAATTGCCAACTCATCGATAGTCCCTCCCCATGCTTTATTGACATGCTGCACAATTGTGTCATTAGCATGCTGCACAATCGTGCCATTAAATAGAAACAGGTTCATGTTCGAGCATAAACCTGCTCCGCAGAAACAGGTTCATGTTCGAGCATAAACCTGCTCCGCAAGTACTGCTATTAATGCTAGTAGTAGTGTTCAAAATCCGTTTTTGATTAGGATGAATCCTGGTTAATCTTCCCGGCACTCTCAATTGTCCCAAGCTGCGTTGTCCCAAGCTGCGTTCGCATTGGACCAACCCGCCGGTGTGGCGATGCTCGGTGGGAGGGCGGCTCTTGAGCGTGCTAAGGAGAAGCTCACAAAGTATAAATTGGGCGATTAATCAAGCCGGAATGACTTGCGCCGATTGTATCAGGATGATTATTTGGAAACAACGCCGGCATTGGACCGCAAGGCTAAATGGCCACTCCATAAATTGACGAGTGATATAATCAATCCACGTATTGGTAATAGTCTGTTTAGTAATAGTCCGTAGTTGAACCCGGGCGACGGAGTTGGTGAAGCCCGGGCCTGTTTATGTAATGCCGCTTCCGTGGTTTGTGTCCCAAGTTTAGGTTCCATAAAAGTTTAGGTTCCATCCAAGACTGGCTCCCGCCATGCTGGAACCAACGATTGGGTCACGCCGGGTAAATATGTCGCGTTTTTTCAAAGAAATAACCGAAGCATTGGTCCTGGCTTTAATTGTGTTCTTGGTGATACAAGGCAGCGTCAGGAATTTTAAGGTCGAAGGTTCCAGCATGTTGCCTAACCTGGAAAGTGGGCAGTTCTTGCTGGTAAACAAGTTGGTCTATTTCCAGCTGGATATTAGCCGTCTCTCCAGAGTCATCCCCTTTTGGGGCGAGGAGACTCCCTCCAACCATTTTGCTATCCACCCGCCAAGAAGGGGAGAGGTGATTGTATTCCGCTTCCCTAGAGACCCCAGCAAAGATTTCGTCAAAAGGGTGATTGGCGTGCCTGGAGAAGAGGTCGAGGTGGTCTCAGGAACGGCTTTTATAGACGGAGTTCCGTTGGAAGAGCCGTACCTTACATCGCGAGATAATTCCAACTCGGCGCCACTTCTGTTGCATGGTGGCGAGTACTTCGTGATGGGGGACAACCGCCGGAGAAGCAACGACTCCCGGAGTTGGGGGGCGGTGCCTGAGGAGAACATCCTGGGCAAGGTGTGGGTAGTCTACTGGCCCTTCGATCAGGCGCAATTACTGGAAACGGCGTCATCTTTTGGCCGGAGCCTGTTCCACCAGAGCCTGTTCCGCCCGAGCTTGTTCCACCAAAACCTGTTCCGTTGGTAGCGGACTAATCCACCGGGGGAGCGGACTAACTCACCGATGACGGAATTTCATGGCATTGACTCACGCTTGAATCAATGCCATAAGTGTCTAGGTGTCAAACAATGGGCAAAATGAGCCGCAAGATGTGGAGAGCGCACGGCATTTATAGACCTTAATCATGACCAGCTTGGAGGCTCTGCCTCACTTTGAACCCAAGCGGATCATCTTCGCCCGCAACTCACTGACCTGTCGAAAAGAACTCTAAACGAAGAGATTCTTGAAAGAGCTTTGCTAGCTCTTGGCGGGCCCCAGCAAAATGTCATCGCCTTCTACTCGTAGTTCATATACCTTTACGCTCTCGTTGGCCGGAGGGACTACTGCTTCTCCGGTCACCAAGTTGAAGGCACCGCCGTGGAGCGGGCACTCCACTTCCTGGCCGTTCAGGTCTCCCTCGGAAAGGGAAGCGTAGGCGTGGGAGCAAATGTCGTCGATGGCGTGAACGCTCCCTTCCACGTTTGCCAGCAAAATCCGGTCATCGCCCATTTCCACGACCATCATTTCACCGGGCGACAACTCGCCCATTGTTGCAACTTTCACAAAGCCTTCTTCGGCCATAACTCTTCTGCTCCTATAGTTGATCTGGGATTGCCTAAATATTCCGGTTCCGCTATGGGTCTTTGCCCATAGGATTAGCTATGTGTCTCTTGAAATATGTAAGTGCTCAGAGGAACATTATAAGGTACATGGGACTGCCGTTCAAACCCGGAATTGGTTGTTAGGCAGCCTGCATTACGGGAAACAGGTTTTTTGGTGATGAAGTTGGCGACGTTGCCATTGGGCCATCGATTTCTAGGGAGATACGACGATTAGGGTTTCCAGTAGCTATAAAATGGATAAATAGGCTTAAACCGTAACTCTCGCGGGTGGACAGTCAAGCCTGACGTTGAATATAATGTTTGAGAACCCTGACCTGAGCCCGCTAACCTTCACGTATACCACATGTTAGTTAACAGGCTCGGATTCTGCGGTCTTACTTGGAGAGGTGCCGGAGTGGACGAACGGGCGCGACTGGAAATCGCGTAGGGGCCACCAGCTTCTCGCGGGTTCGAATCCCGCCCTCTCCGCCGTCACCCATATCACTCCACCTTCATTCCTACTCATGGCGACTTCCCATGCATTCTCTATTTCCCCAGCACTGTTGCGCCTGCAATTTGGCCCCAGAGTAATCCAGTAAATTACCTCATTGAATTCTTTATATGCACTATGTTCGCTGTGGCCTGTACTGTGCCTGAGTTGGGAGTGTAGCGAGGCCGGTGTCCGAGCTATTTTCTCGCAATTTGGGCGACCCCAAAAAACCGGCACGGTGGAGTAAAAATATAGAGGCAGGTTTCAAACCCGCCCCTACGTGAAAAGAGCTAATTCGTTTATATCTATTTTTTTAAGAAGTTACTCGGATTCACATCTTGAAAACCAGCATATAGGGTTGTTCCGGAGAGATGCTTGGCGTTTGGCCCGGTCCACCCTCACAGACCCTTGGAAGCGTAAATCTCGGGGTTGGCGCAATGTTCCAAGCGCTGGCCTTTAAGGCCTGCGGCAAGGTTTCTTGCCGCCAACATACACATTTCCCTCCGGGTGGAAATGGAACCGCTCCCGATGTGGGGGGTTATGACCAGGTTGTCCAAGGTCAGAAGCGGGTCGTCAGGTTGAATCGGCTCCGGGTCGGTGACGTCTAGGGCCGCTGACTGAATCCACTTTTCGCTTAGAGCGGTGTATAGGGCTTTGGAGTCCACCACCGGCCCGCGTGCCAGATTGATTAGAATAGCCGTAGACTTCATCGTACGCAGTTCCGGCTCTCCGATAAAATGGCGTGTTTCCGGAGTCAACGGGATGTGTAGCGAGATGAAGTCGCTGGTTTTAAGAAGCGTTTGGGGGTCCACGTGCTCGAAGCCGTACCGGTCCTCAAGCTCTAGCTTTCGGGTTCTGGAATGGTAGATAACCTTCATGTCGAATCCCAAGGCTCTTTTGGCCATCTCCAAGCCAATCTGGCCCATGCCCACAATGCCCAAGGTTGCGCCGTTTACTTCCGCGCCCAGCCAATACATGGGATGGAAGGACATTTCCCAGCTACCGGCCCGCACCCAACGCTCGCTCTCTCCGATGCGCCGAGCGGCGGATAATAACAGGGCAAAGCCCACGTCCGCCGTGGCTTTGGCCAAAATGCCGGGAGTGTAGCCCACAAATACACCGCGGCGCGACGCTTCGGCCACGTCTATATTGTCCAAGCCCACCGCCAACTGGCTGATCACTTTTAGCAGGGGGGAACGGTCCAATAAAGGGGCATCGACACGGTCCATTATTGTGGTCAAAACCCCGTCAGCGTTGGCGATTTTATTCGCAAGCACTTGAGGGCTGGGAGGAAGTTCCTCGGGCCAAACCTCTACTTCAGCTACTTCGTTTAGCAGGTCCAACGCTTCCGGGAAGATTCGGCGGGAAACGAACACACGGGGGGTCATCATGGAGCATGGGCTCCTAATTGGTATATTGGCGAAGAATAGCCGGAGATATTAACGAGAATATACCGGCGGGCTCTTTGGTGGCGGATTTGTTCGGTCAGATGGACACGGCCAGAGGAACACGGCCAGAGGAACACGGCCAGAGGAACACGGCCAGAGGAACACGGCCAGAGGAACACGGCCAGAGGAACACGGCCAGAGGAACACGGCCAGAGGAACACGGCCAGAGGAACACGGCCAGAGGAACACGGCCAGAGGAACAGATGGAACACGGCCAGAGGAACGGCCAGATGGACGGCCAGAGGAACACGGCCAGAGGAACACGGCCAGAGGAACAATTGTAACCAAAGCGCTGCCGATTTTCCTGGAAAATCCACTGTGCAACCTTGCGGTTCCGCGATTATTCCCCGTGTGAAGCGGATATGGTGTTTGTGTTAGCGGCTGATCAACTTAGCGGCTGACCAACTTAATTGTGGGCGGAGAAGCACCACCATTGTCAATGGACAATCCCACATAGTGGGTGCACAGGAGTTGGCGCCAATTTCCCTGGAGTTCCCACTGATCGACAGGAATCGTGGACGCACGGCGCATAGCCGAGGAGAGTTCGACTTCCATGAGTTGCGTCTCGCAGGTCGGGCATTTGTTATTCACAAGAACGTATTCTGCCATTACGGTTTCCTCCGTTATGGATTTCATGATCGCCATACATTGTAGCAGAACTTATAGTCTCTGGACTGATACTACTACTTCACGTCTCTATGAAACCGAATCAAGGATTCGGCGAAATCAATCTTGCGGTGACAATGCAAGTTAAAGGGTGCCCCAGGATGTTCCTGAAGATTCAAATTGAGGAGGCTTATTAGAGGGGGTATAAATCACCATGAAAGGTCTGTGAAAGGCCATCGCCTCATTCGCCCCAGTTTTGCCGCGCAAATCCTACAGTAAAGCGGCCTTGGGAGACGTTGTTGCAATGACGGGGATAGAAAAAGCGGTTGACCGGGGCCGAGGTCAACGGCTGAACTATTAGTCCGGACTCTGGCTAATCCATAGTCCAGGCTGTGTTAAACAGCCCAGATTAAAAATCCGGGGACTAAATAAATTGGTTGCGGGCCTTGCGCAGGTTTTGGACTTCCCGGATGTCCTGCTGTTCCTGGAAACGCCGGGTATGAGGCACACTTACCGCCCAGTGATCAAAAGCGGTTACCAATCCCCATATTCCTGTGGCGACTCTGTCCAAACCTGTGTGATGCAGCGCATTGTTCATTTTTTCACCCTTTTCCTTAGTTTTCGATTCTTGTTACGTTCCGGCCATCTTCAAGCTGCACCTGGGCCCCTGCAGTTTTAGAATTTGGTTGACGGTCAGGCTCCCTTTCGCGCCCGGATTCGTGCCTGAACTGAGTCCGGGATTTTGGTGTAGCAATGGATCTTGCTTCAATGCTCTGGGCGCAATCTCACACACTGTCTGACAGTTTTGAGGCTGTTACCTTGTATCATTGAATAATGAGTCGGTTGTTACATCAATTTTTATGATATTCCTCCCCTTACCCATTGGCAATAGATATTACACACATATTATTATAGGATTTTATCCATTTATATTACGAATAATGACGAATGATTAGGCTATAATATCTTTAAAGGGCCTAATATCATGACGAAATTATGTCAGACTGATGTAGTCAGGGTAAACAAAAATGGAATGTTTGAAGGGGACTCACCGCAGAGAGAGGCGCAAACGTCCATAGCAAAGAATTTGCCGGACGAAGATCGTGTGGACTGGAATTGGGGCCCCGGTGATGGGAAAGCGTCCAGCGTGGGTTGCCGGACCCAATGCCGGACCCAATGAGGGAATGGAGACTACATCCCCAGCTTGCCTGGGTTCATAATGTTGGCCGGGTCGAGGGCCTGCTTTAGCTTCTTGATGACTTCGTGACCAACGCCTAGCTCCCGAGCCAATAGGTGGTTAAGCTTGATGCCCACTCCGTGGCAGTACTCCATGACGCCGCCCATATCCTGGGCCAAGGTCAGCACCTCTTCCACCACGCGCCCCAGCCGCTCGCGGGATTGGGCCTCGGTGCCTTCCTCGCACAATATGAGCATGGAAAACAGCTCCGGTCGACTCCAGATGGCGTACTCCACCGTCCGCACTCCGGTGCCCTCCATGATCCGGTCGCAGCGTTTCCGGTACTCCAACACTTTAGAGATGGGCAGTCCCAGATGTAAATAATCGAAACCCCGCCAGCCCGTCCGGTCCCAGCCCTCTTGCCTGGGTTTTCCCAAGGCGGTCCGTTTGTAGTTCTCCCCGGACTGGTGCCGGTCCCGCCAGTAGGCCAAGGTGGGCTCGGAGCCCGTGTGGTGGCCGCCGAAGTCGGCGCAAACCTGTATGGACCGCTGCTCTTGCGCTGCTACACCTTCGGCGAAGCCCTCGAAAAGCAGGTGCAGCAGAATTCCGTCGTCCTCCTCGGTCAAGTCCAACAGCGTTGGGTGGATACCCAGCGCCAGCAACTCGGCGGCGGCGTTGAACCCTGCGTCAAAGCTGTCGAAAGAGACGGTGGCGAAGGCTTGAGCCTCGGGTATGCGAAATATCTTGATTGTCGCTTGGGTGATAATTCCGAAGGTGCCTTCACTGCCTATGAACAACCGGTTCAGGCCCGGACCGGAGGAGTGCATTGGAACTGGTCGGGTATTCAGAACCTGGCCATTGGGCAGCACCACCTCCAGTGCAACAACTTGGTCGCCCATGGGGCCGAAAGCCGCTGCCCGGTAGCCCACGCCGTTGGTGGAAATAGTGCCAGCGACGGTGGCTATGGCTACGCTGTATGGGTCGTGGCCATGCATCATACCGTGGGAGGCCAAGGCTTCCGACAAGTCTGCCAGAAGCACACCGGCTTCAACCCTAGCGGTCAAATCGGTGGCGCCCACCTCCAAGATTCGGTTCATCCGCCCCATGTCGACAATTATTCCGCCTTGGATGGGAACGGTTCCGCCCATTACGCCGGAGCCGCCGCCGTAGGGCACCAAGGGAGTCCTTTGCTCGTTGGCCAAAACAACGATTTTCGAAACTTCATCAGTGGAACCTGGGCGAACCACCGCTTGGGCAAGTTGATCGAAAGATTTCTCGGCACCGTAAGCCCGAAATGGGTGAAGGGCGTCGGCCGAATAACGATCAAGGTCGTAGAGGCTGGTGAGGACGTTGTTCTTACCAACGATTCTTATCAGGGGTTCAATTTCAAGGCTATTCAGCATAGTAAGCAATTATCCGGGGCCGAATATTTATCAATGCCAGAGCGAGACGGGCGAAGTTTGTAGAGGCTTGCTAGTAAAGGCTTGATGGATAGGTCCTGCATCTGAATTGACTGGGCACGGAATTGTGCGGCCTTGCCCGCAAGGGGATACCACTAAGGGTTTGGATAGTCGAGGCCAGTTCTGCGGGATGCGCTTGTAACGAGCGCCTGCGGGAACACTTGCTGCCGTGAACCAAATTAGCTCGGTCAAGAACACATACCTGTTTGGTTCGGGTGCGAAAACGCAACAGGCAAGGGATTAGAAAAGACAGTCCTGGGGTGTCAGCGGTCAAAATCCGAGTCCCGATTACGACTCGTGGTGGGGCCGGTACTCCCATTTTGTCCCTTGCGCGGTATCCTCAACTACAACCCCTTGCGACTCCAAGCCTAGGCGAATACTGTCGGCTAGGGCGTACTCTTTAGCTTCGCGAAGTTGGGTCCGTGTCTCTAACAAGAGCTCGATAAAAGGACTGGCCGCCAGGCTTTCCTGGGAAGTCCCACCGGTTTCTTGGAAGGTTACCCCCAAGATGCCCCCCAAGTGACGCAAAGCGGCTTGAGCGTCCTTTGCCGTGCCGCCCGAGTCTTGGCAGCGGTTGATGTCCCTTGCCAGGTCGAAAAGGACGGCCAAAGCCCTGGGAGTATTCAGGTCGTCGTCCATCGCCTCTAGAAACCTGACCCGGTACGGTTCAGGGTCCAGGGACTCGCCGGAGCTATTATCGTCTTGGGCATCGTCCCGGCTGAGGGCGTGGCGCAGGCGTTCGGTGCTGCGCTCCATGGCGGAGCAGCCTTCCTCGGTGAACTGCAAAGGGCTGCGGTAGTGGGAAGATAGAAAGTACAAGCGAAGGGAGTCGGGGTCATGGCGTTCCAATGCTTCTTCGACCGAAACCAGGTTCCCCAAAGACTTGCTCATTTTGTCTTCGCCAAGCCGCAGCAGACCGTTGTGTACCCAATATCGGGAGAAGGGCTGGTGGCCGGTCGCCGCCTCGCTCTGGGCGATTTCGTTTTCGTGGTGGGGAAAGATCAGGTCTTGACCGCCGCCGTGGATGTCCAGAGCTCCGCCCAAGTAAGTTGTGGACATTGCGGTGCACTCGATGTGCCAGCCGGGTCGTCCCGGCCCCCAGGGACTCTCCCACGAAGGCTCGCCGGGCCGGGCTCCTTTCCACAGCGCAAAGTCCATGGGGTGCTCTTTGTGTTCGTCCACCTCCACCCTGGCGCCGGCGATCATTCCATCCAAGGTCCGGTGGCTTAGCTTGCCGTAGTCCTGGCTGCGAGTGACGCGGAAAAAGACATCCCCACCCGCCGGATAGGCATAACCTTTATCGATCAGGTCTTTGATGGTTTCCAGTATTGGGGGGATTTCCTGGGTTGCTCTAGGGTAAACGTGGGCACGCTGTATGTTCAGGGCGTCCATGGTGCGATAGAAGTCTTCGATGAACTGCTCGGCCAACTCATCGGGGTCGATCCCTCGCTCTTGGGCTCGCTGGATGATCTTATCGTCCACATCGGTGAAATTCTGGACGTGGCGAACATCGTAGCCCGTAAACTCCAGGTACCTGCGCAAAACGTCGAATATCACATAGCTGAGGGCGTGCCCCACATGGGTAGAAGAATAGGGAGTGACCCCGCAGACGTACATTTTGACCGTTTTGCCGTCTGAAGGGACGAACTCTTGCGCTTGGCCGGTGAGTGTGTTGTACAGCCTCATAGCCGAGTTATCAAAGCTCCGTTATCAGGGCCGGGTCACCAGGGCTGGTGTGCCCATGCCCCGTTAATTGGCCCGTTTTATCTTGGCTCATTTTATATTGGCCCCTTTATCAGTGAAGCCACCGCGCATGCGGCCATGCCTTCTTCCCTGCCGACGAACCCCAAAAAGTCGGTAGTAGTGACCTTGATGCCGATGCGGTCCGGGGATGTGGATAGGGCTTGGCCCACCTGGGCCCGCATACTTTCCAGGAATGGTCCTAGCCTGGGATTTTGCGCCAACATTGTAGCATCGACGTTGGATATGCGCCAACCCGCCGCTTGGACGAGGTCAGCCACCTTTGTGAGTAGGACCAAGCTGGATATGTCTTTATATTGGGGGTCGCTGGATGGAAAATGGTAGCCTCTATCCCCCAAAGCCGCCGCACCCAACAGAGCGTCCATGATGGCGTGGACCAGCACATCGCCATCGCTGTGTCCGGATAGCCCCAAGTGGAAAGGGACTTCCACCCCGCCCAAAACCAAGCGGCGGTCCGTTGCTAAGGGGTGGGAGTCGAAGCCTATCCCAACCCGGAAATCTATTGGGGTATTTTCCGGCATATCGTATCCCAAGATTTAGGTTCTTTGGGAGGGGCGTTGGGGAACCCTTTCTTGCAACAAGAAAGGGTTCCCCAACGCCCCTCCTAAAGAACTCTCGTCCTGGCTCGCAAGAAGACTTCGGCCACGGCTAGGTCTTCCGGAGTGGTTACTTTCAGGTTCTCGTAGGATCCCAGGAACATCTTTACGGCGTGGCCCAAGCTTTCCACCATAGCCGCATCGTCGGTCACGGCTTCGGTGCATCGTTGATGTGCGTCCATAATCAGGTCATACCGGAAAATTTGAGGAGTCTGGGCCGCCCAGAGTCCCCGCCTATCGGGGGTGTTGACCACCACCTGTTGGTCCGAAACGGTTTTTATCGTGTCCTTAACCGGCACACCAGCCACGGCCGCCCCGGTTTCAGAGGCCGATTCCAAGCCCCTTTCCAGCGTAGCTTGGTCCAGACAAGGTCGAGCGCCGTCGTGGATTACCACCCAGTCACAGGGTTCTAGTGCCTGAAGCCCCAAGAACACTGAATCTTGGCGTCTTGAGCCTCCGGGGCAGACCGTCGACACTTTCCGGTATCCGCTCTGGTCGACCAAATCCCGGCCATGCTCCAAGGAAGCTTGGTCGAGCACCAATACTACCTGTCCGACCGGGGAAAACGCTTCCAGGCGATCGAGGGCGTAACAAATCAAGGGCGCGCCTAACAGCGGCGCGAAAATCTTGTCTATGCCGCCCATTCGGCTGCTGGTCCCGGCAGCGACCACAACTGCGCCAATCCTAGCCATGTGGGGCGGCTCGTTAATAGGACCAATAGGCGACTGATTTCCAAGTTCCGGCGCCACCTATGCCTCAGTCGTTCTTGGGCTGAGCGAAAATAATCCGGCCCGCCGCAGTTTGGAGCACCCGGGTCACCACGACGTCATGGAAGGCGTTTAGGTAGCGCCTGCCTCCTTCCACCACCACCATGGTGCCGTCGTCCATATAGGCCACACCCTGTCCTGGCTCCTTCCCTTCTTGGACAATGTTCACCCGCAACTCTTCGCTGGGCAATACGATAGCTTTCAGAGCGTTGGCCAGCTCGTTTACGTTCAACACCTGCACGCCCTGAAGCTCAGCAACCCGGTTCAGGTTGTAGTCGGTGGTTAGGATGGGCGACTTCATGCTGCGAGCCAACTGGACTAAACGGGCGTCGACTTCAACGCCACGCTCCACGCCTACGTCCAGCACCTCCAGGGGAATGGTGCTGTCCTTACGCAGTCGGCCCAGCACTTCCAGCCCCCTTCTGCCCCGGTTGCGGCGCATCGAGTCGCTGGAGTCGGCTATGTGCCGGAGCTCGTCCAACACGAACCGTGGGACCATCAGTTTCCCTTCCAGGAAACCGGTGACGCTGAGGTCGGCTATACGTCCGTCGATTATGGCGCTGGTGTCGACTAGGATGTTGCCGTTACGAGAACTTCTGCCATGGCTAATGCCGTCGGAGTTGGCCAAGGCGGGGAAGATAGCCGATACGTCCCGGTTCCGGTTGGAGCCGACCCAGAGACCGAATATACCCAAGGATGCGCTGACTATTATGGGCACCCCCCAGCCCAGCCACCCTTCCAAGCCATAAAGGGGGATCGATACCAGGGACGCCACAATCAAGCCCACCAACAGGCCCACAGTGCCGCTGAGCAGGGTTGCTCCCGAGATGGAGCTTATGTAGTCACTTCCCCTTCGCCAGGGGTTTAAAGACGATAAAGGAACCATCACGGCCCCCAGTGGTAGTCCGGTGACGGCTGGCGTGTGCCCGGAAGACGATGATATTCCTCATGAGAGGAGAAAATGAAAATAATTGCTACTGATCTCCAGCCAAGTCAGCCTGAAGCTCCGGCGCCCAGGACTCCAACGGTCCATAGGGCTACCACCGGGCTTCACCTCCTTCAATAACGTCTATGGACAGCGTACGGGAGCGTAATATAGCCGGATATGGGTTCGATTTACAGGCCACGTCTACGAGCTTTAGATTCCCGGATATTCTAAAATGTTCCGGCCAAAGGCGGGTATCGCCGGATCGGGTCAATCCATGACACCGGCAACCCATTTACGGAACATGATTTTTTGTTTGGCCCCGCTGGGGGCTGAAATTTATGCATTGGTGATAGATTGAGCGGGAGAACCACTGTGTGCGAAAAGCAGTTCAAATCGCAGTAGAATGAGACTAATTACACCCACAATATAACATAAACAAGAGCACCCAACATATTCATGGGCTAGAATCAGCGGCCCGGATGGATACCCCTAAAGTGTCAGAGATTGGGGTTGATCCACCTCACCGGTAGTCGGCCTATAAATGCCTGTACCGTTAAAAAGCGAGTCCGGTGGTAAGAAACCACCGGACTCGCTTTTTTTTATAACGGACTTGCCGGGTTACGGAAGATTAACCGGGAATAGTGTCGTACTCGTGGTTTTCCCCGATGACATTATCCTCGCGCATTTGGGCTATCTCTTCGGCCGAGTAGCCCAGGATATCGGAAAGAACCTCGTCGTTGTGCTCACCCACTTGGGGGGTGCTGCCGACAACCGCTGGAGTGCGGCTGAAGTGCCAGTAGTCGCCCGACACAGCGATGCTGCCAGCCAGGAAGTCAGGTACTTCTACCATGGTCTGCCGCTCCCAAGGGTGGGGGTCTTCCTCTGCCATGGGTATCGTATTCACCGGCGCCGCCACTACGTCGTGCCGCTTAAAGTGCTCGATGACTTGATCCATGGACATCTTAGAGAGCATTTCTTCAAGAGCGTCCTCTACTATTTGCCGATTCTTGGTACGCTCGGGGCGAGTAGAGAAACGCGGGTCTTCCAGCCATTCGGGTTTGTTCAAGGCGTTGCACACCCGGTGCCAGTGGTGCTGGTCGCCAGCGGAAAGGAGAACCCAGCCGCCTTTGCATGGATAAATACCGCTGGGAGGGGCGGTGGAGTCGCCTCGCTTGGGTGGAATCTTGGTGCCATGATATGCGGTGATGGGAATCTCGGTCATGCTATACCCGGTGTCGGCTAAGCAAACGTCCATTGATTGGCCTTCGCCGGAGATTTGCCGCTCGTGAAGTGCAGACAGAGTGCCTATGGCCGCATGGAGGGACGTGATGCGGTCGATTATCGGCACTCCGGTCCGGATAGGGGGCATGCCCTCTTCACCGGTTACCATGGTGATTCCCGACATGGTTTGCCCTATGGGGTCGTAACCGATATCGTCCCTGTAGGGACCGAACTGACCGTAGGCCGACACGTTTACCATTATTATTCTCGGGTTCAACTCTTTAAGCACGTCATAGCCGAAGCCCATTTTCTCGATAGTCCCAGGCCGGAAATTCTGCACCAATACGTCTGATACCCCGACGAGTTTGCGCAGTACTTCTTTACCTTGTTCCTTGCGCAAGTCCATGCTCAGGCTCTTTTTGCCCGAGTTGTACTGGACCCAATACGCGCTCTGTTTCCGGACCCAAGGGCCGTGGTACCGTGTTTCCTCGCCCCCAAGGCGTTCTACTTTAATGACTTCGGCGCCCATGCGGGCCAATACTTGGGCGCAACGGGGGCCTGCTTGGTGTCGGCCCAAGTCGATGACTCTTATATCTTCCAGAGGATGCTTGAGGCTAGCCATGGTGTTTCAGTCCCCCTTTAGTGATTTGGGCCATTTTACGACTGCCTTCGGGAAAGAGCAAGGTTTGGGGTACGTGCGAGGGGCGTGCCCCTCGCGCTCCCATTCTTTAATTTTGAGTTTTCTGGAAGGAGTACGAGGGAACCTCTTTTCCAAAAGAGGTTCCCTCGTACAATGGTCAAGGTTCAACCTTGGTAGCCGTTAGCGATTCCGGCGACGGCTCAAACACCCAA
Organism: Dehalococcoidia bacterium; assembly: GCA_963665155.2. Classification (GTDB taxonomy): domain Bacteria; phylum Chloroflexota; class Dehalococcoidia; order Lucifugimonadales; family UBA3495; genus UBA1141. Next base: position 699,767 of record CAXXFI010000002.1, on the reverse strand, counting down.
ACCTGAGCCGAAGAGGGCAGATCCTCCCGGGAAATAGTGGCGCTATGCCCCTTCAATTGCTTGACGCTGGGTTGTGTGGCCAGCCACTGTTCCGGCGATTTTAACCCACAGGATTCGGGCATCAATGACGGGATGCGGTAGTGCATCGGAATCACTATTCTAGGGTCGACCCTCTCGATCAATGAATCCACTTCGGCGTAGCTAAGAAGGTGGGAGGCATCGTCCACCGTCACTAACAGAACGTCGACTTTGCCCACCGCTTCGCTGACCTCTTCCGGCCAATTTGCCCGGTTGTCGCCGATGTGCAAGAAACGCAAACCGCCGGTCTCCAGCAAGAACATGACGTTGGGCATTCCCCGTAAGCCGGAGGCACCGGAATGAATGTCCTGAATTCCCTGGATGGACATATCGTCCATCCGGAGAAGGCCTGGGGTGCGCAGTAGAGAAGCGGCTTCCGGCAGCCGGTCTGCGGCGTCGTGGTCGAAGTGGGCGCGGGTAATCAAGCTGAGGTCGCATTCGACTTGAGGAAATAAGCGGGTGAACCAGTACCGATCTTCTATATTGCGGTAAGGGTCGGAAAGGACGCGAAGTCCTTGGCCTGTTTGCCAAAGAAAGGCGCAGTGACCATAGAACGTGAGGGTGGTGGGCTCAGATTCTGCCATTCTGGGGTTCCTCCGGGATTTAATATAGCAACTGTACCAGGATTAGAATTCTTTAGGAGGGGCGTTGGGGAACCCTTCCCAAAGAACCTGTCTCTTGTGGATTTGGTTCACGTTGGCGGGTCTCTTGTAAGTATGCTATCGTCCCGTTATGAGCCGTGTGCCCACCGGAAAGAACCGGATACCCGAGCGCCTACTGGCACGTTTGTGGCAGAAGAAGGCGGCTCGCCAAGAGTGGCTGCGAACACACGGGGGAACAAAGGTCCGGGTAATATATCCAGGCAGCGTGGGAACCGGAGCAGGGCCGGACTTTCGTAATGCGATTTTGGAGGTGGAGGGAGAGGGGCTGGTGCGGGGCGATGTGGAAATCCATGTGCGCCAAAAAGACTGGCAAAGTCACGGCCATGGCGGCGACCCTAATTATAACGGCGTTGTTCTCCACGCCGCTCTGGAAGTAGAAAGTCACGAAACACGGTTGCAAAGCGGTAGGCATGCCCCCGTAGTTTCGCTATTGCCATTATTTGTCTCCGAAGAATTCCCAGAGCTCGAGCCTGCAGAGCCTGGGCTTAAGCACTCGGAGCCTGGAATTGAGACGGAACAGGAACAGTTTGCGACCGAAAGCCTTGAGGTTTCTGGGGCCGTAACATCTGCTCAACTAGCCGAGGGAGACAACAGCGGTCTCTGGGCGGTCCTCGGCCAAAGTGGGTACTCGACTCCTACAAACCCGGCGGAAATGGGAGAATTGCTGGACCTGGCCGGAGACCAGCGTTTCTTGGCCAAGAGCGGTTATTTCGGCACACTATTACGGGAACAGAACTCGGAGCAGACTCTGTACGAAAACCTTTTGGAGGGCCTCGGTTACCGTAATAATCAGCAGCCATTCCTGAAATTAGCGTCCAGGGCTCCATATAGCGCATTGAAAACGGGAGTTGAGAGACTGCCAAGGGAAGACCGGGCCCAAGCTTTGGTTAGCTGGCTCATTGGAATGTCAGGCTTGTCATCACCTGTTGACCCGGCGACGAGGCAACGCCAAGGTCACACTATCCTGCCACGGGGCGGATTTGGCGCTCCCCTTTTATCCAGTGATTGGCACTGCTTCCGGTTGCGTCCCTCTAACCATCCCCGCCGCCGAATTATGGGGGCGGCCGCATGGTTGAACCGTTTCCTCGACCGAGGGTTGGTTGCCGGGTTGGCAGGCCCCTGTGGCACGGGCAGTGCAAAGGGGTTGCTGACCGCGCTCATGGCGCCCGCTGACGTACCAGGTCAGCCAGCCTTGATCGGCAAAGACCGGGCAGGCGACTTGGCAGTAAACGTGGTTTTACCATTTTTTCATGCCCTCGAGCGGGTGCACCCCGGAGGAGTTCCGTCGGGAGACCCGCTCGCTTTTTACCGGCGCTTTGCCAAACTGCAGGACAACGAGCTAATCCGGGAAATGAAAGAGCAGCTATTCGACCCTTCTTGGGGTGAAAGTTTCTCGTCCCAGATAGTCAGTTCCGCACGCCGCCAACAAGGTCTACTCAGGCTCCAGGCTGTGTTGACCGGCGCTGGCTAGCGCCGGACGTATGCAAGGCCAGGTTGCTAACCAGCCACGAAGCCGCCGACCTAGCAGGACAACGCTAAGAAAGGCAAGCAAGGCGGCTGAGCCGCCCGTCCGCAGTACATTTTGTCAAATTAAGCCAGCGTCCACATTTCTTTTAGCGTAAATTAAGACACGCGGTCGAACGTCCAAATAACCATTGGCGCAATTGAAGCCGCCTAGGTTGCCGTCGGCAGGACCGGGACTATTTGGGTTCTGCTATGGGGACAGCAAGGGACACTCGAAACTCGTCGCCGATGCTCCGGGCTATATGCCCGTGACCCGTCAAATCTTCGGCCACCAGCACGTCTCCGGGAACCAGTCTGCGGACAGAGCCGTCGGCGGTTTCGAACTCGGCTATCCCGGAAAGGTTTACTACGTATTGACGCCTGGGCGCAGTGTGGTAGTCCGAAAAGCTCGGCGACTCCCTCCGGTTTACGGTAACGTCCCCAGGCCCTACATTGTTTGCGATTTCCGCAAATTGGTCGGCGGTTACGTCCTCGAAGTGGGATTCACCGTCGCTGCCGGAATAAACTCTAACTATCTGCATTTTGGTGCCTCCTATTTATCAATTTAGCTTCACAGTGAGGGATTGGACTTACTACCCGGTCGACGATTCATTCGTTAAATCTACGGTTAGCTAGTTGAGCCAACTTTAAGGTGGTCCGCCGGCAAGTCACCAGAATGTCTCGGTCTAGGCGAAATAATGCCTTAGCGCAAATCAAGCCGCCTAGCCTCCCGTCCGCAGGACCTAGTCGGCTAGGGGGACTACCGCGGTGATGCTGGGTTGGTCGCCTATCACCCGCGTGGTGTGGCCCTGGCCGGTAGTGTCCTCAACCAGCCGGGCATCTCCAGGGCCGTAGCGGCTAGTTGTGCCGTCGCCCAGTCCGATTTCAATTTGGCCGGAGAGCGAAATCACGTATTGGCGCCTTGGGGCTGGGTACCAGTCGATGAAGCGCCCGGGAGGCCACTCTTGGAAATTGATGTTCTTGGCGTCCGTCCCTTCTTTCAGTTCCGGGTGGTCGGCCAAGTTTACTTCTTCGATGTGCGACTGGCCGTCGCTACCCGTGAACAAACGGTAAATACCCAAATTAGTGCCTCCTGATTGAATGGATTCCGTGGGGTGCAATGGGAACCATTCCTACTCCTGCTGAGACTGGCCCCAGCTTAACGGTTTGTGTCTGGCTAAGCAACCGGTAGTTGCAACCGGTCGTTTAGTAATAGCGCCGCAAATTGGTCGGGCTTGCTCAGATGTGGACCGGGGCGTACAGCCACCCTTCAAGCAGAGCCACCCTATCGGGTCCATCCAAGTCAGGACGCCAGAAAACATCAGGATCGTTGGCCCACAAGGAAGCAATCACGGCGGCTACCACGGAATCCAGTGCGTCGTGGCTTCCTTGGCAGAGTTTTCGGTAATGGGACAGGTTTTTTATCTTTATACCGGAGCTGCTTTCCAGTCCACTTAGAATTCCGTCACGAAGTTTTAGAGCGTTGGCCCCGTTTTTGTAGCCTTTGTGGGGCAGCTTCATGGCCTTGAGCGCAGCGCCGGGCATGGCCTCCAAAAGCACTGCCTTGTGTTCCCGATTGGAGTTGTTCGGGCCGGTGCCTTCTCCGGTATCTTGTCCGGTGTCGTCTATTGAAGCTGGTGCTCTATCTTCGATTGTTGTTCTATCTTCGATCGGAGGAACTGAGCAGCCAGCGCGCCACAGAGGGCCCAGCATTCGCATTCCGTAGAACGTCATGGGCACCATATTGGGGTTGGCTTTGTGCAAACAGGAGTAGCACTCCGGGAAGCGCAGGTCGCACCGGCGTTTTGGCTCGCCCCACTCGGCGAGGTACCGGTCTCGTAGGTCCAAGAACTGGGCCAAGTCTATGGATGCTGCTTGATCCCACAGGTCAGGCATTGAGTCGCCGCTGGGATTCCAGAACTTGGCGAAATGCTCGGGCACCGCGAAGGGGAAGTCCAAAGCCGCCACCGAGCCTTCCGACATTGCCAGCAGCATTTGCGACAGATCGTCCCGACCGACGGGGCGGCAATCGTCTAGGGTCAGGACGTTGTCTTCCAGCGTTCCCGTGCTCACCCAGGTTCGGTCGTCAGTCTTGGCCCCGCTAAAATCCACGCCGGCTATTTTCACATTCTGCTCCAATTGAGGAGACGGTTCTTTCGGAGGTACGTTGGGGAACCCTTTCTTCCAAGAAAGGGTTCCCCAAACCCTTCCCAAAGAATTTCTATGCTAAAATGGGCCACGCTCCCCGAACGTAAACAAGTATAGCCTTATCAAGGAGCCCCCATGAATTTGACACAACGCCGCGAGCGTTACCGGTCCCTTCTGGCCAGCGACCAATGCTACCATCCTGCCTCGGTGTTCGACCCCATATCGGCCCGTATCGCCCAGGATCTTGGGTTCGAAGTCGGCATGTTTGCCGGGTCGATTGCCTCGGGTACCGTGCTGGGCGCTCCCGACCTGATTGTGTTGACCCTGACCGAGTTTGCCCAGCAAATCCACCGCATCTGCCGGGCCGGAGACCTCAGCCTGATGGTGGACGCCGACCACGGTTATGGCAACGCCCTGAACGTCATGCGCACCGTGGAAGAACTGGAGACCGCAGGTGTGTCGGCGTTGACGATTGAAGATACCGTCCTGCCCCGCAGCTTTGGCGCCGCCGGGGAAGGAGAACTTGTCTCTATGGAAGAGGGCATAGGCAAAATGAGGGCCGCCCTAGCTGGCAGGCAAGACCCCAGTCTAGTGATCCTCGGCCGCACGAGCGCCTTGGCCATCTCGGGCGTTCCAGAGGCTATAAAGCGGGCCAAAGCCTACGAAAAGGTTGGGGTGGACGGAATATTCCTAGCCGGTGCCCGGACCAAGGAAGAAATCCAAGCGGTTCACGCCGAGGTGTCGATTCCCCTTCTACTGGGGGGTGCCGGTGGAGAGTTGTCGGACAAGAAATTCCTGGCTGAAAATGGTGTCCGCATTGCGCTCCAGGGCCACCTGTCCTTCGCTGCGGCCATCAAGGCGGTCTATGACACTCTTAAAGCATTGCGGGACGGCACGTCTCCCGGTGACCTGACTCCCCAGTTGGCCTCGCCCGAACTCATGGCCCAAGTAACCCGCCGGGAGGACTACACTCGCTGGACATCCGATTTCCTGGGTTAATTTTCGTCTGGCTATCGATTACTCATATATTTACGATTCTTTAGGAGGCACAAAATGAACTTTACTTACAATCACCTGCATTTCCGTAGCGGCGACCCGGACGCGGCAGCCAAATTCTATGTCGACAATTTCGGTGCGGAAATAACCTCCGAGCGTCCCCTATCCACCACCAAATCCATCCAGCTTTCCCTGAACGGCCATCCGTTGATGACCATCTCCGGGCGGGCCGAAGGCGAGGACCCGGTGGCAGGCTCGACCGAGCCCCGCTACGGTCTGGATCATTTTGGCTTTGAAGTCGATGACATGGAATCAGCGGCGGCCCACCTGAAATCCAACGGGGTTGAATTCGGGTGCGAGCCTTGGACCATGCCCTCGGGCACCACGGTCGCGTTTATTGTGGCCCCGGACCGTGTCAGCGTCGAGTTGATCCAACGTCCCAAAAGCTAGGTGCCTGCGGCACGGCCCTTCCTAGGGAACATCATTCTCGCGGGTGTGAAGTCCGGTTGCCTGGCGGGCGTTCTAAGAAAGTAACGTGGGTTTATGGTGCCAGGCCAGCGAAGAAGTCTTCCGAGACCTTCTCGCCGGGTTGAACCGGCGGGTTGGCGCGAATGTAGAATTCACGGCCCAGAATGCTGGCTGTGACCTCTCTGGGAACCCGGTGGTAGGGCCAATCGGCGGCGACCTGGGTGCGGTGGCACAAGATACAGGCCATTTTGGATTCCAGGTGGCCGTCCACATCCAGGTCCAGATGGATATCTTCCACCGGGGTTCCCTGCTCTTCCTGCTCGGGCGTAGGCATGGGGAAATCCACGCCTGAGGCCCTCAGTTTGGTGGCCCACATGGTGCGAAATCCCTTGGGACGTGCGCTCTGGAACAAGCGTTGAGGCTGATGTGGCTCAACGCCGTTCACCAACTGGCTGGGAAAGGCCTCTGGATTTCCCGCCAGGTTGAAGGCTTCGCTGGCGTGCTGGGAAACAGCTATGTGGTCGGGATGACCGTAGAGCCCGCCGGGCTCGAAGGTTAAGATCACTTGGGGCTTGAACGTGCGAATTTCCGCCACGAATTGCTCCACCACTTCCGCAGATGGAGCGTTGACATAGGCTTTGGGGTGGCTGTTGGCTGGGGAATTGACCATGCCCGAGTCCCGATAGCCCAGGACGCGGTGGCTGGCCAGCCCCAACGCTCGCACCGCGCAGGACAACTCAATGCCTCTTATTCTAGGAAGCGTTTCCCGGGTGGCCGCACCCTCTTGGCGAATCTCTCCTTCCTCGCCCAGCGTGGCTGTAATCAAACGTATCTCCACGCCACGGGACGCATGAGCCGCCAAGGCACCGCCCACCGGGAAAGCTTCGTCGTCGGGGTGGGCGAATAGGGCCAGTAGCTTTAAGCCAGACATTTTTGACACCTAAAATGCCACAGAGACCCGAGGGTCACAATGCTTCCCAAGCTCTGGGTTACTCTCTGCGGCGAATAAATTCACTCAGGGTTTTCACTCAGGGTTTTCTCTCCAAGTTTACAGGTTGACTGCCTGGCCATCGCCCCGAGGGTCCGATGCACCCATTAGTACTCCACGCTGGTGGTCGAATACCATCAGTTGGGTTTTTCCGTCGTAGACACCAGATCGCCGCGGGGTTACTTTATGTCCCATCGCCTCTAAGCCACGGATCGTCTCTTCCGGCATTCCCGGCTCCACTCTGACTTCCATCGGCGTGTTGATGCTCGCCGGGTCTGTACCCGGAAAGCTCCACCATCTAGGCGCTTCCACCGCTTCTTGGGGACCCATGCCGAAGTCCAGCAAACCGGTGAGAATCTGCAGGCCGATCTGGGGTTGAATATCACCGCCCGGGGTGCCGCCGACGATGGCGGGTCGGCCATCCTTGGTGGTCAAGTAGCAGTTCAGCGTGTGCATGGTCCGCTTGCCGGGAGCAATAATGTTGGGATGATCCGGCTCCAGGCTAAAGCCCCGGCCAGCCCGGTTGTTGAACATTATACCTGTCCCGGGAGCCACAAAGCCGGAGCCAAAGGAGTTGGAGAGGCTGTGGACCCAGGATACGGCATTACCGCCGCTGGTTGACGGAGAGCCGATGAGGAAACTCGTGACGGGTCTATCTCGCCGCGCCTGACTTCGGCATACTCTTTTGATATTAGTTAGTCCAAGGGCCATTCGGTCAACAACGGGTCGGCGGCAAAGCGGTTGCGGTCGGCATAAGCAATCTTCTTGGCCTCCACCATCAGGTGGACGGCTTCGGGGCTGTGGAGTGCCAAGCCCTCCAGTGAGAAAGTTTCCAGCAGGTTCAGCATTTCCAGCAGCAAGAACCCCTGGGATGGAGGACGGGTCTGGTAGACGGTATGGCCTCGGTAGGTGGTTGAAATGGGGTCGTAGACATCGGCTTGGTGACCGGCAAAGTCGGCGTCTTCAAACAGACCGCCTCCGTCCCGCAATCCCTGGACCATTCGTTTGGCCAAGTCACCCCGGTAGAACTCCTCGGCACCGCCTTGGGCCACCAAACGAAGGCTGGCGGCTAGGTCTTTATTTATCAGGGTATCTCCCTCGCCCATGGGAGAACCGTCGGGCAAGAGAATGGCGGCGCTGGCAGGGAACTGGGCCAGCTTGGCCACCGAATCCGCCATATTTTGGCCGATACCGGGGCTAAGCGGGAAACCGTTTTCGGCATAAGCGATGGCTGGTTCCAGCAACTCGGCAAAAGGCAATGTGCAAAAACGTTGGTGCATTTCCACCCAGGCCGCAACTTCGCCGGGTACGGCAACAGCGTGAGGCCCTTCCAGGGGCATGGTCTTGTAGCCCTGGGACCAGTAATAGTCCGATGTGGCTCCGCTGGCGGCCACGCCGCTGCTGTTGATGCCGGTTACCTTGCCAGTGGAGCCTTCGTGAGTCAGGATGAACGAGTCTCCGCCCAGTCCGCACAAGGGCACCAAAGTAACGGTTTCCACCGCTGCCACCGCCAATGCGGCGTCGAAGGCGTTTCCGCCCTGCTGCAGCACCCGCAGACCGGCGGATGCTGCCAAAGGCGAGTTGGAGCAGATCATTCCCCGCTTTCCATAGACCACCGGTCGCGAAAATTCGGTTATAGGCATAGCGAATCTCTCCATGCGTTATCTTAGGTGCGTTCTAGACCGGTGGGTCATTCTCTGCTTCGGTGGCAGCGTGGACAACCGGGTCACCCGCCTGGCATCCACTACCAGGCCAATAAGTGTAAATCTCTTTTTGAGCGTCCGTTCGCCCTGAGCTAGTCGAAGGGTCTTTACGCGAAAGAATGGTTCGACAGGCAAAGGTTGATAAGGTCGTTGTTTGAGGCTAAATGAAAAGACGTGGTCGGGTCAAGACCGCTGTGGCGTGGTTTCTGGCGCGATTTCGGCCCCATCCCAGGCACGACCGGCGCGCAGAACTCAGCTACGAATCCTCGCCATAATTATCCAGTGTTTTCCACCTGGTCCTTCCTCAGGGCTGCGAATCGCCCATCATCCAGAATTGTACCGCCGATATAACTAATTGTCTGCCGATGAGGTACGGATTCGTATCCCGTCGGCCTCAATTATCCAGTCACTCTCACCTGATCCCACCGAACCGTAACCCAGGTTCCGTCGTCCAGGGTCACGTGGAACCCGTAGGTGGGTCTATCGGGAATTATCCCTTGACATCCCGATGTGTGAATGCTTTTAGTGGGGACTGGCTACATCTGCAGTGGGAGAGGGGACTCGAACCCCTACTCCTCTAACGGGGCTTTGCCTTAAAAGGGAGGGTTGCCTCAAAATAGATGGCAGTATCCGTTACACTTCGCTGAGAATTCTAGTCGGCTTGCCGTCGATGCTCACCTGATTCCGGTTCTCCCAATATTTATGCAGCTGCTGCCCGCTTTTTCGTTCCTCCCAATAGTTCTCTAACATATCTCTTTGCTCGTTGAAGTCGAACAACGGCACGGCCATGCCGCAGGATTCCTGGACAAGATCGACCTGCATGTCCATGATCTGCCTGGCCCCCGGAATGGGGCGGAACATTGAAAACAGCCCTTCCCATTCGCTATCTCTTGGATGAATCACTCTGGCGTGACCGTACAAACGAAGAATCAGGGGCGAGCCTTCAAAGGCGCAGAACATCAGGGTCATACGGTCGTTTTCGATCAAGTGGGCCGCCGTTTCGTTGCCACTCCCGGTCAAGTTTAGCCAGACGACCCTGTTGTCTCCCATTACTTTCAATGAGTCCATACCCTTGGGAGAAACATTAACCCGGCCATTTCCATCAGCGGTACCGACGAAAAACATCTTTTGTTGCTCGATAAACTGACGGCGCTGATCACCAATCTCATCAAATTTTTTGCCCATGGTTACTTCCTCACAATGCTTTGAATGTGCCAACTCTGGGCCTGGTAAGGGAAAATATGATAGGGGATGCTGGAGCACCCTACGGGGAATGCCATTCCTGGGGCACTACTCGACTCCGGGGGAAGCCGAGGCTCGTCGCAAGGACGCTGGGTGCCTCTGGTAGTTAACCAAGAACTTCGATGGAGTTTCCGATGGAGTTCAGGTAAGCCAACACACCCGTCACGCCGCCGCCTAACGGAATAGTCACAAGAAGCCCGACCGTCTATTTCCCAACGATTATGGTAATGCCGCTATTGGAGCCGTTGGGCGAACCGACAGTTGGATACTTCTCGATGGGAGAATCGAGATGTTCGTGGTGCTCCTTCTGGCTTACATCAATGCGCTCAGGGAAGCCTTGATCCACCCCACATCAGTCTCGACTTTGGCTAGCCGCTCCTTGTCCGTTGGGTCCAGCATCGAACGTAATATCGTCTTCGGTCACGATCAATTGACCGAGGTCGGGATTCAGTCCAGGAACGTAATGCTCAACACACTCCAAGTCAAGGACCGGTGACGATTGAAGTAATCCCAGGTCATCCGGCGCAAATTGTATCCCGGTTTTAGATTCTGGAACAATATTACTTTCATCACTACACCTGATCCCCGTGGTTAGTTACGTTGTGAGCCGCATCAGTATCAGTTTGAGAAAGATTTCTTATATGGACAGTATATGTTCCAGCCGCTATGGAAGAGCATCGTATTATCCCGTTTATATCTTCTTGATTCAGAACCGGTGAGCCATTTGCATTCCCCATGTCATCGCCGATTGTGTGGGTGTAATTCCCCGCCGAGTCCTTGACCGTGCTAGCGGTATTGTAGCTATTGGCCTGCAAGGTACCGTCGCTCGCGACAGAACAATACGACTTGGCAACGCCCGGCGAGAGCTTAATCATGTCCGGCGCTGCGTAAGAGTCCTCGTCGGTCTCGTCCTCGAGGGCGGATTGCGTGGCTTGCGCCGGTATATTTAGGTCGATATTCTGCCACGCCGCTCCATCATCATAGGACCACTGCTCAGTGTCCGTGGCATAGAACAAGACGCCTTTGTTTCCCTGGGCCGGTCGGCTGGCCGCAACTGCGAACTTTAGGTAGGCGAGTTCATCATGTTGGGGGTGCCCTCATCCGCAGCAGCCAATGGGCCATCATAGGTCGGTCTGGCGCCTTGGGAAATTGGCTGGCAAAAGCCGGCCTGGAGTTGAATTGACACCTCTGTGGCACGGCAATACAATCCTGACTAATCGGGTCTATTAAGCTTGTTGGCTATTATTTCTCTGGACGGAGGAAAACCATGGCCGAGATTTTTGGACTGGGCTGCTCCCACGGTCCCATCATCCTCACACCGCCGGAGGTGTGGCACAAAGGCCGGGAGCGCATTTATGCCCGGATACCGGATTATGAGACGCCCGCCCAGTTGCTTGAGGAACTGGGTCAGGACAACGGCTTGGCCCAAGATAAGCTTGACCAACAGAAGGTGATCGAGTCTTTCGCCGTTATGCGGGACCGGCTGCACCAGTGGGACCCCGATGTGCTGATAGTAATAGGCGACGATCAAGCGGAGAATTTTCTACAAGACAATCTGCCCCCGTTTTGCTTGTACACCGGCGATCAAGTCGAAGGCTACCCTTTCCAGCGTGGAGCGGCCCGGACCAACCTTTGGGACGCCGTGCCGGAGAAGAAATTCTCATTCAATTGCCCCAAACCCTTTTCCCAGGCCATGCGCAACTTTCTCATTCGAGACGGGTTCGACATGTCTTCTTCCAGCGCCTTGAAGGGCTGGGATTGGGGGCTGGCCCACGCCATTATTAATCCTCTGGGGTTTCTTGACCCGGAGGGAAAGTTCCCATTGCTGCCCTTGTTCGTCAACTGTTACGGCGAAGAGGCTGGCCCCGATTACCCGCCTAGAGGTCTGGCCGGAAAGCCATTGGCCGAGTTTCGCGCTACCCCAAGCAGACGTATTCCAGTATTATGCGGCATGGAAGTGTATGTAAGCCGTTTCAACAACCAACTTTTACATCTATAATCGACATTAAGAAAACGACGGCTTGGGAGAATCGGGGTTTCCGTCCGAGTTTCTAGGCCCACACCGGCCCGCTGCTACCAACTGGGGCAAGGGATCAGGCGGTTCTTGGACCAGCGCAGCGAACGGGTGGCGGTGGTGGCGTCATCCAGTTGGTCCCACAGCTTTCTGGCCCACAAGTTTCAGTGCCGCTCCATAGATATTGAGACCGACAGGGTCTACCTGGAGTGGGTGCGCAGCGGTCAGGGGAGCAAGCTGGCGGGGCTGACGCCGGAAGAGATTCAGGAGTCGGGCGACCACGAAATTCTTAACTGGATTGTCGCCCTGGGAACCCTGGGGGACCGGCCAGCCGAGATTGTGGACGTGCGCGAGTCCCACACCCAATTAGCCTACCGGGTGGCCGCCGTCTGGGAATAGGGCCTTTTTCTCGGCATTCCATAGTGTGGCCTGAGTATGGCCTCTGGATTCCGTTCGTTCTGAGTTAGTCGAATGATCATTGCCCGAAAGGATGGTTCGACGGGCTCACCACGAACGGGATGAGCCTGTGTCCGGGGTCAGGTTAGGTTCTGCATCCGCTCATCCTGCGCCTCTCGCGGTTGGGACCTAAGCCCGCTCATCCTGAGCCTGTCGCGGTTGGGACTTAAGCCCGCTCATCCTGAGCCTGTCGAAGGATTCGATGTGATAGTTCGATAGGCCCTAAAAAATGGCCTCGAAGGTCAAAGCCCGTTAGGTATGGGGCTATCTGAGCCTGGGCAGCACGAACTCTTCAATCGCCACTGCCAAGCCATCTTCCTCAGCCGACGGGGCCACGTAGTCGGCCAATGCCTTGATCTCTTCAGGCGCGTCTCCCATGGCAATGGCTAGGCCGCACACCTTCAGCAACGGAAGGTCGTTGTAGCTGTCCCCAGCCGCTACCATGTCTCCGACATCCGCCCCGATCATCTGAGCCAGCTTGTGGGTTCCGGTCGCCTTGTCGATGCCTCGCCTGGTGAAGTCCACGGCCCAGAGGTCATTGTAGGGTAGGTAAACCTTGACCAAGTGCAACTCAGGCTCTGGAAGAAACTGGGCTGCCACTTTGTCCGCACCTGCCTCGTCCATGTCCAAGGCGGAGACGCGGATAATGTTGAGTCCGCAAATGTCGCCGATGGCAGTAATCGATCCTTCAGGATGAGTGGCGATGAAGTCGGTTCCGTTTGTATGCAGGCTGTCGATGATTTTCCGGGCCAATGTGGGTTCCAATGGGGCAGTCCACAAAGGCTCTCCCGTATCCGGGTTTAAAATGGCAGCCCCACCGTCGCAAATCTGAGGAGTGGATAGGCCCAGTTGCCGTGCGTAGTCCACGGCGTGGGCGGCCTCCCTTCCAGTGGCTATGCTGACCTGAATAGATTCACCCAGTCGCCGCACCGCTGCCGCCACTCTGGCCGACAGTATTTCATCCCTGCCGATCAGAGTTCCATCCAGGTCAAAAACGGCGGCTCGGATCATAATGGACCGCTTTGAATAAAACTGATAATAAAATCCACGTCTAAAACGTCTGTCCGAATTTTCATTCTCTTCCCAGGTGAATTTCGAGATTAAAGTATGTGACCGATGCCCGGCTTAGTGATTGGGTTCGTGAGTAAGTTCTAGGGTTAGGTCTTGATCAAGACCTACTTGGCGAAGGCTGGCATGACCTCTTTGGCGAACAGCGTCATGGATTTAATGGACATCTCAGAGGACATGGGGCCGAACCGGTGATTGGCGCAAAATATGTCGTAGCCGATCAAAGCGTACTGCGCCTCCAGTTGCTTCAGCACGGTCTTCGGGCTGCCCACCAAAGCCAGCCCGTTTTCCAGCCAAAAATCGAACGACGTATCCATTCCCTGGAACACCCGGTTAAGTTCCTGATTCGTGGGTGTGGGCTCGGTTCCTTTGAAGCCCACCCTCGTATTCTCGATTCCTTGGCGAATGGCCCCTCGGGAAGCCAGAAGGGCTTTCTCCGCTTGTTCTCGGGCCTGTTGGTCGGTCTCAGCCACATGGACCGGTCGCATTAGGAAAGTTCGGGGCATGGGGCCGGAGTGCTGGCATTCACGCCAGGCCTTACGGTACAGCTCAAATTTCTCGGCGATAACCGGATCAACGTCCAGGTTCTGGGAAACGTGGTAGTTCTTCTTGGCGGCAAATTCCAGGGATGCCGGACTATGTGCCCCGACCCAGATTGGCGGGTGAGGCTGCTGATATGGCTTGGGGAAAGGCAGGGCTTCGTCATATTGCCAGAATTTTCCTTCGTAGGTCACAGTCTCTTGAGTCCAACCTTGAACGATTATTTCCAGGGCTTCCTCAGACATTTGCCTGCGTTGTTCGAAGGGCAGTCCCCAGCGAATGAATTCGTGCTCGTGGACGCCGATTCCGGTGCCGAACTCCACCCGGCCTTGAGATAGATGGTCCAGCATGGCAACTTCTTGGGCTAGGCGCATAGGCTGGTAGAAGGGCAACTGGTAGATCATGGCACCGACGCGTAGGGTCGTGGTGTGCTGGGCCACAGCGCACAAGAAAAGACTGGGGGAGGTTAGCTGGCCCACACTGGAGTTCTGATGCTCAATCGTGTAGTAGGAACTGTAGCCAAGTTCCTCGGCTAGTTGGGCTTCTTTTAGGTGCTGCTGATAGACATCGGCCGCCACCGGTGAGACCTTCATTTCGTAGATCGGGAAACCGTCCCAAACGGCAAACTCCAGCTTGCTCATAGGACCCTCTGAAATTCTGATTTTTTGGCTAAAAGCCCAGACGGATGTTAATGGCCCGGGATGTTAATGGCTGAGATAGAAACATCACGGCCTTATCTCCCCAATTAATGGGGAGATAAGGCCGTGATTTGAGTTCTTCGTTTTACCGCTTCAGGGACATCACCGGACCAAGAATTCGAGCCGAGAATTATATTAAGACAGGTTTCCTCGGCTAAAACAATCGGCCAATGGCGCCGGCAGTAAGCCTAACGGTTCAACATCCAACTGTTTACCGGGGGTTAGCTGAAGATCAACTCCGTGTTTTTGCGATCGGTAGAGCGCATCATCGCCAAGCCGTCTACGGCTTCTTCTTGAGAGTTACAGAACAACTCGATGCCGTTGCCGTCCGGGTCGTTCAGGTAAATGCTGCGGGTCATTTGATGGTCGACGGTGTGGTCTATCAGATCCCGCTCTTTCAAAATGTTGTAGTACTGGGTCAACATATCGAAGTCTTCCACTTGCAACGCCATGTGGTTAAGACCCAACCCACCCTTGGTTACCGGAGCGGCGTCGGGTGCCGCTTGGAACAGTGCCAGGTCGTGATGAATCTTGCCGCAGGTCAAGAACGTTCCCATTCCGGGACGTTCCAGGGCAATCTCAAAGCCAAGGACTTCGGTGTAGAACTTTACTGATGTTGCAACGTCTTTTACGTTAATTACCAAGTGGCCGACTCGTTTTGGCTGTGCCATGATAACTACTCCTCGGAAATTTATTATCGAGACTACGATTCCGCAATTTGACCGGGGTTTTCCAACGTTTAGTCTCGCATTATAACCGTCAGCGGATAATTTTGCCAATAACCATATCGCCGATTTGATCGTGTACGGAGACACAGCTTGGATGGGCGAAGACATCACGGGGCTGCTTGGCGCATCGTGCTGGTGGAGAAAAGAAGGTGCGGACCGGATTCAATCCAGGTCCAGGCGGGACCCGCAAGTTCCGGTCCAATAAAGTTTCACTAGTGAGGGCACAAACCTCTTGGTATTAAGGCCAGACAATATAACCGGTTCTTATGCCTGTATGCGTCGGTTCAGCCAGGGTAGTATAATGCGGACACGGTGGCCGAATAGCTATTAGACCAGGGCATATTGAGTTGCATATAACGATAACGAGGATGTGACTAGCTGCACGGGATTAGCTGCAGCGGATCATCCGGATATGGCAACCAGATTCACTGCTACAGAGCGGCAAGAAGTCAGGGCTTCTAGGTTGGGCCAGAGGGTCGGATATGAGGAACGAACAGTTCGGAAATAACCGAACGTTCGGATATACGGAAACAAGAGGTGCATGGTACGAACCGGTTAAATCACAAAATGGGAAACGCTCACGAATCAGGTATCAGGGTAATTAGGAGGCGGTGCTATGTATGACAGAATTCTGGTACCCCTAGACGGGTCTTCACTGAGTGAGCAGACACTGCCCTATGTCCGGATGCTCGCAACGGCCTTGAATTCCCCGGTGGAGCTACTCTTCGTTTATGAGCCTGAGCCGGTTTTTTACTATCCTGATGTTGCCCACTGGCAAGAACGAGCCCAGGAATTCCACCAACACCGAGAGGACGCTTCCCATTATTTGAACCCCTCTGCCGATACGCTGAAAGCCGCTGGCGTTGGCGTAACTACCAATTTTCTTGAACCCCATCGTGGCGGGAGTCAGGTTCCCAGAAACCCGGTGGGCGATCCGGTCCACCACATTATCGAAATCGCCCAAGATCAGCCGAATACTCTGGTCGTCATGTGTACCCATGGCCGGTCGGGTATGGGCCGGTGGGTGATGGGTAGCGTCACGGACAAGATTCTTCACGCCATAAAAACTCCGCTCTTCATCGTTCGCGGTAAAGATGAAGGCAGCTCAACGACGGACACGAACTTGGAGAGCATAATTGTGCCCCAAGACGGTTCGGCAATCGCCGAGCGCATCCTACCCGATGCCGTGAATCTGTCTAAAGCGTTAGCCATACCCATTCGTTTGGTCTCGGTAATACCATCGGACCAGTCCCATTCCTACGAGGAAGACCACTTGCGGCAAGTGGGCGAGCGCCTGGTCGCAGATGGGGCTCATTCCTCGGTCGCCCATGTTGCCCACGGAGACGCGGCCCATGCCATAGTGGAATTGACCAATGAGTTTCCCCATGCGCTGGTGGCTATGACCACCCACGGCCGGTCCGGGGTCGGTCGGTGGGTCATGGGTAGCGTGGCCGATCGGGTCGTGCGCTACGCCGCAGGGCCGGTTCTGGTGAACCGCGCTGGCTAAGACTGTCTTGACTATACCCGGACCCGGATAAACGGGTCCGGGTCCTGATTGGTGCACCAATCAAAGGTAATCCCTCAGGGATCCGGCGTGTATCGGGCTGGTGGGTATTAAGCCTGTGGGTGCTAAGTAGGGTGTTTTCTAGTAATTGACCCGCAAATCTTAATCTTGTGTCTAATTTGGAGGCGAAAACATGAAAGGGCGAGTAGTCATTTGTAAGGAGTATGGCAAGCCTTTCGAAATCGATGAGTTCGAGGTACCGGACCCGGAACCCGGCGCAGTGGTGCTGCGGATGACCCAAGCCGGAATTTGTGGCTCCGACCTTCACACCTGGCGGGGGGACCAGATAAATGTACCTTTGCCCGCCACAGGAAAGGTTATGGGCCATGAAGGGACTGGAGTTGTGGATAAGCTGGGCTCCGGCGTTGCCACAGACACCCTGGGAGTGCCAATCGAAGAGGGAGACCGGATTATCTACGCCGCCGTGTTCCCATGCTATCACTGCCACATGTGCTTGAAGAACAACACAAACTGGTGCCTGAACCGGGGTTACGCCGCTGGCGGAGTTTATCCCTACTTTACCGGCACTTACGCCGATTACCTGTACCTGCCCCCTCGCCACCCGTTTTTCCGGGTGCCCGACGAGCTCCCCGACGATTTACTGGGTCCGGTTAACTGCGCCATGGGAACGGTGACCACGGGGTTGATGAGGGCAGGCGCTCAACAAGGGGACTATGTGGTTATTCAGGGTGCCGGCGGATTGGGTCTGCACGCCATCGCAATGGCCAAGGACATGGGCGCAGACCGGGTAATCGTGCTGGACCGGCTGGAAAATCGGCTGGCGTTGGCCGAAGAGTTTGGCGCTGACTTTACCATAAATATCGAGGAGTTCAACACTGCGGAGACGAGGGTAGAACGAGTGAGAGAACTCACCGATGGCCGGGGCTCCGATGTGGTAATGGAGTTGGTGGGCCGAGCCGAGCTTTTGGCTGAGGGCATCGATATGCTCAGCAACGGCGGCACCTTCGTGGAGATCGGCGACATCGTGCGGGGACGGGAGGTGTCCATCGACCCTTCCAAGCTGTTGGCGGGCAAAAACATCGTGGGATCGCTAATGTACCGTCCCGAACTGCTGCCAACACTGCTGAATTTTTTGGTCAGGACGCAAGACAAGTTGCCTTTCCACAAGATTGTTTCCCATAAGTTCCCCTTGGAGGAAGTAAATGAAGCCTTTCCCCAAGCGGAGTGGAATTCCCGGCAGACAGACATAACCAGGGCCATGTTGGTCCCATAGCGACCACCCTCCTGCTACGACTCTTGATTTCTCTCGCTTCGGGGCTTGCGACGCTCTTGTCCTGGAGCGAGTTTATTTCGTAAACTTCGCTGGAGACTAGAGCTCAAAAAATACGCTCAAAAAATAACGGGAGGATAAATCCATGAAGTTTGGCATGATGTATGAGATACAAATACCAGAACCCCACTATCCGGGCATAGAAAAGGAACGGTATGACCAGATATTGGCCCAGGTTGAGTTGGGAGACCAAGTAGGCTTCGACTATTTCTGGACTGTTGAGCATCACTTCCTGAAGGAGTTCTCCCACTGCTCCGCCCCCGAAGTGCTATACGGTGCGATCTCCCAGATTACCAAGAAGATTAGGATCGGCCATGCCGTGGCTCTGCTGCCGGGGCAATACAATCACCCTGTTCGTGTCGCCGAGCACGCTGCAGTATTGGATATTTTGAGCAATGGGCGTATGGACCTAGGCACCGGTCGTTCGACCACATTGATCGAGATGGATGGATTCGAAGTCGATCCAGAGGAAACCAGGGCCCAATGGGAAGAGGCCATCCGAATGATTCCCCGGATGTGGACCGAAGAAACCTTTTCCCACGAAGGCCGTTTCTACAATATTCCGCCCCGGTCGGTAATTCCCAAGCCGGTCCAAGACCCTCATCCCCCAATGTGGGTGGCATGCAGTCAGCCCGATAGCTTCAAAGCTGCGGGTGAAATGGGCTTAGGAGTTCTCTGTTTCAACCTGAGCGGGCACGACCAATTGAAGGAAAGGGTAGACATTTACCGGGAAGCCATCAAGCATGCTCATCCCGTGGGTTCCTTCGTAAATGACCAGATAGCGGCTATGTGCGTAATCCACGTAGGAGAGGACGACGAGGAAACACGGCGAATTGGCGCTCCTGAAGGTGCTTGGTTCGTCAAGATGGCCGAAGAACTGTACGCTCCATGGCAGGGGCGCAAGGTTCCGGATTCCTACAAGTTCGCGGTAGATGCGGTCCAGACCGAACGGGTGGACAAGACTGCCGAAGACCATTTGGCTTCGGGTGCCTTCGCCATGGGCAACCCGGACACGGTCATCGAAGTACTGAAAAACTATCAGGACGCAGGCGTCGACCAAGTATTGTCTTTCCTCCAGCCGGGAAACCTGCCCCATACTCGTATCATGGACTCGATCAAACTGATGGGCCGGCACGTAATCCCTTACTTCAAGTAACCTGAAGCTGCTGGTGGGTTTAGCGAACCAGGAGTTAAAACGGCAATGTCGGACAGGAGGATGAGTGGCGTTAGCTATTGAGCCCAGAACGGATGTCGTAGAACGCGCCCGGTGGGCGGCGGCCAGGATCGCCAAACGGGCCAGCGTCGCCGACAAGGAGCGGGTACTGGCACCGGAGACGGTCCGAGACCTTCATGAAGCTGGGCTGCTCACTCTTGTAATTCCCAGGGAGCAGGGAGGGACCGAGGCCGACCTTGTCACGCAGTTGGCGGTTTACGAAGTGATAGGAGGGGCTTGCGCTTCCACGGCGTGGGTCCTGGGCAATCACTCCACTCTCTGCACCCGGGCCATGGGAATGATGGGCGCCTGGTCAAGACACCTAATACAGACGGTGGTCGAAGATGGCGCGGTGATTTCCCACGGTGCGATACCCGCTGGGACGACCCACGCTACCTCCGGCGGATTTATAACATCCGGTCGCTGGCCTTTCGTCAGCGGCTCCAACATTGCCACCTGGATATTTCTCAGCACTATGGTGCCGGGACCAAACCCCGATTGGGTGTCTACAGCGGCTAACCCCAATCCTCCCGGCGTTCACAACCGTTGGCTACTTGTGCCTGCGGACGAGCCGAATATGCGCATTGAACCCACCTGGATGGCCATGGCCGTCCTGGCTTCCATGAGTCATGACGTGGTCGCGGAAAAACTCTTCGTGGCCGAAGCCCAGTCCCCCGTGGACAATCGCCCTGCACCCCACCTGCCATGGCTACCGGATGGCCCCAAAGCATTGAGAGTGCCGAGCAGAGCTAGGGTGTGGATGGCGGCGATGATGCTCGGTATAGCCCGAGTAGCCTTGGAAGAAACTATCGAGTTCGCAAAATCCCGCTCTATGTCTCTGGGCGGTGGTGGCCGGACCGCAATGCCAGGGAACCAATTTGCTGTGGCCGATGCCGCCATGGCCCTGGAATCGGCAAGGGCTTTCCTTTTCCAAGAAGCCGGGGCCATTACCGCCAAGGCGGATTCCGGCGAAGCGTTCCTCCCGGCGGACTCCTCCCGTATGGATATGGCGGGTCTGGTGGCGCGGGAAAACGCCCAAAAAGCGGTTGACCGCTTGTTTGCCATCCGGGGCGCCCACGGTTTGTTTGAAACGGACGCATTCGAGAGGTATTACCGTGATGTGCGAATCGGCACACTCCACGCAGTGTCAACACCGGACTTGGTAAGAGAACAAGTGGGCAAGTACTTGTTCGGAATACCTGGTGACGTTAGCCCGCGGTGGGGATGATTTTCTGAAACGGATGGGGTGATTCCCGTCATCCAATGACAAAGAGGTCTCTAGGCATAATCATCGAGGCATGGCAACAAAAGGGAGCCATCCAGGAGATTGGTTAAAATCTAAGTATCGCCCGAAATTCGTTTGCAAGAAGAGACCCCTCCGGTTGAATTGGTTAATTGAAATCCAGATGCCGAGAGGGGTCTTTTTAGTTCCGAGACATGATACGGATCGTTGCCTGGATGCCCGCATTGACCGTCATTATTAGGTGCGGGCGCCTACTTCTTGGCCCTCCGGGCAATTGGGGGTCCCGCCACATCGGCTCCGGCCTGCATCTAGTCTAAATAGGTTGGCGTGAGCCCAGGGTTACTTGGCCTTATATTGGGGTTGGCGCTTTTCCACGAATGCTTGGCTGGACTCTTTGAAGTCTTCGCTAAGGTGCAACTTAAGGGTCTGGATATACATATCCGCTTCGGCGGCGGGCTGGACCCACTGGCGGCGGGTCAATTTCACTCCTGCCCGAGATGCCAAGGGAGGCGTTTTCAGCACGGTGTTGGCCAATTCTTCGGCGGCACTGAGGTGCTCTCCCTTGGGCACCAAGCGGTTGATCAATCCCAACCGGTAAAGCTCTGGGGCGCCCAATTGCTCTCCGGTGATGACCATTTCGCTGACGATCTTGGATGGCATGAAAGCGTTGACCTTGGCCCACACGCGACCGCCGGGCAATCCGCGCCGGGTCTCGGTGATGCCGAACCTGGCGTCTTCCGAAGCGACTACAAGGTCGCATTCAGCAGCGATGGCCATACCTGCGCCCAATGCGTAGCCGTGTATTGCGGCAATTACCGGCTTCCAGTTAATAGAACGGCCAAGATAGCTTTCGGGGTTGTTCCCCCTCTCCCTTCGAGCCTGCTGTTCGGGGGTCATGTTGGCCAAGCGTTGCTTGATGTCGGCCCCGGCACAGAAGCTGCGGCCCTCGCCGTGGATGATGGCCACCCAGGCTTCGTCGTCGGTGTCGAACTCTAAAAGGGCGCTATGAAGGTCGCTCTCGAATTGGTCGTTCACGGCGTTCAGGGATTGAGGACGGTTGAAAGTAATGTAACCGATCTTCCCCTTTCTGCTGTAGACCATGGTTTCGTAGTCGGTCATTCGACCCTCCTATTTGTCTATGGCGTATTTCTACGGCTGCTGTCGAGTGATGCAAGAAGTATGAAGTATACCAATACTCTGCGCCATGATATGGGCCTTGCCTCAAAAGTCCGCTGGGGTATGATTGCCCGAAGACCGGGAACTCTCATTCTCCCAAAGATTGTTTCTCCCGGAGACTGATTTTTCGGGCCCTGACGACTAGCTGGGATCGCAATGGGCGCATTGCGGCGTGATGTGGCGGTTGGGCGAAACCGGCATTTCCGCCTAGGCCGGATCCCGAAAGCACGGTTGGAGCGTTTTTAGAAAATCTGTTCTAAATTGATGTTAAAAAGTATTGACGGGTTCAGAACACACGTTCTATAATCGCTTCATTATTAGAACATGTGTTTTGGAGCAATATTATGACTTTATTAACAGCGGCCCCTGCGGTAACCCGAATCACGGCGTTGGACAGCTTCCCGGAGAACTATCACTACGAAGACACCGGTTGCGAAGTATCATCGTCCTGCCTCAATTGTCCTCTTCCCCAGTGCAAGTACGATGACCCCGGTTGGTTCCAGAAGCACCGCCGGATTGCCCGGGACTTGAACGTCTGGTCGACGATGCGGTCGGAAAGTCTCACGGTGGAGGAAGTGGCGGAACGGTTTTCGGTAACCGTGCGGACGGTCTTCCGGATAATACGCCGTTGCCGGGAAGCGGAGTCTGAAGTAGACGGGATAGCGCTGCAAGCCTTCGCTGCTGATTAACGGATTGGTGTGTGGCGACCGTCTTGTGGGGTCATTCGATAAGCTCAGTACAGGTTTATCTAATGACCATCATTGCGGACTATGGTTGGATCGTCACCCACCGTTCATGTATCTATCGTTCGTCCTGGGTTGAGCGCACGCCACCGACAACAATTTTAACCTCGGGAATTGAGGTGTTGTCAATAGCAAACTGGATTGAGCGGCTGTCGAAGGCCGCTTAATCCAGTTTATGGTGGAGACGGGGAGTTCGACTCTCGAGCCTGTCTCAGAAGGGCAGTGTGGGGAGTTGGACGCAGAATGTTTTCCGGGTTTGAGGGTTCCCAGCAAAGCGGGTAAAAAAGTTGATGCGCTTAGCCTGATCTAGCTTATATGGACATTGGCCGATTTAGGTGCTAAGTGCGATCTGTTACGGATTGTCTCCAGCGGGTTCTCCAGATTTTCCATAACGTCCGCAGATTAAAGGCCGTCGCCAATAGGGCAAACTCCGCCTGGACGTTGGCCCAGCCCCGAAGGAGGAACCTACGGGCGGCGAGTTGCTCTTTCAGGATGCCGAAGATGGGCTCGATCAGCTCTTTCCGCCTAGCATACAGGCGCCGGGCTCTCTCGGTGGTCATCCAATGCCGGTGTTGGCGGAGTAGGGCATCGGAGGGACCAATCCACAACGCCCTCCCGGTATGGGCGTCTTTGGTACAGACCCCGTAAGCTGGGCAGGACCAGCACACCCTTCTTGGGGCACGGTAGACACGGAATGGACCGGTAATGTTACTGTTTTTCCTGCGGAGCCCCCCTAAAGGGCAGTCGCTGACCCTGAGGGCAGAGGTAAGTGTCGGTGGCAGGATCATAGACGAACTTATCTTTGAAGTAGGGATCCTGCACGCCTGGGAGATAGCGTTCGGGCATCACCAACAGGTCTCCCCGTTGTTCACCGGCTGCCAGGTTGGCTGCGGTATGATAGCCTCCATCGGCCAGAGTGACCGGCACCGGTTCCCCAATCATCTCCTCGGCTTGTTCCAGCATAGGAACTAACTGACCAGAATCGGCTGCGGAATCAACCACATCAGCGGCGGTAATCAACATGCCGTTGCCCGATGACTGAGCAACTGGCGATGCTATCGCTTGGGCGTTAGAGGCGGGCATGATTCCCTGCCGGCCCTTCATCAATTGGGCATCTCCATCCGTCAGGTTCACACGGGTAAGCCGGTGGTCCTGCGCGAGCCGGTTCATAGCGTGCTGGTTGCGCTCCCGCAAGACCTGGGCCTGCTGAAGTTCTGTTGGAAGACGGGGTGGCGGCGGATCACCACCCCCTTCGTTCTGGGCCTCAAGATCGCCGATGGCCTCCTCAGTCCTGGCCAGCAAACGCTCGAGTTTCGCCATATCGTAGGTCTGATCTCCTGCGGCGTTGCCCGCGATCTTCGTGCCGTCCACGGCCTGCACCGCTAGATCCACGAGCCCCACTTCAACTGCGGTCCGGACCGTATGCTTCAGCAACCCCCGCATGGCGGACCGGTGGGCCTGGTAAAACCGCCACAGCGTGTTGTGATCGGGATGCTGCCAGCCGGTCAGCCAGAGGAAGGGAATCTGATCCCGACAGGCCGCCTCCAGCTTCCGGGAAGACCGCACCCCAGTCATGAACCCGTAAAGCCATACGCGGAGAAGCGCACGGGGATGATAAGCCGGGGCTCCTAGTATTACAACGACGCTTTCTCAAATTGGTCAGTTTTGGGGCAGAAATCGCTTCGCGGAACGCAAGGCCCCAAAGCTGTCAGCCCACGCGCCTAACAGCCATGAAGAGGTGCTCAAGGCCCCTTTTTTGTGATCCGTTGCAGGCTCAGCAGGCACAGGGCCACGTGGTGATGCCAGCCAGCCCAGGTGCGGGTCTCGTACTCGTCCAGGCCTACGTCGCTTTTCTCCGTCTCAAACTCCGTTTCTATACGCCAACGGGAGCCTCCCACGTATGCCAGGGTCTCCAACGGGGTATCCTCCGGAGCATTGGACAGGTAGTAGCGGGGTTCGCTGCCGTCCCGGTTCCGGCGGTAGACGGCCCAGTGGATTTCGCCGGGCTTGCGCCTGCTGGTCGGTCGCACCCTCTGGGCGCTGAAAAGGTAGCTGCGTGGCCCCTGGCTTCCCTCGGCCACCGTAATCTCACGCCAGGCCTCCTCCGGCAACTCGTCGCTGCGCTGCTCCATGGTCCGGCGCTGACCGTCTCGCAGCCTGGGTTTGCGGGGACGCCCGAATCCCTGATACTCCGCACTGGTCCAGGCAGGCTCCGGCGGCCACACCGTAAAGCCGGACGGAACGTCCAGCACGTACCACATCCCCAAGGCCGCCAGGCCCTCCCGGAAGGACGGCGACATCCCGAAGGCGTCGTCCGCCGCGACCCATCCAGCCTTCAGGTGGCCCCGCTCCTGTGCCCGCCCCACCATCTCCAAGGCCAACTCCGTCTTGGACCGGTAGCCCTGCCTATCCTCCGGCACACCCGCCGCCTCACACCGGTCTTTGTCCGAGGTCCAACTCTCGGGCAGATACAGCCCCTTGTCCACCAATGCCCGTCCCAACGGGCTGACATAGGCCAGGAACATCCCCGCCTGGCAGTTGGCCACCTTCCCCAGCCTCCCGCAGTACTGCCGGGCCACTCCCACCGACTTCCTCCCCTGCTTGGGAAAGTCGCTGCCGTCCAGCACCCACACCCCTTCCGGATGCTCCAGCCGGGTTCCCAGGTACTCCTGCAGCCGTCCTATAATCACCTCATCGTCCCAGGGAGAATCGGTGAGAAACCGCTGCATCCCTCGGGCTGACCCCGGAACCGTCTCCGACAGGTTCTCAGCGTTGCGCCGCTCCCCAGACTGTACCAGCAGGGCCTGGAGATAATGACCGCTGTGCTCCCGCGTCTCCCGGCGGCCAAACAGCGGCGCGAAGTAAGCGTGAAAATCCCGAAATGACCCGTACACCTGCTCGAAAGCTGCCGCATCCACATCCCCACCTCACCTGCCTATTCCCTCTCCAGCTACACAGTCATCCTATCAAACTAACTGACGTTGTAATACTAGGAGGCCCTCCGGAACCCCAGGGCGAAGCTCTGGGTGCTCCCAGCGCAAGGCCCGCAGGAACAACCGCATCGTCTCACAGAACAGGCCCAGCCGGGTGAGTGTGGCGATGTTGCTCATGATGTGGGTGGAGTCCAGCCGTTGCTTTCCGGTGCGTATGCCCAGCGCCTGGATGATCCGGTCCGTGGTCTCCTGGAAAGCCAGCCGGCCACCGTCGTGCTGCATCAGGCGAACTCGGAAGTTGTGGAGGGTCTTCTGGGGCAGGTGGGTCTCCTCGATGTCCAGCCGCAGGGCGTGGTGCCAGAGCAGGTTGAACTCTAGTTGTTCCAGAGCTTCATCGTCGGTGAGGTTGAACATCTCTTTGAGGAGGTGGACCCCGAGGACGGTCTGCACCGCCCGGTTGGGACGGCCGTTGTCCACGCAGTACATGGGAGCAAAGCGCTCCTCGTCAATCAGGGGGAGCGCCTCGTTTCGGAAAACCTCGGCCCAACTTCTCTCCAGACGCTTAGCCTTCTTCGGCGTCACCAGGAACTGGGACTGCCAGAGGCTCTCTTGCGGGTCTCGTATTCGGAACATCCTCCCCTCCCTCGGCCAGGCGCTGCCCCAACGCCCTTTCCCCACATTATCCTCCCATTGCCCCCGGAGGACGAGGGGTTTTTACGAGGGAATCAATCTTTGGTGATGGTGCTGGACGACCTGCAATGGGCGGACCAGCCGTCGTTGTTGCTGCTGGAGTTCTTGGGAAAGCAGGTGCGGGACAGCAGGATAATGGTGGTGGGGACGTACCGGGATGTTGAGGTGACGAGAACGCACCCGTTGTCCGGAACGCTGGCGAGGCTGGCGAGAGGAGAAGTATACCGGAGGGAGGAACTCTCGGGGCTGGAGACCGGAGAGGTAGAGCAGTTGATCCGGGATGTAAGCGGGGCAGAGCCGTCGCAACAATTGGTGGAAGCCGTTTATGGTCACACAGAGGGGAACCCGTTTTTCACCTCCGAGGTAATCAGGCTGTTGGGAGAGCGTCGGGAGGCCACAGGGGAGGGAGAAGGGAAGAGCCTGGGGTTGCTGGAAATACCCCAAAGTGTGTTGGAAGTAATCGGGCAGAGGCTGAACCGGCTAACGGCGGAGTGTGAAGGGGTACTAACGACGGGTGCGGTGATAGGGAGGCAGTTCGACTTCAGATTGTTAGGAAAGCTGAATGAGGAATTCAGCGAGGGGCAATTGCTGGGAGTGGTGGACGAGGGGTTGGAAGCGTACTTGATAGAAGAAGTGCCAGGGCAGAGCGACGTATACCAATTCAGCCACGCCTTGGTGCAGCAGACGTTGCGGGAACGGATATCCACCGGCAGGAGGGTCAGGCTGCATGGGAGGATAGGAGAAGCGCTGGAGACGCTGTACGGGGAGCAGCCAGATGAGCATGCGGCCGAGTTGGCGCACCACTTTTCTCAGTCCGTATCAATAACGGGCCCGGAGAAGTTGGTGAGGTACGCCACGATGGCTGGTGAGAGGGCATTGGCGGGATACGCTCATGAGGATGCGGTGGGGTTTTTCGCCCAAGGCCTGGAAGCTTAAGGTGTAGATCCAAAAGCACGCACCGAGGTACTCGATGACTCTGCTGCCGCTCTTCTGTTCGGTTGGGTGCAGGCTAATGCTGCCCTATTTTCTTTTCGGCCCGACTTTTTTAAGGACGCAGTCGCCGTTCTGCGCTTAGTTTTCGAGTACTACATTCGTATGGACCAGGTTGATCAAGCGTTGGCCGTCGCCCAATGTACTTTGCGTCCACAAGTGGGGGAGTGGTCCGGTCTCATCAATATCCTAGGCCCAGCCCAGCCCGATTCTCAGGATTTAGGACGCTTATTGTCCCAGTACGGGAGAGTCAAAGGGCTTGAAGAAGGCGATCATCCGGCAGCGGAATCGGCGTTCCAAAAAGGTATAGGCATATCCAAAAAGATCGGCGACCGACAATTGGAAAGGCGCATCCTTGCGGAGTCTGCTCAGGTTGACCTCTACCATTTGCACTTTGAAACAGCGACGAGCAAGGCCAGGATGGCGCTGGACTTTCCGGACCTGGCGCCGGATTTGTCTATCGAATGTGCCTCGCTGTATACAATTTGCATGGAGGCTCGGAGTACCGGCAAGGCCATCAGACTAATAGATGCTTCGGCCTTGTTGGCTACGGCCGAGCGTTTAGGCAACCGATTCTGGCAGCATATGGCCCTTTGGATTCACGAGTGGATGTACCAAGGTGAGGGTAATTGGACCGAGGCGCGGATTTTTAGTGACCGCGGGTTGGAGCTGACTCCGGGTGCTCATACGATGTTGTCGACGCGGACTGTTTTAGAATTCGAGACCGGCGAATTCGACCGTGGTATGGAACTCCTGGAGCCCTCGTTGGACCTACCGGTGGAATACAATCCGGATCCGTTTTTCAGGTATGCCGCAGTCTCTCTGGTATTAGGAGCCAAAGCCTGGATTTCCGGCGAGGGCCACAACAGCATGGCCCGGGAGGCAGCGGAAGTAGTCGTATCCTCCAATTTTGCGGTTCCCGTTTTCCGGTGCGTGGCTCTGACAGGTATAGCTTTCGTTTCAGTGATGGAAAGAGACCTGTCTGAATGCCGGAGACTGCACGATACTCTTGCGCCCTATCAAGGCACCTACTTCGGTAATTTGCTTGTGGTTGACCACATTCTGGGTCTCCTAGCGCAGGTCATAGGGGAATTGGACACTGCCGAAGCCCATTTCAAACAAGCCATGGAGTTTAGCAAGAACTACCTGCCCGGGCAGGCTTGGGCCGCCCATGATTATGGCAGCCTGCTGCTTGAACGGGACACCATCGGAGACCGAGCCCAAGGACTTGCGTACCTAGATCAAGCCGAGAGCTTGGCGAAAGAGTTGGGAATGCCGCCGCTCCTAGAACGAGTGCAGTCCGCCAGGGGCCGATTGGAATCCCGCCCTTCGGCATACCCCGACGGCTTGACCCAACGGGAGGTTGAGGTTCTCGCTCTGATAGCCGCAGGGAAGACCGACCGGGAAATCGGCGAAGAGCTGGTTATTTCTGTAAGGACGGTGACCACCCACGTCGGCAACATCCTAAACAAGGTAGGAGCCGCCAATCGGACGGAGGCGGCAACCTACGCTACGCGGCAAGGGCTGATTTAATCAGGACTGATCTAACAGGGCTGACCAAATAAAGGCTGATTTTATATGGTGGATTCTCATGTCCCCAAGGGTGCAGGCAGCAAATTCGTCGGGCGCCGCCGGGAGATGGCAACGTTGAAGGGGGCGCCGGACGACGCCATGGCGGGTCGCGGTGGACTGGTCATGCTGGCTGGTGAACCGGGGATAGGGAAGACCAGAATAGCCCAGGAGTTGGTGGCTCAAGCCAGGAGTCTGGGTGCGCAAACCTTCTGGGGGTGGTCTTACGAGCAGGAAGGAGCGCCGCCCTATTGGTCCTGGCTGGAGCCAATACGTTTATATATACGAGGTGCGGATAACTCGACGGTGGCTGCTCAGATGGGCCAAGGAGCCGGGGATATAGGCGAGATAATCCCAGAACTTCGAAACAAGCTGCCGGACCTGGAACCGCCGTCGCCCCTAGAGCCGGAACAAGCCCGGTTTCGCCTATTTGAGTCTATAGCTAAGTTTTTAAAGAACGTGGCTGAGAGCCAATCGTTGGTGTTTGTGCTGGACGACTTGCAATGGGCGGACCAGCCGTCGTTATTGTTGCTGGAGTTCCTGGTGAAGCAGTTGGAGGACAGCAGGATAATGGTGGTGGGGACGTACCGGGATGTTGGGGTGACCCGAACGCACCCGCTGTTTGACACGCTAGCGAGATTGGCCCGAAGTAATGTTTACCGGAGGGAGGAACTGTCGGGACTGGATAACGTTGCCGTGGAGCAGTTGATCCGGGACGTGAGCGGGGGCGAGCCGTCGCAGCAATTGGTGGAAGCCGTTTATGGTCACACAGAGGGGAACCCGTTTTTCACCTCGGAGATAATCAGGCTATTGGGATAGCGTGGGGAGGCCACAGGGGCGGGGAAGAGTCTAGGGTTGCTGGAAATTCCCCAAAGCGTATTGGAAGTAATCGGGCAGAGACTGAACCGGCTAACGGCGGAGTGTGAAGGGGTACTAACGACGGGTGCTGTAATAGGGAGACAGTTCGACTTTAGGCTGTTGGGAATGCTGAATGAGGAATTCAGCGAAGGGCAATTGTTGGGAGTGGTGGACGAGGGGTTGGAAGCGTACTTGATAGAAGAAGTGCTTTAGGGCAGAGCGACTTATACCAGTTCAGCCACGCCTTGGTGCAGCAGACGTTGCGGGAACGGTTGTCCACCAGCAGGAGAGTGAGGCTGCATGGGAGGATAGGGGAAGCGCTGGAGACGCTGTACGGGGAGCAGCCAGAGGAGCACGCCGCCGAGTTGGCGCACCACTTTTCCCAGGCGGTATCAATAATGGGTCCGGAGAAGTTGGTGAGATACGCCTTGATGGCCGGGGAGAAGACATTGGCTGGTTACGCCCATGAGGAAGCGGTGGGGTTCTTCGCCCAAGCGCTGGATGCTAAAGGGCTAAAGAACAATGGCACCGCACCGGCAACAGACGAGGACACTGCCGCATTGCTGTATGGCTTGGGAAGGGCACAGTCGGCCTCGCTCGACAGACAAGATCTAGATGTCGCTTTTTCCAACATGCGCCGAGCCTTCGAGTTCTACGCCGATACGAATGATGTGGACAAAGCGGTAAACGTCATAGCGCATCCCATTCACGCCCTGCCTGGTCGGCATGGAGGCGTGGACCTAGTGGCTCGCGACCTACAATTGGTGCCTTCCGACTCTCATGATGCCAGCCGCTTGTGGGCGAAATATGTACTTCTCAAAGGCATCGAGGATGGAGATTACGAAGGAGCCGTACAAGCATTTAAGCGGAGCTTGGAAATCGCAATTCGTTTCGAAGACGTGGCACTGGAAGTCCGAACATTGATGCAATCGGCGATTGTGGATGTTTGGCACCTACGATGGCAAGGAGCGGTGGCCAAAGGATTGCGCGTCGTCGAACTCGCTACTCGAACCGGAGACCAGATGTCTGAATTGGTAGCCAGAAATTGGATTGGGATCGTAAGTTTAATCAACGGCGACGCTGATCGAGCGCGCTCACACGCACCCGCTGTTTTTAGTATCGCCAAACGCCTAGGTGACAGTTACAGGCTGGCTTCGGCGCTCTGGCTGAATGAGTTGGTGTGTAACTATGAAGGTGATTGGCAGGGTGCTAAAGAATTTAGCGATCAAGGCTTAAGGTTGGCGCCCTCAGACACCCGGCTCATCAGCAGTAGAATGGTACAGGAGTACCAAGTCGGCAACATTGCCGGGGCTGATGAGTACATGGAACGGCTGGTTGAGAGCCACCGGACGATGGTGCCCGCTCCTACGTACGACCAAGCCACGGTTGCGCTGTTGTTGCCGATAGTTGCCCGCATTACAGGCGAGTTGGACCGAATGCACACCGCAACCGCTACGCCTTTGGTTTCCCAGTTGGCCAGATGGGGTAAGGCCCTAATGGCCGTACAACAAGGAGACGCACAATCGGCAAGAGAGCTTTACGTTAGCTTGGCGTCAGGAGGCGGGTCGTACGCGTTCATATCCGCAGACCGCGTGCTAGGTCTGTTGTCCCACGCCATGAGTGAGCCAGGGCAAGCAGCTACCCACTTCGAAGATGCTTTGGCTTTCTGCCGTAAGGCGGGCTACCGACCTGAACTTGCTTGGACTTGTTTCGACTACGCTGATTCGCTGTTGCAATCTAAGTCGCCTGGCGATTCCGATAAGGCTGCGTCATTGCTCGACGAGGCTTTCGCGATCTCCGGTGATTTGGGTATGCGTCCACTGATGGATCGTGTCCTAGCTCTGCAGGAAAGAATCGAAGCCGCGCCGGTCACAGTGCCTGCCTACCCCGACGGCCTGACTCCGAGAGAAGTTGAGGTGCTCGGTTTGGTAGCCGCCGGTGAGACCGACCGGGAAATCGGCGAAGCGTTGGTAATCAGCGTAAGGACCGTGACCACCCACGTCGGCAACATCCTAAACAAGATAGGAACCGCCAATCGCACTGAGGCGACAACCTACGCAAACCGGACCGGATTAGGCTAGCCGGTTCTTCTTCGCTGATTACATTGCCCATCACCTTGCTTCCTCCAAACGGTTTCCTCAAGGTTCCTTTTTAGACCATCAATCGCAAGCCATCAATCAGTAGAATTCTCTTCGGTTCGCTGCAGCCCGGAATCCGCCGAACGTCTCGACTCTCAGCTTGACCTTACCCCGAAGTTAGTATCATTGGCTAGTAGAGTCCAGCCATAGAGCCAGCAAACTCTTTGGGCGTTTTACCCTTCAGGGAACTGTGGGGCCTGACCTCGTTGTAGTCCTGCCGCCAGTTCTCTATGATCTCCCTGGCATGCCTTACACTCATGAACCAGTTGATGTTCAAGCATTCGTCGCGTAGTCGGCCGTTGAAGCTCTCAGCAAAGGCGTTCTCTACCGGCTTGCCAGGACGTATAAAGCTTAACTTGATGCCCCTCCGATAGGCCCACTCATCCATGGCCTTGCTTGCGAACTCCGGGCCGTTGTCCACAGTGATCACCTCAGGTAGTCCCCGTGTCTCTCCCAGTCTCTCCAGGACTCCCACCACTCTGGCGCCTCCCAGAGAGGTATCTACCTCGATGGCTGGGCACTCCCGTGAATAGTCGTCCACTATGGCCAATGCCCGGAAGCGCCGACCGGTCACAGTGCTATCAGAGACAAAGTCCATGGACCACCTCTGATTAGGACGTACAGGAGATGGAATGGTCTCCCGGACCCCTGCCGCCCCTTTGCGCCTCCTCTTCTTCCTGAGCGCAAGCCCCTCTTCACTGTAGATGCGCTCTGTACGCTTGTGATTGATCACCAGGCCTTCTCTCTTCAGCATGATGTGCAACCTGGGACTGCCAAAGCGCTTCCTCTCCCATGCCAGCTCACGCATTCTGCGACGCAGGACAGCATCATCACCCTGCTTCGACTTGTACCGATAGACCGAGGGTGAGATACCAGTAAGCAGACAGGCCCTCCTCTCACTCAGCCCAAGACTCTCTATGGCATATGCCGCTGCCATCTTCCTCACCTTGGGCTTCAGAAGTTTTTTGCCAGCAACTCCTTCAGAGACCAGTTGTCCAACGCCTGCTGGGCCACAATCTGCTTCAGGCGCCGGTTCTCTTCCTCAACGGACCTTAGCCTCTTCAACTCGTTCAACGTCAGCCCGGCGTACTTGGCTTTCCACTTGTAGAAGGTGCCTTCGCTCATGCCGTGCCTGCGGCACAGCTCCCCTGTCTTGGCCCCTGCCTCTGCCTCGTTCAGGACCCCTATGATCTGCTCCTCTGTGTACCTCTTCCGTGCCATGAGCCCTCCTTACTATGTCCTATTTTACCCGGAGGACTCTCTTTGCCACTGTTTCTGTTCTCGGGGGTAAGGTCAGGGTTCCAGTAGATCAGTGAGGGCTTTATCGACATGGTCAGAGTTAGGATTCCTGGGAACCGGTGACATTCGGAACCCTTGTGGCAAATCCACATAAATTCTGGCCGACCGATGATACCCTTGCTTTTGAAGAAGTTGCCCTCCTGAGGAAAATACAGGCACCTCAACTACATCCTTAAGCACTGGGATCTCAGGGTGCAGGTGAGCCAACATGTGGGAAACAACTGCAATCGGAGGTGAGTTTGGACTCCAAATCGTTACTCCGTACTTATCTTGACTCTCCTTGACAAAATCAGCAACGCGATCCAGCGTGTCTCTGAGTGCTTCTCGGGTCACTTTTACGATAGCGATGCGACCGTTCGCGTCTCGAAGAAGCTCTACGGCGTCGAGACCTCGTAGATACATGCTAGTCTCGTCGGCGGACCGCAGAATAACGTTCCAAGCGTCGTCTGCAATGTCCCTAAAATACCGCTTGTTGGTAACGATTTTGCGGTTCGCGACACATTCATCGACCCGTGGCGCTTCTTCGAGAACCCAATCCGTGGTAGGATAATTCATAATAACCTCCTGTCCTCCTTGCCCAGTCTTCCACTCACCATTCCCAACGTCTGGATTACTACGTCGGCAGGAATCGATTCTTGATGCTTACACTGAATAATCAGGGAATGATTGCCAATCAGTCTCTACGAGTTAGTCGCTCTTAGTTGTTGCGCTGTCACTTGAAAGAAGGTAGTCAGCCTCTTTGTCGATATGCGTGGCGGAGGCTCGAAGTATCAAATCTAGAGCCTTTGCCAGTCGCTGTTTGGAGTCCGGATTGTCTCCGGCCTCTAAACTGACTGACATTCTCCGCTCGATCTTCTTCCGCCTCATGTACTCAGAATAATAACTGGCGCTTCTGCGGGGTCAACGCCAGAAGCGCCAGTTACCACGCCAGCACCCATGAATAGGTGCAATTGAATAAATGAACCCTTATGCTATGGCTGGAATTACAGATCGTTGAACGTGGTTATCGTAGTGAGGAAGAACTTGCCGACGATAAAAGCTACACGTGAGTTCTGCTTCAAAGTTTGGGAATACGGTATTGATGCCATAGATGAGAAAAGTAGGCGGACAGCCGAGAGGGTGATGACGGCGAGACGGGGGTTTGACGCGAAACGATCCTCATTCCAATTGGAATCCTCAACAGGTTGGATAGAACGGACGGTTAGCGACGTTAAGGGTTACTATGAGGAGTTTCGGCTGATTCACCCCGAAAGTATGCCAAAGCAGGAACCAAAGAATTACGGCTCCAGCGATACAGGATATTCCTCAATTGTTTACCAGGATTCCAAGCTGACTGAAAGTATGTGGGTGCCTGAGCCGGATGCGGTACCCATCTATTCCCTGGAAGGAGGGCCAGGATTTCGCGCGACCGAAATAGCAGGACGCCAATTTTTTTGGACACAGGCCATGGAAGAAAGATCGGTCCGCCACGGGAGGGGCCGACGGGTTTCAACACAAATTTTAGTTGTAGTTAGAGTGTGGTTCACTGAAGCTGAGGAAGCTCAACTCCAGACTGCGATTGGGTTTCTTGATAGTAAACACGGGACGGTGTTCGCCGAGCGATACGAGGAACTACAAAAGGCGACTGTGGAATACTTTAGACGGACCATCGCGTATAACTGCGGAGTAGCTACACAAGGTTGGACTGCCATCGCCCGAATTCAGGCGGCTGAGAGGGGAGGTGAGATAGTTAACTCCAAACACCCAGCCATTGCCCCCAGCTACTCGCTAATGTCCGAAGCGCCAACGCTACGGGGCAAGGTTGAAGAATTCAAGAAGGATTTGCAATTATATGCGGTCGGTCGGGAATAGGTAAGCTCTGGATATTACCAAGATATAAGGCCTGTTGGGGTCGACTTGGGCTTCTCTAGGCCAGGCTCAGGATTATCCGTTGACTATACCAGTTAGGCAGATATCGGTATGTCCCAGAGCAGGTGCAGGAGATCGGCGATAGATATGATCGGCTTCAATCAGCAGCGGTGGAGTATCTTGAAAAGGTAAAAAGATACCAATGGGGCGCTTACTTGAATGGCGATTTGGTAACTATTGCCAAGCTTAGGGAAGTGTTACGTGGTGGTGAGAGAGTCGATTTGTCGCGGGACATATTTTCAACCACTAACGAGTTGATGGATGACCTCCCTAGGCTACAGGGCTTCGTTGAAGAATTTCCTAGAGACTTGGAAGTCGCCGCCACTAGTTTCGCAAACAGGTTGGGTACTTGATCCAGGCCGTCATCGTCTACCGCTAATCAACTCACGCTCCAAGGTAAACCTAAAAGGTGAATTTGCGTAACCTTCGTTAGGGCGAACGGGAGATTTCGACCCCTGGTCGCAAGACTAGGGCACTAGCAGCCGGATGATTTCCTCGACCGTTGCCACGTCTTCCAGCCCGTCAACCAAGTCTATAAGTTGTTGCTGGTTGGCTGCTGGCAAATGCCTGGCCCCGACTTCCCAACAATTTTGAAATTTGCTAAGGTGCTGTTCTCTGGTCAGGGGCTTATCCGGATGGCCCATCACTTGATCCAGACTTAGTTCATGGACTGTGCCGTTCTTGAGGCGGATTCGTAGACTTACCGGGACCATTGCGTTTTCATCCTGAATGTTTGGGTCTCGGCTAACCCGGATGCGTCTTGCTAAGTCGTGAACTGCTGGGTCGCGCAGTGTGTCTTCACAAAAATCGGTAATGAAAACGATATTTCGGATCAACGCGGTGGCAACCACGAAAGGAATGGAAAGCTTGGCATATTGGGCCGATGGGGCGTCGTGGTCCAAAGGCCGGCCTACCAATCGCTGGACCAGGGGCGAAACCAAGGCCTCGCATTCCTCTACGTCTTCAGCGGTAAAACCATAATTCTTTTGCAAGGTTAGGGCAGCCTCGACCACGCCCTGGGTCAACCGACCGGAGGGAAATGGCTTATGGGCGACTTTCTCCACCTGCCAGACTTCGCCCAAGTTCGCCAGAACGTCCTCCACTTCGTACTCGCCTTCAAATAGACGGAAGTAGCCGTACCGCCCTTCCAGCACCCCCGAAGCTCCGATTATTCCCTCTGCGGCCAGGGCGATTGCTGTGGCGGCAGCCCTTGCGTTGAAGCCGGTCTGCATGGAAATCACCAAGGCTCCCTCGTGATGGGGTTGTAGCGTGCCGCATATCTGGCTGTAAACCACTCCCATGGCGTTGCCCAGGGTATTTTCGTCCATGCCAGCGATCTTTCCGCCAGCCGCTGTTGCGCCGAAAGCGCCCGCAGTGCCCGGTCGAAAGAATGACAGAGGCGATCTGGAGGAAATGCCGATGGAGCAGGATACGTCCACACCCAGGGCAACGGCGGTCAAAAGCTCCCGGCCGGTTACGCCTCCCTTGGCCTCGGCCACCGCCAAAGCCACCGGCAGCGCGGTGGTGAAGGGATGTAGCACGGCTAGGTCGTGAACACAATCATACTCCTGATTGTGCAGCATGAAGCTGTTCATCATAGCAGCGGATGGCGACGGTAATTTATCCCCGGAGACGAGGACCGTGCTCTCTTGTTCGCCTCCCCATCCCTTAAACACCTGAAGAGTCTGGGGCACACCGGGAGCTAACGACCCGGCGATGATTACGCCAAACGAATCAAGGATAAAAGTCTTGGTTGCCTGCACGGCTCGGGAGGAGAGGTCTTCATAACGGCTTGCCAAGGTGTGGCGCACCAAGGGGAGTATGGCATCGGGTTTGTCGCCGGTTTCCGGGACTCTACTTGTCATTAAGTTTGCCTCCTATTTGGCATGGCTTAAAGTTATTCGCGTAAAAATGAAGTGGCGAACATTGGGTAGCGGATAGAACTTCGTCATTCCGGCGCAGGAGTTTGTGAATTAATCCTATTTAGAGACAAATTACGCCGACACTCAGGCACGAAATCGGTCACCTATGTGGTTTCCTGGCTATACATTCACAAACTCGCAGGCCGGTATCCAGAGAGCGTCTCGACCCGCAAGTTTCTTGATACTGCCCTGACGAGTGTAAAAATTGTAGCCTCATCAGCTAATCAAACATCATCTAAGCCCGACGTAGCTTGGGCGTTAAAATAGCCAAGATTACCAGCAAGACAATCCCCGCCGAGCCGACTATGTTGGCAGCCCAAGGCGCGCCCCAAAGCCCGGCCATGGCCCCTGCTCCCACGCTGCCAAAGCTGAAAGCGTAGATTGCCAGCACCTGCAGGCCCATGACACGGCCCCGAAATTCGGCCTTGGCTGTTCTCAACAACAGCGTGAGCATAAACACTTGCGTAGATGCGTGGGCCATTCCGGTTAACGCCAAAATCCCCATCGACAGGTAAAAATTGTTGGAAGCGGCAAACAATATAATGGTGACGTGCCAGAAAATCGCAACCCCTATTAGCAGTTTACCGGCATTTCGGACGTTGGGAATCGATGCCCAAATCGCCGACCCAATAAATGCGCCTACCCCGAACACGAACAGGAGTAGCCCTAGGCCAGCCGAGTCTGTGTCCAATTCGTCCTTGGCAAAGATGGGCATCAATGCGGTGTGGAAGGTCCAGCCAGCGAGATTTACCATCACCGACATCATCAAAACGCCCCAAAGCACCTGCTCTCCCTTCACGTACTTCAAACCTTGGACAACGGATTCAAATACGGTTTGTCCCAGAGCCGCGGCTCTGCTTTGGGGTGCCCTGATAAAGAGAGCGAATAACGCGCTGATGCCATATAAGGATACGACCGCGACGTAAGCCCCCTCCGGACCGACGGTCTTAAACAATATTCCGCCTAGGAGGGGCCCCACGATCATGCCGATGTTCATTCCCACGGTAGTGAAGGCAACGCCGTTTGAAATCTTATCCGCAGGCAGAATGTCGGCCACCATAGATTGAGAAGATGGCATCTGAAACATGCGCACCATGCCAGCGATCACGGTTGCGGCGAAAATGTGCCAAACTTCAAGCAAGCCACTCACGATGAGGCCGATCATCACTAATCCGATGATGCCCATAGTAAATTCAGTGGCTGCCAGCAACTTGTGACGGGGCAATCGGTCGACTAGGGCGCCAGCAAAGAGTGCCAGGAAGTTGAGGGCCATTCGGGCTGCCGAGATCAACCCTACCAAGAACGGGGAGTCGGTCAAGGTTAGGACAAACCACGCCAGCACCACGAACTCCATCTGTGAGCCCATGAATACCAAGGTGGAGGATGACCATAGCAAGGCGAAATTGCGCCAACGTAGAACGGA
Source organism: Dehalococcoidia bacterium (assembly GCA_963665155.2). Taxonomy (GTDB): domain Bacteria; phylum Chloroflexota; class Dehalococcoidia; order Lucifugimonadales; family UBA3495; genus UBA1141. The sequence continues at coordinate 661,515 of CAXXFI010000002.1, read as the reverse complement.
CAAAGGATAGGTTGCCCGGATCAAGCCAGATTTCAGTTTTTTTGAGGTTAGTTTTTTACTGATTGCCAATACGTGAATTCCCTGGATAATTTGTAACGAGACTTCTAGTCAAGAACGGCTATGATCTCTTGGCCTGTAAAAAGTAACGAATCTAACAAGCAGCGGGCACAGAGAGGGATTTTCGCCTCTGTGCCCATTTTATCCAGGGGAATGTGGGGAGAAGTGACCCCGTATGCCAGAAATTTCCAAGACTAATGCTCGATCACTAATCCTTGATCACCTATGTTTGATCATAGATGTATAGCCGATGTCTGTTCAATGATTAGCGGCCCGCAGCATTCTCGCCGCCGAGTCTTTCCAAAGCCTCGCCGCTCAGCCGGTAAATCGTCCACTCATCCTTCGCAACGGCGCCAAGGCCCCGGTAGAAACGGATTGACGGCTCGTTCCAATCGAGCACAGACCACTCCAAACGCCCACAATCGCGGTCCAATGCAATCTGGGCCAGGTGACTCAACAATTGTCGGCCCAATCCTTTGCCCCGCCATTCCGGCAATACGAATAAATCTTCCAGGTATAAACTCGCGGACCCCAGGAACGTGGAAAAGGTTTGAAAGAAGAGCGCCAAACCAACTGGGTCTTCCCCGCTGTACCCGATTATTGCTTCGGCGCTGGGTCTGGGTCCAAACATTGCCTTGCGCAAGCCTTCTTCGGTGGCGACAACCTCATGCTCCAGTCCTTCGTATTCGGCCAACCCTTTAATAAACCGCAGCACCACTGGGGTATCGTCGATCAGGGCTGGCTTGATGCGAAATTGGAGGGGTCGACTCATATTAGTTACGATCTCCCCGGATTCAGGCAATGCGGTACCTGTTCAACAGTTCCATATTCAGTTCGAAGCCGATGCCAGGCCTATCCGGCACGGTGACGAACCCGTCGGCGTCGGGTTTTAGAACCGGCTGGAACATCTCGGCCCGCAGAGGGTCCACTGCCACCGGGTAATACTCCAGAAATTCGCCGTGGAGGATTCCTGCGGCCAATGGCAGTTGAAGCTCCTGGCAACCGTGGGGGGCTATGGACACTCCACGTTGGGCAGCCAATTCCGCAATATCCATCGCCACGTCATAGCCTGGGCAAACTGCGATATCCACATTCAAAATTGATGCGCCTTTGTGGTCGAGCAACGTTTTGAAGTGGGCCAGGTGGTACCCGTTTTCACCGGTGGCGATCTTTACTTCAGATTCCTGGGCCAGCTTGCGATGGCCCTCGTAATCGTGGATGGGCAAAGGCTCCTCGAACCAATAGACATTGTAGTCCGGCAGAAGTTTGGCGAACTCCAGAGAGGTTTCCAGGTCCAAGGCGCAGTTGGCGTCGACCATTAAAGTCACGTCATCACCTATGGCTTGACAAGAGGCTTCTACTCGCCGCATGTCGCCGTACAACCCGACGACGGGGTCGCCAATTTTGATCTTCACGGCAGAGGCGTGCATCTCCTCTACGTTGAACCGCACTTCCTCTTGTAGCTCCTCCAGCCCTTTGCCTTCGGCGTAGTAACCGCCAGCGATGTAGGTGCGTATCCGAGTTTGCGCACCGCCCAGAAGTTGGTGGATAGATTTATCCAACGCCTTGCCCTTGATGTCCCAACACGCAATGTTGATTGCTGCCAAGACATGGGTGTTGATCCCGCCCGGGCCCAGGATCTTGATCAGCTTCTCGCCCAAGTCCGTAGCTATTGAGCGAGTGTCCATCGGGTCTCGACCGATCAGCAACGGTCGAAAGTAGTCGACGTAGCCTGGGTAAAGGTTCAATGGTTTTTCGGCGGCGGTACCACCGTTCCAACCGTAACCGGTTATCCCTTCATCGGTTTCTACAGTTACCTTATGGAGCCTGCCGGGGCCGTAGAAATGGCCGCCATTCCAGATGCCTGGTCGCTCCCACTCGAAAACCTCGCTAGTAACCCCGGTTATCTTCATTATTCGTTACCTGAAATTATATGAACTTCGTTCCTCTGGTCGGCATATTGCTAAAGCACCTCGGATTCTGGGCCAAAGCATATCACGAACCCACCATGCTTCCTGACACCATGCTTCACGTAGCGTAACAAAGAAAACATTTCTCTCGGAGTCAAGATAAAATACCGCGAACGACCTAGTTTGTGCCAGATCTGAGGAAGAATTTGGGCGAATTATCGTTGATTCGTTGGCCAGGCCTGCAAATTAGGGCCGATAGTTGAATTGGGCATACCCTGGCAAACTGCGGGCAAATCGCTCTTATCGGCGAAGAGGGGGCAATTTTAGGAAATTGATGCCATAAATGCTGCATATCGCTGTTTTGTGTGCTAGACTACCGCCATGTCGGGCCTACCCTAAAACGACCAGGGATTTTTGTCCCAGATTGGTGCTTCACGAACACCAATCTAATTTGGTATAATTAGATCAGGTAGAAGTTAGGGTCTCTTTGGACGGCCTGGACTAAGCCAAATATATTATGGAGGTCGTCCAAGATGGCGATTTCAGACAAGAATCTAACGTGTAGGGATTGCGGGCAGAGTTTCGTGTTCACGACTGGTGAGCAGGAGTTCTTTGCAGAGAAGGGGTTTACCAACGAGCCAAGCCGATGTCCGGCTTGCCGTAGCGCTCGCAGGAACCAGGACCGGGGAGGCTTCGGCGGCGGACCGCGCGAGATGCACCCGGTGGTTTGCGCCCAGTGCGGTATTGACACCACGGTGCCTTTCCGGCCCACCGGTGACAAGCCAGTTTACTGCAGCGACTGTTTCAGTCAAATGAGACGGTAGTCACAAGCAACCTTAATAAAAAAGCCGCCCGTTGGGCGGCTTTTTTATTGCCGAAATTTAAGTTGAGATATTAGGGCCATTGCCGCCAGCCCAGGCCTCCTGGCGTTTTTGCGATCCGATACCTCATATACATCGAACTGATGAATGATCGAACTGATGAATGATCGAACTGATGATATTTTCTAATACTCTAACACGCATAAACGCTCTAATAGGCCCTGTCCGATGGATATTATCCGGCGCATTTGGGGCCGACTTTATGCAGAAACCCGAAAAATATAACCGATTTTCGCTGTCCTTCCCGATGTACAAAAGGAGATTGTCAAGAGCCGGACGGCAATTGACGCACTAAAGAACGCGATTTATAGTTCGAGACATGCCTCAGTGTTGTGGACTTTGTTCCCAAATCGCCCGGCGGTGAAATTGATTATATGCGGTGGTTTTCTGACACCCTCCTTTGATTTCAAGTTCGAGCACGCTCTGTGAGAATCGCAAGCGTGGCAGCCGGTTTCATTTTGGCTGCGCTCATTGCCTACGTAGTTTTCTCTATAGGTTGGGGGAAAGTTGCCGAACCGGCGGCCCTACAAGCCCAGAATCCGCCTTCGGCTTTTCCCAACCCCCTGGCTATCACCTCACCTGCCAATGACATCGAGTTGGGCCGACTACTTTTCTTTGACCCTCGCCTATCCGGCGACGTCACCACCTCCTGTAGCTCGTGCCACACTCCGGAGAATGCGTGGGCCGACGGAATTGCCCTTGCGGACGGATATCCCAGCACTCTTTACTTCCGTAACACTCCCACGCTACTGAACTCCAGCCGAATGCGGTTGCTCTATTGGGACGGTCGGTTTGCCCAAAGGGACATGGATAGTTTGGTTCGCGATCATTTGACTGAGGCCCATTTCATGCATGTGGATGGGCGGTTGGCGTTGGAACGCCTACGGCAGGTTCCCGAGTACGTGGAAAGGTTTTCAAAACGCATTTGCTAGTGAAATCTCCTTGGGCAAGATTCTATCCGCCATTTCAGCCTTCGTCGGGACGCTGAACTCCGAGAATCATCCCTACCAGCGCTTTCTGGACGGGGAAACCTCGGCACTCTCAAGCCAAGCCAGAGCGGGGTTGGATCTATTCCAGGGAAAAGCCGGCTGCTCGAGCTGCCACAGCGGCGAGTTGCTCACCTACGGCGAGTTTCATGCCCTGGGGATACCTGAAAACGCCGCCATTTCCACCTTCCGCCGTTTTTTCCGGGGCTTTGGCGTCTCTGAGTACGCATCCTTGGAAAGTGACCCAGGATTGTTTGCGCTGACCCTGGTTGAGGCCGACCGGGGCCGGTTCCGCACGCCCTCGTTGCTGGAAACGGCTCGCACCGCTCCCTACATGCACAACGGCACCTTCACCAGCCTGGAAGACGTGGTCGAGTTTTACGATCAGGGCGGAGGTGATGTCGCCACCAAGGACGATGCTCTCAAACCGCTGGGTCTCACAAGTGAAGAGATACAAGCAATAGTGGCTTTCTTGGAGAGCATGGCCAGTCCCGACACGCCCCAATTACCCGAAGAACAATCCCGGACGCTGGGAGATAACCGGTGATCCCAGGAACTTGGACATTAGTAGTTGGTGGCGCTTTGACTGTGATTGTAGTCGCAGGCTTGGCCATAGGCTTGACGCTTGCCTACCGGGACGAAGATTTGCCTGTGCCTGATGTTGGGCCAACCTCGACCGCGGTGGCCGTGAGTGTGCCGGTGCTCTCACCCGCCGAGATTAGGAAACTGGGTCTGGGCGTCCTGCCTCCTGTTTCCATGCCGCTGGACAATCCATTGACCGACGCCAAGGCCGAACTGGGAGAACTATTGTTTTTCGACCCGCGCATGTCGGGCAACAGTTTTGCTGGGGCGACGGCCGGGATCTGTCCCTGGGCTACACCAACACGCTGCACTTGCGTAACTCCCAGACGATTATTAACTCGGCCTACCTCCAAAAGTTCTTTTGGGCGGGGGAGTCCCTGAGTTTGGAAGCCCAAGCAAAGTCGGCTTGGACCGGCGCCGCCGCCCAGAACTTGGACACGTCCATGGCCGAAGAGCGGTTGCGCCAGATGCCGGAATACGTGCGGCGCTTCAAAGACGTGTTCGGAGCCGATGCTCCCAGTTTCGACGATGCTTTAAGGGCGGTCGCCGCCTTCGAAGCCACAATCGTCTCTCAAAACGTCCCCTTCGACCGGTATTTGGAAGGGGACTCAGATGCAATGTCCAGCCAGGCGCTCGAGGGATTGAACCTCTTCGTAGGCAAGGCCGGCTGCATTCAATGTCACGGTCGGCCGCTCCTGACCGACCAGAGATTCCACGATTTGGGAGTACCACCGAATCCTCGTTTTGAAACCGACCCGCAACGCCAGATTATGCTCCGTTACCAGCACCGGTCCAGAGGGGTCTCCGAGGCAACGTATCGGTCGGCGGATGGCGATCTGGGACTGTTTTACGTGACCAAGCAGGATGATGACAAGGGCAAGTTCCGGACGCCCACCCTGCGGGAAGTCGGCCAAACGGGGCCCTACATGCGCAACGGGATGTTTGCTACGCTGGAAGAGGTGGTAGGTTTTTACAACGCTGGAGGAGGGACAGGTCTGAATAAGAGCCCGTTGGTGGCCCCATTGGGTTTGTCGTCCGATGAGGTCGCAGATCTGGTCGCTTTCCTGGAAAGCCTCACCGGAGACACGATTATGGCATCGCCGCCAGCCTTGCCCCGATACGAAATCCTTCCTAAATAGCATGCTACAAAAAATGCGTCACTTTCGGGTTGCCCCACGTAGGATGTAGAAAAGGCCATGGTTGAAAACGAACACATACACCAGGCAAACGAGGAAGGGAAAGCCATTGCCGGTGAAGCCGCCGAGCCGGGCCTGCTGGACAGCCGTATTACTCGGCGCAAGTTTTTGATGGTTGGAGCCGCGACGGTTGGAACAATTGCCCTGGCGACAGTGGTGCCGGGGCAATTGTTCACCGCGGAGGTAACCACCTTTGCGGCCAGGAAAATCGGCAACCTCGACGACCTTCGGGTGGGTGAACCCAGGCAGTTTCGCTTCTCTTGGGACCATCCCAACGCCGAGAGTTATCTGATAAAGCTGGGCGTTCCCGCTGGCGGCGGAGTTGGGCCGGACGATGACGTGGTAGCTTTCAACACTCTGTGCCCGCACATGGGTTTTCCCCTCACGGGACAGTTCAAAACCGAACACCAGGTTTTGGGGCCCTGTCCCTGGCACCTGAGCACCTACGACCTTACTCGTCGCTGGCCACGCTACCGAAGGCCTGCCCCAAGTTCTGCTGGAAACCCGGGGAAGGGACATTTACGCCACCGGCCTAATGGCGCTGATCTTTGGATTCAGTGACAACGAAGTTGCTCCTAATTAGACCAGACGGATTCAAGAAATACTTCCGGGTATCCCGGTGAGCGAATATATATGAGTCAAAAGCAATGAGCAATAAGTACATACCTCAGACCAGAGTGCCTCTGCCGCCCAAAGACGCCAAAGTCTACACCACTGCTTGTGACTATTGCATAGTCGGTTGCGGTTACCGGGTTTTCGTCTGGCCGGAGGGAACGGAAGGCGGCCCCCTGGCTGGCCAGAACGCCTTGGGCCAAGACCTACCGGTTGGGCTTGGCGGAGGGTGGATTAGCCCCAACCAGCACAACATGGTCCTGGTTGGCAACCGTCGCCATCACTTGGTAGTCCAGCCGGACCCGGAAGCCACGGCGGTGAACGTGGGAGGCAACCACAGCATTAGGGGTGGGACCCTCGCGCTAAAAGCCTACAATCCCGATGGCCTCACGGCGGACCGTCTGAAAACTCCACTGCTGCGAGTGAACGGGGAGTTGACTCCGGTGTCCTGGGACGTAGCATTTGACATAATGGCCCGGGTGTCGAAGCACGTGCTGGCGAATCACGGTGAAGCGTCTTGGGGAATGAAGACTTATTCCTACGAGTACTTCGAGAACACCTACGCCATTTCCAAGCTGGCCTTGCGCTCCATAGTCACTCCAGCCTACTCGCCCCACGACAAGCCGGGGCCCGGCGCCGACACCGCCGGTCTGGATGACAGCGGCATTATTCCCTTCAGCGGTTCTTTCGAGGACTGGTCTACTGCCGACGTTATTTTCATCTCCGGCACCGACCCTTTCGAGACAAAAACGGTGGTCTTTACCCAATGGATGATGACGGGAGCCCCGAAAAAGCTGATTTTCACGCTGCCCCGCAAGACAACGGGTGTAGCTTGGGCGGAGAAGAACGGCGGTCTGTTCCTACAAGTTATTCCGGGCAGCGATACGGTACTGCACTTGGCCATCTCGCGAATTATTCTGGAAAATGGATGGGAAGACCGGGAGTTCATAGATAACTGGGTTGCTACGTCTTGGGAGATCGACGCAGGAATGGGACGTGGGACCCGCAACACGCCCTGGCAGTGGCGCACCACTTGTGGCAGGCTGGGTACGGACTTCGACGGATACAAAGAGTGGTTGTTCCAACAACCCCACGCGGAACTGGATAAAGCCGCCGAGATAACGGGAGTCGCTGCGGAGACTATTTTTCAGGCAGCGGAGATGCTGGCCAAACCCGTTAACGTCAAACGGCCCAAGGCGTCATTCGGGTTCGAAAAGGGCAATTATTGGAGCAACAACTACCTGAACACTGCGTCCTATGCTGCATTGGGCCTCCAGAGGCCAGTAATGCATCCATTGTGATTTGGTGCTTGTCTGTAGGTTTATTGGGGCTTAGGGATATGCTCTGGGCAATAGCGAGTTGGTTCGACCAACTTGTAGAAATGGACACCGATAGGTTTGACCTATTTCTCCGGATAACGTGGCTTCCTTTCGCGTTGGTCGGTCTGCTGGTGAACACCGAAGTGATTCCTCAAATTTGATTCTGGCTCACCGTGATCGATAGGCAAAAGAAAAGGGCCAGAGTATTAATAACTCTAGCCCTTGCTTACCGCAGCCCAGCAATTGCCAGACTGCGGCCCTTCGGTTTACCCGCTTAGCGGCTGCAGCATCACCCGCGTCCGCCCAAAGCCCATCGTTAAAGCCACCTTTTTGAGGTAGCACCGTGACTAGATTTTTGTTATGATTCCCTTTAACGGGAACCGATGCCACAACCATCGTGTTTCCTAGAAGGTCCGACAGAGAGTGAAAGATTCTGTCGGGCCTTTGCTTTGTCTAAATTATTCTAGACCTACGGGCCAAGACTATGTCAACCACTCTGGAACCGTCTTTCACCGAATTTAACGAATCCGCAGCACCAGATTACACTTACCTCAACCACAGCCACCCCCCTAGCAACAAGTATCCTAGGACAAGTGATTTCCCGGTTGGGAGGCCACCAGCGAGGCTGGATGGGCGCCGCACCTTACCCCAGACTGAAGTCGCCCAACAAACTTCCTGGCCGACGCCGCCAGGAGATCGACCTGGACCGCTGGCTTGAGGCTGGCAAACTGCGGTTTGATTGGGTGATCGGCACCACTCGGGTGCAAGCAATGGCGGCATCCGATGCCCTCTACCGGACGATGGTGAGCCTGACCCGGTCCAACCCAAATCAAGTGACCAGCGCTGACCCGGAGCAAGCAGCCCAGGCATTGATCCGGCGGGCGGAAAGCGGTGGGATGGTGATGGTGGACCAGGATATATACTTGCGGTCGCCCATAGGCGACGAACTGGCGGACTTGGTGCTACCAGCGGCAACGTGGGGAGAGGAAGACTTTTCCCGTTGCAATGGCGAGCGGCGGTTGCGGCTCTACTCTGGTTTTTACGACCCGCCGGGTGAGGCCAAACCGGATTGGTGGATCATTGCCCAATTCGCCAAGAAAATGGGATTCAAGGGTTACGAGTGGAAAGAGTCCAACGATGTCTTCGAAGAAGCCGCGAGGTCCAGCCGTAGCGGCATGCTCAACTACCATCCTTTGGTGGTGAAAGCTCGCCAGCAGGGGAAAAAAGGGCACGAGTTGCTACGTGAGTTGGGCACCACCGGGATACAGACCCCCATCCGTTTGGTAAACGGAGAATTAGTAGGCACCAAACGGCTTCACGACCCCACGCTGGATCTGGGCGAGCCTCAGGGCGCCAACGTGCATCCCAAGTGGCTGACACATTTCAAGAGCCACAGCGGCAAAGCGGTGCTGAACAAAAAGCCCCTGGGAGTGGTTCAGCGATTTCTACGAGCGAATAAAGCCCCGGGATGGCGAGTTGTGGGTGACCAACGGTAGGATCAACGAAGTGTGGCAGTCCGCCTTCGACGACGTACGAAAGCCGTATATATCCCAACGCTGGCCGGACCACTTTGTGGAAATTCATCCCAAAGACGCCGAACCCTTGGGCATTGAGAGCGGAGATGAGGTGCGGCTGGCAAGCGACAACATTTTGGTCCAGACCGGTGGGTTTACCATTGTAAAAGGAGATGAGTTCCTTTTCTCAAAACTCGACGAAAAGGGATTGATAGCAACGACGACCGGCGAGATGACGGCCGTCGCCATCGTGACCGATGCGGTGCGGGCCGGGGTAGTTTTCTCCGCCTTCATCTGGCCCCGTTGGCCCGGCGCTTCCAGTAATAGCCTGGTGCACCGTGTGCCGGACCCCATAACTCTGCGTTACAGGTTCAAACTGGGCAAGGGGAAGCTCAGCAAAATCGGCGTGTCGCCTTACAAAGACTCTTTTGACCAGATGACCTTCATATCCCGCACCATTATCTGACCGGATAGCCGCAACTTTACCAGGGTGCGGCCAACCTGAGCCATCAAGCCTAGCGGTAAAATTTATCGTCCCAAGATACCTTGATCGACTGAATCCGGCCCGGCCTGGCACCACTCAATGTCGGGTATCCACTAGGCAAAGCTACTCGTCGAACCGCCAGGCCGCCCTGAGCTTGTCGAAGGGTTCTGCCCCAGAAGAATGGTTCGCCAGGCTCACCACGAACGGTCCTGTGATCACGAACGGGACTGTCAACGCCAACGGTCATGCTAATATGAACCACGTTGATGGTAGCCTGATAGCTCTAGCGTTATGTGGCTCAGCATTGGAATAAATTGTGGCCCAACACATGAACCAACCCCCAGCTACCCATGAATTGGATGCCATCGTCCTAGTATTACAACGTCAGTTCAGGGAGGGATGTGGGGTGATGCCCGCATGGCGGCGCGGCGCTTGGCATGGGAGCGTTTGGCCCGTTCGTTACTGTCCTGCGTATCCTCAAGCCACCGCAGCAACTCGGTTGGCCCGAACCGTTCCCGGGGCAGCATTTCCCGCACCACCCGGTAGACCTGCGGCCTCGTGATCCGGGGCATCTTTTTCCCCCCAAGCCTGTTGCAGGCTCAGCAGAAAAGCTCCGCCCAGCAGGCACAGGGCCACGTGGTGATGCCAGCCAGCCCAGGTGCGGGTCTCGTACTCGTCCAGGCCTACGTCGCTTTTCTCCGTCTCAAACTCCGTTTCTATACGCCAACGGGAGCCTCCCACGTATGCCAGGGTCTCCAACGGGGTATCCTCCGGAGCATTGGACAGGTAGTAGCGGGGTTCGCTGCCGTCCCGGTTCCGGCGGTAGACGGCCCAGTGGATTTCGCCGGGCTTGCGCCTGCTGGTCGGTCGCACCCTCTGGGCGCTGAAAAGGTAGCTGCGTGGCCCCTGGCTTCCCTCGGCCACCGTAATCTCACGCCAGGCCTCCTCCGGCAACTCGTCGCTGCGCTGCTCCATGGTCCGGCGCTGACCGTCTCGCAGCCTGGGTTTGCGGGGACGCCCGAATCCCTGATACTCCGCACTGGTCCAGGCAGGCTCCGGCGGCCACACCGTAAAGCCGGACGGAACGTCCAGCACGTACCACATCCCCAAGGCCGCCAGGCCCTCCCGGAAGGACGGCGACATCCCGAAGGCGTCGTCCGCCGCGACCCATCCAGCCTTCAGGTGGCCCCGCTCCTGTGCCCGCCCCACCATCTCCAAGGCCAACTCCGTCTTGGACCGGTAGCCCTGCCTATCCTCCGGCACACCCGCCGCCTCACACCGGTCTTTGTCCGAGGTCCAACTCTCGGGCAGATACAGCCCCTTGTCCACCAATGCCCGTCCCAACGGGCTGACATAGGCCAGGAACATCCCCGCCTGGCAGTTGGCCACCTTCCCCAGCCTCCCGCAGTACTGCCGGGCCACTCCCACCGACTTCCTCCCCTGCTTGGGAAAGTCGCTGCCGTCCAGCACCCACACCCCTTCCGGATGCTCCAGCCGGGTTCCCAGGTACTCCTGCAGCCGTCCTATAATCACCTCATCGTCCCAGGGAGAATCGGTGAGAAACCGCTGCATCCCTCGGGCTGACCCCGGAACCGTCTCCGACAGGTTCTCAGCGTTGCGCCGCTCCCCAGACTGTACCAGCAGGGCCTGGAGATAATGACCGCTGTGCTCCCGCGTCTCCCGGCGGCCAAACAGCGGCGCGAAGTAAGCGTGAAAATCCCGAAATGACCCGTACACCTGCTCGAAAGCTGCCGCATCCACATCCCCACCTCACCCGCCTATTCCCTCTCCAGCTACACAGTCATCCTATCAAATTAACTGACGTTGTAATACTAGCAGGAGGGGAAAGCCGCCGAATGGGCACTGCCAAGGCCCAACTGGCTGGGGCAGCACCACGGTGATTGGCACTACCCTGGCCGTTTTAACCCCCCTGTTCCGGCGGGTGATGGTGGTGACGAAGGACCGGGCGGGTCTTGACTATCTACCGGCCTTATTTAGCGTCGAAATCCTGGAGGACGATCTACCGGTTCAAGGACCATTGACCGGCCTTGCACGGGGCCTGGCAGCCAGCCAGACGCATTGGACTTTCGTCGTTGGTTGCGATATGCCCCTGATCCAGCCCATGGTTATCCAGCGTATGGCCGAATCTCTGGGTCAGGAAGACATTCTGGTCCCGTTCTTGAATGGCCACCACCAATCGCTTCACGCCTATTATTCCCGGAACTGCCTCCCCCACGCCGAAAAGCTCCTAGACCACGGAATTACGTCGATTAGAAAACTCCTCTCGGTCTGCCAGGTGCGCTCGCTGTCGGCTGCAGATTTCCTGGATATCGACCCTGATTTGCGCTCCTTTAAGGACATCGACACCATCAGCGATTACGAGATGGCTAAGAAACTACTTTAGGCTTTTCAGTGGCCGATATCGATGGAAAATGAAGTATATTGACCCGTGAGAATCCATGTCGCTTACGAATCTTGGGCATGAGATTGCTATGTACTTCTCTGGTTTCGGGTAGCAATCTCTGGGCTGATCAATAGCTCAAAAAGCCCTGGAACCGCAGGGTGAACGGGTCAATTTAGGAGGCTCTAAAATGGCTGGTTACAGGGTAATTTCATCGGATAACCATGTGATGGAGCCGCCTGACTTGTGGCAAGACAGGATAGACGCCAAGTTCCGGGACCGGGCGCCACGCACGGTGCGTGAGGAAGATGGCGACGGGTGGTATTGCGACGGCCTTAGGATCACCACGGGGTTCGGCTTCGGTGGGTCGCAGACGGGCAGAAGGTTCGAAGCCCCGGAGACGCTGACCGCCGCCGATCTGTTTGAGAACGTTCGGCCCGGAGGATACATTCCCGAGGAACAAATCAAAGATATGGACATTGACGGGGTAGACGTCAGCATCATCTACCCCACGTTGGGCCTGAACCTTTTCAAGGTGCCCGATAGTGAGCTTCTTAACGCTGTATTTAAGACGTACAACGATTGGCTGGCCGAATTCTGTCAGGCTGACCCTAAGCGTCTTACGGGCATTGCCATGATTAACGTGGACGATGTGCAAGTGGGCGTTAAAGAGCTTGAGCGTTGCCGCAAGATGGGGCTTGTCGGAGCGATGATTACTGTCTACCCGCCGGAGGACATGAGGTACGATTCGCCGGATTACGAACCTCTGTGGGCGGCGGCACAAGACTTGGCTATGCCTCTGGCCCTCCATGCAGCCACCAACCGGTTTGGCTCCGGGGAGGGCGATAGAACCAACAAGAATAGGTTCTCCGTCACCATAAATTTCGACCATTATGTGCGGATGTCCCTAACGGACATCATTCTAACCGGCGTGTTTGAGCGCTATCCTAACCTGCAGATTGGCGCCGTGGAGCACGAGTTGTCGTGGGCTCCCCATTTTCTCGACCGTATAGATTACAACTATAGCCAAAGAGCCAGGGGTGTAACTGGCTACCGGTTCAAAGAGAACATGCTACCCAGCGACTTTTTCCGCAGAAACGTATTTCTTGGCTTCCAAGAAGACGCCTTGGGCATTCGCCTGCGAGAGATTATCGGCGTTGACACCCTCCAGTGGGGCTCCGACTACCCCCATCAGGAATCAACCTTCCCCAGAAGCCGGGAAATCCTTGAGGAGATTCTGGCCGATTGCACCGAAGAGGAAAAAGCAAAAATTGCGGGTGGCAATGCTGCCAGAGTCTACGACCTCGGATAGCATCCGGTTCCCAAACACTGTTTGAGCAGACCAATCACCTGAATTTGCTGAACGCTGTTACCGCAAAAAGACGTTTCGATTTTCCACAGCAATCGGACTCGGTAGTGGGGAAATCGGCACCGGACAATAATCTGGGCGAATATGCGGAACCAGCCCTTTCCTTTTAAACTACTGGCTGGCCCCGTTCCTCCAGGTGGCCAATTCGTCCCAGCTATCGGCGTCCATGAACTGGGCCCAGCGCCGATACAGGTTGCGCAGGTTGTCCTCGCTGGATTTGGCGTCGGTCAGTTCCGTGACCAAGCCCGGAAATTTCAAGCCGTCAATTTGGAAGTCCGGCGTTTCGTCGCCCAAGCCCTGCTCGTAGGAGTAAGGGTGTCGGCGGGCGATGGTCCCGTGGCTGGCGGAGTGAGCATAGTTCCAGTTTTCCATATCGTCTTGCTCGGTTAACCCACCAGGCCCAGAGTAGCGGATGTAGTACTGCCGTAGGAAATCCTTCACTTCGGCTGGTGCGTCGCGGTCAACAAAGTACCAGCGCCACATTTCGGTCTGGTGGGGACCCCTGGGTTGCAATACAGCTATCGTGCGTGGTTGTCTGGGATGCAGGGCAGCATTCGGGAAAACCACTCCAGGGCTTCCTATCACCCGGCTCCACTCTCCTTTACGCCGTTTCTTCTGCTCCTCACAATACCTGAAATAATCGGAAACAACTGGTGAATGTTGGTAGGCTGGTGGCGCTGCCATATCCTTGGGCAGCACGTATAAGCCGGTGTGGTGACCCCGTTCCGGAAAGAGGATATGAAGCCTCCGCGATTTTGTCCGCTCGTCCATATCCCGGCGCCCGGAACCGCTAGGTCCGATGCCCACTATGTCCACCGACCGATGGCTGATGTTGTGATAGCTGTCCCCGCTGAAATTTTCCGCTGGGAACTTCCAGTTGCAGGGGATTAGCCACTTTTGGACTCCGCCAATTATCTCGGTGCCGCCTTCCCTGCAGTCCCAAGAGTCGAGGCTGAGGTCCAAAAACGTCTTGAAGTCGCCCAGGTACTCCAATAAGGATGGCGCAGTTTCGTCCCAGGTGGCCCAGATTGTCCCTTTGTAGTTGCAGAGTTGTGCCACTTCTACCAAGCCCCGCTGGGACTTGTCCAATTTCTCGTGATAAGCGTCCTTGAAAAAAGGGACGCCTACTAGTATTACAACGACGGTTAATCTGACCGGGTGATTTTCGCGACCCATTTGGACCTGAACCGTACTGCCATGAGCTTACCGCGATTTCTCGCTCGTGGCCGAATACGACGGATTGCCAAAAAGGGGCCTTGAGCACCTCTTCATGGCTGTTAGGCGCGTGGGCTGACAGCTTTGTGGTCTTGCGTTCCGCGAAGCGATTTCTGCCCCAAAACTGACCAATTTGAGAAAGCGTCGTTGTAATACTAGGCGACCGTCTGTGGCATAGCTCCAACCGTGATAGGGGCAGGGAAACACTGGAGTGTTTACCTCATCGTACCGGCAAACTTTCATGCCACGGTGACGGCAAGAGTTCAGAAAGGCGTGAATCTTGTTTTCCCGGTCTCGGCACAGAATGACCGACTCTTCGCCCATGCTTGAGATAAAGTAGTCTCCGGGCTTGGCAATCTGGCTCTCATGGCCGATAAACAGCCAGGAGCGGGTGAAGACTTGCTCCTGTTCCATCTGGTAGATTTCTTCGCTGACGAAGATTTCCCGGCTAATCTGTCCGGATTTCAAATCCACCAAGTTGTCCGTGAATTGCTTTCTTGCGGCAATCGCCATGACTAATGGCCTCCATAGGAAAGACTCGACTTAGCGGTTTGTCAATCAGCCGGTTGGTGCGGGGTATTCTACATGCTGGGACTAACCGCGTATAGAGCGGTTGGTGGGTGCTTCGACAAGTTCACCACGAACGGATTTAAGAAAGTGGATGAACTGATTTTAGAAGGGGCACCAGCGAAATTCGCGGCCGTGACTAATGGGGGGGCTTACGGCACGTCCATACGGCGCAAGCGACGGACGCCCAGCAAGGAAAAGACCATCGTTACCACAATAGCGCCCACGATGGCGGCTGGGAACTCGATTACCCGTTCGCTCAATGAGCCGAATCCGTTTTCGTTAATCCCGTACATAATGCCCAGGGTATAGCCACGGACGCTCAGATAATTGACCCCATCAATGTATGTGCTAATTACTCCTTCCCAGAGCAACACGTAAATGAGAGCGAAGGCAAGAGGACGACTGGTAACCAACCCGGCCCACGTGAAAATGGCCGCGTAGGCCGTAACCCCCACCAAAACCGCTACACCCACGGCGGCCGCGGCCTTGATGCTGCCGTCGAAACCCAAAAGTGCCGCCACAACGCCGCTTACGATTAGCAATGGACCGCTGATTGCAATGGATGCCAGAAATTTGGGCAAGGCGATCTGCCAGCGGGCGATGGGCTTCAGCGTCAAAAAGCTAAGGGTGCGGTCTTCCAGCTCGTTACCGAAGGACGCCGTCGACAGCGCCATGGTAACTAGGGGTACAATGCCAGCCACCAGCATGCCGTCCAAGAGGATGTCCATGAAGTTCTCGTCAAATGAATCGTCTTCGGTAGCTGCAAAGTGGACTATTACCGCCAGGCCCACCGGCAGAGCGGCCAGCAAGGTGATGAGAATGACCCGCCACCGCCCGGTCAACTGGCTTATGGACAGCCAAAACACGGGAACCATCATCGCTCCACCACATAGCTGAAGATGCTTTCGAGTGAATCGTCCAAAGGCTCAACCCGCAACAACCTTATGCCGTGCTCTTGGGCCAATCGTGGTATGGATAGTTGCAGGGTATTCACGTTTCGGCTCAGGGCGATCAGTTCGCCTTCCTCCGGGCCCACGCTGACCGAATCCACTTCTTCCATGGCCATCAGAGCCGAGGCCATCGCTCTGGGCGAGGTGGTCACAACCCTGACCTTGTAGGCTTGTTCGTCCAGCTTGGCGCGGATAGCCCGGAAATCGCCTGCCGCAGCCAACTTCCCGCTGACCATCAACAGTATGCGGTCGGCCAGCGTCTCCACCTCCTCCAGGATATGAGAGGAGATCAGGATGGTCCGGCCCTCGCTGGCAATGCGGATCATAGTCTCGTGGAACTCGATGCGCTGACGTGGGTCGGTGCCGTTTAGAGGCTCGTCCAGGATCAACACTTCAGGGTTGTGAACAAGGGAGGCCGCCAGCCTGATGCGTTGTCGCATGCCCCTGGAATAGGTGCCGACGGATCGGCCTTGGGCGTCTCCCAGAGCGACCATTTCGATGGCTCGGTCCACAGGGCCTTTTAACGGCTTGAGGCCGTGCATTCGGGCTGCGAATTCCACAAACTGGCGACCGGTGTAGAACCCGTAAACCGCCTCATGCTCCGACATCACGCCGACTCTTTTGTACAAGTCGGGGTTGTCCCGTACCGGTTCTCCCAAGACAGTCACGGAGCCGTCGGAGCAACGGGCAAGACCGGCAATAAGGTGAAGGATGGTAGTTTTGCCTGCCCCGTTTGGCCCCAACAAGCCGGTTATGCCGGGGTAGACCTGCAAGGTGACGTCATTTACGGCCACCACGTTGCCGAACCATTTGGAGACGCTGAGAACGTCGATCACCGGCTGGGCTCCAGCTTGCTCCGAGTTGATGTGAGATTGGTTTGTGGTCATGCCGATAGCTCCGTCATGCCGACAATTTCCGGTAGCGCCACCACAGCACCGTGGCTAGCCCACCGGTGAGCAGCACATACCATCCGATGGGCACAATGCGGGGCAACTCGGCCATGATTTGGGAGCGCTGTCCTTCTTCTTCGACCCCAAATATCATGTCGTTGACGTTGGTTGATACCCGCCCAATGTCCACCAATCCGTACCATTTTGCCGAGTCTCCGGTTAGCGGTTCACATTGCTCCGAGAAGTCCCTGTCTTGGGATTCGTCGCATCCGGTCAAGATGCCTGCCGCTGCCGACGAAATTACGAATAGTCCTATGACCACTGCCGCAGCGATAGCCCTCCGGTCGGTGAAGGCCGATATGGCCAGGGGCAGTGTGGTAATAAACACGGCCACCAAGAGACCTGCGCCCAAAATCCGAGGAATGTCCAGCCAATTGTCTTTGATGTAATCCAGAGGTTCTGAAGCGGAAAGGATCAGACCGGCCAGCAGTACGGCTTGACCGGAGTAAACTAACAGGAGCGTGATGGAGAAAAAGGCCAGCCATCGGGCTGCCACGTAGTCCGTCGTGGTCAGTGGGCGCACCAAGTACAAGCTGATTACGCCGTTTCTGCGGTCCGGGCAGAGCAACTCGGGGGCGACCAGGGCGGCGAAAATAATCAGGATGATCGAAACGACCTGATAATAGTCAGAGTGGTCGGGGAGTACGTCGCTCAGAGGGTTGGCTAACGAGGCAACTAACGCCAGGATCACCGCAGGCGCCATCGCCGCAGCGAATAGCATAACGGGCAGCACCTTGGCAAGGGATCCGTGACCCACACCGAAGGTGGTTTTGATGCCATCTACGAACACCGATTTGCGGGCCCGCATCCGGCCCTCACGAGGACCGTCGTAGTGCTGGTAGCCAAGGTCGAATAGCTCACCGGTGCCCTGGGTCATTTGGGGTCGCTCCGGAAAATGTCGGTCAACTGTTGACGGCGGGGAGCCATGCGGCGGAGCCTTGTGTTGGTTTCAACCAATGCGTCCCGAATGGCGTCATAGTCGCTTTGATTTTCCAGTTCCACGGCTATAGATGCCCCGTCCAACGTGGTTTTAACCCCTCGGTTGGCCAGCGCCGTTACCAGGTCTTCCCGGTTGCTATCCACATCAATCAAGATGGTCTCGGTCTCTTGTGTATAGCGGGACACTGCCCCTTCTTCGGTGACCCGTCCCCCATCCAGCACGACGATGCGATCGCAGGTAGTCTCCACGTCGCCCATCAGGTGGGAAGAAAGAACAATGCTGATGCCGAATTCCCGCCCGGTACGGCGGATCAATCGCAACATGTCTTCCCGGCCTCCGGGGTCGAGGCCGGCTGTGGGCTCATCGAGGAGCACCACCAACGGGTCATGGGCCAAAGATTGAGCCAGCTTCACCCGTTGCTTCATACCCGTGGAGCATTGGCCTATGGGGCGGTAGCGTTCGTCTTCCAAGCCCACGTGACGCAGAATGTCCGCCGCCCGGATTCTGGCGTAAGCCGGGGGGATTCCGCTGACTTGGGCCATGTGGGTCAAGAACTCGGATGCGGTAATTGCCGTGGGCAAGCAATCGTGCTCGGGCATGTATCCCAGCCTCGCCCTGGCTTCCACCGATTCATAAGGTTTTTCACCCATTACCTCGGCGGAACCGGCGGTGGGTTTTAGTAGGCCCAAGAAGAGTTTGATTGCGGTGCTCTTGCCGGCTCCATTGGGCCCAAGAAGGCCGGTGATGCCTTCTTGAATTTCAAAGTCGACAGAATCGAGGGCAACCGTTGTCCCGTAGCGTTTGGTTAAGCTGTTGGCCCGCAGAAGAGTGGTCACAGGGGAATTATACGCTTGATTACTACGGTGTCGTGCTTGGGGCTTGTGCTACTTTAGCCGGTAATTTGGCCGGATTGGGACGGTAGCGCCTCATCGTCAGTTAATCGACGGGCTCTGCTGGATGATTCGAAATAGAGCGCCATCGTTATTTTCGATCTCGACGGTGCCTCCCAATTGTCCCGCGAGCGCATTTACTATGGTAAATCCCAGAGAATCGGAGGAGCCGATGTCCAGGCTCTCGGGTAGCCCGATACCATTGTCTCTTACCACCAATGTGTGGACCCCACCAGACGTGTGTGCTTCAACGGTAATCGCACCGGACCGGTTGTCTGGGAAGGCATGCTTTAACGAGTTAGATAGCAACTCGTTGACGATAAGGCCACAAGGAATTGCGACGTCGACGCCTAAGAGCATAAACTCCGCATCTATATTCAGCTCGACGGTCTGGGCTTCATTGCCGTATGACCGGTGCAAATCGGAAGCCAAAGACCTCAGGTAGTCGCCGAAATCTATTCTAGCTAAATCTTCCGACTGATAGAGTTTTTCATGAATCAGAGCCATTGCCTTGATGCGGTCCTGGCTAATCCTGAAATAATTCTGGGCCAGGGGGTCAGTAATATTGCTGCTTTGAAGGCTAAGTAGGCTGGATATGATCTGCAAGTTGTTTTTGACCCGGTGGTTTATCTCTTTGAGTAGAATCTCTTTCTCATCCAAGGAGGCTCTCAAGCGGGCCTCGTACCGCTTTTGGGCCGTTATGTCCCTCATTATGCCATGATTGGCTATAACCGTGCCATTTTCATCCCGCAATGTTGATGCGGTGATCATTCCGTCAAGGAATCGCCCCTGTTTAGTGACCAAGCGGACTTCAAAGTCCTTGACCGATCCTTCTTCCATGAGTTTCTTCATTAGTTCGTCGTGTTCTTCTCTGGTTGCCAGCGCGTCTTTTGCAAACAGAGTCCGGAGATCTTCCGGGCCATATCCCAGGAGGTCGCGACCGGATTGATTCAACTCTAGGACGGCGCCGTCCCGCCCCACGAGGAAAATCGCGTCCGCCGACTGGTCGAAGAGTGCCCGGTATTTCCGCTCGCTCTCCAGCAACGCCTCTTGCGTGCGATTTCGTTCCGTTACGTCCCTAACCAAAATTAAGACTTCATCTTCGCCGTTTGCCACGAAACGAGCTTCCCGGCGCCGCAGACTTCCCCTCACCAGGATGCCGTAGTCTAGAAATTGCATTTCGCCTTTTTCTAGCGCAAGCCTCGAACGAGCAACGAACCCATCGGCTTCGGGCTTGGGCATCAGTTCACTCAAGTTTCTGCCAGTACGTTCACCTTGGATTTCCACTCACCAATATTCCGGTCCTATCCATTCGGAGCATAATGTCCGGTTGGGCCCTCATCCAAGCCTCGTTTGTCCTCTCGCTTTGGCGAAGGGCTTCCTCCATCAGCTTGCGTTCCGTAATGTCGACCCGGGTACCCACGTACCCGGTTAACTCTCCGGACGGGGAGAAAATACCTGCGGAGTGGCCGGATATCCAACGCTCCGTACCATCGGCGAGCGAAATCATGTGCTCTCGTTGGTAAATCCTTGAATCATTGGCGGCGTGAGCCCATTCCTCGACCAACTCCGATCTTTCCTCGGGAGACATATGAGCACACCACCCGAAACCCGCCGCGTCCGTGGCGGTCATGCGGGAAGCTTCCTGCCAGCTTCCGTTGGTGTACGTGCAGAAACCTTCTGCGTCCGACAGAAAGATACCAATGGGCGCGCCCTCACAGAGCACCCTGAAGCGTTCCTCGCTCACCCTCAACGCTTCCCCCGCTGATCTACGCTGAGTACGTCGTTTATATGGGCAATGATGAGGGTCCCGGCCTCGCTATCGACGCTACTCAAGCTGATTTCTACCGGAAACGAGGAGCCATCCTTGCGCAATCCTGCAATCTGCAGGCTAACGCCCATAGGCCGGGTCCGCGGATTTAATGAGTACTCTCGTCTGTGGGAGGTATGTTGATTTCGGAGACCTTCGGATATCAGGACCTCTACCTTTTGGCCCACGAGCTCGTCTCGGCTATATCCGAAAAGAGATTCCAATTGGGCATTCCCGAATACGATTCTGCCCTCGCCATCGGCCGCGAGGATGCCTTGGGGAGCGCCCTCCAAGAGAGTCAGATTGCGTGCGTCACTGTACCTAGCGGCATTTTCAGCCAATTTGCGCTCGGTTACGTCCCGAACGACAAATACGGCTCCTGGTTGGTCTTCGAACTCAATTCCGGCGCCCACAGATTCCACGAATTTTTCATTCCCTCTCAGAGTAACAATCTTGATCTCTGCGCCGGGAAGATTCGGTAATCCCTCTCGCGTCTGTGCTTGGCGCACTGTGGACAGATCTAAAGAATCAGGATGAACTAGGTCTAGTGCGTTTATTCCGACCAGTTCTTGAGAATCCGAAGCCTCCCAGATTTCCAGCGCCGCAGGATTTGCGTAATCCACGACTCCATTCGTGGTCACCAAAACTCCATCAGGTGAAAGCTCCACCAGTTGACGGTAGCGCTCTTCCCGTGCCTGGTGCGTCGCCTCAATGCTTCTGTGAACATCGGGGGGGTCAACGCGCTCAAGAAGCGCACCCAGAACAAGGCAATAAGCGTTAAGGTAGGACACCAACTGGGGAGTGAAATGGTCTTTCTCGGCAGAGCTTAGGGTGATGACCGCTAAGGTCTCATTTGGGGTTTTTACGGGGAGAGAAATCGCTGGACATCTAGGTACTCCGAAATACAGTAGGATACGTAGTCGCTTATGACTACTTGTTCGCCGGTTTGAAAGGCGCGCACCGAGGTTTCATACGGCGTAGTGCGCCACAAAGAGTCCGTCGTTACGAAGCACCCTGCGGAAGCAACCAAGACCAACTCATCCCGAGAAGGGAGTGGCATACTAAGGGTGGTGTTTTTCGACCGGGTGGCGTTGTTCAGATGTTCGAGTAGTTCGGCGATTTTCCGCCGTGAATCGTCAAGCACAACAAGGTCTCACAAACGCCGAATTTGCATTCAAGCGTCTCATGTAACTAGGGGAATTTACCTTTAGCCCGATAAATTGTGTTTAACATAACAATGTTATGACAATATCCCTACGGTAGCACACTAATTGGGTTACATTGTAGGCAAAGCTTCAGGAATATGCCTAAGCATCTATGAATTATAGACACCAGCCAACGATTCGCCGCAAGGCTTAGGAGGCTTCAGTGGCGTTTGGATTCCGATGATTTTACGAATTCTTACCATTAACATCAATACCCTTTTCTTGGTGAAGTGGCTGCTAGATTCTTTAGGCCCTTAACCGGATGCAAGTCCGGCGGTGTCTGGGGCCGTGATATTTGGTATTAATACCGGGATTCCAAAGGTGTGTAGTTTGGAATCCTTGTTGGAATTAATGTTGGAATTAATGTTGGAATTAATGTTGGAATCAATGTTGGAATCAATGGATGAAAATGATCGGCGACCCAGGGATTGAGGTCAGCCTTTATTGACATCAACCCTTATTGACATTGTGGTCTGGTGTTTCGTCGAGGAGTGATATTTGCCGGATTTGCCGGGACATGCTGGCGAGCCTTCAGGCTTAGGTCCAACCTTGAAGTTAAACAGGCCTTTTCGGGGGACCTGACGCCCTAAAGTGCCGGAATGAACCCTACTGGGTGTAGAATTCCATAGGCATTTTATCCGGGTCGGACTTGTCAATCGGACTAGATTTGGCAAAGGAGCGTGCCATGACGGACCCATTGGGTTGGCGGGCGAATTGGGGGGTTATCGTTCCCTCCACCAATACTTCGGTTCAGCCGGAATTCGATGATATGCGGCCACGCGGGGTGACCAACCACACGGTGCGAATCTGGATTCCAGACGATCAGGTTGGGAGCGATGGCGACTTCAATAAACTGATGGACAACATAAGGAAGGAGTGGGATAACGCCATACTTAGGGTTGTGACCTGCAAGCCCGATTACCTTGTGATGGGCATGTCGTCTGAAACTTTCTGGGGCGGGCTGCAGCAGAGCATCATTCTGCGAGAGCGAGTCAAGGAGCTTTCGGGTCTGGGTGTTTCCATGGGGTCCGATACGGTGACATCAAGCGCATTGGCGTTCTAACGCCTTATTGGCCCGTTGCCGACGAAAACGTGAAGCTATTCTTGGAGGAGTGCGGGTTCGAGGTGGTGGCCATTAAAGGGTTTTGCTGCGAAAGCCCTACCGCCATCGCTAAAGTCACGGAAAAGCAAATGCTCGACGCACTGTTAGAGTTGAACGAGCACAACGTCGAAGCCTTGGTTCAGTGTGGCACAAATCTGGCCATGGCGCGGCTGGCGGGCGAAGCGGAGAAGTGGCTCAAGAAGCCAGTGATAGCCATAAACACGGCAACTTATTGGTATGCCATGCGGGCCAATGGTATGGAGGATGTGATAGACGGGTTTGGTTCGTTGATGACGGACTTCAAGGAATTGCCTAAGAGTTACCTGGATATTATGGCCAGCCAAAAAGCGTCTCTGCCCCAATAATCTGGAGTTAATCGGTGACAGAGTTCATTCTGGTTGATCCATATCCGGTAATCCAGGTTTCTCTTTGCTTTGGGTGTGAAATCATGCGTTTCGCCGTCTCACTCAAAAACAGCGCAGGCTCCTGGCTGTTACGACCGGGACTGAACCTAGACTGCTAAATTCCGGGCCACTAAGTCACGGGTTCGAATACGGTCTCCAGCTTGGCCGAGCTATCAAAAAAGTGCTGCAACGACTGATTTACTCGGAAGAACAGGTCAGCACGGAGTTGGTCGCCGGTAGCGTTCTTGGATATTCCATCTTCAGCCATCAGGTCCAGGGTGTTTAACGTGTGCTTCAAGTCGGCGCCGCTGTTCTCTTTGGTGTTGAGTATCAAGTCCTGCCAGTTGTCTTCGCTCATTTCCAAGAAGAAATCCAAGTCGATCAAGTCGTATTCGGTGCCTGCCCGGACTCCGGAGCACTCGAAGGCTTCGAAGTTAATGACAAAGATTTTGGGTCCCACCTTGACGCCCATGGCGGCGTCGATGCTGCCCAACCGCCGGAAGTCCGGGTCGGTATTCACTAATTCTTGGAGTGCTTGAAACCACTCCACAGAAGGAAAAACCAGTGTGGGGAAAACCAGTGCGCTGCCAGAGTTAGTAGTCATTTAGTGTCTCCCGGCTCTAGCTCCGCAGGATGTTCTGCCAAGTCCAAAGCTCGTTGTTTCTATAGTAATACCAAGGTGAAACCCGCAGAGTGCACGCAGAAATCCATGTAGATTTCACGGAGTCTCGAGTTTAGTGCCATTAGGGTTCAAGATCATCGTGTGGTGGGTCCTCCCTCACAAGGGAATAGACGGGTCTAGGCGTTTGTCGTGGCGTATTTAGAGACCGATACTGGTTTATCGCAACAGCTGCCTGGTTATTCCTTGAAGTAAGGTTCTCCTGTTTCTTTGGCCTGGCTAAAGGGCACCATGTTACGCAAATGGTGCTCCGGGTCGGTGTCCCTTGGGGCTTTGGACATGGCTTGATCCACCATCTTGTAGTATTTAGGGTCAAGCTGGGCCATTTTATCGCCCTCAGACTTTATATACGCAAACGCGGAAATAATTCGCTTCAAATTCCCGCCGTCGCAGTGCTGGCACTGGGAGGGCTGCGGACTTTGATAGCTCTTGAGGTAAAAGCTGTCCGCATTGCCGCAGTCTTGGCATCGATATTCGTAAACCGGCATGATTTATGTCGCTGCCTGGGTGGTTTCCGGCAGGCGTAGATACGCAGCCAAGTCGGGGTTTAGGTTGTCCTTATTTTTTTCCACGCCGATCCACTGCATCCGGGCCATATACTGCTCAATGTATTTCTGTTGGAGACCTTTTACAACGTCCATTCCCGTAACTATATTTTCGATACCGTCGCCAATGATAATCGCCAAGGCCTCCCAGAGCACAGGGTCCTCCATTTCAAATGCAAGGTCTCGCTCCACCCCTCCCAATAGCCGCCGCAGACCCAAGGCATAATCGGGGCCTCGATGCTCGATGGCGTATTTTAAGTGGGCCATGCCGTAGGCCATGTGCCGGGCCTTGTCCTGCATACAGAACCTAAAGATTGCTTTGTCGGCCCAATTCCTGGCATATGCCTCGCCGTACCGGTAGAGGAGTAGTGTTAAGGTTCCTCGGATGATGTACAGATACAGGGCTGTCTCGGTCCAACCCGCCCTGCTCTCCAGCAGGCGCCGGTTGATGTGTCCGGGGCTCTCCAAGCCCAAGGCCCCACCGTTAGCCAAAGCCCGTCTCCGGAAAGCCTCGTAATGGCTGCCGGAGTCGAACAACTGGGTGGCCAGATAGGTCTTTACTTCATGATAGGCATAGTTCATTCGGTGAAGCCACTGGCCTATCACGTCGGTTTCCGTCGAAGCCTGCTGGGCTAACTCGGTGCAGAATTGCCTCATGGCTAATTGTGTTTCTTCCCCTGCTTCTCTTCTTACTGCATCGGGATTCGGTTCCAGGTCGCCCCCCAGAGCGTCCCCCAGTTCGTCCCATGGAATATCTATATGAGCGGCCCAGCGGCGTTGAATGGCTTCTTCATACAGGTCCACCGCATTGTCGGCCCACAACTCTTCCTTTCGGTTGATGACGTACAGGTCGGTGGCGGGCACCCCAGGGATTGAGAAGGCACCCCGCGGCCGACGGCTCATGTCGCGGCTCTCTTCGGGCACCTCCCCATAAAAGCCGACGTTTATCCTCCGCATGGTCATCCCGTTTTCTCCAGGCAGGGCCCTAGCGCCCCATTCCAGGGTGTCTTTCATCCAAGAGAGGGGTTCTACTTGGACAGCGGGATTCGGCTGCTCGGCGTCTTTGTCGGGAAGGGCAGGCGGAGCCTTTTCTTCTTCGGTTTCTTCGGGTACGGCCATGTGTTCCTCGTTGCGGTCACTTGTTGGGGCTTAGTACGGATCCGGGCTTAATAAGTTAAGACCTCCTCCACCGAAGCAAAGGAGGTCTTTGTGTTACTTTTTCAACCTAATTGGCTGGCCTAGGCGGCGTTGTAAGTCTCCAGGAGAGCGGGATTTACCCTGCCGCTGGAAATGCGGTCGTCGAACCCGGCCGACTTCAGACGTTGGAAATACTCCTTGGTCTGTCGTTGCCGAAGGGCCATGAGAATCTTCTGGCCCTCGTCGACCTTGTCCTTGCCACCGCCGAGCAATACCGCCAGAGCCTCGCTGGTCAGCATGTTGGTGGCTGCCGGGTTCTCGCCTCCGGCTCCTGTGGCCTGGCGGCTCTCCCCTTCGTCAAGGTAGCAATGAATCTCTTCTCTCCGTTCGGGAGTAGTCTCGTTCATGTAGCGAAGGTGAAGCACTCCGATTGCCACGTGCCTGGCTT
This sequence comes from Dehalococcoidia bacterium, assembly GCA_963665155.2. Classification (GTDB taxonomy): domain Bacteria; phylum Chloroflexota; class Dehalococcoidia; order Lucifugimonadales; family UBA3495; genus UBA1141. Next base: position 635,359 of record CAXXFI010000002.1, on the reverse strand, counting down.
CGTCCTGAGCACAGCGGCGATAAATCGCCTTCTCCGCTTCGTTGTAGGCCATCAACTCGCCCAGGCGGAAAAGGGTCAGTACGTTGCCTTCACCGGTGATATGCAACCGGGAAGACATCTCCGTAAAGTCTCGTGCGTTATCGGTGCTGCCACCAACAACGTCGCTAACGCTGTCGATCATGCGCATTAGTCCGCCACTACCACTCCAACAGTAGCTAAAAGGATCTCCCCTCCGGGCAGTTCGGCTTGCACCACCAACAGGGCCACAAGCAGGGAATTCAGGCCTCGGGGGCCGAACCAAGAGACGAATCCATGGGCTGGCCAGCTCATGTTCGCACGGGAGAGCACCACGCCCAGCACGCCGGGCCGGATCACGAAGATGACCAGTGCGGCCAAAATGATGGCAGGTACCACATCCACAGTGCTTAGGACGCCGGAGAGCACAACCCCGAAAAGCACAAATGCCAGTAGCATGGCCATCTCTGAGGTGGTTTCGCCGTAGTCCATGAAGCAATCGCACAACGACTGGTTAAGCAACACAACTGCCAAGCCAGCAAAGAATGCTCCAAGGAAGCCGTCCCCACCGGCGGCGGTGGCAGCGGCGTATGACGCCAACACCAGGCCAACGCCATACAGGGCTTGATGTTCTTGCCGTATCCCCAGCTTGGCGTCGATTTTGGTCATCAGCCACGAACCCGATGCTCCCAAGGCGAAGCCGATGCCTGGGCCAAGCAAGAGCAGTTTGGCTGCAAAAACCACCCATCCGGTAGCGTCTCCTCCCTGATCGCCAGCAACGGCGATTAAAATCAAGATTACCGGCAAGACCACAATATCGTTGGTCCCGGCTTCGATTTTCAGGACTTGCCTTACGGACCTGGGGATTCGCTGATCGCGGACAATGTCTCGCAGCACCACCGGGTCGGTGGATGCCAGGATAGCACCGCCTATAAACGCCATAATCCAGGACAACCCGACGATCAATGCCAGGGTGGTCGCGCCCAGGGCGATGATAATTCCGGTGCCAGGCCCCAGTATCAGGACGGGCACCAGCCAGCGTTTCCCCAACTCGTCAATCTGCAGCTTCACGGCGTCCAGGAAGAGCACCAAGGCCAGGGTGAGGGTTGCTACTATCTCCAAAAGCTGGTCGTGGGGGCCCATCTGGAGCAGGTCAAATCCTCGCTCACCCAATAAAAAGCCAAGGCCCAGGAAGATTAAAGGGAAGGACAACGGCGATCGCTCCACGAACCCGGAGGCCAGTGGAGTTACGCAAAGAACAATCGCTACGATGCCGAAGCCCAAAAGGAAGTCGGGCATTAAGTTAGCACCAACACAGAAATGATTTAACCCGCCGGATCGCGACTGGGACTTATTAGTCGCACCAGGTCCCCGGCCAATTGAGCCTGTCTAGGTCGCCTCGCCGTCCACATTGAGAAGACCCCGCTGCTCTTCAAGCTGAGATTCGACATCCCTAGCTTTGTCTGAGACCATCCCTTTCAGCAAGTCCACCCGCCGCTGGTTGACCTCAATCATGTCCCCAAGGGCATCGCGATTCTTGCGCTAAAGCGGTTCTAGGAGCGCGGCAGCCCGGTCTAGCGCAGCGATCGCTTCAGGGGCATTCTCCCCCGCGATGAAGTCAGCCAGGCGAATCAGGCTTCCTACGGCAAGCGCAGGACTACCCGTAAGAACGTGTAACTGCTCGCTTATTTCCAAGCTTTCCTTCAAGCAATCCAGCGCACCCTGCCGGTCACCCAACTCCGACAGCCGGTTGCCCAGATTGTTCAGAGACGAGGCTAGGTCCGGCAAAAAGGCCTCCGGGTGCTCCTCGGCCAGTTTCCGTCTGATTGCAACGGACTCCCTGGTCGCCTTGAGGGCACCCTGACGGTCGCCCAACTCCGACAGCCTGGCACCCAGGTTGTTCAGGGACGAGGCTAGGTCTGGCAAAAAGGCCTCCGGGTGGTCCTCCGCCAGTTTCCGCCTGATTTCAACGGACTCTCTGGCCGCCTCAAGGGCACCATGCCGGTCGCCCAACTCCGCCAGCATGGCACCCAGGTTGTTCAGGGACGCGGACAAGTTCGGCAAAAAGGCCTCAAGGTGCTCCTCGGCCAGTTTCCTGTAGATGTTTGAGGCCTCCCTGGTCGCCACGAGGGCTCCCTGCCGGTCGCCCAAGTCCGACAATCTGTTGCCCATGTTGTTCAAGGACGTGGCCAGGTCCGGCAAAAAAGCCTTTGGGTGCTCCTCGGCCAGCTTCCGTCTGATCCCGAGAGACTCCCTGGCCGCCACGAGGGCACCCTGACGGTCGCCCAACTCCGACAGTCGGTTGCCCAGGTTGTTCAGCTACCGTAGCGCATTTCAGCCAGGAAGAAGCGTTGTTAACCTTGCTGGATTGTCAGAGCCGCGAGCACTACGGGAACGTATCAGCAGCGCAAGCGAGGATAGACGGTGGGCACTTGCTCATTGAAGCAAAGGCGAAGTTGAGACATAGCCAGGTCCGGCAGAAAGGCCTCCGGGTGCTCCTCTACCAACTTCCGTCTAATTTCAATGGACTCTCTGGCCGCCACGAGGGCACCCTGCCGGTCGCCCAACTCAGACAGCATGGCACCCAGGTTGTTCAGGGACTTAGCTAGGTCCGGCAAAAAGGCCTCCGGGTGCTCCTCCGCCAGTTTCCGCCTGATTTCAACGGACTCCCTGGCCGCCTCGAGCGCCCCTTCCCGGTCGCCCAACTCCGCCAGCATGGCACCCAGGTTGTTCAGGGACACAGCCAGGTTCGGCAAAAAGGCCTCCGGGTGCTTCTCAGCCAGGTTTCGTCTCATTGCAGCGGACTCTCTGGCCGCCACGAGGGCACCCTGCCGGTCGCCCAACTCAGACAGCATGGCACCCAGGTTGTTCAGGGACATAGCTTAGGTCCGGCAAAAAGGCCTCCGGGTTCTCCTCGGACATCTTCCGTCGGATTTCAACGGAGTCCCTAGCCGCCAGGAGGGCACCCTGCCGGTCGCCCAAATCAGACAGCATGTTGCCCAGGGTGTTCAGAGACGATGCCCGTGTGTGCGGGCTATCGGACACGTCTAATATCGACCTGGCAATCCAAACACCTTGATTGCGCTTGTCATATATCATCATATAGTCCGTAAGAGCCAATGCGATCTGCCTCGCGGCATCCACATCATGCTCCAATCCAATGCGGAAGCCAGACAAGATGTTGTCTTCTTCTGAAATCAAAGCGGCACAGGCTTGCGAATGTAGTTGGGCAAGACGCTCTCGCTTCTGTACGCCATCGGTGGGCAGGTCCAGCTTCTTCATCGCTTGCAAATTCTGCGCCGGATTCAGCAGGAAATCAAAAGTAGCGGCGAAGCCGGCCCAATGCTTGGCCACAGACACTTTGAACTCAACGCCCTCTCCGTCGTCCAGTAGTTGCTCAGCGTATTCACGGATTGGATTCAACAACCAAAACCGTTGTTCTTCTTGGTTGAATCGGACCAGCCCAATTTTCTCTGCTTCTTCCATGGCTTCTCGCCAGCCATCTCCTAACATCGGGTCAAGGGTAGAGACGTGGCGGTAAAGCCCTGCTGGCAGAACGCTGCGAAAAACTTCTTGCGCCCGCTCCGACAACAGGTTGTAGGACAGGTTGAGCGAGGCACGGAGCGATTTTTGCCTGTCTGGCACGGCCACGAGATCGGGCGCGTTTAAGAGCTCGAGTAGGCCTGTCGTTGCCTGCTCCAACTGTTGCGCTACTGGGTCGTGTCCGGCGACGATCCTGTGGGCGGCCAGGAAGATACTCAGCGGGTGGCCTTCCAGGGCTGCGACCAGGCGTTTAGTCGACCCCTCAGGTAGCGACTGTACATTCCTCTGGACGTCTTGGTCCGGTATGGACTGGATGGCCAGGCTTTCCGCAACCTCGGGCGTCAAGGGATCCACGAGGAAGTCGGACTCATAGCCTCCCAATTGAAGCTGACGCCTGCAGGTGGATAGTATCCGGAGGCCGGGACAATCGGAGAGCAGTTGCTTGAGCAACTGGGACGTTTCCACCCCTTTACCATCGTCGAATAATTGGTCTAAGTTGTCCAGCATCAGAAGCGGGTTACCCTTGGAGTTGGAAATATTCTGCAACTCGATAGCAAGGGTTTTTGCCGACTCAGGAATCTGTTCTGCTGCGGCGACCCCAATGGCCTTTAGCATGGAGACGGCCAGTTGGCCTGCATCGGGGACCGGTTCGCAATCAATTTCGTAGATGCCGCCTGGAATTGACGGAAGTCCTCCAGCAGGTCGCAGACGGACTGGGCCAACCGGGTTTTGCCGATGCCGCCCTCGCCGTGTAGGTTGAGTACCCGGTTCTTTGACTGTCGGAGGCCGCTTTCGGGGGGAGGAGTTGCTCCCCTACAATCACGATTTCAGCTTCCCGGCCCAGCATTAGCTCGTCGCTCCTGATAATTTTTCGGTGTGACACAGGTGGAGCGGACAGTGCTTTCACATCGAGTTCGCCCTGTTGGATTGCGTCAAAGACTACCGTCTCAGAGGCGAATGATTGAAGGCGTTTGTAGGGTGACGGGGCAAAATCCTCCATACCGTCGGGCGAGGCTATTTCACCAACTCGGTCATCCAGGCGCACCCGGTCCACCCCACGGTTGAAAGCGGTCTTCCCGTCGACGCCGTTGGCCAAACTGGGGAAAAAGCCCTCGTTGAAGAGTTGGACAGCCCTAACCGGAATCGGGTGCTCGCCTTGGGTGAATATTATGTGCTTGGGCTTGTCTCCTTCCTCGGCTGCCAGCAGGCCTTCTAGGCTTAGCTCCCCGTGGCATGCGCCTAGAACCAAGACCTTCACCTTTCCGCCAACCAACTCCGCGAGTTCCCGGCTCCCCATGTACCGCGTCCACCCTTGGCCTTCCTCCAGCAGCAACAACCCTTTTCCCGTTCCGTGGCACACCAGGTAGAGAATGTCGTATCCGGGCATGGAATCGAGTTGGTCACGAAGTTGCTGGGGCTGCACATGGTCCAACTCGGAAACCTGAACGGATTTACCCATGCCTTTGAAAGCGTTCAGGACAGCGCCAAATTCGTCCTCCGAGCGGATAACATCCACGTTGTTGCTGTCCGTTGTCGGGGTTATTTGCAGCACACCGTCAACGGTTCCAATTTTTGAGCGCAGGTAGTCCAAAGTCGGAAAAGGCGCCGAGATCCGGAACGCTGCCTCATTACCGTTTGGCCCAGAGCCTAAGATTGTGAGCTTCAAGTCGTTTCTGAGCAGAGAGTCGACAGTCTCAAAGGCCGAACCGTCCTGACCCGGCTCGAACTGAATCTGTAACTTCAACGTTTTCGAAGCCAAGGGCCTGGCGCAGGCCAGAAGAACTCGCAACGGCTTGACGGCTTGTGCGGTCTGGGTCATGAGTCGCTCCTCTCACCGCGCGTTCCGAAGATGTACTCCAAGACTGCGGTTAATACGGGAAGAAACCCCGTCAGCACTAGAATTTGGAACAGCTTCACGGTGCGGTCCAGTGATATCTGGGAAAGCTGCGTATAAATCGTGAGGGAGGTTTCGTTAAGGGTGCTTTCGCTGGGCAAAGATGGGGCGTTGACGAAGTACTCAACGAGAAGAATGACTGTCACCACCCCAAGGTACACCAGCAGAAATCTCGCCAGGTTGTATCCAACCTTCGTAAGCGGCGGGAGTTCTTTAGTCGGTGATGGAGACGCGTACCGTTCCAGGTCCTCCATAGTGACGCGTTCTATCCCGCTATTACCTTCCGTGTTCTGAGTGACCATCGCCTTGCGCCCTCCTCGCCTTTAGGTCATGACGATCTCTTTCAATATTTTGCCGTCCTCATCTACCACTGCGATCCTGTGTTTGCCGTCTTGGGTCTCCCGTCGGAGGTAGTTGTACAGTGCCAAAGCTCTGTCGATTATCTCAGTCTTGGTCTTTTGGTCCTTTACCGCAAGATCAGACAACATTTCACTAGTTCGATCCGGGAATTGGACTGTTAAGCGAGCCATTTTTAGTACACTTCCACGGCTGTGTGTTGATATATACATAAAATCAGTGCTTGTCAAATGTATATTATATGTCTAGGCATGACCATCGGTGAATGGCCGTAGCCCTTTGAACAATGCAGCCGGTCACGCTAATGTAAATCTGGCGCCCAGGGTGGTGTGCCCAAGCGCCAGTTGGTTTCCCGCTGGTATATTTGATCCTGAGTTGGATTAATCTACAGGGGGTGAAGAATTTTAGACACCCCCGTATTGGGGCCCTGGCTAACTGGGTTCGTGTGGACACAATCAAACCGGTTCCCAGTAACCCGGCCCGTTCCCGGCGATCCTCTCTTCCAGCAAGGCCTGGTAGTTAAACACCACGGCGGAAGCGACGGTAGCCACCAACTCGGGCAACGACAACTCGTCTTGAAGGCCTTGCTTAAACTCCAGCCACCGGTATTCCAGGACAATCTGTGGCTCCACCAGGTTCTCGCCTTCAATTACTTCGCCGGGTTTAAAATTGAGTTCGCAGGCCTGCAGTTCATTGGGTTTGTTGGGGTTCCACAACGGAATGCCGAACTTGCGGGCCATGACGGGGCGGTGGTCGTAAATAGCACAGGCGTCGTCTACCAGCGCCGGGCAAGGGATGTGGTTAAGGCCAGCCTGTTTACGAAGCGCTTCTCGCACGGCCCGGCTATGGTCTTCTAAATCTGGGGCTTCCAAGTTTGAGTCTTCTGGGTTCTGGTCATCCAGAAAATCGGAGCCTAGCAACTCTTTCAGGTACTGCCGCGCCCTCTGCCGCATCCGGTCCCGTTCCTCGGGCGCAAGCTCATTGACCGCCTTGGAAATGTAAGCTGCTTCAACGGTGGAAATGGCGAAAAGTTGATGGCAACAACTGCTGCAGCCCTTTCGGCACTGCATCCGATCCAGAAACATGTTCCGCACACGGTCGAATTCATTCTCCACGTCGATGAGCAGGTCTTCGTACACACTGTAAATCTGGGTTAGCCTTGTGTTCATTCTGGTGTCCATTGGGTGACCGAGTGGCGACCGGAGTCGCGATACCGGATTGTATATATCGGAAGGGCACAATTTTAACATAATCATTGCGAATGCCTTCCGATACATTCGTACTCTAGGTTAATGCTTTTTGCTAAACAAAAGGACCGATTCTGTCCGCTGGTGCTACAATAAACGTTCCTTAAGGACGCCTTACGAGTGACCATTGCGCCAATTTGGCTGGTCATACGCCCGAATCGACCCACTCCCGAACACTAACAATCCAATCCCGAGGTGACCAAGATGTCTCAAGACCCGATAAATTTGTTTGAGTACGAGGAAATTGCCAAGTCTCGACTGGACCAAGGCGACTATGACTTTATAGCTGGAGGCGCCACCGACGAAATAACGATCCGGCGCACCAGGGCCGTTTTCGACTCCATCATGATGCGGCCCCGCATGATGGTGGACATAAGCCAACGAGACCTGAGCACAACGGTGCTGGGGCAAAAGATCGACATACCGGTGATGATGGACCCGGCAGGCAACCACGGCGCAGCCCATGAGGAAGCGGAGTTGGCTACGGCCAGGGCCGCCGGGGCTGCCGGCACAGTAATGGTGGTCAGTTCCCACGCCGCTCGGACTATGGAAGACGTCGCGAGTGTAGCCACCGGTCTTCTCTGGTTCCAGCAGTACTTGTTCAGGGACCGGGGCCTGACCTTGGAAATGGCGGCCCGTGCCGAGGAAGCTGGCTATACCGCCTTGTGCCTGACCCTGGACGCCAAGGTTTCGCCGAAAAGAGAGCGTAACATTCGGAATAACTATGTCGGCCCGGTCTCGCCCAACTACGCCCAACTGGACTTGGGCACCCACACGTGGAAGTTCGCCCCCGACATGCCCGCTGGTCCCAACGACATTCGCGATCCGGCTTCGACTTGGCCGGACTTGGACTGGCTGGCTGCTAATATCCGCTTGCCTGTCGTCGTGAAAGGGATAATGACCGGCGAGGACGGTAAGCACAGCGCCGACCATGGGGCCAAGGGCATAATTGTTTCCAATCACGGTGGCCGTTACCTGGACACCACCCTGGCGACGATTGAGGTGCTGCCCGAGGTGGTTAAAGCAGTGGACGGAAATGCCGAGGTGTACATGGACGGAGGCATTCGCCGTGGAACGGACATTTTCAAGGCTCTAGCCCTTGGCGCAAGGTCGGTGCTCATAGGGCGCCCGCTGTTCTGGGGTTTGGCGGTAAATGGCGAGGCCGGGGTTGTGTCAATGCTGGAAATGCTCAAGTCAGAACTGGACGCAACGATGGGCATGTGCGGCCGGACTACCATCGATAGCATCGACATGGATTGCTTGGCCACCGTCTCGCCTTTGCTGGCATTGTTTCCCCAAGCTCCCAACTTCCGGTAGCAACCAAACTGCATCCATTTAAGACAATGAAAGTTTTAAGCCATTTTAAGACAATGAAAGTTTTAAGCCATTAACTTTGATTTTGGAGGATAGATATGGACGAGATTATCGAATTGGACAACCAGCGCATAGAAGCCATGACCAAGCAAGACGTCCAGGCGTTGGACCGGATTCTCGCAGATGATTTGAGCTACACCCATTCGACGGCGAGGGTGGAAACCAAAGCTGAGTTTATCGCCGCCCTGACTTCTGGCCGCACCAAATACGAATCCATCGAGCGCGATGATGTCAAAGTGCGGCAATATGGAGACACCGCCGTGGTCACAGGCCTGGCCAAGTTCCATGTCAACGCCAACGGCAATGACATCAAGTTCCAGACCAGGTTTCCCGATGTGTACTCCAAGCGCAATGGAGTCTGGCAAATGGTGGCATGGCAGTCCACAAAAATTCCCGACTAGATCCGCCAATCGACAATAAGCCGCTGGAGATACTTACGGAAATTGGATCTGGAGAATGCTATGCCTGGCTACAGCATCAAAGTTGGGAACGTGGAGTTGGTGTCGGTCAGTGACGGCTACCCCACTAGGTCGCCTTTTATGCCCTTTCCCGACACTACGATAGAGCAGTGGCGGGAGTTTCCGGAATTGCTTTAAAAAAGACGATCAAATCGGCACCAGGTACGGAACCACGGCAGTGCGTTCCGGAGGCAAGCTCATCATTGTGGATACAGGCCTACAAGCCCCGGATGGCATTCTCATGGAGGACATGAAGGCCAAGGGGGTGAATAGGGAGGAGGTAGATCTGGTCGTTTTTACCCACCTTCATCCCGACCATGTCGGCTGGAACCTGACCGATTGCAAGCCGACCTTTCCCAATGCCCGCTATCTGATTCCTCAATGAGCTGACCGCGGTTGCGACGCCTGGGCACACGCCGGGGCACGTTTCTATTGCCATCGCTTCCCAGGGAGAAAGGGCCTACATCTGGGGGGACGTGGCCCATAGCCCAGCCCAGGCTCACTACACCGATTGGTGCCCCATATTCGACGTTGAACCGGATGTGTCCCGGAAAACCCGTCACGACGTGTTGAACATGCTGGAAACCCAGGGGAGTGTCAGCCGGGCATTTCCCCGACCCCGGCTTCGGCCACTTCGTGCGAGGCGTAAGCCGAAGGGTATGGCAGGGAATCTAGTCTCCGGAACCCGTTGGAAGGGGAGCAATAAGTTAGACCCCAGCTCCTTATCAGGAGCTGGGGTCTAACTGTTATTTGATCAAGGATTTATCTGCCGAGTTCTACCCCGCTCTAACTCTCCCCCTTCACGGGGGAGAGGACAGGTTCATTCGCCATTTCGGGCCAAAGGTTAGCCTGTCCTGGGCTTGTCGCAGGGATGGGGGCGTTCCTGGTAGCTACCCCGCCCTGACCGGCTCACTGGAAGCCTGGGTTAGCAGTTCTTCCAGCGGCGTGTCCTTGCACTCGGGAGCAAATGTACATAGCTCAATCTCGATGCCGTCCGGGTCCAGAACATACAGGCCCTTGATCTCTCCGTGGTCGCCAAACCCGGCGATTCTGACGCCCATTTCCTGGGTCAACCGGTAGGCCTCTTTGATGTCTTCGATGGATTCGAACTCGTAAGCCAAATGATACATTCCCACTCGGGTCGCTTCGGGCCCGGGAGCATCATCGTCGCCTAGATTGGCAATGGCCAGGTCATGGTCGGTGTCATCATTGCTGCGGAAAAAGACCATGCGCCCTTCCCTTTTGGCTTTAACCTCCAGGCCCAAGAACTTGGTGTAAAACTCCTCCGAACGGTCTAGGTCTCGGACTCGCAGGACCACGTGTCCCAAACGTGTTGGTTTGATCATGTCTAGCCTCCTGTTTGCCGAAATTTCATCATCATAGGCACTGCTACCGCACTCAACTACGGCACTCAACCACCAAGATGGAATTATGCCTGGGACTTCTTAGCCTCCAGCGCCTCCATTATGGAGCCGGGAGTCATTGGCAGTTTGGTCAGCCTTACCCCTACGGCATTGTAGATTGCGTTGGCCATCGCCGCTAGAGGAGGGATGATTGGCGCCTCACCTACGCCCCGAATGCCGAAGGGGTGTCTGGGATTGGGCACCTCGGTTATCACACAGTCCACCATGGGAATGTCCAAAATGGTGGGCATACGGTAATCCAGGAAGCTGGAGTTGGACATGGTGCCGTCTTCCTGATAGAAGTACTCTTCGTTCAACGCCCAGCCAATGCCTTGGACCGTGCCGCCCTGCATTTGGCCTTCGACGTACGCTTTGTGGATCGCCGTGCCAGCGTCCATGAATGCCGTGCAGCGTAGTACGTCCACCTTGCCAGTCTCCGGGTCAACCTCTACGTCTATGATGTTCCCAGCGATGATGGGCCCCATGCCTGTGGAGGTGGCTCCCACGGAACAGGAAATAGGCCCGCCAGTGCGCAACTGTCTTGCCGCGAGCTCTTTGAAGGTCAGCTTGTCCTCAGCGTTCCTGCTGCAAATAAAAGTCCCGGCATGGAACTCCACGTCCTCAGCTTGAACTTCCCAAATCAGGGCTGCGCGACCGGACATTTCTTTAATCACCGCCTCAGAGGCGGCGATAGCCGCCAGTCCCGTGTCGAAAGTGGTGCGGCTTCCCCCGGTGACTCCGGTCCAGCCGATGGAATCCGTGTCGACCACGGTCGGCGCCACATCTTCGGACTGCAAGCCCAGAACTTCGGCGGCCTGCATGGCCACAGAAGTGCGGGTGCCCCCGATGTCAACCGAGCCTGTGATCAGGTTGATGGTCCCGTCGGAATTAACGTTTATGGTAGCTGTCGACGCCTGACCTCCCTGCCAGCGATACCCCACCGCCACTCCCCGCCCCTGGTTTGGCCCGGATAGAGGCGCAGTGTAGTGGGGGTGCGCTTTCATTTCTTCTTCCATTTCCCGGCAACCGAACACTGGGTGAGCTACACCGTTGGGTTGCCGGTCGCCCTCTTTTACGGCGTTCTTGAGGCGGAAGTCCATAGGATCCATACCCAGCTTTTCCGCCAACTCGTCGATCACCGGCTCCACGGCGAAAGCGCCTTGGGGTTGGCCCGGCGCCCGGTATGCTTGCACCTTCTGCTTGTTGCAGACGATGTCATAGCCATCAACTAACAGATTTTCGATATTGTAAGGGCCGGTGGCCGCCATGGTTCCCCCGCCAACCGGAGACCCGGGGTAGGCTCCGGCTTCATATTCCATGTAGAGTTCGGCTGCGGTTATCTTCCCGGCTTTGGTGGCCCCGATCTTGCACCGTATGCGGGTGCCCGACGTGGGCCCGGTGCCTTCAAACACCTCTTTCCGGTCCATCACGATTTTTACGGGTCGTCCGGTTTTTTTGGAAAGAACTGCGGCCACCGGCTCTAGGTACGTGGTAATCTTGGCGCCAAACCCGCCGCCGATCTCGGTGGGCACCACCCTCACGCTGGATTCGGGTATGTCTAATATGGCGGCACAAGAGGAACGTATGGCAAATGCGCCTTGAGTGCAGGTCCAGACGGTTAACTTGCCGTCATTGGACCAATTGGCGGTCGAGGCATGAGGTTCAATGTAGCCTTGGTGTACGGTTTCGGTGTCGAACTCTCGCTCGACTATGACATCGGCCTCGGCAAAACCTTTTTCGATGTCGCCCAGTTTGTGTTGAATGTGGGCCGCCACGTTGCCTTTGACTCCCGTGTCCTCACCCCTGGAAAAGCGCTCCACCCGGAACATGGTAGTAAGGTCTTCGTGGAGTATTGGAGCATCCTCCTTTAAGGCGTCACGGAGGGTCAAAACCGTCGGAAGGACTTCGTAGTCCACGTCAATTAGCTTGATTGCTTGCTCGGCTACATGAATGTTTACGGCAGCGACTGCTGCGAGTGCGTGCCCCTTGTACAGCGCTTTCTGGTTGGCTAGGACGTGTTCCGCCATCAGCCTGGCAGTTCCTTGGGCTTCCGCCAAGTCGATTACCTGATCTTCAATGATGGGAAAGTCCTTGGACGTGCACACTGCGAACACGCCGGGCAGGGCTTCGGCTTTGCTGGTGTCGATGGAGCGTATGCGAGCATGAGCGTGCGCGCTGCGAAGAACCTTTCCGTAAAGCATTCCTGTCAACTGAGTATCAGCCCCGTACTTGGCGGTCCCAGTGACTTTGTCCACGCCGTCGTGGCGTATGGGGCTTGTGCCTATGACCCGGTATTTACTGGAACTGGCGCTCTGGCGGTCAGATGTGGTTGTCATGTGATAGCCCTCAACTATAAAAGATTCAGGTATAAAACATTCGGGATATGCTGCCCAAAGTTTGCTCTATTTATATGTCAGTCTGCACCGGTTAGTATGGCAGAATCGGACCGTCACACCGGCGAGGCCGGTTTCCATATGTTCAGGGATGATAACGCTCTCTGGATTCCGGCTTCCGCCGGAACGACGATCTCAAAAACTAATTTCACGGTTTTATCAGCTCTTTATTTGCCTTCCAAAATAAATTCGGACACCCTCTCCCCGATCATCATGGTAGTAACGTTGGTGTTGGCCCTTATGCAGTCCGGCATGATGGAAGCGTCGACGACTCGGAGGCCCTGGATGCCATGGACCCGGCCATATTGGTCGACGACCGCCATGGGGTCCGTTGCCGGTCCCATTTTGCAAGTGCAGGATATATGCTGCGAGGTGCTTACCTCGCGCTTTATCCATTCGTCCAACTCATCATTGGATCGCAATACTTCGTCGGTTGGCTCCAGTCGCTCTTCTATGATATTGGCGAACTCTTTGGAATCACCCAATTTCACGCAGAGCCGAATCCCTTCCCTCAACCGCTCTCGGTCGGTTTTCTCTTCCAGATAGTGGTAATCGAGGGACGGTTGGACCGTGGGGTCGGTGGTTGTCAGCCTAAGTTCGCCCGAACCGGCAGCCAACTGAATTCCCGCAGTCATGCGTACGCCCACCGGCTCCATCCGGCTGCCACCCTGGTTGACTCGTCCGGTAGCGAAGGACTGCATGGAAATTTTCATGTCATTGCGTAAGTCGGAACCCTCGGCGGTGTAGCGCAGGGCCACCTGCATGCGAGGCGCTACCCCATCCAGTTCGAATCCTTCCTTTGTGCGCCAGGTTACCCACGCAAGCGGATGATCTCGCATGTTCTGGCCCACGCCGGGAATGTCGGCAACCACCGGAATTCCCAAGCTCTTGAGGTGCCCCGCGGGGCCGATGCCGGACAGTAAGAGCGCTTGAGGGGAGCCTATCGCTCCGGCGCTCAGGATTATCTCATCAGCTTCCACCACGAACTTCTCGCCGCCGCTCTCCACCTCAATGCCGGTAGCTCTAGTGCCGTCGAAAATGATCCGGTGCACCGTGCAGTTGGCCCGTATGCTAAGGTTAACGCGGTGGCGGGCCGGGTCCAAGTATCCCAAGGCAGTACTAAAACGTATGCCATTGGGGTTATTTAACGGTATTGCGCCGACACCGGTGGAGTCTGGGTGGTTGTGGTCGGGTGTGTCGGGAAAACCGGCCGAAAGACACGCTTCGTAGAACGCGACCTGGGCGGGCAACCATGTTTCTCGCTTGAAACGGTGGGCGATAATCGGCCCTTCGCTGCCGTGGAAGTCATCGTGAAAATCCGTGTCGGTTTCCAGCTTGCGGAAGAAGGGCAGCAATTTCTGGAAATTCCACTGGTCGTTGCCCTCGGATGCCCAGGAATCATAGTCCTCCGGTACCCCTCTCAGGAAAACCTGACCGTTGATAGCGCTGGAACCACCGGTGACTTTGCCCCGGGGAACCAACATAGGCGGGGAAGTTTCGGTGCCCTTGCCCATGAACTGCCAGTTGTGGTCACTTACCATAATGTCGATTTCAGTGGCGTACCCGAATTTCACTTCTTCAGGCAGGTGCTCGAAATCGGGGTAGTCAGGTCCGGCTTCCAGCACTAGGACCGACCGTTTGGGGTCCTCGGACAGCCGGGACGCCAGAATGGACCCGGCCGACCCCGCCCCTACAATTATCACGTCATATTTCATGGTACTGCCTCCACGGATTTTCGAGGGTTCACGGGTGGTTTTCCATAGTTTAGGGGCTGAAACTCCAAGAGCTTAATCTTGGCACACCAATATCAGGAATAAATCCCACTCAGTTTTTTGTGTCTCGATTTAATCGGGTTTCGACCAAGTCTCACTTAAAAGCCGTAATTACAAGGAAGATCGACCTGCCCAAGCCGCACTACCGGAGTTAAATCAGCGTGGACGGCGTGGCAATCCCCTCAAGGTCCCTTTCGGTGGCCTGTTCCACCAATGGTATGCCCATGTTGGTTTCCATGTGCCAGTAGAGTTGCTTGAGGTGGTGAGTGCTGTGGCTGAGAATGATATTCAGCAATTCCAACACCGTAACCTCGCCGCCGTAATGGGCTGGAACCTCTCGGTCGAAGGACTGAGTGTCCCCACTAGCCAGGAACTGGACAATCTTGCCCCGGACGCTTTCCCCGTATTGCGCCAGGTCTTCCACGGAAGTCAGCACACTCAGGCGCTCGTCGGAGGCCTTCATGTCATCGGTGCTCATGCTGCCGTGGGTGTGGCTGTTGAGGGCCAACTCCGGGAAGGATAGCACGTGAAGAACCGTCCTGCGGAGGGTCCACTCCCGCCAAGTCACCTGCTCTTCCAACTGAGCGTCGGATAGCTGGCGCGCCGCCCTGACGGCGGCTTTTAGCATAACGTCGTATTTTTCGGAGAGCCAGTCGGTCTTGCCAGACAGGTCTACATTGATATTCAGCTTCAGGGCCGGCACCAACTTCTTGGGATAATAACCGATTATTACTTCGGAGTCGTCGATGATAGTAACCGGCAGTGACTTTATCTGCCGGGTCTTGAGGTCTTCCCGGGCGGCCTCATCTGTGGCTACGTCGTGGTGCTCATACATAACACCATTGGACGAAAGAAACTCTTCCAACGTCCGGCAACTGAATCAACCAGGGTGGGTGTAAACATGTACCGCCATTGCTTCCTCCCCGATATTATTGAATGGGCTATCTTTGATGATTGGCTATTGATGGCAATTTGGTCAAGGCCTAGTGACCCAGCAGTCAAGGTGGTAACTAAATGCTGGTCCACATCAACGTTGGGGTTGCTACTCTGGATTCAGTATCGGGCGGACTCCCGTTTCCATTTTAGAATATCGTGTGGGACCGGGTCCGAATCCCATATTCAATCCCGTATTCGATCCATTGTGGGAATAGTAACGGCTGGGCCGAAGATTTGTCCAGAACCGGGGTGGGGAAAGAGGTAGATTGGCTGCGCTTGGATAGAGTTGGAGGTTAGCCTGGTCGGCATTCATGGTCAAATTGACGGCTTCCGGGCAAGCCGGGTGGATGGTGTAAAATCGTGTGCGGTAATCAACTAAAGAGGGAAGATATAGCCATGCCACAGTCGATCGGGATAGTTGGTTGTGGGGCCATCGGCCAAGCGTTGATTAGAGAGGCCGACGCCGGAAGGATGCCTGTTGAAATCGCAGGAGTCGCCAGCCGGACGGAAAGTAGCGCCCGAGCTTTCCTATCGACGCTTCGACAACCACCTCCGTTTTTGGATCGGACAGAGCTCATTACTCGCTCCGGCCTGATTGTGGAAACGGCTGGAGGGCATGTGGGCGGAGTTGGCTCAGGAAACATTCGCTGCTGGGAAAGACCTCATGGTTATTAGCATCGGCGCTCTCTTGGAGCACCCGGAGATTATCGAGCAGTCGCGAAAAACGGGCTGCCGGCTTTTGGCGCCGTCCGGTGCAATCGCCGGTTTGGACGGTATCAAGTCGGCGTGCGCCGGGAGGGTTGACCGCGTGACTATGGTCTCTCGAAAACCGCCGCGAGCCTTGGTCGGCGCCCCGTATTTGGTTGAGCAAGGCATTTCTATGGAAGGACTGGAGCTGGAGACTGAGGTGTTTTCCGGTAGCGCCAGGGAAGCCTGCCGGGGATTTCCTGCCAACTTGAACGTTTCCACTGCTGTGAGCCTGGCTGGAGTGGGGCCCGACAAGACCCAAGTGCGCATCTTGGCCGTTCCGGGGTTGGAGCGAAATTGCCATGACATTGAAGTTGAAGGGGAGTTTGGGTTTCTGTCCGTCCACATTGAGAATATTCCTTCCGAAAATCCCAAGACAGGTCGCCTTACCGCATTGTCTATCATCCGCTCGGTCCGGGACGCCTCGGACCCTGTGAGCATAGGCACTTAGTGATTCTCGCGGCAGCAGTTAGTTGGCTATCCCTCATCTATTGCTCCCACTTCCTATTAATCAAAGCCCGAGTAACTAAAGCCCGAGTAAATTAAAGCCTGCGTAGATAGATGAACGCTGTGGTTGGGATACCTCATTCTTTATCGATAAAATTCCCAGATTATTTAACCTGATTATTTAAATCGAGGCCGGCATGGCAATCGAACCCCAAGGATCCGGCGAGAAAAAAGACCTTCGGCTGACGAGCCAATTCATTATCACCGGTCTGGCCACCGGACATGCTGTGTTTCATTGGATTATACAGAGCTTCGTGGTGTTGTTGCCGGAAATACAGAGCACCTTTAACTTGACCGGGGTTGGGGTGGGTGGAATCCTGACCGTCCGGGAATTGGTTTCCGGGTTGGTGTCGCTGCCCGGCGGGGTGATAGTAGACGGGATCAGACGCCACTGGGGTTGGCTATTGGCGTTGTGCTTGGGGGCCACCTGCTTGGGCTCGTTGGTTATCGGGGTATCGCCGGTCTACCCCCTTTTGTTGCTTGGCATCGCCGTGGTCGGAATGTCTCACTCGATCTGGCATTTGCCTGCCTCGGCTTCACTGGTATACCACATCCCGCACCGACGGGGTATGGCTTTGGCTTTCCACGGTGTAGGTGGAAGCATCGGCGATGTTGCCGGCCCAGTGGCTACGGGGGCGCTTCTGACGGTGTTGGGTTGGCGAGGAATTCTCAGCGTATATGCCGTGGCCCCATTTTTCCTAGCATTTCTGGCGGTATGGTCTTTCAATACCATCGGCAGACTCAAGCCGGAAGAAGAAGTTAGTCAAGTGGACTTTTCGGCCCGAGTCGAAATGAGCAAGCGACTGCTAAGGAACAGGGTATTGTGGGGTATTGCCTTTGTACGAGGGTTAAGGGCAATGTCTTTGGTGGCCTTGGTCACAGTATTACCTTTGTATTTGGGAAACGAGTTGGGCCAGAGCCCGTTTACCCGGGGCATACACATCGGATAGTTGATCGCCATCGGATTGGTCGCCAAACCCGTGATGGGGTACTTGTCGGACCGTTGGGGCAGGAAGCAAGTGTTGGTTCCTGGGCTGGTATGGTCTAGCATTTTCGCTATTCTGTTGGTTGTCTTCGATAGCGGTCTGGAGTTGACGGTTACCATAGCCTTGATGGGATTGTTCCTATACCCGGACCAACCCATATTGACCGCAGTGGCCCTGGAAGTCGTCGGCAGGGAAGTCGCTACGACCGGTTTGGGGATCGTTTCTTTCAGCGGCTTCTTGATGGCAGCGGTGTCTGCTTTAATAGCAGGCGGCCTTTATGAGGCGGTGGGGGTGGAGGCGGCTCTGTATTACGTTGCGGCCTTGTTTGCATTAGCAGCGTTGGTTTTCGCATCGCTGCCGCTGACGGGGCGAGCAGGTGGCCCTGCACCGCAGTGAACGTTTGTTGGTTGCCCTTGATACCAAGACTGGTCCGAGTTGTTGGGTTCGTCCGATGCCGAACCCTTTCCCTACCGTCGTGGCCGCGTCAACTTCAGTGATCAGATACTCGGTGAGCGACATGAGATCGAAAATTAAAGGAGCCACTAATCCGGTAGCTCTTTTGGTTGATCCGTTGCTACTAGCGTCTCATTGAACTGAAGCAATCGCTGCAGTACACGGGCCGGTCGCCCCTGGGCACGAAAGGAACCATGGTGTCGGCGCCACATTGGGCGCATACCACGGGATGCATTTCCCGAGGCCCACTGGAGTAGCCCCGCTGCTGATTCTTGCGCGCTCCACGACACTCCGGGCAGCGCTTGGGTTCGTTGGTGTACCCCCTAGACGCAAAGAACTCTTGCTCTCCTACCGTAAAGGTGAACGCCGCACCACACTCCACGCAGGTCAGGTCCTTGTCTGCTAGCGCCATCCGAATGGCCTCCATAATCTTAGACTCGGCTCAGTCTAGGTCATCCACAGCTAGGATCATCGAAATAATTGAACAGACAACGGGAAACATTGACTTGTCCAATTGCCCAAGTGGGATTATACCAGAAAATGCATGTAAATTGTAAAATAGGCCTTATAGGGAAAGTTTCTGGCAATTATATGACGAATACCAGCAGAATATTGCAGTTATATCATAGCAACTAGTCTAAAACTCAGACGAGACCCCGCTGTTATTTGGCGAACGTCCGAGGCCACGACATTTCAGGGTTAATTTAATGGAATTGCCCGCTGGGCAAGTAAGGCGTGTTGTGCCGTCCGCTGGCACCAATCCATGCTATTTGGGTCACGGTGTACGGATTGCGTACCACTAGAACAATGCGGCCTTGTTCCCTCAACTGCGGTGCGAACTGCGGTTCCACACATTCGTGGTTAGACTCCTGTGCCGTCTGCCACATCCATTACTTTCCGGTACCACGGGATAGATCGGCATCGCATTCAGGCAATGCTTTTGGGAATCTCATTTACACCCAGTTGGCGAAGCAGAGTGGCCAAATCATTATAAAATCGTTCCCCGGCCATAAGTCCATCACGAAAGGTGATGATTACGGCTAATGAAAAATCGATGGGTCTGCCCGTAGCCGGGATGCCTAGGAACTCGCCAATATGGGTCCCTTGATACCGGGTTTCGGCGATCATCGCTGGCTCCGAAGTCCAGTGTCTCTTCTCGCCTTTTACCACCACATCGAAGGCATTCCACCAAGTGGTGTAGTGCGGATCTATTATTCACGCACAGGGTATCCTCGCCAAAACCTGGCCCAAAGCCCGGTCTTCAAAGAGGCAATCTTCGTGGAGGGTAGCCAAGGTATCTTCCAAGCGATGCTCGTTTTCAGCTGCCAGGTGGGTGGCAACCAACTGCTCTAGGTTTGTCATTAGAATCTCCTTAGTTAATTCAAATTCCGGATGGCCGTTGAATATTAAATACGCCTGAGGAATAATTAGTCTTGTTGCCGAGAGAAACAAGTGGTGGAACGGCGTGCCCTCGAATAGATAATTGGGCGGAAATTGCCTACTATGCGGTGTGTGGTGAGGAGTCCAAAGAAGTATTGAGAGATGGAATCGAAGAATCAGGAACCAGCGGTGGCCGGGTCCGGTCAGCCTTTGACCCGCAGGAAAATCAACCGATTTTCCCATGCATCACTGATACGGCTTGCCCTCCCAACAGAACCCGGTCGCCAACCAACTTCATCTTGACTACTCCGCCTCGCGTTGATGCCTGGTAAGCGACAAGCTCTGTTTTATGTAGCCGGGCACCCCAAAACGCCCCCAAGCAGCAGTGGGATGAGCCGGTTACGGGGTCTTCGAGAATTCCCGAACTGGGTGCGAAAAAGCGTGAGACGAAGTCGTAATCATTGGAGGCGGACCTGCTTGTGACCGTAATTCCTCGGCATTCGACCCGCCCTAACGCAGCCCAGTCAGGTCTTATTTCTCGTAGGGTTTCCTCAGAATCTACCAGGACCAGGTAGTCGGAGCGGTTCCGGCCCACGTACTCTGGCTCAACCCCCAAGGAGGACAACAACCCGGGTGGAGGGATTGCGGACTCCTCGGGTTGTGATGGGAAGTCCAGCTCGATCCAATCCCCTTTACGGTTGGCGGTCAACAGTCCGCTGACCGTGTGAAAACGGGCTTGTTCGCCTGGGAGCAAATAGCCCTCCTCCCACAAAACGTGGGCGCTGGCCAGGGTGGCATGCCCGCACAACTGGACCTCCACCGTTGGTGTGAACCAGCGGAGGTCGAAACCGTACTGTTGCCGGACGAGGAATGCGGTTTCCGACAGGTTCATCTCTCTCGCCACATCCTGCATCCACTGTTCCGACGGAGTCTCTGGCAATATGCACACCGCAGCCGGATTACCCGAAAACGGTATTGCCGTGAAAGCATCCACCACAATCATCGGTACGCTCATTTGCTCCTCGTTGGAGGGGGCGGTATTTGGAAAATGAGGGTTCGTCATTATGAGTGTAATTGGCTCAAACCGTGCTGCCACCGACCTATTGCTTCTGTGCTAAGACCAGTGGATGTTGCTCGCTCGTCGCCGGATGCGCTGCCGTGTATCCATGGCCCACTGCGGAGGACTCCAAGAGGCCGAACCCAACTCGGGCTAAAATCTCTTCATAGTCATGCAGTCCATAGTTGCTCCAATACATCACACCAAAAAAATCATCCTCGGTGTATGCTCCCTCGTTGGAACGACTCAGTGTGCAGAGAAGGTATCCTCCGGGTTGCAGCCAGCAATAGATGCGGCGAAACAGCTCTGGGTGCTCTTCCCTGGGTAGGTGGAATATTGAGTAGATCGCGACGGCGGCGTTGAAGCTAGCTGGAGGGAATTCGACCGACATGATATCGCTATGGATGAAGCTTCCCAACGGAACATTTGCCCTCGCACGTCGGATCATCTCGCTTGAGGAATCTACGCCAGTCACATCGAACCGCTGGGCCAAAGCGCGAGTGTAAGGTACGCCAGCACCGCAGCCGACGTCTAGGACGGCATCAAAATCCCTGAGTCGCTTGGTAAGAAAGCTCAACTCAGGGCCGGCTTGGTTCTTACGGGTTTCGTCGTAGGCGCCAGCGCAGAAATCATAGCCCCGCTCAACAAGGGGCTTGTAGTCGATGGTGGGATCGTTAGCGGGCTTCAATTGGAATGTTCCACTGGAATAGTTTTATGGAATAGTCCTGGGTGGTGGATACGGAGTTGCAAATGACCTGTGGTTGGTGCCTGCCCCGGTATAGTTCCTACCCTTATAGTCCGGACATCCGGCGGGTTACTCAATAATCGCGACCATTACGCTGGTGGCCCGCCGCGCCAGGTTCACATCCTGCCGCCGGTGTTGAATTCATGATAAGCCTGGGCGATAAGGCACGTCTACACTTGGCGGACTCTCCGGTAGCCGGACACTTGGGAGGGCGAGAAAACCCACATAACAAAGCGGCCTCGCTTGGGTTTTCACCCGGACGAGGCCGCTTTCGCATACTAACCGCTTAGATTTTACCTAGGGATGGTCATCCTCAACCCAGTCTTTCGCCCTTAACTGCGTCGGGCAACCAAAGGGCAATATCGGGGAAGGCGATTATTAACGCAATAGCGATACCCATACAAGCCATAAACGGCATGACACCAATCCACACGTCCGCAATCGTGCCCTGTTGGGCTTCAACTCCTTCGGCGTCAGCCAGCTCCTTGGTGATATCTTGGCGTACCCCGTGCAATACATAGAGGTTTATGCCTTCGGGCGGGCTGATGAGGGCGGCCTCTACGAGAATCACCATGATTATTCCGAACCAAACCAAGTCTACTCCCACTTGTTCTAGTGTGGGCACCAAGATGGGGATTGTGGTTACCAGCATGGAGAAGCTCTCCATGAAAGTTCCCAAAACCAGGTAGAATACCACCAACACAATTACCAGGGTGATCTCATTAAGTTTCATGCCGGTAATAGCGTCGGCGATGTCTTGGGAGATTCCCAGCCTAGCGAATGCGAAGCTGAGAGTAAAGGCGGCAAGAACGATTAGGAAAATCATTCCCGTTGTTCGCACCGTCGACATGAATGAAGACTGGAGCATTTCCCAGGTGAACCTTGCTACGCTGGTGAATTCGCTCATCGGCGGGAGAACGGATTGCCGGACCTCAACCTTGGCATCGATTGGCAGGATGTTGACCAGACCCGTAACATTCAGGAACTTAGCTCCCCACGGCCGCCAGATCTTATCGGAGTTAATTGCCACGCCGATGATCAGTGCGCCAGACACTCCAAATGCTGCAGCTTCGCCGGGGGTGGCGATGCCCATGTATATCGTGCCCAACACGACGAATATCAGACCGGCCACAGGGATCAAGGCTAGCAAGCTGATTATTCGCTGCCTCCACTGATCCAAGTCAAAGAAGCTTTGGCCTTCACTTTCTTTGGGGGCAATATTGGGCCAGATGATTGCTACGATAGCGATCATCACCATGAATATGCCAGCTAGCATGAATCCTGGGAAGAATCCTGCGAGATACAGCCTTCCTATAGACTCTTCCACCAGCACCCCATAGATGATCAGGCTGATGCTTGGTGGTATCAGGATTCCCAGAGTTCCGCCGGCTGCCAGAGAGCCAATAACCAGGCGCTCATTGTAGCCACGTGCACGGAACACCGGTAGGGAGACCCGGCTAATTGTTGCCGAAGTGGCCACACTGGAGCCGGAGCAGGCCGCGAATATCGCACAGGATGCAATATTGGTGTGGATCAACCCCCCAGGCAGGAACCACAACCAGCGTGAAATGGTGGCGTACATGCGCTCACCCATTCCACTGCGGTTCATCAATTCACCCATCAAGATAAAGAGGGGGACCGCCACCAGAATGAAGCTGGTATTTCCTTCCCAAGCCTTGTTGGCCATGATGTTCCACAAGGGAGCATCGGAAAAGAACCACATGATAATTAAGGACAGGCACCCCAAGGCGGCTGCAACGTAAAGCCCACCCAGGAAGAACGCACCCATCAAACCAAATGCAACGCCAATTGCCATCGGTTCTACGGCCTCCTAACGATTTGGTCTATAAAGACCACTAACCCTTGCGATAACTTGCCTGCCGAGCTTTGGTCACCTGCCTCGGCAGTTGATCCAGTATTATAGATACTAGGCTACCGAGGGGACGTCATCCACCATGATGTCGTAATATTCAATCTCCCCACCGCCCAGCTTCTTGTGCCATATGGGCAAGAGCCACTCTGCCAGCAATCCAATCATCATGTGAATGGCAGTGAATCCCAAAGCCGCGAAACCTATACCTACCACGATTTTTGGAATCCACAGCGGGGTAAGGGGGTAATCATTGGTTACGACTCCCCTTTGATAATTCTTAACGATCACGATCCACAGTTTCCATGCGGTGATCGAGGCAAGAAACGCTACCGCAGCCAATGAGACTAGATCGAAGAAGCGACGGGTATTTGTTCCCATGAACGGCAGCATCACATCGATGCGCACATGGGAACCGCTTCTCAGAGAGTATGAGAACGACCAAGTCGCAGCCATGGCAAGCACGTAGCCCGCCATTACGTCGGTCGCAGGAGCTTGGACCCATCCTACTTTACGGGCGATGACCTGGTAGGTTATCCAGAATCCCAACAGTAGGAGCTCGATACCGCAGATCCAGCCCATGACTAGGTAGACCCTGTCCAGAAACACTGTGGACTGACGGACCATGAGCAGCAGGCTCAATGGCAGTGTTCGTGTCTCATCGGCCAGTCTGCCATATGTCGGTGGCGCAGGAATCGCCCCTGCTCCCTCAGTATCCAGACGGACTTCGCTCAATTTGCGGCCTCCTTACTCCTCATCCTATACGTTTAGGACACATGACTCGAGACTGTTCCGGTGACTATCTGATGTCTCCTGGGCGCACGGCAGACATGCCATCACAGGCCGTTCCCTAGTGCGCCCCCCATTCTACACTATTGTGTAAAGCTTTAACCAGTGTTTTTTATGTTTGCACGGTCTTTTTGGTGAAAATGACGAATTCAATTCGTATTCAACCACCCGGCAGCTTGGGTACCAATTGCGTTAGTTTGTTCAAGTTCGGTTTGTTTATCCGATATCGGTTAGCCACTATTTATCCGGACTCTTGAGTGGCGGGCCTAATCCCGTGTAATTATTTCCCAGAGGCCCGCCACATTTGTTGGTTGCTTATTAAATTACCAGGCCCGTGCCTTTGGGCCTGGTAACCGCCACTTATAGCATTACTCTACGGTAATAGAGCCATCGGCCCCGATGCTAACACCTGCGAAGGGAGCTACCTTCTCATTGAACAGGGCGATTTCGCTCGGCCCCACCCTCTTGATCCAGTTGGGCAACACCCGTCCCAAGGTGACCTCGTTGTAAATGAACTCCAGCATGGCGTCGTCGTACGGCTGGTAAGTCATGCCGGCGTCGGTGTTAACCGAGACAGCGGTCTCGTTCCAGACGGCTGCAAGACGTAGGTTTTCCAACTCCATCTTGGCGCCTTCTTCGATGATGATCGCCTGGAGGTCTGCCGGGATGTTTTCCCAGGTGTCTTTGTTCATGGTCTCGAATCCCATGGGCATGGAAATGGCTGGGCCCACCAGGAAGTTGGTTACTTCGTACCACCTCTGGCCGAATCCGGCATGGCCGCCGGTGACGCCAGCGTCCAGAATGCCTCTCTCCAAGGCTGTGTATACCTCGGCAAAGGCCATGAACTGTCCTTCGCCGCCCAGACCGTTGATGAAGTCGGTCATTGTGGTGCCGTGGCTACGGCTCTTCATGCCATCGAAGTCACCGGGTTCGAGTAGTGACCGTGAGGAGAAGAAGAATTGGTCGTTGCCACCGTACCAGATGTGATAGATGAGTTTGCCCCCGCCGGTGTTCGCTTCCATTGCTGCGTCCAAGTCCGTCAGCATGGCGGTATTGGACAAGTGCTCGGATTTGGAGTCCTTCCAGAGACCCCAAATGTAGATGATGTCGATTAGTGGCATGGTGCCGCCGACGTAGGCGGGCTGGATTTGAGCGAAGGAAATGGTGCCGTCTTGGATCAAATCAATCATGTCCGAGCCAGCTAGTCCTAGCTCGGGGTAACTGCTGACCTCAAAGTCCACTTGCCCGTTGGTGCGTGCCAGGATGTTTTTCGCAAAGTACTCGATCTGGAGCACGCAGGGCAGCAACGCTCGGTTAATACAAGCGTACTGGACGTCAACGTTCTCGCCTGAGGAAGTCAACTCTGTCGGGTCGGTGAACTTGGCTTTTTCCAAAAGCGACCGGTAGTAGTCGGTTTGGAATATCCAACTGTTTTTCGTGACCATGGCCAAAGGAACATTCCCCGAACCGTCGCCAAGGCCATCTCCGGGAGCCGGGCCGGCTAGCTGGCTAACATCGCCAATGTAGATCGCGCCGGGGCCGCCAGCCATCTTGGCCGCAATATCTTGCAACGAAGCTGATGCCGAAGTCGAACCCGAACCTGAACCCGAGCCCGAACCCGAGGAAGGCGCTGTTGTCGCCACCGACCCCGAGGACGATTGGGATGGAACAGCCGTGGCTCCGGCTGCAGGATCCGCTGTGGGATCATCGCCGCCGCAGGCCGCAATGATCAATAGAATCACCCCGATCAAACCAGAAAAAAGATATTTCCGCATGTCGCTCCCCCAAGATTGTATGACTGAAACCCACTCCGTTCCCTTGAATGCTGTACCCCCATACGCCGCAACTCTATTGAGATTGTGGGCGCGTCGGCATCCACCTTTGGGAACGTATTGGCGAGCGGTCTCCCAAGTAGGCCGCCTACCAATGCTGCCGTGTTGGCCCTCCCAAGCTGCCATCGGCAGTGGCACGGGATTATAATCATAGTTATTCGAAACGTCAATACCTGTTTCAAGTTACTCAAGCTAAATCGGTGTTGAGCCTTTACAGTGATAGGCTTAACCTTGCGCATAATGGAGCGATTTGGAAATTGATATGACGTATTTCGGCAACCGGCTTTGGTGACGCTGTAACACAGCCAATTTCATTCCGCTTGTCGTAAACGCCCGGTTCGTTCTTGTTCTGCATGGATATTTTCCAGTGTCATGGAACATATCAGGGCTGGAGTTGGGCCTGATTGATGCAATCGTGTTTTGGGTGAAACTGTTTAAATTGGATGGACTTTAACGGTTATAAACCCATTCGCCGTTCCCTTTGTGCCGCCCACTCGGTGTGTCCGGCTAGATTTGAAACTCAACAACGGGAAGGGTGATTCGAGGCTTTGGGTCACAGTTGATTGCGCTTCGATTTAGAGTAATCGGTAAGGAAATGCTATTACTGGAGAAACGCAGGATCAAAGTTGGGAGGCGCAGGTACGGTGACTAAATTTCTCAGCGTCTTGTTTCCCATTGAAGGGGGCTTGTTGAAGGGGGCTTGTTGAAAGAGGCTTGTTGAAAGAGGCTTGTTTAATTCTAGTAGTTGTTGCCTGCACTTGGGCCTCATGGCGGCGGAACTCCTCGACAGATTAGACAGGTAGGTGTCCAATCTTTTCCCCATGGGCGTGGTGTTGAAAGAAGAACGCCCGAGCTCTGCCAGCCCAGTTCCAGTTGAAACGATGCCGCAGAAAAATTAGGTAAAAAACGATAATCGAGGCTTCGGATGGCTCTGGAAGCGCGAATCGCCGGATTCTAGTGTTAAGGTATGGCGGCACTGTGACGGATTCCTGCGGAGCCATTCGCTACGGCGTAAGAGATTCCAACGATGAGCGGATGGTTATTTTCTCCGGTCCTACCCGGCGGCCTAGCGACCAGAGGCGGCGACGCCGAGGGCTAGTCAGGCCAAGGCACCGTCAACCATCTCGAACGTCCGGTTGGCTCCGGACGCCAGGATAGGATCGTGGGTGGCTATTAACACCGTGGTCCCTCTTTTGGCCGATATATCTTTCAAAATGGCGGCGATTGTTGATGCCGTGGTGGTGTCCAGCTCCCCTGTGGGCTCATCGGCGAACATGACTTCAGCGCCGGTAACCAGCGCTCTTGCGATGGACGCACGCTGCTGCTCTCCCCCTGACATTTCGTAAGGCCGGTGCCGAGCCCGAGAGCTCAAGCCCACCAATGCAAGCGCGTCGTGAGCCCTTTGACGGCGCTCCCGCCATCCTACGCCGCTCAGGTGCAACGGGAGTTCTACGTTTTCCTGGGCGGACAGCAGCGGCATAAGACCGAAGGACTGGAAGATAAAGCTAATCTTGCGACGCCGCATCTCGACCAAGCCGGACTCGCTCAACGATGCCAGGTCGTTTCCCTGAAACAAAGCCGCCCCCGATGTGGGTTGGTCCAATCCGGACAAAAGGTTCAGCAAAGTGGTCTTGCCAGACCCGGAGCGGCCCATAAACGCCAGGGTTTCTCCCGGCATAACCTCCAGCGATACTTGGTTGACCGCAACCACGCTGGCCGCTCCGGAACCGAAAACCCGGGTTAGGCCCCGCGCCGAGATCACTGCGTTATTTGACGGGGTTGTTGGATCATTGACCGAATTCAATTCTTCCCTTTGCGTTCTTCTCGGGACTACTCATAGTGAACTTTGCAGCAATGTGGTTAACTCCTACCATATATTGGTAAGTGAGCAAAGCTATGGTTATTTCGGATATCCCAAAGGGTTACTCTGGCTATCCAGCGTCCTGTTCCCCCGGTGGCTTGCTTGGAACCGGTGGTTTGTTAGTCTCAGGTGGCCTGATGGTAATGGTGTCTCCTTCCAGGTCCACCTTCGCCAGGCCGCCATCTTGAAATTGGTCAGCGTACTCTTTGGGTAATTGCAGGCGGCCCGCCCTGTCAATCACTACAAATTCATCTTCGAGAATCTCTCCGGAACCGTGGTGGCTAGGCCTGGCAAAAGATTCCGAGCTAATACGTCCGTCCCTGATATGGACTACCCTGTCGACGAACCGGGCAACGCCAGGGTAGTGGGTCACAATAACCACGGTGACCCCATAGAGGCTCCTTAATTCTTGGAACAATCGGAATACCTGGACTGCCGACTCCGTGTCCAGCTCGCCGGTGGGTTCGTCCGCCAAGATCAGCGGCGGTCGATTGGCCAAGGCCACCCCTAAAGCCACCCTCTGCTGTTCGCCACCGGAAAGCTGATGGGGCAGCCGGTTGGTCTTATCGGCCAACCCCAACGCGGAAAGTAGCTCCATAGCCTGGCTACGGCGATTGGCGCTCTTTGTTCCAGCCACGGTCATGGGCAGTTCCACATTGTCCCGCACCGTCAGGTAGGGAACCAAATTCCGGGAGGTCGCCTGCCACACGAATCCCACCTCCAACCTGCGGTAGGAAACAAGTTCCCGGTCCGATATGTTCAGCAGGTCTCTGGAACCCACACGCACCTGACCAGCCGATGGCCGGTCAAGGCCTGCCAAGATGTTAAGCAAGGTGCTCTTCCCGCTCCCGCTGGCGCCGATAATGGCGACAACTTCGCCAGCCTGTACCTCCAAGTCGACGCCTCTAAGGGCAACTACTTCCAGGTCGGACCGTTTGTAAATCTTAAATAGGTCTTGGCAGTCGATGTACGGGCCGCTGGTTTCTCTCCTACCCCGTTCGCCGCCCATGGGAGCGTTTGCGCTCTCCCCGGGTTGACCTGCCGCTGATTGGTGTCCATTATTCATAAACTGCTTAGAATTGGTCCTCTTATTATATATTGCCATCATTATTATAAAGCCCATCGGTCACCCCTCCCCAATGCGCAGGGCCCCTTTGCACCTCCAACTTGGCGGAGAACCAAGCCAGCCAAGCCACGGTGCCGATGGTGGCCGCAATCAAGGCCAGATAGGAGATTAACAGCGTTGTCCAGTTGATGTGGAGGATCATAGGCGGCACCACAGAGCCTCCGTCGTCGGCGACGCCCATCCGCGGCAGAAGGTAGGAGCCGGTCTGAAAACCTATCAACGACCCTATGCCAATGCCGCAGCCCACAATCAAGAACACCCCGAACCATACTACGGCATTAAGCTGGGATGTGGATGACCCCAAGGTGCGCAGCAGAGCGAATTCAGTCTGGCGCTCCCGGGTATCGATGTAGGTATATAGCATCACACCGGAGGCGCTGGCTAGAATCAGGACCAGAAACACCAATACCAGCAACGCCCCCCACCCAGCGTTGACCAATGGCTGATCGACGCTTTCCGAAACCAACTCGGACGCCAACCGTGCTTCTCTGAAACGAATACCTTTCTCGGACAAGACCCGGTGAATAGGCTCAATGCTGCTGGCTTCAACTCCGGTTTCAATTCTGTTTTCGATCCCGTTTTCAGAGTCAGAGTCCGGTCCCTCAAGTTCGATCCAAAATTCGTTGCTTCCCCCCACCGGCCTGGGGCTTGTCAGGAGACTCCTAATAGATGAAGAGAGCGACAATCCCCGCTGGATAATAGACTGGGTTGCTAGTGAGCTGACACCCTTGGAACAGGGTCTGTTGGAGGTGAAATTCAGTCAGTTGACTGTTACCCCGGGTTAGTCTGCCCAGCGCGGCGGAGAATCCACGGGTTCCACATTTCACATCAACGACCGCCCCACCAGTAAAGAGGAAGCTTTCTGCCGGACTACCTTGGCAGGCTAGTGGAGTTGCTTTGCCGGTGTCTCTATGCTGGGGTTGATTTGCCTGAAACCGGGTTAACGGATGGCCTTGCCGCATGTCGGCGGGGCCATCCGTTTTTTATGGCGATTCACAACTATCATGGGCCACTTGTCATCGTCACTCAGAATTTTCGGAGGCTGGGACTTATCCAAAATTTCTGAGCGGCCTCCAGATGTTGATTGTCGACGAGTCTGCTCAAGCGCCTGCAAGGACCCCAATTGCTTGCTGAGAACCAATGACCAATCTACGCGTGGACAACCGTCAATCCGTTACGGGGGAGGGCACTTTATCGGAAAGGTGTCAACACCCGCCTAGACACATCGCCTAAATAGTAATTTCTACATTGTAGTTCGTTAGTTAACACCGTAGTTCGTTAGTTAACACCGTAGTTCGTTAGTTAACACCCCAGGCGCTCAGTGCTCGAGAGGCAAATTCAATGGCTTAGCGGTTTCCCAGTGACTCGGGCAGCAATCCCAGAGGTGGAAAACCTCGGCGTTGGGTGAAGATATTCTACGGGCTGGCAGCGCGCAGGCTGCCATGGAGTTAGTGGCTATTCGTGCATTAGTGACCACTGGTAAGACCAACATGATCCGGGTTTGTGTGCAGGCTAATCTTGCGCGGAAATACAGTTGGTGAGTGGGTACTTTTAACGGCTAAATCCCTGGCTTAGTACCTGGCATGTTTGGCCGATTCTTCGGGTGCCATTTTCATGAAGTACTTTTACATTCGATCTAACGGCAAGTCCCACTAGCGATATTGTCCAGCGAGATTGCACACGAACCACCAGGCGGAAAAAGCCGGTTAAATGATCGCGGGGTTCGACGGTGTGGCCGACATCGGTCTCGCGGAATGAGATTCATGCACATATCCGTGCTGAAGAACCATTAGCCAACGGCGCAGTAAATTTCGCCGGCCCAATGGCTGGGTAGGTACCGAAGCACCAGCTAAGTACCGGAATGTAAATCCTAGGCACCGATATGGGGCATCCAACCCGTCGTCATCTTATTTGTACCAAAGTCAACGGGGGTGGAAGAGAAAGCTTCAATATAAGGGGGAGTTAAAAAGGGGGAGTTAAGTAGGCTGGCACAGGAACAATTTCGGCACAGGAACAATTCTAGCACGGAGGTGTCGGGGAATATGTGACAAAACCGGTAGATATTCGGCAGGAAATATCCCAGGAAGCATCCCAGGAAGCATATGCCGCGAGTCTATGGTAAATCATCTCGACGAATGTCGGGATAGCGGTGCAGAAACTTTCTACAAATTTGCAGGAGTTTTGGCGTGACAACTAATAGCAACCAAATTAGCGGCCTTGAAGTAAGAAATCGGCTGGACCACTTGGGCTACACGGACTCCGACGCCAGGCTGTTGGAATCCCTAAAGTCCTGGGCCGACGGCAACCTAGGCAAGTTTGCGAAGGAGTTCTATGACCGTCAGTTCAGCAACCCGGATTTTGCGGCAATCGTTAAGGGTAACGGTTCGAACCAAGGAGCCTTGGAAGGAGCGCAAGCAGGCTACGCTATCGACCTTTTCCGGGGTTATCCGAACGCAGCCTACGTGGACAAACGAGTAACCATAGGATTGATCCACGCCAGCGTTAACATCACACCCGAATGGTACATCGCTTCCTACCAGTTCTATTTCGATGTGCTCTATCCCATGGTACGAGCCGAATTCAAGGGCGAAGAGGAAACCGGGGAGCAGGCTGTTTCGGCCTTGAACAAGCTACTCGTCTTTGACCGTGCGGTCATTATGGACACCTATATCAACCGCATCTTGGACCAGGTAAAGGAAGTTGTAGTCCAGGTGGCTGGCACTGCCGTGGGCTTGTCCGAAGCCAGCGGGCAACTTTCCACTACCTCAGAGCAGGCGGGCCTAGCGGTCCAAGGGATTGCGTCCATCAGCCAGCAGGTGGCCCAGGGATCGGAGCAGCAAACTGCCAAGTCCCAAGAAGTTAAGGTTGGGATGAGCCAATTGATCGCAGCAATAGAGCAAGTGGCCAACGGCACCCAAGAGCAGGCAGGCGCAGTGGAACAGGCTGCCACCATAGTGAACCAGGTTTCCAAAGCCACAGAGGAAGTTGCTAAGAACGCCCAGCTGGCGGCCGATGGTTCTCGCCAGGCTAACGAAGCGGCGGACGCTGGCAAAGATTTGGTTAGCCGAACTGTGACCGGCATGGAGCGGATCAAGAATGCGGTGGACACTGCCGCTACCCGTATGGTGATCAGTCGGCTGAGATTGGCAAGATCGTAAACGTGATTGACGACATTGCGGCACAGACCAACCTGCTAGCGCTGAACGCAGCCATTGAGGCGGCCAGAGCTGGCGAGCAAGGGAGAGGGTTTGCTGTAGTCGCTGATGAAGTCCGGAAATTGGCCGAGCGGGTCACCGACGCAACCAAGGAGATCGCCAATTTGATTGACGGAGTCCAGAATGGCGTTGCCGAGTCGGTCAAGGCTACCGAAGAAGGCACCAGGGAAGTTGGAGAAGGGGCCGCTCTTGCGCAAGAGGCTGGCGTCGCCTTGGATCAGATTGCCGAGTCGGTCAATTCGGTTGCCAACCAAATCGAACAAATCTCGGCTGCTTCAGAGCAAGTTAGCGCATCCAGCGACGAGATGGTCAAGACCATCGATCAAGTCAGCGGTGTCGTGGAACAAAACTCGGCGGCTACCGAGCAAATGTCGGCCAACAGCGCCCAGGTGAACGAAGCCGTGGAGAGCATTTCCTCCATCATCGAAGAGACCAGCGCTGCTATTCAGGAAATGTCGGCATCCGCCGAAGAGATGAGCGCCCAAGTACAGGAAGTGGTCACCGCCTCCCAGACGTTGGACGGTATGGCTAAAGAGCTCAGCTCCGCAGTCGAGAGCTTCAACACGGATGATTCGAAAGAGAAGGTCGGAGTCTAACAAGTTTACCGGTGCCCGGAGAGGGGGAATCCCCTCTCCGGGCCAAGCCTTAGAAAAACTAGGTCCCGACCCAATCCGGATATTAAACCCGAGCATATGACTGAATATATTAAGGAAGCGTAATCGGAATGGCTGACCCAGGCATCAACACAATTGGTATACCCGAGTTGATCAATCAGCAATATTCCCCAATCTCATCATGGAATGAGAACTCCGGCAAGGCAAGTCGCAGAGCCGGTGATCGAGACCACCTGCTAATCGTAGGGTTGAACCACAACTCGGCTCCTTCGGAAACTCGGGAAAGGGTGTCAATTTCGAAAGAGGGGCTGGCCGGAGCTTTATCCCACCTACGGGGTCAGGTTGGAAACGGTGTAATCATCTCGACCTGTAACCGTACGGAAATCTACTGCACCAGCCGGGATCCCCATCAGGGCATATTGCTCAGCGCCCGGTTTCTCAGCGACTATCACGGTCTGGATCCCGAGATGCTTCGCCCGTACTTGTATTTCCATGCTGACCAAGAAACGGCACGGCACTTGTTTCGGGTAGCCACCGGACTGGATTCTATGGTGCTAGGCGAGTCGCAGATTCTGGGTCAGGTGAGGGATGCTTGGGCTGCTGCCTCAGCTCCGAACCTCCAGGCTGTACCACCAATACTTTCCGGGCTGTTCGATGGGGCGCTACGGACGGGTCGCCGGGTCCAGGAAGCGATTGCCACGGGCCGCCACGCACTATCAACCGGCCGCCACGCACTATCAACCGGCCGCCACGCACTATCAACCGGCCGCCACGCACTATCAATCGGCCGCCACGCACTATCAATCGGAGGCGATGCTGTACGCCTTGCCCAGCAGTCCGTCGGATGCCTAGAAGACAAGAACATTCTGATCATCGGCGCCGGCGAAGTGGGCCATGTCGTGGGAAGGGCTTTAAATGAGCTGGGAGCTGAACCTATTACCATAGCAAAATCGCACTTACGACCGAGGACAAGTTTTGGCTCAGCAATTGGGCGCAAAAGCGGTGACAATGACTGAATTGCCAGATGCCATTGCCCGAGCCGACATTTTGTTCTCGGCAACCGGCGCCCCTGGTTTCGTAGTTTCGCAGCGGATGATGTCGGAGTCTGTGTAGCATCGCCGGGGCAGCCCGGTTTACCTCTTCGATTTGGCTGTTCCCAGGGATATAGACCCAGATGTTGCGTCTTTGGAAAATGTGCGTCTTTACGATATCGACGACCTCCGGGCCATTGCCCAACCAGAGGTGGAAAGGCGTATCAATGCCGTGGCCAAATCCAATGTAATTGTCGAGGAGGAGCTGTCTAGATTCTCGGAACGCCAAAGCGCGTTGAAAGCTACACCCAATATAAAAGCGCTACACCAGCGAGCAGAGTCGATTAGGCAACAAGAATTAGAGCGGCCTTTTCGCAAAATGCCCGAGCTCTCCTCTGAACAACGACAACATATGGGGGCTTTAACCCTGGCTCTAATGAAGAAGCTTTTGCACGGTCCAATCACGGACTTGAAGGCAGGAGCGTCTCAAGGCCGAGACGACGGCTCCAGGCCTTTGGCTTGGGCCAACCGCTACCCTCCCGAAGAGGTCTTGAGGCTTTTGGAAAACGCCCGATCGGGTGGGCCCAATATTGACGGTCCATTGAGTCCTGACCTGGCGTTTGACTATTTGGGTGGATCCCCCGCAGACGGAGCTACCAGTTGGGAACCAGCGAATGTCCTTGGGTTTGACTCTGGAACAAATAATTACCCTGGTGCGAATCGAAAAGAGGTGAACAAATCATGACACTGAAAACCATGGAAACCGAGAAACAATTGGTCGTATTCGACTTGGCTGACGAAGGTTATGGAGTAGATATTAGCTCGGTCCGGGAAATCATCCGGATGCAGTAAATCACCAAGGTGCCCAGGGCGCCGTATTTCGTTGAAGGTGTGATTAACCTTAGGGGCCGGGTCATCCCAGTGGTAGACTTTCGAAAGAGGTTTGGTTTTAAGGTCAGCGATTGGACCAAAGACACCCGAATCGTTGTGGTCGACATAGGTAAACAGGACATTGTTGTTGTGGTGGATGCGGTAACGGAAGTGCTGCGATTGTCCGCAGAGTCGGTAGAGCCCCCTTCTTCAGTAATCACCACCACCGATTCTGAGTATCTCTGGGGCATCGCCAAGTTGGAGAGCCGCCTGATCATTCTTTTGGACTTGGAGCAGGCTCTTTCTACGCTGGAACACGGTGGCGCGTCCGACAAGTTCGAAATGGACGAAGACGAAGAGAAAAAGGCCCCCTCGAAGAAGGTCGCAGCGTAAAGACTAGTCGGGGGGAGAAGAAATATGGAACTTAGTTCTGACATCACTTCGGAGGAACTGGACGTATTTCTCCAGGAAACGGACGAACAGCTGCAATTACTGGATGAAGCCATCGTTCAGATGGAGCAGGCTGGCAACGATTCTCGGCTTCCACAAGAGATCTTCCGCGCTGCCCATACCATTAAGTAAGAAACTATCTCAAAACAGCAGGCGCCACTGTGGGCGGTACCACAGGAGTGCACAAGCTAATTGGAGCAGGCCTAGGAAATTAGATGCCTTCTTGTGGTAGCGCACCAATAGCCCTCGACACTTGGACGGCCATGAGAGCGTCCTTTCTACCACCTAGCGCCGGGCTGGGTTACTTTTCTCGCCCAAATTGTCCAGCTTCTCCTCGCCCATACGGCGACTGTAGGGCTGATAACCGTGGGTAGCGACAGCGCCGCGACCGGTGGGGTTATCCCTTTGTCCAGACATAGATTTTGAGAGTCTTCCTCTGCGCACTCAGGGCGTGTCACCACGATGTTCTCCAAGGTCTGCTCCAGCAGCTTAGTGTCATGGACGTTTGCTCCGGCCACCACCACACTCAGTGGGCTGCCATATGCCTCGACTAGGACACTTCGTTCGCTCCCGGCCTTGCCACGGTGTGGGGTTGGGACCAATCGCATCCCCCCAAACGTGCCTTGCCAATGGCGCAGTCGGCCGATTGCCATTCCCAGTCCACGCCGCCCAGTTCATCACATCCTTCCACCAAGACGGCCCAGATACGGTGCAGCACTCCAAGCTCTACCCAGCGTTGGAACGTTCGATGGATGGTGCTGTAGTCTCCAAGCTCCTTGGGCAGGTGATTCCACTGGCAGCCGCTCCGCATCCGATAAATGATGCCGTCGCGCATCAACTCGTTTGCGGCCCGTGTACTTGGGCGGGTCTATTTCCAGAATTACCGGCCAGACCTGTTCCCAGAGGTGATCCGACTCCTCCCAGATAGCATCCAAAATTTCGACGTTCCCCACTCAGGTACCTCCACACACATTTGGGGAAATCATAAAAGAAATCCTAACCTTTATTCAAGTATTGAGATAGTTTCTGAATCCCTCAGATGAACTTACCCCGTATGGCATAGGCTTAATAGGCGCTGCTTTTGCGACCGGCGAGCCGGTGGTGGCCAACAACTATGCCGAACATCCGCAAGCTTTTGAGTCCTGGGTACATGCGGGCCAGAAATCGGCCATGGCAATTCCGCTGTTCACCCCGGAAGGTCCAATGGGGGTTCTTGCGATCGCTTCACGGAGTGTAGATCATTTCACTCCAGACCGGATTAAAGTCTTAGCCGCCATCGGTGACGGTTTAGGCGGGTTACTGGAGAAAGCCGGTCTCCACCAGCAACTCCAGGATACTACGACCGAAATGGCAGTGGTCGATGAGGTGGCCCGGATTATCACCTCCACGTTAGACATTGACCAGGTTTACGAGCAGTTTGCCGCCGAGGTGAAGAAACTCGTCGATTTCGACAGGTCTTCCATAAACTTGCTTGATTTCACGGGATCGGCTTTTGACGTTGCCTATATATTTGCTGGCGAAGGGCAGAATTACCCCAAGGGCGCTCATGTTGAACTCAGCGAAGCCCATTCAGCTTGGGTGGTGGAAAACCACGAAACGGTCATCTTAAATGACCTGACACAAGACTCTACATACAAAGCTTCTTCGGGACCGTTAGCGGACGGTCTGAGTTCTATGATAGCGGTGCCGTTGATGAACAATGGAAAGGCGTTGGGTACTTTCAGCCTTGCATCGAAGCGAATCAACGCTTACGGGCACAAGGAGCGGGTAACTTTGGAACGCTTGGCCAGCCAGATCGCCCCAGCCATTGAGAATGCTCGGCTATACCAAGAGGCCAAGGAGCAAGCCCTAGTCCTGGCAAGCATAGATGACGCGGTCTTATTCAAAGACCGGGAAGGGACCATCAAGTTTATTAATCGTGCTTTCGAGGAGATGTTCGGATACAGCTCCGATGAGGTGTTAGGTAAGCACGTCATAATGTTCACGCCCTCAGATTCTGCTAGTCAGGAGCAGAGGCGTGAGATCGTAAGTGCGGCTATGCTGGCACCCTGGAAAGGGGAAGTCCAACGGGTGCGGAAAAACGGTGAGCAGTTCGACATCGATTTGTCCCTAAGCCCAGTTAAGGACCGGGAAGATAAAGTCGTGGGATTCATTGTTACCGTTCGGGACATCACCGTAGCCAAACGGGCGGAGGAAGCGCTCCGGCAGAACGAGGCAGAGGCGACGCGGCTGGCTGGTGAGAAAGCGATGTTGGCGGAAATCGGTCGAATTGTCAGTTCGTCTCTGGACGTGAACGAGGTTTATGACCGTTTTGCCCAAGAGGTGCGCAAGCAAATCCCATTCGACCGCATTGTCATCGTGACTCCCGATGCAGGAAACAAAACGGCTATAATCGCCGACATATTGTCCAATGTTGAGGTAATGCACCGACAAGAGGGGAACGCTGTCATTTTGCCCGGAGGCATTGCGTATGAAGTAATCAAAACTCAAAAAGAACTTCTACTAAACGTGGAGGATGTCGAAACGGCAAAAGCAAGGTTCCCTCAGATACGCTCGCATTTGGATGTCGGCCTACGTTCTTTCATGGCGACGCCCTTAGTCTCCCCAGATCAGGTGATAGCCGTATTGCAAGTACAATCAGCGCAGGCAAATGCCTATTCCAAACGCGACCTGCGTTTGGTCAGTAGTATTGGCGCGCAGATCGCAGGTGCGGGGGCCAACTCTCAATTGTATGCTGAAGGGGTCCAGACAGAAAAAGCATTGCGGGAAAGCCAAGAAAGTAACCGGCAAATGGCCCTTTTTGCCCAGCTCAACCCGGCACCCGTGCTGCGCTTCGATACAACGGGAGCCGTCCTTTTGGCGAACTCGGCCGCCATAGACATATTAGGCGGGGATGAGCAAGGATATGCCCCGCTATCGTCCGTCCTGCCCGGCGTGGCTGCATTGGACCTTAAACAACTTATTGAGCATGGCGATGTCGTTTCTCACGAGACTCAGTTTTTAGGGAAGCACTTCCAGCTTGTGCTGCGGGGCGTACCGGAGTTGGGGGTAGGGCAACTCTACGGTACCGACATTTCTGAAATCAAATCTCTGGAAGAGCACCTACGCAAGATATCCCAAGCGGTCGAGCAAAGTCCTTTTGGCGTGGCTATTACCAGCCTGGAAGGGAATATAGAATACGCCAATGAACGGTTAACCCAAATAACCGGCTACACGATGCAAGAGCTTCTAGGCAGCAAGACTTCCGTCTGGGCCTCCAAAGCAACCACCAAGGAAGAATATACGCGCATTTGGGATACCATCACGAGCGGTGAGGTTTGGCGGGGAGAATTGTTAAACCGCCGCAAGGACGGTCAGACCTACTGGGTTTTGGAATCGATTTCGCCGATCAGAGACCCTAGCGGCGGCATTACCCACTTCGTTGCCATTCTGGAAGACGTGACCGAGCGGAAATTCCTTGAAGAGCAATTAAATCAGGCCCAGAAAATGGACTCAATGGGCCAATTGGCCAGCGGTGTGGCCCACGATTTTAACAACCTTCTTACCGCGATTGTTGGCTATGCTCAATTAGGCAGCGCAACATTACCCAGCGAAAATCCGGTAGCCGACTACCTCCAGGCGATTAGTCAGGCGGCCGAACGAGCGGCAGATCTCACCAATCAGCTCTTAGTATTCTCAAGGCGTCAACCCGTCACACCTAGAGTGCTGGACTTGAATCACTTGATTATTGACTTTGACAGGATGCTGAGACGCCTGTTGGGCGTGAACATTGAACTGGTGGTGTTATTGGCCCCTGACCTGAAAGCGATCAAAGCCGACCCCACACAGATGGACCAAGTTTTAATGAACCTTGCCGTGAATGCGAAGGATGCCATGCCCCATGGCGGCAAGCTAATCATCGAAACCAGCAACGTGAGTCTTAGCCAAAGCCGAGTCAGTAATCTGCCGGATGTGAGCCCCGGCGAATACGTGATGCTGTCGGTCACCGATACCGGCGAAGGCATACCCGAGGAAGTGAAGTCACGGATTTTTGAGCCTTTCTTCACAACCAAGGCCATCGGCAAAGGCACTGGCTTGGGTCTGGCCACCTGCTATGGGTTCGTGAAACAGTGTGGCGGCTACATTCAGGTTGAGAGCGAACGTTCCAAGGGCAGCACGTTTAGAGTGTACCTCCCTAAAACAGATGCTGAGGTTGATCATGCCGATGACTTTCCGGCCGGAGTTCTAGTATTACAACGTCAGTTAGTTTGATAGGATGACTGTGTAGCTGGAGAGGGAATAGGCGGGTGAGGTGGGGATGTGGATGCGGCAGCTTTCGAGCAGGTGTACGGGTCATTTCGGGATTTTCACGCTTACTTCGCGCCGCTGTTTGGCCGCCGGGAGACGCGGGAGCACAGCGGTCATTATCTCCAGGCCCTGCTGGTACAGTCTGGGGAGCGGCGCAACGCTGAGAACCTGTCGGAGACGGTTCCGGGGTCAGCCCGAGGGATGCAGCGGTTTCTCACCGATTCTCCCTGGGACGATGAGGTGATTATAGGACGGCTGCAGGAGTACCTGGGAACCCGGCTGGAGCATCCGGAAGGGGTGTGGGTGCTGGACGGCAGCGACTTTCCCAAGCAGGGGAGGAAGTCGGTGGGAGTGGCCCGGCAGTACTGCGGGAGGCTGGGGAAGGTGGCCAACTGCCAGGCGGGGATGTTCCTGGCCTATGTCAGCCCGTTGGGACGGGCATTGGTGGACAAGGGGCTGTATCTGCCCGAGAGTTGGACCTCGGACAAAGACCGGTGTGAGGCGGCGGGTGTGCCGGAGGATAGGCAGGGCTACCGGTCCAAGACGGAGTTGGCCTTGGAGATGGTGGGGCGGGCGCAGGAGCGGGGCCACCTGAAGGCTGGATGGGTCGCGGCGGACGACGCCTTCGGGATGTCGCCGTCCTTCCGGGAGGGCCTGGCGGCCTTGGGGATGTGGTACGTGCTGGACGTTCCGTCCGGCTTTACGGTGTGGCCGCCGGAGCCTGCCTGGACCAGTGCGGAGTATCAGGGATTCGGGCGTCCCCGCAAACCCAGGCTGCGAGACGGTCAGCGCCGGACCATGGAGCAGCGCAGCGACGAGTTGCCGGAGGAGGCCTGGCGTGAGATTACGGTGGCCGAGGGAAGCCAGGGGCCACGCAGCTACCTTTTCAGCGCCCAGAGGGTGCGACCGACCAGCAGGCGCAAGCCCGGCGAAATCCACTGGGCCGTCTACCGCCGGAACCGGGACGGCAGCGAACCCCGCTACTACCTGTCCAATGCTCCGGAGGATACCCCGTTGGAGACCCTGGCATACGTGGGAGGCTCCCGTTGGCGTATAGAAACGGAGTTTGAGACGGAGAAAAGCGACGTAGGCCTGGACGAGTACGAGACCCGCACCTGGGCTGGCTGGCATCACCACGTGGCCCTGTGCCTGCTGGGCGGAGCTTTTCTGCTGAGCCTGCAACAGGCTTGGGGGGAAAAAGATGCCCCGGATCACGAGGCCGCAGGTCTACCGGGTGGTGCGGGAAATGCTGCCCCGGGAACGGTTCGGGCCAACCGAGTTGCTGCGGTGGCTTGAGGATACGCAGGACAGTAACGAACGGGCCAAACGCTCCCATGCCAAGCGCCGCGCCGCCATGCGGGCATCACCCCACATCCCTCCCTGAACTGACGTTGTAATACTAGTAGTCAAAGGCACCGAAACCATATTGTTAGCTGAAGACGAGCCTCTGATTCTAACCATGGTTAGTCGCACACTACGGGACCACGGCTACCGGGTTTTGGAGGAAGAGCATGGGTTGGAGAACATTGACGTGCTGGTCACCGACATCGTGATGCCCAGAATGGGCGGGATGGAATTGTCCGAGCGTATTCGCACAATGCGGGGGGTCTTAAGATCGTATTCACCTCTGGGTACACCGACAAAACGGTGTTGACGAACGGAGAAGATGAGCCTGGCGTAGCTTTCTTGTCCAAGCCTTTCCTGCCCGATGAACTGGCCGCCAAGGTTCGTGGTGTCCTGGACTAGGCACCCGAGCGAGACTAGGGAATTTCCTGGTTTCAATATCCGGGCTCAAAAGACCGGCAACTTTATTCTCAAATGGCGCTATGGGTTGACCTGGAAATCCTGGATGTGTCTTGTGCGAGTAATACACGAATTATTCCAGTCGGCGAACCTTGGGCATCCTGGCCGCCGCTGAGACGCTCACCACCGTTAACGCAACCCCGTTCACCAACAGGGCTCCTGGGGCGCCCAGTGCGGAAGCCAAAGCTCCAACCCCGATATGCCCCACAGGCGCGACTCCGATGCTTAATACCCAAGAACCCATTGCCCGCCCTCGTTGTTCGTCCGGAACATTGGCCTGCATCAAAGTCTTGTAGAGCGTGTCCACCGCCATTGCGCAAGCGTTAACGGCCGTTAGGACCACGACGAAAACGACCAACGTGGAAGACAGGGAAAAAGCCATCAAACCGACCCCGAAAGCTGCGGCAATCACGAACATCAGCAGTCCCTTCCTGCGATAATTCTTTAGACTAGCCATCGCAGCCAGCCCCAACAGTCCACCGGCTTGCCTCACCGCACTCAGGTAACCCAGACCCACCGGGCCCACGCTCAAAACCTCCTTCGCAAACACGGGTAGCAGCGTCATATGGGTAAACCCGAGGACTTCGGTGATGGACGACAAACACATGAGGACCAACAACACCCGGTTCTGACTTAGAAACCGGACGTATCCGGCCAAGCTTTGAAGCACTGGCTCCCGGTTGGGTTGTGGCGCCCTGGTAGACTTTCCGATGGCCAGAAGTACCGCCGCAGAGCCCAGGTAACTGGCACCCACGACCATATACTGCCATCCAGGGCCTGCAGCTTCGATAAGCGCACCGGATATAATCGCGCCGACAACCGCACCGGCCTGCATACCCATTTGGTTGAGGGAAAGGCCGTTCAGAGCCTGTTGTGGGCCTACAATGTCGTAGGTGTACGCCAGCCTGGTAGTTAGCGTGAATGCCAGGACGCAACCCCCGGCGGCGACCAGAACCAATACTGCCCAAACATGAGGGTCTCCGGCCAGAAGCATCGCGGCCATGATTGCCGAAACGGCCGCTCCCGCCACTGCGCTGAGGAATAAGAACCAACGTCTTTCCAGCCAGTCGGCCATGGCGCCCGAGAGTACTCCCAGAAAGAACAGGGGCGCCATGCCGACCGCCGCCGATACGCCCACCATGAAAGCCGAGTCTGTAATGTCGAAGACCAACCAGCCCACGGCCACGCGCTCCATCCCAGTGCCAAGGGAATAAAAAAGGGTGGACGCCCAGAGCAGTCTGAAATCCCGGTAGCGTAAGGACGAGTACCAGGAGTGCATGCTATCGGCGGGTGGAATCAAGTTATTATCACCTACGGTTCTCGCTACGGGTCTCGCTACCGGATTCAATTTGAGCCATTGCAGTTCTACCTATGTGCGTCCTGAACTATCTAGTGAAAGTCAGCGGGACGGTTATCTGTAGTCAGGAGGATACTTTGGCAGGTCAACTCGCCGTCCGTTTCCGGACCTATTATCGCATCAAGCTGAAATTGCATTTTCGGCCTTGACGCCTACCCTCAAACCAATGGAACGCCCTTCGGTGCCGGAGGTCGAGCTAGTGCGCATGGTATCGTGAGACATGTATTATTAATGAGGCTGGGACCCACAGGTAATTTATCTCCGGGGTGCATAGGCGGCCAGTTGAGGACTATAGCCAACTGCGATATCTTCCGGCAACTGCTGGCCGAGGCCGCTGTAAATGAAGGGGATGGCGCCAATATTCGGTTGATATTTACTGCTAATATTTCCAACTAATATTTACGACAAGGCAGTACGGCGGTCCATCCCGAGATAAGCTCAGCGAGTGGATTAAATGGATTCTAGGAATTCCCCGAAAGAGGGACAAGCATGTCCGTGGCGCGCGAAAAGTTCCGGCAGGTAATTTCCAGGGACGGATGCACTCTGGCCGCAAACATATTCGACCCGCTTTCGGCGCGGATTGCCCACATGCTAGAGTATGAAATATGCGTACTATCCGGCTCCGTTGGGAAGGTTGCGAACCTTGGCGTGCCGGATATCGCCCTCTCCAATATGTCGGATGTTGTGGACCACTGTCGGCGCATTACTCGTATGGCCGACGTTAGCGTAATGGTGGACGCCGAAGATGGGTTCGGAAACGCAGTGAACGTCGCTCGCACCGTACGGGAGATGGAAGGCGCTGGCGTGGCGGCCATCGAGATTGAAGATAATTTCGTGCCCGGACAGTTCAACGTACAAGACCCGGGCCTGGTATCCAAAGAAGCGCAGGTTGGCAAACTGACGGCCGCTGTGTCCGCCCGTACCGATCCTACCACCGTTATCGTCGCTCGTTCTGCTGCCTTTGGTTTGTGCTCTTTGGATGAGGCGGTAGATCGCCTGTCTGCCTACTCGGAAACCGGCGCTGAGGCCGTGATGCTGACGGGAGTGAAAAGCCGAGAGCAGATCGAGGCTGCCCATAAGGCAATGTCGTTGCCGCTCTGCATATTGAATCCACCTGCCGGGGCTAACGATTCGGAGTTTTTGGCAACCAACGGCGTGCGAATCCTTATGCTGGGCAACCCAACCTTTGCGGTGGCCGTGAAAGCTATATACGACAGCTTGAAGCACCTCAAGGACGGCGGGTCGATGGACGCACTTACCCAGCACCTGGCACCGCCGGAGCTACTACGCTCGGTGAACCGGACAGATGAGTTCATAAAGCTTCAAGAGGAGTACCTCAAGGATTAGTCCGTGTTAGGCGCATGACAGTTCACCCACCGATCCGATCGCTTTCGGTCATTCGAATCTAGGTGCAAGAGCAGAGGATGGAGACAACAGCCGGTGATTTTGACCCATAGGCGATCATTCGGCAACTAACCTGGAATTTAGGAGGAGACTAATGTCGGGAAATCAAACAGCGGTGTACGCTCTGGAACGAAACTGGGATATGGTTACGTCTGCGGTAGCGGAGGTGGACGATGCTACCATGGCGAACCGTCCCAACGAAGACTCCAATTCGATGAGTTGGCTTATTTGGCACATGACGCGGGTGGCGGACCGGTTCATACATTTCCGCTTGATGAATGAACCACAACTCTGGATAACGGACGCATGGCACGAGAAATTCGGCATGGATGAAAATCCGGACGACTTCGGAATGGGCTGGAGCAATGAACAAGCCGCAGCTTGGAAAGCACCGACCAAAGAAATCCTTATGGACTATTTCAACTCGGTGAATACCACGGTCGCTAGTTACATGCGTTCCCTGACCGAAGCGGACCTGGCTCGGGAGATCCCTTTCCCTGCGCCACCTGCCACGTTGGCGGTTAGTGAAGCACTGAGCATCTTGGTCTGGGACAACATCGTTCATGGAGGTCAGGTAGCTTATTTGAGGGGTTACTTCCGCGGCACTGGCTGGCACCGGTAACGGTTGAAAAAGAGACTTGTTACCCGGCGACTTGGCTATTAGAGCCAATATGCCTAGCGGGATCGTCCTGAGCGAATTTCGTCAATCGCCATAGCAGACCCCCTTTGCGAAAAAGGCGTAAGCAGATAGCCTGCCGCTACTAGCAATGGCCTGCGCGCGCTTACAACCAGGTTAACCACGAATTCGGGGGCCAGCCTACCCTAAGTTCTCCGTTGATGGTGCAAGGTGATGGTGCGACGTGTAGTTCCCCTGATCCTCTTAGGTGTCTTATAGAACATTGGGGATCTGGGGGCGGCCCATTGTGCGCCCGCGACTAATTGCGCACGGCAACCCACACGATGTAATGAGCGCCGCCTTTAATTCCCCGTCGCGCGCGCACGTCAACTTGCTCTGCTGCGAAACCGGCATTGCGCAACCTGTGGGCGAATGCCGGCTCTGGATCAGATGCCCATATGGCCAACACGCCCCGCGGTCGCAACGCCCCGAATGCTGCTCTCAGCCCCTCAAGGCTATAAAGCCAGTTGTTGTCATCTCGAGTTAGGGCTTGTGGTCCGTTGTCCACATCAAGCAAGATCGCATTGTACTC
This sequence comes from Dehalococcoidia bacterium, assembly GCA_963665155.2. GTDB lineage: Bacteria > Chloroflexota > Dehalococcoidia > Lucifugimonadales > UBA3495 > UBA1141. Next base: position 590,375 of record CAXXFI010000002.1, on the reverse strand, counting down.
GTGCTGGCCTGACTTTATCATCTCTGCAACATCCGCTTCATGGACGGCCACCCTTTCGTCGTCGAGAGGATTACCAGCCAGAACGGCCAAGAACTCCTTATTCCAGCGCACCACCTCCGGCACCAATTCGGCAACGACTACTTGGGCTGTGGCTCCAAGTTCGTCAAGGGCCGATCTTACGGTGTACCCCATTCCCAAGCCGCCAATCAGCACTCGAGCTTTTGGAATTTGAGTGATTTTCCGACAACCGAGTTTGGCCAGAGCATCTTCCGACCCGTACGCTCGGCTGTTCATAAGTTCATAATTGTCGGCCTTAATCGAAAACTCTTGGTCACGTTGGTACAAACAAAGCTCTGCACCGTTTCCGGGCGTTTGTGCCGTGCCAAGCAACTTCCAGGGAATCATCGGTCCCTCACGCAAAAAACTTTCTTCAGGAGCCACCTCCCCACTTAATCCGCCAGCAATGGTTACCCTTGGACCATGCTGTTATGAGTCCTAAGTGGTCGAGCCCGGGGCAGAGTCGATATGGTGCTGATAGACGGTTGGGCTCTTATCGCCGCAGGACTGGGGACATCTATGACTGTCCGGAGCCTTGATGCTCCCAGCCATTTCCCCAGCGTTCGCTAAATGCCACCTCTTCTAATGGCCGACGCCTGGTGGGCCCGTATCGGGATCCCTCAGCAGGGAAGCCGATGGGTAATAACGCTGCCGTCGCTACGTCATCCGGGATGCTGAAAATTTGTTTGAATTCCTTCTCAAAACGGGTTTGCCGGGTGGTCAGAACACTGCCCAGCCCGAGTGCACGGGCCGCTAGGAGGATGTTCTGGACCGCTGGAAAGATGGAGGAACCGGAATTGGTGGTACCCGGAGCCGTTTGGATACAAGCAAGAATGAATACAGGGACATCTTCCATGTGGTCTTCCAGGTGTTGGGCGGCACTGTAGACGCGTCGCTCTTGAGATGTCAGGCTGGGATTGATATCAAAGCGAGTCCCCGTGCGGTACAAATCCCCAATCTTGCCTCGAGTTTCGGGGTCGCGAATGACGATGAAGCTCCATCCTTGCCTGGCGCCACCCGAAGGCGCTTTGATGGCGGATTGTAACAACCTGGTGATGAGTTCGTCCGGGATCGGGTCAGGCTTGAAATAGCGGATACCGCGCTGGGTGTCGATTGCGCCGAAGAAGTCGATTCCATCAGGCATGGGCTGCTCCTCACCGGGTGTGATTAGAAATGTAATTAAAGTGGATCGGGACAGGATAGGCAATTTGCTGGACGACCGGTCCCCAGGTCCGGCTCATCGTGCCTTGAAGCTTACTTCGAAGCTGAGGTTGAGAGCCGGACTTTACCGTGGTCAGGCGACAAAGTCCGGCTTGGAAATTGTCTCGCCGCACTCGTACTGGGCTATCTCACTTACCAACAGTTTGTATGCGGCTGATGCTGGCTCACTACCGTGGGGAATAAAAGGTGTCGGCGGATTACGCTGAGGTTGCCCAGTCAACACCGTTGAGCACAATCTTCTGGAACTCCGGCGTCTTGAAGCTCTGCCCGTCATGACCCAGCAAAAGAACGAATACTTTCCCTTCGCCGTAAGTGCGAGTCCATCCCAAAGGAAATTTCCCACCTGGCATTGGGGTGACTACCCGGTCCGGGCCCCAGGGATATTCCCCGTCTTCGGCTTCGGCGGTGAGAAAAACCTCATTCCCTTCTTTAATCGCAAGGCCCATGTAGAGTTCATCGTCGGTTGTGAAATCCTTAACATCTCGAACGCCCTCATGGTCCGGTTTACTAATATTGACGGTAAACCGACCGTAGGGCGGATGGAAACTGGTTCCCGTAACCCAACCGCCGCCAGTAATGTCATGGTATCCGGTCCAATTGTCGGGCAGGCAGCCTGAGATGTGCAGACAGACGAACCCCTTCCCGGATCGGATAAATTGCGCCATTCCTTCTTGTTCTTGAGCGGACATCCGGAGATCCCGGAAATTGGCTGCGTTTTCCCTGCGGGTATTGAAAACCAGGGCGTCGTACCCGCTCATATCGCCAGCGAGTACGGAAGCCTGTTCGGTGATAGTCACTTCGTGGCCGGCCGACTTTAGGAGTTCTTCAAGGACCGGTGTGGATTCCTCATAAGGGTGCCTTCCTCCGGAAAGTACTAATAGCTTCATTTGCTCCTCCAATCTTCGATCATGTGATGGGATATTTAGGATTTTAATGGAATATTTGGGATATTAGTGAAAGGATACTAAATCCTGGCAACCGGGTTATGCTACACGTTCAAGCAACTCTAGGCCGGAAGAATTATTCGAGTAATTATTGCATACCTGCTAGGGTTTCGGACCAAATAACCAGTGACCAGGATACCTCGACCCGAATCAAGTTGATTAACAGGACCGAAAAGCAAACGCCCTCAAACTTTGGTTTGAAGCTTGCTCTGTTCTTTTGAGGACATGGGGCGTCCAAGGCGGTTTGCCCTCGGCGATTCAAGTAGTACTTCCATCAATTTGACTACTTAAATATATTCACCATGGGCTTGGTGAATATGGTCCAGTCGCCGGTGGCTGGGTCGAATCTTGAGTTAACAAAGACTTTCCAGTTTTGTTCGTCCATGTCGGGGTAGTCGGACCGATAGTAGAACCCAGGCCAGCGAGTCTCCTTCCGGAAGAGCAGGTGGCGCATGTGAGCTTCACCTACCCAGGCGCGGTGGACTAACTCCCAACAGCGTAGCAACTCGTGGCGATTGCGGGCCGCCAATTTTCCCAGGTCCTCTCTAAACATGCTCATTAGTTCCAAGCCCCGAAGGAGAGTGGGCTCATTGGTGGTAAAGCCTGCCGATACTCCGGCGGCATACTCGTCCATCAGCTTTTGGAGGCGGAAAAGCCCTTGTCTGCGCCTCAGGTATTTGGGGTTCACTTCCGGATCGGTACTGGCGCCCTGGTTTTGCTCGAAGGTTACCAATGGTTGCCAAATCTGTTTCTTTAGGGCTGCGACTGCGCCGTCGTCCAACCTTGGCGGTTTGGACTGGTCGAAGGCGTAAGCCACCGCCGCCTTTCCGGCCAAGCGCCCTTCGGTGAACGAACCCGAGGAGAACTTGTGAGGAGAAGCGCCCACGCCGTCTCCAGCGGCGAAGAGTCCCTTAACGGTGGTCATTTTGCTGTAGCCCCACTGATATTCCGGCGAGGCCACGTCCTCGGGGCCGCTGACCCATGCGCCGGACTCTCCGCTGTGAGAACCCATTAAATAGGGCTCAGAACGACTTGGCGTGAGTCTTATTGCAAGGCCTCGGCCCGAAAGCTCAACACACATTATATGTGCCACCGAGGATTTGGCAATATTTGATCAGGTTAATGATTATTCCAATAAGAAAGGACTCTAAGAGAGAACCTTTTTCGCCAACTCCTCCAAAGCTTCAAGCCCTTCCCCTTCCAAAGTGCTGGGTAGATTGACGACAGCGCGGTTTGCGCCTGCTTCCTCGAATTTAGCGATCTCGTCCCGGTCGTGGGGTGCGGCGTAGACACTAATGTTGATCGAGCTGGGGTCACGGCCCGCCGCTTCGGCCAGCTCGTCCAACGTGGCGCGGCCTTGCTTCACCTTTTCCACGTCGGCTCGCACCGGCAACCAACCGTCACCCCAGGCTACGACCCGTTTGAAAACGTTAGCGGCGTCGCCACCCAAGAACACCGGGGGGTGGGGTGTCTGAACCGGCTTGGGAAAACACCTGACCGGCGGGAAATCGAAGAACCTTCCGTGGAACTCGGACTCGTCTTTGGTCCAAAGCTCCTTCATGGCCAAAATAGCTTCACGGGTTTGGCCCCAACGGTGGTCGAAATCACCCCCCATGATCTCGGTTTCTTCTCTAAGCCACCCAGCGCCGATGCCGAAAATGAAACGGCCATTGGACAAACGGTCAAGGGTAGCGATTTGTTTGGCTTGATCGATGGGGTTGTGCTCCGGCACCAAGCAGATGCTGGTGCCCAACATTATCTTCTCGGTGACAGCCGAGGCTCTAGCCAACGAAATAAAAGGGTCGGCCATATCCATCATAAACGGCGGTATGGACCCGTCGGGGGTGCCTCCGTACTTGGAAGTTGTGGTTACGGGAACAATAGGGTGCTCCGGTAGCCAAAAAGACTCGAAGCCAAGGGCCTCAGCCCGCTGGGCCAAAACCGCCACGTCCATTGACTTGCTGGAAATAACCGCGGCCACGCCGATGTCCATCTTACTCTCCTTTTATTTGTGATTAGGTCAGTTTGAATAAGGCCATTTTCTAATTAGGCCAGTCTGATTAGCTGCGATGTTAGCATGCCTGAGAGGCTCAGTCGATAATGGCTCAGGCTGCGACCGGCTACCACAACCGCTGGGTGGCCAGGCGTGCGCCGTCAGCCATTGCCTGCAACTTGGGCCAGACAATTTCCGGTTGGATGGCCGGGTTGGTTCTGGCAGAGGTGCCAAACCCGCAATCGCTGCCAGCAAGGACGTTTTCCCGGCCCACCAGATTGGCATAACGGATGATTCTCTGGGCCACTAGCTCGGGGTGCTCGATAAAGTTGGTGGTGGAGTCAACCACCCCGGGTATGATTAATTTGTCATCGGGTAGTTTTACGTCTTCAAAAACAATGTACTCGTGTTCATGGCGTGGGTTGGACCCTTCGAAGGAAAGGGCTTGGGGCTTGGCTTTCAAAGCGACCCCAATGATTTCTTTCAGAGGAATGTCCCGGTGGTGAGGGCCTTCGTAATTCCCCCAACAGACGTGGAGCCGCATACGGTCGGCAGGAATGTTGACCAAGGCTTGGTTCAGGGCTTCTACGTTGGCCTCGGCAATCTTCAAGAATTCTTGGTTGCTCAGGTCGGGGAACTGAAGGTGACGACCCATGGCCAAGTCCGGGCAGTCCACCTGTAGCAGAAAGCCCGCTCGGTGGATGGCCTCATATTCCTCTTTCATCAGGTCTACCAACACCGACAAGTACTCTTCTCTTGTGGCGTAGAACTCATTTCGCATGAAAAGGGCGATCACCGCCGGAGAGGCCGCCGACATGAACACCTCTTCGGGCTGAACTTCGGTCAGGGCGGTTTTTAGATTATCGATGTCGGTTTGCGCTTCGTTACCGCCCCTTCGAGTGATTGGGCCGTTACACGAGGGCCGCATACCGGCGGCGAAAGTACCTTGGACTCGAGCGTGGGCTTCGGGAAAGTCGTCCCAGTCGGCCCTTGGGGGGACCATGCTTTCACCATCAAACCCGTTCAGCCGGTCTTTGACATAGGTAGCATAGCTAAATTTGCTCTGCTCCCCGTCATTCAAGACGTCGACGCCAACCTCGGTCTGTTTTCTCACCACTTCGGTCACGGCCTCGCTGACTCGCTGGTCGAAGGCAGCGCGGTCAGCCACTTGGCCGTTTTCCTTGGCAATCAGCAGGTCGACCAAGTCCCAGGGCCTCGGCAGGCTGCCGGTGTGGGTCGTTAGAATCCGGTCCGTGCTGCGCTTCATGTAGAAACCTCCAATCGGAACCTCCAAATTTCTGCTGGAATTCGCCTGACGGTATCCAGTTGACGAAAACTTAAATCGATTTTAGCAGCCTGGGTCAAGGGAAGAGCCAGGAACGATGCGACCCGAATTTATATCCAGAATTTACTGGCGGGGAGAACATGGGTTGATTTGGGCCTTGGACAGGTCACGACAAATGTCAATTGTGTTAGAATGTTAGCCATGGAACAGCCAGAGGAACAACCGCTTCATTTGGACGGGCCTAAGTCCAAATACAATCTTACTTTGATTTTCTCGTTGGTGGTGGCGGTAATCGGCTTAGCTACCGGGGCCACCTTCCTGCTAATCTTGGGGTTGCTTGGGGCTGGTATGAACTACTTCACCACCGCCAAGCGGTATCTGATATATAAAAAAGCCCTGGTGGTGGTATACGGTCGTCCCCGTGTTAAGGAGATTCCATTCTCCGAGATTTCCCATCTGGAAATGCTGGTCATGCCAGGAGGGAACCGGTTGCGGGTACGGATGGTGAGCGGCAAGCGCTTGGTAGTGTCGGTATCGGACATTGATCAGTTCCGGACGCGGTTGGATGATGCATTGGAAAAGTTCAACGGCACCTACGGCGAGCCAAACATTATCGACCAGGAGCCTCACAATCGTACGCCCTACTAGCCAATATAATTAGCATCGGCCATTCTAATTTAACCCATGACAATTAACCCCGATGGAACAACCCATCGGGGTTTTTCTTTGACTTTGGCCGCGTTTCAGCAATGACGGTCCGGATCATCCGTTTGCCTTGAGTTAGTAGGAGGTTTTCCGAAGAGGATGGCGCCACCGCCCTGCACCCTGCGTACCAATGGCTTATCCCGGGATGAATTGCTGGAGACTATTGGATAGACCGAAGCGCATCTTGGTGGGAGTGTCTCGTTAGCCCGATTCCAAATGCGGCTCAGGTGGATGCGCCAATCCTTTCGTCGGGGGTGACCACTTCCTTGGTCACCGCCTTCGTGTCGCCGAAGTTGCCGCAGTAGGCTACATGGTAGGGTTCGGGTCCTCCCCCAACCAGTAGGATTATGTCCTCGGCCTTGGCGCAGGGACAAACCCGGTCGCCGTCCATGGCGAATCCCTCTTCGTAGCTGATGAGCGACGGCTCTTTGGGGAATTGGTCCAATGGCACCTTACTGTGCTCAAAGAGCCACTCTTTAATAGACTCCTTGGTGAAGCCCTGTTCGGTAAACAACCGTGTGTGGCCAGGGCTGAAAATCACCACGGGATTGCCGCCAGCCAGAAGGTAGTTGTTGTCGCTAATGTCTGTCATGGCACTGGCAACCATGGTCAAGATGCTCTCGGCTTCCTTGTAGAAGGTCAGGCAGTTGCTGGTCCCTTGAGCGCCTACCACCGTCACGGCGCTCTGACCTGAGCGGAATCCACGGTCCACATGTAGGGGAGTCCAGTCGCTTTCCTCTTCGTTTTCTCCCATGCAGAAAACGAATTTCCCGGGCATCCCGTGAATGGCCATATCGGTGCTCCAAGGCTTTGCCCCACCGATGTTCAATAGCAAAAGCCGCAGCGCCCGGCCAATTGTGGCATTGGCCCTGAAACCGGGCCCCAAACATCCTCGACCGCTGTTGACCCCAATGGTGTTTCTGATGGGGCCGTTAATCACCAGCAATGGGGAGACGGGATTGGTTGTGGTCTGGAGTCCGTGGATGTTGAAATCCGGCTCGGTAATCGCCTCAACCGCTGCTATGAGCACCGGCATGTACTCTGGCAAGCAGCCAGCCATCACGGCATTGACGGCAATCTTTTCCACCGTGGCAACACCACCGTCGGGGTTTATATACCCGACCAGATAAGCGGCGTCCAGCCCGGCGGCTTCCACCATGTTCTCGACCCTGTCCTGAGTAGGAGGAATCACCGGCAAGCCGTCAGACCATCCACCGTCTATCATTGCCTGGAATACGGCTTCAGGAGAGTCCTCGGTGGATATTTGGGTGGATGTCAGGTTTCTGTCTTGGCTCAAGTTAATTTCCGCATATTTGGTTTGGGTGAGTGCCTTTGTTGGTGGATGCGACCGAGAAATTCCCCCCAACCCCCTTTGACCAAAGGTAATCATCCCCTGGCGTCGAGGAATGATACTGAGGGGCATAACTCAAAATTCCATAGTTTCAGTATCGCCTCGCACTAACAGCGCTCGCGCGGCTTGATTTACGGCTACCAAGACTCGGCTGAGGGGTTGTCTCTTATTTCTGACTAGACGATAGGCTTTGCTTTTGTCACTTGCATTCATAACCGCCCAACCGTCATAAATCAAATGACAGTTTGTGTCTGGTATATCGACGCTGGATTCAGAGAATAACCCCTTCAGTTGATCTGGCAATTCATCGTGAGGCATAGCCAAACCTTAGAGTAATTGCGGCTGCGGAGTATACGGCTCAAGAATAGTAAAACCGACTATGTCAGCATATTTTATGAAGACTGTGGTCATAGGTGTGAAACTCATCAATACTGATTCCCACTCGCGAAAGCCACGCGGCGGTAGCCAAATGTATCGCATCGTTTGGCTTTAGCCTCCAACCCCTTGTTATAGCAGCGCGTATTAAGCTCCGCGCTTCGCGCCCTATGCCGTCGTGATATTCCACAACGGCAACGGCGCTAGGGTCCGCCCACAAGTTGTCGATTTTCTCCTCGATTTCAGGGACAAGTGCCCGTTGTAATTGTTCGGTGGCACCGAAAGCGACCTCCACTTTTGACAATTCTGAAGTGAGCAGATTGATTGTGCCTGTATCGCTTGCACTGCTTGCTAGCAGAGCATCTAAGATAGACACACGGTCTGGCATCTCGTTGATATACGAGAGGAAATTGCACGAGTCCCAATAGATATTAGGCATCTCTTAGTTCGCGAATAATGTCTTCCGGGGTTTTATAACCTGGCCGCCAAGGAACTGTTCCCTTAGCAATGCGATACGACCCAGGCGCAACGTCTTCCAGGATTTCCAAGTCAAGAATGTGGCGGACAGCTACAGGACGGCCTGAAGTACCTTCCCTCGACACCCTACCACTTACTCTTGCCCGCCTACCCCAAGCTTTTCGCATGAGCTCCTCTTGCCCTTGTTGCAGATAGCACGCGATTGCTTTGTCATGTATCGTGTCATAAAGATTGAACCGTAAGCTGCCCCTGCTCGTTAGTGTCTGCACCCTGCCCGTGACGGCTCCAATACTTACCGCCAGTGGAAATTGGACCCGGGCTGGGCCATTGGCGTAAATCGTATAATCACTATCAGAAGTCTCGAAGCGCACGTATTCGACTGTTTGTGCCAAACTCTTAATTGCGTTCGCTGCTCTAACTACCCTACTGGTGTATTGAAGTTCTTCGTTGTGCTCCAATGCCCTACCTACATCGCCGTAGTCCTGGATGGTCTGGGCAACTTTGGCAGTGTCCTCAGATTCACCTCGAAGGGTTATGACCGAACTTCCAGGTTGCAAATCCTCAATGACCCAATCCACCTCGGTTCTGTGAGTTAGAGCGGATACAAGACGGCGGAACAGGGTCACACTCTGTTCAAATTCTTCAAGAAGAACTCTACCGCCCAAGGCAAATGTCAACGTGTTATCGGCCATGTTACGCCCTCTGCTTGACGTCAAAGGATAATTGCCTTTACCACTAGGGGCAATCTCTCTCCTCAATACGAGTGTTGCCACCTGGAACGTTCAAATTCACAGTTAGCCTGCATTTTGCTAGAACATTCGACCCAGCGAGCAGCACAGCGAAGAATCCCGACCACCGCCTGGCGCAATGGCCTTTAGCCCCCCTTTCGTGAAGGGGGTTGGGGGGATTTCCTCCCCTGCACCATAGGCCGGGTGAAGCCTGCACCTTTGTTCTCTGCAACTTTTGTTCATAGCAAACTGCAGTGCGCTTGCGCTCCAACCGGAGCAGTAATCAACCGGAGCAGTAATCAACCGGAGCAGTAACCAACCCAGTAACCAACCCTTCAGGCAAACAATTGCTTGGACAGGAGTTATTTCCCCTAGTCGTCTTGGGCAGTACCCAATTGGGCGATTATCGCCTCTATGGCTTCCCGGGCCAGCGAACGCACCGCTTCGGGGTCGACATATTCGGTCAACTCGGTCTTGGGCAGCACCACCATGGGAGCGTCGGGGACGCCGTTGCCCCGCATCGATGCCTTGGCCAGAGTGGTGAACCGCTCGGTTACCAGCACCACTGACGGAAGTCCGTCTTTAATTAGTCTTACGCTGTCATGGACACTCCACGCTGTGCAAGACCCTCAATTTGCCAGGCCTACCACCGCTAAGTCGGCCCGCTCTTTCACCTCATCGAAGGTCTCTTGAGGTGCCGCAGATGCCAGTGGAATTAGCTTCTCGAACACTTCGGCCACGCCATACTGCTCTTTCAGAACGATGGCAATCTGCTCGGAAATGATGTTCATGCTGGTCCAGCGGTTGTTCAGGATGGCGACCGTGGCGCCCCGCAGATCGCCCATCCGTGGAACGGTGGCCTCCAGAGGACGCCACTCCTCAGCGGCCGGACTTAGGAATGTCATTTTGTTTTCCATGTACCGATCTCCTTACTTGGGGAGAATTGCTGTTACCCAGAGCATTGCTGGCATTAACGACCAGCTTTGACAGCGCACCTTAGTTTAGCGGGAAATAGCCAGTTCTTTGGACGGGTCGTAGACCGGTCTGAGCATCTCATAGGTGTCGGTAGTGTAGCAATACATGCTGCCCGCCAACCGGCCCGTGGGCTTGAGCTTCTGTTGGTCTATGCGGTGTCCGTTAATAATATCGTCTCTAACGTGCATCAGCACTATTTCGCCAATAACCAGGCCATGACCGTGGTTACTGTGGCCGATGGGCACCACTTGTATCAACCGGCACTCCATGTTGACCGGCGACTCCGCCACCAAAGGCGGCGCAACCATTTCCGATGGGGCTTCGGTAAATCCCGCAATCTCGAACTCGTTGACCTCGGTCGGATATTCGGCCGACGTGCGGTTCATCGCCTCGGCAATTTCGTCTACCACTACGGCAATCACGAACTCTTTGGTCGCTTCTATGTTGGCCAGGGTGTCTTTGATTTTTTCATCCTGGTCACCCACCCGGCGGGCCGAGGAAAAAACGATGGTGGGCGGGTTGGGACTTACGGTGTTAAAGAAAGAAAACGGCGCTAAGTTGACAATGCCGTCGGCGGACTTGGTTGATACCAGCGCAATGGGCCGAGGCACAACCACGCCGGTGAGCACGCGACCGAATCCTTCAAAGCTTTTGGGGTCGATCTTCAAAAGTCCACCTCTTTAAGTGAGGCCCAGAGTTTGGGCCCCGTATGTGAGTCGGGAATTGGGCCCCACGGATTATACCAAATTACGATATCACGCTGCTTAACCTGAAGCCGCCTCCAGGGCAATCGCGTCTTAATACCATTTTGAAATCCGTATAAAATAGTTGCCATCATGATTGAATTGGGGAGGGGTGCTGATGTTTGGGTCGACAGGCGGCCTATTGCGGCATATCTTGCGAAGTTGGATGATCCCAGGATCGACCGCACCAAGCGGCACAAACTCTTGGATATCGTCGCTATTGCCATTTGTGGCGCCGATAACTGGGTGGATATCGAGTTCTTCGGCAACTGTAAACAGGAGTGGTTTAGGTCCTTCCTGGAGTTGCCCAACGGCATCCCCTCTCATGATACCTTTGGAGATGTCTTCGCGAGGTTGGACCCAGAGTAGTTTCAACGCTGTTTCATGGAGTGGGTCCAGGCCGTGGCTCAACTCACCCAAGACGAAGTGGTGGCCATCGACGGCAAGGCGGTGCGCCGCTCCTATGACCGCACCTTGGGCAAAGGGCCTATCCATATGGTAAACGTGTGGGCGCCTCCTCCAACTGTTGGCGACTTCGGCTATGATGACGCTGGCTTACGACGTGATAGACGAATAGTTGGCTTTGCTGCACGATATTGGTCATTCTCCTTTTTCTCATTCCGGCGAAACACTGTTTCCTATTCACATCGATAGTGGTCGGCAATTTCAACATGAAGACTATTCATCTTGTATTATCCGAAACGGTTCTCAAGGGCGCAATCGAAGAACATCCTACCAACTTTAACTATGAGATCAGCGCGGACGACGTCGCTGATCTCATAGAGGATTTACCAAGGCCTCGAACAGCCGCTTCAGCACGTAGGATGATTTGAAAAACTTTGATTTTAGGCCAATTAGATGCAAAACGATGTGATTATTTACTTCTAGATTCACTCCATGCAGGAGTGTCATAAGGCAGGTACGACCTTAATCGAATTATCGATACCCTAACTCGGCTTAACTGACAGTGCTGATCCGCTCCCAGCAGTGGAGGATGGTGGTTGGCACGCTGCCGAGGGTTTTATAGTCGCCCGGTACATGATGCTTACCCAGGTTTATTTTCAGCGTACGCGAGTCGCTTTTGATCATCACATAGAAAAATGCCTTACAAATTTGTTATCTGTTAGGGGGACCCCATCAGTTGGACAAGATTGAGGCTAAGTTGAGTGAGAGTCCCGTCTTTGCTGCGTAGGATAGTAACTCTCAATGCAGCGCCCGGCTGCTGTCTTTTGTCTGTGCCGCTGATCCTCCGTTGAACGCCTCGACCAGTGTCCGGTAGCCCAAGGCTTGATGAGGCCTTTGGGTGTTGTAGAAGCGGAAGTAGTCGCCGATCCCAGCCCTGGCCTCCTCTCCACCTGAATAGGCCTTCAGGTACACTTCCTCGTACTTCACCGTACGCCACAGCCTCTCCACAAAAATGTTGTCGCTGTGGCGCCCCTTCCAGTCCATACTGACTAGGACTCCCTCCCGCTCTAAGAGCCCGGTGAAAGCGTCGCTGGTGAACTGGCTCCCCTGGTCGGTGTTGAAGACCTCGGGCTTCCCTTTGCCAAGCGCCTCTCTCAAGGCCTCAATACAGAAGTCGACGTCCAGGGTGTAGGCGCCAGGCCAAAATGCACCGGCTGTGCCAGTCCATGATGCCCACCAAGTAGAGAAAACCCCTGGCCATGGGGATGTAGGTGATCTCTGCCGCCCATACCCCGTTTGGCCGGTTGATCTCCATGCCCCTCAGCAAGTAGGGATACACCTTGTGCCCTGCTCCTGGCCGGCTGGTCCGGGGCCGCCGGTAGATGGCGGCAAGCCCCATGGTCCGCATTAAGCGCTGGACTCGCTTCCGACCCACCTGGTGGCCCTGCCTGCTGAGCCAGACCATCATGCGCCGCGACCCATAGAAAGGTGTGCTGAGGTATTTCTGGTCGATCAGCTCCGTCACCGCTAGGTCCTCTCGGAAATGGCCCTTGCTCCGGTAGTAGACACTAGACCGGCTGATGCTCAGCAACGCGCACTGCCGGACGGTGGAAATGGCCGGATGTTCACGGTCTACCATCTCCCGCCTCCGCTCCCGGCTCATGGGCCGGACCTGTCGGCCAAGAAATCTCTCTCCACCTTGAGTTGGCCGATCTGTTGGTAGAGCAGGGCTACCAGGGCCTCATCGGACTTCTGCCCTTTGTCGCAGTTTCCATCGAATACCCCGGCCGCTCCTTCCAGCAGAGCCTTTTTCCATGCCTGGATCTGGCCAGGATGAACCTCATACCTGGCGGCGAGTTGGGCCACTGTCTTCTCTCCCTTCACCGCCTCCAGGGCCACCTTAGCCTTGAATGATGCGCCGTGCATCCTCTGTTCTTTTGACACGTTCCACTCCTCCTCGACAGCAACAGATGCCATTATTTTAGGAGCAAGACTCTCACTTAGCTACCTGCCCGAAAAACCGGGTCCACCTCAGATACCGATTTGAAGGGTATAACTATCACTAATTCCAAGACTAATTCATCAACAGTCTATGGCGTAATTGAGAAAGTGGCAGGAAACGCTTCAAACATCGACGGAGGAACTGTTGGATTAAGTAACTCTGTTGTGCGTAATTCGATACAGGGCATCTGGGCCAGGACCAACCAGGCCAACATGTTCGTCAACGAGATATATTCAAACTACACTAGGGTAATAATTGGTCAGAGAAACTCGGTAAATATCCGTTTCTCAACTACCAGGGACAACAACATCGGTGTGTCTGTTGTAGGTCCCGGCGGCATAGTTACTATGCAATCCCACAACATCAGAAACAATGATGAATTCAATGTGGTAATTGTTGGTGCTGGGACCAGAAAAGTGACTGCTTCGGGAACCTGGTGGGCCACCGTTGGCAAAGCCAAGATAGAAGGACAATTGTGGCATAGCACCCACGATGGCTCACGTAGCACGATGGACCTCGAGCCAATAGCTTCCGAGCCTGTCCTGGGCGCTCCGTAAATCTGGAGCGATGATATGGCACGAAACAGGGAGACGATGAGTGCCGCGGCAATTGCCTGTGAGTCCCACTCTTTAAGAAAATCACGAAGCCGCTCTAAGATGATCCAAACTGACACTTCTAATTCCGATACGTCATTTCAGGGGCCTAGGTTACACATATTGAGGCTTGAGAATTCGAGGTTTATTGCGCGGAATCGTAATTCCCAATGGTTTGGTGGCGACGGTGCAATAAACCGTGGTCGGAGTATGAATTGATCCAATCAGCATTCTCAGGATTCCGTGCCGCCTTAGCGTTTTTGGAGCGGTGCCAAATAACCGGACACGATGTCAATCTACAGTAGAGCAGGTGGCCAAAAATATAAGAGTCCCTATTTTGATAGGGACTCTGTTACATACGGTTTTGGACGTCTGGTGGAACTAATCCAAAACGAGAGTGGTGCGTTCTATGAACAATACTGCGCCTCTGGGCGGTATTATTTCCAGGCTAAATGTGGTGTTTACGCCCTATTCGTTCTTTAAAGTGTCATCGCCGGTGTCATTGAGCGAGGACGCTAGGCTGAGCAATAGACTTCGCCGCGTTCAAGAACCTTGTTTGTGTCGGCGCTGCCCAAGCCCGTGGCAGTAAATCGGCCGGTGGTCACGAACATTTTCGACTGGGTGTAGTCGGTGTACTTAATTATCGATTTGCCCGGCGTAAGGTCGATGGATTCGCCACCGGCGGCGTTGGACACTTGAGCTTCCAATACTACCGAGCCCTTAAGTTCCATGCTGTCTCGTGTTGCCGCCAATTCTACTTGAATCGTCTCTTTCGCTTTATCGCTGGAGAACAGACCATTGGAGAAGGCAGCGAAAGCGAAAACCGAGGAGACTACGACGAAGGCTATCAAGACGATGGCCGTCTCAAGGCCGGAGATTCCCCGCTAGTCATCCCAATTTCGTCTCACCTGCTTAAGACGATAGATAAATTGATTCCACATCTGCTAATCTCCTAAGTTTTCCGGCTCCCGCACGCATTTATACCTCTCTCACGTAGCGAGTATATGGTTCCCCTACGAGCACTTACAGTGGGCGTGCACCCGTTTTGATAAGCCATAACGAAACTATCTCATAGTATGGGCACCCCCAATACGGAGATGGTCGGCAGCTTTCCAAAGCGATATGGCGTCTCCTCGATCAATTCGCTTTCCCGAACCCTCGGCGAGGATCGGCTTGGCCCAAAGTTGCTCTTTAGCGATCGGGCATTTATCTGCCGATTATTAAGCTATCTGAGGTTGGCCGGGTTTATTGGGAGTTGGTCAAAAGAGGAGAAACGAGTTGATGCCAGGCATGAGGATGGTCTTAGTCGTGTCGAGGCGTCCAGGAGAACGAATTCAATTTGGGCCGTCGTATTAGGCTGTACTCTGTTTAGTGTCTGGACCCGTTGGCCGAATCGGACCGGTTTATGGTCAAAGGAGCCGGTTCTAAATTTCGCCGCAGGCGAGGTAGGCGCCGACGCTTCCCCCGATGTTTTTGGTAGGCATCGGTAATCGCAAGGGCCAGTTTCACCGGATCATGATGCGTCGGGTTGGCCTCATTTATTACGTCGGCAACGACATACGTCGCTGGGTCTTCCCAGTTGCCTTTAGGTGGGATCAGGTTCAAATCGCTTTGCCTGCTGGATTGCGGGAGATTGCTGTTGGCAATAACCATATCGACGGCGGTATGACCCGCATAATGGCGAATCACGTTCAAATGGTCGATTATAGAATATCCTTCGGTCTCTCCGGGCTCATCGGCAACATTGCAGACGTACATCTTAAGAGCGCCGGATCGGGCAACGGCGTTGGCGACATCGTGGACGAGGAGGTTAGGGACGATGCTGGTGAAGAGGCTGCCCGGCCCCAATACTAGCAAATCGGCTTCTTGGATAGCTTTGATGGCGTCTGCGTGAGCCGGAGGGTTGGGCGGGACTAGGACCAGAGACCGCAGCTGTTCGGGAGAGTTGCCGACTCTCGATTCTCCGATCAATTGCTGGCCGGTTACGGTGCTGCCAACCAATGTAACGTCCGATGGAGTCGATGGGACTACCCGCCCTCTTATGGCCAAAAGCCGACTAGCAGCTTCCACTCCTTGGTTAAAATCGCCGCCAATGCTGGAGAGGGCCGCTATCAAAATATTTCCGAGGCTGTGGCCATCCAATTGGCCGTTGGTCGAAAACCGGAAGTCCATCAGTTGCTGCATTATTGCATCAGAATCGGACAAGGCTACCAGACAGTTTCGAATGTCACCCGGCGGGAGGATGCCCAACTCGGACCGTAACCGGCCCGAACTGCCGCCGTCGTCGGTGGCAGTAACAATCGCAGTAATGTTGGAAGAGTAGTGCTTCATCCCCCTCAGCAAGTTTGGCAGGCCGCTTCCGCCGCCGATGGCGACAATGTTCGGTGCGCCGCTTAGCACCCGATCCACGTACAGGGAGTCCATGAATTGCCAATGTCGCCTGTGCAGCCAAACGACTGCCAGAGAACTGACCAGCCCAGTGGTGGCGATTCCTGCTACCAAGACGCCGATGCCGATAAAAACTCCCCCAGGGATTGTGGGGTCCGTGTTCCGGGGGTTTATGACGCCGACTATCGAGTCGAAATGAGGCCCGAGGGATACTTCCAATGCAAAGACGATCCCGGTTGCAACAGCGGCGACGCCCAAAGCGCCCAAGGCCAGCCACCGTTTGAGGGACAGCCCTGTGACCATAAGCAAAAGAAGAGAACTGGCTATGGGGTTTCCGAGTATCGATTTATCGATATTACGTAAATTCATTGATCAGCGCGGATCAGTGAGATTCCGTCGTGCGTTTGAGGACTTCCCAAAACCCAGGTACAGGAAACAATCTGGACCAAGAGACCAGCGCGTTCTGTTGAATAAAAGACGTTCGAATAATCGACGGTATTCCTATGAACAGCGCCAAAGATACACCCTTGGTCTCCAAAAAGTTGCGTGCCGACCGAAGGATAGAGGATCCTTGGATCAGTTGCATGGTAGCAGAAGTATGCGTTTTAGGGAAATGTTGGGGTTTGGGCGCACCATAATTGTTCAGAGTTGATGAGGTGAATTGGTTCAAAGGCGGTGTCAAAGCTCGATGCATCTGAAGGTGTAGTTGTGGTAGACGAGAGGCATGGACACCGAACAGGATCTGAACACGGCGAGCCGAGAAGACCTGCTGGTTATTATCGCAGAGCTAAGGGCCACCAATATCGAGTTGCAATAACGGGTGGCGGCTTTGGAAGGTCGTGTGAACCAACGGAACTCGCCTGGAATGCCGGGCAACTAGCCGCCCTTGGGTCGACCAAAGCCAAGAAAGGCGACGCGAAAGCCGCGTCCGCACGGTTTTGCGAGGCATCGGATGGCTCCAACCCACCGGGTGGAACATGCCGTGGAGGCCTGTCCAGACTGTGGGACGCAACTGGTTGGGGGATGGGTGCACCGGACCGCGAAGTCATTGAGATTCCCGTGGCTCCGGTCCAGGTCACCGAGCATGTCATACTGGCGTGCAATTGTCCGGTTTGTGAAGCGCGCCGGTGCCCAAGGTGGCATTAAAGGACGCGGTGGTGGGCCAGCAGCGGTTGGGTGTCAACCTGGTGAGCTTGATTGCAACACTGCGGGAAGAGGGGCGGCGGCCCTTTCGAATGATCCAATGGTACCTCAAGACAGTCCATCAGTTGGACTTGAGCGTCGGCGGCATCGTCCAGGCCATCCTATGGAGCAGCCAACCGGACACAAGGGGCAGTGGCGGAAGTCCTGGAGCGAGTCCGAGGTAGCCCGGTGGTGCATGCCGACGAAACCGGCTGACGCCAGGACGGGGCCAACGGCTACGTTTGGACCTTCAGCACCCCCACTGAGCGGTACTTCCTGCGCCGCAGCCGAGGAAAGGGAGTGGTTGATGAGGTCTTGGATGAGTCTTTCGGTGGGGTTCTGGTGAGCGATTTCTACGCTGCCTATAATCATTACCCTGGCCCGAAGCAGCGTTGCTGGGCCCATCTGCTGCGGGACATCCATGAACTGAGGGGGTGTACCCACAAGACACCAAACTTGCCCGGTGGGCAAAGGCTATTCATAAACTGCATGCTGAACCCAAGGCCTTCGTTCACCCCGAGGCAAAACAACGCCGCCGCTACCAACTAGCGCTGGAGCGTAAACTGCTGATCGGCTGCCGCCCATTCCTGGATGACCCATTAGCGGTCCAGGGTAAGCTCTGCCGACGCATTCAACGTTTCATCAAAGAACTGTTGGTCTTTGTTGGGGCACCTGCCGTGCCATCTGATAACAATGCCGCTGAGCGTAGCCTGCGGCATCTGGTCACCAGCCGCAAGATTAGAGGCGGCAATCGCTTGGAGCAGGTCGCCTACACCAAAATGACTCTGGCATCCCTCTTCGGAACCTGGCGGGCCAAGGGACTCAATTCTCTCCAAGCACAAAGCCATGAGCTACGGGCGCATACAGGAGGTGGAACCCCAACTGGAGGCGGAGGTAAAAGAGTTGCTGCGCCGGGCGGCAGAGGTGGGCGAGGCCGAGGACGCCGAGTATGGGCCGGAGCAGAGGGGGGATGAGTTGCCCGAGGAGTTACGGAGGCGGGAAGGACGCCTGGAGAAGATACGGGAGGCGAGGGGGCGAAGAACCGGGGGAAGGAGCGAGCTGGCCAGGGGTGCGGCGCCGGAAGAGGTAGCCGCCGCCGAGAGGGAGGCGCCAAAGCCCAAGGAACAGAGCAATTTCACCGACCCGGACAGCCGAGTTCTCATGGTTAGATTCAGGGCTACAACACCCAAGTCGTGGCGCAGGAGGTTACATCCCACAGCGGCGACACCCTCAGGCTGAAGCCCATGCTGGATGGGCTGGAGGAGAACCTGGCTAGAGTGGGGGTTCCCGAAGAGGAATGACGGCCAAAATGGTTCACGGCGGATGCGGGCTACTGCAGCGAAAGCAACCTGAGGACCCTGGCAGAGCGGCAGATTGATGCCTACGTTGCCACTGGGCGAGAGCGGCACCACCTGTGGGGGGAATCGGCCACCGAAGCCGCAGTAGGACACATCTGCGTGCTGCCCTGCGGGACAAACTGCGGACCACGGAAGGGCGGGCGATCTGCAGTTCCTGCTGCCAGGCATGGAAAAGGTGGCAGGGGAATTCACCCTGGTGGCCATGATCCACAATATACTGAAACTGTGGCGAGCCCCCACTCTTCAACCCAAGGCGCCAGATACGGCCCTTCGGGGGTTGCGGCGTAGGAACACCGGGTCCTTAATGAATTGACTTGGTTCCCCGGAACTTGGTTTTCCGGGCACTGCAGATCCCACTTAATCGTCGGACAGACTCCTAGTATTACAACGTCAGTTCAGGGAGGGATGTGGGGTGATGCCCGCATGGCGGCGCGGCGCTTGGCATGGGAGCGTTTGGCCCGTTCGTTACTGTCCTGCGTATCCTCAAGCCACCGCAGCAACTCGGTTGGCCCGAACCGTTCCCGGGGCAGCATTTCCCGCACCACCCGGTAGACCTGCGGCCTCGTGATCCGGGGCATCTTTTTCCCCCCAAGCCTGTTGCAGGCTCAGCAGAAAAGCTCCGCCCAGCAGGCACAGGGCCACGTGGTGATGCCAGCCAGCCCAGGTGCGGGTCTCGTACTCGTCCAGGCCTACGTCGCTTTTCTCCGTCTCAAACTCCGTTTCTATACGCCAACGGGAGCCTCCCACGTATGCCAGGGTCTCCAACGGGGTATCCTCCGGAGCATTGGACAGGTAGTAGCGGGGTTCGCTGCCGTCCCGGTTCCGGCGGTAGACGGCCCAGTGGATTTCGCCGGGCTTGCGCCTGCTGGTCGGTCGCACCCTCTGGGCGCTGAAAAGGTAGCTGCGTGGCCCCTGGCTTCCCTCGGCCACCGTAATCTCACGCCAGGCCTCCTCCGGCAACTCGTCGCTGCGCTGCTCCATGGTCCGGCGCTGACCGTCTCGCAGCCTGGGTTTGCGGGGACGCCCGAATCCCTGATACTCCGCACTGGTCCAGGCAGGCTCCGGCGGCCACACCGTAAAGCCGGACGGAACGTCCAGCACGTACCACATCCCCAAGGCCGCCAGGCCCTCCCGGAAGGACGGCGACATCCCGAAGGCGTCGTCCGCCGCGACCCATCCAGCCTTCAGGTGGCCCCGCTCCTGCGCCCGCCCCACCATCTCCAAGGCCAACTCCGTCTTGGACCGGTAGCCCTGCCTATCCTCCGGCACACCCGCCGCCTCACACCGGTCTTTGTCCGAGGTCCAACTCTCGGGCAGATACAGCCCCTTGTCCACCAATGCCCGTCCCAACGGGCTGACATAGGCCAGGAACATCCCCGCCTGGCAGTTGGCCACCTTCCCCAGCCTCCCGCAGTACTGCCGGGCCACTCCCACCGACTTCCTCCCCTGCTTGGGAAAGTCGCTGCCGTCCAGCACCCACACCCCTTCCGGATGCTCCAGCCGGGTTCCCAGGTACTCCTGCAGCCGTCCTATAATCACCTCATCGTCCCAGGGAGAATCGGTGAGAAACCGCTGCATCCCTCGGGCTGACCCCGGAACCGTCTCCGACAGGTTCTCAGCGTTGCGCCGCTCCCCAGACTGTACCAGCAGGGCCTGGAGATAATGACCGCTGTGCTCCCGCGTCTCCCGGCGGCCAAACAGCGGCGCGAAGTAAGCGTGAAAATCCCGAAATGACCCGTACACCTGCTCGAAAGCTGCCGCATCCACATCCCCACCTCACCTGCCTATTCCCTCTCCAGCTACACAGTCATCCTATCAAACTAACTGACGTTGTAATACTAGAACTCCGGCCGAAAAGTACCCTGACCTAGGCTGTCCCGATATACTGGGCAAGAGATTTAATAAATGGGTGTGGGAGGTTGAGGATGCTGGGAGTACGGTCGGCGCAACGAGGGCTGCTGGAAGCGGATCACCTGTACCTGGACTATGTGGGCCGGGGCTCCTTCTATGGCTTCCTGGCCTCCCTGCGGGGACAGCTATTTCGAGACGAAGAGTTCGCCGAGCTATATTGCCCAGACAATGGCCGGGATAGCGTGCCCCCAAGTCTGGTGGCCACTGCGCTGTTGTTGCAAGCCTACGACAAAGTCAGCGACGCCGAAGCCAAACAGCGGGCGGATTTTGATATCCGGTGGAAGGTGGCGTTGGGGATTGAGGTGGAGGACCGGCCCTTTGCCAAGAGCACGCTGCAGCTGTTTCGAGCCCAGCTGATCCTCCACGACCGGGTGCGGGCCGTCTTTCAGCGCAGCCTCCAATTCGCCCGGCAGACCGGATACCTGAAAGGACGCCGGATGAAGGTGGCGGTAGACACCACCTACATTCTGGGCCGAGGGGCGGTCAAGGACACCTACAACTTGCTGGCCGACGGCATAGTCCAGGTAGTGCGGGCGCTTTCGGACCTGGATGGGACGCGGCCCGAGGAATGGGCCTTGAGACACGGTCTGGAACTCTACTTTGGCTCCAGTGTGAAGGGAGAGGCAGAGATTGACTGGGACAACCAGAAAGAGCGGCAAGCCTTACTGCAGAAGATAGTAGCCGATGCCGACCTGGTGTTGGAGCTGGCCCGTCAGGTCCAGGGTCAGTTCCCCGAGGAGAGCCCCCAGCGCCAGGGTATAGTGGAAGCGGCGGAGTTGCTGGGGCAACTGTTACTGCAGGATGTGGAACGCCAGGAGGATGGCCCAGCCCTGAAGGATGGGGTAAGCCGGGACCGCATCCCTTCGGTACACGACCCGGAGATGCGCCACGGCCGTAAAAGCAGCAGCAAACGCTTCGACGGACATAAGGCTGCGGTGGTGGTGGATACCGATTCCCAACTGGTGACCGCGGTAGACATCCTGCCCGGCAATGCCGGTGACAACACTGGAGTCCTGGAACTGGTGGAGCAGAGTGAGGAGAACACGGGCATAGCGGTGGAGGAGACTATCGGGGATGCGGCCTATGGGGATGGCGGGACGCGGCAGGCCTTTGCCGATGCTGGTCGGACTCTAATAGCCAAGGTGCCGGGTCGCCCTAATAAGGCCTGCTTCCCCAAGGAGGACTTCCAGATCGACTTGGAGGCAGGAACCTGCACCTGCCCAGCCGGTAATGTTACCCACACCCTGCGGACCTTCGGCACCCGGACCAACCGGTTGGGTCGGACCTACCTGGCCCGGAGTTTCCAATTCGACCCGGCGGTCTGCGGCGTATGCCCCCTGCGGTCCCAGCGCGTGGCGGCGCGGTACGGGGCGGGACGCACCGTAGCCCTGCATCCCCAAGAGGCGCTCTTGCAACAAGCCCGGGACTTCCAGCGGAGTGAGGGCTTTGCTGAATACCGTAGGCTGCGCCAGGCGGCCGAGCATCGCCTGGCGCGGCTGGCGCAACTGGGGGTCCGCCAATCTCGCTACTTCGGCCGAGCCAAGACCCGATTCCAACTACTCATGGCGGCCACGGTGGCCAACCTGACCCTGGTGGCTACCAAGATGGGGATGATATCTCCGGCTCCAGGCTCCTCTCACGATAAACCGGACCAGCAAGCCCCAGGGTCGCCCATCGTTACTACCCAATTCATATTGGCCGCAGCCAACTGGGTCACTCTTAGCCTCAGACTTACAGTCCACTGGTTATCCTCCACGCCATCCCGTCACAGCAGGGCTTTTCAGCCGGGTTTCTAGGCGAAAATTACCGATGATCCCGTACCACAAAGCTAAGGTCCTTAAAAGCTGGGTTTGGTCGGGAACGGAGTCAATTGGAGTTCGTGGGTCCAGCAAGACTTGTCCTGGGTGTGTAGATAGTAGAAAGCCTCAGCGATCTTGACGGGATTCATTATCACGTCAGGCTGATTCTGGGCAAGCGGCAAAGCTCGGGTGCCGGGAGAGTCAATCAGGCCGTCTATCACAACGTTTGCTACGTGTATGCCGTGCTCGGAATATTCTTCGGTCAGCACCTGAGCCAGGGTGCGCATCATCACTCTTGGATAGTACAGCGACTGCCCGGTCATCCGCTTCTTTCCGCGCAAGGACATCGAGTTATTTGATATCAGGAAAGAGCCTTCGCCCTTCTCCCGCATGGCGGGCAAAACTTCCTTGGCGACCAAGAACGGTCCGCGGCTGGCGATGTGCTGGGCGGTATCGAACATCTCAACAGGGATGTGTTCCAGCAATTCTTTTTCCGGCGGCAGGTCCCGTCCCTCCAGGTAGCCCGCATTGTAGACCAAGACATCCGGGTCACCGGCTTGCTCTCTAATCTGGGCGAAGGCATTTGATATGGAGTCACTGGACACTAGGTCCAGCTCGACGATCATGCTTTCGCCGCCTTGCTCTCCGATCGCACTTTCCAACGCCGAAGCATTGGCGGCAGTACGGGTCGTCAGCACGACGAAAAATCCTTCGTTGGCAAACTTTTGGGCAATCGCGCCGCCTACGCCCCAGCGGACGCCCACGGGCATGTCGCTGTCGTCGACCTCCTTACCGTGGGCCAGTTTGGTATTGCGGCCATCTGACTGCCATTTGGATGTCGCCCCTATCACGACGGCGACCGGTTTATGTGATGTATTCATGTCGAATTCCTTCCCAGTTTGTTTTTACAGAAACCGGATAGCGCCTGTGCGGTACAAGAGCGGGCCGAATGGAAGCTTGGCTTGAAATTATACCTCGCCTAAGACCTCTTATTTTCTAATCAACCGATCTTGTGGCTCGGCCGGTTGTTCCCTCCACTATAGTGCGGCTTGTATAGCGCAGCTTGACCGGCGATTTGTGCTCGGCAACCGTCGGCGCCACGATCGCCTATTTTTCCTCCGGTACGTCGCGGTCTTCGGCCACGAGGAATTATAAGGGAATCAAAGGTGTTTCGGTTAAACTGGAAGAGAATTGGTTTGGTGGGGTAATTGCAGGATTTTAAGCAGGCGATTACCTAATCGGCATAACTTGGGGAAACTGTGGGCTGTCAAATCATAATCAAAAGGAAGTACAGTTTTCCAGCCATTGCTTTAATGGTCGGCCTCGTGTTCCTAATTGCCTGCTCTTGCGGGGATTCCGTTCCGGCTCCTATTATCGACGCGGGTCTCCGATGCCCGAATTGCTCACCGGTCCAAGTATTCCGGGTGATAGACGGTGATACGTTCGACAGTCTCAGAGGCCGCATCCGTCTGTTTGGAGTCGATACGCCGGAGGTAGGCGAGAAGTGCCACGATGGAGCGCGAAAGCGCCTGAAGGAGCTTGCTGGTGTGGAGGTCAGGTTAGGATCGGGCCCCAGGGCCCAAGACCCTGGTGGGCGTTTGCTGTTCTACGTCTACACCGAGGCCGGGGATAGTATTTCGGAGGCGCTAATTAAAGAGGGTTGGGGATACGCTTGGACATTGGATGGCCAGCACCGGGATTTTTTGGTTGAGGTCGAGACGGACGCGCGTCGCCAAGGGGTTGGCTGCCTTTGGTAACAGCAACAATTCACGAATTCCAGGCATGCCAGTTCGAGCGCCCGGATGGTTAGTTATAACCCGACCGATAATTAAAGAGACCTCGATTTGGGGTCTCTTTTTGGGAATCAGAATTGCCAGGGGCAACGGGGCGGCCTCGGAAGGCCATGTTGCTGCCAGTTGGCGCGGAACTCGGGAGCTTTAGGAGTCGGCTATGAGGCGGCGGGCCGCAGCTACCACTTCCCCTTCGTCCAACGAGACAGCCAAGTCTCCATTTTCGGCGTTTTCGAAGACCGAGTGCTCGTGGAATTCTTGGACCAACCGGGAAACCACGTCTTCACGTTTGCCGTCCTCGGCGGCCAGTCCGTTGCTTGAAGCGGAACTCAGATGCTTTTGGATTTCCTCCGTTAGGAGCTCGGATTCTACTGCGTGTCTTTGGATTGCGCCTATTTTTTGCAGGTGCTTGCCCAAGTAGCAGCCACCAAACTGCATCAACTCGCTGTTGCGGCCCTCGTAGTCTCCGGTACCCTGATATTTGGGCTCAAGCTCGTTCTCAACAAGGTAGTCCCGAACCTCTTGGTCCTCGGAATCGGGGGACTCCAAGTCGTAAATGAGCTTAACCGTATACATGAAGAAACCAGCATCTTCGACTTTAATGTACACTTACTGGCCGACTGCCCGCAAGATACTGTCGACATGGCCTGGGTCCAGCACCAGTGAGCCATCGTCGATGCCGTGCATTGCGTCTACTATAGCGTCGTTATAGGGCGTGGGCACCGAAAACTCCCGGCCCTTCTGGGATACAAGCCCGTTCATGAAATCAATCTCCGACCTTCGCCCCTTTTTCACATCCTGAGCCATCGAAGCCAGCCAGTTTACCCGACCGCCCTTGGTGCTCATATAATCATCCAGTTCCTCGTAGACATCACCCTTGTCGGCATCGGCCCACATGCTGGCTGGCTTGCCGTTTATCTCCACCACATCCAGGCCCATCGCCAAACCCACCTTGACGCTTTCTTTAGCCAGGTGGATTGATACCAACCGGAACCTGGTGTCTTGAGCCCGTTCCTGGGAACCCAACCCGGTCATGGCCGAGATGGCGTTTCCCATGGAGTTTTGGCAGAGCTTGGCCCAGCGCTCACCCCAAAGGTTGTCGGTGGCGTAGGAACCGTCGATGCAGTCCAGCAGTTTGGCAATCTTTTCCGTCCTGGGGGTGATTTGCCCATCCTGCTCGCCCACCCGGAACACGTGGTGGCCCCCATCCCGTCCCACAGCGCCGCCCCGCATCACATGTCCGGGCTCCCACAGGGCTACCTCAATGTGGGAGGCGATACAGCCTATCTGGCGGTCGCTGCCTACGATGCCGCCAATGACCGGGTCGTTCCAGCAGTTTTGCAATGAGATAAAGAAGCCGTCGGGCTTAACGAATCTTTTAATAAAATGAGTGGCCCATTCGGTATCGTAGGATTTGACCGACACGAAAGCGTAGTCGAATTGCTCGTTGATACCCTGGGCGTCGGTGAGATGCATTGCGTTAACCGGGACAGTAAAGTCCCCTTGGCTACCGCTGGCCCGAAGCCCCTGCTTACGCATAGTCTCTACGTGTTCCGGCCACATGTCGATGAAAGTTACGTCTTCGCCTTCCCTGGTAATAAAGGCTCCCACGTAGCATCCCAATGCGCCCGCCCCCATGATAGCTATCTTGTCGCTCATTGACCTAACCTCCTGAATGCCTCAGTCCCGGTGCTCGTGACCCGGTTACTATAAGTACTGAGCAAAAATATCCGGCAGAAATTGGGTCTTATTTCGTTGGTACCCATACTAGTGGCGGAACGTCTCCCTTGCAAGCTTTGCCCTTCTCATGAGGATTGTTATCATTTTCGGCCATCCGGTGCCGTGCTCCGCCGAATCCGTATCTTCGCCAACACCGCAGCGCCCGTTAGGAGCATCACCGCCGCATAGAAGAAAGCGGCGTCGGTGCCGAACTCGGTGACTAAACCAAAGATAAGGTGAAACCCGCATAAAGCGAACCCGTAGAGGAGTTGCGCTATCCTGTAAAAGAAGTTGAGTGGCGGTGGAAGATGGTATGAAGGATATGGCGCGACTCCTGGAAAAGTGGCAACTGAATGTAGGTGACGTAAGGGAACAGATGTATCGAGCGCCAACACCACGGGAGCGGGAGCGTTGGCATGGCCTATGGTTGTTGGTCCAAGGGTGGTCGGTCACTCAAGTGGCTGAGGCTTTGGAGAGAGACTCTCACACGATAGGAGACTGGCTGTCCAGTTTTCGCCGGGCCGGGGCCCAGGGTATGGTCTTTGAACACACTGGAGGTTCCCCCCGCCCTGAACGCCGGGCAACAAGACCAACTGAAGTCCGCGGTGCTAAATCCGCCTGGAGAGGCGGGAGTTGAATTGTCCAACTGGAACTGGAAAGTAGTGAGGCAATTCCTCAAGCAGAGCTTTGATCTGGGGCTCAGTCGGAGCAGCTGCTTGAACTACCTACACCGGCTGGGCTTTGTGCTGAAGCGGCCCAAGAAACGCCTCTTGAAAGCTAAGGATGAAGAGCGGAAAGCCTTTATTATCCAGTACAGCCAAATCCGAGAGGAGGCCGAAAGGATAGGGGCCAAGATCTTCTTCGTGGACGAAGCCCACTTTCGGGCCGATGCTGACCTGAGGGGGAAATGGGTGCTCAAGGGAGAGCCAGCGCTGGTGGACTCCACCAGTCCCCGGTGGGGAGAGAAGGCCAACTACTACTCGGGAGTTTGTCTGGAGAGTGGGGAGGTGGAAGCCAGGGAAATAGCTGGAAACAGCAATGCCGAGACCTCCACCGCCTTTTTACAGCAGCTACGAGAAAACCATCCTGGACCTCTGGTAGTGATTTGGGACAATGGTCCAGCCCACCGAGGAGAAGCGATTCGCAGCTATTTGGCCACTCCTGACTTGCATCTGAGGTTGGTGGCCTTACCGGCCTACAGCCCAGACTTCAATGCCGACGAAGCCGTCTGGGATTGGGCCAGGGAAGAGGTCACGGCCCGGCGATGATAGGTGAAGGCAGGGTGAATACCTGGCCGAAGACGCTCATCACGCTCATGGTACTGCCCTGAACCTGGGACGCCGACACATCCATCACGGCGGCTGTGGCGATGTTGCCGGTGCCGTAGAAGAAGAGCCCCATTGCGCCCACGACCAAGCTCAACTGCAGGCCTGAACCCGCGAACGGAAACACGAAATACAGTAGCCCCAAAGAAATGAACGCAGGCAGCAGCACCCACTTGCGGCCAAACTTGTCCGAGGCGATACCCATGACCGGTTGGGAGACCATACCCATCACGTGGAGAAGCGCCAGGAAAAACCCCAGCCAAAACGACGAGTAACCTAGTATTACAACGACGCTTTCTCAAATTGGTCAGTTTTGGGGCAGAAATCGCTTCGCGGAACGCAAGACCACAAAGCTGTCAGCCCACGCGCCTAACAGCCATGAAGAGGTGCTCAAGGCCCCTTTTTTGTGATCCGTCGTTGTAATACTAGAACTCCGGCCGAAAAGTACCCTGACCTAGGCTGTCCCGATATACTGGGCAAGAGATTTAATAAATGGGTGTGGGAGGTTGAGGATGCTGGGAGTACGGTCGGCGCAACGAGGGCTGCTGGAAGCGGATCACCTGTACCTGGACTATGTGGGCCGGGGCTCCTTCTATGGCTTCCTGGCCTCCCTGCGGGGACAGCTATTTCGAGACGAAGAGTTCGCCGAGCTATATTGCCCAGACAATGGCCGGGATAGCGTGCCCCCAAGTCTGGTGGCCACTGCGCTGTTGTTGCAAGCCTACGACAAAGTCAGCGACGCCGAAGCCAAACAGCGGGCGGATTTTGATATCCGGTGGAAGGTGGCGTTGGGGATTGAGGTGGAGGACCGGCCCTTTGCCAAGAGCACGCTGCAGCTGTTTCGAGCCCAGCTGATCCTCCACGACCGGGTGCGGGCCGTCTTTCAGCGCAGCCTCCAATTCGCCCGGCAGACCGGATACCTGAAAGGACGCCGGATGAAGGTGGCGGTAGACACCACCTACATTCTGGGCCGAGGGGCGGTCAAGGACACCTACAACTTGCTGGCCGACGGCATAGTCCAGGTAGTGCGGGCGCTTTCGGACCTGGATGGGACGCGGCCCGAGGAATGGGCCTTGAGACACGGTCTGGAACTCTACTTTGGCTCCAGTGTGAAGGGAGAGGCAGAGATTGACTGGGACAACCAGAAAGAGCGGCAAGCCTTACTGCAGAAGATAGTAGCCGATGCCGACCTGGTGTTGGAGCTGGCCCGTCAGGTCCAGGGTCAGTTCCCCGAGGAGAGCCCCCAGCGCCAGGGTATAGTGGAAGCGGCGGAGTTGCTGGGGCAACTGTTACTGCAGGATGTGGAACGCCAGGAGGATGGCCCAGCCCTGAAGGATGGGGTAAGCCGGGACCGCATCCCTTCGGTACACGACCCGGAGATGCGCCACGGCCGTAAAAGCAGCAGCAAACGCTTCGACGGACATAAGGCTGCGGTGGTGGTGGATACCGATTCCCAACTGGTGACCGCGGTAGACATCCTGCCCGGCAATGCCGGTGACAACACTGGAGTCCTGGAACTGGTGGAGCAGAGTGAGGAGAACACGGGCATAGCGGTGGAGGAGACTATCGGGGATGCGGCCTATGGGGATGGCGGGACGCGGCAGGCCTTTGCCGATGCTGGTCGGACTCTAATAGCCAAGGTGCCGGGTCGCCCTAATAAGGCCTGCTTCCCCAAGGAGGACTTCCAGATCGACTTGGAGGCAGGAACCTGCACCTGCCCAGCCGGTAATGTTACCCACACCCTGCGGACCTTCGGCACCCGGACCAACCGGTTGGGTCGGACCTACCTGGCCCGGAGTTTCCAATTCGACCCGGCGGTCTGCGGCGTATGCCCCCTGCGGTCCCAGTGCGTGGCGGCGCGGTACGGGGCGGGACGCACCGTAGCCCTGCATCCCCAAGAGGCGCTCTTGCAACAAGCCCGGGACTTCCAGCGGAGTGAGGGCTTTGCTGAATACCGTAGGCCGCGCCAGGCGGCCGAGCATCGCCTGGCGCGGCTGGCGCAACTGGGGGTCCGCCAATCTCGCTACTTCGGCCGAGCCAAGACCCGATTCCAACTACTCATGGCGGCCACGGTGGCCAACCTGACCCTGGTGGCTACCAAGATGGGGATGATATCTCCGGCTCCAGGCTCCTCTCACGATAAACCGGACCAGCAAGCCCCAGGGTCGCCCATCGTTACTACCCAATTCATATTGGCCGCAGCCAACTGGGTCACTCTTAGCCTCAGACTTACAGTCCACTGGTTATCCTCCACGCCATCCCGTCACAGCAGGGCTTTTCAGCCGGGTTTCTAGGGCCACCATGAGGCTCCGACTGGCGTTTGGGCAAACCGGCTCTTCCTGTCTCGTGAATATGGGAATCCACAGAGGGACCAACAACGCAGGGAATATGCCAATTGGCAAATCATAGGAGAACCAAAGCGCTGCAAAGACAATACTTGTAACTACAGTAATGCCGATTTGCCCTTTTGGCGTCTTGATCAGCTTCAACATGCATCCTCCCCGACCCCCGCCGGAAAAAACCATGCTCAATTTCATTGACTAATATCGACTGCTAATATCGCCCGTTAAGGTTGTCGGAAAACGACGCTAATTAATCGTCTCCCTAATTGTCGTCTACCCATAGGGCCGTTTGGCCTGAATCACCCAAGTACCGGAATAGCCCAGGCAGATGAAGTTAATAACCCAGGTAGATGAAGTTCGGCAATTCCCTTTCGTTCCCTTTTCAACCTATCCCCTTTTTGATATACTCCGCCTTGGTTCGCACCCCCCAGTTCGGCATTGAACTGGGGATATTATTTGTTAAAAAGAGGCGAAGATGCCGGCTTATGCCGTGATCGGTGGCCAATGGGGCGACGAGGGGAAAGGGAAGGTCATCGACTACCTGGCTCGCAAGGTTGACTGCGTCGTCCGTTATGCTGGCGGCAATAATGCCGGGCATACCGTGGTTAACGAGCGGGGCACTTTCCAACTCCATCTGGTCCCCTCAGGTGTTTGCTGGCCCCAAGTCTTCGGCATCATCGGCAATGGCGTCGTGGTCGATCCCGATGTGCTCCTTGGCGAGTTGCAGCAGCTTTCTTCCCGAGGCATCGACACCAGCAAGTTCTTGGTGAGCGAACGCGCTCACGTGATAATGCCCTACCACATCGTCCTGGACCGCCTCGAAGAGGAATCCAGGGGGTCGAGCGCCATTGGCACCACCGGACGGGGTGTGGGACCTGCCTATGTGGACAAGACCGCCCGGTCGGGAATCCGCGTGGGCGACCTGATGGACTGGGAGGCCTTTGTACCCCGATTGGAGCAGGTCTTGGCGGCGAAGAACGCCTTGATTACCAAGATATACGGCGGCGAAGCCCTCGTTTTGGAAGACGTGTTGTCCCAGTGCCAAAAGTGGGCCGAAGCTTTGCGCCCCTATACCGCCGCTACCGAGCAGATCGTTCAAGATTTGTTGGCTGACAACAAGCGTGTACTCTTGGAAGGTGCCCAAGGGACTCTTCTAGATATTGACCATGGCTCCTATCCCTTCGTTACGTCATCCTCCCCGTCCATCGGCGGTGCTTGCACCGGTCTCGGGCTTAGCCCCCAGGCAATCGTCGGTGTTATGGGTGTTTTCAAGGCCTATACCTCCCGGGTCGGAAGCGGACCCATGCCATCGGAGATGGAGGGAGAGGCGGCCAACGATTTGCGGGAGAAGGCCCAAGAATACGGCACCACCACCGGTCGTCCTCGGCGGGTGGGTTGGTTTGATGCGGTAGCAGGTAAATACAGTTGTTTGGTTAACGGTTTCACCGGCAACGTATTGACCCGATTGGACATTCTCGACGGGTTTCCCAGCGTAAAAATATGCGTTGGATACCGTGTTGACGGCGGCGAACTGGACCGGTTCCCGGCCAACACCAACCTGTTGGCCCGGTGCGAGCCAATCTATGAAGAAATGCTGGGATGGGATCGGCCCACCGCCAGCGCCACCAGTCTGTCGCAGCTTCCCGAAACCGCCATCGCTTATATCAAGCGCCTTGAAGAATTATTGGGCTGCCCGTTTCAAATCATTTCCACCGGTCCCAGCCGAGAGGAGACTATTGTGGTGGAAGAGGCTATTAAATAGCTTTAATTTGGAAATAATTAAGGCTTAGGGCGCGTCTGAGGCCCTCTTCTTCCTTTCTACCAACCGGGAGCCACTGGTCCTTAAAAGGATTGCTTGACCCGCGTCGCTTATATGTTTTAATCAGGGCTCAGCCGTGGCGGTTACATTTCTATGATCTATGTGGGTCTAGCCTACACTTCGTTAGTGAAGGAATTTCACACACACCTTCATAGGAATCCCAGCGCATAACCGGATAAGAGGAGGGGATCATGTACGATTTTATTATCGTAGGCGCAGGATCGGCAGGTTGCGTTCTGGCGAATCGCCTTTCATCGGACCCCAACATCAAGGTCTTGTTGCTGGAGGCGGGCGGCCCCGACGACTCCTCTCATATCCATACGCCAGGTTTGGTGGCTATGTTGCCAGACTCGAAATTCGATTGGCGCTTCACCACAGTACCGCAAACACATTGCAATCTGCGACGTTTCCCATGGCCCCGCGGTCGCACCTTGGGTGGGTCGAGTTCAATCAACTACATGATCTATATTCGTGGTCATCGGCGTGACTACGACCACTGGCGCGAGTTGGGGAACGAGGCGTGGGGTTACGATGATGTTCTCACGTACTTCAAGAAGGCCGAGAATAATGAACGGCTGGAAGGCGCGTTCCACGGTAGCGGTGGACCTCTCAATGTCGCCGACCCCACTTTCAGCCACCCGTTATCCCGATTGTTTGTTGCAGCCGCAGCGTGGACGGGTTTGCCCCGAAACGACGATTTTAACGGCGCAGATCAGGAAGGATGCGGTTTTTATCAGTTGACCCAAAAGGACGGCGCACGCTGGAGCACGGCGGAGGCCTACCTACGTCCAGCCATGGACCGGCCCAACCTCACAGTGGTAACCAGCGCCTTGACCACCAAGGTCAATCTCGAGGGTCGAAAGGCCGTGGGTGTTGACTACATTCATCAGGGTCAAGTGGTAACAGCCAGAGCCGAGCGCGAAGTGGTTTTAAGCGGTGGCTCCATTAATTCGCCCCACTTGTTGTTGCTTTCGGGCATCGGACCAGCCGATGAACTTCGACCCTTTGACATTGACGTGGTCCATGATCTGCCAGGCGTTGGCAAGAACCTTCAGGACCATCTCGGTGCTTGGATGCGCTGGGAAATTAATGAACCCGTCTCTCTGTACGGCGCAACGCCGGATGAACTCGCGGCGGCGCAGCAGGAATACGAAGAGCGAGGAACGGGTCTCTTCGCGACCACTACTGTAGATGCCGGAGGCTTCCTTCGGACCGATCAGTCGCAGGATATACCCAATATTCAATGCTTCTTTCTGCCATACTTGGTGACCGAGTCGTTCCAGGATTCTTTCGCGCCTTATGGGCACGGCTTCAGCATCGTCTTCTATGTGAACCGCCCAGCCAGCCGGGGCCAAATTTCTCTTGCTTCGGCGGACCCGCTGGACCAGCCGGCGATTGACCCTAATTATCTGAGCGACCCGGCCGACATGGTTGAGTTTGTTGCCGGACTACGACGTTTGCGGGAAATCAGCGCTGCTCCTCCTTTGTCGGACCTGATCTCAAAAGAAGTGGGCCCAGGTGATGCTTGTCAGTCGGATGAAGAGTTCGCCGCCTATGTCCGCGACCGCGGGTCGGGCACAATCTTCCATCCGGTGGGCACCTGCAAGATGGGGAACGATTCACTAGCCGTGGTAGATCCGGAGCTCAAGGTTCATGGAATTGACGGCCTGCGTGTGGTAGACGCGTCCATTATGCCAACCCTGATTGGGGGAAACACCAACGCCCCAGTCATCATGATAGCGGAGAAAGCGGCCGACATGATTATGGGCAAATAAATGGGGTCGGTGTGACGCCGCAGAACTGTTTTACCCATGTGTTGCGGAACCAGATATATTGCCGGTGATGCTGCTGAGGCCCAGCGGCCGACGGGCGTTTTTCCAGGTTCGCTCGGCAACGATTGCGGATATGTTCGCCGCAATCTTACTTGCTCCGAACAACCCCCCCACGAACAACAAAACCCCGGCTTTAGGATTGCAATCCTAAAGCCGGGGTTTTGTTAGATTAACTGAAATGGCGTGGCTGCAGGTTCCTAAGCAGGTACGGGCACGTCCATGGTGTAATTGCTCATGACTGCTTCGACCTTGGCTGCCGAAGCATCGTCCAGCGGCACCAAAGGCAACCTGGGGTTGCCCACGTTGAACCCGATGTGGTTCAGGGCGTGCTTCATGGGGATGGGGTTTGAAACTATGAACATTACTTTGAAAATGGGCAGCAGCCTCCGGTGCTCCGCCGCCGCTTTCTCCACGTCCCCCTCCAGCACGTAACCCATCATCTGCTTGATCTGGCTACCGACTACGTGAGAGAGGACACTCACCACACCATAACCGCCGGTGGCCATGATGGAAAAGGTCTCATTGTCGTTGCCGCTCCAGACCTTGAAGCCATCCGGGGCGCCCTCTATGATGCGGGAAATCTGATCCATGTCGCTACCCGCTTCTTTGATGCCCACGATGTTATCAATGTCGCTGAGGCGTAGCGTTGTCTCGTCGGACATATTAAGGCTGGTTCGGCTGGTTACGTTGTAAAGGACGCAAGGCAGACTAGTGCTCTCGGCAATGGCCTTGAAATGCTGGTAGAGGCCTTCCTGCGGGGGCTTGTTGTAAGCAGGCACCGTTAGAAGCAGTGCGTCGGCGCCAACCGCTTCGGCTTCAATGCTGAGTTCAATGCTATTTGCCGTATTATTGTCGGTGGTGCCAGCTACCACGGCGCCCCGCCCTCCAATGGCCTCTTTCACCTCGGCGTAGAGCCGAATTTTTTCCTCGGTGCTGAGGGTAGGGCCTTCTCCGGTGGTCCCCGTGATTACCAACCCGTCGCTGCCCGAATCGAGGAGGGCGACGGCGAGACGCTTAGCCTGTTCATAATCCACACCGCCCTTATCATCGAAAGGTGTAACCATTGCTGTCAGCAGTCTGCCTATCTCTGTCATATCGGCCCTCCTTTTAGACCTGAATTCAAACCGGCTTTTATCCTAAGCCGCTTATCAACTGTTTACGTGGGAATCCGAACCGGCTTTATTTCTAGCCAGCGATCATTCTGTTTAGGTGTGAATCTATTGCGACTTTATACTTCGCCTGTCATGCATCCGTCAAGTGATTGACACGAATACCAGACCAACTCAAGTATCAAAATTGTTCGAGTCGGTCTGGCAGTCTTTGACGGAGCCCATGCTGTCGAGCGTGTGCCGCCTTAAGCCGATGGCTTAATGTTGGGGTTGAGACGGAATATGTTGTCTGGGTCGTACTTTTGCTTCAACGCCACTAATCGTTCGTAGTTCGGGCCGTACGATGCTTTGATGCGGTCCGCTCCTTCCTCAGCCTCATTACCCATCTGGTTGATATAGCTGCCACTGCTGGTGAAAGGCTCCATGGCCTCCACGGCTTCCCTCGCCCACCGGATGTGGATCTCGGACTCACCGGGGTCGGTCCATTGGGCCATGGCCAGCCACTCGTACAATGCTCCGCGGTGCCCGAAGGCGGTAGCGTCGCGGGCCGTTCGGTTTACAGCGTTGCCCAATTGCTGAAACATGATAGCAGAGAAGGGCGAGGTCACTTTTGCGAACTCGGCAATAATCGCGTCGATGGCGTCTTCCGTAATTTCACCGCCCATCTGCGACTTTAGATAATACTGGTTGCCCGGAGGTGCCACAGGGTCCAACAGGGTGGTCTGGAGTTGCTCATAAGTCATGGGGCCAATCAGGTCGGCTATGGGCGAACCGAATTCTCGCAAGGGTTTCAGCGCCTTTTCCGCTTCCTCAGTAGGTCCGCTGTGACAAGCCAGGATCGAAACGGCCGGGTGGCCTTCGGGGGAAGTCACCAGAGCGCCTATAGTATTCATTTCATCGGGAATATTCCGGGAGAACTCGCTGTAAAACTTCAGGACTTCCCGAGCGTTCTCGATGGGATGAATAATCATGCCCGCTACGACGTTGGGTCCCAACGGATGAAGCTGGTATTCAAACGACGTTACTATGCCGAAGTTCCCGCCGCCGCCACGTATGCCCCAGAAGAGGTCTGGATTCTCGGTGCTGCTGGCTTTTACGAGTTCTCCCGAGGCCGTGACTACATCCGCCGACAACAGGTTGTCGCAGGTCAGCCCAAACCGGCCGGAAAGCCAGCCAATGCCTCCGCCAAGGGTGAGGCCAGCAATTCCGGTGTTGGAAACCGTCCCTCCGGTGGTGGCCAGACCGAAGGCTTGGGTCTCGTGGTCGAACTCGGCCCAAGTCAATCCCGACTCAGCCCGCGCGGTTTTGGTCTCAGCGTCGACTCGAACGGATTTCATGAGAGAAAGGTCGATCATGATCCCGCCGTCGCACACGGAGTTACCCGGTATGTTATGACCACCGCTACGCACTGACGTTAGAAGGTGGTTAGTCCGGGCGAAGTTGACCGCTTCGATTACGTCGGATATGCCAGCGCACCGCACGATGAAAGCGGGTCTTCTGTCGATCATCCCGTTCCAGATCTTGCGGGCCTCATCGTAACCCTCATCACCCGGCTGAATCAATTGGCCACGCAGCGCCGACTGAAATTTGTCCAAGGCCGCATCGTCTATATCTGCTGTTGCGCCGTTGATTCTCGCTAGTTGTACTAAAGCCATCGTTTTCCCTCTCTCGCAATAAAAATTACTATGGACCGTACCTGGGACCGTACTTGAGGCCGGACCAGTAGATATAATATATGGACCGGACCTATTACCACAGGATGTTTATACCATGCCTCTTCGGAATTCGAGGCTAGGCGTACCGCTGTTGCCTCATGTAACTGTGGTAGGAAGACCAATGCAATTACAATTTACTTCGCCAAGACCTAGAAGCACCCTAGCGGGTCGGCTCCATTGACGGAGGAGCTAAGTAGCTGCACGCCCACTATTTACCCGTTGAGTCGGGCTTGGCTTGAGGCAATTGCGGGCCACCAACTCCTCCGCGATTTGGATGGAATTCAAGGCTGCGCCTTTCCTCAGGTTGTCCGCCGCTATCCACATGACCAGACCGTTGGGATGGGAGGAATCTTGCCTTATCCTCCCAACGAAAACATCGTCGGTGCCGGTCACATCCCAGGGCATCGGGTAAGCGTCCTGAGACGGATCGTCCATAATCGTTAATCCGGGCATATCCCGCATAAGCTGAGTGGCTTCTTCGGCCGACATAGGGTGCTCGAACTCCAGGTTCACTGCCGCACAGTGGGTAACGTAGACCGGTACGCGCACGCAGGTGGCTGAAATTCGAATCTCCGGTGCGTGCAGGATCTTCTGAGTTTCCTGCCGCATCTTCTGCTCTTCAAAGGTATAGCCGTCGTCGCCGAAGCGGTCGATGCGGGGGATCACATTGAAGGCTATCTGTTGGGCGATTGCTTCCGGTTTGGCTGGTTTGCCGTTCAGAACGTCTTGGGTCTGCTCCCGAAGTTCGACCATCTGGGCTCCGCCTGCGCCGGATACCGACTGGTAAGTAGCTGCCACAATGCGGACTATGGGGTTCACTTTGTGTAGTGGATGTGAGGCAACCACCAGAGGCGTGGTGGAGCAATTGGGTATAGAGATGATGCCGGAATGCCATTCTACGTCGGCCCCGTTAACCTCGGGTACAACCAAGGGCACTTCGTCCTGCATACGAAAGGCCGAGCCGTCATCAATTACCACCGCACCCGCTGCCACCGCTGCCGGAGCCAAGCGGCGGCTGACCTCGCTGGTAACCCCGATAAAGGCGATGTCCACGCCTTCGAAGGAGTCATCCGTAGCTTCTTCAATCACCAGTTCCTGACCGCCGACGGTCAACCGCTTGCCCACCGATCGGCTGGAGGCCAATGCCTTGATTTTAGGCAATTGGGAGTAACGCTGCTCGGCAATGCGGAGGAACTCGGTGCCGACGGCGCCCGTAGCGCCGACCACAGCAATGGTCAGGTCTTTCAAGGTAGTCGTCATTTAGCTATAAACCCAAAGTTGGTGAAGAATATGCAAACTTGCGTTTGGTTAGTCAGTTCGCCCTGAGCATGTCGAAGGGTGTAGTCTCGTAGAGATGGTTCGACAAGCTCACCACGAACGGTTCTGGTGATGCTTATTATGGTCAAGGAATACCAGCGATAAAATTATAGTCCCAAAATGTTTTCCAAGCCTACCACAAGGCCCGGACGGGTAACAACTTCTTGGATGCACCGGATCACCCCGGGCATGTAGCAGTCTCGGCTGAGAGTGTCGTGACGCAAGGAAACGGTCTGACCGGCAGCGCCGAAAATTACCTCGTGGTGTGCGCTCCGACCGGGCAACCGTATGCTGTGGATGCTCACGCCGTTGTGCTCGGCTCCCCGAGCGTTTGGTATGTGCTCTTTTTCCGGTTGGTTTCGGGTGAATTTTTTGTTCTCGCCCAGACTCCTGGCTAGGGCCAGGGCAAAGCCGGAAGGCGAGTCAATTTTGGCCTCGTGGTGGGACTCAACGATGTCTACGTAGTCGAAAAATGGCGCAGCTTGCTCGGCCAACCGCTTTAGGACAACTGCGCCAAGGGCGAAGTTGGGGGCCACGATTATGCCAATTCCATTGTCGTTAACCAAGGCGTCCAACTGGGCCAGGTGCTCTTCGCTCAACCCGCTGGCGCCGAGAACCAGGTTGATAGCATGTGCCGCTGCAATTGCTGCGCCTTCCATGCAGGCGGCTGCGTTGGTGAAATCCACCACCACATCAGGCTTGACCCGCTGGAGCAGTTCATCCAAGTCGGTCGACAAGGGCACCCGCTCTCCATTTGGCAGGTCTAGAGACGGACCGCGGTCTCGCAGGCAAGTGGCTCCTACCAGCGCCATGTCGTTCGCCGAGTCTTGGGCCAAATTCTTCTGGCGAGTAACCGCTGCGACGGTTTCCACTCCCATTTTCCCTGTCGCGCCATTGACTACGACCTTTATGGTTGCCATAACGACTCCCTAACGATGACCCACAGTCTTAAGGTATACGTAGATAGGGTACCGATATTACCACGTATTGGTAGCTGGGAAAAGAAACCCGACGCTGACGGTATCCTGGCCAAAATCCCGGGCTGCTGGCAGGGTCACGCTATGCATTATCGCTCCAGCGGTCAAGGAACTGAGGCGTATTGTGTTACGGTCCTTGCATTAAATGGTGGACCAGAAAGAAGGACGGATCGGAAAGAATCTCTTTTGAGGCGCTTTTATACCCTTTGTGGCTACACGGGTTAGGAATCCCGTTGTGGAGCACCGCATTACCAATCATGTTTTGCGGCGACAGTAGAGGTTCGGTGGACAAGCCATCCCCCCAATGTAACATTCGAGCATGTCGGCTAACCATGTCGGCAAATTAACCAACTTACGGTAGTAGTTGCATGGTAGAATCCCAACCCACTCGTGACATTGGCCATGTGTTTGTTGGCCGCCAGCGGGAGATGGCCCAGCTTAGGGCGGCCCTAGATGATGCTTTGGGGGGCCGGGGAAGGCTGGTAATGCTGGCCGGAGAACCCGGCATCGGCAAGGCCCGCACCGCCCAGGAGTTGGCCATGCTGGCCGAGCAGCGAGGGGCCCAGGTTTTCTGGGGCTGGTGCTACGAAGGGGAGGGGGCGCCTCCTACTGGCCTTGGGTCTGGTGGACACAATCGCGCATAGAACCATGAAGGTGCTCGGGAACGTCGATTGAGATGTCCAGGATGCCTCCGTAGGCGTAGGACGTGCGCCCACTGTGACCGCATAATCGGCGCCCATCTTGGCCACAAAACAGCATCCCGCGAAGCACGTAGAGACGGGAGGCGTTGCGGTTGGAGTCTTCTTTGTTCTTGGTCAGCCGATGCTGGACAGCCTCGTATTCGGCCCACGTCACTATGGGAGACTCCACTGGGAAATCCGGCAGGAAATGCCACGATTCGAAGGGAAGCTGGCGCGATGACGATTTGCCGTAACTTCCAGATTTCCTCCGCTTCTCCGGGGATTTCATCTCCTGCCGCAATGCGGCGTAGCGGCCAGCGTAAGCGGGGTTTTTGAGTATCCTGGCGATGGTGCTGGGGTTCCAGAACCTACATAATCGAACCTTTCCGCTTCACGATAGAGCGGGAGCTGGTTAGAGCCTAGAGAGGGATCCTCCTCGATGCTGGGGAGGGTCCCATGGCACCCCAGCGTCTCCTATCCTGAGGCCGCCAAATTCCTGGATGCCCTGTTAGAGAGCGTACCCGACAATCAGGATCTAGAAATCCGAACCCTCAAGCGCGGCGGTGGCAGGAAGAATTTCTACAGCCTGGCCAGACTACGCCGAAGAGGCTTTGCGGCGGCGCTACCCGGCCACCTAGTATTACAACGACGGATCACAAAAAAGGGGCCTTGAGCACCTCTTCATGGCTGTTAGGCGCGTGGGCTGACAGCTTTGTGGTCTTGCGTTCCGCGAAGCGATTTCTGCCCCATAACTGACCAATTTGAGAAAGCGTCGTTGTAATACTAGACGGGAGAGAGAATGTCTACTACGGCGTTGCTCCCCGATATGAGTCCCGCAAGGCTGAGTCGGACGCCGACCGCGGCGACGCCGTCAACCTGGCAACTTGCATCTGGCTTGATGAAATAACCCGGCCAGCACCTGACCTGCCTCCCTTCTCCTGGATGGTCGGACTGATCAATCCTATCATAGCCCGAAGAGAGGACAAGATTGTAATCGGCGGCCACCAGCGCCTACTGGCAGCAAGGAAACTCGGACTGAAACAGGTGCCGGTGGTGCTGGTTGATTTATCCGAGCAACGGGCACATTTGTTGAACCTGGCTTTGAACCGAATATCCGTTACCTGGGATCAAGAGCTTCTGGCCCGGCTACTGGCCAACCTAAATGCTGTTCCCAATATTGACCTAAGCCTAAGTGGCTTCTCCGAGGACGAACTCCAGAAGCACTTGAAGAGCCTGGAATCCCGGGAGAAGCGGGAGCGGCTGGAGACATTCGACATGGATGACGCTTTGGAAGCCGCACGTGCGGCCCCAGTCGCTAGCACAGGCGATATTTGGCTTCTCGGAGAACACAGGATCATGTGCGGCGATTCAATCGGCGGTGAGGATGTGAAGCGATTGATGAACGGGAATAAAGCGAACATGGCAATTACTGACCCGCCATACAACGTCTCTTATGGTAGCCACGGCGGTGCTCCGGAAAACGACCGCAGACGGTCCATCCTCAACGACGACATCGGGGAAGGCTTCTACGACTTCTTGCTGGTTGCCTGCCAGAATATCCTGTCTCACACCGACGGTGCTGTTTACATCTTCATGGCACCCCATGGACGGGCTGACCGGGCAGGTAGAAGAAGGGGTGAAGCAAACCCTGAAGAGGCAGTCGCGGGAGCGGATCAACCAGGCAGTACGAAAGGCTTACAAGGACGTGCTGTTTCTGTTTTTCCTCCACAAGCAGGTCAACGGCAAACTCCTCTCAGAGAACCGGTACTAGTGGACCCGGTTGCTCCTTTTGAACAAGGAATTGCAATCCCTGCTAAAGGAGCAGTCATTGGAGCGGCAAATGCGGTGGAGCCGGATTAGGGCAGAAATTGACATGTCCTATCCGTTGGACCAAGAATCGGCAGCAGCGGTGGAAGCGGCTAAGCAGCACCACGTCTTGACTTGGGACGTTCTTGAGGAAGGTGACGACATCGGCCAATGGTTGGTAGACCATTTCGTCGCGGAAGGAAAGACTGCTCTTCCCGACGGCGCCTACCTGATGAAGAGTGGAACCAAGTCATCTTACATGCCAGTGCCGACTGAGGACGAGGTGCAGGACTTGTTCCAAGATGCCGAGAGATATCAGAAGTTTCAGACCGGCGAAGACTACTCTTACGGGCTCTCGGATGTGACCGACGCTGAGTATGACCAACACTACGAGGCAGTAATGTCAGC
Organism: Dehalococcoidia bacterium; assembly: GCA_963665155.2. Taxonomy (GTDB): domain Bacteria; phylum Chloroflexota; class Dehalococcoidia; order Lucifugimonadales; family UBA3495; genus UBA1141. Next base: position 549,044 of record CAXXFI010000002.1, on the reverse strand, counting down.
CGTAAGAGAGGTGTTGCAACCAGGAACGGTGGTTGAACTTCCTACTTTGCCCCACCAGTTCTTGAAAGACGCGCCTCTGATTGACGGTAGTTGGATCGACCGCTTCATCGTGCAACTAGCCGAGTGGGGGGCTAGGTTGGCTGAGAAAGGATTTCTGCTGGAGGAGTCCGGCGATAATCACCCCATGGCCTGGTACAGGATCATCAACCAGGATGACGGGTCAGAAGCCGACGCGGCGGCAACAAGAATCCTTTGGCAGCAAACCGGGAAACACCTGGCTGGATTTCCCGGTCGTACCAAGGTGATAGCAGAGCGACTCTACCTGAACTTCGAGGACTATGTGAAGTGGAAGGGCAGGAGGAACAAAGGTGACCTGAAGTCCGGGATACGCACGGGTTTAGCGGTGACCTCGTGGAACCAGTGGGTGGAGGCGCAAGGGGGCGAGGGGATGGCGTCCCTTGCTGGGGTCATGGTCGGGAAATTTCATTGCTATCTCGACCGTTACAGATACCGCGTCTGCCGGGATGCCGGAGAGTTAGCGGAGGAATCGACCCGACGCAAGTCGCTGCTGGAATCGCTACAGATTGGAAACCCAGGTAGCAATGATGGTGGGGAATTCCGGACACGGGTTGAACAATGGAAGGAGTCCACGCTCCGGTTTCTTCCCGAAATATACACCCTCCGAAGAGCGATTGACTCGATCAACCAACGCTACTTTGAGGGTCAGGAAACTCTATTCCCCGAATCGGCTGAAGGGCTTGATCGGCTTATAGCTTCTTTGGAAAATCTGGTCGGCATTTACAACGAGGCGTTGGCAGAAGATATTGAGCACCTTGAACGGCTGCTAAACGAGACGGGAGACTGGCAAAATGAATCTCCTCTTACCGTTGATATGGCCGGGTTGATCGAGAGCATTCAGGGGGCTGTCAAGGCGCAGGTTGCCTACATGGTAGACATGGCGAAATCCGACGCGCTAGACGTACTTGGCGAGAGTCGTCAAGCGTGGGAGTTAGTGGACCGGTATGTTTGAGGTACCCCCACTGCCTGCGCTGGGCTATTGACTTGCAAAGCAAGCTATTCACCATCCTCAGGCTTCGCCTCTTTGAGTCGTACAACAACGTCACCGAGGTGATGAAAGAATATGCCTTGCACAACACGCCGACGTTGTAGGGTGAAAATCTTACGTCGTGAAATGGAGTTTGTCGACATTGGTAGTCACTAGAAACCCGGCTGAAAAGCCCTGCTGTGACGGGATGGCGTGGAGGATAACCAGTGGACTGTAAGTCTGAGGCTAAGAGTGACCCAGTTGGCTGCGGCCAATATGAATTGGGTAGTAACGATGGGCGACCCTGGGGCTTGCTGGTCCGGTTTATCGTGAGAGGAGCCTGGAGCCGGAGATATCATCCCCATCTTGGTAGCCACCAGGGTCAGGTTGGCCACCGTGGCCGCCATGAGTAGTTGGAATCGGGTCTTGGCTCGGCCGAAGTAGCGAGATTGGCGGACCCCCAGTTGCGCCAGCCGCGCCAGGCGATGCTCGGCCGCCTGGCGCAGCCTACGGTATTCAGCAAAGCCCTCACTCCGCTGGAAGTCCCGGGCTTGTTGCAAGAGCGCCTCTTGGGGATGCAGGGCTACGGTGCGTCCCGCCCCGTACCGCGCCGCCACGCACTGGGACCGCAGGGGGCATACGCCGCAGACCGCCGGGTCGAATTGGAAACTCCGGGCCAGGTAGGTCCGACCCAACCGGTTGGTCCGGGTGCCGAAGGTCCGCAGGGTGTGGGTAACATTCCGGCTGGGCAGGTGCAGGTTCCTGCCTCCAAGTCGATCTGGAAGTCCTCCTTGGGGAAGCAGGCCTTATTAGGGCGACCCGGCACCTTGGCTATTAGCCACCAGCATCGGCAAAGGCCTGCCGCGTCCCGCCATCCCCATAGGCCGCAATAGTCTCCTCCAGCTATTGTTCTCCTCACTCTGCTCCACCAGTTCCAGGACTCCAGTGTTGTCACCGGCATTGCCGGGCAGGATGTCTACTGCGGTCACCAGTTGGGAATCGGTATCCACCACCACGGCAGCCTTATGTCCGTCGAAGCGTTTGCTGCTGCTTTTACGGCCGTGGCGCATCTCCGGGTCGTGTACCGAAGGGATGCGGTCCCGGCTACCCCATCCTTCAGGGCTGGGCCATCCTCCTGGCGTTCCACATCCTGCAGTAACAGTTGCCCCAGCAACTCCGCCGCTTCCACTATACCCTGGCGCTGGGGGCTCTCCTCGGGGAACCTGCTTTTCGCCATGCCGGGCGGCCTCTCCCTTCACATCCTTGCCGTGTCTCAGGCCCACCGCCGCCATCCAGGTCCGGCGCCCGCACTCCTGGAATGCTCGGCCAGCAAGTTGTAGGTGTCCTTGACCGCCCCTCGGCCCAGAATGTAGGTGGTGTCTACCGCCACCTTCATCCGGCGTCCTTTCAGGTATCCGGTCTGCCGGGCGAATTGGAGGCTGCGCTGAAAGACGGCCCGCACCCGGTCGTGGAGGATCAGCTGGGCTCGAAACAGCTGCAGCGTGCTCTTGGCAAAGGGCCGGTCCTCCACCTCAATCCCCAACGCCACCTTCCACCGGATATCAAAATCCGCCCGCTGTTTGGCTTCGGCGTCGCTGACTTTGTCGTAGGCTTGCAACAACAGCGCAGTGGCCACCAGACTTGGGGGCACGCTATCGCGGCCATTGTCTGGGCAATATAGCTCGGCGAACTCTTCGTCTCGAAATAGCTGTCCCCGCAGGGAGGCCAGGAAGCCATAGAAGGAGCCCCGGCCCACATAGTCCAGGTACAGGTGATCCGCTTCCAGCGCCCTCGTTGCGCCGACCGTACTCCCAGCATCCTCAACCTCCCACACCCATTTATTAAATCTCTTGCCCAGTATATCGGGACAGCCTAGGTCAGGGTACTTTTCGGCCGGAGTTCTAGTATTACAACGACGGATCACAAAAAAGGGGCCTTGAGCACCTCTTCATGGCTGTTAGGCGCGTGGGCTGACAGCTTTGTTCTTGCGTTCCGCGAAGCGATTTCTGCCCCATAACTGACCAATTTGAGAAAGCGTCGTTGTAATACTAGGACCATGGGTGACAATATCTTGACATTTAGAAGTCAGAGCTGAGGTGTATGGCGCACCCACAGACCTCACGGGACAGTCAACGGTTCCACACCTTCAGCGCCCTTCGTTATAGCAACTTCCGCTGGTTCTGGTTGAACGGCGCCACCCAAGCCATGGCCCAAGGAATGCAGTTTCTAATCCTAGGTTGGCTAGTGTTGGACATCACTAGTTCTTCCTACCAACTGGGATTGGTGATTTTCGCCTTCGGTCTCCCTAACCTGCTTTTCGCCATGCCGGGCGGAATCCTTGCAGACCGCGCCAGCCGGCTCAAGCTGTTAATATCCACCCGTTTTTGCGTGTCCGTCCTGATATTAGCCCTTGCAATCCTTAGAATCACTGATCATTTGGAGGTCTGGCATATTTACACCGTCGTGGTCCTCCTAGTATTACAACGACGGATCACAAAAAAGGGGCCTTGAGCACCTCTTCATGGCTGTTAGGCGCGTGGGCTGACAGCTTTGTGGTCTTGCGTTCCGCGAAGGATTTCTGCCCCACTGACCAATTTGAGAAAGCGTCGTTGTAATACTAGAACTCCGGCCGAAAAGTACCCTGACCTAGGCTGTCCCGATATACTGGGCAAGAGATTTAATAAATGGGTGTGGGAGGTTGAGGATGCTGGGAGTACGGTCGGCGCAACGAGGGCTGCTGGAAGCGGATCACCTGTACCTGGACTATGTGGGCCGGGGCTCCTTCTATGGCTTCCTGGCCTCCCTGCGGGGACAGCTATTTCGAGACGAAGAGTTCGCCGAGCTATATTGCCCAGACAATGGCCGGGATAGCGTGCCCCCAAGTCTGGTGGCCACTGCGCTGTTGTTGCAAGCCTACGACAAAGTCAGCGACGCCGAAGCCAAACAGCGGGCGGATTTTGATATCCGGTGGAAGGTGGCGTTGGGGATTGAGGTGGAGGACCGGCCCTTTGCCAAGAGCACGCTGCAGCTGTTTCGAGCCCAGCTGATCCTCCACGACCGGGTGCGGGCCGTCTTTCAGCGCAGCCTCCAATTCGCCCGGCAGACCGGATACCTGAAAGGACGCCGGATGAAGGTGGCGGTAGACACCACCTACATTCTGGGCCGAGGGGCGGTCAAGGACACCTACAACTTGCTGGCCGACGGCATAGTCCAGGTAGTGCGGGCGCTTTCGGACCTGGATGGGACGCGGCCCGAGGAATGGGCCTTGAGACACGGTCTGGAACTCTACTTTGGCTCCAGTGTGAAGGGAGAGGCAGAGATTGACTGGGACAACCAGAAAGAGCGGCAAGCCTTACTGCAGAAGATAGTAGCCGATGCCGACCTGGTGTTGGAGCTGGCCCGTCAGGTCCAGGGTCAGTTCCCCGAGGAGAGCCCCCAGCGCCAGGGTATAGTGGAAGCGGCGGAGTTGCTGGGGCAACTGTTACTGCAGGATGTGGAACGCCAGGAGGATGGCCCAGCCCTGAAGGATGGGGTAAGCCGGGACCGCATCCCTTCGGTACACGACCCGGAGATGCGCCACGGCCGTAAAAGCAGCAGCAAACGCTTCGACGGACATAAGGCTGCGGTGGTGGTGGATACCGATTCCCAACTGGTGACCGCGGTAGACATCCTGCCCGGCAATGCCGGTGACAACACTGGAGTCCTGGAACTGGTGGAGCAGAGTGAGGAGAACACGGGCATAGCGGTGGAGGAGACTATCGGGGATGCGGCCTATGGGGATGGCGGGACGCGGCAGGCCTTTGCCGATGCTGGTCGGACTCTAATAGCCAAGGTGCCGGGTCGCCCTAATAAGGCCTGCTTCCCCAAGGAGGACTTCCAGATCGACTTGGAGGCAGGAACCTGCACCTGCCCAGCCGGTAATGTTACCCACACCCTGCGGACCTTCGGCACCCGGACCAACCGGTTGGGTCGGACCTACCTGGCCCGGAGTTTCCAATTCGACCCGGCGGTCTGCGGCGTATGCCCCCTGCGGTCCCAGTGCGTGGCGGCGCGGTACGGGGCGGGACGCACCGTAGCCCTGCATCCCCAAGAGGCGCTCTTGCAACAAGCCCGGGACTTCCAGCGGAGTGAGGGCTTTGCTGAATACCGTAGGCTGCGCCAGGCGGCCGAGCATCGCCTGGCGCGGCTGGCGCAACTGGGGGTCCGCCAATCTCGCTACTTCGGCCGAGCCAAGACCCGATTCCAACTACTCATGGCGGCCACGGTGGCCAACCTGACCCTGGTGGCTACCAAGATGGGGATGATATCTCCGGCTCCAGGCTCCTCTCACGATAAACCGGACCAGCAAGCCCCAGGGTCGCCCATCGTTACTACCCAATTCATATTGGCCGCAGCCAACTGGGTCACTCTTAGCCTCAGACTTACAGTCCACTGGTTATCCTCCACGCCATCCCGTCACAGCAGGGCTTTTCAGCCGGGTTTCTAGGAACGCTTCAAGCGCTGAACGGGCCCGCTCGCATGGCCATAGCAGCTGATCTGGTGGAGCGGACGACATGATGAACGCCGTCGCGTTACATGGCATGGTCAATCAGTCAGGGCAAATCTTAGGACCGGCGGCAGCAGGGGGAATTATCGAACTAGTGGGGATAGGTCCGACGCTGGTGGTTAATGCAGGGCTTTACCTGTCGGGAAACCCATCTTCGACCAGGCAATGCGGTCATCGATTGATCGTCGATTTCTTATGCGGTCTTCACTGTTACAGTCCCCACTCCAGTATTTAGGCTGCAAATTGCAGCTTTGGGAACTCCCGATCTGAAGATCGAGATTGAGGCCATCCCCGTCATCCCCGATTAACCAGGCGCGGGAACAGGGCCCGACAGGCTCACCACGAAGGGAGCGTCCTCTTTTTCGTTCGTCCTTAGGGTGTTTTTAATCATCCGTCAACCGCGTTGTGGTATGGGCTCAGTGGAGCTGGGCACCATGGATTACACTATCATTGGATAGTGTGGGCCTCGGCATCGACGTCCTCCACAATCACTGCGGCTGATGGGTCGCACCTTCTCGTTGGGATGGTTCTGCACCGTCAATGTGGCTGATGGGTCGTCGGGGTCGGCCGGGGGTATGCTGATGCCGCTCACCGAGCAATCGTCGACCGGGTATGACCACTGGCCTCGGCTGGCGCTGAGTTGTCTGCCGAGACGAGAGTATCCTTAGATCTTTGAGGTTGCCAGCTGGGATGTTAGCGGGCCGCGCCAACCTTTTGGGATACTCCCTTCAAAAAACCCGCTATTTCCATACCCGGCGGGTTTACAATGGATAATCTACCGATAGGACTGCAAGTCGGAGCTAAGCCCTTTGCCGAAGAAAACCTTTTTAGAGCGGCCTACCTTGCCCGTGGACCAAGGCTGAGAAGCAGCCCACTCCACCGTGTCGTAGCCATCATTCATGTCGTCCCGGAAACAGTAGAACTCGCCACCAGAGGTATAGCGGCCTCTGGTATCTTGGATCACCATGGCATAGCCCCGTTTTGCAGCCTTTATGGGGTCTAGCATCAGCTTGGTGTTGGGGGCGGCTTTGTCGTAGGGTGTGCGCTGCAAAATCACCGGAAACGGTCCAGGAACGTCGGGACGGTAGATGTTGGCGTAGAGCTTGACGCCGTCCCGCATGGTAAGCGCCACATCGATTTCGATCTTGATGGAGCCGAATTCAGTCATGTCGGACCCCGGAGATATGATTAGTAAATGCAGACTGTCGGAATGTGGGAATTGTACTCGGTGATAAATACCACCAGAAGTGACTGGAGGTAACAGGGCGGACGCACACTATTGTTTCATAGTGTCTTGTAATCTTAGTTCCCAACTTTTAGCAATCGGGCCCTCAGTACCTACACGACGTTCCCAATATACCCGAATAACCTAAACTAGGCGACTCCTTGAAAGGTGGCAACTGAGTGTCATGAACCGTGTCGTCACCTTTCCCGGTCCACGCTAAGAGCCTGGATACTTGCGGGGCTTTCTTGGCGTACTCTGTGAGCTACTTAGCACCAATTTCCTGTCAAAATAGGGCCGGTTGGACCTTCGGTTGATGCAGTTACATCGAATACCATGAAGACGGGAGTTAACTGAACGGAGGTGGACTATGAGCACACCCGCCGCGACCACAACACGAACCGAACGCTGTAATAAAGCCCACACCCTTAAGGTTCTACTCAACCCTCGCGGCGGTTATCACGTAACCTGCGAATACTGCGACTGGTGGTCTTCCATCCCGGCAGGGGAGCGCTTGAAAGGATGGGATGACCGTGTGAACGTTTTAAATCAGGTCTGACAGGATACACTAGACCGACGGGCTGGGCCAAGGTGACCCGATGATCGACTTGAAAGCTTGCTTGGGCGAGCAGGAGCTATCGGTACGACAGTTTGCCATGGAACTAGGCGTGCCGATTTAGACAGCTTAAGATTGGGTTTATGGTGGCGTTGAATCTCGATTAGGCATGGAAGATGGCTAGCTAACCCCAGATTCTCGCACCACGTAGGAAGAGGACCGTTGTTACGCGGTCCTCTTCCTCTTTGCTTATCCCTTGCTGTTCTTCTTCGACCACCTCTCCAGGCGTGCGGTAACCCAGGGCCTGATGGGGCGCTCCCGGTTGTCTTGGCTATCAGCGCGACCAAACCGCGCTAGTCCATAGGCCAAATTCGACGAGCAGTTGCACGGAGCACTAACTCTGTACCGCTCAACAAGCGTCCTCGCTGCTCCCAATCAGGTCGCTGTTTAATCAGTTCATCTCCAGCTTTGCTTGGGTCGCTGTAGTCGGTCTCATATATAGCGAGGTACTTTCCATTGCTAGTATCGGGGTCAAGGCTTTCGTAACGGTAGGCGGTATGAAACGCCCCTGTGCTCAGAATGTCGGGAATGTGTACATCTGCGTACCACTTGTTGAACTCTTGTTCCTTTGCCGGGTCCTCGCAATTTAGCATCACCATCAGGATGCCGCGCGTGGGTTTGCTGGTTGTACAAAACTCTTCATCCAGCTTCTTGTAAGCGACACTCGGGCGAACAACTTCCAGAAGTGGGGAGAGCCTATCCGGTGTCTGAGTTTTCGCCATGCCTTCTTTTAAAGCCGCTAATGCCTTAGACACATCCTCCCAAGTCGTCTCATAGGTCGCAATGTGCTTGGCTTCTCCTCGCTTTGGGCTGGTGCTCACGAAACGGATGGCCTCCTGAAACACTCCAGTGGCCGCTACATCGGGGATGTGGATGTCGTTATACCAGGTATTGAACTCATCCTCTTTCGAGGAGTCGTTGCAGTTGGTTAATGCTAGCAGTAAACCGTTGGGATAACGTCCTTCCATGCTGCCTCTCTTCCTTTCCAGTAAAAGATGTAATCTGGGTCGAAGGCATACTAACATCGGTCCGTTGCGGTATCAAGCTAGCGTCTTGCTGACTAAGTTTACGGCTTCCAGGATTGGTAAAATGCCTTCGTAATCGATCACCCACACTATCCGCGAATAGTGGCAGCACTATCTGCGTGCGTTGACCAACCAAATACCTTTGCTCTTAGCTCGCCACACTCTGCTACTAACTCGGGGTAGGTTACGCCCAAATCTATGCTCGTCTGCCGGATCTCCAAGTCGGTATTCTGAATCCGCATCGAATCTTGAATACCCTGCCCGTATCGCGTCAGGTTGTAGCATCTATCATGGGGGCGAATAGACCGAGAAACATGGGGGCGAATAGACCGAGAAAGGCCTTTTTAGATATGAGACGGACTACCGCCGGTGATGTAGAATCTAGAAAGTCTAGGCCGAATCTCATCAGGAGCGATTATTACCATGTTTGATCACAAGAAACAGCTAGCTGGCAGGCTAGACTCGCTGTATCAGCATATGAAGGAGGCCCGGGTAGACGCTTATCTGGTGCTCTCTTCCGATGCTCATCTGAATGAATATGTCCCGGAATACAGCCGCCGGCGCACGGCCATAACCGGGTTCAAGGGATCTGCCGGAGACGCGATTATCTGTCCAGATGGCAACCATCTATTCGTGGATTCCCGTTACTACCTGCAGGCCGATGAAGAGGTGGATCTGAACAAGTTTCGTATCCACAAACTCGGCTTGAGTGGGGAGCATACTCTGAGCCAATGGTTGACTGAAATGGAGAGAGATCGAGGAAGCATCCGTGTCGGCTTCGACCCGTTCGTGGTGTCGATGCACGCCCATGCGGCCTACTCGTCAGCACTGCATTCGACCGATTCTGAGATGGTGCCCATAGATGCCAATCTGGTGGATGCCGTCTGGGAAGATCAGCCTGCGCCGCCATCCAATGCTATCTACGCCTTGCCGGAGAGCGTCTCAGGCATGAGCGTGGCTGATAAGCTCTCAAGCGTACGTAAGGAGATGGTTGAGGCGGGTGCCCACCAGTTGGTGTTGACCAAATTGGATGAGATCGCTTGGGTCACCAACCTGCGAGGCAACGATATATCGTTCAACCCGGTGTTCGAGTCCTACTTGGTCATCGACATGGAAAGAGCGAGGTGCTTCGCCCGGACGGTTCCGCCCGCCGTGTTACGGGACGCCCTGGAGTCTTTGGTGGAGTTCCAACCCTACGAGGCCTACGTCGAATCTATGAAACTAGCCGGGGCCGAGACGGCGGGTACCGTATGGCTGGATCCCAACGGGACAACTATGGCTACCCGTCTTCTTGTAAACGAGGAGCAGAAAGTAGATGAAAAAACCAATCCGGTGGTAATGCTCAAGGCAATCAAGAACGACGCTGAGATCGCCGCCAGCCGGAAGGCTCACCGTCACGCCGCCGCCGCCAAAATTCGCAGTTTCAAGAGCCTAGAAGACAAGATCGGTGCCGGCCAAACGGTAAGTGAGCTTGACTACAGCGAGTTGCTGCATAAGGAATACGCCAGCGAGGATGGGTTCTCTGATCTCAGCTTCACCACCATTGCAGCGGCGGGCTCCAACGGTGCAATAGTCCACTACAGCGACGCGGACCCTGACGTTCCGCTAAGAGAGGGGGAGATGTTCCTGGTGGACTCGGGCGTTCAGATGCTTGGCGGTACTACTGACGATACCCGCACCGTGATCGTTGGCACCCCCACCGAGCGGCAAAAGCAGGTTTACACCAAGGTCTTGCGAGGCCATATAAACTTGGCCATGCAGAAGTTCCCTGAAGGCACAGGCGGCATTGCTCTGGATGCTCTGGCCCGAACCCATCTATGGAACTCGGGGATGGATTACGGGCACGGCACCGGTCATGGCGTCGGCGCGTTCCTCAACGTGCATGAAGGGCCCCAGCGCATCGCGCCCAGAGGTGGGGACGAGCCCATGAAAGTCGGGATGATCGTCTCGAACGAACCGGGGTATTACGAAGCGGGTTGGGGCGGAGTGCGTCTGGAAAATCTATATGTGGTAGTGACTGACGATGAAATGCCGGATCATCCGGACGGCAAACGCTGGCTGCGCTTGGATACCTTGACCTTGATTCCCTTCGACACGTCACTGATCGACTGGGGCGAGATGTCTGAAGCGGAGAAAGCCTGGCTCGGCGGATATCACCAGGAGGTTTGGGATACGATCAGCCCGATGTTGACCCACGATGACCGCCAATGGCTGTGGGAGAAGTGCCAACTGCCGGGTGTCACCATCTCAACATAAACGCAGAAGAGCGGTGGATCACGCTCAATGGGCCTTAAAAAGATGCCGAAAGACGGCTGGCCGAGATACTAAATAAAGTAAATAGTGTGTTTTACATGAACCCCAGCGAGGATACCCTTTGATATTACTTGAGACCCGGCTCAAAGACCATGTCTCCGCCTGGGTCGGGCCGACTACTGTGGACGGTTACAGGCGGCGGACTAAGAGTATCATAAGCGGCGCCCTAGGCTACCACAGCTCATGCGACCTAGAACCCCAGCACATCCAGGCCTACCACAACGTCTAGCAAGATGTCGTCCCTTAGGGATAACATGATAATCAGCCATCGTCATCCTGTGGGGCCATAGTGGGGCCATAGTGGGGCCATAATCTAAAGAGGTGAGCGAATGGAAGACCAGTGGGATCACAGAATGGCCTTGGTGAACGGCATCAACATTCACTACGTCCTCGAAGGTCAGGGCAACCCGGTGGTACTGCTCCATGGCTGGCCGGAATTCTGGTACGGTTGGCGCAAGCAAATTCCAGTCTTATCCCGCCGCTTCCAGACTATCGTGCCTGACATGCGTGGATTTGGATACTCGGACAAGCCGCTATCTGGGTACGATACACGGAGCGCCGCTTCGGATATTTACGAGTTGGTCCGACACCTGGGCCTCCAACAGGTGGACATCGTGGCACATGACATCGGAGTCCGCGTGGCCTACCGGTTCACCCTCGACCATGAAGAAACGGTGAGGCGACTGGTGCTACTGGATTCCACGCCTCCAATGGAACAATTGGGGCCTCAGTCCCCGGCCGTCGTCCGGGAAAGATGGCATTCCTACTTCCACCAGCAGTTCGATTTGCCCGAGAAATTGATAGAAGGCCGGGAGGAAGTCTACCTACGTCACATCCTCCGCGACTGGACAGTCAACAAATACCCGCCACCCAACGCGGAGATTGAAGAGTACGTCAAGGCGTACTCCCAGCCGGGGGCACTGCGTGGAGGATTCAGCTACTACCGCGCTGCCGCTTATGAAGACCCTCCACACTGGCAGGCTGATGCCGAACGTAAGCTTCCCCACCAGGTGCTATTCCTCTACGGTTCGAGGCGCATCAGGACGGCTGAGGCCCAAGGCGCTGGTCCGCTGGAGGATGCCTGGCGAGGTGCGTTCCCTAACGTCCAGAGTAAGGACATGGGCAACTACGGACACTTCCTTCAGTGGGAGACGCCAGAAGACACCAACCGGGAGATAATGGATTTCTTCTCAAGATAAGGGTTGCCTGACCTCTCACCCGGAGTGGCAATTGTTTCCGAGTCTAAATAGCGCCATGCCGATAGGCGGTATAATTTTAAACCGCCACAACTGCGGAAGTTCCCACGCCTCGGTGGCACATTATTACTCCTCCGTTTACAGGCGGCAAACAAATACAGGGCCCTTCGGCTACCGTTAGTTAACCAAAACTTTTGGTGCCTATGTTTGTGTGAAGGTAGCGCGACGTTAATCGGCCCAAGTTTCAGTCAACACTTCCGCAACATCCTCATACACACTGTTAGGATACTAGCACGGTACGTTCCGGGGAGAGTTGTATATGAGTCGCCACGTCAAGTTCGGCGTCCGAATGCACCAGCACGGTTACAACTTTGACGACTTGAAGCGGGTGTGGACCCAAGCAGACCGCTTAGGGTACCACTCGGCCACCTTGTATGACCTGTTGAACGCTCCCGCACTAGAGTGTTGGACCGCTCTATCGGCCCTGGCTGCCCTAACGGAGCGGATTCGGCTTACACCATTGGTGCTGGGCAACACTTACCGTCCTCCGGCCTTGTTGGCCAAGATGAGCGCCACCTTGGATGTGATTAGCCGGGGTCGGTTGGAGTTGGGAATCGGCGCTGGTGGCGGAAGGGGGGATCACCGGGCTTCCGGGCTTCCCTTTCCGTCCACCGCCGAGCGAGTAAGGATGCTGGAAGAAGCTGTGGAGCTGATTAAGAAATCGTGGACAGAGCCAAGCGCGACTTTCCAGGGGCGATACTACAGCCTAGAAAAATCGGTAAACGAACCTAAGCCGGTTCAGCAGCCCCACCCGCCGGTGTTGATTGGTGGCCACGGAGAGACCCACCTGCTCAGAGCCGTGGCCGGACACGCCGACATTTGCAACATCGGGTTTGAAATGAGTCTGGTAGAGCACCAGTCAAAAATGGAAATTCTCCAGCGGCACTGTGATGAGCTGGGCCGTGACCCATCGGGAATCGAAGTCACGCACAATACCCGAATCGTAATCGCGGAATCTCAGCGGAAATTCGATGTTTTGGCCGCCCAGGGCGCCGCTAGTGCCGACGTTAGCTTGGCCGACTACAAAAAATCCCTGTCCCAAGCCATCGCCGGGACGCCAGAACAGTGCATCCAGCAACTATCAAGATATGTAGAAGGGGGAATCCACTATTTCTTCTTGCTGTTCCCAGACCCCATCCTCGGTGAAAGCCTGCAGCTCTTCGCCAGCGAAGTCATGTCCCATTTTGCCATGATCCAAGAATGAATCATTCCAGGCCAATAATTAATTCCTCAACGACAGGGTTGTTAGACAGCTACCGACGAGCAATCTATTCATTGTTGAAGGTGCCTCCACTCGGCAATTGGCGATGTTGCTTCGGGAGGGTCCTGCGCAGCCAGTTCCAGACAAGCTTTCTGAGAAAATTCCAAATTATCCCGTCTTTCGTGTGCGGAATGAACTTCAAAACTACCTCAAGATTCTGGGAGATCTCGCTATTGAAGATTTGGTCCGCCGTCCTGAAAACGAAGAAGAATTCCTCGAAGAGTGCTTCTCGGAAAGCGGAGCATTGTTTCAGTACGCGATGGTGAGCAAAGGCATTTTGCAGTCACGCTATTCCGCTCTTTTCCAGGAGTCGATAGGCAAGCCAACTTTGTCGCCAGCAACCGATAGGTCTGGCGTTAAAACGGAGCTCTTGGCAGATAGCTGCACTGGTCAATACCCTAATGTCCACGTCTTTGGTGACATATACAAAGAGGACGGGCTAAGCTTCAAGGTCATTAAGGGCACTCTAGTCGTCGATGGGACCGGGGACCTGTTTAACAATACAAGTGTAATAGTCACCAGCCCAACTCCATTTGACTTGGCGAGCCTAGATATTGTTGGTGCTGGCGGAGAGATATCCATATTCACCCCTAATCATTTGAGACTGCCGCTTAGCGGTACGGGCACCCATGCTGTAAATTTGGTGGGGATTACCGAATTTACTATTATAAGTTCGGATCAAATCGGTTCTACCGTCAGTACGGACAATTTCGTGATAGTGAAGTAAACGGGTGAGCCACCAAACGCCGGGTTATAAATCCGGCAATGAAGCAAATGCGGAACTTGAACTGGAAGGGTGCGCCGATAATTTCGGCGCACCCTTCCACATTTCAATCCGTTCTGGTATCCAAATGCCAGGAACGGAGCTAGGACTAACCGCAATGTCACAATCGATGGTCCTTTACCAGTAGTTGTAATTTAGGAAAACCCCTATGCCACCTTCCGCATCGACTGACGGGAACCAGTAGCTAGAGCTTGTGCTTGGATGGCAGTGTTGCAGAGAAGGGAGTTGGGATTGAAAATCGCTTAACGCCCGATGTAAAGCACCAGGAAAATCAATTGACTTCAAAGACCTCGGTTTAATCGCCGAGGTCTTTTTAATTGGAGGAGCCTATGACCCATGCCAGTAACCGTATCAACCATGCCCACTGCCCAACCTGTCACGGCTGCATGATAGAGATAACTGGTTGGTGGAGCTGTAACAAAAGGAGGTGCCAGGACGTGAAGTAAGTCCCTCGTGGTAACCCATCACTATGTCCGGTCTTGGCGAATGTGATGGGTTACCACGAGGGACTTACTTGAATCGACAGGGGGAAATTATGGTCACTGAGGCTGAAGCCGAAGTTAAAGAATGGCGACTCCGACAGTGCTACCAGGGGTGTAAGTACCACAAGCCTATTAAGCCGGGACGTAAATATCCCGCCAAGAAACTCCATGGCCAGCTTAAGCGCCTGGGCTATGAAAGTAGGATCAAGCGTGGTCTGGTGATTACGACCGCGCCTAAATTGGAACACCTCAACGTTTACGATTGCAGCAACCGTTGGTTCATCGAACAATATTTTGAGAATCAGTGGAACGCGCACGTTCACTTTGCTGGGGTCATTGAAGCCCTTGTCTTGCCCCTTGCTTCAGAACCCTATTATCTGAGCGTTTCATAGCTTCCCTCTACAGTAAAGTTACAGTTACCGATAAAATGGACCATCGTAATAAGCTCTTTTGGTGGATGGTTCATAATCTTCGAGATTTGGAATCATATGTTGACTGCATGAACGAGCATTGTTTTCCCTAAGTAGCGCTAGACGCCAGAGTCGGCTTGGTCATCAAGTTCTCGTTCTGCAGCGATCAAAGTCTGTGTGCGGTCTGCATCCGGAAGTAGACCCTCGATTCCTGAGGGGATATCGGATATTCGAATCACCAGGCGCCTGGACGAACTGCGCCACACTGACTACGGATACTTGGACCGACCGGGCCAGGTATTTCTCGACTATGCCAGCGGAGGGCTACACGCAGACTCCCAGATCCGGAATTTCGCCGAGTTCTTAGGCGAGAACTTGTTTGGGGGTCCAAATTCGGGCGGCCCAGCTTCTTCTGCGACAACCACTTTGGGGGAATGGGCTAGGGCTTCGGTTCTTGAGAGCAAAGAGTCCTCATATGACCCCTTGTTCTCTCAATTGAGCCAGTTCCGATAGGTTTAGCCCGAGATAATGGCTGTAGACCAGTTCATTGTCATAACCCATGGGAACTGACCCCCTCCATACCTGCCCAGGGGTCAGCGAGAACTTGGGCGTCACACCAACTCCTTTGACTTTTCTCCCTAATTGCACATCCTCCCACTCGATGTGGACATTGCGCATCTGATAATGGGGGTCCTCAGCCATGTCTTTGGCGGTCATAATCTGGCTGCAACCCACTTGAGCCGCATTCATGACCTCTACCACCTCCGCTACAGTACGCTCCTCTACCCAGCCGCGCAGGATGGCATCGAACTCTATTCCTTCAATAGAATCCGGCGTCCTGGCTCTTTGCCAGTGTTCATCGGATGGGTCCAGCCCCAGTACCCTACATACCCGGTCGTACACTGCGCCGACACCGATGATAACCACCAGGCCATCCTTAGCTGAGAAGGCGTCAAACGGTTGGGCAGTTGCCTCGATTGCCGAATCTCTCTCTAACGACCCCTTCCTCGTAGTAGCTCACCATGGTACCGGACAGGGTTTGGTGAACTGCCTCATACTGGGCCAGATCAATGACCTGTCCTTTTCCAGTACGTTGGGAGTAAATGTACCCAGCCAATGCCGACCACAGACAAGGAAGCCGTAAGGTAATCGGCGGTTAAAGGAGAAGCTTTGACCGGAGGGTCGGGGTCGGGGAAACCGGTCAAATACATTGTTCCACCAAAGGCCTGGGCAACTATGTCATAGGAGGCCCTACCCAGGTAGTCTGGATGCCCGTCTTGGCCATAGCCCGACACTTGAGCAATCACTAATCTGGGATTAGCCTGCAGGACTGTATCGTCATCCAGGCCCCATCTGTCATAAGTCCCCGGTTTGGAGCTCTCCATCCAGATGTCGGCGTGGGGAATCAAGCGAAGGAACAGGTCTCTACCCTCGAGGGTGCTTAAATCCAAGGTAGTGTGAAAGGTATTGCGCCGCTCTTGGACCCAAGCGCTGTGTATAGTGGTGCCGGCGCTAGCTTTGACCGGCGGGCCAACTATCCTCCAGACATCGCCATGTCCGGGACGCTCAATGTGGATGACCTCCGCTCCCATTTCTGCCGCCATTGCCGCAGCAAAGGGCTCAGCAATAAAATCGCCACTGGAAATAATGCGGACGCCTTGAAGTGGGCCAAACTGATCTGGGATCAAAGAAAGTGCTCTGGACTCCATGCCTTCCCTCCTTTGGAGAGTCCTGCCCCCACTATAGCAGGTAAGGCTCTATATCTACCTTGTCGCCAGCGCTGGACAGAGCAGCAACTCTCGGATTGAACAAATATGGTCAGATATTCCTGCTGCCACAGCTGTGTTGTATCGTTGAACCCTCATGCCTTGATACTGATCACCCAGCCAAGCATGACAGTGGGTGAGCAGGGCCTACAGCCGGTAGCTACACGCCCGGCGGTGACACGGTTAAGTATGGCTGTGTGCCATAATAAATCACCACAAGGAGACGCATGACAATATTCAGCGTAGGCCAGAGAGTGCGCGGTAAGTCAGGTTATGGCGTCCCGGAGGACCTTAATGGACTGGTGGGTACCGTGGTCACCATTGGCTACCCTCCAGAGTATTTGGCCAAGAACGGTGGACCGCCTGGGAACGAGCAGCTTTACTCGGTCAGGTTCGATGTCAGGGACTATGCGGACATGGTCAACGAGTCGTGGCTGGAACCCGAATAGGGGCGATATGAATGGAAAGGCCCCGCTCTTAACAAAGCGGGGCCTTTGGCTGAGGGAAAGAGGGCTACCGGATCCTGGCCTCGGTAAGGACAACAATCCGCAATGACCGCGCCCAACTGCAAGAACTCACGATAAATCGGAAGGTTGATAGGGTCTAACGCAGTCACCTCGGACTACGCGGGATCTAAGGACTCTCTTGATAGTTCCAAGTTGGAAGCGCATCCAGATTTGCCATGTCCCCTCCGAATTGATTGACTCACCTGTCGGTGACGTCGGTGTTGCCGATTACTCGGTGCGGATCCGCTCCAGCGCCTCCCCGAACCGCTCCACTGCGTCTCGGTGCAGGTCCGGAGAAACGTGGCTGTATATGTCGGCCGTGACGCTGATGCCGCTGTGGCCCAGGCGCTCCTGGATCACTTTTAGGGACACTCCTTCCTTTAGCATAATCGACGCGTGGCTGTGCCGAAGCCCATGCAGGGTGACGCCCACCAGGCCCGCCTTCTTCGCGTAGCGTGTGAAGGCGTGGGTCAGGGAGTCGGGCATGGGTGGCAGACCCGGTAACACTCGGGATTGCGTCTGTCGTTGACAATCTTTGGGCGTTTTGGGACAAAGACCATCAAGCCCTACACGATAAGGTAATGAAAACCGTTGTCGTAGATGACCGTCCTCGAAATGGTCGTTGACCGTGCCTCGGCCTATGGCCAACCGATGACCGGAGCCTATTGAAGGGCCGGATGGCTTGTTCCTAGAGTGGAGCGAGAGGGAGTAACCCTCGCTGAACCGCTCACTACCTTCGAGAATCTTGTGATACATTAAGACAATTATATCTGCGATACCATCCAGATTGGATTCAATTGAAACGCGTCATCATAGATACTGACCCCGGCATTGACGACGCCGAGGCCATTTTTCTGGCCTTAGCCAGCCCGGAGCTTTCCGTTGAGGCCATCACCACTATTTACGGAAACGGCTCGGTGGAGATGTGCACCGCCAACGTACGACGGATTCTACACGCCTCTAACCGACTAGACATACCAGTGTACCAAGGGGCGGGCAAGCCCCTCCTGCGGGACCCTAACCCCGGCTGGGCCTCTCAGGTCCACGGCGCCGATGCGCTGGGCAATACCGATTTTCCTTTGCCAGCAGACAAATTGGCTCCCGTCGGCGACCGTCACGCCGCGTTAGAGATTATCGACCGGGTATTGGAATCGCCTGGGGAGATCACACTCTTGGCCCTAGGGCGGATGACTAATATCTCCCTGGCGCTATCCATTGAGCCGAGATTATCCTGATGGGCGGCGCAGTGTCGGTGCCGGGCAACGTATCGCCGGTGGCCTCGGCCAACTTTTATGAAGACCCGGAGGCAGCTTCGATTTTATACTCCTCTGGTGCACCCCTGGCGCAGGTGGGGCTGGATGTGTGCGACCGGGTAGTGATTAGCCCGAGCCAACTAGAACGAATCGGTCGTGCCAACACGCCCATTGCCCGGCTCCTCAAGGCCGCCACGCCATGCCTGCGTTCCTATTACCAGCGCCAAGGGTTACTGACCGAGGCCGAGGGAGTCCGCTATAATGATGTTCCCGCAGTTGCCTTCGCCATTGACACCGGCCTCTACCAGACCAGGGACCTCTACGTGACTATCGAAATACATAGTCCCCTTACCCGGGGCCAAACGGTGGCCGATCGGCGCAACTTGAGTGGCCACCCACCGAACGCCACAGTCTGCCTGGGGGTGGATGCTCCCCGACTGACCGCTTGGTTTACTGAGCGGATTACCGGCTACGACGGATGGGCGACAGAGGCACAGCAGCACTGAAACCATCGTCAGGATAATCTTGGTGCCCGCAAGCATGAGGCTCCTGGGCATATGGAACTGGTTTCTACCCAAGTGCTTGGAGCGGATGCCCGACTTCAGGGTTGAGGCGGGGCCTGAGGCAATGGCGCCAAGTTCCGCTGACGACTAGTGCTCGCTGCATTTCCCCGTTCACAGAAATTCAATGAAGAGCAGAGGAGAGCAATCATGAAGTATGACGTTATCATTATCGGAGCCGGGTCCGCCGGATGCGCTCTAGCCACACGTTTGTCCGAAAACCCAAACCGTTCGGTGCTGCTGTTAGAGGCGGGCCCGGACTATCCGGACCTGGCGCATCTCCCTCACGACTTGAAATATGGCGAGAGTACAGCCGCTTCCGCAGCAGGGTCCCCTTTCAATTGGTCGTTCGAGGGCCAACTTACCGAACAGCAAGCTAATCCATTCCCCGTGGCGCGAGGCAAGGTAGTTGGTGGCTCCAGCGCCATCAATGGACAGGCGTTCCTCCGTGGTATTCCAGAAGACTACGATAGCTGGGCTTCTTTGGGGAATGATCAATGGGATTATCTGAAGGTCTTGCCCTACTTTAGGAAAATGGAAACCGACATGGATGTCCGGGACGACTTTCACGGCTTTGACGGCCCGATTCCTATCCATCGGCACAAACGTGAGCACGAGCAAACCGTACAGTCCGCCTTCTATCAATCGTGTGTGGCAGCTGGTTTCCCTGAAGTCCAGGACATGAACCATCCCGAGGCAACTGGTGTTGGCCTCATGCCCAAAAATAACTCCGATGGCGTTCGTATGAGTATGGCGCTGACCCACCTGAACCCCAACCGCCACCGGCTCAACCTAACCGTCCGGTCCAACGTGCAAGCCACGCAAATCCAATTCGATCGAAAACGGGCAACGGGGGTACAAGTAGAGAGCGGTGGCATTAAGTTCATAGTGGAGGGTGACGAGATTATAGTCAGTTCCGGAGCCATTGCATCGCCCCACCTCTTGATGCTATCGGGCATCGGGCCAGCAGACCAACTCCGTCCATTGGGAATCCCGATATTACAGGATTTGCCTGGGGTAGGCCAAAACATGAGAGACCACCCTGGAGCGAGCATAAGGTATCGGGTAAAAGATGATGTCGTCTTGGACCCCACCGGGCCATGGACGCACACCGTGCTGCGTTACACCGCCAGCGGTTCCAGGGCCCGTAACGACATGCAAATCAGTCAGGCCTACCCGGCCGGCCCGATGTACGGTAACGTACTTGAGGCGGAAGGGGTCCGCATAAATTGTTCATTGGAACTGCCTGTTGGCGCGGGAGAGTTGCGGATAACTTCCGCTGACCCTCATGTGCAACCGCACTTGGATTACCGATACCTTGTGGACCCTTGGGACCGACAGCGGATGCGTGAGGGCATACGGTTGATCATCCGGCTACTAGAGCATGGAGCGTACCGTGATCTTATCAAGGAACGTATCAACCCAAGGGATGAGGACATGCACTCTAATGAGGCTCTAGATTCCTGGTTGCTGGAGAACCTTTACACAGCGATACATATGTCTGGAACCTGCAAGATGGGACCCGGATCGGACCCGATGGCCGTGGTAAACCAGCACTGCCAGGTGCATGGGTTGGAGGGGATACGAGTGGTAGACACGTCGGTGATGCCTGATGTAGTTCGAGCCAATACAAACGCGACAGCTATAATGATCGGCGAGCGCGTTTCGGAATGGATCAGTTGACCGATTGACTATTGAATCGGCTCGCGCCCTTCTAGAGCAGGGGGCCAGGGCAACAGCGTCCAAAGCCGAGTCTGACGTACCCTTTACCCCAGTAAATGCACTTCGGCTG
The DNA here is from genome assembly GCA_963665155.2 of Dehalococcoidia bacterium. GTDB lineage: Bacteria > Chloroflexota > Dehalococcoidia > Lucifugimonadales > UBA3495 > UBA1141. Next base: position 528,207 of record CAXXFI010000002.1, on the reverse strand, counting down.
TCAATGGCGGGACTGGTTGCAACCCAGAGCGCTCAGAAAGCATTGGACCGAACAGAGCAGATTCACCTTTGGAACAAGGAGATTTTGAAATTGGAAATTCCAGCAGTAACTCGGAAACTCATAGCTGCCAAAAAAGCTAAGAAACTAAGCTTTGCCGATCTTGAAAAGGTTGTTGAACGTGACGAAGTCTGGGTTGCAGCGGTTTTCTACCGTCAAGCCAGTGCCTCCCTGGAAGAAGCCACCGAACTAGTGACCACCCTGGGGCTCAACACTGATATTGCCGAAATCCTTACAGACCTGCCTATTAAAGGGTTGGGTCCTGTTGTTCCCACAGACCCTCTGATTTACAGGTTTTATGAAATCATGCAAGTGTACGGCATGCCTCTGAAACACGTCATTCATGAAAAATTCGGTGACGGCATCATGAGTGCCATTGATTTTACTGTGGATGTAGAGAAAGAAGAAGACCCCGTTGGTGATCGCGTCAAAATTACTATGTCGGGAAAGTTTTTGCCGTATAAAAAATGGTAGCACGAAGCCTAAATGAGGACCCTGGCCGCGATCCCATTCCACCGCCGTAATGCTGCCTCCACGCTGACGGGGTGACTTAGTTCATCCCTACCTGGTCTTCACACTGTCTCCACCAACCCGTCATATCAAGCTCCGAGTCTGACCGGAATGCAGTTACGAGAGAGTATCGGATTTTAGGGGTCTACGGTGCTTCCTTGCCTGATTCTAACCTAGGTGCCTGACAGGCAATAACTACCCGATGGCAGTACATCGCTCCGTTAGAGTGCTTGGTGCTTCCATTAATACCGTTGCTGTCATTCGCTAATGTCGCGTCTCAATCGTGGTGGAGTAGAATTTATTTAGAGCCAAAGTAGGAGGAAACGGCTACAATGTTCCCCTCTCGGAGAGTTTGGTCTTTGGCTAGACGAATGGATGATCGGCTATTGACTCAGATTGGAAGTGGAGATGAAAAGAGACCTAGAAACCCGGCTGAAAAGCCCTGCTGTGACGGGATGGCGTGGAGGATAACCAGTGGACTGTAAGTCTGAGGCTAAGAGTGACCCAGTTGGCTGCGGCCAATATGAATTGGGTAGTAACGATGGGCGACCCTGGGGCTTGCTGGTCCGGTTTATCGTGAGAGGAGCCTGGAGCCGGAGATATCATCCCCATCTTGGTAGCCACCAGGGTCAGGTTGGCCACCGTGGCCGCCATGAGTAGTTGGAATCGGGTCTTGGCTCGGCCGAAGTAGCGAGATTGGCGGACCCCCAGTTGCGCCAGCCGCGCCAGGCGATGCTTGGCCGCCTGGCGCGGCCTACGGTATTCAGCAAAGCCCTCACTCCGCTGGAAGTCCCGGGCTTGTTGCAAGAGCGCCTCTTGGGGATGCAGGGCTACGGTGCGTCCCGCCCCGTACCGCGCCGCCACGCACTGGGACCGCAGGGGGCATACGCCGCAGACCGCCGGGTCGAATTGGAAACTCCGGGCCGGGTAGGTCCGACCCAACCGGTTGGTCCGGGTGCCGAAGGTCCGCAGGGTGTGGGTAACATTACCGGCTGGGCAGGTGCAGGTTCCTGCCTCCAAGTCGATCTGGAAGTCCTCCTTGGGGAAGCAGGCCTTATTAGGGCGACCCGGCACCTTGGCTATTAGAGTCCGACCAGCATCGGCAAAGGCCTGCCGCGTCCCGCCATCCCCATAGGCCGCATCCCCGATAGTCTCCTCCACCGCTATGCCCGTGTTCTCCTCACTCTGCTCCACCAGTTCCAGGACTCCAGTGTTGTCACCGGCATTGCCGGGCAGGATGTCTACCGCGGTCACCAGTTGGGAATCGGTATCCACCACCACGGCAGCCTTATGTCCGTCGAAGCGTTTGCTGCTGCTTTTACGGCCGTGGCGCATCTCCGGGTCGTGTACCGAAGGGATGCGGTCCCGGCTTACCCCATCCTTCAGGGTCCATCGGCCAGCAAGCAATTGATGAATGGCAATTTCCCGCGGCGGTGGACCGCTTGGCCACTGAAATACCGGAGGAAAAGGACCAGCTATTGGGGCTGTTCGTGCGGATGACAGACTACGAAACTTGACCTGGACCGCGCTTCCATTTGTCCTATCTCGTCTCCAATAAGACAGCCAGGCGTAAATGCCTACTTTTTTGGTCAATGTCAAGTTATGCGCACCAGTCCTAGATAGATCTTCAGTTCGGATTGGTCTAGGCCACCAGGAGCTTGCACCACATTGTCGAAAATCATTCCCGGCTGGGCCACGCCGGCAGAATTACGTGTCCGCCGGACACCTTCTAAGGGTGTCGATTCGGTACTCCAGCACTTAGATTAATTGCGGCCGGTCACCGGAGCTCCACGACCCTGTCAATTGTGGGGATGTCGGGGCGGAACGTGGCGCGCCAAGCCTCCAGGCCCTTGGCCCGGTTGACGCTCCCGGTCCAGCCTCCGATGAGGTTGATGGCCTCCATTATTTCTTCGGGGGACGCTCCCGCCTTGTTGGCCGCGTGCATGTGAATCTGAATGTGGGAGACCCAGTCGCCCTCAGCGATGCAAGCGGCCACGATTAACAACTCCTTGGTCTTCCGGTCACCTCATCGTTGACCTTCTTAAGGGCCTCGACGTCTAACTCGGCCAGGAAGTCGTGGAGTCCGAAGCGGAACCCCCGCAGCCGGGTTACTCTTTCCAGTTCCGTTTCCTTATCGGTACTCATACGTTAGTCCTCATTATTGTGATTTAGTGAATTGACGGGTATGCGCCGGTCCAGGAATGGCGCTTTAGGCATTCGGTCCGCCCTATTTAGGACTTATTAAGATCACCCACCGGCAGCGATGAGAAAAACTGATGGATGGGCGACGCCCGCTGTCTTCAAAGCCACCTTCAGAGGTTTTAGTCTCAACATCTGTGGGTATGAGTCCGAAGGCAATGGCGGCTCCTTCTTCAACCACGGCCCGCAAATAAGGAGAACCACGTTCACCCAAAAAGCGCCGAAGGATGCGATAGGCAGCCATGTGGTTTGTCAAACACGAGGATGTTGAAGGGCAATAGGAACCGATATCTCAAGTACCTTCAGTAGAGTGACTAGATCGAATTCGGTTCCACCAATCGATTTGGGTATGCTCGAAGCCAGGAGACCAGCTTCTTGGAGTTCTCTTACGGTTTCGACTGGAATTTCCCTAGCTTAATCTGCACTCGTTGCCCTGTCCTTCAGCTTGGATCCCACGAGATACTAAACCCATCAGGCTCGTCGCGAATATGAATGTCGCTGATAAGGGGTTTCTTTTTCATCTCAATGCGGCAGTTACTTCCTCTGGGTTGGTAATTGTAGTCAGAAATGGAAGAGCGGTGTTCAAGGCCACTTCGTGTGCCTCCTGGGAAAAAGAGGTGCAACAGTCCGCGACTATCGCGACGTTATAAGCCCGATCAAAGGCGTCCCTAGCGGTGCCCTCTACCACGAAGTTGGTGGCAACCCCGGTCAGCAGTAAGGTTCTAATACCACTGCATTAAGTAAAGATGCTAGATCAGAACCTGTGAACGCGCTGGAGCCTCTTTTGATCACTACCACTTCACCGTTTTTAGGCGCTACCGCTGAGTCGATTTCTACACCCCAGGTTTCGTCAACCAACGCGTTCGACTGAAGTATCGTCTGGAATAGACCAGCACTGGTGTCCGACGGTATTTCTGGGTGACCAGGTCGAAAATGCGCTGCTACGTATATTACTGTGACACCGGCGCTGCGAGCTGCGTCAAGGACACGTGCAGTCTTGCCCAGCACGTCGGTTTGCTGCACCATTTTGGCGAAGCCTATAGCCTGGAAAGCCCCATTTTCGTTGATAATATCGTTTTCGAAGTCCATGGCCAGCAAGGCCGTATGCTCCCTATCGATGGTGATAGCCATTCAAAATCTCCTTGAATCTATATATCTTGTATGGGCTAGAGTCAGGTTCGTCTGACCAATCCTGGCTGGAGGCAATGTATTCTTGGAATATCGGTCTGTCAAGCTCGTGCTCGGAGGCCCCTCAACACCCCAACTCTGAACAGTTGCCTCGATGGCTCTACAAGGCAATTTCGACTACAATTTCGGTCGACAGCCTCACCGTCAACACGATCTCTCCCGTGTCCTTGGTGATGAGTTCATCTTCGGTTGCCCCTAAAAACAGAGCCAGGTGGGTATACACGGCTAACTTCGGCTTTACTCTAGAGAAAATCGTGGCCGCTTGCTCTGGTGTCGAGTGCCAACCAAGGACACCGCGGACATGCTCCGGTAACTCTCGCATGCTCTGTGGGGCCAGGGCGACTTCGTGGACTAGCAAATCTGCGCCTTCCGCATTCTTTATGAGGTTCTCGCAGTAAGTGGTATCTCCCGAGAGCACTGCCACTCGGCCACCATACTCCACCTTGAACCCGTACGCCGGGCTAATGTTGACGTGGTCTACTAAGAATGCAGACACTGTCACGCCGTTTCTGTCATATACAACTCCTTCCGCCAACTCCTCGGACTGCAACTGGTAGCCATCCTTTTGTATAAAGTGCGCACTTGTCATCGCGGTTTTGTCTGCGGAGTAAGCCTCCCGCAAATGATCGATCATATGATGCGTACCAGTTGGCCCATGGACCTTCAAAGCACTGGAACGGCCAAACCCTCTGGAAGCGAACACAGGAGGAGTCAGCCAGAGGTCAGGGATACCGGTGGAGTGGTCGGCGTGTAGATGGGTCAGGAAGAGAAAACGGGCGTCTTGAAAGGGAACATTGAGTTGATAGAGGCGTTGCAGTGTCCCTCGGCCGCAGTCGAATAGCAGAGTCTCAGTTCCAGCTCGCACCAGAGCGCTGGCTCCGAAGCGGTCGAGCGTGGGGGAAGGAACACCGGTCCCCAGAAGCGTCACGGTAAATTCCGATGACGCCATTAAAGTCCTCCATACAGATCGAGTGAATTCATTGTGGGAAGACGTTGATCAAGTCGGGGCGACAATATTATCCTCGTGGGGTAGGTTGGAGCATAGCCACAGTTTATCAATGTAATCCGAATCCCCCTGGTAAAATATCGACCCATTCAGGTGAAGAAGCCTGGAAGCGAAAATCCAAACCTTGCTGGTGGAAGTGTCCTCGTTTCCATAAGGACCCATTCATGTAGTCGCTTTGGCCAGTCCTGTGGCATTATCAACATTTGCGCCACTTCTACTTCTACAACAAGTGGAATTATCTACCTCACAGATTTTAACCCAAATTCAGCCGGGGTGGTCTTACAATTATCGTTGGCGCATTTCGCCAAACGCGGGGTGTAATATTGGATCTTATCGGGCGAGCCCAATAGATAACAAATACCCATCACTGATGGCTCCCGGCTCACACTCTATTCGCGCATAGTGTGCGACGAGGACGCCAGGCTCCGCCTGGTCCCGCCCAGCCACGTTAATTTGCCATGTGAAAGCCACGGGAAGGGTTTATTCTTGTTGGCGCATGGAGCGGCCTGGGTTCGACTAAGAGATCGAAGATCAAGACTTGGAACGTTTGGTTTCGATCCTTCTTAGTTTACCACTGGCCGACCAAGCCCTTCTGGAGTCCCGGCGGACGATTCCCAATAAAATAACCCCCCTTTTTTCAAAGGAGGGGTTATTCGTGGAAACGAATTGATCCGCCGTTTCCGCGCCGTCATGGCCTCGGCCTACTCGTAAGGTTGCAGCTTGATCTCGTGCAATGCGGGTATAACCTCCTTGCCCATCAGCTCGATGGAGCGCATGGTGTCCGCATGAGACATAGCTCCCTCATTGCCGTAGATGTGCAGGTAGCCTGGGTTGAGCTTTTCAATCGTTTCCGTCAGCTTCCTAGTTACGGTCTCCGGGCTCCCTACGATGACGATGTTGATATCTTGCTGCTCCTCGTAGGTCATCCTCCTGGTAACGTCGCCAAAGCGCCCGGTCGGCCTCTGCTGTTTCACTCTTAGCGCTTCACGGGACTGATAGCCGGGCGGGTCGTTGTGCTCCCGGGGTCCCTTCATGCGGTTTTGCTCCGTCCACAAGAATTCGCGCCCTATCTCCTGGGCCTTTTCGTCGGTATCCGCCACAAACGCCTTTAGAAGGTAGCCGAAGTGCTCCGGCCCTGGTTTAATGCCGGCTTCACGCGCCGTGTCGATGTAAATGTCCTTTAACCACATGGTGATGTCTAGCGCCGCTCCAAGGTTCATGTAAGGGTGTCCGTGGCTGGCTGCCCAAACCACGCTCTCCGGGCTGCCGGTGCCGGGGAACCAGATGTCCGGGTGCGGCTTCTGCATGGGCAGCACCCAAGGGTTAACCACCCGGTGATGGAAATACTTCCCTTCGTAACGGAACGGTCCTGGCTCGGTCCAGCACTTGATGATAAGGTCGTGGGCCTCCTCGAATCTTTCCCGGTTCTCCGTGGGGTCAATACCCCCTTGGAGGCTCTCCACAGCGCCGCCCCGCACGAAGCCGGAGATTATTCGGCCGCCGGAATAGCAGTCCAGCATGGCGATCTCTTCGGCCATCCTTATCGGATCGTTGATGGCGATGACGTTACCCAAGATCGCTATCTTGACATTCTTGGTGATCTTCGAGATGACGGCAGCATCCAGGTTCACGGCCGGCTTCATGCACCAATAAGAAGCGTGGTGCTCGTTGGTCATGATGCCGTCGAACCCTACCTCATCGGCTAGGACATACTGCTCATGGTATTCGTTGTAAAGCACATGGGCTTTTTCCGGATCGAAATGGGTATTGGGGAAGCCGAGACGCCCTGAGTCGTACTGGTCTAAAAGCTCATCGGTGACGTAACCGTTGGGTTGTTCCGAGAACCAATAGACTTCTACCTTATCCTTGGGTCTGGCCAGTTGCTCAACCATCAGTTCCTCCTACCTGGGGTTTGGCGTAGTATACCCGACGCTAGTCATCTGGTATAGCACCAGCTGTATAACTCTGTTTAAGGCGCTAGAGGGCTCGAAGTTACGAGGGTCGATGAAACTTGCAAGCCCTGCCGGAGGCTACCTGCGCCCCCAGTTGCCATTCCCAATCCATTTTAGCCTCCATTTGTATTGAATTTGGCTGTATTGAATTTGGCGCTTTCATGCCGTTTGGCGATTGCCCTCAATCCACTGTGGCCGCACTGTGGTCGTGACGATGCGGGCTTGTCGCCGGTCTCGGCGGGAATCCCGCTGGCGGTGCTGCCGGCGATAAAGAGCAGGTTGCCCCTGCGGACCAAATGGTGAAAGGCACCGCCCGGTTGGGGTAGGTCCGGGTAATCACGACGGATGATATCCATATTATCTCTCCGGTTCGGGCGGGCGATTAACCTGGATGTCCTTGAGGGAACTGATTTCACTCACGTGACCCTGTGTAGAGGGCTCTCTGGTTCTAGACCAGTCCGTGCCTGTGGGCGTAGCCTGCCGCCTCAGTCCGGTTAGCTGCCCCTATTTTATTGCGGATGTTGCCTACGTGGGTGGTTACTGTTCTGACGCTAACATACAGGTCTCCGGATATCTCCCGATCAGTTTTTCCGGCGGCGATAAGGCGCAAAATCTCCATCTCTCGCTGGGTCAGCCCGTCGGGATAAGCTGGCACAGGTTTTGGTCGGGACTCAGATTGTTCGTGAAGAGCAATGACTCGTTCCATGAGGGGGCGCATGCCCAGCTCTTGGGAGATGCTTAAGCCCGAATCCACCGAAGGAGGGGGTCGGGTTAGCGCCCTGAAGCGGCGAGAAGGTGCTCCTGTGCTTCTGGGATAATGGTTTTGCGACAAAAACCGACCCCAGAAAAGGAGCACCCAATAGATGCTATCACGCAACCACCCCGACCGGATCCAAATCACCTTCGACGACCGCCGCCTGGTGGCCAATGCCGGGCTGCTCCTTCCGGCCACCCTGGCCCGGCATCTCGGCCTGCCCGAACTCGTCCAGCAGCGCCTCGACCTGGGCGATGCCCCGGGGCGGGCGAACGCGGGCGACAAGATGATGACGCTGGTGGCCTCCGCGCTGGCTGGGGGCGACTGCATTGACGACGCCGATGTGTTGCGCACCGGGGGGACGGCCTGCACCCTGGGAGGCACGGTCAAGGCGCCATCCACCATGGGTACCTTCCTGCGCAGCTTCCGGTGGGGCCACGTCCGTCAACTCGACCGGGTGAGCCGCGAGTTGCTGGCCCGGGCCTGGCAGGCCGGGGCAGGACCCGGCGACGGGCCCCTGACCATTGACCTGGACTCCACCATCTGCGAGACCTACGGACTGGCCAAGGAGGGCGCACGCCACCACGGCTATACCGGCAAGCGGGGCTATCACCCCCTGTTGGCCATCGCCGCCGGCACCGGCGACGTGCTGATGTCCCGGCTGCGCGAGGGCCGCGCCAACACCGCTCGGGGCGCCGCCCACTTCCTGCGTGAAACGGTGAGCCGGGTTCGCCGTGCCGGGGCCAGCGGGCAACTTACGGCGCGGGCCGACAGCGGCTTCTACGCCCACGCTCTCGTCGCCGCCTGTCGTGAGATGGATGTCCGCTTCTCCATCACCATCCGCCAGCACAAAAGCCTGCGGAACCTGATCGAGGCGATTCCCGATGCAGACTGGACGCCGGTCCCCTACTGGATGGACGGCGCCGCCGATGTGGCGCAGACCACCTACACCCCCTTCCGGACTGAGCCCGGCGCCGCACCGGTGCGGCTCATCGTCCGGCGGGTGAAGCCCACGCCCGGTTCCCAACTGGCCCTCTTCGCCACCTACAGCTATCACGGCTTCATCACCGACCGGGACGGAGAGACCCTGGAACTGGAGGCCGACCACCGCCGCCACGCCGAGATCGAGAACGCCATTCGAGACCTCAAGTACGGCGTCGGTCTGAACCACATGCCGTCCGGCCGCTTCGCCGCCAACGGCGCTTGGCTGGCGGTACAGGTGATGGCCCACAACCTGGCCCGCTGGACGGCGCGGATCGGTCTGGGCGAGCAGATCGCGACCACCAAGACCCTTCGGCGACGGTTCTTCTCCCTGGCCGGACGGCTCACCCGCTCGGCACGCCGCCTCACCCTGCATCTGCCACAGCGCTGGCCTTGGGAAACCCAGTTCAGTCGCGCCCTGGCACGGCTGCGAGCGATTCCACTCCCAGCCTGACGGCGCCCGTCCGCAACTGACCCGCCATCCGCCCAACCGAACGTCCCCGCAAACTCGCGCCAGTCCGGTCCGCGAGAGTTCCCTGCTGCGTATTCTCTCGCCATCCCGCGCATCGCAGCTCCCGCAGAGTGCCATAGGGGCCCTATGCGGCGACTGAAGACCGTCCGCCGACCTCCAATCTACCCCAATGGAGCCCAGCCATCTCCCCTGTAGCTCCCTCACCCACCCTGCCGCTATCCTCACGCCGTCCATCGGTGTCCTTCGGTGGATTCGGGTTAAAGCTTCATCCAGTAGCGAGGAACCCTTGGCATGATCACCGCGTTGGCGCATGGCATCGGCGTAGTCGTAGCAAGTCCAGGCCAGCTCGGGCCTATAACCTGCTTTGCGACAAAAATCTAGAGCGACTTCGAAGTGTTTAACGGCTTGATTCTGATCGCCAATGGTCTGGGCCAGGAGTCCCATCACTCGGTCGCGGTGGACGTAGCCCGTAATAATCTTAGGAGATGCAGCCAATTCCGAGTAGAGTACCTGGGCCGTTTGGACCTCGCCCCGTTGCACGGCGACTATGGCCTGGGTTGCCAAGGCCATGCCTGAGTACCAAGGGAAAAGCGCGGGCATTGAGAGAACTTTTTCGGCCAGCGTTTGGGCCTCCAGTAATAGGCTGGCTTCGCCGGTGATTCTTGCTATCAACGATAGCCCCAGCGCCGGTCAAGCCGCTGCCGCGCCCATAGCCGAATCACGCGTGGATTTCAGAAGCCTCCGCAAATAGAATCCACCCTGGTTCAAGTCTCCCGCTAAGTGTTCCAAAAGTGTGCGAGTGCAAATGAAGCGCGGGTCTCCGGGCAATATCGATAAACAACGGTCAATCAGGTCACGCGCAGCCTTCCAGTTGCCCTCGAACAGGTATAAATGCGATACGGACCAAAGCGAAGTGCCCAACCAAAGGGAGTGACGCAACCGCTCAGCCTGGTCCAGCAAATCTAACTCATGCTTGTGAGCCTCGCCGCTTTCACCCGAGTACAGCAAAGCACGAGTGGTGTAAAGTCGGGCAGCATTTTCTGCTTCCGGCTCATCGACGCGGCGTGCCAGTTCAATCGCTCGCAGTCCGTTTTCCGAGACCTCCGGCCAACGCAGATGATGAAATTGCACGTCGGCGAGGTTAGCCAACGCTCGAATTTCCAGGGCCATATCCTTCTCTTGCTGGGCAATTGACAAGGCCTGATTGAACATTTCCCATCCCCCCCATAATCGCCCTTCTCCTGGTATGACGCCAAACCATAAGTAGTAAGGAGACGGCCTGCCTGGTGTGACCCTTTGGGCACAAAATCCAGAGCCCGCGATATAAGCTCAGCTTCACCGATAGGTATACCCAGGGCCGACCGCACTGGGCACTCTGCCACTGCCACCGCCCTATCCACATCTCCTGCCTTGGCATAATAGTCGAAGGCCCGCCGTAGGATGGCCACTGCATCTTGGTTTCGGAACCTTTCCTGGGTTGCTAGCTGGGCCCGGCCCAGCCCGTAGAGCAAAGACGCTGCGTCGGAGTCTCCTGCTGGTTCGGTACCGGTCTCTGGAACATTCTTTGCGTTCAATGCCCTCTGGAAATGGCCCAGAGCTTCTTCAGACGCATAGTTCCCCACCCCAAGTCCGTTGCAATAAAAAGAGGAGGAAGTCAGTTTCCAGAACGGGGACATTATTCTCACAGGCACCCTAACGCTACCCTTTACCAACGGCCTTCATCCAGCGGTCATTTTGATCAGCGGCAGCGGCCCCCAGAATCGGAATTCGGCCCTCTTTGGTTTCGAGATTTTCCGCATCATCGCCGACCAATTCACCCGTGAGGGCATTGCAGTGCTCAGATACGACGACCGTGGCGTTGGTAACTCAACCGGGGATATTTTACAGGCTACTATCTCGGATTTCTCTGGAGACGTGTTGTCTGCTGTCGAACTTTTGCAGAGCCGTAAGGATATCAACGGGGAGCAGATCGGACTTCTTGGCCACAGCGAAGGTGGAATGGTTGCTCCGTTGGTAGATTCAAAATCGGACGCCATTGCTTTCCTGGTCCTGCTGGCTGGCCCCGCTGTACCCGGAGAGGACATTATTCTGGCCCAGTTGGAACTGATACTGCGGGTCAATGGGGCTACTGATGCGGAAATTAAGGAAAAAATAGGGTTGCAAATGAGTACTTTTGAGGCAGTGCGCACCGGCGAAGGATGGGATGGGATAGAAGCCGGGCTTCAACAGCAGATTCTGGCCTACCTTGATGACCTGCCAGTGGAGCAGCGTCAGGCGATTACCGATGTAGATGAGCTTGTAAATTCTATTATTGAGGAGCGGATACGGTCGATACAATCCCCATGGTTCCAGAGCTTATTAGTTTATGATCCCGCTCCCGACATTGAGCAGGTCACTATTCCTGTGCTGGCCCTCTTTGGAGAGCTGGACATTCAGGTACCCGCCGACATGAACCGGAAAGCCGTGGAGCGGGCCCTGGAAGCAGGTCGCAACCAGGATTACACTACCGTCACCTTGCCCCGAGCCAATCATCTGTTCCAAGAGGCAAATACGGGCAGTCCGGCAGAATACGCTACTCTGAAGAAAGAGTTTGTTCCCGGATTTCTCGACTTGATCACGGAGTGGATTCTTGAACGTGTCAAAGTAGCCTCCTTCGCGCCTTAATCTTGGACGATTGGGACTAGGTACTGCTCCTGTGATAGGGCTAAAATCAGGCCCGATTGATATTAGATTAAAGGTTAGGTTATAGAAAGTCATTCTCTTGCGAATAATTCACCTTCTAAATAGACGGGTTAAATATGGAAGTTCTCTTTAGTTCTGATTCGTAGGGCACGCCACTAGGTATCGGTTTATTCTTTCTCTTTTCTTGCTCAGGAGCTGGAATTTTATTTTGGGGATTATCTCATTTTATACCCCAGGCCATAGCTGCCCGGCAACCGGCCTCTAGAACATGCCATCGCAAAGAAGTTCGAATCAGTAGTCATAGACGCAGACTTTGTCGCAATGTTCGAAAAGGACCAGATCCTAGCGAGGATTGCATTGAGCCTGGCATCTATGCAAGCGAGAAACTTCCGGGGCTCCACGTCTCGACAACGACTGATAGATGCCTTTATTGGGATAGGACGATCGTTGGGTCAGATAAATTCTAACGAAACTCCGCCTGATCCTGAGACTGGAATATCATTTAACGCTCTGGCAGAAGTGGGGCCAGCTCTTTTAGATATAGCGCTGAATTTATCAGTGGCTGTGGACGATTCAAAATCGCCTCCGACTGAATTTGCGCGTCTTATTACTGAACTCGTAGAAGTTTGTACGGATGTGATCCCAATGACAAGGCCTGTGATTCAGAACTGTACGAAGAACTTCCGATTGCCGAGGCCCAGCAATTCTGGCCACTTCTACTACGCATGCGTACCCTTTAAAGTGCTGAGCCATCGATGCTGCGGGCCATCCGCCAATCGATACCTTTGCCAGAGGGAAGGCTGGGGCTCTCGAACCACTATGCACCCAAAACCAGGTCCTTTTGGCGGACTCAATTATATTGCGGGAGCAAGCGCACGACTGATATATTGCGGGAGCAAGCGCACGACTGACCTGGGTTAAGCGGGCTCTGCTAGGAATACTGGGATGACTCGGTCGGTCTTGTCTTGGTACTCCTGCATGGGCGGGTAAGTCTCTACCGCAATGTCCCATACCCGTTTTCTCTCGGCTGAATCTGACACTTCTCGAACCCGCATCGAAAAGACTTCGTTCTTGTCCTGAATTTTAACCTTTGGTTCCGCTTTTAGATTGCGATACCAATAGGGATTTTTAGGCGCTCCACCTTTGGATGCGACTAGGATATAGTTCTTTCCGTCTACGACTCTCATCAATGGCGTCTTGCGGATGGCGCCGGTCTTCCATCCTGTGTTAGTCACGATTACTACGGGCATGCCCATCTGGTTGTTGAGACCGTCAGTGCCGCCGCTTCCCTCGTAAAGTTCAACTTGTGCTGCTACATAGTCGGTAGGGCTCGGAATGTACTCGCTCATAGCCACCTCTTAGGCTCGTTGATTCCACCAGGATGTTAACATCTGTAACATCTAGTCACTATCTGATTTTAGCGTCGACGCTACCGCTCCGGGCAACCTCTTAGTACTGTGGCAATGCCTCCGGCCTCCTGCACTCCATCAGCTTGTACTAAACGTACTGCGCTAGAAAGAAGAGGCTCGTACAGAAAAACAAGTACGTTTGGCAGCATTGATTCGAACGCATGGTTAATGACGCTAGGGGCTCCATTTTTCGTAGCGCTTCAATCTCGGCTGGTATCACACTGCAAACGCGTTCTATTATAGGTGTAAATAGTCCCCGCGTTTATTATCCGAGAAACTGATGTCGCCATGGTGATTCTCTTTTCAAAACTAGGGTGATTTTCTCAACAACTACGTGGCCTCGCTATGTCGCAAAGCGCGCCAAATCTTCTCGGGGGTCAAAGGCGTGTCAATATGCCGCACACCGGCCCCAGCTAAAGCGTCCATCACGGCGTTTGTGACGGCTACAGGAGCGGCCACAGTAGGTAATTCCCCGATTCCTTTGACTCCTAATGGGTTCAAGGGGGACGGGGTTTCAATAGTACCCAGCACGATATCCGGAATATCACCGGCCAATGGGAGAGCGTAATCCATAAGGCTGCCAGTTAAAGGTTGCCCCTCTTCGCTATAAACCATACCCTCACTTAGGGCTTGTCCCACACCTTGGGCGATAGCCCCATGAATCTGGCCCTCTACCAATGTGGGATTTATGATTCGGCCACAGGCATGAACCGCCGCATAACGAAGGATTTTGATTTCTCCTGTTCCAGGGTCGACCTGCACCACTACCACATGAGCGCCAAACCCGAATGGGGTGCTGGGCAATGTAAAACTTCCTCTAAATTCCAATCCGACGCTGACTTCGGGAGGCAAGTCCTCCTCACTGTGGGCAGCGCCGGCAACTTCTGAGAAGGTGGCTATTTGCTGTGGAATCTGACTCGAGTAGAGACCTCTTTTCCCGAATTCAATATCTGCAGCGGGGACTTTCAGAATATGAGCGGCCACTTGCGCCAACTTATCTTTAGCTTCTTGCAGAACTACATACAGCGCATTTGCCCCAGTGACTGTTCCCCTGCTAGCCGCTGTGCCGTGCCCGAACGGCACCAACGAAGTGTCTCCGTGAATTACCGTAACCTGTTCTGGATCTACTCCCAACTCCTTACATACAAGCTGGGTGAAGGTTGTCTCCGTCCCTTGACCATGAGGCGATAATCCAGTATAGACTGTCACGCGCCCCGACCTATCGATATCCACTTTGGCGCCTTCTGTCAGCATGTCTCCGCCGCCGCCAGAGGCTTTGACAACGGTTGCTATACCTACCCCTATATATTGACCATCTGGCGTAAGGGTCCCTGACCATTTACGCCAATTTTGGTAGTCCGCCAATTCCAATACTTTATCCAAGCCTCTCTCATAGTCCCCCGAATCGTAAGTCAAACCCGTTGGCGTATCGAAAGGGAAGTTGTCTCTGGGAATGAGATTCCGGTACCTCACCTCAGCAGGGTCCAAGCCCAAGTCTTTAGCGATTAAATCAACGGTACGTTCCATACAGAAGGCCGATTCGGGCCCCCCAGCGCCACGGTACGGACCGGTAGGAGGTTTGTTGGTCAAAGCGCCGAGCACTTCAACTCCCATGGCGGGGGTCTTGTACGGACCGGCGATGCGTTGTGATGCCAGCATAGGCACTAAAGGAGTGGCGGACATGAAGAATGCGCCGAGGTCGGCCACTATCTTGATTCTCATACCGAGGATAGTCCCGTCAGATTTGGCAGCCGCTTCCACATCCACGGTGTGGCCCCTGGCCTGAAACGCCAACATATTTTCTTGCCGATCTTCAATCCATTTCACGGGGCGTCTCAATTGAATTGCCAGATAGGGCACCAATATCTCCTCGGGAAATACTGCCGCCTTTTGGCCAAAGCCGCCTCCGACGTCCGGGGCGATCACCCGCACTTTGGCATCGGTGCGCACCAACTGATGAGCAAGTTCATCTCGGACTTGATGAGGTTCCTGAGTAGAGTCCCAAACGGTTAGCATGTCCTGTATTGGCTCGTAGTAAGCGACCACCCCCTAGCCTCCAATGGTGACGGCGCCAACCGCTGCACTTCGTATCGTTGGTTCACTACTAAGTCAGCAGCCCTGAACGCAGCGTCGATGTCTCCGCCTTCCCGGACCAGGTGCATGGCCAGATTGGTGCCCAATTCCGAATGCAAATGATACGCATCGTCCTTTAAAGCTTCGAAAGCGTCCACTATAACGGCCAAAGGCTCATAGTCGACAATAACGGCTTCCGCCGCATCCTGTGCTAGCTCCGGGCTTTCCGCCACCACTACTGCCACGGGTTGCCCAACGAAATGTACTCGGTCATTGGCCAAAACAGGTTGACCAGGAGCACGCATTAACCTTATCGACGGGTCTTCCCATGGGGGAGTCGTGCTGATGTCTCCCAGCGCTCCAGCGACATCTTGCGCGGTGATTACGGACACCACGCCGGGGAGGTTTTGAGCTTGGGACACATCAATCGTCCGAATTTGTGCGTGGGCGTGCGGGCTTCGCACAACAAATGCGTGAAGCATTTCAGGCAACTTTATATCTGCCACGTAAGAACCTGTCCCGGTCAATAGTTGGTAGTCCTCAAATCGGTTCGTGGGTTTACCTAAGGAGCTCATTCAATCCTCCCGGTAGTGTTAAGCAGTCGATTGCTTCTCCTGGATGGCTAAATTAACACATTTGGCGACTAAGCAATTCGTCACTACGAGTGTAGATAAAACTACCTCTGCAAGACCGAAGTAGGTGCGGAGCCAAGAAGGCAGTGTGACTGGTAGATTCGTCCAAGGGATCCCACATGTTCGTATTCAGTGCCCAATACCATTTTTCTTCTCGGTAGTGTAAGTCGACGTAGAGGCTTCTTAGCCACGGCGTCACCTCATGATGGCAAATCATGAGTAATTTCTGGTAGAGATTCTATGCTTTCGACTAATCCTGCGCAATGCCCAGGAGAATGGCGGGCATGACCACGGCAGTATTCATGATGATGCCCATGACCGGATCTAGTATTACAACGTCAGTTAGTTTGATAGGATGACTGTGTAGCTGGAGAGGGAATAGGCGGGTGAGGTGGGGATGTGGATGCGGCAGCTTTCGAGCAGGTGTACGGGTCATTTCGGGATTTTCACGCTTACTTCGCGCCGCTGTTTGGCCGCCGGGAGACGCGGGAGCACAGCGGTCATTATCTCCAGGCCCTGCTGGTACAGTCTGGGGAGCGGCGCAACGCTGAGAACCTGTCGGAGACGGTTCCGGGGTCAGCCCGAGGGATGCAGCGGTTTCTCACCGATTCTCCCTGGGACGATGAGGTGATTATAGGACGGCTGCAGGAGTACCTGGGAACCCGGCTGGAGCATCCGGAAGGGGTGTGGGTGCTGGACGGCAGCGACTTTCCCAAGCAGGGGAGGAAGTCGGTGGGAGTGGCCCGGCAGTACTGCGGGAGGCTGGGGAAGGTGGCCAACTGCCAGGCGGGGATGTTCCTGGCCTATGTCAGCCCGTTGGGACGGGCATTGGTGGACAAGGGGCTGTATCTGCCCGAGAGTTGGACCTCGGACAAAGACCGGTGTGAGGCGGCGGGTGTGCCGGAGGATAGGCAGGGCTACCGGTCCAAGACGGAGTTGGCCTTGGAGATGGTGGGGCGGGCACAGGAGCGGGGCCACCTGAAGGCTGGATGGGTCGCGGCGGACGACGCCTTCGGGATGTCGCCGTCCTTCCGGGAGGGCCTGGCGGCCTTGGGGATGTGGTACGTGCTGGACGTTCCGTCCGGCTTTACGGTGTGGCCGCCGGAGCCTGCCTGGACCAGTGCGGAGTATCAGGGATTCGGGCGTCCCCGCAAACCCAGGCTGCGAGACGGTCAGCGCCGGACCATGGAGCAGCGCAGCGACGAGTTGCCGGAGGAGGCCTGGCGTGAGATTACGGTGGCCGAGGGAAGCCAGGGGCCACGCAGCTACCTTTTCAGCGCCCAGAGGGTGCGACCGACCAGCAGGCGCAAGCCCGGCGAAATCCACTGGGCCGTCTACCGCCGGAACCGGGACGGCAGCGAACCCCGCTACTACCTGTCCAATGCTCCGGAGGATACCCCGTTGGAGACCCTGGCATACGTGGGAGGCTCCCGTTGGCGTATAGAAACGGAGTTTGAGACGGAGAAAAGCGACGTAGGCCTGGACGAGTACGAGACCCGCACCTGGGCTGGCTGGCATCACCACGTGGCCCTGTGCCTGCTGGGCGGAGCTTTTCTGCTGAGCCTGCAACAGGCTTGGGGGGAAAAAGATGCCCCGGATCACGAGGCCGCAGGTCTACCGGGTGGTGCGGGAAATGCTGCCCCGGGAAC
Source organism: Dehalococcoidia bacterium (assembly GCA_963665155.2). Taxonomy (GTDB): domain Bacteria; phylum Chloroflexota; class Dehalococcoidia; order Lucifugimonadales; family UBA3495; genus UBA1141. Next base: position 510,643 of record CAXXFI010000002.1, on the reverse strand, counting down.
GGTTCGGGCCAACCGAGTTGCTGCGGTGGCTTGAGGATACGCAGGACAGTAACGAACGGGCCAAACGCTCCCATGCCAAGCGCCGCGCCGCCATGCGGGCATCACCCCACATCCCTCCCTGAACTGACGTTGTAATACTAGGAGTGTGTCCGATATTTCCGGGTAATGGGAAGAAAGGCGCCAAGAAGGTAGTAGCAAGTCAAGGTAGAGGGGACGTGAGGGGAGGTGTTGCATGGCCAACAGCTTTCGCGCTTATTCAATAGACCAAGCCTACCTGCTGCCCCAAGCGCCAAGGGAGTGGCTACCGGAAGGGCATCTAGCGTTCTTCCTGGAAGAGATGGTGAGCCTGCTGGATTTAAGTCCCATCTTTGAGAAGTACAGATGGGGTCGAGGACCCAAGGCATCCCAGGAAAGGTAGTCAGTCAAGCCATTAACTACGTTTTGCTAAAACCAAATACACCAAAGCATACTGACATTTTCCCTGAACGCTTAACCCTGACATTTTCCCTGGACAACAACACTGCATGTCTAAAACTGGTCCGAAACCAAGTCCTTTCGGTGCCTCCCGAAATTATTCTCTTTTTAATCAGGGCGCACCGGACTCCCGTTTTGGAGCGCCCTCTGGTTAAGATATCCCCCGAGACCCCCTGATAAAGTGAGCTCACTCCCCCCTTGAACTTTCCCCTTCGCCATATCTGGTAAGATGGTGGCGATATTCTCAACCTTGAATGACTATCTAACCCCCCGCCGTGGGCGGGTTTGGCTTCCAGCAGGAGACCGTCATGACGGATGCAGAAAAGACCAGGGAGCAACTCAGTAGAGCAGTGGTGGATCTTGGCCGTCAGTTAGATGACTTGGAACAGGCCCATGTCCTCCATCTGCAGGTCGAGCACATTTCTGTGCCAACTGTGGATACTTGCTATCGCCTAATAAACGGAATTAATCGATCATTATAATTAACCCAAGATGAGCCGACCATGAGTTTTGGACTGAGCATTGATGCCCCAGCCTACCGCCACCAAAACCGCCAAGCCGTGTTTCAGGTATACATCGACTCTCGAGCCTGTGTCAGAAGGTTGTTGCAGGGGAATCGGACGCAGAATGTTTTCCGGGTTCGAGGGTTCCCATGAAAGCGAGTAAAAAGGGTTGATGCGCCTAGCCTGATCTAGCTTATAGGGACATTGGCCGATTTAGGCGCTAAGTGCCCTGTGTCGCGAGTGGTCACCAGCGGGTTCTCCAAACTCGCCATAACGTCCGGAGATTGAAGGCGGTTGCCAGCATTGTGAACTCAGCCCGAACATTCACTAGCCCCCGAAGTAAAAACCGGCGGGCCCCAAGCTGTTCTTTCAGGATGCCGAAGATGGGCTCGATCAGCCCTTTCCGCCTAGCATACAGGCGCCCGGCTCTCTCGGTGGTCATCCAATGCCGGTGTTTCCGCAGTAGAGCATCAGAGGGACCAATCCACAACGCCCTCCCGGTATGGGCGTCTTTGGTGCATACTCCGTAAGCTGGGCAGGTCCCGCAAACCCTTCTTGAGGCTCGGTAAACTCGGCATGGGCCGGTAATGTTGCTGTTTTTCTTGCGGAGCCCCCTAAAGGGCAGTCGCTGACCCTCAGGACAGAGGTAAGTGTCGGTGGCAGGATCATGGACGAATTTATCTTTGAAGTAGGGGCCTTGTACGCCTGGGTGATAGCGTTCAGGCATCACCAACAGGTCTCCCGTTGTTCAGCGGATGCCAGGTTGGCTGCGGTATGATAGCCGCCATCGGCCAGAGTGACCGGCACCGGTTCCCCAATAATCTCTTCGGCTTGTTCCAGCATAGGAATTAACTGACCAGAATCGGCTGCGGAATTAACCACGTCAGCGGCGGTAATCAACATGCCATTGCCCGATAACTGAGCAACTGGCGATGCCATCGCTTGGGCGTTATAGCCGGGCATGATTCCCTGCCGGCCCTTCATCAATTGGGCATCTCCATCCGTCAGGTTCACACGGGTAAGCCGGTGGTCCTGCGCGAGCCGGTTCATAGCGTGCAAGATGCGCTCCCGCAAGACTTGGGCCTTCTGAAGTTCTGTTGGAAGCCGGGGTGGCGGCGGATCATCCCCTCCTTCGTTCTGGGCCTCTAGATCGCCGATGGTCTCCTCAGTCCTGGCCAGCAAACGCTCGAGTTTCGCCGTATCGTAGGTCTGGTCTCCTGCGGCGTTGGCCGCGATCTTCGTGCCGTCCACGGCCTGCACCGCTAGATCCACCAGCCCCACTTCTACCGCGGTCCGGACCGTATGCCTCAGCAACCCCCGCATGGCGGACCGGTGGGCCTGGTAAAACCGCCACAGCGTGTTGTGATCAGGGTGCTGCCATCCGGTCAACCACAGGAAGGGAATCTGATCCCGACAGGCCGCCTCCAGCTTCCGGGAAGACCGTATTCCGATCATAAACCCGTTGAGCCAGACGCTGAGCAAGACCTGTGCGTCATAGGCTGGAGCACCCAACGGATCGCCCTGGATGTCGATCTCCATTCCCTTCCAGGCGTCGCGGTCTAGTCCGCTAACAAAAGCGGCAACGAATCGGGCTGGGTGATCTTTGGGAAGGAGGTCATCGAGGGTCGGTGGGAGCAGCCAGGCTTGGTCGCGGTTAACCGGCCTTAGCGGCATGAGCGGCCTCCTCGTGAAAGACTGCCCTTATTTTAGCCGCCAGGACCCAGTCAGTGCCCGGCTTTCTGAGACAGGCTCCCTCCCCCGTCTCCACCAGAAAATGCAATCAAGGATTATGACAGGTGCGTCAAGCAGCCGATGTTATACTATTAACCCGACTGGATTCACTTTCTATTGGTGGAACTAAATAACCAATGACCTAAGGCAAAGCAGATTCCAAGGTGAATCGGAACGGATCAATTGCGCACACGTCGTCACCACGAACGGGCCAAGTCACCGCTAACGGGCGAAATGGCCACGAACGGACCAGATTACCGCTAACGGGCCAAGTCACCACGAACGGGCGAAATTACCACGAACGACCCAATCACCGGTCGAGCCAAACTTGGGACCAATAATGGTATTCGGACAGGGCGGTGTTGGGATGAAACCCTCTGACTAGCGGGTCGAACACCCAGCGGGATGCGCCGGTAACTGGGCTGAATAAATAGGCTTCGTCCATGACCTGCCGCTGGATCTCCTTGAGCATATCTTCCCGCTTCTCGGGGTCGAACTCTGCGGCTTGGGCTTCGATCATCCCGTCCAATTCCAGGTTTTGATGGCCGGAGATGTTCCACCGTCCTTGGCTGTGTAGCAGTGCCATCAAAAAACTGTTGGTAGTTGACGTTGGCGGCAACACTCCCAGAGCGATTTGATAGTCTCTTTGATTCAGGACTATGTCGCTAAATTGGGAAGGATTGAGCCGACGGATACTAGGGTCGAATCCCACCTGACGCAAGTCTTCGGTCAGGCGTTGCTCCAGGTCCAAGTAGGCATCTCCGAATTCCTCGGTCCGAACGGTGATCTCGATTTCGCCGCTGGAGCCTGTTTTGATCAGAGCTTCCCTCAGCGTCTCTCTGGCCATGCCAGGGTCGGCGAAATATTGGCCCCGCATTTCATTACGTCCCAGCAGCCAATCCGAAGTTGGAACCGGAATGCCAACGCTGACGAACCCCTGTCCTGCCCAGACGGTGTCCACATAATTCCAAGGGTCGATTGCACGCCAGATGGCCCGACGCACGGCCACATCGGACAGTTGTTCCGAGCGCACGTTGAAAGCCAGGGATACGCCCGTGCCAGACTGGCGGGACAGAGCAGAGCCTATGTCCGCGCCTGAATCTCTAAGTTGCCGCCATTCGTTGGGCGGCAGGATGGTCATATCCACCATCCCTCCCTGTAACGCCGCCATACGCTCAAGACCGGAGGAATTGATTTTGCCCTCGGCTCTGATGGGCTTGATTGCCAATTCGTCGAGGTAGGGCAGTCCAGCCTCAAAATAGTCCGGGTTGCGGCGAAGGACAGTGCCACCCTTGTCTTCGGATTCAACCCAAATCCAGGGTCCAGTACCGACTACCGGACTTTCGCGAAGGTCTCCAAATTGCTCCACAACCTCCCGAGCGACAATTTTGCTATGGCCGTCGGCTAGGGACAACAGAGCGTCGGCGTCGGCCATTGCCAGATCAATCCGGAGGCGATGGGGACTAAGCGCCTCGACTCCACCCCAAGACGCGAAGAGCCCGGCGCTGGCCCATCCTGGTGTGCGGATGCGGTCGTAGCTAAAAACCAAGTCGTCGGCGACCAAGGCGCGACCGTCCACCGGCGCAATGTTTTGCCACCGGACATCTTCACGAAGTTGGAACTCGTAAGCGAAGTCGGGAGTTAACTCCCAACTCAGGCAGAGGTCGCATTCTAGTTGCAAGCTGGGCTGGTTATCTCCTGTGCCCGGCCGAAGCCTGAGCAATCGGCTATAGGCCAGTCCCGGTCCCATGGAGGTCAAGGTTTCCTGAATCGTCTGGTGCACGTCCCGGTGGGGAACATCGGCAAATCCCGCCACGGTCAACGAACCGCCCTGGGTCCCCTCACGTTTTTCCAATTTGCGGGACAGTTGCGCCGGAACTTGAGTTGGGAGTGGAGTCGGCGTGGCGGCTATTTTCTTTCCAGTGGTCGTGGTTGAGGATGTTGGGGCGGGCGCCAACGTAGCCGTTGGTTCGGATTGCCCAGCGGGTTGCTCAATAACAGGTGTTGCGGTGGCCGCTGGTTGAGTTGTGGGACTGGTGCTGTTGGAGGTGCAAGCCAAGACTACAATCGCGATTGCCGAAACGATCCAAGCTTTGGCTTTGTTTGCGGTTCTCATCCCATCTCTCCCGTCCACCCTCAAACCATGGCCCGCGCGGATGCCAGATCACCGGAAGGCCAGCTTTGGTGCTCGGCTTCCGGGATCAGCTTCCGTGCTCCGTGCCTCGAAGATTAATTATAGGGAAAACAGCGCCAAACGCCTTGGTGTTTTCATAACGTGATAACGGCAAAATGCGGCGATGGAAGATGGGTCATCCCGACTCAGCTATGAGCAACGCGGAGAATCCCGAGGAGCGGCATGGCCTGAACTAAATGCCTAACTGACGAGGCCGGGTAATACTTGAGGCGGGACCTACGATTCCTCCACCCTATTGGTTACGGAGGAGGCAGAGGGTAGCCCGATCATTCGTCCCATGTTCAGAGGCCAGGGAATCAAAACCATTAAAGCCATGATGATGGGCGGGATAAACAGAATAGCGTGAATTACCAGGGCGTATCCGAGGGCCTCCACTGGGTCTATGCCAAATGCGGTCAGCAAATAGTAGACCGCAAACTCAAATGTACCCACGGAAGCTGGTAGCGAAGGCACCATCGCCACAAAAGTCATTGTTCCTATGACCAGCAGCGTTGCCAAAAGAATGGATATTTCGATACCCATGCCGTAAGCCAGCACCCATGCCGACAGACCGAGGGTGAGCCAGTAGGCCAGGGTGAGAACAAACGAAAAGGTGAGCTTTAACCGGGCCCGGATCAACTGACGCAGTGATACGGACGTGGAGGCCAAAAAAGACACGCGGGTTAATTCTGGCCGGGTGCCAAGCCAGATGAACAACGGCACCGCCAACAAGCTGACGATGGCCAAAACCCCCGCACCCAGAACATACAGGGCGAAAACCTGCAACCCCGGTAAAAACAAAAGCCCGAAACCTAACAATAGGGCGCCTATGACGAAGTCCAATACTCGTTGCACGCCCAAAGTGGCAGCAACCATCTCTCTTTTAACCCGGTATCGGATGGTGAGCAGGATGAACTGAGCAGCTTCGCTGATTACGCGTATCGGGGACAGGCTGTTCAGGCCGATGCCCGCGTTCTGCACCAGCAGCAGACGGTGTAAGGGGACGTTCTCGCCCAGTAGCAATAGCTTCCAGCGATATGCTCGCAAGGCCATGGCCATGGAGAATAAAAAGAGAGAGGCGAATGCGTAGCGGACGGGGACATCTTGGAGTTGAGCGGCGAGAGAACCTCAATCGGTATCGCGCACGACCAAATAGCCAACCAATGGCTTGACACCCAAGCCCAACGCAAACCTGACCTTGGGATGCCAGAGCCAGCGGAGGATTGCGATTAACGCATGTCGAGCAGATTTCAACCCGGAACAACTACCTTACAAATTACCTGAGCCACAACTATTAGCCTGGGGCATGAGTAACTTACTTGGGCCGGGGAAGCGACGCTTTCGGGGATTGTCACCAGGAAATCGCAACTCTGGCCTTGATTCCCAAACTACGCTTAGGCCCCACTAATTTCAAGGATGGAGGACTGGCCCTTGGGACCACTTCGGCTCGCCAAAGAGTTGGATTACCGTCGCTGGGCTAGGGGTATGGAGGTATCCCGCCAGCCGAATTCAGCGTCTGTAGCACCCTCCATCCCGTAAAAAGCTTGGATCAGCCGGGTTTCGCCCCAGAGCGGATTAGGCCTTTCAGATAAGAGATATGCCCTTGGTGCTGGTAAAACTCGCCAACTATTTGCCGGAAAATCTGGCCCACCGACATCTCTGGCCGCCGTTCCCTAGGCACCAATGGGAAGTCCTCTGGGCCCAATCCTTTCAAGTATTCCAGCGTTGCGGATCTAACGGTTTCGCCGTACTTCAAGAGTTCCTGAAGGTCGAGGATAGGGAAACCGGCCACCTGCTCCGGCGTATGGTCAAAGCCGTTATCCCTAGTGGGCAACCCGAACTTCTCGTTCCAGCCGTCTCTTTCCCAAATCTCGGGTTCTTTTTGGATGAAAAACTGAATCCACATGTCCTCCACACGGGTCATGTGCCAGAGCAGCCAGTTGATGTTGTTGGCTTCGGGCCCGGCGCGCCAAGCCAGTTCTTCGGGGGTCAGGTCATTGACGGCGTCCATAAGAAACTCGTGCTCTTTGGCAAAAGAGTCTTCAATAAACTCGTTAAGTGTCATGCTGTCACTCCTTTAATCTCTGCATCAATAGGTTCTTAGGTCACACAATTTTTGGCATCTTTGGTTGCGATTTCCCGTGCGACGCCAAACTTTAAAGATATTCTACATTGAAAGTTCACAGGAAATTTTACACCAAATTTTACAACGAAAAGCCGCCGCAACGGGACCGGCGACCGCGGAAGCATTGATACGCTGCCGAACCGGTCATCCAGCCAAACATCTATGCTAAACTGCTTCTGTCTTGGCGGCTTCTGCTTCCAGCCTAACTCCGGTTCCAATTTCGTCTGGAAACTGTCTTGATGGCGTCCAGGCAAATCACCGCAAAGGAACACCTTTATGGCATCCCAATTAATAACTCCGGAAGTGCTTGCCCTCATTGGCCAGGAAACGCCGCCCGAGCGCAATCGATTCGCCATCAGCGATGAAATGGCCTACGACTTGGCCGACGCTACTGAAGACCCCAATCCATTGTACGTCGACCCCGAGTATGCCAATGCCAGCCGCTTTGGGGGCCTTCTGTGCCCGCCCTTGGCTACTTGGAAAGATATTGCTCCTCCCATCGGTTTTTTTGGAGCAGGCCAAGAGTCCCACTTCGAAGTCCCGTTGCCCTTCAATAGCTACGGGCTAAACGGGGGCAGCGATTGGCAGTTCCTGCGGCCAGCATACGTTGGCGCTTGTGTGACCCGCCAATTTCGTATCCGGGACATCTTCGAAAAGCAGGGCCGCTCCGGGCCGTTGGTATTCGTGATTCGTCAAGAGACCCTGACCGACCAAGAAAATAGGGAAATTAGCGTTGCCGACCGGGTCAGCATCCACCGCGCACTGCCGGAAGAGGACCATCTAGGCGTGGGAAATGACTCCGCATCGGCCCTGGAAACGTCGTTACAAGAAGTGCCGGTTTCGCCTCCAGCACCGGATGTGGTGCTAGCCAAGCCTCAGACCGAGCCTGCGCAGCAGCGATACTTCGAGGACGTGTCGGTCGGTGATGAGCTTCCTCCGGTGGTGAAAGGACCGATTACCACCACTCATTTGGTGCGCTGGGCTGCAGCCAACGGAAACTACGCTCGGATACACTGGGACTTGCCCTTTGCCCAATTGCGTCAGGGCCTAATCAACGTTGTGGTCAACGGCTCCCTCAAGAACCAGTATTTGGGGGAGTTGTTGGTCCGGTTCGCTGGGGAAGAAGGCTGGTTCAAACGTTATCAAGTGCAGCATCGGGGCATGGATTATCCTGGTGACGTTTTGACAGCACACGGGGCTGTTTCCGGCAAAAGAGAAGTGGACGGTTTTGGGTATGTCGACTGCCAGGTCGGGTTGCGCAACAGCCGTGGCGAATTGACCGTGTCCGGTCAAGCGACAGTGGTGCTGCCAAAACGGGGCCAGAGCCTGCCCCTGGCCTGGGAGTTGGACCAATGACGGTGGGCAGCCACTCTTCTGGCCGCCCTGAGCCGGTCAAAGGACCCTTTAGCATGTCGGACGGAGTTTTGAAATGACGTTAATTCCGTCACATGGAATTCTGGAAGGTATCAGAGTATTGGACTTGGGTAGCCAAATCCCAGGTCCCTTTTGCGCCAAGCTGTTGGCCGACTACGGTGCCGACGTTATTAAAATCGAGCCGCCGGATACGGGCGACATGGCCCGCAGGGCAGGTCCCTTTGTTGGCGACGACCCCCACCCGGACAAAAGCGTCCAGTTCCTCTACCTAAACTCCAACAAACGAGGCGTTACCCTGGACTTGGCCTCAACCTCGGGCCGTTCTGTTTTTAATGGATTGCTTCAATCGTCGGACGTTTTGGTGGAGAATTTCTCCCCGTCCGAATCCGAGCGTCTGAGGCTGGACTATGATTCATTGGCCTTGGTGAATCCCGAATTGGTAGTTACATCCATCACTCCTTTTGGACAATCGGGTCCCTACAAGGACTTTCCGGCTACCGACATTGTGACTTGCGCTATGAGTGGGTTGATGTATCACTCGGGAGATTCGGACCGGGAACCCTTGCGAAATGCCTTGGACCAGTCGTTCTACGTGTCCGGGGCCAACGGCGCAGCCGCCACGCTGGCGGCGTTGTTCCAACGACTCACCACCGGTGAAGGGCAGTACGTGGAGGTTTCCATTGTTGAATGCCTGGCGTCCCACTTGGTCCAGGCTGTGCCCTATTACACCTATATGGGTGCTATCAAGGGCCGCCGCCCCGTACGAGGTTCGGGCTTTGAGGAGCTTATGCCAGCCCGGGACGGCTACGTGGTGCCTTCGGTGCAAGGCTCCCAACCCTGGCCGGTTATCGCCGAACTCATCGGCTTGGAAGAATTGAAAGACGAGCGCTTTGCTACCGGAGCTGGCCGAATTGAACACGGCGAGGAACTGAAACAATTGCTCATCAAGGGCTTGGCTAATTGGGACCGCAAACCGTTGTTCGAAGAGTCCGGACAAAGGCGGCTGGTATTTGGCATGGCTCAGGACGCCGGGGACCTCATGGAATGCGAGCATTTGAGGGAGCGAGGTTTCTATACTGAGTTGGACCACCCGGTTGCAGGAAAAGCCGAGTATCCGGGCCTGGGCCCCAAACTTTCGGCAATGGACTTTGAATTTCGCTATCCCGCTCCGTTACTAGGCCAGCATAACGCCGAAATTTACGTCGGCGAGTTGGGTTACACTGCCCAGGACTTGGTAAATATGCGGGAGTCGGGGATCATCTAGTAACCGGACGGTTAATAACCGGGCCGGTGGAGAGGATAATTAGTGTCGATTCAACCTGTTATTGATGAAGCGAAACAGCGAGCCTTTGTGCGGAAGGCCTTGGGCGACCTTAGCAGCACGACCGCCGTGATAATGGCCATGATCGGAGATCGCCTGGGTCTGTTCAAGGCTCTTGGAGAAAGTTCGCCAACCAGCAGCCAAGAACTGGCTTCCCGGGCGGGGATCGACGAGCGGTACGCCAGAGAATGGCTGGGAGGCATGGCCGCAGCGGGCTACCTGGAGTATGACCCGGACAGCCAGCGGTTTACGCTGCCACCCGAGTACTCCATGGTCTTAGCCCAGGAAGGAGGGCCTAAGTTCGTGGCTGGCGCATATCAGGTTTTGCTGGGTATGCTTGGCCCCTTCGACCAACTGCTACAGGCGTTCCGGAATGGAGGCGGCGTCCACCAATCGGCTTACGGCGACAATCTGTGGGATGGGTTGGAAAGGTTCACCGGTGGCTGGTTCGAAAACTTGCTTTTGCCTGAGTGGATGCCCGCTATGCCCGACGTCCTAGCCAAGCTACAAGCCGGGGCATCGGTGGCCGACGTTGGCTGTGGCCGTGGTCGCGCGCTGATCAAGTTGGCGCAGGAATTTCCGAACTGCAACTTCACAGGGTTTGACGTGTTTCCCCCCACGATAACGCAGGCGACTGCCAACGCCGAAGCCGCTGGAGTAGCCGAGAGGGTAGCCTTTCAGCAATTGGACGTGACTGAAGGTCTTCCCTATCAGTACGACATCATCACCACATTCGATGTGGTTCACGACGCCGCAAACCCCCAAGGCCTGCTGCGGTCGATCCGCCAGGCCCTGAACCCCGGAGGTTTTTACCTACTGCTGGACATCAACTGTTCGGAGAGTTTGGAAGAAAACCTTGGTTCTCTGGGCACAATGTTTCACGGGTTCAGTATTCTGTACTGTATGACAACCTCGCTGGCCAACGACGGCGCTGGCTTGGGTACCCTGGGACTTCATCCTCCCAAGGTCCAGGAGATGTGCGCTGAGGCGGGCTTTAACAGCGTGAGACTTTTGCCCCTGGAAAACCCATTCCATAACCTCTACGAGATCAGACCTTGAGCGGCGCAGAGGAAAGAAAGGAATTTAAGAAGCGTCCCCTGGACGGCATAAGAGTCGTCGATTTGAGCAGAGTCTTTGCTATGCCCTTTGCAGGGGCTAATTTGGCGGACTTTGGCGCTCAGGTCATCAAGATCGACACCCACCATACCCAGTTCATGGACACAACCCGGACCATTATGGGTCCATTTCCGGATAATGACCCAGGGGAATTGTACTGGGAGCGTTCAGGAACCTTCCATACTTTGAACCGGGGCAAAGACAGCCTGACCTTGGACCTGCGTTCCGAGGCGGCCCAGGACTTGTTGAAAGACTTGGTGCGGGTTAGCGACATCGTTCTGGAAAACTTCACTCCCCGGGTCATGGCCCGGTTTGGCCTGGACTATGCCAGCCTCAGAGCGGTTAAACCCGACCTGATTATGGTATCCAACACGGGATATGGTCACAGCGGCCCCTGGAGCAACTTTGGGGCTATGGCTTCGGCCCTAGAACCGACTCACGGCACCGGAGCGTTCATGGGCTATCTGCAGGACAACTCCGCAGACAACGCCCAGGACCGGACTCCCGAAGACATTCCCAACAAGATGGGCAATTCCTATACCGACTTTCTGGCTACCTGGACTTCCCTCACCGCCATAATGGCTTCGTTGCTTTACCGGGCGCGGACCGGGCGCGGCAACTGGGTCGACCTAGCCATGTACCAGGTGGGTGTGTCATTTGCTGGCGAAGGTATTCTGGACTATGCGTTCAATGGCCGCCGCACCCGGCGCATGGGCAACCGTCACCAATCCATGGCCCCCCATGGTTGCTACCTTTGCAAGGGCGACGACCAATGGGTAACGCTGGCGGTTCGTGACGACGCCGACTGGCTGGCATTTCGGCGTATTCTCACCGGGGAAGAGGGCTTTCAGGATATTCTAGAAGGGAAATTTGACGAACCTTTGGGCCGGTTGCGTAACCAGGACGAGTTGGACGAAATCGTTTCTCGGTGGACTGCAACCAAGGGCCAGTACCAGGTGATGGAAGTGCTTCAAAATGCGGGTATCCCCGCTGGGCCGGTGTTAAACGCTCGGGGGTTGCTGACGGACTCGCATTTTAACGCCAGAGGATACTTTGAATCGGTAGAACATCCAACAGAGACGGGGTTGGGCCGCAGAGACTACGTTGGCCGCGGCTGGCGGCTGTCGAAAAACGACCTTTCCATCGCCAAGCCCGCCCCACTGTTGGGAGAGCACAACGACAACGTGCTCCGCCAAGTCTTGGGCTTGAGCGAAGCGGATATTCAGGGGTTGGAGCGGGAACAATTGATTGGGCAGTCCCCTGTGGGTGGAAGGGCTCCAAGGACGGTACCCTTGGAAAGGCAAGTGGAGTTGGGCTGGACCGTTGAGCTTGATTCCGAATTTCGGGCCCGGTGAAGTGATCGCCCAACAAGTGTCAGTTGGGACGGCGCCATGGGCATGATTTCGGCATCTTGACGTACGTGTGTTTTTAAGGGAGTATGTTGTGGACAATCGACCGTGGGTGTCTATATGGTCGCCCGCGACACGCCTCGGTTTTGCAGCATAGATTGGGTTCCGGTGATCACAAAAATCTCGCCCATCGATCCCACCTCTGTCCAGACGCAGGCGTGGGGAATCAAATTCTAATCAGTCTCGTTATGAACCGATAAACCAATAATAGAAATAACTTTCTAAAGTATGGAGGCTAACATGGTGGACCTCAATAAAGACGAAATTCGGGCCATGGGCAAAGCAGTGGGCCTCGATATTCAGGACCCCGAACTCACCGAAGTAATGTATAGCTTGAACGCTCTCCTTGAAGCGCTGGACCAGATAAACCCGCCTGGGTTGGATAGCGTAGAGCCCCTTCCCATAATCATGCCTCCCGCATAAATGGGTCAGCTGTCAGCATTTGACCATTTTCGTCCCGCTTGGCCTGGCCTAGGGGTGTCTCCTCAGTGTGACGCCCGTGCCTTGAGTCCGACTATATCGCATGGCATTTAAGTTTTGGTCGTTTATTGCCTAGCGCAAGGAGGAACCTTCGTGGACAAATCCCAAATCCCCTTCCTTTCCGCATCCGACCTCTCACGGCTCATCGAAAGCAAAGAGGTCTCTCCGGTCGAGGCCACGGAGGCCTACCTGGACCGGATTGACGACTTGGACTTCAAATTCAATTCCTACATCACGGTCATGCGAGAGGAAGCGATGGAAGCAGCCCGGGAGGCCGAAGCTGCCATTGCTAGGGGAAACCACCTTGGCCCCATGCACGGCGTGCCGGTGGCGGTTAAAGACCAGTTTTGGAGCCGTGGCGTCCGTTCCACCGGCGGCTCCCGTTTCCTGGCCGACTTTGTTCCTGACGAAGACGCTACGGTTATCACCAACTTGAAAAAAGCTGGGGCCATAGTCTTGGGCAAGACCAATCTGACTGAGTTTGCGGTCACTGGTTTCTCCCACCGTTTCAGCACTCCGCGAAACCCTTGGGACTTGCAAATGTACACCGGAGGTTCCAGCAGCGGCTCCGGGGCTGCCACCGCAGCGTTTCTGTGCGCTTCGTCGCTGGGTGAAGACACCGGCGGATCAATACGCTTCCCGGCCACTTGGTGCGGTCTTGTCGGTCTCCGGCCCAGTTGGGGTCGCGTCAGCCGCTATGGTGTTATGCAGGGCGTATGGTCCATGGACACGGTGGGCCCCATTTCCCGTACCGTGGAAGACGCCGCTATCACGTTGGGGGCCATCGCCGGTTCCGACCCCAAGGACAAGTACACCTGGCAAACCCCGGTACCCGACTACCGAAGACCCCTGGATGGGGATATACGAGGACTGCGGGTTGGGGTGATTGCCGAGCAGCTAAACAGCGACCTCGTGGAAAGCGAAACCAAGGAAGCCGTGGTCAAAGCTACGGCGGTCCTGGGCGAATTGGGGGCGACTGTCGAGGAGGTCTCTCTTCCCCTTGCTATCACCGCCAGCGTGGCGTCGTCGATACTGCTGGCCGTGGAGCCAGCCTTCGCCCACCGGGACTGGGTTAGAGACCGGATCGACGATTACGGGCATGACGTGCGCATCCAGCAATTGGTGGGCAGCATCGTGCCAGCACAAGCCTACTACAAAGCCCAGAAACTAAGGTCGATGCTGCGGGACCAAGTGTTGGAAGCCATGAATCGGTACGATGTGCTGGTGCTCCCCACCAGTGGCAGACCGGCCCAGCCCATCGAGGATGACATTCCCATCACCAGCAAAGAAACCTCGGCCCGACTGCCCTACTTGTTGACCAGGTTGTTTAACCTGTCCAGCTCACCTGCTGCGTCGGTTCCTTGCGGGTTCAGCGCCGGCGGCTTGCCCATCGGACTGCAGATAGGCAGCCGTCCCGGCGGCGAGGAAACTATCCTAAAGGTTGCTTACGCCTACGAGCAAGCAACTCCGTGGCATTTGGAAAGGCCGCCAGAAGCTTAATTAGGAAGCATAAATTACAAGCTTAAACCCTGGTATTAATTCGCGGTCTAATCTTGTTGGGGCGCCGGCATATGCGAGCGTTCAGCCAAAGACAGTAATCGCCGCCGATTTGTCCGCAACCGGGTCAAGCGCCCCACGGCACGTACTTATTCCTCCAACCACCTTCTGACCCCTTTGGTTTTTTGTTATGGAGTTGTGACAGAAACCCTCCGAGTCTTTGCTGCGGAGGCAGAGTCAGTTTTCCGGCTCCAGCGTCACTTCCAGTTCGAAAATGCCCGGTTGGTTGGTGTTGGAATCAGTGACGAAAAAAGTGACCAAGTCCGTGGTTCCGTCACCATCTCCGGCCTGGTCGAGCAGCAACCGGAACTGGGCCAGGGGATAGGAATCGTTCAAGGAACGTTGAACGGCACCGGAAAGGTCACAACGGAACGGACCACCGGAAGAAGTAGCGAAAACGCAACTCTCGCCGCTAGGAAGCCGCTCCAGATTCCACAAAGCTGGGGAGAACTCGGAATATCGTACTTCCTCTGCTCGCAAAGAACCTAGGTCCTTCATCGGCATTCCACGGACCGAGGCATTCTCGGACCGGAGAACGGCGGACAACACTTTGCCGGAAGGTAGGGTGCTCAAATCGAAGGTCAAGAATAGTTGGACTCCGTCGCCTTCGGGAAAACGCGGGTTCCGGTTATCCCCGGCGAACAACCCCGTGCCCTTGCCGGAGAAGCCTCGGGGCGTGTGTCCTTCCATCGCACCACCTTGATTCCGCAACAAAAAGGCCTGACTGACAGGCGTTTTTACCTTTGGCTCCACCAGTGGTGTGGCGGTAACTTCATGGGTGGGGGCAAGTACCGGAGTCGGCAACGTTGCGGAAGTGGGACTTGGGGCGATTGTCGGGGAGCTACCCGAACATCCAAATACAAAAAGTAGCAGGATTGCCAAAGCAACCAGGGAAGTCCGCCTCAGATTTGCCGGATATTCCAGCGGGTTCATCAACCACCGCCTCTCACTAGAGACATTAAAAGTCTATGGTTTGCCCAATAATGTTTTGAATCAGAATAGCGAGTTGGGCTCTAGTTTTTACCCAACTTACATTTTCCGAACCCACGGACGATAAGCTTGGATGCTGGAATGGGTAAAACGGGTTTACAGATGGGAGCAGGAATCGCCAGAGTGAAAAATCGGCTAAATGGTACCAACAGAGAACCGAGGATGCGCTGGAAGCAATGAGGAAGATTGCTGGCAGAAGAGTTCCCTTAACGCGCTGCTATCAGATAGTTCCCAAAGAAAACATACAACGGGAAAATGAGGAGGTTTGACTCACCAACGGGTTACGGCGTTGCGATCACCCTTTCAATGGTGGGAAATTCTCCATCATCATTTACCTCGAACTCGACGGTTTGACCCACCAACAGCCGGTTGAAAACACTGCGGCTAACGGTGTATGGCTGGGTTTCGCTCGTTGCAGCAGATCCTGATCGGATAATGACAAAGTAGTCAACCCGATCATAGCGGCTTTCAATGACGAACGCCAAAGAATCATCAATAATCGCGTGCTCATCGTCGGTCTGGAAATACTCAAGTAGGTCTTCGGCTTTAACGTGGATAATTATTGATCCGGTGTCGCCGGGACGGTTGTCCAAAACCGTCTGAGATACTCCGTCTCGGACCCCCGTGATCGACTTAAGGGCCACTACACCCTCGCTAGGTGTATTGCCACAAGCCAGGCCTGCGACAACAAGGAGTGGAAAAAGGAGCACAAAGGAGAGGGCAATTTTTCGAATCGGATTGCTCTTCATTGACCCTTACCCCGACCGTGTAGAGATGGCGTAAAGCAGTAAACGCCAACATTAGATTAAAGGTGTCCGGATAACCCAGCGAGGACGTAGACTCGGCAATTCAACGTCCAGGGACTCGCGGCTCTTAGACCCGGGGCGACGGGCAGGTCCGCTAATCGACACTGAGCCAGACTTTAGGAATCGGCCAGCCTGCGCGTTCTAGTCTAGCTTTGGATAAGTTCTCGTACTGCCTCGGTGAAAGCCGGTATCACCTGCTCCCAATCCCCTACGACACCGTAACGGGCTTCTCGGAAGATGTTGGCTTCGGAGTCTTTGTTTATGGCTACAATCACCTTGGCACCGGAGCAGCCAGCCATGTGCTGGCTGGCACCGGAAATGGCGACCATTATGTACAGATCGGGAGTTATCGTCTTGCCGGTTAGCCCTACTTGGTAGGCAACGGGGACCCATCCCGAGTCCACGGCTGCTCGGGACGCGCCGACTGCGCCGCCCATAATCTTGGCCAGTTCTTCCAAGCTCGCAAAGGGGTCCGGACCTCCCAGTCCCCGGCCTCCGGAGACAACGACTCGGGCGTCTTCTAGTTTAATGCCGGTTGCCGATTCCTCAACGGTTTGCACGACCTTTGTACGTGCTTGGGAGCTTTCCAATTCCACCGGGAATGACACAACCCGGCCTTGGCGAGAGGCATCCGCTTCCAAGGGCTCGTAAACCTTTGGCCTTACTGCCGCAATCTGGGGTGTGAAGTCGCAACTAACCACGGCCACTGCGTTGCCGCCGTATACCGGGCGGTTGGCTAGCAATCGACGCTCGGAAGGGTCCACCGAAACTTCGAGGCAGTCTTGGGCCAACCCTACGCCCAAGCGGAATGCCAAGCGAGGCGCAAGCTCCCTCCCTTCCTCGGTGCGGGCAATGAGCAGAATGTTCGGACTGGTCTCTCGGCAGAGAGACTCCAGGGCTGCTAGGTGGAGGTCAACCTGGTACTCCTCGAGTAGTGGGTGGGTAACCGCGAAAACCTGGTCCGCTCCATGACTAATAGCCTGCTGGCTGGCGCCGTCGACGCTGGCGCCCAGCAACGCAATGCTCAATTCCTCGCCAAGGTCGTCGGCTATTTTACGGCCAGCCGCCAAAAGCTCCTGGGAGACCGATGCCAACTCGCCTCCTGCCAACTCGCCCAGAACCAAAACGCCCTTCGCCTCTGCCATTACTTCCTCCCTAGGGATGCTCTATTCAAATTCCAACGTGAGCCATGAATTCCGGTTCATTCATATCCGCAAAACCGGCGGTTTTCACCCTGGAATTGCTTTTGGATCAAGGTTTCCAGTTCCGTCCATAACTGGTTCCGTCCATTACCGGTCCCGTTTATAAGCGGGATGCCGGTAATTTGGCCCTGAATGGAACAGTAGTCATCGATTTCCAGACCAATCTCTAGATTAGTTTGTCTTCTCGCAGCCTCAGGGCCAACTGTCGGCCAGCATCGGCGGCGTCTTCGCCTTGAATAATCTCGCAGTCCTGGCCGCTCTCGGGAACGAACAGGTTCCGTAGCGTCAATCTGGGTTCAAGCTGGGCCGAATCAATACCCAAGTCGGCGACGCTCCAGATGGTTGGTTTTTTGCGAGTGGCGGCCATGATTCCCCGAAGGGTTGGGTAACGGGGTTGGCCCAGTTCGTTGCTGACCGTGACCAAGGCGGGAAGACTGGCCTCCACCACTTCGTATCCGTCGGACGTGTTGCGCTCTGCGGTGACTTTGCCGTCACTCACATCCACCTTCCGGCAAAGCGCTATGCAAGACAGGCCCAAAAGCTCGGCCAGACCCAAGGGTACCTGAGCGTTATCCCAATCGGACGCCTGGCGACCACAAATGATCAGGTCAAATCCGTCGAGTTTACGGACCGCTTCGGCCAAAACCCGGGCGGTAAAATAACTATCCACGGTGTTGCCGAAGGCTTCGTCTTGAAGCAGAATCAACTCGTCCGCACCCATGGATAAAGGCTTTTTCATAACATCCAGAGCGAATTCGGTTCCGCTGGAAATCACGGTAATCGTGGCTTCTTGAGCGTCCTTTAACAGCAGAGCCGCTTCTACTGCATTTTCGTCGAAGCCGTTGACCACCGGAGGAATGTTAGGTGGGGTGACCACCTTCTTAGCGTCGGAATCCAAACGGAAAGCTGCCATAGGCATTTCGGGGTCTATTACCTGCTTGGCCAATACCGCAATCTTTAGGGCCATGGAAATTCCTCCTGTGCTGCCCGTCCCTCAAACAATGTGAAATATATCACTAACGCTTAAAGAGTGTCAATGTCAAGTCGTATCGACTCGTGTTCAGCGCCTTCCAGTCTTCCGTGGCGCTCGGAGTGCGATAGGAGTGCTATAATTGGTATCAATATTAGCGGTTAAGAGGCTGGCGTGTTTAGGCCCACCTCCCCGCCGCTAAGCACAAAATCCTTGTAAATATAGTTGAATAGAGATAGTCAGGACACTATGAATAATTTGAAGACCTTTGTCTTGATGATGATCATGAGCGGTTTGCTCCTAGTGATTGGCCTAATTCTTGGCGGAATCCCGTTGATGATCGTGTTTCTAGTGATTGCTCTGGGAATTAACTTTTTTATGTACTGGAAGAGCGACAGCCTGGCGCTGAAAATGGCGAACGCTCACCCCATCACCGAGCAAGACGACAGAGAACTGTACGGCATCGTCGCCGAGCAAGCGATCTTGGCTGGCTTGCCCATGCCGAAAGTTTACCAGATTGATTCTGATTCTCCCAACGCCTTTGCCACGGGACGAAACCCGCAACATGCCGCCGTGGCCGTTACCACCGGTATCCGCTGCATCCTAAACCGTGAGGAATTGGGAGCGGTATTGGCCCACGAAATGGCCCATGTAGGTAACCGGGACACTCTAATAATGTCGGTGGTCGCCACCATGGCTATGACCATCATGATATTGGCATCAGTCGCCAAGTGGGGCGCAATAATGGGCATGATGTTCGGTGGACGGGACCGCAACGACGGTATCGGCGCTGTCATCGGAACTCTGGTGGTAGCCATGATCGCAGGCGTGGCCGCAACCTTGATCCGTTCCGCCATATCCCGTACGCGGGAGTTTCAAGCTGATGCCACCGGGGCCCACACTTCGGGCAATCCTTTTGCTTTGGCCAGCGCTTTGGAGAAGCTGGAGCAGGGCAGCCAAGCCCGGCCCATGAAGGTGGCCGAGGGGGCATCCCATCTGTTCATTGTAAATCCGCTAAATGAAAATAAAGAGGAAGACAAGCGGGAAAACCGGTTCTCCATGTCCAACCTCTTTTCGACCCACCCTCCCATCGCCGAGCGCGTAAGGCGTCTTCGGGATGTGAGGCCCAATTTCTAGAGATTTTTTGCAGCAATCCCGGGCGTGGGTTGTAGAGGAATCTCGCTGAAGGACCTTTTGACCGACCGATTGACCGACCGAGTAGGCTTGTCTAAAGCAGCCAAAAGTGGGTGGACGGAGAGTAGATTCAATTGACAATGTTCCGGGCCAGATGATACCATTGATACGCTCATTTAGGTTCAGAAACAGTCAACCTCGGTGGTTGCTTCCTTGAACGGCATTAAGGCACTTGCCGACGATTAGTGCGGATTTGAGAAGCCTATGTATGCCAAAGCCATGCCACAATGACGAAGACCCTAAATCCACTACACCCCAAAGCTATCACCTCTTTTTTAAGCAATACGAAGCCCTTTGCGGTTTCGCCGCTGACCCACATTCATTACGTCATTCCTGACATTTAGGCCGGGAGGTTTATATATGCAAATGGGTGATTTTATAGTGAGATTCGCTGGTGAAGGCGGCCAGGGAGTAGTTACATCAGCCGAGGGTCTGGCTGCAACCGCCACCAACGCCGGTTATCACGCATTGACCTTTGCGACCTTCCCTTCTCAAATATTAGGTGGACCTACGTGGACCCAAGCCCGTCTTTCCGTCAATCCAATATTGAGCGTCGGGGACGAGGTGGACGTATTAGTAGTGTTTAACCGCGAGGCGTACGACACCCACCAGAGCGAAGTGCGTGAGGGTGGAGTAGTAATCTTCAACTCTAATGAGTTCAAGTTGGATGAGGATCCTCGAGGCTTCGGGTTGCCCATTGACGAGTTGGCCAAGTCCACGGGAAATAATCGAGCCGCCAATATGGTGGTAATAGGCGCGCTGGCCCACTTAGTTAATATGCCCAAGGACTTTTTGGAAGAGTTTGTCACGAAACGGTTCAGCCGGGGCAGGGCTGGGGACGATGAGATTATCAGGTCCAACATTGAAGCCATGAACCTGGGGCGCGATCACATGGCTGCATCGGATTTCTCTTTGGGCGAGCTAGCACCTCCCGAAAAGCCTGAGGTAACCCAACTTATGCTCAAGGGCAACGAGGCCATATCTTTGGGTGCCTTGACTGCCGGGCTGGAGTTCTACGCCGGATACCCGATATCTCCCGCCACTCCGGTGCTGCTGTACATGGAGCGAAACTTGGTAGGTCCCGGAAAATTCGCTTATCAAGTTAGTTCTGAAATCGAGTCCATCACCGCACTATTGGGCGCCGGTTTTGCAGGCAAAAAATGCATGACCGCAACGTCGGGTCCCGGCATCTCCCTCATGAGCGAGGGTTTGGGCCTGGGCTGGATAGCTGAGATTCCCATGGTGATTGTAAACGTTCAAAGGGGCGGACCGGCCACCGGTCTTCCTACCAAAACCGAGCAATCCGATCTAATGGGTTGCATGTTCCCGGCCCATGGCGATGTCAAGCTTCCGATCATAGCCGTCGGAACCGTTGAAGAATGTTACTACGGTGCCATAAAAGCCATGAATTGGGCTGAGAAATACCAAGGTCCGGTCATCTTGATGAGCGAAATGTCTCTCGCCGAAAGAGTGCAGAATATTCCCAAGCCCGACATTTCCAAAATTGAGATAGAAAACCGGCTGGTTTACCAAGGCACCAACGGCTACAAGCGATATGCAGGCTTTGAACTGTCGGCCATGCCCTTGCCGGGTAGCCCCGGGGCCTATGTGGCCAACGGCAGCGAGCATGACGATATGGGCGATACCACCCACTTGGGAGAACGGCACATTCAAATGACCCAGCGGCGATTCAGCAAGATCCATCTGCTGGAAGAAGACGACTACGAGAGGGAACAACCCGAAGCGTCGGTGGCGCTGGTCCCGTGGGGAGGAAGCAAAGGACCGGTCCAGGAAGCCTTTAGGGACCTGCGGAATTCCGGCGTATCCATCGGTTGGTACTACACCATGTTCCTTAATCCGTTGCCTCCGAAGATGCTGGAGGAGCTTCGGCAGAAGGACTTGGTGATCGTGCCGGAGCTTAACTATCAAGGCCAGTTTGCTAGTATTCTACGTTCTATGGGTGTGAAAGCCGAAGCAATTACTCAATACACTGGTTTACCCTTCAAGGTGAAGGACTTGGTGTCCCAAATTAATGAGATTGTTGGAGCAGCTCAGAAGGAGATGGTCCGGGCATGAGTAAGAAGAATCCTGAATATGACTTCAAATGGTGTCCCGGTTGCGGAGATTTCGGCGTACGTCGGGCCCTTGAAATGGCTATGATTAACCGGCTGGAAGAATCCGGGGAGCCGGCGGAAAATAACGTGGTTATCGCGGGCATCGGTTGCTCAGGCAACTTGGTTCACCTGCTGGAGGGTGCCCAGCCCTACGGCTTTCACGGCATCCATGGTCGGTCGTTGCCAATATCCTTTGGCGTAAAAATGGCTCGACCGGAGTTGAACGTGGTAGTTGTGGCTGGTGATGGGGATTTTCTGAGCATCGGCGCCGAGCATATTGGACCCCAAGCGGCTAGGAACCTCAACGTCTGCGCCGTGATCATGGATAACGGGGTTTACGGTCTGACCAAGGGGCAGAGTTCACCAACGACAGAGTTGGGCGTCATAACCAGTTCCACTCCTTTCGGAAAACTGGAAGCCAAAACCAATCCTCTGGAACTATATTTGACCTTGGGTGTGTCCTACATCGCTTCAGGGTTCTCCGGCCAACCCAGGCCTCTGTCTAACATGATTAAACAGGGCATGGAGCATCCGGGATTTTCCATTGTCCACATCCAGTCTCCTTGCACCACCTATAACGATACTTTCGAGATGCTCAAAGGGGATGCCAAAAAGGGGATAGAGCCAGCGCTCTGGTCGGTTCCTGAAGACCACGACGCATCGGACAAGGGTGAGGCTTACAACCTCCTACAGAAGGGTGGGGTTCCCGTGGGGGTCATTTACCAAGATGAAGCGCGCCCTTCGCTGGAGAAACAAGTGAGCCAGACTTGGGAAAAAGCGGGTTCCAAGACAGTCGAGCAGCTCATGGATGCATATTTGGTCTAAATTAACGGACAATGGCACCGATATCTAAATATAAAAACCCCGGCACTGTTGCCGGGGTTTTTATATTCCACAATTACTCCTTATTCGCTCTTGGAGACTGCCCGGTAGGCGGACCCCGCTGCCATCCTCAGCGAAGTCTTCAAAAGACAGTGATTTATGCTTCTCCACAAGCTTATAAGACGCGATGTCTATTCCTGTGGGAACTTCAGGGGTTACCCCTTAGCAAATAGGACAGAATATTGGGTTAATATTCCTAATGAAACTCCCGCGAAGTTTGATGAATCCTTTTGGACTGCTTCGTGCATCTAAACCATTGAGACTGCCGATAAAGATGGTTGTTGCCAACTTGCTGGGAACCGGCTATGAGATTAGAATGATTCGGGGTGTACTAAATGCTAAGTATTTTCAAAAGAATCTTTGGCGGGGGCGAACTGGACTGCGAGGAAGTCCGCCGTCATTCCTCCGAGTATTTGGAAGAAGACCTCCCAGCTGCGAAGCAGTCAGCTATTCGTATGCATCTCAGCAAATGCGGTCCCTGCAAAGCCTTCGTGGAGACCCTTGCATCTACCATTGGCCTGCTTTCTCGTTTACCCCGCGTTTCGGCGCCTCCCGGGCTTAAGCAGACTCTTATTGACCGGACCGTGGGAGACCGAGACAAGAACACTTCCTAGCCGTTGGCATCGGCTTCTGCCCCGCAGAATGGAACTCACCCCAAGCTACTGCCAACGGTCAACAATCACGACCGGGTCTAGCGTGATCAGAGAGACTCAGCGGATGATCGGGCCTGTGCGGCATCAATCCCAGTAGTTCAAGACAAGAATTAGGATTCGCCGTGGAGCGCTCCGGGGCTGGTGCCGTTCCTATTTAAGCCAGCAGAGGTCTTCGGACAGATGGCCTAAAGACTTGCTAGTTTCTAGGTGGCAGTGGATGTTGTGGGGCTGAGGCAGCGTTGCATTGACTGGTGACAGTAGATAACTTGATTGTGGCCTTTTATCCCTGCGCTAGCCGGTATTTTAGATTAGAAGCACCTCAATGCTTGTTACAAGCCCCTCAGCCGCCGCCCAAATTGCCTTCAATCAGCTACTTTGTTGCTCGATTTCGTCTTCCAACGACCGGTATTTAGATGGGCATTTGACTAGGATAGTGTCAGCTTCGAACACTTCACTAGGTCCGTAAGTGCCTTGAAGAATAATTTCAGAATGTGGGTTGAAAAACAGGTCGGGTAAAACGCCTTCATAGCTAGCCAATAGGTTTTCCCCAGCCAAGCCGCTGCCTTCGTCGATTAACCTGAAACTGGTGCTAATAGAATTTGCTTCCCGAAGGAAAGAGCCATCCACCAGCTTTCCGGATACCTGGACAATCCGGCCATCTTGAGCTTCTTGCTTGTCCATGAACTCATTGACGCTCATGAAATACAGAGCGTTGCCGGGGAACGCCGCATAGACCATGTAGCCCAAAGCTAGGGCCACAACCAAAACCAGAATCACCAACCGGGTTCGATTGCTACGCCCTGCGGTTTCCTCATCGTCCAGAAAATCTTCCGAAGTGTGGTCTATGTCTGCCAATTCTTCTCGCCCCCTTCGATTTTATTAATGGTTATTATTATCAACGTTCAATCTTAATACGGTCGCTGGGCAGATCTAGATTTGTATGATTTATCTAGGCTTAATAATATCACCTTCGCGGTGGACCGGCCAATCAACGACATCCATAAGCCAATTGGGCATCGGCACCAGGTAATGAGAGATCAATCCGCATCCGTAGCCTCTTGTTGTTCCAATGCCCGGTGCAACTGTCGGATTTGGCTTTGCATTTCTTGTTGCCGCCGCGTCATATAAATGACATAGAGGAAGAACACGGCCCAGCTTACCGCAAACGCCGCGAACAACCAAGGCAGGTTGGACGATGGCAAATCTATCTGCAGCGCAATGAATAGGGGCATAGTTGATTAATCTCCGTTGCGGCTAAGCTGTACAGGTTAATCCGAATGGATGAATCCCCGGGTTTTAATCTCCGGGTTTTAATCTCCGGGTAGCCCGTCTTGCCGGGCCCTTCGCATGGTGATCCTGATATCCCGTATCTTATCTTCAGTATCCTTCAGGGCCATCCGTTCTATTATCAGGTAAGTCAACAATGCTAGGAACGTGAGCATCGAGAAAAGCAACACGCTCCTCATTGTTCCGTCCAACGACCCAGCGTCCGCCAGTGGACCCACCACAGGGGTTGGGTGAATGCCGGGCCACCACTGGACCGAGAAATATACCACCAGCACATCGGCGAACCCGACGATTCCAATTACAGCGCCATAGACTGCGGCCTTCGACGGGTTAGGCGCATAGGAGCGAATCATTAGATAGGCCACGTAGATCAACCATAGAATCAGCGTCGTAGTTAAGCGAGGCGTCCACAGCCACCAGGCATTCCAAACGGGTTTGGCCCAAATCATGCCGGTGATAAGGGCTAACGTAATAAAAACTACTCCGACCTCGGCTGCGGAATGAGCCAGGTTGTCCCACTTGGGATCCCGCCGAACGGCGTAGGCTACGCTCGCCACAAATACCACCAAGAACGCTGCGAAAGACACAATGGCCAGGGGCACGTGGAAGTAAAAGATTCGCTGCACGTGTCCTAAGACGGCGTCGGTGGGCGCAACCATAAAAATCATGTATAGGTTGACCAGCATTAATATGCCGGTCAAAACCAATAGGCAAGCCCGTATGTTGGTCCGCCCATTGGCACGAAACAACTCGCGCCACTTGACCGTGGAATCAAACGCCACTTTCTGAATACCCTCGGATCTAGCCAAGACTAGATGTTCCTCCATTAAGCACTTCTGGTAATCACTTCTGGCTGTGCCACCAGTATTTGAAAAACTTTATTTGGTCGCGGCTGTGCCTTTATTGTGCACAACCGTATTTCCCACTGAGCCGCAGGTTATTCCTCTACAACCATAGAGAAAATCCAAGGACATATTACCAGAAATAGGGCATCGAACGCCCCTAAAAGCGGAAGCCAATGGTCCAATCCGACCAGAGTTTCGCCGCCCAATGCTTGCTTGGTTGATTCTACCGCGCCAACTAAAACCGGCAGGATTACCGGGAAAAACAAAACCGGCAACAAGATTTCCCGGGACCGGGTTTGAACGGATATTGCGGAGAACAATGTCCCCACAATGGCGAAACCCAAGGTCGCCAGCACGATTGTCAGAAGAAGCTCCAAAGAAGCAGGGGAAAAATTTAGGAGGCCAGCGAAAATGGGCAGCAACACAGCTTCGACCATGAGCATGAAAATAAAGCTGGCCGCCGCTTTGCCCAAAAATATGGAATCCCTGCTGATCGGGGAGAGCAGCAGGCCGTCTAAGCCCCCTTCTTCTTTCTCCCGGACGAAAGCGCGGTTCATCGCCAGAACCCCAGCGAATGCGAAAGCCACCCAAAGAATGCCAGGAGTAACGGCGGTCACAAGTTTGGGCGTGGAGTTGAGAGCAAAATTGAATACCACAACTACCACGAGGCCGAACACCAACAGTGAAACAATCAGTTCTCTGGACCTAATCTCTAGAAGAATATCCTTCCAGAGAAGTACTCCAATGGGCCGCAAAAACTGAATCAACTGCCTGGCTCCAATGCCGACGCCACCCTCCGGCGCACTTGGGCACCATCCATGTATTCGTCGGAACCAGGGAATTGGATTCTCCCACGGGATAAGACTGCGGCCCGGTGAGCCCAAGACAGGCCGAGGTCCAAGTCGTGAGTGGTCATGATCACGGACAGTCCGGCGTCGGTCCACCCCTTTAACAGCGATTGCAAGGATGCGATGGACTCCCGGTCCAAGCCGGTCACGGGTTCATCCAGAATCAGTATCTGGGGGCTATGAAGTATAGCGCGAGCGATGGAGAGACGCCGCTGCATGCCATTGGAGAGGGTCCTAACCCGGCTATCGGCGCGGTTGGCTAGACCAAGGGTTAATAATGCCGCATCGGCCCTTTTTCGGGGATCTTCCAAGCCGAACAGGCGGCTATAGTGGATCAGGTTTTCCCGGCAGGTTAGGTCTTCGTAGAGAAAAGTCTGATGGGCCACCACACCCACTCGGCGGCGAATGGCCTGGGAGTTCCGGCGAGGGTTGAAACCCGCTACCTGTACGGTACCAGCATCGGGCTTGGATTGGGTGGAAAGAATTCGGAGCAGCGTTGTTTTTCCAACGCCATTGGCCCCAAAGAGGGCCACCATTTCGCCCCACTTCACGGTCAGGTCCAAGTTCCAAAGTACGGGCCATTCGCCGAAGCTTTTCTCCAATCCCCGGACGACGATGGCTTCGCCTGAAGTAGGGGTTTCTATAGGGAAAGTCCCTATCACCGAAGAAGGTGCTACCACATTATTCCTCTACCGGACAGGCAACTATGCGGAATTGAAATCAAATGGGAAAAGCGGTAGGGCCACATGGGAATATGTTACAGGGGATTGACCGACCCCAGCAAGGCTGCCAAGGTTGCAATATAATGCCAGCGGAATTTAGGTAGTAACTGTAGTCGGGACAGGTCCAGTTACTCGTTCGGCGCCATAGGTGGGAACCGCATTTCCGATTTGATGATAACGGCGGTTCCCACCGGGGGTCCCATCGATATAATATTTCCGGGTCAGTGGGCTAATTGCTGTCCCGAATGTAGCTCAATACGGCCTGCACTCTTGGGTGGAGTGTTCCGTCGTGGCTGAGGCTAAGTTCTTGATATATGGCGTTGATGTAATTTTCTACCGACTTGGTGCCCAAGACCAGCCTCTCGGCGATGGATGTATTGTTGTAGCCCTGGGCCATCATCGATAGCACCTCTTGCTGACGGGGCGTCAACCTAGCTGTAATCGAACCTGACCGGGGTTTCATGCCGTTGACCACAGTGGGGTCCATCACAACCAGGCCGGCTGCGGAACCTTCAATAGCTCTTACCAACGAGTCAGCGTCGCTCACCGTCTGTTTGAGCAGACTATTCGTTACCGGCCAGTAATGACCGGCAAAATGGTAGCCAGTCTATCTTGATTTCCTTGTCCATGAGGACCACCTTTTCGACTAGCGATTCCAGTAGTTCCCGCCAGGCTACGTCATCTAGGTCGTCCCAAGTGATCCGGTCAATGATTGCGAACAAGGCGGCATAATCAGGTGCCCCCGAATGGCCCAATTGATTCAGCTCCGCGTCGATCTCTCGTAGGGCCGCTCCAATTTCATCCCTGATCGAGATGTACCGATTGGGGGGAACTAAGCCATCGAGCAAAGACATCTCCAAGGACCTAAGCCTTGATTCCGCCTGTGCCTTGCGCCTTCGTAGATCGGCCGATATCTGGTCTTGGTCGCTCTGCGATCCTGTGAGTTGCTTAAGGGCCAACAGATTGGAGCGTTCCCGGACTTCCTTCAGTTCTAAGTTAGCAAGCTTCAGTTGCACTTGCTCTTTAACTTTAGCCTCCAACTGCCAGGCCGAAAAAGAAGGCTGGACGCAATCCGAGTACATAACCCGACGGGTGCAACTGTACCTAACCCAACGGCGATTGGTACGGGCCCCTGCGACAGAGCGTCCGCAAAACCCACAGCGCAGTAGCCCGCTTAGCAGATACTTAGGGGACGGTCCGCTACGGCGCATATGACGGTTCTCGGATAGCCGAATCTGTACCCGCTGGAATAGGTCTTCATCCACCAACGGCTCATGGAGCCCGTCCGCTTCAAACGATTCGCTTTTTGAGAATTGAGACCTGGACTGCCGGCCGTATACTACTTTGCCCATATAAACGCGGTTGTTGAGTATCCAACGTACTCCCGTGACCGATGCCGTTAGACCTCGTTTCCCTGCATCGATACAAAGGCTTCTAATGGAGTTGTGTCCATCTGCGTAGCGCCGGAACAACTCTCGAACCAAGGGGGCATCTGCGTTGCGGCTCAGGATCGACCCCTTACCATCCGGCGCTTTTACTACGTCGTAACCAATGGGGGCTGCTCCGTTCCACTTTCCGTCCCTTGCCCGAGGAATCTTGTTGGGTATAATCCTGTGGCTTAGTCTCCGGCTTTCTTCTTCACCGAGAAGCCCAAACAGACCTTGAACGAATGTGGATTCGGTAGGCTCGGTGGCGGAGAGCACGGTTATGTTGAGTCTCTTAAGGGTCCGCAGAGCGGTGAAGTAGTCAGCCGTGTCTCTGCCCAGCCGATCCATTCGGTAGACAATTAGGGCATCGAAGTCTCCAGCCTGTGCCGATTGGAGCATCTTCAGGTATTCAGGACCCTCTGAGTTCAGCCCAGACTCCACATCGGTGTAGTGAGCCACCTGGACGAAGCCCTTGCCCTCACACAACTGCTGGGAGCTCTGGAGCTGAGTGCCAAGGCTGGCGCCCTCCCGCTCCTGGCGGTCGGTCGAGACTCGGCAGTATATGGCGGCTCGGTTTGTCATTGTAATTCCAGGTTAGCCACCCCCAGCCTACTAACCCTATCTCCCCAACAACTTCCGAGTGACTTCAAGTTCTGCCCAGGCGTCGGTGTAATTTGGGGCGATAGCCGCCGCTCGTTCGATGTAGGTTAGGGATTGCCAAAGCAAACTACGGTCCTGGCCTCCTATGAGCCTCCATAACTCCCGCTGCGCCCTGCCGAGGAGCACCCAGCCGTCCGGGTTTGTTGGAGCCTCAGCCGTGGCAACCTCAAAGTTGTTGATGGCCATTCTCAGGTATTCGCTGGATACTTTCATCTCCCCGATGTGAAGGTAGGAGAATCCCTTGTAGTAGGTAGATGTGTCCTCCAGGTCCGTTGACCGGCGGAAGCCTTCTACGGAAACGGAGTGAAGCCCCATAACTCGGTGAGCTAAGCCCCGTTCCGCCCAGATGTCTCCCCGGCTGTCGTCCAAGGCCAGGGCCTTATCGTAGTTCTCCAAGGCTCCAGCCCAGTCCTTGACCGTTTTGTCCCGCAACCCAGCCCGGTAGAAATCGTCCGGCCCCTCTTGCCAGATAACGTCGGCAGCCCAAAGACTCGTTCCCACAATAATTGCTGCTCCGACGGGACCAGCGGAGCCTAGTTTGCCGATACCGGCGAACAGCAGGCCGATAGGTACTATGACTGAGGTGGAGTTGCGTAGACGAGTGCCGAGCCGTTCACCTTGTCCATAAATCTCCGCGTCCGATCACGATCAGCGACTTCGGCAAATTCCCTCTTCCCCTCTTCTGATAGTTCGGTCACTTTGGCTAGTAGTTCAAGCTCCTCCGGAGTTAACTGCACAATCTGAAGATCATCATCCACGGCTCCAGGCTGGTCTATTACTCCTACCTCATCAGGAGCTAAAAGTCGTTCTACCGACACGCCGTAGGCTTCTGCCAACCTTTCCAGTATCGGCAGTGTGGGAACCCGACTACCACGTTCATAATTTGACAATGTAGTCGCTGGCATTTGGCAAATCAATCCATTCCGAGATTTCTTCCTTCCCTTCAAGTCTTACCCGGTATTGCCAGTCGACCACGGGGACAACCGCGCGCTGACCCGAGCCGCCGCTCAGACCCACCGTCGCTTTATAGGAAATTTTGGAACCAATGATAGAGGTTGTCGCAACCGGTTCCTGTATGTTGACCTTGGCCGTACTCTTGGCGTCCGCGTTGAAAGCGATGGTCATAAAGCTGGACAGGGTGGCCTTTTCGAGACTGTACACCGGCTTATTCTCGGCGCTCCCCGCGACCGATGTGCCGCCTCCGAATGCCAGGGGCAAAAAGAGAGCGCCCAAAAGCAACCTCTCTACCCCGCTAGGACCTTGGTCCGGTTGGAGGTCGGTCACCAGCTCGGGTTCCAGTTTGAAGTTGGCCCCGCTATGGCCCTTCCAAAACTCCGCTAGTTTGGTGCTCCGTCCGGGTCCAGGCAGGGTCAGCTCAACTACGAAAGTAATGGTCGAAGCCGCGGGGACGGTCACCATCTTAGGAGCCGTTCCAAGTTTGCCCTTCGCCCCATGCCGAACGCGAATGGGTGTCCCGGTATCCTTCATTAGGTCGTCTTCGACCAGCCCGGAAAGCCCGTTAGCATCGACGTAGGGGATCCATTCGGCCCAGTCATCGTCTGACCGAAGACTCCTTTCGTGGATCAATCTCAGCTTCATCCCAGCCGAATGTGGCAAGGGCGTGGAGTTGGAAATAGCCCAAGCGGTGGACACCTTGATAAAGTCGGCGTTGGCCGGCAGAACAATGTTCTTTCCTGTCTGCTCTTTACCGTCTACCGTGACGGTCACCTTGGGGGCGCCTACAGCGGCCAACGTCCCAGCCGGGGCGACTTGGTTTCCCGATACTTCTGGGGTTTCACTCGGTTGGGTGGAATCCGGGTCGTCGCCGGTAGTGGGTTTCCGACCAGATACCAGGGCGATCAGCGCCGCGGCGATGACCAATATTATTGCGGACATTGAAAACCGTCCTTAAGAATTACGTGACCTCTGCCAGCGCCAGAACCCGTCCTTTGAGGCTGGCCTTTTGGGTATCTGTCATGCTGATTACGGTGCCTAACTCATCAACAAGCGCATCCGCAGCCACCTCTTCCCTTGTTTGAGGTTGCTCTGGCGGTGGACCTTGCTCGATCAAAACGCCGGATCGCTGGTCTGAATCCGAATCTATGACCTCCAAAGATGTCCTATTCACGCCCAAAGCATCGGCCACGCTTGCCCGGTGGGTTGTTGCTTTGACGTTAAACCGATCACCCTCTTTGGTGAAAACCACGTTGACCCACTGGCCCGTGGCCTTGTCCCGAATATTTCTATAAAGCATTGATCGCCGCCTACTTGCCGTATCGCCGGATTGTGTGGAAGTGTTTTCCTTGTTCGGCGCTGTATTGGTCTAGGTATTTTGGTTCTGCCCTTCGCTCAATCAAGTCTCTTATGCGCTCGTATGCGAATTCCGGCAGGCGGTAGTCGGTGACTATCACCGTCAGCGACACTTCATGATTTTCTTGAGGGCACGTCCCTGGTAGCCACCGGGACTCGTAGCTCTCCCAGCTTTCAGTGCGGTTGTGCTTCCGAAATAGCTCAAGGTCAGCCAGGCGGGTAGGTCCGTGGAGCGCTAGGAACTGATCCAGCGTCAAGTCGCTCCCGTGTACCACTGTGCTGAATGCCGGGCTTGCCATGGATTTCTGTACCGTAACTCCATTGCCGAACCTCCAGCCTTCGGTAAACCAATCCCAAGTGATGCCATCTTTCAACAAGGAGTCACTTAGCCGGTACTCAATCTGGCGAAGTAGCTCTCCGGTCTCGTTGGCGAACACGCCTTCTTTCCGGTGCTGGATTACCGGGTCGTGCTCTAGAATGGCTAGTTCCTCAACGGTTTCGATGGCGTGTTGTAACCCTCCAGCGTGTAAGTGCTGGGTTCCTGGGCCGGCGCCTTTTCCGGGGAAGCCTGCGAAGATGTAAAGCATTAGCTTGCTGCCACGGAATAGACATGAAGCTCATCCAGGCCAAGAGTGATTAAGGCGTTATCAACAGAACCAGTGACGGTTAAATTAGTGATTTCCACAGTCGGATAGTCATTAGCCGGTGCGACTACGTTGTGGCTCTCGCCCCTGCTTGTACCAGCGGAACTTACAATATGACGCCAAGTGTCATATCCTGCTCTTAAGTAGTTAGAGACACGTGCTGGAATCATAGTATTCTGAAAGGTATGTTGTATTTCGTTGCTGGCTTCATCTAGTCTTACGTTTGCGAATATCACAGTAGCATTAAGGTCAATTCCCCAATTCGTGTCGTCTGCGGCACCAGTAGTTTTCCGGCTAATTACATGGGCCATAATTGGTTCTATCGCCGCTATAGTTAAAGAAGTAGCATCTAACATGTCAGTGCTGCTCGTGCTGGTTGTGGTTGCCTCGGTGGTGTCTCCGCCTTCGCGGGTAACTGCGCCGCTGCCTCCTGCTGGGGTGGCCCAACTCCCGTCGTCTTTCAGGAAGTCGCCGACGTTGGTTCCCTTGGAGGTTAGGCCATGCTTTGTTGTTGAAAAGTCCAAGTCGGTGTTGTCGTCAGGGGCCGCCAGGTCGTCTAGCTTTACTACTCCCGTAACGGCGGTCACCGCTTCCGAATCCGGATACTTGGCGTGGTGCTTTGGGTGAACGTGGTCCTTGTGAGCAACGCTGTCCTCTGTCCTATCAACGGCAGCATCCGCATCTATGAGCGGGTCAGATGTGGCATCGTCGAAAGCAACAGCCCCAACCGCAACCTCACCGTCCTTCAGGAGCACCCTATCAACGGTTACCCCAGCATCGGAGTCCTTTTCATTGATGACATCGACCAATAGGCTCTTGTCCCCAGCGATGGTCACATCGCCGGTCAGGTCTAGGGTAGCCTCACCTTCGACGGCTGATAAAGCTTCAGCATCGGTGTACTTGGTGTGGTGAGCTGACCCCGAGGAGTGGCTGCAACAGTTGGGTTCGGATAGGTCCCCGCTAGTTCCCCACCAGCAGATCCAGCGCTCGATGTTACGGTGATCTCCGTCCAAACCGCTGCGCCTTCCGTAGCGTCGAGACAGATATAGGCTTTGTTGTTGGTCGTGTCCGTGTAAAGAGAGCCGGGAGCATAGCCGGCCGTTGTATCGTCGCTTACGCCTGGAGCACTCGTCCCTGAACCGTCCTGGGCGGTGACCCCGGACAAGCTCACCAGCTTCCCACCGGCAAAGACCTTGGTGTCGTTCCCGTTCCTGGCTATTTCACCTTCTGCCGACGGGTCGGCGGCATTGTCCAATAGCGTAAACACGCCGACGTTGTAGGCGCTGTTTTGGACATCTTTGCCGTCTAGTGTTACTTTGACCATCTATACCGCCTCAGTGGTAATCTGGACACCTATCGTCCTTCCGTCGCTGTTGGGATAGGCAAAGTCCAACTCGTCTCCGTTCTCATAGACGTCGTTATCCTCTCCGGTCCACACGATGTCTCCCGTCCCGGTGCCCGTGCTGGGATCGGTTCTGGCAATCACCGTGTCGTATGCCGCCCCCGCTTTGGCGTTTAGAGTTAAAGTCGCGTCCTCAGCTGTCGTGGGGAGCGTGTTAAACGCCACGGTTACTTTGATCAGCTTGAAACGGCGGGCTTCCACGGTACTAAGGGAGATCGCTCCCGATGTGACCGTGGCTTCGTAGACAAGGATTGGACGCCGGCCAGCGGCGCCCACCGTCTCGAAAGACCCGCGCTCGGTGCCTTCCAGCAATTGGCAGGTGTCGGGGAAGGTTTGGGCGACGTTGGAAAGGTACAGGCGGTTAAAATCCACGTAGTAGACCTCGCCTTCCCGCAACTCCAGCAGATGTCCTTCCGGGTTGTTGAACGCCAGGCTTAGACTTCCGTTCAGCTTCTCTACCAGAAGCGAACATCCTCCAATTACCAGCTCGTCGGGACCGGACCGAGCGACGGTCAGATCAATGTTGGCACGGTTGTATTTCCTGGAGCCAATGCCGCTCCCGGTGTCTTCCCTGGGTGCCAGAGCTATTCCTTCCTGCATTTGCTTAAATCCTCCGCCGGATTCTGCGGACCCTGTCTGGCGTCATACATCTCGCCAGCTCCGCCTCATTGAGTTGAGTATTGGTTGCTGGTAGTTCGACTATCTCAATGGACACGCCCGATTTCACCGGCTTGCCTTTGAGGGCCAGGCCGACCAAGGCCAGCACCGTGACTACGATAATTCCCATTACCGAGACCGTCCGGATTTAACTTGCGAGCTCCGCTTTCTCTTAGCCGGATACCCGCCCTGATGGGTCATGCCGTCTTTCATGCCTATGCTGATACGCTCCGTAGAAATGACTTCCCTAGAAACCCGGCTGAAAAGCCCTGCTGTGACGGGATGGCGTGGAGGATAACCAGTGGACTGTAAGTCTGAGGCTAAGAGTGACCCAGTTGGCTGCGGCCAATATGAATTGGGTAGTAACGATGGGCGACCCTGGGGCTTGCTGGTCCGGTTTATCGTGAGAGGAGCCTGGAGCCGGAGATATCATCCCCATCTTGGTAGCCACCAGGGTCAGGTTGGCCACCGTGGCCGCCATGAGTAGTTGGAATCGGGTCTTGGCTCGGCCGAAGTAGCGAGATTGGCGGACCCCCAGTTGCGCCAGCCGCGCCAGGCGATGCTCGGCCGCCTGGCGCAGCCTACGGTATTCAGCAAAGCCCTCACTCCGCTGGAAGTCCCGGGCTTGTTGCAAGAGCGCCTCTTGGGGATGCAGGGCTACGGTGCGTCCCGCCCCGTACCGCGCCGCCACGCACTGGGACCGCAGGGGGCATACGCCGCAGACCGCCGGGTCGAATTGGAAACTCCGGGCCAGGTAGGTCCGACCCAACCGGTTGGTCCGGGTGCCGAAGGTCCGCAGGGTGTGGGTAACATTACCGGCTGGGCAGGTGCAGGTTCCTGCCTCCAAGTCGATCTGGAAGTCCTCCTTGGGGAAGCAGGCCTTATTAGGGCGACCCGGCACCTTGGCTATTAGAGTCCGACCAGCATCGGCAAAGGCCTGCCGCGTCCCGCCATCCCCATAGGCCGCATCCCCGATAGTCTCCTCCACCGCTATGCCCGTGTTCTCCTCACTCTGCTCCACCAGTTCCAGGACTCCAGTGTTGTCACCGGCATTGCCGGGCAGGATGTCTACCGCGGTCACCAGTTGGGAATCGGTATCCACCACCACGGCAGCCTTATGTCCGTCGAAGCGTTTGCTGCTGCTTTTACGGCCGTGGCGCATCTCCGGGTCGTGTACCGAAGGGATGCGGTCCCGGCTTACCCCATCCTTCAGGGCTGGGCCATCCTCCTGGCGTTCCACATCCTGCAGTAACAGTTGCCCCAGCAACTCCGCCGCTTCCACTATACCCTGGCGCTGGGGGCTCTCCTCGGGGAACTGACCCTGGACCTGACGGGCCAGCTCCAACACCAGGTCGGCATCGGCTACTATCTTCTGCAGTAAGGCTTGCCGCTCTTTCTGGTTGTCCCAGTCAATCTCTGCCTCTCCCTTCACACTGGAGCCAAAGTAGAGTTCCAGACCGTGTCTCAAGGCCCATTCCTCGGGCCGCGTCCCATCCAGGTCCGAAAGCGCCCGCACTACCTGGACTATGCCGTCGGCCAGCAAGTTGTAGGTGTCCTTGACCGCCCCTCGGCCCAGAATGTAGGTGGTGTCTACCGCCACCTTCATCCGGCGTCCTTTCAGGTATCCGGTCTGCCGGGCGAATTGGAGGCTGCGCTGAAAGACGGCCCGCACCCGGTCGTGGAGGATCAGCTGGGCTCGAAACAGCTGCAGCGTGCTCTTGGCAAAGGGCCGGTCCTCCACCTCAATCCCCAACGCCACCTTCCACCGGATATCAAAATCCGCCCGCTGTTTGGCTTCGGCGTCGCTGACTTTGTCGTAGGCTTGCAACAACAGCGCAGTGGCCACCAGACTTGGGGGCACGCTATCCCGGCCATTGTCTGGGCAATATAGCTCGGCGAACTCTTCGTCTCGAAATAGCTGTCCCCGCAGGGAGGCCAGGAAGCCATAGAAGGAGCCCCGGCCCACATAGTCCAGGTACAGGTGATCCGCTTCCAGCAGCCCTCGTTGCGCCGACCGTACTCCCAGCATCCTCAACCTCCCACACCCATTTATTAAATCTCTTGCCCAGTATATCGGGACAGCCTAGGTCAGGGTACTTTTCGGCCGGAGTTCTAGGCCGTATCCCCTTCCATCTGTTGAAACATTGGCGACAGAACCATGATTCCCTCGCAAAAAGGCCTGTTTGAGATGAACCCTGGCGTGCGAAGGGGCCTGGAAGGGAGGAGGCCACGGGATGCCGGCTGCTGGCCTCACCGCACCATCTGCCGCGCTCAGGACAAGCGTGATCCCGTTGCGGTACCCCTTCCGTGGCTCAGGGCACCCGGTGGAAGCTGTGGAGCGGCGCCCTCATGCGGCCGTGACCGCAGGTACCGTCCCGACCGCCCGCTGAGCCGTGTTCTCCATCTCCACCAGGCGTGCATGGACCATCCGCTTGAAGTTGCACGCCAACGCCTTCAGGTAGACGGCAAGCCGCACCCGACGGCCCCCTCGCACCCGCAAGCGCCCAAGCCCGTGGGCGCGCTTCAGCTCGGAGTTCGTTCCCTCGATACCGGCCCTTATGGCATACCGCTTGCGCCACTCCTCGGCGGCCTCGGCCCTCCGGCGCCGCTCGATGTTCACCTTCACCAGGTCCGCCTTGAGGACGTAGGCCCCCGCACGCCGGTCCAGCTTCACTGGGCAACGGGACCGCAAGGGCAGGGCTCGCATGTTGTCCTGGCAAAGTGGACCTCTACCCGCTCCGGCGCATCCTCCAACTCGTGCTCCTCGATGGACGGGTGGCCGGCGGGGCACACCGTGGCCTGCTCCCCTGTGACGTCGATCTGAAAGTCCGCGGCGGTGAGCGGCGGTGGTCCGTCACCCTCTCCTTCGTGCGAGTTCCCCGGCGCCGACCCCGCCACCGGGCTCACCAGTTCCGTTCCCCGGCGCGAGGCTTCGAAGGCATTGCGGCCCGACCCATACGCCGTGTCGGCGAAGAGCTCGTCCGGTCGGACCTTCCGCTCCGCGAGCCCGTCAACGACCGGCACGCTCACGTCGGTGTCGCTCCCACTCGAGGGGGTCACCTCCACGTGGGTGATGAGCTGGGTGGCGTTCTCCTCGTGGCAGGTCTCCGCCACCTGCACCTCGTACCCCTTCCCCTTGTGGCCGCTGTAGGTCACATCCGGGTCGTGGGGCGATTGCAGCGAGTCGGCGGACACCTGCTTCGGGTCCTTCAAGGCCACGGGCACCTTGCATTCCCCAGCATTGTCGTCATCGTCCCTGGGGTGCCCGTCCCGGTGTTTGCCCACATGGCACTGCTCCCGCAGCAGCCGCTCCAGCAGCCGGTACTCCTCCAGCTGGGCAGCAGTCGTGCCATGGAACCGGTCCACCAGCCGGTAGAGGTCCCGGGCACAGACCGAAAGGCGTCGCCGACCCTCCCCCGTGCGGGCGTCCTCGTAGTGGGTCGCCTCGTCTTCTTCCTTCAAATAGCGCCCTAGGAGGCCCTCCGGAACCCCAGGGCGAAGCTCTGGGTGCTCCCAGCGCAAGGCCCGCAGGAACAACCGCATCGTCTCACAGAACAGGCCCAGCCGGGTGAGTGTGGCGATGTTGCTCATGATGTGGGTGGAGTCCAGCCGTTGCTTTCCGGTGCGTATGCCCAGCGCCTGGATGATCCGGTCCGTGGTCTCCTGGAAAGCCAGCCGGCCACCGTCGTGCCGCATCAGGCGAACTCGGAAGTTGTGGAGGGTCTTCTGGGGCAGGTGGGTCTCCTCGATGTCCAGCCGCAGGGCGTGGTGCCAGAGCAGGTTGAACTCTAGTTGTTCCAGAGCTTCATCGTCGGTGAGGTTGAACATCTCTTTGAGGAGGTGGACCCCGAGGACGGTCTGCACCGCCCGGTTGGGACGGCCGTTGTCCACGCAGTACATGGGAGCAAAGCGCTCCTCGTCAATCAGGGGGAGCGCCTCGTTTCGGAAAACCTCGGCCCAACTTCTCTCCAGACGCTTAGCCTTCTTCGGCGTCACCAGGAACTGGGACTGCCAGAGGCTCTCTTGCGGGTCTCGTGTTCGGAACATCCTCCCCTCCCTCGGCCAGGCGCTGCCCCAACGCCCTTTCCCCACATTATCCTCCCATTGCCCCCGGAGGACGAGGGGTTTTTACGAGGGAATCATACATGCTCGCGCCCGGCCTCCAGCCCAAAGCACCCTGACAGTCGGGCACCTCTTACAAGTCATGCACCTGAAGCGTGAATGCGGCATTAGTTGGTCCCGGTCCAGTGCCCGCCTCGTTTCAAAGGATCGGCCAAACCTGCGGTCTGGCGGGCTTCAATTATGGCAAACAAGGCTCCGGTTGACGCCTTCTTGGTCTGGGCGCTGATTAGCCGCTCAAGTAGCTCGGGTTTTCTTTCCGCAGCTCCCTCGAACATGGCCGCTTGATTCGGATGGGGCGCTGCATTGACGGCGGTAGCGTAGTCTTGAAGGAATTCCCGCAGGACCTTCCGGCTCCGCCCGTGCGCTTCCAGAAACACCAATAGGCGCTCTTGCCCGGTAGTCAATTCCCGCCCGAATGCCGATGCTTGCCGAATGAAATCCTCGGCCACTTGATTGGTCGCTTTCAGCCGGGCCAGCATATCCACGGACCGGGCCAAGTCTTCGGACAAGCTGAGGTCGGCGGCGCGGGCCCCCGAGCGGACCAATTCTTCAACGGTATGGCGTACCGGGCACGGTTGGCTCTCAAATTGAAGTAGCCGTTGCTGGCGTCCAGGATGGCCGTGGGCTTCACCTGAATGACAATCCAGTAGTGCTCGGGAATGATGATGCTGTCGGCAATGTCCAGGTGGTGCAGCTTGCTGGCCTGCTGGAATTCCCTGACACGCTGGTACCTCACCGCGCCCATCAACCGCCAAGAGCTCTCCCGGTTGGGGTCCTGGTAGAGGACCCGCACCAACTCCGAATTGTCGGTCTCAGGTGTAGCGAATCCATGAATCTGGGCACTGGTGACCAACGGGTCCACAGTGGCTTGGGTGGTAATGGTGCTGTTCAAGCGGCACCATCACCAAAGATTGATTCCCTCGTAAAAACCCCTCGTCCTCCGGGGGCAATGGGAGGATAATGTGGGGAAAGGGCGTTGGGGCAGCGCCTGGCCGAGGGAGGGGAGGATGTTCCGAATACGAGACCCGCAAGAGAGCCTCTGGCAGTCCCAGTTCCTGGTGACGCCGAAGAAGGCTAAGCGTCTGGAGAGAAGTTGGGCCGAGGTTTTCCGAAACGAGGCGCTCCCCCTGATTGACGAGGAGCGCTTTGCTCCCATGTACTGCGTGGACAACGGCCGTCCCAACCGGGCGGTGCAGACCGTCCTCGGGGTCCACCTCCTCAAAGAGATGTTCAACCTCACCGACGATGAAGCTCTGGAACAACTAGAGTTCAACCTGCTCTGGCACCACGCCCTGCGGCTGGACATCGAGGAGACCCACCTGCCCCAGAAGACCCTCCACAACTTCCGAGTTCGCCTGATGCAGCACGACGGTGGCCGGCTGGCTTTCCAGGAGACCACGGACCGGATCATCCAGGCGCTGGGCATACGCACCGGAAAGCAACGGCTGGACTCCACCCACATCATGAGCAACATCGCCACACTCACCCGGCTGGGCCTGTTCTGTGAGACGATGCGGTTGTTCCTGCGGGCCTTGCGCTGGGAGCACCCAGAGCTTCGCCCTGGGGTTCCGGAGGGCCTCCTAGGGCGCTATTTGAAGGAAGAAGACGAGGCGACCCACTACGAGGACGCCCGCACGGGGGAGGGTCGGCGACGCCTTTCGGTCTGTGCCCGGGACCTCTACCGGCTGGTGGACCGGTTCCATGGCACGACTGCTGCCCAGCTGGAGGAGTACCGGCTGCTGGAGCGGCTGCTGCGGGAGCAGTGCCATGTGGGCAAACACCGGGACGGGCGCCCCAGGGACGATGACGACGATGCTGGGGAATGCAAGGTGCCCGTGGCCTTGAAGGACCCGAAGCAGGTGTCCGCCGACTCGCTGCAATCGCCCCACGACCCGGATGTGACCTACAGCGGCCACAAGGGGAAGGGGTACGAGGTGCAGGTGGCGGAGACCTGCCACGAGGAGAACGCCACCCAGCTCATCACCCACGTGGAGGTGACCCCCTCGAGTGGGAGCGACACCGACGTGAGCGTGCCGGTCGTTGACGGGCTCGCGGAGCGGAAGGTCCGACCGGACGAGCTCTTCGCCGACACGGCGTATGGGTCGGGCCGCAATGCCTTCGAAGCCTCGCGCCGGGGAACGGAACTGGTGAGCCCGGTGGCGGGGTCGGCGCCGGGGAACTCGCACGAAGGAGAGGGTGACGGACCACCGCCGCTCACCGCCGCGGACTTTCAGATCGACGTCACAGGGGAGCAGGCCACGGTGTGCCCCGCCGGCCACCCGTCCATCGAGGAGCACGAGTTGGAGGATGCGCCGGAGCGGGTAGAGGTCCACTTTGCCAGGACAACATGCGAGCCCTGCCCCTTGCGGTCCCGTTGCCCAGTGAAGCTGGACCGGCGTGCGGGGGCCTACGTCCTCAAGGCGGACCTGGTGAAGGTGAACATCGAGCGGCGCCGGAGGGCCGAGGCCACCGAGGAGTGGCGCAAGCGGTATGCCATAAGGGCCGGGATCGAGGGAACGAACTCCGAGCTGAAGCGCGCCCACGGGCTTGGGCGCTTGCGGGTGCGAGGGGGCCGTCGGGTGCGGCTTGCCGTCTACCTGAAGGCGTTGGCGTGCAACTTCAAGCGGATGGTCCATGCACGCCTGGTGGAGATGGAGAACACGGCTCAGCGGGCGGTCGGGACGGCACCTGCGGTCACGGCCGCATGAGGGCGCCGCTCCACAGCTTCCACCGGGTGCCCTGAGCCACGGAAGGGGTACCGCAACGGGATCACGCTTGTCCTGAGCGCGGCAGATGGTGCGGTGAGGCCAGCAGCCGGCATCCCGTGGCCTCCTCCCTTCCAGGCCCCTTCGCACGCCAGGGTTCATCTCAAACAGGCCTTTTTGCGAGGGAATCAATATTGGTCGTGGCCGTTCACGCTGGTCTTGGCCTGATCTGTGGGAAGGTTCCAGGTAACGTCCACATTCCCGGCGGCAGCTGTCCAGATGCTGGTAGCCGTGGCGGACAGTCCGGTCAAGGTGACCCAAGCTGAGCCGTCGTAATACTCCCACTGTTCGTCCCAGGCCAAGTCTGTGCCGGCGGTGCCGATGACCACCCGGATTCCGGTGAACTGCTTCCGGTAGCCGAAATAGATGGCGTCATTGGTGGCGTGGGTGGCCGGTAAGGGCTGCACATCGTCGGCTCCGGCATCGTTCATGTCTGTAGTGTCGTCGGCGAAGGTGCCGCCGTCGTCGGTGAAAAACACGGCAACGGCGTCGGCCAGTTTTTCAATGTAAGCGGAGAAAGTATCTCTCCGGTCAAAACGGTAGGTGAAGCCAGCCGGCAGCTGGTACCGCCAGATTTCCGCCCAATCCGCGCCAGCCTCGCCAGCGCAGGCGTCCGTCGCCACGATCCCGCTGGTCTGGTCGGTGAGCATGAAGGGTTCGACTACTTGTTCGACGCGTGTGGTCATTACCGATAGCCTCCGTTGGGTTCGTTTCGCCATTGATCCATGAGCAACTTCACCTGGCGCTCGACTTCCTCTTCCACCGTCAATGGACGGGCTGGCGACAGCTCAGGGATGGTTTCAGAGTTGGGGCCCGCCGCAGGTGAATCCGTGTCGGCTGCCTTTGGGCGCCGGGCCAGGTAGAGTACCGCGAGAAATGCGAGGATGATCCACATAACCCCTACTCCGAGTAAAACTGGCCAAACAGCTTCTTGCCGATGGGCCGGTCCTTGTCGATCTGCTTAATCAGGTAGGCGGCGACCATAAAGGCCACGACGGCGGCAACGGCGACCATCAAGAACTGTCTTGCCTCCATTTTCGCCTCCGTGGCCTAAAGATCGGGTTGCCTAGGAGAAAACCTTGTCGTTCCGGTCCTTGTCGATGGTTTTCACCACGAAGAGAGCGACGAGGACGCCGAGGACGGTCAACCCAACTGCGATCATGTTTGCCTTGCTCATTTCCGTAACCTGCCTCTAAAAGTCTGAGGGACGTTTGCCCTCGATGTCACTAGAGTAAAGCGTGAAAATGGGGATTACAAACAACTGATACCGCTGTAATAAGTCCTTTTACGTCGGAATATGTTGTTAGTTTCGGGGGCTCACGTTTACCATATTCATTAACGGAAATCGCTGTAATCCAGTCCAACAGCGGGAGTAGCCAGGAATGACCACAGCTAGAAGCGAAGCATCAGCCATCGACCCTACGGCTTCCTACACGGTGAAAGAGCTGGCCGGCCTGCTCAAGTACGGCCAAACCTATATCCGGGACCTGATAAGGGCTGGGA
The DNA here is from genome assembly GCA_963665155.2 of Dehalococcoidia bacterium. Taxonomy (GTDB): domain Bacteria; phylum Chloroflexota; class Dehalococcoidia; order Lucifugimonadales; family UBA3495; genus UBA1141. Next base: position 468,377 of record CAXXFI010000002.1, on the reverse strand, counting down.
AAATCAAGGGATTCAAACCGATGGGCGGCCACATCCGAATATCCGGCGAGGAAGTGCGGCGGCTGGTGCAAGGAGTAACCGCTGGGGCTGGAATCTCGTCGTCCGTAGCGGATGATGGTGTTGACGAGATCGAAGTTTCAGAATCCGTTGCGGCCAAGGTGATGGGCGGTCGAGCCCCTGCTCAACCACCGGAAGCTAATGACGACGGGGATGGCGGCGCCTTCCGTCATCTGTTTGGGGGTGAATAATGACTCTGGAGAACCTAGGCGCATCCGGCATCCACGTCCAGGACAACCCCGCCCAACTTCCGCCACGTCCACCAACGGACGCTGGCGGGGCTACCACCGCAGATGGAGCTGGCGAGGATACCAAGGAAAAGAAAGGCGAGAAGAAGGTTCCTCTTCCGGCCAGCGTGGTGAAATTCCCGCTGCTAACCGGTAGCCGGGCCATTGCCGACATTACCGAATATCCTCGTTTTGCGTTCACTCCGGAGGAAGCCGACACCCTCTCCCAAGCTATTGCCGATCTGGGGCTGGAATTCACGCCCGCGATAAACGTTCTTTTGCTTGCTGCGGGCATAGTGGCGGGTAAGGCAATGGGGTACGTCATGTGGCGAAGGTCCGGGAAACCGCCGCTGGCCGCTGATGGCACACCGCAACCTCGCCCACAACCTCAAGCACCAACTCAAACTGACCAGCCTCCGGACATAGGCGAATTGTCCGATGCCTTGTCGGACGGACCGGCTGAATCCGGGACGAGTGACTATGATGGCTAATCCAGGACAGGTGGCCAGACAGGCCAAATTAACCAGACAGCCCCAACTAACTACGCCTTTCGGTCGCTTGGCTTGGGATCTGTACGTCGAAGAGGTGAAGTCCCGAATGGGCCAATTGGACGATGGCATAGGAATGATGGTCAAGGCGTTCCTTGAAGGGATGGAAGACCAGATCATCGACGTGGCTGAGACCATCGACCAGGACCCGAGCTACAAGCCTCGATCATAGCCAGATTGGAACTGGCGTTGGCCGAAGTTAGAGCCGACCAAAGTGAGGAAGGGACAGATGCCGAGGAAAAGGGGCCCGTTTAACTTCAAGACCGACGACCGGATAGCCGTAACCGGCCAACCGGGCACCGGCAAATCGGTTTTCACCATGTACCTGGCCACCTTGATTCCCGAGGACCGTCTGCTGATCGTGGACCCCTTGGACCAATACGGCCAGTTCCCGGACAAGTGCCGCTACGTCCCCAAAGACACGAGCCCAGCAGAGGAATTCAACGCTTTGGCCAAGCAGGTGATGGCCCGAGGCAACGTCACCCTGTTTGTTGAGGAAGCCCAAAGGTATATGCCCGAGGGCAAGGCCATTGGCGAAGACACCATGGCGATGATTAACCGAGGTCGGAATTTTGGGGTCGGTATCGTGGCCATTAGCCAGCGGATTCAGCACATCACCAAGAACTACTGGGACCTGGCCCAGAACATCGTCTTTTTCCGGCCTGGGTTGAAAACCAGGACCATCTTGGGAGAGTTCGGTACCAAAGACGCCAAGGTGGCCATCGAGAATCTCAGGGACCGGGAGTTTATCCATTTCAGCTTGCGGGATGACACCTGGAATAAGGCCATGCTGAAGTTCCCCCAGGACCGGATGCCAGCGGAAGGGGAGAAAGGACCTGCGCCGCGCCTACAGGCGGTGAAGTAATGCCCATTAAAGTGCTCTTGAAGATGGTCCCGAAGCGGGTTTGGTTCGTTCTGGGTGCGGTGTGGCTGGGCCACCTGGTGATCGCCGGATTTGCGGGTGCCGCGCTCCAAGCCTTTGTGTTATCTGGCTCATAGGAGGGATGGGGAATGTCCGATCTAGGTAGATGCCCGAGTTGTTCCAGCCGCCACAAGTGGGACCGGGAAGCCAATCCTACCTGCCCCAATTGCGGAGTGGTCTACTTACCGCCCGTCAACCGAATTCCCCGGCGACTGCCTTCGCTGTACTGCAAGGATTGTCCCTACGGGCCCGCAAAGTCCCGGCGCGGACTCTCGAACCACGAGCGGATTCACCAGATTTAGGAGCTTACGGTATGAGCGAACAAACAGTCACTATAAGGATGTGTGACAGTGACGGATGCGAAAACCCGGCGGAGCCCGATTATTCCGGAGGGCAACCATGCCCGGTTTGTCAGATAGATTATTGCGATATTCATTCCGTTTCAATTTTCACGGGTAAAGCCAAGCTGCCGCCATTTTGTGTTGGTTGCCTATGGGACCGGATACCGGAATTGAAAGAAGCTTGGGAAGCGGCAGTTGAGCTAAAAAAGGGCTGGGCAAAGTTTTTTAGCTGCTGATCTGACCGCTCCCCTCAGCGACTATCACCGGAAGGTTTCGGGGGATAGGTCGAGGAACAAAACGACTTGCTGCTTCTGCTCAGGAAGTGGGGGAGGCGCTAAGGGACAAGCTCCCCATCCCCGAATAATGAAGTGTCCTGTAAAGATTAGCGTGCTTGAGCAGGTAGGACCACCCGCTGAACTCGTCCTTGGCTATCAGACTCAGATATTCTCTCTCTTTATAACCTGATTCCACCCACCATTATGCACGTCCAATCGTCGGGATATACTCCTTACACGAATTGAACGAGGCGAGGAGGATTATGAATTGGGAAGCTGTAGGTGCCCTCGGTCAGGCTGTCGGAGCCTTGGCGGTAGTACTATCGCTGGTCTACTTGGCGGCTCAAGTTCGCCAGAATACCAGTGGCGTGAAACTTGGCGCAACTGCCGGCGCAATCGCAGCCATCCGAGAATGGAACTACCTCTTTATTAGTGACTCTTCGGTGAGGCAGGTGTTTCGTAAAGGGTTGGGCGGGCTGGACACAATGTCTGAAGATGAATCCGCCCAGTTTGGAGCGTACACATTAAACCTTATTAAGATCGCTGAAAATCTGCATTTTCAGTATCTGAATGGCGCATTAGACCCGAGCATTTGGATGGCTTGGGAACATCATTTAAGCAGTTTCCTAACTACCGGTGGCTGTCAGCAGTATTACAGAGCGCGGAGACAGTCGTTCAGCCCCAAATTCCAGGAATGGATGGATAATCAAGTACCGGATGCACAGTTTAATCCGTTTAAATTTTCAAGCGCAACCACTGAATCTGCTAGTCAGTAGGCGAAGTTTCCGTCAGTTTTCCGCCATACCCTAGCCATCTTACTATCGTTCGAATACACATGGCAGATGTGTTTGCGTTCACTCGGGTCATTCAACTGGCTATTGGAACACCGGTGAATCCGCCTTCGTGAACTGGGCACGTCGGCTTCCAACCTAAAGCGTCACCTCAACCTAATTCCAGCTAGCCTAGTCATTTTAGACGATGCCACAACCCTGCTAATACCTGGTTACAACCAAGGGATGCATTAGGTACAGTTGAAGCAACTGCAACAACTGTGTACATAGAGAGCATTTAATCGGAGGAAATCATTATGCGGACGATGTTATTGATTCGTGGATTGGGAGGTACCCCAGAGAAGAAAGAAACCGAGGTGAATGAACGAATTGAGGAGAAAGAAAAGGAAGGGTGGGAAGTAGTCGACATGCAAATTTCCCCTCCGGCATTCGGGTCCCAACCAGTGCTTATTTTGCGGCTTGCCGCAGAGTCTAGTTAGAGCTATAAGCAGCACAAGGTGGAGATAGCTTGAAGGAGAGCCAGTCGAAAATATAGAGCTTCGGTCGTCGGTATCACAATCTCGTATTACAAAAAGGCGACGGGTTCTTTCAACTCGCTAGTTCTGCCCAAAGGGACGTCATGAATCGTTGCGTCCCGCCTTGGCCTACTCGGAAACTAGCTCAATGTACCGGTTGCATATTCCGGGTTTCCTTGTGGATGTGACCTTACCCCCGAAAACAGAAACAGTGGCAAAGAGAGTCCTCCGGGTAAAATAGGACATAGTAAGGAGGGCTCATGGCACGGAAGAGGTACACAGAGGAGCAGATCATAGGGGTCCTGAACGAGGCAGAGGCAGGGGCCAAGACAGGGGAGCTGTGCCGCAGGCACGGCATGAGCGAAGGCACCTTCTACAAGTGGAAAGCCAAGTACGCCGGGCTGACGTTGAACGAGTTGAAGAGGCTAAGGTCCGTTGAGGAAGAGAACCGGCGCCTGAAGCAGATTGTGGCCCAGCAGGCGTTGGACAACTGGTCTCTGAAGGAGTTGCTGGCAAAAAACTTCTGAAGCCCAAGGTGAGGAAGATGGCAGCGGCATATGCCATAGAGAGTCTTGGGCTGAGTGAGAGGAGGGCCTGTCTGCTTACTGGTATCTCACCCTCGGTCTATCGGTACAAGTCGAAGCAGGGTGATGATGCTGTCCTGCGTCGCAGAATGCGTGAGCTGGCATGGGAGAGGAAGCGCTTTGGCAGTCCCAGGTTGCACATCATGCTGAAGAGAGAAGGCCTGGTGATCAATCACAAGCGTACAGAGCGCATCTACAGTGAAGAGGGGCTTGCGCTCAGGAAGAAGAGGAGGCGCAAAGGGGCGGCAGGGGTCCGGGAGACCATTCCATCTCCTGTACGTCCTAATCAGAGGTGGTCCATGGACTTTGTCTCTGATAGCACTGTGACCGGTCGGCGCTTCCGGGCATTGGCCATAGTGGACGACTATTCACGGGAGTGCCCAGCCATCGAGGTAGATACCTCTCTGGGAGGCGCCAGAGTGGTGGGAGTCCTGGAGAGACTGGAAGAGACACGGGGACTACCTGAGGTGATCACTGTGGACAACGGCCCGGAGTTCGCAAGCAAGGCCATGGATGAGTGGCCTATCGGAGGGGCATCAAGTTAAGCTTTATACGTCCTGGCAAGCCGGTAGAGAACGCCTTTGCTGAGAGCTTCAACGGCCGACTACGCGACGAATGCTTGAACATCAACTGGTTCATGAGTGTAAGGCATGCCAGGGAGATCATAGAGAACTGGCGGCAGGACTACAACGAGGTCAGGCCCCACAGTTCCCTGAAGGGTAAAACGCCCAAAGAGTTTGCTGGCTCTATGGCTGGACTCTACTAGCCAATGATACTAACTTCGGGGTAAGGTCAGATGCTGATTGCTATTCTTCCGGAGCTAGGATCAGTTCTCTCCAGTCGTTCCAGAGGTTTTCGTGCTCGGGCGGATCGCAGCCCAGGAACTCCCGTCGCCGGGAAAGGTACCGGGTTACCGGGCAATTCTGACAATCCGGCCCTTTGCCGCAAATCAACTGACTGTGAAGCCTGAGCAACTCGTGGATGTCTACCATGGATATTTCCTGGTTATCCATCCACCTCCGGTGTTTCCGAAAGGTCTCTTTAAGGGTGTCACGTATTAAGGCTGCGTCCCACTGCTTCGCCAGGTCCGGCAGTCCCATGAGCCTTTGATTCAATCGGCAGCCATTTCCATCCAAAGGCAGAGCTTCAATGCCCCATCCGTAGGCCAAAACGCACTCGGCAATTTTTTCGCCTACACCCACGATTTCCAGCAGGCGCGTTTTGTCTTTGGGGAGCTCGCCTCCCCATACCTTCAAGTTAGCTGCCAAAGATTCGATAAAAGCGATCTGGCCTTTTCTCACGATGGATTCGGTTACCGGTCTTTGGGCGGGCCATTGTTCCATCAGAGACAATGCGTCGGGGAAATGAAGGAAAAACCGACGGCAGGTTTCCACCAAGAGCTTGTCCCTGGTCCGGGCGCTCAGCCCAAAGAGGATCATCGAACGGTAGGGACTACGGTGGGGACCGACTTGGGTCCAGAGCTGAGATTCCCAGATAAAATGTCGATAGTGAGTTTTGATCTCTCTGAGAGCCTGCAAGAAGGCCAACTCTGTTGCGCTGTCCCCTGGCCGACCATCATCCGGCATCCGGCATCCCTTTGTTAAATGCGGTTTCGTCTGCCGCTGGGATTTGAGAGTCCCGACGGTGGGCGAAGTGTAGCGGAGGACCCAATAAGCGTCAACGCAGGTGGCAGTCAGCGGTCAGCAAGGTGGCGACCCGGGGAATAACAATCAAGTCCCACACTTCTCAAATCGGGCGCTCACGGCAGCACGTGTATGTAGCTTTGACTAGACTTTGCCGTGGGGGTAAGATTTGGATGCTGGTCCGGAGAGCCAATCTATGAGGTATTCGGCTCGCCTCGTTTCATCCGGCCTCGCTTCAAGAAAAGGAGAGTCAAGGAGAGTCAATGAAAGCGGTCTATATAGAACAGCATGGTGGCACAGATGCCTTGACCTACGGGGAACGGCCCAATCCGGAGGTTGCTCCCGGAGAGGTGCTGTTGCGGGTGCGCGCCAGCGCTTTGAATCATCTGGACCTCAATCTGAGGGAAGGCCGGTCATACCGAGGCCCTTTGCCCCGCATCATGGGCTGCGACATCGCCGGGGAAATTGCCGCCATCAGTCCCGATGTTAAAACGGACCTCCAAGTGGGAGACCGGGTGATTTTGAACAACCGGGTCACTTGCGGCGTGTGCGAATCATGCCAGATGGGCTGGGACCAGGATTGCTCTGCTGGAAAGCGCATAGGGGTGGACTTGGACGGCGGCCATGCCGAGTACGTTACCGCGCCTGCCGTGAACGCTCACAAGATTCCCGACGCAATGCCCATGACAGAGGCGGCGGCCCTACCCATCGCCCTTCATACTGCTTGGCATTGCTTGGTCACGCAAGCGCAAATTCGTCCCGTGGACGATGTGCTGATCCAGGCGGCCGGCAGCGGAGTTGGCAGCATGGGGATACAGATTGCCAAGATGATTGGGGCGCGGGTGATTACCACGGCGGGAAGCGGGTGGAAGCTTGAAAAAGCCAAGGAGTTGGGAGCCGACGAGGTTATCAACTACCGGGAGACGCCGGATTTTGCCCAACGAGTAAAAGAATTGACCGATGGGAAAGGTGTGGACTTGGTCTTTGACTGCGTGGGAGCGGACGTTTGGGAGCAAAATCTGACCTCCCTCAAACCAGGAGGGCGGCTGGTCATAACCGGTGTCACCTCCGGGGCTCGAGCCGACTTGGACCTGTCATTGCTTCAATCGAAGCCCTTGCATCTGATGGGAAGCGGTGGCCGCAGCAACCGTACCTTCGCCGATATGATGAAGGTGGTCAATCACGGAGCGCTGCATGGAATCGTTGGAAAAGTATTTCCCTTGGACCGAGTTGGAGAGGCGCACCAGGCTATGGACGACCGGGACTTTTTCGGCAAACTGGTCATAGAGAGTTAGTGCTGCAACTTTAAGATACTAATGATTTCGAGCTTACCCGGTTTGTTAAACCGCTACAGTGTTACCCACCTCACTGGTTTGTACCAACTGTTACCTTCCCCTATTTCGGGGGAAGGTTAGGATGGGGGGCGTTGACTAATTAGCCAAAAGTAACTTGAATCAGTTCGACCTTTCCGAAAGCGGGCAACGATTCAAACCTAGATAAACCGGGCAAAAAACACAACGGACCTAGAACAAACACGGACCTAGAACAAACACGGAACCAGAACAAACGAGGAGAGGAACATGAAAATCGCACGGTATCTTGCCCACGGTCAAATTAGCTACGGAATGGTGGATGGCGACTCGGTGAAAGAGTTGAGCGCCAGTCCCTATGGGGATTATACGATCACGGACCACACCCACCCGCTGGACCATGTGCAACTGTTGCCCCCCAGTGAGCCAACCAAGATATTGGCCATTGGACTAAATTATTCCAGCCACCTTCACGACCGGCAGCCGCCTGCGGAGCCCATGGTCTTCTACAAGACGCCAACCTCCCTTATCGGTCCAAGCGAAACAATCATCAGGCCCAAGGGAACGGCCAAGTTGGACGCCGAGGGTGAACTGGTAGTTATTATCAAAGACAGGTGCCGAAATGTTTCCAAGGCCGACGCCATGAATCACGTTTTGGGCTACACCTGTGGCAACGACGTCAGCGCCCGGGACTGGCAGCAAGATGACCGCAATTGGTGGCGGGCCAAGTCGGCCGACACCTTTTCCCCAGCCGGCCCGTACATGGAAACAGAATTAGACCCTCACAACGTGAGGTTGATCTGCAGGATTAACGGCAAAGACGTACAGAAGGAGAGCACGACTTACCTGATATTCGACATTCCTACCATCATTGAGTTCACATCCAAGTTCGTCACCCTAGAGTCGGGAGACATGATATACACCGGTACCCCAGGGGAGCCCGGTGAGATGAAAGACGGCGACGTTTGTGAGATCGAGATTGAAGGGATAGGAACGTTGAGCAACCCAGTTAAGCTGGAGAGTTAATCCCCAGCCGCATCAGATGCGATTTTGCCTCGAGGCGCCTCACAATTGCCAGGTTCAGAATCTTACGTGGGGCGTCTTTTTATTTAACACTTCGATTTCCCCCAACACGCTCACGCCAAGTCCTTCCGTCGCAGTTGGTAGGCGTCCGAAGCCATGATTTCGGGTATGTGAGGCGGGAGATTGGAGAAATCGTCCAAGACCGAATGGACTAGGCGCCCACTAAGGTCCCCCGAATCGTCGCTTGCCAGGAAGACAGCCAATTCAGCCACCTGATCGATTGACGCTCCGCCGCCGCTGGTCACTCTTTTTCCCACCTCGAACAGGTCCGTTGCCCCGGCATCCTTAGCGGCATCCCGCATTTCTTCCCACATACTGGTGTGGATCGAGCCTGGTCCCAAAGCGTTCACATGAACGTTGGTGCCCGCCAATTCCAATGCGAGTCCTTCGGTCAGTCGGACCACGGCCGCTTTGGTGGAGCAGTATGCCGACATTTGCCCCCAAGCGGACATGCCGCCGCCGCCCGACAGGTTGATTATCTTGCCCCGGTCTTGGCTCAGCATCGTCGGCAAAACCTCCCGGCAACAAAGGAATGTCCCGATCAGGTTTACCTGTACCGCCTGAATCCAAGACGCAACGTCGTTATCTTGAAGAGGTCCCACCGGGCCTGGAACGCCAGCGTTGTTCACCAGAACGTCGATGTTGGAATAACCGTCGAGCGCCTCACGGACCATGTTCTTAACTTGGTCATGATTGGTAACATCTGCGAGAATGACCCGGACGGTCGCCCCTAAAGCCTCTGCCTGCCTTGCTGTTTCCTCCAATTCGTCACGGCTGCGTGCCGCTAGGGCTAGCCTAGCGCCCTCAGCAGCGTAGGCCAGAGCGATTGCCCTGCCGATGCCTCGTCCGGCACCGGTAATGAGCGCAACACGATTTTCCAGGCGCATTTATTGTCTCCTCATGAGGTTGTGCTTAGACACGGACCGCTATTGTTTCTGCGGTGAGAAATCGCCCTAAATCCTCCTTCGCAAAGGGGGACTAGTTTTCCCGCTGCGGCGATAGGGAACTGCTAGGCTATCTCGAGACAAAGAGAATTGCCCGGTAGGTTAACGACAGCGGACAACTCCTTCACATTGAGTAAAGAGAGCAAATAGCCCCCCTTTCGTAAAGGGGGGTTGGGGGGATTTCCCCGCGCCTCAATTCATAACAAGTCACCTCGGCATTTTATCCCTTGGGCCACGGATATACTAATTGGCCTTGAGACTGCTCCAGAGGCCACAGAACCACCTTTCGTCCTTCTTGCCACTGAACGAGGAGGGTGGAACGCCCGATTTGCCTGCCGGTGTCCGGTTCTATCTTGAAGCGGCCATAAAACGTTGAAATGTCCATCTCACCAGCCCTGTGCCGTAACTCGCCGGGCTCCAAGCTGCCGGCTTGCGCGACGCACGCTTGAGCGACCAGGCCGGCGGCATAAGCCTGGGCCATAGGGTAGTCGATTGGTCCGGGATTTTGGCCCGAATTTGGGCCGAAGTTTTGGCTGACGCTATGGTTTCTTAACGAGGCCATTACTGATGCGGTGGACGGTCCGTAGTTGCTGGGGAAGTGGGCAGATTGCTCCCATTGGCTAGGGCCGATGAACCCTTGGGCCCCTTCGCCAAGAGCGTCCCAGAACTGCTGTATCGGTGTAGCAACCACCGCCACCGCCTTAGTTCCTGTCCAGGTTGTGGCCATCTGGTGGGCAAATTGGATGTCGTTGCCAATGCGTCCCACTGCCACCAACACGTCCAGCCTGGCGCCCCTCACTTCTTCTAGGATACTGCTGAAATCCGTTATCGACGGCGAGTACTCCCGGAGGTAATTCATTTGAAAACCAAGCTCTTTCGCTTGTCTATGTACCGTCGAACTGACCGCCAAAGGAAAAGCACCGGGATAGGCTCGGATGATGCCAACTCTGGCGGCAGAAGGGTCGACTTGGCGTGCCAAGGAAAGGAAACCCTCCAGATAGCCGCTGGCGGGTGTCAAAACGCCTACGGTCCAGCTAAATCCTTGCTGGTAAATATTGTCCGAAGCGCCTCCCTGGTTCCAATGGACCCGCTGGTGTTCCTCGGCGACTTCGGCCGCCGCCATGGACAGTACGCTGGAGTAGGGCCCGAACAGGAGGTCAACCGCGTCTTGCTTAATCAAGCGGGTTGTAACTTGGCGGGTGCGGTCCGGTTGGCTTTGGTCGTCGTGGTGGACGACCGTTATCGGCCAACCCGCATCAGGGCGGTCGATTATTAATCCGCCAGAACGGTTGACGTCGTTGGCCCAGGCTTGCAGTCCCGCCAAAGCCTGCTTACCTTGAACGCTAAACTGTCCGGTCAAGGATGCGGACATGCCCGCCTTGATTGTTGCCATTGGAGGCATATTATCGGCTTTCAGCGGAATTAAGCTGGGGTTATCGGCCTGAGTACAAGACTGGGGCCGAGTACTGGACCCCAGTTTTGGTGCTTAATATCGGTTGTTAATAACGGGGCCGGAATATCCCGAAGGAGCTGGTGTAGCCGTGGAGGAACGTGGTGCCGCTGACCGGGCCGATCTCCCCATTACAGAAGAAGCCGCCCAAGGGGATCTCTCCCAATTTTTCATGGAAGATATCCGAGTCATGATTGGGACGACCGTACAAGTATTGCCCGCGGCCCAAGCAGGAAAACAGAAGCGCGCCTTGGACCTGATTTTCCCGGTTGTCGATGGCGAAGCGTTCCAGCACCGCAGTCAAATCTTCTGTCGAAGTGTCTGCGTCTCGCAGATGGAATTGGACCATTTGACCCTCTTTTAAAGTCTCGCCGATGGCCAAAGTCCCGGTCCTGGCATCCATGCCGACTACGTTTCGGATCAAGAAATCTCCCTGCTTGGGCGAGTCCAGAAATTCGTCCATTACCACGCCCAAGAAAAGGGAATTTTGCATCAATGCCTGATCCCGCTCGTTCATTGTCTGAAACAATTCTTTCAATACGTTCAAGGGCGCTTGCCCGTCCAGTCCCAGCAACAGGTTTTGGCGGCTTTCGGTTATATGCATCAACTGGCCTATGGGTCGGCATCCTTGGGCCACCACCGTGTCAACCGTGATGTTGCCGTGTAGGGCCAGACCGATGGCACCCGAATTGTGCATTTGGTCTTTCAGGAATAGGGCATTCCCTCCCTGATGATTGGCGCCACTTGCCAACCCACCAATTTTTGTCGACTGAGCAAATGCGAAGTCCATGCCCATAAGCAAATTTTGGACGGGGAAAGAGAACGGGTCGGCCAATACCACAAACTGGGGCTCTTGGCTGCTGGACACACCTAGCAATTCTTCCCAAGAACTCGGTCCGGCGTCTAAATCGGGAAGAGTTTCTCCATCGAGGTGGAACTCCACGATTTCCACGCCGGGAAGGCTTGCGCCGGTAATAGAAATGCCGGGGCGCTGCTCCACTTCTACCCCATCTCCGATTATTCCGCCGCCGGAGCAACCGAAGATTTGGATGGGACCCAGCCTTTCGTTGATTAACCGGACTACCTTGTCGTAGTCAGACTCATAATGGGGAGACGCAAACACTACGGCCAAGTCCGGCCGATCATCTCCCAGGCTGTTCAGCAGACCGTTGATGCACTCATCGATGGCTTGTTCCAGAACCGGAAGCTCGGAAACCGAGGAAGCCCACTTCATTTCGCCTACCTCTTATTATTCAATAGCCCCAAATTTTCGCTGAGGCCACTCATTCGTTTTTGCTGAGCCCTTGTTGAGCTCAGGACTAACTGGTTGGAAAGGCCCTACATCTCGTCTGCTACGACTCGAATTGCAACGACCTTCCCGGGGGGTGCTGGCAGGACAGCGACCAGAGAATGGGAACGGAAACTCTACGCCAGTATAACAAACCTAGGACGTTAATCGAGTACTGTCGGGAAATCAGGTGACCTTACCACCGCCAACGCAATCGCGGCAGCGTCTCCCAAGACTCTGGGATTCACGAACTCCAACGTATCTCTGGTTGTATGGATACGAGAAAAATCCGGCCCAAAGAACATCAAGACCGGGATGCCTGCCTGTGAGAAGCTGATATGGTCGCTGCCAACTCCGGTAAGGCCCGCCGTTGCTTGCGCGCTTATGCGCAACTCATCTGCTTGTTTTAGGGCCAAGCCGGTCAACTCAATGTCTCCCAATATACCTGCCTGCCGACCGGACCCCACCGCATCGAAGTTCAGCATGGCTATTATGCTTTCTTGCTCAAATTGCGTTAGTGATGCAACGTAATGCAGGCTACCTCTAAGCCCCAGTTCCTCCGAACCAAATCCGATCATGCGTATCGTGAATGGCAAATCTTCATTGGCCAGCTCACGAGCGAGGGTAAGAACGAGGGCGGTGCCGGAAGAATTGTCATTGGCTCCCGAATTGTTGGGGACGGTGTCGTAGTGGCCTCCGAAGACCACCATTCTGTTTTCAGCATCGGCACCCGCACCCAGCTTGGTCGCCACCACGTTCTGCGATGTTTGGGTGGTCGATTTAACCGAAACGCTGCCTGAGACCGGTCCCGCTTCCAGCAACTCCTCGATCCTTTCTCCATCGCGCCGGGAAATGGCCACCGCTGGTATCGAGGCTTGGGTGGCAAGAAATGCTCGAAAATTACCGGGTGCGTTGTTATAAATAATCACGGCGATGGCACCGGCTTCTGCGGCTCGGGTCACTTTTTCTTCGAATGTGATGATACCCCGTTGGACCAAGGCAATCTTCCCGGCTAGACCATCTTGTGGGAGGTCACCTTCTCCGGCCAGACCGATGGCGACCAAGCTGCCCGAAGCGGTTCCCTCTTGAGAAGATACCAAAGGGATTGCGTCCGAAACCTCGAAAAAATCGGGGCCGTCGAAATCTAGGTCAGACACCTCCGCGGAGGGTGTCCTGATCGTAAATGGCTGCAACTCCACCGAGTAGCCAAAACTTTCAAACTCGGAGGCCAGATATTCGGCGCCCGCCAGTTCTTCTTGGGTGGCGCTCGCCCTGGGTCCCAACTCCTCCACCAGATAAGTGAGGTAGGCCATTGCCCGCTCCGCTAGAGGGCTAAGGGGGACCGTCGTAGGAGTGGCAACGGGCGCGATCGTATCCGCCGGTGCTGTTGGGCGAGTGTTAGCTGTGGGCGGAATAGGAGTCGGAGATTCAGGCGTGATTGTCGCCGGTGCCGTGGGGATCGAAGTGGAAAGTATGGCAGTTTCCGTGGGGACCGAAGCGGCCGCTGGCGCTGGAGTAGCTGTAGGAACCTCAGTGGCTGGCAGAACCGTTGGCGTGGAGCCGGAGCAGGCCGCAAATAAAATTCCCAACAAGGCGAATAGTAGCGTCGAGGCACCAAAGTGCCTGAAAAACTTCGAGGGGGCAAGCTTAGGCGAGAAAAGCTTTGGGGCAAAAAGTTTAGGTAGAGGACTGAATATGCTCACATTAATCTTACGGGCGGCAGTATGCTGTCGGATGTGCCCATTGCCATGGGAGATCGCTCCTTTGACCGAACTTAGGCGAGTATATCATCGGATTTCGTTAGCTAGAAGAAGACCGGATGGAGTGGGAAGCTGTGTTCCGCGGCCCGTCCAGCTTCCGCTTAACCACCGGTAACCTTGGCGTGACTGTCTTGTAGTCGTCGTGCGTATGCTGTCCCGGCACCGTTTCGTTACCATTGCAAACCACCGTCCATCCCGTCAATGATAGGCCATCAACTCTGGACAGTCGGGCGCACGTTGGTTATATTGATGCGCAATCAGGTAGGGCATAGGCATTTTGGTGAGGGATATGGGTCTTAAAGAACTGACTCCAGACGAGGATTTGGTCCGGCAGTTGGCTAGATTGGCGGGAATCAAGGTAGCTGATGAGGACATGGCCGAAGTGGCCAACCGGTTCGCCAGCCTTATGAGCGAGTTGGACCGGCTCTTGGATATTGACCTTTCCAATGTGCAGCCGGTGCTAATCTTCCCGGAAGAAGACTAGGCATTGCAGGGCCTTGTTCAACCCCCGGATATTCTTTATCCAAGTATTTACCCCACTATTGTTATTCAGCTGAGTTTCACATCCTGGTCGCCAGAGATGTCCTAGAGAAGTGAGAAAAGGTAAAAATATGTCTGCTCAAGATATAACCATGATGTCGGCGACGGATACCGCTTCGGCCATCAATACGAGAGAGTTTTCACCGGTGGACGCTGTCCGGGCCTACCTGGACCGCATTGACCGTTTGGACTCCAAGCTGGTCGCATACATTACCGTGTGCCGGGAAGAAGCGCTTGACGCAGCCGAGCAAGCGAGTTTGGCGCAGTCGAAGGGCGACGATTTAGGGCCTCTCTTTGGCGTGCCAATAGCGGTAAAAGACCAGTTTTGGACTGCCGGAATACTAACCACCAACGGCTCCAAGGTGTACCGAGACTTCGTGCCCCAAGAAGATTCCACGGTGGTAGCCAGACTCAAGCAAGCTGGCGGGATTCTCTTGGGCAAACTTAACATGAGCGAGTTGGCCATGGGGGGAACCCAAGACCCGCCTTGGGGCATCCCCAGAAACCCGTGGGACTTGGAGCGGACCCCCGGTGAGTCCAGCAGCGGCTCCGGCGTGGCCCTGGCGGCCCACCTGTGTGCGGCATCGGTGGGCGAGGACACCGGCGGCTCGGGTAGAGGACCGGCGGCCTATTGCGGGGTGGTGGGATTGCGGCCCACGGTTACTAGGGTCAGCCGCTTCGGTATGACCCCCATGTGCTGGTTTATGGACGCAGCAGCGCCAATGACAAAGACGGTTAAGGATTGCGCTTTGATGCTGGGAGTCATTGCCGGGTACGATCCCAAAGACCCGCACACCAGTCGAAAGCCAGTACCCGACTATGCGGCGGGACTCAACCAATCAGCCTTGGACCGGGGAGTCAAAGGATTGCGGGTGGGCTTGATTCGGGAGCTCCACGACAGCGGGGATATGCATCCCGAAGTAAAGCAAACGATGGAACGGTCGCTTGAGGTATTTGGGGAGCAAGGTGCTGAGATATTGGATGTCTCAATACCTCTGATCACCTATGCTGGGGCGATTTTTGTGGGTATTGCCGACACCGAAGGGGCTGGGGCTCGCGACGGGATACTGCGGGAGCAGCCGGAGAATCTGGACCGGGCCAGCCGGACTCGGTTGCAATCTGCGGCCTTAGTTCCAGCCAAAGTCTACAACCGAGCGGCCAAAGCCAGGGTGCTGCTACGGCAACAATTTATGGAAGCCTTGAACCAAGTGGACATTCTGGTTTCTCCAACTTCGCCCTACCCGGCTCCCAAACATACGGACTTGACTGCGGTGTTTCAGAACGCCGAAGACGTGCGTTCCCGGTTTTTCTTCCGCCGTTCCTACACTGGGTGTTACGCTCTGACGGCATTGCCCGCCATCTCCATACCCGGAGGGTTTACAACGGATAATCTACCAATAGGACTGCAACTCGGGGCTAGGCCCTTTGCCGAAGAAAACCTTTTTCGGGCGGCCTACGTATTTGAACAAGCAACCCCTTGGCACACCAGGGTTGCGCCGAATGCTGCTCTGTAGTGGGTTTGTTCGAACACCAGCGCAACGGCTGATAGGTTCGGTTGGGACCCTTATCTTTGGGTGCCTCCATGCATGGAGGGCGACGCATTTTGCTCGCCTCAGGGCCTTTGAGGTCACGGTTGGTTGCCAACGATATTTCGTAGACTCGATTTTTCGATAATTAGTCGGTCGAGTTCCAGTAACCGGTGGATTCGAATTCCACAGGCACTCTACCTTGCGAGGGCTGGAGCTTCGAGCGTTACACCTCTCGCCGTCCCCCGCTAGCGTCTCTATCAGGTCCGGTGGGTCAAATTTCGAATGGGAAGAACTAGATGAAAAATCACTGGATGTTGGCATTTAGTGCCGTAGCGATTGTCCTGATTATTGGTTGTGGCGGCGGAGGCGCCACCACGCCTCTGCTTACAAATCCGACGGTTGCGGCGACCCTAACCTCGACCACTAGTGCTCTGACTCCCGCGGCTGCCACGCCCGAGCTGATAACGGAAGAAACCAAAGGGCCACCGTCAATCTCCGGCCAGGACAACACCGGAACTCTAGAAATACGGGTCACGGACCAGCCAACGGACGCCGTGAGCAGCATTCTGGTTACCGTCGAAAACATTGAGGTTCATAGCTCCGGTGGCCAAGGGAACTCTGGTTGGCAAACTGTTGTGGAGGGTCCCCATCAATTTGACTTGATGCAGTTGATGGGGATCGAAGATGTATTGGGGAGTACCCCGCTGGAACCAGGGAGGTATCAGCAGATCCGTTTCGACGTTGTCGATGCGGTTATCACCGTTCGTGGCAACTTGAGGCAAGCCCGGGTGCCCAGTGGCAAAATTCGCTTGGTAGGCGGCTTCGAAGTCACTGCCGGGGTCACAACCATTGTTACCATGGACATGGACGCAGAAAAATCTGTGGTTTTTCGCCCCGGCCAGGGGCCCCATCTCGTCCCGGTGGTCAAATTGTTGGTCCGCAAAGAAGGTCAACCGCTTTCCGAAGCTGTCGTCGCTTCATCTGAAAACCCGGATGACGAATCTGCATCAGCCGAAACAACTATGACACCTTCACAGGCTTCAGATGGGGACGAATCAACTGTTCGTGTGGCAATAACCACCAACGATAACCTCCAGTTCATGAGTTTCTGGACCGCCGTGGGCGCCGGGATTCTTTGAGGATGAAGGTCTGGATGTCCGGACAGTCTTCCCTCCGATTCCGGATCAAGCCGGTGAGTTCATTTTGCAAGGCCAAGCGGATGTTGCGATTTTACCGCCTCGCATGTATTTGACTCTAATTGGAGATGGTGAGCCGATCCTGTTGTTCGCCAATCTCATAGAATCAGACCAGATCAATTTGATAGTACGTAAGAGTTTCGCTACGGAGAATAATCTATCAACGGATTTGCCCATACGAGAACGGCTTGAGGTAATACAGGGTATGAAAGTCGGCATAGCTCCTGGGCCGCCTGTCAGGCTGAGGGTGCTGTTCGACTCGGTTGGCATGGACGGCGACAGCGACATAGAGATGGTCATAATTCATGGCGCCGAGCAGAACCAGGCATTCGGAGACGGTACGGTTGATGCGCTCTACGCGCACACGCCTTATTTGGAGGAAGCGCTGGTGAACCAAGAAGCATTCATATTGGTGAACCAGTCTATGGGAGAGGTGCCCGAACTAACCAACCGGCAAAGCCATTCATTAATCACTACCCGGTCGTATGCGGAGGAGCATCGGGATAAATTGACAGCGATTACCCGGGCAGTGCACCGTGCTCTGCAACTCATGCACACCGACGAGAATGCGGTCGTGGAGGCCCTGCTTGCGTAGGGAGTGCCCGGCCTAGACCGAACTTTGGTAGAAACCATCGTGAAAATTTACGCACCCGCTATACCGGAATCACCTGTCGTATCGGTACAAGGACTGGAGAAAGCCTTAGAGCTGTTTCCCACTCACCGCACTCATCCCGATTTCACGGGAGTTGACCTGAATAGTTACGTTGACGTCGAAATCTCCCGAGCAGAATTTACGCCTTAAGTCCAAAATAACAGGAAATTAGGACGCATCAGGTCCATGAGGCTGGCGCGCCAGTTATCGGTGGAATGCGTGAAATACTCTCGAAGAAGGGGCTGATTGGTTCACCCAGGTCGATAATGAATCGTGCTGCGGTATCTCGCGTCATCCTTTTATATATCCAACGGGCGCCGTGCAGCCCACCGGCTCCCCGCCTCGGCTTTCGACCCCATGCCCCCTTTGTGCTATTCTGACGCTGTGGAAGATATTTTTGACACGGTGCTCGTGCGTGCTGCGGGTATCACTGCGGACCATCCCTTGGCCGGGGTGATCCGAGGACGCAGCAACATCATTGAGCTTACCGAGAAGTCCCACGACGCCGCCCTCAAACCAGAGCCGACAGGTGGGTTCACCCACTCCCAACGGGCTGCTCTGGCCTGCCGCATGGCGCGGATAAATGATGAACCCAGTCTGGCGGCCCACTACGAAGGAATGGTTGACGCGGAGGACATCCTGACCGCCGACCCCAGCTTCGACGGCGCTGATGATGGCCGTCTCCGGGTAATCATCCGGCACACCGACCTGGTGACTCGCAGTCCCAAAGACGCAGTCGCAGGCGACATTGACGCACTATTGTCGACCGGAATCGCTGAAGGCGACATCGTCCGGCTCTCCGAGCTTATCGCCTTTGTTAACTACCAGGTGAGGGTAGTCGCCGGTCTACGGCTGATGGTGGCGGCCTTATGAACGAGTCCACGAGCGAGCCCATAACGGAATTTACAACGACCGTCCCTTTTTGGAGCCCCCGGGTCACTCCGGTGAATCTGGACGATGCCACCGAAGAGGAACTGGATGCCATGAAGGTCACGCCGTCCGATACCGGCGTTTCGGAGTACGTGTTGGTGCTGGCCTACGACCCGAAGACCCTGAAGGAAAGGACGCCCCTCTTTAACGGCATCATGTATAGCCGGGGCGGACTGTCCCGCCCTGAGACCGAGCTTGGCGCTGTGGCGGCCTCCGTGGTCAATCGGTGCATCTACTGCGCAGCAGTCCACGCCAGCAGGTACAACGAACTGACCGATGGCGAAACCGTCATGGAGGCCATTTTCGAATCGGGTGAAGATGCCGACTTTGATCCACGCCCAAAGGCTATCCTAAGTTTCGCCACGAAACTTTCAAAAAGCCCATCCGAAGCTGAAAACGCCGACGTGAACCTGCTGATCGAAAATGGTCTGGGCATGGACGAGATTCTGGACTTGGTCTTATCAACTTCGCTTTTTGGCTGGGCCAACCGCCTCATGCACGTCTTGGGAGACCCGATTCCCCGCTAGGCTCAAAAACCTTTGACTCCTCCTTGGAGCCGTCCCTGTTCAGGCCACAACCGGCCCCACTTCCCATCGCCAAGAACCCGACCCCATTGGAATCGCACGCAACCCGTTGACGGTTGGTAAGTCGAACCATGAGCGGGTTACATGCGGGAAAAAGGCTTATGCAGATAATCGCAAATCAGCCCTGGTAGAGAAAGCCTTAAGACACGGTGGCCGGCTGGGACGCCTGCCAGGCGGCGAGGCCGCCTACCATGTTGGTGGCATTGGTCCTGCCGTGCTGCTCTAGGATCCCCATGGCAATCGCCGCCCCGTATCCCGACTGGCAGTGAACGACTACTGCCCGGTCGGATGGGACTTCTCCGATACGCTCTTGCAAATGGTTCAATGGAATATTCAGGCTTCCCTCGATCCTCATTTCCCTATACTCGTTCTCCGCCCGAACGTCGATAATAATCGGGGGATTCGGTAGCGCCAAGTGCTCGCCCACCGTAGCAGGCGTGATTCGTTCGGTTCGTCTGGTGACGTCCTGTTGCGATGCCAATGCCGCCATGCCGCCATCCAGGTATCCCGTAACATTGTCGTAGCCGATGCGACCCAGCCGCATCGCAGCCTCTTCTTCCCGGCCAGGCTCGGCGACAATTACGATGGGAGCGTTGCTGTCCAACAGGATCCCTGCGTAAGTCGCGAACCTGCCGCTTAAGCCGATGTTAAAGCTGTTGGCCATGTGGGCGCCCTCGTAGTCTGCGGGCTCCCTGACGTCCAGCACCTGAGCGCCTTCCTTCTGCTGCTGGATTACTTCCGCCGCAGCCAGAGGATTGAGAGACCGCTGAAGAGACTCGTCCAGCGTCTGGCGTTCCTTACGGTTCATGATGGCGTCGTACACGAAATACTGGGGAGCGGCGGGTTGGTCGGCGATTACCAGGGCCGCAAACTCAGCTTCGCTCATGGGCTGACGTGCGTAGTTGTACTTGCGTTGCGCCCCCATCGTGGAGACCCCTTCGGTGCTGAGGGCCCTGCCGCACATGGAGCAGGCTCCGTGTGTGCCTTGGACCCTCCGGCGTCTATGGGACAATGGTCCGGGCCGTGGCTCTGCGTGATGTGGAACAACATGGCATTCCTCCTTGTCTGAATAGCTTGGACTGGAACATGTTGCGCTCAATCCCAAGGGTTGCCGTTGAGCGCCGTCACCGGATTGGGTAACGATAGTAACCTTACTCGACCGATCGTGGGGTCAGTCAGGGCCATGCGGAACCTCTACCCTGGGCCGTTTGGCCTTACTCAGTCGATTTTTAAAGCGTTGTGCGTGTGGAGATTCCGCTGCAAACTATCCTTTTGACATATTCCCTCGGCGATGGCACGATACGGGCGAGTTCTGATTCGTTTATCTTTGTCCAGCATTTATCCGAGAGAGATTTCTGACTAAATGGCGTAATCCAGTGGCTAATTCAGCACCAGGGACTAATTTAAAACTTAGGTCTCACTTTGGAAATCGTTTAGGAGGCCCAGCAATATGCCTCAAGTTCAGGCGGGTCCAAATCTGGAATTGCACTACTACGAAGACGACTTTAGCGACCCTTGGCGACAGGCAGGGACCATATTGCTACAACACGGCTTTTCGCGTAACGGGCAGTTCTGGTACAAATGGGTGCCGTTGCTCTCCAGGGAGTTTCGTGTCCTTAGGCCAGACATGCGGGGCATGGGACGCTCGGCCATGGCTGAAGGCGATTATGAGCCGACGCTGGACGTGTTTGTGGAAGACCTTATCCGGGTGATGGACCACGCTGGTGTGGAACAAGTCGTGTATGTTGGTGAGTCATTTGGGGGAATAATCGGGTTGAAATTCGCTCACAGTCATCCCGAGCGGGTCAAAGCCTTGGTCTTGTGCAACACCCCCTGCCGCTTGCCCAAGCGAGAGTTGCAGAACAAGTTCGATGCCGGCGGCGACTGGGACGCTACCATGCGTCAGGGAATAGGTGCGTGGTCGACTTCAACCATTGGTATGCGCCTAGACACCAGAGTAGCTCCCCAAGGTCTGGTGGACTGGTACATTTCAGAGATGGACCGGACTCCGCCCGAAGTCGGCCGGAAGCTACAAAATTATCTGGACACGCTGGATTTCAGTCCCCACTTGAAAGAGGTTAAGACCCCAACGCTGCTGCTGGTGGGAGAAGAGTCACCCACGTCGACCCTGGAGCAACAACAGTTCATGGCAGGGGAGTTGCCCAATTCCCAGTTGGACGTATATCCGGGATTGGGCCACGGCATCAACGTCATTTATCCCGAATGGTGCGTCCAGCACGTGAGAGAGTTTCTGGGGTTACAGTCTCATGCTGCTAATCACAGCCGCTAATCACATGCCACTAATCAGTAAAAGAAATAAATCCGATTGAGGTGATAAACATGGCAGACGAAAAAATACGGCTTGGAATAATCGGGGCCAACGCCACCTATGGCTGGAGCAGGAGGGCTCATTTGCCGGCGTTGCTGGCGCTGCCCGAATACGAGTTGAGTGCCGTCTGCACTTCCAACGCCGAGACGGCGGCCGAGTCGGCCAAGGCCTACGGCGCCAAGGCGGCATTCCACGATTATCACGAGATGGTGGCTCACCCCGACATAGACGTCGTTGCAATATCGGTCCGGGTGCCGCTTCACAGCGACATGGTCATGGCCGCTCTCGCCGCGGGAAAGCACGTTTTTTGCGAGTGGCCGCTGGGAGCCAACCTGGGTGAAGCTCAGGAAATGGCTTCTTTGGCCAACTCAAAAGGCGTAACCAACATGGTTGGTCTACAGGCTCGGGGCGCACCAGCCATCCTTTACCTGAAGGAGTTGATAAGCGGGGGATACGTGGGCGAGGTACTGGCGGCCAACATGACCATGTTTCTGCCAGGTCTGCTCCAACGGGGCAGGAGCATGCCTTGGATGGCCGACCGGGAGAAGGGAGGCAACACCCTCACCATCGGAACAGGACACGCCATTGACGCTTTTTGCTTCTGCGTTGGGGAGTTCCAAGAGATTTCGGCCAAAGTGGCTACGCAGGTGCCGGAATGGGAGACTGCGGAACCCGGCAAAACGGTGGCGGTGACCGCAGCGGACAACGTTTTGATCAACGGGACTCTGGTCGGTGGCGCAGTCGCGTCGGCGCACATAGCGACCATCCCAAGCCACGGCAGCGGTTGGAGGATGGAAGTTTATGGTCGAGACGGCACCCTGACGGTTTCGTCCCAGGGGATGATCCAATACGGGAATATCGTCATACGGGGCGCCCATGGTAGTGACACTCAAATGGCGGAGTTGCCCATTCCCAGCGCGCTGACTCACATACCGGGAGAGGTTCCCATGGGTGCGCCGTTTAATGTGGCACAGATTTATCGGAGTCTGGGCAAAGCGATCAAGGATGGAGAAAAGGCGACGCCCGATTTCGACTTGGCGGTTGAGCGCCACCAGTTGCTGGCAGCCATGGAACAGTCTTCACATGCGGGCGGGAAGGTGGTAGCGCTGTAGAGCCCAAGTGGTTTTAGTTTTCTTTGTTCAGGTTGGCCAGGAACTCTTCGTTGTTGGCTGTCTTGGCCATACGCTCGAGCACACGCTCCGTGGCATTGGCCGACCCGTCGTTGGAGATCAGGCTGATCATGCGCCTGAGTAGCCAAATTTGCTTGAGTTTCTCTTCGCTAAAGAGCAACTCTTCACGGCGGGTGCCGCTGCGTACGATATCAATGGCCGGGAAGTAGCGCCTCTCGGCCAGCTTTCGGTCCAAGTGCAACTCCATGTTGCCGGTGCCCTTGAATTCCTCATAAATTACTTCGTCCATGCGGCTACCGGTGTCAACCAAGCATGTGGCGATGACCGTCAGACTGCCACCGTTCTCGATGTTGCGGGCGGCGCCGAAGAACTTCTTGGGCGGGTAAAGCGCCACCGGGTCAATACCGCCGGACAGTGTCCGGCCGCTGCTGGGGACGGCCAAGTTGTAGGCGCGGGTCAGTCGGGTAATGCTATCCAGCAAGATGACAACGTCGCTGCCGGTTTCCACCAGTCTCTTGGCCCGCTCTAGACACAGTTCGGCAATGCGGCATTGTTCTTCCACCGATTCGTCGAAGGTGGAAGCGAATACTTCCCCGTCCACCGATCTCCGCATGTCGGTCACTTCTTCCGGACGCTCACCAATCAGAGCTACCATAAGCAGCGCTTTCTTGCAGTTTTCCGTCACGCCATGAGCTATTTGCTTAAGCATTGTGGTCTTGCCAGCTTTGGGAGGGGAGACGATCAGTCCGCGTTGACCCATTCCGATGGGCGCGAACAGGTCGACCATTCGTGTGGCCAGTTCTTTGCCTTCGGTTTCAAGCGTAATGTGCTCTTCGGGGAAAATGGGCACCATGTGCTCGAATTGGGTGCGGTACCTGCTATTGTTCTGCTCGGGGTCCAGCTGGTTGATCTTTTCGACGCGTACCAGTCCGAAGTACCGTTCGCCTTCCTTGGGTGGCCGCACCTGTCCGGAAACGGTGTCGCCGGTGCGGAGGCCAAAGCGGCGAATCTGAGATTGGGAGATGTAAACATCTCCGGTGCTAACCTGAAGAGAAATCTGCCGCAGGAACCCGTAGCCCTCGTCCATGGTCTCCAGAACACCAGATGCGACAAGCGCCTGCTGGGCTGATGCCACTTGGAAGATCTTGCTGAGAATCTCTTCACGGCGCAAGTTAGTCAGCGTGGGCCCATCGGTCAGGCCAGCCTCATGCGCCAAAGCAAGGAGCTCTTCCTTGGTTTTGGCCCCCATCTCAGCAACGTCCATGTATTCCTGCGTAGTCGCCATGCTCACCTCTAGATTTCGGTCCTATACATGCCTGGCCATCGGCCTGAGGCTTGATTTCTTTTGAAAATGTTCCGGGGAGAATTCTCCGGTGACAAATGTCCCGGGTTACTGTTTGCCTGCTTTTTTCCAGTCGTCCATAAACCTGGCCATCCCGGAATCGGTTAATGGATGCTGGACCATTTGCAACAAGACTTTGTAAGGCACGGTGGCGATATGGGCCCCAGCTTTGGCGGCCAATAGGCAGTGAAGGCTGTGACGGATCGATGCCGCCAGCACCTGAGTCTTTATGTCGTGCTTCTTGTAGATCTCCACGATCTCGGACACCAAGTCCATGCCTTCTTGCCCAATATCGTCCAAACGACCAACGAAGGGGCTGACCGCGGTTGAGCCTGCTTGTGCGCCCAATAATGCCTGGTTGGCGGAAAAGCACAGGGTTTGGTTCACTTTGATGCCTTCGGAAGCCAGTGTGGAAATGGCCTCAAATCCTTCCAATGTGCTGGGAATTTTCACCCAAGGGTTGGGTATCCAATTGGTAATGTCCCTCCCTTCGGCGATCATGCCAGCGGCGTCTTGACTGGTTACTTCTACCGATATGGGGCCATCCACTATGTGCGCAATCTCACGCACTGCCGTCTTATATCCCTCGGCGTCTCCGATGCCTTGAGAAGCCGCCAACGACGGATTGGTGGTAACGCCGCTGATAACGCCCATCCGAGCACCGTCGCGTATTTCTTGTATGTTCGCTGTATCTAAAAAGAGCTTCACTTCGTCACCTTCACTGCGTTACCTTCACTGCATTACCGTCCCGGACCCGGATTCGAGCAACCGCCAGCTATCGCCCCGGAGCGGAAAGGCCATAGGGGCTTTTGATTTACAACTTGACGGCGATAAAGATTCATTGGGCTGACCTTGGGCTGACCTTGGGTTGCCTAAAGGTTGATCATTCACAACCTAGAGATGGAAGATAGGGGGTCTACCTGCTAGCAAAACCGTTGCGATATAGACAAAGGAATCGAAGGATTTGGACAGGTTATATATAAGAATTAACCAAAGCGCGTCAACTTATACCCGTTCTAAGGGCAATGGCCTCTGGACACCTTCCCGAATGGTGTCTTTGGCGGTGCAGATAAATTTACTGAACAGCGGGTGAGGGCGGTCCGGCCTTGATAGGAATTCAGGATGGAACTGTACTCCAACCATAAATGGATGGTCCCTTACTTCCCCTGTTTCCACCAAGTTGCCGTCGGGAGAAACGCCCCCTATCACCAGGCCCGAGTTAATCAATGATTCTCTGTATGCGTTGTTTATCTCAAAACGATGGCGGTGCCGCTCGTGGACAGTGGGGCTTTGGTAAGCAGCCATTGTGTGCGTATTTTCCTGGGGTACGCACGGGTAAGAACCCAATCGCATGGTGCCGCCTTTCGTGGTGACAGAGCGCTGATCTTCCATGATGTGAATCACTTGGTGTTCGGCATCCGGGTCAAACTCCGATGAATTGGCGTCTTTCAGGCCCATGACGTTTCGAGCCCAGTCCATAATCATTACCTGGAGGCCCAGGCACAACCCCAAATAAGGCACATTGTGCTCACGGGCATAGCGTACCGTTTCCACCATCCCTTCAATACCCCGGGGACCAAAGCCCCCTGGGACCACGATGCCGCAAGCCGTGGATAACAAAGCGTCCGGCCCTTCCCGCTCAATGTCCTCGGAGTGAACCCACTGAAGTTCTATGTCCCGGTCGTGGGCCAACCCTGCGTGTCGCAAGGCCTCCTTAACGGACAGATACGAGTCCGGATATTCCACGTATTTGCCGACCAAGGCGATGGACACTTTGTCCGTCAGCCCCTTCATGCGGTCCACCATAGCCACCCAATCGGCCATGCCCCTAGGATGCCCGTGGATGTCCAGAGCGCTCAGCATAATCTCGCCCAAACCCGAGTCCTCAAGGATCAAGGGTATCTCGTAAACGTTGCCCACCGTTTCGAGAGGGATCACTGCATTCTTGGGCACATCGCAAAACGAGGAAATTTTTTCACGGATCGATTCGGGCACCGGCAGGTCGCTTCGGCATAAAATGGCGTCGGGTTGGATGCCGATGGCCCTAAGCTCTTTAACACTATGTTGCGTTGGTTTGGTTTTCAATTCCTTGGCTGCCGCTATATACGGCAACAGTGTCAAGTGCACGTAGAAGACGTTGTCCCGGCCCACGTCATTTCGAATTTGTCGTATAGCTTCAAGAAATGGTAGGCCCTCAATGTCGCCCACCGTGCCGCCGACCTCCACGACTACTACATCCGCCTGCGACTCTTCGGATAATAAGATTATTTGGTTTTTAATCTCGTTTGTTACGTGAGGAATCGTCTGTATCGTGCCGCCCAGAAAGTCACCCCTGCGCTCTTTGGCAATAAGGTTGAGATAGACTTGGCCAGCCGTCAGATTGGAAGAACGAGTAAGTTCGATGTCGATGAATCTTTCGTAGTGACCCAAATCCAAATCCGTCTCGCCACCGTCGGTGGTTACGAAGACCTCGCCGTGTTGGTAGGGGGACATTGTTCCAGGGTCAACATTGAGGTAGGGATCCAATTTGAGAACAGTGACAGAAAGTCCTCGGCTTTTGAGGATGCGTCCGATAGAGGCGACGCTGATCCCTTTGCCGATCGAACTGACTACTCCCCCGGTGACAAAAATAAACTTTGTGGGCATGCGCCTACGCTAGAGATGTTGGTCGGGGAGGCATTTCGCTCCAGCCACCATACGTGGCTATCGCAACGAAATGTAAATGCGAACAGGAAGTGTGAATCAAAAGCCCGAGGGGATACATGGACTAGACGTAATTATAATGTCTCATATTTGGGAGTGTCAAGTGTTTGTGGGTGTAGAGAAAATTGCGAAACTCACGGTCTTGACACCCATGAAACGAATCCCGCCACAATCCCGGTGGAATCCGTTTACGAGGAATCGGAAGAAGACCGTGGCAGCATTGGTGGGGGTTATTTCTTCTCTGGCTCTGCGTCGATCTCGAAGCGAACAGATAGAGGCGTATCGGCGGGTAACTCGGACAGATATCGGACAGCGTTCATCATATTCCCGATTTGCACGTATACTTGTCGGGCGATTCCTCCGCTTTGCCAGTCGTTCTGGCAATGAGGACAGTGGTTTGGTGGAATAAACAGATTGCCGCCTCCGTCCCTTAAGGGACAGATTACTTCTCCTCCGCAGCGGCAAATGATCCTGAAACGCTGAAATTCAGAAGGATCGAGAACGATCCGAGTCTCTTTTACCATACGTCATTCTACTCAGTCGGGCATCCTGGAGCAACCATCAAAGCGGATCCTAGGCTCTACTGACATTTGGTGGTGGGAAATGTAACTGGCCCAGGGGTAAAATAGAGTATTACATAAATAGCGAAACCGCCAGAGTTAAGACCTCTAGCGGTTTCTAACCACGGACAGGATACCGCCCTGAAGTGGCTTCACCGGATTTTACACAGTCCGCATGGACTAATCAATCCCCCAAAAGCGGCTATGGGTTCCTGGCCGCTATCCTCGACGACCTCAACGACGAGCCTCTTCTTAACTCCCTGCAGGAGTACCGCCGCACCGGACGCCCCGGCTACCCGATCCGGGCCATGTGGCGGGCCTACCTGGTCAAGTTCCTGCTGAAGATTCGCTACAACAACCAACTGCTGGAGAGGCTGCGCGGCAGCCGGAAGCTCCGGGAAGTCTGTGGTTTGAGCGACGATGTGCCTAGCGAAAGCGCCCTCAGCCGCTTCGTCACCCGCCTGGCCGACCACCAACCGCTGGTAGAACAGTGCTTTGTCGATGCCACCGAGGAGCTGCGATGGCTGGTTCCCGCTGTGAAGCAGCGGGAAGGCCGGCAGGACCAGCCTCTCCCGCCCCTCGGCATGGTCCTGGCCGTGGACTCCACCCTGTTTCTCACCTACGCCAACCCCAATCGCAAAGTGGTCAGGGATCCCGATGCCCGATGGGGCGTCAAGCACAGTTCCAGGACCAAGGACGGGGATAAGGAATGGGGTTTCGGGTACAAGATGCACCTAGTTTCCGACGCCACCCACGGCGTCCCGCTGGCCTTCACCATCACCCCGGCCAATGAGAACGATTCCACCCATCTGCCCATAGACATCCGCAAAGTCCTGGGCGCCCACCCCTGGATGGAGCCAGGCGCATTGCTCGCCGACCGGGGCTACGATAGCCTCACCAACCACAAGTCCCTGTTCGGCTTGGGCATTATTCCCGTCATTCACATACGGAAGCCTACTGCCAAGGATGGGCTCTACGACGGCATCTACACGGAATCAGGCAGACCTGCCTGCATGAGCGGGGAGGCGATGGAGTACGTCCGCACGGACCCGGAGACTGGCGCTCACCTATTCCGGTGCCCGGCCGAGGGTTGTCTGCTCAAGACCCAGGGGACCAAGGCGACCACCCACTGCGATACCGAGGTCTGGGAGGACCCGAAGAACAACCTGCGGGTTCTCGGGCCGCTCCCCAGGTTCACAGCAGCATGGAAGCGCCTCTATAGCCAGCGTATGAGCATTGAGCGGATATTCCGCAGCCTAAAGCACTCGCGGGGGCTGGAGGGCCACTGCGTCCGGGGGATCCGGAAGATCACGCTCCACGCTACGCTGTCGGTACTGACCTTTCAAGCGACCGCGGTGGCGCGGTTGCGGGCGGGTGACGTCGACCGGATGCGCCGGATGTCCGTCAAAGTGGCGTAAAAAGGAAGGGGATTATATATTTGACCGCATAACCGCTTGGCGGTAGGATAGCCCTGCTACGGTTCCTTTGTCACCCTCAAAACGTTGAGTCCTGGTATTTGCATGAAGCAGCCATGCCCCCTTGTTGGCTCGACGTGGGATTGAGGAGCCGTAGCAAGTGCCTCTATCCTGATCCCCCTTAAGTTTTTTGTGCTAGGAGGAGCCCACATGGCCAAGCACTCTTTCAACACATTGATAAAACGTTTGTCCCGGGTGGGGTTCAAAAAAGAGTTCGTAACCGCTGCGTTGTTGCCGGATTGGTGGGAAGAATCCTATGCCCGGGATCCTGATGTCTTACCAGAAATTGAGGTGCGCGTCGCCCGTTTCTTAGACGTTCCCATATCCAACGTAAGGAATCCCGAATCTGCACTCGTACTACCTTCATATGGTACCCCCCAGATGAGGAGAGTGCGCGACATAGACCGCGACCGATTAGGGCCAGCAATTCACTCGGCGATACGACTCAGCCAAGCAGTGATACGAAACCTGAGGCTACCTGGAGTTATTGAGGCTCCAATTGCGGACCCACTTGAGTGGCGCCGTATCCTCCAGTCAGGGGCCAACGGTACGGTCCAGCTAGGAGCTATCCTCCGCGATTTGTGGAACAAGGGCATCCCAGTAATTCCCTTAGACGTGTTACCCACACCCAGTTTTCAAGGATTGGCATATATCGTTGATGCTCACCCTGTCATTGTTCTCGGCCACCGTTACGATGAGCCTGGAAGAGTCGCCTTTCTCGTAGCTCATGAAACAGGACACATCGTGGCTGGCGATTGTTCGCCAGGTACGCCGGTCTTGGACGAGAATGAGGCTGTACAGGATGAATCGGCTATGGAATACGCGGCTGATCGCTTCGCTAGGCACCTGCTGGTAGGCGATGCGACCGTTACCATCTCGGAAGAGACAGGGGCAGACGCTAAAGTGATAGCTCAGCAGGCTATCGACCTAGAAAGCCAAACTGGTGTTGATGCGAGTTCAATAATATATGCTTGGGCTTCTAAAACGCGGAACTACCCAGCCGCCACAATGGCTGTTAAGGCCCTATACCGTTCAACGGGAGCGCGCAACCAAGTTCGGGAAATATTCGACGAGTACGTAGACTTGGACTGTGCGGGGGACATCGATTTAGACCTCTTGCGGTGCGTCTATGGTCAGCCAAGCCCCACAGCACTTGCTGGTTGATACAGACGCGTATTGTAAACTTGAAGTTGCCGGGTTATTCGTCGACGCCGCAACTTCGTTGGGTGTCCCAATTGAAGCGTGCGGCCGACTAGCTGCGCTCCCGTATATGCTCAGGAGGGGTCGGCTTCGTGAAAAATTGGGGGCTGACGCCTCCGATGCGCTGTTGCCCAAAGCCGATAGAATACCTGTCGCCATACAACCTAGCGAACACTGGCTCTCTCCACTTGCCGCTGTAACTTCAATAGATCCAGGCGAAGCTCAACTTCTGGCGGCCTCGGCAGAGCATGAGATATTGTTGCTCACGAGCGACAAGCGAGGAATTCGTGGAATAAAGGATATCTCCGGTTATGCTAAAGCTCTCGACGGTCGCATTGTCGTGCTTGAGGCAATTCTGATTGAACTCTGTGAGCAAATTGGATTGGACGTTGTACGTTCACGAATCTGCCCTCTGATGAATTTAGACACCGCAGTCAGGCTTAGCTTCTCAGATTCAAATTCTTCCCCATTAGTTGGGCTCATGTCGTTCTATCGCAGTCTTGCGTCCGAAGTCAGTCCGTTGGGTTTGTGGCGACCGCCTTCACATGGAGGGATATGACATTTGGTCCTTGTCATTACGTACCGGTACTGAAGGTAAAGCGTGGAGAAAAGGCTGCTCTTTCAAGAATATCCCCGAGCCTGAAACAACGCATAGTGCCTTTACTGGAGATAGTTGAACGAACAGGCGAACGGACGGTTGATAGTCATCTTACAACAAGCTTTAAAAATCTTGCGTCCAGCCTCCAAGGGTATGCTCGCTGCTTACTGGACGTTCGAGAGATAGAGGCCGACGGTCAAGCCGCAGCAACCGAAGTGTTCGCACGAGGATTACGAGAAAGCGTCCCGTTTACGCCCATTACTGGCGTGTCCCGAACTGTTGACGTGGCCCCAGCAATCGCCCATAGCGCTAACTATGGAATTGGCATACGGCTGACTCGGGAAGAATTTGAAGCTGGGGGTCTGTCTGCGGGATTGAATCGCTTCATGTCCTCAAATAACCTATCACCGGGTAATGTAGATCTTATTTTAGATCTTGGTCCAGTGGACAACTTAATTCCTGCAGGTATAGCAGCGCTTACACAGGCATTCTTAACGGATATCCAGTCGAAAAGTCAGTGGCGGACTCTAACAGTGTCCGGATCTGCCTTCCCAATGAGCATGGCAGTATTGGATCGAAATACGGATGTTCTTATCAGACGGTCCGAATGGCTAGCCTGGCGCGATGAGCTGTTTGCTCGGCGGGCCACATTGGAGCGGTTGCCAACATTCAGTGACTGTGCTATTCAGCACCCTATTGGAGTAGAGAACTTCGATCCCAGATACATGCAAGTGTCTGCTGCCATTCGTTATGCCCTAAGCGAGGACTGGCTTCTCGTGAAGGGAGAAAGTACAAAAGTAATCCCTCCAAGCGTCCAGTTCCCATACTTGGCGATGCAACTTGTTTATGGGCATTTACGAGGTTACTTTGATGGGGCGGCGCATTGCGCCGGATGCAAAATGGCGAAAGATGCGGCCGACGGCGCTGACAAACTTGGTTCGGCAGAAGTGTGGAGGCAAATAGGCACTATTCACCATATCACGACAGTCGTGCAGGACGGCCTCGGCTCTCTGCCGTGGCCTTAAGGTGAGCCCGCACTGCGCTTGCTACTTCTTCGAGGGTAAATAGTTCGCAAATCCTCCCCCATAAATCCGCTCGTCGCTTGCTTCGAAGGCCATGAAGTGGTTGTCTCTGTTCCAAAAGCGCCAGCGCTTCCTCTCGCCAAAGAAACTCTGCAAGAGATCGGATTTCCCTGTTAGGATTTTTGCGTCCACGTCTGACAAACTTAACGAGTGGACCTTTCGCAGTAACGGCAAGCCGTAACACTCCCCACCAAGCGGGGATGCTATCCAGAGCGTGAGAGACGTGTCGTTCGCCACAGACAAGGGTTACTCGGTCAAACACTTTGCTGTACAGAACAGCCTGGCTGCTTAGCCGCCGAAGACTGTCCCGATCCGATTTGATTTCGTACCCATGAAGCTGACCGTTTACTACCGCGATGTCTATCTTGGCACTCCCTTGGCAGACTCCTAATTCGTCGATAAATACCGTGTCTGTCTCTTTGTGATGCTGGGAGGCCAATCGGCTACGGAGAGTCGCACGGAATATTTCTGCGGTTAAGGTCTCAGTTACTCCATTCATCGTAAAAATCCTTCGTAGTGCTGTTGACGCAACTCGGCGAAAGCTCCGCGGGGGCGGCACTAGCGGAGGAGGTTTTGCGAGAGCGAACATCCGGTCCCGCCGGTTCACCCACACGGGAGCACTTCCACACAACTGGGGAGTTACGACCCCCGTGACGACTATAGGCATCGCTGTTGGGATTAAGCTGGTTGGCGCGGTTATCATCGTTGCCCCCGTCACCATCGTCATCCTCATCTTCCCAATTATCCGGCCGTTCATCATACCCCCTGGACTCCCAGTAGGCATCGTTGTTCGGGTTCATCTGGTTGGCATGGTTATCGCGTTGTTACTGGGCATAAAGAGCCTCCAACAAAAGTGATAAGACCATTATACACTGAAGAAGGAAGGCTCCGGTGCGAGGTTCACCGGAGCCTTTTTACGCATTTTCAGCCTACGGTTTCCGTAACCATTCCGGCTGATTCCTTAGCCCAAAATCACTGAAAAGAGTTTCGCAATTTTCTCGGGTGTACGTCGGCTATAAATCAACACACATAGGTACTAACACCTTGGTGAATTAACAACCAAGTGAATGATAACTGAAATAATGACTGTTATCCGTCACATGCGAGAGATTGACGCCGTTATTGAGGGGTGGACGTGCTTGGTTTATACTGCCCGTAGCCGATCGGCCAATCTCCGCAAGATAATTTGCATTACAATCTGCCATAACGGGAGTTGAGACCTTTATCATGTCGACACGACAAGAAACTGAGTACGACTTGGGTCCTGAATCTTCGTTCACCAAATTTCCGAAGCTAATCTCGGTGGACGAGGAATATTACTACCTCGTAACCGGCAAGAAAGGTTACCTGCTGCTGTCTACGATATGCCCGCATCAAGGCTCGGTGGTCTCGAATGAAGGGAATGCGTTCATGTGCCGCGACCACGGTTGGCGCTTCGAGCACACTCAAGGTGAGTGCGTAAATGGGCCGCGATCTCGCATGTACTCATTTCCGGTCACCGTCCGAGACGGTCATTTGATAGCGGATCTAGCCTGAGCGAATCGACCACTCCAACTAGGACCGATCGGCTATTCGAAAACACCGGCTATGGCGCAATCGGCCAGTTCGTCGTCGGTCATCCCCAAAACGTCCCGCAGGACGTCCCGCAGGATGTAAGTCTGGTCGGCCCCGAACTCGGGTGCCCCCCTGATTACTGCCCCAGGGGTCTTGGATAACTTGTAGGGCGCTCCCTCCACGGTGCGGATTTCGCCGTTGGCGTCGGGCACCCGTCGGAAAAATCCGCGATCCATCAGATGTTTGTCTTGGGCCAAATCGGCGCCCGTTTGAACAACCCCGGCAGATACACCGGCGGCTTGCAGCACATCCATAACGTCTTCCGGCGTGCGCTGTAAAGTCCAGCCCTCAACCATGGTATCCAACTCGTCGGCGTACCGGGTTCGGTTTGCCATCGAAGTAAACCGTTCGTCTTCGCCCCAATTGGGGCTGCCTAGGGCTTCAACGAACCTGAGCCAATCTTCGCCGGTAAAAACCGTAATCGCCACTCAACGATC
Organism: Dehalococcoidia bacterium; assembly: GCA_963665155.2. Taxonomy (GTDB): domain Bacteria; phylum Chloroflexota; class Dehalococcoidia; order Lucifugimonadales; family UBA3495; genus UBA1141. The sequence continues at coordinate 434,738 of CAXXFI010000002.1, read as the reverse complement.
ATCACCTAGTATTACAACGTCAGTTCAGGGAGGGATGTGGGGTGATGCCCGCATGGCGGCGCGGCGCTTGGCATGGGAGCGTTTGGCCCGTTCGTTACTGTCCTGCGTATCCTCAAGCCACCGCAGCAACTCGGTTGGCCCGAACCGTTCCCGGGGCAGCATTTCCCGCACCACCCGGTAGACCTGCGGCCTCGTGATCCGGGGCATCTTTCCCCCCCCAAGCCTGTTGCAGGCTCAGCAGAAAAGCTCCGCCCAGCAGGCACAGGGCCACGTGGTGATGCCAGCCAGCCCAGGTGCGGGTCTCGTACTCGTCCAGGCCTACGTCGCTTTTCTCCGTCTCAAACTCCGTTTCTATACGCCAACGGGAGCCTCCCACGTATGCCAGGGTCTCCAACGGGGTATCCTCCGGAGCATTGGACAGGTAGTAGCGGGGTTCGCTGCCGTCCCGGTTCCGGCGGTAGACGGCCCAGTGGATTTCGCCGGGCTTGCGCCTGCTGGTCGGTCGCACCCTCTGGGCGCTGAAAAGGTAGCTGCGTGGCCCCTGGCTTCCCTCGGCCACCGTAATCTCACGCCAGGCCTCCTCCGGCAACTCGTCGCTGCGCTGCTCCATGGTCCGGCGCTGACCGTCTCGCAGCCTGGGTTTGCGGGGACGCCCGAATCCCTGATACTCCGCACTGGTCCAGGCAGGCTCCGGCGGCCACACCGTAAAGCCGGACGGAACGTCCAGCACGTACCACATCCCCAAGGCCGCCAGGCCCTCCCGGAAGGACGGCGACATCCCGAAGGCGTCGTCCGCCGCGACCCATCCAGCCTTCAGGTGGCCCCGCTCCTGCGCCCGCCCCACCATCTCCAAGGCCAACTCCGTCTTGGACCGGTAGCCCTGCCTATCCTCCGGCACACCCGCCGCCTCACACCGGTCTTTGTCCGAGGTCCAACTCTCGGGCAGATACAGCCCCTTGTCCACCAATGCCCGTCCCAACGGGCTGACATAGGCCAGGAACATCCCCGCCTGGCAGTTGGCCACCTTCCCCAGCCTCCCGCAGTACTGCCGGGCCACTCCCACCGACTTCCTCCCCTGCTTGGGAAAGTCGCTGCCGTCCAGCACCCACACCCCTTCCGGATGCTCCAGCCGGGTTCCCAGGTACTCCTGCAGCCGTCCTATAATCACCTCATCGTCCCAGGGAGAATCGGTGAGAAACCGCTGCATCCCTCGGGCTGACCCCGGAACCGTCTCCGACAGGTTCTCAGCGTTGCGCCGCTCCCCAGACTGTACCAGCAGGGCCTGGAGATAATGACCGCTGTGCTCCCGCGTCTCCCGGCGGCCAAACAGCGGCGCGAAGTAAGCGTGAAAATCCCGAAATGACCCGTACACCTGCTCGAAAGCTGCCGCATCCACATCCCCACCTCACCCGCCTATTCCCTCTCCAGCTACACAGTCATCCTATCAAACTAACTGACGTTGTAATACTAGAGGTCTGGCCGGAAAGCCATTGGCCGGGTTTCGCGCTACGCCAAGCAGACGTATTCCAGTCTTATACGGTATAATAGTATATGTAATACGTTTCAATAACCAACTGTTACTTCGATAATCGACGTTAAGAAAACGACGGCTTGGGGAGAATCGGGGTTTCCGTCCGAGTTTCTAGGCAACGGTAAACCCCGTGGGGAGCTCCACCGCCATGAGGCAGCCGGTTGCCGCATTTTCTTTGAAAATTAGCCCCCGGGAGATTAGCCCCCGGGAGATTAGCCCCCGGGTTCTTCGCCGACGGATCGGCGCTCATTTCCAAGACCAACGTGTCGAGTAGCGTGGACAATGCCTCGAACTGGGAGAGGTCGATCCACTGCCCCTGACCGGTGCGAGACCGGTGGATCAATGCCAATAGCACCGATTGCGCCCCGGCCATTCCGCCCACGGCATCGCTATAAGCGCTGGCTGGACCGCTGGGATCGGTGTCGGGAAAGCCGGTGAGGCTGGTGAATCCAGATAGTGCTTGTAGCGTCTGACCGTAGCTAACCCGGTCTTGCCACGGTCCGGTGCGCCCGAATCCGGACATACTGAGCTTAATAACGTCGGGCCGAATCTGGCGGATGCTCTGATAATCCATTCCCCAACTGGGCATAACCCGTCCGCTGAAATTCTCGGCAACCACATCAGACACGGTCACCAGGCGTTTTGCGATGGCCAAGCCCTCGGAATTTTTCATATTCAGGGAGATGGAAAGCTTGCCGGCGTTCCAGTTGTGCCATTGACCCAGGCCCCGGGCTGTCCTGGAGCCGGGTCCGCCGACCACCGCCAGAGCCTGATTAGACTCGACCTTGATGACCTGAGCGCCTTGGTCGGCCAAGATGCGTGTAGCCGATGGTCCGGCATGAATCCAGGTAAAGTCTAAGACCCGGATTCCATGTAGTGCCAGGGGGCTATGTTTTTGTGATTCAGCGGCCACGGAGATTCTCCGTGATGCCGGGAACGCATCCAGCCAGCGACGGGTTAGGGTAAACCGTTGCCACAGCTTCACATTGGACTTGGTTTAACAATATCGGCATGGTTCAGATCACCCCAGTGCTAGCCAGCGCTTCCAATTCACTGGCGCTAAAGCCCAACTCGCCGCAGTAGATGTCTTGGTTATGCTGGCCCGGGTCAGGGGCCGTATCTCCTAGTTGCCAGGAGGATTCGGAGAATTTGTAAGGCGCACCCGGATAAACAAGGGTCGCTCCTGAGCCCAAGTGCTGGCGTTCGGCAAAAAATCCCCGGTCCCAAAGTTGGGGATTCTCCAGAATTTCACCTTCGGTAACCACCGGCCCCCAAGGGTGATGCCGGTCTTGGCCCCAATCGGCGATCTCCTGACGGCTGTGGGTCAAAGCCCATGCTTGGATCAGTTCTTCGATGTGCTGGGATAGGTCTCCTCGCAAGATGAACCGGTCGTTGTACTTTTCGTCCATCAGGTCGCCAGCCATGGCGTCCCGGGCCATCCAGTCTCTCAGGTCGTTCCAGGCCTGCTGGGTGTTGGTTGTGATGCTCACGTAACCGTCTTGGCAGCGCCAGGTGGCGATGAACTGGCCACCATGACGGAAGCCGCAGCGGACAGCGGAGACGCCGTCGTAGTTGTAAGCGGTGTTGACGTGCTCGGTGGTGGCGGCCACCGCTTCCTGCATCGACCCGTCCACGTGTTGTCCTAACCCGGTGGCGAGACGGTGGTAGATAGCCAGAAGTATTGCGATGTAGGCGCGGTTGGAGACCGTGTGGTACGCCTGAGAGCCCCAAAGCCGGGTCGGCGGTGTATGGGGCCACCCCGTTACATAGAGGTAGCCCCCCATGGCCAACCCTACCAGATCGGACCCTTTGAAATCCTTGTATGGACCGGACTGACCGAAGGGCGTGATTGAGGCGTAAATCAGACCGGGGTTTTCGGCTCCCAGACTGTTATATCCCAGGCCCAAGGACTGCATATAGCCTGGAGCGTATGATTCCAACAGCACGTCAGCGCCTAAGGCCAGGCTGCATAGAATCGATCTGCCATCAGACGTATTAAGGTCCAGCGTGATGCTGCGTTTGTTGTTGTTGAATTGAAGCCAGTGGAGGCTATGGCTTTTGTGGCCGGTCTGTTGCCCCAGAAAAGGCCCGATGCGCCGCATTGGGTCGCCGCCGGGTGGCTCGACCTTTATCACATCGGCTCCCATGTCGGCCATCAACTTGCCGCAATAAACGCCCACGGGGCCGGAAAGGTCAAGCACTCGAAACCCGGTCAGCGGTTGTTGTTCTTGTCTAGACAAATTTTTGGACATCAAGAGACAGGGCCAGCGTCATAAAGGGACAGCGTGGCCGTATTGTTCCGACGCTGGCCTACGTCCAAGCAAATAAGCATGCCCATCTAACATGGCTGTCTAATAAGTCTTGATTTCCAGCACGTGGCCATTGGGGTCTTGGAAGTACACGGCCTTGCCAATACCCTTGGCGCCCATGGTCATTCCTGGCCCCTGCATATTGTCCTGGGCAAATGGACTATCGCCGTAGGGTATTCCCGATTCCTGGATTCTGACAAAGGCTGATTCGAACTCTTCAGGCTCCATAGCGAAAGCATAATGAATGCTACGGAAATCATCGGAATCACGGAAGTCCAGGGTAAACCCTTCATTGACTCGCACTGCTAGAAAGGGGCCAACCTCACCCAAATCTTCAAAGCCGAATATGCGGCTGTAGAACTCCACCGCTTCTTCCCTGCTCCGTACGGGTACTATGGTGTGGTCAAGCACTGTGGCCATGATTATCCTCCTAGGATTGCTGTCGATTAGGTTCGGGGCTGATGCGCTGCAATTTAACCGGTTGACGACCGCCAAAGTGACCCGTGGCGACCGTATCGACAAAACCAACTGCCAGAACTGGTCGAGTCCGTTTATGGTACTCTATTTGCCTTCCGGAATGTCAATCGTGTACGCTGGCGCTCACTGTTAGTTCGCTAACCGGTAAGTAAATAGGACCATGATATAGCGGGAGTTCGAACAGACCCGGTAGCCCTGTCCTGTTTCCACGATCCCGTTTTCTGAATAAGGAGCGAATATGGACAAGCAAGAGATACCTTTCCTTTCCGCATCCCAACTGTCCCGGTTGATTGCCGCCAAGGAGGTTTCCCCGGTGGAGGTTACCGAGGCTTACTGGTTCCACGATCCCGTTTTCTGAATAAGGAGCGAATATGGACAAGGAAGAGATACCTTTCCTTTCCGCATCCCTACTGTCCCGGTTGATTGCCGCCAAGGAGGTTTCCCCGGTGGAGGTTACCGAGGCTTACTTGGACCGTATCGCCGCGCTGGACAGCAAACTAAACTCCTACATTACCGTGACCGGAGAGCAGGCATTGGAATCCGCCAGGGATGCCGAGAGGACCATCGCTTCGGGTGGATACCTGGGGCCGATGCACGGAATACCCGTGGCGGTGAAAGACCAGTTCAACACCGCTGGCGTCCGCACCACCGGCGGCTCCAAGATTCTGGCCGACTTTGTTCCACGGGAAGACGCCACGGTGATCGCCAACCTGAAAAAATCCGGCGCTGTTTTGCTGGGCAAGCTGAACATGAGCGAGTTTGCCATGGCGGAGATTTACGACCATCCTTACGGCACTCCCCGGAACCCATGGAACCTGGAAAGAAATCCTGGCACCTCCAGCAGTGGATCGGGGGCGGCAACAGCAGCATTTCTATGTGCCACGTCGTTGGGAGAAGACACCGGAGGCTCCATTCGAGGACCGGCCAACAACAGCGGCCTGGTGGGACCACGTCCCACTTGGGGCCGGGTCAGCCGTCACGGCGTTTTGGGAGGGTCCTGGTCCATGGATACCGTGGGGCCGATCTCCCGAACCGTGGAGGATGCGGCGATTACTTTCCAAGCAATCGCCGGGCATGACCCGAAAGACCCCTACACGTGGGACGTACCGCTCCCGGACTATAGCCAAGCCTTGGACGGGAACATTCAGGGGATCAAAATTGGCGTCATCAAAGACAAAGTAGAATCCCCATTGTTGGACCCGGAGTTCCGCACCGCCGTGACCACTGCTTTGGGCGTGCTGGGAGAGTTGGGAGCGCAAGCCGAGGAAGTCTCCTTGCCGTTGACCGAACAAGCCGGATTTATCTCTATGGCCCTCATCATGGTGGAATGGGCGGCAGTGCACCGAGGCACCTTCGAGCCCAATTTCCAGCAGATGGACCACAACAACAAGTACCGGTTTTTGACCGGGGCGATTATCCCGGCTCAGGCTTATTACAAGGCACAGAAGCTGCGAGCTATCTTGAGACAACAAATTCTCGAAGCGCTGGAGCAAGTGGACGTGCTGGTTTTGCCCGGAAGCCATGTGACGGCTAGGCCCGTGGAGAGCGAGCCCGGCCTGCAGAGCAAGGAGCAGATAGCCGCAGGAATGGCAGGTCGCATCAGCTTTACCGGCCCCTTCAACCTGGCCGGAGTGCCAGCGCTGACGCTGCCCTGTGGCTTCAGTTCCGACAATATGCCGATGGGATTGCAAATCGTGGGCAAGCCCTTCGCCGAGGAAACGGTCTTGAAGGTAGCCCACGCCTTCGAGCAAAACACCGAGTGGCACAACAGAAGGCCGCCGATTTAATATAGCAGTCTGCAGTCAGCAGATGGTTGCCACCTAAAATGGGACAAACGAAATACAACAGTCGCTACTTGCATTGGATTAGCCCCAAAGCAGACCGCTGATAGCTGACGGCTGAACGCTAAAAAAACCGAGGTTTGATTATGGACGACATGAACCTGTTCGAAGCAATGTACAGCCAGAGGTCATTTACCCGGTTCCGGCCCGACCCAGTGCCGGCGGAGGCCATCGATAAGATCATCGACGCAGCGATCAGAGCGCCCAGCGGCGGCAACCGACAGGCTTGGGAGTTTATCGCCATTACCGACCCGGACGTAATCGCTCAGGTGGGTGGAGTTTATAAAGAGGTATGGCTAAACGCTTTGGGACACGAGGCTCCGCCCGATGAGCCCCCGGCCTACAAGGCGGCTCGCTATCTGGCCCACCACATGCGCGAAGTCCCTGCCATGATCCTGATTTGCGCCGATCACGCTGGCACTTCGCCTACGACAGAGGGTGAGCCTTTTGTCAGAGGCAGCCAAGCCTCGTCCGTCTGGCCAGCGGCGCAAAACTTGTTCCTGGCGGCCCGAGCTTTGGGGCTGGGTACCCGGCTAACCACGGCCCACCTTAGGGGCGAGCAAAGGGTGAAAGACATCCTGGGAATACCCGACCACGTGGAGACCGTAATGTTGACTCCACTGGGTTACCCCAGAGGCAACTTTGGCACAACCCAGCGGAAACCGGCAGCGGAAGTGACGTCCTATAACCGCTACGGCAGCCGGAAGGCATAGGCGTGAGCTTTCAGCAATCAGCGGTCAGCTTTTTCCGCTTGACGTTGCCGTTAGTCGATTCCATGGACCGTGGATTACTTGAATTTGACTCTGGCGCGGCATGGGGCTAGGTCTTCGATGCTAATCGCTAGACCCCCCAACTTTTGCCGAATTCGGCCCGCATTACCAGCAGACCCGTCATGGAGTTGGCGTCCTGTAACGCCAGGTACACGGCGGAGGGACCTACTTCCTCCGGTTCGACCCTGGTGTGCCAGTCGTCTTGGGTCCAAGGGATAGCCGCCGAACCCTCGCTTTTCAAGCCGCCGGGGCTGAGGATGTTGACGGCCACGTTGTGCTCGCGCACTTCGTCCGCCAAGCAGTAACTGAACATATGCACGGCGGCTTTGGTGGCGCTGTAGAGCACGCCGCCGCCAAGTTTGGGGTCGTCGGCCATCCTGGAGCCGATGTTTATAATGCTGCCCCGCTTTTGCTCGATCATATAGGGTACCACCGCCCGGCTAACCAGATAAGTGCCGGTCACGTTAACATCCACTACCTGTCTCCATCGGGCCGGGTCTATCTCCAGCAGGGTTTCACCCAAAACCATCGCCCCTGCGTTGTTGAACAACACGTCGATCTGGCCGTATTTGGCCATGGCTTGGTTGACCATATCCCATACCTGGGCTTCGTCAGTAACGTCGCAAGCCAGAGGCAAAACCTCTCCGCCATCGGCCCGAATTGCGTCGGCGGTTTCTTCCGGAGTACCGGATAGCCCGGTGGGGGATTGAGCCCGAGCGCAAGCAACGACGTTTGCCCCTTCCCTGGCGTACTCTTTAGCGATGGCCCGGCCCAAGCCCCGGCTTGCGCCGGTAACAATGGCCACCAGCCCGTCCATCTTTCCCATACTCTTCCTCAATAACGGGTTTATCCTGGGTTAATCCGAGACATTGACCAGTTCATCATGCCCAATAATGTGTCCGCTCGTTTCCGACGCAGCAATCATGGTCACAAAAACGCCGCCTAGAAGGCGTACGCAGTACCTAGAAACCCGGCTGAAAAGCCCTGCTGTGACGGGATGGCGTGGAGGATAACCAGTGGACTGTAAGTCTGAGGCTAAGAGTGACCCAGTTGGCTGCGGCCAATATGAATTGGGTAGTAACGATGGGCGACCCTGGGGCTTGCTGGTCCGGTTTATCGTGAGAGGAGCCTGGAGCCGGAGATATCATCCCCATCTTGGTAGCCACCAGGGTCAGGTTGGCCACCGTGGCCGCCATGAGTAGTTGGAATCGGGTCTTGGCTCGGCCGAAGTAGCGAGATTGGCGGACCCCCAGTTGCGCCAGCCGCGCCAGGCGATGCTCGGCCGCCTGGCGCAGCCTACGGTATTCAGCAAAGCCCTCACTCCGCTGGAAGTCCCGGGCTTGTTGCAAGAGCGCCTCTTGGGGATGCAGGGCTACGGTGCGTCCCGCCCCGTACCGCGCCGCCACGCACTGGGACCGCAGGGGGCATACGCCGCAGACCGCCGGGTCGAATTGGAAACTCCGGGCCAGGTAGGTCCGACCCAACCGGTTGGTCCGGGTGCCGAAGGTCCGCAGGGTGTGGGTAACATTACCGGCTGGGCAGGTGCAGGTTCCTGCCTCCAAGTCGATCTGGAAGTCCTCCTTGGGGAAGCAGGCCTTATTAGGGCGACCCGGCACCTTGGCTATTAGAGTCCGACCAGCATCGGCAAAGGCCTGCCGCGTCCCGCCATCCCCATAGGCCGCATCCCCGATAGTCTCCTCCACCGCTATGCCCGTGTTCTCCTCACTCTGCTCCACCAGTTCCAGGACTCCAGTGTTGTCACCGGCATTGCCGGGCAGGATGTCTACCGCGGTCACCAGTTGGGAATCGGTATCCACCACCACGGCAGCCTTATGTCCGTCGAAGCGTTTGCTGCTGCTTTTACGGCCGTGGCGCATCTCCGGGTCGTGTACCGAAGGGATGCGGTCCCGGCTTACCCCATCCTTCAGGGCCGGAGTTCTAGTATTACAACGTCAGTTCAGGGAGGGATGTGGGGTGATGCCCGCATGGCGGCGCGGCGCTTGGCATGGGAGCGTTTGGCCCGTTCGTTACTGTCCTGCGTATCCTCAAGCCACCGCAGCAACTCGGTTGGCCCGAACCGTTCCCGGGGCAGCATTTCCCGCACCACCCGGTAGACCTGCGGCCTCGTGATCCGGGGCATCTTTCCCCCCCCAAGCCTGTTGCAGGCTCAGCAGAAAAGCTCCGCCCAGCAGGCACAGGGCCACGTGGTGGTGCCAGCCAGCCCAGGTGCGGGTCTCGTACTCGTCCAGGCCTACGTCGCTTTTCTCCGTCTCAAACTCCGTTTCTATACGCCAACGGGAGCCTCCCACGTATGCCAGGGTCTCCAACGGGGTATCCTCCGGAGCATTGGACAGGTAGTAGCGGGGTTCGCTGCCGTCCCGGTTCCGGCGGTAGACGGCCCAGTGGATTTCGCCAGGCTTGCGCCTGCTGGTCGGTCGCACCCTCTGGGCGCTGAAAAGGTAGCTGCGTGGCCCCTGGCTTCCCTCGGCCACCGTAATCTCACGCCAGGCCTCCTCCGGCAACTCGTCGCTGCGCTGCTCCATGGTCCGGCGCTGACCGTCTCGCAGCCTGGGTTTGCGGGGACGCCCGAATCCCTGATACTCCGCACTGGTCCAGGCAGGCTCCGGCGGCCACACCGTAAAGCCGGACGGAACGTCCAGCACGTACCACATCCCCAAGGCCGCCAGGCCCTCCCGGAAGGACGGCGACATCCCGAAGGCGTCGTCCGCCGCGACCCATCCAGCCTTCAGGTGGCCCCGCTCCTGCGCCCGCCCCACCATCTCCAAGGCCAACTCCGTCTTGGACCGGTAGCCCTGCCTATCCTCCGGCACACCCGCCGCCTCACACCGGTCTTTGTCCGAGGTCCAACTCTCGGGCAGATACAGCCCCTTGTCCACCAATGCCCGTCCCAACGGGCTGACATAGGCCAGGAACATCCCCGCCTGGCAGTTGGCCACCTTCCCCAGCCTCCCGCAGTACTGCCGGGCCACTCCCACCGACTTCCTCCCCTGCTTGGGAAAGTCGCTGCCGTCCAGCACCCACACCCCTTCCGGATGCTCCAGCCGGGTTCCCAGGTACTCCTGCAGCCGTCCTATAATCACCTCATCGTCCCAGGGAGAATCGGTGAGAAACCGCTGCATCCCTCGGGCTGACCCCGGAACCGTCTCCGACAGGTTCTCAGCGTTGCGCCGCTCCCCAGACTGTACCAGCAGGGCCTGGAGATAATGACCGCTGTGCTCCCGCGTCTCCCGGCGGCCAAACAGCGGCGCGAAGTAAGCGTGAAAATCCCGAAATGACCCGTACACCTGCTCGAAAGCTGCCGCATCCACATCCCCACCTCACCCGCCTATTCCCTCTCCAGCTACACAGTCATCCTATCAAACTAACTGACGTTGTAATACTAGGAAGCGTACGCAGTACTCAGGCGAACTTGGTTTGGACCCATCCCTCGTCGAAGGGCGTCCAGAAATGGGAGGTTAGCTTCAGGTTCTGGAACTTCCACTGGCCGTTGATGCGAATATATTCTTCATCGTAGCGGGCGGCACCCCACACCGCCCGGTCGCCATCGGCGAAGGTGCAGGGCTGGAAAAGATACCAGGTACCCTTGCCGGTGTCGCCGTCCACCTCGATGATTGGGTTGGTAACCATGTGTATAGCGAAGGGCAGCCGTTGGGGGGCCTTCTGGAAAAAGCTCCGAATTTCTTCCCTGCCTTCGGCCTTGCCCCGGATGCCTCCATCCCAGACTGCGTCCTCGGTAAACAGGTCGGCCAGAGCATCGGCGTCATAGTTATCGTCGCAGTACAGACAATACCGGCGCTTTAACCGCTTGATGTCTTCAATGTCCTCCAGGACTTTAATCCGTTTTTCCAGGTCTTCAAGGCTCATAATTTCTCCTTAAGTGTCGGGGCTAATTCGATTGCTAAAACTCGAGTGCCGAGTGAAGAAGCAGGTAAGAACCACTTTCATCATGTCATTCTGGCATGTCATTCTGGGCAGAGGAGCGATGAAGAATCTCTTGGATTGGCAACAAGATTCTTCACTATGTTCGGAATGATGGATGTTGGCGTTGCCATAACCTGTCGGCTCAAACTCGCCCTTGATTGGGGGGACAGCCCGTTTAAGCTGCTTGGCCGCCGTCCATGTCAATGCACTGACCGACGATAAACTCGGCGTCTTTGGTGCATAGCCAGGCAATAAAATTGCCGATCTCATCGGGTTGCCCCGCCCGACCCAACGGAATGGATTCCAGCCGATCATGCCAAACTTGGGTTCTTGGGTACCCGTACAAATCATCGTTGCGGGATGTGTCGCTAGTGCCGGGACTGACGCCGTTAACCCGTATTCCGTGGGGCGCTAGTATTACAACGACGGTTAATCTGACCGGGTGATTTTCGCGACCCATTTGGACCTGAACCGTACTTCCATGAGCTTACCGCGATTTCTCGCTCGTGGCCGAATACGATGGATTGCCAAAAAGGGGCCTTGAGCACCTCTTCATGGCTGTTAGGCGCGTGGGCTGACAGCTTTGTGGTCTTGCGTTCCGCGAAGCGATTTCTGCCCCAAAACTGACCAATTTGAGAAAGCGTCGTTGTAATACTAGGGCTTTGCCTGCTTTGTGCGTGAATGTCGCCAGGGCTCCGCTGGCAGTAGCGTAAGCCAGGTCGTTTGCCCGGCTTATCTTGGCTTCCACGGAAATAACATTGACGATGCTGCCGCCTTGAGCCTGGCGCAGCAAAGCCTGGACAACCGCCTTGGTGCACAAGAAAGCCCCGGTTACTTTGATGTCCATCACATGGTGCCACGCATCTTCGGTCAGTTCATCCAAAGGCGCCCAAGCAGCCATTCGGGGTGCGCTGGCATTGTTTACCAGAAAGTCGATGCGACCGAACCGGGCGACGGTGCGCTCCACCGCTTCTTGCACTTGGGCTTCTTTGGTCACGTCGACTACCAAGGGCAGAGCACTCCGGCCCATGGCAACGATTTCCGCAGCGACGCCGTCAATATCCTGCCAGCCAGCCGCCTTCTCGTCGTGGGGGAAGGTATCCGGGTCACGACCTGTGACGGTCACATCGGCACCCTCTCTGGCGAAAGCCAAGGCGGCTGACCGGCCAATGCCCCGCATACGTCCGGCTCCGGTCACCAAGGCCACTTTCCCATCTAATTTGCCCATGGAAACCTCCGGTCCAATGACTAAACTGAATGCTGATAGCTGACAGCTATTTAGCGGTCCAACCTCCGTCCACAATCATCAAATGGCCGTTGGTGGCGGACGCCGACGGGCTGGCCAGGTATATGGCAGCTCCCACTAACTCCTCAGGCTCCATGCGCCTGCCCAGGGGCATGTGCTCGGCCAATTCGATCTCCAATTCCTCGGGCGAGCGTGGAACGGCGGCTATCATCCCAGGGGTAACGGTGGGGCCAGGGCCTATGGCGTTCACCGTGATCCCGTGTTGAATCCATTCAAGAGCCAAAACCCTGGTTAGATTCGCCACACCCGCCTTGGCGGAGCAGTACGCCGCCCGGTTTTCCCTGGCCACCACGCTCATCTGGGAGGCAATGTTGATAATCCGGCCCTCTCCTTGGGCGATCATATGGCGAGCGGCCGCCTGAGCGCAGAAAAACACCCCTTTCAGGTTGGTATCCACCACCAAGTCCCAGTCAGCCTCGGTAACCTCCAGGGACGGCTTGGGTCGACGGATCCCGGCATTGCTTATCAAAATGTCCAGGCGCCCAAAGTCCTCCACAACCTGGTCGGTGGCGCTTTTGATGTTCTCCAAATCCAGGACGTCCAGAGCGTAAACGCTGCACTTCTTCCCAACAGCTTCAATACCTGCTTTTGTAGTGGCAGCGTCTTCCAACCTGGCTGGGACGTCGGAAACCGCCACGTCGGCCCCGGCCTCGGCCAAGCCAATGGCCAGAGCTGCGCCGATGCCCCTGGCAGAACCGGTTACCAAGGCAACCTTGCCTTCTAAACTAAGGCCAGCGTACGGCATTTCGTTCGACCTCCATATAATATCGATTGAGCCCGTTTGATCGAGCCCGCAATTTTCACTTAGTTTTTGGCGCCTTCGAATCGGCGTATGGTGAATCAAATCGGTATAGCGGGTTCCGGAGTTCCTGGGTGGTCCTCGTCTGTGTCCAACGTCTGCCGCAGGACTCGCCATCAACCAGATAGGCGGTCGACTGGTTATGAACTGGGTTGCACCAACTCGATGCGCACCCGGTCCGGCCCTTCGATGTAGGAAATTTTGCTACCTGTGGCCGATAGCGTTATGGGCAGCAACACCCCCACGCCCTTTTCTTCAAGCCGGGCCATCACGCCCTCGATATCGCCGGTTTCAAAGCCAAAATGTTCCAGTCCATAATGGGAATCAGCGGTGCCTTCGGGGAGGCTCTCGCCCGCCGGGGCGCTGGTTACGTTGATGCGGGTTCCCTCAATGTCCAGCCTAACCGTGTGGGAATCGCCCAAGCCCCGTCCTTCGCCGACGACCTTTGCGCCGAAGGTGTCGACGTACCATTGGACCGTGGTTTTGGGGTCGTGGGCCTTCAGGTGGATGTGGTTGATGCGAAACATAAGGGCAGTCCTCCTAGAGAATCTCGATTAAACTTGTCTCGTCGAGTAGACAGCCAGAACCGAACAACTGCATTGCCTAAGCTGTAGAGGGAGAGTGAACGAAATACGCTCCAGTCCTCGTTTGCATCAGTCCCCCTTTGTAAAGAGCGATACAGAGGGATTTCCTCGTCGGAAAATTCACTCCCGATCATTGTATTAGATACGCTGGGCATCAGATACGCTGGGTTATAGGTGCATAAACTGGGCGGCGCTAGCATAACATAACGCTTGGGGCCCGGGAGCAGGGCATGCTAGTCGAGGGCAAGCGGTTAAACCCGACTCAGTTCGCGGATTTTTGTATCTGGTGGCGGTAGTGGACTTGCCTCGAGACAGGCTGGGCATTAGAATCAGCCCGCTGCCGTTTGCGCCAAAATACCTGCAGGGAGGCACATTTGGAAGAAGCCCTGTCAGCCCCCGTGGACCGAAAGCAAAACCGAGGATTTATCCTGGGTAGCTTGTCCTTCGGCCACGGCATCGCCCACCTCTACGACCAAGGCATACCTGTGTTCATGCCAGCCATTGCTTCCGCCCTGGGTCTGAGCACTCTGCAGGTGGCCAGCCTCTTGGGCATACGCCAGGCAGGGTTCGGCGTCGTAAACCTGGGCGTAGGCGTGTTTGTGGACATGCTGAAGAACCAGTGGGGCCTTATTTTGACCGCCTGCATGTTCTGGGCGGCCATCGCCTATCTGGCTGTGGGCGCCGCCCCAAATTTCCCTTGGTTAGTCGTCGCCATCGCCATTGTTTCAATACCCGGTGCTTTGTGGCATCTGCCCGCCACCGCCGCTTTGTCCCGGCGCTTTCCGGACCGCAGGGGCTTTGCCGTTTCGATCCACGGTTTCGGGTCCAACATCGGGAACGTCTTGGGGCCGATCCTGGCCGGTGCGCTGCTCACGATATTGGTCTACCGCAACGTCCTGTTCATATATGCTGCCCCGGCCGCCCTCACCGGATTTTTCGTTTGGTGGTCATTACGGGACTTGGGTAAAGAGCCGGAGCAATCCGAGCCAAGAACCTTGCGGAACCAGTTTCTGGCGACCAAAGAGGTGTTGAAAAACCCTGTCGTGATGGCCTTGGTGCTGTCGGCTGCGTTGCGCGGAGTCGGCCTAAACGCCCTCTTCCATTGGACGCCGTTTTACCTAGAGGAAGAACTTGGCAAGAGTCACTTCAGCACTGGCGTCTATTTTGCTTTGCTCACGGGCATGGGCATTGTTTCGGCCCCATTTTTGGGCCAACTATCCGACAGGTTCGGGCGCAAACAGGTGATCATCCCTGGCTTGGCCGCCGCAACCGTCCTTTCAATGTTGGTTGTGGCCTCCAGCGATACAATCTTGCTGGCATTTGTTTTTGCTGGCTTGGGATTGTTCAGTTTCTCATTACAGCAAATTATCCTGGCCGCTGTTTTGGACGTCGCTGGAAGAGGCACCGAGGCGGCTACCACGGGCTTTATTTTCGGTCTGAACGGGATCATTGGCGGCGCTTCGCCGTTCGTCGCTACGGTCATCATCAATCACTTGGGAGGCTATGGGTCGATTTATTACTACGCCGGGATTTTGACCTTGTTGTCGGGCCTAATAGTTTTGGCGATACCGATGGCGCGTCCGCCTAGGGAGGAAATCAATCCCGGTTAGGCTCCTCCTTGCGGAATTTCCCGCTAAATAACCACTTTCAAATGTATACGCGTTGCGGTGGAGGCCGATGGCAGGTAGCCCCCCTTTCGTAAAGGGGGGTTGGGGGGGATTTCCCCCGCACCACCACAGTACCTGCATGTTCTCCTTCCTGGAAACACCCCGTCCGCGAATATTGTTCTTCGGAAATCTTTTCTATTGGAAAGACTCCCGCCGTCACATTGACACCCAAATTGCCCGTCCTTACAATTAAATAGCCATCCACCGCTTGCGGGGGTGAGCCCTTTTGATTGATCTGTCCCTGGTCTTCTGGGGATGGGCCGCTGGGATCTTATGCGGACCGAGACGGCCAGCAATAAAACTACATTCATTTGTCGCGCCCCGATGTATCGGGGCTTTGTTGTTTTTTTGGCCAAGCCTGTTCTCAACGTCACTGCGAGGGTCAGGTGAACCCAACCATAACCGCAGTGGCTGGGCTGGAAGCCGGGCACTATACCGACCTCACTCATGGTACCGGTTGCACCGTGTTCATTTGCCGTCAGGGCGCTGTCGGCGGGGTGGACGTCCGCGGTGGCTCTCCCGGAACCAGGGAAACCGATCTGCTGAGACCGGTTCACCGGGTGGACCGGGTACATGGGTTGCTCCTCACCGGTGGCAGCGCTTTTGGTTTGGACGCTGCTGGCGGTGTTTTGGATTATTTGTCCGGGCAAGGAATCGGTCTTGCCGTGGGTCCTGCGATTGTACCCATCGTTCCCGCAGCCGTTTTGTTCGACCTGGGTTTCCTGGCTGCCGATGTTCGCCCTGGATTCGCCGATGGCCGCACCGCCTCCCTGGCCGCCAACTCGGGTCCCATGGATGTTGGCACCGTGGGCGCTGGCACCGGCGCTACCGTCGCTAAGATCAACGGGATCGGCTCTGCGGTCAAGTCGGGCATTGGCTCTGCGTCGATGCTCTTGCCCGACGGCACCACAGTAGCGGCGGCGGTGGCAGTCAATGCGTATGGTGGCGTGTACGACTACAAATCCGGTCTTCTGATCGCCGGACCGAGACGGTCTAACGGTCACGGTTTCGACGACCCGGTCGATCTTCTGCTTGGCCAAGACGAGTCTAATTGGGATAGCGGGCCGCTGGCCAACACAACCATCGGCGTGGTTGCAACCGACGCCGTGTTGGACAAAGAGGGTGCCAACTACCTGGCCAGTGTCAGCCACGACGGCTTGGCTCTCACCATCCGTCCCTGCCACACGGTCAGAGACGGCGATACCATGTTTGGTCTGGCCACCGGCGCTATTTCGGAAAGCGACTCTGGGCCGGTGGACCTCACCCGCCTGGGCGCTGCGGCTGTAGAGGTGACGGCTCGGGCTGTACTCAATGCCGTTTTCCAAGCCACGGGGTTGGGCGGCCTGCCAGCGATTTCAGAAATCGCCCCCGAACCTTCTTCAGAGACTGCTCGACCGGAGACTGCCCCGCCGGGGAGTTCGCCGGAGTGTTCGAATGAGTAATCCCGATCCTTTAGCTAATCCTGATCCTTTGGCTAGTCCTGGTCCGTCAATCGGGTTCATCGGCGCTGGGGTCTTCGGAAAGGGATTGGCTCTGGCGTTGACAACCGGCGGTCATCGGGTGGAAGCAGTCCATTCCCGCAGTTTGTCGTCCGCCGAAGGGTTGGCCCGGCTAGTCTCCAGTTGCCGGGTGCTATCAAGCCCGCAGGATTTGGCTGATGCCGTCGACTTGGTTTTCATAACGACACCCGACGCAGTAATCGGCGATGTGGCCAGAGAGATCATGTGGCGACCGGGACAAGGCGTGGTTCATTGCTGCGGAGCGTCTTCCACTGAACTGCTTCAGCCAGCCCTGCACTACGGGGCCGTCACCGGTGCGTTTCACCCTTTCCAGACCTTCGCCGGTGTGACCGGTCCCGAGGACGCAGCCGCAAGGCTTGCCGGAGTGACATTCGCCGTAGCCGGAAATGGCTGGTTGGAAGATTATCTCTGGGGCCTGGCCAAAAACTTAGGTGGTACGCCGCTTCACATCCCTGATGACCAGCGGGCGCTTTACCATGCGGCGGCGGTGCTGGGCTGCGGTCATTTGACGGCTTTGCTGGCCCAGGTGGCCGCCGTCTGGCAAGCAATGGGGTTTACTCAACAGGAGGCGTTGACTGCCATGTACCCGCTCTGCTTGGCTACCTTGGACTCCAGCTATAAAGACGGTCCCGAGGCGGCCTCCACTGGGCCTGTGGTACGAGGTGACGTTGTCACCATGCGCAATCACTTGGAGGCTCTTTTCCAAACATTGCCCCTGGCTGTCCCGGTTTACGGGGCACTGGCCGCAGCGTCGTTGCCCATTGCCGCCAGACGGGGCCTTGGCCCAGGGCCGCTGGCTGCATTGCAGGAGCTTATCGACCACTATACCGGCGCAATTTAGCCCGGAGCAATCTGGCAATAATGCGTGTCATTAAAAGCGCTCGTGTAATGTCCCAAGCCTGCCGCCAGGCACCCCATCCTTTAGGGCTGGTGCCAACCATGGGGGCGCTTCATGATGGGCACCTGTCCTTAGTCCGGCGCGCCAGGGCGGAAAACCGGACAGTGGCCGTCAGCATCTTCGTAAATCCGGCCCAGTTTGGGAATCCCCAGGACTTGGAATGCTATCCCGAGGACTTGGAACGGGACTTGGATTTGGTTCGCCGCGAAGGTGTTGACCTGGTTTTCACGCCTACGGCGAAAGAAATCTACCCTGCGGGATTCGATACTTGGGTCGAGGTGGGAGCGATTGGCGATAAGCTGGAAGGGGCCCATCGTCCGGGCCACTTCAGGGGAGTGGCTACGGTGGTTGCCAAGTTGTTTAATCTGGTCCGGCCCGACCTGGCTTATTTCGGCCAAAAAGACGGTCAGCAAACGGTGGTGATCCAGCAAATGGTGCGGGATTTGGATTTGGGCTTGACGGTGGTGGTCTGCCCCACGGTCCGGCAAGCTGACGGTCTGGCCCTCAGTAGTCGAAACGTCCACCTTACCCCAGAACAACGAGAGGCGGCGGCCGGGGTATACCAGGCGATACTCCGGGCCGACGAATTATGGCGATCCGGCGAGAAAAAAGCCTCGGTGTTGCGCCAACAGGTCCGGA
This sequence comes from Dehalococcoidia bacterium, assembly GCA_963665155.2. Taxonomy (GTDB): domain Bacteria; phylum Chloroflexota; class Dehalococcoidia; order Lucifugimonadales; family UBA3495; genus UBA1141. The sequence continues at coordinate 416,455 of CAXXFI010000002.1, read as the reverse complement.
AAATTCTGGAGAACCAACTGCTAATCGATGGTATTGACTACGTCAGCGTGGCGGCGGCGGGTACGCTTGATGAGTTGGATGATTCGAACGAAAGCATACAGGACGTGGTGCCGGGTACCATGGTCTCGGTGGCGGTGCACTACGGCCAAGTTCGGTTGATCGACAACATACTCTTGGATTGAGGTCCGCCAGCGACGGACCGACCACTCACCCGGGGACCGGCCTCAAGTTCGACCTTTTGCTGAGATCGCTAGTACACAATTCTCCAACAACCGGGCTGTAAGAATTATATCAGTACCCGGCAGCGCATGACGAAGCCGGGAGTCTTTTGGCGGGCGCGTAACCTATTACCAGCCAAAACGGCGGTTGATAATCCTATAACATGGTAAATCGCCGTTTGTGTTCTTAGGCCGGGTTCATCTCGTCCAAGAGGTCTTCTTTCCATTTCCCGTCCGCAGGTAAGATTTTATCTATGGCGCGGGCATTGTAGTAGTTTGTGCCGACACCGGGAGGATCGCCGCCGTCAGCCACCGTGCGCGCGGCTTGGAGCAGAATCCGCCGGGCGGTGACAATAGCCATGTCGCTGGCCGACAGGTGTTCTTTGGAACGGTCCACAATGGCGCCCATGCTTTCCTGAACCGCTTGGTCCTGGTTGTTGATGCCGGTTATTCCGGTGAAGGTTTCGTATTTTTGTACCTGGCGGTCAATTAGCCAATCGTTGTCCCGATTGCGGATGTTCCTAAAGTCGGGCAGCAAGTCGCCGTCGCCCCGGCCCAATGCCGCATCGTATTCGGCTCCGCCTACCAATGGCTCTTCCCCAAAACTATAGCTCCAGTTGTAGACCATGCAGTTGTTGTCGTCCATGGGTACCCACATATGCCCGGCAATCACCGGCCTGGCGTCCTCACCCTGTAGGCCAAACTGCTGGGGCCGGATCTGAGTGAAGGGCATTATCCATTGATAAGAGCGGATCAGGTTACCCGTTTCTCCCATAGGCCTTATACCGGCATAACGGTACCCATAATCGGTAGTCTCAACCTCCACCTTTGGCGGCCCGCTACGGACAATGTCTGTGTCGATGCCGAAGCCGGGCTGGGTGGTATTGTTGGCAATTCGGCGGTGCAGAATTGGAGCGTGGGCGGTATCGATCCCCCCTTCAAAGGACTGAAGCCAATTGCACTCTTGAATGTTTTTGGATAGCTGACGATGGGTGGCGGGGACTTGAGTCCACTCAAATAGCGGCAAGGCAGGAGTTTTGTCCTTCGGGCCCATGTGAGCCCAGACCAAGCCGCCTACCTCGCAAGTCGTGTAGGCGGTCGTGCCCATCTTGTCCTTATAGTCGCTGCCCGGAGGCTCATTCATCATATCCAAGCAGGTACCGTTAACGTCGAACTTCCAGCCGTGATACACGCAACGCAACCCATCTTCCTCGTTGCGGCCCAAGAACATGGAGGTCAGCCTGTGGGGGCAAAACTCGTTTATGAGACCGATACGCCCGGATGTGTCCCGGAAGGCCACCAGGCGTTCGCCCAAAAGTTGTACCCGCACCGGGGGGCAATCGGGTGCGGGAATTTCGCTGGATAACAGGGCGGGCATCCAATATCGGCGCATTGTTTCGCCCATAAGAGTGCCCAAGTCGGTTTGGGTCAACAGATCGTTGTCATAGCGTGTGAGCACAGTTGCCTCCTGCCGGACTTTCTACCTATCGGACTAATACCTGCCTGACGAATAAGGCGCCACGGTGTAAGTCCAAGGCCCGAGCTTTCCAATTGGCTACATTATCTTTGAAAGTTCAAGTTGGGGCAAATCCATAGGTATTACGCCATGCCTGGGGCGGTTCCGAATATGTTCGGTCGCTCGCCCGGCGGGAAAGGTGGCGGTTTATTCCCCGGTCTCGAGGCCTCTTAGTAACGGGATGACACCGCCAGCCAGGGAGAATCGATGTGATGCTAATTGGTTGTCTGGATGGGTGGATTTAGTCTGCCAATGTGCCCAAAAAAACTGCGGGGAAATCTCCTGGCCTTAGGTGGAAAAATGACATTGACCTTAGCTAGGGCCTATTTTACACTCGACTTCACTAAGTGTTGACTAAATAGATGATTAAATGTCTTGGCAATCTCTTGGTACAGTGCCTGAGCGTGTCCATTCGCTTGGAAGATTGCGATCGAGGCCGGTGTTCACTGTCATGGATTTTTCGACCACTCGGAATCATAATCCCAGCATTAAACACCGCATAAATAAGACTAAATAAACCGGCAGCCAACAAGATTCCAGCAGTTCTCAATCCTCGACTAATACTTCGGCAGATGCTCAACCCGCTGCGTCGCTTCCGCCTCCAGCATTAGTGCTGACCGACCGGCAACGGGCAATTCAAACAATAGTAGTTGAATTCAATTCGGTGAGAGAGATGCAACACGCCGGAGTTATTGCCAGGCTTTCGAATGTTCGTGGTAGCTTGACCGCTGGAATAAAAGCCATTTCCGTGCTGAACCACCTACTTTCAAAAGGTTCGGAGATTACCGACGTCCAGTGGCAAGATGTGTTTGAAAAGCTGGGTGACTAGATTCCCGCGGCACCGGTTTATGTTATAGGCAATACCAAAGGGGCAGGCTTCATCAGCCTGCCCCTTTGGTATTGCCTAAACGGGACCTCATCAGTTGGCGAGAGTTGTATCTAGAACGTCCACTCGTCGTATCTCTGTCCCTCAAGGGGGCACGTCGATTCCCCGCCAAACTAGCATGCCAAACCAACTTGCGCGAGTATCAATACCGGTGCTGACAGATTTCTTCCCGCCGTTGACGATACAAGTGAGCCATGCAGCAGTTAGGGCGATGAACCAAATGCGGCCTGCAACACGCAATCTCCCAGAATCCGCTCTTCATCCCCACTTAATGGAATGGCGCCGGACGCCACTACCGCGGCTATATCGGCCCCCAATTGCTCTTCCAAACAAGCTGTGATTCCGTCGGCGGTAGTCTGCGACGAAGATTCAGTAGCAGCATCCAACGAAGAGGTCAGTAAGCAGTCCCCCAAAATCGCCTCTTCGGCTTCCGTCAAAGGAATAGCGCCGGATTCCACCACTGCCGCAATGTCCTCTCCCAATCTCTCGGCAAGGCAAGCGCTGACTGAAACCGCCAGTCTTTCCGTGCTGCTTTCCGTGCTGCTTTCCGGGCCGCTTTGGGCAGCGGCGTCTTCAGCCGCCTGTAGCGAAGAATCAACCAAACAGCCTCCCAGGGCTGCTTCCTCCGCTTCGGTTAGCGCCGGAGGCCACAACCGGAGCGATGTCTGCTCCCAAGCGTTCCGCCAAGCAAGCCACTACTTGCTCCTCAACAGTTTGTTCGGATTCGGTTAAGGCAGACACCAGCAAACAGTCGTTGAGGGTTTGGGTTTCCTCGGTGCTTAGAGGAACAGCCCGGGAAGCCACAACCAGCGCTAAATCTTCTCCCAACCGCTCTTGTAGGCAGGCATCGAAGGCGGAAAGGGTTGGCACATCGGGCACGTCCAAAGCCGACGTGACCAGGCAGTCTACCAGCACGTCTTCCTCATCGCTGGTCAACTGACGAGCACCCGAGCCTACCACTTGCAATACGGCTTCACCCAACTCTTGTTCCAAGCATGCTGAGGCCTCAACTGATAAATCCTCTTGGGTTATCCCCGATGCTGCCACCAAAAGACAAGCCTCAAGCACCGTTTGCTCTTCGGCAGTTTCCTGGCGGTTTCCGGCAACCAATGTGCGAGCGACCTCCGAACCCAATTGTTCTTCCAGGCACGCCACCACCTCCACAAATTCGTCCGGCACGGTGTCCGTCAACACCGGGGTTTCACTTGGAGGTAACTGGGCGGCTGTGGGACTAAGAGTTTGTGTCGGTGAGGCTGTTGGCGCCGCTTGTGTTGCGGGTTCCGCCGGTGGGGCCGAATCGCCTCCCCCGTAAGCAGCCAATGCCAGAACACCAATCAACAAAAACATGACTTTTAGGAACATCGTTATATTTCACCTTGAATAAATATATTAATGACTGTGCCCATAGTGTACTTCTTCAGAGATTGCCTTGTTTGAAATTATAGATTCGGCGAATCTTATTGGGAACCCAATATTGATTCCCTCGCAAAAAGGCCTGTTTGAGATGAACCCTGGCGTGCGAAGGGGCCTGGAAGGGAGGAGGCCACGGGATGCCGGCTGCTGGCCTCACCGCACCATCTGCCGCGCTCAGGACAAGCGTGATCCCGTTGCGGTACCCCTTCCGTGGCTCAGGGCACCCGGTGGAAGCTGTGGAGCGGCGCCCTCATGCGGCCGTGACCGCAGGTACCGTCCCGACCGCCCGCTGAGCCGTGTTCTCCATCTCCACCAGGCGTGCATGGACCATCCGCTTGAAGTTGCACGCCAACGCCTTCAGGTAGACGGCAAGCCGCACCCGACGGCCCCCTCGCACCCGCAAGCGCCCAAGCCCGTGGGCGCGCTTCAGCTCGGAGTTCGTTCCCTCGATCCCGGCCCTTATGGCATACCGCTTGCGCCACTCCTCGGTGGCCTCGGCCCTCCGGCGCCGCTCGATGTTCACCTTCACCAGGTCCGCCTTGAGGACGTAGGCCCCCGCACGCCGGTCCAGCTTCACTGGGCAACGGGACCGCAAGGGGCAGGGCTCGCATGTTGTCCTGGCAAAGTGGACCTCTACCCGCTCCGGCGCATCCTCCAACTCGTGCTCCTCGATGGACGGGTGGCCGGCGGGGCACACCGTGGCCTGCTCCCCTGTGACGTCGATCTGAAAGTCCGCGGCGGTGAGCGGCGGTGGTCCGTCACCCTCTCCTTCGTGCGAGTTCCCCGGCGCCGACCCCGCCACCGGGCTCACCAGTTCCGTTCCCCGGCGCGAGGCTTCGAAGGCATTGCGGCCCGACCCATACGCCGTGTCGGCGAAGAGCTCGTCCGGTCGGACCTTCCGCTCCGCGAGCCCGTCAACGACCGGCACGCTCACGTCGGTGTCGCTCCCACTCGAGGGGGTCACCTCCACGTGGGTGATGAGCTGGGTGGCGTTCTCCTCGTGGCAGGTCTCCGCCACCTGCACCTCGTACCCCTTCCCCTTGTGGCCGCTGTAGGTCACATCCGGGTCGTGGGGCGATTGCAGCGAGTCGGCGGACACCTGCTTCGGGTCCTTCAAGGCCACGGGCACCTTGCATTCCCCAGCATCGTCGTCATCGTCCCTGGGGCGCCCGTCCCGGTGTTTGCCCACATGGCACTGCTCCCGCAGCAGCCGCTCCAGCAGCCGGTACTCCTCCAGCTGGGCAGCAGTCGTGCCATGGAACCGGTCCACCAGCCGGTAGAGGTCCCGGGCACAGACCGAAAGGCGTCGCCGACCCTCCCCCGTGCGGGCGTCCTCGTAGTGGGTCGCCTCGTCTTCTTCCTTCAAATAGCGCCCTAGGAGGCCCTCCGGAACCCCAGGGCGAAGCTCTGGGTGCTCCCAGCGCAAGGCCCGCAGGAACAACCGCATCGTCTCACAGAACAGGCCCAGCCGGGTGAGTGTGGCGATGTTGCTCATGATGTGGGTGGAGTCCAGGCGTTGCTTTCCGGTGCGTATGCCCAGCGCCTGGATGATCCGGTCCGTGGTCTCCTGGAAAGCCAGCCGGCCACCGTCGTGCTGCATCAGGCGAACTCGGAAGTTGTGGAGGGTCTTCTGGGGCAGGTGGGTCTCCTCGATGTCCAGCCGCAGGGCGTGGTGCCAGAGCAGGTTGAACTCTAGTTGTTCCAGAGCTTCATCGTCGGTGAGGTTGAACATCTCTTTGAGGAGGTGGACCCCGAGGACGGTCTGCACCGCCCGGTTGGGACGGCCGTTGTCCACGCAGTACATGGGAGCAAAGCGCTCCTCGTCAATCAGGGGGAGCGCCTCGTTTCGGAAAACCTCGGCCCAACTTCTCTCCAGACGCTTAGCCTTCTTCGGCGTCACCAGGAACTGGGACTGCCAGAGGCTCTCTTGCGGGTCTCGTATTCGGAACATCCTCCCCTCCCTCGGCCAGGCGCTGCCCCAACGCCCTTTCCCCACATTATCCTCACCTTGCCCCCGGAGGACGAGGGGTTTTTACGAGGGAATCAAGTTTGATTCATCATAGGGTCAACCTAACGGAATCAAACCTCGGATTTTGGGCCGGAATAGGGTGCTGGGTCTTGGGTGGATTTTCAAGGTTGCTTCACAATTAACGTTCTTGATCGCGTTGCCCTACCGGTCAATTGTTACCCTGATCGGTAGCCGAAAAAAGCTGTCAATCGTTCTGCCTGCATCGCTAAATAAGTGAACCTGTTGACAGCGGTAATGCCTGGCCGTAAAATCACTCACATTCTGGCGAAGGGGGCAAGAAGTCAGAAAGCCGAAGCTGTCAAGCCCAAAACGGTACTGCGACACAGGAGATGAATGAAGCGGACAAAGGTTTGCACCATGCTGGGGATCAGCCAGCCGATCATGCAGGCCGGGTTACCTTGGGTGTCTAATCCGGAGATGGTGGCTGCGGTTTCCAATGCTGGCGGGTTGGGTATTCTGCATCCCACCGCCGGGATTGAAGTCGGTGGCGATATTATTACCGACATGCAGGCGAACATCCGCCGGGTTCAACAGTTGACCCAAAACCCATTTGGTGTTGCTCTGTATCTGCCGAATCCGCAGGTCGCGGAAATGATAGATGCTGCGGTTCAAGAGGGGATGAAGATAGCCGTGACCTACGGCGGTAGCCCGGCCCTCTACACCGGCACGTTAAAAGAGCATGACAATATCGTCATGCACCAAGTAGCAACCGTGCGCCACGCCCGGGGCGCTGAGGCCCAAGGCGTTGACATAGTTATTGCCGAGGGGTTTGAAGGCGGTGGGTTACGTGGTTCCAACAAGGTGCCCACCATGGTGTTGGTGCCTCAGATAGCCAACTCAGTCACAATTCCTGTGGTGGCTTCGGGTGGCATAGTTGACGCTCGGGGATACGTGGCGGCTCTGGCTTTAGGCGCTCAAGGCGTTCAGATGGGGTCTCGCTTTTTAGCAACCACCGAGTGTATCTCCCACCAAAACTTCAAAGTGGCAATCGTGGCTGCCATTGACAGCGGCACGATTATCGTGGGTGGCGACCGCTGGCCCACCCGGGTACTGCGCAACGGCCTGGCCCTGCAGTTGAAGGAAAGCGGCCTAATGGGTTCTGGGGACGACCTGGAAGCGTGGGAAGCCGAGTTGGGCATGGGTCGAGCTAGGGCGGCAATGATGGATGGCGATCTCGACGCTGGGATTGCTTACACCGGGGCGGGCGCAGGTCTCATAACTGAAATACTCACGGTGCAGCAAGTTTTTAAGGAACTTGTGGATGGCGCGCAGTCTCTGACCCGTGCATTGGTTTAGCACCTTTCACTAATCTCATGGCTTGAATCTCACGGCCCGAATCTCACGGCCCGAATCTCACGGCCCGAATCTCACGGCCCGAATCTCACGGCCCGAATCTCACGGCCCGAATCTCACGTGTGTGTGTCTTACCGGCGCAATGGTTCAGCTATGTCGTTTATATATTCCCGCCGGGACCTCGAACGCTTGGTTGTCCTACTAGTTTCTTTACATGGGCCGGTAGACTAAAGAGCCTGCTTACTTGCACGAAAATCTTCCAGTCTGCGCTCTCAGCCTTTGCGATTTAGAATCTGCTCTGCTCAATCAGTCCCGAGCCTCACTACCCCGCCTCCGATGCCTCTTCCTCCACCAACTGTTCGGCCTTTTGGATTACTTTCTGCTGCCTCTGAGCGTCTACCCCGCGGCTTTCCAGATAGAGCTTCAAGGCCTGCATTGGCTGCAAATCCCGGGCCGCTTCGTCGGCCAACCTGGTGCGGTGCTCACCGTGCTGAGTTTCCCGGCTTATGGCGGCGATGTAGTGGGCTTCTTGCAGGGCCTCGCGAATTTCCGACTGCCTGAGTTGGCCTTCCAACTCCTGAGGCACACTTATTCGCACCCGCACAACCGCATCGGCAATATCCTTTCTGGCGATGGCCCTCAATACCGATTGAGTGGGGTTGGCGTCACCCAAAGCTATGGATACGTCGATGGTTACGAAGGTCCTTGCGCCCAAAGAATGAAAGCTAAAGTTGGTCAACCTTTGACCTTGGAGCGCGGCAACGTCAAGGTCGACAACACAGAATCCTTTGTCGTCGTCTTCTTCGCTAAAGTCTACTCGTTGCAGACTTCCGGAATAGACCACCATAGGCGGTCCGTTTCGTAGTATCTGGTGCTTATGAATGTGCCCCAACGCCACGTAGTCCGCTTGGGGCCGGTCCAAAGCGCTCACCAGCAACACATGGTCTTGTCCCAGCATCATTGACCTCTCCGTGCCTACTGTGGCCCCGCTGACGGTAACGTGACCAGCGATGATCGCTGGAACCGCTGGGTCCAACTGGGCAGCCCGGGCGGAGATGGCTTCAGTCATTCTTGATTCAATCTCGATGCGGATTTGTTCGATGGATAGGTTGCGGTTTCCCTCTCGAGTGGCTAAAACACTCTTTCTTGGCCAAGGCACTGCCAAAACCTGAATCGGCCCCGACGGCGTGGTCACCAGGTAATTTTCCAACTGGGAGCCCACGTAGGTATGGGGTAATCGCAACGTGGAGAATATTTCCACCGCATTGGCCCGGCTTGTCGCGTTAGGAAGGTCATGGTTGCCGACCAACAGGAAAGTGGGTATCCGGGCATCGGACAAACGGGCCAAGCGTTTGGCGAACTCCCGTTGGTGGGTTTGAGAGGGATCTCTCCCCTTATAGGCGTCCCCGGCCAAGAGCACAAGGTCCACGCTCTCTGATAGGGCAAAATCAACTACACGGTCCAAGGAACCCAAAAAATCACCCAACCGGGTGGACAGACCAGTCTCGGGGTCGGTGCGCCCGTAATTTTCGACGCCGATGTGCAGGTCCGAAAAGTGCAATATTCTCACGGGCGTAGTCTCCCAACCCTTTTGGTTTGACATAACTATACAGGATGCCCCGATATATGAGATCAGGAAGCCACGCTCGATTTATTAGAGCTCAACAGGGGTTTTACTCTCAAAAGTGGCTAACGGGATCGGTGTCCCCAATGTTGACAATATCTTGAGGGCTTTCTAGAATCAGGTCTGTCAATTCGTTTTACGAGTTGCCGAACCAACATGCTTAGATCAAACAGGGTTAGAGTGCGCTTATATGACTACCGCCAAGCAGCTGTTTTCCTTGCAAGAATTGGATCTTGTCCTGGACCAAATCCGCAAAGTGAGGGAGAAAGCAGAGATTGAACTAAATGCCGGAATAGGCATGGATGCCTTGCAGGACAGGCTCCAACAAGAGACGATGCGCCTTGGGGAGTTGACAGCCCAACACAACAACCAGCGACAAGACGCGGAAATCCAAAGAGAACGCTCAACCCGGCTGGATGACCAACTATACGGCGGTTCCGTAACCAATCCCAGAGACCTTGAAAGTTTGGAGCAAGAGGCTGCGAACGCTCGGGGGGCTCTGGAGAAACTGGATGACGGGATAACCGGGGTATCTTTATTGGCCGAAGAATCTCAAAGCAAATGCGACTCGATGGAGAAAGAGCTTTCCGGGATTACCAGCGCTTGGGATAAGCGCCGGGCCGAATTGGAAGGCGAAATACAAAAATACGACTCGGATATGTCCCAGGTAACTTCACAAAGGGGCGAAATGGCGGCCGTACTGGACCCGTTATCGGTCCAGCAGTATGAGAACCTCCGCAGAACCAAAGGAGGACTGGGTGTAGCCAAGGTGGAAAGAGGGCTGTGCCAGGCGTGTCGCATGTCCTTGCCTACACAACAGCGACAAAAAGTGAAGAGCGCGCACCTGACCGTGCTGTGCAGCAGTTGCGGCAGGATTCTACTTGCCAACTAATCCAACACATCTAACTGGGCCGGACTAAATGAGCCGGACCAACCGGGTCGGTTTGCCAGATCGAACCGGTCCAAAAATAGAAAGTTACCGTTGAGGTCGAGCCTGAATACGTTGTGCGATTAAGAGTGATTCAGGCTCGTTTTTATTTTCTTGACCCCCAAATCCACCTATGCTAGAGTGCCATTGGAGAGCCATGTAGGCTGGGTGACCGCCGCCCCGATCTTTTCCAAAAGAGCCGGGGGGGAGGAAAGTCCGGGCTCCTCAGGGCAGGGTGCTGGGTAACTCCCAGGGTCTCTTGGCCGCCCCAGGGTGGCCAGGGGATACGGAAAGTGGCACAGAAACATACCGGCTCGACTTGTCGGGCCAAGGGTGAAATCGGACGGTAAGAGCGTCCGGCTGACTGCGGTGACGCAGCGGCGGCTAAACCCCACTTGGAGCAAGGCCAAATAGGGGGACTATGGGTGCCCGGCCCGTCCCCGGGTTGGCTGCTTGACCTCGATGGCGACATCGTTCCGCCAAGCGCGGAAGCCCAGAGCCCCTAACGGAGCGTTGGGTGGGCTAGATAGATGGTCACCGCCCCGACTCGTCGGGATACAGAACCCGGCTTATAGGCCTATGAGGCTCTCTTTTCCAGTAATCACCGTAACCGGGTAATCGGTTCGCGGGTCACATTGGCACAGCCCGTGAGACGAGTCGGTTGCTGGAGCAAATATTTTGTCTTGGTACGCCGGTTGAGTCACGGGTGAATTGCCCCTGGGCTACCTACTCGGCTAAAGGAATTGATCGCAATGATTACCGACCCGGATTCCTTCCTTCGTTACTTCGATTCGGTGCACCGACGATCACTCCGAGACATTCAAGCCCTCCCTCCGGCAGCGGAAACTTGGGCACCCCCGGTTGGCGAAGGAGAAAAGGCTTGGAGCATAGCCCAAATTGTCGCGCACATGGCCGAGTCCCGCCTTTACTTCGCCAAAGCCTACCGGGACGAGGGATGGATATATGACTGGGTTAACCCCATCACTGACAGCCAGTCCAGTTGGCTACCGGCTTTGGAGGCTTCCGCCCAAGAGTTCCGGAGCCGCATCCAGGGAACCCCAGCGGAGTGGCTAAATCGCAAGATTTCGTTGATCGATACCGACGGCGCCATCAGCGGCTGGCGGGTCTTGATGATGCTCCTGGAGCATGAGGTGCATCACCGTTCCCAGATTGACACCTATTCCGGTTTGCAGAATTGGGACGTTCCTCAAATATTTGATCGTTACCGGGAACAGATTGACCTCCATCAAGAAGAGCAAAAACGGCTCCATGCCAGTTCGTAATCGATTCGCTGGCTCTGACGGCTCTCTAACTTTCGATCGATCAACTCCAATGCTTTTTCAAGCCCGTCGTCTCAAGTAATTTTTCTTCAGGCCAACGAAACAAGTTTCGTCAGACGCATATCCACGAACGGCAAGGATCAGATATGAGCTTTCCTGAAGAAGCTTGCGCGGCTGTAATACAGGGCTTGGAGGCCATAGGCATCGAGTTCTTTATCTATTTGCCCGATAGCTTCGGAGCGCCGGTCATCGCCCATTTTGAAAACGACCCCAAAGTGAGGTCTTTCCCGGTCGCCAGGGAACAAGAGGGTATCGGAATCGCTTCCGGACTGGCGCTCACCGCCAAGAAGGGAGTACTTTTCTACCAAGACACGGGGCTGGGAAACTCCATGGGAGCCTTGACCACCTACGCTATGGCCTATCATGCGCCCATGCTGGTATTGGCGGTAAGGCGCGGTGGCTTCGGAGAGTACAACGCCGCTAATTTTCTATTCGCTGAGACCGCCGTAGAAATGGTGGAGGCGATGAAAATTAAAGCCTTTGTTTTGGACTACCGGGTGCCACTGGAAAGCTGGTCCGGCGCCATTAGCAAGGCCTACGATTATGCTCACATGACCCACCGGCCAATCGTGATGTTCATAAACCTGAAAGAGTAAGCGAATCTTATTTTCAAATAAAAATGTTCCTAAACCTTAAAGATTGGGCGAATCTTAATCTCAAATGAAAATGTTCCAGAACCCAAAGGAGTAGAACGAAACTCATATGGCCGTCGAACGCATCGATGCCTTAAAGCTCATTTCCGATCAATTTCCCGATGATCCGGTTGTCTTCACTTGCGGTGCGACCAGCAGGGAAATGGCTGCGTTGGAACGGAGGGATAACCATTTTCTGGTAATTGAAGCGTTGGGTTTGGTCAGCCCCATCGTGCTCGGCTTGAGTCTGGGCTTGGACTCCGGACAGGAAGGTCCCTCCCACCGGCGGGTCGTGGGGGTGGAAGGTGACGGGGCCATGTTGACCAATCTGAACGCCCTGACCACCATCGGCTACTTACAACCTTCCAACCTGCTGCTCATAGTCTTGGATAACGAGCGCTACGCATCAACCGGAGGCCAGTACACTTTCACCAACAAGCTGGATTTAGCAGCCATCGCCGCCGATTGCGGCCTCAAGACTTGGAAAGCCGACGATGTCGAGACTCTGAAGCAGGCAATGGCTGAAGCTACCACACCCACCGGTCCGGGCTTCATTCTCATGAAGATTGCCCCGGGTAATACCCCCGTTCCGTTGCTGTTGGAGGACCCGGTAACGCTGGGCGACCGCTTCGGACGTTGGCTAGCATCTCAACTGCCGGAAGATGCCAAATCCTGATAGGATTGTCCTCCTCTGTTTCTCCGGTCAGTCACCGGATTAGCTTATGCCCTAGCGGTTATAACCGTCGAAATCCGCCGGAGCGGTTGATGAATCTGCCCCAAGCATTTATGATGGACTCCGTAGGACGGACTTCGGATAGTGGGCTTTAGGGCTGTTTCCACCTGCAGATGTACCCAACACGGCGTCTCTTTAATAGACACGTTAATCGGGATTTCTTGAAGTTTAGCTGAAGAATACCAGCCCTTATGGAGGCACCCCGGAAACATGTACCTGGATATGCACAGCCACTCGGTTTCATCGGACGATTCCCGGGCCACCGTCGAACAATACCTGAAGTGGATTCAGGTTTTGAGGAAAAGAGGCCACACGGTGGACGGCATAGTATTAACCGAGCACCGCAAATTCGATGCCGACCTGGATTACTCGACGCTGGCCGAGCAGTACAACGTGCTGGTGCTGAAAGGCTCCGAGCTGGATACAATGTACGGCCATTTCCTGGTGTATGGGGTGACCGAGCCCTTGACCCGGGAGATAAATTTTGCGGATGTAAGGATGGATGCCAGGGAGCTTATGAAAGCGGCCAGCCAGCACGGCGCGGTGGCTTTGCCAGCACACCCGGGGCGATTTGGCATAGGCTTGGTCGATTACATGGAGAAGGGCGAAACATTTGCCGACGTGGGGATTGTCGAGCTTCTAAACGGCGGTAGCCGCCAAGGAGAGAACGAGCGAGCCAGCGAGTTGTGCTCCCAAGAAGGCTATCTGGGGATTGGTGGCAGCGATGCCCACCTGACCAGCCACATCGGCACTTGCCTCACCAACTTTGAAGAGTCCATTTCCAACGAGCAAGAACTGGTCGAGGCCATTCACGGGGGCCGCTTCAAACCCGTGTGGTTACAGGACACTGTAAATGGGGCCGGGGGCTAGCCCGCGACGATTCAGTCCGGCAAATTGGCTTGGAACTTCAATCACACGGTCACCCACACCGTCGCCGACTCAAGGTTAGGGGATAAAGAATGGTAATGGAATTAGAATATGATCGCTCTCTTTACGGAAAAGAGCATCTGGCCGGTCCTTTTGAAGTGACCAAAGAACTTATATTGGCTTTTACTAAAAGCCTGGGCGAGACGAATCCGGTGTTTATCGACGAGGCAGCGGCTTTAGCAGCGGGCTACTCCGGTTTGGTGGCCCCACCCACATTCTGCACCGTTTTTGTGAGTCGGGTAAAACTCCCGAACATCAATCTGGAATTTGGCAAGATGCAGGTTCACGCCGGGCAAAGGGTCCAGCCCCGAGCGGACATTGTTGCCGGGGACCAAGTTACGGCGTCCTCTCACCTCAAAGAGGTATACCCCAAGACAGGCCGTAGCGGGACCATGGTCTTCGTGGTCTGGGAGACAACATTCCGAAACCAGAACGGCGAAATCGTTGCCGATGTCCAGGAGTCCTTTGCCCGCCGGGAATGACCTACATTGTGGGACCTAACTCGATCAGGACCATGTAACTCTCGCAGAGTTGGGGCGAAACCCTGGTTCATTACACCAGCCTGAACTTAGCCTGAATGCGGCGAATCAATATCGAAACCAAGGGAGCTTAGAATTGCCTATTTTTGAAGACGTCGAGTTAGGGGACGAAATCGGTCCCATGGAAACCGAAGCCACCGACGCTGGCGTCGAGGCATTCTGCCAGGTTTGGGAGAATCCCAAGCCCAATCGGTTCACCGATCCTGAATCGGCTACCAAAGTGGGCCTTCCCGGGCCAATAGTCCCCGGCATCATGGCTATGGGCATAATGACCCGGCTTTTGACCGACTGGGCAGGCCCCGGTGCTTTGAAGGACCTGGATGTGGTTTTCCGTCAGCCAGTGCCCCATCACAAGCCTCTTAACGTATCCGCCACAATTACCGACACCCGGCAGGATGAGGGAGAAAACCTGATTGAGTGCGACGTAATGTTGACCGGCGCCGAAGGGGAAAGGTACGTCGGCGGCAAGGCCATAATCGCATTGCCCAGCCGCGATGCCAGCACCTAAGTCTAACCGCAATCTTGAGACGCCTTAGTGGGTTTGTCTCGCCCGCGCACGACATTCGCACAATAGCCTAGAATCCACCACTGGCCTTGGCCCTCACCCCAGTCTGTAGATTCACACTGTAGAATCCCACAATGAGGTGTTTGGTATGTTGGAGCGATTGCGGCAGGTAGCCTTTATGGTCCGGGACCTGGAAGAAGGCCGTAAGTTGTACCGGGACAGCCTGGGCATGGAATCTTGTTTTTCCGAGGACCTGACTCAATACGGGCTGAAGAACTTGGTTCTACCCGCCGGGGAAGGCACCTTCGTCGAACTGCTTGAGCCCACCTCCGCCGATACCCCTGGTGGACGCTTTCTGGAGCGAAGAGGCGAGGCCCCATACCTCCTGATCTTCGAGTCGAAGAAATACGACCAGCTTATCTCCCACTTGAAATCTCTGGGAGTGCGTATCACGGAGGAAACGGAAGAAGGGGAACAACGTTCCGCCTTTATCCATCCCTCTTCGGCCAACGGCGCGCTACTGGAAATTATCGAGGCGTCCCGGACCGACAATCCTTGGCCAGCGGCAGGACCGGATTGGCAAAACCCCGAATTGCAAACAATTGAACGTCGACCCAAGACCAGGCAACTGCGCCAGGTTGCTGTACTTGTCAAAGACCTGGACCAAGCAGTCGACCGCTGGGGCGAGATGTTTGGGCTGGTTGCCACATCCCGGTTCCAGGTGAGCTTCACCGACCTGGAGATTGCCGTACTGCCTCTGGCCGGGGGAGACACCTTTATCGAGTTAGCGCAGCCCACCAGCGGCGACGTACCTTCCGCGCGGTTTCTGGAGAAATACGGTGAGGGAATCTATCTGATAATCTACCAGATAGACGACTCATTGGCAGTCGACGCCGGGCTAAAGGAATCGGGCCTGCGGTACACGTCATCCCGGCAGACTGAGAACTACAAGAACATGGGGTTCAACAGCATATGGTTGCATCCCAGCGCCATGAAAGGCGCTTTCACCCAGCTATCACAGGTGTTGGTTTCGGACAATCCCTGGCCCCCCGCCGGCGATTCTTGGCACAAGTAACTATCCCTATTCTCTGTCATGCAAGGTTCCTTCTTAGAGGGATTGCCATAGAATGTTCAATCCCATTTTGCGAAAATACAAGGTTGCCTTAGACCCCAGGTAGACATCGGACGGGTGGGCATGAATCACTGTATACCAGGGCCGTAGCCTCCTTTGATTTCCCCCCATGATTTATAGTTGAATACCGGGATATTGTCGGTTTTTCGATCTAGGGGTTGCCGGTGGGGATTACCGGTAGGATTTGAATGAGCAAAAGAGCAAAGATAGGCATCATTGGCGATTTCACGCCGGAGCTTCGTACTCATGCGGCAACGAACAACGCCATCAAGCATTCTGCCGAGCACCTTTCGATGTCGGTGGAGGTGGTCTGGCTGCCCACCGAATCGCTCCTTGATTCCAATGATGAGACGGTGCTAAGAGAATGTGACGGTCTGTGGGCCAGCCCCAGCAGCCCATACAGGAGCAAGGAAGGCGCTCTTAAGGCTATCCGGTTCGCCAGAGAACAGGACGACCGGCCTTTTGTCGGTACCTGAGGGGGCTTTCATCATACTCTGTTGGAGTATGCCAGAAACGTTATAGGCATTGAGGACGCCGAGCACATGGAAGATGCTGCGTCGGGCACACCGTTGATCACGGAAATTACCTGCGCTGTGGGAGAGGTCCCTAGCAGTGGACCTATGCTTGCGGGCAATATGAAGGTTACTCTGGGCCCAGAGTCGCGGGTTTCCCGAGTTTGTGGAGAGCTTGAGATTTGGGAAGAGCACGGTTGCAGCTTTAATTTGAACCCGGATTTCCGGCGCTCTTTCCAAGCTAAGGGACTCAGAATTGTCGGCCACGGTGAGGACGGAGAGGCTCGGGTCATTGAATTGGACGGCCACCGATTCTTTGTAGGTACCCTGTTCCTGCCCCAATTCGGGTCTGAGGAAGGTCGGCCTCACCCGATTATTAATGCCTATCTGCGAGCCGTGAGGGAGTTCAGCGAAACATGCTAATTCACGGCGTGCCTCTGAAATTTGTGTTGTGCGTTCCGCTCAAACTAGTTAACGCATGTCATCTGCCGGATTGGTCCGGTTGGGATGCCGGATTTACATGGAAGGGGCGGATTTCCCGACTCAATCTAGACTACAGTCAGCCACGATGGTAAACTCTGATTAATAAAGAGACAAGGTATCAATAACTATGCGGCGAAGAGGACTTTCTCTGGCTGAGCAACTGCTGGATACCCTGGAAGAGAAGGGTTACCGGTCAACGTCCCCGCGCCGTGCAGTGGCCAACGCCATCGCATCCCAAGAGCGCCACTTTACCGCCGAAGAACTACGGGAGCGGCTCCCCGAGGTGGGGAGAGCCACCGTGTATCGTTCTCTCAAGCTACTGGTGGAATCCGGGGAATTGTGCCGGGTGCTCTTGGAAGATGGCGACTTGCACTACCAGTTGAGCCACCGGGGACACCATCATCATCTGCTATGCGTTGAGTGCGGTGTCTCCGAAGACCTCTTGGGTTGCGACATAGAAGACCTCCTGCGTCAAGTTTCGTCGGCCCACGAGTTCCAATTAAGCGGGCACTGGCTTGAGGTTTACGGGCGCTGTCGCAGCTGTCTTTCGATCGAGACTGTCACTGCATAAGTCTCTTTTTTTAGTTATAATTGATACAGAGTATCATTAAGTTTTAGTTTTGATACAAGCTTTATTTGAAAGCCCCAGAGTCAAAGCCGCCTTTGTTCGTTTTAAGTTCAGCTACACAATATGGGCCGTCGCGTTAATGGCCTTGTTCTTGTTGGCGGCTTGTGGCGGAGGCAAACCTGAAACTGGGGCGTCACCGACCATACAAGCTAAGTTGCGGGTGGTGACCACCACCGCATTGCTGGCCGACTTGGTGAGAAACGTGGGTGGGGAATGGGTGGAGACGCATAACTTGGTGCCCCCGGGAGCCGATGTACATTCGTTCCAGACTACTCCCCAACACAGCATAGAAATCAATCGCGCTCAGGTGATTGTGACCAATGGATTTGGCTTGGACGCTTTCCTAGAGCCTGTGCTGAAAAGTGCCATGGGAGAAAACTCAGTACAGGTGGTCGCCGCCGAGGGCTTGGTTCTTGGCGAGGATGACCCTCATCTTTGGCAGAATCCTGGGTTTGCCATGAGCTACGTCGAGCGAATCCGGGACGCCTTGGTTGCCGCAGACCCGGAACACCAAGCCCAATTCGGCGAAAACGCCCGGTCGTACATCATCCGGTTGCGGGAGTTGGAACAGGAATTGAGCGAGACTTTAAGCCAGGTGAAGCCTGAGTTTAGGCATTTGATCACCTATCACAACGCTTTTGGGCATCTGGCCCAGCGCTACGGATGGGAGGCTTCTGCTTTCGTTGCCAGCGACGCCGACGAGGTGAGCCCATCATCGGTGGTGCAGATATTTGACCTTCTGGACCAACAAGGTATACCAGCCATATTCGTAGGGCCTCAATTTAGCTCAAATGTGATCCGGCAAGCGGCTAAGGACTCTGGCATAGTCGTCGGGACGTTATTTTCAGATGTGTCCGAGAACGAACCCATCACCTACATAGAAATGATGCGCTCAAATGCCAGAACACTTGTGGAAAACCTGCGTTAGGAATTCTGTGTCTAGAGAACCCATCGGCGATTCTGCTGGAGCAGCTGTGAAAGATACTACCAAAGATCATCAAAAAGAAAATCAAATAGGAGTCATAAACAACCCCGGTAAAGCCACCGGAGTTCACGAGACAAAGGGGCTGGGAAACGTTGGCCCTGGTTCCGACTCGCTAGCTGCTGACCCGGAGCAATCCCAAAGCACCGAATCCCGTACTCCGGTGCCAACAGTGCCATCGACGGTTCCATCACTGGAGGTGCAGGACCTTTGGACCGGCTACAACGGCCATCCTGCCTTGGAAAACATTAATTTTCAGGTGGCCCGTGGCGAGATCGTGGGTGTGATTGGTCCCAACGGCTCGGGCAAGTCCACCTTGATGAAAGCCATCCTGGGCTTGGTCAAGCCTTGGCGAGGCGGCGCTTTCGTGATGGGCCAACCGGCAGCCACCCAAAAGCGGATTATGGGGTATATGCTCCAGATGGAGGATGTTGACTGGGATTTCCCCGTTACGGTGCGGGACGTGGCTCTGATGGGCCGTTATTCCAGCCGGGGATTGTTGCGCCGGACCAACCGGGAGGACCGGGACGCCGCCGACGCAGCATTGCAAAGGGTTGACATGTATGGACTGAGGGACAAGCTAATAGGCGAGCTTTCCGGTGGCCAAAGGCGTAGGGTTCTGCTGGCTAGGGCTTTGGTCAACGACCCGGTGTTATTGCTGTTGGACGAGCCCGTGGCGGGTTTGGACGCAACCGCTCAACACGCCTTTTTGGACACCGTGGACGAGCTTAGGGGCGAAGGCAAGACCGTGGTGCTCAGCACCCACGACATCTCCTGCGTTTCCGAGTGGTGCGGGCAAGCTGCTTGCCTGAACCGCACATTGATCGCCTACGGGGCACCCAATGAAATCCTGGACGAAAGAGTCCTTAGCGAAACATTCGGCTCTCATTTGCTCCTGGTGCATACCGACGGTCGGGCCTATGCCTATCAGCACCATCGACATGATACGGCATCCGGTGGGGACAGCGAACTGTGAAGTCGGCGCTGTTAGAAACCGGTGCCCGGACCTGTGGGCGAATGAGAGGCTACATGGATCGGAACTTTCGCCGGTATGACGAACCCGATACCGGTACGCTGGCCAGGGGCGTAGTCGTTTGAGTTTGGTCGTGGGAACATGATCGACGCGCTGATCGAGCCCCTCGAGTTCGCGTTTATGCAACGAGCCTTCCTGGCAGCGGCACTGGCCGGTATCGTTTGCGCCGTCGTCGGTAGCTTCGTGGTGCTGAAGGGCATGGCATTTATGGGCGATGCCGTGGCCCACTCGTCGTTGGCGGGGATGTCTGTGGCCTACTTCTTCGGGGGCAGCATCTTTTGGGGTGCCTTTGCTTGGGCGATCCCCGCTTCAGTGCTGATGACGGGGATTAGCCGCCGCACCAACCTTAGCCTCGACACTTCAATTGGCATCATCTTCGCCAGCGGATTCGCTGTCGGTATCATCCTGATGAGCCGGGTCAGCAATTACACAGCCGATCTGTTCGGTTTCCTGTTTGGCAATGTCCTCGGTGTTTCCTGGGGCGAAGTAGCCCTGATCGGCGGTATCTCCGGGGCTGTTCTGGTTGTGGTTTTGGGCTTTTACAAAGAATTACTCTACACGTCATACGATGCAACGGCATCTGCGGCGTCGGGACTACCGGTGCGCTTTATCCAGTATTTGCTGCCGGTATTAGTGGGAGTCACAGCCGTCATTTCGCTAAAGGCGGTGGGCATAATCTTGGTGCTTGCCTTATTGGTCACTCCTCCGGCCACCGGAGCCCTGCTTGCCCGAAGGCTACCCGGAATAATGGCCTACAGCGTGGCCACGGCACTACTATCCACCGTCTTGGGCCTTTATCTGTCCTTTCACGCCGACTTTCCGTCCGGTCCCAGTATCGTGGTGGTGGCTACGGCGCTATTCCTGTTGGCCTTCCTGTTTTCACCGGCCAAGGGTGTAATGTGGCGACGCCACCGTCTGACGGGTCTGTCCTCCGCCGAAACCGCGACCTAAGCCCCGCAGCTTTTTGGCTCAATTCGATCTAGTCAATACTAGCGGGTAACGGTTTCACCTCAACTTCGACGCTATGAACGGCAGTGCTCTCACCCATGTCCGTCTTTGTTCCGGGGTTCAGAGCGTTGACATTCACACCACCCCGCTCGGACTTGGGCCAACGGCCCTTGGGGCTGAGTGCTACCCCCTTGGGAACTTCTTCGGATATACGCACCTGTAGTATCAACCGGCCGACCTTGTTGGAAACCTCCGCCTCGTCACCGTCCTTGAGGCCCAACTCCACTGCGTCTTGGGGGTTCACGGTTATATCGGCATCGCCCTGCTGCTTGACGATACCACCGTCGTTAGCGAAGGAATGGTTCATGTGCCACATGGACGCCGGAGTGAGAAGCCGTAGGCGGTGTGACGGTGGTCGAGGATCGGCGATTGCTTGAGGTAATCTTGGGTGGCCATCGGCCTCGGCCTTGCTGCTGGCAATTTCAATCTTGCCGCTGGGCGTCGGGAACTCGAGGTCCGAAAACTGCAGCAATGGCTCGGTGGATATGAAAACCGTCCCGGTTTGTTTTAGGCTGTAAAATCCTCCGTTGTACGGTGATCCGCTTAAGAGGTGGTCGATAACAGATTCATCCCTTTCATAAAGCTCCAGCTCTTCGTATCCCATTGCTCGGGCCAGCCGCCGGAATATCTCCTGGTTGGGTAGAGACTCTCCCACCGGTTCTTGAGCCTTGACCTGTGGCCCGATGGTCATATTGAAATATGAAGTCACCAAATCGTCGAATTCCAGGAAGCTGGCTGCCGGGAGGATGATATCCGCATAGTCGGCGGTGTCCGTCTGGAACAGGTCGATGACCACGCTGAAAAGGTCTTCCCGGCAAAGAGCATCCCTTAGGCGTTGTTGCTCGGGGTTTGATGCGGCCAGGTTGATGTTCCAGCAGAACAAGGCCTGGATGTCGGACGGGTGCTCCAGGTGTTGGGCCAAGTCCATGTGACTCAAGCTCTTTTTATCAACCGATCGCAGGTGCGGCGCAGTCACGTAGTCATCGTCAAATCCCCGCACCTCGTTGTCCGTATTGAGGTAAGAAAGACCGGCTCCGGGTTTCCCAAAATTACCCGTCACAGCCGGTAGCATTGCGCAGGCCCGAATGGCGTTGCCGCCAAACGTTTGCCGCTGCATCCCCTGGCCCAGCCACAGAAGAGAAGGCCCCGAACCGTACATCCGGGCTGCTTCGACTATTTTCGCAGCAGGGACGCCGGTGCTGGCTTCTCCCCACGCAGGCGTACATTCAAGGATAACGGGCTTGACTTCGTCCCACCCCAGGACGTGTTTATCTATGAAAGCTTCATCGACCATGCCTTCTTCCCACAGCACGTGAAGCATTGAGAGTCGCTCCCCGGAAATAGCTGTAGATGAAGGTCCGCTCTCTCGGCTGTCCGGTGCCGCACCGGATCAATTACTACTTTCTTGCCCGGCGCCTCCGGCAACCAGTGGTTGTGGGCGTGGGGTGACGAATGGGAAGGATTGGCCCCCCAGACCATGATGCACTGAGCGTCCTTGGCTGTCGAACCCGTTCAGGGCGCTGCCGATGGTGTATTGGAGGGCTACCTGACCGGCCAAGTTGCAAATGGTGTCTGGCTCAACCTCGCCGGCTCCCAGACGATTGAAGAAGCGGAGGGGAAACCCGTAGGCCAAGCGGGACATTGTGCCGGTGTAATGGGCGTTGATTATCGCCTGGGGGCCGGCGTTGGCGACAATATCTTTGAGCCTATCAGCAATGGTCTCCATCGCCTCGCCCCAGGAGATTGCTTGGAACTGGCCTTGTCCTTTAGGTCCCACCCGGCGGAGTGGCGTTTTCAGTCGTTGACTGGAATCTCGAAGCACGCCGTTATAAGCAATGGCGCACTTGCCGCAGAGAGAGCCTTTGTTGACTGGGCTGTTCGGGTCGCCCCGTACCCAACTGATAACGCCGTTCTCCTTGATGACGGAGATTCCGCAGGAGTCGTAGCAATCTCTGGGACAGGTTGTGAGGATGATTTCATTGCCCGGCATCCGTCTCACCTCGACTCAATTTTTGGCACACCCTCCAGTATATGACAACAGTATCAATGATTTGAGGAGATCTCCGGTCTCTGGCGACTCACTCGATGTTTGGCCGGAGGTTGTGCCACTCGGTGGCCTGCTCGAAGGTATGGCCAATCCGGCACAGCAACTGCTCGGATAGGTGCTTCCCGACGAACTGAATTGTCAGGGGCAGGCCGTCGCTGTTCTGGCCGCATGGCAAGGATATGGAAGGCGCGCCGCTGAAATCGTAGGGCACCGTGAACCTTCCCCAATTGGGGTCGTCCAGCAAAAACGTGGGCCCGTACATTTCCTCCAGGGTAATGGGGAAAGGCGGGGTGGTCATGGCTGGGCAGCCGATTACGTCGATATTCTCGAAAATGTTGTATAACAGACCGCGGCAAGCCGAGCGAACGTTGTTGGCCTTGGCGTATTGGGACCCCGTGACTGCTGCGCCGCTATCCAACCAGTTCTGGAACCACGGCCCATAGTCGTCCCGGCGTGATGGGTAGGTTGCCTCGTGGGCTGCCAAGGCCTCCGATGCGCATAGCACGCCCCATGCCTCCATGTACTCGGTGACATCGGGCATTTGTATTGGCACGATTAACGCGCCCAAGCCTTCGAGCACCTTAATCCCTGCCAGAACGCTTTCGGTCAATTGGGGGTCGGTATGTCCGGAGATATATGCTTCGTCCAAGCCGATTCTGAGCCCGCTTACCCCTCCGTCGATTCCCTCCAACATATCGGGCACCGTCGCGGGCAAGGTCGTAGGGTCGTTCGGGTCCAGTCCGGCCATGGCCTGAAGGATAATCCCCGCATCGGCTGCGCTTCGAGTCATGGGGCCGATGTGGTCCAATGACTCGGCCAAAGCAAGCACGCCGTAGCGGCTAACCCTTCCCCAAGTTGGCTTGATTCCCACGATCCCGCAGGCAGCGGAAGGGAACCTGATAGACCCGCCGGTGTCGCTGCCCAACGAGCCGTAGCACAGCCCCGCTGCAGTGGCCACGCCCGAGCCGCTGGATGACGCCCCGCTCCAGAGGTTTGACCCCCAGGGGTTCACCGGCACTTGAAACTCGGGGTTGTAACCGGCCATCGCACCCTCGGTGAGGTTCAGTTTGCCCAAGGTGACTGCGCCGGCGGCGTTTAGCCTCTGCACCACCGTACAGTCAAAATCTGGAACATTGCTAATTAGTGCCTTGGTGCCGCCCATGGTAGCGACGCCCTTGGTGAAACAAAGGTCCTTGACGGCGATGGGTACCCCGTGGAGGGGGCCCAGATAGTTTCCGTCGGCAATGGCCTTTTCCGCCGCTTGGGCGGATGACCTAGCCTGCTCGGTCATGACCGTGGCGTAGCTCTTGTAATGTGGGTCCTGCGCCTGAATGCGGCCCAGCATCGCCTCAGTTACTTCCACTGGCGACAGCGCCTTCGACTGGATCAATGAAGCCAATTCTGTGATTGTATTAAAGTGCAAAGGTGTGTCGCTCATCGTAAATCTCCTTTTACTTTTTGTCCGAGTTTGGCAAGGCGGGTTGCGTACAGGGCATTGCCAAATTCGGATGGGGGTGGTCTTGCGGTAAAGCGATTGCACAAGTATAGCGTTTGTTTTTAGAGAAACGATGGAAAATCGATTCATACCCGGAAGATTGACCCGCGAGTCCGCCATTCAACTAATCCCCTAAAACTTCGGACCTAGTCTGCCAAGCGTGGAAACAGGCTGACGGGTGCCCGCAACTCAATGGCTTGGTCAAGAACCCCGCATACTCGGGAGTCGGTTCCTGGCGTTGTATTTGCCCGCAGCCTGGCGCACCAGGCCTGGATTAGTTAAACTGCCAGGGTTTCTTATCGCGCCATAGCCCGGATATGCCTACGGTTAGATAGTATCCCGGATTGCCGGATAAAAAAGCCCCGGAATGAGACTCCCCGGAATGAGACTCCCCGGAATGAGACTCCCTGGAATGAGAGTCAGTAAACGCCCCGAAATGAGAGTCCCTGGAATAAGAGTCAATAAAAGCCCCGTAACGAGAATCAGTGAGGGAAGAACATGTATGACCTAAGCAACAAAGTAGCATTAATTACCGGAGCCGGCGGTCGCCACGGAATCGGGCGAGCCATCGCTCTGCGGTTGGCTGGGGAAGGCGCCGACGTGGTAGTCACCGATATCGAACAGAGCGAAGAGGCAATCCGCCCCGAAGACCGGCAAGCGGGCTGGAGAGGACTGCCCAGCGTGGTTGCCGAAATCGAGGAGTTGGGACGCCAGTCGATGGGCCTGTTTTCCGACGTTTCCGATTCCAGCCAGGTGACCGAGATGGTGAACCGCACATTGGAGCGGTTCGGCAATATCGATATTCTGGTGAACAACGCCGGGTCCAGGCCAGGAAAGGACCGGGTGTTGGTTGTGGATTTGGAAGAAGACGCATTCGATGAGGTGATGCGTGTGAATGTGCGGGGAACCTACCTTTGTTCTCAAGCGGTGGCCCGCCACATGATTGGCCGAGGGGGCGGCGGCAAGATAATCGTCATTTCATCCGGTGCGGGAAAGAAAGGCATCGCCAAGTACGCTGCCTACTGTGCGTCGAAGTTCGCACTTGTGGGCTTTACCCAAGCGCTGGCCCAAGAACTGGGCACCCACAGGATTAACGTCAACGCCATCTGCCCCGGCCTTGTTGATACCGAGCGGGTGGACTTTATTGCCTCCGCCTTGGCACCGGAAGGGGAATCGGGAGCCGAGCACCGGGCGATGATGGTGCGGCACCGGGAGTCCGTCATTCCTTTCGGTCGCATCGCTCAGGGAGACGATATAGCCCGTTTGGCCGCCTTCCTGTCCTCGGCCGAGTCGGACTACATGACCGGGCTGTCCATCAGCGTTTCCGGCGGCACGGAAATGAACTAGGCCTGTTATCTCACTTTCCTGTGGCCAGACCTACCGTTGGGGGCACAAACTTGGCAAGCTCGCATCATTCAAATAGATATTTCTAGCTCTGTGTTTCCTCTGTTGTTTGGGCTGCGGTAGCCCGCGCGGGCAGCACGGGCTGCTTGGCCAGGAAAATGAATATGGCTGCGGCGAAGTATAGCCCGGCCAGGGCGAAGTACAGTGTGGTATAGGGCCCAGCCAGTTCCCGGAACAACGCCCCCAACGCTGGCCCCAGACCTAGCATGGCAGTTTGAAACGGAGCGAATGCCCCCAGGATGGCACCGTAGGAGTTCCTGCCGTAATATTCGGCCAACATCATGCTTTCCAGCGAGCCTCCAGGGCCGGAAGCGACGCCAAAAACCAGAGCAAACACCAGGGCTGTAGTCAGCGAGTTAACCTCTGTCAGAAAAATAGCCATGCCTCCAGCCACCACCAAGGAAACTGACAGGCACTTGCGGGGCGTAATAAAGTCTGCGAGATACCCCCAGCCCAGATTGCCAATGGCCAGAAAAGTTCCCAAGCTCAACACGGCAGCCGCCTGGGCCTTGGAGAGACCTAGATCGTCCGACAAATAGGGAACTAGGCTAAAGCCGATGGTGCCCGAAGCCAATGTGGCCGTGGTGGCGGTCAGGACCACCAGCCAGAAGCTTCTCGTGCGCAGCGCCTCGCCGACAGTCCAGCTAAACTCGCTCTTTGCTTCCCGGCTTCTAGGGAGAGACCTGGCAGCTCCGGTCTGCCCGCCGCCGGATTGGGTAGGACGGGTTCCGTCGGGCAACAACCCAATATCTTCGGGGCGGCGGCGCACCAATAGCAACACCGGCACCACCAATACCAAGCTGAGAATCCCCATGTATCGGTAGGCGGCGCGCCAGCCGTAACGGATGGCTATAAAGGAAATAATTTGGATGTTGATAGCCCCACCGATTGGACGAAACGTAGAGTTAAGGGCCAAGACCAGATTTCGTCGGCGGAAGAAAAAGTTTACCGCAGCAGTGCGGGGGACGATTCCAACCAGGATAGGATTGCTCACGGCGCGGCCGATTATGTAGGCCGCAAAGAACTGCCAGATTGCTTGGGTCCCGGAGAGGGCGAAAAATGATGCGGCGACTATCGCGAGACCGGCTGGCATGAGCCAGCGGGGGCCATAGCGGTCGGTCAATCGGCCAATCAATGGCGCCAGAAGCCCGGAGCACCATGTCCCCGCCGTGACGGCAATCGATATGGTGCTGG
Organism: Dehalococcoidia bacterium; assembly: GCA_963665155.2. GTDB lineage: Bacteria > Chloroflexota > Dehalococcoidia > Lucifugimonadales > UBA3495 > UBA1141. Next base: position 389,954 of record CAXXFI010000002.1, on the reverse strand, counting down.
GCTTCCAACCGGTATCGTCGGTGATGAAGACCTGTATGCCGCCCAAGACTACTTGCGAGACGCCCGATGCGGCAAATGCGGTCATAAAGCTGATGGCCAGAATAAGCCATCCGTAATAAAAGGGGGTTGTAGGCCTCCAATTGGCGGCGGATTTGAAGAAAGAAATCATCCCGGAGACCCAGGCCCCATTCTCATAATGGGGTGGACTCCCAGAAAAGTGGTTCAATTATTGTCATCGGCGTATAGTCTCTGGCTATAGTCAATAAAGTCAAAGTTGGACAGCGAACCAATAATACCCTCAACCTCTCTATTGAGCCAATACGGGTGAGCCAGTAAATCGGGGGCAAGTATCGTTATTAGAAATCTCTGCACGGTTGAATCCCCTGAACAGAAGAAATCCCGAACAAAAGAAAGCCCCGGAAAATGAAAACCGGATCGGTCAACCTCCTCTAGTTGCGATTCCCTCCCGGTGCAGTAGGTGGACAAGGCCACGGGAGTGGAATTGTCCCGAGGCTTGTGGATGCGGTTTGCATCCTGTAGTTCCACCAACTCAACCGAGGTTTACTCCAAGGCGGATTTCTTTTTACCCATAGTTCAGGGCTTAACATGGTTTATCATTACCTCATGAGGCTAGCAGCGTTTTGAGTCATCAGAACTCCGGCGGAGAACCCGCAGAGCGTCCTGACGGCGGTGGCCACGGTCACACGCATGGTGCATTGGATAGGGCTGTCCTAAGCAGCCAGCGGGGTATCTGGGCTACCAAGGTATCGTTGGGGGTGCTCCTCGCCACGGCGGGCATGCAGGTGGCCCTTGTGGTCATAACTGGAAGCGTTGCGCTGCTGGCGGACACCATCCACAATTTCAGCGATGCGGCCACCGCCCTGCCGCTTTGGGCCGCCTTTACCCTCAGCCGGCGTCTCCCCAGCAACCGCTTCACCTACGGCTTGGGCCGTGCCGAAGACTTGGCGGGCCTGCTAATCGTGGTGGCAATTCTGGCCACCGGCATCGTGGCCGCCTATGAATCAGCCAACCGTCTATCCGACCCTCCGGAGGTGCATTTCATCTGGGCGGTGGTGCTGGCATCCATTGTGGGATTTATTGGCAACGAAACCGTCGCTCTATTCCGGATTAGGATTGGGAAGGAGATTGGTAGCGCTGCTTTAGTGGCCGACGGCTACCACGCCCGCGTAGACGGCTTGACCAGCCTTGCTGTCTTGGCCGGAGCCATCGGCGTCTGGTTGGGCGCGCCCTTGGCCGACCCTATAGCCGGGCTGGCGATCAGTGTGGCCATATTTCGCATTGTGCTCGAATCCGGGAAATCTGTAATCTCACGCTTGTTGGACGGTGTTGATCCCGACGTCAACGATGAAGTGCGCCGGGTGACAGCCAGCACCGAAGGTGTGGAGGGCGTAACCGAGACCCGGGTTAGATGGCTGGGCCACACCCTGTTGGCCGAGGTGAACATTACTGTTAACCCTAGTTTGTCGGTTGTGGAAGGCCACCGAATCGCTCGAGAAGCCCATCAGAGGCTATTGGACCGCTTGCAATACCTGGCCAACGCCACGATTCATGTAGACCCGGTAGGGGATTCCGGTGAAGAGCATCACCGGCCGGATGCGGACGACGGCCACGAAGATCAGTCCGAGGATCATTGCGGGGACCATGGCCATAACCATGCCGATCACCCAGAAGAAGAGGGCTCTGGCCCCCACGCTCATTCACCTCTGCAGAACCATCCCCCGGCATGGACCATTACCTGGTTTTGCCCGCTATCGGGCCACAATTGCTTCAATAAGTTCCGGGCCCGGGTCTCGACTGCTGCCGAGGTCAGCCCCACTTCGGCTCATCCCTATCAGATACATGTGTACGAGAGCGATTCAACTGGCCTATTTACGGTTTCCCACTGTGATAGACAGTCATTTTTAGCGCATGTATATTTCCAATTTGACCAATTTAAGCGGATTGGTTGTCGTAATCTGAGAATACATTGATATTCTCGTAAGGAACCGGTTATAGACACAGCGAGGAGGGTTTCGATGCCAGAGGAACAGCTTGCGAAAAGTGGGACTTACAGTGCGTCATTCGGATGGTCGTTGTCATCTACGGTGTATCAACTTGAAGACGGACATGAGTACACACACGCCGTATCAGGGGGGCGGTCTTCAATAATAATTTGGAGGGATTTCTCCACCAATCATCGTGTGTCGCACCTGCCGTGACTGATCTTACTAATGGCGAAAGCGTCGCTCGTGGAGTTGGCGTGATCACCGACAGGAGCGATGACCAAGCATTTTTCTCATGGAAGGGCACTATTAACGCTGAAACTGGTTTTAGCGGGGATTTCGAATGGACGGGAGGGACTGGGAAGTATCAGGGCTTGAAAGGGAGTAACACCTTTAACGCGTTCAACATTGGGGCTACGCCCGAGGGCGTCGGGGAACTGAAAGGTGAATGGCGATTGCCTTAGTCACCGGCCCTTGCTCATAGCTTTGCGGCGGGTATTGATCTTACCCGCCGGGAGTGATTCCTACACCTCAGTTGCCATCAATGTGTTTGCCGACGGCCCACAGGCGATTTCCACAGTCCAGTCCGGCTTGATCTACAATCGGCCGGCTCTACCTCAGGTCCTACATCCGATCAACAGTGAAGCGCCCCCCCATGACCATCCGGGCTGCAGGCGTCAACCCGAAGAGGCGTGTGTTAAATGATTCTGATAAAACTGATTCGGTGGCTAGCCAAATCTCTCGCTGATAAACCGCAAACCCAGCCCCATCGGCATTGGCTTTGACCCATCGTTGCGGCTATACTGGCCAGCGACCCTTCGCCCAATATTAATACCGAGTACCCTGGCTTCGGGCGTGTGCGTTGATAGTTTAAGGGAGGACCAGCCATGGCCTTGGACCGGGAAGGCGTTGAACATATCGCTATATTAGCCCGCATAGGACTGACCGAAGAGGAAGTTGAGATGTTCCGCGAGCAACTGTCCAACATCCTAGAACAGTTCGAAACCCTCAAAGAGGTAGATACTGCGGGGGTTGCCGCCACGCTCCATGCCGGGCAGCTTCACACGGTCCTGCGGGAAGACGTGGTGGAAGACTCCTTGGAACAGGAGCAGGTGCTAAGTAACGCCCCTCGGCGGGAAGGACCGCTTTTTCGCGTTAAAGCGGTATTGGAGGAGTAAAGCCGGTGGCCGGATTTGATTATTTGAGTGTGGCGCAAGCCCGGGAGCGTTTGGACCGGCGGGATTTGAGTTCCGTGGAACTGACCCAAGCTTGTTTGGACCGCATCGGGCAGGTGGAGGACCGGGTCAAGTCATTCGTGACCGTAACCGCAGACTTGGCGCTCAAACAAGCCCAGGAAGCTGACCGTATTATCGGCAGCGGGGCCGCCGGGCCATTGACCGGTATCCCGACCCAAATCAAGGACGTCATGTGCACCCAGGGCATTCGGACGACCTGCTCGTCCCGAATGCTGGAGAACTTTTTCCCCGTCTACACCGCCACCGCCGTGACCAAGCTCTTGGAGCAAGGCGCCGTGATTTTGGGTAAAGGGAACATGGACGAGTTTGCTATGGGTTCGTCAACGGAAAACTCGGCTTTCTTTCCGACCCATAATCCTTGGAACCTGGACCGCGTTCCGGGAGGGAGCAGTGGTGGAGCTACTGCATCGGTAGCTTCAGGAGAGGCGTTGTTTTCCCTGGGTTCCGACACCGGAGGGAGCATCCGCCAGCCAGCGTCGTTCTGTGGCGTGGTTGGCCTTAAACCCACCTACGGCCTGGTCAGCAGGTTTGGCCTGGTGGCATTCGCCTCTTCTTTAGACCAGATCGGCCCGGTCACCCGGGACGTCGCCGATTGCGCATTAGTGTTAAATGCCATCGCCGGGCATGACCCCAGGGACGCTACTTCTCTGCCATTGGATAAGAAGGACTATACAGCGGTACTAGGCACGGGGGTTGCTGGCCTGCGGCTGGGGGTGCCCGAGGAGTACTTCGTAGAGGGCATGGAAGAGGGGACCCGCCGGGCAGTGGAGACCGCTTTAGAGGCCCTCCAAGCTATGGGCGCCGTTATCAGCCCCGTTTCGCTGCCGACGACGAAGTATGCCCTGGCCTGCTATTACATTATCGCCCCGTCCGAATGCTCGGCCAACCTGGCCCGTTACGACGGAGTCAAATACGGTTATTCCTATCAGGAAGCCGCCGACATGTGGCAGGACATGGAAAAGACCCGCCAGCACGGCTTCGGACAAGAGGTCAGGCGCCGCATCATGCTGGGAACCTACGCCCTATCCACCGGTTATTACGACGCTTATTACGTCAAAGCCCAACAGGTGCGCACGTTGATTCAAGAGGATTTTGCTAGGGTCTTTCAGGATGTGGATGCCCTCGTCGCTCCAGTTTCACCCACCGTGGCGTTCCCTCTGGGCGAGAGAACTTCCGACCCGGTGAAAATGTATTTGAGCGACGTTTGCACGCTGCCGCCCAACATCGCTGGCCTGCCCTGCATGTCGGTGCCCTGTGGGTTTGACCAAGGGTTGCCGGTGGGCATGCAGCTAATCGGTCCCCATCTGTCGGAAGAAACCCTGCTCAAGGTGGCCCACGCCTATCAACAAGAAACTTCTTGGCACCTGGCCACACCACAGCTCTAGGATCCAGTTCGGCAGGTGGATGAATTGAAGTTGATCCGCTAACTCCACATTGGGGAGCTGGCCGCCGACAACCAGCACCCCCGCTTCTTGCTCCAGCCGGTCCTCCTCTTATTGTGGGACGTACTGTCCCAACGTCTGTGGCAGTGGCTAACCTCCCTGATACAGGAACTACAGGAACCCTTGCATCGCTGCGTCCATGACCGCCTTTTGCTTAGCGTTTAGGTCCTTGGATTCTTTGTACCAGAGCTTTCCGGGCTGAGAGAGCCCCACCTGAAATGAGACGTCTCTCAGCATGTGGAACGACCGGTCGAGCAGACCCGGGCGCCTGGCCAGGATTTCGGATGATTGGGTAGTCTGCCGATTGGGAAGCCGATGGGATGTTATGTGGCCAGCGCTGGTGTCTGCCACCACTGGGCCGGAAGTAGCCTCGGTTATTTTAATTCCGGCCTGCGTGAGGTCGAGTGATTCTATTATTTCGGGTTCCAAAGTTTGCTTGGTCAAGTTTCTAGTCTCCAGGTAGTATTGGGTAAACAATTTGATTGTTGTGAAATTTCTGGCTGGAGGGCGCTACCCGCCACGACCGGCTTAAATCCTAAACTGGCTTCAATAGCCGGTCGTGAGCTTAAACTCACCGTACTTCTGTGCCCAGCGTCCCATAGAGCTCCAAAAACCCGTGGAAACCTGGGGGTATCCATGGCCTCCTGAAAAACGTCGGGAATCTCCTGCGGCTGCCTTTCGGCCACCTCTACTTCGGGTACTGTGATGATTGCCGTGTTTGAGGTTGTCCGCTCTCTGGTTGCTGTGCTTGCCATGATCCACCTATCCTAGTTTCGATTCGTCCCTGGTTGGGACGTTGGTGACTATGCAGCGAGTATTAAAACAATTAGTGTGTGCTGTTTGATTTGTTACTTGCTTATCTCTAGTCACTAATGATAGTATAGTTACATTGCTAAACGTTGTCAAGCCCCTAATTATTAGTTAGAATGTATCGTCGACAAAACAGCAAAATCTACAAGGTAAGAGATAGCATGGACTGCCAAGAACCTTGTCCTCGTTATGAACGAGCCATGGGAATCTTAGGAAAAAAGTGGACCTGCATAATGTTGCGGTGTCTAATGGAACAACCTCGGCGCTTTTCGGATATCTCCAGCTATGTTTCGGGCCTTAGCGATAGGCTCCTCTCCCAGCGCCTGCAAGAACTGGAAGAAGCTGGCATAGTGGAGCGCCAGGTTTACGCCCAGCGCCCGGTGGTAGTGGAGTACTCGTTGACCGAGAAAGGCCAGGCCTTACGTCACGTCGTCAGCGCTATACAGGTTTGGGCGGATGATTGGGAAAGCATGGATGTTTCGCCCGTAATCTCCCAGGTTGCTACTGCCTGACCCCATTTCCCTGTACGCTTTTGCCTCCACGGTGTTAGACTTGAGCATCGGAGACTTACGCCCACCATGGACTCTGTTACATTGGGCGGTGAAACCGTGGGTTCCAGTTATAATGAGAGTCTCGGTTAGGCCGCTTCTGTGACAGGGTCCCGTTTAATGGTTCCCTATAGGGCTTCTTCCGAAGGCTTACAGACATTTCCCGATGTATCGCAGTAAATAATCCGTTGGGGTATTGCCATGCGACGCAGCAAGATAGGCGACATTCTTGACCGTCAGCAAGCTGGTGACGAGGTGCTGGTGCAGGGTTGGGTAAAGACCAAACGGTCTTCCAAGTCGGTTTCGTTTATCCAGGTAAATGATGGCTCCAGCATTCATGATCTCCAAGTGGTCGCCGACCAATCTCTCTCATGCTATGAATTGGTCGACTCGCTAACGACGGGTTGCAGCGTCAGCGTCGTCGGCAAGCTGATGGACTCCCCTGGGAAAGGTCAGAAGTACGAGGTGCATGCCACCGATGTCGAGCTAATCGGGGCTTCCGACCCGGAAAGTTACCCACTGCAAAAGAAGCGCCACACCCCTGAGTTTCTTCGGGAAATAGCCCACCTGCGGCCCAGGACGAATACCTTTGGCGCAATGGCCCGGGTGAGAAACGCTGTGGCCTTCGCTATCCATACCTTCTTCCAAGAGCGAGGCTTTATTTATATTCAGACCCCCATCATCACGGCCAGCGACGCCGAAGGCGCCGGGTCGATGTTCCGGGTTACGACTCTGGATTTGGATAAGTTGCCCAGAGACGGCGGAGCCGTGGACTATCAAGAGGACTTCTTTGGCAAGCCAACCTTCCTCACCGTCAGCGGACAACTTGAGGCGGAGATTTTCGCCCAAGCTATCAGCGACGTGTACACCTTTGGTCCTACGTTTAGGGCTGAGAACTCCAACACTTCCCGGCACTTGGCCGAGTTTTGGATGGTCGAGCCTGAGGTAGCGTTTTGCGATTTGGACGGCTTGGCCAACCTCGCCGAAGAGTTCTTGAAGTACGTTTTCAGATATGTGCTGGACCGCTGTTCCCAAGACCTGGCCTTCTTTAATCAGTGGCATAACCAGACCGTGATATCGACGTTGGAAGACATTGTAAGCTCGAACTTCGAACGCATAACCTACACCGAAGCTGTTGACCTACTGGAAAAATCCGGGGAGAAATTCGAGTTCCCGGTGGCTTGGGGGCTGGACCTACAATCGGAGCAAGAGCGTTACCTCACCGAGAGTAGAATCGGACGACCCGTTATTGTCACGGACTATCCCAGGGAGATAAAACCCTTCTATATGCGGGTTAACGATGACGGCAAGACAGTACGGGCTATGGACACTCTGGTCCCCGGTATAGGTGAGATAATCGGCGGCAGCCAGAGGGAAGAACGCCGGGATGTGCTGCTGGCAAGGCTGACTGAAGCGGGTCTTTCCCAGAGCGACTACTCATGGTATTTGGACCTGCGCAGTTACGGTACCGTGCCACACTCAGGTTTCGGCTTGGGGTTCGAGCGTACGGTCCAATTTGTAACCGGAGTCTCGAATATCAGAGACGTGATTCCGTTTCCGCGGACCCCAAAGAACGCCGAGTTTTAAGGTGGCAAGCACCTAGTACCGCTCGTCTGCTCAGTGACCGTCGGCGGATGGTTTTATCAAATTATTGGCGGCTATTGGGGGCCTCAATATAATATGCCCGGCCCCTAGCGCATTAATACCATTAAATGAACCGCAAAAGTTACCGGTAGACTTAGGCGAATCGTCCTTCTAGTAGACTCACGGAGGAGTATAGATGACTATTCACGAATCGGTTTTGCACCCGATAGCCATAATCGAGGAACTAAAAAAGAACAACTTCACCCACGTGGTTTGGCTTCCGGATAGCGAAACTAATTTCATGTATCAACTTCTGACCAGCGATCCGAGTTTGGATTTGGTGCCGGTGTGCCGAGAGGGCGAAACTATGGCCATTGCCGCTGGACTGTGGGTCGGTGGCAAGAAACCGGTGGTCCTGATCCAGAACACCGGTATTTTCGAGTCTGGTGATTCTATTCGAGGATTGGGTTTGGACATTAATCAACCCTTGGTCATGTTGATTGGGTACCGGGGGTGGAGCCGCCACGGACTCACCAACGACTCTGCCGCTCGCTACATAGAGCACATTCTTCATGCTTGGGGCATCAACTACTTCCTGATCGAAACCGATGAGGATGCCAACCGGATAAGCCTGGCCGCCGAGGAAGCCGAGCGTACCCAGAAACCGGTGGCGGTGCTGGTCGGCAGCGAATTCGGTGCCTAACAGTCGCCAGTAAGGCCACAAAGAGGACAGTAAGGCCACAAAGAGGACAGTAAGGCCACAAAGAGGACAGAAAATATGATAGGCCACAAAGAGGACAGAAAATATGATAGACAACACCGACGCAGTTAGACTGCTGGACAGCAAGCGCGATGGCGCAGTAATCGTCCCCACCATGAACGCTGGCAACGTCCACATGGGTCTGCCCAGCGTTAGCACCCACGATGAGTTGGATTTTCCCTTGTCCGGGTGCATGGGCAAGGCGTCGTCAGTGGGTTTGGGCCTGGCCCTAGCACATCCCGAGCGGAAAATAATGATCCTCGACGGGGACGGAAGCTTGCTGATGAACCTGGGCACGCTGGTCACATTGTCCAACAAAGCACCGGAAAACCTGGTGCATTTCTTATTTGACAATGGAGTTTACGCTGTCACGGGCGGCCAACCGGTGCCGGGAGCGGGACGGGCCGACTGGAAGAAGTTGGCCGAGGGAGCTGGTTACGCTGCAACGTTCTCCTTCGATAACCTAGAAGATTTAACCACCGGTATTGACCAAGTCTTGGCAGCCAAAGGACCAGTCTTTGTCCACCTAGAGGTTACCCCGGAAATAGAAAATACACCCGTTCAGTTCAGGCAAGGGGCCCGCAGGACGGTGCATACGGCGATCCGCGAGTTACCCGAGGCCATTGGGAAGGGATAATAACGAAATCCAAAAAGGCAAAAATACTGGTTATTAAGCTGTGTTTAACGGGGCAACGCTTTTGGCGTTGCCCCGAACTGTTAATCGACATTCTGCCTAGGGTCGGTCAGTTGTAGTATTTCAATCATGTTTCTGTTCAATTCGTTGTTGGCGGGGGGACATTGAAAGTGTCATCGAAAATTCGTACAGTGGTTGGTGAACAAGAGCCTCGAAGGGTCATCCGATGCTGAAATTACTAATAAAAGGAATTTTCGGCAGGCTTCTGAGCTATGCTGCTTTTAGCCTTGGCTTCTGGCTACTGTATCAGGGGTTCTCTCGACCCAGCATTGCCATGGCGGTTGTGGGAGGGGCGGTGGTGCTATTGGCGACGTATCTGATGGTGCAGGCCCGGAGGTCGGACTTCAGATACACTTTGGCTATTGATGACCGCAATCCCGTAGATTCTCCGATTACCGACAACAACCCATCAACGTCGGAAGAAGTGGATCGCTAACCTATTGATTGGCGGGAGAATTGCCCGGCAACCAAGCTAAGCGATAAGAAACTATCTCAAAACTCCGGAAATCTTAGATGCGGTCCTTCGACAAGCTCAGGATGAGCGGTATTCAAACACTCTCCGCTCATGGTGAGCTCGTCGAACCACGTTTTGAGATAGTCTATAAGGGAAGAAGAACTGTGATTAGTTCACTCGCTACGGAAAGCCGAGTGATAAGGGAAGAGGAACTGTGATTAGTTCAATAGAAGCGACTAGGGCTGTAAATTTTCACCGCAAAGATGCACTGGTGGTATCTACCTCCTCGGCACTGCGGGAGTGGGCACAGGTGTCTCAGCGCCGAGACTTGGACGTAGACCTTATGGACTGTATGGACAGGGCGCCTGCGGTTGGGTTGGGATTGGCCTTGGCTAAACCCGAAAGCAAGGTGTTAGTTTTGGACTGCGACGCCACGTTGCGCACGGACTTGGGAGGCCTGGCCACAGTGGGAGAGTCGGCGCCACAGAACCTGGTTCACTTAGTGTTTGAAGATGCTTCTCACAGATCCACTGATGGGATGCGCATAAAGGGATTGGACAATATTGATTTTCAGACCATCGCTCAAGGCGCTGGCTACGCCAAGACCTATCGGTTCGATGAGCTGGAAGAGTTGGTTTTGGGGATGGAAGAGGTAATGGCCCAGCCGGGACCGGTGTTCGTGCTGGTCAAAGTGGTGCGAGATGAAGAGCTACCGCCAATGCCCCAGCGCAGTATGGCCGAGGGCTGGGCGACGGTACGCAAGACTCTGGACCCAAACTTGCCCGCCTAGATTCGGCTAGCCTGCTCCACCGCCATTCGTTATTTCAATAACCATGTGAAACCCCACTGGCGGCTGCGTTAACCGCTGGGTCGGGTTTCACGTCTGATTCCTACGGTAAATGGCTATTCGGTGGTACGGACCAATATCTGCCGGGCCACGTTGTAGCCGATGGATACCTTGTCCTTTTGGGTGGATACTTCCAGCACCCCTAAGTAAGGGGCCGCTTCCACTACTGTGATGACGCAATCCGGGACTATCATCGAGTCGGAAAGGAAGCGCAGTAACTTGGCGTCCTCTTCGGGTACGCGGTCCACCAGATAAGCCACGCCGGGGATGGCCAGGTCTAGGGTAACCGAATTTTCGGGAACTCTAGGCTCGCCGTAACCAGGTATGGGACGGCCATACGGTGAGCGTTTGGGGTTGCCCAACTGTTCCACCAGCTTCTGTTCAAACTCCCGGGACATTCCGTGTTCCAGCCTGTGAGCTTCGTTGTGCGCTTGATGAAGCTCCATCCCCAACAAGCGCACCACCAGCCACTCGGCCAGCCTATGGCGCCTTGCGATGTCCTCAGCTCCCTCTTGTCCTTTATGAGTCAGCCTAATCCGTTTGTCCGCCCCGATCTCAACCAGGGATTGGCGCTGCATTCGGCGGATCATACCAGCCACTGAAGGTACAGAGGTACCCAACCCTTCCGTGGGAGGGAGTTGCTTCAAAGTATCTGTAAGCTGGGTGATCGTCGGAATTTCCGAGTCTTCCCAGAGTCTATAAAGACAAAGCAGATAGTTCTCGGTCCCGGACGATAGGCGTTCCGTGCCTGAGTCGTCCGACATTTCTGCTTCGCTGATGCTCTTTTTCTGTCGAGGCATTCGCGACCCCTGGTACTGGATTACTTCTTGAAGTTCTGGGTGCCGCCCAGGTCCACGTGTTGTAACGTCTCCTCCGAGTTTGTGTCTGGTAGGGAAGAGTGGCTCGTGGACATTGACGGAAGCCGGGATGGAGTATGGACTTGGATAATTCGCTTGCGGGAAACCCACGACGGCCAGGCCAGCCAGTTGACTGGTCCGGTGCCCGATTCATTCTTCATACACTGAGTTGATTGGTTAGAATGGAGGGCCAAATTGGTATTCAGAGTCGCCGATCAGTGTTCCAATGCCTGTTGGTCTCTGAATGGCCGTAATTTGTGACCCTCGCGTAGGGTTACCTCCACCTCCGCACCAATGGGGAATTCCGCCGTGTGAGGGAGCAAGCATCGGACCGTGCCGCCCGAGGGCAAAGCCACCCGGTAGAGGAAAAAGGAGCCTCGGAACTCCCGCTCAATGACGACACCGTGCCGGTTGCTGGAATGTCCATCGCCGTGTCCCGTGCCAACCTGAAAACAGTCGAGGCAATCGGGCCGGACCATTACTTCAAGTTCATGATCAGGTGATTGAATTTCAATGCTTGCGCTCGACCCATTTGTTCCATTACGTGCAGGTTCAATATATTCAGGGTCACTGGCGATACTGTGTTCTTGGCTGTCAGACAAGACTGCAGGCCATTCTACTGAGCCCACTTCGGTTGTTAGTTGGGCTTCTTGATACCATGCTGGCAAAAAGTCCACCATGCCAATGAATCGGGCAACGAAGCGGGTGGCTGGCTGATGGAAAATTTCTTCCGGCGGGCCGGATTGCTCAACTCGGCCGTGGTTCATCACAGCGATATTGTCCCCAACGAAAAGGGCCTCTTCTTGGTCGTGGGTTACGAACACTGTGGTAATTTGACCATCCCTTAATATCGACAACACGTCCCGCCGGACCTGCTCTCGCAGCTTGGGGTCGAGGTTGGAGAATGGCTCATCCAACAGTAGTATTTCCGGGTTTGGCGCTAGTGCCCGGCCTAGAGCTACCCGCTGCTGCTGTCCTCCGGACAACTCGTAAGGCATGCGGTGCTTCAAGCCGGTGAGGCCTACCAACTCTAATACTTGGTCGATGATATCGCTGCGCCGGTCGGACCGGGAGAGCCCATAGGCAATGTTTTGTTCAATATTGAGGTGTGGGAACAGCGCACCCTCTTGGAAGACCATCCCAACGCGACGCTTTTCCGGGGGGAGCCCCTTGCCAGCCTGTCCGACGACCTGCCCGCGTAGGGTTATGGTGCCGCTGTCAGGCTGTTCAAAGCCGGCTATGAGCCGCAACGCAGTTGTCTTGCCGCAGCCACTGGGACCCACCAGCGCTAGGATCTCACCAGGGGCGACGGAGAAATCGAGACCATCCACCGCCTGTACGCCACCGTACCGCTTGCCCAAATCGGCGCATACCAAGGCCGGAGCATCATTGCCCGCACCGTTAGTACCCAAGACATGCGCTTGGGGGTATAGATCGGAACTGGACTTGGCTTGCGTCGCACTTTGGTTGAGTTGCGCACTGGTAGAAGTCATTCGTTTTCCCGCTATCCCGGTTCAGATTCTCCGATTAAGCGAGTCGTGGCAGACTGGGTTCCTGACTTGGCAGGCCCAAAACGGGCCTACATAGTCAATAAATTGCTTGTACTCTTTTCACTAATGTTAGTACACGAGTACGTGGTTAGTGTAGACGCATGGATGGCTACTGTCAACACACATAGCTTGGGATTAAGCTCGTAATACTTCGCCTGGTGTGTGCCTACAGGATAAGCAATCATTGAGGGCGAGCCTCTGGTAGAAATGCCCGATTTCAATAGTACGTCTAAGTTCAGATGGCATAACGTTGCCAGACATATTCAAGCTTGACACCGGCTCGCGCTCCGACGTATCATCTGTCCTCAAGAATGTCTATGCTGGTTTATAGTATAAAGTATACCATCAAATAGAAAAGCGTATGAACATATACGTGGGTAAGTTAACGCACTTCTTGGCCTTTGATCGTGGTGCCCGCCCCTTGGTGAAAAATTTGGTCTGGGACAATTTGGTTTGAGTCAGTTTGGCTGAACTAATTCGTATCAGTCGACCTGTTAGAGCATGTTTGTTACTAGATTTGACATACAAGCGGTCCTTGCCGCCGGATATTGAAGTTTGCCGCGAAGGGGAAGGAGAATGTTGAATCTAAGGATCAAGGGCCTGGGGATCAAAGCCGTGGGTCTGGCTGTGCTTGTCTTATTAGCCATGTCGGTATTGTTCTCAGCCTGTGGAGGCGACTCGGAGTCGAATACTCTCACCATCTACTCCGGGCGCAGCGAAACCTTGGTAGGGCCGATTATCCAGCAGTTCGGAGAATCTTCCGGGGCCAACGTTTTGGTCAAATACGCTGAGACATCGCAGTTGGCGGCGACATTACTGGAGGAAGGCCAGCGGACGCCGGCGGATGTGTTTTTCTCGCAGGACCCCGGCGGCTTGGGAGCGGTCGAAAATATGCTGTCCGCCTTGCCTGCGGACTTATTGGGGCTAGCACCGAATTGGGCCAAGTCGCCATCAGGTCGATGGATAGGCCTCTCGGGACGGGCTAGGACCGTTGTATACAACACCGAGAATCTAACAGAGGCCGACTTACCCGACGACATTTTTGATTTCGTAGACCCAGAATGGCGAGGGCGCATTGGCTGGGCGCCCACAAATGCCTCTTTCCAGACCATGATATCCGCTATGCGAGGTATCTGGGGCGAGGAGAAAACCCGCGAATGGCTGGAGGGCATCAAGGATAACGACCCGAAGGTTTACCCCAAAAACACGCCCATAGTGGCAGCCGCCGCTGCTGGTGAGATAGACGTAGGGTTTGTGAACCACTATTATCTACACCGATTTCTGGCCGAGGAAGGCGAGGGATTCAAGGCCCGTAACTATCATCCCAGGGCGGGAGGACCGGGTTCCATCGTTATGGTTGCCGGAGCCGGTGTCTTGAGCAGTTCGGATAATCAAGAATTGGCTCAGAGGTTCCTACGGTTTTTATTGTCTGCGCCAGCTCAAAGCTACTTCGCCAGTGAAACATTCGAATACCCGCTCATAGGCGATATCCGAGCCCAAGGCGGGCAGGTCCCCATTTCCGACTTCGTTCACCCCGACGTGCCGGTAGCCATGCTAGCGGACCTGGTGGGTACCCAAGAGCTCCTTAGGTCTACCGGGATATTGCCATAGTTAATGGCTGGAATCCAGGAAACGAGCTGGCCGAGATCTTAATACATCGAGATTAAACAGTCCCAAACCTACACGTTCCCTGGCTTAACATCGGGGTTCCATGTGAGGTAGGATTCCCGGTGGTGGGGATCGAAGTGGCTAGTGCCTCGTTCTCCACACGGCTGTAATAAGGTTGGTGTGCCACAGGAGGAACCACGGCGTTAATATCAGCGTCCAGGTCTGTTGTCTTGGGCTGGCTGTTTTCCAAGCCACCGCAACCTTCGGCTATTGTCTGGGTTCCGGCGCTCGTGGTCGCCGCCGCCGTGCTCCTACCTCCGATCTACCTTGTGGTGCGCGCGGCTAGCGAGGGGTCAGGCACAGCCGACGCCCTTTTCCGGTGGCGCATACTTGAGATCTTGGTGCGCACCCTTCTTTTAGTCGTAGCCGTCACTGTTGGTTCCGCGATTTTGGCGGTGCCTTTGGCCTGGCTGACTGTCAGGACCGACCTTCCCTTCCGCAAGACTTGGGCGGTGCTTATAGCTCTGCCCCTGGTGATACCCAGCTATGTTGGCGGTTTCATAGTTGTCTTGGTCTTGGGGCCTCGGGGCATGCTCCAGGGCTTGCTGGAAAGTCTGTTTGGGATGGAAAGGCTGGCGGACATTAACGGTTTTCCTGGCGCAATGCTCGCGTTGACACTATTGAGCTACCCTTATGTGCTACTGACGGTTCGGGCTGGCTTGCTCCGCATGGACCCAGCTCTGGAGGAAAGCTCCCGCGGTTTGGGCCGCAACGCTTGGTCCACCTTTTTCAATGTCATTATCCGCCAATTGCGCCCTGCCATGGCCGCAGGGGGGCTCTTGGTCGCTCTCTACACTCTCAGTGACTTTGGGGCCGTGTCTCTACTGCGCTACGAGACCTTCACTTCGGCCATTTTCGTCGAGTACGGAGGCTTGAACCGCACACTGGGAGCAGCCATGTCGCTGGTGCTGGTCGTACTGGCTCTGAGCATGGTGGTAGGTGAGTCATTCTCCCGGGGTTCCGCACGGTACTATACAACCGGGGCCGGAGCCTCCAGGCCGACGGCGGTGGTTAAGCTGGGACGCTGGCGTTGGCCTTCTTTAGCGTTTTGCGCCATTGTTGTCTCAGTGTCGTTACTGGTGCCAATGGCGATACTTGCTTACTGGGTGTACCGGGGCGTCTCTGCAGGAGAACCCCTCCTTTTCCAGTGGGCAGCGGCCCGGAATTCTCTCGTTGTTTCGGCCCTGGCTGCGTTGGCTACGGTGGTGGCTGCATTGCCAGTAGCTGTGTTGTCGGTGCGCTACCCCGGCTTCTTAAGCACTATCTTGGAAAGGGTCACCTATATCGGTTTTGCCCTCCCCGGCATATCCATCGCCTTGGGCTTGGTATTCTTTGGCGTAAACTATGCCCCACCCATCTACCAGACGATGGGAATGCTTATTTTCGCCTATGTCCTGCTTTACCTGTCACCTGCTGTAGGCGCGACTAGGACTTCTTTGCTACAGGTTAGCCCGAGGATGGAAGAAGCAGCCCGAGGGCTGGGTAGGACTCCATTGCGCGTGTTTACCTCGGTTACCCTTCCTCTGGTATTGCCGGGGATCTTGTCCGGCGCTGCTTTGGTCTTCTTGCTGACAATGAAAGAGTTGCCAGCGACGCTAATTTTAAGTCCCATCGGCTTCACGACCTTGGCAACGTCCATTTGGGCGGCCGCATCCGAGGCGTTCTTCGCACGAGCGGCAGCGCCGGCGTTGCTGTTGATTCTTGTTTCCTCCATACCTTTGGCCTTCTTGATGCTCAGAGAGCGCAGGTAGCCCCTCTTAAACTGGGTCGGTTCCGCGTTATTGATGACTGCATGTGGGCAATTGGGGCACCGAGAGAGTGCATCGGTCAGCTACTAGCTGCGTAGGCTATAATCTTGCCTGGCAGTTATGACTCGATCTGCCTTGGACTTGCTCTAGGAGACAAAGTTGGAATCATCAACAGTTACCGTCATAAAACCCGGATTGCTTATCGACGGCTTAGGCGGTCCTCCCCTAAAGGGCGCAACCGTCGTATTGAAAGAAAACCTCATCCACTGGATTGGGGCCAGTGAAGAGGTAGGGGCTAATCAAGAGATAACAGCCATGGTGAATTCGGCAGGCGATCAAGAGGTCTTGAATTTGCCTCAATGCACCTTATTGCCTGGACTGATCGACTGTCACAGCCACACCAACATGCCGGGAGACGGTCGGACCGGAGAGGAGGTAGCTAAGGACACCGACGACGTTCGCCTGCTGCGTGCTGCCCGGAACACCGAAATTGCCTTGCGCTCGGGTGTAACTACGCTGTGCGATTGCGGGTCTTGGAACAGCACCGCATTTTCCGTCAAGCAAGGTATAAACCTGGGGTTGGTCGATGGCCCGCGGCTTTTGGTGTCCGGCCCTCCCCTCACCACCACTGGCGGCCATCTTTGGTACATGGGTGGTGAAGCAGATGGTATTGATGGGGTCAGCAGGCAGGTACGCTATTTGATCAAGCAGGGGGCCGACTTAATAAAAATTACGGCCTCCGGGGGTAGCACCCTGACAAGCGATCCCTACCGGCCTTCTTACACTGTAGATGAACTCAAGGCCATCGTGTTCGAGGCCCATAATCGGGCGAGACCAGTGGCTGCCCACTGCCGCTCGACCGTGTCAATCAACAATGCTTTGGATGCTGGCGTGGATATGATTTTCCACTGTTTCTTCGCCGAATCCGACGGCTCTTATAAGTACGACCTGGCCACCGCCGGGCGTTTGGCCCAGTCCGGGACTTGGCTAAACCCTACCCACGCGATAGGAATCAGCCGCCAGATTCAGTTGCTGGAGATGCAAAAACAAGGCCCACTAGGCAAGGTTGATGCCGAAATGCTCCAGCGTATTACAAACGGCCACCGCGACCGTATTGAGGCGTTCGGGAGGATGGTCGAAATGGGCGCAAAATTGATCGGCGGCTCCGACTGCGGGTGGGGCTCATATCCCTTTGGCGACTTCCAAGCGGAAATTATATCAATGGCAGATTTTGGCTTGTCTCCCATGGAAGCCATCCTGGCCGGGACTCGAAACGCAGCCCAAGCCTTGGGCAAGTTGGACTCTCTAGGCACGGTGGAGCAAGCTAAAGAGGCTGACCTTCTTTTGGTGGAAGGCAACCCTCTGGATGATATGGAATGTTTGCGGAGCGTCGAGGCCGTAATACTAGGTGGGCGATTGGTCGATGCTTCGCCAAGCTAAACCTGACAGGTCTCTGATCCCTCGTGTCGGCAGGCCATTATTTCGTCCTAAGTCTTAGAAACTTCCATATGTCACGTTGGGACGCCATCCCTCCTTTGCCCTATTTGACGACTGAGGAAACGAGATTCGGGGGTTACCGGAAACTTGTACGGAGGTAGCCGGACCATGCACCATTGGGAAGTGGGCGGGGCAATCAACATAGGATGGCCCGACTTTGGAAGGCCCGAACGCAGTTACACTATTGTGATAAGGACCATTTGGGTCAAGTGCTCCGGGCTCGAGTGACCGACGGCGAAAAAGAAGGGGGATTCCTGGTGGTGCATGACTGCCCTGAAGTAGTGTTGGAAATGTTGGCCGAGCAAGCGACCCACAAACTCGGGTTCAAGGTTATTGTCTCAAATTTGCGCTGCAGCATAGATGGGACGGTGTTGCGCAGCTTCGATTACGAATGGTATCCAACGCCGGAATACGCCCAGAGACCGACCGACCTGGCCCACGCCATCTCTGGCTCTTTGGAGGAGATGAAACAGGGCGGCCCAAGCTAACAGGCGCAACTTATAGACTTGGTGGCCCTACCAAGGTATTATTATCCACGCCTGCCTTCGTCGAGTTATACCTTTGAGACGTAGGCTACTACTTCAATTTAGAGGAGAGCCAATATGAAAAAAGTAACAATGAGCGATGTGCCGATAACCAAGGCGGAGATGACCGGCGGTCTCATGACCGGAACCCAAGTTTGGCGGCAGCCAATTTTGAACCAGGGCGACAGCAGCAATTTTAACTTCGCGATTGTTAAATTTGACGCCGGTTCCCGGAACAAGTTCCATAAGCACTCCGGCGACCAGATTTTGCTGATTACCGAAGGCACCGGGAAAGTCGTCAACGACACCGAGACCCTCGTCGTTACCGAAGGCGACGTAGTGTTGATCCCCGCCCAGGAAAATCACTGGCATGGCGCTCCGGATAGCACTGCCATGGCCCACATTACCATCACCGTGGCTGGCAGCCAGACGGAGCAGACCGAAGCCTAACAACCCTGTTGGCGAAAACCCGATAATTTATAAAAAGCCCAGGCGCGTTAATAATACGCGCCTGGGCTTTTTGCATCAGGTTCCCGAAATTAAAATAATCAGTCCTGTTTCATATAGCCAGCCAAACGTTGGATTGTGTCCCCAAGAGTTCTTGATTCGTCTCGGTTTTCCGGCGTCTCTGCTCCCAAGGGGGTGCCGCCCACCAAGCGGTACATGTCCGCCACTCCCTGGAAAATCAGGGGAGTGAGCCCCAAGCCATCGAATGTCGCTTCGATTTCCTGCATCTCGCTGACCCAGCGGTTGGCCTTGGCTGGCAAACCTGGCAACCATCCTTCCATGCGCTGATGAAACGCCGGTTGGCTGCTCTGAAATTCGGCCAGCAACTCTTTCGACAGCCCCATCATTTCCGCTGCCATGAGCAGTTCGGTAAATAACGCCGCCGAACCTTTGGTCATGGCGGCATAGCACATCTTTATTCCCGACGCCTGTCCAGTGTCTGGACCTATCACCCGGACATCCAGGCCCCGATCAATCAGCCCTTCCATCTCCTTGGCATGAGGTCCCGACACATAAAATCGGGGGCTTGAGCCATTTCGGGGCGGGCACCCGATTATGGAAGCGTCAACGTATCGGTTGCCCGTTGCATTGATGACACTTTCCATCCGCTGGGAAAGTTGGGGAGCAATGGCGTTGCACTCTGCGAACAACAAACTTGTTCCTGTTGCAGCAACGGCATCGGCCACCTGCTGGCACAGTCTTGGCACTGCTTCGCTCACCGTGATGCTAAGAATCAGGTCGGATTGCACGACCAATTCTTCCATCGTGGGAACATCGATTATTCCCGCTTGTTCCGACAATGATCTGGTGCGAGGGCTACGGCCTTCCAAGCATGTGAGAACCTTGACCTCATGCTCCCGAAGTAAACGACCGACGGCATGACCCATGTCGCCGGGGCTGAGGATTGCGATTGTGTTTATTGGACCTTGAGAACTAGGCATTAAAACATTCTTCCTGTGGACCTTGAGAACTAGGCGTTAAAAAATGCTTCCTGTGAATTTTGAGGGTTAGGCATTAATAAATCTTACGCTGAGACAGGTTCGCAAAACAGGTTGGGCTAAAGCGCCGGTGCTTTGGGTTGACCTTTCGCCACCAAAGAGAATTTGCTTTTCAAGTTGCTGTAGGCCATGACCACCGCAAACAATGCCGCCTCAACCAAAACGACGCTGGCGCCGGAGGAAACGTCGATGTAAAAGCTGACGTAGATTCCGACGAAGCCGCAAGCTGCTCCCAAAGTTGTGGATAAGAGCAGCATTTTGCTAAAGCTGTCGGTCAGCAACCTAGCGACAATGGGCGGTATTACCGTGGCCCCAGCAATGAGAAGAACCCCCAAGACTTGCATCGAAACCACAATCGTCCCCGCAAGAACAACGGAAAACAGGGTTTCCACCCAATTGGTCGGCACGCCGTAGAACTTGGCTACCTCCACATCGAAGGTGGCGAAAAGGAATTGCTTGTATGCCACGAAGAGGATCAGTGATGCGGCAACCACCACCACGGATATAGCTAACAAGTCTCCGTTGCTGACTCCCAGTATGTTGCCGAAGAGAGCGGCATCAAAGTCTTGAGTGAAGCTTTTGTACCGGCTGATTAACACAATCCCCAGAGCGAAGCTGGCCGTAGTGATTACGCCTATGGCGGCATCGGCGTTGATCTTTCGCTTCCTGGTGGTAAGCGTAATCAGTTGAGCGCATAGGAACCCCCAGATGCTGGCGCCCACGAAAAAATTGAGTGACATTACATAGCTGGCCACTGCCCCTCCCAACACAGCGTGGGAAAGACCGTGTCCGATGTAGGCCATGCGTCGAAGGATAATGTACACGCCGATCAGGCCGCATAGCCCTCCGACCAGGGTGGCGGCAATGGCTCCCCGGATAAAAAAGTGGTATTCAAAGGGATCAAACATATTCGACTTCCTGTCCCGGGTCCTGGACCGGTTGCGCCTGAACCAGAGTAGCCTGATCTAAGCTTGGCTGAGCAAGTTTTGGCTGAGCAAGTTTTGGCTGAGCAAGTTTTGGCTGAGCAAGTGTCGGCGTTACGGTGTCTTGGTCCAAGTTTTCGAGTTGGTCATGGTCGTGCTGGTGAGGATGTCCATGGCCATGCCCAATTCCGGTCCCGTGATCGGCAGTTTTGGCACGGGCTGGTTCGAGTTGTGCAATTTCCGGCTTCTCGGTTTGCCGACCGTAGGCGTGAGGACTCTCGCCTACCAAGGTCATGCCCTGGTAGTGAATCACCGGCATATCCGCCCCATAGGTAAGCTTTAGGGTCTCCGACGTAATCACATCCGAGGGAGGCCCTTCGGCCAACACCCGACCGTTTAGACAAACAATCCAGGGTAAATGGACCGCCACCGCGTTGATCTCGTGGGTGGTCATGATGATGGTGATGCCTTGGTGATTGAGTTCGTGGAGCACGTGCATCACATCGTCTCGGGTCTTGATATCGACTCCAGAGGTCGGCTCATCTAAAAGCAGGATGCGGCGGCTGCCCACCAACGCCCTTGCCAAGAATACTCGCTGCTGCTGCCCACCGGAAAGCTCCCGTATGTGCCGGTTGGCCAGTCCGGAAATCCCCAGGCGCTCCATCATCTCCGCTGCCAGCAACCGGTCTTCGCGCCGGTACCAAGGAAAAAAACGGTTGTCCATTGTCCGGCCCATCATCACCACTTCTTGGACGGTCACCGGAAAGTTCCAGTCGATGGTCTCCAATTGAGGAACGTAGCCAACCCTGGGCTTTTTCTGGCTGGTGAGAACACCTTCCACTTCAATTTGGCCCTGGTAGATCTCCACGGCGCCCAGAATTGCTCTGAGAAGGGTAGTCTTCCCGGAACCGCTTGGGCCCAGCAGACCGACGAAGTCGCCTTCCATAATATCCAAGGAAACATCGGAAAGAATTTCCTGTTTGTCGTAGCCACAGGACAGTTCTTTGAGCCGAACCACAGGGTGCCCTTCGTGTCGTTGAAGAGGAATGGGGTGTAGCATGTTTTTCCTTTACCGATTGCTGGACCGATCTGTTCCATCGGCCAGGTAATACTGTTGCGGGATTGCGGGTATTAAGCTTCAGGCTTTTGCTTTCGCTAATTAATGGTGGTGCCCGAATTAATGATGGTGTCCGTCATGGCCCGACAAGCCGTGCCATGGTTTCGAGTCAGATCTGTGATTTTGGTGACCGTGGTCGTGGCCGTTATCGTGCTCGTCTTCGCGATGGTCTGCATGCTGATCAGCATGGTCCCGATCGTGTCCATTTCCCCCGTCGCCTCTGCCCACGGTGGCGCCAACCATCTGGGTGGACACCAGTTGCGAGTAGAGACCGTTATGAGCCAGTAGGCTTTGGTGGTCGCCTTGCTCCACCATGTGACCTCCATCGAGAACTACGATGCGGTCAGCTTCCCGGATTGTTGATAGCCGGTGAGCGATTACTAGGGTGGTCCGTCCCTCCATCAAACGCTCCAAAGCGTGGCGCACCTGCTGTTCGTTGACTGCGTCCAAATGGGAAGTCGCCTCGTCCAGTACTAGAACCGGCGAGTTTTTGAGGAGGGCGCGAGCGATGGAAATGCGCTGCCTCTGCCCGCCGGAAAGCTGCATGCCTCTCTCTCCCGCCAAGGTTTCGTAACCGTCGGGGAAAGAGATGATGAAATCGTGGGCGTTGGCTTGCCGTGCGGCATCTTCAATTTCTTGGTCGGTGGCGTCTTGGCGGCCCAAGCGCAAATTATCCCTGAGTGAGGCGTTAAACAGGTAGGTGTCTTGAGTGACCATGGCGATCTGCTCTCTGAGTTGGTCCAAGCCAAATTCCTTCAGGTCGTGCCCGCCCAGGTCAATACGCCCTTGCCCAGGATCCCAAAAACGCATCAGTAAGTTGGCGCAGGTCGACTTTCCGGCTCCCGAGCGGCCAACCAAGGCCACGGTTTCACCCGGCTCGGCGCTGAAACTCACGTTGTGTAGAGCTTGGGGCTCGTGGGGCCCATAGGAAAATCCCACTTCGTGGAAGCTAATAGCCGGAGCGACTGCGCCATCTTTGGTGATGGGTCCGTCGACCCCCTTGCCATCCATTACCGGGATCGGCTCATCGTGAATCGCGAAGATCCGGCGGGCGGCGGCCAGGGTTTCCAGCAATTGCTTCATCGTTTTGGCCAAGTCGGATACCGGAGCAAAGGCTGCTACCGACAGAATTACCACAAGAATCAACTGGGGCCGGGTAATGTCTCCCTGAATCTTGAACCACAGTCCCGTGGCAAGAACGGCCAGCCCTCCCAGTGCTGTCATCGCTTCAATAAAGCCAACCTGGAAAGCCTGCTCTTTCAGAAAACGCATCTGTGAATTCGCAAACACCCAACCGTTGCGCACAATTTCAGCAGCCCGCGCCCGACCCTGCCCGAAGGCGGAAATCTCACGAAGCCCCTGGATGCTGTCCACCATGTGGGCGTGGACCTCGCCAACCTGCTCGCGAAGGGTTTCTCCCAACCGCTCTGCCCTCTTTTGGGCAATAAAGGGGCTCACGGCCACCGCTATCAAGAAGGGCGTAAGCACTAGGGCCAGCGGCCAAAAGACGACGGCCAGCGTCGCCAGAACGGCGGCGGGCACCAGGATCGCCACGAAGGCCGGGGTAATGGTGTGGGCGAAGAAGAACTCCACCAACTCTACGTCGCCGCCCACGATGCTAATCAGGTCCCCGGACCGGCGGCGCACCAGATAGGCCGGAGCCAGAGGCTCCAGCTTGTCGTACATGTCCACCCGCATCTCGGCCAGCAGCCGGTAAGCGAGATCGTGAGCTATCCAAGACTCGGCCCAAGTGAAAATGCCTACCATCGGCACAAACACGCCCAGCAAAATAATCAAGAGGGTCAGGTCCGCGCCGGTTATAACCTGGCCAACCAGCAGAGCGCCAATAACGCCGGTGCCGATAATGGAGCCGTGGTGGGCTAACCCCAAAACAAACGTCAATGCAAGTTGAGCCCACCAGGGTCTTACCAAGCGGAGCAACCGGGTCCACACCGTGATTATGCCAATGGGTCTGCCAGCGGCATGGCTGTCTTGATCTTTCTCCGCTGCCGGGGTTTGGTGGTGCCCATGGCCGTGTCCGTCACCGTGACCGTGAATGGTCTGGGGCAGGGAAGACATGGATTCGGGAGGCGATGCCGCAACCCGGCTTTGGTGTTCTGCTTCGGTGGCCATGTTGGCAACCCCGGTGCTTCCAATGGCGGAATCCTCTTCCTGCCGGGCTTGCTGTTGGGCCATCAATTGGGCGTATGCCCCACCTGCGGCCACCATTTCGTCATGTGTGCCCGATTCCACCAAGCGACCATTGTCCAGCACCAATATCCGGTCGGCATTGACCACGCTGGACAAACGGTGGGCGATGACCAGGGTGGTCCGGCCTACCATCAGGCGGTCCAGAGCTTCTTGAATCAACGCCTCATTCTCGGCGTCAACGTTGGAGAGTGCCTCGTCCAGCACCAAGATCGGAGCATCCTTTAACAAGGCCCGGGCAATTGCGATGCGCTGCTTCTGACCACCGGAGAGCCGGGCGGCCCGCTCACCCACCATGGTGTCGTAACCGTCGGAGAGGCCGGAAATAAATTCGTGGACGTTGGCGGCCTTGGCGGCAGTTTCCAGTTGTTCCTGGGTGGCTTCAGGATTGCCGAAACGGAGGTTTTCGGCCACGCTACCGTGGAACAAGTAAGTATCTTGAGTAACCACCGCAATATGACGGCGCAGGTATTCTAAAGGAAGCTCTTTAATGTCTTTGCCGCCCATTAGAACCCGGCCTTGCTGCGGGTCGTAAAAGCGCAAAAGCAGCCAGACAGAAGTGGACTTTCCCGCTCCGCTGGAGCCGACCAAGCCCATCGTCTCGCCAGCGGCCAAGGTAAACGACAACTGGTCCAGTGCGGAACGGCGGCCTCCGCTATACGCAAAAGACACTCCGTCGAAGACAATCTCTGGGGACAGCATAAGATCCCTTTCGGTGGCTTGTTGGCCGTCTTGGAACCCCGTATCAGCCTGGGGCCCACCGTTAGCCTGCAAGCCACCGCTGGAGTGCGCCTCTCCGTTGGCATGGGCGGTAGCGGTATCCCCATTTTCCAATATGGTTTGCGGGGAATTCTCGCTCATGCTAGCAAACGCAGGGTCCTTTATATCCACAGGCTCGTCCATAATGGCGAAGATGCCTTCGGCTGCGGACATGGCCATCACGCCTTCGTGGTAAAGCTGCACCAGCTCACGTAGTGGACGGAAGATTTCCACTCCCAGCATCAAAACTATTAGGAGAGGGCGAAGCTCTAGGTCGCCGTCGCCGACCCGGACCGCTCCATAGGCCAACGCCGCTGCCGCACCGGCGGAAATGCCCAGGATTGTCAGGGCGCTGGTCACCGAGTTTGCTGCCAAAACCCCCATGGTCGTCCGGTACAGGCTTCTAGATCGGTCGGCCAATAACTGACCTCTGACCCGGCTCTGACCAAAGGCTTTAAGGGTGCCAAGGCCTTGGACCGAGTCCAAGAAATCCGCTCCCAAAACTCCATAGGCGTCTCTGCGGGCCATGCTGCTGGATTTGTTCCAACGATGGAATAGGTTTGGGGCAGCCAGAGTAAACAGAGCGAAGCCCAAGAATATGAAACCGATCCTCAAGTCGATAATGGCCATGAAGACAAAGATTAGTATGGGCGCCAAGGCGGCGACGATTAGCTGGGGCAAGTATTTGCCGAAAAATGCCTCCAGCCGTTCTACGCCGTCGGCCAATGACAGCATCACGTCGCCGGTTCTTGTTTGATCGAAGTATCCGGGGCCGAGGGCCAAAGCATGTTCGTAAAGGCTCTTTCGCAGTTCGACCTTAACTATGCTGGCCGTGTGGTGGCTGATGACCTCTTGGACGTATTGGAGCAAGCTGCGGGCGACAATTAACGCAGCCATGATCACCAAGCCCCAGGTTAGGGTCGAGAAAGCTGCGTCCTCAAGGATCACTTTTACAATGACGGTGGCGGCGACAGCCAAGCGGGCCACGCCTGCGGCAACCGCCAGCAATCCGATTAGGGCGGCAGCCAGAATTCTGAGCCTCACACCTTCCGTTAATGCCAGGAGCCTTGGATGAAGATACATATCCGCACGTCCTCTTATTGAATAGGTCAATTATTGGATAGCGATTATTGTGGATAGCTTGCTGCGCTTTCCCCGTCGAAAACCAGGCTGGGGTCGAACCCCGCCAGAGCATCGGCGCTACCGCCCAATGCCGGGATCATAAACTCCATGTTCTCCAACATCAGACCCAAATAACTGTGACGAGGGTCACCGGGTCCACCCGGCAGATCATCGTCCCTAAGTTCATCCACAAAGTGTGCGTCCGCTTCTTGGGCCACGGTTTCCAGAACATCGCTGGGGAAAACTTCCGATCCGAAAACCGCCGGCAACCCCAACTCTTTGAGTTGATCTATCAGATTAGCCACTTCTTTGACGGAAGGCTGCGAGAAGTTGGACGGCTGGACTGCGCCGATTACATCCAAGCCGTAGCGAAGAGCAAAGTAGGCCCAGGAATCATGGTAGGTGAGCAGTTTTCGGTTGGGTTCAGGGATGGTGGCTACGGCTATGGAAATCGCTTGGTCCAGAGCCTCTATCCGCTGCCGGAACGTCTCTAGATTTGCCGCAAAATAGTCTGCGTTGGATGGGTCCATTTCGGCCAATTGTTGCTCGACCAATTCGGCATAGCGGAGGGCCAACAATGGGTCGGGCCACAGATGGGGATTGGGTTGACCGTTTGACTCCGGAAAAGTGAAGTCGAACCGCCAGTCTTCCCGGGAAATCGCATTGTCTCCCAAAGGGAGAATCACAGCATCCGGCCTCTTGTTGGCTCTGGCCATTTCCAGCGTGGGTTCCTCCAACTGCAATCCATTGAGGATTATCAGGTCGGCGTTGGCAATGGCTTTTGCCACGGAAGGGGCGGGAGCGAATGTGTGGGAGTTGACGCCCTCGGGCACTACGCCCTCCAAAAATATCTTAGTGCCGCCGATGTTTTCCACGATGCTGGTAATAGGCGAAACCGTCGTAACTACTTTAATTGTTTCGAGACCCGGCGAAAGGGCGGTAGTTCCTCCCTGATCTTCTGTGCCTGGTTGGGTGCCCGGTTGGACGCCTGGCTGGCTGCGTGACACCGAAGTCGACGAAGAGCCGCAACCCAGACTCGCAAAGACGGCCAATGCCGAAACAAGCAATAGCATCAGGGTGAGCCGGTCTCCAACCCCCTTTTGAGCGTTTATCTTTCGCCACGAATCTGCCCTGGGCCGAAAATTCATGGCGCTGGCGATTCCTGCTTCGGATTGGAATCGCGGCAACCGGCACAAACTCCACTGATGGCAAAATGCTCTAGGTCGGGTTCAAAACCGAACTCTTGACTAAGAGTATTGCGAAACTCCTCCAAGTAATGGGGGCTCAGGTTGAAAGCACCATCGCACACTCGGCACACCATATGGTGGTGGCCGCCTAGCGGATCGGTGAGTTCATAATGCAGCCGGTCCCCAATGGCCACTTCGGTCACCACGCCTAGATTTCGGAACAGGTGGAGGGTGCGGTAAACCGTGGCTACGTCCATGTAAGGATAGGCTGTCTTGGCGGATTGGAATATTTCATCCACTCCCATGTGCCCAGCGCCGTCGGCCACAATAGATAAAACGATCAGCCGCTGGGGTGTTAACCGGTAACCCTTATCCCGAAGGACTGCAACTGCTTGCGCATGATCCATGATGCGATCCTAAGTTCCTGCAATCGTTTGCGATTACAAATTACAGCACAATACGACTGATTGTCAACACGAATAATGAGGATTAACAAACCTCCGCAACGTGTACGGTGGGCCAATCCGTTGTCGCCAGATTGGTGTTGGTAGTCTGGGATCGAAGTTTCTGAGACCTGCCGGAAGTCGAGAGCAAACGGCGCATGTAATGAATACCGGCTAGACCCTCACCCCACGAATCATAAAACCGGATAGTATGCGGGTCCCGGCCATTACCAGAAAAACCAGGGTCCAAGGGCTGCCTGCCATGTCCAGCAGCACACTGAATACGATGGCTTGAAGTCCAGCGTAGGCATACCCGTGAGCGTCCAGCAATCCGGAAGCCGTGCCGGACATTCTCCTTCCCGCGATGTCCACCGCCAGAGTGGACATGGGTGACATTCCCATTGAAAGACCGCCTATTAGCAGCAAGATTGCGCCCAAGGTAACGTTAACCGGTGGGGCGTACGCGATTACAATTAATACCACGGTGCTGATGGCGCAGGATGCTATTACCATAGGACGCCGGGCGCTGTTGAGCAAACGATCGGAAATGAGGCCGGAAATGGGGGGAGCTATTAAGTATCCCAATGGCAGTAGCACTGTGAGGAAAATGGTGGACTCAATCGAAAGTCCGCCCTCCTCGGAGTAGTAAATTGGCACCCAGGTGGTCAGGCCATATCGGACCACGTTTTCCAGGCCCTTTACGTGGCTCGCCAACACAAACCGGGGGTTGGAGAGGAGTTCCTTGTAGGGACCCAGGCCCTTGAGCCGTTCCGGGTCGATCGCTTCCGGTTCAGCCGACACGGCGTCATCTTCGATGTAGTCGGGCAGTCCTACGTCGGCGGGGCAGTCCCGGGCTACAAAATAAACCAGCAAGCCTAATAATATGATGGCCAGCGGGGGATACCGGAAGGCGGCGCGCCAACCGAACTCCGCACCCACCATGCCGGTGATCCACCACATAAGTAGCATTGCGCCCCAAGCCTCCGTGCCAATGATTCCCATAGCCATTCCACGGTCACGCCGGGGCCACCATTGGGAGATCATGCTGATGCCGGGGGCCCAGCAGGCGGCGTTCACGAACCCAGCCATGCCAAAGGGTATGGCCATAGTCACGGCGGACGTGGCGAAGCTGGTAATGAAGTTAAAAACAGCGGTCAATATCCCGCCAATCAATATCCAAAGGCGCAACCCGTAGTTTTCGGCGAAACGGCCATGCACCAAGTCCCCCAAGCCGAACCCCCAGAGCAGCATTGCGTTGATAATGCCAACTTCAATGTTGCTCAGACCCAACCCGTCAATGGGGTCTTTGACCCAACCCGTCAATGGGGTCTTTGACCCAACCCGTCAATGGGGTCTTTGACCCAACCCGTCAATGGGGTCTTTGACCCAACCCGTCAATGGGGTCTTTGACCAAAGGCGCAATGGGCCAAAAGTTAAACCTGCCCAGGTAAAGGAACAAGTAAAAGAAGGAAAAAGCCAGCAAGACCCGCCACTTCCATTGATGGAAGCTTTTCGGAAGCTCGGAGTACGGTTGGGCGTTGATGCTGCTCACGCTGAATTTCCCGGTCTAAAGCCCGAATCTAGACCCGGGTTGGTTCGCTGGAGATTGGAGCCTTGGCCGCAGACAAAATTCTCGGATTCTCACTTGATGTCTAACCAAAAAACGCCATCGGTCGCTCCGGCCGATGAAGCGGTTGGGGGAATGGGACAAAAGTCCATCATACATCCATTGATTGGCCTTCAGATCACGAGCGAACTGTAAATCCTACCTGAACTTAACGATGGTGGGCGCATTTGTGCGCTGAAACGCCACGGCAGCAAAAACGACCATTGTTAGGTTAACAACAACGGTCGTTTTTGGTTTCAGGCTTTGCGCCGATTAATATCCGGGTATCAGAACCCGATTCCGGCTAGCTGGGAATCAATGCCCTGGCGTCGGCCAACAATTTCTCGTTGGGCTCATCGAGGTCGATTAGGTCGCCATGAGGCTGTGGAACTTTGAAACCTGTCTTGTAGTAAAGCTCGATCCGGTTGCCTTCCGGGTCGAAGAAGTACATGCCAAAGGCATTGCCGTGGCTGACGATCCGGTCGATCTTCACGTTCTCAGCTTGTAGCCTATGGTAATGTTCCCGCAGGTCGTCGATTGTTGGGACAATAAAGGAAATTTGCTGGATTACCTTTACGCCCTCGGGTGCTTCCTTGCCCTTCATCAGTACGAACTCATGGTGCTCGCGCTCCGGGTCGGAACTGAGGAAGCACATGCCCCGGCCATCCAAGTCCTCATCGGCGATTTTCAGTCCCATAACGCGGGTCCAAAAATCTCTCTGCTTCACAATATTGTCTGCGTAAATACCGACGTGCCCTAGACCTTCAATTCCTGGCATTTTTCAATCCTCCATATTGAGTCTAGACTGCCCGCAATTATAGCATGAGCCAGGTGGTGGCTTTGGGGGTCAACCTCCCGGCACAGGGCAATCGCGTTTTAAATGCAGGACCAGATACCGGACGTGTTGGGGAATTCGGCTCGGATGGTCTTATTCGTCTTTCCGGCCTTCGAGTTTGTGAATTAATCATATTTAGAGACAAAAGACGCCCAAACTCAGGAACGAAATCTGTCACTCGGGCGGTTTCCTGGCAATATATCACAAACTCCTTCGCCGGAAAGACGCACCAGGCGCCATGTTCAAGGAACGACTTGCTCCAAATACGAGTAATTAGACGGGATTGCGCTGCCGCCCGGCAATCTTTGCCTTACAGCGCATTCTCCGCCAGATTGCTTGCTAGCCGGGCCAGGGTCCGAGCGGGGACTCCCGTTGCGCCCTTGACCTGGTGGCCCTTGGTCCTATCGGCGGTGGAAGTCCCAGCTATATCCATGTGCACCCAAGGAGTGTCCCCCACGAACTCGGCCAATAGGAAAGCGGCGCTTATGGAACCCGCCTGCCGCCCGGCAGCAGTCACTTGGTCCAAAAATTCCTGATTGTTGCCCATCACGCCGGTGCAGGCCTTCCCCAACGTAGTGACCATCGCGCCGGTCAGGGTTGTCACGTCCACCAGTCGGTTCAGGCCTTGCTCTCGGGCATAGCACAGAGCGTCGGCCAAGACCAACCGCCCTTCGGCGTCGGTGTTAATTCCCTCGATAGTCTTGCCATTCATGGCCCGAACCACATCACCGGGGCGCTGGGCGGATCCACTGGGCATGTTCTCGGTGGCGGCAATTATGCCCGTGACGTTGATCTTCGGTTTTTCCTGGCCGATCATTTTCATGGCGGCGATAACCGAAGCGCCACCGGCCATGTCGCCCTTCATGGCTTCCATGCCACCGGGCTGCTTCAGCGATATCCCACCGGTGTCGAAGGTGATCCCCTTGCCCACCAGGCCAAGGTTGTTGCCGGGGTTGTCCCCGGGTCACCGTGATAGCCCAGGACTATCAGTTTGGGCGGCTCATCGCTACCTTGGGCCACCCCCAGCAGTGCGCCCATGCCCATTTCCTTCATCTGGGGTGCATCCAAGATGTTTAAGGTCAGCCCCTCCGATTCGGCGACCCGGCGAGCGATTTCCGCCATGTGGGTTGGGGTCATCATGTTGGCTGGTTCGTTGACCATGTCTCGCGCCAAGATAGTGGCCTCCGCAGCAACTACACCGGCGGCGACGCCTGCCTCAATTTCGCGGGCGCGGCTGGAGTCTTGCTCCACGATGGTCAGTTCTTCAAATTCGGCCTGGTTGCCGTTGGACATGTAGGAGCCGAATTTGTAGAGACCCAGAAGGCTGCCTTCGGCTATGGCCTGCCCGGATGCCTTGGGTTCCAGGCCGCCTACGCCAGCACCGTGGGCAATGGTTACCGCCTTTTTGATTCCTTTCTGCCGCAGGTAACGCGCCACATCGGCTGCTACCTGCCGCACCACTTGAGCGTCGAACTTGTCGGCTGGTCCCAGTCCGGCGACGATTACCCGGGCCGGAGCAATTTTTCCCAGGGTATGGATCAACGCAATGTCTCCGGCTTTGCCTTTGATTTCGCCTTCATTGATCAGTTGGCTGATAATTCCGTCCAAAGCCCTATCCACCGCACCCGTGGCTCCACCCGGCTCGGTTACGCCTGCGAAAAGGTTGACCACCAAAGCCGGGGTTTCGGTGCTGGTAACGTCGCCGGTGGTGACTGTGATTCGCATGTACCTCTCCTAAGCTTTAGCTTTCAAAGGGCTATTTGCCAAAAAATCCGGGCGCTGCAAAACACCTGCTAGTCAGACTCAGTAGCCAGTCGAACTACGTCATTTACGGTACCGGAAATGTCCGTCGACGTGTCAACCGACAGATGGTCCCCTTCAATCGGTTCGTCGTATGGAGCCAACCGGCAATAAATCAGCCAACCGGCATCGGAGTAATTTCCGGGACGGTTTCCCGTTTCCCGTTCTTTTTCCCGACGCTGTAGCCGTTGGCGGATCAGGTCTCGGGGAGCTTCCAGGTGCACGAACACCAATCGGGCGTTCTGCCTTTGACTAATCTGACGTAGTGGCAGGCGAAAGTTCTCCGTCAGGTTGGTGGCATCGAACAGGACCCGTTGAGATTCGCCCAGGTATTCTTCGATCAAGTAATGGCAAACTTTGAATACTCGGCTGTGCTCCCCGCGAGTGTATTGTGGCTTTGCCACCAGCGCCTTGCGAATTCTGTCGCTCTCCAAGACACGGAACGGCAACAGCTTGGTCAACTCCCTGGCAAAATGGGACTTGCCGGTACCTGGCAACCCACAAAGCACGACCAAAATCGGGCTTTCGTGGGAAACAGCGCCGGTAGAATTAGTGTCTTGGGGAATTGTGCCGGGGGAAATAGGGTCTTGGGAAATTGTGCCGGTGGAGCCGTCCTTATTCAATTCAAGTCGCAGCGTTTCGGCGTCTGGGAGTACCTGCGCCTGTTGGGCGTCGGCTTGTTTTTTGTTTATGGCCGGGTAGAGACTCATTGCCGCTCCGAATCCTGGCTCAACTGTTTCAAATAAGCAACGTTACGAGGCAAATCAGCCTTAATGCCGCGGATCGGTTTATCGTTGGGATTATCCGCCATCCTCCGGAGCGATCTGCGGATCATCGGGTTGGTCGGGCTCAACGGTGTAAAAAGCGACTCCCAGCAACCCAGGCCCTGTGTGAAGCCCCATCACCGGGGTGAACTGGCTGACGATAAGTTCACGGCAATTAAACTCGGATTGGATGCGTTGGGACAAATCTCTGGCTTCTTCAATGGCGTCGGCTTCCATAACGTTGACTACCACCGGTAAATCGGCGACCCGTTGGCGCATCACAGCCAGCATCCGTTCCTTGGCTTTCGCCCGGCTTCGGGGTCTTTCCAGCATTCGGGCTTCGCCTAGCTTCAATTCGGTTAGGGGTTTGATGCTCAGCATGGTGCCCGCCCAAGCTGCTATCTTATGCACCCTACCGCTGCGGCTAAGATAGCGCAGAGTGTCCAAATAGGCCAGCAGGTTTACCTTGGGGGTTAGGCCATCTACTTTCTCCACCACTTCGTCCAAGGAACGTCCCTCGTGGGCCCAGCGAGCGGCGGCCAAAGCTATCAGGCCGGAGCCGCCAGCGGCCGCCTTGCTGTCGACGACCTTAATTTTCGCTCCGGCCGGCGTGGCGGAAGCGGGTCCGCCTACCGATTTTGCTGGGGATGCGCCGTTGGACATGGTGGCGGCCGCGCAGGCTGAACGGTAGGTAGCGCTAAATTGGGGTGAAAGGGTTAAACACAGGACGTTGGAGGCGGTTTGGCTGGCAGCAATAAATGCGTCCAGAAATTGACGAGGTTGGGGCGCAGCGGTGGTAATCTTTGCCGAGTCGTTTTCAGACAGCAAACGATAGAATTCGGTGGGTTGGATGTCCACCCCGTCCCGCAAAGAGCGTTGGTCAATAATCAGCTCATGGGGAACGACAGTTATGTTCCACTTCCGCAGCAAGTCTTCGGGCAGGCAGCTACTGCTGTCCACCACGACGGCTACGTCGTGTTGCAAAACCAATGAGTTACCACCTCACCACCTGACTCGAGTTCGCCCCTTTGGGACTGGCGTTGGTTACGCTTGGACTCGACCACGGCCGGGCTGAGCAAGAACACTACTGATGCCACGATCATCATCAAAACCGCAACAACACTCAATGACACGGGCAAGGCTACTGCGGAAATAGTTACCAAGATAGCCGTGGTAAGGGTGAGCAGTCCGATTTTTATTGGTCGAGGCCCAATCTTTAGGAATACCGCCGTCGTTACCGCCAATGCCAGGAATATAAACGCAAGAGACGTGTCGCTGGTGTCCTTACCATCTGCGCCGCTGCTCCACAACCCCCCCTGCCAGTCTAGGAACAGGACCCAAGATGTCAAAAACGGGAAAGGCAGTGCAGTCAACGAAGCCAGTAGCCAATCCCGGCGCATCACTTTGCGGGCAAACCGGAACACAATCCACATGGAGAACGGAATGTAACCCACAAGTAAGAAGAACAGCACGACGTTGAATGGGAGGTGGCCGGTGGTAACCAGCGTCCACGCTCCGTAGGACAAAGTAATTAGGGCGAGCAGCCAAGAGAGGGTTGGGGCGGCCAGAGAATATCCCATCCAGGAGTATGACCACTTGCTGGGATTGCCTGCCCTCCAGTTTTTCCAGGTGACCAAGGCAACACCGATCACCAACAATGTCACCAGAAAGTATTGGCTCCAGAGGTGCAGGGCGAAGAGAGACGCCAGCAAGAAGTGGGGCAACGTGGCCAAAATAACGTCCCGCCAGACACTGGGGCTATGGACGTTGTACAAACCGCTGGCTACTGGTCCTGGGGCACCCATTTCTTGGACGGCTAGCTGATAAGCGGTCTCCCGGTCCAGACCTTGGGCCTCCAACTCAGCGGCCTTGTCCTCCAAATGCCCTTCGAGTTCCAACAGGATATCCTGTTCTTCACCAGGCTCCAAATGGAGACGGCGGGCCAGGGAGTGGAGGTAGGTTGTTAGCTCTGATGCCATTGGTCAGCCTGACGAAAATTTAGACGAGACTTTCTGCGAATCTTGCACTAGGTTTTCCGAGAGACTTCCAGAGAATATTCCGGTAATTCTTCCACTAATTCCACCGGTGAATCTTCAAATGAAGGGTATCAGGTGGCTTCGGGCAACATGATGGAATTCATTGCTTGCGTGAACTTCTGCCATTCTTTGAACCGCTCCTCCAGCGCCTGGATGCCTTTCGCGGTTATCTTGTAGTAGCGGCGGCGAACATTGTTGGGGGTGTCCTGCCATGCGCCTTCCACTAAGTTCGCTTTTTCCAACCGGTGTAGCGCCGGGTAAAGGGTCCCTTCTTTAAAGGCGAAATAGCCGCTGCTGCGTTTTTCCACCTCTTTAACGATCTGGTAGCCGTATTTCGGCTCGACTTCCAGCAGGGCAAGCAAGAGGGTTTCGGTGTTGCCCTTAAGCATTTCTTGTTGGTGCATATACGGTTAATCCCGGTCCATGTGGGTGCTAATAAAAGATTCCCGGAAATATCAGCGGAATTAGCGAAATGTTTAGCAGAAAGATTCGCGGGTTAATTGTAGCCAGGTGACCCAGCAGGGTCAAGACTTGCGATTTCTTTGACGGATGGTCTCTAAATCCTGGAATTTCATACCACGCCCAACGATGGGGTGTGACTAGTGTAAATCCCTAAATGCGGAGTAAATTAAACGATGCCTTTCCAGATGATGACCAATACTATCATTACCACCATAGGACTGAAGTCGAAAACGCCAAAGGTCAGGTAACGCCGAATGGGCCCTAGGAACGGCTCGGTCACCTGAAAAACAAATCTTTGAGCGCTTACGAGGGTGGGATGAGGCCTGCTGCCGCTCATGGGTACTATGTAAGAAAGCAGCGTTCTACCCAATATACAAGCGAAGAAAAACCCGAAAACGACATTCACGATGAAATCAAGCAAGAGGCCCTTCTCCTAACCCTGGCCCAACTTGATCGACTTCAGATACGCGGCGTTGACTGCGTCTACTATAGCCGCTGGCACCCCGGCTCGTTCCAAGACCTGGAGGCCCTCTGCGGTGGTCCCAGCGGGGGAAACAACCATGGCTTTGAGTTCGGCGGGAGACTTCCCGCTTTCCATCACCAATTTGGTGCTTCCATAGATAGTCTGCAGGGCCGCAATGCGGGCCGCTTCCCTGGGTAGGCCCACGTACACACCAGCGTCGATCAGGGCCTCAATTATCAGGAAAACGTATGCCGGGCCGCTGCCGCTGACCGCAGTGGCCATATCCAGGTATTTCTCGTCGTCAACGTACACTTCTTGTCCCACGGTGGCCAATACAGACTGAGCCAAGGCACGAGGTGGCTGGGCGACCTCTTCCGAACAGGTCCAGACGCTCATCCCTTCGCCTATCTGGGCTGGTGTATTGGGCATGACTCGAATTATGGCCCGGTGGTCCAGTCCTTGGGCCAAGGTTGACATTTTCGCGCCGGCAATAATTGAAAGCGCTGTTTGATCTCCGCTTAACTTGCCTTTTATTTGACTGAAAAGCGACGGTAGGTCCTGGGGCTTGATGGCCAAAATGACCAAGTCGGCGTCCTTGACGGCTTCCAGATTGTTCTCCGTCGCCGATACCCCATATTGCGTGGTGAGCAAATCCCGTCGACCAGTCACAGGTTCCCCTACGTTGATGTCCTGAGGGCCAGCCAAATTAGCGGCGAGCACACCCTTCAGGATGGCCTCCGCCATGGTTCCTCCGCCTATAAACGCAAGCCGCATCGCTTTAACTACTCTGACTCAATTTTGATTACCTTTAATATTGAATCCAATTATACCCCACCGAGACATCCGTAAGCAGGCAGTTCCTATATCGTTACTGGGGAATTTAGGGATGCAAATTTAGGTTAAGGTATATTCTCGGTTTGCTTGGCAAGCAATATCCGGCAGTGGACCTAAAAACAGGCGACCTAAAAACCGGAAAGACCGCTGCCTGTGGTCAGGGCCACTGCCAATCGTATGGACTCCAACATACTGGCGTGGGTGGCAATTCCCTGCCCGGCAATGTCGAAGGCTGTGCCGTGGTCCACTGAGGTGCGAACGAATGGCAGTCCCAGGTTGGCGGTGATGCTTTCCTCAAATCTATGGACCTTGACCGCAATGTGGCCTTGATCGTGGAACATAGCCAAAACCACATCGTAACGGCCCTCGATTGCGTGATGAAAGACAATGTCCGCCGGAATCGGGCCCATGGCGTTTATGCCCTGTTTTTGTGCTTCGGCCACAGCCGGAGCGATTTCTTCAGCCTCTTCGTTCCCTAGCAATCCACCGTCGCTGCCATGGGGGTTCAGTGCGGCGGCGGCGATGCGAGGCTTTTCGAAGCCCCATTTTACAAAGCTGTCATGGGTTATTTGCAGGAATTGCAGTATGCGGTCTTTCTTAACATAATCGCAGGCCAAGCGAAGGGAGCGGTGGGTAGTCAGGTGAACTACCCGTAGGCTTTTAGCCATCAGCATGGTCGCCACGGTTTCCGACCCGGTCAACTCCTGCAAGAGTTCCATGTGGCCGATGGCCTTGTATCCGGCCAGGCTGGCGGCCTCTTTGTTTAGAGGCGCGGTGGCCAGGGCCTCCATCGTTCCCGCCATTGCCAGTTGGCCCGCTTTGGTGACCCACTCCATGGCCGCTTGGCCGCAGACCGGGTTGATTTTGCCCACCGTGATATCTTCCGAGTTCAGATTGCCGATGTCCAACACATCCACTGCGGTCGGGTCTTGACCTGCGGACGACGGGTCTTCCGACGAACGTATTTTAAGGGAGCTGCCGGTCAATTCCGCAGCCCGCTCCATAGCGTATATGTTGCCCACCACCAATGGGCGGCAGGTTGCGTAAACCACCGGATCGGCAAGTGCTTTAACCACAACCTCCGGGCCGATCCCGCAAGGATCCCCCATGGTTATGGCGATTGCTGGCTTTCGTGTGTCTTCCATTGTTTCCCCTATTTCCTCATTCTTTCCGAGATATCGGCGTCTAGTACGACTTCCAGCTATATTTGACTAGCAAATCGACACCCCCATCCTAACCCTCCCCCATTTCGGGGGAAGGGACTAATCCTCTCCCTCGTGAAGGGGGAGAGTTAGAGCGGGGGGTAACTGGTATTCATCAATTTCATATAGAAGTAGTACTAGGATACAGCGGTATGTCATTGCGTTGGTCGACTATTTTCCGTGGACAGTTGCGCAAACTGCCAGATGATAGGCTTAGCCCACGCGAGCATCAGAATTTTAGCACAAGGCGAGTGGATGACCTAAGCGGGGCACCGGAACTGGTCTTCGGAGTTGGTCTCGGATCGGGTCAATGGAATAAAACGAAGGGTTAAAAAGAAGGGCCCCCAGCTCGCGCCGGGGGCTAGGAAAGGAGGGTAGGCTAGCGGCTGAACGCTCAACTTCACAACACGTCACTCACACTTGTTCCAGCCGCAAGACACGCACATTAAACAGCCTTCCTGGTAAATCATAGGGGTATTGCAATCCGGACATTTTCTCGCTGGCGTATGCCCGTTCCCGTTCCCGTTTCCATGACCATTACCGTTGCCCGTGGCCCTGTTGATCAACTGCATTTGAACCGCCCCATGGGGTTGCTTAGCAGTTTCGTCACCCTCGCGATCGCCGACGGAACGTTCGATCGCCAAAGCTACGGCGTCGGGGCTAGACCTGACTAACGTACCGCTGTCCCAAGCCGGGCAGCAGGTGATTCCCCGCAGTTGCTCAACTACGTTCTTGGGGTCTATTCCCGATCGCAGAGCAAGAGAAACCAAACGGGAGATCGCTTCCAACTGGGCCGAATCGCATCCCCCGGCCTTGCCCAATGTCCCGAACACCTCGAAGGGTTGACCACCCTCGTCGAAGTTGATAGTTACGTACATGTTCCCGTGACCGGTGCGGACACGCTCGGTAACGCCGTGGGTGGTGCGGGGGCGCTCCCTGGGCAGGAGGAAATCGGTCGACTCCTGAGGTTCCGCCATTACCTCGCCCAATTCCGAGGCATCTTGCCTGGTCTCGCCGGTACTCAGGACCTGACCCGCTTTGCTACCGTCCCGGTAGACCGTTATTCCCTTGAGGCCCAACGTGTAGGCCAGTTCGTAGGCCTTGGATACGTCTTCGACCGTGGCGCTATGAGGGAAGTTGATGGTCTTGGAGACCGAGTTGTCAGTATGCTCCTGAATCGCCCCCTGTATCTTTACGTGCCATTCCGGATCTATGTCGTGGGAAGTGCGGAACACCTCTTTGACCCAATCGGGCACGTCCAGCGTTTCGAGGCTTCCCTTCTCCGCCAACTGCTCCATGAGTTCTTCGGAGTAGAAGCCTTCGTGTTTGGCCACGGCTTCGAAATATGAGTAGCCTTCCACTACCTTGGTGTTATCCATAACGTTTCGCACGTAGCTCAGGGCGAACAGGGGCTCAATGCCGCTGGACGCTCCGGCTATTATGCTGATGGTCCCGGTGGGTGCGATGGTGGTAGGAGCGGAGTTTCGCATTTGCCTACCTGTGCTGCTGTAAATGCTGCCTTCCCATGCCGGGAAAGCCCCCCGGGTTCCGGCCAAGGCTTCTGATGCTTGGTGGGAGCTTTCTCGAATTCGCCCCATAACTTTCCCGGCTAACTCCAGGCCTTCTTCGGAATCGTATCGAATCCCCAATTGGACCAGAAGGTCGGCGAATCCCATTACTCCCAGACCGATGCGGCGGGTTTTCCGGCTCATTTCGGCGATTTCAGGAATCGGGTATTTGTTCATGTCGATTACGTTGTCCAAAAGGTGGACCGTAACTTCGACGATTTTGTCCAAGCGCTCCCAGTCGATTGCCACGTCGCCATCGGCGTAAGTGACCATGCGTGCCAGGTTAATGGAGGCGAGGTTGCACGATTCGTAGGGCAACAGCGGTTGCTCGCCGCACGGGTTGGTGCTTTCGATCACTCCCAAGTGGGGATTTGGATTGTCCCGGTTGATGCGGTCAATGAATATCAAGCCTGGGTCCCCCGTCTTCCAAGCCAACTCGGCCATCAGGTCGAAGACCTCTTTGGCATTCAGTTGACCCGTTACCTTACCGGTCCGCGGGTTTACCAGGTTGTAATCTTGACCTTCCTGGACCTTTCCCATGAACTCTTCGGTTACCGCAACTGAGATGTTGAAATTGTTCAGGTGGCGTCCGTCTTCCTTGGATTTGATAAACTTGAGGATGTCCGGGTGGCTCACGTCCAGGATGCCCATGTTGGCGCCGCGCCTGGTCCCGCCTTGCTTGACCACGTCGGTGGCTGTGTCGAAGGCTCGGATAAAGCTGACCGGGCCGCTGGCCACGCCGCCGGTGGAACCCACGATGTCGCCTTCCGGACGCAGCCTGCTAAAGGAGAACCCGGTCCCGCCGCCACTCTTGTGGATCAAGGCCGTTTGCTTGACCTCGTCGAATATGGCCTCTAACGAGTCGCTAACAGGCAGCACGAAGCAGGCGGAAAGCTGTTGTAGGTCCCTGCCAGCATTCATCAGCGTAGGGGAATTGGGCAGAACCTCCAAGTGACGCATGACCTGGTAGAACTCGTCCTCCACGGCCTGGCGCTGGGACTCCGTGGCACCGTAATTCAATTCGGCTTGAGACAGGTTTCGGGCCACCCGGCGGAACAGACCGTCGGTGTCCTCCACCACGTTTCCGTCCCGGTCTTTAGACAGGTACCGGCGCTCCAAGACCACCGAGGCGTTGTCAGTCAGTTCGGACGTCCGGCCCCCGACCCGTTGGGCAATACCCTCGGACATCAAGGCGGCAACCACTTGCTTACGCCTTTGATTCTCGGATACGCCGATACTGGCTGATTCCTGCCGAATAAAGGTCATCTTGGGGGTCTCCTATCAATTCGCCCAACCGGTCTTTAGACCCAGGGCCATTGCGTTCTCACTGGTAATGTTCGACAAGCTCACCACGAACGGACAGAGACTCTGAGATCGTTCGCCCTGAGCCAGTCGAAGAGTTTTTCGCTGATGGATGGTTTGACAAGGTCACCGCGAATGAAATTCCGAATGGGCTTCGCCTTTAACCGGCATTGGTTTTATACCGTTAATCACTTGTAACATCTACCCGGTGATTTATCGCTGCCCGGGCGTCATTATTCAGCTATCTAACCGGAAATCGGCTTAGTTACATAAGGTGAGAACAACGGACCCTGGTATGTAGCTATACTAAATGTGGTGGTTGAGGCCCGCTCTACTACCTTTCCTGGTAGGGCGAATACTACTCGGATGATTATGGAAAGTCAAGAGGGTGGGGAGCGAGTTTCGGTGCAGATGTTGAGGAAGTTTGCTAGGGCTTCGGGGGCTTTACATAATCCGGGCGGCGGACCGTATGATTCAGTTGCGACACTCAGAGAAAGACTGGAAGCCTGCAGAAGGAAAAGAAGGGTT
The DNA here is from genome assembly GCA_963665155.2 of Dehalococcoidia bacterium. Taxonomy (GTDB): domain Bacteria; phylum Chloroflexota; class Dehalococcoidia; order Lucifugimonadales; family UBA3495; genus UBA1141. The sequence goes on along the minus strand of CAXXFI010000002.1, from coordinate 349,048 downwards.
CTTCTTAAAAACCCAGGTCGTCGGAAGCGCCAAGCCAGCAGGTGGACAGGCTGGCCCTTACCCCTTGAGCGATCTCGTCTTGCATCTGGGCAATGCGGTCTGCTCCCGATGTCGCCATGGCCAACGCGTAGGCTTCCGGAAGGGTTGGGACCGACTCGGTCATTAGTTGGTTTTCTAGGTCGTGGACTTGGTTGTTAAGCGTCAAAAGACGGGTCAGCGCCGTAAATTCCAGTTTATCGCTCATTTAAAGGATTCCTCCCGTATCATCCGAGCCTTCTGGCCGGATGTCGTTGCGAAACGAATTTGGATTGCGTGGGCGGTAGCGGGCCGCTGTCGTTGTGTTGCGGCGGCGGCGTCGGCGTATCGGCGTGGGCGTAGATTCGGGAAGAGGTAACTGGGAATCTTCCCTGAGGTCTTTCACCGCTTGCTCGAAACTGTCAATGTCTTGGAAGTCGGTGTAGACGCTGGCATACCTGATGTAGGCAACCCGGTCCAATGCTTTCAGGCGCTCCATCACCATTGACCCCAATATGGAAGTCGGTACCTCCACCTGACCAAGGTGTTGTAGTTCTGCCTCAATGTCTTCCACCATTTTCTCGATGGTCCGGGACGGAATGGGCCGTTTGGTGCAGGCTTTGCGGATCCCGGAAATTAATTTCTCCCGGTCAAACTCTTCCCGCCTGTTGTCCTGCTTGGATACCATCAAGGCTGTGGCTTGAATTCGTTCGTAGGTCGTGAATCGCAGGCCACATCGCTGGCATTCCCTACGGCGGCGAATACCATTTTCCACGACCCGGGAGTCGGTAACCTTAGAGTCCGCGAACGTGCAGTACGGGCACTTCATGAAACGTACTCTTTCTTAAATTCGTTTGAAATTAATTTAAAATACCACATGATGTGTTATTGTTAACCGAAACCACTATTTGTAGTAGCTGAAATTGTATATTGCGTAACCATCAAAGTCAATGCGCCTACGAATTCGTCACATCCCATGGGCCATTTCCGTCTCCGTAGGGGGTCCTGAAAGCTCCCGAACATCCCGCAAGTTCTTCCGGAGCGTTTTATTGATCCCCCCTGCTAATTAGCCTGGTTGCCTCTCTCGATGTTCTAACCTAGCGCCCGCTTGATATACTCTCCGCTGGCCCGGATAGAAACGGTAACCGGAAATTGATTTTCGAGAGGGGGACCAGTAGCAGCTTTAGAAAAGAGAGTTCTAGGAAACACAGGCTTGAGTGTGGCGGTGCTGGGGTTCGGCGCCATGGAGCTTCGAGGTCCGGGCTCGGCCATCCGCAACGGGCGTCCGGTAGACGACGCCCAAGCCGAAAAGGTGCTTAATGGGGCGTTGGACGGCGGAATCAACTTCGTTGATACTTCCATCGACTACGGTCGCAGCGAGGAACTGATAGGCAGGTACATTTCCCATCGCCGCCAAGAATACTTGCTGGCCTCGAAATGCGGTTGCAACGTCGATACCAAAGGCGTGGAATCCGGGATGGCTGAACGGCATATCTACACTCGCCAGAATATTGTAGATGGCGTGGAGCTGAGCTTGAAACGGCTGAAAACGGACTATTTGGACTTGCTACAGTTCCACGGCGCTCCCCCTCATGAAATGCGGCATGAAGCGATTCAGGCGCTGGTAGATTTAAAGAAAGATGGCAAGGCCAGGTTTATCGGCGTATCCGACGTGCTCCCCGAGCTTAGCAGCCTGCTGGACCTGGGAGTTTTCGACGCTTTCCAGTTCCCCTACTCGGCAATGGAGCAGGAGCATGACGCCTTCATGTCCCAAGCAGCCAAAGCCGGAGCAGGCACCATTATCCGCGGCGGCATTGCTAGGGGCGAACCTGGCCATGGCTTGGCCGACCCCGATCGGTGGGCAGTCTGGGAGCAGGCGGAATTGGGTGAACTGTTAGACGGCATGGACCAGTTCGAGTTCTTGCTCCGCTACACCATTAGCCATCCGGACCTGAACACCACAATTATTGGGACTTTAGATGCGGAGCACGCCGCAAAAAACATTGCCGCCGCCGCCAATGGCCCGTTGCCATCATCGACTTACGTAGAGGTTAATAGGAGATTGGCTGGCTTGGTCAATCCATCAGGCTGAACCCTTGCGCCTCGATTTCCTTCCAGCAGCGAATCAATTATCCTGGTTGAAAATAGCCGGCGAGTGGCAGTACAAATTAGGCTAAGAGTTGGTTATCGGTGTTTTGCGGAACGCCCCCGAATTGAGTCAGATTCGTTGAAGGCGTTATATATATGGAAGGCCGCCCCCCAGTTAAGAGAGACGGCCAAAATGTGATTCCCGGCGCCTGATTGTTGGATAACGAAACTAGGGTAATTAGTGCTTTTAGGCCTCCGAGAACATTACTCCGAACTAAATGATTAGTGTTGAAAGACCTTGGAGGTCGCCCAACACCGGGATTGTCGCTTTACCGTCGCCGGCCTCGAATACTCAGACCGGCGACGGTTTTATTTGACAGTGTTGATATATCGGCTGTGCTGGGTTTAACGGAAGAATCCTCGACTCCTCGAACCTGACTGGTTGCGCAGGAAGCTGGGCACGTCCAGTTCTTCTTCCGACTCGGGTATAACGTCCTGCAGTAGGCGTTCCAGCTCGGCCTCGCGCATTTGCTGGGTTTCCTGTAATACAGGGAAGGCCGCCGCCACCATGGTAATCTTGACTTCGTCCTCCAGCTTGGCGTCGCGGCTGGTGCCGAAGATGATATTCGCATCCGGGTCGGCCATTTCCTGAATGATATTCGCGGCGTCTTGGACCTCTTGCAATGTCAGGGAGGGGCCACCGCTTACCACGAAGAGCAGCCGCTTTGCGCCGTCCATGGCGATGTCCAGCAAGGGGCTCTTGGTCGCCATCTTCGCGGCTTCTATCGCCCGGTTTTCTCCTTTACCGCGGCCAATGGCCAACCAGGCCGGGCCAGCGTTGCTGAGGATTGTCTTGACGTCTGCGAAATCTACGTTGATTTCGCCGGGCACGGTCACCACTTCGGCGATGGCCTGGATGCCCTGCTGGAGCACCGAGTCCGCCATCTTCAGGGCGTCTTCCCAGGTGAAGGGCTGCTCGCCGTGGGTGTTCAACTGCAACAAACGATCGTTAGGGATGGTAATCAGCGTGTCTACATGGTCCTTAAGACGGTTGATGCCTTCCTCGGCGTTTTTGCGTCGGGTCGCTGCTTCAAACGAGAAGGGTCGGCTGACCACTGCCACGGTCAATGCGCCCGACTCTTTGGCAATCTGGGCCACTACTGGCGATGCGCCGCTGCCCGTGCCGCCGCCCATGCCCACGGCCAGGAAAATCATGTCTGCGCCTTCTAGGGCTTTTTCAATCTCATTCCTGCTTTCCTCGGCGGCTTGTCGGCCCAACTCGGGCTGAGCGCCAGCGCCGAGGCCCCGGGTCAAGGTCTGGCCGATGGCCAAGCGGTGGGCCACATCGCACCGGAACAAGTGTTGGGCATCGGTGTTGATGGCATGGTACTCGACCACCGGAAGTTTTTCCTTGAACATGCGGCTAACCGCATTGCTGCCGCCGCCTCCAATCCCAACTACCTTGATAATCGGAGCACCGGCTCCGATCTCCGGCACCCCACCGTAGGGGTCTGTATTTTGAATTGGCGAGTCCCAAGAAGCTGAATTTTCGAATACCATGTTCTCTCCTTCCACATCCCTTTATTCCACATCCCAATTTTGGCCCGATCTATTCCCTTAATCCGGTCCCGACCTGTGCCTGAGTTGCTCTTCCTAACTTACGCAACGATATGGGTCTTTCGTGTTACATTTGCGTGTTTTCATTTACTCGTAACCCCATGACTAATGGGTCCCTCTAACCCACCGGCACCTCTCTACGCGCTTTTGGCTCCCTCTTGAAGCGGCTAAAGAATGACTTCTTACCCCAAAGGGTGCTCTCTCCGTTGCTGTAGGGACGCTTTTCTCCCTGGTGCTTGATACCCCAAAGTAGGAGGCCCACAGCGGTCGAAAATGCGGGCTTCCTTAAATTGGTGGGCAAGCCGGAGATACCCCGTGGATAGCCAAGGCGAACCGGGCCGCCCAGGGTCTTGATGGCTAAATCACGGATACCCTGGAGTTCGGCGCAACCGCCGGTGATTATCAGGCCGCCGTCCGGTATTTGCCGTAAGCCGGATTGGCGCACCTTTAACAGTATCTGTTTGAGCATCTCAACCGCTCGTGCGTTCAGCGGCTCAGCAATTTGCTTCCTCTGTACAACGCGGCGAGGCTGGCCCTGGAAGCTGGGAATTACAACCTCCTCGTTCCCCGGAAGCATCTCCGGGAAGACGTGACCCCAATTCAATTTGACTTCCTCGGCAAGATAATAGGAGGTGCCCAAAGCCACTTGAAGGTCTTTGGTGAGTTGATTGCCGCCCACCGGAATCACGGCCGAATACCACGGGCTACCCTGGCGGTAGATGGCCAAATCGGTGGTGCCGGCCCCAATGTCAACGAACACGGCGCCCATCTCTCGCTCATCGCCGGTAAGGGTGGCCTCAGCAGAGGCCAACGACTGGAGCACTAGGCTCTTCACGTCAACATGGCTGGCTTCAACTGCTTTTATCGAATTCTTCAACGTAACCGCGTCGCCAAGAACGACGTGGGCGTCCACATGAACCTGCTCGGCGTGCAGCCCAACCGGGTTTCGGAGACCGGTCAAGCCGTCCACGTCATAACTGATGGGTATCACGTGCAAGATTTCTTGAGTGTGCCCGACTTCCGGAAAGGATGACTGGATCAATCGATCCAAGTGGTGGGCGTCAATGTCTTTAATGTCTCCCGGGTTGTCGATAACATCCTTTGTGTTTATGCAGGTAATGTGGCTACCACTGACCCCCACGTATACCCCTGCGACGACGCCCCTGCCGATATAGCGTTGAGCTTCGTTCAATGAGGATGTGATAGCGGCCTGAACTTCGTCGATTCTCTCGATCCGGCCCTTGTGCATTCCTTGAGAAGGCACCACGCCGGTACCCAGTATTTTCAATTCCCCTTCCGTGCCGACCCGGGCCACCACGGAGGCAATCTTGCTGTTGCCAATGTCTATTGCCGTATAAAACGTGTCACTTGGCACGGCTCCACCATCCTTTCATCCAACTCGGATACTCGTCTGCTTAGTCTCAGTTGCTTAGTTTCGGTGACCCAATCTCAGTTATAGTCCGGCCCAATTATCCGGCTTTCCGATCGCTCCGGTTCCTGGTCTTGAAGGCGGTAAGCCACCCGCAGCTTGGCGCTTCGGCTGCGTGGGTTCTCCTCGATCTCCTTTGAAGAGGGTTTTATGACTCTCCTGTGGACCAACTTCAATGTTGCCTCGTGTCCACAAACGCAAACCGGCACCTCGGGCGGACATATGCATTGGGTGCTCTGGCGTTGCAAAAAAATCTTGACCGCCCTGTCTTCCAGGCTGTGATAGCTGATTACGGCCAAACGGCCCATGGGCGCCAATAATTGGACGGCCGCATTCAGACCCTCGTCCAGGTTCCCCAATTCGTCGTTTACTTCTATGCGAATGGCCTGAAAGCTGCGCGTGGCCGGGTGAATCCTGCGGCCTCGGCGCGGTCCCATAGCACTGGCAATCAAACGGGCCAATTGCGCCGTGGACTGTACCGGACGGGAACCCACAATTCTTCTGGCTATCTGCCTGGATCTGGGTTCCTCGCCGTATTGGTAGATTATCCGGGCTAATTCCTGCTCGGAATAATTGTTGACCACGTCGGCGGCCGTCAACGGGTTCGCTGGGTCGTAGCGCATGTCCAAGGGCTCGTCGTTCTGGAAGCTGAATCCATAGCCCGCTGCCCCAATTTGTCGGTAAGAAAACCCCAGGTCCATTACCACGCCATTCACCTGGCTCACGCCCAACGAGCGGGCTAGAGCCACCATATCCCGATAGCTTCCACCCAGTGGCTTGAACCGCTCTCCATACGGTTCGAGCCTTCTGGAGGCCAAATCCAACGAGCGCGGGTCCAGGTCTATGCCCAACACCCGGCCATCTGGAGCCGAAGCATCCAATATGGCGATAGAGTGCCCGCCCCCGCCCAAGGTAGCGTCCAAGTAGACTCCGCCGGGCTGAACCGCCAGGGCATCCAAAGTCTCCGCCAGCATCACGGGCTGATGAACCGAATCGCTGCTCATTTAAAGCCCAATTCCCATATTCGGGTTCCGGTTGGCTTATTAACCCACTTGGGCGTACCGACGGGTAAGAATTCGCCAAGAAGGAATCGAAACCACCCATTGTCAATTCTGTATTCGGCACACTTATTTTCTCGGCTCTCGTTCTAGAGGAGCGACCGGCTATATGATCATGGATTAACATAACGGGCGTTTCTACACCCAAAAAATAGATACGATGATAGCGAAAAGTTAATTCCGTCTCGGTTATCGGTCAGAGGAAGTCAATGGGAATCGGCCTTGGTTCTTGGTCCCCCGAGTAACTTGGTGATTAGGGGAATAAGACCCGCAGGCCTGCCGTGCCCTTGATGCTGGGGCCTGACGCCGATCCTGGCATTGACAATAATTTGAGGATTTTCTTCCGCCTCCGCCCTTCGACACTTCTAGTTCCACTGGTATGGGCCTGAAAATACCAATTGTTGGTAGTTATTGTCAACCTTTTTTTAAGACCAGTTTTAGGAATTTCATATGTTTTGGACCAATAATGGTTGAATCACCAACATTATTCGGCCCGTAGCGAGTAACGAAATTGATCTGCTTTTCAACACGCGTCTTTGGGTTAAGGCCTCCGATTAAGTTCTTCGATTGAGATCTCCTCCAGCCGAACTTCCCGGAGCGACTCCAGCGGAACACATTGTGCGCGGAGATATGCGTTCCGGCGGGAATCGGCATCGGCCAGGGGCCGCTCCGGCGCCAATCGTGGGGCAACCGGGGGGCGATCGACGGAAATTAAGAGGCACCAAAATCAGGGTCAATCTGTAAACGACTGATGGACTATGCTATACTTGTGTGTGCCCTAATTGACCGCCTGACTGGACAAATTGCTTCATAGGGCGGCCCACTTTGCAAGCCATTCTCCAGACCCAAGAAATGGCCCTAATCGGGGCTCGAAATTGGGTACCTCAGGGTGGCTAATCCTGTAGAGGGTTAACTGGTGAACGTTACTAAGGATTCCGCTAGTCCTACTGAAGTCACCCTAAGCGTAGAAATGACCCCAGAGGACGAAGAACCCTTCATCACCCGCTCCTACCGTCGGTTGGTATCAAGGGTTAAGATTCCCGGATTTCGTCCCGGCAAAGCCCCTAGGTCCATTGTCGAAAGCCAACTGGGCCGTGGTGCGTTGATCCAAGAAGCCTTGGAGTTTATGGTTCCCGAGACTTTAGACAAAGTCCTTCGGGATGAAAACCTCCAGGCCTTCATGGAACCACAGTTGGAGATCCTGGAAATGGAGCCGGTCTCCTTTAAGGCGATAGTGCCTCTTGAGCCGGTGGTTGAACTGGGTGATATGACTTCCATCCAGTTGGAAAGGCAACCGGTAGAGGTGACTGATGAACAGGTCGATGGGCTTATTGAGCGGTTGCAGTTCGATGCAGCCCCGTGGGAGCCAGCAGACCGCCCCGTCAAATTCGGCGATCTACTCACTCTGAACGTCCATGGTGTAATTGAAAGGGAAGATGCCATCAGTGATGAGGGCATCGACTTTATTCCCCAACTGGAAAACCCATCGCCGATCCACGGTTTTTCCGTTTATCTAGAGGGCATGACGGAAGGCCAGAAGAAAGAGTTCACCCTGACAATCCCCGATGATCATGGACAAGAGCAATACGCCGGCAAAGAGTGCCGTCTGGATGTAGAAGTCCTATCCATTAAAGAGAAGAACCTCCCGGAATTAGACGACGAGTTCGCGAAGGGCGTGAGGGATGGTTATGAAAGCATGGAAGCTTTGACCAGCTTCCTGCGCCAACAGCTAACCGACCATGCCGAGCACGCCTCCAACCGACAAGCCGAGCAAGACGGTCTGGAAAAACTACTGGAAATATCCACCATCCAAGCATCGGATATGATTTACGAACGCGAGGTCGATTCCCTTTACGAGGAACGGGAACGTTCCGTGCGCAACCAACGGCTGGATATGGATACTTACCTGAGTTACATCGGCAAGACCGAAGAAGAGTGGCGGGAGCAACTGAAGCCTCAGGCTGAACAGCGACTGCACACGTTCTTGGTTTTGCGGAAGCTGGCTCGTGATGAAGAGATCGACATCGAACCCGAAGAGCTACAAGCCGAAATTGATACCATGATTTCGGATTCCGGCGAATCTCAAGCGGCCATACGACAGGCATTATCTTCGGAAAACGCTCTGGATTCGTTCCGGTCTTCATTATTAAGCAGGAAAGTAATGCAGCGCCTGGTGGAAATCATTGAGGGGCGTAGCGGTTCCGCCGAATCGTCTGATGATGACGAGTCGGGTGGAACAGATCAGGTTGAGTCAGACTCGACTGAGTCAGACCCATCTGAACCAAACCAATCTGAAGAAGAAGTTGCTGCGGTGGCCGATGAAGAGCCGGAGCCGGAAGCCGATTAAATAAGGAGCAGTCCCCAATGCAGAGCAATCCTTACGATTCTCTACTCATTGTCCCTCAGAGCATCATCCCCATGGTCATCGAAACCAGTCCCCGTGGGGAACGAGCATTTGACATTTACTCGTTGCTGCTGAAAGAACGAATCGTGTTCTTAGGCACACCGATCAACGACCAGATTGCCAATACCATTATTGCCCAACTGCTTTATCTGGAACGGGAGGACCCCGACAAAGGCATCAACCTGTATATCAACAGCCCCGGTGGAGTCATAAGCTCGGGCCTGGCGATATATGACACCATGAACCTGATCAATCCCGAAGTATCCACCATATGCTTGGGCATGACGGCAAGCATGGCTACCATCCTCCTTTCGGGCGGACAGAAAGGCAAAAGGTACGCGCTCCCGAATTCCACGATCCACATGCACCAGCCTTTGGGCGGGGCCCAAGGCCAGGCAACGGATATCGAAATTGCCGCCAGAGAAATTATCCGACTGCAAGATAAGATCAGAACGATGCTCTCTCAAAATACCGGCCAGACCTATGACCAAATTGCACGGGACACTGACCGAGACTTCTTCCTGTCTGCAGAGCAAGCAGTCGAGTATTCCTTGGTGGACGAGATTCTAGGATCCAAGGCAGCGGAGGCTAAGGCAGCAGAAGCTAAGGCGGCCGTGTCCAAGGGGTCTTAACCCGTAGTTGCTCTCACGAGCGCGTCGGACCTGGAAACACGCTTGCACAAAACCAATTCTTAGGGGTGATAGGTGACCAGCACCAGAAATGGACCCAAACTAGGCCAGTGTTCGTTCTGCGAAAAGGCTCAGGCAAGGTCTACTTTGGTTGTCGCCGGGCAAGGAAGAGCGGCAGTCTGCTACGATTGCATCAAAGTATTGAGCCAGCTCGTAGATGATGAAACTCCTCCGCAAGACCAGGTGACCGAGCAGCGCGGCACTCTCATCCCTCGAGAGATTTACTCCCACCTAGACAATTATGTCATCTCCCAAGAAAAGGCCAAAAAGATTCTCAGCGTAGCGGTCTATAACCACTACAAGAGGATCTGGTCCGGTTCCAAACGTTCGGACGTAGAGCTTCAGAAAACTAATATCTTGTTAATTGGCCCCACGGGCTGCGGCAAGACACTACTCGCTGAGACTCTGGCCCGCACCCTGGATGTCCCATTTGCTGTCTGCGACGCCACTTCCCTGACGGAGTCCGGGTATGTTGGTGAAGACGTGGAAAATATTCTCCTCCGCCTCATCCAAGCCGCCGATTGGGACGTTCCTCGGGCCGAACGAGGTATCATCTATATCGACGAGATAGACAAGATAGCTCGCAAAGAGGGCGTAAACAGGTCTATCACCAGAGACGTATCCGGAGAAGGGGTTCAACAGGAACTCCTCAAGATTATTGAAGGCTGCATCGCCAATGTTCCGCCCCAAGGCGGCCGGAAACACCCTCACCAAGAATTCCTGCAAATTGATACGAAAAATGTTCTTTTCATTTGCGGCGGTGCGTTCGACGGCCTGGCCGAAGTGGTCGCCAAAAGGATGGATTCGGGCTCTTCACGTCTGGGGTTCTTAGCCGGAGGAAGGACGAAGGCGGAGATTGAAGGTAGTTACTTGAGTTACACGACTCCGGAAGACTTGCTGGAATACGGGTTCATTCCCGAAATGGTTGGCCGCTTGCCGGTGGCCGTAGCTTTGGAACCTCTGGATAAAGAATCTTTGGTCCGGGTTCTCACCGAGCCGAAGAACGCAATCATCAAGCAGTATCAAGAGCTCTTCAATATGGATGGTGTAACTCTGGAATTCACGGAAGACGCTCTTGTCGCCGCCGCTGATCGCGCCCTGGAACAGCAGACCGGCGCCCGTTGTTTGCGTTATGTGATCGAAGACACGCTGATGGACGTCATGTACGAACTGCCATCATTCCCTGAGGTGGTCAGCTGCCTAGTTGACGCCTCTGCGATTCGAGGGGACTCCAATCCTACGCTGGTTACCGACACCGGGAAGACGTTCAGTTTGCCCATGGCGCCGATTAAGAAGTCCGCCTAGCTGAACTCTCTGTGGTAATTGCCGCGAAGGCGAGTTACCGATTACCCTCGTAACCGGCGAAGGTACCCCAATTTTACCCGCCCGCAATAGTCGGTACCTCGGTTCATCCCCCCCTTGCCAGACGTAAGCTGAGCCAGTCAGGCAAAACCCTGCTACATCCCCTGGACGTGCGCTCCAAATTCTCGAATGATAAACGTGTCTACGAGTTGTCTCCTTTCAGTTGCCGGAAAAATTCGATTAGTAATTCATACTCCAAAGCAAAAACATTAAGAGAGTATATTGGTTGACATCCCCTCAGTGTGTATAATATATTCCATCAAAGTTCTTAACGGACTGGAGGTTTTATGGTTACGGCAATCAATGATGATATGTTTAGCGGATTGGCCATCGAAGATCCTTATGCCTACTATGGGCAGTTGAGAGAAGAGGACCCAGTCCACTGGAATGAGAAATATAACCTTTGGGTGCTAACGCGCTACGAAGACGTTGTGTGGTGTACCCGCCATAACGAAATCTTCTCTTCCGCAGTTTTCAAAAATGACTATCGGGCACCATACCCTGAGGTCGAAGAGTCTGACATGGGACTCTATGACGACGTAAGGAAATTCTTCGCTAGTTGGTTTATTCAGCATGACCGCCCGGTGCACATGGATATGCGGCGGGTACTTCATGGCTACTTCACCCCCAAATCCATGGAACAATGGCGTCCTATGGTGAAGTCGGTAATTAAGGACCTGCTGGACGAGGCCGACGAGCAAGGCGAAATGGACATCATGCGCGATTTCGCCACACCGTTGCCTTTGTTTGTCATAGCCCAGATGATGGGCATGCCCTATGAGGACCGGAAGTTTATTCGCATGTTGGCTGAAAAGCTTCTGTTCATCGGACGCGGCGATATCGGCAGGATGCAACCGTTGCACGACGGCATCTACGAGTTGATCGATTATCTCTCCCCTGTAGTTGAAGCGCGGATCAAGAACCCGGAAGACGATTTCATATCCGTGTTGGCCGACGGCGAGAGGAAGGGCATCTACACACGAGAGCAAGTGGTTTCCAATGCCATCCTTCTGTTGTTGGCTGGCCATGAAACTACGATTAACCTGATCTGCAATGGATCGCTGGCGTTCATGCAGCACCCCGATCAGTGGGCGGCGTTGAAGAATGACCAGGGCGATGTTGTGCCTCCGCTGATCAACCGAGCCACGGAAGAGTGCCTTCGCTACGATCCTCCGGTGAAGTCCATCCAACGGATAGCAGGCGAGGACGTTGAACTTGGCGGAAAACTAATCCGCAAAAATGACCGCATTCGCTGGTTTATCACCGGAGCAAATAGGGATCCAGAGAAATTTGAAGACCCGGATACCTTCAATATTAACCGGTGGCCCAATGCCCACGTGGGCTTTGGTTCTGGCATCCATCACTGCTTAGGCGCTACCCTGGCTCGCTTGGAAGGCCAAGAGGCGTTCAAGGCCTTGGCTGATAGGTACGAAAGCCTGAACCTAGAGACCAAAGAGTTCGATTATCAGCCGAGTATCACGTTTAGGTCTCTGAAAGCTCTTCCGGTTACGATGAATTAGGAACGAATTAGAGAGGTGAAATGGCCGGAAAACTTCAGGTAACAATCGACTTAAACGTATGTGTGGGCAACGCCATGTGCCCACACATCGCAGGAAAGTCCTTCGATCTCAATGATGATCGTCAAGGCAGGGTAATCGACCCCGACGGTGACACCAGGGAAAATGTACTGGAAGCAGCAGAGGCTTGCCCTGTTAGTGCGATCATGGTGGTTGACGCAGAATCGGGCGAACAGCTATTTCCTTAGTTAACAGCCATCGCTTGGAACTTTCAACGGTAACCTAAGAAGCCCTCTTTTATTTAAAAAGAGGGCTTCTTAGTTGAGGATGCCTGGTGTGCCCAACCTGCTGGGAGATTCGGGGATTGGCGCCACAGTACCTGCTGCTCACCAAGTCTACCGAAAAAGTGGTTGGGGTGTCAGAGGTGCTGTCTAGTCCAAGACCTACTCGTGACAAGGAATCCCGGCGTTTAGCCCAGAATCTCGACGCCGTCCGCTACCATTGCTGTTTTTATCTCTTCGTCCAAGCACAGCCCTGCTGGATGGGTTTCGGCTAAAGAGTTCCCATCGCCGTCAATCAATTGACCGTCCCGCAACACAACCTTGCCTTGGGCCACGGAACGCAAGGTTTCCAGCAATAAATACGGTTCTCTTTGATATTGGGCTTGGCGAATTTGCTGGAACAAGGCCATTTCTTCGCCTAGCTGGGCTTTCAGGTGGGGCAAGCCCTGTTGCTCCGACTCGGCCCACAGAGGGTCGAACCCCTTGCCGGTTATTGGCACGGTGCAATAAGAGATCACCGGCCCTCGATCAACGTCTTCGGTGGCCAGATGTACCATGGCCCCAGTATGAGATGCCTGGGTCTCGATCAATTCCCAAATTACTTCCTGCCAGGTGCCAATGGGACCTGTTTGGAGCGCTGGGTGTAGGTTAAGAAGATGGTAGGCCCGACACATTGCGCCGCTGGCAATCAGCATATAACCAGCTAGGACGCATATGTCCGGTCTGAATTCCGAAAGAAGGTCCATAACCTGCCGGTCGTATTCCTCGCGGTGGTCGGAAAATCGCCCGGTTTTGGCCCTTCGGAATTTGGTCGATGAAAGTGTGACCAAGGACAGACCGTAGTCTTCCACCAGCCGAAAATATTGGTCCGACCCTTCGGCTTCACCTCGCTCCCGGTTGCTGAATACAAACTCGATACGTGCGTCAATCAGACCGCCAAGAATCTGCTGTTGTACAAAGCTCAGCAGCCCCCTGGAGCCTTCACCCCTTCCTGTAGAAAACCACCCAATCTTAAGCAACAGTTATTGCCTTACGCAGTTTAAAGTATATGTCGCCCAACCCCGGATAGGGGATTCAAGCATAGCGTCGCATTTGAATCAAAGTTGCGCTTCCAGCCGGGTATAGCAGGGCTACCTCTGGAAGGGGCCCGTCAAGTTTGAGCCAGTCCAAGCTACTCCTCTGGATCGGGTTGCCCGGACTGGGTGAGGAAGTCTTCATCCGGCGGGTCCAGAGGCACATTGTAGGATTCTTTAAGGTTGGTAATCTTGAGTTCCGCCTGCTCCAACAACTGATTGCAGCGGCGGACCAAACTCATGCCTTGTTCGTAGCGCGCAGTGGCATCAGCGAGCGTTAAGCCGCCTTCCTCCAAGGATGACGCCATTTCGCCAAGACGACCAAAGGCTTCCTCGAAGGTCAATGAATTAAGGCCTGCGATAGGATCCAACTCTGACTCTGGACCCGACGTAGACCCGGTGGATTTGGCCAATTCCGTTCCTCGCCTAATTATTTGATGAGCTAAAGATAGTGGCTCTGCGGCAATTGTGCATTATAGACGGGTGATGGCTGCGTGGGTAGAGTGCCCTGCGTTAGCGTTAATGGGCGACGTTGACGAAGAACTGAGTACCGCCAGCTCCGGTTTTTAATGGTTGGATGTTGAGCCGGTGGAAACTTGGTTGGGACTGAAAAGCCCTCCGGAACCTCAACCAAGAGATACGACGACGGTTCGTCGTAATTAACCGGTCTGCTGGTTGTTCCCACGGGCTGGCCTTGAGTCCCAGATAAAGAAGTATCTCCTAATTGGCGATCAGGGTGCGATTAAAGCAGCAATTCCATCTGCTCCGATGTCTGCGGAGTTGATGGCTTTCGTTTTTTCCGAGCCGGTTTGGTCGGGGTCTCGGTACCTGCGCCCAAACTGGCCGTGGCTGGCACAACTCCATCAGCCACCGTGATGGCTAAATCGTCTCCTGAAGCCACATGCGATATCCGGCTCACTACCTGACCCGAAGAAAGGTTTTCAACCACCGAAAAGCCCCGGGCCAAAGTCGCCTTCGGGTCCAACGCACGCATCTGGTCCTGCAATCCTTGTACGCGGGAGCCAGCCAGAGCAATGGTTGCGGCCGCCCCTGTTTGAACCACCCGGCCAATGTCATCAACCCGCCGCCGCCAGACCTCCAAGTTGGGTAGGCCCGATTCCATGCGGCGGAGCATTCCGGATACTAATGCACGGTGGTTCTCCAACGCATATAGAACAGCCCGGTGGGACTGGTCCGCAATGTCGGCTATTTGACGCATCAATTCTTCCCGGTCGGGCACCACCAACTCGGCAGCCGCCGAAGGTGTGGGCGCTCGGACATCTGCCACTTGGTCCGATATGGTGAAGTCTGTTTCGTGGCCAATGGCGCTAACTACCGGGGTCCGGCAAGCATATATAGCCCGAGCAACCACCTCTTCGTTAAATGGCCAGAGGTCTTCCAAAGAACCGCCGCCACGGGCAATGATGATTACGTCTGCCTGGCCTGCCCGGTCGAGCCGTTCCAATGCTGCGGCGATTACGGGTGCGACATCGCTGCCCTGAACCGGCGTGGCAGACAAAACGACTTCCGCCAGAGGATAACGGCGGCCGATGACGTTGGTGATGTCGTGGAAGACCGCTCCCGCAGGAGAAGTGACCACTCCCACCACCTTGGGAAACCGTGGCAACTCTCTTTTACGGGATGCTTCGAATAATCCCTCGGATTCCAACCGCAGCCTCAGCCGCTCCAACTCTAGCGAAAGCTCTCCGACTCCTTCGGGCATTGCGAGGTCCACCATAAAGTCGGTGGAGCCTCTGGGAGCGTAGAAGGAAATTCGGCCGTGGGCCGAAACAGCTCCGCCATTGGTCAGTATTTCCGACCCCGGCTGGCCCCGGAACATTACGCAATTAAGGAGGCTTTGATCGTCTTTAACCGAAAAATATGAATGACCCGACGATGATACCCGCAAGTTGGATACTTCACCAACCACCCACAGGTCATTGAGCAAATCGTCGATTTCGAAGGTTTGCCGTATATGGGTGGTAACCTGGCTAACTGTGTATACAGGCACGGCGGAAAATAATCCTCTGGCGGACAAACTCGCCTAAAACTACTTATAGGTATGCGGACGGTGAAGCGGAGCAGGGTTGGGTTAACCGTCGGGATGACAAGCTAAACGAACAATTAGCCTTGCGACCGGTTGCCAGTTTGAACTATCACATCACAATCCTATCCACGCAGCCATAACTTAACTCGGGTCACTGCGCACATTAGACCGTAATAGGATTGCTCTGACAATAATTAACGATACTCTCTACATGCATAGTAGTAGTAGCCAGAAACGGGAGGCCAATTGTCTTCGGTTTCGCGACGCCTTAAGTAGTTCATGCAGTGGTTGAAAGGAATTACGCCGGTAGCTCGGATCGGTTGCAGCGACGGGGAGAGCGCCAATCTGCCAGGCAAGCCGCAAGGAGTGGGGTAAGTTGCCAGATGCGTGCGTACCTTAATGACCCGCGTGTCTAACTCACGCGTTCGGTGTAAGCGCCGGTGCGGGTGTCTACTCGAATCACGGTGCCCTGGGTAATGAACATCGGCACAGTTACCCGCAACCCGGTCTCCATCGTCGCTGGCTTGGTCCCGCCTTGGGCCGTGTCTCCCCTGAATGATGGCGGCGTTTCAACCACGGTCAACTCCACGTGGGTGGGCAAGTTTACGTTGATGGCCGAACCTTTGTAGAAGACTACTTCGACCATCATTTGTTCTTTAAGGTAGTCGAGGCTCGAGCCCAACAGTTCCTTGGTCAGCTCATACTGGTCGAAGGATTCTTGGTCGAGAAAGTAATAGAACTCGCCGTCGGTGTAGAGATATTGAGTGGGCCTGTTGGACATATCGGCGACGGAAAACTGAGTGTCATAACGCTGAAAAGTGCGCTCTACCACTGCGCCGGACAGCAAGTTTTTCATCTTGATTCGAGTGACTGGCGCTCTTTGCTGCATCTTGTGCCGCTCATAGTCCATTATCTGCCAGGGTTGCCCGTCAAGTTCGATAACCAGGCCCCGACTCAAATCCCCGAAGTTAATACTCAATTGAACGCACCTCAATATATTCCAGTGATCAACCTTCGAGCGGCCCCGGTCCTACTTGGATGCTTTACTTAGCGGAATGGCACCGTCTTTGCCCAAAATGACAATATCTTCGATGCGAATTCCACCCCAGCCGGTAATGTAAATACCCGGCTCCACGGTGAACACGGTGTCCTGGTCGAGAATATCATCCGACTCGGGAGACACGCGAGGGTTTTCGTGGACCGCCAATCCCACACCGTGGCCCAGGCTATGACCGAAATTATCGCCGTAGCCCGCCTCGGCAATAACGGCGCGGGCCAAGCCGTCACACTCTTCACCGGTCATGCCGGTTCTGACAGTGTTTATGGCCGTCAACTGCGCGCCGAGAACGATGTCGTAGACCTTGCGGAAGGTCTCGTCGGGCTCTCCGACCGTCACCGTTCGCGTAATATCCGAACAATAGCCGCCGACTATGGCACCCATGTCGATAACAATTGGCTCGCCGCGCTGAATAACCCGGTCCGATGGCTGGTGATGAGCCATCGCTCCGTTCGGTCCAGAGGCGACGATGGTGTCAAAGCTGAGGCCATCGGCCCCGAAGTCTCGCATGGCCTTTTCCATCCGCCAAGCCACTTCACGCTCGGTCATCCCTTCGGTGATCTCAGGGCACACTGCTTCCATCGCCGCATCCGAGGCGTCGATGGCTTTTTGCAGCAACTGTAACTCGTCGTTATCTTTGATTGTCCGCTGTTCTTCCGCCATTCCCGAGGCGGCAATCAAGGAAACATCACCCAACGAGCCGTCCTTTTTCAAGGCATCTATTAGGGCGTCATAGGTAGCCACGGTCATATTTTGACTCTCGAAACCCATTCGCTTGACGCCGGTTTCTTTGAGCCAGTCTATCAGCCAGTCCCAGCCACCCCGGGCCTGTACCACCCGGTAGTCCTGGGCCTGCTTGGCTGCCTGTTCCGTGTACCGGGAATCAGTAATCAATACGGGTTGGCTATTGGAAATGAGCAAGTAACCTGCCGACCCGGAAAAGCCGGATAGATAGCGCCGGTTCTCCGGTGCTGAGATTAGCAGCGCATCCAGGTCTCTTTCGGGCAACCTGCTCAATAGTCCTGCCACACGCTCTTTCATCGTGACTCCTTCATGTCGCTTATAGGTAACCTAGCCACTCCAGTTTCATCTGCAACCGACTCATTGGCACTCGAGGCAGATGCTTGTTGTTTTCTCGTTCGGTTTCAATTTAGTTTTTCTAAGTCTCGTTGGCAATTTCGGAGATAAGGTCTAAAGCCGCAGTATAGCTTCTCCAACCGAAGCCCGCAATCTGACCACGGGCGATGTCGGCAATTACAGAACGTCTCCGCCATTCCTCTCTGGCGTGAATATTGCTCAAGTGGACTTCAATGATAGGCACGCCTGAGTCAATTAGCGCATCCTTCAGGGACAATCCGTAGGTAGTGAGTGCCCCTGGATTAATGATAATCCCTTGGATCTGGCCCCAGTTTTCCTGGATGCAGTTGATTAGCTCTCCTTCTACGTTTGATTGGTAGAAGGTCACTTCATTGCCCAAAGCTTGGGCTTGGGCGGTCAAAGCTTGGTTGATCTCGTCCAGGGTTTTGATGCCATAGTATCCGGCTTGTCTCCGACCGAGGAAGTTGAGGTTGGGTCCGTTTAAGATCAATATCCTGGCCATTAATGGTTAACCTCGCTTTGCCTGTGGCTTAATTCCAGCGGTGCGGGAAGGGTCTTCAGGGGAAGGGTTTTAAGGACGATGGCCAGGTTGGTGCTCGTGATGCGCCGAATCATTATCGGGGAATTGTTCGCCTGAATCTTCGGCCGTGTCCATGTCTGGATTAATGGGTGAAGCGCCCTCCGGCATGTCCGAACGGGGATGAAAGGTCAATAGCGCCGCTAGGGCCTCTTGCTTGGTTACATGGGTGTAAATCTGCGTAGTGGTTGGGCTGGAATGCCCCAGCAATTCCTGGATTATCCGAAGGTCGGCACCGCCTTCCAACATGTGGGTAGCAAATGTGTGGCGTAGTGTGTGGGGATGCACTCCCCCGCGAGTGCCCGCTTGTGACGCATATTGCTGGACCAATTTTTCGATACTCCGCCGGGACAGTCGCTCCCCGTAACGGTTCAAGAATAGAGCTTTCTTTTTGGGAGATGCGCTTCTCCCGGCCAGGTGCGGTCTACCTTCCTGCAGGTACAGTAGCAAAGCTGTTTCGGTCGGCTTCCCGAACACCACCCAGCGCTCTTTGGCCCCTTTTCCCCGCACCAATAGTTCCTTGCGTCCAAGTTGAACGTCTTGGATATCGAGTCCGTGGATTTCCGCCAGGCGGACTCCGCAAGCGTACAAGATTTCCAAAATGGCCCGGTCTCTGATGCCTATCGGGCTGGTCGTTTTTGGGGCCTCCAATAACCTACTCACTTCCTGCTTACCCATAAATGAGGGTAAAGGCTTCTCCACTTTTATGCGGAAGCTGCGGCCCGAAGGAACAGGAGTAGATTGAAACAGCCCTTGCTGCACCAAATAGCGGTAGAACGAGCGGAGCACTGTAAGCTTTCGGGACATGCTAACCCTAGCAAATCCTTCGCCTTTGTCTTTTTGCCGTTTAGCCCTGCTTTCATCGGTTGACCCATTTCCGGCTGACCCGTTTCCGGCTGACCTGTTTTCGGACGACTCAATGCCACGCGCCTTTTTCCCAACGGTGGCTAGCCATGCCATATAGTTGCGCACCATGAACCGGTCCATGGCCAAAGGATCCATGCCGTATTCCACCAAGAACTCTCTGAAGGAAGAAATATCGGCCAGATAAATGCGGACCGTGTTTTCGGTGAGTCCTTTTTGACCTCTGAGGAAGTAGGGGTATCTGCGAACGAGTCGGTCAAACTCGGCCAAGCGTAAATCCGGGATTACTGTTTCTTCAGCCACTTCAGTTTAACCCCCGGCACTTCAATGACGTGGTATATAGGGTTCAAACAAGATCATATCGAGAATGTGGCATCAACTGAAAGTCCCTCCGAGCCTCCCATTGAAAAGGGGAGGTGAGGAGGGACAATTCGTTCTTTTGGCTTCCAGTCGGTTCCTGCCGCAGCAATCGCGAGATTGGTCTGGCGGTTGGTTGGGGATGTTAATCCGCAACCAACCGCCAGTTCTTGGGATTCAACCGATGCGCCGCCTTCAGCCATTTCCCCTTCGGTCTCCTCGCTCCAATCGCAGAGGGTGCAGGATATGGTTGACCGATTTGCTTGCACTACCAAGCCCTTGCAATCCGGACACGGGGTGGGCAGCGGCTTCTTGTTGCTAATGAAATCGCACTCGGGGTAACGTGAGCAGCCGTAGAACGAGCGTCCCCTGCCCCTGGCCTTACGCTCGACAATCTCGCCACCGCAATCGGGTTTGGGGCATTTTGCGCCGGTTTTTTTCAGGATCGGTCGGGTATGTTTGCAATCCGGGAAACCCGTACAGGCCAAGAACCGACCGAACCGGCCTGTTTTTATGACCATGGGCCGTTCGCACTCAGTACAAACTTCGTCGGTTTCCTCTTCGACTTTTGTTTGGGGCATGGACTCTTGAGCCTCTTCCAGGGCTTTCTGGAACGGGCTGTAGAACTCGCCCAACATGGGGACCCATTCCCGCTCCCCTCGGGATACATCGTCTAGCTCTTCTTCCATTTTAGCGGTGAATTCCAAATCCATTACATCGGCAAAGAACTGGACCAGTAGCTCAACTACGGTGGTTCCCAGGGGAGTGGGAACCAGTCGATTTTGCTCTTTGCTTACGTAGTTCCTAGCCAGCAATGTGCCAATGGTTGGGGCATAGGTGCTGGGGCGGCCAATGCCTTGCTCTTCCATTGCCTTGATTAAAGTTGCTTCAGAGAATCTAGGCGGTGGCTCAGTGAAATGTTGGATGGCATCCAATTTTTGGCAGTCCAACGGGTCCTCGGGGGCTAGCTGCGGTAATGCCTGCCGCCCGTCTTCAAGAGTTCCATCGTCGCGGCTTTCAAGGTATACAGTCCGGAACCCAGGGAATTTAAGGACCGACCCGGTTGCCCGGAACATGTAGATATTGTCCGAACTTTTGCACGCCGCTTCGATATCGGCGGTGGTGGCTTCGGACCGGGCATCGGCCATCTGACTGGCCAGCATTCGCTCCCAGATCAGCTTGTAGAGATTGAATTGGTCGCGGGTCAATTCGTCTTTGATAGATAGTGGTTCGCGGCTAATCGAAGTCGGTCTGATTGCTTCGTGGGCCTCTTGAGCCCCCTTGGACCGGCTCTTGTACACTTTGGCTTTTTCGGGCAGGTAGGTCTTTCCGTGCTTTTTTGTAATATAGCGCCGTACGTCGGTTATCGCCGAACTGGCTACCTGTACGGAGTCGGTTCGCATGTAGGTAATCAAGCCGACAGAGCCTTCATCGCCCACTTTGAGGCCCTCGTACAGCTGCTGGGCCACGCTCATGGTCCGTTGGGCCGTATATCTAAGCTTGCGTCCTGCTTCCTGTTGTAAAGTGCTGGTAGTGAAAGGTGCAGTGGGCCGTTGGCGGACGTCCCGTTTCTTGATTTCACCTACCTTGTAGGCGGCGTCTTTAAGCTCAGCTTCGAACTTTCGAGCTTCTTCTTCGTTGGCGATTGCGACGCGGCCTTTTTGGCCTTTGACCGAGTGAAGCACACCGGTGAAGGATTCATCCTTTTCTTTTGCGCTGCTCTCGGTGCCATTGCTGGCGCCGTTCTTGGATCCACTCCCGGACCCACTGTTGGAAGCGACGTGTTTTTGCAACAGGGCTTCCAGGGTCCAGGATTCCACCGGAATGAAGGCTTGAATGTCCTTTTCCCGGTCCACCACCATTCGCAAAGAAACCGACTGCACCCGCCCTGCCGACAAGCCCCTTTGGACCCTGCGCCACAACAAGGGGCTGATTTGATAACCCACCAACCGGTCTAATATACGCCGCGCCTGTTGGGCGTTTACCAGTTGCATGTCAATGTCTCGGGGGTGTTGGAATGCCTCTTCCACAGCAGCTTTGGTGATTTCGTGGAACACCACCCTCTTTGGAGGTTTGGCCCTCTGGTCCCAATCGGCGACCGATTGCAGGTGCCACGAAATTGCTTCACCTTCCCGGTCCGGGTCGGTGGCTAGGAATATTTCTTTGGCTTCGTCACCAGCCTTTTTCAGGTCTTTGACGATGGCCTTCTTATCCTTCATGACGATATAAGAGGGCACGAAACCTTGTTCTATGTCTACGCCTATCTTGCTTTTAGGCAGGTCTCTGACATGGCCTTGGGAAGCGGTAACCAAGTACTTCTTGCCCAATATTTGGCCGACGGTGCGTGCCTTGGCAGGAGACTCCACGATCACCAAGCTTTTCCCGACAGCACTGCCCAACGAGGACTTTTTGGCCGGAGCCTTCTTTTTCGCTTTGGCGCCAGTGGTGCCAGTTTTAGCCTTTGGTTTTGTTGCGCTCTTGGCGCTAGAACTAGTTGCCATAAATTGCGGTTTTCTCCTGCATGCGAACGTAATGCATGCAACCCACTTGCTTGACCTTGCCTTTGAGTTCGAGTATGGAAAGCATGCTGCTGACCGTGGTAATGGGCAGGCTGGCAATCCTTCTTATGTCGTCGATGTGCAGCGGCTGCTCATCCAGGTGTTTTAGCAAGTCCGATTCTGCATCGTAGTTGGTGCCCAGGTCCATTGGCATTTCGTATTGCTGGGCGACTTGTTGGCCGACCAGGTTCAACTCTTCCAGGACGTCCTGATAACCGGAAACCAGCTTGGCCCCCTGTTTGATCATCCTATTAGTAAAGTTGCTCGACGGGGGAAATATACTGCCCGGTATGCAGAAAACTTCCCGGTCTTGCTCCAATGCGTGCTGCACCGTCCAAATTGTGCCGCTGGTATCGGAAGCTTCTATGACTAGAGTACCCAGACTCAAGCCGCTTATCAAGCGGTTTCGGCGGGGAAAACTGCGCGGGTTAGGCCTGACGCCCAATGGATACTCGCTAATCACGGCGCCATTCTGCTCAATGCGGCGGGAAAGTCCCGAGTGCTCGGAGGGGTAAACGATGTCTAATCCGTTGGCTACAACGGCAATGGTCCGCCCTCCGTTGTCCAACGCTGCCCGGTGGGCAATGCCGTCAACGCCTCGGGCCAAACCGCTGACTATGGTTAAGCCGCTTCTTGCTAAATCGGCGATCAATACAGCCGCCGCTTCTTTGCCATACACGGTGGGGGCTCGAGTACCCACCACCGCCACCGACTTTTCGTCCTCGGGCTGAAGCGTGCCCTTTATATAGAGCACCGGAGGAGGGTCGGGGATTTCCTTTAATCGCCAGGGATACTCGGGATGACTCCAAGGAATGGGCCTTACCGAGGCTCGTTCAAGCTTCGCCAGTTCTGCGTCCGGGGAAACAGTGTCCCGGACAGACAAAAGCTCCCGGATGGGACCGTCCTCGATTCCCGCTGCCTTTAGCTCGCTGGGGCCAGCTTCCCAGGCATGGCGCAAATCTCCGAAATAGGTTTCGAGACGACGGAACCTAACCGTTCCCAATAAGGGAACACAGCTCAAGGCCACCCAATACTTTAAGTCCTCCATGCCACGGATTCTAGCACAGGCAAAAATTACCAACAATCACAGTTTGTCTCAAGGTGACTAAACCCGGTTCTTAATCGTACCTCGCTCGACCTCAATCTAAAACGTATAGCCCTAAATTGTTTGGCATTTGACTCGGGCAAAAAGGAGCCGCCCAACGGTTTCGCTGGTCCGGGTTCTGGGCATATTCGACCACGCAGCCGCAATGAACTTAAATTGAGGCTATGCTAGAATCACCAATGCCTGATTGAAGGATCATCTACCAATTCAGGAACGGTTAGGGAGTTTGGGAGCAAAAATGGGTTGCTTATTGGACATAGTAAGATCGGTTTTGGCCTTGGTGCTGGGAGTCGTTGTCTTTTTCGGCTTCCTTTTCATGCTTTTGCTTACCAATTTCTCTGATAAATTGTTGAATTCCGAGTTTTACACCGACACCATATCCGGCCAAGATACCTACAATCGCGTTTACGACGAAGTGTTGCTGGACGAAGAGTTGTTGGGTACCACCCGGGACTTGTTGGGCGATGTGCAGGTGGTGACCCAAGAAGAAATCGTGTTGCTGCTTCGGCAGATCATCTCGCCGCAATACCTCCAGTCCCAAGTCGAAGGTTCCATCAATCGTACCGTAGATTATTTCAATGAAGACGCCGATACCTTGGAACTCTATGTTGACCTGGGACCGCCCATAGACAATATTAAACCGGTGCTGTTTCAGTACATTGACCAGCGGATTGAAGGCTTGGTATTAGAGGACTTGGGTAGGCCGGAATGTACCCCGGACCGGGTTAGCGAAATAGCCGGCGGCTACGTTACACGGTGGGGGGAACTGGCGGACGGTCGAGTTCCTCAATCCGTGCCCTCTTTGGAGTCCCTCGACAGCCTTTGTAGGAACCTGGTATTTGAATTGGCATTTACCAGCATAGTATCTGGTAGCTCTCTCAGCGACGCGGCTAAGAGCGGCCTGCTGGAAATGGAAGGCGAAATTAGGCAAGAGTTCGTCGTGCAAGGGGACACCCACGGGGTGTTGAAGCTGGCGGCAAGGCCATTGGCGACGCCCCTGATGGACGATGCCATTGCGAGTATTAGGGAAGAATTGGATGAACAGGACCGGTTGGATTTGATTCACCGGTTGGCGTTGTGGAACGACGATTTCACCGAGGCTGAGCTACGTTCCGATTTTGATGCCAGCCGTAGATGGCTAAACCGAGGCCGGGACAAACTTGGCAAACCGGCGGCTTGGGCAATGCTGATCGCCGGGACGATAATAATGGCACTAATTTATTACCCCAAAGTAAAAAACATGCTGCGCTGGCCCGGCATAACGCTGTTTTTGACGGGGGTAGTCTTCTTTGTTACCGGAAAAATCGCGGAATCCCGCTTGCCGGATGCTTTGGAAGAGCTTGTGGAGCGGAGCGCCAACGAAATATCGGGCGTGCCACCATCTGTTACGGACCTGGGCGGAGACTTGCTATTGTCCTTCGGCAAGCAATTGACTAGCGGCATTGATGGGCCGGCGCTCACAGTTCTTATCATTAGTGCATTGCTGTTTGGGGCATCCTTCTTGACGTTCCTCCTTACCCCTTTGTTCCTGCCGCTAACGACGTCCAGGCTGGCGTTGCGAATTCTGGGAATAATAAAGGCGCCCATAGTAATACAAAAAGCGCCCTTCGGTAGGGGCGGAGGCCAACCACCGGCACAGCGTCCGAGTCCTCCAACCAATGACACCACACCGCCGCCTGGCAACACGGAGGCGAACGCCTGCTAGGATATGGCCTTAATGTAGTTTGAAGCTGGAGAGATAATAGGGGGCCGGTCACCAAAAGCGACCGGCCCCCTATTTGCTTGTGGATATATTTGCTACTGAACTGTACCCGGATCGGGCTAAGCCGCTAGAACAATGCTATGGGGTTCACCGGCGACCCCGTGACGTTCCTAAGACGCAACGGCGCCAAGGTCAGCATGAACTCGTACCTGCTTCGCTCATGGCTGGCCTCCGCCAATTGCTCTAGGTTTGCATTGTCGATAAGCCATAGCCCCATGGTCACCAGACACATTACATGTAAGGGTGAGCCTATCGTGGCGTATTGGCTGGGCCGTACGTCGTTGGGTGTATCCGTGCCCAACATAGCGATTCCCCTCTCCTTGAACCAGGGAGTACAGGCTACCTGACAAGCGACGCCTGGCTGGGAGTTGGGTACCGGACCCGATTCCAACCGTCTACGGTAGTTGCCGGTCCGAACCAGCAGGACATCGCCATCTTCGACCTTGACTCCGTGAAGCGCCTCGGCGGCGTCCAAATCTTCGGGCATTACCGGATTGTCCGGGGTCAACCAGTCAACGCCGCGCACCAGTGGAATGTCCAGAAGCACTCCTTTGGTGATTATCCCTTGACTGGCCGCCTCGATTGAGTGGCTCTGAGCGCCCTCTCGGGAAGTGATCTTGCTGGCTGGCGTGTCGTTGTACATCTTTCCTTGCCAAGAGTAGTGGGACATGGCGTCGATGTGGGTGATGGTCTGACCGTGAAATACCATACCGATGAACTCCGCGGCGCCACGGCGGGTTAGCTGGCGTTCCGGAGGGTCGGTGTCCCGGCCCTCTCCGCTGTCCACCATGTACCGCTGAACCTGGTGTGAAATGTCTGGCGCCATCTCGGTGATGATGGGCCGAGAGCAACTGACCTGCGACCCCTCTTGAACCAGCGCAGCCGCCGCTTTGCGTTTGGCCGGAGTTATCAAGTTTAAACATCCCAACTGGTCGTCCTCACCCCATCGGCCCCAGTTGCTCAGAGACTTCATGCAATCCAAGACTTGGTGCTCCGTTGGTATTGGCATCCGCTTGCCTCCTAAAGCTATGTGGTGGTCAATAGTTTGGAACCGATTTTCAGAAATGGGCGTTGGTCCGAGTTGTCCCTCTCGTTGAGCCGGTCTTGTTGAACCGGTCTTGTTGAGCCGGCCTAGGGGCAATTATCCGGGAAGAATGTCCGATAGCCCTGTCGTGGGACTGACGAAGAGTTTACCGCCCACGATCTCGCTGTACCTGGACTCAGGGTAGGGAGCGCTAGAGCTTTGGTGCGGGACTCCGGCATGCCAAAGTGTCAAACCAGAGCAAGGTGCCTTTGCTAGAGCAATGTACCAACGCTAGAGCAATGCGCCAATGCTAGAGCAATGCACCTATGAAAGTAGGATAACCTCGCACAAACTTGGAAGCGCTTTGAGCCCTACGGCCTTCGAGTTGGACTGTTCGCAATTCCAACATACCATCACCGGTCGCAACCTCTAACCCCGAGCCCGCGTTCGCCACTACACGCCCCGGCTGTTGGGGGGCCTCTGCATGTTGACCCGAGTCGGGCGAGGAAAGTTTCACATCCAAGAGCTTGAGCACCTTTCCTTCCCAGAGGGTGAACAATCCCGGCCAGGGCGTAAATGCTCTTTGTCGGCGTTCCATTTCTTTTGCGGAAAGGCGCCAATCGGCTTCCCCGTCTTGCCGTTGGAGCTTGCTGGTTACCGAGGCCAAGTTTTCGTCCTGGCTACGGGCGTTCAATTCACCGGCAACCCAAGGCGCCAGATTCTCCAGTAGCAGTTCGCCGCCCAGTCGAAACAGCGTGGCAGTGAGCGACTCGGCTGTCTCACTCCCCAGTAACGGACAGTCCCTCTGGGCAATAATTGGGCCCGTATCCATACCCTGATCCAGAAGCATCAATGTTACCCCGGTGGTTGGCTCCCCATCCAGAATGGTGGTTGCCACCGGAGATGGCCCTCGATATTTGGGCAACAATGATGGATGAAGGTTCAAGCAGCCGTAGGCAGGGGTGGTGAGTACCGCTTCGGGCAATAACTTGCCGTAAGCAGCGACGACGATGACGTCAGGATGAAGGGATGCCAGTTCCTGCTGGACTGTTTCGGGTCGCAGGCTTGCTGGCTGGAAAACGGGAAGACCGTGGTCCAAGGCAAAGCTCTTGACCGGCGGCATTTCCACAGCGCGGCCGCGTCCTTTGGGCCGGTCGGGTGGAGTGTAAACGCCGATAACCTCCACGTGCTCGGCTTGGATGAGAGATTCCAATACCGGGACCGTAAATTCCGGCGTCCCCATGAACAACAGGCGTAACCGGCCTACGGGCATGGATATTAACCTCGTGACGGATTTGCCTTATCGACTGAATTCAACGCGATCTGACTTCTACACAATCCCTCGGGCACGCACCGGAAACCATCTCACAGACAGCCGAGTCTAGAAATGGCGGCACAGTTGGGAGCGAATGCCGGTGGAGGAGACAGGTTGGTAAAGTTTCCATGTCAGTAACGTAGTCAAAATGGGCCAAGTTAAATGGATTTAATATTGACACAAAGTGTGGCTGTTGCTAAAATACCTTAACCGTTGTGCGGAAGGCGTCACGGAAATAAAGAAGGAGGTGGAGCGCATGAAAGTTAGTTTAACACGTAGGGGCGATGGTAGGCATCTGTCTGGACACGACGAGGTGATCGTCTCGTAAAGACCTCCTTTAAAAACGAGAACCCGTTTGTCGGGCCCAGACCAATGTCTACCATCGCCCCTCGTAACCCTGGTTTCCAAGGGCGTTCAAAAATGGCAGTTGGCTGGGTCCGATGCTTTTTTAACCCGCTTTTTATTAGTTTTCTGAAATCAGAGTCCAACAGGGTGTGCGGATCAGCTTTCAAATTCGCTGTGAAACCCCTTTGAATCGACTAGTTTGGCAGCGGAACCCCTGCAAGTCCAGGGGTTTTATTTTTGTTTATTAGCTATTGTGGGAGCGGCTCAATTATTGACAACCGCTTACCCTCGGCTTAAAATCGCCCTAGCGCACGACCCGCATAGGGTGTGTGGGAGAGTACATGTTACGAATTCGGTTGAGAAGGGTAGGAAAAAAGGGTAAACCGTCGTACAGAATCGTTGTAGCGGATTCCGCTGCACCTCGGGACGGTGCCTATTTAGAATGGATTGGAAACTACGACCCGATGGCGGACCCTCCAGCCATCACTATCAAGGAAGACCGGGCAATTCAGTGGTTGTCAAAGGGTGCCCAGCCCTCCGACGCTGTCGCCCGCATTCTGGATAAAAATGGCCTGTACCAACGGATTCAAGAGTTCCGGAATGTTGGTAGCGGCTCAACTGAAGATACCACTTCATCGGCTGTTGCCTCGACGGTTCCTGCGGCAGTAAGGGTCGAAGCGGTAGCCGCATCGGAACGTAGTGTAGCTGAAGCGGGTGTAGCTGAAGCCCCCGTGGATGAAGTAACCGCTGATGCTACTGCAGATGGGGAGTCGGAAGATGCTCCTACGGACGAGGCTTCTACGGAATGAAAGAGTTGATTGAGTACATCGCTTGTTCGCTGGCCAGCGACCCGGATGCGGTGGTGGTTACCGAGTCCCTTGAAGAAGGGCGCATTGTACTCCGCTTGGAGGTCGCCCCGGAGGATAAGGGTAAGGTTATCGGTCGTCAAGGCCGGGTGGCGCAGGCCATGCGGGTGTTACTTCGAGTAGCGGCAGTCAAAGGTGGCAGCCACGCCGTGCTTGAGATAGTGTAAGCACCAACCTGAACAAATCCCCTCAATATTGCAAGACACGGCGCAAAGCTCCGCAAGCGCGTGACTGGGACTTACAGTGACGGATTCTCCTCTCCAAAACTCCCAGCCTATTTTGGTGGGAAGGGTCGTTGCAGTCCACGGGCTGGCAGGGGGCGTGAGAGCCACTGTTTTGAGCGATGTTTCCCACAGATTTGGCACCGGGCAAACCCTCTACATTTTGGGACAACCCTACGTCGTTTCTTCGTCATCTCCAGCCTCCTTGAAATCAAACCAACGTGGCGCATCGAAGAGTGCTGGCAGCCAAATCATTCTTTGGTTTGAAGGATTTGATACTGAGGCCTCCGTTAAATCTCTGGTGGGAGCGGAGTTGACCGTGCCCGAGACAGAGGTGCCAAACCTTCCGGAGGGCGAGTATTTCCACTATCAAATCGTGGGCTTAAATGTGGTGACGGAAGAAGGGGAGGACCTAGGGAGCATCAGCGAGATTCTGGAGACCGGCAGCAATGACGTCTACGTTACGTCCACGGGTTCTGGTGAACTTCTAATCCCCGCTTTATCCCACGTGATTCGGGAAATTCGTCTAAGGGACGGGGTAATGGTGGTCAGCCTTCCCGATGGCCTAAGATGACGATTTTTGACCCACTATCCGACCGGTGCTAAAATCTTAGTGCCCCTTTGCTTCTGGGGCCATGGAATTGGACGTAAATAATGGCTCCGGATATGATGGGAATACGTTCCTAGTCGACCAATGGTTGGAAATATCACAACCCAATCCTGTACGTAACCAGTATTGAGCGCTTAGCTCTGGGTAATTACTGTAATTAATACAAACCCGTAACAGGAGGCGCCCAAATGTCGGGTCACTCTAAATGGTCAACCATAAAACACCAAAAAGGAATAGCCGACGCCAAAAGAGGGGCGATTTTCACCAAACTCAGCCGGGATATCGCTCTGGCGGTTAGAGAAGGTGGCGGCGACGTCGATATGAACTTCCGGTTGCGTTTGGCCGCGGAAAAAGCGAAAAACAACAACATGCCCCAAGATAACATTCTCCGGGCTATCAAGCGGGCTAGCGGCGGTGGAGAAGGAGCCGAAGACCTTGAGGAGATTATCTACGAAGGCTACGGCCCAGGGGGAGGCGCTATCCTCCTTCAGGCCTTGACTCCGAATCGCAACCGCACCGCTGCCGATGTGCGCGCCACATTTACCAAGTGCGGCGGAAATCTTGGGGAGAGCGGTTGTGTAGCCTGGAACTTCGAGTCTCGGGGCCTCATTACCGTCGAGATGCCCGACGAAGAAAAGGGTGAGGAGTTGGGCTTGCTGGCCATCGACGCTGGCGCCGAAGATGTGAAGTTGGAAGACGGTGTCTTGGAAATTTTCACCGCTCCCGAACTGCTTTTAGAGATACGAAGTACGCTAGAAGCCGAGGGCATCAAGCCGGAATCCGCCGAAGTTTCCATGGTGCCCAAAGCCACCATCACCCTGGAAGATTCCGCTGCGGAGCAAACCTTAAAACTGCTGGATAGTCTAGAGGACTTGGACGACATTCAAAAGGCGTACACCAACGCCGATTTCCCTCCGGAAGTTCTGGAAAAATACCAGGTGTCGCCTTAACACAGGACTGCTGAGACTATTTATTCAGTCCAAAACGGCGGGGAGTGGGGGCCATGCTGGTACTTGGGATTGACCCCGGCACGCAGCACATGGGGTATGCGTTGGTCTCTTCATCTCCCCAGGCAGCAGGGCCCCAGGCCGCCGCTGAAGACTACGGTGTGATTTCTCTTCCCTCTACCATGCCGATAGAATACCGGCTGTACCAATTGCATACCCACATACTCAACATGATTTCCATTTTCCATCCCGCTGCCATTGCCGTAGAACAGCCTTTCGTGGGGAAAGGCGAGCGTCAGTTTATTGGACCGGCGATTGCGGTGGGCCAGGCCCAAGCCGTCGTGCTAATCGGCGCAGCCAGCCAGGGAATCCCGATTTTTACCTATAGCCCAGCTCAGGTAAAGCTGTCGGTTGCCAACTACGGCGCAGCCACCAAAGAGCAGATGCAGCGGAGCGTTGCTGCCACTTTGGGGCTGACCGAGGTTCCCCAATCCGATGCCGCCGATGCCCTTTCGATATGCCTTTGCCACCTAGTGCAGCAGCAAGCGGCTGAGGCACTGGGACGGGAAATTCGTCCCGGCTCCGAGAGGTAGCGGGTGATAGTCGGTGTCCGTGGAGCCCTTGAGGCTGTTGGCCCGGACTGGGTGCATATTCAGGTCGGTGGGGTATCACTGCAAGTCAGCGTGCCAGCCTCTGCCATTGGCGAGTTGGGGTCAATTGGCGATAACGTAAGCTTGCACACCCTTCTGCGAATCCAAAATGAACAGCCTGTGCTGTATGGCTTCCTAACTGAGAGTTCCCTGGAGCTTTTCGGCATGCTGAACAGCGTTTCTGGAATTGGACCCCGCCTCGCTTTGGCATTGCTGTCCGCTCTGAGTGTGGACCGGCTGTACCAGGCCATATCAGCGGAAGACGTGGCGGCTTTATCCGATGCCCCCGGTGTTGGCCGGCGCACCGCAGGCCGCATCATCCTTGAGCTGAAGGGAAAACTGCCAGAACATCAGTTGGCTTCGGTCCCGAGCCCCTCGTCGGATGACGGCGATGTTATTGCCGCGTTAACCGCCTTGGGGTACTCCCCTAGCGAGGCGCGACAAGCGGTGAGCAACCTCGACCGCGACGCGAACCTCAGCGTAGACGACCGCATACTGCTGGCGCTACAACAGTTCGGCGCGGGCGGCTGAGTAAGGTCGGCGCTCCAGCCGTTCTTGGAACAAGCGTATAATAGGCTACAGATTTACAGTAATTAAGGCGAGTTCCAACGTAATATGAGAGGATAATCATGGCACCTGTGAACATAAAAGAAGACGCCTACCGCCTAGTGGATAACCTCGAAGAAAACGCTACGTGGGATGACCTGATGTACCAAATAGATGTTCGCCAGGTCGTGGATGCTGGTCTTAACGATAGTCAATGCAACCGCAGGGTTGATGTAGAGGAGGTCAGGGCCACTTTCGGCTTGACTAAGTGAGGGTATAGTGGACGAATTATGCCATTGCACATTTGCTGGCAAAGACCGAATTGCGTACGATTCAGAACCCTATGCAATTCAGATGGCCGATCGACTGAACAAACGCTCAGAACAAATTGGTGCGTTTCCATTGTCCGGTCGTACCATTGTCCGGTCGTACCGTCCCCGAATAGCAGAGCCTCGATATTAGGGAAATAATTGAGGGACCGTACCGAATAATTTATCTGATCAAACCCGACCAAGTGGCCGTGGTGGCGTTGATACACGGGCAACACGCTCTTCCCCCATCCGTATAGAATGGTTTTAATGATGTACTTTTCAAGAGCAAAAAATGGTTGAAATATCACGAGGTCGACGCTGGGCCGAAGCGGGCCGGGATGTTGAAGACGCCCGGACTGCTGGCGCCCATCTTGAGGCCAAGCGCTTTGAACTTGTAGCCGACTTCAAGATGACAGGAGATCAACCCGCAGCGGTTAGCCGGTTAGCTAATGGCCTAGACGGAGGTATGACCCGGCAAACCCTGCTGGGCGTAACCGGCAGCGGCAAAACTTTCACCATGGCCAACATCATCCAGGAAGTGCAGCGTCCCACATTGGTGATGGCCCACAACAAAACGCTGGCCGCCCAGTTGGCTTCGGAGTTCAAAGAGTTCTTCCCTCACAATGCCGTCGAGTACTTTGTCTCTTACTACGACTACTACCAACCCGAAGCCTACGTGCCCCAGTCGGACACCTACATCGAAAAGGACTCAAGCGTCAACGAAGAATTGGATAAGTTGCGCTTGTCGGCCACGACATCTTTGCTCACTCGCCGCGACGTGCTGATAGTGGCTTCGGTTTCCTGTATCTACGGTCTCGGCGATCCTGAGGACTACTTTCATTTTGTGGCCCGGCTCAAAGTGGGCGACATTCGCAATCGCTCGCAACTCGTCCGCCAATTGGTCGACATGCAGTACGAGCGCAACGACCTGGATTTGGCCCGGGGAAAGTTCCGCGTACGAGGTGACACGTTAGAGTTGGTGCCCGCCTACGAAGAGGCGGCAATACGCATCCAGTTCTTCGGCGATGAAGTGGAGCGGATCTCCCAGATCGATCCCCTGACCGGCGAACTGCTTGGTGAATCCCAGGAAATGATGATCTTTCCAGCAAATCACTTCGTCACTCCAAAGGAGAAGCTGGACCTAGCCGTTGAAGCGATAAAAATCGAACTCGAGGACCAACTAGCCAGGCTAAGGTCCAACGGCAAAATTCTGGAAGCTGCTCGTTTGGAAAGCCGGACCCATTACGACCTGGAAATGCTCCAAGAAACCGGTTTTTGCGCCGGGGTCGAGAACTACTCTCGCCACCTCTCTGGACGGGAGGAAGGCAGCGCGCCCTGGACTCTTTTAGACTACTTTCCTAAAGACTTCCTGATGTTCGTGGATGAGTCCCACATGACATTGCCCCAAGTCCGGGGGATGTATCGCGGAGACATGTCTCGGAAAAAGACGCTGGTGGATTTTGGTTTCCGGTTGCCTTCGGCCCTGGATAACCGCCCCCTAAACTTCGAAGAATATGATGAGCACATTAACCAGGTCGTGTACGTCTCGGCTACGCCTGGGCCGTATGAAATGAAAAACAGCGCCATGATTGTGGAGCAGGTAATCCGGCCTACCGGGCTGCTCGACCCAACGGTTGAGGTGAAACCGACTACAGGGCAGATCGACGACCTGCTTGTCCAGATCAAGGAAAGAATCGAGCGCAAAGAGCGTTGCCTGGTCACCACCCTGACCAAACGCATGGCCGAGGAGTTGGCCGACTACCTTTCGGAGATGGGAATACGCAACAGCTACCTTCACTCGGATATACAGACCCTGGACCGGATAGAAATTCTCCGAGACTTGCGGCTGGGCGTTTACGATGTGATCGTAGGCATCAACCTGCTGCGGGAAGGTTTGGACTTGCCCGAGGTAAGCCTGGTGGCGATTTTGGATGCCGATAAAGAAGGCTACCTGCGGTCCGACACCTCAATGATCCAGACCATTGGCAGGGCGGCCAGACACTCCAGGGGCCACGTCATCATGTACGCCGACAAGATGACCGATTCTATGAAGCGGGCCATTGACGAGACGAACCGTCGGCGCGTCATCCAGGGTAACTATAACCAACAGCACGGGATAGAGCCCCAGAGCATACAAAAACAAGTCCATGACATCACCGAGGCCATTAAAGGCGTGTCAGAGAACCGTTCCAGGTACAATGTGGCTCGGAAAGAATTGTCGCGGACCGACATGTTCCGGGTGGTAAAGGACTTGGAAACGCAGATGAAAGAAGCAGCCAAGGGCCTGCAGTTTGAGAAAGCGGCCCAGTTCCGCGACGAGATTTTCGAGCTAAGGCGCCTCCTAGCCCTGGAAGAAAAAACTCTGCTCCCCTCGGCGTTCGACCTTAAGGACGAAGTTCCAGAGGGGACTGAGGTTGCTTCTTCATGACAACATTCCTATTGACCTAAAGGAGCGCTTAGGATGGCAGCATCCAGTCAACAACTTATGGCGCAAGCCGATAGGCTATACGAGCAATATGGTAAACCCCTGGAGAAAGAGCACTGGGGGGGATTCGTGGCAATCTTTCCTGATGGTAGATTGGTCTTAAGGCCAACCCTTCTGGCTGCGTCTGAAGAGGCCCTAGCTAAATTCGGCAAGGGGACCTTCGTCTTTAAAGTAGGAGCGAAGGCGGTCGGAAAATGGCGATCAACCATCCACTGACTAGTTCCAGATTCCCGTTCCTTCCGGTTCGCCTACAGATGGGGCAGCAAACATTCTATGAAGAGGCATTACTGGATACCGGCTTTGACGGAGCCCTAGCACAGTGCCCCCATTGCTATTGGAAGGGCAAGAGCCCGACTGGCATCAGATTTGGACCCTTGCCGACGGGTCCCAAGTTCCTTCCCCAGTTTATCGAGGCATCGTTCAATTGGGTGATTTTCAGCCCGTGCCTATCCTTGTCGTCGCCCTCGGCCCTGAATGGATTATTGGTCTCGGCATCCTGCGCCAATTCTCCGTCACTATGGCCAACGGGTGTTTGTAAACCCCTAGCGCAGGACATCGTCCTCTTGCTCCTCTTGGGCCTCAGCTTCAAATTCATCTGACTCTCCATTTAAATCGAACTCGAATTCGGAAGGCAGGCTACTTAGATATCCGGACAAGGTGTCCCGAAACTGAAAATAGTTGTCCACTGTCCACGCCTTGAGACGATCCAATTTATCTGATGAATCCATTATCGTTACCGGCTGATCCCAGTACCATGCGACCCTACAGGCCTTTCTGTTATCGAGGCGCTCCCGATTTAGATTTACACCCAATTGACTTTCGATCGCTTGTTGGTCCTCTTGGATTGCGGCGAAGATGCGTTTGTTAGTTTCCTTGTCTGCGGGGGCTATCTACAAATCGATGCGAAATCTCGCCCGTGATGCAAACGCGAGAGGGAAACCGAATCCGCTTTTTCCCGAAGCAGTGTAAGCCAACTTCTCATCCCAACTTTGCTGGTCTTTATGACTCCAGGCTTCCGGTTTTTCAATCTGTCCAAAACATCTTGGAAAAATGCCTGGTATCTTCGGCCCCTTTCATTGTCTTGAGGCAAGGCGGTTGGGCCAACATTTTTCGGAGCCACGACCACTTTCACGACCACTTTAAAGTTTGGAGCGGTAGCGGAGAGTCCTTGGGACCCTTGGATTTGCAGGAGTTCCAACTCCACCCCGAAGAAATCGATGTTTCCCTGGGTAGCATTATTCAGCCAGTCTAGGGCGGCCTGGTGCTCAGGACGAATATCTTTTGCCACCCAGATGATTACGCCACCGTTTTTTCCCGCAGAGTAGGTAAGCAGCTTTCCGAGATGATCGTGGTTGGTCCTTTCTAGTTCATTTTCGATGATCACCGGTCTGCCGGAACTCGGTTCTTCTCCGACAAGGTCCACAGAGAAATCTCCTACGGATACTTCTGACTCCATCAACTGAATATCCAATCCAAGGGCTTCCGACAGCAGGTCAATATTTTGCTGAAGCCAAGGAGTGAAATCCGTAGCCTCGTTCTGCCAAACCGAACGGAGGTTATCTATACGCTCAATTCTTCCCAAATCATCTACCATTCTTAGCTCTCCCCCACAACCCCATGCAACTGTTCCAACACTGCTGCGTTCTCGTCGGTCGTGAAATTGTCGACCGTGGGCACTGCCTTGCCAGTCGTCCCGTCCACTACTCCAATCTCCACCATTCGGTTGATCAGGTTCCTTTCGTGTTCCACTGTTGGCAGCAGGTTGCGTCCGGCCAAGCGGGAGAGGGCCGCCACCAGTCCGTAGCCGCCCCAGTTTGAGACGCTGGCCACAACCAACCTGTCCACTCGGGCTATGGCGGGATTGTTGGGTAGCCGGTCTATGGTGGGGATAACATCGGCCAGGTTGCCCATACCGATCTCGTTGCCACCGTCTCCGATGCCCACAGACGGAATGCCTTCCTCGAAGAGGTAGTCTAGGCGGCCCGTGTTGGGGCTAATGTCCGCATCCCGCATGTTCAGGTAGGTATCGTCCTTGGTGCGTCCACTGCGTTCGATGGAGATCAGCAATCCGGGTTTCAGTCTGGCCAAGATTTCTCTGGCCGCCTGCTTGCTAGATTCGACATCGGTGATCGGGAAATCAAGTACCTCGGTGTCCTCTCTGGCCAAATCCCGCAGCGCCGTCAGGCAGATCGAATCGGTCACGTAAGTAACCTTGCGCCCCAAGGCTCGCAAGGCATTGCCTATGGCGATTGCGCCGGGCGGGCCGTCGGTTTCCGGGGTGCCGGTCATCAGGACGTAGAAGCCCGTGACGATTACGACGTCGCCGGGATGGTCCATGATGTAGCTGGCGGCTTGGGAACAAAAATCCGCTGGCAAGTGGGGTCGCAATTCGGCAACTCCCCGTTTGTCTTGCTGAAGAATCAGGTCCTCAATTGAATTGGCCATGTTCGTTCCTCGTGCTTAGACATACTTCGCAGCTATCACATACTTCGAATAATCGCAGCTACAATACCCGATCAATCGCCGCCTTATACGCTGGCTGATCGGAGCAACGCACGCTGTTCGTGGTGAGTCCTTCGACAAGCTCAGGATGAGCGGGCTTGGAATCTCCCATCGTTCGTGGTGAGCTTGTCGAACCATGCTTCCGGGGAAGGGCCTTTCATGGACAAAGGGTACTCAATGAATGCAAGCAAAAGCTGACGGCTGAAAGCTGATTGCTGACAGCCAAAGAGCCAGCAGCTAGAGAACTGCGTAATCGACATCCTTCTTGTCGGTGATGAACATCTTTCCCGGGCCATGGGCGAACATCAGTGGCGGCTTGCAACTCAGCGCCACTGCTTGGGGCGTCACTCCACAGGCCCAGAAAACCGGCTCTTCGTCGGGCAGTATATCCACCCGGTCGCCGAAGTCGGGACGGTCCAAGTCCAGAATCCCTATGGCCTCCGGCATGCCGATGTGTATGGGCGCTCCGTGGGTCGCCGGGAACCGGGACGTCACCTGCACCGACCGTACAATCTTGTCTCGCTTGATTGGCCGCATGCTGACCACCATGGGGCCGGAGAACACGCCGGCGGGGGTCGTCGGTATGTTGGTGATGTACATGGCGACGTTTAGTCCAAGCTCTTGATGTCGCAAGGCGATTCCAGCGTCCACCATCGCGGTTTCAAAGGAGAAGCTGCATCCCAAAAGGAATGACACCAAGTCGTCTCGCCAATAATCGACTAAGGATTCCGTCTCACCGGTGAACTCGCCGTTCTCGTAAATACGGTACGCTGGCACATCGGTGCGAATGTCTGCCCCAGGGGCCGTTATTATTGGCTCGGTGCTACCCGCCTCGATGACTTCCAACAAGGGGCAGGGTTTTGGATTTCGTTGGCAAAAAAGTAAAAAATCGAAGGCTAAGTCTTTGGGCAAGATAGCCAGGTTCGCTTGCACGTGCCCAGCCGCCACACCGGAGGTGACCCCGCGCCACTGGCCGGACCTTATGAGTTGGCGTACTTCTCGACCCGTTTGGGGCAATGTGATCAGGCTCATCTAATAACCTCCGAATGTTAACGTCACGGTTTGATTGGGGGACATCGTCTCTGGCGGCCTTAAAGTATGAGTGTCCTTTGATGGTTGAGCCATCGAAAAGAGGTTGCGTCCGTTTTTGTTTGAGTCTGTCATTATTGGCTGGAGCTTGGGGCACTGAGCCGAAGCGCAACCATTCACAGCCACAATAATAGTTGGCCCATTTAACCTAGTCAATTGCGCTCTCCCATCCTGATCAAAGGATGGCCGGGCAATGGAGTTTTGTGGGCATCTCGGGACCAATTTACAGCTACCGGTAGCGGACTCGGTGATATACTCCAACTGGGTACGGGTAATTATTTTAGTTACCGAACAGGCGGATTCCGGTAAAATATGGGTTACGGTATAACGAGTGTATACGGTTTTTCTGCTGGCAGACCACGATAACGGCTTCGGTCCCTTGGCGGAGTCGCTATGCCGGATTGGAATGGACTGCCAATCTGGTCAAGAACTACCTTCGGTAGTCGGGGAAAACGAATCACGGAAACCCGAAGTGGTACTGCTGGACTTGGCTACCATCGAAATGGGACAAGCCCGGAATGTTGTTGACCAGTGCCGTAAGCTCAAGACGCCGGTGATAGCGTTAGTATCCCGAGACGTACTGGAATCCTACGATCCCTCTCTAAACCCCGATGAACTCATAGTCCATCCTCTGCCCGACCCGGAGTTATTGGTGAGGCTCAAGCAGGCCGTATACCGGGTAAGCGGACCCATCGATGGAGATCAAGTGCTTCGGGTCGGGGAGATGTCAATCGACCTGGAGCGCTACGACGTTACCGTGGTTGGACGTCGGGTTTCGCTGACCTATAAAGAGTTCCAACTCCTAGTCTTGCTGGCTTCCAATCCGGGAAGGGTCTACTCCAGGGAAAATCTGCTCAACCAGGTCTGGGGATATGACTACCTGGGCGGCACCCGGACCGTCGATGTTCACGTGCGTAGGTTGCGCTCGAAGATTGAAGCGCCGGGAAGGTCGTTTATCGAGACGATTTACTTGGTGGGGTACCGGTTCAAACCTCCCGGTTAAACGGACCATTTACGGAGCGGACACGAGAGCCTGCACGGTCGGGTATCAGGTTCTTGGACCATCCTTCGCCAGGTTCGCGAACTTTAGCTGAGAGCCCTTTTTACCTCGCGCATAAAACGTCGTGTGTCAGCGAAGTAATTTGGGTAAGCCACCCTTAATGCTTTCATGGATTCTACGGAGACCAGCAAAGAGTCGCGTTCTTCTGAAAAGTCGAAACGGGCTTGCCGTTCGCTTTCCAAGTACTCCCTTGAAGCGTCACCTACCCGTTGCCGATTATATGGCATTATATGAAGCAGCCCTTTTTCAGGCGGTAACTCTAAAAGGGAGTATCGAAAGCCATTAAATGTGCCCATTGGCAAATGATCCAGGAGAACCCGAAAGCTATTTGATTCCCTCGTAAAAACCCCTCGTCCTCCGGGGGCAATGGGAGGATAATGTGGGGAAAGGGCGTTGGGGCAGCGCCTGGCCGAGGGAGGGGAGGATGTTCCGAATACGAGACCCGCAAGAGAGCCTCTGGCAGTCCCAGTTCCTGGTGACGCCGAAGAAGGCTAAGCGTCTGGAGAGAAGTTGGGCCGAGGTTTTCCGAAACGAGGCGCTCCCCCTGATTGACGAGGAGCGCTTTGCTCCCATGTACTGCGTGGACAACGGCCGTCCCAACCGGGCGGTGCAGACCGTCCTCGGGGTCCACCTCCTCAAAGAGATGTTCAACCTCACCGACGATGAAGCTCTGGAACAACTAGAGTTCAACCTGCTCTGGCACCACGCCCTGCGGCTGGACATCGAGGAGACCCACCTGCCCCAGAAGACCCTCCACAACTTCCGAGTTCGCCTGATGCAGCACGACGGTGGCCGGCTGGCTTTCCAGGAGACCACGGACCGGATCATCCAGGCGCTGGGCATACGCACCGGAAAGCAACGGCTGGACTCCACCCACATCATGAGCAACATCGCCACACTCACCCGGCTGGGCCTGTTCTGTGAGACGATGCGGTTGTTCCTGCGGGCCTTGCGCTGGGAGCACCCAGAGCTTCGCCCTGGGGTTCCGGAGGGCCTCCTAGGGCGCTATTTGAAGGAAGAAGACGAGGCGACCCACTACGAGGACGCCCGCACGGGGGAGGGTCGGCGACGCCTTTCGGTCTGTGCCCGGGACCTCTACCGGCTGGTGGACCGGTTCCATGGCACGACTGCTGCCCAGCTGGAGGAGTACCGGCTGCTGGAGCGGCTGCTGCGGGAGCAGTGCCATGTGGGCAAACACCGGGACGGGCGCCCCAGGGACGATGACGACGATGCTGGGGAATGCAAGGTGCCCGTGGCCTTGAAGGACCCGAAGCAGGTGTCCGCCGACTCGCTGCAATCGCCCCACGACCCGGATGTGACCTACAGCGGCCACAAGGGGAAGGGGTACGAGGTGCAGGTGGCGGAGACCTGCCACGAGGAGAACGCCACCCAGCTCATCACCCACGTGGAGGTGACCCCCTCGAGTGGGAGCGACACCGACGTGAGCGTGCCGGTCGTTGACGGGCTCGCGGAGCGGAAGGTCCGACCGGACGAGCTCTTCGCCGACACGGCGTATGGGTCGGGCCGCAATGCCT
The DNA here is from genome assembly GCA_963665155.2 of Dehalococcoidia bacterium. Taxonomy (GTDB): domain Bacteria; phylum Chloroflexota; class Dehalococcoidia; order Lucifugimonadales; family UBA3495; genus UBA1141. The sequence continues at coordinate 308,584 of CAXXFI010000002.1, read as the reverse complement.
TCGAAGCCTCGCGCCGGGGAACGGAACTGGTGAGCCCGGTGGCGGGGTCGGCGCCGGGGAACTCGCGCGAAGGAGAGGGTGACGGACCACCGCCGCTCACCGCCGCGGACTTTCAGATCGACGTCACAGGGGAGCAGGCCACGGTGTGCCCCGCCGGCCACCCGTCCATCGAGGAGCACGAGTTGGAGGATGCGCCGGAGCGGGTAGAGGTCCACTTTGCCAGGACAACATGCGAGCCCTGCCCCTTGCGGTCCCGTTGCCCAGTGAAGCTGGACCGGCGTGCGGGGGCCTACGTCCTCAAGGCGGACCTGGTGAAGGTGAACATCGAGCGGCGCCGGAGGGCCGAGGCCACCGAGGAGTGGCGCAAGCGGTATGCCATAAGGGCTGGTATCGAGGGAACGAACTCCGAGCTGAAGCGCGCCCACGGGCTTGGGCGCTTGCGGGTGCGAGGGGGCCGTCGGGTGCGGCTTGCCGTCTACCTGAAGGCGTTGGCGTGCAACTTCAAGCGGATGGTCCATGCACGCCTGGTGGAGATGGAGAACACGGCTCAGCGGGCGGTCGGGACGGTACCTGCGGTCACGGCCGCATGAGGGCGCCGCTCCACAGCTTCCACCGGGTGCCCTGAGCCACGGAAGGGGTAGCGCAACGGGATCACGCTTGTCCTGAGCGCGGCAGATGGTGCGGTGAGGCCAGCAGCCGGCATCCCGTGGCCTCCTCCCTTCCAGGCCCCTTCGCACGCCAGGGTTCATCTCAAACAGGCCTTTTTGCGAGGGAATCCTGATTACTTCCCAAGCAAAGATTAGAGGTCATCAAGTTGAAGGGGGACCGACTAGTGAAACCTGCCATCATGGCTAGCTGCCTTCTTCGCTCACCGCATCCAGGAAGCGGGCCACCTGAGCGGCCATCAGTGCGTGCTTCTTGGCCTTTAGTTCCGGGTCCTTCTCCATCACCTTGGCCGCTTCTTCCCGGGCCGACTCCAAGAGCTTACGATCGGAAATGTGAGCCATGCGAAGGTTTGGCAGACCGCTCTGACGGGTACCAAAGAAGTCTCCCGGTCCCCGAAGTTCCAGATCAACCTCAGCCAACTGGAAGCCGTCGTGGATACTCTCCAATGCCGATAGCCGCTCTTTCGCAACTTCCGAAGGGCTGTCCGAAAGCAACATGCAGTAGCTCTTGTGCTCCCCACGTCCCACTCGTCCTCTGAACTGGTGCAGTTGGGCCAGTCCAAACCGGTCCGCGCCCTCAATTAACATAACCGTAGCGTTGGCCACGTCGATACCCACTTCCACCACCGCGGTCGACACCAAAATCCCCGTCTCCCCGTCGCGGAATTTCCTCATGACCCGGTCTTTCTCTTTATGCTTCATACGCCCATGGAGTAAACCCAGAGTCAGGTCGGGGAATACCTCAGTTGATAGGCGCTCGTACTCCTCGGTGGCGGCTTTGCTTTCGATTGCCTCCGACTCGTCAACCAACGGGCAGACCACGAACGCTTGGCGACCTTCCTCCAGTTGCTTGCGCAAAAATCCGTAGGCGGCCTCGCGGCTGGTGGGTGGCAACCAGCGTGTGGCAACTTCTTGCCGGCCTGCCGGAAGCTCGTCTAGGGTTGAAATGTCCAGGTCGCCATAGAGAGTAAGGCTCAGAGTGCGGGGGATGGGCGTAGCGGACATGAGGAGCGCATGGGGTGACACTTTACCCCGGTGCCTTAAAGCGGAACGTTGGGCAACCCCAAACCGGTGTTGCTCGTCGGTTACCGCCAATGCCAAATTTGGCATAGACACCCCTGATTGGATCAAGGCATGGGTGCCAATAATCAGGTCCAGGGTGCCGGCGGCGGCCATCTCGGTCAACTCCCGCTTACGGGATAAGCGTGTGCTTCCGGTGAGTAAACCCACCGTAATCGACCGCTCCAATGATTCCATATAAATCGAAACCAGGTAGTCCGATTGAACCGTTTGGGCCTGATGATTGGCTACCCCGCCCAATAGGCCGATTACGGTCCGGAAATGCTGTTCTGCCAGAACTTCGGTGGGCACCATTATCGCCCCCTGGTGTCCTTGGGCAGCCACCATCAGCAGAGCGGCCAGTGCCACCACGGTCTTGCCGCTGCCCACCTCTCCTTGCAACAACCGGTTCATCGGTGGAGTGCCCCGTTCCAGGTCTGCGAGGATGTCTTGAATGCACCGCTCTTGAGCGCCGGTGAATTTGAACGGCAGAGTTGCCAGGAATCCTTCAAGTACCTGTTGTCGTGTTTCGACGGCCACCCCAGTGACGTCCTGGTTACGATGTTTCCGGCGCCCCAATACTGCCAGTTGCAGCGTGAACAACTCGTCGAAAGCCAGTCGCCGACGGGCCAGCTCCCACGATTCCGGGTTGTCCGGGAAGTGGGCTTGTTGGATCGCTTGTTGCAGCGGCATTCCCCCGCTACGGGCCAGAATGTCGGAAGGCAACAGTTCTTCTATGCCCCCGAGCCATTCTTGTAGCGCTTGCCAGGTGAATCTGCGTAGGTTGCGACCGGATAATCCCTCGGTAAGGGGGTATATGGGTACCATACGACCGGTATGTATGGGCGTTTGTTCGTTTTCCAGCACCTCGTAGTCTGGGGACTCCAAGACCAACTGTCCCCTGAACACGCCCGGTTTTCCGCTGACCGCTATACGGGAATTCGGCTTGAGAGTCCGGGCCAGGAAGCGCTGCCCGAACCAGATAACTTGCAGGTTGCCGGTTTCGTCTCCGAGGACCGCCTTAGTGTCCTTGCGCTTACCTCCCCGACCACCGCTGACTTCTTGGACCTCCCATACGTTGGCGATTACCGTGCATTCCACGCCGGGGACCAACTCCGAAATCTTGGTGTAATGGGAGTAGTCTTGGTGGCGACGGGGGAACAGGTACAGCAGGTCGCGGATAGATTGAACGTCCAAGCGCGCAAATTTGGCGGAAAGCTTGGTATCGACGCTACGCAGGCGGCTAACCGGAGCGTCCAAGCTCAGACCGGCGGGGGTCTCTTTGCCTTTGCCAACCGCCGTGCTTGCGCCATTAACCTTAGCTACAGGGTCAGGATTGACGGGGTCTGGCGTTGATTCTGCCCCTTGGATTTTTGACCTTGAGCCTGACCGTGCGCTTTTGACTGTGGCGGGATTTTTATCGGCGTGCCCATTTTTAACGGCCTGTGCGCTTCCGGCCTGGGCGTTTTTAACGGTCGGTGGGTTCTTTTCGTAAGAGACTGGACCGGAAGAAATAGGAGGCACTGCGGAGGTTGTTAGCGCAGGTTCGCTGCCCAAAATCGCACGCCAACGCTGAGCCCAAATGCGGCGGTCATCCTGAGACATAGAGGCATAGGGTAACGTGGTCAGTTGTTGAACTAAGGCAGGGTCCTCCAAGCTCTCGCTGATTGAGCCGGACCACCGCAGGAGGAACTTGTCCAGTCCACCAACCACGGCTCGGTTGTCGAAGCTTCGGGACTCTTCCAGTCGCAGGATGTTGCTCAGAATCTCCTGCCAGGTCGGTGAGGCGCGGTTTGAGGAGGCCATCAGGGTTTTAGTATATCACCGCCTCCTGCCAAGGCCACGCCTATGGCGCCTGGTCCCAGGTAGGTGCCCAGCGTAGGCCCAAACCGGGCCACCAAAATCTCGTCCGAGTCCAGCAACCCGGCCAGATTTGCTTTAAGTTCTTCTGCTTGTTCTCTCTGGGTGCTATAAATCACGGCGAGTTGGCGCAACGGAGCTTGCTCGCGGACCAAGGCTACAATGCGGTTCATGGCCCTGGATCGGTTGCGAATGCGCTCCAACGGGTGGGCTTCGCCGTTCCGGATGGTCAAAATTGGCTTGACGTTTAGCACCGAGCCAACAAAGGCCTGGGCTTTGCCTATTCGGCCGCCACGCTGGAGGTATTCCAATGTGTCGGGAACGAAGAAGCAGGATATGACCGAAATCTCTTGCTGCGCCAATTCAGCTATATCGTGATGCGACTCCGAACCTTCAGAACTCTTAGCTGCCGAGACGGCAACCAGCCCTTGGGGAAAGGATGCCAATTTGGAGTCCACTATCTCAATGCGGGCGGCGCCTTCATCTCCTAAAGCGTTTCGGGCTTGATTGGCGGAGTTGAGGGTGCCGCTTAGCTTGCCCGATACATGGATGGAAACCACCTGATGTCCCTGACTCAGGAGGTCTTGGTATACAGCCTGGAAATCGGCGACAGTGGGTTGAGCCGTGGTGGGCAACCGAGAGCCTGATGTTAGCCTTGCGTAGAATTCATCGCTGGAAATGTCCACGCCGTCCCTGTATGACTGGTCGTCGATTATGACGTAACAAGGGACAACCGTAATATTCAATTGCGAGGCCAGTTGAGGGGGGATATCACTGGCGGTGTCGGTAACGATCCTAATCGCCATGAATCGCACTGGCGCAGCCCTTTAGCCTACCCCTACGATTGGCGGGATACGGACCCGTTTCGGGGAATTTCGGAACGACTAGACTCACTTGTTGGCTCCGTACAAACTCGTTTGCGCGATAAATGGGGAGATATAAGAGCGTCTTCTGGGAAAAATCACTAAAGATGGAGGCTTACTCCACCGAGGCCAGGTAATGGTAATTGAGTTGGCCGCCGTCAACCACATCCACTTGAATGCCGGGAAATCCTATTTCCAATCCGGAGCGCAAGCCTTGGATGGCATTTGTTGAAGCCTCGCTTGAAGACTCGGTTAAAGCGTCTGCTCCATAATAAATCGTCACGACCTGGCCTGGCGAGTTTACGGTCTGGCCCAATATAGACTCTAGGACCGCTTCGGGAGTTTCGCCACAAGACGCGAGTTCGCCTTCGATGATCCCTATATATTGACCGGCGCGTACCGGCACGCCGCGAATACTGGTCGAGCGCACGGCCTGGGTTATCTCCATGGAAGTAACTTCCGCTAGGGCCGCCGACATCGCCTCCAGATTGTGCTCTAGTGGCTCCTCGGGGCTGAACGCTAAGAGGGCCGCCACGCCCTGGGGGACTGATTTTGACGGCACCACATGAAGATTGGGCTCCCTCTCTGCGGCCTGGTTTGCGGCGGCTAACACGTTGGGATTGTTGGGCAATATTATTACCTGTACATCGGGTCTTGACTCGACCTGCTTTAGAAACTGACCCACGCTGGGGTTCATGCTTTGACCACCATCGATTATTCCACTGCAGCCAGCATCCTGAAATAATCGGCCAAGACCCTCTCCCTGCACCACGGCCACCACGGAGATGTGAGTCGCGAGCGTCGCGGTTGACCACCCGTGATCCGGAACCAGACCGGCGCTCTGGAGGGACATGTTTTCGATGCTGATGCGGTCTAGTTGACCCAGTGACGCACCGTAGCTGAGGGCTGGCCCAGGGTCGAAAGCGTGGACGTGTACTTTTACGTAACGTCCATCACCCACAATAACTGTCGACCCGCCTATCTCCGATCCCAGCCCGGCGCGCACAAGTTCGGTGGTAATGCCGGTCTCCGAATTCAAGCCACCTCCGGAATCAGCGGCATGTCCGGAGCTAAAGGTATCAATGACATATTGGATGCAGTACCCCCAGTTTTCTGCTAAGTTAGAACCGGCCGTCGAATCATGCCTGGAATCAGGCCTCGAATCAACTAAAGAACCCGGTGTGGCCCTGTGGTCGAGGAGTTCTTGGTCAACCCTAATCTGAGCCGCAACGGGGTCAAGGGGCTCGACGCAACATTTGCCGAGAGCCTGGTCTATTAAGGCTGTGTCCCGGCCCGTGAGGGAACAAAAGGAGGCTCCCAGGATTAGCGCCACGCCCATCCCTCCGGCATCGACCACACCGGCTTCCCTCAATATGGGGAGTTGGCTGGGGGTAGCGTACACGGCCTCGACCGCACCTTCGAAGGCCGATTCCCACAGAGCGGAGGCTTCCAGTTCACCACCGCCCTTAGCCTTTTGTGCTGGGAGGCCTGCTTGGATGGATGCAGCCGCGGACGCAGCACCGATAACCGTAAGCATTGTTCCTTCCACCGGATTAAGCACCGACTTGTATGCGGCTTCAGTCGCCAACCGAAGGCCAAGGGGTAACCATAGGCTTACATTGTCTGGATGGACCGGGTGAGCTTCTGATAGGCCACGAAAAAACTGGGAGAGAATGACTCCGCTGTTTCCTCGGGCACCCCAGAATGCGCCCTCGGCAAGACCGGCGAGCACTTCTTCGGCACTGTTGTCTGGGTCTTGAGGGCACTGCTCCAAAGCCGACCGGAGGGTGAACAGCATGTTGGTTCCTGTGTCGCCGTCGGGCACCGGGAACACATTCAGAGCGTTGATTGCGTCCCTGTATCGCTCGATACAAGCAGCAGCGGCAACAAACGCTCGGCGGAGGTCATCTCCGCTGATCCTCTCCATCTATTCAGCCCTCCTAGTCAGCAATCACGGTTACCAGCGGCTTCTCTGGACGGCTACAAGGACGCCCAAAAAATGTTGGTGCCTAGAATATGAGTTAATATATGATAGGTAACTAATGCCGCAGGGTATTATAACCCAAGTGTTGAGGACCTCTAATCTCCTTGACACTTCAATCACCCTGTCTTACTATGGGAAGACGGAGTAGAAAACATGGATTATGCTGTTTTTAAGACTGGGGGGAAACAATACCGGGTAAAGCCCGGGGATACCCTCGACGTGGAAAAAATTCCGGTTGTTGTCGACTCGGTAGCCGAGTTCAGCGAAGTTTTGGCGATTTCCGACGGTGGAGAGATCACCATTGGCTCCCCATTTATACCTGGAGCCAAAGTGCTTGCCGAGGTTCAGTCCCATTACAAAGACCGGAAAATCATTGTATTCAAGTATAAAGCCAAGACCCGGTACCGCAGGAAGAAAAGCCACCGACAGACCTACACCAGAATCTTGATTCAAGATGTAAAGATAGACGCTTCCGGCAGCTAGGTTTGTGGTTGAATAGCCCAGGCGGAGTCAGGAGGACATGGTTAATGGCCCATAAAAAAGCCGGTGGCAGCACCAATAACGGTCGTGATAGTAATGCGAAACGTCTAGGCGTTAAAAAATATGACGGCGAAAGCGTCACCAGTGGAACCATTATAATTCGGCAACGCGGGACCCGAATCCATCCCGGCTCCAATGTGGGCTTGGGCCGAGACTACACCATTTTTGCTAAAATAGACGGTTTGGTTAAATTTGAGTGGGCACCCGAAGGCAGGCGGCGCGTTAGCGTGTATGCCGAGGCATAGACTGATCGGTCTTGGGTAGTAATTCTGGGTTCTAAGTATCTCAGGGTTCTAACTTAGCCACCTCAAATCTCAAAGATATAATACGCATCTAAACTAGTTGCCGGGAATAAACCCGGAATTTAATCACAGGACTCCAGAACAAGAACCATTATGAAAACAGAAATTCACCCCCAATTTGTAAAATCGACAGTGACCTGTTCTTGTGGCAATGTATTCGAAACGGGCGGCACCAAACCCGTCTTGAGAGTAGAAGTTTGCAGTAACTGCCACCCCTTCTACACCGGCGAGCAGAGAGTAGTGGATACTCAAGGTCGCATCGAGCGGATGCGCCGACGTTACAGCCTCAAGTAGGATTGCAGAACTACTAGCGCCGGAGTTGATAGGCATTTCGCCCTCCCCCTCTGTGCCGGATGTGGTAAGCCACACCGTAATAGACGCTTCTGAATGCCCGGTTCAACTCCCTGTCGCAAACTCTGAATTTAGGGGCATTGTCAGCCCTAACCGCTTAATTAATCCCTAATCGATCAAGGAGGATGCGTTGGCCGACGAGCCTAGGTTCTCCTACGGCGGGCAAGCCGTAATCGAAGGAGTGATGATCCGGGGACGGAATCACTTCAGTCTTGCGGTTCGCCGCCAAGATGGCGCTATCGAACTCCGCAGCGAACGCCTCAATATTCTTTGCACCGGCCGCATCCGCCAGTTCCCGTTGATCCGAGGCGTAATTGCTTTGGTTGAGACTATGGTACTGGGAATCAAAGCCTTGCAAATGTCGGCAAACTTGGCCGTCCAAGACCAAGCAGGCGATGATGGCGGAGAGATTCCCAGTTGGGTACTGGGCGCAACCCTGGGATTCGCCATGTTGGTGGGTGTCGGGGTATTCTTCATGCTTCCCTTGCTGATTATCTGGCTTCTGGATTCCAGAGGACTGGTCAGCGAGCTAATTGAGGGAGGCTTGCGGCTTGGGCTTCTGGTCGGCTACATCTGGGGGATAAGCTTCCTTAGGGACATGAAGCGAGTGTTCGCTTACCACGGGGCCGAACACATGGCGGTCCATACTTATGAGGCAGGGTTGCCTCTCGTTGTGGAGAATGTTCGAAAGTTCCCAGCTCCTCATCCGCGTTGCGGGACCGCATTCCTTTTGACGGTCATGCTGGTTTCCATCGTAGTGTTCGCACTGCTGATGGACCCGCCGATGGAGTGGAGGATAATTTCACGAATCGTGCTGATACCGGTGATAGCCGGGGTTAGCTACGAAATAATACGCTTTAGCGGCAAACACCAGAACTCGCTGTTTGGACATGCTGTAGCATGGCCGGGTTTGCTCTTGCAGCGCCTGACGACCAGGATTCCCGACGACTCCCAAATCGAAGTCGCCATCACAGCCATGGAAGGGGCATTGGCTGCCGATCAAGGCCGTGAGTACTCCGTCTCATTTAGCGCGCGTGTCGCCTAAGTTCTGCTTTAACACCGTGAACTCCACCTCAATACCATGCTCTCGCCACAAGCGTTGCTGGCCGCCTACGGTGCGGTCGGAACAGCTACCGATCAAGTAACCCGCCTCTTGTGCCTCACGGACCATGTCCATGGTAATGATCCCTGGAGGGTCGCCCACTTCCAGGGTTCCGTCAATGTCAAAGCTGATCAGTTTTGCCAATTACACTGCTTCCTCAATCTTCAATTCAATCCCATCGATTATTGGCAAGGGACGGTTCTTGTGGACGCGAAACAATATCCACTCCTCTAGCACTTCTTCCAATTGCTCTCGGCATATTTCTAGGGTCATTGTTTTGGCGAAAACGCCATTGCACTCTGGAATCTCGCCATAAAAGGAATTATCGTCGTCCAATATTCATATTTTGCGAGATGCAGAGCAGTCTTAATATACTTGATCAACATCACGAGTCTCCTAGATTTGACGCTTCTTCCTTCGGGGCATAATTCGAATTTCTAGCTCCTCGTCGCCGTGCGACGCTACGGAGTCCACACTCGCACAATAAAAACGCTTGGTGGCCCGCTAATCCAGCGAATGCTGCCACACAGTGCCCTGTGGAGCCTCGCCGGACAGTTTGAATTGTGGAATTGCGAAATCGCCCTCGCCTTTCTGGAAGACCACTTCCACCCGCTTGCCGATGGCCACGTTTTCTTCCTTTTCCGCGTCCATGTTCCCATCTACCAAGTTAGCGGTGAGGCGCAGACCGTCGCCGGGTTCGGGCTTGCCGCTTTGCTCGTCCAACTCTACCAGAACAATTGCGAATGGGGCCCAATCTCTAAAGCCGGGAATAACCGTATGGGCCACAATCTGGTAGCTATAGATCGTCCCCTTTCCGCTCACATCCACCCATTCCCACTTTTGCGATGGACACCATGGGCAGGCCGGTCCGGGCTCGCCCCGCAGCAGTGCGCAATCCGAGCATTTTTTTACCACCAATCGCCCTTCTTTGGCGGCGTCGAAGTACCCGGTGTATTCGGTGTCGATCTCCGGCACACTCATTTGTTGGCCGCGGTGCTCGTAAACGGGCATCTAATTACCTCTTATCATTGGTGTGGGATTCCAGCCGAAGGTTTCAGTAGAACGAGTAGCGGGTTACCGCCTTAAGATTAAAGCGCTGCCCACAGCTGGTGTTCCCCAGCCCATGTTCATGCTGGTTTCGGCGTCCTTCACTTGGCGGCAGTGGCCCTCTGAGTAATCGTAGGTATGAATTCCCTCATTGGCTTGAGGACAATAGTCATCCACGGTTCCCCGAAGTTGACGCACGTTCTCGATAACCATGTTCATGCCGTGGGTGTACCCTTCGCACAGATGACCGCCGCTAGTATTGTTGGGCCGCTTGCCGCCCAAGTTGATCGTGCCGCTGGTTACGTAATCTTTGCCTTCGCCCTTTTTACACCAGCCATAGTCTTCGAACTGGAGCAGGGCAGTGTATGTGAAGGCATCGTAGCAACCGGTGACATCGACCTCATCGTGGGTGATCCCCGCTTGCTCGAAAATTCTGGGGCCAATGTAATGACCGGCGAGGGTTATTGGTCCGTGTTGGTAGTGGAAGTCGCCTCCGGGTTTGGTTCCCCGGCCCTGCACTCCTAGAATTTGTATCGGTTTTTGGCGCAAGTCCTGGGCCCTCTCGGTGGTGGTGACAATAATGCTGGTTGCGTTGTCCGTCTCCAAGCAACAGTCCAGCAGGTGGGCGCAAGGGCGGATAATCCACCGGGAATTTAGCACGTCGTCCACGGTGACCCTTTGCTTCATTATAGCCTTGGGGTTGTTGCTGGCGTGGTTGCTGTGGGCCGACTTGATGTGGGCCAAGTCGCTGCTGGTGACACCGTACTCCATCATGTGACGGGTGAATGTGAACGCGAACCGCTGGACGGCGCTGATGAGCCCGTAGGGACGCAGCATCACGTCGGCCCCGCTAACGGGCTGGGCCGCCCTTACGCCGGTGCCGCCGATGCGTATCTGTGAGTAGCCGTTCATGGACCGGTAGATAGCCACCGTGTCGCACATTCCGGTCTCAATGGCGCCCATGGCCAAGCCCACCAAGGCTTCGGTGCTGGAGCCGCCCCCCGAGCAGTCCATGTAGAAGTTCGGGCGGATGCCCAAGTCGTACATTATGGATGTGCCCGGCGTCGAGTCGCCACCGTGGTAGCTAAGGATTCCGTCTACTCGGTCCGACGCCAGGCCAGCATCGTCCATGGCGTGGCGAATGGCTTCCGCGCCCATCGCTCCCGTTGTGCGACCCGAGCCACGGCTGTACACGGTTTCCCCAACGCCAACAATGCAGTACTTACCCTTAAGACGTACCGTTCTGCGTGACTTAAATGGGACGATGCACATCATTCCCAATAACATGCGAATCCCCACTCGCAGGTTGGCGACCTCGGGATTAATACTGCGGAGAAAGGCCAACTTCTGTTCCACTGTATCCCGGGTCTCACCGGGCGCTCCAAAGGTTTGCCCAATGGTGTAGTTGAGGTCGCCTTCCTCGCACATAAGGCACACCTGGCGCATTTGTTCCAGACGGTCTCTCAGAACGTTCGGATCGTGGGCATCAACGACTAGGTCGCCAACGATGACCAGGGAGCAGCCCGACTGCTTCATTAGGCCGATCAACTCCGGGTCGCAGCTATGGGGTGCCAGGCCGGTGTTCCATTCGAGTTTCAAACCGGCGTCGATCAGGGCTTGGCAAAAAGACTTGGCATGGTCCAGAGGGTCGTTGAAACCGCTGGCGACAAAAAAGAACTTGCGCAATCCCAGGCGCTGCTCCAAGTCCTTTGCTTCGGCGACCACTTCTTCGATGGGCCGTATGATTCGCCACTCCTCTTCTTTTTTGGGTTCACCGGATTTAAGATCAGCCGAAGACGGAGAGGGATTGGTAAAGCCGCTCAGTTTGGTTATTAAGCCGACGCCGAATCCCGCTTCTGCGTATTTAGTCAAGTCCAAGTCTTCCAGGCGGGGCGGTTTCGTAAAGCCGGAAGAAGAGCGCTGCCCGGTGACCGTGATTACACCATTTTTCCGGTATACCAGGCCGGGCAAGTCCTCGTAAGGCTCGGATGCCTCCAACCGGGCGGCCAATTCGGCAAAGGTTTCGCCACCGTCACCGACAATACCCAAGTCGGGCTCAACATAGTCAAATATCTCGTTAGGAAGGATGCTGAAAGCGGGGCCGCCGCAAACGATGGTGGCCTGGCTGCTTGACCGGATCAGGTCGGTGACACCTTTGGTGATGGGCAGCACCCACTGGGGGTCCAGGTAGCTGCCGTTATCCAGGTTGCGGATGGACAGTCCGACCATGTCGGGCTGGAAGTCCTTAACGGCTGCCTCAACATCGGCCAGATAATCGTCGGAAAACATCAGGTCCAACACCTTGGTGCTGTGCCGGTTGGGGTCCAGATACCCGGCTACGTAAGCCAGGCCGATGGGAAGAGGACGGGCCTCCATGTGGTTCATGTAACGCCCGTGCTGGTTGGTTGCGATGAGCAGGATTTTCATCGAATCTACCCACTAAGTCAGAGTTTCTTCATTATGGCTTATGGGTAAGGATTTCACAAACCAAAACCGCTGGTCTTGGGGATCTCCTTTCCAGAGGGTGCGCGTCGATTCGTTACCCCGGATGATGCAAATTATGGAATCCTGAGGGCTCGGCGCAACCTTGGCCAAACAGCTGAGGCAACTTATGGACCTGATCCCTCATTGACAGCCAAATCTCACCGACTTACAGTGTCAGGTGTTGGAGACTGGCTTTCTATGCCCATCTCTGGATAATACAGGACGGACCAATTTGCCAACTTTTTTACTGGCGGGTGATTTGTCCCCATGAACTCTAAATCAGTGAACGCTAAATCCGCAAAACCCCGTCCCTTAGAAGGCATTCGGGTGGTCGACTTTACCTGGGTCCGCGCCGGACCGTGGGCAGCCCGCTGGTTGGGCACTTTGGGCGCTGACGTGATAAAGGTGGAGTGGCCGGAGAACCTGGACATTCTGCGGCAGAACCGATTTACCATCCCCCCCGGAGTAGAGCCGGGCCCAAATTCAACTGGCCAGTTCGCTGATACCAATGCCACCAAGCGGGGTGTCAGCATAAATACCCGCACCGAAAAAGGCTTGAACCTAGTTAAGCAGTTGATTAGCGTTTCCGATGTTGTGATCGAGAATTTCAGTTCCCGGATCATGCAACGGTGGGGGCTGAGTTACGAGGAAATGCGCAAGCTGCGGCCAGACTTGGTCTACGTTTCCATGGCGGGTTTCGGCCAGACCGGGCGCCACCATGCCTACAGTACCATGGGTCCTTCGGCCCAGGCCCTTTCAGGATTGACCTTCCTGTCCGGGCTACCCGGTGAGCCTCCGGCGGGGTGGGGCTGGTCTTATCTTGACGACACCGGTGGAATGTACGGTGCCATGTGTGCCCTCACGGCCCTCCGTCACCGCAATGCCACAGGGAAGGGCCAGCATGTAGACCTCTCTCAGATGATTACAGGCATAACCCTTTCCGGACCCGCCTTTTTGGACCGCACGGTCAATAAGCGGCAGTCAAAACGAGAAGGGTACCCACCGGGCAACCGGACGGTATGGCCCGGCGCTCCCGTTATCAACAACTACCGTGGCCCCACCGTAGCGCCCCACAACGCCTACCGGGCCAAAGGCGGCGGCTACAACGACTGGTGTGTAATCGCTTGCTTCTCGGGTGAGGAATGGGTCAGACTAGCCGGGGTTATGGGCAATCCGGCTTGGGCCAAAGACCCCAAGTTCGACACTCTAAACGGGCGCATCGAGCACCAGGAGGAAATGGACTCGGCTATCGAAGTCTGGACCCAGACACTGCAAAAGTACGAGTTGATGGAAGTGTGCCAGAAAGCTGGAGTGCGGGCTATGCCGGTGCAAAGCTCCGAGGACCGGGTGGAAAACGACCCGCAACTGCGGGACCGAGGTATGTACACTCAGATGGAACACCCCATGTTGGGAACCTGGAAGTTCCAGAACGCGCCCTTCAAGTTGGACAAATCACCGGCGGTTATCAGCGGCCCGCCACCAATGATAGGTCAGCACAACCGGGAAGTTTTCGAGAACCTGCTTGGACTCACGATCATCGAAATCTCCGAGGCTTACGAAGACGGCACATTCTGGCCGCCCAAAATGCCCAAATACCCCTATATAGAGGAGGCCTTGCCTTGACGACCGAAGGAACGAACGGACTCCAGCAAGATTTGGCCGGCCCGCTGACCGGCATACGCGTGCTGGAGTTGTCCGATGAAAAGGGCCAGTTCTGCGGCAAACTTATGGCGGACTTAGGTGCCGACGTAATCAAGATCGAGCCTCCCGGTGGGCAGAATACCCGCTCCATCGGCCCATTTCTGGCGGATATCCCCAACCGGGAACGCAGCTTGTCCTTCTGGCACTACAACACGTCAAAGAGGGGCATTACCCTGAACTTGGAGAGCCTCGATGGCCGGAGACTATTCCGCGACCTGGCAGGAATGGCCGACGTTATCCTCGAAACTCTTCCTCCGGGACACCTGGGCGGCCTGGGGTTGGGTTACGAGCAACTGTCAGAGGGGAACCCTGGCCTAATAATGTGCTCCTTAACTCCATTCGGACAATCCGGGCCCTGGCGGGATTTCCTGTCTTCGGACCTGCTCCACATGGCGGCAGGTGGGCAAATGGCGTCCTCGGGTTATGATCAAGACGATGTGCCGGACGCTCCTCCCATAGCTCCGGGCGGTGGCAACGCCTGGCACATTGCCGGACATTACGCCTATATTGGTATTCTGGCGGCGCTTTACTATCGGGACATGAGTGGAGAAGGTCAATACATAGACACCTCGATACATGAGGCTTGTGCCGTGACAACCGAAGGCGCCATAGCGATCTATCTTTCCAACGGCAGTGTCGTCCAACGGCACACGGGCAGACACGCCTCGCCGGACATGTCCACCCGGATCCAGCTTGCCGCCAAAGGCGGAGACTGGGTAAACGTTACTCGTTCCGGGAGCAACCTGACGCCAGCCAGATTGAAGGTTTTGGCCGAGTGGATGGACGAACACGGACTAGCCCAAGACCTATTGGACGAAAAATACTACAGCACGGAAAGCATCCTAGAGAACGCCTTTCACATCACCGAAGTGATGGCCGATTTCTTCGTACAGATGCCCCAGGCGGAAATTTGGCAGGGCGGTCAGGAACGGGATTTCCCTTGGGGTGGAGTTCGCACGTTGGATGATATAATGGGCGACCCTCACCTGGAGGAAAGGAACTTCTTCGTTCAGGTTGAACATCCGGAGTTGGGCCAGAGCTTCACCTACCCGGGAGCCGCCGCGATCTACAATGGCTCACCTTGGACAATCTCACGCCGTGCGCCGCTAATCGGCGAGCACAACCAGGAAGTCTTATGCGGCGAGCTTGGCGTGAGTCAGTCAGAATTGAACCTGCTGGCGGAATCGGGTGTAGTTTAGCCGCCAGGTATTAGCGGCCATCAAGGGCCTTGGCTATGGTAGAGTTGACGCCAGAGGCCCTTAAGAACAAACTAAACCATCACAATTAACATGCCGGAGATGAAAACGCATGTCAGTATATTGGCAGACTGTGAAGCTGGGTCAAAACCTTATCTTGAGCGAGGATAACGACGGTAAGGAACAGATGCTTGGTGGGTACAGGGATACCAAGCGTGGCATCGATGCTTACGCCACCACCGGGGGAGGGTACGACCCCAGCCGATCGGAGAAAGGCTTCCCAACAATTGAAAATGCGAAAGATTTTGTGGAACACTTCAGGCCTTGGGAGCTTTTCGGAGTCCATGACGTAACCGTCGAACCGGATGTGAGGCCTATACTTAATGCGGAGTGAGCATCAATAGCGGTTAAATCATCCGCATTGCCAAGGCCCCGGTGACACCGGTGCAGCCAAACCTTGGCAATAAGGTGTCGTCCAAAAAGAGCTTCGTCCAACAAGAGCTTCGTTCAACAAGAATGACCAGTGTCCTGATCCGTTAGCTGCCGATATGACAAACACCAATTTTTCCGAAGACGACGTTGTGCTAGAATTGCGGCAGTAAATCCTCCCCTATCTCACTCTTGAAACTTCCCCGCATCATTTCAGTCAGTCAATCAACCAGCAGCAGAGGACGTCTTGGCGGACGGCGACGGGCTAATGTCCCGAATAATTGGTGAGGTGGTTGCGGCGGCGTCCACTTCTTTTGTAGCGCAGTGCTACAAGCTCAATGAGGGTCCGCCCTTGGGCAGCTTCGTTCGCACTGGTTCTCCTGCCGTATTTGGCGTGGTCTACCAGGTGACCACCGAACCTTTGGACTCCAGCCGTCCTGTCCTGGCCAGAGGGGAGGGGTTGGAAACCGAAGAAGAGCTATTCCGAAATAACCCCCAACTATCCCGCCTGTTCACCACCCGATTTGAAGCGTTGATCGCCGGTTTCTGGGAGGGTGAAGCTTGCAAGCAATTTCTGCCGCCCTTGCCGCCTGCGGTGCATTCTTTCGCTTACGCTTGCTCCCCAGAGGAAGTGGCCCGATTCACCGAATCGTTGGAGTTTATTTCTTTGCTTCTGAACTCTGGCCTGCCTGTCGCCGATGAATTGGCCGGGGCTTGCTTGCGAGGGGCAGCATCGGCCCAGGCCGATGGGCCAGCCTTCTTATCCAGGGCTGGTAGAGCGCTTGCTGGCCAGTTGGCTGGGGACGTTCCCCGCCTTAGCGCCATTCTCCGGAGGGTTGCGCCATGACCGAAGATTCCTTTGCTGCGTCAGGAGCCCAAAACGGTGCTACCGGCCCAAACCATCACCAAGACAATCAATTAATTAATAACCAAGATCAGGGCTTTCTTGGGTTGGTGGTGGAAGGGTCTCTGACCCAGGGTGTGGAGGTCCGTTTGGACCCAGGTACATCTGTTGAGAACATAAAGGCCGGCACCTTCGTCACTATTCAAGGTAGCCAATACCGCTTCTTCGGCGTAGCGACGGACATTTCCTTGGGCAACTCCGATGCTCGTTTGAAACACCTGCCTCTGGATTTGGGCGACCCGTTCATTTCCCAGGCTTTACTAGGCACTGTGGCTTATGGCACCGTATCAGTCTTTCCCAACCTGGTCATGCCATTGGTGTTGGGTGATGATGAAGCAGCCCCGGCGGCGGCCAAGACCATCCCGCCCCAGTTCTCTCGTGCTTATTCTGCCTCCGAGGCCGATGTGGCTACCGTGTTCGGGCAAGAGGACGAACGCCATTTCTGGATCGGCAACCCGCTGGACATGGAAGCGAAGCTCTGCTTGAACCTGGACGAGTTGGTCAAGCGCTCCATTGGCGTTTTTGGCAAGAGCGGCACCGGCAAAACCTTCCTGACCAGACTCCTGTTAGTAGGCATCTTGCAAGGCGGGCAAGCTTCGTCGCTAATTTTCGACATGCACAGCGAGTATGGCCACGGTGGTCGGGACTCCGATCGGAGCATCATGGTGAAGGGACTCAAGCAGCTTTTCCCGTCTCAGGTGTCCACCTTCACCCTGGACGAAGAAAGTTCCCGGAGGCGCGGTTCTACTCCTGATGAAATCGTTCGTATCGGTTACAGTGAAATCGAGCCCGAGGACGTGGAGCTGCTGCGAGAAACCCTGAACCTTTCCGACGTTGCTGCTTCGGCGGCTTTTAACTTGGAGCAGAAGTTCGGGGCCGGCAAGTGGATGGAAGCCTTTTTGGACTTGGAAGACCGGGCCGCCGTGTTCGACCTAGCCGCCGAAATACAAGTGCAACCCAACGCTCTTGGGTCCCTCTACAACAGACTTACCCGACTAAAGCGCTTCGGGTTTTTGGTGAAAGACAGTGGGCGGGCGGCAGCTGCCCGGATAATCGAGCACTTGGAAAGAGGCAAGCAGGTGGTTCTGGAATTCGGTCGCTACGGCGACGACCTGACCGCTTATATTCTGGTCAGCAACCTGCTCTCCCGGCGCATACACGACGCCTACGTACGCCAGAAGGAAGAAGCCGAAGGCGGCACCGGCAAAGAGCCCAGGCCATTGGTCTTGGTCATCGAGGAAGCCCACAAATTCCTCAGTCCTTCGGTCGCGCCCCAGACTATTTTTGGGACCATCGCCCGGGAAATGCGAAAGTACAACGTCACTCTAATGGTCATCGACCAGCGGCCCAGCGTGATTTCCTCGGAGGTCATGAGCCAGGTGGGCACCCGGCTTACCTGCGCTCTGGACGATGAGCGGGATATCGACGCTGTCTTGGCTGGCACCTCGGGCAGCCGTCAACTGCGAGGGGTCTTGGCCCGGCTGGAGCCGAAGCAACAAGCGCTAATTTTCGGACATGCCCTACCCATGCCGGTGGTGGTGCATACCAGGGAGTATGGCTCCGCCGAGTCCTACGCCCAGCTAACCCGTGGGCCAATGCGAGAATCGGCAGACGCGGTGGAATCCTCGGAGACTCCAGAGGAACGTTTGGAGCGCGAAGTCGCCGAGCTGTTCTGATACTTTCGGCGATCTTCGTTGGAATCCCTTGCTCGCCCCAACTCTCCGGCCATGGGCCGACTACGAGGTAATTTGGGGGCCTTGTTGCCCGTGGCGAAGATTCTTTCGCCGTAAATGATGTCTGGGAGGCTAATCACGATCGGTTTTGGTGGAGCCGATTATGTTGCTGATCGGGACTGAGCAAAAGGGCAACGGCAAACCAGCGCGACGCAACTATTAGCCTTGATGGATGGACTCCAACTCTATGAGGATGCGATCGATAGTTGGTCGGTCGGAATCCCATTTAGCAACGTATTCCCAGCGGACTTTCCCTTCCGTATCCAGCAAGAATGTCGCCGGGGCCGCGAGTCCATCGTTCAGAAGGTCATACACTTGGTACTGTCGGACAACCTCTCCTTCCAAGTCGTATAGGACCGGGAATTGCAGGCCTAAGTGCTCGACCGCCCTTCCGGCATAGGATAGATCGTCCATGCTGATGGCAATGACTTGGGCATCCAACTTGGAGATCGCCTCATATTCTTCCCGCAACTCCACGAGTTGCTCACGGCAGTAGTGTCACCAGAACCCGCGGTAAAAAACCATGACTACGTTGCTCTTGCCAGAGAAGGATTCTAAAGAGACTTGCTCACCGGTGGCACTTGGCAGAGTAAACAATGGAGCGGAACTTTGGGAATCTCCGGCGTTCAGCAATTTAGGGGCATAGGAAGTATTTGGGGCCGCTGAAGCAGCACAAGCTACTGCCACGAGCGTAAGGGCCAAGACCAAAATCCTTGATATTCCTACCATCGATACGAGGGGCATCATGTCGTCAGTTTCCTAATTGCGACTACTGGCTTGCCTTGATGTCATCAACCTCATCCAAACCATACGGCTTCCCGTTCCTATTGGATTGTGACCACCTGGAGAATTTCTGAGGGTGCTAGGAGTAACTACGCCCCCAAATATCGGCGCAGCCAACTCATGGCGTGGGCATTGAAGTCAGTGCAAGGGCCGTGCTCCAAGTCTGGATAAACGTGAATGGCTTTGGGTCCAGGAATATTCTCGAACACCGGCATGACAGTGCGGTAAGGGCAGGTTTCGTCTTTCATGCCAATGTCCATCAGGGTGGGACAACTAATCTGGTCCGCCAAATTTAAGGCGTCGAAGTAGGCCAGTGTTTCCAGCATAGAGTCTCTTTGCTCCGGGTGCTGGGAGGCGTAATCTTTTAACTCAACGTATGGCCGGGAGCCTACATCTATCGAAACCGGATAGTTGCACATAAACGGCTCTTCCCCCACCGCCACTTGGAGGCGGGCGTCCAGTGCCGCAGTGGCCAGCGTCAACCCGCCGCCCTGGCTTCGGCTCCACATGCCCAAGCGCTGCGAATCGACCTCCTGCCTGTAACAGAGAAAGTCCAGCCCGCGCAAGCAGTCCATGTAGGCCCCGCGGTAGTAGTACTTTTCTTTGTCTTCGATGTGGTAGATAAGTTTCGTGCCTGATTCCAACTCCCATTCCTGGCAGCTCTCCCCCTGTCCTCTGGGGAAAAGGGTCAAGACGGCAAAACCGGCGGTGGCCAGGTAGGTGGGAATAGGTTTGACGCCTCCATAACCGGGCACCGCTAGAACTGCCGGGAGTCTTCGGGTGACGCTCACGTCTTTGGGCACCGAGTACCAGGCCCTTATGCGGTGGCCTTGGAAGCTATCCATTGCCACTCCGTAGGTTGTGTAGTCACGACCGCTAAGGTCCGGGGCTTCTTCAAGACTAGCGTTAAGGTCCGTTTTCGCTAGTTCTTCTTTGGTGCGATTCCAGAAATCCGCTAGGTCAGTGGGTTTCATACGAGTTCCTCCCAAAGATTATCGGGCAGAGTTTTATACCAACGCAAACCTGTGCTTGTAGATCGCCCATCTATATGCTCCAACGGTCATCTGGCCTTAGGTGCTGATGTCTGTGGACAGGGGCGCCAATCGACAATTTGCTACAGAGCGCCAAACTGATGCCATGAGTGGCCGCCCAGGGTGGGTGATGGGGCGATTATAGGCTGGGAATGAACCCGTGTGTAAAACCCCCTTCACCTTCACGCTGACAGCAACTAAGACTTGAATCTAATGCACCTAGGGATACTTCATAATGGGAGTGATGTCCCGAAAGCGATCTCCCCCGGTGCTAGTCTTAACGGCGTCATAGAAATCCTTTAGCGTCCCCTGAATGCCGAGGCTGCGAACATATCGTTCACGCGCTTTCATGTAAACCTTTTCGGCCTCGTTTCCACCGGATTCGCGCCACTCTAAATAGTCTTCCAATTTCCCGTCATTGAAAAGGTCACGGATTTTAGTCGCCGTTCTTCCGTCCACCATCCCGTCCATGTGATTAATTTTGTAAGGCGTCACACCATCCCTCAATAACTTGACGACGGCATAAAATTCGTGTTCCTTTAATCGACTTCCACAGTTCTTAATGAATTCCTCGGCATCAAGCTGGCTCCGAATCATCATCCTTCCCATTTCTTGTATCCATTTAATGGCATCGTGCTATGTCCGTTGTCTCTAGCCCAGTTCCATACTAGGGAAATGGTGAAGCAAACTCAAGCGACTAAGTTCGTCACACCTATGGAAGCGGCTCAGATGGCTGGACGCTCAAGGCGAACAATTACCAACTGGGTGCGCCTGGGCAAAGTTGAATCCGTGAAGATTTCGGCTCGCTGCCGGATGATTGTCGCGGGTTCCCTGCCGCAAACCATACTCAAAGGGTCGCAATGACTTCCCGCCGCAAATCCTTTCCCAAAACCGTGACTATTGTTCGCCCTCAGACCCCTGCGCCCGATGCCAAGGAAAGGCTGAGGCGGCTGGCCCAGCTGCTGTTGGCCCAAGCGCCGCAGCAACGGGTGGGTGATGGATAACCGCGATGGAATAGTCAGGACAACGCCAACCGTCAGCTTGGAAGGCCTCTGCGACCTGTTGACCGCCCTTGAGCCGGAGTTGAGTTCCTTGCCAGGGCTGGTGGCTTTGTTTTCAGGCGAGCTGGAGCGCGCGCTGACCAATTCTCTCTCGGAACGGGTTGGAGATGACTAGCGCGACACTAATCACGGCTCTTGAATACGCCGGACTTGGCTGTGCCGTCCATCCGCTCTGTTTCCCGACCCCCAATGGGGACTGCGGGTGTGGCTGGAGCCATGAACAAAATCAAGTAGGCAAGGCACCCAGGACTAGCAACGGCGTCAAGGATGCCACGACTGACCGGGCTGCTCTCCAAGCTATGTGGCGCTCCTGCCCACAGAGCAACGTGGGCATCGGTCTGGAAATTTCCGGGTTGGTGTTAGTGGGGCCTGACTCCCCCGAGTGGCTTAGCAAATTCCAAAGCCGGGGTCTACCGGAGACGGCGCGGGCATTATCAGGCGGTGGCCACGGGCACCAGCATCACTATTACCGGCGACCTGAAGGATGCCCATTTGGCGCATCAACAAGTCGGGTGAATACGACATTCAGACGGGCGGCCACGCGGTAGCGCCGCCGTCACTCCATCGTTCTGGGCGCAGGTACACCTGGCTTCAGGCCTTCCCTGACAGCCTAGAGAAACTGCCTTTTGCGCCAGAATGGGTGTTAGGCCTGATTACAACCGCTGCCAACAACCGCCAAGCCCGCCACGTCCTCACCGCTACCGGTGGGAAATCAACGCCGACGCTCCCTGACCATTACGCAGTGAAGTGGTGGAATGGGGAGACGGTTAAGCGCAAGCCGGACGGTGAAATTGACCGGAGCGCAACATTGTGGGCTATCGGTGGCCAATTGGCCCGAGGCGGTACTACCCAGGTTTGCATTGCCGAGGCCCTAGCAGAGCGGGATATTGCCCTGGGGTTCGGCAAGTACACCGACCGCCCAGAGGAGTATCAGCGCATTGCCGAGAAAGTGATAACTGACCGCGCAATTCATACCCTCAGACCAGTGCCCATGGCACCGATGAGGTGCTGATGGAACACGTCACCATACCAGGTGGGCACCGTTGGGAGCTAGAGGATGGATCAGCCCTCGAAGTGCTAGATACTGATTGGTCACAATCTGGCCGCCTTTACGTCAACCTGCGGTCGCTGGGAGAGGGCGGATTCCTTGGCGGCGGAAGACTTGAACTATCAAGCAGTGGCGAACGTTACAAAATAGCCAAGGAAATTGCCAGCCACAATGGAGCCAACCCACAACATTGGAATGATGTCTTGCTGTCAGTCTGGAGCAGCCTGGACGAACAGCGCCGGAGCGGAATAGAGCGGTTTGCTCCGGTTAATCTGTCCGAGTACGACGAGCCAGAGCCGATGCGGTACACCATCGAAAATATGGTGCCGGAATTGGTGACCACCGAGTGGTTCGGGGACAACGGCCAGTGCAAGTCGATTCTAGTAGGCGCTATGGCGACGTGCATCCCGATGGGTTTCGATTTTCTCGATTTAGCCACAGACATGGGGCCAACAGTGATTCTTGACTGGGAATTGAACCAGGACATCACCTTGGGGCGGTTGTACAAGATTGCGCGTGGTTATGGCCTCAACCGCCTACCTGGCATCTATTACCAGTCAATGTCTTCCCCCTTGGGTGCAAATCTTCCCGACATCATGGCTTGGTGCGAAAATATCCAGCCTTCATTGGTATGTGTGGACAGCATGGGTCCAGCATCCGGCGGCGACCCCGGTGACCATGCCAAGGTCATCGAATTGATGTCAAAACTTCGGCATATCAAAGCAACATCTCTGGTAGTTGACCACCAGAGCAAGCCAAGCGGCGCACAAACCTATTCATCCAAACGTTCCTTTGGTAGCGGGTATAAAGGACATTTGGCCCGGTCTAGCATCCAAGTAGAGATGGTTTCAAACGTTCCCGGCAAAGCGTCTGTGATTCTACGGCACCAGAAAAACAATTTCGGCCCCAAGCTGCCCCCGTTGGCTGTCCATGTCATCTTCGAAATTGACACCATCCGGTTTCAGCTTGCCGACATCAACGAGCCGGAGTTCCAAGACACCGCTGATATTCCCAATGATTTGAAAATAGAGCGGTACTTGCAAGCCGCTGGCCAAGGAACCAAGAAAGAGATTATGAAAGAAACTGGCATCACAATCTCCGGCACGTTTGACAATGCGATTACCAAGATGCGCAAAGCGGGGAAAATCCCAAAGAGTCTAGAGCGAACGGAAGGCGAGAATCGAATATATCGACTCTCATAAAAGCTACCTCACTACCTCACCTCACATATATATAAATGAGGTATGAGGTAGGTACCACTTTCACTAGTTGTGGTACCTCCTACCTCATAGCGTGAATTAGGTAATCCCGCCACACGATGTGAGGTTGATGAGGTAGAAAGTGAGGTATATCCAAATGATGGGAGCAAACACCATCTGAGTGCACAGATAGGAAACCTTAGGGGAAGGCGGCAAACGAATGTTTAGGACACCAAATCAAAGCTAAATGAAGGGGTTTTACATACGCGTCAAGTTGTTGGCCCGAATAGAACATGATTGAATCTACCGCAGATACAAACAAGCCAGTTAAGCGCCAATCAATGTTGGGGAACATGAACGCCGTTGTATCCGGTGACACGTCCCCCATATTGGTGGCTAGACTGGCGAAAGACCTAAAAGACCAGTGGCAGGACGGATTCCTGCGGGATTTCCCCTGGTTGGCAGACAGCGATTCTTGGGTTGTTGACTTGTTTTGGGAGAAGCTCGCCCAATATAGGTTGGCCCGCAGGCATTGTGCCCGGAACGGTGGAGACTACCGCAAAGACGGTAGTGTCAGACCCGCAGCGGCACGGGCAGACAAAATGTGGGTAGGCTTGATGCAGTTGTTGGACAAGCTCGGAGGAACCCCGGCTTCAAGATTTTCAATGGGACTGAAAGCTATGGAAGCTGAGGATTTGGCAGCGCGAGCCGCCAAACTTCGAAGTGACAATGATATCTAACGAGACCTTGGCAGAGTACATGTCTGACCCAACGCTATTTGTCTTGGAGCAAATCCGGCTCTAGGACGGCCGCACCATTGGCGACGCCATAGGGAACGACCAGTGGGTAGTCGACAATGTGCTGCGCCCGATATTCGCCACCAACGATGACGGGCTGCCATTGTATCCCACGGTGTTTATAGAAATGGGCAGAGGCTCTTGGAAAACCGGAGCCGTCGCCGCCGTCGCTATGGCCGAAGCCTTGTTATTTCCATCAACCGAAGTTGTGTGTGTCGCCGCTGATGTGGAACAAGGTCAGATCATATTGGACAACATCAAGGGATATTTGGCCAGGAATGAAGACTTACGGGCATCGTTCAAGCAGACGAAAGAAGTATTCAACGTGCCCGGCAACGGGAGCCGGATAAGAGTCCTAAGCTCTGACCTTGCGAGCGCCTATGGCCTGTTTGGCACCCATGCCCGAACCCGCCTGGTGCTGGAAGAATTGGCGGTCTGGCCAGATCGGGGCCAGGAATTGTTCGGCGCATTGTATAGCGCCACCGGGAAAGTGCCAAACGCGCAGACCCTTATCTTGTCCAACGCTGGGTTTGATGCGGAAAGAAGCTGGCAATACTCGGTTAGGGCTGATGCGGAGCGTGAAGGCTGGTTATATTCTCCAGAAGGAGTAATAGCGTCGTGGTTGTCGCCAGCGTGGATCGAACGAATGCAAAGGACGTAACCCCCGGCACGTTCGAGCGCTTGATACTCAATCGGTGGGTCGCCCAGGGCGGCGATTTTGTCACGAGGGAGCAATTGGCCCAGTGTATAGACCCTGACCTTCTCCCCTGCCATCAGGGATACGACGGCCCATACTTCGGCGGGTTGGACTTGGGCCTTGTCAAAGACCGGACTGCCTTGGCGATAGTCCACATGGCGGATGGGCAGGTCGTGTTAGACGAACTCCAAGTATGGCAAGGCAGCAAGGGGGCACCGGTGTCGATTGAAGAGGTGGAAACCGCCTTGGTTGACGCTGACCGCCGCTATGCCAACCTGAGGGTCAGCGTTGACCCATGGCAGTTGCAAAGCACCATTCAAAAGCTCCGGGGCCAGATGCGCATTGAGGAGTTCACGTTTACCGCAACATCAATAGCCCGGTTATCGGAAACTCTTTTTGAAGCAATCACGGGCCGGTCATTGAGGCTGTACCCAGACGAGGCATTAGAAGCCGAGATTCTTGGCCTCAGGACAGTGCAAACTGCTGCAGGCTGGAGAGTAGACCATGGCAAGCGTGGGTTCAGCGACCGGGCGATGGCCTTGGGACTGGCCATATTGGCGGCCAGTACCTCGCCAATTGGGCCGGGCATCTACTTTGGCAACGAACCCGCCTTGACCCGAATGGCAAAAGCAAAACTGTTGAATAAAGGGAGCGTCAAAATGGAGCAGAAACAACCTGCAGTGAAAATTCTGGCCCACACCAAACATGAATACAGCGTGCCGGGAGCCGGTGGGGATTACTATCGATTCCTGGCGGATGAAGAGACGTGGGTGCCCCAGTATATCGGAGACATGTTGGTGGCGTCGCACCCAGACAAGCTGGAAATCGTTGCCCGATGGCTCCCCGACGATGATATCCCGGTTGTGGAGCCGCCCAAGGCACGGCCACCGCAGTTGGTTACCCTTCAATGGCATGGATTAACCCAGGGCCGTTGGCGGAATTCAACCGGCGAGCTTATGTGGCTACAAACGGACGACCAGCTTGAATTGCCGGAAACCGAGGCCAAGGCTCTAAAAAAGGCCTACCCAAATTCCTTGAGGGAAGTATCGCGGCGTCAAGAAGTTGAAGAGGTGACGGCCTAATGATCACAACTACAGTCCAAGACGAGCTAATCGCAATTGACGCAGCCATTCAGGCGCATTCCGTGGTATTGGCTGATTCGTACGTCGCCAGCGAGGTTGCCAAGTCCGAAGGCGACACAAAGGCATTAGCCGCTGCACAAGCCCGTATTGCCCGAGCACTTGAGGCCATGCAGCCACTCCGCCAACAACGTGAAGACCTGGCGGCACAGGCGCAAGCTGAGAACGCGGCCAGGCAGAGGGCAAACAAAGAGATACGGCTTCACCGATTCCAGGTTGGATATCGAAATAAATATCGTTAATGGGGGCACGCCAGATGCCGGAGTTAACGTCCTCCATCGTGATTTGCTGATTCTGACCATCCCCAAGGCCGTAGACCTGGCGAGATTGATCGGCAATACGCCTAAGTCGATGATGGGGATTGTAAAAAAGGATATCATCCTGAATAAAATCCGCGATAATTGCGATAGTAAAAGATTCGATATCTCCGAACTCAATCCACAATTGCGGGACAAAATTTCGAAAATCAACCCCGTTACGTAACCCCTTTTCTTCAAGTGAACGAGGGACTGAACATCCGGTGCAGCCCTACTACCTTCTGGTTGTGGATGCCTCCCCACCTGTTAGGGTACTCCTCCAGTAGCTTCGAAGTCTTCAGTGACCCCTTTTGGCTGCCTCCGGCTAATTGAGCGGTGTGTTAGTCCCAGAGCGTCGTCAAGCTCAGGGCGAAACTCATGCACGTACTCAGCGACGACGATTCAGCAAGCTGAAACACCAGCCATCCGGCATGGCGTACCGGCCGTCCTCCGATTTTGATCAGCCTGGTCTGAAGACTGGTTAGCAACCAGCGCTTCATACCCTCCAGCAGGTTGTAAGCCAGGACTCAAATGGGTAACGAGCGCTTGACTGTGTGCATGAGAACTCGGTATAATCTGTGCATGGGAACCCTGCGCGATAAACTATCACAAGCAGCCAAGTCTCACTCCATAATCAGGCATGTTTGCCCCGAATGTGGGCAGAGTTTTATGGCAATTAAGATTCAGAGGTATGACAAACGGGCTTGCCAAGTTCGAGCCTACAGAAGACGCAAAAAAAGTGCACAGGAAGGTAACGAATGAGGGCAGCTATCTACACCAGGGTGAGCACAGCACATCAGGCAGAAGAGGATAAGGTATCTCTGGCCTTCCAGTTGGCCGATATCGAGGCTTACTGCGAGTCGAAGGGCTATACCATCGTCGGGGAACGGCCATACTACCAAGACCCTGGATTCTCGGGCGCATCCAAACGTCGTCCCGCTTTCCAACGCATGCTCAAGGACGCACAGCAAGGACTCTTTGACGTGATAGTAGCCTGGAAATCCGACCGGCTATCCCGTGGCATGTACCCGGCTGCGTTGCTCATGGAGGCGATAGAAGGCACCGATATCACCATCGAGGCGGTCAAGGATACGATTGACTTGAACACCTTCGGCCTGCTCGCCGCCGTTGGGAAAATAGAATTAGACAATATCCGTGAGAGGGCCAGGATGGGAGCCAAAGGCCGCGCTAGCAAGGGCAAGATAGCCGGGGTAGCCAAGTACGGCTACGCAATTGGCCAAGACTCCAAGCCTGTCATTGTTGACGAAGAGGCCGTTAACGTTCGGCGTATGTTCGCGGAGTACATTGGCGGTCAGGGCTGCCGGAGCATCGTAAGGGGCCTCTCCGGTGACGGTATCCTGACACGCAACCGCAACGAATGGAGCGCATCCAGGGTATGGGATATAATCAGCAACCCCGCCTATGTTGGCCGGGGAGTGTTTGGTAGAAAGCGGTATTTCATGAAAGACGACGGTGAGCGCGCCGTGAAGCACTCTAAGACTATGCCACAAGACACTTGGACAACGGTTGAGTACCCCCGAATCATCGACGACGCGACCTATGAGAAGGCACAACATGAGCGTAAAAATCCATCCAGACAAAGTTACCGGAAGGATCGACGCCACCAGGCCAGTTACCTGCTGAGGGGCATGCTGTGGTGGGGTCACTGCGGCAAGCGATACACCACACAGGCCTCTTACCAAGTCCAGTACCGAACTAAGAAGGATGGCATCAAGGTCAGAATACCCACAGACCAACTTCGCACCAAATATGTGTGTACACGGGGCATAAGGCCCAACACCGATTGCCCGACCACCTATATCTACGGCAAGGCCATTGAACCGATTGTCTGGAAAGCGGTGGTGGACTTTCTGACCAACCCGGAGGAAGTCAAAGCCCTAATCAACGCTCGGGAGCACGACCTCCGGGATGGGGGAATGATGGCTGAGTTGGGGAAAGCTCGGGGACAGATGGAAGCCGTTGAATCCGAAAAGGGCCGGGCCTTCCAACTATTCCAAAAAGGTTATGTTTCTGAGGGCGAGTTAGATATTCGCATGAAAGGGATCACCGAGCCGTTGGAGTTCTTCGGAGATGAAGTTTATCGGTTGGAAACTGAGGCCAGCCAAATTGCCACCGCTTTAGAGTATCTACAGGATTTAATGACGGTTAGCGCGGAGATTACCAGCCGCCTGGACACCATGACGGATGAAGACAAGGCCGAGGTGATGCGGAACATCGTCGACCATGTTACGGTGGAGGACAAAGGGCAATTCCAGGTAGTATTAGCCTTGGAACCCGTTTATGACCAGCTACCACGACTGGGATTCTGGCGCAGGAGTTTGTGGGGCGGCCCGGATGCTCATTAGTAGCTCGTCGCCATGCAGCCATTGGTAACTGAATCCAGGTAACCGCTTTCGACAAAAGGACAGCAGACAAAGCATCAGCAGAATAAGAGTGGGCAGCTCCTAGAGGTTGTCGTGCGACCCATCGCGCCCTAGTATTACAACGTCAGTTCAGGGAGGGATGTGGGGTGATGCCCGCATGGCGGCGCGGCGCTTGGCATGGGAGCGTTTGGCCCGTTCGTTACTGTCCTGCGTATCCTCAAGCCACCGCAGCAACTCGGTTGGCCCGAACCGTTCCCGGGGCAGCATTTCCCGCACCACCCGGTAGACCTGCGGCTTCGTGATCCGGGGCATCTTTTTCCCCCCAAGCCTGTTGCAGGCTCAGCAGAAAAGCTCCGCCCAGCAGGCACAGGGCCACGTGGTGATGCCAGCCAGCCCAGGTGCGGGTCTCGTACTCGTCCAGGCCTACGTCGCTTTTCTCCGTCTCAAACTCCGTTTCTATACGCCAACGGGAGCGTCCCACGTATGCCAGGGTCTCCAACGGGGTATCCTCCGGAGCATTGGACAGGTAGTAGCGGGGTTCGCTGCCGTCCCGGTTCCGGCGGTAGACGGCCCAGTGGATTTCGCCGGGCTTGCGCCTGCTGGTCGGTCGCACCCTCTGGGCGCTGAAAAGGTAGCTGCGTGGCCCCTGGCTTCCCTCGGCCACCGTAATCTCACGCCAGGCCTCCTCCGGCAACTCGTCGCTGCGCTGCTCCATGGTCCGGCGCTGACCGTCTCGCAGCCTGGGTTTGCGGGGACGCCCGAATCCCTGATACTCCGCACTGGTCCAGGCAGGCTCCGGCGGCCACACCGTAAAGCCGGACGGAACGTCCAGCACGTACCACATCCCCAAGGCCGCCAGGCCCTCCCGGAAGGACGGCGACATCCCGAAGGCGTCGTCCGCCGCGACCCATCCAGCCTTCAGGTGGCCCCGCTCCTGCGCCCGCCCCACCATCTCCAAGGCCAACTCCGTCTTGGACCGGTAGCCCTGCCTATCCTCCGGCACACCCGCCGCCTCACACCGGTCTTTGTCCGAGGTCCAACTCTCGGGCAGATACAGCCCCTTGTCCACCAATGCCCGTCCCAACGGGCTGACATAGGCCAGGAACATCCCCGCCTGGCAGTTGGCCACCTTCCCCAGCCTCCCGCAGTACTGCCGGGCCACTCCCACCGACTTCCTCCCCTGCTTGGGAAAGTCGCTGCCGTCCAGCACCCACACCCCTTCCGGATGCTCCAGCCGGGTTCCCAGGTACTCCTGCAGCCGTCCTATAATCACCTCATCGTCCCAGGGAGAATCGGTGAGAAACCGCTGCATCCCTCGGGCTGACCCCGGAACCGTCTCCGACAGGTTCTCAGCGTTGCGCCGCTCCCCAGACTGTACCAGCAGGGCCTGGAGATAATGACCGCTGTGCTCCCGCGTCTCCCGGCGGCCAAACAGCGGCGCGAAGTAAGCGTGAAAATCCCGAAATGACCCGTACACCTGCTCGAAAGCTGCCGCATCCACATCCCCACCTCACCTGCCTATTCCCTCTCCAGCTACACAGTCATCCTATCAAACTAACTGACGTTGTAATACTAGAACTCCGGCCGAAAAGTACCCTGACCTAGGCTGTCCCGATATACTGGGCAAGAGATTTAATAAATGGGTGTGGGAGGTTGAGGATGCTGGGAGTACGGTCGGCGCAACGAGGGCTGCTGGAAGCGGATCACCTGTACCTGGACTATGTGGGCCGGGGCTCCTTCTATGGCTTCCTGGCCTCCCTGCGGGGACAGCTATTTCGAGACGAAGAGTTCGCCGAGCTATATTGCCCAGACAATGGCCGGGATAGCGTGCCCCCAAGTCTGGTGGCCACTGCGCTGTTGTTGCAAGCCTACGACAAAGTCAGCGACGCCGAAGCCAAACAGCGGGCGGATTTTGATATCCGGTGGAAGGTGGCGTTGGGGATTGAGGTGGAGGACCGGCCCTTTGCCAAGAGCACGCTGCAGCTGTTTCGAGCCCAGCTGATCCTCCACGACCGGGTGCGGGCCGTCTTTCAGCGCAGCCTCCAATTCGCCCGGCAGACCGGATACCTGAAAGGACGCCGGATGAAGGTGGCGGTAGACACCACCTACATTCTGGGCCGAGGGGCGGTCAAGGACACCTACAACTTGCTGGCCGACGGCATAGTCCAGGTAGTGCGGGCGCTTTCGGACCTGGATGGGACGCGGCCCGAGGAATGGGCCTTGAGACACGGTCTGGAACTCTACTTTGGCTCCAGTGTGAAGGGAGAGGCAGAGATTGACTGGGACAACCAGAAAGAGCGGCAAGCCTTACTGCAGAAGATAGTAGCCGATGCCGACCTGGTGTTGGAGCTGGCCCGTCAGGTCCAGGGTCAGTTCCCCGAGGAGAGCCCCCAGCGCCAGGGTATAGTGGAAGCGGCGGAGTTGCTGGGGCAACTGTTACTGCAGGATGTGGAACGCCAGGAGGATGGCCCAGCCCTGAAGGATGGGGTAAGCCGGGACCGCATCCCTTCGGTACACGACCCGGAGATGCGCCACGGCCGTAAAAGCAGCAGCAAACGCTTCGACGGACATAAGGCTGCGGTGGTGGTGGATACCGATTCCCAACTGGTGACCGCGGTAGACATCCTGCCCGGCAATGCCGGTGACAACACTGGAGTCCTGGAACTGGTGGAGCAGAGTGAGGAGAACACGGGCATAGCGGTGGAGGAGACTATCGGGGATGCGGCCTATGGGGATGGCGGGACGCGGCAGGCCTTTGCCGATGCTGGTCGGACTCTAATAGCCAAGGTGCCGGGTCGCCCTAATAAGGCCTGCTTCCCCAAGGAGGACTTCCAGATCGACTTGGAGGCAGGAACCTGCACCTGCCCAGCCGGTAATGTTACCCACACCCTGCGGACCTTCGGCACCCGGACCAACCGGTTGGGTCGGACCTACCTGGCCCGGAGTTTCCAATTCGACCCGGCGGTCTGCGGCGTATGCCCCCTGCGGTCCCAGTGCGTGGCGGCGCGGTACGGGGCGGGACGCACCGTAGCCCTGCATCCCCAAGAGGCGCTCTTGCAACAAGCCCGGGACTTCCAGCGGAGTGAGGGCTTTGCTGAATACCGTAGGCTGCGCCAGGCGGCCGAGCATCGCCTGGCGCGGCTGGCGCAACTGGGGGTCCGCCAATCTCGCTACTTCGGCCGAGCCAAGACCCGATTCCAACTACTCATGGCGGCCACGGTGGCCAACCTGACCCTGGTGGCTACCAAGATGGGGATGATATCTCCGGCTCCAGGCTCCTCTCACGATAAACCGGACCAGCAAGCCCCAGGGTCGCCCATCGTTACTACCCAATTCATATTGGCCGCAGCCAACTGGGTCACTCTTAGCCTCAGACTTACAGTCCACTGGTTATCCTCCACGCCATCCCGTCACAGCAGGGCTTTTCAGCCGGGTTTCTAGTATTACAACGACGGATCACAAAAAAGGGGCCTTGAGCACCTCTTCATGGCTGTTAGGCGCGTGGGCTGACAGCTTTGTGGTCTTGCGTTCCGCGAAGCGATTTCTGCCCCAAAACTGACCAATTTGAGAAAGCGTCGTTGTAATACTAGGTACCAGGCTGCGTGCTAACGCCCAATTACGCGCGCGATTTCACCAGGTAACCGTCTATATGCTGGCGCAAAAGCAGGCGGCCCCGGTGCAGCCGTGATTTGAAGGCTGATACCGACAACCCCAAGGCTTCCGCTCCTTCGTCGGTGGACAGTCCTTGGACGTCCCGCAGGACTATTGCGGCCCTCAACCCGGGAGAGAGGACATCCAGCCCCATCTCTACCACTTCACGTAGTTCGCCGCTGACCGCAGCCTCCTCGGGGTCGTTGCCCCAATCGCTGATGATCTCTTCGTTGTAGCCGGTCTCGACCAGATACTTGGACCTGGATTTTTCCTTGCGGATCTTCATCAAGCAAGCGTTGACTACGATGCGGTAGAGCCAGGTAGAGATCTTAGACTCGCCTTTGAATCTCCCGAAGGAGCGGTAGGCGGAAATGAACGCCTCTTGGACTGCGTCCTCGGCGTCCTCAGCGTTCCGCAACATCCGGTACGCCACGTTGTAGGCGAAGTCTGCGTATTCTTCCACAACCTGGGAAAAGGCCTGTTCCGAATCATGTGACATGGTTGAAGTATATGCTTTCTGAGTCATGTTGGGGATAGAAACCGCTGAAATGGACCTGGTCATCAATCCAATCTCCTGAGATTCCAAGTGGTTATTTTCCCGGTGCGAACAGTTTATGGTTTCGACCATCGCGACTGGTCGCCTCGGGTTGATCGTAAGGTTTTTGAGTGGGTATTATCAACGCCATATCGACTGCTATCCGTTGTGACCCGCATTGGCGGCGATGCGGCGGATCTCGCAGAATAGGTCTGCCGGGCTACAGTCCTTGGTAACGTAACCATCGGACCCGGCGGCAATGCTCGCTTCCACGTATTCCGTAAAAACGCTGAAGAACAAGATTCTCACGTCGGGCAGACTTTCTTTTATTCGCCTGGTTGCCTCTACCCCGTCCAAGCGGGGCATCTGAGCGTCCATGATCACGACGTGAGGACGCAATCGGCCTGCCTTCTCTATTGCTTCCAGACCGTCCCCCGCAGCCCCGACCAAATCCATGTCGGGTTCCCCTGCGACAAGCCCCGATAGACTATCCCGGATATGGGGCGAATCTTCCGCAATGAGCACTCGGATCATGTTACCTCTGGGTCGATCTTTTGCCGGATGCCTGAAAACCTGTGACCTGTGACCTGTTGATCTCATCCTATATCGGGACCATACGATCCACATCCTCCACTGCACCGAACAAAAAAAGAAAAGAGGTTGACAGTAGCGTCAACCTCTTGGACTACACGGAGGACATTGACAGGAGCTTTAGAGCTCGATAATTCCCTTCTTCAATCCCTCAGACACGGCGTCGGTGCGGCCATTTACGCCTAGTTTGCTGAAAATACGCACTATATGGGTCTTAACCGTGCTTTGGCCGATCAGGAGTTGGTTGGCAATCTCCTTATTGGCCGCACCCGTTGACATAACCTGTAAAACCTCAATCTCGCGGTCGGAAAGGAGAGTATCCGGCGAATGGGTGTGACTGAGTTGACCCAACCGGTCCAAGAGCCTGCTGGCTATTTTGGGCTGAATCATGGATTCGCCTTGGTGGACCGTTCGGATGGCCTTGACCACATCGTCGGGAGGAGAGTCCTTCAGCAAATAGCCCCGGGCTCCGGCCTCTATGCCGCTAAAGATGTACTCGTCAGTGGCGTAGGTTGTGAGAATAATTATTTTGCTATCCGATCCTTCAGCAAGTATCTGGGTAATGGCCTCCACGCCGTCCATTTCGGGCATTTGAAGGTCCATCAGGATAATATCAGGTAGTAGGCCTCGCGCCTTGACCACAGCCTCGACGCCATCGGCAGCTTGGCCAACCACTGAAAGGTCTTCCTCTTGGTCCAAAACCGTGGCTAGTCCCTGTCGGACGATTGGATGGTCGTCAACGATTAGGACCCTTATCGGCATCGATTTGGCGGCATCCTTTTTATCTTCACTCATGATTAACCTCATGGATGATCCCCTTCTCCGGGGGCGCCGGAATCGCAGCAACCACATTAGTCCCTTTCCCCAGCGAACTCTTGACGGTCAATCCTCCGCCCAAAAGCTGGGCTCGTTCCCGCATGCTTATGAGGCCGAACCCGCCTTTGTCCTTGTCCCACTGAAGGGGTATTTCAGTATCGAATCCGATGCCGTTGTCGCTGACCGTCAGTTCGATGCCAGTTTTTTCGTAGGCCACAGTTACGATCACCCGGCTGGCGTTGGCGTGCTTCAGCACATTGGCCAGCCCCTCTTGGCAAATTCTCAATACTGCTGCTTCTACCCCGCCGGGCATCACCCTCTCTTTGCCCGTGACGTTAAATGCGGCACGGAGATTCAAGCCAGTGGTTTTGGTCGTCTCCTGCTCCAATGCTTCTACCAATGAAAGCCCCTTGAGAGGCCCACTGCGCAAGTCCCAGACGGAACGGCGTGCTTCTTGAAGTGACTCCCTCGCTAAGTCTCGCACCTTGTTGAGACTTTCCAGAGCAGCGTCGCCGCCGGCTTTCACCGTTAATTCGGAAGCATTTAGCAGCCAGATGATGGCCGTAAGGCTTTGGGCCAAAGAGTCGTGGATCTCCCGGGCTAGGCGGTTGCGTTCCTCTACCAAGGCCAGTTCCCTTTCTGCTGCCTCGGCTTGGCGGCGCTCGGTGATGTCTCGAACCATGGCGATTATGTGATGGCCTTCGACAATTTGCCCGAGCGAATTTTGGGTGGCAATCTGAATGGACGAGGCGGACATCTCGGCAGGGAGGATATCGCCCAACTTGGTGCGGCAAGTTAACTCGTCGGTCCAACCTCTTCCGTTGTCGAATACAGACTGGGCAAACGCTTGGAGGACCGCCATTTCATTCGGGTGGATGGCGGATACGGGTAGAGAAAGCAACTCTACGCGGGAGTAACCGAGCATGGCGCAGGCCCTGGGATTAGCGTCGACTATGCGGTCTGCAGCCGGGTCTATCACAAAGATTGCGTCGTTGGAGTGGTCGAAGACGGTCTGGTAAAGCTGCTCTTTATCTTTGGACACAGACTGGGTGAATGCGGGGTAGTCGTGGCCTGTGTGCGTGTGGGAGGGAGCGCCGTCTTGGTGGAAGTTTTTATCGCTCATATTGGCCCGTTAGTCCACGGTAAGCCGCCGGAGCCGGGTGCCAGTTCTCAGATTTTGCTTGCCGGTAGCTTGCTGGCTTTTATTATACCGCACTGTAACCAACTAGCCGAACCCCCAGAACTTTCGTAGATTCTGGGTGCTCGTTCCGCTACGAAGAGAAACTCTTGGGTGGACTCAGATCTTTTGACGGCCAAGACAGTCGCTAGGTTCGGGACGAGCCAATTCCACAAATCAACTATAGGTTAGATTCGCCAAGGATGTCCCAAAATTACCGAATGGCTGTCCGATAGTGGACAGCCATTCCAATTGCTTAAACGATGTCTACACTGGTCCGTGTGCTCCTAAAAGCACCTGTTCGGGTTTAGAGCCTTCCACCGAAAAACATCGGAGCCTGTTTCTTGTAGACTTGAATGCGATTACGAGGCGACTCTACCACGAATACTCGGTCCTCGGCGTCTACGGCCACGGCGATGGGCCCCCAGAACTGCTTCTCCCTTTCGATTCCCTGGGCTATCTCCCGCTCATGCCACATTTCGGAGTTGGCGTCCAGCTTGTCTTTTCCCCATTTGGAAATGGTGCCGTCGCCAGATATATTGGCGATCGAGTCTCCATCGGGAGAGAAGACCTGTAATCTGTCATTTTCCCAATCGGAGACGTAGACATAACCCTGACTATCTACAGCAACCCCGGTGGGGCGCTTGAGTTGGCCGTCGCTGTTTCCGGAGCTGCCAAAGCTCGACAAAAAGTTACCGTCGGAAGTGAACTTTTGAATTCGGTCGTTCCGCCAGTCGGCAACGTACACGTTGTTTTCGGTGTCAACAGCGATACCCCAAGGAAGGTTGAACTCTCCCTCGCCGCTACCCTCCGAACCCCACTTGCTGATGAACTTGCCTTCTTTCGTGAACTTCTGAATCCGATTGTTAACGCTGTCCACAATCAACAGGTTGTCGTCCCCGTCAAAAACCAAACCGGAAGAACGATCAAGCTCGCCATCGCCACTACCCGGTGTGCCCCATTTGCCGAGCCACTCACCGTCTTTGTCGAAGACTGAAATTCGGTTCAGCCACTCGTCGGCCACGTACACGTTCTGGCTCGCGTCTATAGCGATGCCGGTCGGCCAGATCAACGATCCGTCGGCTGCGGAAATGGTGGTGTCGCCAGCCGTAGTAACACCGCGAGCGAACTCACCTACATATTCTTCATTCACGGTGCAAATGGTCACTCGCTTGCCGTCGGGCCGGTATTCGTAGGACCGGTTCACCACGTACATCAGGTCGTCTTTACCCCGGGCCATGGCTACAGGATTGCGAAATCCGGGACCGTTAAATTCACCCCGCCCAATGCTGTGGCTATATTGAAACGAAGGAGCTAATGTCTGCGTCGCCATTGTTTCTAACCCCTTTACTAAAAATCCTTACTCAATAGAATCAGAGGACCCCGCGGCTGATGGCTAAAGGCTGAAAGCTTATTGCTGATGGCTAAAGAAAATCCATCTGTTCAAAGCTGCCGCCGACGATGGGCTTGGCGTCGAGGCCCATCCACCTTTCAAGAATTGTGGAATAAAGACCGCGGAAGTCGTTGTTGAATTGAAGGTCTCCTTCCACCAATTTGTCCGCCTCCAATGAGGGGTATTCGCCGTAGAGGCCGCCCTTAACCGCATCTCCCAAGACGAAGGCCATGCCCCCGGAACCGTGGTCGGTGCCGGAGCCGTTGTCGTGTACCCGGCGTCCAAACTCGGTAAACAGCAATACCACTACGTCGCCGGAAGCGTCGTGGTCTTGTAGGTCTTGGTAAAAATCTTTGACGGCGTTGGCAGCGCCTTTCCACAGGTTTGCGTGGGCGGTAAGCTCGCCAGCATGGGTGTCAAAGCTGTTATAGGGTGCGGTCGTGTACAGCACCCGGGTACCCAATCCGGCCAGGTGGACTTGGGCAATGTTCCTCATGTACTGGGCCACCGTGTTGTTGCCGTATTCCACGGAAGAAGAGTACTTCTCCGGTGCCGTGCTGAGGATGTCCGCTCCGTGTAAGGCGTCGGTACCCGTCCGCGACAAATAATCGGTTACGGCGCTTCGGCCAATTGAAGGCGAATACATGCGGGCAAAGATGTCCAGCGCTTCGCCTCTCTGGTCATCGTCTATGCCCGTGAGCACCCCATAGGTTTCCAAGTTGCCTACCGATGCGACGGGCACTTCGGGAGCAGCCAAAGCCCTGGGCAAGCCCCGGCCAAAGTTTACTCCGGTCAACACGTTCTGGGCTTGAGGGTCCAAGTCTCTGATCGCCCGGCCCATCCAGCCTTCCGTGCCCACCTTGTCGGGTTCGCAGGTATGCCAAATATCCATGGACCGGAAGTGGGACCGGTTGGGATTGGGATAGCCTACCCCTTGGATGATGGCCATCTTTCCCTGGTCATACAGTTCTTTCAGCGGACCCATAGACGGGTGCAGCCCGATGTGGTCGTTTAGGGGCAGAACCTGATCTTCGGGCACCCGCACCGCCGGTCGATTGTCTGCGTACAGTGGATCGCCGTAGGGAACCACAGTGTTCAAGGCGTCGTTCCCTCCGGAGAGTTGAAGCACCACCAACACCGGGTCTTTTTTGCTGGAAGTCATTGCCTTGCTCCTTACCTAGCTCACCAAAGATGGTGAGAGATTGCTTCCTGGTAATTTACACCGGACCATTGACTCGCGGAAAATCCTGGCTCTAACATCCGAAGCTGATAGCTGATAGCTGATAGCTGATAGCTGATAGCTGATAGCTGATAGCTGTTACTCTGCGGTCGTGCCACCGTCGATGACCAATTCCGAGCCGGTGACAAACGAAGCCTCGTCGGAGGCCAGATATATTACACCGTAGGCAATATCCTCGGAGGTCCCGATCCTCTTTAGAGGCAACCGTTGCATGCGCCGCTCCCGGCGTTCCGGGTCGGTTAGGGTGTCTTTGATCATTTCCGTATCGATGGGTCCCGGATGCACCGAGTTGCACCGGATGTTCTCTTTGGCGTATTGAATCGCCGTTGCCTTGGTGAACAACCGCACCGCCCCTTTTGTGGCGGTATAGCTGGGCGACCCGTCTAGGCTGCCCACCAGACCAGCGGTTGAGGAAATGTTGACGATGGACCCTCCTCCGGCCTGCCGCATGGCGGGTATGGCTTGTTTGGTGCCCAGAAATACGCCTTTGGCGTTTATCGCCATGATCCGGTCCCAATCCTCTTCAGTGGTCTCTTCGATACTCTTACGGATCAGGATTCCCGCATTGTTGACCAAAATATCCAGCTTGCCGTACCGGTCAACAGCGGTGTCCACGGCGGATTTCCAGTCGGCCTCCTGGGTCACGTCCAAGTGGACATAGGTGGCGTTAAGGCCCAACTCTGCGATCTCGGCCTCAACCTTCTTGCCCTCTTCGTCCAGGATGTCCCCGAACACTACGCTGGCACCTTCGCTGGCCATCATCTTGGCCTCGACAGCGCCTTGACCTCTGGCTCCGCCGCTGATTAATACTACCTTTCCATCTAATCGGCCCATTTGCCGCTCCATACTTTTAATAAGTTTCAGTTAATGCCGTGAAATGCACTCGTTTTTATTGCATTGCACTCGCTCACCCCGAGCTTGTCGAAGGGGTGGACTCGAGATCTCTTTAAGCGAACTGGTACTCCTGGGTGGCTACGATGAGTTGGAGCACCTGTCCCACCCTGCCAGGATATTCATTGCTTTCGGGTTTTAGCTCCCCGCCTTTGGCTACATGGTCAACCAGCTCGCGCCGGGTATCCTCGGGAAGCTCGTAGCCGCCCAACATGTCCAGGCAACCGTCCACCAAGCCTTCCGGCGTTTGGGCACGGCTGTCCGCAGCCATCCGGCTGATGATGTTCTGAACTCCGGGGAGACTGGTGTTGCCCAACTGGTCGGCGGCGAAGTTGATACGTTCCACCAATGTGCCGCTGTCGATCCACTCCTGGCCAGTGTGCCAGCCTTCCACCGTGGGCGGGTTCATCAAATCTTGGCCCATGTACCGAATCTCCATTGCCATCTGATGCAACCCGGGCTTTGGGGCCTTGAAATCTCCCACCAAACGCAGGGTGCTGATGACCGCTTCCGCTGGGCTTTTTACCTTGGCGAAGCGAGCGTTCTTGAAGAAATCGGAGTTGAATAGAACCCGGAGCATTGATCGAATGTCGTAGTTGGACCGGAAATACTCCTCTTCGAGGAGCTTGATTGCTTCTACGTCTCTGGGCGGACTGTCCTGCCATGAAGGGATCTGTGTCTCGTCGGCCACGAAGAAATTGTACAAATGCCTGGAAATAAACCTGGCGGCGGCGGGTTGGCGGGCGATTATTTCGATAATGTCCTCGCCGTTCCAGTTGCCGGTCTGTCCCAAGAAAGTCTTTTCTCCATTGTCGTGATCGGCCTCGTTATATATAAACCCAGCGTAGTATCGCCCGTAGGGATATCGAGGAATA
Organism: Dehalococcoidia bacterium; assembly: GCA_963665155.2. GTDB lineage: Bacteria > Chloroflexota > Dehalococcoidia > Lucifugimonadales > UBA3495 > UBA1141. The sequence goes on along the minus strand of CAXXFI010000002.1, from coordinate 268,760 downwards.
GCGTTGGTAATGGTCCAACCGGTAAAAGCCCTGGCGCAAGCCTTCACGTCATCTTCGGAGTAGTTGGCGTGGCCGTCCATGCCCACACCCAAAGAGAACAACTCCAGCAGCTCGCGACCGTAGTTCTCGTTAATTGCGTCCTTGTGGCTCATACAGTTGTCCAGATAAAAGACCATCGCCGGGTCTAAGGACAATTCCAGCAGCAATTTGGGGAAACTGCCCATACCCAAGCGGCGGAACATATCCAACTGCACTTGTATTTGCCCGCCGTGCTCGCACTTGGAGTTCCCGGCGCAGAGAATGCCGTGCCAGAACAGCGCCACCTTTTCCTGAAGAGGCCTGGGCGTGTTAATCATGCGGTAGGTCAGGTAAGCTTGATTGACCTCCAGCGCATTCATCTCCTTCCATTCGATGAAGTACCTTTGGAGCAAGTCCATGTCCAAGTCTGGCTGGTCCTCGGGATTTAGCAGTTCCTCCACCGTCGCTTCATAGCCCTTGGCCACCCTTTGCTCCAACTCCTCATAGCTGGCGCTAAATCCGGCGCGGCGCATCAAGTGGGCCATCAATTGGATATCTTCGCTGGCCATATCTTTCACTCTCCTTAAGAAGCTATTGGCTGAATTCTGCGAGCTAAAAACTACCGGCTAAAACCTACTTGCTAATAACTAGCAAGGAACTGACCCCTATCAGTCTCGCTGAATTCGATGTCCGGACGGGGCCTTGTCTCGCTGTTGGGACCTATTAATGGGAGTCTGATATGTAGGATATTAAGCACTGACTGTGGGGCTGTCAACCGAAGTCCGGGAATGGTAGGTATCATTCCGGAATGGAGTCATCTAACCCCCCGAGCATGGGCCCCATAGATGTCTGAGCGGCCAACAAATTACTGGTGTGGGTGGTTTTCTGGTGTGGGCGGTTTTCTACGGAAGGGGTTCGAAATCCAATGCAACCCAAGGTTCTTCGCCCACAACCCAGGCATCGTGACCCGGACCAACTTCAAAGAAATCTCCGGGGCCGACTTCCACCTGATTATTGTTGGCCGTATTAACCATCATCCTGCCTGACTGCACCCAGCCAATATGCCTTTTTGAACCTTTGCCGGTTTGCTGACCGGCATGGACCGACCATCGCCATCCAGGATTGTAAACCCCTCGTCCTATTGCCACGGAGAAGAGCTTTGTAACGCATCGCTCACTACCGTCAGCAAATATACGCCGGTCACCACTAATTTGATCGGCATTTATGGTTGCAATATCGTCCATGGGGTATTCCTAGTAAGATTCTAGCCCCTATGGTTTCTTACTGATAATTTGGGTTCCTTTTCATGCGTTTTTTTCAGTCGTCAGGTGACTGATGCTTAGACTATCTAGCCGCCGAACCGGCGACGGTGCTGGCGAAGGGTTCAATCATCCATGATCACCGGAATGCCCGCAGCTTCGGCTTTTGCCGCCGCCACTGCGTCCACGACGCCGTCCTGCATCCAGATATACTTGACCCCAATCTCTATGGCCTCATCAACCACCGGGGACACCAACTCGGAGCGTCGGAAGATGTCCACCATGTCGATGGCATTCGGCACCGACTTCAGGTCCGGGTAGCTTTTTTCGCCCAACGCCTCTTCGATCATGGGGTTGACCGGTATAATCCGGTACCCTTGGGATTGCATATATTTTGAAACCCGGTTGCTGATCCGCTCCGGGTTGTCGGATAAACCCACAACGGCGATGGTTTTGCTATTGCGTAGCTGTTCTTCTACTAAGTCCATTTAAGCCTCCGCAAATTTTGTGATTCCTGTTGGGCCGGGTGAGTGCCGAGACCGGGCGACTACCAGGTCTGGCTGTTGATGTATTTGAACGCAGCGATTGCTGCCGTGGCGCCGTCCCCGGCTGAGGTTACCAGTTGGGAAGCGGAATTCTGACGAATGTCACCGGCAGCGTATAGGCCGGGTACTTCCGTCTCCATGGACACGTTCACGGGAATGTGACCGGCATTATCCAGCTTCACCAATCCCTGCACCAGCCTGGAATTGGGTTCCAGGCCAACGTAAACGAACAACCCCGTCAGGTCCACGACGTTTTCCATGTTGGTGACCACGTTGCGGACTCGCACTCCAGAGACGGTGTCCTCCCCAAGCACGGCCTCGACGGAGGAATTATATACTACCTCGATGCGACGCTCTTGATTCACCCGGTCTACCAAAACCTTCTGGGCGGTCAATTGCTGTCGTTTGTGGAACAGCAGCACCCGGCCAGCATACTGGGTCAAGGTCAAGGCTTCGTCGGCGGCTGAGTCTCCGCCCCCTACTACGCCCACGACTTGCCCCATGTAGAGCGGGCCGTCGCAGGTGGCACACTGGGACACACCCCGACCGTACATTTCTTCTTCTCCGGGTATGCCCATCTTTCGTAACGTCGACCCCGCAGCTAAAATTACCGCCTTGGCCCGGTAATCGCCAGCGTCGGTCGCGATAATTTTGTACTTTCCGTCACGGGAGACGACCGTCGCTTCGGCCATGATGAACTCCGTCCCGGCGTCCATCGCCTGTTCCTGCACGGCAGGGGCCAACTCGGCTCCGGCAATCCCTTGTGGGAAACCGGGGAAGTTCTCAATCTTCTCGATGTTGATGATCTGAGCTCCGCCCATCATTTGCTCGATCAAACCCGTCTTAAGTCCATATCGAGCGCCAAACATTCCGGCAGTCAGTCCAGCCAGCCCGCCTCCCACGACCAGGACATCGTAATCGTTAGCCAAAATAAGAACCTCCTAAATCATCGCCATAAGCTATTTGTTGTTTGTTAGCCATCATTCTATCTGCCGACCACCGAGATCAAGAACCCGTACAACCATCCAACGATGGCTGTCCCAAGTCCGGCGGGGTCGGGCTTTTGGTCAATGCTAAATGCGAACACCTGTTGGACGACCTGATATCTACGACCTATTTTGGAGATTTTATAGCCGGGGCGCAACCTTAAACCCCGAGAGATTTTCGGGAGCATCGCCCACGCACCAGTTACGGCTCCGGTTGCGTCCCCACAATGTTACGCCTAAAATTGAGGCCGCCGGTCCGGTAGTCCAATTGCCCAATCCCCGGCGGAACGGTCAGCTTCGAGATACCATCGGGATGAGACCGTTTGATCTGGTTCAGAACCTAGACGCGATTTGACTCAAGATTATTGAGGTACGCGAGTATGCTGGTAGACCTTATTAGCACCACCAACGACAATGGAATCCGCTTGGACGGCGCCTTTTTCGCCCCCCCGTTCGACGCAAAACCGATAGGCCCGGTGGACGCAATCTTGCTGATCCACGGCTCAAGGGGGAATTTTGCGGAGCCGAATACCAGGGATATGGCCGAAGAATTGCGTCAGATTGGTTACGCTTGTCTGGCGCTCAATACCACTGCCCACGACACGGTTTGGGCCAACGCTTCAGACGACATGAATTATGGCAATGCCTACGAGATAATCGACGATACCTGTCGTGATTTGAAGGCAGGCGTTGATTATCTTTGGAACGCCGGTTACCGCCGCATCGCCTTGATGGGTCACAGCATGGGCGCGGTGCGTGTCGCCTACTACGCCGCTACCCAAGCCGACCAACGGGTCGCCGCCGTAATACCCATATCGCCGGTGCGTCTGTCTTATTCCTACTACCAGGCCTCCGGGGACGCTAAGGAGTTCAATGACCTCATCAGGCGGGCCAGGGAGCTTGAGGAAAAAGGCGAGGGCCGAGAATTATTCGACGCCGACTTCCCCATAAAACAACTGTTCAGCGCCGTCTCTTATCTGGACAAACATGGACCGGAAGAACGCTACAATTTGATTAACCTGGCTCCCAACATACGGATACCCATGTTCGTGGTGGGCGGTTCTTTAGAATCCCACACCAGGCTGCTGAACATGGCCAAAGACTTGGCTGAGGCAGCGGTCAATAGTCCCGAGGTGGAGTGTGCGATCATCGAAGGTGGCAATCATTCCATCGCCAACAAAAAGAAGGAAGCCGCAACGACAGTTTTACGATGGCTGGCCTCTTTGTCTCCTCAACCCGTGAAAGATTGATTCCCTCGCAAAAAGGCCTGTTTGAGATGAACCCTGGCGTGCGAAGGGGCCTGGAAGGGAGGAGGCCACGGGATGCCGGCTGCTGGCCTCACCGCACCATCTGCCGCGCTCAGGACAAGCGTGATCCCGTTGCGGTACCCCTTCCGTGGCTCAGGGCACCCGGTGGAAGCTGTGGAGCGGCGCCCTCATGCGGCCGTGACCGCAGGTACCGTCCCGACCGCCCGCTGAGCCGTGTTCTCCATCTCCACCAGGCGTGCATGGACCATCCGCTTGAAGTTGCACGCCAACGCCTTCAGGTAGACGGCAAGCCGCACCCGACGGCCCCCTCGCACCCGCAAGCGCCCAAGCCCGTGGGCGCGCTTCAGCTCGGAGTTCGTTCCCTCGATACCGGCCCTTATGGCATACCGCTTGCGCCACTCCTCGGTGGCCTCGGCCCTCCGGCGCCGCTCGATGTTCACCTTCACCAGGTCCGCCTTGAGGACGTAGGCCCCCGCACGCCGGTCCAGCTTCACTGGGCAACGGGACCGCAAGGGGCAGGGCTCGCATGTTGTCCTGGCAAAGTGGACCTCTACCCGCTCCGGCGCATCCTCCAACTCGTGCTCCTCGATGGACGGGTGGCCGGCGGGGCACACCGTGGCCTGCTCCCCTGTGACGTCGATCTGAAAGTCCGCGGCGGTGAGCGGCGGTGGTCCGTCACCCTCTCCTTCGTGCGAGTTCCCCGGCGCCGACCCCGCCACCGGGCTCACCAGTTCCGTTCCCCGGCGCGAGGCTTCGAAGGCATTGCGGCCCGACCCATACGCCGTGTCGGCGAAGAGCTCGTCCGGTCGGACCTTCCGCTCCGCGAGCCCGTCAACGACCGGCACGCTCACGTCGGTGTCGCTCCCACTCGAGGGGGTCACCTCCACGTGGGTGATGAGCTGGGTGGCGTTCTCCTCGTGGCAGGTCTCCGCCACCTGCACCTCGTACCCCTTCCCCTTGTGGCCGCTGTAGGTCACATCCGGGTCGTGGGGCGATTGCAGCGAGTCGGCGGACACCTGCTTCGGGTCCTTCAAGGCCACACCTTGCATTCCCCAGCATCGTCGTCATCGTCCCTGGGGCGCCCGTCCCGGTGTTTGCCCACATGGCACTGCTCCCGCAGCAGCCGCTCCAGCAGCCGGTACTCCTCCAGCTGGGCAGCAGTCGTGCCATGGAACCGGTCCACCAGCCGGTAGAGGTCCCGGGCACAGACCGAAAGGCGTCGCCGACCCTCCCCCGTGCGGGCGTCCTCGTAGTGGGTCGCCTCGTCTTCTTCCTTCAAATAGCGCCCTAGGAGGCCCTCCGGCCGAAAAGTACCCTGACCTAGGCTGTCCCGATATACTGGGCAAGAGATTTAATAAATGGGTGTGGGAGGTTGAGGATGCTGGGAGTACGGTCGGCGCAACGAGGGCTGCTGGAAGCGGATCACCTGTACCTGGACTATGTGGGCCGGGGCTCCTTCTATGGCTTCCTGGCCTCCCTGCGGGGACAGCTATTTCGAGACGAAGAGTTCGCCGAGCTATATTGCCCAGACAATGGCCGGGATAGCGTGCCCCCAAGTCTGGTGGCCACTGCGCTGTTGTTGCAAGCCTACGACAAAGTCAGCGACGCCGAAGCCAAACAGCGGGCGGATTTTGATATCCGGTGGAAGGTGGCGTTGGGGATTGAGGTGGAGGACCGGCCCTTTGCCAAGAGCACGCTGCAGCTGTTTCGAGCCCAGCTGATCCTCCACGACCGGGTGCGGGCCGTCTTTCAGCGCAGCCTCCAATTCGCCCGGCAGACCGGATACCTGAAAGGACGCCGGATGAAGGTGGCGGTAGACACCACCTACATTCTGGGCCGAGGGGCGGTCAAGGACACCTACAACTTGCTGGCCGACGGCATAGTCCAGGTAGTGCGGGCGCTTTCGGACCTGGATGGGACGCGGCCCGAGGAATGGGCCTTGAGACACGGTCTGGAACTCTACTTTGGCTCCAGTGTGAAGGGAGAGGCAGAGATTGACTGGGACAACCAGAAAGAGCGGCAAGCCTTACTGCAGAAGATAGTAGCCGATGCCGACCTGGTGTTGGAGCTGGCCCGTCAGGTCCAGGGTCAGTTCCCCGAGGAGAGCCCCCAGCGCCAGGGTATAGTGGAAGCGGCGGAGTTGCTGGGGCAACTGTTACTGCAGGATGTGGAACGCCAGGAGGATGGCCCAGCCCTGAAGGATGGGGTAAGCCGGGACCGCATCCCTTCGGTACACGACCCGGAGATGCGCCACGGCCGTAAAAGCAGCAGCAAACGCTTCGACGGACATAAGGCTGCGGTGGTGGTGGATACCGATTCCCAACTGGTGACCGCGGTAGACATCCTGCCCGGCAATGCCGGTGACAACACTGGAGTCCTGGAACTGGTGGAGCAGAGTGAGGAGAACACGGGCATAGCGGTGGAGGAGACTATCGGGGATGCGGCCTATGGGGATGGCGGGACGCGGCAGGCCTTTGCCGATGCTGGTCGGACTCTAATAGCCAAGGTGCCGGGTCGCCCTAATAAGGCCTGCTTCCCCAAGGAGGACTTCCAGATCGACTTGGAGGCAGGAACCTGCACCTGCCCAGCCGGTAATGTTACCCACACCCTGCGGACCTTCGGCACCCGGACCAACCGGTTGGGTCGGACCTACCTGGCCCGGAGTTTCCAATTCGACCCGGCGGTCTGCGGCGTATGCCCCCTGCGGTCCCAGTGCGTGGCGGCGCGGTACGGGGCGGGACGCACCGTAGCCCTGCATCCCCAAGAGGCGCTCTTGCAACAAGCCCGGGACTTCCAGCGGAGTGAGGGCTTTGCTGAATACCGTAGGCTGCGCCAGGCGGCCGAGCATCGCCTGGCGCGGCTGGCGCAACTGGGGGTCCGCCAATCTCGCTACTTCGGCCGAGCCAAGACCCGATTCCAACTACTCATGGCGGCCACGGTGGCCAACCTGACCCTGGTGGCTACCAAGATGGGGATGATATCTCCGGCTCCAGGCTCCTCTCACGATAAACCGGACCAGCAAGCCCCAGGGTCGCCCATCGTTACTACCCAATTCATATTGGCCGCAGCCAACTGGGTCACTCTTAGCCTCAGACTTACAGTCCACTGGTTATCCTCCACGCCATCCCGTCACAGCAGGGCTTTTCAGCCGGGTTTCTAGTAGGCCCTCCGGTCGACAACGTCAGTTCAGCGGTCGAACGAGGGATGTGGGGTGATGCCCGGGGCTCCTTCTATGGCTTCCTGGCCTCCCTGCGGGGACAGCTATGGCGAAGAGTTCGCGCGGCGCCCAGACAATGGCCGGGATAGCGTTTGCCCCGTCTGGTGGCCACTGCGCTGTTGTTGCAAGCCTACGACAAAGTCAGCGACGCCGAAGCCAAACAGCGGGCGGATTTTGATATCCGGTGGAAGGTGGCGTTGGGGATTGAGGTGGAGGACCGGCCCTTTGCCAAGAGCACGCTGCAGCTGTTTCGAGCCCAGCTGATCCTCCACGACCGGGTGCGGGCCGTCTTTCAGCGCAGCCTCCAATTCGCCCGGCAGACCGGATACCTGAAAGGACGCCGGATGAAGGTGGCGGTAGACACCACCTACATTCTGGGCCGAGGGGCGGTCAAGGACACCTACAACTTGCTGGCCGACGGCATAGTCCAGGTAGTGCGGGCGCTTTCGGACCTGGATGGGACGCGGCCCGAGGAATGGGCCTTGAGACACGGTCTGGAACTCTACTTTGGCTCCAGTGTGAAGGGAGAGGCAGAGATTGACTGGGACAACCAGAAAGAGCGGCAAGCCTTACTGCAGAAGATAGTAGCCGATGCCGACCTGGTGTTGGAGCTGGCCCGTCAGGTCCAGGGTCAGTTCCCCGAGGAGAGCCCCCAGCGCCAGGGTATAGTGGAAGCGGCGGAGTTGCTGGGGCAACTGTTACTGCAGGATGTGGAACGCCAGGAGGATGGCCCAGCCCTGAAGGATGGGGTAAGCCGGGACCGCATCCCTTCGGTACACGACCCGGAGATGCGCCACGGCCGTAAAAGCAGCAGCAAACGCTTCGACGGACATAAGGCTGCGGTGGTGGTGGATACCGATTCCCAACTGGTGACCGCGGTAGACATCCTGCCCGGCAATGCCGGTGACAACACTGGAGTCCTGGAACTGGTGGAGCAGAGTGAGGAGAACACGGGCATAGCGGTGGAGGAGACTATCGGGGATGCGGCCTATGGGGATGGCGGGACGCGGCAGGCCTTTGCCGATGCTGGTCGGACTCTAATAGCCAAGGTGCCGGGTCGCCCTAATAAGGCCTGCTTCCCCAAGGAGGACTTCCAGATCGACTTGGAGGCAGGAACCTGCACCTGCCCAGCCGGTAATGTTACCCACACCCTGCGGACCTTCGGCACCCGGACCAACCGGTTGGGTCGGACCTACCTGGCCCGGAGTTTCCAATTCGACCCGGCGGTCTGCGGCGTATGCCCCCTGCGGTCCCAGTGCGTGGCGGCGCGGTACGGGGCGGGACGCACCGTAGCCCTGCATCCCCAAGAGGCGCTCTTGCAACAAGCCCGGGACTTCCAGCGGAGTGAGGGCTTTGCTGAATACCGTAGGCTGCGCCAGGCGGCCGAGCATCGCCTGGCGCGGCTGGCGCAACTGGGGGTCCGCCAATCTCGCTACTTCGGCCGAGCCAAGACCCGATTCCAACTACTCATGGCGGCCACGGTGGCCAACCTGACCCTGGTGGCTACCAAGATGGGGATGATATCTCCGGCTCCAGGCTCCTCTCACGATAAACCGGACCAGCAAGCCCCAGGGTCGCCCATCGTTACTACCCAATTCATATTGGCCGCAGCCAACTGGGTCACTCTTAGCCTCAGACTTACAGTCCACTGGTTATCCTCCACGCCATCCCGTCACAGCAGGGCTTTTCAGCCGGGTTTCTAGTATTACAACGTCAGTTCAGGGAGGGATGTGGGGTGATGCCCGCATGGCGGCGCGGCGCTTGGCATGGGAGCGTTTGGCCCGTTCGTTACTGTCCTGCGTATCCTCAAGCCACCGCAGCAACTCGGTTGGCCCGAACCGTTCCCGGGGCAGCATTTCCCGCACCACCCGGTAGACCTGCGGCCTCGTGATCCGGGGCATCTTTTTCCCCCCAAGCCTGTTGCAGGCTCAGCAGAAAAGCTCCGCCCAGCAGGCACAGGGCCACGTGGTGATGCCAGCCAGCCCAGGTGCGGGTCTCGTACTCGTCCAGGCCTACGTCGCTTTTCTCCGTCTCAAACTCCGTTTCTATACGCCAACGGGAGCCTCCCACGTATGCCAGGGTCTCCAACGGGGTATCCTCCGGAGCATTGGACAGGTAGTAGCGGGGTTCGCTGCCGTCCCGGTTCCGGCGGTAGACGGCCCAGTGGATTTCGCCGGGCTTGCGCCTGCTGGTCGGTCGCACCCTCTGGGCGCTGAAAAGGTAGCTGCGTGGCCCCTGGCTTCCCTCGGCCACCGTAATCTCACGCCAGGCCTCCTCCGGCAACTCGTCGCTGCGCTGCTCCATGGTCCGGCGCTGACCGTCTCGCAGCCTGGGTTTGCGGGGACGCCCGAATCCCTGATACTCCGCACTGGTCCAGGCAGGCTCCGGCGGCCACACCGTAAAGCCGGACGGAACGTCCAGCACGTACCACATCCCCAAGGCCGCCAGGCCCTCCAAGGCCAACTCCGTCTTGGACCGGTAGCCCTGCCTATCCTCCGGCACACCCGCCGCCTCACACCGGTCTTTGTCCGAGGTCCAACTCTCGGGCAGATACAGCCCCTTGTCCACCAATGCCCGTCCCAACGGGCTGACATAGGCCAGGAACATCCCCGCCTGGCAGTTGGCCACCTTCCCCAGCCTCCCGCAGTACTGCCGGGCCACTCCCACCGACTTCCTCCCCTGCTTGGGAAAGTCGCTGCCGTCCAGCACCCACACCCCTTCCGGATGCTCCAGCCGGGTTCCCAGGTACTCCTGCAGCCGTCCTATAATCACCTCATCGTCCCAGGGAGAATCGGTGAGAAACCGCTGCATCCCTCGGGCTGACCCCGGAACCGTCTCCGACAGGTTCTCAGCGTTGCGCCGCTCCCCAGACTGTACCAGCAGGGCCTGGAGATAATGACCGCTGTGCTCCCGCGTCTCCCGGCGGCCAAACAGCGGCGCGAAGTAAGCGTGAAAATCCCGAAATGACCCGTACACCTGCTCGAAAGCTGCCGCATCCACATCCCCACCTCACCCGCCTATTCCCTCTCCAGCTACACAGTCATCCTATCAAACTAACTGACGTTGTAATACTAGGAGGCCCTCCGGAACCCCAGGGCGAAGCTCTGGGTGCTCCCAGCGCAAGGCCCGCAGGAACAACCGCATCGTCTCACAGAACAGGCCCAGCCGGGTGAGTGTGGCGATGTTGCTCATGATGTGGGTGGAGTCCAGCCGTTGCTTTCCGGTGCGTATGCCCAGCGCCTGGATGATCCGGTCCGTGGTCTCCTGGAAAGCCAGCCGGCCACCGTCGTGCTGCATCAGGCGAACTCGGAAGTTGTGGAGGGTCTTCTGGGGCAGGTGGGTCTCCTCGATGTCCAGCCGCAGGGCGTGGTGCCAGAGCAGGTTGAACTCTAGTTGTTCCAGAGCTTCATCGTCGGTGAGGTTGAACATCTCTTTGAGGAGGTGGACCCCGAGGACGGTCTGCACCGCCCGGTTGGGACGGCCGTTGTCCACGCAGTACATGGGAGCAAAGCGCTCCTCGTCAATCAGGGGGAGCGCCTCGTTTCGGAAAACCTCGGCCCAACTTCTCTCCAGACGCTTAGCCTTCTTCGGCGTCACCAGGAACTGGGACTGCCAGAGGCTCTCTTGCGGGTCTCGTATTCGGAACATCCTCCCCTCCCTCGGCCAGGCGCTGCCCCAACGCCCTTTCCCCACATTATCCTCCCATTGCCCCCGGAGGACGAGGGGTTTTTACGAGGGAATCAACATTGGATAATAACCTAGACGCGGATTACAACCACCTGCGGTTACGCTTCTTTAATCGTTGGATCAAGGGTGAAGAAAACAAATGGGAAGAAGAACCACCTGTACAGATATTCGTAATGGGTGGGGGCTCGGGAAAGCGCAATGCCGACCACCGGTTGGACCACGGAGGCGGGTGGCGCTCCGAGAATGAATGGCCCTTGGCCCGTGCCCAGAACACGCCGGTCTATCTACAAATCGACGGTGGGTTGTTGGCTCAAGCTCCTCTGTCCTCGCGCGATTTCCCCGCTGGCCAAAGGATCGCAAGGGATTTCAGTTCCTACCTGTTCGATCCCCAAAATCCCGTTCCCACGGTCGGAGGGAACATCTCGTCCGGCCAGCCCATTATGCAGGCGGGAGGGTTCGACCAGCGGGAGTCCCCGGAGTTCTATGGCTCCGAGCACCCATTTTTGCCCTTGGCTTCCCGGCCCGATGTGCTGGTGTTCCAGACCGAGCCGTTAACCGAAGATTTGGAGGTTACCGGCCCGATCACGGTCAACCTGTGGGTTTCTTCTTCAGCGGTGGACACCGATTTTACCGCAAAGTTGCTGGACGTTTACCCACCGTCTGAGGACTACCCCGAAGGCTATGCCCTGAATTTAACCGACGGTATCATTCGGGCTAAATTTCGAGACTCCTGGGAAAAGCCGGAATTAATGGAGCCGGGTCAAGTTTACCGGGTGACCGTTCAACTCCTGCCCACCAGCAACCTGTTTTCTTGCGGCCACCGCGTGCGCTTGGATATTTCTTCCAGCAATTTCTCCCGGTTCGATGTCAACGGCAACACGGGGGAAAACCCAGGCACATCACCGGCGAAAATTCCCGCTCGTAACTCGGTTTACCACAATGGGGAACAACCCTCTCACGTGGTATTGCCCGTGATACCCGCCGAATAAATTGCGGCGAATAATATCCGCCTGAAATCTGCGGCAGGCTGTTGCTTCTGTTTTCAGCAACCAGTTGCACGCCGGTCTGGAAGCGGTCCACTGTCGCGCGTCAGACATTGCGCAGGATCACCATATATTGTTCGCCGTTCATATCCCGTGACCGCACGTACCTGAAACCTGCTTCTTCCGCTATTATCTGAAGCTCCGGCGGGTCTACACGGCGTTCCACCGGAGGCCCGGTCTCGGTTTCTTTTTTATACCATTCCAAGACCGTACACCACCCATTGGGCCGCAACAGTTCCCTCACCGCCCTCATCAGCCGGGGCTTGTCCGGGCTTTGCTGAATAACAAACGCCATGAATACCCCGTCAAGTGAGCCGCTGTCCAAGGGGAACTCAAATTCGTCGCATTTCAGAACTTCAACATTGCCCAAGCGGGCTTCGGCCACACGCTCGCGGCAAGCCTCCAGCATCTCGTCGTCAATGTCCAAAGCAAACAGCTTGCCGTTAACCAGGTATTTACCCAATGGCAGGGTGAAGAAGCCTGGTCCGCAACCAATATCGGCTACCGTGCTATGGAGGTTAATATCGCTCAGAGTCAATACCATGAATGGATCCAGCTTCTTGGCCCTGTCTGGATTGATTAAGCGTTGAATTAGCTCCTGAGCGCTCATTCCGTAAGATTCAGACGTCATCTTCAAATCTCTATCAGTGAAATTTTGCTACGGTGGTCTTCTGTCTACTTAGATAATCCACTCAGATAATTTACACGATTGATGTAAGGGGGTGCAATTCCCCAATGCGAATGCCAAAAACGAAGGAGGTGCCCCGGCGACATCGGCCCCACACGGTCAAACTTCCTGGCGGACATTATACCGGCCGATAGGGTTTGAGTAAGAACCTAAGAATACTAAGAAAAGCTTTAAATTGATGGGTGTTCACCCAAATTCATCAGGTGTCTGCCCTGCCAACTAAAGGCCTTAGAACCACAATAATGATGGGGAAGCGAAAGGAATATCGGTTCCATAACCCTTGGTGAGGAGTGTTCCGTCCATCCGCAAATGACCGCAGCTTGATTTCAGGATTCCGGTCGGCCCACGCTGACTTGGTTAAGAATATGGGAGTATATGGGCAGAGTTTTCATTTTCACCGTTATTTGTATGTGCGTGATTTTAATTCTATCAGGCGCGATCATATGGGACTCCTTTGATGATGGCGAAGAGGCGTTGTACTAGTCGGAATTCTTGGGAGTGAAAACCACCGAAATCCGGGAGAACGCGAATTTTGGAGGCCCAGGTGAGGCAGCACCGGATAACGAAGATTTTGTGCCGCTGGACTACAGCGATATGACCCCTGGTTTACAGGAACTCGTACGGGAAGGGAAGCCCAACGCGGATATCACGGTTGACCGTGTCCGTTGATGAGGCCCCGCTTATGTCTCGCACTCTCATCTGATGAATGCGTCTAGTTTAATCCGGACCTGATTAGGCTACGTGCTTCTAAGTTAAGCGATGGTAACGGATTTAGCGAAGCCAAGTTTACAAAGGCTGCCAGACCCCCGGTGGTTGGCAATATAGCTGGCAACATAGCTGGCAACATAGATTGAATGTTGCGTTGGTCCGAAAGTTACTCTATTTTGCTTACCGCCCGCCTGTCGGAACCCAACTCTATCACGCTCCTTATAAAGAGCAGGCGAAACTCACGCACTCCCATTGAATTAAGATGGTGAGCGTTCGTTTCCGATGGGTATCCAAATTCAAAATTGTGGCCTATTATCGGTAGCCGGTGCCTCGTTGACAGGCCAAAGACCCCATCGTACACTACCAGCCGTACACTATCAGCGCATCAGCAATCCCTCTGCTACCCCATATTGGGTCAATTTTGCTCCTGGCCGTAGAGTATCATTAGGTTTGGGGTAGTTGCGTCCCCAATTTCGCGGCCCAAGTCAAAGGCCCAATTTGTCGGCAGACGCCACGATATCTGTTTACAATTTGGGTGGGCAGCAGACCGCAGCAAATGCATTCAATACTGAGGGTATACACAATCTGTTGGAGATCGGCATGACATCCTTGGCCGGGCAAGATCCTGAAATCGCACAAGCTATAGAGCAAGAAGACCGACGTCAGCGAGACTTTGTCGTGTTAATTGCTTCGGAAAATTACGCAAGCAATGCTGTATTGGAAGCCCAATCCGGCGTCATGAGCAATAAATACGCCGAAGGTTATCCGGGCCGACGCTACTATGCTGGCTGCGAAAACGTGGATGTTGTTGAGAGCTTGGCCATAAATAGGGCCAAGCAGTTATTTAACGCTGAGCATGCCAACGTGCAACCCCACAGCGGTGCGCAAGCCAATATGGCGGCCTATTTCGCAGTGCTGGAGCCCGGAGACCGGGTAATAGGCATGCAGTTGGATCATGGCGGCCACCTTACTCACGGGGCTTCGGTCAATTTTTCGGGCAAGTTGTACGACTTTATGCCCTATGGGGTTGACCGAGAGACCGAACAAATAGACTACGACGAAGTGGAGCGGTTGGCGAAACAGCATGAGCCGAAGCTTATAGTCGCCGGCTGTAGCGCCTATCCAAGGACCTTGGACTTTGCCAGGTTCCGAGCTATCGCCGACCAGGTGGGCGCGCTTTTGATGGTGGACATGGCGCACATATCCGGGCTAGTAGCCGGTGGCGTGCATCCTTCCCCGTTGCCCCATGCTCAGATTGTCACCTCTACGACTCAGAAAAGCCTGCGGGGCCCCCGAGGGGGATTCATCCTGGCCAACGAAGACCTGGCCAAGAGTATCGATTTCGCCGTCTTCCCATTCCTGCAGGGAGGGCCGTTTATGCACACCATCGCAGCCAAGGCCGTGTGCTTTGGCGAAGCGCTGGCACCAGGCTTCTCAAAATACGCCGAGCAAGTAGTGGCCAATGCTCAGGTTATGGCCCAAGAGATATCCGAGGCCGGTCTGCGGCTCGTGTCCGGGGGAACAGACAATCATCTTATGCTGGTCGACCTGACACCAATTGGTATTACCGGAAGGGATGCCGATGCCGCATTGGAAAAAGTAGGCATAATTGCCAACAAAAACGCCATTCCCTTCGATCCCAAGCCACCGCGGGTAACCAGCGGAATACGTTTGGGAACACCCGCTATTACCAGTCGCGGCTTCGATGAAGAAGCGGTCAAGCAAGTGTCCCGCATGGTTGTGGAAGTGCTAAACTCTATTAAAGATGAAAAGGTTCAGAAAAGGGTGGCCGGAGAAGTTAAAGAACTTACCTCCAGATTCCCGGTACCGGGATTGGACCTCTAGTTGAGCCGCTAACTCCTCAATGCTATACTTTCATTACTTCTGAATAGGTGGTGGATATTCCTTTGCGCCATTATGAACTTGTTGTAGTCCTCAGTCCTATGCTTAACCAAGAGCAGGTTTCCAGCACTTGGGGGCGAATTAAAGACTTTATCAGCACTCGCAGCGGCGACATTACCTACGAAGAACAGTGGGGCACCCGCAGGTTGGCATACCCGATTAGAAAGGGTTCCTACCAGTTCCTAGAAGGTAGCTATCATTTGACCCGTTTCAGCGTGGAGAAGTCCATTAATCAGGAACTTCACACATTTCTACGGGTGGACGATCAGGTGCTAAGGTCGTTAGTCGTTGCGGCCCTTCCTCCGGGCATCGAGCCGGAGACGCCCGCCCAAAAGCGGGCCGCCGCCGCTGAGATTGCCGCCGCTGCGGCCGCTGCCCGAGCCGCCGCCGCTGCGCTAGAGGCTGAAAATGCGCCTGCCGTTGCCGAAACTCAGGCTGCCGAAGCAGTTGCGACCGATGAATCCGCCGCTGCTCCAGCCGAAGAAACAACTCCCGTCGCCGCTCAAGAAGCCGAAGTCGCGGTGGCCGAACAACCCGCTGTTGTAGCTGCGGAAGCGGCAGAGCCGGAAGCTGCGGAAGCGACCGTGGAAGAACCGACGGAAGAACCTATAGAAGATCCAGCGCCTGAAGTGGCGGCCACGGAAAATCTAGAAGCGAAAGACGAAACCGAAGCATAACGAATTCGGGTTCAGAGGGGGCGCTTTGAACAAAATAATTGTAATCGGGAACCTGGGTAGGGACCCGGAAATGCGCTACTTGGACTCTGGCCAGAGCGTCACTTCTTTCTCAATCGCTACCAACCGTAAATTCTCCGTGGGTGGTGAGCAACGAGAAGAGACCGATTGGTTCAATGTGAGTGCTTGGGGTCGGCTATCTGAATTGTGCAACCAGTATCTAACGAAAGGACAACAGGTATACGTCGAAGGCCGGCTGCACCTTCGAAGCTATGAAGGCCGTGATGGGCAGACCCGTTGGGTGAATGAAATCAGTCTTACAGACGTTCAATTTCTATCGCGGGGTTCAGGGCCCGGGGGAGAATCCCCTTATGACAACGATTCGGGCGGCATGCCTTCCGGCCCTGGCGGCGATGACGTAGACGACCTTCCGTTTTAACCAGTCCGGTATAACCAGTCCGGTTTAACCAATCTCGTTAAGATAAAAACATGATTTGAGGGAGATTCCTGTTCAATAATCAGTTCGGTTAAGAAGAATTGATTTCGTTAAACATAATCCCGTTGGACGAATCTGGAGGATCATATTCATATGACTAGACCACCAATGCGTGGGCCAGGAGGCGGACCCGGCGGCAGACCCCCCGGCGGCGGAGGGCGACCCCCCGGCGGCGGAGGGCGACCCCCCGGTGGAGGGCGACCAGGAGGTGGAAGGCCTCGAGGCCGGTTCGCCCCTCGTAGGCGGGTGTGTTCCTTTTGTGTCGACCACGTCAAATATATCGACTACAAGAACGTCGAGCAGATCCGTAGATATATTTCAGACCGGGCCAAGATTGAACCCAGGCGGCGGACCGGCGTATGCGCCAAACACCAGAGGACCTTGCGAACCGCCATTCAACGCGCCAGGCATTTGGCTTTGGTGCCATTTGTGGCCTATCACCACGGGAGCAGCGGTACCCGCAACTGATTCTCGGGCTTGGTGGGACTAGGCCCAGTACTAAAAAAGCCCGGGACTATGTCGGTCTAGACAAATGATTTGTCCAACGGGAGCTTTCGGATTTTCGCCGCAATGCTGCACCCGTGTATCCAGAGGGTCAAATATGGCTAACCCCAGGAGCCGAAGCGATGCTGCCCCACGAATAGCGTTCTGGGCTCGGTGGCGGCGAAACTCCAACCGAAGCCCCGGGGGTGACGCTGCCCAGAAGCAAGATTCCCGGGAACGGTTTCATCGGCGTGCTCCCTGGGTTGTCGGCAGTTTCCTAATTCTCGTCATAGTAGCCGTTCTGGCCGCCGGTTATAAAGACAAGTTTTGGGATCCACCGCGAGCCCAAGCTGGGAGCGTGCGTGGGATAACGTTTTCCATGGGCGATTTGGTGCAGCGGATCAGGGTGGTGCAAGGAATTACCGGCTCCGCAGACCTAACCACGCTCCCTTTCGAGTATCTGCAGAGTTTGCTCCACGCTGAGATCCTTCGCCAAGAGTCGGAAAGCCTGAATATTAATGTCGACGATGAATTTATAGAACAGGCAGTTCGAGTGCAGCACTATCCCAAGACCCAGTCTGGTCAGACTTCGGACCCGGGCCAACTGGACCGGGAATATAGAAACAACCTCCAAATTTACCTCGCCCGAACCGGGCTCTCCGAACAGGAATATCGGGGAATTCTTGAGGAAACCTTGCAGCGGCAAGTACTCTACTTCCAGCTAGGTGCTGATATTCCGGACCAGGTTGAGCAAGTCGAAGTTGCGTGGATTCGCCTGGAGCTTAACGGGCAAATTACGGCTCCGGAAGTCATCGCGAGATTGGAGAACGAATCCTTTGCAGAGATTGCTCAAACCGTCTCGGTAAGCGCGGGTTACGCTGATAGGAGTGGCTACGTGGGTTGGGTGCCGCCGGGGGCGTTCCGGGAGATCGGGGACTTGCTTTTCGGCAATCAGAAAAAGGGTCAGAGACCCTTGGATGTGGGCGCAACCAGCCGTCCATTATTTACCGAAGACGGCATATATATAGTCCATAAGATCTCCGGCCTCGAACTTCGGGAAATGACCAATGTAATGGGTGCAAGGGTAGACAACCTGTTGTTGGAAGACTGGCAACGAGAGAAATTGCGCCAAGGAACCTCCGAGGGTTGGGCTAAGATGACCTTCAACAGCGATCTATATCAGTGGGTGGCCGACCAGCTCGATGTCAGTGCGCCGCGCAACGCGTCCGGCGGAATCGGAAGCCAACCGGCGCAGAGGTAGATATTGGCAGCTACGGATCCAATAAATGTGGGATTGATGGGTTTGGGGGTGGTCGGTGGTGGGGTCGCCGCAAGTTTGCTAGAGCAATCCAACTCTATTGCCAGCAAGATAGGCCGCCCAATCAAATTGAAGAAGGTGCTGGTGCGGGATCGTGGGATACATGGAGATGCCAATCTGCCTTTTGGTACCCTTACGACCAACCCCGAAGAGATTTTGGATGATGCCGACATTCATATTGTGCTCGAACTAATGGGTGGGACCCACCCTGCGGTCGGCTACATAAAGCATGCGTTATCGTCGGGTAAGCATGTAATTACCGCCAACAAAGAGGTAATGGCCAAGCATGGCCCTAGCCTAATCTCCTTGGCAGACCGAAACAGGGTTAATTTGTTCTATGAGGCCAGCGTTGGCGGAGGTATCCCCATCGTCGGATCCCTAATGGGCGATCTTGCGGCGAACAACTTTCACTCTATCCGCAGCATCATCAACGGCACCACCAACTACATACTGACCCGAATGGCCAGAGACGGCGCCGAATTCGGGCAAGCCTTGCGGGAAGCCCAGGAGCACGGCTACGCCGAAGCTGATCCAACAAACGACGTCGAAGGCATAGACGCCGTTTATAAAGTTTCTATACTTGCTTCATTGGCATTCCACCGTTACGTAAGCCCCGACGATGTTTACCGGCAAGGGATTGCCACCTTGGAGCCCCAAGACTTTCGCTATGCCCAAGAATTGGGTTATGCCATCAAATCATTAGCGATTGCCACCATGCAGGACGGCGATATAAAAGCCCGAGTATATCCGGCGCTCCTCCCTTTGGACCATATGCTGGCAAAGGTTGATGGGGTATACAATGCCGTGGAAGTTGAGGGAGACCTTTGTGGCAAGGTATTGTTCCACGGTATGGGCGCTGGACGTAAACCAACTACCAGCGCGGTAATGGGTGACCTCATCTCTGTATCTCGTAGCTTGGCGCTCAGTGGTTTGACTACGGGCAGTTCAGTATCGGATGAACACCCTACAGAGCCTGGGAAATCTGCGATTACGGCTGCAACAACGGTTGGAATAGATGATTCGCTGGTTAACGAGTATAGTCAAAGTGTGCCCGATAGCGCCGACTCCCCCTCGAGTGGGAACTCAATAGACGACCTGATCTGCAAATACTATTTGAGGTTGAATGTGGCCGACCAGCCCGGAGTGTTTGCTCAGATCGGGCGGGTTTTGGGAGACGGTGACATTAGCATAGCGTCGGTGCTGCAAAAAGACACCAATCAGGCTGAACAGACGGCTGAGATCGTGATTACCACTCATCCATCAATGGAGTCGTCAGTGCAAGCTTCTCTTCGAGTATTGGCGGGCCTCGACGTAGTGCGAGACGTTAGCAACGTGCTTCGGATCGAAGAATAGTCTATTATTGTCTGGACACGGAAGGGTCTGGATGTTTATAGGGATTACCAAGTAATCGGCTGATAAAAAAAGGTTGTTGGGATCGTATGGGAATCGGAGTTCTTAGGAATTACAAGCACCTTCTTCCGGTGACGGACGCCACACCCATGATTAGCCTTGGTGAGGGAGGCACTCCCTTGGTCAAGTCCAACCGGCTGGGTGAGGAACTGGGCGTGCCCGAGCTCTATTTCAAGCTTGAGGGTTGCAATCCCAGTGGCTCGTTCAAAGACCGTGGAATGGTAGTGGCGATCGCTAAGGCTTTGGAAGAGGGCAGCACAGCGGTTATGTGCGCTTCCACCGGTAATACCAGCGCATCGGCGGCAGCCTACGGGGCCTACTGCGATTTGCCGGTCTTGGTATTAATTCCCAAGGGAGAAGTGGCCATGGGCAAACTGGCCCAGGCCATGGCTTATGGCGCTCAGGTAATAATGGTCAACGGGAATTTTGATGTGGCGTTGGACTTGGTGCGCGAGTTTACCAGTAAGCACGCAGTGACATTGGTTAACTCGGTTAATCCCAACAGACTTGAAGGCCAAAAAACCGCCGCCTTCGAGATAGTTGATGATCTGGGTGACGCACCTGATCACTTGTTCATTCCCGTGGGCAACGCTGGTAACATAACAGCCTACTGGAGAGGCTTCAAAGAGTATCGCCTCATGGAACGCAGCAGCCGGTTGCCAAAGATGATGGGTTATCAGGCAGAGGGAGCAGCCCCGATTGTCCGAGGGGAACCCATTGCGAACCCGCAGACGATTGCTTCGGCCATTCGCATTGGTAACCCGGCCAGTTGGCAGTCCGCCGTGGATGCCAGGGATGAGTCCGGTGGGACCATAGACATAGTAAGTGATGATGAGATACTGGATGCCTACCGGCTTTTGGCAACTAAAGAAGGGATATTTTGCGAACCGGCTTCAGCTGCTTCCTTTGCGGGCCTGGTGAAAGCCGTCCGAGGCGGATTAAATCTGGATGGAAAAAAGGTAGTATGTATCTGCACGGGCAACGGACTGAAAGATCCTGACCTAGCCGTTAGTAGTTCAGCCGCAAGGACGATTGAAGTCGCCCCGACGGTGCGGGCGATCGAAGAGGTGGCATTGATCCCGGTCGAATAGGTTTTATCTAAACCACTACTAACGAAGCGAATATACAAAATCGGTTTGGTTGTAAAAGCCTGTGTATCAAGGGTTTTGGAACATTGGTTAAGAAAGGGTCTAGGCATTGCGCCTTAACCGAGACAGAGGTTTCATTATTCAGCAAGTTCGGATTGAGCAAGCGATAAGCTCCATTTTAGAGGGAATCGGAGAAGACCCTACCAGAGAAGGTTTGCGAGAGACTCCGGAACGCGTGGGCCGGATGTACCGGGATATATTATCCGGAATGGGGCAAGACCCGCAAGCCGCTATTGATGCGGTCTTTCAATCGGAAAGCAACGACCCTGTCGTTTTGGGCAACGTCCCTTTTTACTCGGTGTGCGAGCATCATCTTTTGCCGTTTTTCGGCCAAGCCCATATCGCCTATATTCCTAACGGCAAAATAGCAGGTTTGAGCAAGTTGGCGCGAGCCCTGGACGTCGCCTCACGGAGGCTTCAAGTTCAAGAGCGTTTAACCGGCCAAGTGGCCGACGCAATATTTTCCGCCTTAAACCCTCATGGTGTGGCCGTGGAAGTTGAAGCAGAGCATCTATGCATGTCCATGAGGGGAATACAGAAACCGGGTAGCCGGGTGACTACGATTGCCGTCCGTGGCCGGTTCGAAGCCTGCGCAATTGACCGGGATGGGCTACTTGCACTCTTGCATAGGAGATAATTCGTGGTCACTACACCTTTAACTTCATTTGGAGAAATCCGGACTGAATGGGAGAGCCTGCTCTCCGTTACTCCGGTTAACAGCCTATTCTTGACCCCACAATGGCAGGAAGTATGGTGGGAAAGCTTCGGCGCAAGCCGGGGTATGGCTGGCTTTTACGTTCGCTCTCCGGAAGGCGTGACCGCCATTGCATCCCTAGCCAAACAAGGCGACACCTTATCATTCGTGGGCAACCAGGATACCTTCGACTATAACGACTTCATGGTTACCCCTGGGTCCGAGGATGATTTTTATCATTCTTTATTGCATGCGATTGATGAACAGAGTTGCAACTCCTTAGAATTGTATTCTCTACTCGAATCCTCGCCCACGCTGATCTACCTCCCCGAGGCCGCCCGCTCTCACGGCTTCAAAGTGGATGTGGTGAAAGAAGACGTAACTTCTGGCATTGAGTTGCCGGGAACTTGGGATGAGTACCTCGCAGTTCTGAACAAGAAAGACCGTCACGAATTGCGGCGAAAGATGCGGCGCTTGGACACTTCGACTGAGTGGAAATTCTACGGCATTACGGAGCCTGATGAGGTCAACGCAAGGCTTGACGATTTCATATCATTGATGAAGCAGAGCAGTTCCGACAAAGAAGATTACATGACTCCTGAAAGAGAGCGGTTTTTCCATCAAATGGCCGAACGGATGGCCCAGCAGGGGCTGCTGAAACTTTATTTTATGGACATCGACGGCCAAACCGTGGCCACCAGTTTGTGTTTCGATTACGCCTCTTCCAGGCTGTTGTACAATAGCGGGTACAACCCGGAATTCAGCTACTATAGCGTTGGATTAATCCTCAACGCCCTCTGCCTCAAGGATGCCATAGAACAGGGAATGGGGTATTTCGACTTCTTGCGGGGCCCTGAACCGTACAAGCATCACCTGGGTGGCCAGCAGAGAAACTTGTATCAGATGGTGGTGACGCGCAGTTGAGTGTCGACAGGATAGCGTTTTTTGCATTTCACGCATGCCCCCTGGCTGCTCCCGGGCAGGGAAAGTCGGGGGGTATGAACGTTTACGTGCGGGAATTAGCCCGCTCCTTGGGCAGCCTTGGGGTCAACGTAGACATCTTTACCCGCGAGCACGCTGGCACCGCCCGTCCTATTGAAGATATTTCTCCCAACGTGCGGGTCGTGCACCTTCCGGGAGGACCACCCGAAGCCTCCATGGACAGTTACTACTCTCACCTACCCGAGTTCCAAACTGCGGTGAAAGATTTCCAAAGGGAAAACGGCCTGGATTATCAGGTGGCACATTCCCATTACTGGCTTTCCGGTCTGGCGGGCCAGGACTTGGCCACCGATCTTCAAATCCCCCACGTAATGACGTTCCACACCTTGGCTTTGATAAAGATGCAATCTCGGGCCGGGGAGTTGGAACCGCAGGAGCGCTCCCAATCAGAGCGGGATTTGATAGCTTCATCCCAACTTATCATCGCCTTTAGCCCTCATGAGAGAGACGCCATGATCCGGCTCTACGGTGCCGACAGCCACCGGATATCTCTGGCGCCTTGCGGCGTGGACCTATCCTTGTTCCGTCCTTTAGACCAGCAACAAGTCCGAGCCAGGCTTGGGTTGAACGGAGAGAAGGTATTCCTATACGTGGGCCGCTTGGAACCGCTAAAGGGCATGGATCTGTTGCTGCATACCGCTGCGCAAATGGAAACCTGCGACGACGTTCGGGTAATGGTGGTGGGCGGCGATGCTAATGGCGGCCAGGAAGTAGAGCGTCTAAAGAAGTTGGCCAAAGAGTTGAACGTCGAGGACGTGTTCGACTTTGTGGGCCGAGTCGATCAGCAGGACCTGCCCCTCTACTACAATGCCGCCGATGTATGCGTCGTACCGTCATACTATGAAAGTTTCGGTTTAGCGGCATTAGAAGCCATGGCCTGTGGCACACCGGTGGTGGCGGCAAGGGTCGGCGGCCTGTCAACCATCGTGCAGCACGGACGGACTGGGTTTCTAAAGTCGTGGCGCTGTCCGGAGGCGTTTGCCAACTCATTGGAGATGATTATTTCCAGCGATAGGTTGAAACACAATATGGGGTTGGCCGCCCGCAAGCGCGCTGAAGGTATGGGTTGGAACCAAGTGGCTGCGGATATCCGCACACTCTACGAGTCGTTGACCGAAGAAGCGCCGTGATACGATATTAGATAATATGGCAAGCGGCTATGTAAATAGTCTTTCGCCATGTCGCATTCTGGCCCCTCTAAAGCACTTAAAGGCATATTGAGACACACCTGGTGGGGCGTCGGACTCCTGCCTGCGCACCGCGGAGGTGCCGTTGGATAACAACAACAATGATCAAGGTGATCCAGGCCGAGAATCGGATAAAAGGCCGGATCGACGCTCCAAAAGCCGCCTAGGCTTTTTGCATCGTCCCTTTGTACACCTCGAACGTACCCTGGGTGCGGGAATCTTGGTCATCCTCCCCATTGGCATTACCGCCCTAGTCCTCAAGTTCTTCTTCGATCTTCTTAACCCTATTTTGCAGCCAATTACCGACTTCCTTCCCGGTAGGCAGGTTTCGGGGCTGGGTCTGGTCGCGTTGGTATTGTTGCTCTATTTGATAGGGCTCGTGGCCGCCTTTGTGGTGGGCCGCAAACTAATCGGAGTTGGCCACCGCGTGATGGAGTTCATTCCTTTGGTCAAGGGTATCTACAGCACCACGCGGGCTGCTGTGGGAATGCTCTCAAACACTAATGACCATCGATATAGCGGAGTTGTACTCATCGACTTCCCACGCACCGGCATCAAGTCCATCGGCCTGATTACCTCCCGTATGACCGACTACAACGGCGTCGAGATGTTGGCGATCTACATTCCCACCACGCCGATACCGTCGTCGGGGTTTTTGATTATCGCTCCTGTTGCCGAGGTGACGCTGACCGACATGAGCGTGGAAGAAGCAATGAGGGTGGTGATATCCGGAGGGGTTCTCTCTGGGCAGGTCTTCGAGCGACTGGGAGTTGTGTCGCGGACTAATTTCCCGTCTGACGACTAGTGTTGCTTCAGGCAGTTATATTTGACTAGTAAATCGAAACCCCCATCCTAACCTTCCCCCGAAATGGGGGAAGGGACTAATCCTCCCACCTTCACGGGGGAGAGTTAGAGTGGGGGCAACTGGTATTCATCGGTTTCATATGGTAATAGTACTAGTGTTGCTTTACGCAGTATGCCGCTCAAACCAATTGAGTTCGTCCACCCCCTCGAAACCCATCGATTTGTATAACGGCGCTCCGGGGGTATTGGAACCTACCGCAGGTCCGTTTCCTGGGAAACGTCTACGGTTCACAATTGTTTGGAATTGCAGGTTTGGAGTCCTTAAAGCCTGCAATGGATTTACATAACAAGACCAAACTTGCTATCAACATGCCCTGAATGTCGTCGTTCAAGCCCTGGCTACTGTTGGAATTCCATAGACGACCGATCGGATGGTGGTCAAGCATCGGCCCTCGTTAATTGAGAGCGTTTTTAACATAATTCGACATAAGGGTGCGTGACCTCCTCGGATTTGCGTGAATACCCCAAACTATTGCACCGTATACACCTGTTCTGACGGCGCGGTTCCCTACTTTGTCCGTTATCCTTCACAACACGAAATTGACCCTGTATCTGCGTCCCTGTACGATAGGCCACAGCCGCAATCCCCGTCATTTTGCATGCGAGCGGTGGGAATTAAGCGCCAACGCGCTGGCCTAGATGCCGGAAACGGAGTGTGGTGGCGGAAGTGGCCGGGCCCCTCACTCGATCCCAATCGAATGCCCGTATATGACCTGGGATCACCCTTTTTCGTCAACGCCGGGCCTACGAATATTGCCGTATTAGTTGAGTAAGGAGCCTGTGAATGGAAGAGACACCCCAGAAGGTGCTAGTGATGATTCCCCACCCAGATGACGCCGAATTCTGGTGCGCCGGGGCTGTTTCCAAGTGGATCGCTCAAGGCGCTTCGGTTCATTACGTCTTGTGCACCGACGGAGGTAAAGGCTCCAGCGATCCGGAAGCATCTTCCCAAGAATTGTCGGTGATTAGGGAGCGGGAACAACAAGACGCAGCAGAAATATTGGGCGTTCGAGACGTGGTGCTGCTTCACCATCCGGATGGAGAGTTGGAAGACACCAGGGATTTCCGCAAACAGCTCGTTCGGGAAATTCGCCGAGTCCAGCCGGAAGTGGTATTGTGCCCGGAACCGTACCGGAAAAACCTAGCCTGGCACCGGGACCACCGGATTGTGGGACAGGTAGCGCTTGATGCTGTGTTCCCTTGCGCCAGGGATCACCTCCACTTCCAGGAACTGTGGGAAGAAGAAGGCCTCGAGCCGCACAAAACGGGAACGGTACTCTTTTGGGGTGCCGAGCAACCGGACACCCATATCGACATCGGAGATTCCATCGACTCCAAAGTCAAAGCAGTGCTGGCCCATAAAAGCCAGTTGCGGTCCAACTCCGAGGACGAGATTGGCCAGTTCGTTAGGGAATGGGCCACCAATGCCGCCACGGACCAGGAGTATGCCTATGCTGAGGCTTATCGCAAGCTGACCTTTCGGACTTAGCCATACCATTGGTACTGCTGGCAGGGGTCAAACTCATGCCCTGGGTGGTTTCCGACCGATTTGTCGGTAAAACCGTTGCATACCGGTCTTGTCCCGGCCAAAACAAGGCAAAGCAGCGTTTACTGTCCCCTCGATAGAGACTCACCGCATTCCTGCTATAACGGCGAATCGCCCGGGTCGTTCAACATCTGCTCCCTGACCAGTGGCAACGGAGGGGCGCCGTAGGACAGCAGTTGGTCATGGAACCGTTTCAATGAAGACCTCCCAGCAGAACTCCCGGAAGCATCCCGTTGTTCGTTACGCCAATCTTGGGCCAGTTTAAGGATCATCAGCTTGCCCAGGGTATAGTTCAGATAGCCAGGATCGAAAGTGCCCCGTAGCGCTTCCCGTTTCGCGGGAAGCTCCCCCATGTAGGCGTTTTCCATAAAAAACCTGGTAGCCTCATCGACGGGCATGCCTTGGGTGTGCATCCAGATGGAGCACATATACCGGCAATTGCGCACCAGGGCTTCTAGCACCTGGGTTAACTGCAAAGCTGTCTCGCCCTTGGCAAAATCCGTTTCCACCATCATCTGTTCCGTGTAGTGGGCCCAGCCTTCGGTAAACGCATAGGACGTGGCCACTCGGTTCACCAACGGAAGGACGGTGCCGTACCGGTTGTGCAAATGGTGGACGAATTGGCCGGGATAAACCTCGTGAATAGAAATAATCCGCAGGGTGTCGTAGTTGAAATTGCTCAACCATTCTTCTTGTTGGGCAGGTGTCCAATGAGGTTCCACCGGGGTCACGTAGTAAAACGATTCGGTAGCCTTGGTCTCCATTGCCCCAGCACTGTCCATTGCTGCGAAGGCGTACCGCATGTAGGTGGGCGTCTCCATCACCAAGCATCGGTCCTCCGACGGGACACAAATAATGTCCAGGTCTATTATCGCCTGGCGCAGGTTTTCCAACATGTCCCGAGTGGCAGGGATCAAGCTCTCGGCCGAGGGATGCCGACTGCCTATTTGGGCGACGATATCGGCTACTCGGGTATTACCCCGATTCGACCCTTGAGTTAGCGCTATCCGATAAGCCAATTCTTGGGCTTGGGCCAAATTAGCGTCCAGATTGGCTTGACCAACAGCCGTGATTTGGGACAGTGGTAGGTCTAAGCCTTCGCCGACGGCCAGCATTGAAGAGTAGAGCTTCGAGCCGATGGCAAAGTCCTCTCCAGATTTGGCCAATCGAGTCTTCAAGGAATCTACGAACCGGTCCACAGCGTGGGCGGCTTTTTCCCGCTCCACGTCGAAATGGGAAACTGAACGCCTACCTAGTATTACAACGTTAGTTCAGGGAGGGATGTGGGGTGATGCCCGCATGGCGGCGCGGCGCTTGGCATGGGAGCGTTTGGCCCGTTCGTTACTGTCCTGCGTATCCTCAAGCCACCGCAGCAACTCGGTTGGCCCGAACCGTTCCCGGGGCAGCATTTCCCGCACCACCCGGTAGACCTGCGGCCTCGTGATCCGGGGCATCTTTTTCCCCCCAAGCCTGTTGCAGGCTCAGCAGAAAAGCTCCGCCCAGCAGGCACAGGGCCACGTGGTGATGCCAGCCAGCCCAGGTGCGGGTCTCGTACTCGTCCAGGCCTACGTCGCTTTTCTCCGTCTCAAACTCCGTTTCTATACGCCAACGGGAGTCTCCCACGTATGCCAGGGTCTCCAACGGGGTATCCTCCGGAGCATTGGACAGGTAGTAGCGGGGTTCGCTGCCGTCCCGGTTCCGGCGGTAGACGGCCCAGTGGATTTCGCCGGGCTTGCGCCTGCTGGTCGGTCGCACCCTCTGGGCGCTGAAAAGGTAGCTGCGTGGCCCCTGGCTTCCCTCGGCCACCGTAATCTCACGCCAGGCCTCCTCCGGCAACTCGTCGCTGCGCTGCTCCATGGTCCGGCGCTGACCGTCTCGCAGCCTGGGTTTGCGGGGACGCCCGAATCCCTGATACTCCGCACTGGTCCAGGCAGGCTCCGGCGGCCACACCGTAAAGCCGGACGGAACGTCCAGCACGTACCACATCCCCAAGGCCGCCAGGCCCTCCCGGAAGGACGGCGACATCCCGAAGGCGTCGTCCGCCGCGACCCATCCAGCCTTCAGGTGGCCCCGCTCCTGCGCCCGCCCCACCATCTCCAAGGCCAACTCCGTCTTGGACCGGTAGCCCTGCCTATCCTCCGGCACACCCGCCGCCTCACACCGGTCTTTGTCCGAGGTCCAACTCTCGGGCAGATACAGCCCCTTGTCCACCAATGCCCGTCCCAACGGGCTGACATAGGCCAGGAACATCCCCGCCTGGCAGTTGGCCACCTTCCCCAGCCTCCCGCAGTACTGCCGGGCCACTCCCACCGACTTCCTCCCCTGCTTGGGAAAGTCGCTGCCGTCCAGCACCCACACCCCTTCCGGATGCTCCAGCCGGGTTCCCAGGTACTCCTGCAGCCGTCCTATAATCACCTCATCGTCCCAGGGAGAATCGGTGAGAAACCGCTGCATCCCTCGGGCTGACCCCGGAACCGTCTCCGACAGGTTCTCAGCGTTGCGCCGCTCCCCAGACTGTACCAGCAGGGCCTGGAGATAATGACCGCTGTGCTCCCGCGTCTCCCGGCGGCCAAACAGCGGCGCGAAGTAAGCGTGAAAATCCCGAAATGACCCGTACACCTGCTCGAAAGCTGCCGCATCCACATCCCCACCTCACCCGCCTATTCCCTCTCCAGCTACACAGTCATCCTATCAAACTAACTGACGTTGTAATACTAGTTCCTTGTCGCTAAAGCCAGCCAGAGCCTTTGGCAAGTCATCCTGGTAAAAGCGGGCCATGCCTTCATAGCTTTCGATGCTCATTTCCAGGACCGGTCGCCCCACTTCCTGGTCTAACGCCGTATCCAATACTTCCAAGAACCTTGGGACTTGGGACAACGCTTCGGATGCGGAGTTTACCCGGTCGGATATCGGAGCGTAATCTCGCCGAATATACCCGCCCACGTTCAGAAAGCCTGTTTGGCGCATGGGATTGTTTGCCAAGAGCCGCATCTCATTGAAAGTAAAAAGCTCTCTATTAATAAAGCCCTCGAGCATCTGGTAGCCAAGCTTCTCCTCCTTCCCAAGGCTTCCCAGTTCCAGCGACCTCAATTGGTCGAGGCCTTCGTGCAGGCTCCTAACCCGGCGTCGCAAACTGCCTGGCGGCAGGTCAGGTAGTCGTCCATCATACTCATGGAGCCCGATGCGAGAGCCAGCGGTGGGGGTAAAAATCCCAGTGCTCCCGGATTAGCTTCTGAGTTAGTGCCTCTAACGGAGAGCTGCCTTCTGCCAACGACATGGGACTCAATTCTCCTGTTCGGGTAAAATCGCGGTTTCCAAATGGTCGGCGGCGTGATATTGCCAGCGGAAAAGAAATTGGGCAGCCCTTAGGTGGGCTGCCCAATCGCTTGGATCATCGACGCGGCTAGTTAGACCACAATTTCGCTTATCTGAAAGGTTGGTTTGATATCGGTGAAATTGGGGATGTCTCCCATAATCTCACGACCCGCAGCCTTGAAGGCTTCATGGACTTCTTCCACCGTGTTGAACGTCATGTGGGCTATGGCTACGAACGGCGCTGCCTCTGAAGGGTCGGGCGATGAAATGCCTTTGTCTACTTCGACCTTAATGAGACCGCGTTCGCTCAGATGTTGGTTAATCAACGGACCGTGGGTGTTGAGGTAATAGTCCCAATCAAACTTTTTGCCAGCCTCGTTCGGATAAGCAACGGTAACTCGTATCATCCTGTTCTCCTCGATTGATTGTTTCGCCAAAGCGTGATCCTTAGTGTACCGGTTTGGGCGTATCGCCGCAAATGCCGTGGGCACCGGGGTAGGCCATATCGTCAACCCAGAGAGCCATAGCCTTCCGAACTATCCTGATTTCTGCGAGCCTGTGAGGGTTCGTTCGCTGGGCAGCGACTAATTGAAACGAAAGATGTGAAGCGGTTTGAAATTACGTGTTGGTGGAAGACGTAAATGGGTATCCGGAGGCGGGCTGGCCAACCTAATCATCCGGGTTATCGGTCCATTTGGATTCAGGGCTATCTGCTACAATGAGACTGGTGAGTGCTTACAATTCTGGGTCATAGGATTGAAACTGTTGTACCGCCCGGTAACCGAAATTTCCAGAATAGCCGTACCAAGGAATGGATATGTCATTAGGTGAAATGGTCATGTCGATTAGAGAAGTGCAATGTCAGTTAATTTGCCTATAAGAACTCATCATGTCTTGGTTTCTTTAGCAGCCCTTCTTTTGGTTCTAGGTCTGGCTTGCGGTTCCGACACCGATGCTGCTGAGCCCAAGGACGAAATCGCCTTGGTGTGGGAGGCTTGGGAAGAGATAGACACCCAATATGCCCACCGGGATTCACTGGATTTGGAGTCTGTTACCGAAGGCGCGCTTAGGAGCATGGCGATACTAGCCGGGGGGTCGTCGTATCCATTCTTGACCGAAGTCGGGAGAGTAAGAGGCCAAGTGCCCCCACGGGTGCCAGCGGAGCTCGCGGACCTATGGCGAGGCCTGTTGGTACACCAACAGCGATGGCCTGAAGTGGAGCTAAAGGACTTGGTATTCGCCTCCATTCGGGGAATGGTCGATGGTCTTGGAGACCCGTCGTCGGTCGTTCTGAATGCTGAGGCCTATCCTGAGATCAAAGATGCGGTTGAAGGGAGCTTGGAGGGTGAATACCGAGGGATCGGCGCCAGGGTTGTAGCGCAGGAGGGGCAAATATTGTTGTTCCCATTTCCCGACACGCCAGCGGAAAAAGCGGGAGTGGAAGCCGGCGATTTGCTTTTGGCTGTGGAAGGAGAGCCCATAGACGGAAAGGATCTGGAAGAGGTGGTTGAAGTTGTCGCTGGCCCGGCCGATTCCAAGGTTACATTGCTGATAAGACGCATCGGCGAGGCTGACCCGTTTGAAATAGATGTTTTCCGTGGCACCATAAGTCTTCCTTCGGTTACCCGCCAATTACTGCCCGGAGGTATCGGACACATCCACGTGTCCATTTTCAGGGACAATACGGCCGATCAGGTTTTCGAGGCCCTTGAGGAGCTTAAACGCTTCGACATGCTGGCGCTCATCTTTGATCTGCGTACCAGTTCCGGGGGGTCCGAGCAAGCTGCCGCCGATGTGGCGGGTCAGTTTTTGCCGGTGGGCAACCTCTTGATGTATTCGGTAGACCGTCAAGGGAACCGGCTGGATATAGCGGCAAATGAAGATATAGATAGATTAGAGTTGG
The DNA here is from genome assembly GCA_963665155.2 of Dehalococcoidia bacterium. Classification (GTDB taxonomy): domain Bacteria; phylum Chloroflexota; class Dehalococcoidia; order Lucifugimonadales; family UBA3495; genus UBA1141. The sequence goes on along the minus strand of CAXXFI010000002.1, from coordinate 237,399 downwards.
GGGACATTCCCATTGTGGTTTTGGTCAATGACGCAACTGCGGGGGAAGCGGAAGCCGTTGCGGCGGTTTTACAAGAGTCGAAACGTGCGGTCGTGATGGGGGACGAAACATTCGGAAAAGGTGGAACTTACACCTTCGTGGAACTGAGTGATGGATCGGTGATTTATTTGCCTACACGACGGTGGTACACACCTTTGGGTAAAGCGCTTGGCGAGGGTGGCTTGGAGCCGGACTTGCTGGTTGAGTCCCGCCCTGATGCCACTGGTGTTAGCCGGGAATCTCAGTTCAACCAAGCCTACAAATTCCTAAACGAACAATTACCTGCTTTCCGGTAAGCACGCCATGCAGAGTTTGAACCCGCGGAACGGGCCACGAAGTCACGAGGCGTGAAAGTGGGAGCCACCAGCGTCCCGGGCTATTGAGCTTCTTGCTGGCAGCTCACGCAGACAAAAGTAGACCGGTCTTCGGGGAGGGTGTCGACTTCCACGTTGCGCTTTCGTTGGCACACCGAACAAACGGCGCTTTCCAACGCAACGGGGATAGGCGTAGCCACCGTTTGGACACCTCGAAAGCCAACGTAATCCGCGTTTTGCTGCTTTCTATTTAGAAAGCGCTCCATGTCTTTGCGGCGGCTCAATTTTTTCCCTCCCCAGATTGACCCTCAGGGAATGGCCTGGGAACCCGGACGGACTGGACCCTTACTTTACCTCGACAACGGCTCCGGCTTCTTCCAGTTTGCCCTTGATTTCGTTGGCTTCGTCCCTCGCGATCGCTTCCTTGACAGCGGTTGGGGCTGCTTCCACCAACTCCTTGGCTTCCCGAAGGCCCAATGATGTGACTTCCCGGACGGCTTTAATCACATTGATCTTGTTCGGACCAATTTCCTTTATGGTCACTTCGAACTCGGTCTGCTCCTCAACAGCCTCAGCAGCTTCGCCGCCACCGACCGCAGGCGCCGCTGCTACAGCCACGGGTGCTGCCGCAGTAATGCCGAACTCATCTTCCAGAGCCTTTACCACGTCGGCCAGTTCCAGGACGGTCATGCCTTTGATTGCGTCAATAATCTCTTCTTTAGTCACGGTTCCTCCTCAATATTCGCAGGGTAAAGATAGTATGGTTGGCGTTATTTATTCGCCCGACTCGACGGCTTCAAGCTGCCGGATCCGGGCTTGAAGTATTCCACCGAAGTTCTGCAATGGTCCATTAAGCGCACCCAACAACCGCTGCATGGGAGCTTGCAGTTGACCCAATAGGTTGGCGATTAGCTGTGGCTTGGGAGGTAATGAGGCCAGCCGACTTACTTCTTGGGACGATAAAATCGGCCCATCTCCCATAACTGCTCCCCTCACCGCTAGCACGGAGCGGGCACTGCGCACATAATCTGATATCGCTTTGGCTACGTTCTGTGGGTCTTTATAGCCAAAAGCCACGGCGGTTGGCCCTTGAACAATTTCCTTCATCTGAGGGCGATTTGCTGCCTCAGCCGCCAAATCCATCAAAGTATTCTTTATGATGGTGAACTCGACACCATTGGCTCGCATCTGCTTTCTAAAGTCGTTCATCTCATTTACTGAGATCCCCGTATAATCGGCGGCAACTGCGATGGTGGACCGTTCCAATTTGTCTGCAAGTTCGCTTACTCGGTCAATTTTCTGCTGTGTAGGCAAAGGTATTCTCCCGATGTTAAGTCACAATTATGAGTATCCACTAAAAGCTCTGCATGTGAGTTTAATCTTATCGAACAGGATATCAGATAAGCAAAAATCCCGCGCACAAGTCAAGGCGCGGGATCTATGATAGTGCCTTGGGGGCACCACATGTTTCGCCTCGACGGGCGACTTCTTCGTCATTAACCCTGCATTTGGCAGGGACCCGCAGTCTTTGGCTATATTCTATTGTTTGTGGGTTACTTGTTAGGACGGTCTGGTCTGTTCTTCGCTCAGATCCCGCTGCCTACTCTGGGCCTTCCATGGCTTGCAGTGCGGCTATTTCAAGGGGAATACTGGGACCCATCGATGATGTTAAGTACGCCGATCTCAAGAACGGGCCTTTCACCGCTGAGGGCCTGTCCCGAACAATGGAACCGATCAGTGAGCCCAGGTTCTCGGTGAGCTGTTCGGTACTAAAACTCACCTTGCCTACGGCACTGTGTATTATAGCGGTCCGGTCGGTCCGGTATTCCACCCGGCCCGCCTTGGCTTCTTGAATTGCCCGGGGCAGGTCTTGGGGCTGTACCATGGTACCCGACCTAGGATTGGGCATTAGGCCGCTACGACCCAAAATGCGTCCTAGGCGCCCTATTTTTGGCATTACCTGAGGCGTCGCCAGTCCTACTTCGAATTCCATCCAACCGCCTTCGATTTGGGCGATCAGGTCGTCTTCCCCTACATAGTCGGCACCCGCTTGCCGGGCGATGTCCGCACCGTCGGCTCCTGCGAAAACCAAAACTCTTACCTGCTTACCCAAGCCATGGGGCAGGACCGTTACGCCGCGAACCATCTGGTCGGCGTGGCGCGGGTCCACGTTGGTCCTCAGGTGAATCTCCACAGTCTCATCGAACTTGGCGGTGGAAACTTCCTTGACCAACTCAATGGCCTCTTCGGGTTGATAAACCCGATCCAAATCCACACGTTCGGTCAACGCGCTATAACGTTTGCTGTGCTTTACCATTGCTCTTACCTTGCTCTAGATGTCTATAAGTTTAAAACGGTTCTAATCCCGGTTTCCGAACTTAGGCTATCAACAACCCGTCAACGATTGGCACGACATCCGCGATGAAGACCGTAGGTCAGATCGAAAGATGTCTAGGTCTCCGCAATATCTATCCCCATACTCCGTGCAGTGCCCGCTATGATAGACATAGCTTCTTCTGTCGACGACGCATTCAGGTCCACTGCTTTGGTCTGGGCGATTTCCCTCAAGGCTTGGCGGCTTATTGAACCAACGGAGCCCTGTCGAAGATCGGATGAACCCTTTTCTACGGAGGCAGCCTTTCGCAGCAGTTCGGATGCTGGCGGCGTTCGTGTCACGAAAGTGAAGGACCGGTCTTCGAACACTGTGAGGTGCACCGGAATTATGGTGCCCGATTGGTTCGCCGTGCGGGAATTGTATTCCTTCACGAAACCCATGATGTTTACGCCATGCTGACCCAGAGCCGGACCCACCGGTGGGGCGGGTGTTGCCTTGCCTGCTTCCAACTGAAGCTTAATGATTGCTCTAACTTTCTTTGCCACTGTTAGCTCCTAGATGCTCTCCACTTGTAGGAAGTCCAACTCCACCGGAGTTTCCCGCCCGAAGAATGAGACAAGGACTCGGATTTTACCCTTGCCCTCATCAATGTTATTGATTGCCCCGATAAAGTCAACGAATGGCCCCTCGGTAATTCGCACCGTCTCACCCAACTCTAATCCGATCTTGATGCGCGTTGCGTCGGAGTCCACTTGCTTTAGAATGTCTTCGATCTGCTTATCTTCCAGAGGCACCGGTTTGGGCCTCTTGTCCGACTCGTCCTCACTGGAGACGAACCCGGTTACGCCGGGGGTGTTCCGCACCGCATACCAGCTTTCGTCGTCCATATCCATGTGGACCAGGATGTAACCGGGGAACAACTTCCGTCGCTCCGAACGGCGTTTGCCGTCCTTGAAGACGACCTCTTCCTCGGTGGGAACCAGTACTTGAACGATACGGTCTTGCATATCCAAGCTTTGAATACGCAGATTCAGGTTTTTTTCGACAATATCTTCTTGCCCGGAGTACGTATGGACTATGTACCACCGTGGCCCTTGGATTTCTTCTACCTGGGAATCGCTTGTAGTCATTTGTGTTACCTGCCGAGGACTCGACATTTGCCAACGGCTTAAAATCGACCGTGAATTCCGAAAAGTTTCAATACTCAAGCCGGGCAACGATTAATTTGAACAAAGGCCGCAATTAGCCGTCGCTTGAAACCAACGCCCCGAACGTTATGGGACAAAATGCTCTGCCATAACTGGCGCGGAGCAATCTTATAGCACGTACTTAGTGAAGGTCTCGGCGAATATCCGGTCTAGACCTCCCAAGAAGAACGCAGCTACGATCGACAAAACAATCACGACTACGGTCAGCCGAGACGTTTCTTCACGGCTGGGCCAAACGGATTTACGCAACTCCGAAAACGTTTCTTGTAGGAAACCTATCGGGCTGACCCGTGCGCCTGCCCCAGGCGTGACAATACGGGTGCTTCTGGTTGAGGATCTGGCCAACGCTACCTCACTTCCCGGTGCACCGTGTGATTTCGGCAGCGGGAGCAGTATTTACGAAGCTCCAAACGCTGTGGGTCGTTGCGCCGGTTTTTAGCCGAGGTGTAGTTACGCTCTCGGCAATCGCCGCACTGCAAATTTATAACTTGTCTTACGTCTCCGGTTTTCCTAGCCATAATTTAATCCAACAACTCCGTGAATACGCCGGAACCTACGGTCCGACCGCCCTCTCTAATGGCGAAACGCAGTCCCTCTTCGATGGCCACAGGCGTTATCAGTTTGATTGTCATTTGAATGTTGTCGCCGGGCATGACCATTTCCACGCCTTCAGGCAACTGAATCTCGCCGGTAATGTCGCTGGTACGAATGTAGAACTGGGGCTTGTAACCAGGGAAGAACGGTGTGTGGCGACCGCCTTCTTCGCGGCTCAGCACGTATACTTCCGCTTTGGCGTTGGTGTAAGGCCGCATGGACCCGGGTTTGACCAACACTTGACCCCTTTCCACTTCGTCACGGTCCACGCCACGGAGCAGCACGCCTACGGCGTCCCCCGCCTCGGTGGTATCCAGCAACTTGTGGAACATCTCCAGTCCGGTGGCTACCGTCTCTCGTACGTCGCCGAACCGGATGATCTCCACCGGATCGCCTTGGTTCAGGCTGCCCCGTTCCACCCTACCGGTCACCACGGTGCCACGGCCTTTGATGCCGAACACGTCTTCGATGGGCATCAGGAACGGTCGGTCCGTTATGCGGGTGGGAACCGGTATGTATTCATCCAGCGCTGCTACGAGTTTCTCCACCCCTGCTATGGCTTCAGGGTCGTCTTCCAGGGCTTTCAGGCCGCTGACCCTAATGATGGGAGTGTCGTCACCAGGGAAATCGTAAGCATCTAGCAATTCCCTAACTTCCATCTCCACCAGCTCCAACAGCTCTTCATCCTCCATTATGTCCACCTTGTTCAAGGCAACAATGATGCGGGGGACGGCTACTTGGCGGGCCAGAAGAATGTGCTCCCGGGTTTGAGGCATCGGGCCGTCCGGAGCGCTAACCACCAAGATCGCCCCATCCATCTGGGCTGCTCCGGTGATCATGTTCTTAATGTAGTCTGCGTGGCCGGGGCAATCTACGTGGGCGTAGTGCCTGGTCTCGGTTTCGTACTCCACGTGGGCAATGGCTATGGTGACACCCCTGGCCTTTTCTTCCGGGGCGTTATCAATCGCATCCATGTCCCGGTAATTGGCCATGCCCTTAGCTGCCATAACCTTGGTGATAGCAGAGGTTAGCGTGGTCTTACCGTGATCCACGTGGCCGATGGTTCCCACGTTAACATGGGGCTTGCTCCGGTCGAATTTTTGCTTGGCCATTTAGGTCTCCTCTTTAATATAGCTTCTGTTTTATTTTCATACTGTTGGGTTCTAACCAACTGTGGCACCCATAATGCTGGAGCCCAGAGGCGGGATTGAACCGCCGACCCCGTTCTTACCAAGAACGTGCTCTACCGCTGAGCTATCTGGGCTAGCTGCCTGTTTTCCAGCATTAATGACTACGCATTATATTATAAGTTAAACCACTGGATTTAGGTAATAGAATATGGGTAATGGATGGTGGAGGGGGCAGGATTCGAACCTGCGAAGCCCTTCCGGACGCCAGATTTACAGTCTGGTGGCTTTAACCACTCACCCACCCCTCCATGTTGGGCAGACTCCGCACACCCTTGGATTCTTTGGAAACCCTCGTGCTTAGAAATGCCCGTGGAATATTGTTTATGGTTGCGCCGCGAAGAACTGGGTCTCACTTTGACACCTCGCGGTGACACGTTGTTGTGGAGCCCCAGAGCGGATTCGAACCGCTAACCTGTCGATTACAAATCGACTGCGCTTCCCTTGCGCCACAGGGGCCTAGTGCTTGGTATAGCGAGAAAGTTGGATAGCGGACACATTACAAATGACCCCAGATTTGGGGCCATTTCGCCAAGACCAAATTGCGCACTTTTAAGTATACAAAGCGCCATGTCCAAAGTCAATCGGAACAAGCCTAGTTTAGCTGCGATTTGCTTCGTTGAATCGGGTGCTGATTAGGACGCTCCATCATTGCTTTTAGAGGGCCTTCATGCTTGACGGCGTGGTTTGCTTATTCTACACTCCAGGCGGCCCGAGCTTGCGCGTTGGCCGTTAATCTGCGACTGTTTGCCCGTCAAATAGGAGCTGGATTTAACGGGACTCGCAGGGCTTTGTCGGCCTTTTCGGTGCCTGGTGGTCCTTCAAATATAATTGCTTGCTTTAAGGGCCATTCTCGCAACTATTGAGTTAATTGGGCGAGTTAATTGGGCCTTCAGGCGAATCTTGGGATTGGTTTGGAAAATATGCGGCTAAAATCATACATCCGGGACGTCCCCGATTTCCCCCAAGCGGGTATCCTTTTCCGCGACATTACCCCTTTAATTCAAAGCCCAGAGGCTTTCCGCTATACCATTGGTCAACTTGTGGACCGTTACAAGTCCGCTGACTTGGATGTGGTCGTCGCTGTTGAGTCCCGCGGGTTCTTGTTCGGTGCGCCTTTGGCTTACGAACTGGGCAAACCCATCGTTCCGGTTCGCAAACCCGGCAAGTTGCCTGCCGAAACCCACCAAGAGGACTACGCACTGGAATACGGAAACAACACGATGGAAATTCATGTTGACGGAATCCTCCCTGGCCAAAAAGCATTGATTCTAGATGACTTGCTGGCCACCGGAGGCACCTTGGCCGCCAGCGCTCGGCTGGTGGAGAAATGCGGAGGACTGGTGTCAGGTATCGGCGTGGTGATTGAGTTGACCGATCTCGGCGGGCGTGAAATTCTGTCCGGCTATGATATTTTCTCAATCTTGGAATATTAGACTTTGTTTGCCGTGAATTTCCCTATTTCAGGATTTTGCTGCTTTGCGACCGGACCGTTACCGAACCCTGAATAAGTGAACTTCGCTTAGAATTGCCGGCTTTATGATCACGCATGTTACCCGTGACCGACTGGAGAGTTCGGAGATCGCCCTGCGGGTCGAGGAACGACCCAGGCGTCACCCGGTCAAGCTTCAACAAGTCATAACTTAACAAGTCAAAAGGAGAGCCCGATGGCAGACAAAATTACGGTTGGCAACGTCGAGATAATGGCGGTCATGGACATGATACCGCCGCCACGGCCACCGGAACGGATGTTTCCCGATGTTACCGGAGACGATTGGGCTCCCTATCAGGACATTCTAGAGAACGGCCAGATACAACTCTACTATGGGGTTTGGGTCGTGCGTTCCCAAGGCCAGACGATCTTGGTTGACACAGGAATGGGCCCTGGTCCCCACGAGCATTTGGATAATCGCACCGGTAATCTTTACGAAGAACTGCGGCCCATATTGATCCCGGCCGACCGGCTCAACAATACCAACGTAGGTCCGTCGGATGAGGTGACGATTGTTGTCCACACCCATCTCCACGGCGATCATGTGGGATGGAACATACGGTATTCGGGTGGGATGCCAGCGCCCAATTTCCGTCGAGCCCGGTACCTGGTACCCAAGCTAGATTGGGACTACTTTAACCAGCCAGAGGTATTGGAAGAGCGCCCTTACATTAAAACCCAGGTTCTGCCTTTGCAAAGGTTGCGGAAGATGGACTTGATCGAAGGTGAATACAACATCACCAACGAAGTGAGCACCTTGCCCACTCCGGGACACACCCCCGGCCACCAGGCCATCTTGATAAGCTCCCAAGGCGAAAAAGCGATGATCGTAGGAGATGTCCTCCACAGCAAAGCCCAGGTCTATGAGCCAACTTGGACCGCCGGGGTCGACACCGACAAAGAGGCCAGCCGACGCAGCAGGGCCGCTTTGCTGGACCGTGCCCAAGCCGAGGGTTACGTCGTTGCGGCGGGCCACTTCCACCCTGACGACAACATTGGAAAAGTTGTCCTCAAGGATGGAAAACGATTCTGGCAAGTCCTCTAGGGTACAGCAAGTTCTTTGGAGCCGCTTTGGACTTCGGCTTGAATTTAAGCTGCTATGAATCGCTATTGATGGATACCTGGCGGGTGCGGCTTGGGTAGCCTACAGTTCCGGTCATTTGGGACTAGCTGCAATCCAAATGCCGGTAATTTCGACCACCGTTCGACCACCGGAATATTCGACTAGGGGCACGGCTTGCCGTGCCCCTAGCGTTGCCTGGAATGCTGCTCACCAATTATTTGTTCGAACGTGGGCTCGGTTCCACCATTGGCTGATGATATAATCCCAAAAACCCAGAAAACTTTACCCTATAATCTTGATCCAATAGCAGTATTGGAATTAGTAGTATCGGAATAAATCAGGCGTTCGGAGAACTATTGACTCTAAACCAAGGCCCCAAAGACCTGAGGCAGGCCGCTGCGGAGTTCCGGCGGCGTTACTACGGCCCAAGCAACAACCCCGGTCAGCCTCCCGCAATGTCCGAGTTGGCGCCCGAGGTTATGAACCTAGTCGACTCTGTAATATACGGCGAGATATATAACCGCCCGGCGGTCAACCTGCAAACGCGCAGTTTGTGTACCATTGCCGCGTTAGTAGTCATTGGGCACAGCCCCCAGTTGATAAAAAGGCACATTCAAGGCGCATTGCACGTTGGCGTGACCAAAGAGCAAATATCCGAAATAATAGCCCAAATGATTTTCTACGGTGGTATGCCTGCCGCTGTAAGGGCTTTCCAGGTAGCCAAGGAAACCTTTGACGAGTACGACGAGAAGCCCAGGGGCTTCGGCGGCAGGTGGGACCCTGGTCAAGGGTCTGCTCCTCCGGCGGAAAGCAGGGAGGCCCCGGCTTCGTCCTCCGGCGGATTCCCGTCGGCTGCAAGAGAAACATCTACAACGGGCAGGAGCGGCAGTGATGAAGATAGGGTTCATCGGCACGGGCAATATGGGCAATCCCATGGCGGTCAATCTGGTCAAAGCCGGGCACCAGCTAACCGTCCACGATCTCCGGCGAGAGGCGGCAATCAACCTTCTGGAGATGGGGGCGGAGTGGGCCGACAGTCCAAGGGCGGCGGTGCTGGGAAACGAGGTGGTGTTCACTTCACTACCCGTCCCCCGGGACGTGGAAGCGGTGGTGCAGGGCGAAAACGGAATACTGGAGGGCGCCGGTAACGGGTCAACTCAGGGTTCGGATAATGGGTTGATCTACGTCGACCTTTCGACCAACTCGCCCACGGTGGTCCGGCGGCTGCATGATATTTGCGCTGGAAGAGGCGTCATCGTTCTGGATGCGCCCGTTAGCGGCGGTGTCTACGGTGCCGCTGCGGCAACACTGGCGGTCATGGTTGGCGGTGACGAGGCGGTGTTCCAGCGCATTAAACCAATCCTTGACGCAATCGGGAGTCACGTGGTCTATTGCGGTCCTATAGGCAACGGTGCGATCTGCAAAATCTGCAACAACCTGATGAGCATGGGCACCGGTGTTTTGTTGGCCGAAGCCCTGACTCTAGGCGTCAAAGCCGGGGTTGACCTTGCGGTGCTGGCCGATGTTATCTCCAACAGCTCGGGTGGCAGCACACGGCTGAGGGAGAAATTTCCCCGCTTTTTGTTCCAGGGAAATTTCGAGCCCGGATTTGCTACCGCACTTGCCGCCAAAGACGTCAGGCTAGCGACGGATTTGGGGCGTGAATACGGCATTCCCATGGAGCTTTCAAACCTGGTGGACCAGCGCCACGTTGAGGCCATGTTCCGTGGGTGGGGACACGAAGACTCCGACGCCGTGGCGAGGATTCAGGAAGAGAAATCCGGCGTCCAACTGCGCTTGAAAGGAATTTAGCTACCCAAGATTCCGATTGGCGCTGATGGACCCGAGTCGGATCAGCAATTTTGGAGGCGAAGATGACCACCGGTTTTGAAAGGTCTAATCAAATCGAGGCTAGCGATGCAATCGAAGCCATTGAGGAATGTTACCGCATGGGTTGGAGCGACGGCCTGCCGGTGGTCCCTCCCGCTGATTACAAGGTCCAGGAAATGCTTCGATACGCCGGGATGACCGGCGAGGAAGAGCTTTTGTCTTTGGAGATGCGCCGCCGTGTGCTTACTTCAGAGAACGCTGCGGCCAATGCCGTCATGGCTGGCTGCTTGCCCGAGTACTTCCCGGTGCTGGTCACGACACTTCAGGCCCTGGATGAAGAAAAGAACTCAGTTCATATGTCGTCCGCATCGACTAGCTCTCCGGCGATTTTGATGATCGTCAATGGCCCCATCAGAGATCAGATAGGCGTTAACTATAAGGACGGTCTTTTCGGCCCCGGTTTTAGGGCCAATGCCAGCCTGGGCCGCGCCGTGCGTTTGTGCTTCATCAACGGGTTTGACGCTCGGCCTGGCGTGTTGGATCGCGGCACCCTGGGCAATCCCAGCAAGTACACGCTCTGTATCGCCGAAAATGAAGAAGACTCGCCTTGGGACGCCCTCCATGTCAGCCGTGGTTTCCAACCCGAGGACAGTTGCGTCACTGTCGCCGTGGCCTACAATCCCATCACCGTCAATAATGCCTATGGCCACACGGGTGAAAGCATCCTGGCGGCACTAGCCGACACTCTGAAGTCAGCCTGTTTGGCCTGGCGTTTCCCGGCCCAGTGGGTTGTGGTAATAGGCCCCGAGCACGCCCTGAGCCTACAAGCCGATGGATGGACCCGTCGAAAAATCCAGGATTACCTGATAGAAAATGCTACTCGTCCTCTGAGTGAATTGATCCGTTTGGGCGTGGCCCAAGGCCCCGAAAAACCAGGGGACGACAAGTTGATCCGGCGCTGCTCCAGGGACCCTGAAGACATCCTCATTGTCATGGGCGGTGGTACCGGGGGCCGCAACAGCGCAATTATCGACACCACCCATTTTAAGATACGCACCCGCAAAGTGGATATGTCCACCGTCTAAGCCGAATGTCGTACGTCGGCTTAATTTTCCTCACTAAATGACGGCGTTCACTGGGTCCGGGAAGTGAAGTTTACACAGTATTTTCTGTCGATGCGGCAACATCCCGACCGCAGGGCCATCCGATTGGAATGGGACCAGCGTGTGGTCGAATTTACCGTGAGGCAGGTCATTCAAGCCGATGGTCGAATCCGCCGATGGGGGCCGGTGGAAGAAATGGATGGAAAGTACTTGCATGGTGTCCTTTTACTTGACAGTGAAACTGTCCACAACGCATATTTCGATAACTCATTCAAGTCATGAAGCAGTTCATGGAGATCAAGTATTTCCAGGAAACTGACACACTCTACATAGAATTCAGAGATGCGGAGGTCTCTGAGACCAGGGATTTGGATGAAAATACATTGCTTGATCTAGATTGTGACCAAAATATCTGTGCCATCACAATCGAGCATGCAGGCGACCTTGCTGATTTTTGTTATCAACAGGTGCTTGCCTAGGCCATCGGCGCCACTCCGTCTCCACCGTCTACCACTGACTATCCCCATTCTAGTTTAGCCCCAAAGGATAGTGACCAGCGAGGCGGCATTTTGCTCCGTCTGTGAAGCCTCCCCACTCAAAGCCAGATATCCCCCAACCCTATCTCTCTCAAAGACCAGACCATCCGCCCTCAGCCAGTTTAGGGCCATTGACACGAATACAGACACGTGCTTAATATTATTAAGATTGATGTAAATTAAACTTAACATCGCAATACGTGATGTTATCCATTTCGATTGATGCCCCCATTAAGCCCTAAAGAACATATGCAGACTCAACATCTCGTAAGCTTCTATCATGTGGCCCGCTACCGGAGCATTACGAAAGCAGCACAAATCCAGGGGCTGGGCCAGCCCACGGTTACTACTCATTTGAAGAAACTGGAAGAAGAACTGGGTGTTTTGCTGTTTGACCGAATTAAGCGCCCAATAATGCTTACATCTGACGGCTCAGCAGTACTGGAACTGATTACTCCCATCGTCACCGGGCTCACCGCGCTGAGAAATCATGTCGACGCCCAAGGCAGCGGTGGGCCTCTCACCATCGTCGCTTATGGCGATTTGGTACTGCATTACTTACCCGATGTGATTCAAAAATTCCGGGCGAAATTTCCAGAGGTGCATGTCCGGCTGCTGGCCAAACACCATACCGAGATGATCCGGATGACCAAATCCGGGGAGGTTGATCTGGCATTGTCCACGTCGCAGGCTGCGCCTGATCAGTCCCTGGAATTCAGGGAGCTTTTTAAATCGAGGACGTTGATGCTGACACCTCTGGGCCACGACCTGCTCAAGCAGGAGCCGGTTACTCTGGCTGAAATCGCTCGTTGGCCGTTGATTCTGAATGAACCCAATACGATTCTGCGATCAAGTCTTGAGCATGCGCTTGAAGAACAGGGACTGGCCTACGAGATCGTTATGGAGATGGACAACGCCGAATTCGTGAAGCGGTACGTCCGAATTGGAATGGGCATTGGGTTATGCAGCAATTTGGGATTGGTGCCGGAGGACCGGAAAAAGATGGGCGTCTTGGATATCGACCACCTGATATCAAGTGTCACCGTCGGAATGTAAACATTGAAGGGAAAATCTCAAAGCCAGTCTGTGCGTAATTTCATACAACACCTGACAGAGTCGAGCTTTTAATGCCGATGTTTCGTCCCAGCCGGAAAACCGAATCAGAGGTGGTTGGTCGTGACGGCACAGCGACGACCGGAATGACGCAAACTGTGTATCTGGTAACCGCTGCCACTATCAACATCGCTTCGGCGCTCACTTCTACTAACGATCTGGGGAAACAACCTCGAGTGGTCCCGATCGTCATAACACTGGACGATGAGGATCGATTGGATTCCTGGTTCCGAAGCGAAACTAGAATTCTAGAGGTCATCACCTGATGACATTCTTGGGTCTTCTGATACTAAGTTCCGGTGCGGTTTTCCTCGCCATCGGTGGGTTTCCATCTATCAGCGCCCGGGTGCGTGGGCTTTTTTATGGCTGGAAGTTGGTTGGTCTCTCCCTGCTAGTAATGGCTCTGGCTGGCGGACCCGTATGGAACGGGGTCGGAGTGTGGGTGACAGCCTTGGAAGAGCACTTTGGCTGGAGCAGGGCAGCGCTGGCAGGCGCATTCTCTATGGCCCAATTCCAAGGCAGCCTGGTCGGGCCGATAATGGGATATTTGATCGACAAGCTGGGTACCCGGCGCATGGTTTTGATCGGATTTTCAATCGCCGGCTTAGGCTTCATAATTTTTAGCCGTACGACGAACCTCCCTACGTTTTACTTCTCGTACTTCTTGATCATGATGGGAGTAACAGGCGGTTCCTGGCTCCCGATGATGACAGCCTTGAATAAGTGGTTCCATACCAAGCGTGGCTCGGCTATGGGAATCGCTGGAGAAGGCTCTTTCCTTGGCGGTTTGGTTCTGCTCCCGATACTGGCTTGGGCCGTGACGCCTAGCAACTATGGGTGGAGCGTCACAGCCCAGTGGATAGGCGTAGTATTTATGGTCTCGGCTTGGCCTATAGCATGGCTCATCCGTGATGATCCGACTAAATATGGACAGCTCCCAGATGGGGAATCTCCCACCCAACGCGAGGACCGACTGCGGGATGAGCGAGCGGCCAACGAGAACCAGGTCGCCGAAGAACGCCTGAATTTTACGGCGCGTCAAGCGCTCCGGACGCAGGCGTTCTGGTTCATAACATTTGGACACTCCTTGTCTTCAATGTTGATCGCAACCCTGACAGTGCACTTGGTACCCTTGCTTACTGACCAAGGCATGTCTTTGCAGACGGCGGCTTACGTCTGGGCAGTTATGATGGCCGTCGGGGCCGTGTTCCAACTTATTGGCGGGTACATGAGCGACCGGTTCCCGAGGAACAAGGTGCTCTTCGGGTTTGCAGGGTTGCAGGCAGGAGGTTTTATTTTGGCGGCCTTTATCCAAGGTATGCCCATGGCCATATTGTTTGCCATAGTTTACGGTGCGGGCTTTGGCGGACGGGTCCCCATCACCACGGCCATTCGCGGTGATTATTTCGGGGAAAAGGCTTTCGCTACTATCACCGGAATATCCATGGCCCCCCTGTATTTTTTCATGTTAGTGGCACCCTTATTCGCGGCGTTCATGTTCGATTCCACGGGAAGCTACACTACCTCATTCCTAATATTAGGCGCTTTGGGCTCCTTGAGCGGCGTGTTGTTCTTGTTCGCTAAAAAACCGACGTCTCTACCCCAAGACAAACATGCTGCCCCGGTGGCCAGCTTAGCTTCTCCGGATTAAATATGTCCGCCAATATAAATATGGAATTGATCTATAATGCCTTGGAACGGTCCCGGATTGGCGTAGGATAGCTACAATTGAGGTCCGACTCTGCTCCGGACAGACGGTCATAAAATATCCATAAAATACCGTGGAAGATGGTAATTACAAAAAGACAAAAATAGATTTGGAGGAAATCGAAGATGGTTGCTCCTACACGAATGAAGTTTGGCAGTTTCCTGGGCCCTTTCCACAAAGCGGGCGAGAATCCTACATTGGCATTGGACCGGGACATGGAACTCATCGAATGGATGGATTCCCTTGGGTTTGACGAGGCATGGATCGGAGAGCACCATTCCGCCGGATGGGAAATCATCGCTTCGCCGGAAGTATTCATCGCTGCGGCGGCGCAACGGACGCGGTACATCAAACTCGGCACCGGAGTGCTCAGCCTCCCGTATCATCATCCGTTGATGGTGGCCAACAGGATGATCCAATTGGACCACATGACCCACGGCCGGGTGATGCTGGGAGTCGGGCCGGGAGCATTGCCCGGTGATGCCTACATGATGGGAATACCCCACGAATCGCAGCGAGAGAGGATGGACGAGTCGTTGGGAGTGATCCTGCGACTCTTCACGGAGACCGATCCCATCACTTACAAGAGTGACTGGTTCGAGCTCAAAGAAGCAATGATTCACTTGCGGCCTTTCCAGCAGCCGTACATGCCGGTGTCTGTAGCTTCGGTGCAGAGCCCGGCTGGCGTAGCCTTGGCTGGGAAGCACGGTGCGTCCGTTTTGACCATCACCGTGCCCAGAGACCCATCGGCCGGTCCTTCAGACCTCAAAGCTTTGTGGTCGGTAGCCGAGGAGTCGGCTGCCGAGCATGGCCAGCAGGTTGACCGAAACGAATGGCGCTTGGTTCTGCCGGTCCACTTGGCCGAGAGTCGACAGGAGGCCAGGGATCAAGTGCGCATCGGCTCCGGTGAATACCTTCGCCAATACTCGGAGGAGACCAACGGTAGGAAGGCAGTTTTTGACGGGCCTTTGGACCAGATTGTAGACAACATGGCCGAATCCGGCTCTTGGATTGTAGGCACTCCCGACGACTGCATTGAAGCAATTAATGCTCTACAAGAGAGCAGCGGGGGATTTGGCGGATTCCTGGTACAGACCATCGACTGGGCTCCTCGGGACGCGATGTACCGCAGCTATGAGTTAATGGCTCGCTACGTGATGCCAGCATTTCAAGGTTCGGCCACCAGCACTATTGCGTCCAACCAATGGGCCACGGAGCGCAAAGACCTATTTGTCGCCGGTCGTGTCAGGGCTATCGACAAAGCGAAGGATACTTACACCAACCGTGCCAGATAGGCTGGGCCTGTAGCCCCAGAGCATAATCATCGTAAGTGGAATCTGAAGGAGACTGACTGGGGGCTTTTTGACGCTCTTATTGGTGTCAATATGATCGGGAATAACCCAAAGCCCACGGCGCTTACCAAAATTGCTCAGATGCCCCTGTTGCAGGTTTCCTAAAATCCCTATTTAGCCATCCAGGCAGTCCAATTGTGGCTCGGCCCCATGAATCTGGTAATGCGTGAGTCAATGGGACCGTGCCAGCAGTTCCCCGGATACGATGGAGAACGTATAAGGCTGACCTCACGAAACAGATTTCAAAGGGCAGAATTATCAACGGCATCGCCTGGGCAGGGCGAAGCATCCCGGACAGTTATCCCATGCCCAATCGGTGCTGGGTGCTGCTGGCTTAATGCCAGCGTTGAATTACGTTCTCTTTCATAATGGACTGAGTGTCACAAAAAGCTCAGGTTGCTTTGGTCTCGGTGGACGCCAGCTTGGCGCTCTGCCGATCTAGCAGCTACTAATATTGCCTTCGGAAAGCCAATTCTTATTTGATCCGAACAGGGACGTCCCATCGGTCCACCTTCAACCTTCGAAGCCCTATCTCGGTTAAGTGCGTCACGAACACATGGCGCGGAATGCGCAAAATGACGTCGGTTACGCTGGGCTTGGCCCCAAACATCGTCAAGAAGGAAGGTCCCCACTAATGGCCTGATCTGCCCACCACCGGACATCGGGCGCGTGTCCCCTATCCAGCGTGCTTCTATTCCGTACGAAGTGAATTTAGAGACAATATGACTGCTGCCGGTTTTTGGCTGTTGACCTCTGGAATCATCTTCATGACCATTGCTAGCTATCCGCCGGTCAGCACCCGGGTGCGTGGCCTATTCTACGGGTGGAAGATGGTTGGCTATGCCTTGCTTATTAACACTGTTTCCAGCGGCCCTGTTTGGGGTGCCACGGGAGTTTGGGTTAGAGCACTGGAGCTGCATTTTGACTGGAGCCGCACCCAAATAACCGGAGCTTTCTCACTGGCCCAGTTCCAAGGGAGCCTCATTGGCCCGATAATCGGCTACCTGATTGACCGGCTTGGGCCCCGACGTATGATCCTGCTAGGTTTTCCACTAATGGGCCTAGGATTCATTGTTTTCAGCGCCGCCACGAACTTGACGGTCTTTTATCTTTCCTTTGTGGTCATAATGGTCGGCTCGTCGGCCGGAGCCTGGCTTCCGTTGATGACCGCATTGAACCGGTGGTTCAACCGGCGCCGGGGCAGCGCAATGGGAATTGCCGGGGCGGGCTACTTCTTGGGTGGGGTGATGACGGCTCCAATGTTGGCGTGGGCTGTAGACCCGGCTAACATTGGCTGGCGAGGGACGGCGTTCTGGATTGGAATGGTATTTGTGGCGGCGGCCTGGCCGCTGTCCCGGTTGATAAGAGACACGCCCCAGCAGTATGGGCTCCGGCCTGATGGCGACACCGCCCATGATATTTCCGGTGATGACACCGCCCACCCAACCGAAGCTGGCGCTGATGCGGTAGCGCCAGCGGAAGGTTTCACAGTGCGTCAAGCGTTGCGTACCCGCGCTTTCTGGTTTATCACCTTCGGGCATGCCCTGTCATCAATGCTAATCGCAACCATGACTGTGCATATGGTACCCATGCTTACGGACCAAGGTCTGTCTCTCCAGATGGCTGCGAACGCATGGGCCGCATTGATGGCCGTCGGCCTCGCTTTTCAACTGATCGGCGGATACATTGGAGACCGCGTTCCAACACACCTGGCCATTGCGTTTTTCTCCGCAGTGCAAGCGGGCGGTTTTGCTATGGCAGTCTTGGTAGACACATCTGCCATGGCATTCGTGTTTGCCGCAGTTTATGGCATTGGTGTGGGAGGACGTAACCCGTTAACCGTCGCCATCAGGGGAGACTATTTTGGGCAGAAAGCATTTGCCACCATTACTGGTGTCTCTATGGCGCCATTGTACGCGTTCATGGTTGTGGCTCCTTTATTTGCAGCCAAAATGTTCGATTCCCAGGGCAGCTACACCGTTGCCTTCCTGATACTTGCGGTGTTCGGGGCTTGCGGCGCCACATTATTCATATTCGCCGAAAGACCCATTCTGCCCTCAATTTCGGAGCAACCGCGGGCGTTGGAACGCACTGCGTGACTGGTGCTGTTACCCTGTTCCAATCCCCCTATAATCTGATAGCAACAAATCTGCCGGATTCGCGCTCACTTGGGATTATCCCCGGACGATTTTTAGCTTCAAGTTGGGTTGAGTCCAGGCTGCCAGGAAGAAGAGCGTAGTTGGCTAATTCCCGGGTTCGAAGCAAAAACCAACTTCTGAAATTGCTAACCATATGATTTCTGTCGGCCTGCTTTTAGTGGCATCCGGGATCATCTTCGTTAGCCTTGCCAGTTTTCCCACAATCAGTGGCAGGGCGCGGGTCCTCTTCAGCTCACGTCCTCGGTACCGCTTTGTCATCGCCGGGTTGATCCTATTTGCGCATTTTGCGGTGGGAATCAACTTTTTTGTCGTAGCGCCTCTTTTTCCTCTGATTATCGACGACTTTGGAGTGAGCCGGGCTACCGCGAGCCTGCTGATAGCGTTGGCGCTGTTGGTTCACTCGTTCTTTGGCCTTCCGGGTGGAATACTTGTTGTCCGCTTCGGCCTAAAGCGGATGTACTTTCTAAGCTGGTTCATGATCGGCCTCTCGGTGCTGTCGGTATTGGCGCCCAACTTCGTGACTCTGCTCATGCTACGGGTGGCCTATGGCATTGGCTTTGGCGCTATCATTCCGGCCACCGGGCCACTGCTGATGCAGTGGTTTCGACCCAGGGAGATCACCATAATGAACGGCCTGGATATCGCTGCTCTGAGCTTGGGGGTGGCCCTTTCGGTCTCTCTGGCGGCTCCCATTGCGAATGCGGTCGGCTGGCAGGGCTCGTTGAGTGTGTTTGGCGGCATTGCAATGTTGGGAGCCGTCGCATGGGGCATCTTAGGCAAGGTCGAATCCAGCGCACCGGTTGCCGGTGGAGGGATATCGCTGCCGGATATTTTCAGTGTTCTCCGGAACCGTACGATTTTGCTGCTAGTGGGGGCGGATGCCTTGGTTTTCATGCAGTACACGGCGCTGACCAGTTGGTTGCCAACCTTCTACAACGAATCCCGGGGAATGTCACTTACCCAAGCAGGATTTATCACCGGGCTGCTCCCTTTCGTAGGCGTGTTCGCAGTACTGGTGGGGGGATTTCTACCGCTAAAATTTGCGGCAAAGAAGCCGTTTTTCATAGTGCCCGGACTGCTGCTGGGGTTGGGCGGCTGGGGTTCGTTCCTGATAGATAGCACATTTGGAATTTACGTTTCCATTATCTTGTTGGGCGTCGGCTCGTGGTCCTATGCGCCGACATTGCTTTCCTTGCCCATGGAAATACCGGACATGACGCCGGAAAAGGTTGCGGTGGTTTGGGGAACGTTCGTCACAGTGTCCGGCATTGGCATGTTTTTGTCCCCCATTGTGGTTGGCGCAATCCGCGACCAGACCGGCGGTTTCGTCACCGGCTTTATTATTTTCGCGGTTGGCGCCTGTGCCTTGTTCATAGTGGGGTTGATACTTCCCAAAATTAGCAAAAACGGCGATTCCTGAGCCCGGTAATAATCGCGATTGATTTGCCGTACACTTCGAGGCTACCCATGAGGCTATGCGGTGGATTTATACGGAGGGTTTGGCGCAAATCTTAGGCCCAAATCTTAGGAGGGAAGTTAACAAATGGTCCTGATACCGCATTTACCTAACGCCATGATAATCGACGCCTGCAAACTAAAATTACGGATTGATTTAGGAGACTAATAGCTCCGATGCCAGCTTGCAAAGTAGCGTCCGCCGTGTATCATAGAACCAACTTCGTACCAACTTATTGGCGAGTTGTTATATAGCTTAAAGTGGAGGAAGCATGGCTGAGACCGTGACCGTCCGAAACATGCGGTTAGTAAACCCTCAAGGCACCGACCTGGCCCAAGGCGACTTCGAGTTGAACGACCGGTCTCAATCGTTGGCTGGCAAGACACTGGGTCTGCTGGAAAACAGCAAGGCTAACTCCGACAAAGTGCTTCAGGAATTGGCTAATATATTGACTGAAAAACACGGCTTGAAAGAAGTGATTATGCTGAGCAAGCATAGCGCTTCCCTACCCACCAAGCCGGAGGTTATTCAGCAAGCGCTGGATAAGGTGGACGTTCTCATAACCGGGGTGGGTGATTGAGGCTCCTGCAGTTCGTGCAGTGTGCACGACGGCATCGAGATGGAGAGACTGGGAATACCCACCGCGTCCATAATCACCCACGTATTCCTGAATACCGCCAAAGCGATGACACGCATGATGGGTGTGCCAGACTATGAGTTCGTCGTTGCGGAGCATCCCCTATCCAGCCTGACCGACGACGAATGCCGGGCCAGGGCAGAGAGCATCGCCGACCAGGTAGAGCGTATCTTGCTGGGAAGCAACAACGGTCCCACGGAATAAACACCCTACAACGGGCGACCCGGTTTGGGTTGGAAATGCGATTAGGCCGGGACGTTCGGGATAGATGAAAAAGATAAAGAGCGGCCAAATCCGCTCTTTATTTTTGCGTTACGCTAGGTTGCTAATTACCAATAAAAGCGACTGCTTATCCTGCTTCCCGCTCCGGTTCGATGCGGCTATCGGAGAGCGCAATCCTGTTCTCCGATGCTCCTAATCCGGCACTAATATCCGAAGTTCCCGGTTGATATGACGCCTGTTTTTGTGTTACGATGAGCGCAGTGTGCTACCAAATTCACGAACTTGGTAGCTCCCTCTTAACCTTATATTTCTTAACTTTATCCCTGCTCAGGAGCCCAATACATGGATGGGCTGATACAGCGGATCACCGATGCCGTTCACGGTCAAACCCAGCCCACCGTAACCGTCCTATCTTCTTTACTGGCGGTTGAAGACGAACTGGGCTATATACCCAAGGAAGCCGTGGCACAGGTTGCCGCATTCACCAACCACACCGTCAACGATGTTTGGGCGGTAGCCTCGTTCTACCCCAACTTCCGCTTTGAACCCCCATGCCAGCATAGCGTAGAAGTTTGCTGGGGCTCGACCTGCCATTTGGTTGGTGCCATGCCGGTTATAAATGCGGTTTTGGAAGCCAGTGGATTATCCGACGAGGGAGACACCCCGGATGGCAAGTTGTCCGTGCGGCTGAATACCTGTTTGGGCGCCTGCTCTCAAGCACCGGTTATATCAATCGACCATCACCTAATGGGGCGTCTTTCCCCGGAAGAAGCCCGGCGGCGCGTGATAGATTTGCGAACTGATTAACGCCGACCTATTCCTTCGAATTTAGTCGACGAGTGCTTAGACCGGATTCCCCTTAGACGGCTCATGGGATTCCCCCAACAGTTGAGGGCTCAAGTTGGCAAGTAGCTTTCAAGAAATCGTAGTTGAGGCCCAGACCCGCTGGCAGGATTTGACCTTCGGGGATCGGCCGTGGATTCGAATTGGCACCGCCCTCTGCGGCAAAGCTGCTGGCTGCGATTCGGTTCTCGCAGCCATAGAGTCCGCATTAGAATCACAAGGCGCCCAGGCCAACATTAGTCAGGTCGGTTGCATCGGTCTTTGCTTCGCCGAACCATTGGTGGATGTACAGCTACCCGGCGGTCCTAGAATTTTCTACGGAAACGTCACCCCTGAGATCGTAGAACGAATAGTCGCTAACCACGTGGCAGGCGGGGTTCCCGACGCCGAGCTTGCTCTCGGATATTTGCCCGGTGCCCTCGACGATCTCCAAGGAACGTCAACGGAAGTAGAGGGACCGCAAGAAGGCCATAACCCGCCCGAGGGCATACCGAATTTAGACCAGCACCCAATGCGCGCCATGGAAACGCGTATTGTGCTGCGAAATTCCGGAAACATAGACCCGATGGACATTTACCAATACGTGGCCAACGGTGGCTACCGGGCTCTGGAAAAAGCCCTCACCGAAATGACCGCCGAAGAGACACTGAATCAAGTGGCAGATTCCGGACTGAGAGGCAGGGGCGGCGCAGCATTCTCTACGGGAACCAAGTGGAAATTCCTGGCCGGTTCCGGTGCGCCCGTAAAGTACATCCTGTGCAACTGTGAAGAAGGGGATCCAGGCGCTTTCAACGACAAAGCAATCCTGGAAAGCGACCCTCACACCCTCCTTGAAGGTTTAATCTTGGCCGGATACGCCACAGGCGCCAGTAATGGCTATATTTTCATCCGGCATGGCCACGACGGACCCGTGGACCGTTGCCGGGCTGCCGTTGAGCAAGCCCGTGAACTGGGGTTATGGGGAAAAGATATCCTGGGTTCCGGATTTGATTTTGAAGTTGAGGTCGCTTTAACCGGCGACTCATACGTGGCCGGTGAAGAAAGCGGCTTGATGGAAGCCATTGAGGGCAAGCGGGCGATGCCCCGTTTCCGCCCGCCATTTCCAGCGCAGAGCGGTCTTTTTGGCAAGCCTACCAACATCAACAACGTTAAAACCCTGGCCTATGTCCCGGAGATAGTTTCCCGGGGTGCGGAGTGGTTCTCCAGCATAGGGCACGACCAGAGCACGGGCACGGCTATTTTGTGCCTGACCGGGGCCTTAAACTACACCGGAATGGTCGAAGTGCCTCTGGGGATCAACCTTAAAGACGTGATTTACCAAATTGCTGGAGGTGTGCCCGACGGCAAGCAGCTTAAGCTGGTCCAGACCGGCGGGCCCCTGGGCGGGGTCTTGGGCGCCGACAGTATAGACGTGGTTTTGGATTTCGAAATACTTCGCAGCGCTGGCGCCATCATGGGCTCGGGTGGGTTCATTGTTGCTGATGAAGACACCTGTGTGGTGGACCTGACTAGGGCGTTGATCGCTTTTTGCCAATATGAGTCCTGCGGTAAGTGCTTTCCGTGTCGCATGGGTATGAGCCACTTGCTGGAGGTTCTGGAGCGTATTTGCCAGTTACAGGGCCAACCTGAAGACCTTGACTTGATGCGCCAAGTGGGAGAAAACATGCAGGCCGGTTCCCTCTGCGGTCATGGCCAACTGGGATTCAATCCGGTGGCCTCGGCGTTGCGTCACTTCGGCCAAGAGTTCGAAACCCATATTCTCGACCGAAAGTGCCCCACTGGACGCTGCCTGGAGCCTCGTTTTTCACCACGGCTAAGCCGCCGGTCGCCCGGCGATTCACTATTAGCCTGAGAATAGCCGGATTTTTCAACTTGAACTAGGCAACGTACCCTCAGCCTGGTCATTTGATAATCGAAGATACCAGTCGACCGTCCAGCTATAGAACTGTCTCTTAATCATCAATCAAGACCCGTGAATAATTGGCGGAGCAAATTTTATGCCCGATGATATAACAATCAGCTTTGATGGCGTCGAAGTTAAGACTCAGCCCGGTAAAATGGTATTGGAGGCCGCCATAGAGAACGGCATCTTCCTACCATATCTTTGCTATCACCCCGGCATGAAACCATTTGCGGCCTGTCGCATGTGCGTGGTGGCCGTTGAAGGCGGGCGTGGCTTCCCTGCCGCTTGCGCATTGCCGGTTGCCGATGGGATGAAGATTCGCAACGAGTCTGAGGATGTTCAGGCGCTGCGCCGTTCCGTCATGGAAATGCTGGTTGCCGAACACCCGCAAGGCTGTTTGACCTGCCACCGGGTCGACATTTGCGGTCCCGCCGACGTTTGTCTGCGTCATGTCTCGGTCAACGACCGCTGCGTTACCTGCCCCAAGAACGAACGTTGCGAGTTAAAAGATACCGTGCGTTATCTGGGAATGAACCTGGAATCGCCCTTGGAATACAAGTACCGGAACATTCCTCTGGAGTTGGGCGACCCATTTTACGACCGCGACTACAACCTATGCATTGTGTGTGGCAGATGTGTGCGCGCTTGCGAAGAGCTGCGGGGAGACGACGCCATCTGCTTCGTCGACCGGGGCGGCACCGCTTTGGTGGGTACCTCTTTTGGCACGTCCTTGCTCGAGTCGGGATGCGAATTTTGCGGGGCTTGCATTGATGTTTGCCCGGTTGGCGCATTGGTAGAGACAGAGCACAAATGGGAAAAACCGGCCAGCACCGGAAGGGCGATTTGCCCCCTCTGCCCGGTGGGTTGCCAGCTAAATCTGGAAGTGAACGCTTCGGGAGGCTTTATTCGGGCCATACCGGAGATCAACGCCCCATCCAATCGTGGGCAGGCCTGCTTCCGGGGAAAGTTTGGGCTGGAGTTCGTAAACCATACCGGACGGTTGCAGACGCCCCTGATCCGCCGGAATGGTGTTCTGGAAGAAACGACCTGGGATGAAGCCTTAGATTACGTTGCTACCCGGCTCGCCGAATATAGGGGCGAAACCTTTGCCATGCTCACCGCACCGGATTGCAGCAACGAAGAACATTACTTGGCCCAAAAATTTTCCAGGGTGGTGATGCAATCCAACAATGTGGACCAGACTTCAAACACCCAGCCGGAAATGGTCCTGGGCTTGGAGAGGTCCCTGGGCTACGCCGCCGCCACCAACTCGATTTGGGACCTGGAAAAGTCCGGCTGCATCCTTGTTTTCAACTGCAACGTGACCGAAGAGCATAACGTGGTCGGGATACCCATCAAGCGGGCCGCCAAGAGTTCTGCTTCTTTGGTGGTTATTGATTCCCGAGAGGTTGAGCTTACCCGTTACGCCAAACTTTGGCTTCGACCGATGCCTGGAACTGAATTGCTGCTTTTGGGCGGAATTTTGAGGTCCATGATTGATCAAGGGTTGGAGCGCACGGGTTGGATTGAAGAAAATTGCGAAAGCCCCGCCACGTTGCTCTATGGGCTACGCAGCCTTGACTTGTCCCAGATCGCAACCGAGACCCACGTATCTGAGGAAGACATCTCCCAAGCGGCCCTGTTATACGGTCAGCCCGATTCGGCATCTATCGTTTATGCCCTGGACAATATTCCCGATGAAGCCCGGAGAGATTGCGTTCGGGCTTTGGTCAACATGACGTTGCTCACCGGCAACTTGGGCAAGCCCGGAGCGGGCCTGCTTCCCTTGCGACAGGGTGCCAACGAGCAAGGCGGCTGGGACGTAGGTTGTGTGCCCGACCGCCTCCCCGGTTATGCTAAGGTGGACGATGACGAAGCACGCCAAGCCTTGGAGTCGGCATGGGGCAGTTCTCTTCCTACTTCAGCCGGGGTGGGCGCTGCACAGGCGCTTCGCAACGCAATGACTGGCGGGGTCAAGGCCATGTTGGTGGCCGGTGACAGCCCCAACCTGGAGAACGGCAAACTGGGCGACGGCCTCGCAGCGCTTGAGGCCTTGGAATTCTTGGTGGTTATAGATAGCTTTTTAGGCCAAGCTGCCCAGAGGGCTTCGGTGGTATTCCCTCGGTCAACCTTTGCCGAGAAAGAGGGCACGTTCACCAACTTGGAGCGTCGCATTCAGCGGTTCTCGCCGATCCTACAAAAACCTAAATCTACAAAGCGAAACCTTCTCGTCCCACAAGATAATAGCGGGCAGCCGACCAATCCCGAACTTTCGAATACCCCCGGTTCCCGGCCGGACAGTTGGATCATCTCCCAGTTGGCCCAGCGCATGAATGTCCACGGCTTCGATCATGGGTCCGCCGCCGACGTAATGGATGAAATTGCCAAATCGACACCCATCTACTCCGGTGTTTCCTACGCCAAATTGGATGCTGGTGGCGGAGTCGTGTTTCGCACCAGGCTGGAGAGTCCTCAACCCACCCAGGTTTTATACTCGGGGCGGGAACATCCCGGGATTCAATGGCCCTGTTTTAGCCGGGACAGCAAAGGCACGCCGAGCTTATACGAGGCTGGGTTCACTGACCGGAAGGCCGAGGTCGAGACACCCCAATTCCAGTCGGTAGCGAGACCCATCGACCCAGAGTTCCCTGTCTGGCTTGTCCCCGGTAGGGTGCTACAGCAATTGGACCGCGAGTTGACGGTGGTAAAGGGCAAGCGTAATCAGATAGTCAGGGGAGAATTGTTGGAGTTGAACCCTGTAGACGCAGCGTCGCTGGAAATAACCGAAGGGGACCCTGTGGAGGTTTTGGGAGTTGGGTACCAATTAACCGGCCAGGCCCACATCGTAGATTCGGTCCCTCCGGGTGTCATATCCACGACTTCTTTGTTCGGCCAACTGGTTTCCGGTCTTGAGGCCAGCGAGGAAATGATACCGGCCTCCCGACTGCCGGGCCTAAACATACGCCCGGCGAGAATTCGAAAAACCGGAAACTGATCCAAACGGAATCTCGTCCAAACGGTAACTGATCCGAACGGAAACTAATATTCAACCAGAGACTGATTCAACTGATGTCGACAGGCTCCTTGTGCGGTATTAATAAACACGGCTTGTTTAACTTAACGTGAGGTATCCAAGCTGAGAACCCGGTCTGGCCCTCGCGAAGGTACCTGGGCCCACCGGCCTCATCCCATACCTCAATCCCACCGAAGGAGCGATAAATGGTTGAAGATGCGACCCTGATAAATGTAGAAGGTTCTAGGCCGCAGCCGAATCCAGAATTTCCTACGGCCACGCTGGTGGACCGCAGGGACGTGAGCGAAGATCTGATTGTTATCAAGCTGCAGCCGGATGAAGGCCCATTCAAATTCAAGCCGGGCCAATATTGCACATTGGGGCTGGATGGGATTGAGCGTGCGTATTCCATCGCGTCCGCGCCCCACGAGCCGTGGCTGGAAATCTTCGTGGAACTGGTTCCCGAGGGGGAATTAACCCCCAGGATGTTCAGAATGGAGATCGGGGACCGGATATCTATCCGACCTCGAGCCAAGGGATTGTTCACGTTAGACCAGCGAGTTCACCACCACTTTATGGTGTCTACTGTGACCGGTGTGGCCCCGTCAATTAGCATGCTGCGCAATTGCTACCTTGAGGGGACTCAAGACCACAAATTCTACGTCTTGTTGGGCGCCAGCTATGAGGATGAGCTAGCCTATGACGTGGAATTGGCGGCCTTGGCCGACACCCACCCCCATTTGCTGGAGTTCGTACCAACCGTCAGTCGACCCAACGAGGAGCGAAACGCTGATTGGCAAGGGGCCAAGGGCCGGGTCAACGCCATCACCGAAGAATATCTGAACCGGTTTGAACTGCCTCAGGATGACACGCTGATCTACGCTTGTGGGCACCCTGGCATGATCGAAGGGGTCAGGGAAATCGTCGTGCCTCAGGGTTGGATGTTCAAAGAGGAAAGGTTCTGGAAAGAGTAACCCCTCGATAACCAATGAATCCCACAAAGATTACCCCAATACGCATGTAGGTTTCGCCTTATATTGCCAAGAAAAAGTGATTCGCAGCCACCGGAGTTCATCACGCCGGTGGCTGCGTTTTTGTTTGACCGTTGAGTTAGAATTGCTGGTGGATTCTTAGTGATTTTTTAAGTGATTTATTAATGGGAACTATCCTCTGAGAGACGGGAACGACTGAATCACGGGAACGACTGAACCACGGGAACGACTGAACCACGGGAACGACTGAACCACGGGAACGACAAGTACCGAAGAGATAGACAGGCTTTGACACCAATCCGCCGACAGTATCTGAAAATCAAAAGCTCCTACCCGGATGCCATCGTTCTTTTCCGGATGGGCGATTTTTATGAGACCTTCGATGATGACGCCAAGTTAGCCGCCGGAGAGTTGGAGATTACCCTGACGTCCCGCAGCATGGGCAAAGACGTGCGGATACCCATGGCCGGGGTACCCGCCCATTCCTTGGACACCTACCTGGCTCGGCTGGTCAAGAAAGGCCACAAGGTGGCCATCTGCGAGCAATTAACCGAGCCCACAGCATCCAAGAGCTTGGTAGAACGTGACGTGGTGCGGGTGGTTACACCTGGGACGGTTTTAGAATCGGGCCTACTGGACCAAGCCACGAACAACTACCTGGCTGCGGTGGTAGAGGATGGTCTGGAGGAAGGGAAGCAGGCGGGCCTGGCTTACGTCGACATATCCACCGGAGAGTTCTCCGCCACCCAGGTGAGCTTCTCCCAGTTGCCTATGGAACTGGAGCGCATAGCCGCCGCTGAAATCCTGATTCCTAAGTCCGAGGATGCCCCAACGTGGACTGAAAACGGAGGCCAAGGCTTCACCCCCCGTATAACGCCCTATGATCCAAATGTTTTTCGGGTTGACGATGCCAGTCAGGCATTGCTGAGTCACTACGGCCTCTTGACTCTGGAGTCCTTGGGGTGTGAGTCCATGCCCTTGGCGGTTCAGGCAGCCGGCGCAATCGTAGAATATCTAGCTGCCACCCAAAAGACGGGCCAACGGCAACTGGCTAATTTGGCGGTCTATTCAACCCAGAAATTCATGGCCTTGGATTCCCAGACTAGGCGCAACCTGGAACTGTTTCGGGGCGGTAGGTCGGAAAGCAGAAATTTCTCTTTGCTTGCCACCTTGGACCTCACCAAAACGCCTATGGGCAGTCGCTTGCTGCGCCATTGGCTGGGCCAACCCCTCTTGAATTTGCCGGAATTGGAACAACGGCTCGATGCTGTGGGGCGATTTTTCGATGACGGGTTCTGCCGAGCCAATGCAGCTTCTACTTTGGCCCGTATCCCAGACTTGGAGCGGATTCTAAGCCGAGTTAATGCGGGGGCAGTGTTGCCCCGCGAGCTAAAGTCCCTGCAGGAAGGCCTGGCAGCATTGCCCCTTCTGGCTCAAGTGTTAACCTCCGGAGAGGAAAACCCCCATGTTCCCAGCGCGGACGATGGTAGCTCCAACGAATGTTTGAACCCGAACGACGGCACCCCCGACCAAATGTTGAGTCCGTTAGCCTGGCTGGCCCGGGAGTTGTCTCCTTTACCAGACGTGGTGGACTTGCTGGAGCGGGCGATTGCTCCCGAGCCCTCCTCCAATGTGGGCGACGGCAACGTGATCAGGGACGGCTTTTCCGATGAACTGGATGAGCTAAAACGAGCGTCCAGAGAGGCCCGTAGTTTCATTGCTGGCCTGGAACAAAAAGAACGGGAACGCACCGGCATCAAGAACCTTCGCGTGGGGTACAACCAAGTCTTTGGCTATTACATCGAGATAAGCAAGTCCAACATACCCCAAGTGCCCGAAGACTATATTCGCCGCCAAACGCTGGTCAACGCCGAACGCTACATTGTGCCCCAGCTCAAGGAGTATGAGTCTCTGGTTTTGAATGCCAGAGAGCGATTGGAGGAACTGGAACGAGAAATATTCCGGCGGGTTTGCGCTCAGATTGGCTCGGCGTCGGAAGCCGTGAGCAAGAAAGCCGCCGCCGTAGCCAGGGTGGATCTGTTCGCCGGCTTGGCCGAGGTTGCGGTGCAAAACGGCTACGTTCGGCCTAATTTGAACGAAGGGGATACCATTTCCATTACATCGGGTCGGCATCCGGTGGTGGAACGGGTCTTGGACTCCGGAGATTACGTGGCCAACGATGTGCACCTGTCCAATGACGACACTCGGGTGGTGGTCCTGACCGGCCCCAACATGGCGGGCAAGTCCACCTACATCCGGCAGGTGGCAATCATCACCTTGATGGCCCAGATTGGCAGCTTCGTCCCGGCCTCCAATGCCACAATCGGCTTGGTCGACCGGATATTCACCCGGGTGGGCCTACAAGACGACCTGGCTACCGGCCAGTCGACCTTCATGGTTGAGATGGTGGAAACGGCAGCCATTTTGAACCAGGCTACTTCCAAGTCCCTGGTAATACTGGACGAAATAGGTCGGGGCACTAGCACCTATGACGGCTTGTCCATCGCTCGTGCTGTTATCGAGCACATCCACAACGACAGCCACTTGGGATGTAAGACGCTGTTTGCAACCCACTACCACGAGTTGACCCAGTTGGCGGGCACGTTGCCTGGCGTGCGCAATTTTTGCGTGGCCGTTACCGAAGAGGACGGCGACGTGGTTTTCTTGCACCGCATAGTCCCCGGCGGCGCAGATAAGAGCTACGGCGTTTATGTGGCGCGGCTGGCTGGGCTGCCCAAGGGTGTGATCAACCGGGCCTGGGAGGTTTTGGCCGACCTGGAGCAGACCGGGACGACCGGCAATACCGGCGGACCGCGGCGTCCCCGCAAAAAACCTTCCCAGCAGATGCCTTTGTTCGATGTTGCCCAACCGCTAATGGACGAGATTCGGGCGTTGGATGTACCCAACCTGACGCCTCTGGAAGCTATCAACGTACTGTACAATCTTCAGGAGAAAGCCAAGAACCAAGACTAGAACTATCGGTGCCTTGCTGCGTTTTTCACGCGTAGTTAGGCTGGCAAGCTTGGTTATTGTTAATAAGTGGTTGTTAATAGGTTATCGTTCAATTTGTTGATGGTCACCGGCCGGTGTAGCGAACATTTGCGCGAACCAAGTCGAAAATGTTAGGAGGCCCGTATGGCCCAAAATGCAGCGTTCTATTGGTGGCCTCGTTGATCTTCCTGCTGTAAAGTAAGGGAGTTGCTCTTACAGAATGGCGTCACATTAGAGGAACGGGATTTTTTCAAGGTACCCTTTAATGAACAAGAAATCAGGGACTTGGCCCAAGAGGTGGGCATCTCCCAAATGTTCGCCCGGCGTAGCCCCAGTTTGAAGAACATGGGCTTGTCCGACCAAGAGCTTTCCGAGGATAAGATGGTGGAGTTGATGCTCCAAGAGCCTCGACTTGTTCGCCGCCCGCTCGTAAATCTGGGAGGAAAGTTGCTCGTGGGCGCGAATCTAAAGGCAGTCGAAGCTGCGTTGGCCGAGTCCGGATAACTGCTGCGCAGCCTCAGGTCACCCCCGGAAAGCCTATGAATTCGGTGCTCACTCGTCATTCCGGCGCACGCCTGAATCCAGGGACTGCGTTGACTGCAAAGTACCGGAACACTACTGCCTCCGCTGATACAGTTGTAGTTTCCCAAGTATGTTTGCGGGATATTGATGCCTTCTCGATCAGTTCGGCGTCTCGACTTTGCGCCAATGCCAAGGGTTGGCTCTGAGAGACTTCTTCCCTTGGGGCGTAATCCCCGCCACAGCATCGAAGCGGAATGAACCTTCGTAGTGCAGAAGACCGGATTGCCATCGTTTCCACCGCCAATATCGTCATCCGGCTGCCGGATTAGCTAGAACTACCTCAAACATCGTCCCAATTAAGCGTTGACGCTGTTACTGAAGGCGTAATTGCGATATAATTGACGCTACTCCATTGGATTTCATGATATAAAATAATTTGTCGAAGGATTAAAAACCTGGGAATGAAAATCTTTTTCGACGTCGACTACACAATTCTTGGCCTTGACGACAGTTTGCGCCCTCGCACGAAAGAAACCCTGGAACAACTGAAGAAGGACAACCACGATCTCTATATTTGGTCCGGGATGGGGGAGCGATGGGAAGTGGTCGAAAAGCACGAATTGACCCCATTGGTCAGCGGAGTCTACGAGAAGCCCACTCATCACTTCCACGAGAGGTTGGAAGAGTTGGGAGTGCCGTTCCAACCCGATTTCGTGATCGACGATTACCCGGAGGTGGTGTCTGCCTTTGGCGGCGTATGGGTTCCACCCTATTTCTTCAAACGCAGCTTCGACGCAGAGATGGACCGGATTTACCGGATTGTAAACGACTTTGTGCATACCGGGACCTCGGAGGACCGTCAGTACCGGGCAAAGGGCTCAATCGTTCCTTTGTTCTAGTATCTTCCTTCTCTAGGTCCAAGCGCACCATGCCTGGCCCATTCCCGGACCCGTTCAGGTGGGTGGGTTTCTACTTGCCAAGAATGCAATTTAGGGCATCGCCATGCCCATAAAATTGCTCCCCGCCGCGCTGGCTACCAAAATTGCCGCCGGCGAAGTTGTGGAACGGCCCGTTTCGGTGGTCAAGGAGTTGGTGGAAAACTCCTTGGACGCCGGAGCTTCTCAAGTGCTTGTTGAAATCGCCGAGGGCGGCGTCGGCCAACTCAAAGTGGTAGACGACGGTCAGGGCATCCCACCGGACGAGTTGGAGTTGGCCTTCCAACGCCACGCCACCAGCAAATTGGATAACCAAGCGCAGCTTGAGGCCGTGGCCACATTGGGATTTCGGGGAGAGGCCCTGCCCAGCATTGCTTCGGTTTCCCGCTTGACCATGACCACCCGCACCCCAGGCTCCCAAACCGGGCACCGGCTTGAGATACAGTGGGGCGATGTGGTCCACTCCGGTTCTCAGGGTTGCCAAATCGGCACCATAGTCGAGGCTTGGGACCTATTTGGCAACATGCCCGCCCGCCGCAAATTCCTTAAGACACACTCCACCGAAGGCTCCAGGGTTCAAGAACTAGTCTCTCGCTATGCTATTGCTTTTCCCCACGTCAGGTTCCAACTGTCCATCGACGGTCGGTCGGTGCTAAACACCCCAGGAAACGGCAAGACCCGGGAGACCGTGCTGGCCATATACGGTGCCGACGTGGCCGGGGCAATGCTGGAAGTCCATGGCGAAGACCCGGAGTCGGGCTATCAGGTGGAGGGATATATTAGCCCTCCCAGCCTTCACCGGGCCAACCGCAGCTACATGACCTTCTTCGTAAATCACCGGTGGATACAAAACCGGATGCTCTCTTTCGCCCTGGAAGAGGCTTATCACGGGTTGCTGCCCGACAGGCGATACCCATTGGCGGCGGTCAACCTGGCTATGCCTTACGGGGACGTGGACGTAAACTCTCACCCTACCAAAAAGGAAGTCCGCTTTCATCACGAAGGCAAGGTGTTTTCCACCTTGCAGCGAGCCGTGAGGGCGGCGGTGGTAGCCGATTCGCCGGTGCCGCGAATGGGCCTTTCCCACATTACCCAGGCACCGCCTATGCCATACCGCAGCGATGGCAACGCATCGTTATTTGCTCCCAGTTCCTTCAACTTTCTGCAAGAAAAGTTCACGGCCCCACCGGACGCCGCCGCGCCTCGTCCTCCTGCGCCGTCCTTGAAAGTGGTGGGTCAGGTCAAACTCACCTATGTTGTTGCCGAGGGACCCGACGGCATGTTTCTAGTAGACCAGCACGCCGCCCACGAACGGGTGCTTTTCGACCAGATTCGCCGCAAGGCAGCGGAGAAGTCGCCCCAGGCTCAGGCATTATTGGAGCCAGTTACTCTGGAGTTGACGCCGGGCCAAGCAGAGGTCTTAACGGCTAACGCCCAAGAATTGGATAGCTATGGGTTTCAGGTGGAGGATTTCGGGGCGAACAGCGTGTTGCTCCGATCGGTGCCCGGAATTGCGACCACCCAAAACCCGGCGCAATCGCTACTTGACGTGCTGGACCTAGTTGCCTTTGAGGGACTGGTACGCCAGCAAGAGGACATTCTGGCAGCCACCATCGCTTGCCACAGCGCCATCCGGGCAGGGAAACCCCTCACTGAGGAAGAGATGCGGGCGTTGCTGGAGCAACTGGAACAGGCCGATAATCCTCACACCTGCCCCCACGGTCGACCCACGATGATCCACTTTAGCTCCACCAACATGGAGCGGGAGTTCGGTAGACGTTAGAGCCGCAACGTAATTCAACTCCTGAACGTCCCGATGTTAGGTGAGACGGTCGGAGCTTAGTGCCAGTGCTAAGAATACTCCGAACCGTTCGTGGTGAGCTTGTCGAGACAACTTTTTAGATGCCGGCTGGCTCAGTACCTAAATAACCTGCCAGTATCTGCGACCTTCTGCCCTTATTACTTTTCCGAACCCGTTTGTGTGGCAAATGGCCATGGCCGCATTCTCGGTTTCCGCCCGGTCCACCATTCGGTTCCTAGTCTGAACGGCCAATGCGGGGTCGGAATCGAAGCTGAATGTCCAATCGGGTTCGGTCACCTGGGCAGGG
This sequence comes from Dehalococcoidia bacterium, assembly GCA_963665155.2. Classification (GTDB taxonomy): domain Bacteria; phylum Chloroflexota; class Dehalococcoidia; order Lucifugimonadales; family UBA3495; genus UBA1141. The sequence continues at coordinate 203,744 of CAXXFI010000002.1, read as the reverse complement.
TTATGAAACACATCACCCATAATTAGCGCCCGCTCTCCGTTGGACAGGATAAACAAGCTCATGGAACCAGGTGTGTGACCGGGCGTGGAAATGGCGGTGACCTCGCTGGTTAAGGCGCTTTCCCCGGTCAATAGGTCCAGAACTCCGGCTGTCTGCAATGGGACTATGGTTCGTTCCCAGAACTCGAAGCCGAAAATCTGTTCGTCCAAGGGTGAGTTGAAGGCACCAACGTCGGCTTCGTTGGCCACGTACCTAGCCTTGGGGAAGCTGGGTAAATTGTCGGCACCGCCGCTGGTGTTCCAGCCTATGTGGTCTGGGTGTAGGTGGGTCAAGAAGACGGTGTCAACATCGTCGGGACTCAGGCCAGCGGCGGATAGTTCGGACAGTAGTTGTCCATCAACGCCTCCGCCAAAGGCCGCCACGGTCCCTGGGTTAGTAGCGTTGCTCCCAAGGCCGGTGTCAACTAGAATCGTGCGGCCTTCGGACCGGATCAGGTAGCATTCGAAGTGGACCTTCAAGTTTTCGGTGCCGTCGAACGCCTCCGGGAACCGCTGTTGATAGAATTGCCATGAATCGGCGGGAACTTGAGGGAAGGTTTGGTTCAAGGGCAGGGCAGACAAGCCGTCGTGCAGCACCGTTATATCAACGTTCCCCACGGAGAAATTGCTAGATGGCATATTTATCCTCCCAAGGCTCGCCTATAAAGCGGAGAATGGGTCAAAAATGAGTATCAAACAATACTTGAAACCTGCCGGCTAACTTTCCAGTCGACCAGGTCAAGTGATGCGGATGTTCCTAGCCGTTTGACCCATTCCGGGGGTGAAAAATGGAGTCTTTGCCGGGAGTGCCCGCGGACTTGGCCTTCTGGCCCGGCCTCAGAAATGGAACAGCGGAGACCGCAGCCAGAGCTGCAACACCCAAGCCCAACTTACCCAGGAAGCTACGGCGGGATTGTGTTCCTTTCTGCGTTGCTGTCGTCTCACCGGACGATTGTTTTGCCATTATTTACTCCTGATGATGTCTTGAGGTGCCGTTGTTTTAATTATTCCGGTGATGAACCGGGTTACGACTTCAAATTCTACTCTCTGGTCAGAGATTTGCAACCGTAGAATTGGGCATTTGGAGAGGTAATTCGGCCCAAATCACGCTTGAAGTTCGGTCCGGCGCCCTTCCGGCCCAGGCCGTTGACGAGTCGCTAACCCAGGTCATCCATCACCATACGGGCGACCAAGCGGCCCATGCGTACCGAGTAATTGGTTCCCCGGTCCTCGGGGTAGATTTGGGTCGTGTTGGCCAGGTACAGGTTTTTGATAGGAGTACGGTGGTCGGGAATCCGTTCACTGTAGTTGACACCGATTATTGGTTGCGCCCCGTCTAGCTTGTGGTGGTGGTACTCCAATATCCAGGAGCGATCGAAGTCTGGGTTGATCTTGCGCAGGTGCGGCAAAAACACTTCCAAGAGTTCCTCGGGCGTCGATTTATACAGGTCGCTCTCACGATCGGGATAATTGCTGATGTAGAGGATATGGTTTCCACCGTATAAAGACTTGTCGATCATGTTGGTGTGCTCGATGAGGGCGACAAATGGCAGGTCAGCATCGGCGATGCTCATCCAATATTTCTCGGTGAACGGTCGGTCCAACACCAAGATCATTAATACGGCGGATAGGTAATCCACGCCATCCAGCTTTTCCTGGTATTCGTTGGGCATTGGTGGCACCAATCGGGTAAATACGTAGGAAGGCGTGGTGGCAATCACGGCGTCATAATCTAGTAGCTCCGCTTCTTTCTCCGGCAGCGTTACTTCCAACCCGGTAGCTGTTCCATCATCGACCACCACGCGGTTGACGGCGCTGGATATGTGAACGTCGCCTCCCTGGCTGGCTACTCGCTCGCCCAGCAGGTCGAAGACCTCGCCGAAGCTACCCATGGGGTACCCCAGACGCTCTTTTTGGAGTCCCTTCCCGCGGGACGCTACTCGCAAATAGACCTTGCCCCATATCCAGGTCATGCCGATCTGGTCGAAATTCTCGCCAAATTTGCCCCGGAGCAACGGCTCCCAGAGTACCTGATAAGCCCGCCGGCCCATGTGCTTGATTAGCCATTCTTGGGCGGTGATGCCCTCGAACTTGTGCCAATTGTTGGTTTTTTGCAGGACAAATGTCCAGAAACCTACTCTTAGCCGCTGGAGCAATGACAACGGCGTGAAGCGCAGCAAATCCATGGGGGTACCGAAGCTCCAGATTTTGCCGCCGTGATACAGGCCCACCTTCGATTCCAACCAGGCCAGATTGTCCCCTAGCCCCAATTCGTCGATCAGCTGAGTAATGTCGGTGTCGCTGACGAAAAGGTGGTGGTAGCCACGTTCCAGTTGCCCGCCGCCCACAGGGAAAGTGGAGGCCTGCCCTCCCAAGAAAGAGGCTCGCTCGAACACCTCCGCATAGTGCCCGGCTTTAGTCAATTCGTAAGCAGCGGCTAATCCCGCCGCCCCACCGCCGATGATACCTACCCTCATGGCTGGCTCTCCTGATTAGGAGCGGATGAATTCGGCGGCAAAGACGTTGGACTGCCGCCTTCGGTCGCCAGAACTGTGCCAACGGCAGAGTCAGTTGCGGAACCTCCGGTCTGTCCGCTGCCAGTTAGTCCGCTCAGGGAAAGGTTCTGCCTCCAAAGGAGCGCCAGGCCCGCCACGTTAACGGGCAACCACAAAGCCACCAAATGCAAGAAGCCCGCATAGGCTCCTGCCAGGGAACCACTGATGCCCAAGGCGATCAATGTTTGCTGGGCCACGACCTCAAATGGACCGATGCCCCCGATGGAACTGGGTAAAGAGGTGGCCAGGTTGGACGTTGCCGTTACCAGCATCATAACGAGGATTAGGGTTCCCACAGAGCCAAAATGATCATCAATGCCGAAGGCGTAGCTGAGCAGGAAATACATCGTGCCTTCAAATCCCCAGACCGGCATTGACAGCAGGAACAAGGCTAAGTGTTTGCGGGGCGAGTTGAGAATTTTCAGACCATCTACAAATGTGTAGGCCAGTTCACGGGCTTTGGGCCGGAATTTGGCCGGGAGGATGCCCAATATGCGATCAAGGAAAACCATGAACCTGGGTATGGCGGCCAGGGCGGTCATAAAAACCAGGGCGCCCACGAATAAAGAAACGGTCAGCACCGCCAAGATTATCCAGGTGGTGCGGGCAGTTCCCCCGGTGCCGTCGAATTCTCCCAGGAGAAGCAGCGCCGGTCCCGCAACCACGGCCCAAGCCAGGAGAGTCATTCCATCGTAGACCCTTTCCACGGCCACCGTGCCCAAGGCGGAACTGGCATTGATCGGCTCCCTCCGAGCTAGGTAATATGCCCGCACCAGTTCTCCGAGGCGAGCGGGAAGGAGGTTGTTGGCCATATATCCTATGACCACCACAGGATATAGTCTGCGGACTTGCAGGGTTTTCATGGGGCTCAACAAATAGCGCCAACGAACCGCCCTAAAGTAGACGGCTACGAAGTATAGAGCAATGGACGGGGCCAGATATAGATAGTTGGCATTGGCCAAAGCGTCGCCCATTTCCGCTAGGTCCACCTGATAAAGCAGGACCAGCAGCAGAATGAGGCTAACGCCTATACCAAGCAGGAAACGCCAGTTACGAAACAGAAATACACTCCAGTTTTCAAGAATGGGATCTGAGAACGGTGTCCAATAGGACCAGACAGCCTGCCAGCCCACCATCCAGCCGAGTGGTTATCTATCGAGGCCCAGCACCGAAAAACGTAATTTTAGTATAAAGGAGACAGTAATCTAGCTTCAAGAGAAATGGGCGTCGCCTACGAGAGCATGGGCCACCATGGGTCGAAGTCAGGGCAGCCCCAAGACTGGATCTACATCGCAATTTAGCCGGCAATACATCATCACAAACCTCACGGGGACGGTATGGGATCCACCGGAGTCAGGTAACTATAGTACTCGGAGTTGTACCAGTCGCCAGAAAGATTGCGAAATAGCAGGTAATCGAGGGTATCGAACCAAGACTCTTTACTCTTGACCACGGATTTGAAATATTCAATATCTTTGCTCAGCTGATCACCGCTGGGCAAGCCCTTCCTTCCCCACAGGGACCCTTCTTCTTGACGGTTCTCCCCCGGCCGGCGGTAGGCTTCTTCGTAGAACCAAAGCAGATTTCGTAGCGGCCCTTGCTGTTGGAACCCGGACAGAATGTCGCCGTCACGGCCATTGTGGGCCGCCGTAAGGAGGAAAGCCTGCTTGCCCGCTTCGCCATCTGGAGGTTTGCAACCATCGTTCCAACCGTCCTCGCCCTCCTCTTTGAAGCAACTGAAATTCAATGATCCCTTTCTCTGAGCGTCCCTGGCATACCAGTTAAAAGGGTACCAAAGGTCATAGTCCACCGTGACTGCTTGTCCCGTTGGATTTTGCGCCAGAACCTGGCTATCAATGTTTCCGAATGACTCGGGGACGTCCTTGCTGCCTTGGGCGTATACCAACAATTCTTTGTTGGAGTCGTCGAAGGTATAAGCGGCCCGAACCGCAGCAACGGTCCCGAAGGCCAACAGCATCCCTGCCAGGCCAATGGTCACCAGAGCCCCTCCGTTTCGTGGCTGGGCCAAACGCACCAGATAAGCCGTAGTTGCCGCCATAGACATGGTGCTGAGGAGCAGTACCCAATGGGCGCTGGTGAATTCCTTTGTCGAATCGGTGTAGATATAAAGCAGGTATACGGCGCCCGCAATCGTCAATGGAGGAAGGGCCAACAGCATTACCTGCCCTTTAACCAATGCCGTGCGCCACCGTATCCGCTCAATAACATGGCCCAGATACTTGGCCGATAGCAGAATAAATGGAAGGGAGATGTTGACCAGCAGCCAGGGCATTTTCTCGCTGGTCGACGTGTAGATTATCACGGTCGCTACGGCCCAGAATGTCAGAGCCAGTCCCAGGATATCCCACTTCTTCAGGAAGTACACAGCCCCTGCTATCCCGAAGACCACTGGCAGAACCTCATATATAGACAGCCCAACGAAATAGTAGTACCAGGGCTGATTTCCTCTGGCAACGTCTTGCTGAGCGATCCAATAACCCATTCCCTGCCAGACTCCGCTGAACGTACCGGCCAGGTTGGTGAAGACCGTGGTGTAGACGGTGACCCAACATAGGTAGAAGATACCGGCCAAAATCAGCCAGCGTCCTCCTAGCCAAAGAACGCCCAAGATTAAGGAAAGGTTAAGGCCCGCCAGCAACAGGGCGCCTGCCACGATATAGTTCACCGGAACAGCGTTGACCGACGCATCCACGGAAATTCCGGTGGGCAGCACTCCGTTCACTACTGAATCCACGTTAAAGACACCGGTCAGAAAAAAGGAGTAAGCCAATGCCACTTGGGCCAGAATTACCAGGAGGAATATGCCTCTGGCCCAAGGCGCCCGGGCGACCATCAGGGTGCCGACGGCGCTTCCCGCCAGCGCTCCAGCCAAGGCCAAGTCAAGGATGGGAGCGCCTCCCAAAGCCCAGGCGTCCTCAATTGGCCGAAAGGCAATCAGGCAGGCTGCCGCCACCGACAAAATCGGGACGCCCAACCCCACAGCGAGGGACCGGACCGAACCTCCGCTTCGGCGCACCAGCCGCAAGAGCACTACCGCCGATGCTGCTCCGGCCAAAGCGTGAATCCACCAAGGAGCAGCCCAAACTGGCAGCAACACCGATGGGTCCTCCCATTGAGGAGCCCCGACAAGGCCGCCAGCGACGCTGTCCGCGTTGGCCAGGGTGAGCCCAAACGTATCCTGAGCCAGGCTGACGATTGGTACCCATTGGGGCAACGACAGAGTGATCAGCAACAGAAAGAACCCTGCCGGTCCGGCCATTCCGGAGAGTCTCTCCCGGCCCAAAAACCAAGGCACAATTTGGGGTAGCGCCAGCAGAAACGCCAATGCGCCAAAAATCAACGTAACGATGTAGGCAGTCTCTTTGGTGCCGAACATGAAGGCCAGCACCACCGCAGCCAGGTACAGGTATCGGTGCTTGCCCTCGTGCATATATCGCCACATCAGGATGAACAGGGCTGTGGCCCAGAAGGCCATGAGAATGTCGTTCCTGCCAAAGCGGCTGAAGTAGAGCATAGCCGGAGACAAGGTCAACATCACGGCAGCCAAAATTGCCCCGGTCTTGCCGATGTAATCCCGCAGGAAATAAGGCAATCCGACCAATCCGGCGCCAAATAAGACGTAGCCCAACCGGGCGGTGAAGTCGGTGTCGCCGAACAACCGAAAAATTATGGCGGTGAACTCGATCTGGAACGGACCGTGCATCCATGGCGAGTGTATGAAGTCCTTACCGAATATCCATGGAAATCCTCCGGCCGCGCCGTCACTGTTGAGCAAGCGCCAGGCGTAGTGGAGGTGGATGGCCTCGTCATAGTGCATGGCCCGGCAGCCCAGCTCCCATATTCGCATTCCCAGTGCCAAGGCCACCATTACCAAAAATCCCGCTTCGAACCACCCAAGTCTCGGCCACCCAAGCTCCGGCAACCGGAATATCCGGGCACGTCCAGAGCTAAGCCTGGAGTTAAGCCTGGTGTTAATAATGCCCGTCCATGGCCTACGAAGCAGGTTCAGGGGGAAGCGATTACCAGTAGTCGGCCCCTTGGTCATTGTCTCCTCCGGCGGTCACGCCGGTTTTGCTAAATATTAGTTGAGTACTTCGTAGATAATTACGCCGTTTCGTTCGAATGCGGTTCTCAATACGCCACCGAATCCCGCCAGGTTATCGCCGCCATAATCCCGGCGCTCCCGCTGGCCTAAATATACGTAGCGGACTTTATACCGATCGAGCAGCGTTCGCACTTCTTCAGGGTCGCCGCTCTGGTAAATTCGGGCCACGTCCTCTTCCCTGCCGTGGAACAAAGCGCTGGTTCCTCTCCATTGCAACTCATGTCCCTTCCAGCCCAACATTGTTGGCAGGCCCGTACTTGAGGAAATCCTGCCATACTCGGAGTAATCGTCGCCCACAGCCTCCACGATGCGCCCAAATGCGGCGTCGTCCCTCAGCCAATTTATGGCTGCGTATTCGCCAGAATCTTGAGTGCGGAGGAATGCCAGGCCGTTCAGGGTATTGTCCTCTAGGGTATGGTGTTGGTTCAAAATCCCCGTCCGGTCCAGAACGGCCCCCACCGAATAGTAGCCCGAGGCCACCACCAGCACGACCACGGCTATGGTCCAAGACCAGTTGCCCAGGCGAATGGCTCGGCTACTCCAGCGGCGGTTACCTGCAATCGGTTGAGATGAGTCGGTCCCGGTGGGCAAGGCTTTGCTGATTCGAGACCGCCAGTAATATAGAGCGTAAGCCCCTGCCAGTCCCAGAAGCAGCCAGGCTTGGTAGTATACCTTGAACACCGTGTTCATGCGGCGGAATGCCCCACCGAAGCTGTCATTGACGTAAAAAAGCTCCGCTCCTACCAGCAGGTAAAATGCGACGGCCACGAGCAACAGTGGAACTGCTGCTGCTGTTACCGCTCCTTGGCGCAAACGCATGGAGGCGCTGACAGTGGCCACCGCAACGATGGCCAGCCCCGGCAATACCCACAACGCCCGGCCCGCTACGTCTATAACGGCGGCCCCGGCACTCTGGTCGACCCAGGTTAAGAATAAAACTATTATCGCCCAGACCACCAACGGGGCCAGGGTTATGGATAAAACCAGTCCCGCTAAATGACCGTCCTCCCTAGTGGGCCGCCCCAAGCCCGGGAATTGCCGCAAAACAAAGGACAGCGCCAAGAACGAAAATAGCCCCATGGTCAAGAAAAACAAGAAAGGCCGCGTGCTTACATCGCGCAAGGGCAAAATGCCCAAAGCCTGACCGGCAAAGGTGAGGTAGAACGGTATGAACATCAGAACGCCAAGTACCAAGATGGGTACCAAAAAGGCTGCTCCGTTCAATGCCGCCCGGGGTAGGTCCCAATCGCTTTGCCCGTAATTTCGAATCAACACCAGAACAATCAATATTCCCGCCATCGTAGGCAGGTCCCAAAGATTGATAAATGCCAAGGATCCGACAAACAGTGCGGTGGCAACGGCCTCAATGGGATTGCGCAGCAGCCAGCCCGGCCCCAGAGGGCTCTTGGACTGGAACAAATTAAGTCCCAAGGATATGCCAAGCACAATGAAGGGAAGACTCATTACATGGGGATGAAGGTCCCCCAGCAGGAAGCTGAATGCTGGGAACTCTGTGATGGTGTAGTCCAGGCTCTGGCCTTCAACCAATGTATCGATTACCCGGGTGCCACGCCACCACCATAAATAATCGTCGGGGAGCGCCCTGGAACTGGCGGAAGCTCCATCCAATCCTTTGATCCCGACCCAGTTCCAAAAACCTTCCCCGCCCCAACCTTGGGCATGAACGAACTCCATCGTCCCTTCCAGGTTGCCCAGCATCATGATCAAGGCTGGCGCGGCCAAGCCGAACCCCAAAGCCGACTTTAGTCCACCACTGGAAAGCCGCACCAGGTTGTACACCAAGCCGAAAGACGCAATAGCCAACAGCGCTGGAACCAAAGAAATGGCCAGGTTGTAGCTCACGTTCGAGGGGATTGCGGTCACCTTGGCGAGGAATGCCATCATAAAGTGGCCGAAATAGTAGTAGCTGATGGAATGGCCCGACAGCCAGGGGTCTTCCGGTGGGAAGAAGCGGCTCTGCAGGACTGCGTTCATGAAGCCGAAGTCCATGGGCTTTTCTGTGCCAGTGATGGCCGGCGTCTCGGTGGTGATGCCCAACCATAGGAAGAAGAAGCCTAGGAAGATGATCTCGGCCACGACAAGCGTGCGCCACTCTTCTTTTATGAATGCCAGAATCCGCTGGGACTGCGACCGTAACACCAAACCTCCGGCCACCGCTCCCAGGACGAGAATCACTATCACCGTAATACGTGTGTTTGGGGCGAGATGGGTGAGTCCGCTCAACCACAGCAAATAGGAGAAGAGCACCAGAGCCAAGGGCTTGCCTAGGGTGATTCCTCGGTCTGGCAACCTACTGAAAAGAAGAAAGCAGAAAGGGAAAGCCAGTAGTCCCAGTACCTCAATGGCCAACAGCCAGATTAAGGCGTCAACCATGGCGTACTGAAAGCGTGGAGGTCAAAATGTGTCTGAGGGCGGACATAAAATGCGGGTTGCCCGCCCGCCGTATTCCAGGCTGCGGATGGGCTGGCAGCGACGTTTCAGGAGACAGGAGCGAGAAGAGAGTCGACAAACTGCCTGGAATCAAATGGCGCCAGGTCTCCCAGACTCTCTCCGGTGCCGATAAAGAGGATCGGCATTTGTAGTTCCTGCTTGATAGCAAGGGCAATTCCCCCGCGGGCTGTGCCGTCGAGCTTGGCCAGGAAAATCCCGGTGCAATCCACCGCCTCTTTGAACGACTTGGCCTGGGCCATGCCGTTATGCCCGGTGGTGGCGTCAAGGGTCAAGATCACTTGGTGGGGTGCGGTGGGCTCCAGGCGGCTCAGCACCCGGTGTATCTTCTTCAGTTCTTCCATCAAGTTGGATTTGGTGTGCAGGCGGCCAGCAGTGTCGATTATCAAGACATCGGCGCCCCGTGCTTTGCCAGCCTGGTAGGCATCGTAGGCCACCGCTCCCGGGTCCGCCCCGCTGGAATGACTAATTACTTCTACGCCGATTCGCTGCCCCAGGATTTCCAGTTGTTCGGCTGCTGCGGCACGAAAAGTGTCGGCAGCGCCCAGTATCACTTTCAACCCGTTCTGCTGCAAGTGGTAGGCCAGCTTGCCGATGCTGGTTGTTTTTCCCGCCCCATTGACTCCCACAACCAGTATGACGTAGGGGGAAGGCCGGTCTTCGTCATCAAGCCAACCATCTTTGATCCAGTCTTGGCTGGCGGTCCCCGAGTCATCATCCAGGTCGCGAATAAGCGATTCCTTCAGGCTTTCAAACAACGCTTCAGGGCTGTTAAACTTCTGTTGGCTTGATTGGGATTTTAGCTCCTCGACGATTCTCAGCGAGGTATCTACTCCCAGGTCCGAAGATATTAGAATTTCCTCCAGTTCCTCCCAAACGGAATCGTCAAGCTTGGAAGACCGGAGCAAGCCCAAGATTCGTCCAAACCAACGATCACGGGTGGCCTTGACGGCCTCTTCCGTGTGTTTCTGGTCGGATTCCTTGTTGCGTCTGAAAAACTTTAACATTGAGTCTCAACCCGAGTTTAAATTGAATTACTGGGATTCGGTTTATCCTGAAGCCAGCAATTGTTGTCCTGCTTGTTGCCGCCGAGTCGACCCAAGGCTGTCGCAGTCGTTTGTCAGCGTATTAACCGCGAAGCCTTGAATCTGAAACAATTTCGGGCTTGCCTACCCGGCTTTACTCCAGGTTGCCCGACCTTTTTAGCAAAGGTTCGCTCTCGGCGGAAATTTTCCAGGCCCCGTAAGCATTGCCCCGGAGGTCGTTCCCTTCCACGTCTCCACCGCCTTTGAGCGGCGCCCAGATTGCGACGATGCCGTTCCTGTTGATGCGATTACGGCGTAACACTGGGAGGGCAGAGTTGCCAAACCTCATGCCAGCCCGGCAGTTCAGGTAAATATCGTTGTTCTCCAGGTTGCCTTGCCCGTCGTCGTAGATATAAACACCGGCCTCTTTGTTTTCGTAAATGCGGCTACCATTGAGCACCGGGTTTCCCCCGTTTCGGACTTCCACTCCGGACAGACCGTTGCAATATATATCGTTGTCTTCAATAGTTCCCAAGCCATTATCGTAGACGATAATGCCGCTTTGCTCGCCATGGTGGATGCGGTTACGGCGCAGCCTAGGGTCGGCGCCACCGCTGCTGATACCGACGCAAGCCAAACTGTGGCTTGAAACATCGCATTCTTCCAAAAACAGCCGCCCTTGTGTAGCGTTCGCACAGAACCATTCGCCACCATGCATCTGGCGCAAAGTTAAATTGCTTACCCTGCCCTTGGTGGTTTTGAGCAAAATGGCATTGGCTCCCAGCGACTGGACCACGATCTCCGAGGACTCACCATCGCCGATAATTTCCACCGGTTTGTCAATCACCAAGCTCTCTTGATACAGCCCGGGCCGCACTAGAATCTGGTCACCGGAATCCGCGGCACTGATTGCTTCGGAAATAGTGATGTGATCGGCCCGGCCCATTGGGTCGACAATGCGGGTGCGAGGGCCAGGTTCCACGACAACAGCATCCTCAGCATCCTCTGAAACAACGTACTTAGTCTCTACGGTTGGGGGCAGGGCAGGAAGCGTATTGCCGGGTCGGATCTGTTTTCTGATTGCTGCCACGCGGTCCATAGCCATACGCACAAATTTGGATGGCTGGGGAGGATCCAGCAGGGCATCGTTAATCCTTAATGCCAAATCTTCCATCGCTTTGCCTACTTCCGGCGATGTGAATGGCTGGAAACGTAACTCTCTCCAGTCGAACCGGTGTTCCCGGTTGAGGATGGATTCAATAATATCCTCTCCGGTATTCTTGGAAGCGTCGTCTAAGAAGGGGCAGCGGACGTAATACAGAGGCAAAACCAAATCCTGATGATGCACTCGTTTTTCTAGATCGACGAAAGCTGCCATTTCTGCTTTGCACTGTTCGCTGCGAAAATACCTGGGGGTTACAAACGGAATCAAAAACGCATGTGCGTCCGTGGCGTCTTCAACATGCTCTAGCCAGGCTTGTTCCCACAACGTATCGTCCCGATCCAGGAAAATAGACATTTCCTTGCCGGTGTGCATGCTTACTTCGTCGATCAACCGATCCCGAAACTGGGCGATGCGCCCTTCCTCATGTTGGAAGTCGGAGTTGACGAAACTTAAAAACGCGACCGGTTTGGCATCTGCCATTGATGAGCCGTCCTACTCCTCCGCCCTACCGTTGGCAGAATCCTCGCTTACCGGTGCCAGCCGGGCCATCGCCATTCTTGCCGCAGTGCTTTCGGCGTTCGATTTGCTACCCCCTTGTCCGATACCCAAAACCTCGCCTTCAACTAAAACTTCGACCGTGAACAGAGGTCCGTGATCGGGGCCTTCGCTGGAAACTAAGCGATAGCTAGGGGAGGAGGAGCCATGCGCTTGAACAAATTCCTGGAGGCAGGATTTGGGGTTTTCTTCAATTATGCCGATGCTGAAAATAGCATCTAGCTCTTCGGCCATGATGTCCAGAATGAAGCGCTTGGCTTCTTGGTAGTCACGGTCCAGATAAACAGCAGCAACCACTGCTTCTAGAACAGCGGCTAAAATCGAGTCCCGTTGGCGGCCACCGCTGCTCTCTTCGCCTTTTCCCAGGCGGACGTAATCACCCAAGTGCGTTTTTTGCGCCACTAGGGATAGTGTTTCGCGGCGGACTAGAGCAGAGCGGCTCTTGGTCAATTCGCCTTCGGGCATATCCGGGCACCGCCGGTAGAGCTCATCGGAGATGACGAGCCCTAGCACGGCGTCACCCAAGTACTCCATTCTTTCGTAGGAGGCGGCGGGCGACCATCCATTCTCGTTTACAAAGGAGCGGTGGACCAGCGCCTGCTCAAGAAGCTGCCGGTCCCGAAACTGTAGACCCAACTCCGATTCCAGTCGGTCGCTCGCCAATCAATGCTCCTAGATTAGGCCATGAGGCCAGGGCGGCTGAGGCCGCTTGATCTCCCCAACGTAGGCAAACTCACTCATCGTCTTGAATAGCGACTCGTACATTTCCGCCGCTTGTTCGTCCGGAGGAATAAACAGTTTCAGAAAAGCCGATTTCCCCGAAGGGAATACGAACGTCGGCACCCCAAAAGCCCCGACTTCCTCTACGGCTTTGGTGTGGCTTGCCGCTAGGTCCTGCAGCAGCGTGGGGTCTGCGATGTCTTCCCTAAACTGGGCCTGATCGATTCCCGCAACCGATGCTGCGTCTTGTATTACGACAGGATCGTTCAGGTCTTTTTTGTCTTCGTGACGTGACCTAAGAAGTGCCATGAAGAAGCTCTGGAACGCCTCTTTACCCTGCCGTTTGGCGGCTAGGCCAGCCCGGTGAGCCAGAAGGGTGTTGTCTGAGCCATCAATTATTTCAGGCCGATCCCAGACTTTGTCTTCCTGGCCTTTATCATTATTGACTTGTGCCAATAGGAATGGTTGCCAGTCTATTTCTACGCTTTCTCCCGTCACCTCTTCCACCTTTGCCAGCCACACGGCGGCATTGTACACGAAAGGTCAACGAAAGTCGTAGTAGGTGGTGATCTCAGTTCCTGCCATTTTGTTACCTCCTAGAATAATCCTGACAGGATTGTATCTATGGGTAAGGTGCTTGTCAAAGTTTAGCCGACCACCTCAGGGCCTATTTCCAGCCAATTAAAAGGCTCGCCGATAAAATCGTTGGCGTATAGAGGGTCGTCGCAATTAAATTGGGCATGCTGGGCGCGCTTGACTGGGGCGTCCGATGCGGGCGCGTTTGTCGGTGAAACCGGCGGTTTGAGGATACGCCTATGCTATAATATTAGCTTCAGGAGGCCCTCCAACGCAGCAGAATCGGAACATCGGTTCTTTGGTGGACACTCTGGAAATCGGCCTGGACGGCGATGACCTGTCTGTTTTGCGTTGTCTACGGGATCGGGCGCTAAACCAGTCGCATCCCAAGCCGTATCCAGTGTATGTGGTGGGTGGTCCTGTCCGCGACACTTTGATGGGTTTGCCCATTAGAGACCTGGATTTCGTGGTGGAAGGCGATGGTCCAGAGTTGGCAAAATGGTTGGCGGGTCATCTGGGCGGCACAGTGCGTGTCCACTCCAGATTCGGGACCGCTACTTTGATGTTGGGCCGTTGCCGCGTTGATGTTGTGACCGCTCGCCGTGAAACTTATGCCAGACCTGCGGCGCTTCCTCAAGTAATTCCTGGCACAATTTCCGACGATCTTTCCAGGCGAGACTTCTCCATCAATGCTTTAGCCCTGCCTTTGTCTGAAATGCTCCCCGAGGTTATGGACCCCCACGGCGGGATAGACGACATAGGCCGCCGAGTGATCCGTATCCTCCATCCGAATAGCTTCGTGGATGACCCCACCAGAATCTTCCGTGCGGTCAGGTACGAGCAACGGTTGGGCTTCGAACTGGAACCTGGCACTTTGGATTGTCTCAACGCCGCTATAGCGCAAGGCCATATTGCCTCACTGACCGGGGACCGCATCAGGCACGAACTCGAGAAAATGTTAGACGAAGACCAACCGGTTCTGTCCTTAAAAAGATCGGCAGCGCTGGGGGTTCTGGAGGCGGTCCATCGTGGGCTGGGCCGGAGCGAAGCGGTGGAGCGGCTGACGGACTTAGCAGATGGAGGCGAAATTCCCGGCAGCGGTGACTCCAACGAAGCTGGTCCCTTGACCTATGTTGCGGCGTTGGCGTATCCGCTTTCGGAAGTCCAGGTAGAAGAATTTATCCGCCGGGTCAACGCGCCAGGAGCATGGTCCCGGGTAATCAGAGACGTGGTCTTGCTAAAATCAAGGGAAGAAGGCCTGGCTGCCGAAGGGATGTCCGGCTCCCAGTTAGACGATGCGCTAGGAGAATTCTGCGCCGAAGCTCTCTGGGCCGTCGCTCGGATCACCAAGTCGCCGGTAGTCTCTACAAGGCTCGCTCACTACTCGGATCAACTGCGGGATATCGGGCCCGCGTTAACCGGCAAAGACCTGTTGGACATGGGAATTTCTGAGGGGCCAGGACTTGGTCGGTTGTTGCGGCGACTGCGGGATGCCAAGCTGGATGGAACGGTGACAACGGAAACCGATGAGCGTTGTTTGGTCCGAGAGCACATAGATGGGGTTAAGCAATCGAATCCAACGGCCCATGATTAACATAAAATAAAATGGACCGGTAGAACCAATACGGGGGACCAGGAAGCAATGGCCGAAGAAATCCAGGAGTCTATTGAACAAGAATCGTGCGTAATATGCGGCGAAGCGTTGGATGGCGTTCACCAAACATCTTGTCAGATGTGCGGCGGCAAGTTCCATCAGCCATGGAGCCAAGATAGCGATGTCCCACAGTGTGGGCGCATTGGCAGCCACGAGGAGGCGCTGGCCATCGTGTTTCTTTGCGACGACTGTTTTTACGGTCGCAGGCCGGGGGATTCATAGCCGTACGCAATTAACACATTGGGCAGTTCAACCGGACTTACTACCGGACTTACTACCGGACTTACTACCGGGCGTACTTGGGATACGCCCCAGAGGCACGGAAATCGGTGAACCAACCCGGCACTAAATTTCAAAAGCTGAAAGCTGATTGCTGACGGCTTCAAAGGCCTAACTTCATGCAAGCAATCTATATCGAATCTCACGGCGGCCCGGAGGTTTTAATCTACGGCGAGCGGCCTGACCCCTCGATTCAGGATCGGGAGGTAAAAGTGCGGGTGGGGGCCGCAGCCTTGAACCGCCTTGACCTCTACACCCGGGAAGGCGGACGAGGGCTGAAACGGGATTTCCCTCCCCCGCTAATTTTAGGCGGAGATTGCGCTGGCGAGGTGGTGGAGATTGGGACAGAGGTAACGACCCTGAAAGTTGGTGACCGGGTCGTTGTCAACCCGCGCCTAACCTGCCAAAAATGCCCAGCGTGCCTTTCCGGGAGGGACGATCTTTGTCCCAGGCAGCGGTTTATGGGCAGCGCCATTGATGGCAGCTACGCCGAACTTGTCGCCGTTCCCGCAGCCAACGCACATGTGATCGACGACACCGTTTCATACGATGACGCAGCCGCCATGCCCACCACGTTCCTGCCAGTTTGGAACATGCTGGTGCGGCGGATGCAAGTCAAGGCGTGGGAGACCGTACTGGTGCTTTCCGCCTCGGCAGGCGTGGGCACCGCTGCGATTCAGGTGGCCAAGAACGTCATCGGTGCCAGGGTCATAGCCACCACCAGTACTCCCGAGAAAGCTGCCAAGGCCCTTTCTTTAGGCGCGGACGAGGTTATTAACTACAACGAAGAAGACATCACCGAACGCACCAAGGAACTGACCGGGGGACTAGGGGCCGATGCCGTAGTAGACCATGTGGGGGCCGATTTCTTCCCCAAAGCTTTTAACGCCCTCCGGCCGGGAGGCCGCTACGGAATCTGCGGCGCGACTACCGGGCTGAGAGTCGAGTTGCACCTAGGACTGCTATTCAGCCAGCAAAAAGAAATATACGGCACTTTCATGGGAACTAAAGAAGACATGCGGGAGATCGTCACCGTGCTCAACCGGGGAGTGATCCGGCCTGTAGTGGACCGGGTTTTGCCGCTGAGAGACGCTGCCGCAGCCCACACGGCAATGCAAGAAACAAACTTCTTCGGAAAGCTGCTGTTGGCACCCCCGTAAGCGGAGTTGAACAATGGCACAACGGAAAGATGCTCCAATTCTTCTTAACCGCCCGCCGGAAGCCCACCGCCTTGGTACTAGAAGGCTAATTCTCTCGCTTCGTCAAACGGTTATTGGTTCAGGTTCCACTTCTTTGACCTTCTTTCTTAACCTCATGCCATGGAAGAGGTACTGCTGGGCGTACCCGCCGTAGCGGCCAAAGTGGTTTTGGGCCCACTCCAACATTATCCGGTCGGGGGGCGGTTTTTCTCCGGCAAAGTACCACTCGCTCAGAGCACGGCGTATCCACACGTCTATGGGGAACGCTTCCAGCTTATCCAGCGAAAATACGGCGATACAGTCGGCAACCTTGGGGCCGATGCCAGGGCATTCCATCAGGCTGCTCTTGGCTTCCAGATAGGGTAAATTCACCAGACGGTCCAAGTCCAAGCGGCCATCCAAGACCATTCTGGTGGTCTTATCGACGTAGGGCGCTCGAAACCCCAATCCCAGCCTGCGCAATTCTGCCTCACCGGCCTCGCCCAGCTGGGCGGGAGTGGGAAAGGCATGACGGGACTGGCTGAGGTACTTGCCATTGTCGGGGCTGCTGTTAATAAAAACCAGGTCGCCGAAGTTCGTGGCCAGAGCTTCCATGTTTTGGTGAATGCGGGGTATGTTGGAATTGGCGGAGCATATAAAAGAAATCACGCACTCCCAAGGTTCGATTCGTAGAATACGCAACCCGGGATAGCGGTCAACCATCTCGGCAACCCTGGGGTCTGCTTTTATCTCAGAGTAAATCGCTGGAAGGTCATCGTCCAGGCGGAAGTATCTTCTGAGAAGGGGTTCTACCCAAGACTGAGGGTGGGAGTCGCAAAGGTACTCGATCCGCCCACCGGCGTCCTGGCGCATTTTAATGAACGCACCGTCCACCACGCCGGAGAACCATTCCCCATCACGCTCCCAGCGATGGGATTGCCCGCTTTCCAAGCTGGCGGCCAAGTCTAACGGTTGGTCAGTGGCTAGCTCCATCATCATCACCCACCCATTGGGCAGCCAATGTGCCCACGTTTGATAAATTGCTTGGTTTCAAGGTGCACGGGGGAATCGATTTTAGGAAAGAGTCTCCGTAGTTGCGCCCGGTTATGCGCCGGTCCAAGACTACTATCGCGCCTTTATCACCTTTGTTCCGAATCAGCCGTCCGATGCCTTGGCGAAAACGCAAAACCGCTTGAGGGATGGAGAATTCCTTGAATGGGTCGTCGTATTGGTCCGACCTGGCTTTAACCACAGGGTCGGTGGGCACCTGGAAAGGTAGCCGGGTCAAAACCAATGCTTTTAATGTGCCACTGGGCATATCCACACCCTCCCAGAAGCTGGCGGTGCCCAAAAGCAGGCTTTTAGGGTTTTCCTTAAATCGGCTGATGAGTTGCTGAGGCCCACCGTCTATGCTCTGGGCCAGTACCTGAATACCCTCTCCCAGCAACGGGGCTCGTACCCTGCTGGCCACTCCCCGGAGAGCGGAGTAAGAGGTAAACAAAGCCATCGTCCGGCCGCCCAACGACTTACCCAAGTCCACTAAGATCCGGGACAAAGCATCCATATAACCATCGGCATTGGGGGCTGGCATGTCAGCGGGGATAAGTAAAACCGCTGCCTTTTGGTAGTTGAACGGCGAACCCACCAACAGTTCCTGGCTTTCCTCCGGCACGCCGCTTCTGCGCCGGAAGTAGTCGAAGGTTCCTTCGGTGCTCAAGGTCGCGCTGGTCATAACCACGCACTCTTTCCGGTTGAACAGTTCTTCTTTAAGCGTAGCTCCCACATCCAAGGGCGCCGAGTGGAGGGATGCGTCTCCTTTGGCTTGGTCCCGGGCCAACCACAGGATGGCATCATCGTTGGGCGAGCCCAACACGGATTCGAGTTGGCTCCGAAGCGTCTCCAGATTGTCGATTATGTTTGATGCTTCCATCACCAGAGACGGCTGATCGGTTGCCCCGGCGAGGGTGGTGGATTCTAAGAACCGCTGCAACCGCGACATAACCTGGCCCGCTTGTGTTAACCGGACCTCAAGGTTTTCCCACTCAAGAACCAAGTCGGACCACACCTGTTGGGCCCTAACCTGATGGTCCAACAATATCTGCGCCCTCTCTTCCGAGCCATCGGGCGTTCTTACTTCCAATACCCGTTCCGCTGCAGCCCACAGGCGAGCCCACAGTTCCCGGATGTTCGGCGTCGTTGTTTCGACATCGGATATAGCTTTGTCCGCCTCTTGACGGACCGCCGATGCCGAGATTTCGGTGGCCAGCGCGATGCGTAACTGGGTGATCAGCCGGCTCTGTAGCTCGGTTGTTTCTTCCAACCTGTCTGGAGCTACGTCGAACCCCAACTGCCTGGTGGCTTCGTCTTCCAGGTTGTGCGCTTCGTCCACTACCAAGTACTGATAATCCGGTATCAGGCTGCCGCCCCGGACGAGATCCGACATAAGTAAAGCGTGATTAACGACTATTATGTGGGCTTGTTCTGCGCGCTCCCGGGCAGTGCGCAAGAAGCATGGGCCACCGTCTCGGAGGCCGGGGCACCAACCTTTCTCTCCGGCGGAGACCCGGTTCCATGTAAAAGCGTCACGCCCGGCAAGGTTTATCTCGCCCCTATCGCCGGTTAAAGTGTCCTGCATCCACACTGCGGTTTTGCTCAGTAACCGGGCATCATCTACGGTGGGGTGTTCGCTTCGAGCCAGGTAATTCCAGCGATGTAGGCACATATAATTGGCGCGACCCTTTAGAAGGGTCGCCTTTATGTGGCCTTTTTCCACCAAGCCGGCTTCTTCCAAGACCGAAACCACCGCAGGAATGTCCTTCGTCAGCAACTGCTCCTGCAGGTTGATGGTCTTCGTGGAGACAACGACTCGCTGGCCTTTGGACAAAGCAAACAGGACGGCTGGCAGCAGATAAGCCATGGTCTTGCCCACGCCCGTCCCACCTTCCACAACCAGGTGTTTGCTACCGTGGATCGCATGGGTCACTCCGGCCAGCATTAGCTCCTGTTCCGGCCGGTGCTCGAAACCTGAGAATGTTTTTGCGAATGGCCCCTTCATCCCCAGAAGAGTTGCTACCTTTTCTTCGTCTAGAGAAATGAGATTGTTGTCTGCCCGGCGCTTCTCGGGGCGAGCCAATCGGGCTGAAAGGTTTTCCATATCCAGGCCGGTCAAGCCAAAGGCGGAAACCGTGCTTGGGCCTTTGGCTGCTTGGAGCCCCGCAAGAAGCGGTCCGATGGCCCAGTTACTGCGGTCCGACAGTTTGATCAAGGCTTCCAGCAGGCCGCTATCCAACTCTTGGGCCTTTTTTAGCAACTGGTTGAAAACCAGGAAGGTCGCTTTGGCGTCTCCCAAGGCCCGATGACGGTCTTTGTGGGATACAGCAAAATGGTCGGATAGAAATCCCAGGGAGTAATGAGGCGAACTGGGCAGAAGAACCGAAGCGAGGTCCCACGTGTCGTAGGCAGGGTTTTTCAAATGCAGGCCGTGAGATGAGAGAAAGGCCAGGTCGAAGGAAACGTTGTGCCCTATAACCGGATGGTCTTCGATCCAGTCGGCCAGTTCGGAGACGATACTGCTGAAGAAAGGCGCTCGCTTGACCTGGTTTTCGGAAATACCGGTGAGGCGCTGTACAAATTCCGGGATAGACCGGCTGGGGTTGATGAAGGTCTGGAAGGTGTCTAGAACCCGGTCGCCCTCGAATTTTACAGCGCCTACCTCAATGATGGTATCGCGGCTTTGATCCAGCCCTGTTGTTTCCAGGTCCAAGGCCACGTGGACCAATTCGAAGGGAGAAGCCGTAGGGAAGTGTAGAGACATAGCTAACCATCCACCGCCAGTAATCCACCCCTAAAATACCTGAGACCGATCTTGATCCCCATGTCCGGAAACCGCCCCACTAGCTTGCTACGCTTGGGCAGATATAAACACCCTAATTTGAAGCTAATCGATTTATCCAGCCGAGTTGGACGCCGAGTTAAACGCCGTGCTAAACAGTGAAAGGACGGAGTTGGCCGGTTCGCAGGCCCACGGCTGGGTAGAAGTTGCCAGCGTGAAGGCCGGCTAGAAACTCGGTTTCGTTGTTGATCTCGTCGGCGAAGGCGGTCACGAACTTACCCAATCCATGAGCGGAATGGGCGTCGCTGCCGCCGGTGACCGGTAAGTTCAGTTTGCTGGCGACGTGCATGGCAAATTCGTTTTCGTCATCGGCCGTGCCGCCGTTTGCTACTTCAACAGCATGGGCCAGCTTGAACACAGGGTGGTCCAAGGCGTCTTCTGGCTTTTCCGGAAGGGGGTCGGGGACCGCCTGATATAGCAAAGCCCTAGACCTTCTTTTGTCGTGTATAACCGACCGGAAAGGATGGGCGGTCACTACAAACCCCCCCACAGCATCGGCAGCCCGTCGCAGTTCCGCTGCTTTGTGGAACCCGGATTGATAGCGGTCGATTCCAAAGGCCAGCATGTGACCCATGTCCGTTTCCACTTCCATAGCCCGAATCAGCACCACGCTGTGGCGGCTCGCAAACTTTTCAAACTCGTGCTTCTCCCAAGGTCCGCTGTGCTCGGTGAGGCAGAGTCCTCTGAGGTTCAACCGTTCCGCTTCCAGTATTAGCTCTTCGGGGTTAAGGCTGCTGTCGCTGCTGCCTTTGGTAGTGTGGATGTGAAGGTCGAATAGTTTGGCCATTAATTATTGTTCAGCTTATCCGTCAAAAATAATGTGTTAGGAGTGGGCCACCAGCGCTCAGCGAGACTGAAGGGGATTGACAAGCAGTGGAGCCGGTGCCTGCTGATGGGCGGTTCACGTGTAGGTTAGTCTACCCAGGATGGCGAATATCGTCAATGGGCTATTGTCTGGGAACGGTTGCTAACTCACGACCTAAACATAGCACCAATGGATCGGAATAACGGCAGTTGGCCTCCTTTTTAGTCACCACCCGGCCAGAGAAAAACCTGGTGCCGGTCCATAGGTTGAAATGGGATATTCGGGGTAAGCCCGGTCAGTATATCGTAGGCCCGCTTCCCGGCTGCCGGTGGGGTGATTGCATAACTCAATACAATTTTGGGTTGTACCAGATCGGCTATTTTCGCGCCGTCGGTCAAGGCCGTCCCCATCCAGCAGAGCACGTCTACCCGCTGCTCAGTCCCTTTGCCGTGACCCGGCTCCCCTTCCGCGGACCCTGTCCTGGACCCTGCACTAGTCAATGGGAGATCACCCATTTCGTGAAAAGGGGTGGTGTCTCCCGGTAGGTACACTGTTAAGCCGTCGGGGGTACTCACCTGAAAAGCCAGCGGCTCCACTGCTGCGTGGTCGCAACGAAGGGCGGTGACTGTGGTGCCGCGCAACTTGATCTCATCCCCCGGCAGCAGTGACACAATATCTGGCTTTCCTACCCGTTCTTTGCTGTTGGGACGACCGCGGGCGCACGTGATATCGGAGCCGGTGGCGCCCCTTTCCAAAAGGGGGGGTGGGGGGATTCCGTCCCCTCGCCCTTTCACCAGCTTGTCGGCTAAGAAAGGGGGAGCCGCCACGGTCGAACCGGTGCGGCTCTGAATCTTGGTGACCAGCTTGGGTTCCCAGTGGTCCGAGTGACCGTGGGTAATTGCTATCAGGTCCAGCGCCTCACCAATTGGCACCTCCATACCCACTGGGTCGAACAGCAACGTAGCGTTGGAGGTTTTGACCACGACGGCGGAATAGCTGTTGACCCAAGCAATGGCCACGCCTTTGGTGACAGGTGTGTTGTAAATGTTGTTACTGACGTTATCCATTTGTCCTAAGAGATGGTTGATACGAGACAACCTTGTGCGTCAGAATCCAGTAGCTGATAGCTGATAGCTGATAGCTGATAGCTGATAGCTGATAGCTGATATCTGCCTGCTAAGTGTCGTACCTATCGTCTCGTCCGTGGAAAGCAGTCCGCGTTCCGCTGGACCGTCGCTCCCGGAAGAAGTTGTACTCTCCTTCCTCGAAGCGCATGTTGGTAAACAACGTGTGCGTCAAATAGCCCTGGATTACGCCCGACGTTGCACCGAGGATGTCTAAAATCATGTGGTTGGAAGCCTTGCCGATGGCAATGCCGTCGGCGGGCAGCAAGCACATGGTTTCGCACAGTTCTTGCACCTTTGCTTCCAATTCGTCTATAGGCACTGACTGGTTGGCCAGGCCCATCTGAACGGCCTCGGGGCCGTTGATGGCACGACCGGTGAGCAGCAGCTCCCGGGCCCTCTTCATTCCCACCGACAAGTAAAGGGGCAACAGGTTTAGGCCGCTACCGGAGAAGCCCAGCCTTTGTTCGGCGTGGGATATCTGAACATCGTCGGCAACCACCGCCATGTCGCAGGCCTCCATCATTATTGCGCCTTCGCCGATGCAATGACCGTGGACTTGAGCAATGGTAATTTTGGGGAAGAGCAACAGCTTTAGGTGCCGCTCCATCCAGCGACGGTCCACCTTCAAACGTATGCGTTGGTTGGCCCGGCGCTCGCCAGCTTGGCCGGTGCCCATTCCATAAACGAATCCTACAGTGTCCAGGTCGTGGCCAGCGCAAAATGACCTACCGGCGCCCCTGATGACCACCACCTTGACCTCATCGTCGTCTTCGGCCTCGGTCAATGCATCGTAGAACTGGTCCAGGAGTCCCCCTTGGTCCGGGAAGTCCATGGCATTTAACTTCTCGGGCCGGTTCATGGTGATGCGGACAACGGCGCCTTCTTTCTCGTAAAGAACGTACTGGTAATCCATTCGGGTAAATCCTCCCTAAATTTACAGCGAGACGGGCCGCTGCTTCTCTTGTATCGGCTTATGCGTCGCCGGAGTTACTCAAAAACGCCGGTTTATGATAGAGGTAAACCGGGCGGACAAGCAACCGGGGTTTGCGTAATATAGATTGAATGACGGGTCTTATCCGAACCTATTGCGCCGCCTCGGCTAGTTTTGGGAATCGGCTCAGGGGCAGAACCTCGCCGGTGGCCTCGTAGTGGCCAACCAGTTCCCGAACTTCGTCGGGCACGCGGCGTGTGGTAGCTGATGGTGCGTCGAAACCTACATACACTCCTTCCACCACCGTTAGCGCCGATTCAGAGTTCGAATCATCGGAATCCTGTCGGTAGATTTCCATGGTCAGACGGAAGCTGGTATTGCCGAAATCCCCTACCTTCACATACAGGTCGAGCATTTCATCGACCCGTGCCGGAGCCTTGAACTCCAGCGTGGTCTTGACCACGGCTGTGTCAAAGAACCCTCGTTGGCCGACCCGGTAGATGCTGAAACCCAAGTTCCGGTAGTACTCTGACTGTCCCACCTCCAAGTAGTCCATGTAGGCCCCGTTGTAGACAATGCCTTGGGCGTCGCACTCCATCCAGCGCACCCGTAGCGGTACATGAAATTTGAAATCGGACTTTGCCATAGGCGCAATTCCTCGGACTTAAAAAACTTAGGCCAATCCAGGCAGACGTATCTATGGTTGAACCGGAGTGAATTGCCGGCGTGTTTTACTGATCCTTGCAAGAGTATCTACACAAAATGTGAGACTGTACTGCCGAGGAAATCCCCCTAAATCCCCCTTTAACAAAGGGAGACGGAACCGTATCTTGCACCGCAATCAGGCTCGCGAACAGGTTTAGTTGGCTGCTCAAGGATCAGAAAATAGAGAGATTACCGCCCGTCAGGTTCGTAGCCCAAAGACCGTAGATACTCCAGATCTTCTTTAGTAAGCCGGTCTGAGAGAATGGCCGCCCGCAACATATCGGGCCGATTTTCAAGGGTACGTTTCAGCGACTCCCGCCGACGCCACCGATCGATTTCAGCGTGATGCCCCGACCGCAAAATATCAGGAACAGCCATGCCTCGGTACTCGGAAGGGCGAGTGTAGAGCGGGTGCTGGAGCAGCCCGGAGCTGATTGAGTCTTCGGTAACATTTTCCATGGAACCCACGACCCCCGGAATCAGCCGGGACACGGCATCCACCAATATCATAGCGGGAAGTTCTCCGCCTGTTAAGACGAAGTCGCCTATGCTGATCTCCCTGGTCGCCAACCCTTGGGGCACCCGCTCATCGACGCCTGCGTAATGGCCGCAAATAAGCACGATTGCCGGACTTGAGGATAATTTTTCGGCGATCTTCTGGTTGAACGCTTCGCCTTGTGGAGTCAGCAAAACGACGGGAATCTGGGCAATTTCCTCGGTGGAATAACCGCTGAGCACATCGTCCACGGCCTCGAACACCGGCTCTGGTTTTAGGACCATACCGTGCCCGCCGCCAAACTGATAGTCGTCGGCGGTTCTATGGGAGTCGTGGGTGTAGTCCCGGATATCAGTGAGTTGGATGGAGATAACGCCCTTGCGGCAAGCCTGATCCAACATGCTGTGCTGGAACGGACCTCGAAAGGCTTCGGTGAAGAGGGTTAGAACGTGAAAACGCATGTCTGAGAGCTATCAGCGGTCAGCCGTCAGCTATAGGTAGAATTGACTACGGGGAAGCTGACGGCTGGACCGTGATTTTTCCTAGCCGACGGGCTGTAGCGCCGGTGCCGAAATGTTGTCGATGAAGGCATCTCCGCCTTTCATAACCAATTTAAAACGCTTCTGGTCCCGAAGGACGCTTATGTTCCGGGCCGGGTCGCCCTCCACCACCAAAATGTCGGCCAGCTTCCCCGGAGTTAAAGTCCCTATGTCGTCTTGCAGACCAACGCATTCGGCTGCCCAACCCGTGGCGGCTTGTATCGCTTGCATGTTTGACATGCCGCGCTCGACCAATAGCTCAATCTCCCGGGCGTTGTCCCCGTGGACGTAGCCTCCAGCGTCGGTGCCCGGCACCACCTTGACCCCTGCGGCCAACGCTTGTTGCATGCTCTCTTGATGTACCCGCATCAGCGACTGTGCTCGTTCCACCATGTGGGGAGCGCTTACGGTGCTGTGAAACTCGTAGATTTCAAAGGTCGGCACAAAGAATGTATTTTGATCGGCCATCATCTTTAGCAGGTCGGGGTCCTCCGATAGGTAGCAACCATGCTCGATGGATCCGACGCCCTGTTCAATGGCCATGCGCAGCCCCGGCCCGCCCAGAGCGTGGCACATGGTCTTTCTGCCCAAAGCGCAGGCTTCCGCCACCAACGCCTTAACCTCGTCGTCTCCGAAGGCAATATCTTTGGGTCCGTGACCCTTGCGGGAGCTGGCCCCGCCGGTGGTGGCGAACTTTATCACGTCGGCGCCCACTCGCACCATTTCCCTCACCTTGGCCCGCACCCCGTCCACGCCATTGGCGATTCCGTCGGGCATGAGAGGGTCGTTGCCCCAAGGCCTATGGTGGCCAGCGCCGCAAACGTGGTCGCCTAAACCACCGGTGGGAGAAATAATCGAAACGGACAGCATCAACCGAGGGCCGGGATACAGCCCTTCTTCCACAGCATGTTTAAACCCGGCGTCCAGCCAGCCCCCGTCTCGCACACAGGTGTAGCCAGCAGCCAAGGTTTGCTCCAACACTTTGGCGGTGCGCAGGTGCTGCAAAGACGTTGGTTCGGTCAACCCCCATCGGGTGGCCAATTCGTAGCCCTTGGACGCCAGGTGATCATGGCAGTCAATCAGGCCGGGGACCATAGTATACCCAGAGACATCAATCACTTCCGTGTTCGGTGGCAATTCCACTGAAGCGCGAGGTCCGACCGAATGAATCCTCTCACCATTAATTAGTACCGTGGCATCGTTGACTACCTGTGCGCCGGTACCGTCGATTAAATTCGCCCCGACCAAAGCTTTCATCAGGGACCTCCTATTTATACGTTTTATACTTTCTGACTATTCTAGGGTAGTAGAGCGGGCTTCCTAGGCAATTCGCCCCAATGTCTCTTCGGCCCCGGTTCCCGCCCAATCCTGGTTATTGCCCAATCAATTACTGACCCTTGCAAAAATATCTCGAAAAAATGCCAGACTGTCCTCACAGGGAAATCCTCCTCGGTCCCCCTTTATAAAGGGGGACCGAGGAGGATTTGGCCTCGCAATCGGCATCTCGATCAGGTTTAGTTGTCTACTCAAGGATCAATCAAGACGTGTGCTGGTTTCAAATATGCGTAGCTGAGTTTGTGTGATGCTAATCAAGGCCAGTTGCCTTGTCAAGCAGCGTCGACTCACGGAGAGTTGAGGCTCGACTCGGTTCTTTCCCTAAGCAATAAGGCTAACCAGGCGATTTTCAGGAACGCACCCAGAAAACACCGAAAAATAGAAAAGCCCTCAAAATCACCCTCGTCCGCTAGGCGAGTATCAGAACTATTTGGCTATAATCACGTTGTAGTGTGACTCTGCTGAAATCGGTGCCCTGCATTAACCGGGTTTGACCGAGGCCTATAGGCGCACCAGCAGATTTGAGGGCGTGGGATGAGAGTGTCGAAAGTGAATGCCGCATGGGTAATTCTGGCGTCAATGATTTTGTTGATCGCTGCCTGCGGCTCGGACCCCGTGGACCGGATTGCCTTCGTTTCCGCAATAGACGGCGACGATGAAATCTACCTGCTGGACCCGATCAGCGGTGACACCCTGCCTTTGACCAACAACACTAGCCGTGATTTCAACGCCAAGTTGTCCCCCAACGGAAACATGGTAGTGTACCTTTC
Organism: Dehalococcoidia bacterium; assembly: GCA_963665155.2. GTDB lineage: Bacteria > Chloroflexota > Dehalococcoidia > Lucifugimonadales > UBA3495 > UBA1141. Next base: position 176,804 of record CAXXFI010000002.1, on the reverse strand, counting down.
CGATGAGTCGGGAGGCTTGGAGATTAACCTAGTTGATCTGGAAGGCGAGTTCATAACGCGCTTGACCCACAACGTGGGGGATGATCAGTACCCCTTGTGGGACCCTAAGGGCGACCGGATCGCCTATACATCCCTGCAAGACGATAATCCTGAGGTTTACTTGACCTCAACTGAAGGCGGTCAGGGAACGAGGATAACCTCCAATAACAACGACGATCGGGTCGGCGATTGGTCCCCTGACGGGGAGTGGCTTGTTTTTTCCAGAGACCACAAAGACCCGGAGAAAGGATTGTGGCTACGCAATCCCGACGGCGTAAATTTGGTCCGGCTGACCAGCGAAGCCGACTCCCAACCCCAATGGTCTCCCGATGGTCAGCATATTGCTTTCGTTCGGGATGACAGCGAAAATACCGACATTTATGTCGCGACAAGGCTAAAGAACGGCACCTGGCAAGACGAAACCGAGCTTACCCGCTTAACTCAGCACCAAGAACCTGATTTGTCTCCCGTCTGGTCGCCGGACAGTGCGACCATAGCCTTCGTTTCCTTCAGGGACGGTAACGGCGAGATTTACATCATGAAGAACGACGGCTCCAGCCAGCGCCGACTTACCAGTAACGGGGCCGACGACTTGGACCCGGTCTGGTCGCCCGATGGCAGCCGCATGGCGTTCGTTTCTTATATTTACGGCCCCGGAGAGATCATCATTATGGCGGCGGATGGAAGCAATCAGCGTCGCATGACCAATAACGAAGCCGAAGACCATTCCCCCGACTGGTAGCCTTGGCCTAGAGGTCTGGCCGGAAAGCCATTGGCCGGGTTTCGCGCTACGCCAAGCAGACGTATTCCAGTCTTATACGGTATAATAGTATGTGATACGTTACAATAACCAACTGTTACTTCGATAATCGACGTTGAGAAAACGACGGCTTGGGGAGAATCGGGGTTTCCGTCCGAGTTTCTAGGAGCCGTAGTGCGTTCCCTCGACTAATTAAAGCACACCGCCTCCGGGTATGAGAGAATCAACCGTACACACGGCTTATTCAGTCGCTTGGCTTAAAGAGGACGCGGATGGATTACGGTCGAATCGCCCCCATGATGACCCATTTGTGGGCTCCTATGGCAGCGATCACCAGCGCATGGCAGGGAAAACACAACGCTCAGATCGCAGTGGCTATTTCGGCGGCGTCGATTGTTCCCGGCAAACCTCGGGTGTCCATCAAGATTCAAAAGCGCAACCTCACCCACGAATTGATTTACAGAAGCGGCGCGTTTGCGGTCAATTTCTTGAGGACCGACCAATTGGAGTTGATTTCTGCCTTTGGCTTGGTGTCGGGCCGGGAGGTCGAGAAGCTTACAGGTGTCCCATACCGTTTGGGGCCATCGGGCAGCCCGGTCCTTGAGCGCTGCTGGGGTTATTTGGACTGCCGTATCGTCAATGTGTTGGACGGTGGGGATTTGACCTGCTTTTTAGGTGATGTGTTGGAAGGCGACACCTTCACTGACCTTGACACTGGTACCGGCACCGCACCGAGGAGCCAGCCGGAACATTGCATCGGCCCTCTTTGGTGGCGGGACGCACAGCGCCAATTACCAGCCGAAATTATGGAAGAGTGGGACAAAAAGATTTCTCAAGAGCGCGAATTTTCAGAAGAAACCATGGACCGGATCGACTTCACTCCTTGGCACGCCGCTGAAACTGAATAGCACTTCCCTCCACTGATGGGTAGAAGCGAGTTGCCCGGATAGTTGATGCTGAGTCCGCCGGATCAATTAGCTCAGTCATTGCGGACCGATACTTCGACAAGCGTTCCGGGTGACCGGACGATTCTAACGTTCCTAACCTTCGTTTCCGAAACTGCGCTTTAGAGAACTCATAGGCCAAACCGTGAATGACACAGAAAACCTAATCCAGAAAATCCACGACTCACCCCCACAGGGAGTACTGGCCGTCGCTGGGGCGGGAAGCCAAGCCGTCGCTTGGTTGCTGGGCGTGCCTGGGGCGTCTCGCACACTGCTAGAGGTGGTTGTTCCGTACGGTCGGCTTTCGATGATCGACTTGGTCGGCTTCGAGCCGGACCAGTTCGTCTCCGAAGAAACAGCCCTGAACATGGCCAAGGCGGCCTTTCGCCGTGCCGAGCGTCTGCTTGAAGGCGACTTTCCAGCGGTTGGATTGGCTTGCACCGCTACCATCGCCACCGACCGGCCCAAGCGTGGCGAACACCGCGCATTCATCGCCACCTGGGACCAAGCCGGCTGGAAAAGCTACAGCCTGCACCTGACCAAGGGCCACCGCGACCGGGCCGGAGAAGAAACCCTAGTGAGCAATCTCGTAGTGAAGGCGTTGGCCCACATTTCCCGGATCATCTCGGAGGGTGATATTCAACAGGACTTAGGGTTGATCGCTACCGACGACCTGGTACTGAGCGACGGGGTTCACGCCAATCCCTTGCAACGCTTGATAGCCGGGGACATTAACGCTGTGACAGTGGATTTGGATGGCAATATGAGCGCCGACCAGCCGATCATTGCCCCGCTGTTGCCCGGCTCGTTCAATCCCTGGCATCGGGGTCATGAAGGGATGGCCGACGCCGCACGAGGAATCTTGGGGACTGAGGTTGTTTACGAACTGTCAGTGACCAACGTGGACAAGCCTGCTTTGAGCGAGCAGGAAGTTACCGGGAGGTTGTCCCAGTTTAAGGGCAAAGCTAGGGTTGTCCTTACCCGAGCGGAAACCTATCAAAAGAAAGCCAAGCTGTTCCCCGGTTGCCCCTTCGTCATCGGTTGGGACACGGCAATACGCTTGGTGGCTTCCAGATACTATGGTGGAGATGAAGCAGTAATGCTCGCCGCCCTTGCCGAGATATGGGCGAGTGGATGCAGCTTCTTGGTGGCTGGCCGTGAAGAAGCCGGAGTGTTCCGCACGTTGGAAGATGTAGCTGTCCCCCAAGGGTTTAGGCCAATGTTTCGGGCCATCTCAGAGTCGGATTTTCGGGCGGATATATCCTCCACATCCCTGCGCTCCGGCGGGTAACGGAACCGCAAGGGCAATGACGCACCGGATTCAAAAAGAGCAGAGCAGGCCTATTTAATGCCGGTACCTCCAAGTGGGGTTCTAGCCACCTTCCCAGCGGTACAGGCAGATGCTCACGAAAGGCCTCCAATTAGAAGTCAAATCGCCCGAATCCGGCTGAGTGGTGGGCCGAAATCTAATTGACACTCCTCTCAAGCCGGTGATATATTTTGGGTATTCAGCGATGCCTGAACAGATGGGGCCGTAGTCGGTCTTAAACCCCATAAAGAGCATGCCGTTCTTACTTAACCTTCCATTACAAGCCTTTAATTCCGACCTGTTCGCCGAGAACTGGACTGCGGTCGCGGTTTCGGGCGTGATAGCTCTTTTGGCAATCGGCGGAATGTTCGCCACTTCTCGGTTACTTTCATCCCGTCGACACTCGGATATTAAGTTAACTCCCTACGAATGCGGGATTCCGCCCACTCCCTACTCTTGGTCCAACATCAACGTCCGCTTCTACATCTTCGCTATCCTCTTCTTGATTTTCGATGTGGAGGCGGTGTTCCTTTTTCCGTGGGCGGTCATTTTCGTTCAACAAAAGGTTGACCAAGCGAATTCTATCCCGTTTTACGCCATGCTCTTATTCTTGGGGGTTCTGTCCTTCGCGATAGTTTACGCCTGGAAAAAGGGGGTCCTAGAGTGGCAGAGATAATTCTTGGTCAGGGTAATACGCCAGCCCCAAGTCTTTACGATCAAGCCATGGCAGGCAAGGTGCCCGGGGTGATTACAGCAACCACCGACCAGATTTTCGCCATGGCGCGTAAGTCCTCTTTGTGGATGCTCACCTTCGGACTGGCTTGTTGTGCCATAGAAATGATGTCGGCTTACATGGCCCATCATGACTTTGACCGGTTCGGCGTGGTTACTTGGCCTTCCCCCCGTCAATCAGATGTGATGATAGTGGCCGGTACCGTGGTCAAGAAAATGGCCGACCCGATCCGTTTGCTTTATGAGCAAATGCCCGAACCCAAATGGGTCATCGCTATGGGCAGTTGCGCCACCAATGGCGGTCCTTATTACAGGTCTTATTCGGTGGTGATGGGTGTGGACCATATCGTGCCGGTGGATGTGTACGTTCCCGGATGCCCGCCTAGGCCCGAGGCGCTGCTATACGGCATCCTTAAGCTGCAGGAAAAAATCATGCAGGACGCCAAGGGCGGCTCTAAGGGATAGCCTGCCCCAAGGCTGGGCTAAGGTTTCGCCGAGAGGTCGACTGTAATCTGCCTGGACGAAGCTGAAATTCTAATTAGACGTTGCAGGGATTCTGCCTGAACGTTGTCGATATTTTGATAGAAGAAAGTAATTCTCAGGGCCTGGGTGGCGATCATCCGGACTCTGTTCAATCCGAGACCGATCAACCGGGTTCCGATCAGCCAGACGTCGCTAAATTGCCGGCGGAACAGCCGACGGATGAGATCGTTCAAGCAGAAGGGAACGGTATAGCGGCTGATTCAACGGCAGAATCAGTAGAGGTTTCGGCTGAAGTGGCGGCGCTGAGCCAAGCGGCAAGAGATTTGCTGACCGCTTCCCAGGAAGTATTCAAAGATTTCCACCCCGAAGCCGGGGCCTTGGATGACCTGCCGCAATTAACCATTCAAGCAAAAGATACTGCCTTGGTCTGCAGCCTGGCCAAATCAGATCCCCAGCTAGGAATGCGGCAGCTTTTGTGCCTGGCCTGTGTCGACTACCAAGACCACTTGCAACTCGTATACTTCCTCCATTCCTTGGAAACGGATAAGACCCTGGTGCTAAAAACCTCCGTGACCGTGGACAACCCACTGGTTCCTTCCATTACCGGGGTTTGGCAGGCTGGCGATTGGTATGAAAGAGAAGCCCACGACCTCTTTGGCGTTGAGTTTGAAGGCCATCCCGGTCTAACCCCATTGTTGCTGTACGAGGGGTTTGAAGGGTACCCGGGCCGCAAAGATTTCCCGTTCAACGAATATCAAGAGTACTAGGCTGCGTATGTAGCCTTTCTTAATCAGTTCTTTCTTGCGAATTCTTCTATAGGGAGTCTAAATCGAAGCATGGATCAGGTTCTGTTGACCGCCCGGGTGGCACACGAAGACGGTAGTTTCGTGGCCAGAGTTGAGCAACTGCCTTTGGAAGGTGCCGGAGATTCAGTCCAAGCGGCTCAAGACGAGCTTATACTGGTGCTACGTTCTTGGATCGAAAGTGAAGAGAGCGCAGATAATCTGGAGCTGGCCTTGGCTCAAGCGGGATTTCCCGGCGTGGAAGAAGAAACAGAGTTGCAGTTGGAGTTTTTAGATTGATTTATGGCCCAGAACCCGGCTGTAGAGCTGTAAACTCGTTGTCCTAAGAAATGGGTCTTCACAGAACAAAACGACATATCCCATCAGGTAGAAATGAAAGATCAAACAGCAAATGAGCCCTTCGACTATCTGTACGATAATACTCAGAGCTTTTCCGGATCAGCGGACAGAAGCCGGATTGTGTATCAGATCCAAGAATCGCGCTCTGGCGACGTGTATCAAGCCTTTTGCGCCGAATTGGTAATTGCCGGCTTTGGAGACACTGCCGATGCCGCCAAAGTCGAGCTCCGTTCACAAGTGGCCATGTATTTGGAAGACTGCGACAATTTGGGCGCACTGGACGAAGTGCTCATCGAGGCGGGTTTCTATTTTGATGACGAAAAATGGGTTAGCAACGAGGTTGCGCCCCTAGGCGACCCGAAGATCAATTTCTTCGGCCTTCCCGGTAATTTGGCTCCTGGCGATTTAATCCCCGGCAATTTAATCCCCGGCGATTTAGTCCCAGGGGATTCAATCCCCGGCGATTTAGTCCCTGGCGATTCGGATCAAGGGAATTGCTAATGGCTGACGAACAGGCCCAGCAAGCGGTTCAGCCGCAAGATGGCAAACCTGCCAATGCGGAACCGATAGAAATGTTGCTTAATATGGGACCGCAGCACCCGTCAACCCACGGTGTTTTTCGCATGGTCCTTTGGGTCGACGGCGAAAAGATTGTGGATTTGGAGCCCCATATCGGCTACTTGCACCGTGGCTCTGAGAAGCTGTGCGAAGGCGAGCAATACAATCAAGTCATAACTCTCTTCGACCGCATGGACTATATTGCCAACTTCAACAACGAGATGACTTATTGCATGGCGGTGGAAAAGCTCATGGGACTAGAGGTACCGGAGCGTGCCGAGTACGCTCGGGTCATTCTATGTGAACTGAACCGCGTTGCCAGTCACCTTCTGTTCGTTGCCACCATGGGATTGGATGCCGGGGCGATGACACCTTCTATGTTCTGCTTCCGGGGCCGGGAACGTATTCAGAGCCTATTTGAGGCTGTTTCCGGGGCGCGGATGATGCACAATTACTTCCGCATCGGCGGCCTAAAAGAGGACTTGCCGGAAAACTTCCACCAATTGGTGACGGACCTGCTGCCATTGATCCATGCCGACATCGAAGAGTCGGACAAGCTGTTAACCTTTAACGAGATATTCCTGGCCCGTTTGAAGAATGTGGGGGTCATGTCCGCCGAGGACGCCGTCGACTTTGGGTTTACCGGGCCTTGCTTGCGGGCCTCCGGGGTTAACTACGACCTGCGCAAAGTCCAACCTTATTCAGTCTACGACCGCTTTGAATTCGATGTCCCATTGGGTCTGGATGGTGACAGTTGGGATCGCCACTACGTTCGCGTCCAGGAAATGTACGAATCATTGCGCATCATAAAGCAGGCTTTAGAACAAATGCCGGAAGGCAATGTTGCGTCATCCCTTGGCCGCAGGCTGGTTCGCCCGCCCAAGGGAGAAGTCTTTATGCGAACCGAGAATCCGAGAGGGGATTTCGGGGTATACCTGGTGAGCGACGGCACGGACAAGCCCTACCGGATAAAAATCCGGCCCCCGTCCTTTTGCAACCTTTCGGCCATCAAACATTTGCTTAAAGGGATCTGGGTAGCTGATTCCGTGGTGGTCCTAGGTTCCCTGGACATCGTGTTGGGCGAGGTGGACCGCTGATGCCCGTGATTCCAGTTCTCGGCTCAATTTCCGGCCAAATCTCGGGCCATATTTCCGGAATACCAATATTGGGCATGAGCTTGATTGATTTCGGTTGGATTGTGTTGGGGCTTCTGGCAATGTTCGTGGCGTTGTCCGTGGTCGTGCTGTCCTTGACTTGGCTGGAACGCAAGGTCTTAGGAAGGCTCCAACGCCGCTTGGGTCCCACCCGCACCGGGCCCATGGGCTTGTTACAGCCCATCGCCGATGCCATCAAATTGATTCTAAAAGAAGACATCATCCCTTCATCATCGGAGCGGGTTATATTTTGGGCAGCGCCTTTGATCGTGATTATTTCGGCATTCATGATCTGGGTTACCATCCCTGGTACCCACGACGCGGTGGTCAAAAACCTGGATTTGGGGCTTTTCTACATTATCGCCTTTGCTGTGGTGGGTATTCTGGGCTTGGTGCTGGCAGGCTGGGGATCGGCCAACAAGTATGGCACCTTGGGTGGTTTGAGAGCGGCAGCCCAGCTCATAAGTTACGAAATTCCGGTGATTATGGTGCTGGTGTCGGTGGCGATGCTGGCCCAATCTTTGGACATCCGCGAAGTTGTCGACGGGCAAAGCAGCTATCCCTATGTGTTGATTCAACCCTTGGGCTTGGCCATATTTTTTATCGCTGGATTGGCGGAAGTTGGCCGGACGCCATTCGACATTTACTTCGCCGAGTCCGAGATTGTCGGTGGGCCGTTTATCGAATACAGCGGCGCTCACTGGTCGGTGTTCTTCCTGGCCGAGTACATCAACACATTCGCGATAGCTGCACTTGTAGCGCTATTGTTCTTCGGCGGTTGGGCGGGCCCTTGGCTCTCCGGTAACTGGGGCATAATCTGGTTTTTGCTCAAAGCCTACGGAGTCATATTGGTCATATTCTGGATACGTGGCACCTTGCCCCGGCTGAGAATCGACCAGCTCATGGCCTTCGCCTGGAAGGTAATGGTACCCTTGTCGTTCTTGACGATTATTATGACCGCCGTCTACCAATTCTATGAATGGCCTGCTTGGACCCTAACATTGATGTCTCTGGCGGGGCTGCTCGTGGTAATCTATTTTATCTACCGCCGGATGGTGGGGCCAGCTCAACAGGTGGCCGAAGTCTGGGCCCGTCAGCAAGCCTTGAGAGCTCAGTCGGTTGCTACCGGGCAAAGAGCTCCCACGGACTCGAGCGGTTAAACAATCAACCGGAATAGTCGAAATTGCGTAAATTTGGTGTGCCCCAAAATTAGGGGGGAGCCTATGATAAATAGTCTTAAAGGCCTATTGCTAACCTTGGTGTCGACCATGAACGGTTTACGCCAACCCGTGACCCGCCAATACCCGGAGACCGGGACGTTGTGGAAGAGGGTTGCTGCGCCCACCCCGGTTCAAGACCGTTTCATGGGGTTTCCCGGCCTGACCTGGGACTCGCAGATTGAAGAGCCCTTCTGTACCGGTTGTATGGTGTGCATCCGGAATTGCCCTACCCTTTGTATGTCGGCAAACATGAAGGACAACCCGGCCCACCAAGAAGAACGGAGCCACCGGCGGAAAATTATCGATACCTTCGAGATCAACCTCAACAGGTGTATACTATGCGGGATTTGCGTTGAGGTTTGTAACTTCGACGCCATAACCATGACTCATGAACACGAGTTAAGCACCTTCGTTAGAAACGGCGATCGAATGGACTTGCCAGCCCTACTGGAGTTGGGCAAGAAGCATCAAGATAAGACCGGCTGGATTCCGCCCACTCAGAAGGCGAAGATGGCCAAAGAGGCTGAAGAAGCCGCGGCCCAAAGCTCTGGGACTCAAAACCCCGGAGGAAGCGGCGGCAGCCCGGACGCCATAGCAGAAGCTTCACCGGAACCGGCTGAAGTAGAGCAAGGGTAGGATTAAACCGAATGCTCAGTCCACACCGAAATGCTGGTGGCCCGGTGCCCGGCTTTAGCGAAACTGATTACGCGCAATAATCGCGATAAACAATAGGACTCGGAAATGCCAAGAAGAGAAGATGAGCGGCGGCTAAACATGGCGGCCAAGCACCCAGAGGCTTGCACCTGCAAGGAGTGCTCGGAAAAATTTGCCGCTAAATTTGCTGCTAAAAACGAAAAACTCGCCCAAAAGCTTGCTAAGAAACTTTTAAAAAAGAATAAAAAGAAAGGACTTAACGAAGTCGTGAAAGCTCATCCTGCGGACTGTACTTGCGCCAGTTGTGCTCTGTTAGGTTCTATCGACTTCTAGCTTGCTAGTTCCACCATCCATCGCCGTCAACAGTGCCTAGCCGGATACTTTGTCGGGTTCTACGGTTTGATTGCTTGGGATTTGATCGCTTGGAATTGGAACAGGTCTTTGGCTGGCCCGAAACATGCAATTAGTATCGAGCAAATAATCCGTTCCGCCAATCGGGACGGATTATTTGCTGGAGCGCCGTAATCATGTCATGGATTTTGTTTATACTATTGGCTGTGTTGACCCTGGGGGGCGCGTTAGGCGTCGTTCTGACGCGAAACGTGGTTCACGCCGCCTTGGCATTGCTGCTGTCATTGTTCGCCGTGGCGGGCATTTATATTGTGCTTTACGCTGAGTTTTTGGCATTGGTGCAGGTGCTCATTTATGGGGGGGCGATAATCATAGTGCTGCTCTTCGCCATCATGTTGACCCGGGGCTCAGAGTACCCCCGTATCTCAGACAACCGGCAGTGGCCCTTGGCTGCTGTGGCGGCGCTGGGAGTTATGGGTGTTTTGATGTCTTCATTCCTGATCAACAAAGTGGAAGATACCGAAGCCAACAGCCCTGTCTTCGGCGACTTGGCGAACTCGCTTTTCACCCGTTGGGCCATTCCTTTCGAAATCGCATCGTTGGTGCTGTTGGTTGCTCTAATCGGGGCGATTATCATTGCTCGCACCGGAAGGGACGAAAACTAACCCTTGGTTTCTCTGTTCTACTTTCAATTACTCAGCGCAGGCCTGTTCGGCATTGGTTTGTACGGAGTGCTGGCCCGGCGCAGCGCCGTACTGATCGTGATGTCCATCGAATTGATGCTCAACGCAGTCAATATCAACTTGATTGCTGCAGCATCCCACCTGGACGGCACCGGCAGCTTCGTGCGCTTTGATGGGCAGATTATCGCGATTTTTGTTATCACCATCGCCGCAGCCGAGGTGGGCTTGGCCCTAGCGATAATTTTGCGTATCTACCGCAATCGCTCCACGGTCAACGTGGATGAAATTGACATTATGAAATGGTAAAAAATAGCCGTCAGCTATCAGCAATCAACTATCAGCATTTGCCCGGGCGGGTTTGCTAGTGGAATGGGCATGGCTGATACCTGTTTTTTGCTTCGCTGCTGCTCCCCTAATTGTCATATTCGGTGACCGGTTACCGGGCAAGGGCGCTTTCCTGTCGATCCTGGCTATCGGCGGCGGGTTCGTGGTTTTCTGGGTGGTGTTCGGCAGCTTTCTGGACGCCTCGCCGGCCACTGCTGGCTGTTTCACCAGCGAGCACACGGAGACGCTGACTTGCGACTATCAGCGTTCCTGGTTCCACGCAGCGGACCTGGAGTTAGTCTGGGGAATTCTCATAGACCCCTTGACTCTGGTAATGCTCGGGTTGGTCACTTTCGTTGCGTTGATGGTCCAGATTTACTCTTTGGGGTACATGCACGGCGACCCCAAGTTCGGTTGGTACTTCGCCGTCCACTCCCTGTTCGCCGCCGCCATGCTGACCCTGGTGTTGGCCGACAATTTCTTGCTTCTCTACGTGGCCTGGGAGCTGGTGGGAATTTGCTCTTACCTGCTGATAGGCTTTTGGCACGAGCGCCCGTCGGCAAGGGAAGCGGCTAAAAAGGCATTTATTGTTACCCGCATCGGCGACGTGGGCCTGTTGATAGGTATTCTGCTCCTTTGGCGCGAGGTGGGCAGCTTCAGCATGTCCGAAGCCTTCGATGCCGCCAGTAGCGGGGCCATGAGCGAAGGCGTCACCACTGCAGCGGCCATCTTGTTGTTTTTGGGGGCCATGGGTAAATCGGCCCAAGTGCCATTCCACGTTTGGTTGCCCGACGCCATGGAGGGTCCCACGCCGGTAAGCGCGCTGATCCATGCCGCCACGATGGTGGTCGCCGGGGTTTACCTAGTAGCGCGGGCCTTCCCAATTTTCTCGGCATACGACGCGGACCCCTTGCTGGTGGTGGCGATTGTAGGCTTGGTCACTGCACTGATGGCTTCTACCATCGCCTTGGTAGCCACCGATCTGAAGCGCATCCTGGCGTACTCGACCATCAGCCACTTGGGCCTGATGATGCTTTCCCTGGGTGCATTTGGCTATACTGCCGCAGTGTTCCACCTTCTGGCCCACGGCTTCGCAAAGGCCCTGTTATTTTTGGGTGCAGGCAGCGTTATGCACAGCACCGATGAGTTGGACATCGGGCGCATGGGTGGGCTGCGGAAAGTGATGCCTCTAACTGCCTTTGTGTTTTCCATCGGCGCAATTTCGTTGGGCGGAATACCGATATTGTCGGGGTTCTGGAGCAAGGACGAAATTCTGGTTGCGGTCAGCGATCACCGCAACGTGGCATTCATAGTGTTCGCCTTGATTACGGCCTTGATGAGCGCTTTATACATGGCCCGGGCAATGTTTATAACATTCTACGGTCAGCTAAGCCAAGGGATGGAGCACGTACATGACGCACCATTGCGGATGGCTGTGCCCATGGCCTTGCTGGCCGTCCTGGCCGCCGTGTTCGGCTTCCTTAGCTTCAACTGGCCAGGTGATTATGACGGTATCGGCAGCTTTATATTCTTCGGCGAAAGCCACGGGTTTGAATTCACCTGGTGGCTGGGAATCCTCTCCGCCGTAATGGCGGTGGGTTCCTTCATCTTCGGCTGGATGGCTTATGTTCAGGCACGAATCTCCTTGGATAACGTTAAAGCCACCTTTGCCCCTGTTTTGAAGGTTGTGGAGAATAAGTACTACTTTGATGAAGTTTACCAGTGGGTGGTGGACCGAGTCGTGCTGGTATTCTCCGGCGCTATCGCCTGGTTCGACCGGGCCGTGGTGAACGATATTATTGTGAATTCTCCCGCCGACTCCATGCGCCGCTTGGGATTCACCCTGCGCCTACATATAACCGGACACGTTTACAGCTACACTCTCGCCATGGTGTTGGGAACAATTGGTCTGGGAATATTCTGGTGGCTCCGGTCCACATGACCAATGAGATGGACAGATGAGCCAGCATAAGACCGCGTGAGCAACTTCGACGAAGCAGCACTATTCATACTGATTCTAGTGCCGTTGCTTGGTGCCGTTCTTATAATGTTCATGCCCAAAGAACGGCCCAAAGATATCTGGTACTTGTCTATTTTTGTGGCTGGCGTGTCTCTGGTCCTATCCCTGATCATTTTTGCCCGCTACGACTACGATCAAGGCGGGTTCCAGTTCCTGCGTACCTTCGACTGGATAGACGCACCCCTCAACATTGACCTGTCTTTAGGTATCGACGGCATATCTGCGCCGTTGATCTTGCTAAACGGTATCGTCCTTTTTGGCGGTGTGCTAGTCTCCCAAACGATCCTGCACCGTAACCGGGACTTTTTTGTTTTGTTGTTCGCCTTGGGTGCGGGAGTGTTCGGCGTCTTCGCAGCCCGTGACCTGTTCTTCCTGTTCTTCTTCTACGAGTTGGCGGTGTTGCCCATGTACCTGCTGATCGGTGTTTGGGGCAGCAGCACCGACTTCGGCACCTTCCTCCGCACCAAAGAGTACGGCGCAATGAAGTTGATGCTGTTCCTGATCGCAGGCAGCGTCTTGGTTTGGATCGCAATACTGGCCGTCTATGTCGAGGCCAGCGATGCTGGTGTTCCCGACTTTTCATTGACGACTTTAGGCAGTCTCTCTGAAAGCGGCCAATTCAGTGACACTTTCCAGAACTGGGTCTTCCCTCTGTTTATGATTGGCTTCGGTGTGCTTGCTGGTCTGTGGCCCTTCCACACTTGGTCGCCCGACGGTCACGTCGCTGCGCCGACTGCGGTGAGCATGCTCCACGCTGGCGTGTTGATGAAGTTGGGGGCCTACGGCATAATCCGGGTTGGACTGACCTTGCTGCCCGAGGGCGCCGACAACTGGATGCCTGTGCTGATTACGCTGGGTACCGTGAACGTGCTGTACGGTGCTGTTTCGGCCATGTCCCAGACCGACCTGAAATATGTTATCGGTTACTCCAGCGTGAGCCACATGGGGTACGTGATTATGGGCATCGCCACGCTGGACCGCATCGGTATGGGCGGCGCAGTCCTGCAAATGTTCTCCCATGGCATAATGACGGCGCTAATGTTCCTTTTGGTTGGGGCGATTTACCATCAATCCCACACACGGGACATCAACGTATTGAACGGATTGTCCAGCAGAATGCGGGTGACCAGTTTCTTCTTTGCTATTGCAGGGTTGGCCTCTCTGGGATTGCCCGGCCTCAGTGGATTTGTCGCCGAATTCATGGTATTCACGGGGACTTTCCGTACCTATTTACCCCTGGCTATATTGGCCGTAATCGGCGCAGCGCTGACGGCTGTCTATATTCTCAGGCTGTTGGCCCGCACGTTCTTAGGCGAGTCCGACCAGCAATGGGAACACCTGACCGATGGTAGCGTCATCGAGAAAGGGGTCGGCGGGTCGTTTGTGATGATTCTAATTTTCGTCGGTGTTTGGCCCGAACCCTTGATGCGAGTGATAAACGTCGGCGTATATGTTTTGCCCGGGCTGTAAAAACTAGAACTTTGGAAATCTGATTTGGATTTAACCTTTCGCCCTGAGGCTGTCGAGAGGTCCGCTCAGATAACGATGATTGGACAGGCTCACCATGAGCGTTCTTGGGATCTTGGATTATTACTGCTGAGTACTAGATGACTGGATTGACCGACAATCTCGATCTGCTGACTCCAGAGTTCGCCCTGGCTGGCTTGGCTTTCTTGGTTTTGGCAGTGGACCTTTTCCTGCCGGATGACAAGAAGCACTGGCTTGCTTGGCTGTCCGTTGCTGGCTTATTGGGACTGATTGCGCTGGCGGCGGTGATGCTGTGGGGAGAGGACGAATCGCTTTACGACGGTCTTTTGGCCATTGACGATTTTTCCCTTTTCTTCAAGATCTTCTTCATGGGAATGGGGGTTTTCATAATCCTCACGTCGGTGGACTACGTGAAGCAGTTCTTGGAGCACCCCGGAGAGTTCTACGGTCTGATACTGTTCGCCATTCTGGGAATGAACATCATGGCCCAGTCCCGGGAATTGCTCACGGCATATATCGCTCTGGAGTTGCTCACCTTCTGCTTGTACGTGCTGGTGTCTCACGCTCGGGGCAGCGCCCGGTCCAACGAAGCCGGCTTGAAGTACATCATAATCGGGGCGTTTTCCTCGGCCATCATGCTCTATGGCATAAGCATGGTCTACAGCACATTGGGCGTCACCCGGTTCGAGGATATAAGCCTGGCCTTGGTCAGCGCCGTTGATGTAAGCCCGGCGTTATGGGTGGGCATAGCCTTGTTGCTGGTGGGATTGGGGTTCAAAATATCCGCCGTGCCATTCCACGCTTGGGTGCCCGATACTTACGAAGGCGCGCCTTATCCGGTGACTGCCTACCTGGCCATCGGCTCCAAAGCCGCCGCCTTTGCTTTGATTCTGCGCCTGGTGGCCGAAGGATTCGTGCCCGCTGTGGATCGTTGGGACCAATGGCAACTCATAATTGCTGTTTTGGCCGGAGTAACCATGGTGGTGGGTAACCTGGTGGCGTTGGCCCAGCGGAATCTCAAGCGGCTGATGGCCTATTCCAGCATTGCTCATGCAGGCTTTATTCTGGCGGGCGTTGCTGCCCTCAGCCAAGACTCGCAGTTGGCATCCAATGGGATCATGCTCTACCTTGTCGGTTACTCCATCACCAACCTGCTGGTGTTTGGGGCGCTAATCGCCTTTTTCAACATTACGGGTAAGGAAATGATTGCCGACATGGCGGGGCTGGCCGGTGATCACCCCTTCCTGGCCGCCTGCATTGCCATAGGTATGTTCTCCCTGGGAGGGTTACCCATATTTGCTGGTTTCGCCATAAAGTTCTACTTGTTTGCGGCGATAGCTGAAGCAGGGTTCCTCTGGTTGGCGGGCCTGGCGATATTCAGCAGCCTGATTTCCCTATATTATTACCTGCAAGTTATACGTCAAATGTACATTGAATCAGCCCCAGGTTCTGCAACAGCGTCGGATGCCTTAGGTCATGGCGAGCCTGAAGCCGCGGGGGCTGAAATCGCGGAGTCTGAGGCTGAATCTGTTGAAGATTTGCCGGAATTTGTGGGCCTGGACGGGCTCTCCCCTGCCAGACTGACCGCGTCGCCATCGTTTTTGCTCATTGGAGTTCTGGCAATCGCATTGGCGGCGGTGTTTTGGGTGGGCGTTTACCCGTCGCCGTTGCTGGAGCCGATAGAAGCGGCCAGCCGGGCGATCTTGCCAGGCACGTAGTCGAATTTAATAAAGCGGCCAGCCGGGCAATCTTGCCAGGTACTTAAAGGCTAGATTCTCCCTAGCGACGCGAAACTCTAGCTTGACGGTGTTCATAATTTCTGGCAACTTGGGATGAATTATCCTAAACAGGATGGCCACGTAAAAAGTCCCCGGGTAATCTGTCTCCAATAAAAGGCACACAAGAAGATGATTATTTCCGTTATAGGTAGCAGCAATCCGCAGACCCAAGAGCATGTGGACTTGGCCGAGGCCGTGGGCCGGGAACTGGCCAAGCGGGGAATTATGGTGGTTTGCGGCGGCCTCACTGGCATCATGGAGGCCGTATGCCGTGGAGCCAAGTCCGAAGGCGGGGTTACGATTGGCATCCTTCCCGGGCGGGCCGTCGACGACGCCAATAGCTACGTCGACATCCCGATTGTAACTGCCATGGGCTACTCCAGAAATGTAATTGTGGTGCACACTGGCCGAGCGGTTATCGCTGTGGGCGGAGCCTTTGGCACTCTGTCGGAAATCGGCCATGCCCTGGGAGACGGCATACCGGTGGTAGGCTTGAAAACCTGGGAGCTTTCGCGAAACGGTGACGGCGTCGAGGTAGATGGGGCGATTATCCCAGCGTCCGACCCGGTAGACGCAGTGGAAAAAGCAATTGCCGCTGCCGCCGCCAGAGACAAATCCTAACAACAAATGAGGGGCGGCCTCTTCATGACATCAATCAGCCAGAAAGTAACCATCACCGGTCTTGTGGGTCGGGAAGTCCTGGACTCCAGAGGAAACCCGACGGTCGAGGCTCAAGTTAGCCTGTCCAATGGCGCCAGCTTCCACGCCATTGTTCCGTCCGGCGCCAGCACCGGCAGCTACGAGGCATTGGAACTGAGGGACAAAGACCCGGCCAGGTATAACGGCAACGGAGTTTTGACCGCCGTAGCCAATGTAGGCAATGTTATTGCCCCGGTCCTGGTGGGCCTTACACCAACGAATCTGAAGGAAATTGATGACCTGCTGATCGAACTGGACGGAACGCCGGGGAAGAGCAGCCTGGGAGCCAACTCTATCTTGGCCGTCTCCATGGCCGTGGCTCGTGCCGCTGCTTCTTTAACTAGCGAAGGCTCCTTATGGCGTCACCTGTCCCAAGGAGGAAGGGTCAGCCTGCCGGTGCCCATGTTCAACATACTGAATGGCGGAAAGCACGCCTCCAATTCCACAGACATCCAAGAATTCATGGTCCTGCCGGTGGGCGCGGAGACATTCTCCCAAGCCCTTCGTGCCGGGGTCGAAATTTACCAAGGACTTAAGAAACTGCTCCAAGCGGGCGGGCATAGCCTTAATGTGGGCGACGAGGGTGGATTCGCACCGTCTTTGGCTTCCAATAAAGATGCAATCCAATTGGTGCTGCAAGCTATCGAAACCGCTGGATACACGCCGGGCAAAGATGTTTTTCTGGGCTTGGACGTTGCCGCCTCGGAACTCTTCGACAAAGGCACTGGCAAATACGTTTTGGAGCGCGAGGGAGCTAGTCTGACTCCTCTGGAAATGGTTGATTTTTACCAGGAATGGACCCGAGAATACCCGATTCTCAGTATTGAAGATGGCTTGGACGAGGACGATTGGGAAGGTTGGCAAGAGTTGTGCCGACGTTTGGGAAGCTCGGTCCAACTTGTGGGCGACGACCTGCTGGTCACCAACATCCAGCGCATCCAGCGTGGGGTAGATGAGAAGGCCAGCAATGCCGTTCTGCTCAAACCGAACCAGATTGGCAGCCTCAGCGAAACCCTCGCCGCTTGCAATCTGGCCCGGGAAGCGGGCTGGGGCACAGTAATGAGCCACCGCTCCGGCGAGACTGAAGATACGACGATTGCGGACCTAGCGGTGGGCTGGAATGTGGGCCAGATCAAAACTGGCGCTCCGGCCCGGTCCGAGCGGGTCGCCAAGTACAACCGCTTGCTACGGATAGAGTCCGAGCTGGGAAAGGACGCTCGCTACGCCGGTAGCAGCGCCTACGATTATCTCAAAACCGGATAGCAACTCCGCTTTGGCGACCACACAGTTGCGGCGGATAGTAGGTCGAGTTTACATATCTTGAGCGATCACGCCTAGATTGATCAAGCCAAGATTGATTAAGCATCCCGCGCCATTGGTAGCAGGCCCAATGCTTCCTGGAAGTTGTCAGACCAGCCACTGTCACACACCCTGTTCGTGGTGAGCCAGTCGAACCATATTGCCGACTCAAGAGCCTCCGACATAACTCAGGGCGACCGATTAAGCTAATATTTGATTCTGGAATTTGGCTAAAAGTTACCTGAGACTCCCCCACGGGTTACCTCCGGAGTGATTTATGGAACCGGTCGATATCCACGATTACCAACTCCTGGCCAAGGAGAGGCTGGACCCTATGGTGTATGACTTTTTCGTCGGTGGATCCGGCGACGAGTTGTCCGTCGAGCAGAATAGGCTTGCCTGGGACGCCATACGTCTGAACCCCAGGGTGTTGGTCGATGTGAGCCAGCGTGACCTCAGCACTACTGTTCTTGGGCAGAAAGTGGATATGCCGGTGCTGATTGCGCCCTGCGGCACCAACGCCTTGGCCCATCCCGACGGAGAGTCGGCGGTTTCCCGGGCCGCAGCATCGGAAGGGGTAATCTACGTAGTGAGCACAATGTCCAACTACAGCATGGAGGAGATTGCGAGCGCCTCCGATGGGCCTCGCTGGTTCCAACTCTATTGCTTTCGGGACAGGGAGGTTATCCGAGATTTAGTTGCGCGGGCCGAAGCGGCCGGATACACGGCTCTTTGCGTGACCGTTGATGTGCCATTGCTCGGGGTTAGAGAGCGGGATAAGCGCAATCGCTTTGGGATGCCGGATGGGCTAAGGCTCAAGAACTTGGAGCAGGCCGGCTTCGATGTGATGACCCAAGCCAGTGGCGGTTCATCACTTAACCAATACGTGGCCGACCAGTTCGATGCGAGCCTAACTTGGGAATTGCTCCCTTGGCTTAGAGAGATAACGACTCTACCCATCGTCATTAAGGGAATCCTCAATACTGCTGATGCGGGTTTGGCCGTCGAGCGCGGCGTCAACGGGATTATCGTGTCGAACCATGGCGGGCGACAACTGGACGGAGCAATCAGCGGCTGTGAGGCGTTGCCAGCTATCGTTCAGGCCGTCGGAGGCGCAACCGAGATTCTCGTGGACGGAGGCATACGCCGTGGCACCGACGTCTTGAAAGCACTGGCAATGGGCGCTCAGGCTGTGCTCGTGGGGAAAGCCTATCTTTGGGGTTTGGCGGTTGACGGTGAGGCTGGAGTGAGGGACGTACTGGGCATGCTCCGCGCGGAGCTTAGTTCCAGCATGGCCCTCGCTGGGCGACCGAACATTGCTAGCATTGACCGGGACTTGATTGCCTGACGGTTGTTTTGGTTGGTGCTAAATTTTGGTGCTCAGCTTTGGCGAGCAGTTGCGGTCATTCCAGGGTGTGCTGTTTTGCGTCTGAAGCCCGGTTAAGAATCAGGGGAATTCAGATTGGCCCGAAACCCGGTTTCTGACTGACTTCACACTTTCAAACGTGGCGGGGGCAAGGTATCCTATTAGCGGCCAAGTTGGTGGAGGCCTGGCTGGGCAAGCGTGACTCCAAGTGGAGCCTGCTGCAGGATTCTTGATAGGCGGTTGGGTGGCGGTGCGCTAATCAAAAAGTTCATTCCAAGTTCAATGAACGAGATTTCTATTCAAACTAGCTAAGGGGGTAGACTATGACGACCCGAGTCGGAGTCAACGGTTTCGGTAGAATTGGTCGCCTGGTTGTGCGGGCTATGACCGAACTGTACCCGGAAAAATTGCAAGTTGCTGCGGTCAATGACTTGACCGACGCCAAGACCAACGCCCACCTTTTCAAGTACGACACCAGCTACGGTACCTATCAAGGGACGGTAGAGGCCAACAACGGCGACCTGGTAGTGGACGGTAAAACAATCCGGGTGTTTTCAGAAAGGGACCCGGCTCAAATCCCTTGGTCCGAGATGGGCGTGGATATAGTTATCGAGTCTACTGGAATTTTCACCGATGCTGAGAAGGCCTCGGGCCACCTGAAGGGCGGAGCCAAAAAGGTAATTATCTCAGCGCCGGCCAAGGGTGAAGACCTCACGGTGGTACTGGGAGTAAACGACCACCTATACGACTCTGCCAAACACACGATAGTCTCCAACGCTTCGTGCACCACCAACTGCTTTGCAACTATGGTTAAGGTGCTGAACGATTCCTTTGGCATAGAGCATGGCCTAATGTCGACTATCCACTCTTACACCAACGACCAGGCCATTCTGGACCAGCGCCACTCGGACTTACGCCGGGCACGGGCTGCCGCCATGAACATAATTCCCACCAGCACCGGCGCCGCCAGGGCAGTTGGGCTGGTGCTTCCCGAACTGAATGGCAAGCTCCACGGCATGGCATTCCGGGTACCCACCGCTACGGGTTCGATCACCGACTTTACGGCGCAGGTATCCAAGGACGCGACGGTAGAGGCAGTGAACGAGGCTTTCCAGCAAGCCTCTCAGGGCCGAATGAAAGGCATCTTGGAATACACTGACGAGCCGTTGGTCAGTTCCGACTTCCGGGGCAATACCCATAGCTGCATAATCGATGGACTCTCCACCATGGTAATGGCGGACCGCATGGTTAAAATCATGGGTTGGTACGATAACGAGTGGGGTTACTCCTGCCGCACCGCCGACCTGTGCGCCCTCATGAATGATAAAGGCATCTAAGCAGCTGAACGGGCCGTATTGATTTAAGGGGGAGTTGCTCCCCGTTATCTCCGATCAACGGAGAAGGCCGCCTTATAACGGGTAAATCCGAAATAATGTCGATTAATCCCCCCTAGCTCAGTTTTGTAGAATGGGCGAGGGGGGATTTCTTGTTGCGCCAGCCCTACACTCCAACGGGTAAATTTTGAAGCCAAACGGAACCAATTGACTTACTGGCTAACGCTGAACGGACGCTTGCCTTGGTTCTTCCTGCCGCTGCTGTTGCTGCTGGTGGTGGGCATGGGTTTGCGTATCTACGGCATCAATTGGGATATGGGCTACGGGTTCCATCCGGACGAGCGGGACATTTACATGCGCTCCGGGTGCATGTATGACCTGCTCGTTGAGGCACCCGGCCACGCCCAGTGCGGCTACCTGGCCGACCAGCCCAACGCTCAACCGGGCATTCCGGGACTTGGCACCGTGCTTGATCCAGAACGCAGTCCAATAAATCCTCACTGGTTCCCCCTGGGCAGCATTCTGATATATGTCCTCGTCTTCTTCCGTTCGATTATTGAATTATTTACCAACATTGACGCCTTGGAAATGCGCTATGTCGGGAGGACCCTGTCTGCTCTGGCCGACATAGGTTCGGTAATGTTGGTCTTTGTCTTGGGTCGGCGTATGTACGGTAGCGCCGTGGGCTTGCTTGCGGCCGCTTTTATGACGTTCGCCGTAATCCACATTCAGAACAGCCATTTCTACCGACCCGAAACCTTTTCCGTCTTGTTTACCCTCGCCAGCTTTTGGGCCATGCTCCGGATGGTTGAGAAAAGGCGTCTTAGAGATTCGGCGCTCCTGGGTTTGATGGTGGGTCTGGCCTTAGCGCCCAAGGTTAATATATTGCCCCTGCTGATCCCTCTGGCCTTGGCCTATGGTTACCGGGTGCTGGACTCGGTTGATGGCCGGTGGTCCAGCATCAACTCCGATGTAGTGCAGCGAATCCTTGGCCATGCGGCGGTGGCGGCCATCGTGGCCATCGCAGTGTTCTTTGTCTCCGCCCCTTACGCTTTCTTGGACTTCGGCAGCTTCGTTGGCGATCTGACTGCGCAAACCAACATGGCCAGGAATGCAGGGCTTTGGCCTTTCACCGTCCAATACATCGACACCGCTCCCTTCGTCTACCAAATACAGCAGAGTTCCCTCTGGGGTTTGGGCCTACCCTTAGGGATCGTTGCCTGGTTGGGTTTGTTCTTCACCGGCTTGGTAGCGTTGATGCGTCGTTTTTCTTTCAGGGCGGATCTTCTGGTGCTCGCTTGGGTGGTGCCGACGTTCTTACTTCTTGAGAGCTTTGAAGTCAGGTTCCTTCGCTACGTTTTCCCGCTGATGCCTTTCCTGATCTTGATGGGAGCCAGAATGCTGGTATCGCTGGTGGATTGGGGCCGGTCGGTTGCGGGTAAGGGAGGATTGCCTGCGAGTCTCATGGCGGGCCCCGAGAAAATCCCCTCTGGCCGCCCTTTACCAAAAGGGGGAATTCGAGGTGCCACAGACGTTTGGGGCTCGGTGGTGGCCGTTTGGTATGCTCTCCCGGCTTGGACGTGGCGTCCGAAAGTCGGAAACCCGGCATTGCGCTGGAACCTGGCCTGGCTACCGGTGGGATTTGCAGGTCTGATTTTAGCTGCTACGATCTTCTACGCCTTGGCCTTCGAGCGAGTGTACGCCAATGACCATCCGGCGCTTGAAGCATCCCGGTGGATTAACGAAAACGTTCCCAGAGGAACGGCTATTCTTAGCGACAACCATTGGGACGAGTTTGTGCCCAATCTTTACTCCTACAGCGTTAGTCAGTTCCCGCTGTACGAGCGGGATACTTTAGCGAAAATGGAAAAACTGGCATCCGACCTAGCTAACTCGAATTACCTGGTCTTTTACAGCAACCGTCCTTATAGCAGCGCCGCCAGGGACCCCGAGCGGTTCCCCTTTAGTTCGGCCTACTACCGGAAACTGTTTGCTGGCGAACTGGGCTACCGATTGGAGCGAACGTTCACGTCGTATCCGGGTCTCGCCGGACTTGAATTCCGGGACGAACCTTTGGGCCGAGCCGGGTTAACCGGGTTGAGTCCGGTCGTGCCTGAGAAACCTGCTCCGGTCAGCTTCAATTTGGGCTACGCCGATGACAATGTGGTTGGCTACGACCACCCTCGGGTGCTGCTGTTCCGCAATGCTGACGGGCTTTCCGAGGACTATCTGCGCCTGCAGCTAACCCAGCCTCAGGGGAGGGGACCAAATCAAGACGGGTCCATTAAACGTGAGTTGGGCCTGATGCTATCCGACGATGATGTCGTTACTCAGCAATCGGGCGGCACATGGTCCAAAATAATCAGCCGGGACAGTTGGACCAACAGTCTGCCGGTAATTGCCTGGCTGCTTGTGGTGGAACTGGCCTACCTGGCGGCGCTGCCTCTGTCCATGTTTATTTTCCGGGCGCTGCCGGACCGGGGGATAATTTTGGCCCGGATCTTCGGGTTGCTGGGGGTTAGCTACGTCGCATGGATTTCCGTGAGCCTGGGTTGGCTGGAGTTTTCCCGTTCGGCTGTTGTTCTGGGCTTTTTGGTAATGGCTCTCTTATCCATTGCTGTAATGTGGAGCCGGGGACAGGAAATAAAGGACTTTCTGAAGCAACATTGGAAGCTGCTCTTAATGGGCGAGGTCTTGTTCTTGGTGGCATTCCTGGCCTTCGTGGGTATCCGCGCGGCAAACCCTGATCTGTGGCACCCGTGGCGTGGCGGCGAAAAGCCTATGGAACTGGCCTACTTCAATGCCGTGATCCGCTCCACGTCCCTGCCGCCCTTCGACCCGTGGTTTGCCGGCGGGTACCTTAATTACTACTACTACGGGTACTTCATTCTGGGTGGGATCGTCCGTGTGACGGGAATTTTGCCCACTACTGCTTTCAACCTGGGTGTCCCGCTGTTCTTCGCTTTGACGGTCACCGGGGCCTATTCCGTGGTCTACAACCTGACTGAGGGTGTGCGTAGAACCAGGATTGCGCCGGATCCCGGCCCCTATTCCAGCCCGGATACTGAATCGGATGCCAGCCCGGAACCTGCCCTTGTTTCTGGCGCGGGACGCACCGAGGCTACATCTGAGAATTCTTTTCCCGCATCAATCAAGACTACAGTTGAGAATTCTCTCCCCGCATCAGCGGTGGCCGAAAACGTGGAGCCGTTCGTTGACTCTAAGGATGTTGCGGGACTTTTGCAGCGAACGCTTTGGACACCCGTTGGCGCTGGGTTGATGGCCGGGATGAACACGGCCGTGATAGGAAACTTGGACGGCATTGTTCAGATTGCCCAAAACACTTGGTACAAAATTGCCGACGGCCGCGATTTTCCCACCTTCGATTTCTGGCGCAGCAGCCGCATGTTGGATTTCCAGGAAAACATAGACCCGTCGCCCATAGCTTTCTGGGTTCCCGAGCGGATACCGGGATTTGCCGACATGTCATCCCACATTACCGAGTTTCCATTCTTTACATTTTTGTTCGCCGACCTTCATGCCCACATGATGGCCATCCCCTTTGCATTGTTGGTCATTGGATTGGGGCTAAACCTGGTAGTGGGACTTGGCGGCAACGGCAGGCTATGGGCTTTTTGTTCCACCACCGCTTTGGCTTTGGCCTTGGGCGCACTGTGGGTCATAAATAGTTGGGATTACCCTTCGTACCTGCTCCTTTCCATCGGGCTGATCGCCCTAGCAGTGCACTTCAAGCCAGGGCTCGTGGCTCCAAGGTTGGCTTTGTTCGCCGTCATGGTGGTAGGTTTGATAGTAGTAAGCCTGGTTGCTTTCCTGCCGTTTCACCAGAACTATGAGGTGTTTAACACCGGCCTGGACGCTTCCAAATGGCAAACTCCCATTGAGAGATTCATTGGAATTCACGGCCTGTTCTTGTTTATCATCGCCACCTTTTTGGTCTACAACTCCCGGCGAACCCTCGCCGTTCTGATTCGTAGTTTCGTGCCTCGGTCAATAATGGGCATTTCATCTGTCAGCCAAACCAGACAGATCGAAGCCTCCGTGTCGTGGCTGCGGCGGCTCTGGATAGCGGGTTTCGTGATAGGTGTGCTGTTGGCCGTGGCAAGCTACTGGACCGTGGTGTTGCTGCTGGTGTTCCTCTTGCTCACTGGGACTTCGGTTTGGGGCGTCCTGAGAGTAAGGAGCGCCGACCGTTCATTTGCTTCGGTGCCCTTAGCCCTCTTGGCCATGGGGTTAACCATCGCCATAGGCGTTGATTTTGTGCGCCTTGAAGGCGACATCGGGCGCATGAACACCCTTTTCAAGTACTACTTGGAGGTTTGGGTGCTATTCAGCCTGGTGTCGGCCTACATGCTCTGGCGATTGGGTAGCCGGGGATTGTTCCGATGGCGCTTGAATTGGGCCAAGGGAGCATGGCTAGGTGCACTCGGCGTGCTCATAGGGGCCAGTCTAATTTACACGGTGTTGGGAACTCGTTCTCGGGTGGATGATCGGTTTAATACAATTTCTGCAACGCTGGATGGGACCGCCTTCATCGACCAAGCAGTGCATGTTGAGCGAGAACAACCCTTGGAACTGAGGTGGGACAAGGGGGCGATCAAGTGGCTGCAAGACAACGTGGACGGGTCACCTGTGGTTCTCGAAGCCCACGCAGAGCAATACCATTGGACCGCCAGAATAGCCAACTATACCGGCTTGCCTACGGTGCTGGGTTGGCCATGGCACCAGCAACAACAGCGCGAGCCTTACGTTTTTGAGATACGGGACCGGGCCAGCCAGATAAAGGAAATGTACGATACCACAGACCTTCCTAGGGCTCAGGAATTGTTGAAGAAGTACAACGTCAAGTATGTCGTGGTGGGCGAGCTGGAAAGGATTTATTACGCACAAGAAGGTCTTCAAAAATTCCAAGCCCTAGCGGATAGTGGTCTCCTAAGCTGGGTGTTTGAGAACGAGGGCGTCTCAATTTATCGGGTTAACTAGCCAGACATGAAAGCTATTGCAATCAATTTATCACCACTGTTGCTTGTGCACGGAAAGGGTTGCTCTGGATTAACTCAAATTATTTTTTAATCTGTCCAATTAATTGCTTGGCAATCGCCGTTGAATATACCGTGATAACCTTTGTCAATCAGGCAATTTACCCCGAAACAACTTGATCGAACTACTTGATTTTTTCTATGAAAATCGGGGAATTGACAAGTCTTAACATAACTGCTAAAGTATTAAATTAGTTTAAGGAATTTCCTGATGTATTTCTTAAACTACTGTACAAAAAAGAACCGATATCCTCGGCCCCGGATAAGTGGGTCTTCCGTGAGGATATGGAGTGAAGAGTATCAAGTAGGTTGCAATAACATAGGGTTGAGTGGGCTCTGGACTTGTTTAGAGGGTGCCTTGTGTGTGGGTTGTCCAGGGTGTGGTGATTGGTACCTATTCCTTAACTAGAGCCCAAACCTGCAGGTTCTTCCCGGGGCAAATGTGCTGCTAATGGGTGTGGGTTTGTGAGTGTGCGCTAGCAGCTAGCGGCGGCCTCCGGGAAGGGCCTGCATTTATTTTCCCACTGGCTGAGGCTGGCTCGGAATGTGATTTCAGCCCGACCACCTGGGATAGGAGCCTAAGACCTTCATCATGGTGGCCATACGGCCCAAGGATTCAAGAGCAGCCTTGACCGCAGGTTCTTCCCTGTGCCCAGTGCAGTCGATGAGGAATATATATTCTCCCAACGAGTGTCTTGTGGGACGGGATTCAATCTTCACCAGGTTTATATTTCTCTCGGCAAACTCCCCCATAGACCGGTAGAGTATCCCCGGCTCGTCTTTCTCGAAAGAGAAGCACACCGAAGTCTTATCATCCCCGGTAGGTGGATGGTCTTGCCTTGCGAGCACTGCGAATCGGGTGACATTATTCGCCACGTCTTGAACTTCGGCCCCGATAATTTCAACGTCGTATAACTCTGCCGCCCTTCTCGGTGCGATTGCGGCTGCTGGGACGGGGCTCTCTTTCATGTCGGAAACCGCAGCCGAGTTGCTCAGTGAGGCCATTTTCTGGGCATCGGGGAAGCGTTGCTCTAAAAACTCGCGGCATTGGGCTAGCGATTGCGGATGAGAGTAAACAACTTGGATTTCGGACTCTTGGGTGCCTGACTTGGCCATCAAGTAATGATTGATCGGAAGAACAACTTCTTGATAGATGGACAAACCGGATTCCCGGATTAGCAGATCAAGAGTGAAGGTGACCGAACCTTCCAGGCTGTTTTCGATAGGAACCACTCCCTCATCGGTGGCACGAGACGACACCGCTTGACCGACGGCGGCTATTGTGGGATACGGATGAAAGTCCGCATCAGGGTCATAGAGGAGGGCCGCCTCCTCTGTGTAAGTGCCTGCCGGTCCGAAATACGCCAGACTTTTTGGCATCAGGGCACCCCGGTCAAAATATCGTAAAGGATCTGCTCCTGGCCGGTACGGGTGACCGCTACCAGTTCATCTTCAGGCTCCAAGACCAGACTATCGGAAGGAAGCTCGGCGCCGTCCTTTTTTACAACCAAGGATATGAAACTGCCTGGAGGCAGTTCGATTTCCCTCAGGCGCTTACCCACAATGGCCGCTTCGTTGGGTACAGAGACACTCACCAACTCCATGCCTTGAATTCGTAGGTTCATAAGGTGGATTAATGGTTGGCCGGGAACGCCCTCCTCAAAGCTGGCTAGAATTTGATGGATTGCGTTTACCACGACGTCAACTCCCAGAACGTGGAAAATGGGTTCGTTCTTAGGGTCTTTAACCAGTGCCATTGTCCGAGGGACTCGAAATATGTGCTTGGCAATCTGGCAGATTACCAAATTGGTCTCATCGCGACCAACTACAGCTACCAAGACATCGGCCCTAGTAATCCCCGATTTGCGAAGGGTTCGCTCGTCGGTGCCATCCCCCTGTACGGTGATAATGCCGGATTCGTCGGACAAGAGGTGACAGCGCTCGGACCTTTTCTCAACAACCACCACTTCGTGCCCCGAAGCGAGGAGCGCTTTGGTGAGATGATATCCCACCTCGCTACATCCCACGATCACAATGTACATCGGTCCTTGTCCTACTTTCCAATGGCTTGGCGTATGTCTTGAAGCAATCCAAAGGAGTATCCAACCACTTGCAAACCAAGTCCTGAGTAAAGAATCTGCAATTGAGGGTCGGTTAGGTGGCACACAACCTTGGGGACGTTGAAAATGTGGTGGGCAACTTGGGCGGCCAAGGCATTTTCATGGTCATTGTTGGCTAAGGCCAAGAAAATGTCAGCACTGTCTATCCCGCCTTGATGCAGGTAGTCCTGCATCATCGGCTCAACGGTCAGGATAACATTGACCCCTGGCTCCCCGGCGACTTGGGCCAAGCATTCCCTCTCCCGAGAGAGCACGGTGACCGTAAGATCCGCTTGAGCCAAAACTGGCACCAAGTTGGCGGTCATCTGGTTACAGCCAAAGATCAGCACATGCATGAAGCTAGTCTCTGGTTAGGGCGTGGACAGGGGCAAGGTCCCTCCACAGGATAATCTGGCACTCGGCGTTGTGGAATATGTAGTCCGCCGTAGTCCCCATCTCGCACGTGCCAAAACGTCGGCGGTACGGGATGCCCATGATCACCATGTCCATGTTGCGGTCTTGGGTCTCCAGTACGATGGCTGGGCCAGCGTGTCTGGCCCGCATGTACCGGGCTTGGACATTCTTGCATTTCTCTTGAGACGCTATAGCCTCAATGCGGGTTAGTATTTCTTCGCCAAGGTTGACGTCTTGGGTAATCTCGGCTTCCAGCGGAAGGTCTAAGGGAACTTCGATGACGTATACGGCATGGAGTTCTGCCTTGGAATCCTTGGCTGCCTGGCAAGCCCAACGGAATGTCCGCTCGCTCACTGCGTCCCCACTAACGGGAACCAATATTTTGTGTACGTCGAGTCGCATGTAGCTCAACCGTTTTCAGGTAGACTTGGTGGCCAACGGCGCCTAAGTGCCTGTAATTTATCAACCGTAATTGTTGGTCTTTAGCTTTAGTGCGTGATTATAATGTTACTTCCAAGCTGGTTCAACCGGCAACCCAGATGC
The DNA here is from genome assembly GCA_963665155.2 of Dehalococcoidia bacterium. Lineage (GTDB taxonomy): Bacteria > Chloroflexota > Dehalococcoidia > Lucifugimonadales > UBA3495 > UBA1141. The sequence continues at coordinate 148,354 of CAXXFI010000002.1, read as the reverse complement.
TGGTTGCCTGGTGTGCAATCTAGCTTAAGGCAACTGGTTTAGACGCTGGCCGAATCCCTAGGGCAAATTCGGAGGATTATCGCGGGTGGCCGTGGCCGGTAGCCACCGGGGGCGGCAATTCCAATGCCGAATCATACAACTCTCCGATGTGCTCATTGGCTCCTGCCAACACTAATACGTCCCCCGGCTTGATTTCTTCGTCCTTGGCTGGGTGCAAAAATGAGGTGCGTCCCCGCCGGATGGCTAGCACTGAAACGCCGTGCTTGTCCGAGACGCCGCCTAGGCCGAGCTCTTCCAGCGTCCTTCCGTACATCTGTTCGGGGGGGCGCATTTTAATGATCCCGAAGTTTGGAACTATCGGCATATAGTCGATGACACCGGCGGTAAAGCCAACGTGCGCCGTTCGGCGAGCGCTTTCCATTTCAGGAAATACAACTCTATCTGCGCCCACTCGTTCTAAGGTTGCTCCGTGTAGCTCGTTTGACGCTCGTGAGATCACAAATGGCACACCGATACTTTTGAGCACCACCGTGATAAGGATGCTGGATTGAACGTTTTCGCTGCCCAAGGCCACCACGGCCACATCGAAGTCGGCAACATCCAGCTCTTTAAGCACCGACTCATTGGTTGCGTCGGCACGCACAGCGTAGGTAACCTGGCCCAGCATATTCTGAATTTTCGCTTCGTCGGTGTCGATGGCTAACACGTCATGTCCCGACTGATACAACTCCTTGGCCACCGCTGCGCCAAAACGCCCAACTCCGATTACGCACACCTGTTTTTTCATGCTCTCCCTAGGTCTCCTTTCTCCTACAGGTTCAGCTCAAGGCCTGGCTATTGCTGAAAACCCTAACTAGCGGCTAGAGTCTCTGCTGCAATCTAGCCTTTTCGGATTTTAGCCATTCCGGCCAAAGCCGGAACCCGCCGCACGTCTCCACCACACAAATATTAGATGCCGAGTCAACAGTTTTAGACTGTCCTGCCTTTTAGCCGTCACTGTGCCTAAATCTGTTCCAGTACCAACCGTCGGACGCTTATTTGTTTCGATTCTACTCGGGTGATTTCAGCCTATTTTAACCCTTTCCTGGGCAAAGCGATATACTGTTGGATCCTCTCGAGGGGCCAGAGCCAAGGCTAAAACCACAGGGCCGACCCGCCCCACAACCATGGCCACCATGAACAAACACTTGCCAGTGATGCTCAAGCTCGGCACGATGCCAGTGGTCGCTCCGGTTGTCCCCAAAGCGGAGACGGTGTCGAACATCAACTTGAGGAATGGCACGTCGGATTCGGTTATAGTTAAAATAGTCATTAAAACGCCAATGACCGCCAATCCTAAAAGAGCCACGGTCAGCGCTCGATAAAGCTGGGACACGGGTATTTCCCGTCCAAAGGCCTCCGCCTGGGAACGCCCCCGCAGGGAAGACATTACTGCCGCTACTATGACGGCGAAGGTCACGACCTTTATGCCGCCGGCAACTGACCCGGCGGCCCCGCCAACGAACATCAGCCCCGAATAGGTCATCTTAGTGACATCTTTTACTTGATCGAAATCGATGGTTGCAAACCCGGCGGTTCTTCCGCTGACCGATTGGAAAACAGCTCCAACGGATTTGTCGGACCAACTTAGGTTACCAAGAGTGCCCGAGTTGTTGAACTCGGCCAGCAGTAAAACTCCCACCCCCAGGACCCAAAGGATGATGCTGGTTACTACGACAAGCTTCGTATCCAGGCTGAAACGGTAGAAACGACGGCGCCGATAAACGTCCACCAGCACTGTCCATCCCAACCCACCCAGAATCATGAGGCCCGTGGATATCAGCAACAAGGAGTGATTGGATGCGAACCGTGCCAAGCTGCTGCCTGCGCCGCCCTCAGGAATTATGGTAAATCCAGAGTTATTGAAGGATGCGACGGACAGGAACATGGAATGCCATAAGGATTTCCCGACACCTGCTCCATCAAGGCCATGAATCTGCCAGAAAATCGCAATTGTTCCGATCCCGTACAAGGCGAACACAAGCAAGACTACGTTCCGGCCGACTCGCCGCAGACCCTCCATCTGATCGACGCCAACCGTATCGCGCATCAACCCGCTGGTCAGGAGACGCTCCTGCAGCGTTGACCGATGGCCGATGACCAGCAGCAAGAAAGTGCTGACCACCATGAATCCAAGCCCTCCAACCATCATTAGCACGAATATGACCGCCTGCCCGAACCCGCTCCAGAAGGTAGGGGTGTTGACTACGGTATGACCGGTAACCGTAACGGCGGAGATCGCAGTGAAAAACGAAGTGACCGGAGATGTAAATCCACTTCCTGCGTTGGAGAGGGGCAACGACAGTAAAAGTCCCCCAACACCAATGAACAGGATGAAGCCGAACAAAAGAATCAACGGGGAACTAAACAGTCTGCGAGGATGCCGAAGCGGGGCTGCCACGGCCACTGTCGGGAGTACTTCCCGAAGCCGAGGTTGGCGGATCACCTGATCCCGGGGTCTTGGTCGCCTGTCCAACCCCATTTCTAGCCCTTGGAGGAGACCCCCGGGAGCGTTCGGGCCGGCTGAAGTTTATGTGCCACCGAATCTATCTCCGGCCCTCCCGGGCCGAAAGGCAACCCGCTACCGGGAAGTGCTTCCGAGGGCGGTAAAGTTATTAAAAAGATCAAAATTCTAGAACTGTTGTTCTGACTGTTGTTCTGACTGTTGTTCTGACTGTTGTTCTGACTGTTGTTCTGACTGTTGTTCTGACTGTTGTTCTGACTGTTGTTCTGACTGTTGTTCTGACTGTTGTTCTGACTGTTGTTCTGACTGTTGTTCTGACTGTTGTTCTGACTGTTGTTCTGACTGTTGTTCTGACTGTTGTTCTGACTGTTGTTCTGACTGTTGTTCTGACTGTTGTTCTGACTGTTGTTCTGACTGTTGTTCTGACTGTTGTTCTATACGAGGCTAACATTGACTGTTGTTCTGGTTGTTCTGACTGTTGTCTGACTGTTGTTCTGACTGTTGTTCTGAGTCTGACACGAGGCTAACATTGGTCAACCGCGGGTCATCGGGTCCGTGAGAAATCAAATATTATCTTACCGCTGATTTAAGTGCCCGGATTCTAAGTACCCTGGATTCTAGGCAAGGGTCTCGGTAGTGTCGCTGATTTAAAGTGCCCGGATTCTAAGTACCCTGGATTCTAGGCACGGGTCTCGGTAGTGTCGATGATTCTAAGTACCTGGATTCTAGGCACGGGTCTCGGTAGTGTCGATGATTCTAAGTACCTGGATTCTAGGCACGGGTCTCGGTAGTGTCGATGATTCTAAGTACCTGGATTCTAGGCACGGGTCTCGGTAGTGTCGATGATTCTAAGTACCTGGATTCTAGGCACGGGTCTCGGTAGTGTCGATGATTCTAAGTACCTGGATTCTAGGCACGGGTCTCGGTAGTGTCGATGATTCTAAGTACCTGGATTCTAGGCACTGGTCTCGGTGGTGTCAATGAGGGTGTCAATGAGATAGAAGGCTTGTTGCTGTGATTTTCTGCGGCCAACCATCGTGTTGACCGTGGTCTATGCTAAGATGTTTGAGCTAACTTGTGCGGGTCCACGTATTCGTGGGTACATAGCCTTTGCCGGAGAATCCGGCCCACAATATCTTAAAAAATCACCCGGTCATTCATCGGTAATGGCCGGCTCGACTACTCCGAGGTGATGGCAAATGACTACCAGCCCCAGGCAGGTTGAATTACGCTACGATGCGGTAGCCATTGATCGAAAGTGGCAGGCACTCTGGGATCAGGACGGTCTCCACCGGGTCGATAACGACGACCCGAGGCCCAAATGGTACGAAATGACCATGTATCCCTATCCTTCCGGAGACCTGCACATTGGTCATTGGTATGCCATGGCCCCAGCGGATTGCCACGCCCGTTTCCGCCGGATGCAGGGGTACAACGTGCTCCATCCCATAGGGTTTGACGCATTCGGTCTCCCTGCCGAAAATGCTGCAATCAGCCGCGGAATTCACCCGTATACCTGGACCATGAGCAACATTGAGAATATGCGCCGTCAACTGCGTTCTCTCGGCGCAATCTATGATTGGGACCGGGAAATCGTTTGCTGCGCGCCCGAGTATTACAGGTGGAACCAGTGGTTTTTCTTGAAGTTCTACGAGCGGGGACTGGCTTACCGCAACAAAGCCCCGGTGGTGTGGTGCCCTTCGTGCCAGACGGTTCTGGCCAACGAGCAGGTGTTAAATGGCAATTGCGAACGGTGTGGCTCTGAAATTACCCGCCGTGACTTAGAGCAATGGTTCTTCCGAATTACCGAGTACACCGATCGGCTCTTGGACTTCAGCGGTTTGCAAGATTGGCCGGACAAGATTCTCAACATGCAGACCAACTGGATTGGCCGCAGCGAAGGCGTGGAAATTAGCTTCGACATCGCTCCCTCGAATATAGACGAAAAAGAGATTCGCACATTTACTACCAGGATAGACACTATTTTCGGTGTGACCTTCATTGTATTGGCTCCCGAGCATCCCTTGGTGTCTCAGTTGACCACCGATGACAAGCAAGAAGACGTTGAGGCCTACATCAATAGGGCCCGTCAAACGTCGGAGATTGACCGGATGTCCACCGAGGGTGAAAAAACAGGGGTGTTTATAGGTTCATACGCCATCAACAGGCTAAACGGCGAGCGGGTGCCCGTATATATTGGAGACTACGTTCTCATGACCTACGGCACCAGTGCTGTGATGGGTGTGCCAGCTCACGATGCGCGAGACTTTGTTTTCGCCAAAAAGTACGGTCTACCGGTGAGGACAGTGGTTGCGCCCATTGAATGGAATGGCGGCGAACTTTCCGAAGCCTACTTGGGGGAAGGGTTCATGACCAACTCGGCCCGCTACGAAGGCATGACCAACGAAGAAGGAAAGGTAGCGATAGCCCTAGACATCGAGAAGAACGGTTGGGGTAAGCGGACCGTGTCATTCCGCATTCGGGACTGGCTCATTTCCCGTCAGAGATATTGGGGCACTCCCATCCCCATGGTCTATTGCCAAGCCTGCGGCATCGTCCCCGTCCCTGAAGAGGACCTGCCGGTGTTATTGCCCCCCGACGCGGATTTTAAGCCCACCGGCGAATCTCCCTTAGCCGCTAATGCCGAGTTCGTGAATACTACCTGTCCTCGTTGCCACGATCCCGCAAAGAGGGAAACCGACACCATGGACACTTTCATGGATTCGTCATGGTACATGATGCGGTATCTGAGCCCGGATTACGACCAAGCGCCAGTGGACCCTTCAGTCGGCAAACGGTGGCTACCGGTGGACCAATATACGGGTGGCGCCGAGCATGCCGTAATGCACCTGCTCTATTCCCGCTTTTTCATTAAAGCCCTGAAGGACATAGGCTTTATCGATTTTGACGAACCTTTCTTGAGGTTGTTTAACCAGGGGGTAATCCTGGGGCAAGACCACGAGAAGATGAGCAAAAGCCGGGGCAACGTGGTGAACCCCGATGAGGTGGTCAATCACCTTGGGGCCGATGCCGTCAGGTGCTTCCTCATGTTCATCGGTCCCTGGGACCAAGGCGGACCCTGGAGTGAAGTGGGCATGAACGGCATGGCCCGTTGGCTCAACCGGGTCTGGGATATGGTGGCCCGTGACCCTTCGGAAATAAATGAGGCACGAGCCGTTCCGGAAACCAAGCGGGAAATCATGCGGCTCTTGCACCAGACGATACGAAAGTGCCACAACGACCTCGACCGCTTCAAGTTCAACACGGCGATAGCTGCTTTGATGGAGTTGACCAACGGTCTAAACCGCGTTTGGGCCGATGGCGGTATAGATTCGGATACTTGGCGCGAATCCATTGAAAAGTTTTTGCTTATGCTGGCGCCCATCGCTCCCCATGTTACCGAGGAAATGTGGGAGCTTACCGGACATACCTACAGCATTCACCAGCAATTGTTCCCAACTTGGGACGACGGGCTTGCCGCCGACGAAATGATTACCCTGGTGGTGCAGGTCAACGGTAAAGTTCGGGACAAGTTGGAGGTCCCAGCGGACATTGAGGAAGGGGCGGCCCGAGAGCTTGCCTTGGCCAGCCCCAAAGTCCAGTCCTTCACCGAAGGCAAATCGATTTTCAAGTCGGTCTACGTTCCCGGAAGACTGGTCAACCTGGTGGTGCGATAATTCTAGCCTATCTACTCAAAATGTTAGCCGACGATTTTAGGTGTACTGGCGGATGACCGAGCAAACCGAAAATCCAACTCAGGGCTGCCTCTACGGTGTCGGTGTCGGTCCAGGGGACCCCGATCTGCTGACGATAAAAGCGCAACGGCTTTTGCAACGGGTAGAGGCCATCTGCTATACGCAGTTGGACGACGGCCGGGAAAGCTACGCTTTAAGAGTGGTTCAGGAGTTGTTGGAAACCAGCAAACCGGAACTTATCAGTATCACCGTGCCTTCCGACGATACACCGGTCAGTGCCGAAACATGGACCGATGCGGCGGTAAGGATAGGCGCCTACCTGCAGAAAGGCCGCGATGTCGCCTTCATAACGGAGGGCGACCCTATGCTGTACAGCGAGTTTTCACACTTGCTCGATAGCGTTCTTGCGCAATTCCCGGGACAGCCGGTCGAGGTCCTACCCGGCGTGTCATCAATCATGGCGGCGGCGGCCAGTTCCGGCACTCCCCTGGTTACCCACGGTCAGCGCCTCGCCATTTTGCCTGCGGTTTACGGGATCGACGACCTTCGCCAGGCTATCACCAACTACGACACCATCGTGCTGATGGAAGTCAACCGAGCGCTTCTCGACGCTTTGGCCAATCTGGAAAATTTGGGTCTGGCGGGCAAAGCTATCTACGTGCGAAGGGCCACGACCGAAAGAGAAGAGGTGGTGCAAAACCTGAGCGACCTGAGCGAAGAAGACTTCGACTACTTCTCACTTCTGATTATCAAGCGCTGATTTTACTTTTACCCGGGGTGCCGCCGTACCTGTTTCCCGATAGAGTTTCTGGTTCGATAGGCTCACCGCGAACGGCTGTAGACTCAAAGACCGTTCGCCCTGAGCCAGTCGAAGGGTCATTTGGCCGAGCAATGGTTCGACAGGCTTACCACGAACGGTTGTAGAACTCCAAGATCGTTCGTCCTGAGCTAGTCGAAGGACAAGCCCATTGCTACAGATTGATCGACGAGCTCACCATCAACTGGATAACAGCGCGAGCCTCTCGTCCTGATTCTTACGCTAAAAGACAAAGCATAGGAGAAGCGCGCTTTTGAATCCGCTAGCTTTACAAACTAGCCCCGATTTAGACGAGTAGCTGCGCTTTCGACCGCAGAAAACCGCTTCTGAGGAAAGATATGGCCACCACGGAAGAACAACTGGCCCGGTTCATAATTGAAACCCCGGTCGAGCAGATCACCTGGGCGCTGCTTCGCGAGGGCAAAAGATGCCTGATAAACCTTTTTTCAGTTTGTGTCTACTCGGCCCGTGACCCGTCGCTGGACATTCTCTTGGACGTTTTCCGGGAAGAGGGCGCCAAACCGCAAGCAACGGTAGTGGGAGCAGGACTTCGCACCTCCACGCAGAACGCCGCCATGGCAAACGGCTACCTGGGCCACCTGGAAGACTATGACGACACTCACTTCCCCACGGTAATCCACCCTTCATCCCCGGTCATTCCCGCCGCTCTGGCGGTAGGCGAGTACCTGGGCTCCAGCGGGCAAGAGGTGCTGGCAGCCTCGGTGCTAGGGATGGAGGTCTGCTTGCGCATCGGTATGGCTGTCCACCCGGCCCACTACAATGCCGGTTGGCACATCACCGGCACCTGCGGCGTCTTCGGTTCCGTAGCTGCCGCCGGTCGGTTGTTGGGGTTGGACGCCGGGCAAATGGTTCATGCCATGGGCATTGCGGGCACTCAGGCGTCAGGGGTGCGGGAGGTATTTGGATCCATGGCCAAGCCGCTGCACCCAGGCAGGGCCGCCCAAACCGGCGTTCTGTCCGCATTGCTGGCCAAGCGCGGCTTCACCGGCAGCCCAACCATCCTGGAAGGACGGCGAGGTTTTCCGGCAGTAGCCTCAACGAGCTACGACCTCGCCAAAGCCACGGCGGGATTGGGCGAGGACTGGGAAATTTACATGAATGCGCTCAAACCCTACTCTTGCGGCGTGGTCAATCATTGCCTAATCGACGCAATGGTCGCCTTGAGGGACAAAGATGGAGTAACCCCACAGGCCGTCCAGAGCATCACGGCCCGGGTTCATCCATTGGTTTTGGAACTGGTGGACCGGCAGCAACCGAAGATCGGATTGGAGAGCAAATTCTCTTTCCAACACTCTATGGCTGTGAGCTTGGTCGACGGAGCGGCCCATCCCGCTCAGTACACGGACCAGAAAGCGGCGGACCCAGTTATTGTGGCTCTGCGACGCCGCATATCCGCTACCGTGGATGAGGCCATGACCGAGGACTCAACCCAGGTCACGCTTACCCTCGATGACGGGCGCTCTTATACCCATGACGTGACCCATGCAACCGGCGCTCCGGAAAACCCCATGACCGATGCGCAACTGGACGCCAAGTTCCACAGTCTTGCTGGCGACAGTTTGTCCAAACCCAGGGTAAGCAAGCGTTTGGAAACCTTGTGGGCTTTGGAGCAAGTCCCGGACATCGGCCAGGTAATGACCCTCGCCAAAATTCGAGGTAGAACACTTCGAATTTAAGACGGCTTCACATCAGAGCTAAATCTAAAACAATCTGCGCACGCTTGGCGCACTCTACAGTTTATTAAATGCTAGGGAGGAAACAATGGACGTTGGCATATTTGTGTTTGAAAGCGATTCGTCATTAGACCCGGCAGTGCTGGCCAGGCGGGCCGAGGAATTGGGGTTCGAGTCATTTTGGGTGCCGGAGCACCCGGTCATACCCCTGCAGACAAGTTCTCCTTACCCGTCCACTGCCGATGGCATTATCCCCGACGTTTACGGGCGCATCGTCGACCCCTTCATCGCTCTGAGCCGCGCCTCAGCGGTAACTACCACCATCAAGTTAGGCACCGGTATTTGCTTGGTGCCCGAACGCAACCCCATATTGTTGGCCAAAGAAATAGCTACGTTGGACCTGTATTCCGAAGGACGGTTTATTTTCGGCATCGGTGCGGGCTGGCTTAAAGAGGAAACCGAGGTTATGGGCGGCGATTTCCCTCGCCGCTGGACTCAGACCAAAGACTCGATTATGGCCATGAAAGAGCTATGGACCAAGGACGAAGCCGAATACCACGGCACCCACTACGACTTCCCTGCCGTCCGTTGCTTTCCAAAGCCGGTGCAAAAGCCCCATCCTCCGGTGTTCTTGGGTGGAAAGGCGCTGAACGCTTTCAAGAGGGTGGTGGAATGGGGTGACGGATGGATGCCGAACCGGGCTTCGGTGGAAGAAATTAAGCAGGGCCGGGAGACCATCGACCAGCTGGCGAAAGAAGCCGGTCGTGACCCTTCCACGATTCAAGTTCTGGCCTTTGGCGCATCGGGCCAGTTCCGGGACAGAGAGGCCATCAAGGATTTGGAGCAGGCTGGCGCGGACAAGGTGACCATATGGCTGGATGACACCGAAGGAGCCGGAGCGCTGCGGGAGATGGAAGATATTGCCCGCACGGTCCTGGATTAGCGACTAACCTCCAAACCCGCCAAAGAAACCTCCAGCGCTACCGGCTTTTGTTTATTTGGTTTTGTAATTTCTGGGTGATGGATTTCCGTAGCACCGAGGGTGTGGAATGACATTGGGACGTAAACGCGGCTTTGCTCCAAATGCCTTATTTGCAGCCGTGCTTACGTTAGGCCTCATGGTAAGCCTAACGGTAGCCTGCGGTAGCTCACCCCGTGTGACCCGACTGGACCTGATGGCGAGTGACATCGCCTATAATCCCCATACGCAGACATTGTATGCCTCAGTTCCTAGCAGCGTTGGAGTGTTTGGCAACACCGTTACCGCCATAGACCCGTTTACCGGCGAGATTGTGCAATCAATACAGGTTGGACCCGGTCCTGGGAAGCTTGCCATCTCCGACAACGGTCGCTACCTGTATGTGGCGCTAAACAGCGGCCCCAAGGTGGTGCAGTGGGACCTTCAGACCAACGAGGCGAGGGCGGCATTTACTCTCGAAAGCAGCTTTAGTAATGATGCGGTGGTTGGAGAGGATATCGAGGTTCTGCCCGGCAATCCGGAGTCAGTAGCCGTGACGCTGATGCATCCAGGCCGCAGTCCCAAGACCGGAGGGGTAGTTATCTATGACAACGGGGTACCCCGTCCTGTAACCATCCCCGAGAGATTGGCCGACCAGGTGCTCACGGCGTGTCTTGAGGCTGGATGACACGTTGATAGCACTCATGGTCCGGCTGGCCCGGAGTTTAGCAGTGGCCGCAGGGCGGGTCAAACCACGTTCACCCAGCCAGGCTTTACGAAGCTGGCTTAGGGGAGGTTGGTAGCGCGTTAACCTACAGGCCCATTGCCGATCAACGATATCACCAATCAACGATAGGAGGTGCTTGGCAACATCTCGAGATAAACACTGAGCCCGTGATTCCAGAAACCCGCCATTCCGGCGTAGGTCTGAACCTAAGCCGGATGCCAGGCCCGAATCCATCCCGAAGCGGATTCCCGATTGGGGGCCAGCCCATTGTTGTGCTACACTGTCGCCACCAAATTACCAGACATCATGGGGCAATTAGCCAAGTAATCCTAATCTTGGTTAATCGATAAATGAGCCGGGAGGAAGAAGATGACCACCAGAGTTAAACCCCAAGACAAGACGGTCAATGCCAATGGACTGAACCTGCACTACCTGGACTGGGGCACCACTGGCAAGCCAACCTTGGTGATGCTCCACGGACTGCGAGGCCACGCCCACTCTTGGGACGATGTTTCCGCTGCTTTGTGCCCGGACTTCCACGTGTTGGCGTTGGACCAGCGAGGCCGGGGCGACACCGATTGGGCACCCGGCGGCGACTACTCTACGCCCTCATTCGTGGCCGACCTCCACGCCTTTAGTGAAGCCTTTGGCTTGGACAAATTTATATTGTTTGGTCACTCTATGGGTGGCCGGAACAGCATGGCCTTCACCGGTCAATACCCCGAAAAAGTGGAGAAGCTGGTTATTGTGGACATCGGTCCGGTGGTCGACCCGGCTGGTGGCGATCGCATTACCAAAGAGATGCAAGCCGTCCCCGAGGAGTTCGACAGCTTCGAGGATATAGTTACCTATATGAGCAAGCAAAATCGTTTCGCTTCGGATGCCGTGCTGCGTCGGCGGCTAACCTATGCCAGCAAGCAACTGGCCAACGGGAAGTTTGGATGGCGCTATGACCTGGCCGTCCGGGAGCAGCGCCGCCACGGCACCGGCGGGACACCGCAGGACCTTTGGCCTGCAGTGCGCAACATAACCTGCCCCACCCTGGTGGTGCGCGGTGCCGATACCGATACGCTCAGCGTCGATATGGCTAACGAAATGGAGAAAACCCTGGCCCAAGGCAAGCTGGTACAAGTGAGCCGCGCCGGACACATGGTCTTCGAAGACAACCCGGAAGATTTCATCACTGAAGTCTCGTCGTTCCTGCACTAGAATCCGCTATTAACTTGATACCCAAAAGCATCAAAGCGGCGCCCCCGCTACCAACCAACTATCAACTACCCGTTCCATGCCGAAAGCACAGGCACCCCAGGCACCCGTTGACCCGAATAAACTCGAGGTAGCCATATGTCCTCGGAAGATATCCACGTACGGGACGATGCCCCAGACCAAACCGGCATGCACATCGACAAAGTTCTTGGCGGTCCGACCCACGATGAAGGTCCCGGTCAAGGGCTGATTTTCAAGACCAGCCGTGGTGACTTGAAAGCCATAATGCACCAGGTCGAAGGCTCGGAGCAGGCCGTGATTTGGGTTTGCGGCGCCAGAGGTGGCTTTGGCGGGCCGGGTCCGGGAACCTATGCCCGGCTGGCAGAGTCATTTATGGAGAAGAACATCACCTCGTTGCGTCTGGACTACCGTGAACCCAACACCATGGAAGAATGCGTGCTCGACATGCTGGCCGGGATCGCTTTCATGAAAGCCTTGGGCCACAAACCGGTGGTCATCGTCGGGCACTCATTCGGCGGCGCGGTGGTGATAGCCACCGGCGTGGCCGCCTCCCACGTAAAGGGAGTCGTCTCATTGTCACCTCAAACATACGGGGCCAACATGGCCGGCATGCTCTCGCCTACACCCCTCCTGCTGGCTCACGGCAAGGCTGATACTCGCCTGCCGTTCCGGTGTGCGGAGCAGATTTACGATTGGGCTAAAGAACCCAAGAAGCTGGTCTTGTTCGAAGGGGCCGAGCACCGCCTGGAAGAGTGCCGCGACGATCTGGAAGCCTTATTGAGTGAATGGATTCCGGAGACTCTGGCGGCACCGCTACCCGCTTAGACCCGTGAGCCTAAATCCCAGAAATCTAGACGCTATTCTTTTGTCCGGAAAACGTTCCTTAAAAACCGTAAGAACCGTGCTAATTAAGACACCTAAATTTGGAGGTCGGTAATGCTGGACTTGATAATTCGCGGCGGACAGGTGGTTACCCCCGATGGGGCGGCAGTGCAGGATGTGGGGATTCAGGGCGAGCAAATTGCGGTAATATCAGCCCCCGGCGCCTTGAATGTGGAGGCCCAAAGGACCATCGACGCTAGCGGCAAGATTGTCTTGCCCGGCGGTATCGAACCCCATACGCACATTGGCGTAAATGTTCCTGATTACTGGGCTGGCGGCCGGACCGAGGTTTACACCCAGCCACCGGAAGCAGCCAGCAGGGCCGCCGCTTTCGGCGGTGTCACCACCTTTATAGATTTTGCCGGGGCTCTTCCTCTCACCGCAGGCCAGGCCCCTCCCTCCGACCCAATCATGGGCTTGGTGGACGCACGGCGAAAGTTATTCGAAGGCCACTCCTACACCGACTTCGCTTTCCACTACATTCTTGCCGGGGCAGTGCCTTCCCAGACCATGGGCGAAATCGGCGAGGCGATACAGTCGGGCGTGGCAAGCTTCAAGATATTTACCACCTTCTTCGCCCGCTGCCCCACCGGCCATCTGTGGGAGATTTTCCAGCAAGTGGCCAAGGCTGGCGGCATTATGGCGGTGCATGCCGAAGAAGACGACATCGTTACGTACATGGAAGAGAAGCTGAAGCGGGAAGGACGAGACCAAGGCTATAACTTGCATCTGGCCCACAACAATATTTCCGAGGATTTGGCCTTCAGAAAAGTTATACGCCTAGCCGAGCAGACCGAGACGGGCATCTACTTCGTCCACACGACCGCCAAAGAGGGCGTTGCCGCCGTCGCCGAAGCTAGGGCAAAACAGTTGCCCATCTACGGTGAAACGTTGCACAACTATCTGGAGTTTACCTGCGAGGACTACAAGAAACCCGAGGGGTTGGCGATACACACCTATCCGGCAATCAAATTCGCCGAAGACCGGGATGCTCTCCAACAGGGTTTGGTCGACGGTCCCATGTGCACCACGGCCACTGACGAGTGGACCACTTACAAAGACGTGAAACTGTCAGGCGACACGGTGACTACTCTTTGCGGCGGACACAACGGCATCGAAACCCGAATGCCGGTCACCTATGCCAAACTGGTGTCCACGGGCCGCATCTCTCTGGAGCGATTTGCCGAGGTGACGTCCACCAACGCAGCCAAAATCCTTGGGATGTACCCCAAGAAGGGCGTCATAGCCGTTGGCAGCGACGCTGACATCGTCCTATTCGACCCCGACGCCAACAAGAAGATAACCTTGGACGACCTGCACGCCGACTCCGACTACTCGATATGGGAAGGATTTCAGACCACCGGATACCCGGTAACGACTATCTTGCGGGGCAAGGTAATTGTCGAGAACGGCCAACTGTTGGGCAGCACATCCGACGGTCGTTGGTTAAACCGCAGGGTTTCTCCCAGCGTCTTGGCCCGGCCTGCCTGCTAGTGGCAGGATGTCGGTGCGCTAAATCACGATCCGTGATTTAGTAGACGAGCAAAAGTTTCCCCCACGGCTTTGTGATTACAGGCTAGGCCAAATCACTTTAGCAGTGGCAATACTTCTTGGGAGATGTGGGTGATCTGCGCCACATCCGGCCAGGCCGGACCCAGCATCATGGTTTTCGCCCCGGCGTCAATGTAGGGCTGAATTTTGGCGGCGCACTCGGCGGCTGTGCCGAAAGCGCAGGCGTTTTCCACGTCGTATTGGGGGCCGTAGTAGGCGTGGGTGAATGCCTCAAGCTCTTCTTTGCACTTTTGCCGGTCATCGCCCACGTTGGTATAAATCAGCTTTGCCGATTCCAAGATATCGGGGTTCTTACCAGCGGCTTGAGCGTAGCCACGCACCTTTTGCCAAGCCTCCCCGAACACCTCGGGGCTGGCTCCGCCACCGGCCACCCAACCGTCGGTCTGTTCGGCGCTGCGTTTCAATGCGGCATCGGCGGAGCCGCCCATGATTATCGGCAATCCCGGCTGTTGGACCGGTTTCGGGTCAACATTCACATTATCCACATTGAAGTAACGTCCGTGGAAAGTGACGTCCCGTTCCGTCCAGAGTTTGCGCATGAGTTCGAGACCCTCTTCGAACCGGCTGACCCGCCGCTTCATTGGCACACCCAAAGGCTCGAATTCGTTGTCCCGTCCGCCCAGGGAAATTCCCAATGTGACACGACCGGCCGACAAATAATCCAGCGTCGCAATAGTCTTGGCGGCCAATACCGGGTTTCGCAGCACGAACAGGTAAACCGCTGTGCCCAACCGAACCCTGGAGGTGACTGTGGCTGCGCAGGTCAATAACACCAGAGGGTCTATGATGTTAATGGGATGGAATACCCGGTCGATGACCCACAAGGAGTGAAACCCCAATTCTTCGGTGCTCCTAAAGAACTGGCTATACTCGTCCAACGTCGGCGGTTGCCCCGCAAAGGCAGCGGGCACCAAAATTCCAATGTTTGCGTCTGTGGCCATGGAGCCTCCTTTAATTGTGGCTTCCAAATCTTTGATGCCCGTGTTCCTCATCTATCGGATTACACAAGCGGGGAACACGCATTAGAGTCCTCCGTTCGTTCTGGGCATGACCAAAGGTCCCTCGCCCAAGGGATGGTTCGACAGGCTCACTACGAACGGTGTTACTGGCGCTGATTAAACGGTGTTTCGGGCGCTGATTAAGCAGAACAATGGCCGGGTGTTAACGCCTAAACTACCTGGGCGTCCCGCAATTCCTGAATCTGACGGCTTCCGTACCCCAACAGTTCACCAAGCACGTCCTCGGTATCCTGGCCCAGCGTTGGGGGTGGACTGAACTGGTCGGGCTCACCCGTCTTTATGGGGTTTCCCACGGTCTTGTAGTTGCCAGCCACTGGATGGTCCATTTCCACCACCATGTCTCTGAGCAACACTTGTGGGTCGGCCAAAGCCTCGGCGATGTTGTTCACCGGGCCACCGGGCACACTCCACTTTTCACACAACTCCACCCATTCTTGCCGGTCCTTGGTCCCGAAAGCCTCGGAAAGGACGTGGTCCAGGGCGTCCCGATTGGCCATGCGATCGCTCTGGGTGGCGAACCGTGGGTCGGTGAACAAGCTTTCCTTGCCCACAACCTCGGAGCTGACCATTTCCAGAAGCCGCATGGCGAACTCCTGGCTGGCGCAGTGGACCTGAATGTAGGTGCCATCCTTAGTTTGGTATGCGCCAACAGGAAGGTTCGCTGGATGACTGGAGCCAATAGGCTTGGGAACCTGGCCGGACACCAGATAAAATTGTCCCAAGTGTCCCTGTAGCGCAACCTGGACGTCCAGCAAGCTAATGTCCAAGCGCTTGCCTTCCCCGGTTTCCCGGCGTCCGTAGAGAGCGGAGGCGATGCCCAAAGCGGCCACGTAGCCGCCCACCATGTCGCCGACGGGGAAGCCCATGAACACCGGCGGCTCGCCTTCACGGCCGGTGACGCTTATTCCGCCGCCCATAGCCTGGACGATGCCGTCGAAGCCGGGACGGTCCTTGTAAGGCCCCTCTTGACCAAAGGCCGATAGTGAGCAGGAAATGATGGTGGGATTGGCCTGTCTGAGGCTAGCGTAGTCCAGCCCCATTCGGGGGAGCACCGTGGGGCGGAAAGCATCGAATACCACATCGGAAACGCCGGTCAACCGATAGAAAACCTGGCGGCCCTCGGGTTTGCGCAGGTCTAGGGTGATGCCGCGCTTGTTGCGATTGAAGTTCAGGAAGTAGGCGCTTTCCCCGCCAAGGAAGTGGGGGCCCATACGCCGGGACATGTCTCCTACGCCGGGCTGCTCGACCTTGATTATTTCGGCGCCTAGGTCGCCCAACGTCCGAGCGGCGAAGGGTCCGGCGATGGCCTGAGAAAGCTCAAGAATCCTCACGCCTTGTAACGGGAGACTCATACCACAAGCCTTTGTTTCTGGTAAAAGCCCCCCTTTGCAAAGGGGGATTGGGGGGATTTCCTCACCAATTACTCCGCAGCCAGCAATGTCCCCAACTCTTTCATGTCGGCCATCTCTTCCAGAGACTCGATCTTGGCGATGATTTCCGATTGGCGCTTGGCGGATATGACAGGTGACGAGATAGAAACGAATTTCTCTTTCATCTCGTCCCAGCTAAGTGCGTTCTCCGGGTCGCCTTTGGGATACTCAATATCGCTGCGGACGATGCGACCGTCTTTGGTTTGCACCTCAGCCCACGCCCTGAACTGGCTGGGATAGGTGGCATCCAACTCGGGGTCTACTACGCAACGGGTCCGGTCCATAATGTTCTTGACTTCAGGTTGTTCCGGAATGCTGGTGGCGTACTCGGCCAATGAAGCCCGGCCATACACCAAGGCTGCGGCTGCGCCAAAGGGCATGCTAAATTGCATATCCACCACAGAAGTCGGGTTTCTCTTGTATTCCTCCGGCGACGCAACCAGGCCCCAACCGGCGCTAAGCATTCCCACCCGGACCTCTTCCACGTCTTGGTGCTGGATATTATGAGTGCTCCTCAAGTCCAGCAAGCAATCAATTGGACCTTGGTCGTATCGGCCGCAGGAATGGGGTTTAACCCCAGTGCGAGTTACCAGATACTCATCCCCCAAGTCTCGCAAAATCGAATCCGGGTCAGGGTCCCCCGAGTAGGCATTCAGGAAACCGTCCCGGCCTTCCAGAATGGTGGTAAGTCCGATGTAGCCGGAGCGGGCCAGAATGGCGGCCCATATGCCGCTGTGAGAAGCCCAGCCAGGGTGGAATCGTTTGGTCCATGCGCCCTGGGCCAGGTATTCCATGCTACCCGATGTCTGGCTGCCGGCAATGCCTAACGCATAATTAAAGCGCTCATCCTGGAGTCCCAGTAACCGGGCAGCCACGGTCGCTGCGCCAAAGGTGCCGCAGGTGGCCGTTGGGTGGAAACCCCTTCCATAATGCTCGGCTGGTTTAAGCGCCCGGCCCAGGCGCACGATCACGTCGTATCCGGCCACCACTGCGGAGATAAAGGCCCTGCCGTCGACCTGGGCCATATCGGCCATGGCCAGGGCGGTGGGGTACGCTACAACTCCAGGATGGAGGGATGCTTCATTGTTAATGTCATCGAGTTCGACGCTGTGGAACGCAATGCCGTTGGCCATGGCGGCGTACTCGGGCAACACCCGGACGGATGTCCCCACAATTGCGGAAGGCCCTGGCCGCTGGATGCCTTCCAAAGCCTCAACCACCGCTTTCGCAGAATTAGTCGTGGAGCCGCTAAGGGTAACTCCAGCGAAATCCAGGCATAAATACCTGGCCCAATCGACTGCCTCCGGGGTCAGGTCCTCGTAGGTCAGGTCTGCAGCGAACTTGGCCAGTGCCTTGGTTATTCCTTCGTCTTTGTTGGTGTTAACCATAGTAGCTCCTGCCGCGCCAGCGGTTGCTGATATATCGGCACATAGCCGTTTAACTCTGAGGTCATTAAGAGAATTAAGTGTAGCCACCAATCTCTCGGAGAGCTACTATAATCCTACGTTTCCCCTTGTGTTTTTCCACGTCCCTGTCTTCTATCTCTTTGCGGGTAATTTGTCGAAGATTTCCGGTTTGCTCGCTGCGCACCGTCACGTGATCCTTCCCTACTTCCTCGATCCAATTATTAAGTTGCCGTACCGGAGTCACGACTGGTATCCCTTCCTGTTTACGTTTCGCAAGTTCTCGATGTAGCTGGCTCCAACACACTCCAAGTTGGTCAAGATTCTCCAGCTGAGGCTCCAGATACTTCAGGTCAAGATTTTTCGAGGCATCCAGCACTTCGACGCCGACTAGCCGCCCATGCTCATCGAAATCCAGGTAGACATCGTCAGTAACGGTTCGTGTGTCCGGGTTGTCCACTATTTCCGTCAAGTAGAAATACGCGGCATCCGCTTGGTGATCGTAAGTAATTCTCATCAGGAGCCTTCCCACCGCCCATACCGGGCGATTGCGGTACTTATTACGGTCCGCTGATCTTCGATCAAATATATGACCGTAATTTCCTTGTGAGCGTAGTCCCTAGCGTACCAGTGGTAACCCTCGGTGAAAACATGGCGGCGAATGAAACGATAACTGCTACCCCAACTACCGCGCCGACTTTAACGGTGGTGATGATTTCATTTTCCTCGATACCACGGCGGCCCATATTTACTTTCACGTGGGGAGTGAAATCATACGTTGGCATTGATCAGGCCTGGTCTTGTTCCGTTTTGGTGTTATCCCAGGTCTGTTTATAAGCCCGCATCGTACAGAAAATCTCCCGACGGATGGTTTTTTAGCAGGTTGCGGGCAATGACTATCTGTTGTATTTCGTTGGTGCCTTCGCCGATGAGCATTAGGGGAGCGTCCCGGAAATGCCGTTCCACATTAAGGTCTTGGGTATAGCCGTAGCCACCGTGGATGCGCATGGCGTCCAAGGCTACCTGCATACACATCTCGCTGGCGAACAGCTTGGCCATGCCGGCCTCCAGGTCGGCCCTTTCTCCCCGGTCCTTCTTGTCTGCGGCGTTCATCACCATCAGATGGGCTGCTTGGACCTGTGTCGCCATTTTCGCCAGCATCAGCTGAATGGCTTGGTGCTCACCAATGGGTTTACCAAAGGTTTTTCGTTGCTGGGCGTATTTGATGGAGTCTTCCAAGGCCGCTCTGGCGATGCCCACGCAGCGCGCCGCCACGTTCACTCGCCCGACTTCCAGGCCGCTCATAATTTGGTAGAAACCCTTGGCTTCTTCGCCGCCAACCAGGTTTCCGCCCGAGACTCGGTAGTCGTCGAATGACAGTTCACAGGTATCTATAACCTTGTATCCCAGCTTGGGGACATCCCGTATCACGTTGAATCCTGGTCCCTTTTCGGCAATGAAAATGCTAATGCCCCGGTGGGGCGGGTCTGAAGCAGGGTCTGTCTTAGTTACCAGCGCAAAGGGGTTGCCGTTTCGGCCATTGGTGATCAGCGTCTTGGAGCCATTGACCACGTACTCGTCGCCGTCCCTGACCGCTCTTGTCTCAATGGCCGCCACATCGCTCCCGGCGTTGGGTTCGGTGATGCAAATGCCACCTCGTTTCTCGCCGGTTGCCATCAGCGGCAAAAACCGCTCCTTCTGCTCCTGGGTGCCATTGGTGGCTACCATGTAGGCCATAATCAGGTGGGAATTGAGTACCCCGCTCAGGCTCATCCAGCCCCGGCAAATCTCTTCGATGACCAAGGCATAGGTCCCGATATCCAGTTCCAGTCCACCGTACTCTTCTGGGATAATCGCACCGAACAATCCCAGTTCCTTCATCCGCTCCACCAACTCCACCGGGTACTCGTCGGCGTGCTCCATCTGCGAGGCGACGGGAACAACTTCCCGGCGCACGAACTCCCGGATGGTATTGACTATTCCTCTACGGGCCTCGGAGCGTTGGTCCACTCGATCCCCTCGCCTTAAATTCTTAGCTGGATTTTACTGGATAAAAATTACTGGAAAATGGGCTCGGGAGGCAGAATTGTATGCCTGACCGAGCTTTGAGAATACGTTGGGATTGTATCACGCTGCCTTGATTGCGGGATGGGGGTGGGGCGTGCGAAGGCCGTCAAACTTTCTATCAATGTGGTTTGGATTGGGCGGCTTGCATTAACAAACCGGACAGTATAATTTTAGACCGGCACCGGTTCCCCTCTCCTCGGCTTGTTCCAGCATAGGAACTAACTGACCAGAATCGGCTGCGGAATCAACCACATCAGCGGCGGTAATCAACATGCCGGTGCCTGATGACTGAGCAACTGGCGATGCCATCGCTTGGGCGTTATAGCCGGGCATGATTCCCTGCCGGCCCTTCATCAATTGGGCATCTCCATCCGTCAGGTTCACCCGGGTAAGCCGGTGGTTCTGCGCGAGCCGGTTCATAGCGTGCTGGATGCGCTCCCGCAAGACTTGGGCTTGCTGAAGTTCTGTAGGAAGCCGGGGTGGCGCCGGATCATTCCCGCCTTCGTTCTGGGCCTCAAGATCGCCGATGGCCTCCTCAGTCCTGGCCAGCAAACGATCGAGTTTCGCCATATCGTAGGTCTGATCTCCTGCGGCGTTGGCCGCGATCTTCGTACCGTCCACGGCCTGCACCGCTAGATCCACCAGTCCCACTTCAACTGCGGTCCGGACCGTATGTTTCAGCAACCCCCTCATGGCGGACCGGTGGGCCTGGTAAAACCGCCACAGCGTGTTGTGATCGGGATGCTGCCAGCCGGTCAGCCAGAGGAAGGGGATCTGATCCCGACAGGCCGCCTCCAGCTTCCGGGAAGACCGCACCCCAGTCATGAACCCGTAAAGCCATACGCTGAGAAGCGCACGGGGATGATAAGCCGGGGCTCCTAAATGGTCACCATCGACGTCGATCTCCATTCCCGCCCAGCCAACGCGGTCCAGTCCATCCACAAAAGCGGCAACAAAGCGGGACGGGTGATCCTCTGGAAGGAGATCATCAAGGGTCGGGGGAAGAAGCCAGGCCTGCTCGCGATTCAATGGTCGTAGCGGCATGGGGGGCTCCTGAAAGCAGATTACCCCCATTGTAGCCGCCCGGACTCAATCGGTATTGGCTTTCTGAGACAGGCTCCCTCCCCCGTCTCCACCACCGTTTCGTGCCTAACCGAGGAACCACAAATTTTTTGTGTTGACATTTCTCCGGAATCGCCCACATATACCACTGGACACTATTTGACCCCTACCGCGAAGCTAAATCGGTACTCCGATTGTGTTCCCGCTTTCAGGCTATCTTTCCGCCCCGCGACCGGGTTTCGAGGTGAACCTGGTATGGAGCAGTTCACGGTCGAGAAAACAGGGCCTATCCGGCTCAGGCGGATACTGGCGCAGCCTGTGCAACCCAGGTCGCTACTGCTCCCCCTATCAATTGCCGGAGCTATCGTCATCGTTGGAGCGATAATCGTTGGACTCTTCCTGGCCGGCGTGTTTAACGGAGAGACAGCGATTAACGTGGCCTTGTCCCCCGCAAGCCCAGCGCGGCTTGTATCGCCAGATCTGGATGTAACCATAAATGTGGAGCCAGGCTCAGTTGGTGCGTCCTCCGAACTGACCTACCGGCGCCTTTCCTCATCGGATATTCCAGTGTTGCCTCCAGGGTTTAATCCAACGCAAAAAGCCTTTGACCTGAGCATGGACGCACCTCTGTTAAAGCCCATTTCAATTCAGGTTCGAATCAGCGCCGCTGACGCCATAGCGGCTGCCAGCGACGTCTCGAACATAGCCTTGCAGCATTATAAAAACAGTGCGTGGGATTTGCTGGAGACCGAAGTTAACTTTGGAGCCTCCACCGCAATCGCCCAGGTCGACAGCCTAAGCGCCTTCGTGCTCACCGTCAAAGAACCAGAACAAAAGCCTACCCCGGCACCCACATCCACGTCGCCTGCGGTGGTGACTCCCACGCCTACCACGATGGCTGCACCTCCCACCTCGACGACAAAAACTGAAGCAACCCCGACCCCTACACCTACAGTCACGCCTATTCCTGTGCTGCCTACGCTGACTCCGGTACCGCCGACGCCTACGGCAACTCCGACGCCCATGCCCACGTCCAATCCAACGCCGACGCTACCTGGCACAGACGTTCCCCCAGTGGGATTCTTGTTGGAGACCATAGTGACCCCTACAGGGATGGGGAGTATTGGCTTAATCCCAAGAAACGGGGACCTGCGGTACGCTCACGGGACAGCGGACCGCCTGACGATTACTTGCGATGATGGTTTCGACGCTTGGACCGGGGAATTGCCGGGAAACATCGATACCTCATCCAGGTCGATAATAGTCATCATGGATCAAAATCGATCCATCGCCGCCAATTGCAACCGGCCTACACCAGCACCTTCACCAGCGGCGACCACGCCGCCGGTGCCGACCGCAACGCCTACGCCAACCCCTACCACTGTTCCGATGCCTACTCCCACGCCCACTCCGGTGCTGACTACGCCTACGCCTACGCCTACGCCCACCCCAACACCCGCGCCGACCACCCTTACGGTTAACTGCGCCTCCATCAGTGGCGGTAAGGGGATTGTAAACCCGCAGGGCTGCGGAACTATATTGAATTACAGTATTGGCACCAGCTTGGCTCTTTCTGCTACTGCCCTCGGTGACTCGATCTTCGGCGGGTGGACGGGAGATTGTTCCGGGCTAGGTGGCTGCGTTTTGAACCTGGATGGCGCTCGAACTGTTTCTGCTTTGTTCGTGAATCCGACGCCAACGCCAACGCCTACACCCACACCAACGCCTACACCCACACCAACGCCTACACCCACACCAACGCCTACACCCACACCAACGCCTACACCCACACCAACGCCTACACCCACACCAACGCCTACACCCACACCAACGCCTGTGACGCCGACGCCGACACCCATGCCCGCAAGCGGCAAAATCGCGTTTAGCAGCGGGAGGACCGGCAGGGGCGAAATTTACGTCATGAATCCCGATGGATCAAACCAGGTTCAGATAACAGACATTGCGGGAGCAAATGGGGAGCCCATTGGTCCCAAGATGGCACTAAAATTGCTTTCGAGTCCACTAGGAATGGGAACAATGAAATTTTCAGCATGAACGCAGACGGGTCCAATCAGATCAATCTGACCAATAATGGGTTGAACGATCTGCGAGCAGCATGGTCTCCGGATGGAACCAAAATCGCGTTTATTAGACTGTTTTCCAGCACCGACAGAGATATCTACGTGATGAACCCAGACGGCTCCAACCAGACCCGCCTGACCGATGATGGTTTCCAAAACGAATATCCTACCTGGTCTCCAGACGGTAGCAAGATAGCATTTGCTTCTGACAGGGACACTAGCTTTAATGTGCATGAGATATACGTTATGAACGCCGATGGGACTAATGTGGTCCGCCTTACCAACGCCTCTGGCAGCGATGAGAATCCTAATTGGTCTCCCGACGGCAGCAAGATAGCCTTTACCGCTGTCCGCGACGGCAACCGAGAAATTTATGTAATGAGCGCCGATGGGACCAACCAGGCTCGATTGACCAATCACTCTGGATTAGATTTCTGGCCTTCGTGGTCGCCTGATGGTACCAAGATCGTATTTGGCTCTGACCGGGATGGCGGAGACATTTACGTGATTAACTCTGACGGGTCTAATCTGACGAACATAACAAACAGGCACGCCGGGGGTGGTGCGCCAGATTGGGAGCCTTGATAACAGTGGTGGCTTCGTCCCCACCCTTGCCGCCACGCCTAATCTCGTGTATCGTGACTCCAATTCCAGAGCCAATCTTGGCCTTTGTTGTTCTTGAGTAGGGTCGCTCCCAATGGCCGAAAACGACGGCGGACGAGACCAAAACTCCCAGCCTGCTGGCAGCAGCGGAAGCTTTGTTTCCTTGGACCAAGCCAGGGACATCGCCTTAGGCCACGCCAGGGAAAACCTGGACCTGTATGGCGGACGCTGGAGCAAGCGGGCCCTGACTTGGTCGGTTTCGGTTGCTGAAGAACGGGAAGACGCCTATTACGTTCAGCTTTCTTACCAACCTGCGCAGAAATTCTCTGGAGAGCCGGGCACCGAAGCGTTCACCATCCGCAAGACAGGGGAGATTCTATCCAGGAACATTCTGTCGCAACCAAAGTCTAAGGGTGGCATCCCCGGCTGCGGCCTAGTTGCCGCTTTGGGTATATTCCTGGCCTTAGCCACTGCGACGGGTGGATTGAGCGCACTCTTGTAGGCAACTCGGTTGCCCTTGCCAATATTCCAAGCGCATTCCGGAATGCACGGCTAAAAATATTGGTCGCGCTAAATCGACACTATCATTGGGTACCATTCCATGGCACTTTCGATTAACCTATACCCATAATTCATACCCAAAAGAGAGGAAAATATGGCTGACGATAAACCCGAATATGTGGAACTGCTAAATACCATCCGGCTACAAGAAATGGGCGCAGGGATTTACCTTAAAGCTTGGGCCGACAAGACTTCCGACGAAGGCCTCAAGCACTGCCTCACCTTCGTGGCCGAGCGCGAGGTTAGCCACGGTGACCTTATGGACCGGCGCATCCGCGAGTTGGGTTACCAGCCCGAGGGCACCGAGGACCCCAACTTCAAGGAAAGAATGGATATCCTGGGATCGGACATGTCCGATGCCGATAAAATTCAGTGCATCAGGGACGCCGCCAAAAATCAAGTCAAGCCCACCACGCGGGACAAGTACGTCGTGGCCGCCCACGATCCGAAAGTCGACCCGTTGACCCGCACATTGCTGGGTTGGTTCGCCGATGTGGAGGCCGACTCTGGCGCCATGATGGGCGAGACCTATAAGAACGTAGAAGGCGTGAGCTAACACTTAGCTAGAATTTCCACAGTGACACGGGGGCTTGGGAATACGGAGCACGGGGGAGTGAATATTATTCATTCTCCGTGACTCCGTGTTTCTGGGAGTGAACTATGCCTGGTATATTTTTGCTTGGTATATTTGGGAAACTGGTCAAGAATTACCTGACGGATGCGGGGTAAAAATGAAATTCGGATGTTTCTTCGTAGGGCAGAGGCCCCAGCTTCACGAGCAATACGCTGACGAAAGCAAGGTAAATCCCAACCCGGTGTCCCGCACCGATGTGGAGGTTTACGAAGATATTCTTAAGGGCGCGGAACTGGCCGAGGAGTTGGGGTTTGACTCTGTGTGGGTGGCGGAGCACGCTTTCAGCGAGCATAGCATCGTAAGCTCACCCCACAGTATGCTGGCCGCCATTGCCGCCAAGACCAAGCGGGTGAACATTGGCGTGGCCTGCACCATAGTTCCTTGGCATTCGCCGTTGCGCATGGCCCAAGACCTGGCGACCCTAGACATAATCAGCAAGGGAAGATTGATCGTTGGCGCGGGAAGGGGCTATCAAAAGCGAGAGTTTGATATCTACGGCCTAGACATTACCGAGTCCCGGGAGCGTCTGGTGGAAGGCATGGATATTGCCGTTCGCGCTTGGACCGAGGAACGCTTCTCTTACGAAGGGAAGTTCAATTCCTTCCCCGAAGTGATGGTTCTCCCTAAACCCGTTCAAAACCCTCATCCGCCTATCTGGATGGCGGTGACTCATAGCCCCGAGTCGGTGGACATAGCCGTGAACAACCGCTGGGGACTGTTCACCGTGGGCAGTTCCTTCTTCCCTGCTTCCGCCGAATCGGACCAAGACCTGATAAATCTCTACTACACGAAAATGCGGAATGCTGGGGTAGCCAGCGAAGACATTACCGTCGCTGCCGTGCGGAACATGTACGTTGCCGAAAGCGAAGAAACAGCCCTGGAAGTAATGACACCCAGGCTGCAATGGGCCGGGGATATGGGCGAGTTCCTGCGTAGGCCTCTAGCGGTCTTGGCCGGGGCCGGCGACTTGAAAGGCTACGAGCATTACGCCAACGACCCGTTTATCGAACCCGACCTGGTGGCAAAAAGAGGGCCTGAGTCCATGAGCGCCATCGGAACTCCAGAGAAGTTGAACGATACTGTCCGAGACCTGGAATCCCGGCACGTGACTGACTTCCTCAGCTATATGGATGCTGGCGGCCTGTCATTCGAGGAAATCGAGGGCTCCATGCGGCTTTTCGCCGAAAAGGTCATGCCCAATTTTAGGTAAATTGCGGCGTGCGGATCGACTCAACCCCAAACATATTCACGCATACAATCTTTGCGTAATTGGCTTTGTTGTGATCGTTTTGTTCGTACTGGGCCCGTCGAAGGGCTGGATGCCGGGGACTACATACACAGGGACTAGATACAAGGGCAGTCATGGAGTTAGCTTGATATGTTCACTGCAAAGGGCAACCAAGTCGGGAATTGAACGGAACCTCACTTGACCAAACAGGAGGCTCAAGCACATGGCCGATGCCAACATCGAAGTCCTGACATACGGGTTTTCCTTTAACTCGGATCAAGGCTCCTTCGGTATGTCCACCAACTCCCTGGTCACCGTCGGCGACCAGACCATTGTGGTGGACACCGGACCGTCTTCCCGAAGAGCCTGGCTGTTTCGGGCTTTGGAAAGCAAGGGCCTTACTCCCGACGATGTGGATGTGGTCATTTTGACCCACATGCACTGGGACCACTGCCAGAACACCGACCTCTTCCGAAATTCTCGCATATGGTAGACAAGATGAAATTGGAACTCGTGTCCGAGGGCGACCGGGTCATTGATGGAGTTACGATCGTCGAAACTCCCGGACACACCAGGGGACACATAAGCGTTTCGGTGAGCGCCGGGAATGAAACCGTATTGATTGCCGGGGACGCATTGCCCGACAGCGGCACCATCAAGCGTGGCACGCCCACCAACGTGTTCTGGGACGTAGAGGACGCCAAATCCAGCGTGGAAAAAATGGTGGCGTCGGCCCGGATATTTTATCCCGGACATGACCGGCCTTTCCGACTGGAGGGGGATAAGATTGAATACCTGCACGGTCCCCACAACATTGAGGTTATTAACTCCACGGAAGGGCTGGGCACCACGTCTTTGACGTTCACCGTCACGGACACCAGACCGATGAATATCAACCTGGTTCAGAAAGGGTAGAAGGTATCCGCCGCTTATGACCGAACCCACTAACGACCCTAGCAGCCAGGGCGTCACAGACCCTCTGGGCGACATCCGCTCTTTCTTGGAATCTATAGTAAAGCGAAGGCCTAGCCTTTGGAGCATTTCGGCTTGCGGGTTAACGCGCTTGGGCAACGAAATTCCCGCCCTAGTGGAACTCGACGCCTATATACCTACGGCAACGCGGGCTCGGGTTTTGTTGATTTCCGGCCTGAACGGCGATGCCACCGACGTAGAAGAGGCCCTGGGGGCTCTGGACATGTTTGCCTCGGGAGGCCAGAAATACGCTGGCGACATTGCCCTCAGCGCAATTCCCTGCGGCAACCCCGATGGGCTGCTTGTCGGCAAAGGGCGAGGAAATGGCTCAGGCGGCGACCCGCGCACCGGTTACCCGCCTGAAGAAGATTATTACTACCACCCGAAAGCCCCGGAGTCCCGCTATTTGTGGCGTTGGATTTGTTTCCAAGCGCCCGACCTAGTATTGGAATTGGTCAACAGCACCGAAATTCGCTGGGAGGCCAATGACGCGGCTCGCCGGTTGGCCCCTGCTGTAGCCGCCAAGTCGATGTGGGGAGACGGCACCCTATTGGACGCATTGGGCACCGGAAACCCCAACGGTCTCGGGCAGATTCCGGGACTCCGCTTGGAAGCGCCGAGTCAGCGCATGGGTCCGGAACTCGGGCGCTTGTGGAGCTTCATCCCCCAATTCGCCCCTTGGGAACCCTCTCCGGCCCGTCACACTTTGGACTCCCGGCGCTCTCGCTCCAGGCTGCGGATAGCCAGCATCTTGGACTCGGTTTACGGCCACGAACTGGAGCCGGTCAACTACACCCAGGGCGTGGGCATTAGCGGCAGGTTGCGACTGGCGGAACTGGCTCCAACCGATCCTGGCCCTGGACCCGAAATAGCCGCTTCTTTAGAGCATGCTGGGCTTTTGGGCACCGACCCGTTCGGCGAAATCCCCAGTTGCGCCAACCTGGCCGGTGTCATCTGGGGCCCCGAGTTGGCGGAAGCCACCGGCGACCAACGCTGGTCAGACCTGCTGGTTCAAGTCGCCGGACGCTACCAGGCTACGCCCTCTGGCACTGCGCCGCCCCCCTCCGACCCTGACTTTAGAACCGAAGATATGTTCATGAACGGGGCGATTTTGGGACGGGCATTTCAGGCTACCGGAGAGGCTCGTTACCTGGACATGTTGACTCAATTCCTGTTGGACAGCGACATCCAACAAAGCAACGGCCTGTTCTGGCACTGCCGGTCGGCACCCTTCTTTTGGGGAAGAGGCAACGGTTTTGCGCTGATGGGTCTTTCCGAGACTCTTACCTACCTTCCAGAGGGCCATCCGGCCCGAGAAAGAATTCTGGGCATGTGCTTGAAGCTTCTGGATGCGCTGGTAAAACTGCAGCAACCTTCGGGGATGTTCCCCAATGTTTTGGATGTATCGGGCTCGTACCAGGAATTCACCACCACCTGTATGTTCGGTTACTCCGTTGCCAGAGGAATCAGGTTGGGATGGCTGGATATTTCATTTATCGAACCCCTTAGGTTGGCTTGGCAAGGGGTTTCCGAGCGCATCGACGAGGAAGGCAATATCGTAGACGCCTGTATCAGCACCGGCGTTCAAATCGGCACGAGGGAGTACCTCGACCGTCCGGCGGTTTTTGGGAAGGATGACCGCAGCGGTGGGATGGCTTTGTGGTTCGCCGTGGAATTGGAGCGTTTGTCCCAAGACAGCCCGTGATAAACTTCTTCATGATTAAAACGTGGTTAACAGTCGGAAAACCAAAACTCGCCTGATCCAACTCTGAAACTGGGGAAGGTGGAAAAGTGCTCCCAGCGGAGTGGTCTTCCATATTGTTAGTAGGCATATTGTCAAGGGGAATAAAATAAGGTTCACAGCGTAGAAAAAAATTTTCGGAGGTAACAACCGATGGCTACCACGACTGGTTCCAACATAGTTCTTTCGACACAGGAGTTTAACGTGGTGGGCACAAGGCCCGTGCGCCACGATGGGGTTGATAAGGTTACTGGCAAGGCCCGGTACAGCGCCGATATTAACCTGCCGGGAATGCTGCACGCCAAAGTTCTGAGGAGCCCGCATGCCCATGCCATCATCAAGTCCATCGACGCCACCCGGGCATTGGCCTTACCGGGCGTCAGGGCGGTGGTGACCGGGGCCGATCTCCCTCAACCCAGTGGTAGGCTCATGGACCTGGGAGAGGGAGCCATGGTCAACCCTAAGTTCTTGAGCAACAATATCCTGGCCGCCGACAAGGCGCTTTATAAAGGGCACGCCATTGCCGCCGTTGCGGCCACTAGCGTTCATATTGCCGAGCAGGCATCTGAATTGATTGATGTGGAATATGAAGTATTGCCCTTCGTGGTGGACGTACGGGATGCCATGAAAAACGACGCCCCGGTTCTCCACGAGAGGCTTTTCAACGCTACCGACCCTAATGTGCGTCCCGGTGGACTGCGTAGCGACGATGACCAGACGAAATCCAGCAATATTGCTAACCACTACATTTTTGAATCCGGCGATATCGAGAAAGGTTTCCAGGAAGCCGACGTGATAGTGGAGCGGGAATTCAGTAGCCAGTCGGTGCATCAAGGGTACATCGAGCCTCATGCCGCCACTGCGTCCTGGGTCGAAGACGGCAACCTGACACTGTGGTGCTCCAGCCAAGGACACTTTAACGTTCGAGACCAGACGTCTGCCATCATGGGGATACCCATCGGCGATATAAAAGTAGTTCCGATGGAAATCGGCGGTGGTTTTGGTGGGAAAACTCTGATTTACCTGGAACCCGTCGCCGCCCTTCTCGCCAAAAAGACCGGCAAGCCCGTGAAGGTGGCTATGAGCCGGGCCGATGTGTTCGAGGCATCCGGGCCCACCTCGGGCGGCTACTACAGGTGCAAAATAGGCGCCACTAAAGCCGGAAAAATTACCGCCGCCGACGCAACCCTGATCTACGAAGCGGGAGCTTATCCCGGTTCGCCGGTGGGCCCTGGCTGCCAGTGCATGCTGGCGCCTTATATCATTGACAACGGTCGAATCGAAGGTTACGACGTCGTCCTCAACAAGCCGAAAACGGCAGCTTACCGGGCACCCGGCGCTCCCGCCGCAGCCTTCGCCGCCGAATCAGTGATTGATGAACTCGCCGAGAAGCTGGGAATGGACCCACTGGAATTCCGGCTCATTAACGGCGCGAAAGAGGGCAGCCGTAGAATCCCCGGTCCCGTAAACCCCAAGATAGGCTACCTTGAAACGTTGGAGGCCGCCAAAGAGCACGCTCACTATTCCGCTCCCTTGTCAGGGCCCAATCGAGGGCGAGGAGTGGCCACCGGCTTCTGGTTCAATGCCACCGGCCCATCCAGCGCCACCGCCAGCGTCAACCCCGATGGCAGTGTCAGCCTGGTGGAAGGTTCACCGGACATTGGCGGAACCAGGGTGGTGATGGCCCAGCACATGGCTGAGGTTTTGGGAATCGCCGTAGAAGACGTTAGGCCCACCGTTGGCGACACCGATTCCGTTGGCTACACCTCTTTGACCGGAGGCAGTAGCGTGGCTTTCAAGACCGGCTGGGCTACCTATGAAGCCGCACTGGATATAAAACGACAGATGATCGCTCGAGCGGCCAAGATATGGGACGTTTCGCCGGACGACATCGACTACCAGGACGGCACAATGTCACACCGGTCCGACCCTGAGCTTCGCATGACATTCAAAGAGTTGGCGCCCAGGCTGAATGGCTCCGGAGGGCCTGTGGTGGGTCGTGGCAACGTGAACCCACCGGGGGCCGGCGCAGCTTTTGCCGTGCACATAGTAGACGTTGAGGTCGACCCGGAAACCGGGAAGGTGGATATTCTCCGCTACACCGCCCTTCAAGACGTAGGCAAGGCCATACACCCTAGCTATGTTGAGGGGCAAATGCAGGGCGGCGCAGTGCAAGGAATTGGTTGGGCTTTGAACGAGGAGTACTACTACAATCCCAATCAAGGTCAAATGGCAAACTCCAGCTTCCTGGATTATCGGATGCCCACCAGTTTGGATCTGCCTATGATCGACACAGTGATCGTAGAAGTAGCTAACCCAACGCATCCATATGGCTTGAGAGGGGTTGGAGAGGTCCCGCTGGTGCCTCCCATGGCTGCTATCGCCAATGCCATTTACAAAGCCACCGGGGTAAGAATGAGCCAGTTGCCCATGTCCCCGGGGAACATTCTCGACGCCCTGTGGCAGAAAGAGTAGCCTCAAACCACTCCAGCGATCATGTTGCCAACATCGTTCCTTTCGGCCTCATCTGGCCGTAGGGATTTACACGAACCGGTATGGGTTGGGTTCAGCTAGCACCACCCCCTATTTTCCCGCTTTTATGACAGGGGAAATAGGGGGTGGCTTCGCATGTGCGAACATCTCAAAAATGGGGTAGCAGTTCTAATCAGGTTCTAGAAACCCGGCTGAAAAGCCCTGCTGTGACGGGATGGCGTGGAGGATAACCAGTGGACTGTAAGTCTGAGGCTAAGAGTGACCCAGTTGGCTGCGGCCAATATGAATTGGGTAGTAACGATGGGCGACCCTGGGGCTTGCTGGTCCGGTTTATCGTGAGAGGAGCCTGGAGCCGGAGATATCATCCCCATCTTGGTAGCCACCAGGGTCAGGTTGGCCACCGTGGCCGCCATGAGTAGTTGGAATCGGGTCTTGGCTCGGCCGAAGTAGCGAGATTGGCGGACCCCCAGTTGCGCCAGCCGCGCCAGGCGATGCTCGGCCGCCTGGCGCGGCCTACGGTATTCAGCAAAGCCCTCACTCCGCTGGAAGTCCCGGGCTTGTTGCAAGAGCGCCTCTTGGGGATGCAGGGCTACGGTGCGTCCCGCCCCGTACCGCGCCGCCACGCACTGGGACCGCAGGGGGCATACGCCGCAGACCGCCGGGTCGAATTGGAAACTCCGGGCCAGGTAGGTCCGACCCAACCGGTTGGTCCGGGTGCCGAAGGTCCGCAGGGTGTGGGTAACATTACCGGCTGGGCAGGTGCAGGTTCCTGCCTCCAAGTCGATCTGGAAGTCCTCC
The DNA here is from genome assembly GCA_963665155.2 of Dehalococcoidia bacterium. Taxonomy (GTDB): domain Bacteria; phylum Chloroflexota; class Dehalococcoidia; order Lucifugimonadales; family UBA3495; genus UBA1141. Next base: position 116,187 of record CAXXFI010000002.1, on the reverse strand, counting down.
TTGGGGAAGCAGGCCTTATTAGGGCGACCCGGCACCTTGGCTATTAGAGTCCGACCAGCATCGGCAAAGGCCTGCCGCGTCCCGCCATCCCCATAGGCCGCATCCCCGATAGTCTCCTCCACCGCTATGCCCGTGTTCTCCTCACTCTGCTCCACCAGTTCCAGGACTCCAGTGTTGTCACCGGCATTGCCGGGCAGGATGTCTACCGCGGTCACCAGTTGGGAATCGGTATCCACCACCACGGCAGCCTTATGTCCGTCGAAGCGTTTGCTGCTGCTTTTACGGCCGTGGCGCATCTCCGGGTCGTGTACCGAAGGGATGCGGTCCCGGCTTACCCCATCCTTCAGGGCTGGGCCATCCTCCTGGCGTTCCACATCCTGCAGTAACAGTTGCCCCAGCAACTCCGCCGCTTCCACTATACCCTGGCGCTGGGGGCTCTCCTCGGGGAACTGACCCTGGACCTGACGGGCCAGCTCCAACACCAGGTCGGCATCGGCTACTATCTTCTGCAGTAAGGCTTGCCGCTCTTTCTGGTTGTCCCAGTCAATCTCTGCCTCTCCCTTCACACTGGAGCCAAAGTAGAGTTCCAGACCGTGTCTCAAGGCCCATTCCTCGGGCCGCGTCCCATCCAGGTCCGAAAGCGCCCGCACTACCTGGACTATGCCGTCGGCCAGCAAGTTGTAGGTGTCCTTGACCGCCCCTCGGCCCAGAATGTAGGTGGTGTCTACCGCCACCTTCATCCGGCGTCCTTTCAGGTATCCGGTCTGCCGGGCGAATTGGAGGCTGCGCTGAAAGACGGCCCGCACCCGGTCGTGGAGGATCAGCTGGGCTCGAAACAGCTGCAGCGTGCTCTTGGCAAAGGGCCGGTCCTCCACCTCAATCCCCAACGCCACCTTCCACCGGATATCAAAATCCGCCCGCTGTTTGGCTTCGGCGTCGCTGACTTTGTCGTAGGCTTGCAACAACAGCGCAGTGGCCACCAGACTTGGGGGCACGCTATCCCGGCCATTGTCTGGGCAATATAGCTCGGCGAACTCTTCGTCTCGAAATAGCTGTCCCCGCAGGGAGGCCAGGAAGCCATAGAAGGAGCCCCGGCCCACATAGTCCAGGTACAGGTGATCCGCTTCCAGCAGCCCTCGTTGCGCCGACCGTACTCCCAGCATCCTCAACCTCCCACACCCATTTATTAAATCTCTTGCCCAGTATATCGGGACAGCCTAGGTCAGGGTACTTTTCGGCCGGAGTTCTAGAATAACGGGTAGCGCTGCCGGTTGCGGCCCTGATGCAACAACGAGAGGATGATTACAATGCCTGATTCTCCACTGGAATATACATACCGCAGCTTGGCCCAAGAAATCGTGTGCAGCGCCGACGCAATTTCCGGCATAGGCGCAATTCTGGACCGTTTGGGAGCAAAACGGCCCATGGTAATCTGCGGCCCGACCATTCTGGAGGCAGCCGATGTGGTCCAGCGGGTGCAATCGGCCTTGGGAGAGCGTTGCGTTGGCTTATTTTCGGGCGTGACTCCCCACGCTCCCGTGGAGATGCTGCGTCAAGCTGTGGACGCCGCCCGGGAACTGGAACCGGATTCTTTGATCAGCGTAGGGGGCGGAAGCACCCACGACACCACCAAAGGCATCGCAATGCTGCTGGCCGAGGGCGGTGAGATTCAGGACTACGAAGTCCGGTTTACGCCACCTAATAAGGTCTTCATTCCCGAAGCCCCCCATGAGAAAGTCCCCATTATCACCGTGCCCACGACCATGGGCGGAGCAGAGCTTAGCAGGGGCGGCGGTGGCTTTACCGACAAAAACCTGGGCCGGAAAATTTTGTCCTCCGGCCAGGGCACCGAGCACCGGGTTGTGATAATCGACGGCAAGGCTTTGGCTACTACTCCTATGCGCATCCTCCTCTCCACCGCCATAGGCCAGTTCCGCATAGCAGTGGAGAGCGTTTATTCTACGGGGCACAACCCAATAGGCGACGCAGCGGCCCTGCACGCCATCAAAATGCTGGTTGAATACTTACCCCAATGTGTTAGTGGATCAAAGACCCCGGACCTAAATGTTCTGCTCAACACCAAAACGGCGGCAACGCTGCCCATGCTGGCAATGTCGGCAGTCGGGGGCTTGGGCCTGAACACCGCTATAGCCCACCATGTTGGAGGGTTGTATGACGTGCCCCACGGTGAGGCCAATGCCGTTTTGTTGCCCCACACCATGCGCTTTAACCTGGATGCCAGTGCTGACCGTCAGGAGTTGATTGCCGAAGCCATGGGCATAGATACCAGCCAAATGACTGCCGGAGAGGCCGGGTTGGCTGCTGCCGATGGTGTAGCCCGGCTCTGCCGGGAACTGGATATGCCCGAAACCCTACGGGACGTCGGCGTACCTGAAGAAGGGTTGGAATACATCGCCGCTGCTACACTTCACGACCGGGGCCTGGCTACCAATCCCAAACCCGTCTCCGACGCTGGCCCGATCATGGCTGTACTTAGAAGCGCTTGGTAGCTCTAGGCTGAGCTGCGGGTCCAAGCGCTTCTGTCTTTCTGGTTGCGTCAAGTGCCAAGCCGTTCGCGGCTGACCGTTCCCCAGAGTTAAACGAAGTTCCCGGCTCGGATCGGCGCAGTAGCGCCGTGTTACCTGCTAATTAAGAGCCCGAACTAATTAAGAGCCCGAAAGAAACTCGTGGACCAGTTTCGTAAACTCAGCAGGTTTTTCCAGTTCCGGTCGGTGACCGCAATCTTCCAAAACCACAAACTTGGAACCTGGAATTGACTCGTGGTATCGCTCTCCCGCGCTGAGGGGCACTATGGCGTCTTGTCGGCCCCACACGATCAGCGTCGACAGGCTCTTCAGCCTATTGAGCAACTGAGGCAGCCCGGCATAAAACATGTAAGGACGCCAACCCAGACGACAGGACTCCTCCCTAGCGACTTCCCAGGCCTCAACTAGCTCCGGAGATGCGTCGTCGGGGCAGACCGTTTGGAACTCCTCTACCTTTGTTGAGTCCAATACGCTGGCGTTAATGAATTCGTTGGAAACCTCCAGGAACATATCGTAAATATCTCCAACCGGGGGTTTCACGCCGGTTGGGCCAACCAACACCAACTTCTTGAACATAGCCGGATCCATAGTGGCCATCTCCGCTGCCAGCCAGCCGCCCAAGGAAAACCCGACCACGTTGACCTGCCTCAAGCCCAAGTCGTCCAATGCGTGCAGGTACCAACCTGCCATGTCCCGCATGTTCATGATCCATTCCTGGACCGCTGTTTTGCCGAATCCAGGGTGGGACGGGATGTGCAGGGTGTAATTATCAGACAGGGTTTGATGATAATTAAGCCAATTCATGTGACCCATTTCATCGTGGAGAATCAGCAGTGGCTCACCGGACCCGCCCTTGACGATCTGGAGGTCGACTCCAGCCACGTTTATTGTCTCTTCATTCCATGTTTTGGCACTCGTGGTCATAGGAAAATTTCTCCTTGCGAAGTGATTCTTCGCCAACACTAATCTTAAAAATTATTAGCCGCGGTGATTGTCGGACGGTACATTAGCCTTGTCAAGTTTCGTTGGGATGTGGCGGGCTCCAGGTGGACCTTTTGTGGAAAGCATTTGCGAGATCTTATTTAGAGGTTTCGATAATTAGATGCGTGTAGGTCAAGAGGCACTACTTCGTCTGGAATGTGTGCCTGGACTTTGTCGGTTACAGCATGAATGTTAGAATCCGAAGGACTGGAAAAACGGTAAAAGCGTTTGTTTTTCGCATTCCAAATCGCGCGGTGTATACTCCCTAGTATTACAACGTCAGTTAGTTTGATAGGATGACTGTGTAGCTGGAGAGGGAATAGGCAGGTGAGGTGGGGATGTGGATGCGGCAGCTTTCGAGCAGGTGTACGGGTCATTTCGGGATTTTCACGCTTACTTCGCGCCGCTGTTTGGCCGCCGGGAGACGCGGGAGCACAGCGGTCATTATCTCCAGGCCCTGCTGGTACAGTCTGGGGAGCGGCGCAACGCTGAGAACCTGTCGGAGACGGTTCCGGGGTCAGCCCGAGGGATGCAGCGGTTTCTCACCGATTCTCCCTGGGACGATGAGGTGATTATAGGACGGCTGCAGGAGTACCTGGGAACCCGGCTGGAGCATCCGGAAGGGGTGTGGGTGCTGGACGGCAGCGACTTTCCCAAGCAGGGGAGGAAGTCGGTGGGAGTGGCCCGGCAGTACTGCGGGAGGCTGGGGAAGGTGGCCAACTGCCAGGCGGGGATGTTCCTGGCCTATGTCAGCCCGTTGGGACGGGCATTGGTGGACAAGGGGCTGTATCTGCCCGAGAGTTGGACCTCGGACAAAGACCGGTGTGAGGCGGCGGGTGTGCCGGAGGATAGGCAGGGCTACCGGTCCAAGACGGAGTTGGCCTTGGAGATGGTGGGGCGGGCGCAGGAGCGGGGCCACCTGAAGGCTGGATGGGTCGCGGCGGACGACGCCTTCGGGATGTCGCCGTCCTTCCGGGAGGGCCTGGCGGCCTTGGGGATGTGGTACGTGCTGGACGTTCCGTCCGGCTTTACGGTGTGGCCGCCGGAGCCTGCCTGGACCAGTGCGGAGTATCAGGGATTCGGGCGTCCCCGCAAACCCAGGCTGCGAGACGGTCAGCGCCGGACCATGGAGCAGCGCAGCGACGAGTTGCCGGAGGAGGCCTGGCGTGAGATTACGGTGGCCGAGGGAAGCCAGGGGCCACGCAGCTACCTTTTCAGCGCCCAGAGGGTGCGACCGACCAGCAGGCGCAAGCCCGGCGAAATCCACTGGGCCGTCTACCGCCGGAACCGGGACGGCAGCGAACCCCGCTACTACCTGTCCAATGCTCCGGAGGATACCCCGTTGGAGACCCTGGCATACGTGGGAGGCTCCCGTTGGCGTATAGAAACGGAGTTTGAGACGGAGAAAAGCGACGTAGGCCTGGACGAGTACGAGACCCGCACCTGGGCTGGCTGGCATCACCACGTGGCCCTGTGCCTGCTGGGCGGAGCTTTTCTGCTGAGCCTGCAACAGGCTTGGGGGGAAAAAGATGCCCCGGATCACGAGGCCGCAGGTCTACCGGGTGGTGCGGGAAATGCTGCCCCGGGAACGGTTCGGGCCAACCGAGTTGCTGCGGTGGCTTGAGGATACGCAGGACAGTAACGAACGGGCCAAACGCTCCCATGCCAAGCGCCGCGCCGCCATGCGGGCATCACCCCACATCCCTCCCTGAACTAACGTTGTAATACTAGTGTCTTGTCAAACCGTTCCCCCACTAAGCTACGCAAGCTCCGAACAGGTACAGAAGGTGATTCTACATAACCTGGCCCGATGTTCAAATTGCCGCCATCTTGCCAGTTCAGGCCTTTAGTTTGAACCCAACCGCCGCCCTCTTCGCCGGTCCCGGTAGCTACCCGTGACCCAAATTGCTGGAAGCGCAGTAGACTCCGATGGGGTGGCAATTGTCACCTCGGCTGAAAAAGCCACCGCTGGGGGTGTAATCGCCGCCCATACAATAGAGCACATCTACACTCGTGGCTTCATAGTCCTCCTTCCTCATATCGCCGCCTCGTTGGGACTTTCTCCTGTCATGACCGGGGCTATAGATGGCTCCCGTCAAGTTTCCTCCGGGCTGATTAGCGTCATCTCTGGGATTCTTTCCGACATGTATCAGCACCGCCGCGGCCAAATGCTGGCCGTTGCGATGCTGATTATCGGCCTGGGCTACTTTGCGGTTAGCTTGCTCGACAACGTTTATGTTCTGGTGGTTGTGGCGGTAATGGTCGGCAATGCCGGTAGTGGACTCTGGCACCCGCCCGCCTTGGGTCTTCTCGCCGAGCGGTTTCCCAAACGCAAAGGGTTCGTAATTTCTTTGCACCGGTCGACCGGCAGTTTGGGCGACTTTATAGGGCGTATTATCATCGGCGCACTCTTGGCGGTCCTGGCTTGGCAGGATGTGCTCCAGGCTGGCCTGATTCTGATCCTCCCTCTGTTCCTGGCGATCGCCATGTTCTTGCGCCGCACGGGAACGTCCACCCCTAGGCATGGAGGATTTTGGACCAGGCTTGGCGGGCAGTTTAAAGTCACCGGGCGTTCCTTTAGCGGCGCTGGTATGGTGGCCGTAATGATGGTCTCGGCCATCAGAGGCATGGGTGACCGGGCATTGGTACTGTATCTGCCCTTTTACATGAGAGAAAACCTGGGAATGGGTGACTTGGCGGTGGGCTTCCACGTTGGACTGCTGGCAGCCATGGGAATATTCCTGGGCCCCATGATCGGTTCCATATCCGACCGTGCCGGTCGCAAGCAGTTGATTGTCGGCATCATGGCCGTCTCCATGGTTATGCCGGTCACCATGGTTATCACCGGCTCCACCCAGGCGTTCACAGCTTCGGTTGCAGTGTTCGGACTATTTTTCTTTTCGGTAAACTCGCTAACACAATCGGTGGCTATAGACTTGACACAAGGGCAGCGATTACAGGGTACCGCCATCGGGCTAATGTGGGGCAGTAATGCTGCTTTCGGAGCCATCTCCACCATCTTGGCCGGGGCCCTGGCGCAGTTTTGGGGATTTTCCGCAGCCTTCCACTATGCTGCCGCTTTATTTGCCATTGGGTTCCTTGTATCCTTGATGCTGCCTTCGTTGAAGCCTCAACCAGCGAGTGAAGCGGCAATCAACGGGTGAGGCCCGAAGTAAGATAGTGAAGCCTCAACCAGCGGGTGGAGCCCCAAGCAGCCGGTGAAGCCTGAATCAAGATGGCGACGCCCCAACCAGCGGGTGGAGCCTCAATCAATCCGTGAGGCCCAAAGCAACGGGGCCGGCCCTCCTCGCAGGCCGCGGTCGAGGTCGTTTGAACATCGGCATTCTAGGAGTCAGATGGCAGCAATAGATTTACACTTTGGCGCCGCTTTGGCTAAGGGCGCGGAAGACACTGCCCGGCAAGCAAGTTGGATGGAAGATCTGGGATACGAGTACTTCGCCGCTGGTGAGCACTACATGCGGGGTGATCCGCCGGGCCCAACCCACGCCAGCCTACCCCTTTTGGGGGTCGCCGCCGGGGCCACCAAGAAAATCCGCCTACTATCTTCAATCTTGCTGGTTCCCTTCTACCAACCCTTGGTTTTGGCTAGGTTGACCGCCAGCTTGGATACTGCTTCCGGAGGCCGGTTCATTTTGGGCGTGGGTGTAGGCGGCGAGTATCCGGTTGAGTTCGATTCCGCTGGCCTGAATGTGAAGCAAAGAGGGCGCAGAACCAACGAATGCTTGGACGTGGTGCGCCAACTTTGGACCGGAGAGGCGGTGACCCATCGGGGCCGGCACTTCAATCTCGAAGGCGCATCGATCAATCCCACACCCACTCAAAAGCCGGGGCCACCGATATGGGTTTCCGGCCGCCGCGACGCTGCCATGGTTCGAGCAGCTACTTACGGTGAAGGTTGGATGCCGTATTTCTACAGCCCCCAACGGTATCGCGATAGTGTGACCAAGATCATGGCTTCCGCAGAGAGTTTGGAGAAAGACATGACCAATTTCCAGTGGGCTTGTTTCCCCTATATCTCCATTTACCCCACCGAGGAAGAAGCCGTGAATATCGCCGCTCGCCAGCTGGGAGGACAGTATCTGTATAGCGGAGATTTTGTAAACATCGTCCGGGATTATTGTTTGCTGGGCCCTGTGGAGAGTTGCATAGCGCGCTTGCAAGAGTTTATCGACGCAGGAGCAAGGCACATCATTTTCAGCGTGGTTTGCCCCAAGGAAGACGTGGAGAGACATATAGAGACCATAGCGACAGAGATAATCCCACATTTCCAACCACCGGGGGATTGAGACAGGGGATTGACGCAGGAGATTGATCCCGGAGATTGCCCCAAGTGGTTAAGAACGAAGTTCCGGAAAAATCGAACCGCGTCACTGGAAACAAAAAAGGGGATGCCTTAAAATATCTGTTCAAGGCTGTTTAATTTGCGCACTTTGTTGCGGTTAGGTACGTGACGAAACCATTAAATTGAAACGACGAAAACGTGTATTTTTGCGTAATCCGATGGGTGTATAATACTTTTGAGTTTACAGAACATATCACCCACGCGGATGGGTTTTTGCAGCCAGACAAAGGGGAACTACGCCTAACTCCTTAAAAAGGCTAGGCCGAGCGCGAGTCTCCACAGCCATCAAGAGGGAGCAAGCATGATAAAGACCAAACGGGTGGTGCTGCTTCAGCCAGCGTCAACCGGCGGAAATTTTGAATATATCGCAATTCCTCGTCAGGGGATGCTGTTTCTGTCCGGAGCCTTAGCTCAGTGGGACGGCCCCTATCACTACGAGAGGGAAATCTGGTTCGAGGATCGGTCGGGGCTGATCGACCCGGATAAAGACCTTGACGGCGTCGACATACTGATGGTTACGGCGTTAATAAACGAAGCGCCTAGGGGTTACCAGGTCGCCCGCATGGCCAAGGAATTCCATCCCAACCTGATCACCATCGGTGGCGGCCCGCAAATGGGCCCTCTTGCCGAAGAAGCCTTCGATTACGGTCACTTCGACGTAGTCGTTCAAAGGGAAGGTGAGGACATAATTGGTCAGCTATGCGATGTCCTGCTGACCTACAAGGGGACCCAACTAAAGGAATACTTGGGCAAGGTGTCCGGCATCACCTACATGGTGGATGGACAAAGGGTCGAGACACGCCGTGCTGGCCTTGTTGCTCCGGATTTCGTGGAGCTACCCGATTTTCACTCGATCAAAGACTTGAGTTCCGCTAACCCGTTGGCTGGCGGGGTACTGGAAACGGTACGCGGCTGCACCGAGAACTGCACCTACTGCCAGGTGATCCAGCAGTTTTTGGGCTACCGCCTAATATCGCGGGAAACGGAAATTAAGCGGATCAATCAACTAAAGGGCATGGCTGCCGACGGCTTGATTCACTCGGGCCGGAACGGGGCGTTCCAAGTCTTTATTTCCGACGATCTGCATACACCCCCGTTGCGAGCGGTCAAGTACCGGGACGAGCGACTGGCCCGGCTGAAGGGATGGAAAGACCACACAGAGGGTATGCACTCCATCTGCCAATGCCGGACCGAGGTCGGCCAAGACCCGGAAGTTGCCGATGCTATGCAAAACGCCAACATTAAAATGCTCTACGTTGGAGTGGAGTCGGATAACGCGGAAAACCTAAAACTGGTGAACAAACGCCAGGAGCCGGGCCAGGCGCACAAAGACCTGGTAACTCTGAAGAAGAGCGGTTTTGCTGTGGTCGCCATGACCATTATCGGGTTGCCCTACGACACAGAAGAGAGCGTCATGGCTATGGCCGAATGGGTGACCGAGATAAGCAGGTATCAGACTGCAAACTTGCTGACCCCGCTGCCCGCAACCTCCAACTGGAAGGACCTGAAACCGCTCAGCGCCGATGGGGAACTGCTCCAAGAAGGCGAGATGCGCCCCTATCAACTGTACACTGGCCGTCAGTTCGTTCACTATGACGAGCGATGGACTATGCAGGAGAGCCGCGATCTGTACGATAAGTACACCGCCAGACTAAAGCCGGTCGACGATCTGTACGGTCGCATATTCCGCATTCTCCGAAGTTACCGTCTACGACTGGCCACCACCAGCAAGGACCTTAGTGATTCATTCGCCAGCCGCATAACCGAGGCTACCGAGTCTCTGAAGGCGTGGTCCGACCCCGTATCCACACCTGGTAGAGAGTTGGGAGAGAATATTTCCCAGAGGGTAGTCGAGTTGGTGGAGACCCTTCGCTCGGTTTCCCAACCTTTGGCCAATGCCCGGAAGGAAGTTGCCGATTCTGTTGGAACCCGTGTTAACGAGTTGTCCGATTCGCTGAAAGCGTTCTCGGACCCGCTTATGCCCGGAAGACAAGAATTGGCGGCCAATATCTCCGGTCGCATTACCGAACTGAATGACATTCTTAACGTCGTGGCCGTGAGCCCGAAGCGTACGAGACCAAAGAACGAGTAGCTTGAGCGGCCCTGATTTAATCGGTCCTGATCCCAAGGAGATTGGGCCTCGCAGGCGTGGAGCCCTACTTGGTTCCGACTCAGGGATGTGATTTTGCGCATGTACCTTGAAGTTTCGCCGCAAGATTCCATGAGCCTCATTTTGGAGTTCCATTTTGGCTGTACCGGGTAGTTGGGAGTGAGTGTGAGCAACAACCGGCGTGTGTTTGTCACCGGTATGGGCGTCATAAGTCCATTGGGGTTGGATACCGAGTCTACCTGGGCTGGCGTGACGGAAGGTAAATCGGGGATAGACTTCATTACTGCCTTTGATACCGAGGGCTTCGACACCAAATTTGCTGCTGAAGTTATAGGTTTCGACCCAGAGGCCCACCTCGACCGAAAAGAAGCCCGCCGGATGGACCGGTTTGCCCAGTTCGCTGCAGTGGCTGCCCAGGAAGCCTGTCGTCAAGCCCAACTTGACCCCAAAGAGGTCGACCCATACAAAGTGGGTGTCATTATCGGCAGCGGCATCGGTGGCATAATCACTCTCTCCCAGCAATTTGAAATCCTCAACGAGCGTGGCCCCAAAAGGGTCAGCCCTTTCCTGATACCAATGATGCTTGCGGATATGGCTTCGGCTCAGGTATCCATGGTCACTGGGGCTATGGGCGCCAATTATTGCACTGTATCGTCCTGCTCCAGCGGGGCCGATGCTTTGGGACAAGGCTGGGAAATGATCGTACGAGGCCAAGAGGAGATTGTCCTGGCTGGCGGTAGCGAGGCTCCGATTTACCCTGTGGCTGTGGCTGGGTTCAACGCCCTGCGAGCCCTATCTCGCTTCAATGAAGACCCGAAAAAGGCTAGTCGTCCTTTCGATTTGCAACGGGACGGCTTTGTCATGGGCGAAGGCTCGGCGGTGCTGGTGCTGGAGAGCGGCGAAAGCGTGCAGCGGCGGGGAGTGACGCCTTTGGCTGAGTTAAGAGGATATGCGGCAACCTCCGACGCTCACCATATCACCGAACCCGGACCCACCGGAGAGAGCGCCGCAAGAGCTATGAAAATGGCTTTAAACGCTGCTGGAATCGATCCCGCGGAAGTGGACTATCTTAACGCTCATGGTACTTCGACTCCCCTGAACGACCGCTCCGAGACCAAGGCCATAAAGCTGGCCCTGGGGGAAGACGCCTTCCGAATATCCATTAGTTCGAGCAAGTCCATGACCGGTCACTTGCTGGGATCGGGCGGTGCGCTGGAGGCTGCCATTTGCGTCATGACTCTGCGGCACGGCATAGTGCCGCCTACTATTAATCTGACAGAGCCCGACCCGGAATGCGACTTGGACTACACCCCCAACCAGGCCCGTAAGTCGACGATAAATGTTGCAATGAGCAACTCTTTTGGATTCGGCGGTCATAACTCGGTTTTGGTGCTGGCCAATCCGGAATTAAGGGACTGAATAGGGAAAAGTATTATACTATCTGTTTAATACTGGCGGATGTGGGTCCGCCTCCTATCTATCTCTTCTGTCTCTCCATTCCCGAAGGGCAGACTGAAGGTCACTCCACTGACCATCAGGGACCATCATCTCTCCTATTAGTCCAATGGAATTAAACAGCTAGGCACAACCGCTGGAAACTGGATATAACTTTGAATGAAAATAATGCCGGTGTAAGCGCCAGGCGGTGGTCTCTGCCGCAGAGCGTCTCGGACCATTCACTCCCCGCAGAGTTGCCGCAAGCGGCAATCAAGGTTTTGCTGGGACGGGGGATCGACACTGCGGAAAAACTGAGGGCGTTCTTCGACCCGCCCCACCGTTTGCCGTACGACCCGTTGCGTCTCCAAGGTATGGAGGCGGCCCTAAAAAGGCTTTATCAGGCGATAAACCAGCAAGAGGTTGTTGGTATTTTCGGTGATTTCGACCTTGACGGCGTTACCGGCACAGCCATAATTGTCGAAGGATTGGAAGCGTTCGGCGTTAAGGTCCTTCCGTATTTGCCCCTCAGGTCCGAAGAGGGTCATGGGCTGTCCAACACTGCCATCGACCAAATGGTCAGTGACGGCGCTAGTTTGATTGTCACCGTTGACTGCGGCGTCACGTCCTTTGATGAAGTTGTCTACGCTAAAGCCTGCGGCACTGACGTCATCATAACCGACCATCACCTGCCTCAAGGCAACCTTCCCGACGCTGCGGCCATCATAGACCCCAAGCTACCCGGCGATAGCTATCCGTTCCAGTCGCTATGTGGCGCCGGACTGGCATTCAAGTTAATCCAAGGGCTATATCAGTATTGCGGCCAGCCTTGGGACAGAAGCCTGCTGGAGTTAGCTGCATTGGGCACAATCGCCGACTTGGTCCCATTGGTTGACGAAAACCGGTACTTGGTCCAGGAGGGTTTGCTAAGCCTGGCTCAAACCAAGCGGCCCGGTCTTCAATCGCTCTTCCGAAAAGCCGGGCTTCTTCGCTCTGGAGTGGAGCAAAAACCTTTCACCACCGAAACAATCTCATTCCAAGTCGGGCCTCGTCTTAATTCTCCCGGCAGGTTGGGCCATGCTCTGGACACCTACCGTCTGTTGACCACCAAATCCCCGGTCGAGGCCGATTCGTTGGCCGATAAATTGGAAGACTTGAACCAGCGGCGCCGGGAATTAACCCAAGATGCTATGGATTTCGCTTTCCAACAAGTCCACGACCGTGCTGCATCGGCCGATATGCCTTCATTCCTGATCGTTAAGGGGCCGAGCATCACCAGAGGAGTCGCTGGGCTGATTGCCGGGCGTTTGGCCGAGACCTACCACCGTCCCGCCGTAGCGGTGTCGGTGGAGGAAGAGTTCGCTGTGGGCAGCGGGCGAAGCATACCCGAATTCGATATTTTCGAGGCATTTTCGGAATGCCAAGACCTTTTCGTTCGGTTCGGTGGCCACTCCCAGGCCGCCGGGTTCACCGTGGAGGTAGCAAAACTTCCGGCGCTGGAAGAAAGGCTGGCCGCAACCGCCACCGGGTTTGCTGGCTCGGGCGACCTGAGACAAATCCTGACAATTGACGCCGAGGTTGAGTTCGTCGAATTGGGTGGTGAGTTTCCCAATTGGGTATTTACTTTGGAACCCTTTGGCGCAGCCAATCGCCAACCCGTATTCCTGACCAGACAGGCTCAAGTTTTGGAAGTACGGCGGGTGGGAAAGAGCGCCCAACACCTGAACCTGCGCCTCGGCCAAGGCGACCACCAGTGGACCGCTCTGGCTTTCAACCAGGCAGAGCGCTGGATAGATGGCACACCGGCAGTCGATCTTGCCTATATGGTTATCAAAGATAACTGGCGGGGAGTGGAGCGGACCAACCTCAAAGTCCTAGATTTTCAGGTGTCTACTAGCTAGGATTAGTCTCGGCCCCGGGACAACCATGACCGTCCTGGATTGTGCGTGGTTCGTCCCCCACACCGTCTTTGGGCGGAGTGACGCTTCGATCGCCCAGGACAGGCTTTTCAAACCACCTTTATTGCCCTACCAACCCACTGTCGTTCGTGGTCAGCCGTCGAACCGTTCTTCTCCCGAAGGCCCCACATTTACTGGCTCAGGGCGAAGGGAAGCAAGGCAAGGGCCGAAACCTCTATGCATTGATCCAGCACGTCCTCCATGGCAGCTACGAATTCGGCGCTTACCTCAGGTATGCACCATTCCTTCTTCGTCCACGGCTTAAGTTCGTTTTTTTCAGTACCTGCCGGACCGTCTCCCGGCAAATGGAGTCGGTGAATTCCAGCTTCACCACTTGGTCGGCGAGCAATCGCAAGGTCCAGGGGGTGTGCCCCGCGGGGGCCGAACTACAGGCCACGGCCACCAAGTGGGCTTCTTGCTTCCCATCAAGTTTGCGCCGTTTTCCAGGCCGTGGCCGGTCATTGAGGGCACGTTCCAACCCTCCTTCCACGAAACGCTGCCGCACCCGGCTGACCGTGGAGGGACCTACCATAACAGCTTCGGCAATCTGCTGGTCGGTAGTCCTTCATCGGCCTTTACACAAAATCAAGGACCGCTTCACCTTGCGTGCCGACGATTTGCCACGCCGGGTTATCTCCAACAAGTGCTCCCGTTCCTCTTGGGTCAAGTTCACAAGGTATTGTTTAGCAGTACTAGCTAGTCTGTTGGGGAGGTCCGTGCCCTTTCGCCTCTTCAATCGGGCGGGAGCCTTAACTTCTTTCCGGGCATTGTCGCTATAACTTCAATCTCAATGCGGAAATCCGGGTCAGCCAGGCCAGCACAGAATATCAAGGTGCTTACAGGTAGGGCGTCGTCAAGTACAAATTTGGGCCTAATCACACGATAGGCCGGGAAATCTTCCCGGTGGGTTATGAACACATTTAGCTTCATGAGGTGGCTCATGTCAGTCCCCACGGACTCCAATGCCGCCTGAATATTCCTGAACACCTGCTCCGCTTGGGCGGTGAAATCGCCTACACCCACCGTGACACCATCACTATTACGCGCCACCTGCCCGGCCACATACATTGTCGTTCCATCCTTCACCACATGACTGTAGCCCGGTGGGTTGGCGAGTGCCGCTGGGTTGCTCCGCTTTACCATGTGTGACCTCCTTAACGTTCAATATACCCCCAAATTCTAGCAGAGTAGCCGGGTGAGTCTCTTTTCGTAATGTCGCGATGTCGCGCTCTCTGCGAAGTACACGCTACTCAGGTATTGGCGGACAGCCACCGAGCACTTTGCCCCGAGGCGTATCCAATACTTCGTCCATTCAACCCAGGATCAGGCTCCGTCTGATAACACCAGTCGGTCCGTGGGTTTCCTATCGTGTAAAGATACCCGATCGGTATATCGATCCAGAAATAGTTGTCTTTCCCTCCGGCTTCTAGTAAGAGAACGCTGGTGTTGGGGTCTGAGGAAAGCCGGTTGGCAAGTACGCACCCGGCAGTCCCCGCTCCGATAACAATATAGTGATAGTTCATAATCAAAGCTCGAAAGCTATTCAGCCCCACCGTAATTTATGGGTATCTTGGGAAACGTCTAAGTGGCATAACCAGAGCGTTCCCGACGATTATCTGTCATTAGCTAGTGGACGGGATTAGCTCGTTGAAAGGTAGTGTTGGGTCTTTCAACTTGGTCGCCTGGACGGTCCCAGTTATTGGAAGTTTATTTACTTCCAGGAGTCCGAGTTGGACTAATACGCTGGCCTGATCCCAATATATGTGCTCGTGCGCTAATTTATCGCCTTTGAACTGCACCACCACCACAAACGGGATTTCAACAGTCTTTCCCGTCGGTGGGATGCCCGGAAGCATCCAGTCCATCTGTATGTCATGGGTGAACTTGAAGACAAACTCATCCACTAGCCGATCCTCACCCACTGTCCGGGAAATCGGAATGATCTGGGTATCTTTCGGCATCTGCGGGATGAAGTGAGTGGAGTAAAACTCTCTCAGGTCGTTCTTGCCATACCCGCCAGTCATGACCGGCACATGGTTGACGTAGGCGTCCTCCACCATGGTCAGGAGGGTCTCTTCGGTGTTCTTTGTCTCGAACTCATGCCTAAGGTGCTCTTCCCAGAGGGATGGAAGGTCCGAGGCTGGGGTTTCGCTCACGATAGGCTCCTACAAAAAAATAGGCGCGATGGCGGATCGTCGGTCACTTCTCGGATGCATCGCTTAAATCGAGGGTAGTGGCCGACGATAACCATAGCCTGGCCACATACCGCTTCGGACGACCAAGGTTGATTCCCTCGTAAAAACCCCTCGTCCTCCGGGGGCAAGGTGAGGATAATGTGGGGAAAGGGCGTTGGGGCAGCGCCTGGCCGAGGGAGGGGAGGATGTTCCGAATACGAGACCCGCAAGAGAGCCTCTGGCAGTCCCAGTTCCTGGTGACGCCGAAGAAGGCTAAGCGTCTGGAGAGAAGTTGGGCCGAGGTTTTCCGAAACGAGGCGCTCCCCCTGATTGACGAGGAGCGCTTTGCTCCCATGTACTGCGTGGACAACGGCCGTCCCAACCGGGCGGTGCAGACCGTCCTCGGGGTCCACCTCCTCAAAGAGATGTTCAACCTCACCGACGATGAAGCTCTGGAACAACTAGAGTTCAACCTGCTCTGGCACCACGCCCTGCGGCTGGACATCGAGGAGACCCACCTGCCCCAGAAGACCCTCCACAACTTCCGAGTTCGCCTGATGCAGCACGACGGTGGCCGGCTGGCTTTCCAGGAGACCACGGACCGGATCATCCAGGCGCTGGGCATACGCACCGGAAAGCAACGGCTGGACTCCACCCACATCATGAGCAACATCGCCACACTCACCCGGCTGGGCCTGTTCTGTGAGACGATGCGGTTGTTCCTGCGGGCCTTGCGCTGGGAGCACCCAGAGCTTCGCCCTGGGGTTCCGGAGGGCCTCCTAGAAACTCGGACGGAAACCCCGAGCCGTCGCTTAACGTCGATTATCGCCCTGGGGTTCCGGAGGGCCTCCTAGGGCGCTATTTGAAGGAAGAAGACGAGGCGACCCACTACGAGGACGCCCGCACGGGGGAGGGTCGGCGACGCCTTTCGGTCTGTGCCCGGGACCTCTACCGGCTGGTGGACCGGTTCCATGGCACGACTGCTGCCCAGCTGGAGGAGTACCGGCTGCTGGAGCGGCTGCTGCGGGAGCAGTGCCATGTGGGCAAACACCGGGACGGGCGCCCCAGGGACGATGACGACGATGCTGGGGAATGCAAGGTGCCCGTGGCCTTGAAGGACCCGAAGCAGGTGTCCGCCGACTCGCTGCAATCGCCCCACGACCCGGATGTGACCTACAGCGGCCACAAGGGGAAGGGGTACGAGGTGCAGGTGGCGGAGACCTGCCACGAGGAGAACGCCACCCAGCTCATCACCCACGTGGAGGTGACCCCCTCGAGTGGGAGCGACACCGACGTGAGCGTGCCGGTCGTTGACGGGCTCGCGGAGCGGAAGGTCCGACCGGACGAGCTCTTCGCCGACACGGCGTATGGGTCGGGCCGCAATGCCTTCGAAGCCTCGCGCCGGGGAACGGAACTGGTGAGCCCGGTGGCGGGGTCGGCGCCGGGGAACTCGCGCGAAGGAGAGGGTGACGGACCACCGCCGCTCACCGCCGCGGACTTTCAGATCGACGTCACAGGGGAGCAGGCCACGGTGTGCCCCGCCGGCCACCCGTCCATCGAGGAGCACGAGTTGGAGGATGCGCCGGAGCGGGTAGAGGTCCACTTTGCCAGGACAACATGCGAGCCCTGCCCCTTGCGGTCCCGTTGCCCAGTGAAGCTGGACCGGCGTGCGGGGGCCTACGTCCTCAAGGCGGACCTGGTGAAGGTGAACATCGAGCGGCGCCGGAGGGCCGAGGCCACCGAGGAGTGGCGCAAGCGGTATGCCATAAGGGCTGGTATCGAGGGAACGAACTCCGAGCTGAAGCGCGCCCACGGGCTTGGGCGCTTGCGGGTGCGAGGGGGCCGTCGGGTGCGGCTTGCCGTCTACCTGAAGGCGTTGGCGTGCAACTTCAAGCGGATGGTCCATGCACGCCTGGTGGAGATGGAGAACACGGCTCAGCGGGCGGTCGGGACGGTACCTGCGGTCACGGCCGCATGAGGGCGCCGCTCCACAGCTTCCACCGGGTGCCCTGAGCCACGGAAGGGGTACCGCAACGGGATCACGCTTGTCCTGAGCGCGGCAGATGGTGCGGTGAGGCCAGCAGCCGGCATCCCGTGGCCTCCTCCCTTCCAGGCCCCTTCCGCCAGGGTTCATCTCAAACAGGCCTTTTTGCGAGGGAATCAAGCTTGGTTCAATTATGACCCAGTAAAGCCCATCTTTCCGCCGCACCCCTGAACCACCCCATGCTCTAACTGAGCATTTTCAATTCCAAAGGATCAAAGAAGGACTATTGATTTATCTCTTTTCTCGCTTAATGGCTTGCGACTGTTTTTTTCCTGAATCCGTCAACGAGACACTACCGTCGGATTGGAAAAGGACCGTGCCCTCTTCCTCCATCTGAAGAATTGCCGCGTCGAACGGGATGTCATCCAACTGAAAAATGTATCGAAGTCGACTTCGGAGGTCGACTTCGGGCATACCGCTCGGATGCTTTGAAACCTCAACGAGAATTGTCCGCCACAGCTTTTGTGGTTTTACAGGCATGTGCGACCACCTATTTACCGATTGTTGTGTTATTCGGATAAATGTACGGGAATATTATCAGAACGTGTAAATCGGGTCCACGTGAATCGTCTGATATCGACCTAGCAAATCGCCATTTAGCCGTGAAACTTTGACGCCGAGTGCGGGTTAAGCTATCGTCGAGCAGGATCGTGGCGGCTAAATTGCGTGGAGAAATCAGCCAAGGAACAAGGCGTCTGGGTGATTGTGGACGATCAAGCCGAAAACCGCAAGAAGCATCACAACGTGCGACCGGTTATGACCCGGTCAATCGAAAAATGAGGCTAAGTTAACCACAAATGAGCGTCATTCCTATCAGCAAACAATGATGAGCATTGCAGGCGTCGAGCATTCCTATTTCTGTGCGAGCAGAAGGAGTCTTGTGGCAGACCGAACAAACCGCAGCGTAGCGGATCAGCCCATCCGTCTGGGTTCATCAAACTTAAATGTGTACCGCGATGGACTTTCCTCGATCCGTTCTTCCTCAAGCAGGTCTGCTTCACAAGACCCAGCCCCCATGTCCCAGGTCACTGGGAGATTCTATCTTCACCCAACTTTACACCAAATTGTACCCTTCGGGGGATGGCCGAACGGCGTTAAATTACAGGCTCAACACCGACGTCGGCATAGCAACCCTTATTGTGTAAGGCGGATTCCCAGCGAGACCTGTACGGACATCGGCGGCGCTGGCGATGAGCATAGCTGCGCTGGTATAGTCGACACCCAGTTTGTCCACCATCAGATCAGCCATGGCGTTGACGGCCATCTTGGTAGCAACCTCCAAAGTATCCCCTTCGCCGGTGGTCATCCTCCGATTCGTTCGTTACTATCGGACGGCTCAAGGACAAGTTTCCTTCGATGGAGACCCGGAAGGTTGCATCGAAGGCGCACTCCACCGCAGAAGCAGTTACCTCGCCGTCGCCCATGGCAGCGTGGCAATCTCCGATGGTCAGTAAACCACCATCCTGGAACACCGGAAGGTAGACTGTCGCACCCTTTGTGATCTGGCAGTTTCCCATACCACCCCCCGAACTCTCCCCTTTCGTTGCTCCCTCTGGGTCCGGCTTTCGGGGCAACCCCGATTCGCCCGATCATCGGTCGCAATGGCAAGGTAATATTGTCGCCGAAGAGGACACCGCCATCGGTTATGGTGACCTTGGTCTTGCGGAACTCCGGAATTTTGTCACCCAGCGGTCCTCGTCCTGGAGTTTGCGCCGATCCAGCCGTAGCCCAGGGGAAGAGAGGCGTCTAGGACTTCAATCTTAATCGTGTCTCCAGGCTTGGCTCCCTCAATGTACACCGGGCCTGCCATGGTTTTCAGGGTCTCCATCGCTTCCGGTGCGGAGTTTGGGCCTTCGTATGTTGCCAACCGGTCGTTGGTCTCCATAACGAACGTCTCGCCTGGTTGGACCCGTAACGCTGGAGGATTGTTGGCATCAAAACTCTTAACTAGCTGGTCACTGGTGACGCGTTTCATCTCAGCATCTCCTATTCTCTAGAGGAAAAGTATTTGCAGTTGGATTAGTATAACCTCCATCGTGGCGTGACGACACAAACATGGTAGTCGATAGCGAAACTGGTATCGCGCTGGCCAAGGACTTCCCTAGCTAGAACTCCGGCCGAAAAGTACCCTGACCTAGGCTGTCCCGATATACTGGGCAAGAGATTTAATAAATGGGTGTGGGAGGTTGAGGATGCTGGGAGTACGGTCGGCGCAACGAGGGCTGCTGGAAGCGGATCACCTGTACCTGGACTATGTGGGCCGGGGCTCCTTCTATGGCTTCCTGGCCTCCCTGCGGGGACAGCTATTTCGAGACGAAGAGTTCGCCGAGCTATATTGCCCAGACAATGGCCGGGATAGCGTGCCCCCAAGTCTGGTGGCCACTGCGCTGTTGTTGCAAGCCTACGACAAAGTCAGCGACGCCGAAGCCAAACAGCGGGCGGATTTTGATATCCGGTGGAAGGTGGCGTTGGGGATTGAGGTGGAGGACCGGCCCTTTGCCAAGAGCACGCTGCAGCTGTTTCGAGCCCAGCTGATCCTCCACGACCGGGTGCGGGCCGTCTTTCAGCGCAGCCTCCAATTCGCCCGGCAGACCGGATACCTGAAAGGACGCCGGATGAAGGTGGCGGTAGACACCACCTACATTCTGGGCCGAGGGGCGGACAAGGACACCTACAACTTGCTGGCCGACGGCATAGTCCAGGTAGTGCGGGCGCTTTCGGACCTGGATGGGACGCGGCCCGAGGAATGGGCCTTGAGACACGGTCTGGAACTCTACTTTGGCTCCAGTGTGAAGGGAGAGGCAGAGATTGACTGGGACAACCAGAAAGAGCGGCAAGCCTTACTGCAGAAGATAGTAGCCGATGCCGACCTGGTGTTGGAGCTGGCCCGTCAGGTCCAGGGTCAGTTCCCCGAGGAGAGCCCCCAGCGCCAGGGTATAGTGGAAGCGGCGGAGTTGCTGGGGCAACTGTTACTGCAGGATGTGGAACGCCAGGAGGATGGCCCAGCCCTGAAGGATGGGGTAAGCCGGGACCGCATCCCTTCGGTACACGACCCGGAGATGCGCCACGGCCGTAAAAGCAGCAGCAAACGCTTCGACGGACATAAGGCTGCCGTGGTGGTGGATACCGATTCCCAACTGGTGACCGCGGTAGACATCCTGCCCGGCAATGCCGGTGACAACACTGGAGTCCTGGAACTGGTGGAGCAGAGTGAGGAGAACACGGGCATAGCGGTGGAGGAGACTATCGGGGATGCGGCCTATGGGGATGGCGGGACGCGGCAGGCCTTTGCCGATGCTGGTCGGACTCTAATAGCCAAGGTGCCGGGTCGCCCTAATAAGGCCTGCTTCCCCAAGGAGGACTTCCAGATCGACTTGGAGGCAGGAACCTGCACCTGCCCAGCCGGTAATGTTACCCACACCCTGCGGACCTTCGGCACCCGGACCAACCGGTTGGGTCGGACCTACCTGGCCCGGAGTTTCCAATTCGACCCGGCGGTCTGCGGCGTATGCCCCCTGCGGTCCCAGTGCGTGGCGGCGCGGTACGGGGCGGGACGCACCGTAGCCCTGCATCCCCAAGAGGCGCTCTTGCAACAAGCCCGGGACTTCCAGCGGAGTGAGGGCTTTGCTGAATACCGTAGGCTGCGCCAGGCGGCCGAGCATCGCCTGGCGCGGCTGGTGCAACTGGGGGTCCGCCAATCTCGCTACTTCGGCCGAGCCAAGACCCGATTCCAACTACTCATGGCGGCCACGGTGGCCAACCTGACCCTGGTGGCTACCAAGATGGGGATGATATCTCCGGCTCCAGGCTCCTCTCACGATAAACCGGACCAGCAAGCCCCAGGGTCGCCCATCGTTACTACCCAATTCATATTGGCCGCAGCCAACTGGGTCACTCTTAGCCTCAGACTTACAGTCCACTGGTTATCCTCCACGCCATCCCGTCACAGCAGGGCTTTTCAGCCGGGTTTCTAGGGCTATGTGTTAGCCCCCCCGGATAGCTTTGCGAATCGCGAAAAACATCTCACCCTGTTCAATAGCGTCGTCCAACGCTATGTGAGGGTGTTCTCTCTTAAGCCAGTCTTTGGGCATAATCGACTTGTTGGTCTCGCCGAATTCGGTATCAAGAGCGGCCATGGCGTAGGTCTTGAGGTCCAATGCGTAGTAACCGAACGGGTCGCTTCCCACAAAGTGAACCAGGTACCAATGCACAAATGCGAAGTCGAATACCGCAGGATATCCGACGAAAACCAAGCGCGTTTCGGTCCTAGCCACAAGTGCTTCCAGCCAGGCGGCGTATTCAACCATCGCATTTTCAGGAAGGTGCCGATCCGTTTGAACAGCGTCCCACGCCGCTGGGTTTTCTTTCCAAAACTCCACAGTGTCGGGATGCTGCTCGGCGGTTTCCAATGGGGCAATATTTACCGTGAATGTACTAATCAGATTTTCGTCACTATCGTATGCTGCGGACCCGAGAGATAGCATACTGTAATCCCCTGGTATAGGCCCGTCGGCTTCGATGTCTACTGACACGTAAATTTCTGTCAAATTTTTTGATCCCTTTCCCCGTCTGGCGCGGAGATTCTCAAGTATGAGCAAGGAGCACAATCCGCCCAACATCTGAAGGAATAGGGTTCGGCGACAAATACCTAGTCAGCCTGATGTTCTAGGTAACCGGGTTGACTTGGTATCATCGCCACGAAGTACAACTGGTGATGTACGGGAAATCCGTGCCCTTTCGCTTTTTCACTCAGTGGGCGACGGCCTTAACCTCTTTTCGGGTTGATTAGGGCATTGTCGCTATAACTTCAATCTCAACGCGGAAATCCGGGTCGGCCAGGCCAGCACAGAATATCAAGGTGCTCACAGGTAGGGCGTCGTCAAGTACAAATTTGGGCCTAATCACACGATAGGCCGGGAAATCTTCCCGGTGGGTCATGAACACATTTAGCTTCATGAGATGGCTCATATTGGTCCCCACGGACTCCAATGCTGCCTGAATATTCTTGAACACCTGCTCCGCCTGAGCGTTGAAGTCGCCTACCCCCACCGTCACGCCATCACTGTTTCGCGCCACCTGCGCGGCCAAATAGACCGTCGTTCCATCCTTTACGACATGACTGTAGCCGGGCGGGCTGGCGAGTGCTGCAGGGTTGCTACGCTCTACCATGATTTTCCTCGGGAACTTTCTCCCATGAATTCTAGCAGAGTGGCCAGGCGGTTTCGATGAGATTTTTAGGGTGTCGGTTTGTGCTGGATAGACACAACTAAGGCAACTCGGGCTGGTGTCATTCTACGGGCCGGTGGACGCCACTCCAGGGTGCCGATAGTCGGAAATCCAAGAAGGTGCGCCGAATGAACGCCACGCTGAACATTCGCTACTTGGTCGCAAAGCGATTTGTCTGATTTTCCCTATGTTGATAACCAGGTAGAATGATTATTGGATCACCCTGCTCGAAGTGTTCATCTTGTCAATGCAATTCCACTGCTGACCAGCCAACTTTGACCTGAAAGCTATGGGATGAGAAGGAGCTTACCAGTTGTCAGGCGGCCTTCCAGTTGGCGGTGGGCTTCTGCTGCTTCAGACAATGGGAATTCACCGCCAAGCCGAACATTTAACTCTCCGGAAGCCACCCAGCCCATAACCTCTCCGGCCCTCCACTCAAGTTCATCCCTAGTGCTGGTGTGGTCCGCAAGACTGGGACGGGTTAGGAATGAAGACCCCCTCAGGCTGGTTGGAGCAACCGGGGCCACGGGTCCGCTGGACTGACCATATAGAGCCAGGCACCCTCGCTGTGCCAGGCAATTTAGGCTTTTCTCGAATGTGGTCTGGCCCACCGAGTCGTAAACCGCCTGGCATCCCGCACCACCGGTGGTCTGGTTCACTTCTTGTTCGAAGTCCTCACTGGTATATATGATGGCTTTGTCGGCCCCTGCTTCCTTGGCCAATGCCGCTTTCTCTTCCGTGGAGACCGTGGCGAACACGTAAGCCCCCGCCATTTTGGCCATCTGGATCAGCATGAGACCAGTACCGCCAGCCCCGGCATGTACCAAGGCGAAGTCGCCAGGTTTCAGTGGGTAGGTAGTGAAGGCCAGGTAGTGGGCGGTCATACCTTGGAGGAATACCGCAGCGCCCGTCTTGGCGTCCAGCCCAGCGGGTATTTTGACCAGAACATCGGCGGAAACGGCAACCTGCTCAGCATAGGATCCCCTCACCCCCCAATAGACAACGGTGTCCCCCACATTTACATTGCTCACACCGTCGCCAACGGCAGACACGACCCCCGCTGCTTCAAACCCTGGAGTTGCTGGCAAACTGGAAGCTGAGGCCCCGCCACCCCTGCGGGAAGAGACATCGGCGAAATTGACGCCAATGGCCTGAAGAGTTATGAGCGCTTGTCCCTGTCCCGGAGTCGGATCGGGGCTGTCCTCGTATTTCATGACCTCCGGCCCGCCGAATTCATATATCCGGATAGCTTTCATCTTGAACCCCCTCCTTAAATCGTACTCAACAATATAGTCGGATACCTAAGTGACCTTACCCCGAAGTTAGTATCATTGGCTAGTAGAGTCCAGCCATAGAGCCAGCAAACTCTTTGGGCGTTTTACCCTTCAGGGAACTGTGGGGCCTGACCTCGTTGTAGTCCTGCCGCCAGTTCTCTATGATCTCCCTGGCATGCCTTACACTCATGAACCAGTTGATGTTCAAGCATTCGTCGCGTAGTCGGCCGTTGAAGCTCTCAGCAAAGGCGTTCTCTACCGGCTTGCCAGGACGTATAAAGCTTAACTTGATGCCCCTCCGATAGGCCCACTCATCCATGGCCTTGCTTGCGAACTCCGGGCCGTTGTCCACAGTGATCACCTCAGGTAGTCCCCGTGTCTCTTCCAGTCTCTCCAGGACTCCCACCACTCTGGCGCCTCCCAGAGAGGTATCTACCTCGATGGCTGGGCACTCCCGTGAATAGTCGTCCACTATGGCCAATGCCCGGAAGCACCGACCGGTCACAGTGCTATCAGAGACAAAGTCCATGGACCACCTCTGATTAGGACGTACAGGAGATGGAATGGTCTCCCGGACCCCTGCCGCCCCTTTGCGCCTCCTCTTCTTCCTGAGCGCAAGCCCCTCTTCACTGTAGATGCGCTCTGTACGCTTGTGATTGATCACCAGGCCTTCTCTCTTCAGCATGATGTGCAACCTGGGACTGCCAAAGCGCTTCCTCTCCCATGCCAGCTCACGCATTCTGCGACGCAGGACAGCATCATCACCCTGCTTCGACTTGTACCGATAGACCGAGGGTGAGATACCAGTAAGCAGACAGGCCCTCCTCTCACTCAGCCCAAGACTCTCTATGGCATATGCCGCTGCCATCTTCCTCACCTTGGGCTTCAGAAGTTTTTTGCCAGCAACTCCTTCAGAGACCAGTTGTCCAACGCCTGCTGGGCCACAATCTGCTTCAGGCGCCGGTTCTCTTCCTCAACGGACCTTAGCCTCTTCAACTCGTTCAACGTCAGCCCGGCGTACTTGGCTTTCCACTTGTAGAAGGTGCCTTCGCTCATGCCGTGCCTGCGGCACAGCTCCCCTGTCTTGGCCCCTGCCTCTGC
This sequence comes from Dehalococcoidia bacterium, assembly GCA_963665155.2. Taxonomy (GTDB): domain Bacteria; phylum Chloroflexota; class Dehalococcoidia; order Lucifugimonadales; family UBA3495; genus UBA1141. The sequence goes on along the minus strand of CAXXFI010000002.1, from coordinate 90,976 downwards.
CTCGTTCAGGACCCCTATGATCTGCTCCTCTGTGTACCTCTTCCGTGCCATGAGCCCTCCTTACTATGTCCTATTTTACCCGGAGGACTCTCTTTGCCACTGTTTCTGTTTTCGGGGGTAAGGTCAATTCAGTCCTACCCCGTGTTTACTTAATACGTACCGAGCTTCTCCCGCCGGGACAGCACCCGCTCATCACCGGCTTCATGCCCTATTCGCCTAAGATGGCCAAGGGCAATTTCAGCAGGGACGTATCAGCTCAGTTCTTCGAGCAATGCCCTGGCGTCAAGCCTCACCTCTGGTCGTTGGAGAACGGGAATTTCAGGTACGTCGTTCTGGGCAGATGGGTCAAGGCCGCAGCAATTACGCATTTTCCCAAGGCGCGTTATACCCTGTATCGAGGGTACGGCGCTTCATTGTTGACGTCTTAATCATCAGGCTGTACCAATATCCCCCTCTGGTGGGGCGGCATTCTCAGATGTATGCGGCTACAGGCTCAATGCCGACCCCCTATCGAATGCATTATCAAATTGCCATTGGCGACCTCGGCCATGACCTCGACGACTTCGGCCAGCGTCTCATCATCCACTCCCAGATGCTTCACGGCATCAAGATGAAAACGGACTCAAACGCCGCAGTTATTCATGACTGAGACTACATAGGCGATAATCTTCTTCGTCTTCAAGTCCAGCTTGCCCGGTCCCATTGCCAGCTTGTAATGAGCCCAGTATGATTCCAGGTGCTCTGGATTATGGGCGATTAATTGAAATGTTTCAGGAACAAACGACCAACCCATGGTCGCCTTGATGTCGTCATAGATTGCCTTGACTCTTTCGCTGGCATCCTGCTCCCGGACTAACTCGATGTTCGCCAAGAATCACCTCCGAAATGCCCATGACTATTTCCCTCTCGTTCGGCCGTTGAGCCACCGTCTATCACAAGCTCACTCCCCGTGACGAAGAACGCTCACCTGATGCCAAGTCCAGCGTTCGATAGGCCACGTCTTCAGATGGCGCCACCATCCTTTTCTCCTTCACCCATGTCTTTTGACGAAGAACCCACAAACGATATCCGGTGCTAACTCTCAGTTGCTTGAATCCTAATTATGCGTTGCTGGCGTTTCGCTCCTCCCATTGGCGTCGTAGATCAGCACACACCTGGGGCAATACCCCTGTCACCACCTGAAGTTTTTCTTCAAATCTCGCCAGTTCGATTAGCTTCTCTATCGTATAGTCCCCATACCTACGCTGTGACGGTTCCGGGCGAGCGCCCATGACTACCATGGAAATTCCGCTGGCCATGATGGCTCCGCAGCACATAGGACACGGCTCAGCCGTCGTGTATAGAGTGTGGCCGGAGAAGTCGATGTGGCCGAGAGCCTTCCCCCCGTTGCGAAGCGCATCGGTCTCGCAATGAGCTGTCACATCAAGAGTGGAGCTCACAAGGTTCCTGCCTCTTGCCACTACGGAGTCACCGATCGTTATGACCGAGCCCACCGCAATATTTCCCTCGATACCAGCCTTGTCTGCCTCTTCGAGCGCTATCCGCATAAACTGATCATGATCTAAAGCCATGTGAACTGCTCCTCTTTTAGTGTAGGTTTGGTGGTCACCTCAGCTCCCGCGCTGCCGCCGGGGCAGGAGACACTGGGATTCGAGGGTTCGGACAAGCATCGGGGGACCCGCGACCGGCAACGCGCGTTTTTGGGAGTGGGCGCCAAGGCCACCAGTCCGGCGAGTAATCGGCAGTGTCGGTGAAGGTGAGGCAGGTAGGGTCCAAGCCATCGGCAGTCATGGTGTAGATGTCGGCGTTCCCGCCCGGATTGGAGACGAAGGCGATGGCGGTGTTGTCGGTGTTGTCGGGTGACCATGCGGGTTACCAGCCGTGACCTTCATTGGAGGTCAGTCAGGTTGCATTAGAGCCGTCGGCGTCTATGACGTAGATGTCGGTCTTTCTGAAGCGCCATTGCGCGAAAGCAATCCTGGTGCCGTCGGGAGAACAGGCCGGGTCGCCGTTGCTGGAAGTGTTGGACCCGGTTTTTGTCTTCTCTACTATTCTTTTAATACAGTCGGTACAAAAATCTCTTCTAGCTGTTTGGGATTGTCAGGATTTTGAATCTGTTCGACGAATCCTACGATGTAACATTGCTTAGCTTCAACATTAACATGGAGAGAAATATCTGCTAAGCATCCTTTGCCTTCTTCAGTTCTACTATACCCATCTTCACTTACTTCCGGACAACTATCTTTAACCAATTGTGTTAAAGCACTTGTAAATCTAATTTCCCATCTTGGCATACGATTAACAACGACACCATCAGCAGTAAACCAATCCAGAAGGCCGTTTCCAGCAATAAATTTCTCTATTTTGAGTTGAAGGTGACCGGCAGTTAATTTCCCATCCCATATATATTCTGTTCTATGAAAGCAATTCTCCATACTGCGGAATGCATCCAATATTGTGTAAGTGTAGACTTCCATAGGCATTAATTCAGAACGATGTTTATGTTGACCGTGCATATGTATTGTTCTACGTCTAGTAGCCTAGCAACAGTATTTCCTATTGTTTCCATTAGAGACGCTTTGGATATAGTCATATAGTTCATCCGATACTCTTATGTTTTTAGCCATACCATCACCAACTTAATGTTAGCCAATACATGCCATGTTTAGGTTAATAGAAACGCTTCACAATTGCATTGTGGGCGATTCTAGGCGGGTTTAACCCTCCTCTCTTAAGTGGACCCCATCCTTTAGACAGCATCGGGACTAAATTAAGTGGGGGTTCCGTCGCTCCTACGTAGGATACCACCGTTGTTTCTGGGAACCAACTCCTATCTTTTGTCTGTTCATCCGATGGCACCGAGTCTCCGGTGAACACCTCCGCCGGTGTCCGGTAGCCAAAAGACTGTGAGATATTGGGTATCTGTTCGGCTTAGAAACCCTAATTGACCCGTAAATGCAGCAACTAAGTTTTCAACGAAAGTTTTCGCTGAATCCCTACGGTCAACTTACTAACTACCGGCGGATGTTGGACATTGAAGGGGTAGAAGGGCCCTCTGATGTGGCAATCATCGGAAACGATCGGAAGTTGAGGAATAGCTGCGGACCTATGCTGACGCAAGGGCCGCTGATTTCCTGGCCTTAATCTTCCCGGTAGATCAAGACGATGACGGATGGGTTGCCCGGGCAACCAACCTCTTGAAGAACCTTGTGGGGACGATCTGGGCATAATGACTAGGGAAATGAGATTAATCCATCGCTAAGGGCACGAGTAGAGAGCGATTGATTGGGCGAGTTAGACCCCAATCTTAGTCGTTGACTATGGATAATCGTCTGGGTCTTAGTGATGTCTGTGGTCCACCTAACAGCGCGCCTTTTTTGTGACGCCGACCAGCGTGCGAAACCAAATAAACCGAGAGTCCATTACACCAATAGGCCTCTGCGGATTGGTATTATTATGACGGGCAAGGCACCCTATCATGGCTTAATCTGAAAGGTTGACTTAGTGGATGCCCTCAACATTATTCGAAGAAATAGAGGCTGTTGCGAATTTCCTGGATCAATCGACTATGTGCGAGAAATTCTCCTATGCGCCACCTTTGCTGTTCCCTTCGTAGAGAAGGTATTACGTGCTAAACTACCTCGAATCACTAATTGCTGATCCTCGTCATGAGATAATTAGCAGGGCCTGATGGCAGACTATCGCCCACTGCAACCTACAGCTAGCGCTTTCGTCGGTCGCGACCGAGAAATGGCCGAGCTTCGTGCAGCATTTGTTGAGGCAATTTCTGGTCATGGCCGGTTGGTCATGTTGGCCGGGGAGCCAGGCATTGGCAAGACCCGAACGGCCCGAGAGTTATGCAGTTACGCAGAGCAACATGGTGCTCAAGCCTTCTGGGGCTGGTGCTACGAGCAAGAAGGCGCTCCACCATACTGGCCGTTCGTTCAGCCCATCCGGAATTACATTGATAAAGTCGACACCGATCAACTAGAGCGAGAAATGGGCCTGGGTGCGGTTGATATTGCCGATATCGTTCCGGAACTACTAAAGAAACTGCCAGACTTGGTGCAGCGTGTGGACTCCGCCCCGGAGCAGTCCCGCTTCCGGTTATTCGATTCAGTGGCTACTTTCTTAACAAATGCCTCTCAAACGCAACCTCTGGTTTTTACTATAGACGACCTCCATTGAGCAGACGAATCATCTCTGCTGCTGCTGGAACTTTTGGCCAAGTCCATTGAAGCTAGCCCTCTGCTCCTCCTAGCAACCTACCGAGATGTTGAGCTAACGGGCCACCATCCACTTTCGCGGAGCTTGGGAACCCTTATGCGTGAGCAATATTTCCGGCGGCTCCAATTGGGGAGATTGACACAACAGGCCTGGGTAAATTCGTGGAGGTCAGCGTCGGCGTAACGCTGCCGGATAGCACGTTGGCATCAGTTCACCGTCGCACTGACGGGAATCCATTGTTCATGACGGAGGTGGTTGGTTTATTCTCCGCGGCACAAATGACTCAAGATGATTCTTGGGCTGAAATTATTCCTGAAGGCGTCAAGGACACAATTAGCCAGCGATTGAGCCGACTGTCGGATACATGCCGCCAGATTCTACGGACCGCAGCGGCATTCGGGCGTGAGTTCGAGTTTCGAAAGTTGGCCCGAGTCACCCAGGAAATATCGGAAGATCAGCTTCTGGAGGCCCTAGACGAGGGCCTTGATGCCCGGATTATTGAAGGTCAACCCGGAGGAGTAGAAAACTATCAGTTCAGTCACGCCTTGATCCAGCAAGCTCTTGCACTAGGGGTGTCGCCGAGCCGAAAAGCTCGACTGCACGCCCGTATCGGCGAGGCATTAGAAGACCTATACGGAGTCGATTCCGACTTCTACGCAGCGGACCTGACCTACCATTTCACCTAGGCAGAGTCTGTATTAGGCCCGAACAAGTTGGTTCACTACTCGCGGATTGCTGGGGAACTTGCTTTGTCCCGATTTGCTTGGGAAGAGGCGTTAATCCATTTTCAGCGGGCTCTCTCAGCCAAAAATGTTCCTTCAAAAGGCTTGGAGCCCGCGGCAGACGAGGAAGCTGCAGCACTCTTGTTCGGCATGGGACAGGCCCAAGCTGCTACTATGCTGCGCCCAGAAGTTGAAGAAGTAATTGATAAACTTAGCCGGTCATTCGAATTTTACGCAATCAACGGCGATCGCGAGAAAGCGATAACAATTGCTGGGTTCCCTTTTTATCCTAATGCAGGCCGCCCCAGCCGCATGTCCCAGATCATAACTCGGGCTTTGGCCTGGGTCCAACCTGATACCTCTGTCGCTGGACAATTGCTTTCCCGGTATGGTCGGCTTATAGGAATGGAGACAGGCGACCATCACGCTGCCCAGCATGCATTCAGTCAAGCATTGGCCATCGCTCAGTCGACAGGGGATACAATATTGGAAATGCGCACCCTAGCTGCGGCGGCGAATGTAGACCTATATAACTGCCGTTGGCAGGAAACCATTGAGAAAGCAGATCGAGCAATTTACTTGTCCCAAGAGGTTGATGATAAAGAATCAGAGTTCTACGCCCGAATGGTCGCGCTGCAGTCAGCAGCCATATAGCCCTAGGCAACCTGGCGGAGTCCCAGCGACACGCGGCGGCGTTGGCACAAATTGGAGAGAACCTGCGGGGCGTTTGGTGGGTATCAATCGCATTATGGTTTAATGAACGGGTATTTCGCGCCCAAGGGAATTGGCAATCTGCCCGCGAAGCAAGTGACTCGATGATGGCGTTGGAACCCATGAACCCTCGAACCCTTTTTACCCGATCAATATTGGAATTCCAGCTCGGTAATTTCGAACAATGCGAAGTCCACTTAGAACGTTTGATAAAAGCCGTCGGTAATATGCATCCCGAGTCTGTATCGGACCACTCAACTTACATGGTGGCTGGAGTGCTAATCGTCGCTGGCTACACGAATATCACTGACGGCGTGAAAACCGCAATCACATCAGCGCGGGCGTTGCTCGCATCGCCCTATACCCCAAAAGTATACGCAATGACAGCCAGAACTGGACTAGCTCTATTCGCTGCAACGCAGGGAGATAGGTCAGAAGCCAGAGAGCTTTACTCCGCTCTCGAGTCTCAGAGACACACGGTGCTTCCCATTGCAGGGGTTTCCGCCGATCGTTTGCTAGGCTTGCTGGCGCAAACTTCGGGCGAGCGAGACAAAGCCATAATCCATTTCGAGGATGCTCTCTCTTTCTGCGGCAAATATGGTTATCGTCCCGAGTTGGCTTGGACTTGCCACGACTATGCTGGCTTAATCCTGAATGGGCAGCCTTTAGGCGACCGCACCAAAGCCATGGAGCTTTTGGTGGAGGCCAATGGAATAACGGTCGAGTTGGGAATGATCCTTCTCCAGCAAAGAGTGATTACACTACTTGAACAAGCCGGTTCGTTGCCGGTCAAGCCACCCCAATACCCTGGCGGCCTAACCCAACGCGAGGTGGAGGTATTGGTTCTTGTTGCCGCAGGCAGAACCGACCGGGAAATTGCTGAGGAATTAGTTATTAGCTTGAGAACAGTCACCACCCACGTTAGCAATATCCTGAGCAAAACAGGCTCTGTGAATCGCACAGAAGCCGCTGGCTATGCCAGCCGACAAGGAATTGGAGCGTAGAGCCACACAACCGTATGTGACTTACCTTCAGAACCCGTGTGCCTGGCGTGACTAATGTTGAAAACTTCCCAATCGCCGGTTCTTTCCACCATTCCGTCCGGATTAATCCAGATGCCCTGCTTCCGGCAAACACACAAAAACCATGCCTGTGGAATGGGTGGTCTCGGGGGGAGCGAAGGCGGGAATGGCGCCGAGGCCATTCATCTGATCCATCTTGCCACGGCGGTGGTTGTGGACGGTGATCTCAGATCCGCCCTTGCCTGATAAAGCAATGGTTGATTCGGCTCGTCTCGATTAGGGCGACCCGTCGCTTGTGTTGGGAGCTGAGAGATGCTGGTTCGAGTTTTACGGTGCCTAATGGGTTTGCCTGGCTGGTTTGGTTTTTACGATTGCTGAATCCGGAACCTAACTGAACTCGGGCGGGGACAAATCAATACCCAAAGCGCTTTCGGACCACCTTGCCGCAGCCAAGAGAGTGCTTTCCTTGAAGGGCAGGCCGCCAAATTGCACCGACATGGGTAGGCCATCGCTGCTCAGTCCCGATGGGATGGCAATGCTGGGCAACCCGCTGAAACTCCAAGGTTGCTGAAAGGCCGGGTCGCCAGTGCTATCCAAACCATAGGGTGCCGGACAAGGAAAGGATGGGGTCATAACGGCATCGACCTGCTGAATCATTTCGACCATATCACGGCGGAATTGGCGGCGCAGTCTCTGAGCTTGAACGTAGCGAATGCCTGGAATCAACATACCCATCTCTATGTACGCTCGGGTCTTAGCTCCGTAGTCGTCCGCCCGGTATCGGTACCATTCCTCGCCAGCTTGGGCCAAGCGCTGGGCAATATCTTCGGTGTGCTTCCAAACTTCGTCGATGGACCGGTCCGAGTAAAACTCTCTTATCAGACCGATACGAGGAGAACCGCTTAACTTGTCCATTTCTTCCAGATAATTAGGGACGGCGACATTGGCGGAACCGGGGTCCCGCTCATCATATCCGGCCATCACCTGAAGCATCACCGAAGCGTCGACTACGCTGCGCACCAGAATACCTACAGTGTCCATAGACCAGCTTAGCGGGACCACGCCGTACCGGCTAATGCGGCCATAAGTGGGCTTAAAGCCTACGATGCCGTTGTAGGCAGCGGGCCTGCAGGCGGAGCCCGCGGTCTGAGACCCCAAGGCGGCTGGGCACATTCTTGCGGCCACCGCCACCGACGAACCAGTGCTGGAGCCGCCGGGCGTGTGGGCTTTATTCCAAGGATTGATGGTAGGCGGCGGGTCGGCCAACGCAAACTCTGTGGTTACCGCCTTCCCCAGGATAATGCCGCCAGCCTCTTTGATTTTGGTCACCGTGGCTGCGTCGTACTTGGGAACGAAATCGGAGTAGATTCGGGAGCCAGCGGCGGTGAGCATGCCTTCTGTGTAGAAAATGTCTTTCAGTCCCACCGGAACGCCGTGGAGTGGACCTCGGGGACCCTTTTCGTTCAACTCTTTTTCCAACCCTTGGGCGGCGCTAATAACCTCTTCCCGGTCTATGGTGACCCATGCTTTCAACACCGGGTTCAAGGAGTCTATCCGGTCTAACAACGACTCGGCCAAAGAGACCGGCGAAAGCGCCTTGTCCCTAATTTCTTGTGCGGCTGCGGCCACCCCTAGACTAAACGGGTCCGGCATATGTGCTCCTTAATGGCAGGTGGAATTGAAAGAGCAGAAAAAGGCCGCTTGCCTCCCGCTCGTCCGTGGACAGGGTGCGAATCTGTTTTCTTAAACAGCGAGCTCAAGCTTATATCGAGCAACAGCATACAGTCTTGTCAGCCTGCGCGTCACTACTTGGCATAGGCGCAGTGATGATTGGCGAAGCAGTTCCTCTTTCGGCTCTCTAGCGTGACTTGGTTGCATACGCCTGGCAGGTTGTCGATGACTACCAGGTTTGAATAGGCTTGGTTAGCCGTTAATCAGCCCCTATTATCCTGTGCTCCCGAGATTTCTGCTACCACCGCTGGCATCTTCATAATAAACGTCGAGCCCTTGCAAAATTCGCTTCCCACCAACACCTCGTCACCTGTCATTTGGCAAAAATGCTCAGTGGTAGCCAGTCTCAGCCCGGTGTTCTTCAGTCATGCCGATGCCCGTGTCGGCAACAGCAAGATTGACCCAGTCCTGGCCGTCCTCGGTGGCCCTGCTGATTTTTAGTGTGATTACTCCCTGTTCGGTGAACTTGCTGACGTCACTGAGCGAGTTAAGAAGCCGTTGTCTGACTCTGGTTACGTCCGAGTGAGTCGGGGCAGTCTATCTCTAGAGAGTTGGAGTCCTTTTCCACCAAGGGTTATATGGTGGCTTGCACGTCCTGAATCATCGCGGCGACGCGGAAAGTCACCATGTACATGTCCATTGCCCCGGCTTCGATCTTTGAGATGTCCAAGACGTCGTTAATCAAGTATACCGAGAGACTCTCGCACCGCCGTTTCTATGGACGTCGGCGGGCTTTCCTCGGGCGGACCGTGGGGAATCTCATGCGGTTGTGCTGAATAGCAACGGCCAGCCGGTGCCCAGGATCGGCCCAGCCCAGAGAGCCACCGGCGCCCCTAGATGCCATATCAACCCTCGTTATTGGATTTACGGTTAGATTTGCGCTAAGTCCGCTTGCCCCATTTGCGCCGCGGCTTCTTCAGTCCCCAAGGGCGCTGGAGCTTTTCGCGGGTTTCTTAACCGAAGCTATGATTGGTCTTGACCATCGCATCAAACTATCGCATGGAGTCTGTGCGCGTCGGTAATCGACCTAAAATACAAGCTTGCATAGACCGGCCGTGACCATATACACGAGTAATGGCTACAGTTATTCCGCCCCCGAGGTGGGTGAACCTACCTGGTAATCTTGCCTGCAACCTGGAGAGTGATTATTTGGTGCTAGGTTGGCACAAACAGTGGTAGCACCACATCGGGTTCATCCGCCGTGGGAATAAACGTGACGTGCACCGGCATGTCAATGTAGATGTCCTCGGGCGCAATGTTAAGTACATTGCTACAAACCCGTAGCCCTTGCTGCTCGACCAGTTCAACTAAGCAAACGTTGTATGGGACCTGGTCTTTCTCCCGAATGGCGGCATGAACTGGGTTACGAACGATGATGAATGAGTAAACGACCCCCTGGCCGCTAACCTTGCTCCAGTCGTAATCCAGCGAATGGCAATGGGGACACATGGGACCTGGCAGGTGACGGAACACCTTACAGTCAGAGCATCGCTGGATTCGAAGTTCCCGGTTGTGGGACGCCTCCCAGAACCCGCGTTCGTAGTCGGGGAGCTTCTCCAAGTCTGGGAGGGGAATGCCCTCCAGGGGACCAACCATAGGCCGGGACTTTACAGTCGGCTCTTCCTGTTGCGTCACGTGTGTTCCACCTTGCGTTACTTTTTAAGCCCTTCGAATCGATCCCCGCCGTATCTATCCCCGGCGAACAATCACGGCGGCGCTCAGTTGGGCGACGCTGCTGCATGAGAGCACTCGGTTGATAGTCTTGTTGGGCGGCTGCGCCGTGGAGGTGCCCCGAATCAGCCGCACCGCTTCTTGGGTGTGGGTGAGCCCATGAATATAAGCTTCAGAGTGGTTGCCGCCGTGGGTGTTGGTAGGCAGCATCCCATCGAAGCGGATGTTGTGGCCGCCCTCCACGAAATCTTTGGCCTCGCCGAAGGGCACGAAGCCATAGGCCTCCAGATTCAACAAGCAGAAGGGGGTGAAGTGGTCGTAGAACATCAAGGCGTCCATGTCCGAGGGCCCAAGCCTGGCTCTAGCCCAGAGGTCCCGGGCTGTGTTGACCGATTCGGCCACGGCAAGATCGGGCCGGTAGATAATGCCTTCGTTCTGGGGGCCGGAGCCTTGGGCGGCTGCCTCCACTAAGGTCAGGGTATCGGCGTGGCGGAGGTCCTTGGCCCGGTCCGGGGTTGTCAAGACAATGGCGGCGGCACCGTCGTTCTCCTGGCAGATGTCTAGCAAATGGAGTGGGTCAGCCACCATACGAGAATTCTGGTGGTCATCCAGAGTGATGGGATCTTTGCGAAGAGCACGTGGATTGCGGGACGCATGCTCGCGTAGCGTCACCGCCACCCAGCCAAAGTTCTGGCTGGTAGCTCCTGACATGTGCATATAGCGGCGCACGAACAGGCCGAATTGATGGGCGGGAGCCATATTCCCCCAAGGTGTGGCGAAAGCCGTTTGCCCAGCTGCGATTCGATCGGGGCCCCTTGCCTGGCCCAGCCTCACGTTGGAGCGGAGATTGGCGGCGCGAAAGCAAACGACGTAATTGCAAAAGCCAGCAGCTACAGCGGCGGCGGCATGGCCCACCACTGCGTTGCCCGCCCCTCCACCAAAGGAAACGCACTCCCAGTGACGCAGGTTCTGGATGCCCAGCGATTGCACCAGCAACGTTTCGTTGTTGCTGTCCATTTCGTAGCGGACGAGGCCGTCAATTTGGTGGGGGGATATTCCGGCGTCATCGCAGGCTGCCTTGATTGCCTCGCAAGCAAGCTGAAGCTCGCTGCGGCCCGAGTCCCAGGAGAACTCGGTCTCGCCGATGCCGACAATGGCGGCCTTGTCCCTTATTCCATTCATCTCAGCAGGTGTTATGGTCATCACCGGCCACTCCCTCAAGCTTGTTCGAAGCTTCCTCCCAGTCTACAACGCCCCGTTCTTTGAAGTCACGAATCTGTTCATCGGTGTACCCCAGTTCCTTGAGGATCGGTCTAGTGTGTTCACCCTTGAGAGGCGCCGGGGTAGCTTTGCCCAAGGATTCCGAGAAGCCGATTACCGGAGCATAACGCCAGAAGCTGCCATGCCGGGTGGCCTCAACCTCTGTGAGGAAGCCGTTTTTTGCTACGTGGGGGTCCTCGTTGAAGAAGTGGTACATTCCCCGGTCTTCGGCCTTGACACATGCAACGTCAGCTTCGGTCAGCAGCTTCTCCCATTCCAAAGGCTGCTTGGTAGAGAACACTTGGGCCAACTCATCGATGAGCGCGGCGTCGTGTTTCTCCCGTGCATCCGAAGTAGCGAATCGAGGGTCCCGAAGAAGGTCGGGGCGCTCGATGGTCCGGCATAAAGCCTCCCATTCTTCTTCGAATGGGCAGGCGAGGAAAACCCAACCGCTTTCAGCGTGGTACAGCCGGTACAAGGCGCCAATACCATACCCGTCCTGGTCCGGTAGCGGTCGGGGAATCTTGCCTTCATGCCAGTAGAAGTCGTCGACGTTGGCGTAGGCATTGGCCGTAATCATTGTGGATTCGACGTATTGGCCTTTTCCAGTGCGCTCCCGGGCGTAGAGGCCCAGCACCAAACCCACAGCGTTGACCATGGCGGTAGTGTGATCGGCAGTACCGTCGTTGGCTCGTTTGAGCTTCTTGCTCACCGCGATTATTTCATTGATGGTTAGTTGCTTATCCGGAGATGGGAACGAATCTCGACCCATCTGCGCCGCGCCGCCACCGGAAACCGCGCCGGCTATGGGAGCCATGGAGGGCCGGCGGGAATACGGGCCGGTGGACCCGTAGCCTCCGGCATAAAGGTAAACCAGGTTGGGATTGATCTTGGCCAGTTGCTCGTAGCCGATGCCCGTGCGCTCTGGGGCTCCGGGCCGCATACTGTGCAGCAGCAGGTCGGCCTTGGCCACCAGCTTGTGCATTATCTCCTGGCCTTCGGCGGTCTTCAGGTTCAAGCAGACCCCTTCGGAGCCAGCCATTGTCCTTTGCACAGATAGTCCTTGAATGCCTTGCCTGAGGAAATCCCCGTCCAGGGTCTCGATGCGAATGACCCTAGCACCCAACTCTGCCACCAGTGCGCAACCCAGCGGCCCGTTGATTACTGTCCCCAAATCCAATAGGGTGACGCCCAGCAGCGGAGTCTCAGGCATGGACTGGCGGCTCCCCTTGGCAGACTGTACGGCACCGGTTGCGTGTGTGGCATCCTTTGCAAAATAGGCCAGGACCTGGCTGGTGTGCTGGCCGACCTTCGGAGCGGGACCCTTGGGGCTCCCTGGAGTCTCCTTCATGTTTACCATCGGTCCGAGTTGGCGCATCTCGCCTACATCTGGGTGATGCTGGGTGCTCCCATGGCCATTGTGCGACATCTGAGGATGGTCCAGCGCCTCTTCGGAGGTCATGTAGGGCTCCGCCGCCACATCGCCCGCCTCTCCGAGGAATATTTCCATCCATTCGTCCAGAGTCTTTTCCTGAATTCTCTCGTGCATCATTCTTTCCAGCGATGCGACGTGCACCTCAGCCAAGTATGGAGCGGTCTTGTATCTGGGGTCCTCGTAAATGAAGTCCATTTCGAGCGAATGCATCATGGAACGAAATAGCCGTTCTACGATGTTGCCCAGTTGAATCCAGCGGCCATCCTTGGTGCGAGCGGGCAGGTATCCCGTGGGATTGGGCCGGCCGATGCCCACCGTGGGATCCGGAGGGTAGGTCTCGGGGTCTTTTGCGATCATCTGGCCATGGATCCAGGATACGTTGTCGTAGGTGGTGATGGTCTTGAGCATACTGGTTTCAACCATCTGCCCCCGGCCCGTTTTCTCGCGCAGGTACAGGGCGGTGGTGATTCCCCGAATGAGGGCCGTCGCCGCCGAATGGTAAGCACCCTGTACCACCACGTAGTTGGGCCCTTCCCTCGGGTTCTGCCCAGCAAACATCATCATCCTGCCGCTCTTGGCGGCTACCACTGCGTCATAGCCTTTGTAGTTGGCGTAAGGACCATCTGGGCCGAAGCCGGTTAGCGATGCGTAGACCAACTCCGGGTGGTTGGCGCCCAGACTGGCGTAGTCGATACCCAACCGTCTAGTTACACCGGGACGAAAGCTTTCCACCACCACATCGGAAAGCCGCGCCAGCTTTTGGGCCTTTTCTCGGCCTTCCGAGGTCTTCAGGTCGAGAATGACGCTCTTTTTACCCCGGTTCCACTGGATGGCGCCGGGCGAATCTCTGAATTTTTCACCACCTGGGGCTTCTATCTTGATTACTTCAGCGCCGAAGTCGGACATCACCATGGTGGCGACGCCTCCCGGCATCCCTCTCGTGAAGTCGAGGACGGTAATCCCGTCGAAGACCTGTGCCATGATTCCCCTCCTGATCTTGGAAATCCCGCTCCAGTCCGATGGTGAAGCTCCAGCAAAAACCCGCGAACCTAATCAGATCCTCAAATCATGCCTAACCGATGTCTATGACCACCAAGTTTTTGTGTTGCCAATTCCGGGGAACCACCTCGTCCTCAACCAGTCATGGTTTGCCGATGCTTGAACCTGGCAAAGTTAACCGCGAGAATTATGTGTTGGACCGGATCTATTAGCCATTCTTGACACTGGGCAACATAGCTGCGGTGGCAACCCATCAGGTTCATATCGGGATCCCCTTCCGAATGACACGGCGGAGGTAAACACTCAACCGGTGGTAGGCATCCGCCTAGCGATTCCCCCGGGAACCGTTTATGTGGGGGAGCAACAACGTATAAAGCATGTCGAATATCGGGGTCGGTACATTCACTTTACGGCCGATGCGGCTCACCGATCCGACGATCGCTTCCAGTTCCAAGAGTCGCCCGGCCTCCAAATCGGCTTGCATCGAACCCCGGGCTCCCATCGGCCGGGCGGCGATAAGGTCCATCGCTCCCTGGACGTCGTCTTTCCCAAATTGGATTCCGGAAGCTGTTCCGACGTCGGCCACTTCTTGGATGGCCAACTTGAACATCGAGGACCCTTCCGGATATTCGAAGAGGTCTCTGGGACTTAGCCGGGCCGCGCTGGCCATCCCATTTGCTGGCGAGTTGTACAGAAGTTTCGACCAGAGGACTCTGGAAATATCGTCGGAAAGTTCTGCCATGATGTTCGCCTTTAAGAAGGCGTCTTGGACAGCTATGGCACGTTGGCTTCGTTCACCGTTCGACTCACCGAAAGCAACACGCGGAATCGGACTTTGCTGCTTGATCACGCCAGGTGAGACGATATTGCTTAGTACATAGGCGGAGTCGGGCAGCACTCGTTCAGCGCCGTATTCTTGGCCTATCTCGTCGGCGCTTTCCACGCCGTTCTGTATCGTCAGAACCGTTGTATCGGCTCCGATCATGGGCTTGATGAGCGGAACTGCTATCAAATTTTGGTGGGCTTTCACACAAAATATGACCAGGTCCACGGTGCCAACCTGAGATGGGTCGCCAGTTGCAGCAAGATCCACCGTAAATTCGCCTTCCGGCTGGACCAACCGGAGTCCTTTCTCGTTTATAGCTTCTAGATGAGCGCCCCGAGCGATTAGCGTGACGTCAAATCCGGCCTGGGCCAAAAGCCCTCCGTAACATCCTCCGATGCCGCCAGCGCCCATGATTGCTATTCGCATATCTCCCCCATAGTTAGAGTTGCCCTCGTGTCGCACTCCTACAAGTCCTCCTGCGGCCCGTCTCTTTAGGGGCGTAACAGCGCGTTATAGGTGTGCTCCACGGATCGACGTGATTACCTTGAATCCGTGGACCTCTGGGATGCCTTGGAGTGTAAGATGACTCCTTGAGCAGGTCAACTGCCTTACGATTCGCGACAATTCGCGCGCTGCCACTAATCTCATGATCTGAATATGTACAGAAGACTATGCATCCAACTGTTGTTGCAGCGTGGGGATGGCCATATTTATGACAATGGTATCTATCACTGCGGTAAACCAGCGAAAGGACAACAAGGTAGATCGCCACCAGAGAGAAGATAGCAGAATCGGTACATCCCTTATGGAATACCCGTCAATCAGAATTGTGTGTCGAGCGTGGTCGGCCAAAATTCGTGCCGAATTGATGGCCATAACCACAATACTTTTGTATTGAAAATTCAAGGGAGTTACCTCGTCCTCACCCGCGCTGTGAAACCTTGTATTACTACGACTGCGCGCGCTGAATATCAGATGATTTCCTCCCTCCCGAAGCTGAGATAGCTCACAAGTTTCGGTTACAAATTCTATGACGTTGGCGTAGTCCAGGCCCTTTTGGCCAACTACTCTATCAACGGCCCTGCTCCACCTACCGTGCCTTCAGCGTGCCACAACTTACAACTTTGAGGCCTGCCTCAATTAGCTCTAGACGGGCAGCCACAGGTGTAGAAGAATGGCAGACTGTAAACTCTGATAACGGTTCGGGAACAGTCACATCCTCTAGCATTGCTCGGAGGAAATCTAGATTGCGGTACCCACGGCAAATCCCCTCGCTCAGAGTGACCACCGGATCTATGGCTCAGAGGTGAATAGAGAAGTTCCGCGCTGATATTCCAAGGCAGCCTATTGTTGAGCGGCGGATTCCGAGTCCTTTTGTACAACGGCGGTTATTCCTTGCCCAAGTCTGGCCAGCATGGCAATAAGAGGTGATACCGTTTGGTCAGAAAGCTCCATCGAAGCCAGAACTCATGCCGAAAGCTGGGGGCGGCATGCCGGGATTAGGTCCCCTTTCCGGATCACAGCACGCTGTGGCGATTTTACCAAGCCGACCGGCCTGCCATCGGAGTTTTCAGAAACATACGGTCCGGGCAGTAGTTGAAGTGGGACTCGCAGACCTGTCGGTGCAAGCCCTGAAGCGAGCGGCGGCAATCGCCACAGGAGATCAGACCTACGATATGGCGAAGCTCGTGCGATTGCTCGCCAATGCGTTGGGGATCAAGACTCCGAAGAATACTCAGACATCGACACCTATATTGGAGTACCTTTTGACCGGGCCTTCCAGTCGAACATATGACTGCAGGCCGTGCGCTCATCCAGGAAGTGAGTTGCTATTCAAGTATCACAAAGGCCTCTTATTTTTGACGTGGTTTCAGCCCTTAGAGTAGCTGCTCGGGGTGCCAATGTAGGCAATTTTGATACAAACGAACGGGCTATCGCTTCGGTCGTTTTCGGCTTCTCTATATAGCACAAGCGACGGCTCAACAATCCTGGCCCTAATAGCATTACTATCATTGACGTCGCATAGGTTCACCTTTGCCAGCCCACCTCTAAATTGTCCCGTCTCCGTAGCTAATCTTCTCCGGATTGTCATTGTAGTTCGCATATTCTTAAAACCTAGTGGGGACGATCTGGGCATAATGACTAGGGAAATGAGATTAATCCATTGCTAAAGGCACGAGTAGAGAACGTTTGACGGTTGCCACTTATCCAGTCTCAGATGAAGGCGAGTTAGGCCCCAATCTTAGTCATTAGTTATGGATAATCACCTGGAAGTTAGCCCTGTCTTTGGTCCAAGCGTCAAGGTGAGCTGCCCTAAACCCTCTTTATGACCCGAGGGGAAACGATGACCCCGTCTCCCCGTCCACTAAACCGCTTTGGCTAGTTTAGTGACCCAATCATCGACACCGCTTACGATAGGTCCCGATGGAAACAAAATTTAGGTATTGGGAGACGAAGTAGAGTCGAAGCCCCCGTCCAGAATCTAAATCTCATCTTATTTAACGCTTGCCGGGCAACCAGAGGACCGTTTGCAAATAGTGAACAGCCGGCCCTCCCCCAAATCCACCATAACCATGGTTTCAGCTAGTCCGCTGACATATTGTCTAACTTGAGCTGTAAGGGTCTGCATTGAGCACCATGGGCTGGCATTACTAACCGCCGTGAAGTAATAAAACCCTTTTTAGGCGAATAACACGTATATTTTGTTCAAAATAAACTAGATTTAGGCGTGGATCGCTTTGATCGCAGTAAAGTTTCAGATACGGCCGAGCCTGGAGTCAACCAATCGGTAACCAAATGGCAAAACATTGTTGAAGAATGATGCTCGGTTGATGCTCGGTAGGTGGCTGGTCGATGCCCAATTGGTCGATCACTTGCCTTACCGCAAGAAAATCGAGTGGCCTATGTGTTGTGGGGGGGAATAAATTAGCCCATAGCTCACAATTAGGTTTCGAGCTTTCTTGCCCGTTATCCAATCCTAGATAACAGGTTGTTACTCCCAATCCGTTATCGAGTAGGGACGTTCACAATAAAACGATTCTTCAATGATTTAGGTGGCCCCCAAGAACAGTGCCCAAGAACAGTCCCCAAGATAGAGTAAAGCCAGTTCTCAGCATAATGATGTCCCATATACAATTAGAGCTGGTCAATCTGACCTAGGCAAACTAATGGCACGCTCCCGACAGGAGATACTGGCTGGAATCCGTGCGTCCCCGGTGCTGGCCTTCTCGCCTGATTGTTAGGCGTTGTTGCAAAGTGTCCCATTCCTCAGGGCTAAGGATCGCGGGATAGAAGTTTTCGTGCACAATCGGCTCATCCTGCCCGGAACTACCTTTGAACACCATCCGCCCCACCAAAGCTGGGTTCTTCAAGATTACTTTGGTGGTTTCAGCCATAAACAACATGCCTGATTTGGTGAGGTGCCCATGGCCATTTAGATAATCCGCGACTGCTTTGTAGCCCATATTGCGCACTGTGGCCAATTCGTACGCCAACCGAATAGCCGCAACCTGTTCAGGCACTTGCTGTATCTGGTTCCCATACTTGGGCGGTATCATCCCCACGTGCGTACCTCTCGAAACAGCTTCCAGAATCGCTGCACGGACCCGTTCAGAGGTTCTCTTGCTCTCTTGACCAGCGATACCCGCCCGCAATAACAGCAAGAACTCTTCCTTCAAGTCCTCATTGACCGATTGAAAAATGATCCCCCGCTCCTGCAAATTCCAATAGCGCCGGAGGATCTCCCTAGGGTTTCGGCCAAACCGGTCTAGAAAAAGATCTACTACGTTGCCAATGCCGTGATCATCAAAATAAGCTAACATCGCCAAGTATTGAGCGCGATCATCCTTCCGACCAGAGGCAATGTCAGTAAAACAAGCAAGGGGCTCAAGTTGGTGGGCCTGGCAATAATGTTTGAAAGCGGCAGACTGGACATCCAGGCGTACGTGTCACCGGCCTGTCCTTGGGAGCTAACCCTGAAGTAACCAACAGAGGCGGCTGCCTGAATTCTGGTCGTTGCCATGTCAGCCTATGTATTCAGTATGCCGAGGCATTAACAAGTAATAGGCTTAATGCCAATATAACTGGGATTTAGGGGGATTTCGCCCGTGCGATTAATCCAGAGACGATCGTGACCTCAACGTTCGGCGGCAAAAGGATGTTCAGAATATAGGCGACCGTTGGTGTGCAGATTGTTGCAGTCTCAACCCGTTCGATTTCTTCCCGAGTTAGCCTGACTCACTGTTTTGCCACTGATATCCTGCTCGGCATTGGACCCTACTTGTATAGCCGGTTCGGCAGAGTATAATTTGGGCTTGGTCAGATATCGCGGGTTGATGCAAACAAGCAGCCAAATCGCTCCAAGGGAGTCAGACCGTGAAATTCGCTCATTTTTCCCACGTTTGGAATCGTCCGGAAATGACGCCCGCCGACAGGTACGATCAGTTGTGGCGGGAGTTGGCATTGGCCGATGAATTGGGTTTCGATTACGGCTTCGCTGTCGAGCACCACTTTCTGCCCCACGAAAGCTGGATGACTTCTCCTTCGGTATTTTGTACCGCCGGGGCCTTGAGTACTAAGAGAATGCGGTTGGGGTCAATGGGCTACATCGCTCCCCTGTACGACCCTATACGCATCATTGAGGAGGCGGCCGTACTGGACCAAGTGCTTCACGGCCGCTTGGAGTTGGGCCTGGTTTCGGGCATCGTCCCCGAGTACTACAACCACTACACCCATTTCCTAGTATTACAACGACGGTTCCTCTGGCAGGGCGATTTTCGAGAATGATTTGAACCTAATAACGTGATGCGATGAGCCTACCGCGATAGCCCGCTGGCAGCCGAATACGAAGGGGAAGACGAAATATTTGGTAATCCGTCGTTGTAATACTAGGCTCCCGCGACGATACGTTTCAGCAGCGTCGGGAGATGACCCTAGAGTTGGTCTCATTGGTCAAGGCCGCCTTTGCCGACCCGGAGCCTTTTAGCTTTGAGGGACCATTCCACCAATACAAAGACGTGCGGCTCTCGGTCAAGGCTCAGCAGAAGCCCCATCCACCCATTTGGATTCAGTCCCGAGACGCTACCACCTTGCGCTTTTTGGCTCAAGAGGGCGTGAACACGGGCTATTTGCTGTTCCTGCCCCGGGAGGACGCTGCGCCCAGATATAAAGAGTACCTGCGCCTATGGGAAGAAGCGGGCCATCAGCAAAAACCCAACATCGCTTACTGGACGCTGGTGTATGTGGACGAGACCGACGAGTTGGCAGTGAAGAAGGCTACGCCCCACATAGCCCACGCTTTCACTCAAGTGTTCGGGGTGGGCGACGCAGGCTTTGAGAACACGGAAAAGCTGATCAAGAACTATGAAGCGAGAGGTGAGTGGGGCTCGGCGGAGATTGCCCGCAACATGTCCAACGTGGAATATCTGTTGGACCATAACCTGGTCTTCGTGGGTTCGCCGGAGACAGTAGCCAAGAGGATAAAGGATGCGGCAGGGGAGGGGCTATTTAATACGGTTTTCGCCGAATTCAATCTTGGTTGGCTCGAAGAGGAAGACCTGATGCGGTCCATAAAACTGTTCGGCGACCATGTTATTCCCGAGCTTCGAGACTTCCAGCCATATTGATTTGACCCTCTAGTGTTCCCGGCCTCAGCAGTTATTCTGAGTGAGAAACACGGGGGCGATGCTCATTCTTGCGCTCAGGACCGAGGCCGATGCACGTCAGAGGTTGGACCTATCGAAACCCGGCCGACGGCCACTTACGGAACCACTTACGGAGACTTACCGAGTTACCGAGCCACTTACCGAGCCACTTACCGAGCCACTTACCGAGCCACTTACCGAGCCACTTACCGAGCCACTTACCGAGCCACTTACCGAGCCACTTACCGAGCCACTTACCGAGCCACTTACCGAGCCACTTACCGAGCCACTTACCGAGCCACTTACCGAGCCACTTACCGAGCCACTTACCGAGCCACTTACCGAGCCACTTACCGAGCCACTTACCGAGCCACTTACCGAGCCACTTACCGAGCCACTTACCGAGCCACTTACCGAGCCACTTACCGAGCCACTTACCGAGCCACTTACCGAGCCACTTACGGAACCACTTACGGAACCACTTACGGAACCACTTACCGAACCACTTAAGGGTTGTATATCTTCCAAATAGGGAGGGAACCGCAACCATGAAACCCGACTTGATAATTGACGGCGATGGACATGTTGTTGAGGTAAACGAGACCTACGATACCATTGACCAAGCCTACCGTGAGCGACGCCCGGTCTACACCCAGGCCTCCAAAGGCAACATCGTCCGCTTGGTGGACGGGAAAGTGTGGGGCCGCGACGCTTCCACCGGTTTTGCCGGAGTAAACGGAAACCTGCCCCCTCCCGGAGGCAAGTCGCTCCACTACCGCCGCATGGGGACCTACAATCCTTGGGCTCGCTTGCCCGACATGGACGCTGACCACATCGACGTTGCGGTCATTTATCCCACCGACGAGTTGCCTCTGACCGTGACCCCCGACGCCGGATTCGCCGACGCACGAGCCCGGGCCTACAACGATTGGCTTTTCAACTATTGCCAGGTGTCGCCCCAGAGGCTGAAGGGCATCGGCGTGGTGGCGCTACAAAACATGGACCTAGCCGAGCAGGAGTTGAACCGAGCGGTGACGGAACTGGGTATGGTCGGCATCCAAATTGGGTGAACCGTGCGGGAAGATACCCTGCTCAGCGACCACCGTTTGGACCCGTTCTGGGCCGAAGCCCAACGCTTGGACGTTGCGGTGGCGGTCCATGGTCGGCGCTGCCGTCGTTCTTCCGCGGCTATTACGACATCAACCGCCCGGATCACATGCTGGAAGTGAGCCACATGGCGGTTTCCCAAGTTGCGCATCGCCTTTCTGGAAGCTGGCGGCGGTTGGGTGCCTTATTGGATGAACCGCATGGACGAGTACAACGAGGTGGCCCCAGACCGGTGGGCCAGCCTGACTGCCAAGCCCAGTGAGTACATCAAGAACGGTCGGGTGTTCTTTAGTTGTGAGCCGGGCGACGGTTTCATTCCCCATTTTCTGGAGCATGTCGGAGAAGACGCCATGCTGTTCGCCTCCGACTACCTGCATTTTGATGCTTTATTCGTGGGGGAGACGGGGCATGATGGTCAGCCTTACCCAGGCACGGTAGTCACGCTGAAAGACCGCAAGGACATCCCTGAATCGGCAAAGAAGAAAATGATGCTGGACCATAAAATTCTACGGGTTTAAAGATTCTCACTTGGGAGAAATCGGAGACTCGGTAACCCGCGCCGAGCCGGATAAAGCGCGAGAAGGAGTGCTCCCAGGCACCATTTCAGCCAGACTTTAGTCTCGTCCTCCGGTTATTGGGTCCAAGTCCTAAGCCGCCGGTCATCATTCACCGGTTCTAAGTTGGACTTGGGCCCGCTCTTCCTGCAATGTGGACGAGATTGTCCTGTCGTAGTCGCCCCATCCCTGGTTCATGGCCTCCTGCAACTCGGCTTGGCACAGGTCGATGATGCGCGTTGGAACGCCGTGGCGAGTGGCCAGTTCTCCTGACCTTACCCCGAAGTTAGTATCATTGGCTAGTAGAGTCCAGCCATAGAGCCAGCAAACTCTTTGGGCGTTTTACCCTTCAGGGAACTGTGGGGCCTGACCTCGTTGTAGTCCTGCCGCCAGTTCTCTATGATCTCCCTGGCATGCCTTACACTCATGAACCAGTTGATGTTCAAGCATTCGTCGCGTAGTCGGCCGTTGAAGCTCTCAGCAAAGGCGTTCTCTACCGGCTTGCCAGGACGTATAAAGCTTAACTTGATGCCCCTCCGATAGGCCCACTCATCCATGGCCTTGCTTGCGAACTCCGGGCCGTTGTCCACAGTGATCACCTCAGGTAGTCCCCGTGTCTCTTCCAGTCTCTCCAGGACTCCCACCACTCTGGCGCCTCCCAGAGAGGTATCTACCTCGATGGCTGGGCACTCCCGTGAATAGTCGTCCACTATGGCCAATGCCCGGAAGCGCCGACCGGTCACAGTGCTATCAGAGACAAAGTCCATGGACCACCTCTGATTAGGACGTACAGGAGATGGAATGGTCTCCCGGACCCCTGCCGCCCCTTTGCGCCTCCTCTTCTTCCTGAGCGCAAGCCCCTCTTCACTGTAGATGCGCTCTGTACGCTTGTGATTGATCACCAGGCCTTCTCTCTTCAGCATGATGTGCAACCTGGGACTGCCAAAGCGCTTCCTCTCCCATGCCAGCTCACGCATTCTGCGACGCAGGACAGCATCATCACCCTGCTTCGACTTGTACCGATAGACCGAGGGTGAGATACCAGTAAGCAGACAGGCCCTCCTCTCACTCAGCCCAAGACTCTCTATGGCATATGCCGCTGCCATCTTCCTCACCTTGGGCTTCAGAAGTTTTTTGCCAGCAACTCCTTCAGAGACCAGTTGTCCAACGCCTGCTGGGCCACAATCTGCTTCAGGCGCCGGTTCTCTTCCTCAACGGACCTTAGCCTCTTCAACTCGTTCAACGTCAGCCCGGCGTACTTGGCTTTCCACTTGTAGAAGGTGCCTTCGCTCATGCCGTGCCTGCGGCACAGCTCCCCTGTCTTGGCCCCTGCCTCTGCCTCGTTCAGGACCCCTATGATCTGCTCCTCTGTGTACCTCTTCCGTGCCATGAGCCCTCCTTACTATGTCCTATTTTACCCGGAGGACTCTCTTTGCCACTGTTTCTGTTTTCGGGGGTAAGGTCACTCCGGCCAAGCCAAAATCTTTGTGAGCCAACTTCAACGCAAACCTGGCGGTGAAATCGCCCTTGAACAGGGTCTGAGGCAGACGTTTGGTGAAGGTCATGTTTTCGTTTACGATGCAGCCTTGGCCGAAAGCCTCCACCAGCCGTGGCGTGGTCACACCAGCTTTGACCCCCAAGGTCATGCACTCGGCTAGCAGCAGGTCTATTCCCATGGCCAGAGCGTTATGGACGATTTTGGTCACGGCGCCGGTGCCGAGTTCACCTACCCATACGATGCTCTTGGCGTAGGCATCAAGAACGGGTCTTGCCCGCTCCAGAGCTTCCTGGTCGCCCCCGACGAACAGGGTAATTTCGCCCGCTAATGAACCTTCCCGGCCACCGTCCAAAGGCGCGTCCAACATGAATGCGCCGCGTTGGCGTACCGACTCTCACACGGTCCGCACCGTTTCCGGCGAGTTGGTGGTGTGGTCGATAACCACCGCACCGGAATTCAGTCCTTCAACGACGCCTTTGGGACCCAGAGATACCAACTCCATCTCAGGCGGGCCGGGGACGCAGACGCAAACAATGTCGCTCTGGGATGCCACCTCGGCGGGGGAATTGGCCCAGGTAGCGCCCCGCTCCAGCAACGGACCTGCGATGTCTTCCCTGATGTCATGCACCACCAGCGGCAGCCCGGCCTTGAGCACCCATCCGGCCATTGGTCCGCCCATGTTCCCCAGTCCAATAAAGCCTACGTTCATGGTTTTCCTCTGCTATGGGTTGAATACTATGACAAATACTATGAAGGAATGCTGTCGCGGTTAACCCTGGTGTGGCATCGCGTTGTGGCAGTTATGCAACGGCCTCTTATGGCCGGTGCAACCGGGCAGCCCTGGTAAAAGTTGGTCGTCCATGCTTGAAACCGTAAAGCGGAGCCGCCAACTCGGCTACGGCTGATGCTCGGTCTGGCGCTTGGAGTACGACTAGGTCGGCCCAATTGCCGGTTTTCACCTCGTAATCTTCCAGGCGCAGCAGATTGGCCGAACGTCGGGTCACCATCTCGAAGCACTCCGCTGTTTCTTCCGGAGTGCCGACGTGACAGATATTGGCGTACAGGTTTGCCATCCGTACCAGGGAGCAGTCTCCGAAGGGAGTGAAGGGATTTAGCACGTTATTGCTGGACAAGGAACAGTTGACCCCCAGTTTCAACAGCCGGTGCACCGGTGTCACTCCCCGGACTACGTTGTGGTCTTGACCACGGCCCATGAGGAAAAGGTCTGTGGAAGGTAGCACCGTAACCGCTACCCCAGCGGAGGCACACCCGCTGGCAATCTCTTCCAAACGTTCTGCGGGGAGGGCCGACATTTTGGTCACATGGCCCACGGCAACCCGCCCACCGTAGCCGAACCGCTCGGTCTGCTGGCAGACGTATTCTATATCCATGTCTGCCGGGTCGCCGCCGAAGTCCAAGTGCATGTCGATGTCCACATCGAACGCCCTGGCCATCTCAAACACCCGGTCGATCTGGCCATGAGGGTCGCTGTCGGTGTAAGGCGCTGCGCCCACCGCTCCGGCGCCTAGCTTCAGTCCCTCCACCATCAATTCATCGGTGCCCGGATTATTCAGCAGACCTTCTTGAGGGAACACGCAGACCGTCAGGTCCAGCGCCTACTGGTATTCCTTGACTAAGGGCAAAACGCCGTGCAAGCTTCGCAGTCCGATGACCGGGTCCACCTCCACATGGGTCCGTATCTGAGTGGTGCCTTGGAGGATGCACTTTTCCAGGGTGCGCCTGGCTCGCTGGGCCAGATCTTCTTCGGTAAACGCTTTTTTGGCCTCGGCGACTTGGGCGATGGCCTCTTCCAGGTTCCCTTCTTTAGATCGGCAACGGTCCAAGATGCAAGACTTGTCCAAGTGGATGTGAGTTTCCACAAAGCCCGGTCCGACCATATTGCCAGCAACGTCAATTTCCCGACCATCGGCGGACAGTCCCGGTTGGATCACTACTATTCGCTCGCCGTCTATGCCGATGTCCGTTGGGCCAGAGCTTTCCTGGCCTGCGATTACGGCGTTTCTCAAGATTAAGTCCATTGAGGCCTCCAGTGGCGCAGGTTTCGTCTCTGTCTTCAAGGCCGCTGAATTCGCTGCTAGCCCCTGCGCGCGATTTCAAGATGTAAATGGTGATCACAAAGCCAAGTTTGGGGCGGATCAAGGTGGTGCGGACAATGTAGGGGCGGTTCGCGAACCGCCCCTACCCGAGTCTATCTCTTTGCTTTTGCTCGCATTACAGTCTAAAGATAATTCGAAATAAACTCTACATCAGCACAGCTACAGGGGAGGCCGCCGCTTATGCCAATCGGTGGCCTGCTCGTAGGCGTGGGCTGCCCTGAGCAGCGTTTCTTCCGTAAATGGACTACCTGCCAATTGCAGCCCGATGGGCATTCCCTCAGCCGAAAATCCGCATGGCACCGACATGGCAGGGAAGCCGCTCAGGTTGTAGGGACGGGTGTACCGGGTAAGGGCCGCCCTGGGAGTGATGGTTGTCGCGCCAACCTTGACCTCGTCGGCTCCGATCGTATGGGCTGTGATGGGTGTCATCGGCCCGGCTAATACGTCCACATCCTGGAAAAGTTCTAGGCATTGTTTGACGAACAACGTCCGCGCTTGGTGGGCCCGGTTTAGCTGAGGAGCGGACAGGAAGAACCCGGCTTCCAACAGAAGCCGCACCGGTGGGGAGTACTCGTTTCCCCGTTTGCGTACCAGATCGGCATGGTAAGAAGTTGCTTCGGCCATCTGGATAATGGTGGCTATCGGCGTAGCGTAGCTAGACATGGGCCATGAGATTTCTTTGACCACGGCACCCAAGTCTTCCAGTACCCCTATGGCCTGGCGCACTGCCGCCTCGACCTCGGGGTCTAGAGGCGGTTCAAAAAACTCCCTGGGCACGCCGATGCGCAAGCCCTTAACGTCTCCGGTAAGAGCACTGGTATAGTCGGGTACCTGGGCACGGCTGGTGACAGGGTCTTTAGCGTCGTAACCCGCTGTTACGTTCATCAGCAGGGCACAGTCCGCCACGGTCCGGGCAATTGGTCCAGGGTGGTCTTGACTCCAGGACAGCGCCGTTAATCCAAAGCGGCTCAATCGCCCATACGTTGGCTTCAGCCCCGCCAGTCCGCAAAGGGAACTGGGCACCCGGATCGAGCCTCCGGTATCGCTGCCCATGGTAAGGGTGGATTGGCCCGCGGCAACAGACGAAACCGAGCCGCCGCTGGAGCCTCCGGTGATGCGCTCGGTGTTCCAGGGGTTGTGCATGTCTCCGTAATCGGGGTTCTCACCGGTGATACCGTAGGCGAACTGGTGGGTATTGGTTTTGCCTAGAATTATGGTTCCGGCGTCTCGAAGCTTGGAAGTAATGGTCGAGTCAAAGTCCGGCACGAAATCGTGGAACATCTTGGAACCCGAGGTGTTCCTCACTCCTTTGACGTAGTAGAGGTCTTTTAGGGTTATGGGAATGCCATGCAGCGGTCCCCGGTAATTCCCTGCTTGAATCTCCGCCTCGGCAGTTTTCGCGTCGGCCAAGGCTTGCTCAGCAAGGAGAGTGATGAAAGAGTTAAGGGCCGCTTCGGTAGCTTCGATTCGCGCCAGATGAGCCTGTGTCACTTCTACTGGGGATAATTCTTTACGCTCTATCAGGCCCGAAAGCTCAGTCGCTGGCAGATAGCAAATGTCCAACTCGTCCATATCAAGGCCTCCGGCTAAGTCCGTTCTTGTTCAGGCAAGGATTGAGGAGGCAAGTAGACCATGGCAGGGTCTACTCCGGTCAGGTCCAATTCGTCAACGGCCCGCAATGCGGGAAGCACCAGGCGGATGTACTCATATAGCTCTCCCATGTGGGGGTCGTCGACATCCAATCCTGCCTCTTTTGCCAAGCTCAGGAAACCTTCCCAATTGCCTTCCACGCCAAGGAAACTTTCAGCGGACATAAGCTAATTTCTCGATTCTCGCCCGTTGGCGGTTTTAATCCAGATATTTGCAAGCTGGTTTGCCACCTGGATTGTAGTAATGCCACGGGAGAAGGTCAATCGAGGATAATGTAAAAACTGGTCGAAATGGACAGAGAAGCCAAAACTGGCAGGCTCACCGCGGCCTCAAATGGCCAACGCCAGCCTTTACCATGTCGTATGCTAATAATAGCGGGCTAGCTTTCGAAGTTGTTAAGGCTCCGCCTCTCCAGCGAACGTTCCCTCCTGTGATTTTGGTCTAATTTCGAGTAAAAGCTTAATAATTACCCAAACCCGATTTCTATATCGTTGACATAATAGCCTCCTCAAAGCTAAGTTCTGACTATGAGTTTGGTGGGAATGGGTGCGGACGGGAAACTCCTTATTTGTTCTCTTCTCCTCAGTTTGAATAGGCCTTAGCCGGATCAACCAGCATATTTCAGACTATCCGGATTGATCCGCAACCCAGTGCCGAACCCAAATCCGAACGCTGAAGCGGCCTAAAGTTGTTAAAGCAACAATTTTGGCAATCGGTCGTTTACCGGAATATTTCGCATCGGCCAGTCAAACCACGACCAAGCGCAGAATGGTTTGGCCGCAGGAGGGTTTGGCCACAGGAGAGGTTGCGATGATAGTGCATGATGCGACCACAATGTTGATGGTGATTATCAACCCGCTCCAACTTGCTGCCACTATTGGATCATAGAGACGGCTCAAGGTCCCATTAGCCGTGGCGAGTGCGACATTTGTCATGAAGTCGCGCACTTCATGAACTCGGTGTTTGACATGGAGCGCGCCTCTCAAGACAGTCGCTCTGCGAAAAAACCAAAAGAAAATGTCCATCAGGCCGAAACCGCTCATTTAACCGAAGCTCTTGATCATGAGACAGCCGGTGAATATGCGCCGGCGCTTGAACTAGAACCCGAGGAGTCGAATGCCGAAGAACCGGAATTTGCCGGAGCTTCAGAAGACTAGGTCGTATTAATCTATCCTGTTAATCAGTCTTATTAATCAATCCTGGGAGTTTTTCGCCGGAAGGCGACCACCGTCAGCCGGACCGGAACGGGCAACCCGGAAATATCGGCGCTGACAAGCCTATATGCAAAGCGTTTCACGCAAAGGTTTTCAAGCAAGAAGCAATTGAACGGTCAATTGGCCTTATAGCCAAGGGTAGGGAAGGAATCAAGAGAAGGGGAGGCTATTAGAGATGCGAGTTCTTTGGATCGGTTACGGACAAGCCGGCGGTAAAATTGTTAACTCCTTGATGGGAATGAACCGCAAACTTTACGATGCCATTGCGATCAACACCGAGGAAGCGGACCTTGCGGGCCTTCCCAATATACCGGAAAAGATACTGATTGGCCGGTACGCACTAAAAGGCCGAGGTGTGGGCGCAAATATCGACCTTGCGGCCACCATTGCCGAGAAAGCCCTGTCACAAATGATGGACCAGATAGACGTTAGAGTGCGCAAATTCGATCCCGAGGCGTTCTGGATCGCCGCTGGGCTTGGCGGGGGCTCCGGGGCTGGTGGGTCTTACGTCCTGGCAAACGAACTAAACCGAGTGTATCGGGGCACACCGGTATATGGATTGTTTGAAGAGTTTTGAGCTTTGGAGTCATTATTTCAACAATATATTGTTGGTGGATAATCAGCAATTCGAGCAGAACACGGTAACCCGAGAATCTATGGAGCAGATGTACAACAGAGCCAACGATAAGCTGGCAATGATGCTCACCACGTTGTTGGACGCCGGAGAAATTCGCCCATCGCCCCAGGAGGTATTTAGTTCTTCCGAAATCAAGGCCACTCTGGGTATGATCGGCGACATTTCTACCATAGGCTACTGCGCTGAGTCCATCAAGCTCAAGTCCCAGCCTTGGCGGAAGGGAATCGACCCCGGCACCCATGAACTGGAGAGCATAATTGAACGGAGCGTGGCCCAAAGCTCGTTAACATTCCCTTGCGACGTCAGCGGCGCTCGGTCCGCCTCTTTGGTGGTCCATGGAAGGCCGGAGCACTTGTTCACCCAAGCGATTTCTAGGGGGAGGGCAAGGTTGGAACAACGAGCGTCCGTGAGCAAGGTCAGATATGGCGACTACCCGGACAAGAAAACCAACCAACTGGCGGCTATCACCCTGATTTCCGGCATACAGGACTTTAGCAGGTTGGATGACATGAAACGCCGGGTAGAGGAACTAGCCTGGGAACCGGCCGCCGCACCCGAGCCATATGCGGATGGAGTGCGGCAAGTCTCTTCTGTGTAAGTCCCGTGTAAGTCCCGTGTAAGTCCCGTGTAAGTCCCGTGTAAGTCCCGTGTAAGTCCCGTGTAAGTCCCGAAAAGTAAAACAGCAAGAAAATAGAGGCATTGACCACTTAGGCCAGAAACACCCTCAGCATCAGCCGGGGGTGTTTTTATTGGACGGTTCGAGCGTAGTTACCGCTTTTAGCCTAGGATGGACACCCTAGGCTAACCAGTGTCCTCACTATACATATGGGTGAAGTCCCCGTTTGGAGACGGGGCTGGAACCCTATTGAATGAGCAGTAGCCCATGTAATCTCTGGTAGTGGACTTTATTATTTTCAACAACCCTGGTTGTCTAAGCGCTCTGGCTCATTCGAAAGGCCTACCCGCAAATTCGCAGGCAGGCGTGGCCTGGATATGCGTAAGCGAATCCGACGTTTCGACGTTGTGGCTGCGTCGTGGATCAAGTGCGGAAACCGCGGATAGTTCCGCGCCGCAACCGGTAAATGCGCAACCGGTAAATGCACGGCAGGCTATGCCCGAAGGTATCCATCGCTGAGAATCGGGCCCAGAGCTGTGGAATTGTCGGGTTGGCACAGATAGGCGATCCCGCCAAGGCTTCAGTCAAGCGCCCCGAATTTGGCCCTAAGGGTTCTCGGGACTTAGCCCCAGAGAGTATCCAGACGTAGCCCCGGAGAGGCCCAAGCAATAGGTTGTTGAATAGCAGTTTGTTTGGCGTCATTTGGTCAAACTTTCTGCATTGATTTACGGGACCCATTTTGTAAGAGGCACACCCAAGGGAGCGAGTGTAAATGAAAGAAGAGTTTGTCAATTCCTTTCTCAGCCCAGCGATACTCGTGTGGGAAAAAGAACTGGGAGAAGAGCTCGTTGTGGCCGGGACGGATTTGGTGTCCAACCAGTACACCACCGACGATGTGACTGCGATAATCGGGCTGAGCGGAAAGCTACAGGGAAACGTGCTCTATGGATTCAGTGGAGGCACCGCGCTGGCGGTGGTGAGCCGGATGATGGGGGAGGAGGTCAAGACCATAAGCGATGAGATAGGCCTCTCCGCCTTGGGCGAGATAGCCAACATGATTACCGGCAACGCCGCAACCCTTGTGACATCAGTCCTCCGGTGATCATAGAACCGTCAGGCAGCAGGTTTACCACCGTGGGCGGGCCCCAGATTAGGGTGAACTTTTCCAGCCCACTCGGTTTTTTCAGCGTTCGAATTGTGTTGTACGAGGCGCGTGAAAGGGACTAGGGACACCTTCTCCCAGACACTTTGTTTTGGCCACGATCGGGAAAAAGACTCGGTGGTATAGGTAGCGGCTAACCCCCCATCCGTTGCTGCCGTTGAGAAATCCAAGGGCGGGCACAAGACCTTCTCCTGGGTTTCTCAATCACGTCAGTCAAAGTTCTACCAGCCCAATTCCTCTTTTATCAAAACTACTTTAACCCTTCCCACCGTCATCTCCTTTTCCATTATCAGAAGTTTGCCGATGGGTGACGGGCCCGCACCTCTTCCAGCCAACCATTGGTCGTGTTTTTCCAATGTGTAACCTCGGACCCTATCCATTGCGTCGTCCAGGGTCGGGCATAGTTTCTGCGTTCCAGCCACTAAGATCAAGTACTTGGCGCCAAACCGAGGCCAAGCGTCTCATGTCCATCTGTTTTGCTGGGTCCGGTTCGGCGTATGCTTGGCCATGAAGGTCTTTATAGTCGGGATTTTCCTGGATAAATTTAGGGTAGCCGATAACATCCAGGGTTTCGGATGTGCTGTGGCGTATCGTGTTCTACAACCTCAGCGGGTGAGTCAAAAGAGTAGATTACCTCTACTTCGGCTTGTTTTTTCCGTCCTTCGCCAACGGTGGTAATCAGTATGTCTTTGACCAAGGTTTCCACTACCCGGCGTCTTATGTCCCAGTCTAGATCGGAGTCAATTACTTCGTGGAGACTAGTCAATAGACTCTCTGCATCGGTCAGCTGCCCTATCGTTGCGCCCGCGCTGGACACCAGATTCACGATGTCGGCCAATTCTTCTTGTAGTGGCTCAAGCTCCTTTCGTGACTTCTCCACGTGCTCGACGCATCAAGTACCCGGTCCTTTTCTGTGTCCTTCCCATCTATCGCCTTGATCAATTCTTGCTTCCTAGTTTCAGATGATGGTACGGAGCTTAGTTCAACTTCTACTCGGGCTTGGAGCTTCTTAATTACCTCGCCTGGATTTGACACAAAACCCTTAATGTCCTCCCAAATCTTCCCTTCGATGTAGTCAGCGCGAATCTTCGTGGCGTTACACCTCTCCCCTTGCCTCGTTCCCACTTGTGAACGACACCTGTAGTAATAGCCTTTTTGGTGGGGTGAACCCGCCCCAGTGAACAGCCTTCCGCAGTGGCATTTCATCAAGCCTCTGAGTAGGTAGTTATGATCCTGTGAACGCTTCGATAGACTCCTATTAGAGGTCAATTGCCGCTGCGCCTTTTCCCATAAATCAGCATCGACCAATGGCGGTACCGACCGCTCGGGCCCGGCCCATCTTGGTGCGCTCGATGATGGTGCCCCGCTCCATCTCGGCAACCGCTGCCATCATTTGTACCGCGAACCTACCCATCGGATTGGTGGTATCGAACGGCTCTGTCATGGACCGCAGGCCAATTCCAGTTTCTTCGGCGAAATCAACTATGTCCAAGAAGTTGCGAAGGCTTCGTGATAGCCGGTCTAGCTTGTAGAAGATTACAACGTCGAACTTATGGGCTTTGGCATCTTCTACCAGCCTGGCCCCCTCTGGACGCTTTTCTAATCGGATGGTGCCGGATATGCCGTCGTCCAGGTATTCGTCAATGATGTTTAGCCCGGAGTGCGGCGCAAAGCCTCGCAGTGCATCAACTTGGTTGTCGATGGTTTGGCGCCCCCGTTGATCGTCGGTTGAGACACGCGCATATAATGCCGCTCTAACTGCGCCGGTTTCTTCGATGGACATAATTTCACTTCCAATCGAGTGACCAAATTATACCTGAGAGTGACCAAATTATACCTGATTAGGAGCGGATGCTAACTATTATTCTTACCAGTACTTTGACCCGCAATCGCTGCTAAGCTAGTATGAAGAATCCAAAATACTAGGAGAGACTTAATGCACGTCAGAGCGACCAGTGGCCAAGTTCAACCCGGCAAGATGCAAGAGGCGATTGACATCACCAATAACGTAATACTTCCAGTTATCAAAGCCCAGAAGGGATTTCAAGGTTTCTATGCAATGACCGACGAGGCCAGCGGCAAAATCCTCGGAATTTCTGTCTGGGATACGGAAGCGGATATGATGGCATTTGGAACTGGAGGGCAGCGCCAAGAGAATCTTGCCAAGCTTGGCAGTGTTTTGGTCGGACCTGTGACCCAGGAACATTATGAATTGAGTGTCGAGGCTTCAGCCTAAAGTTACCCAACGTAGCCATATTTCACTTTGTATCCGATTCAGGCCCCCGATGTAGCAACCGGGGGCCTGTTGATGCTGGATGCTACTTTCCTTCGTTGCACCAGGCACCACCTGCCTTGTGCGCGTACCAGAATGAATCTCCCTTACTGTATTGCTTTAACACAACGCCGTGCTCTTGACAGTAGGGCTCTGGCGGCTCGGCCTCGGCTGTAGGCTGTGTGGTGCTCTCAGTGCCTTTCCCGCACCATAGAGCCTTCAGTTGTTGGCTCAGTTCCCCGTAAAGCTGGTGCTGGGCTTGCTGCCAGTTATCATTAATGCCGATGGTTCCCTCTGCGCCTAGTTCAATGGCTTTCCAGCCGTTACCTGTATCCAAGGAATACTTGATTGCTGCGGTTACTGTGGTGACTTTCATGGATTCTCCCTCGATATGTTGATAGGGGCCAGCCGTTGGACCGGCCCCATAACTTTTATTCCCCGATGATGTAGTCAGCCGCTTTTTGGCCTTGGCTAGCCGCTGCGATCACTAGCCGGTTATCTGCCCGTAGCGCTTTGCTCCATCCGTTGATGTAGGCGGCGCTATTGTCCAAGGTGTTGTCTATCCCGGACAGCGTGCAGAGGAAACTTGCGCCGAACTCGGCGGCTAGTTCCTCTTTGCTGTAGACGGCGCTACCAAAGGGCGCAATGCCTGTTTCCAACCCGTGGCGGTTAAGCCGGGACTCGTGGCCGGTGGAATGGGCTAGTTCGTGGAAGGTGGTCGAGTAGTACTCACCGGCGCTGTGGAAGGTTTCCATTGCTGGAAGGTGAACACTGTCGTTACTAGGCCGATAATATGCCGTATCTCCGCCATCGTGGTCTATGCTAGGTGGATTGGGCATCGCGTCCACAATGGCCGTAGCGGCTGCGATGGGTTCAACCTTGTTGGTATCTGCTAAGGGTTCCAGGTTAAGCGCTTCGCATTGGTCGACGTTAAATACGTTGTAGACCTTCAAGAGCGGTATAGTCTTCGGTTCGCCGTCTTGGTCTTCAACCTTTAATGGTTTCCAGAATGTAATCAAGCTACCGTGTTCACCTTTGCGAACATGTCCACCAAGTTGACCGGCTTGCTTGAACGTCAACCAACGTTGATCTGGGTATTGAGACATACCTAGCAAGATCGTGTTTATCCCGTGGTATGGTCGATTGGTGGTGGCATTCCTGGGGATTCCAGCACTCCACGGTTTGTGCCAAGGGACGGTTCCAGATTCCAAGGCTACAAGAATCTTATTAGTAACAGTGTCATAGACATAGTTAGACATTAAATCATCTCCCATAAATTGATTTGGAATAGGTAGGTCCGGGAATGAACCTGGCCCGGTTAGCCTATGTCGGCTATTTCCTGTTCCAAATGACGGGAGATTGTGCGGATCACTCCAGATGCTTCGGAATACTCGCTTTCGGCCTCGACCAACAACAGCACTGCGCCTATGTGCTTACACATTCCCCTATGGTGACCGCTGGGGCAATTGCAAGACACGCCGCCATCTTGGGCGATGACTTCGTAAGCTAATGCGGGTTGACTGCTGGGGACGGCATATCGGGATACGAAACTGGGTGCTTCGCCGAAGTCTAGTGCCCAGACTCGAATGCCTTCGGACAGGGCTGGCAGCTTGGCTTTGGCCTGTAATTCCTCTGGACTCATTGGTGTGGAAGTTGCCATGATCCCTCCATATATGATTTGGTTACGACAATACATATTATACTACCGTTGGTATTGCTTGTAAACACATATAAATCGGAATCCACAAGAGATACCAACGGTGGTATAATACGTTCCATGAATGATGTTCAAGAGTTGTTGGGCGAGTTGAAGGTGAAAGGCTGGACCTTGGCAGCGGTTGGGGATGAGTTGGGCGTTGCTGCCAACACGGTGGTTCGGTGGCATTCTGGTGACCGCTATCCCGCCAATGTAAGAGCGGTCATCCTCGTGCTGGAAGGGTTGTTGAAGCGGCAGAGAGTACCGAAGCGTAGGCGTTACACAAAAAGCCCCTTAGCTCGTGAAAGCTAAGGGGTTGTCGTAACCAATACCCCAGAGGGTCTTGGCTCTTTCATTTTAACATGCAAGCTGTAAAGGTGACCCCCCGGCAGGGCTTAGCGGATTGCTAGGAGAGTAGTTTTCGCCTTTCAACATGAGTCTATTGTAGCGGACAACATCGTTCCCGTTAAGGCGTGTTCGACACCCTGACAGATGCTGACCTAAGCACATGTCCGGCTCAAAAAAAGAGCCGCTCGAAGGTTTGTCCACCAGCGGCTCGGCCACCAAGGAGTTAGTCCCACTTGGTAGTTACACTCTATGGATGCGCTTCACGGCCCGGCAATATGCCGGTGTCACTTGTCTTTCACCAAGATGCTGCCAATGGGGTTGTTGTAGTCCAATCGGTAGGCTATACCGAGAGACAATTGGGGGCTGCGGTCATGGCTATTGCGTAATACACCTCAGACCCTGGGGGCACGAGTTTTATCAAGGCTTCCAGAGCTCTGTCTCGACTTTCAACCACGATAGCTTCCATGTTCCTGGCCGCCAGCGATTCTACAGTCCGTTGTATGGCGGGCTCATCGGCTAATTTCTTGGATAAGTTTTCATCCAACTTACTCGCCAACTTACTTGGTTCTTGGCCAGGCATTAACCCTCCTGCACGAGTCTATATCGGGACCGGGAACGCCAATAGGGCCGGTTCTCCGTTTACGCAAGGCTATTTCCCTAATTATTGGGTCCAGTAATATTGGGTCAGAGACTGTTGAGGTTGCTATCCGGGCCGAAGCCAGTCTCTTTGTTTCCATCCCTACCGGTATCCTTGGTTCGACGCCTTCATGACACGTTGGGCATAACCTCTTTGACGAAGGATTCCATGGACCCCATGACCTGCTGATGAGTAAGGTTTCCCCAGGCAAAAATAGAACTGAAGTAATTAACGCCGGATTCATCCACCGCCTGCTGCACCTGCTCCCGCACGCTCTGTGGAGAGCCGGTGATAATTATGCCTTGGGCCAGCAAAGCGTCGAAGTCCCGGACGAAGTCCAGTGCATCTAAGCCTGCCTGGTCCCAGAGGTAGTTGATGTTGTAAAACCAGGCGTTGAAGGCCGCCCGACACTCTCTGACGGCTTGTTCGTCGGTAGGCGCGATGTAAACGTGACGAGTGAGGCCCAATATTGGTTCGTTAACCCCAGCGTTCATGCGGTTGTCGTCTCTTCGGTGCTCCTCCCACACCTGCTTGTACAGGTCGTAGTGGGATTTAACGGCCGAAGACGGAGTGAATATATGGCTGGTATTAAAGCCGTTTTGGGCCATCCAAGGCACGGTTTCAATATTGTTGCTGGCATACCAAAGTGCCGGGTAGGGTTGCTGATAGGGTTTGATCCAGATGCGAATATCTTTATAATTATAGAATTTCCCTTCGTAATTCAAGACATCCTGAGTGAGACCTAATAACAATACGCTGAGAGCCTCATGGAACATGTCCTGAAGCTGCTCTGGATCGATCTCAAAGTGCGCAGCTTCTATGGGCGATATGCCACGGCCAACACCCAAGTCCAGCCGGCCATTGCTTAACTGGTCGAGCATGCAGATTTCGTGTAGTAAGCGTAGCGGATGATAGAAGGGAAGCAGGTATACCAGCGGCCCCAGGCGGATGCTTTTGGTGCGCTGGCAAGCCGCAGACAGGAAAATGCCGGGCGAGGGCGCAACGCTCAAGGGCGTGAGGTGGTGCTCGGCTACTTGGTATGAATAAAAACCGTGCTGATCAGCGTACTCCAGCATCTGGAGCCTGTCCTCGAAAATCTCGCTCGCCTGGCCGTCTCGCCATTCGACCCAATCAAATATGCCGAACCGCAGCTTTGCCAGACTCCCCGTACTCTCAGCCCCAGTGGATGTAGTATCAGTGGATGCAGTCAATACAGTCACTCCTCCCTTTGGATTGCGGTTTCGTTTACTACTGTAATGTTAGCTTCAACCGCCGATCACCCTGAATTCAGGGGTAGCATAGTTCCACCGGGCAGGCCTTGCAACCCTGTGGGAGAGGCTGTAGGGGAACCCAAGGAAGAGGGTAATCGTTTGGACTCGTCAGAACTCAGAGGCACCGGGATCACATTGAGACCAACCCGACGGTGCCGACGCAGCTATACTGGGCTGCGATTAACCCAGTTTAAACTCCCCCGGCACCTGTGGAGCCACTAAACGGCGCTTCAGGCATGTGCTATATTGTGTTACGCCTGATTCATGAATCGACCGAATTATTCTTAATTAAAGAACTGCGGGGCCCTAAACAAGCTCATGTTGAGTGTTAAAGACCTATGCTGAATAAAGATGCTCTTAAGGCTTTGGATGATGCCCGCCTTGAGTACGAAAAAAAGGTAGCGGACGTTTTGGCCAGGTACGGAAGCTCCACGGAGACACCGACCACAACATCGGAAATACCATTAAAGTCGGCTTACACGCCGGCAGATTTGGAGGGGTTTGATTACCTCAGAGACCTGGGCTTCCCCGGCGAATATCCCTATACACGGGGAGTGGCTCCATTGGGCTACCGCACCAGAGCTTGGACTGTCCGCCAAGTCATGGGAGTGGGAACGGCTGAAGAAACCAACCAGCGTCTCAAGTATTTGATTAAGCAGGGGCAAACGGGTATCAGCCTGACCGGAATGGGCTACGCTCCTTTCGACTCCTCTGATCCCAGGGCCGAAGGGTTGGTTGGCGCCGGAGGTGTTTGGATCGACACCCTAGCGGACATGGAAACAGCGCTGGAAGGCGTGGACATAGAGCGGATTAGCATCAACCAAACGGGCAACTCCATCCCGGCATTCTGCATGATAATCGCCGTGGCGCAAAAGCGGGGCATTGAGTTATCCCAACTCCGGGGGACAATTCAGAACTACGTGCTTCCTTGGGGCGATGGCCCGGAGCTTCGGGGCAACCACTACGTGGATATCGTCCAGTACTGCGCTCGTAATCTTCCCCGCTGGAATCACACCAGCGTCTCCGTGCGCAACACCAGGGAGGCCGGCATCTCGGCGGCCCAAGAGATGGCTTTTGGCGTGTTCCAAGGGGTCTATACGATTAACGCCCTGCTCGCTAGAGGTGAGCATATTGACTCCTTCGCCCCCAGAATTTCCTTCTTCCTAAATTCGGAGAACCAGTTCTTAGAAGAAGTGGCCAAGTTCCGGGCTATGCGGCGGATGTGGGCGCGGTTGCTCCGGGAACGGTACGGGGCAAAAGAACCCCGCTCTTGGCAGTTGAGGTTTCACGTGCAGACCTCCGGCGTCAGCTTGACCGCCCAACAACCTTTGACCAACGTGGTTCGCGCCACCATCCATGCCCTGGCCGCAGTGATGGGCGGCGCCCAGTCTATGTCGGTCAACGCCTTCGACGAAGCGATGGCAACGCCGACCGCCTTTAGCCAGACCCTTTCGCTTAGAACCCAGCAAATAATCGCCTTTGAATCCGGCGTCACCTCCGTGGTAGACCCCCTAGGCGGTGCCTATAGCATCGAGTTCTTGACCAACCAACTTGAGGAAAAAGCCAACGAAATTCTAGCGGAACTGGAAACCAAAGAGGGATCCGAGGCTTTCGAGTACATTTCCCGGGAATCCCATGAGGCTGCCTACCGTCGCCAGAAGGCCATAGATTCCGGCCAGCAGGTGGTGGTGGGCGTGAACCGCTTTCGTTCGGAGGATCAGGCCGATGGTCAAGCAGCCGATCAGGAAGATGGCCAGCTAGACGACAATGTGGGTCTGCCGATGATCCATGAAGAGGTTCTGAAAGTTGATCCCGCCTGGCGGACCAAACAAATTGAGCGGTTGGAGCGGGTGAAGAAAGAGCGGGACGGGTCCGCAGTCGAGGCGGCAAAAGACCGCTTGGTCGCTGCCTACCTGGCTCGTGAAAACATCTTAGAACCAACGCTCCAGGCGGCCAAAGCATACATGAGCGTAGGAGAGATCGTTCAAACCTTGGCCCAAACCGGAGACCCGGTTGAGCTGCGAAGAAGGGGCGGATTTATCCTACGACTTTACGGTTCGAGCTAAGGGACAACAGTAGTATATGGGACAACAAAACTTGGATTCACAAAGGTTACGCTTTCTGCTTGCCTGCGATACATCGGGCCACACCGCCGGGTATTACGTGGTGGCCCAAGGTTTGCGGGACGCTGGTATGGAAGTAATAACCCTGGGTCACTCGGAACCGGCTGGAGTGGCTGACGCCGCTCTACAAGAAGACATCGATTTCATCGGCTACCGCATTTCGGACCGGGACGCCGTTACCCTTATTTCATCGCTGATTGCTGCGATGGAGGAACGGGGAATGTCCCAAGTGCCCATTGTCGTGGGCGGGATAATCCGCCGGGAAGCTGTGCCTGTTTTGAAGAAGATGGGCGTAACCGGGGTCTTCGGTCCCGGCTCGCGAATACCGGACATCGCCGATTTTGTTTACGCTAACAGAAGCGAGCGGCATTCCGGCGGTTCTTCTTAAACATTTCATTGGATCGACGCTCCGGTTTCAGAACCAATCTGGGTCATCGGTGATGAACGAAATCCCCCTGTATCCCCCTTTGCAAAGGGGGATACAGGGGGATTTTCTCGTCGCTTGCTTTACCCCGTTGCGTCGGATTAAGTGTCAACGCAGTGAGCCTCAATAAGGACCGCATGGGTCAGTCACATGACATGGAAAGAAGAATATAAAAGTCGGGTTACCTCGGCTGAAGATGCCCTGAAAGCAATTCGCTCCGGTGACCGGGTAGTTATTCCCATCGGCTGCAATCCGCAGGCTCTGGGGGACACTCTGGTCGGGCGGATGGACGAATTAGACGGTGTCGAGTTGGCCCATACAGCCACCGGTTGGCCTTATATCTGGTTGCAGCCCGGGATGGCTGGGTCATTTAACATAATTCACGAGCATTGGGCATCCCCATTGGCTTCGGAAGCCCTGAAAGCGCGTCACCACGACTTTCTTCCTGCGCCATTTTCCCTGCGGTTCAAGGGAGGGGAATCAGGCCGTTCTCCATCGGAAGGACGGGACCCCGATGTCGTGATGGTGCAAGTGACGCCGCCCGACGAAAACGGGATGGTCAACCTGGGCCCCCACCTGTGGAACCAGAAAGAGTACATTGCCCGCGCCCGATGTGCCCTTGCCGAGGTCAGCAATCGAATTCCAAGGTGCGAGGGCGATACCGAACTGCCCGTGGACGCTTTTACCCACTTTGTGGAGTTCGACAGCCCGTCTCTGGCGGCCCGGCATTTGCGGCCGGGTCCTGCGGTTCAGGCCATAGCCAAATACGTCGGAGAGTTGGTGCGAGACGGCGATACGCTGCAGATTGGCG
Source organism: Dehalococcoidia bacterium (assembly GCA_963665155.2). Classification (GTDB taxonomy): domain Bacteria; phylum Chloroflexota; class Dehalococcoidia; order Lucifugimonadales; family UBA3495; genus UBA1141. The sequence continues at coordinate 50,593 of CAXXFI010000002.1, read as the reverse complement.
GCGGCTCTACCAGTTTCGGGGTGGCCTACTGCAAGCCTTTCGATGATAAGCATGACTTAGGTTGGCACGCTGAAATAACGCCGTCTCCGATAGTGCGTCTGGTGCGGGATGGTGTGATGACCGGCGCACGGAAGACGGTGGACCAAGGAAAGGCCGTGTCATGCGGCATTGTTGGCGACGAAGAAGACTGGTCTTTCCTTCAGGGAAACCCGGCGATTGAACTTCAGAGTTGCTCCTACGTGTTGGACCCGCGCAACGTAGCCGGCAATGACAATATGGTAGCGATAAACGCAGCCCTGATGGTGGACCTGACCGGACAGATCGCTTCCGAGTCCCTGGGTCCTACCATGATCAGCGGCACCGGCGGGCTGTTGGAGGTGGTCATCGGGACGTTGTGGTCCAAGGGAGGGCGCTCGATTACCGTGTTGCCCTCCACCAACCCGATTCCTGACGACTCAAGCCGGGCTGAATCTGACCCGGGAAGCAACCCGGCTCTCGACCACGACCAGCAACAAACGGCCACCCGCATCGTGCCCATGCTCCCTGAAGGAACGGTGGTCAGCGTACCCCGCCTCTTGGCCGACATCGTGGTCACGGAACACGGTGTGGCCCGTCTCATGGGCAAGTCCATACGGGAGCGGGCCGATGAACTTATTGCCATCGCTGATCCCGCGCACCGGGCCGAGCTAAAAGCCGCCGCCCAACGCCTCTTTTATCCCTAACCGCCCTGAGAGCGCCCAACCGAATTCACCGCAGAGCGCGCAGAGAACGCAGAGCTGAAAATGGTCGCTCTTACATTTCTCCGCGGCTTCTGCTACCTCTGACGTGAAATCAAAGGTCCTTGGCTCCCCTTAGTTATCCCCAGCGTCACACCTAGTTTCGCCTACACCGTGGACCCTATGCGCCCGTTCACCTAGCCCCTCGGTAGGTTCAGGAGTACAATTGGCGGCAACCGAAGAACCAGGTATTTTCTACGGTTAAATGTGGCTGCTTTCTAAACTTGGGGAAGAACGGGAGAAGGCTATGACAATGGAACCGGAGATGCTTTTAGACATGTATCGGCGGATGGTCACCATCCGCACCTTTGACCGCCGAGCCGTGGAAGAATTCCACGCTGGCAACATTCCAGGGGTAGTCCACGCCTACATTGGCGAAGAGGCGGTGGCGGTGGGCGTCTGCACCAACTTGCGGGTTGACGACCGCATTACCAGCACCCACAGGGGTCATGGGCACACCATCGCCAAGGGGGCGGACGTTAAGTTGATGATGGCCGAGCTTTTCGGGCGCACCACGGGATACTGCAAAGGCAAGGGCGGCTCTATGCACATTGCCGACTTTGGCGTCGGCATGTTGGGCGCCAACGGAATTGTGGGAGCGGGCCTGCCCATCGCCACCGGAGCCGCTCTGGCGGCGCAGATGGATGGCAACGCTGGTGTGGCCGTATGCTTTTTCGGCGACGGGGCCTCCAACGAGGGAACCTTCCATAGCTCGCTGAACCTGGCCTCGGTATGGAAGCTGCCGATAATATTCGTATGTGAAAACAATGGATGGGCTGTTTCCGTTCCGGCTTCCTATGGCTTGTCTGTGGACGACGTGGCGGTCCGGGGCACTAGTTACAATATCCCCGGAGTGGTCGTCGACGGCGTGGAGGTGCTAGGGGTTTATGAAGCGACCCGCGAGGCCGTTCGCCGGGCTAGGGCCGGTGAAGGCCCCACTTTACTGGAATTCAAAACCCACCGTTGGCGCAGCCATGCTGAGCAGCGGGGGAACCCTGAAGACCCGCGGCCTCAAGAAGCCAGGGATTCGGGTCCTCAGCATGACCCCATAGCCGAGTTTGCTCGTAGACTAACCGAGCAAGGATTAATGTCGCCGTCGTTGTTGCAGCAAATACACCAAGAGGTCGAAGACTCTGTGACCGAGGCCATCGAGTTTGCCCAAAGTAGCCCCTTTCCCAAACCCGAGGACGCCTTGGCCGATGTGTTCGCGCCCTAGGTTCTATAAATTAGAGACGGTACTTGTTTCCGGCAATAATCGGTAAGTAAAAATCAACAGGACGAAAAACATGCCAGAGATAACCTATAGCCAAGCGGTGATGCAAGCTTTTACCCAAGAAATGCGCCGGGATGAGAAGGTGTTTCACATCTGCGGTGGCCTGGGGCCTTTGGCTGGCTTGATCCCCGAGTTCGGCGAGAGCCGTGTGCGCGTTTGTCCAATCTCGGAAGACGCATACGTCGGCGCCAGCATAGGCGCTGCCGGTAGCGGATTTCGCCCCATAGTTAGCCCCGGAATGATGACCTTTGCTTTCACCGCCATGGACCAAATCGTAAACCAGATGGCCAAAATCCATTACATGTTTGGCGGACAATCAGCCTTTCCTATCGTCTTTCGCGCTTCAACCGGTGGTGGCCGGTCCGCCGCTGCCCAGCATTCCCAGAGCCCTCACCCCATGTTCATGAACCTGGCTGGCCTGAAGTTGATCATGCCTTCTACGCCCTACGACGCCAAGGGCTTGATGATAAGCGCCATTCGGGACAACAATCCCGTAGTGATTTTTGAGGACCAGATTCTGGCGGCCAGCCAGGAAACCAGCGAGGTTCCTGAAGGCGATTACACCATACCCATCGGCGTTGCCGACGTGAAACGCCAAGGCACCGACGTAACTGTGGTGGCCATATCCAAGATGGTCCAGCAAGCCCTGGCCGCCGCCGATGAGTTGAGTTCCCAGGGTATCTCCGTTGAGGTAGTGGACCCTAGGACTCTGGTGCCCATGGACAAGGGCGCCATCAGGTCTTCGGTCCAGAAGACCGGCCGGGTAGTAATCGTGGACGAAGCGTGCATAACCTGCAGCGCCGCCGCCGAGGTTTCGGCGATGATCACTGAAGACCCCACTACTTTCCAAGCCCTAAAATCGCCTCCGAGAAGGGTTTGCGCACCGGACGTTCCCATACCCTACAGTCCCATCATGGAGCAATTCTGTATTCCGGATAAAAACAATGTTATTCAAGCGATACGAGAGGTGTTGGCCTGACCGCTCTACTTGCCCCCTATGGTTACACTTCTGGGTTGTTAGGCTGATCGAAAGGGGGGCAAATCCGACTATATCGGCTGAAATGTTGTCCCAACGGGAACAAGGTCTGGCGATCAATCCTTTGGCAACTTAGCATGACAAAATTAACGGTTGTGGCGTTGGTCAATTCGACTCACGACCGTTTTCTTTTTTCCCTGATCCCAACATTGCAGCCGGCCCCGGATTTTAACTTTCGGGGCTATTGGTGGTAGCCTCCGATGCCATTCGGCACTGGCACCCGCTCTGAAACCCCACGATGATGTAACCCCACGATAATGAAATCCCTCGATATGGAATTTAGCGTTGTTACGCATTCTGGAGGTTGTTTTGTAGGTAGCCGGCAACTTCGGTTTGAGAATTTAGTGACATTTACTGACATTGGGAAACTGAACTTAATCTCAACACCAAGGTGGGCTCGATGAATATACACAAATACCTCTTGATAGCTGAACTTCTACGCAGGTTTGGACCGGGCCGACGTCCAGGGTAGCGAATGGCTGTTGCACGAGGGTGGCGAACCCTTCTCCGGCGGGGTCCAGATTATGTGGGGAATGACCAGAGCTTTCTCCCTGGCACGTATATCTTGTGGGCCAGAGGAGAAGGGAATTGAAACATGGAGTTAGCCAAAGTGCCATGACCTGATGCCCACGGGCCCAATCCGCCACGGAACCGAAAGCGAGGGGGTGTTATCGGAGACGCTCAGGGATAATCCCCTCATCCCGTGGTCGCGGCCAAGTCTTCTAATCCGCCTCGGCGCTGGCTAATTCTTCTGCTTGGCGCATCATCTCCGCGATTTGCGGCATCATGGGGCCGTACCTGTCGGCGTCGTCGACGGCGTATCCTTTGTGGTAGGCCGACCTGAAGGAAGACAAACCACTCGTGACCCCGGTGACCGAGGAATCTTTCTCGTCCCACTTCCCGCCATGAATCAGGTTCGGCATGGCCTTGTCGTCCCGAAACACGTTCATCGGCTCGCCGCCGTCCTCCACCAAGCGCATCTGCTCCTCAAACTGCTGCCGCATAAAAATAATGGGCACGTCGGTCCGGCCCAAGTGCTCCCTGGTTCGGTCGGTAACGGGGCCTTGGGAAATCCAAGCGTGGGCGTCCTGAGCAAGCACAAAGTCCAGCAATGGCTTGCCTTTTTCGTCGAAAAGCGGCACCTCATACCAAGGAATAACGTCTTGCTGGGGTGCTGCGACTTGGTCCGGCGCGATGTAGCAACCGTAGTTTATGTGGTAGGTGTTGGTGTCGTCGATGGGCACCCTGATCTGAAACTCTTGACGCACCTGCCCCGGTCCTCCGGTCTGGGTGAAAAAGGGGAATATCACCGTGGAATGCCGGGACCTATAGTCTCGTTCTGCTCCCAGAGCCTGGGAGTAATTGACGCCTTTCTCCATTCCGTGGCTGGTGGGATTGACCCACAAAGACTCGATGCCCTTTTCCAGTTTGATGCGGCCATACAATGTGTGCGCCTGACCGTCGGCTGCCCGCTCATCGAACTTGCCATTTTTCTCCAAGATGTACTTAAAGTAGTGACCGTGCAGGTAGGCGCTATGGGTCGGGTCGCCGGTGTTCTCGTGGCACTGGAGCCAATTGCAGGGCAGTTCGGCGACGCCAATTTGCCGTATAGAGTTGGCCATCACAAAAAAGTCCCAGGGCGGCAGAAGGGGTGCCGGCTTGGGGCCCATGTAGACCCAGATAAGGCCTCCTATTTCTCGCACCGGGTAGGCTTTGACGCTGATCCTGTCCTTGAACGTGCTGCCCTGGGCTTCCATAGGCGTGTCGATGCACTGGCCTTCGGCGTCAAACATCCAACCGTGGTAGCAGCACCGCAGGCCGCATTCGTCGGGGTAGCCGTATTTAAGTTGGGCCCTACGGTGGGCACAGAACTCGTCCAGCAGTCCCAAATCACCATTTCGCGACCTGAAAAGCACCAAGTCTTCGCCCAGAATACGGACGGCCATGACGTCTTCGTCAATAAGCTGGGCCAGAGGCCGGATTGGAATCCAGTACCGGCGCATCAACTCTCCCATGGACGATCTCCGTTGGTTGGTCAGTTGGTTGGTCCGTAGCCACCGGTGATTGGAGTAACAGATGGCTGTTCAAGTAACGTTGCCCTATTTTAACGCCAAAGAACACCAATACAAAGCGGTTAAGTGTTTTAATTGAGGGGCAACCCGTGGGGCATTAACTAGCTCCATGTGTATCTCTTTCAGATGTCGTCGTAATGCTTGGAGTCTAAATCCCCCTCGATCCCCCTTTACAAAGGGGGAGGGTTTGATCCTTGGGAGAGGGTTTGTTCGTCAGCCGAGAGATGCTTTGGGCCTTGGCCATGAAGGTGGGCAGCTCCCCCCTTTCGCAAAAGGGGGATACAGGGGATTTTCGCCCAGTTTTCCTCCAACGGTACTTGGTATAATCTCAGCGTTGACCAAACTCTTAAAAATTAAAGGTCGTGCGCAATGAACTACTGTCCCAGGTGCGGTAGCGAGCTTATCTGGCGCTTGGACGGGGGCCGAGACAGACCTGCGTGCCCCAAAGAGGGTTGCGGGTTCGTCCACTTCGGCCAACACTCGATCGGTTGCGGTGGCGTTGTGATCCTCAACAACAAAGCGTTGCTGGTCCAGCGCGGCATCAATCCAAATCGGGGTGCCTGGCAGATTCCCGGCGGTTACGTCGAGAGCGACGAAGAGATAGTGCCAGCGGTGGAAAGGGAAGTCCTGGAAGAATCTGGGATTGTGGCCAAAGTCACCGATGTTATTGGTGTGCGCCACACCGTGGGCACCCCCACCGCCAATGTTTACGTAGTGTTTCGCCTTGATCTGATATCAGGGGAGCCCAGGTTTGATGGCGTGGAGAGTATCGGGGCCGGATACTTCGATCTGGCGGAAATCGAGGAGATGGAAGGGGTGCAAGGGTTTTCCAAGTGGTCGATAAAGAGGGCTTTGGAATTGCCTGCCGGTTCCGGCTTCACCCTGGAAACCGGAGACATTAACATCGGTCGACCGGGATGGTCGCTGTTCGGCATGGAGCCGACATCATAGACCGTGGGCGAGGCGCGATTATGGGACGGGAGCAGGCATGACGCAGCAAAGCGACATAGAAAAAGCAGTAGTAACCAACCTCGAAGAATTGGGCATCTCCTTCGAGCTTGTGCAGATTAACCCCGACTTTGCGGACACCGCCGAGTTCTGCCGGGAGTACGGCTATGACTTGGACGTTTGTGGCAACACCATAGTGGTGGCATCGAAGCGGGGAGAGAAACATTACTCGGCGTGTATAGTCCTTGGTTCCGACCGCTTAGACGTGAACAAGAGCGTTCGATCGCTGATGGGTGTGTCCCGGCTGTCATTTGCTTCTGCGGAGGAGACCGAGACCCTAACCGGTATGACCGTTGGCGGGGTGACTCCTTTTGCGTTGCCCCAGGACCTGCAAGTGTACGCCGACGAGAAGGTGCTTTCGTTGGAACGTCTGATATTGGGTTCCGGCAGCAGGTCGTCGAAAATATTGGTTGCTCCGGAGGAACTGAAGAAGTTGCCGAAGGTGCAATTCGTGGCCGGGCTTTCTTTCAAGCGGGAATAGCCCAGCCAGCGACCAAGAGTAACTTGACCAGTAAATAAGCCGAGACCGCGGAGCTTTTCCGTGCCCCGTCAATCCCGGCTTAGCTTACGAGAAATCCCCCTAAGTCCCCCTTTTAGAAAGAGGGACTTTTGTTGCCGCAACTTTGTCAGTGGGGCCTTTCGTCCCGAGAACTTTCTTCCCGGAAACTATTGGTTGTAGTGGCTTAGCTGTCGCCAGCGGGTACCGCTTCTCGTCCGGCGGTGCTGCCCGCTTTAAGGTGCTTGCCATAGAAGGCGAAGACCTTCTGCCAAGCGTCCACGGCAGCCTCTTGACGGTAGCTGGGACGGTCCACTGCGAAGAAGCCGTGACCGGCGTTGGGATACATGTGAAACTCGTAATCCTTGCCGTGCTTCTTCAACTCCTCTTCGGTTTCCGCCACGTCCGCCGGCGAGGGTCTGGGGTCTTCATCGCCAAACAAGCCCAATAACGGGCAACTGAGGCTGGAAGTGAAGCTGACGGGCCATGCGGGCATCCGCTCGGTGAGACTGTCAGCGCCCTGAGTCACGCCGCCGCCCCAGCAATCCACCGCCGCATCAATGCCGGTGAGAGTGCAGGCAGCCAGGTAAACCTGACGACCACCGGAGCAGAAGCCGATGATCCCCACCTTGCCGTTGCTATAGGACAAAGAACGCAAATAATTGACGGATGCTTGCACGTCGCCCATGGTCCGAGCGTCGGGCATTCCACCGGCCTCTCGGACGCTGTTGCTGTTTTCTTGGGGTGTGGCTTGCCCTTCCCGGAAGTGCAGATTAGGGGAAATTGTCGCATAGCCGTTGTAGGCCAGCTTGCGCGCCATTTCTTTGGATGCTTCGTCCCAGCCGGGCATGTGGTGTATCAGCACCACGGTGGGAAAAGGTCCGGCGCCTAGGGGACGAGCAAGGTAGGCGTCGATTTGGTCGCCGTTGTGTCCGTTGATCAAGACCGTCTCAGCCAGCATGCCTTCATATGCCATGATTGTTGTTCCTCCCTGTAATTTCTTACTTGGTCCAGTGAAATGCCTGGTTGTACTATGGAGCGCTCGGTTGTGCTACGTATTGCCCGGTGAGTTGGGAATGGGCGGCTCTACACCCGACGCCCCCGAGAAAACAGTAGATTACTACCAGAGCGCTGGAGCGTCAATCGGCAATCGGAAGGCACCTCAGTTGTGACTGGCCTACGTTGATTGACCCAATAGCCTTTGCGTGGCAAGGACGCATGACCGGGCCGGAGTGGGTAGAAATCGCAGAGCTCTTGAGCCCTCTTTGAGCTTGGGGTGATCGAGTTGGTGTTAAGGTATGCTTTTGAAGACCTTACTAGAGAGCAGGTGATCCAATGAATCGGCTGATGAATATGCAAGTGGACATTAGAGTGCCTGTGGGGTTGCCAGTGGTTGAGACCGCCCAGTTCATAGCGGGTTGCGAAACCGCAGGTTTTTCCGGCGTGGGCATCTACGACCACCAGCACAGTGGGCGGGACGTTTACCTAACCCTAGCTTTGGCGGCGGAGCGCACTTCCACTCTCAACCTGTTCCCGGCTACTTCTAACCCTGTGACCAGGCACCCAATGGTCCTAGCTTCGCTGGCTCATTCCCTGGAAGAGATCGCACCGGGGCGAATTCGGTTGACTGTTGGGCCCGGGTTCCTGTCAGTGGGAACAATCGGGTGCCCGCGGGCTTCTTTGGAGACTATGAGACAAGCGATTTTGACTATTCGCCGGTTGCTGCGGGGCGAAAGGCTGACTTTTAACGGTGTCGAGACTCGCTTGGGTAACGTTAGCGACCAACCTACGCCGGTCTATATGACCGCCGCCGGTCCTCGCATGGTGGAGTTGGCCGGGGAGGTGGCCGATGGCGCATTGATGCTGGTGGGGTTGCATCCTCAGGCTATTGCGGCGGCCAGGAGAAGGCTAGAAATCGGGGCCGAAAGGGCCGGCCGGGATCTGAAGGACTTCCGCACGGTTTTTATTATTCCCATGACGGTGGGGGAAGACGGCGAGGAAGCCCGGCGTTGGCCCCAACAGCTGTTCCAACCGGGACAGTCCTATCTCACCTATCCCAGCAAGTCAAACCTGTTCTGGCTCAGGGAGGCAGGGATTGACCTGCCCGACGATGTAATGCCGGACCAAATCTCCGATGAAATGGCGGAGCGCATCTGCGACGCTTTTGGCCTCTTCGGCACGCCTCAACAGTGTCTCGATCAGCTAAAAAGAGCGTCTAAGGAATCGGGCGTAGACCACGTGTTCATTTTCCCGACCCATACCCGTGAGGGAGGCTACGACATGCCCCAACCGGAGGTAGAAGCCTTCCGGGATGTGATTTTCCCCGGTCTGGCCGGGTAGCAAACTATTGCGTCAACGACAATATAGGCTGAGAGCCTGTCGCCGTATCGCCAGTTTGACCTTAAGAATAGCGGCGAATGACGCCAATATCGTTGAGGGTCCAATCAGCGACAGGGCTCTGGATCACATCAGGAAGCCTCTTAGGCGAGACCGGTATGCCCGAGACAGATGCTAGGCCCTTAGCTCCGGGATTCTCCGCGTTAATTCTGCCCAATCACTGGTGATGGTGTCGCGTATGAGAGTTTTTACGGCTGCGAACACCTGCTCGGGCATTAATCCCTTTACGACCCTGGTCCACATCTCCCGGTCATCGTGTCCCAACAGAGGAAAGAACCAGCGTATGAACTCGGGATTACGGTCGGGGGGCACATGTGCTGCCATGCCGCCCACTATTGCGGTTTGCTCTTCCAGGGACGTACGCTCCCGCAGAATTGGATACAGTAGCTCGTCGTGAATACGTAGGACTGCCGTCATCGCCGCTGTCTCCCTTGCAGCGACAAGAGCGTCTGATGAGGCATTAATCTTAGCTAGGCCCTCGGTCATTGTATCGAACTCGTGGTGATCGTGGAGGTAACCTTGCGCCACCAGGGGTGCGACTCTTTCCATGGCTGGAAACACCAACTCGTCCTCGCCAGCTGCGTGCCACATCAATATCTCGCTGAAGAAGCCGAGCCTTTCCACTGCTGGCGCCAAATTAACACCCTCTGCTGCAGCCTTGTAGGCAGCATCGTCAATTTCTCGCATGGCGTTGCGTAATGCTTGGTGGAAGGAAGGTATAACGTCGAGTGGAGTTACCATGGTAGTTGACCTCCGGAAATTTGGATCACGGCGATGGACTATAGAACAGTATCCTCATGGCGTCAACTGAAATCAAAGGTGTTTCGCCGGACCGTCGCGCTGTTGCCCCTTTGGACCTGAGATTCCTATGGCAGGTTTCGTAGCTGAGCGCTCCGTTCGTGCCTAGGGTCGGCCGAAATCATGTCTCAAACTGCGGCAATCTCTCTTGACGGGATCACGTCCTTTCGTTTAGCGTCAAACAACCATATTATCTACCTTTGCATATCAATAATTGCATCGAACGACAGCTAAGGAGTAGTAAATGGCATCACAAACCTACGATATCATCACTGTTGGGGGAGGAATCGCCGGTTCGATACTTGCCAGAGCCATGGCACAACACGGAGCTAAAGTCCTGATCCTGGAATCGGCCACTACGTTCAGGGATCGGGTGCGCGGAGAAGCAATGGGTCCTTGGAGCACGAAAGAGGCTATTGATTTGGGTGTATACGATACCCTAATGGCTGCTGGCGCAAACCTTCTCCAGTATTGGAACGAATACCACGGCTCCGAGGTAATGGACCGCGTGGACCTTGTAGCCCACTCCGTTCCACGGAAACCCATGCTGGCAATTTATCACCCGGACCTGCAGGAAGCGCTAATTAACGCTGCTGCTGACACAGGCGCGGAGGTCCGGCGGGGTGCCCGTGTGAGCGAGATAAACCCAGGAGCCGCACCCACAGTAAAAGCCAACCTAGACGGCCAGAGCACAGAGTTCCAAGCGCGATTAGTCGTCAGCGCAGATGGCCGTGGTTCAATGGGCAGAGCGTCGGGTGGTTTCTCCACCCAGGTTGATCCGGAACTAAACATGGTCGCCGGGGTTTTACTAGACGGCTTGTCTTTGCAAGAGGACGGCGTCCACCATTGGATGATCCCATCAGCGGGGCACAAGTCCTTCGTTTTTTGTCAAAAAGGAGGAAGAGGTAGGGCTTACGTATCTTGCCCAACCTCAACGGAATACCTCTTTAGCGGCCCATCCGGATTCTCCCAATTCTTGGCTGGAGCCCGCGCGGCAGGTGTTCCGGATGAAATTTTCGGATCAACTACCGTTTCTGGTCCATTGGCCACTTTCAGCGGAGCAACCAACTGGGTGGAACACCCCTACCGAAACGGTCTCGCCTTGATTGGCGACGCTGCCGGAGCAACCGACCCAAGCTGGGGGCAGGGCCTAGGCTTGGCTATTCACGACGCCAAACTCCTATCTGAAAACCTCATGGCCAACGAAGACTGGGACACAGCCGGGAATGCCTACGCAGTCGCTCACGACCAAGATTTCGACCGTATACATACATTCGAAAATTGGATGGCTGACGTCTTATGTAGAACCGGGGCCGAAGCCGATGCGCGGCGGGAGAGGATTCTACCTATGTGGCATCAGGACCGAAGCCGGAATCCCCTGACCATAATCAACGGCCCTATTAAGCCGTTGGACGAGACGGTGCGCAGGCGGTTTTTCTGCGAGGATTAAGCCTTCCAAGGACAGTAGACCGTTAGACGCAGGAACGGAATGCTGCCCTTCCACCGCTGGACGACCAATGACTCAGAGCCTGATGGAAGCGCTCGTACATTTTTCGCCGCCGCCGGAGGGCTAACGCAATCAGGGGATAATTAGGGCGAACCATCATAGCTGAGTTTCGCGATCCGGTCTGACTAGCGCAGACCAGAAATCGCACCAAAAACTGCGCTATATTGACCTCGAACCAATACCCAACTATCCATCCTGTCACAAAAGAGTGGCATGTGATCTGTCACAGAGGAGTTATGGTCCTCGCAACTGCTGGCAGCGCCAGACTCCCCTAACCCGACACAACCTCCTTAAACTGCTGGATGGCGTCGATGTGGGCTTGAGGACCGGTCAGCCCAGCCCGCATGGTGTTGATCGAAATGTGGGTGGCGTCCATCTCCCGCCATGCCGTGGCCGTGTCTTGCCAGAACTCGGGGTCGCCGTCTGTGAAATTGATCCGCGCCTCAATGCCAATGTTGTCGGGATTGCGTCCCGCTTCCTTGGCGAACTCCCGCATCTTGGCGATTGTGGCTTTTCCGGCGTCGTTGGGCTGGAATTGGGGGAAGTACCCATCGGACACACGGGCCACACGGCGCAGGACCCGGTCGCTAGGGACCGGGCTGTCCCGGCCTCCGGCGCCCATCCAGATCGGAATTGGGCGCTGTATTGGAAGCGGCTTAATCCCAGCATGGGTCACTTGGTGGTAGGTGCCGTGAAAATCGACAACTTCTTCGGTCCATAAAGCCCGCAGCAGCTGGACCTGCTCTTCGTAGCGCCTGCCACGGTCATTAAAATTTTCTCCCAAGGCCTCGTATTCGACGTGGTTCCAACCTACGCCGACACCCAATCGCAAGCGCCCGCCGGACAACACGTCCACCTCAGCGGCTTGTTTGGCGACCAAAACAGTCTGCCGCTGTCCCAAGATGATCACCGCCGTTACCATTTCTAGCTTCGTGGTGAGTCCTGCCAAGTAGCCGAACAGCACGAAAGGCTCGTGGAACATGCTCTCGGACGTGTACGTTCCCTTCGGCCAATTCTGGTGATGGCTGGTGTCGGCCCCCAACACGTGGTCGTACACGATTAAATGGGAGTACCCCAACTCCTCAGCTGCTTGAGCGTAGTCCCGCACCGCCGCCGGGTCAGAACCTATTTCTGTCTGTGGGAATATAACCCCTACATTCATTTCTCTCTCCCTTTTCTCGCTCCGATGTGTCTGTCCGGGACAACATCACCCAATGGATTTCGCTAGCCTATTCGGGCAAAACTCTCAGTTTAGTTGCCAGCAGCCGATGCGGTACCTGTGCTGGCCTGGGCCTTTTCTTTTTCCCTGAAGTGGGGAATCACGTACTTGCCGAAGAGCCTTATGGTGTTCATAACCTCTTCGTGGGTTGCCGGGCCAATGGCGCTTAGCAAGAAAACCTGCTCGATACCCATGGCCTCGTATTGCTCGAAAAACTTGATGCAATTATCGGGAGTGCCAAAGCAAAAGCTGGTCCCGTTCTGTAGCACTTGAGCCGCAGTCGGGTCGCCGGGGTATGGTCCGTTGGCCAGCTTTTGGTCTCTTTCGTAGTAGCCTTGATAATCCGGTGGCACCGTGGCCGGGTCCACACCTTGCCAAACCAAGCGGGCCCGCTCCCGTTGTTGGTCCAGGTACCATGCCAAAAGCTCGGTGCCCCGAGTGTCGATCTCCGCCTGGCTCTCGTGGCAGAAACCAGCGGTCATTAGCGCGTTTTGATTGTTGACGACTCCTACGGGTTTCGCAGTTTTGAGGGTTTGTTGATAGAGTTCCAGGACGCTGGCCACTTTGTCCGGTCCGCCCTCGCTGCCCACCAACGCTCCCAGTCCCATTTCTCCAGCCAACCTGGTGGTTTCCTCGCTAGAGCAAGCCGACCACAAAGGCGGATGGGGCTTTTGCAGGGGCTTGGGTAGCACTTCCCTGGGTGGCACCTGGTAATAACGGCCTTCGTGAGAGAATACTTCCTCGGTCCAGATTCTAGGCAACACTTGGGCGAATTCTTCCCACATTCCTCGGGTGTCTTCAAGCCCGGCACCGTAGGGGGTCAACTGGTAAGGGTAGCCGGTGCGGCCAATGCCCACGTCCACCCGGCCCTTGCTGAGAATATCCAGGGTGGCCATGCGCACGGCGGTGTGCAAAGGATGGTGTATCGGGGCCAGAACGACGCCCACGCCCATACGAATGCGTGAGGTTCTCTGGGTCACGGCCGCCAAGGTAAGGTCGGGGGCGCTATTGTGGGACCACTCCGGGCGGAAATGATGCTCCGAGAACCATACACTGTCGTAGCCCATTTCTTCGGCGTATTCAATCTGGTCCAATGCTTCCCAGATTCGCTTGGCTTCGCTGTCGGCTGACCAGGGTTTTGGAACTTGAATTTGATAGAAGAGTCCGAATTTCATGTTGTCCTTTTTTGCCGGGCCGAGTGGATAAATTTGGATAAGTCGGCGAAACGGGCCTCATCCATTGAAAGGCCCAGGCATGTTTAGCGCCATTATAGTGGGTAGAGAATATGCGTCAATGCCCCAAATTGACTCCACCATGCACGAACGTATCATGGTGAGCGACCCATATCGCTATCAGGAAAGAATTTCGGAGTGGGACGTGGCGAAGGTAAGGGAGTTGTGGGGACATCGCCCAAAATAAAGCAGGCGGACACCTTTGACGGCTGGTGGGTGAAATAGGGTGCCACAAGCTGCCTGGTGGTGGAGCAAACCTGTAAAACAGCCGTCCGGAACAATAACGGTCTCTAGGTCTCGATTTTGGTCGCCTCTGCTAGAGGGAAAAAGTTAAGTAACCGCCTTGTTGCGCCGTCAACTATTCCCTTGCGGACCGGAAGAAAATTACTGTAAGTACTTTGGCGCGGTGGAATACCGGCTTGCGGTCCCGAGTGCCGGACATGCTTTACCAACCCATTCCGGGTCTGTACGCAGCAGGCGGGAATGTCCGATGGCGACATCAACGGCCACGCGGGCCTGTAAGGGTTCACGGTGGGTCCGTCCCTGTTCAGCGGAAGGGACTTGAGAGCATGGTGTGCGATCGTTGCCGATTTTGGCCAAGGGATCGCGGTGTGGGGCCAGCGTTCGTTTTCAGTAGATGTGGTAGAAATGTCCCAAGCCTGAATTAGGACGCTTCGTCCCTGACGCCCAAGTCATTACGCCAAGCCAAGGATGGCTGTCTTAGACTAGTCTCCGCTGTTCACAGATCATTGATTTGATATAGCCTGTCTCTTACTGACCGGATTCGACGGGGAGTTTGATTGGTCATGCCAGCAATCTCTTTGGTGGTGCTGCCAGCGGACAGTTGGTCAATGATCTCTCGGTTGCTGGATTGCCATAGGTCCTCGCTTGCTTGGAAAGCTAGGATAGATGTGTTGAGTCTCCACGGCTTACGGCTTCCCACTATCTCCAAGTCCTGCCCGGTTTCGGGATAGTAGTATTTTCCGCATTGCAAACAACGCCACTCGTCTTCTTCCTGAATCAAGTCCCCGCTACATTTTTGACAACTATCTAGTATTACAACGTCAGTTCAGGGAGGGATGTGGGGTGATGCCCGCATGGCGGCGCGGCGCTTGGCACGGGAGCGTTTGGCCCGTTCGTTACTGTCCTGCGTATCCTCAAGCCACCGCAGCAACTCGGTTGGCCCGAACCGTTCCCGGGGCAGCATTTCCCGCACCACCCGGTAGACCTGCGGCCTCGTGATCCGGGGCATCTTTTTCCCCCCAAGCCTGTTGCAGGCTCAGCAGAAAAGCTCCGCCCAGCAGGCACAGGGCCACGTGGTGATGCCAGCCAGCCCAGGTGCGGGTCTCGTACTCGTCCAGGCCTACGTCGCTTTTCTCCGTCTCAAACTCCGTTTCTATACGCCAACGGGAGCCTCCCACGTATGCCAGGGTCTCCAACGGGGTATCCTCCGGAGCATTGGACAGGTAGTAGCGGGGTTCGCTGCCGTCCCGGTTCCGGCGGTAGACGGCCCAGTGGATTTCGCCGGGCTTGCGCCTGCTGGTCGGTCGCACCCTCTGGGCGCTGAAAAGGTAGCTGCGTGGCCCCTGGCTTCCCTCGGCCACCGTAATCTCACGCCAGGCCTCCTCCGGCAACTCGTCGCTGCGCTGCTCCATGGTCCGGCGCTGACCGTCTCGCAGCCTGGGTTTGCGGGGACGCCCGAATCCCTGATACTCCGCACTGGTCCAGGCAGGCTCCGGCGGCCACACCGTAAAGCCGGACGGAACGTCCAGCACGTACCACATCCCCAAGGCCGCCAGGCCCTCCCGGAAGGACGGCGACATCCCGAAGGCGTCGTCCGCCGCGACCCATCCAGCCTTCAGGTGGCCCCGCTCCTGCGCCCGCCCCACCATCTCCAAGGCCAACTCCGTCTTGGACCGGTAGCCCTGCCTATCCTCCGGCACACCCGCCGCCTCACACCGGTCTTTGTCCGAGGTCCAACTCTCGGGCAGATACAGCCCCTTGTCCACCAATGCCCGTCCCAACGGGCTGACATAGGCCAGGAACATCCCCGCCTGGCAGTTGGCCACCTTCCCCAGCCTCCCGCAGTACTGCCGGGCCACTCCCACCGACTTCCTCCCCTGCTTGGGAAAGTCGCTGCCGTCCAGCACCCACACCCCTTCCGGATGCTCCAGCCGGGTTCCCAGGTACTCCTGCAGCCGTCCTATAATCACCTCATCGTCCCAGGGAGAATCGGTGAGAAACCGCTGCATCCCTCGGGCTGACCCCGGAACCGTCTCCGACAGGTTCTCAGCGTTGCGCCGCTCCCCAGACTGTACCAGCAGGGCCTGGAGATAATGACCGCTGTGCTCCCGCGTCTCCCGGCGGCCAAACAGCGGCGCGAAGTAAGCGTGAAAATCCCGAAATGACCCGTACACCTGCTCGAAAGCTGCCGCATCCACATCCCCACCTCACCTGCCTATTCCCTCTCCAGCTACACAGTCATCCTATCAAACTAACTGACGTTGTAATACTAGGTTTAGAAGCATTTTCTCACTGGTCCTGCCCAAGAGATTTCATTTCCTAGCACGGGTTGCGCAATTCCTTATTTTGCATGTCGTACTAAGATCTGGCATCACCCAAAAGAAGCATCAACTGGGTGATTTTCGGGCTAGTACTTGGGCAAGGGTTTTACCTAGAATGAAGCCAAGGCGAAACCTACTTGCCGGTTCCTCCATACTCCAGAGGTTTCTCTCCTGATACGGTATGGTCTAGAAAATGCTTCTAGGAATCTTCATGTCGCCCGAGCATTTGGGAGAGTCAAAAACCGATGTATGGTTGGACAAGCTGATCGCGAACGGGGATTGCATCGGAGAATCTGGCGACGAAATACAAAACTAAGGCCAAAGTGAAATCCGAATGAGGAATCGCACAAACTCTATGGAGTTCACCGTGGTGCCGGAATAGCCAAGCCGGCATAGTCGAGCTGGAATAGTTAAGCCGGAATAGTCAATCAACGAAAAATGCTGATCGAGCGAGACGAAGTCGAGTGCCGAGCAAGACCGCCATTCGTTCACCCTTACATTCATCGGCCTTTAGGTAGCCAGGCCTAACTATAGGGCTGGCTTAAACCCGCGGCCACACCCGGTTTGCGAACTCTTCCATGTCGCTAAGCATTTCTTCGGTGCTGTCGGCGATGTGAGCTACAGGAACGAAGATGGCCACCATATGACTGGCTCCCATAGCCTCATAACGCCGGATGTAGGAAGCTATCTCGTCGGCAGTTCCAACAAATACCGAACGGTCAGCAGATTGCCGATCGCCGCTGGGCTTCAGAGAATAACCGGGCATGCGGCAAACTATCTCCACCGACCCTGGTGGCCTGCCCGCTCGCTCAACATACCGGCCCAGCCTTTCTATACCCTCGGCCAATTGCTCCGGTGTGGTCAAGGGCGAGCTGGAATTGTTGGCTATGGGTTGCCAAGCGTCGCCCAGCTCGGAGGCTCTGCGAATCGCCCGGCGGCTTTCACCGCCCACCCAAATGGGAGGATGGGGTTTCTGGACCGGTTTGGGCAGAAAGGATATGTTGGAAAATTGACAATACTTTCCCTGAAAGCTTGGCTCGTCTTGCGTCCAGAGCTCTTTGAAAGCTCGAATGTACTCGTCGGTTATATCCCTCGTTCCCCGAAGGGAGGCGTTTGCAGCGCCTCGAACTCTTCCCTCAGCCAGCCTGCGCCCACGCCTACCGTCATTCTTCCCTTGGAAAGGACGTCGATTGTAGAGAGCACTTTGGCCGTGACCACTGGGCTACGGTGAGGGACTACCATGACGCTGGTGACCAGCCGTATGGATTTGGTTTGGCCCGCCAAGAAAGCTAAGGTCGTTAGTTGTTCCATGGTTTCATTGTTGTCTGTGCCGGGGAATATTCCGGATTCGCTATAAGGGTATTGGGAGTCGGTCTGCCTGGGCAACACAATATGGTCGGGGAACATCATTGCTTGATACCCCAACTCCTCGGCCCTCTGGGCGATGGCCGACAGACTATCGGGCCGGGCCAAGGGACCTCGGGAAGGCAACATGATCCCGTATTTCATTAGAATCCTTCGTAGCTGGAGTAAGCCTCGTCGCGGGTTAATTAATCAGCGGGCTGATTATTCAAACCAAGTATTACTTGTCTTGGTTGGCCCGCCATTCGGCGATGTACTCCAGAATATCGGCCAGTGGCAGCACGTCGGCGTACTTTTGGTGCATGTCGAAGAGGTTTATTGCGTGGGCGGCCTCGTGACGGTCGAACACGCATTCTTCAACCACCATCATCCGGTAGCGGTTGGTGCAACCGTCCACCACGCTGGCCCGGACGCAACCGCTGGTCGTCTCGCCGCAGGCGATGATGGTATCCACGTTGTGGAAGTTCAGGTGGCCCATAAGCGGGGTGCCCCAAAATGCGCTGGGAGAGTCTTTGCGCATCACCGGCTCCCCCGGTATAGGCGCTACTTCATCAATAATTTCCCAGCGTCGGCTCCGACGTCCCGTATCTTCCGGGGTGCGCTCGCTGGACCCGTAAATCTCCCTTCCCACGCTCCAAGAGGCCAGCCCGTCTTCCTCTCGCCCGGTGGCGTGTATTACGGGAATCCCTGCGTCTCTGGCGGCCTTCAGGAGCGTCTGGATGTGGGGAATTGCGTCCCAAGCCGCCAGCCCGCAACTGCTGGGCCAAGTATCGATGGCTTCAAGGATCGGTTGAGGCTCGTCACCGAATACCCAACGGTAGAGGTCGATCAGCAATAGGGCAGGCTTATTGCCGAAACCAACCGAGGTTGGGGCGCTTTTTCCCAGATGAGCCTTATCTTGGGGCGTCAGGTATCGGTCCCACACGCGTTCGGCCATATCTCCCCCCTTAAATGTTTTGCGAAACGTGGCTCAGTTGCTGGTAGTCGATTTGGTGGAAAAGCTTAAACAACCGCTTCGATGGCGGACTAAATCCCCCTCAGTCCCCCTTTTTCAAAGGGGGAGGTTTTATCCATTTGTGGAATGCGAGATGTAATAGCCCCCCTTTGAAAAAGGGGGGTTGGGGGGATTTCCCCGTCGGTTTGTCCCACAGCCATCTAATAAAGTCGAACTAAGACCCGGCCAGTTTGTCCAACAACGGTAGAGTCTTTTCCCGGTCTTCCGATGGCAGAGTGAACAGCACCCGGTCGACTCCTGCTTGTTCCAAGCTCTCCATGGCGGCGGGGTCTGGGCTGGTGCCGAAAATAGTCACCGGCAGATAGGGTCGACCGGCTTCATCGCCCCTGCCCGTGGGCATCCATCCGTCGCAAAAATCCACCACGCGGTCGAATGTAGTGGGGCCGTCGCCGCCCATTATTATTGGTGGGTGGGGTTGCTGCTGCGGCTTGGGATAGGACCACATCTTGTCGAAATTAACGAAGTCGCCGTGAAACTCGGCTTCTTCCTGGGTCCAGATTTCCTTCATGGCCAGGATTTGTTCCCGCAGTTGGCGAAAACGGGTACGGAAGTTGGTGCCGTGATTTGCCATCTCCTCGGCGTTCCACCCTCCCCCGATGCCAAAGAGGAACCGACCGTTGGAAAGCCGGTCCACGCTAGCCACGGATTTGGCGGTTAAGATGGGGTCGCGTTCGATGACCAGGCAGATGCCGGTCCCCAGCAATATCTTCTTGGTGGCGGCAGCGGCGGCGGTTATGGCTATAAATGGGTCGTAAGTGTGCCAGTACTCCCTTGGCAGGTCCGCGCCGCCCGGCCATTGGCTGACCCGATTGGCAGGTATGTGCGTGTGCTCGGGGAACCAAAGGGAACCGAATCCTCGCTCTTCGGCCTCTCTGGCGAGATCGTCGGGTGGAATCGAGTAGTCGGTTGGGAACATATATACGCCTGTTTCCATGAAGGTCTCCTTAATTAGTGTTTATTCTCAAATGCGCGGAATAACCGATCGGGTTGAATCTAGTCTTATCTGCAAATGATTATGTGTCACCCAGAGTTTAACGAAGGATGTTGGTCACGCCGGCGCATCCATCCCAGTACTTAATTCCTATGGCTGACTTGGCATGACATTCGTCCCCTAAGCCCAGTGCGCCGGAATTAGATGAACTTGGCGCATTCGTCAATGATGGGCAGCACGGTGTCTTTCTCTTCCGAGGGTAGGGAAAATACCACGCGGTCCACGCCGGCTTGTTCCAACCGCTGGATCATTTCGGGGTCGGGCCGAGTGCCGAAAGTGTTTATAGAGATAGTCGCCGGGTCTCGCCCAGCTTCCTCGGCTTGGCGTTTCAGTAGGGCTATTTTTTCGGGGAGACTGGGCCCTTGGGCGGGTCTACCCCCGATGGGCATCCAACCGTCGCAAAATTCGACTACCCGGTCAAAAGTCGTGGCACCGTCGCCTCCCATAATGATGGGCGGATAGGGTTTTTGCACCGGTTTGGGGTAGGACCAAATCTTGTCGAAGTTGATAAATTCGCCGTGGAACTCGGCCTCGTCTTGGGTCCAAATCTCTTTCATGGCCAGGATAGTTTCCCGAAGCCTCCGCCAGCGGCTGCGGTAGCGAGTGCCATGGTTGGCCATTTCTTCGACGTTCCAGCCGCCGCCGATACCGAATATGAACCGGCCTCCGGAAATTTGGTCAACGCTGGCCACCTCTTTTGCCAGGAGGATGGGGTCTCGCTCTATAACCAGACAAATGCCGGTTCCCAGCTTCAGGTTAGTCGTCGCTGCCGCTGCTGCGGTAAGAGCCACGAAGGGGTCATAGGTATGCCAGTACATTCTTGGGAGGTCTGTTCCGCCGGGAAAAGGAGTGTTTCTGCTGGCAGGAATATGAGTGTGCTCGGGCACCCACATAGACTCGAAGCCTCTATCTTCCAACTCTCGTGCCAGGTCGTTTGGGGGCATGGAATAATCGGTCGAGAACATGTATGCGCCGAACTGCATGGATTCCTCCTGATTTCTGGACCTAGTTGATAGGTCCCAGTTTTTCAGTCTTTCAAGTCAACGAAAGATGGGTAATTATAGCACTGCTTTGGCCGGCTCCCCGGGGCCATGGACATCCTCAAATCGAGGAACGAGGACGTCGCTACCTGGAAGGACTGGTGCTGGCAAAGCATTTCGGTATCAGTGCCTCGTTTGCCCTACCTTGGTGGGTTGTCGTGTATACGCCGGACCGTTTCCGCAGGCATCTCCCGGACACAAGCCTCTGCTAGTTGCCTGGTCACGGCAGCCACGAAAATGGGTATCCGCCCCTCTGCAAAGAGGTTGGGGTTAAATCCTTCGTAAGGTTCCACCTCTTTGTCTGCTGTGACCATTCCGACAAAGCTGCCGGTCGCTGCTGCGAAGGGTAGCCAAACGTCAACTTCGTTGCGAGGCTCCCACGCGGAGGCATAAAAATGTACGCCCCCGTTGTCGCCTCGTACCAGGTACGGGCCGGTGGATTCACCGCCAGCGTGCCACACAAAGGGTCTGAGCAGCGAAGGGTCTCCTTTAGTCAAGCTTGCTCGTTCCGCGATAGGACGCATAAGCTCCATAAAGGGAAGACCGTATTTGAAATCGCCCATGTAGCCAGAGAGGATGACTGAATTGTCGAGTTCCGTTTTCCGGGACGGCGTTAGCAAAGTACTGAGGCCCGAGTCTCCCGTTGCCCAATCCAGCGAGGTAAGCCGAACGCCATCTTCATAGGTGAGTAGAAATTCGCCGTGTCGAGCGTCTGCTGCTCCGCCCAAGATGGGTGCCTTGGTCGCAGCGTCCAGAATGCCCCAAACGGTCCACACCGCCTCGTTATGACCGTGGAGGGCGTATGTAGTTCCGCCGATGGGGTCCGTCACGAGGTATAGGTCAGCAGCGCCGTCATCGGTAATGCCGTGTTCGGAATACAGTGCGACTTTCAGGCCCAACTGTTGGTGAATCGTCTCAGCCATCCCGACGTATAGATCATGGGCTGTCCGGTCCAGTTGTGTCTCAACGTCTTCCTCTTCGGTTCTACCGGCAACGAGGCCAGTGACCTTGGAGCCTTCGCCGGTCCTGAGTATTACCCGGGCGGCCGCCGTGACAGTCAGCATTGTGTTGAGGCCGATGCCCCGTAGGGCCACTTTTATTACTCTATCCAACAATCGCCCCCCTTTTCAGAATGGGCATGGTCTATCCCTGTATAGATCACGGCGACAGACCACGCCAGCAGGCCACGTAAACCGGGTGCCTTGTGACCGGAATCCCCTTACTGTACACTGGTCAACTTGCGCGACACCGCCCTGTGGTGGCGCTTTAGACCGCAAGTTTGCCGTGGGCCTTTGGTATTCTCGGTCAATTTGGTTGGGTCCGGTATAAATGATGGTGAAACCACTAAATGTGATTAATACGCCTCGCTTGAACTGTGTAAAGAGCTTGGAGCTGGAAGAATCCGAGTATTGCTTCTACTGGCCCTGTTTGATCGCCGCGATTAATCTACAGCTAAAAGACGGTGAGCTGCGCGGCAGGCACATTTTTTGTCGGTAGCAATCATTTTTGCTGCTTTGTCCGCGTTAGGGTTCGCTATCGGGAATGTATTTATACGGATAGGCATCGAGCGTGTCTCACCTCGTGCCGCTACCTTCTGGACGGTGCTGACCGGAGCAATTCTCCTGACTTCTCTGGCCTTTGCCCTTAACCTGACCGAGATCAAAGCTCTGAAGCTGTCCACAATCGGATGGTTCGCTTTGATGGGGGCGATGCTTATCCGCTAGCCAGAGTGCTTCAAAACATGGCAATCAACATGGTGGGAGCTTCCAGGGCCGTTCCCATGGCTTCCGTGCAACCTCTGGTGGCTTTTAGCCTGGGTATGCAGGTGCTTGGAGAGCGCCCCAATTTCCTGGTTAGCGCTGGCACGCCCGTAATCGTGGGCGGTCTGCTAATGGTAGTGCTGGCCGGAAACATCGGGTCTACCGAACGGTTGCTAACCACCAGAAACATCGGCTACTTGTTAGCCATCGGAGCAGCCACAGCGTTTGCCAGCAGAGACATTATCAGCCGCCACATAGTCACCGGAACAGCGCCTGCACTTGTGACAGCCGCATTTGCTCTCGCCATTGGCGGCATGATGCTGTTTGCGCTGTTTCACCGGGACGTGGTCCAGAGCCTGCGGAAAGCCCCTGGGGGATTCCTGGGGATGTGTGCCATCGCTGGCATCTTCCAAGGTTTGGCTGTTGCTTCACTGTTTCAAGCCTTAGGCCGGGCACCGGTGACCGTGGTCAGCCCAATATATGCCAGTCAACCGATTATCACCTTGATACTAATCCACATTTTCTTGAAGAGGCTAGAAACAATTAGCCCTTTGCTGGTAGTGGGAACCTTGGTTAGTATCGGCGGGGTCGCCCTAGTGATAGTGGGGGCGGCGAGCAACTGAAGGGCTCTACAAAATACTGGCATGAAATCTCGGCAATTCTTAGAGGAGCTTGGAAAGAACGGCTTTAGCCTATCCGGTCAGGGTGGGCTTTTCGAACCATGTCCTCAGCTACTTCGAACCATAGTAGTCGAGAACAACCAGGAGTATCGCCCTGGGCCCTACACTTCTACCGGCAGGAAGGCATTTGGCACTATCGCGCTGCCCTTGCCCACGCCTGTGGTGTCGCCGTTTTGGTTCAAGGCCTGTATGTCCACCGTCACTTTGCTGCCGTTGGCCTCTCGGCTCATCTCGGATATCTTCCCCGAGAAGGTTATGGTGTCGCCGGGTCGGACCGGCCTTAAAAACCTCAAGTCCACTACCCCAGTGTGGTTAAAAACATCGTTGCCGAAGTGCCTTCGGAGCATCTCTATGGCAAAAGTCAGCGACATTCTCCCTGATGCTACAGTTCCTTGTGTGCCCAACGTCTCCCTGGCGGCATGCTCGTCGGTGAACTGAGAGGGACCGGTCTGGCCAGCGCTGCCCTCGAAAAGGTTAATCGCCTCTTGAGTCATCTCCTTCACCACAGGCGACACATCATCACCTATCTGAATGTTTCTGATGGGGTTGGTCATTCGCCACCCCATTTCTTGCCTACTTCGGAAGGTTGCTTCAACTCGTGGGTAATTACCCTATCAATGAGACGTCCGTCTTCGTCTACCGAGACTGCCTCGGTGACGATGTAGTTCTTGCCTCTTCGGAGGTATTTGTCGGCGATCCATGCGAAGACGGTTAGCTTCTTGCCAGCGACGGGAGGATTGTAGCAGTGGAATGCGCACCTTGCGTTGACGGAGCCATCGTCGGAATACTTGGCGTTGTATTGCCTGACGTCCACTTTGTGAGCGATGGTCGGGAAACCGGCTTCCGGGTCCATGACCCCTTTTCGGTAGGTGTCGATCATTTCTTGGGTCAACACGTACTCGAATCTTTCGAAAGTTTCGCCGACTTGTAAGGCATCCCAGTCCAGAGGTGTTTTAGTATCGGTCTGTTCCATATTGCTACCATCTCCGATATATCGAGAGTTGTTGCGATTTATTCTAAGCATAAATGGTGAATGCACTGGACTTATGTACTCGGATAATCTACCCTCACACTTTGTTTGGGCCATCTGAGATGCTCTTGGGCCAGGTCTGCGCCAGCTTAACGGAGATTGTAAGGGCTACCTAACAGTACGTTACAGTACGTTTGCGGATGTCGTTTATTCTTTTTGTGGCAGTTCTCAGGTCGATAATGGCTCTAATCAAGAAATAAAAAGTCGATCTCGCAGACACCGCAGTTAATGCAAGGCTCCTACTGCTAATCCAAACATCACAATATGAATTGAGTTGTAACAGCTAACCAGGGTATCAAGCTCAGGTTGGGTGATGGCGTATATTTCAATTTCCCGGGGGACCGTAACGAATGACACGAAGGATGGAGATGATGGCAGGATCACACCGTCGGTTGGTTCTGACGGCTCAGGTTGTTCATCAGGCATTAGGCGACTCAATCAAATCGCCTAAGCCGAGCACCATCAAATTTAGAAGGTTGGTGTTACCGCAATTGTTGCATGTTACAGCAACGCAGGGTTGACCCCGTCCGCCAAGATTCAATTTGCTCAAATTCTCCTGCATAGAAAAGAAGCCGTCTGATAACTCCCACGTGTTGTTTCCGCAGACAACACATTTTCGAATAGTTTGAGTCCGCTCTTTGATACGGTCTAAGATTTTATCCTTTTGCTCGGGTGATAAGGCCATTATCTGATCCTCTGGAAATCAGCTATCCGAATAGTATCATCGCCTTGACTTGCCCGACCACCTCCACCTGATCGTGCAGGGTGTGCGTTTCACTACATGAAACCACGAAGATTGGTCAATTCTTTAATAGAAACCTAGTCGCCATCAGCACGCCGAAGATTCTTATAATCGCGCCTGTTAAGGGAATGTACGGCGCGAATGGGAATTCACAGCCACAGAATCAGCCATTCGGCGCCTAACCCGTCGTTACCCTGGCTGCGTTGCCATCTTTGGCGGACTGGCGTATTGAGTCTATGAATTGGTGCAACTCTACTGCCGTGTCAAAATCGGGGTATGGGTAGGCGCCTCCGTCCGTAGTATTGCCTTGTATAGCCTGGCCGAACAGGTAGTAAAGTTGGCCGACGTTGTACGGTGCCCCTTGGGGCATCCCTTCCAGCACATTAGTGTGGCGAGCCGGAATTTCAATGTCCTCTAAAGTGTCTCCGTTTTGAGCCCCTTGAACACGAACGGTCCCCAATTGGGGGGAGTCCTCGGAGGTTGCCACCAATGTCCCTTTTCGCCCATATACTTCCATGGTGTATCCGGTGCCAGCCCAAGGGATGCTTCCCACGTGGGCTGAAGCCACCGCGCCATTGGCCAACTGACCGCTGATCAGAATATTATCCGGCGACGTAACGTCAACCATTATTTTCGTATCGCTTTCGTACCACTGTTCCACCTGAGTGGAGACTACCGCCGATACCTGGCCGAACTCCCCGGCGACGAAGCGCAAAGCGTCGATGGAGTGACCGGTGGCAATGGTCAGGGTGTTCGCTCCAAGTTCAACGTCCCTCTGCCAAGTGCGCCCGGATTCCCGCTCCAGTACCCCGCCCCGCATCAGCTTCATGTTGCAGGAGATGATTTCGCCCACGTAACCCTCTTCCACCAATTCCTTCATGTGGATAATGGCCGGGTTCGCTCGTGCCTGTAGACCGACTACGGTCTTAACGCCTTTCGACTGGGCTAGGTCGGCCAGTTCCTTGGCCTCTCCTGTGTCCTTGCCCAGCGGCCACTCCGTGAAGACGTGCTTGCCTGCGTTCAGGGCGTCCTTGGTAATCTGGAAGTGGGCTGGCACTCGCAAGACCACGGCCACTGCGTCGATGTCCGGATGGGCCAGCATCTCATGGTAGTCGTCGAAGGCCAGCTTGGCCCCATATTGGCGGAGCGCCTCTTCGGCGGTTTCTTTCCGTGTGGTGCATACGCCGGTCAACTCAAATTCAGGGCTGGCCACGATGGCGGGCAGGTGAGACCGGTGGGCCCAGCCTACGGTGGGACTGGCGCCGATAATTCCCAAGCGGATAGGGTCCGGCATATCTTTCCTCCTGCAATAGCTGGGTATGGTCGAAACCGAAGCCTAACATTTCCAAAGTAAAGGACACTGGTATTCTAAGGGACAGATTAGGCCGTGGCTAGAGGTTGCTACAAAGCCAGGACGGTGCTTGCAAACTCTCCACCGATAGCCGCATCAGCGGTTAATCTGGCTCAAGGCCAAAACTCCCCCTCGCCAGCCCGTGACGATTTGACATCGATCTTGCTTGGATGTGTTGAGGGAACTAAATGGCCCCACTTTCGAAAAAGGGGGGTTGGGGGGATTTCCAGAATACCCCAAGCAAAGTTTACCCAGGAAGGGTCACCGTCGTGTCCATAAAATGAAGGATGAATTGACCATTCTGCTACCATGTTCCCATTGTCGCAAATACGCAGGTCTTCCGGGCCAGTCTTCCGGCCGGTCTTCCGGCCGGTCTTACGGAATGAGGCCCGGCAAATTTTTAAACGGAGTGTATTTTATGATCACGAACTTCGGTGCGCTGTATGCAGGCCATGTGGACTTGGGGGACATCGGCTTGGAAGCCACCGCACTAAACGACCGAAACTTTTCCGACGACCATTTAGCCACCATATTCGACCGGGCGACGGCCATCGCCCAACTGATGGACCGTGTTGGGTTCGATAGCTTTTGGATGGCCGAGCACCACTTCCAAACGGAAGGCAATGAGTGCATCGGCAACCTGCTTTTGCTCTACCTTCACCTTTCGCATATTACTGAAAATCTAAAATTCGGTTGCGGTTTCAACATTAATCCCAAGTGGCACCCGCTGCGTTTGGCCGAGGACTTCGCCACGGTGGACCGCTTGACCAAGGGCCGGGTGATTTTCGGCGTGGGCCGGGGCTATCACAGCCGAGAGGTGGATACCTTTGGCGCACCCAGCACCAACACCGACTCGGATGCCAACCGGGACCTGTTCGAAGAGCAGGTGGAGGTAATGTTTAAGGCTTTCAACAACCGGTCATTCTCCCACCACGGCGAAAACTATCAGATTCCACCTCCCGCGCCATATCGGGGTTACGAGCTTAAGGAAGTATCCCTGGTTCCTCGTCCCCTCACCCTGCCCGTGGAATGCTGGTAGCCCATAGTGAGCGCCGGGCAGCGGGCAATGGACTTTATGGCCAAGCACGGCATCAAGGGAATCATTGGCGGTGGGGCGGTGACCGGCGGCGCATCGGACGAGGTAGTTACCCGTTGGCGGGACACGCTGGCCGCCCACGGAAGGGATACCAAACTGGGCACCGACCTCACGGTTGGAATTCCCACCTACATTGCCGACACCGAGGCCCAAGGGATAAAGGACTGTAAGAAGTTCTTCGAGGAAGACATGAAAATGTTCGCTCCATTGGGCTTCTTCCGGGGCATGTCGGAACAGCAACTATCGGACTTGGCCGACCCCAAACGGGCGCCTTTCGCGGGCCTGCCTACCATTGAGGGAGCGGTCAAGGCCGGGTCTTGGTTGTGCGGGCCGCCCGAGTTGATAACCGAGCGGTTGATGGAACTACAGGACAAGTATCCCGGCCTGGAGGCCGTTCATGTGGGCTGCACACGCATGGGCACTCCACTTGAGGTAATGTTGGAGCAGCTTGAGCGGTTCGGTAAAGAGGTAATGCCCACGTTCAAGAACCAGAAAGACTAGGAGGCGAGGAGTCTGGGGTCCTAGCGAGGGGCAGGCTCCAAAGCTAGTTGGTTAGAGATTGCCGGTCACCTACTTCAGTTCGCGTAGGTACCCCGTTCGTGGTGAGCTTGTCGAACCATCCATTCGATGATGTGACAGTTCGACGGTCTCAGGATGACCGCTCACCACCAACCTCTGGGTCTCCATTCCAGATGCTGTAAGCAAATAGAGGTCTGTATTCCGGACGGGGTTTTACCGCAACCAGTCGTCCTTCCCTAAACCTTATCTCATTGAAGACTTCCCGCGCCAAATCATTGCGTTGTTGCGGTGTGACCCCTGGATGTTCCCATAGAGCCGGCAGATCCTTCAAGAGCTCGGCGGCGCGGTCTAGGTTGGGAGTTGATTGTGCTTTGGGCTTCGGCTCCAAAACGCGCCGTTGCCTTTGTAGATCATTGAATTCTTCCTTGAACTCTTGGTCGCTTATCACATTCCAAAGGTGTTGTTTCCTAAGGTTGGCCAGGGCGCCATCAATTCGTTTAATCTCCGGCTCTCTGTCAGGCTCAGGGCCCTCATTGGCCATCGCCCTTAATACCAATGAACGCCAACCTTCATCCAAACTGACGCAGCCCAGCACCCGCCGGGAGAATTCCCCTTCCACATTGGCGGCAGGCACAGTCTTCGGGCTCATGTCACATCGGTGCCAACTGTGTTCCATGCGTAGGTAGGTTCGCCCGTGGCTGTGGTGTCCGACTCCGTGAAACGGCTCTCCGCAGCCGTCGCAGACCAAGGCCCCGGTCAGTGGGTAAACCCGCCGTTGACGAGCAGGCGGGCTGGGTTGTCCCGGAGAACTCCTCTCCCGTCGTACCTCTTGGCAGCGAACCCATAACTGCTTTACTTCCTCCGGAACCTCGTGGACTCCGGGGATCACTTCTTCATCGAGTTTACCACGGTGATAGATCACTTCCCCCAGATAGAACCGGTTGTTCAGTATGGTGCTGATTGGACTTTCGGTGAAGGGCTTGCCTTTTGATGTTCGGTAGCCCTGGGTATTTAGCTCTTGAGCTAAAGTACGAAAAGAATGCTTTCCCGATGCATATCCTTCAAACACCGCTTTCAACGACGTCATGGATATGGGGTCTACCACCGGATGGGCACCCCTTCCGCTGGAGGACTTTTCATTCCGGTATCCCAAGGGCGGACTACCTATGGCGTGACCTTGAGCTACCTTTTCTGCCAGGCCGGCCCTCACATAGCGGGACAGGTTCCGGCTATATGCTTCGTCCAGAGTTTCATTGATCCGCTCACCAAGGAAATCCCGGTCACTGCCACTGATGATCCCCTGGGATACGAAGATGACCACTTTCCCGAGTTGCTGCAGCTCTTCTTTGTAGCGGATGCACTCGGCTTGATTCCGGCCAAATCTAGAGGTGTGGTCAACGAACAGGACGTCGAAATGATCGGATCTTGCGTCCTCTAAAAGACTCCGGAACTCTTTGCGCTTCTTCATGCTCCGGCCACTGACGAACTCCGTGTACCACCGGCCGCCTAAGACCAAGCTGTACGAATCAGCGAATCTTTCCTCATTGCGCTTTTGGATGTCCGGACCAAATCCTTCCCGTTGATCCAGCGTGGAGTCTCTGATGTAGCCTTCGGCCCTTAAGCCCCTTAGATCTTCAAAGCTATTTATGGACTGGTTCAGTTGGTTTCGATCGTGGTTTCTCATCACTTCGTCCCTAGGCTACCAATTTGGGTCGTGAATCTGTAGGAGTCGGGGTCTGCCCATGAACGACTCTCCCATTCCAAAGCGGATTTGAGCATATCCGCTAGAATTAAGACTAAGGGCAATTCTCCGGGGAAACCAGTCACTTGATTAGCCATGATTGATTCCCTCGCAAAAAGGCCTGTTTGAGATGAACCCTGGCGGAAGGGGCCTGGAAGGGAGGAGGCCACGGGATGCCGGCTGCTGGCCTCACCGCACCATCTGCCGCGCTCAGGACAAGCGTGATCCCGTTGCGGTACCCCTTCGTGGCTCAGGGCACCCGGTGGAAGCTGTGGAGCGGCGCCCTCATGCGGCCGTGACCGCAGGTACCGTCCCGACCGCCCGCTGAGCCGTGTTCTCCATCTCCACCAGGCGTGCATGGACCATCCGCTTGAAGTTGCACGCCAACGCCTTCAGGTAGACGGCAAGCCGCACCCGACGGCCCCCTCGCACCCGCAAGCGCCCAAGCCCGTGGGCGCGCTTCAGCTCGGAGTTCGTTCCCTCGATCCCGGCCCTTATGGCATACCGCTTGCGCCACTCCTCGGTGGCCTCGGCCCTCCGGCGCCGCTCGATGTTCACCTTCACCAGGTCCGCCTTGAGGACGTAGGCCCCCGCACGCCGGTCCAGCTTCACTGGGCAACGGGACCGCAAGGGGCAGGGCTCGCATGTTGTCCTGGCAAAGTGGACCTCTACCCGCTCCGGCGCATCCTCCAACTCGTGCTCCTCGATGGACGGGTGGCCGGCGGGGCACACCGTGGCCTGCTCCCCTGTGACGTCGATCTGAAAGTCCGCGGCGGTGAGCGGCGGTGGTCCGTCACCCTCTCCTTCGTGCGAGTTCCCCGGCGCCGACCCCGCCACCGGGCTCACCAGTTCCGTTCCCCGGCGCGAGGCTTCGAAGGCATTGCGGCCCGACCCATACGCCGTGTCGGCGAAGAGCTCGTCCGGTCGGACCTTCCGCTCCGCGAGCCCGTCAACGACCGGCACGCTCACGTCGGTGTCGCTCCCACTCGAGGGGGTCACCTCCACGTGGGTGATGAGCTGGGTGGCGTTCTCCTCGTGGCAGGTCTCCGCCACCTGCACCTCGTACCCCTTCCCCTTGTGGCCGCTGTAGGTCACATCCGGGTCGTGGGGCGATTGCAGCGAGTCGGCGGACACCTGCTTCGGGTCCTTCAAGGCCACGGGCACCTTGCATTCCCCAGCATCGTCGTCATCGTCCCTGGGGCGCCCGTCCCGGTGTTTGCCCACATGGCACTGCTCCCGCAGCAGCCGCTCCAGCAGCCGGTACTCCTCCAGCTGGGCAGCAGTCGTGCCATGGAACCGGTCCACCAGCCGGTAGAGGTCCCGGGCACAGACCGAAAGGCGTCGCCGACCCTCCCCCGTGCGGGCGTCCTCGTAGTGGGTCGCCTCGTCTTCTTCCTTCAAATAGCGCCCTAGAAACCCGGCTGATAAGCCCTGCTGTGACGGGATGGCGTGGAGGATAACCAGTGGACTGTAAGTCTGAGGCTAAGAGTGACCCAGTTGGCTGCGGCCAATATGAATTGGGTAGTAACGATGGGCGACCCTGGGGCTTGCTGGTCCGGTTTATCGTGAGAGGAGCCTGGAGCCGGAGATATCATCCCCATCTTGGTAGCCACCAGGGTCAGGTTGGCCACCGTGGCCGCCATGAGTAGTTGGAATCGGGTCTTGGCTCGGCCGAAGTAGCGAGATTGGCGGACCCCCAGTTGCGCCAGCCGCGCCAGGCGATGCTCGGCCGCCTGGCGCAGCCTACGGTATTCAGCAAAGCCCTCACTCCGCTGGAAGTCCCGGGCTTGTTGCAAGAGCGCCTCTTGGGGATGCAGGGCTACGGTGCGTCCCGCCCCGTACCGCGCCGCCACGCACTGGGACCGCAGGGGGCATACGCCGCAGACCGCCGGGTCGAATTGGAAACTCCGGGCCAGGTAGGTCCGACCCAACCGGTTGGTCCGGGTGCCGAAGGTCCGCAGGGTGTGGGTAACATTACCGGCTGGGCAGGTGCAGGTTCCTGCCTCCAAGTCGATCTGGAAGTCCTCCTTGGGGAAGCAGGCCTTATTAGGGCGACCCGGCACCTTGGCTATTAGAGTCCGACCAGCATCGGCAAAGGCCTGCCGCGTCCCGCCATCCCCATAGGCCGCATCCCCGATAGTCTCCTCCACCGCTATGCCCGTGTTCTCCTCACTCTGCTCCACCAGTTCCAGGACTCCAGTGTTGTCACCGGCATTGCCGGGCAGGATGTCTACCGCGGTCACCAGTTGGGAATCGGTATCCACCACCACGGCAGCCTTATGTCCGTCGAAGCGTTTGCTGCTGCTTTTACGGCCGTGGCGCATCTCCGGGTCGTGTACCGAAGGGATGCGGTCCCGGCTTACCCCATCCTTCAGGGCTGGGCCATCCTCCTGGCGTTCCACATCCTGCAGTAACAGTTGCCCCAGCAACTCCGCCGCTTCCACTATACCCTGGCGCTGGGGGCTCTCCTCGGGGAACTGACCCTGGACCTGACGGGCCAGCTCCAACACCAGGTCGGCATCGGCTACTATCTTCTGCAGTAAGGCTTGCCGCTCTTTCTGGTTGTCCCAGTCAATCTCTGCCTCTCCCTTCACACTGGAGCCAAAGTAGAGTTCCAGACCGTGTCTCAAGGCCCATTCCTCGGGCCGCGTCCCATCCAGGTCCGAAAGCGCCCGCACTACCTGGACTATGCCGTCGGCCAGCAAGTTGTAGGTGTCCTTGACCGCCCCTCGGCCCAGAATGTAGGTGGTGTCTACCGCCACCTTCATCCGGCGTCCTTTCAGGTATCCGGTCTGCCGGGCGAATTGGAGGCTGCGCTGAAAGACGGCCCGCACCCGGTCGTGGAGGATCAGCTGGGCTCGAAACAGCTGCAGCGTGCTCTTGGCAAAGGGCCGGTCCTCCACCTCAATCCCCAACGCCACCTTCCACCGGATATCAAAATCCGCCCGCTGTTTGGCTTCGGCGTCGCTGACTTTGTCGTAGGCTTGCAACAACAGCGCAGTGGCCACCAGACTTGGGGGCACGCTATCCCGGCCATTGTCTGGGCAATATAGCTCGGCGAACTCTTCGTCTCGAAATAGCTGTCCCCGCAGGGAGGCCAGGAAGCCATAGAAGGAGCCCCGGCCCACATAGTCCAGGTACAGGTGATCCGCTTCCAGCAGCCCTCGTTGCGCCGACCGTACTCCCAGCATCCTCAACCTCCCACACCCATTTATTAAATCTCTTGCCCAGTATATCGGGACAGCCTAGGTCAGGGTACTTTTCGGCCGGAGTTCTAGTATTACAACGTCAGTTAGTTTGATAGGATGACTGTGTAGCTGGAGAGGGAATAGGCAGGTGAGGTGGGGATGTGGATGCGGCAGCTTTCGAGCAGGTGTACGGGTCATTTCGGGATTTTCACGCTTACTTCGCGCCGCTGTTTGGCCGCCGGGAGACGCGGGAGCACAGCGGTCATTATCTCCAGGCCCTGCTGGTACAGTCTGGGGAGCGGCGCAACGCTGAGAACCTGTCGGAGACGGTTCCGGGGTCAGCCCGAGGGATGCAGCGGTTTCTCACCGATTCTCCCTGGGACGATGAGGTGATTATAGGACGGCTGCAGGAGTACCTGGGAACCCGGCTGGAGCATCCGGAAGGGGTGTGGGTGCTGGACGGCAGCGACTTTCCCAAGCAGGGGAGGAAGTCGGTGGGAGTGGCCCGGCAGTACTGCGGGAGGCTGGGGAAGGTGGCCAACTGCCAGGCGGGGATGTTCCTGGCCTATGTCAGCCCGTTGGGACGGGCATTGGTGGACAAGGGGCTGTATCTGCCCGAGAGTTGGACCTCGGACAAAGACCGGTGTGAGGCGGCGGGTGTGCCGGAGGATAGGCAGGGCTACCGGTCCAAGACGGAGTTGGCCTTGGAGATGGTGGGGCGGGCGCAGGAGCGGGGCCACCTGAAGGCTGGATGGGTCGCGGCGGACGACGCCTTCGGGATGTCGCCGTCCTTCCGGGAGGGCCTGGCGGCCTTGGGGATGTGGTACGTGCTGGACGTTCCGTCCGGCTTTACGGTGTGGCCGCCGGAGCCTGCCTGGACCAGTGCGGAGTATCAGGGATTCGGGCGTCCCCGCAAACCCAGGCTGCGAGACGGTCAGCGCCGGACCATGGAGCAGCGCAGCGACGAGTTGCCGGAGGAGGCCTGGCGTGAGATTACGGTGGCCGAGGGAAGCCAGGGGCCACGCAGCTACCTTTTCAGCGCCCAGAGGGTGCGACCGACCAGCAGGCGCAAGCCCGGCGAAATCCACTGGGCCGTCTACCGCCGGAACCGGGACGGCAGCGAACCCCGCTACTACCTGTCCAATGCTCCGGAGGATACCCCGTTGGAGACCCTGGCATACGTGGGAGGCTCCCGTTGGCGTATAGAAACGGAGTTTGAGACGGAGAAAAGCGACGTAGGCCTGGACGAGTACGAGACCCGCACCTGGGCTGGCTGGCATCACCACGTGGCCCTGTGCCTGCTGGGCGGAGCTTTTCTGCTGAGCCTGCAACAGGCTTGGGGGGAAAAAGATGCCCCGGATCACGAGGCCGCAGGTCTACCGGGTGGTGCGGGAAATGCTGCCCCGGGAACGGTTCGGGCCAACCGAGTTGCTGCGGTGGCTTGAGGATACGCAGGACAGTAACGAACGGGCCAAACGCTCCCATGCCAAGCGCCGCGCCGCCATGCGGGCATCACCCCACATCCCTCCCTGAACTGACGTTGTAATACTAGGGCGCGATGGGTCGCACGACAACCTCTAGGAGCTGCCCACTCTTATTCTGCTGATGCTTTGTCTGCTGTCCTTTTGTCGAAAGCGGTTACCTGGATTCAGTTACCAATGGCTGCATGGCGACGAGCTACTAATGAGCATCCGGGCCGCCCCACAAACTCCTGCGCCAGAATCCCAGTCGTGGTAGCTGGTCATAAACGGGTTCCAAGGCTAATACTACCTGGAATTGCCCTTTGTCCTCCACCGTAACATGGTCGACGATGTTCCGCATCACCTCGGCCTTGTCTTCATCCGTCATGGTGTCCAGGCGGCTGGTAATCTCCGCGCTAACCGTCATTAAATCCTGTAGATGCTCTAAAGCGGTGGCAATTTGGCTGGCCTCAGTTTCCAACCGATAAACTTCATCTCCGAAGAACTCCAACGGCTCGGTGATCCCTTTCATGCGAATATCTAACTCGCCCTCAGAAACATAACCTTTTTGGAATAGTTGGAAGGCCCGGCCCTTTTCGGATTCAACGGCTTCCATCTGTCCCCGAGCTTTCCCCAACTCAGCCATCATTCCCCCATCCCGGAGGTCGTGCTCCCGAGCGTTGATTAGGGCTTTGACTTCCTCCGGGTTGGTCAGAAAGTCCACCACCGCTTTCCAGACAATCGGTTCAATGGCCTTGCCGTAGATATAGGTGGTCGGGCAATCGGTGTTGGGCCTTATGCCCCGTGTACACACATATTTGGTGCGAAGTTGGTCTGTGGGTGTTCTGACCTTGATGCCATCCTTCTTAGTTCGGTACTGGACTTGGTAAGAGGCCTGTGTGGTGTATCGCTTGCCGCAGTGACCGCACCACAGCATGCCCCTCAGCAGGTAACTGGCCTGGTGGCGTCGATCCTTCCGGTAACTTTGTCTGGATGGATTTTTACGCTCATGTTGTGCCTTCTCATAGGTCGCGTCGTCGATGATTCGGGGGTACTCAACCGTTGTCCAAGTGTCTTGTGGCATAGTCTTAGAGTGCTTCACGGCGCGCTCACCGTCGTCTTTCATGAAATACCGCTTTCTACCAAACACTCCCCGGCCAACATAGGCGGGGTTGCTGATTATATCCCATACCCTGGATGCGCTCCATTCGTTGCGGTTGCGTGTCAGGATACCGTCACCGGAGAGGCCCCTTACGATGCTCCGGCAGCCCTGACCGCCAATGTACTCCGCGAACATACGCCGAACGTTAACGGCCTCTTCGTCAACAATGACAGGCTTGGGGTCTTGGCCAATTGCGTAGCCGTACTTGGCTACCCCGGCTATCTTGCCCTTGCTAGCGCGGCCTTTGGCTCCCATCCTGGCCCTCTCACGGATATTGTCTAATTCTATTTTCCCAACGGCGGCGAGCAGGCCGAAGGTGTTCAAGTCAATCGTATCCTTGACCGCCTCGATGGTGATATCGGTGCCTTCTATCGCCTCCATGAGCAACGCAGCCGGGTACATGCCACGGGATAGCCGGTCGGATTTCCAGGCTACTATCACGTCAAAGAGTCCTTGCTGTGCGTCCTTGAGCATGCGTTGGAAAGCGGGACGACGTTTGGATGCGCCCGAGAATCCAGGGTCTTGGTAGTATGGCCGTTCCCCGACGATGGTATAGCCCTTCGACTCGCAGTAAGCCTCGATATCGGCCAACTGGAAGGCCAGAGATACCTTATCCTCTTCTGCCTGATGTGCTGTGCTCACCCTGGTGAAGATAGCTGCCCTCATTCGTTACCTTCCTGTGCACTTTTTTTGCGTCTTCTGTAGGCTCGAACTTGGCAAGCCCGTTTGTCATACCTCTGAATCTTAATTGCCATAAAACTCTGCCCACATTCGGGGCAAACATGCCTGATTATGGAGTGAGACTTGGCTGCTTGTGATAGTTTATCGCGCAGGGTTCCCATGCACAGATTATACCGAGTTCTCATGCACACAGTCAAGCGCTCGTTACCCATTTGAGTCCTGGCTTACAACCTGCTGGAGGGTATGAAGCGCTGGTTGCTAACCAGTCTTCAGACCAGGCTGATCAAAATCGGAGGACGGCCGGTACGCCATGCCGGATGGCTGGTGTTTCAGCTTGCTGAATCGTCGTCGCTGAGTACGTGCATGAGTTTCGCCCTGAGCTTGACGACGCTCTGGGACTAACACACCGCTCAATTAGCCGGAGGCAGCCAAAAGGGGTCACTGAAGACTTCGAAGCTACTGGAGGAGTACCCTAACAGGTGGGGAGGCATCCACAACCAGAAGGTAGTAGGGCTGCACCGGATGTTCAGTCCCTCGTTCACTTGAAGAAAAGGGGTTACGTAACGGGGTTGATTTTCGAAATTTTGTCCCGCAATTGTGGATTGAGTTCAGAGATATCGAATCTTTTACTATCGCAATTATCGCGGATTTTATTCAGGATGATATCCTTTTTTACAATCCCCATCATCGACTTAGGCGTATTGCTGATCAATCTCGCCAGGTCTACGGCCTTGGGGATGGTCAGAATCAGCAAATCACGATGGAGGACGTTAACTCCGGCATCTGGCGTGCCCCCATTAACGATATTTATTTCGATATCCAACCTGGAATCGGTGAAGCCGTATCTCTTTGTTTGCCCTCTGCCTGGCCGCGTTCTCAGCTTGCGCCTGTGCCGCCAGGTCTTCACGTTGTTGGCGGAGTGGCTGCATGGCCTCAAGTGCTCGGGCAATACGGGCTTGTGCAGCGGCTAATGCCTTTGTGTCGCCTTCGGACTTGGCAACCTCGCTGGCGACGTACGAATCAGCCAATACCACGGAATGCGCCTGAATGGCTGCGTCAATTGCGATTAGCTCGTCTTGGACTGTAGTTGTGATCATTAGGCCGTCACCTCTTCAACTTCTTGACGCCGCGATACTTCCCTCAAGGAATTTGGGTAGGCCTTTTTTAGAGCCTTGGCCTCGGTTTCCGGCAATTCAAGCTGGTCGTCCGTTTGTAGCCACATAAGCTCGCCGGTTGAATTCCGCCAACGGCCCTGGGTTAATCCATGCCATTGAAGGGTAACCAACTGCGGTGGCCGTGCCTTGGGCGGCTCCACAACCGGGATATCATCGTCGGGGAGCCATCGGGCAACGATTTCCAGCTTGTCTGGGTGCGACGCCACCAACATGTCTCCGATATACTGGGGCACCCACGTCTCTTCATCCGCCAGGAATCGATAGTAATCCCCACCGGCTCCCGGCACGCTGTATTCATGTTTGGTGTGGGCCAGAATTTTCACTGCAGGTTGTTTCTGCTCCATTTTGACGCTCCCTTTATTCAACAGTTTTGCTTTTGCCATTCGGGTCAAGGCGGGTTCGTTGCCAAAGTAGATGCCCGGCCCAATTGGCGAGGTACTGGCCGCCAATATGGCCAGTCCCAAGGCCATCGCCCGGTCGCTGAACCCACGCTTGCCATGGTCTACTCTCCAGCCTGCAGCAGTTTGCACTGTCCTGAGGCCAAGAATCTCGGCTTCTAATGCCTCGTCTGGGTACAGCCTCAATGACCGGCCCGTGATTGCTTCAAAAAGAGTTTCCGATAACCGGGCTATTGATGTTGCGGTAAACGTGAACTCCTCAATGCGCATCTGGCCCCGGAGCTTTTGAATGGTGCTTTGCAACTGCCATGGGTCAACGCTGACCCTCAGGTTGGCATAGCGGCGGTCAGCGTCAACCAAGGCGGTTTCCACCTCTTCAATCGACACCGGTGCCCCCTTGCTGCCTTGCCATACTTGGAGTTCGTCTAACACGACCTGCCCATCCGCCATGTGGACTATCGCCAAGGCAGTCCGGTCTTTGACAAGGCCCAAGTCCAACCCGCCGAAGTATGGGCCGTCGTATCCCTGATGGCAGGGGAGAAGGTCAGGGTCTATACACTGGGCCAATTGCTCCCTCGTGACAAAATCGCCGCCCTGGGCGACCCACCGATTGAGTATCAAGCGCTCGAACGTGCCGGGGGTTACGTCCTTTGCATTCGTTCGATCCACGCTGGCGACAACCACGACGCTATTACTCCTTCTGGAGAATATAACCAGCCTTCACGCTCCGCATCAGCCCTAACCGAGTATTGCCAGCTTCTTTCCGCATCAAACCCAGCGTTGGACAAGATAAGGGTCTGCGCGTTTGGCACTTTCCCGGTGGCGCTATACAATGCGCCGAACAATTCCTGGCCCCGATCTGGCCAGACCGCCAATTCTTCCAGCACCAGGCGGGTTCGGGCATGGGTGCCAAACAGGCCATAGGCGCTCGCAAGGTCAGAGCTTAGGACTCTTATCCGGCTCCCGTTGCCGGGCACGTTGAATACTTCTTTCGTCTGCTTGAACGATGCCCGTAAGTCTTCATTCCTGGCCAAATATCCCTTGATGTTGTCCAATATGATCTGACCTTGTTCCACATCAGCGGCGACACACACAACTTCGGTTGATGGAAATAACAAGGCTTCGGCCATAGCGACGGCGGCGACGGCTCCGGTTTTCCAAGAGCCTCTGCCCATTTCTATAAACACCGTGGGATACAATGGCAGCCCGTCATCGTTGGTGGCGAATATCGGGCGCAGCACATTGTCGACTACCCACTGGTCGTTCCCTATGGCGTCGCCAATGGTGCGGCCGTCCTAGAGCCGGATTTGCTCCAAGACAAATAGCGTTGGGTCAGACATGTACTCTGCCAAGGTCTCGTTAGATAACATTGTCACTTCGAAGTTTGGCGGCTCGCGCTGCCAAATCCTCAGCTTCCATAGCTTTCAGTCCCATTGAAAATCTTGAAGCCGGGGTTCCTCCGAGCTTGTCCAACAACTGCATCAAGCCTACCCACATTTTGTCTGCCCGTGCCGCTGCGGGTCTGACACTACCGTCTTTGCGGTAGTCTCCACCGTTCCGGGCACAATGCCTGCGGGCCAACCTATATTGGGCGAGCTTCTCCCAAAACAAGTCAACAACCCAAGAATCGCTGTCTGCCAACCAGGGGAAATCCCGCAGGAATCCGTCCTGCCACTGGTCTTTTAGGTCTTTCGCCAGTCTAGCCACCAATATGGGGGACGTGTCACCGGATACAACGGCGTTCATGTTCCCCAACATTGATTGGCGCTTAACTGGCTTGTTTGTATCTGCGGTAGATTCAATCATGTTCTATTCGGGCCAACAACTTGACGCGTATGTAAAACCCCTTCATTTAGCTTTGATTTGGTGTCCTAAACATTCGTTTGCCGCCTTCCCCTAAGGTTTCCTATCTGTGCACTCAGATGGTGTTTGTTCCCATCATTTGGATATACCTCACTTTCTACCTCATCAACCTCACATCGTGTGGCGGGATTACCTAATTCACGCTATGAGGTAGGAGGTACCACAACTAGTGAAAGTGGTACCTACCTCATACCTCATATATATATATGTGAGGTGAGGTAGTGAGGTAGCTTTTATGAGAGTCGATATATTCGATTCTCGCCTTCCGTTCGCTCTAGACTCTTTGGGATTTTCCCCGCTTTGCGCATCTTGGTAATCGCATTGTCAAACGTGCCGGAGATTGTGATGCCAGTTTCTTTCATAATCTCTTTCTTGGTTCCTTGGCCAGCGGCTTGCAAGTACCGCTCTATTTTCAAATCATTGGGAATATCAGCGGTGTCTTGGAACTCCGGCTCGTTGATGTCGGCAAGCTGAAACCGGATGGTGTCAATTTCGAAGATGACATGGACAGCCAACGGGGGCAGCTTGGGGCCGAAATTGTTTTTCTGGTGCCGTAGAATCACAGACGCTTTGCCGGGAACGTTTGAAACCATCTCTACTTGGATGCTAGACCGGGCCAAATGTCCTTTATACCCGCTACCAAAGGAACGTTTGGATGAATAGGTTTGTGCGCCGCTTGGCTTGCTCTGGTGGTCAACTACCAGAGATGTTGCTTTGATATGCCGAAGTTTTGACATCAATTCGATGACCTTGGCATGGTCACCGGGGTCGCCGCCGGATGCTGGACCCATGCTGTCCACACATACCAATGAAGGCTGGATATTTTCGCACCAAGCCATGATGTCGGGAAGATTTGCACCCAAGGGGGAAGACATTGACTGGTAATAGATGCCAGGTAGGCGGTTGAGGCCATAACCACGCGCAATCTTGTACAACCGCCCCAAGGTGATGTCCTGGTTCAATTCCCAGTCAAGAATCACTGTTGGCCCCATGTCTGTGGCTAAATCGAGAAAATCGAAACCCATCGGGATGCACGTCGCCATAGCGCCTACTAGAATCGACTTGCACTGGCCGTTGTCCCCGAACCACTCGGTGGTCACCAATTCCGGCACCATATTTTCGATGGTGTACCGCATCGGCTCTGGCTCGTCGTACTCGGACAGATTAACCGGAGCAAACCGCTCTATTCCGCTCCGGCGCTGTTCGTCCAGGCTGCTCCAGACTGACAGCAAGACATCATTCCAATGTTGTGGGTTGGCTCCATTGTGGCTGGCAATTTCCTTGGCTATTTTGTAACGTTCGCCACTGCTTGATAGTTCAAGTCTTCCGCCGCCAAGGAATCCGCCCTCTCCCAGCGACCGCAGGTTGACGTAAAGGCGGCCAGATTGTGACCAATCAGTATCTAGCACTTCGAGGGCTGATCCATCCTCTAGCTCCCAACGGTGCCCACCTGGTATGGTGACGTGTTCCATCAGCACCTCATCGGTGCCATGGGCACTGGTCTGAGGGTATGAATTGCGCGGTCAGTTATCACTTTCTCGGCAATGCGCTGATACTCCTCTGGGCGGTCGGTGTACTTGCCGAACCCCAGGGCAATATCCCGCTCTGCTAGGGCCTCGGCAATGCAAACCTGGGTAGTACCGCCTCGGGCCAATTGGCCACCGATAGCCCACAATGTTGCGCTCCGGTCAATTTCACCGTCCGGCTTGCGCTTAACCGTCTCCCCATTCCACCACTTCACTGCGTAATGGTCAGGGAGCGTCGGCGTTGATTTCCCACCGGTAGCGGTGAGGACGTGGCGGGCTTGGCGGTTGTTGGCAGCGGTTGTAATCAGGCCTAACACCCATTCTGGCGCAAAAGGCAGTTTCTCTAGGCTGTCAGGGAAGGCCTGAAGCCAGGTGTACCTGCGCCCAGAACGATGGAGTGACGGCGGCGCTACCGCGTGGCCGCCCGTCTGAATGTCGTATTCACCCGACTTGTTGATGCGCCAAATGGGCATCCTTCAGGTCGCCGGTAATAGTGATGCTGGTGCCCGTGGCCACCGCCTGATAATGCCCGCGCCGTCTCCGGTAGACCCCGGCTTTGGAATTTGCTAAGCCACTCGGGGG
This sequence comes from Dehalococcoidia bacterium, assembly GCA_963665155.2. Lineage (GTDB taxonomy): Bacteria > Chloroflexota > Dehalococcoidia > Lucifugimonadales > UBA3495 > UBA1141. The sequence goes on along the minus strand of CAXXFI010000002.1, from coordinate 8,853 downwards.
AGTCAGGCCCCACTAACACCAACCCGGAAATTTCCAGACCGATGCCCACGTTGCTCTGTGGGCAGGAGCGCCACATAGCTTGGAGAGCAGCCCGGTCAGTCGTGGCATCCTTGACGCCGTTGCTAGTCCTGGGTGCCTTGCCTACTTGATTTTGTTCATGGCTCCAGCCACACCCGCAGTCCCCATTGGGGGTCGGGAAACAGAGCGGATGGACGGCACAGCCAAGTCCGGCGTATTCAAGAGCCGTGATTAGTGTCGCGCTAGTCATCTCCAACCCGTTCCGAGAGAGAATTGGTCAGCGCGCGCTCCAGCTCGCCTGAAAACAAAGCCACCAGCCCTGGCAAGGAACTCAACTCCGGCTCAAGGGCGGTCAACAGGTCGCAGAGGCCTTCCAAGCTGACGGTTGGCGTTGTCCTGACTATTCCATCGCGGTTATCCATCACCCACCCGTTGCTGCGGCGCTTGGGCCAACAGCAGCTGGGCCAGCCGCCTCAGCCTTTCCTTGGCATCGGGCGCAGGGGTCTGAGGGCGAACAATAGTCACGGTTTTGGGAAAGGATTTGCGGCGGGAAGTCATTGCGACCCTTTGAGTATGGTTTGCGGCAGGGAACCCGCGACAATCATCCGGCAGCGAGCCGAAATCTTCACGGATTCAACTTTGCCCAGGCGCACCCAGTTGGTAATTGTTCGCCTTGAGCGTCCAGCCATCTGAGCCGCTTCCATAGGTGTGACGAACTTAGTCGCTTGAGTTTGCTTCACCATTTCCCTAGTATGGAACTGGGCTAGAGACAACGGACATAGCACGATGCCATTAAATGGATACAAGAAATGGGAAGGATGATGATTCGGAGCCAGCTTGATGCCGAGGAATTCATTAAGAACTGTGGAAGTCGATTAAAGGAACACGAATTTTATGCCGTCGTCAAGTTATTGAGGGATGGTGTGACGCCTTACAAAATTAATCACATGGACGGGATGGTGGACGGAAGAACGGCGACTAAAATCCGTGACCTTTTCAATGACGGGAAATTGGAAGACTATTTAGAGTGGCGCGAATCCGGTGGAAACGAGGCCGAAAAGGTTTACATGAAAGCGCGTGAACGATATGTTCGCAGCCTCGGCATTCAGGGGACGCTAAAGGATTTCTATGACGCCGTTAAGACTAGCACCGGGGGAGATCGCTTTCGGGACATCACTCCCATTATGAAGTATCCCTAGGTGCATTAGATTCAAGTCTTAGTTGCTGTCAGCGTGAAGGTGAAGGGGGTTTTACACACGGGTTCATTCCCAGCCTATAATCGCCCCATCACCCACCCTGGGCGGCCACTCATGGCATCAGTTTGGCGCTCTGTAGCAAATTGTCGATTGGCGCCCCTGTCCACAGACATCAGCACCTAAGGCCAGATGACCGTTGGAGCATATAGATGGGCGATCTACAAGCACAGGTTTGCGTTGGTATAAAACTCTGCCCGATAATCTTTGGGAGGAACTCGTATGAAACCCACTGACCTAGCGGATTTCTGGAATCGCACCAAAGAAGAACTAGCGAAAACGGACCTTAACGCTAGTCTTGAAGAAGCCCCGGACCTTAGCGGTCGTGACTACACAACCTACGGAGTGGCAATGGATAGCTTCCAAGGCCACCGCATAAGGGCCTGGTACTCGGTGCCCAAAGACGTGAGCGTCACCCGAAGACTCCCGGCAGTTCTAGCGGTGCCCGGTTATGGAGGCGTCAAACCTATTCCCACCTACCTGGCCACCGCCGGTTTTGCCGTCTTGACCCTTTTCCCCAGAGGACAGGGGGAGAGCTGCCAGGAATGGGAGTTGGAATCAGGCACGAAACTTATCTACCACATCGAAGACAAAGAAAAGTACTACTACCGCGGGGCCTACATGGACTGCTTGCGCGGGCTGGACTTTCTCTGTTACAGGCAGGAGGTCGATTCGCAGCGCTTGGGCATGTGGAGCCGAAGCCAGGGCGGCGGGTTGACGCTGGCCACTGCGGCACTGGACGCCCGCCTCCAAGTGGCGGTGGGGGAAGAGCCGTTTATGTGCAACTATCCGGTTTCGATAGATGTAGGCTCCCGGCCATACGTTGAGTTAAAAGATTACGCCTCCCAGCACCCGGAGCAAAGAGACTCTATGCTGGAAACACTGGCCTACTTCGACGCCTTAAATTTGGCGGACCAGATTAGTTGTCCCACCCTGATGGACATTGGCATGAAAGACGAAACCTGCCCTTACCGCACTGTCATGCCGGTGTTCGAGAATATTCCTGGACCCAAAGCCATTCACGTTTATCCAGACTTGGAGCACGGCCCTTGCACTGACTTCAATGCCCACGCCATGAGTTGGCTGCGCCGATATTTGGGGGCGTAGTTACTCCTAGCACCCTCAGAAATTCTCCAGGTGGTCACAATCCAATAGGAACGGGAAGCCGTATGGTTTGGATGAGGTTGATGACATCAAGGCAAGCCAGTAGTCGCAATTAGGAAACTGACGACATGATGCCCCTCGTATCGATGGTAGGAATATCAAGGATTTTGGTCTTGGCCCTTACGCTCGTGGCAGTAGCTTGTGCTGCTTCAGCGGCCCCAAATACTTCCTATGCCCCTAAATTGCTGAACGCCGGAGATTCCCAAAGTTCCGCTCCATTGTTTACTCTGCCAAGTGCCACCGGTGAGCAAGTCTCTTTAGAATCCTTCTCTGGCAAGAGCAACGTAGTCATGGTTTTTTACCGCGGGTTCTGGTGACACTACTGCCGTGAGCAACTCGTGGAGTTGCGGGAAGAATATGAGGCGATCTCCAAGTTGGATGCCCAAGTCATTGCCATCAGCATGGACGATCTATCCTATGCCGGAAGGGCGGTCGAGCACTTAGGCCTGCAATTCCCGGTCCTATACGACTTGGAAGGAGAGGTTGTCCGACAGTACCAAGTGTATGACCTTCTGAACGATGGACTCGCGGCCCCGGCGACATTCTTGCTGGATACGGAAGGGAAAGTCCGCTGGGAATACGTTGCTAAATGGGATTCCGACCGACCAACTATCGATCGCATCCTCATAGAGTTGGAGTCCATCCATCAAGGCTAATAGTTGCGTCGCGCTGGTTTGCCGTTGCCCTTTTGCTCAGTCCCGATCAGCAACATAATCGGCTCCACCAAAACCGATCGTGATTAGCCTCCCAGACATCATTTACGGCGAAAGAATCTTCGCCACGGGCAACAAGGCCCCCAAATTACCTCGTAGTCGGCCCATGGCCGGAGAGTTGGGGCGAGCAAGGGATTCCAACGAAGATCGCCGAAAGTATCAGAACAGCTCGGCGACTTCGCGCTCCAAACGTTCCTCTGGAGTCTCCGAGGATTCCACCGCGTCTGCCGATTCTCGCATTGGCCCACGGGTTAGCTGGGCGTAGGACTCGGCGGAGCCATACTCCCTGGTATGCACCACCACCGGCATGGGTAGGGCATGTCCGAAAATTAGCGCTTGTTGCTTCGGCTCCAGCCGGGCCAAGACCCCTCGCAGTTGACGGCTGCCCGAGGTGCCAGCCAAGACAGCGTCGATATCCCGCTCATCGTCCAGAGCGCAGGTAAGCCGGGTGCCCACCTGGCTCATGACCTCCGAGGAAATCACGCTGGGCCGCTGGTCGATGACCATTAGAGTGACGTTGTACTTTCGCATTTCCCGGGCGATGGTCCCAAAAATAGTCTGGGGCGCGACCGAAGGACTGAGGAATTTGTGGGCTTCCTCGATGACCAAGACCAATGGCCTGGGCTCTTTGCCGGTGCCGCCTTCGGCTTCTTCCTTCTGGCGTACGTAGGCGTCGTGTATGCGCCGGGAGAGCAGGTTGCTGACCAGAATATAAGCGGTCAGGTCGTCGCCGTAGCGACCGAATTCCAGAACCACCTGCTTGCCTCTTTCCAAGTGCTCGATTATCCGGGCAGCTGCCGCCCGCCCACTGTCTTTCACCAAAAACCCGAAGCGCTTTAGTCGGGTAAGTCTGTTGTAGAGGGACCCAAGAGCGTTGGGTTGCACTTGTATTTCGGCGGCTAGGTCGAACACGGCGGCCCGGTCTTCCAAGTCCAAAAAGGCTTCCATCCACTTGCCGGCCCCGAACTTCTGCTCCAAGTTAAAAGCCGCCGAAGCAGCAACGTCGGAAAGGTTCAGGGTTTCTCGCAGCAGCTCCACGTCCTCGGGCTCGATTTCACTGTAACCGATACGAACGATTTCATCAGGAGTAGAACCGCGCCTCCGGGAACTTTCTTCGTCCAGGGTGAAGGTGGACACCTGAGACGGGAAAAGCTGCTTGAGTCCCTTCACCATGATGCTCCGATCGGAGTCCCGACCACCGTGGCCATACTCGCTGTGCATGTCGAAAATTAGCGACGAAGCTTGCCCGCCTTGCAAGATGCCTACTAACAGGAGTCTGGTCAGGAAGGTTTTGCCGGTGCCGCTCTTGCCAAAAACGCCAATGGAGCGCTTGACCAACTCGTCCAGGTTCAAGCAGAGCTTCGCTTCCATGTCCAGCGGGTTGCCGATCCAGAAATGGCGTTCGTCCTCTTGCCCGAACACGATAGCCACATCGGCCTCGGAGGCAGAATAAGCACGAGAGAACTGGGGCGGGATGGTCTTGGCCGCCGCCGGGGCTACTTCATCATCACCCAACACCAATGGCATGACCAGGTTGGGAAAGACTGATACGGTGCCATAAGCCACAGTGCCTAGTAAAGCCTGGGAAATGAACGGGTCGCCCAAATCCAGAGGCAGGTGTTTCAAACGAGCATCGGAGTTGCCCAAGGAAATGTCCGTCGCTACGCCGAAGAAGCGGTATTGGCTACCTTGAATAGTGACGAAGGTGCCGGCCTTTATGTTCTCAACAGATGTACCTGGGTCCAAACGGACCTCCACACCCTGGGTCAGAGACCCTTCCACCACCAACCCAAGAAAGCCCTGATCTTGGTTATTAATTAATTGATTGTCTTGGTGATGGTTTGGGCCGGTAGCACCGTTTTGGGCTCCTGACGCAGCAAAGGAATCTTCGGTCATGGCGCAACCCTCCGGAGAATGGCGCTAAGGCGGGGAACGTCCCCAGCCAACTGGCCAGCAAGCGCTCTACCAGCCCTGGATAAGAAGGCTGGCCCATCGGCCTGGGCCGATGCTGCCCCTCGCAAGCAAGCCCCGGCCAATTCATCGGCGACAGGCAGGCCAGAGTTCAGAAGCAAAGAAATAAACTCCAACGATTCGGTGAATCGGGCCACTTCCTCTGGGGAGCAAGCGTAAGCGAAAGAATGCACCGCAGGCGGCAAGGGCGGCAGAAATTGCTTGCAAGCTTCACCCTCCCAGAAACCGGCGATCAACGCTTCAAATCGGGTGGTGAACAGGCGGGATAGTTGGGGGTTATTTCGGAATAGCTCTTCTTCGGTTTCCAACCCCTCCCCTCTGGCCAGGACAGGACGGCTGGAGTCCAAAGGTTCGGTGGTCACCTGGTAGACCACGCCAAATACGGCAGGAGAACCAGTGCGAACGAAGCTGCCCAAGGGCGGACCCTCATTGAGCTTGTAGCACTGCGCTACAAAAGAAGTGGACGCCGCCGCAACCACCTCACCAATTATTCGGGACATTAGCCCGTCGCCGTCCGCCAAGACGTCCTCTGCTGCTGGTTGATTGACTGACTGAAATGATGCGGGGAAGTTTCAAGAGTGAGATAGGGGAGGATTTACTGCCGCAATTCTAGCACAACGTCGTCTTCGGAAAAATTGGTGTTTGTCATATCGGCAGCTAACGGATCGGGACACTGGTCATTCTTGTTGAACGAAGCTCTTGTTGGACGAAGCTCTTTTTGGACGACACCTTATTGCCAAGGTTTGGCTGCACCGGTGTCACCGGGGCCTTGGCAATGCGGATGATTTAACCGCTATTGATGCTCAGTCCGCATTAAGTATAGGCCTCACATCCGGTTCGACGGTTACGTCATGGACTCCGAAAAGCTCCCAAGGCCTGAAGTGTTCCACAAAATCTTTCGCATTTTCAATTGTTGGGAAGCCTTTCTCCGATCGGCTGGGGTCGTACCCTCCCCCGGTGGTGGCGTAAGCATCGATGCCACGCTTAGTATCCCTGTACCCACCAAGCATCTGTTCCTTACCGTCGTTATCCTCGCTCAAGATAAGGTTTTGACCCAGCTTCACAGTCTGCCAATATACTGACATGCGTTTTCATCTCCGGCATGTTAATTGTGATGGTTTAGTTTGTTCTTAAGGGCCTCTGGCGTCAACTCTACCATAGCCAAGGCCCTTGATGGCCGCTAATACCTGGCGGCTAAACTACACCCGATTCCGCCAGCAGGTTCAATTCTGACTGACTCACGCCAAGCTCGCCGCATAAGACTTCCTGGTTGTGCTCGCCGATTAGCGGCGCACGGCGTGAGATTGTCCAAGGTGAGCCATTGTAGATCGCGGCGGCTCCCGGGTAGGTGAAGCTCTGGCCCAACTCCGGATGTTCAACCTGAACGAAGAAGTTCCTTTCCTCCAGGTGAGGGTCGCCCATTATATCATCCAACGTGCGAACTCCACCCCAAGGGAAATCCCGTTCCTGACCGCCCTGCCAAATTTCCGCCTGGGGCATCTGTACGAAGAAATCGGCCATCACTTCGGTGATGTGAAAGGCGTTCTCTAGGATGCTTTCCGTGCTGTAGTATTTTTCGTCCAATAGGTCTTGGGCTAGTCCGTGTTCGTCCATCCACTCGGCCAAAACCTTCAATCTGGCTGGCGTCAGGTTGCTCCCGGAACGAGTAACGTTTACCCAGTCTCCGCCTTTGGCGGCAAGCTGGATCCGGGTGGACATGTCCGGCGAGGCGTGTCTGCCCGTGTGCCGTTGGACGACACTGCCGTTGGAAAGATAGATCGCTATGGCGCCTTCGGTTGTCACGGCACAAGCCTCATGTATCGAGGTGTCTATGTATTGACCTTCTCCACTCATGTCCCGATAGTAAAGCGCCGCCAGAATACCAATATAGGCGTAATGTCCGGCAATGTGCCAGGCGTTGCCACCGCCCGGAGCTATGGGAGGAGCGTCCGGCACATCGTCTTGATCATAACCCGAGGACGCCATTTGCCCACCTGCCGCCATGTGGAGCAGGTCCGAAGACAGGAAATCCCGCCAGGGCCCGGATTGTCCGAATGGAGTTAAGGAGCACATTATTAGGCCAGGGTTCCCCTCTGACAGTTGCTCGTAACCCAACCCCAGGCCGCCCAGGTGTCCCGGAGGAAGAGTTTCGAGGATAACGTCGGCCATTCCTGCCAGGTCGCGGAATAGTCTCCGGCCATCGAGGCTCTCCAAGTTCAGGGTAATGCCCCTCTTTGACGTGTTGTAGTGCCAGAAGGACAAGCTGCGTTCCCGGTTGGGGATATCCGCCAGAAATGGGCCGATGGAGCGGGTATTCTGCCCACCGGGAGGCTCGATCTTGATTACGTCGGCACCTAAGTCCGCCATAAGTTTGCCGCAGAACTGGCCCTTTTCATCGGACAACTCCAGCACGCGTATGCCGGTCAGCGGGCCGGCCAAATCTTGCTGGAGTCCGTTCGTTCCTTCGGTCGTCAAGGCAAGGCCTCCTCTATATAGGGGTATTTGGGCATTTTGGGCGGCCAGAATGTGCCGTCTTCGTAAGCCTCGGAGATTTCGATGATCGTGAGTCCAAGCAGGTTCTCGAAAACTTCCCGGTTGTGCTGACCTATCATTGGTGGCGGGCCGCTGATAACCGCCGGTGATTTGTCCAACTTGAAGGGCGCGTTCTGGAACTTCCAGGTTCCCAACATGGGGTGTTCCATCTGAGTGTACATACCTCGGTCCCGCAGTTGCGGGTCGTTTTCCACCCGGTCCTCGGAGCTTTGCACCGGCATAGCCCGCACTCCAGCTTTCTGGCACACTTCCATCAACTCGTACTTTTGCAGTGTCTGGGTCCAGACTTCGATAGCCGAGTCCATTTCCTCCTGTGCTCGATGCGCCCGTTTAGAGTGTCGAACTTGGGGTCTTTGGCCCAAGCCGGATTGCCCATAACCCCGGCTAGTCTGACCCATTCCTCACCCGAGAAGCAAGCGATTACACACCAGTCGTTGTAGCCGCCGCCTTTGGCCCGGTAGGCGTTGTGGGGCGCTACGGTGGGGCCACGGTAGTTGTTGATAACGGGAGCGCCGGGCCATACCGTCCGGTTGCCCGGTGGGTACCCTTCTCGTTTTGACTGCCGCTTATTGACCGTGCGGTCCAAAAAGGCGGGTCCGGAAAGGGTTATGCCTGTAATCATCTGAGAGAGGTCTACATGCTGGCCCTTCCCTGTGGCATTGCGGTGACGGAGGGCCGTGAGGGCACACATGGCACCGTACATTCCACCGGTGTCGTCAAGATAAGACCAGCCCCACCCCGCCGGAGGCTCACCGGGTAGCCCGGACAGGAAGGTCAATCCTGAAAGGGCCTGGGCCGAAGGACCCATGGTACTGTAGGCATGGTGGCGCCCGGTCTGGCCGAAACCCGCCATGGAAACGTAGACCAAGTCTGGCCGCAGCTTGCGCATTTCCTCGTAACTCAGCCCCCACCGTTGCATGATCCGGGAACTGAAATTCTCGATCACAACATCGGAAACGCTAATCAACTGCTTAACTAGGTTCAAGCCTTTTTCGGTGCGGGTATTTATGCTGACACCCCGCTTGGTGGCATTGGTATCAGCGAACTGGCCAGTTGAATTTGGGCCCGGCTCTACTCCGGGGGGGATGGTAAATCGGTTCTGCCGCAGAATGTCCAGGTTCTCCGGCCACTCCACCTTTATCACGTCAGCGCCCAAAGTGCCCAACCAGCGGGCTGCCCAC
>CAXXFI010000001.1:0-1040981 GCA_963665155.2 Dehalococcoidia bacterium | reverse complement strand
GCGCAGATCCCTTTCTTTGGGGCTAGGTACCGGCGTATCTACCGTCAAAACGATCGCCTTGAATCCGGCTTCCTCGGCCCGGTGCACCAGCATCTCCGTCAGGTCATAGCCTCGATGGTATAGCTGGAACCACAAAGGTCCGGATGCCGCCTCGGAAACCTCTTCCATGCTGCAGTTAGATCCGGTACTGAGCATCATCAAGGTGTCGGACATCCCAGCTCCCCGAGCGGTGGCCACCTCACCATCTGGGTGGGCTCGCATGTGGTTGCCAGCTGGTGCCAGCACAACCGGCATGCTTATCTTTCGCCCAGGACCGTGGTGGAAAGATTCCGTTCTTCAACGCTTCGCAAAAATCGGGGGCGCAGGGTCAAGGCTTCAAAGGCCGTCCGATTGCGCCGGGTAGTGAACATGTCCATGGCTCCGGCGTCGATGGTATCCCAATCGTTATGGGGTAGGGTAAGCTTGGCTCTCTCCTCATAGTCGTAGAGGTTGACTGGGTCGTTGCTCATGGCTGCCTCCTTCGCAAATCGGCTTGGTTTCTTATGTCAGCCCAGAATAGGAAACTCGTAGCAGTTACCGCGACCAGTCACGCTGGTCTCTTACAAACCGGTCAATTGGTGTAGGTGTGTCTGACTGGATTACCTCGTATCCAACGCCCGCCGTCGGTTGCAGGCGAGGGAGGGGCTATAGAGAGGGCAAGTCCGCCGAGATCCCACCCCCTAGTCTCGAGAAATTAGCGGCTCCCTTTCTCCGCCAGGCGCTTGATTCCTTGGAGCGTGAGGTCCATGTGCCGCGGTGTTGGTTGCGGCGATTGGCCAGGACCTCCGCCGCTTGACCGGGGTCTTCCTCCATTGCCCTGCCAGTGGCTGACAATCCGGGCCCGACGATCATGTGGAAACGCAACCTGGTCATTGCGCCGACCGGTTCGAGCTCAAACCTCCACTGGGCAGTTGGGCGGTCCGGGTCGTTGACGTTCCAAGCGAATGCACGCGGTGGATCGTACGCCGAGATGTAGGAAGTAGTCTCCCACTTCCTCCCGGACCTCTCGTTCCTGCCGACAAACGAAACGCCAACGCGAGGGCCATCAACTCCGACCCATTCAGCGCCCTGGAATTCATCGCTGAATTTCGCCGAAATGTTAATGTCGCTCACCAGCTCCCAAATAGCCTCTGGCGAGGCGGCGATATCGGTCTCGATGATGATGACACCCGGAGCCTCTGCAAGAAGCGAGTCTCCCTCACTCGGCCGTTGCTTCGCGTACCCCCAGCTGTCATACCAGGTAATCTCCGTCGCGTCTCGCCGTGGCGCCGGTCTGAATTCGTCACCAATCGTCCACCCGACGGTTAGCAACACGACCTGGGTGACGCCTTCGGGAATTCCCAGTAGTTTGGCTATCTCGTCGGCCTTCCCAAGATGCCGAGTGGTCCACGCCGATCCTAGGCCGCGTGAACGTAGTGCCAGGCAAAAGCTCCAGGCGGCCTGGATTACCGAGTCGAAGAGGCCAGGACGCCCACTACCATCATGGGTGCCTAATACCGTGACCAACACCAGCACCGGCACACGCTCAATGTTGGCTAACAAATGTGCGGCCGATTCCGACACGCGACTTTGGGGGGTACTCTCGTCTCGTCCTTGATCAGGCTCACGCATGGTTCCACCGGCGCCGTCGCCACGATACAGCTCGGCGATCTGCGCTTTTATTTCGGGATCGCGAATGACCATCCAACGTCGGCTGGCAATGCCTGCTCCAGTTGGAGCCTGCTCCGCCAATTGAATACATTCGTGTAGGAGATGGTCAGGGACATCTCTGTCAAAGTCGAGGCGGCGGCGCACCGCCCTGGTTGTGCTCAAGAGCTTGTCGGTTTGTTCAAGGTCGAATGCCATCAGGAACCTCATGATACATAGAGTTGGATGGAAGGAGAGCGGCTGTTAGCCCAGGTGTCATAGCCAAATCGGCTCAACAATACGATTTGCCCACCGTCAGCCGTTATCCACCGTTAGCGGTTATATAATAGGTCGTTGCCCCAGGTGAAGAGCGGCTCCGCTCCTCCCTCTTTGACGACGAACACTTCTTCGATCCAGCAGCGCTCCCTCTCATTCCCGGGACATAGTAAGTGGGCCGCGATCACCATGCCTTCTTTTAAGGCCCAGTTTGGATCGCTGTCGTCGGCCACCAACGCCTCCACGTCCGCGTGACTCATTCCCAGACCGTGGAAGTAGGTTAGAACCGACTCGTGCTGAGGCACTTCCATCTGTTGGAACGTGCGCTGACTCGTTTCCTGTATCTGGGCAATCCTGACTCCAGGGCGCATTTTGGATCTCGTTCATCGCCTCGGCAGTGGCGCGGGAGATGCGGCCGTATAGCCGGGAAGCTGATCCTCCACCAGCCAAGTCTTGCCGCCGTCCCAGCAATATTGGTTCTTGGTCCCCGTGGCAGTCGAACATGATGTTCGTGCCGGGCTCGACCACGAAGTCTTCGGACTCGACTATAAAACTGCGTACTGAGCCCGTCAACCGCCATGCGATTCGCTCAACTCCCCCACTTTCATGGCGTAACCAAGCGGTGGGGCTCGAGGAATGGGTGCTGCGGAAGCCAAGATGTTTGACGCGAAGGGGCGAAGGTAGTCATAGGAGACGTCCTTGACGAAGAGGGACGTCAGACCGAAGCGGCGATCAACGAGATCGGAGGCGAGTGCCTGTTCGTCCATCTTGATGTGACCGATGCGGGTAGCTGGCAGCGGGTTGTCGCAGAGACCGCCTCCCGCTTCGGCAAGCTGGACATCCTAGTCAACAATGCCGGGGTCTACCTCTCTCATAAAGTGGAAGACACGACATCTGAAGAATGGAACCTGGTGACGGACATCAATGCCAAGGGGGTCTTCCTAGGGACGAAGGCCGCGATACCAGCGATGCGGAACGCTGGGGGTGGGTCCATCGTCAACATTTCATCCGTCCTTGGCCTGGTCGGTGGCCAGAGTTCGGCCTACTCCGCCAGCAAGGGAGCGGTGCCCCTTCTGACCAAGTCCACGGCTATCCAGTACGCAGCTGAGGGAATTCGCTGCAACTCCGTTCACCCTGGCGTTATCGAGACCCCTATGACCCTAACAACCCTGCTCAGCACTCAAGAAGAGCGGGAGACGAGAGCGGCTAGATACCCGCTAGGGAGGATCGGCCAACCCGAGGACGTTGCCTACGGAGTACTATTCTTGGCGTCGGATGAGTCCTCGTTCATGACTGGGAGTGAGCTGGTAATCGACGGTGGGTCGACGGCTCAATAACCACCTGAAGAGTTGGGACATTGGGGTCGTCGGGCGACCACGCCATAGAATAGGTCCTACGCGTTCAAGATTTCCCTCCGAGAGAGCACCCGCTCCATCAAGGGCCTATGAAGAATTCTTTGCAGAGATTAGAGTCGCCCCTCCCGAGAGCGCGCTTATGTCCCCGCCTGCAAACCCAGCCTCTGCCAGCCAGTCGAGGTACTCTTGCTCTGTGTATGCCTGGCCATCGTCAAACAGGTTCAGCGTGATAAGGCTGAATCCCACCGACGAGATGGGCGAGACCCGTGTGTTATCGACCACTCTGCCTATGATGTAAATCGAACCGCCCGGTACGACGATGCCTCGAATCCTCCTTAATGCACGCACTGCATCCTCCGGCGAGAGGACCTGTATGAACGCTCTGAGGACAGCCGCATCGTACGAACCTTCAAGCTGATCACGAAGCACATCCGCGCTCACGACGGCGACTCGCCCCTTCACCTCAGAGCTGTCAATGAAGCGCTGCGTAATTGGCGTGATAGTCGGCAAGTCCACTACGGTCGCTCTGATGTCCGGACAGCTTTGGGCCACCGCCATGGCCAGTCCGCCTGAGCCCCCTCCAATGTCAACGAGCGTGCGGCACCATGATCCTAAATCGGCCCTCTCCACCAGCTCACGCCCGTTCGCCAACGTCGGGCCGTGTAAGCCGCGGAGAAAGGACTCCAGCTCGTGCTCCGGCTGGTCCGTGAAGTCCAACTTAGCCTGAGGAACACCCGTGCGTATGCTCTCAGATGTCTTGAGCAAAGCTTGGATTTGGGATGCAAGTAACTCATGCATGCCGCCAATATACGTAGGGATTCCCTTCACCAGAAACCCGCTGGATTCTGCGGTGTTTGAGAACTGTTCGCCCTCAACTTCCAGGAGTCCCGCAGCGACGAGGGCGTACGCCAAAGGCCTAAGTTTGAGCGGTTGAACGTCTAGAGCCCCCGCGAGTTGTTCAAACCCATATTTCCCAGTTAGGATAACAGTGTGATGCGGTATATAGGCAACGTTCTTGCTTTTGTAGTCGTCTCATGAACTTTTCACCAACATCTCGGCTATAATACATTCATTAGAATAGTAAGATTCTTCAGATAGCGTAACAACCCCGGAGGCACCTGATGGGTGACCGCGACAAAGGCCTCTCTTCGACTCCAATTCAATCCCCAAATCCGGCTGGAGTTACCCGGCTGGAGTTACATGGTGCCACCATCACCTCCGACGCCGGACTGCTGGCATTCCGAGAACTGGATGACGCCCTGGACCTTACCCATATTGCTGCCGACTATCTCCAGGAAAGCCGTACCGGCCGCAACATCCGCCACCACCTGGTCCCTCTGCTCCGCCAGTCCATCTACAGCCGCTTGGCCGGCTACGATGACACCAACGATGCAGAACGTCTTTCCCAAGACCCAGCCATGAGAGTTGTCGTGGGCTGGCAAGGCTCAGACCGCAACGCCGCCAGAACCAACACCATGAGCCGTTTTGAGACGGAGACTCTGACTCAAGAGGACAACCTAAAGGGGCTGGCCCTGATGAATCCCCAGTGGGTGGAGCTGGCCATGGCTCACACTCCACACCGGCGAGTGATTCTGGACCTGGACAGTTCGGAGAGTCCAGTGCATGGTCAGCAGGAAGGAGCCGCCTACAACGGGCACTTCGAGTGTGTCTGCTATCATCCCCTCTTTCTGTTCAACCAGTTTGGGGATTGCGAAGGAGCGACGCTACGACCCGGAAACGTGCATAGTGCCGATGGCTGGCAGGAACTCCTTGAGCCGGTGGTGAAAGGATACCAGAAGAAAGGACTGCGGTTGCTGTTCCGGGGTGACGCTGCTTTTGCCAAGCCGGAGCTATACGAGTATCTGGAACAAGGAAAGATCGGGTGCGCCATCCGGCTTCCCGCCAATCAGGTAATTCAGGAGCAGATCCAACCCTTGCTGGAGCGTCCTACCGAATGGCCATCCCGGGAGCCTATCGTCTCCTACCATGACTTTGCCTATCAGGCCCAGAGGTGGCACTTGCCCAGGCGAGTGGTGGCTAAAGTAGAGTGGCATCAGGGGGAGCTGTTCCCCAGGGTTGGTTTCATCGTCACCAACCTGAGCTATCCACCCAAAGGAATAGCCCGCTTTTACAATGGCCGTGGCACGGCGGAGCAGTGGATCAAGGAGGGCAAGTACGCCCTGAACTGGACCCGGCTTTCCTGCCACAAGTTCGTGGCCAACCAGGTGAGACTATGGCTGTTCGTCCTGACTTACAACCTGGGCAACTTTATGAGAAGGCTGGTGTTGCCGGAGGATATGAAGCACTGGACTCTGACCAGTCTTCAGGCCAGGCTGATCAAGACGGGTGGGCGACTGGTACGCCACGCAAGGAGGCTGGTGTTTCAGCTTGCCGAGGTGCTGGTAACCAGGGAAATGCTGACCGGGATACTAGAACGGATCAGCCGGCTTCGGCTGGCACCTGGCTAGCCTGCTTTGAGAGCACAGGTATTTCGGACAGTTATGGGGTCGTCCGGGGTAAATAGACCACCCCGAGGGAGACGCTTGGGCAGGGGCAGGCAATTCTAGACTTTTACGCTCGTCAGGGGGGTGGTTACCCTATGGGAGTGGGTCAGTTGAGTGAATCGGATGCAGTTGACGCCCTCAGGCTGCCCTTTTATAGTTCGAGCCATCCCACAGGGTCACATGGTTGGAGGAATCAGTTTGATCTGGGCAATCCCGATTGATAAGAACTTGCCGCACCGATCCGCCCAGGGCATCGATTACTGTACAAAGAAGATCGTGGGTCAGGTTGAGCGAGACCTCGGGGTTATGCAGTTTAATCGCGATGGCATTCGCGTCACTAGCTCCAACGAGAATGGGTAAGTATCGGTCCGCGTCTTTTTCCTTCAAAATCACAGCATAGCGAGGGCCTAGTATTACAACGACGGATTACCAAATATTTCGTCTTCCCCTTCGTATTCGGCTGCCAGCGGGCTATCGCGGTAGGCTCATCGCATCACGTTATTAGGTTCAAATCATTCTCGAAAATCGCCCTGCCAGAGGAACCGTCGTTGTAATACTAGAACTCCGGCCGAAAAGTACCCTGACCTAGGCTGTCCCGATATACTGGGCAAGAGATTTAATAAATGGGTGTGGGAGGTTGAGGATGCTGGGAGTACGGTCGGCGCAACGAGGGCTGCTGGAAGCGGATCACCTGTACCTGGACTATGTGGGCCGGGGCTCCTTCTATGGCTTCCTGGCCTCCCTGCGGGGACAGCTATTTCGAGACGAAGAGTTCGCCGAGCTATATTGCCCAGACAATGGCCGGGATAGCGTGCCCCCAAGTCTGGTGGCCACTGCGCTGTTGTTGCAAGCCTACGACAAAGTCAGCGACGCCGAAGCCAAACAGCGGGCGGATTTTGATATCCGGTGGAAGGTGGCGTTGGGGATTGAGGTGGAGGACCGGCCCTTTGCCAAGAGCACGCTGCAGCTGTTTCGAGCCCAGCTGATCCTCCACGACCGGGTGCGGGCCGTCTTTCAGCGCAGCCTCCAATTCGCCCGGCAGACCGGATACCTGAAAGGACGCCGGATGAAGGTGGCGGTAGACACCACCTACATTCTGGGCCGAGGGGCGGTCAAGGACACCTACAACTTGCTGGCCGACGGCATAGTCCAGGTAGTGCGGGCGCTTTCGGACCTGGATGGGACGCGGCCCGAGGAATGGGCCTTGAGACACGGTCTGGAACTCTACTTTGGCTCCAGTGTGAAGGGAGAGGCAGAGATTGACTGGGACAACCAGAAAGAGCGGCAAGCCTTACTGCAGAAGATAGTAGCCGATGCCGACCTGGTGTTGGAGCTGGCCCGTCAGGTCCAGGGTCAGTTCCCCGAGGAGAGCCCCCAGCGCCAGGGTATAGTGGAAGCGGCGGAGTTGCTGGGGCAACTGTTACTGCAGGATGTGGAACGCCAGGAGGATGGCCCAGCCCTGAAGGATGGGGTAAGCCGGGACCGCATCCCTTCGGTACACGACCCGGAGATGCGCCACGGCCGTAAAAGCAGCAGCAAACGCTTCGACGGACATAAGGCTGCGGTGGTGGTGGATACCGATTCCCAACTGGTGACCGCGGTAGACATCCTGCCCGGCAATGCCGGTGACAACACTGGAGTCCTGGAACTGGTGGAGCAGAGTGAGGAGAACACGGGCATAGCGGTGGAGCAGAGTGAGGAGAACACGGGCATAGCGGTGGAGGAGACTATCGGGGATGCGGCCTATGGGGATGGCGGGACGCGGCAGGCCTTTGCCGATGCTGGTCGGACTCTAATAGCCAAGGTGCCGGGTCGCCCTAATAAGGCCTGCTTCCCCAAGGAGGACTTCCAGATCGACTTGGAGGCAGGAACCTGCACCTGCCCAGCCGGTAATGTTACCCACACCCTGCGGACCTTCGGCACCCGGACCAACCGGTTGGGTCGGACCTACCTGGCCCGGAGTTTCCAATTCGACCCGGCGGTCTGCGGCGTATGCCCCCTGCGGTCCCAGTGCGTGGCGGCGCGGTACGGGGCGGGACGCACCGTAGCCCTGCATCCCCAAGAGGCGCTCTTGCAACAAGCCCGGGACTTCCAGCGGAGTGAGGGCTTTGCTGAATACCGTAGGCTGCGCCAGGCGGCCGAGCATCGCCTGGCGCGGCTGGTGCAACTGGGGGTCCGCCAATCTCGCTACTTCGGCCGAGCCAAGACCCGATTCCAACTACTCATGGCGGCCACGGTGGCCAACCTGACCCTGGTGGCTACCAAGATGGGGATGATATCTCCGGCTCCAGGCTCCTCTCACGATAAACCGGACCAGCAAGCCCCAGGGTCGCCCATCGTTACTACCCAATTCATATTGGCCGCAGCCAACTGGGTCACTCTTAGCCTCAGACTTACAGTCCACTGGTTATCCTCCACGCCATCCCGTCACAGCAGGGCTTTTCAGCCGGGTTTCTAGGGCGTGTACGCTGGTGATAGTCACTTCTTGCATTCTCATTGGCCTCCGTCTGTTGTTCCTTTACTTCTATTCGGCGGTCACTTCTCGGGCCAAGTGGAGTTTGTCGCCGCAGAGTACACATGTGAGCTCGTGCGGGCCCGGAACTTCCTGGGCCCCGAGAGTACAGCCTAGGAGGCTGGTGATAGTGTCCGCTCCGCAGGCGCAGCGTTCCCACAGGAAGTGGATGTCGAACTTCCCGGTCATTCTAGGATCCTCCGTTTTGAGCTAGGTTATTCACGCCTTGCCATTACTTACCAGCTACGGCAAAAGCATATTGGGATTCCAAATTTGATTTTGACTTGCCTTCGTCTTCCGATAGATCAGGAAAAGCAGCATCTGAAAAGCCTGTTATCATAGAATGTGTCCGCACGCGCGCGCACTTTTGTAGGCGTCATTGGTTGTAAGTTTGTCCACCCCGACAGAGCGGCAATCCGCCCGACTTCCGGGTCGTCAGGGTTGGTGCGCCGGAGGGATTTGCTTATAGCTTGCTGGCTTACACCTAGCACCTCAGCGATGGTAGTCTGACTCAGTCGCTGAGGGTGGTAGTCTAGCGGACAGCGGGCTAGGACATCGAGACGCCTGTGCGCGCGCTGTAGTTTGGTCTGCACTCTCACTCTCTAGCGCCCGTTCCTAGTAGTCCTCATCTTGTCTGCGAATCCATTTTGTTTACAGCACACACCGGGCCACACTCTGCGAGAAACACATACCGATAAGGGCAAATTGCACCAGAATCTTGCGCACCGTGTCCCGGTGCAACCCGAACACTCGGGAGACCTCCCGGATGCTCATCCCATCCACCATCACCGCCCGCCGGACCCGTAGATACACGTCCACCCGGTACATCCATCCCACCACCCATAAGCACGACTTCGAACCTATGGATGGCACAGGACGGTACATTTTTCAACCGCCACAATGTCGACGTCCAGCGAAAGCGTCCTGACTAACTGGCCAGCATAAATGTCACACTCACCTCATGGAGAATGTGACTTTGAAGCCCAAAGAACAGACGAGACTTCAGGTTCTCAACAGCTTGCTCGCGGAGCACATGACACTGGACCAAGCTGCCACTCTGATTGGAGTGAGCCCACGCCACACCCGGCGCATACTGGCGGATTACCGGAAGAACGGAGCTGCATCCCTTGCCCACGGCCATCGGGGCCGCAAGCCGGCCAACGCTATTCCCGAGACGACCAGGAGCAGAGTGCTTCACCTGGCTCGCACGGTGTACGAGGGAGCCAACCACACCCATCTCTCAGAGTTGCTCAGTGAACGCGAGGGCCTCGACATGGGCCGGACCACGCTGCGGCGCATCCTGGTGAACGCCGGGCTCAGCAGTCCGCGGCGAAGGCGCCCGCCCAAGCACCGGATGCGCCGGCAGCGTGGTCCGGGAGGGCATGCTGATTCAGATGGATGGCAGTTATCACCGGTGGCTGGAGGGCCAGGCGCCGCCGTTCACTCTGCTGATCGCGGTGGACGATGCCACCGGTGCGGTGGTCGACGCCCTCTTCTGCGAGCAGGAGGACGCCCACAGCTACTTCCTGCTGATCCAGGGCCTGGTGCAGCATGTCGGCATACCAGTCGCACTCTACACCGACCGGCACGGGGTCTCAGGCACACGCCCGGCCCCGGCCTCCCCGGGATGCCAACCCAGTTCAGCCGGGCCATGGACGAGCTGGGGTCACCCGGCCCAACCAGGTGAACCAGTGTTGGTATCATCGGCAGGAGCGCCGGAACTCTCACTTAATTCCGCCTTAATTCTGTCCAACCAACCGGGTCCACCTCAAGGATAGGTTAGCGCAGCCCACGGTGAGTGGCTCAGAAATACCAGCGGCGCTCATTGACTTGTTCAAAGATACCATATTGCATACGACTGTTAAGTAATGGTAAAATAACATCTATGGAAATACCGCGTGAACATTTAGCCGTCATGATGGCGCTGGAGCGCCTAGCCGAAATCTTTGAGGTCCCCGACTTGGCTCAGGGCACCATGGTTGATGGTTACTCCATTAGGGATCTTCTGTGGGACGCCGTTTGCAGTGTCAGGGGGCATTCCTTCGGCCTAATATGGAAAAGGAATGGCTCCCTAGGCCATCTCGCAGGCGCAATTTACCACCTAGGGAGCGAGAGCCAACGAAGTTTTGATCATGAGGTGATTCCAATCTTGGCGGTCCCTTTCATGGGCCCGTCATCGCGAGAAGCCTGCGCCCGAGCCCAACTACCCTGGCTGGATCTCTCGGGAAATGCCAGAATCGTCACTTCCAACATCTTCTATCAAAACCTTGGCAATCCCAATCGCTTCCGTCAACCAGGACGCCCGGCCAGCGCATTTGGACCACGGGGTTCCCGGGTAGCACGACGTCTGCTCATGGACCCCTCCAAGGTGGTAAGGCAGCGCGATCTCGCCTCCAGCACCGGTCTGGACGAGGGTCACGTGAGCCGTATTGTGGGCAAACTCTTGGAAACCGGCCTCGTGGAACGAGGGGACGAGGGTATCAGCGCCGTCGACGCCAACGCGTTGCTCGATGCCTGGCGAGAGGATTACAGGTTTGACCGGCATCATGTAATTCGAGGCCATATTCCAGCTTCGGGAGGCGATACTCTGACCCACTCCATAGCCGAAGCTTTGTCTAAAATCGAGGAGCCCTACGCAGCAACCGCGCTCCCGGCAGCGTGGCTGGGGACACGCTACGCCCCATTCCACCTTGTCACCGTGTACATTTCTACGCTCCCGTCGCCGGGGTTGAAGAAGGATCTCGGCTTCCAAGAGGAAGCAGCAGGAGCCAACACCTGGCTGGTGGTGCCCAACGATGAGGGCGTCTTCCACGGAGCGGAGCCCGTCGACGGTATACCCTGCGTCCATCCGGTGCAGGCAATTGTCGACTTGAAGAACCATCCCGAAGGATCGTCAGAAGCAACTGCAGAGCTCCGGAGGCGGCTGCTCTGGCGAGGAAGTAATGATAACTAAGCCTTACTCCGGAGAAGGGTGAGTATGAAGCGACTGATTGTTGTCCGCCGGACATGCCAGCACATGGCAACCAAGATGGGTGATCTACCCGAAGAGACCGTCGAGATCGGCGGGCTGGTTTCCCGTTTCTTTACTGACCAAGAAAACCTGCCGGTCGGCTTGAGGCCCCACTTAGGCACGGTGAACCCAGACCCGGTGCCGGAGTTGGTCGCCTTGAATCGAGAGATCTATCGAGGGTTGAGCGCCAGGTTGTGGGGCACGGGATTTGAGCCGGACGTCAATGACCAAGGCGCCAGAAGGTCAGAGGCTGGGACTACACGCACTCCACATACTGTAACGGGGACTTCTTGATTCCTCCCAGCGGTGAAGTGGGTGAGGGGAGTGTCGTTCCACATCTTGAATCCGACTCAGCCCCCATGGTTACGCCAAGCCTCGAACTAGGATTCAAGGAACGGCGCTGGCAGAGATTGTCCTGCTACACCCCTGCCGGTGCATGGGACGCCCGGATTATTCGGGTATGGGACCTCAGCGTCTTTACCCAGTTGAAGCCGCCTGCCGTTGGGAACAGCGCAGAAAACACAGATGCTCATGAACTCTTCCATTGTTGGAAGCCGGTTATTCACATGCGGGTAAAGAGCAGGCCAAGCGACCGAGAGAACTGGCCTGCTCGAGGAGAACCCGGGGAGAATATTTTCAGATAGGAGGTAAAGGATGGATACCAGAACCAGCCCGGAGGATGCGGGCGAAAGTGAAAGGCCGCGGTGGATTGACGGCCCAACCGCGACCTCAAGCCAACCAAAGACTCAACCCCAGATGGCATATCTCCATCATACTGGAGACGGCTCCGGGACGCAATCGACGGCGGACATCGACTTGGGTAACTCCCCTTGCAACCCCTGCGGGCAGGAGACCCTACCATCCGCAAGCTGTACCCCAACGGCCTCAGGAGTCATTCAATATGATAGCGGGTGGAACACGGGAGCCGTGTCCCCCAGGGAAAGGCTCATTGTCGTGGTCAGAGAGCACGACGACGGACGTTTGGCCCGGTGGATCTACGATATGCTCTCCGGCCGGTGGGCGCAGTCCCAACCCATGGACGATGGTACCGGCCCCGGAATGGGAGGGGCTCCCGTGCCCCGGACTCCGCCAGGACCGGCGGGTGCCGCCCGGGCGGCGGTTCCCTCAGTCGCGGAAAAATCCGGAGACCTTTGACCCCTCGCGGGTGCCTCCTCGGTCCCCGGCACCCGCGTTTTTCCTTACCCAAAGACTCAGGAATTTTGGAGAGGTTATGATTGCTGCAATTTATGTACGGACCAGCACGCTCAGGCAGGGAGAGGAAGGAACTTCCCTGGAAACCCAAGATGAGCAATCCCGGCTGAAGGCAATCGAACTAGGCTACGAAGTCGACCCCGCATACATCTGGCGCGAGATGGAGTCGGGCGCATACACAGACAGACCGGGCTTAAACTCGATGCTCCAAGCCGTGCGCAACCGAGAGGTGGATATTGTGATTGTCTATGACCACGACCGCCTCTCCCGGGACCCCCTGGATCTTCTCAACATCCTACGCGCGTGCACTGATGCAGGCGTCCGCCTGGAATTCGTCAGGGGTCCATCCGATACCTCTCCGGAAGGTCAACTCATGACCTACTTCATGGGATACGCGGCGCAGAGGGAGCGGCTCCAGTTCATGGAACGTTCGATGCGCGGCAAGGAACGGGCTGCCAGGGACGGTCGCATGCCCGCTACCGGCGGGGTTGGCCTGTACGGGTACAACTACGACCGGGCTCTGCGGCAAAGGGTCATCAACGAAACGGAGGCCGAGGTGGTCCGGAAAATGTTTCAATGGGCCTCGGAGGGTATCAACAAGAATCGAATCGCCTGCATGTTGAACGAGAGAAACATCCCCACCAAGACAGGGAAACTGTGGAGTCAGACCAGCGTGAAACGGACCCTGCAGAACCTGGCCTACACAGGGGCGCAGTACTATGGCAGATTCCGTGTTCGTAGTGTGAGGGGCGGCAAGCGGGAAATCACTAAGAAGCCCGACTCAGAAGCTATCCTGATCGAGGGCTTCACCCCACAACTCATCTCCCCAGAGTTCTTCAAGGCGGTACAGGAACGCCTGGTTAATATATCGGGAAGGGGGATAAGAAAGGGCCCTCGCTATATGTTGTCGGGGTTCGCTAAGTGCGGAAATTGCGGAAGCCCACTAGTGGGAAGTATGCTGGCGCGCGGGCTCCGGTACTACCGGTGCATAAGCACCAGACCCAGGGCGGAACGGCCCGCCATCTGCAATGAGCGTTACATCAGGGAAGCCTGGCTGGAAGGTTCGATATGGAAGATAGTCACGGACCGTATCCGGTGCCCCGAGATACTCAGCCTGGAGGTGCTACGGCATGTCCAAACAGGGGACGGGGACCTGGGCGAGAGGATGACCAAGCTCCGCCGTGAGATAGCTGATTTGAAGAGGCAGCAAGGCAATCTCATTGATCTGCGCCAGAATGACATGATCGACTTGGTGATGCTGGAGAACCGGATCGGCCCATTGAACCTTCGCCGTGATGAGAAGGAACGGGAACTCGGCGTTTTGGAGGATCAACAGAACAAGAAGGACGACGTCTTGCATGCTAAAGAACGAATCGCGAATACTGCAGGCGGTTGGAGGAAGGACTCGACAATCTGGAAGTAGAGGGCAAGAGGGCGACGTTGGCGGCCTTCGGGGTCAAGGTCGAAGCTACGCGAGAGGACTTGAAGGTAACTATGGAGATCAACCCGGGTGCAACGACAATTCAGCTATCATCAAGACGACAACGGTGTACACAAATACTCAAGGGACACAAACCGGCAGGTAGAACTGTCCTACGGGATCATATCGGATGTGCTGGACGCTGCCGGGTCGGGCCCTGGTGATGTGGTAAAAAGCCTGGACTACATTTCTCCCCAAGCGCTGCTCCAATACCCAGATAGCGCCGCAGCCCGCCGGGACTTCTACCAAGGCGCCTACCCGGCGGCCACCGGCATACCCATCAACCGGTTGCTTCGCCCGGAAGGACACGTAGAGGTGGAGACCATCGCCGTGAAGAGCGGCAACCGGGAAGAGATACGAATTCCAGAGTGGGATCAGAGCTACCAGGAGTTGACCTATCGCCCAGGCGTCAAGAAGGGGCACATGCTGCACATCTCCGGCCAGGCTGCGGTGGACCACACAACCGGCGAAAGCGTCGGCGGCTTTGACATGACTGCCCAAGCGGACAAAGCCTACGAAAACATTGCCCGGGTGCTGTCGGAGGCGGGTTATTCCATGGCCGACGTTGTGAACACCATCGAGTGGATTGCGCCCAACGGTTTGATGGGGTACCGGGGCACCCAGGACGTGCGCCGCAAATACTTCGGTGAGAATTTTCCTTCAGCCACGGGGGTGATCATCCACCAAATTCTGCGACCGGAACTACTCTTCGAGGTGACTGCAGTGGCCTTGGTTTAGCGGCGCTTTGGATTAAGCGGCAAAGGCATTCTATTAGCCTTGGCACCTTCGAATGATCGGTGTTAACGGGTAACACTCATAGTTTGGTCTAGCCGAGAATTACTCACACGCCGAATCGTCGTGGTACACAGATCGTCACGAACAACGATGTCACACGCAACGTTCGTGGTGAGCCAGTCGAACCACTATTGCGCATTGAGACCCTTCGAAAAGCTCAGGGCGAACGATCTAGGAGTCTACAACCGTTCGTGGTGAGCCTGTCGAACCATTCTTTCTCGGCGGCACCCTTCGACAAGCTCTCAGGACGAGCGGACGATTCAAATTCATATCTCCATACTTTTGTCCGTAGATACACTAAGAATCGGCCTGTTCCTCTTGACCATTCACATCCGGTGGCTCGTCGGCTAGTTCTTCTTCAGCAGAATCCTCGATGCCGGCCTGTTCCTGGGCAGCGGCCGCTCGCTGGTTTTGCTGCTGCATCATCCAGTTCTGTAGCCAGCGACGGAACTCGTCCAAAGCCGGTGGGGACACGTAGAAAACCTCAATGTCTTGGGGGAACTGGACTTGATGCCGCTCGCTGATCAGCAGCAGGCCAACCTCATTCTCTCCCAGTGTGGAACCAATTTGACTGGCAATGTGATCGTATCGAGTCTTGTTGGCCTCGGTGAACCAATCCTGTAGTTTTTGGGCGACGGTGCCGCTGGCCAAAGGGACCATCATGCACCGCTGTAAATCCAGGGTTTCCAACAAGACCTCGGTGTCTTCGGTAGCTTCCAATGCCGCACCGTTGTCACACTTGGATTTTACGAAGGCGTGGCTTCGCTGGTCCGCTTGGGATAGTTGCGATAATCCCGTTTCCCCGCCATCGGGAAGGCTTTCGTGGTAGATGTGGTGCAGCCCGCCCAAAGCGGCTACAAGGGACTCCACTTGCGTTTGCATCTGGTCCCAGTATTTCTGCAGCACTACAACGCCTTCGGGAGCATTGGCCTGTGGTCCGTAGACTAAAGGCACCAACAGTAGCTTTCTGCGACCCTCGTACTGACCGGCGGCGGGCCTGGATATTCGACCTAGCTCCTGAGCCATGGGAGCACCTCTTATTTATCTCTGAGGACACGAAGGTGAACGCGCCGTGTCTTAACTGGCCGCGTCCACCATATTGGTCAATTATACCCGAAGCTGGGGTTTGGCGGCGTGGAGGATTGTGCGGGGATTGTGCCAAGACCGGAGCATAACGGGCGAATTCGCCATCCCCGGTGGTAGCTGATATTGTCGTGGATGGACTGGCAGCCCGGTGTGCGACATAGGGTTAATTTAGTTACATTCAAGGAGATTGATTGGGAGGATATATTGGCCCATAGCTCGCCGATGCTTGACTTTTAATGCGGTGTGCGGTTGTGGTATCGTTTTTTGTCGCCACGGTATTTGCTTCCGCTTACGTCTTGTTGGATTGAACGTAGAAGAGACAGACTACCACGACTTATATCCATTATTGGGAGAGAATCATGCACGTTTCTCGCACATTAATTTTGATGTTGTCGGTGTCGATTCTCCTGGTTTTTGCATTTGCTTGTAGCAGCGATGATGGAGGAGATTCCAATGGATCGCCATCGTCGAACCCAACTACAGCGCCGGTAAATACGACGGCGCCAGCAAATACAACAGCCCCGGCGACTAACGCGCCAGCAAATACGACGGTCCCGGCCACAACCGCTCCCGAGTCCTCCGAGAGCACGGACAGCGATGAAATAGAAAGCGCCCCGGCAGTGAACCTTGACAGGGCCGACTTGGACGAACTTGTCGAGGCATGGCTCTCCGCCATGTAAACCTTGAGTGAAGTGTTGGCAAGCCTGAGCAACCCATTGGAAGCGGCGGGGGCAGCGTCCAAAGTTCAGGAAGTCGCCGCCGGTATGGCCAGGTTCTCCGAGCTTCAATCGCTGTCTGCGGAAGATTCCGCATTTATCCAAAGCAAGTACGGCGACCGTATTGCTCAGGCCACAAAGAATTTTACCGAAGGTCTTGCGTCTGCCGAGTCCAGTCCCATCGGCGGGGCAATAGCGGGCGCCCTTGGCAATTTCCCCACAATCGGAGAATAGGAAGGACAAACGGGAAAATAGACAACGATAAGCCAGTGATGTGGCTTTAACCAATTACCACGAAGCAGTTATGGAACGGAGCTAAAAGGCCAGCCGGGAAGCGCGGAAGAGCGCAATCTCCGGGATAAACCGTATGGTGCTTCCCGCAGCCTAAAAACGGGCCCTTGGAGATTCTCTTTACAACCACGGCTCCATCTACTAATACATGCTAACAATACAGGGTCGGCTTGAAAACCGACCCTGTATTGTTAAGGGCACTCATTTCTGATCTTGGGCAATCTGCGTATGTCCGCCGGATCATGCCGGTTGAGCTTGGTTGCTATACTTCGCCCACTGCGGCTTTGGCTTTCTTCTTTCTGGTTGTGCTAGCTTTTGCGGCAACGGGGCGGGGTCGGAGTTGTCAGCTTCAGGCTCGCTGGCTTCGTCCGAATTCGCCGTCTCGGCTGCGGCTTGCGTCATCACATCGGCAAGCAGGGTGTAGGCCTCCAGCCAAGCTGCTTTTACGTCGGGGGTGAATTCGGCCCCAAGACCCTGGCGCAATGTCCAGAGCAGGGCAGAACCGCCAGTCTGGTAATCCTGTTCCAGGACACCGTAACCACTGTGGCGACGGCCCAAGTCCTGAACTGCCGGGACTATTGTATCCAGTTTGTCGAGACCCTCAACGGCCGTGTTGATCATGTTCATTAATTGGGCACCTTGTTCCCGCATGTTGCCACTGAATAATGATCTGGTGGAAGGGTCGATTTCAAATAACCTCTTGTAAAAAATATCCGCCGCTTTCTCTGAGATAGGAAGGACCATTTTCCAAGTCTTACGTACCAATGTGATCTGCTCTGCGTTCATCCATATATCCTCAAGCGAAATTATGTTTGAGATTTTTCCGGTGATCCCGCAATTTCGATTAGAAATTGCGGGATCCTGCTCACCGGATTTGCCCAATGCCAATCATCCCCGAATGTCAAAAGGCGCTATAAAGCAACATAAGACACCTGAACCTTAAGTTCAATGTGTTCGGAGAATTGGGGGTTGCAGACGATATTTGCAGGGCGCTCAGCGCGTGTGAGGCCTGGTGAATTAGGGCAGCTTTAAGGGATTGCTTTAAACATAGAACGAGGAAAAAGGGAAAATCCGGGGTTTCTCAAATGCGGCCTAATCGCGGATATCTACAACCAAGACCAGTATAAATAATGCTGCCAGGAGAACGCCCAAAACGCCCAGGCGTGACCTAGTGGGACTTTCAACGCCCGATTGACCTAGCCGCAATGCCATGGTGAGGCCCACGGCGATTCCTATGACCATTCCAAGCAACAGGCTGCCAGCCGCGGCGCCAAATGCGGCGCCGATGGCCAGTCCCACGACCGGAGTGAAGTTCAAACAATATTTGAGGAAGCGGGAGCCTCGAGAGTGCAAAGCGTCCTCCCAAAACTTCGAAGTAAGCGTGCCCCACCGCGTTGATAGGCGAAGACCATGAGCACAGAATAGCGGTTTGTGCACATTACGTGAATAAGATAGCCAACACGTTCTGTTAGAAAACGCACATCGGCCATCCAGAAATTGCGTCCTGCTTGGGGAGACTACTCTCGCCAGAGATGGCGAAATTGGGTGGCGACAACCGCTTCGTAAGACGGAGCGCCAGACGGAGCGCCAGAAATAGGTCCGGACAGCAACCCAATGCTCTGCGCAAACTGATTCATTCGGGCCACGGAATGCTCGGTGATGCTGGGGTTGTAATAAGGCAGGTCTCGTTCCACCAATTCTGCAATGAGGCCAGCCTCGGCCTCCGGGAATAGCCGGTCTCCCACCTCGGTCGCTAGAGCCGGGTTTCCTTGGAGCGCTTTTTGAGTCTTGACTATGGCCCGTACCGCCGCTGCCGCACCGTCTGGGTCACGGGCGATCAGATCATCCGTGGTGATTAATGCCGCAAATGTGAAATCCTGGAACGCAGGAGGGCCGATGCCCCGCCTCACGTCCAAGACCACACTGCCAGCGCCACTGCGCACCGCTATCTCGCTGCCCATGGCGTTGGCCCAGAACCCGTCGATTGTGCCTTCTTTCAAAAGGAGGGCGGCGTGAACCCCGAACGAAACGCCGGGGCCTCCCGAACCGGGCACCGGCCCAATCTCTACGTGGTCTCTCTCCGGGTCTATCCCCGCTTCGGCCAAGAGGCCCCGTAGTGCCATGTCTGGTCCGGGGGCGGCACCGATGCGAAGGCCCTTGGCGGCTTGGACGTCGCCCCTTTTTGCTCCCAGGTCCGCTCGTAGGATCAGCAGCCAGTAGGTCTTTTGAGCCAATGTGGCCAACAGCTTGGCTCCTTTCCACCTGGGGAAGGCTGCCAACGTGGCGTGGGCCGGACCCGCCACAAAGTCCAGTTCATTATCCCGCAACGCCTCCATCGTTTTGGGCAGTGGAAAAACATGGCGCAACTCCGCATCCAAGCCCTCAGCTTTGAAGAAGCCCAGTTCCACGGCGGCGATTGCGGGAAAGTAGGAGTTGGAAACCAGGTCGGGAACACCGATGCGCATGGCTCTCCGGTTGTTGCTCCGATTAAATGTATAGGTTTATTGGATCGGTTTTAGGCGATTAGAAACCAGTAGTTTAGGCAAGCCGTCTATAGGCCCAGGGCTTTCACGCCCGCCTTGGCGATGGACTCATCATCAATGCCGCTGGGCAGGCCTCCCACGCCGATGGCGCCAATCACCGTGCCTCCGTGGATTACGGCCACGCCGCCGGGGATGGCGATTAGCTGCGGGTCTCCAAAGGAATCCACGGTCCGGTTCTGGGAGCTCAGTTGTTCGCCGAAAGCCAGAGTGTCGATGCCACGGATGGCCGAAGTGTAGGCTTTCCGGATGGCGAAGGTGGGCCTACGGCAACGGTCCATGCGAGCGTAGGCCAGCAGATTTCCCGCGTCGTCAACCACGGCCATGTCTACCTTGGCGCGGCTGGAGTCTTTATTGTAATCGGCGATCATTGCGGTAATGGCGGCCTGAGCTTGTTCCAGTCCCAACATGTTCTTCTCGTACATGAGTGCGTCTCCTTAGAACGAAATGAGAAACCAAATATAGAACGAAATAAGGGAACGAGTTAGCGCCAAATATACAACTGCTGGTCGCCCATAGCAAGGAACCGGGAAGCTGAACCTTACTTGGGGCTGATAGTGATGGAACCGGAACACCATGTACCAGGCCAATTCCTGCTATGCACCGGGCCCTTCCGATGCGTCCGAGGATTCTAGGAAGCTATCGTCACCGCAGAACGCCCAGTAAAAAGCTCTTGTGACAAGTTTGCTATTGGTTTCTCCGCTGAACCGGTGGTCGCAGTTGGGCACCTTCTTCACCTGAAAGGAGTTTGCCGCCATCGGGCCGAGGGCCAGCACGTAGGCTAGAAAACCAGCCACGGGGTCCTCGCTGCCATAGGCCAAGAAGATATCTCCTGGGAATTGTGTGACGCCGTCGTAAAAAGGGTCGCCCACGCTGTCGTAGGCGGACAACAGCAGGATGCGTTTCACCTCAGGGTATTGAAACGCCGCAGCACCTACAGCTGAGGCTCCCGAAGAAAAGCCAGCCAGATATAAAGTGGGCGCCCATGTTCCGCAAATGGCCTTGGCGTTTTCCAGGGAGAACTCCACGGCATGGGCCAGACTTTCCAGCAACAACCGGTTCCAACTGGCCCCTTTGTAAGAATATGGCTCCCAGGGCAGTTGGACTTGGCCATCTGGTCTAGGTGCATTGTAAGTAACCAGGGAGCCCAGGTTCTGTTCTTGAAAATGCCGGGCCAGGTTCATCCAGCGGTCATTGCGACCGTCTTTGAGTTCGCCGGAGCCGGGAGAGTTCACGATTATGACGTGAGAATCGGTGGGGTAAGCGGACACAGGAATCTCATAGGCAACTTTTTCGCCCAGGTGGTTTTCTGTCTGCTCGTTAAGCAGGACGTCTATTCTGTCCAATTGGGACTCTCGCAGAATGGGCTAAGTTAATTTGGCTGGAGCGATGCGCAGGGCCGAACATTTAGAGAGGGGCCGGGAGTTTAGATTAGGAAGGGCTCCTAGCTCTTAAATCTTGACGCCCAGTTGTCTCGCCAAGTCCGGAAAGTCGTCGGCCACGATGTCGTGATTGGGGGTTAGGCTCCGGGTCGGGTGGTCCTTCCGTGCCCCATTCATCCGGGCGGCGCACGAATGCGGTCTTAAAACCGGCATTCTTTGCTGCGTCCAGGTCGAAATTGTGACAGGCGACCATGCAGCACTCTGCCGGATTTAACTGTAGCCACTTGGCGGCAGTTAAATAGGCCGCTGGCAAAATCTTGTATTTGCCGATGGCTTCGCATGAAATTACGGCGTCCCAACTCAGATTGTTCCTTTTGGCGGTGTCGATAATGATTCTAAAGCTGAGGATGGTCAAAGAGGCGCAGATGAACTTCTCGCGCAATTTGGGCAATACCGCCGGGAAGTCCGGCCAAGCTTTGAGGTTATGGACTGTCCGCCAATTAATTTCGTGCCGGTCCTCTGGGGTGAAGGCGCCGAGGTTATTTTCTGCAATGATCTCGTCCAGTACAACCCGGTGAGAGTCGTCGAAATTATAATCGGGAGGCAAATGCTCGCCCAGATTAATCATTCGGCGTAGGGACCGGCGCCGCAGCTCGTTGGCAATGGAAGCCCAGTCTTTATCCAGGCCATATTTGGCCCCCGCCTTGGCCAAAGCATTGCTAAAACCGGTATGCCAATCAAGAATCGTCCCACCGGTATCGAACGTTAGGGCTTTCACGTCCTCAAGGCTCATAGGGCAGCTGCTCCTAGTTCGTTTTTACGCCTAGGTCACCAACTCACGATCTCGGGCTCCGGCATTCCGTCGTCCGGTAGCTCCAATTATATTTCCGAACAGACTAAAACCCATAAATTCCCGGCCAAGTCTGATCAGCCAACCGATTCCCCCTTTCGTAAAGGGGGACCAAGGGGGATTTCGTCCCCGCGAATTTCACCGTTCGCAGACGTAGCAGCAATGGTGGAGGAATAGTAGCTTTAGCCGTAACGATTGTCCAGGTCGGATATGTGCCTACCCCTTAGCCAATGCCCAACAACCGGGACGGGTTCGCAGACGCCATTTGAACGATTCCCCCCTCGGTAATGCCCACTTGGGCCAAGTCTGCTATGAACACCTTCCAACACTCGGTAACGGACAGGGCTTCGACTCCGCCTTCCACGGGATTACCCGCCAAGTCCCTGGGCCATCTGGTTTGGCCTGCGTCCGAACTCAGGATTACGTATTCGGCCCCAATTTCGTTTATGGCTTCGGCGTATCGCTCGAAGCCAATGCCGTCTATGGTCTTACCAGTGTAGGTATACTCAAGGTATATCTGATATTCTTGTCGGCCCTGGGTCAGCTCTCGGTGCATGTCGACCAAACTTTGCTGTTCTTGGACCGACATATCCGTGACCTTGAAGAACGGGTGAGTAATAATGATCCTTTCCACGCCGTGGGACACCGCTGCCTGAACGACAGCGGTAATCTCATCTTTCGAAAGGGGGTTGGTGGCCAGGACAAGGTCATTGTCGGCAATCCACTTCAACACCTGCTCAACTTCTTCAAGCACCCGTCCCGCTCCGTCCACCACCTCACAGGGGCTGACCTCTTCGCTGGACGACGTAAACCGGGTGTCCCCGCCAACCCACTCGGGAAGGTAGTCATGGCCAAAGGTTTCCAGATGCAGCTTGGAATGGAAGGTGGGCATCCAAACTACCGTGGGTTCGTTCCCCCGTACTTCGTCATGGGCGTTCCTGACATCATCCTTATTGCCGCTGAGCGCTGCCCTTATCGCCTGCACGTTAACGCCGCCGACACCATGATTGAGCACCACTCTGCCGAAGACGCTTGATTGACCTGTTGTCTGCCGCGCCAGGGAGGCCAACCCGGTGGTCGAGATAAAGTGGTTTTTCATGACTGCTTTCATGTTGAGCAAGGCCAATTCTTGGGCCAGGGAGATTGCGTTGTGGTCGCAGGACCCGAACTCGGGGCCAACATGAACGTGAACGTCTACAATATTTAGCTTGGCCAGATTTTGCATAGCCGGGTCGATTTGCTGCGATGTCAATTCGGCCCCCTTGCGCCTACGGCTGGTTCTAAAACCAGAAACTAGCTGCTCACCATAATTCTGTTGTTCATCCTAGCCGATTATTCTATGGTCGCCACCACCTGCTGCCGGGCGCAGGTCATCTTGAGCTTTGCTTTGGCACGACTTACGACGGCTAATTACCACTCGGTCCCCCTTTCTAAAAGGGGGATACAGGGGGGTTTTCTCGTCATAGAGGCGACAGGTTGATACCCTTCAATACAACGGCCAGACAACGACCCGTAACAGTTTGCCATCCAGATTTGGTGGTAACGGCACACGTCGATTTTAGGCAATCCGGACCAGTGGACAAGCCGCATCCTCAACGCTACCATTCCCCCATAATCGCTGAAAGATTTTGGACACAGGCGGAATGACCTGTAAACAAGAAAGAGCACACTAGCTTCATGGTTCGCTCGGGATTAATCTGGATTAATCAGGTTCCAAAAACCGCCTAGAACCAGAGGCCGAGCTAAAGATAGATATGGAATCAATTGAATCAAAAATCAACACTCGGGACACCGAATTCCTTAGCAACCAGTCACACATGCGGTCCCTGGTCGCTGAGTTGACCGGCAACCTCGAAACGGTCAGAGACCGTGAAGGAACCGACGCCGCCAAGCTTCACCGCAGCCGGGGGAAGCTGATGGTCCGAGAACGTGTCCGGAAGCTATTGGACCCGGGCACTCCATTCCTGGAGTTCAGCACTTTGGCCGGATGGGGCATGTATGACGACGACAGTCCAGGCGGGGGAATTGTCACCGGCATTGGCAGCATCCAGGGAAAACAGGTGGTAATCGTAGCCAATGACGCCACCGTGAAGGGCGGCACCTACTATCCGATTACTGTCAAGAAACACCTGCGCGCTCAAGAAATCGCATTGGAGAACCTGCTGCCTTGCGTCTACTTGGTGGACTCGGGTGGCGCTTTCTTGCCCTTGCAAGCCGATGTGTTTCCCGACAGAGACCACTTCGGGCGGATTTTCTACAACCAGTCGCAAATGTCGGCGAGGAGCATTCCTCAAGTGGCTGTGGTGATGGGGTCCTGCACCGCTGGCGGCGCTTATATACCGGCAATGAGCGACGAGGTGATCATCGTCCGGGACCAGGGAACCATCTTCTTGGCTGGCCCGCCTCTGGTGCGTGCGGCCACCGGAGAGGTCGTCGACGCTCAGACCTTGGGCGGCGCCGATGTCCACACCCGGCTGTCGGGCGTCGCTGACCATGCGGCCATTGACGACGACCACGCCCTGTCCATCGTCAGGGACATAGTAGAGAATTTTGGCGCAGGCGCCCAATCTCAATCAGGCCAGTCCCAATTAGAAGTATTCGATCCGGAGCCGCCTTTATACGACCCCGAAGAGATTTACGGCATCGTCCCGGATGACACCCGTCGCCAGTATGACGTGCGAGAAGTTATCGCCCGCATTGTCGACGGCAGCCGGTTCCATGAGTTCAAAGAGAATTATGGCGATACCCTGGTATGCGGGTTCGCCCGTATCTGGGGTTATCAAGTTGGGGTGGTCGCCAATAACGGTATTCTCTTCTCAGAGAGTGCGCTAAAAGGAGCCCACTTCATCGAGTTATGCGCCCACCGGCGGATACCCCTGTTGTTTCTCCAGAACATCACCGGTTTTATGGTGGGCCGTGACTACGAGGCGCAGGGTATCGCCAAAGACGGGGCCAAGATGGTCATGGCTGTTTCCAATGCTGCGGTTCCCAAGTTCACCGTGATCATAGGCAGTTCATTTGGGGCGGGCAACTACGGCATGTGCGGCCGGGCCTATCAGCCGCGGTTCCTGTGGTCTTGGCCCAACTCCAGGATTTCGGTCATGGGCGGGCCGCAAGCTGCAGGGGTTCTGTTGAGTGTTCGAACCGACCAGTTGGCCCGCCAAGGTCAAACTATGACCGAAGAAGAGCAAGAAAACCTACAACAGCCGATTCTAGATAAATACGAAGAAGAGGGTAGTCCCTACTTCAGTACGGCCAGGTTGTGGGACGACGGTATAATAGACCCTAAGGACACCCGAGACGTGGTCGGCCTTGGCATAGCCGCTGCGGCCAACGCTCCAATTCCCGAGTCCAAGTGGGGCGTGTTCCGGATGTGACGTGGTAAATCCCCCTCGGTCCCCCTTTAAGAAAGGGGGATGACTGGCCTCCTTGAGTGTCGGCAATGGAAGCTGGTTTTAGAATTATCAATTATCGCCCGTTCGCCCTGAGCCAGTCCAAAAGTGCTGTTGAGTGATGGTTCGACGGCTCACCACGAACGATCTATTACATTTGCGATGCCTTGGGGTCGTAGTGCGGGCGGCGACACCAACGCCGTTCGCCCTGAGCCTGTCGAAGGGTGCTGTTGAGGAATGGTTCGATAAGCTTCCTAATTCGGGCCGAAGGGCTCACCACGAACGGTCCTAGTTAGATCGAACCAGTAGATTATTCTCAGGAATTCTTAGGGACATTAGTCCTTCTATATTGATTATGTTTTCAAAAGTGCTTGTGGCCAACCGGGGCGAAATAGCTGTTAGGGTCCAGCAGACCCTCCAGGCCATGGGCATTACCACGGTCGCTGTCTACTCCGACCCTGACGCTCAAGCGCCTCACGTGACCATGGCCGACCAGGCCTACCCCTTGAACGGCGTGTCGGCGGAAGAGACTTACCTGGACCGTCGCAAGCTAATCAGCCTGGCCAAGGAAGCCAAGGCGGAGGCCATCCATCCTGGATACGGGTTCTTGTCCGAAGACCCGTCCTTCTGTGCGGCCTGCGCCGAAGCCGGGTTGGTGTTCATAGGCCCTAGCGCTGACACCATTTCCCTGCTTGGCGACAAGATACGCTCAAAGGACACGGCCATCCAGGCCGGAGTGCCCGTCGTGCCAAGCTCCCCTCTTTGGGAACCGGGGGAAACCCATCATGAAAGTTTTTTGTCCCAGTGGGGGTTTCCGGTTTTGGTCAAGGCAGCGGCGGGAGGTGGTGGACGGGGCATGCGCCTTGTCGAGCGAGAGGAAGACCTCCAGCCCGCATTGGAGTCGGCCAGCCGTGAGGCTGCGGCGTCTTTTGGCGAGGGACGTGTTTTCTTGGAAAGGTTCTTTCCCGCCGCACGGCACGTGGAGTTTCAGGTTTTAGCCGACGCTTCAGGGAACACTATTCATCTAATGGATCGGGAGTGCAGCGTCCAGCGGCGATACCAGAAGGTGATTGAAGAGACCCCGTCGCCAGCATTGGATCAAAAACTCAGAGATTCTATGGGGGAGTCGGCGGTGGCATTGGCCAAGTCCGCCGGGTATTCAAACGCCGGGACGGTGGAGTTCTTGGTGGACGCCCGGACCGGGCAGTACTATTTTCTGGAGATGAACGCCAGAATTCAGGTGGAGCATCCCATCACCGAAGAAACCCTGCGATTGGACATGGTGGAGTGGCAGATACGCATTGCCGCTGGGGAGAACCTGACC
This sequence comes from Dehalococcoidia bacterium, assembly GCA_963665155.2. Classification (GTDB taxonomy): domain Bacteria; phylum Chloroflexota; class Dehalococcoidia; order Lucifugimonadales; family UBA3495; genus UBA1141. Next base: position 1,014,591 of record CAXXFI010000001.1, on the reverse strand, counting down.
CTGTCCCAAGATGATGTACGGCCTTCCGGCCATGCTTTGGAATGCCGGATTTATGCCGAGGACAGCTACAACAACTTCGCTCCATCCATAGGCACCCTGCTCTCCTGGCAGCCTCCCCACGGCATGGGTATTCGCTTGGACTCGGGTGTGGCTCAAGGCCAGGAAGTTACCCCGTATTACGATTCAATGTTGGCCAAGTTGGTTTCTTGGGGTCCGTACCGCCAGGCTTGCATCGGCCGTATGTCGAAAGCTTTGGACGCCTTCCCGGTCATCGGGGTTACGACCAACATTCCATTCTTGAGGAGGGCCATCCTCCATCCTGCATTTGCTTCGGGAAACTACGACACCCGGTTCGTGGCGATGTATGGAGAACTGACGACGCCCGCAGAAGCCAGCCCGGTAGCAGACGCTGCGGCGGCGCTGGCGGAGCAATTCTGGCAAGCAAGCGTCCCCAAAAGAATTGGGAATCAGCCAAACATCCACCAAAACATTCAGGGAAGACCTTCAGGCCCGTGGCACTCAATTCGCCGGGCCAGCTTTCCATGACCCAGCCTGAAAGGAACCAGGCTCAGGGCGATCAACCTCCACCGAGGCAGCAGCTGCTTCAGCAGGTCCATCCGACCCCAAGGGAAGACGCTGCCACGGCTTTGCCGGTAGATTCCCAGCCAGTCGATACACCGCTGGCTAGTACAACGTCGCAAGAAGAGGTTCTTCATTTCTCAGCGCAAGAACGGGACTTCTGGGAGGGTCGGTATCGACTAAGTGACGGCACGACGGTACCGTTCCAGGCGCGCCGGATCGGCCAACAGGTCCATCTCTGGATAGGCGGCGAATCCTTTGTGTTCTCGCCCGTGATATCCGCTTCCCGGCGTCGGGGAGGACAACAGAGTTCTACCGACGAAATCCTCTGTTCGGTGCCTGGAGTAGTGATAGCCGTGCATGTATCTGAAGGGGATACAGTGGAAGCGGGACAGGACCTACTGGTTATTGAGTCCATGAAAACAGAGCAGGTGGTCAAGTCACCCAGAGGCGGGACAGTTCAGCGGGTGCCGGTGCAACCGGGAGACCGGGTGGACCGGGGTATGCGTTTGGTGATGCTAGTCCCACTTGAAGGCGATTGATCCTCACTCATAGCCAGGCTAGAAAAGGGGATTAAACCGGGGAACAATGCCGGCGTTGCGCGATCAGAGTTTCCCGTCTTTAATGAGGTTTTCGGCCTTCCGCAACACTTGCACCGCCTCTTCGACGATTTCCTTCACAATTTCGGCGGCGGGCTGAATGCGGTCCACCAAACCGACGCTTTGGCCAGCCCAATTGGACATCCCTTCCAAGTTTCCTGTCACCCCGGAATATGGGCCAATGGCCGAATAGCGAACCACAGGCTCGCCATCGCGGCCTCGAGCGATGACTTCACCCTCTCCGGGCCGCTGACCGGTTGGAGGACGGCCCGCAGCTTCCCACATTTCTGTCGTGCTGTTGCGTAGGGCCCTGCCGGAAGCATCCCAACCTCCGCTGAACACATTGGAGAGGAGAGTATCGGTCTCTGTGGCCTTGATAATTCGTTCTTTGTATGACTGGTCGATGGTGGATTCAGTGCTGGCGGCGAATCGGGTTCCGAGCCACACTCCATCGGCCCCAAGCATCAGGGCGGCGGCCAACCCTCGTCCATCAGCGATGCCCCCGGCGCAAATTACGGGTACTGGGGACACTGCATCCACAATGCGGGGCAACAAGGCCATGGTCGCGACTTCGCCCCGCACGTGACCGCCAGCCTCCCAACCTTGATTCCCTCGCAAAAAGGCCTGTTTGAGATGAACCCTGGCGTGCGAAGGGGCCTGGAAGGGAGGAGGCCACGGGATGCCGGCTGCTGGCCTCACCGCACCATCTGCCGCGCTCAGGACAAGCGTGATCCCGTTGCGCTACCCCTTCGTGGCTCAGGGCACCCGGTGGAAGCTGTGGAGCGGCGCCCTCATGCGGCCGTGACCGCAGGTACCGTCCCGACCGCCCGCTGAGCCGTGTTCTCCATCTCCACCAGGCGTGCATGGACCATCCGCTTGAAGTTGCACGCCAACGCTTCAGGTAGACGGCAAGCCGCACCCGACGGCCCCCTCGCACCCGCAAGCGCCCAAGCCCGTGGGCGCGCTTCAGCTCGGAGTTCGTTCCCTCGATCCCGGCCCTTATGGCATACCGCTTGCGCCACTCCTCGGTGGCCTCGGCCCTCCGGCGCCGCTCGATGTTCACCTTCACCAGGTCCGCCTTGAGGACGTAGGCCCCCGCACGCCGGTCCAGCTTCACTGGGCAACGGGACCGCAAGGGGCAGGGCTCGCATGTTGTCCTGGCAAAGTGGACCTCTACCCGCTCCGGCGCATCCTCCAGCTCGTGCTCCTCGATGGACGGGTGGCCGGCGGGGCACACCGTGGCCTGCTCCCCTGTGACGTCGATCTGAAAGTCCGCGGCGGTGAGCGGCGGTGGTCCGTCACCCTCTCCTTCGTGCGAGTTCCCCGGCGCCGACCCCGCCACCGGGCTCACCAGTTCCGTTCCCCGGCGCGAGGCTTCGAAGGCATTGCGGCCCGACCCATACGCCGTGTCGGCGAAGAGCTCGTCCGGTCGGACCTTCCGCTCCGCGAGCCCGTCAACGACCGGCACGCTCACGTCGGTGTCGCTCCCACTCGAGGGGGTCACCTCCACGTGGGTGATGAGCTGGGTGGCGTTCTCCTCGTGGCAGGTCTCCGCCACCTGCACCTCGTACCCCTTCCCCTTGTGGCCGCTGTAGGTCACATCCGGGTCGTGGGGCGATTGCAGCGAGTCGGCGGACACCTGCTTCGGGTCCTTCAAGGCCACGGGCACCTTGCATTCCCCAGCATCGTCGTCATCGTCCCTGGGGCGCCCGTCCCGGTGTTTGCCCACATGGCACTGCTCCCGCAGCAGCCGCTCCAGCAGCCGGTACTCCTCCAGCTGGGCAGCAGTCGTGCCATGGAACCGGTCCACCAGCCGGTAGAGGTCCCGGGCACAGACCGAAAGGCGTCGCCGACCCTCCCCCGTGCGGGCGTCCTCGTAGTGGGTCGCCTCGTCTTCTTCCTTCAAATAGCGCCCTAGGAGGCCCTCCGGAACCCCAGGGCGAAGCTCTGGGTGCTCCCAGCGCAAGGCCCGCAGGAACAACCGCATCGTCTCACAGAACAGGCCCAGCCGGGTGAGTGTGGCGATGTTGCTCATGATGTGGGTGGAGTCCAGCCGTTGCTTTCCGGTGCATATGCCCAGCGCCTGGATGATCCGGTCCGTGGTCTCCTGGAAAGCCAGCCGGCCACCGTCGTGCTGCATCAGGCGAACTCGGAAGTTGTGGAGGGTCTTCTGGGGCAGGTGGGTCTCCTCGATGTCCAGCCGCAGGGCGTGGTGCCAGAGCAGGTTGAACTCTAGTTGTTCCAGAGCTTCATCGTCGGTGAGGTTGAACATCTCTTTGAGGAGGTGGACCCCGAGGACGGTCTGCACCGCCCGGTTGGGACGGCCGTTGTCCACGCAGTACATGGGAGCAAAGCGCTCCTCGTCAATCAGGGGGAGCGCCTCGTTTCGGAAAACCTCGGCCCAACTTCTCTCCAGACGCTTAGCCTTCTTCGGCGTCACCAGGAACTGGGACTGCCAGAGGCTCTCTTGCGGGTCTCGTATTCGGAACATCCTCCCCTCCCTCGGCCAGGCGCTGCCCCAACGCCCTTTCCCCACATTATCCTCCTATTGCCCCCGGAGGACGAGGGGTTTTTACGAGGGAATCAATCAGGCTTGGCACAGGAATTTGTCTGGTTCCAGAACATAATCCCCTCCTATTAGCGAAGCAGGTCGCCACGTTGGACCTATTTTCTGGAGGCCGTTTCATCTTCGGCATTGGGGCCGGCTGGCTAAACGGGGAGACGGAGATCATGGGAGGGAACTTTGACCATCGGTGGGGCCAGACCAGGGAACCGGTCATGAAAAAACTCTGGGCCAAAGATGAAGCGGAATTTCACGGGAAGTATTACGATTCTCCCCCGGTCAGATCCTTTCCCAAGCCGGCGCAAAGAACAGGTCCCCCGATATACATTGGCGCCTTTGCCACGGGCAATGTATTCCGGAGGATAGCTTCCTACGGGCATGGCTGGATAACCTGGATGTTGAGCCCGGACCAAGTGCGGCAGGGCCGGGATATGCTCTACGAAACTGCTGCCGCGTTGGGCCGGGACCCGAAATCCATCGAGGTAGTAGCGGCACCGGTCCCTCCCGATCTCGAAGGGATGAAAGCTTTCGAAGAAGCTGGAGCAGACACCGGGTTAATATTCCTGCTGCCCGATGGGGATAAACAAATGCTGGATGAGTTGGAGCGGATCGCCCAAATAGCTCTCGTCTAGACCAACTACATCTTGGGCAACCTAAAATAATCGATTTTTTTGCTACGGCGACCTAAGCCCTCATTAAATAGATCCACGAGAAAACTCGCTCGATTAAGGGCCGCATTTCCAACTCGCTGGACTGCTCATGCGTAAGGAGTGTCAATTCGTTCGCTCCAGGAAGATAATCACTCCACGGCGCCTAAAAATACCCTAGTCAGAATGTCACTCTCCTGCACTGAGTCAGGAGAGCCGTCATGGGCAACTCTCCCCTTGTCCAGCACGTAGACACGGGATGCGACATCCAAGATGCTCCGAATGTTGTGTTCTACAACTAGGATTGAGGTATTACGTTTTTCCTTGATCTCAACTATCTTGCCCAACATTTCATTTACCATGATGGGTGCGAGCCCTAAGGTAGGTTCATCTAGAAGCAGCGCCGTTGGGTTTGCCATCAGGCCTCGGCCAATGGCGAGCATCTGCTGCTCTCCACCGGACATTGCGCTGGCTTTGTCCCGCCTTTTCTCGTACAAGACCGGGAACAATTCCATGGCCTCATCCATTCGCCGCGTTTTCTCTGCCTTGTCTCTTAAATGGAGGCAACCCATTTCCAGATTCTCTTCTATGGTTAGGTGGGTGAATACTCTCCTCCCCTGCGGTACGAAGGCAACACCCAGCTTTACCACTTGATGGGGGGCTACGTCCATGACGGCCTGGCGCCAAGAAATGGTGCCAGACGACAGCGGCGCTAATCCGAAGATGGCCTTCAGCACCGTCGATTTGCCAGCACCATTGGGGCCCATCAAGGCAACGATTTCTCCTTCTCCCAAGCCCAGCGTAACACCGTCTAAGGCGGTGATGCCGCCATAACGGACCGTCACTTCTTTTAGTTCTAAGAGCGCCTGGTTGCTCATTACTACGTCCCCAAATATGCTTCTATGACTTCCGGCCTGGCCAACACCTCTTGGACTTCCCCTTCCGCCAACAACTCGCCGCTATCTAATACAAAGATGTAATCCGAAAGCTGTCGGATCAGGTCCATGTTGTGCTCGACGAATATTATAGTTTTTCGCTGTCGCCTCAACTCCTCCAACATCTCCTTCACCTGCTCGCGCATTGCCGGGAAAAGACCGGCGAAAGGCTCATCAAAGAGGTATATCTTGACGTCCATAGCCAGTGCACGGGACACCTCCAGAAGTTTGCGCTGCCCATAGGAGAGATTCTCAGCCAAGTCTCGCCGCTTGTCCCAGAGTCCCACCCTGTCGAGGAGCTGTCTCGCTCGTTCTCTATTGCTCGACCGGGTAGGCTCGAAAAGGGATCCAATGACACTCCTCTTGGAGAGAATGACTAGAAGGTTGTCCAAAACCGTCATCTGGTTGAACAGGCGTACCTCCTGGAAAGTCCTGGTGACGCCGTGGCTAGGGCTGTCATATGGTAGAACCGTCCTCAAGCTGACACCATCAATGATTACCAGTCCTTCGTCGATGGGCAAGGTGCCGCTGAGCATGTTGATGAGTGTCGATTTTCCAGAGCCATTGGGCCCGACTATGCTAGTTATTCCCTCTTTGGGAATAGCTATGGACAAGTAGTTTATAGCCCGGACACTAGCGAATTGCTTCAGCAGCCCTTGGGTTTGTACGGCAATTTCAAGGTTCTGCGGTTCACCTGCGTTGCTCATAGTTTGAATCTTCCCACCAGTCCTTGCGGCCTGAATAACATGAGCAAGACTATCACAATGCCTAGAATCGCCAGGCGAGCTTGACCTACAAGCTCGCCTGGCAAAAAGGGTAGAAACCGCATTCCTTCGTTGAGCAGAACAAAGACCAGCGCTCCCAGGAGAGAACCCCAAAGAGTTCCCAGTCCTCCCAGAATGACAATGGTTACCAAGAGAATCGATTCCAACAACACGAAAGATTGGGGGTCGATGAAAGTCTGCTCGCTGGCGGTTATGCCGCCTGCTAAAGCAGCCATCATGGCTGAGATGACCCAGATGGTCAACTTGAAAAACCTAGCCTTGTACCCAAACACTTCGATGGCCTGTTCGTCCTCTCGAATAGCCATAAGTACCCTTCCGAAGGAGCTGCGGACGATCAGCCAAGAGACCAGGAAGACAATCACCAGAAAACCCAATGTTAAAAAGAGGAATTCCATCCTGCCGTCAATTACGATACCGCCTACCTCCGGCTTTGCGATTGCGTGGATTCCAAATGGGCCTCTGGTGACGGGTTGCCAGAAAAGAAAAATCCTATGGCTGATGACAGCAAAGCCGACGGAGACAAGGACAAAGATGTCGTCGCGGAACCGGCTCAGGATCGCGCCGACAAAAAGAGCCACCACCCCGGTGATAGCCATTCCTAAGAACAGGCCAGGAAAGAAAGGCAAGCCAAAGTGGGGTATATGACCTGCGACCTGCTCGTAGGCAGCGTCGGTGGTGAGAACGGCCACACTGTAAGCTCCGATGCCGAAGAACGCAACGTGGGCCAAAGATAAGAGGCCGGTGTATCCGATGACCAGATTGAGGCTAACAGCCAAAATGGCAAAGATTGCGAACAGCTGAGCTATACGTATGCCAAATCCAGACCCTTGGTATAAAATGAAAACTAGCGTGGCCACCACCACGATGAGGTTGATCAAGAGTTCTAAGTTGCCGGCAATACGCATCCTCAAGAGCCGCGGAACGCTGACGGACCGCCACCAACCGGATTCAGCCGTAGGCTTCTCCAACAACTGCCTACCTCCTTGGTAAAAGCCCTCTTGGCCAGAATGAGAGGAAGAGTATTAGCAATACAAAAGCGACTGCGTCCTTCCACTGGGCAGGTATGTACCAGACACCGTAATTTTCGACCATTCCTAGCACGAATCCCCCTAAAAGAGCGCCGTGGATGTTGCCAATGCCCCCAACCACAGAGGCGATCCATCCCTTCAGCAGTAATAGCAGCCCCATCTGCGGGCGGATGCCTATATCTTCTCCCAGGAGTAGGCCTCCCAGCCCGGCAATGGCGCCTCCCAGGAAAAAGATAATAGCGATAACTACTGGGGTGTTGATGCCCACAATCCGGGCCACCTCTTCATCATCGCCGATGGCCCGCACCGCTGTTCCGAACGAGGTCTTATTTAAGAGTAAATACAGCCCACCGAATATGGCAAATGCCATTCCAATGATTAATAGTTGGAATGGCTTGATAAATGCCCCGGCCACATTCCAGGGTACGGTGCCAAAAGGCTCCGCCAGCGGACGCCCGTCGGGGGAAAAGACTATCGAGATAAGGGCCGTTATGCTCAATAGGAAGCCGAGCGAGCCAACCAACATAACCAAAGGGGACCTAGCCTGCCGGCGCAAGTAAAAATAAACCCCGCGGTATATTGCCATCGCCGAAGCGCCCGCCAAAATCGCGCCCATAGCCCAGCTGAGGTACAACCTCGTCCCTGGGTTTTCCGCCACCAACCAACCACAATAGGCTCCCAAAGCCAATGACCCCGGCAAGCCCAAAACCAGGAGCAGCGTCCGGCCTCCGATCCTGACCGAACCCAAAGTATTGTATAGGACCCACCCAACTGAGAAGGCCACCAATACGCCGATAGAGGGGCTGAGAAACACATTGAGGTCGGTGGGGTGGGCCAGGATTAGACCCGTGTAAGCCCCGGCAGCCAACGCTACCAGTCCGCCCACGACCGATAAGGTCATGGGATTTATGCGCCTGCGCAGTTCAGGGTAAATCCAGGTATATATAACCCACCCCATAACTCCGGCAATAAGTATCCCCATAAAAATATTAAGGTACAGATTGTTGATGTCGCCACGGCCTACTGTATGGACCTGCCGGGCGGTGAAGTAAAACACACTATAGGCACCCAGCGTGGCCATGGCGCCGTAGGATAGGTCGAAAAACCAGACAGTGCCGTAGACTAGGTTAAATCCCAGGGCCGTTATTGCGTAGATAGCCCCGATCACAACGCCGTTCATTGAAAACTGTAGAAATTGATCCGCCGATTGTCCCAAAAGCAACGCAATATAGATTATGGCCACTGCCACCACTAGCGACACGAGAGGATGATCCACCACGGACCTAGCTACGGCCGGCATACTCTTCCTTGGGTTAATCGATTTCAATACAGCACCGAAAACCTAGACAAGGCCATTCAAACCAGCCCATCGCTCCAGACATGGAAGGCCGATAAAGAGGCCAGCACCGAGTTCATTCGGTGCTGGCCTCGGTTACAAGTGGACACATGTGTCACGATAGACTAGTAACGCTTGCTTTCGCCTAGGTGCACAGAGCCTAGTATTACAACGACGCTTTCTCAAATTGGTCAGTTTTGGGGCAGAAATCGCTTCGCGGAACGCAAGCCCACAAAGCTGTCAGCCCACGCGCCTAACAGCCATGAAGAGGTGCTCAAGGCCCCTTTTTTGTGATCCGTCGTTGTAATACTAGAGGTCTGGCCGGAAAGCCATTGGCCGGGTTTCGCGCTACGCCAAGCAGACGTATTCCAGTCTTATATGGTATAATAGTATATGTAATACGTTTCAATAACCAACTGTTACTTCGATAATCGACGTTAAGAAAACGACGGCTTGGGGAGAATCGGGGTTTCCGTCCGAGTTTCTAGGGCAGAACCGGAGCTGGCCCCAAAATATTCCAGCCAGAATTCTCAGGTGTCCTATCCGCCAAGGGCATGACGACGGCGATTATGTTAGACAGACCCACCACCTCGCCATTGTCGTCAAAGGTGTAATTCCCGATGGTCCCGCTAAAGGACTCCATGTTGTATAAACAGTCCCTAAACCCGTCGGCGTCCTGGTCGTCTCCAGTTTCTGCGAGGCACGCGGCGGTGATGTAAACATCGTCATAGGCGGACCCCATATACCACTGTAGTGTGGTATATGCGTACCTAGCGCGGAACCGTTCCAGGAAGTTCACGGCGAGAGGGTTAGTGCTATCAAGCTCTGCAACTATCCCTATTGTCCCGGTAGCGCCGTCACCAGCGATGTCCAAAGCTGTTGCTCCGAGAACCACTATCTCCCCGTATATTAGCCCCTCGTATCCCAATTCCCGCAATTGTTTCTGGATGGTGCCGCCGCTAAACTCGGACTGAGCGGCAATGTGAATGGCGTCGGGGTTCTCGCTGATTATCTTGGTCAGGGCGGTGCGGAAGTCGGTCTCTTCAGACCCGTATCTTTCCTCCGCAACAATCTCGCCACCCAGAGCTACGAACCTGTTGGCGGATTCGCGCCGTACTCCCTCGGCGTAATCAGTGGCCTCGGTAATGGTGGCCAACTTACGAATTCCATCAGACCAGAGCTTATTGCCCGTGTCTATGCCGACTTGGGCATCATTCATTGAGGTCCGGAAAATGTAGTCACCAGCATTGGCTATGTCGGGGTTGGTAGCCAGGCCGGAGAACATAACGACACCATCTTTTTCAGCCAGTGGAGCAGCACCCAGCATGGCGCCGCTGCAAGTAGTTCCCAAGATAATTTTCACCTTGTCTACCTGGGTCAGCTTGGTGTACGCGCTGATGGAATCTCTGGCGTTGCACTTTTCATCTTCGATGATCAAAACCAGTGGGCGACCATTTATGCCACCGGCCCGGTTGATCTCTTCCACGGCCAGTTGCTTCGACTGAACAGCCACTTGCCCATACGTCTCGCCGGGGCCGGTCAGTGACTCCATCACGCCAATCCTAAAGGGACGGACCGTCACAGGAACGGCGGTGGGTGCGGCAGGTTGGGCCGCCAACGCTGCGGCTACAATTGCTTCCACCTGCGATGCTGTCAGTTCTTCACCACCGGAGGCGGTTGCCGCTGCTACCGCCGTCTCAATCATCGCTTGCAGGTCTTCTGGGCTGGTCCCCTCAGATGCCGATGTTGCTACCGCACGCTCCACTGCATTCTGAATGTCAGTGGCAGACACGCCTTCTTGAGCTGCTGGCACGGCCGCGGATACCGCCTCTTGGACCAGATTCCGAAGTGCATCAGTGTCCACCGCCTGAGCGGCTTGCGGTACGGGAGTTGGGTCATCCCCGCCGCAAGCGACTGCCAGGAGGCTCATCATTGCTAGGCTTACTACGATCATAACAAGGAGCTTGCGCATGTTATCACCTCAGACCACTGGAACTTATTAGAGCGCCCGGTTTTCGCCTCTTTCCAGCAGTTGGAGTCCCTCCGGGACGATACCCCGCCTCACTTAGACGTTGTCTATCCGAACCGCGGTCACTATAACGGCCAATTGATTACCTGTCAACAACACGTGTGTTGGCAACCAGCAAAAGTGTCCCACTTTTGTTAAGGAGAGATCAAGGGTATATGGCAGTATTGTAGGACTCTCGGCGCTGGCGGTTGTAGCGTTGACGCCATTGTAAAGTCTGAGCTTTCACCTCCCTCCTTCTGATCAAGATCCCTTCCCGTCTCCCCCTTAAGACATCATCTGGCGTCACGTTGCTCAAGGCTTTGTGATAGCGACGGTGGTTGTAGTACTCCACGAAGCCAGCGATGGCCTTCTCCAGATCACCAGGGATCTCATACGGGACCTGGTTCACCTCCTGCTTGATGCTCTGATGGTACCGCTCCAGTTTCCCATTGGTTTGGGGATGGTAAGGCGCCGCCAAGATATGGCGGATCCCTACCAGGCCCAGGTAATCGCGGAAAGCTCTGGATACGTAGCCCGATCCATTGTCACTCAGCAATCTGGTCCGGCCCTCCAAGGGCACTTCTGTCATACCAGTAGCGTCAATGGCTAGCTGGACCACCTGGATCAGGGAATCAGATGTCACGTCCAGTTGCAGCTTCCAGGCCAGGATGAATCGGGAGTAGTCGTCCATCACGGTTACCATGTAGTAGTAGCCCCAGCCGACCACCCGGAAATACGAGGCATCGGTAGCCCACATCTGATGCGGACCGCTGGTCTTGCGTTGGTACTCTTTGCCGGCCAGAAGCTTCATATCGGGAGGTTTTACCAGCCCTTCCCTCTTCAAGAGGCGGTACACCGTAGATTCACCGACCGATAAATCCTGGTAGTCGGTGATCCAAGTGGCCAGTTGCCGGCTGCTCCACTCCGGAGACTCTCTGGCCGCCGCCAAGACCCTGGCCTCTTCCGGTGGGCTAAGCTTATTCCAGGGAATCCAGGTACTGGCGATGGAGCTGTCTTGCTTCCCTTGCAGTGCACGGGCTCGCCACCGGTAGTAGGTACTCTTGGGCACCTGCAGTTGGGTGAGAAGCTTCCGTTTTCCCCACTGGGTCTCTTCCACCCGGGTTATGATGTTCGACCTCTCCTGGGCGCTCATCCGCCTGCGGCCCCATCGAAAGCTGGGATGGCCGTTTTTTTGAAGCGGTGGACCTCCAGGGAAAGGTCGGCAACCAGTTGTTTCAGATCGTAGTTCTCCCGTTTGAGGTGTTCGATCTCCTGACGGGCGGCGTCTCTCACCGTGTCCCGGGTGAGACGCTCTTTCCCCGCTTCCATGAACTCCTTGGTCCAGGCATAGAATACGCCTGGCTTGATCCCCTCTCGTCGGCAGAGGTCACTCACGGTCACTTCCCGGCGGAACCCTTCCAGGACGATGCGGATCTTATCTTCCGGAGCGTACTTCCAGGAAAGAGCCCATGTGAGGTGATCCAGGCAAGCACGCAGGTTCGTAATAATGTCGCCTAGAATCAATCCGAGGGTATCTGGCGGGCTCGTAAGCGGGCCGACAATATAATGTATACAAGGGCCGCTTGGGAAGAGTATGTCTCTTTCGTCAGCCTGCCTGAATGGAACGGAATTGGCATCTCTATATCGCTTCACGCTCCTATTCAAGCTATCGATGTGATGCTTCGCCCGTTTCAGCTTGAGCCTTGAACTTTCAAGGGGATGCATACCGTTCCTGTACTCGAAGAGTTCGAAAAGAATATCTTGCCGCTGTGCCCAGGCCCTAACCACTATGTTACTCCCATCGAGGTAACGAGGCCGATAGGCAACTTGCTGACGAAATTTAGGAAAAACTATCCGCTCCTGTAACATCCTTTACCATTGGCCCCGGTCCATGGAGGGGGTGCCCCCTTGAAGCTTTCTTAATGAAGGGGAGATAATGCGGCCCTTATCGGGCCCAGGTCGCCGTCCCCGTTTTTAACATCTCTAAACAAACACTATTCGCCGATAGTGTCATGATTATCGCAGGCCGAGATTTCTTTGGGAAATGGGGTAATCCAACAGGTCGCGTAGTACTTTTTGCTTTCAGTCTATCGAGGCCGCAACAGTTTAAGAAGTCCCCGCACCTAGGTCAGCGTATCCCCTCCCACACAAGCCGCTCGTCGCGCCACGGGTCATTCACCACGCGGCATTCGAAGTCGAAGAGGATGGTCGTGCGCTCGCTCAGCGAGTATGGGGGCCACGTCGGAATGGCAGGGTGATTCGGGTCCCCCTCCCGGGCGAACTGGACCCAGGCGGGGTTTACTTGCCCAGCGGCTCCCCGGCCGGCGACCCGCTCGAGGGTGGGAAGGTCGACGTTGCCAAACACCAATGGCGTGGGCCCGACGTCGAGGGAGCAGAAGTACATATACGGAGGCTTTCCGCCGCCGGTCAGCTTGCCTTCGGCCACCCGGATCGCCGGAATGCGCCACTCAAGATCCGTTGAAATGGTGACTAGAAGGGCTGACGCAGACGCCCCCGGCCGGTTGCGCCGGTAGAGGTCGACGATGCCATCAACGCGGTCACCAAGAAGGGCCCGGAGCGTCCGGCGAAGCCCGTCGTCGTCAAGCCAGCCAAAGTTTGGATCTAAACGCGTTGCATTGAAATGGTCGTGCCGGTTACTTCCGACCATGACAGACACATCCGCGCAGGAGCCGGCGGCGATGGAGGACATCGGGTAGTCCGGCAAAGCGATCCCATCGATAACTGGGGAGAAGAGGGTCGTGATGGGGAATGTGAGGAGGGGGGCGTCCCCTCCGGCGATCTTGCGAAGCGCCGCGCTCGAAGCTTCCAGCAGTCTCCAGGTGGGGACAGCGGCGAGCTGTTCAAGGTTCCCTCGCTGGACGCCGAGCTCCGCGAGGGCGGCGTCAGCCGCGCAGGCCGCGCTCTCCAGGCTCACCCGCGGCCACATAAGATAGCCGCTAATCGGGATGGCGCGATGGAAGAGGCCGCGGGCTCCCGGCATAGCCAGGAGGGTCCATATCTTGGAGCCTCCGCCCGACACACCGAAGATGGTGACGTTGCCGGGGTCGCCGCCGAATGCCTCTATGTTGTCGCGGACCCACTCCAGGGAAGCAACGAGGTCCAGCACACCGGTGTTGCCCGATGTGGTGTACTCCTCTCCGAAGGCCTCCCCCAGATAGAGATGCCCGAAGATGCTGAGACGATGATTGACGGTGACAACTACGACGTCGCCACGGAGGGCGAGGGCGATCCCTTCAGAGTCGGGCCCTCCGCCAGAGCCAAACTCCCATGCGCCTCCGTGGAACCAGACCATCACCGGCCGGCGACCACCGTCTCGGACCGCAGGGGTCCAGACGTTAAGCACGAGGCAATCCTCACCCTGTGCCTCCTGCTCGGGGAACCCCGCAGCCACTCTGGCAGCGGCTGACTCTGCGCGCACTGGCTGAGGACAGGCTGGGCCGTAGTCGGTGGCATCACGCTCCCCAGGCCACGGCGTGGGCGGCGCCGGGGGCAAGAAGCGATTGCGCCCTCCCGTCGGGCCGCCATAAGGGATGCCCTTAAAGACCTGGATCGTCGCCGACGTGTAGCCGCGGACCTTGCCGGCGGTCGTCTCCACGACAGTATCGCTCATGGCGCCCTCCTTGCAGCTTCGCTCTGAACCTCGGCGCTAGTATAGCCCAAGCAAAGTTTGCTGTTAAGGCGGGGCTCAACCGATTGCTCTTATAGGGCTGTGCCCAATGACCGTCACTATTCGCGGATAGTGTGCGTAGTCCGACTGGGAGCGAGCCAATATCTCTCAATAGACAAGGCACCCACACTGAGCTAATATTCTAGCGTGGCTAGTGAGCGCCTCCAACGTCAAATTGGCCGGCTTCTAGATGAGGCCGAAGAAACGGTTTCCAGATTCGATTGGGATGGGTTGCCTCTGCGCGCCCAAGCAGTCCCCGCTATGGACCCTGAGAACAAGGATGCCATAGCGTTCATGGCAACAGCGGAACGGGCGTTGCGCGCTGCCGCCACCCCAACTTACATTCAACCGACCTCTATACCGGCCACAACCCCCATTGTCACTACAGACCAACCCACTTCATTCGCCAATGGCCGCTACCAAGTCAAGCGGTTTCTCGGAGAAGGCGGTAAGAAGAAAGTCTACCTGGCCCATGACACCATGCTGGACCGGGAGGTAGCGTTCGCCCTAATCAAGACCGAGGGGCTGGACGAAGCGGGCCGCAGCCGCATCCAGCGAGAGGCCCAGGTTATGGGGAGGTTGGGCTCCCATTCCCACATCGTGTCGGTCTTCGACTTGGGCCAGGAGAAGGACCATCTCTAAATGGTCACCGAGTTGATGGGTGGCGGGGATGTGGAAGGTGTCATCGAGGAAGCCACCGACCACCGGGTGCCCCTGGAGCAGGTAATCGGTATCGCCTGAGAGACGTGCCAGGGGCTAGAGTTCGGATAGTTCTGGCGACGACATAGTGTAACTAGAGATACCTTGGATTATTTGCCATTTTAGACTGCAATCAGTGAAGAAACAAATATGTGTGCTGTCGAACCCGTAAGTCATGGAGAACGGAACTTGATGGGGATGAAGTTCTTCCTTGCGAATATATAGAGGATCTAGACCACGATTGCTGCCCCGCGCGAGCAACCGCTCTGATAACCGGGCGATACGTGGAAGACCATTTGTGCATAGAGTGCGTCGACATGGATACCGACCAACGGGATGAGGAGCCAGGGGACTTTCTTCGTGAGCACGGGTTTCAAAGAGACGTGGAGTATCTAGCTATAAATATGTCGTCCGAGGAATGCACCCTGCCATCATGCAGTAATCTCGCCAATTATGCCAAGATAGTCACCCAGACATGGGGTTATTGTGAAGATCATTTGTTGCCTGCTGGTCATGGGTAAGCGGAAGCATAGATGAAGCTACTTGGAGTTGTGCCGCAGAAACCATGGGAGAGCCAAGTACAGGCGTCTCAACAAAGGGATCGGAGCTGAAAAAGGCCCCGATCGGACCAACCTTGGTCAGCGTCATGACCATGAAATTCGCATAGAAGTCCTTCATGAGATCCAGGTCCTGAACATAGAAGCCTATGTGACCGAGGCCACGGACTTTCGCTGACATCTTTATCTCCACGCCTGATCTTTGTCCACACGGGGGTTTCGGATCAGAGTTACGATCAGATTATTCAAGGATGGCAAACCCACTATTGGCCCAAGCTGAAAGCATTTCTGGGGTCCTGATGAGGCTGGCGGGAACTGGCCGACAATGTCACAGTGGAAATTATCTCCAGGAGGTGAGGGTGCAGTCAGCCCTAGAAGCTCAACAGATACTTCGTTGGTTAGTAATTGTACGATGGATTACCCTGGCGGATCTGGTCCTGCTCATAGTGCTGCTCGTTGCCTCCTGTGTTGACAATGAGGAATTAGTGCAGATTTTTGGGCTTACTCACGGAATCGTTTTCCTGGCACTCATCGCCGTCGTGGGCATCGGGGCGGTCCAGAAGATCTGGAGTTGGTGGTTTCTCGTCGGCACGCTGATTACCACAGGTCCTCCCGGCGCTTTGGTCGGGGAAGTCCTAATTGCGCGCAAAGCCAAGGCCATCCTCGCGACATCGAAAGGGAAAACTCCCGACCGATAGTGGACGAACTGACGCTACCCAGCTCATTGGTCTGGCGCCGGGCAATCTGGCGCGAATTGTGGTCCATTGCTTGGGCACAGGCGCGTAGCTCAATGACCAACAAATTAGAGTGATAGCAACGGCCCGATCGCTCGCCCTCCACCGTTGATCGGCGGCGAGGTGTTCCGCCACATTGACTCTGAGGTCTGGCTGTCGCGTAAGTCGGGTGCCTGAGCCTAACAGCAGAGGGCAAGAACACTGTGGTCTGGCCTCATCTCCCCGCCTTCATCTGAGTAGGGGTGTCCTTTTCGCAACCTCAAGCCCCACTTGCCATTCTGCTCTCAAGGTTTCAGCACCCATGATTCGGGATCCATCCCGGCCAGAAGCCGGAGTGCGTGTTCCGAGTACATTGCAGGATCCCTGGAGTGCGGCCGGACCTCGAAAGCGTCTTAAATCTACTTTTCCTTTTTTAATTTACGTTTTTCCATTAGAGTGTGTTTTGCATTTTTCTGTTGTTCCTTTTTGGACTTATCTTTTTTACCACCCTTATCGCCCATTACTTTTTCTCCTTTGACGGGATATCAATCACCGAAACTCCGCCTCGCGATGACACGGCGGTCTGCTCAAGCATGTGAAGACCGCTGGAATAGGTTAACACGCCTGCGATTATCGTGGCGATGTTCGTGAGGGGATCGGCATCTAAGGGCAGACCAAGTGGGTTAGCAATTTTAATCCTGTCGAACACGGCAGTAAGGGCAGCAACATGGTCCTCGTTTGTCATGTCGGCTTCAGAACCTGGCCATCTCCAGCGAGCTGGGCATGCGGCCCTTGATGGAGCAGGTGCTGTCCGGGCGGGAGATACTGAGGGCCTTGACTTAACGTTGGGGGCGCAAGCTCGCGAGACACTATGAAACAATAGTGTTGCCTGGGAGGCCCGTGGGCCAGTTCATATGGGTAGTCTACCGTTTTCTGGTACAGGTTGGCCTACACCGTCCTGGTCTGACCTCGGCGGCTTCCAGATATAATCCTGATCTTTGTCCACCGGGTGAAGCTGTGGCACATGCTCTTCCTCGACAAGCTTTTGAAGGTTATCGAGTAGATTATTCAACAACGCTTCAGGGTCGCTATGAGGCGTAATCATTAATGAAGGCCCGAGAGATTATTCTGGCTCGGCTGCACTGTTCAATTCTTCGCGACAATGCGGGTGTACAAGCTCTTCAGCACCATCGATATCTACGGTGACTGCATCATCTGAAAGATACGTAAGGCAAAGCCAGCACAAATTTTCAACGTTGGCCATGTAGTACACTTGCCAAATGAGTGACGATTCGGCGATCGTAGAAATCGACGGCCTGTCTCACCTATCGAAAGTGCTGTTCCCCGATGACGGGATAACCAATGCCGATTTGTTACTCTACTACCAATCGGTAGCGCCAATACTGCTCCCTCACTTAAGAGGACGTCCGGTCACGATGAAAGCTTTCCCTAATGGAATCATGGAGCGGCCATATTATCGCCGTGTACTTGCGTCCACTACTCCACCATGGTTGAGCAGGGTCGAACTAATGGACGGGTTCGGTCCGGTCCGAAGAAACCTCGCAGCTAGAATTCGCGGGAAGTCTATGGGGGGTAAAATCGGATCAACAACTCCAAGGTCCTGGCCCCAATTTCTTCTCAGACAGGAATGCAAGCGTGGACGGCAACGGTCGCCTTCATCTCCAGATTCGCGAAATTAATGGGAGATGGTCAGCGGCAGAGGTGTTTTCAACGACGTCGTTGGGGTATGGGACCTACGTTTTTACCCTGGGTGCGACACCAGACGACATTGATCGCAATGCTGTACTCGCTTTTTTAACCTGGGACGACGATCCCACTCAAAATCACCGAGAAATGGACATTGAATTACGCCGGAGAGAAATTGACGGCACGGAGTATACAGGAGCGTTTACAGTTCAACCCTGGGACGAGCCAGGCCACACCCAAAACATCGAAACGAAGCCCATCACAGGATATGAATATTCTTTTCACTGGACGCCGGGCAGTGTTGAATTCTTGATTCTAGACCGGTCAGGTGGTTTGGTGGATTCTTGGATGTACACAGGCTCTGGGATTCCCAGTCCTGGGAACGAAAAAGTGAGAATCAATCTGTGGCTGGATGGTGCAAAACCACCGATGGACCTGCTCCCGATAGAGGTGGTAATCGAGAAATTCACCTTCCGACCGCTGCCAACAGAATGATTAATTTCTCCAGATCGGCGAGCCGTTAGTCCTGGCTGCTAGTTAATCCGAATGAACTCATCGCCGAATCCGCCAAGCCATGCTGGGTACCTGTGCCGATTTTGCCAAACGCACTAGCCCTTTTAATGTCGGAGAAACCAGCACCCCACCATATTGATAGGCAAGGATTCCTAAGGCCCTGCCAGGTCCAACGGGCAACCGTGCCCCCGTTTACGGTTTATTCAGGCCATGGTGACGATGTTGATACTCGTCTCGATCTCGGCATGGCATTCCACAACCAGGCGGTTAAGGGGCGGCATCGGAGGAGGATGATTTACACGTAAATTAGGGTCTGTTTTCGGGTACCCTTTTTGAGACGGCATTGGAGAAGGGCTACTATCAACAAACAGAGACGGTGTTGAATAAGCCACCCCAGAAGATGTAGCAGGGATGAGATCAAGATGGACGTGTCAGTCGTGAGATAAGCGCTGGAATTTACGGTCCGATGGAACCATGGGCGGAAACTCCCGAGGATCGTCTGTTAGCGCCGCGTCACAATGTCCTGGAGTAGGCCAGGCCCCAGTTGATTGCGGGACCTGCTGATTAAAGCCCAAGCCAAGTGATCGGAACGTCTCAGGAAGTTGTCGTTTAATAAGAAAATTAGAATTCTGGACCAAATGATGGCGGAAGGGCCGCCGAGCGTGGAAGGAATGTGACAACGAACACGATCGGGCTTCGTTCGTCGTCCTGGTCTATCCTTGAGTACGGATTTTGCTGATTCCCTCCTGGACAAATGCGTTTGATGAAATCACACGATTATCTCGAACCAAACGGACACGGTGCCCGCCCCATAATAAGACTGTAGGAAGTATTCCGCCTCTTTTAGGCTTTGCTCTCGGTCGTCATTGATATTCACCATCAAGTGTAAACAAGCGTCAAACTTACCAGCGTCCCTCCCTTGAGCTTCGGCATATTCCCGGATACGGTCAAACCGTTGCCGGAACGTTTCGACTGTAGTGGCATCGGTTTGCCAGCCATCTCCGTAGGTGGCGACCCGCCGCAGAATGCGGTCGACCACTGGATCGTCTAGCCGTTGTTCTTCGGGGTTGGCGGCGATCAATATGGGCACTGCGGGCTGAATCGGTTTTGGCAGCGCCTCCACATTGGAAAAACTATAGAACTTGCCTTGATGGGTCACACGCTTCTCGCTCCACAAACGCCGTAGGACCTGGACGCCCTCAACCAACCGACCCGTTCGCTCGAAGCTACACCCATATTATCAAGTTCTTGGGCGAACTGAGGCCCATCGCTGGCTGAGCCTCCGTTGCACACAGCGAGGATTGTGCGGCCTTGGGACAAAACGTCCAAGCTGGCCCATTGTATGGCCAGCAATATTGGGTCTCGAAGCGGGAAGCTGGCCAGGCAAATCGTTCCCAATGAAACCCTATTGGTACGTGCGGCGATGGCCGACAGGGTTACAATTGATTCAACCCTTGGCTTAGACAAAAGGTTGTCGCCTACCCACACGCCGCTGAAGTAGCCGGACCACTCTGCTATCGTCGCCGCTTCTACCAAATCGTCCATAGTCGCCCATTCGAATAACACAGCTCGATTTGACAGGCTTAGGCCGAACTTTACTGACATCGTGTATTGCACTTCAGGCCTCCGCTAAATACTCAGCCCAGAAGGGACATAATGGTGTGGACCAGGACGCGGGCTTCATCCACTACTTGACGGACAGGCGCAAAATCCTCTCCCAACACTGACGCACCGCCACCCACCCCGTACATCACCGTCGGCACACCGGCAGCGCATGGTCCACCAGCATCAAATGTGCCCTGCCCATAATATGTTTCCGGATTTTGGGAGTATACCATTTGGTGGGCCCTGGTCAGGGCTTGCACTCCTGGGTGTTGGGGATTGACCAGCGCCGGCAGCATATGAGGGCCTTTAGTGACGGTCACCTGGTAGGGCGTAAGGTCACCAATTGCCTCCCTCACTTCCTCTACAGCTTGGTCCAGATCGTCTCCCGGAAGTAGGCGGCGGTCCACCTTTATCCTGGCGACTTCGGGAAGGGTGTGGGGAGCCAAGGGCTCAAACACGATTTGATAGGCGATAGCGTGACGTTCACCCAGGATAGGGTGGGTGCCGGGGAGTTGTAGCTTCTTCAGGCGGTTAAGGAATTCGTGGGCCCCTTCGATAGCGCTGAGGCCTTGGCTGGGGGCGCTGGAGTGCACGGCCTTACCCTTGATTTCCACATCCACGTCCAGCCGGCCCCTATTTCCCAAGGATATCCGCATCCCCGTACCCGTCAGTAGCAAGCAAAAATCCGGCTTGCGATCCAAAGCATTAAGAATTTGATCCGAGCACCAGTGGCTACTGCGGCCCTCGTTATTCACGGCAAAGTAGAGGTTTCCCGGAAGGTTGATTTTCTCCTCGACCAAGAGCTTCAACACCGCCAGCTTGACAGCGTGGTGGGCCTTGTTTTGGGTGACTCCATGGCCGAAAACGCAGGGCTCATCGTAGCCCCATTCCGCTGCGTTGGCGATTTTGCCGGAAAAAGGGTCCTCCATCAGGTTGTGGTGCTGAGTCGGAGTGTAGACCATTACCAGCAAAGATGCTTGGGACTTTCCATCCCCATAATGAACCAACAACTGATTCACTGGGACGTCCGAAATGTGCTTGGCTCCCAAGTCGTCTAATTTCGGTCGCAGGCTTTCCTGAACGTAGCGGACCAGCTTGGGATCGTCAGGTTCCATGAAGGTCTGAGGGCCCAGGGGCACATCCGTCGGCACCTGCGCCAGTTCGACCAAAGTGTCGATCAAATAACCCTCATCGATTTTAGTGACGAGGTGCTGCGCCTGGTCCCGGGTTGACATCAGAATCCTCCGTTTTCTTGTTGGGCACAGCCTAATTTCCATTTGCTGGGGTATCTAAGGTCGCGCCCAACAGCACGCATAGGGTTGCATCGTTACAGCGCAGCCAACCCTGCTTGAGCACAATCTTCATCTTGTTGTGCGGTGGCTCCGCTGCCGCCGATCGCCCCCACATGTTCCCCGTTCTTGTTTACCGGCACAGCGCCTTGGGCAGCGAGCATCCGGCCCCCCATTGTCGCTATGATTGCCTGTATGACAGGGGAGTCCGCCTGCAAGGCTCCGCTGGCCCGCCCAAATCCGGCAGATGCAGCGGCCTTACCTTGGGCTACAGTGGCGCTTACCGCGCTTGCCCCTTCCATGCGGTTAAACGCCAGTAGACTTCCGCCAGCATCGCATACCGCGATGCTTAGCTTGACACCCAGTTCGTCCGCCTTCGCTACCGCCCCTTGAACCATTCGATTCGCTTCTGCCAAAGTTAACGCCATGAGTATTCCTCCAAACCTGATAAATTTGCACCGTAAGTTGTGCTTCACTGAATGCAACCACGAATGTAACCACTCTTGGAATTAAACCGCTTTTGGTCTAGCTGGGCCACCGCAAGAGGTGACGCAGGATGGTCTGGGCAGTAGCAGTGGCGAGTATTTTCTACTCGGTCTATAACATAAGCAGCGCTCTCGAATGCGTCACCGAGTGCTGCCATTCCAGCCATTTCACAGTATGCAGGAATAGTAGCCGCACGTATGGGACTTGTCTACATAGCTTCTCACCTGAAAACGATGTCCAAGCAATTCCGGCGCCACAGGCGTAAAGGACATACCATTGGGAGCGTTTGTGCTCGAGGCTGCCGATACAACCGGGAACGACACGCCATCGGCTAGTTGGTCCTTCCCGAAGAAATAGCCAGGGAGTCTCGAACTCTGCATCGGATGAACAGTTATTCGTAACCGGTTTCGAACGGGTGGTCGATGGCGGTCTCCCCGCCAAATAGATCGGCAAGGCTTTCGTATCTTCAAGATAAAAGGTATGCCGAATTCCGAGCACTATATTACGTATATGGGCGAAAATAGCAGAAAGAATAGGGTTTCATATTGAGTACTGCACCTGAGATGTACACATCCTCTGTGGAATACGGCGGAGACGTGGTCGGGCAGTACATGAGAAATATCGTGGAGACCCACCTGGCAACTTTCGGCACAAGGGTGCTCTCCACCACCGCCCCATTCAACAGTATCGACACCCAGCGATTGAGGACGAACTCCGGGTGTGGGATGGCAACGCCGATCGGGTGCGCCGCCTAGCGGGCTCGGCCTGGGGGACACCTTCAATCAACCAACTCCCCCGCCCCAACCCAACCGCGGCGTAATTACGTCGATTTGGAATTAGAACCCCTTAATGCACTATGCGATGTATCCTGGAGGTTGGGGTATCGTCACCTGCATATAGGACTCAGCGCGTCAACTATGCCCTGGAACTGAGTTCGTATCTGAGCATCACCGGTGGTCTCTACCACGATTTGAGCCTTTTCTAGATGACGTTCGCAATCAATTTCTTGTGCGTAAATGGACGTGTACAGGTTTATAACGAGCGCCAGGCTACGCTGTTGGGTAATATCGTAGTTCTCAGCAAGATCGAATGCCTTGTTGAAATGGCCTAAGGCGTCCTGTGGGCTGTCTGTGAGGAGGAAAAATCCCAGGTCAGTGTGAACGGTTATCCGCAAGGGCAGGGCAATCTCATCTACATACTTCTCCGTCTCTCTTGCGTGCCTGATCATTTCGTCCAGGTTTCCCAACCTCTGCCCTACGTTCGCGAGCATCCGATGACTGCGCCCCAGCCCAATTGGCTCATTGCGCTCTTCATAGAACCGCCGCAGTTCCTGAAGACGTTCGCGGTACGAGATAAGCCCTGAGGATTCCTTGATATCCTGGACCAGAAGGCCAAACAGGACAGCTGATTCTACCTCCTGGTCAACGTTGTGTTCTTGTAGCAGCGTCAGCAACTCTGAAACGATTTCTGAAGCTGATAGATCACCAGAAGCGGAATGGATCGAGTAGAGGTTGAAAAGCGTTTGCACCTCTCTGTCTCGGTTTTCGAGCTCGCGGTAGATTGGCAGAGCTTCCTCGAAGTTTTCAATGGCTTGAGCAAAGTCGCCGGAGAAGCCGCGGATCACGCCAATGTTTTCTACCGCCTGAGCGTACAGAAGCTGCTCACCAACTGCCTTAGCAATATCTCTCTATCGCTGATAGTAGGAAAGGGCAACATCATTTTCACTGATATCCTGGTATGTTCTGCCGAGATTGTTGTAGAGAACGCCAAGTAGCTGGCGAGGCTCTTGATCGGCGAATCCCTCCGCTATCTCGCGGGCCCGCTCTAGTAACTTTCTTGCCTCCCTATTACGATTCAACCTCGCATACAGCCCCGCTGAATTCACCAGAGTGCTGGCTTCCTGCAATGGGTCGGGGTGTAACTCATAAATGGACAGCGCTTCCTTGTAAAGCCTCTCAGCTTCCTCCGATTCTCCGAAGGAGTCGTGTATGTCGGCTTTGGACGTGAGCATCTGCGCTTGGATTCTTGGTGGAATCTGTTCAAATGCTTGGTCAATGTTTCGCAAATAGGCTTCAGAAGAGATCAGATGCTGTCTTGCTAATTCCATGCGGCCACGAGCTTGCTCCAAAACCGCCAAGCTCAATTCGACCTCGGCTTGACCAGATCGGTTAGCCGCTCGCTCAAACCAAGTTCGAGCCTTCTCATAATACGCCTCCGCCTGGTCAAGTGCCCCGTCACTGCCACTCTGGCGACGATGAGTCAGTCCTATGTTCAACTCGATAGTTCCCTTGAGAATCGGGCCACCGGCTTGCTCTGCCTCCTGCCAAGCCTGCTCGTAATAAGAGGTCCCAGAAGAACAACTTCTAACAACGTTAGACGAGGCACTTGAGGCCCGAGTGATAGAAGTGAATCCCGAAGGGGCGGAGAGATATCAGTTTAGCCACGGCCTCATCCAACAAGTGCTTTCACAAGAATTGTCGCCCAGCCGGAGAGCGAGGCTGCACGCCCGCATCGGTGAAGCGTTAGAATACTTACATCGAGATGATTTGAATTACCATGCAGCCGAGCTTGCCCACCACTTTGGCGAAGCCCAAACGGTTGTAGGCGTGGAGATGCTCATCCGTTTTTCCTCGCTGGCTGGGCACCAGGCACTAGCAAGCTACGCATACAACGAGGCTTTGGATCACTTTCAAACAGCTCTTTCCGCCAAGGGAATTTCTAACGTCGGTATGCAGCCTGCGGAAGACGCTGATGCGGCGGCATTGTTATTCGGCCTGGGACGGGCCCAGGCAGCCACGCTCGGGAGGCACGAGACCCAGTTTGCAGTAATGAGTCTCAGTCGAGCACTTGACTACTACATTGAGACTAAAAATATCGCTCAAGTCGTGGCCATCGCTGAGTACCCCATCCCTCCATTACCCGGCCACCCTATGGGTTCATCTCATCCGGTCGCGAAAGCGTTGGGTTCTGTTCCAACGGGGTCCGTGGAAGCGGGTCGCCTGCCGTCTCGCTACGGGAGCGTGCTGGGGATAGAGGAGGCAGATTATGATGGCGCAAAACGAGCAATCACCGAGGCGTTGATAATAGCTCGGCGTGAGCATGATGCTGAACTTAAAACTATGGCAGTGGGCACGGACGCCGAAGTTGATTGGTGGCACCTGCGCTGGCGCGACTGTATTCAAAAGAGTTTGGAAACGATAAAGGCCGCCCGTCTCGCCGGCAATCTGTACTATGAAGTGCGCGGCCACACTAGAGGTCTGGCCGGAAAGCCATTGGCCGAGTTTCGCGCTACCCCAAGCAGACGTATTCCAGTATTATGCGGCATGGAAGTGTATGTAAGCCGTTTCAACAACCAACTTTTACATCTATAATCGACATTAAGAAAACGACGGCTTGGGAGAATCGGGGTTTCCGTCCGAGTTTCTAGCGCCATGAATGCTCTCGAGACCATCGGTGAAACAGAAAGTGCATATCAGCACGTTGCTTCATTGATTGAAGGCTCCGAGAGGCTTGGCCGTGGTTACTGGATGGTCAACGGCCTTCTACCTGTAGCTAACTTATATCGGCTAGAAGGGGATTGGGAGCGGTGTCGCGCGGCGAGCGATAGAGCTTTGCAAATTTCGCCACTTGACCCACCTCACATTGCCGCAAGAGTCCTACTCGAACACGAGACTGGAGACATTGGCCAAGGTGAGTTCTACCTTGCACAGCTAATCGAAGCGAGAGAAGCAACACCGGCGGTACCTACCTGGGGGCATGGTTACCCAGCAATGGTATTACCGTTGGTAGCCCGGATCACCGGAGATTATGACTACCTGAAAGACGCTCGATTAGCAGCCGAAACTGTTCTCTCATCGTCTGCCGTTAGCCCTCACCTCGCTTGGTGGGCGAGGGTGGGATTAGCTCTGATTGCATCTATGCGAGGTGATGCGATAGCTGCGGCCGAGCAATACCATTGGCTGTTACCCACAAGTGGAGCAACCACCAGAGCAATCGCCGTGGACCGGCTGCTTGGTCTGCTGTCTCAGACAATGGGTCACCTAGACGATGCCATTGCACACTTTGAGCAGGCGCTGACGTTTTGCCGCACAGCGGGCTACCGCCCAGAACTGGCCTGGACATGCCAAGACTACGCAACCACTTTGATTCAATGCAATCAATCCGAGGATCGTGCGGCGGCAGAATCACTACTGGAAGAGGCGACGGCTATTGCCAGTGAATTGGGAATGGCGCCGTTGGAGGTGCAGCTGTCGGAAACAGGAGTACTGCTGGATTCTTTTCGGATCAGCGCCGAGGGAAACCCGGACGGACTGAGCCAGCGGGAATTGGAGGTGCTGCGGCTCGTAGCCAGAGGTAAGACGAATCAAGAAATAGGCGACGAATTGTTTATCACTTATAGGACCGCGGCTAATCATGTGTCTAACATCCTAGCCAAAACCGGAGTTGGTAATCGCACCGAAGCCGCAACTTACACCTACCGCCACCGACTCGTTTAATCGCCTCCCGTTTCTCCGCAAATCTCATCCCTGCTCTTCACCCCTGCCTCCCCATTGAAGCCACACTCAGAGGAAGACGCGCCTGAGTGAATCTGAGGTACGCTTAGATGTTTCGCGGTGGTACGCCTCTAGTAACTTCTCTCTATTGGGTCTATTCACCCCGCTGGTAGTCCCGCCTAATAAACTGTCAATATTGTCGATGCGTACGTATATAGTTCTCGTCTAATATGCTGGAACTAGAAGCAGGGTGAAAGAACGCTCAAATTGGTAGTAATTAAAGGAGGTCGATATGCCAGATTCATCGGGTGCGTCCTTGTATCAACGACTCGGAGGGTACGACGCCATCGCAGCGGTGACCGACCAGTTCTTGGAGCGGGTGTTAAATGATCCCCAGCTAAATAAGTATTGGGCTGGGCATAGTGAAGACACAAAGAGGAAAGAACGCCAACTCATCGTGGACTTTTTGTGCGAAGCCACGGAGGGTCCAACGTTCTACACCGGGAGAGATATGAAAACTTCTCATTTGGGACTGGGCATCACCGAGAAGGAGTATGACAAGCTGATGGAGCACTGCGTTGCGACCCTCGATAGTTTCAAGGTGCCCGATAAGGAGCAAGGTCAAGTGTGCGATTTCCTTAACAGCCTCAGGTCAGAGATCGTTGTGAGCGGCTAATATCGACAAGTTAGTTGGGCAAGTTACGACGGGCTTAACATTCAGCCCAAGAAAAGGAGGAAAAGATGATCACACGGGAAGACAGCATTCGGTTGATAATTTCCGAGACCGGGAGGCTCAAACAATACATCAACGGTCTAAATCAAGATGACTTACGGAAACCAACTCCTTGCGAGGATTGGGATGTCGGGGAGCTGATAGCGCATCTAGTTTGGTTCGCCCAGAACTACAGGGGCCTGATAGAGCGAGGGCTCCGCGGCGATCTGTCAATTCCAGACGGTTTTCAAGATACGCCGGTCAAAGGGCCAGCCATCAGCAGGGCGTATAGCAACGCCGCAGTAGCTATGAATCAGAGCTTGGGGCAAGAATTGCTCCTGGCTTTTGGCGAGCGTTTCGATAAGTTTAACGATTTGCTGCGAGGACTTGGAGCAGACGATTGGGCAAAGCCATATTATCACCCGTATCTGGCTAATGAGCGTGAAATCGACAGTATCTTGGCCGTGATTATTCAGGAAATCGCTATCCATGAGTGGGATATACGCTCTTCAGTGGAGACTTCATCGGCTATCTCGGCTGAATGCGTACCGATCCTTATGGAGAAGCTGCCAAGCAATCGTAGGCCTTGGAATTCTCCATTTCGAATCGCCGCCACTGCCGATGAGCCAATTATTTATGGTTTCCAGCTAGACGCTGCGTGGGGCGGAATTGACATTGTTGTAGCGGGTGAGAAGGCGCGCTTGGAGAGCACGGGAGGATTCGATGCCCACCTAAAGCTGAACGGCACTGCCAGTTCGTTTGTGTTGCTAATGTACGGACGCCTAACCCTTGATTCAGCGATTACCGCCAACCAGTTCGATGCGCAAGGCGATCTTGGTTTGGTCCCGCAATTTGACCGATGGCTCGACACTGACGGTTGATTTCGAAGATATAAGATTGAGGTCAACCTAGGCTGCGGCGACAGATCGGGGAGATCTCAGGCGGCCTTAAGCAGAGTTTAATGCCGGTGAATTCCCGTCTTAGATGTCCCCTGTGTGCGAGACCAACTTATTGCCACTAACACCGCCAGGCTGTGTTTCAGGTATGCTTCGACTCTCCCCCGTCTCCACCAAGAACACGGATCGGTCTCCCCAGACTCAATTTCGGACTGGGGAGACTGTTTTATTAGTGTCACACCGGACCCCTCTCGGGCCGTAGCGACCTGAAAGACCGGCCTAAAGGCGGGCTTGGGTTGAATGGCCACCACTTGGGCCAGTTCCTTGGTTTCGACGTAAACGGCGTCCAACATACCCAAGAGGAGCTTCCTCCGCTTTTCCATATCAGCTTCTTGCCATAAAGCCGGTAAGTCCGATAGGAGCCGGCCCGCTTCCTCAGCGGCGGTTACTTCCGGCACCACCAAGGATTCCAATTCAAGCTCAAGGCGTCGTTTTTCCTGGCGGTAGTGGTCCTCGGGATAGTGGCCGTCCACGTAGGCTTGGGCCAGCCGACGCAGCTTCTCGGTAACCAGTTTGCGCTGCCCCTTCACGTCCTCAACCTGATCCTTCACGGCCACGATGGCCATGACTTCCTCCCACCAAAGGGGGCAAAGCTCAATAGCGCTAATGATGCGAGATACCTGCTCATCCACAACCTCACAAGGGATAGACCCGGAAACGGCGGGGCAGCGGCCGTGGCTGCGGGAGTTGCGGTGCTCTCGGTAGTAGCGCCCTCCGGATTTGTAGGTCTGGGACCACATAGGCATGAGGCAGTAGGCGATACAGCGGATGATGCCCCTAAGGAGGTACCGCTTGGCCGGCCGGGCCACCAGGGTGCGGGAGCGCCCGTTGTTCTTTCTTAAGGCATCTTGAGCCAGGTCAAAAATTTCCTGAGACACCAGAGCTTCGTGCTGACCTTGGAAATACTCCCCCTTGTAGCCCACGTAGCCAGCATAGAATCGGTTTTTGAGCAAATCAGCCACTGCGATGATTGAATCTATGGTTAAGATGAGGGAGAGTCGCACGACACGTGAAACATGAGATTGGGTATGGTGCATTGATCGGCCCGACTGTTAGTGGCACACCTTTGGGTGCCAAATATCCATATTGCAGAAAGAACTTCACCGATAAATCGCCTCACCCAACTGCGCAGGAGTACTTTTTGTGGGCGGCTCGCACACCGGAGTATTTCCAGAGCAGGAAAAACTATTTTAGCTGTCTCGAGAAATATCACATGGCAGTTGCCGGCAGCTTGCGTAACTCAGGCGCAACGTGTTTGGTGAAAAGTTCCATGGATCGCCAGCCTTTTTCTGGCGGCTCCCAATCATGGGTGAGTTGCAGCAAGGTGCCAAATCCTCCTACGCTTTCATAAATCTCTCGTATTCTGCGCAGGCAATACTCCGGGTCTCCAATTATCCAACGGTTGTCCATCATGTATTCCACGTTTATGGAGTCATCAGGGAAACTGGGATCCGGCTTCAAGCGCTGGAATAATCCTTGCTGACGAAACAGGGGAAAGAAATACTCGTTGTAGGTTCGGGCTAATCCACAACGCATCACGTCGTCTCGAGCCTGTTCAGTGGTTTCGGCAACGTAGATGTCAAGACAAATTCTCCAATCGGACCTGTCAGGAGTGATTCCAGCTTTTTTCGCTCCCCGGCAGTAGGCCTCCCAATGGGAGGGGACTTGATCCGTCGAGAGGATGCTAGTCGTTAACGGGATCCAGCCGTGCTCCCCGGCCCATTCAATGGTGGAAGAGTTGAGGCTGCTTCCTGCCACTGCGATAGGGGGATGAGGCCCAGTGAAAGGCTTTAGCCACAGCCCCAAATCCAATCCTGGGACAGGAGTCGGAGATTTTACGCTGACAAACTCACCTTTGAAGTCCAAAGGCCCTTCGGTTTCCCAAATCTTAAGCACCGCGTCCAACACCTCAGCCGCTCTGGCGTGGCGGTTGTCCTCGGCTACACCAAAAAACTCGTACTCAGTTGGAACCCCGCCCGTGCCGACACCGAAGTAGAGCCGCCCTTCCGCCAGGTAATCCAGCATCGCGATACGATGGGCTAAGTCTCTCGGGTCATGGAGTTGGAGCAACACCACGCCTGTGCCCAGTTTTATTGACTTAGTAAGGCCTAGAGCCTTCGAAATAAACAGGTCCGGCGCAGGTAGATTTTCCCAGGGTATGGTGAAATGTTCTCCAATCCAAGCCTCATCAAAGCCAAGCTGGTCTCCTCGAACGATAGTTTCCATGTCTTCCTTGATAGTTCGAGCCAGGCCTTTGTCGGGATGGTGTACCGGCATCATGAATAAACCGAGATTCATTTCGCTCTCCTATCCGGGCGTTCTTCCGGAATCGAACAATCCACCAATTGACGCATTCGGACTTAGTGAATTTAATTTGGCTCTAAAGTGAATTAACAGCGCCCACAAGCGGGGATACCGTCGTCCCGGCAGACAACTCAGCGCCAGCCGAGGCCAGCGGTCATACCCGCAGGTAATTGATGTGGCCCACGTGTTCCGAGGAGTCTCCGATCACCCCGGCTAGGACTCTCCAAGCAGGCCGGGGTTCGCCCTTTAGGCCGTTGACGTGCTCCACCAGTTGATTTGCTGTGAGTTTTAATACCCGGTCGACGATCGCTCGGTGAGCGGCATCAGCATACGATAACACTAGGTCCCGGTCGGGCCGGAAATCGGCCACCTGTTCCGGCGTATCACCTAGTCCGGTTCGTTCCTCTGAAATGCCGAAACACTGGAACCAGCCTTCTCTGATCCAGACTTGGGTATCTCCGGTCACGATAGCGCTGGTTCGGTCTCTCCATCGGCTCAGATGCCAAACCAACCAGGCGATCGAATTGGTGTCGGCATTGGGTCGGTAGTAGAACTGTTCGTCGGTAACACCATCTCGTAACCTCTCGATCCACAGGTAAGAAGCATCTAGGCGGTCAACTATGAAATGATTGAGGTCGATATGGTCAGTACTCATGATTCTCCTATGCTTGGATCGATATCGTCGAGGCCGATCAGATTCCATATTTTGAGTGAAGCCATAGGCCAAGGTCAATTGCCGTTCTCTAGTCACTCGGGTTGTCACCGTGTGAGAAACTCTACGATCCTCGGGTTAACCTCGTCGGGTTTCTCTTGGTGCATGAAGTGACCGGTGCCTGGGATTATTACCTTCTCTAGGCCACCCGTGAAGAACCGGTCCATGGATTCACTTTCAAAGGCATCGATCCTTTTTGGCCGGTCTCTAGTACCGTGCAATGCCAACGTTGGGACAGTAATTGGGCCGGCGTTTATTTGTTTTTGGACATTTTCCAATGCAGGGTTTTGAAGTGCATGGTTATACGTCGCCCGGTAATAGCCGAGGGCGGCCTCAACCACTCCAGGTTTTCGAAACGTCTCTTTGATGCTCTCGATATACTCCTCCGGTATGTCCCATTCTGGAGATGCATCTCTCCACCAGGCTTCGATGAATGCGAAGTCATTTTGGGCCAGCGTGGCCTCCGCAGCAGGGAGTTGGAAATAATAAGCATGCCAGGTCCCTTTCAAAAAATGAAAATCCATCCGCAACTCCTCGTCGGCACGGCCTGAGGCTATCATCACAAGCTTAGTGACTTTCTCAGGTCCAAGTACTGCTGCTCCACTGACAGCGGTTGCTCCCCAATCATTCCCTATTAGGTAGGCTTGCTCAAATCCTAGTGCACCTATCAAAGCCAGTACATCTTGACACAATAGGGCGGTCTGATAGCGACCATCATCCGGCGCCTCAGTGGGTGCGTACCCCCTCATGAATGGGGCGACCGCTCGAAAGCCGGCTTTGGCGAGCTCCGGCAGTAGATACCGGAACGAATGCGCATGGTCGGGAAATCCATGCATGCACAATGCCAATGGTCCTTCACCTATCTCCAAATAGTGAAAGTTGATACCGTTAGCTTTTACCGAACCGGTTGTTAGGTCTGGCATGCTCCTCCTGGACTTGTGCTGTATTCACTTGCAGAAAAGGTGGCCGCACTGGTTCGTAGTTCGACATACATCATCGACGTGACCAGTCAAAATTGCAACGAAGGCCTTGGCACTATTCTAGCTGAGTACTAACCCGCTGAGCTAACCACTCCCTTCGCCTGTGGGCTGCTTCCAGAAGCCGCTAGACTCTCTTCATCGATGCTTTGTACTCTTTGCAGTAAGTAGTGTAAACGCCCAGTGGGCCCGTGACCTCATCCAATACTACGGCCGGGAGGTGCTATCGGCCGATTACCAACACTCACGGGCTCCAAGCGATAGTATGGTGCGTTGGTCAAATCCGATGATAGAATTATCACGGCTTCCGTTGATAAAACTGCGAAGAAATCCCCCAGCGAACTGAAGCCGCCTCCGCGAAATTGGTGGGCGTTGACTTAGCGGAAATCCATTCGTAAATCTATGATTGAGCGTTGATATGGCACCAAGGTTCTCGGAGTCGGGCGTCTCTCGGTTCGATGACAGGGACATGGGGGCGCCCAGAATCAGGTGTGAAGTGGGTAAGCGCCTGTCAGAGCAGCGGGACATCGGCCATAACCGGTGGCACCCGGAAGTTCCTCCTCTCATCGAGATTGAGCCAGGGGGAGAGGTAATTCTGGAGGCGCCCGGTTACGACGATTATCAACTCCAGGACAACGATAATACCAACGATGTGTCAACCATGGACTTGACTCGGGTTCATCCCCTGGCTGGTCCGGTGGCTGTGCGGGGAGCGGAACCCGGTGATCTGCTCGTGGTGGACCTGCTGGAACTGTCCCCTCTCAGTGGAGTGGGCTACTCCTGTATCATCCCCGAAATCGGCGGCATCTTGCGGGACATCTACCCTGAGGCTTACAAATCGGTCTGGTATATGCGTGGAAACGTATACGCTGAATCCCGGCACATACCAGGAGTGCGGATCCCAGCTTTACCCCACCCGGGGGTGATCGGCGTGGCTCCCTCGCACGAAATGCTAATCCAGTGGAATGATCGGGAAGCGCCGCTGGCCTTGGAGGAACGAGCCTACCCGCCACATGCGGAGACAGCGGTGTTCCGCGGGGTCCACGGGGCGAAACACTCTTCGATGGCTGCTGAGGCGGCTAGAACCGTGCCGCCAAGGGAGAACGGCGGCAACGTGGACATTAAGAATCTCTCCAGCGGCTCAAGAATATACTTTCCGGTTTTTGTGCCAGGAGCTTTGCTCTCGGTGGGCGACTTGCATTTTGCCGAAGGCGACGGGGAAGCCACCTGGAATGCCATCGAGATGGATGGCGTGACTTGGCTGCGGGTGGGCCTGATAAAGGGCGGCGCCACGAAATACAACGTCCGCACGCCTATTTTCCAGCCGGGACCCATCGAGCCGCAATTTGGGAATCGATACCTGGCGTTCACCGGGTTCAATTTCCGGAGCGACGAGCAGGCTTTCAACGATAGCACCATGGCTGCTCGAGAAGCGATGCTGCAGGCCATAGATTACTTGACCAACTTCGGTTACAGCGGAGCGCAGGCATACACTTTGTTGAGCGTCGCCCCCATCGAGCTCCGCATCAGCGGTATCACCGACGTGCCGAATGCTTGTGTGACTTTGTACCTGCCGCTGGACATCTTTGATCAAGGAATTTTGCCGAGTGAGAAAGCCTAACCCGGATCCGGCTGACCATTATCTGTCAAGATAGGCCAAGCGACTGGATAATTTCGGTACTATTAGCTATTAGAAGGGCGCCCTGCAATTTTGAGTCGACTGAAGTCTATTGAAACCAGAACACGAATTTCTGAAGTTATCTCAGCGGGATTAAATGATAACGAGGTGTTGCTATAGCGGAAACTCCGAATAGTATCGTCCAGGAAGCCATCGACGTCGCCATCGGAGAACGCGGGGAGATTGGAGTCCAGGTTGCCGCCTATCTGGACGGCGACCTGGTAATTGACTCGTGGGGAGGGTTGGCGGATGAGACCACCGGCCAAGAGGTCGATGGGGATACGCTATTCCCGGTCTTCTCCAACATCAAAGCAATCACGGCGGTTTCGCTCCACATTCAGGCTGAGCGAGGTCTGGTGGATTACTACAAGCCGGTGGCCGAGTACTGGCCCGAATTCGGCAAGCATGGCAAAGACAAAGGGACAGTGTTCGATGCCTTGACCCATCGTATCGGCGTTCCCTTGATGCCGGTGGGGGTTACCCCCGAGCTAATGTGCGACTGGGATTGGATGGTAGGGCAGCTTGCGGACATGCATCCCCTCTTCGAGCCGGGGACCAGAAGCGGGTACATGGCCTATACCTTCGGTTGGGTAGTTGGTGAGATAGTGCGCCGCACCGATCCGAAAAACAGGCCCTTCGGAAAGTTCATTCAAGAAGAAATCTGCCAGCCACTGGGCATCGACAGCCTGTGGGCAGGAATCCCGCCTGAAGTCGAACCGCGGGTCGCCAAGCTAACTAATTTGCCGCCCGTCGGTCCAGGAGCGCCCGGGATACCCCCAGATTCCCTCAGGTTCCGGGCATCACCGCCGGAGGTCGGCGCCAACCAGGAGGTGTTTGGACGTTCCGACGTGCGGCGGGCCTGTATTCCGGGAGCGCAGGGGATTATGAACGCTCGCAGCCAGGCTAGGTTCTACGCCATGCTGGCCAATCTGGGTGAGTTGGACGGGGTTCGCCTGCTTTCCGAGGACCGCGTCCGAACGTTCAATATACCCCGTCCCCCCAGTGATTACGATCCGGTCTCCGGCGTGCCTCATCATGGGACCATCGGGGGCCTGCACTTCGCTGGTAGCCCCGGCATGGGCGCCATGGGGAATAACCCTCGTGCTTTCGGGCATAACGGCGCTGGTGGCTGTCTGGGCTGGGCCGACCCTGGGCACCGGCTAGCCGTCGCTATTCAACACAACCGCATGGTTCCCCACGGTCCACCCGAGGAAAGCCCGCTTACGCCCATAGGTGCGGCGGTGCGAGAGGCTCTGGGTATATCTGAACAACGACTACAGGACCGAGGCTGTCAAAAAGCCATTATAGGTTAGGAGGTCCACCATGTTCTTGATGCGTTTCACGGAACGGGCTTATGTAAACTACACGGCTGACGACGTGAGGAAGAGCCCCAACAGCGCAGTCAGGCTCACCTTCTCCAACTCCCATTTCGACCCCGAAGTGGGGGCTGATTTGTATAACGAACACCTCGATGAATACGAGTATTCCGAGGAGATGGGCTTCGACGGGCTGATGCTCAACGAGCACCACAACACACCAACCTGCCTGGGGGCGACCATGAACCTGGAGGCCGCGATCCTGGCCCGCATCACCAAACGCCCCAAGATCGTGCTTCTGGGCAACCCGCTGCCTATCTTCGACAACCCAATACGGTTGGCTGAAGAATTGTCAGAGATAGACATGATTTCCCGTGGCCGCTTGGTGTCGGGATTTGTCCGGGGCACCGGTGTGGAAAGCCTGGCCACCAATACCAATCCGCTGCACAACCGGGAGCGCTTCGAAGAGGCCCACGACCTCGTGATCAAGACGTGGACCACGCCGGGCCCTTTCCGTTGGGAGGGCAAGCATTACCAATTCAGGGTAGTCAACCCATTCCAGGTACCGTTACAGAAACCCCATCCACCGATTTGGATTCCCGGCACCGGCAGCCCGGAGACTTTAGTTTGGTGTGCCGAGCACCACTATCCATACCTATTCTTGGAGACTGACCATCAAGGCACCCGGGACATGATGGAAATCTACGCCGAAACCGCCCGTGATCACGGCTACACACCGGGCCCGGAACATTTCGGCTATCTGGTAAGGATCCACGTGCAGGATACCGACGAGAAAGCCCAAGCCATTGGACGGGGCTACATGGAAGGAAACGTCGGCGTGGGGCGGATCCAATTGCCGAGGGACTATCAGTCTCCGGTCGGCTACGGCAGCGCCAGCCGAGACCCCCGTTACCTCCGACTAAGGGAGCAGATCCGCAGCGACCCTTTCCGAGTTGGTGGCCTGGATGCGGCGGCATATGATGACATCCTTGCTTCCAAGCGTTGGATCATCGGAAGCCCCGATACAGTAATCCGCGACCTTCGTGAGGTTCTGTCCCAGATGCGGCCCGGCATTCTGGCCATCTGGACCAACGACGGCACGATCAGTCATGAGGACTCCATGCGGTGCTTGGAGCTCATGGGCCAGGAAGTGCTGCCGGCTCTCCGGGAGATCGGCGAGGAGCTGGAGCTGACCGACCCATTTCAGAAGGCGCCCTAACCATCAACTTTTAGCATCAGGATGCTCACTTAGTAGCTCGATTCTCATGGCTGGTGAAGATTGCCCAATCCATTTGTGGTTGTCATACGTCGAGCTAAGAGACATCCCGGGGAACGAGGAAGGCTGATAGCGACTGCTGAAGCTCATTACTAAGGATCTGTATGTGAAATCACCGCAGAGTACGCCGAGAACGCAGAGGTTTGAATCTTTCACTCTAAACCAACCGCGGTATTCGCGATCTCTGCGGTCGTGTATAAGGAAATGTAAATATCGAAGGATTCAAGGCGTTCACAGATCGACAGACCATCAAATTTAGCGGGAATCATGTATTCTGTTTGGAACTAACGGGCAAGGCAAAACTAGCGTCGTGGAGGCTATTCGTTGGTATTTGTTCGGACCTGCATCCAGAGCTAGCGAGATCGTTAAAAATCAGTTTTACGGCGATACCTCTTTCGTAGAACTGACCTTGTGGACATCGCAAAGAGTGTTGTTGTCCAGGGAAAATCTCAGGGTTAAAAGTTCAGCGAAAAATGTCAGTAGTCCTTGCTGTGTTTGGTTTAAGCTAAAACGTAGTTGCTGACGTCGATGCCCGTCAAGCGGGCGCGGCGCGAGCAATGTACAGGTCTTTGTTTGAACTTTTGGCGCTTCAGGGCTACTGGAACGCCTTCGCTGGAATCACCTTGCCCAACCCTGCCAGTATCGGGCTCCACGAGTCCTTGGACTCTCAACCTGTCGGTGTCTATCGCAATGTAGGCTACAAGCTTGGATGCTGGCCCGATGTTGGGTGGTGGCAGTTGTTGCTTCAAAACAAAGGCGACCTGCCCGAGTTTCCAACGCGGCTACCCAATGCCGCCAAATCTTCGGCTTGGAACGAGGCTATAGAAATGGGATTGCCCATGCTACGCCTGTAAGGCGATGAGTGGACCACCCGTACCATAAGCACCAGGGCACAGCGGGGTCAACGAAGGAGTCACCACTTCTTAAATTTGCGCCTCGCTTGCGACTCTGTAGAGGAGAGCAATATGCCGTCGGACGACAAAATCAAGATCATCGTGGAAGGCGATGGCCCATATATCGTGAGAGGACAAGTACCTTTGGTGAGAAAGGCTCCCGTGGTCTCCCAACTGGGTGAAAGGGGAGGTTTTGCGATCAAGTGGCAATTATGCCCTTTGTCGCTGCGGCAAGTCCAAGAACAAGCCATTTTGCGACGACGCCCACGAAGATGTTGGTTTCGACGGAGCAGAGACAGGTGAGTCAGGATTGATGGTGGAGCGCCAGAAATCATACCAAGGTACAAGCCTAACAATTAACGACGACCGTTCACTTTGCATGCGCGCAGGTTTTTGCGGAACCCGAATTACTAACGTGTGGAAGATGATAGAACAGATAGATGACACCCAAGTTCGTGCTCAAATCATGGCAATGGTTGAACGATGCCCGTCTGGTGCTCTTACTTATTCTTTAGAGCCCGAAGGGACATTAGTAGAACCTCACCTTCCCGATGCAGTCGCTGTGATTCCCGACGGCCCACTATGGATTAGCGGCGGTATACCTGTGGAGATGTCAAATGGTCAGGTACTGGAAGCCAGGAACCGCGTGACATTGTGTCGATGCGGGGCCTCATCGACAAAGCCGCTGTGCGACGGCAAGCACAAAGAAATCGGATTCTCGGCACCATAAAAAAGCAGTCCACTACTTGCAGGATTGCACATTCCCTGGACTTGTGGCTCGCCGAATCGTTGCGGGTGCTGGTCACGACCTGCCAGTTTAGCGTCCAGATGTGGTTTCTGCGGCACTGACTGAGCTACTGTAACCTTGCTGTGTAGGGTGTTAAATTCAGTGCCGCCACACGGAGCCTGGAATGTGATTGTAAAGGAGGATTCGCCCGATGAGTGGACGACCTAATTGGTATTACGGGAAACATCCTCCAGCATGTACATGCTCAGAATGCCTAAATCCTCCTAGCCGCAATCGCAAGAGTCCTAGCGGGGCATTCCCTAAAATTCTGGTTGGCGTCGGTATCGTCTTCCTATCTGTCTTGGCTTTCCTGAAACTCAGGAAGAAATAGTAGAAGCCGCGTCGCCTCGGTGCGAAGGAGAACTCACCGTTGCCCATAGTCGATTTAGGCTCCTTCGGTAAAATTGGCTCTGTAGCGCCCCGATTGTCCGTTGGGCCAATCTGGTGCATCTTGGAGCTAGCTCGATTCTCGTCTACGCGTTAGCCACGGGTATTTTGCAAGATGCAGACCAGTGGCGGGAATACGGATTTCAAGTGTTGACTCAAGTTAGTTTGTTCAGCGCCGGTGCCCTGGCCGTTCGTATATCAGTTTGGACGCTCCATAGACGAGAGTTGATTCTCTTCCTTACCTCAATGGCATTATTGATATCGCTCGCTTTAGGCTGGGAATACTGGTCCGATATGGGTTCAAACAACGCGCTGATTGTCATTGCGGTATTTTCGGCTACAATCGCTATAGCCTACTTCGCATCGGGTTGGTATTTCTTGAGGTCTTCGGGTTCGCGCAGATAGGCCTAGAACGGCGGGCTCCAGACTGTATCTGAAATGTTTCGACCCACGAGAGGTCGCCTCTCTTGGCGAGCTCTGTCGAACCAAAGGTTTCGACGAAATATTCCTATATGAACTTCACAGGATTCTTGACTCGCCTGGTCGTTAAGTGGACCAAGCTGACGCTGTCCGGACACTTCGCACGGAGTACGAAATAAAAGGGGTGCATGCGGCGTTTAGCGCCCAGAACCAAATCGGCCAAATTACGGCCTTTGAAAACAGTACCGAAGCGAGCTCCGAAACGTCGTTCTCCGGAGTACGAATGGTGGAATGAGTCCCCGCGTGACTTTGCGGGTGCGCTAGACCGGTTGCGGTCGGCGAAATTGGCTGCTTCGTGACTTGGCCGTCCGTTTCGGGTGTCTGCATACGTCGGTTGGATTACTCAGGATGAAGCCGAAGCGCTCGCGGAATTGGTCGACGAACTGGCGGTCCATGCCTATCGCCCTGGACCAGAAGACGCGTTTGAATACGTGAAAGAGCGGCTGAGTTACTTCGACGGTATCCACATGCCAATACGGCCTATATTTTCGGCTGAACCGGATTTCATGGGTTCTTGGCTGGAAGCCAACGGACTAGAGCGAGCAGAGCACATCCTCAATACCGGCTATGACGAATGGACGGGAACGGCGAAACCGTTGTTCCGAAGCGGGGGTTCGTATATTTTTGCTATTCCCAACTCCGAAGCCGGTTGGCGTTCACTTCACGCCTCTAAAGCCAGCAGTGGGCATCAGCTGCTGCACGGCTCCAGCCGGGCCTTCAATTTCATACGAGATGCTCACAATCTGTACACGACAGTAGGATTCTGGGAGATTTACGCTTCTATGACTGATGGCCCCAATTCAAGAACATTCCGGGTGTGGGCGTTCATGGCCTGGCTAGCGAGGGCTGGACGCCGTTTTGACCGATCGGTGTCCCGGTTGCTTCGATCTGGAGGCAGGAATTCGCTTCCTAATTTGTACTGTTTGGATATCCTCAACATGACCGAGCGCAGCAACCAATTGAGTCGGCTGCTTCCATTTGGACAGTGGGTACTGGTTGGGGGGAGTGGGCCTCATCGACAGCGGAAGTCGTCCTAGAAGTAAGCCACCGACTCCCAGGAGGAAACATGACTTTAGGCCCAGATGACGAGGTTGAAAGACCGGGTTCGGGGCGTTCCAGATAAGTCGAAACAACACTCCGGTTGTTTTGATAACTTTATTTGGGTCTAGTCGTATCCCGCTATCTAAGCTCTGAGGGCTTTCCGATATTGGCCCAAATCCATGTGAGAGGTGCCCAGACACCCCTTTGCGCGCCACGGCCTTGCGTAATATTATTTGCGTGGCTAAACTCTTGGTGACCATTTGGGATTTGATATTGCTTAGAGGCGACGGAGGTTAACCGATGAAGTACGACGTGATAGTAGTGGGAGGCGGCTCGGCAAGATGCACCATCGCTGCCAGGCTTTCCGAGGATCCAGAACGGTCGGTCCTGCTCTTGGAGGCCGGGCCCGACTACCCGGACTTCGAACACCTGCCTGAAGACCTCAAAATGGGCAACAATGTTTGGCTCTCCGCTTACGGGCCGCATAACTGGGACTATACGGCCCAGCTGACCCCAGAACAGCCCAACCTCACCATTCCCAGAGCTAAAGCCACCGGCGGCTCTAGCGCCATCAACGGCCAGGTGCTTTTCAGGGGAATCCCCGAGGACTACGACCGCTGGGCCGAATGGGGCAACGATGAATGGAGCTTCACCAAGGTCCTTCCCTACTTCAACAAGCTCGAAACCGACCTGGACTTTGGTGGCGGCGATTTCCACGGGAACAGCGGACCGGTCCCCGTACGGCGCTCTCCCCGCAGCGAATGGCTGCCGCACAACCTCGCCTTTGAGAAGGCCTGCGTCTCTGAGGGCTACTCCATCGATGAGGACATGAACCATCCCGAGTCCACTGGGGTTTCGCCTAGGGCCCGCAACAACATTGACGGCATCCGCATGAGCATGGCCATTAATTACCTGGACACCGCCAGGCACCGGCTTAACTTCACCATCAGGAGCAACGTCACCGCTCGGCGCATTATCTTTCAAGGCAAGCGCGCACAGTGGGTGTCGAGGTGGAAAGCGCCGGAGAAGTCTTCACCGTCGAGGGCGACCAGATCGTGGTGAGCAGCGGTGCCGTGGCGTCACCCCAACTGTTGATGATATCGGGCATCGGGCCTGCCGAGCACCTGAGGAGCTTCGGCATCGACGTGGTCCAAGACCTGCCCGGTGTCGGCCAGAACTTGCGCGACCACCCGTCGGCGGCGGTCCTCTACTACGCCACCGGCGAGATACCCGACGTGCAGGCAGCGGCAACGCAAGTCGGCCTGCGCTATACTGTCGAGGGCTCGCCGTTACGTAACGACATGCAACTGAGTCCCATGTTGATGACCAGCGAGCACCGGCCAGCCCAGATCGAGATCGACGACGATGCCAACTACATTGGCCTGAGCGCCAGCCTACAGTTGGCGCTGGGCAAGGGCGAGCTCAAGCTCCAGTCCACCGACCCGCATGTGCAGCCGGCCCTCAATTACAATTACTACCAGGATGAGGAGGACCTGCGCCGCATGCGCGAGGCCGTCCGTTTGGCCGTTCGTATGGGCGACGATCCGGCCTTTTCCGACATCCTGCTGGATCGGGTCATCCCCACCGACGACGACTTGGTCTCGGACGAGACGCTAAACGATTGGCTGCGGCGAAATTCCGGCACCTCCCACCACATTTCCGGTACCCGCAAGATGGGCCCGGACTCCGACCCCATGACCGTGGTCGACCAGTACCTGAAGGTCAAGGGGGTTGAAGGGCTGAGGGTTGCCGACGCTTCGATCATGCCGGACTGTATCCGGGCCAACACCAACGCGACAACCATCATGATTGGCGAGAAGGTCTCGGATCTCATCAAGGAAGGGAAGTAGGCTCGTCGGCTTGCTAACTGTCTGACCCGGGAGTAGTAGTTCAGGTAGTCAATGACCGCAAGTCGCCGGAGAAAGAGCCGTATTCGTCCACCAACGCCAACGTAAAGCGCCAATTCGAGGTGCCAGGAGCTACGCATGTCCCATTGGTTATTGCCGCCCTTGCGCCGAGGATGTTGCGGATTGCTGGTGAGCAAGCCGATGGCACTTTTACCTGGATGGCTGGACCAAAGACTATTGAGACTCACGTCGTGCCTCGGATTAGTGCCGGGGCTGAGGCTGTAAATAAGCCTTCCCCTCGGGTTTGTGTTGGGATGCCCGTCGCAGTGACTGATGACTCTCAAGGAGGGAGAGAACAGGCCGCCAAGATTTATGAGCGGTATGGGCAACTCACCAATTACCGGAGAATGTTGGACATAGAAGGTGTTAAAGGGCCTTCGAAAGTGGCCATAATTGGCAACGAATCGGAAGTTGAGGAACAATTACGGACCTATGCTGACGCGGGGGTCACGGATTTTCTCGCCTCAATCTTCCCGGTAGACGAAGATGAAGAACGTTCGGTGGCCCGGACCACAAACATGTTGAAAGACTTGGTCGGGAAAATAACCGCGACGTGATAAACTACTCTAAACCTTGAAAGAATCCAGGTCATACTGCCACTCTCTGATCCGTGGATCAAGAGGAAACTATGCCCTATGTGATTACAGAGCCGTGCATCGGGGTCAAGGACGCGGCTTGTTTAGAAGTCTGCCCGGTGAATTGTATTTCTACTACTGCCGATGAGGAGATATACTTCATTGACCCCAAGACATGCATCAACTGCTCTTACTGCGAGCCGACTTGCCCGGTTAATGCAATCTTCGACGAGTTCAAGGTGCCCGCCAACCAGCGAGGGTTCATCCGAAAGAACCGCGAGTTCTTTTAGGCGAAGGGTGGCAATCAGTGCAATTGCTACTCCCCCTTCAGTTCCTCGACCCCCTCAAACTAGGCTTAGGCTTAATGGCCATGGTATGGAAGCACTGACCTGTAGCTCTGCGTAGCCGTTCGAGGGCCCGGTGGAACGCCGGTGATCACAAACGTGATCACCAACCGTGGAGTTCCGATGACAGATTGGCGACAGAGCGCCGACGTTCTAGATATGGGATCTCCAGTGGGACCTCGACTCAGTGTAGTTTTAAACCGTCCCAGATACTACCGAGACGCCACCTAATCCGTTTCGTAAACCGCAGGTCAAGGGTTCGACTCCCCTCACGCTCCATTTCTTAAGTATGAATTAGGCCCCCGAAATCCATCAAGGCCTTTGGTTTTTTTGCGAATGCTGAAATGTTGCTAACATACACTTTAAAGCCCGTCGGCCTCTTGACAGTTTCCGGCCTTGAGAATGGCTTCTTCTAACTTCCATGCCGCCTCTTTCTGAAGGCCCGGGATCACGCGGGAATAAGTGTCAAGGGTGATGGGCACGCTGGCATATACTCGGGGTTCAGCTCGGAAGAAGTGGAGAGTAAGTTGCAGGCACTGTTCAAAGTCCTCACGTAGCCATGGGATACAAGCAGGCTCTTTACCCGCTAAATATCACCAACCCGCATCGGGATTTATTCTGCAGTCTGGGCTGAATCGTACTTTCAGCGAAAATCGACCTACCGACCGCCTAATGGCCCATCTCCGCAGAAACCCTTGCTTAAACGGTCCAACCTAATCCGCGTGTTTGATCCTCAGGCGGTTAAGGGACTGATTGGGGACGGGGGATTTGAGGCTGAGTATTGGTCCGATTTACCGGTACCATTTTGAGACGGCATTCAACTAACTACAATCAGCACAGAGAGACAGTGTTTGTAGGGTAAGGTAGGAAGATCCTTGACTCTGGAATTCGGCATCATCCTACAGGTGCGGGACGTTGGGGGATGAAGAAGAAGGTGGGTAAAATGGGGATGAGATTTCAGAGCCCAACTCCTAGCAAACCAGACACGCTACGACACCGGTCAAAAGGAAGTCCTTTGGACCACGTTGTCTTACCTTGAGAGTGTCGGAGATTTACAAGTTCTTGGGCACCCAATCACAGGAAGGACTTCGAACGACCAATACCAGTCTGGAAACAAATCGAATCCGATATGTGACTGTTCCGATGCGGTATTAGGTTGCCCGATGTATTACACTATTTGAAAGAGGAAATCGACGACATCACGATAGGGCATCCAA
Organism: Dehalococcoidia bacterium; assembly: GCA_963665155.2. Taxonomy (GTDB): domain Bacteria; phylum Chloroflexota; class Dehalococcoidia; order Lucifugimonadales; family UBA3495; genus UBA1141. The sequence goes on along the minus strand of CAXXFI010000001.1, from coordinate 970,799 downwards.
ACTATTCTAAAAACTTTCGACCCTTCTAACACAGAAGTATTTCTTGGTTAGGAAACAGACATTTCGATTTGGCCCAGGAACCATTTTCGGAATGGCCGCAGCAGAAGTGGACCCACTGCTCGCCAATTGCTTCCTCCCGACTTCATTTTACCGAATCATTCGAAACATCCGAGGTCCTTGTTCGGGAATCATAGGCCGATCAGGCACCGGGAAAACCGCCATCCTGGAACGAATGAAGTTATATTATACGGGCTTTGTCAAACAGATGGTGAACAACCTAAGGGGGTGTTCTGACAACCTGGACCGCGATAGTATAATCAAGTATCTTGTGGCAGAATCTGTCATTGGTGGTAAACTTGTGCCACCAAGCAAGCAGGGAGGCGCAATCATGGACTTTGGGCTTTTTGATACTTGGAATGCCTTGTACGCCGGTGGCACGGTTCCCTGGGATTCCGCTTATAGCGGCGGGGAACTGCTCGAGTCGCAGGCTTACACCGCGAACTACGAACAGGTCGACGCCGTGGAGGCGATGGGGTGGGACTACATCTGGCTCGGGGGAGGCCACTTTTCCAAGCAGGCGAGCATGGATCCTCAGGTGCTCATGCTGGCCGCCGTGATCGCTGAGCGCACCAAGAATATCAAGATCGGGTCGTCCATCCACCGTCCACTGATGAAGCTGGCAGGGGAGGAATTATCCGAAAGAGCGTTCCCTCATGAGAAGTACGCATTTGACAATCTGATGCTGGATGACCCCTTCCAGACTGCGGAACAGGTCTCCATAGTTGACCAGGTCAGCCACGGCCGGTTCATCTACGGCGCGGGAGCACGTTCTCGCGGTTCTGACGAGCGCCGGGACTACTTCTTTGAGTTCCTGGAAGTCATGAAGCAGCTATGGACCGAGGAACACTTCTCCGGGTTCGAGGGGAAGTACTACAACTACCCTGCATTCTACGAGTCGTACCTCGCTATTCCGAAGCCCTATCAGAAGCCTTATCCTCCGATGTTGTTGCCCGTGGACAGCCAAGAGAGCTTTGTTCCGATGGGGACCATGGGTTACAAGATAGCCATCGGAGCGGGAAGCTCCACCCACAATATCCGGGGATCCGCGATCCTGCGGGAAGACGTGAAGAGCTACCGAAAGGCCTGGATCGACGCTGGGCATCCTGGCGAGCCGACCACCGTGGTCCGCATACCCACCCTATTGGCCGACACAAAAGAGAAGGCCGATCGCCAGAGTAATGAACTCATGAATCTCGCCAGGCGGTATTTCAGTGGCAGGATGGGCATAGGAAGCACCGACGCAGGCGCGGCCAGCCCCGACGCCACCGCTGAAGTCAATCTCTTTGGCACGGCGGAAGAGGTGGTCGACAAAATTGAGGCGCTGCGGGAGCAATATAGCACCGATGAGATTATGTTCGAGGTCAACTGGACATCATCGGTCCCCCGCGAAGTAGTTATGAATACCATCCGGATACTCACTGACAAGGTGATTCCAGAGTTCAAGTAATGCAGGCCCGCAGTCAAGACTATCTAATCCAATTCGACCTTAAACATGAGTCAACCCAAAGTTTGGTAATACTGGTATAAACACGGCTTACAAGAAAAGACCCCTTCAGGGAAATTGGTAGCGTCAACTAACCACCTGCTTGGACAAGAACTATACTGCGGGGTCATGTATTTCATTCGTCGGGAACCCGTGCGGCCGAAGAAAAATGGTGAGCGGACCACCGGTAAGAACCCGAAGAGCCGTAGGAGGCTCCGACCCAAGGATGAGTGGATACCAATTCCAGTGCCAGCAATTATCGAACGGTCCACGTGGGAACTGGCGCAAGAGCAATTAAAGGCTAACTCCAACTTCTCACCCAGGAACAACACCCGACACACCTACCTTTTGAGAGGTTTGGTCAGATGCGGCAGCTGTGGTCGAGCGTATTCCGGGATGACCAACACCAGCCACGGTCAGGAATATCAATATTACGTTTGCAATCAGCGGATTCCTATTCCCGGAGAAGAAACAGGACCCCCAGAAGCTAGATACGGAGTACCAGCGCCTCCGAACCACAACCAAAATCGACAGTTCGGAGCAGGAAGGTAAACGCCTGGAATCGGAACTCAAGCGCCTGGACAAGGCGACCGACCGGTTCCTCGACCTTTTCGGCAATGAACATTTCGACCGAGAGCAACTTGAAAAGAAAATTTACGAAATCTCTCCTCAATGAGAGGTGATCCTGAAGAATCTAAAAGCCCTCGATGGTCGGAAGCAAGAGGAGGCGAGTCGCAAGCGAAATTGGAAAGACCTAAGGGCATTTTGCAATGCCGTTAAATCAAGCCTGAGCAACCTGGATGAAGATGGGCGTCAGCAGCTATTGCGGCTGTCATTACAACGTGTCACAATTAATCGCAAATCTATACGCATCGAGTTGGCGGTCCCTCTAGATGATCCCCAGGCCGTTTATCGATTGCGTCCAATGTATCCTCCCCCGTCTCCACCATAAAATGAATCAAGCGGCCTTCGACAGCCGCTCAATCCAATCTGCAATTGACAACACCTCAATTCCCGAGGCTAAAATTGTTGTCGGTGGAGTACGCTCAACCCAGGGCGAACGAAGGGCCGTGCTGGGGCGGTGTCAAAGACGGTGGTTAACCTTGGGATTGGCTGGACAGATAGGCCTTGATACCCTCTTCCAACGCAACCCACGGGAGCAGGGCGCACTTTATGCGTACCGGGAATTTCCGGACCACCGTGAGGGACTGTAGGGGCCCCAGATTCAAAGTTGGGTTCTCGCCATCGACTTTGCCGTTCATCACGTCCCGGAATTGCCCAGCCAAGTCAGCCAATTCTTCCAGTCTTTTACCAGTCATGGCTTCCGACATCAGTGACGCCGTTGCCTGAATAATGGAACACCCTTCGGACTGAACGCCAACTTCAGCAACCCGGCCATCATCATCCAATTTAAGCTGCAAGATTATGCGATCGCCGCAAAAAGGATTAAATTCTTCGCCTTTCACGTCGGCTTGCACCAAGATAGTGCGGTTACGTGGACTTCTGTAGTGATCGAGAATCAGGTCACCGTATAAACCGTCTAGGGGAACGTCTGGGAGGTTCGGCATTAGCTACTCAGTCCCGAAAATTATTGTCAGTGGTCATGGTCGACACTCAACAAAGGTTAAATCACACATAGCGTAGCACAACAAAAGAACCGAGCGTGGAATCGTATAAGACAAAGAGGCCGAATTCAAAGCCTTGGAAGGGGGGAGCGCATTGATGGGCGGGGGAGGTATCCGGTAGAGGAAACCTGGGCGGAGCAAGCTCGCCTGCCAGTTCGCTTGCAGGGAAATGATGGAGGATAAGCCTACCCTAGAGCCTACTCGGTGGAAACGGCTTCCGATCGGCCTTCCATGGCGGCCCGAAGTGTATGCCACGCCAAAACAGCGCACTTGATCCGGTTGGGAAACTCGATGACGCCAGAGAGGGACTCCAGGTCACCCAAGGTGTCATAGTCGAGTTCAGCGCCTAACTCGGTCATCATCAACCGGAAAGCCTCAAAGGTATGTTCGGCTTGTTGCGTAGTTTTACCCTTGACGCTCTGAGTCATCATGGACGCCGAGGCCCTGGAAATGGCGCAGCCGGAGCCTTGGAACGACACATCGGTAATGACGCCGTCGGACAAGTCCAGAAAGACGGTTATTATGTCGCCACAAAGAGGATTAAAGCCCTCGGCCGATTGGGTGGCCCCATCCATTGGTCGAAAATTATGAGGCTTACTGTTATGTTCCAGGAGAATTTCGTGGTAAAGATCGTTAAGACCGGGCACTAGCTGAAGACCTCCATAACCCTATCGAGAGCCTGTGCGAGAGCGTCTAGGTCCTGCTTGGTATTGTAAAACGCCAAAGAAGCCCTGGCTGTGGCCGGAACGCCAAATCGGTCCATCAGAGGCTGTGCGCAGTGATGTCCCGTGCGTATAGCAATTCCTTCGGCGTCCAGGATTGTACCAATGTCGTGGGGATGAATGCCATCCATAACGAATGACAGAATACCCGATTTATCTTCGGCCGTGCCTATTATTCTGACGCTGTCAATCCGAGAAAGCAACTCGGTCCCATACTCCAGCAACTGATGCTCGTATGCGCCGATACGCTCAATACCCAACGCGTCAACGTAGTCTATTGCCGCACCCAAACCTATGCTGCCAGCTATGTTGGGGGTCCCAGCCTCGAATTTGTGGGGCAGGACATTGTAGATGGTCTTTTCGAACGTGACGGACCGGATCATCTCGCCGCCACCTTGGTACGGGGGCATAGCTTCCAGAAATTCCGCCTTGCCGTAAAGGATTCCTATGCCGGTGGGCCCATACAATTTGTGACCCGAGAAAACGTAGAATTCGCAGTCCAAGTCTTGAACGTCCACCGGACAATGAGGCACCGCTTGGGCACCGTCCAGCAGTACCGGCACTCCCCGAGCGTGGGCCATTTCGACAACCCGCTTTGCCGGGACGATGGTCCCCAATGCGTTGGAAACATGGAGTATGGAAACCAATTTCGTCCGGGGGCTGAGCAAAGCTTCATATTCATCCATAAGCAACTCCCCCGAATCATCGACGGGAATTACCTTTAAGAAAGCGCCCCGCTCTTCGCACAGTATTTGCCAGGGGACGATATTAGAATGGTGCTCCATGGCGGAGATTATTATCTCATCGCCTTGGTGGATATTTTCTCTGCCGAAGGTCTGGGCCACCAGGTTGATCCCTTCGGTGGTGCCCCGAACGTAGATTATCTCCCGGTCATCTTTGGCATTTATGAAGCGCCGGACCTTTTCACGGGCTTCCTCGTAGTGGTCCGTGGCCCGCTGACTGAGGGTATGGACGCCTCTATGAACGTTGGCGTTATCGGTCGTGTAGTATCCCACCAGAGCGTCTATGACCGATTGGGGTTTTTGACTGGTGGCGGCATTGTCCAGATAAACCAGCGGTTTACCATTGACGGTCTGGTTAAGAATAGGAAAGTCCTGTTGAATCTTGGCAACGTCAAAATCCAGCAATGGTTCTCCCGTCTCAGAAGCAATGTTGCTACCGGTCATGCTGCACCGCCTATTTGGAGGCCGGTGTCCGGAATGGCCTCCAAAAACAAATCATCCACGTATTGCTTAAGGGGTTCGACTTTCACTGTCTCGATAATTTCACGCGCAAAGGCGTGGACTAGCATGCGGCTTGCGGTTTCCGGGTCTAGACCCCTGCTCCGTAGGTAGAACATGGCGTCTTTGTCCACATGGCCCGCCGTCGCTCCGTGACCGCATTGAACGTCGTCGGCAAATATCAATAAGCTGGGCTTGCTATCCGCCTCGGCCTGGTTGGAAAGGAGTAAGTTTTTGTCCGATTGTTTGGCGCTAACTTTTTGAGCGTTTTTCCGGACCAAAACCTGGCCGCCGAACACAGCACGAGACTTTCCGTCGAGGATGCCTTTGTAATTCAATTGGCTGGACGTATAGGGTTGGGCATGATCGATGCTAATCAAATTGTCCATATGCTGCCCATCGGCGGTCAGATAAAGACCGTTTAAGGTGCAGGATGCGCCGGGGCCGTCCAAAAGTACCTCAAAATCGTTCCTAGCCAATATCGTACCGGTGGCAAAAGCGGCTGATGAAAACACGCTGTCCCGGCTTTGGATGACCCGGCTAGTCCCAACGTGGAATGCCTGACTCGACTCGTTGATTACCCGATAATGGTCTAAAATCGCCCCTTCAGCCAACGCAATCTCCGTCACTGCATTGGTGAAATACTCTGTGGCAAATTCAGAGGTGCGGTCTCCCACAAAAGACTCGATCACCGTTGCCTGAGCGCCTTCCCCCACCAGTATCAATGTCCGTGGATGGCACACCGTTGGTTGAGCGGACGGAGAAGTCAGGTAAATTAAGTTCACGGGCGACGTCAACACGCATCCATTGGGAACGTGCACAAAAGAGCCGTCGTTCAGAAATGCTGTGTTGAGTGCGGCGAATCCGTCTTCCTCAAAATCGACATGTTTGGCCAAAAGACATTCTACGCCGCCTGACCCGGAGTTAATAACACCAGCCAGGCTGTTTACTTCGACGCCGCCTTTAGCGCCATTAAGACCCTTTAAATTGGAAAGGGAGTTGGAAAATCGGCCATTAACAAAGACCAAGTTTATCCAATCATCATTCCAAGGGTATGCTCTGGAAACAGCCCCACGTTCCGGTTCTCGCTGGGAGGTTATTTCCGTGCCCAGGCTGAACTTGGCCTTGGCGATGGGAGCGACATTAGTATACTTCCAGCGCTCATTGCCCCTTCGGGCAGTGGGGAAACCTAATTCGGTGAACTTGGACCAGGCCTGATCACCAAGCTCGGTCAGCCATGACGGACCATTCGTAGCCCGGTTTGCGCGAACCGCTTGGAAATCGTCTTGGTAGTTGCTAGTTTTTGTGGTGGTTTGAGTCATCGTGTTTACGCCGCAAAGCTAGGCGACTATTAAGATTGCGAAGAGGTGAGTAGATAACAGCGTGGTTAACCGCTGGTTTCCACGGCTTCCCTGAGCCATTCATAACCCTTGGATTCCAGTTCCGCAGCCAGACCGGGACCGCCGGACTGGACAATCTTTCCGTCCAACAGGACGTGAACGTAATCGGGGGCGATGTAGTCCAAAATGCGTTGGTAGTGGGTAACCAGGACGGTTGCGTTGGAAGGGCTCTTCAGTCGGTTTACGCCTTCGGAAACTATCCGCAGAGCATCAATATCCAATCCGGAATCCGTTTCGTCGAGTAGTGCCAGCCTGGGCTCCAACATCGCCATCTGCAGGATCTCATTGCGTTTCTTTTCTCCGCCCGAGAACCCTTCATTTACCGCGCGTTTGACCAGGTCTGGGTCAATCTCCACCAACTTCACTTTTTCCCTCAATAGCCGGTCAAAATCTCTGGCGCTCAGGTCTTCCTCGCCCCGGTGCTGCCGCAGGGAATCCACCGCAGCTTTCAGGAACTGCCAAGCACGCACACCGGGGAGCTCCAATGGGTATTGGAAGGCCAAGAAGACTCCCATTCGCGCTCGAATCTCCGGTTCCAGCGACAGAAGATCCTGGCCTTGGTAAAGCACCTCTCCACCGGTGACGGTGTATTCCGGCTTACCTGCCAAGACGCTGACCAGAGTGCTTTTGCCCGAGCCGTTAGGGCCCATTATGGCGTGGACTTCACCGGCGTTTACGGTGATGTCTACGCCTTTAAGGATTTCCAAATCGTCGGCTTGGACGCAGAGACCCTGGATTTCCAATAAGGGAGCATTGTTGCCACCAGGCGCTTTGTTGTCGCCAGGCGCTTTGCTGTCAATGGAAGGACTGCTCATCTACCCAACCGCTCCTTCCAGACTGACCTTTAGAAGCTGTCCCGCCTCCATGGCGAATTCGAATGGCAATTCTTGGAATATGTCACGGCAGAAGCCGTTGATAATCATGTAGTGGGCATCTTCAACCGAGATGCCTCGCTGCTGACAGTAGAAAAGCTGGTCGTCGCTCACTTTTGACGTAGACGCCTCGTGCTCCACTTGGGCCGACGAGTTCTTCACTTCTATGTAGGGCACCGTGTGCGCCCCGCATTGGTCGCCGATGAGCAACGAATCGCATTGGGTGAAATTCTTAGCGTTGTCGGCCCCCGAGTTGATCTTCACAAGACCCCGATAGGTGGCATTCCCCTTGCCAGCGGAGATACCCTTGGCCACAATTGTGCTCTTGGTATTTTTGCCTTGGTGGATCATTTTGGTGCCGGTATCGGCTTGCTGGTAGTTGTTGACCAGAGCCACCGAGTAGAACTCGCCCACCGAGTTGTCGCCTTTGAGAATGACACTCGGGTATTTCCAGGTTATAGCAGAACCGGTTTCCACCTGAGTCCATGAGATTTTGGAGTTACGGCCTTTGCAAATACCCCGCTTGGTGACAAAATTGTATACGCCACCGTTGCCATCCTTGTCTCCGGGGAACCAGTTTTGGAGGGTGGAATACTTAATCTCGGCGTCGTCTAGTGCCACCAATTCCACCACGGCGGCATGTAACTGATTGGTTTTTCTGGCAGGTGCAGTGCAGCCTTCCAGATAACTAACGTAGCTACCTTTGTCGGCGATGATTAGCGTCCGCTCGAATTGGCCCGAGTCGGCCTGATTGATGCGGAAGTAGGTCATTAACTCAATGGGGCAGCGCACACCCGGTGGTATGTAGGCGAAGGAGCCATCGCTGAAAACGGCCGAGTTCAGACCTGCATAAAAATTATCGGCGTAGGGTACCACCGAGCCCAGGTACTTTTTAACCAGGTCGGGATATTTCTTGATGGCTTCGCTGATGGGACAGAATATTATGCCGACTTTTTCCAACATGTCCTTGTAAGTGGTGGCCACGGACACGCTGTCCAACACCGCATCAACCGCAACCCCCGCCAAGCGTTCCCGCTCCGCCAAAGGAATCCCCAACTTGTCGAAGGCTTCCAGAATCTCGGGGTCCACTTCATCAAGGCTTTTGGGGGCATCCGGATTGGAACCCGGGGCCGCATAATAGATGATGTCTTGAAAGTCGATTGGCGGGTGCTTTATATTCGCCCATTTGGGCTCCCGGTAATCTAGCTTCACCCAATGGCGATAGCCTTTCAGCCGCCACTCCAACATCCATTCGGGCTCGCCCTTTTTCTCGGAGATGAGTCGAACGATGTCTTCGCTCAAGCCCTTGGGGATCACGTCGGACTCGATATCTATGGTAAATCCCCATTTATATTCGGTGTCCAGATCGTTGGACGTTCTGGAGATTACATTCGGTTTCGATGGGGTCACGGATGAGGCCATTGTCTCTCCTGATTTATGGGCCCTGATAGCGTTCCGAACGTCGTTCCTGCTGGATATGGCTTCCGCCCAACGTGGTTTTCAGTGGACGGTAATGGAATAATATAGATTGTTGACCAAGTAAGTCAACAATTATCCTACCACTCGTCCTCGTAGCTGTCAACGATTTTCGTAGCGAGCATGATTGAGACTGGTTGGCCTTCAGATTGACGCCAAAGCCGCGCAATAGTGTAACATTCAATCCATGACTACCGACCGTTACGCCTCCGACCAGTCAACCGGGTATTTGCTGGGAGACTGCCACACTCATTTGGACCAGTATCCCCGGCAAGAGATTCCGGAGATTCTGGAACGGGCCCAGGAGGCGGGAGTCGCCTTCGCTGTCTGTGCCGGGACTACGGCGGATTCCAGTTCCGATTGCATTAAGATGGCTTCGGAGTTCGAGCCGCTATACGCCGGAGTGGGTATCCATCCCATGGAAGCGCATCAGTTGATAGACGGCGACATGTATACCCGTTTGGAATCCTTGGCCAGGGACAACTCAAAGGTTGTGTGCATAAGCGAAATAGGCCTGGATTTTCTGCCTACGTCACCAGACCGGGAAATACAATTTCAGGTATTTCGTGAGCAAATCCGCTTGGCGCTAACCCTGAAGTTGCCCATCATCTTCCATTCCAGAGAATCTCACCCCGAGGTTTTCCAAGTATTGAATGAAGAGGGCGCTGGCGAGGTGGGCGGCGCCATGCACTACTTCCAGGGAGATGAGGCCACCGCCAGGCAGGCCATCGACTGCGGTTTTTACATATCACTGGCCCGGCCGTTGCTCCGGCTGACCGAACTGCAAGATACCGCCAGGGTCATTCCATTGGACAACATTGTCCTGGAGACGGATGCGGCACCCCAGCCTTTCAAGAAACACCGCCACAGTTGGACCGAGCCGCGTCATACCCAAGCGGTGGCGCAACAACTGGCCGAGCTTAAGGGAATTTCCGTGGAAGAAGTAGCGGAAGTGACCACACGCAACCTGGCGAGGCTGCTTGGCTTAGAAGACCGTTTCTCCCCAAAATCTGGTCACAACAGCCCCGGTCCTTACGGATACAGATAACGCGAAATGACAGACATTGGGCCCGATACCGGAGCGAACGCTGAGCCTCCACGGCACGGAGAGCTTGCGCCTAGCCAGTTAAACTTCCATCAGCTTCATATTTTCCACGCCGTTGCCACACACCTCAGTTTCTCCCGTGCTGCCGAAGCCTTGGAGATCACCCAGCCCGCCGTCTCCATTCAAGTTCAGGAACTGGAAAAATCTTTGGGGGTTATACTTTTCCATCGAAGGCCGAGGGGATTGCGAATTACCGAGGAAGGGGATGTTGTCTTCGCATATTCCCAGCAGATTTTTTCTTTGGCCCGCAAAATGGTGGCCACCGTCCAAGAAATGCAAGACCTGGAAAGCGGGCACCTGATCATTGGAGCCAGCACTACGCCTGGGGAGTTTGTGTTGCCGATGGCGGTCGGCCAGTTCCGCCGGCTGTACCCCGGAGTTCACGTGGAGTTGGTAATTTCCAATACCCGGTCCATTATCCAGCGCATTCTGAACCGGGAAATCGATTTGGGAATGGTGGGGGACCGAGGGGAGGATCATGCGGGCGATTTGGAGATGGTGGACTACGTTGACGACGAAATCGTGCTGGTGGCCTCTCCGGACCACCCCTTAGCGGGAATCGGCAGCGTAACGCCGGCTCAAGTAGTCGAGCACGGGTTGATCGTTCGGGAAAAGGGATCGGCCACTCGTAAGTTTGCCGAGCGCCTCTTCCGTAGCCTGGGAGCCGAACCCAAGGTGGAGTTGGAATTGGGCAGCAACCAAGCCGTGAAGCAAGCAGCCGGAGCGGGTGGTGGGATCGGCGTGATTTCCCGGCTTGGTACCGTGGCTGAAACCAAAGCCGGTATGCTGGTTATTCTAGACGTGGCTGGGTGGGTCTGCCGCCGTCCTCTTACGCTAGTGTACCCCAAAGACCGGTATTTGTCTCCGGCCCAGCGAGCGTTCCGTGAGTTCTTGATCGAACACCGGCCAGCCGCCGCTAATAAACCCGCCGGTTGACGCTAAAAATACGTGGCTATGCCGTCGCTAATAAACCGGCCGGTCGCCGCCAGCAACACGTGGCCATGCCAATCAGTCCGGAGCCGATTATACGGGCCTAGAGACGATATTCCGTTCAGGGATTCCCACTAAGATTCACCGATGTTAACATTTATGACTGTGGGGACTTTAACTCTGCTAGTTGGCTTTTGACCTTTAACCGAATGGGGGCGTTGCCGCCGGGGCGAATTTCTCCAATATCTCCATGGATCCTCCCACGGATCCGTCCAAGTTATCCAGGAAAGGGGTGTAAATGTTACCTGAAAACTGCCAGATGGCGTTGAAAGAGTGGGCCGTAACCGTCCGGGCCTTGGCGAATGGAACGCAGGTGCTGTTGTTACGCAAGGGCGGCATCAACGAATGGGGTAAAGACTTTCGAGTTATTCATCCAGAGTTTTTGCTCTACCCGACTTACGAGCACCAGCGGGAGGATTTGTTAAAAGAAGGATACCAGTCAGAACTGCGGCGTATTCTGGAAGAACCGAGGACGGACGACCAGATAACATTCACCCACTGGGCCAATGTGGAAGAAACCATTCAGATCACGGAACAGGACAAAGTGGACGACCTAGCGCCACATCATATCTGGACCGATGAATACTCCCAGTCAAGGTTGCGCTGGAAGCCCATGCTGTCTTTGTCAATCTTGCTGCTGCGGGTCTACAGCCTGGAAAACCCCGTCAGCGTGCCCTATTTACCCGAGTACGGTGGTTGCACATCCTGGGTCGATATTTTAGAGCAGGTGCCCTTGGGAAAACTCCAACCGGTGTTAAGCGACGAAGATTTTCAGCGGCAGGTGGACGCAATAAAGGGTTGTTTGAGTACCCCAGTGGCCAACTAATCGCCCTTAAAGAACGGCAAAACAGTTAATGACTGGGCGGAACACTTTCCCCTGCATTATCGGGGGCATCTATGATAGCTTCTTGTTCTTGGTAATCATTCCGGTCAAGATCGTGGTTTGTAGGCCTTTGCTTTACCAGCCCTTTTTTCAGGGGAATCTGCTTCCCGGGTATTTGCTTGAATGAACACTCGTAACGACGCCACGGACTCGGGGGAGAAATCAGGAGTCGCTGATAGCACCCCGCTGCTACCTGTCTTGATCTACGAGGCCCGGAAACGCGGGCTGGTTCGAAGAGATGCTAATTTATCCGTCAGCGAAATTTTTTCCTTGATCCGCGATATTCCCTACTTGAGGGCGAGTTCCCGCAAACCCGAAGCGATTTTGGAAGAATGGCAGGGTACTTGCTCAGGCAAGCACTATCTCCTGAAAGAGTTATTCCAAGAGTTGGGCAAGGAAGCCCGAATCATAATGTGCACCCATCAGTTCACGGAAGAGAACTCCCGGCATTTCCCGGATGCCCTTCGGTCACAACTTACGTCAGGCCCGGTCCCGGATGTTCATACCTACATTCGCTTGTGCGACCGCCCCAGCAATCGGACTAATAAGAACGTTAGTGACGGCTGGACCCTGATCGATGCCACCTGGCCCTCTTCAGCGGCGGACCTCGGGATGCCGGTGAACCGCCAATATCAGCCGGGGGTGGACATGGAGTTGGCTTGCGACCCCATTGACCACTATGAGGTGCCGGAAAACATGGACCCGCAAGCCTTTAAGGAAGAGCTAATTCAGTCCTTTTGCGGTGCCCGGATGAGCCAGCGCGAATTCTTGATCGAAGGCCTGGGACAGTGGTTGGGCCAACATACATCTAAGTAACAATGCCCCTAGTTGATAAGGCATCTAAAACAGGAAGGATGTGGAATAAATGAAGTACCGGCAGCTTCCCCGAACGGATTTGGTTCTACCCGAGGTAGGTTTTGGGGTCTGGACAGTCGCGACAAACTGGTGGGGCGAAATTCCTGAAGAGCAGAAAGGTTCCCTGTTGGAGAATGCTTTGGAACTGGGCGTGACATTCTTCGACACCGCTGACACCTACGGAGAAGGATACGGCGAAGAGGTCTTGGCGAAATTCCTGGGCCACCGCCGCAAAGATATAGTTATCGCCACAAAATTCGGCTATGACTTTTACGACAAGACCCCCCGGGACGGCCACAAAGAACGTACGCAAAAGTTCGACCGCGAGTTCGTTACCTTTGCTTGCGAGCAGAGCCTAAAGCGGCTCGACACGGACTACATCGACCTCTATCAACTCCACAACCCCAAGCTGACCCACTTGGAGCGGGACGATCTCTTTGAAACGTTGGAGCAACTCCAATTCGACGGCAAAATCCGCTATTTCGGTGCGGCCTTGGGCCCGGACATTGGTTGGTTTGAAGAGGGTGAGTACTCGATGCGCCAGCGCCACGTAGACAGTGCGCAGATTATTTATAGCATCTTGGAACAAGACCCGGCCCGGGACTTTTTCCCCATAGCCGAAGAAGAGAAAGTGGGTCTAATTTCCCGCGTCCCCCATGCTTCAGAGGTGCTGACGGGCCGGTTCACCTCGCCACCAGAGTTCGACCCAAGCGACCACCGGGCAAGCCGCAAGGCTGAATGGATGGCGGACGCTTTGCGCAAGGCGGCTCAGGTCCAGTTTTTGGCGGGCGAAAACGCAGGACGCAGCATGAGTCAGGCGGCCATAAAATTCGCTTTGGCTAAACCTGTCATCGTCTCGGTGCTTCCTAATTGCACCACGATGGATGAACTCAATGAATATACATCAGCCTCGGAAGCCCCGGACCTTAGCACCGAAGAGCAAACTCGCCTTGACGACCTTTGGAATAATAGCTTCGATTTGGAAGAACCCGCAGTTCCATTCCGTGAGATTTAGCAATTCATAATTAAACCTCAGCCGGTTGGCTAGAACCAAACAGGCATTGTCAATCTCCCTTTCTATGCTATAATCAGTCCGGATTTCGTAAAGGTATTACTTGATTTCGTTCTAGTAATCCCTTGCTGAACTATTGTTTTCGGCGGGATCTGGGCTATAATCTCTCCCGGACCTAACCCACCGCCGGAATAGCGGTCTGCCCAGATGCGCAAGCCCCAGGTAGGAGGTAGGAGATGGTAACAGGAATTCCGGGAACTAAGAAGCTGATATACCAGTTTAGTAAGGGAGACGCTTCCATGACTGCCCTTTTGGGTGGAAAAGGCAGCAACCTATGCGAGATGGTCCGGCTGGGCCTTCCCGTGCCTCCCGGATTTGTTATTTCCACCGAGACTTGCCTGGACTATTTCAAGCAGGACAACCACTTGCCCGACGGGCTCGCGCAAGACATGCGAAGCAATGTGGGTCAAGTCGAGGCAGCGATGGACCGGAAGTTCGGCTCAGTGGAGCGGCCTCTCCTGGTTGCCGTCCGATCCGGCGCAAGGGTATCAATGCCGGGCATGATGGACACCATCCTCAACCTTGGCATCAATGACTCCATCGTTAAGGGCCTTGCGTCGGAAATGGGGGACCCGCGACCAGCTTTGGATGCCTACCGCCGATTTCTGCAAATATACGCAGATGTGGTCATGGAGGTGGAGTCCGGCGTTTTCGAGGAGATCCTCTCCCATCACAAAGAACAAAGCGGAATAACCGAGGATCACCAACTTACCCCCGAGACCCTCAACCAGGTCATCACGGAATTCAAGAACGCCATCCGCCAAGCTACCGGGACCGATATTCCCGTGGACCCTTGGGATCAGCTCATGTCCGCCACGGAAGCGGTGTTTCGCAGTTGGAATAACCCCAGGGCCATTTTCTACCGCAACCACAACGGCATCGACCACAACATGGGCACCGCCGTGACCATCATGGCTATGGTTTTCGGAAACCTTGGTCCCACCAGCGGAACGGGCGTGCTCTTTACCAGGAACCCATCAACCGGGGAGCGCAAGGTCTACGGTGAGTTCCTGTCCAATGCCCAAGGCGAGGACGTGGTGGCCGGTGTCCGCACTCCTCAGCCGATTTCCGCTTTGGCAGAGGTTATGCCCGAAGCTTCAAGCCAGTTGATGGACTTGGCCGCCCAATTGGAATCCCATTACCATGACGCCCAAGACATTGAGTTCACCATAGAAAACGGTCGGTTGTTCATCCTCCAAACCCGCAATGCCAAGCGCACTCCTCCAGCAGCCGTGAAGATTGCGGTGGACCTTGTAAGGGAAGGTTCCATAACCAAAGAGCAGGCCATATTACAGGTTAACCCGGAAGATGTGGGCCAATTGATGGTGCCCCAGTTTAAGGCCGACGTCGATTCGGACCAAATTCGCAATGCGATTATCGCCCGAGGTTCCGGCGCTTCGCCGGGGGCTGCCACCGGCAAGGTGTTTTTCGACGCCACGAGAGCTGCGGAAGCCGCCGAGAAAGGCGAAGCGATAATTCTGGTGCGCCCTGAAACCAAGCCCGACGACATCCACGGTATCGCCGCGGCTGTCGGCGTTGTGACCAGCCGGGGCGGCGCCACCAGCCACGCCGCTGTGGTAACCCGGGGCATGGGAAAGCCCTGCATCGTCGGCTGCGAGGCCCTGCAGGTGGACTTAGAGCGTCGGTTACTGATAGCCAACGACCAGACGATAGAAGAGGGCTCGGAAATTAGCATTGACGGCACCAGCGGTAACGTTTACATCGGTCAGTTGGAGACGGTGCGACCGACCCTGGACAAGCTTTCTGAAGCCAATGAGCTTCTGGACTGGGCCGACCAAACACGAAGGCTAGGTGTCTGGGCCAATGCCGACACGCCAGTTGACGCCGACCAAGCGGTTGCCCTGGGTGCTGAAGGCATCGGCCTTTGCCGCACCGAACATATGTTTTTGGACCCGCTACGCTTGCCTTCCGTGCGCTTGATGTTGCTTAACGCCGAAGCCGCAGAACGGTGGCGGCAGGCCAACCCGGACGCTGCGGCGGACCCGCTGAACGCAAAAGGAATGCCTGGAGATGTCCAAGAATTCTTCCATGCGTTGGACCAAGTTCGCCGCCTGCAAACCGACGACTTTACCCAAATTCTCAAGGTGATGGCGGGCCGCCCGGTTATCATCCGGCTATTGGATGCCCCGCTCCACGAATTCTTGCCTCAGCATGAAGCGCTGCTGGCCGAATTGACCGAACTGCGCACAAATGGCGCCACCAATGCTGATCTGAGAGAGAAAGAAGAGTTCTTGCAGTTGGTGGAGTCTCTTAGGGAGGCCAACCCCATGCTGGGGCACCGGGGCTGCAGATTGGGACTGAGTTACCCGGCCATCTACGAAATGCAGGTCGAGGCTATAATCACGGCCAGTGGCAGCCTGATCAAAGACGGCCTAGAAGTTCAGCCGGAAATCATGGTCCCTTTGACCAGCCATGTGGAGGAGATGCGGCGGTTAAGACAGACTCTTACCGCCGTGGCCGACCAAGTTCAGAAGCGGATGGGTGTGTCCGTTCCCTACAAGTTCGGCACTATGATCGAGACGCCCAGAGGCGCAATCGTCGCAGGCGAGATTGCCGAGGAATCGGACTTCTTTAGCTTCGGCACCAACGATCTGACCCAGATGACTTTTGGCTTCAGCCGGGATGACGCGGAAGGCAAGTTCCTGCGCTACTACGTGCAGGAAGGTATTTTGCCAGCCGATCCATTTACAACCATGGACCCCGAAGGCGTGGGTGCGCTTGTAGCCATGGCGGTGAAAAGCGGTCGCAATACCAAGGCTGAAATGGAAATGGGCATTTGTGGCGAGCATGGAGGAGACCCGGCCAGCATCGAGTTCTGCCACGAAGTGGGGCTCAACTACGTTAGTTGCTCTCCATACCGGGTGCCGGTGGCAAGGCTGGCGGCTGCCCAAGCGGCATTGAAACAACCCAGTTAGGCAGTCCTTTTTCGCGGGTTAGGCCTGGAGTTTTTGAACCCTATAGTTTTTGAACCAATGTAGACAGTGTCAAACCGCCCGCATGCGTGCCTGGGACCGCAGCAAGTCAGACACGAGTTCTTGCCCAACGCCCTGGTCTACGTCAGACACGGTCACTGCCGGGTCAGAGCAAATAAGTCATCTATCAGCACTGAAAACGCGTTGGCGTCTACCTGCCCGGCCACTGATACCGGTCCTACATTTGACCCCACAAACGACTGGCCAAGACGGTCTTGGTAGGAATTCTCCACTCCAAGCGCCACTTGACGCACCGTAATTAATTCCGGACGCAAGGCTACGGCCAAAGCCAATGGGTCGTAGAATTCAAAGCGCAAGCGTTCGGGGTCCCGTCGAAACCAGTTCTTCAAGATTTGAACTGCCAAACGTCCAAGTGAGGAAGTGGATTTCAATCCCTCGACTTCTTCTCTCGTAATAAACGCCTGGCGGCTGGAACCGAGGTCCACCAAGGTAATCGGGACGCCCGAGGACATGACTTTGTCGGCCGCAACGGGGTCGCTGTAAAAATTGAATTCGGCGTGGGGAGTGACGTTGCCCGGGCAGTTCACCGCGCCACCCATGACCACGATGGAGGCGGACTGGCTTAAAGCATCTGGGTATTCCATCATCAGATGGGCAAGGTTGGTAAGAGGGCCCAAAGCCACCAATGTGTATTGGCCCGGCTGACTTTCCAGTTTTTGGCCCAGGAAATCAACTGCCTTGGTGTCGATTGCGTAGTGACTGGGCCGAGGCAGACGCCGGGAGAGCCCGGTCCGCCCGTGGAAACTATAGGAATAGCCATAGCGCCCTCGTAAAGGTCTGGCCGCCCCTTTAGCCACGGGCACTTCCTTGTAGCCAGCGTACTCCAGCAGGGCTAGCGCGTTACGAGTCGCCCGCGCCAAGCTCACATTGCCGCCGACCGTGGTGATACCCGCTAAATCCAGATCAGGCGACGCCATGGCCATCAGGATAGCGATAGCATCATCGACTCCTGGGTCTGTATCAAGGATGACTTTAAGTCTCTGGGTCATGGCAAATCGTAGCTCGCTGGCGGCTCCAAAACGATTTTTCAGACAGTGCTCAAATGTCGTCTTTGACCAGCAAGCACGAGTTGGCAAAAGAGGTCACAGTTTCCAAGGATGTGTGCCAGAACCGGTAGCCGGTCAACTGCCGAAATCTGCTTGAATCGAGAATTATCGGGTACCGGATCAGGTCCAATCCGCAAGAAGTCGACTCTCGCTGAATCCCTAAGTCCCAGGTCAACTGGACGAGGGGATAAGCAAGAACAGCAGGCAGGTTCACCAGCCTGCTCTTGGTGATTTTGGCAAGTTCCTGATAAAACACTACGCCTTCGCCAACCACGTTGAAAACGCCGGGGAGTTCTTCGCCGATGATAATGCCAATCACTCGGGCGAGATCATCTTCGTACAAAAACTGGAGGGGCGGATTGTAGTCCAACACTCCCAGCAAAACCGACCTGAAGAGGGTTTTGGATATCGGGTCATCGGCGTTCGGTCCCAATACGATGCAGGCGCGCAACACGGTGATTTTGATATCCGGGTGTTGCTCGCTAAACTCGCGGATGATTTCTTCCGACAAGAACTTGTCATACCCATATGGAAAGTCGGGGTGAGGGCGCAAGGGTGATGTATCGGGTATCGGTATCGGGTTATCCGAGTGAGAACCGTAAACAGTGTGGGAGCTGACGTATATGAAGTGGCCCACCCGTGCGCGGACGCAAGAGTCCAGTACAGACTTCAGCATACCCAGGTTAGTCTCACGATTGGATGCGATCTCCCGGCGACTTCGGCCGGGTCTGGCGATAAAAGCGAGATGCACCAAGCTGGTTACCCGGTGACGCCGCAGCGTAGATTCAATGGGTTCGGTCACGTCCTGCCGATAGGCGGCCACGTTGTGTACCGGAAATGCTAACGGCCTGGTGTCGAAGGCCACCAGCTTGCGTTGCTCTCCCCTTTCCTCCAGCTTTTGGAGCAACCGTCGGCCCACGTAACCGGCTGCTCCGGTTACTGCAACTACTCTATTACTTTGCTCCATAGCTTACAGACTCGCAATTTCCGGGCGCTCGTCTCCCTGAGCAAACACATCTACGCTTCCAAATTTCCAAACTAATCATGAATTTCGTCTTGTACTCACGCTCCGGTTGCTCCGCCGGGAAGCCCTATCGCTGCTCCAGTATTTCAAATCGAATGTGCCGCGTGGCAATACCGCAGTGACTACTCCACCCATTTTAAGGCACAGTCCCAATGTAGTAGGCGCAATCATGTTAATCGGGAGAAAATTGATTTACTAGCCTTAATCAGGGGAGCCGGGACCGCAGCGCAGTTCCCGGAACGAGGTTGTCAGCCTCGGGTGGAGGGCAAGAGGGGCAAGGTATTAAATAGCCAAGTCTGCGCGGTGACTCTCACTTTCTCTCCAGTACTCAAGGAAATCCGTCGGCTTAAAACGTCGAAGTCGGCTTCCTCGATGTGTTCCAGAACCTTCCGGTACAACTGTCCAAGCACCGCCGGGCAGGCCCGCGAGCGGTAGGACAAACATGGCAGCAGCTTAAAACCGCTACGGAAGTAGGTCCGAGCCCGCTGGGTCTGAAAGCGCATCAGTTCAATAAAAGCCTCGTTGATTACCCCGGCCTTCAAATCCTCTTCGGTATAGCCAAACTGGACAAGTTCGTCTTGGGGGATATAAATACGACCGTACCCCAAGTCTTCTTGCACGTCCCGAGCAATGTTGGTCAGTTGCATGGCCAGCCCCAAGTCGATGGCGTGTTGCTTGGCGACAGGGTCTTTGTAGCCGAAAATTTGCAAACAGATAAGCCCTACAACTGATGCCACCTGATAGCAATACCGCTGCAACTCCTCGAAGTTTTCGTAGCGGGTTTTTACAAGGTCGGACTCAACGCCAGATATGACTTCTTGGAAATATTCTTGTGGGATGTCATAGGTTGCCGCTACGTCGGCTAGGGCAACATAAACAGGGGTGTCTGCTTTTCCCGAATAGGTGCGGTCCAGATCGTCTTGCAGCGCGGCCAATGCTGAGAGTTTGTCTTCCGTGGTTGCCACCTGATCCACAGCATCGTCACAGTGGCGGCAAAATGCATAGGCAACGTAGATGGCTCTACGTTGAGCGGAGGGGAGTGTGACAAATGCGTAGTAGAAGTTCTTGGCTTCCCGCCGCGTAATCGAACGGCATTCTTCGTAGGCCAGTTCCAAATCCGTCACGGCCTGCCCCCCATGGCTCGTGGTCCTGCAATCGGTACGCGGAACAACGGGATTCATTCTGGCATGTATATTATCACGAAGCCCGGCCTGAACAGGCCATGCACGGGCTCATGATGTAATAACCGCAGCCAGAAACCCTGAAACCCTTAGGTTCCCGGGGAATTCCCGACTCGCTTGGTTTTATTCAACCCAGGTTGGAAGGGCTCAGCCGTTGCGAGCCAGGGTCATTCCCCGACAACTTGGACCATGACTTCCCTGGGACGCGGGTGGTCTAATTCGATAAAGAAGATGCTTTGGTAACGCCCGAACTGCATCATTCCATCAATTACCGGCACAGTCTCGCTGGTCCCTAGAAGCAGGTGTTGCAAGTGGGCATGACCATTGGGCGCTTCGTCGGGAGTCATATTGACCGTGCGGATACTAAAGTCATTGTGGGAGTAATTCCCTCCCCTGGGCGAGAAACTTTCAAGTAACCTGGCCATATCCTGCAGCAGCAAAGGTTCGTTTTCGTTAATCTTCACAGCGGCGGTTGTGTGCTTGGAGAAGACTACCGCAAAACCATTGACTATTTCGGATTGAGCCACACATTGACTTACCCAGTCGGTGATATCTATGAACTCTGGTGCTGTTTGAGTGTCTACGCGGAGGCAAAAGGACTGGTGTTTCATGCTCTTAGTGTCCCCCTAAGGAAATAAGTGGCCCTCAGGCCCCAAAGCGCTATGTTTTGTTTACCATATCTAGAGTCAACCCCGGAAATCCGTTGGAACCAACAACCGAGATTTGCTTAATGACTTTGCGTCCTCTATTCGTCTGGCGACCCCGCACGAAGATAGCTTGCGTACCGCCCCAGGGCAGTTAAGGGCCAATAGTTGCGGTACAGGTGATAATTGATCATGAATCCTGCTGGCAAATCCAAGCCTTGGTGTCCCGGTTCTCCGGGCTTTGGCAAGTCCTCTAGTCTTTCGCCGATACCGAACCCTGGAAAACCGGTGCCGGTGAAGTAGGGTTCGTCCCAACAACCATCGTCTTTCTGGGTTCTAACCAGGTAATCGACTCCTCGGTTGACCGCATCACTGCCACCCTCGTCCCCAGCTAAGAAAGCTAGAAGAGCCCAAGCGGTCTGGGATGCCGTGCTTGGCCCCACCCCTCGAAGCTCGGGGTCCACATAGGAGCCGCAGCTTTCGCCCCAACCGCCGTCGTCATTCTGGCAACATTCAAGCCAAGCCAAACCACGGCGTATGTAACCCTGACTCATGTCTTCGCCGATGGCCGCCAGGGCGGGCAATACGGCGCCCAGACCATAAATATAGTTCACGCCCCACCTGCCGAACCAAGAACCGTCGAATTCTTGCTCAGCCAGCAGATAATCGTAGGCCCGACGAACCACCGGAGAGTCTCGAGCATATCCCAGTTTCCCGAACATTTCGATAATGTGTGCTGTCACATCGGCGCTGGGAGGGTCCAAGCTTTCGCCAAAGTCGGAAAATGGGAGTTTGGTCAGGTACTTGGCATTATTGTCCTTGTCGAAGGCAGCCCAACCACCGTTTTTGCTTTGCATTGCCGACAGCCAGGCAACGCCCCGTGCGATGGCATTAAGTCGCTCAGCATCCTCTTCGGGCTCCAACCGCACTCCGTTTAATGCGATGATGACTTCCGACACGTCATCTATGTCCGGGTATTGGTCGTTGTGGAATTCGAATGCCCAGCCTCCGGGCTGTACGTTCTTGGCATTGACTTGCCAGTCGCCTCCGCTCAAGATTTGCCGGTCCAACAGCCAACGGGTCGATTTTTGAACCATCGGATCGTCGGCGGCAATACCGGATTCCAACAGGGCGATTTGGGCCAAGCAGGTGTCCCACACGGGAGACATGCACGCTTGCACCGTACAGGTATCTTCATCTTCGATCGCAAACAACTCAAACCCGGCGAACCCTTGTTCCATGGCGGGGTGATCCGCCGGTAAGCCAAGATAGTGTAGAGCTATCAGCGAATAAACCCAGGGTGGCTGAATTCCGCCCCAACAACCATCGGCTTCTTGATGGTCTAGTATCCAGTCAGCGATCCTCTTCTCTGCCAGGCCACGGAATGGATGCACGGGCAAGCTCTGGTACAAACCGATTAACCGGTCAAGCCTGTGCAGTGCTTTTGCCCAGCCCCAGCCACCAGTGGGCTCGGGCAGCGAGTAGTCTATCTTACTGCGCAATTCCGGGTATAGCTCGTCAATCCCCTTTTCGGTAGGCAACGGGCAGGATGGCCGGTGGGTGAGAATGATCAGCATTGGAACGATGGTAGCCCTAGCCCAACTGGAGAATTTGTAAATGTTGAACGGTAGCCAAGACGGCAGTAGAATCAACTCCGGCGGCATGTTGGGGGTGCCTTCCCACTCCCATTGGCCGAACAGCGCCAGCCAGATCTTGGTAAATATCCTCACTTTGGGGACACCACCGCGGGACAATATGAATTGCCGTGCTAGTTGCATCGGCTCCGACTCAGCACCATAGCCAGCCAACTTCAGAGCGAAGTAGCATTCGACTGATGTGCTCAAATCTCCCGGGGCTTCATAATATTGACCCCAAGAGCCGTCGGCGCGTTGTTTGCTCAATATATGGTTGGCCACTTTGCGAACCCGGTCTTCATCGACCCTGTCCAGCAGATAGCACAACATTAGGTATTCGGCTTCCATGGTGGAGTTGGACTCGAGTTCCCCGCACCAGTTACCCTCGGGGCTTTGGCTTCCCCGAAAATAGTCCTGGCTTCGCCGGATGGTCCGGTCCAACGCCTCTTTTGCTGGCCGTTCAGTTTTTGTTTTTTGGACTACTACCATTTTCCTCGAAATTCCTAATAAATTCCCAACTTGATGCGAATACAAACTGCGTGATCGAAGCTACAGCTAAGCGACGGTTATCCCTTGGTATAGCCGTAATCGTTAAACCATGTGATGGCTCTTTGCAAGGCCCCTTCCACGGAACTCTGGGGTTGTCCCAACTCGGTGATCGCCTTCTGGCAGCTAACATACATTGGCGTTCTGGATACCTTCAACCCTTCCAAAGGAATTCGAGGCTCACGCTTCAGCAGCTTGCCTTCCAGTAACTCGTCAACGTACCCTGCGCCCATGACCAGCCAGTACGGGGCCTTCCACTTGGGCGCAGTCAGGCCTGTCGAATCCTCCAGCATGGAGAACACTTCTTTCAGGCTGACGTTCCGGTTGCCCAGCAGGTATCGTTGCCCTGCTTGACCTCGCTCCATGGCCAGAATATGGCCAGCAGCAACGTCTTCAACATCTACCAGGTTCATGCCGGTGTCGATATAGGCGGGAATACGCCCCAACAGAAAATCCAAAACCATGCGACCGGTGGGTGTCGGCTTCACGTCCCAAGATCCAACCGGGGTGGTGGGATTCACCACTACGACCGGCAAGCCTCGAGTTACCATCTCCAACGCAACCAGTTCCGCCTGATACTTTGATTTCTTGTAGTTCCCCGCCAGGTGGGTGGGATCAGCCTCCGTCTCTTCTGTCGCCAGTTCCCAATCGGGAAGGCCAATGGTCGATACGGTACTGGTGTAAACGACGCGGGACACCCCAGCCTTCAAAGCAGCATTAAGCACGTTTACGGTGCCATCCACGTTGGTGCGGTAAATCAAATCGGGATCAGGGGACCAGAAGGTGTATGCGGCGGCGCAGTGAAAAACAGCCTCGCAACCCTCAACAGCACGGTCCACCGAATCACGGTCCAGAATGTCCCCGGTTACCTGCTGAATTCCGGTGTCTTCGATGGCCAACCTATTGCTACCCGGCCGCACCAAAGCCTTAACTTCGTAGCCTTTCTCCCAAAGTTGCCTGCCCAGGTTGCCGCCTATAAACCCAGTAGCCCCGGTAACTAAAACTTTCATGTAGAATCCCTTGTGCCGTCCCGGCCACCAGGTAAACCAGCGTAAATATTCAGGTCAATGCTTTCCCGAAGAACTGCTTTTGCTTTCGACCGCTGGTCCAAGAACTTCAGGGCGAACCGGGTTAGTGAACTTTGGGCGACGGGACGCTGACGGGCCAGTCGAAACACCGTTGGGATTCGCCAAGGCTTAAGCGCCAAAGACAAAGCGGCTTTAAACCTGGAGCGTGTCATCCCCAGCAGCCATCCGGGCAATGCTTGGTCGACCGTATCCAAGACGACCCGGGCGGCAAGAAAGGCCACTCCGTATTCTGCGGCTAATTCAGCCACCCAGTAATTCTCCATCTCCACTATGCCGACAGGATAGGTGCTGGCAATCGAGCGCTTATGATCCGGAGCGCCAATCACTCGATCCACCGTGACCGAATCCACCAAGTTCGCTTCGGGACCTCCCGCAACACAGGCCTTTGTTGCCAACTCCCACATGTGCGAGTCAGGAGTCAGGGCACTTTCGATCATCGTAATATCTGGCGCACTTTCTGGCGTACTTTTTATCGTCGTGACATTCCCCGTACTGGTTGCTCCAGTACCTGCATCACCGCTATCGGCGTATTGTAGATCGGAAGTATCCCAACTTTGGGTGTCCCTCAAGTACCGGGAAGAGAGTACCAAGTCTCCCGTGCCGAGTTCAGAAACCACTCCCCCGGCCACTCCCAACAGCAACAGCTCATGGGTTTCGCCGTCGGTGCCTCTCGGCCTCGACGCCCCTTCTTCCAGCAATCGCCGGACTGAGGCTTGGGCCCGCCCTTTTCCCACACCAATGACTACCAGATTCGGTACCTCGGTTTCGTTGTCAGGGGCAGCGCGGTTAGAAGTCACATCTTTGCCGGAAGCCTCAGCAAGCTCCAGCTTCTGACGAAGACCGGACAGTTCATAATCCATGCTGGCTATAATCGTTAACAACTTTAGTTTGCGTACGCCCAACGTGTATTTATCGTTGACATATATTACCGGGTCAATTGACTCTTCACGAGCTTATGAAGGGAGATACCCAAAAGGCTCAGGCTGCGGTGATACCCGACTTCCCAGCAGCACCGGACTTGATTAACGTTGCCCAATCCTTGGGACTGGAAACAGCCTGGAAAATGGTCGCCGACTCGAACCCGCAGTGCATCATACAATTAGCACACCGCGGATCTTTCCCGACACCGAACCGCTCCCAAAGTTCTTCTTCGTATAACTCCTCCACTTGCTGCACGTGCTCGTCGGCCAGTGGATAGCAAGGCTTTCGCCAGCCCATGACGGTATAGGTTGGATTGGACCAAGCCGTACACTGGTAGTCGCGGGCACCCTTTAGAAAATTCAGGTACAAGGGATTGTTGTAAAACTTCATGCCTTGAGTTTTTTCCGGATCGAGCAACTTTCGGAACAAAGCATGTGACTCGCCCCGGGTCAGGAACATATCTTGGTCCGGCGCATCTGCGAAGTCATAGCCCGGGGAAATCATGGAGCCTTCAACGCCGATGTCGCTCACCAACCGGAACATTTCCCACAGGTCCTCAACATCGCTACCGCGGAACACTGTGCTGTTGGTGCACACCCGGTATCCCCTGTCCAACGCAGTATTGATGCCTTGAATGGCCTTCTTGAATACGCCAGGGCGGTCCACCGACTCGTCATGCTTTTGCTCCATGCCATCAACATGAACCACCCAGCATAAGTACTTGGACGGCTTGACCTTGTCGAGCAACCGTTCCAAAAGCAGACCGTTGGTGCAACAATAAACGAAATACTTTTGTTCGATTAAACCGTTGATGATTTGATCGATACGAGGGTGAATCGTCGGCTCGCCGCCAGCGATTGACACAATGGGCGCCCCCGACTCTTTAACCGCGTTTATGGCCACTTCCACCGACATCATTTTGTCGAGCACGGGTTTGTACTCTCTGATCCGCCCGCAACCGATGCAGGCAAGGTTGCACATTTCCAAAGGTTCCAACATAGTTACCAATGGGAAGCGTTTCTGTCCTCGAAGCCGTTTCTTCAATATATAGATAGCCAACCGGAACGAAAGCTCCAGCGGCCGTTTTGCTCTCTGCATGCTTTCCACCCTACTAATACCGATTTCCTCCGTATATTCTCTCTGGTTCCTCCGGCAGTATAAAGGCTCGCGGTGATTCCCATACTGGCCGGACTTCAATCTTTACAGATTGAAGGTGCTTAAAATTCCCGATGCGCTAGGAAATCAACCAAATCTTCGGCCTCATTTCTGGCCCACGCAGGTAAGGAGACACTCTTCAGCGACTGAATGGCCTCCTCTGCGCTGATTTCAGTGATTTTTTCGGACTGTTGTCTTGCGCCGACCTCTTCGAGAATATCCATTACCCGGTCAACATCCTGTTCTTCCAGCTCTTCTTGCTGGTAAATTCTCATGAGGTCATCCAATGCTGGCCCTTTGGCTTGCTCAAGAGCGAATACCACCGGGAAAGATTTCTTTCGTCGGCGTATGTCATTGCCCGCCGCTTTCCCCAAGGTAGCCACGTCGCCCCAAATTCCCAAATAATCGTCTCTAATCTGAAATGCCCGGCCAATGTTGCTGCCAAACCGTGAAAATGCTTCCACTTCCGATGGATCGTCGGTCGCCAGAGAAGCGCCGATCTCCAACCCGGAACGGAAAAGGGCACCGGTCTTGCAAGCTATCATCCTCAGGTACTCGTCGGAAGTTGTGCCGGTGTTGCTTTCGAAAGCTAAGTCCATGCACTGACCTTCAATCATTTCCAGATAGCTAGCGGTCAATAGCTGCGAGACTCTCAGCGTAACTTCGGCAGAAGCCCCGCTCTCGGCGGAATTAAGCAATGCCAGGTCTCCCACGGATTGCAAAGCATTGCCAGCCACCAATGCCTTAGGAACTCCCCACAGCCACCAGACCGTGGGTTGGTGGCGCCTCTCCCGGTCTTGGTCCTGGATATCATCGTGTATCAAGGAGAAGTTGTGAATCAATTCCAACGCCGCCGCTGCGGGAGAAGCCTGTTCCACGCTCTCTGATAGGGCCTGACAAGCGAACAAGCATAACGTGGGCCGAAGGGCTTTCCCCTGGGAAACCGCAACCTGGGGCGGATTGCCCATTTGGTCCACCCAACCTAGATGGTACCGAAGCAGTATATATAGGCTGTCAGCATCGGCTTGCGGCACGGCTCGAACCAACCCTTGTTCAACCCAGGACTTGTAGCGGGCGAACATTGCGGGCAGTTCCGGTCTTCTATTTAATTTCGCAACAGGCTGATCAGTCATTTTGCGATCTTGTCCCCCAATTCTCGCTGCCCGGCTGAAACCACATGTACCGGAAAGTCCAACGTCAATGTTCCAGCCGAACGATCCCGTGGCAACGCCCGGAATGGGAGGATACATCGTGAGCCGATGGAATCCTAGCAAAGGCCCGTTGATAGTGTCAAGTATAATTCAACACTTTATGTAACTAGGTTTTGCCTGTTTGACCACCGGATTAGGTGTCATTGGCTGACAATATAGGTCCGATAACCGTTCTGGCCACTACATTTTCGAAAGTTGTAGTAGATCAAGCGGGATGTAGGTAGGACCGTAGAAGCGCTTTACCAATCCAATTTTCGTTACATCCATTGCCCGCTAGACCTTTCAAACGTCGCGGACCCACGGCCCGACCGGGCGTGCCCCAATGTGGATCCTCTGTTTTAGTCTTGGCGATCTCAAGTCTAGATGCTCGGTTTTTTGCTCCGAGCTATTTGTGTTCAGGGGCTAAAGCAAAACGTTCGCGTGGGATGTTAGAAGTTCGCATCACTCTTCGTTTAGGCTCAGCATGATGGAATATGGTGGATTATGGTCAGGTAATGAAGAGTCGGATTGCCTGATGTTTTCCCGCGGAGGTTCTCGCAGCGAAGGCGAAGGCCGGTTGGGTGCCCTATATACGGCGCAGCATTGGTAACAATGGTTGATAGTCAAGTCCGGTCCCGCTTACCTGAGTTCTGCCCGATTGCGGAAATTGGTTTGCCCTCGATCTAATCGAGGTTAGTTCCGGGCTATCGCGGCCGTGTTACAGAGGTTACCCCCGGTTTAGAACAGTAGACACGGCGAAAAATATTTACACCCCATGTATCAAGAGGCGTCCGCTCTTCCTATGAGTTACGTAGGCGTCGTATATATGTAAAAATTGCCAGCATGGAAAGTGGATTCCGTGTCGGAAATAGCAGTTCAGACGCTAGCGATTCCAGGTTAATCCTGAACTGTCGACTTTATTTCGAATTTATCACTTTTCGAGCATCTTTTTCGCCCAAAATTTGTCGTTAATTCCCTCATCTAATAATGTTTTAGCCTGTTGACAGGCACGTCAGCTTATATTATCTTATTTCCTTAGAATGGTTGTTACCAAAGAGTGACGTTCTGAAGTCGATAGCGCCTGCCCGATCAAGGGCTTGCGCAAATTTCTCGTTATGAAAGAGCGTGCGCTTCGTGTTATTCCTTCGAGCCCAGTCTCCGTAAATAGGCATATCATAGCACCAAAATACATAGGAGGAGCACATGGCTGACCAAGATATTTCATTAATGGCTCATTTGTTGCGCCGGGCCGCCTTTGGCGCAAGTCGCGACGAGATTGAGGCCAGAGCGACCAAAGGTTACGACGCTACGGTGGAAGAATTCCTGAACCCGGATCAGTCGGCCGAACTACAGGAAGACCTGCTGTACCGGTTGCAGCCATCCTATTATCAGGCCGCTGCGATTGAAAACAATGTTCAGATGTGGATCTATCGCATGATCAACAACCCCCGGCAGCTTCAGGAGAAAATGTCCCTCTTCTGGCACATGATTTTCTGCGCCGGCCATAGCAAGATCGACAGCGGTTTTGAAATGGGCAACATGATTGAGCTGTTCCGGGATAACGGAATGGGCAACTTCCGGGACCTGCTGTACAAGCTCTCCACCAATCCCGGCATGATGTATTACCTGGACAACTCGGAAAGCCACAAAGTAGCCTTGAACGAGAACTACGGACGTGAATTGCTAGAGTTGTTCTCGTTGGGTGTTGGCAAAGACGAGGACTTCAATTACTCCGAAGACGACGTTAAGGCATGCGCCAGAGCATTTACCGGTTGGAACATCGCTCCTCCTTACCCTCCGT
Organism: Dehalococcoidia bacterium; assembly: GCA_963665155.2. GTDB lineage: Bacteria > Chloroflexota > Dehalococcoidia > Lucifugimonadales > UBA3495 > UBA1141. The sequence continues at coordinate 941,771 of CAXXFI010000001.1, read as the reverse complement.
TCCCTCATGGCCGCAGCCCTTGGGAGTTCCGTTTCGATCCTGCGGACCACGATGACACCGAGAAGACCTTCTTGGGCGAAACCGGCAACTGGAACGGCGATGACATTCTGGATATAGTCTGCAAGCAGCCCGCCACCGCCCGTTTCATCTCTCGGCACCTGTACAACTTCTTCGTCGCCGATGATGTGCAGATTCCGGCATGGCGTTTGACCCCTCCGCGGGATGCCGAGCTAATCCAGGGCATGGAAAAAGCGTATTTCGACTCTGGATACGACATCACGGCAATGCTCCGTGTGTTGTTCACTTCAGAGGCTTTCAAGTCCGAAGAGGTACGATTCGCCAAGGTAAAGAGCCCCGCCGAGATGGTTGCTGGCACTCTTCGCTTGGTAGACGACCACAGGGAAATCAAGCCCGGACTGTTCGAGCTCTCCCAAGAGCCCAAATACATGGGCATGGACTTGATGAATCCCCCCACCGTTGAAGGTTGGCACACAGGCCGCGAGTGGATTGACAGCGGCACATTGGTGGAGCGGATCAACTACGCTTCCGACTTGCTCGGCAACACCTCTCTACCCGGAGTCCAAGCCTTGGTCGGACGACTGATGGGACAGGGCGCAACGATGACCCCCGAGTCCTTCGTCGACGGATGTTTGGACATGATCGGCCCAATCACTGTGGACGAAAGTACTCACAATGAACTAGTCGCCCACGCTGCGAAGAGCGGCGAACTAAAACACGGAAACAGCGCCGAGGAGACAGAATTCACCCGCCGGACCGGCGAAATGTTCCAGATGATTGCCTCGACCGCGGAATTCCAGTTCGAGTAAGAATATTCTGGAAGAATCCAGAATTGGACAAATCGACAAAATCACGATTACTATCTAAGAAGAGGAGAAAACATGGTTTCAACCAAGAAAGACCCGGTCTTGGCAGTTCTTTCACTGTCAGGCGGTAATGATGGTCTAAATACAGTAGTCCCCCGTAACAACGGGATATACCGTGACGCCCGGCCAACCATCGCAATAGCTGACGATCAGCTCATACCCATCAATGACGATCTGGGCTTCCATGCCACTATGGGCCCCTTGAAGAAGTACTGGGACGAAGGAAAGCTGGCAGTATTCCTGGGCATCGGCTATCCCAACTCCAGCTATTCCCACTTCCGTTCCATGGACATCTGGCACACCTGTGAGCCGGACACTCAGGGCTCCGAGGGCTGGCTGGGCCGAGTTCTCAAAGACCTAGACCCGACTGCCGAGAACGTCTTGACCGGCGTCAACTTCGGTCGAGGCCTTCCCCGAGCATTGGCCAAGGACGGCGTGCCCGTGGCATCCGTTGGAGACCTGGAGACCTATGGCCTGTTGACTGGCATCGAAGGAACCGATCAACGAAGCGAAGCTCTTGATGTGTTCGGACGCATGTATTCCCCGGCCATTGGCCGTGGCGCCGTCATGGACTACATCCGCAACACCGGCACCGACGCCTTGAAAGGCGCCGATATTTTGGCCACTGCGCCGAACATGTACACTTCCAACGTGGAGTACTCCAACACATCCGTCGGCCAGTACATGAAGAACATCGCTCAGACCCACTTGGCCGGGTTCGGGACCCGGGTGCTTTACACCACCTCTCCTTACAACGGCTTCGATACCCACGCCAACCAGGCAGCCCTGCAGGCAGGACTCTGGTCCGATGTGTCCGCTACTGTCGATACATTCATGACCGACTTGCGCGACCACGACGCCAGCGACAACGTCACCTTGCTGTTCTTCAGCGAGTTTGGCCGGAGAATTGTAGACAACGGCTCCGGGACTGATCACGGTTCTGCCGGAGTAGCATTTGCGGTAGGCGAGCACGTTAAGGGCGGCATCTACGGCGAGTATCCCTCCCTGGAACTGAACAAGCAGGAAGATGGCGGAAACCTGAAGTTCAACCTAGACTTTCGGTCTGTGTATACCACAATCCTGGAGAACTGGTTTGACTTAGACGCCAAAGCCGTTATCGGTAGCAGCCACGAGAAGGTGAACTTCCTCTAAACCCGCTGAATCAAAGAAGGACTGATGGCCGTCCAATAATAGACGGCCATCACAAAGTTGGATGGCGCCGGACAAGAATCAAATGCCCGCAGCCTTCCGAACTATCAGATTATGAGGTAAAAACATGGCAACTCATTTTTTTGGGCTTACACAGCGAAGCTTCTCTTTCAGCCGTTCGGTGGGCCGAAACGAGTTCGCTGGCACGGGCTTCCGCAACCCCGTGGACTTTGCCATCGCTCCTGACGACACCGTGTATGTCGTCAACCGGTCCTACGAGAACCGGCCTGACGGACTCCGGATAAGAGTAGTGACCCTAGACGAGGAGTACATCACCGAGTTCGCCGAATACGGAGACGGCGACGGTCAATTTATTTGGCCCACTAGTTGCGCCTTGGACGACCAAAGGAACTTGTATGTGTCCGATGAATGGCTGAACCGGATTACCGTATTCGACAAGGACGGCGAATTCTTGCGCAGTTGGGGCAAAGCCGGCTCCGGCGATGGCGAATTGGACCGTCCTGCAGGGATATCCATCAGCGCCGATGGGACTATGTTTATCTCCGACAGCCGCAACAACCGCATCCAGAAATTCTCGCTTAATGGCGATTATATTGGAAGATTTGGGAGCGCTGGCACGGGACCAGGGCAGTTTGACATGCCTTGGGGCATTTCTGTGGGCCCGGACGGCACCGTCTACGTTGCCGATTGGCGCAATGACCGAGTTCAGTTGTTCACCAGTGATGGTGAGTGGCAGGCATCCTTCGGCCAGAGCGGCAGCGGTATAGGGCAGTTCAACCGTCCCAACAGCGTCTGCGCCGATGCCGACGGTGACATTTACGTGGCCGACTGGCTAAACAACCGAGTTCAAGTACTGAGTCCCGAAGGTCGGTACGTTGCCGACATGCGAGGCGATGCCGGTCTGTCCAAATGGGGCAAGGAAAAGCTCCAGTCCAACCCGGATATGATCCGCCAGCGAGCTTTGGCAATCGCCAATAATCCCGATTTCGAAAAAGATCTTGGACACCCCTGTGCGGTCAAGGTTAACTCCAAGGGCGAAGTTTGTATCTTGGATCACACTCGGGGACGGATTCAGGTCTACTCCAAGAGCAGAGACCCAGTCTTGGTATAAGCTAGTCGTCTTAACTACTTCTGGCACAATACCCCTCGAACCAACGACGATCGAAGGCCGCGGATTGATCCGCGGCCTTCTTAAGAAATTAGACTACTAGTTTTCCCGGAAACTCCAGCACTCAGGTAAACAATCGTTGACGAGGTAAAACCATGAGCGCCCACTTATTTGGACTCACCGATCGGACCTTTTCTTACACTCATTCCCTGGGTCGCAATGAATTCGCTGGCACGGGGTTCCGAAATCCCGTGGACATAGCTGTTACCGGGGACGGTACCACCTATGTGGTGAACCGCTCCCGTGAAGACCGGCCCGACGGACTTAGAATAAGCGTAGTTACCCTGGAAGAGGAGTACATTTCCGAGTTTGCGTCACACGGTCAAGGTGACGGTCAGTTTATTTGGCCTTCTTCCATTGCCTTAGACGACAAAAACGACCTATACGTGTCCGACGAATGGCTTAACCGGATTACCATCTTCAACAAGGACGGTGACTTCCTGGGCAAGTGGGGCCAATCCGGGACCGGTGACGGCCAGCTAAACAAACCCGCTGGGGTTGCCATACATGGGGACACGCTGCTGCTCACCGACAGCCAGAATAATCGCATACAGAAATTCGGCTTGGACGGTACCTACCGGGGCCAATTCGGCAGTTTTGGCAGCGGTCAGGGCCAGTTCAACCTACCTTGGGGGATCAGCATTGATGCCCAAGGCCTGGTGTACGTTGCCGACTGGCGTAACGACAGGATTCAGCAGTTCAACATGGACGGAGAATGGCAAGCGACGTTCGGCCAGTCCGGCACCAACATCGGACAGTTCAAGAGGCCGGCCAGCGTATGCACCGACGAAGACGGAGATATTTACGTCGCCGACTGGGGGAATAATCGGGTCCAGGTTCTGAGTCCCGACGGACGGTTCGTCGCCCAGTTCCACGGCGACCACGTGCTTTCCCAGTGGGGCAGGGAAAAACTTATCTCCAACCCCGATATGCTCCGCCAACGGTCCATAGCTTTCGCCAACGACGGTGGAAGCTTCGAGAGAGTCTTCGCTCAACCTTGTGCGGTAAAGATCGATAACAAAGGGCGACTGGCGGTGGTGGAAAACTGGTCCGGCCGAATTCAGGTATACGCCAAAACCAGGGAGCCCGCTCTCGTCTAGATACTTTAAACCCATGTACGAGAAAATTGCGAAACTCTTTTCAGTGATTTTGGGCTAAGGAATCAGCCGGAATGGTTACGGAAACCGTAGGCTGAAAATGCGTAAAAAGGCTCCGGTGAACCTCGCACCGGAGCCTTCCTTCTTCAGTGTATAATGGTCTTATCACTTTTGTTGGAGGCTCTTTATGCCCAGTAACAACGCGATAACCATGCCAACCAGATGAACCCGAACAACGATGCCTACTGGGAGTCCAGGGGGTATGATGAACGGCCGGATAATTGGGAAGATGAGGATGACGATGGTGACGGGGGCAACGATGATAACCGCGCCAACCAGCTTAATCCCAACAGCGATGCCTATAGTCGTCACGGGGGTCGTAACTCCCCAGTTGTGTGGAAGTGCTCCCGTGTGGGTGAACCGGCGGGACCGGATGTTCGCTCTCGCAAAACCTCCTCCGCTAGTGCCGCCCCCGCGGAGCTTTCGCCGAGTTGCGTCAACAGCACTACGAAGGATTTTTACGATGAATGGAGTAACTGAGACCTTAACCGCAGAAATATTCCGTGCGACTCTCCGTAGCCGATTGGCCTCCCAGCATCACAAAGAGACAGACACGGTATTTATCGACGAATTAGGAGTCTGCCAAGGGAGTGCCAAGATAGACATCGCGGTAGTAAACGGTCAGCTTCATGGGTACGAAATCAAATCGGATCGGGACAGTCTTCGGCGGCTAAGCAGCCAGGCTGTTCTGTACAGCAAAGTGTTTGACCGAGTAACCCTTGTCTGTGGCGAACGACACGTCTCTCACGCTCTGGATAGCATCCCCGCTTGGTGGGGAGTGTTACGGCTTGCCGTTACTGCGAAAGGTCCACTCGTTAAGTTTGTCAGACGTGGACGCAAAAATCCTAACAGGGAAATCCGATCTCTTGCAGAGTTTCTTTGGCGAGAGGAAGCGCTGGCGCTTTTGGAACAGAGACAACCACTTCATGGCCTTCGAAGCAAGCGACGAGCGGATTTATGGGGGAGGATTTGCGAACTATTTACCCTCGAAGAAGTAGCAAGCGCAGTGCGGGCTCACCTTAAGGCCACGGCAGAGAGCCGAGGCCGTCCTGCACGACTGTCGTGATATGGTGAATAGTGCCTATTTGCCTCCACACTTCTGCCGAACCAAGTTTGTCAGCGCCGTCGGCCGCATCTTTCGCCATTTTGCATCCGGCGCAATGCGCCGCCCCATCAAAGTAACCTCGTAAATGCCCATAAACAAGTTGCATCGCCAAGTATGGGAACTGGACGCTTGGAGGGATTACTTTTGTACTTTCTCCCTTCACGAGAAGCCAGTCCTCGCTTAGGGCATAACGAATGGCAGCAGACACTTGCATGTATCTGGGATCGAAGTTCTCTACTCCAATAGGGTGCTGAATAGCACAGTCACTGAATGTTGGCAACCGCTCCAATGTGGCCCGCCGAGCAAACAGCTCATCGCGCCAGGCTAGCCATTCGGACCGTCTGATAAGAACATCCGTATTTCGATCCAATACTGCCATGCTCATTGGGAAGGCAGATCCGGACACTGTTAGAGTCCGCCACTGACTTTTCGACTGGATATCCGTTAAGAATGCCTGTGTAAGCGCTGCTATACCTGCAGGAATTAAGTTGTCCACTGGACCAAGATCTAAAATAAGATCTACATTACCCGGTGATAGGTTATTTGAGGACATGAAGCGATTCAATCCCGCAGACAGACCCCCAGCTTCAAATTCTTCCCGAGTCAGCCGTATGCCAATTCCATAGTTAGCGCTATGGGCGATTGCTGGGGCCACGTCAACAGTTCGGGACACGCCAGTAATGGGCGTAAACGGGACGCTTTCTCGTAATCCTCGTGCGAACACTTCGGTTGCTGCGGCTTGACCGTCGGCCTCTATCTCTCGAACGTCCAGTAAGCAGCGAGCATACCCTTGGAGGCTGGACGCAAGATTTTTAAAGCTTGTTGTAAGATGACTATCAACCGTCCGTTCGCCTGTTCGTTCAACTATCTCCAGTAAAGGCACTATGCGTTGTTTCAGGCTCGGGGATATTCTTGAAAGAGCAGCCTTTTCTCCACGCTTTACCTTCAGTACCGGTACGTAATGACAAGGACCAAATGTCATATCCCTCCATGTGAAGGCGGTCGCCACAAACCCAACGGACTGACTTCGGACGCAAGACTGCGATAGAACGACATGAGCCCAACTAATGGGGAAGAATTTGAATCTGAGAAGCTAAGCCTGACTGCGGTGTCTAAATTCATCAGAGGGCAGATTCGTGAACGTACAACGTCCAATCCAATTTGCTCACAGAGTTCAATCAGAATTGCCTCAAGCACGACAATGCGACCGTCGAGAGCTTTAGCATAACCGGAGATATCCTTTATTCCACGAATTCCTCGCTTGTCGCTCGTGAGCAACAATATCTCATGCTCTGCCGAGGCCGCCAGAAGTTGAGCTTCGCCTGGATCTATTGAAGTTACAGCGGCAAGTGGAGAGAGCCAGTGTTCGCTAGGTTGTATGGCGACAGGTATTCTATCGGCTTTGGGCAACAGCGCATCGGAGGCGTCAGCCCCCAATTTTTCACGAAGCCGACCCCTCCTGAGCATATACGGGAGCGCAGCTAGTCGGCCGCACGCTTCAATTGGGACACCCAACGAAGTTGCGGCGTCGACGAATAACCCGGCAACTTCAAGTTTACAATACGCGTCTGTATCAACCAGCAAGTGCTGTGGGGCTTGGCTGACCATAGACGCACCGCAAGAGGTCTAAATCGATGTCCCCCGCACAGTCCAAGTCTACGTACTCGTCGAATATTTCCCGAACTTGGTTGCGCGCTCCCGTTGAACGGTATAGGGCCTTAACAGCCATTGTGGCGGCTGGGTAGTTCCGCGTTTTAGAAGCCCAAGCATATATTATTGAACTCGCATCAACACCAGTTTGGCTTTCTAGGTCGATAGCCTGCTGAGCTATCACTTTAGCGTCTGCCCCTGTCTCTTCCGAGATGGTAACGGTCGCATCGCCTACCAGCAGGTGCCTAGCGAAGCGATCAGCCGCGTATTCCATAGCCGATTCATCCTGTACAGCCTCATTCTCGTCCAAGACCGGCGTACCTGGCGAACAATCGCCAGCCACGATGTGTCCTGTTTCATGAGCTACGAGAAAGGCGACTCTTCCAGGCTCATCGTAACGGTGGCCGAGAACAATGACAGGGTGAGCATCAACGATATATGCCAATCCTTGAAAACTGGGTGTGGGTAACACGTCTAAGGGAATTACTGGGATGCCCTTGTTCCACAAATCGCGGAGGATAGCTCCTAGCTGGACCGTACCGTTGGCCCCTGACTGGAGGATACGGCGCCACTCAAGTGGGTCCGCAATTGGAGCCTCAATAACTCCAGGTAGCCTCAGGTTTCGTATCACTGCTTGGCTGAGTCGTATCGCCGAGTGAATTGCTGGCCCTAATCGGTCGCGGTCTATGTCGCGCACTCTCCTCATCTGGGGGGTACCATATGAAGGTAGTACGAGTGCAGATTCGGGATTCCTTACGTTGGATATGGGAACGTCTAAGAAACGGGCGACGCGCACCTCAATTTCTGGTAAGACATCAGGATCCCGGGCATAGGATTCTTCCCACCAATCCGGCAACAACGCAGCGGTTACGAACTCTTTTTTGAACCCCACCCGGGACAAACGTTTTATCAATGTGTTGAAAGAGTGCTTGGCCATGTGGGCTCCTCCTAGCACAAAAAACTTAAGGGGGATCAGGATAGAGGCACTTGCTACGGCTCCTCAATCCCACGTCGAGCCAACAAGGGGGCATGGCTGCTTCATGCAAATACCAGGACTCAACGTTTTGAGGGTGACAAAGGAACCGTAGCAGGGCTATCCTACCGCCAAGCGGTTATGCGGTCAAATATATAATCCCCTTCCTTTTTACGCCACTTTGACGGACATCCGGCGCATCCGGTCGACGTCACCCGCCCGCAACCGCGCCACCGCGGTCGCTTGAAAGGTCAGTACCGACAGCGTAGCGTGGAGCGTGATCTTCCGGATCCCCCGGACGCAGTGGCCCTCCAGCCCCCGCGAGTGCTTTAGGCTGCGGAATATCCGCTCAATGCTCATACGCTGGCTATAGAGGCGCTTCCATGCTGCTGTGAACCTGGGGAGCGGCCCGAGAACCCGCAGGTTGTTCTTCGGGTCCTCCCAGACCTCGGTATCGCAGTGGGTGGTCGCCTTGGTCCCCTGGGTCTTGAGCAGACAACCCTCGGCCGGGCACCGGAATAGGTGAGCGCCAGTCTCCGGGTCCGTGCGGACGTACTCCATCGCCTCCCCGCTCATGCAGGCAGGTCTGCCTGATTCCGTGTAGATGCCGTCGTAGAGCCCATCCTTGGCAGTAGGCTTCCGTATGTGAATGACGGGAATAATGCCCAAGCCGAACAGGGACTTGTGGTTGGTGAGGCTATCGTAGCCCCGGTCGGCGAGCAATGCGCCTGGCTCGATCCAGGGGTGGGCGCCCAGGACTTTGCGGATGTCTATGGGCAGATGGGTGGAATCGTTCTCATTGGCCGGGGTGATGGTGAAGGCCAGCGGGACGCCGTGGGTGGCGTCGGAAACTAGGTGCATCTTGTACCCGAAACCCCATTCCTTATCCCCGTCCTTGGTCCTGGAACTGTGCTTGACGCCCCATCGGGCATCGGGATCCCTGACCACTTTGCGATTGGGGTTGGCGTAGGTGAGAAACAGGGTGGAGTCCACGGCCAGGACCATGCCGAGGGGCGGGAGAGGCTGGTCCTGCCGGCCTTCCCGCTGCTTCACAGCGGGAACCAGCCATCGCAGCTCCTCGGTGGCATCGACAAAGCACTGTTCTACCAGCGGTTGGTGGTCGGCCAGGCGGGTGACGAAGCGGCTGAGGGCGCTTTCGCTAGGCACATCGTCGCTCAAACCACAGACTTCCCGGAGCTTCCGGCTGCCGCGCAGCCTCTCCAGCAGTTGGTTGTTGTAGCGAATCTTCAGCAGGAACTTGACCAGGTAGGCCCGCCACATGGCCCGGATCGGGTAGCCGGGGCGTCCGGTGCGGCGGTACTCCTGCAGGGAGTTAAGAAGAGGCTCGTCGTTGAGGTCGTCGAGGATAGCGGCCAGGAACCCATAGCCGCTTTTGGGGGATTGATTAGTCCATGCGGACTGTGTAAAATCCGGTGAAGCCACTTCAGGGCGGTATCCTGTCCGTGGTTAGAAACCGCTAGAGGTCTTAACTCTGGCGGTTTCGCTATTTATGTAATACTCTATTTTACCCCTGGGCCAGTTACATTTCCCACCACCAAATGTCAGTAGAGCCTAGGATCCGCTTTGATGGTTGCTCCAGGATGCCCGACTGAGTAGAATGACGTATGGTAAAAGAGACTCGGATCGTTCTCGATCCTTCTGAATTTCAGCGTTTCAGGATCATTTGCCGCTGCGGAGGAGAAGTAATCTGTCCCTTAAGGGACGGAGGCGGCAATCTGTTTATTCCACCAAACCACTGTCCTCATTGCCAGAACGACTGGCAAAGCGGAGGAATCGCCCGACAAGTATACGTGCAAATCGGGAATATGATGAACGCTGTCCGATATCTGTCCGAGTTACCCGCCGATACGCCTCTATCTGTTCGCTTCGAGATCCACGCAGAGCCAGAGAAGAAATAACCCCCACCAATGCTGCCACGGTCTTCTTCCGATTCCTCGTAAACGGATTCCACCGGGATTGTGGCGGGATTCGTTTCATGGGTGTCAAGACCGTGAGTTTCGCAATTTTCTCCATGTACCCTCCAGGATGACACCCTTCGAATAGCATGCAATAATTGTTGGGATACCATCCTACAAGCGGTATGGGAAATGGGCTCTCCGGCACCCATGAACAAGAAAGAGGGGCCAGCATTACTTAGATGCTGGCCCCTCTTTGGTTGCCCGTTCAGTCGGGAATTCACTGGGTCTCCGGCCCCGATATAGCAATTTCGTTTAGGTTAGGTGGACGTCCCGGAGGCGCTCCCCGCCGTTGTCTGTCCGCCGCTCGAGTCGGGCGGGCCTTCCGGCATACCGGCGTCAATCCATGACACCAAATCGTCCAGTTCATCGTCCGAAAGAAAGGGACCACGAAGTGGCATTTTGCCCCAGGTACCGATGTTCCGTGCCAGAGAACGGACGAAAGCCGTCTCCCTCGCTGGCACGCCTGGTTCTATGGCCCGAAGCCCTGACAAGACGTCATTGGCCAGTTGCTCCGGAGAGTCCCAAAAGTACCGGTGAATGCCGGGGAGAGGCTTGCGTCCTCGACGCACCTCCCAGCGCGCCATCAAGTCATCCAGCATCTCCTTGATTCTGGGCCAGTAGACAGTGTTACCTTCGGAAGGTTGTTCGCACATTGTGGAATCTCGCAAATTACGCAGCTTTGAAGCTACCGGAATTTTCAGGGAAACTCTTTGAGGCAAAACCGGCGCTTGGAGCATTGGGAACCAACGGTTAGCGAGGATGCTCGTTGACTGATTCTGTTTTTAACAACTCCAAAGCGTGGGGAAGCACCGGGTTGACCACATCCAAGCACTCCCGGACACCTTTCGGGCTGCCCGGCAGGGTAATAATCAGAGTGTGACCGCGAATGCCCGCCACAGACCGGCTCAGCATGGCCATAGGAGTGAACTGCAAGGTGTTGGCCCGCATCGCCTCCGCCAAGCCGGGGACCTCCTTGTCGATAATGGACAAGCAAGCTTCCGGTGTGACGTCGTGGTGACCCAATCCCGTGCCGCCGGTGGTAACAATCAGGTCTACATCGGCAGAGTCCGCCCATTGGGTCAATCGCTGGGCAATTATATCCTTATCGTCGGAAACCACTTCGTATCGGACTACTTTATAGCCCTGTTGCTCCAGCAACCCCCTAATTGCTTGGCCGCTGGTGTCTACACGCTGGCCTTGCGATCCCGAAGTGCTGACGGTCAAAATGCCCAATCCGAACATGGCTCCCTCCGACGACTATGATACCATACCCCAATTCCAGCGAGCATCCTCTATATCAATAGTTGGACATGCCCACCCGGAACACAGCAATATCGGTGATTCCCTCATCGATCAAAAGCTGCCCTGATGAAGCGACAGCATCGGCAAGTTGATTGCCAAGTATCAGCCTCGCAGCCTTCTTCCGCCATTGACAGAGGATTTTGCGCCAATTATATTCACAGCACAATGTACCCCATACTGCAGCATGCCAAACAAGTGAGTAATAACCATTGAGCTACCGATGAGCAACCGACCAAATTGCATATTTTGCCAGATAATCGCTGGCGAATCCCCCTCCCGGGTCAGGTACGTGGACGAGGATATTATCGTATTCGTGAACAAGCTGACCTGGGTGCCCTTAATGCTACTGGTAATGCCGAAGAAACACGTGTCCCAGAGCGAGATGTGGGCAAGCGGGTTAATGAGCCGGTTAGGAGAGGTCGCTGTGGATTTAGGCTGGTCCCTGGCCCCCACTGGTTTTAGGATTCTCTCCAATTTCGGCCGCGATGGTATGCAAAGCCAGAGCCACGGGCACATCCACGTAATCGGCGGCATCCCCCTCGGCGAATACGCCTAGCGGATCTGAACATCCAGCGGCTAAATGATAGTATTGACCTTAGTAGTGTTAGGCCGAAGGACATGGGGAAGGTCAAATGAAATCTTATATTTTTAGTGTGGTCATCTAAGAAGACAATTTCGAAGACGGTCGAGACGCATACCACGCCTACTGCCCCGGATTGAAGGGTTGCCACACTTGGGGCCACACTTACGAAGAAGCATTAGTAAACATCCAAGAAGCGGTCGATCTCTACGTAGAAGACCTACTTGTGGCTGCCAGTTCAATTCCAGTCGACTCGGAAAATGGAGTCATCGAACGAGACACACCCTCCGTCGTCGTTAACGTTTAGTGATCCAAGTTCCCAGAGGTATCACGGCTCGTCGGTCTATCAGAGCGTTAAGTCGGGACGGATTCACCGTAGTCCGTACGCGAGAGCAGTCACCGGATTTACCGGCATCCCGACGGGAGGCGCGTAGTAGTGTCCTATCATCGACTCAATGACACTTTTCCCATCCGGACTCTACGCGCCATGGTCTCCAATTCTGGCTGGGCATCAGCAGACCTCGGTAGGCTGGACCTTCTGGAAAGCTAAACAAAAAGCAGAGGAAAAATATGGCTGAAACCGTTCTCTACGAAAAGCAAAACAACGTAGTAATTATGACGATGAACCGCCCCGATGCCCTGAACTCCATCAATCGACAGTTGCGCCAAGAGTTGGCCGAAGCCATTACGCAGTTTGATGAAGATCCGGATGCCTACGTGGCCATTATCACAGGCGCCGGACGTGCTTTCTGCGCTGGCCGTGACCTCAAGGAGCGCGCTTCGGACAATGCCGAAGGTGTCCAGGCACGGGCTTACCACAGCATGTCCCCGGACCGACCCTTCATGTGGCCCCAAACCTGGAAGCCCTTGATTGCGGCCGTGAACGGGTTTGCGTTGGCAGGAGGGTGGTCCATTGCCCAGATGTGCGACCTCCGTCTGGCATCCGAGGATGCCAAATTGGGCATAACCGAAACCAAGTGGAGCCTCCTGCCGCCCTTTGGCACCATCTTGCCGAAGTCCATGCCCCTTTCGGCAGTCTTGGAACTGGTTTTCACGGCCCAACCGGTCACGGCGCAGCGGGCCTACGACATGGGGTTCTTGAACAAAGTAGTTCCGGGAGACCAACTAATGTCCGAGGCAATGGCGCTGGCGGAGCAGATCGCCGATAACGCCCCACTGGCGGTGCAGTACTTCAAGGAATTGGCCTACCGAGGCCAGAACATGTCTGTGCAAGACATTTCGGCCCTGACCTACCACATGTACGACGCATTGCTGACCACAGAGGACTCCAAAGAGGGACCAAAGGCCTTCGCCGAGAAGCGCAAGCCCCAATGGAAAGGGAAGTAGAGCAGCATCAAAAAGCTAAAATGGGACTTGTAGGGCACAGATTAGAGCCATATCGGCAGGACGGAACTGCCAGAAAACCGGAATGCAAACACAGTTCCGACATGATGTTCCCGGCGGGACCCCCATGTTGGTTTACCAAATCTTTGCGAGTTTCATCCCAACTTCAGCGTCGGTCGATCATTTGAGTAGCGCAGGAACTGGGATTAGAATCTGGTGGATGGGGTCGACGGCCACGCTGAGGTGCTCTAAAGCCGTGGCACCCAATAACGGGGCGACCCCTTCGGGGCCAAACACCACCAATACGATTGTCTGGTCTTCGCCCAGCCGTAGTCGGGCATAGCCAATCGGGTATTTAACTGAGCGGTCATCCCCTAATTCAAAGCTGCGCTGACCTTCTTCGTTAATCCCTAGTTCCTCCAGCATATCCTTGGGCAAAACAGTATAAGTTGACCCGGTGTCAACTAGGGCTTCAAGTTGAACGAATTGTTGTCCATCTAGATTGCCGATTTGGATGGACACGCTGAAAGTTCCCATTCCCGTTTCTCTCCGATAAAAATGACGCTTCCATGTGCCCTTTAGACAGGGCCACGAATTTAGATAACCATCGCTATTTTCACGCCCACCAAGATAGCCGTTGCGCTCGGGCACAGCAACATCGCTCAAAGTAGGGTGCGCCGGAAAGTATCAGGTTACGATCCGCTAAATCTGATACTCGGGTCGTCGGAGCAGTTGCCGGGCGATTACCAAGCGCATTATTTCGTTGGTACCCTCGCCGATTATCATCAGAGGAGCGTCCCGGTAGTATCGTTCCACCGGCGAATCTTTAATGAAACCCGCTCCGCCATGGATGCGCATGGCTTCCAGCGCCACTTCCTGGCATATCTCGCTGGCGAACAGCTTGGCCATCCCCGACTCCAAGTCCACCCGCTCTCCCCGGTCTTTTTTGGCAGCGGCATCGTAGGTTAAAAGTCGGGCGGCCTGTATCTTGGTGGCCATGTCAGCAAGTTTTAGCTGGATTGCCTGGTGCTGGGAGATGGGCACGCCGAACGTCTCTCTTTGTTGAGAGTAGCGGATGGCGGCGTTGAAAGCCGCTTGGGCCACACCAACCGCTCTGGCGGCAACGTTTATGCGCCCCGTCTCCAGGCCGCTCATCACCTGGCCGAACCCTGCTCCTTCCTCTCCTCCCACCAAGTTTTCCTCGGGGATGTGGAAATCCTCAAAAAAGAGCTCGCAAGTGTCCAGGCCCCGATACCCCATCTTGTCCAAATCTCGTCCGACGCGAAAGCCGGGGCCACCTTTTTCCACTACGAAACAGCTTATTCCCTTGTGCTTGGTGTCGGCGTTGGGATCGGTGCGGGCCAGCAAGCAAAAGGCGTCACCGTAGCGGCCATTGGTAATAAACATCTTGGTGCCGTTGATGACATACTCTTCGCCATCCTTCTTGGCGCTTGTCTTGAGGTTGGCCACATCGGTACCGCCTTCCGGTTCGGTGAGGGCCAGGCCGCCTCTTTTGCGGCCTGAAGCCAGATCGGGCAGCAGGCGCTGTTTCTGCTCTTCGGTCCCGTAATGGGTCAGCACGTAGGTCAGGATATGGTGGGTGCCTATGGCTCCGCTCAAGCTCATGAAGCCTTTGCTGATTTCCTCAAAAATCATGGCGAAGGTGGTGTAGTCCAAGCCCAAACCACCGTATTCCTCCGGCACAGTTATGCCGAACAAGCCCAACTCCTTCATGGTGTTGATCAACTCGTGGGGCGTCTCGTCGTCCCGGTCCAACTGAGCGGCCACGGGCTCAACGTCACGGCGGACAAACTCCCGCACCATGTTTACGATCTGGGTCCTGGCTTCTTGGGGGGTTGCTGTTGTCACAGGAGGCTCCTTTTTATATAGCTTTCAGCGGTCAGCTATCAGCATTCAGATTTCAGAATTAAGCAAAGACTGGGAAGGTTAGAGTAATAGGTATCACCTTCCCGGCATATGGTTGTTGCGCATACATGCTATGGCTCTCTCATAGGAATAAGAGCCTAATCTATATTCCTGGCGATTAACCAGTCAAGAAACCCGAGTCTGCCCAATCTAGAACGTCAGCCTACTTTACAGGGTCTGCCTAGCCAGGCCGGGCTTGAGACCGCCAAGGCGGAGCCCAGAATACCAGCATTTTCAAGTCCTGGGTAATGGAATGAAAACGGTGTTCAACTCCCACCCCAACAAAGACCGTCGAACCAGCGGTCACGGGACGATCTTCATCGGCAACCCGGATCATGCCCTGACCTTCCAAAATATAGTAGACCTCTTCTTCTGTATGAGGAGACTGAGGGTCTTTCTCGCCTGCTGGCAAAACATAGAGTCCCAAACTCAAGGTTTCGGTACGGAAAAACTCGTGGTACGGCTTTCCGATCGCCTGGTGTTGGGCAATAATCTCGGCTATTTCGAATGCATCCATGTTGTCCTTCTAAGCGATCTGGCTAAGCAATCTGGCGGCTGCTCGCGGTGGTATCAAAACGGCGCCAGTGGCTTGGTCAGTCATGGTCCAACTCTGCCGGTCAAACGGGAATTAACCTGCCGCGTTCCACCGGGAACTTCGACTCGAATACCCTAAATTCCGATCGCGGTTGAGTATAGCATAGGCACGAGGGAAGCTTGTTCCGGAGATGCCTGGAGATAGTAGTAATTGCATGGCCGAATCCACGGCTGTATGGTACCGTTTATGTCAAATAGCGTTCGGTCAGGACACAGGTTGTCAACCGTCATGGCACAAAAACAATCGTTACTGGTAACCCTCGAACTTGCGGCCCAAGAGTTGGCCTCGGCCCTTAATCTGCCAACGCCAAGAGGTCAGGCTGAGCGAGAGGCATTGTGCCGGGCTGCACAGCGGGCGCTGGAGGCACCCGACTTGCACGGCGTCGCCCTGGGTTCTCAACAATGGCAAACCCAAAGAGACGGCCTGGGCGCATTGCTCATCGCAGGAGCGGCCCTGACACGCGTTCACCGCGAATTTGATCGAGCCATCGTTCCTGGAGCCTGGGAACAAGACTTACGAGGGCTGCGCGAAACCCTGGCCGCTAAGGGCGAAGGTTTAACCCGCAAGTTATCCAGTGACTACCGTGAGGCCGAAAAACAACTGGCCATTTTATTTCATCCACCTCGCCCTTCAGACCTTGAAACACGGCTAAGGCTCATTGATGCAGTTGCCGAGGCCCAGCGATATCGTGAAACCATCAATCAATACGGCTCGTTGGGCGAAGAGTTATTCGGACCCAAGTGGAGCGGCGCGGCGTCGGACTGGGAAGCAATTTCCCATGTGGCCGAATGGGTGCAAGGGTTACACAAGCAGGTGGAAAGCAGCTTACTACCAGGCGCCATCATTAATTACCTGTCCTCACAACCAGACAGTGACACCTTAGCCCCTCTGGTTAGCGCCCTTGAGGAGGCCAACGAGGCACACGCTGTTTCCGCATCCGCCATCCGCAACGGCTTGGGGTCGGCCCGCAAGGAATTACTCGACTTGGGCCTGCGGAACCCACTGCTCAATTATCGCCTGCTGCGCACCAGAGGGCTGGAGGTGGTTGACGAAGTTCCCTCCGAAGTCTTTCGCCAGCTAACGGCAGAAGGGAAGGCTATATCCTTTGTCCCTTCTACACAGGGAGAGGCTGGAGGGAAAACTGGGGACGGCTTGGGACAACCGATGGAGGAAGAAACAGGTGGCAGCGTTGCACCCCGGCATACCGATTCAAGGCTTCAAACTTCCTCGTCGTCCCAAGAATTACAATCCAGGCTACTATCCACCTACTACATGGCCAACACGTTCATTCAGGAACAGGGCGTAAATACCCTGTTCCTGGCCTTAGGTATGCTGACCTGGCGGGAAGGCGACAACGATGAACCGAGAAAGGCCCCTTTGGTGCTGGTGCCGGTGGCCTTGGACCGGACAAATGTTAGGTCTCGCTTCCAACTGCGTCACACCGGTGACGAACCGGGAGACAACCTTTCGCTTCGGGAGAGGCTTCGTAACGAGTTTGGAGTAGAGCTGTCCGAATTGCCCGACACCGAGGACCTGGACATCGTGGCCTACCTCAGGGCGGTCGCGAAATCGGTTGAGGAATTTCCGGAGTGGTCTGTCGACCACGGCAGCATTGTCTTGGGATTCTTCTCGTTCAGCAAGTTCTTGATGTATAGAGACTTGGATACGGGGATATGGCCGGACAGCGACGATATTTCTGGGTACCGGCTGGCGACCCCGAAGGCCACCATCGCAGACACCACCTTCCCAACAGCAGATGACCCGGCTCTGGCTTTGTGGGTGGCCCAGGTTGTGGACGAGGAAAGCCCGGTGCACGAAACAGAGGTAGCCCGCCGTATCGCCGACGCAGCCGGAATCCGCCGGGTGCGGCGATATCAGGAAGCCATTGACCGGGCCATAGAAAATGGAGCGGGGTCGGGCAATATCGTGCGTAAAGGGGAATTTCTATGGCGGTCAGCCATGACCGAACCCGATCTTCGGGACCGGAGCAACCTGCCAGCGTCCTTGCGGAAAATCGATCTCGTCAGCCCTGAAGAGTTGTCGATGGCGGTGCGCCGGGTGGTAGCTGCGTCTTACGGCATAGCCTTCCAAGACATTACCGGCGCTGCGGTGAAGCTGCTGGGTTTCGGTAGGGTCACCAACGAAATACGCAGCACGGTTGAGCCCCTAATAAGCCAAATGGTGACGGTTGGTACTCTAACCCGGCAGGGCGACCTGTTGCTGGTTTCCAATGGTCAAGGAAATGGCTCTTCCAGCCAATGACCGCAGTGTTGGGCCGGAAGATCGGGCTGATACGAACCGAGACAGGTCCTCTAACAACGCGTTCGGCTAGCAATCGGTTGGTATGCTCCCAGCCGTTAGTAAGCAGTCACGCCGGTCGCATGACACGGTGGTACTACAGGCATCATGCCAGGTGGAGCAGCCGCGCTCCGCTTATAACTCTGGTGGGTATAGGCTCTATCATCCGCAATCCCCAGGTGAACAGGCACGCGACGGCCATGCCGATGAGCGCTCCCACAATAACGTCACTGGGGAAGAACAAGCCATTGTAAACCCGAGTGACGCTCCAGAGGGCCGCAAGCACGGATGGAACCATCGAGGCCCGGCGGTTTCGCCACCAAATAGCTGTTGCGAAAGCGAAAGCCACTGCGGCCGGATTCGCGGGAAAAGAAGAATCCGTGGGCGCATATAGCAGGTTGGCCAGGTCGTATTGGGTAATCGGCCTCTCTCGGAAAACCGCCTGGTTGATGAGCAATACTGCCAGGTTGGCGAAGCCAAGAGAAATGGCCGCCGCCAATACGGCTTTTTGATTGCTTATCCTTTCCGCCAAGTTTTTGCCGTGGAACCACACCCCCAGCCCCCAGAAGCACATCATTAGCGGTACGAAGTAATCGCTAACCACCAGATAGGTTATTCGGTCCAGAATATAGACTCGGCCAATCCCTTGATTGATCCAAGTAACGATGTCGGCATCTAGTTGTAGGAACGCATCCACTCCAAGGCACTCCAATCCCAACCGGGGCTACCCCGTAAATCCATCCCAAGAAGCAAGTTAATCCCGAATTGAAAAACCGCCGAAACGGCGCATCAATCGGCGGATAGCCCAAAAATAGGTGCTTTCCCTGAGGGCGTCCAAACCCGTAGCCAAATTCGAGGGTTCGGCCCCAAACTTCCATTGGCGCAGCGAGGCCAATGCCAGGGTGAAAGCCAAACCGGTGCCGGAGCCAGCGAAGAAATACGCAAACTGCTCGTTGCCGTTAAGCCCCAAATCACTATCTGAGACGTTGCGGGGAGTTGACAGGAAAAACCAGGCAACGGCGCCCGCAAGCAACGCGAGCCCTAATAGAAATGAGGCATGCCGGTGGTTGAAAAACATCATGCCCCGGAAGCCATGGAGCGCACCAATGACCTGGAACACACCAACGGAAGCGAAGGCAACCAGGAGGTAATAGTCGACAATAAATGAGCCGGTCAAGGGGATAACTAACCCTGGGTGTGCGTCAATTTTTTGCTCGCAAAGGGCAACAGGGGCGTATGGTCAAAAGGTATATAAATTGATCCGCGTTTCGAACATCGGCGGCTCAAATCCGTTGCGCCAGGAATCCGCGGGAAACGTCATGGCCCCTAAGCACCGTCAGCCTTGGGGAAAGGCTCGTTCGTCAGCCTGTTCTGATTCGAGATCACGAAAACGATGGTGCTCTCGAATCCTAAGGTAGTGGGTAATTCCCACCAGCACAGGCACCGCTACCGCATAGGAAACCACTGTGTACGAGAAACCAGCAAGCCAAGAAAGCACCGGGACCGCAATCAGGAAGACAGCTAGGGAAACCGTTACTTTTTTGGTAAGCCTCAAGACTATCAGAGCAACCGCACCCACTGGGATGGCGATTGCCGGTACTGTAGGCAGTAACACCCCAATTGCCGTTGCCGCACCCCGACCTCCCCGAAACCCCAGGTGAATGGGCCAATTATGACCCGCCAAAACGGCAATACCGGCCATAAACTGCAAGGCGGTAGAATCGGTCAGGCTGCCTACCAAAAGCACCGCAACAGCGCCTTTCAGGATGTCGACAAAACCGACTACAAGCCCGGCCCTTGGGCCCACGTTCCGGAACACGTTGGCAGCGCCAGCATTATGGTCACCCAAGTTTCGGATGTCTTGCCCCAGCAATAGGCGGGTGACTAGATAAGCAGTCGGAATACCCCCAATCAAATAGGAGGTAAGAATCAGGCTGAACCAAGTAAGGCCGTCCAAAGACACGGAGGAATTTCTCCTGCAAGGAATTCTCAAGTCTTGGCGGGCTCGAGGTTGACGCTAACTGCCACCCCCAGTGTGGCGGTTAGATTACCTAGCCGGGATCCATTGTTTCGTCTAGGCGGTCACCAACCGCGGAACCGCGGTAGTGCACCAGTGAAGGAATTTAGGGTTTCTGCCGAATACAATATCGAAGTACATTTTCTGCAATTGCATCGCGACGGGTCCCGGTTTGCCGTCCGCAATCGGCCTGCTGTCCAACTGCACCACCGGTGTTAGGTGCGCCGCCGTGCCGGTCAGGAAAATTTCTTCACAAAGGTAGAGTTCGCTGCGGTCGATGCCCCGTTCCTCGACCTCCATCCCCAACTCGCTCTGCGCAATTTGTAGGATGGTCTCCCGGGTTATTCCGGGCAACGAGCTATCTTCCAGGCGGGGTGTCACCAGTTTGCCCCCTGACACGATAAAGAGGTTTTCTCCCGAGCCCTCGCATGCTTGACCAAGATGGTTCAGAAGAATTGCTTCGTCGAAGCCTGCCAATGTAGCTTCAGTCTTGGCCAGTATGCTATTTACGTAATTTCCGCTGCTCTTGATGCGGGTAGGAATCATGGTGTCATCGGTGCGCCGCCAAGAGGATGTGCAGCAGCGTAGGACATCGGTGCCCAGATAATTTCCAAATGGAACAGTTATCAGGGTAAAGTCGCTTTCCAAATCCTGAAGCTTCAGGTTAGCCACCTTTTCGGCGCTCTTGTAAGCCAAAGGTCGAATGTAAATATCTTCTCTGTGCTCGTTCCGTTCCACCAGATCCACGGTAATGTCGCACAATTGCTCTGCGGTATAGGGAATGTCGAGCATGAGCATCCGGCACCCTCGGATCAAGCGGTCATAATGCTCGCGCAACCGAAAGATAAAAATCGTTCCCTTTTCTTCGTTCCAGTTGCCCCTAATACCCTCGAACACACCTGTGCCATAATGCAATGCGTGGGTCATCACGCTCACTTTGGCTTCGTTTATGGGAACAACCTTTCCCTTGAAGAAGGCATGTAACTCGTTGTCAGGGCTATAAGAATTATGGGAATTTGCCACGATATAACCTCTTTCGTTAGAAACTGGGCTAAATTATAATCGGACTGCCCTTCGGAATACAAGGCACGATATTAGCGCGGTTTCAGCGCGAGAATGCACCATGGCCAATAATGAGCAAAAGGATAGGCCCCCAACCCCGAACGAGATCGACCTTCCCGGGGGAGGCAGAGAATCCGGGGCCGCAGATCGCGGCAATTCTTCGTTATTGAGCATCCGGACCGTGGCCGCTGGAATGACCGGGGCGGTGGTCGCCGCCCTTATTTTGGGAGCGGTGGTCCTTTTCCTGCGCAGCGACGACAACGCCCCCATCCAGGTGATGCTTTCAACGAGCACGCCGACTCCCAGCTCTCTAAACGCAAGCAACGGGGCCGCCAGCGCCCTTTCCCAAGAGCTGAAGGTGTATATAACGGGAGCGGTCGTTAATCCTGGGGTGTAATGCGCTGCCACCGGGGGACCGTGTCTCCGATGCCGCCGCCGGTGGCGCCACCATCGACGCCCAAAAAGAATCCATGAATTTGGCCCTGCGAGTCCAGGATGAAGGTCATTACCACATTCCCCGGTTGGGCGAGTCGTTGCCCTCAGCCGATGCCACCACTGGCTTTCAAGGCATTCAAACGCCGGTTACGGTTACGCAGGGGATTTGTGATGGTCTGATAGACCTCAACACGGCAAGCGTTGAGCTATTGGAAACGCTGCCCAATATAGGCCAAGTCCGGGCCGCCGCCGTCGTTAGATACCGGGAGGAAAACGGCGGGTTCCATTCTGTAGAGGACTTTACCAACGTTTCGGGAATTGGTCCAGCCACTTATGAGGCGATACGGGAATTGGCAACAGCCTGCGACCAGGGGTAGCAACCCTTTCATCGTGAAAGTCAATGCCGCCGCAGACAGTCGAAATCCTCTGAACACGGTGGGACGGTACCGACAAAACCCTCGAAGGGCGCTTCATTGAAATCACGACAGAGGCCCTAGGTGGCAACCCAGAGCCGGAGAAGTAGATGAAGCTGGGTCTTTTTGCGGTCGCATGGTTGGCGGGGACGTTCGTCGCTCTCCGGTTGGACCCTGCCTTGCTACCGCTGAGCCTCCTGCTATTGGCGGCGCTATGCGCAGGGGTTTTTAGCCGCATTTACCGCTGGCCGCTTTGGCCCATGGTGCTGGCCGGCATTGTCCTTATAGCTATTTTCAGAGCCGAATTCAACGATAGCCCGGCGCCTTCCCTGGCGACCTCGGACAACCAAACCATGACTGCTCGCGGAACGGTCGTGAATGACCCTGAAGCCACTGGGCAATTCATAAAACTAGTGCTCAAAGTAGAGGTCGTCGACCTGGGCGGCGGCGATCAGCCCTTCCCATCCAAGCTATTGGTTTATGCTCAACCTCCCCCTTCGCTGGCGTCGAACCGTGAGCCCCCATATTTCCGCTACGGCGACCAACTATGGATTGAAGGCTTGGCACGCGCCCCTCGCGCCTTGGCCGAATTCGATTATCCGGCGTATTTGGCCAACCAAGGGATTTCAGGCGTAATTCACTCTCGAAACGTTATGCTAACCGGACCAAGCGCCGGGAAAACCGGAGGCTGGCGTGGCCGAGTGTTTGATCTGCGGGGACGTATGTCGGATAATCTGGAAGACGCTCTTCCAGACCCGCAATCAGCAATCGGTCAAGCACTGCTCCTAGGTAAGCGGGGCCGGGTGCCGCCCGATCTTGTGGAAGAGTTCCGGGCTACAGGAACGTCCCACTTATTGGCCATATCGGGACTGCACATCGGCTCGATAATGTTAATTGCTCTGGCACTGGGAGCCGGCATCTTGGGCAAGCGGTGGAGCGCCTATTTAATATTCCCCTTCGCTTTAATCTGGTTCTACGTACTTATAAGTGGCGCCCCTCCATCGGCAGTCCGGGCCGCTATCATGGGCACTGTATATTTGTCTGCTGTAGTTCTCGGTCGCCCTCGGGGAATCCTCCCAGCCCTCGCCTTGAGCGCTGCCGTAATGACGGCCCACAGTCCTCAAGTCCTGCAACAAATCTCTTTCCAATTGAGCTTCGGCGCCATGGCTGGCATTGCTATGGCCCTGCCCTTGCAGGAAAGGGTAGGCACAACCATCGCAGGCTGGACCGAAGCTAATCCATTCCATGGGAGCCATTGGCTAGGCTTTTTCCTGAGATGGACAGCGGCGTCATTCATAGTTTCTTTTGGCGCGACCATGGCGACTTGGCCATTGGTGGGGTTCAGTTTCGATCGCATGCCAATCCTAGGCATCTTGGCCACGGCCTTAGCGTTGCCAGCTTTGCCTTTCATACTCCTTGGGACCTTCCTCACATCTTTAGGAGGGATGTTCCATCCAGCCATTGCCCAGATATTCGGTTGGATCACCTTGTTGCCTTTATCTTATCTGACGGAACTGGTATCCCGTTTCCCTGCATTGGCGGTTTCCGGCGGGTGGATAGGAAGCTGGCTTATATGGGCCTGGTTTTTGATAATTGGAGCCTTGCTTCCCCTAAGAACGGGCTTTGCCTACCGGTTACCCCAAGGTTTATTTGCAGGCAGACTGTTAAAACAACCAAGGGAAACCGGAGTCGGTCGGTTGGGGGTTAGCAGCACGGCTCTGCGAAACTTTTCCGTTGTCATTGGCCTCTTCGTAGTCGCCGTATTTATCTGGACTCGCATTTTGGCCGGATCAGATGGGAAACTACACGTGTACTTCTTCGATGTGGGCCAAGGCGACAGCGTCTTAATCGTCACGCCTGGGGGTAAGCAAATTCTGGTGGACGGCGGACCAGGCTCCGAAAGCGCTACCGCCGCACTGGCAAGGCACCTGCCTAAGGGAGACCGCAGCCTGGACATGGTGGTACTTACACACTTGCACTCGGACCATAGCCGGGGACTGCTTGAGGTGCTGGACCGCTATGCCGTGGCTACAGTGTTATTCAGCCCGGAAAACCCCCAGAGCGTCCAAAGCGCCATATATCCCCAGTGGCGAAGCATGCTTGACCGGGAAGATTCAATGGAAATCCCAGCAGAGGCCGGGCAGCAGGTTTTACTCGAGCCCGGGGTTAGCTTGCAGGTATTGAATCCGTCGGCCCAGGCTAATCCGGAAAGTCGGAACAACCATGCCGTGGTACTAAGGCTGGTATACGACGAAGTGAGCTTTTTGCTAGCATCGGACATTGAATCAGAGGCCGAGAACGGGATATTGCGCAGCTCTCCAAATATAAACAGTGCGGTGTTGAAAGTGGCCCATCATGGCAGTCTTACATCGACCACTCCTCGATTTTTGGCGGAGGTTGATCCTTCGGTTGCGGTGATATCGGTCGGGGCAACCAACCGGTTCGGCCATCCAAGACCGGAAATTGTGGAAAGGCTGACGGAGGCCGTCGGTGAAAATACCATTTTCCGTACGGACCAGGACGGAACCGTAGAGTTCATAACCGACGGCCAAGCCCTGTGGGTCAAGACGCGCAAGTGAGGCGCATAGGCCCGGTAGGCTTTAGGTTTGGGTCCCCTCTCTGGCATTTCTGGTCATGTATATTGAGCGCGATTCAGCTATCATAATACAGGTCAGATGTATCAAGTCTTTTGCTCCTTTTTGCCAGGTCCCTCGACGATGCACCAGAAGTTCCATTGGGCCTTGATAATGCGAAATATTGGCGGGCAATCAATAAAGCGGGAGAAGAGAAGGTTTTGCAGAGAGTCGATGGGCGAAAATGGGACGAGACCAGACCTACTATTATCACGCCCGGTTACCAGAAATTCGCCGAAGGTTCGGCTTTGATTGAAATGGGAGGGACCAAGGTACTGTGCGCTGCGTCCCTCGAGGAACGAGTGCCTCAGTTCATGCGGGGTCAGGGAAAGGGGTGGGTAACCGCAGAGTATGACATGCTGCCTAGGTCCACCAACACCCGCAACTCCAGGGACCGGGATTCAGGGCGGCCCAGCGGGCGTTCGCAAGAGATTCAGCGGCTCATTGGCCGGGCGCTGCGAGCGGTGACCGATCTGGATTCTTTGGGAGAACGCACGGTCCAGATTGATTGCGACGTTCTGGAAGCCGACGGAGGAACCCGAACCGCATCCATTACCGGGGCCTACGTGGCCTTATACCAGGCATTGAACATGCTGGTAAAACAGCGGATTCTATCCCGCCTGCCTCTGCAGAGCGCTGTGGCAGCCGTTAGCGTGGGCATCATTGGCGATGGCTGTCTGCTGGATTTATGCTATCAGGAAGATTTTCAAGCCCAAGCGGATTTTAACGTGGTAATGACTGACCGGGGCGAGGTAGTGGAGCTTCAAGGAGCTTCCGAAGCCGAACCATTTCCCAGGCAGAGGGTGGACCAAGTGCTTTCCTTGGCGGCATTAGGCGTCGAGCCTCTCTTCCGGGCGCAGCGTGAGGCAATCCTAAAACTGTGAGGTCTTTGGACTGGAAGCTGGGCTTGGACTGGAAACCGGGTAAAGTCGGGAAGATTCGCTTGTTGGCTGCAGCAGCGATTATTTCCCTGGCCCTTTTCGCTTGTAATGGGGCCGACCCGACAACCGCTGTAGCTCCGGCAGATGCTGCTACCGTGGCAGTTACGGCTCCTACATCCCTGCCTCCAACATCTGAGCCCGCGCCTACTGTGCCGCCTACCCAAAGGCCTGCCTCGGTCGAACCAACTACGTCACCTACCCAAAGGGCTCCTACTGTGGAACCGACCGCAACGCCTCAACCTACAAGTACACCCTCTGCGACGATGGCTCCCACCCAAAGCCCGACGCCACCCACGCCGATAGTTACACTGCAACTGCCCAATATTGCGGACACCGTGGAAAAGGCGGGCCAGCAGTCGTTTCTATCGTCGCCGAAATAATCACCCGGAATTTCTTCGGTCCATCATCAAGCTTCGGCAGCGGCCCCGGCGTGATTTTCGATTCCCAGGGCTTGGTGCTCACCAACAATCATGTCATCACCGGATCGAACGAAATCACCGTGACCCTCGACGATGGTCGCCAATTTCAAGCAGAAATAGTGGGCGCCGATGTTCTTTCCGATCTGGCGGTGCTACGTATCCCCGGTGACGGCTATATGGCACTGCCCTTGGAGGAGGCACAGGATAGGGTGCTCAGGGTGGGCGAATGGGTTATCGCAATCGGCAACGCACTGGCGCTGCCCGGCGGTCCCACAGTGACGGTCGGAGTAGTATCGGCATTGGGCCGGTCCATCGAATCAACGCCCGGAGTGACCCTGTACGACCTTATTCAGACCGACACTGTGATCAATCCCGGAAACAGTGGAGGTCCGTTGATCGACCTTCGGGGCTCGCTGGTGGGAATCAATACCGCCGTGCAGCGCCTGTCAGCCTCCGGCAGCGTTGTTGAGGGAATTGGGTTCGCCATTGGCATAGACACAGCCTCGCAGGTGGCCCAACAATTGGTCGAGCTTGGTTACGTCCGATGGGCTTGGATGGGGGTATTCCTGGCCGATTTAATCCCTGAACTTGCCGCCGAGGTGGGGTTGCCCATCAGGGAGGGAGTGGTGATCCAGGACACCATCGTCAACGGCCCGGCTGACCAAGCCGGCATTCGGCCGGGAGACATTATTGTTTCAGCCGACGGTCATAAGCTGGCCACAGTATCGGACCTGACCCGGCTGCTCAAGCAGGAATTCCGGGCTGGCCAGGATATCGATATCGAAATATTCCGCGATGAAGGTAACGAATTGGTGAAATTGGAGTTGGGAGAACGGCCTCGTCGTTAGGCATAAACGGCTTGTCGCTGGCAAACTAGAGAGACGACGTGACCGGCTATCCGCTCGCCATGAGCCAGTCGAACGCTCGTCTGGCGGAAGGACGGTTCGACAAGCTCACCACGAACGTTTTAATACATCCGGTATGTGAATTGACCGTGCTTGTCGGCCATCCCCACCTCGTTCGCCCTGAGCTAGTCGAAGGGTCTTTCGTTAAGTGATGTTTCAACAGGCCCACGACGAACGATTCTGCGCTCCATACGGGTGATCACATCCGGATCTGGCACCGTGACCGCCCTTAGACGTCTTGTTGAGCGACCGTATCTTACTAAAGAACGACGTTTATGGTTTAGGCTTACTTGAGCTAAATTCCTTAGACGACCTCTGCGCCGTCGTCGGTCAACAACACCACGGGTAGCTCCAGTTCCCTCAATCCCGGCTCGATGACCTCCCGGTCCCCTACGATTAATATCGAAAGTCCATCAGGCTCAACCAAGTCCCTTCCGATGCGGTGAACGTCTCCCAAAGAGACCGCTTCGATACTGGGACGTACGGACTGGAAATACTCGTCAGGCAGATCGAACAGAGTCAGTTGCAGCAATTGGTTGATCACCTGACTTGGTCTCTCGAAACTGGCGGGATAGCTCTGAAGAATACCCGCTTTAGCCGTTTCCAACTCCTCTTCGGTGATGGGCCGAGTGGAATGAACGTCGTTGAACTCTCGCAAAGTCTCCACCACCGACTCCTTGGTCACAGCGGTTTGGACGCTGCCGCCAGCCGACAACAGCGATGTGCCTTGCTGCCATTGGATGCCGGAATTGTACCCGTAGCTGTATCCCTTGTCCTGCCGTAGATTTTGATTCAGCCGGGCCGAGAATTGGCCACCGAAAGAGTAGTTCAGCAGCAGCAGTCCAAAATAATCAGGGTGGTGCCTGGGTATAGTTGTTTGGAGAGCGCGAATCACGGACTGGGCGGCGCCTGGTTTGTCCACCAAGAAGATCGTCGTTGTTTTTTCGGCCTTGGGTGAAACCTGAGCCTCGCTGCCTTTACCGTTAGCGCTCGACCTGACCGCTGCGTCCGCAGTCCAACCACCCAAAGCTTCTTGGGCCTGCTTGACCACTTCTTCCAAGGTCACATCGCCAGCAACCAACAGAGTAGACCCTTCCGGACCATAAGCTTCTTTGAATTGCCGAACCAAATCGTCTCTGGTGAGAGACGCGATCGCAGACTCTGTCCCGTGTATTGGATGGCCGTAGCCCGAGTCTTTGCTGAAGACTAAGCCGGGTGTGATTATTTCGGCAACAAAATTGGGATCATCCTTACCCCGGTTCATGTCGGTCAGCAGTTCCCGGCGCACCCGCTCGAGTTCATGCTCGGGGAATGTGGGGTGTTGTAGCATTTCGGCCATGATTCCCAGAGCCGTCGGCCAGTGCTTGGACAATGTCTCGGTCGCAAGCAAGGTGAATTCCCGGCGTGCGTCCGTAGATAACCTGGAGCCTATAAACTCAAAATCGGCGGCTAACTCCAGGCTAGAGCGGCTGGTTGTTCCCTCGGCAAGCATCTGTGAGGTAAAGCTGGCCAGTCCCGGCAAGTCCTGTGGGTCCGAAATTGCGCCACCGTCCAGCATCAAACCAAAAGCCACCAAGGGCATACCCGGCTGCTCGACCACGGCAATTTCCAGACCGTTGTCTAAACGGTGGCGCCGGGGAATCGGTGGCGTGAACGACGGCTCACTTCCGGGTTGGGGTATCAGAGTACGATCAAGAGCCACCGTCGAAGACTGTTGTAAACTCTGCTCGGGCAACACCTTCAGGCGGACCTGTCTATGGTCTAACGTAGACTCGCTAACCCGCAGAATGTCTTCGGCCTGTACCGCCATATACCGGTCGAGGCTGGTATTGATTAAGTCGGGATCGTTGGCAAATACATTGAAGTGATTCAGCTGATCGGCCCGGCCTCCGAATCCACCGACCCTGGCCAATTGGCGGTAATGGCTCGCTTCCAACCGGTTTTTCACTCTGGCAATTTCTTCCTCGGTCGGCGGTTCAACCCTCAAGCGTGCTATCTCGGCATCAAGTGCGGCTTCCGCCTCCTCCAGCGTATGGCCCGGCGCAGCGGTTACCTGAGCGGTGAATTGGCCAGCTGATTCCCCAGGGTGATACATGATGGACGCGCTTTGTGCTATCTGCTGTTCGTAGACCAGACTCCGGTGCAAGCGGGAACTAATCCCGTCCGACAGCACCGCCTGCAACAATTCTAACGGTGCGTCATCTTCGCTAAAGTCAGGAGGTGTGGGCCAAGAAACATAGACCCGTGGCAACGACACCCTGTCCCTTATCTCCAGTTCCACCCGGCCAGCCAAAGGCGAATCTAGCCTGCCCTTGCGGGTCAATGCCGGGCCTGGAGGCAGATCACCAAAATACCGGTTAACCAACTCGACGGCTTGGTCTCTCTGAAAGTCCCCAGCAATTGCCAGACTGGCATTGGACGGCGCATAGTATCGACGGAAAAAGTCCTTGATATCATCTAAACTGGCTGCGTCCAAGTCTTCCTGAGAGCCAATCGTCATCCAATGGTAGGGGTGAGGCAACGGGTAAAGGGCTTCGTGGATATGCCATTGGGCCATGCCGTAAGGACGATTTTCGTAGGACTGGCGTCTTTCGTTTTTCACCACATCCCGTTGAACGTCAAAGCGCTGCTGGTCTAGCGCCCCCAACAAATAGCCCATTCTGTCCGCTTCCAGCCACAATGCAAGCTCCAGGTAGTTTGAAGGGACATCTTCCCAGTAATTAGTCCGGTCCGGCGTGGTGGAGCCGTTAAGGTTGGCGCCCGCCTTCTGTAGGGGTTCAAAGAAACTGCTGTTGTGATTTTCGGAGCCCTCGAACATTACATGCTCGAAGAGGTGGGCAAAACCGGTGCGGCCCATTTCCTCGTCCTTGGAGCCGACGTGGTACCAAACGTTGACCGCCGCCACCGGTATGGTGTGATCTTGGTGCAATATCACGTCCAGCCCGTTGGATAGAGTCATCTTTTCAAAAGATATTTTTGCCATTATCTAGTTCACCTCAATGTTTAGCCGGGTACCTTGCAAGATCAGAGTGGTAAAGATTGGATGGGGGTGGCAATCGGGGAAATCCCCCCAACCCCCTTTTCGAAAGGGGGCTTTTAAGTTTCCCTGTTGTAAAGGGGATTGCTCTTAGCTGAATGAGGACGTGCCTCCGGGGGTGGTTTGTCGGGCTTCGGTTCTCAACACGTGGGCCAGCAAGGGTGTTTCTTTCCCCTTTAGTTCCAGCGTCCGTTCTTCGTCTGAGCTGAATTTGGCGGAGACGGCCTGGTAGGTATCGTTGGTAACCAACACTTCACCCGGGGCCGCCAACGATTGCAGCCTGGCGGCGGTGTTAACCGTATCGCCGATTACGGTGAAGTCGCGGAACTCTCTTTCACCCACGTTTCCCATAAACACATCGCCGGTGGCCACACCTCCGCCCACGGGCAGCCCCTCAGTACCATCCGCAGGGGACTGGGTCCGGGAGACGATTTCCAGTGCCGCTTGTACCGCTCGGGTGGCGTGGTCTTCGGGTCGGAAGGGGGCTCCGAAGAAAGCCATCACTTCGTCTCCCACCATTTTGTCCAACGTGCCATCCAGGGCAAAAACCGACCGAGCGGCCACGGCGTAAAATCGGTTCAGCCGGACGACCACAGTGGTTGGCTGGAATTTCTCGGAAAGGGCGGTGAAGCCCCGCACATCAACAAACATCACCGAAATCTGAGCCATCACCCCTCCCGGGGGCGCGAACTCGTATCAAACGGTGCATAAATTCGGATTCTTACGAGAGGGTCTCAACTGAATGAGGCGAAAAGGCAGGCACAGAGGACCCAAGAACGGAACATAGCACTGCTTGCAGAGGGCCCCAGTGGGCATTTTGCTCCAAAAGTGCCGCAGCCCAGCGGCACCTCCTGCCAGTTGCCTCACCGCTCCGATGGGCCGTAGCAGCGGGTGGACTCTATCGGAAGTAGTTAGCTCTCGGTCCGGAAGCTCTTCCAGAGTCGCTCCCTTTCTCTTGTTCGAGGGGTCTTAGCCCCGCTCTCGAATCGGTCGATTTGCTTGATTGGCCTTTATTTCTTCCGCATCCCAAATGTTGGAGAACTTGAAAGCTCTGGGGCAGTGCGGGTAAGATTCCACGACCTCGATGAGCATTCCCTGAATGTGCTTTGAATTGTCGTCGTATTCGTAGAGGGACAGCTCAATGTTGCGGCGGTCCAATTCATCTTTATCGACAATTATTACTTTACCGTTGACTCGCACGGTGTCGTTTACACCGGGAATCATGAACAAGAGACCTATGCTGGGGTTGGCTTCAACATTCAGATAAGACTGGAAAAGCTTGTTTCCCGCCACATCCGGAAAAAGCAAGTGACGGTCGTCGATCACCCGAACAAAGCCGGGTTTTCCACCCTTGGGTGACGCATCGGGCTGGCCTTGGGCGTCGCTGGTGGCCATAACCGCGAATGGAGCATTGCAAATAAACTCTTGAACGTACTCGGTCATGTAGGGCAAAACTTTGGCGGCAGTGGTGTCTTTGGGGAGTCCAAAGGTCTCCGCTAAGCGGTTCCCGATGGTCGTCTTGTCAACCGTAGCCATGGCGACTCCTTAGGCATTGAATGGATTTCATTCTAACTATGCTGGGGTGAAACAGCAAGCGGAGACACCCCTGCTATCGATCGCTGAGGAATGGCCCGCCCACCTGAAATTCGCCGGTTTTATCTAGCGATCCGAGTCATCACCTCTACCAACCGCTGGCAGTCGGGCAAGGAGCGGATGCCCAGCCGGAGGTATTCCGGCAAGCCGAAGGAAGCACAGTCTCGCACCACCAAGCCTTGGGCCAAAAGTTTGTCCCGCCAGGACGCAGCATCTCCCACCTGAACCAGCAGGAAATTGGCGGAAGCGGGCGGCACATGGAACTCCAACTCGGTCAGCTTCGTCGACAAGAACTCCTTTGCTTCGCTCACAGCCCGGCGGGCCCGTTCCAGGTAGCCGGTGTCGGCCAAAGCGGCCAATCCGGCGGCTTGGGAAAAACCATTTACGCTCCAGTCAGGCTGCAGCGCCGCCAACCTCGTGGTAACTTCTTCCGACGCCACGGAGTAACCGAGGCGCAAGGCAGTTAAGCCATAATCTTTGGTCATCGAGCGCACTAGGATCACCGGTTCACGGTCTGTGAGTGGCAATGAATCCCAGGGTTCGTCGACGAAGGACAAATAGGCTTCATCCACCACCAACAATCCACCGGCTTCCCCAGCAGCTTGAGCCAGGGTCGTAACCTCTTGTTGTCCCAGGAAAACACCAGTGGGGTTGTTGGGGTTGCACAGAAATATCAGGCTTGGTTTCTCTTGAGATATTCTCTTGGCAGCCAGTCCCAGGTCCCACTTGAAACCGGGCTGATCAATGCCGTTCAAGCAGGTTATAGAGGCCCCCATGAGTCCACAAGCGCCAACGTACTCACCATAAGTGGGGGTTAAAATGAAAGCAGTGTTGGCGGTCCCTATTCTGGAAGGCGAAAGGTAGGCCCGAGCCAATAGGTGGATTATCTCGGTGGAACCGTTGCCCACCAGAATACGGCTGGGGGAAACTCGTCCGGTTTCAGCAATATAGGATTGATGGCTGGATAGGTGTTCGGAAATTGATTCTCGAAGCAACAAGCATTGCGGGTCGGGGTAGGCTGCTAGATCGACCCGATTTAGGGCTTCCCACACTCCTTCCGGAGCCCCGACCGGGCTGACACTGGCGCTGAAATCCAGTACATCCTCAGGCTTGAGGCCCAATGCTCGTAGCTCGGCGGGTTTTGCTCCACCGTGAGTTGGGCGAACCGACGGCGAATTTCCGGCGTTATCCATGTTGGATTTGCATGAGTTGGATTTTCATCCCATTATTTTAATGACTGATTGGGGGAAACTCTGATTGGTCTGAGAGGCTTCCCGGACAGTCGAAAACACGTTGTGGTCAAAATAGCAGGCTTCTACCATAGACCACAGCCAATGCGGTTGCCAAGGCGAATACCGCCACAGCGTACATCGACCTTATGGCTTGGGTAATATCCTCCACTGCCACAGGACGGGTCTTTTCACCCAAACGGTAGTGGCCCACCTTCTCTAATTCCACCCCCAAGGCCCCCGCCATGCCGCTCATAGTCCACCCGGCGTTTGGGCTTTCGGTGCGGTTGTGGTGCCGCCACATCATGCGCCAAGCCCCTGCGACCTGTTGGCCGGGCAGAAAAGCGCTGGCAAACACCAGGTACAGCCCGGACAGGCGCGCCGGAATCAGGTTGATGAAGTCATCCAACCGGGCCGATGCCTTGCCCAAGAGTTCGTACTCACCATGATATCCAATCATGCTATCCAGAGTATTGATGGCCCGGTAGGCAAATGCACCGGGCAGGCCAAAGATGGCGAAAAATAGCCAGGGGCCGCAAATGCTGTCGGCAATGTTTTCCGAGACCGACTCGACCGTTCCCGCCGCCGTCTGCTCCGGAGATAGCCCGGAAGGGTCACGGCTTACGAGGGAGCGCAACCCCAGCCTGGCTTGCTCGACATCGCCGTCGGCCAAGGGTTGGCGCACTTCCGCCGCGGCTTCGTGGAGCATTTTTAGGGCAAAGGTGGATTTGAGGAGTATGGCGCCGACGATGATGTAGGCCCACTGGTGCACGCTGTGGAGCAACTTTGCGGCGAAAAAAGCATCGGCCGCCCAGAAAGCAGGGAGCAACAAGGCTATGGCTAACCCGGCCATCAATGCGCCTGGGCCAGTTCTGGGCGCTAGTTTCTGGGCAAAATCCACGGTGCGGCCCATCCAAACCGTGGGATGAAACCTTGTTGGCACCTCTCCCAGGGTCAGGTCAATCACCACAGCCAACGCCAAAACGGCCAGATCGTCAGTACTGCCTAGCATGGGTTAATAAGCCGATCCATCCGGGAGATCGGACGACGGTCGGCGTTTGGTCGCGTAGCTCATGCCAAGAGCCTGGTGTTTCATACCTGAATTTGCTGTGGAGCAGAAATACAACCGGCGGCCTGCATATCAGAGATTTCCTGATCGCTAAACCCCAACTCCGTCAGGATTTCCAAGTTATGCTGTCCGATCAGCGGCGCGGCTGGTTTAGCGACTGACCCAGTCAGAGACAAGGTGACTTGCACACCCACCTGGCGCAAATTGCTGTACTCGGAGTGGTTTTGAATATCTACCATGTTCATTTCTTGAGCATGAGAGTTATCATAGAACCCTTCCAGAATGCTTTCCGCAACCTTTACGCAGGGCACCCCCCCAGGGATCAGCATATCTTCCCATTCCGCCGCTGGTCGCTGGCTAAACTCTTGGGCCAGTTTGCGGCACAGCTCTTCGTTCCACGGGTTCATTGCGGTTGCTTCATCAAATTGGTTTTCCTCCCCCGACCAGCCCAAGCACGTCTTGAGCCGGTCCCATTCTTCAGTTTGGTGACAGGCGAGCAAAATCCAACCCTCGGCGGCGGGATAGGCACGGTTTACGGCGCTCATCCCAAGCAGTCCTTCGTCGGCCAGAGGGCGGTCGTTCATGCCGTGGAATCGCATAAAGTGCCCGGAGTTGGCGAATGCGCCCGTGTTCATAAGACTCAAATCAATTTTTTGCCCTTGCCCCGTGCGGCCCCGATGGCAAATGGCCATCAACGCCGCCACCGCAAGCAGCATACCGTTGGTATCGTCGCACACAGGTGTCCGGAGGAAGACCGGATGGATGGCGCCCCCGCCTTGCCTGGATGTAATGCCTGCCATTGACTGAAACAACGGATCGAATCCGGGCTTCAGGCTTTCTGGCCCGGTTGGCCCGTAGCCGCTGCTATGGACGTAGATGACGTCGGGCCGAAGTTTGCTGACCGCCTCATAGCCTATGCCCAGCCGTTCGGCCACCCCCACCCGCATGTTGTGCACGACAACGTCACAGGATGTTAGCAAGCGGGTTAGGACTTCCTTGCTTTGAGGAGCTTTCATGTCGAAGGCTATGCCCCTCTTGCCCCGATTGCTGGCAAGCAGCAAAAAGGGTAGAGTTCTCGCCAATTCCCCACTGATTGGCTCTACCTTAACTACATCGGCGCCCAAGTCCGAAAGGATCATCGGACCCATGGGTCCGGCGATAAGCGAAGAAAAGTCCAACACCCTTATCCCATCCAAGGGATGTCCTGGTGCGTTTGCTTGAGAATTAGGTCTTTTCGGTTCGGCATTATTCTGGAACAATATTGCCTGTTCTTCGCCTGTTTCTTGGGTCGGCAATGGCGCCGGTCCCTTCACCTTTCCCGGCGTCTCGGAAAACCCCAAGACCAAATCCACTTGCTCCATTTCCCCAAGCACCGGGTCGTTCATCTCGATCACCAGATCGTTGTGCCGCACTTGAGGAAGGTCCATATATTCCTGGGCTGTCAGTACGGGAGCCACAAGCACATCCGCAGCCTCTAAAACTCGATCCAGTGGCTGCGAGGATGCTCTCGCAGGCGGTGACCGATCAATTCAATCGCCAGTTCCCGGTCTTGATCGTTGGTCCACCCTGTTGGCGCAGCAGCAAACTCGGGCTGAATGACCAAATCCATCAAATCCAAAGCAATCGCCAGCTTGTCCCAAAACTCCCTGCTCAGGCACCCGATGTGCACCCATTTATCATCGGCGCAAGGGTACATCCGGTAGGCGGGCAGCCCGCCTTGGGGTTGAATGTTGTTCATTTGCAATGAACTCAGGTTATCGGCGATGGGCATCATGGGAGCGCGTAATGCCGCGGACCCTTGATACATGCTAGTCTCAACCTTTTGGCCAAAGCCGCTAATATTGCGCACATGGAGCGCCGCAAGTATGCCCTGCAACGCCAGAGTAGATGTTCCCAGAGAGACCAATGGGATGGAGCAAAACATTGGGTGACCCTGGCTCACGCTCACCTGCTCGGTCATGATGCCCGAGGCGGCGGCGACAAGGCTCTCGTACCCGTGGCGTTGCGCCCAAGGGCCTGTGGGACCGTATGCAGAAATAGAACAGTAGACCACGTGTGGGTTGATGCCGCTTACCTGAGGGTAACCAACGCCCAAACGCTCGGCCACACCGGGGCGGAATGACTCCAAGATTACATCCGCTTGTCGGGCTAAGTCCTGAAACGCCGCCAAGCCGCTGGGCTGCTTCAGGTCAAGGGCCACGCTTCTCTTGCCCCGGTTCCAAACGCGGTAGGCGGGGTCCTGTTCCAATGGGTTGCCAGCGGGATGTTCCACCTTTATCACGTCGGCGCCATAATCGGCCAATAGCATGGTGGCAAGAGCGCCGGGCGTCCCGCGAGTCAAATCCAAGACTTGCAGGCCAGCCATTGGGCCCGATGATTGCTCAGTTGTTGCCATGAATCCTACCTCCGCGAGAATCCCTGCGGCCACAGGCCCAAACCATCCCAGTGTTATGTTAAGTCCAGGAAGCTGGTCAATGGCTCCACCCAGCCGTGG
Source organism: Dehalococcoidia bacterium (assembly GCA_963665155.2). GTDB lineage: Bacteria > Chloroflexota > Dehalococcoidia > Lucifugimonadales > UBA3495 > UBA1141. Next base: position 905,393 of record CAXXFI010000001.1, on the reverse strand, counting down.
GATGCTATGGCAACCACTGCCATCAAGGCTAACATTTCGATCACTTCGTTGATTGCGCCGTAACTATCCCCGGTCAAGCCCCCCAACTTGGCGGCCACACTCTTACCCAGCACCCATGCTATTAAGGTCGCGCCGATCAACATACCGACTCCGGCGATGCTCCCCAGCAGAACAGCGCCGACAACCGCTGTCAACCCAGCCAAGATTGTCGGCCAAAGAATCCCGCCTTGATGAAAAGGGGAACCTAAGCCCTGGCTCCTCACATAGGGGAAAGCGCCTAGTGCAACTATCATGGACCACCGGGAGAGCATGGGGAATAATAGCAAGGACCACTGAATCCCGGAGCCTGGAATCCCGGAGCCGGACAACCCCAAAAGTGAAACCAGGGCACCGTATTTCAGGAGCAATATCCCTGCGGCCCCAGCGACTCCAAAAGCGCCCACTTGGGAGTCCCGCATGATCTCCAAGCGACGCTCCGGGGTGAAGCCGCCGAAGATGCCGTCGCAGGTATCCATAAGACCGTCCACATGGAGACCCCGGTTCACGACGATCAACGACACCAGCAAGACGGCGGCGGAAAGGTAGTCCGGAAATACTTCCGAGCATCCTCGCTCTAGGCCCACCAGCAACAGGCCGAGCAAAAGGCCGACTGCCGGGTAATAAGCCCGGGAGTTACTTAGTTCTTGTCGGGTTGGATTCCATTGCTTGGCCCCAGGGATGATCGATATGGGGAATACGGTCAGAAAAGTAAGGGCCGCAAGCAGCGAACTCAGATCCCGGCCTCGCCGTTTGCCTGCCTATCCGATCTTTCGGAGACTGAAGCTTCGGCGAAGGTGGCCATTTCCGCTAAGCATTTTGCCGCCGCTTCGATGATGTGCATGGCCAAGGTCGCGCCGGTCCCTTCTCCCAATCGCATACCCATATCCAGCAATGGAGTCAGACCCATGGCTTCGAGGCCGATTTGATGGCCGGGCTCCACGGACCGATGGGAGGCAAAGAAGTATTGGCTTGCGGCAGGAGCCAGAGTCCAGGCGATAAGAGCAGCCGCCCCGGAAATAAACCCGTCCACCACCACCGGACGACGCCGGGAGGCGCAGCCCAGCATTGCCCCGGCCAAGACACCGATTTCAAAGCCGCCGACCTTACTTAGAACATCCAAGCCGTCTTTGGCGTCGGGCTTGTTAACATCGATCGCTCGGCGCACCACCTGTATCTTATGGGCTAGGGCTTCATCCTCAATTCCCGTGCCGCGACCGGTGGTAACGGAAGGATCGGCCCCGGTAGTCACTGCGGTAATGGCGCTGGAAGGCGTGGTGTTGCCGATGCCCATGTCTCCGCAAGCGATCAAATCCGAGCCACCTTCGATAAGTTCCTGAGCGGTTTTGATGCCGGTTTCCAGACACTGGACGGCTTGTTCTCGGGTCATCGCTGGCCCCACCGCCATATTGGCCGTTCCCTTGGCGACCTTCACGGCACGCAAGGCCGGATTTGGCGGCAGGTCGGCGGCCACTCCCGCGTCCAAAACCACCACTTCGGCTCCAGCGTGCCGCGCCAGCACATTTATGGCAGCGCCGCCCGCTAGAAAATTCATGACCATGGCGGGGGTAACCTCTTGCGGGTAGGCGCTAACGCCTTCGGCAACCACGCCGTGGTCCGCAGCGGCCAGAATGACTGTCTTACGGCGAATTTTAGGGATGGATTCCCCAAAAATACCGGCCAGAGTCACGGACACTTCTTCCAGGCGGCCCAAGCTACCCAGCGGCTTGGTCAATGTGTCTTGCCGGCCTCCTGCGTCGGCAATAGCCTGCTCGTCTAGGGGGCCAATTTGGCCGATGGTCTGGTCGATCAGCCGGGATAGGGTCATTGAGCAACCCCTTAATTACTAAACTCTTGAAGCGTACTAGGGCGAATGCGGATTCGGGACCGGGCCACAATTACAAGACCAATCGAACACTTCACGATCTGTACAACCGTCAAGCCCCAACTCCAAAATGTGGAATACATGCCACTGTGGCTGACGTCTTCTGAGCCAAGCTGCCACCGCCAAGGGCACATTTTGGTCCAACAAAACCCTCAGCCTGGGCGAGTTTTCAGCGTGGGGCAACCACCTTCTCCCTGTCAACTACCCTGCTGGCATATTCCGCAGCAGAGATTACGTGCCGGCGACTGAGTTCAGGGTAGGCTTTAACAACCCGGTCGATGGAATAACCCCCAGAGAACATGCCTAGAATATTGCTGACCATAATGCGTGTCCCACGGATCGTGGGCTTCCCACTACAAATATTGGGGTCGACAACGATTCGTACCGGGTCGCCGAACTCCCACATATCATCATCTTCGTCCTATATGGTAAGGAGTCCTTCAGAGCCCCTAGCTAGCGAAAGCGTTAACGGATTTTTCTGCTTCGTTATGGTCACCCCCAGATCTTGAACCCTGGCCAGACACGCGCCTGCGATCCCCCATTCGTGGTTCCGTTCGGAGGTACCCTCTCGAACAAGGCGTTTCCACCAGTTTTCGAATTCTCTCTTTGGTACTAGGCTACCTAGAGTCCAGTCTTTGTCCGAAGCATCATCCTTATTAATACCCGGCCGCAGGTGCATTCTCGTCATACCTTTAGGTCCGAACGATCCGATTTTGTTGGGTTCGCCCTTACCAGGCGTGAGAACAATCTCGCCTTTTAGCTGATGAAGCAGTTGCCAGACTTCTTCAAATTCGAGTTATTTCATCATGGTCTCCTCGCATCCTCAACGCACGAAGCCCCCGCAGCTCGCTAAAACTCGATGCCCGGCTGGGCTTTTATTCCTTTCTGGTATGGGTGCTTGACCACCTGAATATCGCTGACCAAGTCGGCGTACTCCACCAAGGCCTCAGGGGCGTGGCGCCCGGTGATGATTATGTGCTGCATTTCAGGCCGGTTTTTCAGGACCTCAATCACTTCGTTGGTGTCAACCCAACCGTAGTGCATGGGGTAGGTGAACTCGTCGAGAACAATTAAGTCATACTTTCCGGAGGCGATGATTTCCTTGCAGTCCTCCCAGTGGGCCACTGCCAGATCGGCCGTCTTGTCCAAATCTTGGGAGCGCCAGGTAAAACCGTCGCCCATAGCCCGCATTTCAATACCCATCTTCTGGGCCGCGCGTTGCTCACCGAAGTTGGCGGTGGAGTGCTTGATAAACTGGAGAACGATTACCTTCAGGCCACGGCCCCATGCCCGTAGCGCCACCCCCAAGGCGGCGGTGGTCTTCCCCTTGCCGTTGCCCGTATTTACGATAACCAAACCCACATTGATGCGTGGGCCTTGGACCGATTGAGGCCCCGGTTTCGGGTTTGCTTCCGGGTTTGATTCCTGGTTTGCTTCGGGTGTTTGCGACTGGGCGGGCTGCTCTCCAGTGCTCATTGTGACTCCTATCTACACCGCCGATGAACCGGCGTTAATAAAATCGTCTAACTCAAGAACGACTAGGTCAAGCCATCATTTTGGGACAGCCTTGAAGCCAACCGAGCAGGTGTCAACGAACCGCCTGGCCAAGGATGGGTCGCTACCCAAGTGAATATGGACATAGGAAGCCCATACGCTTCCGACGTGGAAGCCGTCGGGCCTGTTTTCCTGATCCACAACCCGGTATACCGACTCTTGGTCGGTGGGCGCGGCTTCCAGGGTGGACCAGTGGAACTCATGGGCCCGAACTCGCTGCCCTCTCCCCATGAGCGGATTGTCGACGCGCGATTCTACTTCCCGGTACCCCAAGACCAGACGCGTGTCGGACATAGCGGACACCGCCGGAATTGCGCCGACCATGGGATGCTGGTTCCCTTCCAGGTCCGATAGGCTCCGGCCCAAGTACATTAGTCCGCCGCACTCGCCGTACACAGGGACTCCTCGGTCCACAGCGTCCCGAATCGACGCCAGCATGGGAGCGTTGGCAGCCAATTGGGCGGCAAACATTTCCGGGAAACCGCCGCCAATGTAAATGCCGCCTGCGCCAGGGGGCAGTTGCTGGTCTTCCAAAGGACTGAAGGGGATTAGCTCGGCGCCCCAGGCCTCCAAGAGGTCCAAGGAGTCCTGGTAATAGAAACTGAAGGCCTTGTCTTGGGCGATGGCAATGCGCGCCTTCTTCGGCTGGTTTTCCAGGGGATATGCCTCAGTTTGAGCAGGAGGGGGATTGCAAGTTGACGCAATCTGAATGATGCGGTCCAAGTCGAAGGTTTCCTCGACTTGCTTGGCGATTGCGTCGTACCAAAGGTTGGCCACCGTGCCTTCCACGGTGGGTATGAGGCCCAAGTGACGCTCCGGTTGAATGAATTCTTCCCGGCGAGGGAGGTAGCCCACCACCGGCAGGCCCGTGGTAGCTTCGATCTGGGGTTGGCAAAACTCCAGGTGCCGGGGGCTGCCCACGCCGTTTAGAATTACCCCGGCGATACGCAAATCCGGGTCGAATAGTTGGTAACCCAAGACTTCCGCCGCAACGCTACGAGCGACTTTGCCAGCGTCGGCCACCAGAATCACCGGCGCGTTTAGAAGTTTGGCTAGTTCGGCGGTGGACCCTACTTCCGTAAGATTGGAATGACCGTCGAATACCCCCATCACGCCTTCTACAATCGATATCTGCTTCTGTCCGGCGGCGCGCTGAAATAACTCCAACACCGTTGGATGAGGCAACAGCCAAGTGTCCAGGTTTCGGCTGGGAACACCGCAAGCAATCTGGTGGTAGGAGGGGTCTATGTAGTCGGGGCCAGCCTTGAAGGGCTGGACCTGATATCCGCGGCGGGTTAAGGCCGCCATTATCGCAGTGGCAATAGTGGTCTTTCCAACGCCGCTTCTAACGCCGGCTATAACCACGGTTGGAGTCAAATTGTTTCCCATTAGCTATCAGCTTCAGCGGTCGTCAATCAGCTTTTTGGGCTGGCCGACCCTCTGGTATTGCTCCATTTTCGTTCTGTCTGGAATTTTGTGTCTATGCGGCCAAGGGGATTATTTCGCCGTAGCGTTCCCGCAGCCTCATGAATAAATCGTGCCTGGGTTGGTTGGTTTCCGCTTGATCCGACTTTCGGAGATACACTCGGAAGACCGGTAGGTCTGCCTTGTCCACCATCCACAGCGAGTAGCTGGGCTGACCCTCCTGGTTCATGGTAAAAACAAACTTAGCCCGCTCGACTTGGTCCATCTTTACGTGGAGATGGGTGCCACCGTGAGCCAAGAAAGTAACTACTTTTCCGTCGGGTGTGAACCGCAGGTCTTCAAACATAGTGTATACCTCTGCGGTGGACACGCCGTTGCCCAACATCAACACAACCTCGGCAAAGCCGGGTTGACAGTCTTCAAGAATTTGTCGCAGCATCTCCCCTCCTCATGTTCGGGAATCTCTCTTAAATCGTTAGCACAGGCTTTATCGGGTTCGGCCCAATATAGCAAAAAAGCCCGGCGTCACGGCCAGGCTCAATAATTTCGGTGACCCGTACTCCCGTCCGCGAAGTGTACCAAGTCAAGCCCAAAGCAGGTCTTCTGGCTCCTGGCTACAGTAGGGTTCCATACCTCCCCGTTCCGGACTACGCATAAGAAAGGAAACCCCTGCCAGTTACAGTGGCGCGACCGTGCCGGACTTTCACCGGCTTCCCCTTTGATGCCCCGGCTAAGCGGGACTAGCTTCAGGCTATCCTATATTGTTAATGATCCAAATTGGCGAAAATGGTTCCAAGCTGGATGTGGCATATTGTATGACTACCCTGCGCAAGCGTCAACTTGAAGCGGCCACCGACAGGACCAATGCCCGGAACCGGATTGAATACATGGCAGCGCATAAGCTTCGGAAACAACATTCCGTATTACTTAATGTTGACAAGCCTGGTGTGGCCGTTTAATTTCAACTTGGTTAATCCAATTACGCTTGAGAATACGCCGGACAAATATTCTTTTACCACCATCTATAATGTCCAAAAGGAGTCACACGATGCCAACCTACACCTACGACCACATTCACCTTCGCAGCGTCGAGCCTATGGAAACGGCCCAATACTTCCACAAAATGTTCGACGCCAAGATCATCGAGTCGGTTCAGTCCGATGGCCAGCCCCGGGTGGACATAGACGTAAACGGGCTGATCATTTTCATTGCCAAGGCAGGGGAAGACACTCCGCCTAGCCTGAAGGACGCTCATCTAGGCTTGGACCACTTCGGCTTCCGGGTCGAGAACCTGGATGAAGCAGTAATGGAGCTTAAAGAACGGGGGGCAGAATTTTCAGTCGAACCCTACCAGCTTCGACCGGACCTGAAGATTGCCTTTGTGCGGGCTCCCGGCGATGTGCGGATTGAGTTGTTGGAGAGGATGTAAGAGAGGGCTGACGCTGGCGGAAAAACCCCCAACTCGCCTTTACGAAAGGTAATAATTTACTTGACACGAAAGAAGAGCCATCATTGAAGACTGAGACGGCGAAGACTGAGACGGCGTTTCAACGACTGGCGAAGAAACTAGTCTCTGTGCCGAAAACCCAGGCGTTCGAGGAAAGAACGTCATAGTTCACTCATCTGTGCCCGTTGCTTGGGAGTGAGCCTAGCTAAACCTGCGTCAAAATAACCCTGGTCGGCGACTCTCATACCATCCCTACGCTTTTTGATATGTTGAAATACCGTGTTCCTTTCACGCCCCATACCGACCGTTCCATTTTGAAGGAACGAATACCACAAGTGAGTGATTAGATCAGCCGCCTGCAATCCAGGCTCTTTCCTGTGGTCGGCGAATATAACACTCCCGAGCTTGCTCCACACTATGTCGCTCTCAACTGCGTTTCGATACTCTTTAAAGACTTGAAGGGCATAGGGAGCTTCTTGTTTGTTTTGGTCGAATACAAAGTTAACAATGGCGTCACCTTTTGCCGCCATGACGGCTTCTGTGAGGCAGAACGTGAACGCCGAATGATAGGGTTTGTTTGGAGTTCCACTTAGGCCAACTACTTTGCCAGACTTTGTAACTGAGGCACCCGTGAAATATCGTCGCTCCGCATCGCTGTATTGGAGAAACGCATTTACATCAATTGCCCCACCCACTGGATATAACGGCAACTTGGCAAGCGTATCAGTTAACGCTAATATGAAAGCTCTACTATGCTCCCCACCCCCATCCTAAATATGGATTAGACGTGACCTTACCCCCGAGAACAGAAACAGTGGCAAAGAGAGTCCTCCGGGTAAAATAGGACATAGTAAGGAGGGCTCATGGCACGGAAGAGGTACACAGAGGAGCAGATCATAGGGGTCCTGAACGAGGCAGAGGCAGGGGCCAAGACAGGGGAGCTGTGCCGCAGGCACGGCATGAGCGAAGGCACCTTCTACAAGTGGAAAGCCAAGTACGCCGGGCTGACGTTGAACGAGTTGAAGAGGCTAAGGTCCGTTGAGGAAGAGAACCGGCGCCTGAAGCAGATTGTGGCCCAGCAGGCGTTGGACAACTGGTCTCTGAAGGAGTTGCTGGCAAAAAACTTCTGAAGCCCAAGGTGAGGAAGATGGCAGCGGCATATGCCATAGAGAGTCTTGGGCTGAGTGAGAGGAGGGCCTGTCTGCTTACTGGTATCTCACCCTCGGTCTATCGGTACAAGTCGAAGCAGGGTGATGATGCTGTCCTGCGTCGCAGAATGCGTGAGCTGGCATGGGAGAGGAAGCGCTTTGGCAGTCCCAGGTTGCACATCATGCTGAAGAGAGAAGGCCTGGTGATCAATCACAAGCGTACAGAGCGCATCTACAGTGAAGAGGGGCTTGCGCTCAGGAAGAAGAGGAGGCGCAAAGGGGCGGCAGGGGTCCGGGAGACCATTCCATCTCCTGTACGTCCTAATCAGAGGTGGTCCATGGACTTTGTCTCTGATAGCACTGTGACCGGTCGGCGCTTCCGGGCATTGGCCATAGTGGACGACTATTCACGGGAGTGCCCAGCCATCGAGGTAGATACCTCTCTGGGAGGCGCCAGAGTGGTGGGAGTCCTGGAGAGACTGGGAGAGACACGGGGACTACCTGAGGTGATCACTGTGGACAACGGCCCGGAGTTCGCAAGCAAGGCCATGGATGAGTGGGCCTATCGGAGGGGCATCAAGTTAAGCTTTATACGTCCTGGCAAGCCGGTAGAGAACGCCTTTGCTGAGAGCTTCAACGGCCGACTACGCGACGAATGCTTGAACATCAACTGGTTCATGAGTGTAAGGCATGCCAGGGAGATCATAGAGAACTGGCGGCAGGACTACAACGAGGTCAGGCCCCACAGTTCCCTGAAGGGTAAAACGCCCAAAGAGTTTGCTGGCTCTATGGCTGGACTCTACTAGCCAATGATACTAACTTCGGGGTAAGGTCAGACGAGCTTCTATTAGCTTCCCGTTGGAAAAAATCACCTGAGTGGAATTCCGGAATCTCGTACTCACTCAAAACTCGATTCCAGTCGGTCGCAAATTTACCCCACTGTCGGACACTGCCCATCCAGCCAGAAACAAGGCAATGAGTAGCCTCCGGGTGAGTACCGCTCTCATCGGCGTAGGCACGTAATTCCACAACCACTTTTAAGTGCTTGCTCGGTCAAATGGATACTTGCCCTTGCTGCCAGCAACGTTAAAAAAATTATCTCATTCTCCCTTTACTGAGGCAAGTATGTTACTGCCTTTACGAAAGGGGGGACTAGAATTGGCCGGTCGGTTGGGTAAAAGCAGCTTAAGGGAATCTCCAATTCGCATTTCGCTGATGCGACTAATCATTGCCTGAATATTGGGCGTAGTCGTATCAGTAGTTGCGACGGCGGAAGCGGGCCATCCAATAGTAGATACCTGTGGCCAGCAAAATCAGGCCTGCTGCCAGGGAGATGTATCCCACGGCTTTTACGAGGAATATTCCCACCGGTGTGAGGAGAATTACCCCAAATAAAGCCAGCAATGCCCCACACCCGATGGGGACTTTTTCGCTGGTCTGTTCGATATTAAATCGCGTGGGTTTAAATCGCATTGGCTTAAAACTCATCGGCCAAGAGGCACCGCAGCAGCTAATCGGCTTTCATGAAATACGAGGCGGATCGCTCAACTATGCGTTTCTCTTCCGCAAGCTTCGCCAAGTGGGTCCGAACGTTGCGGGCTGCTGCTTCTCTGAGGTTTTTCCTTAAGTTTCGGGGGTAAACCCGGGTCACCACTTCGTCGACCATGGTAGCCCCAGCATCCAACGCCGCTAACACTTGATCCTCCCGCTGCTGGCGGTGTTCGATATACCACTGAACGCGCTGGGTTGCGTTTTGAATTATCTGCCCGTGTCCTGGGCAAATAAGGTTGGGACGCTGGCGCGCCATCAACTCCAACGATGTCATATATTGCTTGAGGTTACGTACGCTGGACGACGAGTTGCCCAAAATCGTATCGCCGCTGAACAGAACCCGGCCCTCACTCATGTAGTAGGCGACATGGTCGTCCTCGTGTCCGGGGGTGAACATCGTCCTCAAGGAAATACCGCCGCCGGTTGCGACGGTTTCCTTGGAGCCGAGCTTCTGCACACAGTCAGGGCCCAAGCGCTGGCTCAGCACTGGCTCTAACTTAGGGTGGCAACGCACCGGGCAATCCAGCACGTGCTGCAAGCAGTCCAAGCCGCCTATGTGATCGCCATGCCCGTGGGTAATGAGGATAGACGAAATTCGCGGCTTACCCAATTCGGCATGGTAGTCCAGGATTTGTTGGGTCCAAGATCGGTAGGGCTCCCCGGTATCGACCATGACCATGTGGTCGTTCGGGTCTCCCACAAAATAAATCTGGGTCCCACCGGGGTGCATGGCGCCAAAGGTGCTCTGGTCCTCTTGAATGTGGGTGCTGTAAATATGTTCGGCAATCTGCATTTTTCCTCGGCGGACCTTAGCTTAGCTAATTTCTGAGAATCGAGATCAGGTTTCCGCTAACTTCCGAATCACGACCCAGAAGATCGCACGCAAGTGCCATCTGCAAGGCTAAAGGCGATGTTAGTCGGGGCCTTTGCATCCGTCAATCCCCATGCTGCTGTCCTTGGCTGGGGATGTATCTGGCTGGTGATATAGTAGTCGCGTCAATCTCAGACTTGCGGTGAGGGGCCGATGATAACTGAAAAGGACCTGAAAGCGGCACTGCCCGATGTGAACCGTACCTTTAAACTCGACGGTCTGGATTCAGCGGTCGAAATTTTCCGGGACGCCTTTGGAGTCCCGCATATCAGGGCTGGCACCGAAAAGGACGCCTTCTTCGCCCAAGGGTTCGCTACAGCCCAAGACCGGCTCTGGCAAATGGAGTACGACCGGCTCCGCGGTTCCGGACGTTGGTCCGAGGTGGTGGGTCCGGATGGGTTGGCGCAGGACAAGCTAATGAAGCGGTTCCGGCTGGAACATTCAGCCAAGGCTGATTATCAAGCGGCTGTCCAACAATCCCAGGTAATGATGGATTCTTACGCCGCAGGGGTCAACGCCTTTATCCAAAGCACCGACAGCCTTCCCGTTGAATACTTGATTGCCAGCTTGGAGCCTGAGCCCTGGCAACCCTGGCACGGGCTGATTGTTTATAAAGTGCGGCACATATTCATGGGCGTGTTCGAGTCCAAACTCTGGCGGGCCCGCATGGTGCGGGCGCTGGGCCCCAACAAAGCGTCCCGGCTGTTTGCCGGTTACCAGCCGGGTCATTTGCTTATCCTGCCGCCGGGCGACGTCCATTCCGGTCCGTTGGATTATGGGTTGGACGAACTCTGCGATGGCGCAGCCGCCCTTAATTACTTGAACGAAACCGACGGCGGCAGCAACAGTTGGGTGATCGCCGGAGACCGTTCGGCCACCGGCAAACCCATTCTGGCGGGAGACTCCCACCGGGCACTGGACACGCCCAACGTCTACTACCAGAACCATCTGGCCTGCCCGGAGTTCGACGTCACCGGCCTGTCCTTCCCCGGATTACCCGCTTTCCCTCATTTCGGCCACAATGACTGGGTGGCTTGGTCCGTGACTCACACGTCGGCCGATTACCAAGACCTTTATATAGACCGCTTTGATTCCGATAAGGCCGGTTTTTACCTGTGCCAAGATGAGTGGCGTCAAGCCGAGGTTTTTCACGAGAAGATCGCCGTTAAGGGCGGTCAGGATGTGGACTTGGACGTTTGGGTAACCAGCCACGGGCCAATCATCTCCGGCGGCCCTGAACAGGGAGCCGGGCTGGCTTTCAAGTACACCGCCACCGACCAACCTTCGGCATGGACGGACATTCTGTGGCTGATGCTCCGGGCCAAGGATTCCAACGAGTTGGTGGAATCCCAGAGAGAGTGGGTGGACCCGTGCAACAACTTCCTGTTGGCTGATGTGCATGGCAACGCCGGGTATCTTTGCCGGGGGCAAATTCCCATACGGTCGCAGGCCAACGCATGGTTGCCAGTGCCGGGATGGACTGGTGAACACGAATGGCAAGGCCAGATTCCTTTTGACGAACTGCCCAGGTCCATAAACCCGGCAGAGGGGTACATTGCCACGGCCAACAACCGTCCGGTGGGCGACGATTATCCTTACTACATCGGCGTTGACTTCGTCCCAGGGTTCCGAGCTAGGCGGGTGACCGAAGGCCTGCTGTCGCTGACGAAACCCGACGCTTCGGACATGGCCAAGGTTCACGGGCAGAAGGGTTCAATTCCGGCCGAGACCTATGTCGATTTGCTGAAGCGGGTGGAACCGCAAGACGAGTTGTCCGTCGAGGCCAAGAAAAGGATGCTGGCGTGGTCCGGGTCCCAGCCCGGCTTAATGGACGCTGATCTGGTGGCGCCCACGATTTATAGCGCCTGCCGGGACCAAGTATTGCAGCAATTATTCGAGCACAATCTGGGGCAGGAGTTGGCCAATGAAGTCTGCCGGCCCGCCAACCGGGGGAAAAGCACGTTCATAAACCGCTTTAAAGCGCAACTGCTGGTGATGATCCGAGAAGACGACCGCAGCCTGCTGCCGCCAGGGGAAGACTGGGCGTCCGTTATGTCCCGAGCGCTAAGCAAAGGGGTCAAGGCTCTGCAAGAGCTACTGGGGGAGGACATGAACCAATGGCGGTGGGAACGAGTTCACCAAGCAAGGCCTAAGCACCCTCTGTCGATGTCGCAACCCGCTATGTCGGCCGTATTAGACCCTCCGGCAATCCCTGCCAGCGGGGACGGAGATACGCCTTTGGCTGGCGCCTACTCCCCATCGGACCCAGCGACAATTACCAGCCTCTCAGTGGCGCGATACGCATACGACTTGGCCGAGTGGGACAATTCCTTGTGGGTGGTCCCCCTGGGAAGCTCCGGTCACCCGGGCAGTAACCACTACCATGACCAGTCGGACGCCTGGCGCAGAGTAGAAATGGTGCCCATGATCTATTCCTGGGAGCGAATCATCGCCGAGAGCGAGACCCAGCAAAGGCTGGAGCTGGCCTAATCTATATCTACGTCCAAGATTGATTCCCTCGTAAAAACCCCTCGTCCTCCGGGGGCAATGGGAGGATAATGTGGGGAAAGGGCGTTGGGGCAGCGCCTGGCCGAGGGAGGGGAGGATGTTCCGAATACGAGACCCGCAAGAGAGCCTCTGGCAGTCCCAGTTCCTGGTGACGCCGAAGAAGGCTAAGCGTCTGGAGAGAAGTTGGGCCGAGGTTTTCCGAAACGAGGCGCTCCCCCTGATTGACGAGGAGCGCTTTGCTCCCATGTACTGCGTGGACAACGGCCGTCCCAACCGGGCGGTGCAGACCGTCCTCGGGGTCCACCTCCTCAAAGAGATGTTCAACCTCACCGACGATGAAGCTCTGGAACAACTAGAGTTCAACCTGCTCTGGCACCACGCCCTGCGGCTGGACATCGAGGAGACCCACCTGCCCCAGAAGACCCTCCACAACTTCCGAGTTCGCCTGATGCAGCACGACGGTGGCCGGCTGGCTTTCCAGGAGACCACGGACCGGATCATCCAGGCGCTGGGCATACGCACCGGAAAGCAACGGCTGGACTCCACCCACATCATGAGCAACATCGCCACACTCACCCGGCTGGGCCTGTTCTGTGAGACGATGCGGTTGTTCCTGCGGGCCTTGCGCTGGGAGCACCCAGAGCTTCGCCCTGGGGTTCCGGAGGGCCTCCTAGGGCGCTATTTGAAGGAAGAAGACGAGGCGACCCACTACGAGGACGCCCGCACGGGGGAGGGTCGGCGACGCCTTTCGGTCTGTGCCCGGGACCTCTACCGGCTGGTGGACCGGTTCCATGGCACGACTGCTGCCCAGCTGGAGGAGTACCGGCTGCTGGAGCGGCTGCTGCGGGAGCAGTGCCATGTGGGCAAACACCGGGACGGGCGCCCCAGGGACGATGACGACGATGCTGGGGAATGCAAGGTGCCCGTGGCCTTGAAGGACCCGAAGCAGGTGTCCGCCGACTCGCTGCAATCGCCCCACGACCCGGATGTGACCTACAGCGGCCACAAGGGGAAGGGGTACGAGGTGCAGGTGGCGGAGACCTGCCACGAGGAGAACGCCACCCAGCTCATCACCCACGTGGAGGTGACCCCCTCGAGTGGGAGCGACACCGACGTGAGCGTGCCGGTCGTTGACGGGCTCGCGGAGCGGAAGGTCCGACCGGACGAGCTCTTCGCCGACACGGCGTATGGGTCGGGCCGCAATGCCTTCGAAGCCTCGCGCCGGGGAACGGAACTGGTGAGCCCGGTGGCGGGGTCGGCACCGGGGAACTCGCACGAAGGAGAGGGTGACGGACCACCGCCGCTCACCGCCGCGGACTTTCAGATCGACGTCACAGGGGAGCAGGCCACGGTGTGCCCCGCGGCCACCCGTCCATCGAGGAGTACGAGTTGGAGGATGCGCCGGAGCGGGTAGAGGTCCACTTTGCCAGGACAACATGCGAGCCCTGCCCCTTGCGGTCCCGTTGCCCAGTGAAGCTGGACCGGCGTGCGGGGGCCTACGTCCTCAAGGCGGACCTGGTGAAGGTGAACATCGAGCGGCGCCGGAGGGCCGAGGCCACCGAGGAGTGGCGCAAGCGGTATGCCATAAGGGCCGGTATCGAGGGAACGAACTCCGAGCTGAAGCGCGCCCACGGGCTTGGGCGCTTGCGGGTGCGAGGGGGCCGTCGGGTGCGGCTTGCCGTCTACCTGAAGGCGTTGGCGTGCAACTTCAAGCGGATGGTCCATGCACGCCTGGTGGAGATGGAGAACACGGCTCAGCGGGCGGTCGGGACGGTACCTGCGGTCACGGCCGCATGAGGGCGCCGCTCCACAGCTTCCACCGGGTGCCCTGAGCCACGGAAGGGGTACCGCAACGGGATCACGCTTGTCCTGAGCGCGGCAGATGGTGCGGTGAGGCCAGCAGCCGGCATCCCGTGGCCTCCTCCCTTCCAGGCCCCTTCGCACGCCAGGGTTCATCTCAAACAGGCCTTTTTGCGAGGGAATCAAGATTAAGTCAGGTAGGTTTAAGTCGCGACTACCTGGCTGGGGCGCAGTTTCTCATCACGGTAACGCTTATAGAAGCGTTGTAAGGCAACTAAGGACCATAGGCCTTCGATGACCGTGATGGGGTAGGCTTCCACCAACCCGCTGTAGAGGGAGGTCGCCGCCGAAGCCACGGCGAAAATTAGAACCATCCACTTGGAACTGCCTTCCCGCCAGTAGGCGAGGAACATGATTCCCACCGCTAGTGCGCCAAAAACCGTCAACATGACCCTCTCCGTTGGTTGCGAGCCCGTTGGTTGCCGGCCCGTTGGTCGCCGGCCCGGCGGTTGGCCGACCCAGTGACTGGCTGCTCCGGGGGATAATGCCGGGTTCACAACCCAGAGTCAGAAAATCCTGCCTTCGAGCCCAAGGTACGTAGGCCCCTATCTAATAACGGGGCCTACGTACCCAGCAGTTTCCAGCATTGCCTGGGGCTAACCAGCCTTGAGGTGCTCGCCCAATAGGTCCAATGCGGCTTGGGCCGATGCCCGTTTGGTAGCATCCCTGTCGCCTTCCACATGAATCTCGATGGCCCGATCTTCCCCGCCTTTAACTGCCAGGCCGACATAAAATGTGCCTATCGGATAGGTGGAGCGACCTTGGGCTGGGCCGGTCACGCCGGTTACGGAGACGGCGTAGTCCGTGTCGGTCAACTCCCTGACGCCCTTGGCCATAGCTATCGCCATTTCCTCGCTAACACTGCCGTAGGTGTCGTACAACTCATGGGACACGCCAAGGATTTTCTGCTTGAGACCACCCGTGTAGGCTATAACTCCCCCTGGGAAAAACTTTGATGCGCCGGGTATGGTGCCCAGCATGTAACCAATCAAACCGCAGGTGTCAGCCTCTGCCACTGAAACCGTCTGTTCCCTTTCCAGCAATATAGCAGCCAATTCTGATACGTCCATGTGTAGCTTCCTCCTTTCAGCACATGATCAACTTTCTAATGGGACACCCTTGCCGCTTTCCATCCACACCTGGCCGGTCCCAAGTGGCCGGTCTCGTATGGCCGGGAATCCCTATCCCGGAAACTCTTGTCCCGAAAACTCTTGTCCCGAAAACTCTTATCAATGAAACCTAAAGCTAAATCAGGTCTTTTGCAACAGTAGGAAAAACTCTTTGTTTCCGGCGTCGCCCAAAATGGGTGAAGCGCACAGGTTTCGCAACCTTATGCCATTCTCCACCACCCATACGATAGTCTTTGCCAAGACGCGCGCGTGAACCTGAGGGTCTTTAATTACGCCACCCCGGCCCACATCTTGCCTCGGCGCCTCAAATTGGGGTTTTACCAGGGTTACCAAGCAGCCGCCATCCTTCAATTTGACGAGGGCTTGGCGTATAACCAACTTTAGGGAGATGAATGAAACGTCGATGGTGACCAAGTCTACGGGTTCTGGCAATTCAATGAGGTAGCGAGCATTTTGTTTTTCCATGACCACTACCCTGGAGTCCTGCCGAAGGCGATAGTCGAGTTGTCCGTGCCCAACATCCAGTGCGTAAACCCGTTGAGCGCCCCTTTGCAACAAGCAATCGGTGAACCCACCCGTCGACGCACCCAGGTCCAGGGCCACCATATCCTGGGGAGAGAGCCCGAATTCGTCCAGAGCATGGGCCAACTTCAACCCGCCCCGGCCCACGTAGGGCAGACGCCCTCGTACCTCCAACACTGTTTCGCCGGCCACCAGGGAACTGGCTTTTGCGACCCTGCCGGAGGGTGTGAAAACCAAACCCTCCATGATCAGAGTCTGGGCTTGCTCTCGGCTTTCAGCCAATCCCTTGGAAACCAACAACAGGTCAGCCCGCTCTCTGCCTTTCTTGGAGGGTCCAGACGATTTCGATTTCGTTCTCTCTGCACACATATTAGTGAAATCATTCTACATGCAGCGAGAGTTCAGTGAGGGTTTTAGGGATATTATTTCCGGTCAACCCCGGTCAGCCAATGCTATTTCTTTTGCCTTAGAACTAAATATTACCAAGACGATGGAGACCCAGGTGTCATCTAAGCGGAAGCTGTGAGCCCAAGGCGTTAACCTCGGTGCGCCATCGGTTATTACGGTGAAAAACGCAACTGGATTCCGGCCTGCGCCGGAATGGCGTGCAGGCGGAAAACGGGCCGCTTTCCTCATCAATTCTTAGCGCCTTTGCAGTGCCAGGAAAGCCGCATCCTATGGTTGGACTTCGATCATGACGGTAGCCTTTGGAACAGGAAAGCTACACCCACGGTTGGATTTCGATCACGACGGTAGTCTTTGGAACAAAATAGCCCCCAGCCCAAATAGGCTGGAGGCTGCAGGTGACTCGGGATCAATTCCCCCAGATGCTAGATGCTTATTGGCCTATAAAACTGGGGCGGCGCTTTTCCAGAAACGCCCGGTAACCTTCTTGATAGTCCTTGGTATCGAACTGGGTGAGCGGTAGTATCGACTCTTCCGGTGTTAGTTCGGCCAAAGACGGCTTGGCCAATACCTGTTTCATGGTCTGCTTATTCACCTGGTGGGACAAGGGCGCCAGGTTGGCGATCTCGCTGGCCAATTGGTAAGCGTAGGTTTCCACCTCTTCTTTGGGGAGCACTTGGTTTACTAAGCCAATACGCAACGCTTCCTGGGCATCCAGCAACCGGCCGGACAGCAATATGTACATTGCGTTGCCTTTGCCTACTAGGTTAACCAGACCTTGCATTTCCTGGTGGCCTACCGTGATACCCAGACGAGCCACGGGAATGCCAAAGCGGCTATCTTCGGAGGCGATGCGCAAATCGGTGGCAATGGCCAGCTCGCAGCCGCCGCCAACGGCAAAGCCATTGATCATGGAAATCGTGGGAGTGGACATGGAATGCAGTTGGACCAGCACTCCGTTAACAGCGTCGTTATACAGCGCGCCTTTCTCGGAGTCGGACCGATATTCCTCAAAGTCTTTGATGTCGGCGCCAGCCGAAAACGCCTCCCCTCCGGCGCCAGCAAAAACGATTACCCGAGTCTCCCCGTCGGCATCCAAGTCTGCGAGCATTGGGGCAAGGTCTCTCCACATTGAGAAATTAATTGCGTTTCGCTGGTCCGGGCGATTAAAGGTCACGGTGGTCAATGGGGGTTCCCGGTGTACCAGAATATAGTCCGACATATCTCAAACCTTTCACTGTGCAGCGCGCTGCACGGTGCAACGCATGGCACGGTGCGACGCAGGGCGCAGTGGGAATATAGATTTATCCCCAGTCTATAACAAAAATTCAAGCGGGGCATTAACCACCGGCATCAACAGCGGCAACCGTCCCTCAGCGATCCTAGCGTATTGCATCGGCCCGATTGTTACCTCAGGTGTTTTTTCTGCGACCCATCCATCTCGATCTAGTATCCCTAATGGGCCAAAAGGTCACGCCGTCAACTTCCGGTAGGGTTCAAGCAGCAATCTGACATCCGTGTCCACGTCGGCATCGACGAAGAATGGCTCAAAATCGGCGGCTCGGGTCCAAATCCGGGCCGTCTGGATTAGAGTGGCCCGCTCCACTGAGGCGGGCCACCGAAGTATATAAACATCGGAATTATCGGTGTGGGCCGCAGCGGTTGTTCCGTTAATCGCACGAGTCACGGTCAGGTTGTTGCTGGATATATTGGTTATAAGCATTTGTTCGCTGCCGATCATTACCGTATGGCCGATGGCGAACTGGGTGCCGTCATCAACCGCCACGGCGGTCTTGGTGGTGTTCATTGAGGCGTCGTTTAGGTCGGTGCCGCTGTCCTCTTTGTGTTCCCGGTAACCCCAAACGCCATCAATCTGGAAGTGCTGCTCCCCGGCGGTGAAACTGTCTTTCGCGCCTTTCTGACGAACCCGGATGGCAGTGTAAGGCTGGCCCCAATGTTGGGTAGGCTCGGCATTATAGGGTTCCAGCCAATAGTCCGCGGCGGCCCAGGTTTCATTGAAAGTTTTGTCGTCGTTGGAGTCCTCTTTCAAACTGGTCAAGGACGCCAAATCGGGTATCAGCAATCGGCCACCACCGTTCCCATCAAACACCAAGGTCTGGGTTCGCGGGTAAAAGTGGCGGTTACAGTAGTAACATCTCGTCATCGTCGCCGCTGCCCGAAGCGGGGTCTTTAAGCAGGCTGTCATCTTTTAGCTTGGTCAGGTCTCCATATAAAGACCTGTACGCTTCACGGCCCATCCGGCCTCCTTCTCATTAAGCACAGTTAAAAACAGTTTATTCGGAAAATCGCGGTTTTGGTCTGGTCAAGAGAGCCAGGATACTTCCCGATGGACTTCCGAAGCTAAGCCTCTTCGGTGTACTCGATGATGATCTTGTGGACCGAGGTAGGCGCAGTCCCCCGCCAACGTCCGCTGAGCACTTCATCCCGCTTTCCCTTGGGGCCTTGGTCTCTCAAAAAGGTCCTAGAAACCCGGCTGAAAAGCCCTGCTGTGACGGGATGGCGTGGAGGATAACCAGTGGACTGTAAGTCTGAGGCTAAGAGTGACCCAGTTGGCTGCGGCCAATATGAATTGGGTAGTAACGATGGGCGACCCTGGGGCTTGCTGGTCCGGTTTATCGTGAGAGGAGCCTGGAGCCGGAGATATCATCCCCATCTTGGTAGCCACCAGGGTCAGGTTGGCCACCGTGGCCGCCATGAGTAGTTGGAATCGGGTCTTGGCTCGGCCGAAGTAGCGAGATTGGCGGACCCCCAGTTGCACCAGCCGCGCCAGGCGATGCTCGGCCGCCTGGCGCAGCCTACGGTATTCAGCAAAGCCCTCACTCCGCTGGAAGTCCCGGGCTTGTTGCAAGAGCGCCTCTTGGGGATGCAGGGCTACGGTGCGTCCCGCCCCGTACCGCGCCGCCACGCACTGGGACCGCAGGGGGCATACGCCGCAGACCGCCGGGTCGAATTGGAAACTCCGGGCCAGGTAGGTCCGACCCAACCGGTTGGTCCGGGTGCCGAAGGTCCGCAGGGTGTGGGTAACATTACCGGCTGGGCAGGTGCAGGTTCCTGCCTCCAAGTCGATCTGGAAGTCCTCCTTGGGGAAGCAGGCCTTATTAGGGCGACCCGGCACCTTGGCTATTAGAGTCCGACCAGCATCGGCAAAGGCCTGCCGCGTCCCGCCATCCCCATAGGCCGCATCCCCGATAGTCTCCTCCACCGCTATGCCCGTGTTCTCCTCACTCTGCTCCACCAGTTCCAGGACTCCAGTGTTGTCACCGGCATTGCCGGGCAGGATGTCTACCGCGGTCACCAGTTGGGAATCGGTATCCACCACCACCGCAGCCTTATGTCCGTCGAAGCGTTTGCTGCTGCTTTTACGGCCGTGGCGCATCTCCGGGTCGTGTACCGAAGGGATGCGGTCCCGGCTTACCCCATCCTTCAGGGCTGGGCCATCCTCCTGGCGTTCCACATCCTGCAGTAACAGTTGCCCCAGCAACTCCGCCGCTTCCACTATACCCTGGCGCTGGGGGCTCTCCTCGGGGAACTGACCCTGGACCTGACGGGCCAGCTCCAACACCAGGTCGGCATCGGCTACTATCTTCTGCAGTAAGGCTTGCCGCTCTTTCTGGTTGTCCCAGTCAATCTCTGCCTCTCCCTTCACACTGGAGCCAAAGTAGAGTTCCAGACCGTGTCTCAAGGCCCATTCCTCGGGCCGCGTCCCATCCAGGTCCGAAAGCGCCCGCACTACCTGGACTATGCCGTCGGCCAGCAAGTTGTAGGTGTCCTTGACCGCCCCTCGGCCCAGAATGTAGGTGGTGTCTACCGCCACCTTCATCCGGCGTCCTTTCAGGTATCCGGTCTGCCGGGCGAATTGGAGGCTGCGCTGAAAGACGGCCCGCACCCGGTCGTGGAGGATCAGCTGGGCTCGAAACAGCTGCAGCGTGCTCTTGGCAAAGGGCCGGTCCTCCACCTCAATCCCCAACGCCACCTTCCACCGGATATCAAAATCCGCCCGCTGTTTGGCTTCGGCGTCGCTGACTTTGTCGTAGGCTTGCAACAACAGCGCAGTGGCCACCAGACTTGGGGGCACGCTATCCCGGCCATTGTCTGGGCAATATAGCTCGGCGAACTCTTCGTCTCGAAATAGCTGTCCCCGCAGGGAGGCCAGGAAGCCATAGAAGGAGCCCCGGCCCACATAGTCCAGGTACAGGTGATCCGCTTCCAGCAGCCCTCGTTGCGCCGACCGTACTCCCAGCATCCTCAACCTCCCACACCCATTTATTAAATCTCTTGCCCAGTATATCGGGACAGCCTAGGTCAGGGTACTTTTCGGCCGGAGTTCTAGTATTACAACGTCAGTTCAGGGAGGGATGTGGGGTGATGCCCGCATGGCGGCGCGGCGCTTGGCATGGGAGCGTTTGGCCCGTTCGTTACTGTCCTGCGTATCCTCAAGCCACCGCAGCAACTCGGTTGGCCCGAACCGTTCCCGGGGCAGCATTTCCCGCACCACCCGGTAGACCTGCGGCCTCGTGATCCGGGGCATCTTTTTCCCCCCAAGCCTGTTGCAGGCTCAGCAGAAAAGCTCCGCCCAGCAGGCACAGGGCCACGTGGTGATGCCAGCCAGCCCAGGTGCGGGTCTCGTACTCGTCCAGGCCTACGTCGCTTTTCTCCGTCTCAAACTCCGTTTCTATACGCCAACGGGAGCCTCCCACGTATGCCAGGGTCTCCAACGGGGTATCCTCCGGAGCATTGGACAGGTAGTAGCGGGGTTCGCTGCCGTCCCGGTTCCGGCGGTAGACGGCCCAGTGGATTTCGCCGGGCTTGCGCCTGCTGGTCGGTCGCACCCTCTGGGCGCTGAAAAGGTAGCTGCGTGGCCCCTGGCTTCCCTCGGCCACCGTAATCTCACGCCAGGCCTCCTCCGGCAACTCGTCGCTGCGCTGCTCCATGGTCCGGCGCTGACCGTCTCGCAGCCTGGGTTTGCGGGGACGCCCGAATCCCTGATACTCCGCACTGGTCCAGGCAGGCTCCGGCGGCCACACCGTAAAGCCGGACGGAACGTCCAGCACGTACCACATCCCCAAGGCCGCCAGGCCCTCCCGGAAGGACGGCGACATCCCGAAGGCGTCGTCCGCCGCGACCCATCCAGCCTTCAGGTGGCCCCGCTCCTGTGCCCGCCCCACCATCTCCAAGGCCAACTCCGTCTTGGACCGGTAGCCCTGCCTATCCTCCGGCACACCCGCCGCCTCACACCGGTCTTTGTCCGAGGTCCAACTCTCGGGCAGATACAGCCCCTTGTCCACCAATGCCCGTCCCAACGGGCTGACATAGGCCAGGAACATCCCCGCCTGGCAGTTGGCCACCTTCCCCAGCCTCCCGCAGTACTGCCGGGCCACTCCCACCGACTTCCTCCCGCTGCATCCCTCGGAACATCCCCGCCTGGCAGTTGGCCACCTTCCCCAGCCTCCCGCAGTACTGCCGGGCCACTCCCACCGACTTCCTCCCCTGCTTGGGAAAGTCGCTGCCGTCCAGCACCCACACCCCTTCCGGATGCTCCAGCCGGGTTCCCAGGTACTCCTGCAGCCGTCCTATAATCACCTCATCGTCCCAGGGAGAATCGGTGAGAAACCGCTGCATCCCTCGGGCTGACCCCGGAACCGTCTCCGACAGGTTCTCAGCGTTGCGCCGCTCCCCAGACTGTACCAGCAGGGCCTGGAGATAATGACCGCTGTGCTCCCGCGTCTCCCGGCGGCCAAACAGCGGCGCGAAGTAAGCGTGAAAATCCCGAAATGACCCGTACACCTGCTCGAAAGCTGCCGCATCCACATCCCCACCTCACCCGCCTATTCCCTCTCCAGCTACACAGTCATCCTATCAAACTAACTGACGTTGTAATACTAGTGATGAGCCTCCCTCAAGGCCGCCAAAATTTCCGGTATGCCGTTTTCCCTGCCGGGACCTCCGGCGCCGTAGAAAGCCTTTTCCACTTCCGCAGCGTCGTTGGCCAACTCTTCCGTCAGTTTTGCCAGGTCGTCAATGCGGGCCGAAATTGCTCCACACATCGCTTCAAGGGCCGACTCCGGCGTCCTTAGCCCACTTTTCTTTGCTGATGGTGTGCCCCCATTCGCGCATTGGCGCAGGTACTCAGCCGCCAAAGGCGCCTGATCCAGAGCACGCCTCAGAGCGCTGCGGTTGGCTGGGACCGGCACGGCGCTCACCTCCAAAAGCTCTTGGTCCAGAAAGCGAATTCCCAACACAGCCCCGGTCTTTTCGTCCCTTCTCTCCTCGAAACGGAGTGGCTTGAATCCGACCGAGACGCCCCGCTGATACCCGGCCAGGTACAATCCGGCTACTTCCTGAGCAAAGGCAGTGGGGGCGAACTCAACCTGGGCTAACAGCTGGTGGGCTTCCAGCCAGGTCTCTACGGCCCGGCCAATTACCGGTCGCGCATAGTCGTGGGCCCAAAGAAACACCGGGTTCTGGCGATAGGACTCCAGGCTCCAACCTCCTGAGGAGATAACGTCGCCATGCCTGTCCACCTCGTCGGTGGAGAGCACAAAGGACATCGCACTTGCTTGGCTGGCTTTGGAGGCTGAGCTTGGCGAAACCGGGCTACGGGTGGCTGATCGGTTCCCGGTCTCGGTCCATTTGCGCAGCAGCGGCGCTTCTCCCACGCCTCTGCGATAGGCCTCCAAGGCTTCTAACAGCCGTTCCCGATGCCAATCAAGGGGTCGGTGGTTACCTGTTCCAACGTCTCACCTCCTGTGAGCCTAGCTTTAGGGCCTAGCTTTTAGGGAATAGCCTTGGGCCGCGTTCCCGCGGAAACTGTCAGCAAATAGCGACAAAAAGGGACACACCAAGCTTGATTCCCTCGTAAAAACCCCTCGTCCTCCGGGGGCAATGGGAGGATAATGTGGGGAAAGGGCGTTGGGGCAGCGCCTGGCCGAGGGAGGGGAGGATGTTCCGAATACGAGACCCGCAAGAGAGCCTCTGGCAGTCCCAGTTCCTGGTGACGCCGAAGAAGGCTAAGCGTCTGGAGAGAAGTTGGGCCGAGGTTTTCCGAAACGAGGCGCTCCCCCTGATTGACGAGGAGCGCTTTGCTCCCATGTACTGCGTGGACAACGGCCGTCCCAACCGGGCGGTGCAGACCGTCCTCGGGGTCCACCTCCTCAAAGAGATGTTCAACCTCACCGACGATGAAGCTCTGGAACAACTAGAGTTCAACCTGCTCTGGCACCACGCCCTGCGGCTGGACATCGAGGAGACCCACCTGCCCCAGAAGACCCTCCACAACTTCCGAGTTCGCCTGATGCAGCACGACGGTGGCCGGCTGGCTTTCCAGGAGACCACGGACCGGATCATCCAGGCGCTGGGCATACGCACCGGAAAGCAACGGCTGGACTCCACCCACATCATGAGCAACATCGCCACACTCACCCGGCTGGGCCTGTTCTGTGAGACGATGCGGTTGTTCCTGCGGGCCTTGCGCTGGGAGCACCCAGAGCTTCGCCCTGGGGTTCCGGAGGGCCTCCTAGGGCGCTATTTGAAGGAAGAAGACGAGGCGACCCACTACGAGGACGCCCGCACGGGGGAGGGTCGGCGACGCCTTTCGGTCTGTGCCCGGGACCTCTACCGGCTGGTGGACCGGTTCCATGGCACGACTGCTGCCCAGCTGGAGGAGTACCGGCTGCTGGAGCGGCTGCTGCGGGAGCAGTGCCATGTGGGCAAACACCGGGACGGGCGCCCCAGGGACGATGACGACGATGCTGGGGAATGCAAGGTGCCCGTGGCCTTGAAGGACCCGAAGCAGGTGTCCGCCGACTCGCTGCAATCGCCCCACGACCCGGATGTGACCTACAGCGGCCACAAGGGGAAGGGGTACGAGGTGCAGGTAGCGGAGACCTGCCACGAGGAGAACGCCACCCAGCTCATCACCCACGTGGAGGTGACCCCCTCGAGTGGGAGCGACACCGACGTGAGCGTGCCGGTCGTTGACGGGCTCGCGGAGCGGAAGGTCCGACCGGACGAGCTCTTCGCCGACACGGCGTATGGGTCGGGCCGCAATGCCTTCGAAGCCTCGCGCCGGGGAACGGAACTGGTGAGCCCGGTGGCGGGGTCGGCGCCGGGGAACTCGCACGAAGGAGAGGGTGACGGACCACCGCCGCTCACCGCCGCGGACTTTCAGATCGACGTCACAGGGGAGCAGGCCACGGTGTGCCCCGCCGGCCACCCGTCCATCGAGGAGCACGAGTTGGAGGATGCGCCGGAGCGGGTAGAGGTCCGCCCCTTGCGGTCCCGTTGCCCAGTGAAGCTGGACCGGCGTGCGGGGGCCTACGTCCTCAAGGCGGACCTGGTGAAGGTGAACATCGAGCGGCGCCGGAGGGCCGAGGCCACCGAGGAGTGGCGCAAGCGGTATGCCATAAGGGCCGGGATCGAGGGAACGAACTCCGAGCTGAAGCGCGCCCACGGGCTTGGGCGCTTGCGGGTGCGAGGGGGCCGTCGGGTGCGGCTTGCCGTCTACCTGAAGGCGTTGGCGTGCAACTTCAAGCGGATGGTCCATGCACGCCTGGTGGAGATGGAGAACACGGCTCAGCGGGCGGTCGGGACGGTACCTGCGGTCACGGCCGCATGAGGGCGCCGCTCCACAGCTTCCACCGGGTGCCCTGAGCCACGGAAGGGGTACCGCAACGGGATCACGCTTGTCCTGAGCGCGGCAGATGGTGCGGTGAGGCCAGCAGCCGGCATCCCGTGGCCTCCTCCCTTCCAGGCCCCTTCGCACGCCAGGGTTCATCTCAAACAGGCCTTTTTGCGAGGGAATCAAGCTTGGGTGTGTCCCTTCGAGTTCGCATTAAGTTTTTGATTGATTGGTCGGCGGCGGGAGCGATTGCGGCAACCGACTTTGATTATTTTTAGCCCGCCTTCTGGATACCCCTCGAATCACCAACGACCAACTAATGGGATGCTTGTGTTGGTTAACTTCTGTTCATTTGGTATTATCGAGGTTAAAGACGGGATTTGCGGACTGTCAATCCAGTTCTGACATTAACGGATTGCTATTAAACTTTTGGAAGGCGGCAAGCCAAGAAATCGTACACTTTAGCTTCGTATGAAGTTGACCTTTGATTTTGCCTATGATAGCCTGGGTTGACATCCACAAGTGGACGTTTTCTCCAATAGGTTATTTTGTGAGGAGCGTGTTTACGCGTAATGGAAATTACAACACTGGCGATTGAAAAACTCAGGGAAGTTTTGGACGAACAAGGCGAGCAGGATGGCTCCCTCCGAGTGATCGCAATGCCGGCCGAGAGTGGTGGGCTTCAATATATGCTGACCATGGAAAAGGAAACTCAGCCGGACGACACGATTCTGGACGTCGAAGGCGTCAAATTCCTTATGGACTCGGACAGCGTTCCGTTTTTGGAAGAGGCTACCATTGATTACGTCGAGAACCTCGGCGGCCAAGTCGGGTTCGTGATCAACAATCCCATGTTTGCCACGGCTGGCGGTTGCGGCTCTGGATGCGGTTGCGGCAGTGGGGGCGGCGGATGTGGTTGCGGCAGCGGTGGCTGCGGCAGTCACTAGACGGCAGTTCTCTGCAAAACAATTCATGGTGACAATCAAACGGGGCTTCTCAAGTGAGAGGCCCCGTTTTTAATACCCGATACCGGCGTGCGCCACCATCTTTTCTAGCTATCATCGGCGGCGCATCAGCGTAACTACCTTGACTGGCTCCACTCCCTTAACCATAATGTTTTCTCATCAAGCATCCTAGTGCTTACCGGATGGCCCTGCCCTATATTCATGGCCACAGCCATATTGACGGTCCGCTTATCGGGAAACACTGGGCAGCGGGCAATCAGCATCGAAACCAACGCGGTCGTCAACGCCCCAAGTCGCAGAATTAACAGACACTGAAGCTATGTCCGCGACGGCTAGAGAAGCGTTTCTAGAGCACATGAGAATTGGAGGCACCCATGTCCAAGTCACCTCATAGTGACCGGTTCGAGGCCCACCGACCAGTGGTCATGGGACGCAACGGTATGGTCTCAACGGGCCATCCTTTAGCCTCTCAGGCAGGAATCTCTATTCTTCAAAAAGGCGGCAACGCAGTGGATGCCGCCATTGCCACGGCAGCGGCTCTGAATGTGGTCGAACCTCTGATGTCCGGCGTCGGCGGCGACGGCTTCATCATGGTGTACAAGAAAGAGACGGACCTACTGGAAATTTGCAACGGCACCGGCGCAGCGCCGTACGCCGCCACAATGGAACGCTATAGGGCCGACGGCATTCCCGATAAAGGCATTCTCTCAGTCTCGGTGCCTGGCCTGGTGCATAGCTGGCTAGACGCCCTCGAAAAGCACGGGACACTGCCGCTAAATGAGCTTATGGCCCAGGCCATCGATCTAGCGGAGAACGGCTTTCCCGTCAGCCACGTGCTTTCCAAGGCCATCGCCTCGGACCCGCTTCTTTGCCAGTTCCCCACCTCCAGAGCGGTTTTCACCCGCGACGGCCGACCTCTAAGTCCAGGGGAAATGCTGTACCAGAAAGACTTGGCCAACAGTTTCCGAGCCATAGTTGATGGCGGCAGGAAAGCGTTCTACGAAGGCGCCATCGCCGAAGCCATCGTAAAGTTCAGCGAAGAGCAAGGCGGTCTGTTAACCATGAAAGACCTAGCCGACTGCCGGTCCCGGTGGGAAGAGCCCATCGCCATTTCCTACCACGGTCATACCGTCTACGAAGCGGGGCCTAACTCCAGCGGCCATATACTCCTGCAAGAACTGAATATGGTGGAAGGGTTCGACCTTGAATCCCTCGGCTGCAACACCACCGAGAGTATCCACCTCATGGTGGAAGCCAAAAAGCTGGCTTTCATCGATCGGGAAGCCTACGTTGCCGACCCGGAATTTGTTGACGTACCTACCCAGGGCTTAATCTCCAAAGAGTACGCCAGCCAAAGAGCAGGCCGGATCGACCGGGCAAAAGCCGCTCAGGTTGTCGAGGCCGGAGACCCTTGGCCATTTCACGGGAACGGCGAAAAACGGGGAGCCGGCGCAGCCGCAGCCCGTACCGGCCAAATTGAAGAAGACACCACCTGCTTCGTGGTGGTAGATCGTTGGGGCAACGCCGTCTCCCAGTTGCAGAGCATTCAGAGCGCTTGGGGATCCAGCATGATTGCTGGCGATACCGGTATCCTCCTAAACAACCGGATGACCTACTGGCACATGGACCCGGACCACGTGGACTCCCTTGAGCCGGGGAAGAGGGTCCGGCACACGATGAATCCCGTAATGGTATTTGAGAACAACCCACCGCTGAACCGGGACACCCGAGGCACCAATGGAACTCAAAGTTCGCAAAGGAACGGGGTCTCCGACGTAAAACCAACAAGGCGCCTGGTGCTTGTTTGCGGCACCCCCGGCGCAGACACCCAGGTGCAGACCAACCTGCAAGTAATAACTCACATTCTGGACTTCGGCATGACCGTCGCCGAGGCTGTAGAGTCTCCACGCTGGCGAAACACCCACAGCCCCACCGAATCCACCCTTCCCCATGATTGTGACAACCTGCTCCATGTTGAGGGCCGCTTTCCCGATGAGGTACTTGAAGGGCTGAAAGCCAAGGGCCATATACTAAACATAGTCGGAGACTGGGAAGGCCGGGGAAGCGAGGTAATGATCCAGGTTGATCCAGAAACCGGTGTCCTATCGGGAGCGGCCGACCCTCGCCGCGACGGATATGCCATAGGCTGGTAGGTGACGCATCACCTTTTTGCGAAAGGGTACTGGTGAATCAAATCGTTTCACCGGCGTCCGGCAAATTGCCCTTTCGTGAGGAATATCGGTTTTGAAAAGGATGATGATCGCACAGATATTACGTTCCGAATTGGCAACACGCATAATCATGATTGGATAATTTCTTCATATGAGAATACCCGGTGAAAAAAGGAGCTTGTACCCCGACGAATGCGGCCAGGTAGCCGGTACCTTCGCCGAGGCAATTCGCGACAACCACATGGACTTGGCTTGGTCGCTGCTGTCCAAAGAAACCAAGGGAATGCGCATGGGTGTCTGGGCTACCCGGAACAACCTCGATATGCAGTTGGCTTACCGGGCGGCATACGACACGGAGCACCCCCAGCGGGCCTCATTGCTGGAGGACTTCCGGAGCACCGTTCTCCGCCTTTGGCCGTTGGAAGATTTGACCGACCTAGGCGTTTCCCCAACCAGCTACTTGGATGATGACCACTCTTTCGCTTTTCTCCCCTTTGGCGCTTCCAACGTACCTCAGCAGACTCCTCGCCGCCGGTTGATGAACGGGCTAATCCTGCCTATGTTGCTAGAAGATGGGGAGTGGCGAGTTGACCTGCCTGGTTGGCGGTTCTTAAACCCTGAAGGCCAAGGCTAACCAGCCGCTTCGACCATACAAATTTTCTGCAACCGGTGACGAAATGGCAGTAGGACGAAGAAATTAGCGTGAAGAACGGCCGGGAAGAAAAGCCAGCTTGCGAGCTATGCATGAGGGAGCCCGAAAAGTTCACCGTCCACCATTTGGTGCCCCGATCCCAAGGCGGAAAGTTCGGCCCCAAGGCTCAGTTATGCCCAACCTGCCATCGTCAGTTGCACGCCCTGTTTTCCGAAGCGACTCTGGCCAAGGAACTGCAATCCCTAGATCAAATACGGGCTAACCCGGAAATGGCCGGATACCTAAATTGGGCGCGAAAGCAAAAGGGACCGACCAACTTCCGCGTTCGCCGCTCCAACAAGCGTCGCTGACGGCCCGGCCGAGGACCAGCCTATCCTTCGCAATCCGCCTGCCTTGTGCATCCCGAGTCGAGATAATATACTCCCAGTGCCCCGTGCCCCGTGCCCCAGTGCCAAGGAGGAACAGCAACACATGCCATCGGATGATTTAATCGAACTGCCCCTGTTCCCGTTGAACGTTGTCTTATTTCCTGGCATGGTCTTACCTCTGCACATTTTCGAAGAACGCTACAAAGCGATGATCGGTGATTGCATCGAGAGGGGAGAACCCTTCGGAGTCGTCCTCATCAAAGAAGGACCGGAAGTGGGAGGTCCCGCCGAGCCTTTCAGCATTGGCACCAGTGCGCGTGTCACCACGGTGGACCGGCTGGAGGACGGAAGGATGAACCTATTGACCAAGGGAGAGTTGAGGTTCGAGACGGCCAACATCACCCAGCAAGTCCCTCATCTAGTGGGACAGGTGCGCTATCTCGATGAACAACCCGGTGAAGATCAGCCGGAGTTGATGGCCGAAGTAGGCGAACAATACACGCTCTTCCTGCGGAACCTGTCGTCCTTGACTGGGGGTTGGACGGCCAATGCGGAAATTCCTTCCGAGCCGGTAACCCTAGCCTACGGTGTGGCCTCCAACTTGGACCTGCCCCGGCCCATCCAGCAGGGCGTGTTGGAAATGGCTACGGCGTACGAGCGGCTCGAACGATTGTTGCCCTTGCTGAAAAGGGGAAACCAAGTACTAATAGAGCAGGTTGCAAAGCGCAACCCCTTCAAGGGACCCCGCCTCAACTAGTGGATCAATCATCTTCTCCCCTTGCGTAAGGGGGAGATTGAGAGGGGTAACCCCGTATCCACCACTATTTTATCAATGCGGCACTAGTATTACAACGACGGTTCCTCTGGCAGGGCGATTTTCGAGAATGATTTGAACCTAATAACGTGATGCGATGAGCCTACCGCGATAGCCCGCTGGCAGCCGAATACGAAGGGGAAGACGAAATATTTGGTAATCCGTCGTTGTAATACTAGTGCAAGACAAGAAAGTCTGGGTTAGACCTTGGTCAGATCCCCGTAAAGCCGCAGAGCCCCGGCCTCGGGCACCATATCCGAGAAAAGCTCGGGATGAATCATCTCGGCCATGATTTCCAAACCTTCCACCAACCGTGGTCCCGATCTGCTGGTATAAGCTCCTGCGTCAATTACGTAGACCCGGTTGTTCACCACTGCTGGCAGCGAGGCCCAACCCTCTTGTTTGACCAGCGTGGGCAGGTCCTGAAGCCCTCTCTTGACGTCGAATCCGCAGGGCATCAACACGATTACATCCGGTTTGCTGTCAACCACTTCGGACCATTCCAGTCGAAACGACCCCTTTTCCTTATCCCCAAAGCAATTCACGCCGCCCGCCATTTCAACCATTTCCGGAACCCAATGTCCCCCGCACATTAGCGGATCGACCCATTCCAGGTGCAAAACCCTGGGTCGAGTGTCGGCTTGGGCTGCGATTCGAGAAACGGCATCCAAACGTGCCTGCATCGCCGCCGCAATCGATTCTGCTTTCTGTTCGGTGCCGGTGGCGCGGCCAATTCGGCGAATATCTTCCAAAACATCGCCGACATATTGAGGGTCCAAGGACAATACCTCTGGTTCCTTGGGCAGAGAAATGCTGGCCTCGGCAACCTGCCGAGACGAGATGGCTCAAACCTCGCAGATTGCCTGAGTAAGCAGCAGGTCCGGTTCAGCTTCCGCCAGAACTTCCGCGTCAATGTCGTATATGCCCAGACCCTGTTCCAACCGCTCGGATATAATCCGGCTAATCTCACCGCTGCTGGGCGGGTCCGCATCATCGAAGACGCTGTGCACTACCCTCGGCTTATTTTTGGCGTCCGGCGGATAGTCGCATTCGTGAGTAACCCCAAAGAGCTGGTCCTGCAAACCCAAACCATAGACGATCTCGGTGGCGCTGGGGAGGAAAGAACAAATTCTCATTAAAGCCTCGGCAATTCAGTCGAAATCGGGTTGTGTCCGAGATTGGGACAAGCCCGGCTGCATTTTGCATCCGGCATCCTTAGCGCCGCCTGAATGCGCATCGAAACGGCATACCTCTGGCGGCAACTACAATTCAACATAAAAAATCCCAACTCTCGAGGAGCTACCGCGGGCTGGTATGGGACACCAATTCCACGGTGGTATCTGAGGTCGCCACGGCGACCGAACCATAAAGGGGTCAACGCTTTTTCCAGGTTTCCACCAGTTCGAATGCCTGGTCGTCGTCAACGCCCCACATCTCGAAATTAATCTTTATCGCATCGAACAGAGTAATGTCCCCGGCTGGCTTGTCCGGGTCACGCCAAGCCTCCACACCAACGTCCATCCAATCCAGAGAAATATTCCCCGTATTGGCCAACCTTTCCACCATGTTGACGGCACATGCCGATATACTGGAAAAGAAAAACTCTCCGGCTCCCACTTCTTCCCCGCCAGCATCGTCGGCCACGAAATGGTGAGTGCGCGCGTTGCAAATAGCGCGGCCCAAGGTCTTGGTGCTATAGCTTCGCACTTTGTAAGCCAAGGTCAGGTTGCTCATATCGTCCTCCTCAAATATTGGCAAGTACCAACTTCTTACAACACGAAAAGCTGATTACTATTAAGCCGCCACTTTGTAGGCAAAACACTCAACGATTTCGATTGCCAGTGGTTTCTGGGCCAGTCCCGTAGTGCCGATAACCGCCCGGCAAGGTGGACCTCGTTAAACAGAGACCATTTCTCCATATCGGTCAAAAAAACCACCAGGGTCACCACCCGGCTGAAACTGGTGGAAGCCGCCTTCAGCGTGGCGTCAACATGCCTAAAGGCTGCCCGGTATTGCTCTTCGTCGGTTTCTCCGACCATCACGCCGTCAAATCCCGATGGCGTCGTGCCCCGGCACAAAACCTTCACGGCCTTGACTTTGAGGAAACGGGTGAAATCTTCCTCGAAATAATCGCTGTACAGACCCGTGCGGTAGGAGTGAAGATCAGTGGTATGACCCCGACCATCGGCGATGATTAAATCCAGGAATTGGTCTCGCTGTGCCCACGGCAATGCCTGGGCTTCCGGTATACCCATGGCATCCAAGTCTGCCAAAGTCAGCGCCATATTTAGGCTCCTGATCCTGCGATTAACGGGCGTCAGTTAAGCGCCGGTGATTGCCGGTGATAGTAATGCTCAAAGTCGATCGACAATCCTGGTCTGGGCCGATGCCACCGCTCGCTCACGGTTGATTCTTAACTTGAATTCAGGCTGTGGACTCATTGCTGGGTAATGCCCTTAGCGGCACTGCGGTTACGTCACAAGTGCACCGACAGCCCTCGTAGTTTTTGACACACACCCGGCTCCATGCCTATCATGTTGCTAGGAAACCCGTTGTTGAGAAACGCGCGCTGCGCTTGGGTGATAATCCCAGGAGAGAACTCCATGGCTACTATACCAGAACTCAGAAACCAGTACGAAGGCTTGGACAGTCCTTTGCCGGTCAAGGACGAAAGCGAAATAGACGCCAAGTGTTTGTTGACCTTTCAGTATGAATACCCGGAGCAGGACACCGACGTATTGGTAGACACCGATGAATTCACCGCCGTCTGCCCTTGGACCGGCCTGCCGGACTACGGCACACTGGAAATCGTTTATGTGCCGGACCAGAGTTGCATTGAGCTGAAATCCTTGAAGTATTACCTGCTGTCCTACCGGGACGTGGGCATTGTTCAGGAGCATGCCGTCAACAGTATCCTCAACGACTTGGTGGCGGTGTGCCAGCCTCGGTCAATGCGCATAACACTGGATTACAAAGTACGGGGCGGGATTCACACTTCGGTCGCCGTGGACTACCCGCGCGGCAGGGCCAAAAGCGCAACCGGCTAGAATGCACCAGATCAGAATCGAAATAATTTTCGACAGCGGTCACCGGCTTCTGGATTACAATGGCAAGTGCGCCTTTCCCCACGGCCACACCTACCGGGTTGAGGTCTTCCTGAAGTCCTCGTCGCTGGACTCTTTGGGCCTGGTATTCGACTTCACCGAGTTAAAAGCCAGAGTGAAAAATTGGATTGACGACAATTGGGACCACGCCTTCTTAGCCAACAGTCGAGACACGCAACTAATAAAAGGCTTGGAGCCCGTATCGAAGGGCAGAATCTATCAGTTTCAAGACGAGAACCCTTCATGCGAGGTCATGAGCCGGGAGTTATACAAGAAGGTAAAAGAGCTTTGCGGGATAACCCCCGACCGGGTCAGACTCTGGGAATCTGCCAATCAATACGCCGAATACCAAGAAACCTAGCCTAAGAGCCCGCTTAAGTATCGTACGTTCGCTCTGAGCCCGTCGAAGGGTCTTACTGCCGCAGTGGTTCTACCTACCCAACAACAACGAACCAGGTAATATTCATCCCGCTGACATTTAGCAGGAAGCTGATCAAATAAAATGCCCACAAGCTACGGTGTAACCCTTCTTTCCGGTGGCCTGGACTCCACCACGGTCACGGCCTACGCCATTCCTCTGACCGGCGACCTTACTGCGCTAACCTTTCAATACGGCCAGACCCACACCAAAGAAGTGGAGTGCGCCAAGGAAATCTGCCAAGTTCTGGGAGTCAGGCACCACCTGCTGGACATTTCTTTTCTCCGGGACGTAGCTTGGTACTCCGCCCTCACTTACCCCGAACGATTTCCGGTGCCGGAAGACCGCTCCGCCGAACAGATGGGCGTCAGCATCCCCATAACCTACGTGCCCCTTAGAAATACTATCTTCTTGTCCCTGGCGGCCGCATTCCTGGAAAGCCAGGTGCTCCACGCCATCGAAGAGGAAGGCATTGCGCCCGAAGGGATAGAAGCTCGTTTGTTCATGGCGCCCAACGCCATCGACTACAGCGGCTACCCCGATTGCCGCCCCGAGTTCTTCAGCCAAATGTCTAAATCCTTGGATCTTGGCAGCAAAATCTGGACCCAATACAACATCCCCATACAGGTGGAAACACCAATAATCGACAAGTCCAAGGCCGACATCGTCAGGATGGCCATGGAATTAGAAGCTCCGCTGGAATTGACTTGGAGTTGCTACCAAGGGAATCTCACTCCCTGCGGCTCCTGTGATAGCTGCATCCTAAGGGCGAAGGGCTTTGCCGAAGCCGGCGTACCGGACCCTCTACTCCAGAAACTCGGGATTTCCTAGTTGCTCCGAGTTAGCAGACAGGCCCGCGGCGAACCGGAAGTGTTCTATTCCCTACAAGGGGAAGGCGCTACCATTGGCACCCCTACGGTGTTCCTCCGCTTGGCCACTTGCAACTTGACCTGTACTTGGTGCGACACCAAGTACACGTGGGACTGGGCCAACTTCGATTATGCCCAAGAGGTAATCTCCCTAGAGGCAACAGAACTGGAAGAAAGGATTCTTGGATTTGCTTGCCCCAACTTGGTAATCACCGGCGGGGAGCCTTTGCTGCAGCAGACCGAGTTGGCACCGTTGGTGGCTTCGCTGAAAACACGGCTGACCCACATTGAGGTGGAAACCAACGGCACCATAATTCCGGGGCCGGACTTGGTCCGGGACATCGACCAATGGAACGTTTCTCCCAAGCTAGCCAACTCTGGCAACACCGCTGAGCGGCGCGAAGACGCCTCAACTCTCGCAGCTTTTCAACGGTTGCCCAATGCTTATTTCAAGTTCGTGTTGGCGGAGCCTGGCGACGTAGATGAAGTCTGTGCCTTGCGGGACCGGCATAGCCTGCCTAACGACCGCATTATTTTGATGCCTGAAGGACAGACTGTAGAAGCGCTCAAATCGCGCAGCGGTTGGGTCAGCGAATCCTGTGTTAGAGAGGGGTTTCGTTTTTCCACCCGGCTTCACATTTTGCTTTGGGGAGATGAACGGGGGCGGTAGGTTACAACAATATGGGGGAACTTCTTTTCCAAAAGAAGTTCCCCCAAACCCCTTCAAGAAAACTGGCGTTTTGGCAACCTAGCTTAACAACTCTGTTAGCTCCCGCACGTCTTCCAAGTTCTCTATCCGGCCAACTAGGTCGACAACCTGGCTAACCCCTTCTTCACCCAGGCTGTCCTTGGCCAGGAAGCTAAACTTTTCAACCAACTCCTCCCTGGGCACCGGGTTGTGAGTGTCGCCCCGGTGGGCGGTCACGCTGTCCGTAATTTCACGACCGTTTTGCAAGCGCACCGTCACCCTGGCTGCCGGGTAATCGAACCGACGCAGGCTCATTTCCTCGTCTCCCATAACCTCCACTTTCTGGGCCAATTCCCGCACCCTTGGATCATCCAATTTGTCCGGGTAGAAGGCCGTTACGTCGGTGGACTGATGGATCAGCGACGCCGCCACGGCATAGGGGATCGAGAACTTGGCTGACAGCATGTTTTCCGGTTTCGGGTCGGCCATTATCAGCGCCAGCAGCGGGGCCTCAACGCGAATATTCTCCACGTCGGAAGCCGAGAACTTTACTCTACGGGAAATAGCCTGGAAAGCGTCCAATACCGGGTGGTTGTACAAGCAACAAGCGTGGAACTTGAAATAGTTTTGTTGAATTCGGTAGCTCCCCCGCTCACCCAAACCGTCGACCACCGCTTCAGGATCGAATCCATCGCCAATCAATCTCGTGTATAAATCCTTGGGGCCGTCGTTTATGGCCGTGAAACCGCAGCGGACCAAGTTGGCGGCCAGTATACCCTGGAATCCTGACCGGCCCGGATAAAGGTTGCGCACCGTGGCCCCTTCCAAACACGGCGTCCAGGTATTGGCCGGGCTCATAGACATTGCCATATTCATCGCCTGCCGGGTCTCCGACGCATCATAACCCAGAAGCCTGGCGGTGAGGGCAGCGGCTCCGATGGTGCCCCAGGTGCCGTGGGAATGTACCTCCCTCTTGGGCATGGTCCCGCCGCCAATTCTCGAGGTGACCTCGTAGCCGATGATCACGCTTTCCAAGAAAGCTTTTCCGCTCGCCCCGCCAGCGGGGTTATTAGAGTCGGTGCGAGCTTCGGCCATTGCCAAAGCCGACGGTGTCACGTGGATCGAGGCATGACCTCCTCCCAGCCTATTTCCCTCGTCCACTTCTAAAGCCACCCCAGCAGCACCATTTACCAAAGCGGCAAATGCCGGTTGGACTTTTCTGGCTGGTCCTAGTTCGGCATGTCCCAAAAGTGAGGAAGCGCCAGCACCACTCATTTCCCTGGCCAACCCGGCGAACTTGGCGTTTTCCTCGAGTCTGCTACCTGCCAAGATTGCGCCAATGGTGTCCAGCACGACTAACTTGGCCGCCTCCAACGTGGTCTGGTCCAAATCTTCCAGGTGAGTCCTCACTACGAACTCGGAGAGTAGGTCCAAATAATCATGGGGCATGGCAGCCTCCGCAGTTAAAAGCGTAAAGCGTTCAAGAATCAGCCATCAGTTGGGGAACAGGCCTTGCCGAGCCATTAGGATTAGCCTAATCTATTTAGCATGTGCGAGGCCCACGACACCCAATTTACACCGTTAAGCAACTTGCGCGGGTCTATGCCAATATGGCGCAAGCTAATCTTGGTAGTTTCCAACAACCTCATCAAGCTACGCCGGCGCAAAGGCTGTTGCGGCAACCTGGGCCAGCCCGGCTGTTGACGGAGTTTACTCCCGCCGCCCGTGTAAGGTGGCTAGACACTGCTCCTGATAGCTTCCAGTCCCTTCCACCAATGGCGGCCACGGCCACGCCGCTTGCGAACGAACCCCAATTTTGTCAGTTGGATGCCAAAGCTCCGCTGGGCCAATGGGTTCTGACCCGCGTCTTCACACCAACCCAAATAGTTGCTGTAAAGCTCTGCGGCAATGGTGTAGGATTCCGGGACCAGGTTACATCGGGTTTCAAGGAATCCCGCCAATGGTTCCTCTCCGGTTCCCGCAGTCATGACCTGGGACGCTGTGGCCTCAGACCCTGAGCCATTAGGCAATTGACTCTCGGCCACCTTAGGCTGGCACAAATCGCTGGTCGAACCGGGGATAAGGATTTCCTCTTCGATTTCCTCCTGGGGTATCTCAGACCACTGCCGGGGGCCAGAGCCCAACTGCTCCATTTGGTCGGCCAAGTATGCCAAAAGTTCCAGATATTTTTCGAGGCCGCCAATGTCTTCCCAAAATACGGGCTTGCCGTCCAAAACCGAGGCGTCCAACACAAGGGAAATTGTCTTCACTTCGAACCGGTCTCGGAAAGGTCCTTTGCAGTGCCATACGGGGGAAAGCATCCCTTGGCTCAGCGCCGAGCTAAGCAGGTAGATGGCGCATCGGGCAGCCCTCAAATCCGGGTCTGTTTCTTGCAGCGGGGATGGCCCAAGGACTAGGTCCAGGGTTCGTTGCGTCAGCATTGCCGAGAAAGTAACTCCCCCCCGGAGTTGATTGCTGATGCACCGGGCCAACTCCTGCTCGCTTCTCAACTCCAAGGGGTTATAAACTCTTTCCAAAGTGCCCGGTCCGGAGGGCACCACCGTTTTGCCCGTAGGCAAATCGTCCTTTTTAATTAGGCCTTTCCTGGCGCCAATCCACAATGCCATCGCCAAGGCCAGGTTTTCCCAAACCATCCTGATCTCCAACGCAGGCTCCACTTCCCACCCCTCCCAATTTGCTGTCTACC
The DNA here is from genome assembly GCA_963665155.2 of Dehalococcoidia bacterium. Lineage (GTDB taxonomy): Bacteria > Chloroflexota > Dehalococcoidia > Lucifugimonadales > UBA3495 > UBA1141. The sequence continues at coordinate 867,657 of CAXXFI010000001.1, read as the reverse complement.
AGAATTGTTGGTTTTGGATTGCCGGGCATTTTCCGTTGGATCCCGGGTCGCTTTCCTCTGTGTCCATGAGATTTTTCCCAGGATCCCGGGTCGCTTTCTTAAGAGTTAATATCCATCACCACCTTGATTACATTGTCCAGCCGCTGCTCGTACATGTCATACGCTTCCTGGACCTGGGAAAACCCAATCCGGTGGCTGATTAACCCCGAGGGGTCGCACCATCCCCGTTCCCGCAGTCCCACGATTTCTTTAATGTGGGAAGTCGGGTCGCCACTGCGCGCACCGGTGGTGGGGATTATCCTGGGTTGTTTCTCCATCAAATAGTTATGCTCTAGCGGAACGAAATCATCCGCCTGTATCCCGAAGACAATTACAGTCCCGAACTGCTTGATCAGCCTGAAGCCCATATTAAACGTGTCCGGATACCCGGCAGCCTCCACCACCACGTCCGGTCCCTCGCCCCCGGTAATCTCGGCCACCGCTTCCTCAACATTATCCCGGTCGGGATTGACCGTGTGAGTCGCCCCAAACTCTCTGGCTTTTTCCAGACGGTTGTCCAGTAGATCGATTCCGGTCACGGAACGGGCCCCGCACCGGGATGTGATCATAGTAAAGCTCAAACCAATGCTGCCCTGACCCAGAACTACAACATTCTTACCCAACAGGTTTGGCATTTGCTGGCAAGAATATAGGACAGTCCCGGAAGGCTGGCACATTACCCATTCATCCAAAGGACCTTCGTCGGGTAATAGGATCATCCTTTCCGGGCCGGAGACGATATATTCCACCAGCCCGCCCTCGCCTCTTTTGGGGATCACAATCGCTCTTTGTCCTTCCCGGAAGCTGTCCGTCCGGCTCTCCACCACAACCCCGGCCAGTTCGTGGCACGGTGATCCGAAGGACATGGGATACTCTTCCTCCGGGTGGACTTGATAACCGTGGCGTATGTCGCTACCACACACGGAAACCCGCTCCAGCTTGACCAAACACTCGCCATCCGCCAGCGTGGGCATTTCCGTGTCCATAATTTCAAAGTGCTTAGGACCGGCCAACCTCGCTGCTTTCATTCTTTGATACAACTCCAATTCCGATTTATGCCCGTATCTTAATATGCGGCCAAGCCCTGAGCAAGTTTTCGTCTTTACTAGACTTGGCTTTTAAATAAATCGGCAACAGCCGGTAATCCTCAATGCGCATGGCTGTATTGGGATGAATCAGACCACGGACCGTATTCCTTGAGGCTCACGATTTAACACGTTATTATTAGGGCCAAGTTCCCCAAGATTCTGAAATAAAATCTGATCGGCGCCCAGGCCAATGGACCCAGGTCAACGGACCCAAGTCAATGAGAGGTGTGCTTTGCCAGACATTCATGACGTGGTAGTTGTTGGAGCCGGAAACGCTGCTTTGAGCGCAGCTATGTCGGCAAAAGAAAACTGTGACTCGGTATTGGTAGTTGAAAAAGCTCCGGAGTACTTCCGGGGCGGCAATACCTACTTTACCGGCGGAATTATCAGATTTGCTTTCGAAGGAATTGAAGACATACAAACCGTCATCCCGGACATGTCCCCCACCGAAGTAGCACAGGTGGACGTGGGGAGCTATACCGAGGACCAATTCTACGCCGACATGATGCGGGTGACCCAAGGATTGTCGGACCCGGAGTTGGCCCAGATCCTGGTGAGCCAATCCCTTCCCACAATGCAGTGGCTACGGGGAAAGGGCGTGCGCTTCGTCCTGTCCTACGGTCGGCAAGCTTTCAAAGACGGTGACAAGTACCGGTTCTGGGGCGGCTTGTTGGTCGAAGCTGTTGGGGCGGGAAAAGGACTCTCCGACCAACAATTCGAGGCTTCCCAGCGGGACGGGGTGGACGTTCGCTACGCTTGCCAGGGAGTAAATCTGATTCAAGACGAAAAAGGACGGGTCAGCGGCATCCGGGTATTGGGTCCCGATGGGTTCGAGAACATCGCCACCCGGACGGTGGTTCTGGCCGCTGGCGGTTTTGAGGCAAACGCCGAAATGCGCTGCCGTTACCTTGGCCCCGGCTGGGAGATGGTGAAGGTGCGCGGTATCCCCTACAACACCGGCGACGGCATCCGCATGGCCTTGGAAGTAGGCGCTCAAGCCCATGGCCATTGGAGCAGTTGCCACGCCGTGGCCTGGGACATGAACGCTCCGGCATTCGGCGACCGCACCATTACCGAGCTTTATCAAAAGCACTCCTATCCCTTTGGCATCATGGTCAACCTGGACGGCAACCGGTACCTGGACGAAGGAGCGGATTTCCGCAACTATACCTACGTGACGTACGGACGTGCCCTGCTAACCCAACCTCAAGGCCTGGGGTTCCAGATTTTCGACGACAAGGTGAAGCACCTTCTTCGTGACGAGTACCGCATCCCTCAAGTAACCATGGCCGAAGCCAACACCATTGAGGAGTTGGCGACTCGTTTGGACATAGATCCCCAAGGTTTGGCCCAGACGATTTCCGAATATAATGCCGCCGTCCAAACCGATGTGACCTATAACCCCACTATCAAGGACGGTCGAGGCACAGTGGGGATAAATCCGCCAAAGACCAATTGGGCCCAGACCATCGACACTCCTCCATACTTGGGATATGCCGTCACCTGCGGCATCAGTTTCACGTTTGGCGGCGTGAAGATCAATACCCGGGGCCAGGTGGTCACCAACAGCCAGGACCCGATTCCGGGGCTGTACGCTGCCGGTGAAATGGTGGGCGGGCTCTTCTACCACAACTACCCTGGCGGCTCGGGGCTGTCGGCGGGCATGGTTTTTGGCCGGTTGGCCGGGACCAGCGCGGGCCGCGAGGCGATGGCTTTTAAGGACTCATAACTTAAAACCACCGAGCCAACTCACCGGAGAACGCATCTAGCACGCGGATCTAGGCACAATTGCAATCCCATTTCTAGGCGGCCTGTGCGGTGGGTCAATGGTGCAATGGCTAATAGAATTAGCAAAATCGATCTAACAGTGAGGAAGTAATGCTATCTGCGCAAGAGCGGGTTGATCTGGTCGAAACCGAGTCTCGCCGGCTCGAAGCCTACTTGGGATCACTGACCGGCAACGCTTGGGACCGCCCCAGCAAGTGCGACCTTTGGAGCGTGGCCGACGTGTTGGCCCATGTAACTTGGGCCGCCAACTATTTTATTACCGCCATCAACGGTGGATTGAAAGGGGACGTTTCGCCGCCCCAAGGATGGCCCGAGTTGGGAACTTCCGCGCCGGAGTTCTTCAACGGTTTTATCGCCGAAACAGCCATCGAAGCCCGCAAAACCCTGGGCGACGGCTTGCTCCAGGAATTCCAAGACCGGAACCACCGGCTGCAGGAGTTGATATCGACCGTTGGTCCCGATGAGTTGGAGCTACCTTGCTACGGTCCATTTGCGCCCCGGACCGTCCAATCATTTATCACCGGACGCATCCAAGAATTGTCCATCCATGGATGGGATATCGAAGCCAGCCTTGAGCCTTCCGCCCATTTATCCTCATCCTCCGTGCCGATTGTCTTGGAACGCATCCCCCAGTGGCTGGCGGGCAAAGGCGTCTCCAACCTGCGAGCGCCTGCCAACGGACCATCAAGCATCCGCTACCGTCTAGCCACCGAAGTTGGCCCGAACCACGACATTGTGGCCACCGGAGATAGTTGCGTGGTGGAACCGACACGCGAATCACCTGCGGTTAACGCCGATATTCAGATCAGCTGCGAAGGAGAGGCCGCCGGACTAATGTCCTACGGTCGAGTGTCAGTTGATTCCGTCTTCGGCGCCGACACAGTTCAGGGAGACCCCATGCTGGGCAACGAGTTCCTTAATTGGCTAAAGCGACCATAAAAGCTTCCGAGCCTGGCCGCATCATAGCCAAGTAAAGGCAAAGGAGCAGGAAATTACCCTTTGGTCGAGTTGAACAACCGCTTTTTAACATTAGGAAAATAAGGGCTCGCGGATAATGCTGCCTTTATCGTTGATTTCCGGGTTGATTTCCGGGTTGATTTCCGGGTTGATGTCCGTCGCAGCCCACCACGGCGAAGCTGCGGACCCGGACCTTTTGGAATGGATCAAAGACCTGCTAGATGACGTTTTCAACGTCGGGCCGTGGATTGCCATTGCTGCACTGGCATTTATCATCTTGCTAATCCCAGCGGCCATAATCATAGTGTTCCTGTTGCAGCAGCGCCGTCACCCGACTGAGCAACCTACTACGCCTGAAAGTGAAGATACTCAGGACGGTTGACGATCTTCAAATTGTTAGTATCCTGTCTTACTACTTGCCGTAGATAGCTGGTGTTGGTAAAATTCGTCGGGCACGAAGTCAACAGGGCCTGGTGACCGCCCGGATGTTCACGCACCAAGCCCACAAAATAAGGATGCGGATAAAGAAATATGTTTAATAAACAAACCTTGGACAATATGTTTGACGAGCTAAGGGACGAGTACGAACTGGAGCCCGACTGGGAAGACATTCAAAGGGCCGCCCATTTAGGCGTAGCCCGTTCGGACGCTGGCGTGGCATTGGGCGAACTAGACAGCAGGGTAGTTCCCTTCATCGAAAAGTTCAGCTCCTAGGGCCAATTTACCAGAGTAGCGCCGAATCATGTATTCCGCTACCCATACGTTTCTTCGGAAATCCCTGGATTAACTAAGTGAAGTACGCTGGTTAAATCCTGGGATTTCCTTCCCCTTGACACGGTTCCCCCTTTACACCGGATGGCTGGTTTTGCCAGCGAATCTGTGGCGTAATAAGGTCACGCTTATTGGTATCTCTCCATCCTTTTGCGACAAGCTCCCCTCAATCCGTTCCGCCCCACCCGGCATGCCCGGTGGGTGACACGCCTCTTCTTGACAGCTCCGATTCCTGAAGCCTAGTACCTCATCCAGTTGAAACCGACGGATAGATATGCTGAAGCTTTTATCGGGCGTCCACGGTAGAGAACCTCCAGTCGATGGTTGCCTCGGCCTGGTTTCGTTCGGATTCCAATGCGGCAATTTCCCGTTTGAGGACTTCTTCATCGCCAATGCGACGATTCAAACATTGTTTGCCGAATGCGCTGCGCTCAATCTCTGCCATATTGAGCCAGCTTCCATGCTTGGGAGTATACTGAAACTCCAGTCGTCTGATTATCCCTCTGGCCTCTTTAGGCTCGAAGGCCTGGTACAGGGAGGCGGGTCTATGGGTGTTCAGGTTGTCCAGCACCACTCTAATCCTCTCTACTTCTAGGGTAAGCTGTATCCACCAACCAGCGCATCTGATGACCGAAGTCTTTCATAGTACGACGCTCGGTCACCGCCAGGTGCCGCCAGCCCGCCAATGGCTCACACAACATAAACAGGTTCCGGGTTCCATTGCGCCTGTACTCGTAATCAAATCGCTCCCGCCGTCCCGCCTTGGCCGGTAGGGGAGACCTCTTTTCCGCTACCAACTGCTTGGAGGTTTCGTCGAAACAGACTACGGGGCGTTTAGGGTCATAGGGTTCCCCGTAGAGGTCCAGCACGTCCTCCATGGCAGCTACGAATTCGGCGCTTACCTCAGGTATGCACCATTCCTTCTTCGTCCACGGCTTAAGTTCGTTTTTTTCAGTACCTGCCGGACCGTCTCCCGGCAAATGGAGTCGGTGAATTCCAGCTTCACCACTTGGTCGGCGAGCAATCGCAAGGTCCAGGGGGTGTGCCCCGCGGGGGCCGAACTACAGGCCACGGCCACCAAGTGGGCTTCTTGCTTCCCATCAAGTTTGCGCCGTTTTCCAGGCCGTGGCCGGTCATTGAGGGCACGTTCCAACCCTCCTTCCACGAAACGCTGCCGCACCCGGCTGACCGTGGAGGGACCTACCATAACAGCTTCGGCAATCTGCTGGTCGGTAGTACCTTCATCGGCCTTTACACAAAATCAAGGACCGCTTCACCTTGCGTGCCGACGATTTGCCACGCCGGGTTATCTCCAACAAGTGCTCCCGTTCCTCTTGGGTCAAGTTCACAAGGTATTGTTTAGCAGGCATTCCCCACACCTCCCCGCAATTACCAGAATGCCTACATTATACTAATTTAAGGAACGGTATAATATTCGCATCCTTTGGGTTGTAGTGAGGTGTGGGGTTTGCGTACTCAGATATATCGAGTGAATTTGACCCAAAACCAACGAGGGCATCTGTTGGATCTTGCCCGGCGTGGTCAGCCCGTAAGGTGAAACGGTCCTTGATTCTATGTAAAGCCGATGAAGGCTTTATCGACCAGCAGGTTTCCGAAGCCTTAGTGGTGAGTCCCGGAACAGTCCACCGTGTCCGTCGGCGCTTCGCCCAAGAAGGGTTGGCCGAGAGCGTGTTCGGCAAACAATGTTTAGCCCGTTGCATTGGCGATGAGGAGACGTTGAGAAGAGAGGTCCGCGCCTTGGAGATTGAACGCAACCAGGTCAACGCGACCATCAATTGGCACTTCACCACAACAGGCCAGGAAAAACCTTCAGCATATTTATCCACCGGAGACGTTGAGAAGAGAGGTCCGCGCCTTGGAGATTGAACGCAACCAGGTCAACGCGACCATCAATTGGCACTTCACCACAACAGTTGCCAGGAAAAACCTTCAGCATATTTATCCACCGGTTTTAAGTTGAAGTGCTACTAGTGTCGGAAGTAGTGACCCGCCTGGGCCTGGGGAACCGACCCGCAGTATTCCTGGTACCCACCATGCAAGGACTAAAAACAGTTAACAAGAAAGCCGTCAGCGGACGTGGCGGTGCACTGCACCGCCACTTTCAACAAGTGGTCGCGAATCATGCGCGGGGCCTAGGGTACCAGGCGGATAAAGAGCATAGGTTGGCGGATGGCGGCAGCGTGGATGTCCAACTGGCCAGAGAAGGAACGAAGGTAGAAGCAGAGATAGCCATACACTCCAGATTCGGGAAGGAACTCCCCAATTGACGAGGTTTCCATAATTCTGGCCGACGATATCAGCAGCTTTGCCGCCAACAACGTCGCAGTTCCAATGGCTGTCTGGTAGGGGGCCTACGGTACCTCTTCCTGAGTTGGGTAGTAGGCTGACAAGGTTCCTCGATGATCTGGCGCCATATAGGAAATAGAAGCTTCCGGGTAGGTCGGGCATGGCGTCAATTCCCGCTGGGTCCTTCCCCGTTGGCGTATGCTTTACCTCTAGTAAATCGCCAGTCAGGGTGGGCTCCACGTCAACATTGGTCTCAGTCGCGACCCCGTTGGTGGGCGCTGCCAATGCCACAGGCGTCGCAACCGCTGAGATTGTGGTCCGTGTGGCGGTCCCCGCTGTCGGTGTTACCACGAAGGGTGTCCCATTGGGCGTTAAGATTACTAAGGTGGAACCCGAGCCTTCCGAGATGCCGATATAGCCGTCGCCTGCGGCAATTATCGAAGGGTTGCCGTTGACTGTAGGGATGGCGTACCCGGTCAACTCGTTGGTAGAGGGCCTCAGCCTGACAACGTAATTGATGCCTGGGTCTTCGGCTCCCTGACTCGGAGGCGTGACGGCCCAGACGTCGCCGTTGCTGTCTATTGAACACCCCTGGCGCCAGCGACTGCGCTGTCGCGCAGCGCCCATTTCCGGATTTTACCGGTGACAGTGTGGAGTTCGCCGATAGAATTGTCACACCCCGCTCCCCAATACACAAAGCCTGAATCTGGGTGGATAGCCGCACCTGCGTATTGCGAGTGAACCAGTCCATTTACCCGCCAGTGTTCCCAAGTTGCCGTCGATGGCGAGCCTACTGTGACGGAGGCCAGAGGCGTGAGTTTCAGGATCCACCCTGCGCACCCCGAAGGGACTTGTGAGTATACGTTCCCGTCGGCATCCAGCGTTAGGTCCGACACGCTGCTGCCAGCCGGCCAACTAGTGCGAGTGCCATTCTACTTTAATTCCACGCGCATTATGCCATCTGTTCGTGCGTTGATGATAGCGATGTCATCATTTGTGACGTCCACTCCCCCGTTGCCGGGAATAGCCCCAATGTCCCACCTCTTAAAACTGAGATCGGCCGGGTTGAACCGAGTTATGCTGCCTGTGGTGCCTCGGGAGCTATACACGATGTTTCCCGACACATCCACAAGCAGGTCCCCATTTCTACCAACAAATGGCATCTCCTAAATTGTTTGGGGCACGGTATGTCCAACTGCAGACCCCCTACTGGGCAGAAAAACGACTGCCAAGACGGCAGCCATAAGCATCTACTCCTGTCCGGAGATTAAACATGTGCCGGTGAATCCGCAAGGTGCGCGTTTTCCGGGACTCTCTGGAGATGACCAAGTTAATGACCATGGATTTGTCGAACATTCTGTTGCGAATTCCACCTGTAGGCTCCGGCAGCAGTTGTGAAATAGCAGCATCGGCGAAATAAGTTGCCGTCCAGGAATGCCATGAAATTAAAGAGGCCCGGAATAGTATCCGGGCCTCTTTAATTTCTGAACTGCCTTGCGCAGTCTCTAGGCTGCTTCTATTTGAGGGTGTATACCCAGACATCAGCCTGAGTCGGTTGCCGAACAATCCACCCGCATGGTTCCCAAAGCGAAAGCGCTAAAACCGGCTGACAAGACGCTATCCTCAGGTCGGTCGCCGAGGCCCAATAATCGTAGCCTAGGCTCAATAATTTATTAAGAATGCGGCGATGCTAATTATCGTTATGGTTTCGTTATGCCTTCTACCAGTTCGTTATGTTTTCGTTATTGTATTGAAGGAGTAATCCTGTAAAAATGCCGCAGTCAGGTATTTATTGCGCTCTTGGAGAACGTCTGTATCAATTTTAGTTGCATCAATTTTGGCTACGCGCCCCTTGATCTAAAAGCAGAGAAACCGAAAGAGGGATGCACAAAGTTTAGCGGTAAGCTGCGTTGCGGGAGGATGAAGCCAAGGGAATCCGAGTGACATGGGGACCACTCTCGTAAGCCCTCAAGGCCCGAACTAGTTAAGTATACCGAATGGGCCTGGCAATGTTACTGGAAGTACTAACAATAACTTTGATCGGCACGGTCCATGCTGAGCGACAATTCTGTACGACTTTTGGGGAAAAGCCATTTCCTGTTGTTGTCCAGGGAAAATGTCAGTAGTCTTTGGTGTATTTGGTTTTAGCTAATACGTAGTTAATGGCTTGACTGACTACCTTTCCTGGGAATCTAGGAGGCGCTTCACGGTAGCATAGCCGATGCCCAGTTCTCGGGCCGCCTGCCGTCTTGAGATACCTCCTGGCCCGATGCGCTCTACTACTTTGGCGAAATTATGCTCGAACTCGGGCCGTTCATTCACCCGGGGCCGACCGATGCGCTTGCCTTGCCGCCGCGCCTGCTCCATCCCCGCTCCCACCAGGTCCCGGTGGACCTGTTTCCTAGCGGGATCCTCATACCAAATGATTTCGCCAGATAGGGGCCCTGGAAGCACCGGGGCTCTGACACGTTCCTGGGGCCTCCAGTCCGTCGGGTCCGGGTCTGGAAATGCCACCACCACCGAACCTGCTACGACCTGTGCCCGTAGTTCGGCTGCTAGAGGCGGCGCTTCCTGAGGAGTCAGGATCTGCTCCCTATGCCGTATCAGTAGACGACCATCCAGACGTTCTTGCACCTCCACCCGAGCTCCGGCATAGCTGGGCCGCTCTATACTGGGAAAGAGCTGTAATGCCCGTCCGTGGTATTGCACCGTGTTGTCTTTGGCCACTCGGCGCAACTGCACAGCACACCACCCAGGTCCAACTCTGGGTCCAACTCTGGGTCCACTTGCCGGTAGGCTGATTCCGGCTGAGCCGCAGGCACCCCGAAGCGATGGTTGAACCGGGGCAGAAACTCGGTCAACACTTGATTCGCCTCAGCCAGGGTGCAGGCGCCAGCCAGACGCAGTTCCGCCACCAAGCGGTCTTGGAAGGTTCCATTGGCTCGTTCAACCCTTCCTTTGGCCTCGGGGCTGTGGGCCAATATCTGGGTGATCCCCAGTTCTCCCAGGGCACGGCCCCATTGGGTTGATGATCCGTGAGTTGATGGTCCATTCCGGGGAACCTGGGGTAGGTCTGATGGATTACGCCGGGGTTGAAAGACGGCATGCTTATCGGTGTACACCGCATCGGTACACCTTGGCTTTCGATGATGCCCTGAAGCAGAGACAAATAGCCCCGAGTATCTTCTTGTTCTTGGAACAGGGCATACGGCGCTGTTCCGGTAGCGTCGTCCACTGCCAGCAGCAAAGTCAGCCAAGATCCCCTGTCCTCCAGCCAGAGGTGGTGACTCCCATCCAGTGCAGCATTCCTTCCTGAGGCATCCGTTGCCTTCGAATCCGATGTTGTGGTGGCCGGCGATGGCGCGGGCTGGTCAATCCGGCCCTCACCAGAATTCGCCTTACCGTGGGCCGGGATAATATCAGTCCCTCTCGTTCGGCCATAGTTCGGTCAGGTGGGTATGGTTGAAGCCCTCGTAGCGTTCCTGGGCTAAGGCCGCTACTCGTTGCTGGACGGTCTTAGGAGTGGCGTTGGGAGGGACCCGGCCCCGGTTCTTATGCGCCAGTCCCCTGGCTCCGGACTTACGATAGGCCACCAGCAGTCTCCACCCCTGACGTTCACTTACTCCAAGCAGCGGGGCCGCCTCCCGCATCGACCAGTGCCGCTCTAATACCCCGTTCAAGATATGTAACCGGTTTTCCTCTTTGGTACTCAATGTCAGTCCTTCCATGAACTGACATTTTCCCTGACCTATTAGCTACTGACAAAATTGTAGACCTACAACATATTTCCCCTTCACTTGTAGCCCCCATTTTGGAGGGGATCTTCAGAAGGGGAACGGGGCTACCAAGTTAACACGGAGGCGCAGGTGCCGAGTATTACTACCAATCGCAACGCAATCGACAACTATAGACAAAAGAATACCAATGGGTTGATCCCGTGAATCAAGTAGCCGAATTGTTTCATGTGTACCCTCACTCGGTTCGGCGCTGGGCTGATGCTGGGCTGCTTCCTTGCTACCGGTTCGGGGTTCGTGGGGACCGGAGATTCGCAATGAACGAAGTGGAAGAGTTTTTTGGGTGGACGAGCCAGCATGCAAGAGGTAGTCTAGCCCGCCTTACAACGCGCGGTTATATAGTCCTTGCTTAATCCGCCCTGCTGTGCCACTTTAGGCGCCATATATCATCGGCTTCGACATCCTTGACGACCTTTATTATTACGGACCATACAGACTACGGACCAAGTAGACGAAAGAAGTCGTAGTCATTGGGGCCGGGGCGTCCGTACCGTTAATCCGAGAGTTATCCGGAAGCAATTTCGCAGCGCGTAATATTTCCTGGCAAACTATCGTGCTGGCCCAGACCTCATCACGGGCCAGACAGTCTCTGGCCCGGGTTTTCCCTCAAAACCCTCCCTCTCACCTACCGCATTATTTCCGCATTCCAGGACGGAATCGAGCCATTCAGTTCTCACCACTTATCACTTTCAAGCTACCTACATAGGCTATCGAACATAGGCTATCGAAACCTCATTCATCAATGCCATATCCCACGGTGCCCCAGTAATAAAGGCGACTCTCCTGGAATATGAATACGGCCTTTCCACGGCAAACCTCATTATGTCTCTCCCATCCCTCCTTCTCCGAGCCGACTAGCTCCTGCGCTTCCTAGCTTCGCTCAAGGGCTCCAACAAAAGGCTCCAAATCCTTGAAACACGCAAGGGCACCGAACCCTGGAGAAACGCCGAGGCCTCCTTAACGGAAAATTTAGTTAGCCAAGCTTCAACATACTTAACAATACTCACCGTATTCTGAGGGCTAACTATGTTCCCTTTGCCTGTTGTCCCTATTCTGGGGCCACAGGCCCGTTGATAGCCTTAGAGCGCCTAACAAATTGATTTGGACCTTGTCAAATAGATGAGGGAACAACCGAAGGAAAGGAAAGCTTCATGAATTTCGGCTCGCCTTTCATAGCGAACCCGCAGCCGTCGGAACTGGTGCAGCCATGCCAGGGTTCGCTCCACTACCCACCGATGGATGCCCAGGCCACTCCCGTGCTGGGTAAGGCGTTTGGCCAGGACCGGCTCGATCCCCAGCGATCACAACGCCTGCCGGTGGGGTCATAAGCTCGGTCTCCCTGAACTTAGTCTGGTCTCCGGCGTGGACGTCCTACCTGGCCCCGAATGGACGGAATGGCTTTCACCAAGGGTAGCAACTGAGTTACATCATGACGGTTAGCGCCCGTCAAGATGGCGGCCAGAGGGATCCCTTGGGCGTCGGTGATCAAGTGGTGCTTGCTCCCCGGCTTGCGCCGGTCAGTGGGATTGGGCCCAGTTTTCCCCCCTCCGCCAACCGCCCGGATGGAGGCGCTATCCACCACGGCTCGAGACCAGTCAATCTGGTCGGCTTCTCGCAGTTTGGCCAGAAACATTTCATGAAGGTTTTGCCAACTCCAACTTCCTGCCAGTCTCGAAGACGACGCCAGCAGGTCATCCCCGAGCCACACCCCATCTCCTGGGGCAACATCTCCCAGGGAATGCCACTCTTCAGGACGAACAAGATGCCGGTCAGCGCCCGACGGTTCTGCAGGCGCTTTCGGCCAGGGTAGCGCCATCGTCTAGATCAAAAAGAGAATAAATATTTGCGAATTTCGAGCTAGATTGACAGGATGTTGGGGTTCGCAGTTCTAAATTGTTTGAAAATCAAGATGGGATGAACCGGGAGATGGGATGGATAAGGAACTAACACAAACGCCAAATAGCGCCAGGCTAAAACGGGACTTGAGCCGGGATGCCATTGCCCTTGCCCTAAAGGGCGAATGGGAGCGCGCCAGCGAAGTAAATCGAGCAATTCCGGAACTCTTTGCCGACGATGTGGAAGCGATGAATCGGTTGGGCAAAGCGTATATGGAACTGGGACGATACGTGGAGGCCAAGGACGTGCCGTGCAACCTTGATTCCCTCGCAAAAAGGCCTGTTTGAGATGAACCCTGGCGTGCGAAGGGGCCTGGAAGGGAGGAGGCCACGGGATGCCGGCTGCTGGCCTCACCGCACCATCTGCCGCGCTCAGGACAAGCGTGATCCCGTTGCGGTACCCCTTCCGTGGCTCAGGGCACCCGGTGGAAGCTGTGGAGCGGCGCCCTCATGCGGCCGTGACCGCAGGTACCGTCCCGACCGCCCGCTGAGCCGTGTTCTCCATCTCCACCAGGCGTGCATGGACCATCCGCTTGAAGTTGCACGCCAACGCCTTCAGGTAGACGGCAAGCCGCACCCGACGGCCCCCTCGCACCCGCAAGCGCCCAAGCCCGTGGGCGCGCTTCAGCTCGGAGTTCGTTCCCTCGATCCCGGCCCTTATGGCATACCGCTTGCGCCACTCCTCGGTGGCCTCGGCCCTCCGGCGCCGCTCGATGTTCACCTTCACCAGGTCCGCCTTGAGGACGTAGGCCCCCGCACGCCGGTCCAGCTTCACTGGGCAACGGGACCGCAAGGGGCAGGGCTCGCATGTTGTCCTGGCAAAGTGGACCTCTACCCGCTCCGGCGCATCCTCCAACTCGTGCTCCTCGATGGACGGGTGGCCGGCGGGGCACACCGTGGCCTGCTCCCCTGTGACGTCGATCTGAAAGTCCGCGGCGGTGAGCGGCGGTGGTCCGTCACCCTCTCCTTCGTGCGAGTTCCCCGGCGCCGACCCCGCCACCGGGCTCACCAGTTCCGTTCCCCGGCGCGAGGCTTCGAAGGCATTGCGGCCCGACCCATACGCCGTGTCGGCGAAGAGCTCGTCCGGTCGGACCTTCCGCTCCGCGAGCCCGTCAACGACCGGCACGCTCACGTCGGTGTCGCTCCCACTCGAGGGGGTCACCTCCACGTGGGTGATGAGCTGGGTGGCGTTCTCCTCGTGGCAGGTCTCCGCCACCTGCACCTCGTACCCCTTCCCCTTGTGGCCGCTGTAGGTCACATCCGGGTCGTGGGGCGATTGCAGCGAGTCGGCGGACACCTGCTTCGGGTCCTTCAAGGCCACGGGCACCTTGCATTCCCCAGCATCGTCGTCATCGTCCCTGGGGCGCCCGTCCCGGTGTTTGCCCACATGGCACTGCTCCCGCAGCAGCCGCTCCAGCAGCCGGTACTCCTCCAGCTGGGCAGCAGTCGTGCCATGGAACCGGTCCACCAGCCGGTAGAGGTCCCGGGCACAGACCGAAAGGCGTCGCCGACCCTCCCCCGTGCGGGCGTCCTCGTAGTGGGTCGCCTCGTCTTCTTCCTTCAAATAGCGCCCTAGGAGGCCCTCCGGAACCCCAGGGCGAAGCTCTGGGTGCTCCCAGCGCAAGGCCCGCAGGAACAACCGCATCGTCTCACAGAACAGGCCCAGCCGGGTGAGTGTGGCGATGTTGCTCATGATGTGGGTGGAGTCCAGCCGTTGCTTTCCGGTGCGTATGCCCAGCGCCTGGATGATCCGGTCCGTGGTCTCCTGGAAAGCCAGCCGGCCACCGTCGTGCTGCATCAGGCGAACTCGGAAGTTGTGGAGGGTCTTCTGGGGCAGGTGGGTCTCCTCGATGTCCAGCCGCAGGGCGTGGTGCCAGAGCAGGTTGAACTCTAGTTGTTCCAGAGCTTCATCGTCGGTGAGGTTGAACATCTCTTTGAGGAGGTGGACCCCGAGGACGGTCTGCACCGCCCGGTTGGGACGGCCGTTGTCCACGCAGTACATGGGAGCAAAGCGCTCCTCGTCAATCAGGGGGAGCGCCTCGTTTCGGAAAACCTCGGCCCAACTTCTCTCCAGACGCTTAGCCTTCTTCGGCGTCACCAGGAACTGGGACTGCCAGAGGCTCTCTTGCGGGTCTCGTATTCGGAACATCCTCCCCTCCCTCGGCCAGGCGCTGCCCCAACGCCCTTTCCCCACATTATCCTCCCATTGCCCCCGGAGGACGAGGGGTTTTTACGAGGGAATCAATGTTGCCCGCGTTGCTCCATATAACAACATCGCCAAAAAGAACCTCGCCCGCCTGGACAGTCTAGGCAGTAGCCCGGTTGCGACTAAGCAGGGCCGAAAGACCAGCGGCGCTCCTCAAATGTTTATCGAGGAAAGCGGGAAATCCGGCACCACTGTACTGCGAAAGACCGCATCACAGGATACCGTCGCTCGCGTGGCCCCCAGCGACCCTGTAAACCTGGTCGTTGAAAACAGCAGCCTCAATGTGTACTCCAGGGACGGCGACTACTTGGGCCAGGTAGAACCCAAACTGGGACAGAGATTGGTTCGTCTTTTGAATGGCGGCAACGAATACGATGCTGCAATCGTTAGCGTCAAGCAACAAGGAATATCAGTAATCATTCGTGAAACTCGTCGGCATCGTAGCCTGCAAAACGTGTGCGTTTTCCCCAGCAGAACCAAAGAAGAGCACCGGGTATACATGGTGACCTTACCCCCGAGAACAGAAACAGTGGCAAAGAGAGTCCTCCGGGTAAAATAGGACATAGTAAGGAGGGCTCATGGCACGGAAGAGGTACACAGAGGAGCAGATCATAGGGGTCCTGAACGAGGCAGAGGCAGGGGCCAAGACAGGGGAGCTGTGCCGCAGGCACGGCATGAGCGAAGGCACCTTCTACAAGTGGAAAGCCAAGTACGCCGGGCTGACGTTGAACGAGTTGAAGAGGCTAAGGTCCGTTGAGGAAGAGAACCGGCGCCTGAAGCAGATTGTGGCCCAGCAGGCGTTGGACAACTGGTCTCTGAAGGAGTTGCTGGCAAAAAACTTCTGAAGCCCAAGGTGAGGAAGATGGCAGCGGCATATGCCATAGAGAGTCTTGGGCTGAGTGAGAGGAGGGCCTGTCTGCTTACTGGTATCTCACCCTCGGTCTATCGGTACAAGTCGAAGCAGGGTGATGATGCTGTCCTGCGTCGCAGAATGCGTGAGCTGGCATGGGAGAGGAAGCGCTTTGGCAGTCCCAGGTTGCACATCATGCTGAAGAGAGAAGGCCTGGTGATCAATCACAAGCGTACAGAGCGCATCTACAGTGAAGAGGGGCTTGCGCTCAGGAAGAAGAGGAGGCGCAAAGGGGCGGCAGGGGTCCGGGAGACCATTCCATCTCCTGTACGTCCTAATCAGAGGTGGTCCATGGACTTTGTCTCTGATAGCACTGTGACCGGTCGGCGCTTCCGGGCATTGGCCATAGTGGACGACTATTCACGGGAGTGCCCAGCCATCGAGGTAGATACCTCTCTGGGAGGCGCCAGAGTGGTGGGAGTCCTGGAGAGACTGGAAGAGACACGGGGACTACCTGAGGTGATCACTGTGGACAACGGCCCGGAGTTCGCAAGCAAGGCCATGGATGAGTGGGCCTATCGGAGGGGCATCAAGTTAAGCTTTATACGTCCTGGCAAGCCGGTAGAGAACGCCTTTGCTGAGAGCTTCAACGGCCGACTACGCGACGAATGCTTGAACATCAACTGGTTCATGAGTGTAAGGCATGCCAGGGAGATCATAGAGAACTGGCGGCAGGACTACAACGAGGTCAGGCCCCACAGTTCCCTGAAGGGTAAAACGCCCAAAGAGTTTGCTGGCTCTATGGCTGGACTCTACTAGCCAATGATACTAACTTCGGGGTAAGGTCAATGGGTCAAAGCCTGGTCAGCCACATCAGGGGTGATGACCTGGACGAAGATGACGACGAAGAGAACGTCTTGGATGAAGAGGCCATTGACACGGAGTGGAACGACAACGAGTAACCCGCTAAACAGGTAATCCTCTAGCGGTGCCTCTGCGCTAATGGTAACAGTCTGAACGGCTCCGGTCACCAGATATTTTGCGAGTGAGACGGTAAGTTACGCTTAAAGGCGGTTAACTACGATTGTCCTGTACTACGATCATCTATAGGAATCGTTAGTCGTCAGGCCCGTGCTTAAGAAATTTCTTGGTTCAGAAGCACTCTGGGTTCTGGCCTCCGCCGGGACGACACGTAAGTAGAAGACACACGATCCGCTTTGCAGCATTCCTACCGTCCCACCGGCGCAGACCGGTGTCCAGGAACTCTCTTAGTTCAGACGCGCCCCTGGGTCCCAGCATCCAACGGAACGACGTCCAAGTAGCAAACACGCGATCCGCTTTTCAGCATTCCTACCGTCACACCGGCCTGCGCCGGTGTCCAGGAACTCTCTTAGTTCAGACGCGCTCTCCCGGCCTCCGCCGGAACGACGTCCAAGTAGCAAACACGCGATCCGCTTTTCAGCATTCCTACCGTCACACCGGCGCAGGCTGGTGTCCAGGAACTTTCTTAGTTCAGACGCGCTCTGGGTTCCGGCCTCCGCCGGAACGACGTATAAGCCGCTACCACATAGAAACCAACCGTCTCAACAGCGCCACCGGACGGGTTCAAGCAACGCCAGGCCATTGTTCGTTCATGTGATATCCCACCGAGCTATGACCCCTGAGTCCGTGCTCACGATTACCTGTATCGAAATAAACTTCGGATCCCCGCCCGGACCGGTGACTTGAACGTCAAAAGCCTCCCTAACCGTTACCACGGCGGTGGGCCAGCTATATATCGGTACGTCGTAGTCGTCGTCATCCCCAATAGTCACCAGAGCATCATTCCAGTAGTCCCCGGGCTGGACTGTAGCCGTCGTATTAAACGAGACGGTTTTGGTAGCGCCGGAAGCAATCACGAGTTCGGGCTCCAAATCCCAAGTCAGCCTCCATCGATCTTCTTGGTGCTCCAGATGTTCGTAGGGGTTAAAGCCGATTTCTCCGTTGGCGGTGCCCAGGTTGTAAGAAAAACCCGAGGGCAACAGGTCGCGTATACGCCCGACCTCAACGGGGTTCGTTCCTATGTTTTCAATCGCAATGGCATACCCAACGTTGAAAGTAAATTTCTGGATCAGTGGGTCGGCAGGCTGCCCGAGAACAAGGCCAGAGGCGGAAACTACAGTCTTGGACAGTTTAATAGCCGTTCCAGCACAGACCCCGCTGTCGGGCCCAACCTGAACTACTGCGGACTTCCCGCTGCGGGTATTCAAGCCTCCTGGATCGGCCCAGGCTTCGTTGCAATGGGTGCCGTTGGCAGGGCTGGCCGTGGCTTGGAAGCTCAGGGTAATCATCTCGCCCGACGCCAATGAGGTATTCGGCATATTCCATTGCAACTCCTGGGTCATCGAAGCGTCCAGGGCATTGAGTGGGACCGCCCAAGTGGTCGACCGAGGGGTCAGCGACGGAAATAGGGTTCGTTGCGCCGCCGGAGGTGATTTGGGCACTGGAGGAGTTGGCTTGATAGCAAAATCCCGGGGGAAGACGGTCATGAATTTTTGTTATCTGGTTGATCGGATCGTCATCAAAATTCTGGACGGTTATCGTGTAGGTCAACAGCTGAACCGGAGCAGCCACCGGAGCTGGTAAGGGAATATCCACAGTCTTCAGGCTGCGTAGCTTCCTGTTGTTGTAGGCCGACACGTTGGGGATCAAGCCTGCAGCAACGGGCGGTTGGGACAGAATATCGTCGGAGGGGGGAGGATGGGTCGCCCGCAAAGTCACCGCTTGGTCACATATGGTGATGGTTTCTTCAGCGGCCGTTCCCGCAGGAAGGCTCGGGTCTTGGTTATTAGCCCACCATGTGCTCCAACGCGCCGGGTCTAGAGTCAGGTAACGGACATATTCGGCAGCGCCAAGGCCACAGTAATGACGCTTCAGAATGTTGGTCTTGACTTTGGAATCCCGTGAAAAAGTATCCGCCAAATTCAAAGCAGAGCTAATTACCGGTGTCCCCTTTAACATGAATGAGAGCACCATCAGAATCGCAATGCCGCCGCGCTCTTGAGATAGCAGACGCTTTATCAAGCTACGCTCCTGGCCCTAAGCACCCGGCTGCAACTTCCTGATCTTGGTTCGAAGGTTCAGGATTTCGGTCGTGTTCCGGTCTGCCTTTACTTCTGCTGACAAAGTAAGAAACGCGCCGCAAAGGGTGAATGACACCGAGTTGGCGACCAATTCGTCGGTCAATATTATTGACGCGCCGTCGACGGTTCTTACCAGGGTATCTTGGACCACCTTATAGTGTGCCAAGTGAGCCGAGCCATCGGTGCCGGTCCATTTCAAGCTCACTTCTCTTTCCGGCGCACCAGGGTTGCACGTGAGGCGCAGAGCTCCGCCAGAATCCACCACATCTTCAGCGTTCAAGGCATCACCGGAAAACCAACTACCAACGTGGCGCAGGCTCTTGGTCGCCACCATGTCATCGGTCCAGAACCTTTGGACGGAAGTGACCCGAAATAGCGCCGAGCCCACGATTCCCGTTGCTACGGTGATAAGGCCGAGGGCGACGACCATCTCTATCAGAGTGAACCCGGAACGCCCTGAGACTGTCCGTCGTGCCTTTTTGATCAGGCTAATACGCTCCACACGCACCGCGCACATCATGATTCCCCACGTGTCGCGAAATCGGCTACTCATTTGCCCGCAAACTCTTCACTACCAGAATGCTCTGAGATCCCTCGCTAACGGTTACCACCACTTGCTCAATGTTTGTGTCGTTCACAATGCTGGCATCCCCCGCAGTGAAGGCAATAGCTTGAGCTGTGACGCTAAAGCCGGGTTCCACGATGTAGCTGACATCGACGGCGTTAGCAATGGACACGTAGGTTGCCGGGGGGCTCAAGTAAGCCTGGCCAAAGGCGTATTCCATCTGATTGCGGGCCAGGTTCTCGGCTATTGAGTTTATCTCAACTAGGTCGCCCGAGATGTGGGCAGACCGCACTCCCATCAACAAAGCCGTCCCCAGCGCCGCAAAAATAGTGAGCCCGATTATCGCTTCAAGCAAAGCCGTGCCTTGGGATTCCGCGAATAGGTTCCGGAATACGGTCATTCGCCGCGTTATCATCGTTATCAGGTTTGATCTAAGGATTGGCAGACTAAGCATTGGCAGGTGCCTCAACCCGGCATCGGTTCTTGGTACATGGTTCATTCGAATGGTTCATTCAAAGTGTTTGGTTGTTATCCCATGAGCGGAGATGAGTACCTTGTCACCGCATGCCCGCCATTGGACTTTCCGTGGACTTTCCGTGGACTTTCCGTGGACTTTCCGTGGACTTTCCGTGGACTTTCCGTGGAGTCTCCGTTGGGTTTCCGTCCTAGTCTCTTGGGTCCATATTTGTTTTCAAACTTTCTCTGTGTTACCCGTTCGCTCTACGACTATCGAGGCAGGTGTGCATGTACCTCTAAATTGAAAAGAACCGCCCGGCTTGGCGCAGGAACCTCGCCGGGACGGCCCAAATCTGTGAAGAGGGGGTGCGTAATTGGGCTCCGTTGCTTAAGCGTCGCCCACTAATTTTTTAAGGTTTGATTCATGACCGCCCGGCTTGGCGCAGGAAACCCCGCCGGGACGGCCCAAATCTGTGAAGAGGGGGGATGCGTAATTGGGCTCCGTTGCTTAACCGTCGCCCACTAATTTTTTAAGGTTTGATTCATGACCGCCCGGCTTGGCGCAGGAAACCTCGCCGGGACGGTCCAAATCTGTGAAGAGGGGGTGCGTATTGGGCTCCGTTGCTTAAGCGTCGCCCACTAATTTTTTAAGGATTGGTCTGGGTAGCAGAGCAAGAGTTGTCAGAATTCAGTTTATACTGAGCCGTCAGCCTGCCGGAGGACGCCCACTGGTAACAGAAGTTTGTGTTAGCGTCCCGAATGTATTCCGCCAAAGTTTGTGTGCCGGAGCCCGCATCCCAGTCAAGGCCGTCAGAGATGGGGGTACTGGTGCTTTGAGGGCTCACAGCAGTCATTTCTTTGTCCGCCATCATGGTATCAAGAGAGGTCTGAACGGCGTCCCATTCGGCATTCTCCGCCGCCTCAGCTCCATCGCCCGAGAACTGGATCACCAAGGGAACAATCACAGCGGCAAGGGCCACAATTATGCCGATAACCACCAGCATCTCAACCAAGGTGAACCCTTTCTGATTTCTAACCTGTCCGCTTATCCGCTTGCTAATGAAGCCTCTCATTTCCTTGGCCTCCTTCATGCTGGCACTACCGTGTGATTCTTGGTGTTGAGTGCCAATCCCTTAAGTCACTAGATACATTCTAGGTCCCGAAAGATCAGTTATCTGTGACGTGCCTCCAGGCAAAAGCGTGACGTCGGTCACGTTTTGAAATTGCCCTGGCGATTGGATTTCGGCCTGGAGCCTGCTCTGGTGCGAGGTTCGGTCTCGCCTGGTCTCAAGCCAGGATAAGGGCATAGACCGGATATGGGCATAGAAACGTAAAACAAGATGATGGCATTGAACGGGCTTGCCTCAGGATGGCAAATTGCGGGTGACTTTTGGTGCAAAGCCCATTGAAGGGGAAATCGGGTGCTTTGGAGAAAGCAGGGGCGTGGGTTGCTGGTCGCGTTAGACCTCATGTAGGTTGGAAGGTTGACCCGCAGATGGACGGGTTAGGGGTTGGCTAAAACTCTTCCCGACCCGTCCTCTAGAGGTTCGGGGATCGACGCCATGACGGTAAAGCCGAGGTTTTCCCGGCCAGAACCCGCTGCTTGCAGCACGGTCACGTTCTGGAACAAGCCGGATTGCCTGAGGTTTGAGGCATATTGGAGGATCGCTTCGTAGGTGCCTGCGTTGCCCGCCAGCGCTATACCGGCCCTTTCGGGCACCATGCTGGTCAGTTGAACTCCGGGGGGCAGAGCTGCCCTCGTGATTGTGTTGAGACGAGACACCAAGGTATCGATTCTGAGCTTTAGTTCGCCCAGGCCCGATGTTAGGGCCAATTCCCGTCCCCGTGCTTCGGCCAACCGGGATGCGAGGCCGCCTTCAATGTTGGCAAATAGGCGCTGCTCGCGTTCTTGGTCCAACCGAATCTCCCTGGCCAACGACAACAGATGGGCTTCCACTTGTCGCTCCTGCACCGCTCCCCCAACCGAAAATGCCAAGACAACAAGGGACACTAGAGCAGCGAATCCGATCACAGGCACCAAAGGAGTTTGGGTTGGACTGTGGTGCTGTGGCAAGACGTTCACCGCAGCCCCAGCTTGCTTGGAGCTTTTACCCCAGGAATCTCCTCGGAGATTGTCGGCCAGGAGCAATCCAATGTTAACGACATATTCTCCCCACGGAAACTCGGTGGGGAATTTAACCGCTGGCTGGGCAATTCTTACTTGTCGGCCCAAAACCCGTGGCAAGGCCTCCAGCAACTCTTCAAGCCCCGCCTGCTGTCCTACCAGCACAACCGGAAGGTCGTCGCATTGTTCTTGGGGGCCCAAACTCAAGTAATATCCCAACACTTGGTCCAGAGCCCCGGACAAAGCATTACACCGAGCGTCTAAACCAGAAACCGCCGAGGGGTCCGTCCGGGAGTCAGCTTCTGGGACCGACGCAGGAAATGGTTGCTGGTGCACCACCAAGGGCAAGCCTTCCCGTACTAGAACCACGGCCAGATGATCCGGTTCCAAGTGAACCACGATGGCATCATCGGCGTCGGCCATTAGCGTCAGAGCGGTGGCTTGCGCATAAGCTGCTTTGGGCTTTAGCCCCGTTTCTCCGGCCAACTTGACTTGAGAGTTGATGCTGGCTTTGGGTACGGCTATGGCCAACGCTTCATGGGAGCCGGTGTCCCGGCGTAGACGCCATGAAATATCCACCTCATCTTCTTCGAATGGAATGCCATCCAACACTTCGGCGACAATCATCCGCTCCAAATAACGTTTACGCACTTTATCGGGTAACGGAAAATGGCGAATCAGCGCAGCGTATATGGGAAGGCCGGTGACCAACCGCACTCTTCTGGTGGGCATCTCAGCCATCAACCGTGCGAATCCGGTTGGTTCTACGTGTTTTATCTCTTCGGTGGATATTTGAGGTGATACTTGACCTAAATCATCAACTAATTCTTCAGGAGCTGACTCTCGGTCGATCGGACCGGGGGAGTCCGACTCCCCCGGTTCAACAGATTTGAAAGTTCCTTCTTCCGGTGCACGGGAATATAGGCCAGCCGAAGCCGTCGCACGTTCCAGATTAGCGCAACTCCAAGCAATCACGGTGTCGCCTCTGAACGCTACTACTCTGACCAATCCTGAATCTTCGGTAAGAGTTAGGATGATCGGCTTCAAATTCAGGCTCAGTCTGTAAATTGAACCTGAGCACAAACCGACGACACGCCTAATGGCATTGGCACCGGACCGCACGACGCTAAGCAGCGCAAGACCCGCCCTCAGCCCGATGCCGGTAAACGCATAGGCCACCGGCCCGACGATACTAGCTGTGTCAACGGCAAGCCACTGCCCTATGCTGGATATGGACTGGGCAAACCCTTGAATAGCGTTGCTTGAGAACTTGGCCACTAGCACCACCGGATTTCAAGATTTTTGATACGTCAGAAATAACTCGGAGGATGGGTGTAATCAAAGCCGATGTCTGCCAAGACGTTAGGTAGATTGCCGATGGCCGCCCCGTCAAGGCTGTTAATATGGGCGCCATACACCCGGAAACCAATACCAACGCATCAACAATTCGAAAATCCGGAGCGGGCTTGAGAATCAGCCCGGAACCGAGCAAGTTAGGTGTATCGCTATATCCTCATGGTTCTGCTTACTTCACCCGGAGCCACCGTCCCCCGAACTTACGCTTGCGTTTTCCTCTTCGGGGATTTCATGAGTCGAAAGGTAGAAGAGAAGCTGGATTTTCGATGTAGGAACTTGGTCCAATTCTGAGATTCGGATGCTGGGAGCGGAGACGACGGGAACGCGTTGTTGTAGCGAAATTAGGAATTGGGCCAAGTTAGCCGACGGTCCTTCCATCGCTATGGTCACCGGTCGCACGTGGTAAGCCAGGACATCCGCGGTTTCGCCTTTTGGGACGTCGCTGCCGGTTTCCTCCTCGTGGGCTTTGGAAAAACCCGAAGATTTAGAAAAGTCGGTCGCCAATTGATCCCCATTGCCCAATATCACCAAGACTTCCTCTCTGGAGGTTTCGGCGCGCATTGAACTAAGTTTTAGACCTGACTCTGCGGCAAGGCGTGAAACTATTGCCAATAGGTCATCGGTCCCCGGATAGTTGAATAGGCTTTCCAGGTCTTCCAGATCGGATAATTGACGCTCCAGCCCCAACGAGCTACTCGGTTGGGCTTCGTCGATTTGGGGACGGCTGTTAATTTTTCTTTCCAGGCTGCGTATGTCTTCTCGGATTTCGGAAACTTCACTCGAAGCCTGCCAGTATCTGACTCCCTGGAACAAGTAGTAACCGAACAAAGCTATGGAGAATAATCCGGCCAACGCCACCCAGGCCTTGATACCGGATAATCGATAGTAAACTTGGGTGGCTTTTTGAGCCATGGATTCTCTCGATGACACGGGCTACTTCACCACTTCCAGACCGGAATAGATCGGCAGGAACATGGATAAGGCCATGAACAAAACCACTCCTCCAACAGCAAAGGTTGACATCGGCTCGGCCAGCGCCAGGATTGCGCCGAGACGATTGTCAACCTCCTTCTCGTAGGTTTCGGCCAGGCTGCCCAGAGTCTGGTCAATAACGTTGTTTTCTTCTCCGATCATTACCATTTCCACCCACAACCGGGGTAAAACGGGATGGCGGGCCAAGGCTTCGGCAAACCCGTGACCAGCGAGGAGACTGTCTTCCCCGGCAACCATAGCCTTCCGTACCACCAAATTTTTGCATCCTGCAATACCCAGCGGGAGCGCTCGGGCCAGAGGAACACCGGCTTGCAAGAGCATGGCATTGGTGCGCGAAAACTGGGCCAACTCCTTGGCGACGATCAATGAACCCATAATAGGCAATTTGACCTGAGCTCCGTGGAGCCACTCGTGAGCGGTCTGTATCCGCCTCAACACGTAATAATCAACGCCGGTGAACAGAATTACGCCACCGATTATCAGCATGTTGCCATGCAGTGCGTCCACCATGAGGATGGCAATCCGGGTAATCAACGGCACATCGGCGCCCCGGCTCTGGAATGCCTCCAACAAAGGCGGCAACATCACCGTCATCATCAGAATCAACATTCCCATTGAGGCCGACATGGTGAACGACGGCATCATCATGGTGCGCTTGAATTTTTGGATCGTCTCGTGCTCTCTCTCTCCAGCGCATCGGCCAGCTGCTCCAACGAGCTTGCCAGACTGCCGGTGTGCTCGCCCACCTGCACCACGCTAACGTACCTGGTATTGAACACCGACGGATGCTGGCCAAGAGCGGACGACAAACTGTCCCCTTGGTCCACAGACTGGGCCACATTGCTTAAAATGCGGCGCAGGGCCTTGCTGCTGCTTTCGGCTTGAAGCATTTCCAAGGCGCGTTGCAAGCTGCTGCCACCTTGGACCATGGTGGCCAACTGCCGGGAAAACCGCACCAACTGGCCTGTTTTCACAGCGAAGATGGAGGGGAAGAGTTCTTCTAGGGCAGGAAGGTTCCGGGCGGGTTCGATTTCCAGGGGCTTGTATCCCTGATTGGCAATTAGCAGGCTGGCTTCCAGCTCGTTTTCAGCCTCCAGCTTGCCTCGAATCAGGCCGCGCTCCAATGTGTATGCTACAAAGTTAAATTGCATGAGCCAATCACAGTAATACCAAGGTGAAACCCGCAGAGTGCACGTAGAAATCCATGTGGATTTCACGTTGGCTTGAGTTTAGGGCTGAAGTGCAAGACTTCCCTTACTCAAGAGTAAACAACGCCCTTTCAACTTCTAACACGGTGGTGGTACCCGACTTTACCTTGAGCATCCCATCCCGGCGCAGGGGGATCATCCCATCTCTTGCAGCTTGTTCACCCAGTTGATAACGGGGCGAATCCTCCAAAAAGAGTTGGCGGAGAGCAACGGTCATCATCATCACCTCAAAAACTCCGGTGCGGCCCAAGTAGCCGTCGGTACAAGCGTTACAACCAGTGCCCTGGAAAAAACGCTCCCTCTCTTCGCCCAGTTCCGAGGTATAGGCCTGTTGAGCCCTCAAAGGCAATGGCGCCAGAACCCGGCATGTGCCGCAAATTACCCGCACCATCCGCTGGGCCACAATGCCCGCCACCGACGAAGCGATCAAATAGGGCGGCACACCCAAGTCTCGGAGCCGTATGAGCCCCGAAACGGTATCGTTGGCGGGTAGGGTGGTCAGTACCAGATGACCGGTCAATGCCGCTTGTGTGGCTATCACAGCGGTCTCTTGATCCCTGATTTCGCCCACCAGGATCACATCGGGGTCCAGCCTCAAAATGCTTCTGAGCTGAGACGCAAAGGTGATTCCGGCTTCGGCGTGTACTTGCATCTGGTTTACGTCGGCGATGCGGTATTCCACGGGGTCTTCGATGGATATGATCTTGTTCTGTATCCGGTTCATCTGGAGTATGGAGGCGTATAGTGTAGTGCTCTTCCCGGAGCCGGTGGGGCCGCATACTATGACCATTCCGTGGTGGAGGCGCAGCAACCGACTATATTGCGCTTGGGTTTCTTGGATGAAGCCCAACTGCTCCAGACCAAGCAGCTTGAATTTGTCCTTGTCCAGCAACCGCAAAACAGCCATCTCTCCGGCCACGGTACCGCTTATGGCCAGACGAACGTCGATCTTCCGGACACCGCCATCCCGGTCGGCCCCCTCGAAGTTCAGCTGCCCGTCCTGTGGCCGACGGCGCTCGGCGATGTTCAATCCGCTCATAATCTTGAGACGGGAAATTATGGTCGGGTGCATCTCGGCCGGCAGGTTCATGACCTCGTGCAAAATCCCGTCTATCCGGAACCGGATACGCAATCGGTTTTCCGCAGGCTCGATATGTATGTCCGACGCACGGTCTTGTAACGCTTGGCTCAGCAAAAGTTCGATTACCTGGGCCGGTAGCGCATCCCTCAGGTGCTTGGCGGTTACCCTTTCCCGCTGCGCAGAGCTATCTGAGGATTCGCCTTCAGAACCATCGCTAAACATAGGTTGGGCGGTCAGGCGGTATTCCCGGTCGATGTGCTCTAGGATGTCCTCTTCCGTGGTGACTACCGGCTCAATGATGGAACCGGTACGGGCCGCCAAGTCTTGAAAGAGTTGTAGATCAGTGGGGTCGGCCATTGCCGCCGTGAGGCGTTTGTCCACCTTGGCAACCGGGAGGACTGTATACTGCCGGGCCACATATTCCGGGACCTTGGCGACGGCCTGCGGGTCGATGGTCTCGCTACGCAGGTCAACCATTGCCAGTCCCAGGTTTATGGCTGTCAGGGTGGCAAGGTCACGGGGCAACACCATCCCGTCCCTGACCAGGATGCGGCCTAGGGGTTTCTTTTCAGTCCGGGCTGTTGCCTGTGCTTTTGCCACCTGTCCCGATGCGAGGATGCCCGAATCAACCAACATTTGGTCCAACGAAAAGCTCCGGCCTCGGGTTGGGCCCATCTCTGAGCCGTTTTCCTCTGGGAAGCCTCCAATCCCGGTCCTTAACTGGTCGATATCTTCATCCGTGGTTTCGCGCATGGTTAAGCGAATTCCTTAAAACTAGGCTGAGATGTCAGGATGAATTGCTAGGCTGAATCGTTGGGCCGAATCACTAGACTTCGTTCACGGCGACACCGAAGAGTTCTTGATTGTGGGTTACTCGCTTAATCACCTAGGAGCACTCGCACCGCCGGTCCGTCTGAACTTTATTTTCTCGGCTCGTGGTCCTCTGGCCCAGACTGAGATTCGCCAGGCGTGGATTCGTTTAATAAGTCCGAAACCCCATCAACTTCCTCGACGGCACTAACATTCTCCAACTGCAACAAGATGCCTTTGAGCTGGACCGGCTCCCTCATGCGAAGCAAGATTTCCATGCCTTCTTTGCTTGGGTTGGCGTTAAGCCGCATTAGGCGAAATAAGGGATGCTGCCGAAGCTCATCCACGAAGCGGATCATCTTCTTGACCGACCCGGAACTTTCCACCAGTAACCGCACTGTTCCTTCGTATTCCACCGTGGCTGATTCCAGCGAGGCTGAGGCATATTCCACCGAGGCTGATTCCACCGAGGCTGATTCCACCGAGGCTGAGGTCTCTTGGCTTACGGTAGGATCAGGAGAGTTGCCAAGCGAACCGTCATGCATGTGGTCGAAGGCCACGCTTTCACCTGGTGTCATGGCTTGGACCGCCGAATGACTGTCTTCGGGAACACCGCCCCTTTGAGGGCCTTTCTCGGGGACGGCAGGACTTTCCTGTGTCAGCGGCTGATTTTCGGCCAACGGAGCTGTTGTTTCAGGCACCTGTGTTTCGAGAGCAAACCCAGTTTCAAGCGAAAGCCCAATTTGTTTAACAGGCGAGGACCCGGTGGGACCCAAATCATAGCGCCGCAGCACAGCTTTAACTCTCGCGGCGAGTACGGTAGTTGAAAAAGGCTTGGTCACATAGTCATCGGCCCCCATTCCAAGGCCGTATACCTTGTCATCGTCGTTGTCCTCAGCGGTAACCATGATGACCGGAACATTCGAGAAATTACTGATTCGTCTGCAAGTGGTGAATCCATCTATTCCAGGCAATCCAACATCCAGCAGCACCAGAGCAGCAGGCTCTTCTCCCAATAGGTGAAGAGCCTCGTCTCCGCTCTTGGCTTCCCTGACAGCAAAACCTTCTGCTTCCAGCAGAAACCTTTCCAAGCACAGGGTGGGAACATCGTCTTCCACCACCAAGATTAGACGCCCATCGTTCCCGTTTTTTTCGATTTCGCCGGAGAGGCTACTGGCCACGGCACAAATTCCTCCCATCCAACTCCATAAATTCATACTATCAGGCTAAATCCTTAAGTTCAGCAACTCTCGACTCAAGAAGCGGATGAGCGCAGGAAAGACCTTTTTGGGCGTGAAACATCTCCCGGCGGAAACACCAGAAAACGCCATGTCCCATGCCTGGCCAACAGTTTCTTGACAAAAAAAGGAGGGGGCAATTTGCGGTTTCACTGTCACAGGTATTGATTACATAGGAGTATGCAATTAGAATTGGTGATTGCTGCCTAGGCGGCAATCCAAAACTAGGAGGGCAGGTGATTGAATGGACTAGGAATTCACTTGTTATTGGAGCTTAGGGAGTGTAATCCCCAACTCTTGAACAATATCGATTTCATACGTGACGCCCTTATCGACACGGCCCAAAAAGTGGGCGCAACCATCGTTGGGGAGTCGTTTCATCGGTTTAGTCCCCAGGGGGTAACGGGCATTCTGGCAATAGCCGAGTCTCACATATCTATCCATACGTGGCCGGAATTGGGTTACGCTGCAGCGGATATATTCGCTTGCGGCACGGCATTCCTGCCCAAGGAAGCCGCTGATATGTTGGTGGAAAAATTGGAATCCAGGGACTCGGAAATTACCGAAATCACACGGGGCCTGGCCCTGAAAGCGGCTACCAACTAGGTCACCGGGGGTAATTGGACAAGTTTGAGCTAATAGTCAGGCTTGGGTATGGATGTAACCGGTAATTGGTATTTCGAGAATATCTTCCCGGACCTGGCGACGATGCTTCAGGTGCGGCAAGTTCTCTATTCAGGCAATACTGCATACCAGAAAGTCGAGGTGCTGGAATCAAATTTATTTGGTCGCAGCCTGGTTCTTGACGGCAAGACCCAATCGACGGAAAAAGATGAGCACATTTATCACGAGGCTCTGGTGCATCCAGCCATGGCACTGCATCCAGACCCTCGTTCAGTGTTCATCGGAGGCGGAGGCGAGGGGGCGACTCTCAGAGAGGTTCTGGCCCACAAATCGGTGACCAACGTCACTATGCTGGACTTGGACCAGGAAGTTGTCGAGCTTTGCCGAAAGTTCTTGCCCAGGCATCACGAGGGCAGCTTCGAAGACCCGAGGCTAAACTTGGTGCAGGCGGACGCCAGGGAATATCTGCTCGAAGGCGAAGAAACCTACGACGTAATGATTATGGACCTGGTCGACCCTATGGAAGCGGGGACGGCTTACTTACTCTATACCGAGGAATTTTACCGTATCGTCAAG
The DNA here is from genome assembly GCA_963665155.2 of Dehalococcoidia bacterium. GTDB lineage: Bacteria > Chloroflexota > Dehalococcoidia > Lucifugimonadales > UBA3495 > UBA1141. Next base: position 837,808 of record CAXXFI010000001.1, on the reverse strand, counting down.
TCCCGGCTAAAGCCGGGCGGCATCATGGTAACTCAATCAGGGCCAGCCGGTTTGTTGAGCTACCAGGAGTGTTTTACTACTATTCTGCATACCCTGAGCGGGATATTCGAACACACAACGCCGTCACAGGTCCACGTTCCGGCCTTCCAAACCCTTTGGAGCTTCAGTCTGGCTTCCGACGCTCCATTATCATTCCCAGGCGACGAAGAACTGGACAGGAGACTGCAGGAACGAATCGCCAGGCCGCTGAAGTTCTACGACAGCGAGAGCCACCGCAGCATGTTCGCCTTGCCCAAGTTCTTGCGCCAAGGCATTCAGGATGAACAGCGGATCAACCGGGACGCCTCACCGGTTTTCATGATCTGACCCCGAGCCACTGACCCCTAACGTCTGACCCCTAACGACAGAAGTGGGTGTTCGTTAGGCTCTTACCCGTCTTCTCGCTCTTGGTATCCAGCGGTTATCGCCAACTCGGCCTGTTTGCTGTGTTCGGCGATGTATTGCTCTAACCTGTTAATCTCCGCTCGACGGTCTTCCGCCGCCTCTGGGGCCTCATCTGAGCCACCAGCCTCTTGCTTTAGGGTTTGAATTGACCGCCGGGCCTCGTCCAACTTACCTACCAACTCCAGCGCCCGCAATTCCTCGGTGGCTGCTTTCTTGATAATGAGGACCCTCTGGCGAATCGCAACGGAATCGGCCAATCGTTCCTCAATTTCACCCATTGCGGCCAGTGAAGCATCGAGGCTAGTCCGCCCGTAAATTACTTGACGGGGCAACCGGCGCAACTGGGTTCGAAACTGGGAAATCATCGAATCAAGTCGCCGTTCTTTTTCCCCAAGCTCCGCCAGGCTCAGTCGGAGGTTGGCTATTGTTGTGTGTAGCTGAGAAACCAATCTACCGCCAGCTCATTTTTATGTTTAGCCTGTGGCATAAGTGATAAGCACTAATCCAAAGTCACTTTCATCAATGCTAACGGGCGCTGAACCCAACTTTCGGCAGCACCACTTTCACTAAAATTAACGAGCGCTGAACCCAACTTTCGGCAGCACCACTTTCACTAAAATTAACGAGCGCTGAACCCAACTTTCGGCAGCACCACTTTCACTAAAATTAACGAGCACTGAACCCAACTTTCGGCAGCACCACTTTCATGGCCTCCATAACTTCTTCAATGTCGGCTTCCGTTACTTGACCCATATGGCCGATGCGGAAGATATTGCCGGCAAGCTTACCCTGCCCGCCAGCCAAGACTACGTTCTCTTCGGTGCGCACCATATTTACGAACCTTGCCCCGTCGACGTTTTCGGGCATCTTTATGGCGGTCACCGTATTAGAAGCATAGGCTTCGTCCTGGACCAGCAATTCCAGTCCCAGTTCCCTGACGCTATCGCGGGTCAGCTGACCGATGTGAGCGTGCCGTTCGTACACATTCTCCAAGCCTTCCGCGAGAAGAATGTCCAAGGCAGCGGACAGGCCATAAAGGGCAGAGAGGGCTGGCGTCCAAGGAGTCTGGCCCCTTTCCAAGTACTGATGGGCAGCGGCCAAGTCAAAGTAGAACTTGGGCATGGTCGACGAGGCTTGGGCCTCGTGGCCAGCCTCGCTAATGCTAATGAAAGCCAGGCCAGGGGGGATCATGAAACCCTTCTGAGAAGCAGTCCCCACCAAGTCGCAATTCCAACCATCCACCGGCAGCGGAACGCAGGCCAGGCTGCTGACTGCGTCTACCAGCAACAGCTTACCGAATTCCCCTTTAACCACGCTGGCGACATCCTCCAATGGATGAGTAATCCCTGTTGAGGTCTCATTGTGGGTGACTAGGACTGCTTTAGTCTGGGGTTCTTGACGCAGAGCCGTTCGTATGGCGTCGGGGTCCACGGGGCTTCCCCATTCAAATTCTAAGTGCCGCACATCCGCGCCAAAGGCTATGGCCATGTCGGTGAACCTGTTGCCGAATGCGCCAGCGGTAGCCGCTAGAACTTTGTCGCCAGGAGACAGGGTATTCACGAGGGAAGCTTCGAGGGCGCCGGTCCCCGAGGCCGTCAATATGTACAGGTCGTTGGCGGTCATGAAAACTTGCTTGAGTTGCCCAGTTACCCGGGTAAGCAACTCGTGGAATTCCGGTCCTCGGTGGTTGATCATCGGATTGGTCATGGCTTCCACGATGTCGTCCGGGATCGGTGTTGGGCCGGGTGTCCGCAGATTTTGGGGAGAGAATTTAAGCATCGTTCCTCCGATGAGCCAGCGATGAGCCAGCAATGTGCAGGAAATCGCACCACCAGCAACTCAGTGTCAGAGCAACTGGCTCATTTAAGATCTTTTTTGTTAAACAAGTCGCCAAATCCTACGGAGACTGGTTCCTCCGTGAATGCGGATTTAGCCGTTCATTCAAGATTTAGAACGTATATAGGTGTCCATTGAACGCGGGATGGTCGCCTCAAGGCGGGATGGTTGCCTTCTCCGAGTGGTCACCGTGTTTATCGCGACTGGGTAAACCGAATTCAATTGCGGGTCTGGTACCAGCGCCTGATAGCTTATTATAGGGCCCAAAGTGGCTAACAAACACCTCGCATGGTCACGCCGCATTAGCGCAATCAAGCATAATGGGGCAGGGCTCAGCGGGACTGGATTATAGCATCCAGAACTGTCAGCCGCCATGCGCAGCCCAGGCCCGCAACCAACGGCGGAATTGGAATTAGCGCCGGAGATCGCAATTAACAGCACCCCGGAGATCGCAATTGGCAGCACCCAGGAGATCGCAATTGGCAGCACCCAGGAGATCGCAATTGGCAGCACCCAGGAGATCGCAATTGGCAGCACCCAGGAGATCGCAATTAGCAGCGCCAATGATATAATTCTACCCATGGTCAGCGCAGATTTCCTAACCACGGTGCCGATATTCTCGGGTCTAAAGCCCGACGACTTGAAACCTTTGACTGGCAAACTCCGGCGGAGAGGGTACCAGAAGGGAGAGGTTATCTTCCATCAGGACGACCCAGCGGACCGCATGCACATCATCGTCGATGGCAGGATCAGAATTTCCATCACCTCCGATGACGGTCGCGAAAAAGACCTAGCCATCCTAAAGTCCGGAGAATGCTTCGGAGAAATGGCCCTCCTTGACGGCTCCAACCGCTCGGCAACCGCAACGGCGGTGGACCCGACCCAGACGCTGGCGTTGTACCGGGACGATTTCATGGAATTCCTACAGATTCACCCGGGGGTGGTTACCAAAACCACCAGCCTGCTGACCAGTCGGCTGCGGGTCGTCAACCAAATGTTGGGCGACCTTGCATTTTTAGACGTGCCGACCAGGGTGGCGAAACAATTGCTGGAATTGTCCGAAGCCTATGTCGACGAATCCGCATCGGACGCGCCCGTGGAGATACCCATGGGTCAAGATGAACTGGCCCGCCTTGTGGGCGCCAGCCGAGAGACCATAAGCCGAGCGCTGAACAGCTACCGTCGATTGGGCATACTGTCCACCTCCCACCGGCGTATTACCATCAACGACCCGGAAGCACTGGAGCGAATGGCTTCTTTCTAAACACCTCATACCAAACACCCCCTATCTACTCTGGTCTACACGTCTCGTATTGCCTCCCATTATTAGTAACAAGTACTAAAACGCTCCTTGCCTTTGATCTGAGCAACTACCAAGCTCCTAGATTCAAGGCGGGTTTTGGCACCACAGTTTTGGCCCAAGTGATAGCCGGACGCCCAAGGACAACCTCCGGTTCACCTTGCGCCGACCGGATTCGGCCCAGGCTCATGCTATAATCTGGCCATGACTACAGGCACAGATATTCTGGAAGGTCTGAACCCCGCCCAAAAACAAGCCGTCGAAACCACCGACGGCCCTTTATTGATAATCGCTGGCCCCGGCAGCGGTAAAACTAGGGTCATCACCCACCGCATTGCCTATTTGGTGCGCGAGTGCGAAGTCAGCCCTTATCGGATCGCCGCCGTGACCTTCACCAACAAAGCTGCCAAAGAGATGCGAGAACGGTTGCAACGGCTGGTGGGTAGCCGCAGCGATGCCTTGATCGTTAGCACCTTCCACGCTTTTTGCGCCCAATTGCTGCGTCGGGACGGCGCTCCGGTAGGCCTACCGTCCAACTATACGATTTTCGATTCGGACGACCAGCTGGGGTTGATCAAGCAGGCGATGGAACTGGCCGATCTTGACCCGAAGAAATTCCCACCCCAAGCCGTCAGAAGCGTCATATCCAAAGCCAAGAGCATCCTGATGGACTCCCAAGCCTTCGCCCGGAATCAGCAGAACTACTTTGAGGAGTGCTGCGGCAGGGTGTACCACCACTACGAAGAGTTGTTGGCGCGCAACAACGCCGCTGATTTTGACGATCTGCTGATGCGATCGGTCCAGCTGCTACAGGATAACCAAGAGGTGAGGGAGAAGTACCAGGAACGTTATCACTACCTGATGGTGGACGAATTCCAAGACACCAACGTCGCCCAATACCGCCTGGCCCGCTTGCTGGCCGAGGAGCGCCGCAACATTTGCGTGGTGGGCGACCCGGACCAGTCCATATATTCGTGGCGTTCGGCGGACATCCGCAACATCCTTAGCTTTCAGCACGACTACACCGACGCCACCACCATTTCTCTGGAGCAGAATTACCGCTCCACGGGCAAGATACTGGCGGCAGCCAAGCAGCTTATCTCGGCCAATGGCATTCGCCTCAATAAAGACTTGTTTACCGATAATGACCCAGGCAAGCCGGTAACCATTCACGAAGCCTACGACGAAGGCGAAGAAGCCTCGTACGTCATTGATGAGATTGCGCGGCTGGTGCGCGAGGAGAAGATGCAGCGCGGCGATTGCGCCGTGATGTACCGGGTTAACGCCCAATCGCGGGCATTGGAAGAAGCCTGCTTGCATCGGGGAATGAAATATCGGCTTGTGGGCGGTGTCCGGTTCTACCAGAGGCGCGAAGTCAAAGACCTGATGTGCTACCTTCGGCTGCTCCACAATCCATTGGACGAAGTCAGCCTGGCCCGGGTAATCAGCGTGCCACCCCGGGGCATCGGCGCCAAGAGCCTTCGGGATATGGCAAACTGGGCCCAACGGGATGACATTCCCTTATACACTGCCATTCAGCGTCTCGCCGCTCTGAACAAATCCGGAGAGACCTTACCTGTCAGCCTGACCTCCCGGGCCGTCAACGCCATCACCGGCTTTGTGGAAATGATTGATCGCTTGGTCGACTTTGCTGGCAAACTCCCCATTGTCGACCTGATAGACCGGGTTCTGGAGGACGCCAAGCTGGAGCAATACTTCAAAAAAGACGAAGGTCACAACGAAGACGGTCGCGGCGAAGAGCGTTGGGAGAACATCCGTGAGCTGCGAACCACGGCCCTAGAGTTCAATGCCGAGGAACCCCCAAACGGCCTGGCAACTCTTTTGGAACGATTGTCATTGGTAGCCGACGTAGACAACTACGAAGAAACCGGCGACTCCATAACGTTGATTACCCTACACCAAGCCAAAGGGTTGGAGTTCCCGGTGGTTTTCATTGTCGGACTGGAAGAGGGCATTCTGCCCCACAGCCGGTCCATGGACAGCGAAGAGCAGCTGGAAGAGGAGCGGCGTTTGTGCTACGTGGGCATCACCCGAGCGCAAAAGTTGCTGTACATGCTTCGAGCTTTCCGTCGGGGCTTCATGGGAAGAAACGGTCCTACTCTGGCCTCGCGCTTCCTAAGGGACATTCCTCAAGAGATTATGCTCCCGGTGCGGGCAAACGAACCAGTGACAACACCTGCTCCTCGAACCATCTCGCGGAGAATCAAGGACAGTGCCGATGCCTGGGAAACCCTGTCGGCGTCCGCGCCAGCGCCCACTCGGCCCAATCTGAGTATTGGCGATTTGGTGCGCCATACCGCCTTCGGCGAGGGCGTGGTTACCGGCTGGGAACCCGACGCCAGCGATGTGCAGGTCACTGTCGAGTTTCGTGACGGCGTAGGCGCCAAGCGATTGCTGCTTAGCTTTGCTCCTCTGGAGAAAATCGAGGGGTAGCGGCGTAGCTATCAGCCTTCAGCGATCAGCGATCAGCTTTTGGGTGTCCCGACGGGCGTTTCTAGACGCCCGGATCGGATCGTGAATCAAGTACCGGATGGCGATCCATGCGCTGTACTGCTTGCGGACGAGAAAATCCAGCCGGGTCAAACTTCTGCCTGGAATGCGGCAGTCCCTTGGGTCTGGCTTGTTCAAATTGCGAGAATCAGTTGCCTCCAGGTTCTCGTTTTTGCAACATTTGTGGCACGCCGGTCAGTTCAAGGCCGCAACCTCCAGTCGAAATATCACCAGCAGCCAAATCGGCCGATAATGGCTCTCAGGAACCACGACCATTTCCAATTGCCGGGGAGGCAGAACGCCGCCAGCTAACGGTAATGTTCTGCGACCTCCAAGGTTCCACCGCCCTCTCCCAGCAACTGGACCCCGAAGAGCTTAGGGAAGTTATCCGCAGCTACCAACAAGTCTGCGCGGGCGCGGTAACCCGTTTTGAAGGGCACATAGCCAAGTACCTGGGCGACGGCCTGTTGATTTACTTCGGCTATCCCCAAGCCCACGAAGACGACGCCCAGAGAGCGGTGCACAGCGGCCTGGCAATCCTTGACGACATGACATCGCTCAACACCCGGCTCATCGAGACCAAAGGTCTTGAGTTGGTCGTGCGCATCGGCATCCACACCGGCCTGGTTGTGGCGGGAGAGATGGGAGGCGGCGATTCCCTGGAGTCTCTGGCCATTGTCGGAGAAACTCCCAACATCGCTTCCCGGTTAGAAGGGGTGGCTGAACCCAACACGGTGGTTGTTAGCGACATTACCGCCAACCTGATTCAGGGATTCTTCCGCTGCGAAGCGTTGGGTCCCCACGAGCTTAAAGGCATTTCCAAACCCATGGAGCTATTTCGGGTTTTGGAGGAAAGCGGTGCTCAATCCCGCTTCGAAGTAGCCGCTGCCCGCCAACTAACGCCCTTGGTCGGCCGCGAGCAGGAGGTGGGACTGCTGCTGGACCGGTGGGAGCAGGTGGAAGAAGGGTTGGGGCAGGTGGTGTTGCTCAGCGGAGAGGCCGGCATCGGAAAGTCCCGTCTGGTGCAATCAATTAACGATGGCCTCACCGACCGGTCCCATATTCGTCAGGTGTACCGCTGTTCGGCCTACCATCAGAACAGTCCCCTATACCCGGTCATCGGCTTTCTCGAACGCTGGCTTGGATTTCGCCGGGAAGACACTCCCGGAGAACGGCTGCTCAAGCTGGAAGAAGGGCTGGTGGTCTACACCGTCCAAACGACAGTAGCGGTGCCATTGCTCGCCGGATTGTTGTCGGTGCCTTTGGATGACCGGTATCCACCTTTGAGCCTCAGCCCTCAGCTACAACGGCAGCAGACCTTGGATTTGTTGATGCGGCTTTTGATGGATACGGCCTCTCAGCGACCGACCTTAGCAGTGTTTGAAGACCTCCACTGGGCCGACCCTTCCGCCTTAGAGTTTTTGGGCCTCTTGGTAGAACAGGCTCCTACTGCCCATGTTCTGGCCCTATTCACCTTTCGGCCCGAGTTCACTCCGCCATGGGGTAGCCGAGGTTACTTGACTCAAATCTCGCTAAATCGCTTGCCCCGTCGTCTGGCAACCGACATGATGGCCCGGCTGACCGGGGGGAAGGAATTTCCTGAAGACGTCGTGATTCAGATAGCCACCAAGAGCGACGGCGTGCCCCTCTTCGTAGAAGAGTTGACTCGCATGGTAATCGAGTCGGGAATTCTCCGGGAGGTGGGCGATCACTACGAGCTAAGCGGCCCTTTGCCTGCCCTAGCCATCCCTTCCACTCTTCAGGACTCATTAACAGCCCGGTTGGACCGGCTGGTGGTCGTGAAGGAGGTAGTTTTGGGACGGGAGTTTAGCTACGAGCTTATCCAAGCAGTCTCCCCTCTGGATGACCATGCGCTGTTGAGCCACCTCGACCAGCTCGTCATTGGAGAGTTTCTATACGGGCGTGGGGTGCCGCCGGACTCAAGTTACACCTTCAAGCATGCATTGATACAGGATGCGGCCTATAACTCTTTGCTGATAAGCCGCAGACAGCAGTACCACCAACGGGTGGGCCAAGTGCTGGAGGAGCGTTTCCCTGAGATCGTCGAAACCCAGCCCGAGATTTTGGCGCATCACTTTACTGAAGCCGGGTTGAACCAAGATGCCGGGTTTAACCAGCAGGCGGCTAACTATTGGCAACAAGCTGGTCAGACCGCAATGCGCCGCTCGGCAAACGTTGAGGCAGCGAACCACCTAACCAAGGGTTTGGAGCTTCTGGAGAAACTACCCAATACCGCCGATCTAGTCTCCCAAGAGGTGGCCTTCCACACCTTGCTCGGTCAATCCTGGGTGCAGATCAAGGGTTACACGGCCCCGGAGGTTCAGCGGGCTTTCAGCCGTGCCCGGGAGTTAATCGACCAGATAGGAGAGACGTCACAGTACTTCCAGGTGATACATGGGCTGGCCCAATACCATGCGGTCCGTGCCGAATATCAGTCGGTATTGGAATTGGTAGAGCAGGGCTTGGCAGCAGCCCTGCGCGGTCAGGAACCTAATCCGACGATGTTGGCCCACCGTCACATGGGTCTGATAATGTTGCTAACAGGGGAGCCATCTCCGGCACTGGAGCATTTTCTACAAGGGTTTACCCGTGATGATGTCCAGCAACACCGCACCCTGGCTTTAGCCTACGGTCAAGATCCTGCGTGCGTCGCGCTTATCTGGTCCGGAACCGGTCAGTGGCTGCTGGGTTATCCCGACCAGGCTTCAAGTACGTTTCAAGATGTCCTCAACCTATCTCAGAAAGTGGCGCATCCCTTTACCATAGCCGTCGTTCAAATCATTACAATATCGCATCATATTAGGTCCAGGTCATTTGATGCCGCCCTGCATCAAGCCGAGGCGCTGCTAGACCTGGCCTCAACACAGGGCTTCGCTTATTTTGTGGTATTGGCGACTATCGCACAGGGTGCTTGCCGGGTACAGCTTGGCCGGACCGAAGAAGGAATTGCGAGCCTTACTCAAGGACTGGCCACCACCGCGAGGATGGGAGCCCTGATTTATCGGTCGGAGCACCTCGCCTGGTTCGCCAACGCCTGCCTTATAGCCAGAGAGGTTGACGAAGGATTACAAACGCTGGTCGAAGCGTTTTCCCACGTAGATAAAACCGGAGAACGCTATTGGGAAGCGGAGTTGCACCGCATAAAAGGGGAGCTTTTGCTGTTGCGGGCCGGAAATGACCAAGCCGGGAATGAACAGGAGGCTGAGGGTTGCTACCATCAGTCTCTGGACTTCGCCAAGCGCCAGGGGGCAATGTCGTGGCAACTGCGCACGGCTATGAGCTTGGCCCGCGGCAGACGCAAGGCAAGGCGCAGGAGGCGCAAGAGCTACTGGGAGACATCTACCGTTGGTTCACAGAGGGATTCGAGACTCCGGACTTGGTCGACGCCAAGGCGCTGCTTGAAGAACTCGGTTAAACCGGCTTTACTGAATCAATCTCCAGCAGTCCCGGCGAGTAGGACAAGATTCCCCCATTGGAAAGTTCGCTGCCCTGACCGAAGCAGCCCATAGCTGACGGCTGAGCGCTGATAGCTGATAGCTGAACGCTCTTGAACCATTGACAGAAACCGCCCTGCGGGGCATGATAACCACCGATTCCCACACGGGACAGAACACTAGACAAAACGCTGAACCCGATGCGCCACAACCGATAACTAGGAGGCCCAATTAAACATCATGAAAACTAAAGCCGCCGTTCTTTACGAAGTAGGTCAACCCTTGGTAATTGAAGAGATTGAATTGGACGACCCCAAAGAAGGAGAGGTCCTTGTTAAAGTGGGCGCTGCTGGCATTTGCCGTAGCGACCGCCATTTCATGCACGGAGACGCTCCCATCGCGCTTCCGGTGGTGCTGGGTCATGAAGGGGCCGGGACCGTGGAAAAGGTCGGACCCGGAGTAACCTCGGTTAGGCCCGGCCAACAGGTAATTTTGTCCTTCGTGCCCGCCTGCGGTAGCTGCAAGTCCTGCATTGAGGGTCACGGCAACATTTGCGACCACCACGGGGCAACGGGCCCATTCATGTACGACGGCACCCGCCGCCTGCACAAAGGCGACCAATACATTCACCACATGGGCAAGGTGGCCTGCTTCTCCGAGTATGCGGTGGTCCCCGAGGCGGGATGTGTGCCCACCATTACCCCCATCCCCATGGACAAAGCAGCCATGATCGGTTGCTGTGTGCCCACCGGCGTGGGCGCGGTGATATTTTCCGCCAATGTCCAGCCCGGCAGCACCGTTGCCGTGGTCGGTTGCGGTGGCGTCGGCCTGAACGTAATCATGGGCGCAGCCTTGGTGAACGCCTCCAAAATCATCGCCGTAGACATACGGGACAGCCAGTTGGAGTTCGCCATGAAGTTCGGGGCGACCCACTCGGTCAACGCCGCCGATAGTGACCCCGTAGCTCAAGTCAAGGAAATAACCGGGGGCCGGGGCGCCGATTACACCTTCGAGGTCTACGGTTCTGCGGACACCATCAAGACGGCGTATGACATGTGCGGCAAGAGCGGCACCATGACCGTGGTGGGGATCGCCCCAGTCGGAGCCGAAGCCTCTATCAACGCTGTGGACATCGTGCGCAATGAGAAGACTATCAGGGGGACTTACTACGGGTCGGCCCGGTCCCAAACCGACATGCCCAAGTTGGCTGACCTGTATCTTTCCGGCAAGCTGAACCTGGATGATTTGGTCGTGCGGCATTACACCCTCGACCAGATCAACGAGGCTTACGGTGACATGGACAAGGGCGAGATTGGCCGCGGCGCAATCGTTTACGCGTAGCTATCAGCTATCAGCCTAAAGAATTCTCTTGGAGGGATGGTCCAGTCTGTCAAGGCCGAATCTTGAGGCTGTCTTTGATTGATGCCGACACATGGCTGATAGCTTAATAATCAAGCTAGCGGAAAGCGAAGAAGAATTGGAAGCGGCCATTGCGGTCCGCTTCCGAGTCTTCGTTGATGAACAGTCAATTCCCCCCGAGGAAGAACTGGACGAAGCTGACGCCGCCGCCGACCACGCTATAGCGATTCGCGAAGGCAAGGTTGTGGGCACCGGTCGGCTCGTATTGGGCGACGACGGCAGCGCTCATGTTGGCCGCATGGCTGTGGACGCCCAGTATCGCAGAATGGGCGTGGGCGGGGAGATATTAACCTTCTTGGAAGACACCGCCCGGCAGCAAGGACTCACCCAAGCGGTACTACACGCCCAAGAATACGTCAAGAGCTTCTACGCGGCCCACGGCTACCTTCAACATGGGGAAACATTCCTAGAGGTGGAAATTCCCCACGTGGAGATGCGGAAGGAGCTTTAGGGATGTCGGCTGCGAGCCGTGAGCCCTTTCCTCAGAGTGGAGCCCAAGTTCTGAGTGCCGGCTGGCCCTGAAGGGTCCTTCGACTAGCTCAGGAAGAACGGAGCCGGGGACACCACCAGTTCGTTATCGCATTCAATTTGTGAATGCCACATCCGTTCGTGGTGAGCCAGTCGAACCACTTTTCGCATCAACTCCTTAGTCGGGCGAACCCGCCAACACGGGCTCAATTACCCGAACTTCCATCTTGACGATGTGCTTTTGGGGAGTGTCGCCTATAGCCTTCCGCTCATCCGAAGCAAAGTAGGCTTCCTCTTTTCCCTTAATTTCCTCAGCGTTTTTGAAGCTGCGAATCCAGACGAACTCATTGGCCTCGGCGTTTACCCAGGTGCGCTCCACGGGCATGCCCAGCTTGCTGTGCACCGGACGAATCGTCTCTTCAAACAGTTTGAGCCAGGAGTCCATCATCCCAGGATTAATAGTGTAGATGCGAAGCTGTGAAACCATGTTTCTCTCCTTCTTTACGGTCTTCTAATATCTTTTGTCTAATTTCTATCGAAGCCCCTAGCAATGCCCAAACTGATTGCTAACTAACCTGATACTGCTTCAGCACCGCTTGGTCGAACTTCAGACCAAGACCCGGCTTGTCGGGTACAACGATATCGCCGTTGTCCAACTCGGGCGTCTCCTCGAACAGCCGCAGCGTCCAAGGCATGTACTCCACCGTCAGGCCGTTGGGAATGGCTGCCATTAGCTGGACGTGGATTTCAGGCACCAAGTGGCTGACCACCGGCAGGTTAAACGCCTCGGCCATTGCCGCTACCTTACGCCACTGGGTTATGCCACCCACCCGCAAAAGATCAATCATCACAATATCAATCGACCGGGCTTCCAACATGTGCCGGAAGGGACGCACGCCGTAGTGGTACTCCCCGGCGGCAATGGGAGTGGTCAAGGCGTCGGCCACCCGGGCAAATCCCTGGTAGTCGTCGTGTTCCACCACATCCTCCAGCCAGAACAGGTGGTAGTCTTCGTCTTCGAGACGTTTGCCAATATCGATTGCCTGGTTGACGCTCCAGAGCTGGTTGATGTCGCACATCAGGTCTATGTCATCTCCAATCCCGTCCCTCAGCACCTTGATGCGCTCCAACTCTCGTCCCACCGTGGGTTCGCCGCCTAGCTGGGTCTTCATTTGCTTAAACCCCATTTCCAGCAGGTGAGGCGCAGTTTCGGACAAGCTCTCCAGGTTCTGGGTACGCATCAACGCACCGCTGGCATAGGTGGGCAACCGGTCCCGGTAGCCTCCCAGCAAAGAACAGACGGACTGATTCAGAGCCTTGCCCTTGATATCCCACAGGGCCATGTCCACCGCAGACAGGGCCAGGCTAAAAATTCCTCCCGGACCGGAACCACTGGCGGCTTCCATCAGGTTTGAGGCAATAGCCTCGACGGGCATGGGGTCTTGCCCCACCACCATCTGAGCCAAGGCATCCACTGCGGAATTTAGTGCGGGCAACAGAGGGCTGGCGTTCAAGGCTGGGATAAATGTCAGGCCAATGCCGTCTATTCCTTCATCCGTTTCCAATTCCAACGTAACGAACGCTCGTTTTGCGTTGTTGTCGGCGACTCCAACAGCCAAGGGACTATCTGCCGGAGTATGCAGTACTTTTGTTGTGGCCTTTGTAACCTTCATCTTTTAAAGCCAATCTCCTCTGCGTAATCGTGGAGCGCCGTGCCCGCCAGCAATACTATCCCGCCCCAGCGTCAGGCAATTCTAACATACCAAACACAAGGGGAAGCGTGCTGCATTACCCAGCATGAGCGGCACAGGGAAGCGGCAAGAAGACTATCTTCGTAGGTGTTTTCCCGCAGCGAAAAAGTCGATCGTGGCCGGAGCGTCTCGCCAGGTAGAGAGCGAAAAGTGAGAATCCGGACGCTTGATTAACGCTCGGCTAGTAACGCTAGGCCACCAAAATATCTGGTAGTTGACATCTTGGCATCCGGCAAATACAATACTCAACAAGGTTTAGTATAAATCCCATTGAGCATAATCAAGGTTTAGTATACGCCGGATGGAAGTCTTGCCGGATGCCGAGTTGTATCAGAGATACAAACATCATTTCCGGCAGCAAAAGGACAACTCACAATCATGATGGAAACCGAAGCTTATTGGGAAAATCTGGTCAAACGAAGCCTTTGCCGCTTTCTCTTGTTGGGAGAGTTAGACAAGGGCCCGGTCCACGGTTATGGAGTAAACCTGGCAATACGCGCTGCTTGTCAGGGTTGCTGCGAGCCCACGGAAGCGATGGTCTATTCGACCATGAAAGAGCTTATGGAAGGTGCGTACGTGGAGTGCCGGGAAGAAGAGCATAATGGCCGGCGCCGCAAGGTCTGCTGGTTGACGCCCAAAGGGGAAGAGGCCTTCCGTGCCGCTGCGCGGGTTTGGGAAAAGATGATGCCCACAATTAACGATTCGGTGGCCCAAGCGTTGAGCCAGCCAACTGCAGTGGCCGGCCCGAGTTAGGACCCAGAATTGTATTATCCCTTCATTTAATTTAGCAACAGGGACATTTGGAAGAAAATAGGAGGTCAATTGTGACTACAAATTCCGAAGAAGTAAAAAAACTGGTACGGGAGTGCTACGGCGCCAAGGCCAGAGGTGTGATTGAGCTTTCCGAAGCCTTGGCCGCCGATTCCAGCGGCGAGGCGTGTTGCGAGCCCGGTTGTTGCGGCGGTGGTCAAGTGGAATCCACAACCGTGGCTGAGAAACCGGTAGAGGAAACGGGAATAATCAAGCTTCTAGACGTGTCCCAGGCATCTTGTGACGGGCCCGGCTGTTGCGGCCCCGAAGACTTGGACCGGGCACTGCAACTTTATCAAGAGGGCCAGATCGCCGGGCTGCCCGCAGAGTCGGTGGCAGCGTCCGCAGGATGCGGCAATCCCACGGCATTGGCGGGGCTTAAACCGGGAGAGCGGGTGTTGGATTTGGGGTCCGGTGGCGGCATTGATTGCTTCCTGGCCGCGCAACAGGTAGGTGAGACCGGCCACGTCACGGGCTTGGACATGACCCCGGATATGCTGGGATTAGCCCGCAAGAACCAAGCGAACTTGGGATTGACCAACGTGGAATTCATTCAAGGCGAGCTGGAGAGCATGCCCATTCCCGACGCCAGCGTGGACGTGATTATCTCCAATTGCGTGGTATGCCTCTCCCCCGACAAGGACGCAGTATTTAGCGAGTCTTTCCGAGTACTGGCATCAGGCGGAAGAATCCACCTTTCGGATATGATGTCCCTCAGCGAAGAAGGACCCAATCGGACCGATCCCGAAGCGTGGGCGGCTTGTATCGCTGGCGCCGAGGACAGGGGTGTCTACCTGGGGCGATTACGCAAAGCTGGCTTCGTAGACCTGCAGATCACTGAAGAGAAGGTGCGGTTCGACGAAGCGGAGGGTGTCCCCATGAACGTGGCCAGTGTTAAGGTCGTAGCGACAAAACCCTAGTCCGTTCATCCCTATCATTTGGCCGATCAACTGGCCTATGGCTTCGCAAACATAGGCTGGATAAAACCAAAACATCCCTGCGACCATGATTTGGTCGCAGGGATGTTTTGGTTGGTGGATCATGGGGCTGCGGCGGCGAAGCAATGAGCCCCATGCGATGTTATTCTAAATACCTACTCCACAAAGACCTACTACGATAGGCGCCTACTCCAAATGGTATCGCCGAAACGCTTCGGCGTATTGGAAACCGACTTTTTCACCGGTGCGTTCACGCCATTGCTTCATGTGCGTACCCACGTCATCAGAGTCGACCTGGGTTTCGTGTTGCTTTAGCGCGTTGATGGCGACATCGATATAAGCGGTCACATCCACGAACTTATCCGGCTCGTGATGGTCCATGACCCATACTTCTAGCACTTTGTGAGGCTCCAAGCCTTCATCCAGAAGTTCTGGGAAAGTTAAACGGTCCCGTGCAGAAGGGAACACGGCCGAAAATGCTGCTTCCCCGGCTGCGATATGATCCGGATGGCCTATGTACCCATTATAAGAAAGCCGACGCATCGGGGTTTCGCAGATGAGCACGTCGGGTTTGTATCGCCGTATTTGCCTGGTAATGTCCCTTCTGAGTTCCAAACTAGGTTCCAACATCGAATCTTCGTATTCCAAGAACACCACGTCCTGAAGTCCCAGAACGTTTCCGGCATTCCTCTGTTCCTGCTCCCTTATCTTGACCAGGTTTTCACTGGTCATATCAGGGTCCGAGCTTCCTTTACTACCGTCGGTGCAAACCACATACACCACTTCCCAACCCTCAGCGCACCACTTGGCAACTGTGCCGGAGCAGCCCCACTCCGCATCGTCAGCGTGAGCGAAAACTACCATACCTTTCCGGCACGGTTGTTCCTTTTGAGCCATTGGCGCCTCCAAAAATTGGCCTCTGTCCGGGCATCGATTATGTTCTTAAATCTAATCTCCTTTTTTGACTGCGCCCGGTAACTGGGCCCGAACGTGTCTCAGGGGGCAAATCAACACCTAGACATTATAGGGGAACTTAATTTCCCTTCAGCACAGCTAAAATTCGACTTATTGGAAGTTTGCGGTAGGCCTGTGGTTCCGAAGCTAATTTATGTCAATTCTTCTCTAGTAGTTTGGCCGACCGCTGCTAAAGCATTACCTGCGATTTGTTTTGAGGAAAGGACTTTTGGTGTTAGCCTAGACCTGATAACAATAGCCTCGGTAAGCGGCGTCGCCAATTCCGTTCGAGTGAGCTTTTTCGAACATCTTTCGCCGGAACGGATATAAGCCAGGCCAGGTCATACGCAGTCGAGTCATGCGGAGAGGAACAAGCGAGTATTTCCCGTTATCAGCGCCGGGTTCCGTCTCCCTATTAACAAGCCCAATTTAAAAGCGGCATGGTAACAGGCGCCAAGGCCGGACGGGTTAACTTAAACGCTAGGTGAATCAATGCCAAGGTTATGGGCGAAGACCGTTAGTTTCGAGTCAATCTCGCCGGGCGATGAATTGCCCATCCTGGTGAAATGGGAGACGGAAGAAACCATCCAGCGCTATAGAGACCTTGTCTCCCTACTGGTATCGCCCACCGCTCATTGGGATAATACGCCCTCTGAGTCCTCGGATAATCCAACCCCCGAGTCCAATCTAACACCAGCGGTGGAACCGGCGTTAGTTTGGGCCACGGCATTCACGGCATACGTTGCCGAGTTGCTGGAAAAGGGGTTCAGACTGCCCAGCATTGTTGCTCAGGGCAGCCAACTGGAGCTGGAGATTCTCCAGTGGGTAAACCCCGGGGACACACTGGTGCTCTCGGGCTCGGTCGTCGATAAGAGAGTGGAGGAAGCTTTGCGGTTGGTTGAATGCCGGGTGATCATCGAAAACCAGTCAGGCGAAACCGTAGCTTCCGCTACGGCGACGGTCAGCTTATAGGTATCGGTTTTCGCCGGGGCCAACTTCCAACTCAGCCGGTCAAACCAATCATGCGCGGCAAAACCGGGAACAGCCTAGCCCTTCTCTAAGACCGGCCCGTCGACCGGCCCGTTGAGTCTAAGGATAGGTCGCGCCGCTCCGCTATACCGAGCTTCGGACGACCAAGCCAGGAAACCGCGATCAGCGAGAAGAACGACCCGAACGGGGAGTCCTCCGGCGTTGGGACCGGCGCCGCAATCGTGCCTGCCTTGACTCGGCATCTTCCTCTACATCCTCATCATCGTCTGGCATGTCGTCCGGAAAGTCGGGCGGCGGTGGTGGCGGGTCGGGCCTCTTAACCACCAAGCCATGCTCCATGCGGAACCCAGTCCACATGACCTGGGTTATTATGATGACGATAGCCCCGGGAAGCATCAAGGCCACAGTGAAAGCTATGCCGCCTTCTCCCTGAGCATTTTTGTATTCCATCACGGCGCCGGTAATTATCATGGCCCAAGCCAGGCCGTTGAGCAGCATGTCATTGTGCCAGGGAGAGCGTATTATTAGGATCGCCCAAACAGGCCAAAGAACAAACGGAGGGAATGGAAGAGGCCACCCCATAGCAAACACGGGAACGAGGAACCATCTCTCGTAGTACCAGGGGCGTTCCAAGTCTGGGGGTACTGATTGGTCTTGCGCCATCTGCTCGTGCCGGTGATTATTTTGCAAGTGGGTCTGAATAGTGTTGGGCTAAGCGCCGCAACCTAGTTGCGGGCCAGTAATAGGTGGAACTCCAGAATATCTATGGGCCGGTCTTGCTTTATCGAGGCCACGGCGTACTCCACGCACATGCGGGCAAACCCGGCATACTGGAATATGTTGGACCCCATCAACACCCTGGGTACTTCCCGGTCCAACTCAATTTCCAGCTTGCCGCCATTCTCCCTGTCGACCTCCACATCCACACTGGCTCCCGTCAACCGCTGAATTTTATCAACAATTCGTTGAATGAATTGCTCGTCATCCAACCCAAAGGCTCCTAAACTTACACAAAGTAAATTTCGATTAAATATGCGGGTAAACTTGCCCATAAATATAAGTGGAAGTCATTTGAGGCGCTGACCATGCAGGCATCAAGTTAACCACCACGACTATTTTAACCGCTACGAACATTCTATCACCGGATTCGCCGATAGCGGAACTCGCGTCGCCTATCGGGCTAGGACGAAGGTCTGGGGGCAAAAATGTCCTGGCCCGATTTCTCGACCTAAGTGTGAACGACCCCCGCCAAAAATATACTCTATCACTGGCAATGGCTTGACACCCATGATTACAAATTCGATAATCAGTCTGGTCTATTTAGACTCGGATTAGGTACAATCGCACATGGAAATCAGAGGGCCGCGCCGTTCTAGCGACCTGGCCTTGCGTTCCATACTCGTCTTTCGTTCCAAATAGGAGAAGCATGACGGCAGTAAAGTACTCTTTAGCCGATTTCACCCACGAAATGGAGAGTCTGCTAACGACCAAACCGGACCAGCAGAATATATTCGACGCTGGCTCGGCTTTACTGGAGCGGCTGGTCAGTGACGAAAACGTAATTCCCGCCGAGTTCCGGGCTCCGGCCATCGGAGGGCGGCGGCCCAATCACGGCACCTACCTGCTATACCAAGGACAGAGCGGTCTTTCCGTCACTGCCGTTGTTTGGGGTCCCGGCGAGCACCTCGGCCCCCACGACCATCTCACTTGGGGCATGATTGGCATCTTGAGCAATACTTTGACCGAAACACGCTACCAACGGGTCGATGATCGTTCCCGTGAAGGTTACGCCCAGTTGGAGTTGGACCGGGCCGTAAATTTCAGCCCCGGCGAGATTACTTTGCTGGTTCCCGATACGGACGAGATCCACCAGATGGACAACCATACCGACCGCCCCACCGTTGAGATTCACGTCTACGGCGATGATCTGCGGGGCATCAACCGGCACCGGTACGACCTGGAAACCGGTAGAGTCATTGGTTTCCGTTCCGGCGCCTACGACAACTGTTAAAGTTCCCCGGACATTCAGTATTTGATTGCCGGGGACGAACAGAGAAACATCATGTTCGTGCCTTTTAATTTAGGAGCAACGGGTTATAGGCTTGGCTTCCTAATCTGGCGTCCGGAACTGGATTTGGTGAGAGTGGCATTATAGTTACTGACCATTGCGAAAATATCTAAACAATTTCTGAAACTGTTCTGCTGGGGAAGTCCCCCTTTGTTAAAGGGGGATTTTCCCCGGTAATCAAGTTTGGCTGGCTACTCACGGATGAGTAGGTTCAGGGATGTGTTGATCCCATAGACGCTGGCATCTGAGCTTTGGTAGACCCCATATTGAGACGGCAATACGCAAACGCTAGGAGTATCAAACCATGGCCACGAAGACATCGGCAGAGGCGCTTAAGGGTCTACTTGCGGGTGAAGCTCCATTCGCCCTAGTCGACGTTAGGGAAGCCGGAGAATACAACAGTACCCATATCCCCGGCTCCAGCCTGCTGCAACGGCGACGTTTGGAGTTCCAAATGCCAATCGCCGTCCCGTTCAAGGGCGCTCTGGTGGTGGTGTGCGATGACGACGGCAGGCGAGCCCAAGCGGGCGCTGCCACCTTGGAATCCATAGGCTACACAAATGTGTCCGTATTGGACGGGGGAATTAACACCTGGACCACACTGGACCTGCCCACGGAATGGGGCACCAACGTACCCAGCAAAGACTACGGCGAAAAGATGGAGGTCGTCCACAACGTTCCGGAGATTGACGCTCCAGAATTACAACGGCGCATCGACCGGGGCGACAAGCTCGTAATCTTGGATACACGGACCCCGGAAGAGTACCAACGCTTTGCTATCCCCGGAGGCAGAAGCATGCCGGGCGGTGAATTAGCCTACCGGATTACCGATGTTGTGAACAACCTGGAACCCGACACGACGGTGGTAATCAATTGCGCTGGCCGCACCCGGAGCATTGTGGGCACCAGGGTGCTCCAACGCATGGGTGTGGACGCCATCGGCTTGAAGAACGGCACCTCGGGATGGGTATTGGCCGGATTTCAGGTGGAACGGGGCGCAGACCGGGTGGAATTGCCGGAGGTTTCGGAAGAAGGCCGGGCCGCCGCCGAGGTTTATGCCGATAAATTGGCCGCCGAAGACGGCGTCCGCTACATGGATGTTTCGGGACTACAAGCGGCCATTGCCAAGAGAAACCAGGAAACCGTTTATATGGTCGACGTCCGCACCAAGGAAGAATTCGAGAAAGGCCACATACCGGGGTTCCAGTGGTTCCCTGGCGGCCAATGCGTCCAACGGTCCGACGATGTGGCCGTGGTGAAAAACGCCACGATTATTTTTTCTTGCGACGGTAAAGCCCGGGCGACCCATACGGCCGCCTGGTACCGGCAATTTGGCGTGAAAGAAGTCTATGTAATCGAGGGTGGCAGTACCGCTTGGGCAGAAGCCGGTCTGGATTTGGAAACCGGCATAAAGGTGGAACCTCCCGAGGGACATGACGAGGCCAGAGCCAAAGTGAAGATTGTTTCCGCCCAGGAATTAAACAACGCCAGTCCGGCAGCAGTTTTTAACGTCGACACCAGCCAGGAATTCGCACAGGGCCACGTTCCGGGGTCCCACTGGATTTCCCGGGGCTGGCTGGAGTTCCAGGTTGAAGACTTTGCGCCATCAAAAACCGCTCCTGTCGTGGTTACCTGCGGCGACGGGCAATTGTCCTTGTTGGCGGGAGCCACTTTGAAAGACCTGGGTTACCAAGACGTGTCGGTCATGGAAGGCGGCATCGCCTCTTGGAGCGAAGCCGGACTGCCCCTAGAAAAGGGTTTGTCCGGGGTCATGGCGCCCCCGAATGATGTGGTAATACTGGGTGTGGACAGGAGCCCGGCGGAAATGATGAACTACCTCCGTTGGGAGACGGCGTTGGGTGAAAAATACGCCGCCGACTAATCCGCGGCCGCCTATTTATGAAACAAATACAAATGATTGTGGTCGGGCGGGTGAATCTATAATCCTCGCCGGATCATCGAACATAAACAACGCATCCAGACAGTCCCGCCGCAACACAATTTGCGGACGGGGAAATGGAGGGGTTCACCTATGGCCACTCAAAGAGGATCCCAAATCACCGGAATCGAGGTAGTGCCTGATTTTCTCGTGATGGACTCGCCCGACGCCGCCACAAAAAAATCGGAATCCGGCTGGTACGGTTGGCCCAGTAAAGAATTGAAGCCGGTTACCTTGCTGGACGATCAGGGGCGTACGATGCGAGTCCGGACCCCGGTGATGGATTTGGAAGGGTTGATTACCCCGGTACATTTGCACTATGTGGTACAGCACTTCGACGTTCCACCAGTGGCTGATCCTACCCAATGGAAACTGGAAGTAACCGGCGAGGTCAAGCAGCCCTTGACCATAGATTATGAGATGTTGCGGCGTTACCCCGGCCGCACCGTCCGCACCGTAATGGAGTGCTCGGGCAGCGACGCCACTTTCTTTGAGTACATGAAGGGCGAGGGCCCCAAGCCCTCCCGCACTTCCGAGGCCATGATCCTGAGCGCCAGCGAATGGACCGGGGTGCCATTGGCTGCGGTATTGAACGACGCTGGCCTCACTGGCAGAGCCACCCACGTTCGGGCGGAAGGCTGGGACAAAGGAGTGCCAGCAACCGCAGTTGAAGGAACCGAGCCATTTTACTATGACAAAGGCCTGCCCATAGAAAAGGCGCTACACCCGGACACGCTTATCGCCGTGGCCCAAAACGGGCAGTTGCTAGAACACCTCCACGGAGCGCCTGCTCGGCTCATTGTGCCCGGTTGGTCTGGCAACTGGTCCGTTAAGTGGCTCTGGAAGTTGCAGGTGATGGACCATGAGCCGGACTGCTGGTACCACTACACTTTCTATTACTATGGGGATTCTACCGACGACCCCAACAAAGAGTTGATCACGACCATCGGAGTCAGGTCGATAATTACCCAACCCAACGACGACACGGACACGCTGCAAAAAGGCATCAACGTGGTGCGCGGCTACGCATGGAGCGGCGGCGGCCCCATAAACCAGGTAGAATTAAGCGTAGACGGCGGCAAAACCTGGAACGCAACCCGGCTGGAAGGCCCGCAGGACCCCTACATGTGGGTACGCTGGTCCTACCTTTGGGATGCTCAGGAAACCGGCAAGTACACTTTGATGGCCAGAGCCACTGACGCAGCGGGGCGGGAGCAATCCCAAACACCCAGGTATAACATCATGAGGAAAAATTTCAGCGCTATCGTCGGCTACGACATTACTATTAAATAGTCACCCGTAAATAAGACCACCGCCGCCCACCGGGCCTTTTCAAAGTCCGTTCGTCCTGAGCCCGTCGAAGGACCATTGCTTCAGCTTCAATATGGTTCGACAAGCTCACCACGAAGGGGGTTGACACAAAGTAGCAAAATCGAATATTTAACGTAATCGTTGTATGCCAGACCCAATTGGGGCAGGGTCCCGTCTGACGGAGAAAAAATGACTATCATCGAGCACACCAGTATTGCGACCCCTCCGGTGGCGGACTGCCAAGAGGAACGGACTTTGGTATCCGCAGCAGACGGAGCGACGTCTTTAACCATCAAGGAAGTTACGCTTCATCCCGGATACGAAGGCCGTTTGCACACCCACGATGTAGACATCGCCATCATGGTCATGGCTGGCGCAGTGCAGATAGTCGATGGCGACGATGTTCGCACCGTACGGGCGGGATGCACATTATTGGCCCCGCCGGGCCGACCCCACAAGCTAATTAATGCGCTGTGGACCCCTGTCCAATTGATGGTCACCTATCCGAGCAATCAAATGGAAACCACTTATTTAGAATAATTCCGGTAATTCCCGCATAAACTCAAGGAAAATGTCTGGTAGAATATCTGTAAACGTGATTATTCTGGTGTTATCTCATTGGGAAAGGCGCGGGCAATAGCGCAGCAAAATGACTTTGGGAGGACATGATGGCAGCCCAAAAAACCAGAACTAAGGTAAAGCCACAACTAATACCCACAAACGTGGGTTTGCGCACATTCGCTGCGCCACCGCAAGCGCTTCAAGAAAACATCGTGCCCAACGATTTGTATTACGTTCGCAACCATTGGAAAGACTCGCCTCAGATAGACGTTGACACCTACCGGTTGACCGTTGACGGCGAAGTAGATAAACCCCTGAGTCTTACCTACGAAGAGATCAAACAATTGCCGCAAAAGCGTTTCCAGGTGACTTTCGAATGCTGCGGCAACAGCCCAGTCCCCGAGTACTACACCAAGTCTCTACGCATAAGCTCGGTGATGGAGCAAATCAAAGGACACGGAATCATGGGCAATGCCGAGTGGGCTGGCGTGTCCTTGGCTGATGTGCTTAACCTGGCTGGCGTTAAGTCCTCGGCGGTGGAAGTCATGTTCGAAGGGTCCGACCACGGCCCCGACGAAGTGGTTGGCGATCCGGCGGAAGTAACCTACGAACGCAGCTTGCCCATAGTCAAAGCAACTCATCCCGACACTTTGCTCGTATATGAAATGAATGGCGAGCCACTGCCGCAAGCTCATGGGTTCCCGTTGCGGCTTATGGTGTCCGGCTGGTATGGGATGAATTCGGTCAAGTGGCTGGCTGGCATCCACGTATTGGACCACGAGTTCAAGGGCTTCTACATGACCGAGCGGTATATGACCCAGAACGAACCGGGCAACCCGGTCCCTTACCGGTACTACACAAAGCTAAGAGTCAAGTCCATAATCACCAACCCGCTGCCCGGAGAAATTATCCCGATAAGCGGTTACACCCTGGCTGGCGCAGCCTGGTCCGGCGAGGAATCGATCGCGAAAATAGAGATCAGCACCGACGGTGGGGACAACTGGGGTCCGGTAGACGTTGTGCATCCTCCCAGCGATTATTCCTGGACTAGGTGGGAGCACAATTGGCAGCCCAAAAGCCCAGGACGCTACACCCTGATGTCCCGGGCCACCAACAGTGAAGGCGAAACCCAGCCTATGGAGTTCCCCAACAAATGGGACGGCCGGGGTTATGGCAACAACATGGTGTTCCCATACGAGGTTGAGGTCGGCTAAAAAGGCCTGGCCAAAAGTTGATGGCCAAGAACATCTAGGGTTTTTCAAGAGTCCGCCGAATGACCACAGGGTGATCGCCTCAATGGACCGATACCTCATCACGAACGTATGAGCAGTGCCAAAAGGGAATTAAAGGGCACTGCCGGAGATGTGAGCTAAATTGATAGCTAGGCGAAGGCTCCCGGTACCTGCTACATTTCTCGTGGTAGTTTCGGGGGTCATATTCCTGATAATTTTCTTTGGAGCATGGGCCGTTTCGGCGGATGTTGGCGACAAGAGCCGTACACTCTCCTTTGGGTTTACTGGCGCGGCCACCGCGACAAATGCCACGGCTCTAAATTCCTCCGATGCCAGCTTAGGGGAAGGTGAAAACGGTGAGGAAGTTAGTGACAGTTGGTGGGGGAACGTTTTCCTAAAAGCCTGCCCGTTGCACTAAATCCGAGCGACAAACCCGAGCAACAAGCCCGAAATACCAATGAATCTACGGCCCTATACATGGATATGGGCCGATCAACCGCAAACTGGCTGGGACAAATCGGAATAGACCTAAGCGGTAATCACAAAGCTTATGACAGCAGAACTCCCGTGTACACTCACATTTAGTAGCCTCATGTTTAACTCTAGGCCAATGTTCAAGGAATTAGTATCATGACATCAATTGGCCTACTGGTCCTGATTTCCGGTGTGGTCATCACGGCCCTTGTCGTATCTCCCACGATAGGGCGACGCGTAGGAAATTTCTTCCCCTCAAGTAAATCGTCAGGAACGTTTCATTTCGCTTGGTTAATTGTGGGCATGTTGGTGGTGGTGCAACTAGTTAGCCAGTCAATCGGAATGGCCGCTGGCATCATGATTGCCCCCTTAAACGACCCGGACGGCAGCTTTGGCTGGAGCCTTAGCGCTATCGGCGGCGGGCTAGCTGTCTACTATCTTTCGGGAGCCATTTTCTCACCCATCGCCGGGTGGCTGGCCGACAGGTACGGAACCCGCAACATGATGATTGCGTCTGGCGCCCTTTTCATGACCAGCATGGTTTTGCTGGGAATGATCACAACCCTGTGGCACTTTTTCATAGTTTTCGGCGTAATGCTTGCCTTGACCCAATCTATTGCCATGGTGCCCTTGATCGCCGCAATCGATGGTTGGTTCCATCGCCGATTGGGTCTCGCTGTCGGCTTGCTTTGGGCTGCTGGGGGCCTCGGATCCGCAGCAATAGCTCCATTGGTCGCTTCTTTGTTGGAAAATATTGGCTGGCAGGGAACCTTCTGGTCCATTGGACTAGTCGGTGGTGCCTTGGTACTGCTAATGGTACCGTTTTTCCGCAATCGGCCCTCCGATATGGGCATCAAGGCTTATGGTGTTCAAGATGACGATCCACCGGAAATCGAGTGGAGCGATGTCGCGGAAAGGCTCCGAGCTCGGGTGTTCAACCAGCATATACGGAAAACCAAGGAATTCTGGAATCTGCCGTTGATCCACGGCCTGGGTTGCGCTGGCCACGGGATTATCCTCATATATTCCATCCCCATAGCGATCGAGGCAGGGATAAGCCTGACGGCGGCGGCTTTAATCCTCAGCCTCATTAACGTGTTTAGCATCGGCAGTCGATTCATAACCCCAATATTAGCCGAGCGTATCGGCGGCAAACCCGCCATGGCAGCGGCCCTCATGGTTCAGGGCCTTACTGTATTAATATTGATCGGCGCTCAGGACGTTTGGGCATTCTACTTATTCGCAGTCTTGTTCGGCACGGGTTTCGGCGGCGAAATGTCCGCTTATCCGGTGGTGAACCGACAGTATTTCGGGAGCGGACCCATCGGCACCTTCTACGGATTCGAGATGATGGGTGCTCTAATGGGTCACGCCGTGGCCACGGCGCTGGCTGGCTTCGTGATCGTAGCCCTAGACTCCTTTACCCCCATCCTGATCCTTTCTATGGGTTTCAGTTTCGTGGGCGTTCTCATGGTCATGAGCCTTGCCCCAAGTACCAAGGTGCTGATTCCCGAATGGGAGAGTACGCTGCCTGAGGAGCACCAAGTGGCAGCCGCCCGAGCCCGAGCCCGGGCGCTGACCTTGGAGCCTTTGGGAGGCGTGGACTAGAGACCCCAGTTTTGTATCGCCTGGGCGGCCCGTGTAAGAACGACCTTGAGCAGTGGCGATCGAGGGACCGTAATGTATCAAGTGTCCTTTACCCGTTCAGGCATGGCCTATGACGGTCAACTGTGAACCTTCCGATGAATTGCCGATCCTTTTGGGGACCGGCAATTCATCCAAACAAGACACCTTGCTTTGGCTTCTGCAAGGCCTGCCTCTCTTGCCTACAACGCCAGCCCAGTTGGGTTCGCCCGAAGCCCCGGTAGCCAAAGCCCCTGTAGAACGAGGCCATACCCACCAAGAAATTGCCATTGCCAAGGCCCAGGATTGGTCCAGCTATGGTTCAATGATGGTAATCGCCTCAGATGGCGGTCTTGTGGTGCCGGCACTGGGAGACCACTGGGAAAGCCTCTACACCCACCGTTTTGCTGGCCCGGAAGCGACCAATGCCCAGCGGCTGGAACGCTTGCTTGAAATGATGCGCCCCTTTCAAGGTGATCAGAGGCGGGCTACCTGGGTTGAGGCTGTGGCATTGGCCGATCGGGGAGAATTGCTTGCCTCTTGGGAGCTAACCGGCGCCACGGGGTTCATAGCCGACGAGGCCGGCACGGTGCCGGAAGGTTCCGGTTTTTGGGTATTCTCGGCTTGGTACTTTCCCGCTTTGGGCAAGACATACAGCCAACTATCCCAAGAGCAGCGAGAAGGCCTTAACGACCATTGGGCCCAGTTACGGTCAAAGGTGCAAGCATACTTCAAAAACAGGTAGGTCCGGAGCGCCTAGATTTGGCACGAACCAGTACGGGAATAGACATCGGGTAAACGCTCCCGCGTTGCCCTCATTTAGCCACGATACGGTCTAGCTATAAAATCGCCACGACCGCTCCATCTGATGCTTTTTTCGTCCCATGATCCTGAAAATAGACCGTAGAACGCCCGGAGGGTATAAGCAAATGCCCAAAAGGTCGGCCTCCTGTTGTCTCAGTCCCCGTATACGGTACAATATGGGCTGAATAGTATCGGGAAAGTGTCACAGGCACTTTGTCCGTTAAAATAAACAAGTTGGAGCCACACCTTGACCATATCCACCCTAGCCCCAGACTCGATTGACGATGTACAAAAGCTGCTGCGCCAGCAATCCTACGTTGCTGACCGCTCGCTGGCTGTGCCAATATTCCTTTCCATGAAGCTGCAACGCCCGTTATTCCTGGAGGGCGAGGCCGGAGTCGGCAAGACTGAAATAGCCAGAGCTCTCGCCGCAGGACTGGACACTGAGCTAATAAGGCTGCAATGCTACGAGGGCTTGGATATAAACCACGCTATTTACGAATGGAATCATGCCCGGCAATTACTGGAAATCCGGCTAATGGAAGCCTCAGGGGGATTGGACCGGGAAACCGCAACCGCCAACCTGTTCAGCGACAAATTTCTAATCAAGCGGCCTTTACTACAAGCCATCGACAGTGGAAGGGAGAAATCTCCGGTGTTGCTGATCGACGAGTTGGACCGGGCAGACGAAGAGTTTGAGGGCTTTTTGCTGGAACTGCTCGCCGATTTTCAGATAACCATCCCCGAGTTGGGTACGCTCCAAGCGGTTCACCGGCCCATTGTCATCATCACATCCAACCGTACCCGGGAGATACACGACGCATTGAAGCGCCGATGCCTTTATTACTGGATCGACTACCCCGACTTTCAAAAAGAAACGCAGATTGTCTCCTCGAGGCTACCCGACGCCCCTCGCCGCTTAGCCGAGCAGGTCACTGGGTTTATTCAGGAGCTCCGCCAGACCGAGCTTTATAAAATCCCTGGAGTGTCCGAGACCATTGACTGGACCTCCGCTCTGCTGGCGCTCAATCAGACCGAACTTGACCCTGAGGTGATTGACGATACCTTGGGAATAATCCTCAAATATCAGGACGACATTGAAATGGTACGCGGAGAGCCTGTGCGGGCCATGCTTGACCGTTCCAGGAACCAGGGACCTCGCAGGGGCCGCCGGGGTGGAGGGGGAGCGTGACATCCCCTAGCCTATCCACCAACGCTAATGACGAAGAACCCGGCCATATACTCCACAGCCTGATGCTATTCGCCGAGGTGCTGCGGGGCTTGGGCTTGGACGTCGGCTCGGGAAATGTTTTGGACCTTGTTCGGGCCACCGAATACGCTCCCTTGGGCCGCAAGCAGGACTTCTACCAGGCCGCCCGATGCCTTTTGGTCAACCGTAAGCAAGGCTTACCGCTGTTCGACGAGGCCTTTCAGGTGTTCTGGCGTAAACCTAGTTCCGGCATGTCGACCCGACAAATCCGCTCTATGGGAGAGGGGACCCGGTACCGCAAGCCACAGGTGGCTCCGCCCCCCGGAACCGAGTCCGGCGCAGAAGGAGACCCACGCGACGACAACGATGGGGGCGATAGAGTCGACCTGACGCGCACTTACAGCGCAGGGGAAGTCCTTAGAGATAAAGACTTTTCCGAGTTCACTCCCACCGAAATCATCCAGTCTCGCCGTATGATGGCCCAACTTACTTGGAACGTCGGTCTTCGCCGAACTCGCCGATTGGTTCCCGGACAGGGCAGAATGCTGGACCTGCGCAAAACCCTGCGCCGCAACTTGAAATACGGCGGCGAGCCCATAGAGTTGGCCCAATTGACCCGGAAGGACAAGCTGCGGCCCTTGGTGCTAATCTGCGACGTTAGCGGCTCCATGGAGCGCTACACACGTATGTTGCTCCACTTTATACACACAATCTCTGGGGAAGTAGAACAAGTTGAGGCCTTCCTCTTTGCAACCCGCTTGACCCGCATTACCCGCTATTTGAACTACAGGGGCGTTGACCAAACGGTTAGCGAAGTAGCAAAAGCGGTCCCTGACTGGGCGGGGGGAACACGGATCGGCCAAGCACTCAAGTCATTTAATTTTCAATGGTTGCGCCGGGTATTGAGCGGAGGCGCGGTGGTGATAATCATTTCCGATGGTTGGGACCGGGGCGAACCGGAATTGCTCGCCAAGGAAGCTTCGCGTTTGCAACGGAGCTGCCACCGCCTAATCTGGCTCAATCCCTTGCTGGGCTCTCCCAGCTACCAGCCACTAACGAGGGGCATGCAAGCCGCCATGCCATATGTGGACGACTTCCTGCCGGTCCACAACCTAAATAGTCTGGAGGCCCTGGCCAGGCACCTCAATTCCCTGAGCCCCAAACGGCGGTTGGGCCTCAAACATCGGCAGGTGGTACCTACCGAACAAGATACCCCGGAAACTGTCTCTCGGCAGCTGCCGCCTTTGGATCCGGGAATAGCTCCCACCTTCCGCCACCCTTTGTGGGGGAGGGGACGTTAATAAGAGCC
Organism: Dehalococcoidia bacterium; assembly: GCA_963665155.2. Classification (GTDB taxonomy): domain Bacteria; phylum Chloroflexota; class Dehalococcoidia; order Lucifugimonadales; family UBA3495; genus UBA1141. Next base: position 808,401 of record CAXXFI010000001.1, on the reverse strand, counting down.
ATTTGAGAGTGTGGCCATGCGAGTGGGGCCGAAAGAAGAACGCCGCGGTCATATGCCAGCGGAATAAAATAGGGACTCGGCGATTGCGGCTACCACAAATCACGTGGCGTCACGCATCTTTATCTAAAGTTTAGCGGGAAGCAGTGCGCCGCCGCCGGTTCTTTAGCGACAACCAGTCCCCTATTCGCAGCCTCCCCAGACGGAACTGAGGGACCACCAAGCGGCCCAAATAGGCCCAGGGGTCGATCGTGCCCCTAAGCAACCGGGATATGCCACCCCTGAAAACCAATTCCATTAAAGCAAAAGAGAAAACAGCCAATACTCCCCCAGCGAATGCGTCCATAATGAAATGGTTGCCGGTAATGATGATCGCTAGGAAAGTGGCCACGGGGTAGATGAGGCCGGCAAGCCTGAACCAACCTTTGAATGTCCGCACGAACAGAACACCCAGGATGACCGTCCAACTAAAGTGCAGGCTGGGCATGGCAGCATGAACATTGTAAAAAGACGCCATTTGAGGGCTGCCGTAGAACGTTGGGCCCAACTCCTGAATGGTGTTTACAAAATACTCGGTGATGTTGAAAGGCGAAGTTACCGGGAAGACCATGAAAATCAACAGGGCAAATACCAAGTTGATGACCACAACGCTGCGGTAGTAATAATACTTAGGGCGATTTACTACGTATAGGGCCGAACCAGCTACCACAATTATCGGCCAATACGTGAAAATATATGTCCAATTAAAGAATGCCGCCAACGCTTTGACATTGGTCAGTACCCAAGACTGCCAGCCCGGTTCCCAAAAGAACCCCAGGGTTTTTTCCAAGGAGATAATCCGGCCAGCATTGACCATACCGGTGTCACTGGCATCGGAGAATATCAATCCCCGAGTAAGCACATAAACCAGATATGCGCCCACTACTAACGACAATTCCAAGATATGGGCTTTGCGAGGCCCGAGGGCTCGCACAAAAGCGAGTTGGTCCATCCGGGCTCCCAACCGGACCCGGCGCTCATGCGCAACTGTCCTCAAGGTGCCGATAGAACCTTTAATTCGATGTGGGATAAGCTGCATATTCTCGAATCCGAAAGTCAACCAATCCAACCTAACGACATTTCAAGCGACACTTTCCGGTTTTCAGGCGCCCCCAGCAATTGTTGTTGCCTGTCCGACCAGCTTAGTGAGCCTCCCAAAGCACTGCAATAACTAAGCTGCAAGCTTTAGAACAGACTATATGTCCGGTCCGCTTTCGCTGGGCACAACTTCTGAACTCCTTGATCCTTGCTTCTGGTGGCCTCCTGAACTCGGTCTTAGCAGGTGCTGTATCTTCGCCAACGAAACCACGGAGCCCAGATTTTTCGGGAGGAATAATCGGCGTTTAAAGCCCAACTCGACAATAGCAAAAGCCAACATCATCAAGATATTGCCACCAATCGCGTCCATAATGTAGTGGTTGGCGGTTATGGTAATCGCAAGCAAGGTTAAGGCCGGGTAAGCCACGCCCACGATCTTAAACCATTTGCCCGGCGTCTGAATAAACAGAATGCCGAACATAAGAGTCCAGCTAAAGTGGAGACTGGGCATGGCTGCGTATGGGTTGTAGAAACTGGCAAGCTCCCGGCTTGCGTAGAATGTTGGGCCAAAGGCCTTTATCGTATCCACAAAATGGTCCGCCATCATCCGTGGCGGCGCGAGTGGGAATAACATAAAACCGAGCAGCGCCAAGATGAAACTGACCAATACCACGTTTCGGTAATATTGGTAGCGCCGCCGGTTGACTAAGTAGAGGATTAACCCGGTTGCCAAGATAATGGGCCAGAAGGTAATGATATAGGCCCAGTTAAAAAAGATCACCAAGTGCTTGGCGCTGCCTATGACCCAAGCTTGCCATTCTGGCTCCCAAAAGAATCCTAGGGACTTTTCAAACGAGATTATGGCGCTGGCGTTGTTAAGAGCGGTGGCCCCAAAGTCGTCAAACACCAAAACCCGCGAATACATATAGGCCCAATAGGCCCCGCTAAGTATCGCCAGCTCGCGTAAATGGGGCACCGCTTGCTTGACGAATACAGGCCCGTTTAGGCTGATACGGGTTGGTTTAAACCGGCGGGAAGCCATGATCCTTCTCCGCACCCCTTCTGCCTCAAGGAGACCCGCTCTTGCGGAAACAGCGTACCCCTTGAGACTGCATCTTTCTTATCAATAGTAGATGAGCCCACGCCAATTCCGATTCACCCTGTCACCGGTTTACAATGGGTTGTTATGGGATATCGAGAGATTCACTGGATAGAAGCACACTACCCATATTTTACTACAGGTTCACCCAAGCTAGCTGGTTTAATCTCCTACATGCTCATGGGTTTTTTCCCTATCTGAGTGAGCTTTCACATCGGTCCCGGCTTCTACGTCTGTCTGATCTTCCAAAATTGGCTCGACAGACACTTTATTTCTCCCATTGGGACTTGGCGCCTTAGCCGACCCAATAATGAGAGGCACAGGCTGGGCCTGCGGCTCAAAGTGTACCTGTCCACGCTTGCGTGCGGCCCGACTGCCCGTATATACGCTACAGGTCATACAACCCACCTGCTTTTTAGGTGAGTAACCCTGTTGAAATAGTCCTCTTGCCGTAGAATAATTCTCGCCGTTCCAAATCTCCTTGACCGAGCTTGTGGTGATGTCTCCGAAATCCTCAACTTTGTCGGTAAGGTAGCAACAAGGCGCCAGACCTCCATCCCAGTTGACCACCGCAGTGCGCCACAAGCGCCAGCAACGTAGACCGTCCTCCTGATACGGCTTGAAGAACGTCTCCTCGCGGAGGAACTCGGTACGTTCTTTTGGCAGCCAACGCTGGGCGGCTTCCTCATCATCCATGCCATGCGGGAAGTCCACGTTTTTGAAAATGACTGAATCCACACCCATAGTGGTAGCCAATTCCTTGGCTTCCGCCATCTGGTGCTCATTTTGTTGCATTACAATAAATTGCCATTCTATATAGGGAGTCGTGTAGCCCAATTCCCGTTTTTTCGCCACCAGCAGATTTACATTGTCCAAAACCCGCTGAAGAAAGCCCCCGACCCGGTATTGTTCGTAAACTTCCTGCGTAACACCGTCAAGAGACACTATCATCACGTCCAAGCCGGACTTGATGATATTTTCGGCCATTTCCGGAGTCAACGGCTTATTGAGGTTGGTGCTAATAATGGTGGCAATCTTTTTCTCATGGGCATAAGCCACGAACTCGTGGATTCTACGGTTCAAGAAAGGCTCGCCCCAACTGTAAAGTGTCAGCCAGACGCAATAATCCTTTATCTGATCGATGGTCTTCGTAAACGTGTCGAAGTGCATCGTCCCCTTGTCGCGGTGAATTGTGCCCAACCCAGTGTGGCACAAAGGGCACTTTAGCTGGCAGATGTTGGTAGTGTCGATTTCCCATTCAAAGGGCATTCCCCACACTTTCCGCCGGCCCAGGCGTAGCTGAGCCTCGATGCGCAAGACGTTCAGCAGCTTCTTCCAACGAAAATACTGGAAGGCAAGTACGAACCTTTGCTCGTTACGATTCCCCGCCAAAGAATGAACCACTGTGCCGACTTGAATCCTGTCCCAGAACCAGACGATTTTTTTGATAATTGGATTTGGTTTAATCAAATAACACCTATTATGGAAATAGGGGTGATTGCTTTTAATGCGTTGGACGCTCACTGGGGCACCACATTTCTTGAGATACGCCCCCGAAAGCCTCTAAAGCACCCCTATCATACTATCTAGAATGACCACCGTTCAACCGTTCTTGTGCCTCAAATGCGAAGATAATACCCGCGAGCGTTCCCATCTGCCTGGACCTCTCAGGCCCCACCTCACGTTCATCAATCCAAGCCGCAGTCCAGAACGCCAGGTACTCTCTTTCAACGACACCTTGCCCATGACACATCGCCCACACCAACGCTTGAGACGCCGAATGTTATGCAAAGTTTACCAAACCATTGCGCGGTGCGAAACCATGCTGAAAAACCGTGCTCCGGCACCGTGCTACGGACGCGTGCGATATAGCCTGCGATATAGCGTGCGATATACGGAAAATAAATTGACGCCCATTACCCGCCGAGAGTATGCTTGAGCAACTCTGGAATGGCCCTTTGTTGAGGGCATGGCTATATTTGATGATCAATTGCTTTGCTATCTATCTAAACGAAGGCAACCAGACCCCCATCTAGCGAACATTCGGTTGCATTAGCAACCCAATGGCAACGGTTAACAACTATGCAACAACACAACGAGCAAAAAGTAATTAGAGAACGCAACGTGATGGTTCCCATGCGGGACGGCGTACGCTTGGCTGCGGATATTCTCCGCCCAGAAGCGCCCGGTCGATACCCGGTGTTGGTAACCAGGGGTCCCTACGGAAAAGAAAGCTACTTGGACAATCCGGACCATTCCATTTGGTTTTTTTCCAAAAACGGCTATGTCGTGGTCAGCCAAGATTGCCGCGCCCGCTTCGACTCCGAGGGAGAAACCTATGACCCCTTGTTCCAAGAAGTCCAAGACGGCTACGATACTGTCGAGTGGGCGGCCCGCCAGCCATGGTCCAATGGCCGGGTGGGCACCACGGGCCAGTCGTACTTAGGCGCAACCCAATACACCTTGGCTACCAGCGACCCGGCTCCGCCCCACCTTGAAGTCATGGCCCCCTTCTCCGCCTCAGCCGATTTCCACGAAAGTTGGGGCTACCATACCGGTGGTGCAATGGAATGGGGTTGGATGGTTCCATACGCAATTTTCAAGGGGCGCAACACGCTCACCCGCCTTGGCCGGGAAGACCTCTTGGTGCAAATGGACGATTATGTCCTGCCTGCAGATAATTTCGCGGAACCGTTAACAGACGAATGGTACCGGCACCTTCCATTGAGTGATTGGGTGGAGCGGCTAAAAGAAGCGGCTCCCTATTTCAGCGAGTACCTGGAGAACGAAGGAGACGGACCGTATTGGCGGCGCGTGAACCTACTTGACCAAGTAGAAAAGATAACGCTACCCATGTTCCACGTTAGCTCTTGGTATGACATTTTCCTTGAAGGCGCATTGAACGCTTACCAAGCCCTACGGGATCGGGGCGGCAGTCGACGCGCAAGGACAGGCCAGAAACTATTGATTGGGCCATGGGCCCACATTCGCCCTTACACCGCCCCTACGTCTCGGGAGACCGGGGACATCGATTTTGGCCCGGAAGCCCTGATCGAGCTTCATGATTATCTGCTTCGCTGGTTCGATTATTGGCTGAAGGACATCGACACCGGCATAATGACCGACCCGCCCGTTCGTTTGTTTGTGATGGGTGAAAACCGGTGGCGCGACGAGCAGGAGTGGCCTCTAGCCCGAACCCATTACACCCGCTATTACCTGCACTCCGAAGGTCCCGCCAATACCAGATCCGGGGCAGGCACGCTTTCCACAGTACCGCCCGGAGACGAACCGGTGGACAAATACCGATATGACCCAGAGAACCCGGCGCCAACATTGGGGGGCAATACGTTAATAATCCCCCAGGGCGTCGCCGACCAACGCACCACCGAAGACCGTGACGATGTTCTATGCTATACCACCGAACCTTTGGAACATGATACCGAGGTCACCGGCCCCATCAAGGTGCACTTGTTCGCAGCAAGCAGCGCGGTGGACACTGACTTTACCGCCAAATTAGTCGACGTCCGCCCGGACGGCTACGCTCACAACATCCAAGACGGTATGATTCGCGCCCGCTACCGGACATCCAAGTCCGAGCCTGCACCGATCGAACCGGGCCGGGTATATGAATACGTGATCGATCTCTGGTCCACCAGTCATCTATTCAAAGTGGGCCACAGTCTGCGGCTAGAAATATCCAGCAGCAATTTCCCTCGATTCGACCGTAATCCCAACACGGGAGCGCCCATAGGCAAGGATGCCCGATTGGAGGTCGCCGACCAGACGGTGCATCACCAGGATGGCTACCCTTCCCATATATTGCTACCCATAATTCCGCGTTAAGATAGCCCAGCTAATGGATGGCACCGATGACAGGTCTTAGGATAGCAATGACTGGAAGGTTGAAATTTAACTCGGTCTTTCACCTTAACAGGCTGAACTGGCTGGGTTGTGGGGAGGTCAAAAAATGGTGAGAGCAGATTTTGACCAACAACTTTCGCTTTTGCAACAGGAAGTTGAAGTTCTGGCCGCCATAGTGGAAAAATCCATAAACCGGGCCGTCGACGCTTTAAAACGACGGGATTTAGAAGAATCCCAGCGGGTTATTCAGGACGACGATTACATAGACCAGAAGCGCTTTGAAATTGAGGAGCGCTGCATCGATTTGATCGCTACCCAGCAGCCCATGGCCCGGGACTTGAGGGTCATCATCGCCCTGCTTCACATCGTGGTGGAACTGGAGCGAATGGGCGACTATGCAGAGGGAATTGCCAAGATCAGTTTGCTAATGGGAGACACCCCCCCATTGAAGCCCCTCATAGACATTCCGCGCATGGCCGAAAAAGCCACCGAAATGCTGAGGGACAGCATCGACTGTTTGCTCAACCGGGACCTAGTCAAAGCCCAGCAAGTGTGTCAGGCGGACGACGAGGTCGATGACCTTTATGATCAGGTTTACCGGGAGTTGCTGCTGTTTATGATTCAGGACCCCCAGACCATTCAGCGAGCAACCTACCTTCTGTGGGTGTCCCATGATTTGGAGCGAATTGCCGACCGCGCCACCAACATTGCCGAGCGGGTAATATTTTTGGTAACAGGCAAGCTGACCGAGATTAACGTTTCCAAATACTAAGTACCGTTCCTAGTTGCCATTGGATGTGTCCAACCGTTGTTGGCCGAATCTACAGCCTGTTACATATAGCTAAGGCGATGCCGGTAAACGTGTATGTTGCCAGCATCGTCCCCGACCCACAATCTTACGCGCTAAGGGCCAGTTCCAATTGCCGCTGCTTAACCTGCATCGTGCGCGGGGCAGGCTTCGTGGCTAATCCCCAACTCCGCCTGGAGTCGTCTACCATGTCGAACACCCTACGAGTGTAATCTCTGGGTGCGTAGGTTTTTTGGTACAAGGACTTGTAACCGGAAGCCAAGCGGGGATAGGTCTCGCTCAGCATGGGCATAAACCATTCTTTGGAGCCGGGCTTTAGGAACAGCACGTTGGCGCCCAAATACTGCGCTTGATGCGCTGCTGCAGCCTCTGCCACGGCGTCAATGCTCTCGGCGCTGTCGGATATGCCGGGAAGCAACGGAGCCATCATCACTCCGGCTTGAACACCATTCTCTACTAAATACTCCATGGTTTCCAAGCGGGCCATGGGGCTGGGCGCGCCAGGCTCGGTGAGCTTCCACACTTTCTCGTCTATGCTACCAACGCTAAAGGTTACCCGGACCTCTGCCACGGCCCCCAGCTCTAACAAAACATCCAGGTCACGCCGCACCAGCACCCCTTTGGTGGTGATGGATGCCGGGTTCTCGAACTCCCGAAGCACCTGTAATATTCTTCGGGTCAACTGGTACTGGGCTTCGGCTGGTTCGTAGGGGTCCGAGGCGGTACCAATGGCGATGGACTCCCTAGGCCATTTGGGCTTGCGCAACTCCTGCCTCAGCACTTCCGGTGCGTTAACTTTGGCGAAAACACGTTGCTCGAACTCTCTGCCCGAGTCCAGACCTAGAAACTCGTGGGTTGGCCGAGCGTAGCAATAGGTGCAGGCGTGGCGGCAGCCGCGGTAGGGGTTGAGTGTCCACCGAAACGGGAAATCGGGCACGTCAACCCGGTTTATCAAAGTTTTACAGAAAATCTCTTGTACTTCTGCCCCTGCCATGGTCCCTCCCTATTATCAGTAATTATAGCACATTTGTACTGATCATAGGGTTGGATACACCACCAGTCAAGGAGAGTTTGTCATGCCCGGTTCTCAGTTGATTGACCTACGATTGAATGACCTACGATTGAATGACCAGCGTTCAGTCGAACGACCTACAGGCGGAGCAATTTATCGCCGGTAGACGAGCCCACCTCCAGCACGATCGCAGTTTAAGCGGCGGTTTAAATGGAGACCTTCCAGAACGAACTCGATGGCTGAGGCGATTACCTCAGGCCTGTCATCCTCCGTGAGTTTCTTTACCGCAGCCGAGAGTTCAGGAATATTTTCCAGCAGAACCGGATATTCGGAAGCCCGTTTTTCACTCCCGGTTTCGGCCGTCTTGCCCATGTCGAATGCGGTAACCAGGTCTTCAAGCTCGGCGAGGTCGAAGTAATCTCCGAAGACCCGTAACACTCCTCGCCGGGTGAGGTCGTCGGTCACCCTGTTTTCCCGGCCTTCCTCGAAAGTTTCCAGTTCAATCTTTCCCGAGAAAGACGCGACTATGAAAGGCAGGTCGCTGGTTCGCGGGCAGGTCCAGGTGTCTCCGTGGACGATCGAACGGCGTAGGGCATTGCCCAGCAGAGTTTCGAAGTTGGCGATGGACACTCGGACGCTAACCCCGGAGCGCTGGTTGATCTCGTTACTTTGCCGGGCCTGAAACGTAATCTCGGCAAGTATCTCTTTAATGTAATCGGGCACCACCATGCTGTCTTCGTCGGGAAAGCGGGCACGTTCTTGGTCCATGATGGCGATTTCATCTTTAGGAGAGGTAGGATAGTGGGTGTGAATCTGCGAACCGTATCGGTCTTTCAATGGCGTTACGATACGTCCCCGGTTGGTGTAGTCCTCGGGGTTCGCAGTGGAAACAACGTACACGTCCAAGGGCAACCGGATGCGATAACCCTTAATCTGAACGTCACGCTCCTCCATCAGGTTGAACAGTCCTACCTGGATGCGCTCGGCCAAGTCGGGCAGTTCGTTGATGCAGAAAATCCCCCGGTTGGTCCGGGGCACCAAACCGTAGTGAATAACCAACTCGTCGGCCAAATGGCGGCCTTCGGCAACTTTGATCGGGTCGATCTCGCCGATTAGATCAGCTATGGAAATATCCGGAGTCGCCAGTTTTTCCGCATACCGTTCTTCCCGGAAAATCCACTCAATCTCGGTGTCATCCCCTTGCTCGGCCACCCTGTCCCGACACGGTCGACAAATCGGGTCATAAGGGTCGTCATTAATCTCACAGCCAGCAACCTTTGGCACCGATTCGTCCAACAAGCTGACCATGGCCCGGATCAATCGAGACTTGGCCTGACCTCGCTCTCCTAGTAGGATGATATCCTGGCCTGCCAAGATAGCGTTTTCCAATTGGGGGATCACCGTTTCTTCAAACCCTATAATCCCCGGGAAAACTATCTCTTCCGCCCTGATTTTGGAGATGAGGTTGTTCCTCATCTCTTCTCTGACCGGGAGAACCTTATAGCTAGAGCGGCGTAACTGTCCAATTGTCTGAGCTTTCTTCGCAGCAGGCATTCATCACGCTCCGTAATGGCTTCTGGTTGTTCTAGCATCAGTATTTCCAGCATCGACTGGAAGGAACTTGAAGTAGCAACTTGACGGACTGGCAGGCGATATGAACACAAAACGCCTCGGCCGTCGTAATATTATAACGTATAAGATTCGCCATGGACGCTGGCTTTGGTTACCGACTGGTTACTTGCCCCTAAATACTTGTCACGGTTCCCAGGGACATCCCGGTACCGTATAATTAGATCAGCAAGAGAGCAAGCGACGTTATGTGGCATAGATTAGCATTTCCTTTAATATTCTTTTTGGCGCCCCGGTTGCTGCCCAAAATCATCCGGAACGCCAAGTTGGTCTGGCGGCTAACCTGGGACAAACGGGTGCCCATTGTTCTCAGGGCGCTTTTGCCATTAGCCATCCTGTACGCAATATCTCCATTCGATTTGATCCGAGATCGGATTCCCATAATCGGACGATTCGACGACCTTATCGTACTGGGGTTCGCGCTTCTGTTCCTACTGAAACTCTCCCCCCAGCACGTGATCGACGAGCACTCGGGAAAGCCGAGGGTGTCCAACCGACCCGAAGACAAGGACCCTTCCAAGGTGGTAGACGGAGAATCAAAGCTAATAGACGAATAGCGTCGCTAGAATTTGTTTAGCCTCTAGGCCACCCGCCCAGTGAATGCGAAGTGCCCTGGTGGCCCTCGGCTATACCGCGTATCTCCGGCTGCCTCCTATGTCGCTGATGTCTAGTAAGAGTTCACCTTCTGAGTCCATAGTGCCCCAGCATGGAATGGGTCTCTACATACACGTGCCCTTTTGCGCCACCAAATGCCCTTACTGCGATTTCAACACCTATCAAGGGATAGAATCGCTGCTTGAGCCGTACTTGAAGGCCCTTACCTCCGAACTCCGCACCTGGGGCCGGGTTCTGTCCAAACCCAGGGTCAACACGGTTTTTCTGGGCGGCGGTACTCCTTCCTACTTGCCGGAACACCATCTGCCAAGAATCTTTCAGGTTATCGAATCCTCTTTTGATGTATGTGAGGACCCGGAAATCACAGTCGAGGCTAACCCAGACGACCTGAACCCCACAAATTCCAGAGCTTGGCTAAACCTGGGAATCAATCGCCTCAGCATTGGCATCCAGAGCATGGATGACGGTCTGCTCAAGCTACTGGGCCGCCGACACGACTCCCACCAGGCAGTTGCTGCGGTCAAAGCTGCACAAAGTTCCGGGTTCACCAACATAAATCTGGACTTAATGTACGGTCTCCCCGGCCAGTCTTTGGCCCAGTGGCGAGACACCCTCCAGCGCGTATTGTCCCTGGAGCCCAAGCATCTGTCTCTGTATGCCCTGACGCCCGAGGAAGGGACGCCCCTACACCGGTGGCTAAAGGAAGGTAGTTTGCCCCAACCGGACAGCGACTTGGCCGCCGACATGTACCAGGCCGCCCAAGAGTATTTGGCCGAGGCCGGGTTCCACCATTACGAAATTTCCAATTGGTCTCAACCCGGATGCCAGGCTATTCATAATCTGGGTTATTGGCGCAATCTTCCATATTTGGGTGTGGGGCCGGGGGCTCACTCCCGCTTGGGCGCTTATCGGTTCTGGGATATCTCTTCTCCTAGAAGTTATTTGGAGCAGGTGACGCAGTGGCAAAAGAGCCAACCGGAGCCTTTTGACGGCTTGAACGAATCCGATTTGCAAAGCGCCTTGCCCGTCGATAGCTGGGAACACATCGACCCCGAGACTGACTACTCGGATATGATGATCCTGGGACTACGTTTGCTAGACGGTATGGACCTGAGCGAGGCGTCGGCCCATATTGGCGCGGACCTGGAGGGCGTTTATAAGACGGAGATCCAGGAGCTGATAGCCTTGGGGTTGCTGGAACGAAACAACGGCCTGCTGCGCTTGACCAGCGCCTCGTATCTGATAGCCAACCAAGCGTTTACCCGTTTCGTGAGGTGACTTTTGCAACACCGGGTGAATAGCCATCACCTCGCTTGAGTGCTATCCTAAACAAAACTGAGAGCAAAGCGAAATCATGCGCTCTAGAATCAAAATCGATCCAAATATACATTTCGGGAAACCCTGCATATCCGGCACACGGATAAAAGTAATAGATGTTCTGGAGTTGGTTCAGGAAGGCATTTCATTCGACCTGATAACGCAAGACTTTTACCCAATGTTGCAAATTGACGACATCAAAGCTTGCGTCCAGTACGCGATTGAGGTTCTAGCTGTCGAAGATATCCACATAACAACATAGGCGTGAGATTCCTATTTGATGGGGATGCCTATGCCTTAACCATTGGGATGATTTCCGAATTGGGGCACGAAACCGTGACCGCAGTCTCTGTAGTTGGTACCTCTTCGAATGACGAATCCTTGTTAAGACTCGCACACGATCAACAATCGATATTGGTTACGAGAGACAGAGACTTCGGAGCATTGGTTTTTCTCCGCGGATTGCTCACCGGTGTAATTTACCTGCGGATATTGCCATCGAACCTGTGCGCTACCCATCTGCAACTTCAAACCGTACTAGAATCCTACTCTGAAGATGAGCTACAAAAGGCTTTCGTAGTGGTTGAGCCAGGCAGGCATCGACTCAGGCGCTTGTTGGAGTGAACTGATGGGATTGCCTCATCTGGAATTCCCAGCCGTTTCCAATCCGACAAAGGACTAACCATGTACGTTATCGGCACCGCTGGCCATGTGGACCATGGCAAATCCACCCTGGTTAAGGCTCTAACCGACATAGACCCCGACCGGTTGCCCGAGGAAAAGGCTCGGGAAATGACTGTGGACTTGGGCTTCGCCTGGATGACCCTGCCTAGCGGTCGAGAGGTGAGTGTCGTGGACGTCCCCGGCCACGAAAGGTTCATCAAGAACATGCTGGCCGGCGTCGGCACCATAGACCTAGCCATGCTGATCGTGGCCGCCGACGAAAGCGTCATGCCCCAGACCAGGGAGCACCTGGCGATTCTTGACATACTGCAGATTCGCCGCAGCTTGGTAGTTGTCACCAAGGTCGATCTGGTGGATGAAGAGATGGTAGAGCTGGTCAAAGCAGAGGTGGAAGATGTCTTGGAACGCACTTCTTTCCAAGGCTGCCCAATGGTGGGCGTCTCCGCCTACACCGGCGAGGGATTGGACGAACTCCGCTCGGTTCTTGATCAGATTCTAGACAACACTGCGGAGCGGGCCGATTTGGGTCGGCCCCGTTTGCCGGTGGACCGATGCTTTTCCATTACGGGCTTCGGCACCGTGGTCACCGGCACCCTTATCGATGGGGTTCTGGCCGTCGGGCAAGAAGTGGAGCTTGTCGGGTCGGGAAGGCGCGCCAGAGTTAGGGGACTGCAGACCCACAAGAACAAGGTAGACCATACCCAACCGGGAGTCCGGCTGGCGGTAAACATTTCGGGATTGTCCCGCTCCGACGTGGAGAGGGGTGAAATTCTTACAACCCCGGGCTGGCTGCGACCCACCCGGCGGCTGGATGCACGGATAAGAATGGTGAGGGGAGCATCCCACTCCCTACGCCACAACGAAGGCGTAACCTTCCACCTACTATCCAGTGAGGCCACCGCACGAGTGCGACTCTTGGACGCTGACCGGTTGGCCGCTGGCGAAGAAGGTTGGGTCCAAATATTGCTGGATCAGCCCTTGCCCATGGTAAAAGGTGACTTTTTCGTCGTCCGGTCCGCCGAAGACACCTTGGGCGGCGGCCAAGTGGTGGACCCGAACCCCAGGCGCAGGCACCGCCGGTTTAACCCCGACGTTGTGGAACGTCTCATGATGCTGGACCAAGGCACAGGCGAGGACATTCTCCATACTGTGGCGGAGCAGTGGGGTCCCTGCGACCTCACGACACTTTCCCGCCGGTCCAACCTTCCCGAAGCGGAGGTCTTGGAGCGCATACCCCGGCTTGCTCAAGACGAGCAGGTCATGGTGTTGGGAACACTGGGCTCGGACAAAGATGCGGTGGTTTATTCGACCCAGGGTTGGACCATTCTGAAAAGCAAGGTCTTCGTGGCCTTGCAGACCTATCACAACCAGAACCCTCTGCGCCCAGGCGTGCCCGTACAAGAAGTGCGTAGCCGGTTGAATCTTCCCCAACCGATATTCCTCCGGGCATTGGCTCAGTTCACCGAAGAGGGCATTGTAGTCGAGTCCGGCCGGTCCCTTCGTCTACCAGACCACCAAGTGGAACTGACTCCCCAAATGGAAAAGCAGGTGGAGTCATACTTGGCCGACCTGGGAAAAGACCCATACTCGCCGTCCAGCGAACAAGCTCTGGATTCGGAGCTTTTGGCGGTATTGATCGACGGTGGCAAGGTCGTGAAAGTCAACGATTCAGTGGTCTTCACCTCCGAAGCCTACAAAGAAATGTCTGACAAGATAATCGCGCACCTGAAATCCGAGGGGACCATTACCGTGGGCGATGCCAGGACCATGTTCAACTCCAGCCGAAAATTCTTGCTGCCTTTGCTGGAGTACCTGGACCAACAGCAAATAACCCGGCGGGTTGGCGACGAACGCGTGTTGCGATAACATTGCGTCCCCAGACTTGGGCGAGACTATCCTAACTTTGAGGTAAAGCCGTGCCCTTGGACTTGGGGGATATTTCTCTTCGTTTGGAGCAAATGGCCCAGGCCCTAGGCCGCACCAAGGCCGGAAGGGACCAGCGCCTGAAAGCGTTGCTAGACGCCGCCAGCCAGGTCGACCCCACCACAGTTAGGGACCGCACCGAGGCGGCTGCGGACCGGCCATATTTGGCGGCCGTGGCGGAAGAAGCCCTGTTGGGCGGCCAGGCCCCTCCTGATTCGCCCGACGACTGGCAGGTCGCTGCCGTGGACGGATCCCATATTGACGTGGACCGCCACTTGCCGGTGGCATGTTTCCTGATAAACCTGGGTGGATGCGTTCTGACCTATGGCGCCAACCCCGACGCCGACTTTTTCAGCCATTCCCAGCTATCTACGGACTCCGCCGACCTTAGTATTCCAGATCCCGGCAATCCTTCCCAAGAAGAGCAGATCAGCGGCCAGTTGCTGGGCTTGGTCAGGACCGTGAGAGAACTTGAACGGCTCGCGGAACTGGTGGACGAGCTACCGCCGGAGATACCCACTCTGGCATTGGTGGACGGCTCGCTGGTGATGTGGGGTCTTTCCGGCCAAGGAACCCGTCCCTTTGTTCGGGACGCCATTATCAAAAAGGGATACCTGCCCGCCCTCGAAAAAATGCGTGAGATAGCCCAGACCCGTCCCCTGACCTTGGCCGCTTACGTTTCCCTGCCCCGGGTCACCGAGGTCGTAAACGCCGTCAGAAGTTGTCTCTGCCCCCACGATTTAGCCCGTTGCAGCCAGTCCTGCGGCAACCTCCGATCGACCGTTTCGCCCTGCGATTTGGCCAACGAGTTCTTGGACCGGGACCTCTTCCAAAACCTGCTCCCACCCGGTTGGCGCTCACCGGTCTACCGCACCAACTCATCGGTGCCCAGGGATCACTACGGCAAAGAACAGCAGGTCTATTTTTATTACCTGCAAGGCGGAGAAGAGATCGCCCGGGTGGAGATACCAGCGTGGGTCTCTCTGGACGAAAAACTGCTCGGGCTAGGTCACAGCCTTATTTTGGACCAATGCCAAAGGGGCCAAGGCTACCCGGTGGCCATCTCCGAGTCCCACGAGCAGGCGGTGATCCACACCTCCGACCGAAGGGTGTTCAAGCAGATGGTAGCCGAGGCATTGGAGCGTCAGGGCTTACACGCCTACACCTCGGAGAAGGACCGGTCCAAGCGCGCGCCTTGGTTGTAACAGGTAGGGCGAATTATCGCGCTGGGCAGGGGTTGGAGAACTAATCCAACTCACACAAAGATAAAGCGTTTCGATCCAAACTCTGGAAGTGATGTATGCTGCGCACACGAATTTGCGAACTTCTAGGCATTGAGCATCCTATAATCAACGCGCCCATGGCCGGGACCGCCACCGCATCCCTGGCAGCGGCGGTTTCCGAGGCTGGCGGATTCGGGCTCATCGGAGCTAGCCTCAATCCTGACCCTTCCTGGATACGGGATCAGATTCAAACGGTCCGAGAACTCACCTCCCGGCCCTTTGGTGTGGGGTTTATCTCTTCTGATACCGGCCTAGAATGGGTAATGAAAGCAGTACTGGACGAAAACGTGGCCGCTGTGAGCCATTCCTTTGCTGATCCAACCCCGTTTATTCGCGAAGCGCAAGCCGCAGGCGTCAAAGTATTTGCCCAAGTACAGACGATGGCTCATGCCAGGGCTGCTGTTGATGCGGGCGCCGATATTATAACGGCGCATGGAAGCGAGGCAGGGGGCCACACCGGATATCTGGGCACCCTATCCTTCGTATTGGCCGTTCTGGACATTGCCGGTGAAATTCCCGTAGTAGCGTCAGGAGGCATCGCCGACGGTCGCGGTCTGGCTGCGGCGTTGATGCTTGGAGCAGATGCCGTGTGGATAGGAACCAGGTTCGTCGCCAGCAAAGAATGGGCGGGTGCCGAGTGGATTAAAGACCAGGTCGTGGCAGCCACCGCCGACGACACCATTCTCACGAAAGTCTACGATCTGGCGTCCAACGCTCCGTTTCCGTTGGCCGTCGGCGACCGGGTTTTGCGCAACAACTTCACCGACACATGGCACGGTCGAGAGGCCGAGGTGGTAGCCCGGCGAGGGGTGTTGCAGGAAGAAATCGCTACCGCGGACGCCGCTGAAGACGCCAGCATTGCGCCAGTGCGGGCGGGCAACGCTTCGGGGCTAATCAGCAGAATTGAGCCTGCGGGAGACATTGTGCGGCGAATTGTGGCCGAAGCGGAGCAAGTATTGCGGGGTCGGCCGCCCAGCCTGCTTGGTGGCTAACTTCAGCCCCCCAAATACTCCAGAAACTCCCCGTAGCTGCCAAATGTGCCCACTGTCTTCAAAAAATCTTCCAGAGACTCGCTTTGGTTTTGCAGTTGCCTCAATTGGTCGTCGATGGGGCTGACCGACGCTGCGCTGGTGGCGTAAGAGCCGTGGAAAGCAAAGAATGCCTGGTTGATTTTGCGAATCAGGAACCGGTTTTCCTCGAAGAACAAGCGACGCTCCTCCATGTAAGCCTCTGCTTCTTCGATCTTGCCTTGCATCAGTAATCCTTCGGTTCGCAGGCGCGTTTCACGCATTTCGTCGTTGAAATTGAAGGCGTCGGGGTCCACAGGACCAGGCGGTTCAGCGTCGCGGCTGACCTGCTCGCCGGTGATGGCGGTGAATACCCGGTCGCCGATGGCTTGTCCGCCCAGAGTTGCTGCCGTCTCGTTCAGGGTGGTCATATCGGAGTTGTCCCAAAAGTGCTGACCCAAGGGTTGGAAGAAGAACCAGTGGTGCAGCCACTCGTGGGCTGCGGTGACCACCGAGTGACGCAGCCCGCCGGAGTCGCTAACCACGCTGGGAAAGACAGCAACGCCACCGGTGCTTTCCACCAGCGCCGCTAGGTTCCGGTCCTCCAATATCCGGTCTTCGATGCGGTCCCGAATATCCCCGTTCAAGCCCGGTTTCATTAGTATGGACTCTTGCCGGTGTATGCGGTCCCTGGGCGAAAGGATCAGTACCCCCGGCGAGCGGGCGAACACCGTGTCCACCGGTGGGAATATCAGTCCGATGCGGGAAGCGAATCCTTCTTCGGCCAGAACTTTGCTGATCTCGGACTCTATGGATTCCTCCACTGCGGCTTGTAATTCACCCCTTCGCTGGGAAATTCTTTCAATGTCAGCCCGCAGTCCCGTTTCCGCCTCACAGCCAGAAGGGCTGTTCAGCAACCGGCGCTCAAACTCCCTTGCCTCTTCACCAAGATCAAAAAACTCAATGATCTGCGTGAACCGCTCTTCCCGGGACAACTCGGTGGTCCATGGCATGAGGTCGAAAAGCTTGTGGAACCACTTATCCAGAAAGTGGGATGTCTCCCAGTTGAGCAGGCTGTATTTGTAGGGAGCGACGGTGAGGTCGAAGCTGGACGGGCGGAAATCGCCGATACCCGCCGTAAACACCAGCAGGGTAATTAAAACTGCCACCACGCTTTTACGGCTAAAAATACGCAAATAGCGATTCATGGAAGGATCGTCCCGAATTTAATGGGTACCCTTTACTAACAGGAATTTGAGGATTAGAGGAAATGCTTGGAAACCCGTAAGATTCGTTCAGGCCAACACCCGGTAACGGTAGCTGGAGTTGATCAAGTCTCCCTCGGCGAAGCGCGTATAGCGGAGCGGGGAAATATCCACCGAACTGGCCTGGCTGTGGAGGATCAGTTCCGCCATTGTCTTGCCGATCAATGGAGATAGCTTGAACCCGTGACCGCTAAACCCTACGGCACAGTACAGACCCTCAATTCCAGGCACTCGGCCCAAGATCGGATGCCAATCGGGAGTTGTCGTGAACAGGCCGGACCAACCGCCCCGGAAGTAGCAATCGGCCATGGCCGGAATTCGCCGGGCCAATTTGCTCATGGATTCGGCGACTGCGCTCATGTCGACGCCCTGATTGTAGGTGTTCAGGTCTACTTCCTCATCTTCGCCGAAGCCCATTAACGTCATGGACGAGCCATCGGGCCTGAACGAGAAGGACTGGGCAATGTCCCCGACTGTAGGATGCTCCGGCACTTGGTCCACAGGCCGGATCAAAGAGGCGACTTGATGACGCACCGGAATCAGCGGCAAGTCCACGCCAATCTTGGCCATTTCCATTTTGGACCACGGGCCCGCGGCCACAACCACCGTGTTGGTTTCCACCCGGCCTTCCGGGGTCAACACGGCGCGCACCCGGTCCCCGGACACTTCAATCCCCAAGACCGGTGTTCTCTGGGCCACCTCCGCCCCTAAGTCTCTGGCCTTGGAAGCGTAGGAGGTTGTGACCAAGTAGGGGTCGGCGTATCCCGATTCCGGCTCCCAGGCCAAAACCTCCGTTTCATCCACCGCTACCATGGGGGCCAATTCCCGTAAATCCGCAGCCGAAACCTGGCTGGTGCTAATGTTCAGGTCTTGCTGCATAGCCACGTTCTTTTCCAGACCCGCGCGTTCGATGCCTTCCACTACCACCAAATAGCCGGTTTTGACGAAACCCGATGCGCCGCCAACCGCATCTCCGAAGTTGGCGAAAATTTTAACGCTCTCCCAGGCCATTGAGGCGGTGACCGGGTTGGAGTAATGCATCCGGCAGATTGCTTGAGACCTTCCCGTAGAACCGGAGGCCAATACATCCATTTCCAATAGCAGGGAGTCGGCCATGCCCATATCTGCCAGGTTGTAAAGGAGACTGCAACCGATTACCCCGCCGCCAATTATCACTACGTCGGCTGATCGTTTCATGTCTTGTTGTCCTTGATGTTCGGCAGAACCCAATATGGTCGAGTTGCCGCATTACCAATTCATCCACCGGTATATCTACCTGTTCGCTTAGGAAGTCGATAAAACCGTAGGCTTGATAGGCATGAATAATACTATTGCGGCTGATATTTCGTGTCAATCGCCGAGGACCTGATTCCTAAAGCCGCCACCGGCCATTTGCAGTTGCAGCGGCAACTGTTGACACCCTCTTTCCTATGGGATAGACTCCCTAATTAATGAAGCTAGTGAACGGAATCTGTTGCACCTGTTGTTGTTGTCCGCCTACATAGGGCGCAGGCGACGAATTTTGCTTTAGACACCGATTCAGCCAGTCCTGCACCCGCCAAGATCGTTAGTGGCGGGTTTTTTATTTTGCCCACATATTAGGAGGCCCCCTTGAGTACTCGGACCGAAAACCCCAACATAAAAAACCAAGAGGATATCTACCAAGAGAGCTTGGAACTATCCAAGTCATCTTTGGGGATTATTCCTCATATCGAATACGAGATTGAGCGCTTGGAAGAGGAGGCTGCCGCTTTCCAGGCCGGTGAAAGGGAAGTCGCTGAATTCACGCCCTTCCGCTTGCGCCAGGGTGTTTACGGACAGCGTCAGCCAGACGCCCAGATGATCCGAGTAAAAATCCCAGGCGGCATACTAACACCTGAAGCCCTTGATGTTTTGGGTGACATAGCCAAGGAATATGCGCCCTTGGACAGAGGCCACATCACCACCCGAGAGAACATCCAGTACCACCACATCCCTTTGGACCGCTGTCCCGAAGTCCTGCGAATGCTGGGAAGCGTTGGCCTAACCACCAGGGAAGCTTGCGGCAACACGGTCCGCAACGTGATTGGCTCCCCCACAGCGGGAGTATGCACTGGGGAGGTGTTCAATCCCACTCCCTACCTTACGGCCTACGTGCGCTTTGGTGTCCGCCATCCCATCAGCCAGAACTTCCCCCGCAAATGGAAGTCGGCCTTCACCGGTTGCGACGGTCACGACCATGTAGCAGCAGCCATTCAAGACTTGACGTTCGTGGCCCAAATCCGCGATGAAGGCGGGGTTCAAAAGAAAGGTTTTAAGGTATACGTCGGGGGTGGCACGTCAATCATGCCCAAGCTGGCCAAACCACTTTACGATTTTGTGGCGGAAGAGGACTACTTGAGGGTGACATTAGCCCTCTGGACCGTATTCAATAACGCCGAAATGCTGCGGAAGAACCGGATGATGGCCCGGGTAAAGGTCCTGATCGACAGGATCGGTCTTGACGCTTTCCGGGAACTGGTCGATGCCGAGTTGGAAAACATAGGCCCAATCGACCCTAAACCCTACATGGCAGCCGAAGAGTTGCAACGGGAAACCCCGCCTCAACCACCGGCAGTCACCAGCAACGGCCACAATGGCGGAGATGGCTATCAAAAGTGGCACAACAGCAACGTGGTAGCCCAAAGGCAACAAGGTTACAACCTGGTTTATATTTCCGTTACCAGGGGCGATCTTACATCCGCCCAGTTCAAGGCTCTAGCTGGGATAGTCCGCCGCTACACAGGAGGGCGGGCAGTTGCATCGCTGGAACAGAATCTGACCTTACGGTATGTTCCCGACGGGTACCTGCACGATGTATGGCATGCGTTACAAGACATTGGCCTTGCGGCGGCTGGCGCCGAGACGATTAGCGACGTGGGGTCTTGCCCGGGAACTGATAGCTGCAAGTTGGGTATCACGTCCTCAATGGGATTGTCCAAGGCAATTTCTGATGAGATAGCGTCTTGGAACGGCCTCCTGGAGGACCCTGAAGTTCAAAAAATGCGCATCAAAATCAGCGGCTGCCCAAACGGTTGCGGCCAGCACCACATTGCCAACATCGGCTTCCACGGCGCTGCGGTTAAAGGCCCCGACGGCCAGCAAATACCCGCCTACGAGTTGTTCTTGGGCGGCAACTATGGGTCCAGTCGAATCGAAGATTCGCGGATTGGCACTCGCATACCCTTGGTGAAGGTACCAGCCAAGTCTGTCCCTTCCATCGTTCGGGAAATCACCTCGTATTTCAACAAGAACCGGAAGGACACCGAAGGTTTCAACGACTTTCTTGACCGGGTAGGCCTGGAAGAACTGACTGCAGTGGCTGCCGAAGCCCAAGGTAAGGCCAGGGAAGCTGAGGCAGGGTCGGACCTGTACTTCGACTGGGAAAGAAGCAACATCTACAAGCTGGAGCGCGGCGAGGGCGAGTGCATGGTCTAGCCTCCCGGTCCACTCCGACAAACAATGTGAAATTTTCCGAGTCATGGAAAGAGCGGCGGCGATTATTATTGCCGCCGCACTTGTTTCCAAACCAGAGAACAAGGTCAGAAAAACTACTCTATCGCCGCATCATTCTGACTGTGGCGAGCACTATTTACATACCAGCGAAAGGATAAACAGATAAATTAATGGCCGCGTCATTAAACGGAAAAGTCATTGCCTACGTGGAAGCGCGTATGCGTTCGGAGATGGGTTCTCTCATCGAGCGCCACGGAGGGGTTCCCTACGCTGCGCCGGTCCTCCAAGAAATTTACTTGAAAGATAGCCCGGAGCTACACGAGCTCATCGACGACATTTGCCAAGGAACCATCGAAGTCGTTGTGCTCATTACAGGCGTGGGCACCCAAGCCTTGGTGGAAACAGCAGCTTCAATGGGCCGTCAGGACGAGTTCATCGCATCTTTGAACCAGCGCACCATCTTCGCTCGTAGTCCCAAGCCCGCCCGGATTCTACGCCAGCACAAGGTCCACATAGACTTGATGCCTCCGGAACCCTACACCTCGGAAGAACTGCTCGTTGCGGTGAAGGAGTTCGACCTCGATGGCCGCCGGGTAGCAGTGCAAGCCTACGGTGCCCCCAACAACATATTGACCCAAGGCTTGACCAAGTTGGGCGCTCAGGTAAGCGAATTTACCGTCTATAACTGGGGGTTGCCAGAGGATACGGGTCCGGTGCTTAAACTCATAGACGATCTGGCCGATAACAAGATCGATGCTCTGGCGTTTACCAGCCAGCCCCAAGTGGGCAATCTTTTACAAATCGCAGCCGAAGCCGGCGAGGAAAGCTCACTCCGGAAATGTCTGGCAAGCCCAGCTCTGGCCGTGGCTTCAGTGGGACCGGTCTGCACCCGGCGCATGAAGCAAGCGGGCATCCATGTCGATGTGGAGCCTGACCACCCCCATATGGGAAACCTGATACAAGCACTGGTAGAATATTTCCAAAAAGCCTGACCAAATGGGTCTCCCGGGTCCTGAAGTCTCTTAACAGCAAAATGGGCGGCAATTTTGCCGCCCATTTTATTAGCTAATCGTTGGCCCTGGATAAGTACTACTCGGTCGATCGATTCTTTGGGTTGACAGCCTAATTCTTGATCCAGCGTTTAAGCCTGTCCCACTGTGATGATGGAGCGTCTTCGTCCACGGACCTACCGCGCCATCTCTTTTCATAAGTGATCGTCCGGGGACTGACGAAATACATCATATAGCCCCCAGCCAGGGTGGCCAGGCCAACCCAAATTAGTGGCCAGAACTTGATGCCTACGATCAACAATATCACCCCTAATAGCATCAGCTTACCAGGAGTGATTGAAGGTCGGCTCCGACTGGGCTTGGTGCGGGGCGCAGGTGCCTGACGGCTTACCACATCGTCACGGACTTTACTCCGGTTCTCCGGGTGACCCTCGGACTCGTCGGCAGGACGGGTAGGAGCCGCCTCTCCAGCCCTTTTCAATATTTCTTCAATTTCGTCTTTGTACTTCTCAGGCATGACCCCTCCAGTACTTCAGTCCCGGCGGAAAAAGATGGCCCCAATCGAGAGGCAAAACGAATGTTTCCAGAATAGACGCTATGGTCTCGGCCTTGTGCCTACGACTCGAGTAAATAGTGCCTGAAAATTATTATACAGAAAAATCAATTATAGGGAAACGGTGCGGGCTTCCTATCCGGGAACCCGTGAGGTCAATAAACAGATCCCGGTCACCCGGCCAAAGGCGAGTAAGAGATCGTTTCAACCCTACGATTGGGCTCCAGACCGGAAACCCAACAGTTCTCTAACCAAACCGGCCGGTGATGTAGGCTTCAGTCCGTTCGTCTTGGGGATTGGTAAAAATCTGTCTACTTTCGCCAAACTCGACGAGCACGCCCACCCTATCAGCTTCGGCCATTAGAAAAGCGGTGTAGTTGGAAACCCTGGCCGCCTGTTGCATGTTGTGGGTCACTATCACAATGGAATAGTCTTCGGAAAGCTCTCGCATCAACTCTTCTATGGCCAATGTGGCGATGGGGTCCAAGGAAGAGCAAGGCTCGTCCATCAAGATCACGGTCGGTTCAATAGCCAGGGTCCTGGCGATGCATAGCCGCTGTTGCTGACCACCCGACAGCGCCAGAGCGCTGCCCTTTAACCGGTCTTTCACCTCATCCCACAAAGCAGCACGCTGCAGGGATTTTTCCACCAAATCCGCCAGATTGCCATTATATCCGTTGATTCTCGGGCCGAAGGCCACATTGTCGAAAATAGACTTGGGGAATGGGTTAGGCCTCTGGAAGACCATACCTATCTGGTACCGAATTTCGGTGGGGTCCACATGCGGCGCGTAGAGATCACGCCCTTCAAACAATACTTCACCGGAGAGGTGAAAGGTGGGAATCAGGTCGTTCATCCGGTTGAAGCACCTGAGCAAAGTGCTTTTCCCCGTGCCGGAAGGTCCGATAATAGCCGTGATCCGGTTCCGCAGAACATCCAAAGTGACTTCGGTAACTACCCGGTTGGTACCGTAATAGACACTCAAGTTCTTGGTCTGGAGGATAGTGTCAGCTTGCACCAATGCCCGTCCTTAAGACCGGATTTCCAGTTTGCTGCGGAGCAGCACAGCCAGCGCATTCATGCTCAGGAGCAAAATCAGCAATACGATTATTCCAGCAGCGGCCGCCTCTTGAAAACCCGCTTGGGGCCGGGACGTCCAGTTGAATATTTGTATCGGCAACGCGCTAAACCGGCTTAATGGCCCGTCTGGGGTGAAAGGTACGAAAGTCAGCGCTCCGATTACGATCAAAGGGGCGGTCTCCCCAATGGCACGGCTCATGGAGAGGATAACCCCGGTTAATATCCCTGAGAAAGCCTGGGGCAACACTAAATGCCAGATCGTCTGCCAACGAGAAGCGCCCAGGGCATATCCGCCTTCTCGAATGGACGGGGGAACAGCCCGTATCGCCTCCTGGGACGCAATAATAATTATGGGCAGGATCAGAAGCGCCAGGGTAAATCCGCCAGCCAGCAGGCTCTTCCCAAGGTGCATGCTGCGTACGAATATTTCCAGTCCCAGAATGCCGTAGACGATGGACGGCACACCTGCCAGATTCGCGATGTTTATCTGTGCTATCCGGGCAAATCGGTTTCGGCCAGCGTACTCTTCCAGATAAACGGCAGCGCCGACACCCAGCACGAACGACACTAGCCCGGCAATGATCACCAGATATACGCTGCCTAAAAGTGCGCTCTTAATTCCCGCTTCGTCGGGATGGCGCGATGGGAAACTGCTGATGAAGCCCCAATTGACGTGAGACCAGCCCTTCATTCCGATGTAAATGAGCAAAACGGCCAGCATTCCCAATGCCACAATTATGGCCAGGAGACACAAGACGTAAAATGCCCGCCCTTCCCACTTTCTGCGGTCCAATCTCTTTTTGAAATCCGTGGGAGCGATTACCGCCATTACTCGTAGACCTCCCTAAAGCGCCCCACAAGGTACTGACTGAGCAGATTCATAAGCAAAGTGAAAGCAAACAAGGTTAAGGCAACCGCGAAGATGGTCTTAAATTCTATAGTCCCGGTCGGCGAATCCCCTTGGCTGACCTGAACAATGAACGCCGTCATTGTCTCGATGGGCACCAGTGGATTTAGCGTAAAGTTGGGGTTCTGACCAGCGGCGATGGTCACGATCATCGTCTCGCCAATCGCCCGGGACATGGCCAGAATGAAAGACGCCACAATGCCCGATAGAGCGGCTGGAATAACGACTCTCGTCGCTACTTCCAGCTTGGTGGCTCCCAAGGCATAGGCGCCCTCGCGCAGGGACCGGGGCACGGCGCGCATTGCGTCTTCGCTCAACGACGACACCATTGGCAAAATCATGATGCCCATGACTATCGAGGCGCTCAGTCCGTTGAAAACCGAAATGCCCCCGGAAACGTCTCGAAGCAAAGGGGTAATGAACAATAGAGCGAAGAACCCGTAAACAATGGTGGGTATTCCGGCCAGCACTTCCAACACTGGCTTGACCAATCGGCGGATCCGGTTCGGGGCGTATTCGCTCATGAAAACGGCGCTGAGCAGGCCCAAGGGGAGGGCTACTATCATTGCGCCGATGGCTGTTTGCACCGTGCCCGCCACCAGCGCCAGGACTCCGAAGTGCTTCGATGAGAAAAGAGGGGTCCACTTGGTCCCCGTTATGAAGTCCAGGAAATTTACTGCGCCAAAAAATTGGGCTGCCTCCCAAACCAGGAAGGCTACGATTCCAATTGTGGTTAAAATCGAAATCCCAGCACACAGGAACAGCAAAACCGCTATTATGCGTTCCGAGGGCAACCTATGCCAAATGTGCTGGTTACGCGGGCGAAGAATTGGGGGGCGGCCATCACCGTTAGCCTGCTCGTCCATGTCCGGCCCTAATCCCCAATCCTCACGCCAAGTCCTTCATTGTCATTTGCAAATACTGTCTCGATTCGCCGACCGCCTTTTAAAGCATAATTGGGCCGATGCCGGATTCAAGCTAGCTAACTACACACCCTTGCAAAGGTACCTAAACAGAATTTGAGATTGTACTGCCGGGGAAATCCCCCTCGGTCCCCCTTTGCAAAGGGGGATTTAGGGGGATTTCCCCGCAATCGGGATCGCTAACACGTTTAGTTGTCTACTCAGAGATCAGTAATGCCGGTAATTCAGATTCGACTATTGGTTCGACGAAAGCACCTCAGCCACCGACCCCTCTTTTGGATCGCTGCCTCCGAAGATGGTGCCGGTGATGCCATTTTCGAACCTTGCCAGGATCATATCGTATACTTCAGCCGGATATTCTACGTATCCCACTTCGGCGACCAGTTGTTGGCTCACCTCACCCAGATGAAAACGCACGAATTGGTCGACGTCGGCATCCTGAGCCGACTCTTTACTCACGTAAATAAACAATGGCCGAGAGAGGGGATTGTAGGTATCGTTGTTGATAGTTTCCCGGGTGGGGGCAATGCATCCCGATCCACCGTCAATGGCCACCCCGCGCAAAATATCCTGGTTCTCCTCGAAGAACGAAAAACCGAAGTAGCCCAAGCTGTTCTTCTCTCCGGAAATTCCTTGAACCAGAACGTCATCCCGCTCGCTGGCGATAAAATCGCCCCGGGAAGCTTGAGCCTCGCCGTTGATCACCTTGGTGAAATAATCGAATGTGCCTGAATCCGCGCCGGGGCCGAATAGAAGCAACGGCTCGTCGGGCCATTGGTCTCGCACCTGATTCCACCGATTGACTATTTCCTCCGATTCAGGACCCCACATGAGGTGGAGGTCTTCAACGGTCACGCACTGCAGGAAATCGTTTTCGGAGTTTACTACCACCGTTAAACCGTCCACCGCAATGGGGAGTTCAATGAATTCCACACCCGCCTTGGCGCAACGTTCCACCTCAACAGCTTTTATTGGCCGGGACGCACTGGAAATATCCGTTTCGCCGTTGCAGAACTTCTGGAACCCACCGCCGGTGCCGGAAATGCCCACCGTTATCCTAGCGGACCCACCTAGAAATTTTCCATACTCCTCCACCACAGCCTCGGTGATGGGGAAAACGGTACTTGAGCCGTCCATGTCCAGGGTTTCAGAGCCGCCAAGGCTAATCCCGCAGGCCGTTAGCGTCATGACTAAAGATAAAAGTCCCAGGAATATAATCGCCGGTTTGCGGACGCCTCTACGGCGTTTCTCTCCCAATCCCGCTCCCAACAAGTCCATACCGGCCAATTACCGGCCTTCAGAGTTGGTAATTGAGAATGAAGCAATCAAATGCCAGGTGTGCCTTCTATGTTAAGTAGCCTGTATACTTAGTAAACCAGAGCCGAGAACTACCCGGTGGCATTCACAAACTTCAGGAATTCTCCCCCGAGAATTGGCTTAGAGGTTCCAACATCGGAATTGTCTGCCTCTATATATTACGGCCCCAAGACACTCTTGGGAATAGGAAATAGCCCATGATTTTTGGCCTACCCTAACCGGTACGCCCAAGTTCAAGTTCGCGAATTTAGGTTACCCGGTCCAACGACGGTAATCCGAATCCATGCCGATAAAATAGACCCAACAGCCCCATCAGCTTCGAGGCCAAAACCATGGACAAAAAACTAATTCTAAGCGTGGTAGACCAATCGCCGATGCGTCAAGGCGAGACCGCCGCCGACGCTTTGCGGGACACCATAGAGCTGGCCATAGCCACCGAATCCTTGGGCTACAAACGGTATTGGCTGGCCGAGCACCATAGCATTGCGAACTTCGCAGGCACAAGCCCCGAGGTTCTCATCGGTTTGGTCGCGTCTCGAACCAAGACCATACATGTTGGTTCGGGCGGGATAATGCTTTCCCATTACAGCTCTTTCAAGGTGGCTGAAAACTTCCGGATGCTTGCTGGCCTTTTTCCCGGCCGGATCGACCTTGGTGTCGGCCGAGCGCCCGGTAGCGATCAAGTAACCATGGCAGCCTTGAGCTACCCCAACCGCCCCCACGATATTACCCATTACCCTCGGCAGGTGGAGGACTTATTGGGTCACCTGAGGGGCAATCTGGAGCCGGAGCATCCATTCTCCGCCATTCAGGCAGGGCCCAGCGTGCCAAAACCCGACGATGTGCCGGAAGTGTGGCTGCTAGGCTCCAGGTACGAAAGTTGCATGATGGCAGCCCAGATGGGTCTGCCCTTTGCTTACGCCCACTTTTTTGGTTTGGGGGTTGAGGAAGGACCGGCCATCGTCGATCGGTACAAAAAGAACTTCGTGCCCTCCGAATACTTGTCCGAGCCTAAGGTTAACGTGGGTGTTCAAGTTCTTTGCGCCGACACCGAAGAAGAAGCGGCGCGTCTGGCGTCCAGCCGAAACCTGGCCCGGATTTTCTCCATCACCGGTCGGGCTGAAGGCGTGCCAAGCCCGGAAGACGCCTTGGCTTATAAGTACCATCCAAACGAGTGGGCTTTCATGCAGCAATACCAGCGATTGTGCGCCGACGGCACTCCCGAGCAGGTAAAGGAAAAACTCGAGGATATTGCCGAGCTATACCAGACCCCAGACTTGAGCGTGGTGACCATCTGTCACGGACTGGCCCCCCGGGTGCATTCGTACGAATTGGTGGCCAAAATCTGCGGGATTAATAGTTATTCTATTTGACTATTGACTTCCAACTATCGCTGTTTCAGAATTTCGTCTATTAGGCCGTCCAACCTATCACGGTCAAATCCTAGCTCCACGGCTCGGTCGACATCCTCTTTGGCTCGTGTGTCGTTGCCGAGCATTGTGTGGGCTAAAGCCCGAATCCCATTGGCAAATTGTAACTCAGGGTCCAAGCGAATGGCCTCGTTTAAGTCTTCGATAGCTCGCTCGTACTGGTGCAGCGCTGTGTAAGCATCGCCCCGATTCATGAAAGCATTGGCAATTTGCGGAAAATCAAGACGAATCGCATCGTCGAAGTCATTTATAGCTAGCTGAGCTTGTCCTAGACGCTCGTAAGAGA
This sequence comes from Dehalococcoidia bacterium, assembly GCA_963665155.2. Taxonomy (GTDB): domain Bacteria; phylum Chloroflexota; class Dehalococcoidia; order Lucifugimonadales; family UBA3495; genus UBA1141. Next base: position 779,844 of record CAXXFI010000001.1, on the reverse strand, counting down.
GGCCACGATTGTAATAGGCTGGGGCGTGCTCAGCGTCGAGGCGGATCACACCTCACTGTAGTCTTCGATGGCTTTTCCATGTTGGTTGAGGGCCGTATAAACGTTGCCGCGGGAAATGAGCGCTGGGGTAAGCTGAGGGTCAAGGCGGATTGCTTCGTCGAAGTCTTAAATAGCTAGCTGTAACTGTCCTAGATTCTTGAAGGTGATTCCTCGATTGTAGTAGGCGAGAGGCTCTTGAGGGGCTACCTGGACCGCTGAGTCTAAGTCTTTCAGAGCATTTGAGTGCTGTCCTAGACGTCCATACACGATTCCTCGGTTGAGCAACGCACTGGGTAACTCAGGTTCAACGCGGATCGCCTCGTCTAAATCTTGGATCGCTCTGTCATACTGACCTAAGCCCGAAAACTCTCTGCCCCGGTTGGTTAAAGCTTCGGCAAACTGAGGGTCAAATCGGATCGCATCACCATAGTCTAAAATCGCTAAGCTTGGAAAGCCAAGTTTGCTATAGGTAATACCTCGTTCGTTGCAGGCTCCTGCAAACACCGGAGAAAGCCTAATCGCTTCGTCAAATTCTGAAATGGCCTCTTCCAGCCGCCCGTCTTCCTGAAGTTCTAAGCCGGCGTCGAAATGTAGACCTGCAGTGTCGGTCGATGAGGGAGATCCTGCGGTAGATACCGTTGAAAAAGGCACCGTCGGTGGTGGAGAAAGCTGATTTGAGGGAGATTCTGTGGAAGCCACCGTTGAAAAAGGCACCGTCGGTGAGGGAGAAAGCTCATTTGAGGGAGATTCTGTGGAAGCCACCGTTGAAAAAGGCACTGTCGGCAGGTGAGATGGTTCATGTGTACGTGTTGGTTTTTCTTCAGTAGTTGTTGGTCCACCATATGCAAATAACAGAGGCAGCGCCATGAAGCACCCGATGAACAAACAAACCTTCATAACCCAGCTCCTATCGGTATTTCGATCATCTTGCGAAATCTGCTGATGACAATGACTCGAAATCCACCATTGTTGTCATCTCTACAAAATCTACGACTGTCTACCTTCCAAAACCTTCTATCGTCCGTTGATACGATGTCATGGCGTCGCCAACGGGGAAGGGTGCGATCACCGGCAGTTCAAGGCCCAAAGACCGACGTTTTTCCAACTCGTTTTGACAATGCTCCCGACTGCCCACCACCGCAATTTGGTCCTGCATCTCAGGAGTGATTGCTCTTGCCGCCGTAGCGGGGTCTCCCCGTTCCATGGCGGTCTGTGCTGCAGCCATTTCGTTCTTAAACCCTGTTTGCTCAAAAAACGTTCGGTAGTACTGGATGTTGGCGTAACCGGCTATTTGGCCCTGCAAGTCGTGCCTGGCCGACTCCACATCGTCCACCACCGCCACCCGCACGTAGCCGCCTATTACTATCTCCGACGGGTCTCGTCCCGCTTTTGCAGCGCCTCTACCAATGTGATCGATGGCTTGCTGGAGGTAATCCGCAGCCGTCCAGTTTAGCAGCACGCCATCGGCCAATTCCCCGGCCAACTCCAACATTCTCGGTCCCAAAGCTGCGATGTAAATGGGGACTTTGACCGAAGGGGTCGCAGCGCCCAGACTTGCGTTGTTTAGACTGAACACCCGTCCTTGATGGCTCACACTTTCCCCGGCCAACAAGCCTTTGGCGATCTGAATGGTCTCGCGCAAACGGGCCATCGGATTTTTGAACGGGACGCCGTCCCGGCCTTCAACCGATGGCCGGTGGCCCGTCCCCAAACCTAAAATAAATCGGCCATTCGAGACAGCCGATAGGCCCGCCGCCGCCATGGCAATGGCCAAAGGCGTCCGGGAAAAAATGGGCAGTATGCCGGTGGCCAGACCGATATTTTGAGTGTTGCCAGCCATGGCGGTCAGTTGGGACACGACATCGTATCCACCGCCTCCCTCGGGCATCCACACCGCCTCGTAGCCTCTGCTCTCCGCCAATGACGCCAAGGCTGAGTAGTCTCCAGTCGTGAATTTTGCGTTATTGTCGAACCGAACGCCGAATCGGGCCATGTTTTACTCCGTTAAGGTGGGTTCAAGCTATAGATTTTTAAATTACTGCAGAGACGCGGAGGGCGCAGAGCCAATATAAATAATTACTCTGCGGTCTCGGCGCGCTCTGCGGTGAAAACGTTTTCTAGAAACTCGGACGGAAACCCCGATTCTCCCCAAGCCGTCGTTTTCTTAACGTCGATTATCGAAGTAACAGCTGGTTATTGAAACGTATTACATATACTATTATACCGTATAAGACTGGAATACGTCTGCTTGGCGTAGCGCGAAACCCGGCCAATGGCTTTCCGGCCAGACCTCTAGGCACCCAACTGACTGGCCAGATTCACAAAGTCGCTGGCCACGTAGTCGAAGGACGGGTCGGGAGTGTGGTCGGGAGTATTGCCAGGTCCCCGCTCCAACGGCCGGGGGACGAAGGCGGTCTTGAGCCCAACTTTCTGGGCCGCCAGGAGATCGCTCTGGTGGGCCGCCACCATCATCACCTGCTCGGGAGGTAGGTCCAACAGTTCAGCGCCAGTCAAGTAGGTCTTGGGGTCTGGCTTATAAGCCTTGGCCAACTCGGCGCCCAGGATACAGTCCCAGGGCAACCCAGCGAATTTGGCCATGTTGGTCATCAACGCCAGATTGCCGTTGGACATGGTGCCCAAAATGAACTTGCCTTTAAGCCGGTACAGGCCGGGAACCGAGTCGGGCCAGGGATTTAACCGGTGCCAGGCCCGGTTGAAATCGCTCTTGTCGTCCTCGGTTAGATTCGTAATTCCGAACTCGGCCAGCACCTCCTCCAGGGCCATCCGGTGAAGTTCATCCAGCTTCGTCCACGGAAGTTCTCCGCTGCGGACCTTGGCCATAAAGGGCTGGTATTTACCGCGCCAAGCGTCGGCGAAAGCCTCCCAATCGGCGGTGATTCCCTTTTCTTGGCCCAGCTTCCGGCCCTCTCCGGCGATACTGGAGCGCCAGTCCACCACTGTGCCGAACACATCAAAAACCAGGGCTTTCACTTGGGAAGCAACCATGACTAAACCTCCTTGGGTTAGTAGCTATCAGCGCTCAGCGGTCAGCGGTCAGCTTAAATGGAATGGTTAATAACACCTGCTATGAGGTCTCGGCATTCTCTGCGGTGACAGCCGAGTCACTGCTCCCCGCCAATGTTCAGCAAAATGCCTGCTAGGTCTTCGGGATTGGTCACCATTGGATCATGGCCGGAATCGATGTGGTAAATCAGCCATCCGGCAGCCTCTACCCGTTTGGCCACCGAATCGAAGCCCGCCTCGCTGCTTCCCACGAAGCTGCGGGGGATTGTTTTAGCCTCGGCCCGTTCCAACCGCACCGCTTGCGCCATGGCCGCCGCTGGTTGGGGTGTCACTTTGGAGCCGACCCAGGCTAGGTCGGCGGCGTCGGTGATTCCCCACCGGCGGCCAACTTCCTCGGCCGAGGCCGGAGGAGGCAGAAAACCGTCGCCGGTGTCGATCTGCTCCCTGACCCAAGCAGCGAATTGGGGTCCCCGCACGGCGAGTAGCTGGTCAGCCATGGACTCGCCGTCTGCCGGGACCACGCCATTCACGTAGACCAGATGCTTCAACCGTTCCGGGCAGGCTTCGGCCACCCCGGATATGACCATGCCAGCGTAGGCATGTCCCACCAGAATCACATCGGTCAGGTCTTCCGACTCCAATAGACCTACAATATCTTTTTGGTGCAAGTCCAGGTTGATGTCGGCTGGGTCCAAGTGGTCGGAAAGGTGGGCTCGCTCGCCCAAGCCGGAGAGCGTGGGGGTAAACACGTCGGCGCCAGCCTGGCGAAGCAGCGGCGCAACTTTACGCCAACACCATCCGCCGTGCCAAGCTCCGTGAACCAGGACGAACACCGTCACAACGCGCCCTCCTAATAAGTCACAAGTTTCTACGAGAACGCAGAGAACCGGTTTTTTGTCGCCTGGACTCTGCGCTTCTCAGATGGCCTAAGGATAATCCAGTGCCGGGAAAAGGTTTAACCCGGAAAAACTATCCCAGTTTACTAATGGCCTGCCTGATCACGTCGTAGTCGGGAAGGTCGGCCGGGGTAGGGGCGAGCCACTTGTATTGCACCACGCCGTCTTTGTCGACCACGAATACCGCTCGGTTAGAGGCGACATAGCCTTCCAGGCCAGCCAGATTGGGCAAAGCAACGTCATAGGCCTGGGTCGCTTCACGATTAAAGTCACTCAAGAGGGTGAAATTCAGGTTATTTGCTTCGGCCCAAGCTTTCTGGGAAAAAGGCGGGTCCACGCTAATTCCCAACACCTCGGCGTTCAGGGAGTTGAACTGCTCAATCTGGTCCCGGAAACTACACATCTCGGTGGTGCAGGCCCCAGTGAACGCGCCGGGCACGAATGCCAGCACTACGTTTTTGCCTTTATATTCGCCCAACAACCTCTTGGTGCGGTCTGTGTCGTACATAGAAAATTCGGGTGCCGCCTGACCAACTTCTACCGCCATTGCATAACCTCCGAATGTTAACGGCACTCAGCCCAAGGCCGAAGGCCGGAATAGGAATATGGCGCTCGTAGTCACGAGCCGAGCATATCTTATCATAGTAGATAGAAGCTAAAGCCGCCGGTCAAGACGGTGCGTCCAAATTGCGTCTATGTTAGAATTGCCCAGTCGTCGGCAATTAAATTTCCGGAGTAATCAAGGCATGTTTTTCGATTCGCGGCGCTCCACAATCTTGGCGAAAAATGGCATGGTGGCCACCAGCCAGCCCCTGGCGGCTATGGCCGGACTGAGAACCCTGATTGATGGAGGAAATGCCGTCGACGCCGCAGTCGCGACGGCCGCCGTGCTGAACGTGGTCGAGCCCGTGTCCACAGGAGTGGGCGGCGACATGTTCGCCTTGGTCTGGAACAACAATGAAAAAAAGGTGCGGGCCATAAACGGCAGCGGACGGTCCGCTGCCGCCTCGTCTCTACAAGAGTTAACTGCCCAGGGTATCCGCGCAATGCCCGCTTTCGGCGCTCATTCCATAACCGTTCCTGGCGCCGTCCACGGTTGGGAAACGCTGATCAAGGCCCACGGAACCATGCCCCTATCACAGGTGTTGCAGCCAGCGATCCAGTACGCTGAAGAGGGATATCCGGTCTCCGACGTGATTTCCTTTCAGTGGTCGACCGAGGAAAAAAAGCTGATGCAACTCCCCTCGGGAGAAGAGTTGCTCCTCAACGGAAGGCCGCCCAAGCAGGGTGAGGTGATGCGCATTCCGACGCTGGGCCGGACGCTCCGGGCCATAGCGGAAGGTGGTGCTGATGCCTTTTACAAGGGAGAACTCGGGCCCAAAATCGCCGCTTTCGTCCAAGAACAGGGCGGGTGGCTCTCAGCGGAAGACATGGCCGGGCACACCTCCGACTGGGAGGAACCCATCAGTACTACCTACCGGGGCGTTACCTGCTGGGAATTGCCGCCCAGCGACCATGGTCTCGCCGCATTGGAAGCCCTGAACATCGCCGAAGGGTTCGACATTCCGGCCATGAGCGCCCAGAGCGCCGACACATACCACCATCTGGTAGAGTCCATGCGGTTGGCCTTCGCCGACGCCTTTCAATACATTGCCGATCCTTCCCAGGTTCGAGTACCAACAAGTGAATTGAATTCCAAAGAGTACGCCGCAAAGCGCCGCTCCTTGATCGACCCCAGCCGTGCCATGACTACGGTGCCTTACGGTCAGGTTCAGAGCGGCGGCGACACCGTATACATCGCCGTTGTTGACGGGCAAGGCAACGCTTGCTCGTTCATTTACAGCGTCTACGCCAACTTTGGCACCGGGATGGTGGTACCAGGTACCGGTATCGTCCTGCACAACCGGGGCTCGCTATTCTCCCTAGACCAAGACCACCCCAACGCACTAGCTCCCAACAAGAGGCCTTACCACACGATAATCCCCGGCATGACCACGTTGGATGGTGAGTTGCAATTGTGCTATGGCGTGATGGGCGCCTTCATGCAGCCGCAAGGACACCTTCAGATGATTAGCAACGTCGTGGATTTCGGAATGGACCCCCAAAAAGCGCTAAATGCGCTGAGATTCATGATCGCCTCCGACACAGTCTCTTTCGAAGAAGGCATCTCCCCCGAAGTGGTGACCGAGATGGGGCGCCGAGGCCACCGCACAGCGGTCATGAGCGGATATGGTCGGGGAATTACCGGGGGATTCGGCGGGGCCCAGATGATTCAGCGGGACCCGGACACCGGGGTGTTGCGTGGAGCGTCCGAACCGCGCAAGGACGGCTGCGCTGTTGGCTGGTAGTTCGCCCTACTAATCGCCCAGGGTAAACCTAGATCGCCTAGGGCAACTAGACTATTTTCCGATCCAATTGGTCGGCTGCCCCAGAGTTTGCCCTATCCTACAAGGTGTCTCCCCTAATCCACATCCGAGCCAACACCCTCCATGTGGCTGCGCTTTTGAATTAGCATTCAAGATGTAGCAAGCCAAAGGGACAGACTGCAGGGCCCGTCCCGGTCACAAATATTTCAACTAATCCCGGACTTTTGCGCCTCGACAAAGCTAACAGCGGGCTTTTTTTGTTCCGATGCCTTTGTTCCAATGCAAATTGATCAAGCCCAGACGCCACGCAACCCTCGCCAGTTGAGTTTCCCTACGCATTGGAATTCGAGGGAAGACAGGACCCTGTGAGTTCATCCTAGCGAAAACTTCCCATCAGACCGAAATCTGTTTTTCTTATGAACAGATCTTTCTTTTTTTCGGGGTCACATTTTGCCCGGAAGCGCAACCGGGGTTAGCGCGCATCAAACCTAGGACATGAAACCGATCGAGTCGTTCTCCAGTAGTCTTGAGACGGCTTTTTAGCCAGCATTACTTTTAGAACACGGCTATTTTTTGATTTAAGACAACCAAAACCCTGCGAGAGACCAAGAAGCAATCTCCAGGCACTACAGGCACCAAACAGTGCAGGCACCAGTCAGTGAAGGCACACGATAAACCCGGCAATATATGACGCGTGACAAGGACTGAAAAGTATGAAGCTCGCGGTAAATTACGAATCATACAACCCGATTTTCGACGCTCCCGCCACATTCCAAGAAAAATTCGTTGAACTCTCAGAGCAAATCCGGGACGTTGTCGTCACCTCTCCGCATAAAGTCCGATTGGCGCTGTTGGGGCTTTTTGCCCAAGGGCACCTGCTACTGGAAGACTTGCCCGGGGTAGGGAAAACCCTTCTGGCTAAAACCATTGCCAGTTCCATCGACGGACGGTTTTCCCGCATTCAATTCACTCCCGACCTGTTGCCCGGTGATATCACCGGGTCTTCTATATACAACTCGGCCAGCCAATCATTCACTTTCGTACCAGGCCCAATTTTCGCCAACGTAGTCATCGCCGACGAGTTAAACCGCACGGGTCCCCGCACTCAATCAGCCCTTCTGGAAGCAATGGCCGAAGGGGCTATCACTTCCGATGGCGAGACATGGCAGCTACCCCGGCCATTTCTCCTGATTGCGACTCAAAACCTGATCGAAACCTACGGCACATTCCCTTTGCCCAACTCTCAACTGGACCGGTTTATGATCTCTTTGGAGTTGGGCCTACCCACGCCGGAGCATGAACTGGAAATCCTGCGACGCTCCGAAGGAGGTCCCATCGAAGTCAGGCCACTGCTTAGCCAAGCCGATGTTGCGGAAATGCAACGGACAGTCTCCAACGTCCAATTATCGGCTCCCGTGCAGGAGTACATAGTGAACCTGGCCGCCGCTACTCGCCAGGGCGGAGACATTTCGGTGGGCGTCAGTCCCAGGGGTTCCACGGTACTGCAAAAAGCGTGTCAAGCTTGGGCAGCCTTCGATGGCCGCACCTTTGTGGTTCCCGAAGACGTACAGGACCTGGCGCCGTACGTTTGGTCCCACCGAATCCTTGTGGGTGTGGACCACGACACAGCCTCCGGCCGCCAAGCAATAGCCGGACTGCCCAATTCCGTTCCGGTACCGCTGTGATATTCCTAATCACTGGAAGGCCTTGTGGATCTAGGCACCTCTCCAAGCAGACGCTACGAACCGCATGATCACCGGCAAGGGAATCGGGTTTCTAGTTGCCGCCATTGCGTTGCTCTTGCTGGGACGGTTGACGCAAGTGGGTTGGCTCTACCTAGTGGATGCCGTGCTCTGGGGCATTATCGTCCTCTCCGCCATTTTCCCATGGTTGGGCGTCGCCTTTGTCACGGCCCAACGAAGTATCCAAGCGCCCAATTCCAACCCGGTAGCACATGGGCCTGTTGGTTTCCCAGCCCAAGGGGCGTCTTCGAGACCAAGGGACTCTGTCGTGCCATCCGCCAGTCCCACGGAAGGTGATCCCGTGCGGATTACCTTGAGCTTGGGCAGCAGAGCATTCTGGCCCAGCTATCTCCTCAACGTTTACTATGATTGCACCGTTGCCCCTCCGGAACCGGTTGCACCGATTTTTCGTATCCAACGTGTTCGGGAACGGTCAGGCTTCCAGCAAATCTTCGGGCCAACCTTTGGGCCAAACTTCGGGCAAGCTGTCCGGCCCACAAACTGGCCCTCAAATCGGCCCTCAAACAATGGAAATCACCGTCGATGCCTACCAGAGGGGACTGCACCACCTGGGTCCCGTTGTGATTGAATCGACTGCGCCCTTTGGCCTTTTCCGGCGAAGGCGCAAATTAACCGGGACTGAGCCGGTGCTGGTGTACCCCCAAGTCCAACCCATGCGGCGGCTGGCTATGGCCCAAGGTTTTTCGGGTATGGAGTCCCAGGGAAAGAAAGCGCGAACGGGTATCGATCTCTTGGGTACCCGCCCCTATGCTCCAGGAGACTCGCGCCGGAACATCCATTGGCGCAACGCAACTCGGCGAAAACCGGTCAGCTTATGGTCAAGGAACTGGAAGACCCCTTGGACCGGACAACCTTTTTGCTCTTCGACGCGACCCGCGTTTGGGGTACTGGCCGAGAAACGACCCTTGAGTACGCAATCAAGCTTGTTGCCAGCGTGGCGAATTTCGCCCAGAGAAGCCAACTGCCGGTGCAGGTGCTGGGTGGAGGATTGAGTAACGGACAATCGACCCGGGCCGGTGGGGCTCCCAGCCGTGTTCCCATGCCTTGGCCCAAGTTGCTCAAACAATTGGCGATGGTGAATCCTGGAGATGGGCACGAAATGGCGGAAAATCTCGCCAAACTGCCCCTAGGCGCCAGCGCTGTGGCGGTAGTTTCCGCCGCCGACCGTCCAGCGTTGCAAAGCCTCGCCAAAGCATCTTCCTCGCTCCGAACGCTGGTATTGGTGTCCCTTGAAGGGTTTGGTAAAGATGAGGAGCGCCCGGAGATGCACGCCGATGACTTGAGGGCTCTGTTGGCGGCTAAAATACCGGTAATTACTTGTCGACCAGGACAACTCAAGCAAGCTTTGGATGCTCTAGGCAGCGGTAGAGGCGAAGGGCGAAGCAGGTCATTCACAACGCCTGAGGCCACCCCAATGCGGACCGCCTACGCCACGAGCCAAGTTGGCAGTGGGGAAGAGCAACCCTATGGATAAAACCTCCGTGGACGCACTAATCCCGAACCGAAGCTCGCCTTCCATCCTTTCACCAAAGCGCCTTTTCTCGCCACGGATCGAAGACTCCCTGAGGTTAAGGGTGTTGGTGCTTGCAGCCCTGTGGCTGGCGGCCACCAGCCTGGTCTGGGTTGGAGGAGGATTCACACTGCCCATACTGGGGGCCGGAATAGGCACCCTTGGCTACTGGGTAGGTTGGCGGTTGCGTTATCGAAAATCCATCGCCAAATCTCTGATCATTGCCACTCTGGTCGTTGGGTTATCTTTATTCATGCGGCCACAGATGTTGGAAGCTTTGTCCGGAAACTGGCTGCCACTGGGTCAATTCCTGATTCTGGTGCAAGCCTTCGCCAGCTTTGACTCCAAGTCCCGCGGTGGAATCTACGCCGGGTTAGTCCTCAGCGGCACCGCTTTGTTTTTCGCAAGCCAGCAGGCGTTCGAGACCAACTTCGGCATTTTTATTATGGGGTTCATAGTGGTCCTGCTGGCTTTCCTCACCCTGAGTTTTCTGGAAGACAGCATCCGGGGCGCCAAGGTACATTGGGCCCATCACCGGCTGGGCCGGGCGGCCATGTTGCCCTACTGGATAGGGATATCCTGCGCCGTTTTCATATTATCGGGGTTGGCCTTCTGGATGATGCCAAGGGGAGATCTGAGCTTGGCCGGAACGACCCAGTTAACGGTACTTCCATACTCCGGTGAATCTCTGGACCCCGGCTACCAACAACCGCAAATTGATATATCCCAACTGATACCGTTGACCCAAGACCAGTCGACTGAGTTGTCGGACATGGGTTTCGGTTCAACGGGGAATCTTAGGGACAATTTAACGGGGGATGGCTCAAAAGATAATCAAAACTCGCGGCGCGAAACCGGCAGGGCATTCGCTGGCCCCATCCTTGGCAATCCCGCCTGCAATAATCACATTATCCGACTGTAGGCCTTTGGCAGAGTGAAGGGTCATAATTCGCACCCGGGTGTCGGCCTCATTTTCAATGGGAAGATTTGTCCCAATCCGGTAACGTAGCGAATCTACTATAGCACTCAGGTTTGCGGCTGAAACAGAGCGAATCATCCTTAGTGAGAGAGTCTGGAGCGTTTCAAGGTCGTGCCTCACCCAGCGGGAGGATTCATCATCTGTGGACGACGTGACCAAATTCGGGTCGAACAAAACCATAACTTGTTCTTCTAAATCTGCTGGCATCTGAGCCTGGATCTGTGTAAACATCTTCGCTCTGGAAAGCAAATTTGCTTTACCTGTTCCAGATATTTTCACAGACCCATCGCTGAGAGCGTTAAGAATATCGGACCCGGAGAAATCGAGATCTATGATGGAAGCATATGCCTCACAATTCCAATCTTGTGCGTGTTCTGATTCGGACCCCTTCAGACCCAACCATGATCGCAGCGAGACTCGATCATTTGGGTTTGCGATCAGCGAGGCCAACGAAAATCTCTCACTCGCCAACGGCTGAGACAGTAGCTGTTGGTTAAATGATGTTTTTGCATCAGGTCCTATCTTTTCTTGCAACCGGGTCCCGATGAACCTCCGAGGAACGAGCACCAAAAATGGGTCTTGGCTACGCGAGTTTAGCATTTTCGCCAGACCTTCTATCTCCTCTCCCTCGGACTCCCAATGAAGGCGAGTCACATCACCGTCATGCTGGAATCTTTGGACCAGAGGTGGCTTGGTTGGGCCACTCTCCGCGATAACTGAGTTCGCAAAGTCTACTATCCCTTTGCCAGACCTGCGATTATCGGGAATCTCGATGTTCAGCAGCCCATCCCCTTCATGCCTCGTAGCAAACTCTTTCATCCCCTCCGGGTAGTTATATCTAAAACTATAAATGGACTGGTCGTCGTCTCCTAAGACGACGAGTGAACCGTTGGTCGACCAGATAGGTTCGACCAATTCTTGCTCGCAAGCCGTCAGGTCTTGGTATTCATCGATAATCACATGGTCAAATCCTCCTGCAGGAATGTCACTGTTCTTTAAAGCCTCGGTAACTAACGGTACAACTTGGTCTATTAGCATTGCTCCGTGCAATCTGATCCAACGATCTACTTCCCCGGAAAACTCATGCTCGATTAGGTCCCGCTTTACTAGATCAGCGATTAACTGCCGCAATAATTGCGCTCGTTCTCTCTGATTACCAAATTGGGAGTGCGTGACGCCGATGTCATACAACATAGGTTCAGTTTCAACATTCAGAAGAAACCTTAGTGGGCGGTTTTGCCTAGCGGCTGGGTGTTGCCTAATCAGCTTGTAGGCCAAAGAATGGATAGTGGAGACTTCTATGCCTTGCTCAACTTGCTCCTCTAGCGCGTTGGCCAAGTCGGCAGTGATCGCCCTTGTGAAAGTCCCGACAAATATTTTCGTGGCGTCTTGACCTTCACCGTGAATCAGTCTGGAGACACGAAGCTGCAGACTAAACGTTTTTCCCGTGCCTGGGCCTGCCAAGACCCTCATTATCGGGGCCGAGCTGGTTATTAGTTGGAGCGCAGCATCACCTTCCACACCCTCTAACCATGGCGATTCGGGGCTAAATTCTGACTTAGTTGTTGTGGTCATCTGAAATTTATTTCGACCCCTCCGAAATTCTTTCCGCCTCCTGGGTCTGAGCCCAACTCCTAGGCTTTTAGCAAGCGGAGCATCATCTTGCCGGAGCGGGGTCTTCGGTAGGGTGGGCTCGCTGGAAACCCACGTATGTCAGGGTTTACCCCAAAACCTCGTCAACGGCCAGTTCTAACAGTGAAATGTGCTGTGGCGACAGGGTTTGGCCCCGTGCCAACTGCGATACTCCTCTGTAGCCTTTGGCCGTAGGGTCCGTGTAGACCTCAATGACCTCTTTATCCAAGTCCACAATCCAGACTTCGGGTATGCCGTGTCGGGCATATAGGGGAAGCTTCACCTCACGATCGTACTCGATAGAACTGTCAGAAACTTCCACCAGCAAGAGCACGTCTTCAGGACCTGGGTGAGCAGTGGCGTAGAAGTCGGCTCGACTGCGCAATAGTAAAATATCCGGCTGCGGCTCCGAGTCCCCAGCCAGCCGGACAGGGCCTTGAACCCTAACTACCGCGGCGTCCGCCGCTCTCCCGGAAAACAGCCTGTTAATACGATCAACGGTAGCTTGGTGGCGGCTGCCTATAGGAGCCATTTCTACGATCTCCCCTTCCAATAGTTCCAGGCGGTCGTCCTCGCCTAAGATCCCCACCTGGGCCATCCGGTGATATTCGTCTGCCGTGAACCGCCTTCGCAACACTTGTACAGCCATCGATCGCCTCGCTGATCCCGTTTCCTAAAGTATAACCGCCCCAGTTACTCCTCCAACGTCGTAATGTCCCCCGGGTCCAAGCCCAACTCTTGGGCTTTTAGCAGGCGGCGCATGATCTTGCCGGAGCGGGTTTTGGGCAGGGTGGGCGTGAATTCCAGCTCGGCGGGCACGGCTATGGGACCGATTTCTCGGCGCACATGGGCTTTGAGCGCCACTACCATCTCTTCCGATGGCTCGTTGCCTACCCGCAGGGTGACGAAACCCTTGATGGTCTCGCCTCTAAGTTCGTCGGGTTTGCCGATAACCGCCGCTTCCGCAACCGCCGGATGGGATACCAAAGCGCTTTCCACCTCGGCGGAGCCTATGCGGTGCCCGGCCACGTTCAGCACATCGTCGGCCCGGCCAACCACGGTGTAGTAGCCGTCGGCGTCCCGCAGGGCCACATCGCCGGTCAAGTAACAGCCTGGAATAGTGCTCCAGTCTTTGGCGTATCGGTCCGGGTCACCAAACACGGTACGGAAGAACTGCGGAGAGGGTTGCTTGATCACCAGGAAACCGCCCTTGTCCGGCTCTGTGATGGGTTGACCTTCACGATCTACGATGTCCATCACAGCCCCAGGTAGAGCGATGCCCACTTTGCCGGGCTTGACCGGAATCGTGGCAGGGGTTCCCAGGCATGGCGCGCCTGTTTCCGTTTGCCACCAGTTGTCCACGATGTGGCCCCACTCTCCGTTGCCGCAGAGATACTCGTAGGTCCAGCGCAACGCCTCGGGGTTTAGCGGTTCACCGGCGCAGGTTAAAAAGCGCATCGACCGCAGGTCGTACTGCAGCGGGTAGGACTCGCCGTAGCGCATGAGCATGCGCAGCGCCGTGGGTGCAGTGAATACGACGTTGACGCCGTATTTCTCGACTACCTCGTAGAACACTCCCGGATGTGGGTAATCTATGGCCCCTTCCCGGAAAACGGTGGTTGCGCCAGCAATCAGCGGCGCATAAACAATGTAACTATGACCCACCACCCAACCAATGTCCGAGGTGCACCAGTAAACATCGTCGTCTTTGACGTCCCAGAATGTTTTGAAGTGATAGTAGGTGCCCACCATGTAGCCACCGTGGACGTGGAGCACACCCTTGGGCTTTCCGGTAGTGCCGCTGGTGTAGAGAATGTACAGCGGGTCTTCCGAGTCCATTACCTCGGCTTCGCAATGGATGCTGTTGTTGGCCATTAGCTCGTCAAAGTCGACCTCTTTAGCGCCCAATTCCGGCTTCTCCGCCTCCCGCCGCCAGACCACAATGTGCTCCAGAACGTCCAAGCCTTCCACCGCACCGTCGGTAATGCCCTTCAGGTCAACCTTATTGCCCCGCCGGTACCCGGCGTCGGCGGTTATCAGCACCTTGGCTTGGGCGTCAAGGATTCTTTCCCGCAGCGACCCGACGCTGAACCCGGCATACACGACGCTATGGATGGCGCCGATTCGGGCGCAGGCCAGCATGGCGATGGCCCCCTCGGGCGTCAAGGGCATGTAGATCACAACCCGGTCGCCTTTACCCACGCCCAAGGACTTCAGTCCGTTGGCGAACCGGTTGACCAACTGGGCCAGGCGTCCGTAGGTGTAAACCCGCTCCGTGCCGTCCTCGCCCAGCCAGATCAAGGCCGCCTTGTTGCGCTTGCCCGATGCCAGGTGCCGGTCCAGGCAGTTGGAGGTAATGTTGCACTTGGCCCCCAGGAACCACTGAAAGGACGGGTAGTCCCATTGGAACACTTTGTCCCATCTTTTGAACCAATGTAATTCCTCGGCGACTCCGCTCCAAAACCCTTCCGGGTCTACAATGGACTGGCGGTGGGCTTCTTTGTGGTCCTTGAGGTATACCTGCTGCACAAGGCTTGCGGGAGGGTTTATCTCACCCGTTTCCTGTAGCAGATGGTCGATTTGTCCTTGGTTTACCATGGTTATTCCTCGCATTCTTTAGCTATCAGCTATCAGCAATCAGCGGTCAGCATTCAGGGGTCCAAAATCCCCCAACCCCCTTTAACAAAGGGGGCTTTTCGCCGCTCGCAGTCAATCTGCTTAGGCTCCAGCCCGTTGCTGAAAGCTGATTGCTGACCGCTGACCGATTGCCAATTTCGCCTCATTCTAACCCCACTTCCAGGCATGGGCAAATCGCTTCTATAGCTACGATTGACCGCGCCACCGGCGGAGCCTACAATTGGTCTGGCTTTGCGGCGCCTGGCAAATCCGACCTTGCAGCGCCTAAGCTTGCCTGGCTTTTCGAAGCCTAATTTTTAGTCCTAATTTTTTTAACAATAAATGTTTGGGAGGCACTATGACTACTTCAGAGGAGTATGCCCACCCGGAGTATCTGGTGGACGCCGCTTGGGTTGAGGCCCATAAAGACGACGCCAACTTGGTGATTATCGACTGCGACGTTGAAGCCGGTTACAACCGGGGCCACATTCCCGGCGCCGCCCTGGTGCCGGACAATTTCGAGAAAAACCCAGACACGGGTCGGGTGCATCTGATGAACGCCGAGCAGTTCACGGCTATGTGCCAGGGATTGGGTATAGGCGACGACTCTCTGGTCATAACCTACGACAATTCCCAGAGCCTTACCGCTGCCCGGCTGTGGTGGGCGCTAAACACCTACGGTCATTCCAACGTGAAGGTGCTGAACGGAGGCTGGCGGCGATGGTTGAGCGAGGGCCGCGCGGTCAGTTTCGATCGGCCTCAAGCTCCCTCAGGGGTTAAATTCACGGCAAAGAGGGACGATACGTTGTTCGTGTCCGCCGACGACTTGAAGGCTGCGTGTAGCCTGGACAACTCTGTTGTCTGGGACGTTCGCAGCGACGGCGAGTGGGACGGCAGCGCCAACCGGGGCAATCAGCGTGCGGGCCACGTTCCCGGCGCGGTGCACTTGGAATGGTTCAACCTGATGGACCGCGACACACATCAATTCAAGTCGGCCAGCGAGATTCGCCGCATTTTGAACGAGAACGGAATCACCGCCGACAAGAACGTTTACACGTATTGACAGGGCGGCATTCGAGCGGCGAACAGTGTGTTCGTCATGCAATTAGTAGGCTATGCCAATACCAAGAACTTCGATGGCTCCATGGGCGAGTGGGCCAACCGGGAAGATACGCCCCTAGAGGTATAGACGTAACGTACTCATAGAACGAACAAGTAAAACCGACCAGCCAGTGTGAAACAACACCGCAAGGAGCCACCATGGGTCAAATGTACACCGAACTGGGTGAAGAACTCATTCAGCAGCAGAAAATCTTCTTTGTGGGCACCGCTGCCTCGGATGGCCGGGTAAACGTGTCGCCCAAGGGCATGGACTCTTTGCGGGTATTGGGTCAGGACCGGATCGTTTGGCTGAACCTCACCGGCAGCGGAAATGAGACCGCCGCCCACATCTTAGATGATGCCCGGATGACCCTTATGTTTTGCGCCTTTGAGGGCACGTCCTTGATTCTTCGGGTGTACGGCCAGGCTAAAGCCATCCACCCTCGAGACCCGCAGTGGGAAGACCTGTATTCCCAGTTTCCGCCGACCCCCGGAGCGCGGCAGGTTTACGATTTGAATAATGACCAGGTTCAAACGTCATGTGGTATGGCTGTCCCGAATTTCGATTTTTCCGAGCCACGGGACCTGCTGTACCAATGGGCCGAGAATAAGGGTGAGAGCGGCATAAAAGATTACTGAAAAAACCGGAATCAAAAGAATATCGACGGTAGGCCAACGAAGATATTGGCCTAGGACATAAATCAGCGTACAGACAAATAAAAGGAGAAAAGCAATGGTAGCGTGGGCAATTGGAGCGACTCTAAGCGTGAATGACGAAGCGGCGTTCTCGGCCTATGGGGCAGTCGCCGGGCCAACAGTGGGAAAGTACGGTGGCAAGCGGGTGGCTGGCGGCACGAAAATCGAGGTAGCCGACGGCACATGGGTCCCCTCCGGAATGGTGGTGCTTGAATTCGAGAGCCTGGCCAAAGCAAAGGAATGGTACAACTCTCCTGAGTATCAAGCAGTCGTTGGCGAGCGATTAAAGGCCAGTGACGGCGGGCTGATCTTCGTAGACGGAGGCTAGTCGGCTTCAGGACCGGATAAACCGTCCGGGTATGCCTTTATGTCATTATGGGGGAACGGGGGAAATCCCCCCAACCCCCCTTTACGAAAGTGGGGCTTTATCCCTTTCCTCATGAACTTGGCTATGCACCCCAACCTGGCTTTAAGCTAAATGAGGTGACGCTCCTTCTCCTTCTGTGTGGAACTGAGCTCATGTAATTGATTCCACCGATCATAGGGTCGAAAACGATCAGTGTCCGTGCTATTGGGAGTGGACTCTCTACACTTCACCCGCCGTTCCTAATCCACCGGGTCTCGCAAACCAAATTTGAGGCAACGCCTCGCTCACATCGGCGAAAAACCGGTATTAATAGGTCACTCCCTAAGCAACTGACGGGCGATGGTCTGGCGTTGGATTTCCGACGTTCCTTCGTAGATGGTCAGAGCACGCACCTCCCGGTAAAGCCGCTCTATCCTTGCCCCTTTTTCCAGGCCCGCGCCACCGTGAATCTGCACCGACTCGTTTATGATGCGAGACGCCGCTTCCGTGGCGAATAGCTTGGCGAAGGACGCCTCTTTGATCACCGTCTCCTGTCCCGAGTCTTTCAGCCACGCCGACCGATAAGCCAACAGCCGGGCGGCGTCCAACGATACAGCCATGTCCGCCAACTTGAACTGGGTAGCCTGGAAATCGCTCAGGTGCTGTCCGAACAACTCCCGGTTCTTGGCGTAGGACAAGGCAGCTTCGTAACCGGCCTGACCCATACCCACCGCCGCCGATGCCACCGTGGTGCGGAATGTGTCCAGCGTCCCCAAAGCCAGGCGCAGACCCCGGCCCCGCTCGCCTATCAGGTTCGTATACGGTATGCGGCAGTTTTCAAACCTGGGCTCGCCGATGGGATGAGCGGCCATCAAGTCCATGCGCTTGCTATCGTCGAAGCCTGGTGTGCCCCGCTCCACTATGAATGCGGAAAGTCCTCTACTCCCGGCTTCGGGGTCGGTCTTAGCGAAGACCACGTAGGTGCTGGCGTCGCCAGCCTGGCTAATGAACTTCTTCTGGCCGTTTAGCACCCACTCGTCCCCTTCCAGAGTTGCGGTGGTTTTCATGCTAATAACGTCGGAGCCGCTGTCCGGCTCGGTCAAGGCGAAGGCGGCAATGGCCTCACCACTGGCGATGGCAGGCAGGAACTTGGCTTTCTGTTCTTCGGTGCCGCCCAACGTAATTGGGTAGCTACCCAAGCCCTGCATGATGAAGTTGGTGTCGGCTTGGGCTGAAATGCGGGCCAATTCCTCACGGATGATGCAAAGGTTGGTCACGCTGATGCCGAAGCCGCCATGCTCTTTGGGCACACAGTACCGCAGCAGATCGCTCTCGGACAGAATGGACATGAGCCCGGCGTGAACCCGGCTGGACTCATCGGCCTCCTCGGCGATGGGCGCGATCTTCTCTTCGGCCAAACGCCGCACGCGTTGCTGCAGGTCTTGCTCTTCGGGGGTAAAGCTAAAGTCCATGTTTGGCTCCTTTTAGTTAAAGCCCCAACTTAATTAAAGCCTCAGCCGGCGCACCAATTCCTCGGCGGTGACCGTGGCGCCGTGGGCATATTGCGGGCTTGCAAGCGCCGGATGATTAGGATGGTTGAGGTATTCCTAAGTCACGGCAAATCTTGCGGGCCAGGAATTCGTTGATTTAGTTGTGCCTGGGAATTGCTGACTTGCGATTGTTTTCGGAATTGCCCCGCCAAGAATGCCTGGCTCCCTCGCGAATTAACACACAATCATGTGCTCTGAGGTGAGCCAATAGCAGTCGACGCCTCACACAGTCAAGCTCACTTCTTCATACTCGCCAATGGCCGCCTTCTCGGCGTCTTCCCGGTTCAACTGTAGTGCTTCCTCCAGCGCCGAACGTAAATTTTCCAGAAGCTCTTCCCGAGTTTTACCTTGGCAGTTGACACCGGAAATCTCCTTCACCCAGCCAATCCACCAGTGACCATCCTGCTTAACCAAAGCTGTAAAGTTGGTTTGCATACTGCCTGTTCCGAGAAATCAAATCCGATACATTTATGAAATCGATTGGTCGTTAAAACTGGGGCGGGTCATTCTCTTGCAGCGTATTGCACCCAAAAGAGACTGTCAACGTTGAGATACAACCATCATTACCGAGGGATTTTGCCCTCACAGACCGTACATTTCGTTAAAGCCCCAGCCGCCGCACCAGTTCCTCGGCGGTGACGGTCGCACCGGTCAGGCCGTGGGCGCCTTGCTGGGCTAGGTGGATGGCCGCTTTGACCATGGCTTCCGGGGTGGCCCAAGTGGAGAAGTCGCCGTCGGGACGTTGGGCCTGAAAACCTTCGGTAATAACGGGTCTCAATGGTTTCAGCACGTTGACCGCAATGTTGTGGGGTCCCAGTTCGGCGGCCAAGCCCCAGGAAAAGCGTTCCAGACCCGCTTTGGCCGACCCGTATTCCTGGCCCACCAGGGTAATTCCAGCCCCATGGTCTTCACCCAACGTGGAGGAGAAGATGTTGGTCGCGCCGTGGGACGAGACGTTAATGATGCTGCCACTGCCTTGTTCAAGCATGACGGGTGCTACGGCTTTGCAGCAGATAAACGGTGCCCTCAGGTCAATGTCCATGACCAAGTCCCACTGCTTGACGGTAGTTTCCAAGAAAGGCCGGTAGCTGCCGATGCCAGCGTTGTTCACCAGAACGTCGATCCGGCCAAACGCTTCTACGGTCCGTTGGACCAGGGCGAAAATGTCCTCTTCTTCCCGCAAGTTGCAGCGAACGGCTAAGGCAGTGCCCCCATTGGCTTGTATCTCGCTAACGGTATTGTGGATGGTGCCAGGGACTCCGGGACGCTCCGATTCCGAGCGGGCCGCCACCACTACTTTTGCACCTTGTCTCGCCAAGCCCAATGCGGTGGCTTTGCCGATGCCACGGCTGGAACCGGTCACGATGGCCACTTTGCCGGAAAGGGACATTCCCGCTCCTAGATACAGCGTTGCTTAGTCTAAGGTTCTTTTGGAGGGGTTTTAGGGGAACCCTTTCTTGCAAGAAAGGGTTCCCCTAGCCCTTCCGAAAGAACTTGCCACTAAAGAGTCTGCCTAATCGGAATCCCAGTTTGCCGCAGAGGCGAACTCCCTTGCGAACTCCTCTGGGGACATGCCTGCGGCATCCGACAGTCTAATGCGCAATTCCGGGTTTGCCAAGTCCCGTTTTTCCAACCGGATCATGTACTGGCGGGCAACGGCGTAGTGTTCCGACCTGCAATCGACCCTACGCACCCTGGTCCTTCCCGTGGCCGGGTCACGAAGTTCGTCGAAAGACATGACGCCACGTTGACCATCCTGCAAGCAAATCAAGCCACCGTGGCGCAATTTTTCTTCCTTGGGCTCAGTTAACAAGAACCTGACCGCCCCATATCCCAACGTGCGGGTATAGTCGATATCGAATGGGATCGGCGGAGCGCTGCGCAGGTTGTAGCCCAAAGTTACGTCCACCACCGGGAGCCGCTGATTGCGGTCGGCAAAGCGCTTCTGGACCCCTCGGCGGATAATCGTAGCGAGAGGGATTTCGTTCAAGCTCACGTGCCCAAACGAGTCCTGCTCTATCTCCACTCCCGGCAACTTGGCCAACTCGTTCGGGTCCATCCTCTCAGCAATTCCCTCGGCAATCACTGCGACTCCGTGCATCTGGCCCCTAACCCGCCGCTTCAGGATTGCGCCTTCCAGGACACGGCAAATATCGCTGAGGTCAATCTGCTCCCGGGAGAATTCTTCGGGAATCAACGACAACGATGCGCCGGCGTCTTTGGCGATGCCCAAGGCCAAATGGCCTGCTTCCCTGCCCATTACTACCACGAAGTACCAGCGATTGGTGGTGCGGGAGTCTTCCATCAAGCTCAGGACTTCCTGGGTGCCAACGTGACGCGCCGTCTCATAGCCAAAGGTGGGCATTCCTCCCGGCAGAGGCAGGTCGTTATCAATGGTTTTCGGCACGTGGGCCACGCACAGGTTTCCATCGGCAGCCTTTGCTACCTCATAGGCGGAAAAAGCCGTGTCGTCCCCTCCAATTGTGACCAGGTAGGAAATGCCCAGATCCCGCAGCGAGTTTATGGTGCGTTGGAGGCCTTCCTCACTACGGGTGGGATTGGTGCGAGAGGTGCGGAGTATTGAACCGCCCCTGGAATGGATTCGGGAGACATCCCCGATGGTCAAGTGTTGGACCATGTCGGTCCTTCCCGAGAGCAGGTGCTCAAAACCGTCGATTATGCCCACCACTTCCAAACCTGAATTGATCGCTTCTATGGCTGCGGAACTGATGGCGCAATTGATGCCCGGAGCGGGGCCACCTCCTACCAGGATCCCCAATCGTTTGGGCATTGTAAACATTGGCGACCTCCCTAAATTCGAAGGCTCGTTTATTCGAAATCTCGTTGGTTAAAACAATTAAAGCACTCATATTTTAACCACTGGAAAAAAAGGGGAGCGACCCAATTGTCGCTCCCCTTTTTTTATTTGCATCAAAGCAGCCGGCGAAACAAGCAGCACTAGAACATAGTGCTGTCGCTGACACCCTCGCCCTTAGTTACTTCCCGTAGCCTGTCTCGGAAGGCGAACAGCGCCTCGTCGCTGTCGGAGGTGTTCGACTTGGAGCCCTCTTGCCCAAGGACTCGTACGTACTCGTCCATAGTCGCTTCTTCCCTCGTGCCTCGCGGTATGTCGAAGAAGGCAGCATTGAACGTGGGCAACTCCCCAGGCCCAAAATAGCCATGGGTGTAGCTCTCCGTCGATTCGGGATGCAGCGTGTAACCCTCCAGATCATGGGTTCCCTTGCCTAGGACCTGGCCGGTCTGGATGTAGTGCTCCATTACATCTTTAGCGCCGTATTTGTTGATGGGGCAAACCTTCATGCAGATGGCGCAGCCTTCGTATCGGGCCATTACCGGCCGGCAACGCTTGTAGATAAGTTTGTTCTTTTCTACACCCCGCCACCATACCTTCTCTCGCATCAATGCCCGGCCAGGGCACCGGTTGACGCACACCTGGCATACCTGGCAAAAGGCATGGAGGCCATAGTCGATGGGCGAGTCGTAGGTTACCGGAGCGTCGGTGGTAATAATCTGCAAACGGCAGCGTGCTCCGGCATGAGGAGTTAGCAACTGACCATTGGCTCCAAGTTGACCCAACCCTGCTGCCACAAACATTGGAATTGTGGCGGCGCTGTGGTTGCTGGGACCGTGCACCTGTGCCTGGTATCCCAGGGAGCGGATGAAATCCACCATCTTCAGGCCCATCGGGGCTTGAATTTCATAGGTGCCGTAGTGTCCATGCTCTGCGGCCATGCTGGGAGCGGACTGCGTCTCTACGAAATCTTGCTCCAGCGCCAGACATATCGCATGGGTATATTTAACGTGGGACTTGCGGTCTTGGTAGGTGTACCGGGGGTCGTGGACAGTCATGCCCACTTCCAGATAGCCCAATTCCCGGGCTTTCTCTTTGATTAGCTCGGTTACATCCTCACCGGTGGGAGTGCCCGTAATCTCCAGGTCTCCCGATGCGTTCATCAGCGCATAGAAGGGTTCCATGGCGCTATCGTGCTCTTTCTGATACTTCCGCATCGCCTCAGTACCGACAGTGGGCGCCCATTCGGTATCAGCAGCATGTTCTACCTGCTGGCGTTGCAGAGGGTATTCCCGGCTGTAGAAATCCACTTCCCGGCTGGTGATTGGGATGCCCGGAACGGTTTCCAATTCTTCAGGCACCGGAATGTCCACAGGCCCATCGCCTAGCTTCCTTCCCGGCCTAGTGACCACGTGACCGATTTTTAACATCAGGCTGACTCCTTTCCGACCTAAGGCCTATCAAATCTCGCCAGTCCAAAAAGGAACCGGCTATAATGACGGCACTATTATATCCGCTTTACGAATATCTACGGGCATTCTGCCTTATGCCGCTTCAAGTGTCAACAGAAACTGCGGCCTCTGGCGCCTGTTAGGTTTCCGCCTTTAATCACCCCAAAAGTCACCGGAACTTGAATGATTCAATATCATGCTCGGCTTATCTTCGTGCCAACCGCCGTTTGCCGGGTTTGGGACCGACAATGGCCGAGAGCCTGCTCCATACTTCACGGCTGTTGTCTTTCTTGACCAAACATACTTTTATATTGTGAGGCCCCGGACCGTGAGCGCAGGAATGGGCTATATTGCCTTGCACAAGGTTGCACCAAACGTAGCCGTGAATGAAGGGCTGAGGGGTAGGATTTTGCTCCCCACCGGAAATGGTGTCCCATCTAGGGTCTCGCAATTCGGACCATTTTACCGTACCGATTCGGTGGTCGTTCCAGTCCCTACGCACCCGCACCGGAGCACCGTCGCCACCAGTCGCTTTCCGAACCAATGACAAAAACGCACCGGAAACTAGGCTGATCACGGTCAGGGAGGTCATGGCCAGACGCCACAGCAGTTTGAATAACGCCAAGACAAACTTTCCCGCGGTCCCTAATAAGGACATTATCGCCATCCCAGCCTCCCGGCAAACCGTCATCGTTTCTACAGTAATGCCAAGGTGAAACCCGCAGTGTGCACGTAGAAATCCATGTAGATTTCACCTTGGTACCAGTTTAGAATTGCTGATTGCCTCTTATGCAACTTCCGGCAACTATAACCGTCTGGGCCAATGTCAAAGGACCACAGACGTAAAGAAGCAATCCCGTCCATCCATTATAAACCCGTCAAACATGAACCCGTCGAGCCAAAGCAGTAGCCCAACGACTTGCACAAGTACCCCGCATGAACCCAAACACGACAAAGCCGGCTTTTGGCCGGCTTTGTCGTGCGTATCAAACTCCTAGGATTTCCTGGACTTTACTTCTTCGTGATGGGCGCCTTCACAACCGAGCCGTCGGGCTCAATGCGCATGCCGACCCGCGACCCTACGTGTTCGTTAAACAACGCCACGACGGGGTGGTCGCCACCACCTACGCGCTTGACCCAGTTGGGCACCATCCGTTCGATGAGGGAGGCGTTGCTGCGTTCCCTGACCTCCGGCGAGAACTCCACAACCTCAAGACCTTGCCTGATGCTCTTCGCCACGATAATCTCATTGTGGATGGACGAAACCCGCAGCATCTCCAACTCGGTCTTGGCCCCCTCCTCGATCATGATCTGTTGGATGTCCTCGGGCAGATTATCCCAGATCTCATTGTTAATCATGGTTGGGACGTAAGGGAAGTTGGGCAGAGGGCCGTTCATGTAATCGGTTACCTCATACCACCGTTGCCCGAACGCCGGGCTGGCTCCGGTCACGCCAGCGTCGAGGATGCCCCGCTCCAGGGCGGTGTAGACCTCGGCGAAGGCGACGAACTGGGCATCGGCGCCGATGCCGATGATCCAGTCGGAGATGGTGGTGCCGAAGGCGCGGACCTTGATCCCATCAAAGTCTGAGAGCGTACGTAGGGGCTCCTTGCTGAAGAAGTAACGGTCGTCCCCTGGCGACCAGTTGTAGTAGAGCAATGTTGCCTTGTTGTCCGTCGCTTCCTCGTGCAGTATTGCTAGGTCCGTGGTCAACGCCGCCAAGGCGTTGAACATCGTCTTCCGGTCTGGGTACAAGCCTTCCAGGAAGGTTATGTCGAGGGCAGGCACTTCCCCGGCAACGTACGCGCCAGCGACTATACCCATGCCCAAGGTGCCGTCTGAGATCAGTCCCAGGTTGTCGGTCCCGGATATCCCCAGTTCGGGGTACGACGTGATCACTAACTTTATCTGACCGTTGGTGCGCTCCAGCACGTTGGGGTGGAAGTATACATCTGCCATTTTGCAGAACGACAGGGAGCGGTTGATGCAGGCGTCCTGGATAGTAACATCCAGTCCCGCGCTCACCAACTGCGTCGGGTTGGTCAGTCTCGCTTTTTCCAGCAGTCCCTTGTAGTAGTCTGAGTCGTAGAGGAACCGGTTCAACTCCAACGCCTCCAGCGGCACGTTGCCGTCGAAGTCGCCCAAGTCCGGCGGGAGCGCTACGCCTACCAATTGGCTGAGATCGCCCAAATATATGGCCCCTGGAGCACCAGCGTGGGCATCAGCATAAGCAATTAGTGCCGCCGATGCTGTCGGTGTTGTTGCCGCAGTAACGCCAGTCTTGGTTATTGACCCATCGGCTTCAACCTTGATGCCTACGATCGTACCAATCTTCTCATTGAATACTTGCACGATCGGCTGTCCCGGACCACCTACTCGGTTGACCCAGTTGGGCACAATACTTTCGACAACCGCTACGTCGCTCAACTCCCTGAGCACGGGGGAGAATTCTACGAATTCCATCCCTGCGTCGATGTTCTTCTGTAGCCCTAAGTCATTCTGGATAGCACCGACTCGCAGCGCCTCCAACTCTGTCCGGGCTCCTTCCTCAATTAATATCGCTTGCAGGTCCGCCGGAATACCATCCCATACGTCCTTGTTCATCATGTTCAGGCTGGAAGGCCAACTTGTCAGCGGTCCGTTAATGTAGTCTGTTACCTCGTACCACCGCTGGCCGTGACCCGCGTCTCCGCCCGTTACTCCGGCGTCTATGACTCCCCTCTCCAGCGCCGTGTATACCTCCGCAAATGCCATGAACTGGGCGTTGGCGCCCATACCCACTATCCAGTCGGCTATGGCCGTGCCAAAGCTTCTTACCTTCAGTCCTACTATATCTTCCGGAGAATTCAACGGCTTCTTGGTGAATAGGAATATGTCGTCCCCAGAGTGCCAGTTGAAGTTGATCAACTTCGCTCCCCCGGACGCCTCCACCACCATCTTCTCGAGGTCCGGTGCCAGTGCCGTAGTCGCGTTGTATTGATCTTCACGGGAGGTGTACAGCCCGAACAGGAACTGTATTTCCAAAGCGGGCAATTCCCCCGCTACATACACTCCCAAAACGCTCACCATGTCCAGCGTCCCGTCCGCTACCAGGCTCAGTGTGTCGGGGCCCGCTATCCCCAACTCGGGGAATGAGGAGGACACGATTTCCAGTTGCCCATTGGTCCTTTCCAGTAGGTTCGGACCGTAGAACGAGTCCACTATCTTGCAGAATACCAACGCCCGGTTGACGCAGGCATGTTGTATCGTGATCTTCTCGCCTGTGCTCACCAACTCCGTCGGGTTGATAAGATTTGCCTTTTCAATCAACCCTTGGTAGTAGTCCGACTCGTATACGTATACGTGCTTTTGCAGAGACGCAAGCGGCACGTTCCCGTCGGCGTCGCCCTCGCTCTCCGAGGGCGCCGGTCCCACCAGTTGGTCTAGGTCTCCAACGTAAATGGCTCCTGGCCCCCCGGCCAGTTTCGCCGCCACATCCTGCAACGACGACGATGCCGGTGTCTGACCCGATGATGGGGCCGTTGTCGCTACTGCGCCTGTTGTCGATGATGGCGCCGTTGTTGCTTGCGACGGCACGGCAGTGGCTGCCGCCACCGGCACTGCCGTCGGGTCATCGCCACCGCAGGCCGCGATGACCAGTATGATAAGCCCCACCAGGCTTGATAGCAGATACTTTTTCATGAACTCGCTCCTCTATTCGCTCTTCCGAGAATCGTTCTTGGCATTCGAACTCGAGAAATTTTGGTCACCAGAGAGTCTTTTCCCAGAAAAACCCGCTGGCTCCATTGTTCTACCAGTCGCCCGTTCTTAAATTTGTTGGCACTGGCCGTCCCTCTAGCCCTCGTCTATAGTCTCCCAGGGCTTCCCCCATTTCGGCCTTCCTTTAATATCGACCAAAAGCCCTTAACCATTGCCACTGGTCCAACTCACTTCTCTGATTGACTCTTCTTCTGATGAACCTGAAGTGATTGCTTGAGCCATATCTGAATGAAATAATTTGTAACATTCGTGGGTAACTCAAGCCCAATAGTCAAGCCATGATGTGAGTTCTCACAAAGTGGCCTGCAAATATAACCACAACTGCCTGGCACAGTCCAGCCCAAAAAGAGTTCTGGAGACTGGTTGGGGTGTATTTCAACCAAAGAGTAGGGTAATTGCCCATGCGGCCACCGATATGCGTCGGAAAGACGTTGAATTATTAGCACGCTCACCGTTGCCTGTTCGCCTCCAGTTTTTGACGCAGGCGAACTGATGGCACCCTATATATTCAACACTTTTGTTCAATTCATGGCCCCACCCAACCATTGCCCCATCCATGCCCAAACGCAAAAAAGCCGACTATTGGCCGACTTTGTTGCGCTGGTTGCGCCTCGTTTAGCGTACTCCCGCTATAGGATAGCGCAGGATTCTGCTGGGGATTTAAGTCATGGTTATTCGGTCTTGGTAGCCGACCCATCGGCTTCGACCCGGTACCCCATTTTCGGTCCTAACTTGTCTTTGAATATCTTGGCCTAAGGCGAGTCTGGGCCTCCAATCAGGTCCACCCAGTTCGCAATCACTCTGTTCCGCCATTGCTTTATCGCTCTGGGCACTCAGATATGGAGAGAACGGCACATACTCCATGCCGCCTTTTTCGACGTTATTCAGGAGCGCCACCTCGGTTTGGATGGCGCTAAGCCGCAGTGGTAGCCGCCACCGGCGCAGCCGTGGGGTCATCACCTCCGCAGGCGGCTATGACCAGCAAAATAAGACCCACCGGATTTGTAAAGAAATACTTTTTCATGATGCTCCTCTATTCGCTCCTCGGTATACTCGGCCTTGCGATATTTTCGTCCCGTCCCCGGATAGAATGACCTGGAAGTTCCCTAGTTTCACGAATAGCCCGGAATTGCCCATGCTTACACGTCTTATGGATTGGCTTGGGCAGTACATCTATGGCCCAAAGGCACTTGCACAAGATTTCCCAGGGCACTCCCACCAACCCGGCCCTGGTCCAAACAAAATGCATTCATTTGGGGTGCACTAACCAACTTATGTACCCAAAACCCCTGTCTTTTCCGCCTCAACGGTACTTTTGGTTGAAGTCCATTAAGATGCTCGGGGTAACACCCTAATGTGGTTGGCGTAAAACCCTAAAGATAATCGCGATAACACCCTACCATCACCTAAACGCTTGAGCATGTGACCTTACCCCCGAAAACAGAAACAGTGGCAAAGAGAGTCCTCCAGGTAAAATAGGACATAGTAAGGAGGGCTCATGGCACGGAAGAGGTACACAGAGGAGCAGATCATAGGGGTCCTGAACGAGGCAGAGGCAGGGGCCAAGACAGGGGAGCTGTGCCGCAGGCACGGCATGAGCGAAGGCACCTTCTACAAGTGGAAAGCCAAGTACGCCGGGCTGACGTTGAACGAGTTGAAGAGGCTAAGGTCCGTTGAGGAAGAGAACCGGCGCCTGAAGCAGATTGTGGCCCAGCAGGCGTTGGACAACTGGTCTCTGAAGGAGTTGCTGGCAAAAAACTTCTGAAGCCCAAGGTGAGGAAGATGGCAGCGGCATATGCCATAGAGAGTCTTGGGCTGAGTGAGAGGAGGGCCTGTCTGCTTACTGGTATCTCACCCTCGGTCTATCGGTACAAGTCGAAGCAGGGTGATGATGCTGTCCTGCGTC
This sequence comes from Dehalococcoidia bacterium, assembly GCA_963665155.2. Classification (GTDB taxonomy): domain Bacteria; phylum Chloroflexota; class Dehalococcoidia; order Lucifugimonadales; family UBA3495; genus UBA1141. The sequence continues at coordinate 751,398 of CAXXFI010000001.1, read as the reverse complement.
GCAGAATGCGTGAGCTGGCATGGGAGAGGAAGCGCTTTGGCAGTCCCAGGTTGCACATCATGCTGAAGAGAGAAGGCCTGGTGATCAATCACAAGCGTACAGAGCGCATCTACAGTGAAGAGGGGCTTGCGCTCAGGAAGAAGAGGAGGCGCAAAGGGGCGGCAGGGGTCCGGGAGACCATTCCATCTCCTGTACGTCCTAATCAGAGGTGGTCCATGGACTTTGTCTCTGATAGCACTGTGACCGGTCGGCGCTTCCGGGCATTGGCCATAGTGGACGACTATTCACGGGAGTGCCCAGCCATCGAGGTAGATACCTCTCTGGGAGGCGCCAGAGTGGTGGGAGTCCTGGAGAGACTGGAAGAGACACGGGGACTACCTGAGGTGATCACTGTGGACAACGGCCCGGAGTTCGCAAGCAAGGCCATGGATGAGTGGGCCTATCGGAGGGGCATCAAGTTAAGCTTTATACGTCCTGGCAAGCCGGTAGAGAACGCCTTTGCTGAGAGCTTCAACGGCCGACTACGCGACGAATGCTTGAACATCAACTGGTTCATGAGTGTAAGGCATGCCAGGGAGATCATAGAGAACTGGCGGCAGGACTACAACGAGGTCAGGCCCCACAGTTCCCTGAAGGGTAAAACGCCCAAAGAGTTTGCTGGCTCTATGGCTGGACTCTACTAGCCAATGATACTAACTTCGGGGTAAGGTCACATGATCTCCAGAAATCCGGAACAAGATATAAACACAGCAGCATTGCCCAGTCCATACCTACAGGCAACTATAAGGCCACTATAAATGGAGAACGGGTTGCGTTATTAGAGCATCGTAGAGTTGTACCCCATCTCCGACTGGAGACCTATTCCTCGGCATGTTCCTCAACGCGTCGATGATCGCCAACGATGCGTCGTGGTGTCAGTGGCACATATGAAGCCATAAGCCTGGCAAGCAGCAGCTAATGCTTGAAGTTGGTTCCTAACCTGGTTTGACTGTTTTACCCTCGCTTCGAGGCCAATTGATATAGGCACAGCGGGTTTATCTGCGAGTCGATTGTTTTCACAAGAGCGTAATTTGGGCGTATCATTGTAAGTACCAGCGTATTTAACGATACCTAAATGATTTCTGTATCAACTTAGCAATCAACCCTCGACATCAAATCGTCGAGAGAACCCCGACATCAGGGCAGTACTATTCGGTCGACATAATCGCTAAGTTGGCGATCAAGGACAAATTTGAGGGACGAAAACAAGACTAAGAAGGAATTGATCGCCGAGCTGGTGGCTTTGCGGAACGCCAAAAGCGAGGACTCAGCTTCCACGACGTTCCGGGAAGCATATAAGCTTCAGAGGCCACATGCTCTCCTCGACGTGAACCCAGCGATACCAAACGACTCTCCACAAATTTGGAAGAGCATCGTGGAGCAGATTCATTTGGGGATCGGCATCTGGAAGCTGGAGAACCCGGGGGACTCCGGCTCACTCCGTTATATTCATAGGAATCCGGCGGCGGATGAGGCTACCAAAGCGCCTTTGCGCAAATTTATTGGTACCACAATGAGGGAAAACTTCCCACTGCTCATGGACACCGAGCTACCCTCCACATTGCTTGACGTCATCCGGACCGGCAAGCCTGCAGAGCTTGGGGAATTCGTCTATGGTGACGAAGACATCCCGGAAGCCAATTACTCGGTGAAAGTGTTCCACCTTGGAGAAGAATACGTCGGTATTTCCTTCGAGAACGTCACCGAAATTAGCCGCGCCGTGAAAGAAAGGGAAGAGGCGCTGGCGGCCCTTGAAACAGCTAACAAAGAGGAATCAAGGCGCCTGGCGGTGGAGCAATCAGCGCTGGCGGAAATCGGACGCATCGTCAGTTCTTCTCTAAACATTGAAGAGGTTTACGAGGGCTTCGCCGAGGCGGTCCGCAAGCTGATACCCTTCGACCGTATCCTAATTTCTATTGTCAATCCAGAAGACTCCACATTCAATATTCCCTACGTAGCGGGAATTGAAGTGCCGAATTGGGGTAACGCGAGGAAATCGCCCTTGGCGGGGTCTTTAACCGGCGAGGTGGTTGCCTCGGGGCGCACAATAGTCGTATCGGCCGATGGCGAGGAAGAGGTTGCCAGTCTAGGGGCCCGGCACCGCCTGGTGCGGGCAGCCATTCGAGCAGGCGTACGCACCTTTATGGTTATCCCTCTCATTGCGGGAGACAGGGTGATGGGGGCCTTGTTCCTGGAATCTTCGCGGCCCGACGCATACGATCTCCAGAAAATTCGGCTGGCTGAGAATATCGCTGGTCAAATTTCCGGTACCATTGCCAACACATTGTTGTTCGAGCAACTGGAAGCCGGTCACAATCAATTACGCTCGCTTACCCAGCAAGTAATTGAAGCCCAGGAAAAAGAACGTCAGTATGTGTCCCGTGAGTTGCATGATGAGGCTGGCCAGGCACTGACTGCCTTGAAGATTAGCTTGCAGATTGTACAGTCTGAATTGACCGACGATACCACAGCCGTCATGGAGCGGATAAAGGGGGCTGTGGCGCTGACCGATGCAACGATGGAGAACATTCGGATGCTGGCCCGAGGCCTGCGCCCTCTGGAACTGGATGCCCTAGGACTTCCAGGTGCATTGGAAGGTTATTGCCGGGAGTTTGCCGAGCTGACCGGCATGACGATACAGTACTCAGGGTATGATGCACCCGAGCTGTCGGAGGCCACTAACATTTGCCTCTACCGCTACTTACAGGAGGCTTTGACCAACGTGGCCAAACATGCTCGAGCCAATAAAGTTCACGTAGAGCTGAGCAATCACTCGGGCGAGGTTGAGCTAACTGTGTTTGACGATGGGCTAGGATTTTCCCGCAAGGCACACGCTTCGGAATCCAATCATTCCCGGGGGATTGGCCTACTGGGCATGCAAGAGCGTTTTGAAGCCTTGGGCGGCCGGATAGATGTTGAATCAAAAGCAGGCAAAGGCACCCGCTTGGCGGCCTATGTGCCAGTGAGGGAGGGAGAGTGATTCGCGTAATAATCGCCGATGACCACAATCTGGTTCGGCAAGGTATACGTGCTCTGTTGGAAAAGGCCGACGACATCGAAGTAGTAGGCGAGGCCGAGGACGGCGTAGAGGCGGTGGAACTGGCCGAGCGCACTCTCCCCGACATCGTAATTATGGATATCTCGATGCCGAGGCTGAATGGTACCCTGGCAACCCAACGGATCAGGGCGTTGCATTTACCGACCCGAGTGGTAATGCTCTCTATGTACACCGAAGAATCCCTGGTGCGGCAGGCGCTCAGGTTTGGCGCTCAGGCATATGTTATAAAGCGAGCAGTTGCAGACGAGTTACTACTGGCGATCAGGGCCGCAAAAAATGGGGATACTTACCTAAGTCCTCCAATCGCCGGCTCAATACTGAAGGAATTTTTGGCTAGCACCAACGACACCGAAGAAGCTAGTGTCTTTCAGCGTCTGAGCCCTCGTGAACGAGAGGTGCTGCAACTTGTTGGCGAAGGCCACAAGAACCAAGAAATTGCCGAAGCGATGGTTGTAAGCATAAAAACCGTAGAAAAGCACCGGGCTAGTCTGATGTCCAAACTCGATATCCACGACTTAGCTGGCCTGGTCCGAGTTGCCGTTAAAAATGGACTGATTACCTTGTCCGAATAATGATTAATTCAACCCATGGTGGGAATTCGGTAATCATCGAAGTGGCTCCAACCAACAAATACCGTGTAATCAGTCCATTGGGTAGGGTTTAACCCCATTACCCCATAGTAGTTCCTGAAGTAAAACTGAGCTAAGTTGTGTGGACTGCTCCTCCCCTCCAAGGTCTAGTCGCTCCTGCCTTGAAGCGCAGTCCGCCAATTAAGAAAACTCCCCAGCACAAACATTGCGAGATGCGGTATTACTCTACTCCGTTGGATAAAGCGCTGGGTTCCAGATGATTACAACATTGTCTTTGGCCTCAATTTTACATAACTGGCTTTTTAAACGGGTGCCGGCGCCCGATATACCTCTGGTTTCGGCTCGGTGCCCCGGTTCGAATTCCGCATATGGCAAGCTGCTACTTGCGTCGGTTTTCGGCCTCTTGCTTACCTTGGGAGCCATAGCTTGCCAATCGTCATCCCAGCCTCAACCAACTTCATTGGTCAATGGCCAGGTCAATGGCCAGGCCAATACCCAATCGACTACCGGCGATCTCACGGCTACGGAACGCATATCCACTCTCGACACGTCACAGTCGAGAATTCAGTCAGACTCCGCAGCAACGTTGGATGGCAAAGAAGCTCTCAGCCAACAACCGGATGTAGTTATTAATTACCCTCTAGTTGCCTATCAGACTCAGCTAGATACTGGCCTTGACCCTGCCGCGCTTCTTGGCGAGTCGAGTACGTTAAAACTCCCTGATGGCTACGTCGGGATTATTGATTCAGCGATCGGAAAGTTGCAAAAAAAAGATTCAATTGGAATCAAATGATGTCGATGCGCATCAACGCCTTGGGGCAGCCTATCTGCTACTCGGCGACTTCGAAACCGGGATCGAAGTATTCAGCGAAGCGATTCGCATTAACCCTGACCTAGCCGACAGTTATGCGGGTAGGGGGACCGCATACCGCCATTTGGCCAAATTCAGTCTAGCAGTGGACGACTTTGATTTGGCTCTTCAGATCAATCCCGACTTAGTCGTCGCATACCATAACCGAGGGCTTACCTATTTCCTCCTGGGTCTGTTCTTCATGGCAATTGACGACTTTAATTTGGCTATCGGAATTACACCAGACCAAGCGGATACATTCGTGAAGCGGGGACTAACCTATCAAGTATTGGGCAAGAGAGAACGTGCGATTGATGATTACAGCACAGCGCTGCTTATCAATCCTCAGCTTGAAGAGGCGTATTACAGGCGAGGGGCTTCATATATTATGTCGGGTGACTACGCTTTGGCGATTTCCGATTTTGACCAGAGCATTCTGATGAACCCCAATAGCGCGATTTCTCATAACAACCGGGCTATGGCTTATCAAGGGCTGCGAAAATTGCAACCGGCGATCATCGATTACAGCACGGCAATAGCTCTCGATAGTCAATTTCACGGTGCGTACTTTAATCGGGCCCAGCTTTACTTTGAGGTTGGGCAGTTCTCACTCGCGCTCCAAGACATCAACTACGCAATTAGCTTGGGCCCAAAGACTGGTGACGCCTATGCAATTCAGGCACAGGCTTACTCGGCAGACGTTGCCGCTAGAAGGGCTGTCCAATTGGGATAAGACCCTGAGCTCATGGATTTGAAACTTCGCAAACTGAATCAGCCGGCGATTCCCCAAGAGGCCGGTGTGTCTTAGACTAAGTCTGCCGGTACATAGCGCGCATTTGGTGAATTGAAAAGCCCCCGGAATATTCCGGGGGCTTTTCAATTCCAGTTTTTTCAGCCCGTGGTGGGCCAAGACCAAACTTGATTCCCTCGTAAAAACCCCTCGTCCTCCGGGGGCAATGGGAGGATAATGTGGGGAAAGGGCGTTGGGGCAGCGCCTGGCCGAGGGAGGGGAGGATGTTCCGAATACGAGACCCGCAAGAGAGCCTCTGGCAGTCCCAGTTCCTGGTGACGCCGAAGAAGGCTAAGCGTCTGGAGAGAAGTTGGGCCGAGGTTTTCCGAAACGAGGCGCTCCCCCTGATTGACGAGGAGCGCTTTGCTCCCATGTACTGCGTGGACAACGGCCGTCCCAACCGGGCGGTGCAGACCGTCCTCGGGGTCCACCTCCTCAAAGAGATGTTCAACCTCACCGACGATGAAGCTCTGGAACAACTAGAGTTCAACCTGCTCTGGCACCACGCCCTGCGGCTGGACATCGAGGAGACCCACCTGCCCCAGAAGACCCTCCACAACTTCCGAGTTCGCCTGATGCAGCACGACGGTGGCCGGCTGGCTTTCCAGGAGACCACGGACCGGATCATCCAGGCGCTGGGCATACGCACCGGAAAGCAACGGCTGGACTCCACCCACATCATGAGCAACATCGCCACACTCACCCGGCTGGGCCTGTTCTGTGAGACGATGCGGTTGTTCCTGCGGGCCTTGCGCTGGGAGCACCCAGAGCTTCGCCCTGGGGTTCCGGAGGGCCTCCTAGGGCGCTATTTGAAGGAAGAAGACGAGGCGACCCACTACGAGGACGCCCGCACGGGGGAGGGTCGGCGACGCCTTTCGGTCTGTGCCCGGGACCTCTACCGGCTGGTGGACCGGTTCCATGGCACGACTGCTGCCCAGCTGGAGGAGTACCGGCTGCTGGAGCGGCTGCTGCGGGAGCAGTGCCATGTGGGCAAACACCGGGACGGGCGCCCCAGGGACGATGACGACGATGCTGGGGAATGCAAGGTGCCCGTGGCCTTGAAGGACCCGAAGCAGGTGTCCGCCGACTCGCTGCAATCGCCCCACGACCCGGATGTGACCTACAGCGGCCACAAGGGGAAGGGGTACGAGGTGCAGGTGGCGGAGACCTGCCACGAGGAGAACGCCACCCAGCTCATCACCCACGTGGAGGTGACCCCCTCGAGTGGGAGCGACACCGACGTGAGCGTGCCGGTCGTTGACGGGCTCGCGGAGCGGAAGGTCCGACCGGACGAGCTCTTCGCCGACACGGCGTAGGGGTCGGGCCGCAATGCCTTCGAAGCCTCGCGCCGGGGAACGGAACTGGTGAGCCCGGTGGCGGGGTCGGCGCCGGGGAACTCGCACGAAGGAGAGGGTGACGGACCACCGCCGCTCACCGCCGCGGACTTTCAGATCGACGTCACAGGGGAGCAGGCCACGGTGTGCCCCGCCGGCCACCCGTCCATCGAGGAGCACGAGTTGGAGGATGCGCCGGAGCGGGTAGAGGTCCACTTTGCCAGGACAACATGCGAGCCCTGCCCCTTGCGGTCCCGTTGCCCAGTGAAGCTGGACCGGCGTGCGGGGGCCTACGTCCTCAAGGCGGACCTGGTGAAGGTGAACATCGAGCGGCGCCGGAGGGCCGAGGCCACCGAGGAGTGGCGCAAGCGGTATGCCATAAGGGCCGGGATCGAGGGAACGAACTCCGAGCTGAAGCGCGCCCACGGGCTTGGGCGCTTGCGGGTGCGAGGGGGCCGTCGGGTGCGGCTTGCCGTCTACCTGAAGGCGTTGGCGTGCAACTTCAAGCGGATGGTCCATGCACGCCTGGTGGAGATGGAGAACACGGCTCAGCGGGCGGTCGGGACGGTACCTGCGGTCACGGCCGCATGAGGGCGCCGCTCCACAGCTTCCACCGGGTGCCCTGAGCCACGGAAGGGGTACCGCAACGGGATCACGCTTGTCCTGAGCGCGGCAGATGGTGCGGTGAGGCCAGCAGCCGGCATCCCGTGGCCTCCTCCCTTCCAGGCCCCTTCGCACGCCAGGGTTCATCTCAAACAGGCCTTTTTGCGAGGGAATCAAACTTCGATTCCAACGTCCGTACCTCCTGAGAACACGACAGTGTGGACACCACGGGCCCGAGTGCATCGGACATGCGCCTCACTAAAATAGCCGATTCTGGGTGATTTCCTCACATTCTCCAGTGCTAGCACACTCCTTCAAATAATCTAATCAACGTAATCTTGAAGTATCGAACCTGGGGCGGATGCACCGCACCTGAAAGACTCTGGAGAGGCCCTGTTTCCGCCATTGCCCTTGTATCTTGGGGCACCCATGAGCCAGGGTTCAACGCCAAGGCAGTGACTAAACGCGTGACCTTACCCCCGAAAACAGAAACAGTGGCAAAGAGAGTCCTCCGGGTAAAATAGGACATAGTAAGGAGGGCTCATGGCACGGAAGAGGTACACAGAGGAGCAGATCATAGGGGTCCTGAACGAGGCAGAGGCAGGGGCCAAGACAGGGGAGCTGTGCCGCAGGCACGGCATGAGCGAAGGCACCTTCTACAAGTGGAAAGCCAAGTACGCCGGGCTGACGTTGAACGAGTTGAAGAGGCTAAGGTCCGTTGAGGAAGAGAACCGGCGCCTGAAGCAGATTGTGGCCCAGCAGGCGTTGGACAACTGGTCTCTGAAGGAGTTGCTGGCAAAAAACTTCTGAAGCCCAAGGTGAGGAAGATGGCAGCGGCATATGCCATAGAGAGTCTTGGGCTGAGTGAGAGGAGGGCCTGTCTGCTTACTGGTATCTCACCCTCGGTCTATCGGTACAAGTCGAAGCAGGGTGATGATGCTGTCCTGCGTCGCAGAATGCGTGAGCTGGCATGGGAGAGGAAGCGCTTTGGCAGTCCCAGGTTGCACATCATGCTGAAGAGAGAAGGCCTGGTGATCAATCACAAGCGTACAGAGCGCATCTACAGTGAAGAGGGGCTTGCGCTCAGGAAGAAGAGGAGGCGCAAAGGGGCGGCAGGGGTCCGGGAGACCATTCCATCTCCTGTACGTCCTAATCAGAGGTGGTCCATGGACTTTGTCTCTGATAGCACTGTGACCGGTCGGCGCTTCCGGGCATTGGCCATAGTGGACGACTATTCACGGGAGTGCCCAGCCATCGAGGTAGATACCTCTCTGGGAGGCGCCAGAGTGGTGGGAGTCCTGGAGAGACTGGAAGAGACACGGGGACTACCTGAGGTGATCACTGTGGACAACGGCCCGGAGTTCGCAAGCAAGGCCATGGATGAGTGGGCCTATCGGAGGGGCATCAAGTTAAGCTTTATACGTCCTGGCAAGCCGGTAGAGAACGCCTTTGCTGAGAGCTTCAACGGCCGACTACGCGACGAATGCTTGAACATCAACTGGTTCATGAGTGTAAGGCATGCCAGGGAGATCATAGAGAACTGGCGGCAGGACTACAACGAGGTCAGGCCCCACAGTTCCCTGAAGGGTAAAACGCCCAAAGAGTTTGCTGGCTCTATGGCTGGACTCTACTAGCCAATGATACTAACTTCGGGGTAAGGTCAGTTGCGCTCGGTTTGTAAATGGGTTTAGGTCGCCAGTCCAAGCCAACCAGCGATCTCTTTAAGCAATCTTTTTAACTAAGAGCCTGATCAGACTCCCCGAAATAACCGAAAGATTTGGAAAGGCGAGACTCCTGTTTCAACCCACCGAACCGTTCAGCTAACTCTATCCGACCAAATCATTCTGCAGATAAGAGGACTCATGACTAAGTTATTAGTAGTGGACCAACAGCGCAGCGCTAGGAGAGGTCTGAAAGACGACCTGACGAAGCTCGGATACGAAGTGCAGGAGGCAACAACTACCGAGACTGGCCTTGAGATGGCCCTTAAGGGAGGCTATGCCGCTATCCTTGTGGATGTTCAACTGGCGATAAAGGATGATTGGAACGTTCTACAAACCCTCAAAGGGAACCGCCAAACCAAGGGGACGCCGGTCATGATGCTGACTGCGGTCCGCTCCGATAAAAACGAAGCAATCGGATTGCGTATGGGCGCCCCGCATTTCATCCCCAAACCGTGGCACCCCGATGGTCTGGCTTTAACGGTCAGGGTAGCACTCCGGGAAGCTGAAGAAAGGGCCCGGCTGGAGATCGCGGAAGAGCATTTGGACGATGTTTACCCGGAAGAAGAAGCACCTACCGTCGTTCGCAAATCCAACAAATCTCCCTACGATACTGGTGGAAAGGTCGTCAAATTGGATAAATTGCTGGGGGGTGGCATCGCCATCAAAACACTGAGTCTGTTTGTGGGAAATCCCGGCGCAGGCAAGAGTGTGATCTGCCAATATCTGATCTATGGAGCCATCGTAGCAGGGCGGACCGTGACCTACATCAGCACCGACCACACCGCGTCTACTCTGGCCGACCAGATGGCAACCATCGACTTGGACATATCCAGGCACGTTAAGGACGGGCAGTTGGATATTCGTACATTGGAACGCCCAGCTAGCGAAGACGACCCCAATCAACTACCTGCCAGGATGGTGCGAGATATTGAGAGTGCTCAACCCCAATCCAGCCTGGTAATCGTGGACAGCATTAGCAACCTGGCCCAAATCAGCGAGGACCGATCGATACTTAATTTCATCGCCAAGTGCCAGGGCTCATGCACCGATGGTAAAACGGTGGTTATTGTTTCTAGGGATTCCGCTTTCGATCCCAAGCTTCTACCCAGGCTCAACGACGTGTTTCATAACTACTTCAAATTCGGTGCCGAAACTGTGGGTAACAGAACGTTCAACAAGCTGCAAGTCCAGAAACTGAACAACGCTGTATTGCGCAAAGACAACCTTTTTGGCTTCCTCGTCGAACCTCAACTGGGAATCCACGTTGTCCCGTTTTCCCGTTTTCCCGGACCAGTGTGTAGGCGGCATCCGGGATTCGGTAGCCTATTAAATGGACATATGCCAGCGCCGCCTTTCCAAATGGAACAATGTCAAAACGCTCCGCTCAGGCGTCCGTGGGACGCTATGAGCGGAGCGGAAGTGATTATGGGCTGTCAAATTCCGACGTGTTCAATATTAGTCCTCCTTGTTCCTGTAGGAACGGGAATGGGAATGGTATCTCTTTGAAGGAACTCCCTTCTCGACCTTAAGGCACCCAGTTGCTATTGTGTAGACTATGGGACGAGTTCGGGCCGCCATCATGTTGGTCTTCGTTTTCGGAGCCTTGCTCTTAACCGCATGCGGGGAGATTTCGACGGGGAACACCCTGGTTACCCCAGGGATTTCCACAACGGTTGTTACCGAGGCGACGCCAGCCCCTACTGAAACTCATACGCTGATACCTACCAACAGCGCAACTGCGGCCCCGGCAACCAAAAACTCAATACCGATTACCGATGCACCGATTCCGACCGCACCGCCTTTTTCGTCAACTCCAACCGCTCAACCTATTACCCCACCAGTCATTGCGGCTATCCCGACCGCACAGCCCACCCCATTCACTCCGGCGACCAGAACGGATCCCACGCTGAGCTCCATACTCGGTTCTTCACCGGGTTCTACACTAGGTTCTACGCCTGGTTCTACACCGCGGGCTACCCCCAGCCTTGCGTCCACAAGCCGTCCGACTCCTGTACCCACACGGCGAATCACGCCAACACCGATAATCAAGCCCACCGAACAAGTCCAGGCGAGCCCGAACTCTCAGGTTTATGGGCTGGCCCCGCGGAATGCTCTGGAGACGAGGTGACGTTTTCTTCACCTCCCATGGCCCTCGACGACATCTGGTACATCGAGCCCCAAGGCAGGCTGCACGGTAGCCACGTTACCCCCACCGACCACACTTACGTAAACCATAGCCAAAGATTGGAATTCGAGCGCCATAACGACGCCGTGAGGGCTGGCCAAGAGGCGGAGGTATGGTCGCCAACAATTGATGTAAGGTCCCCGGCCGATGGTTATATTGTCAAAATCGGGGCATTTCCATTTGGCCCGGCCCCTTACGGATTTACCGGGATTCTGGAAGACTACCGAATGGTTATCTGGCACACCTGTACCGTATCCACCATCTTTATACATTTGGGTGGCCTGGCGCCGGAAATCTTGGCTATGACCGGGGAGATTAGCAGTGGCGGCCGGTGGAGTTCTTCGTCCGGTGGTGCGATTGCGATCAAGGCGGGGCAGGTACTAGGCAAGGCTGGCGGTCAGGGGGTGGACTTCAGCGTTCACGACACCAGTAAGCCACTGAACGGGCTGATAATCCCATCCCATTACAGCGGCGAGCCCTGGAAAATTTTCACTGCGGACCCATTTGACTACTATGAGGGCGACCTGAGGCTCCGCATGCTGGAAAAGAACCCCCGAACCGCCGAACCCAAGGGGGGCAGGATAGATTACGACATTGATGGGCGTTTAGTGGGGAATTGGTTCCTAGAAACCCGGCTGAAAAGCCCTGCTGTGACGGGATGGCGTGGAGGATAACCAGTGGACTGTAAGTCTGAGGCTAAGAGTGACCCAGTTGGCTGCGGCCAATATGAATTGGGTAGTAACGATGGGCGACCCTGGGGCTTGCTGGTCCGGTTTATCGTGAGAGGAGCCTGGAGCCGGAGATATCATCCCCATCTTGGTAGCCACCAGGGTCAGGTTGGCCACCGTGGCCGCCATGAGTAGTTGGAATCGGGTCTTGGCTCGGCCGAAGTAGCGAGATTGGCGGACCCCCAGTTGCGCCAGCCGCGCCAGGCGATGCTCGGCCGCCTGGCGCGGCCTACGGTATTCAGCAAAGCCCTCACTCCGCTGGAAGTCCCGGGCTTGTTGCAAGAGCGCCTCTTGGGGATGCAGGGCTACGGTGCGTCCCGCCCCGTACCGCGCCGCCACGCACTGGGACCGCAGGGGGCATACGCCGCAGACCGCCGGGTCGAATTGGAAACTCCGGGCCAGGTAGGTCCGACCCAACCGGTTGGTCCGGGTGCCGAAGGTCCGCAGGGTGTGGGTAACATTACCGGCTGGGCAGGTGCAGGTTCCTGCCTCCAAGTCGATCTGGAAGTCCTCCTTGGGGAAGCAGGCCTTATTAGGGCGACCCGGCACCTTGGCTATTAGAGTCCGACCAGCATCGGCAAAGGCCTGCCGCGTCCCGCCATCCCCATAGGCCGCATCCCCGATAGTCTCCTCCACCGCTATGCCCGTGTTCTCCTCACTCTGCTCCACCAGTTCCAGGACTCCAGTGTTGTCACCGGCATTGCCGGGCAGGATGTCTACCGCGGTCACCAGTTGGGAATCGGTATCCACCACCACCGCAGCCTTATGTCCGTCGAAGCGTTTGCTGCTGCTTTTACGGCCGTGGCGCATCTCCGGGTCGTGTACCGAAGGGATGCGGTCCCGGCTTACCCCATCCTTCAGGGCTGGGCCATCCTCCTGGCGTTCCACATCCTGCAGTAACAGTTGCCCCAGCAACTCCGCCGCTTCCACTATACCCTGGCGCTGGGGGCTCTCCTCGGGGAACTGACCCTGGACCTGACGGGCCAGCTCCAACACCAGGTCGGCATCGGCTACTATCTTCTGCAGTAAGGCTTGCCGCTCTTTCTGGTTGTCCCAGTCAATCTCTGCCTCTCCCTTCACACTGGAGCCAAAGTAGAGTTCCAGACCGTGTCTCAAGGCCCATTCCTCGGGCCGCGTCCCATCCAGGTCCGAAAGCGCCCGCACTACCTGGACTATGCCGTCGGCCAGCAAGTTGTAGGTGTCCTTGACCGCCCCTCGGCCCAGAATGTAGGTGGTGTCTACCGCCACCTTCATCCGGCGTCCTTTCAGGTATCCGGTCTGCCGGGCGAATTGGAGGCTGCGCTGAAAGACGGCCCGCACCCGGTCGTGGAGGATCAGCTGGGCTCGAAACAGCTGCAGCGTGCTCTTGGCAAAGGGCCGGTCCTCCACCTCAATCCCCAACGCCACCTTCCACCGGATATCAAAATCCGCCCGCTGTTTGGCTTCGGCGTCGCTGACTTTGTCGTAGGCTTGCAACAACAGCGCAGTGGCCACCAGACTTGGGGGCACGCTATCCCGGCCATTGTCTGGGCAATATAGCTCGGCGAACTCTTCGTCTCGAAATAGCTGTCCCCGCAGGGAGGCCAGGAAGCCATAGAAGGAGCCCCGGCCCACATAGTCCAGGTACAGGTGATCCGCTTCCAGCAGCCCTCGTTGCGCCGACCGTACTCCCAGCATCCTCAACCTCCCACACCCATTTATTAAATCTCTTGCCCAGTATATCGGGACAGCCTAGGTCAGGGTACTTTTCGGCCGGAGTTCTAGACGGCACCGTGGACTATGGCGGTGGATCCAACGGACAAATGTGCGGGACCAGGCCATGCCCCTACTGGACCGGGCATCTTAGCATCGCTTATGACCACATTGATCCGCAGCAGATCAGGATTTCCATCGGAGCAGACGTGGGAATTACCGAAGATCAATGCCACGTGTGCCAGAGCGTGTATGGAGTCAAAGGGAACGCTCCGGACCCCGCCGACATTAGAGCGGCGTCGGGCTTGGTGAAATACGACTTGGTGGCCAGGGCCTCTGTCGGAGAATTGCGGTTGGAAACCGTGAACCTGGAAGACCAGGTCTTGGGTGCCTTCCTCGCCCAAGTGCTGGACGACCGGTCAATGAGAATGGAAGTTATATCGGGCCTGGCGGCATCGCAGATAACCGGTTTCTCCGATGCCGCCAGGGTTTACCGAAGGTAAGATCACAACTGAATCCAGCTTATGGATAATTCCAGTTTACGAGGAGTGCTAACTTCCGGACACGAAGTTCCGGACACAAACTTCCCGTCACTAACTTCCGGATACAAACTTCATAGAGAGGGAGTTAATGCAATGCCGGGTGTTGGTGGCGGTCAGGCGCTCACCCATAAAAACGTGGCCCAAGTGCCCGCCGCAGTTGACGCACTCAACCTCGATTCGCATACCATCGGGGTCGGGCAGGTGCTTGATTGCGCCGGGTATTTCCTTATCGAAGGCTGGCCAACCGCAATGGGCGTCGAACTTGTCATCAGAGCGATATAGCTCGGCGTCGCACCGGCGGCAAAGGTAAACCCCGGCTTCATAAAAGTCGTCGTACTCTCCGGTGAAGGGGTGCTCGGTCCCCTTCCTTTCAATTACGTGACTTTCCTCGGGGGTAAGCTTGTTATATTCGGTCTTATCCATGCTAAATCCTCACTTTGCGTTATTGACTATCTAACGAGTCTTGTGTCTTTCCGTACGCCGCACTGCATTCAGGCTCAGGCGTGGGGCGGACGTTGGTTGTGCCAACCTAAACTTTGCTCATAGGCGTAGGCGACCTTTAAGATCGTCTCGTCAGCGCCTGGGCGTCCACCGATTTGCAGGCCAATGGGAAGCCCATCGCTACTAAAGCCACAGGGCACCGATATCGCCGGGGAATTGGCCAGGTTGAATATTCTGGTGTGCAGTTGCCGGTTTCCTATAGCATTTTCTTTGCTGGTGATTACTTGGTCGTCCATAATTGGTTGAGCCGCTATTCCGGCAGTCGGCGTGATCAGCACATCATAGTTATCGAAAGCATCCAGGACTTGTTGGCGGAGCAGGGTACGCAGCTTCTGGGCTTTATAGTAGGCTGCCGCAGGAAGGATGCTGCCCGTCAAGACCGACGCGGTTATTGTGGCCGTAATCCGACAGGCGCTCTCTGATCCAACCCTTATGGTTCATGGCCGGCTCCACCAGCAGAGGCACCAGAGACAACTCCACGGAATGGCTGGTCAATGGTAAAGAAACCTCTTCGACAGTCGCCCCAAGCTCTTCCAAAACGGACGTAGCTTTAAGAACGGCGGCCCGGGTTTCCTCGTCGGTCACATCAGGCGTCATCTGCTGTCTGATAATTCCTATCTTAAGTCCGCGAACGCCTCCTTCCAAGGCCTGCCGGTAATCGGGGACCGGAGTGTTCCAGGTGTATGGGTCCTTGGGGTCTCGCCCCGCTATGGCCGTTAGGGTAATCGCAGCGTCTTCCACCGTGCGGGATATCGGCCCAACAGTGTCCATGGACCAAACTCCGGTCATGACGCCGTAACGGCTGACCCTTCCCCAACTGGGCCGGTGCCCTACTAGACCGCACCAGGTAGCGGGAAAGCGGATGGAGCCGCCGGTGTCTTCGCCCAGTGACGTGGCGCACAAGAAAGCAGCGGTGGCTGCGCCCGAGCCGCCGCTGGAGCCACCGGTGCGCATGTCTAGGTCCCAGGGGTTTCGGGGAGGGCTGAATCGCTCGATTCCTCCGCCCATGGCAATCTCGGTCAGGTTGGTCTTGCCCAGCACCACGGCGCCCGCTCGTTTCAGATTGGTGATGACCGTCGCATCTTCGTCGGGGATAAAATCGGCCAAAATTCGGGAGCCGCCGGTGCTTCTGATGCCCTTGGTCCAGAACTGGTCCTTCACCGCCACGGGTATGCCGTGCAACGGCCCCAGGTAATTACCTTGGATTATCGCCTGTTCCGCCTCCCTGGCAGCCTGGATCGCCTCTTTGCGGGTTACCGTGAGGTAGGAATTAAACTTGAAATCAAGGGCGTCGATCCGGTCCAAATAAGCCTCGGTGGCTTCCACCGGTGAAACCTCTTTGCTTTCAATGCGCTGGGCCAGTTGGGCAACTGTGAGATGAGCGATGTCATCAGCGTTCATGGCGGCCTCCCACCGGGGATTTAAGGCCTATCTTAACCATCCGGGTGAAGTGTGTCGATACCGAACCGCCATATCTGTGTTGCCATTTGACTCTAGCCTTAGGGTTCCGGGAAAGGCCAAGGATGCCCACATCGATTTTGGCTTCCGCACCGCTCGGCATGATCGAGTTAACGAATAATGGCGATTATTTCGTGATTGTTGTCACAATATTGACGAATAATTGCTTGATATCGTAGCATCCGAGTCAGATACAGTGCCCTTGGGCACAGCCTAGGGAATCGGAGGTAGGGTTGTGGCATCTCTGGTCACACCATTGTGCTCCATACTTAATATTGAAACTCCCATAGTGCAGGCGCCCATTGGCCTAGCGACCAACCCTGCCTTAGCCGCCGCTGTCTCCAATGCTGGTGGTCTGGGGATGCTTGCTTTCCTCCGAAGGGATGCCGATGACGTGCGCCGACTCATACGTGAGACTCATGAGCTGACAGACCGGCCCATTGGCGGAAATTTTATTCTACGAGGCTTGGAGGAGACGGAATCCAGGCTCGAAGCATGCCTCGAGGCCGGGGTTAACGTCGTGTCTTTCCATTGGGATGAACCTTACGAATATGTCGACCGTATCCACGCAGTAGGGACTCTGGTGATGTATACCGTGGGAGACGCCGAAGAAGGACGTCGTGCCGTGGATGCTGGTGTCGACATTATCGTAGCGCAAACTTGATTCCCTCGTAAAAACCCCTCGTCCTCCGGGGGCAAGGTGGGGATAATGTGGGGAAAGGGCGTTGGGGCAGCGCCTGGCCGAGGGAGGGGAGGATGTTCCGAATACGAGACCCGCAAGAGAGCCTCTGGCAGTCCCAGTTCCTGGTGACGCCGAAGAAGGCTAAGCGTCTGGAGAGAAGTTGGGCCGAGGTTTTCCGAAACGAGGCGCTCCCCCTGATTGACGAGGAGCGCTTTGCTCCCATGTACTGCGTGGACAACGGCCGTCCCAACCGGGCGGTGCAGACCGTCCTCGGGGTCCACCTCCTCAAAGAGATGTTCAACCTCACCGACGATGAAGCTCTGGAACAACTAGAGTTCAACCTGCTCTGGCACCACGCCCTGCGGCTGGACATCGAGGAGACCCACCTGCCCCAGAAGACCCTCCACAACTTCCGAGTTCGCCTGATGCAGCACGACGGTGGCCGGCTGGCTTTCCAGGAGACCACGGACCGGATCATCCAGGCGCTGGGCATACGCACCGGAAAGCAACGCCTGGACTCCACCCACATCATGAGCAACATCGCCACACTCACCCGGCTGGGCCTGTTCTGTGAGACGATGCGGTTGTTCCTGCGGGCCTTGCGCTGGGAGCACCCAGAGCTTCGCCCTGGGGTTCCGGAGGGCCTCCTAGGGCGCTATTTGAAGGAAGAAGACGAGGCGACCCACTACGAGGACGCCCGCACGGGGGAGGGTCGGCGACGCCTTTCGGTCTGTGCCCGGGACCTCTACCGGCTGGTGGACCGGTTCCATGGCACGACTGCTGCCCAGCTGGAGGAGTACCGGCTGCTGGAGCGGCTGCTGCGGGAGCAGTGCCATGTGGGCAAACACCGGGACGGGCGCCCCAGGGACGATGACGACGATGCTGGGGAATGCAAGGTGCCCGTGGCCTTGAAGGACCCGAAGCAGGTGTCCGCCGACTCGCTGCAATCGCCCCACGACCCGGATGTGACCTACAGCGGCCACAAGGGGAAGGGGTACGAGGTGCAGGTGGCGGAGACCTGCCACGAGGAGAACGCCACCCAGCTCATCACCCACGTGGAGGTGACCCCCTCGAGTGGGAGCGACACCGACGTGAGCGTGCCGGTCGTTGACGGGCTCGCGGAGCGGAAGGTCCGACCGGACGAGCTCTTCGCCGACACGGCGTAGGGGTCGGGCCGCAATGCCTTCGAAGCCTCGCGCCGGGGAACGGAACTGGTGAGCCCGGTGGCGGGGTCGGCGCCGGGGAACTCGCACGAAGGAGAGGGTGACGGACCACCGCCGCTCACCGCCGCGGACTTTCAGATCGACGTCACAGGGGAGCAGGCCACGGTGTGCCCCGCCGGCCACCCGTCCATCGAGGAGCACGAGTTGGAGGATGCGCCGGAGCGGGTAGAGGTCCACTTTGCCAGGACAACATGCGAGCCCTGCCCCTTGCGGTCCCGTTGCCCAGTGAAGCTGGACCGGCGTGCGGGGGCCTACGTCCTCAAGGCGGACCTGGTGAAGGTGAACATCGAGCGGCGCCGGAGGGCCGAGGCCATCGAGGAGTGGCGCAAGCGGTATGCCATAAGGGCCGGGATCGAGGGAACGAACTCCGAGCTGAAGCGCGCCCACGGGCTTGGGCGCTTGCGGGTGCGAGGGGGCCGTCGGGTGCGGCTTGCCGTCTACCTGAAGGCGTTGGCGTGCAACTTCAAGCGGATGGTCCATGCACGCCTGGTGGAGATGGAGAACACGGCTCAGCGGGCGGTCGGGACGGTACCTGCGGTCACGGCCGCATGAGGGCGCCGCTCCACAGCTTCCACCGGGTGCCCTGAGCCACGGAAGGGGTACCGCAACGGGATCACGCTTGTCCTGAGCGCGGCAGATGGTGCGGTGAGGCCAGCAGCCGGCATCCCGTGGCCTCCTCCCTTCCAGGCCCCTTCGCACGCCAGGGTTCATCTCAAACAGGCCTTTTTGCGAGGGAATCCTGATTGTCTTGGTCACAGATGAGGCCCTTGCCAACGCGATAAAAGGATCGACCCAGTGGGTTTCGGTATACAGAGCCTGGGGAGTCCCGTCTTCCTCCAAGTGCATCCGATAGCTAGTACTCTTTGGCGCAATATTTACCGGTATGATTGTGTGCTCAGGGAACATCGGACGGCAGCGGTCGATGACCGCGGCCGGACCAGCAGGGCAAATACAGAGGTCGGCTGCGGCCGCCATGTCAAGGGTGCCAAAAACCGGCGCCGCCACAAAGTGGACGCCGCGCTCTTGGTAAAGGTCGGACAGCTTTTTCGAGGTTTCGGGGAGCACTGTGCTCATGTCGACGTGAATGCCACCCACCATGCTAATAACAACTCTTAACTGCTCTGCTATTGCTCGGGAAGAAGACGTGCCGTTCATCGGGATAGCTGCACAGGATCTTTTCATTGGGCAGATGAAAACCGAATGGGGAAGTTGCAACCCAGAGGACGGGAACATCCGCCTGAACTCGTAACTTGCTATAGAACCTGCGACGGTGCCTGACGTACGTCCTAGCTTATGTATGTGTACACCTTCTTGAACCAACACATAGTCAGTGATTCCTAGGCCCCAAGGAACATTTCATGCCGTTGTGATACCGTGAGCCTGTTACTAGTGTGACACTACCAGGTCATAGTGTCCGTTAGAATTCCTTGACTTCCCGGCGCACCAGAGCGTGAATAGTCGTGATTTCATCCCCTATAGGAGAAAGTCATGACGACGCAAAATCTGGTGCACGGCAGTGACGCCGATAGGTGGGATAAGGCAATCTACGCCTTCTTGGCCGAAAAAGAGCGCCGCTCAGGGTCCATGAGGACCGTGGTAGCCTATTCCGGGATGCTCTACCGCTTCTTTGGCAGGCTAGGCAAGCCACCAGACAAGGTAACGGCTACGGAAGTTTTTGGCTACGCCCATGCAATCGGTATCTCAGGCAAGAAGCCGTCGTCAGTCACTATCAATGCCCGCATTGCCTGCCTCAGTTTCTTCTACCGGTTCCTGATCCGCAAGAGCCTCGTTAGCGCCAACCCTGCGATCAACTGGAACGCCCAAAGGCGACACCGGCACCACCCAGGGGACTGACAGCCGTCGACATCAAGAAGCTTCTGGACTTCATCCCGGACACTCCAGTAGGGCTCAGGGACAGGGCCATTATTCTAACCCTGACACTCACTGGGCGGCGGCGCGCTGAAGTGCTCAACCTCAAGGCCAGGGACCTAATCAAAGATGGAGAAACGGTCTACTACAGCTACCGGGGCAAGGGTGGCAAACATGGCAAACGTGAAATGCCACAGCCCGCGTTTAGGGCGATACAGCAGGCCTTGGAAGCCTTCGGCAAAGGATTTACACTATGAAGCCAGACGAGTCCCTGTGGCCGTCCAGCGCCGACAGTGGGCGGCATCACCAGCGGCACTTTCTACGGCAACCTACGCCGGTACTTCAAAGCGGCGGGACTAAGGCCGACAGGCGTCCACATATTCAGGCACTCAGCGGCCAAGCTGCGGCTAGAGGCCGGGCCGTTTATCAGCCAGATCACCCCCCGCTGCACAGCCTCTGCAATCGCCTGCTCCACGAGAGCCGGCTGGCATTTGGGAATGAATACTGTGTCGTCATACCCTTCCTTCGGGACCGTGACAGAGTGGCCGCCCGCAAAGTAGTCGGTCACGTCCCTTACCGTAATCTCATCGGTAGACCAAAGGCCCGGGAGCCTCTGAGGGCTGAGGAGATCAGGGTCGACGTCGCTGAGAGTCGCAGACTCCGGGAGAAACACTTCGAGTGCCGGGTCGCTGAGAATCTGGTCTTCTATTCCAGTGCGCCAAAACGTCTTCGTCGTGCGGTCCGGTCGGATTAACGTTGCCACCCATATCCCATCCCGTACCCCATGAACGACGGTGTCCAGTATCTCCTTGTGGCGCAGCATCTTGGGCAACTTGGCAAACTGCGCAAAAGCGCCGACCAGGTCCTTGACCCTGCGGGAATCTTCCCCTTCCCGCCACAGATCGTAAGGGCCTCCAGGCATCATCGCCTCTGAGCTGATTGCCGTTTCCTGTATCCGTGCTCGCCTGTCGGCCTTGATGGTGACGAACAGAGGATCATCGTTTACGGCTACCCTGAATGCCTGAATGCCTGGATGCCTGGATGTCGTTGCCTTCGTTGACCGTGACCACGATCGAGTAGGCCTGTCTGATGGCCTCCGGGATGCGTCTCCGGGCAGCCTGGCTCTCGCTGGCCAGCATCTGCTCGCGGACCGGGTCAACCTGTTGGCCCTTGAGAAGTTCGCGGACCTCCACCCACGCCAGATACTCCCGAATCCTGCTTCGGGCGACGTCGAGACCCTCCTTGGAGGGAACGGCGAGGACGACTGCGTTGCGATTGACCCGGGGACGGTCCGGCGCGGTGGTCTCACCAATGAAGCGTTTTGCTTCCGAGCTAGGTTTGCCGGATTCCGAAGCCGCTTTGGGTCCAAGGACTGCATAGTGAAACTGGCCGTCGTCCTCTATGTCTCGGGGCCGGTTCGGGAGGTTGTGCACCCTTGCTCCAGCCGCCGCCGCGCCGGATGTCAGGGACCTCTGTTTTTCGATATGGTCGATCAGCTGCGATTCCACCAGAGCAGGTTGGACTCGGTTCGCGCAGGCGTCATCGTGCATCTGGCGCAGGTTGGGACGATTCCCCAACCTCCAGGCACCAGGCAACTGCTTCGTCCCGTCCGGAGAGGCTTCAGCTGCGCTAACCTCCACCTCATCCAGGAACCAGGACAACTCCGTCCAGCGGTGCAACGCCTTTTCCAGTTCGATCTTGTCCGGGTTCGTCGCGCCGACCAACACGACAAGCTCGTGGGTGAGCGCCTTCTGACCGATCGGTTGGGAGCTCAGGAATACCGAAACGACGGCCTGCTCCATCTCGCGGTGTCGAAGCCCCGTAGCTTCGGACTGGATGGCTCGGGCCTTGCCAAGCTCGCCTTCCAGGATGGGCCGCCATTCCTGGTGGCCTCCAGTACCGGCGTCTACACTGGCGAACGAGGCCAGCTCGCTGGCGGACTCTACGAGGTCGTCCCTGCCGGGCTCGTTCAGGAAGACACTGGGCCCGACCAACGGGCTGGTGTCCCATTTCTCGGCATCCCGAAGGGCGATGGCGAAGGTCCGCAGTATCCCCCGCGTCCTCTGAAATCCGTCGAGCTGGGTCCAGCGGGTGTAGAAAATCTCGGTGAGGTCGGGGTGAAAGGGGTAGCTGCCCAGATAGCGGTCTTCGGCCGACTGGCGCTCCTTCCGGGTCTGCTCATCGAGAGCTGCAATATTGCCGACCACCGAAGTGACGTGGGGCCGGAAGGCGCCAGGATCACGAATCGCCTCGGGTTTGAAGAATCGCCGCCGGAGAACCTCCGCCACGTCCTCCTTGCTCACCGGACTGACTTCTTCCTCCATCTGACGTCCGAATACCTCGGACACGTCCCTCAGAATCTCCCTGCCGAAGTCGTCGTACTTCTTGGGGTCCGAGGCGAGGAGCGATGCCACCATGGCGCAGCGGTCCACCTTGACCACCGCTTGGGTGAGGTATTGGAAGAAGCTCACCAGACGCCCGCGCGAGGATGAGTCGTCCTCCGCCTGACCGCGAAGGTACATGAGCACCTCGTCGAGAAGCACCAGGGTCGAAAGGCCGTCCTGCTGGGGCTTGGACAACAGCTCCGCCATGAGCGGTTCCGCAGGGGGCGTCTCTCGCTCCTCGTCCTGGCCCTCGGCGTGGATTAGCCTTAGGCCGTCTGCCCCGGCGAGCTGAAAGGCCAGAACGCTCCACGGGTGCCTCAGCATCCTCGACATCCCATCGGGGCTGAGCGTTTCGATCCCCTTCTCAAGGTCAATCTTGTCGAAGCACAACGCGGCGACCCTGGCCCTAGGCGGCTTGAACCCGATGTGCGCCTCGAACTCCCGTATAGAGGGTAGGTTGGGCAGGCTGTCCGGGTCGTGCGCCAGGTGCCGGAGGGTGATGAGGGTGTGGGTCTTGCCGCCGTCGTAGTTCACGGACAGCTTTCTATACGCCTTGTCGGTCCTCCCAGCCAGGCGCAGGCAGACGTCCTTGACCAGCTCACGGAGGTTGTACGTGGGATAGGTGAGGGCGAAGAATTCGGCTGGATCCTCGTAGACTGGCCGGAGGCCCTTCTGCATCACCACGTCAAATAGGTCGGCGGCGAATATGGACAGGGAAAGCTCGCCGGTCTTCAGGTCGTCCCGCAGCTCCACTACCTCATGCCAGGGCTTCAATGAAGTTTTCATGGTCCCTCTACGTACTTCAGATTTCGCTCATCTGTAACCTGCGTGTATTGTCCGAGGAAAACTGGAGATGGGAGATTCTTAACCTTGCTCCAGTCGACGTACGGATTGGTGTATAGACACACCGTTGGACTGGGATTGGAGGGGTGGGCAAGTACAAAATTCCACACCCCCAATAGATGAGGAGCGCGCAGGCGGTCCTTACCTTTCTCCGAGATTAACCATATGCCGTCTTTGCTCATGCTCTCCGAGACAGCAACAATCCCTCCCGTGGACTTGTCGAGATGTAAGGTTGCCGTGGGCGTACCGTACAGAGCCCAATCCATACGCGGGACGTGTGCTATCGTATTGACTGCGATGAGCAACGGAGCGTCTAAAACGAATGGGTCATACCTTCTTCTCTTTTCCCTGATTCTCTCCCGTAGCCCGTGGTCTATCGGGCCCGAACGTGCCCCACCCAATGACGACATTTCAACCAATTCCCTCGAAAGCGCGTCTTCTTCCGTACGGAACTCAGAGGTCGCAGGTGTGAGTAACACTTCTAAAAGGTACTCATCGCCTCCATCAGGCTGTAAGACGAACTCTTTGCTATATTCCGGGGCTCTTGACGTTTCCACCACAATCACATCATGAGAGTTCATCCAGTCAATAATCGGCTGTAGCTGCTCCTTTCTGATTCGTTGTGTCAGCTTTGAGGTTGAGAAAAGACACAGGGAGAAGTCCTTGCTCGAATAGCTATTAAGCTTCTCCTCCAAATCAGCCTCAGCATCTGTTTTCCACTCATCATCAGCCAAGACCAACGCCTCGATGTAGCACCGTTTTCCTTCATGCTCCACCAAGAAGTCGGGCGTTCTGCCTTTTGCCAAGCGTGGCTCAACTTCGACCGTACAGCCCAAACTCGTTAGTTTGTGATAGAGATACAGCTCAAAACATGTGCCGTACCAGTTCTCTTTCTTACCGCACAATCGTTGTTTTACCTCTTGTTGACGCGGCTCAGGCCAAGCCCGGAACCACTCATTCAACCGATTACGAGCCTCCGCCATCTCTGTAGAATCGTATCTGCTAAAGAACTCAAACTCTGATTCGTTACTACGCTTGGGAGATGAAGCCAATTGTACGTTGCCAGGGAACAGGTTACAGTTTTCCATCACTTCTCCTCTGATGTCTAAACTAATCGCCCTTGGCGCGGCGCGCGGACATCGCCGTGGGCCGCTGCATGGTTGCTCAGGGCCTCCAGGATAGAACGCTCCTCGGAGTCCAAGACGACCCGCTTGTTGGAGCCCATGGCGGCTAGTTCGATGAGTGCTTGCAGCAATTGGTGGAATAAGGCGTTACGCTGGAGCCCCCGACTATCCAGGTATTAATTAACCCTGGCCTGGTCGCCTGCCCGCCAGAGGTGCATCAGCTTATGCACTTGGTCGATGAGCGGGACTGGCTTCCCGCCCGACGCCTCCAGGCCAAGGTTCTTTCCTCGCCGCTGGTTCCACGGCTTGAGCTTCACCTTGGCGCCTCCCCCGCTCTCTCCCTCATCCTCGTCCTCGGACGGACCGTCTTCAAGATCATCCGTCGCTGCCCCCTTGCCCGACTGCGCCAGGAGGTCGTGCTGGTTCACCAGCGCCGAGTCCGAGAGGTTGCACGACAGAGCGTAGAGGATGCAGCCGCCCACTGGCGCATCCTGCAAGCCGAAGTCATGGCGGTGCAGAAGGTAGTAGGTGGTCACGTCATCTAAGCCTGTCACCGACTCCTCGCCGTCTTCGGTCAACACACGGCCGACGACGAAACCAACGACCAGCCGCCGCACCTCCCGCAGGAACTCGGAGACGGTCATCAACTCGTCGGAGGCGTTGGCCTTCTTGACGGCTGGGTGCTTGCTGAAGGCTTCCAGCGCTGGACCGGTGGCCGCCCAAACGAAGTCGGGGCCGCGAATCCCCGCGTCCCAGAAGTCCCGGAGCTTCTGCGTGATGTTTTCCTGCATCTCGCCCAAGACGGTGTTGTCCCAGCCCGGACGGCCCGGAGGCCGCTTCCGGCAGACCAGCCAGAAGGATGAAGCGAGGGCGGCGGACGCAATAGCGCGGTTGCGGTTGCCCATCTCAGTCTGGATAGGCCAAGAGCCGTCAACAACAAAACCGGCGCGTATCAGGGCTCCAACTAGTGTCTCCCACGCATCGGGCTGCTTGTTGGCGAAGACGACCACGAGCCGCCCTTCAGTCCCCAGCGCGGCATGGCAAGCTTGAAACGATCTGGCCATGCCATCTTCATAGTTCTGCTTAGACAGCCTTTGATCTCCCCCAAACCGGCTAGCGTCGTCAATGAGTTCGCCATCATTGCCGTCATGGTCCCACTTTGGCCCCAGGGAATTGGAGAACACAGCTTCGATCTGAGGCGACAGACCCGGAACCGACCTCTTCAGCCAAACGTAGAAGAAATCCATTAGGTCTGAATAGGGGATCGCATCGTAGTAGGGAGGGTCAGTTACGATAAGGTCGATTCCCCGTTCTGGACAAGCGATTGCCGAGGCACAGAGACTTTCGCCCCTCGCCGCTGACGCCACACTCCGTTGCAGATGGTCGCATACCTTAGAACATCCAATCGACGGATTGCACAAAACCGCCCGTCGTATCTGAAAGCGGGGCGGACTCGGAGAAGTCCCACGTGATAGGCAAGGCGAATCGAGCAAACGTACTCCTGATGGTCTCTCGGTCATTGGTCCATGTCGCCAAGGTGCTGCCACGGTCAGCCATTCGGCTGATGATGGGCAAGCACATGGCGTTGACAGATTCCTTCCAGTCCTTCGGGTAATCGGTGAGTTGCTCCGGCAACTCCCGAACAGAGCGAACAAATGCCCCCAGCGCCAATAGCTGCCGATTGGTGAACAGCTTGCGCCATGTGTCGAAGCCGTACAGCGGGACACGGAAGCCCAGAGCCTCCTTACTCGGCAATGGCTCTTCCGGCAATCCAAAGGGGATGTCCGCGTAGAGGAACCGAAGCCGCTCCTCCGTCACTTCGGCGACTTCGATTTCATGGTTCGTAGGCAGGCGGTACTCCTTGCCCTTGACGCCGTCCACCACTACGGCGGTCATCATCGCGCCCAGACGTCCGGCCTGTCCTTCAAAACGAATGTCTCCCATGGTCATAATAGCGCCGCAGCTTGGGCAAGTTGCGCCGGTCCGGGACATGGTTCCGGCCCCAGTGCGTCTGTCGTGTTCCCGCCGCTGCGCCGCGTTGCCGCCGTTCTGGGGCACATCGGGCTGCACCCCGAAGACTACGCCCGTGTGGTCTGCCTTTGGCTCCATCGTCAGGAGGACGCGCTTGTTGTCCTTCTTGCACAGCCAGCGGGTCTTCAGCAAGGGCAGTGTGGCCCGGCACTGCTTGCAAGAGACGGTGCGCGCCCAGAGGTAGGCCACCGTGGGCTTGGCGATCCAACGCGGGTTCCTTGGGTCGTTGAGGTAGGCGGCGTCGAAATCGGTGTTCAACGGGTCGATCTGCGCAACCCCGTTTTCGTCCAGCTCTAGCATCCGCATTGGGCAAGGATCGTACTGCGTCCCCGGCTCCAGCGACTCGAAGTCGGCATAGGTAGGATAGAAGGAAGCCAACTCCCGGCGGGCGCGGGCCAACACCCACCGGCCCCAGGCCCGCACGTGCCAGGCCAGGTCCGCCTTGGCTACCGGGGCATCATGTGGCATCGCTTGAAGCTGGGTCCCGCCGCCGTTGCCGTGACCGAGCCGTTCGAGAGCTGTCCGCAAACCGGCCCCCGTGTACCCGTTCGCCTTCAGGAACGCCTCCATGAACTCCCGGTCTGCTAGGACGAATTCAGGCAATGGGCGGGTCTGGCCCGCCAGCTTCTGCGGGTATTCGAGGGTGCGCTTGAGGATGAACCAGGCAACCCAGACGCATCGCTTCCAGAGGGATGGCGCCGCCACCGGCGAAGGGGTCCAGCACCCTCGGTGCACGTCCGCCGTAGGCGTCACGGATTTTGCCGCGGAACCACTCCAGGTCCGAGCCGTTCTCACGGCCCCAATGCAGTATGCCCCCCGCCGTCTCCTCCTTCACCTTCTCGACGATGCGGCCGTTGATGCGCTTGCGTTCAATTTTCTTGGTGACCCGGCCCGCCATACGCTCCAGGATGTTCTTGCGCTCCTCGGCGTCGCCCGGGTCCGGTAGCAGCGTGGCAATCAGAGCGGCCCGGGATGCCGCCAAGGGCCGCCGTGCCGGCCAAATGTGCAGAGTGGAGATGTGCCCATGCCGCACGTTCTTCTCGTGCACCGAGTCCAGCGACACCTGCTTCAGCGGAAATGCCACCTCAATAAGGCGCTTGGGGTTGTTGGTGGTCATGGCGTTCCTCCGTCCCCTTGGTCAGGTTTTGGCTCAATGGGGATACTGCGGGCGTAGCTAATTGTTCCGTCCCCTAATTGCACGACGCCATCGAGATAGTCCAACCGGCAGTCTATTGATTTGAGAAACTGCGAGAAGGCCCGTAGATAATCCATATTCGGTGATCGTGGATTCAAACCGCCTAGCTCTCTGCCTGAAGTGGTAAGCCTAAAAGCAGGGATTCTCAACGTTCCGCTAGGTCTACTATTGCTTGTGACCCTCAGGGCACCGTTCTGATAGTCCAATACGATATAATTTCCCTCTCCCCATTGCCAGATAGCTTGTAGAGACCGCTTGGAATTCAAAAGGTTGCAATCTACGAGATGAAGTAGGTTACTGAGACCGAAGGGACCAAAGTTTTTCACTGAATCGTCATAGAACACAAAGCCATCTCCCATGATGAAGGGGCAGGGGTCACTGAACATCTCTGTGTCTCTTTTGGTCATGTTTCGCAAAGTGTCTAGTGTGCGGAGTGAAGTCCTCCCCGGGCTTTCCACTTCGCCAGCGAGGATTTTTGCCCAAATCCTCTGCATGTCCTCAGACGAAATGTCCTGCGCATAGTCGAAGAAGCGGGCAGTCCAGTCCGGGTCCGGCTCATGATTGGGGACTTCCTTATCGCCAAGCTCCTCCGCTGCGCCGTCTACAATGGAACTGGCATTTGCCATGCGTTTCCGCCCTTGAAACTCAATTGACTGGGTGATGTCGCCCCGAGTAATCTCGACCACTCCATGCTCCGCTTCAATCGTCGCGTCCATAGTTTGCCGAGCTTTAGCCTGCGCCTCGGCAATGATCACCAAGGAAGTCCCCTCTGACTGCGCTTCGATGAGACGCGCTTCCGCATCAGCCCGAGCGGCTGTAAGTTTGGCCTTCCCTTCTCTGGATGCCTTCCAGTTGGCCAGTATCGGGCCAGCGATGGCCCCTACTCCGCTGGCGGTGTAGTCTAGGAGTTTGTTGATTCCGAGAACTCTTGCCATGAACTCAACCAATTCAGTGCTCCCTCTGCTCAGGTTGCCACGAGAAAGAGTTCTCCCCGGACCTGTGCGTTTCGGCTGGGTTCCGTATGGCGACGGTTGGGCATTGCTCCCATTGGCCTCCGCCTTTCTTCAGGCTACTTGCGGGCATCTTCAATCTCGTCAGTGAATGTCCCATCGGCCCGCTCCCAGACCACTTTCCCGTCTCTGAACGCAGCCACTGCGCCTATGCTCTCCATGGCCCGGCGACGCGAGCGTTCTACGGCCCTGCGGAGGGCCGCCTCTGCGCCAACGAGATCCACAGCTCGCGATTGCTCAGCCTGTTCTTGATTCTGCTGTTTCCTCGTAGTCATAGCTGACTGCCCTCCGCCAATAAAATGGGGGTATCCCCCCGGTTGTCGTATACCACCCACTCATCCACCAGGTCCCGGTAGATGGACTCGAAATTGCGCAATCCAGCTTGGAAGCGACGGCGAACGATCTGTTCTGGCACATCATGTCCACCCTGCAACACTCGCTGCCTAACACGGGCGATGGCTATTTCCGGGGTCGGTAGTCGCAGGAAGAACAGCTTTATCCAGTAGCCCTGTTCCCGCCAGCGAGGTATCAAGCGAACATAGCTCCGTCCGCTCAGTGTCGTCTCGAAAGCGAAGCTCTCGCCTTTGCTCGCATATTCATGAATCATGTTCGACATCAGCCTGCCTGCCCGAACTCCGGCCAGGTCGGGTCGAAATGGACTCAGGCCGGCGGCTATGAGGTCCGCGTTTATGAAGGCAATTGGCCTCGTTCGGTAAGAACTCCGTAGCAAAAACGGTCTTCCCTGCGCCGTTCGGTCCGGCAATGATCAGTATCCTCTTGGAGGCTGTCATACTTCTGCGACCTCCTCCAGCGCCTTCGGAGTGATCGTGTAGGCGTAGGACTCGCTGCTCTTGACCAAGAGCTTGCCGAACGGGTCGCGCACCCTCACCAGACGCGGCTGGGGAGTGGCGCAGTCGAAGACGACGTAGAGCCAGTATTTGTTGCGCAGGTTGCAGGCCTTTGCCCATTCGTTGTCGCTCAACTCGATGGCGCCATACCCTCTGCGGCCCTTCACCTCGATCGCCACCTCTTGGGCAGGTTCGCTTGGAGTTTTGGGGCGAAGGGAGAGCAGGTCAAAACCGGGCCAGTCAGTCAGTCCGGCGCGGCGCGCTAGCTCTGGGTGCGAAACGTCCTTCACCTCGGCATTGAAGCGTTCCTCGTATGCGGCGGCGACCCCGACGGCAATGGACTCCACTTCAGCGTCGCAGCGCTCCAGCTCCTCGCTGTCCTGAGAGGGTACAACGAGGGCATGGACAAGAAACTCGACCTCGCCGGGCCTGATGTTGTCCGGCTCGTTCTGAATTCTATCGAGGCGGTTTATGCGAATTGCGGTCAAGCTGCGCTGCCGCTCTCTCACCTTGGAGAGCTCATCCGCTGTGCGCTGGTCGCCTGCCTGGACTCGTTCGTTGAAACGAGACCGGGCCGCCGCCAGCTCAGCCGCCTGATAGTCGAATCCGCGGGCCACGAACTCCAGGCGCTCCGACATGGTCTGGAGGAGTTGTTGTCGATGGCGCTGCACCAGACTACCGACCACATCATCTTTGGCGAATCCTTCGGCCTCCGTGACCAGGTTTCTTGCCATAGCGGCGAGGGGCTCTCCGCCCGGAGCGAAGTTCCTTGCCCCTCTGAGGAGAAGCAAATGTTCGACCGGCCACTCCTCTATGGAGCCAGCGCTCGTCTGTCGAAGACCGACCAGCTTCGAGTCCCGCAGCCTGACCCTCGGTGCGGCGCCCTGATGTGGCTCAGACTGGAGGGCGGCGTTCTGGAGCTCTCCTTCGTCCTGCACCTGTTCTACGGTGATTAGGGCGATGTGAAACAGGTATGGCTCAGTTGAATACGGATCGACGAAAACCGATCCTTTCATTCCATCGCGCCGGAAACGCCCCACCACGGAGGCTGAGATTCGGTCGAATATAGGCTCCCCAGGATGCACCCAGACGCTCTCGCCATCGGGGTCCGGCTTGTACACCGTCAATCGGTCCCGCGTCCCCTCCGCATGCGCTTCGAGGGCAGACAACAGGGGGTCCAGTGCGCGGGGTTGTGTGGGAACCAGACGAAACTTGGTTTCCAGGTCTCCCTCTATCCGAAGGTCGAGCAACGGCGCAGCCTTCTCGACAAAGCGGCGAACGTAGCCAGGAAGCACCCGCCTATAGCCTTCCTGGTCAACCTTGGCGTTGAGCTCGACGAGTTCTCGCTTGACGTCGCCGCCTGGTCCGAAGAGGACTCGTTCCCTGTCCTGGATAGCCTTAACCTGGCCTTCGGTAAGAGTCCCCTCCAAGCGCGCAACCGCCGCGTCTGGTTCTTCGTCAGCGAGGGCCTGCTCAAGGTAGTCCTTTATCGATATGTCCTGAAACAAGCGGCCGATGACATCGAACACCTTATCCGAGTTGAGCTGTCTGCGAATCGCTTCAAGCTTATCCAGCAGAGTCCTGAGGACGCGTCCCTCGCGGGTGGAAGCAGCAACGAGGTTGACGATCACCACCGGGTCGTGAGACTGGCCGTAGCGGTGAATGCGGCCCATTCGCTGCTCCAGACGCGCCGGATTCCAGGGGATGTCGTAGTTCACCATCAGCCAGCAGAACTGGAGGTTGATGCCCTCTCCCGCAGCGTCGGTCGCCACCAGGAAGTCGGCTCCCCCTTCAGAAGCTGGCCTCCTGAAGAACTCGACTTGCCGTTCACGTTCCCGATAGGGCAATCCACCGTGTATCGAGGCTATCTGGCCGGTGAACCCCAAGCCCTCAAGCCTGCGGATTAGAAAATGGGCGGTATCACGGTGCTCCGTGAATACGATGAACTTCTCGCCGGCGTACTCTGGGTCTCGTAAGACTTCGCGCAGTTTCTCGAATTTCGACTCCTCACCTTGAGCATAAAGACTTCGTGCTTTGCTCAGCAGGCCTTCGACCTTGCGGCGCTCGCCCTCCAACTCGGCAAGGCTAACCCCGACAGCTCCGGCCAGAGCCCTGTCCTCGTATTCCTCTGACGGCTCGATGTCCCCTTCATCTGTGGATTGTTCGTCGGCGGTTTGGGTCTCGAACACGTCGTCAATGTCGTCTAGCTGTCTTTGCTGCCGTGTCAGTTCTTCTTCGCTGAGGCTCCCGTCTCGAATGCGCTCAATCAAATCCGCAAGCTTTTCCATTCGACGTTCAAACGACCGCATCAGGGCGTAGGTAGAGCTGACCAAGCGTCGTTGAAACACGCTCATTGCCAGCCTGGCGGCAGACCGGTTCAACAGGCGAGCCCGGTTGTAGTAGCTCCTGATATAGTCCGTAGTTTCGTCATATAGCTCCTGTTCGCCTTGCGGACCCTTGGTCAATTCGTAGCTCAACGTGTCGCATCTTCTCTTCGGGTAGAGCGGAGAACCATCGAAGCGGACCATCTCTTCTTTGGTCCGGCGGATGAAGTACCGTTCTCTCGATTCGTCCGGGAACCTGGTGAAAGCATCGTAGGTCGAGAGTGCGTCCGGAAGCAGCAGACGCCACAAGAAGTAGTAAGGGAAATCCTTTCCCATATGTGGTGTTGCGGTAAGCAGCAGGAGGTGTTGAGCCGTCCAGGAAAGCGCCCAGCGTTCGCTGTCTGCACCCGCCCCTGCTATCGCTTCCGCCAGCCGGTAGCGGTCAGTCTTGCGTACTCTGAAATCAGGCTGGCGGTCTGCCGCCAGTTTGTGAGCCTCGTCGAAAACGACAAGATCATATGCTTCTGTCGTTTCATTACCGATGTGGTTAAACATTCGTTCCCCGGCCAGGGTATCGACGCTGACAATGACCATGTCACTCTCTGGGCCAAAGAACGGATTGCCCAGACGGGCATCAGTGCTGCTAACGACTCGGAATTGCAAATGGAACAGGTTCCACATTTCCCGCTCCCAATTGCCCACCAGACCAGCTGGTGGAACTATGAGAACACGGCGGATCAGTCGGCGGGCGAGCATCTCCCGCACATAGAGCCCGGTCATGATCGTCTTGCCGGCCCCGGCGTCATCGGCCAACAAGAATCGGAGAGGCGATTGCCGAAGCATGTGCTCGTACACGGCCAGCCGTTGATGGGGCAGCGGGTCGATCAGAGATGTTTCGCTTGCGAACGCCGGATTGAAGAGATGCCCATAGGAGAGACGATGGGCTTCTGCAAGAGCCCAAACAGCGTCCGGGTTGGCAGAGAAGTCCAGGTCCTGGAGTGTGGACAGTCCTTCGGCAACAATAGGAAGCGTGTCTCCATCATCCCCGGCTATCGAGCTTTCAATTTCCAGAATGCGCCTCCACGACAGGCTGTTGGGGCGGGATTTTCCGTTCTCCCAACGATTGACAGAGGCGAAAGACACGCCGATGAGTTCGGCGAGTTGTGTCTGAGTCAACCCCTTGAGGTCTCGGACACTCTTTACCCGTTCGGGGTAGTCGAGTGGCGGATCAATCGGGGTGACGTATGACATTGCTCTGCTCTCCGAGGATGCTCTTGTGTCCAATTCTAAGGTTCACCCGCGTGCATGTCAATCTGGGTATAACAAATGCTATAGATCGTTCCTAAACCAATACCAAGGTGGGATGTGCATTTCGGGGGTCTTGAAGACTGCCGAAAGGACTACACGTCACCTCATATCGCCTCTGGGCCCCAACTGTGTGGGGACCGACATTACGGTCTAGCGATATGTACATTTCACCTTGGCTTTAGTTTAGACGCGTCGTCTTGGCTCGCCCGGGCCTGCTGCATTGGTTTACGCTTGAACCGGCCCACATCTGATTCTGAGTGACGTGAGCCCGTGGGCTGTGTCATGTCGTGCATCATCCAACAGGCTTTGACGCACTGTCCGGGTCGCATCCGTTGATTCCGCTACCCCGGTGCATCTGTTTTCTGTAATCGCTTCGGGCAACAAAAAAGCCAGCATACATTGGCGCGCCGAGGGAAGGACACCGAATCGCGGTGTCCTTCCCCCGAGTCTCTAGGCGGCAGCCAGCTCCGGCTGCTTCAGCATGGCGGAGTAGCCCCGCTCGACGACGTGGGTCACCGAGACCCGGCCCATGCCGTCGTACCCCGCGCGGTAGGCGAACTCCGCCTTCGCGCCCCAGGGCACCCGGCCGCCGACTCTGACGGCGCCGCCGCCGGACTTGGCGCCGCGCCCGGGCCCACCGGCGCCGCGCACCACCATCCCGCTCCGCTCGCCCTTCCGCCAGCCCAGCACCTTCACCTCGGCGGGCATGACCCGCTCCGCCTTCGTCGGCTGGAACAGGACACCGTGCAGCCTCTTCAGAACGTCCGGTGACGGGTTGTTCCTGCCGTTCATGATCTGGGAGAGATTGGAGGAGCTGATGCCGGCGCGCCGTGCGACCTCGTTCTGGCTGAAGCCGTGGGCGTTCATCCGGTCCCACACGGCCTCCCGGTCGATGCAGGCGGGCTGCGCGGGAGCGACCTTGGCCGGAGCCTCCAGCGCCGACTCCATCCTGGCCTGGACCTTCACGCCCATGTTGCTATGACCCCGCGCCACCATTGACATGTAGCTGTAGGAGACGCCCACGCGGTCGGCTAGGTCCCGCAGGCTCATGCCCAACTCCCTGGCCCGCTCCCGGATGTAGCTGCTCTCCGCGGCCACGACGACGCCCTGGCGGTTGGCGCACTTGGCGGGCACGATCTTCGCCGGACCGCGCAACGCCGACTCGACCCTGACTTGGACCTTGACGCCCATGCTCTGACGGCCCCGGGCCACCTGCGTCATGTAGCTGTAGGACACGCCAACGCGGTCGGCCAGGTCATGCATGGTCATGCCCAGGGTGCGGGCGCGCTCCCTGATGAAGCTGCTCTCCCCGGTCACGACGCCGCCCTGGCGGTAGACGGTCCCCTGACCGGGGACCTCTCCCAAGACCGCCGCGACCTTCTCGCGCATCTTCGGAGTCCACGGCCTGCCACCGTTCGCAATCTGCGACAGGTAGCCCGCGCTCACGCCCATCTTCACCGCAAGCTCCATCATGGTGAGCCCGCGCCGTCTGGCAGCAGCCCTGAGCTCGCTCTCCGCCGTCGCCGTCGTCCCAGTTCCAGTCGTCTGTGTTGCCGTCGTCATCACGACCTCCTTTTGTGTTGTGTTGCCTTTGGCCTGCGCCCGCTTGCGGGCAAAGAAGAAGGGCCGCCTCCGTGTGTGGAGACGACCCTTGTGAATGGGGATGTGTTGTGAGACCCGGAGGCCCCGCCGTCAGCGGCGATGGACCTCGTTGACGTGCATAGACGCCTCCTTTCAGGTGCTGACCCGTGCCGAGCATCCGTGGCGGCGGGTGTCGTTGGTGATGGTCGGATGCCAGACGCGAGAGACGGAGTGGGGGTGAGAGAAGACGCAGCTCGGCCCAGGGTGATTCGTCGGGGAATCGACTCCGGGGGAACTGCTATGAGGGGAGCGGCTGTCCTACGACGTCATCGCAGGCCAGCGCATTGGAGAAAGACGCAGCTTGGCCCAGGGTGCGTAGCGTCCGAGTTGGGGAGAAGCTGCGAGGCGTCAAGCGACCAGCCTGCTTGCATCGGCAGACCGGTGCATGGGAGAAAGACGCAGCTCGACCCAGATTGGATACCGTCCGTGGGGAAAGCTGCGAGACGTGAAGCGGCCAGCCTGCTCGGAACGGCAGACCGGCGCATGTCGAAGCTGCGGCCTAGCTGTCAGTCAGCCACGCCGCGGGCATGAGGAGCCGGCCGGGGCGCAAGACCTGTCTGCAACAAGCAGACGCACTCCGACCGACCAAGTGAGGACGAAGCACAGGGCGCGCTCCGTCCCTGGTGTCCAGCGGCAGGAGCGATCAACCCCAACCGCCAGACTTATGTCCAGCGGGATGAAGCGATCAACTCCAACTCGCCGGACGGGTGTCCAGCGGGCGAAGGACCAACGTCAAACTCCAACCGCCGGACTTGGATCGAGGACGGAGAGCTACGTCAAATCCGCCGGTTCGATCCGCGCTGCCTGCGAAGGACCAACGTCAACTCCGCTTCAGCAGCAGTACCCTCGTGGGAGACCGGGGGAGAGCGAATCATCCTCCGGTCGTACCCGTGCAACAGGGATCACGCACCCAAAAGAGGGCCTGCGGCGCCCCTTTCCAGAACCGCTGCCAAATCGTTCACAAAACTTAACAACCAACCCGTCGTACTCCCGGCCCGGCTACCGCCACAGGAGTCCGAAGCTAAGCCTGTTCAGAAGGGCCCGCTTTCTCAGCGCTCTCCGCGTGTCGTAGAGCGCCGTCTGCCTCCAGTTGACCTGCCCGTTGCGGTCGAAGCCCCGCAGCGGAAACCGAGCCGGGGGGAGCGTCATGCCGTGGTCTTCGAGCAGGGCCAGCTCCAACGCCAGGAACCGCTCCTCGGTGCGCAGCCAGTCCAGGCCCTTTCCCTCGTTGGGGTGCGCGGCCTTCAGCTCACGCCACTCGACGATCATCGGCCACGCATCGCCGAACACCTCCTCGTCGTCCTCGGCAGGCTCAAGGGTCACGAGGTCGGGGTACTCACGCCGCAACCTGGGCCTCGGCGGGGGTTTTCTGCCCATGCCCGACGCAGCCTTCTCTGAGCCGTCTGCTTCCGCCTGGACAGGACCGGCGCCGGCATGACCGGCCCTGGTCCCCTGGGCGCCGTCCCGCCGCAGGGCCGCAACCTCGCCCTCGACGGCGGCCACTCGCCTCCGCACCTCCTTGCCCAGCTCGTCGTGCCCCTTTCCCAACGCCTCCTGGCGCTTCTCCAGCGCCTCGACCCGCTCCTCCAGCGCCTCGACCCGCTCCTCCAGCTTCTCGTAGCGCTCCCGCTGCCGGGCCGCAGCCGAG
Organism: Dehalococcoidia bacterium; assembly: GCA_963665155.2. Lineage (GTDB taxonomy): Bacteria > Chloroflexota > Dehalococcoidia > Lucifugimonadales > UBA3495 > UBA1141. The sequence goes on along the minus strand of CAXXFI010000001.1, from coordinate 715,174 downwards.
CCGACGCCCTCCTGCAACGCCCGCTCCAGGGCCTGCCGCACCCGCCGTGAAAGCTGCCCCGTCTTCGCGCTCTCGGCCACCGTCCGCTGGTCTAGCTCCAGCACCCGCGCCGCGCTCTTGTATCCCTTGTCCCGCACCAGCTCTTTCAGCAGCGCCATCAGCCGCATGTGATAGACGTTCTCCACGTCCCTGCTGTCTTCGATGCCGTGTTCGGTCGTCTTCATGGCTCTTTTCTCCTTCCCAACACTCCGCCTGAGCCTCCGGTCAACCACTGTCCGGCCTTTCCCCAGGTCTCCGGCCACGTTCTTGGGGGCCGTAGCGCACCCCCACTTCAATCGCCTTTTCCGGGGCCAAATGTCATTGAGACGCCGCTCCCACGGTCCCGCCGATGTCATTCCCCACGTTTGGCGATGTCATTGCGGTCCGGAACGCACCCTTTCTAAAAGTGTTCACTGTTTACGTCCTGTAGGGGGGTGATTTACCCCTGTTCCAGCTACGAAATCACGACTCTGGCCGCTCAGTTACAAAACTCAAACTCCTGTACACCCCCGATACTGCGTGGAAGGGGCCGAAAAAAGAGAGCCTGTAGCGCCCCGCATCCCTGCGCAGCCCTATGAGGGGACGGCCCGTAACGCCCCGCAGCCTTGCGCAGAGCTATGAGGGGTCTTTTTTCTCGTTTGATTTGTTCACACTTTTTTGCGACTGCCGCGGTCCGGTGAACCGCAGCAAACCGCAGGGAGGTGAACGAGTTGGCGCTGAAATCGAAACCCCGGTCGGCAAGGCGGCTCTTGTCCCTAGCAACCGCGCTGCTCCTGGCCGCGCTGCTCCTGGCCGCGCTGGTGGTGATTCCTTCAAGCGGGATCGCCCTGGCCCAGACCCCCGGCCTGTCCTTGGTCAACGAGGACGAGGATTTCATCGAGCGCAAGGGCGACGGGCGCTTTATAGCCCGCCCCCTCTTCAGCCGCCAGACCGACGTCCTCTACTACTCCATCCGCCACCCCGACACCGGTGAGTGGGTCACCAACACCTACCGGGTGCAGGGCGGGGAGAAGCAGCTCTCCGAGGGCTGGGAGTACACCTTCGAGTACCCCGTCCTGGACGAGCAGCCCGAGCTTAACCCCGAACAGGGCTTCCTGCTGGTGCTGGCCGTCCCGCGAATTGGCGGCGACCACCACCACGTCTTCCACGCCCTGATTCCCGTCCACCGGCCCAATGGGCTGTGGGACCGGGTGTTGGGCGCTCTCGACCCGGACCGCTGGGTGCGGGCCGGCGCCAGATGGGTGGTCCAGGGCGTCCACGGGACCCTGTGCGGCGTGGTGGAGCAGGTGGCCCAGGCCGAAGTCGCCGAGTGCGGGGAGGGGTAGGGATATGGGCGACATCCTCACCGGAACCCCTCCCGAACTGACCTACCTGCATCCCATCGTCAAACTGGCCTGGATGACCGTCTGGGCCATCACCTCCGGCGCACTGGTGGTGATCCTGGGCTGGATGGGGTTGAGCTTCATTGTCCAGGAGCACCTGGGCCGCCACCAGTCGGGCTGGCGGGAGATGGTGCCCCGGCTGGTGCTGGGCCTCACCGCCGCCGCCTCGTCACTCTGGTGCTGGGCCTCACCGCCGCCGCCTCGTCACTCTGGTGGTGCGCCCTGGTCATCGACGTGGCCCACGCCGTTTCCGGCTTCATCGCGGTTTCCCTTCACCTCACCCCCGGCGACCTGCTGCGGGCGCCCTTGTTCGCGCTCTTGGCGGCGGTGGAGACCGCCAACACCGGCCTCGCGGTGTTCATCGCCCTGCTCTACCTGGTCTTCGGCTTCTTCGTCCTCTACCTGCTGGTGCAGATGATCCTGCGCCTCGCCCTCATAGACATCCTGCTGGCCCTGGCCCCCATCGCCCTGGGGCTGTGGATTCTGCCCCACACCGCGAACTGGGGCCGTCACTGGCTGCGGATGTTCATGACCACGGTGTTCCAGCAGGCGGTGCAGCTCATCGCCCTGGCCCTGGGCTTCGGCTTTCTTGGGGAGTTCGCCGCCATCGCCGAGGGCGAGCCGTCGCAGGACCTGGTGTGGAAGCTGCTGATGGCCATCGCCTTCATGTACCTGGCAGGGCGGGTGCCGTCGATGCTGGGCAACCACGGGACCTTCGACGCCTGGCTGCACACCCTCTACTTCGGCATGTCCCTGCCGGGCTCGATGGTGCGCTCCGCCCGGTCCATCGGGCTGATTGCCGGCGGGGCCGCCGGAGGCCCGCCGGGGATAGCGGCGGCGACGGCCGCCGCCGCAGTAACCAACACCGCCGCCAACACGGCCAACCCGGCGGCCCAGAACGCCACGCCCCGGAGCCAGGGACCGTAGCCAATGCGAAAACGACGGGTGCGGACTCCCTCCGCGCCCACCCAACAACGGAGGAGGTGCAGCGATGTGCCAGTAGCGAAAGGGGACAGACCCGCAAACGGATGACCAACCAAATCAATTTCAAGGAGAAAAACCCTATGGAAAACCTGACCCAGACAATTTCCAACCTGGTGGGCATCCTGCTGGGCCTCGTGGGCGTCGTCGGCGTGGGCTACTTCATCTACGGCGCCTACCTCTACCTCACCGCCTCCGGCGCGCCCAACCAGATGGAGCGGGGCAAGGCGGCCATGATGACCGCCCTCGCCGGAATCGTGCTGGCCCTGGTGGCCTACGGCGTGGTCGAGCTGGTGATGAACGCCGTGGTCGGCAATCCGGTGGACCCCACCGTGCCCGACCCCACCGACAGCTAGAAGGAGGGATGGAATGAGAGAGCATGAAGTCCCCACCCACGTGCAGGCCGAGGACAAGGTGCTGCTGTGGTTCACCTTCCCCCAGATCGTGGCGGTGGTGGCGGTTTGCGCCCTGGCCTACGGGGCCTACCGCTACGCCCCCTTCGGCCCCTCGCAAGTCCGGCTGGGCCTGGCGGTCCTGCTGGGCATCGTGGGCGTCGCCATGACCGTGGGGAAGATCGGAGGCCGGGGGCTGCCGCTGGTAGCCGCCGACCTCTTGAAGTTCAACCTGGGGGCCAGGCGCTACGCCGGGTCCCCGGCCCAACTGGCGCTGAACGAGCCACCGATGCCGGTGGAGAAGAAGCCCGACCCGCTGCGTCTGCTGGCCAAGAAGGCCGCATCCGGCGTGGGCAAGGCGGCGAAGGCGGCGCGGCGCAAGGGGCGTGCCCCCTTCCGGCCCCACAGCCGGTTCGGCAAGCGCCGCCGCCCGAAGGATACGGGCAGTCAGAAGGCGCCGAAACAGAACGACAGCAGCAGGAGACCGTGGAGCCGCCTCCTGGCGGTGGCCGCCCTGCTGGTACTGGCCGTGGTCCTGCTGCCCGCCACCGCCCTGGCCGACGACCCCGACGACGAGGACCCGGGCTGGCGGCTGGACGAAATCTACTTCGTGCCGCCGGAGCCGGTGCCGGGACGCCGCATCTTCGTGGAGCGTCTCGTAGTCTCCGGCGACACCGCCAACGTCACCTTGCGGGCCGCCCAAGACCTGGACCTTCAAGCGCGGGTCTACGGCGGCAGGGAGGGCAAGACCCTGCGGATGGGGGTCAATCCCAGCTTCCGGGCCGGGGAGAGCAAGAACTTCAACCTGACCCTGAACGGCCCGTCCCCTTCCTTCACCTTCTCCTGGGCGGACACCCTGGGCCGGTCCGGGGCGGTGTCCCTGGAGAGCCACCAGCTTCCATATCCCCTGCCCAAGGCCGACGGTGAGCTGTGCGACCTGGAGCTGACCTCCCTGGAGTGGACGCCGGGCAGCATCTCCGGCGTCGTCGCCTCGGAGTGCATCGCGGAGACCAGGCAGGAGGTGGCCCTGCCGGTGTACGGCGGGCACTTCAGTCAGACGGCGCCCGCCCTGCTGGACGCCTCGGTCACCCGCATCACCGGAACGGTCAACGTCGTCGCCGGAAGCCACCGCGCCAGCGCGTCCTTCGTCCAAGGCGGCGAGACCCGCTTCACCCTGGCCGTCCCCAACCGGAAGGCGGTCCACAACCTGGAAATCACGGCGGACCTGGCGGCAACCCTGAACGTGCCCCTGCCGCCCATGTTGCAGACGACCCACCACCCGGCCCGCACCGACGTGTACACCCGCCGGGTGAGCCTGTCCTGCGGAGAGGGGTCATCGGTGAGCAGGACGGTGCGGGTCTACGTCTATCACCCGGAGCACGTGCGGGCCGTCGAGGTGCAGCGCGCTCCGGCCACCCGCACCAGGGCCGAGTCCATCCCCCTGGCCGCAGCCCTGGGCGTGGCGGCTGACGACCCCTACCGGGCCCTTTACGTTCCCCCGCCCAAGCCCCCGCCGCCAACGGCGGAGCAGACGCCGGTGGGCGATTCCAGTTGGTGGAGCTGGCCGTGGTAGGGCGCATCACGAGCATCCTGCTGTCCTCCGGCGCGGCCCTGGCGTCCATCGCCGCCGCGCCGAAGGACGCGAAGGCAGAAATGCTGGCCGCCTTCGACACGGTGCTGACCGGGATGGCCTACGCGGGGGTCGGCCTCTGCTTCTTCGGCATCGTGTGGGCGGGGTTTGTGCTGATGGCCGAGGGAGCCGAGGGGCATGGCCTGAGCCGGACCAGGAACGCCGTCGTGATGGCAGTGGTGGGCCTGGTGGTGGTGCTCCTGGCCAAGGGCATCGCCCTGCTCCTGCAAAGCAAGCTCCTCGAAGTGATGCCGGGTATTTAGAACGAAAGGGAGGTACGAGAAATGAAAGCGACACTACCCAACCTGAAGAAACTGGCCGGAGCCGGCAGACTTGTCCATCCTGCCGGCTCCGAAGACAACCAACACGAAGACATCGGACAGACTGACCAGGCGGCGGCGGAACCCAAGCCGCCGCCCCAGTTGTCCCTGTTTTTCATGCTGTCCCACCTGGAAGAGGACGGGCCGGTGCGGCTGGACGGGGTGAAGCTGGCGGTGCTGGAGGTGATGGGGCTGGAGCTGGACGAACCCAAGCTGGGGGCTTTCGCCGGGGCGCTGAACGCCCTGGACTTCCCGGTGCAACTGCTGGTGCGCCAGCACCCGCCGGTGTTGCAACAACTGCGGGCCACCCTGGCCGAGGCCCAACCCTCCGACCTGCCTGACCAAACACGAGGGGCGGCGGAGTCCCTGGGGCGGCTCTTGACCGGCCTGGAGAGCCGCGAGGGAATCCTGGACCGGCGCTTCTACGCAATCTGCGAGCACAGCCGCGCCGACGAGCTGCGCGGCCTGCTGTCCCGCGCCGGCCTGGGGGTCTTCACCCTGACGGGCCAGGCATTGCGGCTCCTGCTCTTGGCCTCGGCCCTGGGCGGCTCGCCCAACGAGCGCGACGAGGACGCCGAGCTGGAAGTTGAAATCAACCGCCGCGATATCCGCGTGGGAGCCCACCTGACCCGTTCTTTGCACCTGGGCAAGTGGCCCCGCTTGCTGGCCCCGGGCTTCCTGCAGGGGCTGATGGCCGCCGGAGCGCCCATGGACCTGTCGGTCCACCTGGGCGCCATCCCGTCGGAGCAGGCCGCCCGCACCCTGGAATGGCAGAAGGTCCGTTTCGAGTCGGCCCAATCTTTGTCCCTGAACCGGGGCCGCAGCCTGTCGCCCGAGGCGGAGATCGCCCTGGAGGACGTTTCCAGGCTCAGGGACGAGGTGCAGCGGGGAAGGGAGCGGCTGTTTCACGCTTCCCTGTCGGTGACGCTGCACGCCGACAACGCTGAGACGCTGAAGGACCTTACCCAGAAGGCCCAGCCCGCTGACCATCCGGCGGTGGTTGCAGGGCGTCCAACCCACCTCCCACTACCTGCTGGCCCTCCAGGACCTGGCCGAAGAGCTGGGGCTGGCCCACCTGCTGCCCAAGGCCAGGGCGCTACACCGGGAGTAGGCGGGTTAGGCAAGGCCATGCCCCGTCCCGCCCTGCTCATACTCCATCCTCTTCTTGCCGTCCCCTCCGTTCCCGTTGCCACCGCCGTCGCGGTACGGTTCACCCTCCGTGCCCGGCGGGTTTCCTTCTGGCCGGTATTCCCTGGTTCACGGGTGAACCACCCTATAAGCGGTTCCAACCGGCGCTCCAGCCGTCCACACTGGTTTTGGAACGGGCGTTCTATGACGAAGGGCCCCGCCAGGGTCCCCACGGAGCGGCGATTTGTCAGGAACCAAGAAGCAGCGCAAACCGAAGAATCCCAGGTACGCCGGGCCGGAGCCGCGCATCGGCAGGATTGAATGCCGTCCGGCTCCCGACGCCGAAGACCGGCTGCGCCGCCTCTTCACCCTGCTGGCCAGCCACTTGGCCAGCGGCGATATGACTGGGCCGGAGCAGGATGAGGTCGACCAAGTCCCCCCTGCGAAGGATCATGCCGAGGCCCAATTCCCCGAGGAATTGGGCGGACCAGATTACGGCGGGCAGGGTTAGAATTCCCACCAAGTCACTCAACCTACCACGGAACGGTATGCTAATATCTGAGAAATCCGGCTGCCTGATGGCGCGAAGAAGAGCGGATGCCTGATACGTGGCGTGAACAAATAACGGACGCTTTATCCGACTTCCAGATTGTGTCTGAACTCTTTGGAAACCCCATGACGTTGAGTAGCGATAATGTTGACCTGTGCCCCGCGCCCCACCGTCCCCCGTCACGCCTACCTGAGGGAATGATGGCAGTGTATGGGTTCTGGTGGAATGGCGAGTGGCTCAAAATCGGGAAGGCGGGGGCAAACTCGAACGCCCGCTATACGAGCCAACATTACAACCCGCGTAGCGCCAGAAGCACCCTGGCCGCTTCTCTGGCGGCGGATGAAAGAATGGTTGGGATTCCTGAATTTGATTCCTCTACTCCGGGGGATTGGATAAAGTCGGCGACCAGCCGCGTAAACATCTTGTTGCCCTCCAAGAGCGGAAACGGACTGCTTGCGTTGCTTGAAGCTTTTCTGCACGAATGTCTCAAGCCGCGATACGAAGGCTTCTAACTGATTGAACCGATTCATCCCAGTTGGGCAGCCACTTTTGACTACGTCCCATCCCAACGGGTATCATTGTCGCAACAGGTTGGCCCGGCGGTGCTGCAAACACCCCGGGCCGCGGCGCCACCTGCCAGAACAGGTGATGCGGTGGTATTCTACTACTTGCAGACCCGCTCCCGGCAGGAGGCGGGTCTCTTTTATTTTCAGCCATAAGACCCATAGGAGGCGACCATGCCAGGAACGAAAGTGCAACGGCAGAAGACCACCGGAAACCGGGCCGCCATCTACGCCCGGGTTTCCGACAAGAGCCAGGACGCAGAGGACAAGACCTCCATCACCGAGCAAACCAGCGAGATGGAAGCCTACTGCGAACGCCGGGGGCTGACCATCGCCGTCCGCTACCAGGAGGTGGGCCAGGGCTGGTCCAAAAAGCGCCCGGAGTTCCGGCGGATGCTGGCCGACGCCAGGCAGGGCCGCTTCGACACCATCGTCTGCTGGAAGTCCGACCGCCTCAGCCGGGGCATGTACCCCGCCGCCGCCCTGATGGAGGTGGTGGAGGCGTATCACATCAACCTGGAAGCGGTCATGGACTCCATCGACATGAAGACCTTCGGCCTGATGGCCGCCATCGGCAAGATCGAGCTGGACAACTTCCGGGAGCGGGCCTCTATGGGCAAGCGCGGCGCCGCCAAGGTGGGGCGCATCCCGGTCAGCAACGTGCCCTATGGCTACCGCGTCGGGGAGAACGGCAGGCCGGAAATCGTGGAAGAGGAGGCCGAGGTGGTGCGCCGCAACTACAACTGGTGCGTCCACGAGGGCCTGGGAGCCACGGTCATTCGCCATCGGCTGACGGCCGAGGACGCTCCCCTGGGCAGGGACGGCAAGCGCTGGTGGGACGGCCAGATTCACCGCATCCTCACCAACGAGACCTACAAGGGCACCTGGTGGTACGGCCGGGCCCGCTACGTCTCCACCGAGGACGGCATCAAGGTCTACGACCAGGCCCCGGACACCTGGATCGGCGTTCCCTTCCCGGCCATCATCGACGAGGAGACCTGGGACCGGTGCCAGGAGATGCGGACGAAGCGCAAGACCTATTCGGGGCGCAACACCAAGATATTCTACCTGTTGCAGCACCTGGTCCGCTGCACCGAGTGCGGGATGCTCATGGGCTGCATGGCCACCAGGAAGCGGACCGTCAAGCACGGCGACAAGACCTACAAGTACCAGATGGAAGTCCCCCGCCGCTACTACAAGTGCTACGGCGTGCAGCACTTTCAAACCGCCTGCCGGGAGCACACGATGATCCGGGCGGAGCGGCTGGAGGGCCTGGTCTGGGGAGAGGTCAAGAAGGTGCTGGAGGACCCCGCTGTCATCGTCGCCGGCATCGAGTCCCTGGGGGAGAAGGAGGAGGGCGGTCTGAACGAGGAGACCGTCAGGGCGGAGCGGGGGTTGGAGAAGGTGCAGTTGGAGGAGGACCGGGCCATCCGGCTGTACGTGTCGGGGAAGATAACCGAGGCCCAACTTGACCACCAGCGCAAGTTCATCACCGAGCGGCTGGAGAGCCAGCGGGAGAAGCTCAACGACTACCGGGCCAGGGAGTCGGCCCAGGTGGAGCAGCGGATGCTGGCGGAGCGGGTGGTGGAGTGGGCGGAGCGCATCGGCGACGGGCTGGACGACCTGCCCGACGACAAGCGGCGGGAGGTGCTGCGGCTGCTGCTGGACGACGTTACCATCGACAGGGAGAACAACGTCAATCTCACGCTGGCAATCCCAACGGAAGATTTGGTGCCGATTGAACCACCGGTATCAAGACCTCGGTGTAGAACTCTTCGGCCACCGCCGGGTCCTTCACCCGAATGTTTACGTGACCCAATTGGGACGGATTGACCATATTTTTATCCTCCTTGACCATTCTTGTCGCACGTATGTGCCCCGGAAGGGGATATTCAGGGCCCTGGGTTTCTAAACCCACCTTGATAAGTTGGACTTTATTGATAACGCAAGGCTTGGGGTAGTGCCAAATGGACCGGTCGAAACAGGTTGAATGTCGCCAGCTTAGGTAAATCTCCTACATCGTCCGGCAACCGAGCGGCGCAACCGAGCGGCCCATAGATGCTTAGAGAGGCAGTTGGGACGAGGAGATGGGATTTAGACGCAGTGCTAAAGGGTTCCATTCGACGCAAGCATCGGTGGTCCGATCAGGAAATAGGCCCTAGAGTGCCCGAGTTACGGCCACACGGCAGGTTGCCGCCACCTTCCGAAGCTGCTCTTCTTACTGAACCGTGAGTAGACAACTAAACCTGATCGAGATGCCGATTGCGAGGCCAAATCCCCCTAAATCCCCCTTTGCAAAGGGGGACCGAGGAAGATTTCCCCGTGAGGACAGTCTGACATTTTGTTGAGATATTTTTGCAAGGGTCAGTAAAACAACAAAACGCTCTCGCTCGAGGGCGTTTGTTGTTTTACCCTATTCCTGTGAGTGAATTGTTGCAGATATGGTCAGACTCGAAGTTCGTATGACCCTTTGTCGCTCAAACATGGAGAGCCACGTTGGCTGCGGGGTAGGCAAGGCTTAGAAATAGTACCGGAGCACGACCTCGGCGACGCATGCCGGTTTGTCTTGGCCTTCTATCTCAATGGTGACTTCCTGGACTACTTGGAAACACTCTTCATTAATCTTGTCCACGCCAGCCAGCTTGCTGCGAGTCCTTACTTTGGAATTTGCAGCCACGGGGCTTGGGAACCGGACCCGGTTCAACCCATAGTTCACCGCCAACTTTAAATCGGGATAGGCTGGCCGATCTGGGTCGACCACACCGGTCAGGTGAGGGATGAGGGACAAGGTCAAAAAGCCGTGGGCAATGGTGCTGCCAAAGGGTGATTCCTTGGCCGCCCGGTCCACATCCACATGAATCCATTGGTGGTCCTTGGTCACATCGGCAAATTCGCCGATCATAGCTTGATCGACGGCTAGCCAAACGCTCAAATGGGTTTCCTGTCCCAGATCTTTGGTGAGTTCTTCCACAAACTGGTCAACGGCCATCTTGCGCTCCTATCGAACGAAAATTTCTAGCTGGCATTTTACACCCGCTGGCAGAACCAAGCCCGGAATTAACCCGGAATTAACCCGGAATTAACCCGGAATTAACCCGGAATTAACCCGGAATTAACCCGGAATTAACCCGAATTAACCCGGAATTAACCCGGAATTAACCCGAATTAACCCGGAATGGTTGCCCTGTATGCACCTACGCTTCTAGCGCCACCGGCGGTACTCTGGAAAACCAAGGAGAAGCCTGCTCGTAGGCATGGGCCACGCGCAACACCGTCGCTTCTTCGAAAGGTCGTCCAGCGATTTGCATTGCCAGGGGGAGCGCACCGTCGCCCTCCGACGTAAACCCACACAGGATAGACAGGGCTGGCGCTCCGGTTAGAGTGTAGGGACCACGAAAGGCCCCGGCAGCCAGGGCCCGTTTGGCCTGCTCTTGGCTACCCACTCTTGCCTCAAGGTTAATCACATCCGCCGGGCCGCCGGTGGTGGGGTGGACCAATACGTCCACATCTTCCAGCAACTCCAACACCTGCTGGCGGACCATATCCCGCAGCTTCAGGGCCTTGTAGTAGACCTGTGCCGGGAGCAGGTTGCCGGTCATAAAGGCTACCCGGGTATTGTGATGGTAGCCTTCGGGACGCTGCCGCAACCAGTCCGGGTGCAGGCTTACCCGCTCGACATGGGTCATGGCGCGGGTAATGTAGCCCGCTTGGGCAGCCAAAGGCAACGATACGTCTTTAACTTCGGCACCCAACTCGCCCAACAATCCGACGGCGGCGAGGACTGCATCGCGCTGTTGCGGGTTCAATCCCAGTTCCTCGGTATCGAAAAGCTCACGGACGACGCCAACCTTGACGCCGCGGATATCACCGGTGAGAGCAGCTCTATAATCGGGCACCGGTATTTGGCGAGTGTAGGGGTCTTTGGGGTCGTACCCGGCGATGCCGCCAATGGTGATTGCGCAATCTTCCGTCGTCCGGGAAATTGGGCCGATGGTATCAACCGACCAGCCCGCACCGTCCACGCCGTAACGGCTGACCCGGCCCCATGTCGGTCGCAACCCCACCAGACCGCAGAAGGCCGCCGGTCCGCGAATGGAGCCGCCGGTGTCCTCGCCCAAGGAGGTTGCGCAGAGCCGGGCGGCGGTGGCGGCGCCCGAGCCGCTGCTGGATGTCCCCGGACTTCGGGTCAAATCCCAGGGATTGCGCGCCGGGCCAAAAGCGGAGCTTTGGGGGTCGCCCAATGCAAATTCGCTCATGTTCAGCTTGCCCAACAAAATAGCGCCGGCATTCTTCAAATTGACCACCACGGTGGCGTCCTCTTCCGGCACAAAGTCTTGCCGTATCTTGGAAGCGTCGGTGGTGCGGATGCCCTTGGTATGAATCTGGTCCTTGACTGCGATGGGAATTCCGTGGAGGGGCCCCCGGTAATCTCCCCGCTGAATCTGAGCTTCGGCCTCTTTGGCGTCCCGCCGAGCGTCGTCGGCCAGCACGGTAATGTACGAATTAACTTTGGGTTCGATACGCTCGATGCGGTCCAGGTAGGCTTCTACCGCCTCAACTGGTGACACCTGTTTGGATTCAATGGCGGACGCCAATTGTGAAGCGGACAGGAATGCGATTTCAGAACGGTCCATGATTTTCCTCCTGACTATTGGCTCCCCGATTGCTGGCACCCGGTTCACTGGTTACCAAACGCTTGGTAAGACCCGCCCTAAGGCAACTCAGTTAAGCCTGACGCTCAACCACGATCACCGGAATATTCCGGGTGGTCTTGGTCTGGTATTCGTCATATGCGGGCCAAATGTTGGTCATGATATCCCAAAGCGCGCCTTTTTCCTCCGGGGTGGCGGTTCGAGTGCGGGCCGAGAAGCGGTCTTCCTTTAGCTGAATCTCAACATCGGGGTTCTTGAGCAGGTTCCGGTACCAGCCAGGGTTTTTGGGCGCACCGCCCAGGGATGCCACCAGAAGATAGCGGTCGCCGTCTTGGCCGTAAATTAGCGGCGTAGTATATGGGTCGCCTGTGGTTCGGCCCTTGGTAGTCAGCAGCAACGTAGGTGCGCCGGACCACATGTGACCTTGTTCCGGGTTTTCCAAATAGATCTTCATGTGGTCTTGAATCCAGGTAGATGGCCGTTCGTTTGGAGTACTCATATAGCGCTCTTCCTTATAATTAAATTATTGGCTTGTTGATCGTGGGCTTGCGGATAATGGGCTTGAGCCAGTTCCCTGAAAATAGCTGCCCTTTGCCAAAACACCCCATGAGGCGGATATTAAACCTTTCACGTAGCCGCTGTCGAGAAAAAATGATTGGGCGGATGTTAGCCAGCATTTCCAGATGCCGCTGTTGCCCACAGGCCCCCGCCCATAGGGTAAAATAAGCACCTTGATTCGAAAAATTTAATCGCCAGGTGATCGCAAATGGACAATACTCCCGCAAACACCAGTGGCTTTTCCCAAGAAACCGGGGAACTTACCCTAGAATCTCTGGATGCATTCCGTCGGGGATTCGAGGCCGATGGCCCGAAGAAACTACTACAAAACGTGGTAACCCAACACGACGTTAACGACGTGGCCTTGAGCCGCTCGATCGTTGCCGATTCGCCTCATTCCTTCTCCATCATGCTGGACGATTGGTCGGTAACGAATCAGGCAAGGTCGGGCCGGTGCTGGATGTTTGCTGGCTTAAACGTTTGCCGGACCGATACCAGAAAATTGCTGAACGTGAAGGACTTCGAGTTTAGCCAGAACTATCTGATGTTCTGGGACAAACTGGAGCGGGCCAATTTTGTGTTGGAGGCAATCATAGAAACGGCCGACCGGCCTTCGGACGACCGTACCGTCGCCTTTCTCTTGCGGAACCCGATTTCCGACGGCGGCCAATGGGACATGTTCACCGCCCTGGTGACCAAGCACGGAGTGGTCCCCAAGACTGCCATGCCGGAAACCGAAAGCTCCAGCAATTCGGCGCGCATGAACGCCAGCCTGAATTACCAGATGCGCCAGGGCGCAAAGAGGATCCGGGAGGCTTATGCGGAGGAATCCGGAATGGACGAGTTGCGCCGGATTAAACACGAGGTTCTGAAAGTAGCCCACGACATTTTGTGCATCCACTTGGGCACACCGCCTAACAGCATAGACTGGCAGTGGAAAGACAAGGACGGAGAGTTCACCCGCGCGGGGAAGTTGACGCCCTTGGAGTTTGCCGAGAAATACTTGCAGACGCCCATCGACGACTACGTCAGTCTGGTCCACGACCCCAGAGGTTCGAGCCCGGTGGGGGCGACTTTCACCGTGGATTATCTGGGGAACGTTGTTGACGCTCCTCCAATCAAATACCTGAATATCGACATTCAAGTCATGAAGGACATTGCCCTGCGTATGTTGCAAGACGGCAAACCGGTTTGGATGGGCTGCGATACCGGAAAGCAGATGCACCGGGACTTGGGCTTGTGGGATGCCGAGTTGTTCGACTACGCCAGCGTATATGGCGCAGACTTTTCCATGGATAAGGCCGGCCGGTTGGAATATCAGCAGACCAGCATGACCCATGCCATGATGTTCACCGGTGTTGACGTGGTGGACGGCGTACCCCGCCGCTGGCGGGTTGAGAACAGTTGGGACGACAAGGTCGGGAACAAGGGGTTTTTCTTAATGAACGACTCCTGGTTCGCCGAGTACATGTTTGAGATCGCCGTCCCCAAAGAATACCTGCCCGCAGAACTGCAAGCGGCGCTTGAGCTTGAGCCCATAGTCCTGCCCGCCTGGGATCCCATGGGGTCATTGGCCGGGTAGACACGGTTAGATCCTAGCTAATTGACGTTGACAACTTAAACCAATCTACTTCGATGGTGAACGAAATCCCCCTGTATCCCCCTTCGCGAAGGGGGATACAGGGGGATTTCGGCGTCACTATGAATAACGATGTAACGTTTAACCACACGATTTTCCAGTAACGGCAATACCGATCCCAAACCACGGAGGGCCAATGCGCATCGATGTCCACAGTCACCTGGTTTTCCTTGACTACCTGAAGTACCTGGCCGGGCGCAGTTCGCTGCCACAAGGGGTGCTCGAAGGCGGCACCTATTTCACAAGCTGCCAGGGTGGTTACCGCCACGCCTCGCCGTTGGTCCACGCCGACGTGGGCGCCAAGCTGCGGGCCATGGAGGGCTTGGGAATCGACATGTCGGTCCTTAGCCACGGTATCCCCGGCCCCGAGCTTTTGGGCGGGGATGAAGCCGACGATTGGGCCTCCCGGATTAACGACCATTTGGCCGAGGTCATCTCCCAGCACCCTGGGAAGTTCGCCGCTTGGGCCACTCTGGGTTGGGGCAGTGCCCAGCGGACCATTGCGGAGATCGATCGTTGCATCAACCAACTGGGGTTCAAAGGGATTTATTTGTTCTCAAACATCAATCAGAAGACCCTGGACAGCCCGGAGTTCTGGCCCGTTTATAAATACGTGGCTGAATTGGGCGTACCAATGGATATGCACCCGACCGCGCCTTTGAACCTGAATGGAATCGACCAGCGGCCACTGATGCCCGGCATGGCCTACATGTTCGATGATGAGCGGTCTATTCCAAGAGCTGCCGGACCTGAAGCTGATCGTGCCCCACACAGGCGGGTTCGTCCCCTACATCCGAGGGCGGGTGGAGCGGATGATCGACGCTTGGACCCCGCCGGATGAATGGGAGAAGCTTACCCAGCCAGCCAATACATACTTTGACAAGATTTACGTGGACACGGTGGCCCACAGTCCCGAGGCGCTGGAATACTGCTATAAGCTCTACGGTCCAGAAAAACTGTTGTATGGCACCGATCACCCTTTCGCTCATTTTAATGAATACAATATTATGATAGACAATCTGGCCTGCACCGGAGACGAGCGGGAGTTGATTAACAGTGGCAACGCTCAGCGGTTGCTGGCGCTCTAGGAGAGATCATGACTTCAACTCAGCAATGGTATCTCCATGGCGAGTACTTCGAGAACTGCAACTGCGAGGTGCTGTGCCCTTGCCTTTTACCAGGAGCGCCACAAGACCCTACCGAAGGGCACTGCGATATGGCATTCGCATTTCATATTGAGGACGGGGAACATAGCGGCGTGGGCCTGGATGGCCTGAATTTCGTGGTTGCGATGTATGTGCTGGGGAAGATGAGCGACCCCAACTGGACCATGGCCCTATACGTCGACGAACGAGCGGGCCTGGACCAAAGGGCGATCATGGGAAGCATTCTCTCCGGAGACAACGGTGGCCCCATGGAGCGCTGGATGGCGCTGACCTCCAATTACCTGGGGATTAAGTACGTACCTATCACCTACAAAGCGGAAGGGAACACCCGCAGCGTGACAATCCCCGGAATAATTGACTTCAATGTGGAGGGCATCGTCCGGGAAAACCAGACTGAGCCCATGCGTCTGGAGAACTGGCGTCCGTGGGCACCTTCGCTGGTCATTGCCAAAGGCACCGGGAACACTTACGCCGACCACCGAATGAGTTGGGATAACACCGGAAAGAACGGCCACTACGCAAAATTCCAGTGGCCTTAGGTACTTTCGCAGCCGGTCTATCAGGAACAACAAAGACCACGGTTACGGTAATTCCAATATTAGGTAGCGAATCCAGGAAATGACCAGGATCCGCTACCTATGAACTCAGAAGCTTGAGGCGTGTTTATCCCACAAGCCGGGATAGCACTCTCAACCTAAAATTGCCACGTCAGCCTAGGTTAATTCCAATCCCATTCGTAGACCACGGCAGTGCCGTTGAGGGCCGCCAACTTCGACGACGATGATTGAAAGTAAATGGCTCCCCTGAAACTTACCGCCCCCTGGCCGGTAAATTTTCCTGCCCCGGCTCCGGTAAAGGTAGCAACCTCTCCCTCTTCAGTCATGATGACCCCTGAGTTGGGGCACTCGCCATAAAGGGTCCCGTCCGGTCTTACTTCAGTCGAGTACGATACCATAATCGTTGCGTTGGCTCCCAGAATCGAACCGGTACCTTCCGCGGTGGTATCCATCAAGGGAACAGAACCACGGGCTGGAAGTACCTTGAAGTTTGCTTTAGCCTGGAACTCGCCGATCTTTTCTCCTAGCACTGTGAACCCTCCTCTATTAAATTCGGATTAAATTCGGATTTTCCATATCGAACCGATTCCCCTGAAACATGTGGTGCCCAAGCATGCCTGGAACTATAGAATTGCGTTCAGAACTTGTCAACTGCCTTACTCTTTGGGGTGAAAGGAAAGTCGAGGCCAATTCTTGGCTTACCGCCGGCCCTTGATCCACTCCGGCCAGAGGTCTGTTTGCCGTCACCAATCAGTTCCCTACGTCCCGACACCCTTAAAAGGGTACTTTTACGACTCCCGGAAAATCTCGTTGGCCAGGTTAATTGCCTCTCTCGTGAAGGGCAACCCGCAATAGAATGTGATGTGGACAAATACCTCAACAATTTGCTCCTGAGTCAGGCCTATGTTCAGCGCCCCATGGATGTGGCTGCGCAGGGGGCCTTCCCGACCCAGTGCAGTTAAGGCCGACAGAGTGCAGATAACCCGGCTTTCCAAATCCAAGCCGGGCCTGGTCCAGACCGACCCCCAGTAATACTCGGTGGTCAGCCTGTTGAGATCTCTTTCCGCTTGAGTCACCGGCCCCAAAGCCGACCCGCTGGGCTCGCCCATGAGTTCTAGGCGGCGTGCCGCTCCTCTTTCGTAGAGGTCATCGGGAGTCTCGTTGGTGTCAAAAACCCGTTCAGGCGTGAAAGCTATTCCCCTATCAGCAAACACTTCTTGGGCGATGACCAAGGTATTCAGCACCGCCGGTACGCCGCAATAAAAGGCTGCATGAATGAATACTTCTACGATTTGCTGGGGAGTCAAGCCCAAGTTCAAGGCATTGCCCGTATGCCGCCTCAACTGGTTGTCTTTTTGTAATACGGTAAGCACGGTTAGGGTGGACATTTCCCGGTGCTCGGTCTTCATGCCGGGACGGTGCCAGATGGAGCCGAACAGAGCCTCTTCGATTATTCGGTAAAGGTCTGGGGCCAACGCCCCGGACTCCGTTGCCCATCCGCTCCGGGGGGTTCCGCCGCCGAACTTAGTCCGGGTCTCCAGCCCTTTTTGATACCGCTCGTTTAATGTGGTCATATAAGCCCTCCTTTGATATTGGTGCCGGTGATATTGGTGCCGGTGATATTGGTGCCGGTGATATTGGTGCCGGTGATATTGGTGCCGGTGATATTGGTGCCGGTGATATTGGTGCCGGTGATATTGGTGCCGGTGATATTGGTGCCGGTGATATTGGTGCCGGTGATATTGGTGCCGGTGATATTGGTGCCGGTGATATTGTGGCCGGTGATATTGGCGCCGGGCAATTTAAGCACCCAGTAAGCATCATGTTTCGTTGTGGGTTTAGAGAGTAGCCTGAAATTCGGGCAGTGCGAAGATTAGGCACTCGTCATTACGGCGCAGGCCGTAATCCAGAAACGTCCCAACCTCGATAGTTCCTGGACACCCGCCTGCGCTGCTGAGACGGTGACCCTGGCACGCCAGTCGCCGATTACTCACGCAGTAATCTGGAATATGGCGGTCTCCGCTAATCGCCCACCGGTTGAGACTCGGAAACCCGGCTGGCGAACAGGTCGTAGTTCCGGGCCGCCTGACTCACCATGGATTCCATGTCTTCCGCCAGCAAGTAGCGCTGGTCGATTAGCTTTTCGGTGGCTTGCTTCACCAACTCCAGGTACTCAGCCTTCGAACCGTAGCGCTCTTCTATAGAAAGGCGCGGGTCTCCCGAAGCTTCCCTATCCTCCCGGGTTGCCGGGAAAGGTAAGCTGGATCCTCGCAAGGTGCCACCGGAGGCTCCCCCGGTTGATAGAGCCTGGCCAGCTCCGCCGATGTCCGAGTGACGTACGTTCCAGCCGGTGTGGGTCGCCAATGGGACCGTGATGAATGGCAAGACAATCCCGGAGAGTTCGTTGCCATCCTCGTCCACCGCCGATACCAGATTGGGGTACACCTTGCCAATTTCCGCCGGGGTTTTGGTCGGGACCATCGGGTCGGGACCGAAGTCCAAGCGGGTAAAACGGCGCATGGGTACAGGGAGTTTCACTCCGGGAATTTTCTCGAATGTCTCGGCGAGTTGCTCCGGAGGCACTGCGGTGCCATCGTCAATCCTCGGATGTTGGCTGGCCGGTGCAGCATCTCCCGAAGTCACCCAACGGTCCAGGTTGGTCAGGGCCGCCCGCAGCAGCGCCCGGTAGTCGATTACACTGAAATTGTGCTGACCTCGGTAGCCGTCGGCGTCGGTATCGGTGGGAGGGAAAACAGGCAGCGCATGCTGGGACCCAGCAAATATGTAAATCCTCACCTCCTCCGGCGGGTCAAGGTCTCGACTGGCCGTCAAGTCCGTGTGCATCAGCGAACCGTGCCCGGCCCAGTACTCCGAAGGGGTGTGTGTGTACATGATTTTGGGAAGTTCGCCTTGCGCCGAAA
Organism: Dehalococcoidia bacterium; assembly: GCA_963665155.2. Lineage (GTDB taxonomy): Bacteria > Chloroflexota > Dehalococcoidia > Lucifugimonadales > UBA3495 > UBA1141. Next base: position 696,696 of record CAXXFI010000001.1, on the reverse strand, counting down.
GGCGGGCCAGCAACCCGTCCGTTAACCCGCTTTCCGGGTCGGTCTGGGCAACGTCGCTGAACGGGAACAAGCTATTGCCGCTCCTGGTGGCCTGGCTTGATGGCTGGGCAAACCTATGATTGAACTCACCCATCTTGCCGCCGGCCACATGGGGTATAAATCCGTCAAAAACCTGTCGGCCTTCCTCGTCATGGTTTAATCCCAGGTACAAAAATAGGCGGAGGAACCTGCCGCTCTGGGAGACCCCGAAGCTATAGGCGTGGTCGACATTTCCGGCCAGAGGGTTGCCCTCTTCGGAGGTGGCATAACGCAGGAAAGAGGCCATGTCGCGGGTGGCCAATTGGCCAAGCCCAACCACCGGCGCTCCGGTGGTTGTATAAATCACCTGGTAAACCTTGCCGGGCTGAAACCCCGCTTCCAGGTAAACGTGGCTGGCATCGGGCACCGCCTTCCCGTTCTCCAAGCGCGCAAAGGACCATTGCTCCCTTGGCACTGTTTCCTCCGGAGCATCCTCGTGTTCTTGGACCGTCATTACAGCAGTCCGGTCCGTCACGTCGTCGGCCGGGTAAGGGCGATGATTCCTGCTGGAGAGAAACTCCACCTGAGAAGAGGCGTTGAGTTGAAACGTAACGACTATCTTCCCCGAAATGGGGCCAGCGGGTGTCACGGCGTCGGGCAGACTCACCCGCAGCATTCCGGGTACATCGGGAACGTCGTGTTGCCAGGCGCACCAAACGACGGTATATCCCTGGCGCATCAAGAACCCGTTGCCTGGGTCCATCGGCGCCTCGGGGGTAACATCGGGTGCGCTGTTGATGTTCCGGAGGGCCAAGGGCTTCCCCCGGTTTGGAATGTCCATAAGGATGCGCCGGTTGCCTCGCTGGGAGTCAACGGGCCGTAACATGCGGAAGTCGGTGGTGAATGTAACCAAGCCTTTGGCATCCCGAGGCGCCAGTCCCAAGTCGGCGATTGTTTCGTTGGCCGGATTATTCGGGTCAACGGCGAAATCGAGGGTGCCGTCTAATTGCTCGTAAGCTCCTGCGTCTCCGAAGACTTGGCCATCAGCGAAGGGAATCCGTGATTTTATTTCCATTTTCGTGATTGGCATAACGCATCCTCTCTTGTGCTGAGATTTAGTGTCGTGGATGGTCAGGTTCTAGCCAAACCGGGGAAATCCCCCCAACCCCCCTTTACGAAAGGGGGCTTTTCCGCTTGGGTTTCGCAAAGGGATTTTTGCGCGCTTTGACGCACGCGGACAACTCCCTGGTCGGAGTTAACAGCCCGGCCTAGAGCCACTAACCCCTCATCGGGCGGAAGAAAGCCCTGACCTCCTCGGCCAATAGTTGGGGTTCTTCCAATGCGGCAAAGTGGCCGCCGCTGGGCATTTCGGTCCAACGTTGCACATTGTACGACCGGTCGGCCCACTCCCGGGGAGGTTTGGCGATCTCTTGCGGGAAGAGGGCCATTCCCGAAGGGGCTTGCACACTCTCCCCTGGCTGCATGAACCAGGTGTACTTCTGGTTTTCGTAGTACATTCTGACCGACGATCCTATGGTCTGGGTGACCCAGTAGATGGTTACGATAGTGAGAAGTTCGTCTTTTGTGAACCGGCTCTCCACGTCGCCGCCGCAGTCGCTCCAAGTACGGTATTTCTCCACAATCCAGGCAGCCAAGCCCGCCGGCGAGTCGTTGAGACCGTAGGACAAAGTCTGGGGCTTGGTTCCCTGAATGTGGTTGTAGCCGCCCTCGTCTTGCTGCCACTTGGCCCTCTGGTCGATATGGGCTTGCTCGGCCGGCGTGATCTCCGGTGTGTCCGCTCCCAAATAGGGCGTGGGCCTGGTTATGGAGGTCAGGTGAATGCCGTGCAGCTTTTCGGGGTGAGCGTAACCCAATCGGGAAGTGACGCCTGCCCCTATATCCCCACCTTGCGCCGCAAAGCGAGGGTAGCCAAGGATTTCGGTCATTAGAGTGGCCCACATGTCGGCCACCTGTAGCACCTGCATTCCCCGTTTGGTCGGGCGGTCCGAAAAACCAAACCCGGGCAGAGACGGAGCGACTACGTCGAAGGAGTCGGCGGGGTCGCCACCACGGCTTCCGGGATCGGCAAGCAGTGGAATAATCTTGGACATCTCGAAGAATGTGCTGGGCCAACCGTGAGTAATGATCAAGGGCATGGGATTGTGGCCCTTGCCACGCTCATGCACGAAATGAATGTTCAGGCCATCGACCTCGGTCTTGAAGTGGCCGAAGGAATTGAGCAGGGTCTCTTGGGCCCGCCAGTCGAAACCGGTGCGCCAGTACTCCACCAACTCTTTTATGTAGTTAAGGTTGCTGCCGTAGTCCCACCCCGAGCTTGGTATCTCGTCGGGCCATCGAGTCATTTCCAGGCGACGCTTCAGGTCGTCAATAACTTCATCCGAGATGGAGATTTTAAACGGTTGAACTTCCATTATCGTTACCTCTTTGTTGTTTAAGAGATTAGAAGCAATTACGGATTACCCACGGCCAATGTATGGCATCTTTGTGGCCATTACCGTCATGAACTGGACGTTGGCGTCCAGAGGAAGGCTGGCCATGTACAAAATCGCCTGGGCGACGTGCGATATATCAAACCTGGCTTCGGGGACAGTGGCCCCATAGGGCTGGAGCCTCCCTCGCGCCATGGCCTCCGTACTATCCGTGGCGGTGTTTCCGATGTCAATCTGACCGCAGGCGATGTCGTACTTGCGGCCATCCAGGGACGTGGACTTGGTTAATCCGGTGATAGCGTGCTTGGTGGACGTGTAGGGCGCATCATTGGGCCTGGGCGTATGAGCTGCGATGGAGCCGTTATTGATGATCCGTCCGCCCTGAGGATCCTGGTTGATCATCAAGCGGAAAGCCGCCTGAGTACATAAGAACGATCCGGTCAGGTTGATATCCACCACCGCTTTCCAATCTTCGTAGGATATGTCCTCCAGGAGCACACGGGGACTGAAAACGCCCGCATTGTTAAACAATAGGTCGAGGCGGCCGAACTTTTCCTTGGTTGCGGCGAAAAGGGCTTTGACCGACTCGGGGTCGCTCACGTCGGTTGGCACCGCCAGGGCTCGCGAAGCTGCCGAGCCGGATTCGGCGACGACTTCCTCCAGTAGTTCTCCGCGTCTGCCAGCCAGGGCCACGACATAACCTTCTTCCAGCAAGGCCAAAGCGGCGCTTTTGCCGACCCCGGTCCCGGCGCCAGTGACAATGGCTACTTTACCCGATGAGTTCATCGGCTTTACTCCTCTAAATGGGTGATTAGGCTTATTTTACCGACCTACACTTTTATCTTGAATCTTGAAGTTGACTGTGTCGATGGGCTAAATCCCCCTGTATCCCCCTTTACGAAAGGGGGATACAGGGGGATTTTGACCCCTCATGGACCACCAACGCGCCAGTTACCGGATTCCGTTTCGACTAAGCCTTCGGCCACTGACACCTAGACGTTTATGTTATAAATCCGCACGGCGTTGTCATGGAGAATGGCGGCCCGCTCGGTAGCCGAGTAGTTTTTGGACAAGCGTTTGAAGGCATTGTAGGCCACAATATAGGAGTAGGACACCTTATCCACCGGAAAGTTGCTCTCGAACATGCAGCGCTCAGGGCCGAATTGTTCAATGCAATAATTCATCAATGGGGCCAAAGATTCGGCCAGTTCCTCCGAGCCTATGGGTCTTTCCCGTGTATGCCAGTCAAAGCCGAAACGTAGTTGCCCGACGCCACCCAGCTTCATTATGACGTTGGGACATTGGGCCACGGTTGCCAAACCCTGCCGCCAGGCTGGCAAGACTTCATCGTCCCGGTTGGCATAGGGGCCTTCCCGCAGCAACCCGCCTATATGGTTCAGGACGATGGTCAAGTTAGGCAGAGCGTTAGCGAAGTCCGCCAAATCTTGGAGTTGCGGGAAGTACAGGGAGTTCTCCAAGCATAGGCCCATATTGGCCAGAACCCGCGCCCCAGCACGGTATTCGTCGCTGGCCAGCCTTCCTTCCGCATCCCGCTTCCGGGTGGGGGTCCCAGCCGACGGAGTGGCGGACACCGCGAAAACGGTTGGGGCTGGCTGCCTGCAATGCTTCCAGCACCGGCTTCACGCCGTCGCCCAGGTTCAGGTTGGCATGACCGATGATTGCCGCTGCGGCCCGGCCGGGACCGTACAATCCGCTAGCGCTGGCGGCGGCCAACCCCTGCACAAATTCCACTTCTCCAACCGGCCGCATCTCCTCTGGACCGTCGGGCCGGTACATGGACCTAGCCTCTATAAACACAGTGGAGCGCACGTTATGACCGCTGCCGATGTCGGCGGCCAACTCGTGGAGCAGGTACTTTTGGTAGGGAATGCGCTCCGTGCGGAAATCCCAAAAGTGGTGGTGAGGGTCACAAATGGGGATTTCCGGCTCCAACGCTTCTTCAGGGGTCAGGGCGAGCCAGTCACTGTTCCCGAATGGCATTTCTGCTTCTCCGTTGTAATTTGCGTCGATGATTTGCGCCGCACTATTTTGTCTTATTGGTGTCGCATTATCAGAGCATTAATGAGCGGCCCAATGATAGCACAACAAGGCACGATTTCCCGGCACTGAGCCTTGGCCGAGGTAACCTCCCCGACCGGCATAGCCGTTTGGACCCAGTGGAACGTCCCGAGTACCCATCGTTATTTAGACGTTATAGCGGTGGTAGACTACTAACGCCTCGCGCAGCCGCTGGCTGGACCCGGAGGTGTAGTCACCAGCAACAAATTCCAACGCCAGGAGCCTACTATGAAATACGATGTCATCGTAATCGGCGGAGGGTCTGCGGGTTCGGTGGTAGCCAGCCGGTTGGCGGAAGATGCTGGCTGTTCGGTCCTATTGCTGGAAGCGGGCCCCGACTTTCCCGACCCGGAGCACATGCCGCAAGCCGTGACGGATGGTAGTTCCACCGCTGGTGGAGAGGTAGATTCGCCGATCTCTTGGTCGCTGCAGGGCACCCTTTCTCCGGAGCAAGGTGAGACCAACGTTGCTCAAGGCAAAGTCATAGGAGGCTCGGGTTCGATCAACGGCCAGGTATTCCTAAGGGGGTTACCCGAAGACTTCGAGAACTGGGCCTCATGGGGCAACGAGGAATGGGACTACGTTAACGTGCTCCCCTACTACAGAAAGGCCGAACGGGAGTTGGACATCCGGGACGATTTCCACGGCACTGACGGTCCCATACCCATCGTGCGGCGGGAAAAAGACCCTTGGCCATTGATCCAGGCAGCTTTTCACTCCGCTTGCCTGGAAGCAGGGTACAGGCACAACGACGATATGAACGGGCCAAACCCTTCCGGCATCGGAGCCATCCCCATGAATAACCGGGACGGCATGAGGATGAGCACTGCCATCACCCACCTTTTCCCCATGCGTCACCGCCTGAACCTCACAGTTAAGGGCAATGTTTTCGTTCGCCGAATATTGATTGAGAACTCCCTGGCTGTTGGGGTTGAAGCGGAAAGCGGTGGCGAAATCTTCACGTTAGAAACGGAAACGGTGGTCCTGAGTGCTGGTGCGCTCAAGTCGCCCCACATTCTGATGTTGTCCGGGGTGGGGCCCAGAGACCAACTGGAAGAGTTCGGCATTAAGGTGATAAAAGACCTGCCCGGTGTGGGCGAGAACCTGTGGAACCACCCAATGGCGTCGGTGTCTTTCCGGGTCAAAGAAGGCGTAAAACTGGAGTCGAACTCAGGAGCTTTACGTTTCGGCCTTCGAATAACTTCAGAACCGCCTTCCCAGTCCAACGATGTTATGCTGCACAGCATGGGGGTTTTCAACGTGATGACCGGAGAGACGCTGCCGGACCAAACCGCCCGCATCGCATGCGCCCTGGAATTGCCGGACGGCTCGGGCTGGTTGCGTCTAGCTTCCGCCGACCCCACCGTGCAACCAACTTTTAACTACCGCTATTTTCACAACGACAACGACATTCGCCGAATGCGGGACGCCGTCCGCCTAGCTTCGAAGCTTTTGGAATCGGAAGCCTACCAAGGTTTGTCCAAAGGACGCTACGACCCCACCGACGAAATGCTGGCCAGCGACGAAGCCTTGGACCATTGGATACGCACATCCATCGGCTCATCCCATCATGTGTCGGGCACCTGTAAGATCGGCCCGGATTCCGACCCAATGGCGGTGGTGGACCAACATTGCCGGGTCAAGGGCGTCACGGGAATCTGGATTGCCGACTCGTCGGTAATGCCTCAAGTGACCCGGGCCAACACCAATGCGACGGCCATCATGATCGGGGAGAGGGTTGCAGATTGGGTAGCCGGGAACTAAACCCGGTCACATAGGGCCGCCAATGCTTGGTAGGTTTCGCATGACTACGACGATAGACTTCCCGTTAGCTCTGTTTCACGCCGCCAAATCGCAGCGGAAACTAAAAGAGAGCGGTGGTCACCCCTAGAACTCCGGCCGAAAAGTACCCTGACCTAGGCTGTCCCGATATACTGGGCAAGAGATTTAATAAATGGGTGTGGGAGGTTGAGGATGCTGGGAGTACGGTCGGCGCAACGAGGGCTGCTGGAAGCGGATCACCTGTACCTGGACTATGTGGGCCGGGGCTCCTTCTATGGCTTCCTGGCCTCCCTGCGGGGACAGCTATTTCGAGACGAAGAGTTCGCCGAGCTATATTGCCCAGACAATGGCCGGGATAGCGTGCCCCCAAGTCTGGTGGCCACTGCGCTGTTGTTGCAAGCCTACGACAAAGTCAGCGACGCCGAAGCCAAACAGCGGGCGGATTTTGATATCCGGTGGAAGGTGGCGTTGGGGATTGAGGTGGAGGACCGGCCCTTTGCCAAGAGCACGCTGCAGCTGTTTCGAGCCCAGCTGATCCTCCACGACCGGGTGCGGGCCGTCTTTCAGCGCAGCCTCCAATTCGCCCGGCAGACCGGATACCTGAAAGGACGCCGGATGAAGGTGGCGGTAGACACCACCTACATTCTGGGCCGAGGGGCGGTCAAGGACACCTACAACTTGCTGGCCGACGGCATAGTCCAGGTAGTGCGGGCGCTTTCGGACCTGGATGGGACGCGGCCCGAGGAATGGGCCTTGAGACACGGTCTGGAACTCTACTTTGGCTCCAGTGTGAAGGGAGAGGCAGAGATTGACTGGGACAACCAGAAAGAGCGGCAAGCCTTACTGCAGAAGATAGTAGCCGATGCCGACCTGGTGTTGGAGCTGGCCCGTCAGGTCCAGGGTCAGTTCCCCGAGGAGAGCCCCCAGCGCCAGGGTATAGTGGAAGCGGCGGAGTTGCTGGGGCAACTGTTACTGCAGGATGTGGAACGCCAGGAGGATGGCCCAGCCCTGAAGGATGGGGTAAGCCGGGACCGCATCCCTTCGGTACACGACCCGGAGATGCGCCACGGCCGTAAAAGCAGCAGCAAACGCTTCGACGGACATAAGGCTGCGGTGGTGGTGGATACCGATTCCCAACTGGTGACCGCGGTAGACATCCTGCCCGGCAATGCCGGTGACAACACTGGAGTCCTGGAACTGGTGGAGCAGAGTGAGGAGAACACGGGCATAGCGGTGGAGGAGACTATCGGGGATGCGGCCTATGGGGATGGCGGGACGCGGCAGGCCTTTGCCGATGCTGGTCGGACTCTAATAGCCAAGGTGCCGGGTCGCCCTAATAAGGCCTGCTTCCCCAAGGAGGACTTCCAGATCGACTTGGAGGCAGGAACCTGCACCTGCCCAGCCGGTAATGTTACCCACACCCTGCGGACCTTCGGCACCCGGACCAACCGGTTGGGTCGGACCTACCTGGCCCGGAGTTTCCAATTCGACCCGGCGGTCTGCGGCGTATGCCCCCTGCGGTCCCAGTGCGTGGCGGCGCGGTACGGGGCGGGACGCACCGTAGCCCTGCATCCCCAAGAGGCGCTCTTGCAACAAGCCCGGGACTTCCAGCGGAGTGAGGGCTTTGCTGAATACCGTAGGCTGCGCCAGGCGGCCGAGCATCGCCTGGCGCGGCTGGCGCAACTGGGGGTCCGCCAATCTCGCTACTTCGGCCGAGCCAAGACCCGATTCCAACTACTCATGGCGGCCACGGTGGCCAACCTGACCCTGGTGGCTACCAAGATGGGGATGATATCTCCGGCTCCAGGCTCCTCTCACGATAAACCGGACCAGCAAGCCCCAGGGTCGCCCATCGTTACTACCCAATTCATATTGGCCGCAGCCAACTGGGTCACTCTTAGCCTCAGACTTACAGTCCACTGGTTATCCTCCACGCCATCCCGTCACAGCAGGGCTTTTCAGCCGGGTTTCTAGGCTCTCATGCCGTTCGGCAGACAACCGCCGACGGAAACTCGGGGCCAAGGATTATCGCTTGTCCTTGGTGACGCGCAGTTGGATCAAAATCGCTGAACTAACTCGATCAGCACATCGTCAGGTCCTTCTATGTAGGCGAGGCTTGTCTCGGGGGATACCTGGGTGAACGGCAGGACGATGCGAACGCCCCCTGCCACCAACCGGTCGAGTTCAGCCTTCAAGTCCGTCACATCAAAGCCGAAATGCTCCAAGCCCAGTCGGTTAAGTTCAGCTACGCCCCTTTCGTCCGAGGACCCCTCCGGTTTAGACGAGATGTTAAGGCGCACCGGGCCGCCAACCTCCATGCTAACAGTCACGGTGCCCGGCATAACTTCTCGTGCCCACAGCTTCTTCGCATTGAAGTATTTCTCGTACCAAGCGGCTGCGGTATCGGGATCGGCCGACCTGATGTGTACATGGTTTATATGGTATTGCATTGTGCTTCACCTTCCGTCTATTTTCGTCACCGCGCCCTGTGAGTGAATGTTTCCCAAACGGGCAAGAGTTAAGTTGGAATGATGCGTGGACGCCACTTCCGACCACGGCTGACCCACCATGGCTCACCCACCGCGGCTGCATAGTGGCGTGTGCCAACACAGTCTGTCCAACATCCCAATCACTTCATCTTACACTTTCGAAATCAGTCGGTAGTCCCCGTCCGCCACTCAGGAATTAATACTGGGAAAATTGGCTTAACGACCTGCCTAGGCGGTTCACGAATCGACCGGACGGGGAATTCGGCCAGTAAACATCCAAGTGCCTCAGGATTGACGGCGAAAGTTGAGATACCAAGGACGGCTGGAAGCGGAAATTGGGCCGCCAATATCACCCCTGATATAGTCGTTCTATTACAGTTATCGCTAAAATGTTGGCCCAATTGCATTATTAATTGCACCACATCGAGCGCAAATACAGAGCGAACTCGCATTAATTCTGTTGAAGTTTGACAGCATCGGAATCAGGTGCTAATGTTCCTACACCGTCACACCCAGTCTCTAGCGTAAAGATGCACATGTTGAAAAACCAGACAACAACTCGAGATGGAGGCATGAGAATCGTTAGAAACTTGCCTTCACGTAGGGTTGCGTCACTTGTTTTCGCCTGGAGCGACTCAGTCCTCGGAACCCTGAATATAGTTTCCAAGACCGTAATCACGCGGTCACGCCGGAGGCAAATCACCCCCTGCGAACCCTAGCGCTCCTACCCATAACCCACCTGGGTAGCTTCGTTCCGGCTTCTGGTCTATTCCCCGCCTGTTTTAGTCCCGGAATACTCTTATTGCCTACCAAGTCGCCCTAATTACTTATAACGCTGACGATTTCACGTAGTAATACAAATACACACAATCAAAATCAGTGACAAGGAACTGGCTCCATGAACCAATTAGGCTCACCTATCGATCTCGGCGCGGAAAGCGTAAATGAGTTGGCTCGCAACTTCTGGTACTCGGCAATATTGCGAGCAGCCATAAAACTGGACGTATTCTCTCTATTGGAAAACGATTCCCTAACCTCCGAGGAAATGGCTCAGCGCATCGAAGCGTCACCCAGGTACACACAATCGTTTCTGGATTGCTGTGTGGTCTTGGATTTATTGGACAAAACCGAAGACAAATTCCATAACTCAGACATGTCGTCAAAGTTTCTGGTCAAGGGTAAAGCGGCCTATGTCGGCGATCACGCTTTGCACCACACGAACACTTGGGCTTCCTGGGGCCATCTTGACGAAGTCATCAAAGAAGGTAAGACCCGTCTCCCATACGAAACGGGATTCGTAGACGCCAATACTTATTGGACCGACTACATGATCGGTCAGCACAACCGGGCTACTTCTGGACAAGCCCACTATCTGGTTCAAAGCCTGGATCTTAAAGAAAAGCGCAACTTAATCGACCTGGGCGGCGGGGCAGCCAGCTACAGCATAGCGTTATGTAAATCAAACCCCCAACTTAAGGCCGTGGTGGTCGACCAAAAAGAGCCGCTTGTCGTCGCCAAACCCCTTGTTGAAGCGGATAATTTGCAGGACCAAATTAGCCTGGTAGAAGGCAGCTTTTTCGATACCCAAGTTGGAACCGGTTACGACGTCTGCTTGATCTCGGGTGTGGTCTTAATTAAACCGGAAGAGGACTGCCGACGTCTTTTTAAGCTCGCTTTCGATATTCTTGAGCCGGGGGGGTTGGTGGTCATACAAGACTATATGCACATCGAAGACGACCCCCAGCGCAAGCGGCTGGACACCCTAGAAGACTTGTATGTCTTGGTGGTCTTCGATCCGGGGGCCGGTGACCGGGAGGGCGCGGAAGTCGCATCCTGGCTTGAAGATGCCGGATTCCAAAACGCCAAAGCAATCCAATTGCCAACTCAATTGGGTTTGGTAACAGCAGAGAAGCCTTCCGGGGCATGACCAAATATTACCCGTAGGTATGTCTGTCACTAGCGAAGCAACTGATAACTATCTTGTATCCGCAAACATTGTCCGAGAAGAGGTAGAAGCTATGATAATTGATAAACCAGTCACGCCCTCACAGCGTGTCAGCGCTCTAAGAAAAAGCATTGAAAGTAAGGGGTTTGCCCGGATATTGGAAGCTCACAACGGGTTGAGCGGCATCATTGCGGAGCAAATTCGGGTTGAGAAAAACGGTCAAACGCTGGAATACGACGGCATCTGGGAAAGCAGCTTAACCGATTCGGCTTCCAAGGGACTGCCCGACGCCTCCATCGTGGGCAGCGACTCCCGCATCCACACAATAGACGAGATCCTAAACGTTACGTCTAAACCAATCGTCGTCGATGGCGACACCGGTGGCGAGCCGGCCCAGTTCGAGTACTTGGTTCAACATTTGGAACGACTGGGAGTCTCGGCGGTAATAATCGAAGACAAGATATATCCCAAGCGCAACAGTTTGGACGCCTCCGCCAACCAAGACCTCGAAGACCCGGCCTTCTTCGCCGAAAAGATACAAGCTGGGAAAGAGGTCGCCCTTTCCGAAGACTTTATGGTCATTTCCCGGCTGGAGAGCTTGATCTCAGGGGCCGGCGTAGCTGATGCTTTGAACCGTGCGGAACAGTACATAGTAGCTGGGACCGACGGCATAATGATCCACTCCAATAAGAAAGACCCCAAGGAGATTCTGGAATTCGCCGACGCCTACAAAGGCTTGTGTGCCCGCCTAGGACGGCGGCCCATCCTGGTCAGCGTCCCGACGACCTACAACACCCTCAGCGATGCTGAACTCGTGGCGAATGGGTTCAATTTGATCATTCACGCCAACCATATGCTCCGCGCCGCATACAAGGCCATGACCGAAGTCGCCAGCACGATTCTCGCTGGCGGCAGCAGCCTGAGCGCAAACGACATATGCGCGCCGGTTTCCGACGTTTTCGCTACCGTCGGCTTTGACCGCATCACCAAGAAAGACCGGGAGCGGAGCGAATCCAGACGGCTGCTCAACGGAACAGCCAGCGAACCCGCGATCCCATCCGGGTCACGGCGGTAAGGGATTGGCTATGGATTCTGAAACGTTTTGGGGCATTCTTAAAGCCCGCGGACTCAACTTTTTCTCGGGTGTGCCTGACTCCACTTTTGGAGCAGCCTACAACTACATGGTGAATGATACCGAGATACGCTACGTCCCTGCTGTGCGTGAGGATATAGCCCTCGGCGTGGCCAGCGCCGCCTTTTTCTCTGGCGGCTTGGGCGGCGTGATAATGCAGAACTCGGGTGTCGGTAATATCGTCAATCCTCTAACGTCCTTCAGCTTGATGTACAAGATTCCTGCGCTCCTTATTGTGGGCTGGCGCGGGTATGGAGGCCCGCCCAACGATGCTCCCGAGCATTGGATAATGGGCGTCAAAACTCCGGAGATTTTCAGCCTCCTGGAAGTTCCCTACGAGATCATGGAAACGGAAACGCTGGAGGCGGACCTAGACCGCCTGCTTGCTAAGATAAAACAAGATTCGGTGCCGGGCGCATTGCTGGTGCGCTCCGGGATGATAGGATGATCGACCGTTACGTAGCAATTCAGACGATCCTGAAAAGTGTGCAAGACAGCGATTTGGTTTTGAGTACCACCGGGATGATCTCCCGTGAGGTATTCGTAACAGACGATAGATCAGCCAACTTTTACATGATTGGGTCCATGGGTTTGCTTTCTTCCTTCGGACTGGGGCTGGCCCTCCAGTCACCGGACAAAAGGGTATTTGTAATAGAAGGCGACGGCAGCGCATTAATGAGTCTTGGCGCACTACCGTTGATCGCTAGCGAGCGCCCCACCAATCTGGCCCACTTTATTCTCGATAATGAAGCCTACGAGTCCACTGGCGCACAACCATCCATCAGCTCAAAAGTCGACTTGGCGGAGATCGGGAGAAGTTGCGGCTACGCCCACGTTGTCCGTGTAGACGACATTGAAGGGTTGGAAGGAGCGCTACGGGACAACGAGACCGTCCCTGGCCCCCATCTAATAATGGCAAAAGTGGGCATCGCACCGGTCGAGGGAATTCCCAGGGTTTCACACACACCCACGGAAATCAGAGACCGGTTCAAAGCCAATATCCAACCTTAGAGTTGGGCAATCTTAGAGCCGGGCAATCTTAGGGCTGAGTAATCGGGGAGCTAAGTCAGATGATAATATTCTCGCCGGGTCCGGCCAACATTACTGAGCGCGTACGCAACGCTCTCACCAATCCCGATATAGGCCACCGGGAAAGCGAATTTACTGATTTGCTCCAAGAGTCCAGGTCGATGTTGCTGGACGTTTGCGGTGTACCTCAAGGCTATGCCTGCGCCGTATTGAGCGGTTCCGGGACCACCGGGATTGAGGCTTCGATCACCTCTTTGGCGGATGTGAGCAACGGGGTGCTGATCCTGGCCAATGGCGTTTACGGAGAACGGGCAGCCCAGGTTGCCGAAGTCTTTCAAATTCCCCATACCCTCGAAAAGTTCGATTGGACGGCCCCGATTGCCTTGGAACGGGCCGATCAACTCATTTCTTCGACATCCCACGGTGCGGTTTATTTAATCCACCATGAGACCACCACCGGCGTCCTCAACCCACTCCAAGCTGTGTCGGAGATAGCTAAAGGCCACGGAAAGTGGGTGATGGTCGATGCGGTTAGCAGCATCGCCGGAGAGGAATTGGACCTTCCCAAATGGGGAGTCGACTTGATCATCGGTTCGGCGAACAAGTGCCTACGGGGAGTCCCAGGTATTGGCTTCGTTGTGGTTTCCGATGCGTTTCGCGAAGCCATTTCCAAACGTCGGCCCGTCGCCTACTCGACCGACTTGGTGAGCACTTTAAACCGGGAGGAAAACGGCGAAACGCCCTTCACGCCGCCGGTCCAAACTATGTATGCCCTGCGGGAGGCATTAAAGGAACTGCTTGAGGAAGGAGTTTCGGCGCGTATTGCCGACTACCAAGAAATCGCCAATGCGCTTCGAGACGGCCTGTCCGACCTGGAACTCTCGTTCTTGGTGCCTCGGGAACATCTTTCCAACACCATGACCACAGTGACATTGCCCCAGGGACTTTCTTACGCCGACTTACACAAGCCGCTAAAAGAGCAAGAGTACCTGATTTACAAGTCCCAGGGGCATCTAAGCGAGACTACTTTCCGGCTCGGCACGATAGGAGTCATATCCCTCGAGGACGTGCGAGGGTTCCTTGTCGCCCTGGGGCGGTTGCTATAACGGTCACCGGTTTTCCGCCAAATTTTATAGCCAGGAGTTCTCGTGACTCAAATTGATTATTCCACCGATTTCTATCGCAATCACGCACAGGAATATGCTCGAGTAGCCGACCAATTCCTCCAATCCGTCTACATCAAAAGTTCGCATGACAATTTGAAACATGATTGGAACCTGTGGGACCAGTTGATGCTACTGGCTCCGGGAACCCGAGGCCTTGATGCTGGATGCGGAGCAGGCGCCCGGGATGTTTTCCATGCTTGGTCCCAAGGCTACGATGTGGTGGGCGTTGACTCGGTGGAGGAGAATATTCAAGCAGCCCGTGACCTTCACCCCGAAATTTCGGACCGAGTATCCGTGGCTGACTTGAACCTGCCCTTGCCCTTCAACGATGAATCCTTCGACTTCGTGGCGTGCAATGCGGTCATCCAGCACATTGAGCCTGAGGTGGTCCGAAGCGTGGTATTGCCAAATTTTTCCAGAGTGCTAGGTCCGGGCGGCGTTTTGCAACTCATGTTCAAGTGCGGCAGCGATACAACCACTGTATTCGATAAAGATTACGGAGTCGACCGGAGCTTTCGTCTTTACCAAGAAAGCGAACTTCTCGGTATTCTGCAAGGAGTGGGCATGGCACTTATCGAGGACCAAGACTCACAGAAGCTGAGTGGTCTAATGTACTTCACCGACCCCAAAACCGTTGATCACTGCATTTTCTATTGCAGGAAGATACACTCCGGTTTCTAGACCTAAGCGACACTTTGCCTATGGCAGTGGCTGCACTAGTCTCAACAGACTGGCCCGTTGTCACCCGCCAGGTGCATGCCGCTCAGAACCAAGTAGAATGGGTCTGGCCTAGGCTCGGTGGGCGCCTATTCCCGAAGACTCCAGAACACATCCCACTTGGGGACAGCCGTAGGTATTTCAAACAAATTATACCTCGATAATGGCTCAGATCTCTTACGATCCCGAGCAACCGTGTATGGATATCCTCAAGGCCAGTGTCGGCTGATTACTCGACCTCAACAGTGACCGGCACCGGGTGGGTGACGATGTCATATACCGGAGAACGGGCTTGGGCAATTCCGACCAATTCTTTTAGCGTTTCCGCAGGCACGTCGCCCTTGACCTTGATGTTCTTGTATCCGCTCCTGACAGTCTCATCCATACCCAAGAATCCGTGCAAGTCCAGCTCGCCTTCCAGGGTAGACTCCACCTCGGTTATCTTGTGGCCCCGGGCAGCGGCGTGGTAAACCAGGGAGGTGGTAATACAGCCAGCTAGAGCGTGCAAAACGAACTCCACGGGGTTTGGAGATTCGTCTTCGCCCAGCAGAATCTGGTGTTCGGCATTCTCGACGACGAACCCATCCCGGGTCTGGGTTTCGCAAGCACCGTAGAAATTCCCGATGGTGCTGGTGTTGTGACCACCGTTCACCCATTTGTTCTGTATGCGGAACTTGAAGTCAGCAATTGCGGGAGTGCCCTTGACGGCCTCAATGACCCCGAATAGCTGATCGACATTGACCCCGTTGGTGATATTTGGTGTAGTCATGAGTTTCTCCTCTTAATAATTTTTTTTAATTCGAAAAATATACTGCTTGTGGTGATTCATCGATCGCCCCCGTGGGCCAGCCGGGAAATCCGACCTGACACCACGGGCATCCATCTCATCTGAAACTCCTTCCTTTCCATTCATAGGTTGATCGCAGTTAGCGGCAACAGCCACTCGAGGCTGAGCGCTGGCAACCTTGATTCCCTCGTAAAAACCCCTCGTCCTCCGGGGGCAATGGGAGGATAATGTGGGGAAAGGGCGTTGGGGCAGCGCCTGGCCGAGGGAGGGGAGGATGTTCCGAATACGAGACCCGCAAGAGAGCCTCTGGCAGTCCCAGTTCCTGGTGACGCCGAAGAAGGCTAAGCGTCTGGAGAGAAGTTGGGCCGAGGTTTTCCGAAACGAGGCGCTCCCCCTGATTGACGAGGAGCGCTTTGCTCCCATGTACTGCGTGGACAACGGCCGTCCCAACCGGGCGGTGCAGACCGTCCTCGGGGTCCACCTCCTCAAAGAGATGTTCAACCTCACCGACGATGAAGCTCTGGAACAACTAGAGTTCAACCTGCTCTGGCACCACGCCCTGCGGCTGGACATCGAGGAGACCCACCTGCCCCAGAAGACCCTCCACAACTTCCGAGTTCGCCTGATGCAGCACGACGGTGGCCGGCTGGCTTTCCAGGAGACCACGGACCGGATCATCCAGGCGCTGGGCATACGCACCGGAAAGCAACGGCTGGACTCCACCCACATCATGAGCAACATCGCCACACTCACCCGGCTGGGCCTGTTCTGTGAGACGATGCGGTTGTTCCTGCGGGCCTTGCGCTGGGAGCACCCAGAGCTTCGCCCTGGGGTTCCGGAGGGCCTCCTAGGGCGCTATTTGAAGGAAGAAGACGAGGCGACCCACTACGAGGACGCCCGCACGGGGGAGGGTCGGCGACGCCTTTCGGTCTGTGCCCGGGACCTCTACCGGCTGGTGGACCGGTTCCATGGCACGACTGCTGCCCAGCTGGAGGAGTACCGGCTGCTGGAGCGGCTGCTGCGGGAGCAGTGCCATGTGGGCAAACACCGGGACGGGCGCCCCAGGGACGATGACGACGATGCTGGGGAATGCAAGGTGCCCGTGGCCTTGAAGGACCCGAAGCAGGTGTCCGCCGACTCGCTGCAATCGCCCCACGACCCGGATGTGACCTACAGCGGCCACAAGGGGAAGGGGTACGAGGTGCAGGTGGCGGAGACCTGCCACGAGGAGAACGCCACCCAGCTCATCACCCACGTGGAGGTGACCCCCTCGAGTGGGAGCGACACCGACGTGAGCGTGCCGGTCGTTGACGGGCTCGCGGAGCGGAAGGTCCGACCGGACGAGCTCTTCGCCGACACGGCGTATGGGTCGGGCCGCAATGCCTTCGAAGCCTCGCGCCGGGGAACGGAACTGGTGAGCCCGGTGGCGGGGTCGGCGCCGGGGAACTCGCACGAAGGAGAGGGTGACGGACCACCGCCGCTCACCGCCGCGGACTTTCAGATCGACGTCACAGGGGAGCAGGCCACGGTGTGCCCCGCCGGCCACCCGTCCATCGAGGAGCACGAGTTGGAGGATGCGCCGGAGCGGGTAGAGGTCCACTTTGCCAGGACAACATGCGAGCCCTGCCCCTTGCGGTCCCGTTGCCCAGTGAAGCTGGACCGGCGTGCGGGGGCCTACGTCCTCAAGGCGGACCTGGTGAAGGTGAACATCGAGCGGCGCCGGAGGGCCGAGGCCACCGAGGAGTGGCGCAAGCGGTATGCCATAAGGGCCGGGATCGAGGGAACGAACTCCGAGCTGAAGCGCGCCCACGGGCTTGGGCGCTTGCGGGTGCGAGGGGGCCGTCGGGTGCGGCTTGCCGTCTACCTGAAGGCGTTGGCGTGCAACTTCAAGCGGATGGTCCATGCACGCCTGGTGGAGATGGAGAACACGGCTCAGCGGGCGGTCGGGACGGTACCTGCGGTCACGGCCGCATGAGGGCGCCGCTCCACAGCTTCCACCGGGTGCCCTGAGCCACGGAAGGGGTACCGCAACGGGATCACGCTTGTCCTGAGCGCGGCAGATGGTGCGGTGAGGCCAGCAGCCGGCATCCCGTGGCCTCCTCCCTTCCAGGCCCCTTCGCACGCCAGGGTTCATCTCAAACAGGCCTTTTTGCGAGGGAATCAAACTTGGGTGTGCCTATCTTGGTCGATTGTCGTGCGATGTCTCCGTTTATTGTAATAGCTTATTGTAATAGCTTATTAGTTCCGTGCTTTTTTCCGCGGATAAACTCAAACAAGTTTGGGATAAATCTTGATAGTCCGCAGCAAATCACGGGGCTAAGCAAGGCCTACGGCCGGTTTTGTTGACGCTACTGTCCTATGATGCCGTATTAATTTGGCGGATTCAGTCACCGCAACTACAGCGACGCCTACTACCATTGCCCAGAAAGCCATAGGCATTCCCGAGAACTGGAACGGCAGGGTTGCCACGACGAAGGCGGATATCGCTGCCAACCGCATCGGCCCATCCCAGGCCTTCTGGACCACGCGATGAAACGGGGAGAGGAGGGCCAGAGCTCCCACCGCCAGTGTGTAGGGAACCGGCAACTGCTGCACGATGGCGATCACTGGGACAGCTGCCAAGGCTATCACCACCACCGGAAGGGCCGACAGAACTATCGCCCAATAACGATGCTCCCGTGGCCCGGCGGAGGGACCCACCGCAAAAACAACACCGGAGCTACCGATCGCAGCAGGGTGGCCGCCGCCTAGGGCGTTGATCACCGAAGCGGTCGCCGCTGCCAAGCCGAAAAGATGTCCTTTGGGGCTAAATCCCTCGGAACGAGCCATCGCAAGCCCTTGAATGTTGCCCACCCCGACAGTCAGCACCAAAAGCGGAATTCCCAAAGAAACTATGGCTGAAATATGAAAATCGATTACTGGCATGGCCAAAACTGGCAGCGCCATAGAATTGCCGACCTCGGGAAGTCCGGTGGTTGCCATCAGTCCAAGAAATCCCGCGGAGGCAGCAGCGGCAACAGCCACCAAGTGATTGCGGGTGGCTGCCAGGCCAACAATAAACCCGGCTATCACTGGGCCTGCCACCACCAAATCCGTTGCAGCCAGTTGGGCGGTTTTAGTCATAAACGACAGAATGCTCCCAGCGAAAACGGCCATGGCAACAGGACCGGGTACAATGCGGGTGAATGAATCAGTGAGACGGAAGCCGGAAATAAGAAGCGCTGTAATCCCGACCGCCAGATTCGCCACCAATATTTCCGGAAGTGTGTATCCCCCAGCCGCGCCAGCCAAGAATATTAATGCCGGAATTGACAGGTTTATTGAAAGTGGCACCCGAGTCGTAAGAGCGACGATGATCGAAAACAGGCCCGTAGTCAGCCAGGTGATGAAAAACCAGTTGCTGGCGTCTATCCCCGTTAGTCCCAGTTGAGTCAGCACGCCGATCTGCACGGGTAGCCCCGCGAACAAGTATACGAATAGCACTCCCGTAGAAGCGGATAGCAACGGACGGCTTAGCCGAATATTTGGAAAACCGATTATTCCGCTGCGGCTTATGGTTGTTGAAGCTTCCATTCCTAACACCCCTTTAGAAGTTCTTGTCGGCATGTGTTGACTGCTGCACAAGAGTCTAGGGGTGACGGAAGCCGCGCACATCTCCATGATTAGTGGTTTTCTGAGGGCAAAAATCTTCCGAATCCTGGCGTCCGATAGCCAGATTGAACTAGCTATGACTAGGATTGACTAGAATAAATGGCTAGTTGAAAGAGGGGCAGGGGAGTGCAATCAGGCGCAGCAGGGGCGAAAGGTTGTTAGTTGAGGCCGTGGTGGATGGCGTAGGCTGCGGCTTCGGTACGATTTGCGCAGCCGGGTTTGGCTAAAATATTCTTCACGTGATTTGTCACGGTGTTGAAGCTGATTACCAGGTCTTCAGCAATTTCCTGATTACTCTTGCCACTGGCCAGCAAACGAATTACCTGGACCTCTCTGGGGGTTAGCCTGTCAGGAGGGTCATCGGATTTTACCGCTGCGCCCGAGGGTCCATTGCCGGTCGGGTTCACACCTAGGCCAAACATGTCTGCCATGCCGGCTCACTCTCCAGCAGCAAGTGGTTACGGCTATCCAACGGCACCATGCGCGCGTTGGCTATCAGAGCCCCCAACTGCCGGCCCTGCTCAAAGGGCAGCTGGCGATCATGAAGGGCATGGAGTACCAGAGTCGGCACTCTTACTAATGGTAGGCGGTCCAGAACATCGACACTTGAGTTCATGTTCTGGATTCTGCTTGCGTTTTCCGGTGAGGTTGAAACCCTCTGTAGCTCATTGAACCAATCCGCTTGTTCGGCGGTGGCTTCTGGCATGAACCTGGATGTGAAAATCTGGCGATAGGCTGGGTCGTCCCGGCCCCAACCGTGCCTGACCAGGGTTTGACCGGCCTCGAATTCTTCCCGCGATAACCCTCCTCGCTTCAGGCGTAGGCCCCATATAGAATTAGCTTGCGGCCGCCCCTCCTTGGGATATTCCCAACAGCGCGAACTCTTCCAGGTCCAGCGTGTTAACAACCGCCTCCAAATCGCCGACACAGGAGTCAAAGGAAATCTCATCCACTTCCCGGTCCGAGAGACCCGAACCTCGTTGGTCGAACCTGACGAGGAAATGATTTTGGGCCAACTCATCCCACCAGTGGCTCCACACCGGGCTTTGCCACTCGAATTCCAGGTGGGTCAGCCAGTTGGGGGCTTTGACCAGCGGAGGACCTTCACCAACGGTGGCGTAGCAGATACGCACACCATCCTCAGCAGTGCAAAACCCGATCTGTTGGTCCACGTTAGTGATTCTCCCTGAAGTGATAGTAGATACGTATCTGAACCCGATGCGCCAAAACCAAAGTGACGATGATTATTAACGGAAGCGCAAATCGGTGGCGTTACTATAACAGTCCTCAGGGGTCATGGCCTTAAAGGCCCGGTCCTATGCGGAAATCCCGGTCCATCGGGTGCGGCCCCGGCCCTTAATACTGGGGTTTCTGGCAATTGTCGGGTTTGTGTTTTGGCAGATGATGCAATTGCATCACTTTCTATGGTTAAGCTGCATCTTTCCGCCCTGCGAACGCCACCGTACAGTAATTGGCATCAGTTGGTTAACGAGGAGGGAACGACATGAAGTTTGGTCTTTTCTATTTGTTTAGCGACTTTGGCGATATCCCCCAAGACCAATTGTTCAAGGAGGTGCTGAAAGAGATCGAGTACGGTGAGGAATTGGGTTACGACTCTGTCTGGCTACCCGAACACCACTTTGCGGTTTACGGAATGCTTGGCAACCCTATGACCTTCGCCGCTGCGGTATCGCAACGCACTCACCGCATGAAAATTGGTACCGCCATTATGGTGCTCCCATTCCAACACCCGTTGAGGCTGGCGGAAGACGCAGCCTTGGTGGACGTGCTCAGCGACGGGAGGTTGCTGCTGGGCCTGGGGAGAGGCTACCAACCGCCCGAGTTCCACGGCTTCGGCGTTCCCCAAGAACGCTCGTCCGACATATTCCGGGAAGGCATGGAAATCCTGACACGGGCATTGAGCGGGGAGAAATTCGCCTACGACGGGGAGTTTTACAAGATTGAGGAACCAATCGAGATTTTCCCCAAGCCCATTCAAAAACCCCATCCTCCTTTCTACATCGCCAGCATCAGCCCAAGAAGCTACGAGATCACGGCGCAACACGGGGCTTCTCTGATGCGGTCGCCGCAATTTAGCGACCTGGACACGGTAGCCGCAGGTTATGAGGTATACAAGACAAAGATGCGGGAGTATGGCCACGACCCGGAGCTATGGCCACCCTTCTGCCGGGTGCGCCAGGCCGGCCCACGCCACCTTCGGGATACGAGAACTACCCGTTGGACCCCAGTGTCCTGTCCAAAGTGACCGCCGACGATGTTTGGGAGCGGGGAACCTGCTTCGGCAGCCCGGACCGAGTCATCGAGCTTTACAAGAAGTACATGCATGAAGCCGGAGCCACCAGCTTCATGTGCCAGATGCGTATCGCAGGTCTGAGCCACGAGAAGGTACTCCGGTCCATGGAACTCTTCGCCAAGGAAGTGATGCCTGCGCTGCGGGAAGAAGAGGCCAAGTTGAATCCCGTACCGGTCTAGCCAAAGCTTCTGATCGTTTCGCCTCTGGAGAGTGCAGCCTCGCACTGACGTCAATCATGTGGCCCCATGCGTTTGACGATGGTACTTGGGCTAGGACAGGCATGGGGAGTTGGGCCAGTTCCAACGGCGCGGCGGAGATAGAAACACTCGCCAGACTCGTTAGTTTGAACTATCCGGGTCCGGCGAGTGTTTACAACGACCTGCAATTCCTGCCTTTACCCCAGGTTCTAAGCCAAGTTTAGGGAAGCTACACGCCAGCGTTATCAAAGTATCGAATACTGGGCTCTCCTACGAGCCATCCCACCAACTTCGCTATATCTCCACGCTCGGTACGAAAAGCAAGGTACTTCTCATACTGGGGAAGGGAGTCCCAGTTTTCTGCAAACACAAAATTGTTGGTGTCGTTCTGGTTAGTGTGGATAGTGATTCCGTTACAGCCATCAAAGCCACGAGTGTGATGGAGATCATTTCGCAACCAGTTCGTTAATTCCTTGGCACTTTCGGGTTTAGCGTTCAGTTCCAGCAAAACTAAAATCGACATATGTTAACTCCTCCAAATTGAACGTTCAAATTGAACGTTGCATTGATCACGAATTAAACCGACGTATCCTCGGCGAGCCGCCCGGGGCAGCATACCCCAGACACTTGTTGACGGTCAATCGGCCAGGGATTACGCCCAACTCCTGACTTGTCGCTCCGGAATTTGTGGAACGTCAAAATGTTGACCTGATCAAGTTTATTTTGGCCAATATTGCATATGGTGTACCTTTATTTTAGCTTGGTCCGCAGTCTACCTCGGTCACGTTACCAATCAGGGGAAAGTAAAGTCCAGTCAACCGGAGCGTGCTGGCGAACTCTATCGCGCCTAACGGGAGAGTAAGACGCTCCCATTCTTTCTGGACGTTGTCGTTGTAATAGTTCGTTACGACGTTACTCATGAACGGTGCCCTAAATAGCCTAACGCGGATGTACTACGCTCTCAGCATCTCCCGTTACTCCGGTAAAGTAGGTGCGCCGTTTACATAGGGCTTGAGAGCAGCGTAGACGGCAAAATTCAAAGGAGTGGGAATTCCGAATTCTTCACCAAGGCGGACCACTGCGCCATTATATCTTCCAGCTCCAGGCGGCGCCCAGTTTCTATGTCAAAGAGTTGAGAAGGCTTCATATTTGGCGGGATGCCTTCCATATACGCCAACAATGTGCCCACAATATCCGCCGACACCGCAACGCCCATGGCTTGAGCGATGGAATAGGCCTCTTCCATGACGCCTTTGAATAGCTCCTTCGTCTCTGGACAGCTCAGAGCTGGCCCCATAGGAAGTCGTATGGTGGCGAGGATGCCGCTTACTGCGCAGGCCCCTATGAACTTCTCCCACATCTTCGTTTGTATGTTATCTGTCAGTTCAGTGGTGATACCCGCGCTTAGGGATACGCCGAGAATCTGATTGGTGCGTTGGCTATCGCCTCCCTTTATCTCTCCGAACTCAATTCTATCAGGGTACTGCGCCCCGCCGATTACGGCGTGTTCCCCGAAGTCCGATCCGAGCTTTTCTTCAATTCGAATGCCATTCTGGACCGGCAACACTGTCGTGTGGGGTCCGACCAAAGGACGTGCCTGTTCGGCGGCTGTATCTAGGTCATAGGTTTTAACGCAAAAGAGCAGTAGGTCCACGGGTCCCACTTCCGCAGGCTTATCCGTCACCTGCACCTGGAGGGTAATGCTATCCGCTGGCAGCTTAGCTCTACTTTCAGGCGTAAGGATGCTCCCCAGCGCCTCCACGTCCAGTTTTAGGCCTTCAGTCTTTATAGTTTGAAGTTGAGACCTGGCTATGAAAGTTACGTCGTTACCAGCCATGGCGAGAGCGCCTCCGTATCGACCGCCCAAACTCCCTGTTCCCATAACAGCTATTCGCATGCGCCATTCTCCTAGTGGAAATTCCGCGTGGCATCGATGTGGGCCATTAATGACTTCTAGTACGATAATGGGACATTATGGAAAAATTATAAAGCTGCCGTGAGAGGCGTGTCCTCATGAGCCAGATTCGTGACTCTAATCAAAGTGGACTGCTCCTTAATAAGGTCCCAGAATTATGCAACAATCGGCCATGCAACGGTGCCAGTTTCCACTAATCTAGCCTCAAACCCATTAAATTATTACCTATTTGGTGAAGAGTCGCACTCCACCATACTGCGGCGGCGATGGTTGCCGTCGTCACTGTAATAAGGCGACTTGCCGCGATTCCATTCTGCTCACCATTAATCACCTTGGTTAGCAGCCTTGGCGGAGGTTGTATTCGCTGAAACCATGCTCATACGGACACATCCGCTCGCCTCGCCTTGACACTTGTTAGCGCTAAACTTACGATGTGACGAACTAGCGGTTTTGGCCCATTTGTTGCTCTGCTGTGGCAGTGGGCTGCCTCCGTGGACCGGATGAACAGAGGTTTTAGCTTGCTACACCAAAAAGACATCGCACAAGAGAACATGGCGCAAGAAGAGATTGCGTCCATGGCCCACTTGATGCGACGAGCGGGTTTCGGCGACCCCAGGGAAGACCTGGACGCGCGAGTTGCCAAGGGATACGAAGCCGTAGTCGAGGAACTGCTGCACCCAGAGGAGCAGCCCGCCATCGACGATGAATTGCTGTACCGCATCTTCCCGGGTTATGAGGGAGCTGCGGGCCCACCCATAAACCAGGCCGAGTGGGTATACCGCATGATCAACACCAAACGACCGCTGGAAGAGAAGATGTCCCTTTTCTGGCACCAGTTGTTCGCCACCAGTAACTCCAAGGTAGACAATCCCCCGGAACTCACTCGTCAGATTGCCATGTTCCGGCAATACGGGTTAGGGAAATATCGCGACCTGCTAATAGAGCTGGCCAAGTCACCGGCCATGATCTTCTGGTTGGACAACCACGGTAACCACGAAGGAGCGATCAACGAAAACTGGGGCCGGGAACTGTTGGAGCTTTTCTCTCTAGGCGTGGGCAACTACACCGAAGACGACATTAAAGAAGCGGCCAGGGCTTTCACCGGCTGGACCATCGCCCCTAAGATACCCCGTAATCCTTTGGGCCGCTTTTATTGGAAATTCGAGTACAAGGCCGAAGACCATGACGAAAGGGAAAAGACCTTCTTGGGCCACACCGGGAACCTGAATGGTGAAGACATCGTGGATATTATTGAGGAACAGCCGGCTACACCTCGGTTCCTGGCTCGCCACCTCTACAAATTCTTCGTCGCCGACGAGCCTCCGGTGCCGAATTGGAGCATCACGCCTCCGAATGATCCCGAGGCAATTGAAACGTTGGTGGTTGCCTACAACGAGTCCGGTGGTGATATCCGGTCGATCTTGAGAGTCCTGTTCAACTCGGAATTTTTCAAGAATTCCCGTTTTGCTAAAGTAAAAAGTCCCGCCGAACTGATCGTGGGCACAGTGCGTATAGCAGGCGGCTATTATGGCTTCCGGCCGGGTTTCAACAACCTGGCTTTGGAGTGCGGCTGGCAGGGTCAGGAACTGCTCAATCCACCCAGTGTGGAGAGTTGGCACACCGGCCAGGCATGGCTGGATGTCGGCACTTTATTGCGCCGGGTTAATTTCGCGGCGAGGACATTGGGAGACGCCTCATTGCCCGGTGTCCGGGCTATTATTGAACGGGTGCGCAAGCAAGGCAACCTCTCGCCACAAGCCCTAGTGGCTGTTTGCCTTGACGCGGTGGGGCCATTGGAAGTTAGTGAAGCGACTCACTCCGAACTCATAGCTAATGCCGAGAAGGGTGGAGAGTTGGCCTGGAGCACCGATGAGGAAGTCCGGGCTTCGGAACGGGTAGTGGTCAAGATTTTGACCCTGATTGCGGCCTCCAGAGACTATCAATTTGCCTAGGTAGGTTCACAAAAGCAACCCTGAGGGATATTGAGCATGGCATCAACCAAAAAAGACCCCGTGTTGGTAGTTTTGGAGCTTACCGGCGCCAACGATTACCTGAATACCATCGTTCCTTACACCAACCCGCTGTATTGGGATAACCGGCCCAAAGTTTATATCCCCGAAGACCAATTGCTTCCTATAGACGATGATCTGGCCTTCCGGTCCGATGTCGAGCCATTTAAGGAGATCTACGACAACGGGAACATGGCAATCATTCACGGAATCGGATTCGAGAATTCGCCCCGCTCCCACTTCCGCGCCATGGATATCTGGCATACTTGCGAACCGGAGTCCATCGGCGTCAACGGCTGGCTCGGCAAGGTGATCCGGGACTTGGACCCGACCGGCGAAAACGTTCTGAAGGGCGTGAATTTTGGCCAGGGGTTGCCGCGGGCATTAACGATGCGAGGTGTGCCGGTTACGTCTGTGAACCACCTTGCTTCTTACGGCGTGCTCTCGTCACTACCCGGAGCATCCGAGCAAGACCGGGCTCAATTGTTGGACAGTTTTGCCCGGATGTATGCCCCGGCCATCGGCACCGGTCCGGTCATGGATTACCTGGGACAGACTGGGCGGGACGCATTGAAGGGGGCCGACATTATAAAAGTGGCCCCGCAAAAATACTCATCCACCATTGAGTACCAGAACAACGCCATCGGTAGATCATTAAAGGATGTGGCACAAGTGCACCTGGCCGATATGGGGACCCAGGTGTTCTACACCTCCTACGGGCCTTTCGACACCCACTTTAACCAGCCTGGCTCACACACCAAACTCTGGATGGACATATCCAGGGCCATCAGCGACTTTTTCGCCGACCTGCATGAGCATGACTCCGGTGAAGAAGTAGTAATGATGCTATATAGCGAGTTCGGACGCCGGGTCCGGGACAACGGCACCGGCACGGACCACGGAGCGGCCGGAGTAGCATTCGTCATCGGCGACCGGATTAACGGCGGCATGTACGGAACCTATCCCTCTTTGAAACCGGAGGACCTATCCCAAGGAGACTTGGCTCCAAACTATGACTTCCGCGGTTTCTACTCCACTCTGGTTGACCGGTGGCTGGGGCTGGACCCGGTGGACATCGTCGGCGGCAAATTTGAGCAAATGGCTTTTGTGTAGTCCGGTGCGACACCATATTGTCTTTGGAGAACCTCGATGCTAACCACTGTTGCCGCTGGCCGAGTGTTCGACTATAGCTATTGCATTGGCATGTACAGCCAGTCGGGCTTGGGGTTCTGGACTCCCCAAGACTTTGTCTTGGGGAATAACGGTCGCATGTATGTCTTGAATCGCGGTGCGGAACAACTGGGCCAGCGAATCAGTAAGATCACTTTGGACCACGAGTTTCAAGGCCAGTTCGGCTCCTTCGGTGCGGAGGACGGGCGGTTCGTCTGGCCACGCTCCATCGATTTAGACAAGAATGGCCGGGTGTTCGTTACGGACGAATATCTGAACCGAGTATCCATCTTCGACGCGGAGGGTGCGTTCCGGTACCACTGGGGCAGGCCCGGAAACAAGGAAGGGGAGCTAAACGGGCCGTCGGGTATCGCCTTCGACTCTCTCGATAAAATATGGGTTGTCGACAGCCTGAATCACCGGGTACAAAATTTCAGCAACATCGGCGAGTTCCAATCCAGTTTCGGGCGGCAAGGCAGCAGCGATGGCGAACTGGAGAACCCGTGGGGCATTTGCATCGACCGTGAGGACTACATTTATGTTGCGGACTGGGGTAACAACCGGGTGCAAAAATTCTCCCCTATCGGAGAGTTGATGGAGAAATTCGAAGGCTCCGGCAACGGAGTGGGCGACCTCAAAGGCCCCTCCGGTGTGGCAGTGGACCAGGACGGGGATGTGTACGTCACCGACTGGGGCAACCACCGGGTCCAGATTTACGATGCGACCGGTAAATACATAACAGCCTTGGTTGGAGACGCCCAAGATCCCTCTCCCTGGACGCAGACGTACATTGAAGCCAACCCCGACATAATGAAAGCTCGACGCCGGGCCGATCTGGAGCCCGAGTGGCGGTTCCATCGGCCTGTGGCGGTGAACGTCGACTCCGAAGGTCTAATCATCGTCTTGGAATCTTACCGACACCGTCTTCAGGTCTACAACAAGCTCAAAGACTACGAGGAACACTCCCTGAATTTGTAGTTACTGAACTTGTAGAGAGATGCAATCTCAGGCCAAAATAGAACTCTGTGTACGCGGTAATCTTCCCAGGATATCGCAGGGGATTGTGGGGAATCAGGGAGCCGGTGTATTTTCACTCTGTCCAAATCGGTTTCCCTTGACCGGAGAGGCTAATCCAATGGGGAAAATGGGGGGGGGTGCGCCCGACTTGGCACCGGAAACAGGCTAGGAAACTATCATCACAGCAGGTTAGTAGGAATGGGAACGATGGCACAAACGCAGGTCGAAACGAAATCCTCTGGTATTCCTCAGGGACTGTCCCTTCAAGCGGTGGACCACCTGGCGCTGGTCACCGACGACATGGCCGAGACGGTTCGATTTTATACCGAAATGCTCGGAATGACGTTGGTGCACGCCATGCGCACACCAGAGGGGCACGATGCAGCGACAGGCAATCCCCCTTACGGCAATATACGCCATTATTTCTTCGACATGGGGAATGATGGGCTGGTTGCATTCTTCGAGTACCCTAAAGGCCTAGCAATGAGCGACCGAGACGCCCCAGGTGGAATGCAGCACGTAGCTTTCCACGGAGATCGCGCGACATTCCAACGGTTCCAGGACCACTTCAAGGAAAAGGGACTCCCCTTTGTGGGCCCTCTCGATCTGGGCGTCCGGTGGTCGATCTATTTCTTTGATAACAACGGTATCCGGCTGGAGATCACCACGGTTATGGGCACGGAGGATTTCGAAGCTGTGTCGTCGGTTCTTCAGACGGAAGAGGCTGCTCGGGCGGAGTTGAGCACCCTATTCGGGTCTGAGGAAGAACTCAAATCGGTTCTTGGTTCCATGAAACTGGCTGATTAGGACCAAATCCAGGCCGCATCGGATTTTTAAAGTACATCCCCTGTTCTCCCTCATAAAAGGTCGGGGAACAGGGGATGTTTATTTTTTAGGGTTGTAAACGCCTACCCTCGCGCCAGACGACCTCGGTCACCCAGTAATGGCCGGTGGGAAAGGGCGACTCGGAATGTCCCGGCGTAGC
Source organism: Dehalococcoidia bacterium (assembly GCA_963665155.2). Lineage (GTDB taxonomy): Bacteria > Chloroflexota > Dehalococcoidia > Lucifugimonadales > UBA3495 > UBA1141. The sequence goes on along the minus strand of CAXXFI010000001.1, from coordinate 667,844 downwards.
ACCGGCGCAATATCACTCTGGAACAGTTCCAACGTCGCCCGGTGATCTGCGGCGGTCAAGCCAGCCCCATCGGCGTTCAGGTTAAGCACCTCGTGCCCCAACTGCTCGTGATACCGATGCACCTTCTCGATTATCTGCTGCGGGCTCCCGATCAAGGCTGAACTGCGTTCTATCGCATCCTCCAACGATTGGAAAACCAGGGGTATCCCCTGCCTGCGAAACGCCTCTTGCCGCGCCTCGAAGATGGGCCTGTAGGTCGCAACGGCGTCCTGCGATGCTTTGGCGCTGTAGTAGCCAGCGGAGCCAGCCCCAACCAACGCATCCGCCGGATCGCGACCGTGGAACTCCCACCGTTCTCGATAGTACTTGACCAGTGCGGCGTACGGCTCGATGGGATTGGTGACATTCGCCGAAAACAGCGGATCACCCCACTTGGCGGCCAACTCCACCGACGCCTCGCTGGTGGCGCTGCCATGCCAGACGCGGACCGGCTGTTGCAGAGGGCGCGGCCAGGTCTCGGCTTCGTCCAGCGACGGACGGTACTGCCCTGACCAAGTTACTTTGTCTTCCCGCCACAGCCGACGGAACAACTCATAGCTCTCGCGGTTGCGCTCCCATTGGTCCTCGCCGGTAACATGGAACAACTGGGCTTGGGCCGCCCCGTTGCCCTTGCCGATCATGATCTCCAACCGGCCGCCGCTTAGGTGATCTAGTGTCGAATAATCTTCGAACGCTCGCACCGGGTCCAGCAGGCTCAAAGTGGTCACAGTGGTGAATAACCTGATGGTCGAAGTCACGGCAGCGATGTGGCTCAGGACCACCGGCGGAGACGAAGATAGAAAAGGGCGCTCGTGCCGCTCCCCCACGCCGTAGCCATCAAAACCCAGTTCCTCGGCGAGTATTGCCTTGTCCACCACCGCGCGTAGGCGTTCGGTGGTGGAGGCCAAGATTCCGGTGACGGGGTCCGGAGCGTAGGGGATCAGGGTGATGGCAAGAAACTTCATTGGAACCTCCATAGGGATTCGTGTTGATGCCTATCGAAAAGGCCTAATCGAAAAACATTTCGACTTTTTCCAAATGAATTGCGCGTGTTCCGCTTGTGTCGAGTCGCCCTGGTGCGGAGGTTACAATTGCCCAGGCGTAATCGTGCGCCGAGTTCACTCGATTTTACACCCGTACCAGTGAGGCCGCACCTAACTGCCGGGCTACGGGACGGGCAATCGCATCTTAACCTAGGAGCAGATACCAGCCGTGTTGAGGAATGCTGCTCGCATAGTCCTATTCGTCTTTCCGGCGAAGGAGTTTGTGAATTAATCCTATTTAGAGACAAATGACGCCGACACTCAGGCAAATCGGTCACCTGGGTGGTTTCCTGGCTATACATTCACAAACTCGAAGGCCGGAATCCACGTGCGCCTTCCAGAATAAAGGTGGGCGTTGCAGAAATATAGGTTTCTGGGTTCCGGCTTTCGGCGGAAAGACGCACTACACGCCATGTTCAAAGCACGATTTACTCCAAATACGAAATATTAGACGCGATTGCCCTGGTTGCGGTTGTCGCCCTTGGCGCAACGGATAAATAAGCAAACCATGTTAAGATGTCGCATCCGAAAACATGGGAGGTATCGATATGACCATTCCCGGAACCCCCCCGGCGCCCACTGACTTGGTGCACCATATCGGGATTGCAGTGGCGGACTTGGAGGCTAGTATCGACTTCTATCAGAGTTTATTTGGCTTGAAGGCGGGCTCTATCATAGTCCGAGAGGATATTAGGGTGCGTGGTTGCTTCATTCCGGTTGGCACTACCAACCTTGAGTTGCTGGAAGGTACCGGCCCTCAAAGCGCAATCTCGATTCACGTCAGCGAGAAAGGCGAAGGGCTGCATCACGTCTGTTTTGAGGTCGAGGGCATTGCGGACAAGTTGAAAACCCTGGACGAGTTGGGCATTGATATGCTGGATAAGGTGCCTAGGACCGGGCTGATGGGCGGAGACATCGGGTTCTTGAACGCCTCAGCGGCGCGAGGAGTATTGATAGAACTGGCCCAGCACAGCCATTAATCTTGTAGTGACCCACACCTGAGTTTCGCAAATCAGGTTCACAGGACTGTAAATAAAAACCAGCGCCCCCGGGGATGTTTGGGGGCGCTGGCGAGGGATGGGCTTGCCGCCTAGAAACCCGGCTGAAAAGCCCTGCTGTGACGGGATGGCGTGGAGGATAACCAGTGGACTGTAAGTCTGAGGCTAAGAGTGACCCAGTTGGCTGCGGCCAATATGAATTGGGTAGTAACGATGGGCGACCCTGGGGCTTGCTGGTCCGGTTTATCGTGAGAGGAGCCTGGAGCCGGAGATATCATCCCCATCTTGGTAGCCACCAGGGTCAGGTTGGCCACCGTGGCCGCCATGAGTAGTTGGAATCGGGTCTTGGCTCGGCCGAAGTAGCGAGATTGGCGGACCCCCAGTTGCGCCAGCCGCGCCAGGCGATGCTCGGCCGCCTGGCGCGGCCTACGGTATTCAGCAAAGCCCTCACTCCGCTGGAAGTCCCGGGCTTGTTGCAAGAGCGCCTCTTGGGGATGCAGGGCTACGGTGCGTCCCGCCCCGTACCGCGCCGCCACGCACTGGGACCGCAGGGGGCATACGCCGCAGACCGCCGGGTCGAATTGGAAACTCCGGGCCAGGTAGGTCCGACCCAACCGGTTGGTCCGGGTGCCGAAGGTCCGCAGGGTGTGGGTAACATTACCGGCTGGGCAGGTGCAGGTTCCTGCCTCCAAGTCGATCTGGAAGTCCTCCTTGGGGAAGCAGGCCTTATTAGGGCGACCCGGCACCTTGGCTATTAGAGTCCGACCAGCATCGGCAAAGGCCTGCCGCGTCCCGCCATCCCCATAGGCCGCGTCCTCCCCATAGGCCGCATCCCCGATAGTCTCCTCCACCGCTATGCCCGTGTTCTCCTCACTCTGCTCCACCAGTTCCAGGACTCCAGTGTTGTCACCGGCATTGCCGGGCAGGATGTCTACTGCGGTCGCCAGTTGGGAATCGGTATCCACCACCACCGCAGCCTTATGTCCGTCGAAGCGTTTGCTGCTGCTTTTACGGCCGTGGCGCATCTCCGGGTCGTGTACCGAAGGGATGCGGTCCCGGCTTACCCCATCCTTCAGGGCTGGGCCATCCTCCTGGCGTTCCACATCCTGCAGTAACAGTTGCCCCAGCAACTCCGCCGCTTCCACTATACCCTGGCGCTGGGGGCTCTCCTCGGGGAACTGACCCTGGACCTGACGGGCCAGCTCCAACACCAGGTCGGCATCGGCTACTATCTTCTGCAGTAAGGCTTGCCGCTCTTTCTGGTTGTCCCAGTCAATCTCTGCCTCTCCCTTCACACTGGAGCCAAAGTAGAGTTCCAGACCGTGTCTCAAGGCCCATTCCTCGGGCCGCGTCCCATCCAGGTCCGAAAGCGCCCGCACTACCTGGACTATGCCGTCGGCCAGCAAGTTGTAGGTGTCCTTGACCGCCCCTCGGCCCAGAATGTAGGTGGTGTCTACCGCCACCTTCATCCGGCGTCCTTTCAGGTATCCGGTCTGCCGGGCGAATTGGAGGCTGCGCTGAAAGACGGCCCGCACCCGGTCGTGGAGGATCAGCTGGGCTCGAAACAGCTGCAGCGTGCTCTTGGCAAAGGGCCGGTCCTCCACCTCAATCCCCAACGCCACCTTCCACCGGATATCAAAATCCGCCCGCTGTTTGGCTTCGGCGTCGCTGACTTTGTCGTAGGCTTGCAACAACAGCGCAGTGGCCACCAGACTTGGGGGCACGCTATCCCGGCCATTGTCTGGGCAATATAGCTCGGCGAACTCTTCGTCTCGAAATAGCTGTCCCCGCAGGGAGGCCAGGAAGCCATAGAAGGAGCCCCGGCCCACATAGTCCAGGTACAGGTGATCCGCTTCCAGCAGCCCTCGTTGCGCCGACCGTACTCCCAGCATCCTCAACCTCCCACACCCATTTATTAAATCTCTTGCCCAGTATATCGGGACAGCCTAGGTCAGGGTACTTTTCGGCCGGAGTTCTAGTATTACAACGACGGTTCCTCTGGCAGGGCGATTTTCGAGAATGATTTGAACCTAATAACGTGATGCGATGAGCCTACCGCGATAGCCCGCTGGCAGCCGAATACGAAGGGGAAGACGAAATATTTGGTAATCCGTCGTTGTAATACTAGAAACCCGGCTGAAAAGCCCTGCTGTGACGGGATGGCGTGGAGGATAACCAGTGGACTGTAAGTCTGAGGCTAAGAGTGACCCAGTTGGCTGCGGCCAATATGAATTGGGTAGTAACGATGGGCGACCCTGGGGCTTGCTGGTCCGGTTTATCGTGAGAGGAGCCTGGAGCCGGAGATATCATCCCCATCTTGGTAGCCACCAGGGTCAGGTTGGCCACCGTGGCCGCCATGAGTAGTTGGAATCGGGTCTTGGCTCGGCCGAAGTAGCGAGATTGGCGGACCCCCAGTTGCGCCAGCCGCGCCAGGCGATGCTCGGCCGCCTGGCGCAGCCTACGGTATTCAGCAAAGCCCTCACTCCGCTGGAAGTCCCGGGCTTGTTGCAAGAGCGCCTCTTGGGGATGCAGGGCTACGGTGCGTCCCGCCCCGTACCGCGCCGCCACGCACTGGGACCGCAGGGGGCATACGCCGCAGACCGCCGGGTCGAATTGGAAACTCCGGGCCAGGTAGGTCCGACCCAACCGGTTGGTCCGGGTGCCGAAGGTCCGCAGGGTGTGGGTAACATTACCGGCTGGGCAGGTGCAGGTTCCTGCCTCCAAGTCGATCTGGAAGTCCTCCTTGGGGAAGCAGGCCTTATTAGGGCGACCCGGCACCTTGGCTATTAGAGTCCGACCAGCATCGGCAAAGGCCTGCCCATAGGCCGCGTCCCGCCATCCCCATAGGCCGCATCCCCGATAGTCTCCTCCACCGCTATGCCCGTGTTCTCCTCACTCTGCTCCACCAGTTCCAGGACTCCAGTGTTGTCACCGGCATTGCCGGGCAGGATGTCTACCGCGGTCGCCAGTTGGGAATCGGTATCCACCACCACCGCAGCCTTATGTCCGTCGAAGCGTTTGCTGCTGCTTTTACGGCCGTGGCGCATCTCCGGGTCGTGTACCGAAGGGATGCGGTCCCGGCTTACCCCATCCTTCAGGGCTGGGCCATCCTCCTGGCGTTCCACATCCTGCAGTAACAGTTGCCCCAGCAACTCCGCCGCTTCCACTATACCCTGGCGCTGGGGGCTCTCCTCGGGGAACTGACCCTGGACCTGACGGGCCAGCTCCAACACCAGGTCGGCATCGGCTACTATCTTCTGCAGTAAGGCTTGCCGCTCTTTCTGGTTGTCCCAGTCAATCTCTGCCTCTCCCTTCACACTGGAGCCAAAGTAGAGTTCCAGACCGTGTCTCAAGGCCCATTCCTCGGGCCGCGTCCCATCCAGGTCCGAAAGCGCCCGCACTACCTGGACTATGCCGTCGGCCAGCAAGTTGTAGGTGTCCTTGACCGCCCCTCGGCCCAGAATGTAGGTGGTGTCTACCGCCACCTTCATCCGGCGTCCTTTCAGGTATCCGGTCTGCCGGGCGAATTGGAGGCTGCGCTGAAAGACGGCCCGCACCCGGTCGTGGAGGATCAGCTGGGCTCGAAACAGCTGCAGCGTGCTCTTGGCAAAGGGCCGGTCCTCCACCTCAATCCCCAACGCCACCTTCCACCGGATATCAAAATCCGCCCGCTGTTTGGCTTCGGCGTCGCTGACTTTGTCGTAGGCTTGCAACAACAGCGCAGTGGCCACCAGACTTGGGGGCACGCTATCCCGGCCATTGTCTGGGCAATATAGCTCGGCGAACTCTTCGTCTCGAAATAGCTGTCCCCGCAGGGAGGCCAGGAAGCCATAGAAGGAGCCCCGGCCCACATAGTCCAGGTACAGGTGATCCGCTTCCAGCAGCCCTCGTTGCGCCGACCGTACTCCCAGCATCCTCAACCTCCCACACCCATTTATTAAATCTCTTGCCCAGTATATCGGGACAGCCTAGGTCAGGGTACTTTTCGGCCGGAGTTCTAGGGGGTACTAGTCGCCCGATGTTGCCGGTATGGCCTGCGTGATGGCCTGTTCGGGTTGCTCGGACTCCGAAGAGTTGATGTTTGGCAACCATTCCAACCAGGAAGGCAGGCACCAGTTGCGATCTCCCAGCAACTTCATCGATGCAGGTAAGAGCACCGAGCGGATGATCGTAGCATCGATTAACACCGCCACTGCCAAGCCAAGACCGAATTGCTGAATGCCTATCTGACGACCCAAAGCGAAGGTGCCAAATACGCCCACCATGATGGCAGCAGCGCTGGTGATTTGCCCGGCGGTCAGCTTGATTCCTTGAGAAACCGATTCCTCATTGCTTAGGCCCTGATCGTAGGCTTCTTTGATACGATTCAGAATCAGCATGTGATAGTCCATGGACAGACCGAACAAGATGGCGAAGAGGAACAATGGCAGCCAAGGCTCGATAACACCGGTGGGCGAAGAACCCAAGATGCTGATCCCCCAGCCCCATTGGAACACCATGACCATCACACCGTAGGCTGCGCCCACCGAAAACAGGTTCAGTACAATCGCCTTGAAGGGTATAACGACTGAGCGGAACATTACCAAGAGAAGTAGGAAGGCCAGCCCCAGCACGAAGCCGAACACGTAGGGTGCCGTGGTTGTCATCGTGTTGGTGATATCAACGCTCCCGGCAGTCAGTCCACTTACGTAGGTCTCGGCAAAACTTCCGGCGAAAGCGACCGGGATGATGTCTTGACGGAGATGCCGGATGGTGTTTGCGGCCTCGTCCTCATCGACATCCGCCGCCAGAGGAACCTCGACATAGAGCAGGTTGCCATCCTGATTCGCAGTCACGTTGTAGGGCGGTACGAAGGCATTGTCTGCGCTTAGAGCGGTAATTAGGTTCGCCACCGAGCCTGGAACCGCTTCCGAGTGGACGTTACTGTCTTCCACAATTACGAAGGCAGGACTGGCAAGACCGAATGCGAAGTTCTCTTCCAACAGTTGCAATGCCCGCTTGCCATCCACTGCGTCATTGAATGCGTCAGACCCCTGCGAGATTCCCATGTTCAAAGAGAAAGCCGGGATGGCCAAGGCGATCAGCAAAGCTACCGCTGCTGTAGCCAGAACTACGGGGCGGCCCAAAACCTTATCGGTTAATTTGCCCCAGACACCACCACCATTTCCGCCCGTGCGGCCAATGAATGGCAACCTAAGGGCATCTACTTTGTCTCCCAATACTGCTAGCATCGCTGGCAGCAGGGTCAAAGAAGCCGTCATGGCCAACAAGACCACAATGATTATGCCAATTGCCATCGAAATGAATATCGGGCTTTGAGTGAACGCCAACCCAGCCAGGGAAAGCAACACGGTCACTCCGGCATAGAATACCGCGCGGCCTGTGGTGTTGCTCGCTGTGGTGATCGCGTCCAGCTTGTTTTTGCCTGCCTGGCGCTCGCTACGGTACCGGCTCACGATGAATAGCGAGTAGTCCACTCCTACGGCCATTCCCATCAGAAGTACTACTTGAGCTAGGAAATCCACCATGGGGTAAATCTGACTTACTGCGGCTGCGACACCTAAGGCTGTGAATATTGAACCCACCGCCAGAACCAAGGGAATCGTGGCAGCCACCACGCCCCGGAACGCAAATAGCATGAAGGTTAGGGCCAGGATCATCGTAATTATGATCATGCGACCGAAATCTTCCTCGTCTATCTTCTCTAACTCAAACTGAATGGACGTTGCGCCAGCTATGCTTATTTCGAAATCAGGCGCTGCTGCGTCTGCGGCATACACCGTATTTAGAACCGCTTCTATTTTCTCGTCAGCATCGTCAAATCCGCCAGCAATTACGACTTGGGCAATAGTTACATGGTCGTCATCCGAAACCAAAGCCGGGTCGCTGCTGTCGTAGTAGGTGGTTACCGATTCAATCTCAGGAAGCTCCCTGAGCTGGGTGGCCAGGCTTTGGACCGTTGACCGGTAGTCCGGCGTCTGTACGTTTATAAACGGGTTGCTAAACACCAACTGCTCCGTCGGCGCTGAGTTAAACTCGAATCCGTCTTCAACCAATTTGGCGCCCACCGCAGACTCGCCCTCACCTCGGTAGTCCAATATTTTGGTTTCCAAGAAGCTCAGGCTCAACATGGCCAAAACGATTACCATTACCGATGCTGCAATCACCATCCAGCGGTGGCTTGCGCTCCAAGACGCAATCCGTCCGGTGAAAGCTAGTCCCGTCGAGTTCTGTTCGATGCTCGGCATCGACCCGGTCCGAGGTTGCCTAAACCGTTGTGTTATCGAGTAGCTCATCTAACCCCCCTAAAGCTGCTGTTTCTTGATTTCCCTCGTCAGCTACTTTAGCGGGGACGCAGCTTAGGCACATCGGCTAGACTCACGATTTCTTTTTGGCGGAAAGTGCCATACCGCCATGGGTGCGAATGTCTACATACCTATCCCCCAAAAGTATGATTCCCTTTCTTGGACCCGGTACGAAGTGCTTGACCGTCATGCCCACCGTCCATAAACTCTAGGCAGATCTAATCCTGATAATCGGACCAGGGTTATCAGCCAGGAGAGAGCGTTGACAGGTTCCAGGATTGCGGCGTTGGTGCTGGTTTTAATTGGAGTAGCGGTAATTACCGCTGCGTGTGGGTCCAGTCCGTCTGACCAGGATGATCGGAAGGTTCAGCTTGTTTACCAAGACTGGAATTCCGCTTGGTTCCCACCAATGGTTGAAGAGATGTTGGAGAAATTCCATGATTCTCACCCCAACATACGGGTCTTCTATACACCTGACCCGGATGACGTGGAAAACACGATGCTTGCGGAGAAGTTGGCTGGGACCGCTCCCGATGTATTCCAAGGCTGCTGCACCTTCTTCCCCATTTGGGCTCAGGAAGGTTTTACTCTTGACCTGCTCCCATTTATCGAGAAAGACCTGAGCGATTCCGTCACGTCCGACTGGGACTCGACCCAGTACAACTCCTTTACCACCAGCGAGGGTCAGCAATATGGGGTTCCCAAGTACCACGGAGCTCTGGGCCTCTATTACAACAAGGACCTATTTGACGAGTACGGCGTGGAATACCCGGACGGCTCGTGGGACCATGATGACTACCTGGCGGCCATGAGCCTGTTGACCCACGACCGTGACGGTGACGGCACCACGGATCTTTGGGGCAGCATGATGGACGTGTCTTGGGACCGGATACAAGTCCACGTAAACGGCTGGGGAGGACATCTCGTCGACCCTAACGACCCCACGGTGTGCCAAATGGCCGAACCCGAAGCAATGGGAGCATTAGAGTGGATACGGGCCCGCATTTGGGATGACGGAGTGATTGCCACCAACCTGGACGTGCAAGGCTTGGGAACCCGAGAGGCTTTTATCACCGGCCGGATAGCGATGGTCGAGGATGGCTCTTGGGCGCTCAAAGACATTCTGGCCAAAGCCGACTTTTGCGTTGGAGTGGCTCCTTTTCCTTCCGGACCGGCACAAAAGGTCACTCTAGCAACCACCGATGGGTTCGGCATTTATGCGGGGACCGATCACCCCGAAGAGGCTTGGGAACTGGTCAAATTTCTGATCGGCGAGGATTACGGCAAAGCAATGGCCCGAGCGAATTTTCTTCAACCGGCCAGGGCTTCGCTTGTCGATGAGTGGGCATCGTTTATTCGTGATGAGTTCCCCGAGAAGGCATCGGAAGTCGATATCCTAGCCTTCGCCGACGGCCACATAAACGGCTACTCGGTGACCTCGGAAGTCTTTGTTAACATGAACGATGCGAAACAGATTGCTTATGACCTTTGGGACAGAGTGCTAACTTTAGGTCAGTCCCCCCTAGAGGACGTTAAATTAGCGTGCGACCAGATTCAACAGGCCCAGCCACAAGCCCAACCGTAGAAGTGACGCGACCTTTGCCGCCGCGTACTGCGAAAAGCAGGTTGAGCAGGCTGCTGACCGGAAGTCCGCGGGCCAAGATTATCGCTTGGTTCTTCGTTCTGACGGCAATAATCTTGCTCGGAGTGGCCCTCGTCAATTTCTACTCCTATCAGGATGTGACCGAAGACTTGGTCATCGAACGGGACCGGGACCTGACGCAACTGTGGGCGGGTCAACTGGCGGCGACGATTGAAAAGTTCCCTGACTTGCTTAGCGAAGTCTCCCGGAGTTCGGGAATTTCGCGATAGGAGGGCGCTGATCTACAAGCAGCCCTAGCTCGAGCCAACTCTCAATTGCGAGTCTTCGACGCCGGAGTGCTCATCTTGGATACTTTTGGCACCATAGTCGCTGCTCATCCGGAGCGACCGGACGTCATGGGGCAAGATTGGTCCGACCGCCCTTATTTCCGGCAGATGTTGCGGTCTCCCGACCCGGTTTTTAGCGACATCGAATATGACGGTCCCCAAAACACGGAAGTCATCGGCGTAGCCGTACCAATCTCCGGAGACCAAGGCGAGTTCCTCGGGTCGATTATTGGAATGTTCCAACTCAAAGCAACCAGCATCAGCGCCTTTTACGGAGGAATACTAAGGCTGCGTATCGGTAACGGCCGCAGCTACATTGTCGATGGGAACGGCAAGGCCATCTATCACGATGCCCCGGAGCGAGTGGGCACCGACCTTAGGGGCGAACAGCCTGTAACCCAGGTTCGTCTGGGTAGCATTGGAGCAATCCGCACTAAAGATTTGGATGGAGAGGACCTTTTGTCCGCCTTCGCTCCAATACCGGGCACTTCGTGGGGCCTGGTAACTGAAGAGAGTTGGTCCGCCTTGAGCAGCGGAAGCCGGGATTACCAGAGATTCTTGCTTTTACTCCTTGCCTTGGGCGTTGCGGTCCCTGCTGTACTGGTGGCCGTAGGCCTCAAACGGGTTATGCGGCCCGTCGAGGAGTTGAAAAGGGCAGCGAAAGAGGTGGCCCAAGGAAATTTCGGGCAGACTATTGCCGTCCATTCCGGCGATGAAATCGAAGAACTAGCTGATGAGTTCAACTTGATGGCAGAGCAACTCAAGGGTTCCTATGAGCAGCTTGAACAACGTGTAATCGAGCGAACCGAAGAACTTACAGCCAGCGAAAGAAGATACCGGGCGCTTTTCGAAGAGTCTAGAGACGCTATTTTCGTTAGTTCCCCGGATGGCAAATTCATTGATGTTAATCAGGCTGCCTTGGACCTGTTTGGCTTTGCCAAGGACGAAATAATCGGCTCCGAAATTGCCGATAGGTACTATGACACCGATGACCAGGCAAGGTTTCGCCAGGCTCTGCGTGAAGTGGGGTCCGTAAACAATTTTGAGGAGAAGACGGATCAGTCATAGATTGTGAAGTCAGCGCCACTGTGCGGCGTGATGAGGCCGGGACAACAACACAAATACAAGGGATGATCCGAGACGTTAGCCAGCGCAAGAGATCTACGACTCGGACGAGTACATTTTCGACGCCATAGAAGCCGGTGCGAAAGGGTATCTACTCAAGGACGCTTCAAGGGAGGACTTGTTCAAGGCGGTCCGCACGGTCAACCACGGCGACTCCTTGATTGAACCTGGCGTGGTTTCCCGCGTATTGGACCGGTTGACCGAGCTTTCCCATCGGGCCGCCCAGGGTCCGGATAATTCAACACTCTCTGATCGGGAAGTGGAGGTGTTGCAACTCATGGCGAAGGGCTCGGCGAACAAGCAAATCGCCTCCGCATTGATGATTACCGAGAGCACTGTGAAAACCCACGTGGCCAAGATTTTCCAGAAATTGGAGGTCAACCACCGCACCGAGGCAGTAACAAAGGCAATGTCTCAGGGCATAATCAAACTCTAAACTAATGCCAAAGTGGGATCTACATGGATAGCAAAATAAAAACTGGCTTGAGCACCCCTGAGGAGTTCCTCTGCCCGCGCTTGCAAGGCGGTGGAAGTTTCGGCGTTACTGTACCCCTGCAGTTCCATAGTCTCCACCTCGCCGGTTTCCAGGCACACCGCCGCATCATAACTCGCTTTTTCACCCCACCGGGGGCTGGTCGAATCTACCAGCGCCGGCTCTCCTTTGAGTACCCATTTCCCCCTGAGGTCCGCATCCGCCCGGAAATGGGCCTCGTCGGCGAAGAAGATTTCCGCCCCCACGCGCTTCGTTGTCGCGCTTCGTTGTCGCGCTTCGTTGTCGCGCTTCGTTGTCGCGCTTCGTTGTCGCGCTTCGTTGTCGCGCTTCGTTGTCGCGCTTCGTTGTCGCGCTTCTACGAGGAGTGCGGCATACACCGTCACGAAGGCCTCCCGCCTTTTCGGGCAGAGCCTGTATCGCTGCCTTCAGTTGGGCTTGCTGGCTCCCGTCGAGGGCGAGGGGGAACCACCCGGCTGCTGGAAGGCAAGGGCTGTGGGACCGTTGTCGCTGAAGGCAGCGACCAATGTGCCGATCGTGTGGGGCTCCCGTTCTAACGCCTCGGATACCACCAATGCGGTCCAACCTTGGGCCAAGAGCCAGAACCCATGCCATCGTTCCCGCTCCCGGGCTGTCACCGCTCGATACATCCGCTCTCGTACGTCGCCTACACTCAGTCGCCACCGTTCGAGGAGTCGCCTTATATCCCTATACCCAACACACCGCCACCCGACTTCCTTTACAGACTAACGCAACTCCCCTGCCGATTTAGCTTTATGTAGTTTTCACCTTGGGATCAGTTTAGTCATACCAAAGTACTAGAAACTACCTAGCAAACATGAGTCATCCCGGAGTTTCCTGGCTGGTGGAGAAAGTTGGAGGATAAGTCAGCCAGAGAGAACTAAGGGCAGCACGAATACGAGAGAGCGGTACCGCGAAGCTGCGATACCGCCTTCCTGTTCTGCGGCACCAGGCACGAGCAGGTCTTGGACCAAAGATCGAGACTCCTCGATGAGTAAAGAGAGAAGAAAGACGTAGACCAAACTGACCATGAGCAAGAGTTTGAGGCGGGTTTCCCAATACTAGATCCGAGGGCTTTCCATAGTCAGGTCCGTCTTGCAAGCCCGGTAGAACATCTCCACCTGCCAGCGCCGGGCGTAGTCCAACACCACGCGTCATCGGGGCAAGCGATGTGGTCATTGGTCAGCAGGTACCAGAGCCTTCGTCCTTTGCCAGGCCGGGAGACCACCAGGCATAGTTCCGCGTCCACCTGGGGATTGCGCACTGCTACGCCTATGATGCCGGTCTTGCGGGATTTGCACCGGTGCAAATCCCATATCTGACGGTACTCTTAGGAGCGTTTGCCACGAGTGATCTGCTAGGCAGCCCGGCTACCCAAGCCATCGGTAAGGTGGTAGCGAGTGGGCCAGCGCATGATAAATCGTAGCCAGTAACCACTCAACTCCTTGAGCCATGGCACGGTCCGGTAGTGGAATAGAAACCCCTCACAGTGATTTTTACTAACTATCACTAAGCACCGGGGTGGCAATAAGAGTAGTGGGCTTCACCGACAGCGGTCTATTGAAAACTGTCGGGAAAAGTGCCGGTTTTGTCTGTGGGCACGGAAGGCGCGCTTTCCACCGCGACGATTTAAGAACCATCGGCGGAACGCAGACACCTGCAGCCAGCGGGTTGAGCAAGAGATAGTCCAGAAAACGACGTTAGGTTGATGTTCTCGCTGGCGCCGCATTTGCAGGCGCCTTTTTCAAATGATCAATTGGGAACGGACATGCATATTTTCTCCTCCATAATTATTGGCAAGACCCGCATAGGCAAGAACCGGCAATGAGGCTCCGGCCGCACATGCCATTGGTCCACCTCGGACGATTAACTGCCGGGTTAGTTATCGCCGGGGCTGTCGCGGTTTCGCTGCTGCTCGCGTATATCCTCTTTGGTTTCGGTGGAACGGCCACGGCAGCGACAACCATTACAGTCGACATCTCCTTAAACAGCCCTCAGGCTACAATAGATAAAAACGATCCCGCAAATGCTGAGCCGTTTGTAGCCACCCTCTGGGGGAAGGTTAGCAACACCGGTGGCGAGACTGCGGTTAACGTCACAGTGACGCTTGATACCCTCACCAACAGCCTGGCCCTCCAAACGGGACAGACCGCGACGTACACGATTCCTTCGTTAGCTGCCGGGTCAGACCAGGCATTTTTCTGGTTTGTTAGTTACTCAAGGACTGACGCGACGGCTGGTTCCTATACGGTTAGAGCAAACGCCAGCAACGTAGCGTCCGAAGTAACCGCGACGAGCACCCTGACTTCGACGGAACAGATCTCCGCGAGCTCCAACAAGATTACTAGCGTAACCGCATCCGGTGGTGGCACCATCAGCGTTGGTCAGGTTATCACTGTTACCGTGGGATTTGAATATGGGCAGATCGGCAACACCTTCGGCGACGCTTGGTCACAGCCGGTGTCCAACGCTTCGTTCGACGCATCGATTCTCCGACTGGTCTCTGCTCAAGTCACCCTCGACGCAGTGGCTCAGACCGCCGACAAGCTCTACTTTACAGGGCTCGGCGGCGATTCACCCACTGGCACAGTTGTATATACGTTCCAAGGAATAGCCGAAGGCAATACTGCTATTACACCCTATCAACAAGCCGCATCCGGCAATACAAGGAAGAACACAGGCGACCTTACCACGTCTACCACTGTGAGCGACAACGCATTCCAAGGGACCATTGCTTGGCGGTAAGCCCGACCAGCAACGTTAACGCCTTGGACGTCCTGACCTACACCATGACCATAGGCAACGTTGGCACCCAGACCTTGGGAGATCCGGCCAGCGGAAACGGCATAACCGTCGCGGCAGCCATCCCATCCGTCACCACCTATGTCACGGGGAGCCTAACAACCGCAGCCGGGTTTAACGTCCAGTGGACCAGCGACAATGAAACGACGTGGGTGGATTCGGAGCCCGCTATACCCAGTACCGTCACCGACGTTCGTTGGGTGCTAACATCGGCAGTGGCCGCCTCCACGGCCAACGCAGTAAACGACACGCTGCAGGTAGTCATCAAGAGTGGTGTTGGCGATGGCGCAACCATCAGCAACACGGCCATCATGGGCTTTGGCGCCGTGACCTCTGCCGCCACCGACGGTGCGAGCACAACGGTCGCTCAGTCAGCCTTGACATCCGCGAATGTGCAGCCCGAGTCCCTGGCCGCTGGAACCGTGGGAGACGTGGACGTTACATTTGTGGTGACCAATCCCCTGCCCGTCGATGGCAAAATTGTGGTTACTTTCCCTTCCACGTTCGTCATCAGCAGCGGTGGTGCCACTGCCATCGGAGGGGACGGCACTAGCTTCAGCGGGCCATCTTCCGTGGGCATCGCAGGGCAAATCGTCACCATTACCCGCTCCGGGGGAAGTGAAGTGGTAGAAGGGGCCACCGTCACTCTGGAACTGACCAACATCAAAAACAACACTGTGACCGGGTCCACGGGCACCACCATTGGCCCCAACCAAGCCGCCACAATCACCATCGTTGTTACTGCCAAATGATGGGCGGTGATGTATTAGTGGATAGTAAGGAAGGAATTGGCTCCACTTTTACCATCCGCTTGCCCGCCGTTGCCGTTATCCCCGAAGAGCCAAGCGAAGACACCCCCGAACAACCGGTCCCAGATGAAGACTCCGGCGGCGACATAATTTTGGTGGTGGATGACGATGCCAACGTCCACGACCTGATCCAGCGATCACTGTCCGGCCAAGGCTTCCGCTTGGTCCATTCCATGGGCGGGCAGGAAGGCCTGCGTCTGGCGCGGGAACTGCGTCCTCAAATCATCACGCTGGACGTAATGATGCCCGGCATGGACGGTTGGGCGGTGTTATCGGCCCTTAAAGCCGAGCTGGAGTTGGCTGATATTCCGGTCATTATGGTTACTATCGTCGACCAAAAGAACATGGGCTATGCTCTGGGCGCCGCCGAATACTTGACCAAGCCCATTGAACGGGATCGGCTAATTTCGGTGCTGAATAAATACCGGAAAGAACCGCAAACTCGCCCGGTTTTGGTGGTGGACGACGACCGAACGACCCGGGATATACTCCGGCGGATGTTGGAGCGGGAAGGTTGGGCCGTGACCGAAGCGGAGAATGGCCGCGTCGCCTTGGACCGTATGGCAGAGAATCAACCCGGCTTGATACTCTTGGATTTGATGATGCCGGAGATGGACGGCTTGGAGTTCATTGAAGAGATGCGCGGCCACCAGGAATGGAGCGACGTCCCGGTGGTGGTCGTCACAGCCAAGAAATTAACTCCTGAAGACCGGCAAAGGCTTAACGGCTTCGTTGAGAAGGTGGTCCAAAAAGGCGCATACACGCGAGAATCCCTCATGGCAGAGGTACGGAACCTGGTAACCACACTTGTGGCGGAAGATTAACGGACACCGATTGCCGCAAATGGAATGGGATATCGCCTTCAGAGAACCTGTTTTGGCAACCGTTTCATAAAAAGATGGAGATGGTCAATGGCTAAAATTTTGGTGGTTGAAGACAATGAAATGAACCGAGATATGTTAACCCGCCGCCTGGAGCGCAGAGGATACGACGTGATAGCTTCCGCCGACGGCGAGGAATGCATCTCCAGAGTGCAAACTGATCATCCGGACTTGGTTTTAATGGACATGGATTTGCCGATTCTGGACGGCTGGGAGGCTATCCGGCGCTTGAAAGCAGCCGATGCCACTCAGGCCATACCGATAATCGCTCTCACGGCCCACGCCATGGCTGGCGACCGGGAAAAAGCGATGGAAGCTGGCTGCGACGATTACGATACCAAGCCGGTAGAGTTTTCACGGTTGCTGGAGAAGATAGAAGTGCAGTTGGCCAAGCCCTAGTATTACAACGTCAGTTAGTTTGATAGGATGACTGTGTAGCTGGAGAGGGAATAGGCAGGTGAGGTGGGGATGTGGATGCGGCAGCTTTCGAGCAGGTGTACGGGTCATTTCGGGATTTTCACGCTTACTTCGCGCCGCTGTTTGGCCGCCGGGAGACGCGGGAGCACAGCGGTCATTATCTCCAGGCCCTGCTGGTACAGTCTGGGGAGCGGCGCAACGCTGAGAACCTGTCGGAGACGGTTCCGGGGTCAGCCCGAGGGATGCAGCGGTTTCTCACCGATTCTCCCTGGGACGATGAGGTGATTATAGGACGGCTGCAGGAGTACCTGGGAACCCGGCTGGAGCATCCGGAAGGGGTGTGGGTGCTGGACGGCAGCGACTTTCCCAAGCAGGGGAGGAAGTCGGTGGGAGTGGCCCGGCAGTACTGCGGGAGGCTGGGGAAGGTGGCCAACTGCCAGGCGGGGATGTTCCTGGCCTATGTCAGCCCGTTGGGACGGGCATTGGTGGACAAGGGGCTGTATCTGCCCGAGAGTTGGACCTCGGACAAAGACCGGTGTGAGGCGGCGGGTGTGCCGGAGGATAGGCAGGGCTACCGGTCCCACATCCCTCCCTGAACTGACGTTGTAATACTAGAACTCCGGCCGAAAAGTACCCTGACCTAGGCTGTCCCGATATACTGGGCAAGAGATTTAATAAATGGGTGTGGGAGGTTGAGGATGCTGGGAGTACGGTCGGCGCAACGAGGGCTGCTGGAAGCGGATCACCTGTACCTGGACTATGTGGGCCGGGGCTCCTTCTATGGCTTCCTGGCCTCCCTGCGGGGACAGCTATTTCGAGACGAAGAGTTCGCCGAGCTATATTGCCCAGACAATGGCCGGGATAGCGTGCCCCCAAGTCTGGTGGCCACTGCGCTGTTGTTGCAAGCCTACGACAAAGTCAGCGACGCCGAAGCCAAACAGCGGGCGGATTTTGATATCCGGTGGAAGGTGGCGTTGGGGATTGAGGTGGAGGACCGGCCCTTTGCCAAGAGCACGCTGCAGCTGTTTCGAGCCCAGCTGATCCTCCACGACCGGGTGCGGGCCGTCTTTCAGCGCAGCCTCCAATTCGCCCGGCAGACCGGATACCTGAAAGGACGCCGGATGAAGGTGGCGGTAGACACCACCTACATTCTGGGCCGAGGGGCGGTCAAGGACACCTACAACTTGCTGGCCGACGGCATAGTCCAGGTAGTGCGGGCGCTTTCGGACCTGGATGGGACGCGGCCCGAGGAATGGGCCTTGAGACACGGTCTGGAACTCTACTTTGGCTCCAGTGTGAAGGGAGAGGCAGAGATTGACTGGGACAACCAGAAAGAGCGGCAAGCCTTACTGCAGAAGATAGTAGCCGATGCCGACCTGGTGTTGGAGCTGGCCCGTCAGGTCCAGGGTCAGTTCCCCGAGGAGAGCCCCCAGCGCCAGGGTATAGTGGAAGCGGCGGAGTTGCTGGGGCAACTGTTACTGCAGGATGTGGAACGCCAGGAGGATGGCCCAGCCCTGAAGGATGGGGTAAGCCGGGACCGCATCCCTTCGGTACACGACCCGGAGATGCGCCACGGCCGTAAAAGCAGCAGCAAACGCTTCGACGGACATAAGGCTGCCGTGGTGGTGGATACCGATTCCCAACTGGTGACCGCGGTAGACATCCTGCCCGGCAATGCCGGTGACAACACTGGAGTCCTGGAACTGGTGGAGCAGAGTGAGGAGAACACGGGCATAGCGGTGGAGGAGACTATCGGGGATGCGGCCTATGGGGATGGCGGGACGCGGCAGGCCTTTGCCGATGCTGGTCGGACTCTAATAGCCAAGGTGCCGGGTCGCCCTAATAAGGCCTGCTTCCCCAAGGAGGACTTCCAGATCGACTTGGAGGCAGGAACCTGCACCTGCCCAGCCGGTAATGTTACCCACACCCTGCGGACCTTCGGCACCCGGACCAACCGGTTGGGTCGGACCTACCTGGCCCGGAGTTTCCAATTCGACCCGGCGGTCTGCGGCGTATGCCCCCTGCGGTCCCAGTGCGTGGCGGCGCGGTACGGGGCGGGACGCACCGTAGCCCTGCATCCCCAAGAGGCGCTCTTGCAACAAGCCCGGGACTTCCAGCGGAGTGAGGGCTTTGCTGAATACCGTAGGCCGCGCCAGGCGGCCGAGCATCGCCTGGCGCGGCTGGCGCAACTGGGGGTCCGCCAATCTCGCTACTTCGGCCGAGCCAAGACCCGATTCCAACTACTCATGGCGGCCACGGTGGCCAACCTGACCCTGGTGGCTACCAAGATGGGGATGATATCTCCGGCTCCAGGCTCCTCTCACGATAAACCGGACCAGCAAGCCCCAGGGTCGCCCATCGTTACTACCCAATTCATATTGGCCGCAGCCAACTGGGTCACTCTTAGCCTCAGACTTACAGTCCACTGGTTATCCTCCACGCCATCCCGTCACAGCAGGGCTTTTCAGCCGGGTTTCTAGGCGGCAAGCCCATTATTGGTAAGCCTGGGGCTGATAAGCCCGGAGTCAAAAAGGAGGCCAATTAATGGCCAGCCCCCAATACTCTTTGCTGGTGGTAGACGACAACGAGATGAACCGGGATTTGCTTAGCCGCCGTTTGGAGCGGCAAGGCTACCGCGTCACGGTTGCAGTCGACGGAAAGCAAGCGCTGGAGTTCCTGAACCAAGAGCCCTTTAACTTGGTGCTATTGGACATTATGCTGCCTGAAATGAACGGTTTCCAGGTTCTGGAGCATTTGAAGGCCGACGAAGCCCTCAGCCACATCCCGGTAATCATGACCACAGCGTTGGATGAGTCCGACGGTAAGCAAAAGTGCATGGATTTAGGCGCTCACGACTACTTAACCAAGCCTTTTAACCCTGTGCTGCTTAAAGCCCGGATAACCGAATGTTTGGAAAAGCTCGGCCAACCCCCGGTCAGCCGGTAGTGGACGGAGTCAGCGCGTGAACTGGGACGCAATCGGCGCTTTGGGTCAGCTTGTTGGTGCGGTTGGGTCCGTCTTAATAGCTTTGATCGCTGTCTACATCGCCACGCGGCAATGGCTGGACAGCAAACGCATAAGCCTTGAGCAAAAGGAAATGACCCAGGATATCGAGCGCAAGAATGAAGCAGCCAAGTTGGAACAAGAGCGAATTGTGCGAGCCCAGAGCTTGGACTCTTATTTTGACGGAATTTCTACCCTATTGCTTCGGGACGAAGATGGTGTGCTGACCGAGACGGCCAAGAACTTGACCAAAGGCCGGACCGACTCGATTCTCAAGATTCTAAAATCCGACGAGAAACGAAATTTGATCGCATTCCTGTATGGCAGCGGCCTGATATCCCGGAACGGCAGCGATGAACCGCCCGTGGTGCGACTGTCCGGCAGCGACCTTAGCCAAGTGGAACTGAACGGCATCGACTTGCGCAAAGCCGGCTTTGCGGGGACCAACCTCAATGGCGCCCAAGTGGTTGAAGCCGACCTCGGCCAATCGGACCTTAGGGGCGCCAACTTGAGCCAAGCCAATCTGACAGGTACAGACTTGAGTAGTTGCGACCTCCACGGCGCAATTGCCGATGGGGCTAATTTTTGCGGCGTCGACCTTTCCGACTCAGACCTGAGTGGGGCGGACCTGCGCAGAGCGGACCTGAGCGGTGCCGATTTGACTTTCGCAAATCTGAGCGGCAGCAACCTTCGAGGGGCAAATCTGGCTGGCGCCAACCTCAATTCGGCTAACTTGAGCGGCGCCAACTTGCACGAGGCCCGGCTGGTGGGGGCCAATCTGTCCGACACTGGACTTACCAACCTGATTGGCATCGAAGACGCGGATTTCTCCGACGCCCAGAACCTTTCTGATGAGGGCCGCGAATATTTGCTCTCAATCGCCACCGGCGTCCATCCGGAATCGGGAAGGGACACGGCGGAGAGCCTAATCTAATCCTTGTTTCCCCTTCGAGTATCTATCTTCCGTCCGGTTAATTACTATCTTGTTAACAGCAATACATGATTGTTAACAGAACTGCATAGACGAATCTTCGAGAGAATCCCTCCCCAGAATCGTCGTTCCGGCGCAGGCCGGAATCCAGAAAACGTTTCCCCCCACAAGTTCCTGGACACGGGCCTTTGCCGGTGTGACGGTTGGTTCGCATTTAAAGACGGCCTGTATCACCTACTCACAGCGTAGCGATGTTAACCCGCGTGGTTCATCCGGCCACTCACCCCAAAAAGTCTAGAAGTTCCCGATTGACGGCTTCAGGTGCCTCCCACTGAAGAAAGTGGCCGTAGTCCCCCAAATTCTTCCCTTGGGAATTGGGGAAATTGCGTCTCCAAGCGTCTTCCAAAGGACCAGCGCCCATAGCTATGGCCGTATTCACTCTCCTGGACCCAAACAGGAATAGCAAGGGTATGGCCAGTTCGCGTTCAGCGTCGGCCTGCCACTGCGGGGGGTCTTCGGAAGCCATAGCCCGGTAGTAGTTGAACCCCCCTCTCCAGGCTCCCGGCTGTCTGTAGGCCCTGACGTATTGGGCCAGCTCCACTTCATCTACCGGATGCTTGTTGACCGACCAATCCTGAAGGATATGCCACAGGTATACCTCTTCCTTGCCTTCCAGCAGTTTTTCCGGCAGGTCAAACTGTTGGTGGAAGTACACGTGCCACCGTTCCCGGATTACCGCCGGGTATTGGGGGCCCAAAAGCTCCGTTGGCGGGGTGGAATCCAACAACACGAGCTTCCGTACTGCTTCTTCATGGTCTAACGCAAACCGGAAGGCCACCCGTGCGCCGATGTCATGAGCAACCATCAGCGTTCGCTCGTGGCCCAATGACCGCATCAGTTCGTAAATGTCCGACGCTGAAGTCCGGGTATCGTATCCGGTGAGAGGCTTGTCCGAATAGCCGAATCCCCGAAGATCGGGGACGATCACCTGGTAGCGTTCTGCCAATACAGGAATCTGACGCCGCCAACCGTACCAGAATTCGGGCCATCCATGGAGCAAGATCGCCGGCTCGCCTTGGCCCTGCGTAACGTAGTGGATATTGATGCCATTAACTTTCTTGGTGTTGTGTTGCCACTGGTCTGCCACGAAACGTACCTCCGACTCTAGAAATCCTGGGAAGGGCTTGAAACCGAGGCGTTGGGGCCGCAACTCTAATCGCCCCAAAGCCAATCTTTGCCGGAAAGACTACTCAGTTCCTAGTCATAAGGCTCGAGCTTGACCTCGTGCAAGGCCGGAATAACCTCTTTGCCAATAAGCTCAATGGATCGCATCACGTCGTCATGGGGCATGTCGCCCTCATTACCGTAGCAAATCAGGTATCCCGGGGCGACATTATCCAGAATTTCCGTCAGCTTTTTGATAACGGTATCGGGCTTGCCGACGACAATGCTGCCTGCCTCTTGAAGCTCCTCATAGGACATTGCCTTCTGGCCCAATCGCACCCCCACACCAGCTGGTATCTTTCGGATTACCTCGACGGCAGCGCGAGAACGGTATCCCGGCGGGTCGTTGTGTTCTGCGGGTCCTTTGAAACGGTGCTCTCCGTTCCACATGTAGGTGCGGCCGATATCCTGGGCTTTCTCATCCGTGTCGGCGCAGAACACCAAAACGTTGCCACCGAAATTGCCCGGTCCGGGAGTGTAGCCGGATTCCTTGGCGATTTGGATGTAGATGTCCTTCAACCACTCGGTCTGGCCACGTATCACCTGCAAGTTCCGTGCTCAGCTGCCCATATCACGCTCTCCGGGCTGCCGGTGCCGGGGAACCAGATGTCCGGATGGGGTTTCTGCATCGGCAACACCCAAGGGTTCACTACCCGATATTGATAATGGTGCCCCTCATAGCGGAAAGGTCCGGGAGTGGTCCAGCACTTCAGTATCAGGTCGTGGGCTTCCTCGAACCGGCAGCGGTTTTCCGTGGGGTCTATCCCAGCCTGCAGTGTCTCTATGGAACTGCCCCGCACGAAGCCCGAGATAATGCGACCGCCGGAGTAGCAATCCAGCATCGCTATCTCTTCGGCCATCCGCACCGGGTCGCTGACTCCGATGACGTTCCCCAGGATAGCTATTTTGACGTTTTTGGTAATCTTGGACAGGACTGCGGCGTCCAGGTTGGCTGCTGGCTTCATGCACCAATAAGCCGTGTGGTGCTCGTTGGTCATAATCCCATCGAATCCAACCTCATCGACCAAAGCGTATTGCTCATGGTACTGGTTGTACAGCACATGGGCTTTATCCGGGTCGAAATACGAATTGGGGAATAAGAACCTTGTTGCGTCGTACTTTGCCAGGTCTTCGTCCTTAACGTAGCCGTTGGGTTGCTCCGAAAACCAATAAACTTCAACTTTATCCTTGGGGCGAGCTAGCTGTTCAGCCATTTGCGTCCTCTCTACGGTATCTGCTTACGCCAAGTGCCGATTTTACACCGTCTGCGCCTTCTGCGCACCGACCGAGATCATTGTAATCAATTACGCACCGGACCGAGTTATCGTCGACCGTAGAACCGGACCGAAGCGTTCGGGGAAGTTCTGGGTTGTAACTATAACGTCTGGTATCATCGTCCCAAATTTAATATCTAATCGAAAGGAGAAGAAATATGTCTTGGATACGAGAAACCGAGCCTAAATCAGGAGACCCGCCCCCAGTAATCAAGGTGCTCTCCATCAATCCGGCGGCGACGAAAGCAGTGGTCGGATTGAGTGAAGCGTTGACCTTTGGGGCTTCGGCCTTGACCCGGGTGCAGGAAGAAGCCATAGCCACGGCAGTCTCGGTAATCAACAAGTGCCGGTATTGAACCATGGCCCACGGAGGGTTCCTCCGGCAACATTCCGATGACCCGGAATTGGCCAGCCACGTGATGCACGACTATACCAAGGCCGACTTGGACCCACAGACGGTCGGCATGCTGGACTACGCAACCAAACTCACGCGGGACCCAACTTCGATGCAAAGGTCAGACGTCGAGGCGCTGCGGACTCTTGGCTTAAGCGATGAGCAAATCCTTTCGGTAGCGCTCATCACATGCCAGTTCAATTTCATGACCCGCTTGGCCGACGGTCTGGGCGTGGAAGTACCCCCGGGACGCCAGGAAGCTCACGAGCGCTGGTTGAGTCCAGCGGCCACTCAGCAAGAATGGTTAAATGGTCCCGAAAGCATAGCGTCTTGAACTGAGCCGTCGTGAGCCATCGGTCCGGGGTGCGTTCAGGCCATTAGCGCTAAACCACCAAGGGTTTCTCTCGGCCTTCGGGAACATCAACCTCGAAGGCGTTGACGTTCAAGGCTAGCATGGAGTAGTAACCCATCATTGTGGTCAACTCTGTTAAGAGTTGGGCACCGAAATGGTCTAGGGCGGCTTGAAACGTCGCTTGGCTGACCCGGTTGGTTGCAAAGAGTTCGCCTGCGTAGTCTACGACGATTTGCTCGTCGCGTGGCAACTTGGGCAGGGGCTTCTTGTCCCTTAGGGCATCCACAAACTCGTTGCTAATACCCTCCTTACGCGCTCTGGCGGCGTGAGCGAACCAAATGTACTGGCAGTCCTTGGCCCTGGCCGTCATGATCATCGCCATCTCTTGAATCTTCTGTGGCAGTTCCGACTCTTCCCTGAAGTAGAAGACCAAGTGATTGGCCCGTTTTCGCATCTCCGGGCTGTTTATCATCACCGATCCCGGGCCATTCTCCATTGCGTTTCTGCTAATGGCCACTTCGTGGTCGAAGGCTTCACGGTACTTTTCCGGAACTTGGTCACGGGTAACGGTTGGTGTGCGAGCCATAAGAGCCTCCTAAAGTTTGCTCCCTGATCGGATTTCACATCATATTAAAGGAGTGTGGGTGAGCGGGTTGCGTCAGAAACTACCCTCAGGCTCTAAACCCAGATAAAACTGACCGGCGGTCTCATAATTCGTGAGTCGGCCTTGAATATGCTGGGTAATGACCCGTACGTCCTGAAACTGGCGCTGAATTGGGTTGCTGGCGAAGATCGCACTAGAGCCGCACAGGTTGTAGGAAATATCTACAACCTCGGCCGCTTTTCGTATGGCGAATGTAGCTGCGAGACGTAATTGAATGCGTTCTTCGATCGAAACGGCATGGTTCTCCGAGGCATTCTGCCAAACCCCTGAAGCGCTCTTATCGAGAAATGCCTGGGCCGAATGCCAAACCGCTTCACCTTCTCCTATGAGCCTTTGAGTGGAAGCCTGGTCCTGTAGCAAGGAGGAAACCCGCAGCGGATTTTTCGTGCGTGCAAGGTCGATTGCCGTACGCAGGCTGGCGCGAGCTATGGCCAGGGCGATCGTGGCATCGCCCGCCGCAAATAGTAAAGTCCTTGGTATGAGATATAGGGGACCGTCTTCCTGGGGCGGACCTGCGGGGTCGTAGGTACGAATCCTGGGAACAAACAAGTCTTCCACCTGAAAACTCGAGCTCCCCGTGCCCCGGAGTCCGTTGACCTGCCATGAGTCGTCGAGGAAAGTCGCCTCGTTCTTTGGAAGCAGCAATATACGGACACTCGGGTTGCCTGCCGTCGCGCTTGCACTCTGATGAGCAGGCTTGACGGGAGAGAGGGCCGCCAACCAGGTTGCGTGGCCGCTGCCGGTGCTGAAATTCCAAATTCCGCTTAGCCGATATCCACCATCCACAGGAACGGCCTCTACCGACGAAGTGGGCGGGCCGTTGGCAACAACCGCTCGTCGATCTCCCCACACCTCGCGAGCAGTCTGTTGGGGCATTACCACAGAAGCCGTGGCGAAAACGTTGTTTTGGTTGAGGCACCACGCCGTGCTACCGTCTGCGCCAGCGAAGATTTGGAGCACTTTGAGAAAGTCCAGGTGACTTATCTCTGCACCGTCCAATGAACGAGGCAAGAGCAGACGGAAAAAACCCTTGTCCGCTAGTTCGGTTGCCAGTTCCGAGGGTAACTGTCTATCGAACTCGATGCGGTCCGCATTTTCGGCAACTCGGCCAGCCAAGTCTTGTGCGGTCCGGAGCAACGACCCTGTGTCATCGCCAAGGTTATTATGCGTAGTCGGCATTAGACGCCCCATAAATAATACTTTTGCCACAATTTGATTGTTGGGATCACGATTGGGAAAAGAGCGCACGTGTAAAGGCCGATGCCCCGATTAACGAGGCATCGGCCAATTTCCAGTCACAGGAATTTGAAGGCAACTGGGAGATAACTCTCCACCAAGCAGCGGATTTAGGCTTCTATTAAACCTTGCTCAATGGCCTTGGAGATAAGGTCCCCTTCTTCGGCCAATCGGGCAACAATGGCTTCGGAGGCCGCACTGACCATCTCCTGGTCCAGCAGCTTTGCCTCTTCGGGGAATCCCGCCTCGGCAATTAACTCTTGTCCGTTGTCACGTATTTGAGCTAGACCCCAAGAGATTTGCGACTCTATGTCGGACATCCCGTCCGGGAATTCGGTGTGGGAACCGCCGGCTCCGAGTTTGTCGTAGCCGCCTTTGTGCCAATGGCCTCGTGGGCCATGAGGGTCATAACGGATGACTTCTTCGCCCTTTACGTCTACACCAAAGGTTGGCCCACCCATTTTGCTTTTCAGGCACCTGACAGGCCACAGATAAATTTTAATATCACCCGATTGATTCAGAGGTCGCACCAGCACTTTACCCAAGTACGACTCACCATCTATCATCGTAGCCATCTAATTCACTCCTCGACATTTTTTAGAGCGACACGACTCGATCACAGCGCCGCTTTGCTTAAGTGATATTAACACAGAGTGAGGCATTTACAAGAAACGCAACCGAAAAATTGACGCTTCGGACCGGACTGCGCTTGCGATAACGCCGGAACAGTCTGAGAAACCGAGTTCTATGATTAAGGGCCTCGGAGATGCTCCACGGTGATGATTAGCGTAGAATATCCGTGTTCTACAAGTACGCCGGTACACGCTTCGATTTCCGAAATGCGGTACCCAAACAATCCGAAACATTAAAGGCTATTAACGCGACATTAACGCCGATAATAAGGAAAGTATGGCAACTACCAGAGACACTCAAGAAATACTGCATCGGGTAATCCAATCATTCCGGACCGGGACCGCAGCCAGCCCATTCGCGGCTTCCGAATTGACCGACGCCGATGCCTACGCCGTCCAGTACGAACTGATTGAACGTCTACGGAGCCAAGGCGAGGTTGTTCGAGGGCACAAGGTAGCGTTAACCACCCAGGCTGCCCGGGTTCATTTAGGCGTGGATGAGCCCTGCTACGGCCACATCCTTGATACGGGGGTGTATGCCAACGGTGCGGAAGTCCCCCTCGCCGAGTTGGTTGACCCGCATTGCGAGGCGGAGATCGCCTTCATGCTGGGCGAGGACCTGAAAGGCCCGGGAGTGACGCCTGCCCAGGTCATGGCTGCCGTCAGAGCTGTATTGCCCGCTATTGAACTGGTGGACATCAAGGTTAAAGGAGACGGAATAAGGGCGGCCGACGTTATTGCCCACCAGGCGTTGCACGGAGGGGTGATCATCGGCTCAAGGTTGATAGACCTCACTGGCGTCGACCTACAATATGAAGGCGTTACCGTTGAGTACAATGGTCGACTAGCGGGGACGGGAACAGGGTCGGAGGTCATGGGCAATCCCATCAACCCCATTGCGTGGCTGGCCAACAAGATGGCCGAATTCGACGACTATCTCAGGGCCGGAGAGATTATCATTTCCGGGTCTGTGGTGACTCCGGTGCGGGTGCAGCCCGGCGGGCATATTAACATCACATTTACCCGTCTGGGCAGCGTGGCCGCAACTTTCGTCTAAACCTATCTATCGTTGGCTTGGGCCCTGAACGAAGGATTTCATACTGCCTTTCAGCATTCGCGGTCAGTTGCAGAATTAAAGAGTATTTCCACACTTAAGAGCATATAGCATCACAAAATATTTGAGGAGGTTGAGTCATGGGTTCCATCAGACTGTATTCCGGGGACGACGGCGAGTCTCACATCGAGGAAATCGATCCTAGCTCTCATCCCGACTGGGCAACGCTCCACGGGGCCAAGGGCATCGTTTTCAGGGCGTTGGAACCCGGCTTTTTCAGCGATTGGCATGTCGCTCCCAGGCGGCAGTACCTGATCACTCTGTCCGGTGAAGCCGAGATCGGGTTGGGCGACGGCACGGTGTATCGATTGGGGCCGGGAGACGTCAACTTGGCTGAAGACCTGACAGGGCATGGCCATACAACCCGCGTCATTGGGAGCGTACCTCGTATTGTGGCGACCATACACTTGGCCGATTAGCACCGGAAAGCCTGAAACTCGCTGGGGCAGTTACCAAGTTGATTAATACAACCGTTCCGGCTGACGTAGAGGCTGCGCAGTAGATCGGGA
Source organism: Dehalococcoidia bacterium (assembly GCA_963665155.2). Lineage (GTDB taxonomy): Bacteria > Chloroflexota > Dehalococcoidia > Lucifugimonadales > UBA3495 > UBA1141. The sequence continues at coordinate 639,652 of CAXXFI010000001.1, read as the reverse complement.
CTCAGACAGAGTGATCCGTTTTGGGCCGCATAGTTGGCCCGCATAGAGGGAAGTTAGCTGCCCCATTGAGCTAACTTCTCCTCTAATTCTGCCTTGGTACGGTCATAGTCCTGGCCTATTCGGGCAATCGACTCCACGTCACGCCGCTCCGATGCCCCTTCCAATTCCAATTGAATCTGTATGAGGCGCTCTTCAAGACCTTCGATAATCCCTATCAAAAGATCGTTGAGAACCGGCGATGGTGCTTTCTTAACCTGGGGCGGCCGAGGCTTGGGAATTCTGATTTTCTGAGGGGCGACCTTCTCTTGCTCGACTAACTTGACGCTTTGCAACCACTCCTCGAAGGTTCCAGCAAATAAATTTAGCGACCCTTGGTCGACCACCCACAACTCCTGGGCCAGTAGAGAAGTAAACCGCCGGTCGTGGGAGACAAACAGAAGGGTTCCGTGGTAGGACAAAAGCACATCTTCAAGCGCCTCCCTACTTGGGATATCAAGGTGAGTGGTGGGCTCGTCCAGGATGAGTAGATTCGGCTCTCTGACCAGCAACCGCGCCAATGCCAACCTGCTGCGCTCTCCACCGCTACAGGACCCGATCAGCCGAAAAACGTCGTCGCCCTGAAACAAGAAGCGGGCCAGATAACTTCGCGCCTCTTCCGTGGCCATCTCCTTAGCGTCTAATAAGGAATCGAGAACGGTGGAATCCTCGACAAGGTCATCAAGGCCCTGACTGTGGTACCCCACCTCCACATTTCGGCCCACTGCCACACGACCGCGAAGAGGCGGCATAAATCCTAGGAGTGTGCCGAGCAGCGTTGTCTTCCCGGTTCCATTGGCCCCGATTAAGGCGGTGCGAGAACCCCGCTCCAATTTAATATCCGGGACCGAAAAGAGCTCGGTGGGCTCGGGCTCGCCGTCGAATCCCACGGTCAGCTCGTGGGTGCTCAGAACCACTTGACCCGACCGGCTGGCGGTCCCGCTGGAAATAGAGATAGCACGGTCATTCTCAGGTCTCTCGATTCTATCCAGGCGCAACAGCCGCGTCTCACGACCCCGGGCTTCTCTGGACCTTTGGCCCGCTCGATAACGCTGAATAAACGCTTCTTCCTTAATAATAAATTCCTGCTGCTTCTCGTACTCCCGTTTGCGAGACAGATTCCGTTCCGCCTTGAGGGCCCGGTACTTGGAGTAGTTGCCCACGAAAGTCTCGACATTTCCGTGGTCCAACTCCCACACATGATTTACGGTGCGGTCCAGAAAATACCGATCGTGGGAGACCACCAAGATGGCACCGTTATAGTGGGTCAGATAGCGTTCGAGCCAGTCCAGCCCATTAATATCCAGATGGTTCGTAGGTTCGTCCAAAATCAAGAGATTGGGTTCGCCAAGGAGAGCTTGGGCTAAAGCGGCCCGAGTTCGCTCACCACCGCTGGCCTGAGATGCGGAAGTCGCAAGGGCCCTCTGGGTCAGGCCAAGTCCTTCTACCATACGGCCCAAGCGGTTCTCGTACGAGTAACCGCCCAAGGACTCGAACTCATCCATCCATGCCGTGTATTGCTGCTCGGCCTCGTCCCCTTGGCCGGCATCAGTCTGATCCAGTTGTCGAGCGCCGGCTTCCAGGGCTTGCTCCAGCCACAACAACCGGTCGAAGGCGGTCATTATTTCGTCTTTCAGAGAGCCGGAGAAAGTGGACTCAGGAGACTGGGGAACATACCCGACCCGGATTCCACGGGACAGTTGCACCGTACCATTGCTCGGTTCGAGCTCGCCCACGAGGATTTTTAGAAGAGAGGTCTTGCCACCCCCATTGGGGCCAACGATGCCTATATGCGCCCGTTCGTGAATTACTAGGTTTAAGCTTGCGAAAATCACCTCCGCGCCATAAGTGATTCCTGCGTCTAAAGTCGTTAGCAGAGGCATGCGCCAGTAATTACTCCTTAATTCTGGGGTTTTGGCAATATGAACCGTGATCTGCCGACAGCACAATCGGCGGTCGTCGACGGAAATCGCTGCTCTTTATTTTAATCCAATTCTCCCCAGTGCTCCAAGTTATTCCTACATATTTCATTCTTAATAAACTTCAGATGAAGCTCAGCGCATCAAGGGTTAATCAGGGCCACAGGCAAGAAGGAAAAGCTCAACAGCAAAGCCCCAGCACTCGCTCAACGGAGTCTGCGACCCCACTGTTATAATCCGAAGTATGCGGATACCCCTGGTCTGCCTGTTAGCTACGGTAGTTGGTGTCCTGTTGTTTGGTGGATGCGGCCAAAGCAATGCCACGCTGGTTGGCAACCAAACCCCTGGTGACAACAGTACCTCCGCCGTATCTTCTCCTCAAGCAACCGGCCAAGCAACCAGACATTTTCCCACACAAAAACTCCAGCCAACATCGCCCCCGGAAAACACAGCGTCCCCCACTGCGACCCGCGTATCGATAACAAAGCTGGACCCCACCCTTGCGCCTACCCTAGTGCCAACGGCGGTACCGACACGATTTCCCATAATAATCCGGTCGGCCCTTCCCGACGACATACTGGAGCAGCTGATTGACGATTTGGCGGCGCTCCAAAAATCCAGCCCAGCAGAGTTTCTGTCCATGGGGAATCAATTGGTCGACGATTTTATCGCCATTCATGGCGGTGCGGGCCAAGCCGCAGACGCCCAGTTTATCAAAGCGTGCATCGGGGGCGCTGGCGGCGGCGTTTCCGCTGAGCCCGGTCAGTCTTTGCAACCCTCGGATTCGGCTGGGTCCGGGTCCCCGGAGACTCTCGAGGGCGTCGTTGACCCACGGGTCCGATCCCTTCGTCAGTTCCCCGACGTCCTCCGCGGGTACTCTGTGCACCGGGCCTTGCTGGCGCACCCCAAATTCTCTCGGTGATGACGGCGGCTTGCCCATTGTTCTTCAACTTGATCGCCGGCCCCTTCGAGCGCTACCTACTATGGCGGTCTTGGGAGCCGGATGAGGTCAGCTTCGCAGCGACGGACATTGCCGAAGAAATATTGCTGACGCAGTATGGCGACATCGTCGACTATACCCTGGCGATGTCCCTCCACGACGACGAGGCTGAGAAGCTGCGGCTTCTTGAGAAGGTCATTGATAACAGTCCATCAAGGCGCATTGGGCAAGGTACTCGGTACCTACGAAGCTTTTAGCGGGCATGATAAACGGGTCCATCGTTTCCAAACTTGGGCTGGATGGATTGAGGGATCTGAGCCGTGCGCCCTATCAGCATCCGAACCAGACAGAGCGGGCGGTAGCCGAGAGCCTGATTGCGGCCCGGCAGGCGCATCCGACTTGGGGCCCCAAAAAACTGGTAGCTTGGCTGAGAGACCGGGAGCCGTGGGTTCCCTGGCTCGCCCCTATTACCGTCGGTGGCCTGCTGGACCGGGCTGGGCTGGTGCGCCGGCGTAAACAGCGACGCCGGACAGCGCCTTGGAGCCAACCCTTTGTCCAAGCACAGCAGCCCAATGACCTGTGCATCGACTTCAAGGGCTGGTTCCGCACGGGAGACGGGCGGCGCATCGACCCTATTACTGTGGAGGACGCCTCCTCCGGGTGTCTCGCGCCCGGTTCTGGAGAGCGCCTTTCGGGAATACGGTCTCCCGCATACCATCCGAACCGACAACGGCCCACCATTTGCCAGCGTGGGCCTTGGCGGACTGTAGTGTGGTGGGTGAAGCTGGGGATCCTCCCAGAGCGCATCGAACCGAGGCATCCTGAACAGAACCGGAGCTTGGAGCGGCTCCACCGTACGCTGAAAGCAGAGATAGCCAGTCCACCCAAGTCCACGTGGCAGAAGCAGCAACGCGCCTTCCAAAACTTTGGTTCCAGCCACCATCAAGAGCGACCCCATTAAGCGTTGGGTCAACAACCTCCAGTTCGTTATTACCAACCGTCGGCACGTCCCTATCCCAAGAGGGTGGACTCCCCGGAGTACGAGACCGGGATCACCGTGCGCCGCGCCCGAACCAATGAAAAGATCAAGTGGAGGTGGTAGGGTCTATCTCAGCGAGGCCCTGTGCGGGGAGCCTGTGGGGCTGACCCGACAAGATGACCGGTACTGGATTATCCATTTCGGTCCGCTCCAGATCGGGCTTCTGGACAATTACGCTAACCGCGCCTTGCATACACCTACTCTGGTGTTACCTATGTCCCCAGTCTATTTGTAACTTATGTCCTCGGTTGCACATCGTAACCTCGTTTCCAACACATTCATATAGATGTAGGACTTGGTAGATTTAGCACTAGGCCGCTTCTTGCCAGCGGGCAGGCGGGTCAAGGGGCTGGAACACGGTAGTAGGGACAACCGGAGTAGTCGGCGCGCAGTGTTTTACCTTCGGATACTGAATCGAATCGAAGAGTCTCGGGCGAGCGGGGATCATTGCCGATGCGGAACAGACCGTCGCCCAGAGGCGTCAGTGTCTCCTTGCCGCCGGTAGGGGAAACCAACATGAGTCCTCCCTTGCGAAGAACGATTCTGAAATTGGTTAGCCCCGGATTATAGGCACGGTAGTGTCCTGGATAACGTTGCCACTCTTCGGGGCAATCGAATTTCAGCGGACTAGAGTACCCGTCACGAATATAGCAGCATGGACCGTGGAATGCCTCCACAACGTTGCTGCCGCCTCGACCGAACTCCAGTAGGAAATGCTCCCATTCGGGATGCCCAACGTAAAAACTGTCTACCCCTCGGCGTTCAACGGCGATCTCTCCCCCATCGTAGCCCAATAGCAATCGCCCTCCCTGATCGGACAATTCCAGGGTCCGCTGTCCATCGGTGAACCTGCCAGCGTAATCGGCGGCATTATCTATTAAAGCCGGGTCAGCCGCTGCCGGGGGGCGTGGCAGTTCCTCGCTATGAAGCCCGGCGCGAAGAAGCTCGAGTACGTGAGCCGCAATCCCGAACGCTCCATAGGACTCGACGTAGCCATTGATCAGGACGACGACTCCAAGACCATCGGTCATATCGCCGATGATGGTCGACACAAAGCCGGGAGTGCTGCCTCCATGCCCCAGGTAATCGTGGCCGTCGATTTCTGCCATGGTGAGCCCGTAGCCGTAGTGAGCGCCGCCCCATTGCGCTGTATCAATTACGTGGGTAGTCATCAGTGAAAAGCTTTCTTCGGAGATGACCCGCCCCGAGAGCCCCGGCAGCGCAGTTCATGAGCATCCTCAGGTAGGTGGCCATATCCTCGGCGGTAGATGCCTGGCTTCCATCGCCCGCGGCGTATTCCATCCAGGTGGCTGGCACGATGCCGTGGTCCCGGTGCTCTGGCCTATCATCGTAGAAGCTCCTGTAGCCCACCGCCGCCAGCTTACGAGTCTCGAAACTCGTAACGGGGTGTGAGCCGCTCATGCCAAGAGGATCAAGCACCCGCGCCTGGATAACGTCTTGATACGATTGCCCGGTTATCGCCTCTATTAGTAGGCTTAATGTTTTGTAGCCGATGTTCGAGTAACGAAAGTACTCCCCGGGAGGCGCGCCAGTGTTGGCTTTGCGGAGCGCCCATGACTCGTATTGCCCCGGCGGCGAGACGTCGGTGCCGGTCACGAGGCCAGAGGTATGGCTCATCAAATGATGGGTGGTGATGTCTCCATAATCGGATTGCACCTGGAACCATGAAAGGTATCGGGATACGGGTGCATGGAGGTCCAAGCGGCCTTCGTCTCGAAGTTGCATCAGCGCAATGTTGGTAAATGACTTGCCGATGGACCCGATTTCGAACATTGTGGGCGCCGCTATCGGCGACCGGGAAGCCACGTCGGCGAATCCGAAATTGGCCACCCGAAGCAACTTGTCCCGCCCGGTTATTGCAATGGCCATTCCAGGCATGTTTGCCTCACTAAGTCTGGCCTGTGCGAATTTGTCAATTGCATCGAAAGCGCAGTTCAGGTCCGTCATTCCTCGCTCCTATTCCTTGACTCAAATCCTCGGCGATATGAACTACTTCAGGGGTGCCCATTTCACTGCGGGACCTAGTTGTTATAATTCTACCGGTATCCCAGAAAAAATTGCCAGAAAGATACCGGGGAAAAATACCGGAACAAATAACGTGATTTAGATAACCAGGTCAGTCCGGGACAACGCCTGGAGCCAATTGGAAATTAGGCAGGAGAAAAGGAAATGGCAATTCATATGTACGTATCTTTGCAAGACGACGACCGAATCGTCAGGTTCGTAGTGGACCGTGAGACTGGCAAACTCGAGCAGCAGGGTGCCGTCGAGGTTGCCGGCGGCCCCCTCCCTTGGCGATTAATCCCGCTGGCACGGCGCTCTACGTCGGACAGCGGCGGGATTTTCGATTGTCCAGCTACCGCATTGATCAACAGACCGGCGACCTGACGCCAACCGGGAGTGTGGCTCTGGAGGGCGAGCCTTGCCACATGTCCACCGACCGTAGCGGTCGTCACGTCCTCTCCGCTTACTACCAGGCCGGTCACTGTGCGGTCCATCCTGTTGATGAGGCTGGCGCGGTCGGCGGCACAGCGACCGAGTGGCTGGAAACCAACTCCGGGGCGCACTGTTTCCAGACGGACCCATCGAACCGGTATGCCTACCTGCCCCATATCGCCACCGGTTCGGGAGGACTGCCGCATTTGCCTGCTGGCAGACAGGAGGGGGTGAATGCCATCTTCCAGTACAGGTTCGATGCAAACACGGGACGTCTGACACCCAATGAACCGCCAAGAATCGGCCCGGCGGCGCAAGATGGCCCTCGCCATTACTGCTTCCATCCCAGCGAGAGCCTGGTATATGTTTCCAACGAGCAGGGAAGTAGCGTGACCGTCTATTCGTTGGACAACTCTACGGGAACCCTTACGTCCGGTCAGACGGTGACCACATTGCCCGAAGGGTACACCGGCGATAACTCGTGCTCGCAAATCCAGATTCACCCATTGGGTCTGTATCTGTACGTAGGAAACCGGGGCCATAACAGCATCGCCTCATTTGCTATTGACGAGAATAGTGGAGCGCTGACGCCCACTGGGTGGGCCGAAGTCGACCCTGTCCCCCGCGCCTTCAGCATTGATCCAACAGGGCATTTCTTGTACGCTGCTGGCCTCGATACGGGTAACCTGATTGCCTTTAGCGTAGATCAACAATCCGGTACGCTCTCCCGCTTGGACTCCTACGCGGTCGGAGCACTGCCTATGTGGGTGTTAATGACGGACCTGGAGGGATAGCGGTGGGTCCATGTCGCTCCAAGTCCCTACTGAAGGAGGTCGTTAGAGGCCTCCACGGCCGGGCAATATGCCCAACTACGTAAAAAAACGCAGCCACAAGGTACATACCAATCCACACCCTGAAATACCAACTAAACCTGCCTTCGACCAGCCCACTGACCTGTTTGACCCGGGAAGGTGCCTTGCGTCAATTGTGGACCGTTGGCACAATAAAAACAGGTCCCGCGGCAATGCCGCGGGACCTGTTTCATGGCTTAATAGGCGACGTATTTTTTACGCTACCCTGATGGCCCTTGGGTACGATGCGGCTAGTAATTCGGCTACTATCAGGCCATTGTGTTCGCTAAGCCCAGTGAGAGGCTAACCTCCCAGGTTCGTCACCAGCACCCCCATTGGCCTACTGCCCACGGAATACGTCCCCAAGGCAGTGAGTGTGCCGGTATCGCTGTTGATACCGTACGAGGCCAGTTGGCCCGACGCCGACCCAGCAGCGAAGATGAACTTTCCGTCGGGGTCGAGGCTGAAGGCGCTGGGCACAGCCTCGGTTGGTGCTTGCCCAATTGTCGCCAGTCGACCGGTGGCGTCCACGGTGAAGCCCGCAATGCTGTTGTGGCCCCGATTGGGGACATAGAGAAACTTTCCCGAAGGTGTGATTTGAATCTGAGAGCAAGTGTTCCTTTCCGTGTGGCCAGCGGGCAGGGTCGTTATAGTTTGAAACGCCGACAAGGTTCCCGCAGCGGAATCCATGTTATAGCCGGTGACACTGCAGCCCTGCTCGTCGGAAAAATAGATGATGTCCAGGGTCGGGTGAAAACAATAGTATCGAGGGCCCAGACGTTCTTCCTGCTCGACTTTCAAAGGAGTGTTGGGAGTAAGACGCCCAGTGTTTTCGTCGAATCTGAGCTGATAAATTACATTCGGACCCACAGTGTCGTTAGCTGGTTCCATGACGTTGTCAAATAGCCGGGCTATATGAGGCACGAAGGCAAACCGGTTGGAGAGGTCGGTTTGAATTTGGTGGGCTCCGGTGTCTGTGGCCATATGTTCGATGGGCGGTGCCCCAAGGGAGCCGTCATCTCCCAGAGGGTGTACCGAAACGTGGCCGGCTTGATATTGAGCTGACAGCAAATACTTTCCAGTACGGTCGGTAGCCAGGGATGCGGACCAGCCTTCTGTAGATACCGACCCGTTTTGTGTAATATCACCGGTGCCCTGGTCTATCCGCCAGCTGGATATCGCCGGAATGCCCCGTTGGCCGACGTAGAGAACCTGTTTGTTAGGGCTTATGGCCAGCAAGTGTGGCGCATCGGATACAGCCACCTCGGCCTTGGGCGTTAGCTTGCCGGTTCCACCATCCATAGTGAATATAGAAACCTTGTCGTCGTCCTGCGCCGCAACATAAACATAGGTAGGCATTGATGGACCTCCTCTTCGTTTCTTAACGCTTTGTTGATGGGTTAATTTGCTAATAGTCCGGTGCTAATGGTCCGGTGGAATGCTGCCAGTATATGCTCGACTGTGGATGTCGGACAAGCACCATCTTTGTCATGCCTGTCGCCATCCGCTTGTTCCAGATGTGTTGGTCCTAAACTGATCCCAAGGTGAAAACTACATAAAGCTAAATCGGCAGAGGAGTTGCGTTAGTCTGTAAAGGAAGTCGGGTGGCGGTGTGTTGGGTAATAGGGATATAAGGCGACTCCTCGAACGGTGGCGACTGAGTGTAGGCGACGTACGAGAGCGGATGTATCGAGCGGTGACAGCCCGGGAGCGGGAACGATGGCATGGGTTCTGGCTCTTGGCCCAAGGTTGGACCGCATTGGTGGTATCCGAGGCGTTAGAACGGGAGCCCCACACGATCGGCACATTGGTCGCTGCCTTCAGCGACAACGGTCCCACAGCCCTTGCCTTCGAGCAGCCGGGTGGTTCCCCCTCGCCCTCGACGGGAGCCAGCAAGCCCAACTGAAGGCAGCGATACAGGCTCTGCCCGAAAAGGCGGGAGGCCTTCGTGACGGCGTATGCCGCACTCCTCGTAGAAGCGCGACAACGAAGCGCGACAACGAAGCGCGACAACGCGCGACAACGAAGCTTCGCGACAACGAAGCGCGACGAAGCGCGATGCCGCACTCCTCGTAGAAGCGCGACAACGAAGCGCGACAACGCAACGAAGCGCGACACCTGGGGGCGAAAATCTTCTTCGCCGACGAGGCCCATTTCCGGGCGGATGCGGACCTCAGGGGGAAATGGGTACTCAAAGGAGAGCCGGCGCTGGTAGATTCGACCAGCCCCCGGTGGGGTGAAAAAGCGAGTTATGATGCGGCGGTGTGCCTGGAAACCGGCGAGGTGGAGACTATGGAACTGCAGGGGTACAGTAACGCCGAAACTTCCACCGCCTTCCTGAAGCCAATACGGGAAAAGCAAAGCAACTACGGGAAAAGCACTCCGGACCACTGAACGTCGTCTGGGACAACGCTCCAGCCCATCAGGGTGATGCCGTGCGTACCTACCTGGCTACCCCCGGCTCGCGCCAGCGATGGGTGAGCCTGCCGGAACATAGTGCTGATTTCAATGCTGCCGAAGCGATCTGGGACTGGGTACGCGAAGAGGTCACCGCGAACTTGTGCTTGGGCGCCAAAGCCGCAGTGCAGGAAAAATACACTTCTTCTCCCAGTTGGCTTACCGGAGAGATGAGATCAAACAACGGCGTCAGACCGCCTTGCAAGCGCGGGCAGAGGAACTCCTCAGGGGTGCTCAAGCCAGTTTTTTTGCTATCCATGTAGATCCCACTTTGGCATTAGTTTAGAGTTTATGTCGAGAGCTGACGCCTCGCTCTTTTCCTTAGCCTCAGCCGTAGGCACACTCGTAGATTCCTGGGTTTCCTCCGAAGCCTCATCACTAGACTCTGTCTGCGAAAGCGCTTGGCCATCGATAATTGCAGGGGCTGGTCCGTTGGATGACCCAACCGTAGATGACTTGGTGCGGCCACCGCTCTTCTTCCCACCCTTTCCGCCTGCAGGGGGTGTCCTACTGCGGCTTCGGTGGCCGATTCCCCCCAGGTGGTGCCGCTCTCGCCCAGTGGCAACGTAGGCATCAATCTGCCGCTCTGCCAGCGTCCTCAGGTTGCTTTCGCTGCAGTAGCCCGCATCCGCTGTGAACCATTTTGGCCGTCATTCCTCTTCGGGAACCCCCACTCTAGCCAGGTTCTCCTCCAGCCCGTCCAGCATGGGCCTCAGCCTGAGGCTGTAGCCGCTGTGGGATGTCACCTCCTGCGCCACGACTTGGGCGTTGTAGCCCTGAATCCAACCATGAGAACTCGGCTGTCCGGGTCGGTGAAATTGCTCTGTTCCTTGGGCTTTGGCGCCTCCCTCTCGGCGGCGGCTACCTCTTCCGGCGCCGCACCCCTGGCCAGCTCGCTCCTTCCCCCGGTTCTTCGCCCCCTCGCCTCCCGTATCTTCTCCAGGCGTCCTTCCCACCTCCGTAACTCCTCGGGCAACTCATCCCCCTTCTGCTCCGGCCCATACTCGGCGTCCTCGGCCTCGCCCACCTCTGCCGCCCGGCGCAGCAACTCTTTTACCTCCGCCTCCAGTTGGGGTTCCACCTCCTGTATGCGCCCGTAGCTCATGGCTTTGTGCTTGGAGGCGTTGGCCTGGTATTTGCTCCCATCTAGGGACAGGTGTCCCAGCTTCACCAGACCTGCCTCACGGAACATCCGCAGCACCTCCAAGAACAGTGCCTGAAAGGCCTCCAGATGATCTTTTCGGGAGTCCGATAGGGTCCGGAAATCGGGAAACTGCCCCCCGGAAAGCATCCGCAAAGCTAGGTCTGTCTCGCAACCCCCAGGTTATCTTCCGGGAGTTGCACACCCTCGTGCAGTAGCCGTAAAACAGCAACGTCAAGAGCATCTGGGGATGGCAGGCCTTAAGGCCCTACCATCCCGGCTGCCCCTCAGAGATGGGGCTGAGGTCCAGTTGGCTCACAATCTTTTCTAGGAAGAAGGCCAAATGCCCTTCGGGCAACCACTCACGGGGGGCTTGGGGCAGTAGATAGGCTTGCTCCATGGAATAAGAGCGAAAGCTGCTGGCCATGGAGCACCTCCCATCACATCTCCCTTAGCTTATCCCTTCACACCTCCCATCACATCTCCCTTAGCTTATCCCTTCACACCTCCCATCACATCTCCCTTAGCTTATCCCTTCACACCTCCCATCACATCTCCCTTAGCTTATCCCTTCACACCTCCCATCACATCTCCCTTAGCTTATCCCTTCACACCTCCCATCACATCTCCCTTAGCTTATCCCTTCACACCTCCCATCACATCTCCCTTAGCTTATCCCTTCACACCTCCCATCACATCTCCCTTAGCTTATCCCTTCACACCTCCCATCACATCTCCCTTAGCTTATCCCTTCACACCTCCCATCACATCTCCCTTAGCTTATCCCTTCACACCTCCCATCACATCTCCCTTAGCTTATCCCTTCACACCTCCCGTTGCTTATCCCTTCACTCTCCCGTTGGCGACCTATTTTCTCGCTGTTTTGAGGTGGACCCGGCTTTTCGGGCAGGTAGCTAAGTGAGAGTCTTGCTCCTAAAATAATGGCGTCTGTTGCTGTCGAGGAGGAGTGGAACGTGTCAAAAGAACAGAGGAAGCACGGCGCATCATTCAAGGCTAAGGTGGCCCTGGAGGCGGTGAAGGGAGAGAAGACAGTGGCCCAACTCGCCGCCAGGTATGAGGTTCATCCTGGCCAGATCCAGGCATGGAAAAAGGCTCTGCTGGAAGGAGCGGCCGGGGTATTCGATGGAAACTGCGACAAAGGGCAGAAGTCCGATGAGGCCCTGGTAGCCCTGCTCTACCAACAGATCGGCCAACTCAAGGTGGAGAGAGATTTCTTGGCCGACAGGTCCGGCCCATGAGCCGGGAGCGGAGGCGGGAGATGGTAGACCGTGAACATCCGGCCATTTCCACCGTCCGGCAGTGCGCGTTGCTGAGCATCAGCCGGTCTAGTGTCTACTACCGGAGCAAGGGCCATTTCCGAGAGGACCTAGCGGTGACGGAGCTGATCGACCAGAAATACCTCAGCACACCTTTCTATGGGTCGCGGCGCATGATGGTCTGGCTCAGCAGGCAGGGCCACCAGGTGGGTCGGAAGCGAGTCCAGCGCTTAATGCGGACCATGGGGCTTGCCGCCATCTACCGGCGGCCCCGGACCAGCCGGCCAGGAGCAGGGCACAAGGTGTATCCCTACTTGCTGAGGGGCATGGAGATCAACCGGCCAAACGGGGTATGGGCGGCAGAGATCACCTACATCCCCATGGCCAGGGGTTTTCTCTACTTGGTGGGCATCATGGACTGGCACAGCCGGTGCATTTTGGCCTGGCGCCTACACCCTGGACGTCGACTTCTGTATTGAGGCCTTGAGAGAGGCGCTTGGCAAAGGGAAGCCCGAGGTCTTCAACACCGACCAGGGGAGCCAGTTCACCAGCGACGCTTTCACCGGGCTCTTAGAGCGGGAGGGAGTCCTAGTCAGTATGGACTGGAAGGGGCGCCACAGCGACAACATTTTTGTGGAGAGGCTGTGGCGTACGGTGAAGTACGAGGAAGTGTACCTGAAGGCCTATTCAGGTGGAGAGGAGGCCAGGGCTGGGATCGGCGACTACTTCCGCTTCTACAACACCCAAAGGCCTCATCAAGCCTTGGGCTACCGGACACTGGTCGAGGCGTTCAACGGAGGATCAGCGGCACAGACAAAAGACAGCAGCCGGGCGCTGCATTGAGAGTTACTATCCTACGCAGCAAAGACGGGACTCTCACTCAACTTAGCCTCAATCTTGTCCAACTGATGGGGTCCCCCTAATTTCCTCAGAAATATCGGCCAGGACTCTAGTATTACAACGTCAGTTAGTTTGATAGGATGACTGTGTAGCTGGAGAGGGAATAGGCGGGTGAGGTGGGGATGTGGATGCGGCAGCTTTCGAGCAGGTGTACGGGTCATTTCGGGATTTTCACGCTTACTTCGCGCCGCTGTTTGGCCGCCGGGAGACGCGGGAGCACAGCGGTCATTATCTCCAGGCCCTGCTGGTACAGTCTGGGGAGCGGCGCAACGCTGAGAACCTGTCGGAGACGGTTCCGGGGTCAGCCCGAGGGATGCAGCGGTTTCTCACCGATTCTCCCTGGGACGATGAGGTGATTATAGGACGGCTGCAGGAGTACCTGGGAACCCGGCTGGAGCATCCGGAAGGGGTGTGGGTGCTGGACGGCAGCGACTTTCCCAAGCAGGGGAGGAAGTCGGTGGGAGTGGCCCGGCAGTACTGCGGGAGGCTGGGGAAGGTGGCCAACTGCCAGGCGGGGATGTTCCTGGCCTATGTCAGCCCGTTGGGACGGGCATTGGTGGACAAGGGGCTGTATCTGCCCGAGAGTTGGACCTCGGACAAAGACCGGTGTGAGGCGGCGGGTGTGCCGGAGGATAGGCAGGGCTACCGGTCCAAGACGGAGTTGGCCTTGGAGATGGTGGGGCGGGCACAGGAGCGGGGCCACCTGAAGGCTGGATGGGTCGCGGCGGACGACGCCTTCGGGATGTCGCCGTCCTTCCGGGAGGGCCTGGCGGCCTTGGGGATGTGGTACGTGCTGGACGTTCCGTCCGGCTTTACGGTGTGGCCGCCGGAGCCTGCCTGGACCAGTGCGGAGTATCAGGGATTCGGGCGTCCCCGCAAACCCAGGCTGCGAGACGGTCAGCGCCGGACCATGGAGCAGCGCAGCGACGAGTTGCCGGAGGAGGCCTGGCGTGAGATTACGGTGGCCGAGGGAAGCCAGGGGCCACGCAGCTACCTTTTCAGCGCCCAGAGGGTGCGACCGACCAGCAGGCGCAAGCCCGGCGAAATCCACTGGGCCGTCTACCGCCGGAACCGGGACGGCAGCGAACCCCGCTACTACCTGTCCAATGCTCCGGAGGATACCCCGTTGGAGACCCTGGCATACGTGGGAGGCTCCCGTTGGCGTATAGAAACGGAGTTTGAGACGGAGAAAAGCGACGTAGGCCTGGACGAGTACGAGACCCGCACCTGGGCTGGCTGGCATCACCACGTGGCCCTGTGCCTGCTGGGCGGAGCTTTTCTGCTGAGCCTGCAACAGGCTTGGGGGGAAAAAGATGCCCCGGATCACGAGGCCGCAGGTCTACCGGGTGGTGCGGGAAATGCTGCCCCGGGAACGGTTCGGGCCAACCGAGTTGCTGCGGTGGCTTGAGGATACGCAGGACAGTAACGAACGGGCCAAACGCTCCCATGCCAAGCGCCGCGCCGCCATGCGGGCATCACCCCACATCCCTCCCTGAACTGACGTTGTAATACTAGTGCCTCATCCAGTTGAAACCGACGGATAGATATGCTGAAGCTTTTGTCGGGCGTCCACGGAAAACGAGGGCATCTGTTGGATCTTGCCCGGCGTGGCAAATCGTCGGCACGCAAGGTGAAGCGGTCCTTGATTTTGTGTAAAGCCGATGAAGGTACTACCGACCAGCAGATTGCCGAAGCCTTAGTGGTGAGTCCTGGAACAGTCCACCGTGTCCGTCGGCGCTCCGCCTGAGAAGGGTTGGAGAGTGCCTTAAACGAGCGTCCGCGGCCTTGAGCCCCGAAAGCTTGATGGGAAGCAAGAAGCCCATTTGGTGGCTGGGGCTTGCAGCCAAGCCCCAGAAGGGCATACTCCCTGGACCTTGCGATTGCTGGCTGGCAAGGTGGTGGAACTGGAGTTCTCCGACGCCATTTCTTTTGAAGCGGTGCGGCAGATACTGAAAAAAAAGAACTCAAACAGTGGAAGAAGAAGGAATGGTGTATCGCGAAGGTGAGCCCCGAGTTTGTGGCCTGCATGGAAGATATGCTCGACCTTTATGAGGAACCATATGATCCTGAGCATCCGGTGGTCTGTTTCGATGAGACCTCTAAGCAGTTGATAAAAGAGCAGAGAGTTCCCATTCCTGCCAAGAAAGGACGACTTGAGCGATTCGATTATGAATACGAACGCAATGGGACGCGCAACTTGTTCATGTTTTGCGAGCCTCTGGCTGGCTGGCTGGCGGCATGTAGAAGTGACCGAGCGCCGGACCATGGAAGACTTCGCTCACCAAATGAGATGGTTGGTTGATGTGGCCTACCCTCATGCACCGAAGATTAAGTTGGTGTTGGACAACCTGAACACCCACAGAGCCTCCTCGCTTTACCAGACCTTTGAGCCCAAGGAAGCCAGACGTGTGGTCAGACGCTTGGAGTTTCACCACACCTCCAAGTATGGCAGCTGGCTCAATCCGCCCTGAGCTTGCCGAAGGGATGGCCGAGATCGAGTTCAGCGTGTTCGGTAAACAATGTTTAGCCCGTCGCATTGAGGATGAGGAGACATTGAGAAGAGAGGTCCGCACCTTGGAGATTCAACGCAACCAGGTCAACGCGACCATCAATTGGCGCTTCACCACAACAGTTGCCAGGAAAAAACTTCAGCATATTTATCCACCGGTTTCATATCGAAGTAGTACTAGTACTGCGTCCGCATATTTGACTAATTTCATAAAATGTATAATGTAGGCATTCTGGTAATTGCGGGGAGGTGTGGGGAATGCCTGCTAAACAATACCTTGTGAACTTGACCCAAGAGGAACGGGAGCACTTGTTGGAGATAACCCGGCGTGGCAAATCGTCGGCACGCAAGGTGAAGCGGTCCTTGATTTTGTGTAAAGGCCGATGAAGGTACTACCGACCAGCAGATTGCCGAAGCTGTTATGGTAGGTCCCTCCACGGTCAGCCGGGTGCGGCAGCGTTTCGTGGAAGGAGGGTTGGAACGTGCCCTCAATGACCGGCCACGGCCTGGAAAACGGCGCAAACTTGATGGGAAGCAAGAAGCCCACTTGGTGGCCGTGGCCTGTAGTTCGGCCCCCGCGGGGCACACCCCCTGGACCTTGCGATTGCTCGCCGACCAAGTGGTGAAGCTGGAATTCACCGACTCCATTTGCCGGGAGACGGTCCGGCAGGTACTGAAAAAAACGAACTTAAGCCGTGGACGAAGAAGGAATGGTGCATACCTGAGGTAAGCGCCGAATTCGTAGCTGCCATGGAGGACGTGCTGGACCTCTACGGGGAACCCTATGACCCTAAACGCCCCGTAGTCTGTTTCGACGAAACCTCCAAGCAGTTGGTAGCGGAAAAGAGGTCTCCCCTACCGGCCAAGGCGGGACGGCGGGAGCGATTTGATTACGAGTACAGGCGCAATGGAACCCGGAACCTGTTTATGTTGTGTGAGCCATTGGCGGGCTGGCGGCACCTGGCGGTGACCGAGCGTCGTACTATGAAAGACTTCGGTCATCAGATGCGCTGGTTGGTGGATACAGCTTACCCTAGAAGTAGAGAGGATTAGAGTGGTGCTGGACAACCTGAACACCCATAGACCCGCCTCCCTGTACCAGGCCTTCGAGCCTAAAGAGGCCAGAGGGATAATCAGACGACTGGAGTTTCAGTATACTCCCAAGCATGGAAGCTGGCTCAATATGGCAGAGATTGAGCGCAGCGCATTCGGCAAACAATGTTTGAATCGTCGCATTGGCGATGAAGAAGTCCTCAAACGGGAAATTGCCGCATTGGAATCCGAACGAAACCAGGCCGAGGCAACCATCGACTGGAGGTTCTCTACCGTGGACGCCCGATAAAAGCTTCAGCATATCTATCCGTCGGTTTCAACTGGATGAGGCACTAAACCCATTTTGTAGGTGCCAGACATGTGCTGAGTAGAGTTGAATCTGAGACTATTGTCTATCCAGCGATCCAGGGTGTGATCCGTGGCCAATTCCTCGCGATGATGTCCTGGTAAGAGTCGTTCTCCAGCAATCGTACACACAGGCGCACGGCCTTACACATCGGTTGGCGGTCCCACGGGTCTTCATGGTATTGGTAGTCCAGGTAAGGCTGGGCGTGGGGATCGGGCGTTGACACACGATCACAATTGAAGTTCTAGAGGTTGATCTCCCGCTAGATTACGCTATAGGCGCGACTCCTGGAGGGGGCCACTGGGCGAGAGGATTCCGGATTTCCGTAAAACCAAAGCCACCAATCCCCACTGCGGAGTCCTCTTTGGTGACAAGATCACTATTCACTTGAGACCGATGATCGGGCGAATCGGGGTTGCTCCGAAAAACGGACCCAGGGGAAACTTCCAGATCAATAATCTTGTCTGGCCTAAAGTCGAATATATTCATTCAAAGAGGTGTACATAACAATACCTTTTGGGGTAATGTGAGCTACGACATGCCGATAAATCTTGTTTTTAGTAGGTCGGTTTTCTCCGCAAATTTCACACCGACATTTGGAATCTGGGAGCTGCACTAACACCGGGCGGTCTAGAATTAAGGTGGGCCGCTCTTCCCAGTCCCCCCAAGGACTCAGAACGGTATGAGTTGACGCTGGGATCTTTTCCGCGATCTTCTTGGTGGCCCAGCCTTTGTATATTCCTCAAGCTATCAACTCACGGATCATCAACTCAATGGGGCCGTGCCCTGGGAGAACTGGGGATCACCCAGATATTGGCCCACAGCCCTGAGGCCAAAGGAAGGGTTGAACGAGCTAATGGAACCTTCCAGAGCCTGTCCTTGTATCTTAAATAGTGGCGGGGTAGACCATACTGTCCTTGGTTCCAAGACCGCAGCTCAGCGTGGGTCACCCCGCCGGGAGTCTCAAGAGCCCGAACAGTTGCCCGGGCATGGAAAAGCCCGCATCGTGCAAGGAAGGGCCGTGGAAGAATAAGTGGGAGCCGATAGTAAACAGGTATTCATTGGGATAGACGTATCCAAGGATTGGCTGGACGTGGCGGTTCGCCCGACAGGTGCAACTTGGCGCTCCGCCTACGAAGAAGCAGGCCTCGAGTCCCTGGTCCAACAGCTCAGGAACCTGGAACCCCGCTTGGTGGTGCTGGAAGCTACCGGTGGGTATGAGGTTCCCTTTACTGGCTCTAGGCACGGCGAGTGTCCCTGTCGCTGTGGTCAATCCCCGTCAGGTCCGAGACTTCGTCCGCTCCCTGGGGAAGCTGGCCAAAACGGACCATCTCGACGGAGCGGCCATCGATATCCCTGCCGCTAATAACTAAGGGTAAAGCGTTTGGCACGTTCACTTTAGCCTCAACCCGCCGCGCGGCTTACGGGCAATTTGAAAAGTTAATTTTAAAGAAGCTGGCGATTCTGATTGCTCCTGCAATTGAAAACTCCCGACTTTTCCAAGAGGCCCGTGAGCAAGCTTTGGCCCTGGATAGCATTGGCGATGCGGTTATGTTTGGTAGCACAGATGGGGTCGTGCAGTTCGCAAACCAGGCCTTTGAAGACGTGTTCGGTTATTCTGAAGATGAATCGCTAGGTATGAACACCTTCGCAATCGTGCCTCCTGACGAAGCGAGCCAAGCTGACTCCCGTGAGATACTGAAAGCCGCCCATGACGGGCCTTGGCAGGGTGAAGTTAGGCGCATTAGGAAGAACGGTGAAGAGTTCGATGCACATGAAACGCTAACAGCGGTAAGAGACCGGAACGACACTGTCATTGGATTCGTGGGAGTGATTCAAGACATAACTCAGCGTAAAGCCTTGGAAAAGCAGTTGCTACAATCCCAAAAAATGGAATCTATTGGCCAATTGGCCAGCGGAATCGCACATGACTTCAATAACCTGCTGACGGCTATCATGGGCTACTCCCAATTCGGCATCACCGCTCTGGGTCCAAATCACCCAGTCAAAAGCCACTTCCAAACTATCCAGTTGGCGACTGAGCGAGCGGCCAATCTAACGAATCAATTGCTAATGTTTTCCAGGCGACAGCCAATTAAAGAACGGGTTTTAGACCTCAACGAATTGTTGATCGACCAAGGGAACATGCTCAAAGGGACTTTGGGGTCGGGGATAGAGTTGGTAGTGCTCCCCGACATTGAACCAGTCACCATCAAAGTAGACGTTAATCAAATGGCCCAGGTGTTGATGAATTTGGCCATCAACGCCAAGGACGCCATGAACAGAGGAGGTAAGCTGGTAATCAGGGCCACTAGCGTTGATGTGGGTGAAATACAAGCCAGCCTAAATCCTGGAGCGGTTCAAGCCGTTTGTTCTGCTCAGTGTCTGCGACGACGGCGTCGGGATGACTGAGGACACGCGCTCCCATATATTCGAGCCCTTTTTCACCACCAAGGAGGTGGGGAAAGGCACAGGTCTAGGGTTGGCCACTTGCTATGGTTTCATCAAGCGATGCGGCGGGTTCATTGAGGTAGAAAGTGAATTGGGAAAAGGCACCGAATTCAAGCTGTTCCTACCCTGCGCTGATGGGTTGGATCAGGAGGGTGAGCCCATTATCGACAGTTCCACGTCCAATGGCGGAAATGAGACTGTATTGCTGGTGGAAGACGAGCCGTTGATACGCGGGTTATCGGGTATTGGAGGCGGCGAACGGGGAGCAAGCCTTGGACGTCGCAATGGAATATTCGGGAGACGAGATTCAACTATTGCTGTCTGACATAGTAATGCCACGAATGGGAGGAATGGAACTCGCCGAGAGATTTCACGATATCAATCCAGACGTTCCCGTACTTTTCACCTCTGGATACGCAGATCAATCTGAATTCAGTTCAGTTAGCATAACAGCGGGATTCGAATTCCTGCCTAAACCGTATGACCCGAAAACATTGACTATGAAAGTCCGCGAGATATTGGATCACTGAGCAAGAAACTTGGCGGAAACCAAAATTGATCAGCTCCGCCAGCCCCCGTTCCAGGTGTAAACTGTCTTTCGGGCTTGGCTCACAAGTGTTTCCAAGTAACCCGGGAGAAAGGTACGGGCGGTCCCGAGGTCTAAATCAGGCACTGGACTAGGGCCTCCTACGCCGACGCAATACTACAGCGCCACCACGAACGCGATCGTTGCAAGGCTATCGCGCTGTTGTAATGGTCCATGGCCATGTTCAGTGAGCTTGACCTGCGTACTTTGTTTGAGCGATTGGTGTCGATGAGGGGAGTAATCAAAGTGAGCCCGCTCATAACCACACGAACGTTTATCTCACAAATCGTCCCTAGGTGTATCAATCAATCGGGCAACCCACCTACCGCCTCGTCTAAAGTGATCACCGGATAAAATGTGGAGGTGTTCCACACTGCGAGACCCAAGTCGACCACCGCATCGTCCACAGCGTGGGCGTTGGGACCGTCGATTAAAATAAACGTCTGGTGGGCCGACTTGCTGACCCATCCACCCTGGAATGTGCAATTATAAGACTTCAAGACCTCGGTCATAGTAGATGCCATGACCAACACCCGGTCCCGTATCTCGATGGCGACGCCGGGGCATTTGTCGGGACTATGATTCAAAGACAGCATATATAGCATGAGGCGTAACGCTCCTTTTGGTTCTTAGCTTAATCTGATTGACCTAACCACGTAGCTTGGCAGAAATTATACCCTGTCTAAAATGAGGGTAGCATGGCCGACGAACGATACACCCAGGCAGTCCACACTGCTGAAGAGCACATCCTGCGGTTATTACAGACCTTCGAGTCCATCCAAGAAAATATGGGCATCGGGAAGTTTGGAGCCTCCCAGGAACGTTTGAAAGAAGTGGCCGGGGATATGTTCCCCAAACTTCTGGATGAACTGGGCCAACTCCCTCCGCCGGACTCATTCAGCCAGTTTCACGACGCCTTCACAGCCGCAATCAGGCATTGCGGCAATGCCACGGATGCCTTCTTGCAGGCAAGCGAGAGGGATTATCCTATAGCTTCTGCGAGTAGCCGCCGGGAACTGTGCCGAGCCCTGAATCTTTTGTATCAGCGGCGCGCCAATCTCCCGGTCTTGCAAAGCTATTGGCTAACGCCGGAAGCGCTGCCTAATAGAGAAGCGCTGGAGACCACCTCTCCCGACGCAGGCGTTCCTGTTGGCATGATTCACAACAAGCGGACCGACCGCCTTGCCGACTATTCCCTGTACGTGCCGGAGAGCTATACTCCGCAGCAGAATTGGCCGCTCATAATTTGCCTGCACGGGGCTGGCGGAAGGGGCGATCACTATATATGGTCGTGGCTGCGGGCCGCCAAAAGCAAGGGCTATATGCTGCTCGCGCCCAAGTCTATGGATGTGACGTGGTCCGTGCTTCGGCCTATGCTCGATGTTAGTTCCATCACCGCAATTTTCCAGGATGTCTGTAGCACTTATGCGGTGGATAAAAGTCGAGTATTTCTGTCCGGACTGTCCGATGGCGGGACTTTCACGTATTTGTACGGCCTGAGTTCCGCCGAGATGTTCGCTGGCATTTCGCCCATCGCCGGCGATTTTCACGGGATGATGGACGGCATGCTGCGTAAGAAGCAAGGCATAGATTTGCCCATATATATCGTTCATGGGGCGCAGGACCATATCTTCAGAGTGGGTTCAATCCGCCAAGGTTATGACCTGTTGACCAAAATCGGTTATAACGCAACCTATGAAGAACTTCCGGACTGGGGCCATGCCTACACCTCCAGCATCAACGAGAAGCTGGTGTTGCCTTGGTTCGAGAGCTTATCGCAGCAGAAACCTACACTTTAGAGCCTCTACTACTTTTCACCGCAGAGATCGCGGAGGCCGCAGAGAAACATGAAACATACTCCCTAAACTCTGCGCTCTCCGCGATCTCTGCGGTAAGTTGGCCGCGCCGAAAAACCCAGACAAGTCAGGAGAAAGAATATGAAGACGAAAGCAGCCGTGTTGTACAGAATGGGCGAACCCCTGGAAATAGAGGAAGTGGAGCTTCAAGCCCCCAAGGAGGGTGAAGTGCTGGTAAAGGTGGCTGGAGCGGGTGTGTGCCACAGCGACCTTTCGGTCATCGAAGGGGTGATTCCCTATTCTTTGCCGTCGGTCTTGGGTCACGAAGGGGCTGGCGTTGTGGAAACCGTTGGGCCGGGGGTGACCGGGCTTCAGGCTGGCGACCATGTTATTTTCTCGTTCATTCCCTCTTGCGGAACCTGTTTCTACTGCCGCCGAAGCAAGCCCAACCTGTGCGAGACTGCCTTACGCTTGGGCGGCAATCTGTACGACGGCACCTCCCGTTTATCCAACAGCAAAGGCGAGGAATTAAACCACTTTTCCGCCACATCGTGCTTCGCCGAATACTCGGTGGTCCCCCAGCAAGGAGCCATAAAGGTCGGAGCGAACGCACCTTTGGACAAGCTGGCCTTGATTGGCTGCTGCGTTACAACAGGAGTGGGCGCCGCCATAAACACAGCCAAAGTCGAGCCGGGCAGTTCGGTGGCCGTTTTCGGTTGCGGCGGCGTGGGCCTGAGTGTGATCCAGGGGGCGGCAATTTCCGGGGCCCAACCGGTCATCGCCATCGACTTGGTGGAGGAGCGGCTGAGTTTGGCCAAAGAGTTGGGCGCAACCCACACCGTGAATGCGTCCCACGAAGACGCCATTCGGGGAATCCGGGAATTGACCGAAGGCAGAGGCGTGGACTACGCCTTCGAGGCCATTGGCCGGGAAGAAACCTTTAGGCAGGCGTACCGTAGCATCCATTGGGGCGGCACCTGCGTCATGGTGGGCGTGCCCTCGATGGAAGCGAGGCCCACTTTCGACAGCCGCTTGGTGATGCAGGAGCGGACCATCAAGGGCAGCCTGTACGGGTCAGCCAACACCCATGTGGACTTCCTCAAGCTGGCCCAGCTTTATGAGGCAGGGAAACTTAAGCTGGACGAGATGGTTACCCGGACTCGCCCCTTGGAGCAAATAAATGCGGCCCTGGACGACTTAAGAGCGGGCCTGGGCGCCAGAACGGTCATTACGTTTGACTAACGGGGGCGGTTTAATTCTTACCGAAATATATTTAAAATGGCAGCGCACAACTAACCGTTCAATTGTGACGGGCAACGGCAGCTAGACCAGCGCCAGGCAGCCAATCCCACAACCTAAAGGAGCATACATGCCGCGTCTCACCGATCAAGAGCATCAGGACATCATTCGTCTGGAACGGCAAAACAAATGAGGTCAGCAACGTTGTCTTGTCCTTCCAGGTCATCGAGCAGGTGGACGAGCCACGCTCCGAGAAAGACACTCGTTTGCAAGGGAGCTAGTATTACAACGACGGATTACCAAATATTTCGTCTTCCCCTTCGTATTCGGCTGCCAGCGGGCTATCGCGGTAGGCTCATCGCATCACGTTATTAGGTTCAAATCATTCTCGAAAATCGCCCTGCCAGAGGAACCGTCGTTGTAATACTAGGAGTCTGTCCGATATATCTGAGGAAACAGTGAGAAAATAGGTCGCCAACGGGAGAGTGAAGGGATAAGCTAAGGGAGATGTGATGGGAGGTGCTCCATGGCCAACAGCTTTCGCTCTTATTCCATGGAGCAAGCCTATCTACTGCCCCAAGCCCCCCGTGAGTGGTTGCCCGAAGGGCATTTGGCCTTCTTCCTAGAAAAGATTGTGAGCCAACTGGACCTCAGCCCCATCTCTGAGGGGCAGCCGGGATGGTAGGGCCTTAAGGCCTGCCATCCCCAGATGCTCTTGACGTTGCTGTTTTACGGCTACTGCACGAGGGTGTGCAACTCCCGGAAGATAACCTGGGGGTTGCGAGACAGACCTAGCTTTGCGGATGCTTTCCGGGGGGCAGTTTCCCGATTTCCGGACCCTATCGGACTCCCGAAAAGATCATCTGGAGGCCTTTCAGGCACTGTTCTTGGAGGTGCTGCGGATGTTCCGTGAGGCAGGTCTGGTGAAGCTGGGACACCTGTCCCTAGATGGGAGCAAATACCAGGCCAACGCCTCCAAGCACAAAGCCATGAGCTACGGGCGCATACAGGAGGTGGAACCCCAACTGGAGGCGGAGGTAAAAGAGTTGCTGCGCCGGGCGGCAGAGGTGGGCGAGGCCGAGGACGCCGAGTATGGGCCGGAGCAGAAGGGGGATGAGTTGCCCGAGGAGTTACGGAGGTGGGAAGGACGCCTGGAGAAGATACGGGAGGCGAGGGGGCGAAGAACCGGGGGAAGGAGCGAGCTGGCCAGGGGTGCGGCGCCGGAAGAGGTAGCCGCCGCCGAGAGGGAGGCGCCAAAGCCCAAGGAACAGAGCAATTTCACCGACCCGGACAGCCGAGTTCTCATGGTTGGATTCAGGGCTACAACGCCCAAGTCGTGGCGCAGGAGGTGACATCCCACAGCGGCTACAGCCTCAGGCTGAGGCCCATGCTGGACGGGCTGGAGGAGAACCTGGCTAGAGTGGGGGTTCCCGAAGAGGAATGACGGCCAAAATGGTTCACAGCGGATGCGGGCTACTGCAGCGAAAGCAACCTGAGGACGCTGGCAGAGCGGCAGATTGATGCCTACGTTGCCACTGGGCGAGAGCGGCACCACCTGGGGGGAATCGGCCACCGAAGCCGCAGTAGGACACCTCTGCGTGCTGCCCTGCGGGACAAACTGCGGACCACGGAAGGGCGGGCAGTCTACGCCCGGCGCATAGGCATTACCGAACCCGTTCACGGGTCAATCAAGCAAGCCCGGGGCTTCCGGCAGTTCCTGCTGCCAGGCATGGAAAAGGTGGCAGGGGAATTCACCCTGGTGGCCATGATCCACAATATACTGAAACTGTGGCGAGCCAGCCATGCGCTGGCGGGATAAGCCATCCCACTCTTCAACCCAAGGCGCCAGATACGGCCCTTCGGGGGTTGCGGCGTAGGAACACCGGGTCCTTAATGAATTGACTTGGTTCCCCGGAACTTGGTTTTTCTGGCACTGCAGATCCTTCTTAATCGTCGGACAGACTTCTGGGAGCGCTGTAAGAAATTGCGGTATGTTAATAGAAATTGCGGAGTTGCCAGACCCTTCTTTACCTCATCTAAAGCGAGACAATTGACCTATCTTCCATGATTAACCCTACTAACCTCGTCAATCTCGCCCTTGGTCCCTCTCCTGCAGCTTCCCGGCTTGTTGCGGCGTAGACGCCGGATGCGGCCCCGCCCGACCCAGCCATCCCCTAATGTCTTCTTTTTCAGGAGGCAGCCTTATCGTGTCTTTAAGCCGTCCAAGTAGAAGTTGCTTAAGCGCCGTAGCCGCCCTTCAGTTCGGCTTCTTCCTCCTTGATTACTTTTACTTCGCTGCTCAACCGTGTATTGGCTCGGACCCGGTCCATCCAGGCTTCTGGCAATAGGATAGCTCCGACAATTTTAATACGGTTCTACTCAGGGCGAAGTAGATTCCCATTTTGTAGCGCTTGGATCCTTCGGGAATGGGCATTATAGTATTGCCTGCCCCATAGCCATGTAATTAGGTAAATGTTCAGACTTGAGGGGATGTGAGTAACTGTCGGCAAGCCAAGAAGGGGTTCAGTTCTCTGGCACGCCAGGTCCCGAAGAACGATGCTAGGGCCATCTTGCTGCTGGCGCCCTGTTCAGACCGGGTGCCACCACTGGTTTTACGACTCGTTACCAGATGACGTAGGCTTCCCTCGGCGGCGTTGTTGTCCGGTGGCACGTAAGGCTCAGCAACAAAGACAAACAATTCTTTGATGGAGCGCTCAATACCCTGACAGAGCTTGCCTTGGACTGCCAATGAGTCATCAAGTAACGGGCGACAGCGGGCCAGCAGTTTCCGCTCCAGCCTCAGTTGGGCAAGACACCGCTGCCGGGCCTCCAGATGGACCAAGGCTTTCGCCTCAGCGTAGATTTTGTGGATGGCCCCTGCCCACCGGGCAAGCTTGATTCCCTCGCAAAAAGGCCTGTTTGAGATGAACCCTGGCGTGCGAAGGGGCCTGGAAGGGAGGAGGCCACGGGATGCCGGCTGCTGGCCTCACCGCACCATCTGCCGCGCTCAGGACAAGCGTGATCCCCTTGCGGTACCCCTTCCGTGGCTCAGGGCACCCGGTGGAAGCTGTGGAGCGGCGCCCTCATGCGGCCGTGACCGCAGGTGCCGTCCCGACCGCCCGCTGAGCCGTGTTCTCCATCTCCACCAGGCGTGCATGGACCATCCGCTTGAAGTTGCACGCCAACGCCTTCAGGTAGACGGCAAGCCGCACCCGACGGCCCCCTCGCACCCGCAAGCGCCCAAGCCCGTGGGCGCGCTTCAGCTCGGAGTTCGTTCCCTCGATCCCGGCCCTTATGGCATACCGCTTGCGCCACTCCTCGGTGGCCTCGGCCCTCCGGCGCCGCTCGATGTTCACCTTCACCAGGTCCGCCTTGAGGACGTAGGCCCCCGCACGCCGGTCCAGCTTCACTGGGCAACGGGACCGCAAGGGGCAGGGCTCGCATGTTGTCCTGGCAAAGTGGACCTCTACCCGCTCCGGCGCATCCTCCAACTCGTGCTCCTCGATGGACGGGTGGCCGGCGGGGCACACCGTGGCCTGCTCCCCTGTGACGTCGATCTGAAAGTCCGCGGCGGTGAGCGGCGGTGGTCCGTCACCCTCTCCTTCGTGCGAGTTCCCCGGCGCCGACCCCGCCACCGGGCTCACCAGTTCCGTTCCCCGGCGCGAGGCTTCGAAGGCATTGCGGCCCGACCCATACGCCGTGTCGGCGAAGAGCTCGTCCGGTCGGACCTTCCGCTCCGCGAGCCCGTCAACGACCGGCACGCTCACGTCGGTGTCGCTCCCACTCGAGGGGGTCACCTCCACGTGGGTGATGAGCTGGGTGGCGTTCTCCTCGTGGCAGGTCTCCGCCACCTGCACCTCGTACCCCTTCCCCTTGTGGCCGCTGTAGGTCACATCCGGGTCGTGGGGCGATTGCAGCGAGTCGGCGGACACCTGCTTCGGGTCCTTCAAGGCCACACCTTGCATTCCCCAGCATCGTCGTCATCGTCCCTGGGGCGCCCGTCCCGGTGTTTGCCCACATGGCACTGCTCCCGCAGCAGCCGCTCCAGCAGCCGGTACTCCTCCAGCTGGGCAGCAGTCGTGCCATGGAACCGGTCCACCAGCCGGTAGAGGTCCCGGGCACAGACCGAAAGGCGTCGCCGACCCTCCCCCGTGCGGGCGTCCTCGTAGTGGGTCGCCTCGTCTTCTTCCTTCAAATAGGCACAGACCGAGAAGGCGTCGCCGACCCTCCCCCGTGCGGGCGTCCTCTGGCCGGAGTGGGTCGCCTCGTCTTCTTCCTTCAAATAGCGCCCTAGGAGGCCCTCCGGAACCCCAGGGCGAAGCTCTGGGTGCTCCCAGCGCAAGGCCCGCAGGAACAACCGCATCGTCTCACAGAACAGGCCCAGCCGGGTGAGTGTGGCGATGTTGCTCATGATGTGGGTGGAGTCCAGCCGTTGCTTTCCGGTGCGTATGCCCAGCGCCTGGATGATCCGGTCCGTGGTCTCCTGGAAAGCCAGCCGGCCACCGTCGTGCTGCATCAGGCGAACTCGGAAGTTGTGGAGGGTCTTCTGGGGCAGGTGGGTCTCCTCGATGTCCAGCCGCAGGGCGTGGTGCCAGAGCAGGTTGAACTCTAGTTGTTCCAGAGCTTCATCGTCGGTGAGGTTGAACATCTCTTTGAGGAGGTGGACCCCGAGGACGGTCTGCACCGCCCGGTTGGGACGGCCGTTGTCCACGCAGTACATGGGAGCAAAGCGCTCCTCGTCAATCAGGGGGAGCGCCTCGTTTCGGAAAACCTCGGCCCAACTTCTCTCCAGACGCTTAGCCTTCTTCGGCGTCACCAGGAACTGGGACTGCCAGAGGCTCTCTTGCGGGTCTCGTATTCGGAACATCCTCCCCTCCCTCGGCCAGGCGCTGCCCCAACGCCCTTTCCCCACATTATCCTCCCATTGCCCCCGGAGGACGAGGGGTTTTTACGAGGGAATCAAGCTTGGCATCCTCCGGATACTGCACCCTCAGGTCATGGATGTCCCGCAGCAGGTGGGCCCAGCACCGTTGCTTCAGGCCAGGGTAATGTTATATGCGGCGTAAAAATCGCTCACCAGCACCCCGCTGAAGGACTCGTCCAGCACCTCATCTACCACTTCCTTGTGTCGGCCACGACGCAGGAAGTACCGCTCGGTGGGGGTGCTGAAGGTCCAGACGAAACCATTGACCCCGTCCTGGCGCCAACCGGTTTCGTCGGCCTGCACCATTAGGCTGGCTCGAATGAGTTTCAGCACCTCGGCCACTGCGGGTTGGGCTTGTCGAGCCGCCTTGTGGATCGCCTGGACTATGCCGCCAACGCTCAGGTGTAACTGGTGTACCGTCTTCAAATACCATTGGATCGTCCGAATGGGTAGCCGGCCTTCTTCCCGTAGCGTGGCTATCAGGCTGACCAGGTTGATCCCTAAGCGTTGCCTACCCACCACTGCGTCCTTCAAATCCACCTTGGGCACCCGGCGCCGCTCACACATGGGACAAACTCGTGCCACAAAAACATGCGCAGTTACCTGGACCAGAACCACGGGAATCTCAATGACTTCTCGGGTCCGCTGTATCCATCCCCCAACCAGGTCGGTCCCACACTCTGGACAGGCAGCCAGGGCATGCTCCACCCGGTGGTTTGGCGCCATCCGTACCCTAGCGAAGCCATGGGGTCGACTTTTGCGGGTCTCCTTTCTTGGTGCCTGCCGGTCTGAGAGTGACTTGTTACCCGGCATCCCAAGCGAGTTCCGGTTGTTCCAACGGGCCTCCAATGCCGCAACCTGTTGTCGCAATTGGGCATTGGAGGCCATTAGCTCGGCTATGACTGCCAGCAGTGCTTCCCGGCTCGCTGTGGCCAATTCAAAATCGATGTCCATGCTTCAGGTTTACCATAACTACATCTTCGGTTGCTCCGATGCTTCCCGACGCCTTTCGACCAATTCACCTCATCAACCCTGAACATCTACCCCTCCCGTCTAAAGCTTGACTAGGCGAGCATTGTAGATGTGGGAAAGGGCGTTTATTTCTTCCATAACGTTGGGAGGCACTAGGTCGTCCAACCCCAACACCATCATGGCCCGTCCCCGGATGTTGAGGCGGCCCACTTCCATGAAAGAAATGTTGATGTTGTGTTTTCCGGCCAAAGTCCCCACAGCGCCGATGGAGCCCGGCTGGTCCTGGTTGTCTACAAACAATAGGTAGGGAACATTGGGGACAATGTCCAGCCAATATTCGTTGAATTTGACGATGTGAGGCTCGTTTCGCATGGAGGTGCCCGTGAGGGTAATGCTGCCCTCGGTGGTTTCCAGCGTGGCGCTGATCAAGCTGGAATACTCCTGGGCCACAGAATTTTGCTGCTCGGTAACGTTCAGCCCCCTTTCCTGGGCCAAGCGGGATGCGTTAATCAGGTTTACTTGGCCGGTAGTGACCGGGCCAAGAACTCCGGCGAGCACTGCGGCTTTCAGTATTGCCGTGTCGTGCTGGGTGATTTCCCCTTCGTAACTAATAGTGACGCCTACAAACTGGCCTTCCGCCAGATGTGTAACCAGCTTCCCGACCACCGTGGCGACGCGCATATATGGTTCCAGGACGGCGTGGACTTCGGGCGCGACGAAGGGAGCGTTGACCGTATTGCGGGCGGGCTCGCCTCTCAGCACCGCCAGCGCTTGCTCCGCTGCTTCCACCGCTACTTCGCGTTGGGCTTCCTGGGTAGATGCGCCGAGGTGAGGTGTTATTACAACCTTTGGATGGTCCAACAGAGGGTTGGGTCCCGGCGGTTCTTTGGCGAACACATCCAGGGCCACACCCGCCAGTTGATCATTATTCAGGGCTTCCAGCAGGGCAATCTCGTCGACCAGTTCACCTCTGGCCACGTTGATCAACCTTGCGCTGGGCTTCATCCGCGCCAGCTCTTTGGTGGAGATAAGATTTCGACTGCTGTCGGTAAGAGGAGTATGCAGGGTTATGAAATCGGACTGTTCTATAACGTCCTCGAAGGACAACAGTTCGACTCCCAGACGGCGAGCGTAATCCGGGGCGACAAAAGGGTCGTAGGCAATGAGCCGCATCCCAAAACTTTGTGCCCTGCGAGCTACTTCGGAGCCTACACGGCCCAAGCCAATCACTCCCAGCGTCTTATTTCGGACCTCGATGCCCATAAATGCGCTGCGCTTCCATTCCCCTTCTTTCATTGACTGATGGGCTGAGGGAATGTTTCTTGATAGTGCCAACATTAAGGCCAGGGTGTGCTCGGCGGCGGCGAAGGTGTTGCCGGTGGGAGCGTTGACCACGGCTATGCCAGCGCTGGTGGCCGCATCAAGATCTATGTTATCCACGCCGATGCCAGCCCTTGCGACCACCTGGAGCTTTTTCGCCGCCGCGATAATTGCGGCAGTTACCTTGGTCTCGCTTCGGACTACCAGGGCGTCATATTCGCCTACCACTTCCAGAAGCTCTTCGGGTTTCATGCCGGTTTTCACATCAACATCGGCGTGGCCCTTTAGAAATTCGATTCCCTCTTGGGCGATGGGGTCGGCGATTAATATTTTGGGCATGTTTTCAGTCCTGTTATTGGTTTGGCCTGAGTCAGTAAGCTGTTGGTGACTTCGAGTAATAATCACACCGGATGTATAAATATATCACATACAGCCAACTTCCATTAGTTGGGTTCCGTAAAATCGGCTACGATAAATGGTCAGTCGGGTTTCGGAAAATGAGTTCCGGTAGGCTGGCCCAGGAGATTCCTTGACCCTCGACGGCTTCACTAGTAGCATGGACGGTGGTCAATCCCGGCTGTATAGCCGCGGCTCCGGCGCGAGCGAAGTTTGTGCCAATTAACAAGCATTCTCTACCGGTCCCCCAATGCCGTTTGATTCTGCGGCTTGAATCCGGGGAGTTGAACGCCCGTTGGGTTTGTGTGCTTCGATGCCAGCGAATTGGCGGGACCGTCCGCCAGTATATCTTGGGAAACCAGGACCGGCCCGAGGGTTTCACGACACCGAAGCCCATCGGAAAGATGCTAGGAAAAACGAAATACCGACCGGTCCCACTCATTTTTGACTCCGTAAATTTCTCTCCTACGATTCAATTTCCCCGCTGTAAACCGTATATCAAGGGGTGAAAAATGTTCTTAATGCGATTCACGGAACGAGCTTACACCAACTACACCGAAGCGGACGTTAGGAATAGCCCCAACGAGGCGGTGCGGCTAACATTTTCCAACTCCCACCTTGACCCCAAAGTAGCGTCGCGCCAGTACAACCAGTACTTGGACGAGTACGAGTACTCCGAGGAGATGGGCTTCGACGGGTTGATGCTTAACGAGCACCACAACACTCCCACCTGTTTGGGCGCCACCATGAATTTGGAGGCGGCCATCTTGGCCAGGTCCACCAAGAAACCCAAGATCGTTCTTTTGGGCAACCCACTTCCGATCTTAGACAACCCTATCCGGTTGGCTGAAGAACTGGCCGAGATCGACATGATTTCCGGGGGCCGTCTAGTCTCGGGCTTCGTTAGGGGCACCGGAGTGGAAAGCCTGGCCACCAACACCAATCCGCTGCATAACCGGGAGAGGTTTGAGGAGGCCCACGACCTGGTAATGAAGACCTGGACCACGCCGGGCCCCTTCCGATGGGAAGGCAAGCACTATCAGTTCCGGGTGGTCAATCCTTTCCAGGTACCGTACCAGAAGCCCCATCCGCCGGTGTGGATTCCAGGGTTGGGCAGCCCGGAGACTTTGGTCTGGTGCGCCGAGCATCATTATCCATACATCTACCTGGAAACCGACCCTCAAGGCACCAAGGACATGATGGATATTTATACCGAGGTGGCGGAAGAGAACGGCTACACTCCAGGGCCGGAGCACTTTGGCTATTTGATGAGAATGCACGTCCAGGACACCGACGAAAAAGCGATCGAGGCCGCCCGAGGCTTTCTGGTGGGCAACATCGGCGTCGGGCAGGTTCCGATGCCCAAGGACTACATGATGCCGGTCGGCTATTCCGGTAGCCGTAAAGACCCCAGAGTGGCCCGGTATCGGGACCGCATACGCAAGGACCCATTCCTGGGATTAGGCCTGGAAAGAACACCCTATGAGGAAATCCTAGCCGCAAATCGCTGGATAGTGGGAAGCCCGGAAACGGTAATTCGGAAGACCAGAGAGATGCTGTCCACACTACGTCCCGGCATTCTCGGTGTGTGGACCAACGACGGTGATACCAGCCACGAAGACACCATGCGTTGCCTGGAACTGATGGGCCAGGAAGTGCTGCCCGCCATCAAGGAGATAGGCGAAGAATTGGGGCTCACCGACCCGTTCCAGAAAGCGCCGTAGGGGGTTAGCTATCAGCCATCAGCAGTCAGCGTTCAGCTTTTTGGCTGGCGTAGGCCGGTGGCTGGGACCAAATCCCCCTTTATGAAAGGGGGATTTGGTGCCAAATAATCCAGGGAGCTTGTTAGACAATTGCGATTGATAGAACATCTGATGGCGGTCACGAGAAGCTGATTGCTGACCGCTGAAAGCTAATAAGGAGCTTTAAAAACATGGCCGCAACATTTACGGAAGAGTTTGTCGAGGTAGCGGGGTCCAAGATACATGTCATGAAAGGCGGTTCGGGAGACCCCCTCCTAGTGCTGCACGGGGCCGGTGGGAATCCGGGTTGGATTCGCTACGCTCAGGCGCTGGCCGACAAATACACGGTCTACATCCCGTCCCATCCGGGCTATGGCCAATCGGAAAGACCGGACTGGCTGGAAACAATGAACGATATGGCCTGTTTCTACACTTGGTTCATGGAGAAACAAGGGCTGGACGGCGCTCGTGCCATAGGTTTTTCCATGGGGGGCTGGCTGGCTGCGGAGATTGCGGTCGCCTGTCAGCATTCCTTTAGCAAGCTGATGCTGGTGGACGCCGCCGGGATCAAGCCCGAGACCGGTGAGATAACGGACATTTTCATAATCAGCCCCGCCCAGATACAGGAACTGCTATTCTACGACCCGAAGCAGGCTCCGGAGTACGAGCAGCTTTACGGGCAGGAGCAAACCCCCGAGCAGCAACAAGCAGCCGAGCTAAACCGGGAGATGGCGGTGCGGATTTGCTGGAAGCCCTACATGCACGATCGTCGGCTCCCAGCGCTGCTGGGCCGGGTGACCATCCCAACCCAGATTGTTTGGGGCCGCCAGGACCAGCTCGTGCCTGTGGAGTGCGCCGAGTTGTTTAAAAACGCAATTCCGGGCTCAAAACTCTCGATAATAGACAACTGCGGTCACCTTCCCCAAATTGAAAAGCCCGATGAGTTCATCAAGATTGCCCTGGATTTCATGGCCTGATTAAAGCTGTCAGCATTCAGCAGTCGATTTTATTTATATAGCCGGTTGGTGAGTGCTTTCGATTATGAGGAGATAACCCGAGTATGGATACCTACTATTTCACAGAGATGCCCTACGCCGCTTTCCCCGAGTCCGAGGCGGATAAATTCCCGTCGATGCGGCTAACGTTTCCCAATACCTATTTCGACCCCAACACCGCCCACGACTTGTTCAAGCGCTACCTGGACGAGTTCCAGTTCGCCGAAGAGACCGGTTTCGATGGGCTGATGATTAATGAGCACCACAACACGCCGTCCTGTATGGATGTGGAAGTAAACATAACCGGCGGCATTCTAGCCAGGGTGACCAGCACCGCTAAGATTCTGATGCTGGGCAACATGCTGCCTACGTCGGATAACCCGGTGCGGTTGGCCGAAGAGATTGCCATGCTGGACGTGATTTCCGGAGGGCGGATCATATCCGGCTTCGTGCGGGGCATCGGAGTGGAGTCTTGGGCCAACAATTCCAACCCGGTCTATAACCGGGAGAGGTTCGAAGAGTGCCACGACCTCATTATCAAGACATGGACTACGCCTGGGCCATTCCGCTGGGAAGGCAAGCACTACCAATACCGGGCGGTTAATCCCTGGATGCTTCCCATTCAGCAACCCCATCCCCCGGTTTGGGTGCCGGGAACAGGCAGCCCGGAAACGGTGGAATGGGCCGCTCACAACCACTATACCTACGCTGCCTTCTTGACCGAACTCACCGTTGCCAAAGAGCTATTCCAGAACTACCGGACCATTGCCGCAGCGGACGGTTGGGAGCCGGGGCCGGACAAATTCGCTTTCATGATTTGCTGCCACGTGAACGAGACCGACGAAAAAGCTCAAGAAACGGGCAAGGCCTTCATGTGGCGCATGGGTCATCCCTTGAGGGGACCAAAAGAATATTTTGCCCCTCCCGGCTACTTTTCCCAGGCTGGCACCGCCGCCAACGCCCGACGCCGCTCCAGGCCACTGAACGCCATGTCCTACCAGGAGTTGCAGGATGACTATCATTTGGTGGTGGGAAGCCCAGAGACGGTAACCAAGAAGCTCCGGCACATAAAGGATGAGCTGGGCATCGGTGCGTTGCTGCTTGAGGCTCAAGGCGGCCCAATGTCCCATGAGGACACCATGCGTTCCTTGAAATTGCTGGGGACGGAAGTGATACCGGCTCTCAGGGATTAGCTGGCATGTTGAGCCCGAACGTCGGCGCGCATCTTCGGTTCGATTACGAAGTGATTGGAGTGTGGATGTATGGAATTCCTAGCGTATTGGGAACTCAACGAAAACATGCCCGATTAGGAACGACTATCGATCGCCAACAAACTAATCGAAAGCGGCCTGTTTCCGCCGGAAGGGGTCACCATTGTCCGGTGGGACTCGACGCCCGATTTGTGGGGCACGCTGATATTTGAAGCGGATACCGCGGAGTAAGCACAGCGGACCCTAAAAGTTTGGCGCGCCGTCTTTAAATTCACCAAGATGGCCAGAACACGCATGTTGAGGAGACATGGAAACTGGTTTAGATGCCAATGGCGTGAGTCCCATGTCCCGGTTTTACACCGGGTATGTACGTCAAGCGATGTGGAAATCGATGGCCGCGGAACTGGTGAAGTGAGCAGCAAGAGGCTTTGCCTAAGCGGTGAGACGGGGCGAAAGACATACTGGAACGGAACCCCGCGTGGGCAAAGGAGACCAATTTGCCGCTGCACGCTAGATAGCCAAGATGGGATAGTATTGGCGTCAACCCTGATGTTCGCTAATCTATGCCTAGCTTATCGCTAAAACAAGCAGGGGACCGACAACTCGGCGCAGGTGTCCCGCATCCATTGAGCTACCTCTTCGTGCAGGGGAATGCCGTCTGCGCGGCGTACGGCCTCTACCTCAGCCTCGGGTTGCCCGGCTACCATCACCCGGTCGTGGCCTGGCGCTGGCTTGGTGCTCTTCATCATCCCCATCCACTCGTCCATCATTTCCTTGAAGTCGTCCGGGTCGGTGAATGCGTCAATGCTATAGGCGGCGACGTAGTGCCCGAAGTTGGGGCGGCCCGGCACGGCACCATAGCCGACACCGGTGAGCACGCCAGCCATAATGTCCACCATGCAAGATAGACCGTAGCCTTTGTGGGAACCCAACTCTCTGGTGCTACCCAAGGGCAACAGTGTGTATTTCTCCGGTGGGTCCGCTTCTTCCATGATGGGATTGCCGTCTTGATCCGCCAGCCATCCCGGCTCCATCTTGACGCCCAAACGGCGGGCAATTCCTATCTTATTACCCGCAACCGAGCTGGTAGCGGCGTCGAACACGAAGGGCGGCTCGTTTTTCGCCGGGGCGGCCACCGCTATGGGGTTGGTACCCAAGCGAGGTTCCGCACCGAAGGTGGGTACGACCGAGGGCGGGCAACTGGTCATACAGACGCCAATCATGTCGTGCTCCACCGCCATCATTGCGTGGTAGGAAGCCATACCCAGGTGGCGGGCATTACCCAAGGTCACCATGCCCACTCCCACGTTTTTGGCTTTCTGGATTGCGATGTCCATGGCTTTGGGCGTTATGATGATGCCCAGTCCCCGGTCACAGTCTATATTGGCCGTGCTGGGAGTCTCCCGGATTATCTTCCAGTTGGGCTTCGGGTTGATTTGCCCGTTTTGATAGCCGGTGATATAGCTTTTTAGCATGTTGGACACGCCGTGGGAGTCAACGCCCCGCAGGTCAGCCAACACCAGCACGTCGGCCCCCAATTGGGCGTCGGCGGCCTCCACTCCCATTTTCTCGAAGACCCCAGCCACGGTGGCCTTCAGGTCTTCCCAGCCAACCATTACCGCATCATCCAGATTTACCCGAAACTGCTCCAGCATGAAAGTCCTCCTTGGAGTAACCTCAGGTCTGGGCTTGTGCTTTTAACCTTTGGTCCGTTTAGTAAGCAGCAGCGCATCAGACCGTGTTTTCGGCTTTTAGCTATATCTACGACCAATCGTAGCTCCAAGCCGAGTATAGCACCGGTTGAACGCCCCGGTCGAACGCCCTGGTGACTGGGGTTCGCTCATAGGGTAAAGCTGGAGGTATTTAGCCAACCGGAGCAGGGGGAAATAGTATGCTGCTGGTTTATAATTGCCCCTGATAATAATTAGCGTCAGATAACGGCTTCCCGGAGCCTACCGGCGTCCCGGAGCCTGCTGGCGCGCCGGAACGTGGAGATAGCCCGATGCCCCAGTTGGCCATAGTACTGCCGACTTACAACGAAGCGGAGAACCTGGGACCGTTGGTGCGAGAATTGGAAAACCTGGGGTTGGATTTCCAGTTGTTGATCGTAGACGACAACAGCCCCGACGGGACTCGGGAGCTGGCTGGCGAATTAGCGGAGACATATAAGAATATAACGGTAATCGAAAGACCGGGAAAATCAGGGCTGGGCTCGGCGCTCCGGGCCGGGCTGATGGCCGCCTTGGCTACGGACGCCCAATACGTGGTGACCATGGATGCCGACCAGTCCCATGATCCACTAGACGTTCCCAAGTTGTTGGCAGGATTGACGCCAGGATTAAATATAGGGCCAACGAATGACGTAGCCAAGGCCCGCCCGGACTTGGTGCAAGGCAGCCGCTACATAGCTGGCGGCGGCATCACCGGAATGACGACGTTTCGGAGGTTTTCCAGCCATTTGGCCAACCTGATTTACTACTGGTGCGCCAAGGGGCCACAAGAGTGCACCAACAATTTTCGAGTCTACTCACGACGGGCGGCGGCGTTGGTGGTAGAACGCTCCAAGGGCGATCATTATGAGTTTGTGCCCGAAGCAACCCTAATCATTTTGGCGGCTGGCCTGAATGTGGCGGAAGTTCCCACAATCTTCAAATGCCGGGTTACGGGGAGCAGTAAACTGGGAGCTATGCAAGCGTTCAGAGGCATTGCGGCCCTTTTTAGTACGACGATTCAATACAAGCTCGCCATGGGAAGGTTCTCCAGGCGGCCATATCAGGGCGGGCCGCTCTCAAGCTAGTTCGCATTTAAGTCGTGTTGTCCGGCTTCCCTTCTCTGGCGACTCATTTCTTAAAGTTAGTCCATGGCGATTTTCGGCTATCGTTTTGGCGGAGTCCAGTATCCAGCGGGCTTCCGCCGCCACAATTTCGGTTCACTCCCCACCCTGTCTTTTGTCAATGGTCCCGAAGCTAATGCGGCCCTGCCAGTCTCACTAATTCGTCCTACCCACTTGGAAATGCCCGATTAAATTGAATACTACGAGCCCCAATTTGGAAGTGGGGTGTTCTGGTATTTGCAGTTAAAGGACACCCCCCATAAATTGAATTAGACGCTTGTGAAGAGTGGGTTTGCAGCCTGGTGCGGTTGTGAATTACGGCACGGAAAAATTGTTCATAGCACCCGAACGAGGCAGGATATGGTCGCTTACCATAACACCCCAAGAGTAATTTGCGCTGGACCTTTGGCATTGTGGCAGCCATCTTTGCCGTGGGCATTGTGTGGCTGACGTTTTTCGGGGGATCCGGCTCGTCGACTGAGGAAGGTCAGGACTTTATAAGTCCGATCGCCAGTCCGTTGGCGTCAATAGGCGCTGTATTCCAGGATCAGGATGCCATAGTTATAGCCTCCGTCACAGCCGCAAGCATGGCTAACGCAGGGATTATTTCCGGATCCGGAGATAACGTTCTTGTCCTAGCGTTTGCCGGTGTGGCTGCGTTGATCTTCGCCATAGTTGTATTTTTCTCGGGCTTCGGGCTGCGGTTTCGTGGCTTTTCACTGATCCAAATGCTGACCCATATGCGTTT
This sequence comes from Dehalococcoidia bacterium, assembly GCA_963665155.2. Lineage (GTDB taxonomy): Bacteria > Chloroflexota > Dehalococcoidia > Lucifugimonadales > UBA3495 > UBA1141. The sequence continues at coordinate 601,514 of CAXXFI010000001.1, read as the reverse complement.
CCGGCAGGCCACCCGAGCGTAAATTGCTCCTCACCCCGCTGGCCCCGTCCGATTCCGGAAGCCACGTAATCCCATAAGTCCACGAACGACCCAAGGAGTCTAAAAACTTGGGCAATGGCATCGCAGCATCGCTGGTGTTGACCGTATTTCTGTTGGTCACTAGCGTGGTATTCTTGATCCTCATAAGCACCTACACAGACCGGACTGTCGACGCCAGTTTAGTTTCCGCTCTGCAGGTCGCAAGGGTCAAATCGGGGATTCAGATCAATTCAACTGCCCAATCCAACGGTGGCGTGTGCGACCAATACACAGCCCAAATTGAGAATATTGGGGAGATTCTGGTGGACGACTTCAGCGAATTGGACTTGATCGTGGAATATACCGACACGGATAGCGTGGCGGTGGCCGACCAGCTGACCCTCGTCACAGATTGGTCTATCTCGTCAATCAGTCCCGACAACGGGGACCCGTCGTTATGGAACCCGGGAGAAACCGCCACGGTGACATTCACTCTGTCGCCAACGGCCAAAGACGCCACATCGGGATTGGTGCTTATGGCCCTGCCTTTGGGCTTTTCCGACACGACCTATTTCACTTGCGCAATCTCTTAAGTTCACATCCCGTCCCTTCCTTCGACATCACCCCCCGACACCTACCCGACGCCATTTTGCCCCACCAACAAGATCGAGAACACCGGCGCTGGACCATTACACTTCGGCTGGCGGACCATTATCCATCTGGCTTGCCGGAATGGCCGCTGCTATAATCGCAACATCCCGATTAGGAGCGTGGCTAGCGTTGGATGACAGAGAGCGGGCATTGAATATTCTCTCCCGGTTGGCAGTGCGGCCGGCAGTAGCCTATCGGGAGGCTGATGTGGCGTCGGCGGTGGCCCTGACGCTGGATGAACTGGCTGTGGAGTATCAAGTGGACGCCAGCGGCAACATGATTGCCCTAATCCCCGGTCAGGACCCCTCCGCCGAGCCTTTGGCGTTGGTGGCCCACATGGACCATCCCGGCTTCGAAGCCGTGTCGTATCAAGGTGATTACCTGGTTGGCGAAGCGCTTGGTGGAGTGCCAGCAGCCAGCTTTGAGGCCGGAGTTCCGCTTCATATCATCCTTGGAGATGGCAAACGGTTGCCTGCCACTACCGCTGGCCGTCACGGCGATGAAAGCGAGCGCCAAGTCTTGATTCAGTTGGCTGAACCGGCCCGACTGGAATTACCGTTAGCCGTGGTTTTCGACCTGACGGATTTCCAGATTGACGGCGACTTGATACGCATGAGGGCGGCCGATGACCTGGCCGGTTTCGCCAGCATTCTGGCTGCCTTGGCCCAACTCTCGGTCCAGCCGCCACCCGGAGACGTCTACGGGGTTTTCACCAGGGCCGAGGAAGTTGGTCTTATGGGGGCCAGACTATTGGCCGAATCCGGTCGCCTGCCCAAAGAAACTTTGGTGGTGTCTCTGGAGTCCAGCAGGACTCTTCCGGGCGCCGAGCAGGGCAGTGGCCCGGTAATCCGGGTGGGCGATGCGGGCATGACCTTTAGCGCCGATGCCGAATCGGTATTGCTCAAGGCCAGAGAGACCCTGCAACTTCAAGAGGGTGGATTCCGGGTGCAGCGGCAATTGATGAGCGGAGGCGTTTGCGAAGCCAGCGCTTTCGCATTGTACGGTTACCGCACCACTGGAATCGCCTTTCCCTTGGGCAACTACCACAACGGCGCTGCCGACGGAACGATCCAAGCGGAGTACATCCACGTGGAGGATTTCATAGGTGGAGTCCGGCTAATTGTGGAGGCGGCACGGCAGATGCCTGAACGAGAGAACATCGCTTTCAAACAAAGACTGCGTCAGGTACCCGACGACGTTAGGGAGAGGCTGGGGGCTAGCCAGCCTAATAACTAAACCCCCAACACCCTCACGCGGTGGTTGTTGCTGTCGGCTATGTAGATATTGCCTTGGGCATCGATGTCTGCGCCGTGGGGACGGTCCATTCCGGCGTTAGCGGCGTCTCCGCCGTCACCTTCTCCGCCCTTATGACCGCCAGCCACCGTGGTAACGATACGGCTGGTAGCGTCGATCTTGCGTATGGCGTGATTTTCCGTGTCCACTACCAGGAGATTGCCTCGCAGGTCGCAACGGATCGCTTTTGGCCCGCCCCAGGTTGCGGTCAAGGCTGGCCCTCCGTCACCAGTGTAGCCAACTTCTCCGGTACCGGCGATGGTGGTCATACGTCCCATGGCGTCGACCATGCGGACCCCGTTGCCTTCCCGTTCGCAGATGTATGTATTCCCAACTCCGTCGTTGCACACCGCCCTGGCTCCCAAAATCCCCGCCTCTATGGCCGGCCCGCCGTCCCCGGTTCGCTCTTTCAAGCCGCTGCCAGCGAAGGTGGTGATGATTCCGGTACTGAGATCCAAGCGGCGAATTCTCTGGTCTTGGATGTCGGCAATCAACAATCCGCCGTTGCCGTCGAGGAAGCAGTCGTTGGGTTCCCTTAATTGCGCTGCGGTGCCCGGCCTGCCATCGCCGCCGTAGCCCGGCTCTCCGGTACCAGCCACCGTGGTTATGAGGCCGGTGGCGGCGTCTACCTTGCGGACCACGGCGTTTAACCGGTCAACTATGTAGATATCGCCGTTGGAGTCGATCTGCAACGAATAGGGCTGGTTGAACGTGGCCAAGGTTGCCGGGCCGCCGTCTCCGGAATAACCTTCGGCGCCGGTGCCCGCCACCGTGGATATGACTCCCGTGGCTTGGTCCACCCGGCGCACGCAGTGGTTGGTCGCCTCGGCCACATAAAGATTGCCTTGGGCGTCAAAGGCGCACATGAACGGCTCGCTGAGCAGTGCGTTGCCCGCAGGGCCACCGTCTCCAGCGTAGCCCTTCTCCCCGGTGCCCGCGAATGTTTGAATCTTCCCTGTCTCGAAGTTCATTGCAATCCTTCTCCAGAATGATAGCTATCAGTTCTAAACGCAATCGGCGGCCTCGCAGCCAAGGAATTCCCCGTTCGCAAAAGAAGGCCTCAAGTCCCCCATTCCAAAGGGGGGATTTAGGGGGATTCCCGTCTTCTCGAGGCGACCGTGTTCCCCAAAACCGGCTAACCCGTCCCCGACTCCGAGTTATACCAGTCCAGAATCTCGCTGCCGGTCATGAATACCACGCCTTCAAACTGTTTGATGTAGTCGAAGATCATGTTGTAGTACTTTATGCGGTGGGGCACGCCGGTAATGTATGGGTGAGTGGAAATGCACATAATCCGGGCGCTTTCCGCTCCTTCACTGTACAGGGTGTCGAACTGGTCTTTGGCCCGCTCGAATATCTCCGGCGACTTGTGGTGCTGGATCAGGTATATGGGGATGTCGTTTAGCTCCACGGTGTAGGGCACGGCCACCAAGCGACCGTTCTTGATCTTCATCTCGTAGGGCTGGTCGTCGTTGCACCAGTCGGCGACGTACTCGATCCCTTCCTCGGCCAGGATATCCGGGGTGTCGAAGGTTTCGGCCAAGCCAGGCCCCATCCACCCTCTGGGAGCCGTGCCGGTGAACTCCTTGATGGTGCTTATGGTTTTGCGAATGGTCTCCCTTTCGTCGGGCTCACTGTTGATGACCCGCTGTGTGTAACCATGGCCCAGCATTTCCCAGCCCGACTCCAGGCATTCCCGGACCAACTGAGGGAAGCTGAGGCATACCGACGCATTTAGACTTACAGTGGCCCGAATGCCGTGGCTGTCCAAAACCCGTTTGAAGCGCCAGAAGCCGACGCGCATGCCATAGTCGAACCAACCAAAGTTGGCAACGTCGGGAATGATGCTGACTCCTTGAGGGCTGGGCAGGACCGTCCGAGCCATGGGGGTGTTGATGTCCCACTCTTCCACGTTTATAACCGGCCACACAGCGACTCTAGCGCCGCCGGGCAGCTTCAAGGGTTTTCGGTGGAATATGGGCGAGTTATCCGCTCTGGGATTGGCCATTGTTGCTCCTTTTTGTTTGCTAATAGTAGTCCGAAATCCCCCCAACCCCCCTTTATCGAAGGGGGGCTTTTGCTTCCCAAAGTGCGTCATGGGAGGAAAAGTTCTCTTCTGCAACATTGCCTGCTATTGTGACCAATTGTATGCGTAGAGAGAATTCCCCCTTTGCAAAGGGGGATTTAGGGGGATTTGGCCCACCGGCTCTCCGCTGACCGCTGACCGCTGACCTACAGTCCTAGCGCCTTTAGCCCCATGTTGGCTATGTCTTCGTCTTCTTGGGCAGCCAAGCCGCTAACGCCGATTCCTCCCAGAATCGCTCCGGTGCTAGGGTGCAGCACGACCACTCCCCCCCTGCACGGCGGCCAGCATTGGGTCTCCCATTTCGGCCACGGTGCGCCCCTGCTCCTTTAGCCCGGCGGCGTAGTCTTTGGAATCTTGGCCCGACAGAGCGCACGTGTACGCTTTGCGGATGGCCATGCGTTGGGGAATCTTGCGAGTGCGGTCCATGCGAGCGTAGCCAATCAAGTCTCCAGCGTCGTCCACTATCGCTATGGCCAGAGGACGGTCCGGCTCTTCATTGGCCTTGGCCAACATAATGTTCATTGCTTTCTGGACTTGGTCCAAGCCCAGCATCGGTTTGTCGTACATGATGTTCCCTCCTTAATAGCTTGCGTGGAGCGACGCCTGAAAAATCCGGTAATGCGAAAGGTCTGGCTAATTCTAGCGTCGAGGGCGGAGGGAGGCAAGGGAGGAAGCGTTGGCATAGGTGATCCTGGCGCAGCTACTAGCAGAAACGGGGCGGAGTTTTTGTCTGCGTCTGGACGTGTACAGCTGGCCTATGCGCCCATACGCAAAGGTGGGGCGGAAACCTATTTTGGCTATTCCTTTGTAAAAGGGGGTTTCCGCCCCGCCTTTCGCAGCATTGCTTGTGGGTGGGTTAAAAAATGATCCCGCCGATGGTTAGCCAGTAGAAGACGATGTATGTGCCGGCTACGACCATCAGGACCGAGCCGAAAGGCTGGATATATGGCAATGCCTTGCGGAGCATGCTAGTCATAGTCCCTTTGAAAAACGCCATCCCTATGGTCAGCGCCATTATCACCAGACCCATTCCGAAGGCGAACAGGAAAAAGTTGCCGACGACCGAAGTTGTGCTGGCCCCTGCGACGCTAATACCCACCACCGCAAGGAATATCGGCAGGGTGCAACTCAAAGAAGCGGTGCCGTAACTCAGACCGAACATGAAATAGCCACGGGTGCTAATCTCACTGGGGTTGCCCATGCGGTTGGCCGCTTGGGCGGCTATGCCAGTATACAGCTTGCCGCCGCCGACCATCCAAGCTCCCACCAAGGCCAAACCGATGCCTATAGTTAGGCCAAGCCAGGGTAGAAGGTCGCTTACGAAGGATGCTCCCAGGCCGATGGCTGCGCCCACCACGCCGAACAACAGGACGAACCCTGCGGTGACGGTGCCTCCAATCTTGAGAGCCTTGCTGAATTGTTTGACCGGGGCAGTTTGTTGTTTGTCCCCTTGGTCCCCGAGGTACATGCCAAGATAAGCCGGGAGCATGGCGAATCCGCAGGGGTTGAGCGCCGACGCCATTCCGGCGGCGAGGGCAAACAAGGATGAAGCGCCTACCAGTCCTCCCAGCCGGGTGCTGGAGTCTCCGGACAGACCTTCCACGAAAAGGTTGATGCTGTCGATACTGTTCTCACCGCCGACAATCGCTGCGCCGACGAATGCAGTGGTCAGCGACGCAGTCGCAACCAAAAGCGGGATGAGAATGCCGCGCGATGAAGTAAATTGTCCGAGCGGAAGGGCTTTGAGCACGTTGGGTAAACCTCGAGATGCACTTGGGCTAGACATTATTATTCTACGCTTCCCTCAAAAATGCGGATTCCGGGTGGGATCGGCAATTTGGCGGTTCGGTAACAAGGTCCCCCGTCTGACAAGAAACAGGGAAGAACTAGACCATTTGCGACCATTGCCGGGGATTGCTCTTACAATTGCTATTACACAGGGTTTGATGCGGCTCAAATTACCCGGATTTACGTAAAAGCGGTCGTGCCCCACATCTCAGATGTGTAGCACGACCGCTTTTGAGTTCCCTGCCAGCCTGTTTTCAGGCCAGCGTTCCATTGATTAGGCGCGATGATTAGGCGCGATGATTAGGCGCGATGTTTAAACAGGGACGCCCAGTGAGGGGAAAATTTCGTCACGGAATGCTTGAAGCTCCCGGTGAGCGAATTCATAGGTCGCTCCGGTCATCAGATATAGGTGGTCGACACCAGCGCGTTCTACTTTCTTGATTTGCTCGGCGCAATGTTCTGGCGTGCCGATGAAACCGATGTTGTCGCACAGGTCGGCCAGCATGTCATTGGGCATGAAGGCGCATAACTCCTTGGCCTTTTCCCAGTCCTCGGCGTGAACGACATCGGGATAGAGGTCGTACAACTCTTTGGGAATGTCCAGTTCCCCGAACTCCATATCGGTGGCACGCAACCACTTGGTGTGGTATTCCTCCATCAAGCGCTGAACGCACAAGGGCCGGGCAATTTCCCGCGCTTCCTGCTGGTCGTCGTTAATGATGGTGGTGGCGGTCAGGATCAACTCTACGTCGTCCGGGTTGCGGCCCGCTCTTTTAGCGCCCACTTCCAAGTGATGCCGCGCCAACTCAACGGCTTTGGGGTGCAGGCCAATCTGGAGCAAAGCCCCGTCGGCCACCTCTCCTGCGACCTCTATGGCCCTAGGGCCGGTGGCGGAAATGTATATGGGAGGTACGTCGGCGTCGCCGTGGCGCATCCGGCTGGTTGAACCGTCGAAGTCGACGGCCTCCCCGGCGAGCAGGCGCTTGAGCGTCAGGACCGATTCCCACATCTGTTTCACCGAAGCTGGTTTGATGCCGATGGTCTGAACGGAACTGTATCCCCGTCCAATCCAGAACTCGGTGCGGCCTGGAGCCAGTTCGGCCACGGTCTTGATGGCTGAGGCCAAAACCGAAACGTGGCGGGTCACCGGGTTTGTTACAGCGGAAGCAATCCGTATTTTGGAGGTGGCTTGGGCGGCCAAAGCCATGCTCACGAATACGTCCCGCTCCAAAAGCTGGGAATCCAAGAGGCCGACACCCGCAAACCCGGCGTCCTCACATTGTTTAACAAAATCCGCTGTCTCGTTGGCCGGTTTACACGGCGGAACTCTCAGGTCTATTTTCATTACCGTCCTATTCTCCCTTTTTGGATTGTTGAATTTGGAATTTTGTGGTTTGTTTCGGATATTATACCCGATTGTTCTATCGGCCTTGCCCCCGGGCTGATGACTGCACTGCCACGTTGGGCGTCAATCTGGGCAGTGATGGTTTTTTGACCACCAGGAACAGGACCGCACTTACCAGATAGATGGGGAAGAATGTAACCAACACCAAAGTATAACTATCGGTACGGTCGAAGACCCAGCCCGCATAAATTGGCGAGGCCAGCATTCCAATGTTGAAGCAAGTACTCATTATTCCCATTAGCGTCCCGAAGTGGGCCCGGCCAAAGAAGTTGCCCAAGGCGACCCAGTTCAGGGTGCTTCCTCCCTGCTCCAAGGCCATCAGCAAGATGAATAGGTAAATCCCTAAGTTGCCATCGATGAGCAGCATAGCCAAGACCGCCATGGCCGCCGAGACCATGCCGACGAACAGCAAAGGTTGTAGCGGAAACCGGTCCCCCAGTATTCCGGCTCCCAGGCGCAGGGGGATGGACAGCAAGAACATCAATGAAAACATGAACCCGGATGTATCTTGGGGCATGCCTTTCCAAACCATGATCTCCACCGCATGGACGGAAATTGCACCCCAAAGGGAGACTCGCAACACCGAGGCGGCCAGCAATACCCAATAGCTCCGCGTACGCAGGGCTTGTCTTACGGTAAAGTCCGGGGGAGTAACATCTGGACGGTTGTCCAGCGCGGGGCTTTCTTTAGCATCTGTCTCGGCTGGCATAGAAGCTGCCATGCCATCGGGCAACAGTCCCATGCGTTCGGGCGAGTGCCGTATCACGGCGGCCAGAGGGACCACAATCAGGCCCATGAAAATTCCCGAGTAGAGCATCACATCCCGCCAGCCGATGCTGTGGACGCCCCAGGTAATCAGGGGCAACAGCACTGCGCCGCCTGAGGAGAAGCCAATGATGCAAATGGACATGGCCAGGGCCCGCTTCCGGATAAACCACCGATTAACGGCACTTAACAACACTTGGCCCAGACCTGCGCTCTTACCCGTGGAGACCACGCCAACGAAAATCACCACGAAAATAATGTAACTGTCGACCCAGTGCAGCAAAATGAAGCCGATGCTGGCAATCAGACCGCCGACCATAATCATCGGGCGAGAGCCAAATCGGTCCACCAAGGGGCCAACTATGGGACCGGCGATGCTGCCCTCCGCACGGGCGAGACTGAAAATCAGGGAAGTCTGGGTGCTGCTCAGGCCCAAGTCTCGCTTGATGGGACCGAAGAAAATGCCGCTGCTGTGGGAAAATATACCGCCCGACAACACCCCCAGCACAAAGGTGGCAGCCAGCACCCACCAACCGTAGTAGGCGCCTTTGGCTCTACGCAACAAAGGGGTAGCATTTTGCATTAGTGGGCTGGCCCGAATTGAAGCTCAGTCGGGATCGAGGGCAGCATTATTCTCCTGAGGATATATTTTGGATTTTACGCCAGCAACCCGCGACAAAACTAGGCTGGTCAAAGAAGTTAAGGGAAATGGGTGAGCGGTCAAAACGGTTTCCGCAATGAGGCGGGTTCGGAGTAGCCAAGGATGGGGTGGGGGTATTGGCCAATCTAACTAATTGGGTGCTCCCAGCCGTCGTGCCTCCTCCCCCATTTCGGGGGAGGACTGAGGTGGGGGTTCCTGATATCAACCCTGGTTTTGCGATTAATTCAATACATTAACCTGAGGAACCACCCTCATCGTAACCTTCCCCCATTTCGGGGGAAGGGACAATTTTTTAACAACGGCGCTGTTCCTAGGTCATGACCCGGCGGAAGAAGTCGAGGGCGTTGCCGCCGGTGATTTTCTTCACGTCTTCATCGGAATAACCCCTGGACACCAGGCCGCGGATGATGTTTTTACCGTCGGCTGGCGACTCCAAACCGCTCAGGTATTGGGCCGGAAATTCCCTGGGCGCGTCTTTGGCCATCATGGCCTTGTGGAAACCTACATGGTCGCCTATGACGGTGTCGGTGCCGATGGCCACATGGTCGACTCCCACCAGGTTGGTCATGTATACGTAGTGGTCCAAGACGCACTCAATGGTCTGCTCCGGGTCGTCGCTCAGCGAGTTCGGTACCGCCGTTATTGCGATCAGACCGCCCTTGTTGGCGCAGGCCAGCAGTTCTTCGTCCTTGCGCGTCCTTCTCACCGGCCTCAGCGTGTAGGAAGCGTTGTGACTGAACACAACGGGGGTCTTGGAGAACTCGATGGCGTCCATGGCAGTCTTGAAGGATGCGTGGGACAAGTCCACCGCCATACCCAGGTCATTCATGCGGTGGACAACCTCGATACCGAAGTCGCTTAGCCCACCGTCGTTGCGCTCGTACATGCCATCGCCGATGTAGTTCTTGCGGAAGTAGGTGAGGCCAGCCAATCGCACGCCCACGTTATATAACGTGTCCACACGGCTAATCTGGTTGCCGATTGCCAGGTGTTCCAAAGTGGGCATGAACCCGAGTTTGCCTTGCTGTTTGGCCGCAAGAATGTCGTTGGCATTGCCCACCTTCACCACGTCTTTCTGCAGGCCGATGTCGGACAGCATCAAGTTCACCTCACCCAAGACATCGTCGTACTCGACGAAGGACATGTCTTCGGCATTGACCAAGGCGCGAAACACGTTGGACGTGGTTACCGTGGACCAGCCACCGTGCTTGACGGCGTCGTAACCCCAGCTATAGCTGTTAGTCCGCAAGTAGTCGATGAAAAGGCCCATGTCTTCGGGCAGAACGAAGGGGTGCTGGTGCACATCCACCATTGTGACCTCTTCGGCCAAGGTCTGGAACCGAACGTCCTGGGCGCGGTCCAAGGGCACAATCATTGACGGGACGCGGTCGATCTGCTTTGCCTGGGGAATTTGGTTCATTGTCATGTTCTTCCTCCTGAGAGAGTGCCGAATAACCGCAGAGATCGCGGAGTTCGAAGAGAAGCAATAATAGAAGAAACTCTGCGGTCTCTGCGTACTCTGCGGTGAACACACCCTGGCCTATTTATAAGCCTATTAGCTCACGGGCGTTCTCGCCCATTATCTTCTCTTTGTCAGTATCGGAGATTGCCAGGCCTTCGATGAATTCGGCATCCACGGTCTGGCTGGCCAGCGGAAAGTCCGTGCCGAAGCAGACCTTGTTGATGCCATGCTTGTTGATAATTGTGCTTAGGGTTTTGACTCCCACCTCTTTGATGGACGGCGGCCAAGTTGTGTCGATCAGGACGTTTTCCCGGCCGATCAACTCCCGCTCCGCCTCGTCGAGCATGTAGAACCCGCCTAGGTGGAGTGCGATTACTTTAAGCTTTGGGAATTGCCGGACCACGTTCATGACCCGCTCCGGTGCAGCGTATAAAGGGTCTCCGGGTTTGGTGTGAGGCCATTTGCCGGAATGAATCTCCAGCACCATGGACTCGCCCATCTCTTCGTACACCGGAAACATTTTTGGGTCGTCGGGGTAAAACTGGTTCATTATCGGATGGAGCTTTATGCCCTTGATGCCGTTTTCCCGCAGCAACCGGACTTCACCGGGCTTGTCTTCCAAGTCGGGGTGAATTGCGCCGAAGGGCACCAGCATGTCGTCCTGAATGCTTATCAGCCAATCGTTGGCGCCTCGTACTTGGTCCACCCGTTCGGTGACCCCCAAGACGATGGACTTGTCCACGGCCGACTCCCGCATGTGGGTCTTGATGGCATCGACCGTGCCGGAAGTCACGGCGCCATAGCCAAAATCCCGCTCCATGATCTCGGTTATGACCTGGGCTATTCGGTCCGGGTATACGTGGGTATGAACGTCAACCCTCATTTGACAACTCCACTCTGGCGCACAGGGATGGATCGGGGAGGCCATTTTGGTTCAACTATACGGGGGAAATCCCCCTAAATCCCCCTTATGAAAGGGGGACTCTGGGCCGTGCATTCAAGCTAATCTGCCCGAATACGGATTGAGCGCTATCAATCAGCCTACCAGTGGCAACCCTTCGCTCTCCCGCACCTCGTTTATGATTTGTAGCACCCGTGTGGGGAACGGCGGGTACTCCAACTCGAACTCTCCTAACAGGCGGCTGTTGTCCACCAGGAAATTGCCGGAATCTTCCCGGCCACCGTCGCTATCGAAGGTGATCTGGGCATCGGGCAGGAAACCACGGACGATGTCGGCCAAGTCTCCCATGCTGATGGGTGTGCCGCCGGTGTTGTACAGGGGATAGTGGCTGGAATCGGCTAGGGTGACCCGGACGAAGGCCTCGGCCACATCATCCACATGCACCGGCAGGCGCATGATGTCTTTTTTGGGGAAACTGACCGGCTGCCCCATCGAAGGCAGGACGATGCAGCGCACGTGATCGGTAGAGCCGCGTACCTTGTCCGGCCCGGTCACGTTGGCTGGCCTGATGCCCGTGATGGACATGCCGTAAATCGAGTTGAACTGGTCCGCTTGGAACTCGTTGAAAATCTTATGTACTGCGTACTGGCTGGTACCCATTTTGGCGTCGTCCTCGTTGATCAGCCGCTCGCCGAAATGGGACTGCTGGCCGCTGGATGCCAGGGAACTAGCGTACACCACCCGGTTCACGCCGCAGACCCTGGCTGCCTCAAAGCAGTTGTCCATGCCCAACACATTTAGCTTCATGGTGAAGTGGGGGGTGTCGTCGCCGCTGCCCAGCAGGTAAGCCAGGTTGAGAATGCGGTCGGGCTTGGATGCGAGAATCGCTTTGATAACGTCCTCGAACTGGGTAATGTCGCCATACCTGACTCTGACTTGGTCGCCGTACTCATCGAAAGAAGCAGACCTAGGGTTGATGTCCATACAGACCACTTTTTCGCCCCGGTCCGCTAGGCGGCGAATCGCCCGTTGGCCAATGAACCCCGTCCCGCCGAAAACTAATACCGTCATTTTTGCTCCTATTTCGATCCTGGTTTACTATCGTTGATTTTGCACCGCAGAGCACGCTGAGAACGCAGAGATTAATTTATGTGAATCCCAGCAGTCTACGAGCTCTCTGCGGTAAATCTCACGTTCAAGTTTGGCTATGCAATGCCTTCCAGATTTTATCGGGTGTCAGCGGCGTGTCAATGTTGCGGATGCCAGCCCCGGCCAATGCGTCCATAACGGCGTTGGCCACCGCCACCGGAGAAGCCACCGTGGGCAGTTCGCCGACGCCCTTCACGCCCAATGGATTGGTCGGCGATTCGGTTTCCGTAAAATCCAACCTAAAATCGGGCATATCGGCGGCCACGGGCATCCCGTAGTTCATGAACGTGCCGTTTGTAGGCTGCCCATCCTGGTTGTATCCGGTTACTTCGGTCAAGGCCTGACCCAACCCTTGCGCCAATGCGCCGTGAATCTGGGCTTCAAACAACTTGGGGTTAATGACCTTGCCGCTGTCGTGAACCGCTGCATAGCGTAGGAACTTGACACCGCCCGTCTCCGGGTCGACCTCCACCACGGCAATGTGGGCGGCGAACCCGTAGGGATTGTTGGGCAGGGTAAACTCGGTCTGGAAAGCCAGGCCCGGCTCCATGCCGGGCGGCAACCGCTCCGGGTCTCGGGCGGCCGAAGCCAACTCGGCGAAGGACATTGCTTGCTCCCGGTCTTCCAAGTTGAAAACCGTTCCTCCTTCGAAGGCAACGGCCTCTGGGGAGCATTCCAATATGTGGCCAGCTATCTGGGACAGCTTCTGCCGCGCTTCCTGTAGACCGGCGTGCATGGCCGACCCGCCAGCGCTGAGCCCACGGCTGGCGAAGGTGCCTTGTCCCCAAGGCAGGTCGTTGGTGTCACCGTGGAGTATCTCCACGTTCTCGATGTCCACGCCCAACTCGTCGGCGGCGATTTGGGCGAAGGTAGTCTCGGTCCCCTGGCCGTGAGGCGTAATCTCGGTAAACACCTTGACCCGACCGTCCGGCTGAATATCTACTCTGGCAATGCTGCTCATCATGGCCCCGCCTCCGCCCGAAGCCTTGACCACGGTGGCCACACCGATGCCAATCAAAGGCTCTCTGCCGGTCCCCTCTTTTTGGATTGCGTCTTTTTGAAGCTGGCGATAATGAGAATATTCCGACAATTCCAGGGCACGGTCCAACGCAGGGCCGTAGTTGCCGGAGTCGTAGGTCAAACCCGTGGCGGTTTTGTAGGGGAATGCGTTGTTGGGAATCAGGTTCTTGCGCCGGACCGCTACCGGGTCCAAGCCAAGGTCTTTGGCAATCAGGTCAACGGTCCGCTCCATAAAGTAGGCGCCTTCCGGTCCCCCGGCACCCCGGTAGGGACCCGTAGACGGTTTGTTGGTGATAACCGCCAGGCCCTCCACGTCCATGTCGGGAATAGCGTAGGGGCCAGCGCAGCGGAGCACGGCGTTTACCGGCGGACCAGGAGTGGCGGTCAGAAAATAGGCTCCAACATCGGCGATTATGCGGAGACGCATAGCCAAAATCGTGCCGTCGTTCTTGACCGCAGCCTCGACGTCGCTCACGTAGCCCCGGGCATGGTAGGCCAGCAAGTTTTCCCACCGTTCCTCGACCCATTTGATGGGTTGCCCCAACTCCACAGCCAGGTAGCTGATGGCTAGATCTTCGGGCCAGACCTCCACCTTTTGCCCGAAGCCGCCGCCCACGTCAGGGGCGATGACCCGGATGTTCTTCGGTGGGTTGGGCAGCAGGATTTCCAGGTGGTTTTTGATCTTGAAAGGAGTTTGGGTTGAGGACCACAAGGTCAACTGGTCTTCGTCTCTATGGTATTGGGCCAGAACGGCCCTGGCTTCCATGGGCGCCGCGGACAATCGGGGAATGTTATAAGTCCCCTTTACGATGCGGTCGGCTTTGGCGAAGGAAGCGGCCAGGTCTCCTCGTCCCGCCCGAATCCGCATGATGACATTGCTGTCCATGGTGGCATGAATGGAGTCCGAATTGCCGTCGGCTGCCTCCACAGGGTCTAGGACTGGTGTTAGAGGCTCGTAGGACACCTGAACGGCATCGGCGGCGTCTTTGGCCATGTACAGGCTTTCAGCCACAACCACAGCCACGGGCTGACCCACATAGCAGACTTTTTCGTGGGCTAGGGCCGGGTGCTGCGGCACGTCGACGCCTTCCAACTCTTTCGTGTACCGGGAAGGTACGGTCTTGACCCGGCCGGCTATTTCCGCGCCGGTGAGCACCGCAACGACGCCGGGCATGCTTTGGGCTTGGGATACGTCGACGGAGAGAATTTGGGCGTGGGCATGCTGGCTACGAACAAAGTATCCGTGCAGCAGGCCGGGCGGCTTCATGTCGTCAACGAAGGCGCCGCCGCCCTTTAACAGCCTATCGTCCTCAAAGCGGTTTAGTGACTGCCCGACGTATGCCAAAACGCGCCCTTGCTGGTGCACCATTTCTATCCCCTCAGCAAGATCGAGAGAGGCCTAGCCTTCCCTAATCTTAAAGTGGAAGACCTTCTCCCCTTACGAAGGGGGAGATTTAGAGGGGGTAAGACGCTATGCACCAGTATCATAGAGATGTGGTACTGGTTAACGACTACCGGGCCGCAGCTTCTTTCGCCGCAAAAGCTGCCTTGAGCTCGGTCGATGCCTGGGAGATTGCCTGAGCCCCTTTGTCCATGACAGCCGACATGCCAAAAAAGCCGTGGATCATGCCGTCGTAGCGGGTGGCTGTGGTGGCGACGCCAGCATCCTGGAGTTTCTTGGCGTAGGCTTCACCCTCGTCCCGCAGAGGGTCAAACTCGGCTGTGATCACCAACGCTGGCGGAAGGCCGCTCAGGTCCTTTGCCACCAACGGTGCAGCGTAGGGGTTGGAAGCGTCGGCATCGCTGCCGAGGTAGAGGTCCCAGTACCATTTCATCCCATCTCGGGTCAGCAGGTAGCCGTCGGCGTTTTGCTGGTAGGAACCGGTGCTAAAGTCCACCGCCGTGACCGGGTAGATTAGCAACTGGAAGGCGATGGGCAGGCCGCCCCGGTCCTTGGCTGCCAGAGACACACCTGCGGCCAAGTTGCCGCCAGCGCTGTCGCCACCCACGGCGATCCCGGTCGGGTCCGCATTAATGCTGGCGCCGTTTTGGGCAATCCACTGGGTCACAGCGTAGCAATCGTCGAAGGGCACGGGGAACCTGGCTTCAGGGGACAGACGGTAATCCACGGACACCACGACACAGCCTGCGCCCACGGCCAGTTGCCGGGAGACACAATCAGCGGTGTCCAGGTTGCCTAAAACCCAGCCGCCACCGTGGAACCAGCTTAGGACGGGGAAGGGCCCAGTGCCCTCGGGCGTGTAGATACGCACCGGCACCTGGAAGTCACCGTTGGCGATGGTGCGGTCTTCCACCTTGGCTACTTCCGGTCCTTGGGGCCTGGGACGGGCCAGCTGGTTGATGCGCGCTTCTTCCGGTGAAATGGTGTGGTTGGCGGGCAACCCCAACTCGGCCATTAGGTCCAAAACCGTTTGTGCTTGCGGGTCCAGTGGCATATCGCTACCTCCTCAAATTGCAGTTCTACCTTGATTTACAGTTCCAACTGAAGGTCTTGTTTATTCTTATTAGTTTACGGTCTTAATTTATGCGGTCTTAATTTACCGGAAGCGCCAATTTCTCAGATGCCGGGATCTGGTCCAACCCATAGTATTGGTGCTCTATCCTGTCCTGGAATACTTTGACTATCCTGAACCCGGAGGGGTCTTCGCCCAAGGGGTAGCCTACGGCTCCGGTTTTGACCATCTGAATGCCTTTATGGTCCACGTAGTGGCATTTGTGCCAATGGCCGGAGAACACCGCCGACACTTCATATTTTTCCATTAATTCCAAAAGCGCCCCCCGTTTATCTCTGGGAAGGACCTTCCAGCTATCTTCTTCGCCGGGGTCTTGGTTGTAAAGCGGATGGTGCAGGAAGATTACTTTGTGGGCGCTACCTCTGTCCTGGGCCTCGTTTAAGGATGTTTGGAGGAAAGCGATTTGGCGGTCCCACTCTCCGGGCGCTTGGGAGTCGTCGAATCCTACGCTGCTGTTCAGCACAATAAAACTGGAGCCGCCATGCTGGAACGAGTAGTAATCTGCGCCGAAATCTCCTCGATATTTTTCCAGAGATTGGGGGGTTGGTGTGTTGCCCACGTCCCAATTTCCGGCTGCCCAGCGGACCGGGATGTTGGAGTGGAGCTTGGCGGTTATCCGGCGCAACTCGGCCAATTGACTGGGGTCGTCCCGGTCCTCAGTCATGTCTCCGGAAATCAGGACAAAAGCCGGGTTTAGCTGGTTGGCGGCGGCTATGGCCCGTTCATAAAGAGCCGTATCTTGCGCAATGCCGGTGGTCTTGGCGGCGGGAAGAATGTTCCACCCATTTTGCTCGCGTAAATGCTGGATTCGCTCGTCATTCATGCCGCTCAGGCGGGAGAACATCCCGAACTGAGGATCGGACATCTGAATGAAGAAAAAGTCCATCGCTGTTCCTCCGCCGAGTCTCCCGTTTGTGGTGCTCGGGCCAAGGCCGTTTCTGCACAGGTCACCACGCGATGGGAGTGTAGTGGGGGATTGGATTGGTGTCAATGCGTGCTCATCTGATCCCTGCCGTTCCGGAAAAACCTGGAACCCAGGCAGTGTCTCAAACGGGCGGATAGGCGGACATTGGTCTGCGCCGGAGCGCCGGATTGGCGTTTCCACGCTTTGAATTTCGTTGAGAGGCGGGACGAGCGGTGCTAAAATTGGGGCGTCCTCGGATTATCAGACTACTGTTTTTTTGGCTATTTGGGCTCTTTAGGAAAAGCATGGCAAAGATTCTGGACGGCGCGGTTCTTTCCCGGGAGATATTGGGAGAGGTTGCTGCGGGCGTCGAAGAAATGTGGCAGAAGCACCAAGTAAAGCCGGGTCTGGCTGTGGTATTGGTTGGCGACGACCGTGCTTCGGCAATCTACGTTCGCAACAAGCGCCGAGCTTGCGACCGGGTTGGGATGTTCAGCCAGTCGTTCGAGCTTCCCTTTGAAACCACCGAAGCCGAGGTGCTCAAGCTGGTGGACAAGCTTAACCGTGACCCCAAGAGTCACGGGGTCTTGATCCAGCTTCCCTTGCCTTCCCATATTAATGAGAAAATCGTCATTCAGGTGCTGGACCCTGCCAAGGACGTGGACGGTTTGCATCCCCACAATGTGGGACTCTTGGTGCAAGGGCGACCCGACTTCGTGCCGGGAACGCCAGCAGGCATTCAGCAACTCCTCCTGCGCAACGGCTATGATCCGGCGGGCAAAAACGTGGTAATCTGCGGTCGTAGCGACATCGTGGGCAAGCCTTTGGCCATCTTGTTGATGCAGCGGCAAGACGGAGCCAACGCTACGGTCACGGTGTGCCATACCCGCACCAAAGATCTGCCCAGCATAACCCGGCGAGGGGATATCTTGGTGGCGGCCACCGGCCAGCCCAAAATGATCACCGCCGACATGGTGAAAGAAGGCGCAGTGGTTATTGACGTTGGCATCAACCGGGTGGAGGATTCCAGTCGCAAGAATGGGTACTACTTGGTGGGCGACGTGGACTTTGAGGCGGTGTCGAAAAAGGCCGCAGCCATTACCCCGGTGCCAGGCGGCGTTGGTCCCATGACCATCGCAATGCTGCTGGTCAACACCCTGACCGCAACCCGAATCAGCATTCATGGTCGTAGTTAACTGGCAGTTAATGTCCCCCTTTGGTAAAGGGGGATTTAGGGGGATTTCCGCTGCCACAACGCAAGCTAATATTTGCTTCCGGCATAAAGCTGAACGCTTTATTCTATGATCAGAACCGACGATTTCGATTACGACCTTCCTCCGGAGTTCATTGCCCAGTTCCCCTTGGAACCCAGGGACTCCTCCCGTTTGCTGGTGTTGCATAGGGACACCGGTCTTTTGCAGCACCGGGCGTTTACCGACATGTTGGAATATTTGCGTCCCGGCGACCTGATGGTTTTCAACCAGAGCCGGGTATTGCCAGCCAGGCTACACGGGCGGAGGGAAGACAGCGGAGGCAAGGTGGAGCTATTGTTGCTCCATCGAGAGAGCCCGGGAGTATGGAGGGCTTTGGCCAAGCCGGGTCGGCGGCTCCGGCCTGGGGCCAAGATTATCATCGAGGGGAAGCTGCCGAGTGGAGAATCCCCCTTAACCCCCCTTTGCAAAGGGGGGGAGACAAAAGGCCCAAGCAAAGGTGAAGAGGCGAAAGTCCCAACCGCTGAAATTTTGGCGTCTCACCCGGATGGCATAAAGACCGTGCGATTGGACCCGGAAGAGGCAATTGAGGATCTAGGTGAGATACCGCTTCCTCCATACGTCCACCAGCAACTGAACGACCCCGAGCGGTACCAGACTGTTTACGCCAGCGACCTAGGCAGCGCCGCCGCGCCAACGGCCGGGCTGCACTTTACGCAAGGTTTGCTGGACAAGATCAACAATGTCGGAGTGGAATTGGCCTTCGTGACCCTCCACGTAGGTTTGGACACATTCCGCCCAGTGCAAGGCGAAGACCCGACCGCTCATGAGATACATACAGAGTATTTTCACCTGAGCGCCGAGGCCGCCGGAACGATTAACCGAGCGAAAAAAGAAGGGCGGCGGGTAATTGCGGTGGGCACAACGTCGGTGCGGGTGTTGGAGCACGCCGCCCAATTGGCCGTAAAGTCAGGGCAGAGCCAATTGTCTCCAGCTACCGGTCAAGCCGATCTTTTCATCCTGCCAGGTCACCGATTCCAAATAGTCGATGCTTTGATAACCAACTTCCACCTGCCCCGCTCCACCCTATTGATGTCACCGATTCCAAATAGTCGATGCTTTGATAACCAACTTCCACACGAACGGTTATTCTTGAGGCATACAGAGAGGCGATCCGGGAAGGTTACCGGTTCTACAGCTTCGGGGATGCGATGCTGATATTGTGACGGCCTAGTTTAATCGATCCTAGCCAATTTGGGATGCGTGAGAGGTCTGTACAGGATTTGCATTCTCAATTATCATATACGTACCTATACGGATACGGAGAAATACGGTGGCGCTGACAAAAAGAGTAGAAATTCTGTTCGACCCGGAAAGATTCTCTTATCTGGAAGATTTGGCCCGTCGACAAAAGACCTCCGTAGGGAATCTCATACGTGAGGCCGTGACCAAGGTCTATCTGGATGCCGATGTGGAGAAGCGTCGCGAAGCCGTTCGGTGGCTGACGTCGCAGTCTTTCGACTTTCAAGACGACTGGGAGACCATAAAGAAGGACTTGGAAGAGAAACGCTACCAACAGGTCATCAAGTCAGTAGATGAAGATACCCTCGGGTGAAACTCCTCGACGCCAACGTCGTCATCTACGCTGTGGGGCGCGACCATCCCTACCGGGCACCGTGCCGGGCCATCATCAGCCAACTGGGAGAGCGCCCTCACGACTACGCCGTAGACGCCGAAATGTTACAAGAGGTCCTGTACGTATTCTCAAATAAAAGAGACATCGAAACAGGGGTAGAGGTGGTAACAAGGCTCTTGGATCTTTTCCCTGACGTAATTCCGATCACCGCAGCAGAAATAGGCACGGCCACACGGTTGATTCGGCAACTGTCACGGCTATCTGTGAGAGATGCTATTCATGCAGCGGTAGCCTTGGAACACGGGCTAGAAGGGATAGTCACCACAGACAAGGCCTTCGACCATATCCCAGGATTGAGACGCTTCGACCCCATCGAAGTCGCCGGGGGTGGTTGATGCGCCCCCCTTCTGGCTTTGATCTCGGCTTTCGCAAAGAGCGACCCTTCGATAGGCCCAGGGCGAACAATTATTCTTGACGCCTACAAAGAGGCGATCCGAGAAGGGTACCGGTTCTACAGCTTCCGGGATGCAATGCTGATATTGTAACTAGCAACTCCCCAGTCTACCCCACCACCACCACCGTCGCCTCCCCTAACCCCTCAATGCGTACAACCGCCGTGTCGCCGGGGTTCAGGAACTTGGTGCTGACGATGCTGCCGGTCATTACTATCATTCCGGCGGTCAGGCTTTTGCCCCTTGCCGCCAGAGTGTTGGCCAACCAGGCTAATGCCTCCAACGGGTGCCCCATGACGTCGCCGCCTTTGCCCTCTCCCGCTGGCTGGCCGTTGATGGTCATGGTTCCAGTCGCTGCCTCAAGGTCCAAGGCTTGCCAGTCGGTGACCTGCGACCCCAGAACCACGCCAGCATTCCAGACGCTGTCGGCGACCACTCCAAGAAAGAAGAGGTTGGAGTAATCAGCGCCCCGGTCGTCCACCAGTTCGAAGGAAGGCATCAGCGCGCCCACGGCTTGGGATACTCTGGCACGGGTATAGGGTGCACCGCTGGCCGGTAAATCGCTGTTGAGCAGCACCGCGATCTCACACTCTGCGCCCAAGTGGCCAAAATCGTCGCCCTTGACGTTGGCTGGCGACTGATGGATGTTGTTGGCCAGAATGGACCCGGCACAGGGATGGTCGAAACCCACCATCTTCTGCATTACGGGAGTGGTTAGAGCGATCTTGTAACCAGCGATTGGGCCTCTTTCCGGGATCAAGAATTTCTGGAACGCCTCTTGCATATCGTAGGCTTCTTCAATGTTCCTCGGCGCTACCTCTTCCGGCAGCGGTTGGTAGGGTCTACGGGCACGGTGGGCTTCTTGAAGGAACCGGGCGGCTTGCTGGTTTCTAGTATCGCAGCTCATTAGTCTCTCTCTTTTTCGTATATTAACAGTCGGGTCTTTCGGGTGGCGATTGGGCAGCCTTGCGGCAAAGATATTAAGGCAGTTGCAATAATTGCAGTATGTTGCCGTCGGGGTCTTTGAGGGTTGCTATCCAGCCGCCCCAGTGTTCCTGCTCCGGATGGCGAATAAACTCCACGCCATGAGACTCTAGGCGTTGGTGCTCGGCGAAAATGTCATCTACTCCCAGGTGGGGCATGAACCGGAAGGCGTCTTGGGAAGGGCCCTTGACTCGGTCATGGAGGCCGATGTTGAAACGTATTTCACCCAGTTCAAAAGCAACGAATCCATCGTGGCGGGAATGCAGGGGCAACTGCAGGATGTCGTTATAGAAGTGGAACATGGGGTCCAGGTTTCCCGTCCAGATGGTCACGCCCACGACGCCGGTGATCATGGCTTGCCACCTCCCCAGTAATGCGTTCCTTGGGTTGGAGTACCAGCGGAGCTACGGAGAATACCCGCGGAGCTACGTAGAATACCCGTCTAGTTACGTAGAGCACGGAAACCATATATGATGGCCTTATAACTAGAAACCCCCCTGCATCCCCGTCGAAAAGGGAGGTAGGGGGGCTTGGTTATCGACTTAACGCAGATTTAAGCTGGCGACAGTTCTTGTTGACGCTTTTCGGCGGCACAACTGGGGCACCAACCGTAGAAATCCACCCGCTGCCAGGCAACTTGAAAGTCGGACTCGTTGAGAATCCGGTTCTTCAATCGGACCACGGCTTCCTGGCCCGCATCGGCGTCCATTACATTCTCACAGCTGATACAAACCAAGTTGACATGAGGATCCATATTGGGCTCATAGCGGGACATTCGCTCAAAGGGCAGTTCCTGGATCAGTCCGCTGCGCTCCAAGACGCCCAAAGTTGAATATATGGTAGCCAGGGTCATCGAGGGGAAGTTGTTCCGCACCCTCTCGTATATCTGCTGCACCGTTGGATGGTCAGTCGAGTTGAGTACCGCCTCGGCAATAGCTAGCCGCTGTGGTGTAACCCGGACAGACCGTGTTCTCAGACGGTCGACAAGTTCTTGCTGGGTCAACATAGGGTCTTCAGCCTTACCGGCGAAACTGCCTAGTCACCAGAACGTGATGAAACGAGGCCGCATTCGCCCAAATTTAACCTGAATCGAACCTCACTATAACTGGATTCGAAGAA
The DNA here is from genome assembly GCA_963665155.2 of Dehalococcoidia bacterium. Classification (GTDB taxonomy): domain Bacteria; phylum Chloroflexota; class Dehalococcoidia; order Lucifugimonadales; family UBA3495; genus UBA1141. Next base: position 579,475 of record CAXXFI010000001.1, on the reverse strand, counting down.
CCTGGCAAGTCCAACGGCTTTCGCTTGAGACGGGTTTGGCTGACAGCTGAGGCTCATTCCCATATCAAGACCGTGGATTAGCCATGATCACACGGTCGCCTTGGGGATATTTCCGAGGCCGACGACCATACTTGCGGCTCTGCCCTACTTGATAATCGGAACAATGCTGGGATATTCTGGATGAGTACGGAGAGATGGCTGAGCGGACGAAAGCGCCGGTCTCGAAAACCGGTATACGGGCAACTGTATCGTGGGTTCGAATCCCACTCTCTCCGCCACATTGGCTGCCTCCTCCGCTTACCCCAACCCCAAACACACCTAGATCTCCCTCCCACCTTGGACAATCTTGGACAATCTTGGACAATCTTGGACAATCTTGGACAATGAACGTGAACCGCTACTAGCGAATGCGCTCATATCTCATACGAATAACCCCCAGGCTATTCACACGGGACATCTGAGCCAAAAGGAATGGCGATCAGAAGTCAAACGGTTTTATTCTTGGGCATCGTTACGATCGCACTATTGCTGTTGTCAGCCTGTGGCCAAGATTCTGCGGCGACACCGGTTGGATTCTCGGTGGTCCAGGCGCCAATGCCCAACAATCAAACCCGGCCCAGCGGCGCTTACGGATTCTCCCACTATTTTTTCGAAGAGGTGGGCGGAGAGGTGATCACCACGTTGGTGGAGGGGCCAGCGGGCGAGCAGGTCCGTTCTAACCTCTCTTACTTGCAATTGAAGGAACTCCATGACCAACTCAACCAACAAGGAGGCCAACCACCCGAAGAATTGGGGATGACCCGAGAGGAATTGGGAGAGTTGGTCGGAGAATTGGACACCCTGCGGCAGGCCACGGAGAAATACCTAGACGTGGAAGTGGCGCTGGAAGACGGCTACGAAGTCTCGCCGGAAGAGTTCCCGAACATGGGCGCCCACTTTGTTAACCGCGCTCGGACTATGGATGGCGTGTTCAACCCCGCTGAGCCCGAATTTCTTTTGTATATTCAAGATGAGGTCGAGAATTGGAAGTTGGTAGGAACCGGATTCATCTTGCCCACCAGCCTGGTCGGGGAAGAGCATCAAGACGGCTTCGTTGGCCCACTGGACAACTGGCACGTCCATTACAGTCTATGCCTGGGCGGATCGACTAACAGCGGCACGGCAACCCAGGCGGAGTGCCGGGAGCGAGGCGGCAATTTTCTGCCCTCCTTGGGCTGGATGATCCACGCCTATGTTTGGGTCGACAATCCTCTGGGCGTGTTTGGCATGTGGAACCCGAATATTCCGCCGCTGATGACTGGCGAGGAAGTTAGGGAAACCAGAACTGCCGCTCATCTGCACGAAGGGGAAGTGGCGATCAGTATCGAGAACTTCGCTCATCGTAATGCCCAGATCAAAGTGACGGAGACGCTTGTCTGGACCAACCTGGACGCAGCTCCCCATACCGTGACTTTGGGGTCGCGAGGAGTAGCCGAGACAGGGTTTGATTCAGGTTTAATGGGTCCGGGCCAGTCATTCGCATTAAAGTTCGACCAGCCCGGCACCTACTCCTTCACCTGTACCTTGCACCCCTCCATGAACGGCGAAATTCTCGTCACCGGTTGACACCGCCCAATAATAAGGAAGCGTCGAGCGGAACCGGCGGGCTCCTTTCCGGTATTAACTGGCTGAACAACCGGCAGTCCGGTCGATGGCAATTACGCTGCGCGCAGACATCCGCAGGATTCAAGTCCTCCGTGCCAGCCACAGAACAGCGCCAACGAACTTGGGGACGATCGGGAGAGATATCCAGCCTCTTGATTTAGATGTTCTGGAGAAAGTTCAAGACGTGGGAGGTGTATTCTTCGGGCTTCTCATAAGGTGCCCAATGCCCGCAGTTATTCAGCAACACCATACGCGAGTCTTCAATGTGGTTGAGTGCTGCGATACCGATTTCGAACACGCACATCCGGTCAAAACGGCCCCAGATGATCAGGCTGCTGGCTTTTATGTTGGAAAGATTGCCAGCATGGTCGTAAGGGACGCTGGTCGATTCTTGGTCAGCCTTGACGTGGTCCGGGTGGCCCGTGTAGTTCTGGTGGATGTAGTCCACCAATTCATCGGTTACCAGAGCAGGGTCGTCGATGTGGACCAACAGGTAGCGTTTTACCGACTCGCGGGTTGCGGTGGCGGTAACTTCGCTCCTGGCCCGGCTGCCTTCCGACGGACGGTTGCCCATCAAGTAAAGGTCGCCTCCGGTGCGGATGTGGCACGCTCCGAAGACCAATTTATTCACCCGGTCCAGGTACTTATCGGCGAATATCATCGCCGTCTGCCCTCCCTGCGAGTTGCCCAACATATGCGCCCGATCGATGTTCAGAGCGTCCATTAGCGCCAGGGCAGTGCGGGCCTGTAGGTTATGCAGCGGTTCGTTGTAGACAATCGGCCCGGTGCGCTCAAAATTGGGCAGGTCCATGACGATGCATCTGAAATGCTGCGACAACGCTGGCAACACCTTGCTGAAGGTGATCCAACCGGTGGTGCCTGGACCGTAGGAATGGAGCATGAACAGGGGGGCGCCAGAACCCACGTCGTGGTAGTGGATGTCCATCCCCCCGGCGTTAATCGTGTTGCTGGTGCCTTGCTCGGTGATTTCCGGAACCGTCGTCATGCTACCTCCTAAAGGATTGCTGGCTGGCAGGCTTGGATAGTTCACACGAGTCGAATAGCTAAGTAACCGGGCTGAATCGGGTCTGCATACTGGGGCTGGTCAACCCGGCGCTGGCCCTACTTTACGCCCTGGCAATTCGGTGTCAAGGGGTGTCCTCTGTGGCGACCATGAGTCACACTTGCGCAGAGCTTCACCCGTTGCCCTTGACCCGTAGCGGCAATGGTCATAAGGTGGAGATAATCATTAACCGGTTGTGGTACATGGGTCTGCCAGGCAGGAGTGCAGCCAGGAGTGAGTGATGGTTATATCCGAGAAGAAGTACGACATTATCGATCTCGAAACGGGCCGCTTGGACCCCTCGATTTTCACCGATGAAGAGATCTACCGGGAGGAACTGGACAAGATTTTCGGTAGGGCTTGGATCATGATCGGCCATGAGACCCTGGTACCCAAGGTCAACGACTTCTTTCACACCTACATCGGTGAAGACCCGGTGATTCTCACTCGGGATGCCCACGGGAAGCTCCATGCTTTGCTGAATATGTGCCGACACCGGGGTAACCGGATTGTCAGGGCCGACGTCGGCAATGCCGGGAACTTCATGTGCGCCTATCATGGGTGGACCTATTCCAACCAAGGAGAACTGGAGTTTGTCCCCGGCGAGGACGAGGCCTACTACCTGGAATTGAAGAAAGAGGACTTCAAATTAATTGAAGCCAGAGTCGAGACCTATGCCGGTATCGTCTTTGCCACCTGGGATACGGGAGCCCCAACCCTTGAAGAATACTTGGGTGACGCCCGGGGTGGTACCTTGATATGACCTTCAACCGGTTGGACCATGGCACCGAAGTCTTCGGTCCAATCAAGTGGATTGAACCCCTCAATTGGAAGACAGCGGTGGATAATTGCTCCGACAATTACCATGTGCCCACGACTCACCTATCCGCTATATTGGTTCAGACACAGCACCGGGGCGTTCCCAGGCTAACCCACCAGGTACAGTTCGAGTCAGAAAGCAAGCACATATTCATCAACGGACATTCCATAACCGTAAGGACGCTGGAAAAGCCGGAGCAAGCGCGAACAGCCCACGGAGTTACCCAGGACAACCGCCACCTATTCGAGGAGTACTACAGGAGCACTTACGCTGAAGCAGAAGGGGTTTGGGTTCCTTCCGAGCCGGAAAGATACAGCTGGGCAATCACAGCCTGTTCCCCAACGGCGTGTTGGGTTTCCGCCTCGCTCATCCTCGGGGCCCGTTGGAGACCGAGTTCTGGCACTTTGCCCTCTTGGAAAAAGACCTGCCCGACGAGTTAAAGACAGCACTTCGGCGGGCCAGCGGCAACTACAACGGAGTAACCGGTCTTTTCGAGCAGGACGACATGGACAATTGGCGCGGTGTTACCAGGGGCAGCCGCAGTTCCATGGCCCGTAACTACGGCCAGCACTTGTCCATGGGCGTTGGCCGCGAGGGAAGGCATCCCGACTTTCCGGGCATTGTTTCCGAGCGGTACGTGTCGGAGAACAATCAGCGGCATTTCTACCGGCGCTGGGAAGAGTATATGAACGCTGACAGTTGGACCGATATCCCGCTGGAACCCCTCACCGCCACGTTTGATGGCACCGCCACACTCAACGGGTGAGGCGGTTTAGGTGGACAAGCCTCGAAGCTTACTTGTAAACCGACAAGCCCAGCGAATTTGCATCTGGCATATTCGTAAGCGCCATCCCCTCACATTTGCGCTGTGCGAATAGCCCCGGTTTCACTGGTTTAATCATATGACCAGAGGCGAACCCGATAACGCGAAACTTCCAAAACGAGATGCTACCGGAAATATGGCGGAAGCAGAGGAAGCGACTTTGAGCAGCCAAGACCTTTGGCACGAGTTGATGCAGTTCTATGCCAACGAAGCCTGGTTGTTGGACGACCGCAGATTCCGGGAATGGTTGGACCTATTCACGGACGACGTGTTCTATTTCATGCCTATGCGCATGAACGTGCTGCGGTCCGATTCTTCCAGGGAGCTGTCGCAACCCGGCGACCTGGCCATCTTTGACGACGACAAGGTCTACTTGACCATGCGGGTCGATCGCTTGGAGGCTGGCATGGCGTGGTCGGAAAACCCCCCTTCCCGTACCCGCCACTTGATTAGCAATTTGGTGGTGGAACCGTTGGATGGGGGCGAAGTGAAAGCGAAGACCGCTTTCATCCTGTACCGTTCCCACCACGAGACCGACGAGAACGTCTTCGCTGGCAGCCGGGAGGACATCCTGCGGCGGGTTGGAGACGGCTGGAAGGTTGCCAAGCGGACGATTGTCCTAGACTCCAACGTGATTCTGGCCAAGAACCTTAGCGTGTTCTTCTAGGTTGGGAGTCGGGGACATTGATCATCGAGGAACAACTTCGCGGTGATTAACGTGAACAGCCTTGCTGATGCAGATCTTACTCCGAAGACAAACCTAACAAGGCCCCCGGGATCTCCAGGGGGCCTTGTTAGTCCAGCTTGTTGTCACGGGTGGCGATAAAACCGGCTCTCACAGACTCAGGTATACGTGCTAATGAAGCAATCCCTCCAGTTGGCGAGGGTATTTCCCTTCCCAGGGTTGGCTCCTGAAGGCCTCCAAGTCTTCGTAGTAAATCTCTAGGCCGTTGCCGTCGGGGTCGTTGAAGTACAAGCCCGTGGAAAAGTTGTTGGAACGGCTGCGAAGAATGTCCACGCCTTTGGAATTCAGGTGGTGGACCATTTCCTGAAGCTGGTCGAAGCTCTCAACCTCCCAAGCAAAGTGGTTGGTTCCTATACGGGTTTCGTCGGGTTCCAGCACATCGTCGCCCATCGCGCCGATGGCCAACTCATGGGAGTGCTCCCGGGCGCTTAGGAACACCGTCTTGCCTCGACGTTGGACGACATGGAGGCCCAGAACTTCGGTATAGAATTTCTCCGACCGCTCGACATCCCTGACTCGGATGTTGGCGTGCCCCAGATTTTTAACTCCGGCCATGATTAACCTCCTGATGCTTGTGAGCAGGTTTTGAATTACAACGGGCGTTAGATTTACCCGGTTGCTCCCATTTCGTTCACAGTCCGTTTCGTTCACAGTCCGTTTCGTTCACAGTATCGAAGAATACATCCTAAATACCTTCAGAGCTTGTTGTCAAACGCCACTGAAGAGCTACTTATCTGACGTTGACACTAATCCTTTCGACCCTGAGGCACCGTAGGCGCACCATATACCGGCCTATGTCGTGGAAACCAGTAGGAGTTTTGCTTTCCTGTCCAAAGACTTGATCTGGCTTTCACGTTTTGAGGCTAGGCCCCTTCCTTGGCAAATCTCCTGGTACACGAGTTGCAGTGGTCCGCGTCCCTTGGTATATTTTGCGCCTTGCCCTGCTCCGTGCTCCGTCATGCGGCGCTCCAAATCGTTTGTGATGCCTGTATATAGCGTGCCATCGGCGCATTTGAGAATATAGACGGTCCAGTTCAAAGACCTATGCCTCATCCGAATGGATATGGGTAATCATAGTTTGGGTATTGAACACGGCCTGTCGTAGGCTACCCGACCGCTCAAGGATGGCCAACTGCGCCCGGCTTATTCTTGGTGCCACGACTAACTTAGTTACCAGCATATTCTATGAAATTAGAATAAATTCGTCTTGAGGTCTAGAATACTGAAATCAGGCGCTTTGTTGGCAACAAGGTCTCAAATCCGATTTTGCATATCGGATAATCCGTTTGGCTGGCATGATCCGTAGTCCTGGTTTGATCTAGAGAACGGCTGACTCAGAATAATCACTGGCAGACCGGGACCGGATCATTGCAGGTACCGTTTTCTTTGGTATTGCTTTCTTTGGTACTGCTATCCGAAGATGCTCACATGATGTCTATTTTGCGTCTAAAATGTCAAATTAGCGAACATATAGATGGGGCAAAGCATGCAGTCCCATGCTCTAGAGCCTTGATAAGACTCACGCTCGCGCTCCTCGGCTTTAGCGTTTTCGCCGGGCTTTGGGTACTGGATGCGCCGCCACGGGCATCTGCGGACGGCATCCAGGTGCTCGAACACTTTGAAGAGGTCGAATTCCCTGGCGCCGTGGTCTTCACCATTGCCGCAACTTCAGAAGCGGAAATTGCAGAAGTCGAATTGCGCCACCGGGCTGTCGGCCAAGACACCTGGTCCAGCGCCAACTTCGACTTTATCCCAGGCCGAAACGTGACTGCGAGCCTGACTCTCAATCTGAGCGGGCCCTCATATATTCCTCCGGGCGCTGAGTTGGAATATTACTACAGCATCCGGGCTGGGGATGGATTGGTACAACAAACTCCCTTGTGGGTCATCGAATACTTGGACGACCGGTTCCATTGGGATAGGACACAGGTCGGACCACTTCTGTTGCTACATCACGACCTGAGTGACACGGAGGTTGCCCAAACGGTCGAGCAAGTCCGAGAAGCCCTGGATAGTACCGGTAGCTTGCTCCCCCCGGGAAATGGTCGGCCAATGAAGGGCGTCATCTATAATGCCGACTACGAGGCCCAAGATGCCCTTCCTCCCGAACGGCTCACGGCCGTTGGGGGTGAGCAAGTTTTCGGAGGCTTCGCATTCCCTGCCCATGGGGTGTTTGTAGCGCTACGATTCGAGACGACAATCATCGTCCACGAAGCGCCCCACTTGCTTTTGGATCAGGCTCTTGGGAGGGAAGCACTTCCCGTTTCAGCGTGGCTGGACGAGGGGTTCGCCAACCACCGGATGCCCTCAGACTGGAAGAGATTTAGTGGGAGCAGCATTGGCTCCGAAGGGCCGCCTATAAGTGAAATGACAAAGGTTCCGGAGAGCCCTCTCGCAATCGCTACTTTCTACCAGAAATCCGAAAGCATCGTGGCCTACCTGATCGAGGAATATGGTGTGGATTCGTTCAAGCGGCTAATTGGGCAATTGGCCCGAGGACGCACCACGGAAGAAGCGCTGATGCAAAGCCATGGGATTGGCATCGCCCAGTTGGAGGCTCTTTGGACCCAAGACAGCCGCTGGCCGATTCCTCCAGCCCCAGGCACAAGAACCGGTGGTCCCTCGTGGCAGGATTTTCTCTTAGTGGGCCTAGGATCACTCAGTATCGTAGCGATTTTCGTCGTGGTTAGCGCAAAACAAAGCTCTGCCGCCAAATCCCAAGCTGCTTATGCGAATTCCAATGTCGAACCGCGGGTCGTGGGTCCCGGCATTGAGTCTGGGCGTAACGGCCTTGTATACTTCACGGCTGTGATGCGGAAATTGGGCAATTCCTACTATCCCATTCCTTTGTTCATCTTAGTAGTCGTCGCCGTATTGGTGATCGTCGGCTCGGTCAATTCCTGGGCGGAAGTACGAAACGACGCCTATGTTGGAAACCAGATACGTATGACTTCGGTAAACGGGACCGATGCGGATGGGTATGCCACCCTCGTGGTCAGCAGTCTCGCACTGATTTTTGTAATTTGGCGCCTTGCTAGTCGAAATTCTAGCTGGGCGGTGCTGGGCGTAGCGTTAGTCCTGTTATTTATCAGCGGATTTCTGGGCATTACCAACTTGTTCGATATGGACGCTTCGATAGGTGCGTTCAGCTCCCAAAACCTGCCGAGCCTTGGAGGCGCCTTCGTTCGGACCGGGGTGGAGGTTGGCTGGGGACTGATTATTGTGACGGTGGCCTCATGGGTTGGCCTCACTTCGGGCGCTTATCAGTACTGGCAGGATCATCGTTATTGACCCAATGGCGCTGGCAGCCAATGCTTGAAAGCCTTAAGGCGACAGGCGCCCCTGTATCGTACTAAACCAGCTAGCACAAAACGACGCATGCACCCAGAAGTCCTCTTCTCACCTCACCGAGGAATCTTGAAACGCCACACAACCGCGTCGTGGTTGTTGCCGTATCTTCATTTACTTAAGATCTAAATCGGCTCAAAGGACAGTGCACCCACAATCGTCGAAACAGCGCCCAACTTTCGGAAAAGAAAAGCCGGTTAGAGGTTTCGCCGAATCTCTTCCGCTGTGATTTGGAAGTCTTCATCCGACGGCGTCAGTTTCGGGAAGTCGGATTCCCAAATGGTTGATATTGGGTTCGGGTCCGTCGCTCGTCGGACGATGATGTGCCAATGAAGGTGGGGCGTCGCGTTCCCGAATAAGCCATGGTTCAATTTCGTGTTTGGGAATGTTTTTTCCAGGGCGGTCGCTAATTGCGCCGCATCATCCATGTATCGATGCTGTAAATCCTGGCTCAGATGGTGCAATTCGGTCAGGTGGTCTTGGAAAACCAACAATGCCGTCCCCCGGAAGTACTGCCAATCGCGATTTAGTATGGCTGTAGAAACGCTCAGGTCGGCTATTATCTGAGGATATTGGCTGCCTTTCTCGTTGTCTTTCTCAGTAAACATCGGGTCTTGGCACATAAAACAGTCCGCCAGCTTTGTCATCATCCCCCCAACGATTAATTCAGTGGCAACGCACCGAATAATAACGCAAATTTCCCCAGCAATTGTATGCCAAGACCCGTGAGGAGGGACTGTTGGTTGACGTCAAATCAATAGCCCCACTCCATTTCAGGCAATGGCCACCTTTTCACGTCTAGGATGTTGAAAGCGAGGGTTGGATTCAAACCAACGGCCTTGAAGTGATAAGCCCGACTAACTGCCGATGGTTTAATTAACGCAGTGGCGGATCTCCTACCAGCGGATCTCCTACCGGCAGAAGGCAGCTTGTTGGAGAGCCGAAGGGCCGTCCTTGCAACCGGGCGGAAAGTGGTGATTGTCAGGAAGGCCGTAACAGCAGAGTTAGGGCGTCACTATGAAGTCCGTGGTGGATGTAGTGGTTCCCGCTGTTACCGAAACTTGTGCAGGTCCGGCATACAAGGGAGGCACAAACGTGGTCAGTTCAAAAGTGCCGTTGGCATCAGTATCCCGAGTGCCTTTCAAAATCGGAATCCCGCCTATGTTGAGGTCGGTCACTGGGGTCGAGGCCGGCAAACCACTAATTTTGATTTTCAGCGGGGAGAATATGTGACCTTCGGGCGGCGTCAGATCAATCACGATTGGCGGAATAGCCAGCATAGTGCTAGCGGTAGTGCCTGCGACTTCGGCAATAACTTCGGCGTCACCGGGTGATAATATCGGAACCTTTACTAGGAGCTCAAATGACCCCCAAACAGTAGTCTCTAAAACGAGGGACACACGTACATTCTCGGCATCTGACAGAAGGTCCAAGCCGCTTATGCTCAAGGCCTCAATGTCCGTTGAGGCCGGGAAGTTCCACCCGTTCACTACCAAATTCGTGTTCGGCACAGCGACCGGAGGCGTGAGCACCACGGTAGGAGGGAGGACCTTAAATGAGGCCACGGCCACCCCAGCCCCAGCCTTTGCCGAGACCGTGACATCGGGGCCGGCAACCTTTGGTATAGCCAGTTGGTATTTGAAGCTCCCCGAGCCTTCAGTGCTGATGTAGGGATAAGGTGAAACATCTATTCCATCAAAAACAATCGGCCTAATAAAGGCGAAAGCCGGGAAATCCTGGCCAATGATGTTTAGCGGGGCGCCGGGAAATCCTTCCGCTGGCTCCAATGTAAGGATCGGAAAACTGACCCTATGGCCAACCGACACTGTGAGGCCTGTGGCATTGTCGATCGTTTCTACCCTGTAGCTAACACCATAGGTAGTGTCAATCGGCACTTCAAAAGATGTGTCGAAAGTGCCTTCTCGGTCAGTTCTGCCGATTGTGACATTGATACCATCGTATTTGACAGTCGCAGTGCCGTTGGGAGTGAAGCGATGACCAGTAACCGTGACATTGCTGGCCTTGCCGCTGGAATTCGCCGATAGGGTGACAGAGAGCCCATGGGTCGGCGTCGCCGTGGGTGAAGGAGCGAGCGTAGCGGTGGGCGTAGGCTCTTGGATCGCTGTAGGAGTGGGTGTGGGCAGCGGAGCCTCTATGGGGCTAGGCGTGGCCGTAGGGATCGGCGTGGCTGTCGGCAGCGGAGCCGCCGTGGGAACCGGCGTGGATGTAGGAATCGGTGTGGCTGTCGGCTGCGGAGGAACCCCTGTGGGAATCGGCGCAGCCGTAGTAGGAAATAGTGTAGGTGTTGTCAGCGGAGCCCCGGTAGGTGTCGGCTGAAAAGTAGGAGTTGATGTTGGTGCGGCTGTAAGGGTTGGAGTCGCAGGTTGAGCCGCCATAAGGGTGGCCGCTATAGCCGTTCGCACCCCGGCTTCTACCGTAGCTTCAATATTCGGCGTGGGCGTTGGTATCTCAGTCGGCTGCGCTGTTGCCACTGTGGGTTGAAGAACGGGAGTGGAGGTAATCGCCACACCAGCGCAGGCAGTAATGATCAGGAGAGTAGCGAAGCCGGAGAGTAACGCGGTGGATTTCATTCTTTAGTCGCCTCTTCCTAACTGGACTCCCACCTCCCAACGATTCACCCACCGCTTGCCGCGTTAAAGCCACTCGACTGCCCTCATAGCAAGTGACACTAACCAATGCGTTCATCTTAGGCTCTGGAACGACTAAATTCTACAATTATTGGAACAGGCCCCCGGAAGTTTCCGGAGGCCTGTTCTGATTAGCCCTAATTTTTGGTAGCGAGGGTTGGACTCGAACCAACGATGCATCGACAAGCTCAGCACAGGCTCTTCGGGTTATGAGCCCTATTTCACGAAACCCTTAAATGCCCCTTTTAGGTGCGCTTAGGCCCCTCCATTTGTTATAAATTGTCATCGGTTGGTTTCGTCGAAAACCGATTCGGCGAACTCCATATTTGCATCACCCAGGTCCTTTTCCTTCGCTATCTCCTCAAGTACTCCTGTGGCGCTATCCTCGGAATCAAAGGACGTTGAGAGGGTCTTAGCCAACGTTCCAATTTTCCCATAATGCTGAATGCTCATTAACCAACTTTCATGAAAATCTATTAGAACGTTGGGCGGTCGGAGTGATTCCGCTTCAACCGCCAAGGTCACTAGGGTTTCCCCGGACTCTGAGATCGATTCCCGCCATAGCTTGTGTCCGAAGGCTCCGATATCGAGAATGTCGGCGACCTCTGTTAACTCGGCATTTATCCTTGTCGTTATTATTTGGATTTGTAAATTATATGCGGCCAAGTCTAACGGCGCTGCGGGCGTAGTCGGTGTCGGCGAAGACCCTCCACAGGCGACAATCAGGAAGCCGCCGATTGCCAAAGCGGTAACAATCTTAGGTGTGAGCCGATCAATTATGGTCAACACATTTCTGCCTTTCTAGCCTATCCAATTCCAAGTTATGAGCCCGATTTCACAAAACCCTTTAATCTGCCCGTAATCAGACTGCTAGGCTCTTCCTTTCTTCCGAATTCACCCATCGACTAATTCGACGCCAATTTGTTTCGCCAGATATTTTAGATCACTCTCCGATAAAGGAAATTCAGTTGTGATGAGAACATGAATCGGATCCTCGGATGTACTCATTCGGGCAACTTTTCGAACACCTGGCGGGAGCTTATAAAATGAATCGATCTGCTCAGGTCCCCCCTAAGGTGATATATGATTCATATGAATCTAAATGCTGCCCGTGGGTGCCGCCCAACCTCACCAACAGGAAAAGTTGCTGCCCACGGGCGCCCCGTATCACCAACAGGGAAAGTATCTGCCCCTGGGCGTCCCGTAACGTCACCAACTGGGAAGAAACTGGAAATCGGTCTGGCTTCTCTGGCCAAAAGCGATACAGTTTCGCGTGGAGCAGGTGGCTTGGCAGCAGGCATCTTTAAGACTTCGTCCAAGATTGCCTCGAAGTCAGGCCACCATTTTTCGAACGTTTCAGTGAGAAGGTCTTTGGTTAATGGGTTGTCCAACTTAGAGTTGATATTCTCAAGCAGCTTTTTTGTATCATCTTTGTTTCCCAGGGTCCCTTGAAATCGACTTAGAGGGAGGCCCAGGTCGGTGAGTGACGCAAAGCCAAACAGGTAAGTACATACATATGTTTTATCTTTAGGGTTGGTCGCAATAGCACCAGCTTCATAATTCAACCATCGAGAATCGACATTTTCTGGAGTCAAGCAGAAAATCCCAACAGTGGAACTCTCGAGTTGAACTGATATCTCGGTGTCCATATGCTCCCTTTTTCAATGTCCTCGATCGAAAGCCACGGCTCCACATCCTGTAGAACTTTAGGAAGCCAATCTCGAAAACCTTCGGCGATTTTTCGGCTTCGTGGTAGCGACCAACTTATGAATACTTTCTTTAACGCCACAACAACTCATCCGGCACCCGGAAATACTCGCTCCACTCCCAGTCAGCCAGCCTCTCGACCATCGCCTCTTCCTCGTCTACCAGCAGCCCGTAGGCGAAGTCCTCGGCCTGCCGTTCGTCCTTAACCGCCAAAAGAGTGTGAACCCTGAGCCACGCCTGATTTCCAGCGTGCAAGACGTGGTGCCCTATCCCATGTGCGATCGCCCAATTTCGTTGTCGGTATGGTAGATAGTTGGACATCACGATGAATTGCCACATCTTCACTTCATCGATGCGGCCTCGGAATTGCCAGTACAGCACTTTCAACCCCAACGTCTCGGCAACCACTTCGGCGTCAACAGCGCCTGTGAGCCCGAGCCGTGTCCTTAGCGCCTCACCGGCCTCAATCCCTTTGCTCATTCCTCATCCCTTCGCGACTTAACGAACTCAATAAATTCTTGGACTGATTTCAGTTCCTCGGGGGTGAGATCGTCCGGCAAATTGCGAAACGCTAGATATTTTTCTTCCATTAGCGAGTCAGAGGCGGAGATATCGCTACCTCCTTCGGCGGTGAACCACTCAACTGGTTTCTTATAAACGGCAGCAAGTTTTATTAGGATGGCCCCCATAGGGCTGCGCTGTCCGTTCTCATAACGTGATATCGCCGGAAAGGAAATGCCAGCTAGCTCGGCTGCATTTTCTTGAGTGAATCCGGCTTCAATCCGTGCTTGTCGAAGCCGCCTACCTATGATGTTGTCTGAGTTTGAGTCGGTACTTGCCAAATGGCTTGTCACTTGGATGCTTCTTGCCGTCTGAACTGATGTTATTCTTGCCACATGACAAACGGTACATCCAAACGTCAAAATTGAGGGCAAGTACTTTACCGTTGGGTAAATATTTGAAGGGCGGGGATGGGATGAAAACACCTACACAGGAAAAGCTAGAAGCCCAACGGAACAAAGATATTTCGGAGCTTGTGCCAGAGGCGTTGGCGAAATTTAGGGGGCAGAAGAATTTTGTCCTCCTTGCTGCCATTGACCTGGAAGTGTCTGCGGGCACTCTGAATCGCTGGTGCGAAGAGATGGGGATCAACCCAGACGAATATCGCCGTGAACTCCCTGTTGGGCAGGCTTGATCCTAGAAATAATCTCAAAAGAGGCATCCTGTGGCACCAACAAAAACTCCGATCGACGGATTCTTTGAAGCTGGTGTGAACCTTGTGGTGGTAGCAAGTCTGTATTTGGAGAAACTTGAGGAATTGCCGCCGGATTTGCGGGGTCGTTTTTCTAACGGCGCTCACCAAATAAAACAGATGATCAACGGCCAGAACGTGGACTCCCAGCTATTGGTCTACCAGTTCCGCCACGGTCATAGGCCGATTCAAGAATGAGCGTTTCCCTGGTGTCGGACCGTCAATTTTATTTGGTCGGGCTCCGCTGGGCCCGGAAGGGAGCTATGACCAACCCCCGGGTCTGGTTCACGGCTCAATACGACTTCGGCTCTTTATCCTACTTCTACGACGGCGTGAAGCTTCGGTGTAATGGCATCCAAAAGACAATCCGGCCATATGTCCCATGACTCAATGCCGAATAATCAGCGTCCGGCGTCACCAGGTCGATTGGCCGCTCTCGAGAAAGGGCGAAAAGCACTAGAGGCCAAGTACGGGCCCAACTGGGGCTTTTGGGAAGCTTTAGCCAAGGTCGAGTCCAAACCAAATAAACGACGGTAGATCAGCGGGGGAGGCTAGGGGTGGGAGTACGCCAGCGCATCAACTGCCTTGCTGGACTGAATTGAAACCGGTCCGCCTTGGCATCCGCTCTTAATTCGGTCTTGACGACCTTTATTGCGTCCATGATTTCATCTTTCCGACGGGCCTGTTCCTCCAGGCGCTTTGTCTTACGGCCGTTGGTGTTCAAGAACACGTAGACCAGCAGAGCCGCCAGGACCACAACGGAGCCGCCTACTTGGAAACCTCGAGCGATGATCTCTGCCATTCCTGGGCCCTATCCAAATCTCGGAGTGATTTGGAATTCCCCCGTGTAGACCAACCTTACATTTTGGAAAGCCACAGACCCGTCTCCCACGTCTTGGATCGTCAGTTCTCCACTCCACAGGCTGCGTGTCTTTTCGGGGTCCCACCTCATATTGAACCGGTACTCGAAGGAAACTGCCTGACCCGCAGGTACTTCTTTCCGTTGAGCAGGCCAGCCGGTAAAGAACGTTTCGCCGTCCCAGGCTCCCCTGACTAAAAGCTCTACCCACCTAGTTTTCGTTCCTGGATGTCTGATCTGACCTTTGATAACTACTTCTTGGCCGCTGACTCTGGAAATAGTCAATACGCTTTGCATACCGTTCCCCTAACTGTAAAGCTTAGATGATCCCTGCTTTCATGGCCCTGATCGCCGCAGCCATTGGAGTTGATGGCGGCAACGTATAAATCATTGTCAGTCTTGGCCGGTGGGATTCCGTTGCATGGTCTGACGTGTCAAATGAGTTCTGGTTACAAGATGTTTGAAACTCCGCAGTAGGATTCTGGATTAGCCACCCATTATTGGGTAGCCCACCATCAACCCAACCTTGACCATCTGTAACCATGCCAGATTCCTGGCTGTACTCCCGGCGCAGTCCGTCAAAATACGAAAGAAGATCTGATCCGGAACCGACCCAGTGATCGGAGTCGTCATAACCCAACCACGATCTGTCAGGTCTTTTCGATAGCGTTCGCGCATGTCTGCAGGGGTCCCACTGCCAACGCCGGCCGGTCCCTCAATTCCTTTCTTTTTGTCTAGCTGATACAGCCCATAGAGAGCGGCGGCCACCGCAACCACCAAAGCACCGCCAGGAGCTTCCATTTGTACTTTAGCCATGGCTACCTCCGTTTTCCTTTGGCCGAAAAGACGCCCAGGCCTAGGATTGCGGCGACGACGGCAATCCCGATAAGCACTTTCGGATCGCCAATTGTTTTACCCGCAGCACCGATCAAAGCGTCAACAATCATCCTGATACGCCCGATGAGCCACCCCAGCGCAAACATGACCGCAATTAGCGCTACGCCTATGGCGATTAACGCCACCTTCCCCGCACGGAGAAGCACATTTTGCGCCTGGGCCACCGGTACTGCCCATTCAACGTAAGCGTTGCAATCAATCGGCCCGGAGTACCGAAGCCGCCTCGACCCGTCACCACGGCCCCGGCCGGAGTGAATTTGCTGGCGAATGTGGATCCGGCAATGGGTAGCTTCATAAGCGGGCCCAGTGGCGGAATACACCGGCTTGGATAAATCTCGATGCGCCCTACGGATCCCGGGGCAAGGTTGAGGCGCGGCAACTTGCTCTTTAATGCGGCCGCGTCCTTGGCCTCAACAACGATCCTACGGGTTTGTTGCTGTCTTATTACTCCCATCGGCTAAACGTACAACCTCGAAAAAACGTCCTGTCTATTAACGTCCTGTCTATTCTTGATAACCGACCGGAGCTCTTGGACTTCCCGCTTCAGCTCGATAAACTCCGGCTCCAGCTCCGGGTGAGCGTGGCCGAAGATTGCGTGGAGATCGTCGTTTCGGATGATCGCGTTGGGGTACATCACGATGCCTCCGGGCTGACCCGGGTACATCTGCTCGCCGCAGACGAAGCAAATTGTTTCGTCGATCTTGTCGCGGGTGGTGTTGATCTGCGCCGGGTTGGTCAAGTACTCCTTGCCGAAGACCGGGTCAACGTAGTCCAACTCCCGTTGGATCAAGTAACCGCTGACGGCCACCGATACCCAAGAGCCATTTGACCTGACTTCAATCGTGCTGGTGGGCCCGGTGTCGGAGTCGTAATTGACAGCGATGGACCCATTTTGATCCCCGAACAGAGCGTCGGTTCCAGCGGCACCGGTGCTGGGGAGGTAGGGCACAACTAAAGATCCCGAAGTCCCTACCACCATGGCCGTCTGCGTCACCGAGATCCCGATCTCTACCGCCGGGCCGGCTTGGATAGTGCCGGTGGTGGCAGCTCCGGAGTCGACGTCGAGCCTTAAAACGATGGAGTCGGTCCCCCCGAGCTCGATTGTTATCACGTCGTCGGCGCTGGCTCTGATGCTGGTGTCGTTGTCGGTGTCCAGGTCGATCCGGTTGCCGTTGGTAACCAGGTCAATTGCTACAGCGGCGTTGACATAGATGCCGGCGGACGTTCCCGAGTTAACCGTGCCCTCTGCGATGTAGAGGCCATATGCGGTCACCGTCCCGGTCGTCTCGGTGATAGTGGGCATCTGGATATTCATCCCCCGCCAGTCCAAGGTGCCGGCCGCCGTGTCCTGGACTAGCGCTCCGGCAGTGGGCAAGGTGAAGCCGTAAATTAGCGTGGTGGCCGTGCTGCTTTGGGTCAGGGCGGCCAGGACGGTCCGGTACGAAAACACGTCGCCATCGGCTATAAGGTCAGGTTGGCGCTGAAATCAACATTGATGCCGGTGAGGTCTGAGGTCAGAGTCTCGGCCGAGTCGTAGGCAATATCGATAAAGGTGCCCGTCGCGAAGACGTCGGCTCCAATATCGATCACGGGGCTAATAGCGTTGAAGTTGATATCCACGGCGCTGGATTTGGCCATGGAAATGTAGAGGTCCGCATCGTTTACGATGGTTGACAGTCTCGCCGTCGCCGGTGACTGAGATTCCGATATCGGTTCCCGAGCCGAAGGTGCCCGACATAGTTACCAAGATGCCGGTGATATTCTCGTCATTCAATGTCGGATCGGCTTCCAAGTGGATCCCGTAAACGGTGCCGTTAAAGCCAGCGGCAAAAGTAAGCGGCCCCAGGTCCAGGTGGAAGCCGGTGATGTTCCCTTCGCCGGCTCCGCCCGAGGTTTAGGTTTGTGCCGAGATCTATGTTCAAGCCGGTCAGGGCGCTGGTAATCGTCTCCGCCGTATCGTAGGCAATGTCGATGAACACCCCGCCGACAAAGACGTCGGCCCCGATATCTATGATGGGGGAGCTCGAGATATTGACCACAGTATCCACATTGCCGGAGAAAGTCTGTGCGGCGATGAACGTGTTGGCCCCAAGGATAGCCAGGGTCCCGGTTGTCGGAAGGGTGACGTTGGTAGCGCCTGCCGTGGTGAAGGTCAGTGAATCTGCGCCGGAGGTGATAAGGTCGGCAGACAGAGTGAGGTTGCCCCCCAGGTCGATGGTCCTGGCCGCGTCGTTCATAGTTACGGTCAATTGGCGATCGGCCGAGAACGTTTCTGTCACCACGATATTCATGGTGTTGGTGCCTGCTCCGCTGTTGTCCAGGAGCTCCACTTGGGCGACGTCGGTGAGGTCCTCAAGTTTGAGGTTCATCTTCGCCGCTGCGATTAGATCTCCCGTGCTTACTGCTGATCCGGTACCCATGCCCTACACCTGCCTGTAAATTAGCTTCCAGTCCCCGCAGCTCGGTCTATGTTGAGTCGGTAAGGACCACCTCGTACCGTTGGGATAGTTGAAGCCCACAATCTCCGAGTGAATCACCGTATCGATGTATGTTGATCGGACCGTTTGCGGGCCCTTAATGTCGGTGCAAAGGGGCAGGGCGGCCCATATCTCCGCTTCATTCTTGCCGCTAATCTTTAGGAATAGCGCATAGAGGTGGCGTTGGTAATCGTTCTCATGGTCGAAGTTGAGCAGGTCCCACTTGTCACCGTCCAAGTGATCCAGGAAATCTTTGGCAACTTTGGCCCGAAACGCCGGCGTAATATGGCCGAACGGATCTGAGTCTTGTTGCTGGGTTTCTTCGATTAGATCTTGCACTTGTGCCTACCAACGCCTAGAGTTAACGAATCGGTCGGGAAACAATCGCTGTGAGAGCCTCGTACACCGGTCAATTCCGATGGAACCGTCTCCTCAGGTCACCTGCTATCTTGAAATGGTCACTGCCCCAGGGCGATCGGCACCAACAGACTTACTTTCGAACGCGTCAACCAATGACTCGGCCATCAATTGCTTTAGCGACTCAGTATGATTCTTGGTCGCCACCTGGTTGGCCAAGTTCCCTGGGTCGATGTGCAGCTCTTTGGTGATATCCATCACCCGAATTACGCCAGCCACCTGCTGACCGTTGACGGTCCCGGTTACCGAGACATAGTGTTTGCTGCTTTCGACGTTTTGAATGTCGACGATGAATTCCAAAGCTTTACCTCTATCCGTACGCCGCGTTGCCGTAGGTCGATAGCCCGTAATTGCCAGCGGCCGAGGCCCCGGCAGCCAACTTAGCTGCGGTTATTGTGCCGTCGGTGATTTGGGCGTTTACGATCAAAAGTTTGTCGTGGCCGCTGCCACCGTTGGCCAACGCGTTCGTAGTGATCCATCCTTTCTCAGCCATCGTTTCCCCCTACAGGAACCACCCGCAGTTGATAATTTCTACCAGTGACCACAAATGTATTGCTGGGAAAATAGCATTTTCAATACCAAACGGGGCAGCCGACGGACGAATAATCGGCTACCCCGCAGGAAGAGCCCCAGGACGGCTGGACGCCCAAAGACTCGATTCCGCGCGGTAGCAACACTTCCTCCGTTATGAGGGCACCACTCCCCAATCCCCTACCTGTTGTTGCTTTTCGCGTTTGGTGCTTTATTCGTTTGTTAGTGTTGGGTTAGAAAACCCGTCGAAAGGCCTTCCGGATCCGCCGGCGGATCGGCTTCCACCGTTGTTTGATTTGCCAGGTTCTATATCCGGGCGACCCGGGCCCCCTGGAGCAATCAGCTCCGCAGTTGTGACAGATCACCGCCTCGTTGAACCTGGGCAGCTTTGAGACGTCACTAACGTCCCAGACCAGGGCCCCACACTTGCAAAACCCCTGTATCCGGTCCAGTTCTGGCTCTCTGCGGAGCCTCCATAACCCGGGAGCTCCGCAGAGTCGTCTTGTACTTGGGTGGCCACTTCGTTAGCTGCCCAGCAAGCCGAAATAGGGCTTCACCTTATCGAAGAGGATCAGTTGATCGTCCCCCGCGGCGTATTCGCTGACGGTGACGGCGAGTTTGGCTTCGGTGACCCCTTCTAGGTTGAACCCGTAGTCGGGGTTGCCGTGGGGCCGCAGGTCCAGGAAGATCAATCCGCCGGGGGCGTGACGGCCGAAGTCGTCAGCCGCTTCGTCGGCGCCCAAAGAGGACCCGAAGTCCTGCATGTTGGTCAGGAAGTCGGTATAAACCTTGATCGGGTCGTGGTCCGGCATTATCACCTTGACACCGGTAATTTGGTCGTCGGCGCGAACTGATCGCGTCGCGGTGGCGTCTTGGTTCAGAATGTAGATCCCTCGAAGATAGCCGCCGCCCGGGATGTTGTGCTCCAAGGAATAGTCTGATGCGGCGGCGGTGGGCCCATAGGTAAGGGTCTGCCAAGAGGGCATCATGCCGGTGGGAACCCCTCCGGCGAATGCCGGTAGGGCAACCCTCTGACGAGCGACTTCCGCTCGGAGTTCCTCATCGGTTCCTGTAATAAAGTAGTTGGAAACCCTCATTACCGCAGAGGTGATCGTTACCGTGTCGTCCAACAGAGTGTTGGGACCGGTCACCCATTCCAAATTCAGCACCGATTCATGGGCTGCGGGAATAAATGACGTCATGTCGAAGGGGTTGTCCCTGCCTCCCCAACTCGGCCGGCTACCGGGGTGGTAGTAGAACGAAACCGGCACATAGGTGTGCTGCGGCGCGGTGACGTCGCCTGAAATGTGGCCGGCAAAGCCCATCTGGTGGCGGTTGAGGTAATGCAGCAGCGTCCCACCTTGACCCCCAGCGTCTCCCGGAAGGTTGAAATAGGAACCGTTGCCACCGACCAGGCGCAAGTTTTGGATCACCCGGAAAATGCCGTCCGGTTGGTTGGCGCCGTCTAAAGTTGCGCTGGGGGTGATCTCAACGGTGATGGCTTGCCGAGTGATCATTCCAATCCTGGGCACCGCTATTGGAATCCCTGCGCTGGAAGCCGACCAAGCCCCGGTGAGTGTCTGTGTTTCTAGTCTTTTTCGCATAACTTTTCTTCCGCCTAAGCGTTTTCAGTTTCGACGTTGTCTAATCAGCAGATCTAGGTTTACTGATATAGATTTGCGAAACGATCTACGCCGGCACCTCGTTGTCCGGGATCCACTTGGCTAAAACTGTGCGCTCCCGCAGGGCCCCTCTGGTTTAACACCGTAGTGGTGTTGCTAAACCGGTTGCCGAAGCTGGGGATCCGGTTCACAATGTTGGCGATCGCGTCGTCAAGGGGGAAAAAGTCCCTGGCGACGCCAATCAGCAACACGCTACCCGCGATGATCGCCGGCATCCGACCCATGTACTTGGGCAAGAATTTGAAGGCCGCATAGGCACCTCCCAACTTCACGGCGGTATTCATAAGGTTGGGGGATCCATCATCGTTGGATGTGCTCATAAGCCCGTCGATTATTTCCGAGGCCAGGAGTCCAACAAAGCCGCCTGCTAGAGCGGAGCCCACGGGCAATCCGCCGGCCAAGCCGTCAAGCTGTCCCACAGCCTTGGCTACCGCGCTCTGGTTGAATTCCAATCTCAGCCCGTCGGGTGGGATCTTGTTGCCGTCCTGGTCGATCAAACGGCCTTCTTGGGCCATCTTGGTCAGATCGGCGATGGAAACGGGCGCTGGGTCCGGATTAGCCGGATCCTGGTTCATGTTGACGGTCCCGGCCTTTTCTAGCAGGGCTGTGAGCTCCGCGAGCTTTTGGGCGTTATCGGCCAGTTGCGTCCCGACTGTGACTTTTTCTGGTGGCATGTGTCTTTCACCTTTCCTAAAAATCGGACCTAGTAGGAAGGGTGACAAAGCGAAAGACTTAGCACGTAAAACGCAATATCACCGTTCCTGCTAAGTCTTTTGGTTGTTAGGACGCCCACGGCCAATGGGGCCCTTTGGCTGCGGCTTTTGGCCGCTCGGGGTTACCGGCTCCGCTTGCGGCAGCGACCGGCTTTAGTCTGGCCGTTCTTGCAAGCGCGTCGCCGGCGGCGGCGTTCCATCTCTACGGGATCTTGTCCCATGGAGACAGCTCCGGCATTGCCACCGGATGCGTGACTGAGAGCCACGTTCGCGTTGTAAGAAACCATCTCACAACCTCCTGTCATCGGCCCGCAGGCCGGTAGATTTATCTCGACCGCCAAACCAGCTACTAGAGCAGGTTGTGGCAGCGAAGATCTCCATCAGCGTTGATGCACAAGGTCTTGGCACCGACGCGCCTGCCAGAAGCTAGATCCGTCTGGCTCGGTAGGGCCACACCCTTCGGGTGCGTGTGATAGATTCCAAAAAATTTGCTGCCAGGGGGGCACTTGGCGTTGATGTTTACGCTGGTGGGAGTTCCTTCGGAAAAAGGCCCGAAGACAAACCGCCCGTTGCGCTTTTGGCAGATCGCCGCGCCTATTTCGTTTACTCTACCGTTTCGCATTTTGAGCCTCGACTTTCCGTAAAGTTCCTTCGATGTAGAAGCAACCAACTCTTGCCAGGGCATTAAAAACCCGCGTGAGCTCGTAGGTTTCTTGGCTGTACTTGGCCATTAGATCCCGAGCCCCAAAGCTTCCAGCTCTTTTTCAATCTCCAAGGCCATTTCGTCGTCCTCTACGACTCCCATGTCTTCCAGCTCCGCAGGATCGAAGATCTCACGGTTGACGGGGAGCTCGTAATCTAACTCTTGCTCCAGGGTTTCTATACCATCCTCATCTACGGGCCCCAAAATGTGCTTGGCAGCCCTCTGGCCTCGGGCGGCGACGGTAACGACTAGCTTTGGATCGTCCTCTAGTGCCTTGGTCCAACCTTTGATATAAGAGGCCTCGTTTTCGAATGTGGAATCAAGCCCCGCCTCTTGCATGAGGAAAGCGGCGCAAAACTCTGCCACCAATTCTTCCCGGGCGTAGACCGGATTCCCAAACACGGAGCTGTCCTCGAGGCGATTAAGCCGGTCCTTATGGCCCGTGGAGTGGCTCATTTCGTGGAACAGCGTTTCGTAAAATCCGCCGGCGTCCAGAAAAGATATCTTTGGCGGCAGGGAGATCGTATCGATCTCTCTTCGATAGAACGCCCGGTCGCCTCCTTTGTGGTCGATGTAGGCGGGTTCTGGTAGCCCAACGCGATCTTATCGGCCGCTTCTATGGGCTCGAACTCCTTGGACCCATCCGGAACAAACGGCGGCAGGTCCAAGCCTTCGGTTTGCTCGGCGTTAAACACACTGTAGTGCCGGAGGACAGGTACCAGACGGCGTTCGTCCTCGTCTCTATCCCCTTCGGCCTTTTTCTCAAATAGCTTCCAAAAGATGATGGTGGTCCCTTTTTCTCCCCTGCGGACCGAGCCCCCCAGCTTTTGGGCTTGCTTGAACGTTACCCACCGGGGATCTGTGTAGAGTCCAAGGGAAAGTAGGAAAGGATTGATCCCGCTGTACGGGCGATCGCTCACCGCATTTCTTGACACCGCAATTGTGCCCCACGGTCGACGCCACGGCACCACACCCCGGGCCATGGCATCGAGTATCTTTTCGGTAACGACGTCGTAAGCCGGTGCCTCGAGGTCTATGTCAAACTCTTCGTCAAGATCCTGGAACATAGACGGCATATCCGAGATCGTGTCCGCATCCCTGATCGCTTGAGCCCACAAGTCCTCTTTGTTCGCGGACCCTGTGTCCAATAGGGATCCTTGTTGCGGTGGGGGAGTTGCCAAGACGAGTTGGGCATAACCCCGGAGAACGTTGGCTATCTTCTTTGCGCTCCGACCCCGGGAGTCAATATCTACCAAGATTTGCTCTTCGAAGGGAGAGAGTTCCCGTTCGAACATCTGAGACTGTATTACCCAGGTGCTTACCGTTGCGCCCGGAGTCCTCTTGATACCGGCAAACACGTTGACCGCGCGCCGAGGTCCTGCCCGATGGATAGATCTTCGGCCCTATGTCCTTCCCGGGTCAGTCCTTCCGCTTGCGAGAGGGGCCCCAAAGCTTAGCCGATGCCGTTTACCACGTTTCGGATCTCTGCGTCGGTACTCTCGAAAGCCATTTCCGCCAAGCGTAGCCCAGTGTCGCCCGCCTGAAACACGGACACAAATATTCCGAGGACCATTCGCCTCACGCCGTCTTGATTGATGCGGCCGTCGGCGTCCACCATGCGGGCTTGCTCGGTGTCCGGTAGTTTGCTTAGGAACTGGGCCACGAAGCTCCGGTTTCTCGAGGCTCTTAGCGCATCCTCGATAGACTCGTTATCCCCGACAACAATCCCGGAGAGCATTTCAATACTGATCTTGTCTGAGTCGGTGCGGGCTTGCTCGATCCCGGAGACGCTGATAGCCGCCGAGGTGTTGGCCTCTTGGGCAAACTCTTTCCGGTTCACCTGGGAGCTCCGGACCCGGACCAAGGCTACCTCACCGGCCGGGACTGGTATCCCATAACTGGTCGCCACGGCACAGTGAGGGCAGTTAAAGGCCTCACTAGCAAATTGAGGTGGTACATAATCGCTCAACATTTCATACTCCGGGCTTCTAAAGAACTCGACGCTTCCGGTTCTTGTAAACCTCCAGGGCGTCCTCGCTTTCGATCAACGGGGCGTAATGCTTCAAGATCACGTCTAAGGACTCCCAGCCGCCAAGGATTCGCAGAGTGTTGAGGTCGACGCCGTCCCGGAGCATATCAAGCGCCCAGGTCCGCCGGAAGATGTGGCAAGGATCTTGGAGATCGCCGCTAAATGCTCTATCAAACATTCTCTGTAAATCTTTCTGAATTCCGCCGTAGGCCATGGGCGATCCGTCAGGGATTGTCCAGACCGCCCTGCTGTCGATCTCTCTTTGGCGAAGCCACCGGCCGACCGCTCTTTGGGCCTCTTTCTCAAAGGGAACGTGTCGCTCTTTGGACCCCTTCCCCCACACTTTAATTCGGTCGTGTTCAAAATCGAGATCGACCACTTTCAACCCCGAAAGCTCCCTGGCGCGCATTCCCGAGGTTTTCAGGACAATGAACATAGCCTGCCTGCGGCTGCCGATAAAGGTGCTGGCCGGGCACAAGCTGAGTAGCCAATCGACTTGCAGGCGGGAGATCTCCGGTTTGATCAACTTTGGGACTTTGGGCGCTTTGATCTTCGCGGTGGGAGCCACGTCCAAAATGTCTTCGTCGACCAGCCAACGAAAAAAAGCACGGACGTTGCCGAAAGCACGGTTTATGGTAGTGGGGGCTCGGCCCAACTCTTGAAGGTGGCCCAAGTAGGAGCGGACGTGGTGCCGCTCGACGGCGACCGCTTCCAGAGGACATTGGACGGATTCTAAGAACGTCAGAAACGCGCCCAGTTCGTCTTTGTAGTCCCGGATCGTTGCCGGCGAATGGTTCTCTATCCGGTGGTGATGTAGGTACTGCTCAAGTAGCGCCCGGAGCTCCGTTGTATGCCCAAAAAAAGACCCGACGTACTACCCGCGCCTGGGAATGAAAAGACCCGAAAGTCATTTGCCAATTTTACACTATTAGCCAGCGCATCAAACGGGGCAAATAGTGTAACTTCGTGCCTGAATTGAGGTTTTGGTAGCGGGGGTTGGACTCGAACCAACGACCTTCGGGTTATGAGCCCGACGAGCTGCCACTGCTCCACCCCGCGACGGTGACGAGCGGTCAGCACTCAGCCGTCAGCTTTCAGCCATCCTTGTATCAAGGGAGGCACTGTCGACTGATAGCTGCTGGCTAACAGCTCAAAAAGAACAAGAAGTCTGATTTCTGCAACCCTAAACGTCCGATTTGAGGTGGACGTTTGGGAAGTTCCTGGTAGCTGAGAACTGGTTGCTATCAGCTAATAGAAGTTTGGCGCTCCTAGCATGGGTCAAGCCTCTCGACTGGTTAGTACCGGTAAGCTGAAAATATTACTACTCTTACACTTCCGGCCTATCAAGCAGATAGTCTCTCTGCAGTCTTACCCCCTAACTTAATAGGGGAGGGAGGCCTTATCTTGGGGGATGCTTCGCGCTTAGATGCCTTCAGCGCTTATCACTGCCAGACATGGCTACCCAGCGCTGCTCCTGGCGGAACAACTGGCACACCATAGGTCTGTCCTTCCCGGTCCTCTCGTACTAGGGAAAGGTTCCCTCAAGCCTCCTGCGCCCACGGCGGATAGAGACCGAACTGTCTCACGACGTTCTGAACCCAACTCACGTACCCCTTTAACCGGCGAACAGCCGGACCCTTGGGACCGCCTTCAGCCCCAGGATGGGACGAGCCGACATCGAGGTGCCAAACCTCGCCGTCGATGTGAACTCTTGGGCGAGATAAGCCTGTTATCCCCGGGGTAGCTTTTATCCGATAAGCCACGGCCCTTCCACACGGTGCCGTAGGATCACTTTGCCCGACTTTCGTCCCTGCTCGACTTGTAGGTCTCGCAGTCAAGCCCACTTATGCCAATGCGTTCTAAGGACGATTTCCATCCGTCCTGAGTGGACCTTTGGGCGCCTCCGTTACAATTTAGGAGGCAACCGCCCCAGTTAAACTGCCCACCAGGCACTGTCCCCCAGTTTTGCTGAGGTTAGAACCAAAAACAGCCAAGGGTGGTATTTCAACGGCGGCTCCATCCCGACTGGCGTCGAAATTTCATAGCCTCCCACCTATCCTACACATGACGGCTCCCAATCCAATACCAGGCTACAGTAAAGCTCCACAGGGTCTTTTTGTCCTGCCGCGGGTCGCCCGCGTCTTCACGGGCACCGCAATTTCACCGAGCCCTCCGCCGAGACAATGGCCAAGTCGTTCAACCATTCATGCGGGTCGGAACTTACCCGACAAGGGACTTCGCTACCTTAGGCAATTTGTTACTCTCCGATTTGGGTCTCCTCTCCTCGCAGAGAGGATTAGAGTGGGGATACCCCATCCTAACCTTCCCCTTCTAAAAGGGACAGGAACTATCCACCGGAGGGGCCGGTCATTTCTGCCGGCCTCTATATGTCGCCACATAGATCGGACTATATCTTCCCACTGGTTCCGACAGGGGTTTGGCGTATAGTCTCTGAGGATTCCCAAGAGCTTCACACCGATCCATGGACGGACCGGGGTTTCACATCCGGGGTCTTTCCTGCTGATTGTCCGCACCGGACGCATTGTTACCCGCTGATTCAGATTAAACCAGCCGGTAGCGCCGGATACTCGGGGTTTCCAGCATATAGCCAAATTTTACAACGGCCTTAAGCCCACCTGCTTGAGAACAGAGGACAAATCCCCTGACTTTCGTCGGTGCTTGGTAGACCGTTAGAGTTACGGCCGCCGTTCACCGGGGCTTCAGTTCGAAGCTTGCACTCCTCCCCTTAACCTTCCGGCACTGGGCAGGCGTCAGCCTGTATACGTTGAGTTTCCTCTTAGCACAGACCTGTGTTTTTGTTAAACAGTCGCCCGGCCTTCTTCTCTGCGCCCCTAGAACGCTCCACCAGCTAGTGGCTTCACCCTCCAGGGGGCCCTTTCTCCCAAAGTTACAGGGCTCTTTTGTCTAGTTCCTTAGCGGAGGTTATCTCGAGCGCCTTGGGACTTTTATCCCAGCCCACCAGTGGCGGTTTGCGGTACGGTCGCCCCTGCTCCATAACCACGAAGCTTTTCTTGTCGGCTTGGGTCCAACAGAGTTTCGTATCCCGAAGGATCGATTCCCTCAACCCTCTGCTTAACGTCGGAGTGGATTTGCCTGCCCCGACTCGCCTACAGTTGAGGACACACCATGTCCAATAGGCATGCTCTGCCTGCCCTTCCGCACCCCTCCTTGGTTTTAAGCGAAACAACGGCGGTGCAGGAATATTAACCTGCTGTCCATCGCCTTCGGCGCTTGCCTACGGCTTAGGACCGACTAACCCTACGCCGATAAACGTTGCGTAGGAAACCTTGGGCTTACGGCGCCAGGGATTTTCACCCTAGTTTACGTTACTCATTCCGGGATTCTCACTTCCCCGCGCTCCAGACGCCCTCACGGACGACCTTCTTCGCACGAGGAACGCTCCCCTACCACGCCCTGATGGTATTCAAAGGATCCAACCCATTTCCCGCGGGGATTGCCGCAAGTTTCCCCCGCTTTCAGCGCACCTCAACCGAAGTCGAAGTACTCCTACAGGCGGGTTCCGCTTTTGGCTCCACCTCTGGGAGCCGAGCATTCACCTTTGCATCATGACATCCATGGCTTCGGCGGCAAGCTTGAGCCCCGTTACATTTTCGGCGCAAAATTCCTCGACCAGTGAGCTGTTACGCACTCTTCAAAGGGTGGCTGCTTCTAAGCCAACCTCCTGGTTGTCTGGGGAACCTCACTTCCTTTGCCACTTAGCTTGCACTTGGGGGCCTTAGCCGATGGTCTGGGCTGTTTCCCTTTTGACGACCGCACTTATCTGTGGCCGTCTCACTGCCGGGTAACGGATAAACGGCATTGGTGGTTTGATTGGGTTTGGTAAGCTCACGCCCCCTAGCCCATTCAGTGCCCTACCTCCGTCCACCTATAATCCGACGCTGCACCTAAATGCATTTCGGGGAGAACTAGCTATTTCCGAGTTCGATTGGCATTTCACCTCTACCCACAGCTCATCCCAAGCTTTTGTACTAGCCACGAGTTCGGTCCTTCAGTGTGCGTTAACACACCTTCAACCTGGCCATGGGTAGCTCACCCGGTTTCGAGTCTACTACATGGAACTAAACGCCCTATTCAGACTCGCTTTCGCTCCGGCTCCAGAACTACAGTTCCTTAACCTCGCTCCATACAGTAAGTCCCCGGATCATTCTTCAATAGGCACGCCGCCACCCCGATAAATCGAGGCTACGACCTTCTGTAGGCTTACGGTTTCAGATCTATTTCACTCCCTGCTAAGGGTTCTTTTCACCTTTCCCTCACGGTACTGGTGCGCTATCGGTGACCAAGGGTATTTAGCCTTGGAGAGTGGTCTCCCCAGTTTCCCACAAGGTTTCCCGTGCCCCGTGGTACTCAGGATATGCGCTAGAAGTCTCTTCCCTTTCGTCTACGGGGCTTTCACCCTCTATGACGGTCCTTCCCAGGTGCCTTCGACTAGAGATGAGATTTGTAACTTCTTCAGGTCTGATGAGGCGACCCAAAACGCATCCTACAACCCCGGTAAGACATAGGCCCTCATGCCACTAAGTCCTACTGGTTTGGGCTGATCCCCGTTCGTTCGCCACTACTAGGGGAATCTCTGTTGATTTATTTTCCTCAGGGTACTTAGATGTTTCAGTTCCCCTGCTTACCTCCTCGATTTGCATCGAGGTGAACCGGCTCAACACCGGAACGGGTTACCCCATTCGGGAATCCCCGACTATGCCCGCTAGACGGCTCATCGGGGCTTATCGCAGCCTTGCCGCGCCCTTCTTCGGCCCTTGGTCCCAAGGCATCCACCGTAAGCCCTTAATAACTTGACCCACGCTAGGAACTCCAAACTTTTTTTGGAATTCTATATGATCGCAGTAACTTGATTGACTTCTTATTCTTTTTTTAAGGTGCTACAAAGAGAAACAGCGGCTGGGGAATTCCCCCAAGCCGCTGCTTAGGTTTCCCAGCTATTGCATGTTTATTTCAGATGACCAGCATCCATACAAACTCTACAGAACTATTTCCTCGCAACTCCGCATTATAGGCATCCGGTTAAGCACAGTCAAGAGGTTGCGCTGTTGCTTTGCATGGGAAACAGTAGCGAAGGAACCAACTAGGGCTGTTGTGGATGAGTGGATTGAGGACAAGATGCCGCTCATGGGCGGCGTATAACGTGCATCTTTGCTCTGGTGGACGAATTTGCTGACTATTTTTGGGTAGCTATAATTTCCTGGCCAAATCTGCGAATAATCTGTCCCGGTTGGTGGCCAACAGCGAGAACCAGAAGCATATCCACGCCCGAGGCTTCAATGGCCCGTACTTTCTCCCGGCACTCATCGGGGGTGCCCACCACGGCAAACCGGTCGGCCAGGTAGTCGGTCAAGCCCAATTCATCGCTGAGGACAGCGTTTCGGGTACGGCCCAGTTGCTCGTGCTCGACCGGGACGTACTCCCGCTGCAGGATCGCTATCTGCTCACGCAACTCTTCCGGTACCTGCTTGCCTTCCAGAGTGAACCGGAAGGCATGGTGACCGCTGGCGGCCAGGGCCATCTTAATCGCGTCCACCGCTTCGTCCCGGTCGTCGGCGATATTACACTTGGCAAATGCCCACACTTGGGTGGTGCCAGCCGGTTTGCCTGAGTTGGCTTCGCCTTCCCGGATTCGCGCGATGGACTCCTTCAAAACCTCGGTGCTCAACCCCGTGTGGACCATCACAATGTCCGCTATCTCTCCGCCTAAGGCCAGGGTTCGGGGACCTTCCGCCGAAATCATCAACGGAATAGGTGTTTGAGACCATTTAACGTGAATCTGACGCCCTTGGTATTCGTAGGGCTGCCCCGTCAGAACCGTGCGGAGGGCTTCGATATACTCTCTCATCTGGGCGTGCTTGGCCGGACGCAGCCCCAAGTTCAGCACCGCGCTGTCGCCGGTGCCGATGCCCAGGAAGGCCCTGCCGCCGGAAAGGCCGTTGATCGAAGCGATGGCTGAGGCGGTGACCGCCGGGTGGCGGGTCAATGGATTTGTGACGGTTGGCCCCAGTTGAGCCTTGGTAGTTGCTTGCGCCACGACGCTCAAGCTGACATAAAGCTCGTTGGCCAAGGATTGGGATTCCGGAATGCCGATGTAGTCAAACCCGTTGGCCTCGGCCATGCGGGCGAGCTGGGCCGTTTCACCAAGGTCGCTGGGCCAGATGGCGACTCCGAATTTCATAATTCCTCCCACGCATAAAACTCACGCACAAATCACATGTACAAAACCCACTCCATGTCATTCTTCGCTACGCTCAGAATGACATGGAGTGGGTTTCCCTGATACGCTTAACGCCAAGCGCTATTTCTTGGGTTCCTCTAATTCTTGGTTACCTTCTGGCGAGCCGGGGTTCCAGGCAATTTCACCAGGGCCGTCGCCCGTCTGAGGTTGCTGTAAGTATAGATGCAAACGCAGAGTCCCAACAGGACTTCCGGCACTTCGGAGCCTTGAGGAGCGGAATCGAAAACATGCATGACAAGCCGGGGGAGGTTGACCGGGGTCCAGAAGCCGCCCACGCGCCAAATCAAGATCATAAGCAGGGCGGGAGACAATACCAAAGAAGGCCAGATAAAATCGGCGCTGGTCACCCAGCCACGGCGGTGCCAGAGAGCGCGGGTCGCCCCGCTCACCAGCCCTAGAACACTGGCCCAGAACAGAAATAGCAAAATCACCGAGGCAAAGCTGCCTACGTTGTGGATAGTCGTCTCATCCTGCTCGTTCAATGCGCTGAGGACTTCCGGAGTGCCCCATTTAAACAATCGTTGTCCCCAGCTAATCTCCTCGAGGGCGCCCAGCAAGAACACGCCAGCCAAGAAGAAGTGAAACTACGCCAAATTTCGCTGGTTCGACTGCCGCAATTCCAGGCGGTGGCCCAGGTAAGGGCACCGGCAGCCAAGTAGGTGGCCACCGACCACCATTCGCTGACCCCGTCCTCTCCCTCAAACCAGTCCACGGTCTCGTAGGCGGTCAGCGACCAATGGGCCAGAGCAGTAAAGGCAAAGACACCTATGATGGCCATGAAAAAAGCGACGCCAAACCGGTCGGCGGGCAGAGGCAGGGGGTGGGCAATCCTGTGGGTGAGCCATGAACCCGCCGAGCCAGCGTTGAACCTGAAAAGCTGCCAACTGAAAATGAGGCTAACGGAACCCTGCCACTATGCCGGACCAGCCCCAAATACGGACCCCATCGGCAATGTCTTGGATTTCTTCTTTTTGGAGGGGCGGCGCTAGGCTGCGGTATTTCTCAACAAGCAAGACCAACCGGTCCGTTAGTGCATCGTTTAAGAACAGCACCAAAGTGCCCGCCACCAATCCGAAAACGCCAGCGGCCAGCCAAATATTTGATGGAAGGCCGAGGTCGGTAGTGGCGCGTTGGGCGGAGACTCGGCTTTGGGTCATGTTGTCACCGGGGAACGGGTGGTGAAGCCGAAATGGGGGGTTCCTCTGTTAGGCTCCTTTGCTAAAGGCCTTACCAAAGACCTTTTTACCGGCAGACCTTACGGGGACCCACGGTCTTCAGGTAGCCTTCCAGGTTGCGGCGAGTCTCGCTTATGGAATCTCCGCCGAACTTTTCCAGGAAAGCGTCGATCAACACCAAGGCGACCATAGCTTCTCCTACCACACCGGCCGGTGGCACTTGGCAAACGTCGGAGCGTTCGTAGTGGGCTTGCACCGATTCGCCGGTGTCCAAGTCCACCGAAGGCAGCGGATTGACCATGGTGGCGATGGGTTTGATAGCGAACCTGGCGACTAAAGGCATGCCGTTGGACATGCCGCCCTCGGTGCCGCCCAGCATGTTGGTCTTACGTTGCCATGGATGACTGGGATCGGTAACCGGCTGGATGATGTCTTGCACTTGAGACCCGCGTAGGTCGGCGGTTTCCCAGCCGGGACCGATGGAAACCGCCTTCACGGCGTTGATGGACATGAGAGCTTGGGAGATTAGGCCGTCCAGCTTGCGGTCCCAATGCACATGGGAACCCAATCCGATGGGCAGGTTTTCGGCAATGATTTCCACGGTGCCGCCCACGGTGTCACCAGCTTCTTTGGCTGCGTCGATCTCGGCCATCATCAGCTTGGCGGCCTCGGCGTCGGCGCAACGGACCGGAGATTCTTCCACAGCTTTCCAATCAATATCTCCGTCAATCTTCCCGTCAATATCCCCGGCAGAGCTTCCCGGTGCCTTGGCCCACACCCCGGCGATGGACACGACGTGGCTGCGGATAATAATGCCGAATTCTTCAAGGAATCGTATGGCCACTGCTCCGGCGGCTACACGGGCGGCGGTCTCCCGGGCGCTGGAGCGTTCCAGAACGTCCCGCACGTCGTCGTAGCCGTACTTCATGGTGCCGGGAAGGTCTGCGTGGCCGGGCCGGAGTCTGGTAATGCGCTCGCCCCGTCCGTCGGCGTTGGGGTCTTCTACTACCTCGACGGCCATGGTGGACTGCCAGTTGGCCCAATCCCGATTCTCTAGTGTCATACCTATGGGGCTGCCCAAGGTGTGGCCGTGGCGGACACCGGACATAATATGGGCTCTGTCTTGCTCAATGAGCATGCGCCCGCCCCGTCCGTAGCCCCGTTGGCGTCGGCCCAAGTGAATAGCAATATAGTCCTCGGTAATGGGCAACCCTGCGGGAATGCCTTCAACAATAATGACCAAACCCTGACCGTGGGACTCGCCCGCTGTAAAAAACCGGACCATTTAAATCGCTCTCAAAGAATGTGTAAATTTACCTGGAAGCCATGGCTTGAGTGGCCGCCGCCAGCATCACCGCCACCGGGGCGTCTTGGCCGGTCCAATATTTGAACGAATCGGCCCCTTGATAGACCAGCATGTAGATGCCGCCCAACGTCCCGGCCCCAGCCCTTGCGGCGTCACGCAGCAACGGCGTTTCCAGGGGATTATACACCAGGTCATAGACCAAGGCCGTGGCAGGAATCGACGCCGAATGCAGGGGCGTACCGGTCTCGTCAGGACCGTGGGACATGCCCACCGTAGTGCAGTTAACGATCAAATCAGCGGACGCCGTGGCCGTAGCCAACCCATCTGCTTCCAGCGAGATGGCCTGAGCGTCCAAGCCGTTGTCTCGGGCCATTCGGCTCAGTTGTCGTCCTCGGTCCAAAGTGCGGTTGGCAATCGTAAGGCGGCCAACGGCCTCACGAGTCAGCGCCAAAATCACTCCCCTGGCAGCGCCGCCTGCGCCTAGCACCAACACATTCTTGCCTTGAGGGCTGAAACTGCCGGATTCACGCAGGGCTCGCAGGAACCCGGGTCCGTCGGTGTTGTGGCCGGTCAGCTTCCCACCCTGATTGACGATGGTATTCACGGCACCGGCTGCGGTCGCCCAATCGTCGACCTCGTCTAGGAACGGAATCACCGACTCTTTGTGGGGAACGGTAACGTTGATCCCCAACGTGCCTGGGCTGCGCAAGCCGTCTACGAACTCCCCGACCTCCTCGGGTTTGACCTCCCAGGCTTGATAAGTAGCATCAAGGCCCAAGTGGTCGAGGGCGGCCTGCTGGAACACCGGGGAGATGGAGTGGCTAATGGGGAAGCCTATGATGCCTAGTTTGGAAGCTGCCATATTACTACCAGAACCCCCTAGCCGCTAATCTGCTGGATTATTTCATCAAGACGCTGTTTACGCTCTTGCAAGCTCTTCAGCCGCTCTTCCTCGGTTTCCACAACATCCGGTTTGGCTTTGGCCCGGAAGTTTGGATTGGACACCAACTTGGAAACCCGCTCAAGGTTGCGGGCGCAGTCGTCCCGTTCCTCTTGGAGGCGCAGGGACTCCGCCGCAAGGTCCACTACTCCTTCCAATGGCAGGTGGACCACCAACTGGTCGACGACCAAAGTCACGCCACGACCGGTGTTCGTAGGGACCGAATCGCCGGAATAAATCCGTAATGGTTCCACTCTGGAGAGGACCCGGATCACTTCGGATTCCTCTTCCAATGCTTGCAAAGCGCCGTTGGCCTGTACCACTGCCTCTAGATTCTGGTTGGCGGGTATATGCAACTGGGCCCTAGCGTTTCGTACGGCCCTGATGGCTTGCATAACCAGCGCAATTTCCTCTTCGGCCTGGTCGTCTCGCCGGTCGCCATTCGCCGTCGGATAGGGCGAAATCATGATCGACTCAGTGGTATTGCCCTCGCTGTCGGACTCTTGGGGCAGCCGCGCCAACAGGTTTTGCCAGATTTCTTCGGTGATAAAGGGCATGAAAGGATGGAGCAGCCGCAACGTTCTCTCTAGGACATGGGCCAATACCGGCAAGGGCGATGGGCCTGTACCGGAGCGCATGCGAATCTTGGCCATCTCTATGTACCAGTCGCAGAACTCGTTCCAAATAAAGTCGTAAAGCTTTTGCTGGGCGTCTCCCAGTTCGAAGTTCTCCAGAGACGTGTTCACCTCGGCGGTGACCCGGTCCAACCTGGCGACAATCCAGCGGTCTTCCCGGTGACTGGGTAACGGTAGGTCGTGCCAACCGTCCAAGCCAGGCTTGCCTTCTAAACTGGTCATAACAAACCTGGCGGCGTTCCAGACCTTGTTGGCGAAGTTGCGGGCCGATTCCAGCCTTGATTCGGTGAAACGCAGGTCGTTGCCGGGAGCGGTGCCGGTGGTCAGGGCAAACCTGAGGGCATCGGTACCG
Source organism: Dehalococcoidia bacterium (assembly GCA_963665155.2). GTDB lineage: Bacteria > Chloroflexota > Dehalococcoidia > Lucifugimonadales > UBA3495 > UBA1141. Next base: position 544,429 of record CAXXFI010000001.1, on the reverse strand, counting down.
TACTTGTCGGACAACTCCAAGGGGTCCATGGTGTTGCCCCTGGTTTTGCTCATCTTGGCGCCGGTGGCGTCCCGGATTAATCCATGGAGGAACACCGTGCGGAAGGGTACCTCACCGGTGTTTTCGATGCCCAACATAATCATGCGGGCGACCCAGAAGAACAGGATGTCGTAGCCTGTTTCCAGCACCGAGGTGGAGTAGAAATAACTCAAGTCTTCGGTGTCCTCCGGCCAGCCCAGGGTGGAGTGAGGCCACAGGCCCGAACTGAACCAAGTGTCCAGAACGTCCTGGTCTTGCTCCAGTTTGGTCGAGCCGCAACCTGAGCAGCTTGCCGGGTCTTCCACCGAGACGGTCATATGGCTGCAATCACCGCAATACCAGACCGGAATCCGGTGCCCCCACCACAACTGCCGGCTGATACACCAATCACGTATGTTTTCCAGCCAGTTTAGGTAAACCCGGTTGAACCGCTCGGGCACCACCCGAATATCGCCTCCAGCAACGGCGGCATGGGCCCGGCCTGCGATGCTGTCGGGTTGGTCGTGCTTCCCCAGATTTACAAACCATTGAAGGCTGATTAACGGCTCTACTACAGAGGCGCATCTCTGGCAGTGGCCCACCGAGTGGCGGTACTCTTCCGTCTTTTCCAGCATCCCCATGGCGTCCAGTTCGGCGGCGATTTCCCGGCGGGCCTGGAACCGTTCCATCCCGGCATACTTGCCACCGGCCTCAGTAATATTGCCGTCCAGACCGATGATGTTGATAATTGGCAAATTGTGGCGTTGGCCGATGTCGAAGTCGACAGGGTCATGGCCGGGGGTGACCTTAAGCGCCCCGGTGCCGAACTCCGGCTGAATAGCCTCATCGCCCACCACTGGGATGCTGCGGTCCATGATTGGCAGGATGACCGTTCGGCCCAAGGCGTCTTTATGTTTGGGGTCGTCTGGGTGAACGGCAACGCCCGTGTCGCCCAACATGGTCTCAGGGCGTGTCGTCGCCACGGTCACGTGGTTGGCCGGGTCGTCGGCAATGGGGTAACGGATGTAGTACAGCGTGCCGTCGACTTCGCTGTAGTCCACCTCAAGGTCGGAGAGGGCGGTGGCGCAACGGGGGCACCAGTTGATGATCCGCTCGTGCCGGTAAATTAGCCCTCTGTTGTAGAGATTCAGGAATGTAGTCCGGACGGCCCGGCTGGGTCCCGGGTCCAGGGTAAATTTATGGCGGCTCCAGTCCGCCGAGAGGCCCAAGCGCCGGGACTGCTCGTGGATAACGCCACCGAACTTGCGGACATGGTCCCACACCAGTTCGACGAATTCTTCGCGGTCGAATTGGTGGCGGTTCTTGCCTTCTTCAGCCAACCGCCGCTCGACGGCCCACTGGGTCGCAATACCAGCGTGGTCGGTGCCGGGAAGCCAGAGAGTCGGGTCGCCCAGCATACGGTGCCAGCGGACCAATGCGTCTTCAATAGCCTTTTCTAGGGCGTGGCCCAAATGAAGCTCGCCAGTCACATTGGGAGGCGGCATGATTATTGTAAAAGGAGTCTTATCCTTGTCTATGGTGGCTTTAAAGTAGTCTTTATCCAGCCAATCCTGGTAAATCCGCTTTTCGACGTCGGCGGCATTGTAGGCGCTGGGAATGTCGGACGAGGCCCGTGAGGTCATTGCGTGGTCCTTTATCGCTTTGGGGCGAATTAGCTTATTGTGAATATATCACCCTATTGATGGGACAGTCTATTGCCTCGAATAGGTTCACACCGCCTTAATAATAAACACCGTCAAATCAGGTAATATTCTATCTGGGGTGGTTAACTGACGAATGCCGATTGACAAAAACAGGACACGCGTTCTAATTTAAGTCTTTACAAGAATCCGAGGGTATTGTGGCAATAAACTCAGCAATCGAATGGACCGACGCGACTTGGAATCCCGTGACTGGGTGCACTAAAGTCAGCCCTGGCTGCGCCCATTGCTACGCTGAAACCATCACATTGCGGTTCAAGAGGGGTGGGCCGTTCCTACCGGGCCTAACCACAATTAAGTTGCATCCGGACCGTCTAAGACTGCCAATGTCATGGAAGGCCCCACGGAACATTTTCGTCAACAGTATGAGTGATATTTTCCATGAAGAAGTGCCTTTAGGATTCATTTAGCAAATCTTCGATGTGATGGGAGAGGCCGAAAGACACACATTTCAAGTGTTGACTAAACGCCATGAGCGTTTGAAGGAATTAGCCACTGAGCTGGATTGGCCAGAAAATGTATGGATTGGCGTGTCAGGTGGAGAACCAAGTTTGGGCAGATTCGCGCATCCCCGCATTACTTGAGGTTCCAGCACAAGTTCGTTTCTTGTCCGTTGAACCTCTTTTAAAAGCAACGGATTTAAGTAGGTTTCTTCACGGAATCCAATGGGTCATCGTGGGCGGAGAGAGTGGAGTTAAACCGAGGCCTCTGAATCCCGAATGGGTCAGACAAATCCGGGATGATTGTTTTTCGATGAATGTACCTTTCTTCTTTAAGCAATGGGGCGGCAGGACCAGTAAGGCACAGGGGCGTTGCATTGATGGAGAGCTTTGGAATGGCATGCCGCTATGCGACTTGGCCGCCCCAAGCTCGTCCAGCAACGAATCGATCGAACACCTCTCGGTAGATGTCTGAAGAGCTTTTTTGATTGACCGGCCTATATTGCGAGCTGCAATCCTAAGCTGAGCACAAATATCCAATTTCAACACCCCAACTTGAGGAGATTGGAGATGCCTCCTAGACTGCCAATATGGGACATAGAGCCACATACCCTTGCTAAGCACCATATTCTACGAAAGTATTGGCAAGCGTCTCAGAGCTTTTCTGAACGAAATATCTATTTATTAGACCTCGATTATCGAGAGGGGCTTGTCGCTGCTTTAGACGACATTTTAGCCACGAAAAGAGGATATACCCGAAAAGGCCCCATTCCCTCTCGATACGACCCCAAGTGTGGCCGAGTGCTCTACATTGATGGGTTCGCAGGCCTCGGTCAGTATTCTGGAGGCGAGCCAGGCTCTCCCGTTATTGTGCTAGACGAAGCGATTAACCATAGCGCTCCAATTCCAGGTATTCAACTCCAGATTCGACGAAGTGTTAACAGATGTCCTAGACTTTATTGACGAGCAAAACCGGCGTCTTGCCCCTGCTTTTGTCTTAGTTGATCCTTTTGGCTATTCCCAAACTCCGTTCGAGTTAATAAAACGAATATTGAGTAACCGGAGATGTGAGGTTTTAATCACGTTCATGTATCAATTCATTAATCGCTTTGTGGCTGATGCGACACAATGGGACCACCTCGATCGATTATATGGGACTTCCGATTGGAGAGATGTACTCACCGCCGACACTCCGGGAGACAGGAAGGCGATTCTACATGGGGTTTATAAACGTCAACTTGAGCAGCAGGCGAATGCTAAATACGTATGGCCGTTCGAGATGGAAGATTCCGGAGGTAGGACCGGGTATTTTCTATTTTTTTGCACCAACAGCTTGGCAGGATTGTCGAAAATGAAGCAGGCAATATGGGCAGTAGACCCCACGGGAAACTTCCGCTATGCCTACGCTGCAAACCCTAATCAAATGAGGCTGCTAGACACCGAGCCAGATTTCCAGGCACTTCGAACGGAGTTGGCTAGGGCTTTCGCAGGAGAAACAGTGAGTGTTGAGGAGATTAGGGAGTTTGTCCTCACTCAAACTCAATTCTTGGACACACATTACAAAAAACAGGTACTCGCCCCTATGGAAAGAGAAGGAGCTATAACGATCCCATCATCGCCACGTAAGCAGCGTTTTGCCTATCCAGATCGCACGCGAGTTAAGTTCGTCTAAGCCCCAACTTTCTCCGGCACCGCGCCGGTTGCTAGTTCCAGAAGGGCCAGGCGCTTCATACCCTTGTTGGTGTCGCTGGCTACCCGGGCTGGGTCCCAGATTTTTATGCGCCGTTTGTGCAGCCAGTAAGTGAACTCTTTATTGTCGGAGAGGCTTAACGGTTGGCGGCTGGTGAGGTGGACCTCCTCACGGAACTTTTCTATGAGATCTGTCTTTGAGGCCTCGTAAATGTGGGCGTAGGCCTCCTCAATCAAATCCTCACTGTCCGAATAACATCTGGCGATGTGCCTTTTACGCACGGCCTCTTCCACCGATAGCTGCAAAGCCTCTTCCACCACTACGCCGTACCAATAATTGAGGTAGGCCCGGTGTTTATTGGCGCCTAATAAATCTCGAAACTCCTCTGGCCCTACCGTCTCGGGGAAACGCCCGTAAAATAGCAAGCTTTCCTTGTCTTCGACCGGAATAATGCAGTCCAACTCGGCGCACAACCTTTCCGCCAGAACCAGCCAATCAAAGGCTTCACCCTGGATTAGATACCGATATGTCCGGCCTTGGTACTCTTCCTGGGGTTGGGTCCAAAGGCCGATTGCTTCCAAAATTGCCAGGTGCCAGGGTGTCCCGGACTGTACCCGCGCTTTCAGGTGCAGCAATGCCTCGGGAGTATTCTGGGCCAGCCCCGGAGAGTCTTCGGCCCCTGGAAAGGGGTTCTGGTTGATTTCCGGATCCATAGCTTAGTTGCCTCTCGTTAAGGCTGCTTCAAAGATTCCGATGCGTTCCGGCTTCGGCGTCGTGATGTAAGCGAGGAACTGGTCCAGAGGCAATGTGTTTAGCAGATGCCTGGGTTCGCACCAAGCCCTACGGGCCACGGCGATACCGTAACGCCTTTGGCTCAGGTCCGGGTAGTGATGAGAGTCGGTACTAACCACCAAGGGAACGCCCAACTCCCGAGCGCGGTAGGCATGGATGTCTTTCAAGTCCAAGCGTTCCGGGGCGGCGTTTATTTCCAGGGCCGTGCCCGTTGCTTTGGCTGCTTGAAGCACCGCCTCCAAGTCGAACTCGGTGGGTTCCCGCCGACCGATTAAGCGGGTAGTGAGGTGGCCTATGATCGTCACGGCTGGATGGCGCATGGCCTTAATGACTCGCTGGGTCATGGTTTCGCTGTCTTGGCCCATGGCCGAGTGAACCGATGCTACTACCACGTCAAGCTGGGCTAACAGTTCGTCGGTATAGTCCAATGATCCGTCGGCCCTGATGTCGACCTCGGAACCGCAGAGAATCTTGATGGAGTGCTTGTTTTGTAGAGAGCGCAGCAGAGCGATTTGCTCGCTTAGCCTTTCGTTGGAAAGACCGTTGGCGACGCCTCGGCCCGACGAATGGTCGGTCAAGGCCATGTATTGATAGCCTTGGTCTGCCGCCGCAACCACCATGGTTTCGATGGGATCGCGACCATCGCTCCAGTTGCTGTGCAGGTGCAGGTCGCCTGTAAGGTCGGTTTCTTGGACCAACTTGGGTAATTGGCCCTCTTGGGCAGAATCCAACTCCCACATGCCAAGTCTCAGTTCCGGAGATATATAGGGCAGCCCCAGACGGGCGTAAAACGCGGCTTCGTCGGCAAACTCTTCCACCTTGCCGGTGCTAACCTCGGTTATCCCGTACTCGTTGAGGGACAACCCCATGCGGTTGGCGTAGTCGCGCAGGCGGATATTGTGTTGCTGGCTACCGGTGAAGTATTGAAGCATTGCTCCGAAGGATTCTGGCTCGCTGAGGCGCAGGTCTACTTGTATTCCCGGCTCGACAACAACGCTGGTCTTCTTTGGGCCGTGCACCAAGACTTCTTGCACGATATCCAGAGAAACCAAGGCGTTCGCGGCTTGTTCGGGGCTAGGAGAAGTGCCCACCAAGTCGATGTCGCCGATGGTTTCTTCCCATCTTCTTAGGCTGCCGGCCGGGAAAAGAGGACCGATTTCCGGGCAGATCTCTCGTAGCCGACTAATGACATCTTCGGCCAAAGGTAGAGCCTGTCCTATCGGGGTTCTCTGGTCCTTGGTCCGCAGCGTCTTTATATGGCGCAGGATGTTGTCGGCGGCTTTCTGGCCCATTCTCGGTAGGGAGGCCATCCTGCCGTCCCGCACCGCTTGCTCTACCCCTTCAATGGTGCTGATATCCAACTCTTGGGTAATGAGCATAGCGGTTTTGAGGCCGACTCCCGGCACATCCATAAGGGTCAGAACCCCGTCGGGCAGCTCGGCGACCAGCCTTTCGTAGGCCGATACCCGCCCTGAGTCCAGCAACTCGTGGATCTTGTCGTTAATGGCCTTGCCAATACCGGGGATTTTCTTAAGGTCCGTACCGTCAGCTGCTGCTTGAGCAACGGAAAAGGACAGGTTCTCAATGGTACGGGCGGCCCGCTGGTAGGCCCGCACTTTGAACACCGTGTCTCCCTTCATCTCAAGAAGGGTGCCCATGTTTTGAAACAATTGGGCTATGTCATCGTTGCTTACTGTCATAGGACTTTCTAGGACTTATCCCTTACGACTGATACCTGGGCCGAGTCAAGGATGCCTCCTGAATTATACTGGTGCCACGGCTTATTTGCTGACATTATCTCAAGATGCGATGGATCATTCAAAATCCAAAAGTCCTGAGACTAGATTTAATGCCCTGTTTCAGCCCCGGTCGACTCTGGGACTCGCATACAACCGGAATTTCAGGTCACGTGGCCAATGCGGAGCCCCCGCCGAATAGAGCCAGGCACGGATAGTGGTCCCTTTTGCTGTAATTTGTTAATGGTACTCAAACGGTGCCAGCCAACCGTTGACCAGCAATAGATAGAGTCATTATACTCTATACGCGTTCAAACCCTCATCCCTAAACCGTAAAGGATTTTAACCTCCTTGGAGTCTTCCGCAACTCGACCCTCCACATTGTCTGATGTCATTTGGCCGCGCGTAGGTGTATTCCCCAGGGATTTGTTGAGAGACTTGGTCCTAATTGTGGGTTTCGCTGGGTTTGTAGCCCTTTGCGCTCAGTTGGCCGTAAGATTACCTTGGACCACCGTTCCGATAACCAATCCTTTGCCGTGCTGCTCACCGGGGGATCCTTGGGAGCCAGTCGCGGTGCTGGGTCATTGACGCTCTATATGTGTTTGGGAATGATTGGTCTTCCGGTTTTCGCTCCTGGCTCCGGCGCCACACAGGGGACGTGGGATATTCACTTTATTTTCCCGTGGAACGGAGCGTCGGGCCTGCCTTGGGACTTATCCAGCGGTGGCTACATTGTTGGTTTTATTCTGGCGGCAACCCTGGTAGGATACCTCATATCGACATTCACCCGGTGGGGCAACCGCTGGGCGATTTGATCGCGGGCTCCGGAACGTGGGATAAGGCATTAAAGGGCGGCTTCTACCCATTCATTGTGGGGGAATGATGAAACTCCTCTTGGCCCCGCTACTACTTCCATCGGCCTGGGCTCTGATAAACTTCATGGAGCGGCGAAAATAGTGGATATTACTTGGTTGGGACATTCTTGTTTTCGCTTGAAGTCCGACGATATTGTGGTTCTGACCGACCCTTATCCCCTGTCATTGGGGTTGAGGCCGGATGCCAGGCCAGCGACAGTGGTGACGGTGAGCAGCACCCATCCTAACCACAGCAACGTGAAAGACGTAACGGGCGAGCCAAAGGTCTTCCACGCACCGGGCGAGTACGAGTACTCAAGAATTGCCGTTCGGGGTGTTATGACCACATTGCCACCGGATACGGCGATGGATCAACGGAATGTTGCTTATTCAATCGAGATTGACGGGGTGAATATTTGCCATTTGGGGGATATATCCCAACCTCTGACTACCCGCCAACTTGATGAGTTGTCTCCGGTGGACGTTTTGCTGGTGCCAACGGGAGGGGGCTGTACCCTGGATTTAGCTGCCGTGCTCCAGATCATGCAGGATTTGGGTCCCAAAGTGGTGATACCCATGCATTACAGCATTCCACCGATTGACGAAGAATTGCAAGGGGTCGATGTTTTTTTGAGCCGCATGGGATTGAGCGATGTGCAACCTCAGCCACGCTTGGTTGCTACGGCGTCAAATCTCTCACCGGATATGAGGGTGGTCCTGTTGGCAAATCAGGGTCGAGCGGCGTAGCCTGAACCATCCGTTTGGGCCTAGCGAGGTAAACCTCGGGGTCAACCCCACATCCTTAGGTCTGGATATTGATTCCATTTCCCAGCATATTTCAGGCCACGATCGCTGGTTTTAATCCAGTCTCCGACGGGCCAGCAATATCATCCCCGCCCCGGCAGCTACCGCAACTGCGCCTACGATCAACGCCAACCGTGGAATAGCGGTGATTGCTGGGTCCCCAGGTACCGGCAATATGGCTGTGGGCGTGGGCTGCATGGTGGGGGTCACAGTGGGTATGGGCGTCGGCACCGGCAGAGGCTGCGTGAAGGTCAAGTCCGCAACGTAGAAATCAAAGACCCCGACGAAGTCGGTCGTCTCCTCGGCCTTGACGCGCCCAAAGTCATTGACTAAGTAGAAGCTGACCGGGAGTCCGATTAGCGCCTCGTCCGAAGGATTGACCTCCAGAAACTCGTAACTCCCGCCTGCTTGCAATTCAGCGGGTTTGCTTTCAAATCCGGTCACGCAATCGAGCACACAGGCGATTAGTTTGGTGCCAGCAGGTGCCGGAGCGCCTTGAAGAGTGACCGTCCCCGAATAAAAGTCTTGAAAAAAAGGCTGAGGGGGTCTTTCGCCCTGCTGCGGGACCGCGCCTAGAGCAGCTATAGTTATAACCACCAACGCCATTAAAAGAAGAATCGACTCCCACCGCACCGCAACCGCCTCCCCATGGTTAAATGAGCTTTTCGCCGGTAGATCCAGGGCCAGATTTTAAAGGGCCAAAGGATCTGGGTGGCTGTCCACATAGGTGCCTGCCCCTTAAATGGCCCGCCCGGTGTCGTTACCGGTTCAGTGTCGTTAACTGAAAAATGTCAGATTTAATAGCCGGATTTAAATGTATGATTTAACCGTAGAGTTCTTTGCTGGTGACTATAGCCTTATCTGGAATTAGGTTGCAATGCTGGGGACGACTGATTAGAAGGAGTTTCCGTGCTCGACGGATTTGGGGATGTTGGAAGATCGAGAAGTTAAAGTGGAGGATCGGCCTCCCGAAGCATTACAGACCGTCTAAATCACCCGTCGTCATTAAATTAATGAGCCCCGCGGTTCCCCTCGGAATGCGGGGCTCTTTTTCGTTAGGTAGCTAGTATTACAACGACGGATTACCAAATATTTCGTCTTCCCCTTCGTATTCGGCTGCCAGCGGGCTATCGCGGTAGGCTCATCGCATCACGTTATTAGGTTCAAATCATTCTCGAAAATCGCCCTGCCAGAGGAACCGTCGTTGTAATACTAGTAGTCTGAGACTTGTTTAGGAGCCCTTTCTCATGAAGAAGACTCCGCCAGCACCCAACAGAGAGATGATCGCAATGATCAGGGCTACTACAGCTAGGGCGCTTCCGCCGTCGTCACCGGCTGAGCCAGAAACACCAGCTGCTCCGGCAGGGCCATCCGCGCCGTCGGAACCGCGGGTGCCTCTCGCTCCGGCAGGGCCATCCGCGCCGTCGGAACCGTCAGCGCCATTTCGGCCGGCAACGCCATCGGACCCAGCATCTCCTGTGGCGCCCTTGGAACCTGCGGCGCCACGGGGCCCGGTATCACCCTGGGCGCCAGAACCCGCAGCTTCGGTCGGGTCTACATTGGTGCCACCGACCAAAAGCGTGCCCTGGGGCGCTATGAGGTACCGATCTCCGTATTGCCCATATACGTCACCAGGGGCGACGTCTTTTACGGAGTAGTACACCGGCCAGCCGTTGTAGGTAACTTGGAGTCGGCCATCTGCCCACTCTAAGGTACCAAGCAGGTCGGTTTTCGCGCTGTCATTGAATGCCGGCTGGTCTAGCGCGGCTGGGTCTTCGGCGGTCCACAGGGGTGGCCATATCTGCATGCAGGCGTCAACAGCACATCGAGCGACCGGCGCTCCCGAACCGCTGCCTTGGGTATCCACCGTGAACAAATATAGGCTCATTCCCCGGTGGTCAACCAGGTATTGGTTTAGCCCGGACCATGCGGTCGCCACAGTTGCCGATATGGAAGATGGTAAGTTGGCACAGGAAGTGTAGTTGCCGGGGTTGCCGGCTTCATGGGAGTTGATGGCGTGATTGCCGTCCGTCAGAGAATCCAACGTGGCCGCCACCATGGTGTTGGATCCGCCGCTGCCGTCAACGAAGCTGGTCAACGCCTGATCTACACCGCCCAAGGAAGCACCGCATTGTCCCAAGTGGATGTGGACCAACTCGGTTTCCAAGGCGCCGCTGGAAATCGAAAGTACCACTCGCGTCTCTGGCCCTAATTCGGTCAGGATCGCGCTACCCCTCTGTCCCGAATCGTTCAACTCGAGTAGGTCTATAGTTAGCACCCGGCCCGCGACCACAGGGGCGCTGGTTACCGTCAGAACAACCACATCGCCGCCGCCCTGCATCCACGTGGCGGTTTCGGCTACGGATTTGCCGTCGAGCATGAAAGAAATCGCTTTACTGGCGTAGGTTGAGTCCCCCTGATCTATCACCAGGGTAAAAACACCTCCGGTGATTGTCGCCGATGCGACTTCCTCTCCGTCTATCCAAGCGGTTACTATCGAGCCGTCTCCGGCAGCGACTCCGTCTATGGCTGCGGAACCTACGAACACGTGGGGTGGCACCCGTTGAGCGGAAACCACCGACGGCAGCGTAAGCACCAAAGCCATTACGGCCAGAATAAGTAATAGCCTCGATTTGGTCATGAGTCCTCCTTTTCGGATTAGTATTCTAAGAGGCCGGGTAATTCACGTATCTAGTTGTATTGCGTCCCGCCCTTTTGGAACGGATATAAGGGTTAATGTTTCGTCGCCTAGCAAATTTACGTTATAGCTGTCGATCTGGATACAAAAGGGCCGGATCCTAGAGACTAGATGTTTGAAGATACTTTATTAAAGAAGAGCGCTCCGGCACAATATTGTCGGAGCGCTCTACCAAAGTCTCAGCAAAGAGGGGAGGAGATATTAGCTCCTCCGGCCCATTGCGACTGCTCCTCCGGCGATTACGATAGCTATGATAGCCAGAATTAGAGCAACAATTCCGAGGCCGCTGCCTCCATCTTCACCTGCTGCGCCAGCAACACCTGCTGAGCCGGCAGGACCTGCGGAACCAGTAGAGCCGCCTGAGCCATCGCTACCTGCCGCTCCGTCCGCTCCGTCTTGTCCGTCGGCGCCAGCCGAACCTCGGGCTCCAGCCGAGCCGTCGGAACCGTCGGCGCCATCTGCGCCTGCGGACCCTCGAGCACCCCGTGCGCCTTGCGGTCCTTCCGATCCGACCGCTCCGACCGCTCCGACCGCTCCGCCCTGACCGCTACCCGGTACGACGGTTGCCACTGGCTCGGGTGTTGCGGTTGCTTGGGCTGGGGCGGCCATGGTCAGAGATACTTCGGTTCCTCCGCCTTGCACCCATGCTGGTGTCTCAGCAGCATCGGCCCCATCAACTGTGAAGTGGACCATCATGCCTGCGAAGATTTCATCACCTTGGTCTACGACCAGTACGAAGTTGCCGTCGACAACTGTGGCGGTCGCTACCTGGACGTCGTTTACCATGGCTGCGATGACTGTACCGTCCGTCGCAGCGGCACCGTTGATAGTCGACCCCACAAAGACGTGGGGTGGTACTCTCTGCGCTGAAACGGTGGCTGGTATGGCGAATAACATCACCAACCCAACCATCAGCGCCAGAATCTTCAGTTTGGTCATCTATTTTACCTCTTGCTATATCGTAGCGAGGCCGCCATTTGGCGGCCCCGATTTAACGTTGCTTAGATCCTAGCCGTTATTTTAGCGAGATTAAGTTCCAGCCTGGGAACAGGGTCTGACCTTGGAAAGTAGTCTCCGCAATCACGTTGACCCAGACGATATCCCCACTGGTAGACGTGGTTAGTGTGTTGGCGGCAGCGAATGCGGGCCTCGGGTCAAAGAATGACCACGTTTGGTCAGCGTTGCTGAAGAGCCAGACACGTACTAGGTTGTCCGAGTTGATCTCATCCGCGAACACGTCTGTCGTGTTGTTGGTTGTGGTCACGGGTACGACGCCCGCCATCAACACTGTAAAGCTGGCTGTGGCGGTGGTTCCACCGGCTGTCACTAGCAACGCCTGGGAACCGGTGTCCAGTTGCGGCACCAATGCCGTGGTGGTGAAGATACCATCAGCGTCTGTGGACGGAGCCGGGCTCGGCAGAGCCGATACGTTGGCGATGGTCAAGTCCGCGACGGGTACGAAGCCAGGGAATCCGAGACCGCTGATCATTATTGTGTCGCCAGGCGCCGCGCTGGTGGGCTCCACCGTCACCGCGGCGGCCGGAACCTTGTGGACTGCGTCGGCAGTCCTCTGGGTGCATGAGTCCGTCCCTCTAGTGGAACAACCGGACTGCGCATTCACCGTGGTAGTCGATGGGATGCCAACCGTATTCTGCACGGTGAAAGTGCCAGACATATTACCGGCGGCATCAGCCGTGGTGGTGGTGCGAGGCGTCCCACTGGTCGGGCCGTAGAAAATGCTTATCGTCGAGTCGGCCTGGTATCCGGTGCCGGAGAAGCCGACAATACTGCCTCTCCTACTTTCCACCGAGTCCAATATGAGAGTCCGCTCCGGGATTGTTATGATTGCCTCTCCAACCCGACCACTCGCGTCCGTGATGATTATCTTGTGAGTCCCTGGTGTTCGGGTCGTCTCATCTATTGGAATAGCAAAGGTCGCCACCAAGTTGCCGCTGCTGTCCGTCGACTTATCGGTCACTTTACTATTGTCCGTGAGGATGGTAACCAGGTTCCCGGTGCCAGCGACGCTTATTGTGGCCAATTTCTCGTTGTTTCCAAAGCCGCTGCCACTTATGGTTACATCTTGGTCAGCCACGACCGTGGAAGGCGATGCAATGACAGACAAACCCACGATGCTGATGCCAACTGTCCGACGCGTATCTGGGTTCGCGTTCGTGATTAAGGTTATAGTCTGTGCCCCTATTTGGGCAGTGGACGGGACCGTTACTATGAAGGTCCCGGTGTGGTTAGAAATTCCTAGCGAACCTGGCAGATCAGCATTGGCGACCGCAATGCCACCGAAGGTGATGCCAGTGACAAGGCCAACGCCTGCAGTTCCACCATAGTCTTCCGCCGTTAAGGTGATCTCCTCACCCCTGGTGGCAGTGGTGGTGCTAACAGTTAATTTGCCACGTAGCTCGAAATCCTGACTCTCGTAACGGGCGCCAAAGTCAGGGTCCGTGGCGGATAAAAAGGCAGTCTCCCCACGCCCATCAGTGGCATTTATCAAGTTGTCGCCCACTTCGAAATTTGTGTCGACGACGAAGGTAGCCGTAAACTCACCGCCGGAAATGGCGGCGTCGGACGTGCCGATGATTATATCGGTGCCTGGAATAAAGCCGTCACCAGTACTTAGCTTGAGGAATACGGTAGCAGTACCGTCCTTCCAGCCTTTACCGGTTAGCGTCAGCTCGAAGCCCCGCGCGTCTGAGTTATCGTTCAAGTCCAGCCACCGTAAGACGTGAATTATGTCCTCGGCTTCTGCACCGAAGTTGACGCCGTCGTCGGACATATTAGCCCAAGTATCATTAACGTCGGGGTTGGTGGCATTCCTGATACCTGCCAGCGTACTAAATGTTAATAAGTGGACGTCGGTTCCAGCCAAACCCGCAAGATTATCGACAATCAAAGGGGTTAATGGCTGCGTATCACCGAGGGCCAGTTTTATGATAGTGTTGTTATTGGCATCCTTGCTGATCTCGGGGTCTGACAGAGGATTGGATGACCCGCCTGAAAAAGCGGTGATGGTGACCCGTTCCTTTTCCATCGATGCAGGAACGCTTATATTTTTGTCGAACTTGATGTAGATCGAGTCGCCTTGGGATAGATCCCGTAAGGGTTGGAACGAGATGGTGTAGGTTGCTAATACCCCAGGTGTGTTGGGGACGTTTATGATCCCGCCGTCCGGAATAGCAATCGCCTGGCCCACGGGGTGGCTGGCCGCCGCATTGGATGAGGTAAAGACACCCAGAGCCACCATGGTGGCAATGATCCCAAAAGCCATCAACATGGCTAAGCCAGCAGATTTTCCGATGGTAGCGTTCATCTAGTATTTCTCCTTCTTGAGGTCCCCCAATGGGGGCCTATGGAACCTGTTGGTATCGAGGTTCGGCAACTCAAATCGTTCTTTTTTTGTTGATCTAACAAGGCCCTCTGTTTTGAGTTTAGATAGTCGTTACTGCCTGCTTCGCGCCCATCTAAAGAATATCTTAGGAATGATTGACGGGTCTACATGGGAAGATTTAATGATAATTTCGACGTACGGCATATGGAATCCTATTCTCCTACAGGCACGTTTCGCCAGATTTAACCCTTTTTAGCATTATCGTCTTGCGCTTGTCAAGGGCTACAAACACCGTTTCATGACCAAAAAGAGCCTTGGAGCAGTTCCCAAGGCTACTCGTTATTTCGTGCATGAATTCGTCGGAACTATACTAATTAGCGGTTCTTCTGTCAAGGCATGCTCGAGCATACTCGGACCTTTTAGGTGCGGGACGTTGTATGTTGTTAAGGCTCCCACCGACACCGTCCAGAGTACGTGTTCATTTAACGCTGCGCCTTGATTTCTTGGATCAGTCCTGCCAATGTAGTTTGATCAAGCCCCGACTCAACCGCTCGCTCCAAGTCCTGGGATGCTTCCTCATCTCGTCCCATTCTGGTTAACGCTAACGATCTCCCAAAATAGCCCATGCCGATGTCGGTGTCTAGAGTTATGGCGTCGGTTAGGTCTTTGAGGGCCAACTCAAAATTCCCCATATTGTAATGAGCGGTGCCCCGGCTGAGATATGCTTGAGCGTAGTCCGGGTTATGTAGGATGGCTTGGTCGAAGTCTTCGACGGCGGCATCGATTTGCCTCAGTCGCATTTTGGCGACGCCACGGTTGTTATACGACTTGAAATAAGTGCGGTCTAATTCGATAGCGACGTCATAGGATTAAATCGCGTCTTCCATTCGGCCCAAATGAAGGTATGCAGCGCCTCAATTGTTATACGCCTCCGGGTAGTTTGAAAAGAGCTCAATAGCTTGATTGTACTCTTCGATGGCCTTTTCGAATTCCCCACGCGCTCGGAGCTCAGCGGCTGCGTCGAAATGGCTTCCAGCCTCGGGCGGAACGGTTGGTATTAGCGTAGGCGTTACCGGAGTCTGGGTGGGATCCAGCGTTGGTAGGAGTGCTATGGTCGCCGTGGCGATTGGCGCCGGATCAAGGGTTGGTTCGGACCCGCCGCAGCGAGGGAAATAACAATGATTGTTAGTAAAACGGCAGTGACACTGGAATACCGGAAAAATGTCATGAGATAATCACCAAAACTTGGAACGTTGGGTTAAGTAATGCGCCCTTCTTATCGCTCTTCTTATTATCCCTCTGCTTATCAATCAGGCAACTTAGTTGGACCCGTTATTTAGACAGTAAAGAGGCCAAATTAAGAGAGTGTCCCGCTACCAGAGGCAAGGTCCCGGTGCCGGATAGTAATACTACTACTTGTTGCTGTAATCCCATCCCTTGCTGTGGCTCCACCTAAATCACCGTTGCGAGATTGCTCCGCCCCATTGTCTGCGATAAACGCTGCCCTCAGGTAATTGACATTTTTTACCCAAAATATGATGCCTACAATCGCGACTACTGCAGCCACTGCCAGAATCCTCCAGAGAAGCATCGGTTCGAGGATTGGAGTTCGGGACTGAAGCTACCTGCTGGGGCGCCGGGAGCGCGGTTCGCTGCGCCGTGGCACATTCGGTTGATTGCGTGAGACCGGTCAGTCGCAATGGGAATAGCGGCCATGACCGCCAGCAGAACCCACGTAACCATCAAGTCTGAAACGCTGGCCACACCGACCATCTGCTCTAGCAGCCTCCCTGCCATGACAGCTAAAACGCAACCAGCACAAGTTTGTGAACTGGGAAATGCTCGACTGCATTTCGAATGAGCTGGTAGCCTCCTGCCAAGAAAAAGCGACGAAGACCCCCACGGAAGCGAGTAGCCCCAAATACCCTGCCTCTATCGTTTGATGGATGAAGTAATTGTGCGCATGGCTCGCCTCGCTCGGCAGTAGATTGCATCGGCCGGCTGGACTCTCCAAGAGGTAGCTGTATCGGAGCAGTTCAGGCCCATAGCCGATTATTGGCCGAAGAAATGAAAGGTTTAAACTATCGAATCCGGCCCAAGGTCTCTGGGTTATCAGATCCCATGAAGTCTGCCAAATCCCGATTCTCCCGCAGCTGGCCACCGGTGGCCAGCTGCGGGGTCAGCCCTATGACCCTCTCTGCCACCGCCGAACCGGCAGGCCTGACGGTCACCCCTGTAGCACGGTTTTCCTCGGGAGTCGCCCCCACAAGAATGATAATACTGGTTAGAATGCCGGCCATTGCCAGAGGCACAACTGCTCGGGCCAATGGACGCCAGCCAAGGAACACCAACATCAAAACCAACAGCGCAGCCAGGGCAAACACCGTACCGAACCAGGGACCCCGGGATAAGGTAAAAATAAGCGCCGTCATCTGGACTGGCAATATCAGAGTCCACAAGCCTGTCTGCCACCATTGCTTGATGCCGCTTGCCGGCCCACTTAGGGCCAGGGTAGCGGTCAGAAATGAAATGGGTAAAGTCATAGCCAGAACGGAGCCTGCAAAAATGGGGCCGCCCATTGTTGAGCTAGTCCTCTCCGCACCCAATTGTTCCATCAAGTCAAAGAAATCGTGTCCGTAATGTTGAAGAACTGCGTAACCAGCTGCTAGTACTCAGTCAACCCGGTCTTGGTAGTTATTTAAGAACGTGACCAAAATTTCTACCCTCTAGTGGGAGACAGTGTTGAAGTAGGAGGGTGGCGGTGATGCGGCGGCAGAAGTACCCAGTGCAGTTGGACCAGGAAGAGCGATAACGACTCCAGCAATTGATTCGTGGTGGGAAAATCCGGGCTCGTGTGATGACCCGGGCAAGGATTCTACTGAGGAGCGACGAGAGTTGGAACGCACCCAGGGTGGCTGAGGCCTTGGACGTCTCCGTTGGCACCGTGTTCCGGATCAAGCGGCGCTTCGCCGAAGAAGGCCTGGATGGAGCTTTGCTAGAAAGACCTCGTCCCAGGCCCCGGAGGAAACAGGACGACAAGGGAGAGGCCCACCTCATCGCGCTGGCCTGCAGCCCAGCGCCGGAGGGGCACGACCACTGGACTCTGCGTCTGTTGGCCGGGAAGGTAGTGGAACTGGGATTGGTGCCCTCCATGTCCCATGAGGGCATCCGCAAGCGGCTCAAAAAAACGCCCTCAAGCCGTGGCAGAAGAAGGAGTGGTGTATTCCTGAGGTAAGCACCGAATTCGTGGCAGCCATGGAGGATGTCTTGGAACTGTATGCTGAGCCCCATGACCCGAAGCGGCCAGTGGTTTGTTTCGACGAGACCTCGACCCAGTTGTTGGCTGAGACGCGACCGTCTCTCCCAGCGCGGCCTGGACAGCCTCGGCGTCAGGTCTACGAGTACCGCCGGGAGGGCACCCGCAATCTGTTCTTGACCTGTGAGCCGCTGCGGGGTTGGAGGCACGTCGCCATCACCCAGCGCCGAACCCGACAGGACTTCGCCCATCAGATGCGTTGGCTGGTGGATGAGGCCTACCCGGAGGCCCAAGTGGTGCGGGTTGTCCTCGATAATCTGAATACTCATCGGCCAGCTTCTCTATACGAGGCTTTCCCTGCCGCTGAGGCCCGGCGCATTGTAAAACGGTTGGAGTTCCACCACACACCCAAGCATGGCAGTTGGCTGAACATGGCGGAGATCGAGTTCAGCGTGTTGTCCCGCTCCTGCCTCAAGCAGCGTGTCCCCAACCAGGCTACCCTCTGCAGTGAAATCCAAGCCCTGGAGCGGGAGCGCAACGCCGCCCAGGCTACCATCAACTGGCAGTTCACTGCCCAGGATGCCCGCAGGAAGCTCCATCGTTTATATCCTTCAAATCACGGGTTGACTGGGTACTAGTATTCCCATAGCGGTAATCGCACCAAACAGTCTCAGCAGTTGGGGCATGGTCCGGAGGTGGGTGGCTATCACTCCAAACAGCACGACGTAAGCTGTAACCGTGTAAGCCGAGTAGCTGTCCTACCCTGGTACTTCGCCCCACAAGCTAACGCGAAAAGATCCCGACAAGAGCGTGGTCAGAGCCGTCCTCCCAAGGTAGAGGAGAGCGGCCACCAACAACCACCGCCTCGGCTGGGCTTTTAGCCATACGGCCAGTACCGGCAGCCAGGTTTTAGCCTGGAGCAGCGTGCGTTCACCCCTTGGTCTTGCACCGGAGTCGGAATGGCAGTGTGCGCTGGTAGTACAACGAGGCTCTGCTGATGTCCAGCAGGGTTCACTGGCGAACCAGGGATAAAAAATATCCCCCTGATCTCTCCTAAACAAAAGTGGGACACTTTTGCGTGCTGCAACGCCCACTCCAACACCTATAGGACAGCCATTACTCCAACAAGTGTCCGCAGGAGCGCAATCTTGGGTAATTCAAAGGAGCCGATGATTGATGACTCTTCAGCATAGCTTCAGCCAAGAAATGCCAGATGCACCACCAATATTGTTACAAGCCATAGAGTTTCCAGCGCTCGGTTAAGCCAAATTACCGAAACGCTATGTGCGGCGGGAGATTCCTGACTTTGTGTATTTGCTGTCAATGTCCCATCAACTAAAGGCGGGTGGTTTTTACGGTCATGATTCCATGCAGGGCAGCCATTCAGGAATGTCCACACGTCTTTTGGCTATTAGGGTGTCTTTGGGCCGCCAAAGGGAGTTAGTTAATAAGGGGTGAGTAAATACGGGGTGAGCACGAATGTTAATGACCGTTGGTTACGTGCATGGACCCATGTGTAAGAACTGGGCTTCGGGTAAAAAGCCTCCGGGCGGCGAAGTTGACATGCCAGCATCTGATGGCGTCGGCGAGTAGACCCAGAGGGCTTCTGATGTAGCAGAAAGATAGCGCAACAGTCTTGCTCCGTATCGGTGCCATTAGGGGAATGCAGACCATGTTGCGTGCCAAGATTGTAACCTTTGCATTTCGTTTTCGCTAGAATGATGGTGCCTTTTACTATTACAGGGTTATGTTTTATTACTCGGGCCGACAACGAACAAGTGTATAATACTGGGAATCCCTCAAGATTTATTGCCGCATTACGGCAGCTTTTCATAGTACTTAGGTGTCCGAATAATACCTGTTTGCGGTGAGTCGCTTGCTTTCCGGTGCGTATTTTCAGGAGAATGCATGAAACTATTCGTATTTATTTCCGCTTGTATATTGACCGCAGCAGTAGCAGCGGCATGTGGGGACCCATTGCCCACTGCCACATCTGGCCCCAGCCCGGTTGCGGCGACCGCAACCACAGAGCCTGCGACAGCAACTCTCCAGCCTACCAGCTTTCCCACGCTGACCCAAGAGCCTACCCACCCGCCTTCTCTCGCCCCAACTGAGACGCCCGCTATAGTCACGCCAGCTTCCACAGACACACCCGCTCCAGCCACAATTGCTCCTACCGCCAGTCCGGCTCCTACCATTGCGCCTACGGAAACCCGGATCCCCACTGAAACCCCCACTCCGGCTCCGGTAGCCACGGCCACGCCCGGACCAACCGTAACCCCCATTCCAACCGCGACGGTAGAGCCTAGTCCTGATGCGACCCCAACTCCGACTCCAGTTCCGACCGCCACGCTCGTACCCACGGCCACGCCCGTACCCACCGCCACGCCCGTACCCACCGCCACGCCCACCAACACCCCCTCGCCTTCGCCAACTCCCTCCCCGACGCCGACGCCGTCGGGCAGCAGTGAGTTTGGCTTTTTCAAACAACCTTGGGGCATTACCCTTGATGTCGACAGGAATTTCCTATATATCGTTGACTCCGGAAATAATCGGATACAACAATTTTCGGGCATCGGTGTCCCTCTGTTGGAATGGGGCAGTCAAGGGATTGGCGAAGCGCAACTAAATGGTGCCTTAGGCTTAGCCTTTGATTCGACTGGGAATGTGTTGTTTATCGCTGACGCAGCGAATAATCGAGTACAGCAACAAACCAGCAGAGGCGCGTTTGTTTTGGAGTGGGGTGAAGAAGGTAGTGGCGATGGACAGTTCAAGGTTCCTTCGTACACCGCCGTGGATGAGACCGACCGTGTGGTCTATGTGGTCGATAGCGGCAATCACCGCGTCCAGAGGTTCACGTCAATAGGAGGGTATCTTGGCCAATGGGGAACCGAAGGAAGCGGAGATGGGCAATTTCTAAACCCAACCGGCATTATATTGGATGAGGACCGAAATGTTTACGTGGTGGACACGGGAAATCATCGCATACAAAAGTTTACGCGGACGGGGAATTACCAGACTCAGTGGGGTTCGCGGGGTGACGGTGAAGGCCAATTCCAAAGCCCCAGTGGTATTGCCTACGACGCAGGCGATAGGAGAGTCTACGTAGTTGATACAGGAAACAACCGGGTGCAGAAGTTCAGTTCATCGGGAACCTTCGTGGACCAGTGGGGCACCCAAGGCTCCGGTGATGGCGAATTCAACAATCCCACTGATATTACGTATCATTCGACCAAGGCCTTCGTTTATGTGGTCGACGCTGGTAACAACCGTGTCCAGCAATTCGGTAAATTGGGGTCTTACATCGCTCAATGGGGCGGCAAGTAAAGCAGCGTTGCACTTGATCTCTAGATAAATCGCCCATCCCTTGAATAATACTTGGGTGCGACAAGAGTGGGTACATTCTCTAAAGCAAATCGGTAATTAAGGGTGCCATCGACTATAGATGTTCGACGCAATCTACCGATCTGCCCAAATTCCATCTGTAGTCGGCAACGGGATGACCACCGTGGTAGTCAGTAGCATCAGCCAATTATCCTAAAGGCCCCACTGTCCCGCATACCAGTGGCTTTTGTTGTGCGACTTATGGAACGTGAACGGATTCGTTGTTGCTGATGGGGATTCCAACAGCGGCCGGCGTGTGACCCACCTCGCTCGTCTATAGATTTTTGACAGCACATAGACTAATGAAACAAACGTAAACCTTTAGGGAACCTCCACATGCACCGAAGGGCAGAGTGCTCTAACAAAGCTGAAGCACAAGAGTTGAGCTCCGAACTGTCTCGTTTATCCCATCTCGTTAATGGTTACGACTGCGTAGCCACCCGACTAAATTTATTGACGACTCGGGTGGTTGGGCCTATGGTGAATCCCTGATTTCCTCTATGGCAGCAGTAAGGATGTTTGGGTCTACACCAAATTTTACCGCCTTATCAATATCCTCCGATGCCTCAGCGTGTTTTCCCAGTTGGGTGTAGGCTAGGGCTCGTGTATAAAAGGCCGCACCGAACTCGGGGTTTAGGTCGATGGCCTGGCTCAGGTCCTCTACTGCCAGATCCAATTGGCCCAGTAATCGGTAGGTGCTGCCACGGAGGAAATAGGGTTCACGGTTTCCAGGACTGGCAATGATTGCTTGTCCCAAAGGCTCCAGAGAGCGCTCGATCTGGCCTAGATTGTGAAAAGCTTCCGCCTCCAAAAGCAAAGCGGGATAAGATTCTGCGAGATTTTCAGTCAAGATTAGAGATTTCTCTAAATACCCAAGGGCTAACTGGGGCTGCCCAAGTAGAATAGAAGCATCTGCCAACTTGTTTAACGCAGGGAAACTCGCAGGCAACATTTCCGTTATGTCCCGGTAGTGCTCAATTGACTCTGCAGCCAGTTTAGAGTCGTTGTTTAGAAGCGCCAAATTTAGAAATGAACCAGCGAGGGCGAGCTTCGCTTTGTGATACAAAGGCGATTCTCTACCCATTTCAGATTGCTCTGGTGTTGCTCTTCGGCCACGCATTTTGCCCGGGACCGGGTTTCCGCCAAAAATCCGCATTTTGGGAAGAGGTTATACAATTCCCGCGCTGGGATAAGTGAGTAAATAATGTCTCGCTTTTCATAATAAGTGGAGACACCGGGCGCCAGTTTGATAGAGTGGTCTAGCGAAGACAGGGCAGATTGCGCGTCACCCTGTTGGAACTGGGCTGTCGCCTGATCGGCTATAACTGCAGCCCGAATGTAATTTACGCCTTTTACCCAGCTGAGCATGCCATACTAAACAAACGATTAGGATCAGGCGGCCTAAGAATTTCCATCGATAGGCGTCGCTTATTATCTGATTGCCGGAGTCGGTGGATTCGGTTTTCACCTTTTTACGACCACGAGATAACTTGTCCGGCGCCCGTTGCTGGCTCCGGTTTTCTGGCCTTATGGGAAGGTTTCCCACATCCTCCGCCTGGTAGAAGCTCTGCCCAATTGCGGGCAGTGCAGCGAAAACCGCCAGCAAGACCCACCAAAGTGTCAAATCAGACACCCGCGCTATTCCCACCGTCTCTTGAGTGATGATATGAAGCACATCGAAAGGCGGTTGCCGGGTTGGGGAGCTTGTCTATGGAAACACAGCAAAAGAGGGGTTGAAACACCAGGGGATCCGTTGCAAGAATGCTTTAACTATAAGACGCAGGTAGCCCAGGCCGCTGCAGGAACTATCTCCTTGCAGCGCTGCAAAAGCCGACTATACGCAAGCTTTGGGGAAAGGGCCTGCTTGAGAGTGTTCCTTGTTTGGGCGGATTCTCGACTGGAAGATCAGCAAATGCGCAAGGAAAATTCCTTCATAGTTTATTTAATTTTCGATTATTCACGAAATGGTTCTTGACCAGGGACTGGATATCCTCGATTGTAAGGATATCGAAATTCTTCAAGAGAACGAAATTGGATTGGCTACACCTGAGTCGGCGCTCCGAGGGATTTGACCACCAACATCAGCTACCAGCAATTCTTTGATAGCAGTTCAATAGGGCAAATGGAATAATGTTACCCAGTACTCTGTCGGTCGGTGTACTTCTAGGTAGGCTCAGAAATTGGCTTTAATCGTCTTGCAGATGTCCTTGGAGCAGTGCTGTGAATGCGATTAACCTACTCAATTACAGGATTACGCATATTGTGTCCGCTCCTGTTGCGCTCCATTCTCATACCGGGTCTCTAGCAATCACGTTGCATCCAGGCAAGACGACCTGAAGGTGCCGTGGAGTTGACCATCCTTACACGGGGCTTATTCAAGTTCTCCAGATTCGTAATAACTCCTGACTACTACGTTAACCTTCCCGTCGGACTGAGGTGGACCCCAAATTTTAGACAACTGGCTAAGAGAGAGTTCCGCTCCTAAAATAGTGGGAATAAGGAGCAGGAACATGAAGCAAACACGGGAAAAGCATGGCCCAGCATTCAAGGCCAAGGTAGCCTTGGCTGCCATTGAGGGTGATCAGACTGTCGCCCAGCTAGCCAGCCGGGTCGAGGTCCATCCTAGCCAGATGCATGCGTGGAAAAAAGCACTGGTGGAACGTGCTCCAGGGTTGTTTGGGTCCGAGGGGAAACCCCAGGAGAAAGCCAAGGAGGTACAGATTGACCAACTCTACTGGCACATTGGCCAGTTGAAGGTGGAAAGGGATTTTTTGGCGGAAAGGTCCACTCTATGAGCCTAAAGCAAAGGCAGGCTCAGATTGACCGGAAGGACAACCAGCTATCCCTAGTTCGCCAGTGCACCCTGCTGGACATCAGCCGAGCCTCGTTGTACTACCAGCGCACACTGCCCGCGGCCCAAGACCTGGACCTGATGGCTTTGATGGACGCCAGTACCTGAAGACCCCCATCTATGGCGGGCAAGGGCACCTGGCAGGTCGAAAGAAGGTCAGGCGGTTGATGGGGTTAATGGGTTTGGAAGCTATCTACCGGTGCCCCAACACCAGCAAGTCCACACCGGAGCACCGCGTCTTTCCCTACTTGCTGAAGGCAGTGGAAATCAACCGGGTCAATAAGGTATGGAGTTCGGACATTACCTAGATACCCATGACCCAAGGCTTTCTATACTTTGTGGCCATCATGGACTGGCACATCCGGTATGTGCTGGCGTGGCGGTTGTCCAACACCATGGACGTTAATTTCTGCGTCGAGGCTCTGAAGGATGCTTTGAGGAAGGATCCTGAGATATTCAACACCGACTAAGGAGGCCAGGTCACCAGTGAGGCTTTCACCGGGATATTGGTAGACCAAGGCATTCAAGTCAGCATGGATGGCAAGGGACGCTACCTGGACAACATCTTTGTGGAACGGCTGTGGCGGAGCGTCAAGCACGAGGAGGTGTACTTAGAGTCATATCAGAATGGGACTGAGGCCAGGAAGGGCATTGGCGCTTATCTGAACTTCTACAACGGGGAGCGCCCCCAACAGGCTCTGGGTTACCTCACGCCCGGCCAGATGTTCAAAGAAGCACACCAAGCGGAGGGTTTACAAGACCAAGCAGCGGAATTATTATGCGGCATTGATACCTTGCCTCAGCCAGCGGAACAATCTCTAAATTTGGCTTCTTTACTGTTTGACTAACGGGTCCACTTAAGTTTTCTACACGCTGGTGCGACCGAGCTCCACCCACATTTGATAAACAACATTCTTGGGCAAGCCCATTGCCTGAGAGACTTGAGCAACAGCGTCCTTTGCTCGTGTTCGGTCGCTTCTAAGCCGAGTCAATTCCTCGGCCGCTTGCTTCAAAACTTCGTTTGAAGCCTCTTCGTCCGGTTCCTCTTCGGTTGCTCCCTGGATTATCACCACGTACTCGCCTCTGGGCTCCTGGGAGTGGGCTATGGCCTGGGACACATTCCCACGGAACACCTCTTCGTGTAGCTTGGTCAGCTCGCGGCACAGAGAGATTTCCCGGTCACCCAACTCCTCTAGAACGTCCGCAAGTAACGCTTTAACCCGGTGGGGCGCTTCGAAAAGGACTAGGGTCATCGGCAGTTTGGAAACCGTCTTCAAGCCCTGGCGGCGGTCCCGACGTCGAGGCGGCAAGAATCCCAGAAAGGTGAAAGCATCGCCGGAGAAACCGGACACGGCCAAGGCGGCCGTTATGGCCGAAGGGCCGGGCACAACCTCCACCTGGAACCCGGCCAAAGCTGCTTGGCACACCAACTCGCTGCCCGGGTCGCTGACCACCGGCATTCCGGCGTCAGAAACCAAGGCCACATCCCCGTCTTCCAGCGACTTGATGATCTGGGGAATCCTGGTGCGCCAGTTGTGCTGGTGGTAGCTGATGGAATGCACACGGATTCCCAGGTGGCTGAGCAGTCGGCGCGCGACCCTGGTGTCCTCTGCGGCCACCAACCCCACTTCACCCAGAATTCTGGCCGCCCGGAGGGATAGGTCTTCCAGGTTGCCGATGGGCGTGCCTACTATATATAGGGTTCCCATTTTCTATTCTCTGCCCGTGGTGAACGCTTCCCACGGCTCTTCCCGAATTTGGAGAGAGTCGGGATCTGGCACATGGCCGCAATACCGTGCGTTGAAACGCCGGCTTCGATCTAACACCCTCTAACACCCTCTTATGCCCAACACCGATGTTAATGCACAGTCGTCCACGCACCCTTGCCTGAATTGCGCGGGGTAGGTAAGCTCTACGTGCCGACGCTCCCGAGCAATGTTACCATCTTGCATAATGCCCGGTTTAATCGTCGTTTTTAAGGTCCAAATTCCCGTTCCGGCAAAATGGCCCAGCATGCTAAGGGAGTCGCATGCGCGACAGGCACAGAATTATGCGAGTAATCACACCAGCAATTAACGGAGGAAAGAAACCATGGCCAGCCTCACCGGGGCTCATCTATTCATCAGGTGCTTGAAACAAGAAGGAATCGAGAAGGTGTTCACCATCGTCGGTGACACCATCTTGCCCTTGGTTGACGCCGCCGCCGACGAAGGCATCGAGTTTATAGACACCAGACACGAAGGCGCCGCATTGCACATGGCCGACGGCTACGCTCGCATTACGGGAAAGCCTGCGGTGGGCATATTTACCGGAGGCCCAGGATTTTCCAACGCCATATCAGCATTGCCTGCCATATATACCTCGGAAAGCCCGGTTATTTTTATCGCCGGATGCGCCGAACTGCCGGAAAAGGGCATGACCACCTTCCAAGAAATCGATCAGGTAGCCATGGCTGCGCCGGTGAGCAAAGGCTCTTGGATGATCCACGACAAGACGCGCATCGCCGAGTACGTGGCGACTGCATTTCGCACCGCAATGTCCGGCAGACCCGGTCCGGTCCACCTGACGCTGCCCATAGACCTGCAGGAAGTGACGATAACCGAAGAGGAACTGCCCCGCTGGCTGCCTCAAGAATACCGGCATCAGGGCCGACCTCAAGGTGACCCTGGTTTAATAGAAGAAGCTGCTTCATTAATCAAAAATGCCAAGCGCCCAGTGATAATCGCTGGAAACCCGGCCCGCTACTCGGTCTCTCCCGAGCAACTGGAGGCCCTGGCGGAAACCACGGGAGCGCCGGTTTTCACTGTGGAGCAGGCCAGAGGGTTGCTGGACGACGAGCATCCTCTGTGCTTTGGCTACGCTGACGGCGCTCTGAACCCCACCGCCCGCCGTTTCCGGGAAGCCGATGTGGTGCTGCTGCTAGGCAAGAGGTTGGACCACCGTTACAGGTACGGTCGAGTCTTTAACGACGATGCCAAGATCATTCAAGCCGACCCATCCCCGGCGGAAATTGGCCGCAACCGTGGAGTTTCGGTGGGGTTGCTTGGCGATTTGGGCGCCATCGTGGAGCAGATCACCAACGCCAGCAAATCGGGCAACAAACAAGACATCAGCCCATGGCTGGACCAACTGGGCCAAGACCGGGCTGCTTGGTTCCAAAACCTGGAAGACCGGTCCAACGGCGAGTTGCCCATGCACCCAATGGACGTTTATAAGGGCCTGAAGGACATAATCGACCGGGACACCGTCATCGTTATGGACGGCGGCGACTATGTTCAGTTCGGCAGGTCATACCTCAAAGCCCGCAAACCAGGCCACTTTATGCGGCTGGGGCCGTTGAGCCACCTGGGGGCAGGAATACCCTACGGCATGGCCGCCAAGCTGGCCTATCCCGACAGCAAGGTATTGGTGTTCATCGGCGACGGCGCTTTCGGTTTCTACGCCATGGAGTACGACACCTGCATGAGGCACAACATCCCCATCACCACCGTAATGGGCAACGACGGCACTTGGGGCATCGATAAGACATTCCAACTGGCTTACTTCGACCGGGCCGTGGCCACGGACCTGCGTGAAGTGCGTTACGACAAGATGGTCGAAGCCATGGGATGCTATTCCGAGTTCGTAGAAACTCCGGACCAGGTTGCCCCGGCGGTGTCCCGGTCTTTGGCATCGGGCCTGCCTTCATTGGTCAATACCGTGGTGCGCTCCGGGGCCAGCCCATTGGCCGAAGCCATGATTTCCCGGCGCCGCGGCGGATAGGCTTGGGCCCGGTTATCTGCGACCTACGAACTGAATGCAGCGAGGCTACGGGCTCTATGAGATTCTGCCATGCGCCACGGATGGCTGGAAGTTACAATGGGTCGTCGGCGTAGCTTGATTCGCAACCGTTATTCCGTATTTCGTCGCAATTTTACAGTAATCGTCACAATACAGCTAATGAGCTAAACCAACCGTCCATATATATTGACAATTAGCCTCCCAGCGGTTTAATCTACGACTCCAGGCTCGGTAATTATTCCCGAGCTAGAATCCTCAAAAAGCGATTAGAAAATTTACTGGAGGCAGCGACATGCTAAAGATAGGGCATGAGGTAGTCAGGCCAGGCAAAACATACGGTGATGAGCCTATCACCATCTCCGTCCCCGAAGAACTGGAAACGGTTCCCGGCATTCCCCTTAATAACCGGGAAGTGGACTGGTACGCCCGGGAGTACCCTCTGGAAACCATGAACACCTCGGAACGGGCTTCCCGCGACTGGGCCAACGCCCTTCGGGATCAGCACGTTGAGATGCGGGAAATCCGGAAAGAACACGACAAGCTCAACCGCAACCTGATTATTGCGGGACGCATGACAGCCGAGATGGAGCCCACGGCCGAGCCCACCGGCGAAGACGTGACCGAGGTCATTAAGAACAAAGCCCGGGAGTTGGGTTTCCTAGAAGTTGGCCTCACCGCTTACGATGTACGCTATGAGTACGCGGCCAAACGGGGCTTCACCGAGCTCCCCACCGCCATCTGCATGGCCTACGAGCAAGACTTTGAGCCGACTCAGACAATCCCCAGCGTGGACGCCGAGATCGTCCACTCCAGCACCTACCGCACCCAGGCCGCTGCGGCCCTGGAACTGGGCAACTTCATCCGCTCCATTGGATACCGTTGCCACGTCATCCACTCCGGCGACGCCACGGGACCGATGATTCCCATGCACGTAGCCGCCGGTTTGGGCCAGCTTGGCGCTTGTGGTTACTTGTTGACCCCACACGCCGGCCCGCGGAACCGGATTATCCTAATCACCACCGACGCCAACGTCACCTATGACCACCCCGTGGATTACGGAATTCACGCCTTCTGCCAGGTCTGCCAGGTGTGCGTCAACCGCTGCCCAGGCCGAGCGCTTATGCGTGAAAAGATCTGGTGGCGAGGGCTTGAGAAGAACAAGCTCTACTTCAAACGCTGCCGCCCGGTCATGGCCCGCTATTTGGGCTGCGGCATCTGCATGAAGGTCTGCCCAATCCAAAAGTACGGTCTAAAGAAAGTCATGGACCATTATGCCGAGTCCGGACAGGTATTGGGCAAGGGAACCCATGACCTAGAGGGCTACGAGTTGGAAGGCAAGGGCTACTTCGGCCCCGGCGAATTGCCGGTCTTCGACCGCGGCTTCTTCGATATGCCCCACGGCAGTTCGGAGGAGTGGGCTTTCGATTCCTTCAAGGCCAAGGCTATAGCGGCAGGCGGCGTCGTGTCCGACGAACTGCTGAACGAGTTGAAGGAACAGGTTGGCGATGCGTTGCGTCTGGGAACACCCGACGTAGTAGCCATGATGGACCAAGACGCAGACTACATTTAATACAACGGTAAAGTCCCGTTAGCGTTCCTTTGGCGAAAGAAGCCAAAGCCAGCAGGCTCAGAAAATTGAGCCTGCTGGCTTTATTATTTAACCCGCAGCTTCGGACAATTTGGTCCTGTCAGCCCACAATGGATCAATGACTGCACCTAGACACAGCTCACTATCACAATTCTTGCGCTAATTTATTCTGATTTCGAATATAACAATCCATATTACATAGGCTTGACAAATAAATTAACAACCGTTACTGTGTCCGTAGGTTGTACCCCACAAGTAGGGGTATCCCCATTTTTGGGAGGGAAAGGCATGCTGAAGATAGGCCACGAGGTGGTTCGCCCCGGTAAAACACTCGGCGACGCCCCGGTAACCATTGTGGTTCCTGAGGAGTTGGAAACGGTACCCGGCATTCCCCTGAACAACCGCGAGGTTGACTGGTACTCACGCGAGTATCCCCTGGAAACCATGAACATCGACGAGCGGGCATCCCGCGACTGGGCCAACGATATTCGAGATCAGCACGTGGAAATGCGGGAAATCCGCAAAGAGCACGATAAGCTGAACCGGCCACTGATTATGGCCGCCCGAATGTCTGCGGAACAGGAACCCACCGGCGCAGTAAGCGGTGAGGATGTCACCGAGAAAATTAAGACCAAGGCCCGCGAATTGGGCTATTTGGAAGTTGGAATAACCAACTACGACCACCGGTATGCATATGCCAGCAAAAAGGATTGGGTCCAGTTCGAGCACGCCATATGCTTGGCTTATGAACAAGATTTCGAGCCCACCCAGACCATCCCCAGCATCGACGCCGAGATCGTCCACTCCAGCACTTATCGGACGGAAGGCGCAGCAGGCTTGGAATTGGTCAACTATCTGAATACTTTAGGCTATCATGGCCAGATCCACAGCCCCAATGACAACACCGGCCCTTACATTCCCATGTTTGTAGCTGCCGGTCTGGGTCAGTTGGGCGCATGCGGCTACCTGTTGACCCCTCACGTGGGTTCCAGGTGCCGAATCATGATCATAACCACCGATGCTAATGTCTCCTATGACAAGCCGGTGGACTATGGAATCCACGCTTTCTGTCAGGTCTGCCAGGTCTGCGTAAACCGCTGCCCAGGCCGCGCTCTCATGCGCGATAAGATCTGGTGGAGGGGCATGGAAAAGAACAAGCTCTATTTCAAGCGCTGCCGCCCGGTCATGGCCCGTTATTTGGGCTGCGGCATCTGCATGAAAGTCTGCCCCATACAGAAGTATGGCATTCAGACTGTAATGGAGCACTATGCCGAGACCGGTCAGGTACTGGGTAAGGGTACCCACGACCTGGAAGGTTATGAGATTGAAGGTAAGGGCTACTTCGGTCCTGGCGAGCTCCCGGTCTTCGAGCGGGACTTCTTCAGCGCCATGCCTCATGGCGACACCGAACAGTGGGCCTTCGAGAACTTCAAGGAAAAGGCAGTTGCGGCTGGCGGCGTCATCAGCGACGAACTCATGGAAGAGCTCCGAACCGAGGTCTCCCGTGGCTTGAGCCAAAGCAAGGACAACCTCGGCATGATGGAGGAAGAAGACTACATTTAGTAGCTTCTATCTTCACTGGCTGTGAATCCAACAGAAGGCCTCGCGAAATTCGCGAGGCCTTCTGCTTTGCCTGTCCGGAACCCAAATGGCATACTTTGATGCACCTTATTAATTAGGCAAGCACGTAGTATGGCGGCATCGGCTTCTCCTACTCCGAGTACGGGGCGACGGTGCCTAAACATGCTTGCTTAATACGCCACGAAAAAGCCGACCCTGGATCAGATCCAGGGTCGGCTTTTCAACTGATTACCGTTACGCGAAACGAATATTTTGTGCGGGTATTGGCTAAAGAGTACGACTGGTTACCTAGAGGCCCAACCCGTATAACGTTTGGGCTTACAAATGGTCGAGGCTCATCCCTCCGGATTCCGTTACCGGCATACCAGCCGATGCGGGTTGGTTTTGGCTGAGGCCAGTGACCAACCGGCCCAATTCTTCCTGGTAGGTAGCCGAACTCTTATCCCTTAGATCGAACACGGTATGCTCGTCGGCCAAGGTCCGAGCCAGGCCACGGCCCCTGGGCTCCACCAAGGTGGCATCAGGGCCGATCAAGAACAACACCCATTGGTCCTTGGTAAACTGAGTGTTCTTGGCGGTGGTGATATCGTTGCGGACCGTCTCGCTATCCAGGGCGGCGGAACTACAGACCACTAGAAGCTTGTCATAGTCCCGAATCCAACGTTCCACTTCCTCTTGGTCCGAGGTGCTCTTACGGTCCACCAATGCGGAACCTCTGGCGTTTTCGGGAAACAACCAGCAACGGATGCCTTGGGCTCTCAGTTCGGTTTGCAACTCCAAGGCGAACTGATAGTCTTTAGCAGCGCAGGAAATGAAGCAATCATCCTTGACCACCGGCGTCCCCACCAGGGAGCGCTGAAATTCAATCAAAGAAGACGGGGTGCCCGCGCCCAAGAGAAACTCGTCGGGAATATTCCCTCCCGAACGGTAGAAAGTGTCCATCCCGACGGTGCTGGGAGCATCATGGCGAATCTGGTCCAACCCTTCGGCAGCGCTAAGATCGCACTTCTGGAAAACCGTGTAACCCATGATGCTGCCGGCCAGCTTTGCGCCGGTCAAGTCCGTGTTATGGAACACAGCTTCGTAGAAGTCGGCGGATTCAAAGGTAGCGTTGACCAGGATAGAACGAGTCAAAGTCGCACGGTTTAGCACGGTGCCGGTCAGATTAGCATCAGTCAGGTTTGCGCCGGTTAGATTCGCGCGGGCAAGGTTGGCCCCGGTCAGATTCGCGCCGGTCAAATTAGCGTCCGAGAGTACGCCCCGGTCCAAGTCCACCCCGGTGAGATCAGCGCCACTAAGATCGGCCCCTCTGAGGTTCGCCCCATTCATCAACGCCTTAGTAAGGTTGGCCTGTTTCAGGTTGGCGTGGTACATATGACAAGGGTTCAGGAAGCAACCCGAGAGATCGGCCCGTTGTAGCATAGCGCCCATCAGGTCCGAGTTGCGTATGTCGGCACCGCTCAGGTTAATCTGGGGCATACGCACGTAGCTCATATAAGCGGCATTCAGGTCCAAAACCTCATTGGGATGCTCTTCCCGCCACCGGGCCACCGCATCTCGGCCTTTCTTGGCCAGTTGGACATGCTCCATATTAGCCATCGTTATCACTCCGATTAGGTGTTATCTTGAACCTCGTACTTCATGGGACAATAGCGTGTTAGAACCTGAGGCAAGAGGAATTTTAGCATAGGCCTGGTGTCGAGGGTAGCCAATCCACCTTGGCAGGGCGTCGGCGCTGCTGCGTTTCAGGATCGGCTAGAAATGGTCGAAACCGATTCCGGAGCAGTCATCACGGCAGGCTTATCACTGCCCGCCGGTGGGTGCCCTCCCCTAACTTCCGGTCGCCGTCGAAGGCTTGCACTTGAAATGTGAGCCGGTTTCGGTCCACCTCCAAAAGCTCGGCATGGGCGATAACCGTGGCTCCGATATCGGCTGGTGCCAAATGCCGAATATTGACCTCTATACCAACGGAAATCTGGCCTTCCTCCAAATAATCTTGAACCGCCATCATTGAGGCCTGCTCCATGAGTTGAATCATTGATGGGGTGCTAAATTTGGGCACGTGAGGTGCAACGTTATGCTCACACACCAAGGTTTGCTTTTCACCGCGTAGGCCCGGGTTAATCTTTGGCCCCACCATTATTTTTTGCCTCCGAACAAAGTGACATTAAATTAGAGCCCTGAAATTAGAGTCCTGGTTAATTTCCTGTTGAAATCTCATCATAACAGATGCCAGTCACCAACCTGGCCTGATCCTTATCCGAGATACAATTCCGGATAAGGCCGCATCGAAGACAAGTACTAACAACCTTCGGTTGGCGTTCTCCGATACCGCGTTTCAACTTGAACGGGATATTAGTTTGATATATGATTCATCGGGTCAGGAAGCTATCGATATGTCAATCAAAAAAGACCTTTTGTCCATTACCGGACTGGCGCCGGATGAAACCCTGGAAATCGTTCGCCGGGCCAAACTACTCAAGTCTGAAACACCCGCCCCGTCCCTTGCCAATAAAAGCATCGCTCTAATCTTTGATAAACCGTCGCTTCGCACGCGCACCAGCTTTCAAGTTGGGATTTACCGTCTGGGCGGGCTATCAGTGTACCTCGGAGAGGATGAAGTTAGGCTGGGTACCAGAGAGCCGGTGTCCGACATTGCCCGAGTACTTTCCGGTTTTGTAGACTGCATCATCGCCCGAGTTTCTTCCCACCAAGTTATGGAAGACCTGGCGAAATATGCCAGCATACCTGTGATAAATGCCCTCTCCGACTGGGAGCACCCCTGCCAGATTTTGGCCGACCTGCTCACAATAGACGAGCACGCCGGAGGACTCCAGGGTAAAAAGCTGGCATTCATCGGCGACGGCAACAATGTAGCCAGAAGCTTGTGCCTGGCCCTCCCGGCAATGGGGGCGACCTTCGCCATTGCCGCTCCGCAAGGTTATACTTTAGACAGCGAGACGCTGGCATTGGCGCGTAAGCGTGCCAGTTCAAGTTCCGCTCAAGTGTTGGAATTGACTGACCCCGTTGAGGCTGTTGCCGATGCCGACACCGTGTACACCGACGTTTGGGCCAGCATGGGGCAGGAGGAAGAGGCAGCCAAACGGCGTGAGGCATTCCAGGGCTATCAGGTAAACCCTTCCCTAATGTCAAAGGCCAATAAAAACGCCATCTTCATGCACGACATGCCAGCACATTACGGAGAGGAGGTGCCCGAAGGTATGCTGGAGCACCCTCAATCAGTCGCTTACCAACAAGCCCACAACCGACTATACGCACAAATGGCTCTGCTGGAGTACATCTTCAGCTAGCCGGGAGTACTGCTTTGCCTCAGCCCATCGTTGCTATTATTGGTAGGCCCAACGTGGGCAAATCTTCATTGTTCAACCGGATCGTGGGAC
Source organism: Dehalococcoidia bacterium (assembly GCA_963665155.2). Classification (GTDB taxonomy): domain Bacteria; phylum Chloroflexota; class Dehalococcoidia; order Lucifugimonadales; family UBA3495; genus UBA1141. The sequence continues at coordinate 510,492 of CAXXFI010000001.1, read as the reverse complement.
GCCGCCAAGCGATCGTGTCCGAGATAGCGGGCACTACCCGTGACCGGCTGATCTCTCAGGTCCGCTGGGATGATTACGATTTCATTCTGATTGACACCGGCGGCTTGGAGCAAACCCCGGAAGGGAGTATCCGGGAGAAGGTCCAAGAGCAAGCGGAAATGGCCATGGACTCGGCCGACGTGATCATCTTTATGACAGACGTCACCGAGGGCATGACCCAAGCGGACCAAGTGGTGGCCGACCGGCTCAGACGGGCCAGGAAGCCGATCATCCTCACCGTCAATAAGGTGGACAACGAGTCCCGGGAATTCGACGCCCCGGAGTTTTACCGACTTGGCTTGGGCGATCCCCTGCCCATCAGCGCCTACCACAACTACGGCGTCTACTACCTTATGGACCAGGTCCTCTCCCATTTTCCGCCGCTGGACCCCTTCCCAGACTTGCCAGAAGATTCACTTGAATCATCTGATGACAATCTGAAGCAGCCTGGGCCAGTTAACCCCACCGAACTTAAGCTGTCCATCGTAGGCCGTACCAACGTGGGCAAATCGATGTTGCTCAATGCCATCCTGGGCGAAGAACGCTCCATCGTCAGCCAGGTTGCGGGGACTACCAGAGACGCCCTTGATACTAGCCTGACCTACAGCGGCCATGATATTACCCTTATAGACACTGCTGGCATCCGGAGGCCGGGTCAGGTCCAGAAGGGCATAGAGAAATATAGCGTTATTAGGTCGGTCAGCGCTGTCAACCGTAGCGACATCGCTCTACTGGTGGTCGACGCCACAGACCTGGCGGCAGCCCAAGACGCCCACATAGCCGGTCTGGCCTGGGACGTCTGCCGTGGCTTGATCGTGGTGGTAAATAAATGGGACCTAGTCGACCAAGAGGCTTGGCACGCCCGGGAGCGGGCGGTGGCCAAGGTTAGGGAACGGCTTCACTTTATGCCCTACGTGCCGGTGGTTTTTACTTCGGCGCTGAATTCTCAAGGCATAACCGCGCTGATGCAAACTGCCCTGGAGTTGTGGCGGGAGCGGTTGCGGTTTGTGCCTTCCAGGGAGTTACAGTACGTATTGGCCGACGCAATGGCAGCCCACGCTCCGCCGACTGGCAAGGGACGCCGCAAGCACAACCGGCTGAATATTAGCCGATTGCGCCAAGTCGACGTAAACCCGCCCACGTTTCTATTTACCGTCGATAACCCTCAATTGGTACACTTTTCCTATCAGCGGTATTTGGAAAACAAATTGCGCGCCAGTTTTGGCTTCGACCAAACCCATTTGAGGCTGATTTTCAAAAAGTGATTGCAGAGACACTGTATTGTGCTGAACAATTCGCTGGTGTTAACAACTGTGAGCCAGCGGCTAATCCAGTGCCGTTCGTTCAAAAGTAATGAACAAGCCACTTAATCCAGCCTTTTTTGGCTTTGCGGTGCTGCCAGCTATAACCGCAGCGGTGGTGGCGGTTTTCTTGACCATGGAAAACGAGTCCGAGTTGGCCCGGTACTCCGTGGTGATCGCTCTCAGCTACATCGTGGGCTCGGTTCCCTGGGGCTACATGGTGTTGCAATGGAGACGGGGCGTCGACGTTCGCGACTACGGCAGCGGACGCACCGGCATGACCAACGTGCTCCGCACCGGGGGCGGCAAGTTTGCTGCGGCGGTATTACTTCTGGACTTCGGAAAAGGGGTCTTAGTTGTACTACTAGCCAGGCAGAACATTGATGCCACCGCTGGCGAGGTGGTGGCGGGACTGGCGGTGTTGGCCGGTCACAACTGGCCGGTATTCTTGGGATTTCGAGGCGGAAGAGGCATCGCCCCCGGATTTGGCGGGCTGATGATGATGGCGCCCATTGCGGCGGGTATTGGCTTCTCGTCGTTCATCCCTATCATACTTATTAGCCGCTATTTGTCCCTCGGCTCGGTTCTAGGATTGGTCGTAACCTGTCTGGCCACACTGGGACTGGTATTAGCCGGAGTGTATTCATCCGGCTACATAGTCTATGCCTTTTTGGGCTCGGCGGTGATTATTTGGCAACACCGGGACAACATCCAGCGGATTCGCAATGGGACCGAACGGCGTCTGGGCCAACCGGCCAGGTAGGCCACGCCGAAATATCATTACAAGTAAATAGAGTGACAGCTGTTGACGAATATGGTGTCAGTAGTCGGAACCACTACCTGGGGGACCACCCTGGGCATCGTCCTAGCGCGTCACGACATTCCTGTTTGCCTGGTGGCCCGGACCGCGACCGAAGCTGAGAGCCTAGAATCCAAGCGCCAAAACCTACGCTTCCTCCCCAATGTCCCTTTCCCCGATGGCCTAAAGATAGCCAGCGACCCCAATGCTGCGATAACGCCTGCCAGGCTGGTAATTCTCGCCGTCCCGTCCCATCAAATCAGGCACAACATCCGATCTATACGGGACAGTCTGGCTCCCGGCACCATAGTGGTTAGCGCAGCCAAGGGCCTGGAACTGCCCAGCGGCGAAAGAATGAGCCAGGTTTTGGAGCAGGAGTTGCCACCGGAGTTTCACCCAGGCATTTGCGTTCTATCAGGGCCCAATCTGGCTCACGAAATTATCCAAGGAAGGATTTCCTCCACGGTGATAGCCGGGCAAGACCCGGTAAAAACCGCCGAAGCCCAGTCAATCCTGATGACCAACGCATTCCGGGTCTACACCAGCGACGACATCGTGGGCGTCGAGCTTGGAGGGGCTCTAAAGAACATCATTGCTTTGGGAGCGGGCATAGGCGATGGCATGGATGCGGGAGACAATGCCAAATCATCCCTGATCACTCGGGGATTGGCCGAGATCACTCGCTTGGGAATTGCGGCAGGCGCCAACCCAATGACCTTCGCTGGCCTGGCAGGATTGGGGGATTTGATCGCTACTTGCAGCAGCAAGCTGAGCCGCAACCACTACGTTGGAGAGCAACTAGCCATTGGCCGGACATGGCCTGAGATCGAGAAGTCCATGGATAATGTCGCCGAAGGTGTAAACGCCACCAAAGCCGCAGTAGGCTTGGCCGCCAAGCTGAATGTAGAGATGCCTATAGCCCAGACCACCCACAAAGTGCTGTTTGAAGGAATGTCCATCCGTGAGGCAGTCGCGGAGTTGATGGGTCGTCCGCCCCGCTCGGAGCGCTAACAGTGCGATCGCAATTGGAATCGGGGCAAGTAGACCCATATTAGCGGCAACGGCTAGAATCGGTGCTGTGAAGCAACGGTTGTACAGAATGTCACCCCTGTAACGATGTCTAATCATTCGAATTCGGACTAGTGGCGCAAATGGGCCCTACCTGTGAGCCCTACTACTACTAACGCAGGTCGCCACACTCAAGCCCCGGCACACGCTCTAGGAGCCACTGGGCCGCCACCCGCCTGTGGCACAGTTTTTCACCACGTTCAAAACACAGCAAGGTCAGGTCCCCTGCCGACGCCAACTCGTCGACCCATTCCCGAAACTCTCCTTTCTTCTCATAATTTGCGTCCATGGCCATTCGGTACTCGATTGTAAGGACACCAAAGTCTATAGACTCCGCCCGGTAATAGTCGAGCAACAATCTGTCGGGAAAGAGGGAGCGCGCCACTTCCCACTGGGCTTTCCTGCCCCGGGGATGAGCCCTAGATACCCGGTAGCACTGGCCTTTCCAATCTTGGGGGTCATAAAAGCTTGCGGTGTATAGCATTGCTATTTGCTGCTCTCCCCCTCTGCGGGCGCCTCTACGGACGCCTCTACGGACGCCTCTCCTACCGGAAACGGACCGAGCGGCGACGAAACGCTTGCCGACTGATGAACAGGATGGCCCCCACGACGATAATGCTCAAGTAGGTTATGGCCCGGTCGACCAGGACCAAAGCGGCGGCGATGCTTCCCGACAGAGTGGAGAACCGCACCACCAACCCTGCCACGCCCGACTCAACCGCACCGAACCCTCCCGGCGTAGGCACCAACGTAAGCAGCGAATTGGCCAGGGTCAAAAATACCACTAGAGGGAATCCAATGTCGAGGTCCAAGGCTTGCACCACGAGGTAGAGCCGCCCTACCTCGGCCATCCAGCCCAACAAGCCCAATATAGTAACCGGGATCAACCGCCGAAAGCTACCCAAGGTACCCTGATGAAAACGAATAAACCGTTCGCCCAGCCAAGAGGGCAGCATCCTCAAGACAAGCTCTCGCCCCCAGGCAATCGCCGCCAGTAGGAACACAAGGCCGACCGTCAGGGATATTGCTACAGCCAGCACCATCCAGGCTGCTCCGCCATCACGGTCAAGCAAAAAGGGCACGACGACGATGAGCAAGCCTACGACCAGAATGGTATCAACCACCCTTTCCGCCAATATGGTGCCAATAGTGCGGGAAAAAGAAGCGTTCTGCTCTTCCCTGTATAGGTATGCCCGGTATGCGTCTCCCAAACGGAGCCAGCCAATGGCATTGGCGAACCAGCCCAGAAGCACCAATTGGCTACAATACAGGACCCCAGGCACCTTTTGGGGCGGCGTATTTTCGTCTTCTTGAATTTGAGTGTTCTGGAGAAAGACCCGCCACCGGGCGCCACGGAAAATAAAGGTGGTGTAGTGGACCAATACCGCCGCTGTCAAAAGCCAAGGATTGCTACCCTTCAATTGGCTCCAGGTGATTCCGAAGTCAACATCGAAACGAGTCACCAGGAAAAACAGAAAGGCGGCGGCCAAGACCAAGGAAACAAGGGCGGGGAGGGAAAAGGCCCGGCTCTTTACATCTGCCGAGCCGCTGAACTGGCGGCTAAACCGGAGCATTAGAACAAGAGGCCAAGCCGGGAGCGGACCATTCCTAGCGCAGTTCCTTGGGAAGGGTGAACGAAACGTCTTCTTCGACACCTTCCAGCATGGTCACTTTCTCCGGAGCCAATGCCTTTATTACGCTTTCAACCAACACCTCCGGAGTAGATGCGCCGGAGGTTATGCCAACCTTCTGCTTGCCTGTGAACCAACTGAGGTCAATCTCTTCGGGGCCGTTAATCAAGTAAGACGGGACCCCTTGAGCCTCGGCGACTTCCCTGAGACGATTGCAGTTCGAACTACTCTCTGCACCTATGACCAACACCAACTCAACCACCTTCGCCATGTGGGTTACCGCTTGTTGCCGGTTGGTGGTGGCGTAGCAGACGTCGTTACGCACCACAGCGTTATAGAAGCGGCCCTTAATAGCATCAATAGCCCGCGCCGTATCGGTGATGGAAAGCGTGGTCTGTGTTAGTACCGCTACATCTTCGTCGGCGGCCCAGTCGGGCAACTCGGCATCCGAGTCGTCGGGTATCAGGGTCATTTCCACTTGGCCCATGGTGCCCTTCACCTCTTGATGGCCGCGGTGCCCCACCAGAACAACCTTTTTGCCCTCACGGTGGTATTTCTTGGCCTCGTTATGCACCCGGGTCACCAGAGGGCACACCGCATCGATTACCCGGAGGTTTCGCTCCCTGGCTTTCTCAAAATCTTCGGGAGCGGAACCGTGGGCCGAGAAAACGACCACGGATCCCTCTGGTACATCGTCAACAGTCTCCACCGTAATGGCTCCCTTGCGCTCCAAGTCGGCCACCACATGGGGATTATGAACGATCTGATGCTTTACGTAAACCGGTGCGCCGTACCTGCGAAGGCAAATATCGACGATCTCAATGGACCGGACTACTCCAGCGCAGAAGCCTCGAGGCGAACTAAGTATCACCTCCAAGTCACACTCTCCCTAAATCTCTTAAAATATCAGTTAGCTGAAATCAGTTACCAATGGATCCGGCTAAATGGCCTATCCTGTGGTTATGGCGAGGTTCCTGGTGAACCTTCTCGATTTTCCTCTTCATAATGGGGAGAATAAATATCCCCCATTTTGCGTTGAGAAATCCTTTAGCTCCCTTCCTCGATCAGATGTAGATATTTATATCCGGAGCCCGTGTTCAACAGGATAACAGACATTCCCGGTTCGATGTGACCCTCACTGATCAGGCGCTTCAAGCCAACCAGTGTAGCTGCCCCTTCAGGACATGCAATCACGCCTTCCATGGCTGCCAATTCATGCATTCCCGCCACCATCTCATGGTCTTCCACCGCCAAGGCTGCGCCGCCAGTCTCCCGCAAGGAACGCAAGATCAGGTAATCGGCGAACGGATGGGGTACACGAAGGCCGTCGGCCAGCGTGGTGGCATTTTCCCACAGCTCAGACTCTTCCTTGCCTTCCTGAAAGGCCTTGACCACTGGCTGGCATCCCGAAGCTTGTACGGCGAAGAATTTGGGCACTTTGCCTTGCACCCACCCCAATTCCAGCAACTCTTGAAAGCCCTTGTGCATACCAATTATCCCGGTGCCGCCACCAGTGGGATAGATGATAGCGTCGGGCAGAGTCCAACCCAACTGCATGGCGATCTCTAGGCCCATGGTCTTCTTGCCTTCTGCCCGGTAGGGCTCTTTCAGCGTAGAAAGGTCGAACAGGTCTTGCTCTTCGGCTACCGCAACCGCTCGGCGGCCAGCATCATTTATCAGGCCATCTACAAGATTTAGTTCCGAGCCAGCGAGGATACACTCCTTCTTGTTGGCATCGGGAGCGTCCTTGGGCATGAACACTTTGAGTTCCGAGCCGCCCCGCGCGCAGTAGGTCGCAGCGGCGCCTGCGGCATTGCCAGCCGAAGGCATGGTGAACCCTTTGGCGCCCAGTTCCCGGGCCTTGGAAACAGCGGCCGATATCCCGCGAGCTTTGAATGTACCGGTGGGATTAAGGCCCTCTTCTTTTATGAATAAGTGACCCATCCCCAGGCTTTCACCCAACCTGGAGGCAACTAGGAGAGGAGTACCGCCTTCCCCGAGGGTAATCACGTTTGCCGGGTCCAGAACCGGCAACAATTCCGAGAAGCGCCACATGTTGGGCGGGCGGCTGGCCAGAGAATCCCGGTCCACTTCCTTACTCATCTTGGCCAGATCGTAACGAGCGAACAACACCTTGCCGCAACATGGGCTGACCTTTATCAACTCGTCGCACGGACAGGTTTTGCCGCATTGGGTGCACTCTAGATGGCTGAGATAGCTAAACATCGATTACACCATTTGAATTTCAATATTTGAGTTTCAAAACCGCTGGCATTCAACAGTCGAATTCTCATAATCCCCAGCGGCTGTTTGGGACATTATCATACTCCTGGGAGGCGTTCTATGTAAGAGAGTGAGGAGCTAGGCATTCAACTGGCTGGACTAGATACCGGCCTTCCAGCTTCGCACAGCCCTCCGTCTATATGTCTATATCCGGATATGATCCACGTTAAGATGTGGTTCTGAGCTGCTCGGCTGAGCTGCTTACATGGTTGTAGGTCTACCCCGGAATGACGGGTTCATAACCAATACACAACCGGCAGGAATTGCCTTGCTACATCAAGAGTTGGGCCTCCTTTCATGCCTTCAGCGCCTATGCTATAATCTTTGTGCTCCAGCCCATTCCAGAGGGAATTCATGCCCAATTTCAGCCACGTCTTGCTGGAAAAAGACGCCTCCGAACACATCGCATGGCTGACGATTAACCGCCCCCAACGCCGCAATGCCATTGACGATTTAACGATTCGGGAATTAGCTGAAGCCATCGACGACATTGGCTCGGATGACGAGATCCGGGTAGCCATACTAACCGGTGCCGGAGAAGCGTTTTGTGCTGGCGGCGACCTGCATACCTTGCCTGGAGGCGAAGAACCCGGGGCTTGGGCTTCGGAAAACACCGACGACATACGGCGCAGTTTCAAATCTGCGCAGCGCCTCATTTTGGGGCTTCAAGGGATTGAAAAACCGGTCATCGGTATGATTAACGGAGTCGCCGTAGGGGCCGGGTTTGACTTGGCCTGTGCTTGCGACATCCGCATCGGGTCTCCTAAGTCCCGTTTCATGGTAGCCCATGTCAGGATAGGTCTGTTTCCGGGGTTCGGCGGCACCTGGTTGTATCCTCGCACCTTGGGAAGCATGGGGAAAGCGGCGGAGATGCTATTTACCGGCGACTTCATGGAAGCGGAAGAAGCCTATCGATTGGGCTTCCTGAACAAGCTGGTGGCTGAGGATGACCTTAAAGCCACAACTCTAGAGATGGCCCGCAAAATTGCTGCGGGACCTCCGATTGCCATCCGTCTGTCCAAGCTTATGCTCTATCAAGGCTTGGAGTTCAATCTGGAAACAGCGCTAAAAATGGCTGCCGCTGCCGAAACAATCACTCTGACCTCCCGGGACCACCGAGAGGGCACCTCCGCAATTCGAGAGTCCAGAAAACCTTTGTACGAGGGCCGATAATGAAACCAGTGCTGGACGAACTGAAGATTTTCACCGGGAATAGCCACAGAGGCTTGGCTAAATCCGTTTGCGATTACCTAGACATCCCTCTAGGCCAGGCAGAGGTGTTCAAGTTCGCCAACGATAACACCTTCGTGCGCATCCAAGAAAACGTCCGCCAAAGGGACGTTTTTATTATTCAGCCCACTTCCTTTCCCGTGAACGACAATTTGATGGAGTTGCTGATCATGATAGACGCCTGTAAGCGGGCGTCCGCTGGGCGCATCACCGCAGTAATTCCCTACTACGGTTACGGCAGGACGGACAAAAAGGACCAACCCCGGGTGCCGATTACCGCTCGGTTGGTAGCCGATTTATTGACGGCCGCCGGAGCCGATCGGGTGCTTACGGTGGACCTCCACGCAGGCCAAATCCAAGGGTTTTTTAATATTCCGGTGGATGAATTAACCGCACTCCCCATATTGTCCGATTATTTCCAGAAGAAGGAAATACACGACTTGGTGGTGGTGGCCGTGGACATCGGCATCAGCAAAAAGGCCCGCGACGTAGCCGACCGTCTTCACGCATCCTTGGCCATTATAGAAAAGCGAAGGGTGGGCAACGACGAAGTCACCGAGACGATGAATGTTATCGGCGACGTGGAAGGCAAGGGAGCCCTTTTGTTCGATGATGAAATTGCCACCGGGGGCACCATCGTCAATGCCGCCGTCGCCTTGGCGGACCGGGGGGTCTCGGACGTATTCTGCTGCGTGACCCACCCGATTCTATCGGGTAATGCCCCGCAACTGATGGCGGAAAGCAAGTTTTCCGAGATAGTGGTGACCGACACCATCCCTGTAGCACCGGAAAAGCGCAACGGGAAGATTACCGTGCTATCGGTTGCGCCACTTTTGGGCGAGGCTATATACCGCATACACAACGGATTGTCAGTCGGGGAAATGTTCAACTAACCCTTCCCGGACCGCGTACCGTTACTTGGCATCAAACTCAGATCATTCGGCTAGGCTTTAAGTGGCCCTGCCAGACCGGTCAATCTTCCACACTGGACGGCGACTAGATCGCGGCCAAGATTAATTCCATGATTTCGATTTACATATTTACTGCTTGCCCACTGGCTTAACCGAAAATTGGAGGCTATTTCTAAAATGTATGACCTGATCATCAAGGGCGGTACGGTGGTCGACCCGTCACAGAAAATCCACGGCCTCAACGACGTTGCGGTTCAGGACGGCAAGATCGCCAAGGTAGCGCCCGATATCCCCAGTGACGAGGCTAAGCGGGTCGTCGAAGTGAAAGGCAAAGTAGTTATTCCCGGATTGATCGACTTGCACACCCACGTTTACGCCGGAGTCAACGCCAGCGGGGTAGATCCGGACATTGGCGGCGTACGGGCCGGTGTGACCACCATGGTCGACGCAGGCAGCGCTGGCTGCGACACTTTCGGAGGATTCCCCAGGCACATTATCCCCAACACCGCCACGGAGATAATTTGCTTTCTGCACATTTGCCGCACCGGCCTGGCCACCACGCCGGATATCTTCAGTAAAGACAGTATCAACATGGACGGGACCGCTCAGGTGATTTCCGAAAACCGGGAAATTATCGCTGGGATTAAGGCGCGAATGGTCACCCCGGCCCTGGATATAATGGGAATGGAAATGCCGCTAATGGCCAAGAAGGCGGCCAAAGAGGCCGGAGTCAGGCTGATGGTCCACATTGGGGATACGCAAAAGCGTTACGACCCAAATGTGATCCGCGAACTCCTGCCCATCCTTGAGGAAGGGGATATCGTTACCCATTACTTCACCGCCAATCCCGGTGGAGTGCTGGACAGCGACGGAAAGCTGGTGCCGGAGGCCAAAGAAGCCCACGACCGGGGGGTCTGGCTGGACACCGCCCACGGTCGGATGAATTTCAGCTTCGACGTGGGCCAAAGAGTGTTGGACCAAGGAGTAAGTCCCCACTGCATCAGCACCGACTTGACTTTGCCCGGGCGCCAAAACACTGTGCACAGCATGACCGAGATGATGACCCGGTTCCTAGCGATGGGGTTCACTTTCGACCAAGTAGTGACAATGTCCACTGAGAACCCGGCCAAGGCGGTGGGAGTTGAAGACCGCTTGGGCACGTTGCAAACTGGAAAGCAGGCCGATATAACGGTGCTGGACATTCAAGACGGCAACTGGATGCTTTACGACGTGGTGGGTGGCTCCCGAAAGAGCGACAAAGCAGTTATGCCGGTGCTATGCGTGAAAAAGGGTGAGGTATTCGAAGCGGGCTGGGGACCCCGTCCTTGGGGTTGGGAGCCCGACCAAGCCTAGCATGGCCAATTAGCAGCCCACGACGCTAGGAACCCTCCACAAAATAAGGCGCATATAAGACAATTAGGCCCTAACACTATTGTTAGGGCCTAATTGTCTTATATCCCTGCTGAGCGCTTCTACAGACTCAGCGCAAGCGTTTCAAACCATTCTTGCGCGGAAGGGTTCTTCGACAGACTCAGAGCGAACGGTTGCCGTTAAACCCCATTTCCCCATCTTAGACTTAATGCCCTTTCTGCTTGGACCGCTTGGGCACTAGCTTTTTGGAAAATCGGCGGATATCTACCAAGGGACGGAACCTGGGCTTTATGTTGTTGGCAATCAGCGGCGCAAGCTGCTCGTTGCCAGCGATCAAGGGCGCCATCCAGCCCCTAAGTTCCTTCATGGTGGGGGTTTTCGTCTCCCAACTTGGCACCAAAGACTCCAGGGCATGCCACTGCTTTTCGCCGCGAAACTTGGTCATAACGGTGCCCTTGGCTTCTATCACGGCCAAAGCGCCGCCAGCCATGTCCCACATTCTGGGAGCCCCGAATATTGAGTACTGCATCACACCGATGGCTGTCATTGCCAGTTCGTAAGCAATGCTGCCCGTGGTACGCAACTCACCAGCCTTGGAGCGCACTTTAGTGCCAAACTGGGTGGTAACGGGAAAGTACCCAGGCAAACCAATCAGTTTATTGGCTACCAACTCTTTTGACTGGTAGACGGAAACCGGTTCATCATCCGCAAAACAACCACCGCCTTTGCGGCAATGGAGGACGAATCCGCCCTTGGGATTAGGCCAGGGAATAAACAACGCAGCCGCCACCGGCCAGCCTCGGTGCAACACGCCTATGGAACAAGCATAAACCGGGAGACCGTTTAGAAAATTCGTCGTACCGTCCAAGGGGTCCAATACCCAAAGGTAGTCAGGTGAAGGCTCTTCACCTGATTCGGCTGCTTCACTGGACTCGGCGGCTCCACTGGCTTCGCTGCCAGGCTTGTTTTCGCCGGAATGATGCCCGCCCACGCCATTATGCGCCACGCCAGACGACTCTCCTGATTCAGTGCCAGGCCCTTGTTTTGTATCGGCGCCGGCTTGGTCGGCGCTGTTTTTCGGTTCGGGGGTCTCTTCCCCCAATATGCCGTGGCTAGGAAACCTGCGGTTAATCTCCTTGGACAAGAACTCTTGGCAAGATTTGTCCACTTCGGTTACCGGGTCTCGCTGGTCTTTATCCTTGTACTCGACCAAGATCCGCTTACCGAAATGCCCACCCAAAATTTCACCAGCGCCCCAAGCCATTTCCACCGCGGCCGATTCGATTTCTCGGGCTAGGGCATCATCTACGAGCATAATTAGTTCCTATTACCTGTTGGCAATTTCAGTTCTTGATCCGTTATGAAGACTTGAATACCCAAACCATCTCATCCAAGCGTAGGCCTTAACACCAGCCTCACCAGGTGTGACGGATTGTTCCTCCCATACCCTGCTCGGTAGACAGATATATACAAAAACATCCCAAAGTTTGGTTCTCCCACAGCAGGCCTCCCAAGTATAGCACCGGTCTAATTTGGCTCAGCATCAATTCTAAACTAGGCCGCAAAACTCGAAGTGCTATAATCAATTTCCTTGCTACGGATGGCAAAATTTGCAGCCATTCAATTGGCTTATATCGAGGAAAATATGGATCTAGGTCTTAAGGGTAAAGTCGCCATCGTCGGCGGCGGCAGCAAAGGATTGGGAAGGGCTTGCGCCCAAGTTTTAGCCGAAGAAGGGGCCAACGTAGTCATTTGCAGCCGAACCAAAACCGACTTGGAAAAGGCTGCTGAAGAAATATCCAGCACAGGGAGCGGCGAGGTAATGACATTCGCTGGCGACCTTGACAGTCACCAGACTATTCAAGACTTGGTCGCCGCCACGAAATCCAGGTTCGGGCGCTTGGACATCATGGTCAACAACTCGGGCGGGCCTCCCCTAGCCAGAGCTGCCACAGCCACGGAAGAGCAGTGGGAAACAGCCTTGCAGCGCTCGTTGCTGTTTTTCGCTCGAATGTGCCGCGAGGCTTTGCCCCACCTGAAGGAACAGGGCGGTGGGCGCATCATTAACATTCTGGCCAGCACTGTTTATCAACCAATCGACAACCTGGCTTTGTCCGGCGCCACTCGAATGGGGGTTGTCGCTTTCGCCAAAAGCCTCGCCGACGAGGTCGGTAAAGATAACATTCTGGTAAACAACGTCTGCCCGGGGTCCATACTGAGCGACCGGATGCTATCCAACGTCACGTCCCGAGCCAACGAGATGGGAATTTCGGTGGAGGAAGCCTTGGCCCAACGGGCCTCGGGGACCGCTGTGGGCAGAATTGGCGAACCGGTAGAGATGGCAAACCTGGTTGCTTTCTTGGCGTCCGACAAGTCCAGCTATATTACCGGCACCACGATCCTGGTCGACGGCGGCTTGGTGCGTTCGGTCATGTAGGTGCCGCGCCCAAGGACCATCTAATCTTGGGCAGCTTACGGCCTAGTCCTATCCTAGCCTCCCGTTGTCTCACCTTTGAGACTTCGGCCTATATTGCCCGCGGGTAGTAGAGATTCAACAGCAGACGGTGAAAATCGAGGAAACTGTAACCGATTCGCAGGCCGACAAGACCAGGCTTAGACAAGGCACTCGTTGAAATGTTGCGGTGATAGTTTTTACGAATTACGCAATCATCTCGCGTAATTACTCAGTTTGCGCTAATATGAACAACAGAATCGTGTTATCCCAAGAATAGTCTGTAAATCCTATCTATTTCAATTCTTATAGGGTATAGTTACCAACAGTTCTAATTTAACGCAATTTACCTTACGGGTTTAACGTATCATACCGGTTTGGTGATATATAGGATTTCCAACCGCAGACTTTACCCTGCGTCCAATCAGTCTTCTGGGCAAAATGAATTTTAGCTTCAGCATGAATTTAATCTCAGTAGAAAGTCTGGCACGCAGTTATTATTGCCGCGGAGGTTGGGGGCACCCGCAGTTGCAATGCAGCAGGAATCAGATAACGGCCAACTGATATATCTGATTGACAGCGATTCGTCCATTACAAGGCTCATCGCTCTTAATCTGACCGCCAAAGGCTACGAGGTCAAGGTGTTTCCCCGAGGCCACGACGCCCTGGCTATTCTTGATAACGACCAGCCAAACTTGGTTTTGATGGGCCTGTTGTTGCCGGATTGTGGCGGATTGGAAATAGCCAAGTTGATCCGGCAGTGTGCTCCTCCGTCCCCATCGTAATTCTCAGTGTGCTGGATGAGATGGCACCCAAGATTGCTGCACTGGACTCGGGTGCGGACGACTACATCACCAAACCCTTCCGAATGGAGGAGTTGCTTGCCCGGGTCCGGGCCATCCTGCGGCGAACCTTCCACACCCACGCCGCTCTGGCCAACCCCAACAACGCATATCGCTACGGTGGGTTGCTAATTGACCTGCACGGTATGACCGTGACTAAACCAAAGCCAAGGTGGGAACTACATTGGGCAGTGATGGCAAAGGCGTGGCAGTTTTCATCATCAGTGCGTCGGCTCGGGCTTGTAAAAGGGTTCGGCAGCGATGTCTCACTTCATCCTTACGGTGTGTTAGCCCGTCGAAGAATGCGTTCATCTTCTCTTGGACTTTGGCTTTTGTTCCCAGGCATTCGTTGGCCGTGACCTCTTCCCTGGCCCAGTCCCAGACGGCTTCGTCGGCGTTGAAGTCTGGGCTGTAAGCCGGTAAGGCTACCAACCTCAGATGCAAGTCAGGAGTGGCCAGATAGCTGCGAATCGCTTCTCCTCGGTGGGCTGGCCCATTGTCCCAAATCACTACCAGAGGTCCAGGATGGTTTTCTCGTAGCTGCTGTAAAAAGGCGGTGGAGGTCTCGGCATTGCTGTTTCCAGCTATTTCCATGGCTTCCACCTCCCCACTCTCCAGACAAACTCCCGAGTAGTAGCAGGCCTTCTCTCCCCACCGTGGACTGGTGGAGTCCACCAGCGCTGGCTCTCCCTTGAGCACCCATTTCCCCCTCAGGTCAGCATCGGCCCGAAAGTGGGCTTCGTCCACGAAGAAGATTTTGGCCCCTATCCTTTCGGCCTCCTCTCGGATTTGGCGGTACTGGAGGACGAAGGCTTTCCGCGCTTCATCCTTGGCTTTCAGGAGGCGTTTCTTGGGTCGCTTCAGCACGAAGCCCAACCGATGGAGGTAGTTCAAGCAACTGCTTCGACTCAGCCCCAGGTCAAAGCTCTGCTTGAGAAATTGCCTCATTACTTTCCAATTCCAGTTGGACAATTCAACTCCCGCCTCTCCAGGCGGATTTTGCACCGCGGACTTCAGTTGGTTCTGTTGACCCCAGTTCAAGACGGGGGGGAACCCCCAGTCTGTTCAAAGACCAAACCTTGGGCCCCGCCTCGGCGAAAGTTGGCCAGCCAGTTTCCGATGGTATGAGGCTCTCTGTCCAAAGCCTCAGCCACCTGGATAGCCGACCACCCTTGGGCCAACAACCATAGCCCGTGCCATCGCTCTCGCTCTCGAGGTGTTGGCGCTCGATACATCCTTTCCCGTAAGTCACCTACATTGAGTTGCCACTCTTCCATGAGTTGCACTATTTCCTTCATCCCTTCCACCACCGCCACTCGACTTCTATTACAGAATATCGCAACTCCTCTTCGGGTTCGCTTTATGTAGGTTTCACCTTAGCTTTGGTTTAGTCACAATAAGAACGTAAGATTGACGCCGCGAGAGTGGTCCACATTGCAGACCCTAGTGGAAAACGTCGGACGTGTCGTAAGTCCCAAAAATCTGCTCCATGAAACCAATCGGAGGCGCAACGGGCCTCATCACGACAATGCGCGAGCCTACATCACGCGTTTGAGAAGAAAGTTGGAGCCGGACCCGCATAACCCACGTTATATCCTTTCCGAGCGCGGCCTGGGTTACCGCTTGGTAGACCCTGACTAGAAAATAAATCGGCATTATCCAATGTTCCCCATTGGATAATGCCGAGATTCGAGACTTTTAACTTTTGGGCGTTTAAGTTTAGAGAAGGAAAACCGGGTTCCAAGTCTGGGCTAATTAAGCTGGGCTAATTAAGAAACGGGTTTAAAGTAAGGCACAGTCACTTGATCGTTGGCCCGCACGAAAGTGACCTCAACCGGCATTCCTATCTCAACCGTCCCAGGCTCGCATTCCACGATATTTGTAAACATCTTTATCCCTTCCTCCAGTTCCACAAGGGCCAGAACGTAAGGACCCTCGTTAAAGCCCGGCGTCCGGTTCTGATACGTCACAGTGTACGTCCAAACTGTCCCTTTCCCGGATGATTGGACCCACCGTACGTCGTTTGACCAGCAATTGGAGCAGATGCCTCTGGGATAAAACTGAAACTCGGAGCATTTATCGCACTTCTGGAGCAGCAACCGGCCTTGGCGACATGCGTCCCAATAGGGCTTGGTTTCGCCTACAATAGTCGGCAACGGCTTGTTCCAATCCGGCATTATCTAATCCCTCCCCAGTATTACAGTGCCGCCACTATGCCTGGAACCCAAGGCCCCACCGGTACCGTGGCATAAAGCTATCTTGCAGTCGAGCACCTGCCGGGGTGTGCCCTCAAACTGGTGCCGCAACTGCCTGGTCGCTTCAAGCAACAAAAACAGACCGCGCATCCCCGGATGGTTGGAGGAAAGACCGCCTCCATCGGTATTTATCGGCAACTCACCGCCTAACTGAATCCGTCCGTCCGAAACAAAGCTTCCACCTTCACCCTTTTCGCAGAACCCCAGGTCCTCCAGGGTTTCCACCACGGTGATAGTAAACGAGTCGTAAATCATTGTCATGTCGATGTCTTGATGGGTTACTCCGGCCATGGCAAAGGCGGGCTCTTGGCTCTGTTTAGCCGCAATATACATGAGGTCCCGCTTGCCAGCCCCTTGGTGGGCCACCGCTTCGCCAGCGCCCAGCACCCATACCGGCGCATGGCGGCAATTTCGCGCCACCTCCGGGGAAGCCACCACCACTGCGCCGCCGCCGTCGGTAATCACGCAGCAGTCCATCAAATGCAGCGGTGAAGAGATGACGCGGGACCTGACTACGTCCTCCACGGTGATGAGGTTCCGGAACAAGGCTTCCGGATTCATTGATGCATGCTTTCGCATGGCCACGGCGACCTCGGCCAGTTGCTCGGAAGTTGTGCCGTAGAGCTTCATGTGTCGTTGGGCGATCATGGCGTAGAGGCCCACAGTGGTTAGACCGTACAGCTCTTCAAAGCTGTCCGGCGACGGGTCCAGCCTGGGATGGCCGAATCGGGACACGCCGCCCGTGCCTACTGAAACCCCACCGGACCGGGCCAGAGTGCTGTAAGTTATCACGGCGCAGTTTATTCGACCGCCAGCGATGGCGTTTAGAGCGTGTGAGAGGTGAAACTCGAAAGACCCCCCGCCCACCGTGGTGTTGTCCACCATTTTGGGATTCATATCAAGGTAGTCGGCCAATGCCAAACCACTGTTGCGTATGGACATGGAAGCCGTGAGCAACCCGTCCACGTCGTTTTTAGTGAGACCGGCATCATCCAGTGCCTTGATGATGCTTTCGCCTTGAAGTTGCAACTCACTCTTGTCGGGGGCATAGCGAGTGATGTGCTCATGAATACCCACTATGGCAGCACCGTGGTTAAGATCGGCCATTTTCGGGGTACCTCCGTGCTAGATTGCTTAGTCCGAGTTGGTCGTGAACAGAGAGAATCAAGCGTTAGCCCGTTGTTTCGATCCTAATAACTTGGTAACTCTGGCCAATAAGCCTAGCCACAAGGACAGGCGTCATTAGGTCGGCGCCTAATCATCTTGGTTGCCAGCGCTTAGGGCCAACGGGGCGGCATTATCATAGGTGTGGGCGTTTAGGGTGTCAATAGAATTAGGGACGGGAGACTTGAACCTAGTTCCATGTTATACGCAGCCGAGAACCAAGCCATACAGACTTGGGACCAAGCACTAGAGAACCGGGACACAAAGAAATATTGAATCAGCGGCACATCTTTCCCTAGGCCGGAACGGGCATGTATAGTGAGCCACAACGGTTCATATCAAATTTAGAGACTCCAGAATCTATTTAGACTATTTGAGGAGTTTATATGCTGGCTTTCCTTGGCGGTACTGGACCCGAAGGCAGAGGATTGGCAATAAGGTTGGCCATTGCCGGGGAGGAGGTCTTAATCGGCTCCAGAGACGCAGCTAGAGCATCGGCGGCGGCGGATGAGCTTTTGTTGCTGGCGCCCGGGACGAAAATTAGGGGTGCGGCAAATGCCGAAGCAGCTGCCCAAGCCGATACCGTGTTCTTGACCTTCCCCTACGAGGGACAGAGGCCAACGCTGGAACTGCTGGGCAGCGCATTGGATGGGAAAATAGTGGTCAACGTCATTGCGCCCATGGAGTTCCAAAGGGGAAAAGGCGCCATAGCGGTACCGGTGGAAGCCGGGTCGGCCGCCCAGGAATCTCAAGAGCTTCTCTCTGGGGCAATGGTGGCGGCCGCATTCCAAAATGCCAGCGCCGAGGAGTTGCAAGACCCCCAAATGACCATGGAAGGCGACGTTGTGATCTGCTCGGACCACAAAACAGCCAAGGATAGGGTCATGGAGCTAGTGCCCAAAATCCCGAACCTACGCCCCGTGGACGGTGGCGCGCTGGCCAATGCCCGGTACGTGGAGCAAATTACCCCACTATTGGTGAATATCAACCGTATCTACAAAATCCACGCGGGCATCAAGATTGTGGGCGTGTAGGGGCCTTAAACAAGCCCTGACTCTACCTCAATTTCATCAAGCGTAGCGATTGAAGCCCTGGCATTGTTGGGAGTCCGAGGCAGGGTTGGGAGACAATAGGCCCGACCACAAAAGTCTTTGCTGATTTCGGGATGTCCGGCGCCAGTGCTGCGGAAACTTGAAATCAACCCACGTGAATACCCACGTGAATATCCAATAGAGCATTAGGATCAAAAATTACTAGAGAGGCGATTTCATGCCAAGAGCAGTCTTAAACTTGATGGACCCCGGCGATTTGAAGCAGGCCCAAGCGGAATGGCGATACGCTACCGGCTTGGTGCCAGGAGAGCCCAACGAAGGTCTGGTTTCCCAACTGGAAGGGAGCGCTGCGAGGCTTCCCGACTACGACGACTCGGGTTGGGACATTTGCCCGGACTTGGGAAAGTGGGTTTCCCACGGATTTACCTTCGTCTGGTATCGGACAAAGATAGTATTGCCCGAAACAGTGGGAGGACATCCCGTTGAAGGCGCTCGGTGCATATTCGAGACCTGCGTGGACGACTACGGCGAGGTTTGGATTGACGGAGAATGCGACCGGGAACGAGGCACAGTTCAGGGATTCAATGTGCCCCAGAGAATCTTATTGACCATCGAGTCCCATCCGGGAGACTCCCACAATATTGCTATTCTAGCAGCCAACGGGCCAATGGCCGCACCGGGCGGCGCAGTGTTCGTGCGTTATGCCAACCTGTGCATCGAATGGCGGGAAGACGCTTAACGGCGCACCCCCCTGACCAGAACCGGGTTTACTGGACCGAGTTTACTGAACCCTGTATCCGCAACTGTGTCTACTTAAGCCAGGAATCGTCTTCATCCCCCTCGTCCCCATCAGTCGGGACCTGGGGGGTGAAGCCCATCTCTTTAAGTTCCAGTTCCAATCTCCCGCGGAATTCTTCGATAGACTCGTTCACCGGTACTGTTATCTCGATCAGCCCTGCCGAATCTTTGCCTATGGACCCAGGGTCTTCCTTGCCCAACTCCACCCTGACCGACTCTCTGTGGATGCCCATCGCATCGGTCACCGAGAAAATGACCTGCATGTCACTCATATCTATTACGCCTTCCGGCATTATGCGCACTTCCTTTTGTTGTGAGACTCGCGGCGGATAATCTTGTGAGCTTCCTGCCTCGGGTTGCGTCCTGACCTGCCTGCAGTTCGTGGTTCCATAGTCTATGAGCGTATCCCATCCCTTGCTCTTCAACAGGCTCAGACCAACGAAGCAGCCCGACAAGCCTATCTCGGGTCTAGTCTTCTTGGGGCCATTTGGTGCCGCCCACCGCAGGACGGGCATCGGGAGTCATCGCCAGACCGCCAGCAACTAGCTGCCGGAACTCCTCCAAAATAATGTTCCCCCACTCTTTTGCGTGAGCAACTCGATATGCGGTGCGCTTGCCCCGGCCCATTGAACGAGCGTTTTCTTCGTTTTCGCCAGCCACTTCCGTGGCAATTGCGTCGTCCATTGCGTTCAGAGTAGGCACCAGGGTCAATGCCGTCTCAACGAACCTGGCTATTTCGTTCATAGACGAGTCCAGCACCACAAAGACCGGCACAGTACCGGCGCGGTGCTCCGGCAAGAAGCTATTGGTTAGTTCAAGCTCTTCGTCCCGGTTGAATATTTTTACGTCTATTTTGTCCGTGCTCTCGGCCAGGCGCAAAATCACCGGGGTGGTACTCACCGCATCGCCGCACCAATCGGCGGTGAACACAGCCAATCTAAGGGATCCGGCTTGGCTTTCAAATAGTCCCCGGGCCTCGCTTGGCACCTCAACATTTTCGTAGATGTCCAAGAATGGCTGCTTGTTCACCTTGATCTGGTCTATGTACTGCTGAGTCGACATCCCCTGGTCGAATTTGCTGGTTGTTAAGTCCATTACGATCAACCTCCGGCTAGTTGTTTAGCCCTGGATTTGGTTGGCCCGAGAGTTCGTTGGCCCCTTTGTATGCCTAGTTTGCCAGCTATTTTTTAACTTGGCAATGCCTGGGACAAGCCCGGACGTGGCACAAATTGCTTCCCTTGGAGTCCATGCTAGAATTGGTTCACGTTTGGGTTAATACACTAGCTAAATACACTGGGAGGTATCCCCCAGTTGGCCGACGAGCACTCCAACCCCAGCCTCAAGTATGCTCTTTTTTGCCGGGACACCGACGAAAGCCCCGACGGAGAGCTGATCCTGAAGGAAATTGTGGACCTGATTGAACTACCGCCTATCGCAGAATTCCAGAAGACCGAGGAAAGCCAGAAGCCCGATACGCCGGTACTAGCCGAACTGGACCTTCACTTGGCATTTTGCATAGTGGGCGCGAACCCAGGCCCCCATCACCTCTTGGTGGCCATCAAAGCTCCGGGAACGCCTTTAGACCCACCACCGCCCCAACTCATAGAATGGGAGGAGGGTATCTTGTTCCAACGGTGGATCAAGGTTTTCCGCATCCCGGTGCAAGCGCCGGGCCGCCACGTTGCGGCAATACTGTTGGACGGCTTGCCGCTGGGTGAAGCCAGCTTCTTGGTGCGGTTCAAACCCGATGACGATTAAGCCCGTTAACCTTCAACATTGCCCTTTCTGAGGAGTGAACTGACAAAACGTGTACTGAGCCGGGGATCGGCACAATGACAGAAACGTGATTGATAGAGGACGGTAAACAAGCCAAGTTGAATACATTTTGAACGTTGTTTATAATGGCACTGCTCGTAGACAAGTCGCAACATTCCGTTGCGATCTATCTGTTACGATCAGCCGTCAGCGACAAGCAGAAATTCTCACTTAAACATCAGGGAGTAAACAGGTGGCTAACGAAACCGGTAAAAGATACATCTGCGCCAAATGCGGGTCCGAGTTCATCGTTACCAAAGGCGGGAACGGCTCGATAGTCTGTTGCGCCGAGCCCATGGCGATCAAGTAATCTAATCCACGTCGGCCTCAGGGCCCACCCGGAGCCGTCCCCATTTTGGAGGAAATAATCAATGGCTAACCAACTAGGCAAGCGTTATACCTGCCCAGAGTGCGGCAGCAGCGTCCTTTGCACCAAGACGGGTGAAGGAGTGATCAACTGCTGCGAGACAGAAATGGAGATTCAAGAACCCCGCAAGCTGCCGTCCTCTGACTAAAGCAACACATTCACGTAAGGGGCGAAGCAGCCTGGGCAACTTGCGGGGGGATTGTACGGGTTGCTGCTATTTATCCCTGCAAATTGACCCAAAATGGGTTCAGGAGCCATTCCGGAGTCTCCCATAAAAGGTAGAAAACAAGGGAATAGGCCTGCCAAAAGGAACACATATCAGCCTCGATTCTAGAAAGCGGTAACGCAAGCTTAGCGGTACCGCTTTCCTGTTCTGTGGCGCCATAACTGAAGTGCGCCAAATGGCCTAGTTGGCCAAGAAGAACGCTCGTTGCCAGGAGTTGTGTTAACATCTGCATCCAGCCAGATATTGACCAGCCAGGCACCAAAAGTACCCGGAATCCCTGAAACTGTTTCACCACGCCCTTGGTGCCCCTGCTTGGTGCCCCCTCTTGAAGAATCCTCCTCCAGATACTTGGCGTTCACCTCTCAAATTTCTCAACCCCCATCGGCAAATGGAATATGTGAATTTCCTCACACAATGTTCACGGGTAGTTGCCGACGTTTCACGGTGGTTTCACCTCTCCCTAATATCATGGAATCGAAGGGTAAAAGAAAGGCAGAAAACAAGAAGAGAATCACCGCTCCCGAGAAGGGGCGGAGAAAACACCACGAGGAGGAGTGACATGAAGGCAGCAAGAAACCACTTATGGATCGGGGCAATAGCCATTGGGCTAACGTTCCTTGCCATCGGCGTCTTCTTCGTGGTGATGGGGTTTGAAGCCAAGGCCACAATAAGAGAGGCCCTGGCTGAGGAAAACGTCACCACGAGCGCAGACGCAATAAAGTTCGGAGTTCCCGCCGGGATACTGGTCGAGGATGCCCGAACTGCAGAGGCGCAAGCTGAGGTGATCAAGTTGCACAGCATCGAGCGCTGGGGCCTTTATTCCAAGATGGAAAGAGACGACCCGAATAGAGCTACTTACGTCACGGGATTGACACTCCGGAATGCGTTGAACATGTCGGTTTTGGGCTTCGGAGTCGCCGACCTAGCCATGGGCGTCGGTGCGGTGGTAATCGTGATGGGAGTCTCCACCATGACCTTGGGCGCTCTCGCTCTCCACTGGGTGACCGAAGGCGAGGAAAAACGAGCGGCGGAGAAGCACGGACCAGCCACCGCAAACCCGGCAATGGGCTACTGAACCCCAAGCAAATACGAAGAAACACTGAAGGAGGATCCAAACAAGAAAGAGCCCCGGAACTAGTCCGGGGCTCTTTCTTTTCGTCATATTATCGGGGGCATTGTGGGCGATGTGTTCGCCAGATTACCGAGGACGCCACCCCCATGGCTGGTTTGATATCGTCCCAATGGTTTTGGGTACGTTTCCGCCCATCACCCTCCCATTTGACAAGACCACCTTGGCTTTGAGAAGCCGAAACATCAGGAATTTATCCAGGTATATGTGGAGATTCTTAAGGTATCTGGCCACATCAACCGATACAAATACTTCAGTCTCGCCGTAGGTCACCGACTTATATCGCGTGATTACCCGTCTGCCTTGAAACGTGCTGACCGTGACCTCGGCCAGAGAACCAAGTCATTTGTCCAGACAACTCAAGTCGACGAAGGCTTGTTGGCCTCTCTTGTTGATATGAGCAATGGCGGCTTCACTCACAGTCAGGTTGATGGGCCCTGCCTCTGGGGGGTCCAGCGTATGCCTGCGCTCATTTTGCCACCTAATAAAACGTGAGGCGACCAAATCTTTTCCTTGTTGAGGCTAGCCTTAGTAAGCGGCCCAGCTCAGGCCATTACACCGCGTCGGCCCAAGACCAGCCCGTCAGAAAGCTCCAAAGTTGCGCTGAGGTTCTTCAAAAATAAAAACGATTTAAGATCGACATCAATTGTTCGGGTATGTTTTGCTAAATCCGGCATCACCAAGAACTCTACGCCCTCTTGCTTGAAGACCTGATAATTACTCAGGTTCCTGCGGCCCATATTGGTATCGACCGATACCTCTGCGGATTCGCCCGCTCAAGAGGAAAGGCAGATAAGGTCAACTGTGGCCCTTCCGCCTTTTTTCTGAATGTGCTCTTTAGCTCGCTCGGTAATATTTAATCGCATGAAACCACCTTAGTCCGAATTGATCGTTCTAGTCAACTAATGAGTCGAACCAGTTGATTCCCCAACAACTATGTACTTTGATGTCATTTTGGACTTTGGGGTTATTAATTTCATTCACGATTTCAATTCCAAGTTTAGGCCCCAGATTTAGGCGGCGGTCGCCATTGGGTTCTGGAAACCGGGCCTTGGAGGCAACCCTGAGACGCTAGGCCCTGCTCGTTTCAATCCTCGACGCCGGCTACTACGACAGCAAACGGTTTCTCGTCTCCACAGCTTTCGGATGCACCATCAATCCACGAGACACCAAAGACACGGTCTCCCGGCTGAGAAACTCCAGAACCGCTTTGTCCAAGTCTTCCATAGCCAGTTGCTTCAGATAAGGCTGGTAGGGATATGCCGCAATCTTTTGAGGGTCCAGCTTGTCCGCTAGAAACACCAGTTTGCCCAAGGGGTCCAAGTCAGGATGGGCCGTGGTGTGCCAATACACTGCTTGGTGAACTGAAGAGTCGGCCAGACCATCTTCTTTGGCAAGCATTTCAGCTCCGACGGGGCCGTGGAGGAGTATGGGAACTGTCTTCTCCACCGTTCCTATGGGCAGTCCCAATGCGCCTGCCTTGCCGAGCAGCTCCTCGTCGGTCATGGCCCTTGCTACGTCATGAGCCAGCATACCCAAGGCGGCCACTTCCGGGTCGATACCGTGGCTTGGGGCCAGTTGTTTGGCGATGTCCCGGACCCGGTAAATATGGTCGCGAAGGCCCAGCGGCAGAGCGTCAACCCTACGCTGGATGCGGCCTAGCAGTTCTTGCTGTCCTTGCATAAAACAGTGCTCTGGGAAAGATGCCGCCTAACCCATAGTTCCCAAGCTGCGACCGCCCAGCAAGTGCATGTGCAGGTGCTCGATTTCCTGTCCTGAATCTTGGCCTTGATTTAAGGCCAGACGGTAGCCGCTCAGGGTGACGCCTTCACGACGGGCCATCTCCTCGGCCACAACGTACATTTGGCCCATGATGGGCACCTGCCCAGGGCCGATGTAAGCCAACGATGCAAGGTGCATGTTGGGGATTATCAGCAGGTGTACCGGTGCCTTGGGGTTTATGTCTTTGACTACAAAAACCTGCTCATCCCGGTAAATCGGCGAATCATGGGCCGAGTCCCTAGCAATGGTGCAGAAAATACACTGACTAGTAGTCACCGTTTTTGCCTCCAAAATAAACCGGTGCCCGCAACCAACCGGTGGCTCGGAAAATCCAGTGGTGGAGCAACCAGCCCTGTCTGAAATTAGGTGTCCCGGAGACCATTGGAATAGGGCAATTAACCCAGACTTTGAAGCGCGAATTCTTTGTGAAAATTAGCGTCACCATAGGTCAACTCTAAAGCCTTGGCCCGGCGGGTAAAGAGTTGCAAGTCATGCTCTTTGGTGAAACCGATGGCCCCGTGGCATTGATGGGCCGACTCGCAAATGCGGTGATAAGCGCCGCTGATCCAGGCTTTGGCCATGGAAACCGACCCACTGACGCTGGCGCCCTCGGACATTTGGTCGCCGCCTTCAGCTATTTGCCATGCCGCCTGATAAATAATGTTCCTGGAGCCTTCCAAGTCAGTGGCCATGTTGGCGCAGTGGTGCTGCACGGCCTGGAAGGTGCCGATCGCCCGGCCAAACTGGGTCCGCTGCTTAACGTATTCCAGGGTCATTTCCAGTACCGCATCGGCGCCGCCCAGCATTTCCAAGCATTTGCCAGCAATGGCCCGCTGCAACGACCGGTGAACTACCGGCCAGCCCGACCCCACTTGCCCGAGCACCGAAGCAGCCGGAACGCTTACACCGCTAAAGCTGACTTCAGACTGGCGGTCCGAGCTTATAGTCCTCAGCGGATTGATGGTAAGTCCCTGACTGTTACCCGGCACCAGGAAAAGAGTGATTCCTTGAGAAGGGTCGCCCTCGGAGGTAATTGGGGACGTCCGTGCGGCCACAATCATGATGTCGGCCACGTGGGCGTCTGCCACAAACAGCTTGGTGCCATTTATGACAAAGTTATCGCCCTCCTGCTGAGCGGTGGTTTCAATCCCCCAGGCCTCATAAGTAGCCGAAGGTTCGGTGAGGGCCAGGGTCATCTTCAGGTCTCCGGAGCATATGCCGGTCAAGATTTCCTGTTTTTGGGCGTCAGTACCAGCATCCAAAACGCTGAGGCCGCCCAGTACCACAGTGGCAAAGAAGGGGCCGGGCACCAGGTTACGACCCATTTCTTCCAACAATACAGCCAGGTCAAGAAAGCTCCCGCCGGTCCCCCCGTATTGCTCCGGGAAAGCCAAGCCGGTCCAGCCCAATGCTACGAGCTGCCGCCATAGCTGCTCGGTGTAACCCTGGGCATCGTCTTCCATTTCGCGGACCAGGGTTAAAGGACATTCCTGGGACAAGAACTCCTGAGCGCTGCTTTTCAACATTTGCTGAACTTCGCTTAATCCCAGGTCCATTGTCTTCCTCCGTTTATTTGGGAATCAATTTGGGCGTTGGCTCGAGATTTGCGGTTGGCTTGCTTCAAAACGCAATGTTCTAGTCCCCGAGCGCAGAGAGCCTCGCCAGTATAGCCTAACAGCATCATCGGCTCAAGAAACCAGTCGACTCTAGACCAGGGCTTTTCCCAAATCTCCCCGCGGTGATCCTGTCAAAGCATACTTTCGCGGCACACCCTTCGACAAGCTCAGGGCGAACGGTCTTGGAGTCTCCAACCATTCGTGGTGGCCTGTCGAGCCGTATGGCTCACTATGAACGCACGAACCTCCCTCGGCAAGAATGGCACCGACCTGCGATTCTAGGCTTGGGCCTTCTGGGGCGTTACCTCAACCACGATCTCCACCGGGGTGTTTCGGGCGACAATCAACTCCAGAGGTTCGTCGCCATCGTTCACCGGCTGATGGACAGCTTCGGCGGGAACGTAGATAAAGTCTCCCTGGGTTATGATCAGTGGATTATCTAGGTTGTCGCCAATTACAAAACGGCCCTTTCCCTTGCTCACGTATATGGCCGATTCGCAGTTGACGTGGTAATGCGGAGTGGAGGCGCAACCGGGTGGTATCGTAGCCACGGCCAGGTGAATCCCTGTGGAGCCTACCAAACTTTCGGATACACCGGCCAATCGGGTCATCGCTCCGGAGCTTATTTCTACTTCCAACTCGTTGGCATGAACAACTTTACACTCGGCCATTTTCACTCCTGTGGCTATCCAGGTCTGTTTTACGGTTATGTTTTAAGTTTTGCTTGACAGGTATGGTTTACTTGTTGATGCTCCGTACGAAAGTATCCAGTTGGTCCAATGCTTTCAAAATGTTCTCTTGGGAGTTGGCGTACGACAAGCGTACGTACCCTTCCCCAAACTCCCCGAAAGCAGCCCCCGATAATAGAGCAACTCCAGCCTCGTTCATGGCGCGTTCTTCAAACTCGGCGCTGCTGATTCCCGTCTCCTTAATGCTGGGGAAAGCGTAAAATGCGCCTTCGGGCTCTGGGCAGGTGATCCCGGGGATCTTGCGCAAACCGTCGGTTATAAAGCGGCGTCGCAGCCCAAACTCCGCTACCATGGCCTCAACCTCGTCTCTGGGGCCTTCTAGGGCCGCTATAGCCGCCCTCTGACTGAAGGAGGCAGCACAGGATACGCTGTTCACCGCAAGCTTGGTGATGTGAGGCACCAGTTCTTCGGGCATTATGCCGTAGCCTAGACGCCAACCGGTCATGGCGTAACTTTTGGAAAATCCGTCAAGAATGATGGTTCTTTCTGCCATACCGGGAAACGACGCTATGCTGTGATGCTCGCCGGAGTAGATGATGTCCTTATAAATCTCGTCGGAGAGGACGTAGAGATCATCCCGCTCCAAAACCAACTGGGCAATCGTCCGCAACTCTGCCTCGCTCAGCACCGATCCGCAGGGGTTCTCCGGCGAATTGATGATGATCAGCTTGGTGCGGTCAGTAATCTTCCGGGCTAAATCATGAAGGTCCGGGTGGTAGCCGGTTGAGCCGTGAAGCTCCATCGGCACCGGGGTTGCCCCAGCAAACTTGATCATGGACTCGTATATGGGGAACCCGGGATTAGGGTAGACAACTTCCACGCCGGGCTCGGCCAAGGCCAATAAAACGTAGAACATTATGGGTTTAGCGCCAGGAGTGACCACCACCTGGGTCATCTCCGTGTCTATACCCCTGACTTCCCGGCTATTCCGGGCAATGGCCTGGCGAAGATCTGGCAATCCAGCCGTGGGCCCATAATGGGTAAAGCCTTCCCGGAGCGCTTGCACCCCAGCTTCAACGATATGGCCGGGTGTGTCGAAGTCGGGTTCACCGATTTCCATGTGGATTATGTCTCTGCCTTGGGCTTCCAGGGCTCGGGCCTTGGCCAATACCTCAAAGGCGGTCTCGGTTCCCAGATCCATCATTCTGCTGGCGACGGTCATGTTTCCTCCAGGTGTGGGCAATTGGAACGCCGGGTGGCCTAGGGTTGATGCTGATTTCGGTGGGTCGGCAAAAGTGCTCTACGTCTCGAGATCTGCGGATTCGGATGGAATCTTATTCTTGATCGATTCAACGATTTCCGATGCATAGCCCACGGCCTGCCGAGCTTCCTTCTCGGAGAAGGACTGAAAGGGGATAGCCGGGGCAGGCAATGCGTCGGGATAACGGGTTGTCAGATAATACCGGTCCAAAAACAACCCGTAATCTTCGAAGGACAAAAAATCAGAATCTTCTTTGCCGCACTCCAAGGCTAGTGCCCGGACCGAATGAATGTTTACGTACCGCCTTCCCTTGAAAAACAAAAACGCCTTTAGCCCCAATTGAGCCGTCTGTTCGGAATGAAAACACGCTTCGGCCCAAAATCCCAATTCTAGCAATGCCTGCGTTGCAGTGAGGCTATGCTCAGCTTGGGCCAACCAAAGTCTACTCGTTTCAAGGGGCGTTTTCATACAGAATAATTCCGTCGGCAAGGACCCGTTCAATGAAAGGGCTATTATCTTCGATCATTTTCTGAAATTCTTTCGGCGTGTAGACGAATATGTCAACCGAAATATCGCCGGGCACCAGCATGGTGGCATCCACCTGCCGTTGGATAAACCGGGTCTCTGTCTCCTTCACGATTATCAGGTCGATGTCGCTGTATTCGTCGTCATCCCCACGGGCCACCGAGCCGAAGAGAATAATCTTTTCAGGCTCGTAGGCCATCAAGCTATCAACCACACGGCCTAGTTTGGAAGACTGCTCAAAAGGTTTTGAGGATGGCATTTCCCGATAACCGATCAACTTTTAAGGCTCAATTTACCGGAACTCAGTCTCCCTGCACCTGGTTCTGAGTGCGCACCGGCAGCCCATAAATGCGGATGAACCCTTCTGCCGACTTATGGTCGAATTGGTCGCTCCGGTCATAGGTAGCCAGGTGGTACTGGTATAAAGACTCGGGGGCAGTGCGTCCCACCACCACGCAAGAACCTTTATGCAGGCGCACCCGCACATCGCCTGTAACGTGGCGCTGGGTGCTGGCTATGTAGGCGTCCAAGTCTTGCCGATGAGCGGTGAACCACAATCCGTTGTACACGATTTCCGCATACTCTTGGGCCAGTTTTTCTTTGGTGCGGACCTGCTCCTTGCTCAGAGTCAGGGTTTCCAACGACCGGTGGGCGGCGTGCAACACCGTGGCTGCGGGAGACTCGTAAATCTCACGGGATTTGATCCCCACCAACCGGTTCTCTACATGGTCCACCCGGCCAACGCCGTGGTTCCCCGCCAGGGTGTTTAGGTGATCGATCAGGTCTATACCCGACATGCTTTCGCCGTCGACCTTGGTCGGCACACCGTTGTCGAAGTGGATCTCTAAATACGCCGGGTCATCCGGGGTAGCAGCAACTGACTGGGTCCAGGCATAAGCTTCTTCAGGGGGTTCCTGCCAGGGATCTTCCAACTCTCCGGCTTCAACGCTGCGGCCCCAGAGATTTTCGTCCGTCGAAAACCGGCTGTCCCTGGCTTTAATGGGCAGGTTCCGGGCTTCGGCGTACTCGATCTCCTCGTCCCGGCTCATTCCCCAATCCCTTATCGGAGCGATCACCTCTAGGTCGGGTGCCAAGGCGGCGATGCTAACCTCCAAGCGGACTTGGTCATTGCCTTTGCCGGTGCATCCGTGGGCAATGGCATAGGCCCCTTCACGGCGGGCAGCTTCCACCAAATAGCGGGCGATAAGCGGTCGCCCCAAAGCGGTGGCCAAGGGATATTGGCCCTCGTAAATCGCACCCGCTTTTAGAGCGGGGAACAGGAAGCCTTCCACCAAGTCCTGTCTGCCGTCCACGGTCAATGCCGTGGAAGCTCCCACGGCCAAGGCCCGCTGCCGGATGGATTCCAGATCCACCATACCCAGGTCTATGGTCAGGGTAACGATTTCGGCCCCGTACTTGTCTTTCAGCCAGGGCACAGCCACCGATGTGTCCAGACCGCCGCTGTAAGCGAGAAGGATTTTATTGTCTGCCATTTTGACTTTGAAGCTCCTTTTGTCGGAGACTAACATTAAGTAATCGGATAAAACTCGGTAAGCGGCCCATGCGACGGATCTCCCCTATCTTGTATGGCGGCCAAAAACTCCTGGGTCGTTACCTCGGCGTCACGAAGAATTTTTCGAAGCAGTCCTCGTCCAATGTCCTGTCCAGCATGAACGGGCACCGTGACCATCCCTTTGATCCGGATGTCTCATTCTGATATGGCTACTTCGCTGCCTAACAGTTTGAAATCCCAGATTCCCAAGTGCTCGAATTACATCCACCGCTATTAGGGTTGGAATTCGGCCCATTCAGCCTATATCTCAATTTTATGGATGCCAACAAGGCAAAGCTGGATCACTTCTTTGATATTCTCCATAAGCTCATCCAGAGTCCGTCCCTGACTGTAGCAGGCCCTCAAGTGCGGCACCTCTCCCACATAAAAACCATCTTCGTCTTTCTCGACCACGACGTAAAATTGACGAGCCACAGCCATATCTCCTTAACAATCCCCAATTTTCGATCCATGTGCCACAGTTGCGGTGCCTTATGAAGAGCAGAGGCAAAGCGCCGCATTCCCTTTCAATCGCGGGAGAGGAATTCTGGTTAACCGGCTTTAAGAAGGTATACCCCCCAGTTGCTGCATCATACTCATCTGGTCTTCGACTCCCCAATGCTCGGCCATTTTCCCATCAGCCATTCGGAGCACGTGGATTTCCCCATAGGAAATCTTTTTGCCGGTGGCCGGTATGCCCATGAAGTCACCTTGGTGGGTGCCGGTCGTGGTTGCTCGCATCACCACCTTATCCCCTTCGGCGATCAAGTCTTCCACTCGCACTTCCAAGTCCGGGAATGCGTTGAAGAACATGCGCATCATATCCTTCATACCATCGAGACCTGGCTTATCCCCCGGCGGTGGATTGTGGTCAACCATATCATCGGCCATGAAGTCTCCCACCGCATCCACGTTTTTCTTGTTCAAGACCTCATCTATGAATCTTTTAATTATCGTCTTATTTTCTTCCGTAGACATCGACTATGAGACAAGCTGGTGCCCAAGCCTAAATCTTGCCCAGCGCTTGCTCCAGACGGTCAACGCCTTCGTCGATCTCGGCCGCGGTTATGTTCAAGGCAGGCATAATACGGACGGCGTTGGGCCTTACCCCATTTAGCAGGACTCCAGCCTCGTTGGCTTGGGTCAGGACTTGGCCGGAGATGTCGCTGTCGAATTCCACTGCCGCCAAAAGCCCCTTGATACGAATTGCGGAGATAAAAGAAACACGGGACTTTAGCTCGTCCAGCTTGCTGGACAAGTGGCGCTCCATGTCTTTTACATGGCTCAAGATGTCGTTTTCCAGGAGGAACTTGGTGCCAGCGTATGCTGCCGCCGTCGCCAGGGGATTGCCGCCAAAGGTGGAGCCGTGGTCGCCGGGCACCAGAGCCATGCAGTGCTCTTTGGACAGGAAAGCACCGATGGGAACACCGAATCCCAGCCCTTTGGCCAAGGTCATAACATCGGGCTCTACCCCATACTCCTGGTAGCCAAATAGGCTGCCCAAACGGCCAATTCCCGTCTGAACCTCGTCTAGAATCAGCAATATACCTTGCTGGTCGCACCATTCCCGTACCCGCTTCAGGTAATCGTCGTCGGGTATGTTCACGCCGCCCTCGCCCTGAACCGGCTCCAGCATCACCGCCGTCGTTTTGTCGCTGGTAGCGTTCATGATGCCTTCCACATCGTTATAGTCCACATGGACGAAACCGGGCAGCAAGGGCGTAAAGTTTTCCTGGTAGTGGGGCTGGCCGGTGGCGGCCACCGTGGCCAGGGTGCGACCGTGGAAGGAATTGAGCGCTGTGATTATCTCGTATGCGCCGTCCCGGTGAAGCTTGCCGTAGCGCTTGGCCAGTTTTATGGCCCCTTCGTTGGCCTCAGCACCGCTATTGCCGAAAAACACCCGGTCCATGCAGCTGTTCTCGATTAGCATTTCGGCCAAGTTAAGCTGAGGCACGGTGTAAAACTGGTTCGAGGTCTGCAATAGAGTACCGGCTTGCTCGACGATGGCTTGAGTCACGGCCGGGTGGCAGTGGCCCAGATTATCTACGGCCCACCCCGCCACAAAGTCCATGTACTCCTTGCCGTCGGCGTCCCATACCCGACTGCCCTCTCCGCGGACAAGGACAACGGGTTGACGGCGCACCGTCTGAGCATAATATCTGTTTTCAACTGCTATCCAATCGCTACTTTTGGTCATTGTGAAGCACCTCCGATAGTTTCTCTTAGCCTTTCCAGAGCATCTCGTAGATCGTCTAGCGCCTCACCCAACCCGGTAACCGCATCGTCCATACGCTCTAGCTCTTTTAGTCCTTGGATCAATCCGTCTTCGCCCTGGCTTAGATTTTCCGCTTCCCGGTCCGATGTGGGCTCCTTGACTGGGCTGGCCCCCCATAACTTGGTTAATCCCTCTTGCATGCTATCGGCCATTACGACGTTGCCAGCGTCGGCCAATATTACCTTTTTTAACTCGGGAAACGCCAGCACCTCGGATTGCAGGTACAACGGCTCAACATAGATTATCGTATCCGCCACCGGTATTACCAGCAGTTGGCCACGAACAATCCGGGAGCCAGAGCCTTCCCATAGAGTGAACTGCTGGGAAATGCTCTGGTCGTTTTCAATCCTTGCTTCAACCTGGCTGGGCCCATCGACTTGGGGATTGCCGGGCATTTGGAAACTCAGCATCTGCCCGTAATTGTCTCCATCGCTACGGGCCGCAAGTCATCCTACTAGATTCTTCTTTTGCGCCGCAAGGGTAAAGGGCAATGTGAGCACGAATTCTTCCGTCTTTTCCCCCGGAAGCTTCAGAAGCAGATAAGCTGGTGTCACCTGGACTCCCCGTTTTCCAAACCGGGTTTCCAGCGGTATCCCCCACTGTTCGGCCTGGTTGAAGAAAACCAACGAGTCGGTGACATGGTAACGCAAATCCACCTGGGACTGGGCGGAAAACTGGAGCAAAGGGTATCTCAGATGGCCCCTTAAATCCGAGGGCATTTCCTCCAGGTCTTGAAAAAGATCCGGGAAGGCCCGGCGGTACATCTTGATCAACGGTTCGTCGGGTTCCATCACATAGTATTGAACACCACCATTATAGGCGTCTATGACCACTTTGACACTGTTGTGGATGTAGCTGAGCGGGCCGTGGTCTCCGGCTAAGCTGGGGCTGGTTAAACCGAGCCTGGTCGAGTAGGGATAGCGATCGGTTGTTGTGTAGGCGTCTTGTAGCCACCACACCTTGCCTTCCTCGCCCAAGACCGGGTATGGGTCCGGGTCTAACCTCAAAAAGGGCGCGATGGTCCCGACGCGGTCTGCGATCCGGCGGTGATACAGGATTTTACTTTCGGCAGAAACTTGGTCGCTCAAGAAGATATTAATATCGCCGAACTGCCAGGCATAGAGGAAACGCCGCCATGATGAGTTTAGAGGGACGCCGCCTTCGCCTTGATAATTTTGATATTCAGCCTCCGGGTCCACTTCCCGCATGGCGGTATTTACGATGGCAAAGCTGGCAGGGGTTTCGCCATAGTAAATTTCCGGGCGATTCAAAAGGATGTCGCCCTTAATTGGGATGTCTTGCAGCAAATATTCGGGACGCCCCTCCCCTGGGCTCAAACCCATGGCCGGGCTCATGGCGACTCCGTAGCCATGGGTGTATTGCAGCTTGCGATTTACCCAATTTTGAGCGTCGGCGGGTAGGTTGCCCGAGTCTATCTCCCGGGCGGCTAGAAGCACTTGACGCAACTCTCCGTCGATTAGGTAGCGGTCGGAATCCATATTGGGGAAGTTGTAGTAAAGCCCTATGAATTGGAGCTGGTTGTAAGCGTCCAGCAAGGGTTGAAGATCCCACAATCGCAGGCTATCCAACGTGGGACGGTCTTCAGCCAGTACTTTCGGGTCCAACTCCGATTTGGCTTGGAACTCAATTTCGTTAAAATTATCCAGTCCGTAAGCGGTACGGGTGCCTTCCAAGTTGCGTTCGATGTACGGTGCCTCTCGAGTGAATTCGTCCGGCTCCACCTGGAACCTCTGAAACAGGCCTGGGTAAACGAAGTTGGCCAACACGACCACGATCAACCAGAGGCTAAAAGCGCCTGCCATTAAACGCAGACCGCCATAGTAGTTGCTGATAACGAATCCGAAGGCGGCCACTGCCGCTATCGCCGTCATCAGCCAGAGGGCGGGGATGCGAGCGTGAATGTCGGCGTAGGTCGCCCCGAACACTGCGCCGTTGCTCGAGAATACCAACTCGTACACGTCCAGCACATGACCCAAGGCAATGCTAACCATCAGCAATGCGCCCAATATTGCCACGTGTTTTAGCATCCGGGGAGCCACCACCAGTTTGACGCCCCTCAGGGCGTACACCGCCGCATACAGGAACAGGGAGGCCACGATCGAGGCGATGAACAAGCCCATGAACCATCCCTGAATGAAGTGGAGCATGCGCAAGGTCACGACGTAGAAAGAAACATCCAGGCCAAACTGAGGGTCGGTCACGCCGAAGGACACCTTGTTGAAGTACAGCAGGAAAGTTTCCCAACGTCCTGCTGCCACCGCCCCGAATATTGGGCTGCCGATCAAGACCGCAAGCCCGGCCACGCCGAATATCGAGGCTCGTATCAACCTAGAGGTGTCCGCCCCAAGGTTGCGGGTGGTTGGCCCTTGGGAGTACCGGACGCTCACGAAGAGATTTAGGCACAGGGTTGCGCCAGCGACGAGGGTTCCGCCGATAAACAGCCAGGTTTTCAGGAAAAATATTTTGATGAAAACCGAGCCCAAGCCCAACCGGTCAAACCACAACCAATCAGTGTAAGCGCCCCGCACCCACCACAACACAAGCACTACCACCACGAGTGCGGTCAGGCCAAGGGCCACTTTCTTGGCGCGCCGCAGGTTGTTGGGTGAAATACCCGGTAGCCTTGGGCCCGCAAGGTTGTCGGCGTCGTTGGCCAGGTCGTAGCTCATGGCAGATCGTCGTGTGACCCGTTAGTTGGTACGTAGAGCTGAAATGTAAGGGTCCCAAAAAATCGGACCCTTAATTTTTTTGGGGCAGATAAGCTTGGCAGGGTCGACATGGAGCGGCTCCTAGGGTGTCCAGCCGTCACCTTCCCCCAACAATTGTTGTGCCGGTGGAAACGCCGCGGAGGCAGTCTAATAACGCCTCGGGGTGGCGCCCGTCAATCACATTGGCTACCGGCGCACGTTCCAGCGCCCGCAAGCAAGCGGCGAGCTTGGGTATCATACCGCCGCGCACGACGCCCGACTGGAACAACGCATTGGCTCGGCGTCGGTCTAGGCGGCTTATCAACCGGTTGGAGCCATCCAGAATTCCTTCAACGTCGGTCAAAAAAACCAGCCGCTCGGCTTGCAGCGCATGGGCCAACTCCCCGGCGACGGTATCGCCGTTAACATTAAGAGGCGAGCCCGCATTCTCCGACCCATCGTCGCAGTGCCTGGCCAAGGGCGCGATCATCGGTATATAGCCGCCGTCCAGTATTACCTGCAAAAGCTCACCATTGACCTGGTTTATCTCGCCCACAAAGCCCAGATCGGGATTGCCGATTCGTCCTTCCAGCAGTCCACCGTCAATGCCGCTGATTCCGATGGCGCGGCCACCCATTTGCTGTAAAGACGAAACAAGCTCTTTATTTATGAGACCGGAAAGCACGGCCACAACTATTTCAAGGCTTGCGGCATCAGTGACCCGCAGACCTTCAACAAAGCGGGGTGGTATCCCTTGGCGCTGCATCCATTGGGAAATCACGTTGCCGCCGCCGTGGACAACGACCACCTTCGCACCCTGGTTCTGGAGCGTCACCAAGTCTTTCAAGGTGGTGTCGTGGCTGCCCAGGGTGCTGCCGCCGATTTTCACAACGATTGGCGCCCCAGTCACCCAGGGCCCCCGTGGGCAAATAGGTTAATCCGATAAAATAGCTTATTTGGTGACATATTGTTTGTTGACAAACTATCAAGCGAATAGGACATAGACTGAAGCCAGCGAGTAACCAGTAATCCTCTGGAACTAGTAGGAGCAATTACCATGGCGAAACTCAGTGTAACTAGTATCGCCAACACCGTTCGCCCTGAACTTGTCGAGCTATCCTCCCGAGAAAGGATCCTTCGACAAGCTCAGGGTGAACGAACGCTTCTAATGCGTATTTTCGAAACCAGGCTGTAGTTGAGGAAGTAATGACAAATTAGAGAGAATGGGACTGCGCTACTGTGTGAGCTACTAATCAACTAGGTCCAGATACCGGGTCAGGTGGTGTAGGCACTATTGATGATCACGTATTCTTCGGTGAGGTCACAACCCCAAGCGGTTGCATCCGCGCTCCCCAAATTCAAATTAACACGGAAAGTGACCTCCGGTTGACGCATCAATGCCACCACAGCGTCCCGGTGGAAGGGGACCGGTTTGCCTTCCTCCATAATGCAGACGCCATTGATAAACAGGTCAACCTTGGCTTCCTCGACTACCGCTCCGCTCCGTCCCAAGGCCATCATAAGTCTGCCCCAGTTGGGATCTGAGCCATGAACGGCGGATTTGATCAGGTTGGAAGAAGCAATGGTCCGGGCGGCTTTTCGAGCGTCCGAAACATCCGCAGCGCCCAAAACGTCCACCGTTATCAGCTTGGTCGCGCCCTCTCCGTCCCGAGCCATTTCCCGGGCCAGATGCACGCACACTTCTATCAGAGCTTGCTTAAAGACAGCAGCGTCCGGAGAATTGGCGTTGATGGGCCGGTTTTCCGCAAGGCCATTTGCCAGAACCAATAGCGTGTCGTTGGTGCTGGTGTCTCCATCCACCGTCATCATATTAAACGAGGAATCCGCTACTTCCCGCAGGGTAGCATCCAAAAAATCCTTTTCGACGGCCGCATCGGTAGTAACAAACGAAAGCATGGTAGCCATGTTCGGGTGAATCATGCCCGACCCCTTGGTCACGCCGCCCATTTGCACGCTTCGTCCATCCAACTCAAAGCTTACCGCTACTTCTTTGGGACGAGTGTCGGTGGTCATCATGGCCCGGGCCAATTCATGGCCCCCTTCATCAGCGAGTTTGATGTTCTCCAGGCCGTCCCTAATTAAGGACATTGGCAACTCGACGCCGATGACTCCCGTACTACAAACGGCCACTTCGTTGGAACTCAGGCCTAGTTTCTTGGCGGCTAATGCGGTCATTTCCTTGGCGTCTGTATAGCCTTGAATTCCCACGCTGCAATTGGCGATGCCAGCATTTACCACCACAGCTCGCACCGCACCCGCTTTAACATTCTCTTGGGTCACCGTTACCGAGGGGGACTTTATGCTGCTCTGGGTGTAGACGCCTGCGGCCGAGCAAGCCGCCTCGGAAATTATCAAGCCCAAGTCCAGCTTATCCTCGGCAAAGGTCTTCAGCCCAGCATAAGTGGCCCCGGCTTGAAAGCCCCGGGGGGTCGTTACGGTCCCTCCATCTACCCGGGTGATCTGACCCGCCATGCTCACATCCCCTTTTGCCTGATTACCAATCCATTTACGAATTTCTAATAACCGGTTTTAATTACCTTCGAAACCGCCTGGACAAACAGCCCGACCGGATTCGTTTTGGAGTATATCACAGGGCAAAGGACGCTTACAGATATCGTTGCAAAGCCGAGCCAGGCACTGTAGAACATTCCCGACAAACTTGAAATTGAGAGTCGTATGCACCGGCATCAACACAGAAATTGATCTGCGATTTAGAACCTGCTAGCACCGGTTTGCAACGAGCAAGACAACGGTCTTGTCACGCCGGTCAGTCGAACGTAGAATTCCACTGGGAAGGTCTGGAATTTTGGGGACTTTGCTTGACCGACTCAAGTATGGACCCGTCTCTACAGGGGGATCGATGCCTAAGAACGAAACCAGAACCTCCATAGCGAATATTGACCGCCTGAATGATTTTATGGACCAAGCGGGTTGCTCCGCCTTGGTTTTGCGTTCGGGCAAAAATTTTACCTACCTGGCTGGTTTCGCATTCCCTGGGACTCTGGCCCGTCAGCCCAGCGGTGGGAGGAGGTTCAGGAATTGTTGCCGGGAATAAACATGTTCGATTGCACCGAACTTATGGACCGTGTCCGCTGGATCAAGACGGACAGGGAGGTTGCGCTGCTGATCAAGGCTGCGGACATCTTGGACGAAGCCTACCTTGAGGTGTTCCCTCAAGTTCGGGAGGGTGACACCGAGCGGGAAGTCCACAGCCGGATTGTGCAAAGCTGCATACGGCGGGGGGCCGAGTGGGTCCACGGCATCCTGAATTCCAGCAGGAACACGGTGGCTTACGGCGGAGAAGGGGACATGGAGTTCCCGAAGGGCGATATTATTCGCAACGACTACGTTTCCTACCACTTGGGTTACCCCGGCCATCAATCAAGGACGGTGGTGGTGGGACAGCCGACCGACGAGCAAAGGCGTATCTATCAGAATATGCGGGACATTTACCGCAGCACCATCGACCAGTGCCGCATCGGCGTTAAGGGTAGTGCAATTCACGAATTTGCCACCGCCAAGTTCCGGGAGCATGGCTACGAAGGCCGGGTCGCCCTGGCCGGACACTCGGTGGGAGCTTGGTGGCACCAGCAAGCGCCTTATCTGGTTGGCAGTTGTAATTACGAACTGGAAGAAGGAATGGTGCTGGCTCTGGAACCCCACGTTGGATACTGGCATCTCCAGGACATGGTGCTGGTTACTCAGGAAGGCCCCAGGTTGCTATCCGCTCGCTTTAATACGGATGAAATGCTGGTCGTAGGCTGAGGGGAAACGTCACGTCAGACTGAGGGTTCTCGTCAAGCCAAGTGCGGGTTATCCACCTCGAAGGCGCTTGCCCGGAACGCTTTGGTCTTGAACCTTTCAGCCGAGCGCTCATACGGCTGGTTGTAGGTCTCTTCGTAAGTCTGATCGTGCGGCTCTTCGTATGAGATATCATGAGGCTGCTCGAGAATAATTTCCCGCCGAGGGCTAGCGCCCTTTTCTTTTTCTGCGGTTGGTTCATTCCGAGCAGCGGCTTGCCGCTTGACCAACTCCGGGTACCCCAAAGCCATCGCAGCCCTTTCTTCAATCTCTTGGGGCCCCCAAGGCTTCTTAATGTAATCTACGGCACCCAGATCCATGCAAATCCGTTCGGAGGCTGCGTCGATTTTGGCGGTGAGCATGATGACTGGAATCCTTCTGGCAATGGGGTCTTCCCGCAACCGCCTTAACACCCCAAACCCGTCCAGCACGGGCATCATAAGGTCCAGCAGAATCAAGTCTGGGCTCTCCGTTTGGGCCATCGCAATACCGCTCAGACCGTATTCAGCGTCGATTACATCATGTCCGGCTTGGCGCAAAAGAACGCCCACCACATTCCGGATACTAGCCCCATCATCGATAACGAGAATCTTGCTCATAGCTCTCGCAGCACCACCACTAAACAGAACGCTTTCCTAATTTTTGACCTATGATTATTTTAGCCAGCCAAAATATTGAGTTCAACCGGGTTGCGGCCAATCTTTATTCCAATTGAGTGATCTACGACCTTGTAACAGTATTGGAAAAACCAGTCGGTAGCGCCTGTGCCTAAGCATTAGGTCGTGACCGGATTAGCGGCTCTGTACTGCGCATTACCCACCGGCTATAATCATCCGCAAACCATCAGCGAGGCCCAGTATTCATTAATCCGGAATCCAGCAATCCGGAATCCAGCGAGATCCGGGCAAATTATCCGAGCCGGTTATCGATATCCCGCCAGTAAAGGCGCAAGCACTGAGCCAGTTTATATTCCGATGTAATCGATCTGATTCGACGAAAGCAAGTCATCTGCGGAATTCTTTTGAAGGGAGCGAGAAAATGCCAGACCGAAAATTTACTTCCTGGGTCCATGGTTCCAGCATGCAGATCGAGTACCCAGACCGTGTAACCTCGGTGAGACACACCGGGCCCTTCGTCAGAATTGAAGGCGCCACCGGCCAAAACACCTGGGTGCACCTGCCAGTGCCCACGCCCACCGTGGTCGATGGATCTCCCATGCGGGTCGGCGCTGGCTTGGTCAGCTTCCGCACTCGCGACCGGGCCACGGTCCATGAGGTCATTGTCTACGATGGTGAGAAGCGTATTGCGGAGCACACCGGCCTGGGTTTACAGGGCGACCACTTGGAAGCACGATTCGACGTCCCCGGTAATCCAGAAGCGGGCCAGGGCATAAATATTACCTTGGGAGTCTCCTTCGCAGACTCTTCGCCCGACGTTCGCTCCATGCAGATCGAGATAATCGGCGCGGGTATTGAGTTTCTGGCCTGACCCAAGTTCCCGGCCAATCTCACCTGAACCGGGCCTAGCCTTGCTACCAGAACCGACTCCAGAATGACCAATCAAACATGACCAAAGCCAAAGGAGAGAGATCATGACGGCCACGGGAATCACCACCTATAAGAATTATATTGGCGGCGCTTGGACCGACTCCGACTCTGGAAAGACCTATCCAATCACCAATCCCGCCAGTAACTCCTCGGTCATTGGGGAATTCCAGACCTCCGGTGCCTCGGACGCACTGCGGGCTGTCGAAGCGGCAAAAGGTGCCCTGGCTGGGTGGGCGGAAACCCCTGCGCCGGCAAGAGCCTCCATACTGTTCCGAGCGCTGGAAATCATGCGGCAGCGTACCGACGAACTCGCCCGAACCATCACCATTGAAGAAGGCAAACCTTTGGCCGACGCCCTAGGCGAGGTCAAAAGGGCCATGAACATTATCGAGTACGCCGCTGGCGAGGGTCGGCGAATGTTTGGCTATACCACTCCTTCGGAGCTGCCCAACACCGTTGCCTATACCGTGCGCCGCCCCATGGGTGTAGTAGCAATCATAACCCCATGGAATTTTCCCATCGCCATTCCTGCTTGGAAAATTGCACCGGCGTTGATTTGCGGCAACGCCTTGGTATTCAAGCCAGCCTCGGGCACGCCCTTTAGCGCAGTGAAACTGGTGGAGATTTTCGAGGAAGCCGGGCTGCCACCCGGAGTCTTGAACTTGATAACCGGACCCGGCTCCGTAGTGGACAATGCTCTGGTGGACAGTCCGCTGGTTAACGCCATCTCCTTTACCGGCTCCACCGAGGTCGGCACCGACCTATACGCTCAGGCCGCTCGTTCGCTGAAGAAGGTGCAGGCGGAGATGGGCGGGAAGAACGCTGTGATCCTGCTTGCCGACGCCGACTTGGACAAAGCCTTGGGAGGTATCGTCCAAGGGGCCTTCGGTTCCACCGGGCAGCGCTGCACCGCCACCAGCAGGGTGATAGTCGAAGAGGCCATATACGACGAGTTTATGGAGCAGTTGATTGACCGGACCAGCAAGCTAAAGTTGGGCAACGGCCTGGATGCGGATGTTGACATTTCCCCTCTCTCCAGTAAAAACCAGTACGACACCGTGATGGAATACATAGGTATCGGCACCGAAGAGGGCGCTGATTTGATTTTGGGCGGCCGTAGCCCCAGTGGCGGCATTTTCGACGAGGGCTCCTACATTGAGCCCACCATTTTCGCTGGAGTGGACCAGAATATGCGCATCGCCCAAGAAGAAATTTTTGGTCCGGTGCTAACTGTGTTCAAAGCCAAGGGGCTTGAAGACGCGATTCAAATTTCCAACAACGTCAAATTCGGGCTTTCTTCGTCCATCTACACAAAAGACCTAACCCAAGCCTTCCAGTACATCAACACGGTGGACGCAGGCATGGTCCACGTAAACGCCCCGACGCTGGGCGGCGAGGTACACCTACCCTTCGGCGGCCTAAAATCGTCGGGCGTGGGTCAGCGGGAGCAGGGAGTCGAGGCCTTTGAATTTTTCAGCGAGGTAATTACCGTTTACATCGACCATGCCGCCTCAGCCAGGCAGCAGGCACGGTTTATTTAGCGGTCCACTATGTGCGACCCTTGGCGGAACAGTTCGCCCTGTATATCGCGCAGTATTTCCAGGCTAGGGTCCCAACCGAAGCGTCGAAACAGTTCGAGTGCTGGCTTAAGGGCGAGATCACGCGGCTCTGTTACTAGTTGAGTTCGCGAAAGATCAACTTTGAATGGCATTTCTTTGATTGATGCCTTTTTACCGAGAGAGAAGGGGACTCTTTTCTCTGAGTCAACGCGGAGATCACGACCGCCAAGGCCGTTAACCAAGATTTCAACGTGCATCTGTTCATCACCGGCTTCCGTGAGGGCCAACCTAGAAGCGAGTTCGAATGTTTCGGTAAACCTAAATACCGTTCTCTCAACACTCAAGGAATTACCTGGTTTCCAAATTTGGGGGGCAGCGGGATCCGAAGATCCACCGATCCAATCCTCAGCAAGCGCAGATATGTGGACGAATTGTCCGCTCTGATAAAAGCGCCACAACTCTCGATAGTAGGACCAATCTGTTTCCTGGCCTACCCAGTCTGAATCAATATGGGGCTCGTTGCGCGTGTCTAGGTGCGGGAAGTCCCAACCACGAAATTGGACTGAGATATTCTGGAGGAGAGGATAAAGGGCAGAGATATTTGAGACTCGCCTCTCAACAAAGCTACCCGGGCGAATGACCACTCTCCAGTAGCCACGCGAACGAATTATTTCTAGCAGTTCGCTCATTACAGATCATCCAGTTGCTGGTCCAAAAGTTCCTGATCAGTGGGAGAGGGGGTCACGGTTGGGAACACGATCAGCCCAACCCTTCGCGCCCGATCAAGAAAGCGGGTCACACCCTTGTCGGTAGCTAATTCTAGCAGATCCCGCATATCTTCTTGCGTTGGTATCTCGGAGGTTTCCGGTTT
Source organism: Dehalococcoidia bacterium (assembly GCA_963665155.2). Lineage (GTDB taxonomy): Bacteria > Chloroflexota > Dehalococcoidia > Lucifugimonadales > UBA3495 > UBA1141. The sequence continues at coordinate 467,552 of CAXXFI010000001.1, read as the reverse complement.
GCGTCTGGACCGTACATAGCAAGCCCCGGTTCTCAGAACGCCTTGGTAGTCCCTTCGGCACAAGACCGGAATATCAGTAAACTCTTCGATATAACGAATGACTTATTTTCGTAGATCTTAACTTCTAGGTCGAAACTAGCGCTAGGGTCTGCATATGCCGAGATACGAGCCGCCACATCATCATACTTCTAGCTAGCTAAATCCGATTCATTAAGCCCTACCGGGTTAAGCGTTCCGCCAACCTCAGCCACCCCTACGATAATCTTACCGCCATCCCTTCGATTGCTCATGCCTAGCACAGCCCTGATGACAATCGCCATAAACCCGGTGTCAGATGAAGCTCCCGGCCCTTTGAATTCAGTACCGCGGGTCTCGTAGCCGAGGGCAATCACTTCAGCAAACTCTTGATGTGTCAACTTGTTAGGCTTGCATACATATTTAGTTGTCCGGGCTGAATTCCGAGAGTCAAATTAACCATCAAATTCGGTCCAGAGTAATTATACTTAACTTGAATTCGACGATAGGTAACTATACTAAACTGGCTTTTAGTATAAAATACAGAATGATTAGTCTGCCACAACCTTGCTGCAACTCGCGTCCAACCGCAACCATTGGTCAAGAACGGACGCTGCTCAAAACCTTATAGGGGTTTCCGGGAAGCAAAACCCTCGTTGGTGCCGTGCCAATAATCGATCCGGGCCTCGCCCCGCAGCCAGCACAGGAAGATGGTCTGTCCGTCACGGTCCGAGGGAAAGTCCACCAATCCCCGGACTATGTCTCGGATAACAATCCCTCTGTCCGTTATTTCCTGAAGGTCTCGCCTCAATTGACCGGCCAGTTCGTCTTGCTTTCTTTCGCTTTCTTCGATTTCCCGATCATGGCTGACCGCACCGTTGCCACTGCGGTGCTGCATCAAAGACATCAGCTCTTTTTGCTGCGCTTCAAGCTGCTCCCTTAGCGGCACCATGCGGGTCAGCATTTCTTCCAGCCAAGGCAATGTTGTGTTGGCTTCTTCCAATGTGTAGAGACGCTCTCTCATATTACCCTCACTTTAGACCAACGGACCGGCCAGGCAAAAGGTGTAACCCTGGCTCGTTTCATGCCTGACTCGTTGGGTAAACGCTTATTTGCCGAGAATGCAAGGTGGACAGCATCAATCTTAAACCTCCGATCCATTGATCTAGCTACTAATCTCTTCGAAAGAGCGTAGAATGGCCGTCATTGGAATCGACTGAGTAGCATCTAAAATCGCCTAGTCAATTTGCCAAACTAGGAGGCTCGCCATGCCAATCGTAAACCACAAGGAGGCACAGGAGGTTCCTTAGGAGGCCCGGATATAGAAAATGGGACATCGCCGGACGGGAGCAGGGAGTTACCAGCACTTTTAGTATCAACACCGCCGAGCCGGGAACGGGTGCTCCGCTCCATACCCATACAGTGGACGAGTTAATTGTAATACTTGATGGAACCCTTGAAGTGCGGGTCGATTGCGTGACCCACATGGTGGAAAAAGACCATACGCTGGTAATCCCGCCAGGATGCGAGCACGCTTTCAAGGTTGTCGGCGAAGGCAATGCCCAGTTAATGGTGTTTTTCCCCACACTGGACCTCTATTCCAACGGCCAGACCGAATACTTGGAGGGCAGTAAGCCCGATTCGGTCAAAGCCTGAGTTAAAACCTGAGTTATTGCCTGAATAAAGGCACGGATGGAGTCAGTTATCACCAAAGGGAATGGCGACATAAATTGCTTTCAAGACGGGGACTCGGCGCTGATCGTGGACCGCAAGGAGCGTCAATACCTGGTAACCCTGGTTGGCGGTGAGACTTTTCATAGCCATCTGGGAAGACTGCCCCACGACCTGCTCATAGAACACTCCGTTGGCGGCTGGTACCGCACCGACAAAGGGCATACGGTGTTGGCGGTGCGTCCTACACTGGGCGACTTTGTGCGAAAAATGCCCCGTGGCCCGCAAATCATCTACCCCAAGGACTTGGGCAATATTATCAACTTTGCCGATCTGTATCCAGGCGCAACAGTGATCGAAGGCGGGCTGGGCTCCGGTGCCTTGACCTCGGCGCTACTCCGGGCCGTAGGGCCAGAGGGCCGGGTCATAACCTACGAAATTGATGAGACACTTGTAGCCAAGGCCATCCGGAACATCGAAAAATTCCACCCGGACCATTCAAACCATACGGTTTATATTGGAGATATTTATCAGGGCATAAACGAGCGGCAAGTGGACCGTATCGTCTTGGACGTTCCCGAACCCTGGCAAGCGGTTGAAACCATCGGCGATGCGCTGGTCATGGGGGGCATAATCCTTAGCTTTGTGCCGACGATCATTCAGGTACAGCAATTTGTTCTGGAACTGGAGCGGGACACCCGATTTCAGATGATCGAATCGGTGGAAACCCTGCTACGTTCCTGGCATGTGACTCAGCGTAGCGTGCGGCCAGACCACCGGATGGTGGCCCACAGCGGGTTTTTAACCACAGCGGTTCGTTGCCAGCCGCGCTACGGTGCCACTCCTCCGGTCAGGAACGGAGACGACGCCCCTGCCTCGGAGCCTGAGTCGAACTCAACCGGCGAAGAGGAGTCCGATGAGCAGGATGGATAGGGATCAGACGCTAGCATTCTTGCGCCAGCAAGCAATTAGGTGAAACCGAACTCGCAGTATTTAAGCCACCTTCCGGGAATTTCCAAGTGGTGAATTTCGGTAAGACATGCGGTAAGATAAATGAACGACATCAAAAAATTTATCATGAAATTCGGGACCCTATACATGTCTTCATTGAGCTAGATTCAGACGAACGGAACGTCCTCGATTCAAAACCAGTCCAGCGCCTAAGAAACGTTCACCAACTCGCATTAACATACCTGTTGTATCCAGGAGCAACTCACAAGAGATTTGAGCATGCTCTTGGCGTAATGGATCTAGCTAGCCGAGTGTACCCGTACGGACTTCGTTCATCCCGCTATTCGGGAATTGATTCCTGAAGTCTCGGAAATCGACAAACGGAGTTATTGGCGCAGAGTATTGAGAATGGCCGCGCTCTGCCATGACATAGGTCATCTTCCATTCTCCCATGCTGCTGAAACAGAATTACTCCCCGGCGGCTGGACCCATGAAAATTTAACTGTCGAATTAAATCGCAGTAAGGAAATGAGGGAGCATTGGGAAGCAGTCACACCTCCATTACGTCCTGAGGATATCGTCAAACTTGCTGTTGGTCCTGGGAAATTACCGGAAGTCAAATTTACTAACTGGGAGGCCATCCTTTCCGAAATAATCGTTGGCAACGCATTCGGCGTTGATCGAATGGATTACTTACTTCGGGACTCTTTACATGCTGGGGTTCAGTATGGCAAGTTTGACCACAATCGATTAGTACAAACGTTACGAATCCTACCTAGAGATCAAGAATCCCAAGAACCAATGTTGGGAGTAGAAAAGGGAGGCCTTCACTCCGCAGAATCTCTATTGCTAGCGCAGTATTCTATGTTCTCTCAGATTTATTTACATCCGGTTCGTCGCGCGTATGATCTGCACCTAAAGGATTTCTTGAGGGCGTGGTTACCAAATGGGATGTTTCCGCCTTCCGTCTCCGAGTTTTTAGAAATTTCCGATATAGAAGTGCTAGCGGCTATGTTGGCGGATGCTCGACAGGGTACAAATATTGACGGTCATGAATCGGCAAAGAGAATAATCGAGCGTCAGCATTTTAAGTCAGTATATTCTCGAAATCCTATTGATTTGCAGATTAACCCATCGCCAGGGTTAGCGATTAGTACAGCGCTCATTAAGAAATATGGCGAGGATAATGTTAAATCAGATAATTACATTCCTGGAGGCGGAGTGTTCGATTTCCCAGTCGAAGAAGCTGACAAACGCATAGTTTCCTCTTGGGCAATCTCTGATATCTTAAATAAGATTTCTATTGACTTTGTATTTGTTGAGCCTACACTTCGTGTCGAAGCAATGAAATGGATCAACTTGAGTCGAAACGAAATACTGGCAAGTAGTTAAGAGTGAGGGGAAAGTGGAGACATTAAGCATTTTTGAAAGACAAGCCTTTGTCGCTCAAATTGTAAATGATATGAGATCGGAAGATGGGTGGGCAGGAGAAACACATATTCAAAAATCTTTGTACATCTTACGAGAGATGTTTGGAGTCCCATCTTCATATGACTATGTTCTATAAAAACATGGTCCATATTCGTTTGACCTTCATGACGAAATTGGTCAGATGCGAGCTAACTTGGTTCTGGACGTAGAACCGCGGTCTCCTTATGGACCCTCATTTTGCCTTGGGCCAGGGGCACCATCATTCATCAGAAAGTACGGAGAGCCTGTAAAAAAACACCAAGCCTTGATAAATTACATCGTGGGGTCACTCGCCAAAAGTAACGTAAATTATTTGGAAAAACTCGCTACATCTCTGTACGTTTCATTAGAGCATCCCAGTTGGGAAACTGGGGAATTAGCTCGAGAAATCACTGAATTGAAACCGCATATACCTATAGGGGCAGCTATAGATGCACTTGAAGAAATGGAGAAGTTGAAGGGAAATGCTCAAAAACTGGGACTAGAGGTTTTATAAGAGCCCTTCAGCCTTAGTCTAAGGCATCAATCCGATGATTGCCTATAACATATCTTTCATCGTGGAAAGCATGAAGCCCATTTCCGCCAATGTCCTCCGGTTAACTGTGCTATAGCTGGCAGGACCTCTTGGCCAGCCCCCCAAAAGGTCAACTAGGCTCCTGGTTGCCAAAAAGACTGTCTAACTCAAAATCGATTTCCCCACCTGGATACCGGCCCTGAAGCAAAGACAGATGCTGGCTGGTCAAAAGAGGAATCGGCATATTCTTAACCAGCGCATCAGGCAATTCCCGGGCCTCGCTACCTGATTCATCCAGGTCGTTGAACCCCCAAAGCTGCGGCTGGCCCAGGGCCTTGCCTTGAACCAGAACCTTGAAATCTCCTAGTCCTCCGGGCCGGGCCAGGTCCAGCATACCCGCCCGGTTGGCTTGAGCGGCGTTTTGGGGCAAGTCCAGACGCCGCGACTTCTGCTGCATTACGCGCAGACCCAACCGTCCCAAAAACTGGGCCTGAGAGGCAAACCCCAAGGGTTCGACGCCCCATTCCCGGCCAGCATTGACCAATGACGTGAAATCCACTTGAGCGGTTATGTCTTGGCGCCCGATGTGACGCAATGGTGCGTCAATTTGTACATGGTTGTGGAACGTGGTCAGGGTGCCACGCAGCCTTCTGTCTGGAGAGTACAGCTCAGGCGCCGGGTCACCGTAGTCCACGGTCAATATGAAACCTGCTTCCAAGGCCTGGCCCACCTCTTGGGCCCAGTTTGTTAATCCAAGGTTCACTTCAGCAGTTTGGCCATCTTTCAAGACCAAGGCCAGGTCGTCAAATCTTGCCGCCAGCGCCGGGTCGGAAAGCTCTCCGGTTTGCGTGACCAACTCACCGTCTTCTAGGTTCACGTAGATTTCTAAAAGCTGACCGTCCACCATTTTCACCTGGTGCACTGGGAAGGCGTCGAAGTATTCGTTGGAAATGAAGCATCCTACCAAACGTCGAAATGGTATTCCGGTGGCCGCCAGGCTGGAGGCGCTGGAAAGTGACGGAATGCTGGCACCAGTACCGTCGCCGTTAAGCGTGCTTTCCAGGCCTATGGCCCGGCGACGGTCCAAGCAAACATACGTCAAGCAATGAGAAAATGGCGGTGGCAATCCTGCGGCTGCGGCCATAATGTCGCGGCACAACAGCCCGTTTCCCGCCCCCAACTCCACCACTGGGAACAGGTCGGGCTGCCCCAACAACCGCCACATCTGGAACAGTTGCACCGCCAGTAGCGCTCCGAACACCGGATGAACTTGAGGGCTTGTATAAAAGTCACCCTCCGCGCCAGTGGGGTCGTTGGTCACGTAATATCCACCGTCGGGCCAAAACAACGCCAGCTCCATGAACTCGGCAAAGGTAATTGCCCCATGCTGGCCAATTCGGCGGCGAATCTCTGCTTCTACGGTCAATGTCCAGCTCGGCGGTGTGCTAGATTAAAAAATAAGGGGGCCTTGCGGCCCCCTCGGTACACCCAATTTCGTGACCTGTTTTTAGGAACGCTGGGAGATGGGTGTGTACTCCAAGTCCATCTCACCCGTGTATTCCATCAGTGGTCGAATCAGCATGTTATTTTCAAATTGCTCTGCGCACTGCAGCGTCCAACCTGGAATCCGGCCCAAAGCAAAGATGGAAATGAAAAGGTCGTCGGGTATGCCCAAGAGGTAGTAAATGGACCCGGCGAAGAAATCTACATTGACGAAGATTCCCCGAGAGCGATAAGGAACCATGACCTCGTCTTCTACATAGGTCAAAATTTGGAACCAATGGGGCTGACCGACCTTCTCACTCAGTTCTCGAGAGCGGTCCCTTAGATGTCGAGCGCGGGGGTCTTCGGCCTTGTACACCCTGTGGCCAAAGCCCATGATCCGCCCGCCGTTGTCTAGAATATTCCGGCAATACTCTACGGCGTTCTCCGGCTGGCCAATGTCCAGCGCCATTTTCATCACTTCTTCAGCGGCGCCACCGTGGGCAGGACCTTTGAGTACCCCAACGCCCGTAGTAATCGCCGAGTGGAGGTCGGAAACTGTGGAGGCTGTCACCCTGGCCCCAAATGACGAGGCGTTAGAGCCGTGCTCGGCATGGAGGATGAAATCCACATCCAGCAGGTTGGTGGTATCCTGGTCCGGTTCCGTGCCGAACAGCATTTTCAGAAAGTTGCCCGCATGGTTCAAGCTGGCGTCCGGGGCGACCGGTTCGAGACCCTGCCTCAACCGGTGATGGGCTGCCACGATGGTGGGCCCCATGGCGGTGAGACGGACGCCTTTCCTGATGGTCGCTTCCACGGAGTTATCGGTTACTTCCGGGTCAAAGGCAGCCAAGGCGGATATTCCTGTACGAAGCGCGTCCATGGGGTGGCTCGCCTTCACCAAGTCCAAGACTTGGATCACTTCATCAGGAATCCTCCGATTGGCGCGCATGGTCTGATCGAATTCTTCCAACTGTTGCTTATTGGGGAGATTCCCGTACAGCAATAGATACACCACTTCTTCAAAAGTGGATTTTTCGGCCAAGTCATGGATGTTGTATCCACGGTACAGAAGCTTGCCTTCTTGGCCGTCAATGAAGCTGGACGTCGTGGTGTCAAAATAGACATCTTTCAGTCCTCTGATTATCTCGGGTGGCATATTCCGACCCTCCAATTAGCAGCAGGTAGTCTTGGTTAATCCCATTTCGGATAGGGGTTCAGCGTCCTTGATATCGCGCAAAACACCCCGCCAAATCGCTCTTTTGGGATTGGCCGATTGTAGCATCGGCCTATAGGGGTGTCAAGCAAATTCGAAGCTGGCGGAGACTCTGCGGAGCGCCAATTACTCGCAGAAAGTTCGCCCCGTAGCAAGAGTACAACATTTATTAATGGCCTGTTAATGGCTGGGTGACTGCGATCGGGCGGAAAACGGCTCTAGCCTCGCGACTCGTGGCATTATTTTGGATGCAATTTGCGGCTAATCGGCGTGCTTCCTCCAGCCCGGTCGTCACCGGGATAAAGCAGGCCACTAAACACCCCTAGCACAGTTCCCAAGCAAAGGACAATCAGTCCCGTTTGAAGCGACCCGGTCAACTGAGCAACCGCGCCGGTGACCATCGGTCCGGCGGCAAACCCCAAGCCCATGAAGGTGATTACCAGGGATGACACCACGGCTACCTCCCGAGGCGTTATCCCCGGGAACTCAAAGGGCAGGACCTGCATGGCCGGTGTGGCGACCCAGGTCAAACCCAAGCCGCTAATTAGCAGTATCAACAAAAATGGCCACGGCGTTAATACAATCGCGATGCCCAGAACCGTGTTCAGCAAAGCAGGCACCCATAGCAGATGCTTGCGGTTAGTAACCTTCCGCGCCAAAAATCCGCCCAGAAGCCCGGAGGGAATTAGGCCGTAGTACAAGAACCCTAAGAGGGGGCCGCCGAGAGTTAGAGATACACCCCGTTCGTCCAGCCAGAGGGTGGGCAAAAAAGTGACCATGGCGGTCCAAGTAGCGGACAGTGAGAACATAGTCAGGCACAGCAACCATGCCTGGGGGTAGGTTTTCAGGGCGCTCAACGGCGACCCGATTTGCGCTTCTATGTGCGTTGCCAGCCCCACCTCTGGCGCTTTGCTCTCCCGAGCGACCAGCGGCCAGACGATAGTCTGGGCAAGATAAAAGCCTCCAAGAATGAAATAGGCCACCCGCCAACTTCCCAGTCCGGTGATCAGCAGTGCGCTAGTGCTGACCGCAAGGGCCAACAAGATGCTGTGTTGGGATAAGCCCACAGAGTTGACCGTGGCAAATTGGCGGGGCGCCACCCATTGTTGCAACAACAGGGTCCGGGCCGGCGAGGTGATTGTGTGAAATGCCACAAAAAAGAACCGGGCCAATAGCAATAATAGAAAGCTATTTGCCAGGCCTTGCAAAAACAAAAAGGGGAAACTGAGCAGCAGAGACGCCATCACCAGGGGTACCGGGCATAGTCGAGACAACCAAGCGCCCGAAGGCAAAGCCAGAACCGCCGAGGTTATCCACCAGACTCCCTGCAAAAGCCCCGCTTCCAGAGGCGTGATGTCTAAGTCATCGGATATGAAGGGCAGAAAGAGACCGAAGGTGTAGGAAACCAGGATAACGCTGCTCCCTTGAGCCCGGAAAAGCAGCAATACCGCCCAGCCCCGAGGCGGAGTGGTGGTTACTCCGGCATTCGGCGATTCCCCAGCCGGAATATTCTCTACCGAATCTAGACCCAAAATCTCCGTCCCAGGTCCTAATCAGTTACGATCGGAGTTGCGTCATCCAATTATTAGCGCACAACCGGCCGAACAAATGCCAGCAGTAGCCCGTTCTGAACCCCGGCCGGGCACAGGCCGAACCCGAACCCGGCGAAACGGAAGCAGTGCCTCCTAACATAAACCAGGGTTAACCGGAGCGCCCCACGGCGGTGTCTATCCGTGCCATTAGTTCCGGGGTAAGCCGTCCCTTGGCCTCAGCGGCGACACACTCGTTTAGCTCCTCCCGGTTTTTGACTCCTAGAACTACTGTGGATATTCCGTCCATGGACAGGGCGTAACGGTGGGCCAGCGACGCCGGAGACTCCCCCAACTCGGCGGCCAACGCCCTAAACGGCGCAGCCCGGCGGAAATCAACCGCTTCCGGATGGTCTTCGGCCAGGTCGCGGTCGAGGCTGGAGGTCAACGCACCCGCTTGTACGGCCCGAATTCCCATGACGCCTATCCCTTTCCGGTGGGCGGCAGAGATTATATCTCTGGGCCTCGCCGGTTCGTCGTACCGCTTTATTGCGCCTGGGGAGTCCAGCAGGTTGGCGATCGCCTGAACGGCAGCGGGCTGAGGGTCGGCTTGGATGGTTTCCAGCACCGCCGAGGGTATGCCGATTCCGGTGATTGCCCAAGCACCGATACGCCCATCCGCCACCAACCGCTGGAAGGCGGGCGCCACTGATTCAACAAATAGGCTCCTAGGCGTACCCTCGTGGCGGTCTACGCTGTCATCGGGGACAATCTGGCTGTGTAAAAAGAACAGGTCAACCCGGTCCACCTGCAACCGTTCGAAGCTGTCTTTCAAGCTCTGCTCCAATTGGGAGAATACCTGGTCCGGTGGGGGGTTGCCCAAACGGCACTTCGTGGTAATTCGAAGCCCCGATGGTAGCTGGCCACCGAATGCTTGACCAAAAACCCTTTCCGCTTCGCCGTCGCCGTAGCTTGGCGCCAAGTCTATGAGGTTTATCCCGGCATCCACCGCCCCGCGGAGGGTTGCCACCGATTCTTCCCTGCTGGTGGGCCCCCAAACTTGGCCGATCCCGCCGCCGCCCAAGGTCAATGCGCTAACCTGGCCCAAGCCTCCGAACTCTCTGCTTTCCATTTTTCCTCTCTAAATAATCCTCTCTAAATCCTCTCTTGATATAGGCACCACGGGGTGAAATTACCCCTGGCAACAATTCCTCTCTCGATTTAAGCATACGGGGTTATTAAGCACCTTGGGGTTAAATTACCCCTGGCAACGGCTATCCGGCAAAATCATCCCGGCGTTAAGGCTCACTTAGCTCCGTGTAAGTTTCGGGGCGTCGGTCACGGAAGAACTGCCATGTGTCCCGAACGCTTCGAATTTCGTCCAAATCCAGGTCGGCGACTAAAACCTCGTCCCGGTCACGAGACGCTTGGGCAACAATCTGCCCCCTGGGATTGCAGAAGTAACTCTTACCATAGAACTCGCCGATGTTCCATGGTGCCTCTTTTCCCACACGGTTGATTGCGCCCACAAAGTATCCATTGGCCACCGCATGAGCCGGCTGTTCCAGTTCCCATAGATACTCGGAAAGTCCCGCCACCGTGGCCGATGGATTGAACACAATCTCGGCCCCATTCAATGCCAACGCCCTAGTATTACAACGTCAGTTCAGGGAGGGATGTGGGGTGATGCCCGCATGGCGGCGCGGCGCTTGGCATGGGAGCGTTTGGCCCGTTCGTTACTGTCCTGCGTATCCTCAAGCCACCGCAGCAACTCGGTTGGCCCGAACCGTTCCCGGGGCAGCATTTCCCGCACCACCCGGTAGACCTGCGGCCTCGTGATCCGGGGCATCTTTTTCCCCCCAAGCCTGTTGCAGGCTCAGCAGAAAAGCTCCGCCCAGCAGGCACAGGGCCACGTGGTGATGCCAGCCAGCCCAGGTGCGGGTCTCGTACTCGTCCAGGCCTACGTCGCTTTTCTCCGTCTCAAACTCCGTTTCTATACGCCAACGGGAGCCTCCCACGTATGCCAGGGTCTCCAACGGGGTATCCTCCGGAGCATTGGACAGGTAGTAGCGGGGTTCGCTGCCGTCCCGGTTCCGGCGGTAGACGGCCCAGTGGATTTCGCCGGGCTTGCGCCTGCTGGTCGGTCGCACCCTCTGGGCGCTGAAAAGGTAGCTGCGTGGCCCCTGGCTTCCCTCGGCCACCGTAATCTCACGCCAGGCCTCCTCCGGCAACTCGTCGCTGCGCTGCTCCATGGTCCGGCGCTGACCGTCTCGCAGCCTGGGTTTGCGGGGACGCCCGAATCCCTGATACTCCGCACTGGTCCAGGCAGGCTCCGGCGGCCACACCGTAAAGCCGGACGGAACGTCCAGCACGTACCACATCCCCAAGGCCGCCAGGCCCTCCCGGAAGGACGGCGACATCCCGAAGGCGTCGTCCGCCGCGACCCATCCAGCCTTCAGGTGGCCCCGCTCCTGCGCCCGCCCCACCATCTCCAAGGCCAACTCCGTCTTGGACCGGTAGCCCTGCCTATCCTCCGGCACACCCGCCGCCTCACACCGGTCTTTGTCCGAGGTCCAACTCTCGGGCAGATACAGCCCCTTGTCCACCAATGCCCGTCCCAACGGGCTGACATAGGCCAGGAACATCCCCGCCTGGCAGTTGGCCACCTTCCCCAGCCTCCCGCAGTACTGCCGGGCCACTCCCACCGACTTCCTCCCCTGCTTGGGAAAGTCGCTGCCGTCCAGCACCCACACCCCTTCCGGATGCTCCAGCCGGGTTCCCAGGTACTCCTGCAGCCGTCCTATAATCACCTCATCGTCCCAGGGAGAATCGGTGAGAAACCGCTGCATCCCTCGGGCTGACCCCGGAACCGTCTCCGACAGGTTCTCAGCGTTGCGCCGCTCCCCAGACTGTACCAGCAGGGCCTGGAGATAATGACCGCTGTGCTCCCGCGTCTCCCGGCGGCCAAACAGCGGCGCGAAGTAAGCGTGAAAATCCCGAAATGACCCGTACACCTGCTCGAAAGCTGCCGCATCCACATCCCCACCTCACCCGCCTATTCCCTCTCCAGCTACACAGTCATCCTATCAAACTAACTGACGTTGTAATACTAGCGCCTTCGGGAAAATGGCGGTCATAACATATGTAGACCCCTATCTTTCCCACGCTGGTTGAAAACACCGGATAACCACTGTTCCCCGGTTTGAAATAATATTTTTCCCAGAAGCCGGGCGCCAAGTGAGGGATGTGAGTCTTCCGGTATTTGCCGAGGTAGCCGCCGTCGGCGTCCAAAACGGCCGCCGTGTTGTAGTAGACCCCAGGCATCTCTTCTTCAAACACCGGCACAATCATTATCATATTGTGCTTTTTCGCCAACTCTTGCATCAGGCGCACCGTGGGGCCGCCCGGGACCTCTTCGGCCAAAGCCAACCACTTGGGGTCTTGCTCGGCACAGAAATAAGGGCCGTAGAAAAGCTCTTGCAAGCACAAGACCTGAACGCCTTGCTGGGCCGCCGACTCGATCAAGGCAACATGCTTATCTATCAAAAACGTTCTTATTCGGTCCAACGACTTAGGCAGATCATTGCCTATTCCCGCTTGGATAAGACCCGCTCGCACTATTCTAGGCATTCTCACCTTCCTGAGGAGCTACCGCTCGTAAATCGCGACGGACAGAAAAACTTGCGCCCCTGGCTTAAACCCCGGCAAAGGGTTTCGGAAACACGCCTTAATTGCCCCTTCGCCCTGAGCCCGTCGAATGATTCTCTGACGGCTGGTTCGACAAGCCTGTCCTGAGCGGGGCCGAAGGGCTCACCACGAACGGTCTTGAAGCCACTAATTACCGTGTCTATCGCCAGAATATTCTAGAACAACAAGGTCTGAGCGAACGCCGCTGGGCCAGGCTGATATGATAACCGACGCCGGGCCGACTATAGCCAGACGGCCCAAATCGAATCCAGGCCCTGTTACCGGTTTCTATCGTGAAAACCTAAACATCCGTGAAAACCTAAAACATCTCACCTAAACATCTTAGTGGAGGATTCATCATGGCGCGTGAATACATAAATCCCACGGAAATTGCGGCACCCCCGGTAAACCTATACAACCATGTGGTCAAAGTTGGCAATACCGTATACATCGCCGGGCAAGTACCCCGGGGCTTGGACGGTAAGGCGGCTCACCCTGGGGACCCGGAAGCCCAAATTCGCATGGTTTGGGCCAACCTGGAAATCGCCGTCAAAGCCGCTGGCGGCACTCTGGCCGACATCGTGAAGACGACGACCTACGTGGTCGGCGCGGACACCGGGGCCAAGATTCGCCCGGCGCGGCAAGAGTTGCTTCCCCCCGAAGGACGTCCCACCAGCACTACCGTAGTAGTGGCGGGACTAGCGGACCCCGACTTTCTGGTGGAGGTGGAAGCCATTGCCGTGATCGGAGACGCATAGTCGGCTAACGATTGAGAGCAAAGACCCTAGCCACGATTCTTAGCAACTAAGAGCACCCGTGCTCGCGGATGCTCTTAGTAGGATGAAGACGGTATATTAAGTCAGCTAACTAGGGAGACGCACTTGCACCCCTGCACGCTCTTCTTGCAGAGTGAGCACGATGGAGCTATCCCGATCTTCCCAGCCCCGCCCCACGGCCTCCATATACTCCTGCTCGCACATTTCGGCCAAGCGCATGGGCACGTTGTAGGTGCGGGCCAAGTCCGTAGCCAATCCAATGTCCTTACGAGCGATTCTCAAAGCGAACCTGGGATCGAAATCGCCCAGGAAATAGGTGTCGGGCAAGCGCATGCTTAGGTTGCTCATCCGTCCCAAGGCTCCGTTACGGAAGACATCGACGATCACTTCCGGGGCCACGCCCGACTTCACCGCCAGCGTCCAACACTCGGCCATCGCCATGTCGGTACAGAACACGGCCGTGTTGTGCATGATTTTGCAGGTGCAACCAGCGCCAATGCCACCGGTGTGGAAGACGCGCTCCCCAATGGCGTCCAATATGGGCTTGCAACGTTGAAATGTTTCCTCATCGCCTCCGACCATCACCAGCAGGTCCCTGATCATGGCCCCCTCCACACCTCCGCTGACCGGCGCGTCCAGCATATCCACGCCCCGCTCCTTGAATATGCCATGGACTCGTTTGGCCAACTCCGGTGAATTGGTGGTGTGATCTATATAAACCGAACCGCTGGTCAAACCTTCAAGCAGCCCTCCCTCGCCCAAGGTCATTTGCTCCATCTCCACGGGACCCGGCAGGCAGGCGCAAATAAACTGACACGCCTCAGCCACAGCTTTGGGGGAAACCGCCCATTGGGCTCCCAACTCCAGTAGGTAATCAGACTTCTCTTTGACGATGTCATGGACGACTAGTTCGTTGCCAGCCTTCAATATGTTGGCGGCTATCGGTGTGCCAATGTTACCGGTGCCGATGAAACCGACGCGCATGCGATTCCTCCATAGTGCTGATCTTGTGTGTTGATCATAGATCAATCTGTAAGGAATTAACCAAAGCCTGTCGACCAAACGCGCAGATAAAAATTAAAATTGGGAACGGCTATTATCAGGCCACCCTTGGGGCTAGAAACCGTATAGCCGCGCCGGGTTGTCCCATAGAATCTTTTTCTTGTTGCTGTCGCTAAGCGGTAGCTGCATAAAGCGGTCCATGGCACCGGGGTATTTGGCGTCGCCGTGGGGATAATCGCTGGTGGTCACGATTCTTTCGTCGCCAACCGCCTCCACCACATGACTGACGAATTCCTCGTCCACCTCTACCGCAGCGTAGCCCTGCCTTTGAAAGTACTCGGAGGGTTTTATTTTCAGGTTTTGCATCTCGCCGTAAGGATGCCGCCACTCATAGTGCTCATCCATACGGCCCAACCAGAATGGCAGCCACCCGCATTGGCCTTCCAGAAACCCGAACTGCAGTTTAGGGAACCGCTCCATCACACCACCCATGATTATGTCCATGCAGGCCATCATTTGTTCAATCGAGTGTGTGGCAATGTGGGCAATGCCCAGATCGTCGGGAAATCGGTCGGCCCCGGCGGCGGGCATGCGTGAGCCGGTGGTTTCATGAAAGCCAACCGGCACGCCCAACTCCTGTATCTCAGCCCACAACGGGTCATAGTAGGGGTCGTGCCAAGGCTTCCCGTTGTACATGTTGGGACGCAGGAAGATGGCTCTGAAGGCCAAATCTCTAACCGACCGTCTGGCTTCCACCACTGCAGACTCCACATCGTGGGGAGAAACCGCCGCAGCGCCGAACATTCTTTTGGGGTCGCCTTCTTGGATGTAATCGTACAACCAACTGTTGTAGGCCCGGCAGGCGGCGTCGGCAAAGCGAGGGTCCATACCGTTTTTGGCCGTAATGAACATGCCCGATGTTGGGTATAAAACAGCCAAATCCAGACCTTCGTTATTCATGGCATTTATTTGGGATGCGGCATCGAAATTGACGGCGATTTCAGCTGCGTACCGTTCCGCAAGAGCACTCTCTTCAGCGTCGCTAATGGCAGGAAAGTTGTAGTTGCTCATGGCGGCCATTACTTCGCCCTCCACAATGGTGCGAATGTCCCAACGCCGTTCGTTCATTCGCCGGGGTGCCCTCTCCCTAAACTCCGGGTCGATATAGCGCTCCCATAAATCCACAGGCTCCATCACGTGCAGTTCGGCATCGATCAGCTTGAACCCATTCTTAGCCACGGACGCACCTCCCGAGATATAAATTTGCTGACAGTTATCTGGTATTTGTACGGTGATCCGGTATTTATAAGGGATATGCTTATTTTTCTTGGGGTTTGGACGACCACATTTTGGGCTGCAGGTGTGCCTTTGAAAAGCAAAAGTATCCCCATCGCCTGTCGGGCTGTCAAGGCCGTTTTCCCTAAAACTTGCTCACTGGCCTGAGCATTGCGATAAAGCCAGGCCTTCAATCTCGGTAAAATAGTTTCTCACTTGTTGTTAACAATTCACCTTGATACCCTAAATTAACTAGAATTCAAGCAAATTGACTTGAATTTTAATCAGAATCTCAATCGCCGACGTGATCGACAATATGACAGAGCTAGAATTACAAATTGACGACAGGAATGGCTTAAGATCCCGGATACTTACCATCATTGCGGTGGGAATCACCATAGGATTTCTTCTGGGAATGAGCGTTGTCGCTTTGCTACGAGCCCTCTTGGGCGGCGACTCGGCTGAACTGGAAATTTCCTTCACTGCGCTGACCGGATTGATGACCGCGGTGCTGGTAACGTACGTAATCCGAACTACGCACTAAGCCCGATCCTCTCCGACCGATAATCGCTTGCGCAGTTGCGCGGCGTTTGTCCTATAGTTGGTTCTAGGTTTATATCGTTATTCCCCCCAGCCTCCACGACACCTCTCAGCCACGCTCTCCCCAAGACAACCGTTTCAAAGCTACTATGCAGCGTGTCCTTCCAGCGTATCTTTCCATAGCAATAGGCTGTTGGTGACCCCGCTGGGACTAACTCCCCGGTTCCAGAGGCAATCCCTGCCATCCTGGCGCCTACCTGGAAGTTGACAAGCGCCATCGGGGGCTCGCCGGTATTACGTACGATGCCCATCAAGTCTCGCTATAAATGTCGAACCGTCCCATAGTGTTTGAACGGCTGTTCCACGGCTGTTGACAACCTAATTCCACTGTGGTGGAATGGCGCTATCCTTAAGTAATTAGTTAGAATAGTTCAGGCACGAGCATCGCGTTCCCACACACATACTGATACACATAAGAGGTGAGAGAAATGGCGACCAGCACAGATAGCGCTCGACAAACATACGTTTATACGGGTTTGGCCGGCGAGACCGCACCAGGCCGGCCGGTAATGAGCGGCTTGTACCGTATGGCAGTGGGGGACGACAATTGGCAATTGCTAAGCAACGGCCTGCCCGACGGTGCGGCCATCCGTGCCATTACCGTTCACCCTCAAAAGCCGGAGATAGTTTTTGTCGGCACTCAATTCGGACCTTTCCGAACGGAAGACAGTGGTGAGCATTGGGAAAAGCTGAGCGTACCCGACCACGGTCTGCCGGTGTGGTCGATTCTTTTCCACCCCAGGACCTCTCAAGTCGTTTACGCCGGTTATGAAGGCGCAGAGATATACCGCAGCGAGGACGGTGGCGATAAGTGGGAGCAGTTGCCCGTCAGCGTGCGATTCCCGGAGGTGACCATTGGCCCCGGCGCCAACCTGGCCAAGCGGGTTCTCATGATGTCGGTTAGTGCGTCGGACCCCGACGAGGTATACGGAGCAATCGAAGTCGGCGGGATCATCCGCTCACTGGACGGTGGCGAAAGTTGGGAAAACATGAGCCACGGCCAATACATCAACGATGACCCGGTGGACATGCACGGGGTACTAGCCAGCAGCTTCCGACCAGGCAATATTTTCAGCATCGCCAGGGCGGGGCTATTTCGCAGCGAAGACCACGGCGAGCATTGGATTAAAGGCGGTATCGAAGCCCTAAACGAAAAGGGTCACACCTATTGCCGCAGCATCCGAGAGGTGCCCGGCGACCCCAAAACCATTTGGGTTTCCGGCGGCCCTAATTTCCGGAGCGACTCCGGAGCACTGTTCCGCAGCCAAGACGGCGGATCAAACTGGGAGCGGATCGATATGGGCGTAGAGCCGCGGAGCACACTGTTCGGCTTGGCCTTCGACGAGCGCAAACCCAGCACGATGTTCTGCGCCTCAATGGACGGGGAAGTATTTGGCAGCATGGACAGCGGCCAGACTTGGACCGCTCATCCGTTGCCCGAAAGCGCAAGCCAGATTTACGCTTTGGCCTGCGGTTAAACGGGTCTAATAAGAATCGGGAATCGGAGTGAGAAATGGCCGGACAATCAACAAGCTATGAGCTAGAGCAGGGAGACGTGGTCCTACCGCCCACGGGGCGACCAGTGGTCCACTCTACCGACGGAGTTATTTCCAGCGGGCACTACCTTACCTCCATGGCCGGAATGAGGATGATGCTTAGCGGAGGAAACGCTTTCGACGCAGCCGTGGCTGCGGGATTCGCAGCAGCGGTAATCGAACCCATCGCCTCCTACTCACTGGCGGCCGAAGGGGTATTCATGCTGTACCACGCCGCTAGCGGGGACCTGCTCTCTCTCAGCGGCCAAGGGGTTGCTCCGGCCAAAGCCACAGCCGATTTTTATACGTCCCGGGGGATGAAACGCATCCCCACCGGACCGGGCAGCCGGGCTCACTTTTCCTTCACCGTGCCTGGTGTCGTCGACGCCTTTATCTCTTTACTGGAACGCTACGGCACAAAGCCGATCGAAGAGGTGCT
This sequence comes from Dehalococcoidia bacterium, assembly GCA_963665155.2. Taxonomy (GTDB): domain Bacteria; phylum Chloroflexota; class Dehalococcoidia; order Lucifugimonadales; family UBA3495; genus UBA1141. The sequence continues at coordinate 449,390 of CAXXFI010000001.1, read as the reverse complement.
GGCCCCGGCCATACAATATGCCGAGCATGGCATACCCAACTATGAATATATGCTGGAGCGCCTGAAATCTCCGGCCACACTGGAGCAGTTCGCAAACTACCCGCCTGGGGGCGTAGACGTTTTCTACCAAGACGGTCAAGTCCCTCGACCCGCTTCGATCTTGGTGCAGCCAGGGTTGGCCGCAACCCTGAAGGGCATGCTACCCACTGGCTCCAACGCGACCGACAGAGCCGAAGGCCTAAAATTCGCCCGCCACGCTTTTTATCAGGGCAACATTGCGGCCACCATCGTAGAATGCGCCCAACGAGTGGGCGGAATTCTGAGTTTGGAGGACCTAGCCAGTTACAAGTCCCAGTATGAGGAGCCGGTTAAGACCACCTTCCGGGGCTACGAAATCTTGGGCCAGAATACCTGGACGCAAGGCCCGATGTTGATGCAAGCAATCAACATTTTGGAGCATTTCGACCTGCGTTGCCTAGGCCACAATACGCCAGACTACGTGCACACCGTGACCGAGGCCCTGAAGTTGACCTTCGCCGATAGGGAAGCCTATTATGGAGACCCGGACTTTTCCACCATTCCCATCAAAGGCCTGCTTTCCAAGGAATATGGGGCCCAGCGGGCTCTGCTTATAGACCAGAGCAAGGCGTACCCGGAAATCCCAGCCTGTGGAGACCCCTGGCAATTCGCCAAAAACGGAGGGTCTCAATCGTCGACAACCGGCTCAACATCCGGCTCGACTCAAGCGCCCGTCCCAACCGCTGCTGGCGGCGATGGAGGCGGCGGCGACGACGGTGGCACCACTCACGTGTCCGCAATGGACAAAGAGGGCAACATGGTGTGCGGCACCATCAGCGGCGGCGCGTTCGGCAAGTCCGCTTTCTTCCCTGAATTAGGCTGCGCCCTAAGCACCCGCATAGAAATGTTCAACTGCGAGGAAGGCCACCCCAACGTGGTGGAACCGGGCAAACGGCCGAGGACCACATTAATCAATTACATAATCCGCAAAGACGGCCTGTCTGCCATGACCATCGGTTGCCCAGGTGGCGACAACCAAGCCCAAGCCAACCTGCAAATCGTGCTTAACGTTTTGGTCTTCGGCATGAACCCCCAGGAAGCCGTGGAGGCCCCCCGGTTCGCCAGCCAGAGCGTAAGCAACTCCTTCTATCCCCATGAGTGCTTCCCAGGGCGTCTCGACTTGGAGGATGGATTCCCCGAATCCACCGCCGAGGCCCTGCGCGGGTTGGGACACAAGATTCACCGGGCGGTGAACTGCGGAATGGGAGCCACCGTCACCAAGCGGGACCCCGAAACCGGAGTGCTTAGTTCCGGCGGCGACCCGCGGCGGGCCTGCTATGCTCTGGGTTTGTAGAGATGCTAAAACTGTTGCCGGAGATGCAACTCTCGTGTGAATCTTTAAATAGCCGGGGACCCCTAAATGGCCGGGGAGGCCTTGATGGCCCGGGCTGAGGCTTCGCTGGTTATTAACTGCCCCATCGACAAGATGTTCGCCTATTTGTCGGACATCTCTAAAGGGACTGAATGGCAATCGGGACTGCTGGAGGTCCAACAAACCTCCAGCGGACTTGTGGGCGTCGGCACCACCCTCAAAGAAGTCCGTCGGCTGTTGGGCCGAAGCCTGGAAACCGCTTTCACCATTACCGAATACGAACCCGATCTCAAGCTGGGCTTTAAAAGCACCACCGGACAAATACCGATGAGCGCCTACTACAACCTGGAAGCGGAAGCTGGCGGAACCAAAATCACCGTCACGGTGGAGGCTGAACTCACTGGGATTTTCAGGATGACCGAACCCTTAGTGGTCAGCACCGCAAAGAGGCAGATGGCTATTGATCTCGCCAGGCTAAAAGAACTTCTAGAGTCCTAAAGTTGACCTAGTTGGCGAGCCGCGAACCCGAAGTTGCAATACGGTATTGCTCCGGTCCTCTACCCACCTGAGGCTGATTCACAAAGTCCCTTCAATTATTGCCCCAGGCTTCCACTATTCTCCTTGATACAAAATTGCCGATCCAAAATTGCGTCTACCGGAAGGGTTAGGCGTTCGACAAAGGACCATTCCCAGTAAACTCCCAGGCGCAGGTGGTCCAAAGCTTGAATTCGCGGATACCCACAACCGGATGGGCGTAGCGTGACGCCAAGTTGCTGCTGATGTTCGCCCCTCGTATAATGTCGGGGATTAATTAAAATCCAAAAATTAGAACCCCATGGCCAAACTTCATCACAATGAACCGCCTCGGCCAGTGGCCGAGGTCCCTGCCTCGTTGGCGCGGCTCCTCATCGCAAGAGAGGATCTTGAAAGCCCAATTACTCCGCCGGAATTACCGGAAGGAGTTAGTTGTAACGGGTAACGAGCTTGAATCACGGAGGAAATATGAGTACGCAGTCCATATACAGTAAAGGTGGATGGCCGGTAGGGTGGCTATCAACCGACGTTATTTACGATTTGACCGGGGATGCCCGGGCTTTCGTGGCAGAGGGGAGCGTTTGTTCATTTGAAGGCCAGCGACTTGGCGCTTTCGGCGACGGGTACCTAAGGGACCCTTCGGGAGACGCTGTCGGCTACGTGGAAGGGGCCAAAGGCGGACCTGCCCTGCCCGAAATTCAGGCTACCGAATCCGCTCCGGAGTTCAATGAAGAGCCCGAACGGCCATCGACTTCGGGCGCAGCTTCGGGCGCACCGGAAAGCGACGGATGGTCCGAACTGGCTTTTAACACACTGATGCGGGGATGGCCTCCGGGAGTCACTGACATCAACGGCTAACTAATCCATCGCCTAACGTGAATTCAATCAGCATACTTGAACCATTATCAGCGGGATAGGGTAAGTAGCTATGTTCTCGGCAGGACAGAAAAAGGGATGCGGTTGCCTCGGCATTCCGTCCTCTTCTCTCTGGCTATTTTTCACATTGATGTACTTTTTCACCGAGACGGATGCAATCCCAACGGGAAAGTGGGAGTTTGTCTGGAGATTTTTCGCTGGCCCGTTTAATTTCTTGTTCTAGATCTTCTAGGCGAAATCGCATTCATTCCCCGGTATCACGCATTTCCCCGGTATCTGGGTGGAACCGCAATCCAATTAGACTCCAAACCCACTCTCGAACTCGATAGATGATCGGGTCGGATTAGCAAACCAATACCGTTGAATCTGGGGGAATTAGGACTACACCGAGACAAAGCTGCATTTCGGTTATAAAATAAGACCAGCGACTTAGTCTGCTGGAGGGATGGCCGAGTGGACGAAGGCGACGGTCTTGAAAACCGTTATATGGGCAACTGTATCGTGGGTTCGAATCCCACTCCCTCCGCCAAATTAGACACGGAGAAAGCTCAGGCCTCATCAAAGTGGCCTGGGTCTTTGGTTGTAATGTCTACGTATTGTCCACGAACTTTCTCGCTGACCATATCGCTAGGCACAAAGAAAAGCCACGGATGGCAAGCCGCCAGCCATCGGCACGGTGTATCTACAGAAGTGGGCACTGGGTGAGAACCCTCCACGGAACATCACCGTGACGGTTCCGGAAGGTTAAGAACTCCTAACAAATTGAACTGAGTTAATCTTGGCGCTAGTGGTCGGTTGGCTGTATCTTCCCCTTGTGTGGAGGGGAGGCTGATGGCGAAACCACTGGTAGATGATGAACTATGGAAATTGATCCAACCCTTATTGCCGGTACCCATGCCCAGACGATGGCGCTACCCTGGCCGAAAGCGCCTGCAGAACCGTCGGGCGCTGACCGGCATCTTGTTCGTCCTGAAGAGTGGCATTCTCTGGGAGATGTTGCCCCAAGAGATGGGGTGTGGCTCGGGGATGACCTGCTGGCGTCGTCTTCGAGACTGGCAGGAAGTTGGAGTTGGCAAAACCGTCATGAAATGTTTCTGGCCAAACTGCGAGAAGCCGACCAGATTGACTGGTCTCGAGCCGTGGTGGATAGCGCCTCCATACGGGCGGTTGGCGGAGGGGGGAAAACTGGGCCCAATCTCACTGACCGGCGCAAGCCGGAGCAAGCACCACCTGATTACCGACGCCCAAGGGATCCCTCTGGCCGCCATCTTGATGGGCGCTAACCGTCATGATGTAACTCAGTTGCTACCCTTGGTGAAAGCCATTCCGTCCATTCGGGGCCAGGTAGGACGTCCACGCCGGAGACCAGACCAAGTTCAGGGAGACCGAGCTTATGACTCGGAACCCCACCGGCAGGCGTTGCGATCGGTGGGGATCGAGCCGGTCCTGGCCAAACGCCTTACCCAGCACGGGAGTGGCCTGGGCATCCATCGGTGGGTAGTGGAGCGAACCCTGGCATGGCTGCACCAGTTCCGACGGCTGCGCACTCGCTATGAAAGGCGAGCCGACATTCATGAAGCTTTCCTTTCCTTCGGTTGTTCCCTCATCTGTTTGACAAGGTCCAAATCAATTTGTTAGGTGCTCTTAATACCAACGCTAAACATGAACACCAAAGAAAGCTGGTTTATCGGTATTTGTGCGCTAGAATCCCTATTAGTATTAAGAAATTATCTCAAAACAGCCGCTGCCACTGTCGGCGGTACCACAGGAGTGCACAAGCTAATTGGAGCAGGCCTAAACTGATCCCAAGGTGAAACCTACATGAAGCTAAATCGGCAGAGGAGTTGCGTTAGTCTGTAAAGGAAGTCAGGTGGCGGTGGTGTTGGGTATGAGGGATATAAGGCGACTCCCCGAACGGTGGCGACTGAGTGTAGGCGACGTACGAGAGCGGATGTATCGAGCGGTGACAGCCCGGGAGCGGGAACGCTCTTGGCCCAAGGTTGGACCGCATTGGTGGTATCCGAGGCGTTAGAACGGGAGCCCACGCCATCGGCACATTGGTCGCTGCCTTCAGCGACAACGGTCCCACAGCCATTGCCTTCCAGCAGCCGGGTGGTTCTCGCGCCCTCGGCGGGAGCCAGCAAGCCCAACTGAAGGCAGCGATACAGGCTCTGCCCGAAAAGGCGGGAGGCCTTCGTGACGGCGTATGCCGCACTCCCCATAGAAGCGCGACAACGAAGCGCGACAACTGAGGGCGAAAATCTTCTTCGCCGACGAGGCCCATTTCCGGGCGGATGCGGAATGGGTACTCAAAGGAGAGCCAGCGCTGGTAGATTCGACCAGCCCCCGGTGGGGTGAAAAAGCGAGTTATGATGCGGCGGTGTGCCTGGAAACCGGCGAGGTGGAGAATATGGAACTGCAGGGGTACAGCAACGCCGAAACTTCCACCGCCTTCCTGAAGCCAATACGGGAAAAGCAAAGCAACTACGGGAAAAGCACTCCGGACCACTGAACGTCGTCTGGGACAACGCTCCAGCCCATCATGGTGATGCCGTGCGTACCTACCTGGCTACCTGGCTACCCCCGGCTCGCGCCAGCGATTGGTGAGCCTGCCGGAATATAGCGCTGATTTCAATGTTGCCGAAGCGATCTGGGACTGGGTACGCGAAGAGGTCACCGCGAACTTGTGCTTGGGCGCCAAAGCCGCGGTGCAGGAAAAATACACTTCTTCTCCCAGTTGGCTTACCGGAGAGATGAGATCAAACAACGGGGTCAGACCGCCTTGCAGGCGCGGGCAGAGGAACTCCTCAGGGGTGCTCAAGCCAGTTTTTATTTTGTTATCCATGTAGATCCCACTTTGGCATTAGTTTAAGTGACTCGGAGGGCGGCCTGCTGAACCGGGCCGGTCTGGTGCGCCGGCGTAAATGGCGACGGCGAACAGCGCCTCGGAGCCAACCCTTTGTCCAAGCAGAGCAGCCCAATGACCTGTGCGCATCCACTTCAAGGTCTGGTTCCGCACGTCAGAGGCGCGGCGCATCGACCCTCTTACTGTGGAGGGTGCCTCCTCCCCGTATCTCCTGGCTTGCACGGGCTGCGCCATCCTTGGAGGTCGGAAGTGCGCCCGGTTCTGGAGAGCGTATTTCGGAAATAGGGTCTCCCAAAGACCATCCGCACCGACAACTGCGCGCCATTTGCCACCGTGGGCCTTGGCGGGCTGTCGTCCCTGGCAGTGTGGTGGGTGAAGCTGGGGAGTGTTACCGATGTCCCCAGCCTATTTGTAACTCATGTCCCCGGTTGCACACCATGAAGGAGGATTCCATTCTCTTGCCGGTATTCACCCTTGGCGTTCTCCCTGAGTTTTGGCCGTTTTCAATCTGGCTCCGGAATGGGACTTCCTGGGGGTATAAGCAGAATCCTACCCACTATCTTTCTTTCAGCCATGAGTCCGTAAGCGGTTGATGCTGCTTCCATTGCTAAAGTTCGCCCTACCACGGGTTTGACCAGACCCCGGGACACCATACCGGACACCTGCAGTACTCCATCCCTGGATACTCCCGATGATCCTAATATCCGGGCGTCTCGGAATATTACTTCCGCGGGATCAATTTTCACCGGGCTCCCAGCTACCTCACCCAAAAGCACCCAGCGCCCGAATTGGGCCAAGCTAAGCCAGGTGGACGGATAAACCGCTGAGCCTACGGTGTCGATGACGACTTGTGCTCCTTGGTCTTCGGTCAGCGCTAAGACAATCTCGCTGAAATCCAGATCGTCGCTCAGGGACCCGCTGGTATGGAGTACATCCAGTGCTCCCAACGCTGTCAATGCCTCGAATTTTTCGGGCGACGAGGTTACCGCCAGCACGCGGCATCCCAAGGCCGCTGCCAACTGCACGGAATGAGTACCGAGCCCGCCGCCAGCGCCGGTGACCACCACCGTCTCGCCGGGTTGGGCTTGGGCCGATTGCCCTAGCCCTTGCAGCGCTACCCCCATGGGGCAGGCAAACAGAGCGGCCGAGAGTAAATCCGCATCATCGGACAATTTCACGAGGCCTAACTCGGATACGGTCACGTATTCGGCGAAGCCACCGTCCCGGCCATGGCCGATCCCAAGGCCGTTGCGGCAGCGATGCTGCCGTCCTTCGAGGCAGCGGTCACAGTGACCACAAGCGGAGACGAGGAGGGAGACGACCCGGTCGCCCGGTGCGAGGGTGGCAACGTTTTTACCCACTTGGGTGACTGTTCCGGAAATTTCGTGACCGGGTATCAGCCCGGGCTTCACGCCTCTACGCAGCAACCCTTTCATGATCAATAGGTCGTGGTGGCAGAACCCGCAGGCCGCCACCCGTACCAAAGCCTCGTCTGCCTCGGGAACCGGAATAGGCACTTCGGTAAGAGTCAATGCCTCCGGACCTCCGGGCTGATGTAGTTTCATAGCGAGCATACGTGGTGAATTATAGCCCAAGCTAATTAAGCGTCGAAATAGTGTAAAGTTCTTCATGAAGGGTCTGGGAAACCATTTCTTGGAAGAAATAGTTTCCCAGCGTAGCCCCAAAGAGTTCCAAAGGTAGCCAAAATGAAAATAGGAGCCCACGTATCTTTGGCCGGGGGCATTAGCACAGCGGTGGAAAGGGGCGTCGAAATAGGCGCAGAGGCCATCCAGATTTTCGGCTCCTCGCCACAAGGCTGGGCCTTCAAACCCATACCGGACGATGAAATAGAGGCCTTCCGCCAGAGTGCGGCCCAAGCCGAAATCGGGCCGGTGTTTTTACATGCCATATACCTGATAAACATGGGCACCCAGAAGGAAGACATTCCGGAGAAGGGTGTGCAGTCGTTGATCAAATATATGGAATGGCTTCGGCTATCGGAGCCTCGGGGGTTATATTCCATCCAGGCAGCCACGGTGGCGCCGGTTACGACGCCATCCTCCCCCAAGCGGTAACGGCCATCCGTCGGGTGTTGGAGAACTCGCCGCAGGGCCCCCGGCTGTTGCTGGAAAACATGGCCGGTATGGGCCAACACATAGGGGCCAAATTTGAAGACTTGGGCCGCATCTTGGAGGTTGTGGACAACCCCAGACTCGGAGTGTGCCTGGACACACAGCACGCCTTTGCCGCCGGATACGATATGACCACCAGCCTGGGTATAGAAAACATGATCGATTCGTTCAACGGAGAAGTGGGTGTGGAAAACCTTTGCGCCGTTCACGCCAACGACTCCAAACGCCCTTGCGGCTCGGGCGTTGACCGTCATGACAACATCGGCGACGGCTTTATCGGAGAAGACGGTTTTGCTGCGATCATGGGGAACAAGGCCTTTCGTGATGTGCCATTCTTGTTGGAAGTGCCTGGCTTTGCTGGTCCCAACTCGAAACCAAAAGGCCCAGACCGCCAGAACATAGACATCTTGAAAAAAATTCGGAGCGACCTGGGGCTTTCGGCGTGATTCGCATGTCTCGAAGGGAATTTATTCGATTGGTCCGTCAGGCCTACTCCGACGTACCGCCAAAGGTTAAGAAAGTACTGGCCAACGTCGACATATCGGTGGAAGAGTGGCCCGACCCGGAGGTGGTGGGTCCCGGCGAATTTACCGGGGACCCGGATGGAGCGGGCCTGGAAGTGGCTGGCGAAGATGCCATCCTGTTTGGGCTTTATATCGGTGTTCCCTTGCCGGAGCGGCAGGGAGGTGAACCGGAGTTGCCCGACCGAATTGTGATCTACCGCCAGCCAATTCTACAAAGCTGCAAAAACCTGTCCGACGCCAGAAAAGAGATCAAAATTACTTTGCTGCACGAGGTGGGCCACTATTTGGGCATGAACGAGGAAGACTTGCACCGGTTGGGCTATGGGTAGCCATCGAAAATGGCTCAGAGGTAGAATCACACATGCACTCATGTTCGTTTTGTCTACCGATTTGACCGGTCACCTGACTCGGAAGGCTGTTGCCGGGGCTGGATGGTTGATTGGGACTGGGCTTGGCTCGGGTTTGTCGCCTTTGGCTCCCGGCACGGCTGGCAGCCTGCTTGCCATCCTGGTTTATTCCTTTGCTCCGGTAAATGAAGACTCGTTTGCTCTCTACGCCCTGATCGTTGTTGGCTTCTTTGTTGGAATCTGGGCCACAGGGACCTTGGTATCCGAATCCAATCCCGATCCCGGACGGGCGGTGTTCGACGAGTTCGTAGGGGTATGGGCGACCTGTCTATTTCTGCCCAAGACTGTGGCATGGATGGCCGCTGCCTTCTTCCTTTTCCGGGTGCTGGACATTGTCAAGCCATGGCCCATTCGCCGGTTGGAGCGGCTCCATGGCGGCCTGGGAATCATGGCGGACGACTTGCTGGCTGGATTCTACGGTGCTGCATTGCTTAATGCTCTGCGTTTGGCCATTTTTGATTGAGTCCTTACGCCGGAGCTTGCCTAGCGGTAACCGGTCCCGCTCTAATGGCCCAGAAGCAATTGCCCAAACTCAAATAGAAATTCCCAAAACCGGATATTGAGATAATTTGGTTTGCGAAAATCAGAACTCAGTCTCCAAAATTGGACGTCACGAACGACCCTCGTATCGCAATATTTTGTGGAGACTGCGTTGCCCGTAGAATTGGGCTATGGTATACTCGCGTATCAAGCCAATTAGTATGAGAACGTGGGGACATGTACGGCCAGGAGCATCGAGAGATTGGCTGGCAATCCGGCGTTCTTTTCGGCACGACTCATAACATTGTTACCAAATAGCATCTGATGCTAGTAAAATTGCGACACCGTTTTTAGTTATAGGATAGGAGAAATATAAAGGTAGGTTTTATGGTACAGTCCGTCGAGCAACCAGCGGAACCACAGTCGGCACCGGAAGCGGCACCGAGAATTGCAGAAGTTGCGGAGCAAGTAGTAGCTCCACGCCCTGCGCCGATACGAGAGCCTCTGACGATGAAGTCACTTCTGGAGGCCGGTGTCCACTTCGGACATCAGACGCGCCGCTGGAACCCCAGAATGAAGCGCTACATCTTCACCCAGCGCAACGGTATCCACATTATTGACCTCCAGCAGACTCTTGGCATGATCAACGAAGCCTACAGAGCCATGACCCAGGTTGTGGCTGATGGTGGGAAGGTTCTTTTTGTAGGCACCAAGAGGCAAGCTCAGGAAGTAATTGCCAGTGAAGCCGAACGCTGTGGAATGTGGTACGTAAACCAAAGATGGTTGGGTGGCACTTTGACCAATTTCCAGACCATCCGCACTCGCATCAACTACATGCTTGAATTGCAACAAAAAAGGGACCAAGGGTACTTCCGGGTTTTGCCAAAGAAAGAGGGTGTAAAACTCCGGGACACGCTGGCCCGTTTGGAAAAATACTTCCATGGTCTGCGAGACATGGTGCAAGTACCGGACGCGATGTTTGTTGTGGATATTGGAAAGGAAGACTTATGCATCGCTGAGGCCCGCCGGATGGGCGTGAAGATTTTCGCTATCGTGGACAGCGACTGTAACCCAGATTACGTGAACCAGATCATCCCAGGTAACGACGACGCCGTTAGGTCTATCCGGTTGATCACGGCGAGAATGGCCACAGCTATACTCGAAGGCACGGCCGAGCGCGAAGCAAGGCTGCAAGCCGAGAGAGAGGAGTTGGAGCTGGACGCGGTTGCGGAAGAAGAATTGGCAATTTTGGAAGGCACCGACCTAGGCGATCAACCCCTGCCTCCGACTCTGGAAGGACTGGAACAAGAATTTCAGGCGGCGGCCGAGGTCGCCAGTGTGGAGCCCAGCGCCGTAGCGGTGGAACAAGTTCCTGCGGCTCCGAGTGAAGTAGTGGAAACTCCAGTAAGCGCACCGCCGGTTGTTGCGGCTGAGGTGCCGCCAACCCCGGTGCCTGCAGCGGCTCCTGCGCCGGAAGCACCCGCTACGCCCGTGGCTGCGGCCCCCGTAACCCCTGCGCCCGTGGCTGCGGCCCCCGTAACCCCCTGCGCCCGTGGCTGCGGCCCCCGTAACCCCTGCGCCCGTGGCTGCGGCCCCCGTAACCCCTGCGCCCGTGGCTGCGGCCCCCGTAACCCCTGCACCCGCTACGCAGCCCGTGGCTGAAACGAACACAGTTGATAATCAGCCTGCCGTTGGTGGTGGAGCGCCGCAACCCGAAGCAGAAGCTGATAAAGAATAACCAGGTGACTACAATTTGGCCGGACGGAAATCAGGCCAACTGAACTAGGAGGTTAACATTGGAGGTCACCGTAGATCTCATACGGGCCCTGCGCGATAGGACAGGGGCCGGTGTTATGGAATGTAAGAATGCCTTGGAAGCGACGCAAGGCGATATCGAAAAAGCGACTGAAAGCTTGAGACAGGACGGATTCGCTCAAGCTGCCAAGAGGTCCGATCGGGCTACTAACCAAGGATTGGTGGAGTCCTACGTACACACCGGGGGCCGGGTGGGAGCATTGGTGGAACTAGGTTGCGAGACCGACTTTGTGGCCCGAACGGCCGAGTTCAAAGAACTGGCCCATGATATTGCGATGCAGGTGGCTGCGATGGGCCCCGTTTACGTGGACGAGAGCGACATCGAAGAAGGGGACGACCGTCCGGCGGCTCAGGTAAGTTTGCTTCGGCAACCGTTCATAAAGAATAATTCTTCGTCGGTTTCCGAGGTAATACAGGAAGTCGCCGCCAAACTCGGCGAAAACGTTCGCGTTCTTAGATTTACTCGTTTGGCCTTGGGGGAATAACTGGCGCCTAGCCATCCGCGGCAGGCTCGCTACAGCCGAGTTTTGCTGAAAGTAAGCGGCGAGTCCCTTAAGGGAACTGCCGATTCCGGCATTGAACCCAATGCTGTTATCTATTTGGCCCAGGAAATTGGCCAAATTCACGAAATGGGTGTCGAGATAGGGGTAGTGATCGGGGGTGGCAACATCTGGCGAGGCGAGGCCGCTGAGTCCCGAGGAATGGACCGGGCCACCGCTGATTATGCGGGCATGCTGGCCACTATGATAAATGCTCTGGCCCTTCAAGATGGTTTGGAAAAGCGCGGTATCACTACGCGCACCCAAAGCGCTTTACAGATGCAAGCCGTCGCCGAGCCCTACATCCGCCGCCGTGCCATTCGCCACCTGGAAAAGGGACGGGTAGTATTGTTTGCGGCAGGCACAGGCAACCCTTTCATGACTACCGACACCGCCTCGGCGTTGAGGGCCTTGGAAATCGGCGCAGAAGTGTTGTTGATGGCTAAAAACAACGTGGATGGGGTCTATGATTCGGACCCCAACGAAAACCCTAACGCTGTTCGTTTTAGTGAATTGGATTACATGGATGCGCTGAATCGGCGGTTGGAGGTAATGGACTCCACCGCCGTCTCGCTTTGTATGGACAATAAATTGCCCATCATCGTTTTCGACGTGTTTCAGTCAGGCAGCATGGCCAGTATCCTGTCCGGTGATCCAGTAGGAACAATCATCAGCGGAAAGGAGTAATCATGGCAGGAAATCAGGAATCCGATAAAGAGCAAACCACCGAAGAGGTCTTGAAAAGCGTGGAAACCAAGATGGACCGGGCGATTAATGCTTTGCACCGGGACTTGGGCACCTTGCGCACCGGCAGGGCAACACCGTCGTTGATCGAAAACATATTGGTGGAATACTATGGTACTCCCACCCCGCTGAACCAAATAGCTTCAATATCGACACCCGACGCTAGAGCAATTATGGTGCAGCCTTGGGACAAACAAGCCCTTCGCGACATCGAAAGAGGCCTGGCGAAATCGGATTTGGGCTTCAACCCTTCCAACGACGGAAATATGATTACTGTGCCGATTCCGCCTCTAAATAAAGAGCGACGCCAAGAACTGGTGCGCTTGTTGAAGAAGAAGTTGGAGGAAGGCAAAGTTTCTGTCAGAAACGTTCGTCGAGACGGTTTGGAGTCGCTGCGAAAACTTGAGAAGGACAAGGCTATCTCCCAAGACGAAAACCGTCGGGCACAAGACCAACTCCAAAAAGCTACCGACGGCCACACTAAAAAGATAGACCAGGTAGGCACCGCAAAAGAAGCGGAAATAATGCAGGTCTAAGCATGACGGTCAGGACCGAATCGTCTGAACCGTCAGCGATGGATAATCACCGAAAACCATTTAAGGTGCCCGTTCATGTTGCCATAATCATGGATGGGAATGGCCGCTGGGCTCAAAAGAGGGGACTGCCCAGGCTGGCTGGTCACCGTGTGGGCGTAGACTGTATCCACGGTGTTTTGGAGACCCTAGGAAAAAAGGGTGTCAAATACGTTACCCTCTACGCTTTTTCTACGGAGAATTGGAACCGACCGATCGATGAAGTAGAAGGCATCCTCGAGATTATGCAAGACGCGCTCCAGGAACAGACGCAATCCTTGCATGAGAACAATGTGCAGATTCTGCATATCGGAAAAGCGGATAGGCTCAGCCCCGAGTTGGAAAAAGCCATAAGTCACGCTCAAGAACTAACCTGCGCAAACACAGGGGTGACACTTAACTTCGCGTTTGATTATGGTGGACGGGACGAAATCTTGGAGGCCGTAAAACAGGTAATCAGGGACCAAGTCCCGGCCGAAGATATCAATGAAGCCTTGTTTAGCAAGTACCTATTCACTGCCCACTGTCCAGACCCGGACTTGATAATCCGGACTGGTGGCGAGCTTCGAATTAGTAATTTCTTGCTTTGGCAGTCGGCTTACAGCGAGTACTACCATACCCCAACTTTGTGGCCTGATCTGGATTCAGCCGAATTGGAGCGGGTTCTGGAGGCGTTCAGCAATCGCCAGCGGCGCTTCGGCAGGGTGACTCCCGAGGCCTAACGATTGCTCCAACGGACGATCACCGCTACGGTCGGAATTCCTGTGGTGGCCGCCTCCGTCTGGTTCGGTGCCCCGTGGTTGACTGTTCTGATTGCGGTGGTGGCGGTCCAAGGAGTCCGCGAGTTCTACGGTCTTAGGCCGAAAGGCGTGCCTCCCCTACCAGCGGTATTGGGCGCAATTTGGGCAGTCTCGTTTGTTATCGGCGCCCAGGGCAGTTCCGGCTTGGCCAGCTTCTTGGTAATCTCATTAATCATTCTGGCCGTCGGCGCATTCGTGTGCCTGCTCTGGTTCATTGCTTTCTACACCGCCGGTAAATCCCTCACGGCATCTCTATACCTACTGGCTGGCCCGGTATATGTCGGGTTCCTCTTGGCCCACAGCCTTGTATTATGGGAAATAGGAGACCCTAGTGGAGACTCCATTAGTGGCGCCATTGTGGTATCCGGTCATGCAGGCCGGGACTGGCTCCTCCTCATCATACTGATTGTCTTCGCTACCGACACCGGCGCTTATCTGGCGGGCAAAGCATTTGGCAGCCGGCCACTGGCCCCGGTCATCAGTCCGAACAAGACATGGGAGGGCGCCATTGGCGGGTTGTGCTCCGCCTTGGTGATTGCCATCGTTGTGGGCTTAGTTCTGGACCTAGCGACCCCCAAATGGCAACAGGTTGTTATCGGCGCCACCGTGGGCGTAATCTCCCAGTTCGGCGATCTATTTGAATCAAAACTGAAAAGAATGTCCAACGCCAAGGACGCAGGTAGTATAATTCCAGGACATGGTGGAGTTTTGGATCGATTGGATTCAGTTGTCGTGTCGATCCCAGTGGCGTACTATCTTCTCGCAACGGTATTTGATCCATAAAGTTGACCCATAAAATAGCAGACACAAGTTTATTCCCAAAGGTTGGGACCGCGAAAAAGTTCGTCAAATCAAATCTTTAAGACAGAAAAGATTTAATTATGAAAAAGATAGTAGTTCTAGGTTCAACAGGCTCGATTGGCCGCCAGACGTTAGACGTTGTAAGGGCATTTCCCGAGGACTTTGACGTGGTAGGCTTGGCCGCCGGGAACAACAGGGACATGCTGATGCAGCAGATCAAGGAATTTAAGCCCAGCTATATTTACTGCACCAACCGTCCAGAGACAATGCCTGAGGAAGTCGACTTTATACCCATGGCGGATATGGTTTCCTTGGATGAAGTGGACTTGGTCATGGTGGCGACCATGGGTAGCGTTGGCCTGATTCCTACCTTGAACGCTTTGAAAAGTGGAAAGTTGGTGGCGCTGTCCAATAAAGAACCCATCGTCATGGCTGGCGAGATGATCAAGCAATACGAGGCCCAGTATGGCGGGACAGTGTTGCCGGTGGACAGCGAGCCCAGCGCAATATGGCAATGCCTGCAAGGCGAGGATAACGAAGTGCGCCGGTTGATGATCACCGGCTCGGGAGGGCCGTTCCGGAATACCCCGGTAAGTGAATTGGCTGCCGTCACGCCTGAATTAGCCCTACATCATCCAACTTGGAGCATGGGCAAGAAAATAACGATTGACTCTGCTACCATGATGAATAAGGCATTTGAAGTAATAGAGTCGCATTGGTTGTTTAAGGTGCCTTGGGATAAAATAGAAGTGGTGATACACCCTCAAAGCACAATACATTCCATGGTAGAGTTTGAGGATGGTTCGGTCAAAGCACAGATGGGCCCACCGGACATGCGGTTGCCCATTCAGTATGCCCTCTTCTACCCGAAACGGTTTTTCAACGACATGATCCCAAAATTAGACATTAGCATTTCTCACTCGCTCACTTTCCAACCCATGGAGCCGGAACGTTTTCCTTGCTTCGGTCTTGCTGTTTCGGCAGCGCAGCGCGGCGGCACCTATCCCACCGTCCTCAGCGCCGCCGACGAAGTCGCTGTTGGGGCTTTTCTTGATGGAAAGATCGGGTTCACCGACATACACCGCGTGGTGGACCAGGTTCTATCGGACCATCAAATGATGCCTGGGGCAGATGCCGAAGAGTTGTTGGAAGCCGACCGGTGGGCGGTAATAAGGGCCAGTGAGATAGCGGGCCGTTAGAAACATATGGAAGCTGTCCTCATCGCCGTAGGCACCCTAGTTCCCATGTTGCTCATCTTGGTGGTCATCCACGAGCTTGGGCACTTCTTCACCGCACGGGCTCTTGGCGTCAAGGTTCTTGAATTCGGCGTTGGGTTCCCTCCCCGGGCCTTCGGAATCTATACAGGCAAAACACGGGTTCTAACCGATCCAAATACCCGTTTTGTCAATTTGGACGGTCTATCCGACCTGAAATTGGGTCAGAAGGTCAAGGTCTACTCCTCCGAAGATACTCACGGCAACCTGGTAGCCCGCATTATCGAAGCCCCCGGTCCCAAAGGCCCGTCTTTGGTAGCCCGCTTTTTCGGCGGCAACAAGCAGAAAGAGCTCTCTGGTAACGGGTTCCCCTCCAAAAAACTCTCTGGTAACGGGTCCCCCTCCGATGAAAGCGCCATAGAAGACACTTCATCTCAAGACCAGTTGGACGACTCTGCCTACGATGGTCTTCTAAAGCATGACGGCCCGGTCCGCGCCGTGGAGGCCGATGGTGGCTCTTTCCTGTTGGCCGACATGATGTACTCGGTTAACTGGGCGCCATTGGGAGGCTTCGTTAGATTAGCCGGGGAAAGCGACCCGGAAATACCCCGGAGCTTGGCCAGTAAGGGCACCGGTACCCGCTTCCTGGTTCTGGTGGCGGGTCCATTGATGAACGCAGTTCTGCCCGTTGTGATCCTCGCCGTCTTGTTCATGATTCCCCAAGACCAGGTTATCGGCAGCGTGGTGATTTCCCGGGTTGCCGACGGTTCTGCGGCGCAAACCGCAGGCGTTTTGCCCGGAGACCAGATACTGCGAGCGGGTGGGCATAGCATCGACAACCGTAACGACCTTACCCGTTCCATCAACCTCAACGGCGGCGACCCAATGGACTGGCTGGTTGAACGGAATGGAACCCAAGAGGTATTCAGGGTTCGCCCCAAGTTCGAGCAACCGGAGGGAAGATGGCTGACCGGGATTTCCCTGGGGCAAGACACGGGTCAGTTGGTGGTGCTGCAAGTGTTTCCGGGCAGTCCGGCTGAACAAGCGGGATTGCAAGCAGGCGATGTTTTGAGGAGGTCCGGAGGCCAAGGGATAACCGAGACTGGCGAACTTATCGAGGCCATAAATGCCAGCCAGGGTGCGCCCATGGATTGGCTCGTCGACCGGGATGGACAAGAACAAGTCTTTTCCGTCGCCGCCGAATTCAATCAAGAAGGCGCATCAATGTGGCTAACCGGGATAACCACCTCTTTGGTGGATCGTAGTGTAGTTAGCCGTTCCGACCCGCCTTGGGAGGCAATTCCTCAAGGCTTCGTAAGCACCTGGGAGTCGATGGTGCTGATGAAGCAAGCCATAACAGGTTCCGTATCGTCGGGTTCCGCGCCCGAGTTTTCAGGCCCGATAGGCATTGCTCAAATCACCGGCGAGGTTACCCGTGAGGGTGGCATTCATGGCTGGCTCGCTATTGCGGTGCTGCTTAGCTTAAACCTGGCAATACTAAACATTCTGCCCATCCCCATGCTGGATGGGGGTCGGCTGTTTTTCGTAGTCCTGGAATGGGTACGCCGGGGCAAGCGAGTCCCACCTGAGAGAGAAGGGCTGGTCCACTTGGTGGGGTTTGTGCTGTTAATTAGCGCTATACTGGTAATTAGCGTAAACGACATTACCAGGTTGGTCCAAGGTAGCAGCTTCCTGGGCGGTTAAGGGTCGATTCGCGCCATTCATCTCAATCACCTCCTTTCACCACTGCCTCACTTCGTGTAACATTATCCTGACACGTCGCCAGGGCGCAGAATGGTATAAAAAGCTGTCTGTGCTCTCTTGAAGTGTCCTGGCTGATTCTAACCCAACATAACACTTGGAGTAGCCTCTCACACGGCTATCCGGCTATGGGTTGGGTTGCAATATTTTTGAGGGCAGCATGATTGATAAGCGTCGTCCTACCAGACCTGTTCACGTGGGAGGGGTCAAAGTCGGCGGTGGCGCCGATATAACGGTCCAGTCCATGACCAAGACAGATACCCGAGACGTAAAGGCCACGGTCCGCCAGATCCATGCGCTGGAGGAAGCGGGTTGCGAGATCATACGCAGCGCCGTGCCGGACATGGAAGCGGCCAAAGCCATGGCTGAAATCAAGAAGCAGATTAATATCCCGCTGATTGCCGATATACATTTTCATTATCAATTGGCCTTGGAATGCGCCAACGGGGGCATCGACTGCCTGCGGCTCAACCCGGGAAATCTACGGGACGAGGGCCAGGTCCGGAAGGTAATCCAAGCTTCCAAGGAACGAGGGATTCCCATTCGCATCGGAGTGAACTTCGGAAGTCTTCCCCCGGTGGGCGGCATAGGGCGCACCAGGGGATTTTCCCGGCATATGGACCTGGTAAACAAGCTCCCCAAAGAGGGAGAGGTAACTGAAGGCGAATACAGCGTTGTGGACCACATGGTGGCCACCGCCCTGTGGGAGATTAGCCTGCTGGAAGACCAGGACTTCGACAACATTAAGATTTCCATGAAAGCCTTCGACGTTCCAACCACAGTGGAGGCTTACCGCCGTTTGGCCAAGATGGTCCCGTATCCGCTGCATCTGGGCATCACCGAGGCCGGCACAAAAGAGTCCGGGTCCATACGCACGGCGGTGGGTTTGGCAGTGCTTTTATACGAAGGCATTGGGGACACTATCCGGGTGTCTCTGGCTGGTGATTCGATTGACGAGGTTGCGGCAGGGTACGAAATACTGAAGTCACTAAACCTCAGGCGCAAAGGTGCCATATTAGTTGCCTGCCCCAGTTGCGGCAGGGCCGATGTGGACGTGGTAAAGCTGGCCAATGAGGTCGATGCTTTGCTTAAGAAGAGCAACAAGGAAGTAAAAGTTGCCGTGATGGGCTGCGAAGTCAACGGTCCAGGAGAAGCCAAAGACGCCGACGTTGGAATCGCCGCCGGGAACGGTCGGGCAATTATTTTCCGCAAAGGCCAGAAGGTGAGAGTGGTGCCCGAAGCAGAGATGTTGTCGGCGCTGATGGAAGAAGTGGAAATGACTCCGGTATAAACATGAAATTCACCCAGTTAGTCAGTAAAACACTCCGCTCCGACCCGCCCGAGGCCGAAACTGCCAGTCACCGGCTAATGTTGAGGGCCGGAATGATTCAACAGGTGGCCTCCGGAATATATTCCTACTTGCCTTTGGCCTGGCGCTCCATTCGTAAGATAGAAAACATCATTCGTGAAGAAATGGACGCCGCCGGTGGCCAAGAAGTGATGATGCCAACGCTCCAGCCCATGGAAATGTGGGAGCATACGGGCCGCCGTTCCGCTTTCGGCGACAACCTCTTTACCCTTCAAGACCGCAGAGGCCGCCCCATGGTCCTAGCGCCCACCCACGAAGAGGCAGTTACAAGCATAGTTCGGTCCAACGTGCAGAGCTATAGAGACCTGCCCGTCATTTTGTACCAGATTCAGACCAAGTTTCGTGACGAACTGCGCCCTAGGGCCGGCCTAGTCAGAGTGCGGGAATTCGACATGAAAGACGCCTATAGCTTTGACGCTGACGATGACAGCTTGGACCGGAGCTATCAGGCCATGGCCCAAGCATACCGGAATATTTACCGCCGATGCGATTTGCCTGTGTTGATGGCTGAGGCCGACAGCGGGGCTATCGGGGGAAAAGATTCCCATGAGTTTATACTGGCCACCCCCACCGGGGAAGACACTGTTATTACCTGCCCCGGCTGTGGCTACACCGCCAATGCCGAGAAAGCCGTCGCTGGTCTACCGGAAGCTAAGTCCGAGTCCCCTCAGGCTTTGCAAGAAGTCAGCACGCCGGGAATCAAGACGATTGCCAGCTTGGCAGAGTTTCTTAACATTTCCCACGAACAAACTATAAAGGCAGTCTTTTACTCCGCCGACGATGAGGTCATCCTGGCATCGGTGCGGGGGGACTTGGAGGTCAACGAAGTTAAGCTGAAGAATGCCCTCCATGCCACCCAATTGCGCTTGGCGACGGATGAGGAGGTTGCTGGCGCAGGGTTGGTTGCTGGTTCAGCATCTGCCGTGGGCCTGCAAGGGATCAAGCGGATTGCTGACACATCGATTACAAATGGAGCCAACTTTGTTGTAGGGGCGAACAAGCCCGACACCCATCTGACGGGGGCCAATTACCCACGGGACTTCGAGGCGGATACTCTTACCGACATCGCATTGGCCCAGCCGGGCCAGCTCTGCATTCAGTGTGGTCACGTTTTGGAGGCCACCCGCGGAGTCGAAGTTGGCCATATTTTCAAATTGGGCACCTTTTTCAGCGAGGCTATAGGAGCGCTTTATCTGGATGATGAGGGCGAACAACGCCCCATTATTATGGGCTGTTACGGCATCGGTGTTGGACGCTTGCTGGCTGCCGCCATTGAGCAAAACCACGACGAAAAAGGCATTAATTTTCCAATACCGGTCGCCCCGTACCAGGTGCATTTGGTAGGCTTAAATTTGTCCGATGAAGCTGTAGCTGCTGCGGCCGACAAGCTTTACGCCCAGTTGTGGGAGCAGGGCATTGAAACTCTTTACGACGACCGAACGGACCAAGCGGCAGGGGTTAAGTTAAACGACGCAGACCTGATAGGCTTGCCAGTGCGTTTGGTGGTGAGTCCGAGAAACTTGAAGAACGACGTGGTGGAAGTGAAAGGGCGCAAGGACTCCGAATCTGAAACCGTGTCTACCGAAGAGTTGATTCGCCGTCTGAGGCAAATCCTGTCCTAGATTGGGCTCTACTCAAGCGTCTCCGGAGTCCCCACAAAGCGTCTCATCCGTTCCCGCAAGCATCCCCGGCATCCACATTCATACCCGATTTCCGAAGAAACACGCGTTCGTTGGTTGGTAATTCGACCACGACCTGACTACTGGCGCCGAAGTCAACGGGAGCGTGAAAGCCCGTGCCCGATGCGAACCCCCCTTTAATTTAGTGCAAATGGTAATTTTGTATTTATGCACGATCGGATGGTTATGGTGTATAAAATAAGATTACCGTTTTGATTAGTCGAACCTTGCGCAGCGCTACGCGAAAAAAACTATTGCCTCAAAGCATTCGGCGTTGGGCTCCCCGGTATTTTGGGCTTCCCGGTATCAATGAAAGAATGAGTAGGCTGCTCCCATTTCGAAGCTAAGTTCGATAAAATGGGGGTTTTTACCCCACCTATTGCGGGTTATACGACCTGTGAGTCAGAATCGCCTATTAATATACTTACCATATCCGAAGGCACTTGCGCCATATTTTTTATTTTTCGTCGCTATTCCCGATCCACAGTGAAAGCCTAGTCATTTCATTTCAAGGATTAGGTGAGGGATTAGGGTATGCCAACTAGCTCATCGGGGAAAGAGCCAATAACGGAAAGCGAAATGCGCTACCGGGCCTTGGTCGATCTATCACCGGATGCGGTATTGGTGACAACCGGGGGGGAAGTTTCGTACGCAAATAGCGCTGCCGCAGCAATGTGGGGAGCGCATATGCCGAATGAGTTAGTCGGCAATACTTATAGTGAATTAGTTCGGGCTGATTTTCAGGAACTCTTGGCAGAACGTCAATTAGCAAAAGGTTTAGAAGACGCTGACAGCCAACAATCGGATTTGGAGCTTGGCTTCGGTGATCGCAATGATTCGCGACCGATACCCGCAGTCGAAATTGTAATCCAAACGTTCAATGGCAAAGAAAAACGCATCGAATCATCAGGCGTGGTGTTGACCTTCGATGGCGAGCTAAGCGTCATGTATTCGGTCCGGGACATTACACAGCGCACGGAAATTCAAGATGCCTTGAAACAAAGCGAATCTAATGTTCAAGCATTCGTCAGGGCGATCCCGGACCTCATGTTTCGGGTAAACCGCCAAGGTGAGATGCTTGATGCCAAAGCACCCAACGATGTTGAGCTGATCGAAGTTTCGGGGGATCGGATCGGTAGGTCGTTGCATGAGTTGATGCCCAAAGAACTAGCCGATTCTTGGCTTTCCAGCATTGAGCAAGCTCTAGAAACACACACGGTGCAGATGCTGCACTATGAGCTGGATATACGAGGCGCAACGCGCGTGAGGGAGGCGCGTGTGGTGGCTAATGGGTTAGATGAAGTGCTGGTCATTTCCAGGGATGTCACCGAACAAAAACGAGCGGAGGATGCCCTCAAACGTAGTGAAGCGCGGAGCCGAAAATTGGCTGATGACATGGCCGCCGTTGCCGAAATCGGTCGCGTTATCAACTCTTCCCTAGAAATTGATGAGGTTTATGATCGGTTTTGCGAATGCCTGGCCAACGTGTTGTCCTTCGACTGGGTTTCGGTCAATTGGATTGATTCCGTTAGCGGTGTGGTAACCATGGCGTATCATGGGGGTTCTCGGCCATTTCGATTGGAACCGGGATATCAATTCGAAATTAAGGGATCGTTTTCAGGGGAAGTAGTCGATGCGCTTGGCGGACTGGTGTTTCCAAGGGAAATTCCTGAAGCCAGTGCCAACCGGAACCCTAGCCTTGAGGCTGGGGCTAGGAGTGTGATGGGTGTGCCATTGGTGCATCGTAACACTGTGGTTGGAGTGTTGATAATCGGCTCTTCACACGACGCGTTGTATACCCAAGAAGACTTGGAAATGGCTGGAATTGTTGGTTCGCAAATCATTGGCGCCATGGCTAATTCCAGACTTTATGCGGAAAGCGTGGATTCCAGTGAGCGCATCTAGTGGCATCGATAATGAAGAAGCCCGCCACGCTTTCTCGGTTACCCAGCAAAGGATTAAGGCCATCGCTCTGGTGCATCAGTCTCTCTATGAGTCCAAGGACTTTTCCTTCATAGATTTCCGGGCCTACGTTCAAAACTTGGTAGGTGATTTACGAAATTCCTATGGTCTGGACGCGCAATCCGTTACATTAGTTATTGAGGATGAAGACGTCCATTTTGGGGTCGACACGGCTGTACGTTGTGGCATTGTAATAAATGAGCTGGTTTCCGACAGCTTGAAAAACGCCTTTCCTGACGGGTGCCCTGGCGTCATAACCATCCGTTGTTTTAGGAGTTCCAGCGATTTTACGCTGTTGGTGAATGACGACGGTGTCGGTCTATCCCCTGGTTTCGACCTAGAAAATAGGTCGTCATTAGGTATGGTTATTGTGCGGGGCTTGACCTCTCAACTGAGGGGCAAGCTGGAATATCGCAACAACAATGGTGCGGAGTTCTGTATTACGTTCCCAGAACCGGAATAATGTTGTGGCAGGGAATGTAGGTAGGCCGAAAATATTGGCCGCTAACGACAACTCTTTCCGGCTGTTAAAACCAGCCAATCGGGCCGGTGGTTGATCTTTGGGGAAGCGACTGCGCCTTGGACCAGCATTTCCCGTTGCCAAGGCGCTACCAGCCGTTAGCCCGGACCTCAGGAGTTCTGCCGGGGCTCCAGGAACTCGCTTAGCAATGCGAGGTTCTTGCTGAGTTGGGGGGCCAGCTTGCGTTCCCTGGTGGAGGACGATAGCAGTAAGAGCAACCGCATCTGTGCCGCCAAGTCCGCCGCCAGCGCTTGTTTCGCTCCTTCAATGGTGTCATGCTCCACTGGCACTCGAATTCCATTCAAGGGCAAGCTTTGTTTCGATTCTCCGGCCCAGTATTTGTCCAGGCTGTCCAATATTATTATGGGTATATCTTTGACCACAGCGAAGGGTGCATCCGGCGGCGAGTCGGAAGGGCGCAACACATCAATCATAACCGGTCCAACATCACTGTGGCTCAGGTGAAAGGTCGCAGCATTGGGTGCGCTGGTGCCAACGAGGCGCCAAGACCAGTCGGGTGGCGTGGCCTGGTCCTTTCCTGGTTGAATCTCCACCGGGCAAGCCAGGTCTTCGGCTATGAATCGGTCACCTGGCGCCGTCATCAGCCTTGCTCCGGCTTGGACTGCAGTTCCCATGCAGTGTAAACCTGGTCGGGCAGACTTATGGGACCGACGGCCTCCTCGTACTCCTTCACGTGTTTGGCCGTCAGCAGAGCTATTGCCTTTAGCATCTGAGGACTGACCTTAATCCTCGCGCGCAGAATTGGCTCTCGCTCTTCCAACTGCTCTCCGAAAAATAGGACGGAAGAGTAAAGGCTGCTGAAAACGTGCATAGAGTCGGCGTAGAACGTTATTGCTTCTCCGGAAAACCCCTCAGCTTGTTGAGTGTCCCCTGGATTTATGTACGTGTCTTCATGGGGCACCTGGTCTTCGGGGGGAACGTACGGTCGTTGGATGATAGGCATGGAATTTCTCCTGTGTCATACAAAATACAAGTTGACACCCACATTCTGGAATACTCTTTTTTTTTGCGGGTGTCACTCTCGAATTGGTCTAAAGGAGGCCCTCGGTCGCCTTGCGATATGACGCTGGGCGAAACGGCAATGGTTCCCGGCGCGGCTGTTACACAGGGGCCTAATGGCGGCTATTATACACGCCTCCACCATTCCTGCGCCTTCGAGACCAATAATATAGCCCAATTGAGCACAACTAGGTAGAACCAACACGGTGGGCAACGCAACCCATCGTTTTAGTCCGTCAACGCACCCGATGCAGCCAGGTTGCATCCAAGTAATCGACAACCACCAAGCAAGACAGCAAAGAAGAAGTATTTTTCAGAAGAAGTAGCTTTTGTAGCTTTTACTGGAGCGCCCATTTTCGAGTTGTCTCTTGCAGGCTCTGAGAGGAATAGAGGAACATGTCAGAACTAACTGAATTCAGGAAATCCAAGGACGAGTTTTTCGCCACAGACGAATACTCTCCCCTCACATCCCAGCAGCGCAAGCAATTTCGTAGCCTGGAATACTATGACGAAAATCCCCAACTGCAGCTAACTGTGCAGTTGAAAGAGTTCCCAGACCAAGAAAAGGAGCTCACGGAGATTGTAACCAGCACCGGAGATTCCAACACTCAAATCCGTTGGGGCAAGTTCAACTTCTTAGTTGATGGCCAGGAAGTAAGTCTGACGGTTTTCCGAGGTGTTGATGAAGAAGAGTTCTTCCTGCCCTTCGCCGATTCCACCAGCGGCAGCGAAACCTATGGCGCTGGGAGGTACCTGGATGTTGTGCCGTTGCTTGACGGACACTACCTAATAGACTTTAACTACGCCTACAACCCATATTGCGCCTACAATCCCAATTGGTCCTGTCCCATTCCGCCTCCAGGAAACCGGCTGAAGGTACCCATACTTGCTGGTGAGAAAATGTTTCCCGACGCTGACGGGCACTAGCATAAATGGCAGGCTAGCCACAGAGTTGTTCGGAAGCGATTGCCGCCCCATCGGCCATGGCACGCAGCTTAGCCCAGGTAACTTCGGGCTCCACCGTGTTGCTGGTCCTGGCGAACGTGCCAAAACCGCAGTCGGACCCGGCTATAACGTTCTCTTTGCCTACCAACTCAGCGTATTTGACGATTCGTTGCGCAATCAACCTGGGATGCTCAATGTAATTGGTCGTGGAATCCACCACGCCTGGAATGATTACCTTGTCATCGGGAAGTTTGGCTATGTCCCGGTGATGGGGACCTTCGTAGTTCCCCCAACAAAGGTGAAGCCTGATCCGGTCAGCTGGTATGTCGGCATGGTTCAGCACTTCAATGTTGGCTTCAGCGACCTTTAGGAACTCCTGAGTGCTAAGGTCCGGAAACCTCAGATGACGGCCCATGGCCAGGTCTGGGCAGTCCACTTGAAGCAAGAAGCCCGCTTGGTGAATAGCGTCATACTCTTCTTTCATGACGTCAGCCAGTCGAGCCAGGTAGGCTTCTCGGCTGGGATAGTACCGGTTTATCATGAAGTGGGCCACCACACCCGGCGACGCTGCGGTCATGAAAGCTTCTGTAGCGCCGGAGCCAGGGCCAGCGCCGGAGCCAGGGCCAGCGCCGGAGCCAGGGCCAGCGCCGGAGCCAGGGCCAGCGCCGGAGCCAAGGCCAGGGCCAGCGCCGGACAGCGCGGCGTTAAAATTATCGAAATCCGTTTGCAGTGCTCCCTTGTCCTTCCACTCTATGGGTCCGTCGCAGGCAGGACGGGACACCGTTGACGGCAGGGGCCGTCGAGCGCTAGCCTCGGGAAAATCGTTCCAATCTGACAGGACCACCATCGAGCCTTCGCCCTCGAATCCGGTCAGCCGGTGCCTGACATAGGTCGAGTACCCCACTTTGCCTTGCTCACCGTCGCTGACCACATCTATCCCGGATTCCACCTGGAGTTTGACGACCTCTGCCACTGACTCGCGAACGCGGGTCTTGAGGGCATCTTGATCCAGGGGGCCACCGGAGTCTAGGGCCTCCAGCATGCCCGCCAGGTCCATTGGCCGCGGCAGGCTTCCCGTATGGGTGGTGAGTATCCGGTCAGTGCTGCGTTTCATTCGTGCGCTCCATTATTTTTTGAATGGTGTCTACCATAATCGTGTGATGGCCAAAAGGGGCCCGATTATGTGAATGGCGTCTACCACAATTGCTTGCTGGCCAGCTTTGCTCCTTCGGAAAGTGCCTGGAGCTTGGCCCAGACGATAGAAGGGTGGAGCCGGGGATTAAGGGCCCGTTGGGAGAATCCGCAGTCGGTCCCGGCTATTACGTTTTCTTTGCCGACTATTCCGGCGTAATTCATGATGCGGTCGGCCACCAACTCGGGGTGCTCAATATGGTTGGTGGTGTGGGCGATGACTCCGGGTATTAGTACCTTATCGTCGGGCAGCTTAACCTCCCGCCAGAGCTTCCACTCGTGCTCGTGGCGAGGATTAGCGGCCTCTATGGAATATCCGCCAGCTCGTACCCGCAACACCAAATCTACAACGTCTTTCAATGGAATATCAGTCGAATGGGGTCCGTGCCAACTACCCCAGCAAATGTGGTACCTAATCTGCTCTTGTGGCAAGCCCTCTAAGGCGTGGTTCAGAGCGTCGATGCGGACAGCCGCGTACTTTTGATAGTCTGGCAAGCTGGGCGCAGGGTTGAGCATATCCCACGTGTCCGGCAGCCCGGGATCGTCTATTTGTAGCACGAACCCGGCGTCGACAATCGCTTTATATTCCACCTTCAAAGCGTCGGCTATAGCAAACAAGAAAGCTTCTTCATCGGGGTAGTACTGGTTTTGCCCACGGCCAAAGGTTCCGGGGGCAATTGCTGGCAAGAAAGCTTCCTCCACGCTCACCCCCTGGAGGGCCGCCTTAAAGTGATCGATGTCGCTCTGGATAATGGCCTGTCCAGTGTAGGCAATGGGGCTGGTGCAGACCGGTTGCCACCGCGGTCCTCCGTCCCCTTCGGTCTTGAAGTACTCCTCATAGAAATCGGCAAACGCAGCTTGGTCTCTTCGAATCACCCTTGGGTTGTCCCCCAGTTGAATTGCGACCTGCTCGAACCCGGACAATCTCTCGTTTCCGTAGAGGAGGAAGCCGGTTTTTCCCTGCTCGCCGTCGCTGGGAATGTCCACCCCGGCGTCGGCTTGCTGGCGCACCACATCGGCAACGGCGGTTTTTACCTGGTCATCGAGAGCCACGGAATCGTAGTCTTGACCATTCTGCAGCGCTCGGATCATGTCCTGTAGCTCTGGGGACCTAGTATTACAACGTCAGTTAATTTGATAGGATGACTGTGTAGCTGGAGAGGGAATAGGCAGGTGAGGTGGGGATGTGGATGCGGCAGCTTTCGAGCAGGTGTACGGGTCATTTCGGGATTTTCACGCTTACTTCGCGCCGCTGTTTGGCCGCCGGGAGACGCGGGAGCACAGCGGTCATTATCTCCAGGCCCTGCTGGTACAGTCTGGGGAGCGGCGCAACGCTGAGAACCTGTCGGAGACGGTTCCGGGGTCAGCCCGAGGGATGCAGCGGTTTCTCACCGATTCTCCCTGGGACGATGAGGTGATTATAGGACGGCTGCAGGAGTACCTGGGAACCCGGCTGGAGCATCCGGAAGGGGTGTGGGTGCTGGACGGCAGCGACTTTCCCAAGCAGGGGAGGAAGTCGGTGGGAGTGGCCCGGCAGTACTGCGGGAGGCTGGGGAAGGTGGCCAACTGCCAGGCGGGGATGTTCCTGGCCTATGTCAGCCCGTTGGGACGGGCATTGGTGGACAAGGGGCTGTATCTGCCCGAGAGTTGGACCTCGGACAAAGACCGGTGTGAGGCGGCGGGTGTGCCGGAGGATAGGCAGGGCTACCGGTCCAAGACGGAGTTGGCCTTGGAGATGGTGGGGCGGGCGCAGGAGCGGGGCCACCTGAAGGCTGGATGGGTCGCGGCGGACGACGCCTTCGGGATGTCGCCGTCCTTCCGGGAGGGCCTGGCGGCCTTGGGGATGTGGTACGTGCTGGACGTTCCGTCCGGCTTTACGGTGTGGCCGCCGGAGCCTGCCTGGACCAGTGCGGAGTATCAGGGATTCGGGCGTCCCCGCAAACCCAGGCTGCGAGACGGTCAGCGCCGGACCATGGAGCAGCGCAGCGACGAGTTGCCGGAGGAGGCCTGGCGTGAGATTACGGTGGCCGAGGGAAGCCAGGGGCCACGCAGCTACCTTTTCAGCGCCCAGAGGGTGCGACCGACCAGCAGGCGCAAGCCCGGCGAAATCCACTGGGCCGTCTACCGCCGGAACCGGGACGGCAGCGAACCCCGCTACTACCTGTCCAATGCTCCGGAGGATACCCCGTTGGAGACCCTGGCATACGTGGGAGGCTCCCGTTGGCGTATAGAAACGGAGTTTGAGACGGAGAAAAGCGACGTAGGCCTGGACGAGTACGAGACCCGCACCTGGGCTGGCTGGCATCACCACGTGGCCCTGTGCCTGCTGGGCGGAGCTTTTCTGCTGAGCCTGCAACAGGCTTGGGGGGAAAAAGATGCCCCGGATCACGAGGCCGCAGGTCTACCGGGTGGTGCGGGAAATGCTGCCCCGGGAACGGTTCGGGCCAACCGAGTTGCTGCGGTGGCTTGAGGATACGCAGGACAGTAACGAACGGGCCAAACGCTCCCATGCCAAGCGCCGCGCCGCCATGCGGGCATCACCCCACATCCCTCCCTGAACTGACGTTGTAATACTAGGAGTCTGCCAGCGTGGGTCGTGAAAATTCGTTCAGTACTGCGCTTCATTGCCCGTTCTTGACCTTCCTTCTCGAACTTTCTTTATTGCATTGCCCTTGAGTAAAACATCAGCCACCGGATACCTGAGGCCAGAGACGTTCGGTGGCCAATCCGGCCCCCTCGGACATGGACTTCAGCTTGGCCCATGAAATCGACGGGAACACGCGGGTCCTGTCGGCCGAGGTGCCGAACCCGCAGTCGGTTCCGGCGATCACATTCTCCCGGCCCACCACGCTGGCATAGTTTTCTATCCGGTCGGCAACCAGTTCGGGGTGCTCGATTATGTTGGTCTTGGTGTCGATGACACCGGCTATCACCACCGTGTCTTTGGGTAGCTCCACTTCCCGGAACACCTTCCACTCGTGGCGATGTCGCGGATTGGCGCCTTCGACGTAAATAGCCCCTGCGTTAACTTTAAGCAAAATGTCGATGATTCCCTTCAGTTCCACATCCAGGTGGTGGGGAGCTTCGCCGTTGCCCCAGCAGATGTGGTGACGAATCTGATCCCGTGGAATACCGGTCAGAGCGTAGTTCAGCGCCTCCACGCGGATGTCGATAATTTCCCGGAATTCATCTAGTGTCTTGTCTAAGTATTGAACATTCATGCCCATGGCCAAGTCCGGGGAGTCGATCTGGAGAAGAAAACCGGCGTCGATTATTCCCCGGTATTCTTCCTTCATCACCTCGGCCACCGCAAACAAGAACGATCTCTCATCATCGTAGTAATCGTTGAAGATGTTTTGGGCCAAGGTGCCCGGTGAAACGGCCGGGATGAATGCCTCGGTGGGCTGAACTCCCTGGAGGGCTGACCGAAAGTTGTCGATGTCTGCTTGAGCGTCTTCTTTGCCGTTCTAGCTAAGGGGACCGTTGCAGGCCAGGCGCCGGTTAAGGATGATGCCCGCTTCAGGGGGTTCGAACTCGGGAAAATCCAGCCGGTCCTTCCAGACCCGTGGCGGCGCTTCCCGGGGGACTATGCCGGTGAGCCGGGTTCCCACGTAATGGAAGAACCCGGTTTTGCCTAGTTCACCGTCACTAACAATGTCCACACCAGCATCCAACTGCTTTTCTACAACCTCGGCGACTGCGCTATGCACCCTTTCAGCTAAGGCGGCCGCATCATACGGTTCGCCCATCTCCTTCGCCAGCATCATCTCCAGCAGGTCTGCCGGCCGAGCCAAACTTCCGGCGTGGGTGGTAAGGATTCGTTCGGTGCTTCGTTTCATTTTGGTAGCCCTCCTGCTGGATGAGATACTTAGTGTGAGCCGCCCAGGGTCCGCGCGGATTGTACCATGGTTCTCGGTTCTGGCTCACAATGTCCCGCAGGTTCGGTGATTAGACAACGATAAGTCTGCAAACCTGATGTGAAACCGTAGCGTATTGACAGGTTAGGGCCATGTACATAACATGAGCGCTTGATTTAGGGTTCGATACCGGCGAATTCTGTCCTAATTTTAGTGACCCAAAAGGAGCGCCAGTCATGGCCGAAAACTTTAGAGCGGACAATCTCGGGAGCTTGTTGCGGCCTGCGGCATTAAAAGAAGCCAGGACAGGGTTTTACGAGGGGCGCTTGAGCCGGGAAGACCTGAGCCGGGTGGAGGACGATGCCATACTTTCGGCATTGGAACGTCAGAAGAGCATCGGCTTGGGAATATTTACCGATGGTGAATTCCGGCGTGCCGGGTTTCAAAACGACCTGGAAGAGGCGGTCGAAGGATTTGTGGAGACTGGACAGCCCGCTGTGACGCGCATCTGGAAGGGGCCGGGTGAGGAGCAACCAAGGCAGTTGGGTACGCAGCACGTCGTCGGCGGTAAATTGCGCCAGATGCGCAGGCTTACCGAGACGCAAACGAGTTTCCTATTGGAGCACGCTCCCGGTCCGGTCAAGATGACAGTCCCCAGCCCAAACCAGTTTCCAGCCATTTATTTTAAGCCGGGCCTGTCCGACCGGGTCTACCCGACTCGGTCCGATTTGTTGGTGGACCTGGTTTCCATAATTAAGGCGGAAGTCTCCGCTTTGATAGACGACGGCGTGCCCTACATTCAATTGGATGAACCGCGCTATAGCTACTATGTGGACCCCAACTGGCGTCAACACCTGCGAGATTTGGGCGAAGACCCGGACAAGTCATTCCAAGAGGCGTTAGCCGCCGACAACTCTTGCCTGGAAGGCGCTCGCCGGAAGGGACTGACGGTGGCCATCCACCTCTGCCGGGGCAACAACCAAAGCAAGTGGTATGCCGAGGGAGGCTATGAGCCGATAGCCGAGGCCCTATTCGGCACGTTGGCCGTTGACCGGTTTTTGCTGGAATACGATACCGAGCGGGCTGGCACTTTCGAACCCCTGCGTTTTGTGCCCAAGGACAAGGTGGTGGTGCTGGGATTGGTGAGCAGCAAAGAACCGGCACTGGAGCTCCTCAGGACGAATTGCTCCGCCGCATCGACGAGGCCTCCCGCTACTTTCCCGTGGAGAACATGGCCTTGAGCGCCCAGTGCGGTTTTGCCTCAATGGCCGCCGGCAACCTTTTGACCGAGGACGAGCAGTGGCGAAAGCTGGAGCTTGTGGTGGAGACTGCTCGTAAGGTGTGGGGTTAGACCCGGTGGCAGGACCCATGGATTTCGAGAGTCTCTGAAATAACCTGGCTTGAAATAACTTAGAGCGCCTAACAAATTGATTTGGACCTTGTCAAACAGATGAGGGAACAACCGAAGGAAAGGAAAGCTTCATGAACGGCTTTCACAAAGGGCAGCAACTGAGTTACAGTTACATCATGACGGTTTGCGCCCGTCAAGATGGCGGCCAGAGGGATCCCTTGGGCGTCGGTAATCAGGTGGTGCTTGCTCCCCGGCTTGCGCCGGTCAGTGGGATTGGGCCCAGTTTCCCCCTGCGCCAACCGCCCGGATGGAGGCGCTATCCACCACGGCTCGAGACCAGTCAATCTGGTCGGCTTCTCGCAGTTTGGCCAGAAACATTTCATGAAGCTTTTGCCAAACTCCAGATTCCTGACAGTCTCGAAGACGACGCCAGCAGGTCATCCCCGAGCCACACCCCATCTCCTGGGGCAACATCTCCCAGGGAATGCCACTCTTCAGGACGAACAAGATGCCGGTCAGTGCCCGACGGTTCTGCAGGCGCTTTCGGCCAGGGTAGCGCCATCGTCTGGGCCTGGGTACAGGCAATAAGGGTTGGATCAATTTCCATATTTCATCATCTACCATTGGTTTCGCCATCAGCCTCCCCTCCTCACTAGGGGAAGATATAGCCAACCGACCACTAGCGCCAAGATTAACTCAGTTCAATTTGTTAGGAGTTCTAAGACAAAGCCTTTACCGACTTACGGTTTCTGAACAGCGCCGGTTCCACGTAGGCGCTGGGGGAGGTTAATGCTTCGTCTATTATTTGCAAAACAGCGGCGATTGCCGAGTTGCCCAGGATTGCGTCTCGCTTTTCCTGCGTGTCGGTTATAGCCACATACCCCGGTTGCCCTGCGTTTTGCTCGTCGACGATCTCCGCCGCCTTTGCCACCGCGTCCTCGATTTCTTGCTGGCTGACCACCCCGTGTAGCTTCCAGTTGGCGATGATCGCTCCATCTATCCTCTCAGTGGCCCGGTCTTTCATCTCCTCGATCCGGTCGAAGTTCGGCACACCGCTACAGCCGACGCCCCTATGCACCCAGGGCTCTACGTAAGCGACCATGCTGTGAGCGTATCTGAGCAGGAGTTCCTGTTTCACATCGGAATCGGTGACCTTGTTGCGGTCCAGAAGCGGGAAAGTCAACAATTGGTTTCGGGCAATGTTGATAGGAGACGAATCCTCCATCACCCTCTGGACTTGGTCGACGTCGATCATGTGGTAATGCATAGAATGGAGATCGCTGGGATAGGGCGCTGGGACCCAGGCAGTGTTGCCTCCGGTCCTGGGATGGTCAATTTTTCTTTCCAGCATTTCCGCCATGGACCGGTTCCTTACCTGCATGCCCTTCCCGATCTTGCCGTGCTTGTGGACGCCAGCCTGGATGCTCACATCCACGTTGTGAAGCTCATAGCTGGTGTTGTACAGAGCGCCGGTAAGGTCGTCTCTCAAATCAACCGGCCCGGCATGAGTCTGGGCTCGTATCTGGGAACCGGTGCGGTCCAAGAACCCGGTGTTGGTGAAGAATGCCCGGCTCTGGGATGCCCTTAGAGCTTCGGCAAGCTGTAGGGTCATGCCGAGCTCTTCGTTCATGATGCCGATGAGGATTGTCCCTTCGGCCAAACCCAGCTTATTCTCCACGGCTGTGAAGAATCTGACCTGCTCCGCCACCTCTTCCGAGCTGTTTAATTTGGGAGTTACTTGGTAAACGTACCCTTTCTTGCTATTCGGCCCCCGGGTTGGCACCGAACCGCCGGTCTCTCCAGTCGAGCCTTTGTCGTGGGAGGTAGCAATGAGCGTCGTCGCTAAAACGCCCAAGATTCTCTCCGGAATCTCTTGGCCCGCCACCTCTACCATGTCCGTGTACATGTGCAACGACACATTGCGGACTGACATCAGGGTGGTGCCCTTCAACGTCTGCGTCTCTCCGTTGAGGTCCAAGTAGGTCCTGTCGGAATTCAATGTTTTGAGATTGCGTCGGGAGCTATGAGCCTGGAGGTCGCCTCTGATTAGTCCAAGGTAGTTTCGCAGGGCTAACGTCATGTCTTCTGCGTCTACAATGGCCACTGCGTCCTCGAAATCAACTATGGTTGTTAGGGCAGACTCCACCACCAAGTCTTTGAATTGACCGTTATCCTCGTCGAGCTTGCCGCCGTCATACAGCAGGCACTGCACCTTCAACCCGTTGTCTTCCAGGTAGAAATCGGTCAACTGACCGGTACTGGCTCCGTCGGTGGTATTGAACCCAACGAACTTGCCGGGGTCTTGCAACCTGGATTCCTTGCGGTCGGCGGTGTGACCAATGAGTTCGGGCTTTCCTCGGGCGTTCGCGCTAACAGAATAGGACACAAAATCGTTGAACCCCAAGCCGTCTTCCCAACCGGCGACATGGCTGTCGAGAAACATATTGGTGCTATCCACAACCATTTGCAGGCGCACTGCCCGGCTCGATTCCTTGTCGATTTCCGGATGAACGTTGCTGAGAAAATAGGCGTCGTACAAACTACCCCACCGGGCATTGGCCCCACCCACCGCCATGCTGGTACTGGAGACCGGAGTAACAAGCTCTGGTCCGTTTTGGTCCATCTCGGAGTCGAGTTCAGGAACGGTCATTGTAAACGCGCTAGAGGATTCCGGCTCAAGGTAGCCGATTTCCACCAGAAAGCGCCCAAAATCCCCAGCGTCTTGAGTCGCAGACTCGGCGGTTGGCTCCCAACCAGCTTTTCGCTTACCAACGTAATATTCGTCGATTTTTGCTTGACGTTCTGCCCGCTTAGCCAATAACTCCCGGTTATTGGGGTCGAATTCCTGTACCAGTTCGCCTAGAATTTTGAACACTTGGTCGGCCGTCCGGTCCGTGCCCTTAACAGCCTCATCTCTGACGAACTCGTACAGTACTTCCGCTATTTCTACCGTTGCTCCGGAATCCAGTGTTACTTCAGCCATCGTCTCATTCCTGTGGGTAAGTTCAGATTTTCCGCAGTTACATTTATGTTATACCGGGGGCGGCCTAAACTATCTCGTGGTTTACCGATGAACGGGTTCTGACAGCAGGTGTCGGTAACGGGTCTGCGCCAGCCAAAGTGATGGATTTACCAACCTATCATTGCCGCGCACACCGGGTCGCGCACACCGGCTCCCAAAGTTTCGAACCATAGCATATCGGAGTGAAGGGCTTAAGCCAAGTTTGCAACGCAGCACACCGAGAGCCTTTTCAAAGTCCGTTCGTCCTGAGCTTGTCGAAGGATTGGTGGCAGAGCGGCCATGGTTCGACAGGCTCACCACGAACGGGCGTCGGGCGCTTTACATGACTTTGAAAAGGCCCTGGCAGCACACCGCAGCGTCTTGCACCTTGGGGTCAAGGGGGGTGTTAAGACAAGCTGTTCGCCTGTTCAGCAGGCGAATTGCGCAATGTCCGGAACTTTGACGATAGCCGGTTCGAGAATCCGGGTGCCCAATTCAGGCGCTAATATCAATCGACCAAGAGGCTCGGATCTCAGCGAAATTCAGTTCATGTCCGCGTCAAAGGTTGGTCAAGGCTCAGATGCGCTCGGCTCAACCTTGCGTGCGCTCGAACTCATTCATGAACGAAACCAGGGCTTCCACGCCTTTTCTTGGGAACGCATTGTATATTGA
The DNA here is from genome assembly GCA_963665155.2 of Dehalococcoidia bacterium. Taxonomy (GTDB): domain Bacteria; phylum Chloroflexota; class Dehalococcoidia; order Lucifugimonadales; family UBA3495; genus UBA1141. The sequence goes on along the minus strand of CAXXFI010000001.1, from coordinate 414,368 downwards.
AGCGCGGATGCCGCCGACCGAGCGGTGGCCCCTGAGTTCGACAAGACCCTCCTCCGCAGCGGCCGCGACGAACTGCGTCTCTAACTCTGGGTTCGGAAGGCGGAAAGTCACATTCATTCTCGACCGATGTTGTGGCTGAGAGTGGCCGCGGTAGAACTCCGACGAGTCGAGTTGGTCATATATCAGCCGGGATTTGGCCTCATTCAGACGTGCCATGTGTTCAAGACCGCCTTGTTCGTTGAGCCATTTCACAACCAATCCAAGAATGTATATAGCGAAAACCGGAGGCGTGTTATGAGCGGATTTCGCTTTTGCATGGGTGCTGTAATTCAGCATTGCGGGGAGGGTATCTGGGCTACGGGGCAGCAGGTCGTCACGGATCACGACCAGCGTGACTCCAGCCGCGCCTAGATTTTTCTGTGCGCCAGCGTAAATCAGGCCATATCTGGCAATCTCTATGGGTTTACTGAAAATGTTGGACGAAAGGTCCGAAACCAGCGGGACCTCGCCTACATCCGGCTCCGTCGGCCATTCGGTGCCATAGATGGTGTTGTTGCCGGTGATATGAACGTAATCGGATTTTGGGTCCAAATCCAATTCGTCCTGGTTGGGCACACGAACGAAATCCTGATCTTCGGTGGACCCGGCCACCCTTATACGACCCACCTTTTCCGCGTCTTGAAACGCCAACTTTGCGAAGTTGCCGGTTAGGATGTGATCGGCCTGGCCGTCCTGGGTCAACAGGTTCATCGGCACCATGGAGAACTGTAAAGACGCTCCACCTTGAAGAAACAGCACTTTATAGTTTTCGGGAATTCCAGCCAGGCTGCGGATGCCTTCCTCCGCGTCTTCGATCACGCCTATCACGGTTTGTGAGCGATGGCTCATTTCCAGTAATGACATGCCAATACCCGGCTGGGATGCCAAGTCACGCTGGGCTTCCTCCAATACTGGCAAAGGTAACACTGCGGGCCCTGCCGCAAAATTGTAGACTCTCTCCGTCATAAATCTCCCTGTCTCCGATTTTTCCTATCCCTGTCCTGGCGTCCAGCGCTCGAATCCCCGCAACAGGCGACCAAGTATTCAGACGTAAACCGGGCTTTTGGAACGAATTTAGACTTAATCGCGTTTAGACTTAATCGTGGCAGTATTAAGTCCAGAAATTCGCGCCTTCTACAAAACATTATAGACGAGGCGCTGCGCTGGGGTATTTTCGGCTTTCCGTAAGCGTGAAAGGTTAGAAGTCGATTTCCCCAACCCTCTGATGCAGCGGAGGCTGTATTCCATATCATTTTCCATCAATGTAATTTTCAAGGCGCAGGCAATCCGGTAATCAAAGCATGCTACATAGAATGATTGGGGCTTATTTCAAGGCGGCAATTAACATTGGAGATTTTCTCCGGTTGCGTCAGAAGGTGTCAGCTTCTAATTCACTTGAGACCGCATTTGCTGGTACGTAACGAGCACCTTGCGAGCACCATCGTTAAACTTTATTATCGATCGCCTATGCGGAACAGCATTGTTATCTAAACCGCACTTTGCTGATATGAACAACCTGTCCAGTAAACGCTAATATTCCCCCATAATGGCCAGCGAGCGTGTCCGAAGACGAATCGATCGGCTACTGGACGAGGCCGAATAGGCGGCTGCCCAGCGGGATTGGGCGATTGTTCGAGACCGGGTTGACCACGTCCTCACATTCGACCCCGAAAATCCGGATGCGATAGCATTCCAGGCCGCTGCGCAGCGTGGCCTGGGCGTCACGTCTGAGCCTTCCGATGCGACGATTTCCGCAAACGCACAGCCCCCTCGATCATCCGGCTATACCAACCAAGCAGAACGCCGCCAACTCACGGTTTCTACTGCAAACGCCCGGAGCTTTATTAGTAGTTCGGCTTTTAACACCACCAATCCTGAGACCTTGCCCTTGAACTCGCCGGTCAGCGGCTACACTTATGACGGCGACCGAGAGGGTATCCTAAACGCTGCCGGAGCGTTAGCGCTTGTTCCGTAGTGTTTAATTTACAACTTACGAGGTGTAACACGAAAGGGCTGGCGATTTGCCAGCCCTTTTCTCATTCCAGCGTACGTTCCCACGCTTCACAGTGGCTTCTTTGCAGGAACACCGATGGGCCTCGGATAAATAGCTGGCGTCTTTCGAACCTTTTCCACTACAACCACAATCCGTTCGTCAGTCAGGCCTGCTAGGTTCACCGGATATATTTCTCCCATGCTACCGCCCAGGATTCCCAACGCGTTGGATGCGCCGGCAAACTCCTTTTCCACACTCCGGTGGTTCAAACTGACCGTGCGGCCACCCACGGCGCAATAGGGCAGAGTGTATTCCAGGAGCACCGCCATCTTGGCCACGCCCCGGCTTACAGCCAAGTCGTAGCTCTCCCTCCGCTCCGGCCCACGGGCCACCTCCTCCGCCCTCCCGGTAATAACCTCGACATCGGTCAAAGAAAGCAACTCTACCAAATGCTCCATGAAACGAGCCTTTTTACCCACCGACTCCACCAACAACAACGATGTGTCCGGAAACACCAGCTTGAGCGGCAACCCAGGAAAGCCAGCGCCCGCTCCGATGTCGACAATGCGCAGGTCAGGAGGCATCCCTTCAGGGTAGGCGAGTAGCACCGTCAGAGAATCCAGAAAGTGTTTTACCTGAACCGCACCGTGTTCTTTGATGGAGGTAAAGTTCATTCGCTGGCCCCAGTCGGCCAATTCCCGGTAATACAGGTCGAATTGACTCAGTTGAGTGGGCGAGAGCTCCAGGCCAAGTTCGGAGGCCCCGTTTACCAGCAGGTCCATGGGCAGTTGTTGGTCATTGTCAGACGTCATAATAGGATTATAGACGGTTTCAGGACACCGTTGGCAGCCCGCCGCTGACCCCATGCAGACAGCGTCTCTCTTTTCCGTGTCAGATTCTGATAATTCGTGCATATGCGCGGCTCTAGCCCACGGTTTGACACGAGCATAATGAACCACTGCCCCGTTCACCAGCCCAGCTTAATTGACAGTGATAAATGGGGGCCGTAGAATTGTCCGAAGGGTCTGGGCGCATGCCCTCGAACTGGGCGCATGCGAATATCAAACCCTACTAGAATCCAGACCTCCCGCAGGGACTATGAACACGGACTTCCAACGGGGACTTCCAATACGGAAGAGGCAATAAGGGGGCAGTATGGCAACTAAAGCGTATCTTTTGGTGGAGACGGCGGTAGGTAAGACCCGGGATGTGGCCACCACGTTGCAAAAGTTGGAAGGGATTGAGACTGTGGACGTGGTAACCGGCCCTTATGACATAATCGCCATGATCAGCGCCGATGACATGACCGTAGTGGGAAACCTTGTAACCGGGCATATACACACCGTCCCCGGCGTGGTGCGCACCGTGACTTGCGTGGCGGTGGGGTCCTAACCTGGCCTGATTTTGTTATTTCAAAGTTGAGCCGTGACCCTGTGGCGCAAATACCCAGTCCGGCGGCCCTGCGCCGTTTAGCCGTTAGCGTTCGACGATTCCCCAAGTAGGAGTGTAACAGTGGAGTTCAAGTTCAGTCCCGAAGATGAAGCGTTTCGCCAAGATTTGCGTCAGTTCGTGCAGACAGAGTTGCCATCCAATTGGGAAGGCGGTGGACGCTGGCCCGAGGAAACCGACTGGGACTTGACCCGCCAAATGCGCAAGAAACTAGCCGACAAGGGTTGGCTGACTATGCACTGGCCCGAAGAGTACGGTGGGCAGAACGCCTCCCCCGTTCGTTCGGCCATTTTCAATGAGGAAATGGCCTACATGCGCGCTCCGGGAAGGGACATATTCGGCGTGCGAATGTTGGGGCCCACGTTAATGATCCATGGCTCCGACGAGTTAAAACAGACCCATTTGAATGCCGTGGCACGGGGTGAGGTTCAGTGGTGCCAGGGCTACAGCGAGCCCGAATCGGGTTCGGACCTGGCGTCTTTGAGCACTAGGGCTGTTCGAGACGGGGACGAATTTATTATCAACGGGCGAAAAATCTGGACGACGCTGGCTCACCGGGCTGATTGGATCATGTTGCTAACCCGCACCGATCCCGATGCGCCAAAACACCGGGGAATCAGCTTTATTCTCGTCGACATGAAGACCCCCGGCATTGAGGTCCGGCCCATTATCAACATGGCCAACGGCCACGAGTTTAACGAGATTATCTTCGAGAACGTACGGGTGCCTCGGGCCAACGTGGTAGGCGATGAAGAGCGGGGTTGGTACGTTGCGGTGACGTTGCTGGACTTCGAGCGCTCCGGCATCGACTATTCTGCAATGGCCCGGCGCTTGCTGGACGAAACCAAAGAGTATGCCACCGAAACCAAACGAAACGGTGTCCCGCTGATTGAGTCCCATTGGGTCAGGGACGCACTGGCCGACCGCTACATCGAATGTGAGGTAGCCCGCTTGATGGCCTATAACGTAGCCTACATGCAGGGTGAGGGATTGGTGCCCAACAAAGAAGCGTCCATGAGCAAGGTCTTCGGCAGCGAGACACTTCAGAGAGTGACCACGACTGGTCTCGACATTCTGGGCATGTACGGCGTGCTGGGCCGGGAAGACAAGTGGGCGCCCCTCATGGGCCGGGTCCAAGAGAACTGGTTGATCAGCTTCTCCCATAAGATCGCCGCCGGAACCTCGGAGGTTCAGCGCAACATCATTGCTGGTCGTGGCTTGGGTCTACCTAGGGGCTAAGATCCAGCTCAAAACATCCTTCGACAAGCTCAGGACGAACGGTGGTGGGAGCATTGACCTCTTCGTGGGGAATATACGTCAACATTCATGGCGCGCCCCACGGCTGTTTGTAATGGACCTCGAAACCGCTCTTGGCTAACCCCCTCCCGTTCGTAATTGGCCTCGTCACCGTTCTTGAATTAACCCCGTTTCCGTTCGTAATGGACCTCGTCAGCGTTCTGGGTCAACCACACTTACCGTCCGTGATGAGCTTGCCGAACCATTCGCTTTAGCCAACTCAACCAAGCGATTCCAATCAGAGTTTATTAGCGCTTCTTTCTTCGTCCTCGACCAACCCTTAATCTACCGCTCCCGACCTATCGCATCTTCCCGTGCCTGAAAATCTTCCGAAAAGAGCAAGTTCACTGGCCTTCGAGTAGAGGTATATCCGTAAACATCACCACGCTGGTGGGCAGCTAGCCGACTTTCCAGGTTGTCCGTGTGGCCAGCATAGTACGAGCCATCGGCGTGATAAGTCACCTAAAGCCTCCGTGTTGATTATCCTTCGACAGGCTCAGGATGAGCGCTCACCGCCGACATCATGGTTTGCTTTCCAGATGCTGTAGGCGAATAGAGGCACGTATTGCGGCTTTGGTTTTACCGCGACTAGCTGGCCTTCCCGCAGCCTGACTTCTTCAAACACTTCCCGCGCCTGTTCCCGCCGCTGCTCTGGAGTTACTCCTGGATGCTGCCATAGAGCCGGAAGGTCCATCAAGAGCTCTGCGGCGCGATCTAGGTTGGGAGTGGTTTGTACTGACGGTTTTGGTTCTAAGGCGCGGCGTTGGCGTTCTAAAGCGGTGTGCTCGTCCTTAAACTCTGTATCGTTTATGACGCCCCAAAGGTGCTGTTTCCCGAGATTGGCAAGGACCGCATCGATCTGGGTGATCTCCAATCGGCGGTCAGGTTCAGGGCCTTCTTTGGTCATTGCATTAAGTACTGAATTTCGCCAATCCTCATCCAGCTTGATGCAACCCAATACCCGCTCAGCAAATTCCTGTTCTACTTGCGGGGCCGATACAGACCGTGGGCGCATTTCGCACCTGTGCCAGCTGTGTGACATACGCAGGTAGAATCCACTGCGATTGCGAATACCGATACCGTGGAAAGGTTCGCTGCAATCGTCGCATTTTAAGACACCAGTTAGAGGATATACCCGCTGTTGTCGAGAAGCCGGGCTGTTTTGCCCAGGAGAAGATTTTTACAGGCGCGCCTCCTGGCAGCCAGACCACAGTTGCCTAATTTCACCGGGAACCTCGTGGGCACCTGGGATCACTTCTTCGTCGGGTCGACCCCGGTGATAAATTACTTCCCCCAGGTAGAACCGGTTGTTTAAAATCGTGGTGATGGAACTCTCGGTGAAGGGCTTCCCCTTGGACGTGCGGAACCCCCGGGAATTTAATTCCTGAGCTAAAGTGCGAAAGGAATGTGTCCCCGAGGCATATCCATTTAGCACCGCCTGCAGCGCCGGCATAGTCTTGGAATCTTCTACCAGTCGAGCTCCTCGCCCACTGGGTGATTTTTCGTTCCGATATCCCAAAGCGGCACTACCGATGGCGTGGCCCTGAGCCGCTTTTTCTGCGAGACCCGCCTTCACGTACCGGGATAAGCCCCGGCTGTAAGCTTCGTCCAAAGTTTCATTTATGCGTTCACTTAGGAAATCCCGGTCATTACCACTGATGATTCCCTGGGATACGAAAATGACAACTTTGCCGAGGTCATGAAGCTGCTCTTTGTAGCGAATGCACTCGGCTTGATTTCGGCCAAATCGACTGGTGTGATCAACTAGTAGAACGTCGAACTCGTCCAACCTGGCGTCCTCGAGAAGACTCAAGAACTCAATGCGCTTTTGCATTCTCCGGCCGCTGACAAACTCAGTGTACCACCGGTCGCTTAATATTAAGCCGTAGGACTCAGCGAATCTTTCCTCATTACGCCTTTGTATATCAGGACCATATCCTTCTCGTTGATCTACGGTAGAGTCTCTGATGTAGCCTACTGCTCTTAGACTTCGGAGGTCTTCAAAGCTGCTGATTGATCGGCTTAGCGTGTGCGAGTCAGAGTTCCTCATCACTTCCTCACAGGGACAATTGCGGACCCGAAGGCTCATTTTTGGAACATTTTTCGACTTCAGGATCATTTTGAGAGGACATCTCCCATTCCAGGGCAGATTTTATCATCTCAGATAAGATTAAGGTTAAGGGCGATTCCCGTGGTAGACGACATGACCGAAGATCGACTGTTGAAGGTCCTGGACGAAGCTCTGTCTGCCCGGGTGGTGGAAGAGTTACCCCGAGCCGTGGGCCGCTACCAATTCACCCACGCCCTTATTCAAGAGACCTTGGCCGAGGAGCTAACCATCACCCGCAAAGTCCGGCTCCACGCCCGCATCGCCGAAGCTTTGGAGCAACTTTACGGTGACGCTGCGGAGGCCCATGCCTCCGAGCTAGCCCACCATTTCTCTGAGGCCCAGACGGTGCTGGGAACGGGAAAGTTGGTACATTATTCTCGTTTGGCTGGGGACCGGGCGTTATCCGGCTTCGCCTACGAGGAAGCCTTGGTCCATTTTGAGCGAGGGCTTGTGTCAAGGGGCATCGTGTTGACGGGCTCAGAGCCCGCACAGGATGCAGAGGCGGCAGGCTTGTTGTTCGGGTTGGGTCGCTCACAGTCTGGCACCCTGGATTCGTCCCAAGTTGGCGAGGCGGTGACCAATGTGACCCGTGCCTTCGATTTCTACACAGGGGTGGGAGATGTGGCGCGGGCTGTGGCTGTTGCGGAGCACCGCGTCGGTGTCATAGGTGCTCAAAGATTTGGTATGGCACAACTAGTCGCCCGAGCATTGGAGCTGGTTTCTCCCGATTCGCACGACGCGGGGCGTATTCTGGCCTACCACGGCGGATTCTTGGGCATGGATGACGGAGACTACTCTGGTGCCCAAGAGGCCTTTAGCCGGGCATTAGACATTGCTCGACGCGATAGCGATATAGCTCTGGAGACTCGGACGCTGTCTACTGCCGCTCGTGTGGACTTCATGCATTGCTATTGGGAGGTGAGTCTGGAAAAGTGTAGACGGGCAATTGAACTGACCCATCATACTAATGACCCTTTTGCTGAGCTGGGCGCCAACTATTTCGCTGCGTCCAATCTGATGGCAATGGGTGAACTAGAAGGCGCCCGGTTGCATGCCTCGGCTGCCCTCTCAGCGGCAGAGCGACTACGGGAGCAATCCTGGTTAGGAATCGCTCTTTGGCTTAATGAGTCAGTTTCCTCCCACGAGGGCAACTGGCAAATTGCCCGAGAAATTAACGACCGACGCTTGTTGTTGGGGCCCACGGAAATCCTTCCCTTATGCTCCCGAGTAGTACTAGAGTATCAGATAGGTGACTTTGCCCAGGGCGACGCCTACCTAGAGAGAGTTTTGAGGGCCATACCGACCACTCCGCCCGGGCCGACCATACCACAGGCTATAGTGGCCTCATCTATGCCGATGGCCGCACAAATCAAGGGTGCGCCCAGTGGGTTTGAAGTAGCCGAAGCAGCCGAGGCAGCCGAGGCAGCCGCAGAAATGGTTCTCTCATCACCATCTGCCATGCCTCTGGTGGCTGGGTTCGCCAGGATCGGCCGAGCCTTGCTGGTAATACAGGGTGGAAATGCCACGGAGGCTGGTGAGCAGTACGTTGCGCTGGAGCAACTCCGACAGCGCGGGGTTTGGCGAGCCCCCGTCCCAAATGGCGCAGTCGCCATTGACCGCATGTTAGGGCTTCTGTCCCACACTATAGGTATCCTTGACCAGGTTGTGACTCATTTTGAGGACAACGCAGCCTTCTGCCGCAATGCAGGCTATCGCCCCGAGTTGGCCTGGACCTGCTGCGATTACGCCGACCTACTGTTGGGGCGGAATGGTGACGGAGACAGTGAAAAAGCAGGTGAGTTGCTGGACGAGTCGCTGGCCATCTCCAGAGAGCTGGGCATGCGGCCCTTGATGGAGCGGGTGCTGTCTCGGCGAGAAATACTGAGGGCATGAACCGGGAAAGACTTAGCGGCGAGCCCTCATGAAATATTAAGTGAAGTAGATTTTGCATGGCTATCACCATTGATAAGCCCCATACGGCTCTGTTTGCTATGGGCTTTGAGAACGATATAATCAACGAGAATGGAGCATTCAAGGACATAGGTTTTGCCCAAATGGAGAAGCAAAGCGATGTGCTGGTCAAAACCGGGCGGGTGCTTGACGTTGTCCGCCGCGCTGACGTGAAGATAATCTTTGTGGCAGCCCATTTCCGCCCGGGCCACCCTGAAATTCCCCTGGGCACCAGTGCCGGTCTATTCTAAACGATCGTTCAGACCAATACTTTAGTAGACGGAACCTGGGGTGTAGAAATCGACCCGGTGGTAGCTCCCCAAGACGGCGAAGTGTTAGTAATCAAGAGAGGTGCCAGCGCGTTTACAGGTTCTGATCTAGCATCTTTGCTTCATGCAAGTGGTATTAGAACCCTACTGCTGACAGGCGTTGCCACCAACTTCGTGGTCGAGGGTACGTCGTAGCTGCATGGATTAACTCCCCGTTCAGTTTAATCCGCCTTTACACGTTGACCCATGCTGACCTGCGGTTTGGATAAATACGTGACTGATATGGTGGCAAGACACTCGCAAGCCTCCGCGTACAAGCATCTCCTCCGTTTACGTATTCCCGCGGGACCATTGGAATCGCTCGCCGACCATTGTTTTGGAATGTTACGTCGTTAGCGGAGGATTTGTCCACGAATAAAGGCGGGGGCGGTATAGCGTGGGACAGCGGTCAATCCCGGCTCACCAGGTAATTAGGCCACAGGCCCGATCCAACAAGATGGTGAAGCTAGCCGACACTATTCGCGCATAGTGTGTAGGCGACTGGTGGCACCCTCGCAATTTAGTGAACCGGATATTATTTGACGGGCTCGGGCTGGCGACTTATAGTTCGACGTATCCTACGTGATCACTTGGTTGGGGGATCAATTTGATCTGGGATAACTCTACTCAATCGGGTATTGAACCTCTCACTTTGGACCTAGCTTTAGCCAGGTCCAAACAAGGGAAGTGCCCTTGTTGTGGGAAGAGCAGAGGGGAGACTAAAGGCTTAGAGTACCGAGCGAGATCAAAGGACCTTTATTGTCATACTTGCAAGAGGCGCTGGCCCGCGGAAATGGATTTAGTCGATTTGAAGCTAAAACTCCAAATCCCCAACCAGCCTGTTCCAGAATTGCATCAGCTCGTCGACTTAGATCCACACCATAAAATATCTGGCATACAGTTGGATATAAGAGGCTTGAGCCGATTGTTTAGGCGCATCGTGTTAAGGCGGTGATGACGCAGCCCCGCCCGAAATCAGCACACTTATATCATTCGCTCTTGACCAGCTGTATTTTACACAGCTTGGGCGTAGGCCACCCTCAGCCGTTCGTTAGTGGGTCGTTGCCCCAGGTGAAGAAGGGTTCAGCTCCTCCTTCTTTGATTAAGAACACTTCTTCGATCCAACAGCGCTCCTTCTCGTTGCCGGGGCAGAGGAGATGGGCGGCTATTACCATCCCCTCTTGCAGCAGCCAATTTGGATCACCATCATCCACCGCCAATGCTTCCACATCCGTATGACTCAATCCCAGGCCGTGGAAGTAGGTCAGCACCGACTCGTGCTGAGGTACTTCCATCTGTTGGAACGTTCGCTGACTCTTTTCCTGGATTTCGCCGATCCTGACTCCGGGGCGCATCAACCGGTGTATCTCGTTCATCGCTTCCTCAGTGGCCCGGGCGATCCGACCGGCTACACCTGTAGGCTCATCCTCCACCACCCAGGTCTTACCCCCATCCCAGCAATAGGCGTTCTTCGTTCCATGGCAGTCAAACATGATGCTGGTGCCCGGCTGGACCACAAAGTCTTCGGACTCGACTCGCAGGCGCACTGCGGGATCACCGTCAAAGGGGTTGGCAAAGAATACCCCACCGGGGTCGGCAACCCATCCACCCAGCGCGGTGATTTCGGCATGATAGGTATCAACCAGCTCCTTCCAAGTCTTACCTCGACTCCATGATCGGACCGTCCGTTCGATGGCCACTTGGTTCACCCGAGTCGCTTCCCGCAGCCATTCGATTTCCCGGTCGCTCTTCACCTCCCGAGCGAACATCATCAGGCTGTAGACGTCGATTACGTCTGCTAGCGAACCCGCTAACTTAGCTCCCACTCGCAGATCATCGTAGCCGACGCGTCCGTTGACGAGGCTCAGATCTCCCATCGCGTTTCGAATAGCCTCGGTAAAACCGCCAGCAAATGTGTCACGGGCACGTTTCACCCAGGCGGAGTCCTGCCGGGAAACCGGGACAAACTTGTTAAATACCGAAGGCTCGGTAGCCACACTCAGGGGAAGGAGGACGCTTCTGTGAGGACGCAAATCCTCGATCCATATTGGCGTATCCAGGAAAGGGGTGAGGAAGACATCTGGGGCGATCAGGATGGGATGTTGTAAGTCATGTCGCGATAGAACCACAGCGTTTCCCGGTGGCTCGTCGGCTTTGGGCGCTGTAGGGTTGAATCCCGACAAGTAGGTCACGTTCAGGGGCGTGGTTATCACCAGACCGTCTAACCCACGGGCTTCCATGGCATGGGCCAACCGCTCGAGATCGCACAGTGGGCTTGGTGTCGTAGCCGAGCTAACATTAAATTCGGCAGCCATCATCGACTCCTTCTTGAAACGCCTAAAGTGGAATCACCGGTTTGATTCACTATTGCAGTCGAAACTGTTTATTCCCGCACCACCGCATACACCCGGTTCATTCCGTCCAAAACCTTGAACTCTACTTCCCGCTCTTTCGAAATGTTGATGCATCGAAGCATTTATCGAAGCAGAAACCCTTCATAGCCATTGGCCGCCACCTGCGCCCGCTTGGCCCGCGCAACTGGAGCGCTGTCCGGGCTGCCAAGAAAGACCCGAGCTTTACCCGGAATGTTCGCGCCCACAAACCAAGAGTCAGCCTTTGTCCGGAGCGAATTGGCGGTGGCCTCGGCGACGTACTCGGTCCATGCCTCTTCCGCTTGGGGCGTGGCCGAGATATGCTTGAACCCATTCTGGCGCATATAGCCGATGCAGTCGGCCACCCATTCCACGACGGGCTCGCAGCCTCTGGTGAAGTTGCCCGCTCCAGCGCCAGGCATGATGAAGAGATTCGGGAACCCGACGCTTTGGAGGCCCAAATAGTTGCGCGGGCCCCCGGCATATTTGTCTTTTATCGGCTGACCGCCTTCTCCGCGGATATCAATCCTGGTCAACGAACCGGTCACAGCGTCGAATCCGGTGGCGAAGATGATAACATCCAGTTCGTATTCGGCATCTTGAGTCTTGATACCTTTGGGGGTGATGGACTCGATGGGAGATTTCTTCACGTCTACCAACAAAACGTTATCCCGGTTGTAGGCCTCGTAGTAGTTGGTCTCCAAGGGGATGCGTTTGGAGCCGAAGGGATGGTCCTTGGGAACCAGCATTTCCGCCACTACCGGATCGTGGACGCGTTCGCGGATCTTATTTCGGACGAACTCGGCATAGTCTTCATTGGCCGCGTCGTCGGTCAACGTATCCTGAAAATTGCCCAGCCATTTAGAGAAACCGCGTTGGGCCCACAATTCTTCGTACTTGGCCAACCGCTCTTCGGGCGAGACCTCGAAGCACGACCGCGGATCTACGTCGTGAATAAACGCGCCCGAGGTTTCCTTGAGTTTCGCAAAAAGTTCAGGATAGCTGGCCTTGATCTGCTGCTGGGTCTCCGGGTCGATCTCCGAATTGCGCAACGGCGCGGCATAGTTGGGCGTACGTTGGAACACAGTTAGATGGGCGACTTCTTCCGCGATCTTCGGAATAAGCTGGATAGCGGTGGCCCCGGTGCCGACGACGCCCACCCGCTTGCCAGTCAGGTTCATACCTTCCTCGGGCCATCTGGCGGTGTGGCACCAGTCTCCCTGGAAGCTGTCGATTCCGGGGAAGTCCGGAAGATAGTGCGCGGACAGCACGCCCACGGCCGCGATGAGAAACCGGGCCCGGGCCCGGCGGCCGTCTTCGATATGTATCTCCCAGCAATCTTCACCGTCGTCGTAGACTGCAGACGAAACGGGAGAATTCAACTGGATGTCGCCACGTAGATTGAACTTGTCGGCAACATAATTGAGGTAGCGTTCATTCTCTGGCTGGCCGGAAAAATGCTCTTTCCAGTCCCATTCCTGCAGGAGGTCCTCCGAGAACGAATAACCGTAGGTGTAACTCTCGGAGTCGAAGCGGGCCCCTGGGTAGCGGTTCCAATACCAGGTGCCGCCCACGCCAGCCCCGTCATCGAAGACTCGCACCGTCAGGCCAAGCTGGCGTAGCCGGTACAGCTGATAAAGGCCAGTAAGGCCAGCGCCGATAATAATCGCGTCAAACTTCTCAACTTCCTCGACCGTGTCTGCCGACGTTTGCTCTATGGAATCTCTCATACCATTACTCCGTTCCGTCGCTCAACTCTTCCGGTTAGGGTGAAAGAAACTGCTCCATTTATAAACGTATAAAACCCGTCTTCGCCTATGAATTTAACCATCGCACTTTACCAAGAAACCAAAACGTCTAATTTTCGACTTCGAAAGAACTACCGATCCTCTGCATCCTTGAAGAACCTCCGCCAGAGTGAATACAGAGTAAGATAGCACATTATACAATAGCAGTTGGTCAGCCCAATAAACGTCGATGGGCTTACCGGTGCTGCACAGCAAGAAATCTTCATCTCGCCAGACTAAATAGATTTGGAGACGCAGCGATAACACCCAAGGGAAATCCCCTGGTCTTTATTTATGCAATGTAACTAGCTAGGAAACTTGAGTCCGCTGTAATCTTCGGGAACCGAATTAAGAAAGGTTATAGCTGAAACATTCTCTCAACCGATAAGAGGTGAAGCAACATGGCGGGCGAAATCACGATCGCGAAGTTCAAAGATATTGCCGATGGCTTGCAGCGCGGCCAGTTTTCAATCGGGGCACGGGAGAAGGTGAGTGGCTTAGCTGGGCTCGTCGAAAAAATTGGTTGGCATATACAATGAGGACTTGGCGGGGGACATTGAACGCCTGGAACGGCTATTAATTGAGGCCGGTGACGGGCAGAATGAAACTCCACTCGCGATATACCTGGCCGAATTGTTCGAAACCGTCCAAGGGGCCGCCAGGGACTAAACTGCTTACTTGGTGGACATGGCGAAATCCGACGTTCTCGACTCACTTGGCGAGACCCGTCAAGCTTGGGAGTTGGTGGATCGTCACGTTTGAATAACTCAACCGGCTCCAAAACGGGAGGGCACGATGGCACAGCTGTAGGTGCCATCGCCAATCTTTTTTCCCTGGTAGTGGGCCTCCAGTTTGAAATATATCTTGTTTCCTCGAAGCTCGGTAACCTCCACCGTTGCCTCGACTTTCCCTCCCACAGGGACCGGGCCCAAATGCCTGATATTGACCTCAAAACCGACATGGGTGGTGTCTGGAGGCATCGAGTCTTTGATGGCAGAGGTACAGGTATGCTCAAAGAGTTGCACCAATGCCGGGGTGCTGAACACCGGCACATGGGGAGCAGTGTTACGAGGCGTTACATTTATCGTCATTATGCCAACGAGGCCTGGTTCGATTGCCATGCTCAGGATCACCTCCGTGCGAGTTATAACGCTGGTCCACCCAGAGGGTGCCTAAGAAACCGAGTTGAAGTCTATTGTGTTTAGCGAATTCTCTTTGACCTGTCGCAGTTATGTTAGGGGTGCTCATCCACGCTGTCGATTGTTTCGTTTACGACAACCTCAATGGTGGAGGGAGCTTTGGTGTATAGGGGTGGGGTGGGTGTCATAGGCTGAGACGGTAGGCTACTGGATATCGCATAAACATGACCATTCTGGATTAGGACTTCGGTCGTTGCCCTACAATCCTATCGATTGTATAAATTTAGATAACGCCTTGGGATTGAAGCTCTGTCATCCTGGCATCCGGCATTTCCAGGAGTCGCTTGTAAACTAGGTCATTGTCGTATCCCAAGGTGACCGAGCCTCTCCATACGGCGCCGGGAGTAGCGGAAAACTTGGGAATGATGCCGGTGCCTTTAACCTTCCTTTTTAAACATAGGTCCTCCCACTCTATGTGGACGTTTCGTGCTTGATAGTGAGGGTCCTCAGCCATATCCTTGGCGGTCATGATGGGGCTGCACGCTACTTCAGCGGCGTTCATCGCGGTAACGACTTCATTCACAGTGCGCTCTCCCACCCAACCCCTAAGGATAGCGTCGAACTCGATCCCTTCGAGTGATTCTACATTCCCATAAGCCGAACGCCACTTTTCTTCGGTTGGATCGAGCCCCACCACGCGGCACACCCGGTCGTAGACAGTCCCAACTGCGCCAATAACGACCCAACCGTCATTGGCCTGAAATGCGTCGTAAGGTTGAAACATGCCGGCCTTATTCCCGGCCCGCTCCCGAACCAACCCTTGCTCATAGTAGGCTACCATCGTCCCTGCAAGAGTGTGATGTATCGCTTCGTACTGGGCGAGGTCGATAACTTGGCCTTGCCCAGTGCGTTGAGCGAAGATGTAGCCAGCTAAAGAGGGAGGTTCAGGGTTGGGGAATCCAGTCAAGTTCATCAGTCCTCCAAATGCTTGGCCGATGAAATCGTAGGAGGCCCTGCCCATGTAGTCGGGGTGTCCGTCCTGGCCATATCCAGACACATGAGCTATCACTATCTTTGAGTTGGCCCCCAGAATTGTGGCATCATTCAAGCCCCACTCTTCGTAGGTCCCTGGAATTGAGGATTCCATCCAGATGTCTGATTTAGCAACCAATCCCAGGAACATATCCTTTCCGTCCGGCGTGCTTAGGTCCAGGGTGATATGAAAGCTGTTACGCCTGGTTTGTACCCAGGCAGTGGCAATGCTGGTGCCGTCACCGCAAGGCATGGGAAACTCTAGGGTGCGCCAGGCTGCGTCTCCGACAACAGGCCGTTCGATTTGAATAACCTCGGCGCCCATTTCAGCGGCCAGGGTTACCGCATAGGGTTGGGCCATGAGTGTACCAGTCGAGAGTATGCGAATTCCCTGGAGCGGACCAAAGGGCTGTGGTATCAGCGTCTCTGCATCGGTGGGCATAATTATTCTCCTTTCCACTTAGGGCTTTATAGGGCATTCAATTTGCGTAGGTACATAAATCTGCAAACTCCACAGGTTGTGCGATGAATATCGATAGGCGTACTAAGTTTGAAGAATGGTACTATACAGCAGAACAAGAATTGTCGCTCCCAGGAGGAAGTTAGTGGCCGTGGACTTGAGCAACCTCGTAGATGCGGACAATGGGTTACTTAGCCGGCGCATATTCATTGAGCAAGATATTTATGAGCAGGAGCAGGAGCAAATCTTTGCCCGCTGCTGGCTATTCCTATGCCATGAGAGTCAAATACCAGAGCCCGGGGACTTCATCACCACCTTCATGGGCGAGGACCCTGTGCTGGTGGTTCGGGATACCCACGGGAGAGTAGGCGCTTTTCTGAATGTATGCCGCCACCGTGGCAACCGGCTATGCCGTGCTGACAGCGGAAATGCCGCCGCATTCATCTGTGCCTACCATGGTTGGGCTTACGCCAACGATGGGAAGCTGAGCGCTGTACCGAACTTGCGAGATGCCTATTATGGAGAATTAGACCAAAATAATTGGGGTCTGATCCCAGTATCCCAGTTAGACACTTACAAGGGACTCGTCTTCGCCACCTTTGATTCGAACGCACCCCCTCTGCTCGATTACCTGGGCGAGTTGACCTGGTATCTGGACTCGATATTCGACCGGCGCGAGGGCGGCATAGAAGTAATTGGCGGCATACACAAGTGGGTAATACCTTGCAACTGGAAGTTACCCGCCGAAAATTTCGGAGGCGACGGATACCATACAGCTTGGACTCACCTGTCGGCCATAAGAACCAAATTCTCCAGCAACTTCCGGTCTTCACGGAGCAGTCAGGGCAGGGTTGTCTCTCCGGGGAATGGACATTGTGTCATAACCGTCAATCCAAGCGACCCAAGCGACCCAAGCGACCCTCCAATGGCGGAAATTTTGGCTTATGAATAGGAAATTCGCGAAGAAGTCGACCAGCGCTTGGGCCAACGCAGCAAGTTGGTTAAGCTGATCGTGGGCACAATGTTCCCCAATTTTTCGATGCTGAGAGCCAACTCCACTAGCCTCCGAGTGTGGCATCCCAAAGGGCCAGACAAAATTGAAGTGTGGTCGTGCGCATTCGCTGATAAGATGGCGCCTCCAGAAGTCAAGGAGGCGTTACGCGTCGCTGCTCTGCAAGGGTTCGGGCCATCGGGTACATTCGAGCAGGACGACATGGATAATTGGCAGGCTTGTACCGAAACCAGCCGGGGAGTAGTTTCCCGCCGGTATCCAATGAATATGGAAATGGGATTAGGGCACGATGGGTTTAATGAAAAACTTGGCGCTTGGGCCAGCGAATTTCGGTTTAGCGAGAGTAATCACCGCGCCTTCTACCGGCGCTGGGCTCAGCTTATGACCGGTGACAATTGGGCGGAATTGGAACGAAATTCTTAATCGGCAAATATCAACATATCGTTACTGAAAGTGTCCACCATCTGAGACTTCCAAAATCATGCCGACGGACACTATGCGCGAATAGTGTCGGCTAGGTTCGGCATCTTGTGGGATTGGGCTTGTGGCACCTTCCCGGTGTGCCGGGATTGACCGCTGTCTCGCGCTAGGCCGCCCCTGCCTTATCCGTGGACAAATCCTCCGTTAGCGACGTAAGATTTCAACACAATGGTCAGCTAGCGAATCCAATGGTCCCGAGGGAATACATAAACGGAGTAGATTACCGTGGCAAAAGGCAGTGCTAAATCTGTTCTTTGTTAGAGGGCGGTTAACGAGCCAATATTTATCTTCGATTTAGTAGTTCCTACACCGGAGACTTGGCCAACTCCGCCAAGAGACGTGTGGTGCGGTGTATCGATTCAGCCTCGTCGCCGCCGGCGCCGAGGGGTGATATAAGCATCTCACCGGCGCCGAAAGAAAACATCTCTTGTGTCCTCTCGGTTACCCTGCTTTCATCCCCAGAAAAGACCACGGCGTCAATCATCGCGTCGCTCCATGTTCCATCCGACGTTTCAGGGAAACCGGCGGCAGCGAACATACGCTGGTAGAATGGCTGCAGAGGACTGGCCAGTTGCGCCCGGGCGGCGGCCCGGACCTCATCGAGGTTTTCGTGGACGCATACGGGTGCGTGGGCAATAAGGGGCGGTGCCGGGCGGCCTGCCTTGTCCGCCCCTTCCCGCATGGCGGGTATCGCGACGTCACGTAGGTACACTCCAGGACAGACCCAGCTAATCGCCCCATCTGCTTCCGCGCCGCACAGCTCAAAGGAACCCCGTTGCAGGGCCGAAGCCATCACCGGCACGTCCACGGGTTCGGGAATGGATTCGTGCACCTGATAATATTCACCGTCAAGGTCCACCTGCCCGGTTTGCAACAGTAATTTGAGTATTTGTAGATACTCTCTCAGGTGGCCCAAGGGGTTGTTCATCCGGATGCCCATCGCTCGCATAGTGGGCCGGTGGCTGGGGCCGATGCCTAGGCGGAAGCGGCCGGGAGCTATCTGCGCCACCACCTGGGCTTGTTGCACCATTACCAGGGGATGGCGCGGAAAAGTTGGAACTACAGACGTACCAAATTTGATGTCTCGGGTCCGAGTGGCGGCGGCGGCAATCGCGGTAATGCTATCCAGGCGGGCGCCGCCGGTGGTCATCCAGACCGCAGGTATGCCCGCCCTTTCGCTGCGCTCGATCCTGCCAAGGATCTCATCGGTGTTTCTCCGGCAACGACCACTCCAATCAGCCTGTCACTCATCACTGAAACGCTCCTTTATGTTAAATCGGAGTTGCTCCCGACGCCAGGAAGGGAAAGAACGATAGCGGTCGGCGTGGTGGGGAGACTGAAACTGGGCCCAAGCATAGCGCAGTGTGCCCAGCATTGCCGACACAAGCCAGCCGGGACCATGCAAAACAGGCTTAGTTCGGCATCAATGCCAAGGTACGAATCTCGCCGAACTCCTTCCTCAACTTCTGCCACGAGTCGCCGCCATCTTCGCTTACGAAAATTTGGCCATAGATGCTGGCAGCCCCTATAACGTTGGGGATAGATTCATGGTTGGCAAACCAGTAGACCCGTGAGTTGGGCTTGACCGGCAAAGACGCCGTGCCCCAGGTCTTACCACCGTCTTTAGACAGCCGGATGTCCCCGGTCCATCCTGGCGTCGTATCGCCATTGCCCACAAATATGACGTTGGGATCGTCCGCCTTGACCAACATCCCCCGGCAATACGACCATTTGTCGCTCTCGTCGTACTTGGGGAATTCGTGGTAACTCCAGCTCTCACCTTCGTCCGTGCTGGTGGCGATGCCATAAGGGGTGGTGGCGTAAATCGCCTTTGGATCGTCCACGCTGAGGGCCAGGTCGTGGATATCCCCGTGGAACGGGTCGGGACCCAAGTCGGGGAGATGCACCCAGGTGTCTCCACCATCCAGGCTTTTGTAGATGCCATCAACCTCGATGCCGGCCCATACGGTGCGGTGGTCCCTGGGATCGACAATTATCCCCGTCGTCCGCGGGGTGCCGACCGGGCAGGGGTTCGTTACACCTAAGGACAGCTTCTCCCAAGATTTCCCACCGTCCTTGGAGCGAAATGCATCGGGTCTTGTTCCAGCGAAAATAATGTTGGGGTCCACCGGGTCCACCGCCACCGACCAGATCTGGGTGCCATCCATGGGCGAATCCAGCATCTCCCAAGTAGCCCCGTTGTCCTCGCTGCGATAGATGCCGTTATCCGAGCCAGCCAGGATCTGGTGCGGATTATTCGGGTAAACGGCCAGGGCCCTCACATTGCATTCCGTGGGCAATGGGGACCTGATCCGGTTCCAGGTCTCCCCCCCGTCCGGGCTTTGAGACAAACCTCCGCCAACTGTGCCTACGCAGAACGTGTAGTCCTTTCCCATGTCTGTCTCCTCCTTAAAATAGGAAATCGGGTCGCCAATAGAACCAGGGTTCCAGGTACCTCGCAGATTCGAGAGCATTTTCTCAATTGAGCTTACGCTGAGATTAACACAAAAGCATTCCCGGATACTGAAGAATATGGCTTCTCCTAGCATAGGGAGTCCTGGTAATGCCCTCCACATCGCCGGGAAAATATCCGCCTGATGGCTGTTGGCGTGGCAGCAACAACTGGAGCGCGGCTACCATGGTATGAATGGTGCCGCAGCTCAGCCCGGGGGTGGCCAAGGGCATGGTCCGTCTTTCCACTTCCCGGTGGAGTCACCAGAGCGCCATTGTCAGCACCAGAGGCGCTACTTGTCAGCACCAGAGGCTCCACTTCGGACCACCGCCAAAGGTAGGGTACAATATCTGGCAGGTGCTCCTCCTCCCGTGCAACCCATCCGGGTGAAAGGTTGATGTTTAACGCCCAAAGTGTCGTTCGCCTAACGTCGACCGGGCCGGTGTGTCTTCCTGAGGCCAGATGATTGAATGTTGACTTCCATTCATAGGAGACAGTGTGGTGAAGATAATGCCAGACCTACCCAAGAGAACCCTGGGTCGTACCGGGCTGAACGTGACTGCATTGGGCTACGGCGCCCTTGAGCTACGCGGCATGGTCGGGGGCGTCGGCCGACCACTGACGTCCGGCCAACCGGAGCGGATCCTGAACGCCTTGTTGGACGCCGGGATCAACTACATTGATGTAGCCCTTGACTACGGCGAGGCCGAGTCACACATAGGCAGGTGTATCGCCAGCCGCCGGAAGGAGTTCTTCCTCGCCTCCAAATGCGGGTGCCCTCTGGATGTCAGGAAATTCTCACCCAGCGAGCGCACCAGGTTCGGAGTCCCGCTGCCGCGGTTGCACGACTACAGTCGGGACAACATCATAAACGCGTGCGAGCAGAGCCTGCGACGCTTGAAGACCGACTACCTGGACGTGATCCAATTCCACTTCAGCCCCGCTAGTATTACAACGACGCTTTCTCAAATTGGTCAGTTTTGGGGCAGAAATCGCTTCGCGGAACGCAAGACCCCAAAGCTGTCAGCCCACGCGCCTAACAGCCATGAAGAGGTGCTCGAGGCCCCTTTTTTGTGATCCGTCGTTGTAATACTAGAACTCCGGCCGAAAAGTACCCTGACCTAGGCTGTCCCGATATACTGGGCAAGAGATTTAATAAATGGGTGTGGGAGGTTGAGGATGCTGGGAGTACGGTCGGCGCAACGAGGGCTGCTGGAAGCGGATCACCTGTACCTGGACTATGTGGGCCGGGGCTCCTTCTATGGCTTCCTGGCCTCCCTGCGGGGACAGCTATTTCGAGACGAAGAGTTCGCCGAGCTATATTGCCCAGACAATGGCCGGGATAGCGTGCCCCCAAGTCTGGTGGCCACTGCGCTGTTGTTGCAAGCCTACGACAAAGTCAGCGACGCCGAAGCCAAACAGCGGGCGGATTTTGATATCCGGTGGAAGGTGGCGTTGGGGATTGAGGTGGAGGACCGGCCCTTTGCCAAGAGCACGCTGCAGCTGTTTCGAGCCCAGCTGATCCTCCACGACCGGGTGCGGGCCGTCTTTCAGCGCAGCCTCCAATTCGCCCGGCAGACCGGATACCTGAAAGGACGCCGGATGAAGGTGGCGGTAGACACCACCTACATTCTGGGCCGAGGGGCGGTCAAGGACACCTACAACTTGCTGGCCGACGGCATAGTCCAGGTAGTGCGGGCGCTTTCGGACCTGGATGGGACGCGGCCCGAGGAATGGGCCTTGAGACACGGTCTGGAACTCTACTTTGGCTCCAGTGTGAAGGGAGAGGCAGAGATTGACTGGGACAACCAGAAAGAGCGGCAAGCCTTACTGCAGAAGATAGTAGCCGATGCCGACCTGGTGTTGGAGCTGGCCCGTCAGGTCCAGGGTCAGTTCCCCGAGGAGAGCCCCCAGCGCCAGGGTATAGTGGAAGCGGCGGAGTTGCTGGGGCAACTGTTACTGCAGGATGTGGAACGCCAGGAGGATGGCCCAGCCCTGAAGGATGGGGTAAGCCGGGACCGCATCCCTTCGGTACACGACCCGGAGATGCGCCACGGCCGTAAAAGCAGCAGCAAACGCTTCGACGGACATAAGGCTGCCGTGGTGGTGGATACCGATTCCCAACTGGTGACCGCGGTAGACATCCTGCCCGGCAATGCCGGTGACAACACTGGAGTCCTGGAACTGGTGGAGCAGAGTGAGGAGAACACGGGCATAGCGGTGGAGGAGACTATCGGGGATGCGGCCTATGGGGATGGCGGGACGCGGCAGGCCTTTGCCGATGCTGGTCGGACTCTAATAGCCAAGGTGCCGGGTCGCCCTAATAAGGCCTGCTTCCCCAAGGAGGACTTCCAGATCGACTTGGAGGCAGGAACCTGCACCTGCCCAGCCGGTAATGTTACCCACACCCTGCGGACCTTCGGCACCCGGACCAACCGGTTGGGTCGGACCTACCTGGCCCGGAGTTTCCAATTCGACCCGGCGGTCTGCGGCGTATGCCCCCTGCGGTCCCAGTGCGTGGCGGCGCGGTACGGGGCGGGACGCACCGTAGCCCTGCATCCCCAAGAGGCGCTCTTGCAACAAGCCCGGGACTTCCAGCGGAGTGAGGGCTTTGCTGAATACCGTAGGCCGCGCCAGGCGGCCGAGCATCGCCTGGCGCGGCTGGCGCAACTGGGGGTCCGCCAATCTCGCTACTTCGGCCGAGCCAAGACCCGATTCCAACTACTCATGGCGGCCACGGTGGCCAACCTGACCCTGGTGGCTACCAAGATGGGGATGATATCTCCGGCTCCAGGCTCCTCTCACGATAAACCGGACCAGCAAGCCCCAGGGTCGCCCATCGTTACTACCCAATTCATATTGGCCGCAGCCAACTGGGTCACTCTTAGCCTCAGACTTACAGTCCACTGGTTATCCTCCACGCCATCCCGTCACAGCAGGGCTTTTCAGCCGGGTTTCTAGGGTACTACTAAGCCTTCGCAGTTCGGGTTTGGTTTATCGGTCTGGAACTTTGCTTTCCGGCCGTCTTTGCTGGCTGGTACGGAGAAGGGACGTCTCTGATTCGGACTATGGCGAGCTTAGGATAGGTTATGGTGAATCAGGGGCAGGCGTCCTGCCGGAGGCTTTCTTTACGACCCTGGTAACCACACTTTCATTTCTGGCGCTGCCGCGACGGCACCGGCGTCAGCTTTGGTAGGGTGAACGAATGCGCGATTGGACTACGAACGACGGGTACCAAGTGAGTTGCCCATGTTGAGGGGTTCCCTTGTCTGGAAACTGACGATCCTGTTCTCCTTCCGTCCCTTCTTCCCATTTGGGTGATTGCGCTCTTTGGACGCCAGGACGTGTCAGACGAACTCAACAACCTGGCGAAGGATGACACGGTCAGCCAGGTTTCGTTATTGGCTAACCAGATATCGTCATCCATCGACAATCGGCGGCTGCAGGAGCTGGTCACAGACACGACCAACGAGACTCAAGTCGCCTTCCTCGTCGGTGGTGACGGAACGTATGTTGCCCACGGCGACGAGACCAGAGTGGGTGGCTTCATATCGGACGACTTTTCTGCGGAGGTGGTAAGACACGTCCTCGGCGGCACGGATGGTGTGGTCGTCGAGGAAGCCACGGGAAGATTTGTCGGATTCTCCACCGTGCCAGCGGGTGTATTGGGACGGCGAACCCTGTTTGGCTTGCTCCGTATCACAGCCGTCCTGGTGGTGGATGAATCGGCCGTATCCGCACCCATGTCGAGGATTGAGGAGTCGGCGATATTCCAGCTGGTTGTCAGCTTGCTCGTAATAATCGTGGCGATTGGGGTGGCGATTTGGGTAGTTGTCAGTCCTATTAAGCGACTGACCAGGGCGGCCGAGGAGGTGGGTGCCGGCAACCTGGACGTTCAAATAGACCCCGCCGGCATGGGGGGCGAGCTGGAGATATTGACTAAAGCGTTCAACCAGATGACCAGACAGGTGTCTGGCCGAACCCGGGAGCTGAAGAAGCTAGAGGAGCTGGGGCGGGCGATCATCAATGGCCCTCCAGATGCATCGACGTTGCCTGAGGTCTTGAGTGAGCACGTTCCCATAATGTTCCCAAATTGCCGGATAGATATCCGTATCTTCCCCGATCAGACCCTCTATTGCTCTTGGGGCGATTGGCCGCCGGTCGCCCCTTCGGCCTGTGGAGTGGCTGGCCACGATGTCTGAGTCACAGAGCTTTCTGCCGGGAGTAGTACCGCCCTGGGATACCCAAGCGACAAACGATGCCCTGGTGGAGACACCGGTTCTTGACGTGGAAACTAAAAATCCGATCGGGGGGATCTACCTGTCCCTGCATCGCGACCAGGAAGCCGCCTCAAGTCTGCTACCAGCTGTCCAGTCCCTCGCGGTACAGATTGCCTCGGCTCTGCAAGGGGCCAGAGTCTATGCCCAGGAGTTGGCTTATGAGAGTGTGTCTCGTGAGCTCGCGCTTGCCGGGCAAATACAGGCGAATTTCCTTCCCGCCAACCTACCTGACGTTCCAGGTTGGCGGTTAGCGGCCTTGCTCAAGCCAGCCAGAGAGACATCTGGTGATTTCTACGACATCATACCGCTGCCAAATGGACGATTAGGACTACTAATTGCGGATGTGGCCGACAAAGGCATGGGGGCGGCATTGTTCATGGCTCTAAGTCGCACCCTCATCCGGACTTTTGCCGTTGAGTACGAGACTCAGCCTGAGCTTGCGCTCAGCGCCGCCAATCACCGGATTCTGGCGGATACCCACTCCGGCCTGTTCGTCACGGTGTTCTACGGTGTCCTCGATCCATTATCGGGAGAGTTGACCTACTCTAACGCTGGGCACAACCCGCCTTATCTACTCAGTGCCGGAGGCGAAAACGCGATCCAAGAGCTGGACAGGACGGGCGTGCCGCTGGGCATACTCGACGGCGTGACATGGGAACAGAGGATTGTTCACATAGCACCTGGCGATGTGTTGCTGCTGTATACCGACGGCATTACCGAGGCGGAGAACGGGCAAGGGGAATTCTTCGATGAGGACAGGCTGCGAGAGTTTGTCCGCGCCAATCTGGGGCGTCCGGCTCTGGACATACAGGATGGCCTGATCGAAAAGGTCGACGCCTTTGTCGGCGACGCGCCCCAGTCTGACGATATTACATTGATGGTCGTGGTACGTGGCCCAGCCGACGCAGTATGATGGATACAGACTAATACCCACTCCGTGTATCGTACCCTGAGAGCGGTTTATCCGAGTATCCAAATCCAGGCATGTCAGGCACGATATTCTGGAAGCGGCGGGATTAGACTGGAATTTGTTGGGCCAACCGTACCAGAATTCCGGCCAGCCATGGAGCAGTACCACCAGGCCCTGTCCTTCGAGCACGTAGTGAATGTTGATGCCGTTCACCGAGGCCATTCTATGGTCCCACTGGTCTCCCATTTGCTCACCTCATTCGCTTATTGACCCATAGGATTTCGCATAGTTTTCTTACTATGTGATCCCTGGGGGACGCATCTTGCTAGACGTGGCGGTAGCCCGGATCCGTATCGCTGGTCAAACTCCACCTGAAACAAATTCTAGAAATCTCCCGGCAAAGAGGCTGGCCAAAAGGTCAGCCTTTCTACTACCTAGTCTCTTTACCACATGCGCAAGCCAAGATAAGTCATGTCAATCTGTTTAATTTGCTGCTCACAATGTCTGGGTGGATGACCAGTACTCGGGAGACCGAACTCAGTGCCACCAAAACCGCCAGGCCGTGTTTCAGGTATGCTTCGACTCTCGAGCCTGTCTCAGAAAGCCAATACCGATTGAGTCCAGGCGGCTACAATGGGGGTAATCTGCGTTCAGGAACCCCCCATGCCGCTACGACCATTGAATCGCGAGCAGGCCTGGCTTCTTCCCCCGACCCTTGATGATCTCCTTCCAGAGGATCACCCGTCCCGCTTTGTTGCCGCCTTTGTGGATGGACTGGACCGCGTTGGCTTGGCGGGAATGGAGATCGACGTCGATGGTGACCATCTAGTATTACAACGACGCTTTCTCAAATTGGTCAGTTTTGGGGCAGAAATCGCTTCGCGGAACGCAAGACCACAAAGCTGTCAGCCCACGCGCCTAACAGCCATGAAGAGGTGCTCGAGGCCCCTTTTTTGTGATCCGTCGTTGTAATACTAGAAACCCGGCTGAAAAGCCCTGCTGTGACGGGATGGCGTGGAGGATAACCAGTGGACTGTAAGTCTGAGGCTAAGAGTGACCCAGTTGGCTGCGGCCAATATGAATTGGGTAGTAACGATGGGCGACCCTGGGGCTTGCTGGTCCGGTTTATCGTGAGAGGAGCCTGGAGCCGGAGATATCATCCCCATCTTGGTAGCCACCAGGGTCAGGTTGGCCACCGTGGCCGCCATGAGTAGTTGGAATCGGGTCTTGGCTCGGCCGAAGTAGCGAGATTGGCGGACCCCCAGTTGCGCCAGCCGCGCCAGGCGATGCTCGGCCGCCTGGCGCAGCCTACGGTATTCAGCAAAGCCCTCACTCCGCTGGAAGTCCCGGGCTTGTTGCAAGAGCGCCTCTTGGGGATGCAGGGCTACGGTGCGTCCCGCCCCGTACCGCGCCGCCACGCACTGGGACCGCAGGGGGCATACGCCGCAGACCGCCGGGTCGAATTGGAAACTCCGGGCCAGGTAGGTCCGACCCAACCGGTTGGTCCGGGTGCCGAAGGTCCGCAGGGTGTGGGTAACATTACCGGCTGGGCAGGTGCAGGTTCCTGCCTCCAAGTCGATCTGGAAGTCCTCCTTGGGGAAGCAGGCCTTATTAGGGCGACCCGGCACCTTGGCTATTAGAGTCCGACCAGCATCGGCAAAGGCCTGCCGCGTCCCGCCATCCCCATAGGCCGCATCCCCGATAGTCTCCTCCACCGCTATGCCCGTGTTCTCCTCACTCTGCTCCACCAGTTCCAGGACTCCAGTGTTGTCACCGGCATTGCCGGGCAGGATGTCTACCGCGGTCACCAGTTGGGAATCGGTATCCACCACCACCGCAGCCTTATGTCCGTCGAAGCGTTTGCTGCTGCTTTTACGGCCGTGGCGCATCTCCGGGTCGTGTACCGAAGGGATGCGGTCCCGGCTTACCCCATCCTTCAGGGCTGGGCCATCCTCCTGGCGTTCCACATCCTGCAGTAACAGTTGCCCCAGCAACTCCGCCGCTTCCACTATACCCTGGCGCTGGGGGCTCTCCTCGGGGAACTGACCCTGGACCTGACGGGCCAGCTCCAACACCAGGTCGGCATCGGCTACTATCTTCTGCAGTAAGGCTTGCCGCTCTTTCTGGTTGTCCCAGTCAATCTCTGCCTCTCCCTTCACACTGGAGCCAAAGTAGAGTTCCAGACCGTGTCTCAAGGCCCATTCCTCGGGCCGCGTCCCATCCAGGTCCGAAAGCGCCCGCACTACCTGGACTATGCCGTCGGCCAGCAAGTTGTAGGTGTCCTTGACCGCCCCTCGGCCCAGAATGTAGGTGGTGTCTACCGCCACCTTCATCCGGCGTCCTTTCAGGTATCCGGTCTGCCGGGCGAATTGGAGGCTGCGCTGAAAGACGGCCCGCACCCGGTCGTGGAGGATCAGCTGGGCTCGAAACAGCTGCAGCGTGCTCTTGGCAAAGGGCCGGTCCTCCACCTCAATCCCCAACGCCACCTTCCACCGGATATCAAAATCCGCCCGCTGTTTGGCTTCGGCGTCGCTGACTTTGTCGTAGGCTTGCAACAACAGCGCAGTGGCCACCAGACTTGGGGGCACGCTATCCCGGCCATTGTCTGGGCAATATAGCTCGGCGAACTCTTCGTCTCGAAATAGCTGTCCCCGCAGGGAGGCCAGGAAGCCATAGAAGGAGCCCCGGCCCACATAGTCCAGGTACAGGTGATCCGCTTCCAGCAGCCCTCGTTGCGCCGACCGTACTCCCAGCATCCTCAACCTCCCACACCCATTTATTAAATCTCTTGCCCAGTATATCGGGACAGCCTAGGTCAGGGTACTTTTCGGCCGGAGTTCTAGTATTACAACGACGCTTTCTCAAATTGGTCAGTTTTGGGGCAGAAATCGCTTCGCGGAACGCAAGACCACAAAGCTGTCAGCCCACGCGCCTAACAGCCATGAAGAGGTGCTCAAGGCCCCTTTTTTGTGATCTGTCGTTGTAATACTAGGGGGCTATTTGAAGGAAGAAGACGAGGCGACCCACTACGAGGACGCCCGCACGGGGGAGGGTCGGCGACGCCTTTCGGTCTGTGCCCGGGACCTCTACCGGCTGGTGGACCGGTTCCATGGCACGACTGCTGCCCAGCTGGAGGAGTACCGGCTGCTGGAGCGGCTGCTGCGGGAGCAGTGCCATGTGGGCAAACACCGGGACGGGCGCCCCAGGGACGATGACGACGATGCTGGGGAATGCAAGGTGCCCGTGGCCTTGAAGGACCCGAAGCAGGTGTCCGCCGACTCGCTGCAATCGCCCCACGACCCGGATGTGACCTACAGCGGCCACAAGGGGAAGGGGTACGAGGTGCAGGTGGCGGAGACCTGCCACGAGGAGAACGCCACCCAGCTCATCACCCACGTGGAGGTGACCCCCTCGAGTGGGAGCGACACCGACGTGAGCGTGCCGGTCGTTGACGGGCTCGCGGAGCGGAAGGTCCGACCGGACGAGCTCTTCGCCGACACGGCGTAGGGGTCGGGCCGCAATGCCTTCGAAGCCTCGCGCCGGGGAACGGAACTGGTGAGCCCGGTGGCGGGGTCGGCGCCGGGGAACTCGCACGAAGGAGAGGGTGACGGACCACCGCCGCTCACCGCCGCGGACTTTCAGATCGACGTCACAGGGGAGCAGGCCACGGTGTGCCCCGCCGGCCACCCGTCCATCGAGGAGCACGAGCTGGAGGATGCGCCGGAGCGGGTAGAGGTCCACTTTGCCAGGACAACATGCGAGCCCTGCCCCTTGCGGTCCCGTTGCCCAGTGAAGCTGGACCGGCGTGCGGGGGCCTACGTCCTCAAGACGGACCTGGTGAAGGTGAACATCGAGCGGCGCCGGAGGGCCGAGGCCACCGAGGAGTGGCGCAAGCGGTATGCCATAAGGGCCGGTATCGAGGGAACGAACTCCGAGCTGAAGCGCGCCCACGGGCTTGGGCGCTTGCGGGTGCGAGGGGGCCGTCGGGTGCGGCTTGCCGTCTACCTGAAGGCGTTGGCGTGCAACTTCAAGCGGATGGTCCATGCACGCCTGGTGGAGATGGAGAACACGGCTCAG
Organism: Dehalococcoidia bacterium; assembly: GCA_963665155.2. GTDB lineage: Bacteria > Chloroflexota > Dehalococcoidia > Lucifugimonadales > UBA3495 > UBA1141. The sequence continues at coordinate 385,222 of CAXXFI010000001.1, read as the reverse complement.
CGGGCGGTCGGGACGGTACCTGCGGTCACGGCCGCATGAGGGCGCCGCTCCACAGCTTCCACCGGGTGCCCTGAGCCACGGAAGGGGTACCGCAACGGGATCACGCTTGTCCTGAGCGCGGCAGATGGTGCGGTGAGGCCAGCAGCCGGCATCCCGTGGCCTCCTCCCTTCCAGGCCCCTTCGCACGCCAGGGTTCATCTCAAACAGGCCTTTTTGCGAGGGAATCAAGCTTGGCTCTCGGCCACGTTCTTCAGAAACGTGACTATCGACTCAAATAATCGAAAACGGGCCTGCTCCGGCTCGAGGGGCGACGGATCTTCCAAGCCCGGCAGCTTGTCTCTCAGCTCCGGTACTATGTCCCCTATTTCCGCCGCCCCCCGACCCATCTGCCGGCCAAGCGTCTCCCCATCCGTCTGCTGTATATACAAGCGTATCGGTTGCACCCATGGCCAATAGGGCGGCGCTCCCTCCTGCTCGTAGCACCACCCCCAGAATGTTTGCGCACCCAAACTCCTGGCTCGGGCCACCAACTCTTGGGCTATTCTTGTCTTTCCTATCCCAGGTTCGCCAGCCAGCATGGCCAACCCACCGCGACCCGCCATGGCGTCGTCCAGCGCCCCCTCCAACGCTGCCATCTCCCGGCGGCGTCCGACGAATAAGCTGCCTGCCCCATTGGATACGGGAGAATCCACCATATAAAATCAATCCTTATTTAATCAATTATTTAATCAATCCCTTTATTTAATCATTTATCAACCCTTATTTAATCAATCCTTATTTAATCAATCCTTATTTAATCAATCCTTATTTAATCAATCCTTATTTAATCAATCCTTATTTAATCAATCCTATTTAATCAATCCTTATTTAATCAATTGCAATCCTTATTTAATCAATCCTTAGGTAATCAATCCTTATTTAATCAATCCTTATTTAATCAATCCTTGATTTAATCAACCTGCTACCTTGTTTAAGAGTCTGCTACCTTGTTTAAGAGGTCCCTGGCGACCCAGGATTGCTTCAAGCCGAGCGGACGATTATTCCAGCAGATAGTCTGCCGTTGCAGGTATTATCCTTAGCCGTATTTTTGGGGAACATATTGCTCGGCGAGTGTAGCAGGGGCCAAAAAGAGGGTCAACCAACGTGAAATCCTGATTCTTTTTACTATTTTGAGATATGATCTCTCGCGGCTCACCAGGTTGTGAGGCAAACGCTATACCGTTTGCTTTTACACTGTTATTTATCGCGACGGCGGGCATTAAACTCGAATGCCGATGGTCCATTGAAAAAGCGATTGATAAAACGATTCGTTGATAATCATCCATTTGCCTCTTTGGTTTCATCCCACATGGCGGCTTTTCAGGGCATTGAAACCCACTTCAAGCGGCTGGGAATCGACCTGGAATGGGTGCTATATTCCGACGAAATGGCCGTGGTTGACGCACTTGTGGCCGGGGAAATCGACCTGGCTTGGAACGGCCCCCTCAACTACGTGAGAATTAAAAAGCAACTGGAGGAGCCCTGCCGGGTGATAGCCATGCGTGACGTTGATTTTGACTTCGTCACCCAATTTGTTACTAAACCCGGCTCCGAGATTGATACGGTCGAAGATATGATGGGCAAACGGTTGGCGTTGGGCAGTCGAGGTTCAGTCGAAGCCGGCCTGCTGGCCCATTATTTCCTGAAGCAGTCGGGCATCAATCCTAAAGTGGATCTGGCAGCATGCACGTTTTTCGACGAACGGCAGTCCTCCACGAGCTTCGACCAAAAGGACGTCATAGAGCGCGTGCTTTCGGGCGAGTACGACGCTGGGGCCGTGAGTGGTCGCGGCTTGTCCAGCCTGGTAGAAAAAGGCGCTGTTTCCGGCGACGCATTGCGGGTCTTCTGGATCTGCCAGAGAATCTTTTTAAGAATTTTTACGAGTCAAGGGTTTAATTTGATTCGGGCTGATCCGGCAGATTCCTCAGAATGTCTTCCAACGTTTTGTCCAAAGCGGGGTTCAATTCGACGGTTTCCACGAATGGAACAAAGCTATGCTCCGACCGGACCCGGTCTATTATCTCCTTGGCGTTGGGATTCTCGAGCGCAATCTTTTCCAAGGCTTCCTGCAATGTGCGAGACTCCTGTTCTCCTAAGATCATCAACTCAGTTAAGTTCAGGCTCAAGTCGAACATGGAGTTGATCCGGCGAGTAATATCGTAGATCGCCCTGTGGTCTTTGGTCATGCCCACAGGTTCCTTGGAACTAGTCAGGAAGGGAAACATAGGCGCCATGGCCCCCAACCTAAACATCTCGAATTTGGTGTACTGGAAGTGGGCCATGCTAACCAAAGACATGCCGATGGTCGGTCCATTTCTTCCCTGGCTGCCGTAGTTCGAGAACCTAAGACCGAATTTTTCAAGCCACTCTTTCATGTGGCTATGGCTATAGATGCAAGAAACGCTGCGCTCCATGTCCGGAGGGCAAGCGCCGTTGTAGCCTTCGACGGCGACCGTCTTGCTTACTCCCAGATTTTCCAAAGCCTGAAAGAACGCTTCCGCATATATATCAATACGAAACCATGGTTCTTCGCCCATGAATATGATTAGGCCATCCCCAGCGTCATAGAAATCGTTTTCCCGAATCATTTCTCTGGATGGCAACCCGTCTTTGTAGACCGCCGAGGGCCGGTATTGATCGTGGGTTCCCGGCACCTGGAATGGATAGCACATTTTGGAGACCTCCGGGCTCATTTCACCAATGCGCTTGGCTTTAACCTGGTCGATCAGGTACCTGGGCAGACTGCTGGAGATTTCACCGCCATCGGACCACTGCCGCCGCCACCCGGCGATTAAATATTGAGCCGAGGGTTTTTCATGGAAAACAACAAGCTCTTCGGCCATATATCACTACTCCCATAGGTACGATGTCCGGGAAAGCGCACTAGAGGCGCAGGGCTCAATAGCCCCAATGCTCGATTTATCGGCGATCCCCTGAAAACTTGCGCTCAAATAAGATTGTACCTTCCTCATTTTGACAGAGGCCAAAGATCAACGCAAACAATGACAGGGATGAAACGGGCGCCGGTGCACCATAATGTGTCGGCACGAAGCCAAGAACGACGTGCTAAAAGACCGAGGCGCACATAGACGAAAGAGGTATTACCCAAGGCGTTTTGATATAATCAAATTCAAGTTGCGGTTGGGGAGAACACCGCTACTTCCAAGCCACCCATCACGTCCCAGTAGCTCAGGGGATAGAGCGGCTGCCTTCTAAGCAGCGGGTCGCGGGTTCGAATCCTGCCTGGGACGCCAAGCATACCCTATTTTAGCTATGAACTCCCCAAAATCCAGAAATAGTTATCACTTTCAGTATCACAACACTATTGGCCAATAAAAAAGCCGCCCACACTGGACGAAACGTGGGCGGCTGAAGTTGGGGAGGAATGCCGGTTTAGGCTAGCTTCCCGTAGCCGGGAATCTTACCGCCCCGTTGGAAGCAGGCAAGGCACAACATCCGGCGCTCTGGGACTGTGTCAAACACCTTCCCGCAGCTCCTGCATGGCCTCCCCGGTCCGCGCTTCTTAGTCATCGGTCACCATCAATCCGGCCAGGCCCGCCGCCCGCTCAACTTCCATGCCGCCGCCTACCATGGACTGAAAGGCCCGGGCGCGACCGCTGAGGTCTGAGGCCCTGAGCTCAGTCCAGGTCAATGAGACCTCATCGTCGAGCTTGGATTGCAGCTCAGCTTGCACCAGCCGCCCCAGGGGTGAGAGTACGCCGAATAGGGCCAGCCGCCATGCTTCCCGTACACTGGCTGCCTGGGCGCCGCCCCACAATGCCGCGTTGAATCCGCAAGCCGCGTATATCTCCCGGCTGGCTACTGATACCAGTTCCACCAATGAGGCAGGCGGCTCAGCTCCGAAGCGCCGCGTTTCCAGGTCCACCTTGGTGTCACTTCCGGCAGCGTTCCAGTCTCCCGTTTCCAAGAGCGCCACACGGCCCTTAGCGTTCAATATGTCAGTGGTGAGGCCCTTAACAGTGGCGTCCGCGCCGTCGACCGGGATCCCCAAAAGGAGTCGGCCCACTGGCCCGCTGGATTCTCCGGCCAATGCCCTCACCGTCTCGGCGCTCATGCGGCCAGCCAGCGCCGCCACTTCAACCGGCCCGTTTCCGCGCCAGGGCCGCGCAGGGTCCGCGGCATACCGGAAGTGAAGCACTGAGGCCGCCGGTACGAATTCATGGGTCATGGTCTTGGAAGGTCCGCCCAGGGTAACGGTGTACTCCCATTCCTCTGGAAACGGCCCGCCGGAAACATCGTGGGATTCAGCCGGTACCAGCCTGAGCTTGCCCGCCGTGGTGTCGAGCAAAAAGACTATCTCACCGCGCCGGATTAGCGAACGGCCCACCATCTCCAATATCCCAGGCGTCAAGGCCCGGGTGAGAGTGTCCGGGCCTGAGACTTCGGAGGCCGCAAAGCCGCGCCCCACGGTACCCGCGCAAGCTTCCAAGGCCGCCGTTGCCGATGGTACAGCTAGGCTCTTGCCCTGGGCGCGTGACACCAGCGCCGCTATCAGCGTGTCGGTGTACGAGTCGTCCCGAGTCTCTAGCTTGCCGTTGCCAAAAGGCCAGAATTTCATTACCCGTGTACCCCTTGAAGGTCTAGGAACCTTCGGCGTAGGTCCGGCGCTCCCCCCCGTTGCTCCGTGACTTCAACCATGTTGATGATTGTGAAGGTCTCCCCCCCGTCTTCAACTTTCAGTCGGGCCAAAGGAGTGCTAGCGATTCGAGAGTTCCAGCGAACACGCCAGTCCCGGCTTGTTTCATCACGGGTACCTTCCCGTTGTATCTTGAGTTCCTGGGACACGTCCCGACGGCTGGCCCACATGGGATAGTCAGTAACCACCGCTTCGATATACTCGCCCTGTAGGTCTGGATCCCGAAAACCCTCACCTTGTACCTTGACGATGATTCTCCGGTCGGCCGGCATTAGGGAATTTCCCTAACTACGGCGTCGGTCAGCCCCAGGCGGTGTATACGGTAGGGCAACAACATCCCCGCCGCGCCGCTATTCCTCAAGGCGTTGGCGTAGGCGTCTCCCCGGGCCGCTTCCGGCATATCAAAGAGATACCCGCTCAGGCGTCTAACGGCCTCATTCATGGCCGTGTCGCTGGCCTCGGGCGCGTGCTTGGTCACGGCCTCAGTAGAGTAGGCCAAGAGCCGCGTTACTTCGGCGGTCTCCTCCGCTGAATCGCCCAGGCGTAGGGCCGCGAGTAGCTCAGCGATGGTCAGGGTTACAGCCATTGGAAGATACCCCTCGGCTGAAAGGTTACGACATCCAGTTCATCCAGTTCTTCGGCCCGAAGTTCCACCAGGGCGTCATCGTAGATGCCCGCCGTCACGACGCTGAATTCCCGCAACACGGCGTCATTGATTTGGCGTATCTGAACACCAGGATTGCCAGGCTCAGGGATAAGCCTTTCAGCGTTCGGGACGGTGGACACCGGCGGTACCCGAAAGCCTGGGGATAGTCCCACCATCGTCTTGTTCGCTATGGCCTTTTCCACGTCCAACACCCAGGAAGGCGTCAACGCTTCCTCGGGCAGGGTCGCCTCGAAGCGCACGGCATCGTCGCCGTCAACGATTCTCAGGCTACCTGCTTGGCGTGAGGCTATCGGCTTACCGAAGTCGTGGCCCACCAGAAGATCAATCTTCCGGCTTTCGTCCTGGATAGCAAAGCGAAACGCGCGGCTGGCAAAGGATTCTTTCCTTACCCGCCCACGGTCGGAAGTGGTGCCAACGGAATTATATGGAAAGGTGCCCGAAAGGAGACGGGCACCACCCACTTGTCGTATCTCTAGCTCACCTTCAAAGGCGGTATATTCTCCCATGGCCTCACCACCTTAAGAGTGGTCCGTACCTTGCTTCACCAGGCCAGCGCCGGTCCGCAAGACTTTCATGGCAAAGAGCATCACGGCGGTTATCACAATCTGGCCTTGGCCCGCCTTGGTAACCTCATCGGGAATGATGGTGATACCTTCCCACACGGGCGCAACGGCGGTAGTGGACATTCCGCGCCGAATAACGGCGTCCTGGCGGTTAGTGGCCGGCGCGGGAACATGGGCGCTCACCCGGACACCGCTGGTTAGTTCCATGAGCCGGTCCAGGGCGCTCCGGTCAACGCTGGTATTCCTGTAGGTCTGGCCCAGGTCCTTATAGGTCGCAGCGCCCACCACCATAGCCAGGTCTTTAGTCATGGCCGCATAGCGCCCGTCAATCTGATTCCAGCACAGGTTAGACAGGTAGGCGGAAGCGCTGTCCTCCAGTGTGAAATCCCAACATTCACTGGAGCACCCGTCTACATAGGAAAGGCGGGCGGCGCCGTTGGGCTTCTCTATAATTATGTCGCTATCCTTCACGGACCTTATAATCTGTGTCCCAACGTTCTTGACCCAAACGGTTATGGTGCCGGAGGTGTCGCCCGTTGCGTAAATGATGTCGATGTCCGACTTGATCCGTTTGGCCGCCTCACTGTTGGCGGCAGCCAAGGCGCCAGCACTTTTGCCGGTAGCCGGCAGGACCGCATTGATAAGAGCAATTGCGGCGACTAAGCTCGCGATGACCAGCATCGCAGTGGTAATTACTTTTTCCATATTTTGTGCAGAGCGCCTCGATTATTATTTAGGTTATTGGAATGGCCGCCTTAGGGGTGGTATCCGACCGAAACGCCGGGCTTCCTGCCAGCACCCCGTGCAGGTGGAAGATGAGATCAATACAGCTTTGGGCATCAGCGTTGGTCTTCGACCCTGCCCAATTGGCCCATGTCGCTCCCTCAAGTAAGTTGGAAACCGGGACCGGTTCGACGGGGTCGCCGTCCACTAAAACGATAATCTGAGCCAACAATGCCATGAGCTCCGGCGTTAACTGGCCCAACTGGCCGTACAACTCCAGTAATTGGCTCAACCTGTGGTTGTCGACCCGTTGTTTCGCGATGACAGCCCATCGAGTGAGGCTGGAGATCAAATTCACATCTAATGCCAAGTTCCTGGTGCTTGGTTCACTTCCTGCGCCCAGATCGTCGGTCTCTCCAAGTAACTCCATGTATTCTTGATAGACCCTGCTCCCATTCGCATGCCCGTTTCCATTCCCGTTCCCGTTCCCGTTTCCGTTGGTGCTATGGGAGTTGCCATTTCTTCGAGTCAATCTACTTTTCGGCTCTTGGTCATCATCATCTTCTGGAGGTTCATCTCGGAAAGAGACTTCCCTGGTCTGTTTCCTGACTTTGGTTGCGGTGAGCTTCTTACGGCGAGGCTTCTCTTCTTCTTCGTCGTCTACTTCGATCTCATCGTATTCGGAGATTGGCATATCGACGTCTTCGTCGTCATCCGAATCCAGATCATCGTCTTGATCGTCGGATGGTGACGGCTTTTTGCGGGAAGATGCGGGAAGAGTAATAATGGTTTCTTCCTCGTAGTCATCCCACTCTTCAGCTTGTTCTTCGTCTTGGCCTTCCTCGGGTTCGATTTCTACCCGGCGAGAAATAGTGCGGCCCTTTTTGGGCGGGGCCTCTTCCTCTTCTTCAACTTTCTTACGGCGAGAATGCGACTCCTTCTCCAAATCTAATTTAGCTTTTACCCTTTGTAATCGTTTCTCACGCTCTACATCGGCGAGCCGGCGTTCTTGCTCCGCCATCTTGCGCTCTTGATCGTCCAACTTCCTCTGTTGGTCCGCGAGTTCCCGTTCCCGCCGTTCAATGGCAGGATCGACGACGGACACAACCGGCGGTGGCGGTTGGCTGATGTTGCCTGCACCCCACATTGGATTTTGGGCTGGCGGTGCTCCTGGCGGCGCGCCGGGAGGCGGACCAGGCGGAGGTCCTGGCGGTGCAGCAGGGGCGGCGAGAAAGCCGCGACGGCATCCGGCACTGTTGCAACTGCTGGTGGCGGCGCTCCAGGCGGAGGGCCTGGGGGCGCTGCCACGGGCTCGGGAGTATCTTGTTTAACCATTTCTGGGGCCGCCTTAGGTACTGCTTGAGGGTCCGTTGCACCATCATTAGGCACAAGCGTCAAACGACGATTAATGGCATTTTCGTTCAATGGTGAATCCTCTCGCATTAGCAATGCGCGAAGGTCCACCAGTGTCCTCCTTACCTCCCCTTTAAGGACTTTTAGTTCGTCCTCTAGGGTTTCTATTCTTGTGTCGCCTTCGGCCATTGGGCCTCCACCCGTAGCACCTCTATGGCAGAGACGGCCCCGGTGGGGGGACGCGGGGGAGAATAGTCCCCTACCGAAGTCGTCTCATTTGGGATGCCGCTGATAACCGCTGGAAGATCCAACGGAAGAACCAACGTTGGCGGCATCGCAATCGCTTTGTACCGGCGGCATATCGTTCCGTCGATATTAGGCAGCCCAGAATTACGCCTGGTTCAAATAAACCGCTAGTCCAGGGACATGATGTCGTCTAAGAAAACTGGTGTGGTGCGTTCTATGAACAACACTGCACCCCTGGGCGGAATGACTTCCAGGCTAAACGTGGTGCCAACACCCAACTTACTAGTCAAGGTATCGGTTCCGGCGCCGAAGGAGTTCTCCAAGTCGATTAGCTTCAACTCATACACTTCACCGCGCTCCAACAGTTTGTCGGAATCAGCGCTACCCAACCCGTTCGCAGTGAAACCAGAGCTTGTAACGAACATCTTGGACTGAAGCTCGTCGGTGTATTTGATCAGAGTTTGGCCGGGGGTTAAATCGATGGCCTCACCGCCAGCACCTGGAAAGCGATGTCGGAAACGGTACCAGCTGTGCCTGAAACCGAGGATGTGAGCACCACGGAGCCTTTCAACTCCATGCTGCCCCGGGTCTCTGCCAAACCCGCTTGGATGGTCTCTTTGGCCTTGTCGCTGGAGAAAAGACCCGTGGACAGTGCGGCGAAGGCAAATACGGAGGACACCACCACGAAAGCGATCAGAACGATGGCTGTCTCAAGACCTGTAATGCCGCGCTGGTTGGGCATTACAGCCCGCAGCCGCCTGGTTAAAATACGCAATAATTCATTCGTATCCTGCTTCCCCACTCAACTAAGCGTTTCTCTGTGCTTCGGTTGGACGAGACCTTGGACGCATCGTAGATGCTTCCTTGCGGCGGCTGTCCCGTTGGTAAATGGCTTTCACTGCAACCATTACCCAGCCATGCTGTTCCAGTCCGAACCGACTTCCATACCGTCTTCAGAGTGAGTCACACCTGCTGGTTCACGCCAGCCTTGTGAGAGTCACCGAGAATCACGCTGAATTTGGTATTGGACTTAGTTAAGGATTGAGCATTGTTCGCAAACACGGGACGACCACCTATTGTCATAGGGGGCTAGGCCTCTATTGTGGTGGAGTTTCTAGATGATTGTTTGGTTTTCACATCATCCTTGGGCGTTAACAATCTCGGGCAAAGTTGGGATAATTCCCACGAGGCTTGGTTGAGCTTTCCGGCAAATCTCAACATTCTGCGGTTTCGGGCTTCGGTTTACGAAGGCCGTTAACCGAGGATTTGGCGAAATAGCACATTGGTCTGGGGCTGGTCGTAAGGGGCAATACGGGAAGATGAAGAAAATCAGGGGTGAGGGATCAGTATGTGAGTGACCTGGTGGATAGCCTGGAAAGTGGCATTTCGACGGGAGACAAAAGCGGGGGAGTTTGTGGGGATTCCAGCGAACCTACGACCACTGTTCTAGCTGTTGGGCCAGGTTCTTGGCGAATTGGTCTATAGTCGTCGCTGTTTTGCGGCGGATTAGCGGTTGGCCAAACTCGCCCAGTTTTCCCATGAAGGTGGTGTCCGCTGAAATATCCAACTGCGTCTTTTCCGTGTCCAAGGCAATGAGGCGCACGGTCATCTGGGTCTGAAAAGAGCCGCCCACCCGTCGGTCTGAGCCGTGTACCCGGAATTTGGCGGTGTGGATATCCGGGTTTTGTTCCAGTAACTCGATGGTGCCCGAGAATGTCAGGCTTATTGGACCTACCCTGGCTTGGAGAGTTGCCTGGAATTTACCCTCTTCACCGGGTTCCAATGATTGCACGCCGGGGACGCAAAACGCTATGCGAGGTATATCCAATATCAGTTCCCATATTGGTTCGGGGCTGAAAGGGATTTCGCTGTTGCTTTCGATTAACATACGCTCTCATATTAATGGCTTATGGCGCAGACCCAGGGCTATTCGAATAGGCTCATTTGACGGGGGGCGATTGATACGACTCAGGCCATTCTGCAGGCTGCGGCCGCTTGTTGCACCGCCCGGCGGGTGAACACTTCTGCCATGTCTCGTTTGTACGACGCCGAGCCGCGAAAATCGTCCAAGGGGTCCACCGCTTCTCTGACCGCTTCGCCGCAGTCTCGAATGTTCCTTTCGTCCAACCCCTGACCCCGTAGTACCGCCTCAGCCTCGGTGGCTCTCACCGGGGTCATGCCCACGGAGCCCAATACTATGCGAATGTCCTGGCATGTATTGCCTTCGCCCTTTGTGACCACGGCCGCAACCGATACCGTGGCGTAATCGTCGGCGGTTTTGGGCAGGAATTTGAGGTAAACGCCGCCAGCGCCAGCAGGCAATGCCGGAATTATGACGCTGGTCATAATCTCACCGGGGCGCAGGTCGGTCTCATAGTAGTCGATAAACAGGTCTTCTACAGGCACAACCCTTTCCTCGGCATTGGAGCGAATGACCGCAATGGCGCCCAAGGCTATCAATGCTGGCGGCGGGTCTTGATTAGGGTCCCCGTGGGCTAGGCCGCCACCTAGCGTGGCCATGCTGCGGATTCTGGGGGTGGAGACCTGTTTGAATGTCGAGGCGATCAACGGGAGACGGTCTTTTAGAATCGAGTCCGATTCTATTTCCTGATGGGTGGTCATGGAACCGATTCGGGCTTCGCCGCCAGTTTCCCGGCCAGCTTCCCGGCCAGATTCCCACCGAATGTCGGAAAGGCCGGGGATGCGCCGCAGTCCAATCACGTGGCCGGGTTGAGCCAGCCGCTGCTTCATTTGCAGTACCAGGGCCGTTCCCCCGGCAATCACCCGGGCGTCATCGCCATACCGGTCCAGCAACTCGAACGCTTCTGCCAGGCTTTCGGGACTGTGGTACTGGAAATCGATCACCGGAGGTCTCCTGTATCCAAGCGGTGAGACCCGGATTGGTGAGCCAGCCTGGCGGCATTCACCACCGATTGCATGATTGCGTAGTAACCAGTGCACCGGCACAGGTTTCCCTTCATCCATTCCCGGACATCGTCTTCGTTGGGGTCGGGAATAGCTTCCAGTAGAGCCACCGCCGCCACGACCTGCCCCGGCGTGCAAATGCCGCACTGATAGCCGCCGTGGTCGATGAACGCTTGCTGCACCGGATGCAAATTGCCGCCTTGGGCCACTCCCTCTATGGTGGTGATTGCCGCACCATCGGCCGCAACAGCCAGCGTGATGCAGGACGCCGACAACCGACCGTCTACGAGCACGGTGCAGGCACCGCACACGCTGACGCTGCATCCTTCTTTCGTGCCGGTAAGGCCCAAGTCGTAGCGCAGGCAGTCGATTAACAAACGCGTGGCAGGGACTTCCAGTTGGTGGTCAATGCCGTTTACGGTCAATTTTATTTGCTGGTTCATGAGTCCCGTTTTGTGGATTAATGGGTTAATGATCATGGTCCCGTTCGGTAAAACCTCCTAATGTTATACTACCCCCAGGCACGTTACAAGGCTGTTCTGGACTAAAGCAAAGGCGTGACGCTCGTCTTAAACGACACATAGGATGTGCCTCTCGCCAAAGTTCTAAAATCCGAGCAGAGCAGCTTGGATCGACTCAACGAATGCGTTCCCAATTCACCCTACGGAGGTAAAACCATGGCCCAGGAAGAAGATAATCATCCGGTTCAGCACATCGGTGGCACGGTGATGGTGGTGATGATGGACGTGGACCCGGAGCACGAGGAAGAGTTCAACCGATGGTATGACGAGGAACACCTGACCGAACGTCTGGAGATACCGGGCTACGTTAGCGCCCGGCGGTTCAAGTTGGAGGAAGGCGAAGGCGTTCTAAAGTACCTGTGCATCTGGGAATTGGACGACAGCAGCCCGTTAGAAAGCGCTGAATACAAAGCCCAGCGGGAGCGCCCCAGCGAGCTACGGGACCGAGCTCTGAGCTACGTCAAGCAACGGGCCCGGGGTCTTTATAAGCAGATAACGCCAGTGGTCGGGGCCTTTGAGGACCACTCCGGGTTCCACCCGGAAAGGGAGAAAGTGTAGACACCCGGTTTGGGACCGGGTAAGACAGGCGGGAGGAAGCGTCATGGGTGAATGCTACCGTGAACGCATGATCGAAGGGCAGATGATTCTCGAGGGCCGCGAATACTTAGGTTTAACCTGGGAACAAGAAGAATCATGTCAGCGTGTGACTGATGAATGGTTTCCAACTGCCGGAGTCAAGGCACCGGATTGCTTGGACAACCTCGGAATCGTTTTGTCGTTCCTAGATCGCCTAGCGACCTGCTGGTGGGGTTGTCGAGGCGGGGAACACATCGTCGAACGTCTAATATTACAACGTCAGTTAGTTTGATAGGATGACTGTGTAGCTGGAGAGGGAATAGGCGGGTGAGGTGGGGATGTGGATGCGGCAGCTTTCGAGCAGGTGTACGGGTCATTTCGGGATTTTCACGCTTACTTCGCGCCGCTGTTTGGCCGCCGGGAGACGCGGGAGCACAGCGGTCATTATCTCCAGGCCCTGCTGGTACAGTCTGGGGAGCGGCGCAACGCTGAGAACCTGTCGGAGACGGTTCCGGGGTCAGCCCGAGGGATGCAGCGGTTTCTCACCGATTCTCCCTGGGACGATGAGGTGATTATAGGACGGCTGCAGGAGTACCTGGGAACCCGGCTGGAGCATCCGGAAGGGGTGTGGGTGCTGGACGGCAGCGACTTTCCCAAGCAGGGGAGGAAGTCGGTGGGAGTGGCCCGGCAGTACTGCGGGAGGCTGGGGAAGGTGGCCAACTGCCAGGCGGGGATGTTCCTGGCCTATGTCAGCCCGTTGGGACGGGCATTGGTGGACAAGGGGCTGTATCTGCCCGAGAGTTGGACCTCGGACAAAGACCGGTGTGAGGCGGCGGGTGTGCCGGAGGATAGGCAGGGCTACCGGTCCAAGACGGAGTTGGCCTTGGAGATGGTGGGGCGGGCGCAGGAGCGGGGCCACCTGAAGGCTGGATGGGTCGCGGCGGACGACGCCTTCGGGATGTCGCCGTCCTTCCGGGAGGGCCTGGCGGCCTTGGGGATGTGGTACGTGCTGGACGTTCCGTCCGGCTTTACGGTGTGGCCGCCGGAGCCTGCCTGGACCAGTGCGGAGTATCAGGGATTCGGGCGTCCCCGCAAACCCAGGCTGCGAGACGGTCAGCGCCGGACCATGGAGCAGCGCAGCGACGAGTTGCCGGAGGAGGCCTGGCGTGAGATTACGGTGGCCGAGGGAAGCCAGGGGCCACGCAGCTACCTTTTCAGCGCCCAGAGGGTGCGACCGACCAGCAGGCGCAAGCCCGGCGAAATCCACTGGGCCGTCTACCGCCGGAACCGGGACGGCAGCGAACCCCGCTACTACCTGTCCAATGCTCCGGAGGATACCCCGTTGGAGACCCTGGCATACGTGGGAGGCTCCCGTTGGCGTATAGAAACGGAGTTTGAGACGGAGAAAAGCGACGTAGGCCTGGACGAGTACGAGACCCGCACCTGGGCTGGCTGGCATCACCACGTGGCCCTGTGCCTGCTGGGCGGAGCTTTTCTGCTGAGCCTGCAACAGGCTTGGGGGGAAAAAGATGCCCCGGATCACGAGGCCGCAGGTCTACCGGGTGGTGCGGGAAATGCTGCCCCGGGAACGGTTCGGGCCAACCGAGTTGCTGCGGTGGCTTGAGGATACGCAGGACAGTAACGAACGGGCCAAACGCTCCCATGCCAAGCGCCGCGCCGCCATGCGGGCATCACCCCACATCCCTCCCTGAACTGACGTTGTAATACTAGTGACGGTCGTTCGTATAATTCTACACGTGCTGCCTTGAGGCTTTTGCGGGGTGGGTTTTACGATGATGCGCTTGCTTCCGTCAGAAACGCTGGGGAAATTGCTAACTTGCTGATGTTGTTTCGGCAGGATAGATGCTCGTTTCAGGTTTGGCTCGCCTTGGAAGAGGCTGCAAGAAAGAAATCATTTAGTGCGGTGCGAGTTCGAATTATGCTGGAAGCGATTGGTGTTCCAGCGGCTGTAGATAAAGACATATATAGCGAACTGAGTAAAGTAGGGGTGCACGCTACCCCGGAAACGAGACCACAATCATTCAATCCTGCAAGGATTCCTATAATCGGGGGCATTTTTCAGCCAATCGGAGCGTTAACCGTTGTAAATGAGTTGGCATTCGTTGTAGCATGCGTTGCCGCCGCTTCACCTCGTCTGCTCGAATTGAAACAGGAACATAGCAATGCTGTTCTGGCCTCGGCTCTCAATCTCCTACATTCAGCCGGCGGTGTCGGAATAATGGGGTTGTCTGAAACGTTGGAGAATCTTAAGAAACCAACAAACTAAGTCCTGGCCCGGCCAATCACCTCGCCGATGTGCTCCACATCTTCCAGTTTCCAGAGACGCTGTAGGAGCGCATCGGTGCGGGCTTGGGGTATCACACCGTCGGCTAATTTGCGGAATTTCTCTTCCACCTCAGTGTCAGTCAGAGGGTTCTTGTAGTGTCCTTTGTGGTAGGCCACCTCGGAACTGTAGCGCTGGCCGGACTTGGTAACCACCTCAACTGTGCACAGCATCGCCTCCGGCACCCTACGGTTGGCTTCCTCGGACACGCTGACTTTTACCTTCGCCACCAAGTCCAACAAAGCCTCGTTGCGCAGGTATTCGTCATCAAAATGTTGTTGCCCAACTTCGCCGTACATGAGGGCGACCGCTGCCGTGTATGGCATGCTGTGATCCGCCGTCTCCCTGTTGGCTGGCCGCCATTTTTCCGGGTCGCCGGCCATGATGTTCACCGCTGTTTGAAGCGTACTTACATTGATTTCGGCGATGATCTCGGCGATGTCATTGACATCCGGCAATTGCTCCCGGACCTCCAACGCAGCTTGTACCACCGTCTGAGAGTACTGTCCCAAAGGAAAGCGCTTGATCCTGCACTCCATTATTTTGAAAGGCTGACCGTCGCCGCCAAAGGGTTCAAGCTCGAAGGGCCCGTGGCTGACCGCAGTGAAGTACCCCCCGGCACCCTCGAAGATGGGCGATGGACCGGTGAGGCCCCGCTGGGCCAGCATGGTCGCGAAGACAGCATTGCGGCTGGCGTTGGCGTAAGCGCAGCCCTTCCACATTGAAACGTCTCCGATGCGAGTCTGGTACAGCGCCAGGTTGGGGGCAACCCCCAGGTTTATGGCCTGTGTGGTCTGTTCTTGGGACAGGCCCAAGGCTTTGGCGGCGCCCAGAATGCTGGCGATGCAGCCTATGGTCACATGGTCGAACCCGTTGGGCTTAACATCTACTGCGTCGCAAATGCGGCAGAATATCTCATAAGCCAGCACGGTCGAGGTTATCAACCGCTTACCGCCGGCGTTGGCTACCTCGGTGCAGGACAACGTGGCGGCGATGCTGTCACTGGGGTGGCCGGACTCTTTGCTGGTATAGCCGTCGTTGAAGTCCAGGAAGCGCATCATCACCCCGTTGGCGAAAGTGGCCAAATCCGGACTGCTGGAGCCGTTGCCAACCAGGATAGTGGCCGGTTGTTTGCTGGTGACTGTGGCGGCCATTTCCCTGGCAACCCTAGCCGGTTCGCTGTCGTAGCCCCCTATGGCGCAACCCAGGGTGTCTATAATCAACTGCTTGGCTTGGTGGACGACTTCCGGGGGCAGATTGTCATAATGCAAGCTAGCGGCGTAGGAACTGAGTTGCTCGGCAATAATGGGCATCAACAGCCTCCTAAGGCTTTCAGGTTGGTTAGGTTCTTTCAGGGTCTGACGGTCGTCTATGCAGGTCCCCGCCAGTACAAATGCCGGGTATTAAGACAAATGGGGCATTACCTCTTCGGCAAAGAGTTTCATAGACTTCACAAGCTGACCGTGCTCCATTCCCCCGAAGGAGAAATTGCAACCGAAGTACTCGATGCCTTGGCGCTGCAAGTCTTTGATTTTCGCCACGCACTGGTCGGGCGTGCCTATGATGGCCCGATTTTCCATCAGGTAGTCGACGCTCAGCGTACCTTCGGTGCGTGTCTTTCTCCAGTCGTCCAGTCGGTGGTACACTTCGCTGCCCCGGGTGAAAGTTCGCCGCCACTGGAGCATGTCCAAGGTCCAGCTAAGCCCAACCTCAGCGTCTTTTCTTGCTTGCTCTTCGGTTTCGGCGACCCAGAAGTAGCGGAAGAAAGGGATAGAAGATATGGGGACGTTGTGGCCCTCTTTCTTGGATAGCTCGACGAACCGATTGCACAAGTCCACCGCATTCGCCGTATCCAGGACCACGCCGATCATCAGGGGATGGCCGGTGGTGGAGACAAAATCCAAAGTCTCTTGGGTCAGCGTTGCTGCCAGGTACAGGGGCGGATGGGGCTTTTGCACCGGCGGCGGCACCAGACTAATACTGTCGGCATTGAAATACTTGCCTTTATAAGAAAATTCCTGGTTGCTCCAAAGCCCTTTGATCATCGCCACTCCTTCCTGGTAGCGACCTTGGCTCTCCTCCCAGGGCACATTGAAGCCGGTAAATTCATAACCATTGGTGCCCCGGCCAAGGCCAACGTCCAAACGCCCGCCGCTCAGGGCGTCCACCGTCGCTGTATCTTCGGCCAAACGAACGGGGTTCTGAATTGACGGGAGAAGCACGGCAGAGCCCAGCCGGATTGTCTTGGTTCGTTGGGCGATGCCTGCGGTCAAGACCATGGACGATGAGCCCAAGCCGTAGCGGGAGAAATGGTGCTCGGCCAGCCAGGCGCTGTGGAAACCGAGTTCTTCAGCGTACTGGAACTCGATAATAGTTTCTTCAAACACGCGTTGAGGGTCTGTTCCCTCGGGCCACGGGACGTGGGTAAACAGGGCAAACTTCATGCGGGCAGTCCTTATTTATAAGCAGCAGTTGGGTCGGTGGTTCGAGTCCTGTGACATTATTCCACACAAGGTTGCCGTTAGCCAACGGTGATGACGCCGCGGCCGTAATACCCAATGGAGATGCTGGTTACCGCTCCGGATAGAGGTATATACTGGAATTTGGCCCAATTTCAACCGTAATAGTTCCGTTTTATTGCCAATTGTTGTCAGAACACACCCCATTCGGGAGTATCCATGGCCAACTTACCAGGACAGCTTAAAGAGCAGTTAAAAAGCCACAATGTGATTCCCTTCGTGGGCGCGGGAGTCTCTATGTCGGTCAAAGACAAACAAACCGGCGGCGTACTGTTTCCCATCTGGAAAGGGTTGTTGGAAAATGCTGTTGAGCGTTTGCGGGAGGAAGATCGGCTGCCCTATGCAGAGGCCGTGAGCGGACTTATAGGCATAGGGCCTGATGAGTACCTGGAAGCGGCGAAGCGGGCGCGTCAAGGGATGACCGGAGGGAACTGGTTCAGGTTTCTCAAGGAGCAGTTAGACGTTCCGTTTGAGAATGTGGATAGCGCCAGCCTAGATCTTGCCCGGGCAATATGGAATCTTGGGAGTTCATTAATCGTCACCACTAACTACGACCGCGTTTTGCACTGGGCTCGCCCAGAGGACGTTGATCTGCGCACTTGGGACATTGAATCCCCGGCCGAGCAGGCAGGCGCATTAAGAGCCGATCCCCAACGGCCGACTGTATGGCACCTCCATGGAACCATAGACAACGCAGCGAGCATGATTCTTACGCCCGATGGTTATGGGCGCTTGTACCCCGATGCTGGTGATGGAGAAACGAAGTACAAAGCTGCTCTCCTAACGCTCCGGCAGCTTATGATGTCGCACACGTTTTTGTTCATCGGTGGGAAGCGACCTGGCAAGCGTGGACGTGGAGCAGAAGGAAAAACCATCGTCATGGGGATGGTGGAACGGGGCGGGAAAGTCAAGGCCAAGGTGGTGCCGGACGTTAAGGCCCGGACATTGGTACCGGAGATTCAATCGTCAGTACCAGTAGGAACCGCAGTATTGACCGACGACTTGCCCACCTACCGGAGGCTATCTAGCTTGGGCTATCGGCACGATGTGGTTCCCCACTCCAGGGGCGTCTACGTTGTGGGGAAGGATATCCACACGAACAGCATCGAAGGGTTCTGGAGTCAGTTGAAGCGGTCAATTGACGGTTCTTACCACCACGTCACCACTCACCATCTACAGAAATATGTCGATGGATATGCGTTCCGCTACAGCCACCGGAACGATGAGCAAAATATGTTCTGGACAATGATGGAACGGGTTATTTCTCAGGCTTCTTGACCGGCTTGACTGCCTTGCCCAAGGCGGCCATCACTTCCTCTCTGGGCGCCCCTGGCTCGTGGTCCTCAAGTTTCTTGGGGGCCTTCTTCTTTTCTGCCACAGCTATGCTCCAAGCATGATATAATGCCGGTGTGATGGGTCGGCAAACTTTTCACACCGGCATCTTTTTATGCCCCTGTAGTGGAATGGATACCACGGCCCTTTTGCTGGGGGACAGGTGTGGGTTCGAATCCCACCGGGGGCACTTTTGTGGAGGGATGGCTGAGTGGCCTAAAGCTCCCGACTTAAAATCGGGCACACCTGCTCGTCCCAGGTGCCGAGGGTTCGAATCCCTCTCCCTCCGCCAGTCATGCAATGCGTTGCATTGCATTTCTAGATCTCATCCTAACCACTATGCTGGTGGTGTCTATAGATTAGGATGAGACTTCCCAAAGTCATTTGTCGGGACACTACAGGAGGAACGCAATGGGCTGGCAGTCTTTGGATGTAGAACTACGAGCGTTGGTCAAAGAGTGGGAAGCCAAGAAGCATAAAATTGAAAAGGAACTTGAATCACTACATACCATAATTCGCATCAACCAAGAGCGTGGAAGTAGTGTTGATGCTAGTGGCCAACATGCGAGCACATATGCTCAAGAACTGACGGGTGCTATCTACGATACCCTATTGTCAGAACGCCCACTGCACCGCATGGGCATATTGGGGAAAGTTGCTGAGCGTGGAATTCATGTGGGCGGAACTAAGCCGGTCAATTCGATAGGCTCTTATCTCAGCACTGACCAACGTTTCAAGAATTGCGGCAGGGGAATGTGGACATTGGCGGAGGAACCACAGGCTGAAAAATCTATAACTGGTTCTATTTCAGACATACCAAGTTTGAACATTCCAGATTTAGTATTGGCGGAGTACGAAGGCCTAGACGACCTTCCATTCTAAAAACCAATCATGGGAGCCAAATAAGTTGGATATTCATATATCCGTGGTAGAACATGCAATGCCCATCTCATAATCTCAGCGTCTATTGCACCTGGCTTGCAGTCGTCACCAGTGTCTCCTTCTCCCTTGAGAAGTTCTTCTAGGAAGTCGTCAAAGGGTGTTCTATCTTTGTCGTTCATGCTGGAATCTCCGGCACCCGAGGTTCAAAGGAATGTGCAATGGACTGTTGAGCACATGCGCAAGTTTGTGGACCGGTTGCGCACTGGCAACTTCCCCATAACGGATGAACAGATTCAAGCGATTGAAACCATCCTACAGCGTCAGTCACAAGACATTCGGGCAATTCTTGATTTACCCCCTGAGAGTTGGCCCTTTCTTCATTCATAATTACTTCCCTTTAAGCCTCTATCTATTTTTTTGCGATCTATAATTCCCTTTACGTGCGTCAAGGGGAACATCAAATTAATACGCAATGAGTAGTTAGGGGCTTAGCATGAATGAGATAGAACCTGAACCCAGTCCTATTGACGACCAGATAACTCCTGTACGGCTCCCAGTAGTCTCTTGGCGATGGTTGTGGCTTGCTCAATGGTCAGTGCGTAACGCTGTTGAAATTCCTCCGGCTCATCTGGAGATAATTTGTACCGAAGACTTAGGCTCACCAAACCCTGACGTTGTGCGATTCCTATTACCATTTCAGTAGGGAAGACATAGAGTTCTGATGTCATACGGGCAACCCCGGCATTCTTGGACTCTGTGTATGTCGGCCTACAACGGTCGGGGTTGCAAATCGCTTCCCTTCTAGTAACTCTTCAATGGTCAATATCTGCATCTTAGGATACTCATTGCCCCATAGCTCGATAGTGCCAGCATCGGCCATGAAACGATTGAAGTTGCGAGCCTTCACCGCGCCAAGGGGTTCTCGAATAATCAGGCCGGCCATGAGCGCATTATCATAGTCCAAAACACCCTTCAAGGCCCGCAGGCTTTCGATGGTGACATTGACCCCGCCCTTGACTTCAACGGTCATGCTCTGTAATTCCTTTGTGTCTGGTACTGCAAAGTAGATACGCCCGTCAACCCCGCCATCCGCCGTCCGTTTGGTGGTGACAAAACCGTCTGCTTGCTCAACTGCCCATTGCTGGAAGTGGTACTTGTCCTTCGTCCAGAGGTCAACCGCGCCCTCCAGTGTGCTAGGAATCCCGTCGATGGTGAAGTCTTGTCCCTCCATCAACCCCAAGCGGTCCAGAAGCCTTAATCTAGTTACCCTCTTGATCGCGTGGATCGCGATATCTATCCCTATCCATTGGCGGTCGAGTTTATGCGCGGCCTCAATGGTGGTGGCGCACCCGCAAAATGGGTCCAGAACCACGTCCCCGGGGTTGGAGCTTGCAGAGATAATGCGCTCCAAGAGGGCAACCGGCTTTTGTGTGGCATAGCCCATGCGCTCAGCGGCTTGTGCGCCTATTGGCGGGATATCCCATATCATGTCTTGCAAGGGAACACCAGGGGAGGCGCGTAGATATTGTTTGGGCTGTGGCACTTTACCTTTAGGCGGCCAATAGATAAGACCTACTTTGTCAAGCACATCAAGCCGTTCTTGAACAGTCATGTCGGCATAGCCATCGGGGTGTTGAAAATGATCTGGAAGTATCCTGTCCGGTGGCACCTCCCAATGACGCCCCTTTTCTGTAGGGTCAACGCCCCGCCAAGGCAAACCAGAGCTTCCATTCCTTATGCCTGGCCCAGTCAAGTTGCCTATTCTGTATCGCCCATGCTCGTCTTCAAACCGAAAGAACTGGTCAACATATGAATCATCATAGCGTTGAAAGCTTCGATTCCAATTGTAGTGCTCGCTCCGTGAATAAAACAGCAAAGTATCGTGAATAGGCCCCCACCTCTTAGCCCTACTATGCGCCGCTGTGCGCCTCCAAATAACTTCATTCCTAAAATTATCATGCCCGAACACAGCGTCCATAAGAGCCTTGATGTAGTGGCTGGCCGTAGGGTCGCAGTGGTAATAGATACTCCCCGTTGGCTTGAGAATCCGCTTCATAATGAGAAGGCGTTGCGCCATGTAGGACAGGTAGGCCAAGAGGCGCGGTTGCGTTCCCCGGAGGGCTTGCATCCAGAGTTTCCATAGCTCCGCGACGGAATCGTCCAGTCCGCTATCCCGCATTAGCACTGGCATTGTGCGGATAGCCCGTTCCCGTTCCGAGTCCAGTTCCCACATATCGCAAAACGCCTCTATCTGGTCCGGTAAAGGCCGACCCGTTTCGTCCTTGTATATGGAATTGTACTGGCGGTTGGAGTTAAAGGGAGGGTCGAGGTAAATCAGATCAACGGAGTGCAAAGGCCAGTCTTGCATGATGGTGAGGCAATCGCCGTAGTAGAGCCGATTCATGCCGTCACCGATACAGCCGACCGGATGAATGCGGAGAATGGGTCGGAGACCTTGCGGACGTTGTACTTGAAGCAAGCCTCCACCACATAGGCCAGTGCAAAGCCCTTGGTGTAGTGGTGGTGAGTGCCATACCAAGCCCGCTTGAGAAGACTCCAGAATCCTTCTATGGTGTTGGTGTGAACCAAGCCCTCTGAATACTGGACAGAGTGATCAATTGTTGCGTGCTTCATCCGCTTGCTCATGCCCCAGTATCCCCGAAACTGGTCGGTCACCAACAAGGCGTCGCTGTCCACATTCTCCTGTAGGAACACGTTCAAGTCGTTTGATGTAATCCTGGGTGAAGGCTTGGCAACGACGTTGCCGCCGCGCTCTACCGCTCCAACGATTGGGAGCTTGTCAGTGCCGCGCCCGCGAGTGTGGCGCACATCGTCCTTACGCTTGTTGGGCTTTCGTGGTCGGCCTCCAACGTAGGTCTCGTCCGCTTCCACTATGCCGGATAGCAAGTCACCCTCACTTACCATTGCTCGCCTGATTCGCATAGCCATGAACCAAGCGGACTTCTGATTCAGGTCAAGGTCGCGGGCCAGTTGGTAAGAAGAGATGCTCTTCTTGGCATTCAGCACCAGCGAGACGGCAAGGAACCACTTCTGCAAGGGGAGCTTAGTCTTCTGGAAGATAGTACCGGACAATACATTGAAGCTGGACTTGCAGTCGTGACAATTCCATCGACCCTGCCGGAAGGAGTCAGCCTTGCGCGCTACACTCACGGAACCACAGAGTGGGCAGGCTGGCCTATCACCCCAGCGCACTTGCTCCAAGTGCTCAAGGCAAGACTCGTGGTCTGGGAATCGTTGGAAGACTTTGATAAGGTCCATACTAGCCGCTCCTACCTAAATAACTATGGTAGAATGGTACCCGATAGAAGCTAGATTGTCAAGCCCATAACTACTCATTGCGAATTAATAAGTGCTAGCATTCCCAACCGGCACTTGTAGTGACCGAGGATTGCATGGATTTGCCAAAGTATCCGCCTAAGGGACAGCGGCGATCGTTGGACCAACTGTGGTTGACGAAAATCGAGCGAGAATATCGGGCAACGTGGTTGGGTTGTGTCCCTGCCCGACCGCCTAAGCTGAGCGCAGCCGTCGCCCAATTCAACCAAAGGCAGTACTGGCAATGCCACGAGGTATTAGAGGAAATTTGGCTACCGGAGGAGTACCCTCTGCGGCTCTTCTACCATGGTTTAATCAAAGCAGCAGTTGGTTTGTTCCACCTAGAGCGCAACAACCGGCGGGGTGCGAGTTCAAAATTGAAGGATGCCGAACGGACTCTTGCTCCGTTTATTCCCGAAATGATGGGTTTTGACATTAGCCGACTACGGGCTGATATAAACAATCGACTAGCGCTCATCGAAAGTGAACCCGTCTCAACGCAGGATGCCATCGACAGCTTGCCTGCGGTAATAATCCACGATACTGAAATCCACGAACCTAGCTGAAGGAGCGATGATGTCGCGTATGGCGGTAATTCTGAAAACCCAAGTTCCATTGGAATGTCAGTCGCAGTATACAAGAGTCACCGAGGGAGAGTCCGAATTAGCAAACACCTACCAGGCCCTATTTTGCAATGCTAAATTAGCCTCAAAGCTCTCCGAATTGGACCAAGCTATCTCGCAAGGCGACCTTGAGCCTTGGATAAAATTCACCGTGGCCCTAGCCGTGTCCCACGAGCGCGGCAGCGACGTACTGTGGAAATCAATCGAGCCGCAAGCCCGCAGGGCTGGGGTCAGCAATGCTGTCATTGATGGTATTGCAGCAGGAACTGCGCCCCGTGGATTGTTGCCTAAAGATGGTATATGGGTACAATTCGCCTTAGAAGTGATCCGCAATCAAATGCGAGATTCCACCTGGCAAGCGGTAAACCATTTGGTTGGCGATGAGGGAGCGGTAAGCTTAGCCATTGCGGCGTGCTACTACGAAATGATGGGCCGACTTAACAGCAGTTTTGGGTTGGATACTGCTTAATGACGGCGCTCAACCAGTAGGACTGGACTTGCTCCCCGTCGAGTTCGCGATCTGATAATGCGCCCTCCCGGGCGTGTACAAGTATCGCAAATGGCGTAGAAGTTTCCTCCTGCGTTGGCCGACAACACTTCTCCCTGACCCAGAGGAACTAAGACCCAGAGGAACCAATTTCATATCCCCAGGAGCGAGTTCGCTGGTTTCGGCGATTATCTCAAACCACGGCTCAGCCATAACTTGATTACTACCTAAAAAATCGGGATGTAATCTGCGATATGGCGCAAACGACCGAAGCTAATTCCGGGAAACGGACAATAAGGGATATTCAAGGAACAGCGCTGTTCAAATCGCAGGGTTATTCAAATCAATTGTAGGCCCGGTCCACCTAGCCAGTGTTTGTCTTAATACGCCCGATAATTTTGGGTAGGTCGCGGTTGAATTCTCCTTTGCTCAGCACAAGGTCGCAGCCTAGATTACGAGCCCGCTCCATAGTTGCAAGATCTTCATGAGGGCCGAAAGCCACAATTCTAGCTTCCCCTAATTCCTGGTGATCGATTTTCTCTAAAACGTTGCTCCATACCGGCTCCTCTCCCTCTAGATCTACCAGAACCAACGACGGTCGACGGTTCGCGAAATGTTCCCAGAAGGCTGACTCCGTAGTAGCCCGCTGGACATCGTAGCCCAGAGGTTCCGTTAAGGCCTCCACCTTGCCCACAAACATTAGGTTTTGTCCCACTATGAGGACGGTCTCCGTGTCTAAACCCATAAGAATCACCACCTACAGGCTCCGCCCCACCAACTGAATTTGCTGGGGCATTCCCCGATCTCTTACGCCAATTACCGTAAAAATACTCTTAGTCTACTGCCTCGCCCGCTTGCCCACAGCAACCAGAAACATTGCGTTCTTGTCTTTGGCATGGGGCGAAAAAAACTGAGTCACCGCATCGTCGTAAAATGTGAGTCCGGATGCGCCTAATCGCTGAGCGTAAGCTGCCAGGTATATTTTGCCAGCCATCACGCTGGCTTCTATCTGAGCGGCCCGGTAACCACGATTGCCCAATCTCTCTAAAGTCTCTTTCAAGTCGGCCATAAAGTAGAAATTAACGCTGGCATCAGAGGGTAGGTCTTGTCCAAGCCCAAGAAAACCGGCTTCTCTCCGGAATTCACCTTCATCCAACAGTTCCAGGGTATGCTGTTCAGGGTTAAACACATAATTGCCGGATGGCAGCCCATCTACGGCGTTGGCAATTAGATATATGTCATTCAGATTACCCTCGGCTTCTCCCAGGAAATCCGTCGGTACTCCTGCGGTTGATTGCTTTAAGATCGTTGAAAGTTGTCGAAACGAGATGGAATCGTGGCTGAACTGCCGTGTGGAACCCCGTCGTTTGATGACCCGCTCTATTGGGTCGCAGGGGACCTCTTCTTCTGAGTACGCTTCAAGCGGAACCAGCCTTCCTGACGGACTCATTACCTTTGTAGTGTTATAAGACCTACGCCAAGCCGTTACTTCTGCTGCGTCCCACAACGACGACTCCCCGTGCATCTCACGCACGGGAGGGAAGTCTGTCTCGTAATCAGAGATGGGCAAGGTCTCGAATGAAATTGGCATAACGTCGGGAGCAGAACCAGCCGCAGACCCAGGGGCGTGACCCACCGGGGCCAACGCCAAGGAAACTTCCTTTGATGAGTCCAAACCTAGCAAATCGTTAACGGCATGGTCAACAAATCCCAAGACAACCTGGGTGGGGAACCCGTTTGCGGCAGACATTGCTAGGGTGTTGGCCAAGATGGTCCCACTGTCCCAAAATGAATGGCGGTACTCACGGGCTTGATACTTGCAGGAATTCCGCCAGAAAACGTCGGTATAGCAGATTACGGCCGGCGCGCTAGCGATGGCGGCCTGATTACCGCTTGCGTCTACCAGAACGGCCCGATAATCCCCTTTCCTTAGTTGCTTGAGGGCAGAGCCATGAACGTCGAAATGATAGACTCCGGCTTCCAATCCGGGTAAATCTCCACATACTAGGTAAAGTTCAATGTGAAATAAAGCACCCGTGCAAGCGGCCGCTCGAAAAGCCATTTCTCCCCAGGGATAGTCGATTCTCTTCGTTATCCCGGCAGAAAAGCGCAGGATCTTGCTTAAATTTGGGAAATCGGGGATTTGGGCAATTGATGATGGTCCTACCGAAGTAAAAATTGCGTTAAGGGCGGTCATGGTCGACGGGGATGACTCAAGGTATAGCGGAATCGGCTCTAATTCCGAGTAGATTTTGAACAGAAGCGGGTTGTCCCTGGGGTCGTAGGAGTGCCACCGGTCCATCATGTGGCCATCTGGGTGCTTTGTGCCGTTGTGGTAATGCCATGCGGCCTGAATGTCCCTATTCGGCATTAGGTACTCCGGGTGGGGCTGAGGAGGCGCTCGTTTCATCGCCGATGCTATACTCGCTATTAACGATGGTCAATCCAGTTTGCCCATATTTGTCCTACGCCGCAGAAAGGGCCAGTTGTCGTTATTATAGCCGGTTCTGGGACTATAAACCGGAAAATGAAAGCTATAGATCATAAACCAACTTCCGAGTTCGACACAGGAATATCTTAGACTCATTCACCATTTATCTCGGCAGGTATGACGGTGGAAGGTAATAGGCGTAATACGAAGCTAAACGACCCTCGTAGAGAACTAAGGCGGGCCCAGAAGCAATTGAAGGCGTTAAGCCGGGCTGACCGTAAGTTCGTGGGAAGCCACGCTTATGATTTGCGCAAATCGACCGTAACCGAGAACGGCGATCTGTTTGGCATAATATACGTAGATAGTCACAAGCCAATACCCAAGATTATTCCCTGTCTGGCCGAAGACGTTTGTAGCATTCTTCTCTCTGCTCTCGACCAAGTGTCGGGGCACCTTTTGCTCAGTGCCAATCCCGATTTCGACCTTCCCACCTGTTTCCCGATTTACGAAACTGCCAGTCTATTCGAAAATTCGCATCTCAAACGCGCCGGTAGTTTACCTGAAATCCAGGAGAATATTTTCGAAAGTGTGCAACCTTACAACCGAGGGAACAACTCTCTCTCCATCCTCCGAGAATTAGCGTGTGCTGACAATCAACGTCCGAAACCGATAGTTTCGAAAACATCTATCATCAACCAGATTAAGCTGAAGGGTATGATATCGCCGTCTGGGAACTTTAAATTTATCGTGGACCGTGCTCATATCGCCGAGTTGGAAACCGGAGCAGAGTTGTTGCGAATTCCCTTGGAAGAAATGGTCGGAGAAATTGAGGTACACCGAAACTTCAAATATTGGCAGGTTTTTGGCAAATCTCCGGGAATAGCAGAAGGCTTGCTGGTGGCTAGCACCCTCGGCTCCATCAGCAACGAAGTTGAGTGGGTTCTAGACCAATTCACGCCGTTTTTCCAGGGGATAAAATAGGGTCCAGGACAGTAATCTGATTAACCTACTAATCTCTTAGCAATTTCTACCACAAGATTTCCTCCGGCACCAGTGGCTGGGGCGTCTTCTTCTCAAAACTCAGCTTGGCATTCCTGGGGACGTAGTGCATCGTCGATACTGTATTGGCTGCACCTTCCTAATAATCATTGATGGACTACAGCAAGACTGGTGAGTCCGGCTATCCCGAGCCACGAAATTCAAGGCTGCCACCAAGTCGCCGGAAAGCAGTTCTGGGTCGACGAAGCCGCGCCGATACACGCCTTCTGAATCTAACCGAAAAAAACATATAGTTTGGGGAGCAACCTCCGGTAATATTGAGAACGTGCTCTCAGAAAGCTCTCCAGGACCACCGATGCTGGAGCCTCGCTATGTCATTCGGTTACCTTTCTGTCGCCGGATAAGGGCCGGGGAATACTGGTGGGAATAAAGGAGGTCAACATGCCCGAGGGAAAGTTGCCCAGCAATGAAGAAGTCGAGTCTTATATCAAGGACAGGAGTAACTGGGGCCGCTGGGGGGAAGACGATGAGCGTGGGGCCACGAACCTGATCACGCCGGAAAAAATCGTCGCCGCCAGTGGACTGGTGCGCAGCGGACGCTCGGTTTCCCTTAGCAGGTTCCTACCCAAGACCCCCGCACCCGGGAACCCGGTTCCGGCGCAACACTGGATGTACACCCTGGATAGAGGAAACGGTGGGGGCTCGGCCGGGGACTTCTATGGCCTACGTTACCACGGATTGTCCACCACCCACCTAGACTCGATTTCCCACTACTTGAACGAAAATCGTATGTGGAACGGTCGGGACCCAGGTAAAGAGATTACCTTCGATGGGGCTAACTGGGGCTCCGTGGAGCACTTCGGAGATGGGATTGTCACCCGTGGCGTGCTTCTGGACGTACCCAAGTATCGAGGCGAGTCGTACGTCGCCGATGGGACAGCCGTCCACGGCTGGTAGCTGGAAGCGGTCGCTCGGGCTCAAGGCGTGACTCTGGAACCCGGCGACGCCGTGGCGGTTTACAGTGGCCGGGAAGTATATGACGACGCCAACCCTCAGGCGATTTGGGGATCGCAGCCGGAGAAGCCGGGCCTGCATGTTTCATGCCTCCCCTTTATCCGGGACAACGACGTCTCCCTAGTCATATGGGACATGATGGATATGTCGCCGATGGGCCATGAATGGACCGTACACAGCGTCATCCCTGCCTACGGCGTCCTGCTGCTTGATAACGCTTTGCTGCAGCCCCTAGCGGAAGCCTGCGCCGAGGAGGGTAGGTACGAGTTCATGCTCGTCGTGGCGCCACTCAAGATGAAGGGCGGCACCGGATCGCCGGTCAATCCAATTGCCCTGTTCTAGCTTGCCCAATCGGTAAACACTGCGAAATGAGACATATTGGAGCGGGCGAACGCCTAAATGCCCTATTTGCTTAGGACTCACTGGACTCACGATCATTCAACATACCTTGCACCTTAACCACACCGATTGACCAGATTACGTCGAAGTAATAGAATTGCTCGATTTAATCAAACGAATCAGGCAATTCTATGTTTATCTTCTGCGAGGAACTTCAAGAAAAGTTCCTTGAAATTGTTCATCGTATTTACTTCCAATCAAGCGATGCCTGCCAACTGTCCAGATCAGATCGGACGATTCCGAAGCTCCTAATGCCGATGTGCTCGATCGGGGCCTAAGAGTCATGAGCAGCGTCGTCGCTTATGTTGGTCGTGCCTTTTTACTGTCCACTAACCTGATCGACGGTTTCGCGGACAAAGGGCGTATGGCGTGGCTGGCGGACTTCAAGGATCGTCGGATAGTGATGCGCCGGCCGACTGTTGATGGAGAGGAATTGGCGGAATTCCGGAGTCTCAGCCGGGACAGGCCCCTGGAGCAACCAGTAGCGGTGGCAACTAGCTGGTACGGCTGGCCAGCAGCGGCATACTCAGACAATTTGCCTAGCAGCCATAACACGCGCAAAGAAGCTCATATATGAGCTTCCTGACCGGGATTGCGTTACGTCGGCGTTCCGTGACCCTCCTAGTCATGGTTATTCTCCTCTTCGCTGGCGTCATCACCTACGGAAGCCTGGAACGCCAGCTATTTCCAGAGATCGAGTCCCCGATCATTACCATCATCACGGTCTACCCTTCCACAAACCCCGACACCGTCGAACGGGACGTGACCAAGCCCATAGAAGAAACCATAGGAGGGATGACCGGCCTGAAAGAGGTCCAGTCCACATCTTCGGAAAACCTGTCTGTGGTCATTGCCGGCTTCGAATTCGGCACCGACATGGACGAAGCCGAACGTGACATTGAAAGCGGCATAAACGGCCTATCATTGCCTGCCGGGGTTGAGGACTCCCTGTTCAGACGCCTGGACACCGACTTGTTTCCGGTGCTTCAGCTAACCGTGCTCGGCGGCGAAGACATTCCCTCACTACAACGCATTGTCGAAGACTTGATACTGCCAAGCATTGACCGGGTGGATGGCGTGTTCAGTACCGAGGTCGTTGGCGAAATTGACGAGCAAGTAGTAGTAACGGTCGACACGGATAAGCTGGAAGATTTGGGTCTATCGCTGCAACAGGTCTCAACGGCTATCAAGCAGAACAATGTGAGCATCCCCGCTGGCGATGTTGAGAATCGCCGTGAGTCGTTTTCGATACGTACCGCCCATGAATTTGGCTCCATAGATGAAATTCGAAACCTGACCATAGGCTTCGACCGATCGAATAATGGAGCAGGAACTTCAGCAGCCAACGTTAATACCCGTTCTACTCAGCGTAGGGTTCTGCTATCGGATGTCGCCGAAGTTGAATTGAGCACGGCCGAGGCCTCTAGTATTTCCCGCACCAACGGTAAGCCAAGCTTGGGCATCGTGGTGGTCAAAGAGTCCGGCGCCAATACTCTGGACGTGACGGATGGGGTCCTGGCGGAACTGGAGATAGTCAAGGCCGAAAGCCTTCCGCCAGGCGTCGAGATCCTTATTCTATCCAACGATAGCCCTCGGATCCGGGCCCAACTCTCGAGCTTGTTGCGAGAGGGAATGTTCGGCTTCATGTTCGCCATTGCCGTCGTATTCGTTTTTCTAATCAATGTCCGTCCCCACCTAGTGCGGGGACTGGTGCTTACCCTTCGCCCCACCTTAGTCATCGGGCTGTCGATTCCCCTAAGTATCATGGTCGGCATAGTGTTGATCGGGATAGCTGGCTTGTCTCTCAACTTAATGACGCTGGCCGGCCTGGCTATCGCTGTGGGCAGGGTTGTGGACGATAGTATCGTCGTCATGGAGAACATGTACCGGCACATCCAACGAGGCGAAGACCGGGCGCAAGCAGCCTTGGATGCGACACGGGAAGTGGCGGGAGCCATCACCTCGTCCACCCTGACCACCATCGTTGTCTTCCTCCCATTGGTGTTCATCCAAGGCCTGGTTGGCTCTTTCTTTACGCCATTCGCTATGTCGGTGAGTTTCGCCCTGATTGGGTCGCTGTTAGTCGCGCTGACAATCACTCCGGTTTTGGGGGCAATGTTGTTGCGCCGGGGAGATTTTCCTAATGATGAGGGCGTAGTCGCGGGTGTTGTCAGTGAGGACACCGACACGCTAATGCAGCGCATATACACGCCGATCCTGCTCTGGTCGCTGCGGCACAAGGTCGCAACCCTGGTGATAGCCTTCGTTATAACCATCGCCAGCCTGGCGTTGGTGCGGGTTATCCCCGTTACCCTTTTCCCGGCCGGTGACCCGGAAATCATAACCATAAACCTGGAATTGCCCACAGGAGCCTCAGCAGGGCGCACTTTTAACGAAGTGCTGAAGGTGGAAGAGCTTCTGGCCAGGCTCCAAGAAGAAGGAATCGTTGAGTCGTATCAAACGACCATCGGTGGCGTGGCAACGCGATTCGGTCCGGCCCGGGAAGTCGGCGGTGGACTGGACATCGCCGGTGTATTTGTCCAACTGGCTGAGGAAGTACCGGAGGATATTGCCGATCAAATCCGGGCCGAGTTGCCTGGGAACGAAGAAACTACCATCAAGGTCGAGGAGATCGTACCTGGGGCTCCCCAAGACAATCTGGAAGTCATAATTATCGGACCTAACCTTCAGACCATAACCCCGGTGGCCAAGCAGTTGGAAGCAGCTATAAGCCGAATACCCGAAGTAGCCAACGTTAGCAGCGACGTTACCGGCGCCAGAAATGAGGTAGTCATCCGGGTCGATCCTGAGTTGGCCGCTGAGTTTGGCTTGACCACAGCATCGGTGGGTCGACAGGTCAGCCGCTTTAACGTCGGCGAGGTTGTCTCTGAGGTCAACCTGGAAGAAATAACCATGCAGGTGATAGTGCGGGGGCCACCCAGCGCAGTCGATGACATAGATAAGCTCAATTCGTTGACCATCCAGGGTGTGTCGCCTTTGGAACAAGTGAAGTTGGGGTTGATTAGCAGTATCGCCATCGAGAAAGGTCCGGTTAGTCTCAGCCGCTTTGACCTGGAAAGGTCGGCAAGCATTACCGGTACCATCATCGGCGAGGATACCCAGGGAATAAGTGACAGAGTGGATGCCGTAATCGATCGTCTTGATCTCCCTCCTGGCGTTGAAGTCAAGACGGGAGGAGTCTTCGAGCAGGTCCGGGAAGGATTTCAAGATATATTCCTGGCCATGGCGGTGGGCATCCTATTGGTCTACTTGGTTATGGTGGCCAGCCTGGGCTCGCTAAGAAATCCCCTAATTATTGTCGCCAGTCTGCCATTGGCCTTGGTCGGCGCCCTTGTGGCCCTAGCCATCACCGACCGTACGCTGAGCTTATCGGCCATGATGGGCCTACTGTTGCTGATCGGCGTGGTGGTGACCAACGCCATTGTGCTCATCACCTTCGTGGAGCAACTCAGGGAACGGGGACTGGGCGTGCAGGACGCGTTGATCCAAGGAAGCCGTGTACGACTGCGCCCAATCTTGATGACTGCATTCACGACCGACATAGCCCTGCTCCCGCTGGCTGTCTTTGTTGGCGAAAGCGGACTCATCATCGGTGCGGAACTGGCAACGGTGGTCATAGGAGGCTTGATCAGCTCAACGTTCCTGACCCTCATAGTAGTTCCGGTTGTTTACACAATCGTGCACCAAAGTATACCCGGGTTTTTCGGCAACCTAGGCGTGGCGTTTGGCCGTACTCCTCCCGGCGGGCCAACCTCCGGCGGTCTAGCTGCAGGCGGTGCACAGCCTGGGGATCCAGCTACCGACGGTGCTCCCGTTTCGGGATTGGTCGAAGGTGGCTTGGCCAGAGGTGGAGGTGTAACTACCTCGTTGCCGACGAACCAGGAAATTGCCCCGGTAACTTCACTGGTAACTTCATTGGTAACTTCACCGGAAACCTCCCGAGTAACCTCCCGAGTAACCTCCAACGAAGGCTGGACCCCAGCTTTCGGGTTGTTGATATTCACCCGGTGGCTATCGGTCAGGCTCGACCGGGTGTACTTGGCCTTGGGCTGGTTCTGCGGCTTGGAGTTGCTGCTGCTGGGGTTCTTTATTACCTATCAGATAGTCGCGCGAAAGCTGGAATGGCCGATGGCCCCGGCCACCGGCGGGTTGAGTGGGTTAGCCCTGGCCATGGCCGCAACCTGGTCCTTTTCCTACGCTCTGAGATCGGGAGCCAACGTACGGATCGACGTTCTGCTGCCGTTTATGGGTCGGAATACCAGGGCATTCGCCGACTTCGCCGCAATGGGCGCCGTGGCGTTTCTTGCGACGGTTACCTCGTGGATGATATGGGATTCGGTGGTCGACCATGCTTCGAGTAGTACGTTCATACCCAAGATTGTCATAGGGGTCGGCTTTAGCATGATGGCCTTCACCGCCTTGCAGATGATGTTTGTAATTATGGCGGAGAGTTTTCTACCCCAAGTGCACAGGTGGATGGGCGGGGGTGAAATCGAAACCGAGACAACAGAAGCCACGGAGCTCCTTCGCTAAATGAATTCTGCAGCGAGACATTCGTGGCCTCAGAACTCCTTCGCTAGATGCAGTCGGGAGTGAGATATCCGTTCCCTTGGTGGCCATTCGGTAGTGGAAGAGTTCGGCTTCCGAATGCCGGAACCGCTAATTCAGGCTTATCGGCTATGAGGATGGCCGTGAGGAAAACATGTTAATCGGATTTGCTATGGCCCTGATGGGCGCGTTTTTCATGTCCGGTTTCTACGTGGCCGGCGCCATAGGAGCCATAGCATTGATCATGATGCAGTTCTTCGCGCCATTCGACGCTAACCTATGGCCTATTTTGCCGAGCAAGGCGGTCGGAGTATACACCCAGTGGAACTGGATTGCCATACCGCTTTTTGTGCTGATGGGTGAGTTGGTGCTGCGCAGCGGTCTTGCAGAGCGAATGTACACCGCGTTGAGCCGATGGGTTGCGCTTCTCCCTGGAGGCTTGCTGCACACCAATGTAGTATCCTGCGCCATCTTCGCTGCGTCCTCAGGCTCTACTATCGCCACCGCTGCCACCATCAGCAGGGTAGCTTTGCCCTCTTTTCGCGCGCGGAACTACAACGAGCGAATCGTTCTTGGTTCCCTGGCCGCTGGCGGCACCCTCGGTATCTTAATTCCTCCCAGCATACTCTTGCTCATTTATGCGTTGGAGACCGACACGTCCATCTCCCGTATGTTCTTGGCCGGCTTTATTCCCGGTTTCATGATTGCTGCGACATTCATGGTGATGATCGCTATAGCCGCCAAAATATGGCCCAGTATTGCCCCAAAGGAGACCGGCGGCGGCTTCTTGGACTGGGATGCATGGCGAGGGCGGTTCGCCGCGATCGTGCCCATGCTCCCGATTTTTTCTCTGATCGCCCTGGTGCTGGGCACAATCTATTTCAGTATCTTTCTCCCCAGCGAAGCCGCCGCTTGCGGTGCAACGGGGGCTTTCGTTCTGGCGGTCGCAAACAATTCCTTCTCTACCGTCCGAGCCGGGCTAATCAGCGCCGTGCACGGGTCCAAGGTGCACCTGCTATTCCCCGAGCCTCTAAAAGATAGATTCGAGAACATGCATAATGAGCACCCGTTTGAGTTTGCGCAGCTAAAGGAGTCTGTGCGGACTAATACGACGATGCTCTATGACGCATTTCTCTCGACAGTTCGCACCACTGTGATGATTCTGCTAATCCTATTCACGGCCTTCGTGCTGCAGTTCGTTTTCGCCAGGCTCATGATCTCCCATGATATCGCTCAATGGATCGTCGGTTTCGATCTTGGGGCTGTCCAGTTGGTCTTGGTTCTGGTTCTTTTCTACCTGGTGTTGGGTACGTTTATGGAGAGCTACTCGATGCTGTTCTTAACCCTGCCCATCCTGCTACCGACCTTGAATGAATCCAATGTGGACTTGCTGTGGTTCGGTATCATCCTGGTCATATTGTTCGAGGTAGCCCAAATCAGTCCTCCTCAAGGGCTGGCGCTGTATGTTTTGCATGGCGCTCGCCAGGAGGTGAATGCTGAAATGGCCGAGGCAGAAGGCACCACTGTTGAGCAGGGCACAATCATGGACGTGTATATCGGCGTGCTCCCTTTTCTCGCCTGCATGATGGTGGTCCTAGGGATAATCATTGCTTTCCCTGGAATTGTCACCTGGTTGCCCGACCTGGTTAAAGGTCCGCGTATATGACTCTTAAACCTATTTCGGCGCAAAAATGACGGAACTAATATCCACGGAACTAATATCCAATCGAGACCAATAACCCTTCATCACGTATCTCACAAAGGGGGTGATCGACATGGTCCGACTATTTAGCGTGATTCGAAATCTCAAGCAGTGGCAAGCGGGAGTTCTCGCCGCTTTGCTGATCCTTATGATTGCCGCAGTGGTAGGGGCTTCAAACGTCAGCGGCAGCTCCGGACAGAGAGAGCGGGGCCAGACTGCACCAACCGCCCCCAAGATTACGGCCGATACGGTCGAGATTCCCGTTCGAGGTAAGGTGTCTTTCCCCAAGACAATCGCCCTCAAATTCGAAACTAACGGCACGGTAGGAGATGTCTTGGTCGAATTACGGGAAGAGGTAGAGGAAGGGCAGGTTCTGGCTAGGCTGGACCCACTTACAATTGCAACACTGGGTGAGACCCTGGCGCAAAGAGACGTGGCCCTGAAACATGCCAATGAGGACCTAAATGACTATCAGCGTGGTTACAATCAAAAACTGGCCGACGCCCGCCAGGTTAAATCGGCTGCGCTGCTAGGGGTTGATCGATCCCAAGAAAAGCTGGACGAATTCCGTTCAGACTTCGAACAGACACTGGCCCTGACTATGGAAGCTAAGGCCACCGGAGACCTCAAGCTGGATAAAGCCTTGATCAACTTGGAGAACTTCCAGCAGGATTATGAAGAAAAATTAGCCAAATCGATAGAAGCTAAGGCTGAGGCGGACGTGAAACTGGACGGAGCTATGGAAGGCTTCAGCGATTTTCAACGAGACTACGATGGTGGATTGGCCAAAGCGAAAGAGGTCGCAGCCGACGCAAACCTTGCCTTGGAAAGTGCCTTTAGGAACGTAGAGGACTTCAACCGGGACTATCATGCGCAGTTCGCTCAGGCGACCCAGGACAAGGCAAGCGCCGAACTCACATTGGACCAAGCGCAGCGGAAACTGGGAAATTTCGATTTGGACCTCATAAAGGAATTAGCTCAGGCCCGTGAAAAGGTCACCGATGCCGAGTTGGTCTTAGATTTAGCCGGTAAGGACCTGAATGACCTTGAGTTGGACCACCTACAGGACTTGACCAACGCCAGGCGGACCGTGGTTGATGCCGAGGTCGCCCTGAGGGCCGCTGAGGATGCCCAAACTGACTGGCTCAGCCAGCCCACTCGAGATTCAAGGGACCAAGATTCTAAATTCGATGTTGAGGCTCTGAGACGCTTAAAAGTAGCGGTGGAAGAAGACCAAGCGGATCTGAATACTGCTCGGGATAAACTCTCCGAACTAACGGAAGAACCCGGCGCCCTAAAGCGCCAGGAATTAGAGGCTGCCTTGGAACGGTCCCAAGCCGAGGTGGAGGTGGCCCGAGATGATTTTCGAGACCTGGAAAAAAGGCTCAATCAATCGCAATTGCGACAGCTTCAAGCAGCCGTACAGACAGCCCAAGAAAAATTGATAGCGTCGGAAGAAGCATTGTCCACGGTCAGCAAAGAAGCAGACCCGGAGCAAGTCTTGTTGAGACAGGATTTGGTACGGACGGCGCAGGACGACCTTAAGGAGGCGGAAGAGAGCCTGGCCAGTCTAAGCGCGGCAGCCATAACGTCAGGAGCTGAACCGCTGGATTTATCGTTTTGGGAAGCACAGGTGGTGGCTTTTCGGGCTGCGTTAACAACTCCTGAAAACAACCTGGCGGCAATTCAAGCAGGGGCAGACCCCTTAGCGTTGATCGGGTTGGAGGCTAAACTGGAGGTGTCTCAAGCTAAGCTGAGCACGGTCCGGGAGGACTTGGCTAGACTGCTGGAGGGCCCGGATTCACTGAAATCGGCTCTGCTCAAAGCGAAGGTGGCCACGGCCCAAGCCAAACTGAATACAGCCCAGCATGACCTGTCCAAGCAATTGGATGGCCCTGACCCCTTGGAGTTGGCTGTTCTGGAGTCAAGGGTAGAGTTGGCTCGCGCCGTGAAGAATGAGGCTCAAGACGACTTGGCCGAGTTGCTCAAGGAAGGGCCGGACCCACTGGTCCTGGCCGTGCTGGAAGCAACTCTGGACCAAGCTGTAGAGGCGCTAGCTGAGTCAGACAAGCACCTAGCCAAGCTAGTAGGCGGACCGGACCCCCTGGATTTAGCTTTCCTGGAATCGAAAATGGCAGCGGCTGAGGCGGCAGTGGAAGAAGCTCGAAAAGACTTAAACGGCGCTTTTGTGCTGGCCCCATTCAACGGTGTAGTATCGGTGCTCAACTTGGAAGCTAATGACCTTGTGAGCACCAAGTCTAGAGTCATTCAGCTAGTCGACCCCACGGCGCTGGAGGTTCAGGGGGTGGTTGACGCAGGGGAGCTGCAGTTCGTGAAGACGGGTTCCAGAGCGATGATATCGTTGGATTCCCTGCCAAACCGGCCACTGGACGGTTTCGTTACCAAAGTTGCCAGAGAGCCGAGGACGGAACGGGGAGTCATTAGCTACCCCGTCACAATCCGGGTAAACGTCCCTCAGAGCATTCGAATTCCGGTGAAGTTGACCGGGGTTACCAGCACCGTGGTCTACGAAGCGGATTAAATGGATAGACTAACGCGGTATGGGCCGATACTCTTCTGCAGTACATCGGCCCATATCGCGTCTAATTAAACGCCAAGGTACCGGGGTACAACGTTGGCATTGTCTGGGAGAAAAACGTGCAAATTCGAACCTGTGTGGCCTTAAGGTCTTGCGGGTTAAAGGCGTTGGTTGCGCTGGTATTTGGCCGCTATGTTTGCCAGTGGTGGCCAAATAGCTTTGTTGGGCTCTGGTCATCCTCCCAGCGCGAACTCTCAGAATGACCTGCCATGCGTAAAAACCATCTTCAAGCCCAATTCGGGCCGTTCCGAACTACTGGCGCTCGAATGACCCTATATCGGTCACACCGGTTTGTGCCCGCTGGGCACCTCTTTGGTCCAATAGTAGTTCCGACTTACGCTCCCCAGCATTTATAGCCGGACTATTTACCATCAAAGAATGGGTCTCAGTCGGTCCCCCATTGTTTTGAAGGGGACCTAGAAGCGGGTTCAAGGGACTTGCGGACGTGCCCATCAGATCGCTGGGACCGGCACGATAGTCGCAGTCCGTCACTATCCCTAGAAGATTGTTACCTGTGGAACTTATGGGTCCATGGCAATCCGCCCCTTCATTTGCCGAGTTTCCAGCCAATATCGTTCCAGTCAACTCCGTCTCTGGAGGCGTAATATGACCCCAACGTACGTTAATGCCTCCGCCTTTCTGACTTTCGTTGCTCGTCAGGGTGCTGTTGGCGATATGCATGTTTTTCCAGTTATCTATTCCCCCGCCAGCTGAAGCGGAATTGAGGCTAACCGTGCTGTTCGACAAAGTAAATTGACCAAAATTTCGGATGCCGCCGCCAGACCCGGCGGAATTATTGTTGACGGTCACGGAATCCATGTTCAAGTTGCCCACAGCCGTGTTGAGGATTCCACCTCCTGCCACCCGAGCCCGGTTGTCGCTGATAGAAGTCCGAACCGCCTCAATGTTGCCCCAATTGCTTATCGCTCCTCCTCCTTGGGAACGATTATTTTGAAAGGCCCCACCTTCAAGCTCGAGAATTCCGCCATTAAATATGCCGCCACCTTGCCCATCCGCCTGGTTGTTGCCGATGCGGCTGTTTTTCATGATCAACGTGCCACCATTGAAAATTCCACCGCCGCCTCCAGCAGAGTTGTCGTTGACTACCGAATCGATGAGTGTCAATGTTCCGTGAATGTGAATTCCACCGCCAAACTCGTAGTTAGTAGTTACGATTCCCCCCACCGTGGCTGGGAACACAACATGGCGTTCAGCAGTTGAATCGGCAACACCGTAGCGAATAGTTATGCCGGAGATTGTCACGGTCCGTCCTATGGGAATTCGCAATACTCTGGAATTGGCGGTTCCGAGTGACTCGGCTGCCTGGATGACGGTCTGGTCCGCTCCGGCTCCGGCCAGAGTCAAATCTTTGTTCAACACCAACTCGGCAATACGCAAGGTGTAAATGCCGGGCGGTATCTCGATTGTGTCGCCGTGCTCCGCCTCACCGATGGCATCCCGCAACAAGCAGATTGGGCAACTCGTGGTTGAGTTGTCCGCAATCCGAATGGTCTGGGGGCCTTCGTCTCCGAATATTAGGCCGACAGACAAGATGCCCAAACCGGCAACCGCACCCAGGCTCCACGTCGCTGTGGCGAAAGTTACCACGGTTCGCTTCGACATTACCTTAGCCAGGCCCCAGAAGGTGATGGGGCCGCCAGCCGCTGCCACAAAGAGCAGGGTCGCAGCCGGAACTGTTCCCATTCCGACCAGCAGCAGGGCCGCTACCAGAGGTATCTCAAAGAGCAGCGGCACGTTGATCAAGATGCCGAATGTTGCTGCGGTAGCTACACCCAGCACATTATTTCCCAGGAACTTGTCCACGGTCTCGGGACTTACCCATTGAATGGCCATGCCACTTGCCAATCCGGCCACAACCATTAATGGGCCCAGGCGGAACAGATACTTGATACTTGTCCACAACCAGGCCGGCAAACCTTCAATTAGGATTAGGCGCCATGACTCGGGCGCGGATTCCGGCAAAACCACCATCGGCACGGTGACCGGAGGGTCTTTCTCGCTCCTGCCCACCAAGGCCGCCACGATGGGGCCCAAGATCAAAGCCCCCACGACGCTCAAGCCTATACGAGTGCCTGCCAGCATGGGGGTAAATACCATCGCAGCCATGATCAGAGCTGGTAGGTTCATCGTCGACGAACCTTGGACTATCGCCAGAGTCGTCTCGATCCCGGCGCCTCGTCTGCGGAACGCCGATGACACCGGGACGATGCAGGCCGAGCACAGATTCATGGCGGAGCCTATGATTAACCCTCTAAGGGACCCGCGAATCCCTCGTTGGGTCCAAGTGCTCAAGGCTTCGGGAGGAAAGAGGAAAACTTCGGTCAGGCCCGCAACTAGAAATGCGAATATCATTCCCAGAGTGACTAGCTTGAGGTAAGTAAGGGAGAAAAGCCACCAGCGGGAAAGGAGGCTCGTTTCCGGGTTTCCATCGATGCAGAGACCCTGGAAGCATTCGGCGCCGGCCGCCGAGGCAGCAATCAGGTCTTCTCCGACGATGTCCAGCTTGGGAATCCGGTTGAACCAAATGAAGAGGAAGAGCAGGACCGCCAGAATAGTAAAACCGACGACACGCTTTCTCTTAAGTGAAGTGTTAAATAGTCGATTTAGAGAAGTTGCGGACATCGTAGCATCCGTGACCAAATCCCCTTAATTCAGAGGGACACGGCATCATCATGGGCTGCCCAGTGAGGCTAGCTCTTTACCGGTAGCGAGAAGATAGGCTTGGGAGCATTAATTGTCAAGTCAGCGCCCGGCTAAAGCTTCGAGATCGGCGAGACCAATCCTTCTCAATCTCAAAAGTGAAGCGAAATTAATCGCGCGATCATCGGGCGTAAACTTAATCCACCTCAAGTGCGCCTGTCGGTTCGGGGTGTCCTTTAAGAGATCAGCGACAGGCACTGACGTTGGCCCCAATTCCCAACCCTTATTGTCCCTTGAGATTCACCGGACAGGGCGACCTCGACTGAAAAGAAGTTGCGCGCCATGCGGGTTGCGTGGCCCTGTCTGGTGAATCCTGCATCATCGCTAGGAGTGGCCGTTGGCCTCGACACTGGCCAAAAAATTGAGTACCCGTTCTGAGTACTTTGCAGGCTCCTCGGAATGGGGTTGGACCTCCGCCCACTGGCAGTTGGGAACCAGGCGGTGGACCATTTCGGCAACTCGCCTCGGGTGAACGTCGTTGTTTCCCGGCATGACCATAGCCGGAGTGCGGATGCTGCCAAGCGCCTTCTCGGTCATCCCCAATGTTGGGAAAGGGCCTTCGAAAAGGGCATAGATGGTGTCACGCATCACCTGGGCGAAATCCGCAGTTTCCATACTTTCCAGTTTACTTCTATACTGCTGATCGGTTTGGGCGATCTCGGGGCTGAAAGGGGAGAAGCGGTCGTCGGTGTCGAATGCTTCCACCACCGATGAAATACCGTCGCTTGTGGCCATTTCCATGCTTTTGAACAGCTTTCCCGTTAAATACGAGTCGCAGATATGGCCGCCGGCGATGTTGGAAGGGAATATAGCGCGGACCCGCTCGGGCTGTCGGTAAGCGCAGCCCAATGAGATGGCTGCGCCGAATGAACCACCGCCCAGATAAGCCTGGTCAATCCCCAAAACGTCCATCAGCCCGAATACGTCCTCGCATACCATGTCCCAGGTCTGAACCACCAAAGGACTGCGGGACTGGCCGCCGAATCGACGGTCGTAGACCACCACTCGATGCTCTTGGGCCAGGGTAGCGATCACCGGTTCGTAGCTCGCAGCGGCTCCTTGCAGCCCGCCGGGAGAAAGAATTATGGGAGGGCCGGTCCCAGTCTCTTCATAATAAATTTCGGCGTTATTTACCTTCGCGGTTGCCATAGCTCGGCCTCCATAGTTTGTGATTAACCGAATTTATGCGGTTTTGCGGCAGAATAGGAGTGTGTATTATACCCGATCCGCTTGTTTCTGGCAGCACCATTGAATATCAGGCCCAATATTCGCCGATGGCGTCACGTCAACAAATCCGCGACCAACCAGGTGAGGCATGGCTGTCGTCCTGACTCCTATCCTGGGGCCACCTTGAGGAAGGCCAGCTTCGTCAATATTTTCTAGAAAGGGTAGTTACGAAATGTGCCGATGGTCTCCGAGTCTTCTTTGGTGGGTGACGGCAATTTGGCTCGATGGGGTACTAGGCAGCAATGTGCTCCGTAGGTTCCAGTAGTCATAAATGGCGAAGAATAATGCTGTCACGAGCGAAAATCGTATCCGAATACCAGAGAGATGATTGTTGACAGCCTTCTAAGAGCAGGAGTAATCTCCTCTCGTCTCGTCGGATTTGGCTGGGTACCGGGAGTACATAAATTCACGATTCAAATCCCGCCGATCCCACAAATCTACAGTCACCAGTCCGTAATAATAGGAGGAGAGCTCCATGTACGCAGTACCTGACGTCGATGAAGTCGTTGCCGTAGCCAAAGAACTGGGGATTCACCTGGGTCCCGATGAGGCTGTTATGTACCAGGAGTACCTGATAGAACAGATGAGCCAGTTCGATACCTTCGTGCAAGCCAGGTTGGAGGAGTCCAAACCTCCAATGGTATCGGCTACCCGAGAGCCCGGGTACCGGCCGAGCCCGGAAGAAGACCCGCTGAACGCCTGGATGTACAAGTGCCGGATTGAAGGTGCGGCGGAAGGGCTGCTTGCTGGCAAGACAATCAGCTACAAGGACCATATCGCTGTAGCGGGTATACCCATGAGCCTCGGCACCTTCGCCCTTGAGGGTTTCATCCCCGACTTCGACGCAACGGTAGTCACTCGGGCGCTGCAGGAAGGTGGCACCGTCATAGGCAAGAACGTCATGAACGGATTGAGCGGCGGCTTCGGCACCGGCGGCGCCATTGGCGACTATGGCCGGCCTCTCAACCCTCACAACCACGATCACGTGACCGGAGGATCGTCCTCGGGCTCCGCTGCTGCCGTGGCCGCTGGCGAGGTGGACATTTCCTTCGGCGGCGACCAGGGCGGCTCCATCCGTATTCCTGCGGCTTTCTCCGGGCTGGTAGGACACAAGCCTACCTTCGGACTGTTGTCTCACTTTGGAATCGGGTTCGGCTCTGACCAGAGTATCGACTACACAGGTCCGTTGACCCGTACCGTGGAAGATGCGGCGGCAACCCTCCAGGCCACTGCGGGTTACGATCCCTACGATCCACGCCAAACCC
This sequence comes from Dehalococcoidia bacterium, assembly GCA_963665155.2. Classification (GTDB taxonomy): domain Bacteria; phylum Chloroflexota; class Dehalococcoidia; order Lucifugimonadales; family UBA3495; genus UBA1141. The sequence continues at coordinate 342,503 of CAXXFI010000001.1, read as the reverse complement.
GAGACGTCCCTACTCACATTGACGTTCTAAATCGGTTGGCCGACGGTATGTCCGGTCTGCGCATTGGTGTCCTCGAAGAGGGCTTCGACGATGCCGAGGTCGACGTGAGAGACAGAGTCATGGCGGCAGTCGACGTCTTCGCAGAGGCGGGCGCAGACGTTTCCAAGGTCTCCATTCCGGAGCACCGTGACATTAGAGTTGCCCAAGCCGCCCTCTCGGCCGAAGGTGCCCTTTCCGTGTTTAAAACCGGATTCTTTGGCGCTTTCACGAGGACTTACTACCCCGCCTCCCTCATCGCCGCAATCAACAAGATGTGGGACTCTCAGGCCGACTTGCTTGCGCCGCGAAGTAAGCTGTCCCTCATCGCTGCCGAGATGAGCCGCCGTAACTACTACGGTCGGGTTTACGCCAAGGCCCAGAATGTGCGTCCAGCCTACATCAAAGCCTACGACGCCGCATTAGCTAAAGTCGACGTCCTAGTGATGCCCACATGCATCATGACCGCACCCAAGAACCACGTCCCAGGTAGCTACTTGGAGGCAGTTGAGGACAACCTGGCGTCTGCGAACTGGACCGGCTCCCGCAACACCTTGCCTTTCAACTACACCGGTCACCCGGCCCTGGCGCTGCCGGTGGGCAAGTCGTCGGCCGGTCTCCCCGTCAGCATGCAACTCGTGGGGCGCTTTTTCGACGACCCGCTCCTAATGAGGGCTGCCTACGCCTACCAGCAGTCGATCGACTGGGACAAGATTATCTCGGTCAATGCCTGATATAACCAATAACTGGCGAGGGAACGTTAAACTTAGAGCGCATAACAAATTGATTTGGACCTTGTCAAATAGATGAGGGAACAACCGAAGGAAAGGAAAGCTTCATGAATGTCGGCTCGCCTTTCATAGCGAACCCGCAGCCGTCGGAACTGGTGCAGTCATGCCAGGGTTCGCTCCACCACCCACCGATGGATGCCCAGGCCACTCCCGTGCTGGGTAAGGCGTTTGGCCAGGACCGGCTCGATCCCCAGCGATCGCAACGCCTGCCGGTGGGGTTCCGAGTCATAAGCTCGGTCTCCCTGAACTTGGCTGGTCTCCGGCGTGGACGTCCTACCTGGCCCCGAATGGACGGAATGGCTTTCACCAAGGGTAGCAACTGAGTTACATCATGACGGTTAGCGCCCATCAAGATGGCGGCCAGAGGGATCCCTTGGGCGTCGGTAATCAGGTGGTGCTTGCTCCGGCTTGCGCCGGTCAGTGAGATTGGGCCCAGTTTTCCCCCCTCCGCCAACCGCCCGTATGGAGGCGCTATCCACCACGGCTCGAGACCAGTCAATCTGGTCGGCTTCTCGCAGTTTGGCCAGAAACATTTCATGACGGTTTTGCCAACTCCAACTTCCTGCCAGTCTCGAAGACGACGCCAGCAGGTCATCCCCGAGCCACACCCCATCTCTTGGGGCAACATCTCCCAGAGAATGCCACTCTTCAGGACGAACAAGATGCCGGTCAGCGCCCGACGGTTCTGCAGGCGCTTTCGGCCAGGGTAGCGCCATCGTCTGGGCATGGGTACCGGCAATAAGGGTTGGATCAATTTCCATAGTTCATCATCTACCAGTGGTTTCGCCATCAGCCTCCCCTCCACACAAGGGGAAGATACAGCCAACCGGCCACTAGCGCCAAGATTAACTCAGTTCAATTTGTTAGGAGTTCTAAAGCAATCATAAAAGGGGCTCGGCCATGCCTGGCAGCAGGAACTGCAGATCGCCCGCCCTTCCGTGGTCCGCAGTTTGTCCCGCAGGGCAGCACGCAGAGGTGTCCTACTGCGGCTTCGGTGGCCGATTCCCCCCAGGTGGTGCCGCTCTCGCCCAGTGGCAACGTAGGCATCAATCTGCCGCTCTGCCAGCGTCCTCAGGTTGCTTTCGCTGCAGTAGCCCGCATCCGCTGTGAACCATTTTGGCCGTCATTCCTCTTCGGGAACCCCCACTCTAGCCAGGTTCTCCTCCAGCCCGTCCAGCATGGGCCTCAGCCTGAGGCTGTAGCCGCTGTGGGATGTCACCTCCTGCGCCACGACTTGGGCGTTGTAGCCCTGAATCCAACCATGAGAACTCGGCTGTCCGGGTCGGTGAAATTGCTCTGTTCCTTGGGCTTTGGCGCCTCCCTCTCGGCGGCGGCTACCTCTTCCGGCGCCGCACCCCTGGCCTCAGCTCGCTCCTTCCCCCGGTTCTTCGCCCCCTCGCCTCCCGTATCTTCTCCAGGCATCCTTCCCGCCTCCGTAACTCCTCGGGCAACTCATCCCCCCTCTGCTCCGGCCCATACTCGGCGTCCTCGGCCTCGCCCACCTCTGCCGCCCGGCGCAGCAACTCTTTTACCTCCGCCTCCAGTTGGGGTTCCACCTCCTGTATGCGCCCGTAGCTCATGGCTTTGTGCTTGGAGGCGTTGGCCTGGTATTTGCTCCCATCTAGGGACAGGTGTCCCAGCTTCACCAGACCTGCCTCACGGAACATCCGCAGCACCTCCAAGAACAGTGCCTGAAAGGCCTCCAGATGATCTTTTCGGGAGTCCGATAGGGTCCGGAAATCGGGAAACTGCCCCCGGAAAGCATCCGCAAAGATGGGGCTGAGGTCCAGTTGGCTCACAATCTCTTCTAGGAAGAAGGCCAAATGCCCTTCGGGCAACCACTCACGGGGGGCTTGGGGCAATAGATAGGCTTGCTCCATGGAATAAGAGCGAAAGCTGGCCATGGAGCACCTCCCATCACATCTCCCTTAGCTTATCCCTTCACTCTCCCGTTGGCGACCTATTTTCTCACTGTTTCCTCAGATATATCGGACAGACTCCTAGCTAGGCCCGTCTCAGTGCTGATCAGGGGGCGTGTTTCGAACCGGTTGTTGGTCCCGTTCTTGGGCCAGCAAGGCTTTCTTGCGGTGGAGTCCCCAACGATAGCCCCCCAGGTTTCCGTCGCGGCGCACTACTCGGTGGCAAGGCACGACCACCGCCACCGGATTGGTGGCGCAGGCCCGGCCCACCGCCCTAGCGGCTCCCGGTTGGCCCAACTCTATTGCGATCTGCTGATAGGTCCGTGTCTCGCCGTAGGGTATGGCCCGCAGGTATTCCCATACCTGCCTTTGAAATGCGGTGGCCCGAACGTCCACCGGCAGGTCCAGGTTTGGTAGCTGCCCGCTCAGGTGTCCCACGATAGCGGTTACCCACTCACCCAAGGACGGGTTGTCTCGGCCCAGTTCCGCTCCGGGGAACTCGCCCCGCAGTTCGCTTTCAAGCTCTTCTTGATCGTCGCCGATCTTCACTGAGCAAACGCCCTGGGAGGTAGCGGCCACCAACAATTGTCCCAAAGGGCTGTCCACGATGGCGTAAGCAATCCTAGCCCCACCGCCTCCTCGATTGCTGCCTCCCCGTTTATAAGTGGCCGGGCTCATGCCCAGATTATCGAGAGAGCCCTCATAGAGACGGCTGCTGGAACCGTAGCCCGCATCGAACATTGCGTCGGTGATGTCCCAGCCGGATTTTAGCCTCGCCTTGAACCGATCCTGGCGGCATGCATCGGCAAATTGGCGGGGCGTGACGCCCAATAGCCGCTTGAATACCCGCTGTAGGTGCCCAGGGCTGACTTTCAGCGAAACACTCAACTCCGCCAAGGTGGGCGGCCCGTCTGTCGCTTCCTGTATATGACGGCAGGCGGTACGTACCAAGTCCATTTGCCGGTCCGCTGGGACATCTTGGTCGGTACAGCAACGGAGGCAGGCCCTAAAGCCAGCTTGCGACGCCGCTCCCGGACCGGAGAAAAAGCTTACCTGTTGCCGGTTGGGCCTGCGGCTGGGACAGGTACAGCGGCAGTAGATGCCCGTGGAGTGAACCGCATAAACGAAGGCCCCGTCAAAGCGCCGGTCCCGGGTTTGCACCGCCTGCCAGCAGGCATCCGAGTCGGGCATCGCATTTTCTTTCCCGGTTTCTACTTCATCGGTTTCGGCCCGTTTCCCGGGTTTGGCCTGATCGGTTGTGATCATTTTGGTGGTCATCTTAATCACCATCTCGTTTAACTATTGTACTTGATTCCCGGCGCTTGATTCCCGGCGCTTAAATCGGTTCGCACAAAAAGGGGAGCGGCCTTTTAGGCTCTAGGGATTAGCGTTTCGGACAAAGTGGGTCGTGTTGACCACAGCCAATAAGCGTCCCTCGCCACTTGTGACCCGGGTCTCAACCACGATCAGGGTTCTGCCACCGTGAACTATTTGGGACTCGGCCCTGACAAGTCCTTCCTGCACATTGCTGACTATCTGGCTGGTCAGCCCGATGGCTACCGGAAAACGGTCCAGGTCGTCGTAACTACCTTTGATACTGGCCACGGCCAGGTAGGTGGCAGTGGTGTCGGCCAGCGACATCATAGCCCCGGCATGGACATAGCCGGTCCGCGTCTTAACCCCCGGACCGACTTTAAGCTCAGGCACAGCGCGCTGGGGCCCAACTTCAATGGCCCTAATCCCCATGGGTTCCATCAAGGTTCCTGCAACCCGGTCATTAAGCCATTTTGCTAATTCTTTCGGCGGCAGGTCGACGGGCGCCGTCGTTTTCTTAACGTCGATTATCGAAGTAACAGTTGGTTATTGAAACGTATTACATATACTATTATACCATATAAGACTGGAATACGTCTGCTTGGCGTAGCGCGAAACCCGGCCAATGGCTTTCCGGCCAGACCTCTAGGGGAAATCTATCCGAAACTTGCGGTTAAAGTTTTGAAGTTTTGAAGTGGCTTACGGATCAGGGTGCTCTTTAGGCCGTGGCCACGGCCAGTGTTACTCACCGGCGTCAGTTAATGCAGCGTTAACGCGTGTACTCCCTTAACAAGACACCAACAAGACGCCCATGCTTTATCTCGTAGTGAGGCCCTTGAATTTTATTAACTTTTTAAAACTTTATCTAATAATAATTCGAAGATTGCTGACTTCCAGGTATTGTTGTGTAGTACATCCGTTCTATACAATTCGTGGCCCAGCAAATGGCTATCAGCAGCAGAATGCCAACCCCCCCTTTGATAAAGGGGGGGGTTGGGGGGATTTCCTCGCTAAACATGAAACCCCGAAGGACCCACCAATGCTCAAATACAACTCCAACCTAAAACATATCGCACGTAGCTTGCGCACAGAAATGACTGCCAGTGAGCAAATATTGTGGTCGCGCTTGCGTAAAAAACAACTTCAACGCACCCAATTTTATCGACAGAAGCCCATAGGGACTTACATCGTTGACTTTTACGCACCCAGAGCAAAGTTGGTTGTGGAGGTGGATGGTTCGCAACACCTGAGGCTAAAGCACAAGCAAAACGATGCAGAGCGGGACATTTACCTGACAAACGCAGGACTGGGGGTGCTGCGTTTTACCAATGCCCAGGTATTGCAAGAGATTGATGCAGTTGTGGCTGCAATCCTGGGCATTTTAATGAATCAAGTAGACGAAATCCCCCTAACCCCATTTAACAAAGGGGGGATAAAGCTGAAAGCTGACCGCTTGATGGCTGACCGCTAAACATGAAAATCGCTTGCATACTCATAACCCATCTACCCATAAAGGCCGAGCTGCGCCGCTACCCCGAGTTGCGGCGAAGGCCGGTGATTATTACCGAGAGCTACGGCTCCAAAGACTTGGTGCTGGACAGCTCCTCGGAAGCCCGGGGAGTCGTCTCAGGCATGTCTCTTCAAGAAGCCGTGTCCCGCTGCAAGAGCGCGACCCTGCTTCAAGCCGACACGCCCTACTACGAGACGGTCTTCGATGGCATGATCAACAGCTTGGAACAGCGAAGCCCCTTGGTCGAGAAGGCGGAGTTGGGCTGCGCCTACGTGGGATTGGACGGGCTGGAAGCTATGTACGGCGACGAAGCCCGGCTCATAACCTCGCTGCTCCAAGCCGTGCCCGAAGAGTTCAACCCGCGCATCGGTGTGGCCGCAGGGAAGTTCCCAGCCTATGTTGCTTCGGTAACCAGCAGCGGTGGACGGGCCACAAGGGTCCCCCAAGACACAGCCGGGTTCCTGAAAGACTTCTCCGTAAACCTGTTGCCTTTGTCCTGGAACAGCAAGGAGCGCCTGCACCGCTTTGGCCTGCACACCCTTGGCCAGTTGGCCAGCCTGAAAGTAGGTTCAGTCCAGTCACAATTAAAGTCCGAAGGGAAAAGGGCTTGGGAGTTGGCTAATGGCATCGACTCAAATCCGCTTTTGCCTTATCAACGGGAAGAGGTGGTGACAGAGTTCCTGACCTTCCCTTCACCTACGGTGACCCAACACGCCATCCTGACCGCCGTGGAGACTTTATTGGGCCGCGCCTTTACCCGTCCTCTAATCCGGGGCCGGTACGCACGCACCGCCACCGTAGAAAGCCAGGTGTTCCGCCGCCCTCCTTGGACCAAGCGTTTCGCCTTCAAAGAAGCGGTGGGCAGCAAAGAACGAGCACTCTTCGCCCTGAAAAGCCGATTGTCCATTGTTACCATGCCCGGCCCCTTGGAGGACATGAAGCTTACCTTGGCCGGACTCACCGGCCAGTCCGGAATCCAGTCCAGTCTATTCTCCGACGTTCGCAAGCAGGAACAACTTAAAGAAATGATGCGGCAACTGGAAGCCCTGCTGGGCTGCAGACCGCCCATATACCAAGTGAGGGATGTAGAGCCATGGTCCAGAATTCCCGAGAGACGCCAAGCGCTGGTGCCCTTCGACCCCTAAACTTGCCCGTGCCCATCACCGTCCAAGAGGACGCCTGCCAGCGTCCTCTGACCCTGTCCAAATCCACGTCCAAACGGGGCCCAAGGCTCAAGCCTGCCTCTCCGGCTTCTTCTTCAAAGACTTTAGGAAAACCTTTAGGAAAGTCTGTCCGGCAGCAGTCCCAAACCCCGGCTCCCAGAACCCCATCTCAAGAAGGGCCAATGCTGCCAAGCCTAAAAGTGCTCTCCATAGACAACATGTGGAAAATCGACGAGGAATGGTGGCGAGAGAAACCCATAGTCCGGATGTACTACCAGGTCACCACCGAGGACGGTCGCCGCATCACCCTCTTCCGTGACCAAACCACCGGACAGTGGTACCAACAGCGGGGGTGAGAGAGCGGTCAGCGGTCAGCGGTCAGCGGTCAGCGGTCAGCGGTCAGCGGTCAGCGGTCAGCGGTCAGCAGCGGTCAGCGGTCAGCGGTCAGCGGTCAGCGGTCAGCAGTCAGCAGTCAGCAGTCAGCAGTCAGCAGTCAGCAGTCAGCAGTCAGCAGTCAGTCAGCAGTCAGAGCATAAACTTCCCCCCTTTCGTAAAGGGGGGTCAGGGGGGATTTAACCCCGTCGTAAGAAACACTGAAAGGATACAACAATGCTCAAGTACAACCCCAACTTGAAACAAAGCGCACGCCGATTGCGCAAAGAGATGACTCCCAGCGAGCGAACATTGTGGTCAAGGTTACGCAGAAAGCAGCTTAATGACGCTCAGTTCTACCGACAGAAGCCAATAGGCAGCTACATCGTGGACTTTTACGCACCTCGGTCGAAGTTGGTAGTGGAGGTGGACGGTTCGCAGCATCTAGGTTCAACCCATAGGCAGAACGATGCGGAGCGAGACTCATATCTGAAAGGCGCAGGACTGCAGATACTCCGTTTTAATAACATTCAGATTCTGCAGGAACTTGAAGCAGTTAGGGATGTGATTCTTCAGACATTGCTTGATTCTTCGAGCCGTGATTCTCTAAACATGGAGGCGGCGGGTGAAAATCCCCTCTAACTCCCCTTTGGTAAAGGGGAGAACTGGGACCGCTGATAGCTGAACGCCAAAACACATGTACGCCGAACTCCATTGCCACAGCAACTACTCTTTCCAGGAAGGTGCCTCCTCGGTGGAGGAGCTCTTGGTGCGCGCCAAAGAACTGGGCCATCAAGCCTTGGCCCTAACCGACCACGACAATCTTTGCGGGGCCATGCACTTCGCCCAAGTCGCCCACACCGTGGGCATGCAAGCAATTACCGGTGCCGAGGTCACCCTTAAAGATGGCTCCCACCTGACCTTGCTGGCCGAGACGCAGCAAGGTTACCGGAACCTGTGCAACCTCCTCTCCTACTCCCACATCGCCAGCGACCGACGGAATCCCAGACTGGACCCACGCTACTTGCCTGAGTTGGCAGGAGGATTGATCCTGCTCACAGGATGCCGGAAAGGAGCGCTCTCCGGTTTGTTGGCCGATCCTTCGCCATCATCCAAAAACCAATCATTCAAAAACCAGCAGGAGGCCCAAGAGACCCTGGAGCAATACCTGGACTGGTTCGGCGCAGAAAACGTTTTTGTCGAGCTACAGCAAAACCTGGTCCAAGGCGATACCCAGCGCAACCGGCGCCTTATCCAGTTGGCACGCAAGTTGGATATAGGAGTGGTGGCCACCAACAACGTCCACTACCACGTCCCGGAGCGCCACCGCCTCCAAGATGCCTTGGTGGCCATCAGCCACAACCAGAGCCTGGAGGAAACCCACCCAGAGCGCCGCCCCAGCAGCCAGTTTCATCTGAAATCCGCTGAAGAAATGCTCGCCCTCTTTCAAGAATGCCCGGAGGCCATCGAAAACACGGTGAAGATAGCCGCCCGCTGCTCCTTCGACCTTACCAGAGACCTGAACTACCAGTTTCCCGATTACCCGGTGCCCGAAGGCTTCACCCCCCAGACCCACCTGGAAGACCTGTGCCGCCAGGCCGCCGTGCGCCGCTACGGCAGCGTCACAGAAAGAGTGGAGGCCCGGCTCAAAGAAGAGTTCCGCTTAATCCAAAGGCATAACCTGGCGGGGTTCCTACTTATCTATTACGACATCATCCAGATGGGCCGCCAGATAATGATCGAGTTGGGGTTGAGCGACGCTGAAATACCCTTGGAAGAGCGCCCGCCGGGGAGGGGCCGGGGCTCATCGGTGGCTATGCTCGTGGGTTACCTGATAGGCCTCTCCCACATAGACCCTTTAGAGTTCAACCTTTCGCTGGACCGTTTTTTGTCCGACGACATGGGGTCGGTGCCCGACATAGACCTGGACTTTCCCCGCAACATCCGAGAGGAACTGATCAAGCGGGTGCATGAGAAGTGGGGCTGGGACCACGCCACCCTCACTGGTATGATCAGCACCTACAAGATGAAGGGAGCCATTCGGGACTTGGGGAAAGCATTGGGGCTTCCCCATCAGGAAGTGGATAAGCTGGCCAAGCGGGTGGACTCTCACAGCGCCAAGAGCCTGCAAATCGAGATGCTGACCCTACCCGAATTTAGAGATAAGGTGGACGCCCCTGTGTGGCGAGACCTCATCGATTTGGCATGCCAATTGGACGGGTTCCCCAAGTACCTGGCCCAACATCCCGGCGGGATGATCATAAGCTCCTCCCCCCTCACCGACATGGTGCCGGTGCAGCAGTCGGCCATCGCAGACCGCTACATCTGCCACTGGGATAAGGACAGCATCGACCAAGCCGGCTTCGTAAAAATCGACTTCCTAGCCTTGGGCGCTTTGTCCCAGATGCAAGAAGCCCTGCTCCTCATAGAAGAGCGGGAGGGCCACTACATCGACCTTAGCCGCATCGACTTTGATGACCAAGCGGTGTACGAGATGATGCACCAAGCCGACACCATCGGCATCTTCCAGGTGGAATCGGCGGCTCAGATGCAGACCACCCCACGCATCAAGCCCCGGAACCTAACCGACATGGCCTATGAGGTGGGAGCGGTGCGGCCCGGCGTGGGCGCCAACGACGGCGTAACCCAGTTCATCCAGCGGCGCGCCTTTAACGCAGCCTGGGACTACGACCACCACCTAGAACGGCGGGCCTTGGAGCGCACCCTGGGGATCATCCTCTTTCAGGACCAAGTGAACCAACTGGCCATGGACGTGGCCGGGTTCAGCGCCGTAGAGGCCGACCAACTCCGCCGGGCTTTCATCCGTAAGCACAATGAAGGCCTCATCACCTTCTACTGGGAAAAGTTCCGGCAGGGCGCCGACGCACTGGGCGTGCCCCAAGAGGCCGCCGAAAGAATATTCAAGAAGTTCAACGGCCACTACATGTTCCCCGAGTCCCACGCCTTCGCCTTCGGTGTGACCGCCTACCACATGGCCTGGCTCAAGTATTACTATCCGCTGGAGTTCTTCGTAGCCATCTTCAACCAGCAACCCATGGGATTCTACAACACCGAAACATTGAAAGAAGACGCCAGGCGTCACGGCATTCCAGTGCTCAACCCAGACATAAACATAAGCATGGAAAAGTGCGTTATCAAAGACGAGTCTGTGTTGTTGGGGCTCTCGATGGTGCGGAGCGTGGGCGATACCGCAGCAGCATCCATCGTTCAAGCCAGAGAACAAGGCGAGCTATTCAGCAGCCTGGCCGACGCTATGGAGCGCACCGGATTGCTGCGGCAAGCCATCGAAAACTTGGTGGCCGCTGGCGCTTTCGATTCGCTTACGCAAACCACCAAACAAGGCCCAAGCGGCCATCCTTTAGCAGGCTCACGGCGAACAGACGAAATCCCCCCGACCCCCCTTTACGAAAGGGGGGCTACAGGAGGTCTATATAAAAAGAGGCCCGGAGGGGATTTCGTCGACCCTGCCGACACTGTACAGGCCGACAGCGTAGAAACGATTCGCGAACCTGCCCGTGAAAAGACCCTACTTAGCCCCCCTTTGGTAAAGGGGGGTTGGGGGGATTCCGGCACCCCTGCCACCAGCGTAGGTGCCCCAACTGACCAAGGCGAACCGCCCCCACAAAATAGCGTTGCCGAACCTCTTCATGGCGCATCCATCAAACCCGCTCATCCTGAGCTTGTCGAACGACCAGCCTACACAATTCCGGACCGCAGAACAACCCTGTGGGAGGTGGGTCTACGCTACCGTCCTATACAGGCTAAGCACGGACGGGCTAAGCACGGGCAAGCTAAGCACGCTGGCATTCAGTTGGCCCTTCCTCTGCCCGTAGAGCAAGACATGGCCGAGCTGCCTCCCCAAGACCAGTGGGAGATCATGATGGATGAATACCGCACTCTGGGCCTCCATCCTCAAGGGCACTTAATGGCACTGCTGCGGCCTCACCTTCCCTCGGGAGTATTGACCAGCCCGGAGGTTTCAGGCCTGCCCGACGGTGAAGAGGTTAGCGTGGCCGGGCTGATAATCCGCCGCCAACGGCCCTTGGGCAAGGCAGTATTCCTTACTCTAGAGGACGAGTTCGGCCACATACCCATAATAGTATGGCCCAAGATATTTCTACGGTATCGGATGGTGCTGAAAGAACCCGTTGTGATAGTGCGGGGAGAAGTTTCCCGGAGGGACGGCACCATGAATATAGTCGCGAAACATGCGGGGAATATTCAGGGAGCAAGGCACTTGCCCAAGGCCAAAAACTGGCAGTAAATTCCTCCCCAAAAGCCCCTGGGGTTTGTGAAAAATGCCGCAACTAGGCCGTATGGCAATCAAGCCAAGGAGCTTCGGCCCTATCTGGGCAGGGAGTCAAACAGGATAATAAGCATCTGAGCAATAAATCTCGACAATATATAAGGAAACTCTAAGGGAGGAGGATGCTATGAAAACGCAGATAAATCCCTCATTCAACTGGATTCCCGTAATGCTGGCCGCGCTCGCCATACCGGCAGCAGTGGCCATCGCATTCCTGGCGATGAACAAACCGGAAGTCGCCGGGCAGATCGGAATCTTGCCGGGGGTTTTCTCAGGGATAATGGCCCTGGGAGCCTACACCACCCTGACCGCCCGAGAAACCGTTAGCCAAGCGGTCAGTCAAACGGTCGGCCAGCTAGCTACACAGCCAGGGAAGCTAAGCGTAGAAGCGGCAGCGGCGGCGGCGATAACCGAAGGAATAGAGTGGGTGGACACGGTACCCTTGGTGCCCAAGACTCCAACCAGGCTGCGGGTAACTAGCGTGCGCGGAGGATGCGCCCACGGTTTCTTGCCTGGCAACACCTGGGTGCTGGACAGCCAGGGCAATCTATCCCGTCCCATCTGCGCAGCCGCCGCCGAAGCTTTTCGGGCAATGTACCAATCTTCAGGAAAGGAGATGCCGGAAGAAATTTCCTGCGACTGCCCGTTGTCCAACCGCGAGGTGACCTTCGAGGTGGAGGCTATGGTGTAAATCGCCGTAGTTGCCAAATCGTACACTCCCAGCAAGTAAGAAGGGTCCGGCGCTAAAACGTCGGACCCTACTTTGCTCAATACAAACACCTCGCTCTTGCAAACTTCCATACCAGGAAACCAAGTACCATTGCAAGCTACGGCTGGAAACTAGCTTTGGACGCCAAGGCCGAAAGCCAGGAATTAGCCTCAAATTCCAAGTCAATATTCATATTGTTCAGCAGCTTCTTGTCATACATCGACCCTGCCAAAGGCATTAAGAGACGCATTGGCAGCATGAAGATGGGGGGACTTGACGACTTTGGCAGTACGAGTCACCATGGTGCCTTCCCCTTCAGGAGTAGACGTCACCCAAAAGTCAAACTCCCAGCCCATGCCGCGGTTCATTACCGTGTGGAGCCTGAATATTTCTCCCGGCTCCATCTCCCGGCTCCATCTCCCGGCTCCATCTACCGGCTCCATCTACCGGCTCCATCTACCGTCTCCCGGCTCCATCTCCCGGCTCCATCTCCCGGCTCCATCCGGCTCCATCTCCCGGCTCCATCTCCCGGCTCCATCTCCCGGCTCCATCTCCCGGCTCCATCTCCCGGCTCCATCTCCCGGCTCCATCTCCCGGCTCCATCTCCCGGCTCCATCTCCCGGCTCCATCCGGCTCCATCTCCCGGCTCCATCTCCCGGCTCCATCTCCCGGCTCCATCTCCCGGCTCCATCTCCCGGCTCCATCTCCCGGCTCCATCTCCCGGCTCCATCTCCCGGCTCCATCTCCCGGCTCCATCTCCCGGCTCCATCTCCCGGCTCCATCTCCCGGCTCCATCTCCCGGCTCCATCTCCCGGCCCCATCCATCTCCCGGCCCCATCTCCCGGCCCCATCTCCCGGCCCCATCTCCCGGCCCCATCTCCCGGCCCAACTCAGTGATGGTCAGTCGGTCTGACGTCGCCTCTTTTTCAGAGGATATTTAAGTACTCCCCACGGTCGGAGGACCTTCCTGGCCAGCCTTTATGTCGATGGGATGGTGGGCCCACTTAGCGTGGCGGGTAAGGTCGCACATGGCTTCGAACACCGAACATAAGCGCATCAAACGCTAGTGCACGAATTCGCAAAACCGATCGCAAAATCGTTTGGACATATCCCTGCCCTCCGGCCCATTCAGGACCGCCTTACTCTTCATGTTCATCGCCGTGTTCGTCCGCTTCTCCAGCGCTACCATCGGCATGTTCATCCCCGGGATCGTCGGCTTCTCCGGCGTCGCCATCGGCATTTTCATCCCCATGTTCGTCCGCCTCTCCGGCGTCACCATCGGCATGTTCATCGGCGTGTTCGTCCGCCTCTCCGGCACCGGAATGTTCCTCATTTTCTTCGCCTAGGAGTGCTGAAATCTCGTGTTCCGCATCTGACAAATCCCCACCCGCTAGTAACTCCATCGCCCTGTGGGCAATTGCAGACTCAGGGGAACCAGAATCCACCAACTCAGCGTAATGCTCCAGGTGATGAATCGCGTCCTCAATGTTTTCTACGACCGAAGAAGACGCTGCTAAGCGGAGGTGCATTTCCGGACCAGTGACATCCGGAGCCGCCGTTCCAGCGATCATAGACTCAATGATGTGCTCGGCATCGTGTAGGTTTTCGCTTTCCATCGCCTGAATCGCCTCTTGCATACGGGCCAGATGCTCACCTTCCACCAAGCCGATCACGTGGTTGATATGGTGGGCCGCTTCTGAGGATTGTCCGTCTTCCAACGCAAACAGGGCCATCCAGTGGTGTTGGGCCGATGCGTCTGCTTTGGCGGCGGGCGCTTGATGAGCGTGTTCGCCACTCAGCGATTCTATAAACTCGGCGATTTCAGCTAGCTCCTCGTTGGAAATATTTGATGGCGGAAAAATGGGCATGAGGCCCAGCGGCGCACGAACCTGCCGCCTTACCTGATTCCCCGAATGTCCTCCCAGAGCGGGGGCTATCGCAGAACCTTCGACAGCCTGACCGTGGCATGCCGCACATCCTTTCGTAATGAACAATTGATGGCCAACCGGCAGTGTTTCAATAGTCGCAGTGGGCGCCGGAGCCGCAGTGGGATCCGATAAATTTTCAGGCGTCGCACTGGCCGCCCCACCGCAGGCCGCAAGTATCGACAACAAGATGAGACCTAAACCTATTTGCTTTGAAAGCTTCATGAACAAATCTTCCTCATTTATGCTTCACCGATATTTAATCTTCCCGGATGGATCTACGTTGCGAAACCTCTTCGGAAGCGATAACTTGGCGACCCGCGATGGCTGCGCCACAAATTGGACACGGTCTTCAAACCACTTGGAATCCAGGGGATTTAACCTGGATTATCCGAGCTAAGTCCACTGTAAATAATAGCTACTCCTGATTATTAGCTCCCAGTTATTAGCTCCCAGGAGTTTAACCAGCTGATGATTCTCACTATCGCATCCACCGCTGCTCTCATGGCAAAAATACGGTCTGATTATCATAACTATTCTTACTAGAAACTAATAATATTTAGCAATGTACAACCGACCCAGGTTGCAGTGCGGACCATTATTTATTAAATCCAATCGAATCGCGTGTGCGGCATACTAATTCTTGTCTTATTATGCTGGATTCCATAATTAGCGAGTGCTCCAGGTAAGGGATTAACCCGAAGTGTAAGGGGTTGAACCAAAAATTATCACCAGGGCCAAAGGAGTGGTTCCATGGACGAAGCTTCGAAGAAACTGCGCTCCGCATGATTCCCTATGGCATGTTCGTTCTCACCTCCAGGTCTCAGGAAGGCCAAGATATCGGCGCAGCAACCGTAAACTGGGTAACCCAAACGTCTTTCTCTCCTCCGTTGGTGGCGGTAGGTGTAAAAGCCGATTCCAGCAGCCACCAGCACATTAAGGATACGGGCGTATTCGCCATGAACGTAATCAGCAATGACCAACTCGACCTGGCATTCAATTTCTTCAAGAGCCACGAAAGGGATGGTGATTCCATCGGCGGTCAAGCGTTCGTGGCTGGTCCGGAAACCGGTTGCGCACTGCTAGCCAACTCCCCCGCATGGTGGGAATGCAAGGTGGTTGGAGAGGTCGCTTTGGGTGATCATACTTTGTTCGTGGGCGAGGTTCTGGAAGCTGGCGTCAGAAGTGAAGACCCAGCCATTTTGATGAGGGACCACAACCTCAACTACGGTGGTTAGAATTCCCTGCTGCCCGGCCTGGCTGGAACACTGAACACACTCCAGCCAGCCATCCTCCTTCCCATCACGCCAGCATCTCCGCTATTGGCAGCACTAAATCAGGCGCAAAACCCAGCCAACGGCCCCCTTCGAAATCGCCCTAACCCTGTTCTTAGTCACAGGTGAGCAAGATAGACGCGCGCCATGGTCATTCGGCCCATTTAAGTAGTCCCATTGGCCCTGTCGCGCCATAGGATGCTCGTATAAAGTAAAGGAGTGATAAGACAGTAGGGACAGAAAGAAGAAAGAAGGGAAACGGAGCGAAGGGCCAAAGGGGCGACAGGATCCCATTGCGAAAAGGGTCCCAGTGCGAAAAGGGTTAGCAAGGACCTAAGCGCCCGGCGGCATGGCTCCCACGGGAGGTGGCATGGTTCTCGAATTTATCCTAAATCATGCGTGGCAGTTCCCTAGTCAGGCCCCCGCAGATCGAGCACTGGAAGGCGAGGTGTTGGTGCGAAGAGTCTGCGGGGGCGGCGAGATTGCTGGAACCTTTGCGGCATAGCCAATACAAAGCCGAAGCCCGTCCGCTACCTAAACAAGAGCCTTATGGCTTGGTATAGCAGGACCCTAATGTGGCCGGCACATCCGGGCTTGAAGACCAGAATAAAGTGAAGCTGAAGGCACATACAATAGACTTTTAAGCCAGGCCCGGCAGTCATGTCTGGGCCTGGCTTTTTAGTTGCCCCCAGTTTTTGGATTATTATTTCGAATAATCTGCCACGCACCCCCAGTATCAGCCTGAGTGTAGCTAGCGGAACTCCTTCAAGTTGAATTGGGTATGGGGCCATGTTAATATTGCCCTGCCCCGATCCCGAGCCTAATAAGGTCCGCGCTGCTTGGCGGCGAGGCCAGGTTTGCGCCTCCACGCCCTGTCGATTTTTATCGGAGCGCTGTCAGAAGAACCCGGGGGCCACCTTACACAGTTATGGTCGTCAATTGCTACGGCCGGTTATTTGTTACTCAGGGGCATTAACCGAGCATCGCCTGTCTTGGAACTGCATCCGGCGTAACCTTGGTGCGCTACCTACCGCTGATATGTGGAGATCCAAAACGGGTAGTCCACAAATCGTGAGCGCCGTGAACGCATAGAGACGAAGCAGTTGGCTGCTGCCGCGATTAGATAAGCTTTACCACAGTGATTAGATCACCAGCAATAACAAATCAAGTCAAAATAGGAAATTCGGGGGGTGCTCGATGCATTTCGGAATAATAATGGAGTGCGACTACCGGGAGGAAGGCACAATGGAAGACGCCTTCCAGGAAGCGTTTACCATTGTGGATATGGCTGAGAAAGACGGCTTGGACGGCGTTTGGTTGGCCGAACGGCATTTTGCCGCCCCCAAGCGGCCAACCGATGCCTTCGGAGCCGGAATCCCGTCTATCGTATCGGTACCCATGATCATGGCCAGCGCTATCGCCTCTCGCACCGAGCGCCTGCGCATAGGAATGGCGGTGGCGGTACTGCCATTGTGCCATCCCATCAGAATGGCCGAAGAAGCGGCCACGGTGGACCAGGTAAGCCGTGGGCGACTGGAATTCGGCGTGGGCCGGAGCGGATTCGCCAGAGCCTACGAAGGTTATGGCATACCCTACGAAGAAAGCCGAGAGCGCTTTCAGGAGTCCCTGGAAATCATCCTAAAGGCCTGGACCGAACACCGGTTCTCGCACCAAGGCAAGCATTTTAAATTCGACGATGTCTGCGTCGTGCCCAAGCCCTATCAGAAGCCGCACCCACCCATACGCATGGCCGCGACGACGCAGGATACCTTCCCACAAGTTGGAAAGCAAGGTTTGCCGGTTTTTGTGGGCCTACGGGGTTTCGCAGTTCCGGAATTGGCCAAGAACCTGGACGTATACCGCCAAGCAAGACAGGAAGCAGGCCACACCGGTGAGGCCGACGTGCTGTTGAGGATTCCGGTTTACGTCGCCGAATCCGCCGAGAAAGCCCGCGAAGACGCCGAGGTCAGCACCATGAAGTCTTACCAAAGGCTCGCTGAGACGTTCGCCAAGTCCGCTGGCGGGGCTGGCACGTTTAATTCGGAAGAGCGCTCGGAGAGGTCCAAACGCTTGGCGTCCATCACCTACGACGAGCTGCTGAAAGACCGTTTGGCCTATGGCACTCCGGATATGGTCATAGAGCGACTTTCGGTATTGACCAAGGAATTGGGGCTTTCCGGAGTGGTGATTGAGCCCAATGTCGGCGGCGGGATACCAGTGGACCGCATGCTCAATTCAATCAAGCTTTTTGCTAAAGAGGTAGCGCCCGCGCTCAGGTAAGAACACACAGCCACCGGCGGTTAAGCCATGATTGCGTTGCTGACGGTAGGCTTCATTCCATCTCGACGAACAACTAAGAATCGACGCCAGTTCTGCCGTATTGAACGGCCAAATTGGACCGGCGTCGATTATATTTTTGTAGTTTCGTTACCGCGCATTTACTAGTATTACAACGTCAGTTCAGGGAGGGATGTGGGGTGATGCCCGCATGGCGGCGCGGCGCTTGGCATGGGAGCGTTTGGCCCGTTCGTTACTGTCCTGCGTATCCTCAAGCCACCGCAGCAACTCGGTTGGCCCGAACCGTTCCCGGGGCAGCATTTCCCGCACCACCCGGTAGACCTGCGGCCTCGTGATCCGGGGCATCTTTTTCCCCCCAAGCCTGTTGCAGGCTCAGCAGAAAAGCTCCGCCCAGCAGGCACAGGGCCACGTGGTGATGCCAGCCAGCCCAGGTGCGGGTCTCGTACTCGTCCAGGCCTACGTCGCTTTTCTCCGTCTCAAACTCCGTTTCTATACGCCAACGGGAGCCTCCCACGTATGCCAGGGTCTCCAACGGGGTATCCTCCGGAGCATTGGACAGGTAGTAGCGGGGTTCGCTGCCGTCCCGGTTCCGGCGGTAGACGGCCCAGTGGATTTCGCCGGGCTTGCGCCTGCTGGTCGGTCGCACCCTCTGGGCGCTGAAAAGGTAGCTGCGTGGCCCCTGGCTTCCCTCGGCCACCGTAATCTCACGCCAGGCCTCCTCCGGCAACTCGTCGCTGCGCTGCTCCATGGTCCGGCGCTGACCGTCTCGCAGCCTGGGTTTGCGGGGACGCCCGAATCCCTGATACTCCGCACTGGTCCAGGCAGGCTCCGGCGGCCACACCGTAAAGCCGGACGGAACGTCCAGCACGTACCACATCCCCAAGGCCGCCAGGCCCTCCCGGAAGGACGGCGACATCCCGAAGGCGTCGTCCGCCGCGACCCATCCAGCCTTCAGGTGGCCCCGCTCCTGCGCCCGCCCCACCATCTCCAAGGCCAACTCCGTCTTGGACCGGTAGCCCTGCCTATCCTCCGGCACACCCGCCGCCTCACACCGGTCTTTGTCCGAGGTCCAACTCTCGGGCAGATACAGCCCCTTGTCCACCAATGCCCGTCCCAACGGGCTGACATAGGCCAGGAACATCCCCGCCTGGCAGTTGGCCACCTTCCCCAGCCTCCCGCAGTACTGCCGGGCCACTCCCACCGACTTCCTCCCCTGCTTGGGAAAGTCGCTGCCGTCCAGCACCCACACCCCTTCCGGATGCTCCAGCCGGGTTCCCAGGTACTCCTGCAGCCGTCCTATAATCACCTCATCGTCCCAGGGAGAATCGGTGAGAAACCGCTGCATCCCTCGGGCTGACCCCGGAACCGTCTCCGACAGGTTCTCAGCGTTGCGCCGCTCCCCAGACTGTACCAGCAGGGCCTGGAGATAATGACCGCTGTGCTCCCGCGTCTCCCGGCGGCCAAACAGCGGCGCGAAGTAAGCGTGAAAATCCCGAAATGACCCGTACACCTGCTCGAAAGCTGCCGCATCCACATCCCCACCTCACCCGCCTATTCCCTCTCCAGCTACACAGTCATCCTATCAAACTAACTGACGTTGTAATACTAGTCGGAGATGCAAAAACAAAGCTTATCCGCTATCCGGGTCAGGCGCGGGTCCATGGCCGTTGCGGCAACCCTCAATCCATTAGCCCCTCCCATGGACATCGACTACCGAACGTTACGACTTACGTCACGGAAATTGAGCCAGAACCTACTCCAATTATGTGTTGACAGCACACTTGAGCCTGTGATAACGTCCCACCGGTTAGTGAAAAATCGCACATACTCGTGCGTCAGGTTAATCTGTCCAGCATTATAGGGGGGAAGAAAATGGGGTCTATGCCCTTCAAGCGGGCAAGCGCCCCGGTGGGCGTTGAATCTCCCAACGACCCCATCGTTCAGGTCATGAGGGAGACTACTGGCTCCACACCTCGCAGGTGGCGGCCAAAAGCGATATTATTTTTCGGGCTGTCGATTGCGGTGCTGCTGCTAGTAGCGGGCTGTTCGACAGATAGGCAATCCACTTGGGATCCTCTCGGGCCCGTCGCCGAAAAGCAGCTAGAGCTTTTCAACGTACTCCTTTGGGTCATGGTGGCGGTGTTCGTCGCCGTTGAAGGCCTAATGCTCTACACGATCATCCGGTTCCGCAAGAGGCCGGGCGTGGAGCCTTCCCAGAGTCATGGCAATTTGCCCCTTGAAATCACTTGGACTGTCATCCCCACCATATTGGTACTGGGCTTGGGGATATGGTCGGTCTTTACCCTGTTCGAGATCGACAAACCACCCAGCTCAGAACAGAATGTGCTGGAAGTCAACGTTACCGGGCACCAATGGTGGTTTGAGTTTGAATACCCGGACGCTGGCGGCGGCAAGAGAATCACCACGGCCAACGAGCTAAAGATTCCCGTCGACCGGGCTATCAATTTAAATCTTTACAGCGATGACGTTCTGCACAGCTTCTGGCTCCCGAAACTAGCGGGAAAATTGGACATGGTGCCGACCCACAAAAACGTAATGTGGTTTAAGGCGGACTCGACCAAAATCGGCAATTTGCCGACAATTCTATACGGTCAATGCGCCGAACTTTGTGGAGTCTCTCACGCACTTATGAGGTTCCAAGTGAAGGTCCTTTCCGAGGAGGATTATGCCTCGTGGGTGGCCAACTACTCGGCACCGCAGCCCTTGACGAGCGCAGCCGAGAAAGGCAAATTAACTTTCGCCATTAACTGTCAAATGTGCCATACTATCAGCGGGCCCGACGACCCGTTGGCAGCAAGAGCGTTGATGGACAGCTTCTTGACTGGCAACGAGAGTGCTCTTGTGTTGGCCCCGAACCTCACCGACCTTCGGACTCGTCTGACTATCGGCGCAGGCCTCCTAGACTTGAACGTGGAAAACTTGCGGGATTGGATAATCGACCCGTCCGAGTTGAAACCCGGCAACAATATGTCCAATCGGGCTCCCGCTTATCGCGATGGCCATGTGAGCTTAAGCGAAGAAGAAGTCCAAGGCTTGATTGAGTATCTACTGCAGCTGCAGTAGACTGTATCGACCATTTCGAATCGACCAAGCCAACCATATCGGACATGCTCTTAAAAAATTGCTGTGGTGTTCAGAGCCGGTTCGATGCGGTGGCACTGAATGAGGGACTTTAAGGGAGGCAAGCCATGGCGGCAATTACCGCCGTAATCCCTAGGCCAACCAGCTACGCAGGCGTGTGGGGCTGGATGACCACTGTTGACCATAAGCGCATCGGCGTCCTTTACGGCTTAAGCGCATTAACTTTGATGCTCATAGCCGGTATTGAAGCCGGGGTGATCCGCATGCAACTGGCTTCCCCCGACAATGGTATCATCGGCGGCGATCGGTTCAATCAAATGTTTACCATGCACGCCACCGTAATGGTGTTCATGGTCATTATGCCTCTCTCGGCCAGCTTCTTTAATTTCGTGATACCACTGGCTATCGGCGCTAGGGACGTGGCTTTCCCTCGATTAAACGCCCTGAGTTATTGGTTGTTCTTGTTCGGCGCGATCTTGTTCCACGTATCTTTCCTCGTTGATGAAGTCCCCGACGCCGGTTGGTTCTCCTACGCAAACCTTACCGAGAAACCTTTCAGCGTCAACCGGGGCCTAGATTTTTGGTCCTTGAGCCTTTTGGTGCTGGGGACATCGTCGGTAGCCGCGGCGCTGAATTTCATTGTCACTATAATAAACTTGCGGGCGCCCGGCATGAGACTGATGCGGATGCCTGTGTTCGTTTGGATGACCCTAATTACGTCCATTTTGTTGGTGCTGGCTTTCCCGGTGATCACGGTCGGACTCATCGAGTTGACCATGGACCGGAACTTTGGCACCCACTTCTTCATACCTTCAGGGGGTGGCGACCCGATTCTCTGGCAACACCTATTTTGGGTGTTCGGACATCCAGAGGTTTATATTCTGATATTGCCTGCAATGGGCATCGTCTCTGAAGTTTTGCCTACATTCTCCAAGAAACCCTTGTTTGGATATCCATTCATCATTTTCTCCGGCATCGTGATCGGTATGATGGGCTGGGCTGTTTGGGGCCACCATATGTTCACGGTGGGCTTAGGTCCCGTCGCAAACTCAGTTTTCACTATCACAACCATGTTGATTGCGGTCCCCACCGGCGTGAAAATATTCAACTGGATTGGGACGCTGTGGGGCGGCTCGATTGAATTGAAAACACCCATGCTTTTTGCTTTGGGATTCGTGGCCCTGTTTATCGTCGGTGGGCTTAGCGGCGTTTCCCATGCGGTCTCGCCCTCGGACTTCCAGCAACAAGACACCTACTACATTGTGGCCCATCTTCATTATGTGCTGTTCGGCGGGTCTATTTTCGGCCTGTTTTCGGGTGTCTTCTATTGGTTCCCCAAGATCACGGGAAAAATGTATGAAGAGACTTGGGGCAAAATAACTTTCTGGCTGTTGTTCATAGGCATGAACCTGACTTTCTTCCCCATGCATATCTTAGGACTGAATGGGATGCCCAGGCGCATTTACACGTACACCCAGGAATACGGATGGGGCGACCTAAATCTTCTAGCGTCCGTAGGCTATATCGTAATATTTTTGGGTATGCTGGCGTTCGTGGTCACAATTGTAAAGGGTTTGCGCAGCGGCGTTAGGGCGGGCCATGACCCTTGGGATGCCCCTGGACTGGAGTGGAGCATATCTTCGCCTCCTCCGGCCTATAATTTTGCCGAGATACCCCAAGTGGAAGGGCTAGATCAGTATTGGATAGTGAAGGCTAGGGCCAAAGCCGACGGGCAGGACAGAGTCCCGGCCGAACCAGCCGTGGACCCCAACACCATCCATATGCCCAGTCCTTCGTACTGGCCAATTGGGATTGCAGTCGGGACCACGTTAATTGCAGGCGGGATTCTGAGTCATTTCGCTTTGAGTTTCGTTGGCGGCATATTCGCCTTTATCGGGGTAATTGGTTGGACCAATGAGCCTCCAACGGCACCTGACCCTCACCACGGCAGCCAACACTAAGAGAGGAAAGCAGTGGCCCACACGGTAGAGCCGTCTTCCGGCGCAGATCACGAATACACAACTACGGGTCTTAGTCACAGGAAGCTCCTTATGTGGGTCTTCCTGGGTTCAGACTGCCTATTTTTTGGGTCGTTGATCGCCACGTACATGGTTTACAGAGGCCAGAGCCTCGTCGGGCCATATCCCGTGGACATCATCGACGTACCCATTACCACCATCAGCACCTTCGTGCTTTTGATGAGCAGCTTTGGCATGGTCCAGGCTCTTTCGGCAACGATACGGAACGACCAAAAAGCCATACAAATATGGCTTCTGGCCACGGCGGCCATGGGTGCAGTTTTCATTGGTTTCCAGATTTACGAGTTTAATGCGTTTAAAAATGAAGGTCTAACGCTGGGTGCCAACCTGTTCGGGGCCTCCTTCTTTACCTTAACCGGCTTCCACGGTGCCCACGTGACCTTGGGAGTTATTTGGCTCTTGGGACTATTCGTCGCAGCCCGCAAAGGCCGGTTAGGACCGGCCACCAGCTTAGACGTAGAAATCATGGGCCTCTATTGGCACTTCGTAGACATTGTCTGGATCGTAATTTTCACGTTGCTATATCTAATTGGAGGGTTCGACGCAGGACCCAGTGTGCCCCCCGGTGGATGACCCCGCTAGGGCCAACGCCAACTTCAAGGAATTCGGTCCATGACCAATAACCACGAGGATCAACACGATTCTCGCCACCCGTCGTTTATGCAATACGTCGTCATAGCAATTATCTTATTCGCTGTGACAATCGTAGAGTTTCTGTTGATCTGGGACAAAGTAGGAGTCGCCGACGACTTAGGTGCTTCCAAAATTCCTATCCTGGTCATTCTTTCGGCCTTCAAATTCGCTGTCGTAATAATGTTCTATATGCACTTGAAGTTTGATGCCAAGCTTTTTTCATTGATGTTTGTTTCCGGTTTGGTTTTGGCATTCATCATTGGAATTGCAGTGATCGGCACATTCTTCGGTTTCGAGGGTGAACCCCGCGATTACGCGTTGGCCAACGCCGTACCCTACGTTCATGGAGAAGAAGGAGCCGGCGAACATGAGGGCGACGCTACTCCATCTGAAACCGAAGGCGACGCTACTCCGTCGGAAACCGAGGGCGATCCTCCTCCCTCTGAAACCCAGGGCGATCCTCCTCCCTCTGAAACCCAGGGTGACGCTATTTCATCCGAAACCGAAGGCGCCGCGACTTCATCCGAAACCGAAGGCGCCGCGACTTCATCCGAAACCGAAGGCGCCGCGACTTCATCCGAAACCGAAGGCGCCGCGACTTCATCCGAAACCGAAGGCGCCGCAGTTCCTAGCGGAGGAGATCCGGCTGGTGGCACGGCTGTATTTACTAACTCAGGCTGCTTTGCGTGCCACACCATCGAGGGTGTGCCCGGTGCCGTGGGCCAGCTTGGTCCGGAATTGACCCATGTGGCAACAACTGGCGCAACCCGCAAAGGACTGTCCGCAGAAGAGTACATACGGGAGTCGATCGAGAATCCCAGTGCATTCGTGGTGGATGGTTTCGCCCCGATCATGCCTAGCCTCCGAGGGGCTATGGGGGACGCTGAATTTGAAGACTTAGTAGCGTTTCTCTTGACTCAGAATTAGGATCGACCAGTTACCGAATTTCCCGCATTCAACCCGAACGCGCTAAAGTAAAAAAGAGAGTCCTGGGAGATTTTCTCAGGACTCTCTTTTTTGTTGGGTCGGTCACTATCCACCGTTGGAACTGCTGGCATATGAGTGTCGACCCCCAAATTGCTCTCCACAGTGTGCAGGCAGCCAGCCAGCGTATTTCTGGAGCATTCCTGTCAAGGCTCCTGTGAAGACTCCTGAGGGAAATCTGCGGTTTCCCTCGTACTCCTCTCACAATCGCCCATCATGTAGTCTTAGTCTGACCGCGGGGAGGGGATTCCCACCGGATCGTCCTTGACCTCGTTTTGATACCACAGGATCATCACAAAACCAGCGACAATCAGACTCATCATGTCGCCGGGCACCCACAATATCGCAGCGCCCAGTTGCTGGTCGGTAATCAGAGAAATGTTAATCGGCTGCTCCACGTCGGCGTAGGCCTGGTAAATCACTCCATCGGAAAAAGTGATCGCCGCTCCCAGTACCGTGTTGGGTATCACGATGAGACCCAAGTAAAGGATCCGAAGGCCATAATGCAACCGGGAGCGATGGGGCTTGGGGTCTATCACCAACCACCAGAATAAGAACCCCGATAAGAGCATCGTGATATGCATAAATTCGTGCAGCGCCGAATTTCGCAGCGCAGCATTATGGGCCCCAGGCAACTGCCAAAGGAATAGTACGCCCAAGAATAAAGCGGTGGTGAACACCGGGTTCGTTATGAGGTCGTAAACCTGCTTAACCCTCTGATTGCTGACCAGGGGCCGCACCACGCCCCGCAAGGCCCATCGTGGCAGTCCTCTCAACATGGGGGTCAAAGGTGCTCCCAAAAATATTAGAACCGGGCCAAACATGCGAAGCACTATGTGCTGAGTTTGGTGAAAGGAAAAGAGGTGCGCAGACAGAGAATCAATGGGTGTTTGCAGTACCAAAAATAAGAGGAACAGCCCGGTAAAGAAGCAGATCTTCTGCCATCGCCTTGTGGGATGGCTGGGCTGTTTCCACCGCGAAAGACCGGTAATGTAGAGATTTGCCACCATCAGCAGCAGAATCGTAGGCAAAGGGTTAGTATTCCAGGCTGTCCATGGGCTCTGCCCTTCGTTGATGCCGTCGTGAGCGTGGGCAACGCCGGACGCGGACAGCAATTGAAGACCCACCACGGCCCCTACCGTGCCTAAAATCCATAGCTTGCCGGTGCCGGTAATTTTCATAATGAGTTAAGAGGCGGGAATAATCGGAGTATCCCGTCAAGAATTATTTTGGTATTAACGATGGGTCCTTTGTTGCAATCCTGCGTTGACTGAAACACGAGTCAGGTCTGCTATTCAAGCTCGAACGGGATATCCGTTCCAATGGGATATTAGTTCCAATGGGATACTAGGTTCAACGAGAGTCTGGAGGCTTGAGCGTCACAAACAACTTTTAAATTTGCCCAGACTAAATTAATCGGGTGTGGCCCCGGTACCCGGGTCCCGGGACCGGCCACGTTGGGTACTCCACCAAATGTAGGCTGCGCCCCCGACTATTAATATTAATGCACCGATAAACACGAATGTCCCTCCGGAAATTCGGCGGGTCGCAGGCACATTCAATTGCATCATTTCAACGGCCACCTTTCCCTGCGAACTCTCTACTTCAATAGTGATATGCCATAGTCCCGAGGATTCTAAGCGCATCTGAGAATCGTACCGGTCTGGAAAGGATGGCGTGTTATGGGCGGATCCTCTTCCAAGGTCGCCGGATTCATCGTGCTCGGTGGTTAAAAGCACCCGCGCGTCAGGGATTGGCAGACCGGTGACCGCGTCCACCACTGTAATCGCAAATAGGGTCATCCCTAACGAAAGGTGCGATTGAACCACCGCCGCACTAATCTCATAGGGACCGGCCACTTGTTGGAAGCGCTGAACTTCACTCCCTTGAGCTTGAGCCCAGACTATGCCGGGGCGCATCCCAATTAGCATCGCCAGCAATAGAGTTACAGCCACCATAAACGCCAAAAGCGATGGACCACGTGGGGCAACGCTACGCTCCTCCGCGCCCATGTTAAGGTCCGGTATTGTTTTCAGTCTCAGAATTATCTGTGTTCCCCTTATTGCCCTGCAAATCTTTCGCCGGCAGGTCGTCCGTGGCTACCGGGGGCTGTTAATCGGGACCTGAATTGCCTGACCTTAGGTCATTATTGCCAGACCATGGGTCAACCTTGACCATACGGCGACGCACCCGATCCCAAGTACGACCACCATTTTAACACCGATGCGCCTGCAACCAACGACCGAGTCTTCTAGTCGAGTCTTCTTTCCAAGTGTTCTAGCCAAACCGAATCTCCCAGCCATTCCCGATGCGTGCTGGGACATCGCCTCTTGAGATACGCAATTCTGTACTTCTATGGATTTACTGATCCCCGTTCGAACGCCTTGCTGAAGTTAGAATTTCCGGCATTGGCGGTTTCCCATAAGTTTGCCGGACCGTCCTGCCCAAATCGCCGTTGGCCCCAGGGCAACTCCTCGGGCCAATCGGCATGGTGGTGTAGGGGACTCATGGCACTATATTAGACCCGCCTCGCAAGCATATTCTCATTCGTAAGACAAGAATTACCTGAGGCAAACGAAAGCGCCATTAACTGGTGACCCTGTGAATAGCGAACAGGTGATTTGGTGAATGGGTGACCAGTGCTTTGATGACCAGTGCTTTGATGACCAATGAGAAGGAAGCAATCATCCTGCATTTGTTGCCTAAACGGAAATCCTTGGAGAGAGCCGCAAAATGGCCACTAGCACAACCATCATACTCGGGGGCGGAGTAGGAGGTCTGGTAACGGCTCACGAACTGCGGAGACGACTGAAAAAAGAACACCGGGTGGTTTTGGTCGACAGGGAAGAAGCTCACATATTTTGGCCGTCTTTACTGTGGCTGCAGGTGGGCCTTCGTGAACGCAGTGGCATCGTCCGGGAGTTGTCCAAGCTACGAAAAAAGGGCATTGAAGTGATTTGTAGGGAAGTCGAGGCCATCGCACCCGCAGAAATGACCGTTACGATAGACGGCCATACCCTTGAGTTCGACTATTTGGTGGTCTCTTTGGGCGCCCAGTTGGAGAAAATACCGGAACTAGCAGAAGCGGGACACAACCTCTATACGCTGGATGGAGCTGCCGCGATTTGCGACACTCGTAATTCTCTAACTCAGGGACACTTGGTAGTCGTTGCGGCCGGGACACCTTTCAAATGCCCAGCCGCCCCCTACGAAGCCGCAATGCTGCTAGAACACGACCTGCGCAAGCGACAGGTGCGGGACCGCGTAACCGTTGCCCTCTACAGCCCAGAGACTGGTCCAGGCGTACCCGAGGTATCGGCGGGCGTCCGAAGCATGGTCGAAGCAAAGGGCATCAGCTATTTTCCAGAACATCGTCTAGAGCAAGTGGAGCCATTGGACCGGACTCTTCATTTTAGCAATGGCACCGAAGCGCAGTTTGACTTCCTCGTCTACATACCGCCCCACGTGCCACCCCAGGTAGTTCTGGATGGTGGGCTGGGCGGCGATAGCGGTTGGGTTCAGGTGGACCGTGAGACCATGGAGACTGCCTTTCCAGACGTGTTCGCCATCGGCGACGTAACCACCATTGGGTTATCCATGGGCCTTCCTCTACCCAAGGCAGGAGTGTTCGCCCATCATCAAGCTGAGGCGGTGGCCCACAGTATCGCCTCTCGAATCGACGGCGCGCCCGAATTCAGCACATTTAACGGCCATGGTGAATGCTTTGTTGAAGCGGGTGGGGGCCGGGCCGGCTTTGGCAGAGGGAACTTCTACGCCGAACCCACGCCGACCATCAAATTGCACGAGCCCGGCAGGCAATGGCACGCAGCCAAGGATGCTTTTCGAAAAAAATTGGTTGAGAAAGTATTTCTGATCCCTGACCTGGGGAACAAACTCCGGCGGCAGGCGAACTCCCTACCCTGGCATCGGCTGCTCCGCCCGGGAGGCCGGTTGTTGTGGAATTAAACGAACTCTGGGATAAAACCTACCGCACGGCTGACGGAGTCTTCGCCGTCGACCAATCCCAGCGAATAATATTTTGGAACCAAGGCGCCGTCAATATATTGGGCTTCACTCCGGACGAGGTAATCGGGAAATACTGCTTCGACGTAGTTCGGGGAGTAAACGAAGCAGGTCAAATGAACTGCGTGCAAGACTGTCAAGCTTTGAATTGCAGCCTCAACCAGAAGCTCACTCCGGGTTACAACCTGATGGTCAAAGCCAAGGACGGCTCCCTACTCTGGTTGAGCATGACTCACGCCTCTCTCAACACTTTGCATGTTTCCGGAGATACTAACCAAAATACTACCGGAAATACTACCGGGAGTAATCCCGGAGAATCGCTAGTCCATATTTTTCGCGACGTGACCAAGGAAGTGCAATCTAAACTGCTTCTGGAGCAGATTGCCGGGCAGATCTCCGGTCAACTCCTAGCTTCACCCATGGCTTCGATCGACTCCAATACTCTGGACGCATTCGAGTCCCAAGCCACCTCTGAAGATAATAATCATGGAACAAACAGCGCCGACGCGGATCTGACCGACCGTGAAAAACAGGTGCTTGGCCTGCTGGCCACAGGAGAAACCACCAACGGAATTGCCAGAAGGTTGGTCATTAGCAACACCACAACCAGAAACCACATTCAGAATATTCTAGTGAAACTAGAACTCCGGCCGAAAAGTACCCTGACCTAGGCTGTCCCGATATACTGGGCAAGAGATTTAATAAATGGGTGTGGGAGGTTGAGGATGCTGGGAGTACGGTCGGCGCAACGAGGGCTGCTGGAAGCGGATCACCTGTACCTGGACTATGTGGGCCGGGGCTCCTTCTATGGCTTCCTGGCCTCCCTGCGGGGACAGCTATTTCGAGACGAAGAGTTCGCCGAGCTATATTGCCCAGACAATGGCCGGGATAGCGTGCCCCCAAGTCTGGTGGCCACTGCGCTGTTGTTGCAAGCCTACGACAAAGTCAGCGACGCCGAAGCCAAACAGCGGGCGGATTTTGATATCCGGTGGAAGGTGGCGTTGGGGATTGAGGTGGAGGACCGGCCCTTTGCCAAGAGCACGCTGCAGCTGTTTCGAGCCCAGCTGATCCTCCACGACCGGGTGCGGGCCGTCTTTCAGCGCAGCCTCCAATTCGCCCGGCAGACCGGATACCTGAAAGGACGCCGGATGAAGGTGGCGGTAGACACCACCTACATTCTGGGCCGAGGGGCGGTCAAGGACACCTACAACTTGCTGGCCGACGGCATAGTCCAGGTAGTGCGGGCGCTTTCGGACCTGGATGGGACGCGGCCCGAGGAATGGGCCTTGAGACACGGTCTGGAACTCTACTTTGGCTCCAGTGTGAAGGGAGAGGCAGAGATTGACTGGGACAACCAGAAAGAGCGGCAAGCCTTACTGCAGAAGATAGTAGCCGATGCCGACCTGGTGTTGGAGCTGGCCCGTCAGGTCCAGGGTCAGTTCCCCGAGGAGAGCCCCCAGCGCCAGGGTATAGTGGAAGCGGCGGAGTTGCTGGGGCAACTGTTACTGCAGGATGTGGAACGCCAGGAGGATGGCCCAGCCCTGAAGGATGGGGTAAGCCGGGACCGCATCCCTTCGGTACACGACCCGGAGATGCGCCACGGCCGTAAAAGCAGCAGCAAACGCTTCGACGGACATAAGGCTGCCGTGGTGGTGGATACCGATTCCCAACTGGTGACCGCGGTAGACATCCTGCCCGGCAATGCCGGTGACAACACTGGAGTCCTGGAACTGGTGGAGCAGAGTGAGGAGAACACGGGCATAGCGGTGGAGGAGACTATCGGGGATGCGGCCTATGGGGATGGCGGGACGCGGCAGGCCTTTGCCGATGCTGGTCGGACTCTAATAGCCAAGGTGCCGGGTCGCCCTAATAAGGCCTGCTTCCCCAAGGAGGACTTCCAGATCGACTTGGAGGCAGGAACCTGCACCTGCCCAGCCGGTAATGTTACCCACACCCTGCGGACCTTCGGCACCCGGACCAACCGGTTGGGTCGGACCTACCTGGCCCGGAGTTTCCAATTCGACCCGGCGGTCTGCGGCGTATGCCCCCTGCGGTCCCAGTGCGTGGCGGCGCGGTACGGGGCGGGACGCACCGTAGCCCTGCATCCCCAAGAGGCGCTCTTGCAACAAGCCCGGGACTTCCAGCGGAGTGAGGGCTTTGCTGAATACCGTAGGCCGCGCCAGGCGGCCGAGCATCGCCTGGCGCGGCTGGCGCAACTGGGGGTCCGCCAATCTCGCTACTTCGGCCGAGCCAAGACCCGATTCCAACTACTCATGGCGGCCACGGTGGCCAACCTGACCCTGGTGGCTACCAAGATGGGGATGATATCTCCGGCTCCAGGCTCCTCTCACGATAAACCGGACCAGCAAGCCCCAGGGTCGCCCATCGTTACTACCCAATTCATATTGGCCGCAGCCAACTGGGTCACTCTTAGCCTCAGACTTACAGTCCACTGGTTATCCTCCACGCCATCCCGTCACAGCAGGGCTTTTCAGCCGGGTTTCTAGGGTGCACAACCGGCTGGAGGCCGTGGCCTACGGTTTGAGAAATAAACTAATAAAACCGACAATTCTGTTCGAGTAGCGCCCCGGAAAATAAATCATGAATTCCGGCTAACGGTTCCCTCAGCCTCCCCAAGCCCGTATAATATGTCAACTCGCATACGCTGCACGCATTGCCTGTGCGGAGCAGTATGCGGGATTCGGATTGGGGTCTTGTAGGACCCCCAAATAAATGTTTGGAGGTATCTTTGTGGTTGAAGATCCTGACTGTATAAATCCGGAACTGATCACCCTCTCACGCGAGCCATTGGTGGCCGGAGTACCATTAAACCTGCTTAATAGCCCAGTGATGTCCAACGAACGCTTTTTCGTAAGAAGTCATTTTCCAATCCCAAAGGTGGATGCGGCCGACTGGAGCCTGGCAGTTTCCGGCGAAGTCGAAAATCAACTCACCATTGGGTACGCTGACCTCAAGGAACTTCCGAGGCACGAGGTATTGGCTCTTCTGGAGTGCGCAGGCAACAGCCGGGCAGCAGTCCAACCACCAATTGAGGGTCTTTTGTGGGATCATGGCGGCGTCGGCACTTCTGGGTGGGCGGGCGTATCGCTTTCAACCATTTTGAAACGCGCTGGCCTGCGTTCCACAGCTAAAGAAGTATTGCTGGAGGGTATGGACCAAGGAGAGGAACGAGGTACAGCCGGCAAGGTAGTAGAGTACGCCATGAGCTTGCCCATGGAAAAGGCCCTCCACCCTGACACAATTCTCGCCTACGAAATGAACGCTACGACCCTACCACAATCACATGGCTTCCCCCTTAGGGCAATTGTCCCGGGTTGGTTCGGCATGACGTCGGTTAAATGGTTAAAAAGCATTCGGGTGCTGGATCACGCTTTTGTGGGATTTCATCAGACTTCTTACTATGTATTTGTGCAGGAAGGAGCTACTCGAGACGCCCCCCCCGAACGTGTGACCTCATTACGTGTAAAATCTCTAATTACTAATCCGGTCAGAGGTCAATATGTACCTCCCGGGCAACGGACCATTGAAGGTGTGGCTTGGTCCGGCAACGGACCTATCGAGAAAGTCGAAGTCAGCACCGACAATAGCCAGTCCTGGCATCGGGCGGAGGTCAACCCTTCGACATCTCCCTACGCTTGGCAACAGTGGACTTACGCCTGGGATGCCAATAAACCAGGAAATTATTTGATTCGGGCTAGGGCGACCGATGTAAAAGGCGATTCCCAACCAACTCAATTCGAGTGGAACTTCCGCGGGTTCGCCAACAACGCTATCCACGTGGTGCCCGTGATAGTGCGACCACCGCAGTAATTACAAACCCGTAACCATATATCCACATAGGTAATTTTGAAACGGGATGGACGTGGCAATGCCCGTATCAACAGGCTCATTCCGGGACGATTCGGAAGCACTGAGTGTTAACGGCGAATTGTTCATGGACTCTACCGGGGAGCTCGCAGAATGTCGGCTCCCCGGTATTTACGTATTGCTATTCTCGTTGAAAGAAGACACGGTAACGGCGGTGGGGAAACTCGGGATATTGGATTTTCCTTCCGGGCCTGCGACCCCACCTGCGCGCGAGGTGGCACCTGGATTACATTTTGCCAAAAGGCCAGCCACTGGCAGCAGTCATTGGACACACCACAGATGCCTTGGAATGCCCTCTAGCCCAGTCCCTCGGACTCACCTTCCAAGTCTTCCCTCGTTTCGGCTCCTCGGACTGTCGTTGCACCGGCCACCTGTTCCGTAGCGACGAAATTGAACAGTTAGCCAGAGAAGCCGCAGATATGATGTCAGGATTTGGCTGTGCCCCCACGGTCCTGAGGTTATAGGCCAGTGGTAATTTTTGAACTGGGTGCCGTTAAGTGGGTGGCGTCAGTTAGGTACCGATAGTACGTGCCTTGTAGTACGTGCCTTGTAGCTCTTATGCCCAAGTTCCGGTGATAGACCCTGAGTTGCTTTGCCCGACCGATCACATGATTGCAAACGCATCAGCGAAAATTGATTACGGTGAATCCTTACCCAGTAGTACCCAGGTAGATTATTGTTACATCAGGCCACAAGAGTTGCCGACGTAAGCTGATCCTTAATCAGTACGTACCTTGTAGTACGTGCCCTGTAGTACGTCCTTGTAGTACGCCTTGTAGCGTGCCTTGTAGTACGTGCACTGAGTACGTGCCTTGTCCTCCCTTGAGTTCCGTGCCTTGCCCGAGCCCCACCGTACGTGATCCTTGTCAGACGTGCCTTGTAGTACGTGCCTGCCTCTTGTAGTACGTGCCTTGCGCTCTTATGCCCAAGTTCCGGTGATAGACCCTGATTGCTTTGCCCGACCGATCACATGATGCAAACGCATCAGCGAAAATGATTAGGGTGAATCTTACCCAGTCTACCCAGGTAGATTATTGTTACATCAGGCCACAAGATTGCCGACGCAAGCTGATCCTTAATCAGACTTACCTTTAATACTGCCCTTAATCTCGTAGTAGCAGCGTCAAAATAAACAGCACTGAGGCATCGCTCGCCAGCCCCTCTCCTCCCGAGGCCGCCCGAGCACGAGATGCCTCATTGATAGGCCCCACCGTTCTGGCTGTTGACGGTGGGGCCTAATATATTTGCCCAAGATATAACTTCCCCCGCCAAATTTGGCTTCCTCTGACTGGCCGCTGACTGGCCGCTGACTGGCCGCTGACTGGCCGCTGACTGGCCGCTGACTGGCCGCTGACTGGCCGCTGACTTTTTTTCCGGCGTTGGATTTTTCCGCCGTTGAATTTATCCGGCATTGAATCAGGAGAACCATTCCGCAAAATAGCGCCGAATTTGCCTCGTTGTCTTCATCAGCCTTCTTGATGGCTTTGCGCCACGGTTTTCGGCGTTAGCATTTATGGGGCGATTCGATCCGCCTGAAGTACCAAAATATTCGGTCAATTGTATTCGAATTGTCTTGACATTCCAGGCGCTCTGAACAGACAGTACGAGGTGAAATTTGCAGTGAATTTCGTCAGGTGACGGATAGATGAATATTGAGGCCCGCGACCTCAGAAAGCACCGGTTGGTCGATAGCGCCAAGTTGGCTTTCGCTCAAAAAGGATATCATGAGACCAGCATTTCCGAGATTGTCAGACAAGCTGGGATTGCTAGAAGTACTTTCTATCAGTATTTCGACTCAAAACTCCATCTTTTTGAAAGCATCCTTGAGTCCTTTCTTCAGGATTTGCACGAATCGATCAAGCCCATATCCATCTCTGCAGGTTCACCGACTCCTTTAAGCCAGATTCAAGAAAACCTGACTCGCGTATTAAACCTAGTCCTAAAGGAAGGAGACCTGACCCGAATATTGATGCATAACACAGGTGCCTTGGACCGCACGATGGTAGGTCGACTGGAGGACTTCTACAGCCAAGCAGCCGGTATGATACAGCGCTCCCTTAACCTGGGCATAGCCATGAACTTGGTGCGGCCCTGCGACACGCGGATCGTGTCCTATTCGATTATCGGCGCGGTCAAAGAAGTTATTTTCCAGCTTACATCCTCCAAAGCACCCAGGCCGTCAACTCCAGATTTGGTTAGCCAGTTGTTGGAGTTTGCCATGGGTGGGATTCTCGTGCAGCCACAGAATTCATTATCCAGGTCCGCACTCTGACAATATGGAATAAACCGGCTAAATTGCCTCGGGCTGACTTTACCATGGAGCGGGAATAGTAAGACTAGTAGCAACAAACGACATAGAGGTGTTTAACCTTGAGTATAAATCAGGAAACCCAACCCGAAATCTTGGCACAAAATGGCGACTCCGTAACCCCCGACGTACCGGCTAACACGGCAACCAACATAATGGTGGGACTTGACGTGGGTTCCACTACCGTTAAAGCCGTAGTCATGGACCCGGATACCGACGAAATTTTGTGGAAGGACTACAAACGCCACGAAACCCGTCAACCTGAAATGGTCTACCAGTTTCTCCAGGACATTCTGGCGGCTTTCCCGCTGCCCAAAGAGAACGTCCGCATTTTCATTACGGGAAGCGGCGGGAACATGCTCCGGGGGTTCATCGGCGCCAAATTCGTGCAAGAGGTCAACGCAGTTTCCCTGGCAGTCGAAAAGCTATACCCCGACGCTGGCTCGGTTATCGAGTTGGGCGGTCAGGATGCCAAAATTATCATCTGGTTCACCGACCAGGAGACGGGAAATAAGCGCAAAGTCCCCAGCATGAACGACAAGTGTGCTGGCGGCACCGGGGCTGTAATCGACAAGATTAACTCCAAGCTACAACTGACCGGTGAGCAACTCCAAACCCTGGAATATTTCGACGTTAAGCTCCACCCGGTGGCCGGCAAGTGCGGTGTCTTCGCCGAAACCGACATTAACGGGTTGCAGAAGCAGGGCGTGCCTGCGGAACAACTCATGGCTTCGTTGTTTGAATCTATCATTCAGCAAAACTTGAGCGTGCTAACCCGCGGCAACACCCTGCGGCCGACCGTTTTACTGCTGGGCGGACCGAACTGCTACATTCCAGGCATGCGCGATTGCTGGAAGCACAACATTCCCAAAATTTGGGCCGAGCGCAACACTCCTCTTCCCGAAGGTATACCACCGGAAGACCTCATCATAGTGCCCGAGAACGCTCAATACTACGCAGCCATAGGCTCGGTGCTTTACGGCAAGCAAGAGGACGCCCATATCGGCGTTTTCAAAGGCACCGAGGAACTGGAAGCCTTCATGGAAGTTGGCCGCACCCAGATGAGAGAGCAGTCTGGGGATATCGGCCTGGCCAAAACCCCTGAAGAACTGGAAGCGTTCAAGAAGGTTTTCGCCAAATCAACTTGGGAACCCAAGAAATTCTCCCCCGGCGAAGAGGTGGAAGCTTTTATCGGAATGGACGGCGGTTCAACCTCCACTAAGGCCGTGCTCATGGACCGGTATGGCGTCCTGTTGGCCACCGCATATCAACTATCCAAAGGCAACCCGTTGGAAGACGCCAAGGACATCCTCACCGACTTGCGGGAATACGTCGAAAACCAAGGAGCCACACTAACTGTTAAGGGAGTAGCCACCACTGGCTATGCCAAAGACATGCTCAAAGAGACCCTGGGCGCAGATGTGGCAATAGTGGAAACCGTCGCCCACACAAAGTCCGCAATACATTTTTACGACGACGTAGACGTAATCGTCGACGTGGGCGGGCAAGACATCAAAGTTATCGTCCTCAATGATGGGAAAGTTAAAGATTTCAAATTAAATACACAGTGCTCGGCTGGAAACGGCTACTTCCTCCAAAGCACCGCTGCCAAGTTCGGCTACTCGGTGCAAGAGTTCGCCGACGTCGCTTTTGAAGCGGAGCGTTTGCCGGTCTTCGGCTACGGATGCGCTGTATTTATGGAGACCGACATCGTCAACTTCCAGCAGCTTGGCTGGGAAAAGAAAGAGATCATGGCCGGCTTGGCCAAAGTTCTGCCTAAAAATATCTGGCTCTACGTGGTCGCCGAGCCAAACCTGAGCAAATTCGGCACCAATTTCGTACTGCAAGGCGGGACTCAACACAACCTGGCAGCTGTGAAATCGCAATACGATTTCATCATGTCCAAGGTGCCCAACGCGAAGATCCGTGTTCACGAGTTTTGCGGCGAGAGCGGCGCTATTGGCGCAGCTCTTGAAGCGATTCGCGTGGCCGCGGAAAAAGACTCCACCTTCATTGGTTTGAAATCCGCCGAAAATCTTCAGTTCACCACCACCAGGGAGGAATCCACCCGGTGTAATTTCTGCAAGAACAACTGCCTGCGCACATTCATCGACACCGAGACTCCATCCGGAGACAATCGGCGCTTTATCATCGCTACCTGCGAAAAAGGCACCGTAGAAACCATGGACGACATGAAGGAGATCAAGGCCCGCCTTGATGAGATCATGAAAGCCAACCCCAACTTCGTGGAGAAAGCGTCGGTCAAGGCTTTCCGTACCACCGACGCAACCAAGGTCACCAGTTTGCGCAAGATTGAAGAAGCAGCGGAGCCGGTAAAGCAGGAGCGAAGCGGTGTATTCGCCAGGTTCCGAAAGCAACCGGCAAAACAAGAATCGACTGAGAAAGTGAAACTCGAACCGATATCACAAGAAGTACGGGTAATGCGTCGGGACATCAAGATCGGGATACCCCGCGTCCTGAACATGTACTCTTTGGCCCCTTTCTTCCAGACCTATTTCGAGGCAGTGGGCGTCGGCGCTCAGAACATTATCTACTCCGATTACACCGACCCGCAGATGTGGTACAAAGGCTCCCGCAGGGGTTCCATTGACCAATGCTTCCCCAGCAAGGTGGCCATCGCCCACGTCCATAATTTGATATTCGACCAGAAAAAAAATAAGCCGGATGTCATCTTTTACCCAATCATCAACAAACTGATATCCGAGCTGGTCAACATAGAGGACAGCGCTGCTTGTCCTACCGTGGCCATTTCACCAGAGGTGGTCAAGGCGGCTTTCACCAAGGAAGGGAACACCTTCACCGAGAACGGCGTTCGATACCTCAGCCCCTCCTTCGACCCGACCGACTGGCCCATGTTCGAATACGACATGTGGAAATGCATGAATGAATTGCTCCAAGTCACCTGGGACGAGAACCTAGAAGCCTTGGACATAGCGTATAAGGCGTGGCGCAACTACTTCGCGTCGATGCGCAGCGAAGCCAGGCAGGTGCTGGACCGTCTGGAAACGGAAGGGAAGTTGGGCGTGGTCATGCTTGCCCGGCCATACCACAACGACCCGGGCCTGAACCACGAAATAATGGAAGAGATCCAGAAAAAGGGCTATCCCATATTCAGCATCGATTCGCTGCCACAGGATGAAGATATTTTGGACCGATTGTTCGGTAAAGAGGTTGAGGCGGGGATCATTACCCACGCCATGGATATTACCGACGTCTGGAAAAACGCCTACAGCGAGAACTCAAGCAAGAAAATTTGGGCCGCAAAGTACGTAGCCCGTCACCCCAATCTGGTCGCCATCGATCTGTCCAGTTTCAAATGCGGACACGATGCCCCCAACTACAACACCATAGAGAGAATCATTGAGGCGTCGAACACACCTTACTTCACTTTTTTCGATATTGATGAAAGTAAGCCTTCCGGGTCCATCAAAATCAGAGTTGAGACCATAGACTACTTCCTACAGCGTTACCAGGAACATCTGTCGCGCCAAGCCAACTCCGAGAAAGAGTTGCAGTACATGGTTCAAACCTACAAGAAAGGCCTAATACGGGCCAACGATAAGCTGGAAATGGCGGGCCGCATAAATATTAGCGGCAACGACTCTCGCCCCAGCGGCCATAAAGGATTGGCCTCGGATGGAGAGATGGGCACTGGGCACGGGCACGACGAGTGGGCGCCGGTCACCTTGGAGTTGGGCGCCACGGCAACGGCCCAGAACGGCAACGGAGACTCCAGCATCAGGATTGACGGCGCAGAGCAACCCGCTAACGTAAACGTGATGCGGGTCAACGGGGATAACGCTAAAGCCCAAGGCAGCGTTGCTTCATTTGACAATTCAGCCTACGACCAGATTCGACAAGCAAATACCGCCGATGTTGTGGTGGATGAAGAATTTGGGAGCGGCTCAGCCAGTTGCGGTATCCCAACAAAGGACTACAACGTCAAAGCATTCACCAACGAAGGCGAAGCGATCATGGGGCTGGAAGATGAAGAAGACCTCAACGTGGGTCAATTCATCAAGTTAGGGAACTTCACCGTGCCTCTCAAAGATAAAACCGAAGAAAAGACACCCGTAGAGGCAGATTAGTAACAGCCTACTAAGAAAAGCCGACTTACTAAATAAATTCATCATTCTCTGGAGGAGTGATCTTGGTTAATCTACTCGACAAACAAAATACCGATACCAAAGTTAATTTGCTGGTCACGCAAGATATCAACACCAAAGTAGACGAATACGAAGCAAAGCTCCGGAAGGAGATGGACCTCGAAACAATAGACGTGGACCATTATGAGAAGCCATTTGAACGCCCGTGGACCAAAGACCAGAAAGACTCGGTAACAATCCTATTCGGCGGGATGACCGCCGCCCATGATGAACTGGTCAAAGAGGGCATGACAGGATTGGGTTATAACATACGTCTGCTGCCCTGCCCCGACAACGATTCGCTTTCCACCGGGAAAGAGTACGGCAACCGGGGCCAGTGCAACCCGACCTACTATACCGTTGGGAATCTGGTCAAGTACTTAAAAGAGCTAAGGGACCAAGGTGAGACAGAGATTGAAGAGCGGTATGTTTTTGTAACCGCCGGTGCTTGTGGCCCTTGCCGCTTCGGGATGTACGAAGCCGAGTACCGCAAAGCCCTCAGGGACGCTGGATTCGATGAATTCCGCGTAATGCTGTTCAAGCAGTCGGGTGGGCTGAACCAGGACAACGGAGATTCCGCGCTTGAACTCAACGCTAAATTCGGCCTGACGTTAATTAAAGGCATAATGGTCGGCGACATGATCAACGACCTCGGCTACCAAATCCGTCCCTACGAAGTCGTAGAGGGCGAGACGGACCGAGTGACCGACGAAGCCAAACAGATTATGGGCGACTGCCTAAGAGAGAAAACATCCGTCTGGCGGGGGCTGCGGCGGGTCCGGAAGATGTACAAGGGGATCAAGGTAGACTACACCCGCGTCAAGCCCAAGGTTAAGATAACCGGCGAGTTTTGGGCCCAGACGACCGAGGGCGACGGTAACTACCACATGTTCAGTTGGTTGGAGTCTGAAGGCGCCGAAGTTTTGGTCGAGCCCATCGGGACTTGGATCGAGTACCTGATCTGGGCAGCCCGGAAGAACGCTGAGGATCATCTAGTTATCGACAAGACCCGCAAAACTTTCATTCGCAAAGTCAAACTGGTGCAATTCGCTTTCCGGATGTATTACAACTTCTACCGCTGGGGCTTGGGCTTCAAGAGCGAGTCCCTGCCCAATCAGAAGAAGCTCGCCGAGTACGCCAGCAGCTATTACGATAGCCATCTGAAGGGAGGAGAGGGCCACTTGGAGGTCGCCAAAAACATCATGGCCACCAAGGACAAGCACGCCCAAATGGTGATCTCCCTCAAACCCTTCGGCTGCATGCCCAGCACCATGAGCGATGGGGTCCAGAGCAAGGTTGTGGCAGACTACAAGGACGCAATTTACCTACCCATTGAGACTTCCGGCGACGGCGAAGTGAACGTCAGGAGCCGCACCCAAATGAAGCTTTACGAAGCTAAGATAAAAGCCCGTCAAGAGGTCAAAGACGTGCTCGAAAAATACAAAGTCACCGTGGAGCAGGTCAGAGACTACGTGGCGAAGCATCCAAAATATAATGACCCGATGATTAAGCTTCCCCACCACCACGGCATAAGCACGGCCGCCAACTTCATCGCCATGGTGGCGCCCCACGTGAAGTAGTAAAACTAGGTAAACGGAGCTGGAACCTCTGAAACCTAACCCAGGGACACTGGGACCCAAAAGAATAAGGCTCTGACTCCCGGTAAAACCGGTGCTCAGAGCCTTATTCTTTTCACCACACTGCCTTTTTAACCGGATGCCGGCCTCGGTCCATCACTTGTACCATTCTCGTCAGGGGGTTCATTGATCCATTCGACGCGTGTGGTCTCGGCAATATCTAGGTAATTCTAGCCGGACATCATCGGGCTGCTGCTGAACATTGTTGGAACCGGCAGAAGCGACGCCAGTATCCGGTTTGTTTTACATCTTTCTCATGTGCCAGACCACGTTTCCAATTATGTCCAATGACGAAGCGTCCAGGTCTTCACTACGGCCACTGGGCGTTCTGAGCCTAAGCACGGCGTGGCTCAAGAATGTTGCGGCGCACAGAGGCCCGTCGATCCTCACAACACACAAGGTGCCCACTCTAGCTTCACGGTCTGGATCCACCAGCAAGATATCGCCGCTGTGGATACCATCGGCTACCAGAGAATCCCCACTGGCAATCAATGAAAATGCCCTGGGATAATCCTCCAGAAAAGGTCGAGGAAACGGCATCTCGCCCAAGTCGACTTCGTAGGAATCCCGGTGTAATCCAGCCTCAAGGTAACCCTTTAAAGGGACATTCACGACAATGGCTTCGTGGTTGACCGGAGACGCGGATTGAACCAGGGCAGCCACCGACACTCCATAAACTGCGGCTACTCTCTCCAAGTTTTCCGGTGAGGGAGAGAAATGACCCAGTTCCCAGCGTCTGACAGTAACTGCGTCTACCCCTACGACTTCCCCTGCCTGGGATTGGGTCAATCCCCGACGTCTTCTCAGGGAGCGCAAATATGAGCCCAACTGACGGGCGGACTGCCTTGCGGCTGTTGTGGAAACCCGACTAGTCACATTGAACCCCAATTTCAATTCTTCTGAATATTAGGTTAGATGCACTGAAAATCATCGTAGCGATACCTGGCGCAAGCTATCAGGGCCAAAGGAGTCTTTCATAAATATCCAAATCCGGTGTGCTGTTTGTTCACCAGGTGGAAGCGCTCAATTACCATAGAGCCATGCTGTGTGTGCGCGGCCCGCATTCCACCTATCTATGAACCTTTTGTGACCTTCAAGGCAAAATGTTCCGAAGCACCCCATCCGAATCGCTTTCTCTAAATAACCAGAATGGCGGCTTAACACCTTGAAAGATTTAGGGGTTGAAACCAATTTAGGGCACGTCTTGTGTGCGTCGTCCTAATGTTGTGGGGCCACCCAACCCAATCGGTGAAAGGTGATCTATTTTCTAAGAGACGGCCCGAAATGCCGGTAGGTCCCCGGTCTTAATCCATTATCATTAGATGAATCCTATTAGAGATCGGTACTATGCAAAAGTACGAATTTGACGTACTCGTTAACGCCAATCCTGCATCATTAGCTCATGACCACGGTATATCAACTCGCTAAACTCTGGATTCGATTTGCTGAATATAAAACCTCTATTACACTCACAAATTCCTTCCAGCGCAAATTGTTAATTAGTCTTACCTCGTCTTGCGTTCTGTCTGTCCTTGTCAACTCTGTGTCTGCCCGTTGATTGTGTGTTGTTTTCCTAGGGTGTACTCACCTTAGGGCTCCAATGTGGGTCTCAACGAAGGTTTTTGTGAGAATCCTGTGAGATAAACAACTTCTTGTCTTGAGCTAGCTGCTATGGCAGAGGAAAGGCCCACTGCGGACAAGCATATGTAGTGACACAGTCGAAGGGTACAAGAAGGTCTCAATGGAACCTATTCAAATCACGTTTTTTAGAGAGTACTCCACCGGGCCGAACCAAACTTGATCCAGAGTTTTCTAACCCCCCATCCCAGTGACCACCTCGAGCATTGCAAAGTTAAGTTCTTTGTCAAATTGTGTTCGCATTGCCCTTCCCAACCACCTCAGCGCAAATCTTTACCCCAGGCTATACCAAGTGTATTTTGTACGGATTACGTAACTCACACACATGCACATTCAACCAGTTGTGATTCCCTTGCACTTCGGGCCGCAGGGTGCTGACACCCTATAAACAAGTATATGTACCATTTACAGTACGCATTAACCATACTGTTAAGGCCTTAACGCACTGGTAGAGAACTTAATCATAGTACTATCAGGGGGAAGCACCTATCTCGCAGGGCACTGTTAATGCGGTCTGGGCGTACTGATAGTAAATAGGCGCCGCTAGCCCAATGATGGGCTCGGAATTAGCGCCGCCAACCGGCTATGCGTGGTGTGCTAAAGCTCACAACTCACAGTGCGGTTGTTCGCCTTCCAGACCAGCGAACGGCACAGAAAATACTTAAATAATTGGAGATTATCGACATGACCACAGCGACGACAACAACCATGACTGAATCAGAATTGCGGAAACGCTTGGATCACTTGAGGTTCACCGAGGCCGACGCCCGCTTGCTGGAATCGCTCAGACCGTGGGCCGAAACCTCTCTAAAGGATTTTGCTCGGGAATTCTACAACCAGCAGTTTTCTAATCCGGATTTCGCGGCGATAGTAAAGGGAAACAACTCATCACAAGACGCATTGGAACAGGCCCAGGCTGGTTATGCGCTGGACCTATTCAAGGGATACCCAAACCTGAACTATGTTGCTTCGAGAGTATCGATTGGCAAAACTCACGTCCGAATCAACATCACTCCAGAATGGTACATTGCCTCGTACTAGTTCTATTACGCCATCCTCTACCCGATGGTGCGCAGCCAGTTCGAAGGGGAAGAGGAAACCGGCGAGCAGGCTGTTGGAGCGATCAACAAACTGTTGGTGTTCGACCAGTCGCTAATCATGGATACCTACGTTGGCGGTCTGACCGATCAACTTCAGGCAGTCATGGACCGGGTAGCAGAGCAAATTGGCGGCACGACGGACCGCATAGCCGAGGCCAGCGACCAATTGTCTAAAACGGCGTCGGAGGCCGGGCAAGCAGCCCAAGGTATCGCCGCAACCAGCCAGCAAGTCGCCTTAGGGTCACAAACGCAGCTGCAGCGCACCGAGCAAATCAGCAATGGCATGACCCAACTCTCGAGCGCCATTGAAGGAGTAACAGCTGGAAGCCAGCAACAAGCTGCGGCGGTGGAACAAGCGTCCGGGATCATCAAGCAAGTGTCCACTGCCACCGATGAAGTTGCTACCAGCTCCCAAGCGGCTAGCGACGGCTCGAAACAAGCAGCGGAAGCCGCACAGAGCGGGCAGGCAACGGTTAGCGATACCGTGGAAGGGATGGACCGGATTAAAGGCGCCGTGGACAGCGTATCGGTCAAAATTACCGAATTGGGCGAGCAATCGGTCGAGATTGGCAAGATAGTCACAGTCATCGATGACATAGCAGCCCAGACCAACCTACTCGCTCTTAATGCTGCGATTGAAGCCGCCCGAGCTGGCGAGCAGGGCCGCGGTTTTGCCGTAGTGGCCGACGAGGTTAGAAAGCTGGCCGAAAGAGTCACTGACGCGACCAAGGAAATCGCCGGCCTTATAGATTCAATACAAAAGAGTGTCGCCGAGTCGGTAAAAGCGGCCGAGGAAGGTTCCAAGGAAGTGATCGAAGGCATTCGCCTCGCTGGGGAAGCGGGCAAGGCCTTGGACCAGATAGCCGAATCTGTGGCGGCCGTTACCGGGCAAATTGAGCAAATTTCCGCAGCTGCCGAGCAGGTGAGCGCCTCAAGCAACGAGATGGTCCAGACCATTGACAATGTCAGCATGGTAGTCGAGCAGAACTCGGCAGCAGCAGAGCAAATGGCGGCCAACAGCAGCGAGGTCTCCCAATCGGTGGAGAGCGTTTCGGCAGTAACCACTGAAAACGGCGCATCCATTGAGGAGATGTCTGCTAGCTCTGAGCAAATGACGGCTC
Source organism: Dehalococcoidia bacterium (assembly GCA_963665155.2). Taxonomy (GTDB): domain Bacteria; phylum Chloroflexota; class Dehalococcoidia; order Lucifugimonadales; family UBA3495; genus UBA1141. Next base: position 298,226 of record CAXXFI010000001.1, on the reverse strand, counting down.
AAGTCCAAGAAGTAGTGGCGTCTAGTCTATCGCTTGACGGCATGGTCCAAGAGTTGCGGGAAGCGGCAGCTAGCTTCACCAATGGTGACAAAGTGACGGCTTAATCACTCACCGGTCGCAGGACGGACATAAACCCACCGGTATCAATTTACGAGATTGCCCACATAGGAGGGCCTTGGATCGCAAGACAACCGTGAGGAGGATCGCAGAATTGAATGAAGACAATGGCTTCGATGCGTGGGCAATTTCCCATGAAACGCAACTACCAATCGCTCCCATGGCAGCCCCTGATTTTCCATCAACCGGTTTTCTTTCAAATGGTAGTGATGCGGAGCAATTGGCGCAGATATCGTCTTTCGTGACAGTGGAAATGACCCGTCTGCTGACACAGCTACAAGAAATTATGGAGGGATTCAAGCAGGCTGTGGCGGAAGGCGGTCAGATAGCCGACGGAGAACTCGGGATTTCCCTGGGGGGGATCCTGAGTTCCGTCGAGGAAATAAGAGACCAGATGGGAAAAACCTCATCTCTAGCTGTCGCAATGTCTTCCGCAAGGCTTGCGAAAATGGCAGAGTCCCTGCGGTTGGAGATGAGGTCAATCCTTAAACCCAAAACACCCCGTATAGAACCGCTTTCAGATATGGGCAAAACCTAGTTTCGGCCTGACTCGGTGTGGGTGTGAGGCAGTACGAGTACCGGGGCAGGCTAACATGCAATCCAATTCGGTTGGTGGCTGCCTGGAATCTATTGGGGCATTAAGGAGCATCTTGGATCATGAGATACACCAAGCCCGACCTCAAAACGTCAACCGCAAGTTCTGCATCTAGCGGACCCAAGCTAGGGCAATCACATGGTCCCCGCTTCGGTCAAAACAATGCCCAATCCAGCGCCTCAACCGACCGGCTGTCCACACAGGCCAATTGCCTGGTAGAAATCGGACATATTTTCGCATCTTCGGTCAAGGTGGAAGAGGCATTTGAGGCTTTTGCGGTCCGCCTCACCGAAGAAATTGTCAACATCGAACGTTGCACAGTGATTATCATGGAGGAATCGCCAGAAATCGGCCTCGTAAGATATACCTATGGGATCGACGTACCGGGCACAAAAAGAGGTGCCGTGCTTGATCTTTCCGGTACGATTGCCGAGCAGTTGTTGGAGGACAGAACGCCGGTACTGATCCAAGGTCATGACTTTGACGACTTGGTAACACGCTATCGAGGGCTGGTCGAGCAAGCTCGCGTGGGCATCAAGTGCTTTATTGGAATTCCTCTAATAGCTCAAGATCACGCTATCGGTACTTTCCTGGTATCTTCCACCATTGAGAGCGCGTTCTCGCAAGATGATTTCATGTTTATCCAAGCCGTCGGCAGTTACATTGCAGGCATGATTGCCAACATGCCGCTAAGTGATACGCTAATGGCTTCTCGAAATGCGCTGGAACATGCCGAACAAGACCTGGTGACCTCGTTACAAGACCTGAAGGATTTAGAAACAAGTAGCACCGCCTTATTTGAAGCAGCATCTCAAGGAATCTTGATTTGCGATGAAGCGGGTCGAATCATACGGGCCAACACCCAAGTGGAGAAGTTGTTTGGGTATACGAAGGCGGATATGTTGGGCCTGCCCGTCGAACACTTTGTGCCCGCTGGTCTCAGGGCAAAACATGTATCATCTAGCACCGAATATACTGAAAATCCGTGCCCCAGGCCAATGGGAAACGGAATTCTAATGGGACAGCGCAAGAACGGCAGTTTAATTCCCCTCGAGCTCGGCTTGAGTAGTGCCGAAACACCACAAGGCAAACAGCTGATGGTAGTCATCAACGACATTTCTGAAAGAACAACCTTGGAAAGGAAGTTGGGCCAAGCTCAGAAAATGCAGTTTGTAGGTCAACTGGCAAGCGGTATTGCCCACGATTTCAACAATCTCCTTACTGCAGTGATGGGCTACAACAACTTGGGGCTGCAGGCTCTGGGGCCCGGACACCCGGTGAGCGAGTACCTCGAATCTTCTAACCTTGCGGCTGACCATGCTGCGAGCATTGTTAAGCAGCTACTGGTTTTCGCCAAGAATGACTCAAGCAAAGCCCAAAAAATAAGCATAAATCAGCTTATTCTTGAAACCCATGGTATTCTATGCCAGCTTCTGGGCGCCAACATCGAATTAGTTGTATTCCTCGATCTTAGTAACCCAATGACCTTATGCGACCCAACCCAAGTTGAACAAGTGCTAATTAACCTAATGTCCAATGGCAGGGACGCCATGCCCAGGGGGGCAAACTGGTAATTGAGACTTCGACCATAGCCATTGAGGAATCCACACACAATCGGGGCATTGATGTTGAGCCCGGTTGTTACGTGATCCTCTCAGTGTCCGATAACGGGTCAGGAATTAAGGAAGCTGAGAAATCACGGATTTTTGAGCCATTTTTCACAACCAAGGAAGTAGGCAAAGGCACGGGATTGGGCCTTTCTACCTGCTATGGAATTGTGCGGGGGGCAGGTGGCGATATCGAAGTCGTCTCGAGTCGAGATAAAGGGACCAGGTTCAATGTGTACCTACCTTTATCCCAAGAAGACCCGGAGCAACTCGACAACCTGGTGAACATAGCGCAACCACCAGAGGCCGACAAGAGTAACAAGATCGGTACCGAAACAGTGTTGCTAGTTGAAGACGAGGCGCTTGTGAGGAAGATGGCGCACTTAGGTCTCAGTAATTATGGCTACAACGTGATCGAGGCCATGAACGGATTAGAAGCATTGAGGGTGAGCGAGGAATGCCGCGATCAGCACATTGATATCCTGGTTACGGATGTCACTATGCCCAAGATTGGCGGGCTAGAGCTTTGGAGCACGCTTCGAGAAATTAGACCGACAATCCCCGTTTTGTTTACCTCTGGTCACACCAATGAGACGGTGTTCAGTGATGGCCTTGAGGACTCACGTGCCTCATTCTTGCAAAAACCCTATACCCCTGACGATCTTGCAGTCCGCATCCGAGAAATACTTGACCTTCAGGACTGCGAATGATGGCTGAATAGGCGCTTGTGAACTTCATTTATTGGTAGCCTATCTCTAATCAATAAAAAGGTGTTCGTTCTTTCTACGTTATCTATTAGGCCAATTTCTCGTTCTGCTTCGATATCGCTTCCGCTAGATGAGGGCAGCGAACCGGCATCAATCCGGCTCAGAAAAGCACTATTCATACACCGTTTCATCCAAATTATTTGCATTCGCCCGATATGAAATTAAGCACCAAAATCAAGCTGTCGGCAGCATTTGCCGTGGCGCTGCTATTGATAATTGGCACGGGAATCTTCTCGTGGTCCAGTACAGCGACCCTCGTGGGTGACGCTGAGATGGTCAGCCACACTCATGAGGTAATTCAACACCTTGAACATATCGTATCCCAGTTGAAGGACGCCGAAACCGGGCAACGGGGCTTCGTGATAACCGGGGCGCCACGCTACCTTGAGCCCTATAACGCCGGCATTGAAGGAGTCGTGATTGCTTCTTCGGAAGTCCGGGACTTGACCTCTGACAACCTTTCACAACAAGAGCGCCTCGATGTCTTGGACCCACTTATTCAGAGCAAATTGGACGAACTGGGTCAGACAATCGCCTTACGGAGGGACGTTGGGTTCGATAGCGCCCGGGACCTAGTTCTAACGGATTCTGGAAAGCGCATCATGGATGACCTACGTGTGGTAATAGCCGAGATGGAATTAGAGGAGCGTCAATTGCTGGAGCAACGTGCTGCGGCAACTGCGGCGACCGCAACAAAAACAAAGACTGCGATCGTCTTCGGGACGCTGGTGGCTACCGCCATCTTCAGCGTGATAGCGCTAACCCTTTTCCGAACCAACTCAAAACTCGGAAATGAAGTACAGGAAAGGCTGCTTGCGGAAAAATCAATCCTAGCCGAGAAAGAGCGATTTCGTGATCTCGTCGAAACAATTCCCAACGGGGTACTGGAGGTAGATGCCTCTCAGACCATACTGTTCGCCAATTCCGCCCACTATAATCAAATCGGCTATACGGCGGCGGAATTGATTGGGAAATGCTTTAGAGAATTTATAGCAAAGGAGGATGATCGAGATCAAGCTGCGGTTTTTTTAGGCATTTGATCGATGAACAACCCACTCCCACCACTTACTATACGCAGTTACTTACCAAGTCGCGAAAACTGATAGAAGTTCAAGTGAATTGGAATTACCGCCGGAAAAATGGACGGGTCGTAGGGCTTACCACGGTCATAACTGACATCTCCGAACGCAAACTGGTCGAGCAGGAACTGAGGGTGGTCGCAGCAAACCTTGAACGCAGCAATGAAGAGCTGGAGCAATTCGCTCGTGTTGCTTCCCACGATCTACAAGAACCTCTCCGCATGGTGTCCAGTTACACCCAGCTATTAGCGCGACGCTACAAAGATAAGCTCGACTCCGATGCCAATGAGTTCATTGAGTATGCGGTAGATGGGGCAAGAAGAATGCAGACCCAAATCAACGACTTGTTGGCGTATTCAAGGGTTACGACTCAAGGAAAATCCTATGAAACGATTAATACGTTTCTGCCGTGGACTGCGGGAGCGAGTGGCTCTTCTCTTTTAAGGACGACGGCATTGGGATTGAAGCCGAGTATGCAGAGCGCATTTTCGTGATATTCCAACGCCTACATCCCAGAGCTGAATATTCCGGAACAGGCATAGGGCTGGCAATCTGCAAAAAGGTAGTCGAGCGGCATAGGGGGCGCATTTGGGTAGAGTCGACGCTTCAGAAGGGCAGTACTTTTTATTTTACCTTGCCATCAGGGAATGGGATCGGTCATGAACATTAAGCCCATTGAAATTTTGCTGGCGGAAGACAACCCGGGAGATGCACGGCTCACCGTGGAGAGCTTCCGAGACGCCAAAGTGAAGAACAACATAACCGTTGTCGAAGACGGTGTGGCGGTTTTGGCCTATCTCCGACGACAAGGCCACTATGTAAATACAGTTCGTCCAGATCTGATACTTCTTGATTTAAACATGCCTAAGAAGGATGGCAGAGAAATGCTAGCCGAAATAAAAACCGATGAAAATCTGAAGGATATTCCTGTCCTTGTGTTTACCGTGTCCAGTTCAGAAAAGGATATTCTCTCGGCTTACAATCTACATGCCAACGCCTTCATCACCAAACCCATAGATCTGCTTGAATTCAATGCGGTGGTGAAATCGTTGGAGGAATTCTGGTTTACCATCGTAAAGTTGCCACAAAGTGTTAGCGGGAATAATTATGCCTGACAAGCCGATTAAGGTCCTGCTGGTCGAGGACAACCCCGGAGACGCCAGGCTGATACAGGAAACTTTGTCAGATGCGGTCGTCGAACGTTTCGAACTCGCCTATGCCGAGCGGCTTGACGTAGCGCTCGAGCATGTCGCTCAGCATGAAATCGACGTAATTCTGCTAGACCTCTCGCTTCCCGATTCCTCAGAGTTACATACCTTCGAGAGAATGCACGCTCAAGCCCCAACGGTGCCTACCATAGTTCTGACCGGATTGGACGTTGAGACACTTGGCACGGCGGCAATGCAAAAGGGAGCACAGGATTATCTCATCAAGGGACAAGTACACACGCCATTAGTTGTTCGCTCCATACGTTACGCTATCAAACGCAATCTTCTGGAAGCTCAACTTCTCCAAGCCAACCGGCTGGAAAGCGTAGGAATCCTGGCAGGAGGGGTGGCCCACGAGTTCAACAATTTGCTGACTTCCATAATTGGCTATACGACCATAGGTCTCGCCGGAATATCCCCGGTGGACCCGGTGTATTCGGACTTTGAAGCCGTTTTGAAATCTGCCGAGCGCGCGCGAAAACTTGCTTCTCAGCTCCTCTCATTCTCCCGGCCTCAAGTTAGCATGCCAAGGGTATTCGACCTCAACCAACTGATCCTGGACAATGGAAAGCTATTCCGGAGTGTCATAGACGCGAACGTGGAGCTTGTCACTTTGCTTGCCGCTGACCTGGACCCAATATTGTCCGATCCCGATCAAATCGAGCAAGTTCTGATGAACCTCGTGGTTAACGCTCGAGACGCCTTGCCAACCGGTGGGAAGCTATTAATCGAGACCAGCAACCTGAACATCAACCAAGCTCAAGCCAACTGGTGCAACTGCCCACCCGGGGGGTACGTTGCGCTAAATGTTTCTGACAATGGCGCAGGCATGAGTGAAGAAGTCAAACGCAAAGCCTTCAACCCATTTTTCACCACCAAGGAAACAGGAAAAGGGACCGGACTAGGTCTGTCCATCTGCTACGGAATAGTAAAGCAAAACGGCGGCCACATTGAAGTCGACAGCGAAATCGACTCTGGAACCACTTTCAAAATATTCCTACCAAGCTCAACCCTAGAGGCCTCACCACCGTCTCAGATTGAACGCAAAGACACCCCTGCCGGAAAAGAAACGATACTTCTGGCAGAAGACGAGCCAATGATAAGAACATTGTACACAAGGGTGCTTCGCGACAGCGGGTACCAGGTGCTCGAGGCGGAAATGGGGAGGAGGCGCTCCGGTTGATACAAGATCGCAAACCTGAGATGATTGATCTTTTACTGACCGATGTGATCATGCCTCATATGTTTGGGATAGAGTTGGCTAGGCATATCGGTGAGACGCATCAGGGTATAAAAATCATTATGATTTCGGGATATACAGAAAATGCTCCGATTCTTGATTCCTCGGCCATGGATGAATCATCCTTTCTACAAAAGCCATTCCTGCCTTCGGCGCTGCTAAATCGAGTACGAGAGGTCCTAGACCGTTAAGTAATTTCGGCCTGCTCGTTGCCTAACACAGGGACACGTTCCGGCAGTCCATCCGGATCGGGGATTTCCGCTATCTCTCTAGCTTCTCGATAGCAGGAATTATCGAGCCACCGAAATAGTCCTGGTCTTTAGTTCACATTTGGGGGAATTAATACTTCCCGTCCCCAAGAAAATTGCTGCTACCCTTCGCCAGCCTCTCGAATACCACTTTCCGTCTGACGAATGAACTGAGCGTTCTGCCACATACTTTCTATATTTTCAGCATCGCTGTAGCTCATGCCCGACCTCAGCCCAGCCAGCAAATGCTGAAACACTTCGGTGGCAGAACCACGGTACGGCACCGGTACTTGAATCCCCTCGGCCGCCGTTTCCGTTCCGCCGCCTCTAGCACCTCCCACCCTAATGTCGAATCGTCCTGAATTGCTTCCGGCCCACCGATGCTTCCGTGGATGCCATACCCCGCGCAACTTTCATCTTCCTACCGTTGCGAAAGATCACGATTCCAGGGCTCTCGTCGGTGCCAGCCAACATAGTCCCCAGCATTACAGTTGAGGCACCGGCCGCGATGGCTTTTGCCACGTCTCCTGATTTCCTAATCCCGCCGTCGGCAATGACGGGGACCCCATGCTTCCTAGCCACGCCTGCTGCCTGCATTACAGCAGTAAACTGAGGTACGCCAACTCCAGCGACGCGCCTGGTGATGCACATCGCCCCGGGCCCAACGCCGACTTTCAGGCCGTCAACCCCGGCTTCTATCAGCCGTTCGGCGGCTTCGGCGGTAGCCACATTGCCACCCACCAGGGAAACATCGCCAAAGCGTTCCCTTAGCTGACGAACCGCCGATATCATCATTACCGAGTCCCCGTGGGCAATATCCAACACCAGAGCATCGGCGTCGGCATCGATCAAAGCCTAGGCGCGTTCTTGGAAATCTCCCACTACCCCTACTGCGGCGGCCACGCGCAAGCGCCCTTTTCCATCGCGGGTTGCTCGGGCCAACGACCGGTCTTTCGAAAGGTCCTTAGCCGTAATCAGGCCCACCAGCCGGCCCTGACTATCAACCAATGGCAGTTTTTCCAGCCGCCGCTCCGAAAGCAATTCCCACGCATCATCGAGGGCGACATCCGCCTTTGCGACCAAGAGCCGGTCCCGGGGAGTCATGCGTTCCGACACCAAATTATCATTCCCACCCAGTTGCACGTCTCTATGGGTCAAAATCCCCACCAGAAGACGGTCGGGTCCGGTCACCAGCAGGCCGTGAATGCGCATTTGGCCGATTATCCGGCGCGCCTCGCCAAGGGTGGCTGTAGGGGAAATGGTGTGGGGATCCTCGATTATTCGGCTCTGGGAGCGCTTGACCTTGGTCACTTCGTTAACCTGAGCTTCGATGGTCAAGAAACGGTGAATTACTCCAACACCGCCAAACTCCGCTGCGGCAATAGCCATCGCCGATTCAGTTACGGTATCCATGTTCGAGCTTACGAACGGCGCTCCTAGTGCAATCTGTTTGGTGAACATGCTGCTGCAGTCTACGTCCTTTCGACTCTTAACCGTAGAGAATCTGGGCACCAGCAAAACGTCGTCATAGGTCAAACCTAGCGGTATAGAATCCAACACGCACCTCTCCGGGACTATGTCTGCCGAATAGCCTTCCCTATTTCGATACTACCACGGACTGCGCTAATTTATTCCACCGCCAGCGTACTTCGACCCATCGGGGGTAGTGGGACAAGCCTCCTCTACTGAGATTCCCTCCCCTCTGGGCGGATCTAACCCACTGTTTAATAAGTCAAATTCTCACGAAATTTTCACAGCTTTTTCACAGGGATGCCCGAACCTTTCACATGCCTCTCACAGCCCGCTGATAGCCTTGATTGTGAATTATTTTACAAATCCCGACATTCACGCCTACCTGGGGTCAGCCACCGAGGCTATGACAAGTAAATCGAATAAAACGGGGTGGGGTAGCCAAAGCATGAAATCGCAAGAGGGACACCAGGAAGCAGCCCATTACCGGGAATGCTTTGGGCCAAATCCATAGAAAAGGGGGTGCTGAAGCGAAAAGACGGGTTTCGGGGGAACAGAAGGAGGGAACATATGAGGTCGAGAGTATTGACCCAATAACTATAGCAAGCCTCTTCTGGCGCTCATCGTGATTTCCGCTATTGCGGGGCTCTTGGCCTTCACTTGCGGCGGGAACAACGCTGAATACCCACAGGTAGTTGCTTCGCCTGCTCCCATCGCCGAAACGGTGGTCCAGGTCGCCAACATGGAGGCTCAATCCGCTCCCGACGCAGCGCCTTCGGGCTGGGATAACAAGTGGTCAGCAAAAGTAGACTTCAAACTTCTGGCCACCTTGGACGACAGCGGCCCAGCCGCCTGGGATGCTGCGGCACACCCGGATGTATTCTTCACGACGGTAGGTCCGGGCTACGGAGGCCTGCTAAGTGAGAATGTTACCCGGCCGGGCGTGACCATCATCGACGCCACCACCAAGGAAATTCTCGCCTATCAGTCCTACGACCTTGGGGCAGAGTCTTACTTCGAGCCTCATGGGTTGGGCGTGTCCCCTTACGGAAAATATATTTACCTGCCGACCGGCGTCAGCACTGGCTTCGGGGACACCGGGACTGGCCGGTTCCTGGTTATCAATAGCCGGACACTGAACCTACACCAGATCATTGGCACTCCTACGGCGCCTCACCACGCGAAGGCCTACGTGAACGCTGAAGGCAACCACCGGGTGATCCTATATATACCTTCCGTGGCCAGTTCGCGGTGGTAGACCCGCTGGACGGCAACCGAGTGGTAGGCAGCTTCAACAATGGTGATCTGACCGGTAGAGGATACCTAGCATTCGCCAATCCCACCGGAAAGTACCTCTTCGTATCATTGCGCCCACCCAGTGGCATGGAGACCGATGGCGGTGTAGCGGTGGTGGATACAACCACTTGGCGCGTGGTGCGGAATATCGGCACCGAAGACGAAAGCCCCATCTACGTGGACTTTACAGCCGATGGTAAACATGCCTTCGTCAGCAACGGACACCACAGCAACATAGCCAAAATCAACATTGAGGGGCCGCCGCCCGAGTGGGAGTTGGTGGGCCTGACCCAGGCAGGAGTTGGCGGACCATATGGCATCAGGCTGAATTGGGACGACACTCAGCTGTGGGCGATTGAAAAGGGCGAGGGTTCCCACAACCGGGGCCACAGCATCGGCTTGGCAGACCCGATAGGGATGCCCCGTTCTTGGGGAAGCCCAGGGGCTTGGGAAACCGGTTGCATACGAGGCGACCACCTCACGCTGCACCCGGACCCGGCATTGAACGAAATGTGGCTGAGCTGCAACTCCAGCTTCGAGGTGGTTGTTTGGGATATGGTCAACCGAGAAGTAACAGCCCGAATTCCAATGCCCGAAGGTGGAAGCACCCACTCCGGAAGCTTTGTTCGCTATGACCCCGATTTTACCGGCGAACTGCTATCGGACCACGGTGGCCTGCACGGCTCAGCATTCGAAGCAAAACTTAGAATCGTGGCTGTGACAGCCCAGCGGTAAATCATACCTGCGTCTCTCCGGCGTTCTGAGGGACACCGGAGAGGCCCAGGGCACGGCATTTCGGTTAAGAATCTGCAATCCCAAGCATGCCGGTGGTAAACCTCTTGAAATGCTCAGGGTTAGCAGAAACGGTGGGGCCACCGGGTGGCTCTGGTGGTCTCTACTAAGACCAGGTAACGACAAAAATAGGGAGGAACCATGAAATTGCGCCTGCCGCCCAGACCCACGGTAATATTCATAATGCTTGCAGTCGGCGCATCGATTCTGCTCGGGGCCTGCGGCGGAGACGAATCCCCCGGAACCGCTGTGCAGGCTGCGACCGTGGCTCCGGTAGCCACCGTGGCAGCTCCCGCAACAGCCACCGTCCTACCTACCGAACCACCCACCAACGCTGCATCTCCTGGCGCCGCACCTTCCGGACCAGGCTCGGATCCAAGAGCCCTGGGCGAAGAAATCTACCAGAAGACAGCCGGTGGCGTGGGTTGCCAATATTGCCACGGGAGCGACGCCTCAGGGGGCATCGGCCCCGCCATTATTAACAGAAGCTCCGCCGAGATTGCGGGCGCCCTTGACCGGGTAGAGGCCATGAGCTTCATATTACTGGAGACTGAAGAAATCTTGGCTGTAGCGGAATATCTGGCCTATCTGGGCCCGAGTGGGACCACCGAATGAAAACGCACTTAAAGATCAAGATTCATTTCAACATTAAGGCCTTAACGAGATTGGCCCTTCCTACCCTGGCAATTCTCGCCATCCTGTTTTGTTCAGCCACCGTCCAGGGCCAAGATGCGGACCAAGAATTGCTGGCAGTTGGGGTTTTCAACTCGCCGGAAGTGAAGGCAAAACCTGTCGAGGTCTCCACGTTAGGTTTCAATGAGCCTAGCGTCGACCCATCCAGCATCGGGTCGGACGACAGTCGCCTCCGCATAAAACTGGGAGACGTGGGTAGCCCCAGTATTCCGGTGCGAAATGGAGGATTGGTGAACCTCGGCGACGGCCTTCAGGTGGAGGTGTTTGTTGACCCGTTTCCCACCAACACCCTGACAGCATGGGTGGACCTCTACCTTTCTATTGACTCCAGGGAGGGTGGAGGTGTTTGTTGACCCGTTTCCCACCAACACCCTGACAGCATGGGTGGACCTGACCGGTCTCAAGGAGGCCGGTGAGGCCGGTGACTCCAAGGAGGCCGGTGACTCCAAGGAGGCCGGTGACTCCAAGGAGGCCGGTGACTCCAAGGAGGCCGGTGACTCCAAGGAGGCCGGTGACTCCAAGGAGGCCGGTGACTCCAAGGAGGCCGGTGACTCCAAGGAGGCCGGTGACTCCAGGGAGGCCGGTGAGACCAGCAAGACCGACGGCAAGGATCCGAAACCTGTTACCGACGCTCATGTCCTGATTCTCTACGATATGTGGTCCATGACCCACGGGCCTTACACCGGTTTGGCCGACACCGCCGCCAGTGGTCACTATGTGTTCCAGTTGGAATACATCATGTTCGGAGCCTGGGAACAAGTCTTTGAAATCCGGCTTCCCGGCAGTGACAAAGTCTACCGCTTGGTTCTGGTCATAGTTGCCGTCCCCTAAGAGGATTCGCCATGCCAGCGATTGTCAAAAACAAGCCATGCCGATACCTGGGACTAGCAATTCTTGTGCTAATAATTTCTTTGTTGCTGATGGTCCTTAATCCGGGCCGGAACCCGGACCTGGCCGAGGCGCATGGGAAGGAACCGACGGTTGGCGTTACTTCGTTGATTCCAAACCCGGAACAACCCTTGCTGAGGCTCTACCGGGCCCACATCGTATATGCCGCGGACAATGACCAAGTCGACGGAGCCACGGTAATGCTGTCCGCTCAACGCAAGGAAGGTGGGCCGGAGATAACGTCCGTTCAACTCACCGGCATCAAGGAACAACCCGGAGTCTACGTAGGCGAGGTGGAATTCCCGCGTTTCGGAAGCTGGGAGGTCTCCATTCGCATCTTTGCTGCATTGGGCCAAGGCCAAGGCCTCACTCAGTTCGTCGACCAAATTCGCCCGGCTATCATTGGACCGGGTGAGGAAGCGGCGTTGCTGGCCGATGCTGAGAGAGTAAGGAAATCCCAGGTCTTTTTCCAATTCGCTTGGTGGCCCGACGTGGTCAACATCATGGTTCGAATTGTCCATTCCGTTTCCGGCATGACCTATTTTGTGATTACCGGCCTCATTCTTTTCATGGCTTGGGCTGGAGTCCCTTCGGCTTGGCCCAACCTTCCGAGGAATATCGGTCGCTTTTTCCTGCCAGCCGTTCTGGCTAGCCTGGTTGGGCTGGGCGCCACCGGGCTCTACAGCGCCGCTTTCGACGCTCCCATAAAGTCGCCTGGCATCTACGACATTGGGGGAATGCTGGAGCTTCCCTACGGAGAAGCCTATCTCGGCGCGTTTTTGGTCAAACCCCTGGCGTGGTTCGCCATGGTTTTCTTGGTTTTTGCGATGCATCGGCACCTGAAGAATTATCGAGGGGCGCCGATGCTGGGCGGCGGGGTCATCGCGGTGTACCCGGCAAGGCCTACGCTGGCCCTTTCCTTAAAGAGGTTGGCCACAATCAACGCTGGAATTGGCTTGATCTTGGTGGCTGATGTGGCATTGGTTATCTACTTGCATTACTTGAGTCACCTGGGCGTATTTCTCCCTTCTAATTGATTCTATCTAATTGGGCCTACTTTAACCGAGCCGGAACCGGAGCCGGGGCTACTCTACTCTGTTAGAAAGGCGGTCGGGAGATGAATTTAGGTCGAGCGTTAGGAAACAAGCGGGTTGAAAAAAGGGGCCTTCCCCGTAATCTAAGGCTGGGAAGGCTTTGGCCGGAGAAGCTGTGGCCTCGGCCCTTACTCTGGTATACACCGCCGCCGGGGCGTTAATCGGCTTCGCCGCACAACGCTTGGGTGAATCGGCGGATTTCGAGACCTGGCAACGCTACATAGGCATCGGAGGCGGGATCATAGTATTTATCCTAGCTCTGCGGGTGGCGGTGAAGGTGCGAGCGCCCTTGGTATGCAAGATGCCAATACTCTCCCGCATGAGTAAAAAAGCGGAAACAAAAGGGGCAAACCCGCTGGAAATGATGCTGGCTGGATTTGCCTTCGCCACCGGTTGCATGACCGGTCGGCGCTTCCGGGCATTGGCCATAGTGGACGACTATTCACGGGAGTGCCCAGCCATCGAGGTAGATACCTCTCTGGGAGGCGCCAGAGTGGTGGGAGTCCTGGAGAGACTGGAAGAGACACGGGGACTACCTGAGGTGATCACTGTGGACAACGGCCCGGAGTTCGCAAGCAAGGCCATGGATGAGTGGGCCTATCGGAGGGGCATCAAGTTAAGCTTTATACGTCCTGGCAAGCCGGTAGAGAACGCCTTTGCTGAGAGCTTCAACGGCCGACTACGCGACGAATGCTTGAACATCAACTGGTTCATGAGTGTAAGGCATGCCAGGGAGATCATAGAGAACTGGCGGCAGGACTACAACGAGGTCAGGCCCCACAGTTCCCTGAAGGGTAAAACGCCCAAAGAGTTTGCTGGCTCTATGGCTGGACTCTACTAGCCAATGATACTAACTTCGGGGTAAGGTCAGAACCTGCAAGGCAAACTCCAAGCTCAACGGAGTTGGCCTGTGCGGGTTCTTCTATTTTCGCTGGCCCGACTGACACAGGGTCAGTTGTGTCGAGTAGGTACGTGGGTTATCCCCGGTTCCGATGCTCTTTCATCCCTAAATATTGCCGCAACCTAGGCCCGTCAGCCCAGGTGCTCACAAGCGGTTGCTACGCCTAAACACGTCTGTTACACTCCAGGCGGCAACCGCTCCTAGTATTACAACGACGCTTTCTCAAATTGGTCAGTTATGGGGCAGAAATCGCTTCGCGGAACGCAAGTGTCAGCCCACGCGCCTAACAGCCATGAAGAGGTGCTCAAGGCCCCTTTTTTGTGATCCGTCGTTGTAATACTAGGGGAGTGCCACCGTTGTTATATCAATATTCCTCATAATATTTGGAGGTTTTCCGTATGAAGCTGGTTCTATTTAACGATTATCAGCTAGGAGTGATCCAGAACGGCAATGTTGTAGACGCCATGGCCGCACTGGAAGGGTCACACTTTCACAAGCCTCAAGACCTCATTGAAGAGGTCATAGTGGGTTGGAACCAGCTAAAGCCAAAGATTGAGTCGGCGATTCAAGGCAAAGACGGTGTTCCAATCGCCAGCGTAACTCTTCGAGCGCCGGTGCCCAGGCCACCCAAGATTATTTGCGCAGCGGTAAATTACCTGGAGTTCAATCAAAGAGAACCAGCGGTCTTGGATGCTTTCTTAAAGGCCCCCAACGCCATAATCGCCACCGGCGGGACCTGCGTGCTGCCACCGGTTCCGGCATCCATCTTCCACCACGAACCGGAATTGGCGTTCGTAATAGGCAAAACCGCATCCCATGTTAGCCAGGAAGACGCTCTGTCCTACGTGTTCGGGTACTGCGATTTCCTGGACATGTCGGCTCGTGGTCTGCAGGGCGCAGTAGGGAACAGCTTCTTTCTGGGCAAGTGCTGGGACTCCTTCGCGCCCATAGGTCCGGCGCTGGTCACGGCGGACGAAATCCCCGACCCCAACAACCTGCAGGTGCGGCTGTGGAACAACGATGAGGCCCGCCACGATTTTCCCACCAGCGACATGGCCCACCAGATTCCCGAGCTAATTTCCGAGTTTTCCAAGATCACAACTTTGGAACCGGGCGACGTCATAGCAACCGGCGTCAATCACCAAGGTATCGGTGCAGTCCAGGATGGCGACTTGATACGGATGGAGATCGAAAATATGGGTCCCGCCTTGGTCATACACATAAGCGACCCGTCCAAGCGGGAATGGCCCCGAGGTATTGACTCTGATTTCGCATCCAGGATGATCGCAGCGGCGCCCAGGATTTAACCTAGCCCCGCAACGATGGACGCCTTTATCGAAGACGAGTAACAGGAACTAGGGCCGGGGAATTTAAACTCCCACGGTCCTAGTTCTTTTGTTTCTGCCTTGTTATAAAGGGTTCCCGGGGTTCCCTCGAGAGGTTCCTTGTAATATTGGGACCACTACCTTAGTTAGGGTGTCGCTGGCAATCTACTACCAGGGAGGAATGGCATGGCGGAGATATTAGGGGCGGGAGTTACCCACTATCCGGCGCTAATCGTACCCGATGAATTGCGCCGGTTTCCGTTGCACCTGACCCTGCAGCGTGACGAACGGGTTCCCGAGGACATGAAAGACCCAAGCAATTGCCCGGAGTCCATGCGGATCGAGTACGGGGAAGACCAAGGCCTGGCATCGGCGGCGGTTCATCGGTCGCGGCTGGTGGAGGGTTTTCGCCGCGTGAGGGCGGAGATAGACGCCTTCAATCCAGACCTGGTCCTTATCTGGGGCGACGACCAGTACGAGAATTTCAAAGAGGATATTATTCCTCCCTTCTGCTTGTTGGGTTACGATAAATTCGATTGCGTACCCTTCTCCAGCGGACACACTGGCAGCGAAGGCAACGTGTGGCAGGAGGGACAGGAGACGGATTTCACCTATCGGGGCCACCCCGAAGCCGCCCGTTTTCTCACCACCGGGCTCATCGACCAAGGAATCGATATGGCCTACGCATACAAGCCGCTGCACCATCCGGGGCTGGCCTACGCCTTTATGAATACTCTCCTCTACCTGGATTATGACCGCACCGGCTTCGACCATCCTGTTCTTCCCTTCGCCGTCAATTGCTACGGTAGCGGGGTGATCAGCAACCGTGGCGGAATCCTGCCTTACAAAGCCGAGGGCAAGACATTACCACTGGACCCGCCGGGACCGTCGCCCAAACGGTGCATGCAGGTCGGCGCAGCCACGGCCAAGACACTCAAGGATAGCCCGTGGCGGGTGGCTTTGATCGCCTCCTCAAGTTGGTCCCACGCTTTCCTTACCGCAAAGAACCACCGGTTGTGGCCGGACCAAGAGTCGGATCGGGCCCGGTTCGAAGAACTGACCAGCGGAAACTACGCTGCTTGGGGCAAGCAGACCACGGCCACCTTTGAAGCGGCGGGCCAGCACGAGTTGCTCAACTGGGCCTGCCTACTGGGCGCGATGGAGGAGTTGGGGCATAAGCCGGAGGTATTCGACTACATCGAGACCCAGGTATTTACTTCCGACAAATGTATGGCAGTGTTCAAACCCTAGAGGTTGTCGGCTGCATATTGTCGCTTGCCCCGTGAGTTTTCCGAAATTCGAGGTGTGGGGCCTGGTTGCCCAACTAGCCACTCAAAAATTAACCAAAATGCTACAATGTGCCTGGTAATCAATACCCCTTTCTCACCACAGAGAGCCCCGAGAGTTATAAGGAAGTTTTTCGATTCTCCGGGGTCTCTGCGATGAATTTCACGATAAACCGCACTAAAGTTTCGGAGGGAGGAAATCATGGCCGCATCGCAACCCGTGGATGTTACCGTTTGGTATGACTACACTTGACCCTTCTGCTACGTCGGCCTGGCACGGCTCGACAAAGTGGCTCAGCAACACTCGATATACGTTGACCGCAAACCATATCTCCTTCGTCCCGACCATCCCGCTGAAGGCGCTGCCCGGCGAATGTTCGAAGAGGAAACGGAAACCGAGTTGAACGACGCAATGAAAGAACGGGCCCGAGTGGCCGGGCTGACCATGCGGCGGCCCAGTTGGTCTCCCAACACGATGAGAGTCCATGAGGCTACCGCCTACGCCAAGGAGAAGGGCTTGGACGACAAGTTCCACCACTTGGCCGCTGGCGCTTACTGGGAATCCGGAGTGGACTTGAACGACATGCAAGTCCTCCAAGGGATAGCCGAACAAAGCGGCTTGGACTGGAGTGAGTTATCAACATTGATCGAGTCCCACAATTACAAGGACTACGTGCTGAAGGAATACGAAGCAGCCAAAGCCTTGGGCGTGGGTGGGACCCCCAGCTACTCGATAGGCGGCGAACTGCTGAAGGGCGACGTCAGCCTGGAAGACCTGCAAGCCGCGGTGGAAAAAGCCGCCAAAGGCTAGGCTTTCCAATCGGCCGGCGGTCACGAACTTCTAGGACATAGCGGCAAGAAAGCAAAACGCCCCTCCCAAGGATGGAAGGGGCGTTTTACTGTCTAGGAATCAAGCGTCGGAGTACCAGCCCGGTAGAATCCCTGCTCGAAACAGTATCAATACTGTCTCAGTCCTCCAAACCCCTACTCCAACAAGAAAGACCTGATGGCGGCGTAGGTTTCGTCGGGTTTCTCCTCGGCCAGAAAGTGACCGCAGTTGAAGGATTGGCCACGGAGATCGGTTGCGTAGTCCCGCCAGGCTTCAAGGACATCCTGGGTGCGGCCAACGTAGCCCGTCTCGCTCCACAAGGCCATCATGGGACAGGTGATCTTGGCGTCGAAGTCGGCTTCGTCGTGGACCAGGTCAATGCTCGCACCGGCCCGGTAATCTTCACATGTGGCGTGGATAGTAGCTGGATCGCAGAAGCATCTCACATACTCGTCCAATGCCTCAGTGGGGAAGACCTGAGGGTAGTCCTTGATGCGCTCGAAACTCTGGCGAACGAAGTATTCGGCCCCCGCTCCGATCACCCTCTCCGGGAAGTCGTAGGGTTGAATCAGGAAAAACCAGTGATAGGTATTGGTGGCCATCGCTTGATCAACGATCTGAAACATCCGTCGCGTGGGAATAATATCCAGGGTCGCCAACTTTTGAACTCTCTGGGGGTGATCCTTGGTCAGCCGGTGGGACACCCGCGCTCCCCGGTCGTGACCCACCAGCAAAAACTCCTCAAACCCCTGCGCCGACATGACATCCACCTGATCTTGGGCCATTACCCGCTTGGAGTAATTCGCATGGTCCGGGTCACCTGCCGGTTTCCCGCTGTCGCCGTAGCCTCGCAGGTCCGGGGCCACCACCGTAAAGTCTTGGGCCAAGCGTGGGACAATCTTGTGCCACATCACGTGGGACTGGGGATAACCGTGGATCAACAGCAACGGCGGCCCGCTGCCTCCGGTTACCAAGTTTATGGTCGTTCCGTTGGCCTCAATCTGGCGAGTCTCGAATCCCTCAAACATTGTTTTCACCTAAGCCTAAATTCCGGTAAGCCTAAATTCCGGGTTCAATCGCAGACACCTAATGGTCGGCCCTGAACGACCTGAAGAAACCTCGTATGTCCTCTGCCAGCACTTCCGGCTCTTCAATGGCGGCAAAGTGGCCGCCTCTGGGCATTTCCGTCCACCGGGCCACGTTGCAAGAACGTTCGGCCCATTCCTTGGGAGGGTGACTCTGATCTTGAGCGAAGATGGCGATGCCACAAGGCACCTCTATACGCTGCCCAGGGTCCAATTGGGAAGGCTTTGCCCTATTTTCAAAATAGAGGCGGTTGGCTGCGTTGATGCCGCCGGAAAACCAGTAAATGGCGATATTGGTTAGCAACTCATCAATTGTGTAGTACTTGCGTCGCTCTTCGGGGTTTTCATCCAGGCCCCACGTTCGCCAACGATCAACAATCCACGCAGCAAGACCCGCCGGGGAATCGGTGAGACCATAGGAAAGGGTCTGGGGCCTAGTACTCTGAATGTGGAAATACCCGCCCTCTTCCCAACCCCAACGCTCGCGCTCGTCCAGGTAGGCTTGTTCTTTGGCCGTTAATGGGTCCGAGCCAGGCCCCAGGTAGGGACTAAGCAACGCGGTGCTGACCGATGTCAGGTGGATGGCCATTACTTGATCGGCGTGGTCGACGCCCAAACGGGCCGTCACTCCCGCTCCCCAATCGCCGCCTTGGGCCGCAAACCGGTTGTAGCCCAGTCCCTCGGTCATAAGTTTGGCCCAGACCCCAGCCACGGCGGCAAGGTTCATGCCGGTCGCCGAGGGCGGGTCGGAGAAGCCATATCCCGGCAACGACGGCACAACAACGTCGAAGGAGTCTGCCGGGTCGCCGCCGTGGGATGCGGGATCGGCAAGCAAGGGGATGATCTTCAGCATTTCGGCGAATGATCCCGGCCAGCCGTGGGTGATAATCAGCGGAATCGGATTTGGTCCTTTGCCTCTTTCGTGGATAAAGTGGATGCCCAGCCCATCCACATCGGCCCGGTAGTGCTGAAAAGAGTTGATCTCCCGTTCTTGAGCCCGCCAATCAAAACCGGACCGCCAGTATTCCGTTAACTCTTTCAGGTAAGCCAAATCAGCCCCGTAGTCCCAGCCGGTTCCAGGCACCTCATCGGGCCACCGTGTGCGGGCCAACCGCTTTTTCAGGTCCTCTATGGCCGAGTCCGGAATGTTCACTTGGAAAGGTAGAATGTCCATAATCCTCAGCTTATTGGTCGTATTGCGGTTTATTGAGATAAAGACTTGGAGGTAAGGTATGTGGAAATCCCCCCAACCCTCCTTTACCAAAGTGGGGCTTTTTGTTCTTGATTCACTGGACGGGGTAAGTATCGCCCGTTCTAAAAGGGGCTATTCGCTTCCTAAATATAACATTAGTAGCAAGAGTCCCCTTTTGACAAAGGGGGATTGGGGAGATTTTATCCCCGGAAAACCTGACCTGGTCACTTTCAGGCAATTGTGGATTGGTCGTGATAACAGTGCCGACCCACCGTTGAGCTTTGCCGCTTTGCGTATCGAAGATTTGTCTCGGAAATGGAGATGCCAGGTAACGACCCTGGTGGTATAGTAAGGGCGATTCACGCCAGCCGGGAGTTTGAGCGAGTTCTCCGATGGAGTCTATCATCATTGTGGGCGCGGGTATGTTCGGCCTCACAGCCTCTTTGGAACTGCGGCGTCGTGGTTATTCAGTCACGGTGCTGGACCCTGGCCCAGTGCCCCACCCACTGGCGGCTTCCAACGACACCAGCCGCATGGTGCGCATGGACTACGGCGACGATGCCCTGTACGTGGAGCTTGCTGGCCATGCCATTGAAGGCTGGCATGACTGGAACCGACGTAGTGGCCTGGAACTGTACCATGAAGACGGGTTTCTCATGGCGTGCCAACAGCCAATGTCGCCTGGTGAATTCGAGTACGACAGCTTCCAGTTCCTAGGCAAGCAGGGATACGATCTCCAACGGATGAACTCGGGCAGAATTACGCAGCGCCTTCCGCTGTGGAACGGAGACCGGTACACGGACGGCTATCTTAACCCTCGGGCGGGTTGGGCCGAGGCTGGAAACACGGTCATCTGGCTGGCTGGCGAGGCTCAGGCCGCAGGCGTGGACCTGCGACCGGACAGCCAAGTTACGGGTTTCGTACAAGATGGCGGCAAGATTTCCGGTGTTGTAACCGCCGGAGGTAGCCGGGAGATGGCCGACCTAGTGCTCGTCGCCGCAGGCGCATGGACCGCTGCGCTTTTACCGGAACTGGCGGAGGTAATGCAACCGGTGGGGCAGCCCATCGTCTACCTGCAGCCCAGCGACCCGAACCTTTACCGCGGGCCTCAATTCCCACCCTGGGCAGCGGATATACCCAGGACCGGATGGTACGGTTTTCCCGCCGACAGGAACGGTATAGTCAAGATTGCCAACCACGGGCCGGGGCGGTCTATGACCACCGAGGAGCCTCGGGACTTGCTTCCAGCCGAAATGGCCAAGTTTCAAGCCTTCATTAAAGACACCATCCCCTCTTTGGCGGAGGCACCCATCGTTAACAGCCGCATGTGTTTGTATTGCGATACTTGGGACGGAAATTTCTGGATTGGTCACCATCCGGATAAAGAGGGCCTGGTGGTAGCGGCTGGCGGCAGCGGACACGGGTTCAAATTCGCCCCGATGATGGGCGGCTTAATCGCCGACGCCGTGGAGCGGGTTGACACGCCCTACGCTCAACGGTTCGCTTGGCGGCCCAAGGGCGAAGCCACGGCTGAGGCCGCAAGGCACAACTACCCGAACTAGCGCAAATGGCATAGCAATCCCGAAAGGAGTAGCAATGAGTTCCACGAGCAACCAAGAGAATTCAGGGGAAGTATCAGGGGATGTTTCGCTAGAAAGATTGAAGATTATGGCTGAAATCGCTGGGTTGAATATGACGGATGAAGAGGTGGAAGAGATAAAACCTCTATTCGACCTTCACTTCCAATACGCCACCCAGCTACACGCCATAGACTTGGGCGCAGAGGAAATTGCGGTCTCTTTTGAGGCCGATTGGCCCAGCTAGGGGTAAGACGGAAGTGGTCAAACACTAATATTCTTGAGCCTATCCGGTGAATGCCGGATCAGGGCTAATACAAAACTTCTCCGATGTTCAGTTAACAGCATATATCGGGTCGAAGTTTGCCGTTAAGAGGTAATTTATGGTCGACAACAGTACCAAGCTACATTTTTTGACGATTAGAGAAGCCAGCGAACTCATCCGCCGCCGGGAGCTTTCTCCGGTGGAACTAACCAGGGCTTTCCTGGACCGAATTGAAGCCACCGACGACCGGCTCCATTCCTTCATCACCCTTTTAACCGATGGAGCATTGGAGCAGGCCCGCACCGCCGAGGCGGAGATAATCGCCGGGGGCTACAAGGGGCCGCTCCACGGCATACCCATCGCTCTCAAAGACCTTTACGACACCGCGGGCATACGCACTACCTCGGGCTCCAGGGTAGACACCGCCCGGGTGCCCACCGAGGACGCAACCACCACGGCCAGGCTGAAAGCGGCTGGCACCGTGTTGTTGGGCAAACTTGCCATGCACGAGTTCGCTTTGGGCGGTCCCGACTGGACAACCGGCTTCGAGCCAGCGCGCAACCCCTGGAACCTGGACCACATCACCGGCGGTTCCTCCAGCGGTTCGGGCTCGGCGGTTGCGTCCGGACAAGCCATGGGTGCTCTGGGCTCCTGCACCGGCGGGTCCATCCGGGGTCCGGCGTCCCTTTGCGGAATCGTAGGACTTAAAGCCACCTACGGCCGGGTAAGCCGCGCTGGCGTGGTGACGCTTTCTTGGTCTCAAGACCATGCCGGTCCCATGACTTGGACGGTGGAAGACACCGCCTACATGCTTCAAGCATTGGCCGGTCACGACCCCAAAGACCCCACCAGCAGCACGGCCCCAGTGCCCGATTATTCCCGGTCGCTAAAGGAAGACGTAAAGGGCCTCACCATCGGCGTGCCTCGCCATTTCTTCTTTGATCCCCATCCCAGCGTGAACTCCGAGGTGGTTGCCACGGTGGAAAAGGGGCTGACGGTGTTGCAGGAGTTGGGGGCCAACGTGGTCGAGGTAACCATTCCCAGCCTGGAACACGTGCGGGCCGCCAATGTTGTAATTATGTTGAGCGAGGCTTTCGCTTACCACGAGAAAAACCTGAAGACCCGTCCCCAAGAGTTCGGTGAAATGTGCCGGGCCAGGTTCCGCATCGGCGGCATGCTGAGTTCCAGCGACTACATCCAGGCCCAGCGGGTGCGGAAAATGATCAAGCGAGACTTCGCCGATGTACTGCGCAAGGTGGACTTGTTGGTTACACCGACCATGACCCAGCCCGCCGCCGCCTTTGAGGGTTACGACGGCACCAGCACGGTCAGGGGACCGAGCTTTACCGCTCCTTTTAACGTTACGGGCCTTCCGGCCATATCCATTCCTTGCGGCTTTACCGCCAGTGGATTGCCCGTGGGCATGCAAATCGCTGGCAAACCCTTCGACGAGCCCACGGTAATTCAGGCCGCCTACACCTACCAGCAGCATGCCCGTTGGTTCGAGCAGCGCCCGCAGATCTAATCAAATATCTGTTGAGGAAGTTCCCTTTCCGGGAAGTTCTTTCTGGAGAGGCTTGGAGAACCTCTTTCTCGTAAGAAAGAGGTTCTCCAATTTCCATAGGCGCAATGTGTGAACGCTCACAAGACCTGAAAGTGGGCCTCAGTCGGGACGCAGCCTTGCCCGTTGATGGGAAAGACATCCTGCGGGCAAGCCGAGAAGACTACCACGCAGTCCAAGTCAGCCCGGAGCAACACATAGTCTCCAGGATTGGAAACGGGCGCTTCGAAAGACAAGCGCCCGGAGACTCCCACCGGGATGTTCATAAATAGATTCCAAGGGCTTGGGGTTTCCAACGCTCGGTAACCAAGCTCGGCCAACTCCGCCTCCAGGTTATCGGTGCAGTTATCGTGGTACCCGGCACAACCGAGAAGCTCGTAACGGTACCGGTCGCAAGCCGCCAACAAGGTGTCATGAATCCCAGGTGACGTGTCTTCCAACAGGGTCAGGATGGGACGCCGCCGATTGGTAACCAAGCTGTCGCCAACCGCCGCCATGATGCTCACCAAAGCGGTGCGGGTATGTTCCATTGACATGAATTCAGGTGACATAAATTCCGGCGACCCGGACGCGTTGGCCGTTAGACTGGCAAGGGTTGAGCGGTTAAAGGCCCAAGTGTCCACCACTTGCTGCCCATGGGTGTTGATGACCTTGAGCCGTTGCCCGGCATCCAGGGCCACCGCCTTGCCCTTCCTGGCTGGGATGGTAATCAATCCCTCTTGAGTCATAGCCCTGACTCCTATCCTTTCTTGCGGGGATGCAAACGCGCGAAGTCGTCGGCGATCTGGTCGAAGGTACGAAACTCGACGCCTGGATGGCTGCGTATGTAATTGGTCAACCGCTCCAACATCAGCAGCACTTGCGGCCTGCCGCTAACGTCCGGATGAATCGTGATGGGGAAGACCGCTTCGTCATACTCCCGGTAAACATAGTCAAACTGGTCCTGCCACATCTCCTCAATGTCCCTGGGATTCACGAAACCGTGGCTGTTGGGCGAATTTTTAATGAACATCATTGGCGGCAAGTCGTCCAAGTACCAGCTTGCCGGAATTTCTATCAGATCGGTCTCCTCACCTCTAATCAGCGCTTTCATCCACAGGTCGGCGGACTTGGAGTAGTCTATCTTGGTCCACCGGTCTCCCACCCTAACGTAATAGCACTCAAAATCCTTGTGCATAAGGCTGTGGTCGTACTTGATGCCGTTCTTTAGCAACAACTCGTTGGTAACGTGGCTAAACTCCCACCAAGGAGCAACGTAGCCCGTGGGCCGCTTGCCCGAAAGATCGGTAAGCAATTCGATGCACTTCGTCAGGACCGCCTCCTCCTGCTCGGGAGTCATGGCGATGGGGTTCTCGTGGGAATAGCCGTGCAGGCCCACCTCATGGCCTGCGTCCACAATCATTTTGCACTGCTCGGGGAAGGTCTCGATGGAGTGTCCCGGTATGAACCAGGTGGTGTGTATCCCCAGCTTATCGAAGAGTTTCAGTAGACGGGGAGTACCCACTTCTCCGGCAAACATTCCCCTGGAAATATCGTCGGGGGAATCCTCTCCGCCATAGGAACCAAGCCAGCCCCCCACGGCGTCCAAGTCCACCCCGAATG
This sequence comes from Dehalococcoidia bacterium, assembly GCA_963665155.2. Taxonomy (GTDB): domain Bacteria; phylum Chloroflexota; class Dehalococcoidia; order Lucifugimonadales; family UBA3495; genus UBA1141. The sequence goes on along the minus strand of CAXXFI010000001.1, from coordinate 273,509 downwards.
CGCAGGTAATTCGCTTTTCAGCCATAGAAATCGACTCCTACCAGGCTGGCGATCAGCCTTCGATTAGATTTTATTGTCCACCCTACCGTTTTCAATTGCCAGACGACTGTAAGTGGCGGCGAGTGTAGCAGCGATGCCGGAATCACGTCAACACGAGTTGTTTGGTAGGCAACCAATTAAGCTACGATGCGCCATGTCGGCTCAGGCCGCAATACGGGCGCGACCGCCTCAGACTGTTTCTATGTGAAACTGATGAATACGAGTTTACCCCCACTCTAACTCTCCTCCGGGAAGGGGGAGAGGAAAAGTCCCTTCCCCCATTTCGGGGGAAGGTTAGGCCTGTCCTGAGCTTGCCGAAGGGATGGGGGTGTCGATTTGCTAGTAAAATTTAACTGGATCATGTACTAGTATTACAACGTCAGTTCAGGGAGGGATGTGGGGTGATGCCCGCATGGCGGCGCGGCGCTTGGCATGGGAGCGTTTGGCCCGTTCGTTACTGTCCTGCGTATCCTCAAGCCACCGCAGCAACTCGGTTGGCCCGAACCGTTCCCGGGGCAGCATTTCCCGCACCACCCGGTAGACCTGCGGCCTCGTGATCCGGGGCATCTTTTTCCCCCCAAGCCTGTTGCAGGCTCAGCAGAAAAGCTCCGCCCAGCAGGCACAGGGCCACGTGGTGATGCCAGCCAGCCCAGGTGCGGGTCTCGTACTCGTCCAGGCCTACGTCGCTTTTCTCCGTCTCAAACTCCGTTTCTATACGCCAACGGGAGCCTCCCACGTATGCCAGGGTCTCCAACGGGGTATCCTCCGGAGCATTGGACAGGTAGTAGCGGGGTTCGCTGCCGTCCCGGTTCCGGCGGTAGACGGCCCAGTGGATTTCGCCGGGCTTGCGCCTGCTGGTCGGTCGCACCCTCTGGGCGCTGAAAAGGTAGCTGCGTGGCCCCTGGCTTCCCTCGGCCACCGTAATCTCACGCCAGGCCTCCTCCGGCAACTCGTCGCTGCGCTGCTCCATGGTCCGGCGCTGACCGTCTCGCAGCCTGGGTTTGCGGGGACGCCCGAATCCCTGATACTCCGCACTGGTCCAGGCAGGCTCCGGCGGCCACACCGTAAAGCCGGACGGAACGTCCAGCACGTACCACATCCCCAAGGCCGCCAGGCCCTCCCGGAAGGACGGCGACATCCCGAAGGCGTCGTCCGCCGCGACCCATCCAGCCTTCAGGTGGCCCCGCTCCTGCGCCCGCCCCACCATCTCCAAGGCCAACTCCGTCTTGGACCGGTAGCCCTGCCTATCCTCCGGCACACCCGCCGCCTCACACCGGTCTTTGTCCGAGGTCCAACTCTCGGGCAGATACAGCCCCTTGTCCACCAATGCCCGTCCCAACGGGCTGACATAGGCCAGGAACATCCCCGCCTGGCAGTTGGCCACCTTCCCCAGCCTCCCGCAGTACTGCCGGGCCACTCCCACCGACTTCCTCCCCTGCTTGGGAAAGTCGCTGCCGTCCAGCACCCACACCCCTTCCGGATGCTCCAGCCGGGTTCCCAGGTACTCCTGCAGCCGTCCTATAATCACCTCATCGTCCCAGGGAGAATCGGTGAGAAACCGCTGCATCCCTCGGGCTGACCCCGGAACCGTCTCCGACAGGTTCTCAGCGTTGCGCCGCTCCCCAGACTGTACCAGCAGGGCCTGGAGATAATGACCGCTGTGCTCCCGCGTCTCCCGGCGGCCAAACAGCGGCGCGAAGTAAGCGTGAAAATCCCGAAATGACCCGTACACCTGCTCGAAAGCTGCCGCATCCACATCCCCACCTCACCCGCCTATTCCCTCTCCAGCTACACAGTCATCCTATCAAACTAACTGACGTTGTAATACTAGGAGGATGTTCCGAACACCCACCGACAACTGTATGACGGCATTGGCCCTATACCCATTCCGCCGAATATTGATACACTTCCGGTTGGTAGACTGGATACTTATTAAAAGCTGTCAAGGCAATAAATAGGGCCTAAATAGGCTTGGTGGAGTGTGACTATGGAATATCGGGTATTTGGTAGGACTGGGCTGCGGGTATCTCAGGTTGGATTGGGTTGTGGCGATGTTGGCGGCCTGATAGTCCGGGGTGAGCCCGCCCTTCGAACTCGGGCCGTGGCTTTGGCCCTATCTCTGGGCATCAACTACTTTGACACGGCGCCTCTTTACGGCCAAGGCGTTTCGGAAACCAATCTGGGCCTGGCCCTGAAGGAGAACAAGGCCGACGTGTTTGTAGGCACCAAGATGGGCCTGACGCCGGAAGATAAAAAGGATATTAAAAACGGCGTTATCCGCTCTCTGGAAAGGAGCCTGAAACGCTTGGATATGGAGAGCGTGGACCTGATCCAGTTGCATAACCGTCTAACGTCCGAGCCAGAGGTCCCGAACCTGACCGGCCCGACTTGGACGCGAAAGAGGTCTTGGAGCAGGTGGTGGCTGGCTTTAAAGAGCTACGGTCCCAGGGGAAAGTCCGGTACTACGGCATCACTGGTCTGGGGGAAACGGAAACGCTGCAAACAATTATAGATTCTGAAGCAATGGATTCGGTGCAGGCTTGCTACAACCTGCTTAATCCCAGCGCTGGGACTCCCAACACCCCCAAGTTTTATACCCAGGACTACGGCCAGTTGATTGACCGGGCGGCTGCCAAGGGTGCTGGCGTGATCGCCATACGGGTGATGGCCGCCGGAGCGCTTACCGGAGTCTCCGACAGACACCCCCTGGCCATACCGTCAGTGGAACCCATCGGTTCGTCGAGGCAATATGAGGAAGACGTCCGAAGGGCTGGCAGCTTTCAATACTTGGTGGAAGAAGGCATCGTGGAAAGCCTGCCGGAAGCCGCCCTGCGCTTCGTGTTGAGCAAAGGCGAAGTGAGCATCGCGCTGGCGGGAGTGTCGAGCCTGGAGCAATTGGAGCAATCGGTGGCCTGGGCCGAGAAAGGTCCATTGCCAAAGGCTGCTATCGAAGGACTTGCGAAAGTCTGGAGTCAGTTTCCCTTGGACTAGGCTTTTGGATTAAGCCATTTGATTTAGGCCTGGCGATTTTGCCCGGTGAATCACCGGGGGCTAATCACCGGGCAAAATCGGTCGCAAAAAGGCCCTGGATGGCTGTCTGGCCGTCCAGGGCCTTTTATGGTTCACCGGGATTTCCGCAACCCAGTTAACTGGGAGTAATGGATAGGCCTGCCACCTCCACTCCTGCCCGTGCAGCATCCTCGTCCTCTTGGGCTGTGCCGCCGCTGCCACCCACCGCACCAACCAACTCGTTGCCTCGGTAGGCCGGAACGGCTCCCTGACCGGGGATCATGTGACCGCCTTCCATAGCCATAAGACCACGGAAGACCGGCGCCAGGGCATTTTCGGTGAGTTCGCCGCTGACTCTGCCAAAGCAAGCCGCTGCATTAGCCTTGGCCCGTGAAATCGGCGGTGTGCGCCATGACGCTCCATCGCCTCGGAACATGGTTAATAGATCGCCTCTAGGGTCCACTACCGACACGCTCATTCTTACGCCCATCTCTTGGACCTTAGCTTTGGCTGCCGCCAGGATTGTTTCCGCTTCCGCCAATGTCAATGAAGCCATGAGTCTTCCTCCGAAATTAATCTACGCCCGAAATTAATCTACACCAATACGAAATTACCGGAGTCCATTCTAGGACAGAAACCAGAGGTTGGGAACAGAGGGGACGATCTTTAGGGGGTGAATGTCAAATATGGAATGGAAATGATATTCTCTCTGGCAGAGAAATCGCCCGGCGAGGGTTCTACAATAATGTCCAGCAAAGACGCAGCATCATAAGCGACGACGTTTTGGAGGGACAATTGGGAATTGTCACCAACACCCCGTTTTACGGTAAAGGTGACGATTGCGACGGGGCCGTCTCCGCTGACGCCATCGGCGTCGATCACTCCGGTCCATAGCAGACCGGGAGTGGTTGCGTTGAACTCCAACAGCGCTTGACCGGCCAAAGATCCCGGCTGCACGTCCGTAACTTCGAGCATTTCCGGCTCGTACACCAACACGAACTCCAGGCTACCGACGTTTTCGGCACCCACCAGGTTGATAGGAACCTGAATCTCCCGAAGGACAACGACTACTTTGGTGGGCGTGGGTGTTGGTGGCGGAGTGGAAGTCGGTAGAACCACCGGCGCCGGCGTGGCCGTCGGTGCCCTGGTAGGCACCGGAGTTCGCCTGGGCGGAATGGTTGCCGTGGGGGCGGGAGTTACGGTGGGCAGAGGGTCCGGAGGCGTAAACACCGTCGTACCGGGATCGTCGTCACCGCCGCCAAGGACGCCAGCCGCAAACAACACGCCGACCAGAATTCCAATTACCGCCACGCCAACAAGTATCCACTTGTAGCTGGCTGCTAGGCCAATGTAGGCGATGTCTAAAAACCACTTCATAAACGCTTAACTACTCGAACTCTTAACTACTCGAACGCTTAATTACACCGGTCGATTAACGGGAACCGGATGACGCCAGGATTTGCCGAACGTCCTCGATGGTAACCGAACCATCCTCGTTGAGGTCCATCACCAAATCCTCTGGCACCAATCCCCTAACCATTTTTAATGCTATGAGGGCATCCAAAGCGGTAATTTGACTGTCCCCGTTTCCGTCTCCTGCTTCTGGGGTCCCCACCGTCATCAATCCACTGCCAATCCCAAAGGACAGGGAATTTTCCTCCGAGTCGATGGCCAAAACCTCCGATATCGTGATCAGGGTTTTTGAGTCGGCCTCTCCGATAACCTTGAACTCGACAACGGCAGCGGAACCGCCGCCACTCAAGTCAGCTTCGGAAGCAAACTCCAGTCGAATGGCCCCCGGAACATCTTCGTTATGGGTGAAGGTGGCTGGCAGCAGACGCGCGCCTTTGGAAACTTCAACCACCTCAAGGACCGAAGTATCGTAATTCAGCGTGAAGCCAAGGCTGGTTAGCCCTTGGGTTTCCCGCAACATTACAGGGACCGATACCGTACCGCCTGCCTTTACCGTTCGAGACTCGGCGAAGAGAGCAAGGCCGTCGGGAGGAGGAGTGGCCACAGGGTCGGGCTCCGGCGTGGCGGGAGGAGCGTTGGGGTCGGGGGTGGGCGTTATGTCTGAAACGTCTCCCTTCCTCCTCAGCGTCAACCGATAGGTACCCACAGGCTCGCTGGCCAACTCCGAGGCAGAAACCACGATAAGATACCTGCCCGTAATGGGCGCTTTCCATTCCAGGGCTGCGACTTCGCTGAAATTCGACGCTGCAAATCCAGCCAATGTTTGAACCACGGACAAACGAACTGCATCTACCGAGCCCAACTCGGTTTGCGCAACATATTCTTCGTTACGAATGGCGTCGAAATAGAAGTAATCCTCGTCGCCGATAGGGCTTACCGCACCCGCCAGCGTGTTGCCCAAAACGAGCTTCGTCGCCGAACCGCCCTCTCCCCCATGGCGGTCCTTAAGGGTCATATCGGCAATAATTCTCAAGGAGTAAGTCCCGGTGGTGTTTTGAACTCTTGGTGAGCCGGAGATGGCAACAACATAGTCGTCATCGTCGGGCGCGATCCAGACAAGGTCGGTCCCTTCGCCGAAGTTTCTGGCCACTACCGGCCCGCCAGCGGCCCCGCTCACAGTAAGGGAAACCGCGCCGGAGGTGCCATAAGTGAGTTCAAAATTGTAGCGGGTGCCCCGCTCCGACCGGAAAGTAAAGTAGTCCAGGTCCCCTTCGGGGCTAAGGGAGGCACTGTAAGTGCTGCCGACAACTATAGCGGTGGCCAGAGCTTCGGTGTCACCATGGCGATCCAGCAGTGAGTCATTATCGTCTACCCTTAGTGCATAAGTGCCCACGTCAACGCTGGCTGGCGAGGGCGACGCAACAACTACATAGTAAGTCCCGCTAGTAGTCGCAATCCAATCGACTAATGTGCCCACACCGGCATTAGCGGCTTCAATTTTCCCAAGGGCGTCCTGCACGGTGATGGACACTCCCGGCGAAGTTTCCAACTCCACCGTTATGGAGTATCGGACGCCTCGCTGGGCAACGAATGAGAAATAATCCCGGTCGGTAGCAGGGCTCACAGCACCCCGGTGTTCGTTGCCCAAGGTAACCGGGGTTGCCTGGTCCACGTTACCCGCGTGGCGGTCTTCCAGAGCAGTGTCCGCTTCGACTACCAGCGTGTAGGTGCCTGTAGTGTCCCTCACCTGAGTTGAGCCGGACACCACAATATAATATCTATCGGAGTCTTGGGGAATCCATTCCAGCGTAGTTCCAATACCATTATTGGAGGTTACGCTTTCACCACTGGCATCCTCGATGGAGAGGTCTAGAGCCTGCATCGTGCCCAGAGAAGCGTTAATATTGTACTTAGTACCTCTTTGAGCTTGGAAGAAAAAGAAGTCTTCATCGGTCTCAGGGCTCAGTGCGCCTTGGTGAGCGTTGTCAAAGCTCAAGGCTGTCGCTGTTATTGCGGTCTCGCCATGACGGTCCTGGTAAGCCACATCGGCGGTGAGCTTCAGTTGATAGGCACCGATGGAATCACGGAACCTGCTGGAGCCTGACACAACGATGTAATAGGACACGGATTCAAGCGAGATCCATTCTACGCTGGAGCCCAAGCTATCGTTGCTAATCTGGGTTACGTTGGTTCCGTCGACAATGTCAATGTCGACACCTTCCGTGTCGCCCAGTTCCACCTCAACGGTGTATCGCACTCCACGGATCGCCTGGAACAAAAAGTAATCGTGGTCGTCGCCGTTGTCGACTGTCCCGGTCAGTCCGGGCTGGTTCGTCCAAGGGCTGATAGCGGCCTGATATACATTGTCAACGCTAACAGGACTGGCAGAGCCCAGAGTCTCCCCGTAACGGTCCTCCAAGGTTAAGTCTGCGGTGCCGGTCAACAGGTATGACCCATGAAGCGGAGTGCCATCCGCTCCCATGGTCCCTACGACCTCGACGAAATAGGTGTCGGTGGTACGGGCAATCCACTCGATGCTCTTGCTCGACTCACCATTGGAATGCGCCTGGCCCGGAGAGGCAAAGGTGCCTCTGGCAACCGAGTTGACCACCTGAAATTTGGCGTCCAACACCGTCAGAAAATCCAAAACAAAGGAGTACCGGACACCACGTCGGGCCTCAAAGGAAAAGTAGTCCACATCGAATAGAATTGTGGTTGGATCGATTTCGCCTTTTAGCTGGCCGGTGCCGATGGGAAGTGGAGTCGCCGACGACCTGAAGTCGCCATGATCGTCATCGGCGTGGGCTACCGGCGCAATGTCCAGGAACACCAGCCCGGATACGACGACCAACACGGCTAAGAAGAATCTGACCAGCACGCTCAATGTTCGTGTGTCCGCCATCCCCTCTCCCCTACACTCCAAACCCAGGCGCGGCCGCTGCCGATATATGCGCTGCCGGTAGCAGTAGATTCGATCCGGCCCAGACGGCCGGACTGATAATCGAACTACATTAAAACGAACTAAATTAAGACGAGCTACATTAACAGGTAGTAATCTCTGGTTATGTCAGCAGGAATTGTAGTGTCTAGGGCATTGTTCGTCAATTCGATACACGACGGATGTTAACCAGTTTTTGAAAGGCGGCTTTGGAGCGGCATGCCCACTTAATGGGTTACCGAATTCATAAAAGGTCTCGCCAACCCGTCGACATCAAAGTACGGCAATCCAAATAAACGTGAATCGAAGCCCTCATGCCCAAGGAGATCAGGGGACGACAGCGTAGATTTGGGTGGCAGGGTAGAAAGCATACCATCCGAACCAAAAAGAAGACCGGCCGGGCAGGCGCAAAAATCGCATTGAGGGGTCAGAGGTATTTACCAATGCATCTTCGCCCATCTCCCATCTAATGCCTCTATCGTCTACCAGAACCAGCTCGGGAGACCCGGTCTCCATAGATCGGGTCTCCCGAGACTCGACGTTCAAGAAGATTCTGTCATCCCGCTGGTAAGCCCGCGAACCGCCTCCGTCCGGAGTGACAATCACAATGTCTCCCCCGCCCAGAGAATCGTTTATTACGGGATGCGCGGCCAGAATCTCTTGGGGATAGGCCCTGGCTTGACCATTGAACGTCAGGCCGAAAACCCTGGCTTTTGTTGGCAGGTCAACGCTTCTTTCCGGGACGGGAAACATGGTAGTTTCGCTGTTCCGGTACGCCGAGTAGATCGATGCGCCGTCTGACTCCGGCAGGTATGTGAATGCTGGATAGACTCCGGTCTCGACATCCAGCACGGTGGTGTCCGGATGAGCCGAAACCCAGACGCCCCAAGTTGTGAGAGTGTTTGGGATTATGTCGAGAGTAATGCTGCTGCCTACCAATTCCCCAACGACCGGTTCGCCCAAGAATTGATGCCACAGGGAATTGGTGGCCCGGTCATACATCAGCTTATTGCTCTAATATAGCCAACCGGAGGTTCCGAACTCTGTCACTTCGCCGTTTAATTCTGTGGAATACACGATTCCCGTACCGCAAAGGGTTCAATAGGCCAGAGCGAAGGGCACTCCTCCCAACACGTCGTTGGCCATTTCATGATTGTTTAGAATCCGTAGTGGGTAGGCCCGATGCTTGCCGTTAATGGAAACGCCAAAGACCCGGTCTTCAGGTTCTAGGTAACTCGCTTCCGACGCCGACACCACGGGCGGGTTTATCAGGTCGGGAATGCCATTCTTGCCCACGCCTCCCCAAACGACTTCCTCCAGCCTAATCTCTGTCTTCACGCCGTCATAAAAGAAACCGCCCAATCCAGGATCAACGAAGGAGTACAGATCTCCTTTCCAACCGGCGTAACCCTCCGGGGGTTGTACCTGAGGGTTCTGGCCCAGCCATTCAATCCACCACTCCCAGTTGGTTCTCTCTTGGGGAATGATTAAGGTCATCAGGACCCTCCAAAATTATGTTTATGAATGCGGCTACCGAGTAAGTAGCTTCCTCCCTGGTCTGAAACCTCAAGTATTCCATGAGCACGGGGATGTATGACAAGTTCTGGCTAGCGACCATTTTCCTGGCGATGGCGGCCACATTCCCACTGATTGTCGCTTTCATCAGTTGGGATGGATCATCGGGTAACGTTGGGTCAGGTGTACCCAAAAAGACAACTCTGTCGTCGCGTTCAGGAGTCGGAGCGGCAACGGCTGTTGGCGCCTTTACCGTCGCAGCATTGCCGGTAGTTTTCTGGGTAGTTGTCTGGGCTGTCGTCGGAGTAGGATTATTGGTAGATGCCGCCACTGTGGGCGAGCTAGTGGGCAAGGTGGTGGGCTCTGAAATCGGTTCTGAGGAAGAACATGCGGCCAATGCGAACACCAAGGCGGCTAAACCAATGAACCAGAGCCCCTTGCTGCATACGAAGTCTCCAACGAAGTCGCCAATCGTTAATCTACGAATTGTAACCACAGGCTGTACTTCTACGCGCAAAATAATCTCCGCGGAGGTCTCGATAGGATAGTTGACCTAAAGTCGCCAATGTTGTCAGCGGATCCTTCGTTGCCGCGCTCTACGGATAGTCTAGTTGGGTCAATTAACCCGTGCTATCGGGAAATGGGTTGCCGAGGCTTGGCCGTAAGAATTAGATGGACCATCAGCAAAGATAATCCGCCGGTCCTGTTGGTACGGTATCAATAGAACGGTCTCAATATAAAGGGACGACAACCGGCTATCGTATTGGTAATACGGACAAGAAGGAGGGTTGGATGGGTGCAGCTTCATTCACAAGACCGGCACAAGACCCGGCACAAGACCAAATAAACCGACTTTGAAGCGACGACCTACATGTCTCTTTCTTACGCAATTGGGCGCGCATTAGCTGGGTACGCTGGTGTACCGCCCGAACCTAATCCGGCGCAGCTTGAGACACGGAGGCTAAGACTGCGATTGCGGCTACTTCCTGAGGTCTATGATGCGGCGGGCCTTGAATTGGGTTCGCTCGAATTCGCCAGGGGGCTTTAGCTCCACAGCAACTCCCACGCCTATTCCCCGGCGGATTTCCCCAGCGATCTTCTCCCGCAGCGGCTCCAGGGCCGCCGGGTCGTTTTCCCTGCTCCCAAAGGAGTTTTCTTCCACCTCGGTCTGAATGGTCAGCCGGTCCATCTGGCCTGGGTCTCGCTCCAGCACCAACCGGAACTCCCCGCCAAACTCCTTCATGGAACGGAGGATGTCCTCAATGCGCGAAGGGAAAATATTCTGACCGCGAACGATGATCATGTCATCGGTCCGTCCGTAAATACCCAATGGCAGAGTGGGATAGGTTCTGCCGCAAGGGCAGTCGATCATATCCCACCGGGCAACGTCACCCGACCAGTAGCGGATCATAGGCTGGGAGGTGCGTTCCAGGTGGGTGTATACCGGCACCCCCTCCGATCCCAATGGGATGAGCGCATGCGATTGGGGGTCCACCATTTCCGTGTAGACCAGGTCCTGCCATAGGTGCATCCCTTGGTCTAAATGGCGGCAACCGGAACTGGACATCCAAGGCGTCATCTCGGCCATGGTGCCCATATCCACAATGTAGCAGCCGAAGGTGTCTTCAATCAGCTTGCGGGTGGCGGGTACGCTGGCGCCAGGTTCGCCGGAGAAAAACATGAACCGGAAGTTGAAGTCCTTTCTGGGGTCCAAGCCCATGGTTTTGGCCACCTCAGCCAGATACAGAGCGTAGGATGGAGTTCCGTACAGGGCAGCGGGCTTTAGCATTGCCGCCCATTCAGCGGCCCGCTCGGTTTGGCCGGGCGCTCCGCTGCCGAAGGGAAAACAAGCGGCTCCCAGCCGCTCGGCGCCGACCAGGACACCCCAACTGCCAATGTACAAGCTGAACACCGCAGCCACCATCACTGTGTCTCGGGGGCGTAATCCAGCGCTCCACAGAATGCGGGCATGGGCTTCGGCTATGCGGGTCCAATCGTCTCTGCCGATGCCAAACACCGTGGGTCTGCCCGTGGTCCCGGAAGTGCCGTGGACCCGAAATATCTGCTCCTCGGGAATGCACAAGAACCGGCCATACGGCGGGTGCTGCTCTTGCTCCTTCCGGATATCCTCTTTCGTCAAGATTGGCAGTTGGGCCAATTCCTCAAAGCTGCGCAAGTAGGCCGGATCAACGGAAACACCCTGATAGAACTCCTGGTAAAAACCGGAATTGCGGTAGGCATAAGCGACCTGCTGTCGAACTTTCTCCAGAATTATGGAATCGCGCTGTTCCGGCGGCATGGTTTCCAGGTCCCTTGACCAATACTCCGAATCATCGTCGGGGAAGTAGTTTGTGGGGTATTGGGGGGGCCACTGGATATTTTCAGGCACGATTACTCCTTAAAACTAAGTGGAACTTGGTGGGGCTTGCAGGCCGGACATTAAGATTCGGTCAGAAGCTTGGGCCCGGTGTCTGGACCCGGAGACTAGGGCTGGAGATTGAATTCGGAACATGACGTTAACAGGCATGGAAATCAGGCGGCGCTACACTGGCCAATACTGGATCGTCATCGACGATTCGGCGATGTTATAAGTTTCGCGCTTCCCTTGATTCCACGCTGGAGTTAATAAAATCAATCATCGTCTGAGTGAAAGTTCCCACCGGGAATACACCCTCGACTCCCATGTCATGTAACGGCTCCACATCGTCTTCGGGGATTGTGCCGCCAACCAGCAGCACCACGTCCTCCGCCTGCCGCCCTTTGAGAGCTTGGATAAGCCGGGGAATCAGCCGCATGTGAGCGCCGGAGAGGATGCTGATGCCAACAACGTCGACATCCTCTTGTAAAGCGGCTACCGCAACCTGGTCGGGAGTCACACGCATCCCCATATAAACAACTTCCATGCCAGCGTCTCGGAAGGCGCGGGCGATGACCTTCACGCCCCGGTCGTGGCCGTCCAAGCCCAGCTTGGCCAGCAGGATTTTGGGGGGTTGCTTAGTCGATTTGGTGTTCATCTTCCTCTACTAAAATCGGAGTGACCGCATATAGTGCCACTTCAATGAGCCTCTGTCCCATAGGGTCCACCCCTAGGCCGAGTCGAACCGAGGTTTTGTCAACTGACTCGAAGACTTGGTCGAGCGTCTTTTAAAGTCCCAGTTGATTGAAGATCTCGGCTGGGAGGAACATGTGGCTGCGTCCGGTGTCCACCCGTGCTAGTAGTTGCCGCGATTCTCCTGTTTTGATGTTGCTGATATCTATATTAACGCTGAAGTTTTCCATGTTCAGCACCGAAACGTCCGTATTAGGTGGATCCAGTTGGGATTTTCCTAAAACACTCCCGGGTCCACGTACTCGCCGTACACATCCCGCAGCGCTCCCATAACCTCGCCCTCGGTGGCGGAGGATTCCACTGCCGCCATGACTAGGGGCATCAGGTTTTCGTCCTTCTGGGCGCCCTTAGTCAATGCACTCAGGGATTCCGACACCTGGCTCTGGCTTCTGGAGTTCTTTACATCGGCCAGCCTTTGCTTTTGCCAGTCCTCTTCCTCTGGGTTGAACTGAAACAACTCAAGGCGCTGATTATTTTCCGACTGATATTGGTTAAGCCCCACCACCACTTGGTCGCTGCTTTCTATGCGCTGCTGGTACTCGTAGGAAGACCTGGCAATCTCCCGCTCGATATATCCGGTTTCGATTGCCTGCAACATACCATCGTATAGCGTTCCGCCTCCCAGGTCTTCGATCTTCTTGATGTAGTCCCAGGCCGCTTCCTCCATGGAGTTGGTCAGAGATTCCAGGAACATGGACCCTCCCAGAGGGTCGGCGGTGCTGGGGACTCCCGATTCGTGGGCCAAGATTAATTGGGTGGCCAGTGACATGCGCATCGCCTCCTCGGAGGGGATGTCGAACGCCTCGTCGAAGCCGCTGACATGCAGGGACTGGGTACCTCCCAAAACCGCTGCCAAAGCTTGTAAGGCACCACGAACAATGTTGTTCTGCGGGTCTTGCCGCATCAGGGTCGAACCCAAAGTCTGGGTGTGAAAGCGTAACCTCATGGACTCGGGCTGGGTGGCACCATAGCGTTCTTTCATCACACGGGCCCACATGCGCCGCGCCGCCCGGAACTTGGCTATCTCCTCAAAAAAATCGTTGTGGCAACCGAAGAAAAAGGACAGACGGGGGGCAAAGCTATCGACTGGCAGGCCCCGCTTCAGGGTGGATTCTACGTAGGTCATGCCTTGGGCTATGGTAAAGGCCAGTTCTTGCACGGCGTCGGAACCCGATTCCCGTGTGTGGTATCCGGAAATGGACACAGTGTACCAGTTGGGCACGTTGCGGGTGCAGAACTCGATTATGTCGGTGGTCAGCTTTAACGAAGGCCCCGGCCCCAATGCGAAGGTTTTCTGCCCATGGAACTCTTTCAGCGAGTCGTTCTGAGTGGTGCCCCTCAGGGATTCCCAGGCCACTCCCCGCTGCCGGGCGGTGGCCAGGAACATACTCAAGATTGTGATTGCAGGATGGTTGATGGTCAGAGACACGCTGGCTTTTTCCAGGTCGATGCCATCAAACAGATCCTCCACATCTTGAATGGTGTCTATGGCCACGCCCAACCGGCCGACTTCCCCTTCGGCCAACTCGTGGTCGGAATCGTAGCCGGTCAAGGTAGGATGGTCGAAGTCGGTGCTGATGCCGGTCTGCCCGTGCTCCAATAGAAATCGGTAGCGCTGATTAGTCGCCTGAGGAGTGCCGAACCCAGCGATTTGACGACGGGTCCATAAGCGGCCCCGGTACATATTGGAGTAGGGTCCTCGGGTAAAGGGGTAAGCCCCGGGCACTCCCAAATCCCGGTCGTAGTCAAAACCCTCGACGTCGGCCTGGGTATAAAGCTCTTTTACCTCTAGGCCGGAGAGGGTCCGATGCTGATTCTGTTCTGGTCCACCCGGGTTAACCGTCATATTTTCTACCCCTCGTCAGGTATGTAATAGTGGTCGGGACGACGCAGCCCGTTTAATTCAACTGAGCGCATCGAATAGTAGTTGCCGAACATGCTGAAGTTGTGCCCAGGCACGGCTAAATCAGCGATTTCCCAACGCCGATGGAACGAACCGCGTCTAAGTAATGGCCCTAGCTGTGCCAAAAGCAACCCAATCCGCATTTTGGGGCAATTTGAGCTATTGGCTGTCAATGATTCCAACAGGAGATGCGGACAAAGCTATCACTCGCCGAGTTGCCTGTCGCAGACCGGTTTCAAGTATATCACCGGCGCAGATTACCAACGACCTGGATTGACTGCCGTTGACCAGCGTTTGATTGTCCCGTTGCGGGCGGTCATGTGGTGCATTCATTCTGGAAGGTGATGGTTGCCGTAATGCTATGCCAGGTTAGCTGTTCTGGGTGGGTGGGAAATTAGAAGCCTGATTTAAGCTAACTGGATCTAGATGTGGCAGCCGGCACAGACGCAGGGAGCGGACATGCCCTGGGTTCCGGGGCAGCCAAATGCGCTCAACGCAAGGCATCAAAGCAACAGCCCCTTCGAAAGAGGGGGCTGTTGCTCGGGCGCCACGGGCAAGTTGAGCTTCAAGGGGTCGGTTATTTCGCCTTTCCCTTTCCGCCTTTGTTATTGGAATTCGGGTTTGAATCTGCATTTGAATTCTCATTCGGGACCTTCACCGTGACCGAGTCGGTCCCTTCAAATGGGGTGCCGTTATTTAGCTCACCGGTTAGGGTGAGGGTCACCGGCTCTCCGTCCGCTGGCGAGGGGTCGATTATCAGGTCAGGCACCGAGAAGTGCAACACCAAGTCGTCGAACTCGTCGCCATCAACGTCGTCGATGTGGCCCGCGTGAGCAGCGCCTGCGCCGTTCAAGTCGAGGCTGCCGACGTTAATCTCTCTCACGTCCAGGTCGATGGAACCGGGTATCACGATGGGCAGAACGCCATTCTTGCCCAGATTCAGCTTACCGGACTGAATATCGAACGCCACGTTCAACAACTCCACGGTTACCGTGAAGCTGGCCTGGCTGGGGTTGGGCGCAGCGTCCGAGGCGTTACAGACGACCAGTTTGTCTCCGATAGCGAATAGGATGCCGGACGCTGGCAGACAACTGAAGCTAACCACACCCACATCGTCCGTCGCGGACGCTGAAAAGTTTACCACGGCCCCTGCCAAGCTGGTGGCCACGACGGTGAAGTCGCCAGGCACTGAAATTTCCGGCGCTACACTGTCCACCACCGTCACATTAAAGCTGCCAAGAACGGTGTTGCTCCCGGTGTCCGTATACGAGCAATCTACCTGCTTGGTGCCGAGAGCGAAAATGTCGCCGGAGGCTGGGCTACAACTCGCGTTGAATGGGCCTCCGTCTTCATCATCGGTGGCTGTGGCCGTAAAGTCGACCGCCGCTTCTCCAAGACCGGTGGCTTCGACGCCGGTTATGTCGGCAGGCAGGTTAAGCGTGGGCGGGTTGTCTACGGCTGGGGCTCCACGGAACCAGATGCCCATAGTACTGGGAACTACGAAGTTCTCGCAGCTACGAACATTACTACAGCCGAACACAAGGCCGCCGGGCTCGGATACGACTCCTCTATTCCAGTTATTGGCGTTGATCCCAAGATAGACGGCCTTGTATTTTGTACCCACTCGTTCACGTGTGAAAGGATCTTCACCTGGTTCAAGTTCGGTAATTTTGAATCCCGCTAGCTTATTATTATCACCGATATTCCAGTCGCAAAAGACGATGTCAGGGTTGGCAACGGTGTCAGGTGGAGCGACCAGTCCATAGGCCACATACGGTGCGGTTGCGGGCCCACCGGAGCCCACTCCTAGGCTATTGGTCCTCGTGTACATTTGGTCCGGCAGATCGCGTAAATTATTTGGGTCGGGAGATCGGACGAGCCGGTTAACGTCGACCAATGTCCAATTTCCATCGCCGCAATTACTTCTAAAGAGGGAGGTTGGGTTAAGGCCCTGATTTGCGGGATCGGGAATCGCAAAGCTTACTGCTTCGCCATAGGACTGTATGTTGCCTGCGGGCAGACCACGTTCAGACCAAGACAAGGCGACTTCGGCGCTCCCGCGAGCGAGGTCGAGAGAATTTATGTGGGCCCTCCCCCATCGTTCTAGAGGATCGTAGCCGGCGGTGGCCTTGGTCAGGTTTTTAACACCAAGCCTGCCGTAATCAAAAGTATGAGTACCCAGATTGGCATCCTCGCCATAGCCGGCGAGCGTCCATCCACCACCAGCCGTGGTCATGTCACAGTAGACGTTAACAAGATCGCCGTTCTGGCTCGGATCGATCCAATACATGCCGTCGCCGGTGGAGCCGTCGGCCTCGAGGATTGCGGAGCAGCTGGTGAGGGCGGTGGCTGGCACCGGGACTCCGCCGATCTCAGAGGTGAGCGGGTTTGCGTCGTCGGTGAGACTGTTAATGATGAAATCCTGGACGCAGACGCCGTTCCCATCGTCGTCACAACCTTCCGCCGGTTCATCGAACGTGTCGAACCAGTTGCCGTCGTAAACGTTGCCGCGGTTAGATCCGTTGGAAATGGGGCTCGACGAGAAGAGGTTCTTGAAGTTATTGCCCGTGACGACTATGTCGTTTATTCCGGTGACCACGTTTAACGCGCCACCAGTATCCGAGAAGGTGTTCCCCGTAAAAGTGTTATGGCTTCCATTCTTATGACCCGTTATGAGGTCTACCGGATGCACGCGCGCTATCTGGTCATCCGGGTTATATTGACCGCGGACTGGGTTGTTTATTGTCACCCCGGAGTAGTTGCCTTTCCTAAAGGTATTGCCGGAAAAGGTGTTGTCGTTGCTGTAGTTCACTCCGAAGATATAGTAGAACGCGCTGAAAGTGTTATTGGTAAGGGTGGCATCGTCCGTTTCAAATATTTCCTGGGTGATGCCACCGTAGAACGTGTTTCCATCCAACAGATGGCCCCTAATATTACAACGACGGATCACAAAAAAGGGGCCTTGAGCACCTCTTCATGGCTGTTAGGCGCGTGGGCTGACAGCTTTGTGGTCTTGCGTTCCGCGAAGCGATTTCTGCCCCAAAACTGACCAATTTGAGAAAGCGTCGTTGTAATACTAGAAACCCGGCTGAAAAGCCCTGCTGTGACGGGATGGCGTGGAGGATAACCAGTGGACTGTAAGTCTGAGGCTAAGAGTGACCCAGTTGGCTGCGGCCAATATGAATTGGGTAGTAACGATGGGCGACCCTGGGGCTTGCTGGTCCGGTTTATCGTGAGAGGAGCCTGGAGCCGGAGATATCATCCCCATCTTGGTAGCCACCAGGGTCAGGTTGGCCACCGTGGCCGCCATGAGTAGTTGGAATCGGGTCTTGGCTCGGCCGAAGTAGCGAGATTGGCGGACCCCCAGTTGCGCCAGCCGCGCCAGGCGATGCTCGGCCGCCTGGCGCAGCCTACGGTATTCAGCAAAGCCCTCACTCCGCTGGAAGTCCCGGGCTTGTTGCAAGAGCGCCTCTTGGGGATGCAGGGCTACGGTGCGTCCCGCCCCGTACCGCGCCGCCACGCACTGGGACCGCAGGGGGCATACGCCGCAGACCGCCGGGTCGAATTGGAAACTCCGGGCCAGGTAGGTCCGACCCAACCGGTTGGTCCGGGTGCCGAAGGTCCGCAGGGTGTGGGTAACATTACCGGCTGGGCAGGTGCAGGTTCCTGCCTCCAAGTCGATCTGGAAGTCCTCCTTGGGGAAGCAGGCCTTATTAGGGCGACCCGGCACCTTGGCTATTAGAGTCCGACCAGCATCGGCAAAGGCCTGCCGCGTCCCGCCATCCCCATAGGCCGCATCCCCGATAGTCTCCTCCACCGCTATGCCCGTGTTCTCCTCACTCTGCTCCACCAGTTCCAGGACTCCAGTGTTGTCACCGGCATTGCCGGGCAGGATGTCTACCGCGGTCACCAGTTGGGAATCGGTATCCACCACCACCGCAGCCTTATGTCCGTCGAAGCGTTTGCTGCTGCTTTTACGGCCGTGGCGCATCTCCGGGTCGTGTACCGAAGGGATGCGGTCCCGGCTTACCCCATCCTTCAGGGCTGGGCCATCCTCCTGGCGTTCCACATCCTGCAGTAACAGTTGCCCCAGCAACTCCGCCGCTTCCACTATACCCTGGCGCTGGGGGCTCTCCTCGGGGAACTGACCCTGGACCTGACGGGCCAGCTCCAACACCAGGTCGGCATCGGCTACTATCTTCTGCAGTAAGGCTTGCCGCTCTTTCTGGTTGTCCCAGTCAATCTCTGCCTCTCCCTTCACACTGGAGCCAAAGTAGAGTTCCAGACCGTGTCTCAAGGCCCATTCCTCGGGCCGCGTCCCATCCAGGTCCGAAAGCGCCCGCACTACCTGGACTATGCCGTCGGCCAGCAAGTTGTAGGTGTCCTTGACCGCCCCTCGGCCCAGAATGTAGGTGGTGTCTACCGCCACCTTCATCCGGCGTCCTTTCAGGTATCCGGTCTGCCGGGCGAATTGGAGGCTGCGCTGAAAGACGGCCCGCACCCGGTCGTGGAGGATCAGCTGGGCTCGAAACAGCTGCAGCGTGCTCTTGGCAAAGGGCCGGTCCTCCACCTCAATCCCCAACGCCACCTTCCACCGGATATCAAAATCCGCCCGCTGTTTGGCTTCGGCGTCGCTGACTTTGTCGTAGGCTTGCAACAACAGCGCAGTGGCCACCAGACTTGGGGGCACGCTATCCCGGCCATTGTCTGGGCAATATAGCTCGGCGAACTCTTCGTCTCGAAATAGCTGTCCCCGCAGGGAGGCCAGGAAGCCATAGAAGGAGCCCCGGCCCACATAGTCCAGGTACAGGTGATCCGCTTCCAGCAGCCCTCGTTGCGCCGACCGTACTCCCAGCATCCTCAACCTCCCACACCCATTTATTAAATCTCTTGCCCAGTATATCGGGACAGCCTAGGTCAGGGTACTTTTCGGCCGGAGTTCTAGTATTACAACGTCAGTTAGTTTGATAGGATGACTGTGTAGCTGGAGAGGGAATAGGCGGGTGAGGTGGGGATGTGGATGCGGCAGCTTTCGAGCAGGTGTACGGGTCATTTCGGGATTTTCACGCTTACTTCGCGCCGCTGTTTGGCCGCCGGGAGACGCGGGAGCACAGCGGTCATTATCTCCAGGCCCTGCTGGTACAGTCTGGGGAGCGGCGCAACGCTGAGAACCTGTCGGAGACGGTTCCGGGGTCAGCCCGAGGGATGCAGCGGTTTCTCACCGATTCTCCCTGGGACGATGAGGTGATTATAGGACGGCTGCAGGAGTACCTGGGAACCCGGCTGGAGCATCCGGAAGGGGTGTGGGTGCTGGACGGCAGCGACTTTCCCAAGCAGGGGAGGAAGTCGGTGGGAGTGGCCCGGCAGTACTGCGGGAGGCTGGGGAAGGTGGCCAACTGCCAGGCGGGGATGTTCCTGGCCTATGTCAGCCCGTTGGGACGGGCATTGGTGGACAAGGGGCTGTATCTGCCCGAGAGTTGGACCTCGGACAAAGACCGGTGTGAGGCGGCGGGTGTGCCGGAGGATAGGCAGGGCTACCGGTCCAAGACGGAGTTGGCCTTGGAGATGGTGGGGCGGGCGCAGGAGCGGGGCCACCTGAAGGCTGGATGGGTCGCGGCGGACGACGCCTTCGGGATGTCGCCGTCCTTCCGGGAGGGCCTGGCGGCCTTGGGGATGTGGTACGTGCTGGACGTTCCGTCCGGCTTTACGGTGTGGCCGCCGGAGCCTGCCTGGACCAGTGCGGAGTATCAGGGATTCGGGCGTCCCCGCAAACCCAGGCTGCGAGACGGTCAGCGCCGGACCATGGAGCAGCGCAGCGACGAGTTGCCGGAGGAGGCCTGGCGTGAGATTACGGTGGCCGAGGGAAGCCAGGGGCCACGCAGCTACCTTTTCAGCGCCCAGAGGGTGCGACCGACCAGCAGGCGCAAGCCCGGCGAAATCCACTGGGCCGTCTACCGCCGGAACCGGGACGGCAGCGAACCCCGCTACTACCTGTCCAATGCTCCGGAGGATACCCCGTTGGAGACCCTGGCATACGTGGGAGGCTCCCGTTGGCGTATAGAAACGGAGTTTGAGACGGAGAAAAGCGACGTAGGCCTGGACGAGTACGAGACCCGCACCTGGGCTGGCTGGCATCACCACGTGGCCCTGTGCCTGCTGGGCGGAGCTTTTCTGCTGAGCCTGCAACAGGCTTGGGGGGAAAAAGATGCCCCGGATCACGAGGCCGCAGGTCTACCGGGTGGTGCGGGAAATGCTGCCCCGGGAACGGTTCGGGCCAACCGAGTTGCTGCGGTGGCTTGAGGATACGCAGGACAGTAACGAACGGGCCAAACGCTCCCATGCCAAGCGCCGCGCCGCCATGCGGGCATCACCCCACATCCCTCCCTGAACTGACGTTGTAATACTAGGCGGCTGTAGATCGACTGTCTTAGCAGCGGAACCAGGTGGTGGAGGATATTGCGACCAGTGCGGCGGTCCTGGAGGTAGTCCTCAGCGATTTCGGTAAGGCCCAAGGCATCATCAAACTCTCGAAAAGCAAGAAGACCAGCGTCGGTGGTGATGGTGGCACCGTGAAATGCCAGGCGGACTTTGGGGTTGAACTGGAGCCGGAGAGAGGCCTTTTCGCCGTCACCCATGGGGTGCCTCCAGGATGCTTACGCTACCTATATAAAACTCGCCAAGCTATGGGGTAATTATAGCCATACCGACGGCCAATGTCTCACAAATGGACAATGGTTTAAAGAATGCCGACGATTTACTCAGAGGGATATTCAGCCATATGGGAAATGTGGGGTAGGTTCTCCCCTGGAGGAGTTCCTGCCCGGCCAGAAGGCGACGTCCCAGGCGCCCCGGCCCAGGCTCCATCGCTCCTCTTCAGTCTCGGCCACCAGCGTGGCAAGAACCAGTCTACCGTCCGCCTCGACTATGATGTCATCGCCAAACTCTTCCTCCAGGTAGTTCTCGATGTCCCACCCGGCGTCAGCCGCAGCGTCATCGCTCCGGTAAAGGTAGACGGACACTGCCAGGAAATCCCCGTACTCCTCCTTAATTGCGCTTCCTTGCCTGATACAGCCACGGAAACTACACTCCTCGGACACGCTGTAGATCAGGCTGTCCTCCAATGCTTCCAGCAAGTCCCCCGGCCTCATCATCCTGTTTGATCGTGCATCGCCCAAAAATGCGTCAATGGACTCCTCGATAAGGTTCTCCTGGCCGATAAGGACAACGTCCTCCCCAACCAACGCCACAGCGGCGCCTCCATCCCTCTCGCTCCAAATGGGAACGCCCAGGTAATCTCCGTCCCTGAGGCCTTCGTCGTCCAGAGCGTCCTCGATGTCTTCAGGCACAAACTGTCCGCGCAACAAGACCAAAGCGTCGCGGCTATCGAGGTCAGCGATGAGCAACGATTCGGCGTCGTCGAGGTCTATACCCCAATCGTCCAGGCGTTCTTCCCCGGCGAGGTCGGCTAGCTGCTCTTCGATGTCCTCCAGTCGCTCATCACGGAGTTCATCCAGGTCGGCATAGGTGAAAGCCTCGGCGTCCCGGGGCAACAGTTGCAGCAGTGATTCGACGGATGGAACTTCACCGCCATTTCCGCCGTCGCTACCACCACCGATAAAGCCGCAGGCCAGGACGAGGGCCACGCCAAGGGCAGCCATGACCGCCAAGAATGGTTTCACCGGCAACAACTTGGTCATCAGTAGTCTCCTTGCCCTCTGTGTGTCCCTGCGCCTTGACCGGCCGCGGCTGTGGGGATCTGGTCAAATTTCGAGGCTGAGAGATAAGATAGGGCCCGACCCTACGGAATGATTTCGTCCCAATCGTCTTCGTCAACCGTAATGGTGACGACGACGAACGCGCCATCCGTACTCACGTCTTCGATGTCCGCGCGACGAGGCAGGGTGTCTTCGAGGTGTTCCTCGACGACGTCTCTTTCCCTCTCGGCTCTTCCGTCGTCGCGAAACAAATAAGCCCGAACAACTTTCACCGTAGAACGCTCATTTCCTCCGGAAATCGATTGTCCAACGGCCTCGCATTGGCGAACTTCGGTGGACGCGTACCCGCATCCATCCTCCGCTACGGCGAACCACCCTTTCCCAGCCCGTTCCAGTGCCCGCCTCACTTCGCTCCTATCGTCTTGCAACAAGGAGCCTGAACCGCGCTTGGGGGACTTCAGCGCAGTCTTGACTACTTCGGCGTGACCTGCAACCACCTCACCGCGGTCTTCAAGAACGGCCACGGCCTCTGGCCACTGGTCCCGATGCTCCCACATCTCACTTCCCTGGTACCTGTCGTCGTCATAGTCAGCGTCATCAAGTTCATCCAGGACATCTTCAAAGTCGATGCTGCCGCCCATTACGAATAGTGTGCCATCCTCCGTATCGGCTAGTATCAACGTGTCGAGGTCGTCGAAGGACACTCCCAGGTCATCCAAGAAGTCCTCCCACGAATCTTCTATGTCATCGACCATCTCATCAGGGGCGTCTCCGGCAAGAAGGTCCTTGACGTCCAACACGGCGACGCCGCTGGCATCGTCGGGCACCAGGCCAAGGGGACCCGAAGGCAGGGAGCCGCCCCCTCCGGTCAGGAGGACAACCGCAACTACGATGATGACGACCACGACCCCGGCGCCTGCCCCCCTCCCAACAGCAGCATCTTCTTCCTTCGATCAGCGCCGCCCCACTGCAAGGGCCACCTTCTCCTTTGATCGCCGTCTCCGTTTCCTCCACTGGCCGTTCCGCTGGTCTCAGCCGTTCTGTCTTCCGTGGCGGGTTCCGGGGTTTCCTCTCCGCTCATTGCGCCTCCTTCATTTTCCTGTTGGCCCCGTTCTTCGTTTTCTCCACGGGACGTGCTGTTGGAGTCCCCGACTTCGCAGTTCAACGTTGGTTCCTGGGGTTCCTCTCTGCTCATTGCGACTTCTCCATTCTCCTGAATCTCAGGTGTGATCAATCCGAGTCCGGCTTCGCGGAGCCTTCCGGATGCCAGCAGCCCTCCCGCCAGTCCCCCCACGAGACCCAGAAGAAGGTTGGTAACCACAGAGCGAATGTATCGGCTCCGGCGTGGGCGCGGCGGTCGGCCCCGGCGTGGGCGTGGGCGCGGCGGTCGGCCCCGGCGTGGGCGTGGCGGTATCAGTCGAGGAGAGAGCGGGACTCTGAGGGCTTTGGGCCACTGAGTCGGGGGAGGGTTCTGCGGAACATCCGGCCAGAAGTATGGCTAGCAGTATTACGCTGGCAACCGCCAACAACATGGGCGGAGCCTTTCGAATGAACCGGATTGCAAGGGTCCCTTCTACAGATATCATAAGAATTCGAGCAGCCATCTTCACGGTTCCGCGCCGGCCCTAGACGCTATGCCAGCCCGCCGATTACGATTAGCCTCAAGCTCTCAGCCCGTGAGGCGCCCCATTGAGATCTGGACAAGATGCACACTGGATACCCTTATACAGAATAATGGCTTGAAAGGCAGTGACAGCGCGGCACAATCTAGCTTGAAGCTGTGAATACAGGCATCGGATATGGATGAATCCCGTGGAGATAACGGCACAGCCGTCCTGGTGGGAAGGCTTGTAAGGTCGTTTAGGGACGACCTGCGGCCCAACGGTCGCCGGCTCAGCCAGGAGGGCCTTCTCCACCTGATGGTCGCACGAGGCGAGGAGGTCGCGGACAATATGGACCGCTCCACCCTGAGCCGCTGGGAGACGGGGGAGAGGCTGGCGCCAAGGGAATTCCTGGAGGCCCTGGGACGTACGTGCGACATCCCGCAGCATGTCATGGACCGGCTGATGAGCCTCGCGGGATACGACGGCCCGGGGGATGAGACGGAACGGGAATCCACTGCGGCAACGGTCCGCGACATCGAGTCTCAGGTGGCGACTATCCAGAGGGACATTCGCAGCCTGGTGGATGCGGCCGACAGCCCCGAGCCCGCTCTGGACGCCTTTGCCGTGGTGAAGAGCACCCTGCGGAGGGCGGCCCTGCCCGGCGTGTTTGCGCTGGCGGTGGGGTTCGTTCTAAACGCCATGGGCCAGAACGGGACGCTGGCGCTGCTTGTCTACGCACTGGCCGTCCTCGCCCTGGTGCTGGGCAGGGAGTGCTGCGATGGGTGAAACGAGACCGGGACCTGCCAGAGCGCGACCATGTCGTGGACCTCTTCTACATCTCCCTGTTCTTCACGCTGAATGCGCCCCTTCTGATAAGCATGCTCACCAAGAGCGATCACTTCGGGTTTCATACCTTCGCGGCCTTCACCAACACGCCAGTGTCTTTCCTGCTCACGATGCTGGCGCACCTGGCGCTTTCGCTGGCTGGCTCGGTCATGTTCAGCGTGTTGTGGAGCCGTCAATACGGGCCCAGAGGCAGCCGGAGCGCCTTTTCCCGCGCGTTTTGGACAACGCTTCCGCCGCTGTTGTTCGTGTATATCAATCTCGTGGTGTTCACAAATCTGGGCAATTGGATACACTTCACCTATATCTTCGGAATACTTTTCATCGCCTTCGCCACCATTGTCGCCTTCAATGAACCGGGGATGGCGTTGAGAGACGGGGGCTTTGTGCTCAAGGCGGCGGTTGTGGTGACGACGCTTCTGGGTGCGCTGGGCATTATCGGGACACTGGCGGGATACCTGGACCCAGGGCTTGTGATGACCGCTGAGGATTTCCGTATCATCCCGCTGCGGGAAGTAAGCCCGGAGGCGCTGGGATATACCGATGAAGAGAGCTCGGCCCTTTGGCGGCTTGGCATCTTGTGGATGTCGTTCGCGACGATCGTCTACATAGTGGCCGTGGTGGGCGGGTACCTAATAATGACGATAAGCCGCCTGGCCTCGGCTGCCAAGCGTGCCGATGGGCCTCGGGAGTTCCGACGGCCAGCCCCCCTGCCCCCTGGGACGAGGCCCCCAAAGCGAGTATCGATCCCGCCCGGTGGTATCTGAATCCAAGCTTGATTCGCACGGTATTCCGGCCAGTGCCGCCGCTGCATCCTGTCCAGGTCAGGCCTTCCAGGCATCCTTCTCGGGCTTGGTGCTCTCCGGCAGTTCAACGGCGACCTTCCGGCCAGATGGGTGTTCGGGATTCAGGCGGACGGCCTCGTCCAGGTCCTCGATGGTCTAGTCGCATGAACCCAAACTCCCGTAGGTCATTCCCCGTTGATAGAGGGTCTGTGCGGAGCCGGGGTCCAGTTCGATGGCCCTGTTGAGGTCTTCCACCGCCCGCCACAGGTCTCCCTGTTCCGCGTGAATGCTCGCCCGGTTGTAGTCTCGCCCGGTTGTAGTAGGGAATAGCGTAGCTGGGGTCCAGACCGATGGCGGTGCTGTAATCATCCATGGCCCGGCCCGGTTCGCCCAGGTTCATCCGGCACACCCCACGGGAGTCATGAGCGACGGCGTCGTGCGGGTCGAGTTGGATAATTGCGTCGTAGTCCTCTGCTGCCAGGCGGTACTCCCCAAGCCCGGCACGGCACGGCACACTGCCCTCAGGTGAAGGGCGTCGGCGCAACGTGGCGCTAACTCGATCACCTGGCTGAAGTCCTTTGGCCGCCCGGCGGTCGTCGTCCAGCTTGCTGTAAAGCACCCTACTGGCCAACAGGGAGGGGGCATTGTCCGGACTGGCCCGTATTTTCTGGTTCAGCTTCCTGATTCCCCGCGCAAAGTCACCTGGGGCAGCCTGCCCATCATCTTATCAACGGCGTGGCAGCGCGGACGCCATCCCCGTTGGTGTCCTTCGTTCATAGTTTTGCTCCTTTCCTGTTCATCGTCGACACGCTGGCTGCTGAGACTGCTCTCTGCAGCTGACGCTGGCTCACTCGATTTAGTATGAATGTTCGCTACCGGGAACAGCCCTCTGTTGCCTGACTTTGCTCACGTGGCAAGACTGGCGCCGGAGGAAGAGGCGTGGAAGGCCGCCCCGATAAAAGGCGGCCCCTTTGCTGATCCCAAGTAGGCTGAACTTACAACCTGTCATTGACCGGATTGTCCAGCCCTACTTCCCACGAGTACCGGAGTTTTTGGTGTTGATTGGCTAACCGATACGCTGGTCTGGGGGACCAGAGCCAAGGACGGCGCGCCGGCCGTGCGCGTCGAGGACGCACACCCCGCCATCGTCTCCAAGCGGCAGTTCCAAAGGGTCAACAAGCTGCTGGGGTCCCGCGCTCCGAAGAAAGTCCACCCCCGGCGCTCCGCCAGCCCCTACCTGCTCAGCGGCCTGCTCCGGTGCGAGACCTGCGGCAAGGCCATGACGGCAGCCGAGGCCAAGAGCGGCAAGTACACCTACTACGTCTGCCACTCCCTGCTCAAGCGGGGCAGCGGGACCTGCAAGACCCCCAGGCTCAACGCCAAGAGCTTCGAGAAGCTCATCGTCGATGAGATTCGGGCCAACGTCCTCACCGAGTCCAACATCCGAGACCTGGTGAAGCTGCTGGACGAGGAGATGGACGGCGTGGCCGCCGAGCAGCGTCAGCGGCTGGAGACCATCGAGGAGGAGCTTGAGGACGTGAAGAAGCGGCTGGGCCGCATCTGGCAGGTCATCGAGACCACCGACATCGAGATGGCCGACGCCTCGGAGCGCATCAGGGAGCACCGGGAGCGCAAGGAGAAGCTGGAGGTCGCCGCTGAGGAGGCGAGAGGGCTGCTGGCGGAGCGGCGGAAGTTCCTGGACAGCGCCAACACCATCGCCACCTTCGCCGAGGAGATGAGCGAGTTCCTCAAGACCAGCGAGCTGACCGAGACCAGGGCCTTCGTCCACTCCTTCGTCAAGGAGGTCGAGGTCAAGCCCGGCAAGGCCGCCATCGTCTACTCCATACCCACGCCGGAGGACTCTCCCATAGGTGGAGCGGACGCCGCAGAGGTCGCCCTGAACGGGCGAGTTCGCAGTACAGTACAGTCTGGTGGGCCGACGTGTACGGTAGACAGAACCGAGGCGTCAAGGGGCACTTTTTCGGTGGCCCGTCCGGCTAAAAAACTATCGTCGGGCATAGGCACGGTGTAGCGTATGAGAGCGTCGCCGGGAATGACGATGATCTCCTTGACGAAGGACTCGATGAAGGCCCTGCGCTCGGTCAGCTCGCTCTCCTGCAGGAAGTCTTTCATATCCTTGGCGTAGGCCGCGATGGTGCTTACATCGTCTAGGTACGCCCTGCGCTGGGAAAGGACCGCCCTGGCGTCCGCCGCCGCATCCTCAAGACGCTCCTTTCGCTCCCGATGTTCCTTGATTCTGTCTGAGGCGTCGGCGATGTCAATGTCGGACGTCTCGATGGCGTTCCAGATGCGGCCCAGCCTCCGCTTAACGTCCTCAAGCTCATCCTCGATGGGTTCGGAGCCTCTTGCGCTGCTCGCTCGCTATGCCGTCCATCTCCTCGTCCACCGCCTTCACTAGCTCGGTAATGCTCCCCTCTGTGAGGATGTTGGAGCGAATCTTGTCGACGATCATCTGCTCGAAGCGGCGGGCGTTGAGCCTGGGGGTAACGCAGGCGTCCTTGCCGCGCTTCATGATCGACTGGCAGACGTAGTAGGAGAACTGGCCGCTCTTGGCCTCCTGGCCGGAGAGCGGCCTGCCGCACGCCCTGCACTTGACCAGACCGCTGAGCAGGTAGGTGCTTCCGACCCTTCGGGGATGGGACCTCTTGGGAGCACGGGAGCGCATCAGCTTGCCGACCTTGCTGAACTGGTCCTTGGTGATGATGGCGGGGAACGCCTGCTCCAGCCGCACCGGCTCGGCGTTGTCCTTTGCGTTCGCGCCCCAGACCAACTTACCAGTTATCCATCAACACCAAAAACTGAGGTCCTCTTGGTCCGTCGGTTTGGTTGAAAACGGGTAGGCCAAGAGCATTGAGAAGTCAAGGTGCGGCCCGAACCGCTCATTAGGGTTCGGGTCTAATCAGGTAAGGTTGAAGGGCGACAGATTCTTTGGTGGGGCCCAGAAAGCGGCACAATGATAACGCACCGGTTAGCCCAGACAGCATCTCGCTGCCGTGGCGGGGTGTCCGTCGGATTTTCGCGCCAGCAACTGGAACCCTTGGGTAACGCGTCGGTTTTTTCTTTCCCTCTCATTTTCTCTCACTTACTCTCATTTTCACCCCAGAGGCCGCGGAGGGAGACGGGCGGGATTTTGAAGGTCCTGTGTTATTTGGATTCAGGATTGCACTATTCTGGAAGCACTATGGCAAAGCATCGTTCCCGGCGTTGGAAAGGGACAAGTGTCGCAAGGCCTCCAACGGGGGCACCCCCACCCTAACCCTCCCCCGTGCGCGGGGGAGGGGGGACAGTTCGTCGAAGTCGCTCCCATGCTCAAGCGGGACCCTCTCCTGTGTGCGAGGGAGGGGACATAGCAAACCTCTGGACACTTACGCCGCGTCATCAGGGCCTTCCAATTGTCGCCGGCTTCCAAGCGTAGGGGCAGCCCTTGTGGCTGCCTTGGGTGGACAATCGAAAGACCTTTCGAAAAAGGAATGAGGGCCCTCCGAAGAGCCCTCATTCCAAGATCACCTTGGATTCGCCAGGCGCTGGACCCTAGTACCTACCGGCGCCCCCTGACGAAGGCGAATAACCCGCCGCCTACGGCTAGGACCACGGCCACGATCCCGATGATGATCAGCACGATCGCCCATGTCGGCAACCCGCCTTCATCTTCCGGCGCCGCCGCAGGCGGCACAGCCGTGGGCACCACCGTGGGCGTCGGCTCGACGGTGGCTGGCGAGAGGGTGGCCGTCGGGGCCGCAGTGGGTACCGGCGTCGGCACGGCCGTCGGTATGGGTGTCGGCGCCGCCGTCGGCACGGCCGTCGGTATGGGTGCTACCGTGGGTGCCGGCGTCGCCGTGGGCGTAGGCGCAACTGTCGGTTCCGGCGTCGCCGTGGGTGCCGGCGTCGCCGTGGGCGTAGGCGCAACTGTCGGTGCCGGCGTCGCCGTGGGTGCCGGCGTCACCGTGGGCGTAGGCGCAACTGTCGGTGCCGGCGTCGCCGTGGGTGCCGGCGTCGCCGTGGGTGCCGGCGTACCGTGGGTGCCGGCGTAGGCGTAGGCGTAGCTGCGACACCGCCACCGCCACCGCCACCGCCCGATCGCCGTGTGGTGGGTGTCGGCGTCTTGGCAACCGTTACGCTGGACTCGCCGCCGACGTCGTGGTCGGCTCTGTCGGAGTCCCTCAGCGTACCGGAGAAATCATGGCGTCCCACCGTGCTGGGCGCGGTAAGGGTATAGGTGAAGGTTTTGTCGGCCCCCTGCAGAATGAACTTGATAGTCTGGCCGTCGACGAGGACCTCACCCTCATCGATGAGGCTGCTGGAAACGTAGCTGAACCCGGCAGGCAGCGTATCCGTGACTCCTCCCAGACTCCCGTAGCCGGTAGCCGCGATCGTCACCACCACCTCACCGCCCGGCTCTACTGTTTGCGGGTTGAAGGACCTAGTTGCGCTGGCCCCAACCGTTACTCTGATAGCCCCACCACCAACCACGCCTCCCGATTTGCGGTCGTTGTTGCTGTCGAGATACGTCACACTGCCGGCAAAGATATAGCCGCCCACCGTGCCGGAGGCCGTAACCTCGTAGCTGAATTGCGATGTCCCTGATATGGTGAAAATAACGTCCCCGCTGTCAGTCCCGGCTCTGACATCGTTGGGAGTGACGGAATCATCAACGTAACTGAACCCCTGGGGCAGTGTTTCCCGAATGAGCCCCGCATTAAATCCGCTGGTGGTGATGGTCACTACCAACCGGCCGCCCGGGGATACCATCGTCGGGCTGATGACCCTGTCCGCGCT
Source organism: Dehalococcoidia bacterium (assembly GCA_963665155.2). Lineage (GTDB taxonomy): Bacteria > Chloroflexota > Dehalococcoidia > Lucifugimonadales > UBA3495 > UBA1141. The sequence continues at coordinate 243,839 of CAXXFI010000001.1, read as the reverse complement.
GATCCCCTCCGGAGAAACCGCAACCGTGGAATCACCCCCAACCCCATGGTCGGTTCTGTCTGCGTCCCTCAGCAGACCGGAGAAATCATAGGTGCCCGCCGTGTCGGAGGCGATAACGGTGTAGGTGAAGGTCTTGTCGGCCCCCTGCAGAATGAACTTGATAGTCTGGCCGTCGACGAGGACCTCGCCCTCGCCGGTGAGGCTGCTGGGAACGTAGCTGAACCCGGCAGGCAGCGTTTCCGTGACTCCTCCCAGACTCCCGTAGCCGGTAGCCGCGATCGTCACCACCACCTCACCGCCCGGCTCTACTGTTTGCGGGTTGAAGGACCTAGTTGCGCTGGCTTGCTGTCCCGCAGGCGCCTCAACAGTTACGTTGTCATCGCCGCCGACGTCGTGGTCGGCTTTGTCGGAGTCCTTCAGCGTACCGGAGAACGTATGGGAACCCTCCACGCTGGACGCGGTAACGGTGTAGGTGAAGGTCTTGTCCGCCCCCTGGAGGGTGAACCTGACAGTCCGAGCATCAACCTCGGTGACCTCACCTATATCGGTAAGACTGCTGGACTCGTAGCTGAACCCAACAGGCAGCGTTTCCGTGACTCCCCCCAAGATCCCGTAGCCGGTAGACGCGATCGTCACTACCACCTCACCCCCCGGCTCCACTATTGCCGAGTTGAAGGACCTGGTGGCGCTGGGGTCACTACCCTGGGCAGCCACAGGAAGCAAACCCAACAGCCCCAACAGCCCCAACAGCCCCAACAGCCCCACCATACCCGTTATCGCACCACCTATCGCCATCACTATTCTGAGCAAGGCCTCTCTCCCTTAGTTTGTTTCGTTGAAAGGTTCTGTTGACTCCCGCCGCATCGTCTCTGCTGCTGAAGCAAACGGAACCTCCCGTAGTTTACGGTCCTGTGTGTTCCTTGAACTATCCGAAGAGGTAGAGGTTAATGAGCCTTAGTACCTCGGGCTTGCTGATGGCCTCATCCCCCTCACCGAAGAGGTAGTCGTTGATGGCCTTCAGCACTTCGGGCTTATCAATCATGTCGTTGTCATTCGCGTCATACCTGTCGACCAAGGGGTCCTCCCCGCTTCCCATCTCGTCCACGTTGGTGACCATCACCATCATGGTCTCCTCCGAGGCCATCTTGCCCACGCCTTCCCCGTCGTCGTACATCGCCGTCGCCCGCAGGTGATATCCTTCGTCGGCGTCCATCACCGTGTACGCGGCGTCCATCGCGCCGATGTCCATCCAACTGTCCATCATGGCCGGTGTCGTGGTCCTGGCCCACTGCCAAGACTCGCCGGTTACGCCGCCGTCCGGGTCCATCACAGCCCCAGTTATTGTGTCGCCAACCTGCGGCGCCATCGTGAGCGCTTCCGTCGCACTCGCCGACAGGGTTAGCGTCCCGTCTTCGTCCACGTTCACTACCATCACGGTCACTGGCAACGTGGCGTCGTTGGCCACCACCGTTATCTGGTACCGGTTGTCCGTGTCCGCGTCCATCGGCATCTCGTAGTTCGGGGCTGCCCTGAAGGTTACCTCACCGGTGCTGCGGCCGATGCTGAAGTCGCCCATGTCCGGGCCGGATAGACTCCAGGTGACGCTGCCAGCCTGCGCGCCGATGCCCCTGTAGGTGCCCACCATGAGGTCAGGCGTAGTATTGTCGGCCTTGATCTCGTCGAACACCACGTTTGCACGCCCGGTTACCGACAACCCGCCGCGTTGTTCGTGCGGCGCAGTCGGAGCCTCGTTAACGTCCATCACCATGATGGTCACCCGCACCGGGCCTACCGCGACCTCTGCGTCCGGGTCCGTCACCTCGACGATGTAGGTATTCTTCGCGGCTTCGTAGTCGAAGTGCGTCACCACCGCCGCCGCCAACTGTCCGCGTTTGTCCGGCGTGTCGTGCAACACGAAAGTTGCTGCGTCGGGTCCGCCAATCACGTTGCGGGAATGCGTATTTTCTCCGACCTTGTAGTCCAGGTTACCTATCTCGATCGGCATACCCACGTATCCCGTGGATGGCACGCTCTCCTTGACCATCATTGTGATCTCTATGAGGTCCGGGTCAGGCGGCGGTATCTGCGTATCTCTTTCAGGGTCCTTCCGCACCGCGTTGTCTGCCCCCTTCTCCAGCATCTCATCGGAGTTGTGGAGCAGCTCGGTCGCGTCCGGTGTATCTGGGTCGTCGTTCCTCTCGTCCACCGCGGTTACCGGGTCATTTTCCATACTGTAGCCGTCCCGGTAGTCCACCATGACCCACAGGAACTCACCCACGCTTCCGGTGTGCATCTCAGTCGTGGCGCCCGGGACCAGGGTCGCAAGCGCGAAATTGGCTACCCTGCCGCCGTCGGCCGCCCACTTCCAGTCGGTGATGTACTCCACTCCGTCTGGGTCGGTCAGAGTAGCCGTCACTGGCATCCCGTCGTGGGGCTCCTCGGGCGTGAGTACCAGCTTCCCGGCCTCATTTACGTTGTTCACCGTTACCCTGACGTTCCTCGTGCCTACCGCGTTGCTGGTGTCCACCACCCTTACGGTCACTTCGTATACGTTGTCCTCGTTGGTGTCCATGGGATTTTCGAAGTCCGGCGGGCTCTTGAAGTGCAGCCTCCGCGCAATGCTGTTGTCCGTGGGAGTGCTGTACTCGAACAGGTGTCCGTCGGGCCCAGCTATTGGCTCGGGCCAACTGGTAACGTCATTGGCGTCCACATCCATCCGTTGGTAGAGGTTAAGAGTAGGCGTGTCGAGTATACTACTTTGGTCAGGAGGCGAACCTTCTAACGTGTACCCTAGACCTACATACTTGGTGACGTCGGTGTCCTTCTTGCTGCTGTCCAACTCGTCTACCGACAGTTCCATCATGCCGGACGACACGGTCGGCGCCTCGTTGACATCGGTGGCGGTGATGCGCACCACGATTTCACCACGGTTGTTAGCGCCCGTAGTCTCATTGGAGGGGTCCGTGGCCCTTATGACGAGCTTGTATCCCCCGTCATCCTTGTTGGTATCGCCGTCTATGTCATCGACATGGCCCTCGAAATTCAACTCCTGCCTGACCATGATCTGTCCCGTCGCCTTGTTGATCGAGAAGGACAGCACATCTTTTGAGACAAATTCAGCGTTGTCGCCGATGACAGTCAGTATCTCGTAGGTAAGAATGTCGTTGTCCTCGTTAGTCAGCACGACTACTGGCGGGCCCACCGGATCGCCCACGTCGGTATCTTCCGGCACCGTCCTGGTGGTTTCGGAGATTTTGAAGTCGGGCGAGTTGTTCTGGTCATCGTGCACGTCCGGCTTCACCGTGTGGGCCGTAATCCCAATCGCTGTCTTGTCGCTGCCCTGATTGTCCGTATACTCCGCCTTGGCCAACAGGAGCCAGGTTTCGTCCGCTGCATCGCCCGTTGCCGGCGCACCCTCCGCAGCCGCGGTCTTCCCTTGGGGAGTGTAGATGGCCGAGGTGGGGTTGCCCTGCCCGACGAGGGTCTCCCAATCGGAAATGGCCTCACCGAGCATATCAACATTCGGGTTACGGTTAGGGTTGCTGTTCTTGGCCCTGTACCACTGCCAATTGGCGGTGGTAATCACGGTATCCATCGCAATCGGCAGCATGTCCCCAGAGTTCCCGTCAGGGTCAATCAAAGTGGCCGGCAATGGAGTGTTGACTTCCGGCCGCAGCCACTTCGGTTCCACCATGCCCGGTTCGTCTGAGTTCATGACCTGAACAGTGACTTCCAACTCGTCCGCCATGTTCGGGCCGTCGCCGACGGCTGTAGTCTCGGTGGCTCGCACAATCACCCTGTAAATGTTGGCGTTGCCAGTATCACTCCCCTTCGGACTCTCGAAGTTCGGCTGGTTCTTGAAATGAAGTTCGACGCGGTCCTTGCCGTCGCCGGCGATGTCTTGGGCGTCCCTGATCTCGAAGTCTGAACCCTCGGCCCCGGTGACCTCCCAGCGAAGGTCGTCGCCGTCGGGCTCCGTCGCCGCCAGTTGCACCACCGAGTTAATCCGCGCTTCAGCATATTCTATGGTAATGGCGGTCCCATCCGCACCGGCCACCCTTTCCCGTGATGTCTTGTCGAAGTACGGGCTCTCGTTCAGGTCCCTGAGCCTGACGGTTACCCGTGCTTTCGCCTTGCGCGTGTCGGCCGTGCTGTCCGTCGCCGTGACTATAAGACGGAAGATGTTGGTCCCTTCGAAGTTCAAGGTAGGATCGTCCTTGTCAGGCGTGGGAGCAGCGCCTATAACCCCGTTGGGCAGAGGATCCGGGAAATTGACCTCCATTACCCTGATCTGACCGTAACTATCGATCATGAAGTAGTTGTTGTCGTTGGTCTCGGTTTCCTCCAGGCTGTACCCGAAGGTAATGCCCATCTCAGGCATCACCATCACCGGCTCGCCCACGATACTCCCGACCTCGGCATTCTCCGCAACCGTCCTCTCGTAGGACGCCATCTCGAAGGCAGGGTCGGTAGGTTGCCCCGGGCGAGACCGGGCAACCCGCACCGCGTTCTGCGATGTGGCCGTCACCCGGAACACCTTGTCGGGCACAGGATCCGCTGGATTTCCGTCAGGGTCGGTCACGCCGTCACCCATGTGGGGGACTTTGGCCGCATTGTTGCCGCCGGTAACGTTCTGCACCCGTTCGTCGGTCTGCGCCGTTTCCGGGTAATCCATATCGCTGGTGGCGTCCAGATAGGTAGCTGTCGCTCGCAGGTAGTAACCGTTGTCGTCGTCTACCGGCATATAAGTTGCCGTTGTCTTCCGGTCGATAACTTCCCAAGAGTCCTTGACATCCCCGGAATACCGCTCCCACCGCCATGTAATGATGGCCACGCCGCCATCCGGGTCTTCCACCATGGCGGTTATATCTTCATCGATTACCGGTTGGTCCGGGTCGTCCCCTTCCGCGGTCAACGTCGCCTTGCCCTGCTCTTCCACGTTGTCGACGAATATGGTCAGGGGTCTCTCATCCTCCGCGCCGGCGCTGTCCCTGGCCACCAGCGTCACCTTGTACACATTGTCCCCGTTGGCGTCGGTGGGCATTTCGTAGTCAGGCGCGTTCTTGAACCTGATCGCTATCGGCTCATCGGATTCTCCGGTAAGCCCTTGCTGGCTGCGCACGAAATCGTCCGCGTCCTCGCCCTTCAGGGACCAGAAAATCTGGCCGCGGGTGTCTTCGTCGCTAGCGGTGAACACGTTCATGTTGCCAAGCATATGCGTCACCATCATGTCAGGCGCGCCGGTGAAGTCCACGTCTGCACCGTCCGGTGGATCGTCCCGGTCGTCGCTGTCGTGCTCGTTGACGCGAAGTTCCGACGGCGCCTCTGGTACGGCGGTCCCGGGAGTCGCGCTCCCCATTATCATCGGAGGGTCGTTCGCATTGGTTACGATAACCGTCACTTCGACCTCGGCGTACTCATCGCTGGGGTCGATGGCCCGGACGTAGAACTTGTACTCCTTCGGATTCGGGGGCTGCAATGTGCCCTCGGCGTCGAAGTCCAGGGTCCCGTTCACTTTGATCTGGCCTGTCGCCTTGTCTATGGAGAAGAGGGTAGCATCGCTGTCAGCGCCGACAACATCCCCCGCAGTCAAATTGTTGTCTAGTTCGTAGGTCAGCGTATCGCTGTTCGGGTCCTCCGCCGTCACCGGCGTGCCTACATTCATGCCTCTGGCCGTGTTCTCCGGAATGGTCCTGGTGTAGTCCAGTCCTTCGGTGAAACCGGGCGAGCCGTTGTCAGGAATTGTGATGCCGGTGTCCCCGAGCACGGACACCTCGGCCCGCACCGGGTTGTAAGACACCATGATGGCCATCCTTGGTCCGCCAAGAGCGTCCGAGTAGGTTGCCACGGCTCGCAGGAACTTGCCTTCGTCTACCGCGGCATCGTCGGCTTCGGTCACCCTGTCCCCTGCCGGGGTATAGGTTGTGGTGGCAGTGTCTGCCCCGTCAACTGACCCGGTCGCGAGGGCCCAATGGTTCGGAGCATCGGCTATGGGGTTGGTTACCTTGGACACGTACCAGTCCCAACCGAGGTCTGTACCGGTGAGGGTAAGGGTTCCATCCGGGTCTTCCAGGGTCGCCATGATCGGGGTGCCCACCTCGGGCTGTATCAGGTTAAACGTCACCATGCCGCCCTCGTTCTTGTCGGTGACCTCGACGGTGACGTGCGTCTCGGTGGAGAGGGCGCGGTCCGTGGAGCCGCTGGGCCTCATTTCGCTGGCCCGGATTGTTATCTGGTACATGTTGTCTTCGCCGACTACAGTCTCGGTGTCATCAGCCCGCGTTCTGTCCGACGGCTTCTCATAGTCTGGCGGGTCGTTGAACGTGAGCACGCCGCCGCTGATGCTGAAGTCGTCTGCGTCAACGCCCGTCACGTCCCAATGAATCCCCATGCCTTCAGGGTCTTCAGACGTGAAGGTAAGCACCGGGGCCGTGCCGTTCTCGGCATACATTATGACCCCTGTCTCTTGCCCAAATACCGAACCGGGTACATTGGATAAAACTAAAAATGCCGAAAGCGCCACCAGGGCGCCGACGATCCCAACTACCCGCGTGACTACTGCCTTAGAAGGCCGGTTCAACATGTAATTCCTCACTTCCCGAACTTTTGGTGGCACAGGTCTTCGTGTGCTTGGTTGCGCAGTTACGCAACATTCGGACGAAAACATAGCATCAGGTAGAAATAATGTCAACGTGTTTTGCCCACTTATCAGACCCGTTTTGGCGGAGCGGCCCTGCCCGCCGCGAATCCGGCAAGGACCCGATTCAGATGATTGCCCGGGTCAGCAGGTGCAGGAGCAGGTGCGGAGGGTCGTCCAGCAATTTGTAAATGTGCCTGCAACGTCCGCAGGCATCTCGTAGTCGGGGGTCTTGGCGAACCTCAGCACGCCGCCCACTATCGTGAAGGCGTCGGCGTTGGTGCCTGCCAGCGTCCACGAGGTGATCGCCGTCCCCTCCGGGTCCGTTGCCGTGTATGTAGCCACCGGGCCCGTGCCGTTCTCGTCATACTCGATGGGGCCGTTGGCGTCCTGCGCCCAGGCCAGTCCGCCGGGCAGCAGGAACAGCAGCCCGACGGCCAAGGCCGCGAGAAAAGCAGTGACACTTAGAGCGCGGCTTGCGCCCTTATGGAAGGAAGAGGAAGTTGTGCGGCGGGATGGGAGGTTAGAAGCGGGGAGGTTGCGGGGGAGGAGCCATGTCAAAGCAGCTAGGAGACGCTGCCTTGGTGATGGTCTCGGTACGGTTTCAGTCGCTAATTGGGGGGGGATTCGTAACTACAGGCATTGCACCTGCAGAACTACCCGGGAAGCCATTGGACGATACCGAGTTATCCATCATTTGCGGGTTGCTCCTTACCTCTTAATTCCTAAACACAGCCTTTGGCAACAGGGAGACCACAGGTCCCTTGGCCCTGCATATTGCCCATTATGAAATTACAAACCTCAGCCACTTGTCAATGGGGCAAATCGAGTTACGGCGCCGAATTGGTGCAATATCGGACCTCAGGGGCAACTTGCTTGCCGTCAACCTGCACCGGCACGCCTGGCGCATCCACCACCAGTTCCTTGGGCCGCCGTTGCCGCGGCATCTGCGCGTAGGGGCTGCGACGGGGTTGGGGCGCTACCCGCGGGAGGGCCCGGGCCTTTGGGCGACCACCTTCCCGAAACCGCGCGCCCGGTGTTTGGCATGCACCGGGACCTTGCGGAAGTGCTTACCTACTCGGTACAGCATGGCTATTGGTACCAGAGCCCGCCCCTTCGGCCCCAGCTTGTGCCCTTCACCAGCTTGATCAACGACATAAGAGTGGAGCCAAATGAGGGTTCAAATGCCCTAGCGGGTCTCAGTCGGATGCCACAGCGGGAGAGTTCGAGTCTCCTCAGGTCTTAGACATAAACTGGTGGGCCTGGATGGACTCGAACCATCGACCTCGGTCTTATCAGGATAGAAGCCAGTGGGTGTCCTCCCAGAAAGTCTTGAAATGCAAACATTTCACAAATGTGCTCAGAAGGTCGTCGATTGACTGCCCGGCGTTCCATCGTATCACTCAGGTATGAGTCCGGCTCTAAGCCCGAATCCACCGAAGGGATGAAGCCCTGGCGTTCACACGAGGGATGATGGGTAAGGGAAGGAGAACTGGCCTGTCCCGATTCCGATAGATGGGGTTGAGGGTAGTGGGCGGTGGCCACGCCAGTGGAAAGGTGGTGGCCCGCAGTGGCGGCAGGCGAAATCGGCAAGCCCGTATGCAAGAAGTGGCACTCGCGGACTGGACTGGCGCGAGTCTGTGGGACAGCCCTTGGGTTGGCCGGTGGGCGGGCCGGGCATCGACGGCGCCGTCAGGTTGGAAGGGGAATAGTAGGCAGTCGGGCCATGGCGAGAGTGAACTGGGTTTCCCAAGGCCAATGCTGGGGAAGATGCAGGGTAAGGCGGCGCGCCGAGCGGGTGATCCGTCCCACCAGAGCGAAGAACCGCCGCCTGAGGGTTTTGGTGGTCGCGATCCGTTCACCCAGGCCGATGCGGGCTGTCCAGCGGGCCAGGATGTGCGCCATCACCTGTACCGCCAGCCAGGCGCCGTTGGCGGCGAAGCGCCCCGAGGGCATGTGGTTCAGCCCGACGCCGTACTTGAGGTCGCGTATCGCATTCTCGATCTCGGCGTGGCGGCGATGATCAGCCTCCAGTTCCAGCATCTCCCCATCCCGGTCGGTGATGAAGCCGTGATAGCTGTAGGTGGCGAAGAGGGCGAGCTGGGAACCGGGCGTGGGCTTCACCCGCCGGACGATGAGCCGCACTGGCGCGGCGCCGGCTTCACTCTGGAAGGGGCTATAGAGCCTGTCTCAGAAGTCTTAAGCCAAACGTAATACGTAATATCATCTGCTATATATGGACTGTAACAATAACACACCATAGCGTATCCGGACTATAACGAGCCGAGGCATCGTATATCGTAGCTCACCTGGACTTCTGAGACGCCCTCTATAGGTGGTCTCGGCCACATCGGCCCCGGCGGAGGCGAAATCAGCGGCCACTGACACTCACCAACAGGGCCAGAAGGCGGGTCATATCCTCGAATCCTGGCCCACTAAACCCAAGACCGGCCGGACCTGGTCTTGTTCAGAGGATTCCTAAAGATGTTGGCGCCGCAGGTGTGGCCGGCGTTCCAGGCCACGAGGGTTGCCTGCAAGATGAGGGGCCGGTTGAGCGCAACCAAAAGCGCGAAGACGCTCGTCGCCTCCGAAGGGAAGGTGGGCGAGTTGTTCGGGGGGTTCACAGGCGCCGGGATCGCTGGGCTGCTGCACAGTTACTCTTCCCCAGGAAGCGTCTCCGGCCGGGGTGTCTTTCCGCTCAGAACCCCTCAGCATGCCTGGGGAAGAGTAAACACCCGCCTTGCTGGGCGCGTTAACAATGTACGGGGAGGGACTGGTCCCGTGCTGGGTGAATTGACCTGCTGGCCGGTGGCCCCGACCTCGCCATAGTCGAGGCCGCTCAATGCGCAGCCGAACCCGGCGAGCAGCGTTTGCGTGACTGCTCCCAACCCCCCCAGCGGGCGGCGGTGATGGCCACCGCCCCGCTCGGCGCCATCGTCCTCGGGATATGCCCCAGCGGCGGCACCGTCCCCCGTCGAAACCAGCGGGACCTTTCCTTCCTGTACCGTGCCCTGGGCGCCCCTCCAATCAGCCGAAGAGGTAGAGGTTTATGAGCGTTATCACGTCGCTCTTGCTGATGGCCTCATCTCCCTCACCAAAGAGGTAGTCGTTTATGGCCGTGACGACTTCGCTCTTGCCGATTGCCCCGTGGCCTTGAAGGACCCGAAGCAGGTGTCCGCCGACTCGCTGCAATCGCCCCACGACCCGGATGTGACCTACAGCGGCCACAAGGGGAAGGGGTACGAGGTGCAGGTGGCGGAGACCTGCCACGAGGAGAACGCCACCCAGCTCATCACCCACGTGGAGGTGACCCCCTCGAGTGGGAGCGACACCGACGTGAGCGTGCCGGTCGTTGACGGGCTCGCGGAGCGGAAGGTCCGACCGGACGAGCTCTTCGCCGACACGGCGTAGGGGTCGGGCCGCAATGCCTTCGAAGCCTCGCGCCGGGGAACGGAACTGGTGAGCCCGGTGGCGGGGTCGGCGCCGGGGAACTCGCACGAAGGAGAGGGTGACGGACCACCGCCGCTCACCGCCGCGGACTTTCAGATCGACGTCACAGGGGAGCAGGCCACGGTGTGCCCCGCCGGCCACCCGTCCATCGAGGAGCACGAGTTGGAGGATGCGCCGGAGCGGGTAGAGGTCCACTTTGCCAGGACAACATGCGAGCCCTGCCCCTTGCGGTCCCGTTGCCCAGTGAAGCTGGACCGGCGTGCGGGGGCCTACGTCCTCAAGGCGGACCTGGTGAAGGTGAACATCGAGCGGCGCCGGAGGGCCGAGGCCACCGAGGAGTGGCGCAAGCGGTATGCCATAAGGGCCGGGATCGAGGGAACGAACTCCGAGCTGAAGCGCGCCCACGGGCTTGGGCGCTTGCGGGTGCGAGGGGGCCGTCGGGTGCGGCTTGCCGTCTACCTGAAGGCGTTGGCGTGCAACTTCAAGCGGATGGTCCATGCACGCCTGGTGGAGATGGAGAACACGGCTCAGCGGGCGGTCGGGACGGTACCTGCGGTCACGGCCGCATGAGGGCGCCGCTCCACAGCTTCCACCGGGTGCCCTGAGCCACGGAAGGGGTACCGCAACGGGATCACGCTTGTCCTGAGCGCGGCAGATGGTGCGGTGAGGCCAGCAGCCGGCATCCCGTGGCCTCCTCCCTTCCAGGCCCCTTCGCACGCCAGGGTTCATCTCAAACAGGCCTTTTTGCGAGGGAATCATAGTTGCCTGGGAATACCACGGGTTGTTGTGACCCACTGTGCCCGTGAAGGCTAACGGCTACTGTCTAGACCCTTAAATATTCTAATTTATTCATTAATCCTCGATAATCCTAAGATGGCCTTCCTCCCCAGCCGCAAGGCAGCAGCCGTTTTAGGGTTGCACCCTCAAACCCTCCGGAACTATGCTGACCAAGGTAATATCCCCTACTACCGCAACTCAGCAGGACAGAGGTTATATGACGTCGACGCCTTCCTCGGAAGGGCTTCTAAACCAGAAACCGTCTGTTACTGCCGGGTCAGCTCCGCCAAGCAGCGGGGAGACTTGCAACGGCAATGCGCCCAAATGCGGAGCCTCTACCCAAACGCCGAAATCATTAGGGACATCGGGGGAGGACTCAACTGGAAGCGCAAGGGACTCCTCTCCATACTGGAGCGAATTCACCGGGGGGATATGCTCATTCTTGTGGTTGCCCACCGGGACCGGCTCGCCCGGTTCGGATTTGAACTCATCGAGTGGCTGGTCCAGCAAAACGGCGGGCAGGTCCTGGTTCTCCACCAGCCGGATGCCAGCCCCCAATCCGAGCTTACCGAAGATCTACTCGCCGTCCTCCATACGTTCAGCTGCCGGATGCACGGACTCCGCCGCTACCGGACAGCAATCGAGGCGGATTCAGGTCTATCCCAACCAGGTCCAGAAGAGGGCGATAGCTAGCTGGCTGGAAGCCAGCCGCTGGACCTATAACCTCTCGGTCGAGTTGCTGCGGGCTGGAGCCCCCGCCGCCTGGCGGACCGTTGCCAAGACCGTCATGTCCGAACTGGACTCGCAAAGGCCCGAGTGGCGCTCAGTTCCCTACCAGATTAAACGGACTTCCGTCCGGGACGCCTGCCAGGCGATGCAAAACGTCAAAGCCTGCAACGCCCAACTGGCCCAAGATAAAGCAGCGGGCTGTAGACTGGACGAAGACTTCGCCGAACTGGGCTTCCGCAGCCGGAAGAACCCCCGCCAGTCTTGTTATATCCCCGATGACGCGATCACTCAGGCTGGTGTTTATCGGGATTTTCACGCTTACTTCGCGCCGCTGTTTGGCCGCCGGGAGACGCGGGAGCACAGCGGTCATTATCTCCAGGCCCTGCTGGTACAGTCTGGGGAGCGGCGCAACGCTGAGAACCTGTCGGAGACGGTTCCGGGGTCAGCCCGAGGGATGCAGCGGTTTCTCACCGATTCTCCCTGGGACGATGAGGTGATTATAGGACGGCTGCAGGAGTACCTGGGAACCCGGCTGGAGCATAGGGGTGTGGGTGCCGGAAGGGGTGTGGGTGCTGGACGGCAGCGACTTTCCCAAGCAGGGGAGGAAGTCGGTGGGAGTGGCCCGGCAGTACTGCGGGAGGCTGGGGAAGGTGGCCAACTGCCAGGCGGGGATGTTCCTGGCCTATGTCAGCCCGTTGGGACGGGCATTGGTGGACAAGGGGCTGTATCTGCCCGAGAGTTGGACCTCGGACAAAGACCGGTGTGAGGCGGCGGGTGTGCCGGAGGATAGGCAGGGCTACCGGTCCAAGACGGAGTTGGCCTTGGAGATGGTGGGGCGGGCGCAGGAGCGGGGCCACCTGAAGGCTGGATGGGTCGCGGCGGACGACGCCTTCGGGATGTCGCCGTCCTTCCGGGAGGGCCTGGCGGCCTTGGGGATGTGGTACGTGCTGGACGTTCCGTCCGGCTTTACGGTGTGGCCGCCGGAGCCTGCCTGGACCAGTGCGGAGTATCAGGGATTCGGGCGTCCCCGCAAACCCAGGCTGCGAGACGGTCAGCGCCGGACCATGGAGCAGCGCAGCGACGAGTTGCCGGAGGAGGCCTGGCGTGAGATTACGGTGGCCGAGGGAAGCCAGGGGCCACGCAGCTACCTTTTCAGCGCCCAGAGGGTGCGACCGACCAGCAGGCGCAAGCCCGGCGAAATCCACTGGGCCGTCTACCGCCGGAACCGGGACGGCAGCGAACCCCGCTACTACCTGTCCAATGCTCCGGAGGATACCCCGTTGGAGACCCTGGCATACGTGGGAGACTCCCGTTGGCGTATAGAAACGGAGTTTGAGACGGAGAAAAGCGACGTAGGCCTGGACGAGTACGAGACCCGCACCTGGGCTGGCTGGCATCACCACGTGGCCCTGTGCCTGCTGGGCGGAGCTTTTCTGCTGAGCCTGCAACAGGCTTGGGGGGAAAAAGATGCCCCGGATCACGAGGCCGCAGGTCTACCGGGTGGTGCGGGAAATGCTGCCCCGGGAACGGTTCGGGCCAACCGAGTTGCTGCGGTGGCTTGAGGATACGCAGGACAGTAACGAACGGGCCAAACGCTCCCATGCCAAGCGCCGCGCCGCCATGCGGGCATCACCCCACATCCCTCCCTGAACTGACGTTGTAATACTAGTGCTTAAAGTTTGGCCGTAGACCGGAGCTGGATAGCCGGAACCCGGAGAGTATCATCTACTCCCGGCATCGCCTCACTCGAGTGAGAGCACGCGGAGAGTTGGCGCGGGCCCTCTCTGGCGAACTCCTGGGCGATGGCCCGGCCCAGCCCTCTGCTGGCCTCGGTGACGATAGCAACCATATCCTGAGGGTCCGACGAAGTGCTGATGGCCCTCGCCCTCGAATTGTCCACCGCCCTAACTCAAAAGGCCCGCAGAACCTAATACTATTTCCACTCGTTATCCTGGGGCCAGATGTTGGAGGCCCCTCTGCCCGCGCCCTGGAGTACTCCCTGATCTCGCCAGTCGGCATCAGTGCCAGCCATAGTTGCGGCCCGGTACTTCTTAAAATGAGGCGCTTGGGTATGGGCCTGGGCAGCCGCCTCGTCCCGGTAGACCTCGTAGAGCCATATCCTATTAGGGTCGTTGGCATCCTGAATTACATCAAACCTCATGCATCCCGGCTCGTCGTTTACCGAACCACGGGCATCATCGACGATCTCCTTGATGAACTGTTCCTTGTACTCTGCCTTGATCTGTATAGGGGCAATTGTGACCCACATATCTTCTCCTGTTGCATCCGTCGTGCCGATTTAGAAAACAGTACCCTGTCGAGTGATGAATAGCTCTCCGTTTATCTCACGGTTGCTCTTGCCGGGCTATGAGCCGCAGCACCTCTACCTCTCGCTCGGTGAAGCCATCTGGTGGGCCGCCTCTGAACCTCCATTCTAAACTAATACCAAGGTGAAACCCGCATAAAGCTAAACCTGGAAAGGAGTTGCGTTAGTCTGTAAAGGAAGTAGAGTGGTGGCGGTGTTGGGTATGAAGGGCATAAGGCGACTCCTTGAACGGTGGCAACTGGTTGTAGGCGACGTACGAGAGCGAATGTATCGAGCTCCGACATCTCGGGAGCTAGAACGGTGGCATGGTCTCTGGCACTTGGCCCATGGTTGTACAGCATTGGCGGTAGCCGAGGCGTTAGAACGAGAGCCCCACACCATCGGCACGTGGGTCGCCGCCTTAACCCGAATCCACCGAAGGACACCGATGGACGGCGTGAGGATAGCGGCAGGGTGGGTGAGGGAGCTACAGGGGAGATGGCTGGGCTCCATTGGGGTAGATTGGAGGTCGGCGGACGGTCTTCAGTCGCCGCATAGGGCCCCTATGGCACTCTGCGGGAGCTGCGATGCGCGGGATGGCGAGAGAATACGCAGCAGGGAACTCTCGCGGACCGGACTGGCGCGAGTTTGCGGGGACGTTCGGTTGGGCGGATGGCGGGTCAGTTGCGGACGGGCGCCGTCAGGCTGGGAGTGGAATCGCTCGCAGCCGTGCCAGGGCGCGACTGAACTGGGTTTCCCAAGGCCAGCGCTGTGGCAGATGCAGGGTGAGGCGGCGTGCCGAGCGGGTGAGCCGTCCGGCCAGGGAGAAGAACCGTCGCCGAAGGGTCTTGGTGGTCGCGATCTGCTCGCCCAGACCGATCCGCGCCGTCCAGCGGGCCAGGTTGTGGGCCATCACCTGTACCGCCAGCCAAGCGCCGTTGGCGGCGAAGCGGCCGGACGGCATGTGGTTCAGACCGACGCCGTACTTGAGGTCTCGAATGGCGTTCTCGATCTCGGCGTGGCGGCGGTGGTCGGCCTCCAGTTCCAGGGTCTCTCCGTCCCGGTCGGTGATGAAGCCGTGATAGCTGTAGGTGGCGAAGAGGGCCAGTTGGGAACCGGGCGTGGGCTTCACCCGCCGGACGATGAGCCGCACCGGTGCGGCGCCGGGCTCAGTCCGGAAGGGGGTGTAGGTGGTCTGCGCCACATCGGCGGCGCCGTCCATCCAGTAGGGGACCGGCGTCCAGTCTGCATCGGGAATCGCCTCGATCAGGTTCCGCAGGCTTTTGTGCTGGCGGATGGTGATGGAGAAGCGGACATCCATCTCACGACAGGCGGCGACGAGAGCGTGGGCGTAGAAGCCGCTGTCGGCCCGCGCCGTAAGTTGCCCGCTGGCCCCGGCACGGCGAACCCGGCTCACCGTTTCACGCAGGAAGTGGGCGGCGCCCCGAGCGGTGTTGGCGCGGCCCTCGCGCAGCCGGGACATCAGCACGTCGCCGGTGCCGGCGGCGATGGCCAACAGGGGGTGATAGCCCCGCTTGCCGGTATAGCCGTGGTGGCGTGCGCCCTCCTTGGCCAGTCCGTAGGTCTCGCAGATGGTGGAGTCCAGGTCAATGGTCAGGGGCCCGTCGCCGGGTCCTGCCCCGGCCTGCCAGGCCCGGGCCAGCAACTCGCGGCTCACCCGGTCGAGTTGACGGACGTGGCCCCACCGGAAGCTGCGCAGGAAGGTACCCATGGTGGATGGCGCCTTGACCGTGCCTCCCAGGGTGCAGGCCGTCCCCCCGGTGCGCAACACATCGGCGTCGTCAATGCAGTCGCCCCCAGCCAGCGCGGAGGCCACCAGCGTCATCATCTTGTCGCCCGCGTTCGCCCGCCCCGGGGCATCGCCCAGGTCGAGGCGCTGCTGGACGAGTTCGGGCAGGCCGAGATGCCGGGCCAGGGTGGCCGGAAGGAGCAGCCCGGCATTGGCCACCAGGCGGCGGTCGTCGAAGGTGATTTGGATCCGGTCGGGGTGGTTGCGTGATAGCATCTATTGGGTGCTCCTTTTCTGGGGTCGGTTTTTGTCGCAAAACCATTATCCCAGAAGCACAGGAGCACCTTCTCGCCGCTTCAGGGCGCTAACCCGACCCCCTCCTTCGGTGGATTCGGGCTTAAGCGACAAGGGTCCCACAGCCCTGGCCTTCGAGCAGTTGGGTGGGGTTCCCCCCCGCCCTCGACGGAGACCAGCAGGCCCAACTGAAGGCTGCGGTGCAGGCGCTGCCCGAAAAGGCAGGAATCGACCTGGCGAATTGGAACTGGAAAGTGGTACGGAGATTTGTCCAAGAACGCTTCGGACTCTCGCTGAGCAGCAGCAGTTGCCTGAACTACTTGCATCGGTTGGGTTTTGTCCTGAAGCGGCCGAAGAAACATTTTCTGAAGGCTGACGAGGCCAAGCGGGAGGCCTCCGTGGCGGCGTATGCCGCACTCCTGGTCGAAGCGCGACAACTGGGGACGAAAGTCTTCTTCGCCGACGAGGCCCATTTCCGGGCGGATGCGGACCTGCGGGGGAAATGGGTGCTCAAGGGAGAGCCAGCGCTGGTAGATTCGACCAGCCCACGGTGGGGTGAAAAGGCCAGCTATTATTCGGCGGTGTGCCTGGAGACCGGCGAGGTGGAGGTTATGGAACTGCAGGGGTACAGCAACGCCGAGACCTCCACCGCCTTCCTGAAGCAACTGCGGGATAAGCACGCCGGACCACTGAACGTAATCTGGGACAACGCTCCAGCCCATCATGGTGACGCCATGCGTGCCTACCTGACTACCCCCGGCTTGCGCCTGCCATTGGTGAGCCTGCCGGGATACAGTCCTGATTTCAATGCTGCCGAGGCGATCTGGGTCTGGGCCCGCGAAGAGGTCACCGCCAACCTGTGCTTGGGCACCAAAGCCGCAGTGCAAGAAAGGTTGGGACACTTCTTCGCCCAGTTGGCCTGCCGGACGGAAGAAGTCAGGCACCGTTGTCAGACCGCCTTGCAAGCGCGGGCAGAGGAACTCCTCAGGGGTGCCAGCAGGTCGTAGCCTCGTTGGGTCGAGGAAAGCCACTGGTTAGTCAGTTCAAGAACGGAAGGACCCTCGGGATGGAACAAAAGGCGACAGCCTCATGCCACTGAGTCGGGATCGACAGGCTGGTATTCCAGAAAATCCTCCTCTTCTCCAATGTCGCGGAAGGGATCAAACCTGGGTCCAGCAAGTCCACTATGATAAGCACAGAAGTGCCTGTCCACTATCGTTGGACTCTTGCATTGGTGATACGAATCCTTCACCTTTGCTTCGCTGACCAGCCTGACGACGCTGGACCTGCGGGGCAACGCCTCGCTGACGCCGCTGCCCATGTCGGGGGACCGCGTCCTGCTGCCGTTGGTGAGCCTGACCACCTACAACGGCGAACCGTACACCCAGCCGGACACGGTGAACATCTGCTCCCGCACCAGCCAGGTGCAGACGGCCATCCTGGCGGCCACGCCCACAGACAGCGATCCCTGCTCCACGGTGTTGACGAGCGAGCTGGCGGAGATCACGTCCCTGGCCCTGCCGAGCCAGAGCATCTCCGTCCTGGCGTCGGGGGACTTCGCCGGGCTGACCGGCCTGACTGCCCTGACCGCCCTGACCCTGATCGGCAACACGCTGACGACGCCGGACGACGTGTTCGACCCACTGAGCAGCCTGATCGTCGTGAACCTGCAAAGCAACCAGCTGACGGCGTTGCCGGCCGACGTGTTCGACGGCCTGACCAGCCTGACCCACCTGAGGCTGGGCGCCAACGATCTGACGGCGCCGCCGGCGGAGGTGTTCGCGGACCTGACCAGTCTGACTAACCTGGAGCTGCAAAACAACCAGCTGGCGGCGCTGCCGGCGGAGGTGTTCGCGGACCTGACCAGTCTGACTAACCTGGAGCTGCAAAACAACCAGCTGGCGGCGCTGCCGGAGGGCGTGTTCGACTCCCTGACCAGGCTGACCGAGCTGGACCTGCGGCGGAACTCCGGCCTGACGCTGCCCGTGTCGGGGGACCGGGTCCTGCTGCCGTTGGCGGCGTTGACCACCTACAACGGCGCAGCGTACGCCCAGCCGCTCAGGACGGACATCTGCGACCCACGGCTGAGGTGGAGGAGGCCATACTGGCCGCGGTGCCCTTCACCGTCGCCTGC
Source organism: Dehalococcoidia bacterium (assembly GCA_963665155.2). Classification (GTDB taxonomy): domain Bacteria; phylum Chloroflexota; class Dehalococcoidia; order Lucifugimonadales; family UBA3495; genus UBA1141. The sequence continues at coordinate 225,763 of CAXXFI010000001.1, read as the reverse complement.
GGCCAGGTGCCCCAGGCGTTCCTGGCGGGCATCACGTCCCTGGACCTGTCGGGCGAGAGCATCTCCGCCCTGCGGTCGGGCGACTTCGCCGGGCTTACGGGCCTGGAGACCCTGGGCCTCTCCTTAAACTCGCTGACGACGCTGCCGGCCGACGTGTTCGCCCCGCTGACCAGTCTGACCTCCCTGGGACTGGGCGCCAACATGCTGACGACGCTGCCGTCCGGCGTGTTCGCCTCGTTGACCAGTCTGACTACGCTGAGCCTGAACGCCAACTCGCTGACGACGCTGCCGGCCGGCGTGTTCGCCTCGCTGACCAGGCTGACTAGGCTGTACCTGGACCACAACTCGCTGACGGCGCTGCCGGCGGACGTGTTCGACGACCTGACCGGCCTGACGACGCTGGACCTGTCGGACAACAACCTGTCGTCGCTGCCGGAGACCGTGTTCGACGACCTGGCCGCGCTGACCGAGCTGGACCTGCGGAACACAACGCCTCGCTGACGCTGCCGGAGCCGGGGCACCGGGTCCTGCGGTACCTGGTGAGCCTGACCACCTACAACGGAGAGCCCTACGTGTCGCCCGACGTCTCGGAGCCGCCGGGTCAGGATTTCCCCGACGACGCTACCACCCCTGGCAAGCTGTCGGTCGGAGGGTCGGTGACCGGTGCCATCAAGGATATCGAGGATACCCCTGACCCAGCAGACGCCTTCCTGGTGACCCTGACGCCGGGCACGACCTACGTCGTCGACCTCGAAGGCGCGGCCGCCGTGCAGGGCGCCCTGTATTACTCTTTCCTTGAGGTCTACACCCTGAACCCCACGCTGGTCGATTCTGACGGCGGCCCCGGCAGGAACGCCCAGCGTGGAATTCGAGGCGAAAAGCCCCGGAAAGTACCGCATCAGGGTCAGCAGCAAATTAGGTTCCACCGTCACCTACCGGCTCTCCCTGGACGAGAAGAGGGACCCCCCTGGCGCACCGCCCGCCCCCTCGCTGCTGTCGTACGACTCGTCCCTCATCGTGAGCTGGACCGCGCCTCCGACGACGGGAACTCCCCCGTCACCTCCTACGACCTGCGCCACATCCCGAGCGGCAGCCCCGATAAGGCCGACGCCAACTGGACGGTGATCGACCCGGCCTGGGAATCGGGCCGTCTGCGGTACGAGATAACCGGCCTGACCAACGATACGGAGTACGACGTGCAGGTGCGGGCGGTGAACGCCAAGGGCGACCGGGCCTGGTCCGAGACCGCCACGCCGAGCCGGAAAAGGCGTCAATAGTGGTCCAAGTCTTCGAGCGTTACGCCAGTGGCACTGAGTCCATGCTGGCACTCGCCAAATGGCTTAATGAACTGGGGTTTCATACTAAGGGGAAGAGAAAAGCTGATGTCTTCGGGGAATTGGTAGGGGTCGAAGGCCGTCACTTCACCCACTGGAGTATCCGAGACATACTGAAGAACCCTTTCTACGTTGGCAGAGTCCGCCACAAAGAAGAGCTGTTTGATGGCCGTCACCAAGCCATCGTTACTCAAGACCTGTTCGACGGCGTACAGGAGCAAATAAAAAAGAACCGCTCCCGCAAGACCGCATCACCTAACGGCAACAATCAAAATCCTCACCTGTTGACAGGGCTAATACGTTGTCACGAATGCGGTACGGTCCTTTGGTCCCAAAAGCAAGGAACTCAACCCGTAACCTACTATAAGTCGCCTGACAAAGGTCTAAGCCAATCATGCAAGCATAAAGGGCGCTCTTTCTTGGGGCGTGACTTCGATGCTCAAACGGACCAGTTGTTCAGTGGTTTCACGCTGCGGGACGATTGGGTGGACTGGATAATTGAAAACCATGTGCGTGGAGCTGACCCTAAAACTGCACTGCAGAGGCGGCGGTCCATAGAAGAAAAGATTGAAAGGGCGCGCCATTTGTACGTAAACGGCGACCTTACTTGGCAAGGATTCACGAAGACCAAAAACGAGGCCGAGGCCGCTCTCGTCAGCATCTACATTCCGGAGTTCGATGATGCGGTAGAGGCTGGCAAGCTCTTGAGTGACTTCGGAACCGTCTGGGAAACCGCTTCGGTGGGGCGAAAGAACCGTCTGCTCAAGTCGATGTTGCAGGCTATCTATGTGGACCTGGACGCGAGAGAGGTCATCGGGATATTGCCCAAGAAAGCCTTCATGGCTCCGATCATGGCGATGGCAGACAGAACCGATGTCGAGGTTTTGGACGCCTCAAGGGAGTGTTTTAGTAGGAATGGTGGAGACGGGGGAGAGTTGAACTCCCCGTCCAAAAGGCCCTATGGCCGGATGTACTACAGGCTTATTCGGAGCTTTGTGTCTCGCGCCTCAGAGCTTCCTCCGACGGAATCTCCGCTACGCCAGCCGATTTTTCTTTGGTTACTCCGTATCGACATGGAAGTGACCGCATCCCGGACTTTTGGGCACAAGTTGTTTCCCTATCTGTTGAGAGGGATGGAGATCACCACATCCAACCTGGTATGGACGTCGGATATCACCTATATACCAATGAGTAGAAGTATTGGGTAGGTTTTCTGTACCTGTTTCCCATCATGGACTAGCTCAGCCGGTGTGTGGTAGCCTGGCGGCTGTCCAACACCCTAGACGCCGATTTCTGCTTCGAAGCCTCGAAAGAGGCGCTTGGCAAGGGAAGGCCCGAGGTCTTCAACACCGACCAGAGCTCGTCTTGACCTCGCCGAAGCGGGAGCAAGTTCACCAGCGAAGCCTTCACTGGACCGCTGGCGCGGCACGAAGTCAAGTCCAGCTTGGACTGGAAAGGGCGGTACTCCGACAATATCTTCGTGGAAAGGCTGTGGCGTACGGTGAAGTCCGAGGAGGTCTAACTGAAGGCCTGCACAAGCGGACGCGAGGCCAGGACCCGGATCGACAACTACTTCCGATTCTACAACACTCAGAGGCCTCATCAGGCCCTGGACTACCGGACACCGACCGAGGTGTTCAACGGCGATTTGGCGGAATCGGTCGACGATGCAAAAGAGAGGAGGTGGTTCCCAGGCAGAGAGTTGGTAGAGTTTGTAGAGACAGCGGGACCCTCACTTAATCTGGCCCCAATCCTGTCTTAATGATGGGGTAATTTCAATGGATTCCCACGAAAAGATCACGGTAATGGCGCAAGAAAACTTATGAGACGCTTTGTCTCCGATTTCTACATTAAATTATCATTATTTAGCGTGATATCCTGATCCAAACCTTTAATTTGACTGTACTCACAGGCGTGACCTAAGGCTAAATGGCTCAATTTTCAGTGACTAGCCTCATTTGGTCTAATCAGGCAATGATTTAGTGAGTTTATGCGATCTCAGAGAATCATGGGAGGTCATGGGAAATCATGTTAATATTTAGATATGGTACAAGAATTCGAAAGATCCCCTGTTTTAGCCATGTTGGCGGACAGAGAACCACGCATCGGGCAGGGAAAGTTATCTGACGAAGACAAGCTTGTTATTGTGTGGGGAATATACAAGGGCTGGACCACCAAGAAGATCGCGGAAAAGATCCCGTCGTCAACTCATACCGTTCTGAGTCTTTGGCGGGACTGGGAAGAGCGGCCCACCTTAATTCTAGACCTCCCGGTGTTGGTGCAGCTCCCAGATTAAAAATTCCGATGTGAAATTTGCGGCGAAAACCGACCTACTAAAAACAAGATTTATCGGCATGTCATAGCTCACATTACCCCCAAAGATATTGCTATGTACACCCGTTTGAATGAATATATTCGACTTTAGTCCAGACTAGATTATTGGTCTGGAAGTTTCCCCTGGGTCAGTCTTTCGGAGCAACCCCGATTCGCCCGGTCACCGGTATTAAAGGGAATGTGATGTGTCACCGAAAACACCTCACCTGTCGGGATTGGTGACTTTGGTATGCCGATGAGCCGGCTATATAAGATCGCTGTGTTGATGCTCGCCTAATAATATCTCCATACTGAGTCATTCATCCGAGCTTTAACCGAGTCGGCATTCACCGCATCTCGCTCTATCGATGAGGCGCCTGAGCCTGACGTCAGGGTTGAGAGCCTGCTGAACCTCCTGGATGGTGTCCTGGCAGACAGCCATTTGTGTACGTAATAAGGACAACTCCTGCCACTGTGATGCTTTGATTTGAAGTCTTTTGTGAACATCAGCAATTTGGCTCAGATTTTCCCGTTGCTCAGCCACGATAATCCAAGCGCCTATTTTTAGCGTCCACCATTTATCATCACCGGACGTCACATTCTGTATTGGGTAAGTTAAATCCGAGGCGGAAATCTCTGGCAATACTGTTCCGCTGGCGGGTGTCAATAACGACAGCGCCATCGATCGGACGTCTACCTGGGCTAGACCAGGCAATTCCGTCAGGATATTGTCGACAGTTTTAGCGTAGGCTCCCTTACAGGCTTGAAAGTAGTCTCTGACTTGACTTTAATCTTTCTAAGTGCTTCCACAGGCTACCTCCAGCCAGATGCTCCCGGAAAAAGTAAAACTGCGGGTGTGACCGAGCGTCGTTAGGACCGCTTTCCCATGCCTCCTCGACATTCCGCTCCTCTTCCGACAATCCTGCGGGGTCCCTGTCGGGAACAGCCGATCCGCCGCTCCACACTGCCATCCGCAGCTCGTCCGAGGAGTCTTTCCATTGGTTGAGAGCCTGATGGGGAGCAAGGAGCTCTAGGCGATCCCGCAATCGCTGTCCGAAATAAAACAGCTCTCTCCGGTGGGATCCTAATCCCAGGCTGCTATCAAAAGTGCTGGATGTTTGCTCGCCACGGTGGCATCGGGATATCCGATCCTGATTAGCTCTGAGAATCCTCCCTATAGTGCTTTTGTCGATCGTATCCCCAAACATCGCCTCAACCCGAGCAGCCAGTCGAGCCTGGGTCAAAGCCGGGGCGTTCATTTTCTCTCGGAGTATGAACTCGATTATTTCTTGAGGAGTCTGTTTACCCTGTACAACCACTCGAATTCTCCTATTTTTCTGCGTTGCACCCAAGACGCAACTTGGCGCAACTTCAGGCTCATCTTACGAGCGGGGTCTTGGTGCAACTTCACGCAACTTCGGGTCTGGGGAGACACTTCTATTTACAGAGTGTACCAGCATGCCCCTATAGACCCGGGGTTGATTGTCGTAGCCCACTCGGATCAAGGAGTCCTTCTCGTGATCGCATTGTACGGCCGAGTATGCACAACAGACCAACAACAAGACCCAGAAACTCAACTGGTGAAATTGCGCGATTTCTGCCGATCTCAAGGGTTGGAAGTCTACGGGGGGTACGTTGACCGCGCTCCAGCAAATGACCTGCTCCGCCGGGTAAGGTGGCGTGATCTTTTTGACGACGTTGCCAAGAAGAGATTTTCCTCGGTGTTAGTTTTCAAGTTGGACCGCGCGTTTCGTTCCGTCAAGCACACGCACGACACTCTCGCCGCATGGGAGATCGTGGGTGTCAGCTTCATGAGCTTAACGGAGCAGTTCGACACCTCCACTGCCTTAGGCCGCCTATTGCTTAACCTTTTAGCGTCTTTGGCCGAGTTCGAGCTTGAGTTAATTCGGGAAAGAGTAAAGGCTGGAATGGACAGAGCCCGCCGCCAGGGGATCAAATTTGGCCTACCCGAGGTAACAGACAGGAAAGGGTTCGAACGGCGTTTTGTAGGTATTCTGGAGCGCCTTAACGACGGTTCGATATCAAGGCGGCAAGCAGCCAAGGAACTGGGCATCGGATTTGCCACCTTAAAACGGCTCCTCGATTCCGGATACCTGGCCGGCGGGTCAGACTAATCATGGCTAATCAAGTGACTGGTTTCCCCGGAGAATTGCCCTTAGTCTTAATTCTAGCGGATATGCTCAAATCCGCTTTGGAATGGGAGAGTCGTTCATGGGCAGACCCCGACTCCGAGGCTGGTTTAAATAATCAGCTTCCCGGTATAGACTGTCCTCCTACAGATTCACGACCCAAATTGGTAGCCTAGAAACCCGGCTGAAAAGCCCTGCTGTGACGGGATGGCGTGGAGGATAACCAGTGGACTGTAAGTCTGAGGCTAAGAGTGACCCAGTTGGCTGCGGCCAATATGAATTGGGTAGTAACGATGGGCGACCCTGGGGCTTGCTGGTCCGGTTTATCGTGAGAGGAGCCTGGAGCCGGAGATATCATCCCCATCTTGGTAGCCACCAGGGTCAGGTTGGCCACCGTGGCCGCCATGAGTAGTTGGAATCGGGTCTTGGCTCGGCCGAAGTAGCGAGATTGGCGGACCCCCAGTTGCGCCAGCCGCGCCAGGCGATGCTCGGCCGCCTGGCGCAGCCTACGGTATTCAGCAAAGCCCTCACTCCGCTGGAAGTCCCGGGCTTGTTGCAAGAGCGCCTCTTGGGGATGCAGGGCTACGGTGCGTCCCGCCCCGTACCGCGCCGCCACGCACTGGGACCGCAGGGGGCATACGCCGCAGACCGCCGGGTCGAATTGGAAACTCCGGGCCAGGTAGGTCCGACCCAACCGGTTGGTCCGGGTGCCGAAGGTCCGCAGGGTGTGGGTAACATTACCGGCTGGGCAGGTGCAGGTTCCTGCCTCCAAGTCGATCTGGAAGTCCTCCTTGGGGAAGCAGGCCTTATTAGGGCGACCCGGCACCTTGGCTATTAGAGTCCGACCAGCATCGGCAAAGGCCTGCCGCGTCCCGCCATCCCCATAGGCCGCATCCCCGATAGTCTCCTCCACCGCTATGCCCGTGTTCTCCTCACTCTGCTCCACCAGTTCCAGGACTCCAGTGTTGTCACCGGCATTGCCGGGCAGGATGTCTACCGCGGTCACCAGTTGGGAATCGGTATCCACCACCACCGCAGCCTTATGTCCGTCGAAGCGTTTGCTGCTGCTTTTACGGCCGTGGCGCATCTCCGGGTCGTGTACCGAAGGGATGCGGTCCCGGCTTACCCCATCCTTCAGGGCTGGGCCATCCTCCTGGCGTTCCACATCCTGCAGTAACAGTTGCCCCAGCAACTCCGCCGCTTCCACTATACCCTGGCGCTGGGGGCTCTCCTCGGGGAACTGACCCTGGACCTGACGGGCCAGCTCCAACACCAGGTCGGCATCGGCTACTATCTTCTGCAGTAAGGCTTGCCGCTCTTTCTGGTTGTCCCAGTCAATCTCTGCCTCTCCCTTCACACTGGAGCCAAAGTAGAGTTCCAGACCGTGTCTCAAGGCCCATTCCTCGGGCCGCGTCCCATCCAGGTCCGAAAGCGCCCGCACTACCTGGACTATGCCGTCGGCCAGCAAGTTGTAGGTGTCCTTGACCGCCCCTCGGCCCAGAATGTAGGTGGTGTCTACCGCCACCTTCATCCGGCGTCCTTTCAGGTATCCGGTCTGCCGGGCGAATTGGAGGCTGCGCTGAAAGACGGCCCGCACCCGGTCGTGGAGGATCAGCTGGGCTCGAAACAGCTGCAGCGTGCTCTTGGCAAAGGGCCGGTCCTCCACCTCAATCCCCAACGCCACCTTCCACCGGATATCAAAATCCGCCCGCTGTTTGGCTTCGGCGTCGCTGACTTTGTCGTAGGCTTGCAACAACAGCGCAGTGGCCACCAGACTTGGGGGCACGCTATCCCGGCCATTGTCTGGGCAATATAGCTCGGCGAACTCTTCGTCTCGAAATAGCTGTCCCCGCAGGGAGGCCAGGAAGCCATAGAAGGAGCCCCGGCCCACATAGTCCAGGTACAGGTGATCCGCTTCCAGCAGCCCTCGTTGCGCCGACCGTACTCCCAGCATCCTCAACCTCCCACACCCATTTATTAAATCTCTTGCCCAGTATATCGGGACAGCCTAGGTCAGGGTACTTTTCGGCCGGAGTTCTAGGGACGAAGTGATGAGAAACCACGATCGAAACCAACTGAACCAGTCCATAAATAGCTTTGAAGATCTAAGGGGCTTAAGGGCCGAAGGCTACATCAGAGACTCCACGCTGGATCAACGGGAAGGATTTGGTCCGGACATCCAAAAGCGCAATGAGGAAAGATTCGCTGATTCGTACAGCTTGGTCTTAGGCGGCCGGTGGTACACGGAGTTCGTCAGTGGCCGGAGCATGAAGAAGCGCAAAGAGTTCCGGAGTCTTTTAGAGGACGCAAGATCCGATCATTTCGACGTCCTGTTCGTTGACCACACCTCTAGATTTGGCCGGAATCAAGCCGAGTGCATCCGCTACAAAGAAGAGCTGCAGCAACTCGGGAAAGTGGTCATCTTCGTATCCCAGGGGATCATCAGTGGCAGTGACCGGGATTTCCTTGGTGAGCGGATCAATGAAACTCTGGACGAAGCATATAGCCGGAACCTGTCCCGCTATGTGAGGGCCGGCCTGGCAGAAAAGGTAGCTCAAGGTCACGCCATAGGTAGTCCGCCCTTGGGATACCGGAATGAAAAGTCCTCCAGCGGAAGGGGTGCCCATCCGGTGGTAGACCCCATATCCATGACGTCGTTGAAAGCGGTGTTTGAAGGATATGCATCGGGAAAGCATTCTTTTCGTACTTTAGCTCAAGAGCTAAATACCCAGGGCTACCGAACATCAAAAGGCAAGCCCTTCACCGAAAGTCCAATCAGCACCATACTGAACAACCGGTTCTATCTGGGGGAAGTGATCTATCACCGTGGTAAACTCGATGAAGAAGTGATCCCCGGAGTCCACGAGGTTCCGGAGGAAGTAAAGCAGTTATGGGTTCGCTGCCAAGAGGTACGACGGGAGAGGAGTTCTCCGGGACAACCCAGCCCGCCTGCTCGTCAACGGCGGGTTTACCCACTGACCGGGGCCTTGGTCTGCGACGGCTGCGGAGAGCCGTTTCACGGAGTCGGACACCACAGCCACGGGCGAACCTACCTACGCATGGAACACAGTTGGCACCGATGTGACATGAGCCCGAAGACTGTGCCTGCCGCCAATGTGGAAGGGGAATTCTCCCGGCGGGTGCTGGGCTGCGTCAGTTTGGATGAAGGTTGGCGTTCATTGGTATTAAGGGCGATGGCCAATGAGGGCCCTGAGCCTGACAGAGAGCCGGAGATTAAACGAATTGATGGCGCCCTGGCCAACCTTAGGAAACAACACCTTTGGAATGTGATAAGCGACCAAGAGTTCAAGGAAGAATTCAATGATCTACAAAGGCAACGGCGCGTTTTGGAGCCGAAGCCCAAAGCACAATCAACTCCCAACCTAGACCGCGCCGCCGAGCTCTTGAAGGATCTGCCGGCTCTATGGGAACATCCAGGGGTCACACCGCAACAACGCAATGATTTGGCGCGGGAAGTCTTCAATGAGATAAGGTTTAGGGAAGGACGACTGGTTGCGGTAAAACCCCGTCCGGAATACAGACCTCTATTTGCTTACAGCATCTGGAATGGAGACCCAGAGGTTGGTGGTGAGCGGTCATCCTGAGACCGTCGAACTGTCACATCATCGAATGGATGGTTCGACAAGCTCACCACGAACGGACCAAGGTACCAGACTTCCGACAAGCTCAAGGCGAACGGTTGGTGCTAACGGCTATTTGGAAAACCAGCAACCAGCGCTAGGTCAGACTTTCGACCTTCGGACCAACTTCCTCCATCAGCAAACGCTGGGACCGCTGGACCAAGTTGTGGTCATCGGGATCCTGGGTGGTATTGAGTAGGACGCCGAAACCACCGGTCTCTTCATAGGTCTGGTGAATTTTCTCGGCACACTCCGAAGCGTCGCCGACGATCCAAATGTTTTCCATCATGTAGTCCACGTCTACGGCTTCATCGGACATTGACTGGTCGTTCTTCAGATGGCCCAAGATGCCGCCGGCTTTGCGGTTTTTCCACTGGTGTTCTTCGAAGGGTTGGCCCAAAACCACACGGGCTTCTTCCCGGGCCGATTCCGGAGTGAGACCGACGTATATGTCCCTGCCAAGACGCAATTCGCTCCTATCGGCGGTCTTACCGGTGCTGGCGGCGCCTTCTTCCAGAATGCCCCATAGGTCCGGAATGTAACGGTTGGGCAGGTTGCTCATGGGAATCCAGCCGCGCTCTCCCGCCACCCTGATGCTCTGGGTGTTGGGGGTCGAAGCAGCTATGGCAATGGGCGGATGAGGCTGTTGATAAGGCTTGAAATAGAGCCTGCGTCCCAACTCCACCGACTGCTCGGGAGCGTGTATCTGGTAGTACTTGCCCTCGAATCCGAATTTGCCATCCTCGGCGGCCCACAGACCCAAGATGGCCTCCAGAGCCTCCCGGCCTTGCTCGCGAACGTCGTCCATGGTGTCATAGTCGATGCCGTAAAGCTGCAAGTCTGTGGGAAGCGACCGGAACCCAACGCCCCAATAGATGCGGCCTCTCGCCATGTGGTCCAACATGGCGATCCGGTGAGCAGTGTCCACCGGATGGTGCAAAGGCAGCATGGTCACACCGGTAGCCAGGATGATGTTCTCGGTCAGGGCCAGAGCCTTGGCCATGAGCAACTCAGGCACCGGAGCGCTCTCCCAGGTCTCGGTGATGTGCTCGCCGATCCATGCCTCTTTATAACCAAGCTTGTCCGCCTGTACGATCAACTCGATATCACGATCGTATGAATCCGCGTAGGACCGCCTGGGCGGGTGTAAAGGCATCATAAATAGTCCGAATTTCATGATCTTCCTCCAACTCCAAATCGACTATGCCGCCAGTCCTTAGGGGCATTCCCCATTACCGAAAAAGGATACCCGATTGTGGCACATTATCCCCGATAATTCTACTTTCATCCCAAAAGGCAAGGGGAGTAGTTTAGCAGCCCATTTGGCCTACAGTGACCCATCAATCACGATGTCCAACACCGCTGGCTTGCCCGAGGCAAGCGCCCGCCTGACGGCAGGGCCAATTTCACTGGGCTCCAATATTCTCTCGCCTGTAACGCCCATACTCCTGGCGATGGCGGCTATATCGAATGGAGTAGGAAAATCCGAATACCGTAGGTTGGAGCCTGCCGGCTCGGACTCTTGGAGAATATCCCGCTGATAAACATCAAAGTTCACCTTCAGTACCCGGTACATACCGTTGTTGCAGATCACAAAAACGCATGGGATACTGTCGTTGGCCGCGGTCCAAAGCCCTTGAATGGTCATCATCGCGCTGCCATCGCCGATAATCCCAAAAACCGGTCTGCCCGGATTGGCGCATTGGGCGCCCATGGTAGCCCCAATCCCCCCGCCAATCGACTGGCCCCGAACACCGATGAGGTCGCCCCTCTCTTTTGCCTGAAAATAATGACGCAATGCCCCTCGGTTGCTAATCGCATCGTCCACTACGATGGCATTTTCCGGCATGGCCCGAGCCAGTTCCGACATCATTCTGGCCGGGGTCATTGGTCGGCTGTCCCACTTCGCCGATACGGACTCGTCAAACGATTGCCGCTTTTCAATAGCCTGACGGGCAACCGTCTCAGTGCGAGTTTCCACCTCTTTCTCGAACTCGGGTGTGAGTTGACTCTTGAGTGAGCCGATCAACTCTTCTATAGCCCGTCCGCAATGGGACACGATGCCAACATCGGTCGGTTCGGACCGGCCCACCCTTCCGGGAATAGGATCGATGTGTATCAGTTTTACGGCAGCGTCTAATATTACGTCTCCCCAGTAAAACAACTCGTCGAAGGCGTCCATACCAATCGCCAAAACCAGGTCTGCTTGTTGCAGCAGTTCCCTATCTTTGGCGACTCTGAGGGAATGGTTTCCCATGAATTGGGGGTGGGTTGTCGGAAATGCAACCTCCGCGCCCCGGCATTGATACACCGGCAACCCCAGTAGTTCCGCTAGTTCAACGGCTTGGGGCACGGCTTCGTCATCGGATACCCGGTCCCCGACAATCATCATGGGATTACTCGAAGCGGCCAACAGCGCCGCAGCTTCATCAATGGCCCTTAAATCAGGGCGTGAAGCGTCGTGTATTTTTCTCGAAGGCACGATATTCATTTCCGCTGTGCCTTCCAGGGCATTGGAAGTGAATCCGACGTAAACCGGCCCTTTGGGGTGGCTGTTTGCTTCGTTAAAAGCCCTTCTGATCGCCCCGGGAATCTGGTCGGGAAGGGTCAACTCCACTGCCCACTTGGTTACCGGGCGCACAAGCTCAGCCAAATCCGTCTTAACTTCCGTAATCTTGCGAGCGTCGTAATGCGCCGAGGTCACAACCATGGGGGTCCCTGTGTTTAGCGCATCCAGCATCAGCGCAATCCCATTGGCTAAGCCGCTGTCTACGTGAAGGCTTACAAAGGACGCTGTTCCGGTGGACCTGGCGTAGGATTCTCCCATGCCAACTGCGACGCTCTCCTGCAAAGCCAGGATATATTTGAACTCGGGGTAATCGCCAAGTAAATCTATGATCGGACCTTCACTGGTCCCGGGGTTGCCAAAAATATATTCCACCCCCTCGGCTTTTAACATTTCCAACAGAGCTTGTTTTCCCTTAATTTTAGGCATTGAAGCATCCTTTCTGAAATTGGACATTTTTAAACAAAATGGGAACAGGGTGGCCCGGGTTTTAGTTTGGGCGATAATAGATGGCAACCGGGAAATTGATGACAACTAGATTATTGATGGCAACTAGAAAATTAAAGGCAACCAGAAAATCAATGACAACTAGAATGTTGGTTAAAACTATACGTTGGGCGGTCTCATGGTGTGCCAGGCGGTGTTTTGCTCGTAAGCATAGCCGACTTTCAACACCATCTCCTCGGCGAATGGGCGTCCCCCGATCTGAAGTCCGATGGGCAACCCCTGAGAGTTGAACCCACAGTTGACTGACAAGGCGGGTGCATTGGCTAGGTTGAAGGGCCTGGTCATCACCGGCGGGACGGTTGCGGTCTCTTTAGATGTAACGATTTGGTCGTCCTGTAAGGCAGGGGCGCAACCCTTGGATGTAGGCAGTATCAAAACATCGTATTTCTCGAGGGCTGCAAGTATCTGGCGGCGCATTAGCTCCCTCAGCTTCTGGGCCTTGTAGTAGGCCTGGGCGGGGAGGATTGCGCCGGTAAGCAGCCCGATCTGATTGGAGTGTCCGAAATCGGCCAGCCTGTCCCGTATCCAGTCTTGATAGGTCATCGCCGATTCCACGTTTATCAGAGCCCCGGTGATGGTCCCTCCATGGATTGCCAGGGGAATTGATACCTCCTCCACCGTCGCCCCCATTTCCCCAAGCATCGCCCCAGCCTGAACAATTGCGTCGCGGACTTCGGGGTCTACGATCTCGCTGTGGATCAACTCGGTTATCGCCCCCACACGGATGCCTCTAAAATCTCCATCCAAGGCAGCACGGTAGTCCGGCACTGGTAGATGACTGCTGTACGGGTCTTTGGGGTCGTACCCGGCAATTGCGCCTAACGTGATGGCGGCGTCCTCGACCATTCGGGATATCGGCCCAACCTGATCCATGGACCACGAGCCAGGCATAACGCCGTAGCGGCTCACCCGTCCCCATGTAGGTCGCAGACCGGCAAGGCCACACCAAGCGGCCGGCCGCCGGACGGAACCACCGGTATCTTCCCCCAGTGACGTGGCGCACAAGAAGGCAGCGGTTGCCGAACCGGAGCCCGAGCTTGACCCGCCCGTGAACGTGTCCAGGTCCCAAGGATTTCGATTCAAGCCATATCGCTGCGAGCCGCCGATGGCGAACTCGGTGAGGTTGGTCTTACCCAGGATGACGGCTCCGGCGCTTTTTAAATTCGCCACCGCTGTAGCGTCCTCCTCCGGATAGAAGTCCGCCATGATCCGTGAGCCGATGGTGGTCCTTATACCCTTGGTCCACATTTGGTCCTTTACCGCCACCGGTATACCGTGCATAGGGCCGATATAATTTCCCTGAATTATGGCCTGCTCCGCTTCCCGAGCGGACTGAAGGGCCTCTTCCCGGCAAACGGTGAGGTAGGAGTTGAATTTGAAGTTCAGGCTGTCGATGCGGTCCAGGTAGGACTCGGTAACCTCCACCGGAGAGACCGCTTTTTGCTCTATAAGCCCCGATAGCTCGGCTACTGACAGGAAAGGTATGTCTTTCTTTTCCATTGGTATGCCTCTCGTGGTATGCCTCGTAAAATTCCGCTTAATGTTCCATAGGCGATTCTAGATCATGTGTAAAGTACGGCATTAACCCGGTTCCTGTCGAGGGTCACCCTAAGTAGCGGCCTCAGACCGAGGTGACGACCACCGCGCACTAGGCAACTCTCAGGGGGCGAGGGTTGCGGGAAACGGGCACGGGGTCTCCCGTTGATTATGGTAGCCCGCTTGACTATGGTAGCCCGCCAGAACGGCCCGCTTACAATGCATTCGTTTCGGGTATTCGTTTCGGCGATGGCAACGCACCCGCTATTGTTGCACGAGCTATAGGGTAGCTGCGTCATGCTGAGGGTAAACTCTACCGGATTCGAGAACGGTTGACGCCCCAAAGAACCAGTTCTATAGTTCAGATCACTCCTGAGGCTGCTAGTTTCGGGAAATTCGCTTGGTCTGAGAGAATCCGGTTGACGGTTTTTATCCCATTGTTTCACCGGCGTCGGAGGGCAACAACCCGGCGACAGCCTAATGCAGCCCGGTCCGCCAAGTCTCCTGCGTCATGACACATTTTGGCCTGGTGATCCTGATATCCGGCTTAATCCTGCTCGCACTTGGCGGCTTACCATCCTTCTCCCGTCAACTCCGGGCGATAAATCCAAGCAGTCCAAACTACAAGTATTGGGCTTTGGCGCCATGTCCATCGGCTTGATAGGTTCCGTGGTGGACAGCATCAGCACCAACGTAGCGCTACCGACCATCGCCAATCATTTCCAAGCCGATATTCCCACCGTGCAGTGGGTGGTCATCGGATACACCCTCACCATTACCGCATTGCTCCTTCCCATGGGCCGCCTCGCGGACCTTATAGGCCACAAGAAAGTTTACATCATGGGAGCTACGGTGTTTGTTCTGGGTGCGGCTCTGGCGGGTGCTTCTGTCAGTCTTGGCATGCTGATAGGGGCCCGGTTCATCCAGGGTGTCGGCGCGGCTATGACCCAGGGAACCGGCATGGCGATTATGATATCCTCGTTTCCGGCCAGCGAGCGGGGTAAGGCCATCGGCCTATACATGACTGTGGTTGGCACCGGGGCGGTGGCCGGACCGGCAATTGGCGGCTTGCTGGTAGACTCTTTTGGTTGGCCCTTCGTTTTTCTCGTCAATGTTCCTTTGGGGCTGGTGGGCATAAGCGCCACCATAGCCGTCGTGCGGGATCAGCGCGGCCCCCGGGACACGGCCGGCTCTGGAGATCGGTTCGACTGGATGGGCGCTGTCCTTTCTACCGGGGCCCTGGTAACTTTGCTAGTGGCCATGACCATGGGCCACCGGTCCGGCTGGACATCGCCCCCCCATAATTGCGGTAGTGCTGGCATTTTTCGTTCTGACCACCTCCTTCATCAGATGGGAGTTGCATACGCCCAGCCCCATGCTGGATTTGCGCCTGTTTGCTCGCAAGACATTTTCTTTCGGCGTATCGGCGGCATTCCTAACATTTCTGGGCAGCTCCGCAATCTTTTTTCTGATGCCTTTTTACTTGCAAGGCGTCCTGGGTTTCAGCGCCAAGTCGGCTGGGCTGATAATAATGCCCGGCGCCATTTTCATGGCTGCCTTGGGGCCAATCAGCGGTACGCTTTCAGACCGTTTTGGATGGAGGTGGTTCACAGTGGGGGGCCTGGCCAGTTCCGCTACAGGCCTATTCCTGCTGTCTAGGCTCACCCGGTGCTCAGCGCCGTGGAACTCGAAGGATATGGCATAGTAATCGGCCTGCTCAACCTGATCCGTAACGGGGCCAACATAATCAGCCTGGCTATGGCCACCGCCATAATTACCGCCACCATGGGGTCAATGGGGTTCGAGCCGAGCTTCGAAGCCGTCCGTTCAGCAGGAAGTTCCGGTGTAGCCAATGCGTTCTCCGTGGGCCTGCGGAATGGGTTTTTGACAATGATGGGCCTTGTGATAATCGCTATGGCCATATCTTCGTTCCAGGCGCAAAAGCCGTCCCCGGTAGAAGAGACAGCGCCCGAACGCGCAGGGCAACCAGCGGACTGATGAGGAATACGAAGCTACCCCGAGACCTTTGACCGCAGCCCATTGTTTGGCGAAAGCTATTCTTACGCCTGTTGTTAGACCTTAATGTATTTGGTGGCGATCCCCACTCCGGGCTTTGTGGCCGTGCCGCTAACTAGGTAGATGTCCCCGCGGGCGTCCGGCCAGACCTGATGGCTGCGAGGAGTGTTCCACTTGGCAATCACCTTTCCTTGGTCGTCTCTCAATGTAAGTAGGCTGGCAGGGGCTTCATTACTCTCCCTTTCGGCCAGGTAGAAAACACCGTCCGCAGCGATATGCAGGTCGGTGGGGAGTTGGACGTTGGTCCACTGGCGCAGGTACTCACCCTGGGGCGAGAATATCTGAATACGATTGTTCTTGCGGTCGCAGACATAGACGTTGCCAGCTCCGTCGACCCACAAGCAATGCGGCGAAAAGAACTCGCTGGGGGCGCTGGTGCCCGGTTCGCCCCAGGAAGAGATCAGGTCGCCTTGCCCGGAAAACCGGTGCACCCGGCTGTTGCGGTAACCGTCCGACACATACAAATCTCCGGATGGTGAAGGCGAAAGCCGGGTAGGGCGGTTGAATGGGCCCGCTGCTCTCGGCACAATCCCCTCATCTTCAAAACAACCGGTGTCCGAAGGTTGACCGCGGTTGCCCAACTCTAGCAACTTCCGCCCCTCCGTAGTCAGTTTGAGGGCCACATGCTCTCCTCGGTCAGCTAGAAATATCACATCGTCTTGGTCAATAAACATTGTGTGCGGTTCGTTGATGAAGTCCGTACCCCACGACGTCAGGAAGTTTCCCTCACGGTCGAACACCAGAATAGGCGGGTCCTTTTGTTGCTGGCAAACATAAACCCGGTCCTGCGAGTCCACCACCACCCCGGTCACGACCCCAATTTCCACGCCAGGAGGAACTTTCCCCCAGTTCTCAACCACCTCGTACCTGTAATCTCCTTCCCCTACTGTACTCATGATCTTCTCCAAGCAACTTCTCTGATGCACAAAAGTGCTGCAACCAACATAGTCTACCAATGAGACATGATATATTGCACATCTGCCTAATATTACGTAATGTCCCAGCCTGTTCCTACAGCAGGCCTAACAAAATTTGAGGAGATATCGATGACCATTGACGTAGCTACGGGAATTGGAAGAATTCTTAAACAGGAAGGCGTGGAATGGGTCTCCACCTTCCCGGTGTGCAGGGTCAACAACGCTCTTGGCCGAGAGGGCATTCCCATGGTGATGATGCGAGACGACAGGTACGCCGTGGCTTTGGCCGACGCTTATTCTCGAATTAATGCTGGGACCAAACTCGGCGTTTGCACATTCCAAGGGGGAGTCAACGCCGCCGGACTGCAGGTCGCTTACGCCGGGATGGCCCAAGCCTACGAGGACGGCTCTCCCGTGCTGTGCATCACCGACGGGGTGCCCATCGGAGCTACCGAGAACAGCCAGTTCGATGTCACGTCCAGTCTAAAATCTGTCTCCAAGTGGTACGGTTACGTCGATCAACCGGAAAGGCTCCCCGAGTTCATGCGCCGGGCCTTTACTATGCTGCGGACCGGCAGGCCGGGCCCTGTGGTATTGGCCATTCCCGACGCCGACGCCCTCTACGACGAGACAGCGGACCCATACGTTCCGGTCAAAGGCTGGAAGTCTGCGCCCAATCCCGAAGACGTTGCCAGGGCAGTCGAACTGTTGATTGGCGCTCAAGACCCTCTGATTTACGCCGGTGAGGGCGTGATTTACGCTGGCGCTTCCGCCGAGCTAAAACTGCTGGCCGAGCTTGCCAACGCGCCGGTAGTAACCACGCTGAAAGCAAAAGGAGCATTCCCAGAGGATCATCCCTTGTTCGTTGGAGTTCGAGGCGACCAGGTCGACCACTACCTGAACAAGAGCGACTTGATACTGGGAGTAGGCTCCAGTCTCTCGCCGGGCCGGTTCAGCCACGCCATTCCCAACGCCGTCAACAAGACGATTATTCACGCTACCATTGATGAGCTACACGTGAACAAGACCTACCCCACGGCGGTGGCATTGATCGGCGATGCTCGTTTCACCCTTCAAGCTCTGGTGAAAGAGTTGTCCGACAAAACCTCCGGCAACGGCAGGCCAGCAAAAAACGTGGCGAACGAGGTCAAGGCGGCCCGAGATTCGGCCATGACCCAGTACCGAGAGGCCATGGCGTCCACCGACAAGCCGATGAACCCATACAGGATCTATGCCGGGCTCATGGAAGTGCTCGACCCGCTCAACTCCTTCGTCACCCACGAGTCGGGTAATACAAGAGACCAACTCAGCACGGTTTACGACACGCTGATTCCCCGCGGGTTCCTGGGGTGGGGCAACGTCTCCTCATTGGGGTTCAGCCTAGCGGCGACAATCGCAGCAAAAATCTCGTTCCCCGAGAAGTACTGCGTAGCCGTGACCGGAGAGGCCGGACTCGGATACATGATGGGCAATCTGGAGGTGCCGCTACGGCAGAATTTGGGCATCACCGTCGTGCACGTCAGCAACGGTGGATTCGCTGGCTATGGGCCCGGATTTTGGGGCGACGGCCACGACCCGTTCACCCACCAAGTGCTGGGGTATGATGAGGTCGACATGTCCAAAGTTATCGGGAGCTTGGGCTATCACACCGAGCGCGTGACCGAGCCTTCCGAGGTGGGCCCGGCGCTCCGGCGGGCAATGCATGCCAACGACTCCTCTCAACCGGCATATATCGAGTTCATCTGCAGTCAATACCCCATATACGGCAGGTGGGTCGGCGGCTAGGGGATTTATAGCACTTTACAAGCAGGCCAACCAATCGACGGACCAAGTCAGGCCGATCAAGCATTAGCCGATCAAGCATCAATAGTAGGGGACGCGGCCATGATTTCAACAACGGTTTCAGAACATGTCGTCCGTACCGGGGACCATCAGAGTTTCTACCTGGCTGCCGGACCGGTCGATGGCCCGGTGGTCATCTTCGTGGATGGGTGGCCCGAGTTGGCCATAAGCTGGCGGCATCAACTCCCCAGCCTCGCCGCCCTCGGGTTTCGGGCCATCGCGCCGGACATGCGGGGGTACGGTCGCTCGACTGTGTACCACCGCCACGAGGACTACGCCTTGGAATTGGTGGTCGCGGACATGATCGGCCTCTTGGACGCTCTGGGTGAGGAAAAAGCGGTCTGGGTCGGCCATGACTGGGGTGCGCCGGTAGTCTGGAGCATTGCCAGCCACCATCCCGACCGTTGTCACGGGGTGGCCAACCTCAGCGTCCCCTATTACTCATTGGAACGAGGGGTGGATGCTTGTGTGGGGCTGATTAACCGGAGCATCTACCCAGAAGATGAGTTTCCCTTGGGCCAATGGGAGTATCAGCGCTTCTACGAGGAGAATTTCGCTGCCGCTATCGCACCCTTCGACGCCGATCCAACCAAGGCAATCAAGGCTCTGTTTCGCGGGGGCGATCCGGCAGGGAAGGACAAACCGTCACGCACGGCTTACGTGCGTCGGGACGGCGGTTGGTTCAGAGGCGCGGCGGAACCACCGGACGTGCCCCTCGATTCCGACGTTATCAGCGAGGAAGACCTGTGCGCCTACGCCGCTACTTTGACCCGCAATGGTTTCTTCGGCCCCAGCTCCTTCTACATGAATCACTCGGCAAACGCGGCGTATGCCGCTCGGACGGTGAATGACGGTATGCTGGATATGCCGACGCTCTTCATAGCCGCCGAATACGACTTTACCTGCGAATGCGTAGTATCCCGCCTGGCTGAGCCGATGGGCCAACATTGCAGCAATTTGACGACGAAAGTCGTGCAAAGCGGACACTGGGTGGCGCAGGAAAAGCCAGCGGAAGTCAATGCCGCCCTAATTCATTGGCTGGCCACATCGGTTCCCGATTTCTGGCCAAAATGACGTGGGGAAACGCTAATCCACGGGAAACCAGTCGCTCATGATTCTGGCTATTCGTATATAGAGATTATTTCTGCTACCGGGTGTCACTCGCGAGGCTAAGACATGATTAATCAGGAAGACCAACAGACACTTGATGGAATCAAACTCTCGATTCCATCGCGCCTCGACCGAGACGAGGTTTTGCGGCAACTGGATGCGGTGCTTGATCCCGAGTTGGATGAATCCATATTGGGCTTGGGTTTCGTCAAATCCGTCGAATGTGACGGCTCTCACCTGACCGTGGAATTGGAGTTGCCCACATACTGGTGCGCTGCAAACTTCTCTTATTTGATGGCAATCGATGCCCACCGCAACCTGCTTCAAGTTCCGGGTGTCGACGATGTCACCGTTCGGCTGGGGGACCACTTTGCAGCCAAGGCCATCGAGGATGGCGTGAACTCGGCCAGGTCTTTTTCCGACTCGTTCCCCGACGAGGCTTGGGACAACCTGCAGCAACTCCGGGACCTGTTTCTCCGTAAGGGATATATCGGCCGCCAAGAAAAATTCCTCCGGCAACTAATTAACGCTGGCCTATCCTATGAAGAAATATCAAGGCTCAACTCGGCTGACGTCGCCCTCGACGGCGAGGCTTGCTGGGTCCGCCGGGATGGTGCCGAGGCATTGCAAGTCGGACCGTCTACCGTGGCCCGGAGATATTTCCAGCGGCGGGAAGAATTGGGCCTTGATGGTTCGCCAACGGGACCGCTGATGTGCGATCTGAAAGCCCAACCGGTGCCAGCCGAAGCGCTTGAAACCTACTTCGCACGTTCCAGAACTACGCGGGTATCCGCCGAGGCCACGGGCACGCTCTGTTCGGTTTTGCTACAAGCGAGGCAAGCAGCAAAGGAATCGAGTGCCCTTACTTAAACTATTTTCGGGCATCATAAATTTTCAGGCACCAGCAATTTTCAGGCATCCATTCGCATTATCCGCAACCACAGCGGGGCCATCACACAAGCCATTACAGTAAAAGGGGACGATAATGTTCAACGATAACGGCGACGAGATCTTTGTCATCGACGGGCACATGCACAACTGGAACGCCAGCCCGGAGAACTGGCTTAACGATTACGGAGAAGGGTGGATCAAGTGCTTCTACGATTATCATTCGGGCTTGAGCCCAGCGGATTATGTGTGGCCTTTCGAAAAGTATTGCCAATACGGCGAAGAGACTCTGGTCAAAGACCTGTTCCTAGACGGCCACGTCGACATGGGCATCCTGAATTCAACTAATCTCTTCGAGTTTTTCAAAGAAGGCTTCAACCCCATTGAGAAAAACAATGTGCTGAAACAAAAACACCCTGACCGCTTTATTCTCTGTGCCGCTTTCGACCCCAGAGATGAGGAAGCCGGAATGGACAAGCTGCGGCAGACGGTCGAAGAGTATCCGGTGGGCGGAATCAAGCTCTATACCGCCGAGTGGCGGCAAGGCTCCAAGGGGTGGAAGTTGAACGACCCGTGGGCCTACAAGTACTTGGAATTGACCGAGGAGTTGGGCATCAAGAACGTCCACGTGCACAAGGGCCCGACCATTTATCCACTAAGCCGGGACGCTTTCGACGTTAACGATGTCGATTACGCCGCCACGGATTTCCCCAACCTTAACTTCATCATCGAGCATGTCGGTCTGCCGAGGCTGGACGATTTTTGTTGGATTGCCACCCAGGAACGGAACGTATATGCCGGGCTATCCGTAGCCATTGCGTTCATCCACCCCAGGCCCAAATACTTCGCCGAGATAATCGCCAACCTGCTGTTCTGGCTGGGCGAGGACAAGATTCTATTCGGCAGCGATTACGCCATCTGGAGCCCCAAATGGCTGATCGAAAAATTCATGGCTTTTGAATTGCCAGACGATATAAAAGAGGAATACAAGGTGTCGCTTACGCCAGCAGTAAAGCGCAAGATTCTGGGGGAGAATGCGGCCCGCTTGTACGAGATCGACATACCAGCCCGAAAAGCCGCCCTCAGAAAAGACGAGATAGGCGTTCAGCTAGCATCTGCCGGGTAACTTCGCGGGTATATTCGCCGGTAGATCGATAGGGAAGGGGTCGTCGTACGGCCCGGACAACACGTGGTAGATAAAGGCCTTAATTGGACTTGAGTTGCAATCTAACCTAAACATATATTTTGCAGAACGACCCATGCCGAGGATGACCACTGTCTTGGCATGGGCTCTTTACCCAAAGACCCATTGCCGGTCTGTAATGTGCTTAAGTTTGCTTTTAGTCTGACCCTCTGGATAAAGGGAACTTTATCAATATGTCATAAGAAGTCTGTCAGTAACTGTCTCCCCTTCTAAATTTCTCCCCCCCATCTGGAAGCGTTTGAGCATAGATTTGCCTGTGTTGATAAACACCTCCTGATTAAACAGACCGATCGGCAAGGGTAGGTCGCACATGTAATCTCCTGACCGCTTCGTGCCATCAATACTGAGTGCGACAAAAACTCCGCGAGACTTGCACCGGTCGATTACGGCTAGCAGATTCTCTAAAGAGAAGGACTGTGCCCCATACAGAATAGATTGGCTGTGCCTATATGGAGGATCACAATAAACTAGGTCACCCGGTTCCGCCAAGGCCATTCCCTCCTCGTAGTCCATCAGAAAATAGGATGTGCCTGCGGTGCGCAAGTGCCACTCATTAACCCTTTCGGAAAAGGCTCGAGGCGAGATTGGCTGATGGGGGCCGCACGGAGTAGACATGTAGCCATCCGCTTGTCGGAATCGCACGACTCCACCGTAACAAGACCGCGACAAAAATAACAAATCCGCGCCATTTGGACAGGCATTATATGCTGCCTTGATTCGTTCGTACACATCTACTTTTTCGCCGCTCATCAATGCATGCCACCTGGTTTCATACCAGCACTTAAGCGTTTCGGGAGAATCTCGGAGCGTCTGCCAGATTTCGATAAGAGGCGGGAAAGAATCAGATCCCACACCCTTTACTGGACCCAATGTCCCAAGCACTCCCTCATAGCCAATGAACGGTTCAAGATACGTATCAAAATTGGCCGGAAAGTGTGACGCAATTTCATGGGCGAATCTTTGTTCGTTGCCTATCCATTTAAGCAGCGGTTTATTAAAAGGAGCCACCATACGTCGGTCGTTTTCAGGGACGAGTCGTAATTGCATCTGTCTGTCCTATTCCTCTGTCTTGTCGACAGGATAATATCCTAATTTGGGATATAGAGTCCAGTAATTCTAAGATAATACCATGTCAGAGAATCAAGGGCGCTTCACAAAAGACATGCTCCAGAATCTCCTGCGAGACATTAGAGTGGAAGCGGGACTGAACCAAGTTAGTTTAGCCAATCGACTGGGCCACCCTCAGTCCTATGTGAGCAAATACGAGTCTGGAGAGAGGCGGTTGGCTCGGTGTTCCGTTACTAGAGCTTGTGACCCGCTTAGAAAAGGCGGGCTGATGAAGCCAAACCCCAGATTTTTGGAGCAAACCGGGGTTTTCTGGTCGAATGTGAGGTTGATTAGCCAGTTAAATGGCTACACCGACAGGAAAACTGGGCAAGTGAAGAACCCATCGTTGGCGGACATGAAATCGGCCTTACAGAAAATTGGGCTTCATGGGAATCATCTGGTCGACCAATATAATGTCGCTACCTCATTTGGACAAATGCTGTCTGAGTACTTTCAGCATCGGGCCAACGTGTTAAACAGCTTCGTTGAGCCCCGCTTGATGGATGCACAGAGAGCGAAGGATCTCTTCGAGAGCCTCCATAGCCAATTGTCGCCAACATGCCCGATCCCGATGAACAAGCAAAAGGGTGAAAAGCGGGCTCCTGCGTATTTTACTAGTATCATCAATATGATTATTGAATCCAATTCCGATGGACTACCGTGCGATTACGACCCGCGGGAGCTGACCACAGTGACACGGTCTGGTGAACCCATTCAAACGCTTTCCAGGCGGCTGGACCGAGCGTTTCCCAGTCCAATGGATCCGATAGCAGTCTGGGAAGTTAAAGAATATTACTACACCACGACGTTTGGCAGCCGGGTGGCAGACGGGGTCTATGAAACATTGCTCGATGGAATGGAGCTTCAAGATCTGTGGGAAAATCAGGGCATCAAAGTCGAACACTACCTGATGTTGGACGCCCACTACACGTGGTGGGTATGCGGACGTTCATATCTCTGCCGGATTATTGACATGCTCCACATGGGCT
Organism: Dehalococcoidia bacterium; assembly: GCA_963665155.2. Classification (GTDB taxonomy): domain Bacteria; phylum Chloroflexota; class Dehalococcoidia; order Lucifugimonadales; family UBA3495; genus UBA1141. Next base: position 201,583 of record CAXXFI010000001.1, on the reverse strand, counting down.
CCGTGGACGAAGTGCTGTTTGGTTACGAGGTGATGGAGAGATTACCCACGATAGTTCAAAATTGGGTTGACAGAGTTCGGACGGGTATTGCATCGTGATCGGTACGCGCATGTCGGCTGTCTCTAAAAAAGGATTGCCACCCAGGAACGGAACGTATATGCCGGGCTATCCGTAGCCATTGCGTTCATCCACCCCAGGCCCAAATACTTCGCCGAGATAATCGCCAACCTGCTGTTCTGGCTGGGCGAGGACAAGATTCTATTCGGCTGCGATTACGCCATCTGGAGCCCCAAATGGCTGATCGAAAAATTCATGGCCTTCGAATTGCCCGACGATATAAAAGATGAATACAAGGTGTCGCTTACGCCAGCGGTAAAGCGCAAGATTCTGGGGGAGAATGCGGCCCGCTTGTACGAGATCGACATACCAGCCCGAAAAGCCGCCCTCAGAAAAGACGAGATAGGCGTTCAGCTAGCATCTGCCGGGTAAATTTGCAGCCGAAAGGGGCGTCAAACGTCCGGTCCGGCGTCGACGCCCCTTCGGCAAAGCGGTCCAGATTAATTGTCGCCTTTTACTTTTTGGCCTGGTAAAGGGGCCCCCGAAGCACCTGACCCGGCAAGGCTCCGGTGTGCTCGCCATTTTCCAGTAACACCTCGCCGTTTACGATTACATAGTTAATCCCTGTGGCGCCCTGCTTAACGTGCATCTCCCCACCGGGGAAGCTGTACATGGGCTCCCGAGGCGTCGAAGTGATGGTGTCCGGGTCGAAGATGGTTATGTCCGCCGCCTTGCCCGCTGCAATGAAGCCCCGGTCGTGCAGATCGTGCATAATGGCGGTTTTTCCGGTCATCCGGTACACAGCCTCTTCCAGAGTCATCACCTGCCTTTCCCGCACCCAGTAGCCCAACAGATGTGTGCTATAGGTTGTGCGATCGCCCTTGTCGGGGCGTGCGCCGCCGTCGGTGGTGCCGATAACCGTGTAGGGGGACCCGAATATCTCCCGCTGGGACTCGGCATCGTTGTTCCGGTCGATGACCTGGAAGCTGGTCCTCAGGTCGTCGTCCAAAACCAGGTCCAAGAAAGCATCCATGATGCCCTTGCCCTGCTCCTTGGATATTTGTTCGATGCTCTTTCCGCTGTATTGCCGGTTCCTCTCCTCATGGGCCATATAGACCTGGACCAAATCCCAGCGCCGGTTGAAGCTCATCTGCCGCGTGCCCCTCTCCGCCTGATATGAGTGGGCGCCTTCGGTCTCGACGCCTTCAAGACTCAGTGCCCGGCGTATCTCCGGGTCGCGGAACGACTGAATTCTCTCCCGCACCGGTTGGGCCATTACCGAATCCCAGGTCGTCATGCCCTGGAACACGGTTGTGGGGCTAATCATGTCCTCATCTTCCAGACCGCCCAGTCCGGCCCGAAGGTCGAAGATGGGTCCGGCAGTGGCCGACAGGCAGGATGCGTAGGCTCTTGTGCCCGACTTGAACGCATCCTCCAACATTTGAAGGTGTTCCTTCCATTCGTCGGGTTTGTTCAACTCTTGAGCCAAAAGATTGTACATGGCGGGACGACCGGTCCTGCGGGACAACTCTTGGGCGATGAGCGCTGGCGTCTTGTAGCCGCCAGGTGCGCCGCCACTCACTTGGAATACCCCTGTGCCCATCTCGCCCAACACGCTGCCTACGGCGTATCTCTCCTCATCGCTGGCGACAGAGGATGGTACTTTGACGCCGAAAATCTCTTCACCTTGGTCGGCGAAATTACCTACGCTGAACCCCAGAGCACCGGCCCGAATCCCCTCCCGCACTATGCGCTTCATAGCCTCTATCTCTTCGGGGGTGGCGACACGCTCTTGAGCTGCCTCGCCCATAACGTATCGCCTAACGCCAGAGTGACCAACCAGGCTGCCCACGTTTATCCCACGGTTTCGACCCACGGCATCGAGGTATTCCGCAATGGATTCCCAAGCAAAATCCACACCCTTTCGCTGGGCCGAAAGTGGAATGCCTTCCATCTTGTCGAACATCTGCATGTACCATTCTCCATCCCCGGGCCGGGTGGGCGCTAACACAATCCCACACTGGCCCACGATGATGGAGGTATTGCCGTTCAGGGAAGTGGAGTTGACAATCGGGTCCCACATACACTGGGAGTCGAAATGGGTATGGTGGTCGATGAAGCCGGGAGCCACCACCCGGCCTTCAGCATCTATGGTCCGCGTCGCGGACTCGTTGAACTTGCCGACTCCAACGATTTTGCCGTTGGAAACCGCCACGTCGGCATAAAATCCCGGACCTCCCGAACCGTCTATGACTCGTCCGTTTTTTATAAGTAGGTCGTATGCCATTACGCTTCCTCCGATTGGCTCCGGTAATACGGAGCGAATTCCGAGTCAAGTCGCCAAGCCCGCGGCCTTTCTTGAGGCTATTTGTTCGGGTCTTGGGGGTCGATGTAGATGAGCGTACTCTATGCGATATTTAGCTGAAGGTCAACACAATCAGTTACCCCAGCAACTTGGCTTTCAGATTCTCGAACTCATCACGGGTCAGATAGCCCCTTTCCAACAATCCGGCCAACCGCTCCAGTTCTGCGACCATCGTGTTCCCTTGATTGCCACCGTTAGGTAGAGCTACCAGGCTGGGATCGGCCTTCTTTACGTCGGATAACCCGCACAAGCCCATGGCGATGTCGAGCTCGTTACGCAAAATTTCTAGAACGTGGCTCATGCCGTCCTCACCGCCCACCGACAGCCCCCAAAAAATGGGGCGGCTGATGAACACCGCTTTAGCCCCGAGGGCTAGGCATTTCAACACGTCGCTTCCCCGGCGTACGCCACCGTCGATATACACCTCAGCCCGGTCGCCAACGGCCTCGACTATTTCAGGTAGCATTTGAATGGTCCCGGAGGTCCCATCCAAAGCGTGTCCGCCGTGGTTTGAGACTACCAGTCCCTCTACTCCGTATTGGGTGCAAAGCCTGGCGTCTTCGGCTGTTTGAATTCCCTTGATGATTATGGGCATAGAGCTTAGGGATCGCAGCCACTCCAAATCAGACCAGTTCAATGCCGACTCGAAGGAGTCGCCAAAGTTGTCCCGGTTGGGCAGGTCTGGCAGTTCTACGTCGACAAAGTTCTTTAAAATCCGCTCAGCGTCCAGAGTATAGGCGTAGCGGTCTTCCCTTTCCGTCGACCTTGCGCCCAAGTTGTCCACCGTCAGCATCAAGGCCTTGTACCCGGCCCTGTCAGCCCGGCGCACCAAAATCTCCGTCAACTCCCGGTCCTTGAAGAAATATAGCTGGAACCATAACGGTCCCGTCGCTACTTCCGCTACCTCTTCGATGCTGTAGCTGGATGCGGTGCTGAGGCTCATAATCGTTCCGGACGCGCCAGCTGATCGTGCCGACGCGAGTTCACCCTCGGGGTGGGCCCGTTGGTGGGTCCCGGTGGGCGCCAACATGATGGGGTAGTCTATATTTTGCCCCAGCACCTCGGTCGAAAGACTTCGGTTACTCACATCTGCCAGCACCCTGGGCCGTAGTTTTATCGCATCCAACGCTGCCAGGTCGTTGGTGTTGGAAAACATGGTCGGGCCGCCGTAGGTGCCAAACAACCGATCAAAAATGGCGCTCGGCATCGTCTGCCTGGCCCGCGCCTCATAGTCGGGAATGGTCAACAGGGGTATTTGAGTAGTCATTCCTTTCTTCTCCTAAATCAGTATCAGGAAGACATTTACCTGGCGCCGCAAACAATCAGGTAGTCTCACCTGGGAAATATCAACGTCTGCCACGGTTATCTCTCCGCACTATGCTTTCGCGCGAATGGAAACTTCAGTCAAATTCGTCCCATGGCTTAGTCCTACAGGTAGTTAGGGTCTGGATTATTCGGTCGGGCTGTTACCGGCCCGTTTTGCACTGTGCAGTCTGCCAGTGTTCAGGCTGCCAGCAACAGCACCGGAAAACGGTCTTTATCATCGGTCTGCTTGCTGACCGTCAGTCACCCCGCCCGAACAGCCACAACCGCCATAAGAAATTAATGTCATGGGGTATCCGACGAAATCCAATCGGCGACCCGTTCGCCGATCATAATAGTCGTCAGGTTGGTATTGGCGCGGATCACGTCGGGCATTACTGACGCGTCGGCCACCCGCAGTCCCTCTATCCCACGGACTCGGCAATACTGGTCGAGCACAGCCATAGGGTCACTGTCCGGTCCCAGCTTGCAAGTCCCCGACAGGTGCTGGCCGATGGTAACGTTCTCCAGCAACCAGGCGTCCAAGGTCTCATCGGATTTCAAGTCCTCTTCCGTTGGTGAAATCAGGCTGTCGACGATGCTACTGAAGGATGGATGCTCCATGAATCCTATGCTCATTCGCACAGCCTCCCGCAGTCGTTCCGTGTCCTGGCGCTCTTGTAGGTACCGGCAATCGATATAAGGCTGGACGCTGGGGTCCGTCGAGGTTAGCTTCACTTCGCCGGAGCTAATAGCCAGTTCCATGATGCAGGTGAACCGGATTCCCTCCTCCGCCAACGGGTCTCCACCCAAAGGCGTAGAGAATGATGAAGGCAGTATTTGCATGTCGTTCCTAAGATCGGACCCGGTGGCCGTGTAGCGAAGGACAGTCTGCATCCGTGGCGCAGTGGCGTCCAAGGGAAAGTCATCTTTGACCTTCACTCTTACTGCGACAATAGGATGGTCCCGCAGGTTCTGGCCCACCCCGGGTAGGTCCTGCACCACCGGGATGCCCATCTCTTTCAGGTGAGCCTCCGGGCCCACGCCTGAGAGCATCAGCAACTGGGGTGAGGCGATGGCCCCGGCGCTGAGCACTATCAGGTCGCCTTCAAGGACGAATCTCTCGCCACCACTCTCAACCTCAACACCGGTGGCTCTCTTACCCTCGAACAGAATTCGCTGGACCTGCACATTGGCCCTGATGGTCAGGTTCATCCGGTGACGGTTGGGGTCAATGTAGGTCAGGGCGGTGCTCATCCGCACACCGTTGGGATTGTTCATTGGTATCGGACCCACGCCGGTGGCATCGGGATGGTTGTGGTCGTAGGTTTCGGGATAACCAGCGCCGACGCAGGCGCCAAAGAACGCCTCCTGTAGTGGCAACCAATCCTCGCGCTTGTGCCGCCGCACCGGAATCGGGCCGTCGAAACCATGGAAGTCGTCCCGTATGTCAGTGTCCGTCTCCAACTTTCTAAAATACGGCAGGACATTTATGAAGCCCCATTCGTCATTCCCCCAAGACGCCCAGCGGTCGTAGTCCTCGGGAACTCCCCGTAGGAAGACTTGTCCGTTTATGGCGCTGGTCCCGCCCATCACCTTGCCCCGGGGAACGTTCACCGGCTCGGTCTGGACTGCAGAGCCTTTGCCGAAAAACGACCAGTTATGGGGTGCCCCCATCTCCGAAGCCGCAGGCACGTAACCGTACTTGAGGTCGTCCGGTAGGTGCTCCAAGTCGGGGTAGTCCGGGCCCGCTTCTAGAAGCAACACGGAGCGCTCCGGGGATTCGGCGAGCCGGGAAGCCACAGTGCCTCCCGCCGACCCGGCTCCGATTACGATAACGTCATATTTCATAGTCCCTCCCTTGTTAATCAAGTTCGTTAGATTTAACTGTGCTTCTTTACTGACAAATGATGCGGCTACCAGTCATGTGTCTACCAGTCAGGCGTCTACCGGTCAATAGGAAGATTCGTCTCGCGCCGAACGGCTCATATGTCTTGCGGAAACTCCCGGTTGGTAGTCACGTCGACAATCGCAAAAGCAGTTGCGAACCCCGTTGCGGAATTTTCGCTCAACTAAAGATTCGGTGTCCACTAGTCATCGGGATCGGCGGTTGGGCCCAATTTGCACCCCGTACTGGCGCTCTTACACTATGGTTGAAGAGCCGCCGGGAAAGGCGTCCACCCTCGGTTCTACGGGCATTGTGGGAGTCGTCAGAGGCTTTCCTCCAAGACCGTTTGCTAGCGTTGGATGGCTTTGGTCCATTGGTTCTGGCTGAGGGGGCCAAAATTAGTCTTTGATCACATCTGTGCAGTTAGGCGCACGTAATCCAATCAACTATCTTGGTCGACCACGGGTTTCCTAACCGGCCGTGATCCAGGCTGATTTCGAAGTGATTATGGCCCAAGCGTTCCATGGCCTCGACTTTCCCCGCCTCCGATTCCAGAGCCTTTAACATCGCAACATGCTGATTGCCCAGGTTCGGAAAGTCGTTCTCCCCTATTTCCAGGAAGAAGGGCGTGGTGTTGCCGACGGTGTTGTAAATTGGGCTTGCGTCGCGGGCATCCTCCGAGTCCGATAGGAAAGCTTCCCGACGGTCTGCAGGGGTATCGGTCACATCGAAAACCCCACTCACCGGAAAACAGCCCTTTATCACATCTGAAGGAAGCCCGAATCGAGACAGCCGGTCACTCTGCAGGGTAATTAGCGACGCCAGGTGGCCGCCAGCCGAATGTCCGGCTAAAAAGAGTCGATGGGGATCGCCGCCGTAACCCGAAATGTTCTCATACACCCATTTCACGGCGTTCCGGCAATCGTCCACTTGTTCAGGGTATTTGGCGCTGGGGGCTAGGCGGTAGCCAGCAGTGACAAAAATGGCGGGCGCTGCAGTAATCGGAGGGGCCATGAAACCGAGGGTGTCCTTGTGGCCAATAACCCAATAGCCGCCGTGCAAGAAAACCAAAACCGGCATCCCGCCAGAGCCGGCACGATCGGGCAGGTAGAGGTCCAGTTTCTGCCGTTCGTCGCTACCGTAGGGTATGTCGAGATCACATTTAACTGTGTTCTGGACCTTTTTTGACCAGGCCAAAGCCCTTTCGAGGTACTCTCCGGCAGTGAGTGACGAACGAGATTGCGATTCAGTCTGCTCGGGCATGATCAATCACCCACTAATCCATTATCGTGAAGTTGGGCATCTAGCAAAGAAGGACAAACCGGCAATACAGGATGCCGTTAGAATCACCTGCCATTGATTTGATTGACCCCAGTGATTACCCCAAGAATGACACCAGCATGCCCAGGCAAATAGTAGAGCGCTGAACCTTCAGTGGCTGGGAGATAGGTCTTTTATAACCTTTAGGGATTGCTGTCCGGAAGGAACCAAGTCTTCTCAACGGCCTCGTGAGGCCAGAGGAACTCGAAGCCCGCCGCTAACGCAGGTTTCCGGTCCAAGTCTTCCCGGTCGCCGATATGGTAGTAAACGTCCGCCTCAAACTTCGCCTTTACTTCGGGCAGCATGTGCTTTGAGACCACAAAGTCCACCGGAATGTTGTGCTGTTCCCAGATTGCTCGCTGTCCGCTGAGTGGACGGTCGGAGCAACTGCCGATCAAGAACCCCTTCTGTTGTACCGTTCTCACCATGTCAATTGTCAGAACTCCAGGCGGGTCGCCTACTTCCAGGGTGCCGTCTATGTCGAAACTTATGAGTATTACCAAGTAGGTTCCTCTCTCCTTAAAACCTGAGGTGAAGTATCGTTCTTTTTGACATTGACCAATCCGGGACCAATCCGCTAACCTGCGGCGCCCCCGTGGCGAAAGACGCCACGAAGGGGTCGTTGACGCCAATGCTAATCGGGAGTAGCGCTCCACACAGTGAAGTTGCCGCCCATGGGCATGGGACCACCGGATACGGCAATCTCTGGCTTTACTCCCGTGATCGTTCGGGCGCCCGCTCGTCCCTGCAACTGCTGAATGCAGTCGGTGTGCATCCAAAATCTGCTGCGGCCACTGCCGATGTTGCCTCCGCTGGGCAGAATCGGGTTGGGGCCCTCAATACTAATGTCTGTTTGGTAGAAGTCTAAGGCGTCCCCAAATTTCATGCCGCGATAACCCAATCCTTCTATGTGGAACTGGTGGAATAGGGCGAAGCCATCATACATGTTTTCAAAGGACAGATCGTTCGCGGTGATGCCAGCGCCTTCGTATATCTTCCTCCCAGTCCTAGCAGTCTCAGCTTCGACCTCGTCCAGGGTTGGCGTGAGGCTCCTGGCCAAGGCCCGGCTTGACGCATGGTTAAGGATGTACACGGGCTTTTGCTTCATATCCTTGGCACGCTCGGCAGTGGTGAAGAGGTAGGCTGCGGCTACCATGATCGGTATGTCGTTATCGAAGAGGCTCGCTGGCTTGGCTATCCACCGCGCGGCCAGGTAGTCTTCCTCCGTTAATTGCTCCGGCCGGTGCTGGGCCCAATAGCCTTCGGGGAACAACAGGCCGTTCCTCCTTGAGTTGGACATAAAGGGAGCCATCATATCGTGGGTCTTACCGTACTTCCGGCAGTATTCGGCGAACTGCAAGGCCGTTCCATAAGACCCTGGGGGACCCCAGATTGTCCGCCCCGGTCCGATTGCGTAAGTCCCCGGAACAGCGTCCGCAGCGCTGATCCCTCCCTGGTTGTACCGGCCCTCCAGGTTATGCCAACCCTTGAGCACCAGGCAGGTGTTGGTTAGACCTTCACCGACGGCTTGGGCGGCAACCACCACGGCATGGGACATACATCCCGGACCGTACATCGTGAACTTTACGTTCTCCAACTCCGGTATGTTCTTTAATAACCACTCGTTGCTCAGCTTGGCGATGCCGTCCAACGGGTCACTGGTCTGATTGTAGGCATTGACGACGTCCATCGGGATTGGGTCGCCCTCCTGCCAGTGCGCCCCTGTTGTGGTCTCTGGGACGATGACCAAACCGTCAACCTGGTCCGGCGTTACCCCCGCGTCTTCCATGGCCCTACGGAGGGCCATGATGCTGATAGCACCCACGGACGTCTCGGGTTTCCCGTCCCAACGCCGGGTAGTCGGAGAGTGCCCTATACCCACGGCTGCTACCTTCGCCCGGTGTTCCCATAAGCCCAATCCTTCTCCGATTCGATGCATGGCATCCGGAGCATTCTGGGTGGTCATTATTCACTCCTTTTTAGTGAGCTTTTATTTGCTTTATTAAGTGCCCAGGAATAAACGGGTCTAGCTTACTACCCGCCACTCGGGGACCTTTTGACCGTTTGCGGTCACCTCGAACAAGACCTCTACGCTGGCCCCGACGGGAACATCGTCCACCGGAGTGCCAGGGAGGTGGGAGTACATCTGGATTCCTGGATCATCGTCCAACATAATTACCGCAAGGTTGAACGGTTGATCATCTTGAAGCAGCCTGATTGGGCAGTCGTATACCACGCCATAGTTGTAAATCTTGCCACGGCCACTCATGGCCTTCCACTCCAGCTTCTCCACCGAGCCACATTGGCTACAAGCCGATGCTGGCGGATGCTGAAGCCGGTTGCAGGCTTGGCAGTTTTGGATGACCAGCCGTTCCTCGTTGGCGGCCTCCCAGAAGGGCTTGGTCAAATCATCGGGTACCACACCTTGCTTTACCATGTCTCCCCTCCAAATTTGTGGTTTCTACATATGGTCTAGTGTGTTCGTGTCGTGAGCAGCTTTAAATCCGCACTGATAATCGAAGCGGGCCGTCCGTTTTCAATAATGGCTATTTCGCTGTCCTTGGATAGGTGAGATTTTAGCGCCTGCTTTGGTCTCAGTGGGAGCCTCCTGGGCCAGAATCCACGCGGTGGTGCGCCGAACTCTTGCAGGGCAGATATGGATTAATATACGTCCCGATTACGCGGTTCAGGATTTTTTCCAAGATTTGATATAACCACCAATACGTTTTATGCGCAGAATCGTCACCAGCAGAGGAATGCTGTCTTGGGTCAATCAAAGACACAAGTGGCGCAACATCGCGAGGTTTTGCCTTAACGCCGAGCCAACTTGATATGAAGATCCGCAAAAGGTTGCCATGGCGCCCAAGAAAGCCTTATGGCCCATTGGCGAATACGATGCCAGTATACACGCTGGCAAATATGGTCGACATTGTTCCAATCGGTGGGCACCGGCTAGACCGGTCAATCTGCTGACCTTGAGGGCATGCACTGATTTTTCCGCTGGCTGGCACTTCGTCGCCTACCACGCTCGGCTACGAAACCGGTAAAACGAGAGCACGCACTAACTTTCATTGCTGGCATGCTGCATCAAAAACTGCGTGGCCCCTTGGTATGTGGTGGTTCTAGACGGCACTATACTAATAATTACTTAACAAAGCAGGCAGCCCAAGACCGCAGGCGGGTTCAATAGGCAAAATAGCGTCGTCCCAGCTCTTGCGCATTCGGCGACCGCCATTTAGAAGGGGTTCTCTGGGTATGATTGCTGAGGCTGAGGTTGTGTCAAAGGGAAGCAAAGCGATCAGCCATTATCTAATCGGTTGGCGGCGTCCGTGTCGCACGGTAGGAGATTGGATCACGGTACCTAATCGAACTGGAGGGAACGCTGGACCAAAGGCCTGACTAGGCGATTATCAGTTTTGTTTGCATTGATCCTCGATTCCCGGTTGGGGCTTCCTCCTCCTAGCCCCCACTAATCGAATTGGGATCTAATCATAACGGTGCTCATTGCCGCACTGTTTACGTATGGCCTCTCCTATGTGCGTGGGAGAGGCCCATACGTTTATATTACCGTCGCTGTATTTCGGGAGGACCCAGGCGGACTCGGTAAACCGAAGCGATGCAGGCCGAGATAGAACACAAGTCATTCCAGTTCAGGCTGGACGACAGTTTCTTGCACTCGCCAGTTGTTGTCCGGGGAATTTGCTATGAGGATGTGATGAGGTAGTACAGCTATCGTCAGATGCTGAGCTCTTGTCGTGTCTTGGATAGCGGCATTTTTAGAGAATTGGGATTCAGCGGTAGTTTTACCATGGTCGGGGGTGCCTTAGCCCATCGCTAAATGACTCAGAATCAATTACTGGATGTACTCCACAATCACATAAATGTGGTCCAGGTTGACCTTCTTTCCATTGGTGCTGTTGTTAATTACCTTTAATTTAAGGTCGTTGGCCTCGGTCGAGGCGAATATCCAAGGGGTGACGTCCCACTCCACTATAGCTTCGTTACTGAGCCCATTGAGATTGGCCGCTATAGTGCTGCCCAAAACCGTCGGGTCTGAGAGCGTACCGATGCCGATTTCCCAGATAAAGTCCCCTTCTTTGAACCCGTTGGACTCCCAGTGCTCCACGTATATCTTGGTGGACACAATGGTGGCCCCAACCGGAACCAATGTCTCGAACTGGAAGGTAGCCCAGAAAGAGTTGGGGAGTGGCAACCAACGATTGTCGCTGTGCTCAATCAGATTAAACGTACCGGCACCCGGCAAGTGCCGCCCGTGGCCGCTTTCCCAGATCTCGGTTGGATTAAGGGCGATCGACTGGACCGTTGTGCCGGTAGAGTTGTAGGTAGCCAATACTCTGGCCACTCCGGCTAATTTTGCCGTTCCCTACGTTAGTGGGACGAGTTGGTTATAATCCCCAGCCCCGGCATTCAGGGCCACGGTTTGGGTGTCCATAATACTTTGAGACGCGTCTAGTAAATCCACCGTCACATCTACGGCTCCGCTAAGCTTGGTACCTTTGACAGTTACGGAAGAGACCCGGTCGCTCCAGTCCAACGCAAGTTCTGTCGACTCATGTCGAGTTATTGCGGCGGATGCGCCGCTCCAGTCTTGACAACAACGATGATCAGGACAGCCGCTACAGCGCCCAAGGCCCAGAATCGTTTTTGTTGAATCTGCCTGAGTATCACAATGCGCCACGCTTAATAATTATCGTGAGTAAAGTATCTTTTAATGATAGAACGGGGACACCGCTCGTTCGGGCGATATAACGGGTGAAAAAAGGGCTAATCCTTGAGACTCCAACCCAATGTCTTAGCTTAATTCTTAACTCATTGGGTTAGCGTCGGTCTGCCCCAACAAGAACTGGCCGTGGCTCTCGTAGGCCGAGTTGGTGACCATGAAGTGCTGGGCGGCGGCGTTGATGTCCCGCAGGCATTGCTGCAGGATGCTGGAAGAATACAGCGCAGATCCTCCACCATAGCGAAACGCTTCGGTTACAACCTCCAAAGCGACCTCCGTAGCATAGGTACCAGCGCTGCGCATCTTGGCTTGGGCTTCCGGGCTGGGTACGCCGCCCCCACTAACGGTCACCCACACCTCTTCGAAGATTTCCACAGACAATGAACGGGCGGCGGACAGCTTCAAATCGCATCTGCCCAACGCCAACTGGAAAGATGGCCGGTCTGCCAGCAGCAATGGGTTGCTGTAGGTGGTAAACCCCCGTTTCTTGGTCTGCGCCAGATCGATTATGGCATCCAAGGCTCTACGTCCGACTCCCAAAGCGAAGCCAGTATGCTCGACCGATAGGAAGCCGGGAAGCCCGATTCGGTAAAGCGGCCCCCCTCGCAGGGGTCCTTGCGATGAACCTCTGTTCCAGGTGAACATCCTTGGTACAAACAGATCGGCAACGGAGAAGTCGTTGCTGCCGGTCCCTTTGAGACCAGCGACCTGCCAGTTGTCGTGGATCACTGCGTCTTTGGTGGGAAAGACCACCGAGATACGCTCCACTGCCTCGCCGTCGTCGTTGGTCACCAAGGCCCCAGCGGAAATCCACTGGGAGTGCTTGACCCCGCTGCCAAAGGACCACCTGCCGGTGACAACGTAGCCGCCTTCCACGGGAATAGCATGGCCTGAAGGCATCAGGGCCCCGGCGGACCCGGGCGGGCGGCCTCCCACAAAAATTTGCTCAATCGCCTCGTCTTGGAGGAATACAGCAGGTGAGGCAATGCTGGCTGCGCCGATCATCATGACCCAACCCGCAGCGGGGTCAATGCGCGTCACGGCCTCAATCACATCAAGCTGGGTCACCGGGTCTGCTTCAGCGCCACCCAACTCGGTCGGCAGTTTCATGGCCAAAAGGCCGGACTGTTCCAGCGCTTTGACTGAGGCCTCGGGCATTGTCCCGATTCTCTCCGCTTCTTCCGCCCCGGCCAACAACACCTCCCGCACCTCTTCCACGGCATTCAACAATGCCTTCCTTTTTTCTTCACGGCCAGCGGGAAATGCGCGGTACATGTCTACTCCTCATATAGTTGCGGGTGCTAAGGAATTTCGTGATGGCAGAACACCCGTGTGTCATTACGGGGTCAACCACGCCAAGCTAAGCCACCGGCGGGCCGATTCCCGCGAGCGTGAGACGCGTACCCGTCTACAACAAAATGGCGTAAAGCCACAGGCGGCGTCAGCGCAAGGGCGGGGAAACAACACGGGGGCGCTCGTTGGGGACGTTTCTCAATCCGTCCAAATCCATCGGGGGCAATTCGACTCCCAGGAATTGATGCACTCCGTTGGCCAGCTTGTTATAGTCAGGAAACCAGGCCCGTAGCCGGGCGCGCCAGGCAGTCATGCCACCGCTGGCGTGGAGCTCAAAGACCGACTCCCGGCCCTCTAATGATAAAGCGACTTGGTCCCAGGCGAGTTGCAAAAGGGCAGACCGTTGCAAGGCGGTATAGCCACCGCCGCCAAAGGCGTCCTCCAGTTCGGCGGCCATTACGGGGTCCTCAAAGTCCGTGTCCGCAGGCGCATTGACCAAAGACGAACCGGGGAGACCCCGCAGCGTCTCCGACATTCTCTGGCGGGCTTTGAAGATGTTAATGGCAGCAGACGCAAGGTGGAGTTGTCCTGGCACTGCGTAGCCGCCCGATGTCATCTCCGGCTCCAACTCGGCCGCCGTCAAGCAAGAGCGACTTGTCTGAATGTCGACGGACAAGTCTACCAATTGCTCGATTGTTGCGGGATTTTCCTTTAACCCCATGACTTCGGTTAACGCCAAAGCCAGCCCCAGAGTCAGTTCGGCTTTGGCCAACCAGCCTATGTTGTGGTGCCAGAGCTTTGCCGCTGACCACGATGCCCTTAGGCGTTTCACTGACCAAGCGGAGCGCCACACGTTCTGCCGGATCGGCGCGGAGCCTCGACCCTATAAGAGACCCACCGCCAGCAAAGGTGAGAAAACGACCGCTGCTGGCGATAGAATCCCGGTACGCTTCCGCCGCCTCTATATCTTCCGTTGAGTTTCCCAGGCCTTTGAGGTAGTTCACCAGACCCAAGGCTATTAATGCGCCGTAGCCCGGTGTGTGGGTAATGTTGCCGCCGGAGAGAAAAAGCACGGACCTTAGCGACTTTCCCAAGGCCTGTAGATCGGCAGAGGTCTTGGGAGGCTCAAAGGCCAGCGGCCTCCTCGCGCCGTCGGCGTCCGGGGCGGTCAGCAGGATGTTCTGCCAGTTTGGATCGAAGTGACGGTCGTACCAGGCGACGTACTCATCTACCATCCCGGATGTAGCAGGGTGATTGGTAACATCTTCTACCGGGCCTTCACCCGTCACCCACAAATTACGCCCGTCTAGCAAGCTCTGGCGATAATCCGCGCCTGTTCGCATTTCTTCACTCTTTAATTCACGTCCGGGTTCCGTCCGAGCGTAACATTGGGTCATTGCAACAAAACATCCCGAGGCCTATCCCCCTTACACGTCGCCCTTAGTCAGGAGCCATCGGGCCGAGTTGCAGGGATATTAACGTCCCGTGGCCCTCTATGTCCATAGTCAACATTCCCGGACTGGCCTGATTGGGAATTGCCAGCCGACCTAAGCATGTCGATGGCCTGGAAATATGGAAAACCGGGTCAATTGACAGGAATTGCACCTAATAATACACTTACGTTTACCCGGAATCAGGCAGAATCCGCCGGGGTGAGTTATCTAAAAATCACTTCCGGCACTCGACCTAAGACCGGCAAATTTACGTCCAATCGGCAACTACTAGCCAATACTCTCCGGCTTTTGCTTTTATCCCTGGTAGCATTAGTATCGTGATTTTAATATCGCAGTTTTAATTTTCAGGTTGAGAGGCTTATCTTGACGACTACCAAACGAGACAAATCCCTCGTGGTTATACAACTCACAGGCGGCAACGATTACTTGAACACCGTTGTCCCCTATACCAACGGCATGTACTACGAATCCCGCCCAGTGGTGAATATCCCAGCCGACCAAGTGCTGCGCATCGACGACCAAGTGGGCTTCAACCCCAACATGACGGAAATTAAAGGCCTCTGGGATGAAAATAAGGTTGCCATCATCCATGGCATCGGCTACTTCAATCCCAACCGGTCCCACTTCCGTTCAATGGACATATGGCACACAGCCGAGCCCGACGCCATTGGCACCGAGGGTTGGTTGGGGCGCGCCATCCGGGACTTGGACCCCCAGGGAGAGAACGTTTTGACAGGGATTAACTTTGGCCGCGGGCTGCCCCGGTCCTTGGGTTGCCGCGGCGTCCCCGTGGCTTCTGTGGGCGACCTCGAAACCTACGGCCTATTCCCCGATATACAGGATGAGTTGCTGCGCCAATACACACTGGATGCTTTTTCCATGATGTACGGCGGAGACAAGGGCAGGGACGCCGTCATGGACTATCTCGGCCAGACCGGCGGCGATGCTTTGAAGGGCGCGGATACCCTGCGAACAGCGCCAGCCTCCTACTCCTCGACTATCGAATACGGACCGTCGGGCTTGGCTCAGAGCATGAAGAGCATGGCCCAAGTGCTCTTTGCCGACTTGGGCACACGGGTTTTCTATACCGTCCACGCAAGCTACGACACCCACTCCGGGGAAGTGCCGACCCACAACAACCTGTGGGGCCAGGTTTCCGGTTCGGTGGGCGATTTCATGGCCGACTTGAAAGAGCACGACCGGGAGGACGATGTCGCCATATTGATCTTCTCCGAGTTCGGACGGCGCATCAAGGACAACGGCTCCGGCTGCGACCACGGATCCGGAGGAGTCGCTTTTCTAATTGGCGGATCGGTCAACGGCGGCATGTACGGTGAGTACCCGTCGTTGAAACTAGAAGATCAGATCGAAGGGGACCTGAAGTCGAACAACGACTTCCGCTCCACCTACACGCCGATTCTGGAGCGGGTGTTGGGTCTGGACGCTCCTTCTATTATCAATGGGCAGTTCGAAGCCCTTGATTTAATCCGCCGCTAGAGCGTTGTCAAACCATCCGGGATATAGCCCGTTCGTGGTGAGCTTGTCGAACCATCTTTTTGCTGAGGTACCCTTCGACTAGCTCAGGGCGAACGGAAGGGTTTTTAAAGGGACCGGAATCACTGGTCCAGAATCACTGGACCAATCGGAAATACTAATCTAGTCGAATAGTAGAAAATTCACGCTGACACCAAAGCGTGTTAAGCCCTGGAGGCGATATGAGCGACCCCATCACACAGGAAAGCACTGCCTTGATGGCCCACTTGCTGCGGCGCGCTGGCTTTGGGGCCACACGGGACGAACTGGAAGGATACCTGGCCCAAGGATATGAGGCTGTAGTTGAGGCTTTGCTCTATCCTAGCGACCCCCAGAACATGCCCGACGACGTTATCCGCCGCTACCATCCGGAGCAGTCGGAACTCAGAGACCTGACCAGTTCTGGAGCCTACTGGATGTACCGGATGATTACCACCCGGTCACCGTCGGAAGAAAAAATCGCCCTGTTCTGGCACGGTCTCTTGGCAACCGGCTACTCTAAGCTGAACCAGGCTCGGTCCCAACTAAACCAGGTGGAAATGTTCCGTCGTAGCGGGTTGGGAAGTTTCCGGGACCTATTGCTGGAGCTGTCCCGGGACCCGGCCATGCTGGTGTGGCTGGACAACAACGACAACCACAACGGAGCAATCAACGAGAATTTCGGTCGCGAGTTGCTGGAGTTGTTCTCCATGGGCATCGGCAACTACACCGAGGAGGACGTCAAGGAAGGCTCCCGTGCCTTCACCGGCTGGACGTTGGGCAACGCCGAGTACATGGCCATTCGGGCATACAAAGACTCCATTTGGCCCTACAGCAGGATTGCGTGGCACTTCCAATACCGGGAGCAGGACCACGACAATGGCGAAAAAACCTTCCTTGGAGAGACGGGAAACTTCAACGGTGAAGACATTATAGACATCATCGTTAAGCAAGAAGCGACGGCGCGCTTCCTTGCCACCCGGCTGTTCCAATTCTTCGCCGCCGATGAAGTGACGGAAGAAGGGAAGAAGACCATCGCCCAGATGATGCAGACCTATTTTGATTCTAATTACGAAATCCGAGCGGTGATGCGAACGCTGTTCAACTCTGCCTACTTTAAGTCCGAAGAGGCTCGTTACGCTCGGGTTAAAGGACCCGTAGAGTTGATCGTCGGAGCCATGCGCTTGGCTGGCAGCTACCAATCGCCGACGCTGGGAATCGAAAAAGTAACCAACCAATCCTTCTTCATGGGCCAAGGACTACTTCAGCCGCCCACGGTTGAAGGCTGGCACGAAGGCAGCGAGTGGATCGACAGCGGCGCATTGGTGGAGCGAGTTAACTTCGTGGCCAAAGAAATGGGCAACACAGACAGGCCCGGCGTCCGGTCGATCATCGACCGGCTGTCCGCCAGCAACGGTGGCACGCTGACACCCGACGAACTGGTTGACCGGTGCCTGGACCTTGTGGGGCCGATCACAGTCTCCGAAGCCACCCGGTCTACCCTGGTTGGCTTTGCCGAAAGACAAGGGGAATTAGACTTGATGAACCACCAGCCGGGCGACGAAGCCGAGCAGCGGGTAGGCAATATGCTGCGGTTAGTGGCTTCCAGCAGGGAATTTCAACTAGCATAATCCGGGTTCAGAAGTAACCACCCAGTGTGCCCACTGCATTCAAAAGTAGGGTGCCTAGAAACGGAGGCTTTAAAGTGGTAAGCCAGGCCGGAGCAAAAACCATCCAGATCAGCTACCTCAAGACCATCGGCATTGTAAATAACGGCTTAAATGGGCGGGGATATACCAGCCCTTACGACTTGGCCGTCCACAAAGACGGTCGGATTTTCGTGTTGAACCGCTGCGACCCGCCACGGTCGGCCGCAATCCGGGTGGGTATTTGCAACCTCGACGAAGACTACCTGGGCGAGTTCGGCTACGGTTATGGCCAGGGTGATGGTCAAATGGTATGGCCCGTGGCTTTGGCCTTCGACTCCAAAAACCGCGTGTTTATTACCGACGAGCAAAATCAACGCATTTCTATCTTTGACGAATCAGGCAAGTTTGTAGAAAAATGGGGGACGCCAGGCACCGCGCCAGGCGAGCTAAACGGTCCTGCCGGTATCGCCTTTGACAAAGACGACAATGTTTACATTGTGGACCAGCACAATAACCGGGTGCAAAAGTTCACCAGTGACGGCAACTACTTGCTCGGATGGGGAGGGGCCGGCAGCGGTCCGGGGCAATTCAACCTGCCATGGGGCTTGGCTGTCGACTCCAATGGCGACGTCTATGTGGCCGATTGGCGCAACGACCGTATCCAGAAGTTCTCCGGCGATGGGCGCTTCCTGGCCAGCTTCGGGGAGCCAGGCCAAGGTGAGGGCCAGTTCCATCGTCCATCCGGCGTCGCCGTGGACGCCGACGGTTATATCTACGTGGCCGATTGGGGCAATGAGCGAGTTCAGGTTCTCGGGCCCGACGGTGGGTTCCAAGTCCTGCTCCATGGCGAGGCCACCATATCCAAGTGGGCTGCCGACTATTTTGCTTCCAACCCCGAGGAGAAAGAGGTACGGGACATATCGGACCTGACGCCGGAATTACCGGACCATCTGAGCAGCCCATACCACGTGTCGTCCCAGACCGAGCCCTACTTCTGGGGGCCGGTCTCGGTGTCTTTGGACGGTGAAGGCAGACTCTATGTGACCGAGACGAACCGCCACCGTTTCCAGGTTTACCAGAAGCGGTAGCAGTGGTTTAGCCTGGTGAAATTGCTGGTCCCAAACCCGGCTAAAAGAATCACCACGAACCGTCGCTACCGCTCATCCATAGCCTGTACCATGATCCCAGTTTGCTCGGAGAAAGAAAATGAGAGCAGTGGTCTATAAAGGTCCCTTTGAAGTTGCCGTGGAGACCGTGCCCGACCCCACCCTGCAACACCCGAACGACGTCATCGTCAAAATTACGTCCTCTTGCATCTGCGGCTCCGACCTTCACATGTACGAGGGCCGCACCGCCGCCCAACCCGGCATCGTCTTTGGTCACGAGAACATGGGAATAATCGAAGAAATCGGCACCGCAGTCAAGACTCTGAAGGTTGGCGACCGGGTGGTGATGCCTTTCAATGTCGCTTGTGGGTTCTGCAAGAATTGCCAGCGGGGATTCACCGGGTTCTGCACCACGGTAAACCCCGGATTCGCTGGCGGGGCTTACGGCTACGTATCCATGGGGCCATGGGGAGGTGGACAGGCCGAATACTTGCAGGTCCCTTTCGCTGACTTCAATTGCTTACCACTCCCTCCGGGGAGCGACTTCGAGTCCGACTTCGCCTTGTTGGCCGACATTTTCCCCACCGGATACCACGGTGCGGTGCTGGCCGACGTCAGCCCCGGCGAGAGCGTAGCCGTCTTTGGTGCGGGACCGGTTGGCATAATGGCAGCCTATAGCTGCGCCATCAGGGGAGCCGCCGAAATATACGTGGTTGACCACGTTCAGGAACGTTTGGACAAAGCAAAGGAGTTAGGTGGCATTCCCATCAACTTCGACCAAGGTAACCCGGTTCAGCAAATCAAGGAACTCCGGGGCGGAGAAGGTGTGGACAAGGCCATCGACGCAGTGGGCTATCAGGCTGCGGCGGCGGGATCTTCCGCTGCTGGCGGCGAGCAGAAAGAAGTGCCCAATATCGTACTCAACCAATTGATCGACGTGGTAAACCCCACGGGCGCGTTGGGAATCCCAGGACTCTATGTCCCCACGGATCCGGGCGGAGTGGACGACGACGCCAAGCGGGGCGCTCTGTCTCTGAACTTTGGGCGGCTATTCGAGAAAGGCTTGAAGTTGGGCACCGGCCAGTGCAACGTGAAGCGTTACAATGCCTACCTCAGAGACATGATAATTGCGGGGAAGACGAAACCCGGTTTTGTCGTATCCCACACCGTGTCCTTGGAGGAGGCGCCCGACGCTTACAACAAGTTCGACAAACGCATCGACGGGTACACCAAGGTCATCCTGACGCCCTGAACCGATTTATTACCAGGTCAAGACATCGCCGAGTGTGAACCGATGCTCGCATAGGTGAGACTGGTGCTTGGTTACTCGGTCAATTCTCAAATACGACGAACCAGCCATCAGAGATTTGAGCACTGTATTCCGCAGCCTAGGAGCGTTACCTCGGAAACTGTGCCGCGCAATCTCTACCCGAGCCGGTCAACATTTCCCTAAGCCAATTTATCACTGGCCAAATTCACTGGTGGACCAAAGTACACCTACTCGTACCTTTCAGACCTCGCCAGACCTTCCCGCACGTCGCAGCCTACTATGGCAACATTCAATGTCGGCAGCGGCCCGCGAAGCCGCCCAACTGAAGCCGGCCTTAACTTCGGGTTTCGGACGCCCGTTCCGGCCACTGCCACTCCTACGATGATTTCGCCTCAGGTTAATGCTTGATGGACCTTAGATAACAGCAGCTAAATCTCGACCAAGTTAGGGAGGCTTAATAATGCGCGTAGGCCAAGGGGAAAACACCTACCAGTGGAACGAAGATTGGGCTCACTTGCCCGACTCCGAGAGCGCTCGCAATGGTTGGGCTCATCACGGCTTGGTGGTGACCGAATCGGGGGATGTGATCACCTTCCATCCTGGTGACGCCGCAATCCAGGTCTTGGACAGTTCCGGCAACGTTCGCCGGACGTGGGATTTGGCCGTGGCAGACGCTCATGGCATCACAATCGTCAACGAAGGCGGAACCGAGTATCTATGGATTGCCGACAACGGTCGCAAGCGACAATACCAGATAGGTTATGAGTACCCGCCAAGCACCGGCCCCTACTCGGGCAAGGTAATAAAGACCACCCTGGACGGCGAAGTCGTCACTACCCTCCCCAAACCGGACTTGCCCATTTACCAAGAAGGGAACTATTCTCCCACCTTCGTCGCCGTCAACGAAGAGCGCCACGGGGGGAACGGCGATGTATGGGTCACCGATGGCTACGGCGAAAGCTACATCCATCGGTTCAGCAAGGATGGCGAATACCTGAACAGCATCAATGGCGATGAAGGCCAAGCGGGCAGGTTCAGTTGTCCCCACGGTATCTATATTGACCGCCGCAGGGGTGATGGTGAGCTATACGTAGCCGACCGAACGAACCACCGCGTGCAGGTTTACGACCTTGAAGGCAGTTTCAAGCGGGTGTTCGGCACGGAGTTTCTATCCAGCCCCAGCGGGTTCGTCACTCACGGCGACTTGATGGTGGTGGCCGAACTCCGCGCTCGACTGGCGGTGCTGGACAAAGACGACAAGCTGCTCTGCTACTTGGGTGAAAACGAGGAAGTCTGCACGGTGGAAGGCTGGCCCAACAACCGAAACGACAATGGCGAGTTAATACCCACTTCCCTATTGCAGACGGGCAAGTTCAACAGTCCCCACGGTATGGCGGTAGACTCCCAAGGCAACCTGTACGTCGCCGAGTGGCTCATAGGCGGCCGGTTCATCAAGTTGGAAAAGTAGCTGACAATGGCTAGGCTCGGCCAGCCCTTATCCTCGAATGCCCCATTTTAATGCCGAAGAGGTGTCCCATGCCATTTGACCTTGAACAAACCGACGAACTCTTGAGCACGACGCGAGCGGTGCGCCGTCGATTGGACTTTGAACGCGATGTTCCCGATGACCTGCTGATGCGTTGCATCGAGCTTGCGGAGCAGGCCCCAACCGGCGCGGACGTTGCCAGCCGACGCTGGATTGTCATACGAGACCCCGAAACCAAGGCCCGCATCGCCGATTTGTACCGGGCTGCCGGTGGCGGTGAGACTATAAAAAGGGCCGAAGAGAGGCGCGGCGCCGGATACCCCAAGGAAAGAGTAATGGACTCGGCGGCCCACCTTGCCGCTAATCTCGAAAGGGTGCCCGTGCTAATCCTGGCTACCGTATTGGGTGTCCACGATGCCAGCGGTAAACCCGGCCTTTTCGACTCGGTGATCCAGTCTGCGTGGAGCCTTTGTCTAGCGTTGAGGGCCAGAGGATTAGGCACGGCGTGGACAACTGTTCACCTCGGTAAAGCCTCGGAATTCGCCGAGTTGTTGGGAATTCCTGAAGGTGTTTCCCAAATCGTGCTCCTACCCGTCGCTTGGACCATTGGCACCGACTTTAAGCCAGCATCCCGGCGGCCAGCTTCGGAGATTGTTTGGTTCGACCGTTGGGGATTCACCCGAGAGCGTCCGGGGGAAGGCAGTTCCCTTCTTGATGAAATGCCCGGCGTAACCGTTGAGGTGGACATAGCGGCCTCCCCGGAGAAGGTCTGGGAATTGGCCAGTGATATCAACATTGCGGCCCAGTTCAGCACTGAGTTCCAGGGAGGAGAGTGGGTGGATGGCGATGGCCCTCAAGAGGGCGCGACATTCATCGGCAGAAACGAGCGAGCGGATGTAGACCGCAAATGGCAGACCACCTGCTACGTGGTCGCTTGTGAGCCATCCAGAGTGTTTGCCTGGAATGTGAACGACCGCGACGATCCCAGCGCCCAATGGCGGTTTGAACTGGAAAGAATCCCAGGAGGCACCAGGTTGCGCCAAAGCCTGGTTATAGGCCCCAGGTTGTCCGCCACAGGAACAGCCATGGTGGAAAACCCGGACAAAGCCCAGGATATACTCTCGGGACGCCAAGCGATGCACCGCAGCAACATGACTTTAACCATCCACGGCATCAAAGGCTTAGCGGAGAAAGGGAACTGATAAGGGCTGGGAGACGCAGCCGGACCGCTAGTATTGTCCACCGATTGATCTCCCAGCCCAAGCCCTTTTGGGAGTAGCCAAAGTTCAGGTTGTTTGCTAGTCCTTGAAATAGTCCAAGGTCACTTGTGCACCCATTTACCCCAGGGCAATCGCGTATTGAATGCAGGGCCTGATACCGGCCGCACTGAGGAATTAGGCTCGCATGATCAAGGTACCATTTACTCCAAATACGAATAATTAGACGCGATTACCCTGCCCATTCACCCTCTTTTTTGCATTGGTCTATGTATTTGCCCTACACTTAGTCTTGGATTACCCGATTGGAGAACGCGATGGCAACACCATATAGGGCCGATCACCTAGGGAGCTTTTTGCGACCCCCAGAGGTGCTGGAGGCACGCGCTGCGCTTGCCGAAGGCAAGTTAGACCAAGATGGGCTAACCAAGATTGAAGATGACGCGATTCTAGAGGCCATTGAGTTACAGAGGCAAACGGGAGTCGACATCTTCACCGACGGCGAATTCCGTAGGGGCTCTTTCCTCACTAGCTTCGGCGAGTCGGTGGAAGGAATTGCTCCAACTTCGGAGTCGGTTTCATGGGAGTGGCACGGGCCGGAAGGTGGGATTGTGCCGGTCAGCCTTCGCGTGGTTGCGGACAGGCTGAAGCAAACTCGTCGCTTAACCGGGCAAGAGACGGCTTTTATGATGGCCCATTCCCCTGGGCCCATTAAAATCACGGTTCCCAGCCCTAGCCTGTTGATCGCCATGGGTAGCTACAAGCCGGGGATTACCGACAGCGTTTATCCTACTCGTAGCGCTTTGTTGCAGGAGATGAGCGCAATAATCAATAATGAAGTCAAGGCCGTGGTCGATGAAGGGATACAATACGTTCAGATCGACGCTCCTAACTACGGTCGTTTCTGTGACGAAGCCGACCGCCAAAGGATGCGGGAATCGGGCATCGACCCCGACCAAGCCTTTGAGGAGGCCATCGCAGCGGACGTTGCCACGCTTGAAGGCGTAGACCGTGATGGCGTGACGCTGGGGCTCCACGTCTGCCGGGGCAATAATCGCAGCCGTTGGCTCAACTCGGGCGGCTACGAACCCATTGCCGAACGGCTGTTTAGTTCAATTCCGGTGGACGCGTTTTTGCTCGAGTATGACACCGACCGGAGTGGCGGGTTCGAGCCACTCCGCTTTATTCCCCAAGGTAAAACTGTGGTTTTGGGGTCACTCACCACCAAGGAAGGAACACTGGAGTCACAAGACTTTCTGCTGCGTCGCATCGACGAGGCGGCCCAGTACGTACCGTTGGACAACCTAGCGCTCAGCCCCCAATGCGGCTTTGCCTCGGTTAGCGCTGGCAACCTATTGTCCGTGGACCAGCAGCGGCGCAAGCTTGAGTTGGTAGTTGAGACCGCCAGAGAAGTTTGGAGTTGATAGCACTTAACCGGTCGCCCATTCCAATCGAAGCCTAAACCAATCGAAGCACAATGGCGGCAAGAAACCTCATACCCAACCGGTTAGTTTCGGATAATCAAAGATTTAATTTAACGGAGATAACAAAAACATGGAAAACAAGACCGAGGTAGCAGTATTTGGCGGCGGATGTTTCTGGTGTACCGAAGCGGTGTTTGCCCAACTCGAGGGCGTGGTTTCGGTGGTGCCGGGTTACGCCGGTGGGCATACGGTAAATCCAACCTACTACCAGGTGTGCGACGAAATCACAGGGCACGCAGAGGTATCCAGACTTGAATTCGACCCTGACCAAATTAGCTACAACGACCTTCTATCCGTTTTTTTCGCAACTCATGACCCCACATCGCTAAATCAGCAAGGAGCCGACCGGGGCGCACGCTACCGCTCGGTGATCCTTTTTGCCAACGACGAACAGAAAGACGAAGCAAGGGCATACATAGAGCAGCTTGGCGCCTCAGCATCCAAAGGAAGCCCCATCGTAACCGAGTTGACCCAACTCGAAGAGTTCTACGAGGCCGAACCCGAGCACAAGGAATACTACATGAGGAACGGCGCCAGCATGTACTGCCAACTGGTAATCACCCCGAAAGTCTTGAAGGTCCGAGAAAAGTTTGCCAAACAATTATGTTGAGGGACTTGGGATTTTGTTCTTTCTCTCAAAGGACTGATGTCAATCAGTGGAGGGTATTGAGGCAAGCGAGCAGTTGGTTGCTCAGACAGACTGATTGGCGGCAGCAGTTTTTAAATTCTTAGCGGCTGGTCCCGTTTCTTGCCGCTCCACTGTAATGACAACCTGATGGCCGATATCTAAGTCACGAAATATTGCACCGGGCGCCATCGAGTACCTGTTGAAGTAAATTTCCTCATCTAGACTGGGGCAGGTAATGAAGCCAAATCGATCATGTTTGAGTCTTATAAATCCTATTACAGAATTATCATCCACTTGCAGCGCAATTTCGTTAGGGGCATCGGCATCCAGACGGCAAAGAGCATCATATAATTTTGGGAACCTAGCTGATAATAAATTATTTCTGGAAAATCGATTGTTGACCCGTGCCCACTCTGTTGGCTGCATGTATCAAAGAATTGATCGAACTCAGGTGTTCCCATAACCAGGACTACAGAGGCTTCGCCAGCCACCTCAATTAGGGCCAAAGCGATTTTTGAATCTACGCCGTATTGACTCATTGCATTATCCAAAACCGCGGCCGCTTGTAACAGCGATTCGACAGTTTTTCGTTGGTCACCCGCTAGAATAGCTTGCTCGGCAACTCGGCGATAAATATCTGCGAGCTGAGTCTCGTTGATCCTAGATGTCCTGTCTGAGGTGTAGGAGGTTTGTTGTCCTATTTCTATTACTTGCGAAAAATCAGTAATCGCCTCGTCCAAGCGAGCTAGCCTGGCATTCGCTCTACCCCTTTGAGATAATAGAAATTCCTTCGCAGCATCTGGATGATCCAGTGCAACGTTAATCTGTTCAATCGCCCGATGGTATTCACTATTGTTGATCAAGAACGTCGAATAGAAGTAGCGGGGAACATCACTGGTAGTCAGTGCGACCGCCTTTTCGAACTGCTCCTCTATGTCGTACAGAGGTGCGTTTTGATCTATTAAAATTTTGGCTCTTATTCGGGGGACCTCCCACCAGTCTGGGGTGAGCCGGTCAGCGGTATCTAATGCCTCTGTGGCGCTTTGAAAATTTCGGGCATAAGAGTAGGCCAAAGCAGACCTCAGATAGCGTTGGGCGACTTGCTCGTCCACGTTATTTACATTGATCAGACCTGGCTCATACCGATGGGCCCGGCTGCGCATGGCAGTTTCTTGCCTCAGATCTATCCATTCCCTGATTGCCTTTCTGACCCTGGTTACAGTTTTGTTATCGGGCGGATGGTTCCTAGAAAAATAATCTCGGACGAGTCCATCGATTTTGAATTTGGAGGATCCATCTTCGGCTCTAACCTGATCTGTCATACTGCTTCTAAGAAGAGATTGAATTACAAACTGGAAAGCAACATGATCTATACCCAACAAGTCTTGGAGTTGCGCTCTCGATAATTCAGCGCGTGAAGCCAGCATCACACTCGCCGCCTGTCTTGCAGATTCACTGAGGCGCTGGTACACATTCTCGTAGCAAAAACGTAGCGCCTCTTGATAATCATCCCCGGTAGGTAGGCTGCCAGGGTCGGCACCGCCAGCAACCGCATGAACAAACCATTTAATTAACAGAGGCCGATTGTTTAATTGCCCGCAATAACGGTGCACTTCATCATGGGGAAGTTCCAAGAGAGACCTGTAGTTATACGCGTTTGCAAGAGAGCGAAATAATCTCACCGCTGATCCTATGTCAAAATTCGGAAGAACGAAGATACCTAAGTCTCCAAAACTTCCTGAAGCTTGTTGTATCAACGCTTGCTTGATTTGAGACCAATTGACCCCCAGCACTTCGTTAACTATCCGGGTCGCTGTCTCGACAAGTTTCGACAAATCAGTCTCTTCAAGCGTTCGAATGGTGTGCATCACCCGCTTTCGGATATCAGACAAGCCGCCCTGCTCGGCAATTTCTGCTATTCTTCGAGCCTCGCCTCCCCCTATTACTTCATTCCTTCCACTATTACCGTTTATTTATTGTAGAAGGTCGCCTAGATCCAAATAGGTGAGCAAATCTTCATTTGTGACATCTTCGAGGGTCCACGCTTCGTCCCTAAAATCTTCCTTTAGACGGCCAAGAGCTCTCTCGCGCTGTACTTTACTTAGAAACCCTAGATCATCAACATCCGTGCTTTCCACCAGGATTCGCGCAAACGACTGCTCAATGCCCATGATCAACCAGTAACATCTAAGCCTGACTAAACTAGTAGTTGGCATATCTCCTCCTAAAGTCAAGTTCGGCCATTTTATAGAACATCGCTTTCCCACCCAAAATAGGACACGCTGTCGATGAGCGAAACCTGAGTTACAGATGTGGGCTTCGTTGGAGGGTTTCGGTTATTAGGGGACTAAGCTGAGTTAGATTCTTCTTCGACTCATGGTTAGGAGTGTTGGGTGTTTGCTTTGCCAAAGTCGTTTTGTAAAGCCAATTCTACGTTTTAGCTAGCCCTGGTGCAAGGTAGCCCACGTTTTGTGCGACTACTCTAAGCATTCAACAGCCTTTCGACGTAATAGTTTTGTATTTACTGCTTGAGGTTCTTGCTAGCCAGTGTGGCTCCTACGGGACACTTTAACGCCTGCATCAATGGAACTGAATAACCTGGGAACTGAATAACCTGCCTGCGTGGTTCGCTCCAATATATACATATTTGGCAGCTTGGAGGAACCGACCTGAATAGTCCTCGACCCAATGACGACTAGCATATCGGAAACACATCGCTGGAACTGGGTCTGATTCCTTGCCCAGTGGACAAACCGTCGGGTTCGACGGTACTATTCCCTATCATGTCTGGAGCAGAGAGACAGCGACGAAACCGCCCGGCAAACCCAAATACGGACAGTCACGGAAAGTCGAATGAATAACAATCAATCCCTCGTCCCCCACATATACGCTGGCAATCCCTTGGATCGCGGCGACCAAGTGCGCCGGGACGAGGAGTGGATTAGCCAGAGAGCCAATGACTCGGGCAGTAAATTTCTTCCAATGTCGGACCTGAACGTGCTTATCGCCAACGTCCAACACACGCCAGGATTGGGCTCTGTGGAGGGATTGGGCTGGCTGGCGATTAACGAAATGGGGGAGCTTGGAATCCAAGGCAACCCGGTTTTTTTGGGCCTGTCAGGCGATACGGCCCACTTTGTGGTTGATATTTCCGGCAACGAAAATGCCGTGAAAGGGTTGAACGACAACGGTCGCTGGCGGTTCGAGGACGCTCGAAAGGCCACGGAGTCCCTGAGCGGCGAGGACTCGGGCATCGTGGCTCAGGCCCGGGCCCAAGTCAGTTGGCACAGCAGAAACGGCTTTTGCTCCATTTGCGGGCACGAGACGTTGGTCAAGCGAGGCGGGCAGGTGCGCCAGTGCTCGAAATGCGAAACCGAGCATTATCCTCGCACCGACCCTGTGGTTATCACCGTTGTTACCGACGGGGATCGTTGCCTATTGGGGCAGTCCCGTGGCCGCCTTTCCCGGACCAATACCTATTCGGCGTTGGCCGGATTTGTCGACCAAGGCGAGTCCATAGAGGAAGCGGTGGCCCGCGAGATCATGGAGGAAGCCGGTATCAAGGTTGCCAATGTCCGCTACCATTCATCGCAACCGTGGCCCTTCCCCTTCTCCTTAATGATTGGCTGTCATGCGGATGCGGCAACCACCAAGATTGCCATGGATGAAGGGGAGATGACCGACGTTCGCTGGTTCGAGCGGGCCGAGGTTCTTCTGGCCTTGGAAGGGAAGAACGAGAATCTAACGGTGCCAGCCCCGATTGCCATAGCTCACCACTTGATTAAGGACTGGGCCAACGGCGGCTGATACAGCTTTATCGTATGCCTTAGCTTGTCGTATCAGGGGCCACTCATAGTCGCCACCCGATTCCTATACAGGAGTCTGGTGGCTTTTTGTTTCGCACCTGGCCCCGCCTCAGGGCTTTCCCTCCTAGAACCGGCAACTATTGGGCCGGATTGTGTAGGCAGCGGAGCGACCGGGTAAGCAGCAGAGCCGGGGGTACTGCGGGACCTTCCCTAGCCTTGACCGGTTGGCATACCATATGGATTGAGGCTAGGTAATGTTAAGTCGTTGTATTCGGCTTATGGAGCATCGGCAACACCACGGCAGGGGTTTCAATAGTGCCCCAAGGAGAAACTAGAACTTCTCAATAATCCTTTTAAATGAGATTTAGAAACTTGTCGATTTCAAAGTTTTCTACTCGTCGTATTAACGAGCCCAAGTCTAATGAGCTTAAAGTTAGTTAGAGCGAGGGCAAGAATAAATACGGAGGACGATGATGCGATACCTATGTCTGATCTATGCGGAGGAGACCATACAGGAGCAGATGACCCCTGAGGAGCAAGGCGCCTTGTTTGGAGCGTACGGAACGTTTACCGAGGAGTTGGAGAAATCGGGAAGTATGCTCGGCGGTGAGGCTTTACAGCCCATCGCAACAGCAACCACGGTTCAGGTCCGAAACGGAAACACGATAACCATCGACGGTCCATTCGCCGAAACCAAGGAACAGTTGGGCGGATTCTACATGATCGAAGCCAAAGACTTGGATGAAGCCGTAGCTTGGGCAGCAAAGATTCCCAGTGCGGCAATGGGTTCAATCGAGATCCGCCCGATTATGGAATTTGGCGAGGGCCATTAGAGCCGACGAACGCATGTGTCCGGCCAGCATCCGAACCCATCTGCCTGCTGGCCGGACACATGCCCTGAAAAGCTTATGAACAGCACCCCAGCGGCAGTAGAGTGGGCTTTCCGAGAACAGTCCGGAAAGATTCTGGCGACCTTGATTCGCTTCCTGGGCGATTTCGACAAAGCAGAGGAAGCGTTGCAGGATGCCATGGCTACAGCTTTGGAACGTTGGCCCGTGGACGGTGTCCCGGACAACCCGCCAGCTTGGATCACCACGGTAGCGCGAAGGAAGGCAATCGACCGCATTCGTCGCGATCAACTCAGAGTTGAAAAGTACGGAATTCTCGGAGAATTGGCGTCTAGCAATATCGACGAGCTCGACATGTTTGAAGAGCCCACAGCTTCGGCACTGCACGACGATCGGCTCCGGCTAATATTCACCTGTTGTCACCCCGCCCTGTCAGTTGAAGCGCAAGTAGCCCTAACCCTACGCACCCTAGGCGGACTGACCGTACCGGAGATCGCCAGGGCGTTCTTGTTGCCGGTACCCACGCTGGCCCAACGCCTGGTTCGCGCCAAGCGGAAAATCCGAGACGCAAGAATACCCTACCGGGTGCCACCTGACCATATGTTGCCCCAGCGGATCAAGGCGGTACTGACTGTGGTGTATTTAATCTTCAACGAGGGATATACAGCGACTTCGGGCGCCGACTTGGTCCGTCGGCCCTTGTGCAGAAACGCCATAAGCCTAGGCAGAGTAATCTGTGAAATCATGCCCGACGAGCCCGAGGCCATAGGATTGTTGGCTTTGATGTTGCTTCATGACTCACGGCGGGACGCTAGAGTCGGCTCTAAAGGGGAGTTAATCATCCTTGAAGACCAAGACCGGGAGCGTTGGGACCAAGCCCAAATATCTGAAGGCCGGATACTGGTGAAGCGGGCGCTCCTGATGCGTAGGCCGGGTCCTTACCAAATACAAGCCGCCATTACAGCATTGCATGCCGAAGCCTCCCTCCCCGCCGAGACAAATTGGCTGGAAATCGAGGGCCTTTATGCCACATTGGCGAAAATGAACCCGTCACCGGTGGTGGAGCTAAACCGCGCGGTTGCCGCTGCAATGTCCCGAGGTATTCAGCAGGGACTCAATTTGATGGATCAAATTAGCGAGTTGGGTGACTACCATTTGTTTCATTCGGCCCGGGCCGATCTGCTTAGGCGTTCCGGCAAAAATAGCGAGGCAGCAATAGCCTACCTTCGAGCTTTGGAACTAGCCGAAAACCAGACTGAGGTTGATTACCTGCGTCTCCGACTGCGGGAAGTCAGCCAAGCCGATTAAGCCCATTGGAACAGAAAGGTCTTTAAACAACGAACGCCGCTCGCTAGGATAACTTGGATCAGTGGGCGGAAACCTAGGATTTTCCAGTGGCACATATCTGTACTTCAAGACTTACCGGTGCCAGCCCAAGCCGTCGCTCAATCCCCTTAGGTACGCTATCTGCCCTCCATGGGCCACATTGTCCCACACCAGTTGGCCCAAGGCAGTGGCGACGCAGTGGTCTTGGGTCTGGGCCTCCGGTGGGAACGTTACTCGCCGGTCCAAGTCTTCACCACTGAGGGATGTTATGTAATCTCGCGCTGCGGCTTTAACCGCTTCATAGTATCCCCCCTTGCGCTTCCAATGTAGGCGCCTGCCAAGCGACAATTTCCTCTTCGCTACGGCCCATTACTTTGACCGCTTTTTCCATGCCGAACTTTTGATACCAACCGTTGCTGACCCACAGTTGGGTTCTGGACTGCAGGCGGGCATTTATGAACACGTCCACCACCCGGTTCATGTGCCACAAAATCCAAGCAATCGAGTTGCAGTGTTCCGCCGGCCTACTGTCCATGGTCTTGGCGTCCAGGCCTTCTATGGCCGAATCCACCATTTCCCAATTCCGGTCCAGCGCCCACATTATCGCATCGGCTGCGCTCAATTCTTTCACCTTGTTCCTGTGCTGAGATTACCGCGCCGTACCCTTTACGCCATCCGGATCAAAACGACGGTTGGGTGGATCCGAAATCCCCCTAAATCCCCCTTTTCAAAGGGGAACTTTCTCTCATTAGGGTTCCGGCGACTTGCGCCAGGCCGTTTAACAATGCCCCCCTTAGCCATTCGGCAACGTCCCGACAAACATGTTCTTGCCGTAGCCGCCTTCATTGCCCGGCAGACTTGTTCTTTCCGGCATGTAGCCCGCCTCATCCAGTAGCCCCATCCATGTGGATGCTGAGAACAGTCCATTTATGTGCACGTCACGCTCCAAACGTACGCTGCCGGGCGTCTGAATCATGTAATTGTAGATTGACTCAATCCGGCAGTCATTGGGGTCAGGGTCGTGGAGGTACTCTTGGATCGTCACCGCAATGTCCTTGCCTCGCCTGAACCAATAAAACAGGTTCGGCCCCTCGAATTCTTCCGTCACCCATTCAGGCGCAATTAGGAGCAAGCCGCCGGGACCCAGGTGGGCTTTGGCGGTGGCAAAGGTGGCCCTCAGGTCGTCCTCGGTCAGCATGTGGCCAATGGCGTCGTGGATCAGCACGGCGTCAAAAGTTTTGGATAGCCGCAAGGTGCGCATGTCCCCCACATGATGCTGGACACCCGGATTTAGCCGCCGGGATAGGTTGAGCATGTCTGGGGAGATGTCCACGGCAGTGGCGTCGAAAGAGTTGGTCAAGTGGGAAAGGTTGTGGCCTCCGCCCGCTCCCAGTTCAAGAATTCGGCGTTTGGCTGGTTCCAGCCGATCCTTCAGGATGCGACGCCACGCCTTTGCCTCTTCCGCGTATTCACCGGGAGGGCTAATAATTGGCCACAGGTACGAAAGCTCGTGGTACAGCTTGGGTTGATCCAAATGCTTGTTCCGGTGTTGAGCTTCAGTAACATTCCGTGAGATTACAATAGGAATCAACCGTTTGGGGCGAGATCGAATTCGCTCGACAGATGTTACCCGCTGTAGACCGCCTCACTGGATTGCCCATCTTTTAGCCGACTATTACTCGTTGGCCACTTCGATAACACAATCTACGATCACCGCAATCCCGCCCGGCAGAGCGCCCATGCCGGGGGCCGACCTGCTATGACGTCCCCGCTCCCCGTAAAGGTCGACGAACAAGTCCGATGCACCGTCTACCACTCGGGCTTGTTCTCCAAAACTTGGGTCGCTGTTGACCATTCCTACCACTTTGAGGATACGCGTGACATTATCCAAGTCGCCCAACTCGGCCTTCATTCTGGCCAGGAGGTTCAAGGCACACCAGCGGGCTGCCTCATAACCTTCTTCCACCGATAAATCAGCGCCCAGCTTGCCCGTGATCCTAGTCCCGTCCATCTTCCGAGAGCCCACGCCGGCCATCCACATTATGTTGCCGCTGCGGGTTGCGGAAAGGTAATTGCCGACGGGTTCCGGCGGCGGCGGCAATTGATAGCCCAACTCCGCAAGTTTGGCTTCTATTACTGACATGAAGAACCCATTAAAATCAGAATGTTGCTCCTAGAAATTGAGAACACAGGCCGGCTGTAACCGAGCAAATTATTGAGATTCCTTCACGCATTGCTCCAGCAGTTCCAATGCGGCCGTCGTGAAGGTCCACATGTTCGCCTCCCGATCCGCCACGCCGGTCTCGACAGTGATCACCTTTTCCACAGGGCCAGTAACAGCGATGCAGGCATGACCCGCTGAATCTCCGTACCGGTTGCCGGAGGGCCCGCTTGCCCCAGTCTCGCTCAAGGCCCAGACTGTTCCCAAAGACTCGCGCACCGTACGAGCATTGAGCAGGGCGTACGGCTCGCTGCTGGCCCGCAGCCCTTCCATAGCCTGGTCGGGCACTCCCAACAGTCCTCTCTGGCCTACTCGGGTGTAAACAACCGCCCCGCCCACGTAATAAGCCGAAGCGCCGGGAACAGCCACCAGAGCCGCCGAAATCAGACCGCCGCAAGAAGATTCGGACACAGCGATGGATTGTTCAGTATGTTTTAGTAGGGCGCCTATCGAAGCGGCCATCGAGGTTAAGTCCGGCATGTCCCCCTCCTGATAATAATCTCGTCGGATTTTTCTTCGGTTATTCTACCTTAGGGTTAGATGTATGTGTTGGTTCGCGCTAGATAGGCGCGCCAGGCTGCCCCTAAAAGTTGGTTGGAGTCCACGGCTGATGCCGCACAGCGAACATGCGATCAGCGCGCAGTAACGCGCCAGAGGTTCGCTCATCTACCAAACCTGCTTGTGAAAGGGTAGTGAAACTTACGGCCCCCAAGTACACTGAAGCAAGATCGGAGACACCGATAACGAGATCAACGGATGAACTCGATTCGCGGCATGTGGCACCCTCGGCAGAAGTCTCCAACTCGAACCGTCTTTCGTTCCAGGGGCACAGATCGTCCACCACCTCCAAGACCAAACGATCGCTGTGCATATAGCTCCGAAGCTGTAGCGCTGCGGTGACATCAACCAAGCGCAGCCACATTCCATCACGGGTCAATCTCTGCAACCTTCGCGGATCCGCCAACATCCAGGGCAAGGGGTCGTCCACCGGGCGTTTAAGAGCCTCCGTGGTGGTCGTTAAGTCGATGTCAAAGCAAAAACGCCACAAAGCGCTGTTCGCGTCTTCAGTCACTGCCATCAACTCGTTCACGACCAGGGTTGTTCCGGTAATACGGTACGTTGCATAGCCGTCCACATTACCGCCGTCTTCATAAGCAGCGTAAAACAGCCCACCTTGTCCGCCTTGCTGGTGCTCTGGGGCTCGGGAATCATGCTCCCACTGATGCAGGGGCCGCTGGAACACACCGGGGCGGTCCTTGGTAGTCCGCCGGAAAACATCAGGTAACTCATTTGCGATGTCTGCCGGGTCTACGAAAACTATTCGACCGCGCCGCTCGTAAGGCTGAGCGTATCCGCTGTGCTGGCGATCAATAATCCACCGCTCGTTTAATGACCCGATGCCATAACCGAACCTACGGTAGATTATGCTTTCGCGAGCGAACAGCGCCGCCATCGGCTCTCCACGCTCGTGAATATCATTGATCTGATGGTGCATCATCCTGGTCATAACGCCCCGGCGAGTATGCGTGGGCTGCACGGCGATGTTGGCCACCCCGGCGATGGCCGTCGAAGCCCCAGGAATAGACATCTCAACGAGATGGGAGTGAGCGCCACCGATAATCTCCCCGTTCTCGAACACGGCAATCGAGCGATCCAAGTCGAAATGCGGCCTCAGCACCTCTGGGTCATTGTCCAAACGGTTGCCGTAGGCACGCGCTTCAACACGGACCCACTGAACAAACTCGTCAGGAGTTACGGTCCTCAGTTCCAGCATCGAGATTACTCTCCCCGTCTATCAATCAATGCCAACAAATATATTGGATTAGAGGAAATTCCGCCATACCCATTATTCCCGATCGGGTTAGGGGATAAACCCAACCGGTAGCTAACTGGAAAGACCGGAACTGTGGTCGACTGGTCAAGTTCACCTGTAAATAAATGGCGTCAACCCGGTGCTGATCCCAGGTTTTAACAGAGACGATCAAGTTTTAGTGCGCCTGGTTAGGTGCCGCCGTGGAGGTAAGGACTAATCAGAACTTGCACAATTCCACCAGGACCAACGCAAGGATTCACAAGGGATCGTAGATGTTAAGGGCGATTATGCCAACATACCGGCTCTTCGGGACTGTTTCAGGTGAGGGTAATTCGGGGCCGAGATAGAAGTGATAAGAAGATCATGAGATATTCGCCGGAATAGCCATAAATCTGCTAAGTCGGATCCTCCCTGACCGGAACTCGGATTTGAGGCCAGGTTCTGGGGCAATTCCGAAATGTGACCAACGTCACACTTTTGCATGGAGGCACGTCGCAGATGCCTAATCTTTCGGGACATAGAATACATCTAATGAATTAAGGAATTGGCACCCAGCAGCACTGGCAGCCCGGCCCTGAATTGCCAACATGAAGGAGACTAAGAGCGCCTAACAAATTGATTTGGACCTTGTCAAACAGATGAGGGAACAACCGAAGGAAAGGAAAGCTTCATGAGCGTCGGTTCGCCTTTCATAGCGAACCCGCAGCCGTCGGAATTGGTGCAGCCATGCCAGGGTTCGCTCCACTACCCACCGATGGATGCCCAGGCCACTCCCGTGCTGGGTAAGGCGTTTGGCCAGGACCGGCTCGATCCCCAGCGATCGCAACGCCTGCCGGTGGGGTTCCGAGTCATAAGCTCGGTCTCCCTGAACTTGGTCTGGTCTCCGGCGTGGACGTCCTACCTGGCCCCGAATGGACGGAATGGCTTCCACCAAGGGCAGCAACTGAGTTACATCATGACGGTTAGCGCCCGTCAAGATGGCGGCCAGAGGGATCCCTTGGGCGTCGGTAATCAGGTGGTGCTTGCTCCCCGGCTTGCGCCGGTCAGTGGGATTGGGCCCAGTTTTCCCCCTCCGCCAACCGCCCGGATGGAGGCGCTATCCACCACAACTCGAGACTAGTCAATCTGGTCGGCTTCTCGCAGTTTGGCAAAAGCTTCATGAAATGTTTCTTGCCAAACTCCAGCTTCCTGCCAGTCTCGAAGACGACGGCAACAGGTCATCCCCGAGCCACACCCCATCTCTTGGGGCAACATCTCCCAGGGAATGCCACTCTTAAGGACGAACAAGATGCCGGTCAGCGCCCGACGGTTCTGCAGGCGCTTCCGGCCAGGGTAGCGCCATCGCCTGGGCATGGGTACCGGCAATAAGGGTTGGATCAATTCCCATAGTTCATCATCTACCAGTGGTTTCGCCATCAGCCTCCCATCCACACAAGGGGAAGATTCAGCCAACCGGCCACTAGCGCCAAGATTAACTCAGTTCAATTTGTTAGGAGTTCTTAATACCGATCATGGACAACAAGCTGATTCAGACTTACTACGGACCTGCTGCTATCAAATGGGGGAGCTGGCTGCGGAGCAAGCCCGTCGAAAGGGAGTTGTTTTGCGTTGGATTGTTGAAAGTAGATGCGGAGAATAATCAAGACTTCCTTGAGGGTACTGCAAAATTCCATAGTCGCAGTCCACTGCGAATTATAGACATTCTCATTTGGAAAAGTTTATGGAGAAGGATTAAGGGTTAGTAAGCAGTCGATGCGACATATAGCCCAGGAGTTGGACATATCTCCGGCGTACTTATCGTAAGGAAAGCGACCTTGGCGGAAGGATTTATACCAGCGCTATGTGGGGTTTTTTAACACTTTTGTTAACAGTGTGGAGTCTGGTGATAACACCCAAGGGCCTATGACACCACTATCCGGTGCCAAATCTAGCTTCAAATCGCTTGGTGCCGGGAGAGGGACTCGAACCCACACAGCCGTGAGGCCAGCGGATTTTAAGTTGTACGCACCAAGTAATAATAGGTTTTTCTAGTGTCTCCCTGTTGGGATTTCACGCCTGAGACATCCATTCTGGCCCATCTAGTACAGTCTAATTGCGTCGACTTTGTGGACATTCCGTGGACATCATACCGCCGAAGCCGGGTGTCCCAGCATCTCAGAGGTTGTTTTCAGATCGACACCAGCGGTTAGAGATAGTGTCGCAAAGGCATGCCGCAATCCGTGAAGGGTTAGGTGGGGCAACCCAGATTTACGAACCAACCTGGCAAAGTCTTTCGTGACTTGATCTGGGGTCAACGGCAAGCCATCGAGTTTAGTGAAGACGTATCCTGTGCGCTCCCACAGGTCTCCGAGTTCCAGTTGTTGTTCGATTTGACGCCCTCGAACATCATGAAGCAACTCCACAGATTCAGGAGACAAAGCGGTCAATCGGCGGGATCGTAGCGTTTTGGGCTGACCATCAACCAAACCGTAGCCCGTAATCCTCTGAAGTGTATTCACAACGCTGAGCCTGCCCCTAGCAAAGTCGACGCTTTCCCAGCGCAAGCCACACAACTCGGATCGACGGAGACCAGTAAGTACGGCGAAGTAGTACAGATCACCCAACTGGTGAGCACTGACCGTGCTTAGGAATTGGTTGATTGTGTCAATGTCCCACATGGGCATCTCTTTACGTTGGATGCGCGGTGGTGTCGTCGCATCAGATACGTTGCGGGTGAGTATCCCCCACTTAACCGCGTGCGACAACGCTTCCTTCAATATGCGGTGCAGCTGGACTACAGTTGTGTTGCTCAAGCCCCTACCCAGCATATCGGCATATATGCCCTGAATCTGCCCTGCGGTGAGACTCTGCAATGGCACTTGCCCAATTTTAGGCTCGATATACCGCCTGATATAACCTCTGTAACCGTGTTGGGTTCGGAGGAAAGTATTAGTCGCCACGTAGGTCGCCAACCAGCGCTCCATGAACTGGGCGACCGTTTCTTTATCCTTGCTGACGTACCCACCGTTCTCAATAGCGGCCAAGCGGTCCCGTAGCGCCCTTTCCGCTTCTTTCTTAGTTCCCTTCACCGTCTCGCTTATGAACCGGCGCTTACCTGTGCCGTCTGGTGGTGCGTCGAATCGTAATTGCCAGCTACCTTTTGACCGTTGCCGGATTGAGCCGTTCATTCCTTAATCCTTCCAGCATTGCGTTTCTTTCTTTCATAAGTGTTGCGAGCGTTAGCTGCCGCTCTACAGCGATGGTCGTGGTACACCTGGTCATTTCTACCACCGGCTTGAAAGAGAATGTCGCACCCTATACAACGCCTAACTGACGATGAATTGACCATAGCCTGGGATAACTGGAGCCACATGGCGCACAGCAGACTTTGATAAATATGACCTTGCTGCCACCCTTGCTCTGAATGCCATCGAACATTCGGATACACGCCCCACAACCCGTGATTGTGCACATTTACGTTGTATCCCAGCCAATCAACTAAGCCGGACACAGTATCAAAATCATAGCCCCTTTTTTGACCGGCTTGCCCAGCGCTGGATTTTTGGTAGGTAACCCTAAACGGCGCGGCGTCGGGACTTTCCAAGTAGCACCTGACAGAAGGTTCCAGGGTCCAATCACTGGAGAGTACCTGGTGGCAGCGGACGGCTGCAGCCAACCGAGCGGCTTCTTGAAGTATCTCTTCCACCGTCTCATTGATGACGGGGGTTTCTGGTCTGCTATCGGGAGCAATAACTGGCGTTCCGTATCTGACTACAAACTCCACAAGGCGGTCACACAGACCTTTGAAGCTAGTATCCGCACTCGGCGACCACAGCCCGTCGCGGATTTGAGCAAAAGCGAGATATGCAGTTGGCTTCTCTGTCATTGGGTCATAGGTATGAAGGGGCATGGATATAGGGTCACAAAGTAGCCTGTGACTTCCTTCGGTTATCGACTCTACCCGCCAAATTCCGCCACGTGCCCAATATACCCTGGATGAAATTTGAAAAGCCGGGACCAGACTCATAGCTTAGCCTCATAGGATATTATTGATTGGATATGAAAGATAGTACTATCCTATTAGACATGGGTCAACCAAAATAAACCCCGCAAACTCGATTAGGGAGAAAAACAACATGGTGACAAAGGAACCGACCGCTGGGATGTCTATCTCGGAAGCTGCGGCTCAAGCCGTGGTGAGTGAGGCAACGCTCTATTCTTTAGCGAATCAAGGGAAACTGGCAGGGGCAAGGCGCATCGGCAAACGCATCATCATCCACCGTGAGACGTTCTTGCAGTGGTTAGCGGAGGGCATGGGGGAATAACAACATTATCCACCCCCCCCTCGATATCCGAGGAACGGCGCTGAAATTTCAAGATGGAAAGAACAGACTGCTAGTTTTGGGAAGAGGTGTAGAAGTGTACTTTAAAAGCAGAAAATCGATTAACGCCACACCAGTTGGATATGTATGGTGCAATTCGCACAAGGAATGGGAGGCAGAAAACGACTCAATTGATTACCAGGTGTCGGACACATGGCGGGACCATTATTATGAGCTTGGTCGGACCCCCTACCACAGTGCCAGCTATCAGAGTCCGATATACCAGATAGCAAAGCTCCTAGTAGAAATCCGAGACGAACTTACATCACGCAATTCAGATAATTGGATAGAAGAACGCCCAATGGAACCCGAACCTAGTCAACTGGCTCCTCAAGTCAAATCTAGAGGTGGTGCTATTGATTTATGACAGTCGCTAGACCCAAGTTGAACAATACAGCTGGTATTTACCGGCTGGACTTCTTCGACGAAAAACTTGTAGTGCTGGTGGACCGCATCAGCGAAAACTCCAGGTATGAAACCAGTGGTGAGATCACCATCACTAGCAAAATTCCTGGCGCTGCCGGTCACGTCCATCGAGCGAGGTTGAACCTAACTTCGTCACCATCCAGGAAGTCGATGAGCAAGGTCCTCGATGAGATAATTCCGGGCGTCGAATGGACTAATGTTTTGGAGTTCGTCTGCGTCATGGTGCTGGACAAGCACCGGGAAGAGACGCCGACCATCAAACTGGCGGACCACTCCATGCCAGAAGGCCTCGTTTTCAGATTGAGGCCCTTGCTGCAAGAACGCCAAGCTACATTGCTCTTCGGAGAGGGAGACACCGGTAAATCTTGGATGGCAATCCTAATGAGCGTGTTAGTGAGCCAGGGAATCTCCCACATGGGCTTGGAAGCGGAGCCAGGCAATGTTTTGTATCTAGATTATGAAACTGATGAAGATACTCTCTGGGAGAGAGTGAACATGATCTCCGCGGGACTGGAACTTCCTATCCCAGAAGGGATTTTCTACCGGCAGATGCACCAGCTTCTCGCAGCCGACTTCCAGCAGATCAATCGCTTGGTGGTAGACAACAATATAGGTCTGGTGGTGGTGGATAGCGCAGCACCGGCAGTAGGAGAACCTGAGTCCTCCGCCCCGACCAACGAGTACTTTGCTGCCTTGCGGTCTTTGAGGACTTGCAGTCTTACAGTGGCCCATGTAGCCAAAGGAGGGAAGGAGAACGAACCCTTTGGCTCGATTTTCTGGCGCAATTTACCCAGAGCCAACTTCCGGGTGAATGCCAGCCATGAGCCTGGATTGAGTCCCTTCGTAATCGGACTGAAACATACCAAGAGCAACAACGGAAAGAGGTTGAGGGATCAGGCATTCGAGATTGATTTCACGGACGACAAAGTTACATTCACTAGAGCCAACATCGAAGACATCCTTGAGCTTTCCGAGACTCTAAGCCACAGCCAGCGTATCTCAGCGACTCTACGTAAGGGCGGCAAGACCGTCAAGGAGTTAGCGGAGATGTTGGATATTTCGGAAGGCACAGTTCGGACCACGCTTAATCGGTACGACAAACTCTTCACACAGGTCCAGGCAAGTGGAGGAGACATTAAATGGGGGAATCTAAACCATGAATTCACATAACATGTTACGTAACCTGGTATGTAACAAACTCTCCCCCTAAAGGGGGAGGAGAGTTTTTGTTATACGAAATTGAAAACGAGAAGAGATTGAAGTATTCGCCATCTGAGATTGGAGGTTGTTCGCCAGAAGAATTGTGGATGAACCAGTCTTTGCGGTCGATGGAGGTGCTCTATCCGCTGGGGGCGATAAGACATGTATAGAGGTCGTCAGTGGCACCGGTACCGGGAAGAATCTCACACGGATCAGAGATATTGGTAGCAGTTGAAGAAAGGTCAATAATGCAACGCTCCCCAGCCCAGTCACCGAAAGGTGACCATCGCCTGCTGGAGCCAGGTTGGGCGGGTAATCTCGGCCCGGATGAACTAGAATTCCTGGTGACGGAGTTGATCAGGAATAAGAAATTAAGCTTCACCTGGGGATTTCGTCCAGCAACTAAGAGGCGGCCCGAAAGGTACATAAGACAAGTCGCAATGTTTGGCGACCCGGATCGACGATCTGTCAACTTAGGGTTGGCCCGACGCCAGAAAGCATAAATCCTGCCACCGCCAGTCCCGTTTCAGGCGTAAAGAATTAGATTGTTGCAGGTTAGTGGTGAAGAGACGGGAACGACCTCATAGCTACCGATGTCAGTCGTGGAATAACCCGTCAAGGAAGCCGAACCAATGCTGACGCAAGTCTTCGCCCCGGTAAATTTCCATCCTCTAGAGTACCGCTTCCAATGCGGCGACATAACTCCGGCCCTACCGGCACCCTGATCAGCCTGGTTTTCCGACGCAGCGCACACTTCCCGGATGAACCAGACCACGGGTTCCACGTTACTCTAGATGACAGGATGTGGGTGACCGTCAGGCAGTATCCGATTCGGATCAACGCGTCCTGTTGATGTATGTATCTCGCCTCCTCAGCATATTGATTGGACGGGCCAGCCGGAATGAATTCTACCAAATGAGGCTTGTCGAAGGACAGATGCAGAATTCCAATCCGTCGTTCGCCGTGCGCTTCAGTTGGGAATGTAGTTGTGGCGCATGGGGCACGGCAAGAACTGAGGACCAAGCTATCAAGGCGATAGAAGCACACACAGAGCATAGGAAAGATGGCTGCGGGCAATACAGGCTGACCAAGATTGAGGTGGAGTAGTCTGGAGTGATTGAGCTAGAAACCCGGCTGAAAAGCCCTGCTGTGACGGGATGGCGTGGAGGATAACCAGTGGACTGTAAGTCTGAGGCTAAGAGTGACCCAGTTGGCTGCGGCCAATATGAATTGGGTAGTAACGATGGGCGACCCTGGGGCTTGCTGGTCCGGTTTATCGTGAGAGGAGCCTGGAGCCGGAGATATCATCCCCATCTTGGTAGCCACCAGGGTCAGGTTGGCCACCGTGGCCGCCATGAGTAGTTGGAATCGGGTCTTGGCTCGGCCGAAGTAGCGAGATTGGCGGACCCCCAGTTGCGCCAGCCGCGCCAGGCGATGCTCGGCCGCCTGGCGCAGCCTACGGTATTCAGCAAAGCCCTCACTCCGCTGGAAGTCCCGGGCTTGTTGCAAGAGCGCCTCTTGGGGATGCAGGGCTACGGTGCGTCCCGCCCCGTACCGCGCCGCCACGCACTGGGACCGCAGGGGGCATACGCCGCAGACCGCCGGGTCGAATTGGAAACTCCGGGCCAGGTAGGTCCGACCCAACCGGTTGGTCCGGGTGCCGAAGGTCCGCAGGGTGTGGGTAACATTACCGGCTGGGCAGGTGCAGGTTCCTGCCTCCAAGTCGATCTGGAAGTCCTCCTTGGGGAAGCAGGCCTTATTAGGGCGACCCGGCACCTTGGCTATTAGAGTCCGACCAGCATCGGCAAAGGCCTGCCGCGTCCCGCCATCCCCATAGGCCGCATCCCCGATAGTCTCCTCCACCGCTATGCCCGTGTTCTCCTCACTCTGCTCCACCAGTTCCAGGACTCCAGTGTTGTCACCGGCATTGCCGGGCAGGATGTCTACCGCGGTCACCAGTTGGGAATCGGTATCCACCACCACCGCAGCCTTATGTCCGTCGAAGCGTTTGCTGCTGCTTTTACGGCCGTGGCGCATCTCCGGGTCGTGTACCGAAGGGATGCGGTCCCGGCTTACCCCATCCTTCAGGGCTGGGCCATCCTCCTGGCGTTCCACATCCTGCAGTAACAGTTGCCCCAGCAACTCCGCCGCTTCCACTATACCCTGGCGCTGGGGGCTCTCCTCGGGGAACTGACCCTGGACCTGACGGGCCAGCTCCAACACCAGGTCGGCATCGGCTACTATCTTCTGCAGTAAGGCTTGCCGCTCTTTCTGGTTGTCCCAGTCAATCTCTGCCTCTCCCTTCACACTGGAGCCAAAGTAGAGTTCCAGACCGTGTCTCAAGGCCCATTCCTCGGGCCGCGTCCCATCCAGGTCCGAAAGCGCCCGCACTACCTGGACTATGCCGTCGGCCAGCAAGTTGTAGGTGTCCTTGACCGCCCCTCGGCCCAGAATGTAGGTGGTGTCTACCGCCACCTTCATCCGGCGTCCTTTCAGGTATCCGGTCTGCCGGGCGAATTGGAGGCTGCGCTGAAAGACGGCCCGCACCCGGTCGTGGAGGATCAGCTGGGCTCGAAACAGCTGCAGCGTGCTCTTGGCAAAGGGCCGGTCCTCCACCTCAATCCCCAACGCCACCTTCCACCGGATATCAAAATCCGCCCGCTGTTTGGCTTCGGCGTCGCTGACTTTGTCGTAGGCTTGCAACAACAGCGCAGTGGCCACCAGACTTGGGGGCACGCTATCCCGGCCATTGTCTGGGCAATATA
Source organism: Dehalococcoidia bacterium (assembly GCA_963665155.2). Taxonomy (GTDB): domain Bacteria; phylum Chloroflexota; class Dehalococcoidia; order Lucifugimonadales; family UBA3495; genus UBA1141. The sequence continues at coordinate 158,045 of CAXXFI010000001.1, read as the reverse complement.
GCTCGGCGAACTCTTCGTCTCGAAATAGCTGTCCCCGCAGGGAGGCCAGGAAGCCATAGAAGGAGCCCCGGCCCACATAGTCCAGGTACAGGTGATCCGCTTCCAGCAGCCCTCGTTGCGCCGACCGTACTCCCAGCATCCTCAACCTCCCACACCCATTTATTAAATCTCTTGCCCAGTATATCGGGACAGCCTAGGTCAGGGTACTTTTCGGCCGGAGTTCTAGGGTCATACAGTGATCACGACTTTTCCTTGGGCGTGTCCTGCTTCGAGATAGCGGAGAGCTTCAGAAACCTCATTCAATGGGTAACGTCTATCTATAACAGCATTTACTTTTCCGGCTTCAAGAAGCTCTTTCATAAATTCCAAATCTATTTTGCTTGGTTTCATCGTTCCCATAGAACCGATTTTTTTGCTCCCGGTCATTGACACCCATGCACCCAGGAACAAAACCTGTAACAACATGTGAGACACCGTTGTAAATCCGGCAACGACACAAATTCCCTTGGCGTTTAATGCACGCTTATAATCCGCAGCCGAACGATTGCCCACAGCACAATAAATCAGGTCATAGGTCTGCCCGTTCTTAGTGAAATCCTCTTGCGTGTAATCAATGCCATGATCTGCACCAATCGAGCGCACCATGTCCAGATTCCGCGTGCTGCACACGCCGGTCACTTCGGCTCCGAATGATTTGGCAAGCTGCACCGCAAACGTACCCACAGCACCAGAGGCCCCGTTAATCAAAACTTTTTGCCCGGACCGAATCTGCCCTTTGTCGCGAAGACCTTGCAGGGCGGTGAGTGCCGCTACAGGGACGGCCGCCGCTTCCTCGAAAGTCATAATGGCGGGTTTCAGCACCGCTCCATCTTCAGGAATACAAACATACTCGGCAAAGGCCCCGAGATTGAGGCTACCCCCGAATATCTCATCACCTGGTTGAAACTGCTTTACGTTTCCGCCAACTGCTTCAACTCGCCCCGCCAAATCTGCTCCGAGTATCTTGCGTTTTGGTTTGAGCAGCCCGGACGCTAGGCGGGCAAAGAACGGTGTAGCTCTCAGGAAGTGCCAGTCAAGTGGATTTACGGATGCCGCCTGAACGCGTACCAACACCTGATCATCCTTGACGACTGGCTTGTCTACCTCTTGCAGTTCAAGAACATCAGGTGAGCCGTACTCGTGGTAGATGATCGCTTTCATCGTATTATCCTGAGTCTACGCGGGTTGGTTTGCAAAAGGTGGCCATCTTGTTGTTGGATCAACTGTACCGGAAACGTTCCGGGATTGTTACCAATCATTACCGGTATTTCGGTTTAGCCGAAATTTGGAGATGCATCCCATGGAAACGGGAGGCTTACAGTGTTTCCAGAAGACGGTGGACTACCGGATGATTACGCCCACGCATCCATGTGACCCTGGACGGTGGAAGCTGGGTTACGGTTCGGTGGGATCAGGTTGTACAGAAGGGATAAGTAGACACCTATCCCGGTGCAGTGATCCAGCAAGTCTGCCAGGTTCAAGCCGGTGGGCTGCGGCTTCACCTCCCCACAAATACCCCACTCTTGCTACTCTTGCCGATTCCTCCAGCGCCAACAAGTAGTCCCGATGCTGGCGGTCTCGGGTCCAGGCTCTTGCCAGCCCTTCCTGTACATGCATGGCGTCGATGTTAAAACCAGATTCAGTGTAGGCGTAGAAGTGAAGAATCAAGTATTTATGCTGTATAGCGGCTACCCAATCAAGCTGAAGACAATCGGTCGATAGACGGCCCAGAAATGACTCCAGCTTCCTCCCATAGTAGGTTCAATGCACGGTCCCCGATCAAGTATTCAATTAGCCATTCTTGGGTCGGCTTACTCGAAAGAACCATCCAAAGACTCGCGTCGGGAATTACATGGAGATACCTATATTCGTATAGCTGGCTTAGCGCATGTCTACACTGGGTCCTCTCGTTCTGTGGAGTAACGCTCTTGACCTCAAAAATTGCGGGGCCGGATCGGAGTCGAGCGTACGCATCGATTAGGCGGTTTTGCTGCACGACCAATCCGTCCGACTCTAGTTTGCTAACCAGCGTGTTCAGGGTATGGCGATGGGCCTCATTTGCGCGTTCCCGTCGCTTTTTTGCCGCCTGCGAGACAATGTAAGGGTCTTCTAGCACTTCATTTTCAGAACGGGGTCTTTCTGTGGAATGGTGGTGGCCGAAAACAAGTGCGTCGGACAATCGTGGTGTCCCATCCATTATCGAATGTAATGAGTCAGCTAATCTCTTGGCTATGGGCGTGTCTTTGATTAATTCGACTGCGCGATATATCGATGCGGACTCACTATCCCTCATCGCAAGCCGCAAGTCTTTAGTTTTGCGGCCTGCGTCTCGCAACACTTCCGAAGGTAGGTGTCCCAGTATTGTCGATACGGTGAACCAATCCCACTGGTCCCGCCTCCAGCAGCGATTTAGTAGATAACAATGACCTTAACCCCCTAATGTACCGTGGTCTCATGCGATCGGAGATGGGTAATCGTCCGAAGTCAGAATCGCTTGCCAGGACAACGTTTTCGTTGAAGTCGAATGCAAAAATCCAGAAGCTATCCTGGTCGTTCGCCTGCCATAGGTGGTCAGACCTGCTTAGCAATTTAGCGGTCCAGTTGTCTGGTAAATCGTCGCTCGCGAGCAGCCATTGTCGAAGTTTACCTTGCCTCTCTTGAGTTCCTCCCTGACTTATTGGCTCTGACCTTACCCCCGAAAACAGAAACAGTGGCAAAGAGAGTCCTCCGGGTAAAATAGGACATAGTAAGGAGGGCTCATGGCACGGAAGAGGTACACAGAGGAGCAGATCATAGGGGTCCTGAACGAGGCAGAGGCAGGGGCCAAGACAGGGGAGCTGTGCCGCAGGCACGGCATGAGCGAAGGCACCTTCTACAAGTGGAAAGCCAAGTACGCCGGGCTGACGTTGAACGAGTTGAAGAGGCTAAGGTCCGTTGAGGAAGAGAACCGGCGCCTGAAGCAGATTGTGGCCCAGCAGGCGTTGGACAACTGGTCTCTGAAGGAGTTGCTGGCAAAAAACTTCTGAAGCCCAAGGTGAGGAAGATGGCAGCGGCATATGCCATAGAGAGTCTTGGGCTGAGTGAGAGGAGGGCCTGTCTGCTTACTGGTATCTCACCCTCGGTCTATCGGTACAAGTCGAAGCAGGGTGATGATGCTGTCCTGCGTCGCAGAATGCGTGAGCTGGCATGGGAGAGGAAGCGCTTTGGCAGTCCCAGGTTGCACATCATGCTGAAGAGAGAAGGCCTGGTGATCAATCACAAGCGTACAGAGCGCATCTACAGTGAAGAGGGGCTTGCGCTCAGGAAGAAGAGGAGGCGCAAAGGGGCGGCAGGGGTCCGGGAGACCATTCCATCTCCTGTACGTCCTAATCAGAGGTGGTCCATGGACTTTGTCTCTGATAGCACTGTGACCGGTCGGCGCTTCCGGGCATTGGCCATAGTGGACGACTATTCACGGGAGTGCCCAGCCATCGAGGTAGATACCTCTCTGGGAGGCGCCAGAGTGGTGGGAGTCCTGGAGAGACTGGAAGAGACACGGGGACTACCTGAGGTGATCACTGTGGACAACGGCCCGGAGTTCGCAAGCAAGGCCATGGATGAGTGGCCTATCGGAGGGGCATCAAGTTAAGCTTTATACGTCCTGGCAAGCCGGTAGAGAACGCCTTTGCTGAGAGCTTCAACGGCCGACTACGCGACGAATGCTTGAACATCAACTGGTTCATGAGTGTAAGGCATGCCAGGGAGATCATAGAGAACTGGCGGCAGGACTACAACGAGGTCAGGCCCCACAGTTCCCTGAAGGGTAAAACGCCCAAAGAGTTTGCTGGCTCTATGGCTGGACTCTACTAGCCAATGATACTAACTTCGGGGTAAGGTCAGCTCCACAAGGGTGGCGACTAAATCTTGCCCTAGTTCGATCAAAGTAACTCGCTTATTACTAACAGACTGGTTCTACTTGATGCCCGCTACGCTACGGTGCTTCTGCCGCATCCGGCAACAGCCGGCTGGTTCCATCAACTACCGCTCCTTCTACGGTTGTGGTTGTCGGACCGCTCAGCACCACCGTGACTCGGGTAACCTGCCTCGGAGCCGTTGGCTGCTGCCCGTCCAGCAAACCAGCGGCCTTGGCAATCAGCCGGAGCGCTCCATTAGCAGCAGCAAACTTCTTGTCCCTTCTTGCGTGCACCATGTTTTCTTCAGCTGCATCTAGTAACCGCACCAGACTGGCAATCCTTTAGGCGACCTTTGGGTTGGCCGCCAGTTTGGAGGCTTCTTCCCAGATTTGCTTGGAAGTCATGTTCCCAGCATGGTAGTTCAGCCGGTATGCGTCGCTTTGGGATTCGCCATCGACGACGGACTGGGCGAAGCCGGTTTGTTTAGCGGTTAACATGTGGGAGCCTTGAATTATCGTTATAGTCAATGAATGTTTATATGGCCTCCACTTGGCCGTAGGGGAAGGCACAGTTTCTATACTACCAAACCGGGTGGATTCCGGTTTGACTTAAGCCACCCTCCGACCCCTATAATTCCCCATGGCCGAAGACCAAGGCAAGCAAGAAGAGAAGTTTGAGTTCACCGCTGAGGGTGAGGTCTTAGGCTATATTTCCCTGGATCAGGCTCAAGTCTTAGCCATGCGCACTGCCAGGGAATCTCCCGGAGCTTACGGAACCCGCTTTACAGACACCGCAATGGCCTTCGATGTAGTGGAAGCGAATGATACTGAAGACCATTATGTCATCACCATCTCATTTAGGCCGGAAGGCGCATTTACTGGTACCCCTGGTCGGGAGCAGTTCTTCATCGAGAAAGAGGGAGCTATTGCGCTCCGCCAAGTTTTGGGCCTGCCGGGTTCGGTTGGTTGGCGACGATATCAGCTCCTTTTGGTCGGAATCGGTTTGTTGATAGTTGTGGCGGCTACCGCCGGTGGGGTATTTGTCGTCAATGCTGGAAGTGGAGATTCGGAACCTTTGGCTGTGGTGCTCCCAACTATCACGCCGGAACAACCCACCCTGTCTCCCACTCTCTTCTCTACGCCCATGCCGACTACAGTTTCACCACCGATTCGGAATACACTGAATCCAATTGCTTCCCCCGAACCGACCATGAATACCTCCTCTAACACAACCACTGCACAATCTTCTAATACAACCACTGCACAATCCTCTGAACCGTCTATCCCCGCAGGTTCAATAGTCGATATTAGCTACTACAATTCCTTGTATTTGAGCGAAGGTGGTCGGGAATTCGAAGAGGACTGGGACCCGAGTATCTCTTCGCACTCACCAAGATGGGACAACGTAGTTGTCTTGCCTGCACATGTCACGGTAACTGTAGATGAGCCGTTACGTTTATCTTCGAGCGTGCCGCCATTGACATCATCAGCGGAAGCTGGTGTGTTTACCTATTCATGGGGGGCCGATAGCAGGGACAATCACGCGGATATATCCACCAATCTGCGCAGAGTAGTATCTGCTGACTCGGGTCTCGAATTTAAACGAAAGATTACCCCTGATATTCTTGCACCTGGTACCACCCGAGTAGTCATAGAGGCAAGCGCGGAGATATTGCGTCCTCCTAGTATAGATGGCACGCAATTGACACCAATTGGTGGCATTTTGAGGTTATCGTTTGCATTCAACTCCTTGGCTCCAGGAGTCAAATCCCGCGTTTACCCTGGCGTTTTGCCTCTGAGTTTGGTTTCATTCACAGGAACAGATCGTGTAACCTATGGACCGATTTTTGATATTGGTAAGTCTTTTGATCTCCGGGTCGAAGCCGTTATCGAGAATCCTAATCCTTTCCCCGTAAATTACGTTCCATTGTTGGCGTCGATATTGGATTTAGACATAGAATCTGTGAATGCACCATTCAAAGTGATTACTCCGACCAATACCGAGTTCGATAGCTCTTCGGTGGCCTTTCATGCTGTTGGCGTTACTGGAGAGAATGTCACATTTGAATTCGTCAACCCTTCCGGTGAACCCGTAACTTGGATATATCAAACTGACCGAGACTTTGGGGGCTTCAAGGGAATTTGGCAAACTTGGGACGAGCACATGCAAGTTAGTATTTCCAGCAATTTTGCCACGCCTCAGCCGACGCCAAGGCTCTCTCCAACCTCAACGAGTGGTCCCGTGCCCACTGCTTCACCACGACCTACAGCAACCGCAACACCTCGCCCTACGTCGACGCAGCAGGCACTGGCAACGCCTACGCCAGTTATCGGAGCGAGTCAAAAGACGAAACTAAAAATCGCTGGTTTGAACTGGACCAGCGCCCAAATTCAGAATGGAGTGGCACTATACGTCTTGGAACATGGCTATGGCTTCACGACAGAAGTAGTGAACGGCCAAACTGCAACTTTGTTTCAAGCCATAATTGACCACAACATCGACATCGCCATGGAGATTTGGTTGCCCAACCAGACAGAAATCTGGTTCGAGGCCCTGAAAAACAACGAGATAATCTCCGCGGGAAAGAGCTTGGAAGACAACTGGCAGAGCACCTTTGTGGTGCCCACGTACGTGGTCGAACAGAACCCAGGTCTAGAGTCAGTCTTTGACATCCCGGCTCACATAAAGCTGTTCGCACAACCCGACAGCAGAGGAAAGGCCGTCTTAATTGGGTGCCTTGCAGTTTGGGCTTGCAACCGGGTAAATCGAGAGCAGATAGTGGCCTATGGCTTGGAAGAGGCAGTCGAACTTCGGGACCCTGGTAGCGTGGGCGGTTTATTTGGGTCATTAGAATAGGCTTACTTGAAAGGCGAGCCTTGGCTAGGGTACTTGTGGGGTCCTACCAGACCGTCCAATGAGCTGGATTTGACCCTTTTGAAAGAGCCAGATTCTTCCGGTTGTTCCGACCCAGGTGACGGCTGCGCTTTCCCGCCTTCAGAGGTCATGATTGCGGTGAATACCGAGTTGTCCACTCAGGCTCCTGAGGTAGTTGAGCTGTTGAGAAAGTGGGACTGGAACGGGTCGAACCAGCTCTTTGCGGAAGGATGGTACGAGGAACACAAGGGAAACTACATCAACCCATTTGAAGCCACAGCAATCTTCTTCTTGAAGAACAATAAGTCTTGGACCGAATGGGTACCGGATGATGTGGAGCGAAGCGTCCTCGAAGCTCTCGCAAAGGAATCTTCTCCTTGATCGGGGATTAGTCTTGAATCCATGGCAAAAGACGGGAAAGACGACGACAAGCTAGAGTTCACGCCCGACGGCGAGACTCTGGGTTACATCTCCCTGGACCAAGCTCGTGTGTTAGCGCTCCAGCACGCCCGCGACAACCGTGAGGTTTACCGGCGGTATGCTGACAGAGAGCTTGTGTGGGAAGTTGCCAGCGCCGAAGTCACCGAAGACTACTACGAGGTCAGGCTTTCCTACCGACCTGCTGGCTTCCGTGGCCGTCCAGGTGTAGAACAGTTCACCATCGACAAGACGGGGCCGATTGAGCTTCGGCAAATACTCAGGGAACCACGGCCCTATAGCGCCTTTTATGGGATATTGGCAATCGGGATCGCAGCGGTAATCGGGGTTACTCTTGGGGTGCTTTTCGCAGCCGGAGTCTTCTCTTCGTCTGCAGGTGACGGGGACGCCAGTGTCACCTTAACGTCGGTAATCGCGCAGCTAACACCAGAGAACCCTGCCCGGCTTGTAGTCCCTGGAGGAGAGGTTACCGTCGATGTGGACGCCGGTTCAGTGGATGCACCTGCCCAACTAATTTTTCGGCCATTGACGCCGGCAGAAATTCCGGAATTACCAGCGGAATTTACAACCAGTACTTCCTTCGACCTTGAAATTGATGGCTCCTTAATCAAGCCCATAAACCATAACCGTGCGGATTAGTTCCGCTGAAGTGGTGCTGGCAAGCAGCCGAGAGGAAAACATTGTCATCCAACATTACCACGAAGGTTTTTGGGAGCAGTTAAAGACAGAGGTTGATCTCGCACGGTTCACTGCCACGGTCAAAATGGACAGCTTGAGCATTTTTGTGCTGACCGTAAAAGTGCCGGAACCGACAGCGGCACCAGCGCCTACAGTTACCGCTACGACTATAGCTACGGGCACCCCTATATCGGTGCCCACGGTGACCGTAGTTTCCACCGCGATACCTACTCATACACCCGCACAGACGCCGACTGCAGCGCCGACACTGACTACCACGCCGATTCCAGTGCCCACGACGACGTCGATTCCGGTCGCTGGACTGCTTCCAACCGCCACGAATGCCCCTACTCGAACAGAATTACCCGATGTCGGCGGCTTTGGCATAGGAATGCCGGAAAAAATATTCGGTATTATCGATACTCCAGAAGACACTGACGTCTGGACATTTTCGGCCGAGGCTGGTCAACGAATTACGGTCTTAATGGACCGGATTGGAAGCGGCGAATTTATTCCCCTTATCGAAATATTTGGGGCTAGCGGCGACATACTAGGGCGCTTAGCTGGCGAGATTAAAGCAACAGGAGTGGTTAGGGCTGGTATCATCGGTCTGCGAATTCCAGAATCCGGTACGATCACTATTCACAGTAGTGGAGCCAAGAATACCATCGGTCAGTATTCGTTGGAGCTAACGGCTGACCAGGATGGACCCATCACCATCTCCCCTCAAGTCGGAAACCGAGGCAGTCGTGGGTTTTTGACCGGGCGTGGATTTCCGCCATCTTCGTCGATAGACAGTCTTACCGTGGGCGGCGTTTCGACGGGTTTATTGTCAGAAAATACAGACACACTAGGAAACATTTCTGTGTCATTCACCGTCCCTACAAGTACACCCTTTGGCGTCCAGCAGGTAGAAATAATCATTGGAGGTACCGTTGGGCGCGTTAACTTTGGTGTTTCCAGGCCCCTACCCACACCGCTGCCACGCCCAACTTCCACACGACTACCCACGGCAGTCCCCGCGCCGTTGCCGACGGCTATTGCAATTTCAGCGCCGACAGCGGTGCTTCAACCAACATTGACGCCAACCCCTGTTCCGACTCCGACGGAGACACCTATCCCTACAGCCGTACCGACGCCAACACCACTGCCGATACCCACACCTCAGGCCACTGTTACACCAGTTTCTACGGCTACTCCAACCCCAATTGCAACACTAGTTCCAACGCCATCCACCACTCCTAATCCTACGCCTACCCCTACAACTGCGCCGACGCCGACACCGCCCCCTACTTCTACACCGATAGCTACCGCTACCCCAACTCCATCTCCCACTGTAACTCCTACGCTGGTGCCTACCTCTACACCGCAGACGGACGTGCCTCAGAGTTCACCCTTCACTGTTACCAAAACCGGGGACAATAATGATGGGGTATGTGGGTCTGACTGCTCCCTCCGTGAGGCGATTGCAGCGGCAGGATCAGGCGACACAGTAAATATTCCTGCGGGGACATACACTCTGACTAGTGGCTCCGAACTTACCATAAGCATAAGTCTCACCTTGTCCGGAGCCGGGGCCAGCAGCACGATCATTCAGGCCGCTTCTACACCAGGCGTGGCGGGATTTCGAGTTTTCAACATTGCCGACGGTAACGCCGTCCTGTCAGGAATGACCATACGCCATGGCCATAAGACTGGTCCGGCGGCTGATGCAGCCGGGATATTTGTTAACTCTGGAGCTTCATTGACCATATCCAACAGCACCATTACTCAAAATAAAGGGGGGGCCTGCCGGTTCAGGTGGAGGTATATGGAGCATCGGACCATTGACATTGACTGGCACTCTAATTACGGACAACAGCAACGCATCTGCTGGAGGGATACGAACCGATACTACCGCAATTATTACGAATAGCACCATTAGCAATAACTCGGACAGCGACGCCACCTGTGGCTTCTCTAGAATAGGCGACATTTCGAACTCCGACCCACTCCTGGGGTCATTGCAAAACAACGGTGGCCCGACAATCACGCACGCTCTGCTGGACGGCAGCCCAGCGATCGACGCCGGAGATTCCTGCCCTGCTGTAGACCAGCGAGGTATCTCCAGGCCCCAGGGTGCAGCATGTGACATTGGTGCATATGAGCGTTAGCTGGTGAGGAAAGGCCCGCCGGTGAAATGAAGCCGCCCCTAATTGACTGGACACAGTGGTAGCCCACTTGGCTTCACCGCGACCCGATGAAAAGTGACAAAAATGTTCCCGACCTCCACTGTTCTGTCCCTGGAATCTCCTAAGCCTAGCCGGGGGGTCGCCCAGTTCGAGCCGTGGTAGAATTACCGAGCCTTGCCCTTTCGTGGTTGTTAGGGAAGGGCGTTCCGGCCCGTTGGGTTTAACCCGGCGGGCTTTTCATATACCTTCGTTGTTTCGGCACACGTGTCCGGTTTAGCAAACGCCTCATTGCGTCAATAACGATGGGCGCATTGGCTGGATGCCGCAATCCAGCGCTCCATTTTCGGACGGTGTTTGGCGGCACACCGAGCGCGTCCGCAATAGCTGCCAAACTCCAACCTTTGGCTCTTAGCATCCCCAATATTTCCTGAACATCATTCATGCACTCATTATAGTGCCGTTTGTCCACAACGTCAAATCTATATCGGGTCATAATAACCTATCGACAACTGTGGACGATGGGTATATATTAGTCGCAGGTAAGGAACGCCTAAATTAACAACCACACCGGAGGGAATCATGGCAACCACAACACCAATGAGTCCAGAGGAACTACAAGCCAAAGCGAAGTTACGCGCCCTTAGCGAAGGTATACGAGTCTGGGCACTAGACTTCGGCGAGTCACCCAGTTTCGTATCCCGGTACGCCGTCCCTAGTAGCAGTCAACCCGCAATGGCTTACGAAGTCATCGCCCAAGACGGCGGCGTGTCTTGCAATTGCCCGTCTGGACACTGGCGTGGCTCTTGCAAGCACGCTGCGGCAGTCATGATGCTAATTGAGGCCGAATCGGAGTATTCCGAGGCATCCGGCATAATCCGTACCATCTCCCGACATTTGGAACAGGAAATAGCCGACTAGAGCTATTGGGCCGGGTTCAGTCCCGGCCCTACCTATTCCAAATTCAATTTAGGGAGATGATTCAATGTCTAACTATGTCTATGCCGCCGTTACGAATAAAATTCTCGAAGCTTTGGAATCTGGAACCGTACCATGGCATAAGCCTTGGAGCGCCGGAATCCCCAGAAACGCCACTACTAACCGTCCCTACCACGGGATCAACACAATCTTGCTAGGAATGTCCCAATACCCAGACCGACGTTGGTTGACCTACAAGCAATCCGTCCAGCTTGGTGGGCATGTCCGCAAAGGTGAACACGGTAGCTTGATCACGTTCTGGAAGCCATTAAAGGTTGACGACCAAGACGGCCAACCGAAGACTATCCCGCTATTGAAGGTCTACAACGTCTTTAACGTGGACCAATGCGAAGGGTTAACGCTAACGCCGACTGGCGTTACCCCAACAATAGAGCCGATCGCTGCAGCCACGGCCATTGTGGACGGTATGCCCAACCCGCCTAGCATCGACCACGATGGCGGCGATAGAGCCTACTACAGGCCAAGCAATGACAGCATTCACCTGCCAGTAATGGACACATTCCACAGCGCCAGTGAGTACTACTCAACCACCTTCCACGAACTAGCCCATTCCACCGGCCATGAATCCCGTCTGAACCGCCACGGCTTGGAAACAGGCATAGCGCCCTTCGGTAGCGCCGTCTACAGCAAAGAGGAACTAGCCGCCGAGTTCGGAGCAAGTTTCCTGTGCGCCTTGGCCGGGATAGATAACACCCTAGACAACAGCGCCAGCTACATCAACGGATGGAGCAAGGTGTTAAGGGCCGATAACCGGCTAGTGATCACAGCAGCCAGCCAAGGCCAGAGAGCCGCTGACTATATCGTCGGGGAATAAAGATATGGAGCCGGTCCAACGGCTGGCTCCTATCATCATATCGAGGGAGAATCCATGAAAATAACTACCGTAACCGCAACGATCAAGTATTCCCAAGACACCGGCCACGGCTGGAAAGCCATAGAGCTAGGCGCAGAGGGCACCATTGGCATCAATGATGATTGGCAACAAGCCCAGCACCAGCTTTACGGGGAATTGAGCCAACAACTGAAGGCTCTATGGTGTACCGGGAAAGGCACTGAGAGCGCCGCACAGCCCACCGCGCTGGTAGAGCCACCAGATTAATCACTATTGCCAGGAACACGGCGTTGCGTTCAAGCAATACAGCAAGGGAGACTCATCCTGGTACGCGCACAAGGTAGGTAATGCCTGGTGTAACGAAGGAAAGTAGCACCAGCAACAAGAAGCCCTCGGTGTAGCAGCCGGGGGCTTTTCTTTGTGCCTGACGATATGGCCAGCGAAAATGTTCGTGGACAATCCGTGGACATTGGGGAAAATCAAAAGCCTCCGTTTTTTGCTCAAGCGCCGTTTTCGTGCCTAATGATTGGTGCCGGGAGAGGGACTCGAACCCACACAGCCGTGAGGCCAGCGGATTTTAAGTCCGCCGCGTCTACCATTCCGCCATCCCGGCAATTTAGATTGGTACTAACAGTGGCCGTTGAAGAGGTGTTTAGTGGGATCGGAACCATCTCAAGCCCGAAGAGGAGTTTGGCGGGCACTTGAAACCGACTCCGGCTGACTATTTTCTAGGCCAGCATGGCACCGCGTTGGGGAGTTGGAGGCGACGGGCGGATTCGAACCGCCGAATAGAGGTTTTGCAGACCTCCGCCTTAGTCCACTTGGCTACGTCGCCCCAGTTTGCTGTATCGTCGAGTTGGTGCCGAGGGCGGGATTTGAACCCACACAGGCGAAAGCCCACGGCCCCCTCAAGACCGCGTGTCTACCAATTCCACCACCTCGGCCTAACGATGCGAGGCATATTATATCACGTCATGAGCCTGGAGGAACGTCCATCAGGGAAAAGAACAGGGCAATCGCGTCTTAGATGCAGGACCAGATACCGGCCGAGTTGACGAATTCGGCTCGCATGGTCCTATTCGTCTTTCCGGCCTGCGAGTTTGTGAACTTTTCATCACTGGAGGTTTTGGTGGCGGGAATTAACTTCACAGATGTCCGTCCGGTGCAGCTTCCAGGGCTATTGGATGGGGGTTTCATTGGATGGTTTCATTGGAGGGTTGGCGTATTGCTACGCTGGCCCGTGACGGGAGGTGCGGTATTCAGACAGCTTCAACCAGTGAGGGCGGCCCAACGCAACAGGTTGTGGGTAATAGCCAAGAGCAGGGCAATGCCGGTGACCTTGGCCACACCACGCACGGTGAAGCGTTGCACTCCATACTTCACTCGGGTCTGAGCATTGACACATTCCGCAGTAGACGCCCGGTGTCGATAGATGGCCTGACCCTCTTCGGTCTCCATGCGCTCCCGCCAGGCGGTCACCCCCGGCTCGGTGCCTGGCTTCGGGGTCGCCTTCTGACCTCCCTTCCCTTTCTTGGGTGGCGCGTATACCCGCACCCCACGTCCCTCCAACGCCTCGATATCCTTCAGGTCTACAAATCCCCCGTCCAGCAGACAAGCCTCAGGGTGCCGCCCCGTCCGCTGGGCCACCTGCTCCTCCATCACCAATCCCTCCCCCTGATCGTTGCCTCGATTGACCACCCCTACCCCCACGATGACCTGGCTGTCCACGTCGGTAGCAAATTGCAGGTTGTAGGCGGGCCGAAAGTCACCGCCTGGCATCTTCATCACCCGGACATCAGGGTCAGTGGTAGACACCCGCGCCTCGGTCACCTTCGCTGCTCGTTTCTTCCCCGCATGGCGTTTCTGACGTTCCTTGACCGCTTGCACTTCGGGCAACTGTCGCAGGGCCTCTTCCACCCGCTCCGCTCGCTCCTGGGCCGCTCGTTCCCGGGCGGCCCGCTCCCGTCGGCTGACCCCCGGGTCTGGGTGATCTCGCTCTTGGGCCAACCTTTCTACCTGCGCCTGAGCCGCCTCCAGGCACTTTTCCAGCCGGGCTTTCCCACGAAAGGACCCACTCCCGGCACTGGCGCGGATCCGCACGCCGTCCTGCGCCACCTCCTTCAGGGTCACCAGTTTCTCGGCCATCAGGGTGGCCACGATCTGGGTCAGCAGTTCGTTCAGGGCTTCTTGGTGCTCCCTGCGAAAGTCCGACAACAGGTGGTAGTCCACCGGCACGCCCCCGCGCAGCCAACGATAGGCATCGTGCTCCCGGCACAGCCGGTCCAGCTTCCGGGCGCTGCCCACCCCCTCCACGGTAGCGTATACCCAGACCGCCAGCAGCACTTGGGGGTCACTTGCTGGCCGGCCCACCCTCAACCGCTTGGCAACCGCTTGGATGGAAGCATAGAAGGCCGACAGGTCCAACCGGTCCAGGAAGTCCCAGATTGCCCGCGCCTGGTGATCTTCAGCCAACGCAGCATCCAGGTCTTGCATCAGGAATTGAATTTGGTTGCGCACTGGGTGCACCACCCGCGCATCTTGAGGCCGCGTCTCCCCTACCGGCTTCTCTTCCAACTTTACGGGCAGATCAGAAAACAATCTTGTTTGCTCCACCACACTCCTCAGCATTCCCGGATTCCTTATTTTACCTATCACACCGTTAGATTGGGGGATTTATTCACAAACTCTCTCGCCGGAAAGACGGACCAGACGCCATGTTCAAAGTACAACTTACTCCAAATACTAATAATTAGACGCGATTGCCTGGGGGAAAAGAAATAAAGGGCAACCTCTTCAGACTGCAATCGTTTCTGTTCCGACGCTCATGATTACATCGGGTGCGCGCTTAATTGTCGAGAAACGAGCACAAGATCAAAGGCTACGCTAATGCCAGGGCATCCGGAATATATCTGCTATAATTGTGCGCCTGCGAGCCTGGATAAATGCTTAAAATCGAAACCAAAGCCTCGGAGCGACGCCACGATGGCCGGTCAATGCACCAAGAGGACTTCAACTATAATTCTGACTATAAATCTATGGTGGATGTAGCAGTAATTTCTTCTGGATCATTGCCCGTAAAACGAGGGCGTAAATCGGCGCAGTAAATCAACGCGAACTCTGCGCGAACTCTGCGTGAACTCAACCTGGACATCTAAACTCGGATATCTTAACAACGGTGGACATAATGCCCGAAACTGCCGAACCCAGTCCTGAAAACATTGTCGCATTTAAAGACCAAGCCTACGATGTGGCGACCCAGGTGCCCGGCCTTGACGAGGAAAGCCTAGCCGACGCTCGACGTCTGATAGGCATCGATTACCGTGGCGCCCGGGCGATTGTTGAAATTACCCAGGACAATATTCGCGACTATTGTAACTACATGGGCAGCGAGAACCCGATTTTTCTGGACCCCAAACATGCGGCAGAGACCCGTTGGGGCGGGATAATCGCACCTCCGGCCATGGTGGGCCAGGCGATAATCGCTCCCGGCCTGCGCGGCATCCAATGGATATACGCTGGAATAGAGTGGGAGTTTTTCCGGGTGATGCGGCCCGGTGATGTGGTAACTCAGACCGGCAAGCTGGTGGACGCCCAAGAAAAAAAGGGCAGGACCGTGCCTCGGATGATCCTGCAGATTGGCCAGCTTAACTGCACAGGTCAAGACGGCTCTCCGGTGGCCCGCTCCCAGGTCTACCATATGCGGACTCCCCGGCGTCAGGCTCCCGGCGGCATGAGCTACAGCGTGGAGCCGCGAAAATGGACTCTTGAAGAGTTGGCGGCATTGGAAAAAGAGATGTTGGCCGAGAAACCCCGAGGCGGGGAGCCGCGCTATTGGGCCGACGTTGTCGAGGATGAGGAGATGCCCCAGGCTACCTATGGACCGCTTCGGGTGGTGGAGATTGGCCTCTGCGGCAGCTACACAGACTCGGGGGCGGTGACCGGGGAAGGAGTGGCCCACAATGGCGCCCATATCTACCAAATACTAAACCGCCGCCGCCATCCCGCCGACACCTACGTGGACCCGGAAACCGGCGCACAGGACCATCCCCACCGGGGCCACTGGGAGAGCTTCATGGCCCATGAAGTGGGAATGCCCGGCGTTTACGACATGGGTCCCCAGCGGGTGTCTTGGCTGTGCCGGTACATTACCGACTGGATGGGTGATGATGCGTTCTTGGTTCGATTGTCAGCCCACCTCCGTCGTCCCAACATAGTGGGTGACGTGACCCGTTTGGGCGGCAGAGTGCAGCGCAAATGGGTGGAAAACGGCTTTCACTTGGTCCAGTGCGAGTTGTGGGCGGTCAACCAGCGTAACGAAAATATCATGCCGGGCAGCGCTGTCGTGTCGTTGCCCTTGGACCGGCATTCCGTGGGAGAACCACTGGAGCCGCCTTTCTATCCCGAGCCGTCTTTCACCGAGCCAACCTAGCGCATAAGATTCACTACAAAGAACCGATAGGTCGCAGAGAAATTGAATTGAAGTCTTCTTTTCTCTGCGTTCTGGGCGCTCTCTGCGGTAAAGTTACAGGACCTTAGCAATATATGGCCGAAAATCCGAGCAATGCCAGCCCCTTCTCAACCGAATCTTTGGCGGCAGCCAAAGCCCTTGTGGGCGTGGAGCTACGCCGGAAGCAGCACAACGGGCTGGTTTCAGTACCGTCAATAAAACGCTGGGCCAGAAGCATCGGGGATCGCAACCCCTTGTGGCTGGACTCCGAGTACGCAGCCAACAGCGGGTTGGGGCACATCGTAGCTCCGCCTTGCTGGCTATACAGTGTCGACAACACCTGTCTGGCCGCCAAATTCCCAGATTGCCACGTCATATACGGCGGCTGCGACTGGGAATTCTACACATTGCTCGGCGAAGGCGACACCGTTACCGCTCAGTCGCGCTTGACCGGCGTTGAGGAGAAAACCGGCCGGTTTTGCGGGCCGATGGTGCTGCAGACGGGAGAGACAACGTTTTACGGAGGCGAAAACGGAGCTGGCGGCAAGCCCGTGGCCAAGGCTGTGTCATATGTCCTGAGGACGCTTAGGCAACCCGCGGTTGAGATGGGAAAGTACCGGGACTGGAAGAAGCATATCCTCACCCCGGAAGAAGCCACGGCCGTCGAGGATGCCTATGATAACGAAGAAATACGGGGAGGCCAACCCAGGTACTGGGACGATGTGGCAATCGGTTCGGACCTCCACCCCATCGTCCGTGGGCCCCTTACTTCCGAAGAAGTCATCCAATTTTTGAGCGCAACCAGCCCGAGTTTGGGATTCAAGCACTTCCTGCGCTTCCGCCAGCGCCATCCCGGTGCGGCCTTCCTGGATGAGGACACCGGTTCTTGGGAGAGTTGGGAAGCATCAATGCTGCGGGACGATGTTGCTCAAGCATTCGGCTTTCCCTTCGCCCACGACTCAGGCATTGACCGAATTTCTTGGCTGGGCAACCTGCTGACCAACTGTATGGGAGACCTTGGGAGTCTAAAGACCCTGAGTGTCAGGTTGGCCTTACCCAACATCTACGGCGACCTTAGCTGGTGCTGCGGTACAGTAACCCGGAAATACCAACAAAATGGGGAGAGTTTGTGCGATCTGGAAGTGTGGTGTGACAACCAACGGGGAGAGCGAACTGCTACCGGCACGGCGACATTGGCACTACCGGTGAAGCCCACCGGTTAAGGCTGGGTTCCTGATGGGATTATC
Source organism: Dehalococcoidia bacterium (assembly GCA_963665155.2). Classification (GTDB taxonomy): domain Bacteria; phylum Chloroflexota; class Dehalococcoidia; order Lucifugimonadales; family UBA3495; genus UBA1141. The sequence continues at coordinate 140,430 of CAXXFI010000001.1, read as the reverse complement.
CGACCGGAGAAAAGAAAAACAGGTCCGAGTAGCCGTGTTCGACAATGAGCCAATGGCTCGTCTTGCCGAGCAACGATTGCGCGAAATGGGAATTCCATGCCTTACCCGGTGCTTGAGGGGAGGGCCGGGCCTTTGGGGTTCCGGCTATAACTTGCCTCATGACCTGGTCGTATATGAGTCCGACCAGGTTTCGGCCCGGGAAGTTCTGGAACTGGACCCATCCGAAAATCCAGAGGATGCGGCTACGGCGCAGGAGGCCTCTGATTCCAACTTGGGCAGGATCTTAGTGGGCGCAGTCCTGGGAGTGCTATTTCTGGTGGTCATGGTCTCGGTTTTCACTCGACCGCTGGGCTAGCAGGGAGACAGGCTCCTCGATCACTTTGAATCCCTTCGGACGAAAACGACATCTTACGACTTGGCTGTATAATCCGCTGTGGCAGGCCTGCTATTACCCTTGCAAGATTCGCCTATCGCCTGCATTGCCCAGTTCCATCGTGCCCAGACGCACCGCTACCAGGCCATTCGTGGTGAACCCCTCGAACCATCCTAAAGCGTATGGACTCTTATACAATTCTGAGCCGGGCGACAGCCGATGCCCCGCAACTTGGTCGCAATTCTATCCTCGGAGCGTTCGATATGACCTCAGCCGCCTTGGGCGATGTCCGTGCCATCACCTTCGATATGTACGGTACCTTGCTGGATCTCGAAACCAGTTTCGTGTATGGGATTAGCCGGTTTCTGAAAGCAAAGGGTTCTACCAAGGAAGGCCGGGACGTGCTGCAAATCTGGGAGGCTACTTACCTGCGGGAGAGCATGGTGGACACCATGCTGGGCCGGGGACGCACCCTGTTCGAGACAATCCGGCGAGAATGCCTGAGTCAGGTGTTTTTCAGCCTGGATGTTCCCCATAACGCTGAGGATATAGAAAATTTGCTGACCACCGACGCTCAGGTTAGCTTGTATCCCGACGTGCAAGACGGGTTGTCGGCTCTAAAGGGCAAATACAACCTTTCCGTTCTTTCAAACGGGGACCTTAATTCCCTTGAGCGGGCAGTCAGCGGCCTATCCATCCCGGTGCATCAGGCGATCTCCGCAGAGCAGGCGGGCGCATACAAGCCCCATTCGGTGGTGTACCGAACGGCGGCAGAGCATCTGAACCTTCAACCCAACCAGATCCTGCATGTTGCCGCCCATCCCTGGGACATTCGCGGCGCCAAGGCTTTTGGATTTTTAGGAGTGTACCTAAAACGGGACAACATTCCCTACGGTGGGGGAACACCCCCGGCGGACTTGGAGATAACCACCCTGACCGAGTTGGCGGGGCTACTGGGAGTTTAATTAAACCATGTCTACCAGATACGGCATCGGCTTAGCCTTGGAGCCAGCCCTCACATCCCGGGCCTATCGGGCGCGGCAGTTAATCTGCGGTCAATACGCCAGTTGGGCAGCGGAAATGAACATGGTTTACCTAACGGTCTCCGGGTTCTTCCAGTGTGCGGAATCATCTGTGCCTTCGCTAGAGTCTGGGCTGTCTGACTTAGCTTTGCAGAGCGTAATAGCGGCGCCCCAGTTCCCCTTATCGCATAATGGTGTTTCGTCGTGGCCTAATGCCCCGGGACACGTTTTCCTGGATTTTGCGTCTCCGGCAGTTGCTCCGGCCTTGCTCGACCTACAAGTTTCGGTGTCGGGCCTGCTGGACCGGACCGACGGCGTTAATGTCGACGGCGCGCAGCCTGCGACCGGGTTCCAGCCGTACCTGCCATTGTTGCAGTACGCTAAGCTCCCCGAACCGGTCTTCGGCGACGCGATGGAGTTTGCCAGGGCGGTAGCCGCCGATTTGCAGATCCCAACCGATACACAGGCGTGGAGGTTGTTGTTGCTGCGCTTTGAGTCGGCAGCCGCTGGCGACGATTGGAACGGTGGCGCTTGGGCTGCCGACTTGAGCTGGGAGCTATTGGCCAGTTATCCGCTGTAAGACTCCTCTTTAAAACACCAAGAAATTCTCAGAACCAATGGGAGCGCGGTTTCATATTGAGAGAATCGTTACTTTTGCATTAACAAGTTATTTTTGACTAGCAAACCGATGCGGCAAGCTCAGGACAGGCCTAACCCTCCCCCGAAATGGGGGAAGGGACTAATTCTCTCCCCCCTCACGGTGGAGAGTTAGAGTGGGGTTAAGCTCGTATTCTTCAGTTTCATATAGAAAAAGCACGATCGTCATCAAAATTCTTGTTGATCGCTTCGCCCGCTGGCTTTGAGCACTATTTTGAGGAACTGGCCCCACTGATCGAGGAGCACGGTTACCCTCAGCCCGAGGCCATGCAGGGTTTGGCCGAAAAGTACAATTTCCGCATCGTGCCGCGAGCTTCAAGCTGACAGAACCCTCAGTCAATAGAACCCTCCCTCAACCGAACCCTCGCTCAACCGAGCCTTCACCCATAAACAAAAGGGACCCGCACGATTCATGCGGTCCCTTTTGTTGCGGTCCTGTTGGCCTGGGTCGTTTCGCAGTTTCTTGGAGATGGGGTTAAGCGAGCGTTGCTGTAATTAGGGTATTAGGGGCATTACCTCTCGGGAGAATTGCTCCATGTGCTCTCGCATCTCCTCTACACCGTGGGCCGGGAAGGTAAAGATGAAATTCTTGACTCCCAAGTCCTGATACTGGCGCAGGTCGGCGGCAATTTGTTCGGGTCGCCCTGTGACCATGCGGCGCGATGGGCCCGCCGAGTTGTCGAAAATGACGTCGGTGCTGAAAGTAACGTCCACGGCATTCTCTTCACGACCGGCCTCGACAGTCAACGTGCGCAGACGGGCTATTTTCTCGGCCAACTCCTCGGGCTCTAGAATAGCGGGTGGCCGCAGACCGATGGGCATCCAACCGTCGCCATATTTTGCGGCGCGGCGTATGGCCGGTCCCGTGTGGCCACCGATCCAAATAGGCGGATGGGGGATCTGTATCGGTTTGGGCTGGAACCCGCTGCCGGATATCTGATAAAACTTGCCGTTGAACACCGGCTCATCCTTGGTCCACAACTCTTTGTAAAGTTCGATATACTCGTCGGTTACGGCACCTCTCTGGTGGAAAGTGTCCAACCCCAAAGCCAGAAACTCCTCTTCCATCCAACCCACTCCGGTGCCAAGTATCACCCTTCCGCCGGAGAGCACGTCTAGGGTGGCCAGGATCTTTGCGGTTAGCACAGGATTTCTGTAGGGGAGGATCAGAACGTGGGTGCCTAGACGCACGCGTTGGGTGCATCCGGCCAGGAAGTTCAACGCCGCCAGGGGCTCGTAGTAGGATTCGTCAGGCTTGAAGGTAGCCACCCCGTCTGCGGCATAGGGATAGAAAGAGTCCACCTGCCTGGGCAGGATAATGTGGTCGCTAACCCAGATCGAGTCAAAGCCCAAGTCTTCGGACCTTTGGGCCAAAGATCGCAATGAATCCGGGTCGGACATTGGCCCACGGGTGGGCAGTGAGCAACCGAATGTGACGGGCATTTTGACTCTCCTAGAAGTAGAATTGTGTTCGTGACGTAAGCCAGAGGTGTCGCAAGATTCGCCTGGCAATTTCCGGGATTATATATTTGGGATTGTATATAGCGGTGGATCTACTACCCCGATTTGTGTGGCTCCGTCCTTTCAAAAGGGCCAGTACGACAGTTTAGCAGGAATCCGGCCCAGGTTGTGCAGTCGAGGTCGGCAGGGAGGTAATGCCGCTATTTATCGCTTCTTGCGTGCAACGAATGTCCCGGCGATGTGGTCGTGCCACCCTCGTTTTTTGCGGTCCCATATAATCCAAAAGAAGCCCAGAAATATAACTACGGTAGACACCAACTTGCCCACCACTTCCCGTAGAAAAGCTCGCATTATTCCGGGTGGATTGCCTTGCGAGTCGACCACTTGAATGCCCAACGCCATCTTGCCTGGAGTTTGGCCCTTGAGTCCGATGAACAACACGGAATACAGGACCGTAAATATTGTTCCCAGAAAGGCAGTGTCCAAGACGAAATCAATGACGGCGCTGATCACCCCAGTGATCACTCCGTCGATGATCACGGCCGCCAGCCGTATCCAAAACCCCATGTATTCCACATCATCCGAATACACCATACCTCGGCCAAAGACCTGAGCTACGGCTTCCGGGGCATTAGCCCCCGGAGGGTTAGCCCCCGGAGGGTTAGCCCCCGGCGCATTGTTCGGAGATGTCTCGGTCCCGCACATGCCGCAGAAATTAGACCCCGGCACAAGGCGTTCACCGCAGTTGGAGCAATACCTTGGGGTATTAAAGTCTTCCTTGTTAAAGCTCTGATCGCTTTCTGCCATATTTACTCGTTAACCCCAGCCTATCTGGATGAGGCAACCTGGATTGTTCTTTTTATAGGGACCATGATAGAGACCAATTCTCGTGACTACCAGTTGCTGACATTCATCCGTCAAGGTATTGCTTAGACCTCCCCCTTTGCTGCCCGATTCAGGTCAGACTGAATCAAGAACCAAGCGGCCGGGCTGAACAGAATCCATACTACGAAAATACCGATGGCCGGGTATTTTTCGTCGACGAATTCCGCATACTCGTTGGCATAGTGCCAATAGGCGAAATACTGGACAATCGGCACCACCGAGAGAAAAGTCCACATTCCGCTACCAGCAGGTCTTCCGTTGGCCTGGTAAAGTTCTTTCAGAGTCACGTAGTACCAGTAGATGATGTAGATGCCAAGGGTAATCACCACCAAGAAAACCTGCATCAGCATGTTGCGATACTTGATGTGGCTGGTGGTCTTGGGACCGCCGTTTGCAACCGGCGCAGGCGTCTGTTGACCGATGGCGGCAGCACCGCAATTCCCGCAAAAATTGCTTCCGGGCTCCAATCTCTGGCCGCATTGGGAACAGAACCTTCTTTCTGCTCCGGTCCGGGGTTCCTGGGCCATTTTGCCCCCATTAACCTAGGATGAGCTTGGAATGTCTACCCGATCCGGGCCGGTGCATTCGGATTGGGCACCGTCGGCGCAAAACCTATTTTGCACTCGTCATTGGTCAGGACGAACCGCACCTAGGCGTGCCAGATTTTAGTGGACAGTACTAGGAGTGTCAAACCGGAACACTACTTCCGTCTAACTCTCAGAAACGCAACGCAGTCGCCCTGCACAGAGCTAGTTGAACCTGTGCTCATGGCTATGCTAGGCTGTGTTAAGAGTAGTTTTAGACTGTATTCACGAGGTACCCGATCTAATGGCGGAAAAAGTTGTCGTGGCTATGAGTGGCGGTGTGGACTCGTCGGTGGCCGCCCTGCTCCTTCAACAGCAGGGATACGACGTTGTCGGCGTGACCATGAAGCTATTTAGCCTGGATTATGCCGACCTGCCGCCTCAGTATCGGGGTTGCTGCACCTTGGACGATGTGGAAGACGCCAGGAACGTTTGCCGGTTGTTGGGCGTGCCCCACTACGTGCTAAACGTCCAGCAAGAATTCCAGGATCATGTGATCGACTACTTTTGCTCTGAGTACCAAAAAGGCCGTACCCCTCATCCTTGTATCGCCTGTAATGACAAGATTAAGTTTAACTTCCTGATGAACCGGGCGGCCGCGCTGCAAGCCAGCTACGTCGCTACTGGACATTATGCCACCATTGCGCAAGGCCCCCAAGGCCTTCTGTTAAAGAAGGGAGTGGATGCCGCCAAAGACCAATCCTACGTGTTGTTCGGCATGGGCCAAGAGGAACTGGCCCACACGTTAATGCCCGTCGGCGAGCATTCCAAGCAGGCAATACGTGCGATGGCGACGGAGGCGGGCTTCAGCAATGCTGATAAACCCGATAGTCAGGACATTTGCTTCATACCCTTTGGCGATTACAAGGAATTCATTAAAGACAGGATCACGTCAACGCCCGGCGAAATTGTGGACGTAGATGGCGAGGTCGTAGGGCAGCATAAAGGCATAGAGTTCTTCACTGTCGGGCAGAGACGGGGTCTGGGCTTGGCGCAAACTCGTGTCGACGAGTCGCCCCAGTTTGTTATAAGGCTGGAGCCCGAGTCCAACCGTGTCGTAGTGGGACCGGAAACCTCGCTATATTTAGACTCCATGTGGGCGTCCCGGGTCAACTATGTATCAGGCCAACCGCCAGCGACGCCGGTGGAAGTGGCCGTGAAAATCCGGTACAAGTCGGAAGAGGCGAAGGCAGTGCTCCATCCCGGTAAAGAGGGAGCGATGATCCGCTTCCAGCAACCCCAGCGGGCCATAACCCCAGGTCAAGCAGCGGTATTTTACCAGGGCGACATCCTACTAGGCGGCGGCATAATAGAAAGAGACAAACCCAAAGACGAAATTCTTTAGGAAGGGTCTGGGACCAGATCAAGGAAGGAGTCCAATGCCGGACTTATCCCTGGAGCGAGGGCTCCAGCAGCAGGGCTACCGAATGGTGGCGGGTGTAGACGAGGTGGGGCGGGGTCCTCTGGCCGGGCCTGTGGTTTCCGCCGCCGTCATTCTGCCACCCGGTCTAACAGGCGACGAGCCGTGGCTAGACCTCTTGGACGACAGCAAGGCCTTATCTGAAACCCAGCGTGAGAAGGCGGCCCAAGCGGTGCGCCGTCATGCCTTGGCTGTGGGCATTGGCCAGTGTAGCCACGAAGAAATCGACGAAATCGGTATTGGGCAAGCCAGTATCCGGGCCATGATGCGGGCCGTTTCCGATTTGCCCTTCCAGCCGGGACACTTGTTGCTGGATTATGTGCCCATCCGCCAATGCCACTTGCCTTTTCAAGCGATAATCAAGGGCGACAGCCTTAGCTATTCCATTGCCGCTGCCTCCAACGTCGCCAAAGTAATCCGGGACGATTTGATGCGGGAGGCCGACGCCATTTTCCCCGGTTACTCCTTCGCTAAAAACAAAGGCTATCCCACGGCCCAACACCGCTCGCGATTGCTGGAGATCGGGCCGTGCCGCATACACCGCCGTTCCTTCGGGCCGGTGCGAGTGGCGGCTCAGATGTGGGGAACAGACTAGAATGCCCACACCACGGGCGAAGTTAGGCGACTGGGGAGAAGAGAAGGCGTTCGGTTTCTTGGGCGCCAATGGCTACCAGATAATTGCCACAAATTATCGGTGCGCCTATGGGGAAGTGGATATTGTGGCTACTGAAGGGGACGAATTGGTATTTGTTGAGGTGAAAACCCGGCGGTCCGGGAACTTCGGCACCCCGGAAGAGTCGGTGTCGCCCCAAAAACTACGGCGGTTGATGGCCACATGCGAGGACTACCTGCAAAAATCCGGCCAGGAAGACAGGCAGTGGCGGGTGGACTTGATTAGCATTCGTCTGGAAAAAGGCCTGAGCAATAACCCCAAAGTGGAACGGATCGACCACATAACCCATGTGTTGGAGCTATAGCCCTGGTTTTAGGGCCATTCCGCTTCGAATTGTACATGGGACGCTGTCGGGCTGACGCTGCTGGTGACTTCTTCGTTAATCGGAAGCCCACGATTCCGGCAAGTAGCCAGGAAGACCAAGAAAAGCAGCGAGAATAATATTCCCGTAGTTAAGCACGACCACCTAAGCAAACCGCATACCTCGCTGTGTCTTTAATCCCCAACCCAAGCTTCCCGTTATCATACAAGTACGTATTGTAAAGACTAGTGGACGTAGTCAAGGGCGATTAGTGCCGGTCTAGCGCCCAAGATCGCCAAGGACATTAGGGCCATCAGTTTCGTAACGCCCGCCCAATTCCCGTTCGCCCTGAGCCTTGTCGAAGGGTGTCCCCGCAAAGAAATGGTTCGGCAAGCTCACCTCGAACGGGTAAAGATCTCCAAGACCGTTCGCCCTGAAGCTTGTCGAAGGGGGCTGCGGCGTGGAGATGGTTCGACAGGCTTACCACGAACGGTTGGAGACTCCAAGGTGGTTCACCCTGAGCGAGTCGAAGGTTGCTGCTGAGGGATGGTTCGACGGGCTCACCACGAACGGGTAGAGACTCTGAGATCGTTCTCCCTGAGCCGGGGATTTTGACTACGGGCATTCCAGGGCACATATACAATTCTCGGTACCTAGAGAGAGGCGTACCATTCGGCGATTGCGCTGCCAATCTCGACAGGGGAATCCTCTTGTATGAAGTGAGTTCCCGACACGGTGACCTCCTGCTGACTGGGCCATGTTCTGCAGAATTCCCGTTGCTCTCCAATCAGCATAGCCCCCGGGTCGGCATTGATGAACAGCTTGGGAATCTGGCTGGAAGCCAGCCACTGGGCGTAACCGTCAACGATCTCGGCCACGTCTGCCGGCTCGCCTTCCAAGGGTATTTCCCTGGGCCAAGTCAACGTGGGTCGGCGTGACTCGCCAGCTTCTTGGTAAGGACGGCGGTAGACGTCGAGTTCTTCCTCTGTCAGGCCGCGCAAGATGCTTCCGGGCAGTATGCGCTCTACAAATACGTTCTTTTCCAATACCATCTCTTCTCCCGATGGGGAACGCATGCCCTGGAAAATTCTCCTGGATTGTTCGGGCCACGTGTCCCAGGTTAGGGGACGCACGATAGCCTCCATGTAGGCAATCCCTTTGATGCGATCGGGGTATCGGTGGGCCCAGTAAAACCCCAGAGCGGAACCCCAATCGTGCACAACCAGAGTTACGTTTGCTCTCAGGTCCAATGCTTCGAACCAAGCGTCCAAGTAACGACTGTGGTCCACAAACCGGTAGCTGCCATCGGCGGATTTTCCGGAGCTACCCATGCCAACCAAGTCGGGGGCGAGGCAACGGGCAGACTTTTCCAGGTGAGGGATAATGTTGCGCCACAGGTAGGATGAAGTGGGATTGCCATGGAGGAAGACGATGGGCTCTCCCTGACCGGCATCCACGTAGGTTATTTCCGTGCCTAACACCGAAACCTTTTGACGGGAGTAATTATCCTCGGCGGAGATGGAGCTTTGATTCATGAGTAGACCTCGATATTCTGGTTGGATGAAAATCGCTGAACGAGAATCGCTAGACTTGAAAATATAGTGTACGTGAACACACCTGAATGTCTATATTGGAACCGAGTGGGAACTCACCGGCCTCGAATTCAATTCTTTAGCTTCGGGGTTGAGAATCTTAACCTAAACCGGTTGCGGGCCGCCACACTTTACCGCAAAATAGCAGCAGTCCATATCGCCTGGTAGCGAGCCCTCGATCGGCAAGCTTCTAAAGGGTCTGACAAAATTGCTCGGAGGAATCAATGGCGGAAATACAGGACCGTATCGATTTGGTTCGAGGTCTTGCCCAAAGGATGCACAAATTCCTGGCGGAATTGAGCACAGAAGACTGGGCGCGGCCCAGTGCCTGCGACGCCTGGCAAGTGAGAGACGTCTTGGGCCATTTGATAGGCGGGGCCGAGCGTCAGATGGAAAGTTTGCGCCGGGGTCTGGGTGGCGATGCCGGACCGCCCGAAGGTTTTGTAGCCTTGGACGCGGAGGGTATCTCAGCGAACAACGCCCGTCAATACGTTGCCCTACGGGAGTCGTTGGGAGACGGGTTGCTCTCGGTTTTCGAACAGAAGTATCAGGAGTTGGGACAAGCCTTGAACTCCGTGGGCGCCGACGACTGGGACAAGCCCTGCTGGCACATGAGACGGCCAACCATGACGGCCGGAGACTATGTGGACCTGCGGATTCAGGAGATGACCATCCACGATTGGGATATGCGCTCTGCATTCGACCCTGATTGTCGCTTGGACGCCGTAAGCGTTGAGCGCTTGCTGGAAATCGCGCCTATGTGGCTGGGCATGACGTTCCGTCCAGGACCCGCTGCAGAGAACACCACTGTATTCCGGTTTGAATTGGAGGGCCATCAAAATCGCAATCACGATGTAAACGTCACTGGCAGCCAATTCCATGTTGGCCCGGCATCGGCCACCCCCGCTGACGCCACGTTGCGTTGCGACGCCGATACCTACCTTCTCTACATTTACGGGCGGATCGACTCCTCTTCGCCGCGACTCAAAGTGCAGGCTGAGCCAGCTTTAATGGAGCAGTTTGAGGTGTGGTTCAAAGGATTGTAAGCCGGTCGGGGGCCTGCTGAATGGATAGGGACGCAGCCCGTATTCAATCTGATTGTTATTCGACATTACATAGCCATCTAAGACGATCCGATGTGATAGCGCATGGTCCGTCGGCGAGAGCCGGCTTTAAGCTGGGCCAAACATAATGGGTTCCAATAGTTTTTAAGGAGCGCCGAGTAAATTGACGGACAACGTCAGAGACGCAATTATCGTTGGCGGTGGAGTCGTCGGATGCCTTACCGCCTTTTTATTGGCCCGGGAAGGCATGAAAGTCACTCTGTTGGAGGCCGATTCGGTGGGCAGCCACGCTTCGGGGTTCGCTTTCGGCGAAATGGGTGCTCTGGAAGGAGCTGGCATTCCCGACCCGCTGTTGGATTTTAGCGTGTGGTCGTTGCAGCGCCACCACCGGTTGTCCCAAGAACTGAAAGAAGCCTCGGGTGTGGACAACCAGTTTCAGTTCACCAATCGCCTGTCCCTAGCCTTCGATGAAGACTCGGTGGCCGAGATGAAAAACAACCTGGCATGGCAACAGAAAGTGGATGCGTTCACTGTAAGCTGGCTGGAGGCCGAAGAGGTGGTTAAGGTCGAGCCCATGGCCAGCCCGGTTTCCTTGGGCGGTGTCTACGTCCAGAATGCGGCGTCGGTTGAACCCTACCGCCACACGCTGGCCGCGGCCCAATCCGCAGCGAAGTTTGGCGTGGATGTCTTGCAGCGACGGGTCACTGGGCTTCTCTCGCAAGGAGGAAGGTGTACCGGGGTGACCTTCGACGGCGGCAATTTGGAAGCCGGGATGGTTGTCTTGGCCATGGGACCGTGGGCTGGTCAAGCTTCGGCATGGTGCGGGCTGGAAATCCCAGTGCTGCCATTGAAAGGTCAGATTCTTCGGCTGGAAAACCAAGCCGGTCCCATCAAGACTTCTCTTTACTGGAGTGGCAGCTACGTCGTGACTAAACCCGACGGCTTAACCTGGGCGGGCACCACCGAAGAAGAGGTTGGTTTCGACGAGGAAACGACGTCACAGGCCAGGGACAGTATTATGGCGGACTTGTTGAAGATGGCTCCGGGTCTGACCGACGCCAGGCTGGCTCAGCAGACGGCATGCCTGCGACCGTTGTCCACCGACGGAATGCCAATAGTAGGCAAAGCCTCCGGCTGGGAGAACCTGTACATAGGCACCGGCGCTGGCCGCAAGGGGATCCTATGGAGCACCGGCATGAGCTTTGGCCTAGCCGACCTGATCCTAAAAGGCCACACCGAAGTGCCAGGAATCAGCCACCTGAACCCTGCAAGGTTTAAGGAAGAATACTAAGTTTTCTAGAAGGGGTCTGGGGAAACCTCTTTTGGGAAAGAGGTTTCCCCAGAAAAAGGTCAAACCCCAACCTTGCGGGCCACCAACAACCCGTCCTCCCGGTTAATCTTCATGGCGAAGGGAAACCGGTTGAACTGCAAAGCCAACTCCACATCTTCCGGATGGTACTGGCTCTGTGCCGGGTCGAAGAACTTCTGGGTCTGTCCTCCGTCCATTACCAAGCTACGCACCGCATCATCCGAAGGCTTACGCCCTTCAAGCAAGATTCTGAGGTACAGGGAGCACTGTTCGTCCTCGTCCGACCGGAAGACGCCCCGGTCTCCCATGGCAATAATCGAAACCAAATCCGGGTTCTCTTGTTTAATAGCCTTGACGGTAGCCTCGGCCACGGCGAAAGAGCCTAGATAAGTCGTCTCGGCCTTGCTTGCTGCCGCCACGCCCACGGTCCCGGCTCGGGTCGATTGGACGATGGTCTTCCCGGCAACGTCGGCGGTGGAAATCTCAAAGGGAGAGTTGCCAAAGTCGAAACCGTCGGGCCGGGTGCCGTCCACCTCTCCCATAAGCAGGTCGCCCACGCCCTGGTCACGCAATGCCAGGGCTTCCTCGATCTCAGCCACTAAGACGATGCGGTCGGCACCCCGGTCGAACGCGATGGCGGCGGTGGTAAAAGCCCGGAACACGTCGATTATGATGACGGTGCCCTCGGCATCTTTGGCGTCCCGCACCAGGCTGCCCAGCATTATTTCCATTTTATTTCCTTGAAAATCATCCAGAAAATTACGGTAAATCACGAGTTCCAGGATAATCACCAGTTCCGGAGTTCTGTCCCGGCTTTACGCTTTCCGCACCAGCTTCTGCAGTGACCGCACTTCTCTCGGCGGCGTTAGGTTGCTGCCGGTGTGGGTCCAGGATACTTCCGCCACGTAGATGTCGCCATGGGAGTCAACGCACACGCCGTGGGGCGCCAGGAATGTCCCGGGCTGCTCGCCCTCCGGAATGTCGCCGAGCTTGGCCAGAGTATTCCCAGCGACATCCATGATGGTAATTCTGGGGCCCAAGCCCGACGCTTGAGAGTTGGGGCCGATGGCCACTCCCAATTCGCCGACATAGACTTTCTGGTCTCCGGTGGGGTCTATGAACAGACCGCAGGGCCGGGCCATGTCTTTCCACTGGGTTTCGAACTTGCCGTTTTTATCGAATACCTGAATGCGCTGATTCTCCCGGTCGGCCACATAGACCCAACCGTCTTTGTCGGTGGCTACGTTGTGGGCGATGTTGAACTGCCCCGGTCCGGTGCCCGACTCTCCCCAGGAAAACAACAGCTTGCCGTCGGGAGTGTACTTATGAACCCTGGCATTGCCGTAGCCGTCGGTAACATAAAACTCCCCGGTGTCAGGGTCCAAGGCAACGTGGGTGCAGCGATTGAAGGGGTCGCCGCTCATGAATGGAGCGGGCTTGCCGCTTATGCCCAGCTTGAACAACTCTTTCCCGTCCAGCGAGCATTTGCGCACTGTGTGGTCTCCGTCATCGGTTAGAAACATCGTATCGCCAGGCGCTATGGTAATGCCGTGGGCACGGGGGTACGTTCCTTCGCCGAATGACCGCAGGAAATTGCCTTCCCGGTCAAAAACGATCACGGGGTGCTCGCCCCGATTGAACACATAGACGTTGTCGTTGGAGTCCACGCCGACTGCCGCACATTCTTTGTAGGAAAAACCGTCGGGCAGCTTGCCCCAGTTTTCCGCTACTTCATAGGTGTAGTTTGCTGTACCCATTGCCACCATAATTCACCTCTTGGCGCCAAAATTCGGTCCCAGCCGCTTATCGACGCCTGGACCTTTGCAAGATTGTAGCATCCGAGCAAAGTATTGCAATGGAAAACTCCAGCCAGGCCATACCTCAGCTCGCATATCCGAGTTCTCATCAATGGCCTCGCGCTAATGGCGATGGACTGGCAAAATCCATTAAACTGGTGGCGTCACCAACCAGGTGCCGCATAGGGAGGTCTCAGATGAAATTCGAAACTCTGGCGGTTCACGCCGGGCATGGGGTAGACTCGGGCACCGGTGCGGTAACGCCGCCGATACATCCGTCCAGCACCTTTGAGCGGGACGAGGACGGCTCCTATCCCAGAGGTTATGTGTACGCACGAGTCGGCAACCCCAACAGGAGCGCTTTGGAAGAATGTCTGACGGCCCTGGAAGCTGGCGCGGATTGCGCAGCCTTCGCTTCCGGGTCTGCCGCCACCATGGCGGTTTTCCAGGCATTGTCGCCTGCCGACCACGTCATAGCGCCCAACGACGTTTATCACGGCACCTCCCGAATATTGGTGGACATCTTCGAGCGGTGGGGTCTGGAAGCGACCTTCGTGGATATGACTGACTTAGCTCAAGTAGAAGAGGCGGTGCGGCCCAACACTAAGCTGATATGGGCCGAGACGCCTTCCAACCCCTTGCTGAAAGTCACGGACATCAAGGAGGTTGCGGGCGTTGCCCGCCGGGTTGGAGCCGTCTGCGTCTGCGACAACACCTGGGCTACCCCGGCACTTCAGCGGCCCTTGGAGTTGGGCGCAGACTTGGTTGTACACGCCACCACCAAGTATCTTGGCGGTCACAGCGATGTCACGGGCGGTGCTGTAGTGACGAAAGAAGACGATAGCCTATTCCAGAAAATTCGGATGATCCAGAACACGGGAGGAGCAGTACCGTCTGCCTTCGATTGTTGGCTGGTCCTGAGGGGCATCCGGACTCTGCCTTACCGCATGCGCGGTCACTCGGAAAACGCAGCGGTAGTGGCCGAGTTTCTGCGAGGACATGCCGGTGTGGAGGCGGTGCACCACCCGGGTTTGAAGGAGCATCCCGGCCACGAGATTGCCTCTCGGCAGATGTCTCGATTCGGCGGCATGGTCTCGGTGGAAGTAAAGGGCGGGAAAGTAGGGGCCATGAGAATGGCGGCGAAGGTCGGTTTGTTCACTAGGGCAACCAGCCTGGGAGGCACCAGCAGCTTGATCGAACACCGGGAATCCGTTGAGAATTGGGGTGTGGCTGAGGACCAAAAAACCGGAACTCCGGAAAGCTTGCTGCGTATGTCCATCGGTCTGGAGAACCCGGAAGACTTGGTGGTCGATTTGGCCCAGGCTTTGGAGTAGAGTGGAGACTAAAACTGCGGATTTACCACAACTTTCGTTCTAGATATCTCTGTTGGGTTTGCTGCTCCATAGGTGAGCCATGACCTGGTGCTGCTGTACTTGGGCCACTGTAGCTGAATACTGGGCCCGGTCCCGTTCGGTCATGGGAGGTCCGGCCAATAAGTTGTAGACAAACGATATTCCTCGGGCGATCTTTAAGGCGAGACCGGAGAACCGTAAGCCTACACGCCCTGATCTTTCCCTAACATCAGCTTCTTGTGGGACTGGGATTGCCACAGGCGCTATGGTCGCGGTGGCAGACAAGCGCACTTTCAGGCTTTCTGCCGTGACCACTGGGGCGGGCTGAGGGATTGGCCGTTTTGTTAGGGTCTGCATTTTCTTTCACCTGGGAATCCGCAGTTGGCCGGATTCCGTCGTCGATTGTTCGCTGAAACAGTTACTCGGTCAAAATCTTGTTGGTTATAGTTGCCTCGTCCAACCGGTCACTCGACGTATATCCGCACCGTTTCTTTGCCATCTTGGATATCCACTTGCAGGTCGCTCAACTGGTCGACTAACTCTTCCAAGTCTTCGGGTTTGATCTTCCCGATATCAATGCCGATGCCATTTTCTCTGAGCTTGTCATTTACCTTTGAGGTGGCATCGTTCGGGAGCAACGATGCTAACCTGACCCCCGCGCGAATCAGTCCCATGGGCACGCGGAGTTCGTTCCCTCGATGTTTACGTGCTCAGTCTGAGGGTCGTCACCACCAATCACCACCCGTAGGTACTTGGGGGCTGGCTTTCGAGCGTCTCTGGATTCGGCAGTTCCGTAATCCGCACCTGTGGTCTGGTCCACTAATGAGAGTAGCCGCTCGGCTTCTTCCACGGTGATTTTCCCTTGGGCCAACATATCCAGGACTTGCTTTCTATTCTCCGTCATACTGGGGCCTGCCTTATTAATGCTGAATTAATGCTGATTTTCGCTTTTGGACCGGTTTCCGTTACTTGACCGCGATATATACCTGACTTGTCCCGCTTTTTACGTCAATGACAAGACCCCGGAGCGCGCAAAACATACGGAAGAACCAGGGACCGGAAAGCAACATTGTTTTACCCTCAACCCAGTGGCCACAACAGCAACGACAACAACAAGACCAAAGGAAATAGGCAGAGCGACATTAACAGCACTGGCGGCCAGACCAGGAACAATGGGAGCCAAAGGCGGAAACCATGATTGACGTCCCCGATGCGGATTCTCAGCAGCGATGGCGGCCACATCATTGGGACAACCTACCGATGGCGTCCGACGCCGTTATTTCCCCTCGTTGGAGTTGGGCCAATATTTCCGAGTGGTCGGGGACCGGGTCCGTTTCCACCAATTCCAGTTGGGAGGAGATGCGGTTGAGGCGGTTCTTAACCGTCGGGTAGCTGATGCCGAAAGCCTTTTCCATTTCTTTGATGGAGCCGTGGCTGCGAACGAAGACCATGATGAACACTTGGTCTTCTCCCGATAGACGGGCTAAGGGGGGTAGCTCGAAGCTGCCCGATATCGCGATATCGCTGTCTGGCAACCGGACCTGCTCCACGACCATGTCTGCGCCTCCGGTTAGTCTGGTGAGTTCTTGCCAGTCTCTGACCATGACACATATTCCTTAAGAGAATAAATAAATTATAGCATATTAAATTAACATTATCAATAAGTATATTAATTATATTCATCGAAATAATTTCAAGCAGAAATGAACCGGACGCCGGTTACAAAAGACCACTCGAACTGTAGTCACTTACTTGTTATTATTAGTTTGCTGGACTTGATTACGGTCCCCTTTGATCTCTGACAGCGGAGTCCAGCAGACCGTGTCCAACAACCGTGCCCAGCAACCGTGCCCAACAAGTAAAGTACCGCAAGAAAATCGCGAATCGTGAATCGAGAGTCTAAAAAGGAAGTGACCGACCTATGACGCAGGAAGGACGGCGGGATTTTGTAAAGCACTCTTTTTACAAGGTGTCCCCCGAATGGCGGAGGCTTTCGCCAACTGATCGGGAACACAGTAAATCCGAGTTTGCCGAAGTAGTAGCCGAGTTTTCCGACCGCATGGACATTGGCAGCTACAGCTTGGTGGGGACAAGGGCAGATGTGGATTTCATGCTTTGGGAAATTTGCCCAACTCTAGACGGCATCAATGCGCTACAGGCACAACTCAACCGCACCGAGCTGGGTGCTTACCTGGAGACGCCCCATTCTTATTTGTCGATGACCCGCCGGTCGCCATACGTGGACGACCATAAGCACGAAGGCCAGGAAGGAACGACGGCCACGATGCGGATAATTGGCCGCAAATTCTTGTTTATTTATCCTTTCGTCAAGACCCATGAGTGGTACCAACTGCCCATGGAAGAGCGTCAGACGCTGATGAGCGAGCACTTCGTCATCGGCCACAAGTTCCCCGAAGTGAAGATTAGCACCGCCTATTCCTTCGGATTGGACGATCAGGAGTTTGTCTTGGGCTTCGAGGCTGACGATGCGGGCGGATTTCTTGATTTGGTAGAGGCGTTGAGGTCGTCGAAGGCCAGGCCCTATACCGAGAGGGATACGCCGATCTTTACCTGCCTTACCAAGCCCTTGAAAGCTTGCCTGGACGACCTGGGTTAAACGAAAGGTAGCATCGGCCCCACAAAAAACGTAGGGGCGGTTCGCGAACCGCCCCTACGAGCATCATAATCCCCAAAGTTATTTCTTAGCCCGAAGATTCCTGGTTCTTCATGAAGTTCATGGCCGACCCCGCCTTGAACCATTCGATCTGTCCCTGGTTAAGGGTGTGCCGGAGGTTCACAGTATCCTCGGTGCCGTCGGCGTGTTTCAGGATGCACTGGACCGTAGTGCCTGGTGCCAGTTCGCTAAGGCCCACAATGCTGACTCGGTCATCTTCTTGCACCCGGTCATAGTCCCCTGGATCCTCAAATGTTAGGGGTAGTAGTCCTTGCTTTTTCAAATTTGCCTCGTGTATTCGGGCAAAGCTGCGAGTGATAATCGCTGCGGCACCCAAAAGCCTGGGAGACATAGCCGCATGCTCCCTGCTGCTGCCTTCGCCGTAGTTCTCGTCACCGATGGCCACCCAGCGCAAGCCTTGCGCTTTGTATCCCCGGGCTACTTGGGGAATGGGCAGCGTCTCTTCTCCCGAGAGTTGGTCCTTGCTGGTGCCTGGCTCGTTGGAGAAAGCGTTGACCGCTCCCAAGAACATGTTGTCGCTCAAGTTATCCAGGTGACCTCGGAATCGGAGCCAAGGACCGGCCGGTGATATGTGGTCCGTGGTGCACTTGCCCACGGCCTTAACCAGAACCGGGACATTCTCATAGTCATTGCCGTCCCATGCGGGCCATGGCTCCAAAACTTGGAGCCGGTTGCTGCTGGTATTAACCGAGACATCAACATTGGCCCCGGATTCCGGAGGGGCTACGTAGCCCAACGTTCCCGGATCAAATCCCGAGGCCGGCACCTCCGGGGCTGGCTTGGGTGGTTCTAGCTTAAATTCCTTTCCGTCGCTGCCCACCAAAGTGTCTGTTAAAGGGTTAAACGACAGTCTGCCGCCCAAGCCCAAGGCCAAGGCAATTTCGGGACTGGCAATAAAATTCAAAGTCTCGCCGTTGCCATCGTTGCGCCGGGGGAAGTTACGGTTGTAGGACGAAACGATTGAGTTGGGCTCGCCTTTATCGGCGCCTTCCCTTCGCCATTGACCGATGCAAGGTCCGCAGGCGTTGGCCAAGACGGTGGCTCCAATTTCTTCCAATGCTGCTTGCTGACCGTCCCGAGCAATGGTTGCCCTCACCTGCTCTGAGCCGGGTGTGACCAGGAACGAACCAGGAACTTTAAGGCCGTGGGCCGCAGCTTGGGCCGCTAGGTCGGCACACCTGCTCATGTCCTCGTAGGACGAGTTTGTGCAACTGCCCACCAAAGCTACTTCAATCTTGTCCGGGAAGCCGCTCTCCTTGGCTTCTTGGGCCAAGGCCGAAATCGGGCGTACCCGGTCGGGCGAGTGGGGCCCGGTAATCTGGGGCTCCAGGGTTGATAGGTCGATCTGCACAATTCGGTCGAAGAACTGACTGGGGTCTTGTTCCACCTCCGGGTCGGCGGTTAGTAGGTGTAAGTGTCTTTCCGCCAGTTCGGCCAAGTCGCTTCGATTGGTCGACCGAAGATAAGTGCCCATGCGTTCGTCGTAAGGGAAAATGTCACCGGTTGCGCCCAGTTCTGCGCCCATATTGGTCGCTGTGGCTTTGCCGGTGCAACTAATTGACTTGGTGCCGGGTCCGAAGTACTCGATGATGGCGTTCGTGCCTCCAGACACGGTAAGCAATCCCGCCAGGCGGATTATTACGTCTTTGGGTGCAGTCCAGCCTTGCAGTTCACCCGTCAAGCGCACTCCGATGAGGGTCGGGTACTTAACCTCCCAGGCTAGCCCGGCCATCACGTCGGCGGCGTCGGCCCCACCCACGCCAATGGCCAGCATGCCCAGGCCGCCAGCGTTGGGAGTGTGGGAATCGGTGCCGATTATCAAACCGCCGGGAAAGGCATAGTTTTCCAATACGACTTGGTGGATTATGCCGCTCCCTGGTTTCCAAAATCCGATGCCGTATTTTTGGCAAGCGGATTGTAGGAAGTTGTACACTTCATTGCTTTCGTTTAGAGCGTCCTGCAAGTCGGAAGAAGCGCCCACCCGGGCTTGGATCAAGTGGTCGCAATGCACTGTGGTTGGTACTGCGGTCCGGTCCCGCCCGGATTGCATGAATTGGAGAATGGCCATCTGACCGGTGACGTCCTGGTGGGCGACGCGGTCCGGGCGCAGCATGATGTAGCTATCGCCTGGGTTCAATTCGGAACCTGCCGGGTCGTCCAAGTGTCCCAGCAACACCTTTTCAGCCAGGGTTAATGGGCGATTGAGACGGCTACGGACGATTTCCAGGTTGCGCTCCATCTTTGCGTAGGCCGAGGAGACGAATTCGGGGGTAGAGTCGATGACGTTCATGGTCTTGGCTCCTCCTCCCGCACTGCGGGTAACTCGATGGGTTTGAAATGGTTCAGAGTGAGTTTAGACGAGTAGTCCCTGTCCGGGAATAATCAGATCCGTTAGTGTCTGCTACCTAAGGCTCAAGCTGAGGCTCATGTAATGCCAGGTATGAAGTTGGGCTATCCGCTGACATTAGAAAACCTTTAAAGGGTTGACCCTTTAAAGGTTTTCAGTCGGTTCTATTCGGGGCCTCCTCAGAGACAAGGGCCTGAATATGATCTATTTGCGCTTTAAGTCTGCTGGGTCGTTATTCTTAAAATAATCGTAGTTCAGCGGGATGTAGGGAGCGAACTGAGGGGGAGTGGCGTCTTCGGCGAAGATCGCCGTAACGGGGCACACCGGCTCGCATGCGGCGCAGTCTATGCACTCGTCCGGGCTGATGTAGAACATGTCGTCTTCGTCCCTGGTGTAAATGCAGTCAACGGGGCAGACATCGACGCATGCCGAGTCCTTAACACCAACGCACGGCTCGGTAATTATGTAGGTCATATTTTACTGCTCCTCTGGACCATTGAATGTTGGAAAATTACATGGTGGATTTTGTCACCTTAAATCGCCGTCAACCGAATATGGCGGACTATGGCGATAAGAGACCAAGAAAATTATAGCACAGCATCTAATGATTGTAATCCGGCGATGGCGGTTGGCCAAAAGCCTAAGCCATCTTAACCGGGGGAGATGGTACGGAGAGCTGATGTTACCTGATGGACTGGAACCAGAATTGCCACTCTTGGTGAGTGGCTGCTGCCAACGAGGCTACAAGACCAAACCGTAGGTGCGCTTCTTAATTGCCAGGTTTACGAACGTCTCGGTGCGCTGCACGCCGTCTATAACGCCTATCTTAGTCCGAAGGAAGGTACCCAGGCTCTCTGCCGACTCCAACCCCGCCCAAATAAACACATCATATGCGCCGGTCGTGATGGCCACATAGTGGGCCTCTTCCAAGCCAGCGATGGCATCTGCCACGGTATCGGATTTGCCGGGGCCGGTTTGTAGACCGATCAAGGCCGTTGTGGCATACCCCAATTTCTCTAGGTTGGGAACCGCTATTACTTTCACCACATCGTCTTGAATCAACCGTCGTAGCCTGCGCCGGACTGTGCCTTCGCTCACTCCAACTTCTCTTGCTATCTTTGCGTTGGAAGCGCGGCCGTCCATCTGCAGGAGGGCGATAATCTTGCGGTCCAATTCGTCCATGGATGCCACTCTCCGAAACTTTTCCTGTCTGATTGCCACTTTCAATCATAGGTCTGAGGACTTTGACTGTCAATCCCAATTGGCCCGGCGAATGGCGTCTTGCATCACGAATGAACCTTCATTGCCTTAATACGTTAATGTGTTCAATTATGATAATGCTTATCGTTTTTTTGTTGGCATGCTCGGCGATTTGCGAAATCTTGCTTGAGTCAATCAGCGTTTAATGCCTGCTGGATTCAGAAACCTGATTGATTTGTCGACCTACCGCCAGTTTGATGCTTGCAAGAGGATCATTCCACGGTGATTCAGTGACGATCCTCGATAAAGGTCTGGAGTGCGAGTCTGCGCGCTGAACTGCGTTTATTTTCTTATCGGGATATTGCTGCCTTGCAAATTATGGTATTGCTGCTGAAATCGCCATTTGATAATATGTACCTGCAAGCCACCTTCTATCTACCCCGGAGGGATCGCATAGAGGTCTAGTGCGGGCGCCTGCTAAGCGCTTAACCTGCGAAAGCGGGTTCATGGGTTCGAATCCCATTCCCTCCGCCACCCATTTTTGACGTTCCAGCAAACGTAAGCACCATCTCATTCGCTTCTGAATGACTACATACCTTTATCTGCTCTCTTTCAATCAAGGTCTACACCAACCAAAGGCTACCCAAACTTTGGATACAAAGTAATAATTACCTTGCCGTGCCAACAATACGGTTAGCTTAAACCTGGTCTTGGGAAAACCTGCCCAAAAAGACAATTCTGGCTTGATCGTTTCTGTTCTGCGCTGATCTCATGACTAACTGCCCTTCCAGGTTGATCTTCCTTAGTCGGTCATCGGTCGTAGACCTTCCCTGGGCCCCGGATATGATTGGCATTCCCACAAGCAATTGGCATGACTTGGTAATCGCTGTTTTATAATGACGTGGGTTTCAATAAACGTCGGTGGGTGTAGGCGGGCATTAGCCGTCCAATAAAGAGCGCACTTTGTGGATCAACTCTTCCATTTGGAATGGTTTTTGCAAGGATGAAATTCTGTGGTCCGATATTAGCTGCTCGCTCACCATGTCCGCAGTGTAGCCTGAGATAAACAGCACGTTGATCTCAGGATGGCTGGTCCGCAGCTCCTCCGACAACTGGGCACCCCCAAGATTGGGCATTTCAACGTCGGTCATCAGAAGATGGATTTCCCCCTGGGGTGTTTCCCGGCCCAAACGAAGGGCCTCTTCACCATCTCGGGCTTCCAGGACGAAATAACCCTGTCGCCGCAATACACGGGCTAACAGTTCTCTCACGAGAGGTTCGTCTTCGGCCAAGAGGACCGTTTCCGCTCCAGTGGTACATCCCCGGAAATCCATAGTTAGCTCCGCGGCCCTGATTACGGCGCATATTCAGATTGGTGTCGGAAGATACCAGGAGTGGTGCCTTTGTTGTTGTATTTGATGGTTCAAAAGGAGTCGAAGACACGGGCCATCACCTCTTGTTTCATACCTTGGCCGGTGTCGTTTCTGGAGAGAACCTGACTGGCACTGCGGGTCGCTCCAGTATAGGCTGGAAGAGCGCTGGATACCAGGTTAGTGGTTTCGGCTTCGATGGCGAGTCTGCTGCCGGTGGGCATCACGTCTCACGCATAAATCTAGCCCGTTGATATCAGGAAGTTCGACATTGGGGTTGTCACCGGGCCAACTCTGGTTCGACCTGCTAAAGGACCGCGACTAAATCAAGAAGGGAACGGCTTCTGCTTACTGTTGCTGAAACCAATTCGATCGCGCTATATCCTCGAGATTCTGTGCGCTGGCGGCCATGCCGTAGGCCATCGACACTTACATGAATGGAGCCGAAAATGGAGCCGAAATGAGGTGGACGACCTCCGACAAGGCTAAACCCGGTCGCACTCTAGCCAGCCTGTGAAGGGCATCTTCGTGTATCTTGGTGATTTCCCCGGGAGGGCTTCCGATTGGACACGCTGGGCACGTTGGGCAAGTTGGACACGTTGGGCAAGTTGGACAAGGTAGCGGCCAATATCGGCGGCAATGAATAATAATGCCTCATCGGGGTTGGCGACGCGGGCCTTGAGCATTTCGAAATTTGTTCAGGGTATGGGATCCTGTGCAATAAATCTTGTCCGCTTCGGAATACGAGGACCGCTGCGTCGTCGCTAACTCTACTCCAATCTTGAAGTATTCGGTCCGCCATTAACTGTGGATCGGTCGGTGTGCTCTGGGGATACGCTGTTACGTGCGCGTTTTCGGGGATGCCGTCTGTGAACAATACCAGTGAATCGCCGGGGGCAAAGAATACGGTTTCCGGCGAAAGACGCCGATATCCAGCGCCCACTATGCCAGGGCTGCAACTTAGCCCGAACGTGCGCTCGCCCACCACAACCAATCGAATGTTCCCAATGCCCGCGTAATCCAGGGTTCTCGCTTTAGCATCAATTATGACGACGCCCATTGCCACACCCCTAGAAACCCGGCTGAAAAGCCCTGCTGTGACGGGATGGCGTGGAGGATAACCAGTGGACTGTAAGTCTGAGGCTAAGAGTGACCCAGTTGGCTGCGGCCAATATGAATTGGGTAGTAACGATGGGCGACCCTGGGGCTTGCTGGTCCGGTTTATCGTGAGAGGAGCCTGGAGCCGGAGATATCATCCCCATCTTGGTAGCCACCAGGGTCAGGTTGGCCACCGTGGCCGCCATGAGTAGTTGGAATCGGGTCTTGGCTCGGCCGAAGTAGCGAGATTGGCGGACCCCCAGTTGCGCCAGCCGCGCCAGGCGATGCTCGGCCGCCTGGCGCAGCCTACGGTATTCAGCAAAGCCCTCACTCCGCTGGAAGTCCCGGGCTTGTTGCAAGAGCGCCTCTTGGGGATGCAGGGCTACGGTGCGTCCCGCCCCGTACCGCGCCGCCACGCACTGGGACCGCAGGGGGCATACGCCGCAGACCGCCGGGTCGAATTGGAAACTCCGGGCCAGGTAGGTCCGACCCAACCGGTTGGTCCGGGTGCCGAAGGTCCGCAGGGTGTGGGTAACATTACCGGCTGGGCAGGTGCAGGTTCCTGCCTCCAAGTCGATCTGGAAGTCCTCCTTGGGGAAGCAGGCCTTATTAGGGCGACCCGGCACCTTGGCTATTAGAGTCCGACCAGCATCGGCAAAGGCCTGCCGCGTCCCGCCATCCCCATAGGCCGCATCCCCGATAGTCTCCTCCACCGCTATGCCCGTGTTCTCCTCACTCTGCTCCACCAGTTCCAGGACTCCAGTGTTGTCACCGGCATTGCCGGGCAGGATGTCTACCGCGGTCACCAGTTGGGAATCGGTATCCACCACCACCGCAGCCTTATGTCCGTCGAAGCGTTTGCTGCTGCTTTTACGGCCGTGGCGCATCTCCGGGTCGTGTACCGAAGGGATGCGGTCCCGGCTTACCCCATCCTTCAGGGCTGGGCCATCCTCCTGGCGTTCCACATCCTGCAGTAACAGTTGCCCCAGCAACTCCGCCGCTTCCACTATACCCTGGCGCTGGGGGCTCTCCTCGGGGAACTGACCCTGGACCTGACGGGCCAGCTCCAACACCAGGTCGGCATCGGCTACTATCTTCTGCAGTAAGGCTTGCCGCTCTTTCTGGTTGTCCCAGTCAATCTCTGCCTCTCCCTTCACACTGGAGCCAAAGTAGAGTTCCAGACCGTGTCTCAAGGCCCATTCCTCGGGCCGCGTCCCATCCAGGTCCGAAAGCGCCCGCACTACCTGGACTATGCCGTCGGCCAGCAAGTTGTAGGTGTCCTTGACCGCCCCTCGGCCCAGAATGTAGGTGGTGTCTACCGCCACCTTCATCCGGCGTCCTTTCAGGTATCCGGTCTGCCGGGCGAATTGGAGGCTGCGCTGAAAGACGGCCCGCACCCGGTCGTGGAGGATCAGCTGGGCTCGAAACAGCTGCAGCGTGCTCTTGGCAAAGGGCCGGTCCTCCACCTCAATCCCCAACGCCACCTTCCACCGGATATCAAAATCCGCCCGCTGTTTGGCTTCGGCGTCGCTGACTTTGTCGTAGGCTTGCAACAACAGCGCAGTGGCCACCAGACTTGGGGGCACGCTATCCCGGCCATTGTCTGGGCAATATAGCTCGGCGAACTCTTCGTCTCGAAATAGCTGTCCCCGCAGGGAGGCCAGGAAGCCATAGAAGGAGCCCCGGCCCACATAGTCCAGGTACAGGTGATCCGCTTCCAGCAGCCCTCGTTGCGCCGACCGTACTCCCAGCATCCTCAACCTCCCACACCCATTTATTAAATCTCTTGCCCAGTATATCGGGACAGCCTAGGTCAGGGTACTTTTCGGCCGGAGTTCTAGTATTACAACGTCAGTTAGTTTGATAGGATGACTGTGTAGCTGGAGAGGGAATAGGCGGGTGAGGTGGGGATGTGGATGCGGCAGCTTTCGAGCAGGTGTACGGGTCATTTCGGGATTTTCACGCTTACTTCGCGCCGCTGTTTGGCCGCCGGGAGACGCGGGAGCACAGCGGTCATTATCTCCAGGCCCTGCTGGTACAGTCTGGGGAGCGGCGCAACGCTGAGAACCTGTCGGAGACGGTTCCGGGGTCAGCCCGAGGGATGCAGCGGTTTCTCACCGATTCTCCCTGGGACGATGAGGTGATTATAGGACGGCTGCAGGAGTACCTGGGAACCCGGCTGGAGCATCCGGAAGGGGTGTGGGTGCTGGACGGCAGCGACTTTCCCAAGCAGGGGAGGAAGTCGGTGGGAGTGGCCCGGCAGTACTGCGGGAGGCTGGGGAAGGTGGCCAACTGCCAGGCGGGGATGTTCCTGGCCTATGTCAGCCCGTTGGGACGGGCATTGGTGGACAAGGGGCTGTATCTGCCCGAGAGTTGGACCTCGGACAAAGACCGGTGTGAGGCGGCGGGTGTGCCGGAGGATAGGCAGGGCTACCGGTCCAAGACGGAGTTGGCCTTGGAGATGGTGGGGCGGGCGCAGGAGCGGGGCCACCTGAAGGCTGGATGGGTCGCGGCGGACGACGCCTTCGGGATGTCGCCGTCCTTCCGGGAGGGCCTGGCGGCCTTGGGGATGTGGTACGTGCTGGACGTTCCGTCCGGCTTTACGGTGTGGCCGCCGGAGCCTGCCTGGACCAGTGCGGAGTATCAGGGATTCGGGCGTCCCCGCAAACCCAGGCTGCGAGACGGTCAGCGCCGGACCATGGAGCAGCGCAGCGACGAGTTGCCGGAGGAGGCCTGGCGTGAGATTACGGTGGCCGAGGGAAGCCAGGGGCCACGCAGCTACCTTTTCAGCGCCCAGAGGGTGCGACCGACCAGCAGGCGCAAGCCCGGCGAAATCCACTGGGCCGTCTACCGCCGGAACCGGGACGGCAGCGAACCCCGCTACTACCTGTCCAATGCTCCGGAGGATACCCCGTTGGAGACCCTGGCATACGTGGGAGGCTCCCGTTGGCGTATAGAAACGGAGTTTGAGACGGAGAAAAGCGACGTAGGCCTGGACGAGTACGAGACCCGCACCTGGGCTGGCTGGCATCACCACGTGGCCCTGTGCCTGCTGGGCGGAGCTTTTCTGCTGAGCCTGCAACAGGCTTGGGGGGAAAAAGATGCCCCGGATCACGAGGCCGCAGGTCTACCGGGTGGTGCGGGAAATGCTGCCCCGGGAACGGTTCGGGCCAACCGAGTTGCTGCGGTGGCTTGAGGATACGCAGGACAGTAACGAACGGGCCAAACGCTCCCATGCCAAGCGCCGCGCCGCCATGCGGGCATCACCCCACATCCCTCCCTGAACTGACGTTGTAATACTAGTGTGGCTTATCGCTGAATCACAGCCCGAAAACAGGCTAGTCAGAGGATCGGACAGGTGGAGGTAGACGTATTCTAAAGCGGCGTTACCCGCTTCTTCGGCGAATTGCCCATGCCCTAGACCATCGACCATGCATATGATTGTCTTGTTTCCATTTTGCGAGTAACTGCACATGTCCCCACAGTAAGGACCGCCCAGGAAACTGCTCTTAGCGACGCCTATTTGCCCTATTTCCCCTACTTGCAAGGTGCCCACTTGCGGGCGACAATACTCGTGCCCACACCTGGTTTGGAGTCAATCTCGAGTTCATCCATCAGCCTCTTCACAGCGGGCAAGCCGCCGCCTAAGCCGCCATTTGTGCTAAATCCGTCCTGCATTACTAATCCAATGTCATCAATTCCGGGTCCGTTGTCCTCAGCATTGATCTCAACACCCAGCTCATTATCCCTCTTGATTACAACTAATGTGATGGTACCGCCACCTGTGAATTTTGCGCGTGCTGTGAAGCAAGGCGATTTCATAAACAAAACATAGGTTGATTTGCGCCTAATCACGGTGCGGAATATAGGTGTATTAGCTCATCATACCACCGTCTTCGGTATCTTTCGTCAAGCTTCTCCTTAGGGTAGATGGAGCCAATGCTGATAGCAGGGCCACCTATTATGGAGTCAGCATTTCTTTTGTATATGAAGAATGTCTTTAGAACACGAAGGCGCTACCATGAACGTTTGCTCCGAACGTTTGCTCCGAACGTTTGCTCCGAACGTTTGCTCCGAACGCTCCGAACTCCGAACGTCTGACGTCGGAACTTTCAATCTAATCCGGCTAATCCGGTTGGCTAATCTGTCCGGTGGATGACAAAAACTAATCTCTGACTTTAACCAACAAGTGTGGCTGTGGAATGGGACTCCTCTTGAAAAATGTTGGAGCGGGGAGCATAATCTGGTCACAAAACTATTTATGAATCAAGCATCGACCGAAGACTAAAGATCGGCAATTATTAGTTAGCACCGAAATACCTTGCTATAACTTCTTAGGTTAACCATGGCTCGTGGGTCGGTACCGGACAAAAGCACTGATATTGAACTTTTCGCCCAGCTCCGATTTAATGAACTGACTCTGACGTCGGAACATTTCAATCTAATCCGGCTAATCCGGTTGGCTAATCTGTCCGGTGGATGACAAAAACTAATCTCTGACTTTAACCAACAAGTGTGGCTGTGGAATGGGACTCGTCTCTTGAAAAATGTTGGAGCGGGGAGACTATAATCTGGTCACAAAACTATTTATGAATCAAGCATCGACCGAAGACTAAAGATCGGCAATTATTAGTTAGCACCGAAATACCTTGCTATAGACTTCTTAGGACTAGCTAACCATGGCTCGTGGGTCGGTACCGGACAAAAGCACTGATATTGAACTTTTCGCCCAGCGGGGACTCCTTTAGACTCTTATTAACATCCGACATATGGGGTTACGCCACTGATCTCTGATGACTTATTCGCTTGGGCAGCGTGAGCCGGTCCACAATACCACTAGATTAGAAGACAGACTAGACTTAGAAGACAGACTAGACTTAGAAGACAGACTAGACTAGACTTAGAAGACAGACTAGACTTAGAAGACAGACTAGACTTAGAAGACTAGACTTAGAAGACAGACTAGACTTAGAAGACAGACTAGACTTAGAAGACAGACTAGACTTAGAAGACAGACTAGACTTAGAAGACAGACTAGACTTAGAAGACAGACTAGACTTAGAAGACAGACTAGACTTAGAAGACAGACTAGACTTAGAAGACAGACTAGACTTAGAAGACAGACTAGACTTAGAAGACAGACTAGACTTAGAAGACAGACTAGACTTAGAAGACAGACTAGACTTAGAAGACAGACTAGACTTAGAAGACAGACTAGACTTAGAAGACAGACTAGACTTAGAAGACAGACTAGACTTAGAAGACAGAGGGGAAGCTAGGTCAAACGTTCGGCATCGAGACTGTTCCGAGAAGGGAATTCGCCATTAATGGCGGGATTGCGGCTTTAGGCCCATCCTTCCGCCACCCAATGGCGGTAGTCTGAATGCTTACGCAACCGGACCTTTTATAGCAGATGCGCAGTTACCACCTTTGGACCATCGGTTGTCAGATGAACACCGCAGACTCGGAGCGCTTGAGTAGCGCGCTGGAGCAGTTGGGCTTGACCCCGGTCAACCGGCCAGACGACGCTGATGTGGTAGTTCTCAATTCCTGCGTGGTCAGGGAGAGTGCCGAAGAAAAAGTGGTGGGCACTCTGACCTCCTGGCAGCCTATCAAGAAGAAAAATCCGGATCAAGTGTTTGCCCTGATGGGCTGCATGGTCGGTCCGGATACCAGCCAACTACATCGTAGGTTTCCCCACGTGGACGTGTTTATGCGTCCGCAGCAATTCGGCCCGCTATTGGACTTGGTGGGCCAGCGCTTGGACCTGGACTGGGAAGGTTGTCTGGAAACCCTTACGCCCAATCATCCCGGACATACCTGCTACGTTCCGATCATCCATGGCTGCGACCTGATGTGCACCTTCTGCATAATTCCCTATCGACGTGGTCGTCAAGTAAGCCGTCCGGTGGATGAAGTGGTGCGGGAGGTCGAGTTGCTCTCGGCAAGGGGCGTCAAAGAGGTTACATTGCTGGGGCAAACGGTGGACGCTTATGGTCACGACTTGCCGGACAAGCCGGACTTAGCTGATTTGCTGACACGGCTAAACGGTATTGACGGTCTTGAGCGAATCCGCTTCCTCACATCCCACCCCTCGTTCATGAGCGACAGTATTATTGAAGCCGTCGCCAGCCTACCAAAGGTATGCGAGCACATTAACCTGCCCGTGCAATCCGGCGACGACCAAGTATTAAGCAGAATGCGCCGACCTTATTCGTCCGGCGAATACCTGGATGTGATTGGCAGAATTATGAAGGTTTTACCCCATGCTTCGCTGAGTACCGACGTTATCGTTGGATTCCCCGGCGAAACGGGAGAGGAATACCAGCATTCGTTGGACTTGGTGGCCCAAGTTAGGTTTGATAAGGTACACATAGCGTCCTACTCTACACGTCCTGGGACAGTTGCCCACCGGTCGATGGCCGATGATATTACCGCCGAGGAAAAGACCGAGCGAAGGGTGGGACTGGAACAATTGCAGGAGAGAATTTTAACCGAAATTAACGCACAACTGGTTGGTCAGGAGCGAGAGATCTTAGTTGAAGGCCAACTTCGGGGCAAGTGGCAGGGCAGGACCAGAACCAACAAGCTGGTCTATTTCGAGGACCAAGCCGACTACTCAGGGAAGTTGGTTAAAGTAGAAATCACCCGTTCAAGTCCTTGGTCACTTCAGGGGACTTTAGCCGGACTTTAGCGGTAATTTGAAATAGTGGACTAACTCCAACCTAACACCACAGGAAAGCACCTAGAGGAAAGGAAAAGTGGCTACGAGCACTCGTACACCAAAAATCCCGTTGACTGAAATAGAGCACGCAGCGTTCTGCCGGACTGAAGACCAGTTGCCTGCTCTGACCCTGGCCGAAGAGCAAACGGTAAATGTGCGCTGGCAACCCATCCCTGCCCAATATTTGAATTGCGCAGTTGAGGAGTTGGACCAGCGGATTAATGACGCCAAAAAAACTCTTGGCAAATCCGTGACCATCTTGGGACACCACTACCAACGGGAAGAGATCATAAAGTACACCGACTTCCAAGGCGACTCCTTTTTACTGTCTCAGGAAGCTGCGTCCTTGCCCGAAGCCAATTGCATCATTTTTTGCGGTGTCCATTTCATGGCCGAGACTGCTTGCATTCTCTGCGAACCCCATCAGAAAGTAATTTTGCCCAACATCACCGCTGGTTGCTCCATGGCCGATATGGCCCCTATGGATGATGTGGACGATGCCTGGGAAGACCTGCAAGACGTGCTGGGGAATGATGGCGGGATCACTCCAATCACCTACATGAACTCCATTGCGGGAATCAAAGCGCTGTGTGGCCGGAACAACGGTGCGGTCTGCACAT
The DNA here is from genome assembly GCA_963665155.2 of Dehalococcoidia bacterium. Taxonomy (GTDB): domain Bacteria; phylum Chloroflexota; class Dehalococcoidia; order Lucifugimonadales; family UBA3495; genus UBA1141. The sequence continues at coordinate 109,887 of CAXXFI010000001.1, read as the reverse complement.
CTTCCAACGCTGGTGCGGTCATCGAATGGGGATTTCAGCAATCGGACCGAATATTATTCCTGCCCGATCAGCATTTGGGCCGCAACACCGCATTGAAGCTGGGCATTCCGTTGGACAAGATGGTGGTTTGGGATCCATTTAAAAAGATGGGGGGGAACACCCGAGAGCAGTTGATAAACGCCAAGATTGTGCTTTGGAAGGGCCATTGCTCGGTGCATACTCGTTTTACCGTAGGTCAGATTCAGGCCGCCAGGGAACGCTATCCCGACATCAAAGTAATCGCCCATCCCGAGTGTCCCATGGAGGCTGTTGACGCCGCAGATTTTGTGGGTTCGACGGAGTTCATCCGGAACATGATTAATAACGCTCCAGCCGGAAGCCAATGGGCCGTGGGTACCGAGGTAAGCTTGGTCAACCGTTTGGCGCTGAATAACCCGGATAAGCTTGTGTTCTGCTTGGACCCGGTTACCTGTCCCTGTTCCACAATGTACCGAATACATCCTGCTTATTTGTGTTGGGTGCTGGAAGGTCTCGTGGATGGAAAGGTAATCAATCAGATTACGGTGCCGGAGCAGATTCAGGTCGAAGCTAAGGTGGCCTTGGAACGGATGTTGGCTCTCAGGTAGGACTCCACTACGTTAGCCGAGACTGTTTAAGCATTTGTCTTTGGCTGGAATAATCCCCGGTGACTCGAATAATTCCCCTGACTAGATAATTGCCGAGAGGTAACGCGATGTTTGCGTTTGTATCACACCACTACGCCCGTCCCGAAAAACTGGAAGAAGTCCAGAAAGCCTTCCACTCAGTCGGTATGAAGATGAAAACTTACCCAGGGTTTATCTCACGGGTTAATCTGGAGGATGTGGACGACCCCACCCACATTACCGCCGTGGCGTACTGGGAAAGCGAGGAAGCCTTGGACGGTTGGGACAACGGCCCCGACCGTGGAGCGACCTCTGCGGTGGAATCCCCTTGGTCCAAGCCGGTTTACCGGGTGCGCTTTAAAGTTTCCGAAGAATTCAAGCCCTAGTCCTGGTACGAATTCCCCGTCGAGGCCTGCTGGCGGGTCCATCCTAACTGTTCGGTTTTCATATCGGAACAGGGCGACAAAAGCGAAATAGGCAACAATACGGTCCACTGTGTTTTCGGTGGGCCGTTTTTATGCCTTTTGACCTCAGCCTCCGCCATAGTACAATTAGCCCCGAAGCCCAATTAGCAAACTACATTGGCCCTAGGGCTTTAGTGCCAACTAACCTGGCCTCGATTAGTGATGCCGAGATTGGTGATGCCTCGTTTGATGTCGCCTCGATTAATTTGGCCTTTTGACCGAAGCAGCGGTACCCAATGTTGATGTCTTGGATTTAGCTCGTGTTCAACACTGACTACGACTACATAATCATCGGCAGCGGCATCGCTGGCCTCAGCGTGGCCTTGCTGGCTCAAGACCACGGCACGGTGTTGATAATTACCAAGGGAAAAATCGATGACTGCAACACTCGCTACGCCCAAGGTGGCATTGCCGCCGCAGTAGGTCCGGGGGACTCGGCCGAACTTCATTACCAAGACACGCTGTCGGCGGGTGTAGGCTTGTGCGACCCTAAAGCCGTGGAGATTCTGACCACCGACGGGCCGGAACGCGTCAATAATTTGATGCGCTGGGGTGTAGCCTTCGACACGGAGCCGGGCCTTGACCATGCTACGGAAAGTGCCCCAGAAGATGGCCCTCAAGTCGATGCCGAAGACAGCTCGGACCTCGGCCGGATAGCATTGGGCCGGGTAGCTTTGGGAAGAGAAGGCGCTCATAGCATGGCCCGCATTTTGCATGCTGGCGGGGACGCCACAGGTCGCTACATAGAGCTCGCTCTGACTGACCGCGTCGCTGACTCTGTCAAGAAAATCACCGTTCTAGAGTACACGCTGGCCACGAATCTGTTGGTCGAAGACGGGCGAGTGACGGGTGTCGAAACACTGAACTCCGCCTCCCGACAAGCAGATACTTTCACCGGGCATTTCATTGTCATAGCCACCGGTGGTGCCGGGCAGTTGTTCCGCTATACCACCAACCCTCCGGTGGCCACCGGTGACGGGGTGGCCTTGGCCTTTCGCGCTGGCGCCCAAGTCATGGACATGGAGTTCTACCAGTTCCACCCCACTGCCTTCCGCCTGCCGGGGTCAGACCCTTCCTTGCTTTCCGAAGCCATGAGGGGGGAAGGGGCGGTGCTTCGCAACCAGGCGGGTCAAGCGTTCATGAGTGAGTACCATGCGATGGCCGACCTGGCGCCCAGGGACGTGGTTTCCAGGGCCATATCCGCCGAGATGGAAGCTGCCGGCGCCGAGCAAGTCTACTTGGACATTACCCATATAGCGGATGAAGTCGTGCGTGGCCGCTTCCCCAACATCGACCTTTTCTGCCAAAGCCATGGACTGGACATCACTCAAGACCCAATCCCCGTGGCGCCCGCCGCACACTATATGATGGGCGGTATCCGGACCGACACCTGGGGGCGGACCACCATCCGCGGTCTGTATTCTTGTGGCGAGTCGGCCTGCGCAGCGGTTCACGGGGCAAACCGGTTGGCCAGCAACTCTTTGCTGGATACCGTTGTTTTTGCCCACCGGGTCGTTGATGAAACCCTGGGTCTCGCCCCACCTCGGACTGAAGACCAGGCTAGTGAAGACCAGGCAGAAAATATTTATCAGGTGTTGCGATCAAGGGAAATGGTGTGCGGCAACATGCCTGAACTCAGCGTTGAGGCATTACAGGATTTAATGTGGCGCAACGTGGGCATCAGCCGCAACGGCTCCCGCTTGCTGTTGTCGGCCCGTATCCTGAACGTCTGGTCGCGAACCTTACCCGAAGCCCACGCCCTGGCGTCCCACCAATTGCGAAATATGTTGCTGGTAGCCCGGCTAATGGTGGAAGGGGCATTGCTGCGTCAAGAAAGCCGGGGCTCACACTTCCGAATGGACTTTCCTGAAACATCCGAATCTTGGCAGAAGCATATAATATTATCCCAATAGCGGGCCACCTAGTTGTGACCCGCTATTGGGATTATCGGGCATCCTGATCACCGCATCAGCAAACACTACAAGTAAGAAATGCTAAAAGAAGGGGAACCAAAGTGAGCCAGTTGCCACCGGAAGTCCACCGGCTGATAGACTCAGCCCTTTCCGAAGACCAAGCTTTTAACGACCCTACCACCCAGGCTTTGGTCCCTCCCGAAATCAAAGGAGTTGGCATGCTTCGGGCCAAAGCCCACGGTGTCTTGGCGGGAGTTGACGTAGCTGCCGCTGTGTTTCAGCGGGTGGACGCTGATCTGGAGCTGCGCGCGTTAATCGACGACGGTTCAGCGCTTTCTCCAGGCGACGAAATTGCCGGGGTGGAAGGTCCCGCCGGGAGCATTCTAAGAGCGGAGCGTATCGCTCTTAATTTTTTGCAGCGCATGAGCGGCATTGCCAGCGAGACCGATCGCTACGTAAAAGCCATACAAGGATGCAATTCACGCATTGTGGATACTCGGAAAACGGCACCGGGCATGAGGTACTTGGACAAGTATTCCGTGCGTATGGGCGGCGGCTATAACCACCGGTTTAATCTGGCCGACGGTATCCTGATCAAGGACAATCATATTCAGGCCATGCGTTCCCAAGAACTGAGCTTGAAAGAAATAATTCAGCTCGCGCTGTCCCGGGCCTCCCACACCATCAAAGTGGAAGTAGAGGTGGAAACCCTTGAGGAAACAAGGGAAGCGGTGGAAGCCGGCGCCCACATCATTATGCTGGATAATATGCCCCCCGACTTGATGCGTCAGGCCATGGAGTTGATTGACGGTCGAGCGGTCGTCGAGGCGTCCGGGGGCATCAACATGGAGACCGTCCGTGCGGTTGCTGAAACGGGTGTGGACCTTATTTCTATTGGAGGCTTGACCCACTCATCAGCGGCTTTGGACATAAGCCTGGACCTGGAGTTTCACTAAGTTGGCCCATGGAGACCTGACTCACTCGGCGGTGGCTGTGGACGTAAGCCCGCACCTAGAGATTCATTAGGCTGGCCGACGGACTCCTGACCCACTTATCGACGGATTTGGATTTAAGCTTGGACCTAGAGTTCCATTGGCAATCAACCACCTGAAGATATTAAATGCGACCTCACTCGCACAGTGAAACGAGGACCAATCCCTTTTCCCTTAGTGGTGATGGCTAGGATGGGGGGAGGACCGGTTAATCAACTCGAAGTTGAAACAACTCAGTCTAACTGGAAAACCAGACGCAGCTAGGAGGAAAGCTTGGCATCTTCCCAAATTGAACTAATGGAACCCCTTTTAACCGCTCACCAGCGCAACTGGGAAATGATCGAGTCAGCCATTGAGGGTATGGATGAAGAGACGTTAAACCGCCAACCCTCGAGCAATGCAACTCTATCGCCTGGCTTCTCTGGCACATGAGCCGGGTGTTGGACATGGTGGTCCACACCAGAGCCAGGGACCTGCCCCAATTATGGGTCAAAGATGGCTGGCATGAAAAATTTGGGATGAGCGACGACCCGGAGATGGGTTGGACTGCCGCCCAAGTGGCATCATGGAGGCCACCGGCTAAGGAGGTCCAAATGGCGTACTACCTGGTGGTGAAAGAGGCAACCAGGGACTTCCTGGTCAATGCGACTCCCGCCGAGTTGGAGAAGCAGGTGGTGTTCCCACCGGTGGCCGAGCCTCGCAACGCCGCCCTTGCTCTGGGCCAGGTGACCTGGGACGCAACTTCCCACGGTGGTCAAATCGCCTATTTGAGGGGGTTATTTCAGGGCATGGGATGGCACCGCTAGACCTGTCGCTAGTTTCTGCGGGAGCGTTGCCGGTCGGCGCTGTCCAAGATTACGGTTACCGGCCCATCGTTCTGGAGCAGGACTTGCATGTACTCTTGGAACCGCCCCGTCGCCACCTTTAGACCGGATTCTCGGAACTGATCTACTGTAAAATTGTAGAGACGCCGCGCAGTTTCCGGGGGAGCAGCCTGGTTAAAGTCGGGGCGTCGTCCTTTACGAGTGTCCGCATAAAGGGTGAACTGGCTGACAATTAAAAGCTCCGCCCCCACATCAAAGGCGGAGCAATCGAAACGGCCATCGTTATCCCCAACCGCAGGGAAAACTCTGAGGTTCAGAATCTTTGCGGTTAGGTACTCTGCATCGCTTTCCTCGTCTTCCCTTCCAACGCCCAGAAGGATAAGAAGTCCTGAGCCGATTTTACCTACCTCGAGGCCGTCAATCAGGAGCGACGCTTCAGCTACTCTCTGGATTATCGCCCTCGATGCGCCACTGTTGGAAACACTTCAGGAGAGCGAAATTCCAACCGGCGAATGATACTCACCGGCGGATTGGTCTCAGAGAGAACATTCCAAGACAGCACGAAGTCAGTCGCTAAGAAGAGGTACTTGTCTCGCTGGAGGCTTTTGCGGCAGGCTCGCTCTTGCTTTCAGAACCGCTGGACGAAGACTCGCTGGTCGAAGCCTTAGAGTCCTTGTTGCCTGAAGAGCTGTCACTGGAACTGGACTTACTCTCCGAAGATTCTTTGGAGCCATTTTCCACAGGCCGTTTGGGACGACCGTAGTCGGTGGTATAAAATCCAGAACCTTTATAGATGACCGGCACAGCGTGGAAAACCCGCTGGCCCGCTTCGGAGCACTTTGGGCAATCGGCGTGGCCAGCCTCGCTGAAAGTTTGCACCAGTTCAAACTCGGATTTGCATTCAATACATCTGTAATCGTAACGTGGCACCAATACCCTCCTGGGTACAAAAATATCGACTGGAATCCGAACTGACGCCAGTTGACAACCAATATAATGTACCAGCGCCGATATAGGCTGTCAATGCAGGGCAATAGCGGGTAATGCCTCACTTTGAATTTCGGGGCTTGTATGGGCCCCGAGGCCCTAGCGCTGGGGCTCGCTCGTCGATCAACCCAACAATCCAGCCAAGGCTATGTTCCCTATCCGTCAGACCCGCAGCCATGGCCGGTGTATCGCCTTTCAGAGTCTTGTGAGGCCTACAGAAATTATACCAGACTGCGTAGAGAGCCACAGCGTGGCAGTGGTTCTCAATCTTCTTGGAGAAGGCATTGGTCAGCCGGGTGAACCTTCGGATCGACATGCGGGTTGTCAGGTTGTGCCGCTCCACTATCGACGTGCTGATTGAAGCTGGGTCAGGAAGGCCCACAATCGGCATCTTGGTGGCACCTATGCACTCCGCCGGGCTGTACCGCCGTTGCGCCTCTGGCCCCGAAACAGGCCCGTAGACCTTCACTAGTCGTAGTCCACGTCCCCGCCAAAGGCCCCCTCCACGGCTTCCAGGTACGCCCTGTGGCCGTCCATAGTCAACTGGACACGGTTCGCCAGCCGGGACCGGAGATCGTCCATTAGGTCAATGGCATACTCGGAGCCGCGCCCTGGGCTGACGGTCCAGGAGATTAGCAGCTTGGAGTCCCGGTCGATGCCCGTCCATGTCCAAACGTCTCCAGCTCCCCCAGGAGCCGCCGTTGCATGGTCTACGTTCTTGGCCTTGGCATAGCAGAAGCTCCATATCTCGTCACACTCAACCCGGCTGGCCGGAACGGCTCTAACGGCTTTGTCGTGGTAGTCGGCGCAGGCTTCCCCTGCCTCCACCAAAAGCCGAGTCACAGTGTTCAGGGACACGCCCATGACACGAGTTATGGACCGCATCGAGGAGCCCTCTACCAGCATGTTGAGTATCTGAGCCCGCTTGGCAACCGGTAGTTTGTTCATATTCAAAGTATATCATATTACCAGCATAAGTCAAGGATTCCAGGCACGAAAAAGCCCCGGAGCGAACATCCGGGGCTGGCTACAGGTGCTTGGTGAAGAATGGTTGGCTACGACCTGATAGAGTCAGCAAACACGACGCAGTAGAACTTAAATACTGAATCTGTTAAAATAAACAATCGCAGGTGTTGATGCACCTGCGATGGCGGGGTTGCGGCGGGGTGTAAATTTCAAACCTTATTGTAACCTACTTAAGGGAACTTTGTCAAAAATCCCGCCGTCATTTTGAGGCGGGATTTTCTTTTGGGTTCCCACGCCGAGACGGGGACGCCCTGGTGCAATACAAACCGGAGGATATCCTCCGGTGTTCTAGGAGTCAAGCATGGTGTTTGGTCGATTACTGCCTGTTTCGGCGCAATGCTAACTTAGTGGAGGCCATATTATGGCTAAACCACAACATAAGCCCGGCGAGATTGCCACTCAGTCTGGTCAATATCCCTTAGTTGGTCCAAGGGGTGGCGACCAGGGCCGAGAGGTAACGGTCGTTAAGGGGGAACCATTCCCCCCGACACCGGAATCTGGCATGGGCTACGGCAAGCCTGACCCGACGAAGCATAAGAGCTAAATCGGCGTAGGCTCGGGCGGCCCTATGGCAGGGCCGCCCTGTCAAATTAGGACACTGCCCAGAGCGGAGCTAAACCAATCTAACGTGAGGGCTGACCTTAATAAGCTCCTGGTTCACCAGGTCTACGCTAAGAGAGAAGTTCTCTAGCGTAGTTGCACCTAGCAGATAACTCTCTTGGGGAGCAAAAACCGCCGGGCACCGGCGTTCTTCGCCGTTGATGTAGAACATGGCGTGCCCAACGGGATATTGTACCTTAGTATCATCTGCCAAGACGAATTCCTGGGACCACTCTTTTTCTATGGCTAGGTGGTTTAGGAGCGACTCTGGCAGAAGCGAATGGACAGCGCCAGTGTCCACGAGCACATCAATTGCTTCGATGCGCTCATGGTACTTTCCAACTCCACCCACACTGACTTTGACGTTAAATAGGCCCATGCTAGGTCCACCACCGGGCCGCCGCCGCCTTCTTCGCCAACTCCGAGCGGTCCTCCGGTGTCATGCTCTCAACCCGCGCCTTGCCGCCGTTGACCTTGCCCTCCCGGTTCTTCGGTAGGTCCTCCTCGATCTCCCCGGTGGCTATCTTCATCACGTGGACGGCGCAGCCCACCGTGTCGCGAGGTCGTTTCTCCCCGTTTGGTCCTCTCGGCATTGTCAGCCTCCTTAATGCCAAAGTTTCGCCTGTCTATACCACTTTAGGGTGGACATGGACTATACACTACAGCAGGCTTGACAAGATATAGGTGATTGTATACTTGACACAGGGTCACAGAGCATTTGACTTATCAGAAGTTGGTGGCTTAGTTGGATTAAGTGGCTCAAGCTGTCTAGCCTGCATAAGGTCATCGTGTGAAATCATCACTGCTAACTCCGCTAGGTGCATATTCCATATTTGCATTCTGACGCGAAAGTCACTATCCGACTCATCGTTGCCTCCGTAGACGCTAGGGTACCGTATTCCTAGTTGTTTTAGACTCCGAGTCAAATACTCAAGCTCTCTAATCAACTTGATCATTGTGGTGTCCCCTGTAGACAAGTAGTGCAACTGCATGATCCCCATGTTTAAGCCGCCAAGTGGACTGGCACATGGACCAACTAGTTTTTGACATAGCTCAACCTGTGGCAGGCACTCCCTAAAGCGCTCCAAGTCGTTGTTGGGATGGTTTAATACGGGCAGAGCGGTTAGCTGCGCATGGCGAATGCGTCGCCACCAATTTACGGCTGGAGTACGCCACCGGTCTGAAAACCATGTTATTGGAGCGACAATCAACAGCATCAACCCTATAGTCAGAAAGGCTATTGACATAGCCGTTCCTCTATCCAAGGAGGACAATTGACGAACCCACCATTGGCCATCGTCCATATGTCCGGGCAGACCAAATATGAGGAATGCCAGCGCCGTAAGTCCACTGCCACACAGGAGGGTAAGAATACTAATCGGTTTTCGCACATATCGATAGTAGACCTACCACAAGGTTGCGTCAAAAAAATAATAGGAGGCTAACCTTCGCATTCAATTTCAAGCTGATGCACTACCCAATAGCGTCTTAACCTAGGAGTAGACTCCATGCTCAAGGTACGATTTACTCCAAATACGAACAATTAGACACGATTGCCCTGAGTACGGTAAGGTTCTGATGGCAGAGGGACCAGGACGGCGATATGATCTAAGGCGATTTGGTATATGCCTAAGAACTTATGAAGATCGAAGTGTAGGTTAGCATGTCTATAGACCCCGCTTTGACTTTGGCCCGCCACATCCGGAATACCGGGTATGAGCAATTGCCGGAAGACGCCGTGGTGGCCGCCAAGCGGGATATTCTGGACACATTGGGCGTAGCGGTGGCGGGAAGCGGCGCTCCGGGGATAGGAACCCTCGCCAACCTGGCTCGTAAGTGGGGTGGCTCGCCAGAAGGCAGCCTGCTGGTTTTGGGAGGCGATGTGCCGGCGCCTCAGGCGGCTATGGTTAACGGGGCCATGGGCCACGCTCTGGACTTCGACGATACATTCGACCGGGCCGGTCACATCCACCCCGGAACCTCGGTGCTGGCGGCTAGCCTGGCCATAGCCGAATCCCTTGCCAAGACCGAACCCCCGGGCACGGCTGAATTTCCGGCTAGGGTTGAGCATCCAGCCACGGTTGAAGCAGTGGGGAAAGTGTCAGGCAAGGCTTTTTTGCTGGCCGTGTCCTTGGGTCTGGATGTTTCTTGCCGCTTGGCCTTGGCGGCGCCGGTGGATCGGGGATGGCATCGTACCGCTGCCTTTGGCGTATTTGGCGCGACCGCCGCTGCCGGAAAACTCCTGAACCTGAGTGTGGAGCAACTTGTTAACGCCTTCGGAATCGCCTACAGCCAAGCGGCGGGAAACCGCCAATGTATCGTTGACGGGGCACTCACCAAGCGGTTGCAGGCGGGCCAAGCGGCTCACGCTGGCGTCCTGGCAGCAATCTTAGGCAAAGAAGGGTTCACCGGAGCCAAGGACGTGTTTACCGGGCAGTACGGTTTTTTCCCCATGTATGCACCGGAAGGCCACGACCTTTCGGCCATAGATCAAGACTTAGGCAGTGTGTTCCGAGGAGTAGAGCTGAGCTTCAAACCCTACCCGTGCGGTCGACCAACTCACGCATTGATTGATGCCGCCATTGCACTGCATCACGACTTGGAATTAGAAAAAATCAAACCGATTTGGGCCAAGTTAGAATTGAATCAAGCTACCTACATGGCCCAGTTTTCGCCGGAATCAAAGCCAGGATCGACAAAAGCGCGGCCCGAGACCCAGGTTGAGGCCCAGTTTAGCTTGCCTTATCTCATCTCCGCATCCCTGTGTTTGGGCAAATTAGGCATCGGCGAGGTCACAGTCATGGACAACCCCCAGGTTTTGGCCTTGGCGGAATCCATCACGGGCGAACCCCAGTCCGAATCGATAGGGAGTGGAATGTCGTTAGAAGTCGCGAGGGCTGATGGCCGGTCGGCGAAACGGACCGCAACCACACCCTCGGGGTCACCGGAGAAACCTCTAACATTTGCCCAACTCGAGGCCAAGTTCCGGGATTGCGCAGCTCACGCCGCAGCCACTATTTCAGAGCTTAACGTGGAACGGACGATAGACTTTATCCATGGGCTTGATGAGGAGTTGGACGCCGTCAAGCTAGTTGAGTTGGTAATGGGGAGGGAATAGGAAAGGGGCTAAAGAGCGTGTACTGCCATTGGTCAAATCCTGTATATACGTTTAGACAATGACGGTGGCAGGGAAAACGCAAGATATCAACGAAGTGTCTCCATTGCGAAAGGGATAAACTCCGGGCGGTCCGGCCTGGATTGTACCTAAAACCGGGGCAACCACGAGCAATACAGGGAAAACATAGCCCGCCGTCCCCTAGGGACGCCGGTCATTTAGAACGACGTTTGGCACCGAGGATAATCGCCTGGATAAGTTAGGGGCTTACCGCCGGTTCTGGCGGCGACGTCGCCGGGCTGCTCGCTGGGCGGCTAGCCTTTCCTTCTGGGCCTTGGTCCGGAAAAACCTGCGGTCTTTTAGTTCACGCAGTATTCCTGAGTGCTGTACCGAGGCTCGAAAGCGGTTTACCAGGCTTTCGGGAGTTTCACCCTCCCTGGGGGTCACGTATGCCATTAATCGCTCCTTGGCTATCCTGACCTGAATGTGTATTCTCGCCAATTTACCATACAAGGCAATCCTCAGCAACCGGTTACGGCGCCAAATGATAATGGGGAAATGATAATAGGGTGCTCGCCAGATGAGACTCTTTCCAACGTCTTGACCCTAGCGACGCCCTAGCCGTGAGAGCGCATGGACATAGGCACACGTTGGTGTGACGGGTGAAGAAGTCTCACTGCCAGCCACATTGCTATGCGCTATGCTTGGGGTTAGTCTCGAAAAACTTACTTCCACTCCTGAACGCTGGCCTATAAGCACACCGGCCTGTAGTGTAGTAATAGGTGATTGGACGGAAGTAATTACCACGTGTGTCTTGAATCGGCCAGCACCACCCAGGCTTCCGGAGGCAGTTCCCCGCATCATGCTCGACAGCGGTAAAATGACCCAGGAAGAAAACAGGGAGCTTGCACTGCTAAGGCTGCACGTCCAGACCTTCCATCAGGTCAACAAGTTCGTAGCCAGTATCTATGACTCCGAAAAGTTTCTAGACCTGATCATGCGGGAAGCGGAGGCAGCAGTGGGCGCCGAGGCTAGTTGCATAGCTATTTTTAAGCCGTCCGACCGGCGGTTGCACATAGAGTTTGCCTCGGGCGGTGCGGATGTGGGGTGTTGGAGATCGGCCAAGGTATTTTGGGCGAAGCCGCTGCTACCAACAAAACGCTGCGTGTAGACGATGTCGCCAAAGACCCCCGCTTCGAGCCGGCCATAGACCGGCAAACGGGCTTCACTACCAAAACGGTTCTGGCTACGCCCATACTTAGAAGAGGCGAACTCTTGGGAGTGTTGGAGGTCATTAACAAAAAGGATGCGGCCTGTTTTGCGGCTTTTTTTACCCAAGAGGACGCCGCATTGCTGGAAGTCGTGGCTACTCAAGCCGCCGTGGCCATCGAAAATTCCAGGCTCTTCGAGCGGACAGTCCAGTCGGAACAACTTTCCGTGGTAGGCCGGATGGCGTCGACGATAATCCACGACTTGAAGCAGCCAATGGCGGTAATCCGCGGCTTTTAGACTACTCCATGGGTACTGTCAGCTTTGACCCCAGGGAAGTAAGACTCGGTGACTGGTTGGATAGCCTGGTCGTATCGGTGCTGGGAAACCTCTCGGCCCCAGGAATTTACGGAAATTCAGCAAACATCCGATTGGACACGCGCTTCGATTATCAAGGGACTGTAAGTATTGATCCCAAGCGGTTGCTAAGGGCAGCGAGCAATGTCATAGCCAACGCAATTGACGCAATGCCCGATGGAGGCACTTTGGCGGTCAGTACCGCGCTCAGTTCCAAAGAGGGTGAGGGCTGCTGGGAAATAGAAGTAGAGGACACCGGCTCCGGCATCCCCGCAGAGATGAGGCCGAAAATCTTCGAACCATTTGTGTCTCACGGAAAGGAACGCGGTACCGGTCTGGGCTTGGCAGTAGCGAAAAATTTATTGAAGCCCATGGAGGCAAGATCGACTTCCAAAGCTGGGTGGAAGGGGAAGCGCCAGACCACAAATCCGGGGCGATCTTCATGATCCGCTTACCAGTGGCAACGGGGTAGCCAAAGGCGGGCTAGCCAGTGGGTCCAGTTAGGGTCAGTTTCGGGAGATGACCGAGCCCATACCCTGGGTTTGCTCGCTGACCAGGAAAGTGGAACTGTCCTGACCATAGGTTGTTTCCAACTCAGCGTCGAACCGCTGGCCACCCAACGAACCGATTACTTCGTAGCGCATTTCGGTGCGTAGCCTGCCTTCATAATCGCCACCTTTGACCTGCCGCTCTTCTTCCCTCGCCAGGAACATTTCCACCGCTTGGCGCATCAACTCATCAAGACTATCCGAGTTTAGGTGTGAGGCGGCCCGCAAGAATACATAGCCCCAACGAAATCCCATGTGTTCCAGCATCACCGGCAAAACCTCCGAGGGTGGCGAATTGGGGTTGGTCTAATTATGGTCATAGTATGGCGGTGAGACTATTTTGCAAATTGTCGTTGTTTGTGAAGTGCAAGCTGGTTATGCCGATACTGCGGGCAGATTCCACGTTCTCCGGAGTGTCGTCTATGAACACGCATTCGCTGGGCGCAGCACTCAATTTATTCAAAATATGCAGGAAAAACTGGGGGTCGGGCTTTAGCAACCCAATCTGGAAGGATAAAAAGCTTTCCTCAAAATGCGCCAACGCATCAACGTTCTGCTTGCAGTAAGTGTGGTGAATCTCTTCCGTATTAGACCCCAGCACCAGCTTGTGATTGCCCTTCAACCGCTCTATCAACGGCAGGATGTCCTCATTGGCCCGCAAAGGCCGGACCCAGATGCCCAGGAACTCCGGGTATTCCAGGTCGATGCCCAGGTTTCCGCACAGTGTGGTGTAAAGATCCCTCGACCGGTTGAGCTTCGGAGAGGACGGCAACAAAGTTGGCTAGAGCCTCGGTGACCTCATTACGGAATCTTCTTCCCGAGTTAACCGTGGTAAACAGGCCCCGTTTTCTGACCATAATTCCCCGAGTGGGTATCGCCCGCGAAACTTTTGATTAACTAAACCTGGCTTGCTGAAAGCGCCGCGTGGGCGCTGGCCAGTTAGTTGGAAATCTGGTAGAGGGCGTCGGAGCGTTCCTTTTCAGTCTCTGCGCGGTCCTTCTCCCGTGCTCACGACACCGACGAAGTACTGGAATTGATAGTCAACGAGGCTGCCCGGCTCCTACGTGCGACTGGAGCGTCTATCCGTTTGCTGGAAGAAGGGTATGCCGTTGTGTAATTTGTCGGCGGAAGTGTGCGTTGCCGTACTGATTCATGTCATAATGCAGCCAACAGATTCCGAGCCCTCACCAGGTCTCCAAGCGGCTGGCTATGACAGAAGAGGATTTGGTAGCTCCCGCACAGCGCATAATCGTGCAGAAGCACGGTTTTCACGGTTCTGCCGCAGTTCCTCTGCTCGCCAACGACCGGTCCATAGGCGTACTCGCCGTTTTTGACAACCGCGTACGTCGCTTCACCGACGACGAAGTTTCCCTCCTGACTGCCTTCGCCGACCAGGCGTCGTTGGCTTTGGAAAAAGCGCGGCTTTTGAACGAGGCGGAACGGGAGCGGGAGCGCTCGGATGCCCTCTACCAAGTTTCCAACAAGCTGGCTGGTGTTCACAACACGGACGAGGTGTTAGACCTGATCGTGAATGACGCAACTCTGCTCCTTGGTGCTCACGGAGCTTGGGTGCGGCTTTTGGAAGGAGAAGTTCTGATATCTAGTGTGGCAACTGCTTCGGTGGAAAACTTCCTAGCCGATGCCGCCTTATTAAATCCTGGTTTCAAAGTAGAGGAAAGGACCAGCGCCCAGGGCCATGCCATGGCCACCCGAAAGCCCCTTGTAATAGAAGACACTCGAAATCATGAGTTGATCGTTGACGCCAGGCGAACCAGTTTGTTGAAATACGGTCTCCACAGTGCAGTGCTGATTCCCCTCTTGGCCAACGATACTTCAATAGGCGTACTAAACGTGGTTGATACCCGGAAACGCCGCTATACCGAGGACGAGGTCTCACTCTTGACTGCCTTCGCTGACCAGGCGTCGCTGGCTCTTGAAAAAGCCCGACTCCTGAACGAAGCCGAAACCCGGGAGCGGGAAGCAACACAGCTTTACGAGGTCACCACGCAACTAGCGACCAGCCTGGACATGGACAGCGTGCTGGACCTCATTACCGCAAAGGCGACTGAGATGCTGGGGAGTCAGGGTTCCTCCATTCTGAGATTCGACCAGGCTAATGGTTCACTACTGTTGGCTAAAACCCACAACGTGGCGCCGGTGCTGCTTGAACGGTATACTGGAAAACCGGGAGTGGGCGAGCCTTACGGCGTTCTTAACGTTATCTATCAAGAAACCCGAGATTTCACCGACGCGGAGGTGCGGCTCCTTCAGACTTTGGCCGACAGCGCCGCCGTGGCCATCGGCAATGCCCGGTTCATCGACGAAACTCAGCAAGCAAGGGAAGATGCCGAGGAAGCCAACCGCACCAAGAGCAAGTTCCTGGCCAACATGAGCCACGAACTGCGCACACCGCTAAACGCCATCATAGGCTACAGCGCAAGATGCTCCAGGAGGAAGCCGCCGAACGGGAGGACGACGACTTCGGCCCCGACTTGGAGCGCATCAATGGTGCTGGCAAACACCTGTTAGGTTTGATTAACGATGTCTTGGACATCTCAAAGATCGCCAGGTTTCGATAATTGTGTCACGTGACCATTCTTGTGCTCGGTGGAGCATGGGTTGGCGAACTGACGGTCCTGAGTCAAAAACCATTTTCTGGGCGGATACTCCAGTTTCTTCTTACCGTGCTCCTCCATTAAGGCGATCAACGGTTCAATACTCTGTGCCCGCAATTGGTATTCGCCCCCCGCTTGCACCAAAACCTTTCGATTGACTAAATCATCCAGATCGAATTCGCTCAAGAAATCTTTGATGTTCCGGACACCCGCCATTGACTGCAGGACAGCGTCTTGTCCTTCAATTCCAAGTTTGTACAATCCATATTTTACTAGTGTAAATCAAACCGGAGGTGACCATGGCAACGCTTAAACGGTCACTCAGGCACATCGCAAGCGAATTGGATATTTCGCCCGCATATCTCTCCTACATGTTGAACGGGAAGCGGCCTTGGAGGGAGGATTTATACCAGCGATATGTGGGAGTTGTTAACACTTTTGTTAACACAAAAGGGGAGAGTGTTAACGATAAAAGCCTCGATACAGACTTCACAGGCACAGAAATTGGAGCGGGCGGGGGGATTCGAACCCCCGGCTTTTTGCTTGGGAAGCAAACACTCTACCACTGAGTTACGCCCGCTTGAAAGCCTCCGGAACTGTTGCCAATTTTACTCCTTGAGCGACCAAATTAGTATAGCAAAGTGCTGCTCAAGACCCAAGTTGGGATGACAAACTGAGACTGGGAAATTTTGAGCTAAAGATTTTCTAAGCTTTGGTCTTCATCAGCCAGTCTTGCGCCGATACCGGTCCTTTCAGCCCGCGTTCGCCGGATTGCTGCTCATGTGCGTCAACCTCCACACCCAAGACGTCGGCTATGTGGGTCATATCCGGCTTTGGATGGGAGTTAGTGGCTGGGTGACCAATTTTGGCTTACGCCAGATCGTCCAGAAACGTGGTGAGCAGGCCGGGCTAATGGGAATCCACCTTCACCAGATAAGCCACACATTCGCCCACAGTTAGATTAGTGAGAAACCCGGCGGCGAAAACAATTTAATAAGCCCACTGGGTTGGCTTACAAAGCCCATATTCCGCAGATATCGAGCTTCTGCGGCGTCTTAGGGGGCGTTGTCAGCCATAGCTCAGGCGACAGGTTTAAATCCATCAAATGTCGTTGGGCAACTCCGGTGAGGGAAACGAAGGCCTCGGAAATATTTTGGGAGCTAGATTCTTTTAAAGATCAAACTAATCGAAGTGCAAAGATAGCCCGCGCCTTTTTATGTCTTTCTGGCAGATAAAGCAAGTCCGGAGTTCTAATGTCATCGACGTCCCATTTTGATTGACTCCATCATCCTTCACTACCACGGTCACAAAGTCTTTCAATCCGGGCTCCCATAAAAAAGAATGGTCACCTCGACTGCATAAATCTCGAAGGCGCTTGGGCCATTCGCGCTGGGACACCTCTCTCACCTTTACGGACACCTCCGTTTTGAATTCTCTGGTAATGACTCGGGATGTTCCCCTGATGGCATAGGTGCCACAGCACCGGTTGACTGATTTCTCGCTGAGAGTTTGGTAGCCATGCCTCTCTCGAAGCTCAGTAGCTAGAGGTCTGGCCGGAAAGCCATTGGCCGGGTTTCGCGCTACGGCAAGCAGACGTATTCCAGTCTTATACGGTATAATAGTATACGTTTCAATAACCAACTGTTACTTCGATAATCGACGTTAAGAAAACGACGGCTTGGGGAGAATCGGGGTTTCCGTCCGAGTTTCTAGGTGTCCACCTCGGTGGGGCGGGTAGCCTAGAACAGGGCCAACGGTCGCTGAAGGTCGGTAGAACTCATGTCTAACAGGAACGCCCCAAAAGGAGGACGCTCCATTATTTTGGACAAGGCCCTTACGTCAAACGATTTATACTCGCTTGGCCGCCTCTGGAACTATCGCCGACTCTACTCTCTAAGCGACCATCAGCGACCATCAGCGACCAATTGAGTATACCAAAGTGACGCTCACGCCCGAGTTGTGATGGCAAACCGTGACCGGGAAATTTCGGGCTGAAGATTTTCTAAGCTTTGGCCTTCATCAGCCAATCTTGCGCCAACACCGGGCCTTTCAACCAACGTTCGGCAGCCTCCTGCCTCCCTGCGTCGACCTCCACGCCCAAGCCGTCGGCCAAACGAGTCATGAAATTAAAATTGCAGGTGATCAGCACCACGGAAAGGATTTGCTCGTCGCTGAGTCCCAGTTCTCTTAAGCCTTCCACGTCGGAATTTTGCATCGACGTTGGGTTTTTAGTCAGCTTGGCAGCGTATTTCAGCATACCCTTGGTCTGTGGGTCCAAGTCGGCTTGGCTAAAATCGTGCATCACATGGCTGGCTAATTCTGCGTCGTCGGAATGCTGACGGAGCAACGCTCCGTGGGCCATGGTTCAATAGCGGCACTGGTTAACCACCGAAACTGCAGTCGCGATAGCCTCCTCTTGGGTTCGGGTGAGCGCTGAAGAGCCGAAGGTCACCGCCTGATTCACAGCTTGTACGGCCTTCATTGCGCCTTCGTTGATGGACATGATTTTTATGACGTTGCCAAATGGTACTTCTTCCTGCCTGATCCAGCCCATGGCTTTCGCTCCTCCTTGTCTAGGCCTAATCCTACATTTGTATCCGGCTATACCGAGAAAACCTCGCCGGCTCGACAATAACTTCTAAAATCATCTCTTAAAAGCTCCCCTTCGGAAAGGGTGGGGTTGAGGGATTTTCGCCCCAGGACTCACAAATCCGAAAAAGGGAGGGCTTGGGCCCCACACGCCACAAAACCAAAAACCGCTTAGCTCAATGACTCTTAGCCGGGACTCTTAGCCGGTTGGGTGTGATAGTCTCGAGTGACTTGGTCCCAATGCTGTTCCCATTGGCTTCGCATGGCTTCTTCGGTAACACCGGGCAAGTAGGCGGGGGAAGCCAGAGGCAATGCCCGCTCTATTTTCACCAGCACTGCGGACTTAACCTTGTTGATTAGCTGCTGGACACTGCTGCCTTTGTACGAATTTAGTATGTTGTCAAATTCTGGGCCTGCAGTAACGATCGTGGCCGTGCCCTTGAAGCGGTAACCCTTGCGCATAAACAAGTCGACCATGCTTATTTCAATCGATGGGTTGTGCGCCAAGTTGGACAGTGTACCCGGTGAGCCCAAATCCACAAAAGCCAGGTGATCGTCGTCGTAGACGAAGGTCGTGCCTTTTGGAGACAGATTGGGCGTGCCGTCAGGGCAAACGGTTGCGTAAAAACCCAGACGGTTCTCTTTAACCACTCGTTTCATATCCTCAGTCAATATGCCCATGGGTAAGCGATGCCTCCTTTTGAATCGGGCTCTTGGCGAATGGGAATACTGTTGAATTGAACTATTGTCGAATGGAACTACTGCCTAAAGAAGGGGCCGCGGGTCGGGCCCCTGTCCGACGTCCCATTTCCAGGCTCGTTACCCGCTTGTGGCTCCCACGGCGGGTATCACGTCGTTAGCGATGTGGGCCAGCAACCGGTCTTTATCCGGAAGTGCGGTGTAGAAGAATAGCTGATTGGCGCCTAAAGCTTCCAGCTCTTTAATCCGCTGGATGCAATCATCAACAGTGCCCAAAATTGCCAACCGGTCCGCCAAGTAATCCGTCAGACCCAATTCGTCGGTCAGACTGACGTTGTCGAAGTGGCGGGTAGGCTGGTAGCGGCGGGCCAACTCGCCGATGTTCTCTTGGTACTGGGCTGGCACCGCCTTTCCTTCCAACCCATAGCGGAATGTAATGTGGCCGGAGGTTGCCAGGCCGGCCTTGATGGGTTCCAAGGCTTGCTCCCGGCTGTCGTTGATATTCATCTGCACCATCCACCAGATGTCGATGTCCTCCAGGCGGCGGCCAGCTTCCCTGGCGCCTTCTTCCAGGTACTGTTTGGCCAAGGCGATCTGGTCTTCTTGTATGCCGAAACACACCCAAACAATATCAGCCAGCCTGCCGGCCATGCGCATTGCTCGAGGACCGGAGACAGCCATGCCGATGGGTATTCGCCGTTTGGGCCAACCCAGATAACATTCCTTGCCGCGCCATTGGGAAACCCCGTCTTGGTGCAATTCCCGAATGGTGTGAATGAACCTCTCGAGGGTAGCCAGGCTGGCTGGCCGGAGGTTGGCGTTGTAGACCGTCGAGTCTCCCGTGCCCACGCCCAAGAAAGCCCGGCCCGGCGCAATGTCGTCAACTGTAGCGATGGCCGCTGCGGTCACCGCTGGGTGGCGAGTGATGGGGTTGGTAATCCAGGTGCCCACTCGGGCGTTGACCGTGTGCTCTGCGGCCAAGGCGGTGCGGATCAACTGCTCGTGGTACAGGGCTTGGGAATCGCCACTGCCGATCATGGCCACGCCAGCTTGGTCCAGCATGCACACCTGTTGGATGTACTCCTGGATGTTGGTGCTGACTATAGCCATTCCCAGTTTTACAGACAATTTACCGACCTCCCCTTGTGCCGGGCAGAAACCGTATATTTACGAGGGTTTCAGGCGTGTTTATATGGTCTGGAATTGCTGTTAATTCCATCCAACACCGATTGTGGCGAGCCTAAGGGCCGATCAATCGTGCCTAAGACCCTTCGACAAACTCTTGGTGAATCATTTTATAGACCCTACCCGTTCGTGGTGAGCCTATCGAACCATCTCTACTCTGCAGCACCCTTTGACAAGCTCAGGGCAAACGGATAGCGAATCAGTAATTCTGGGTGATCGTTAGCGGTCTAATCGCTCAGCGGGAGGCGGGCACTTTCAGTACCGACTCCATGGGCTCTACCTCAATGCGGGCCAAGTGGGTGCGGGCGTGATCCATCACTGCGTTCCAGTCGGCGGAGCCGTAGAAAGCAGCTTCTTTGGCGGTCACGTCTTCGGGGCTGGCAAAGGAACGAATCCAGATGAATTGGTTCTTGTCCAGGTTGACCCAGGCATCCTCAACCTTGATGCCGTTGTCGGCCATAATGCCAACCAATTTGTCGTTGAAAAGGTTAACCCAGTCGTCCATCATTCCCTTGTTGACAGTGTAGGTGCGAAGCTGGTAAATCATAGTTGGGCTCCTTGTTTTTTTAGATTGCAAAATGGATGCTGGGCGCAGCTGACATACGCCGGTTATACTCAAATACCAGAGCGGAATTTATGTTCCATTTCACTCCGGCTTCGGTATAATTGGGGCCAGTATAACTCTAGGTGTGGACACGGACAAGGAGTTTCTGACCTGAAGGTGAGGGCAGCCGAACCTGATTTAGTAATTGTTCATCTTAATCCCTAAAGTCAGTGATAAAACCACCCAAAAAACGTCAACATAAGGAGACAGCATGCCATACGTCAGGACCATTCCTTACGAAGGGGCTACTGGGCAGATCAAAGAAATCTACGATGATATGCTCGAGAATCGCGGGTTTATTCCCAATGTCCAAGCAGTCTCCAGCCTCCGCCCCAAGATTGTGCAGACCCTGGCCGCCCATATCGGTTCCGTGATGCGCAGCGAGTCGGGCTTAACACCGGCCGAGCGGGAGATGATTGCCACCGTGGTTTCGGCAATCAATAAATGTCAGTATTGAACCCTTGCTCATGCAACGGCGTTGCATAACGCAGACCCCGATTCCCAACTGGCCGAGCAAGTCGGAGACGATTACCACAATGCCAACTTGACACCCAAATAGGTGGCAATGTTGGAGTTCGCCGAGTCCCTAACCGTGGACCCGGGAAATACCAAGGGCGCCTATGTGGAAGACCTAAAGTCCGTCGGTTGGGCCGATGAGGATATTGTGGACATTGTCCACATTACCTGCTTGTTTAATTACATGGACCGCTTGGCCGACGGTTTGGGAGCCGAACTGGACTCCGACAGAGGCTGGGAACCCCTGCTAGACAAGCTGGCGTTTAAGAACGACTCCACCCCCAAGGAATTTGGCAAGGTGGCCAAGACTCCCGAGAAGCAAGCGACGGTTTCCGGGGACTAAGACCAAACCCGATTCCGATTAAGCTTGCAACTGAGTTAGATGTTCAGAGGCCACTACAGCGGCTAGCACAAAGTAAAAGGGTTCCGATTTAGTCGGAACCCTTTTACTTTGTCTGGGTGTTGGGTTCGTGGTTCTTTGGTCAGGGTGACTATCCTCAACCACCGCGAGTTTTGCATAGCCGAGGAGCGTGTTCGAGTGGAATTAGATCCACCCGGAAACCCTCTCCCCAATCATTATCGCAGTAGAATTCGTATTGGCCCGGACTACGTTGGGGGCGATGGACAGGTCGGCAACGGTTAGGCCAGTAATCCCCTTGACCTTGCCGTACTGGTCCACAACAGCCATTGGGTCGGTATCGGGACCCATCTTACAGGTACCGCAGGTGTGCTGGGCGGTGCTGATGTTTTTAGCCAACCAAGCGTCCAAAGACTGGTCGGATACCAAGTCTTGCTCGGTGGGTTCCGCCCAGTGGTCGACGATTGATTTGAGGGACGGGTGTTCCAGCAGACGCTGGCAAATCCGTACGGCTTCCCGGCACCGTTCCAAGTCTCGGGGGTCTTCCAGATACCGGTAGGCCAGTTTCGGCTTTTCGGTCGGGTCATTCGATGCCAGGCGTAGTTCCCCAGCACTGTACGCCAGTTCTAAAATACAGGTCAGCCGCACACCCAGTTCGCGGGTTTTCCAAGCGCCCCCCAAGGGGTCTCCCGTCTTCGGGCCACCGTAGTTCCCCGGAAAAATCTGCATGTCGTTGCGCAGAGACGATCCGGCGGCGGTGTAGCGAAGGCCAGCCTGCATTCGGGGGCCGTTGATATCCAAGTGGACACCTTCTTTGACGGCAAGTTCAACGGTGACCAATGGGTGGTCCCGCAGGTTCTGCCCAACTCCGGGCAAGTCCCGGACTACTGGAATTCCTAGCTCTCGCAGGTGATCCGCCGGGCCCACACCCGAAAGCAAAAGCAGTTGGGGAGAGGCGATTCCCCCAGCGGCGAGTACAATCTGATCGGCTTCTACTACGAATATCTCCCCATCGCTCTCCACTTCTACACCGGTTGCTCTGTCGCCTTCGAAAAGGACGCGCCTGGTAAGCACATTGGCTTTAACGGTCAAGTTCAGCCGGTGCCTAGCCGGGTCCAAATAGGTCAGAGCGGTGTTCATGCGGATGCCGTTGGATGTGTTAACCGGCACGGGGCCCACGCCCGTGGAATCGGGGTGATTCATGTCGGCGTCTTCCGGGTATCCCGCCGCCACGCAGGCTTCAACAAAGGCCGTTTGATAGGGCCGCCAGTTTTGCCGGTTTTCCCTGCGGACGGGGATCGGGCCGTCGCTGCCGTGAAAGTCGTCGCGGATGTCTTCGTCGGTTTCCAGCTTTCTAAAGAATGGCAGGACGTTGATGAAAGACCATTGATCGTTTCCCATTTCCGCCCAGGAGTCGTAATCCTCGGGAATGCCGCGCAGGAGTACCTGGCCGTTCACGGCGCTGGAGCCGCCCACCACCTTGCCTCGGGCAACCTGCAAAGGGGCTTCCTGGCCTTGGGCTCCCGATGCTTGGTAGGCCCAGTTGAAAGTCGAAGCTTGGGAGGAGGCATCCTGATTAAAACCGTTCTTCAGTTCGTCGGGCAGGTGCTCGAAATTCGGGTAATCGGCTCCTGCCTCCAAGAGCAGCACCGACTGGTTGGGGTCTTCGGATATTCGGGCCGCTAAGACGCAGCCTGCCGAGCCTGCGCCGACTATTAAAACGTCGTATTTCAATTGTGCCCGCTGCCGATATTGGGTTTATAGCTTGTTGATAGAACGTCCCGGTGAGCTTGTTGAATCGAATACCGCTGAGGAACATTTCGACAGAGGGCCCCTTCGACTGGCTCAGAGCGAACGGCCAATATAGACGCGTATTTCCAAAACTCGGCACTTGCGCCATCGAAACTCAGATACTGCCCCACTTTCTAGGTTCTGGACTGTGCTTTATGAACCGGCCTGCGCTACCTGACCCAGTAGCTTCAGAGTCCTATTCAGAGACGCGGGCCGGTCATCGCCCGCCAGCACCGGGGAAACCAGAATTTCGCCAGCACCGTCGGAGAACAACTTCTTTATCCCTTCAGCTACCTTGGTTTCGTCGCCGTAGACGACCAATCCGTCCATCATAGCGTCGCTCCATGTTTTCTGGGACGCCTCGGGATAGCCGGAACTGACTAGCATGCGCCTGTAGAAAGGGAGGGTCGGGTACACCGGGAACTGCTCACGGAAAGCGGCCCGGACCTCATCCACGTTATCGTGGACACAGACGGGGAGGTGAGCGATTAGAGGCGGCACCGGCCTCCCGGCCTCCTCTGCGCCTTTCTTCATGGCTGGCAGAGCTACGTCCCGCAGGTAGGCGCTGGGGCACACCCAGCTAATCGCGCCGTCGGATTCTGC
Source organism: Dehalococcoidia bacterium (assembly GCA_963665155.2). Lineage (GTDB taxonomy): Bacteria > Chloroflexota > Dehalococcoidia > Lucifugimonadales > UBA3495 > UBA1141. Next base: position 86,248 of record CAXXFI010000001.1, on the reverse strand, counting down.
GCCGCAGAGTTCGAATGAGTTTCTCTGTAAAGCCGACGCCATCACCTGTACGTCAACCGGCTCGCCAATGCTGTCGTGGGCCTGGTAAAACTCGCCGTCGTAGTCCACTTTGCCTGTCTGGAGCAACGCTTTGAGTATCTTCAGGTAGTCTCGCAGGTGTCCCAAGGGACTGGGCATCTGGATGCCCATGGCCCGCATGGTTGGGCGGTGGCTGGGGCCGATTCCCAAGCGGAAGCGTCCCGGCGCCAATTGGCCCACCACTTGGGCTTGCTGCACCATCACCAAGGGATGGCGAGGGTAGGTGGGCACTATGGAAGTGCCGAATTTTATGCTCTGAGTGCGGGCGGCGGTGGCTGCAAAAGTAGTGATGCTGTCAAGCCTTGCGCCTCCGGTGGTCATCCAGGCCGCCTGAATGCCGACTTTTTCCGCTGCCTCAATGTCGGCTTGAACATCCGCTACCTTGTTTCCGCCAATAGCCACTCCAATCAACTTTTCATCCATTATATGACCTCGTGTTTATTTCGCTTTTCTTGATCTGACTAAGTGCGCTCTGATGAAATGTTCCGTTAAATCATCGAGAGCCGCTACAGTCCTCAACCATGTGTGCCCTTCCGGGTGTGCTCTTCCGGCTCAGGCACAGCAAATCATGCGAGGTTGCCGCCTGTCAAGCGGATTAACTTGGTGTCATTGTAAAGTGGATTAGGTTCAGGTTCGTCTTTCCGGCGCAGGCCGGAATCCAGAAATTGTCTCAACCTAGCGAAGAGCATGGCACCGGCCTGCGCCGGTGTAACGGATCGATTCCACATACCCTGTCTGACGCGCCACCGGCTTGGCCGCAAAGCTCGGGCACTACGCTCCTCTGCTCATTTAATCTGGCGTCGCCAAGCGGTATATGCCTTCGTTCCGGGACAGAATGTAAATCTCCCCAGTCAAGTCTTGGCCAAAAGAAGTGATGTTGAGTCCGGAGTCCGCTAACCTGAGGCTTTCGGTTACCGACGTGCCGTCGTAGCGCATTCCCCAAATGGTCCCGGAGCAGAAGTCGCCGAAAACGTAGGCGCCGGACAGTGAGGGAAGGTTGTTTCCCCGGTAAACGTAACCGCCGGTGACCGAGCATCCGGCATCCCTTCCGTATTCAGCCACGGGAAACTCCAGACCTTCATCCTCGCACCCGGACCTGGGAGAAAAACAATGGCCGCCTTCCATGATGTTCCACCCGTAGTTCAACCCGCTGCGGACCAAATCTATTTCCTCCCATTGATTTTGACCAACGTCCGCGACCCAAATTTCCACCAGTGTCGCTGACGCTCCTTCTTCCTCAGAATCCTGGAGCGTATCTGCCGAGCCCGCATTAACTGGACCCATGTCAAAAGAAAAACGCCATGGATTGCGCAAGCCGTAGGCGAAAATCTCTTCCCGTGATCCGTCTATCCCGACGAAAGGGTTGTTTGCCGGAATACGGTATGGCTCACCCTTAACCGCACCCGAGACGTCAATCTTCAGGATTGTGCCTAAGAGCGTCTCCGTGTTTTGCCCGTTGCCGAAAGGGTCGCCGCCCCGCCCCCCGTCACCAACGCCGATGTACAGAAACCCGCCGGGACCAAAGGCCAGTTGACCGCCGTTGTGGTTGCCCGCCGGTTGGGAAATTTCGAGGATCACCAACTCGCTGCCAACGTCGGCAAGATTGGGATCGTCCTCGCTGACGGAGAACCGGGAGACGACGGAACGCCGGGGGTTGGAGGCTGAATAATAAACGTAAAAGAAACCGTTGTTTTGGAAATCAGGGTCGAAGGCCAGTCCCAAAAGCCCCTCTTCGTTATTCACTGTGCTGACCCGGCCCGCAATGTCGAGGAAAACTCGGGTCTTCGCAACGTCCTGCTGGTTGGGGAAAACTCGGATCAGGCCGCCCTGCTCGGTAACAAACAGCCGGTTCGTGCCATCGTCCGGCTGCGCCAGGTTGGTCAACCGGTTGAAATCGAGATTTTCGAATACCCGTTCCACTGACAAAGGTCGTAATGCTGGAGGAGTTTCAGCATCGCCCCGGTCTTCGGCTGGAGATGTGGTCGCCGTTAGAGGCGTGGCGGCTGGTGTGATGGTTGGTGTACCCGGTGGTGCCCCCGGTGGTGCCAAAGTAGCTGGTGGTGAAATCGTGCTGGCCGGCGAAATCGTGTTGACTGGTTCAGCGGTGCTCGCTGGTGAAGTGGTGCTGGCCGGAATCAGAGTTGCGGTTGGCGAAAGGGTCGCCTGTGATAAAACTGTCAGCCCGGATCGAGGGGCCGACGGTTGTGCGGTTGCGTTGCTGGGCTTCGGAGTTGGGTTTGTTCCGCCGCAAGCCACCAGAACTACCAGGGCGGCAGAGACCAAGAAGGCGATCAAGCCAAATCTCCCTTTTAGTAGCCAAAGCAATTTTTCCAATGTCCTGTCCGCTCCACCCAAGAATTCTGTCCGAATTCATCTGTTCGTGTGGCCCTCATTCTATACGTTCACGGCTGTGCGTTCACGCATAGCCAGTGGTGAGCAACTGTTTCTTCGGGTTGATTCATAAGGTTTATCTAAACGGTGGATTGAAGGACGTTGGTAGCGGCCTTAGAATTACCAAGTGGAAGTTGAGGGACCTGCGATTACTTGAGTTCCTCAAATGTGTGATTAGGAGAAAAGCATGACGGCAACCCAACGGTGGAGAGAATCGGTCGAGACCGAGCACGCCCAATCGGACGGCAAACGGGGAGAGGTGCCTCCTCCTCAAGACCATTGGCGGCCCTTTGCCCAGAATTTCAAGGCCGACCCCCGGCGCACGGAAGACCCGCTGGTAAATCGGCTGATGCAAGAAGTTGAGCCCCACCAATCGGTTATGGACGTGGGGGCCGGCGGCGGTCGGTTGGCCCTTCCCTTAGCGACCCGCTGCCGAGAAGTTGTGGCTGTGGAGCCGTCGTCCAGCATGTGCCAGGTGCTGCGTGAGCAAGCGTCGGACTCAGGCTTGAAAAACGTCACTCTGGTCGAGGCCCGGTGGGAAGAAGCCCAAGTGGAGGCGGTGGACATCGTCTTGTGCGCCCACGTCTTATACGTGGTGGCCGGGATAGTGAGCTTCGTCAGGAAAATGGAGGCTCATGCCCGTGAAAAGGTGCTGGTGGTGCTTTTCCAAACACCTCCCCAGTCGCAGATATACCCATTGTGGCGGATGGTTCACTGTGAAGATCGAATCCCCTTGCCTAGCCTACCCCAATTCCGTGACGTGCTGTCCCAGTTGGGAATAAACGCCAATGTTGAAATGTTGGAGCAACTCCCCCAAAGAGGGTTTGACGATCGGGAGCAGGCATTGGAGCAACTGACGGGCCGCTTGTATCTGGCCCCGGGCAGCAGTCAACTGACGAGCCTCCAGCAAATCCTGCCGGATTTGCTGGAAGAAACCGATAGTGGGTTCATCATCAAGGGTTCCCAACCGTTGCAGCCAGCGTTGGTCTCGTGGCAACCTCGGCGGGGCTGACTTTTGTGTTGCCCTTAAATACAGCCGTAAATAGAGCGGTCAAGCAATAGGAGCGTCACGATTGGGCCAGCGTAGGAAAAACGCTCCGGTTACCCCGAACATAATAATTCCAGGGAATGATCAGGTGTCTAGCGAGAGAATGACCATTCCCGGTAATCATTAGTGCCGCAGTGAATCAGTCTCTTAAAGGGCGGAAGAAAGCCCGAATGTCCTCTGCCAGCCTCTCGGGTTCTTCAAGAGCAGCAAAGTGACCGCCGCTGGGCATGTCGGTCCAACGTTGGACGTTATATGACCGATGCCCCCACTCCCTGGGCGGGTGGCTTATCTCCGCTGGGAACACGGCCATGGCTGACGGCACTGAAATGCGCTCGCCTTGCTTCAAGTCCCAAGGATGCCTGGCGGTCTCGTAGTAGAGACGGGTGGAGGAATTAATGCTCTGTGTAACCCAATAGATCGTGATGGTGGTAAGCAACTCGTCCTTGGTGAAGCGTTTTTCGACGTCGCCGCCGCAATCGCTCCAAGTCCGGTATTTTTCCACCAACCAAGCGGCCAGGCCTGCGGGAGAGTCATTGAGACCGTAGGACAACGTCTGGGGCTTCGTCCCTTGAATGTGCCCGTAGCCGCCCTCCGCTTGTGTCCATTCCTCCCTTTGTTTCATAAATGCCTGCTCGGCATCGGAGAGAGGAGTGGAGCCAGCGCCCAAATAGGGATTGGGCCGGACCATTGACGTCAGGTGGATGCCGATGAGGTTGTCCGGATAAGAATAGCCAAGGTTGGCGGTAACGCTAGCCCCCCAGTCTCCTCCCTGAGCGCCGAACCGATTGTAGCCCAAGTCTTCGGTCATCAGCTTGACCCAAAAGTCCGATACTCGCAGCACGTGCATCCCTGGCGTGGTCGCAGCGTCGGAGAATCCGTATCCGGGCATTGAAGGGGTCACCACGTGAAATGCGTCGGCAGCATCTCCGCCGTGACTTGCCGGGTCGGTAAGCAACGGTGTAATCTTCGACATCTCGAAAAATGAGCCGGGCCAACCGTGGGTCAAAATCAATGGCATCGGGTTTGGGCCTTTGCCCTTTTCATGGATAAAGTGAATGCCCAAACCGTCCACGTTTGCCCGGAAGTGGGAAAATCGGTTGATGGCCGCCTCCTGTGCGCGCCAGTCGAAGCTGGTCCGCCAATAATCCACCAACTCCTTGAGGTAGGCCAGGTTGGTGCCGTAGTCCCAATCCGACCCAGGAATCTCATCGGACCAACGGGTTTGGGCCAGCCTTTCCTGCAGGTCGGTTAACGTTTCCTCTGGTACTTCTATTTTAAATAGCTGTACGTCCATACCTATTGCTCCTTGTGAACTCTACCCATTGTGGATACTGCGGACTCTGGATCCCCCGGCTCACCTAACGTGAGCAATTGATTGATTATGACGATACTTAATTCATGTGTCGTGCTGAACCGGTATTGGCGATTACATCCACACTTACACTTCGATCTGTAGACTTCGCCCAGCGCCGAGAGTTCCGGATTGGCCCAATAAAATTGCCGAAAACCTAGATGGGTAGCAGCGGCTCGGACCGGTTCGGAGGTAGGTCCGTGTCGAAAGTGTTGATGGCGAATGAGAGCAGGCTGTAGTTACCCATCGTCAGAACCAACTCCACAACCCCGGTCTGACCGAACTGCTCCAACGCCGCCTGGAACGCGCCTCTGCTAACTTTGTGAGTGCGGAAAAATTCCCGACCTAGGTTGACGACGGCCTCTTCATCCGCTCCCAGGCCGCTTAGCGCCCGATTTTCTCGGATATCGTCCACCAGCTTGTCGGGAACCCCGGCTTCTCGGGCCGAGCCTGCGTGGGCATTCCAGATGTGCTGGCAGTCCATCTCCCGGGCCGTGACCAGCATGGATAATTCCTGAATCTTTTTTGGCAGGGTGGAATCATTGCGCAGGTAGTCGTTCAAGGCTGTTGCGCATTTATGTGCTTGTGGAACGTGAATCATAACCGAACCCGGTCCGTAGGGCGGCACTCCTCCCAGCTTCTGGACGATCTCGTCAAAAACATCCTTTTGGCCCTCGGGGACGCTGTCTCGGGTAGCTGCTGGTAATCTCGCCACAATATCCTCCTGCCTAAGTGTTGTGAATTGATTGTTGTGATTTGAGAAATAGTGAAAAGTACTGATCTATCTATTGCCTGATGTGCCATTTCCGGAGTGAGACTGGTTCTTCTAGACCCCAGCTTAAACCCAAAATTGAATGCCCCAGAGATCCCACGTGCTGAAGTGCGGCTGTAGATGTACTCGGGTCCTAACCAGAGCAGCGATTTCTGAGGGATTTATGAATGAGTAATCCTGGGGAATTTTTGGGGTTTTTGAATGTGGCCCAACCGGAGTATCCAGGCGGACCGGCGCATTAAAATTACTCGCACCCCCCAGGGTTGTCAATGCTGAGGTTGTCAATGCAGGGCTTGTCAATCCTGAGAGCGAAGCCCGCTGTTCCCGCGGCCCACGCGCGGTATCAGGATGCCCGCCATCAGCAATGTATAAGCGGCGACAGCACAAATGATGAATCCCGGCGTGAAGCTGCCATATATGTCCCTCACAGCCCCTACCAATAGCGGGGACGCGAACATGCAAAACCCGGAAACCGTGATGATAAACCCCCAGATTATGGCCACTTTCTCCGGGGTCATGCCGGGTAGTTCCATCGGCAATGATAGAAGCGTGGGAACGTATAGCCATGAGCCTATGCCCAAGACCACCAAAGAGACGTAAATGACAACTAGGTTGCCTGACAGAAAGGAACCGGGCCCACCCAGCACGATGAAAATGCCCGGCACCAGGAAGAACATGTGCCTGGGGCCGAAACGGGACGGTAGAAACGCTCCGGCAAGCACGGCAAATACGCCTACGAAGGGCAATAGCCCCGTAATAAACCCGGCCCTGGACAGGGAAATGTCCCTTGCCTCGTTGAAGAATGTGGGTAGCCAACTGGTCAAAGCCGTGTATTGAACCAATACTCCAGCGTCTGCGGCTACCAGAAGTAGCACGATGGGGTGGGAAAGAATAGACCAAAGTTCTTTCCTCGTGAGCATTGCCACCGAGCGACTGGCTTGCTCCACAGGCCTTGCCAAGAAGACCCACGCTATAGCCCCGGCCACCCCGGTCCAACCGAAAATACCCAGGGCCATAGACCAACCCACGGCCTCAGCCAATGGCGCAGCAGTGGATACGGATAGCGCTATGCCAAGGCTGAGCCCGGCGGTATTCAGACCGTTCATCACCAGAATTTCTTTGGGTTTGAACCACCGCATCAACAAAGGCCCGGTTGCGGTGAGCAGTAATGCGACCCCAATGCCGAAGGCCAAACGCAGGGCCAACAGGACACCCAAATTGGGGGCAAGGGGGGAGAGGGCGAGCAAAGCCATTAACCAAAAGCCGATGGTGAAAGCCCGCCTGACTCCGATTCGAGAGATTATTACACCGCCGGGTAGTCCGAAAACGGCGGCGAACAAAAGGGCCAGGGTTACCATCAGGCCAGCCGCAGACCGGCTAATGGAATACTCGTCGATGATCAATGGCAGAACGGGAGAGGCAGAGAACAGGTTCATTCCCAACGCCAGATGGCAGACAAGGACCAACCCGCCTATCACAAACCGGTATCGACTGTCGTATAGCTCCGGGGTATTTGATGTTGTTGTGGGCAGGGCTTCCAAATGGTTCCTTTTGCACTCACCTGGACGCCCGAAAACGCGGGAACATTTGCAATGGCCAGGATTGCAGTTGTGCGCTCGGCAGACCATTCCCCTAGATACTTCGCCAAGCTCAAGCCATTATGGGCGATTGGCCGATAAAGCACTCTATCACATTCGTTGAGTCTGCCAGAGATAGATAATCATATATAGATCATAATAGAGTATTTTAAATGATGATAACAGATTATCACTATATTTCATAATTTAATTGATTAAACATCATTAAATCATGCTTGACAGTAGGAAAAACGCGCAATTATAATCGTGATCCTACGAAAGTGTACGAATTATGTTTATTTATGCGCATTCCATTCACTAGAGTCGTTCCGTAAAAGATTAATAAGTAACAAGGAGCGTTCAAATGCGGAAATACCTATTCTCGGGACTTTTAGGTGTAATTCTTCTGATTCTAATGGCGTGCGGAGGGGATGACCCAACGGCGGTTCCCGCATCGGTGTCGACGCCTACCGGGGCAACGTCTCCGGTGGCGACCACGGCGCCAGCGGTGCAGGCACCTGCGTCGGATTCACTAGCAAGTATCGCAGCCAAATTGGCTGGCGGACCGGGGGCCATTTACGTGGGCGACCTTAGGCAATTGGTGGGCCCGGCTCTTGAAGAGGATTGGGGTGACGCAGACGGGAACGTGCCTCTTGGTTCGCTTCAGGACGACGAATGGATATTCACGGCGGATTACTACAAAGGACTGATAGAGAGAGCAGGGTTTGAAAACCCGACGGAACTGACTACCCAAGGTGAGGAAATCAAAATCCAGTTCGCTTGCATCAACCGGGCGTTGACCCACTGTAGGTTGGCTGAAGTGTTCTTCCAGAAGAATGTGCTGGAGCGGACCAATGGCCAATTGGACATACAGATGTTGGGATACCCGGAGTTGGGGATTGCGGGGCCCGATGTCGCGGATCTACTGGATAACGGGACACTGTCCATAGCCGAAATCGCAGCTGCGTACGTGGCTGGGGACATGCCGGCACTGGAGGTCAAGTACCTGTGGGGGCTCTTCCAGGACCATGAGACCTTCTACCAGGCGACCACAAACGCCATACCGGCGATGGATCAGCTAGTAGCTGATCGGACACGCGGGGGAGTAACTATTCTCCAGCTTTGGAGGGTAGGTGAGAATGACATATTCTTCTTCACCAAAGACAAAATGGAAAAACTGGAAGACTTCAAAGGAGTCAAGGTTCGAAGCTTCGGTGGAGCATTGTCGGACTGGATAGATGGAATGGGGGCTGAGGCCCAATTCGTAGCCTTCGCCGAGGTATATACGGCCCTTGAGCGCGGGATTTTGGGCGGAGCGGTGACCGGCGCCAACGCGGCCTTCGGTCAAAGGTGGTATGAGGTGACCAGCCACATGAGTGGTCCCCTGCCGCTATTCACGGTGGAAAACATGACCGTGAACAAGAAGATATGGGATGGACTACCCACCGATTTCCAACAGATTCTGTTGGAGGAAGGGGCAAAATACGAGCTAGAGTTCCTTCGGATGGCGCCCATATTGGGCGACACCGGGGTGCCGAAGATCGTAGACAAGGGGCTCATCATGACTGAGTTCAGCCCTGAGATCAAAGAATACATCTTCAATGAGGTATTCCTCAAGAAGGTATTGCCGAGTTGGATAAATCGGGCTGGTGGACCGACCGGGGAAGCGGTGGCGCTCTTTAACGATGCGGTTGGCCCGGTGGTAGGGCTACGCATTGAGAGGGACGGTTCGATTACAAATTCAAAGACGGGAACGGTGAGCACCAGCCCCACGGCCTCGGCGTTGGCGGACATAGCCGCGAATCTAGCGGGCGGCCCCGGCGCCATTTACGTTGGCGACATTAACCAGTTGGTGGGGCCGTCGTTCAGTGAGGACTATGGCGATGCCGACGGCAATGTGACCCTGGGCTCACTGGAGCGGCACCTGTATATGTACGAGTCCGGCTATTACAAAGGCCTGCTAGAAAAGGCGAATTTTGAAAACCCGACCCAATTGGTAAGTGAAGGGGTGGAAATAGAGATCCAGCATGCCTGTCTTAACCGAGCGTTTGTCTTCTGCGAGTTATCCGACGTCTTCTTGTTCCCCAACGTGCTGGAGAGAACCAATGGGCAGCTTAAAATGGTAAGTTCTTCCTACCCCGAGTTGGGGTTAGCCGGGCCTGACATCTTGACTCTGCTTGAGGACGGTACGCTGGCCATGGCGCAAATTATCGCCCCCTACGTGGCGGGTGATGTTCCCGCCCTCGAGATTCAATACCTGTTTGGGATATTCCCCAACCGGGAAGTTATGTACCATGCGTCGACTGCTATGGTGCCGGAGCTTGAGGTGGTGAATTCGGAGGCAACCGGCGGCGGAAAGGTGATCTACTTTAGCTGGTCTTCGGGGGATGACATCTTCGTATCTAGCAAAGAGCCCTTGATAACGGCGGAAGATATAAAAGGGCTGAACGTTCGCGCCTTCGGCACCGCCATAGCTGACTGGATCATCGGCATGGGCGCAAAATCTGGCAATTCGTGTACACTGCTATGGAGCGCGGAATTATCGAGGCTGCAATCTCAGGCGGCGCAGCGAGTTACGGGCAGAGGTGGTACGAGGTAGCCGACTATCTAAACGGCCCTCTAGTCAGCTTCCCCAACACTGTTAACGTCATCAACAAGAAGGTTTGGGAAGGGATACCCGCCGACCTACAAGCGATCTTGATCGAAGAAGGCGCCAGGTACGAACTCGAAGCGCTACGGGTTGCGGCTTCCCACAATGAGATCGTGATTACTCAGCTCGTAGAGGCCGGCATGGAGTACGTGGAGTTCTCCCCGGAGCTTAGGGCCCTTAGCGACAAGGCTGTCTTGGAAGTCATGGTGCCCAATTGGGTCGAACGCGTTGGGGGGGCCGACGCATCCATCGTAAAAGTTTTTAACGAGAAAGTCGGCCCACGGGTCGGTATGCACATTGAGCCCGACGGGTCGGTGGTGAAAACGGCCATCACCATTACGGATTAAGCTGCGCCAACAGGGTTCGCGGGAGGAGATCCTTGGGGGAACGATGCCCTATAAGCCATGATGGGCCACAGGGGTTCCAAAGGAAAAGGTTCAGGCAATCGGAACCCTGTGAATAGAAACCCTGTGAGTAGAAACCCTGTGAGTAGAAACCCTGTGAGTAGAAACCCTGTGAGTAGAAACCCTGTGAGTAGAAACCCTGTGAGTAGAAACCCTGTGAGTAGAAACCCTGTGAGTAGAAACCCTGTGAGTAGAAACCCTGTGAGTAGAAACCCTGTGAGTAGAAACCCTGTGAGTAGAAACCCTGTGAGTAGAAACCCTGTGAGTAGAAACCCTGTGAGTAGAAACCCTGTGAGTAGAAACCCTGTGAATAGAAACCCTGTGGGGAAACCCTGGAAGAAACCCTGTGAATAGAAACCCTGTGAATAGAAACCCTGTGAGTAGAAACCCTGTGAGTAGAAACCCTGTGAAGAAACCCTGTGAGGGCAGAAACCCTGTGAATAGAAACCCTGTGAATAGAAACCCTGTGAATAGAAACCCTGTGGCAAGCAAGAAAGGAAGAAAAAGGAAGACATCTCCTTGGGGGGAACGATGCTCCAGCATCGTTTTTTCCTAACTAAGACCCGCCGGAGGGCAGACGCTCCTCCCTCCGGCGGGTCTTTTTGTGCCGGGCGCAAATGTGGGTAATAGCGTAAGCCAGCTTAACTACTTCACCACAGTGAATGGTCACCGCGTAGCGGAGGTCAATTTGGTCGAGTTGCCCCAAGGACGATTTGACTTTACAGTTTGCCCCAAAGCCTAGTTGGCCGTATTGGTGAAACAGCAAACGCAATACGCCTATGTGATACGCCTATGTGAAATTGTTGCAGTCGGAGGCCCACAGATCGAAATATACTTAGTATTTGCTGTTATCGGTCAAGCCATTCCCTTTAACTACTGTAATATTCGTAACATACCCTCATTAGTGCGAATAATATGGCACTATCAGTATTACAATGATATTAACATATTATTACTATTTGTTATAAATATACAGAATAATCATCATCAAAACCATGTTGACACACAATAAATCACGTATCTATACTACTCAACCTACGAAAGTAAGCTATATCAGGGAATATATGCAGCCTCCATTGCTGGTTCCCTGAGAATAGATGCTCGATCAGTTGGTCAATCGGTACTAATCGTTTTTGAGCAATGGAAATCGGAGCGTCTACTAATTTGGTGGACTGGAACCTTCTCTGTATTGGTCGATCACCGCTTGATTGGAACGACAGCTATGGTGAATGGGAAGAGAGCATAGGGGATCACATCCATAGGAACTAAAACGGTAGATAGGTCATCTGGGACATGGCCAGCTTAATTTGAAGGAGCGTTCAAATGCGGAAATACCTATTCTCGGGACTTTTAGGTGTAATTCTTCTGATTCTAATGGCGTGCGGAGGGGATGACCCAACGGCGGTTCCCGCATCGGTGTCGACGCCTACCGGGGCAACGTCTCCGGTGGCGACCACGGCGCCAGCGGTGCAGGCACCTGCGTCGGATTCACTAGCAAGTATCGCAGCCAAATTGGCTGGCGGACCGGGGGCCATTTACGTGGGCGACCTTAGGCAATTGGTGGGCCCGGCTCTTGAAGAGGATTGGGGTGACGCAGACGGGAACGTGCCTCTTGGTTCGCTTCAGGACGACGAATGGATATTCACGGCGGATTACTACAAAGGACTGATAGAGAGAGCAGGGTTTGAAAACCCGACGGAACTGACTACCCAAGGTGAGGAAATCAAAATCCAGTTCGCTTGCATCAACCGGGCGTTGACCCACTGTAGGTTGGCTGAAGTGTTCTTCCAGAAGAATGTGCTGGAGCGGACCAATGGCCAATTGGACATACAGATGTTGGGATACCCGGAGTTGGGGATTGCGGGGCCCGATGTCGCGGATCTACTGGATAACGGGACACTGTCCATAGCCGAAATCGCAGCTGCGTACGTGGCTGGGGACATGCCGGCACTGGAGGTCAAGTACCTGTGGGGGCTCTTCCAGGACCATGAGACCTTCTACCAGGCGACCACAAACGCCATACCGGCGATGGATCAGCTAGTAGCTGATCGGACACGCGGGGGAGTAACTATTCTCCAGCTTTGGAGGGTAGGTGAGAATGACATATTCTTCTTCACCAAAGACAAAATGGAAAAACTGGAAGACTTCAAAGGAGTCAAGGTTCGAAGCTTCGGTGGAGCATTGTCGGACTGGATAGATGGAATGGGGGCTGAGGCCCAATTCGTAGCCTTCGCCGAGGTATATACGGCCCTTGAGCGCGGGATTTTGGGCGGAGCGGTGACCGGCGCCAACGCGGCCTTCGGTCAAAGGTGGTATGAGGTGACCAGCCACATGAGTGGTCCCCTGCCGCTATTCACGGTGGAAAACATGACCGTGAACAAGAAGATATGGGATGGACTACCCACCGATTTCCAACAGATTCTGTTGGAGGAAGGGGCAAAATACGAGCTAGAGTTCCTTCGGATGGCGCCCATATTGGGCGACACCGGGGTGCCGAAGATCGTAGACAAGGGGCTCATCATGACTGAGTTCAGCCCTGAGATCAAAGAATACATCTTCAATGAGGTATTCCTCAAGAAGGTATTGCCGAGTTGGATAAATCGGGCTGGTGGACCGACCGGGGAAGCGGTGGCGCTCTTTAACGATGCGGTTGGCCCGGTGGTAGGGCTACGCATTGAGAGGGACGGTTCGATTACAAATTCAAAGACGGGAACGGTGAGCACCAGCCCCACGGCCTCGGCGTTGGCGGACATAGCCGCGAATCTAGCGGGCGGCCCCGGCGCCATTTACGTTGGCGACATTAACCAGTTGGTGGGGCCGTCGTTCAGTGAGGACTATGGCGATGCCGACGGCAATGTGACCCTGGGCTCACTGGAGCGGCACCTGTATATGTACGAGTCCGGCTATTACAAAGGCCTGCTAGAAAAGGCGAATTTTGAAAACCCGACCCAATTGGTAAGTGAAGGGGTGGAAATAGAGATCCAGCATGCCTGTCTTAACCGAGCGTTTGTCTTCTGCGAGTTATCCGACGTCTTCTTGTTCCCCAACGTGCTGGAGAGAACCAATGGGCAGCTTAAAATGGTAAGTTCTTCCTACCCCGAGTTGGGGTTAGCCGGGCCTGACATCTTGACTCTGCTTGAGGACGGTACGCTGGCCATGGCGCAAATTATCGCCCCCTACGTGGCGGGTGATGTTCCCGCCCTCGAGATTCAATACCTGTTTGGGATATTCCCCAACCGGGAAGTTATGTACCATGCGTCGACTGCTATGGTGCCGGAGCTTGAGGTGGTGAATTCGGAGGCAACCGGCGGCGGAAAGGTGATCTACTTTAGCTGGTCTTCGGGGGATGACATCTTCGTATCTAGCAAAGAGCCCTTGATAACGGCGGAAGATATAAAAGGGCTGAACGTTCGCGCCTTCGGCACCGCCATAGCTGACTGGATCATCGGCATGGGCGCAAAATCTCAATTCGTGGCCTTCTCCGAAGTGTACACTGCTATGGAGCGCGGAATTATCGAGGCTGCAATCTCAGGCGGCGCAGCGAGTTACGGGCAGAGGTGGTACGAGGTAGCCGACTATCTAAACGGCCCTCTAGTCAGCTTCCCCAACACTGTTAACGTCATCAACAAGAAGGTTTGGGAAGGGATACCCGCCGACCTACAAGCGATCTTGATCGAAGAAGGCGCCAGGTACGAACTCGAAGCGCTACGGGTTGCGGCTTCCCACAATGAGATCGTGATTACTCAGCTCGTAGAGGCCGGCATGGAGTACGTGGAGTTCTCCCCGGAGCTTAGGGCCCTTAGCGACAAGGCTGTCTTGGAAGTCATGGTGCCCAATTGGGTCGAACGCGTTGGGGGGGCCGACGCATCCATCGTAAAAGTTTTTAACGAGAAAGTCGGCCCACGGGTCGGTATGCACATTGAGCCCGACGGGTCGGTGGTGAAAACGGCCATCACCATTACGGATTAAGCTGCGCCAACAGGGTTCGCGGGAGGAGATCCTTGGGGGAACGATGCCCTATAAGCCATGATGGGCCACAGGGGTTCCAAAGGAAAAGGTTCAGGCAATCGGAACCCTGTGAATAGAAACCCTGTGAGTAGAAACCCTGTGGCAAGCAAGAAAGGAAGAAAAAGGAAGACATCTCCTTGGGGGGAACGATGCTCCAGCATCGTTTTTTCCTAACTAAGACCCGCCGGAGGGCAGACGCTCCTCCCTCCGGCGGGTCTTTTTGTGCCGGGCGCAAATGTGGGTAATAGCGTAAGCCAGCTTAACTACTTCACCACAGTGAATGGTCACCGCGTAGCGGAGGTCAATTTGGTCGAGTTGCCCCAAGGAAAATTGTTGCAGTCGGAGGCCCACAGATCGAAATATACTTAGTATTTGCTGTTATCGGTCAAGCCATTACTAATATCGGATGAGTCCTCCCTTTAACTACTGTAATATTCGTAACATACCCTCATTAGTGCGAATAATATGGCACTATCAGTATTACAATGATATTAACATATTATTACTATTTGTTATAAATATACAGAATAATCATCATCAAAACCATGTTGACACACAATAAATCACGTATCTATACTACTCAACCTACGAAAGTAAGCTATATCAGGGAATATATGCAGCCTCCATTGCTGGTTCCCTGAGAATAGATGCTCGATCAGTTGGTCAATCGGTACTAATCGTTTTTGAGCAATGGAAATCGGAGCGTCTACTAATTTGGTGGACTGGAACCTTCTCTGTATTGGTCGATCACCGCTTGATTGGAACGACAGCTATGGTGAATGGGAAGAGAGCATAGGGGATCACATCCATAGGAACTAAAACGGTAGATAGGTCATCTGGGACATGGCCAGCTTAAAAGGACGTCTGGGATGGTCTGCCAGCCGATCTGCAAGCGATATTGCTAGAAGAGGGAGCCAGGGCGGAGCTGGAGATGCTGCGGCTTGGAGCCATCCAAAACGAGCTAGGTCTCCTGAAGAACGTCGAGCAAGGCGGTATGGAGTTCATAGAGTTCTCGCCGGAGTTGAGGGCCAAGAGCGACCAAGCCGTGCTGGAAAAGGTGATTCCAAACTGGGCTCAGCGGGTGGGCCTGGACTCGCCATGGGTAGCCATCTTCAACGAGAAGTTCGGACCGGTGATTGGGTTCCATATCGAAACCGACGGCTCGGTTACCAAGATCAATTAGCTAGGTGAGCTAATCCGGGGGAAACTTCATTACCCAAGGACCAAAGGGATAGGGACAAACGTTTCAGGCAAGGGATCCCGGCTAAACGGCATGGGATAGCTTTGATTGAAGGAACTGATGCCCCAACATCGTTCTTTCTTTACCAAGATCCGCCGGAGGGCTGACGCTCCTACCTCCGGCGGATTTAATTTTGCTTGTGCATATGTCAGATTTTGGAGCAGCACCTTGGATTAGACTTTGAGGCGGCTTGCGAGGCCGGAACCCGATCCGGAATTCAGCAAAAACCACCAGGTAGTTGCAATAATAACTGCGTTATCAACCGCGCTCACAATAGAAAAGGGATCTAGCTAGCAGCGTCTTTACATAAGCACCTGGGGCCCAGGCGTGCCCTGGTCCTGACCGCGGGTGGCCTGGCGCTACTGCGGTTGGTTGAACAGGCGGTCCCTTGGCCGGTGGTAGACCTGGGTCTCGCGACCTTTGGCACGGCATTCTTTCTCTTATTCATCCCCAACTATATCGGTCACGCGCGGGCGAAGGGGGTCCAAGGGGGTCACATGTTCGCCGTTGGGCTGCTGCTGGGCATAGGGATAGACACGGCGATCAAGGGTGCGTTTGCCACCCTGGACCTTTCTTGGCAGCCCGGCGCCGTAACCCACGCCGTCGTGCTTGGCTTGGCAGTAGCCCATTGGCTGCTGCTGGCGGCAGTGGCGCGGCAACCCGCACCGGATATCCCGGCCAACGGAGGAGTAATGGGGTTGGCGCCGCTGGTCGCATTGGGGCCAATCTTGTTTCTCGAGGCCCTGCTCTTTCAGAACATAGGCCAGCAGACCTCTCTGATAAGCTGGACCCAGCCGTTGGTTTTCCTTTGGATAGTCTTGACCAACGCGGTAGGTATCGTGGCCGTTGTGGGCGTGCTGGCACGCCCAGGCTGGGGCGCCTGGCTGTCGTTGTGTGCCCTTGGGGCTATTTTTGCCTTACTTGCGTTTGGGGAGCGTACTGGGGTAGCTGCGGCGATGGTGACGCTGCTTGGGCAGGTGGCGATCTCCATGTCGGTGGGTATGATCGGCATGGCCCTCGTGTCCAGGGGTAGGTTCGTGGCAAATATTGAAGTCAACGAAAGCGGTGACGCTTCATCCTCGGCGGAAAATTGGGCTGATAGGGCTGGAAAAATCGGCGTTGCAACCGTCGCAAGCGGACTGGGAATGTTGCTCCTCCTTGTACTGGACTTCCTGTATTACGTGAATTACGAACTAGAAATTCCCGGGGGGTAACTCCGTGGTCCCCCTAGTCGCCGTAGCATTCATCATCCTGAGCGTTCTGACCGCCGCATCCGTTCTTCCCGGATATCGGCCACGAAGGCCGGTCTTGGCCCCAGCGATGGCGTCGTTCCTGGTGTTAATAATACCCTTGGTATACCTGGCCGCGTGGGAAGCACCGGAGGCCGTGCGCCCTTCGGGCTTCCCGGTACGGGTGATGACCTACAACCTGCACCAGGGGTTCGATGTGGATGGGTATCTGGCGATAGAGCACCTCGCCAAGACTATCGAAGAGCAGGGGCCGGACATCGTAGCCTTGCAGGAAGTGTCCCGAGGATGGGTGATAGACGGATCGTTTGACATGTTGGTATGGCTATCCCGTCGCCTGGAAATGCCGTACGTGTGGGGGCCGGCTGCCGACTCGGTTTGGGGCAATGCCGTTCTCAGCCGCTTTCCCATGTCTGACTTCCATAACCAACCCATGCCCAACAACTCTCAGATGCAGTTGAAGCGCGCTTTCGCCACAACCCAGATTGACGTTGGCGGCGGGGAGTCGTTGACCATTATCGCCAGCCATCTGCACAACGTGGAGGCTGAGGGACATTTTAGGCTGCCTCAGGTAAAAGCGCTCCTCCAGGCGTGGGACAATAGGCAGAGGAGCATCATCCTAGGTGACTTTAACGCATTGCCGGGCTCGCCGGAGATGCTGCTGATGAACTACGCGGGGCTGAAGGACGCCTTCCTCGCGCCCGAAGCGCCCTCCACTGAAAGCGGCGATGTGGCCCGTTCCGAGGCTGGCTTAATGGGTTACACGGCCCTGTCAGAAAACCCTCTCAAGCGGATCGACTACATCTGGGTATCTGACGACTTGAAGGCAAGCAATTTCTCGTTAACGGACAGCCTCGCCTCAGACCACCTGGGTCTGGCCGTGACGCTAACTAGATGAGCGGAACCGGGTCCTCAATGCCCCGGACTCTCGCGTCGTTGCATAAGTATGCGATTAGGGAGAGCTGTCAGAGTGGCATCTATTAACACGAGTATGTAGTGTTACAGGCCGAGTTTGATGCTGCGGTTCTGAATAGGCATGACCTTTGTAAGTCTAAACCCTGCCGCATTTAACAAACCACAGAACTCGCTCTCGGTACGCTCTAAGGTTCCCAGTATCACCATCATTTGGATATCAGCGATTTTGTCGGGAGATGGGTCATTGCCGGTAGAGAGCACATTATCTACGATTATCAATCTTCCGCCATCTTCGATTGCTTTGCGACAATTCTGAAGAATCACCGTCGCATCGCTGTCATTCCAGTTGTGTAGAACCGAACTGAGTATGTACGCATCACCACCAGCAGGCACTGACTCAAAAAAACTACCTCCGACAAGTTCACATCGGTCGCCTACCCCTTCGGACTCGACCAGCCTTCGGGCCCCTTCCATTGTAGTGGGCCGGTCATAGAGACCACCTTGCATATCGGGATTGGCCTTGAGAATGGCAGATATCAGCCAGCCTTGTCCGCCTCCCACGTCAACAATCCTTGAAATGCCGGAGAAGTCGTATGTGGACAGCACCGCGGTCAAATCTCCGCTGTAACGATTTGCCGTCATAAGCTGATCAAAAGTTTCACCGGCTTCAGAATTGCTAACGAGATATTCCCAGAAGCCCATATGAAAAATGCGATCAAATGCGGGCTGATCGGTTTTCACGTTATCAAGAAGTCCTCCCCATGGCCGATAGAACCATTCCTCACCCCATGCTACGGCCCGAACACGCTCTGAATCGGGAACGCCGCTTCGCAAAGGTTCAGCTTTCGCCGTAAGCTCAAACATGCCATCCTGATTTTCGGCAAAGATGCCCAAGCTAGCAAGTGCTCGCAACACCCGATAGAGATTGCGACGGTTGGCCCCAATCGATTCTGCCAAATTATCAGGGGACCTCGGTTCATCTTTCAACAAGTCAGCTATACCCAATTTAGCTGCCACATACACTAGCTGAGTGTATCTGGCACCGTTTATCATCTCACGTAATGATAATTGGGACATTACCACCTTCCTATAGGTTCTTAAAATTAGCCGATATTACTACAACCGGGTCGAATCCAACCTGTCGAGCCATCGAGTGTGTAGCTGTGGCGACTGGGCAGGCTTAATTACTGCCCTATGATCCATGGAATGCAAGAGGGCGCTCCGGGTCTCTCCTAGCTCCGGATAATGCTGGACTTTGTGTGGTTTGGACTGATTGTGACCATGATTTCCCCCTTCGTCGCTTATTGATTGAATTGGGTTCAAAAACCGCGTGCTTGTTATTTGCGACGAAAACAGAATAAATGGTTGGCTTGGGAGCCACATCCAGAGGATGAGGCATTTTCTAGATTAAAACAAAGGTGCGTAAACTGAATGGGAATAGGTCAAATAACCTAGTTGGGGAACGGAGATACCTAGTCCGCCAGATGACGCGGAGCCTAAAGATGGAGTTTGCGGTGTGGGTAGATGAGACCGGGGTGCGGACACCGCGAGGGCGGCTGGAAGCCCGATGGAGCGCTTAGGTCAGACCCTGGTGGGCGGCGAAAGTCGCCGCCTCGGTGCGGTTTGTTGTGTTGGTTTTGGTGAGGATGTTCCGCACGTGGTTGCCCACCGTCCGGAAGCTGATGTACAGCTCCTCACCAATCTCCCGGTTGGTCTTGCCGGTGGCAATGAGGCGCAGCACCTCCACCTCGCGCTGGGTCAGGCCGTCGGGATAAGCCGGGGCCGTCGACGGCCGCGTTTGAATCCGCTCCAGCCGCTCGGTTACCCGGTCCATCAAAGGCCGCATACCCAGCTCGCTGGAGATGGCCAAGGATTCGTCCAGCAGCGAAATAGCCTTCTGGCGGCTTTCCCAAGTCGTTTGTCTTGAGCTTACCGTAGGGTCCAGCATAGTGTCTGAGTAGTCGCAGCAGCTCCAGGCCAGTTCCGGCCGGTAACCGGCTTTCCCGCAGAAGGCCAGGGCGTCCTCGAAATGGGCCATCGCTTGGTCCAAGTTGCCCATAGTCTGTGAAAGGAGGCCAAGCAGGCGGTCGACCGATATGACGGTCGTTATCATCGTGCCTCGCTGGCTCTGCAGATAAGCATAATGTTCCGCCGCAGCAGTCTGGTCGCCCTTCTGCGCGGCCAGCAAGGCCGTCCCAACCTTGGCCCACATGGCGAGGTTATTAGTGGAAGCAGACTGTTCTATAAAATACGACTCGGCGGCCGCCTCGGCCATCTCCAAGCGGTCCGGGACACCGGTGATGCGGGCTATTGCGGGTATCGCCATAGGCATCCTTGCGGACGCTAAGAATTCGAACCGGCGCG
The DNA here is from genome assembly GCA_963665155.2 of Dehalococcoidia bacterium. GTDB lineage: Bacteria > Chloroflexota > Dehalococcoidia > Lucifugimonadales > UBA3495 > UBA1141. The sequence continues at coordinate 66,203 of CAXXFI010000001.1, read as the reverse complement.
TCGCCTCGAGGACCCGATCTAGGTAGGCATCTCCTTGGGCGGCCTCCCCTGTCTCATGCTCCAACATAACTCGGGGAAATAGGACATGAAAATTTAAGGGTGACACCTCCAGGCCCCGGTCGCTATATTCACGGCCCGCTTTCCAGTCACCCTCAAGGCAAGACAGCGAGGTGATCGGCTCAAAGCCGAGCTCGGCATTCTGTCGGGGGGTACTTCGCCTCTCCGCCAGATCTCGCAGGATCAAAGCGTGGCGCCGTGTAGCATCAAGATGACCCATGCCAAGTAAACAGTTTGCGGTCCAATAGCGAGAAACTACGTCAGAAAGGGGGTTTTCATCGCTGGTGGCCAGTTCGATGGCCCGAAGCCCATTGTCTACACTCTCTTGCCAGCGGAGGTGCATCCCACTGACAACAGCGGCAAAGGTGAAGGTCTGTACCTCCAAAGGCAAGTCGCCCTCACGCCTGGCGATGGCGATCGCGCGCGCCAGGGCCTCTTGAGCACCTTCGTAGTCATCCGCAGCCCCAAGGATCCCACCGTAGCGAGAGAGGAGGCGCCCTGCTTCGTGGGAATGAGGCGGGATCAGAGCAAGAGCGCGGGCGATAAGTTCGGCAGCACCCGGCATCCGATATGCCGTGGGTGCGATCGGGAACTCCGCAGCGGCTACCGCCAGGGCGACATTCCCCGCGTCAGCGTAGTACTCGAAGGCGCGGCGTAGGAGGGCGAACGCTTCCTCAAGCTGTTGCATTTCGACTGCGGCGGACCGGGCCCGCGCCAGTCCGAACAGAAGGTCCGCGGCCTCTTCATCGGAAGCCGCCTGCGTTCCAGACAGGGTTATGTCCCGCGCAACCAAGCCCCTTTCAAAATGAGCAAGGGCATCTTCGTAGGCGTAAGCAGCCAGCCCCCGATTGCCAGCCAGTAGAGAGTAGTGTACCAATTTGACTGGACCGAGTACCGGCTCGGACTCGGCGAAGTGGTGGGTCAACTCTGCGGCGTGTGCTTCCGCATCATCTCCGTACAACACTTCCAGACCCTCCGCGATCCGCGCGTGCAGCCGTACTCTGCGGCTGGTAGTCACCTCCTCGGCCAGAGTCTGCTGAATCAAAGCGTGGCTAAACTGATAGCGGTCCCTTTGGCCGGGCAGGTCCTCGATCAGATGGACCGATACCGCTTCGTCCACTACCTGGAGCAACTGGTCCTCGGACATCTCGCCGCTGAGAATATTCAGCAGCCGGAAATCGAAGTCTCTTCCAATAATAGAAGCGGTGGTCAATACTTCGTTACATCGCTCCGACAGCCGGTCAAGGCGCCTTCCTATCGCGTCACGGATGCCCTCAGGGATGGTGTTAGCCCACGCTCCGCTTGTACTTAGGTCCTCCTCCGGGCCAATCTGCCGGGTCACCTCACCAACAAACAATGGATTTCCTTCGGTGCGGCCATGTAAGAGGTCCCTGGCCTGTTCGGAGATCGCAACCCCAGTGCTGGCTTCGACGAACTCCCCCACCCTGTGCTGGGTAAGTCCTCTTAGTTGTACCCTCTGGAATCCACCCACGGTTGACTCTCTCAGGAGAGCCACAAGGGCCTGGGACAGAGGATGCCTCCGAGATACCTCCACGTCCCGGTAGGTACCGACCAGCAAAAGACGACTACTTATAATCTCCTTCGCCAGAAACTCTAGGAGTTGCAAGGAAGACCGGTCGGACCATTGAAGGTCATCAAGGACGATCACTATCGGGCGGGACTGGGCTGCGGCCTTAAAGAAGTTGGTGATTGAGTCTAAGAGGCGGAAGCGAGCCTGCTCCGGCTCCAGGAACGGGGGCTTTGACAGGTCGGGCAGCCGGCCGCTCACCTCTGGAAGGACCTCGGCTATGTCGGCGGCGCCGGCCCCCATTTCGGAGCGCAGTTGTTCGGATTCTGCTTGTTGCACGTAGGAGCGGATGGGCTGCAAGCAGGGCCAATAAGGCGGCGCGCCTCCGTCTTCGTAGCACCAACCCCAGAAGACTTGTGCGCCTCGTTGTTCAGCATGGGCGGACAGTTCGCGAGCAGTACGGGTCTTGCCGATGCCCGGCTCTCCGGCAAGCATGACGATGCGGCCCTGGCCAGCAATGGCGTCATCCAAAGCCGTTCGCAGTTCGGCCATCTCCCGATGGCGGCCGACGAAACCACTGCTGTGGGAAAGAGGCTGAGACATGCGGCCAGTATAGCTTGGGAGTACATGGGGTTCCAGCTTACCTCGGTGCGCACAGCCGTCGTTACGACCCAGGTGGTTTTCCCGAGCCATATTGCCAGCGTCAGGTGCTAGACCAAACCTGGTGGAGTAGGTTGCCCCACTAACACTATTGTTTCATAGTGTTGTTGACTCGTCGGGTGAGTTTTCAACGTCCTCTTGAATCACATGCTGCAGCGACAGCGGATCACCATTTCCTTCCTTAAAAAATACTAATTTCAGAGAAGACATGACCACCACCACTTATCAACGTTGATGATATAACAGAACCAATTCTGGTGGCGCTGGTCGGCTCGCTAAAGGGTACCTCTGGGCTTCAGAGCCCTTTCCGTTCGCCCTCTGCAACTGACGACATTCCCTTCGTTTGGACCGAAGTTGGAATTTCCCAGGTGTCAAACATTAGGATATCCGCGCAGTGAAGCACCTCCAAAGTTTAGTCGCCCAGATGGGACTGGACAGACCTCTCTGGCCACTCTTCCTAGTGGTCCTTTCACCATTGGTGACTATACCGATTATCGGTATAGTCATATCGTTCTTGCCGGAATGCGGCAACGACGAGCCTTGGTGGCAAGTAGAGCACTTGCGTCTGGCGCTGCTGCCAGGCATGGTGGACCTTGTTCCATTCGTCTGGCTCCTATCGGCAAAGACCAGGGTGAAGCGTGCGGCCGCCATCGCTGGTGTGATCGGTGTTGCCCGCTTGGCCCTACCACAGTTGACGCTGGCCCTCATCGCAATGCGATATGGAGGCCAGGAAGGTTCAATTGGACCGCCTGCTGGAGACTATCTCTCCCGCGACCCATCGTGCTTCGTCTCCCCCTTTATGCTCGTACCGTTGGTACTTCTGATGGTTGGGGCATTTGCGGTTTCGGCTTTATTCTGCGTCTTTCTAATCCGCCGGGCTGGGAAAATACAGGAGCACTCGGGCTCAGCGTCATCTCAAATGGGATGAGGAGGGGGCTTTCGAAGGAACGGGCTGGCTAACTGAGGATAAGCAGCGGCCGGTGCGATTTCACGGGGCAAAACCGAGGCATAGTTGCCCAAGGATCAGATATCTCGATGCTTGTCGAAGGACTTTGGCTAACACACCGGTACTAATGTCGATCGAGACCAACCGTCCACCTTCTAGGGGTCTGGTTGTTGCTCGAAACTCTAGTAGTAACATATCCTAAGGTGCCCTGATGCAGATTTAGATACATTAGATCAAAGAAACACTAAATCAAGCTGAGGAGGGTACACATTGCGCACGCCTACTGGAGTAATTTCGAGATAAATTTCGTGGCCATGTCACACTTCGAATTACACTGCCCCAGGTGCGGCAGGTCACGCCCGGCGGATATGTCGGTGGAGCCATGTCTGGACTGCGGATCTCCGCTGGATGTTGGGTATGCCGATGGCTCCGTAAAACCTCCAGGGGCGAATGGGATTGATATCCCCTCGCCAGTTCACCATCCTAGCTCTATCGTGTCTTTGGGAGAGGGAAACACACCGAGCGTCCAGTTGACGGCCCTTGGCGAACGCCTGAATCTGCGTAATCTGTATGCAAAGCTAGAATTTCTGAACCCGACGGGATCTTTCAAGGATAGGGGCACGGCGACGATGCTGTCAGTCGCTAAGGAGAATATGGTGACAGAGTTGGTCGAAGATTCTTCGGGTAATGCCGGGGCATCCGTTTCGGCTTATTCAGCCCGCGCCGGGATCAAGTCCCATATCTTCGTGCCCGCTGACGCTCCCGAAGCAAAGCTCCGGCAGATCCGGGCTTACGGAACAGAGGTGCACGCCATTGAAGGATCCAGAGAGGCCGTTACAGCAGCGGCCATAACCTACTACCAGCAGCATGATTTGGTATACGCATCTCACATGATGAGTCCATACTTCGCAGAGGGCACCAAGGCCTTCGCATACGAGGTTGTCCAACAGTTCGGCGAAAAACTACCCGACCACGTTGTGTTCCCCGTGGGCAACGGATCTCTTTTGATAGGCGCGTTCAATGGGTTCAGAGAGCTACTAGCTTCGAGACACATCGTGGAAATACCCCGGCTCCATTGTGTACAATCCCGCAGCGTCATGCCTTTGGTCGCTGCGTACAATGGCGAAGATTGGAGGCCGGAAGCCGCGACTAAAACGGTCGCCGGAGGAATCTCCATAGCCGCACCATCCCGTTTATGGCAGATTATTGAGATCTTGACGCTAACCGCAGGGTCTGCCGTAGCGGTCGAGGAATCGAGCATTTTACATATGCAAAGAAGTTTGGCACAGCAAGAAGGTATATTCGCCGAACCGACATCAGCGGCGGCATTCGCCGGACTCGATTTGCTTGCCAACCAAGGTGTCGTTCGAAGGGGCGATACCGTGCTTGTTCCGGTCACTGGGTTTGGCCTTAAAGATGAGCCGCCCCGGTAACACACCCAAAAACGAGAGGAATTTGATGAACTACTTCCCACTGACAAATAACCAGCAAGAATGGAAAGATCGTACGGCCGAGATTGCCGAACGCGATATTGGGCCACGAGCGGCGGAATACGACCGCAAAGCAGAGTTTCCTAGAGAGTCGCTTGATTCGCTGCGAGAGGCCGGTCTATGGTCTATGCGTGTACCTCAGAAGTACGGTGGCCTCGGTCTTGATCTGGTCACCACCTAACTTATTGTGGAGGAAGTATCGAAAAAGTGCCCTTCGACGGCGATGTGCTACAAGATGCACCTCGAAGCTGTGGAGGCGATCAGCCATATTCCGACCGAGTACCAGCGAAAACGCTATATCGAACCGCTGCTGCGGGGCGAGGTGTTCGCCGCCGCACCCGGTGGCGAACCTCATGGGAATTCCGGCGACGACTGGACACCCGTGCCCCAGACGGTCACGACGTTGCCGAGGGTTGAGGGTGGCTTCTTGCTTGACCACATTCGCAAGTCGTACGTGACGTCGGCCGGACACGCCACTCACTACATCATGTTCTGTCGTGTTGAGGGCGGAAGAACGGAAGGACCGCCGGAGCTCCTGATGTTCAAGAACGACGAGCTAGAATGGGAGACCATCGGCGAGTGGAACGGCCTGGGCATGCGTGGCAATTGCAGCGTGCCGATGATATTCAACGGCATCGTTCCGGAAGAAAATCTTGTTGGCATTGAGCTCGAAGACAAGAGCGTACCAGTAATGACGAAGTACATGTCGCCTCTTCTGATCCTCACCTACGGAGCTGCCTATCTCGGCATAGCGTCGGGCGCGTTCGAAATCGCGTGCGCGGAAGGCGACAAACGTTTCCCAAGCGGAGCGCGTAGGTTAGACAACCCGATAAACCAACGCCGCATGGCAGAATTGAGCGCGCAGATTGAAGCAGCGAGGGCATTATTGCACGTGGCGGCGGCCATGGCGGATTCAGGACGGGCAACAACAATCCTGCCTCTTTTGCAGGCCAAAGTCCTCTGCTCAGAGGCCGCCGTGCGCGTAACGACGGATCTGATGACCATGTTTGGCGGAACGGCGTTCGCGGCTCGCTTACCCTTCGAGAGGTACTTCCGGGACGCCCGTGCGGGCCTAGTTATGGGGCAGGCGAACGACACGGCATACGGAACTATCGGGACGTTGCTGTTTCCTCAGAGCTAGTCTGAAGCGGGGCAATCCGTCGATTTGGCACCCGAAATCGCGTATGTGATTCCATACCCATCGATGCGATAACGGGTATACCGTGGTTGTATTTGGCATCAATCGATCAGCTGCTACCCCGATCACGATATGAAATCAGCGTGGACGTTCTCCCTCTAGATTGGGTTGTCTTCACAATTCAAGAAGGGATATGTCCTGAGGTGCCCATTAACCCCATCAGTACTGCTAGTTCCCACGTACGCTGGGAATGCCTAGGAAATGCGAGGATTAACACTATCCGCGAATAGTGTCATGACTTGATGCACCGACATATCCCATAAAATCATTTCCGCCGATTACGCCTTCCCGTTCGGCCCACAACTCGGTCAGTTAGGTATGGTTGAAGTCCCCATAGCGTTCCTGGCCTAGAAACTCGGACGGAAACCCCGATTCTCCCCAAGCCGTCGTTTTCTCAACGTCGATTATCGAAGTAACAGTTGGTTATTGTAACGTATCAGATACTATTATACCGTATAAGACTGGAATCCAGGGAACTTCGGGCGTCCCCGCAACGCGAAACCTGGCCTAGGGCCTCTACTCGTTGTTGGATGGTCTTAGGGCCTCTACTCGTTGTTGGATGGTCTTCGGAGTGGCGTTGGGCATTCAGCTTGACCTTACCCCCGAAAACAGAAACAGTGGCAAAGAGAGTCCTCCGGGTAAAATAGGACATAGTAAGGAGGGCTCATGGCACGGAAGAGGTACACAGAGGAGCAGATCATAGGGGTCCTGAACGAGGCAGAGGCAGGGGCCAAGACAGGGGAGCTGTGCCGCAGGCACGGCATGAGCGAAGGCACCTTCTACAAGTGGAAAGCCAAGTACGCCGGGCTGACGTTGAACGAGTTGAAGAGGCTAAGGTCCGTTGAGGAAGAGAACCGGCGCCTGAAGCAGATTGTGGCCCAGCAGGCGTTGGACAACTGGTCTCTGAAGGAGTTGCTGGCAAAAAACTTCTGAAGCCCAAGGTGAGGAAGATGGCAGCGGCATATGCCATAGAGAGTCTTGGGCTGAGTGAGAGGAGGGCCTGTCTGCTTACTGGTATCTCACCCTCGGTCTATCGGTACAAGTCGAAGCAGGGTGATGATGCTGTCCTGCGTCGCAGAATGCGTGAGCTGGCATGGGAGAGGAAGCGCTTTGGCAGTCCCAGGTTGCACATCATGCTGAAGAGAGAAGGCCTGGTGATCAATCACAAGCGTACAGAGCGCATCTACAGTGAAGAGGGGCTTGCGCTCAGGAAGAAGAGGAGGCGCAAAGGGGCGGCAGGGGTCCGGGAGACCATTCCATCTCCTGTACGTCCTAATCAGAGGTGGTCCATGGACTTTGTCTCTGATAGCACTGTGACCGGTCGGCGCTTCCGGGCATTGGCCATAGTGGACGACTATTCACGGGAGTGCCCAGCCATCGAGGTAGATACCTCTCTGGGAGGCGCCAGAGTGGTGGGAGTCCTGGAGAGACTGGAAGAGACACGGGGACTACCTGAGGTGATCACTGTGGACAACGGCCCGGAGTTCGCAAGCAAGGCCATGGATGAGTGGGCCTATCGGAGGGGCATCAAGTTAAGCTTTATACGTCCTGGCAAGCCGGTAGAGAACGCCTTTGCTGAGAGCTTCAACGGCCGACTACGCGACGAATGCTTGAACATCAACTGGTTCATGAGTGTAAGGCATGCCAGGGAGATCATAGAGAACTGGCGGCAGGACTACAACGAGGTCAGGCCCCACAGTTCCCTGAAGGGTAAAACGCCCAAAGAGTTTGCTGGCTCTATGGCTGGACTCTACTAGCCAATGATACTAACTTCGGGGTAAGGTCAACCCGGCCCCGGTTTTTATGCGCCAATCCCTTTGCCCCTTCCTTACGATAGGCCGTCAACAGTCGCCATCCTTGACGTTCACTTGCTCCCAGCAGCGGAGCCGCCTCCCGCATCGACCAGTGCCTCTCCAATACCCCGTTCAAGATATGTAATGGGTTCTGCTCTTTGGTACTCAATGTCAGTCCTTCAATAAACCGACATTTTCCCTCACCTATTAGCGACTGACAAAATTGTAGACCTACAACATATTTTGGCTAGGCCGCACAAGACTCCCTTTTGGAGCATATCGATTCTATTCGTTTCGGGCGTGCTCCTGAATCAAGCGGGTCTGTATTTGGTGACGTAATTTCGGTTCAGTGTAGTCGTAACCACAGACGACGGTGGTCTCGATTGTCTGCAATCGTCCTTCGACGAATTATTACCATTTAATTAGATCAAAAGTCATATTCTTCGTTGTAGGTTGCCTTGACGGTGGTTTGCCTATTTAAAGTAACAGCCAAATTGATAGCTGCACCTTTCGTAAATTCAAAATACACAGCGAACTCTACTCTCTAAATGTAGATTGGTTGTATCAAGGATCAATCCAGCCAACCGAACAACCGCGTCGCCCCTGAGGAGCTGCTATGTCAGCAAATGACGAGATTAGTCGTTTCCGTGCTTCCGGACTGGATGATTCCGATGCCCAATGGATCTACCGGCAGATGATTCTGGCACGGGCAATCTCGGAGAAGGGTTGCTCCTCACACGGCAGGGACGGGTCTTGTTCTTGATGCCGTGCCATGGCCAAGAAGCGGCTGATGTCGCTAGCGCCTCCGCTTCAAACCTGGGAAATGATTTCGTTATTCCTTATGCCCGAAACTTGGGAGCCATCCTGGTTAAGGGCATGACCACAAGGGAGATCATGCTCAACTTGTTCGCCACGGCTGCGGATGTGGCGGCCGCCAAATGCCCATGCACTGGGGATACAAAAAATTAGGGATCATCTCGATGGGCAGTTCGGTGGCGACGACCATCCCTAGGGCTTCTGGGGTGGCGTTGGCGTCCAAGGTCATGAATAAGAGCGCCGTGACAATCGTCTACTTCGGTGATGGATCGGCCTTCGCTGCCGCCCACCGGCTGCCAGTGGTGTTCTTCTGCAACAACAATGGTTGGGCCCCTCTGTGCCGGTTAGCCTCCAGAACGCCGAGCCTCGGATCTCTAAGAGGGCCGAGGGCTACGGATTCCCAGGTGTCACTGTTGATGGCTTGGACCCTGTGGCGGTATATCTAGCCACAAAATCGGCGGTTGACCGAGCACGGGCTGGGGGTGGGCCCACATTGATTGAGGCCATCACAGTCCGAATGATGCCCCATTCCAGCTCCGACGACCATCTGCGGTATCGGTCCCAGGAAGAATTGGATGCGGAGAGATTGTTGGACCCGTTGCCACGCTTCAGGAACCTCCTTATCTCCGCGGGCCTCTTGAGCGAGGAATCAGACCAGACGTTAAGGGACGCCGTGGACCAAGAGGTTGAAGAGGCGATTGAGTTTGCAGACGTTGCGGCGCCTCCCGACCCTGGTATAGCGTTGAGTGGAACGTACGCACCGTAGGAGGACCGATGGGAGAAATGCGCTTGATTCAAGCCGTTCGAGATGGCTCCGGGAGGAAATGGCGGCGGATTCTCGGGTTTTCCTCATAGGCCAGGACATCGGAATAAACGGCGGTGTGTTCCGAGTCACCGATGGCCTCTTTGAAGAGTTCGGCGCCGGCCGGGTCATAGACTCCCCGCTGGCATAATCAGGTATGGTTGGCGTGGCTATAGGTGCGGCGGTGAATGGGTTGCGTCCGGTTGTGGAGATTCAGTTCGCTGACTTTATTTTTCCTGCGTTCAATCAAATCGTCAGCGAAGCAGGGCGATTGTTTTATCGCTCAAACGGGGAGTTCCCAGTTCCATTAGTTATTCGCGCGCCCTATGGCGGAGGTGTCAGGGGTGGACTGTACCACTCCCAAAGCGTGGAAGCTTATTTTACCCATGTACCCGGACTGAAAGTGGTTGTGCCATCCAATCCTTACGACGCTAAGGGTCACTTGAAAGCCGCCATCCGCGACGATAACCCGGTGCTTTTCTTCGAGCATAAACTCGCCTACAACACGGTGCGAGGAGAAGTGCCGTACGGCGATTACGCAGTGCGCATCGGTGAGACCGTGGTTCGGAGAGAGGGGCGCCAAATCTCCCTGATCTCGTACGGGTTGTCGGTACACCATTGTTTAGATGCAGCGGAGACCTTGATGATAGCTGAATTGTCGTTGCACCCGGGTTGATCTCCATAGTTACCTTCAAGTCCTCTCGCGTAGCTTCGACCTTGACCCCGAAGGCCGCCAACGTCGCCCTCTTGCCCTCTACTTCCAGATTGTCGAGTCCTTCCTCCAACCGCCTGCAGTATTCCGCGATTCGTTCTTTAGCATGCAAGACGTCGTCCTTCTTGTTCTGTTGATCCTCCAAAACGCCGAGTTCCCGTTCCTTCTCATCACGGCGAAGGTTCAATGGGCCGATCCGGTTCTCCAGCATCACCAAGTCGATCATGTCATTCTGGCGCAGATCAATGAGATTGCCTTGCTGCCTCTTCAAATCAGCTATCTCACGGCGGAGCTTGGTCATCCTCTCGCCCAGGTCCCCGTCCCCTGTTTGGACATGCCGTAGCACCTCCAGGCTGAGTATCTCGGGGCACCGGATACGGTCCGTGACTATCTTCCATATCGAACCTTCCAGCCAGGCTTCCCTGATGTAACGCTCATTGCAGATGGCGGGCCGTTCCGCCCTGGATCTGGTGCTTATGCACCGGTAGTACCGGATCCCGCGCGCCAGCATACTTCCCACTAGTGGGCTTCCGCAATTTCCGCACTTAGCGAACCCCGACAACATATAGCGAGGGCCCTTTCTTATCCCCCTTCCCGATATATTAACCAGGCGTTCCTGTACCGCCTTGAAGAACTCTGGGGAGATGAGTTGTGGGGTGACGCCCTCGATCAGGATAGCTTCTGAGTCGGGCTTCTTAGTGACTTCCCGCTTGCCGCCCCTCACACTACGAACACGGAATCTGCCATAGTACTGCGCCCCTGTGTAGGCCAGGTTCTGCAGGGTCCGTTTCACGCTGGTCTGACTCCACAGTTTCCCTGTCTTGGTGGGGATGTTTCTCTCGTTCAACATGCAGGCGATTCGATTCTTGCTGATACCCTCCGAGGCCCATTGAAACATTTTCCGGACCACCTCGGCCTCCGTTTCGTTGATGACCCTTTGCCGCAGAGCCCGGTCGTAGTTGTACCCGTACAGGCCAACCCCGCCGGTAGCGGGCATGCGACCGTCCCTGGCAGCCCGTTCCTTGCCGCGCATCGAACGTTCCATGAACTGGAGCCGCTCCCTCTGCGCCGCGTATCCCATGAAGTAGGTCATGAGTTGACCTTCCGGAGAGGTATCGGATGGACCCCTGACGAATTCCAGGCGGACGCCTGCATCAGTGCACGCGCGTAGGATGTTGAGAAGATCCAGGGGGTCCCGGGAGAGGCGGTCGTGGTCATAGACAATCACAATATCCACCTCTCGGTTGCGCACGGCTTGGAGCATAAAGTTTAAGCCCGGTCTGTCTGTGTATGCGCCCGACTCCATCTCGCGCCAGATGTATGCGGGGTCGACTTCGTAGCCTAGTTCGATTGCCTTCAGCCGGGATTGCTCATCTTGGGTTTCCAGGGAAGTTCCTTCCTCTCCCTGCCTGAGCGTGCTGGTCCGTACATAAATTGCAGCAATCATAACCTCTCCAAAATTCCTGAGTCTTTGGGTAAGGAAAAACGCGGGTGCCGGGGACCGAGGAGGCACCCGCGAGGGGTCAAAGGTCTCCGGATTTTTCCGCGACTGAGGGAACCGCCGCCCGGGCGGCACCCGCCGGTCCTGGCGGAGTCCGGGGCACGGGAGCCCCTCCCATTCCGGGGCCGGTACCATCGTCCATGGGTTGGGACTGCGCCCACCGGCCGGAGAGCATATCGTAGATCCACCGGGCCAAACGTCCGTCGTCGTGCTCTCTGACCACGACAATGAGCCTTTCCCTGGGGGACACGGCTCCCGTGTTCCACCCGCTATCATATTGAATGACTCCTGAGGCCGTTGGGGTACAGCTTGCGGATGGTAGGGTCTCCTGCCCGCAGGGGTTGCAAGGGGAGTTACCCAAGTCGATGTCCGCCGTCGATTGCGTCCCGGAGCCGTCTCCAGTATGATGGAGATATGCCATCTGGGGTTGAGCCTCTTGGTTGGCTTGAGGTCGCGGTTGGGCCGTCAATCCACCGCGGCCTTTCACTTTCGCCCGCATCCTCCGGGCTGGTTCTGGTATCCATCCTTTACCTCCTATCTGAAAATATTCTCCCCGGGTTCTCCTCGAGCAGGCCAGCTCTCTCGGTCGCTTGGCCTGCTCTTTACCCGCATGTGAATAACCGACTTCCAACAATGGAAGAGTTCATGAGCATCTGTGTTTTCTGCGCTGTTCCCAATGGCAGGCGGCTTCAACTGGGTAAAGGCGCTGAGGTCCCATACCCGAATAATCCGGGCGTCCCATGCACCGGCAGGGGTGTAGCAGGACAATCTCTGCCAGCGCCGTTCCTTGAATCCTAGTTCGAGGCTTGGCGTAACCATGGGGGCTGAGTCGGATTCAAGATGTGGAACGACACTCCCCTCACCCACTTCACCGCTGGGAGGAATCAAGAAGTCCCCGTTACAGTATGTGGAGTGCGTGTAGTCCCAGCCTCTGACCTTCTGGCGCCTTGGTCATTGACGTCCGGCTCAAATCCCGTGCCCCACAACCTGGCGCTCAACCCTCGATAGATCTCTCGATTCAAGGCGACCAACTCCGGCACCGGGTCTGGGTTCACCGTGCCTAAGTGGGGCCTCAAGCCGACCGGCAGGTTTTCTTGGTCAGTAAAGAAACGGGAAACCAGCCCGCCGATCTCGACGGTCTCTTCGGGTAGATCACCCATCTTGGTTGCCATGTGCTGGCATGTCCGGCGGACAACAATCAGTCGCTTCATACTCACCCTTCTCCGGAGTAAGGCTTAGTTATCATTACTTCCTCGCCAGAGCAGCCGCCTCCGGAGCTCTGCAGTTGCTTCTGACGATCCTTCGGGATGGTTCTTCAAGTCGACAATTGCCTGCACCGGATGGACGCAGGGTATACCGTCGACGGGCTCCGCTCCGTGGAAGACGCCCTCATCGTTGGGCACCACCAGCCAGGTGTTGGCTCCTGCTGCTTCCTCTTGGAAGCCGAGATCCTTCTTCAACCCCGGCGACGGGAGCGTAGAAATGTACACGGTGACAAGGTGGAATGGGGCGTAGCGTGTCCCCAGCCACGCTGCCGGGAGCGCGGTTGCTGCGTAGGGCTCCTCGATTTTAGACAAAGCTTCGGCTATGGAGTGGGTCAGGGTATCGCCTCCCGAAGCTGGAATATGGCCTCGAATTACATGATGCCGGTCAAACCTGTAATCCTCTCGCCAGGCATCGAGCAACGCGTTGGCGTCGACGGCGCTGATACCCTCGTCCCCTCGTTCCACGAGGCCGGTTTCCAAGAGTTTGCCCACAATACGGCTCACGTGACCCTCGTCCAGACCGGTGCTGGAGGCGAGATCGCGCTGCCTTACCACCTTGGAGGGGTCCATGAGCAGACGTCGTGCTACCCGGGAACCCCGTGGTCCAAATGCGCTGGCCGGGCGTCCTGGTTGACGGAAGCGATTGGGATTGCCAAGGTTTTGATAAAAGATGTTGGAAGTGACGATTCTGGCATTTCCCGAGAGATCCAGCCAGGGTAGTTGGGCTCGGGCGCAGGCTTCTCGCGATGACGGGCCCATGAAAGGGACCGCCAAGATTGGAATCACCTCATGATCAAAACTTCGTTGGCTCTCGCTCCCTAGGTGGTAAATTGGGCCTGCGAGATGGCCTAGGGAGACATACCTTTTCCATATTAGGCCGAAGGAATGCCCCCTGACACTGCAAACGGCGTCCCACAGATGATCCCTAATGGAGTAACCATCAACCATGGTGTCCTGAGCCAAGTCGGGGACCTCAAAGATTTCGGCTAGGCGCTCCAGCGCCATCATGACGGCTAAATGTTCACGCGGTATTTCCATAGATGTTATTTTACCATTACTTAACAGTCGTATGCAATATGGTATCTTTGAACAAGTCAATGAGCGCCGCTGGTATTTCTGAGCCACTCACCGTGGGCTGCGCTAACCTATCCTTGAGGTGGACCCGGTTGGTTGGACAGAATTAAGGCGGAATTAAGTGAGAGTTCCGGCGCTCCTGCCGATGATACCAACACTGGTTCCGGTGAACACCTCCTCTTCTTCGACTCTTCCTCCCGGAGGGCCGTGGCCTCGCTGAACACCTCGCCTGGGGTCCCGTATCCTAGGGCCTGATGGGGCCTCTGGTCATTGTAGAACCGGAAATAGGTGTCCCGAGTCAACTATTCTTGCCGGTTTGGCGTAGGCGTAGGCCTTCAGGTAAACCTCCTCCTACTTCACCGTCCGCCATAACCGCTCCACGAAGATATTGTCGGCATACCTACTTTCCCGTCCATGCTGATCTTCACTTCGTGGTCCTGTAGGACCTGGGTGAATTCCTGGCTGGTGAACTGGCTCCCTTGGTCGGTATTGAACACCTCCGGCCTCCCCCTATCCATCGCCTCGGACAGGGTCTCGACGCAGAAGCTTGCCTCAAGAGTGTTGGACAGGCGCCAGGACACCACGTACCTGCTGTACCATTCCATGACGACCACCAGGTAGAGGAATCCCCGGGCCATGGGCAGGTAGGTGATGTTGGCGGCCCACACCTGGTTGGGCCGGGTGACCCCAGCTCGTCCATGGCCCGGCTGAACTGGGTTGGCATCCCAGGGAGGCCGGGGCCGGGCGTGTGCCTGAAGACCCCGTGCCGGTCGGTGTAGAGTGCGACTGGTATGCCGACATGCTGCACCAGGCCCTGGATCAGCAGGAAGTAGCTGTGGGCGTCCTCCTGCTCGCAGAAGAGGGCGTCGACCACCGCACCGGTGGCATCGTCCACCGCGATCAGCAGAGTGAACGGCGGCGCCTGGCCCCCCAGCCACCGGTGATAACTGCCATCCATCTGAATCAGCATGCCCTCCCGGGGCATCCGCTGCCGGCGCATCCGGTGCTTGGGCGGGCGCCTTCGCCGCGGACTGCTGAGCCCGGCGTTCACCAGGATGCGCCGCAGCGTGGTCCGGCCCATGTCGAGGCCCTCGCGTTCACTGAGCAACTCTGAGAGATGGGTGTGGTTGGCTCCCTCGTACACCGTGCGAGCCAGGTGAACCACCCTGCTCCTGGTCGCCTCGGGAATAGCGTTGGCCGGCTTCCGACCCCGATGGCCGTGGGCAAGGGATGCAGCGCCGTTCTTCCGGTAATCCGCCAGTATGCGCCGGGTGTGGCGTGGGCTCACTCCCATCAGTGTAGCCGCCTGATCCAGAGTCATATGCTCTACCAGCAGGCTGTTGAGAACCTGAAGTCTCGTCTGTTCTTTGGGCTTCAATGTCACATTCTCCATGGAGTGAGTGTGACATTTATGCTGGCCAGTTAGTCAGGACGCTTTGGACGTCGACATTGTGGCGGTTGAAAAATGTACCGTCCTGTGCCATCCATAGGTTCGAAGTCGTGCTTATGGGTGGTGGGATGGATGTACCGGGTGGACGTGTATCTACGGGTCCGGCGGGCGGTGATGGTGGATGGGATGAGCATCCGGGAGGTCTCCCGAGTGTTCGGGTTGCACCGGGACACGGTGCGCAAGATTCTGGTGCAATTTGCCCTTATCGGTATGTGTTTCTCGCAGAGTGTGGCCCGGTGTGTGCTGTAAACAAAATGGATTCGCAGACAAGATGAGGACTACTAGGAACGGGCGCTAGAGAGTGAGAGTGCAGACCAAACTACAGCGCGCGCACAGGCGTCTCGATGTCCTAGCCCGCTGTCCGCTAGACTACCACCCTCAGCGACTGAGTCAGACTACCATCGCTGAGGTGCTAGGTGTAAGCCAGCAAGCTATAAGCAAATCCCTCCGGCGCACCAACCCTGACGACCCGGAAGTCGGGCGGATTGCCGCTCTGTCGGGGTGGACAAACTTACAACCAATGACGCCTACAAAAGTGCGCGCGCGTGCGGACACATTCTATGATAACAGGCTTTTCAGATGCTGCTTTTCCTGATCTATCGGAAGACGAAGGCAAGTCAAAATCAAATTTGGAATCCCAATATGCTTTTGCCGTAGCTGGTAAGTAATGGCAAGGCGTGAATAACCTAGCTCAAAACGGAGGATCCTAGAATGACCGGGAAGTTCGACATCCACTTCCTGTGGGAACGCTGCGCCTGCGGAGCGGACACTATCACCAGCCTCCTAGGCTGTACTCTCGGGGCCCAGGAAGTTCCGGGCCCGCACGAGCTCACATGTGTACTCTGCGGCGACAAACTCCACTTGGCCCGAGAAGTGACCGCCGAATAGAAGTAAAGGAACAACAGACGGAGGCCAATGAGAATGCAAGAAGTGACTATCACCAGCGTACACGCCCTAGAAACCCGGCTGAAAAGCCCTGCTGTGACGGGATGGCGTGGAGGATAACCAGTGGACTGTAAGTCTGAGGCTAAGAGTGACCCAGTTGGCTGCGGCCAATATGAATTGGGTAGTAACGATGGGCGACCCTGGGGCTTGCTGGTCCGGTTTATCGTGAGAGGAGCCTGGAGCCGGAGATATCATCCCCATCTTGGTAGCCACCAGGGTCAGGTTGGCCACCGTGGCCGCCATGAGTAGTTGGAATCGGGTCTTGGCTCGGCCGAAGTAGCGAGATTGGCGGACCCCCAGTTGCACCAGCCGCGCCAGGCGATGCTCGGCCGCCTGGCGCAGCCTACGGTATTCAGCAAAGCCCTCACTCCGCTGGAAGTCCCGGGCTTGTTGCAAGAGCGCCTCTTGGGGATGCAGGGCTACGGTGCGTCCCGCCCCGTACCGCGCCGCCACGCACTGGGACCGCAGGGGGCATACGCCGCAGACCGCCGGGTCGAATTGGAAACTCCGGGCCAGGTAGGTCCGACCCAACCGGTTGGTCCGGGTGCCGAAGGTCCGCAGGGTGTGGGTAACATTACCGGCTGGGCAGGTGCAGGTTCCTGCCTCCAAGTCGATCTGGAAGTCCTCCTTGGGGAAGCAGGCCTTATTAGGGCGACCCGGCACCTTGGCTATTAGAGTCCGACCAGCATCGGCAAAGGCCTGCCGCGTCCCGCCATCCCCATAGGCCGCATCCCCGATAGTCTCCTCCACCGCTATGCCCGTGTTCTCCTCACTCTGCTCCACCGCTATGCCCGTGTTCTCCTCACTCTGCTCCACCAGTTCCAGGACTCCAGTGTTGTCACCGGCATTGCCGGGCAGGATGTCTACCGCGGTCACCAGTTGGGAATCGGTATCCACCACCACCGCAGCCTTATGTCCGTCGAAGCGTTTGCTGCTGCTTTTACGGCCGTGGCGCATCTCCGGGTCGTGTACCGAAGGGATGCGGTCCCGGCTTACCCCATCCTTCAGGGCTGGGCCATCCTCCTGGCGTTCCACATCCTGCAGTAACAGTTGCCCCAGCAACTCCGCCGCTTCCACTATACCCTGGCGCTGGGGGCTCTCCTCGGGGAACTGACCCTGGACCTGACGGGCCAGCTCCAACACCAGGTCGGCATCGGCTACTATCTTCTGCAGTAAGGCTTGCCGCTCTTTCTGGTTGTCCCAGTCAATCTCTGCCTCTCCCTTCACACTGGAGCCAAAGTAGAGTTCCAGACCGTGTCTCAAGGCCCATTCCTCGGGCCGCGTCCCATCCAGGTCCGAAAGCGCCCGCACTACCTGGACTATGCCGTCGGCCAGCAAGTTGTAGGTGTCCTTGACCGCCCCTCGGCCCAGAATGTAGGTGGTGTCTACCGCCACCTTCATCCGGCGTCCTTTCAGGTATCCGGTCTGCCGGGCGAATTGGAGGCTGCGCTGAAAGACGGCCCGCACCCGGTCGTGGAGGATCAGCTGGGCTCGAAACAGCTGCAGCGTGCTCTTGGCAAAGGGCCGGTCCTCCACCTCAATCCCCAACGCCACCTTCCACCGGATATCAAAATCCGCCCGCTGTTTGGCTTCGGCGTCGCTGACTTTGTCGTAGGCTTGCAACAACAGCGCAGTGGCCACCAGACTTGGGGGCACGCTATCCCGGCCATTGTCTGGGCAATATAGCTCGGCGAACTCTTCGTCTCGAAATAGCTGTCCCCGCAGGGAGGCCAGGAAGCCATAGAAGGAGCCCCGGCCCACATAGTCCAGGTACAGGTGATCCGCTTCCAGCAGCCCTCGTTGCGCCGACCGTACTCCCAGCATCCTCAACCTCCCACACCCATTTATTAAATCTCTTGCCCAGTATATCGGGACAGCCTAGGTCAGGGTACTTTTCGGCCGGAGTTCTAGTATTACAACGACGGTTCCTCTGGCAGGGCGATTTTCGAGAATGATTTGAACCTAATAACGTGATGCGATGAGCCTACCGCGATAGCCCGCTGGCAGCCGAATACGAAGGGGAAGACGAAATATTTGGTAATCCGTCGTTGTAATACTAGGCCCTCGCTATGCTGTGATTTTGAAGGAAAAAGACGCGGACCGATACTTACCCATTCTCGTTGGAGCTAGTGACGCGAATGCCATCGCGATTAAACTGCATAACCCCGAGGTCTCGCTCAACCTGACCCACGATCTTCTTTGTACAGTAATCGATGCCCTGGGCGGATCGGTGCGGCAAGTTCTTATCAATCGGGATTGCCCAGATCAAACTGATTCCTCCAACCATGTGACCCTGTGGGATGGCTCGAACTATAAAAGGGCAGCCTGAGGGCGTCAACTGCATCCGATTCACTCAACTGACCCACTCCCATAGGGTAACCACCCCCCTGACGAGCGTAAAAGTCTAGAATTGCCTGCCCCTGCCCAAGCGTCTCCCTCGGGGTGGTCTATTTACCCCGGACGACCCCATAACTGTCCGAAATACCTGTGCTCTCAAAGCAGGCTAGCCAGGTGCCAGCCGAAGCCGGCTGATCCGTTCTAGTATCCCGGTCAGCATTTCCCTGGTTACCAGCACCTCGGCAAGCTGAAACACCAGCCTCCTTGCGTGGCGTACCAGTCGCCCACCCGTCTTGATCAGCCTGGCCTGAAGACTGGTCAGAGTCCAGTGCTTCATATCCTCCGGCAACACCAGCCTTCTCATAAAGTTGCCCAGGTTGTAAGTCAGGACGAACAGCCATAGTCTCACCTGGTTGGCCACGAACTTGTGGCAGGAAAGCCGGGTCCAGTTCAGGGCGTACTTGCCCTCCTTGATCCACTGCTCCGCCGTGCCACGGCCATTGTAAAAGCGGGCTATTCCTTTGGGTGGATAGCTCAGGTTGGTGACGATGAAACCAACCCTGGGGAACAGCTCCCCCTGATGCCACTCTACTTTAGCCACCACTCGCCTGGGCAAGTGCCACCTCTGGGCCTGATAGGCAAAGTCATGGTAGGAGACGATAGGCTCCCGGGATGGCCATTCGGTAGGACGCTCCAGCAAGGGTTGGATCTGCTCCTGAATTACCTGATTGGCGGGAAGCCGGATGGCGCACCCGATCTTTCCTTGTTCCAGATACTCGTATAGCTCCGGCTTGGCAAAAGCAGCGTCACCCCGGAACAGCAACCGCAGTCCTTTCTTCTGGTATCCTTTCACCACCGGCTCAAGGAGTTCCTGCCAGCCATCGGCACTATGCACGTTTCCGGGTCGTAGCGTCGCTCCTTCGCAATCCCCAAACTGGTTGAACAGAAAGAGGGGATGATAGCAGACACACTCGAAGTGCCCGTTGTAGGCGGCTCCTTCCTGCTGACCATGCACTGGACTCTCCGAACTGTCCAGGTCCAGAATCACTCGCCGGTGTGGAGTGTGAGCCATGGCCAGCTCCACCCACTGGGGATTCATCAGGGCCAGCCCCTTTAGGTTGTCCTCTTGAGTCAGAGTCTCCGTCTCAAAACGGCTCATGGTGTTGGTTCTGGCGGCGTTGCGGTCTGAGCCTTGCCAGCCCACGACAACTCTCATGGCTGGGTCTTGGGAAAGACGTTCTGCATCGTTGGTGTCATCGTAGCCGGCCAAGCGGCTGTAGATGGACTGGCGGAGCAGAGGGACCAGGTGGTGGCGGATGTTGCGGCCGGTACGGCTTTCCTGGAGATAGTCGGCAGCAATATGGGTAAGGTCCAGGGCGTCATCCAGTTCTCGGAATGCCAGCAGTCCGGCGTCGGAGGTGATGGTGGCACCATGTAACTCCAGCCGGGTAACTCCAGACGGACTTTGGGGTTGAACTGGAGCCGGAGAGGGGTTTTGTCGCGGTCACCCATCAGGTGCCTCCGGGGTTGTTACGCTATCTGAAGAATCTTACTATTCTAATGAATGTATTATAGCCGAGATGTTGGTGAAAAGTTCATGAGACGACTACAAAAGCAAGAACGTTGCCTATATACCGCATCACACTGTTATCCTAACTGGGAAATATGGGTTTGAACAACTCGCGGGGGCTCTAGACGTTCAACCGCTCAAACTTAGGCCTTTGGCGTACGCCCTCGTCGCTGCGGGACTCCTGGAAGTTGAGGGCGAACAGTTCTCAAACACCGCAGAATCCAGCGGGTTTCTGGTGAAGGGAATCCCTACGTATATTGGCGGCATGCATGAGTTACTTGCATCCCAAATCCAAGCTTTGCTCAAGACATCTGAGAGCATACGCACGGGTGTTCCTCAGGCTAAGTTGGACTTCACGGACCAGCCGGAGCACGAGCTGGAGTCCTTTCTCCGCGGCTTACACGGCCCGACGTTGGCGAACGGGCGTGAGCTGGTGGAGAGGGCCGATTTAGGATCATGGTGCCGCACGCTCGTTGACATTGGAGGGGGCTCAGGCGGACTGGCCATGGCGGTGGCCCAAAGCTGTCCGGACATCAGAGCGACCGTAGTGGACTTGCCGACTATCACGCCAATTACGCAGCGCTTCATTGACAGCTCTGAGGTGAAGGGGCGAGTCGCCGTCGTGAGCGCGGATGTGCTTCGTGATCAGCTTGAAGGTTCGTACGATGCGGCTGTCCTCAGAGCGTTCATACAGGTCCTCTCGCCGGAGGATGCAGTGCGTGCATTAAGGAGGATTCGAGGCATCGTCGTACCGGGCGGTTCGATTTACATCATAGGCAGAGTGGTCGATAACACACGGGTCTCGCCCATCTCGTCGGTGGGATTCAGCCTTATCACGCTGAACCTGTTTGACGATGGCCAGGCATACACAGAGCAAGAGTACCTCGACTGGCTGGCAGAGGCTGGGTTTGCAGGCGGGGACATAAGCGCGCTCTCGGGAGGGGCGACTCTAATCTCTGCAAAGAATTCTTCATAGGCCCTTGATGGAGCGGGTGCTCTCTCGGAGGGAAATCTTGAACGCGTAGGACCTATTCTATGGCGTGGTCGCCCGACGACCCCAATGTCCCAACTCTTCAGGTGGTTATTGAGCCGTCGACCCACCGTCGATTACCAGCTCACTCCCAGTCATGAACGAGGACTCATCCGACGCCAAGAATAGTACTCCGTAGGCAACGTCCTCGGGTTGGCCGATCCTCCCTAGCGGGTATCTAGCCGCTCTCGTCTCCCGCTCTTCTTGAGTGCTGAGCAGGGTTGTTAGGGTCATAGGGGTCTCGATAACGCCAGGGTGAACGGAGTTGCAGCGAATTCCCTCAGCTGCGTACTGGATAGCCGTGGACTTGGTCAGAAGGGGCACCGCTCCCTTGCTGGCGGAGTAGGCCGAACTCTGGCCACCGACCAGGCCAAGGACGGATGAAATGTTGACGATGGACCCACCCCCAGCGTTCCGCATCGCTGGTATCGCGGCCTTCGTCCCTAGGAAGACCCCCTTGGCATTGATGTCCGTCACCAGGTTCCATTCTTCAGATGTCGTGTCTTCCACTTTATGAGAGAGGTAGACCCCGGCATTGTTGACTAGGATGTCCAGCTTGCCGAAGCGGGAGGCGGTCTCTGCGACAACCCGCTGCCAGCTACCCGCATCGGTCACATCAAGATGGACGAACAGGCACTCGCCTCCGATCTCGTTGATCGCCGCTTCGGTCTGACGTCCCTCTTCGTCAAGGACGTCTCCTATGACTACCTTCGCCCCTTCGCGTCAAACATCTTGGCTTCCGCAGCACCCATTCCTCGAGCCCCACCGCTTGGTTACGCCATGAAAGTGGGGGAGTTGAGCGAATCGCATGGCGGTTGACGGGCTCAGTACGCAGTTTTATAGTCGAGTCCGAAGACTTCGTGGTCGAGCCCGGCACGAACATCATGTTCGACTGCCACGGGGACCAAGAACCAATATTGCTGGGACGGCGGCAAGACTTGGCTGGTGGAGGATCAGCTTCCCGGCTATACGGCCGCATCTCCCGCGCCACTGCCGAGGCGATGAACGAGATCCAAAATGCGCCCTGGAGTCAGGATTGCCCAGATACAGGAAACGAGTCAGCGCACGTTCCAACAGATGGAAGTGCCTCAGCACGAGTCGGTTCTAACCTACTTCCACGGTCTGGGAATGAGTCACGCGGACGTGGAGGCGTTGGTGGCCGACGACAGCGATCCAAACTGGGCCTTAAAAGAAGGCATGGTGATCGCGGCCCACTTACTATGTCCCGGGAATGAGAGGGAGCGCTGCTGGATCGAAGAAGTGTTCGTCGTCAAAGAGGGAGGAGCGGAGCCGCTCTTCACCTGGGGCAACGACCTATTATATAACCGCTAACGGTGGATAACGGCTGACGGTGGGCAAATCGTATTGTTGAGCCGATTTGGCTATGACACCTGGGCTAACAGCCGCTCTCCTTCCATCCAACTCTATGTATCATGAGGTTCCTGATGGCATTCGACCTTGAACAAACCGACAAGCTCTTGAGCACAACCAGGGCGGTGCGCCGCCGCCTCGACTTTGACAGAGATGTCCCTGACCATCTCCTACACGAATGTATTCAATTGGCGGAGCAGGCTCCAACTGGAGCAGGCATTGCCAGCCGACGTTGGATGGTCATTCGCGATCCCGAAATAAAAGCGCAGATCGCCGAGCTGTATCGTGGCGACGGCGCCGGTGGAACCATGCGTGAGCCTGATCAAGGACGAGACGAGAGTACCCCCCAAAGTCGCGTGTCGGAATCGGCCGCACATTTGTTAGCCAACATTGAGCGTGTGCCGGTGCTGGTGTTGGTCACGGTATTAGGCACCCATGATGGTAGTGGGCGTCCTGGCCTCTTCGACTCGGTAATCCAGGCCGCCTGGAGCTTTTGCCTGGCACTACGTTCACGCGGCCTAGGATCGGCGTGGACCACTCGGCATCTTGGGAAGGCCGACGAGATAGCCAAACTACTGGGAATTCCCGAAGGCGTCACCCAGGTCGTGTTGCTAACCGTCGGGTGGACGATTGGTGACGAATTCAGACCGGCGCCACGGCGAGACGCGACGGAGATTACCTGGTATGACAGCTGGGGGTACGCGAAGCAACGGCCGAGTGAGGGAGACTCGCTTCTTGCAGAGGCTCCGGGTGTCATCATCATCGAGACCGATATCGCCGCCTCGCCAGAGGCTATTTGGGAGCTGGTGAGCGACATTAACATTTCGGCGAAATTCAGCGATGAATTCCAGGGCGCTGAATGGGTCGGAGTTGATGGCCCTCGCGTTGGCGTTTCGTTTGTCGGCAGGAACGAGAGGTCCGGGAGGAAGTGGGAGACTACTTCCTACATCTCGGCGTACGATCCACCGCGTGCATTCGCTTGGAACGTCAACGACCCGGACCGCCCAACTGCCCAGTGGAGGTTTGAGCTCGAACCGGTCGGCGCAATGACCAGGTTGCGTTTCCACATGATCGTCGGGCCCGGATTGTCAGCCACTGGCAGGGCAATGGAGGAAGACCCCGGTCAAGCGGCGGAGGTCCTGGCCAATCGCCGCAACCAACACCGCGGCAACATGGACCTCACGCTCCAAGGAATCAAGCGCCTGGCGGAGAAAGGGAGCCGCTAATTTCTCGAGACTAGGGGGTGGGATCTCGGCGGACTTGCCCTCTCTATAGCCCTCCCTCGCCTGCAACCGACGGCGGGCGTTGGATACGAGGTAATCCAGTCAGACACACCTACACCAATTGACCGGTTTGTAAGAGACCAGCGTGACTGGTCGCGGTAACTGCTACGAGTTTCCTATTCTGGGCTGACATAAGAAACCAAGCCGATTTGCGAAGGAGGCAGCCATGAGCAACGACCCAGTCAACCTCTACGACTATGAGGAGAGAGCCAAGCTTACCCTACCCCATAACGATTGGGATACCATCGACGCCGGAGCCATGGACATGTTCACTACCCGGCGCAATCGGACGGCCTTTGAAGCCTTGACCCTGCGCCCCCGATTTTTGCGAAGCGTTGAAGAACGGAATCTTTCCACCACGGTCCTGGGCGAAAAGATAAGCATGCCGGTTGTGCTGGCACCAGCTGGCAACCACATGCGAGCCCACCCAGATGGTGAGGTGGCCACCGCTCGGGGAGCTGGGATGTCCGACACCTTGATGATGCTCAGTACCGGATCTAACTGCAGCATGGAAGAGGTTTCCGAGGCGGCATCCGGACCTTTGTGGTTCCAGCTATACCATCGAGGCTATGACCTGACGGAGATGCTGGTGCACCGGGCCGAGGAAGCCGGATTCAAGGCGATCGTTTTGACGGTAGATACGCCGGTACCTAGCCCCAAAGAAAGGGATCTGCGCAACAACACTACCCAGACGCACGAGCTGGGGAATTTCCGGGCGATGGACCGGCCCGGGAACGAAATCAGCGGCACCGATGAGACCCCAGGCTGGGACGTTTCCCGCACTGAGCCTCTCGCCTGGGCGGAGCTGGAGTGGCTGAGGGGTCTGACCCGACTGCCCTTGGTTCTGAAGGGGATCCGGACCGCCGAGGACGCCCATGTGGCGGTTGAATCTGGTGTCGACGGCATCCAGGTCTCTACCCACGGCGGCCGGCAATTGGACATGACCATGGGAGCGATCCAGATGCTGCCCGAGATCGTAGATGCGGTCAAAGGCCAGGCCGAAATCTACCTCGACTCGGGTGTACGCCGAGGTAGTGATGTTATCAAGGCATTGGCCCTTGGCGCCCGGGCCGTAGCCATCGGGCGGCCTCTGTTCTGGGGGTTGGCCGTGGACGGTGCCAACGGGGTCCACGGAGTACTGGAATTGATGCGGGAAGAGGTAGACCGGGCGATGGCCTACTGCGGCCAAACCTCGGTAGAAGACCTGGAGCCGAACTTGATCGGCATACCAGATGGTTGGGGTTCCGGTTCTCGCATGGCACCATAAGTGAAGGGAGGAGCCGCTCCCTGCACCTGCCCGGCAGTGCATCCGGGCCGACACCAACGCCACCACCATGATTGCTGAGAAGGTCGCCGACTACGTGATTCAGGGCAAGTAGGTGTCCGTACCTGGCCCACGGGCGGTGTGGAACCAGCCGGCTGCGGCCACAATAAGAAAGACCTCCGGAATCTATCGGAGGTTGTTGGCAACCAGCAAAAGTGGGACACTTTTGTTAAGGAGATATCAGGGGGAAATGGCAGCGATGTAGGACTCCCTGAGCAGGTGGTTGTAGCGTTTGCGGCTGGCTAGGGTCTGAGCTTTCACCTCACTTCTCTTGATCAGGATCCCTTCCCGTCTCCCGTGGAGAACGGCATTCGGGGTCACGTTGCCAAGGGCTTTGCCTGCCACGGATTTCGACAACCGTCCTAACGCACAACTGTAAGGAGATTTCTATGGCAACCAATCAGGCTGTCGTCGTCGACCAAAAGGTCCCTGGCAAACTCATCATCCATGATATTGCAATGCCGCAGCCTTTGCCCTCGGAAGCATTGGTACGTGTGTCGGCCATTTCCCTCAACCGCGGTGAAACGCGCCGATCGATCCAAGCGGAGGACGGCTGGCGCCCAGGATGGGACCTCGCCGGTGTGGTGGAACAGGCTGCCGCAGATGGCTCAGGTCCTCACACGGGTGGGCGTGTCGTGGGCTTCCTGCCCGATGGTGCCTGGGCGCAATATGTGGCGGTTCCCAGCCATGCACTCGCGTCTCTGCCTGACGCCGTCACCTTCGCCCAGGCGGCCACGTTACCTGTCGCTGGCCTGACTGCCCTGTACGCCCTGGCTAAACGGGGGCAGTTGCTCCATCGTCGTGTGCTCATTACCGGCGCTACCGGCGGAGTAGGGGATTTTGCGGTCCAACTAGCCCGGTTGGCCGGTGCCCATGTGGTCGCTTCGGTACGCCGTGCCGACCAAGTCCTTGGGGTGCAGCAAGCCGGGGCAGATGAGGTCGTTATCGGTGACGACATCGCGGCTTTCGCGGTGCGTGCGCCCTACGACCTAGTGGTGGAATCTCTGGGTGGGACGGCCCTAGCGGCAGCGTTAGGGTCGTTGGCCAAAGACGGTGTCTGTGTGTCACTGGGTGTCTCAGCCGCCGATGAATCGACCTTTGATGTCCGCAAGTTTTTCACGACGGGCCGCACCACGCTGTATGGTTTCATCCTCTTCGATGAATTGCATACCGAACCAGCTGCGGTCGGATTGGCACGTCTCGCTGGACTAATTGCTACGGGCAAACTCACTCCTAGGATCAGCGTTGAAGCACCGTGGACGCAAATCGCAGATGTGGCGGGTCAGCTTCTGGACCGTAACTTTCCGGGGAAAGCGGTTCTCCATGTGGGCAACCATTGAATAGGTTAGGGCCCTGGGCGGCGGTGTTGCTGGCGTTAAATAGACCTGCCCGAAATTGCTACTCGCCGTACTGCGGAGTCCCCATCGAGCCAAGCCTGCGCTGACTGGCTGTTCCGTTAATCTCGTAATTAACTTTGGCACCAGTAAACGATTGCGGGACACGCCTCCCATGCTAGTATACGAACAAAGACAGTCCCTTCACTCTTGTCTTCTTTGAGATGACCATGCACGGACCCGATCTACGCATCTTGGACCTCCACGGTCTGACCTGGGCTGAAGCAGAGGCCTCATTCATCGAATTCTATAATCAAACGGTCCGCCAAGCTGGCAAGGACGCCGTCAGACTAGACGTAGTGCATGGATATGGTTCGACCGGCACTGGCGGCGTTTTAAGTATCAGGCTGAGGAGATTCCTAGGGAGAAATTAGTCTCACCTTGATTTCCAGATTGGAGAGAAAGTGGACGGCAACCCAGGCCACACTATTGTGGTTCCTCTGAAACCTTTGCCTTCCCTTCAGGAACAGCTTTTCCAAGATATCTGGGACTTTTGTGGCAGGCCACGCTCCCAGAGCAAGATAATTGGCAAGTTTCGCGGGCACGGTGAGCCGGAGGTAGTGAGCACCATCAAAACCTTAGAGAAGCAGAAACGATTGCGCCCATTAAACCAAGGCGCGCACAAGCTCTATCAGGCAGTGTGACCCATCTTTTACGTCAATCTCTCGTTCAGACGGGTTGCCAACGTCCATGGATCCCCGCCCAGCGATAGGGGTGTGAACAATTGCTACGCCTCGTGAGTACGTTCCCACACCTTCATAGAGAGCCACTCCTCGGATCTCGTTCAAGGCGTCGTCCAGCCCTCGGTAGCCAGGGCGTCCAAGGCTTGTTGGACTATTCTCCGGCGCAAAAACCTTTTCTTCGTTGGCCGGGAGCTCGGCATCACCCAACGGATAAACGGTGCCCCCTAGCCTGAACTATGCGGTTGGAACCCACGGCCTTTGCCACCGGAGTCATGGCGGTTACTTGAGCCACAGGAATCCCAGCCTTTTCCAACTCGGTGCCTATCGCAGCGCCGCTGCGGGTACTGGTCCCTCAAGTTG
This sequence comes from Dehalococcoidia bacterium, assembly GCA_963665155.2. Taxonomy (GTDB): domain Bacteria; phylum Chloroflexota; class Dehalococcoidia; order Lucifugimonadales; family UBA3495; genus UBA1141. The sequence goes on along the minus strand of CAXXFI010000001.1, from coordinate 38,614 downwards.
ATGTCAAGATAACCGAGTCCACGCCTGCTTGCTGCAGCGTGGCGGCCATCTCCCGGCCGATGCACCGGCTGTTTTCCAGGGGGTTGCCGTTTCCCGTGGTGGACAGGATCGTGTAGCTTCCCTCTCGGTGCCTATCGCAGCGCCGCTGCGGGTACTGGTCCCTCAAGTTGATGTCAAGATAACCGAGTCCACGCCTGCTTGCTGCAGCGTGGCGGCCATCTCCCGGCCGATGCACCGGCTGTTTTCCAGGGGGTTGCCGTTTCCCGTGGTGGACAGGATCGTGTAGCTTCCCTACCAATTGGCCTCTACTATTGGGCCAGGGCTTTTTGCAGCCGGTATCGACTGGTGGTTGGGGATTGATGGCATCATGCCGCCAAGATACACTGTGTAACGGTCTCTGTTGGATGACGTAAAGGCAATGACCTAACGCTTGAGCATACGGGAGGGCTGAGCCATGGCTGATAATATGACCATCCTAGTTGGCACATCCGGCCAAGGAGTGTTGCGTAGCGCAGACGGTGGCGACACTTGGCGGCGCATCGCCATTGATCAAGGCCTCCATTCCGACGCTGTGGTGCGCTGTTTGGCGGTCCACCCCAATAAGCCCAACTTGATTTACGCAGGTAGCGACAAAGGCATCTATACTAGTGCAGACGCCGGAGGAAATTGGGCGCTTTTGGACAATCCGCTAAACAGTTTCACAATTTGGGCCCTGGCAATCGATGATGAGGACCCCAACTTGATTTATGCTGGGACCGGTACGCCCACCCCCACCGTGGTTTTCCGCTCTCAAGACGGCGGAAGCAGTTGGCAGAAGACCTCCATGGAAGCGGCGGCGGAATGCCCGGCGGTTGGCACCCCCCGAGTGACCGGAATTGCCATCGACCCCACCGACCGCCAAAGCATTTGGGTTGGCATTGAGGTAGATGGGCTGCGGCATAGCGCAGACGGCGGAGATACTTGGACCACGATTAGCCATGGCGCCATCCCGAACTTGGATATACATAACGTAGCGGTATCCTCAGGGCCTCCAAAGACCGTGGTTGTGGTGGTAAACAACGACGTGTACACAAGCACTGACAATGGGGCCACGTGGAAGTCCATCGGTGTTAGAGAAAACTTTGATTTAGGCTATCCCCGGGGAATAAACGTGCGGCCGGGCAGCCCTAACGTGATTTTCCTGACACTAGGAGACACGACACCGGGCAGCACCGGTTGCATCATGCGCTCCATCGATACGGGACAGAGCTGGGAAAGATTGCCGTTGCCTGTTGAACCCAATACGGCAATGTGGGTGGTCAATGCCCAGCCGGCAGACCCTCAGATAGTTTTCGCCGGTAGCCGCTACGGCTACTTGTACCGCAGCGACGACGGCGGCGATTCCTGGTCCAAGCTCAAGCGTGAATTCAGCGAAATCTCTTCGGTGCTGTGGGTGGCCGCCTAATACGGGCTTATGTTGTAACCGCATCTGTGGCATTGGCATCTAATATCGGATCGTTAATGATTGGCGGAGGAAATCCCGGTTATTCAAGATTGAGGAGTCACGACGATGCCGGAAGACAAAAGCCAAAGCCGCCGAATCTATGTGGGGCTTAAAGAAGGCGTTTGCGCCGTATCCCGGTGACGTCACTCCCCTGGCCTACGCATCCGCCCGGCTATCCGCCAGCCCCGTGGTTGGAGGACGAGCCCATCTAATGGCGTATGAGGCCGGAGTCTACCGTACTGACGACGGCGGACAGACCTGGAAAACCGCCATCACTTTTGTTTCCGAATGGGACTTTGCGGCTTTAGATGTGATCCAGGACCCGTGGGAGGCGATCGGGAGCGATCAAAGCTGGCCTTCTCTCACAGCTGATTGACGCTGGACCTACACTGTCAAATAGCCCGGGCGGTTAGCTCAGCTGATTTACCATCGTCAATATCCATACTACTTGAGTGTCCTTGAATAGCCCTTCTAGACGGTCGGTTTGAACACCAGTATCCTATGATTGCCTTGATCTGACACGTAGACGTCGCCGTCACTGTCTATCGCCAGACCTTGCGGCTGGCTGAACTCCCCGTCTCCGTTGCCCTCGCTCCCCCATTTACGCAGGAATCTGCCCTGTGGACCGAAGACCTGGATCCTATCATTGCCATATTCTGACACGTAGACGTTGCCCTCACTGTCTATCGCCAGACCCTGAGGCTGGCTGAACTCCCCGTCTCCGCTGCCCGTGATCCCCCACTTGAGAAGGAACCTGCCCTGTGGATCGAAGACCTGGATCCTATCATTGCCTTGATCTGACACGTAGACGTTGCCGTCACTGTCTATCGCCAGACCCTGGGGCCGGATCAACTCCCCTTCTCCGCTGCCCCTGATCCCCCACTTGCGCAGGAATCTGCCCTGTGGGTCGAAGACCTGGATCCTATCATTGCCTTGATCTGACACGTAGGCGTCGCCGTCACTGTCTATCGCCAGACCCTGGGGCCGGATGAACTCCCCGTCTCCGCTGCCCCTGATCCCCCACTTGAGAAGGAACCTGCCCTGTGGATCGAAGACCTGGATCCTATCATTGCCATATTCTGACACGTAGACGTTGCCGTCACTGTCTATCGCCAGACCCTGAGGCTGGCTGAACTCCCCGTCTCCGCTGCCCCTGATCCCCCACTTACGCAGGAATCTGCCCTGTGGATCGAAGACCTGGAGCCTATCATTCCAATGATCTGAGGCGTAGACGTTGCCCTCAATGCCTATGCCCAGACCCTGGGGCGTCCTGAACTCACCGTCTCCGCTGCCCTCGCTCCCCCATTCGCGCAGGAACCTCCGCTGTGGGTCGAAGACCTGGATCCTACTATTGCCATATTCTGACACGTAGACGTTGCCGTCACCGTCTATGGCCAGACCCTGAGGCTGGCTGAACTCCCCGTCTCCGCTGCCCCTGATCCCCCACTTGAGAAGGAACCTGCCCTGTGGATCGAAGACCTGGATCCTATGATTGCCTCGATCTGAAGCGTAGACGTTGCCCTCATTGTCTGTGCTCAGACTCTGGGGCCAACTGAACTCCCCGTCTCCGCTGCCCCTGATCCCCCATTTGCGCAGGAACCTGCCCTGTGGGTCGAAGACCTGGAGCCTATCGTTGCCTTGATCTGACACGTAGACGTTACCCTCATTGTCTATGCCCAGACCCTGGGGCCACCTGAACTCCCCGTCTCCGCTGCCAGTGATCCCCCATTTGCGCAGGAATCTGCCCTGTGGGTCGAAGACCTGTATCCTATCATTGCCTCGATCTGACACGTAGATGGTGCCCTCACTGTCTATGCCCAGACCCTGGGGCCACCTGAACTCCCCGTCTCCGCTGCCCATGACCCCCCACTTGCGCAGGAATCTACCCTGTGGGTCGAAGACCTGGATCCTATTATTGTCTCGATCTGACACGTAGACGTTGCCGTCACCGTCTATGGCCAAATCCTGGGGCCGGATGAACTCCCCGTCTCCGCTGCCCTCGCTCCCCCACTTGCGCAGGAATCTGCCCTGTGGATCGAAGACCTGTATCCTATCATTGCTACATTCTGACACGTAGACGTTGCCGGCACCGTCTATGCCCAGACCCTGGGGCCAATTGAACTCCCCATCTCCGCCGCCCCTGATCCCCCACTTACGCAGGAACTTGACATGCGAAATGTAGACTGCGCTCATCTCTGGCCGATCCTGTCTTCTGGCTCCGCCAGAGCGGTGATTTCGACCAAGGTGTTGGCGGGGTATTCACCCTTAAAATACTCGTTGAATAGGGACTGCCGCTCCAAGGCGCTGGCACGCCAGTCGTTGATGCTAGTGACGTAAGTGGTGATCTTGACAATGTCCCCAGGCGAACCCCATTTAGCTGCGCCGATGCGGGTGATCCTATCCAAGGTGACTCGAAGTTGCTCCATCAAAGGTTTTCCCCAGGAGTCGGTGCCGCGGGCGGTGCTTCCCGCAATAAACTGTAAGTTTCCAGTGTGGACTCCTCGCCTGTATGTAGGACCGCTGGGAGCGATATCAGGGCAGTCGCGCCTAATTTTCTTCATTCTTTGTCTCCATAGACGGTTAGCAGACTCGAAACATTTAATGCCCGCGGATCGCGACGGGATTCATCAAGCCAGAGACTCCTTGGTATGGAGCATCCTCATGTTGGTAATTCATGCCCGACGAACCGCACCAGAATACTCTTCATGTCCCCAACGGTCATATTGACATTCTCAAACACACTCCGATAGAGCATGCCCGTTGGAATCTGCCCATCACCGTGTTCCTTCTGAAGATCGTGGAGACACCACAGCACGATTCGTTCCCGGTGGGTGAGACCATCTCTGACATCTGGTAAATTGAAACGTTTCGGCATGGAAGCGCTCCTCCCTAACCTTCCCCGAACGATGCGTCCGTTCCAGCATAATGTCAATCTACCCCTCCATTTCTCACGAAGTCTTTGACCTCTTAACTCCAGTTCTATCCGCTCATCTTTGAATTCATGGGCAGCCTTGATAATGCCCTGAAGGATGACGTTGGCCTGGGGCACCTCCATATTCCGTAAGTCCTCCATAAATGACCGCACCTTACAACCGCCAGCACATTTGCCTTCTCCCAAATAATCGGCGGCCTTTTTTGGGCGCTCTTGGGCAGACGAGTTCCCGTGCGGTTCCTGCTGTCTGCGGCGGCATTCGTCGTGGCCGCAGGAGCGATTGCCACCTCTGCCAGCGCACCTTTGCCCACCGGGTTGGCGGCGGCAGCGGGCGTCGGATTTGGGGTAGGGGGCTTCGATATTTTGGTAAGGCTGGCTTGGGCCGACTACTACGGCCGGGAGCACTTAGGAACGATACGAGGCTTCGCGATGTCGGCGCAAATCGGCGGACAGGCCGCCGGGCCGGTGTTGGCCGGATTCATGTTCGATGCCACTAACTCCTATCTGATGCCTTTATTAGTGTTTACCGGCGTGGCTTCGTTGGCTGGCATGCTCGTTTTGTTCGCTACGCCACCGAGACTCGTCGATCCAATCTAGCAACCGTTAGAGCTGGGCTCCTAAAAGGGTTTTATATTCGGTCGAACCCTACTTAAGACCTATCACAGATGCCGGTACTAGCGACGCAATACCGATGATTGGTTCTGTCCCATGCTAACCTATTCCAATACGTCGCCCAACCGAACTTAATATCGTCCAGGCGAGGTCGGACTTGATGCGAGTCTTGATTATTGGAGCCAGCGGATTTATCGGGCATTACCTGCTACGCCGGCCCCGACGAGAATCCGAGTATGAGGTCACTAGCACTTACAATTCTCGGTCTCCTCAGGACATCGATCATTCATGGTACCGACTAGAGATTACCGATCACCAACGGCTGGATCAGGTTTTTCGGCAGGCCAGGCCCGATGTGGTGGTCCTATTGGCTGCCATCGCCGACGTGGGAACGGCCGAGAGGGCCCCTGCACAGGCTACAGAGGTAAATGTCGATGGGGCTGCACAGGTAGCTCGGCTTAGTGCCCAGCATCATGCGAGGCTGGTTTTCTTGTCAAGCGAGTATGTGTTCAGTGGCGAAGGTGGAAACTATCGGGAGGATGACTCCCCTAACCCAATCACCCACTACGGCCGGACCAAGTTCCAGGCAGAGCAAGCCATTGCTCGTGAGGCTTCCAAGTGGAGTATTGTCCGGACCAGCCTGGTATTTGGCTGGCCACTAATCGGTCGTCAGAATCTTGCAACCAGGATAATGGACCGCCTAAAAAACGGCAGCACCTTTGACGGCCATGTCACTACTTATCGCACTCCAATCTTCGTTGAGCATCTGACAGAAGGCATCGTGCAACTAATTGCCCGTTATCATCCTGGGATCTATCACCTTGCTGGTGCAGATTGGGTGAACATGTACCAATTCGCCAGTACTATCGCGGAGGTATCTGGCCTAGATAGCAGCTTGGTAACGCCAATCCAGGCATTGATGGAGGTACCCTCCAAAACAGATCCGTCCTATGGGATAGAGCCGGATCACAGACCGGATATGCTAGGGTTAGACTGCAGAAAGACCTGTGAGAGGCTTGGGCTCTGCGCTTTCGGCTTGGTTGCCGGGGTGGAAGAAATGTTAGCTTAGCCGGGAGTGATTCCCGACATTGTTGGACCGGCTAGGCGCAGTGGGTGTTGTAGCGGCGCAAGACTAACAAATAGTAATCATCCCCGAGCCACAAATATCTCCCGACCATAACGGCTTCTGGGTAATTAGTACCCGAACCGAGGTGTCAGAATATTTCGGAACACTATCGGCGATGGTGCGCCCGTAAAGGTTTGAAAAATCTCCGCCCGCCGAAACCAAAGCCCTTCCCCTTCTACAATCGTTCCTTCATCAAGTCGGCCATTCGCTCACCGATCATCATGGCAGTGCCACTGGTTCCCGTACAAACTATGTCGGGCATGATGGAGGTGTCTACCACCCTTAGCCCTTCCAGACCGTGGACGCGGCAATACTGGTCGACCACGGCGGTTGGGTCGGAGGCTGGTCCCATCTTGCAGGTGCCGGACATGTGCTGGGTCGAGCTGAATCTTAAACTATCGGCTATCCAGCGATCCAGGGTCTCATCGGTAGCCAATTCCTCGTCCGTGGAAGAGAGTCGCATAGAGATGATGTCCTGGTAAGAGTCGTTCTCCAGCAATCGTACGCATAGGCGCACGGCCTCGCGCATCCTCTGGCGGTCCCACGGGTCTTCAAGGTATCGGTAGTCCAAGTAAGGCTGGCTGCGGGGATCGGGCGAGGCCAGTCTAACTTCGCCAGTCCCGGCCGGCTTGTACAGGCTGGCCGAGAAGGACATTCCAATGGGCTCGTTTGGGTCAAAACGAACTGGGTGTTATCAGCATGTCGTTTCGGACGCTGGACCCTCTTGCGGTGTAGTGAAGCAGGCACCCCCTTTTGGGGGCATCGGGGTCCATCTGAACCCCGTCTTTCGCTTGAAGTAGCATAGAAACCTGCGGGTGGTCCCGCATGTTCTGGCCGACTCCAGGCAATTCGCAGACCACCGGTATGCCAAATTCGTTTAGCTGGTCCGTTGGGCCTACGCCCGACAGCATCAACAGGTGGGGCGACTTAATCGCCCCGGCGCTAAGCACGATCTCGCGCCCTTCCATGACGAATGTTTCCTCGCCGCTCTCAACTTCCACTCCGGTGGCTGCTTTGCCTGAGAACAGGATTTTGGTGACCATCACGTTGGCCTTGATAGTCAGATTTAGCCGGTATCGGTTGGGGTTGATATAGGTCAAGGCAGTGCTCATGCGTACGCCGTCAAGATTATTTACCGGCACCGGACTCACACCAGTGGACTCCGGGTGGTTGATGTCTGGGGATTCCTGGAGCCCCGCTCCAAGGCAGGATTGGTAAAAAGCCTCCTGAAACGGCAGGAACTCCTCCCGCTTGTAGCGCCGGACTGGGACCGGGCCGTCGGTACCGTGGAAATCGTCCTGGAAGTCCAAGTCAGTTTCCATCTTCCTCCAATATGGCAGTACTTTAAGGAACGACCATTGGTCGTTGCCCCGGGCCGCCCAATCGTCGAAGTCCTCTGGTGAGCCGCGGAAGAACTGGGCGCCGTTGATGGAGCTGCCTCCGCCCATAGCCTTGCCCCGCGGCACGGGAGTGGGATCGGTCTGCTGGCGCGTCGGCCTGCCTTCGAATGACCAGTTATGTGGAGGCAGAGATTGAGCGTCCACGGCTGAGGCTAACGGGTTGTTGCTGTATTTCAAGTCATTGGGAAGGAGCGAGAAGTCAGGATATTCGGGGCCGGCTTCTAGTATTACAACGACGGATCACAAAAAAGGGGCCTTGAGCACCTCTTCATGGCTGTTAGGCGCGTGGGCTGACAGCTTTGGGGTCTTGCGTTCCGCGAAGCGATTTCTGCCCCAAAACTGACCAATTTGAGAAAGCGTCGTTGTAATACTAGGAGCAACACCGATATCTGGTGGTCTTCGGAAAGGCGAGCGGCTAGGGCGCAACCAGCGTTACCTGCGCCAACTATAATCACGTCGTACTTCATTTAGAAACTCCGTCCCAATTGAATACTCACCGGGCGAAACCTCCTCTCGCGTCGTCGAGCAATACCAAGCCGCACGGAAGGATGCCGGCCCCGGGGTAAGTGCAGCGTCGGGAAACGGTAGCCATGGTCGATCGTAAAAATCAGTACGATGTCCATAGGCCTACATGCCTCACTGCGAGATGGCAGACCGACCAACAAGTTAGTGCCAAAGTCCTCGCCAATATGGGCCGCTAATGAAGCGTCGTAGCAACCCTCTCGTCGATCTCTTTCTGCAGCTCATCTACGTTGCAGTTCGCCAGGCCTGCATGGTCTCGCAGGATCTCCGCCAAAGACGGGAGTTCATTTCGGTCGACTCGGTATTCGTCCAACCATAGCTTGGAGCGCACCAGCGCCTTTGTACAGTGGATGAAAACTTCCTGGACGTCGACCACTATCGCCAACTTGGGCAATTTCCCCTGGTACGCCAAGCTTTCCAATAGAGCAGCGTCTCTGACCAATCGCACTTTGCCATTGACTCTCAGTACGTCGTTCATACCGGGTATCAAAAAGATCAACCCAACTTGAGGGTTTGCCAGCAAGTTTGTCAAAGTGTCCAGGCGGTTGTTGCCCGGGAGGTCAGGAATAGCTAACGTTTTGTCGTTTAGTACCCGTACGAATCCAGGGTAATCTCCCTTGGGCGACACATCACAACGTCCGGATGCATTGGATGTGCCAAGAAGTATGAGGGGACTTTTCCCAATGATGGTTCGGCAGTGATGGTCCAACCGGTCAATCTCTTTGTTCGCCGACCGCTCAGCCGGCCAGCCAAATATCTCTCGCAATTCGCTTTCTTCGGTGATCACTCCAGTAAAGTTAACGGTAGTCATCGGTTCGCCTCCTGGCCGAATTTTCACAAATCAAACTAGTCCTTCGACATTTAGAAATCTCGAATCCCGCGGTAGTGTGCACGTCAGATTTGCCACAAATCTGGGTAAATTGATATTACACGCTCGTTCGCTACGCTGACCACTTATCCATATCATTGGCCTACCGTAGCTAATGTTCATAGTTTAGCGCAGGGATACGACCTTGGTGTGGTTCTCGATTGGCTGCGAGTGATCACCCCAGTCTCGATGTTCAAACATCCGCCGTCGATTTCAGCGTATCCATGGCTCGCGGGTCAGGCCCGAACCGGTTGAGGCCCGCGTGTCCTTGCTGGGCCAATGGAACAACGAAGGCTGCACAGACGGTTCCGTTTGCTTCTAGCGTATAACGTTTTTGCACCGTTGGGACGAGGGTATAGACCCTCGTCCCAAAATCTATTTCTTACTGGGTAGCCTTGGCCGAAGCCGCGCCCACGGCGGCGGTAGCGTCCTCTTGTGCTTCCCGTTGCCCACCTTGGGATATACCGGCTTGGGCGTCTTGAATCCCCGTTGTCGTTTTGCCTTTGGTTGAACCTTGATTCTCTCGTAAAAAGTCTGTGCAGGTCGAATTAGAACAAACGTACCCGCGCCTGGGCACAATATATAGTCTCTGTTCCGTATACTACCCCAACATACGGCAGCGCTCAGATGTGCTAAATCGCTGGAACTTCCTCAAAACGGGTTTTTACGAGGGAATCAACCTTTGGCGAGGCGACTTGGGGCCGTGGTAATTTCAGTTTCGGTTGTGATGCTGGCCGCACTCTCGCCACTTTCCGGCGAGGCGCGGCCTCGGCTTTTACCACGTCGGCCCATTCCTTGAACGGCGCCTTTATCTTGGCCCGGTATCCAGGCGTCTTGTTCCGTAGAGCTTCATGCCCCCGAAACAGATTGTAGGTGAGCGTCCAGCCGTCAAGGTAGCGTTGGCCGGTCTTACGGCTGTCCAGTCCCCGCAGCGTCTTGATACGGTCCCTGAACGTGCCTTGCAACCTTTCCGACAGGTTGTTGTTAATGTCGGCCCGGATCCCTTCCGATTGGATATGCCGAGATTCCGGCAACACGTTCTTGACCGCCGACATATAGGACTTGAGCTTGTCCGTAGTGATGGTCTTGGGCGGCTTGTCCGCGGCCAGAGCAGCCTTGCGGAGAACGACACGAGCTGCGTTGGCGTCCCGCCTGGGGGTCAGATGCGTAGCCAGCACATAGCGGGTTTCCGCGTCCATCACATTCCACATCCACATCTTTTGCCCGCCCACGTCCACCATCATTTCATCGGCAACCCAATGCCCGCCGGTCTTGGCCTTGTGGCCGTCCATCTGCTTGACAGCCTTATCCGTATAGGTTGCCACCCACTCGTAGATGGTAGCCTTGCTGGGTTCCTTCTTTAAGTCGTATTCCTCTTTCAAGCCTTCGGCTATCTGCTTGTAAGGCTTGCCAGTGAAGTAGTCCCGGATCGCTGACCCCATAAGCTCGGCGTCCATCTTCCGACCTTGGGCTTTCCCGCCTGCCCGAAAATCTTTCTTGCAGCCCCGGCAACGATAGCGTTGCTGGCCCGACTGCTTGCCAATCTTCACAACATGGTCGGATGCGCAGTCAGGGCAACTGACTGTGTACGTCGTGGTCGTGGTGAATTCAGCCATCTCTACCGTCCTATGCCCTGCCTAACCTCAGCCAAGCAGTCGGTCCAGTTCACCGGGGGCTAAAACCCATCATTATAGGAAATGCTAACGCCACCTAGTTTCCTGGCTTCCGCCAAGATTCGGGGAAGCAACCTGTCTGCACGATCAAATTGATCAGCAGCCCTTTCCGCCGTCTGTTCCATCCATGCGACGTATGCTGCTACATTCCTAACGGGTGGGCCCTCCATCAAGTCCATCAAGTCCTTCGTTTGGGACCGCACAGTGTAAAAGGCAGCTCGGCGAAGTTGAAATAACTCAAGAGTCAGTTCGTGGAATAGCAACGCCTCGTCGGGCGGCTGTAGCTCAAGCACCCATGTGTTCATATGCACCGCAGCCGATCTTTCGTACCTGTCTAGGGCAGCAATGAAATCGGTACCGCAATCAGTGAACACAAGTTCGCCGACAGTGGGAGCACATGCCAACATATCATCAAGGGCGTCATTGGCGAGAGCGAATTCGCCACTATGTGCTTGTAAGATAGGGTTCATATGCTCCGAATAATCAGAGAGCCGATCGTTGGAGCAAGCGGTCAGCACCATCAAGGCTATTAGCGCCGCAATCGCTGCCAATTGGCTAAACGAGTTTTTCATTGAGCCGGAGACCCGCCGTGGTGTTTTGTATTCATAGTCTTCGCCAAGATGTTGAAAGCTGGTACAAACTGTGATTCGACGCTTGGGAAGTTGAGCCCCCTTTTGTTGGCCCTATAGTTGTCAACATCTCGGTTTCTAATATCCTTGAGGAGCTTGTAACCATCTATTAGGTTGCTTTTTCGCTCACCGCGGATGTTTCTGCACATGCAAAGTTCGGGTAGATGTTTGGACACGTATTTCTCGATCGCGTGGAGTTTCTTGGGGGGCTTAGGGCCGACTCCATTACACAGACAGGCCGCCTTCACCAGATTTTCCGCACCAACTGAAAACAACACCCAAGCGATATACCTGCCGACCCCGGGGTGGAACATTTTCTTCCACCAGTCTTCAAAAGCGGTTTCATCGTTGCTCTGGTACTTGGGGGCGAACGTGAAGGCTTTGTCGTCCCAGCAAACAAGCCCGCTTTTCACCAATAAAGCTTTGCCAGCTTCAAAAAGAGGTTTGCAATCTGAGTGATGCATCTCTTTTAGCATGAAGTCACTATGTTCATTTCCCGCAGAATGTCCAGGTTGTCGCCCGTCCAAATGGTGGTGTTGCGAAAATTAGGCCCTGGCATCACCTTCCTCGCAATCCTCGGGCCCCTTTGCTTCCCGTGCCCAAGCATCGAATTGACGCTGGATTTCAGGCAACCGTTCCTCTACATCCTTACCAACAAGATAAACAACCTCATGGGCTCCGTGGGTTGCATGAACGTCCATGTGTTCTTGAATTTCCCTCGCCTTCTCATTAAGAAATTGCTCTCTCTCATTAGACTTGCTCTTCGCCCGCCGCATCACAAGCCAGGTGCCTAACCAAACAGCAATGAAAAGTGCAGGCATCAGAACCAGCAAAAAAGAAGCCTCGGCAATAAACTCCTTAGCCATCCACAAGCGGATTAACCAACTAAGTAGGGCAGCGACGCCAGCAACCATGCCAATAGTAATACAGACGATTATCACCACAACCGCAAGGGCAATCCCTGTCCCTAAGTAATACCCAGGACGGCCTAATCTCTGCTCTAACAACTCAGCCGTCCCTGGGACAAGTTCCCAATCCATCGCTGCACCATATCAGCCTTGTACGCTAAAAGCAAACGGAACCAAGAGTTGTGGCGCTGGTAACTCATTCTGAACCGCTTCGCCCTTTCGTCCGGCAATACCATCGGGATCACTGGTGCGGTGGTCAGTGACAACAGAGACTGGTATGACGAGGCAGTCTTCCCTTTGAGTAGTCTAACAGTGGCAGATGGTGACGCTTATTCCGACTTCCGAGAGACGGTCCACGTGTGGGCGCTTGACGCACAACGCGTAGCGAAAGCGCTGCCTACGCTGCTTCCGCTGCTAGGTATTCCAGTCGATGCGGTGGAAGTGATCGGACGATTCAGCAGTAAGCCCGTACCTCTTGTCGAGCCGGAACCTCTAAGTGTGAATTCAGGTATTGACAAGAAGTCGGATGCTCTGACGATCGAAAGTCAAAGAGTTTCGACATGGATATTCGCAGGAGGCGGGGCTATCATAGGTCTGATCCTCCTAGGAACCGTGCTCGGAGTGTCCCTTGGACTACGTAGAAGGCGTTCATAGCCCCGTGCAGGGCCAGCCTGGCTGGTTTCATCTCATCGTTAGTCACCGTCCTTCCTGCTGGCGGCGTCTTCGACGGCGATTCCGCAAGCCCATGCCCAAGAATCGAATTCAGACGCGGCGACACCCTGCGGTGATTGTCACATCCGCGATGTTCTTGACTGGGGTGATGGGACGACGCAGAGCGTGACTTGTTAGAATGCTCGCACGTCGGCCGGTAATGAGAAGGCCGCTCTCGACCGAACATAAGATCGTGGGGCTTATCGAGTGTTTTGGCCCGACTGCTTATATTTGGACTTCCCAGCGAAAAGTTCGCAATTCGGTACGCTCCGGCCTGCCACTACCGCCGCCCACGACTGGCGTTGAAAGCGACCAAATCAAGAGAAGAAACTACGGATTCTTCGTGACGGAGATCCCGCCAAAATGGGATAATTGAGAGGAACAACGAAGGGGAATGGAACGGCGATTCTGCCTGGCTAATTCTAATGGGCTCGGGCTATGGAATCGTCTTTCCAACTGAGCGTAGATGTGCGGAAGATACAGCCTGATAGCGGACATAGGAGAGCTGCAAGAGCGGTTCGGATTTGACGGCTCTGAACTGACCCACGCTCCCCGCTACAACGTCGCCCCCACGCAGATGGCGCTCACCGTGACCAACGGCAGCGAAAGGCGGGGTTCCTACATGCGGTGGGGACTGATTCCATCCTGGGCCAAGAGCGCATCCGTCGGCAATCGCATGATAAACGCCCGCGCGGAGACGGTCGCCGAAATGCTCAGCTTCCGCACTGCGTTACAGAGACGACGGTGCCTGGTTCTGGCCGATGGCTTCTACGAGTGGCAGGGGAAAGGCTCCAGCAGGAGGCCCATGAGGATCACGATGGCATCGGGTGAGCCCTTCGCCTTCGCGGGTCTGTGGGATGCGTGGCGGGACCCGAAGGGCGAGGTCGTCCGCTCCTGCGCCATCATTACCATGTCGGCCAACGAGTCGCTCAGTCCCATCCACGACCGGATGCCGGTCATCCTGCCAAGGGAGCTGGAGTCCCTCTGGCTGGACCACGACATTCAGGACTACGCCTCCCTCGCCGGAATCCTGACTCCCTACACCACCAACGAGATGGCCCTTTACGAGGTCTCCTCCCTGGTCAACAGCCCCGCCAACGACGGGCCGGAACTAATCGTTACTGTAGGGCAGGTTAGGCCGGGCGATGGCCCTGCTCTGAGGTTGCCGCTATGAGGGATGACGAGTTGGGTCCTGGGGACGTGATACATGCATGAGCCTGTCATCCCGGCGGAGAATACCCGTTGCCACAGGTGCGGCGGCTTGCTGGAGATGAGGGTAGACCCGGACCAGATGGTGTGTCCACGCCAGGACATACTTGACCTAGTCGAATCATCCTTCAAGCGGCACAAGGATGAGATGGCAAGTGACCCGGCTGGTGTTCTCGAAAAGCTCCGGAAGCATACGGGCCGGTCGCGAAGCGGTAACGTCCACCCGCTTAGGAGGTTACTGCTCAGGCTACGCCGGATGTTGAAAGGTCCTTCCCCGGTAGGCCACTTCGGCTACGCGGCATTCAAGGGTGATATGTTCTGTCGCACATGTGGGGAGAAGTCGATTGAAGGAAGAGCAGCTACGTACTCCCATGAGAACACCGGCAACGTGCTCAAGCGGCTACTGTATCGGCTGAAGGAGAGGCATCTCTTCGTGGCCGCCCTGAGACGCAACGCATCCTACGAGACTGTAATGGGCCTCATCGATCTGTCCCGCCTGGTGGCCGATGCTGCATTCCCGGTCTATGGTCTCAAGGGTAGTCCCCTGGGACTGCGCCTAGAGGACGTAGGCTGGAGTAGCAAAGGGAATGGACACACTGTTGATCGTGTCACACTTACCTATTTTGCAACGGGGCCTAGTATTACAACGACGGTTCCTCTGGCAGGGCGATTTTCGAGAATGATTTGAACCTAATAACGTGATGCGATGAGCCTACCGCGATAGCCCGCTGGCAGCCGAATACGAAGGGGAAGACGAAATATTTGGTAATCCGTCGTTGTAATACTAGAGGTCTGGCCGGAAAGCCATTGGCCGGGTTTCGCGCTACGCCAAGCAGACGTATTCCAGTCTTATACGGTATAATAGTATATGTAATACGTTTCAATAACCAACTGTTACTTCGATAATTGACGTTAAGAAAACGACGGCTTGGGGAGAATCGGGGTTTCCGTCCGAGTTTCTAGGGGCGCTCAACAGGCGATTGAGCTGAGCCGGCATGCCGACACCACCGGAGTATCCGCCGAGAGTAGGGGCTCTCGGGAATTAAACGCCATCGTTATCCTGGTGAAGTCTCACGGCTCGGAGCAGTTGAGGCGAGAGTATCTGCGCAGAGGCAACATCCACCGCGACTGGGCGCTCCGGTAACGGCCAACGACCCGGACACCGGCGACACCCTGACCTACACGCTGGAGGGCGCGGACTTAGATTCGTTCGACATTGACAGCGCCAGCGGCCAGATACAAACAAAGCCTGGGGTGACCTACGACCACGAGATCAAGTCCAGCTACTCTGTAACGGTCAAGGCGGATGACAACAACGGCGGCACTGCCACCATCGACGCGACCATCACCGTCACCGACGTTGATGAACCGCCGGAGTTCTCCGTGGAGACTGCTTCCCGCACCATCGCCGAAAACACCACGACGGGTGTGGCCATCGGTGACCCGGTACCGGCCAACGACCCGGACAACGACACCCTGACCTACACGCTGGGCGGGACGGATGCTAACTTCTTCGCCATCGACACATCGACCGGCCAGTTGCGGACCCAGGCCGCCCTGGACTACGAGACAACAGTTACACCGTCACCGTGACCGCCACCGATCCGTCCAACGCCACCGGCGAGGTTACGGTGACCATCACCGTCACCGACGAGGACGAAGGAGGGTCGGTGACCCTGTCATCCCCCCAGCCGCGGGTCAGTTCCGAGCTGTCCGCCACCCTGAACGACCCCGACGCCGGCGTTACGAGTGTCACCTGGCAGTGGGCCAGCGCCAGCACCGCCCAGGGGACCTATGTCAACATCAGCGTGGCCACGTCGGCCTCCTACACTCCCGTTGCGGGGGACGTGGGTAAGTTCCTGCGGGCCACGGCGTCCTATACCGACAAGTTCGCTTCCAACAAAAACGCCCAAGCGGTCTCAGCCGCAGTGCAGGCCGCACCCCGACCGCCTCCCGCACCCCAACCGCCGCCCCGGCAACCCGCACCCCCACCGCCGCCGTCCAACACCGCACCGGAGTTCCCTGGCACTCCAGCCACTCGCACCGTGGCGGAGAACACGGCGGCGGGTGTGAACATAGGCAACCCCATAGCCGCCACCGACCCCGACAGCGACACGCTGACCTACTCTCTCAGAGGCGTCGACGCCGGTTCCTTCGACATAGTGGCGGAGTCCGGCCAGTTGCAGACCAAGGCCGCCCTAGACCACGAGACCAGGAACAGCTACACCGTCACCGTGTCGGTCCACGACGGCAAGGCCGACGACGGCAGTCCTAACGAGGAACCGGATGACACGATCACAGTGACCATCACCGTCACCGACGAGGACGAACCACCCGGCAAGCCGGACGCCCCCACCGTGGGCCCGGCGTCAACCAACGGTCACAACACGCTGACGGTGACCTGGGCGGCGCCGGCCAACACCGGCCCCGCCATCACCGGCTACGACGTGGAGTAGCGGAAGCAGGGCGCCGCAGGTTGGCAGACCAACAACGTCACGGTTTCCGGTGCCACCATCACCGGGGCACTTCCCGATACAAACTACGAGGCAAGGGTGCGAGCCAAGAACGACGAAGGGACCGGCGAGTGGTCGGAACCGGGAACCGGCAGGTCCGGAATAACTCCGCCCGCCCAGCAAAAGAATTTGACCGTCAGCTACCAGCCCGCGGCCTACACCGTGAACGAGGGCGGCAGCGGCAGCGTCACGGTTACGCTGGACTCGGCATCGGACCGTGCCCTGCAAGTCCCGATTACGATAACCGCGGGAACCGCCGAAACCGGTGATTACCAGGTATTCGGGTTGAGCGGCGGCGCTCTTGCCTTTGCCACCGGAGCCAGTTCCGCGAGTTTCACTGTCGCGGCGGTCCAGGACACGGACACGAGCAACGAAACGCTGACCCTGGGCTTCGGGCAGCTTCCCGGCAAGGTGACCGAGGGGACCCACAGCACAGCCGGCATCACTATCAATGACGACGACCCGCCGGCCGTATACAATCCACCACCTAGTCGGCGCGGTGGCAGCATCGGCGGTAGTGGCTCAATCGTCAACCAGGCTCCGGTGTTCACCGAAGGTGGCAGCGCCGCGCGCGTCGTGGCGGAAAACGCGGCGGCGGGAACCAACATCGGCGCGCCGATCGCCGCCACCGACGCGGACAAAGACCCGATTGCCTACACTCTAAAGGGAGTTGACCGAGCACATTTCGCGCTCAACAACGGCTCGGGGCAGTTGAGTACCAGGGATACGCTGGACTTTGAGGTCAAGTCCCGCTACTCCGTATCCCTGCTGGCCACCGACGCCAAGGGCGGCAGCGACTCCATCATCGTGACCATCACCGTGACCGATGTGGACGAGGTGCCCATCACCAACCCGGGAACCCAGGCGGTGGCAGTGGTTTATCCCGGGACCGGGACTATCATCACCACGCCCGACGGGACCGGGTCGGTCACTATTCCGGCCGGGTCCAGGCCGGTCCCCTACCACGTTCGGGTCGACTCCGACCCGGCCAACTGCGGCGATGGCGACGAAGGGGAAGAGCTCCAGGACTGCCTGACGGTGGAAATCTTCGACAGTCAAGGCAACCCCGAACCGGACGCGGTCCTGGACGTTACAGCCATCGTTCAAATGACGCTGGAACCCGGTGAGCTGGGAGGCGCGGACCTTGTGCTCAAGGCCCACGAAATGGGCGGTCTCAGGTTTTACTCCCGGCACGACGCGGATGACGAATGGACGGAAGTGTCGTTTGCGCTCCAGGCCAATGCAGCGCGTGCCGCCGCTGGCGCCCGCAGCTTCGGCAACTTCGCCGTTGCCACCGACACCCAGGTCTTCGCGCTGGCGGCCCAACCGGACGCGCCGGCGCCAACGCCGACCCCCGAACCGACGCCCACGATCATACCAGCCGCTCCCGCAGTCGTGTCCGACCCTCCTTCGTCCACTGCCGCGGAGACGGTCGAGGGACCGATAATCCTGCCGGTGGTCTCCGCCGGGCCGGTTGCTCCGGTCGAGGAAACCGGCGGATTCCCATGGTGGCTGCTCTTGCTAATCGCGGTGGCGGTGACGATAACCGCGGCAGGCATCTACGCCATGAGGCGGCGCCGGAAGGCGGCGGCAGTCCCGGTGGTCGACCCGGCAGAGGAAGACGCGTCGGAAGTTCCTCCGTTCCAAGTCACCCCGCCGGTGGCAGTGACGACCCCGGCGAGGACGGCTCCGGCCTTGGCGCCTTCACCAGAAGCAACCCCGGCGCTGGAGGCTCCACCGCGGTACGCCTATCGGGTAGCATTGGGGAGAGACCTCATGATTCCCACCCGCAGAAGGCGGCGACCGTTCCGGTGGTAAGGCCTGCTCAGCTCCATAGCCATAGAGGAGCAGGTCAGGCCCGAACCCCCAAGGTATGCCCAGCCCCGGTATGACGGCTGGAAAATTTACGACAGCCTGGGGACCGCGCCGTGTTATCTCTTGGCATCAGAATCAGGTCCGTCAGCCCGCCCTTGACAGCCAGAGCAAAAAAATCGCCCCGGTCACTTGGAGCAAGGCCTTCTTTTTGCTCCGTTACCAGCCGAATATTACCGGCGAACTGACAAATGGCTCGGCTACACTCCTAGAACGAACCTAATTACAAAGGTTCTTGATTTTGTCAGTGCGGTGGGCCTAAGAGGATAGAAGGTGGGGTACCGTCTTCGAGATGTGGCTGGGCAGCCTGTGAGCCAAAGTTCGCAGTTCAGGACACGCTAGCCCCCGTCGCCCCATCATCACCTCCAATGCAGAGACCCTTGCCGAGCAGGGCATCCTGGGCAACGCATGGATTCTTCCGCCGCCGCACTCCCTCGACAGGAGGCCGCTGTCCTCCCTGGACCCGGTGGCAGAATAACCACCACGCCGTTCCGATCACTTTCTGTAGGGGCTGTCCCAGCATGGCTGCTGGGACCATTTTGCAGGAGTTACACGCCATTCATGCCTCTTACGCCCTCCCGATTGCAATTCGTTGCAGATTTGACACGTCAGGGGAGGCCCCGTCCACCCCAGTCGTTCGTTGCACTTCAGCTTTGGCTCCTAGCTACATCCCCCTCACCCAGGATCTCGACGAACAGCCCCATGAGGGTCACAGAAGCATGTTCCACCACTGCCGCAGAAGACCATCACCTTCTCCCTCCCGCCGGAGATGGCCCAGCATCTTCGGCAGGTGGTCAAGGAGGAGGACCGCACCGTGAGCGAGCTGCTCCGCGAGGCCATCCGCTTGTACACGGAGGAGCGGGAGTGGCGCAGGCGGGAGCGGCTGGAAAGACTGCGAACCCGACAGACGGGACATGGCCAGACAGAAGGAAGAAAGGCTCATGAATGACCTACTTGATCTCATACCGGCGGCCCTCTACGCCAGGGTCTCCAGCGACCGACAGGACGTGGACCTGTCCGTGGCTGCCCAGCTGTTGAAGAAGTTGCAATAGGGATTTTGAGCACGAAGCCAACATCGCTGGGGCATGCCTTTTGCTCGTTGGCCCCAAAGGGGGTCACATGAGGTATTTCCTAGACCTGTTCACACCTGAAACGTGGCTAGCTTTCCGTGAGACAGGCGCAACCATCACTGGATTTCGGGAACGACATCAGCGTCTGGCGAGTGAGCGGGTTAGCCAAGGCGACATTTTCCTCTGTTACCTGACTCGCCTGTCGAGATGGTGCGGCGCGTTGCAAGCTGAATCTGATGCGTACTACGACGACAGTCCGATTCATGACGACCTTGACCCCTTCACAGTTCGATTCAAAGTCAAGCCAATTGTCATGTTAGAGCCTGAAATAGCCATACCAATTTACGACGACAGGGTCTGGAGCACGTTGACCATTACGAATCAGTACGAAAGGGGACATCGCTATTGGACGGGGTTTTTCCGAGGCTCCCTTAACAGATTCGAAGAAGGTGATGGGAGTTACCTGGTCGAACTACTAAAGAAACAGCAATCGAACCCGGAGAGCTACCCGCTCACTGATAAGGACAAGCGTCAACTGGCTCGCAAAAGAAAGGTTCGTACTCTGGATAGAGAAGTTGAGATCGAGGTTCCAGACGAGGCGGATGATGCTGCGCTCGAACCTGCAATGGTGGAACCTATTCCAGCACCCGACAGCCGGGAGTCTATTCAAGTGCAAGCGAAGGTCGCGCAGATCGGCGCTGAGATGGGGTTTCGCATCTGGGTGCCAAGAAGCGACAAGGCGCGTGTTCTGGAGCTTATCCCGGCGACGATGCACGAGAACTTCTTGGAGTTACTGCCTCTGAACTATGATGACACGACCCTAAGAACCGTAGAGCAGATTGATGTGCTGTGGCTCAAGGGCCGGTCCATGGCCAGGGCGTTTGAGATCGAGCACACAACTGCGATCTACTCGGGGCTGTTACGAATGGCAGATCTGCTGGCCCTTCAACCAAACATGGACATCCGTCTGCACATTGTGGCCCCGCCAGATAAGCGGGAACGGGTTCTGCGCGAGATCAGGCGCCCCGTGTTCTCGCTACTAGAGCGCGGCCCTCTATACGAGCAGTGCTCGTTTCTCTCATATGACTCAATTGCCTTGTTGGCTGAGACGCAGCACCTGTCTCATATGAGCGACACGATCATCAAAGAGTATGAGGAGTCTGCGGAGGTGTGATTGGCAAACGTTTGCAAACCCGCGTGCTCCCTTATTGGACATGAAGAAGCGCAAGCATTTGCAGAGGAGGACAGCATGAAGAAGCACCTACAGCCGCTTACCCCGGCGGCCCTCTACGCCAGGGTCTCCAGCGACCGGCAGGACGTGGACCTCTCCGTCGCCGCACAGCTGCGGGCGCTCAGGGACCATGCACAGAAGAACGGATACATCGTAGTCCGCGAGTACGTGGACGAGGCCGAGAGCGGGCGCATCGCCGAGAGGCCCCAGTTCCGCAGGATGATCGACGAGGCCGCCAAGCCCGAGGCCCCCTTCAAGGAAATCCTCGTCTGGAAGTTCTCCCGCTTCACCAGAAAGCGCGAGCACGCCGTCGCCTTCAAGTCCATGCTCCGGCGCAAGGGCGTCCGCGTCGTCTCCATCACCGAGCACGCCGACGACACCCCCACCGGCAAGCTGCTTGAGGGAATCATCGAGAGCGTGGACGAATTCTACAGCGAGAATCTGGCGCAGGAAGTTGTCAGGGGGATGCGGGAGTCCGCCTCTCGCGGCTTCTGGGTTTCCAGCTACGCCCCTTTCGGTTACAACCGAGTCATGGTGCAGGACGGGGCCAAGAAGCGCCCCTCTCTGCAACCCAACCCGGATGCGTCCCACATCGTCAAGCGCATCTTCGATATGGCCGAGGCCGGCAACGGAATGACGGACATCAATAGGACCCTCAACGACGAGGGCATCGCCAGCCCCAGGGGGAAGCTGTGGGGCAAGACCAGTGTCCATGCCATCCTCATCAACGAGGCTTACACGGGGACTCTGGTCTGGGGCGCGAACGCAAAGGACAACGCCGAGCCGGTGCGGGTGGAGAAGGCGTTCCCCGCCATCATCACGAAGGCCCAGTTCAACCGAGTCGGCAAGCTGATGCGCGCCCGTGCTCCCAAGAGGTCCCATCCCCGAAGGGTCGGAAGCACCTACCTGCTCAGCGGTCTGGTCAAGTGCAAGGCGTGCGGCAGGGCGCTCTCCGGCCAGGACGCCAAGAGCGGCCAGTTCTCCTACTACGTCTGCCAGTCGATCATGAAGCGCGGCAAGAACGCCTGCGTTACCCCCAGGCTCAACGCCCGCCGCTTCGAGCAGATGATCGTCGACAAGATTGATTCCCTCGTAACAAGGCCTGTTTGAGATGAGCCCTGGCGTGCGAAGGTGGTCTGGAGCGGAGGAGGCCACGGGATGCCGGCTGCTGGCCTCACCGCCCTATCTGCTGCGCTCAGGACAAGCGTGATCCCGTTGCGGTACCCCTTCCGTGGCTCAGGGCACCCGGTGGAAGTTGTGGAGCGGCGCCCTCATGCGGCCGCGACCGCAGGTACCGTCCCGACCGCCCGCTGAGCCGTGTTCTCCATCTCCACCAGGCGTGCATGGACCATCCGCTTGAAGTTGCACGCCAACGCCTTCAGGTAGACGGCAAGCCGCACCCGACGGCCCCCTCGCACCCGCAAGCGCCCAAGCCCGTGGGCGCGCTTCAGCTCGGAGTTCGTTCCCTCGATCCCGGCCCTTATGGCATACCGCTTGCGCCACTCCTCGGTGGCCTCGGCCCTCCGGCGCCGCTCGATGTTCACCTTCACCAGGTCCGCCTTGAGGACGTAGGCCCCCGCACGCCGGTCCAGCTTCACTGGGCAACGGGACCGCAAGGGGCAGGGCTCGCATGTTGTCCTGGCAAAGTGGACCTCTACCCGCTCCGGCGCATCCTCCAGCTCGTGCTCCTCGATGGACGGGTGGCCGGCGGGGCACACCGTGGCCTGCTCCCCTGTGACGTCGATCTGAAAGTCCGCGGCGGTGAGCGGCGGTGGTCCGTCACCCTCTCCTTCGTGCGAGTTCCCCGGCGCCGACCCCGCCACCGGGCTCACCAGTTCCGTTCCCCGGCGCGAGGCTTCGAAGGCATTGCGGCCCGACCCATACGCCGTGTCGGCGAAGAGCTCGTCCGGTCGGACCTTCCGCTCCGCGAGCCCGTCAACGACCAGCACGCTCACGTCGGTGTCGCTCCCACTCGAGGGGGTCACCTCCACGTGGGTGATGAGCTGGGTGGCGTTCTCCTCGTGGCAGGTCTCCGCCACCTGCACCTCGTACCCCTTCCCCTTGTGGCCGCTGTAGGTCACATCCGGGTCGTGGGGCGATTGCAGCGAGTCGGCGTACACCTGCTTCGGGTCCTTCAAGGCCACGGGCACCTTGCATTCCCCAGCATCGTCGTCATCGTCCCTGGGGCGCCCGTCCCGGTGTTTGCCCACATGGCACTGCTCCCGCAGCAGCCGCTCCAGCAGCCGGTACTCCTCCAGCTGGGCAGCAGTCGTGCCATGGAACCGGTCCACTAGCCGGTAGAGGTCCCGGGCACAGACCGAAAGGCGTCGCCGACCCTCCCCCGTGCGGGCGTCCTCGTAGTGGGTCGCCTCGTCTTCTTCCTTCAAATAGCGCCCTAGGAGGCCCTCCAGAACCCCAGGGCGAAGCTCTGGGTGCTCCCAGCGCAAGGCCCTCAGGAACAACCGCATCGTCTCACAGAACAGGCCCAGCCGGGTGGCGACCTGATAATCGACTATGCCGAACGCCGGGTGACGCTTGCCGGTCGTCCGCTCCCGCTGATAGCGATGGAGTACCGGCTGCTCGCCGAGCTTTCGGCGAACGCCGGGCGGCTGTTGACCTACGAGCATCTGCTGGAACGGGTCTGGGGCGAGAAGAGCAGCGGCGACGTGCGGCCCATGCGCACCATCGTAAGTAAGCTCCGCCGCAAGCTGGGCGACGACGCCGACAACCCCACCTACATCTTCACCGAGCCTCGCGTCGGCTACCGGATGCCCAAGGGGGAGACGCACATGCACGAGGAGGCATGATTGTGACGATAAAGGGAGAAGGGGGCAACTACATCTCTCTCTAGATTGCTGGGAAGATGGCAACGGATGTCCCTCATAACTTAGAATGAGAGGCGGATCGGGTAACCCTAGGAAAGAGCCAAAGAGTGCATAGACTACATCGCCTCAACCTAATGCCAAAGACCGAGCTAATCTAGATTGGACCCAATGATGGTGAAGTACCTGCACTTGGTCAAGGACACCTGGATGACCCACGCCGGGGCCTGATACTGCGCTGGACACTTGTGATTGTCCAGATCCAAACTGATCCACAATTGAACACCGCTCATGCGACTCGCTGAACCAATAGAAACCACAGGCGTGTTCTGGCTGCCTGGGCAACCAGATACTCAATTGTCTGGCGTCCTCAAGATTTCCGAGTCAGGCGAAATCACAGTCGACTTGGCAGGAGTGTTTGGCGATCCTCTCGTGACACCTAGAAGGTTTGGTGTATCAGCTACGCCAAACATAGAAGAAGCAGCGCCAGACCCAGGACGCATAGTAGGGATCCTACAACGAGGCGGGCGAATAACGTTAGATCGATGTCTCCGGCAGAACAGTCGTTTCTCTCTTCCGGGTCATGTGTCTACATCAACAATCTACGCCGAACTCGCGCTCGTCGGTGCCGAGTATAGTGAAGGAGAGGAGGCGCTGTTTTCGGAATTCAGCTTTTCCGTAGAAGGGCTTGACGCTTGGCTTTCGATTTCCGGGATCGAGATTGAACAAGACATTGAAAACTGGAAAGGTTCGATTCACTTTCATGTGCCTGATGACATTCCGCTACATCTTCCGTGTGACGCTGAGCTGACGTTTAGGTTCGGCTTGACCTTTCCTAGTGTTTCCGTGCTTGGGACTGAAGCTACGGTCCAACAGACTGCGCTAGCACTGGTGAAACTCAGGGAGCCGCGACCTATTGAGTATTTCTCGTCTCTGGCATTCAAGCTATGCAACTTCCTAACTCTCGCATTGGATCAGGCTGTATTCATACAGTCAATGACCGGATACTTGGATCAGGAGACCGCAGAGGAAGAGAGCCGTCGAATACCCGTCAGAGTATACGGCCAGTTCGCTCCCTGGCCTGAAAAGAAACCCACGACACGTTGGCACGACGCCCTCTTTCGGTATCCACACGTCGCCAGTCAACTCGACAACATGATGGGCAAGTGGTTCGAGAACTACGAGACCTTCGAACCTGCGTTCAATCTCTATTTCGCTTTGAGGACGCAGCCTTCTCAATTCTTGGATACGAAAATTCTCTGGCTTACTCAAGCACTTGAGACATTGCATCAAAGAAGTTCTGATGAGACAGAGATGTCAGAGGAAGAGTTTGCCAGCCTGCGCGAATCAGTATTGCAGAGCTGTCCAAGAAACAGACGACAGTGGTTGAGTCACAGGCTATACTATGCCAATAAACTATCCTTCAGGCACCGCATCGAGAGACTTCTGGAACCACTTGAACGTTGGTTCGGCGACCACGAGAAGAGCAGGGCTTTCGTCAGTAGGGTCTGCGATACCAGAAACTATCTCACCCATTATGATGAGGCCACTACCGGGGATAGAGCAACTGGCTCAGACGAAATGTTTGACCTGTATGGGAAGTTAGAGGCCCTGTTCCAACTACATCTGCTGAGTCTGATCGACCTTGAGGACTCGTCTATTGACTCCATCATTCGAGAAAATCGCGGCCTTCGTAGAAGATTAGGGGTCCAAGTTAGCTAACTCTATCCCCCAGGTGGATAACCATCGTTGCCATGGCAGCCCCTCTCCCGGATACCCCTGTCTCCAGCCTCGTTGCGCGAAGGCCGGGCGAGAGCAGGTGAGACAGGCATGGCGGCTGGCACGGAAGCACCGAATTAAGAGGGTGCAAGAACGGAAAGTCCGTTTTCTTAAACAATTGCCAAAACGAAGTTGACTATCGACTAACAAGATCTGTTAGTCCCCTCTGCACGGCCCGAAATCGGGCGTAACCCTGCTGAGTACTAGATTATGACCAGATTGCTGTTACTGACTGTCTCGCCTGCTGTTGGCGTAGTCTTGACCCTACTGGTGGGCTATCTGCTGTACGTTTACAGGAGGAGAGTGGCGGTGTCGGTGGAGTTGGTCACGGATACTAGAGTGAGCCCGCTTTCGGTTGATGTTGTTGTCACCAACCATGGCAGGTCGCCGGTGGTGATTACTGATCTGGACGTTCACATACCAGCCGAAAGCGTTTGGGACGGCATCCTGGCAGACACGGCGGATGGTGTGCCTGCCCTGAAAATGAGCCGCTTCTTGAAGCTTCGGCGTAGGCTGCGGACTCGTGGCAGCAGGAACGATGCACTTGCTTTGGCTGCTAGAGCAGCTCTCCCGCATGGGTCCTTGACAAGCAAAGTCATCGGGCTACACGAGACAGTTAGAGTGGAACCGCAGGAAAAGGTGGCCCGGCCATTCCCTCCCAACGACCTCAAGGATTCGCCGTCGTATATGCCGCAAGCGGGGGAATTGTCGAACCCCATCACCTTCGTCCCCTCATGCAAAGTAGCTAATCACAAGCCGCTGGTTTGGGGGCCGCCCACCACCATAGGGAATATAGTCACAGAGTCGGGGGATCTCCCTATGGTGATCGGAATGAACTGGAGATGAGGGCCTCCGCCCAATCTTCGGGTTTCGACGGGTAGCGCTGGGCTCGTCCGTGGCTCTGAAAGGCCCGCGAACCAGACCGCCACCGGCCGGCCGGTAGTCCTGGCTTCCGCGCAAGGCGCAGGCATCCTGTTTGCCGACACTGAGGGCATCGCCGACGAGGACGGGCTCCCTATTGTCAGAGTCGAACGTAGTTACGTCACCTTCCACTGGTCCTACCAGTGGATCCGGGTCGACGGCAACTTCGAGACGGACGTGGGCGCCGACTCGGATACGTACCAGCCTGTCGAAGCTGATGTCGGCAAGCTGATCAAGGTGCGAGTCTCGTTCACGGACGGGGACAGCTTCCCGGAGACCGTGACCAGCCTGCCGTTCGGCCCGATCGTCGAACCGCCCCCGTCGGCGCCCACGTCGACGCTGGTCAGCAACACGGGCCAGTCGCCGTCGTCCACGGCGAACATCACCCAGCAGTACGCCTTGGGCTTCAGGCTGGGGGATCACGGCCAGGGCTACGACATCTCCAGCGTCTCGATCGACCTGGCCGCGGTCCCGTCCGGGCTGACCGTCTCCCTGTGGAGCGGCGGCGTTGAAGGGGCCATTCAAGCCAATAACGCGAGCAAGCTTTTCGACTTTGCCAACCCGTCCTCCTTCGCCGTCGGCCTGAACGAGTTCACGGCTCCGGCGGGCGCGTTCGCGTACCAGAACGTCAACTACTTCATCGTGCTGTCGGGTTTCGGCGCCTCGCTGTCGATCAAGGAGACGACGTCGGACAACGAGGACGCGGGTGGCGAGACGGGGGCCGTCATCTACGACAACGCGGCCGTCCGAGCGACACTACTTGCGACTTGGACGCAGCGCACGGGCCTCGATTGCCATTTTCTCCCGACGAAAACCTCACAGAACCAACCGCATCTCGAAGATGGTTCTGCCTACCGTCAACTCAGGCCCAGTTGACAGGGATCGAACCAGTCATGGGGGAGACGACTCATCTATCCCGGCTCGTCTAGCTCAGCTCCGGACGGCCTAGCCGGGTTCGGTACCCAGGCTGCGCGCCACGCCGTTCCCTACGGCCCCACCCTCTCCGGCAGGCACGCTACTGTCTAGCAATCTTGAATGGACCCAAATCGACCGCCCACGAGTACCTGAGTTTTCCGTGTCTATTGAGTCCGTCGAATGAAGGTTCTTGATTTTGTCCAGTTAGGTGGGCCAAGCGGTACTGTACTACAAACCTTTGAGTGGGTGGTCTCGATATAGTTTGGCTTAGTGCGCTCAGCTTGGCAGTTGCCGCTCTACAATCCTACAGGCCGCTGTAACCGACCCGATTGAGCCACCGTCTATCGCATTTTGGATATGAGGCTACCCGAAGGGATTCCCTATGACTTCGTAATCTCTCAACAATGTGCATGGCGGTATACTCTCAACAATGCTCACCTCGCCGCCTGAGTACTCCGCATGGGTGATGGATTTGGTCCAGTCCGGCAAAGGCTTGTCCACGTACGGGTTTGAGTAGAAAGTCGCCTTCGCGTTTTCCATGGACCACGGGTACAGGTCATAAAACTCTACAACGCCTATTACATTTTGGTTCTGGGGACCAGAGTTGTTGGCCCAGAATCCGTCCTTCCTACGATCATAAAAGGGACTATGAAACGCTCCGGAATCGCTTTTCTCACGTTGTATGCGGACACTTGCACCTCGTTTCCCTATCAACGCTTCGTCTAGTCTGTCGTTAGCTTTGTCACGCCGCAGGGCGATGATCAAGTTTTCAATATTCTTGTGTTGACTCGCTTTTTCGTATAACCGAGCCTTCGTCTTGCCTATGTCGTCGATGGGACTGACCCTAGAAGGATAGAACGATATAAGCTTTCCAGATCTCGGGCGGTTCTCGGGCAACACCGGCACCAGCCGACCTGCTAATATCCAGTTCCCGTAGGGAAATGGGGGGATTGTAGGGAGATGGGTTGGGTTTTGACCGCAAAGCATGTAAATGCGAAGCAGATCGTCATAGTCCGTCTCTTTGATCAGTTTTTCGAGGTGGCATTTTAGTTTCCATCTAGGCGGGGTTGATTCCAGCTTCCCTTGGGTTTCAAGAAATAAAGAAAAATCAGGCGAAGGAATCTCGTTAAGTATGTCGAAGACCGAAAGTTCATTCCGGTCTCTTTCCAGGCTCGTACCGCTTTCCAGATCGATGTCAGTGGCTTCAACAATGTAGGTGAACTCAGTCCTATCTTGGAGGTTCAAATTCACTCTAAAGTCTGGTGGCCGACGCCGAATTGAAGGCTGGGCCTCTACCGACCCGCCGGTGCCACTCAAGAATTCATGCAAAAATAGCTCAAAGAATGCAGCATAGAAATGCTTATCTCTTGCCCTTGAGCCGGAACCCTCGTGGCGCATTTCGCCTAGAATCTCGGGTTGGTGCTTAGGTGGGAATCGGTCGACCCAACGTTGAAGCATGCATCGCACTCGCTCATACTCCGGGAGCGATGAACGATCGAGAAAAGCGTAAATTGACTCTGCTCTGAGCGATCGCTCGGCGTAGTCTCTGGGTTTGTAGTCAAATAGCTGGAGCATCAGGCCTCTCCGGGCAACCGTGCCCACGAAAAAAGTGGGCTTAGCGTTACTGTATTACAAACTTTTGAGTGGATAGTAATTTTGTGAGGAGAGTAGTTCGTCATAGGAAACGCCACGACGATCGGATAGGAGGCTGTTGGATTGGGTAGACCTAGAGGGACAGAAGATAGGTGGCCAAGTGGCGCTTTGAACTTCTGGGCTTGACTGCCACAGGGTGTCGAACATCAGGTCTTATGCCCGCCAGAGTTAACTCCCCAGCCACCACCGGCCCTGCGTAATTATTGACTCAGAATTGCCTGGCCACTGTCGGCAGTGCGCAACAAGTTTGCTCTGGGTACAAAACGTCACTATGACACCCGCCAAAGCGTCTTCAGCCGCCCGACTGTGAAATGCCAACTTTGAGCGCGCGGTTTCGCGACTGTATTTTGGTTCCCGAAGAAACCTATCTCTTTAACAGCCTCGTGCAAGTCCACTGCCTTGGTCCAGTTAACACCCACGATGTGTTCGCTGTGCTCCTGATCGAACATCTCAGGGGCTTCGACTTCTACGTCAGCGATAGGCATCTCCACACCTTGGTTGCTCAGCTTAAATTGGTCAAAACGCACGGCTGCGCTAACGACCTCCCCAACACCTACGTACCCGGTACCTGGGACATTTACCCAGATTCGGTTGCCTGGCTGAAGTGTCCTAAGAGTGTTCACGTACCACTCACCGCCACCCGCGCTTATGAAGCCATACTTCTTCGCATCCGGCCATCTTCGGTGAAGTCCCACCCCAAACGAAACGTAGAATTCGCCATTCCATTCTCCTCCGGTTCCAGGACGCGACAGCGTTTCGGCAGGAAGGACGACCGGCTCTTTCAGCCATGCACGCGTCAAATACTTACGGTCATCATCCTCGAACATGCGGACAAACACCGCGTTAATCTCGACCCCGTACTGGTCCAGAATCAACTACCGAAATATCGTCCGCGATGATTTGCTGGAGTTCCGACTCTAGGTCTATCTCGTTAAATGCGATGTTTTTGAGGCTGTGGTCAACCCTCCAGATCCCGACTTCTATTGGCAATGCTGTCACTCCTTATGGATTCCATATCGGCGCAGGAACCTGGGTTTTCTACGACAATTTGTCCGGTGGGTGAATAACAGCCACCACGGCAGTACGGTACTGTCTACAGCCCCGCAAGGCCGAAAAAAGTGGGCAGGAGGGACTCGAACCTTCACTCAGTCGGTTATAAGCCGACCGCTCTGCCTCTGAGCTACCGGCCATGCCCCCCAGTGCGTCCCATCCGAGACAGGATCGGCGCACACCCCCACCTTGTCAGAGTGACCTCACCGCGTTCTCGATGGCCGCTGTTGCCTCTTGGTAGTCCGTGCCCGGCGCGAAGCTCAGCGGCTCGCCGAAGCGGACCTCGATGCTCCCTCGCCGGAAGAGCGGGAACCGCACCGGAAATCCCAGCTTGTGGATGTGCAAGCGGACCGGAACAACCGGGATGCGTCCTTCGACGGCGACGAGGCCCGTGCCGTTCATGAACGACTTGATCGGCCCGCCGATGGTGAGCTCGCCTTCCGGGTAGATGAGCACCGACCACCCGTTGTCCATGATCTTGCCCATGTTTTCGAGGCTCGGCCTGACGGAGCCTTCCCTCGCGAGCGGGAAGCCGTTGCCCAACAGCGGGTTCATGAGCCACCAGACCGGGTTTCTCCACAGCTCCGCGGCCCCCGCTACGGCCATCCGACGACGCCACTTCAGCGGAACAGTCTTGAGGATGAGCGGATTGTCCAGGCCGAGATTGTGGTTCGACGCGAAGAGCACCGGGCTGGTGATGCCCTGCAGATGCTCGCGGCCTACCACCTTCAGGCCGTAGGGAAGGGCGATGAGCGGGAAGAGGATGGCGCGTTGCAGGAAACCGCGCGTCATGCGGCACCACCACTGCATGCCCCAGCTCGGGAAGCTCATCATCGGAGGGTTCTTCGACCCCTCCTCTACGAGGTCAGCGAGCTCCCGTACCGTCGTCTCCGGGCTAACCTGGCCTTCGTCCATGTACAGGCCTAACTCCGCCTCAATCGCCGACAGCAGCTCGACCCGGCCGAGCGAGTCGAGGTCGAGGTCGTTACCAAGGGCCGCACCGTCTACGATCTCCCCAAGGTTTCGCTTGCTTATCTCGCTGATGATGTGGCGCAGGCCCCTCGCTCCACTCGGCGGGCTGCCGCCGGACGACGGTGTTGCATCTGGAGCGCCCTGCTGCAGTTTGCCGAGAATCGTGTCGAGCACAACCTGCTTCTTTACTTTGAGTGTGTGCGTGCGGGGGAAGTCTTCCTCCGGCCAAACGGTGAAGCCCCTGATCCGCTGATGCTCAGCTAACTGACCATTCGTCCATGCCACAGCCTCCTGGGCTGCACCGGGGTCGTCCAGGATGACGGCTGCATGCACCTCGACCGACGACCCCTTGGCGAGTCCAACCACGGCCGCGTCCTTCACGCCCGGGTGCTTCGTCAGCACCGCTTGGATGTCCTCGGGAAAGACGTTCTGGCCGCTCGGGAGCACAATCATGTCCTTCACGCGGCCCTGGATGTGCAAGAACCCTTCGTCGTCGAAGTACCCCAGGTCTCCCGTCTTGTACCAGTCGCCGTCGAACGCCTTGGCGGTCTCTTCCGGCGCGCGCCAGTAGCCCGGGGTGACGTTCTCCCCACGCACGAGGATCTCACCCACCTCGCTGATCTTGACCTCTACGTTCGGCAGAGGACGGCCGGTGGAGTCGTGGCGACGTTCCTCGATCGTGTGGTTGCTGATGACGGGCGACGCCTCAGTGGCCCCGTAGCCCTGCACGATCTTGACGCCGAGCAGCTCCCACTTGCGTCCGAGGTCCCGGTCCAGCGCCGCGCCCCCCGACACGATGAAATCGAGCTTGCCCCCGAACTGCTTGTGCACCCGCCGGAACAAGTAGCGCCGCAAACGGAACGGCACACGCTCGGCCAGGTTGAGGAGCTTGCCCCACAGCACCTCCTTGCCCTGGTGGGCCACCTCCCGCTCGATGCCGTTCATCAGCAACTCCAACCCCTGAGGGACGAGGAGCAGGCTGGTGACCTTGCGCTCGCGCATCGTCCGCGCCAGGACGGTCGGCTGGCGGCTGGTTGGGTACGTTGTGCTCGCGCCGTAGTACAGCGTGACGAACAGCCCGCCCATCTGCTCGTACATATGGCTCAGCGGAAGGATGGACAGCAGTCTGCTCGATGGCTTGCAGGAGATGCACTGGATTATCCCCTCGATATTCGCGGTCAGGTTGCGATGCGTCAGCATCACGCCCTTCGGCTCGCCGGTCGTGCCGGACGTGAACATGATCTCCGCAAGGTCGCTCGGTGCGATGTTCACGTCCTCCGGCTGGGGCAGTCCAGCGATGGCGGCTTCCAACTCCTCGAACGCCAGCTCCGGAACGCCCAGATCCACCTCGCCCTTCGGCGTAAACCGCGATGTGAAGGCTAGCTTCGGCTCCGTCCTGGACACGACTCTCGCGACGTAGTCGGGCGCGCTGCGCAGGTCGAGTGGGACGACGATGACTCCTGCTCGCAGACAGCCGAAGAAGAAGAGGACCCAGTGCGGAGAGTTGGGGCCCCACAGGATGACCTGATCTCCCTTCGTGAGCCCCCGTCGTTGGAGGAGGGTCGCTACCTGGCCGGACTCGTCCCACAGCCGCGAGTAGCTCCAGCGCAGGTACCGGAACCCCGGTTTGAACAGGAGCGCGTCGCGAGGCGCATGCTTCTCGGCGACTCCTCTGAGAAAGTCGACGATGGTCTCTCCGACGGCGGTACGAGCGTTGTCCATTAGCTACCCCCTAGCCGCACAGTATAGCGGGCTGAGGTCGTCCGTACAGGTGCGAAAGTAGCGTTCCAACAGGTCAGTTCCGAGAGCCATTGCAGGCCACGCTGGTCAGGCGGCGTGCCGCTGGATAAGCCTTCCAAGCGCTTTGCGGGGCTCCCTCCGCATGGGCGGGAAGTGGCTGAAGCAGATGATGTCGAACTCCAGGTCGAGGAGCTTCTCCAGCGACCGCATCGCCTCTCTTGGCTGCTGGGTGACTCCTGGGGCTGCCAAGGCGATTCGGTATGACTGCGTCATCATCCCAAGGCGATTCGGTGAGAAACCGCTGCATCACCCTGGCTGACCCCGGAACCGTTTTCGACAGATTCTCGGCGTTGCGCCGCTCCCCGGACTGCACCAGCAGGGCCTGGAGATAATGGCGGCTGTGGTCCCGTGTCTCCCTGCGGCCAAACAGCGGAGCGGAGTAAGCGTGAAAATCCTGAAAGGCCCCGTACACCTGCTCGAAAGCCGCAGCATCCACTTCCCTGCCTCACCTGCCCAAGCCTTCCCTAACTACCCGGTCATACTAGCATGCCAACCGTCGTTGTAATACTAAATGGCGCCTGATTCAAAAGTGGACCGGTTTTACTACTTCTGACTCAAAGCCCTCCCGACCGGTACTCCGGCATATATCGGGCTGCCTTCGGGCTTGGCAAGGACCGCTAGTCATTCCGGTTTCCCGCTGGCCCATGATCCATAGTCGCACTGCGGTCGGTCTGGTTCGTGGTAAGAAGGAAATGTGCCTTGCTCCCCGCCTTCTTCTCTCCGTGGCAGCGCGTTAGGCTTACTCCCCTGCACTCTTGGCCTGTTTGACTTAGGCTCTGTAGACGATGCCCCATCGCCGTGCTCCTGTCGGTCTGGCTGGTCGAACAAAGGCAACCTGGTTGGCTCCGGGCCTTCTATGCTCAGCGGGAGTGGGATAGTCTTATTCTCCAGCACTCTGGGCCCGTTTGGCTCCTGCTTTTTCCCGGCTCGGTATTCTCGGGTCTTGTTGCAGCACTGCTCACAACGGGCCTTGTTTGGCTTGGCGTGTTCTCGCTGGCATTTGGTGCACAGGCCGTGCTCTTTGGCCTGCAGTCGTCTTTCCCGCAGTCTGCTGTTCTCCTCCTCCCTTTTGACTTCCGGGTCCATGGGTGGAGTGGCGGGTATCCTTGGGGGTGGCCACTCCCCCGGCTCTGGTTTTATGACGACGGTGTAACGGTAATTGCTCGGTGGTGTTCGTAACCAATGAAACCGGACAGCCAGACTATACCGTCCACATCAACTCCCGGCACATAGGTTACTTGTGCGAACTGATCGGCGTAAGGGTTAACCAGCTTCTTTTCACCAGCCATTGCGATGGCGCTAACTTCTATCAGGGCATCGGGACGCAGCAAGCGCTCCACACAAATTCCCGTGGAACCAACCGGAGTGCCGCCCAAGTACTGTCGCCTTATCTCGCCGGTTTGCCGGTACTGGGGAAGGCCCACCGGGTCGACATAGTCCACGGTTTGCACGACGTTGTCGAAGCTGAGGCCGGCCGCCTCTAAGATCACCCCCAGCTTTTCGTAAATGACCCTAGTCTGATCCAAGAGGTCGCCTTTGCAGACCACTTTTCCCGAATCGGGGTCGTACTCGCTGGCAGTCTGGCCCGATAGGTAAACAATCCCTGAGTGCTCGGCAGCCAGACAGAAGGTGTAGCGCCGCAATTCCAACCATGGGAATTTGTCGGGATCGACGTCGACAATATTTTTGCTCATTAACTCTCCTGGAATGGGCGAGATATATCTTTCATTGACTCGATGACGCCGGACTCGATGACCCGCTATTCGATGACGCCGGACTCGATGACGCCGGACTCGATGACCCGCTATTCGATGACGCCGGACTCGATGACGCCGGACTCGATGACCCGCTACTCGATGACGCCGGACTCGATGACCCGCTACTCGATGACGCCGGACTCGATGAGCCGCGCCACCTCTTCCTCCGGCAAGCCCAGCAAGCCGCAGAATACGGACTGATTATGTTGGCCCATCAGAGGCGCTGGACGGAATCCCTTGGGCTTTTCGCCGTCGATAGCCCAAGACACCGTTCCCATGGGCCGGCTGCCCGTTTCGGGATGGTCCACCCAGGTCACGAACCCCCGGTCAATAAGGTGAGGGTCCGCCAGTACCTCGGCGGAATCCTGCACCGGCGTCGCAGCCACTCCCGCCGCCTGCAATGCGCGGGCAACTTCTTCAGGTGACTTGCTTAGTGTCGAAGCCTCGATCAGCGGTGCGAGGGCATCCTGGTTATCCAAGCGCTTTTTGTCGTCGGCAAACCGCGGGTCTTGCTGCCATTCGGGATGGTCTACAACCCGGCACAGTGCTTCCCATTGCGCATCGTTTTCCACGGATATAGCAACCCACTTCTGGTCGCCTTTGCAGCGGAATACGTCATGGGGAGCTTTGTCTTGATGCTTGTTGCCCACCCGTTCCGGCTCTTTTCCGTTGAGGGTGTAATCCATGACCGCCTCGGGCAGAAGGGTGGCTAGGACCTCGGTCATGGCAACTTCAATATACTGGCCTTCACCCGTTTTGGACCGGTGATAGAGGGCTTCCAACAAGGACAGCACACAGTAACAACCGCTGAATGGATCAGGAAATATGCCGCCCAAAATGCGCGGATGAGAACCGGGGTGCCCGGTCACCGCCGCCAGACCGCTAAACAGGTTGATTACGCTATGAAATCCCGCCAAATCCTTCATCGGGCCGGTGCGACCGAATGCACCCAGGGATAGATAAATGATGTCGGGACGGAGCCGTTGCATCTCTTGGTAACCAATTCCCATACGTTCCATGGTGCCGGTCGAATAATTCTCGGCCACGATATCGCTGATTGAAATCAGACGCTTGGCAAGCTCCATTCCTTGGGGTTCCCGAAGGTTGAGGGTAACGCCCAGCTTTGTGTTATTTATGGTATTGAAGCCGCCGCTGCGGTTCACACCCGGCTCGGCTTCGGCAAAGGGCGGCCATACCCTGGTGGTCAGACGGTGTTTGGTTTCCACCAAGATCACCTCTGCCCCCAGCCAGCCCAATATCTGGGCGGTAAACGGCATGGCCACGATCTGACCGAAGTCGGCGACTCTGATTCCTTTTAGAGGTTGGTTGTTCATAGTCAGTAATAGGTCCCCTCGCGAAGCATCTTTGTTGGCCTTTTGCCAGATTGACAGCCTTAATCGACGGGTTGCTTAACAGTCAGAATCCCCCTAAATCCCCCTTTACGAAAGGGGGACTTTTGGGTTGCTGGGGTTGGAAACTAGGTTTGCGGCGCAGATTTTGTTCAGCCCGGCGCAATATTTATTTGAGCCACTCGGCGAGAACTTCTGCGTTGTGCTCGCCCAGCTTGGGGGCCAGGCGCCGGAGTTGCCAGGGTGTGGCACCCATACGCACCGGATAACCGGGCAGCTTAAACTTTTGGCCTTGAGGCCCTTCCAGTTGCCACATAAACTCACGGGCTTTGACGTGCTCGGACGCCACCATCTCCCCCACAGTGTACGCCGGGAAGCATGGGATGCCCCTCCCCTGGGCCAGGCGTGTGATTTCGGCGCCTGAATGATTCATGGTCCACTCCAGCAGCAACGGCTCCAATGCGTCCCAATTGCGGGCCCGTTCCTGAGCGTTCGCGAAAATTTCGATTTCGCCCCAATCAGGATTGCCGGTCAGGTCCATCAATGCCTTCCAATGAGCGTCCATGACCGCCATTATCACCACGTAGCCGTCGTTGCGGGGAAGGTATGCGTTGGGCATGGCCCCGAAGATGGTTGGTTCCCGCTTCTTTGCTTCGTGGTGGGATGCGTGGGCAAGCTCGAAGGGAAGCACCATTGATACGGCTTCCTGGCGGCTCACGTCTACTTCGCAGCCCTCGCCGCTCAAGCTCCGGCCCAGGACAGCCACCATGGTGGCAACAGCCCCTTGGACACCAGCCAGTATGTCGCCCACGTATGCGTTGGCCCGCAGCGGCGGTTCCTTTTCCGGGTCGTGGATCATGTCGGGTATGCCGGGGGTCGCATGGGCCATGCCGCCAGCGCTGACCGCTATCAGGTCATCGCCAAGGTATTCACGATTGGGACCCGTTAGGCCGAAGGGAGTGATGGCAGTGACTATCAGGCTGGAGTTCAGTTGTTCGAGGTCATGCCTTCGTAGGCCCAGTTTATCAATCTCTTTTGCGGTATTGTCCAACACCAAAATGTCGGCTTGAACCAACAATTTCTGGAAAGATGACCAATCTGTTTCTTGAGCCAAGTCTAGTATTACAACGTCAGTTAATTTGATAGGATGACTGTGTAGCTGGAGAGGGAATAGGCGGGTGAGGTGGGGATGTGGATGCGGCAGCTTTCGAGCAGGTGTACGGGTCATTTCGGGATTTTCACGCTTACTTCGCGCCGCTGTTTGGCCGCCGGGAGACGCGGGAGCACAGCGGTCATTATCTCCAGGCCCTGCTGGTACAGTCTGGGGAGCGGCGCAACGCTGAGAACCTGTCGGAGACGGTTCCGGGGTCAGCCCGAGGGATGCAGCGGTTTCTCACCGATTCTCCCTGGGACGATGAGGTGATTATAGGACGGCTGCAGGAGTACCTGGGAACCCGGCTGGAGCATCCGGAAGGGGTGTGGGTGCTGGACGGCAGCGACTTTCCCAAGCAGGGGAGGAAGTCGGTGGGAGTGGCCCGGCAGTACTGCGGGAGGCTGGGGAAGGTGGCCAACTGCCAGGCGGGGATGTTCCTGGCCTATGTCAGCCCGTTGGGACGGGCATTGGTGGACAAGGGGCTGTATCTGCCCGAGAGTTGGACCTCGGACAAAGACCGGTGTGAGGCGGCGGGTGTGCCGGAGGATAGGCAGGGCTACCGGTCCAAGACGGAGTTGGCCTTGGAGATGGTGGGGCGGGCGCAGGAGCGGGGCCACCTGAAGGCTGGATGGGTCGCGGCGGACGACGCCTTCGGGATGTCGCCGTCCTTCCGGGAGGGCCTGGCGGCCTTGGGGATGTGGTACGTGCTGGACGTTCCGTCCGGCTTTACGGTGTGGCCGCCGGAGCCTGCCTGGACCAGTGCGGAGTATCAGGGATTCGGGCGTCCCCGCAAACCCAGGCTGCGAGACGGTCAGCGCCGGACCATGGAGCAGCGCAGCGACGAGTTGCCGGAGGAGGCCTGGCGTGAGATTACGGTGGCCGAGGGAAGCCAGGGGCCACGCAGCTACCTTTTCAGCGCCCAGAGGGTGCGACCGACCAGCAGGCGCAAGCCCGGCGAAATCCACTGGGCCGTCTACCGCCGGAACCGGGACGGCAGCGAACCCCGCTACTACCTGTCCAATGCTCCGGAGGATACCCCGTTGGAGACCCTGGCATACGTGGGAGGCTCCCGTTGGCGTATAGAAACGGAGTTTGAGACGGAGAAAAGCGACGTAGGCCTGGACGAGTACGAGACCCGCACCTGGGCTGGCTGGCATCACCACGTGGCCCTGTGCCTGCTGGGCGGAGCTTTTCTGCTGAGCCTGCAACAGGCTTGGGGGGAAAAAGATGCCCCGGATCACGAGGCCGCAGGTCTACCGGGTGGTGCGGGAAATGCTGCCCCGGGAACGGTTCGGGCCAACCGAGTTGCTGCGGTGGCTTGAGGATACGCAGGACAGTAACGAACGGGCCAAACGCTCCCATGCCAAGCGCCGCGCCGCCATGCGGGCATCACCCCACATCCCTCCCTGAACTGACGTTGTAATACTAGGGTAATGCTCCGTTTATTGGCATTTAGATAGAGGTAAAGACCGCTCCAATCTGCGTCCTCCACGTTTCCGGGAAACGGTCCCGTGTGCCGGGCAGAGTCGCCGGTGGGAGGCTCCACCTTCACCACATCGGCTCCGGCATCGGGCAGTAAACGTGCACAGTAGGCCCCGGGGACCATGTCCCCATACTCTAGGACCTTCAGATCCGACAGCGCCGAAGGGCGAAACACTTAAATGCCTCGCCGTAGAGGTGCCTG
>OY761986.2:0-2396350 GCA_963665155.2 Dehalococcoidia bacterium | reverse complement strand
TTGCGTCCACGGTGCTTCAACGCTGATCCTAGGAGTGAGTTTGCCCGTAGCAATTAGTCCAGCGAGACGTGCCAATCCGACCGCAGCTGGTTCGGTATGCAATTCATCGAAGAGGATGAAACCATACAGCGTGGTGCGGCCCGTCGTGAAAAACTTGCGGACATCAAAGGTCGATTCATCGGCGGCTGAGACACCCAGTGACACACAGACACCGTCTTTGGCCAACGACCCTAACGCTGCCGCTAGGGCCCGTCCCACCCAGAGATTCCACCACTAGGTCGTAGGGCGCACGCACCGCGAAAGCCGCGATGTCGTCACCGATAACGACCTCATCTGCCCCGGCTTGCTGCACCCCAAGGACTTGGTCGGCACGGCGTACCGAAGCGACCACATGGGCACCGGCCAACCGGGCTAGTTGGACCGCAAAATCCCCTACTCCGCCGGTAGCGCCGGTAATGAGCACACGACGATGGAGCAACTGCCCCCGTTTAGCCAGGGCGTACAGGGCAGTCAGGCCAGCGACAGGTAACGTGGCCGCCTGGGCGAAGGTGACGGCGTCAGGCAGAGACGCGAGTGCATGGCTGGGAACCGCCACATATTGCGCCCAGGCACCATCGGGCAGGAAGCCCACGACACGCCCACCCGTGTGAGGACCTGAGCCATCTGCGGCAGCCTGTTCCACCACACCGGCGAGGTCCCATCCTGGGCGCCAGCCGTCCTCCGCTTGGATCGATCGGCGCGTTTCACCGCGGTTGAGGGAAATGGCCGTCACACGTACCAATGCTTCCGAGGGCAAAGGCTGCGGCATTGCAATATCATGGATGATGAGTTTGCCAGGGACCTTTTGGTCGACGACGACAGCCTGATTGGTTGCCATAGAAATCTCCTTACAGTTGTGCGTTAGGACGGTTGTCGAAATCCGTGGCAGGCAAAGCCCTTGGCAACGTGACCCCGAATGCCGTTCTCCACGGGAGACGGGAAGGGATCCTGATCAAGAGAAGTGAGGTGAAAGCTCAGACCCTAGCCAGCCGCAAACGCTACAACCACCTGCTCAGGGAGTCCTACATCGCTGCCATTTCCCCCTGATATCTCCTTAACAAAAGTGTCCCACTTTTGCTGGTTGCCAACAACCTCCGATAGATTCCGGAGGTCTTTCTTATTGTGGCCGCAGCCGGCTGGTTCCACACCGCCCGTGGGCCAGGTACGGACACCTACTTGCCCTGAATCACGTAGTCGGCGACCTTCTCAGCAATCATGGTGGTGGCGTTGGTGTCGGCCCGGATGCACTGCCGGGCAGGTGCAGGGAGCGGCTCCTCCCTTCACTTATGGTGCCATGCGAGAACCGGAACCCCAACCATCTGGTATGCCGATCAAGTTCGGCTCCAGGTCTTCTACCGAGGTTTGGCCGCAGTAGGCCATCGCCCGGTCTACCTCTTCCCGCATCAATTCCAGTACTCCGTGGACCCCGTTGGCACCGTCCACGGCCAACCCCCAGAACAGAGGCCGCCCGATGGCTACGGCCCGGGCGCCAAGGGCCAATGCCTTGATAACATCACTACCTCGGCGTACACCCGAGTCGAGGTAGATTTCGGCCTGGCCTTTGACCGCATCTACGATCTCGGGCAGCATCTGGATCGCTCCCATGGTCATGTCCAATTGCCGGCCGCCGTGGGTAGAGACCTGGATGCCGTCGACACCAGATTCAACCGCCACATGGGCGTCCTCGGCGGTCCGGATCCCCTTCAGAACCAAGGGCAGTCGGGTCAGACCCCTCAGCCACTCCAGCTCCGCCCAGGCGAGAGGCTCAGTGCGGGAAACGTCCCAGCCTGGGGTCTCATCGGTGCCGCTGATTTCGTTCCCGGGCCGGTCCATCGCCCGGAAATTCCCCAGCTCGTGCGTCTGGGTAGTGTTGTTGCGCAGATCCCTTTCTTTGGGGCTAGGTACCGGCGTATCTACCGTCAAAACGATCGCCTTGAATCCGGCTTCCTCGGCCCGGTGCACCAGCATCTCCGTCAGGTCATAGCCTCGATGGTATAGCTGGAACCACAAAGGTCCGGATGCCGCCTCGGAAACCTCTTCCATGCTGCAGTTAGATCCGGTACTGAGCATCATCAAGGTGTCGGACATCCCAGCTCCCCGAGCGGTGGCCACCTCACCATCTGGGTGGGCTCGCATGTGGTTGCCAGCTGGTGCCAGCACAACCGGCATGCTTATCTTTTCGCCCAGGACCGTGGTGGAAAGATTCCGTTCTTCAACGCTTCGCAAAAATCGGGGGCGCAGGGTCAAGGCTTCAAAGGCCGTCCGATTGCGCCGGGTAGTGAACATGTCCATGGCTCCGGCGTCGATGGTATCCCAATCGTTATGGGGTAGGGTAAGCTTGGCTCTCTCCTCATAGTCGTAGAGGTTGACTGGGTCGTTGCTCATGGCTGCCTCCTTCGCAAATCGGCTTGGTTTCTTATGTCAGCCCAGAATAGGAAACTCGTAGCAGTTACCGCGACCAGTCACGCTGGTCTCTTACAAACCGGTCAATTGGTGTAGGTGTGTCTGACTGGATTACCTCGTATCCAACGCCCGCCGTCGGTTGCAGGCGAGGGAGGGCTATAGAGAGGGCAAGTCCGCCGAGATCCCACCCCCTAGTCTCGAGAAATTAGCGGCTCCCTTTCTCCGCCAGGCGCTTGATTCCTTGGAGCGTGAGGTCCATGTTGCCGCGGTGTTGGTTGCGGCGATTGGCCAGGACCTCCGCCGCTTGACCGGGGTCTTCCTCCATTGCCCTGCCAGTGGCTGACAATCCGGGCCCGACGATCATGTGGAAACGCAACCTGGTCATTGCGCCGACCGGTTCGAGCTCAAACCTCCACTGGGCAGTTGGGCGGTCCGGGTCGTTGACGTTCCAAGCGAATGCACGCGGTGGATCGTACGCCGAGATGTAGGAAGTAGTCTCCCACTTCCTCCCGGACCTCTCGTTCCTGCCGACAAACGAAACGCCAACGCGAGGGCCATCAACTCCGACCCATTCAGCGCCCTGGAATTCATCGCTGAATTTCGCCGAAATGTTAATGTCGCTCACCAGCTCCCAAATAGCCTCTGGCGAGGCGGCGATATCGGTCTCGATGATGATGACACCCGGAGCCTCTGCAAGAAGCGAGTCTCCCTCACTCGGCCGTTGCTTCGCGTACCCCCAGCTGTCATACCAGGTAATCTCCGTCGCGTCTCGCCGTGGCGCCGGTCTGAATTCGTCACCAATCGTCCACCCGACGGTTAGCAACACGACCTGGGTGACGCCTTCGGGAATTCCCAGTAGTTTGGCTATCTCGTCGGCCTTCCCAAGATGCCGAGTGGTCCACGCCGATCCTAGGCCGCGTGAACGTAGTGCCAGGCAAAAGCTCCAGGCGGCCTGGATTACCGAGTCGAAGAGGCCAGGACGCCCACTACCATCATGGGTGCCTAATACCGTGACCAACACCAGCACCGGCACACGCTCAATGTTGGCTAACAAATGTGCGGCCGATTCCGACACGCGACTTTGGGGGGTACTCTCGTCTCGTCCTTGATCAGGCTCACGCATGGTTCCACCGGCGCCGTCGCCACGATACAGCTCGGCGATCTGCGCTTTTATTTCGGGATCGCGAATGACCATCCAACGTCGGCTGGCAATGCCTGCTCCAGTTGGAGCCTGCTCCGCCAATTGAATACATTCGTGTAGGAGATGGTCAGGGACATCTCTGTCAAAGTCGAGGCGGCGGCGCACCGCCCTGGTTGTGCTCAAGAGCTTGTCGGTTTGTTCAAGGTCGAATGCCATCAGGAACCTCATGATACATAGAGTTGGATGGAAGGAGAGCGGCTGTTAGCCCAGGTGTCATAGCCAAATCGGCTCAACAATACGATTTGCCCACCGTCAGCCGTTATCCACCGTTAGCGGTTATATAATAGGTCGTTGCCCCAGGTGAAGAGCGGCTCCGCTCCTCCCTCTTTGACGACGAACACTTCTTCGATCCAGCAGCGCTCCCTCTCATTCCCGGGACATAGTAAGTGGGCCGCGATCACCATGCCTTCTTTTAAGGCCCAGTTTGGATCGCTGTCGTCGGCCACCAACGCCTCCACGTCCGCGTGACTCATTCCCAGACCGTGGAAGTAGGTTAGAACCGACTCGTGCTGAGGCACTTCCATCTGTTGGAACGTGCGCTGACTCGTTTCCTGTATCTGGGCAATCCTGACTCCAGGGCGCATTTTGGATCTCGTTCATCGCCTCGGCAGTGGCGCGGGAGATGCGGCCGTATAGCCGGGAAGCTGATCCTCCACCAGCCAAGTCTTGCCGCCGTCCCAGCAATATTGGTTCTTGGTCCCCGTGGCAGTCGAACATGATGTTCGTGCCGGGCTCGACCACGAAGTCTTCGGACTCGACTATAAAACTGCGTACTGAGCCCGTCAACCGCCATGCGATTCGCTCAACTCCCCCACTTTCATGGCGTAACCAAGCGGTGGGGCTCGAGGAATGGGTGCTGCGGAAGCCAAGATGTTTGACGCGAAGGGGCGAAGGTAGTCATAGGAGACGTCCTTGACGAAGAGGGACGTCAGACCGAAGCGGCGATCAACGAGATCGGAGGCGAGTGCCTGTTCGTCCATCTTGATGTGACCGATGCGGGTAGCTGGCAGCGGGTTGTCGCAGAGACCGCCTCCCGCTTCGGCAAGCTGGACATCCTAGTCAACAATGCCGGGGTCTACCTCTCTCATAAAGTGGAAGACACGACATCTGAAGAATGGAACCTGGTGACGGACATCAATGCCAAGGGGGTCTTCCTAGGGACGAAGGCCGCGATACCAGCGATGCGGAACGCTGGGGGTGGGTCCATCGTCAACATTTCATCCGTCCTTGGCCTGGTCGGTGGCCAGAGTTCGGCCTACTCCGCCAGCAAGGGAGCGGTGCCCCTTCTGACCAAGTCCACGGCTATCCAGTACGCAGCTGAGGGAATTCGCTGCAACTCCGTTCACCCTGGCGTTATCGAGACCCCTATGACCCTAACAACCCTGCTCAGCACTCAAGAAGAGCGGGAGACGAGAGCGGCTAGATACCCGCTAGGGAGGATCGGCCAACCCGAGGACGTTGCCTACGGAGTACTATTCTTGGCGTCGGATGAGTCCTCGTTCATGACTGGGAGTGAGCTGGTAATCGACGGTGGGTCGACGGCTCAATAACCACCTGAAGAGTTGGGACATTGGGGTCGTCGGGCGACCACGCCATAGAATAGGTCCTACGCGTTCAAGATTTCCCTCCGAGAGAGCACCCGCTCCATCAAGGGCCTATGAAGAATTCTTTGCAGAGATTAGAGTCGCCCCTCCCGAGAGCGCGCTTATGTCCCCGCCTGCAAACCCAGCCTCTGCCAGCCAGTCGAGGTACTCTTGCTCTGTGTATGCCTGGCCATCGTCAAACAGGTTCAGCGTGATAAGGCTGAATCCCACCGACGAGATGGGCGAGACCCGTGTGTTATCGACCACTCTGCCTATGATGTAAATCGAACCGCCCGGTACGACGATGCCTCGAATCCTCCTTAATGCACGCACTGCATCCTCCGGCGAGAGGACCTGTATGAACGCTCTGAGGACAGCCGCATCGTACGAACCTTCAAGCTGATCACGAAGCACATCCGCGCTCACGACGGCGACTCGCCCCTTCACCTCAGAGCTGTCAATGAAGCGCTGCGTAATTGGCGTGATAGTCGGCAAGTCCACTACGGTCGCTCTGATGTCCGGACAGCTTTGGGCCACCGCCATGGCCAGTCCGCCTGAGCCCCCTCCAATGTCAACGAGCGTGCGGCACCATGATCCTAAATCGGCCCTCTCCACCAGCTCACGCCCGTTCGCCAACGTCGGGCCGTGTAAGCCGCGGAGAAAGGACTCCAGCTCGTGCTCCGGCTGGTCCGTGAA
This sequence comes from Dehalococcoidia bacterium, assembly GCA_963665155.2. GTDB lineage: Bacteria > Chloroflexota > Dehalococcoidia > Lucifugimonadales > UBA3495 > UBA1141. The sequence goes on along the minus strand of OY761986.2, from coordinate 2,390,428 downwards.
GTCCAACTTAGCCTGAGGAACACCCGTGCGTATGCTCTCAGATGTCTTGAGCAAAGCTTGGATTTGGGATGCAAGTAACTCATGCATGCCGCCAATATACGTAGGGATTCCCTTCACCAGAAACCTGCTGGATTCTGCGGTGTTTGAGAACTGTTCGCCCTCAACTTCCAGGAGTCCCGCAGCGACGAGGGCGTACGCCAAAGGCCTAAGTTTGAGCGGTTGAACGTCTAGAGCCCCCGCGAGTTGTTCAAACCCATATTTCCCAGTTAGGATAACAGTGTGATGCGGTATATAGGCAACGTTCTTGCTTTTGTAGTCGTCTCATGAACTTTTCACCAACATCTCGGCTATAATACATTCATTAGAATAGTAAGATTCTTCAGATAGCGTAACAACCCCGGAGGCACCTGATGGGTGACCGCGAAAAGGCCTCTCTTCGACTCCAATTCAATCCCCAAATCCGGCTGGAGTTACCCGGCTGGAGTTACATGGTGCCACCATCACCTCCGACGCCGGACTGCTGGCATTCCGAGAACTGGATGACGCCCTGGACCTTACCCATATTGCTGCCGACTATCTCCAGGAAAGCCGTACCGGCCGCAACATCCGCCACCACCTGGTCCCTCTGCTCCGCCAGTCCATCTACAGCCGCTTGGCCGGCTACGATGACACCAACGATGCAGAACGTCTTTCCCAAGACCCAGCCATGAGAGTTGTCGTGGGCTGGCAAGGCTCAGACCGCAACGCCGCCAGAACCAACACCATGAGCCGTTTTGAGACGGAGACTCTGACTCAAGAGGACAACCTAAAGGGGCTGGCCCTGATGAATCCCCAGTGGGTGGAGCTGGCCATGGCTCACACTCCACACCGGCGAGTGATTCTGGACCTGGACAGTTCGGAGAGTCCAGTGCATGGTCAGCAGGAAGGAGCCGCCTACAACGGGCACTTCGAGTGTGTCTGCTATCATCCCCTCTTTCTGTTCAACCAGTTTGGGGATTGCGAAGGAGCGACGCTACGACCCGGAAACGTGCATAGTGCCGATGGCTGGCAGGAACTCCTTGAGCCGGTGGTGAAAGGATACCAGAAGAAAGGACTGCGGTTGCTGTTCCGGGGTGACGCTGCTTTTGCCAAGCCGGAGCTATACGAGTATCTGGAACAAGGAAAGATCGGGTACGCCATCCGGCTTCCCGCCAATCAGGTAATTCAGGAGCAGATCCAACCCTTGCTGGAGCGTCCTACCGAATGGCCATCCCGGGAGCCTATCGTCTCCTACCATGACTTTGCCTATCAGGCCCAGAGTTGGCACTTGCCCAGGCGAGTGGTGGCTAAAGTAGAGTGGCATCAGGGGGAGCTATTTCCCAGGGTTGGTTTCATCGTGACCAACCTGAGCTATCCACCCAAAGGAATAGTCCGCTTTTACAATGGCCGTGGCACGGCGGAGCAGTGGATCAAGGAGGGCAAGTACGCCCTGAACTGGACCCGGCTTTCCTGCCACAAGTTCGTGGCCAACCAGGTGAGACTATGGCTGTTCGTCCTGACTTACAACCTGGGCAACTTTATGAGAAGGCTGGTGTTGCCGGAGGATATGAAGCACTGGACTCTGACCAGTCTTCAGACCAGGCTGATCAAGACGGGTGGGCGACTGGTACGCCACGCAAGGAGGCTGGTGTTTCAGCTTGCCGAGGTGCTGGTAACCAGGGAAATGCTGACCGGGATACTAGAACGGATCAGCCGGCTTCGGCTGGCACCTGGCTAGCCTGCTTTGAGAGCACAGGTATTTCGGACAGTTATGGGGTCGTCCGGGGTAAATAGACCACCCCGAGGGAGACGCTTGGGCAGGGGCAGGCAATTCTAGACTTTTACGCTCGTCAGGGGGGGTGGTTACCCTATGGGAGTGGGTCAGTTGAGTGAATCGGATGCAGTTGACGCCCTCAGGCTGCCCTTTTATAGTTCGAGCCATCCCACAGGGTCACATGGTTGGAGGAATCAGTTTGATCTGGGCAATCCCGATTGATAAGAACTTGCCGCACCGATCCGCCCAGGGCATCGATTACTGTACAAAGAAGATCGTGGGTCAGGTTGAGCGAGACCTCGGGGTTATGCAGTTTAATCGCGATGGCATTCGCGTCACTAGCTCCAACGAGAATGGGTAAGTATCGGTCCGCGTCTTTTTCCTTCAAAATCACAGCATAGCGAGGGCCTAGTATTACAACGACGGATTACCAAATATTTCGTCTTCCCCTTCGTATTCGGCTGCCAGCGGGCTATCGCGGTAGGCTCATCGCATCACGTTATTAGGTTCAAATCATTCTCGAAAATCGCCCTGCCAGAGGAACCGTCGTTGTAATACTAGAACTCCGGCCGAAAAGTACCCTGACCTAGGCTGTCCCGATATACTGGGCAAGAGATTTAATAAATGGGTGTGGGAGGTTGAGGATGCTGGGAGTACGGTCGGCGCAACGAGGGCTGCTGGAAGCGGATCACCTGTACCTGGACTATGTGGGCCGGGGCTCCTTCTATGGCTTCCTGGCCTCCCTGCGGGGACAGCTATTTCGAGACGAAGAGTTCGCCGAGCTATATTGCCCAGACAATGGCCGCGATAGCGTGCCCCCAAGTCTGGTGGCCACTGCGCTGTTGTTGCAAGCCTACGACAAAGTCAGCGACGCCGAAGCCAAACAGCGGGCGGATTTTGATATCCGGTGGAAGGTGGCGTTGGGGATTGAGGTGGAGGACCGGCCCTTTGCCAAGAGCACGCTGCAGCTGTTTCGAGCCCAGCTGATCCTCCACGACCGGGTGCGGGCCGTCTTTCAGCGCAGCCTCCAATTCGCCCGGCAGACCGGATACCTGAAAGGACGCCGGATGAAGGTGGCGGTAGACACCACCTACATTCTGGGCCGAGGGGCGGTCAAGGACACCTACAACTTGCTGGCCGACGGCATAGTCCAGGTAGTGCGGGCGCTTTCGGACCTGGATGGGACGCGGCCCGAGGAATGGGCCTTGAGACACGGTCTGGAACTCTACTTTGGCTCCAGTGTGAAGGGAGAGGCAGAGATTGACTGGGACAACCAGAAAGAGCGGCAAGCCTTACTGCAGAAGATAGTAGCCGATGCCGACCTGGTGTTGGAGCTGGCCCGTCAGGTCCAGGGTCAGTTCCCCGAGGAGAGCCCCCAGCGCCAGGGTATAGTGGAAGCGGCGGAGTTGCTGGGGCAACTGTTACTGCAGGATGTGGAACGCCAGGAGGATGGCCCAGCCCTGAAGGATGGGGTAAGCCGGGACCGCATCCCTTCGGTACACGACCCGGAGATGCGCCACGGCCGTAAAAGCAGCAGCAAACGCTTCGACGGACATAAGGCTGCCGTGGTGGTGGATACCGATTCCCAACTGGTGACCGCGGTAGACATCCTGCCCGGCAATGCCGGTGACAACACTGGAGTCCTGGAACTGGTGGAGCAGAGTGAGGAGAACACGGGCATAGCGGTGGAGGAGACTATCGGGGATGCGGCCTATGGGGATGGCGGGACGCGGCAGGCCTTTGCCGATGCTGGTCGGACTCTAATAGCCAAGGTGCCGGGTCGCCCTAATAAGGCCTGCTTCCCCAAGGAGGACTTCCAGATCGACTTGGAGGCAGGAACCTGCACCTGCCCAGCCGGTAATGTTACCCACACCCTGCGGACCTTCGGCACCCGGACCAACCGGTTGGGTCGGACCTACCTGGCCCGGAGTTTCCAATTCGACCCGGCGGTCTGCGGCGTATGCCCCCTGCGGTCCCAGTGCGTGGCGGCGCGGTACGGGGCGGGACGCACCGTAGCCCTGCATCCCCAAGAGGCGCTCTTGCAACAAGCCCGGGACTTCCAGCGGAGTGAGGGCTTTGCTGAATACCGTAGGCTGCGCCAGGCGATGCTCGGCCGCCTGGCGCGGCTGGCGCAACTGGGGGTCCGCCAATCTCGCTACTTCGGCCGAGCCAAGACCCGATTCCAACTACTCATGGCGGCCACGGTGGCCAACCTGACCCTGGTGGCTACCAAGATGGGGATGATATCTCCGGCTCCAGGCTCCTCTCACGATAAACCGGACCAGCAAGCCCCAGGGTCGCCCATCGTTACTACCCAATTCATATTGGCCGCAGCCAACTGGGTCACTCTTAGCCTCAGACTTACAGTCCACTGGTTATCCTCCACGCCATCCCGTCACAGCAGGGCTTTTCAGCCGGGTTTCTAGTATTACAACGTCAGTTAATTTGATAGGATGACTGTGTAGCTGGAGAGGGAATAGGCGGGTGAGGTGGGGATGTGGATGCGGCAGCTTTCGAGCAGGTGTACGGGTCATTTCGGGATTTTCACGCTTACTTCGCGCCGCTGTTTGGCCGCCGGGAGACGCGGGAGCACAGCGGTCATTATCTCCAGGCCCTGCTGGTACAGTCTGGGGAGCGGCGCAACGCTGAGAACCTGTCGGAGACGGTTCCGGGGTCAGCCCGAGGGATGCAGCGGTTTCTCACCGATTCTCCCTGGGACGATGAGGTGATTATAGGACGGCTGCAGGAGTACCTGGGAACCCGGCTGGAGCATCCGGAAGGGGTGTGGGTGCTGGACGGCAGCGACTTTCCCAAGCAGGGGAGGAAGTCGGTGGGAGTGGCCCGGCAGTACTGCGGGAGGCTGGGGAAGGTGGCCAACTGCCAGGCGGGGATGTTCCTGGCCTATGTCAGCCCGTTGGGACGGGCATTGGTGGACAAGGGGCTGTATCTGCCCGAGAGTTGGACCTCGGACAAAGACCGGTGTGAGGCGGCGGGTGTGCCGGAGGATAGGCAGGGCTACCGGTCCAAGACGGAGTTGGCCTTGGAGATGGTGGGGCGGGCGCAGGAGCGGGGCCACCTGAAGGCTGGATGGGTCGCGGCGGACGACGCCTTCGGGATGTCGCCGTCCTTCCGGGAGGGCCTGGCGGCCTTGGGGATGTGGTACGTGCTGGACGTTCCGTCCGGCTTTACGGTGTGGCCGCCGGAGCCTGCCTGGACCAGTGCGGAGTATCAGGGATTCGGGCGTCCCCGCAAACCCAGGCTGCGAGACGGTCAGCGCCGGACCATGGAGCAGCGCAGCGACGAGTTGCCGGAGGAGGCCTGGCGTGAGATTACGGTGGCCGAGGGAAGCCAGGGGCCACGCAGCTACCTTTTCAGCGCCCAGAGGGTGCGACCGACCAGCAGGCGCAAGCCCGGCGAAATCCACTGGGCCGTCTACCGCCGGAACCGGGACGGCAGCGAACCCCGCTACTACCTGTCCAATGCTCCGGAGGATACCCCGTTGGAGACCCTGGCATACGTGGGAGGCTCCCGTTGGCGTATAGAAACGGAGTTTGAGACGGAGAAAAGCGACGTAGGCCTGGACGAGTACGAGACCCGCACCTGGGCTGGCTGGCATCACCACGTGGCCCTGTGCCTGCTGGGCGGAGCTTTTCTGCTGAGCCTGCAACAGGCTTGGGGGGAAAAAGATGCCCCGGATCACGAGGCCGCAGGTCTACCGGGTGGTGCGGGAAATGCTGCCCCGGGAACGGTTCGGGCCAACCGAGTTGCTGCGGTGGCTTGAGGATACGCAGGACAGTAACGAACGGGCCAAACGCTCCCATGCCAAGCGCCGCGCCGCCATGCGGGCATCACCCCACATCCCTCCCTGAACTGACGTTGTAATACTAGGGTAATGCTCCGTTTATTGGCATTTAGATAGAGGTAAAGACCGCTCCAATCTGCGTCCTCCACGTTTCCGGGAAACGGTCCCGTGTGCCGGGCAGAGTCGCCGGTGGGAGGCTCCACCTTCACCACATCGGCTCCGGCATCGGGCAGTAAACGTGCACAGTAGGCCCCGGGGACCATGTCCCCATACTCTAGGACCTTCAGATCCGACAGCGCCGAAGGGCGAAACACTTAAATGCCTCGCCGTAGAGGTGCCTGGTGCCCTGGCAGAAACTCTATGCGGTGGTTCACCTAGGCGTTCCTTGCCCGTCCGCTCTCCGAGGAAAACGGACCACGGCGCTGGCCGGGTGGACGACCCGGTCACCCTTCTGGTTTTCCACCCACAAGTCGCACTCCACCAAGGCTTCATTGCCGTCGATTTGAGTGCCGGTAACCACACCGTGGAAGGTCAACACATCGCCGGGATAGACCATGACCCGGTTGCGAAAGCCCAGCTTCCGCAGGAAAGCGTCGGGTCCGGCCCAGTCCTGAACGTGCTGGGCCAAATAACCGCCCAGCATCTGCCCATCGACAAAGGGTGCGTCGAATCCTTGCTGGCGAACGTAGTCGGCGTCGTAGTGAATTCGGATGAAATCCCAGGTGGCCGCCCCGTAAGCCATCATCCTTGCCAGGTTGATGTGCTTTTGAAGGACGGGCAACTCCTCGCCGATCCGGACGTCCTCGAAGTAGCGGGCTACCGCTTGCATGGAGTGGACTCCTTGTTTTTGATTGGACCAGGTCTAACGATCTTGGGGTCTACAACCGTTCGTGGTGAGCCGGTTGAACCATCTCTACACCACAGCACCCTTCGACAAGCTCAGGGTGAGCGGATGGTAAATTTGGTTTTTACGCTATGATCGGTCCTAGGCCCGATATTTACGAATAATCCCCCGTCCGTGGTGAGCCGGTCGAACCCTCTCTACGCCGTAGCACCTTTCGACATGCTCAGGATGAGCGGATGGTAAACTTAGTTTTTATCCTATGATCGGTCCTAGGCCCGATATTTACGGATAATCTCCCGCTCGTGGTGAGCCTGTCGAACCATCTGTTAAGGCAATCCCGCCATTAAATAGCTACAGCCGATAAAACATTGTCTCGGTATTTTTCGCCAACAACTCGTTACGCTGGTTGTAGAAAGAAACCTCGATTTCCTGGAAGGCCAGGTGGCCGGAACGTCCCGTCTTTTCGTAGACGTTTTTAACTTTCCACCGGGCGGTGATCACATCGTCGGGGTGTATCGGTTGAAAGAACTCATAATCGTTGCCCGCTCTCAATCCCTGCAGGTCACGGGTCTCACCCCGGCCAATCAGATCTCCCCGCTCGTCCATGTCGCTGTCGATATATTGCCAGGTATCGCAGATTAACGTAGGCGGCGCCATGACCTCTCGTAAGCCGTGGCTCCGGGCGAAATCCCGGTCACTGTACATCGGATTGAAGTCCCCGATGGCTAGGGCGTACTGACGAAAAGCGGGGCGGCCCATTTCGTCGGGCGCCTGGAAAACAATTTCGCGGCCAACGGTGGCCTTTAGCTTGGCGAGCAAGTCGCTTGGTGCGGAATCTTTTGATTCTTGACCGGACATGGATACTCCCCGTCGATTCGATTAACAGAGCACAAATTTATTTTCCCCGGTGCGCTCCCTTTCTCTGTGGATATAGCTAGCTAATTACCGGTAAACTCGGGCTTACGCTTTTCCAGAAAGGCGCTTAGCGCCTCCCGGTGGTCTTGGCTGGTGAGGGTCAACACCTCCACTTGTGCCGCTTCCTCCAAGTGGTCATCCAGGGTCTGGGTGAGGCCCCGTTCCTTTGACCAACCTATTTGGGATAGGCGGTTTTTCGGCTATTCGCCTCGCCATAGCCATGGTCTCTTCTTCCAGTTTTTCCGAAAGCACCAGCTTGTTTAGAACCCCCAAGCGGTCGGCTTCTTCAGCCTCAAGCCAGTCGCTGGTATACAGCAGTTCCAACGCTTTATTTATGCCCATGGCCCGGTTATACAGCCAAGTCGCACCGGTGTTGGAGACCAGGCCCATTTGCAGAAAGGCGTTCATGAACCGGGAATGCTCGCAGCCAATGCGAATGTCGCACGCCAAAACCCAGTCAAACCCATCTCCGATGGCCAGTCCGTTTACCATGGCGATGGTTGGTTTTTCGATGTTATGAAGCTTGGACGTGACTCCTTGGGGACCCCTGCGGATGAATTGCCACGTCTGGTAGGGATCTTGGTGGCCCAACAATCGGTCGCCTCCATGGCGTTCGTCCTTTATGTCGGCGGAAGCGCAGAAAGCCCGTCCCGCCCCGGTCAGCACCAAAACCCGCACTTCCGGGTCTCCGGCCACCTCTTCCAACGCTTGGTTCAACTGCATGAACATTTGCTCGTTCAAGGCGTTGAGCCGTTCCGGCCGGTTCAAGGTCAGGCGGGCAATGTGACTGTCCTTGTCCAGCAGGATAGTCTCAAACTCCATCCGGGTCACCTCGTTGACTTGCTGGTTGACTTGCTCAGACTCACTTCTAAGAACGCTGTTGGCGGTATGGGGACAATGCTGGGCCCAATCGTCCCATGATTGTGGAGAGGACGAATCCGGCTGTCAAGCCTAGCTAGGCACTCGAAAATTAGATCAAGGATGGACAGCAAAGACCGTTGGTTGCCAAGTTTGGTGTGTGTTTTCGTCTATAAAAAGGAGATTGACTAACGTAAGGGAGCGGTTCATACTCGCTGCCAGCGGCAACAGACCTTTCCATAGCCCAAGTATGGGATGACGCTTAACCCGGAAACTAGGAGGCTCTGCGTTGGTCAAAGAAGTCTATTTCTTCACGGAGATGGGGTACACGGCCTATCCTCAAGAAGAAGCCAGGAAGGCTGGCTATAACAACCTGATGTTCCCCAACGAGCACTTCAATCCCGAGAAAGCCCAGGAACTCTACAGTATGTACTTTGAAGAGCTCCAGTACTGCACCGAGGTCGGGTTTGACGGCGTGATGATCAATGAGCATCACAACAACCCGTTGTGCATGATGCCCTCGGTCAACGTCATCGGCTCGGTGTTGGCCCGCACCACCAAGAAGGGTAAGATCGTTTTCTTGGGTAACGTGCTGCCAATCCACGAAAACCCGCTGCGAATCGCCGAAGAAATCGCTATGATCGACATTCTTTCCGGTGGCCGGGTGGTCTGCGGCTTCGTCCGCGGCATCGGCCAGGAAAGCATGGCCACCAACACCAACCCAATATACAACCGCGAGCGATTCGACGAGGCTCATGATGTGATCATAAAAGCATGGACCACTCCCGGGCCCTTCCGCTTCGAGGGCAAGCATTATCAATACCGGATAGTAAATCCGTGGGTGATGCCGTTGCAGAAGCCCCATCCACCCATCTGGATTCCCGGAGTGGCCAGCCCGGAATCGGTCATCTGGGCAGCGAAGCACAAGTACCCATACGTGGCCCTAGCTCCGCCCTTGACCCTTCTAGCGGAAATTTACGACCTTTATGAGAAAACCGCCAAAGCCGACGGTTGGACACCCACCTCCGAAAACCGCGGCTACGCCATCCGTGTCAACGTAGCCGATACCGACGAAAGGGCTTATGAGGAAGGCAAGAACTTCTTCTGGCAATTGGGCACGTCATTCGGGGTGACTCCGCCCCACTGGCAGGCCCCGCCGGGCTACATGTCCCGCCAAGCCACCAGCGGTAGCCGTCAGCAACAGAGGGACGTAGTACAAAAGCAGCAAGACGATGCAGCAGCCCAAAGGGAGATTACTCCCGGTGGCACCGCCGCCAACTATGCGGAAGCCCACGCCTCCTACCAAGTGGTTACGGGCAGCCCCGAAACCGTGATCAAAAAGCTGAAGCACGCCATCGACTTGATCGACCCTGGCTATCTGGTGTTATGGGGCCGGGAGGGCAACATGTCCCACGAGGTGGCGATGCGGAGCATTGACTTGATGGCCCAGGAAGTGATTCCGGCCGTCAAAGAGTACCAGGCTGACCGGGAAAGAGGGAAAGCGGCGGCAGCCACAGCCTAGCCAAGTTCTCAAAGTTCGGATATCAAAAGCCGGGATTAAGTGCTGACTATAGTCAGTGGCCTTAATCCCGGCAATTTAATTCAGCCAATTAGCCCGGCACCATGTGTGCCTCGGTTGACCCTCCGGCCAACTCCCCTTGTCCTACGCTCCCTCAACACAAAGAGATTAGTCCTTCTGTCGAAGAGTTGGCCTAGAAGATGCAGACGCACAGGCTGACACAATCCGCTCCCCGCACGATCAGCCGCCAAGCCTATTCGTAGGGTTGCAGTTGAATCTCGTGCAACGCAGGTATCACTTCTTTGCCCATCAGTTCGATGGAGCGCATCACGTCCTTGTGACGCATGGCGCCTTCGTTGCCGTAGATGTGCAAGTATCCGGGGTTGAGTTGCTCTATGGTTGCGGCCAGCTTCTTGGTTACGGTCTCCGGACTCCCCACAATGATGATGTTGATGTTCCGCTGTTCATCGTAGGACATCCTCTTCATGCCGAAGTTGCTGTTGGGCCGCTGTAACTTCACCTTTAAGGCTTCCCGAGACTGGTATCCGGGTGGGTCTACGTGCTCCCGAGGCCCTTTCATGCGGTTGGCGTCGGTCCATAGGAACTCTTTGCCCAACTCGATTGCTTTCTCATCGGTATCGGCCACAATCGCTTTCAGAAGATAGCCAAAGTGCTCCGGACCCGGCTGGTAGCCAACTTCGTGGGCCGTGTCTATATAAATCTGCTTCAGCCAAAGGGTCAGGTCCAACACCGCGCCCAGATTCATGTAAGGATGGCCGTGTTTAGCGGCCCAAACGACGCTCTCGGGACTGCCCGTGCCGGGAAACCAGATATCGGGGTGAGGCTTCTGCATAGGTAGCACCCAAGGGTTGACCGCCCGGTAGTGATAATGATTGCCTTCATAGCGGAAGGGTCCCGGCTCGGTCCAGCATTTGATGATCAGGTCGTGGGCCTCTTCAAACCTGGATCGGTTCTCCGTGGGGTCGATGCCTGCCTGTAGTGTTTCCGTGGCGCCTCCGCGCACAAATCCCGAGATAATTCTGCCACCGGAATAGCAATCCAGCATGGCGATTTCTTCGGCCATTCTGACCGGGTCGTTGACGGCTATTACATTGCCCAAGATGGCTATTTTGACATTCTTGGTCAATTTTGAAATTACCGCCGCGTCCAGGTTTACTGCTGGCTTCATGCACCAATAAGCCGAGTGATGCTCGTTGGTCATGATGCCGTCGAAGCCCACCTCATCGGCCAAAACGTATTGTTCGTGATACTCGTTGTACAGGTCATGAGCCTTTTCCGGATTGAAATGGCTGTTTGGGAAACCCAGTCGCCCGGAATCGTACTGGTCTAAAAGCTCATCGTTAACGTAACCGTTGGGTTGTTCGGAAAACCAATAAACCTCTACTTTATCCTTGGGTCTGGCCAATTGTTCAACCATAGGTTTCTCCTTACTCGGCTTTTGGCATCCCTTCCTTCTGTTCAGTGCGGACCGTTCGGCGCGGATCGTTCAGCGCAGAAGGAGGTCGGCATTATTCACAACTGAATTGGGTTTCCCGACGGGGTTCCGGAATAGGTTCCTTAGTGCATTGGAGAGAACGAAGCGGGCACCAGTAGTTTGTTCTCCTGACTGGTCAAGAACTCTCGAGTGGACGGAGTCGGCGGCCAATGGGCGTCCTTGGAGGCCTCGGCGCGAACCCGGTTCCGATCGTTCACGTCTTTGTAGGGCCAGATGTGAACCCAGCGGTTCAAGCCACCCAGTTCGGTGAACATTCCGGCGGCCAACGGAGAGTACTTTTCTCTATGGGGAATAGCATTCGTCCAGCTTTCGATCACCTTGGGAATCGTACCGGGCTGATACGTGTAAATCCGCATCTCGTAAATATCGCCCAACGCTTGGTCGCCGCCCATGGGTCTCATAAATGGAGCCGGATTGAAAATATCCGAATCTTGCGCGACCACAAACTCCCGGCCACTTTGCAGGCCTTGCAGGTCCGAATCCTGGTTGGCGGCTTCCCTGGCCTCCAGGCGCTGGTTCAAGTCTTCGTACATCCAGATATGGATCACCTGGTTCAAAGGGCCAAACTCGGTATGCCAGAAGCCCCCCAACTTGGAATACTTTTCGCGGTATGGGTGTCTCTTTTCGAAGCGGTCTTCAAACTCGGACACCGTTCCGGGCTTCAGAGTGTATGTACGCATTTCGTAAATCATGGCTGCTCCTCATAGTGAAATAGTGGACCATTCGAGTAGATTCCCACGATCCCTGGGGAATTTGGGGCCAGTCTAACAGATATCCAACCGTGCCTCAAATGTGCGGGGTCATGGTTGATGCTCGAGAGGCCACCCCCTCTTAATCTCCCCCTTTCGTAATGGGGAGAAAAAACTGTCTTCCCTTATTGCTAGGTATAAGGTCCGACTCGAATTCGCCATAGTTAAATAAGTATGGTATTGGGTACCATTGTGCCGGGAAGATTCCCAACAAAATACCTTTACTTGCGGGATGGCAAAGGCAGCGACGGCGGCTGGGCCGCTGGCCAAGCGCCGGTCAGGTAATCGTAGAGATTACCGGCGCACATCCTCATTACCATGGGGGCCATTCCATCTTGTCCTACGTCCATCGGGTACCTATCGGTCATCTAGGTCAGGTTATTGACCGCATCGTCCCTGGTCATTCCTTGGTCGATGCCGCTCTTGACGTAATCCCGCCACTCCAGAATGAACGACCCTTGCTCGTCCAGGTAGCTCTTGTCGGTCAACGGCCCGTGACCGGGTACGAATATCTCTTCGTCCAGTTTGCGCAGCGACTCAAGAGCGAGCAGCCACAGGTCCGGGTTGGCCTCGTGGAGCCACGTCTGAACCTTGCAGAAGATATTGTCGCTGGTGAAGACCACTCCCTCCTCTTTAATAGAGACTGCGGCTTGGAAGGGCGTGTGTCCCGGCATATGGGTCATCTGGAAGGTGTGATCCCCGACATGAAGGGTCATGCCGTTCTTGAAGGTAATAATGGGGGCGTTGGGCCTGTAACCCTCCAACAGTTTGGGTTCCTCCGGTCCGAAGGCCCCAACCCGCATCACATGCTCTTCAATATTCGTGTTTAGGATTCTTTCCCTGACTCCCTCGTGGGCCACCACCGGTGCGTCGAAAAAAGCGTTGCCCGTCCAATGGTCGCCGTGGGGTTCGGTGTTTATGATGTAGCGAAGCTGGCCGCGCTGTTCCAACTCGGCCTTTAGCTTCAGAGCGTCGCTGGGTTTGTGTGGGCTGTCGATCATCACGATCCCGTCCGACGTAGTAACGAAACCGTAATAACAGCCTCGAACTTGGTTTTCCATAAACACGTTGGCGGTAAGTTGTTCCACGTTGCGCCTCCACATACGAAAAGTGGTTTCGGCTTAATTTATGGCAGCTTAACGCTGGGGTAAGTCTACCGTCAACATTAGAGCCTTCACCCTGCCGTATTCGCCAGAATGCCCGCCATAGGTTTAACTTGTAGCGGTACGGACGTGGTGCTTGATACCGGGTTGGCTAGTGGTATCATGACCGGAATAGAGTTGGCGAGTTTGAAACCTAATCACTCCAGGTTGCATCGAAACTTTAGTCATCCAGTTCTGAGTTTCAGGTATAGAGAAACAAATCTCAAGATAGGGGGTAACCATGGGCGAAATGCTTCAGCAAGGAGCAAAAATGCCGTCAATGACGTTCAAAACCGTCGGCGGCGGGACCATTACCATCCCGGACGATATTACCAGCCGCTACGCAGCGGTATTGTTCTACCGAGGCCATTGGTGACCCTACTGCAATCGGCAGTTAGCCGAATGGGAAGCCACCAAGGCTGAACTGGCAGGGCTCGAAGCCAGCATTTACGCCATTAGCGTGGACTCGCTGGAGCATGCCACGGAAGTGGTGGACAAAAACAAACTGACCTTCCTCATGGCCTACGACGCGACCAAGGAGAATGCTGACGCTATAGGTGCGTGGTGGTCCGAAGACCGCGACGGATACATTCAGCCAGCGGAGTTCCTGCTGGGACGGGGAGGAGTGGTGCTGGGCGCGATGTACGCCTCTGGGCCTGTGGGCCGTATGGGCGCCGATGAGGCTGTGAGGTTGATCACCCGCCGCGAGAGCATGCGCAAGGAACAAGAGGAAAAGGCCAAACAAGCCTAACTGAGGTATTTTCCTTCGGTCCGCTAATCTGCCGGGCCGGTAATCTGCCATTTCGAAATTCCGGTAAGTCGCAAGCAGCATCCGGCCCGTATCTTCACGGGGTCTATTTGAATAAGCAAGGGCACGCCAATCGGCGTGCCCTTAGCCTTTAACAACTAGCCTCGATAACACCCGTTCACGCCCCGGCAAACACACCGGACCAGAAACAAACAACGGCAGGAGGTGACCTTAATGTCCGACATGGAGTTGGTGGACCACATGGAGCAAGTTTGGCGATCCATAGCTGCCCTCTGCTCTGCTTTCACCGAAGACCAATGGAAGACAGCCACCGACTGTCCCGGTTGGTCAGTGCAGGACCAAATTTCCCATCTGGTGGGCGCTGAGGCGGGAATCTTGGGTCAGCCTAGCCCGGATCACGCTCCGGCGGAGACCAGCCACGTTAAAAATGAGGTTGGGCAACGGAATGAAGTGGTGGTGGACTGGCGGCGGTCTTCTTCCGGCGCAAAGGTGCTGGAAGAGTTCCGGCAAGTCACGGAAGAGCGGCTTGGCTTGCTGCGGGCCATGAAAGAAGCCGACTTTCAGGCCGAAACCCAAACGCCAATCGGTCCGGGCACGGTGGCCGATTTCTTGAGCATTCGGATCTTCGATGCCTGGATTCACGAGCAGGACATCCGAAGAGCCGTGGGCATTGCCGGGCATCTGGAAGGTCCGGTGGCCGCCCATTCGGTGGGGAGGGTCGCTAGGGCGATGCCCTTCGTGGTTGGCAAAAAGGCTGCCGCTCCCGACGGCACCACCGTGGTCTTTCACATTACCGGTGATGCTGGCCGCGTGCTGCCCGTTGCGGTGGAAGGGAACCGGGCCCGGGTGTTGGATGAAGAACCAGCAGACCCAACCGTGCGATTGACGATGGACGCCGAGACGTTCGCCTGCTTGGGGTGTGGACGCTGGTCACCCGGCGAATCCTTGGTTTCCGGCAAAGTTGCCCTCCAAGGCTCGAAGGAACTGGGCGAGACGATAGTCAATCAGATGAACATCATGATCTAACATGATGGCTCCGGTGAGGTTTCTTGCGGCAGTGGCTCCAATTGGCTGAGAATGTTTATGACAGGAGTGAAACAGGAGGGCCGAGGCTTTTTACTGGTTACGGTGACTAGCCCTTTTCGGTTACAAGCCCCTTACGGGGACTCCGGTTAAGGGGTTAGGACTTTGATTTCCGCCGACGTACCCGGAATTAGCGGCGGTTGATTGGCATCTATAGTGATCTTAATTTGGATGACCCGCTTCACTGATTTAAAGTCGCTGGCGGAGGCTCCACCGGTTGTGGTACTCAAAGTGGCGGTGGTCACCGGGGACACGGATTCGACCCGTCCGAGCAACTTGCGTTCAAGAGTCTCGACCTCTATCTCCACGGTCTGGCCGGGTCGCACATCCTCGATTTCGTCTTCTTCGATATTGGCTTCAATCCAAACCTGCCTCGGGTCCATCAATGTAACAATTCGTTGACCGGCTGGCACGATATCGCCTATCTTGGCCCAACGTGCCGCGATTACCCCCGAGATTGGCGCCAAGACCTCCACCTGCAGGTCCTGTACTCCCCGAAATCCTATCTGTTCCGTGTCCGTTGTACCGGACCTTGTAATGGTAGTCGAAACTTCCACGATAGCAATGGCCTGTCCCTCAACGACGGGAGATCCCACGTCCACGTTCATAACTTTGATGCGCCCGGCCGTTAGTGGACCCACTTGGACTAGGTCCGCTACAACCTGCGCATTTTCCGTCTCAACGATGAAGCGACTAGCATTTTTAACCTCCGAGAAGGCAAACAGGCCTCCGGCAACTGCAATAATGATCGCGGCCAAAACCAGCCCAAAGACATACTGGGTTCTAAGTCTCATGCCCGGAAAGAGCCTCCTGTTATGTGTTGACCGGTCGCCAGCTTTAGGATGCGCCTAGGATTTTACGGTACTAGCTCAGGTGCTACCCTGAAAGCTACCGGCAGACCAGCCTATAGGGCTTCCCAAAACGGCACCGATAAATTCCTGACTGGCACGCTTGTAATAACGTTTGCCCCATAGTATCATATGCCTAACTACACGTGCTGGCATAGACTGGCGCTGCGGAAAAGTATTTCCTTGTATCCCACTTTGTTCGAAACCCACGCTATGATGGAGCCTACGCTATGACATTGGCTGCACTGGTACTTCTGGCCATAGGCGTCATAATAGGGCTGAGCGTAGTGGTGCGCGTGATCAATGCCAAGGTCGGGCGAGTGGGCTCAAACCCATTGCCTGGCCGCATCCACTATAGCTGGGTGATAGTCGCCGTCTTGGCTGTGGTCCAGATTTTCGGCAGCTCTATCTTCTTCGTTGCCGGAATTATGGTTGCCCCTCTGAGCGACGAAAAAGGCGGCTTCGGTTGGAATGTTAGCGTTATTGGCGCTGGCATTGCGGTTTATTACCTCTTCGGCGCTTTCTACGCCCCCATTGCTGGCAATCTGGGAGACCGGTTTGGCGCGAGGCGCATGATGCTGGTTGGCATCATCATGTACGGCGTGGGCATGGTCTTATTGGGTTTCATAACCCACCTCTGGCAGTTCTTTGTGTTCTACAGCATGTTTATGTCGGCTGCAGCGTCCATAACCATGGTGCCCCTTATGGCGTCAATAACCGGCTGGTTCCGGCGCCGACTTGGTGTGGGAATTGGCATCCTCTGGGCCGTTGGCGGCATCGGCACTGCGGTCTTTGCTCCTCTTATCGCAGACATGCTGGATATCTTCGGCTGGCAAAACACGTTCATTTACTTGGGCCTTTGTGGCTCCGGGATTATGCTGTTGCTGTGGCCCTTTATCCGCAGCAAGCCCGCTGACATTGGCATCGAACCCTACGGCACGCTGGACACGGACCCCAAGCCCGCTCCTATGAGCGCGGCTATCGTGAAATTGCGGCTCAAGGTGTTCAACCAGCACATGCGGAAAACCCACGCCTTCTGGGATCTGCCTCTGATTCACGGACTGGGGTGCGCAGGCCACGGCATAGTCCTGATATTCGTAGTGCCTATGGCGGTGGACCGGGGTATAAACCTGACCACCGCAGCCTATATCTTAAGCATTCTGTCTTTGGTGAGTATTCTCAGCCGATTGTTTGCCCCCATGTTGGCCGAGATTTACGGACCCCGGAAATTAATGCTCGCCAGCCTATTGATTCAGGGCTTTACGGTTCCGATCCTCTTTGTTGCCAACGACCCGTGGGTGTTCTATGTATTTGCGGTAATATTCGGCTTCGGGTTTGGCGGCGAGTGGACCAGCTACTTGGAGATAAACCGCAGATACTTCGGCGAGGGTCCCATGGGCGCTGCGTACGGTTGGCAGATGACGGGCGCCATGATGGGCCATGCGGTAACCACAGCTTTGGCAGGCTTGGTTCTTTTTGCCACCGACGGATCGTACATCACGGTTTTCACCCTTTCGGCCGCCTTCAGTCTTACCGGCGTTGTGGTCATCGCTTTGCTGGACTCAACCGACCATGTCCTCATCCCCAATTGGGAGGAAGACTTGCCGCCAGAGGCGAGGTCTGCCGCTTACATAGCCTCCAAGCCTGAACCTGCGCTTGAACCCAGGCCGATCGGTGAGCCTCCCTCAAGCTCGGCGCCTGACCCAGCGCCAGGCACTACCC
Organism: Dehalococcoidia bacterium; assembly: GCA_963665155.2. Lineage (GTDB taxonomy): Bacteria > Chloroflexota > Dehalococcoidia > Lucifugimonadales > UBA3495 > UBA1141. The sequence continues at coordinate 2,372,869 of OY761986.2, read as the reverse complement.
CCGGCCCTGCGGTTGCTGGCGGCCACGACTAATCCTCGTAATATCAATTTGATCGGCTATAGGCTGGCCTGCGCTTCGACTGAAAAAGTAATCCCGCTTTTCCCGTTCCAACTTCGATGTCGCCAACCCTGTCGAAACGTCCGCCAATAGTCAAGAAACACCCGCGTAAGGTCGGCTTTCCGCGAAATCGGGACTCACGCGAAATCGGGACTCAAAAGATAGCGCCTGCTCTGTACGGGCGGCAGGCGACTTACTATCCGTCAATCGTTTCGGCCAACCACCTTCCGGGCCTACCACCTTCCGGGCCTACCACCTTCCGGGCCTAATATTTCCACTCCGAAGTCCTTGGCAAGCAGCCTTTAATTAACATAGGGCTCTGCTATACTTTTTTGGTTGCACTATTTAGATTCCTGTTAGGTTAATAGCTAAATAACAAAAGTGGGTGTGTGTCTTGGCCCTTTTGGACAAAGCCCGGCTAGATATTAAAATATCCAGGCTCCCCTTTGGAATTCACTATAGCTGGGTGATTATCGGGATACTGGCTACGGTTCAAATATTTGGCAGCTCCATCAGCATGGCCGCTGGGATCATGGTGCCGCCGCTAAACGACCCGGATGGCGATTTCGGTTGGAGCCTCGGCCTTATCGGCGGCGCCATGGCCACCTATTACTTATTCGGGACTATCTTTTCACCCATTACCGGGTGGCTGGGTGACCGTTACGGCTCGCGGTTAATGTTGCTGCTCGCCGGGATCATGTATGCCGCCAGCATGATCTTGCTGGGGCAAACAACAGAGGTGTGGCACTTTTTCTTGTTCTTTGGCGTGATGCTGTCTGTGACCCAATCGCTGGCCATGGTGCCATTGATGGCTGCGGTAAGCGGTTGGTTCCGGCGACGATTGGGCCTCGGAATTGGCATCTTGTGGGCGGCTGGCGGCGTCGGCACCGGAATACTAGCCCCTGTGGTTGGCTATGCCATAGACGCCGTAGGTTGGGGCGGGACATTCTTCGGAGTCGGCGCTGTTGGCGGCGGCTTGATGCTGTTATTGCTTCCATTGATGAAAAACCGCCCGGCCGACATCGGCATAGAGCCCTATGGCGCCCGGGCCACAGACCCTGTCCGAATAGTCAGAGAATCCAGCATTGAGCGGTTGCGTCTCCAGATGTTCAACCGGCACATCCGCCACACCAAGCCGTTTTGGAACCTTCCGCTGATACATGGATTGGGTTGCGCCGGCCATGGCATAGTGCTCATATGGATAATTCCGATGGCTTTCGAACGGGGAGTTTTCTCCTCTTTGGTGTCCGGAGGATTGATCTTGACCATAATATCGCTGGTCAGCGTAATCAGCCGATTCGTGACCCCGATATTGGCCGAGATGTACGGTACGCGGAAAATGATGGCCGCTGCGCTAACCATACAAGGGTTAACGATCTTGATGCTCTTCTGGGCTCAAGACGTGTGGATGTTCTATTTGTTTGCTGCCGCCTTCGGCTTAGGATTCGGAGGAGAATGGACCGGCTACTTGATCATCAACCGTCAATATTACGGTGACGGGCCCATGGGTTCACTCTATGGATGGCAGACAACCGGTGCTTTGATGGGCCACGCGGTAGCGACTTCTCTGGCCGGACTGGTGATTTTCGTCACCGACGGCAATTACAACGTCGTATTTGCTTTATCCATGGTGTTCAGTCTGGGTGGCGTACTGGTTATATCCAACTTGGACTCCACCTCCAATGTCCTAATACCCGACTGGGAGGAGTCTTTGCCGGAAGAAGCCAGAGTTGTGCCGGTGTTTGACCACGGTCACGGGCCGTTGCCTGCGCCTGTGACCGCCAGCGACGACTAGCGCTCGTTTTTGTTCAGTAATAGAAAATCCCCTGATCTTTCATCGTTTCGAGAGGATCAGGGGATTTTTAATTTCTGAAATAATCTCGGACTCGATTGCCGAAACAAGCGTCGATCCGGATATCAACAGCAACGGAACTGTCTTGGTATGCGCTGCTACTCCTGCTGCAGAAAGTCCCGGACCCAGTCGGTCATGGGCTGGCGGTCGTACATGTTGTTCAACAACACTACGTTCCTGTTCCTATCCCCTTGGAAGAACCGCTCGTATAGGATCTGCCTGGACCCGAAAGCGCTGCAGCAAGTATCCCAGGCCAACCGGAATACTCTGACTCGCTCGTCCGCCGACGCTGTGTCGGTTTCCAGGTACCGAGCAATCTCATCGGCTAGGGGGCCATTCATGTCGGCCTCCGTGGGCAGGGCCATCAAGCTGCTGGAACCCAACAGATGGAGTATCTCCCCCATTCGGGGATACATCCTGATGAACAACTGACGAGCGATCATCAAGGGGAACTCGGCTGGCGCCATTACTCCCCAACGGTCGATCTCGGCATCAGCTTCGGCAGCCTTGAGACAGGCCTTCGTCACCACCAAGTTTTCGATTATCTCTGCCATCATTTGCTGGACGTGGGGAAGTTGACTGGAACCCAAGGTCTGGACCATCAAGTTGGCCAGGCCCAGCACGAATTCGCACTTGACCACGTTTTTGGCCACCACCTGATGCCCCGAGTGGACAAACTGGCGGGTGCTCATGGACATGTTGTTGCAGAGTTCCACATCGCCCAACAAGAACACTTTCTCCCAGGGCACCAACACATTGTCGAAAATGGCCAGAGCATCCATCTCCTCAAAACGAGACCCCAATGGGTGGTCGAAGTGGGACCGGTCCAAGTCGAAGGTTTCCCGGCATAGAAACTTGAGCCCATCGGTGCTACAGGGTATGGAAAAAGCAAAAGAGGTTCGACCGGGAGCGCCCGAGGGTAGCACGTGGGACCTGGCGGGGTAGACAGCAATTTCGTCGGACAAGGGCAAAGTCGCCAGCAGTCTGGCCCCGTTAACGACGATGCCAGCATCGGTCTCTTTAACCACGGACAACGCAATGTCCGTAGAGTCCTCAATCACCGTTCCCATGGGAGCGCGGTTGCGCTGCAGGTTGACCAGAGTGTGGGTTAATACCAGGTCGTTTTCCCGTATGTGCTCGTAGTAAGCCTGAATGTTTTTCTTAAACTCGGGCCGGTTCTGAGCGTAATAGTCACTGGCGGCAGCCATGGCCATGAAACTGACGTTTAAGAAGTCGGGAGTCCGACCCATCATTCCCTTGGTCAAGCGCGCCCAGTTGGTGATCATAACCCGCCGCTGTTCCAGTTCCTGATGGCTGGTGGGCTTGATAAAGGACATTCCCACTCGGTCGCCGGTGGTGGGCGAAACGTAGGTCATTTCATCTCGCAACGCCGGGTCGTGCTGCATGTCGTACAGTCGAGCCATAGTGTCGATACCATTGCGGAATCCCGGATACGTGGTGACGTCCTTCACCTTTTCCCCGTTGATGTAGATATTGGGTGGGTTATCCCGGAGACCAGCGATGAACTGGGCTCCCGTCCTTGCAGGCATGATGTGTCCTCCTGTGTTTTAAGAGGGATTCGGGGGGTCTGGAGCTGGCAGGACCTGTCGTAATGGCTGTATTGTCCCTCAATAGCTCTGCATTTGGAAACCCCTGAGGCGCAAGGCAGGGTTGACAGCAGACAGGCTGGTCGCCTAATCTTGGCGGCAAGCATGGGTTCCCTTATTGACTTCACGTTCTAGGGGAACTCGGCATGCGCTGACAGTAAAACTCCGACGGCCAAACTTTCGGCCCGACTCGCGTCCCAATTTGCGGCCCAGCTCCGGACCCAGCTCAATAAAAGAGGTGAAGCGCCATGACCCTCCAACAAAATCGTGTAGCTTATAGCCCGATCATTGAACGTCCCAAGTTGGAGTGGCCCAACGGCGCCCGTGTTGCCCTGTGGATTGCTCCCAACGTGGAGCATTACGAATACCTTCCGGTACAAGATGGACCGCGTAACCCCTGGCCCCGCACCCCTTACCCCGATGTACAGCAGTACACCTATCGGGATTACGGAAACCGGGTTGGGTTCTGGCGCATGCTGGAGGTGTTGGACAAGCATAAAATCCGCTGCTGCGTTTCCCTAAACATGGCGGTGCTAGAGCATTTCCCTGAGATTGCCCAGGCAATGGTGGAGCGGGACTGGGACTTCATGAGCCACGGCATTTACAACACGCGTTACCTTTATAGTTACACCGAAGAGCAAGAAAGGGAGTTTTACCGGGACAACATCGAAACGCTACGCCGACACACGGGCAAACAGTTGAAGGGCATGTTGGGCCCGGCCATTTCGGGCACGCCGGCAACACCGGACCTTATGGCCGAGGCTGGCCTGATCTACCATACTGACTGGATGCACGACGACCAGCCGGTGCCCATAAACGTAAAATCCGGCAAGCTAATATCCGTACCCTACTCCATAGAGTTGAACGACTCGCCGTTGTTCCGCCTCAACTATGAAGGAGACTACTTCGCCGAGATCGTCAAAGCACAGTTTGACCAACTTTACAAAGAGGGCGCGGAGAGCGGGCGGGTCATGTGCATCGCCCTGCACCCGTTCCTAATCGGCCAGCCGCACCGCATCAAGTACCTGGACGACATGCTGGGCTACATTATGTCCCACGAAGGCGTCTGGCAGACTACTGCCGACGAAATTGCCGAGTATTACATCGAGAATCACTACGACGAAGCGGTGGCCCACGCTAAGCAATTTAATGCCTAAGGACGGTTCAGCCGTACTGAGGGTACCCATAGGGGCGCTTAGCGAACCGCCTCCATAGATGCCATAATTCGATGCCACACTTTCGTCCCACGGGAGATTTATTCATATGACTGCCCAACGCCGTCCCGGAATGGACCACGAACATCACGATTGGTCGCCAATTTCAACTCGAGGAGTGCTACGATGGCCTAACGACGCCAGGGTGGCGTTATGCGTAATCGTGACTCTCGAGCACATGGAGTGGGAACCGCCGGAAGGGAGTTTCAGCACCGACGCAGTAGGCGGACTGGGAGTCCGTCCCTACCCCGATTACGCTCGCTACTCCCACAGGGACTACGGTCACCGGGTGGGCATTTTCCGGGTGCTAGACACCTTGGAACGCCACGGCATCAAGCCCACGATAGCAATGGACGCCCAGACTGCGGAAGAATACCCCTACCTGGTGCGGCATTGCTTAGACCGTGGCTGTGAAATTATCGGCCACGGCATATCCGCCAGCCAAATGATTTCCAGCAACATGCCCGTGGAAGAAGAAGCCGACTACATACAAAAAGCGATTGAGGCCCTACGCAAGGCCACCGGTTCTGCGCCAGCGGGGTGGATGGGTCCCGAGTACGGCGAGTCGGCCCACACGCCCCAGCTTTTAGCCAAGGCTGGCATCAAGTACCTTTGCGACTGGGCCAACGATGAGCAACCTTACCCGATGCATTCACCTTCGGGGGAGATGTATGCCCTACCTTCAATGTTGGAATTGGACGATGTGCATGCATTATGGACGCGCCGGGTCACGGTGCAACGGTATGGTCTGTTGCTCAAAGAGGGTTTCGACGCCATGTACCGGGATGGGCGGCATAACGGCCGGGTGCTGGTAATTAACGTACATCCATGGTTAATAGGCCAACCCTTCCGCATCGGATTTCTTGACGACGCATTAGGGCACATGGTCCGCAATCAAGGTGTCTGGTCGGCAACCGGTTCGGAAATTATCGACTGGTACCGGACCCACCAACCGGGTAGCTAGGCGCGCTCCATACACGCTCCATAGAGGAACCGAAGCCGGAACTATGGTACCAGCCAGGACAGCGTAGCAAAATGAAGAAGGGGCGGGTTTTAAACCCGCCCCTTCTTATACAGCCCCGATTGTAGCCCCGATACTCGCTTTGGAATTACCCCGAATCAAGTCTTAAAAACCCGCGCATCAGCTTGAATAGGCATTCACCACAATTTGAACTAGGCCTTCACCACTATCTCCGTCCTGAGACCGTCAAGGAAAGCGCAAACTTCGTTCTTCTCCCTCTCCGCCACATTGAAACTGTCCAAGGTCGCGACGCAGTGGACCATCATTTGGTCGTATTCGGTTTCGCTGATGCCCAGTCCCGTGTGGGAAGTGATCATGTCCCGCCCGGTGTAGAAAACCGGCCCACCGGTGGCTTCCACAAAAAAATCCACGATAAGCTGACGCTCTTTCCTCATGGTGTCATCGCTATGCCCGGCCCAATAGCTGCTGAGCAGTGGGTCAACTTGGAGCCGCCCCAGGAATTCGTCGGTCACCGCCGCAATAGCATCGTACCCACCAAGGCGTTCGTACAGGGGAGCATCCGATGGTGTGGTCATGATAATTCTCCTCTTTCGGGCCTCTAGTTTAGAGGCACTCACTGTGGCTCACCGAGCCTTGCGAGTACCAGCTTAGCTGGGACAACGCCGCCTAGCATCCCATGACTCTGTGATTTTTGGCAGTGAATAAGAAGAGAACTGGCAAATTACCGTGCTGGCGTTAATCGACCCAGCAGCGCAGGTATTTTTAAGGCACCAGACCGATTCGGGCGGCGTACATTGCTGCTTCAACTCGGTTGGAGGACCCGGTCTTGCGGAAAATGTTCGTTATATGACGCGTCACTGTGTTGAGGCTGATGGAAAGGTCTTCCGCAATTCTAGGGTTGTTCATGCCCTCGGCCACCAGCTTCAATACCTCCAACTCGCGTCGTGACAACCCATGGGTGTCCATATGAGCGGTGTGGGAATTGGAATCGGGTAATTTCTTAACGTCCATCACGCCTTTGAAACTGTCGAAAAAAGCGAGCAACTCTTGCGTTTCTACAGCAGCAACCCCACAGTCAGACATCGCGGCTGTGGCTAGATCGGAAAAAATGGTCCAATCGGCTTCTACTATTACCAGGCCGTCGTGGGAGGCATGCATGTCAGGGCCCAGATTCGCTGGCGGGCCTCCGGTCCCCTGGCAAATCATATCGACAACAGATTGGCGCTCTTTGGCCATCCTGTCGTTGCTGTGCCCTTTCCAGAACCCGCCAATCCGCGGGTCGGCCACCAGCCGCTGGTACAGGCATGCCACAATCTTAGAGACGCCCGCAACACCGCCCAATCGATCATAAAGAGTGGGCGACGGGTTGCTAACCGATGGTGCTGCCGATTGTACTCTTTTGAGCATTGAACACATACCCATTCCGGAAAACTGTATATAGGCTGCGATTATAATGAATGGGTACCAAGTCCGCAAACTATGCGGTTTTGCGGTAGGCGGTTATCGGTGGGCAGTTTTACGGTAGGTAGAAGGGGCGGATCGATTTGGTACGCTCGGGTTTCCCGTTCAAGGCACGGATTCACCTGAAATTCAGGTACCCGCCAGCGCATTGCTTAGTTGTAATTAACCGTGTTTGTTTACAGACTTTGTTTAGGAGAAGATGCGAACTATCGACCGGAAGGCCAGTCGACTTTTAGCCGGTCCTCCGTCAGTGCAGTTAAGCTCACACCAGGCATTTTCTTCTTGAGGGACTCCACAAGCAGGACTCGGTTACCCAACTCCAAGGTAAATTGAACGCCATCTTCCCGGGACACCAGACGGCTATCAACTATTGCGCCACTGCCTGCCACCTCATCCGGCATTTCCCATACCGAGCCCACCTGGTTTTGGTCCAAAGTCGCGGGAAACATGAGGTACACCCTGCCGGAATAGCTCTCAGACACGGAAAGCGTCGGAAGAGCGTCAGCCTCCAACCTAGAAGGGGCATCCAACGGGGAATCGGCGTCAACGACTTGGCGGGGTTCGCCGGAAGGCTCGGAAGCACCTTCTGTTATTGGCTCAGAGCCGGGAAGACCCGTGCGCAATAAAGCTAATTCACGCTCCAATTCCTGTGCTGCCGACATCGGTGAACTGGCAGGGGGAAAAGGAGTTGATCCGGCCTCAACCACCCCGCCAACGGGACCACTGACAATGGTCTGGTTCGGTCGTTGGGTTGCGGCGGAGTTTTCAAACTCTCTTCGCAATTGCTCGGCTGCCGACAGCGGTGCTTCGATAACCGGTTCGGGTATTAGGTCCGGAGCAGGATCCGGCGCTATCACTATCTCTTCAAGTCTGTCCGAGAACACCGGCGCGGGCTCCGGCGCTATCACTATTTCTTCGGGTCTATCCAAGAACACAGGCGCGGGCTCCGACGCTATCGTTATTTCTTCGGGTCTATCCGAGAACACAGGCGCGGGCTCCGGCGCTATCACTATTTCTTCTGGTCAGCCCGAGGATACCGGCGCAGGCTCCGGCGCCATCGATATTTCCTCTGGCCTATCCCCAAATGCCGGTGCAGGTTCCGGCCCTATCGTTATTTGCTCTGTTCTCTCCGGAATTACCGGGGGAGGCTGCTGTACTATAGCTGGTGCTTCCGGTCTGCTTGCGATGTGAGGAGCATCCTGGGTTTGCATCAGATGACATACGGTCTCTGAATTCCTGAAATGCGGTGGTGCCGGTTTCAGTACGGCGAACTTCAGATTGCCGGGCATTGACCTCTTTGGCGACCCTCTCCTCGACCAACCTCTCATCAATTCGCACTTGGTCCACCAGGCTGCTGGCACCCAACCGACTAAGCGCTTCTTGCCCGAGAAGAGCAAGCTCCTCACCAATTGCGTGGGCACAGCGCAGGTCGTCCAAGGCGGTGTCGAGCAGCGAGTTAGCCGAGCCTGGCAAGTAGGTCGTTTCCCTGACTTCCCGGCCAATTTGAGCGGAGGCAGCCGCCAAGGCGGAAATAGCCTTTAATATATCGGACGTGGCGTTTTTCCGAGCCCTATCCGCTTCCCTCCAGGCCTCCACATTGCTGGCGCGTTGGAGTTGAGCCTGGGATTTTCTAGCTTCATCGACCTCTCGAATGACCCTCAATCTATTGAGGAATACCGGGGAATCGACGGAAAACCCGCGTTCAAAAGCCCGCCAAGCTGCGTCCCCCTAGAGCTCTGCTTCTTGCCAGGCCCCATCGGCATCCTCCAAAGCATCTTGTGCCTCGGACCGCATGGTTTCGGCCTTCTTACGATTAGCCAGCAGCCACGAGCCTAGTCCCGGTGACGCCGGTTGAGGAGTGGGTGGCATTGGCGGTTGTGCCACTGACGGCTCTGCAACCAGCGGCTCTGCAGCCAGTGAAGCCTCAACAGATCGCTCGCCGATTTCAACCTTTGCTTCGCCGACCGTTGCGCCAGCCAGTTCAGGCAAATCCACAGCCGATTGCACCACAGCCACTTGCTCCAAGGCCAAATCTTCCAGAGCGACACTTTGAGTGTCTTCCGGTGGTTCGGCAATGCCCGGCAGATTTATCTCTGTGGCCCGTGGCCTGTTGCGGCCTTTTTTCGAGGCAGGCCTGCCTTTTGCTGTCCTCTTGAGTCCCCCAAAGAGTTTTGCGACACTGGGGAAATTATTTGAAAACCAAGCCATGCTTGCCTTCCTTCGACACCACCTCCCACACCCCTAATCACACGGTTCATCAATCAAACAGTTCGCCCGTCGGCAAACCGCCGGATTCATACCATCATTATAAGATTGGCAAAAAAAGGAGTCAATTGAATCACGCTCGACAAATGGCCAAAACAACGCATTCTTAAGCAGGAAACGGCAATCCGAGGGGCTTCCCGGCTTGATTACGGTATGTCGGGCCAGCGGGCGCAGCGGTGGCCGCCCGATGTTGGAGCACCGGGCACCCGCATGCCGAGCGGGGTACATACTAGATTGGCTGATGAATAGCCTTGACACCCCTAAGGTGCTGTGATATTTTTCACCTGGCCTTCGCCGGGCAGTTGAACAGCTACGAGTTGAATCCGGCGCCTGGAACTATCTAAGCATGTTTGAAGACGCAAAACCACTAACTAGCGCAAACTGGAACGACATTCACCTGTGGCTCACATATTTTTGGATTTATGTGCCGCTGGTGTTGACGTTTGCCCTTACCATGTTGACCGCTCATGCGATCATCCCGTCTTTGATGATTACTGGGCACATGCCCGCCTCAATCGGGCCGCTGTCTGTCAATCCCGGCTTAATTGGCAGGATTAGAATTATGATGACGGCGTTTGCGGGTCTTGTGGCGCTTGCGGCGGTAATCATGATGGTTCTGACCGTTAATAAAGCGTTGGATGTAGACAAATTCTGGGATCGGTGGCTAATCTAGTCCTCCGTTTAGTAAACTCCGGTCGGACCAACACGATCAGATCGAGTTCTAATAACTCAGGCCGGTACTGTTTTAACCGGCAGGCTTAAGGAAGAAATGGCAATTAATAGGACCCACGGCAGCGAAAGGATTACAGGGATTACGCTGTGAGGAGACCCCGAGGAAAAATGCTGGCCTTGGCCCTAGCCGGGTCAGGCGCGACTGTCATTATGGGCTTCGTGGTTGTGGTGTTACTTATCTCTTGGTTTTCCAACCCGCCATTTGGCTTGGGCAACGCACCGCCTCAACCCGTCGCATTCCCACATACGGTTCACGTAGCCGACAACGGGATACAGTGCGAGTTCTGCCACCGGAATGTGACTAAGGGCGCAGCAGCCACGGTTCCGGCAGTGGAGCAGTGCTTGTTTTGTCACAAGAACATAGAGGGCCAGACCGCGTCGGCAAAAACGGAGATATCCAAAGTCCGAGTGAGTTTTGAGACCAACCAGCCAATTAACTGGGAACGCGTACACCGGCTACCGGATCACGTAAGGTTCGTTCACGAAGCCCATATCCGCGCTCTCACAGCCATGGACGAATCGGGCCGCGACTCAGCACAGAAAATCCAAGTGGCTTGTTCGATTTGTCACGGAGACATTTCCAAGTCCACAGTGGTCAAACCCAAGAGGTTCCAGTCCCTTAAGATGGGCACTTGCCTCGACTGCCACCGGTTCCTTTCCTTGGTGCCCGACGACGAGGGATACAACAAACCCGAGTTCACCGACATACCCACCGATTGCACGATATGCCACAAATAATGTCTAAAATAGCAAAACAAAATGTTTGCGTTCTGGGCCATTTTCTGAGCCAATCACTGGGCCGAATAGTATGAAATTAACACGCCGAAATTTCCTGGCTTGGGCTGGAGTTGGGGCGGTTGGCGCCGTCGCATGTGAAGGCTTTGGCATTCGCGAAGGGGAATTCGACATCCAGAGCCCGGTCAGTCTTCCCGAGGACTTGGTAAAGGGGAAAGACAACTGGTACGCAACCCTATGCCGCAACTGCAACTCCGGCGAAGGGATAGTCGTCCGGGTCATGGAAGGAAGGGCCAAGAAGATACAAGGGAACCCAATGTTCCCCGTTAACCACGGAAAGCATCGACCAGCCTGCGAAGCTGCTTTACAAGCCCTATATCACCCAGACCGTATTGCCACTCCAATGCAGCGCTCAGGACCTCGGGGATCGGGCCAGTTCTCGCCAATATCTTGGTCCGCTGCTTTGGACAAGCTTGAGCAAGAACTAAAGGTCAGGGGCAGTTCCATGCTCATGACCACCGACCCGCTACGTGGTCACTTGGGCTCATTGGTCCGCAAATTCACCGAATCCCTTGGTGGCCGCTACTTGGGTTTCGACACATTGGACAACGCAACCTATAGGGCGGCGGTCAAGGATGTGTTCAATCAAGACCTGTTGCCCGATTTCGACCTGGCCAACACTCAGTTCCTGCTCTCCTTTGGTGCCGATTTCCTTTCTACCTGGGTGTCGCCAACCCGCTGGAACATTGGGTACGGAGAATTCCGTCAGGGAGAGGGCAAGAAAAGGGGGACCTTTTACCAGGTGGATTCCCGGTTCTCCATGACGGCGGCCAATGCCGACAAGTGGTTGCCGATCGAACCTGGGTACGAAGGCTACTTGGCCTTGAGCCTGGCTTACGTAATCATCTCTGAAAACCTGCAAGCAGCCGGGGTAGACGTCGGCGCTTTGACTGGAGGCCCGTCCGCCGAAGCGGCAGGAGTTTTATCAGCTTTCCGGCCCGAAGCCATGGCCGACCGGGTGTTTCTCTCGGGAAGCAGGCGTGGCGATGAGGGTGTAGAAGTTATTCGCCGACTGGCCAGGGACTTCGCAAGCAAGAAGCCAAGCCTTGCGATTGGCGGCGGCTCCGCCGGGGCTCAAACAAACGGTCTGTTCAACCTACGAGCGATATACGCTCTAAATTACCTGGTGGGTAGTGTCGCCGCAGAGGGTGGCATACGCTTTAACCCCGGTAGCCCCTTGGAAAATGTGCCCGCTTCTCCTCAAGTCGGAACGCTCAACGACTGGATCAGGGTTAAACAGGACTTGGACGCCGGTGCCATCAATATGTTGATGCTACGCCAAGCCAATCCAGTCTACGGCCTTCCTGAACAGGTACGATTTAGAGAGGCCATGACGACGGCCAACGACTTGTTCGTGGTCAGCTTCTCCCCATTCTTGGACGAGACCAGCGCTTTGGCCGATTTGATACTCCCGGACCGAACTCCTCTGGAAGATTGGGGCGACGACATTCCGGAACCGGGACCAGGCTATCAGGTTGTTGGCTTCCAGCAACCGGTGGTCAATCCGTTCCACGAGTTGGACCCACAAAGCTTCCCCGATCTTTTGCTGACTATGGCCCAAGAGCTAGGCAAAGAGGGAGACCTGCCTTGGCCGAATTACCGCTCGATGCTGCGTGAAGGGGCCGACGCTTTGTTCGCCCTGAACCGGGGTTCAATTCAGGCATCTTCGGCTGACGATTTCTGGAACCAGGCGCTGCAAAAGGGCGGCTGGTGGGACGAAAATGCCGCCGGAACTCAGAATGTGGCGCCGCCTGCCGGGTTGTACAGCAAGCTGGCCAGTGACGCAGCCACTCCCAAATTCGCTGGCGCAGCAGGCTCAGACAATACTTTTTATCTGGTGCCCTTCGCTCACAACACATTGCAAGACGGCCAATATGCTCACTTGCCTTGGCTGCAAGCCGCACCTGACCCGTTGACCACTATTACATGGCAGACTTGGGCCGAGATTAATGACGTAGACGCCCGCTTCCTTGATATCAAAGAAGGCGACGTTCTCTTGATAGCTTCATCTAGAGGCTCAATAAGAGTGCTGGCGTACCCATCACCGGCTTCGCCCACCGGCACCATCTCCGTGCCGCTAGGTCAAGGCCACCGTTATGGGACCGAGTACGCCACGGACCGTCCGGGAAACGAGAGTGCCAATGTGATGGAGATTCTGGAGCCAGCGCAAGTAGAGGGCACCGGATCATTAGCCTGGGCAAATACCTGGGTCAATGTAACTAAAACCGGAGATAGCGTTAAAGTAGCCAAATTTGAAGGAATCGTCCGAGCGGTAGAGATAGGAATCCTGCCTTCCGAGCGGATTATCCGTACCATCACGCCAGAAGAGGCATAGCCCTCAGTTCAAGGGAACCTAATAGCGAGTCACCCGTAAATTTTTAGACGTTTATTTCAAACGATTGGTTAAGAGGCAGTAACGCAAATGGTAAGTCCTAGAGCTTCACATAAATGGGGAATGGTTGTCGATCTGGACCGGTGCACGGGGTGTCAAGCTTGCGTAATCGCCTGTCAGTCCGAAAATAACCTGCCCATTAACACTAAAGATTTTTTCCTACAGAGCCGTGCTTACGAGTGGATTCGAATCGAGCGGTATTGGGAGGGTGAGTACCCTAATGTCAAAGCCCGGTTTATCCCAATTATGTGTCAGCACTGCGAGAACGCACCCTGCGAACCGGTATGCCCGGTGTTCGCCACCTACCATAACGACCAAGGGATGAACGTACAGATTTACAACCGTTGCGTGGGCACCCGCTACTGCGCCAACAACTGCCCCTACCAGGCCAGGTTCTTTAATTACTGGGAACCGGTCTGGCCCGAGCGCATGCGGAACCAACTGAATACAGACGTTACGGTTCGCAGCCGAGGCATCATGGAGCGGTGCAGCTTCTGCGTGCAGCGCATCCGCCGGGGCGAATTGACCGTGGAAAGGCAAGAAAAGGGGACCCTGGATTACAAGACGATGAAAGAACGCAACCACTTGCCGGCTTGCGTGATGTCCTGCCCCACCAACGCTCTGATGTTTGGAGACCAAGGAGATCCCACCAGCCCGGTACACGATTATTTCAAGGATGCAAACGAGCAGATCGAAGCCCGCCATGCAGGCCATCACGAAAGCGACTCAAGGGTATATCGGTTGCTGGAAGAAATGGGAACGAAGCCGAATGTGGTCTACCTGAAGAAAGTGGACCTCTACCCCGTGGATAAAGCCTGAGCTTAGAAACAACCGATCTTTGAACCAATAACCTTGAATCAACAACTTTGGGCGATCTCCTAAGACCATAGGCAGAAGAAGGTTAAACACTTGGCAGCTAGCGAAAATAAATACGCAGGAATGTGGGTCTTCCCGTCCCCCGAAGCCATGACCCGGGACGTGGCCGCCAAAATGGCCGCCACACGTAGGATATTCCCTCTGGTCATGACCGCTACGGGTGTTTTGTTTATCCTGGGTATTATCGGGTTCATCGCCCGGGCGGTGGACGACGGTTTCGATAACTATGCGGCCTGGGGCTACTATGCTGCCATTTTCTCCATGATATTCATGGTTGCCGGAGGAGCTCCGTTGGCGGCAGTGGCTTTCCGTCTTACCAAGAGCCACTGGCGTAGACCCCTCTCTCGAATCTCGGAAATGTTCGCAGTGCTCGGTATATTCTCCACGTTAATGTTGATTCCGCTGCTCTTTGTGATGCCTGATATCAACAACGCCGAATTCGTTGTCGGTTCCGAATCCATGGAAATCCGGAGGACGATTTGGTTTGAGGTGCCCATTGGCGCACCTATAGCCTGGGACATACTGGGCTTGGTGTTCTTGACCATTTGCGGTTTGGGCATTCTATGGCTTTCAGCATTACCAGATTTGGCTGAATGCAGGCTAACTGCAACCGGTTTTCGCGCCAAGATTTATGGGTTGTTGGCGGGTCGTTGGTACGGGACCAAACGTCAGTGGAACACCCAAAAAGCTGGTCTGGCGATCTTGGGCGGTTTCTATTTCATGCTCCTGATTTTTGTTCAATTCGTCATCGTTTCCGACTATGCCATGAGTCTAGTACCGGGCTGGAAGGACTCGATCCTCCCGCCGCTTTACACTTTGACCAGTCTCCAATCATCTTTGGGCGCAATCCTAATAATTCTGTTCATCCTTCGCCGCTGGGGCGGTTACGGTGAATACATCGGGATATCCCCGTTTTGGTCGGCTAGCAAGATTGTCTTGGGCCTGACTCTACTGTGGGTGTACCACACCTTCGCTTTCTTCATCACGTTCTGGTTCGGTCGCTTGGAAGTGGAACAGAACATTATCAAGTACCTGTTCATCGAGTCTTACGGTGGAGCTTTTGTCGCCAATCTATTCTTTAGCTTCGCAGTCCCATTCTTGATACTTTTGTGGAACCCTGTGCGTAAGTCAGCATGGGGGCCAGCCTTGGCCGGTTTGTCGGCCCTGGGTGGTGCCTTCATATTTAACATCAGGATGTTTGTTGGCTCATTCAATGCAGCCGACGGCCAGGAAATATTCAACGTTGGTCTGGCGAGAGTACCCGGACCTACATACCCAGACGTGTTTGACGTTTTCATGGTAATCGGAGGAATTGGTGGGGCAATATTCATCTATCTGCTCGCCACCAAGATAGTTCCGATCCTGTCAGTCTGGGAGATCAAGGAAGGAGCCAAATACCAGAAGATGGGTACCTTGATTAAGGGCGAGTACCTGATTCTAGCTAAACCTGAATAACCGGTTTTTCAAATTCACGTGAATTTTTGAGCAAGTCGGAGCAAATATTTCGACAAGCTCAGGATGAACGGTGGGTTGCTCGCTCGTGGTGAGCTTGCCGAACCACCGATGGCAACGATTTCTTAGGAGCTTCGATGCAGGAAGGTAGAGTCCTACCGGCAAGACAAGTTAATGCAGACCTGCTTAAGTCGATTTTACATTCGCCTAAGTGGTTCTGGATAACCATTGCTATATTGGCCATAGTCGTCTTGGGCGCAATGAGCGCTGCCGGTTTGATGTTCAATAAGGGGCTAGGCGTTACCGGCCTCAACCGGCCTGTCATGTGGGGCTTCTTCATAACCAATTTCGTGTTCTGGATTGGCATCAGCCATGCCGGGGTGATGCTCTCGGCCATTTTAAGGCTTTCCAAAGCCGAATGGAGACGGCCAGCGACAAGAGCCGCCGAGATTCTTACGGTGTTCTCGCTAATGACAGCGGTGCTTATGCCGTTGATCCACAGCGGTCGTCCATGGCGTCTCGTTTACTGGGTTTACACGCTGCCCTTCGTGCCTTACGACTTCGCCAGAGGCGTGTGGCCCAACATTCGGTCTCCACTGGTTTGGGACCCAAGCGCAATTTTCACCTACCTTACTTCCAGCATACTATTCGTTATGATCGCGCTCCTCCCCGACTTTGCGGTACTACGGGACCGCACCACCGGGATGAGCCACCGCATCTACGGTCTGTTGGCCATGGGCTGGCAGGGTAACCCCCGCCAGTGGAAGCTGCAGATAATCGCCGGGGTACTGCTGTCGGCCCTAATTCTCCCGGTTTTCGTTTCGGTCCACAGCATAGTCTCCTGGGACTTCGGTATGGCCGTTGCGGTCAAGTCTTGGCACTCGACTATCTTCGCTCCATACTTCGTCGTTGGCGCAGTGCACTCGGGAGTGTCCGCCGTTGTTTTCGTCCTGATACTGCTGCGGTGGGTTTACAGTTGGCAGGATTACATTCGCTTGGAGCACATTGACGCTCTGGGCAGGCTTTTGATTGTAGTAGCCACGGGTTGGTTTTACTTTTTCGTGATGGAAGTCATCTTCGGTTTCTACGGACGGGAGGTAGACGAAATTGCCGTTCGTAACTTCCAGTTCACACAAGCACCTTGGAACCTATGGATGATATTCTTCGTAGGTCTGACCTACTTCCTGCCTGTTGCCTTGTGGTTGCCTCGCACCTTCCGGCGTAACCTTTGGATCATGTCCACCGCCTGTATCGCAGTGAACATTGGCATGTGGTTGGAACGGTTCCTAATCATCGTCCCAGGGCTGGCCCAGAAACAGGTGTTTACATTCGACTGGCACACCTATGCTCCCAGCAGTATCGAAATTGTGATCATTGCGGGTACCTTCGCCATGGTAACAATGCTGATGCTGTTAATCAGTCGAGTGGTGCCATTGATACCTCTGTATGACATCAAAGAGGGCGACATACTCAAGACCGAGATTCAAGTGGGACGCCGGACTGTGCCGGCAGTTTTCAGAGAAGACTAGCAATTTAGACAGAGCAATCACTTAAACTTACGGCTCATCGTTTTGTGCCATAGTGTGCGGAACTGGGGACCGTGAGGGTTAGAGGGGGAACCATGGCAAGACTGCCAATTTTGGGCCTATTCGAAGATCCCAACTACGCCGCTGAAGCTGGGGATGCTTTAAAACGGGCCAACATATCCGAAGACGATTACGATTTCTTGACCGATGCTCCTTATCCGGAAGGTGCGTTCGGAGAGCGCGAAGAACACCATCGGCTTTACGTCTTTCCTTTCCTAGGCGCCTTGGTGGGATTAACGGCCGGGATACTACTTACGTCCATGACCCAGTTGGCTTACCCATTGACCCAGGGCGGCAAGCCGATATTGTCACTGCCTCCCATGGCTGTCATAACCTACGAGACGACCATGCTGGGGGCCATCATATTTACCGTGCTGGGCATAATATTTGAGTCGCGACTTCCCAAGCTAAAATTAGGGCTGTACGACACCCGGATTACAGAGGGCTACATCGGCGTTCTGGTAAATGCCGACGAGGAAAAACACACGGAAATATCGGGCATATTTACGCAAGCGGGGGCCGTTGACGTAGTTAGGGAGAACTAGGGTTCCTGGTCTAAACGATTAACAACATGATTAATAACTTGCTACATATCACCGGGCAAACAAACGGAGCAGTTAACCCCGGTTTCAAAGTAAACTCTCGTTTCAACATTACAGTGCCCGGAAATTTCAGGGTATATCTGCTCGGATTGATTCTATTGGGGAGCCTGGCAGCCATTAGCTGCACCTCGGGCACCTATCCGGTGGACATCTTCTACGAGATGCACTACCAACAGTCCTACAAGTCTCATGAGCCGCCCCGGTTGAGCGCTCCTGCCAGTGCGGTAGCATTCTTTCCTGGGCCAAAGTCCACCGCTTTCAACACGGGCGAGCACTTGTTTGCGGTCAATTGCGCCATGTGTCACGGGGACGGGGCCAAGGGCGACGGAGAGGTGGTCAAGCGACTAGAAACCTACGGGTACACCCCTCTGATTAATCCTCCCGACCTGACCGATAACACTCCAGGGTCCATCGTAGGTTTGCTAATGGCCACTGATCGCCCATTTGGACCCGACTCGGTGATGCCTCCCTTCGGCAAATTGTTAAGCGCCGAGGAGCGTGAGGCAATCTCCAACTACGTAGGTACGCTGCCCAAGTAGCCAAGTTCCGCCGAAACTTGGGGATCGGGTGCTTATCTTGGGCGGGCAATTGGCTCAGAATTTATGAACCGATCGATTGGGTCATCACCTCCCAGCAAATCGGGGCCTACAAACCGTCCCAAGAGAACTTTCACCACGCCCGGCGTATTATGGATGTGGAACCGGCCCAGCATGTGCATGTTGCCCAGAGCCTGTACCACGACATTGCTCCGGCCAGCGCCTTGGGTTGGAAAACGGTCTGGGTCAACCGGCAGCGCGGATCCGCGACTCCGCTGGTGGAAAGCCAGCCGGACCTCCAAGTCCCGGACCTGCGGTCATTGGCAAACCTGGTTGCCACCGAACGATAGCTTTCCCGGCGGTGGCCGCCCGTGATCGGAAATTAGAAAATCAAACAGGCTGATATTGCTCCCGTATGCATACCGGGGAGATAATCCCCTTACTACCAGATGAACATTTCCACCCACCAGAGAATCTCCCTACTAACTGGTATACTGCTGTTGCTTTTTGCGCTAGCTGGCACCGGCGGAATCGCCTTTGCCCAAGGGACCGGCGACGATCAAACTGGCTACGATCAAAAAGAAGCCCTGTCCATCGACCGGTCAATAATGTGCCCGGTGTGCCCGGCGGAAACCATCGACCAAGCTCAGGTGGAAATCTCCCGGCAGATGAGAGCGGTGGTCCGGGAGATGCTGAGCAACGGAGCCACAAGGGAGGAAATTCTGGATTTTTTCGTTGCCCGCTACGGACAGGGTATTTTGGCGGCACCTCCCAAATCAGGAGCCAACCTGCTGGTCTGGGTTCTGCCAATTGCCGGCGTATTGGCGGCGCTGGCCGGAGCCTATCTGATCATTAAATCGATGTCCTCACGGAGCACTCAGGTTGCCGGACCAAACATACCGACAGCCAGCCCGACAGAAGCCGACTTAGAGCCCTTTCTGGAAGCGGTGGACCGGGATTTGGCCCTATCGGGGGATAGTGGCCCCGCGGGTCACCCTCCCAGCGCTGCTAGCTATGATTCTGGCCGTGCATCCAACCAGGCCAACAATGGCGTAGATAAGCTCCGGGAGCAAGAAACAAACCGAGGGGATGACTTAGAACAAAATGGCTGATCTTGGCGCAATTTCTCTTTGGATAGCCCTGGCATTAGCAGCTTATGCTGCCATAGGCTCGGTGGTTGGCAAGACGCGGGACTCAACCGTTCTGGTCGACAGCTCACGCAATGCCATTTACCTGCTGGTCCTAGTGCTTTTGGTGGCGACGCTGAGTCTGATCGTGTCCTTCATCAACCACGACTTCGAGGTCGCCTACGTGGCCGCTCACAGCGAGTTGGCCATGCCGGACCGGTTTACCTGGGTAGCGTATTACGCTGGCAACGAAGGCTCACTGCTGTTCATCTCCTTCTGCCTTTCAGTCATGTCTGCCTTGGCCATTTGGCTGGCGCCGGTAAAGGTCCGTGACACCCTGCCCTACACCGCAGCGGTGTTGATGGTGATTCTGGCTTTCTTCCTGTCGGTGACGTCGGTGATGGCCAATCCCTTCGACAAGCTGCCGTTTGTGCCGCTGGATGGGGACGGTATAAACCCTCTGCTGACCCACTTTGGCATGTTCTTCCACCCGCCAGCGCTGATGGCTGGGCTAATCGCTACGTCCATTCCCTTCGCCTTCGCCATGGGTTCCCTCATTGGGGGCAAGACGGGGGACGAATGGGTGGATACGGGCCGGGTTTGGGGCATCGTGTCTTGGGGACTCCTGGCCGTTGGATTGCTGCTAGGGTCTTGGTGGGCCTACACGATTTTGGGTTGGGGTGGTTTCTGGTTTTGGGACCCTGTGGAAAATGCCGCATTTATGCCCTGGCTGGGGCTGACCGCCTTCGTTCATTCCATAATGGTGCAGAAACGGCGAGGGATGTTCCGGATGTGGAACATCGTGTTGATTAATATATCGTTCGGACTGGCGCTATACGGAATGTTCATGAACCGGGGCGGCGCTGTGCCTTCAGTCCACTCCTTCGGTAGTTCATCGCTGGGATGGGTGTTCCTGCTGTTCCTTGGCCTGGGGATTCTGGTGCCCTTCGTCATATTTTTCTGGCGCTATCCTCTGCTCAAGAGTGCCCAAAACCTGGACTCGATGCTGTCCCGGGAAGCGGCTTTCCTGGTAAACAACCTACTGCTGCTGGCCATCGCCTTCGTGACGCTCTGGGGGACAGTGTATCCCCTGATATCCAAGTTATTCACCGGCGTCGAACTAACTGTGGCCCGTCCCTTCTACGACCAGGTTAACGGCCCTCTGATGCTGGGATTGATCTTCCTGATGGGAGTCGGCCCCTTGTTACCATGGCGCCGCGCTACCCCGGCCAGCGTGCGTAAAGCGCTGCTTCCGCCGGGCATGGCCGCCGCCACCACAGTGTTGATCCTTATTGCCATGGGCGTTTGGCAGGAATACGCGCTGATCGCATTCGGACTGGCGGCTGCTGTAACCGCTGGCATTTTCACGGAGTGGTACCGGGGCACAAGGTCCCGCCAGAGATCGTCTGGGGATATCTATCCCTTGGCCTTTCTCCGCCTGATAGCGGCCAACCGGCCTAGGTACGGCGGATACATCGTGCACTTATCGATTGTCATGGTCGCTTTGGGCGTGGTGGGCACAACATTTTTCAGCACACAACGAGACGTTGTGCTGGCGCCAGGGGAACGAGTGACGGTAGCGGACTATGAAATTCGCTACATGGGCACCACCGCGATTCCCAAGTCCAACCGAACCGATTTCATTTCAACCGTAGAGGTCTACCGGGACGGCAATTTGCTGGATACAATTGAACCGAATCGGTCCTTTTACCCGTCATTCAATATGGCATCGACCAGAGCCGCTATCCGTTCGACACCCGTGGAAGACCTATTCGTGGTGCCCAGCGAGAATCTGGAGGACGGCAGCGTGGGCTTCCGGATATTGGTAAACCCTCTCATGTGGTGGATGTGGGTAGCAGGACCGGTACTGGTCTTGGGCACGGTGGTCTCCCTTTGGCCCCAGCGGGTCCGGCAGACCGCACCGGTGCTAGCGCCCGGCCGAGTCCCCGCTAGACCTAGGCCAAACGTAGGGTAGCTATCAGCTATCAAATGTGGAACACCGATTCATCCTGAAGTCAACCTTGCGTCAAAGATAGAAATTTAAAGAATATCAGACAAATTTTAGGGACCGGAAGCTGACGGCTGATTGCTGACCGCTGATAGCTTTCGTCCCCCGGGACGAAATAATGACTTTAATCGTCGGCGCTGTGCTAGCATTGTTCAGCTTGGCGATCGTGGCCTACCCGTTTCTCAAGTCTCGGTTAAGGGTTGTAGATTTTCACGAATCGCCAGCCGTAACCGCTACGGCTCCGCCGGAGTTGGAGCCCGTCTACGACGCCATTAGCACCCTTCAACTTGAGTACCAACTGGGCAAAATCCCCGAGAACTTGTACCAAGAACAGTTGATGGCCTACCGCCTGCAAGCGGCTACGCTCTTGCGCCAACGGTTCCAGGAGAATGCAGGAGCGCCGGAATGGATGCTCGAACAAGAAGTACTGTTGAGTCGAGCCGCCTTGCGTGAACCACAAGGGGGACCGCGAAGCTGCCCCAACTGTAGGTCACTGGTTAGTCCGGAACTGGCCGTCTGCCCCGAATGCGCTGCCAAGCTCGAAACCCGGGTTTAGGAAATCCAGCGGTGGGCAATCCGGGAATCTGGTATCTTAGGGATGCCAACAGAAGGAGGGCGACATGACGCTGGAAAGTGAGGAGACAGATTCAGCCATGGGCCCTTACCGGGTATTGGACTTGACCGAAGGAGGCTTTAACTGGAGCGGCAAAGTGTTGGCTGATCTGGGGGCGGATGTCATAAAAGTGGAGCCCCTTAGCGGCAGCGCTACGAGACTTCGGGGACCCTTCTACAAGGACGAAGTTCATCCCGAGCGCAGTCTCTTCTGGTATGCCTACTGTATCAACAAACGAGGGATCACCTTAGATCTGGAAAGCCCGGACGGTCAGCAGCTCTTCAGGAAACTGGCTGCCACCGCCGACTTTGTCATGGAATCCTTTCCCCCAGGGTACATGGACAACCTGGGGATAGGCTATAAAGACCTCAGCCGGATTAGCTTCCCACAAGCCGAGCTTCACGCTGGGGCGCAGGCCGCTGCAGGCGCAATGGTCGCTTTCTGGCGGTGCCAGAAAACCGGAGCAGGCCAGCAAGTGGACGTCTCCATGCAAGAGGCAATTATCTGGTGCCTTATGGGCGCGACCTCATTTCCCCCACTTCACGATATAAATGCAGAGAGGGCTGGCGCTTACAGAAAGATGGGGTTCCTCGTATACCGGGGGGTCTACCCTTGCACCGACGGCTACATTAGCGCTCTTGTCATTGGCGGAGTCCTCGGCGGAAACTCCATGAGGGCATTGGTCCGATGGATGGATGAGGAAGGAATGGCCCCCGACTTCATGAAAGAGCGGGACTGGTACAACTGGGATACTGCTGCCGTGGCTGCCCAAGGGGAAGACGGCATGAAAGATGTTGAGGCCGTGCAGAAGTCCGCTGGCGACTTCTTCGCCTCCAAGACCAAAGCCGAGCTTTATGAGAGGGCGGTAACCGACCGCATACTTATAGCCCCTTGCAACACTGTACAGGACATTTGGGAGAGCCCTCAATTGAAAGCTAGGGAGTTCTGGGTGGAGGTGTATCACCCGGAACTCGATGTCCCTATTCATTACATGGGACCCTACATCGGGATGAGCAAGACGCCCATCAGAGTAAGACGCCGGGCGCCCCTCATTGGTGAACACAACGAGGATATATACGTTAGAGAGCTGGGACTGACCAAGGAGCGGTTGGAGGAACTCAAGAAAGCCGGAGTTGTATAACCGGCGTTGATTGCAAGGGGAGCGAGGTATGGCTTTGGCAGAGCCTATGGCTTTTGAAGGTATCAAAGTTCTGGATTTCACGTGGATTGCAGTTGGACCCATCACCACCAAATACCTGGCTGACCATGGGGCAACGGTTATCCGAGTGGAGTCGGTTACTCGTCCCGACGGGGCCCGTACCCTCCCGCCTTTCAAGGACGCTCAACCTGGCATCAACCGCAGCCAATTGTCAGCCAACTACAACACCAGCAAATATGGCCTCGGGCTGAATATGACAAAACCCCAGGCGCGAGAACTGGTAAAGCGGATCATCACCCAATGGCAGCCCGATATCATAGCCGAGAGCTTTACGCCCAACGCCATGCGCAACTGGGGATTGGATTACCAGAACGTCAAAGAGCTAAAGCCGGACATTATTTACCTCAGCACTTGTCAGCAGGGTCAAACGGGGCCTCACGCATCGTACGGTGGCTATGGCCCTCTGGCCGCAGCCCTGTCCGGCTTCTATAACATCACGGGCTGGCCCGACCGTGAGCCCGCCGGACCTTATGGGGCGTACTCGGACTTCATCAACCCGCCTAATGCTCTCACTGCTATCGTTGCGGCTCTGGAATACCGGCGGCGCACGAGCGAGGGCCAGCACTTGGACCTGTCGCAATACGAGTGTGGCGCCCACTACCTGGCCCCTGCGGTTCTGGACTTTCTGGTCAACAACCGCATCCTGGAGCGAAAGGGCAACCAGCACGTCGAGTATGCTCCACATGGAGTCTATCCTTGTCAGGAGGCAGGTATATCTTCGGCGGGGTCAGAACCAGCTCGGTCAGAAGCAGCTCGGTCAGGGGGACACTGGTGCGCCATTGCGGTTACTTCGGAGCGCGATTGGGGGGCCTTGTGTGGCGTCATTGGGAATCCCCCTTGGGTCCAGGACGCCCGCTTCTCAACCTTGGCAGGCCGAAAGGAAAACGAGGAAGACTTAAACCGTCTCCTGGGAGAGTGGACGATACAGCACGGCGCTCACGAAGTTATGCGCCTGCTTCAGGAGTCCGGAGTGCCTGCCGGGGTTGTCCAGAGCCAGTCAGACCTTTGGGTGGACCCACAACTGGAACAACGAGGTTTTTTCCAGTGGCTTGACCACCCGGAATGCGGTCCTATGCCTTATGACGGATTCCAGTTTCAACTATCCGATTCTCCGGGTAAGATGCGAATGCCACATGCGCTGATAGGAGAGCACAACGAGCTCATCCTCAAGGATTTTATGGGTCTGTCGGATGACGAGGTTGCCGACCTGGTAATCGAGGAAGTCCTAGAATCATCATAGCCCTGTGCCCTAAGGGCAATATTCCGTACCAATTTACCCTCATATTCCGGTCAGTCCGGTAGCCCCTCCGGGCTTGGACCAAGGCCATGGCGTGGTGCAACTACTTAAATGTCCTCTCTGTCACCATCCGGTATTAAAAATATCCACTTGGCGCTGTGCATTGCCATTGCGGCAGTCGCCCTTTTGACGACCCTACTAGCATTGGGTGGCGGGATTCCCCAAGCTCAAACTCAAGAGACCCTTACAATCACCGGGAGGGTAATTAACGGCACCGAAGGCGCTACTCCGCCGGAGGGCGTCGCTGTGCTGTTGTTGGTCTCTGGGGCCGACTCCGGTCTCATAGCGACCGACCAGAATCCGACGACACCGGACGGACATTTCGAGTTTCAAGACGTTCCAGCGATAGGCGACGCCTCCTACGCCTTTAGCGTCGAGTATGCCCAGGTATTCTACGGAGCGTCATTAAGCCTGGACGACCTGTCCGGCGAAATCCAGTTGACCGTGTACGAAACGACCGAAGACGCATCGGTGGTAAGGGTGACCAACCAGGTGATGGTGATTGCCGACATAGACGAGAAAAACCAGACAATCTCGGCCATCGAATTCGTACGATTATCCAACAGCAGCGACCGCACGTTGTTGCCGGATTTGAACAACATGGGCCAGTTGAGCTTCCTGCGTTTCGCCCTGCCACCGTTGGCCCAAGAACTGGACGTAGGGTCGGACATGCCTGGGGGAGATATAATTCCCATAGGCACCGGCTTCGCCCTTACTTCGCCGGTGGTGCCGGGGGACCATTTCGTGGATTTCTCATTCAGTTTCCCATATGAAGGGGATGAGCTTTCGTACCGCCAGAGCCTGCCCCAAGGAGCGGACGTTTACCGGTTGATGGTGCCAGTGCGCTTGTCCACCGTGGGGACAGACTCCCTCCAAGCCGTTGATTCTATCGAACAGGAAGGCAACTCCTACCGGGCCTGGGAAAGTACCGATTTCCAACCAGGGCAAGGATTGTCTTTGCGGCTAACCGGATTACCCAAACCCAGCTTCGGCGCACGCTTGGAGAAGTCTCTAAGCAGCGCAAATTTCTGGAAAGTGGCGATCCCCATCGCAATGGGAGCGGTTTTAGCTTTCCTGCTGCTGTTTGGAACCTTGAAGCCCCGGTGGCAAGCCCAGACACCGTTGGCGACATCGTCCACCGGTCCAAACCAAGCCCCGGTTGACCGGGAATCGGCAATTCAGGAGATTGCGGCTCTGGACGAGCGATTCCAAGAAGGAGATCTGGCCGAGGACGCTTACCTGGCGGAAAGGGAAACCCTGGTCGCCCGGGCATTGGGCCATTCTGACCCTTCTGAACAGGGTCGGGAACCTCCACAAAGGGACAGGGAAGTCCCAACCGACGAGTAGTAACGGGTTACTAAAGCCGTCCGTCAAGGCGGCGCTGAGAAATCCCTAAAAATGCTATCGACAATGAGTATAAGAATTGATATGACTGAGCGGACATTCAATTATTGTGATTAAACAGTGAGCAAACGAAGTTGGATCATTCTGGGCACGGCCATACCGGCAGTGGCATTCATCGCGCTGCTGGCTTGGGCCTCCTTTAAGTCTGGTGGCAACCCCGGCGGGTTGGGTGTGAACGACGAGTTCGGCCAAGTTGAGATTAACGCCGGGTCGGCACACGATTTCGAGTTGGAATTGCTTAGCAGTCCCCTTCCAAATCAAACTACGCTGAATTTGTCCCAACTTCGGGGCAAGGTGGTTCTGCTGGACTTCTGGGCATCGTGGTGCGGGCCTTGCCGCCAAGAAGCAGCGACCTTGGTTCAAGTGTACCAAGAGTACCGTGACAAAGACCTGGAGTTCGTCGGCATAGACATTTGGGACGGGCGCCAGGATGCACTGAACCATATTGAGCTCTTTGACGTTCCCTACCCTAATGGTATCGACAGCGCCGGCACCATTGCCATCGACTATGGGGTGAAGGGCATCCCCGAGAAAATCTTCATCAGCCGGGAAGGAGACGTAGCCAAAAAGTTCGTTGGCCCCATCTCGGCTCCGGCGCTGCGCACTGTGCTGGACGAATTGCTGGGCGACTCAAGCTAGCGCTACTACATGACCGGGTATCACACGACCGGGGTATCACATACCGGGGCCAGGGCCGGAATAATGGTGATATACTCGCCGATATTGCCCGGAGCCCAGTTTTGGGAACCCTCGTTAAGATCGTAGGTGCGCTTCGAATTCCACTAGAGACCAGACTTTCCATTTCGACATATCGGAGCTGCCCAGGGGTCTATATGCCGTCGATTACCCGGATTATGGCCATTAACTGCAAGGAGAAACAAATGGGGCTGGACCTATGACTAGCCAGACACCGGTAGCAATCGCCATGGACTGGGGAGGCACATGGGTCCGCGCCTCGGTGGTCGACAGAAACGGCGAGGTCCTTTGGAACTCTCGGGTCGCCAATCCCAATGACGCCAACCAGACAACGCTCCTAGAGAACGCCGACGGTCTGTTAAAGGATGCCATCGCCGGATGCGGAGCCCGTCCCATTGCTGGAATTGGCGTGGCGGTTGCGGGACCCGTGGACGGAGAAACGGGGACTCTATATGACCCGCCAAACCTGCCTGAACTGGATGGGGTGTCCCTAAAGCTACGCTGGGAGCCCATGTCCGGGCATCCCGTGTGGGTGGACAACGACGCCAATCTGGCCGCCCTAGGGGAGTATCACTTCGGAGCGGGGCTGGAATCCCAGCTGAACGGTATAACCCCCAAGACTATGATCTATATGACGATAAGCACCGGCATCGGCGGCGGCGTGGTCGACCGTGGAAAAATGTTTTTGGGTGCCAGCGGTATGGCCGCCGAAATCGGACATATGGCCATCGACATGAGTCCCTCGGCCCCCAAATGCCAATGCGGGTCCACCGGGTGCCTGGAGTCTCTAGCATCGGGCACTGCCATCGCCAGGATAGCCCGATCCAGCGTGGCGGGCATCGGCTATCAAGATTCCTTGCTGGCAATTGTCGACCGGGAAGCGATCACTTCAGAATCGGTATTTCAAGCTGCGGCTCAAGAAGACCGCCTGGCCCTCAGCATCTTGGAGGACGTGGTTCAAGCGTTGGGGATTGGACTCACCAACGCGCTGCACCTGTACAACCCGGACCTCGTAGTGCTGGGCGGCGGGGTGACAGTGGGCCTGGGACAGTTGGATTTGTTACCACGCATTGAAGGGATCATGCGTGATAGGGCTATGAGCGAGCGTCATAAGGATTTCCGGTTGGTTGCCAGTAGCCTGGGAGATGGGGTGGGAATGGCTGGGGCGGCCGCAATTGTCTGGGAGGCCGTAGGCTAGAGCTTTTAGGCGTGATTCGGCAAGCAGGCGTCGAACGGAGAAACCACCGACGACCGTTCACCCTCCTCCAAACAATACCTCGGCCTAAGCTTCCTTCGACAAGCTCAGGATGAGCGGGCTTGGAATCTCCGATCGTTCGTGGTGCGCCTGTCGAACCATATACACGCGAAAGGCCCCTTCGACAAGCTCAGGGCGAGCGGGCTTGGAATCTCCCATTGTTCGTGGTGCGCCTGTCGAACCGTATTCACGCGAAAGGCCCCTTCGACAAGCTCAGGATGAGCGGGCTTGGAATCTCCGATCGTCCGTGGTGAGCCTGTCGAACCATATTCACGCGAAAGGCCCCATCGACAAGCTCAGGATGAGCGGACTTGGAATCTCCGATCGTTCGTGGTGCGCCCGTCGAACCATATACACGCGAAAGACCCTTCGACAAGCTCAGTATGAGCGGGCTTGGAATCTCCGATCGTTCGTGGTGCGCCTGTCGAACCATATACACGCGAAAGGCCCTTTCGACAAGCTCAGGATGAGCGGGCTTGGAATCTCCAATCGTTCGTGGTGCGCCTGTCGAACCATATTCACGCGAAAGGCCCCTTCGACAAGATCAGGATGAGCGGATTATTCTGACGCGGACCACCGGCTATACGATATATCGCCCACCCACAACATTTAGGCGGTCTCCGGTTATATATGCCGATTCGTCGGAGGCGAAGAACAGGCAAGCGTTAGCAATGTCTTGTACTGTGGCCTGTCGCCCCATGGGCAGACCTTTCAGGTGTTCGCTGGAACCCCTAGCCACTTGTTGTTGGAATTCCGGGTACCATTCGGGACTTCGCCGTTCGGTGTCGGTTGAGCCGGGGTTCACCATGTTGGCGCGAACATTGTACGGCGCTAGTTCCGCCGCCAATGCCCTGATCAGGCCCAACAAACCCGTTTTCGCTGCCGTGACCGAGACAGTCTCGGGCCTTCCGGTAATGGCCGACTGTCCGCCCATGGCGATGATGCTTCCAGTCCCCCGTTCCATCATGCCCGGCACCACCGCCTTACAAAGATAAAAGGCCGAATTCAGGTTCACGCCCATTACGTTGAGCCACTCCTCGTCGGACACCTCGGTAATCGGCTTGTGGGGTCGGATCGCCACGTTGCTCACCAGAACGTCTATATTGCCGAAAGCCCCAATTCCTTCCTCAACCATGCTGGTAACCTGCCGCGAGTCGGAAACGTCGGCCAAGACGATGTGGGTCTTGGCACTCAACTCTCGGCACCGGGCCGCCACCGATTCCAGTTCTTCCCGGCTGGTCCTAGTATTTAGCACCAGATCTGCGCCCTCACGGGCAAAGGTTAGCGCCACCTCTTCACCTATGTTTCGGCTAGCCCCGGTAATCAGGGCGGTTTTCCCGCTTAACCTCATTATTTCTCCTCGGGGTTTCCCCTGTTTTATCTCTGCCAATAGAGCCGGTTCTCAAACGATGTCCTGCCCGCCTCTCAGTGCTAAAATCGTCGTCCAACAATGGCCCAATCACGGCCCAATCAATCATAAAGACGGCTTCGGGAGACTAACACAGCCCGTCTGATTGGGCAAATCAGACACATCTGATAATTCATGTGAGCGGATTGGGGGGCAGGGGCCTGCCAGAACCTTGCTGGCCAACTTTGGCTTGACCACCGGCCTGGTTGGTGCCAGAATCTAGTCACCATGTCCAGCAGATAGAATTATTAGCTGAGAAAATGCGCATTTGGCGAGGAGGCTAACCATGAAGTGGTGCAGGTTCAGCACAGGCGGCGACATATCCTACGGAATTATCGAAGGCGACCAGGTTACAGAAGTCGATGGAAGCCCTTTCGACACCTATACCAAAACCTCTAATGTTCACGCCCTAAGCTCCGTAAAGCTGGAGGTGCCAGTGATTCCGCCGACATTCTACGCTGCCGGGATTAACTATCCGGAGCACATCACGTGGGCCGCTGAAAAAGTGGGCACTCAACCCGATATACCCAAGAATGCCGATGTTGGATACCGGGCAGTCAACGCCTTGGTTCCCACTGAAAGTCCCATCCAAGTACCAAAAGACGCCCACGAAGACGTGCAGTACGAGGGTGAATTGGTGGCCGTGATCGGGAAAGAGTGCAAGAACGTTACCGAAGAGCAGGCCTTGGACTACGTCTTGGGCTTCACCATCGGCAACGATGTTAGCGAGCGCACCTGGCAGAAAGGCGACCGGACTATGTGGCGGGCCAAGAACACCGACACTTTTAAGCCCATGGGACCGTGGATCGTCACCGGCTTGAACCCCGATGACCTGACCTGCAAAATTACTCTCAGCGGGCGAGTGGTCGAGGAATACCGCCTATCCACCGCAATATTTGGCGTTCGTCAGTTCATCAGCAGAATGAGCCAATACCTGACGCTTGTCCCAGGCGATGTTCTGTGGATGGGCACAGAAGGCGCCACGGAAAATATGAAGGACGGCGATGTCATAGAGATAGAAATAAGCGACATCGGCATCCTACGCAATACCGTGGTCTGGGGGCGCTAGCCGAATTTCACCAGTAAGAACTGCAACCTAAGAGGGGCCCACGTTCGTGGGCCCCTCTTTATTTACAGCTAAGCTCCGGTCTCGGCAGCCCAGGCTTGCACCCCGCGGCGGAAGGCCAGAGCACCCATAGGCATAATGACCGCCTGCATCGCTTGTAAGACTTCTTCAGGCGTGGCTCCTTCCCGCAAGGCTACCCGGATATGTGCCTGTATCTGGTCCACGTCGGCCCGAAGCGCCACTTCCACAACTACCTGAAGCAGTTCTTTCGTCTTTCGGTCCAGCAACCTCTGACCGGTGTACGTAGCTTCGATAAATTCATTGTATTTCTTGACCCATTCAATGTCCGCTTCGGCCATGATGCGATGCATCTCCAAGACGTAACCCCGGTCCTGCTGGGCATGTTCCAGTATCGCTTCGGTTTCTTCGGTGGACATTATCTCTCCTCTATTACTAGCGGCCATTATCTATAAGTCGTCTGCACTATCTGAAAGCTGAAAGCTGACCGCTGATTACTAATTGCTGATTGCTGATTGCTGAAATCTGGAATCACAGTTCGTAGTGCGTGCGGGCGGCTGCCTGCTTGGGATTGTCCTGCTGGAATAGGTCCGGATGAGCGCCGCGGGCCATGGCAAGGTAGTAGGTAAATAGCTGGAGCGGCAATACATATACCAACGGGCTCCAGAAGTCCGGGACCGGCGGCAGAACGAATACCTCGGTCGCTAGGTCGGACAGCAACGTGTCTCCCTCTTGAACCAACGCCCAAACCGGAGCTCCCACTTCTATCGAAGCTCGGGCAATATTCAGGGCCCGGGCATAACCTGGGCCCGGGGGCGCTACCAAGGTCATAAGGCACCTTTCACCGATGGAACAAAAGGGACCATGGAGAATTTGTTCCACCTGAAGTCCTTCGCTGTCGATGGCGCTGGTCTCTTTGATTTTCAGGGCAACCTCGTATGCGTTGGCGGTGTTGGGGCCCCAAGCGACGGATACAAAACGGTCTCTGCTCTGAAACCACCGCGCCGCTTGTTGCACTTTGCTTTCGTTAACCAGCACCTGGGTTGCGATCTGAGGGACGTCCTCCAGTTGCGCCCTTAGTATGGGTACCTCTTCGCTG
Source organism: Dehalococcoidia bacterium (assembly GCA_963665155.2). Taxonomy (GTDB): domain Bacteria; phylum Chloroflexota; class Dehalococcoidia; order Lucifugimonadales; family UBA3495; genus UBA1141. The sequence continues at coordinate 2,341,250 of OY761986.2, read as the reverse complement.
TTGTCGGACCAGCCTCCCACAGCGATGGCCAGCATTCCCAAGACCGTCAAAGCTGTGGTGTAGCTCACCGTGAAAGCCGCAGACCGCTCCGGCTCCACTGTGTTCAGAACAACGTCGGCAACTTTTATTCGAGGTCCCGGATCGGTGGAGGTGATGGAAACGGTGTAGGCTCCGGCGGATTTGGCATGCTCCAACGCTTGGAAAGAATAGGCCTTCGTGCCCCGGTGGCTCACCACTATCACAGCGTCTTCGTTGCTTAATTGGGGAGAATAAGCGCAAAACTCGAAGGAATGCCAGGCTTGAATTTCCAGGGATCTACCGGAAAATCGGCGGAACCAATGCTCGGCCACCAAGGTCGCATGCCAAGATGTCCCAATACCCACCAGGTACAGGCGACGCTTTTTGGCCAACTCCGCTGCCACTTCTTGGACGTGCGCCCCGTGTTCTCGCAGCATCGCCTCGATCCCTTGCGGCTGAGAAACAATTGCATCGTACATGTGGTAGGGGTGCCCTGTCCGGGCTTCTTGCTGTAGAGTCATGGGAATCACCTCTCAAGACTACTATCCACCCTAAAATTGTATCGCCCTAAGCAGCGGTTCACCAGAGGCCTACGGCGGTCGTAGGGACCCAGCATGATACAATTGGCGCGGCAAATTTCCCTAGGCCAAGTCCAATTTGAGACCAAACTTCTGGTCTAACCAAACCCTGCGGTTTACGGGAATTAGCACAGGAATTGGCCTAGGTTTATGAGGCGATTGATTTGAGTAACGACTTTAGCTACTCGAAAGAATATTTCCAACGTCAAGACGAAAGTGTGGATAGCGAGTTTTATGCCATGCCGCGGCTGGTTGTGCACATAGACGAGGATGCGATCGCCGCCGTGAGCCGTCTTTTCAACAGCTTGATACCACCGAATTCGGTGGTGCTCGACCTAATGAGCAGTTGGCGCTCCCATTGGCCGAAGGGGTACCCCAAAGCCCACATGACTGGGTTGGGCTTGAACGCCACGGAAATGGCGGACAACCCTGACCTGGACGAGTATATTGTCCACGATGTGAATATGGACCCGGTTCTGCCTTTTGAAGACGAGAGTTTCGATGCTGTGGTCATCACTGTGTCGGCCCAATACCTGACACAGCCTATAGAAACCTTTACCCAAATCGCACGAATATTAAAGCCAGCGGGCGTTTTCATCGTTACTTTTTCCAACCGGATGTTTGCCACCAAGGCAGTTCGCGTGTGGCGGGAATCCAGCGACCAAGGACGGGCTGACCTGGTTTCAACCTACATGGAAGCCGTCGGCGCCTTCACGGAAATTAAGTCAGGATTTGTAAATCCCGATGACAGCCCCCCCAGCGACCCGCTGTATGCGGTGACCTGCGAGAAGGCCGTCCCCGGTACCGAGTAGGGTTGGACACCCTAGGTGTTATACTTCGATTGCGGGAACCAAGTTAGGAGTACCCAGCTGTAGGCAAAAAGGATCTTGGGGACTAATTTGTGACCCCACTATCCGCCGGATCGATAATGACTGATTTGCGAAATTGCTAGATGCTAACGCGAGCGCTCGGGTGCGCCTTTACGAAAAGTACGGAAAGCCACTTGAAGCCGACCATATAGGCGAATTCATCGCTATTAGTTACGAAGGCCGCACAATCTTGGGCACCGACGACGGGCAGCTCCTCAGGCAAGCGGTTCATGACATGGGTAGCGGCAACTTTGTCTTGGCTCGGATCGGCGAAACCACCTATGGTCAATGGCTGAAGCTGAGCAAGTAAGTACCACCTACCCGTGCTGGTGCATATCCGTATCCGGGACTGAGAGCAAGAGATTCTGGCTCTTGTTGACACCGGATTCGAAGGCTCTTTGGTTATACCGTACTCCGCGATTGTCTCTGGGTTGGGCGATCCCGACACCAGCACCAACTGGTATTTAGCAGACGGTAGCATCGTAGAATCCCCTGTCTACGTAGGCAGCCTTGAGATTAAAGGGCTCCAAACGCTCCCGGAAATAGTTATCTCCGTGTTGGGAGCTGACTACATTTTGGGTCGCAACGTAATAGATCGGTTCGAGGTGATTCTGGACCATGGTCAAAGGTTGACGATTAGGCCCTGACGATTGCCGGGGTTGGTCCAATGAATAAGTTGACCGGACCGCTTAGTGTCGTTATCCCGCTGGTTTCTGCGGGGGTGTGGCTGCCAGCACACCAACCGCCGCCACCGCCACTCCCACCCCAAATACAATGAATGGCACCTGATAGGACCCGGTGGCATCGAATACGAACCCGGACACCACCGGCCCGATCGCTTGCCCGCTAATCTGGATGGGAAGAGTCAGCCCTCTTATCGCCCCCAAATGCTCCAGGCCATAGTAATCGGCCCAAGCCAGGCGCAGCAGCAGGTGCATGCCGCCCATCCCGACGCCGAATGCGGTTGCCGCCACTACTCCCCAGGCCAAGGACCCGCTGGCTCCCGTGCCAATGGCTCCCAGACCCACACAGAGCCCGGTCAACGCCAAAAGGACTCGTATAGGGATAGGGGCAGTCGGCCGCGCCGAGTTGGACCATACGAACCCACCGAACACTTGGGATAGGGCGAACGTGCTGGCCATTATCGCCGCAATAGGAGCCCTCAGTCCCTCGTTGATATAGTGGGGCACTTGGTGAACCGCCACGCCACCTTGGGCGGCGAAGGCGAAAGCGGAAAACGCTGCTAGAATCCAAAACGCACGGGTGTGTAGCGCTTCCCTTACCGTGAAGTTCAATTCGGCGGGCACCGCCTGGGCAATGGCGGCAATTGACTGTCGTTCTCCCTGAGCTTCTCCGGACGCCATCATTTTGGGCTGTGTCGCAGGCCCTCTCGATTGAGGGTCCAACTCCAACCCAAGGTCCTCGGGTCGGCGGGCCATCAGCAATGACGGAATGACTCCCACGGAGATGGTGAAGATGCCCAGGGACAGCCATGCCATCTGCCAGTCCCAACCGCTGATAATTAACTGGGCCGCTAGCGGCATAGCCGCCAATCCGGTGCCTTGAGTCGCTCCCAGTATGGCTAAAGCCAGAGGACGGCGGCGCGAAAACCAATTGCTGACCGCCGTGGCGGTACCCAACTCCAAAGGACTGGCGAACAACATGCGCCCCGGAATGTAAAGGGCGTAGACTATCCAGGCGTGGGTAATCAAGGATAGACCTATGGCGTACAGTCCCATGGCTCCGGATGCGGACGCCACCACCACCCCGGCGCCGTACCGATCAATCAAGCGGCCCACGAATGGCGATACCGCCACGGCAGCGAACCCACCCAGGCTTAATGCTCCTGAGAAAAGCCCCCGGGACCAGCCAAGCTGCTCCGTCATAGGCACCACGAAAACGGACAAAGTAGTAGCCGCCATCAGCGGTCGACAGTGATAACTGGTTAAAGCTGCGGAGGCAAAAACTACCCATCCGTAGTAGAAGGGGAAGGCTTGGGCGAACCGGCGCTGGCGGCTGTTATCCATTCGAACCGCCGTACCTTATGCATTTCTTAATCAGAGTAAATTCCAAATCAAGGCCTTGAGATTTAATGGTCCGGCAGGTGGGATACTTGGCATCAATCGATGTCTGTCTGTATACTCGGCGATGAGTATATAGGAGCTTCAATAAAGAGCCTCAGTTAAGAAGTTCGATCAGGATGGTTGTCACCCGTATCGTTAAAACAGACATCGCTAGCCGATATTGTTTGTTGGCCGATGATAGACCCGATAAGCAGACCGGTGGGTAATTATGACACGAATCTTTCGCCTCGCTCTGGCCCAGATAAACACAACCGTGGGTGACATACCGGGAAACACCGCTCTAATGCTGGAATACCTGGAGCGTGCCCGGGAAGCCGAGGCCGACCTGGTTGCGTTCCCCGAAATGGCCACCACCGGTTATCCCCCGGAAGACCTGCTGTTCAAGACCTCGTTCATTCGCGACAATATAGCAGCCAGGGATAAGATCGTCGCCGCAGCCAAAGGTATTGCCGTGGTCATCGGTTATGTGCACTTGGGAGGCGATATCTCCAACGCCGCCGCCCTAGGTTACAACGGGCATTTGATCGACAGCTACTTCAAGATGCACCTGCCCAACTACGGTGTTTTTGACGAAGACCGCTATTTCAAGCGGGGCGACACATGCCCAGTGTACGTTATCAACGGCGTGGGCGTAGGCATTAACATTTGCGAAGACATCTGGTATCCCGTGGGTCCAATTGCGGTCCAGCGGGAGGCAGGCGCCGAGTTGATTGTGAACATCAATGCCTCGCCTTTCCACGCTGGCAAACGCGCCTACCGGGAGAAAATGATCGCAACCCGCGCCGCCGACAACGAGTTGTTCGTGGCCCACCTGAACGCCATCGGCGCCCAAGATGAACTGGTTTTCGACGGCGCCAGCTTAATTTGCGACATGAACGGTCAAGTTATAGAGCGGGCCCCGGCCTTCCAAGAGGCTTTGACCATTACCGACCTGGATATTGAGGCGGTGTTCCGCACTCGGCTCCGGGACCCTCGCCCTCGAAAAGAAAATCAGACCATATTGCGGGAAATCGGTTCCTCCAAGGTCGTGCCGGTTTCCGGTCCGCAATCCCGGCAACGACCGCCTCTGCCCCCACGGGTAGCTGAAGCGGTGATGGACGGGGTTGAGGAGGTCTACAATGCCCTGGTGCTCGGGACTAGGGACTACATCAAGAAGTCGGCTTTCGATAAGGTTTTGATAGGGCTTTCCGGCGGCATCGACTCGGCCCTGACCGCCACGGTGGCCGCCGATGCCATCGGAGCCAAAAACGTCGTTGGAATTGCCATGCCGTCCCGCTTTTCTTCCGAGGGCAGCATCAGCGACTCCAAGGAGCTTACTGACAGCCTGGGCATGGAGTTCTGGACCGTGCCAATTGAACCTGCGCACATCGCCTTTGAAGACATGTTAGCGCCGCATTTTCGTGACACCCAGCCCAATGTTGCCGAGGAAAACGTCCAGGCCAGAATTCGGGGCAACATTCTCATGACCGTATCCAACAAATTCGGTTGGATGGTGTTGACCACCGGGAACAAAAGCGAAATGGCAATGGGCTATGCTACTTTGTACGGAGACATGGCGGGCGGTTTCGCAGTAATTAAGGATGTTCCCAAAACCTTGGTTTACGAGCTATGCGAATGGCGCAACCGGCACGGCACACCGTCCAACGTGATTCCCCAATCGATTATCTCCAAACCTCCCTCGGCTGAGCTCAAAGAAGACCAACTGGACCAGGACAGCCTGCCTCCCTACGAGGTGCTGGACCCAGTGGTTAAAGCCTACGTTGAAGAAGACTGGAGCTATCAAGAGATGGTAGACAACGGATTCGACCCGGAGATGGTACGCCAGGTAATCACGGCCGTGGACCGAAACGAATACAAGCGCCGCCAAGCAGCACCGGGGGTCAAAATTACGCCCAGGGCCTTCGGTAAAGACCGCCGTTTGCCCATCGTAAATCGCTATCGGCAGGTCTAACTTCAAGATTTTTTCACCGCAGAGGGCGCAGAGTTTTGGGGTGTTATGCCCTCTCTTTAGCCCCGTATTCCGATTCCTCTGCGGTCTCGGCGCTCTCTGCGGTAAATCCGTTCCCAGGTTAGCCCTCAACTTCGACTACCAGTTCTATCTCCACGAAGGAACCCAATGGCAGACTGGCCATGCCGACCGCAGAGCGAGCGTGGCGGCCCCGATCGCCGTAAAGCTCCACCAATAAATCGGAAGCGCCGTTGGCAACGATAAATTGCCGTCCGAAATCGGGCTCGGCGTTCACCATGACAAGTAGCTTCACAACCTGTTTTACTTTGTCCAAGTCGCCCAGGTGGTCCTTTATCGAAACCAGGCAGTTGACCATAGTCGCCCTGGCTGCCTCGTACCCTTGCTCTTCCGTAATGTCTCGCCCAAGTTTTCCGGCGTGCAATACCGATCCATCAGGCAGGAAAGGGATGTGCCCAGCCACGAACAGTATGTTGCCGGACCTCACCGAAGAGACATAATTCGCAACCGGGGTTCCCGGCGCACCCAAAGCCAAGCCCATATCCGCTAGTTTCTTCTCAATCTCCATTGCCAATCGCTCTCCTAAATAATCGACAGAGGCAAGCTTAAACCTTACGGGAAAACGCCAAGACGAGCAAATCCCCCTGCATCCCTTATACGGGACGATACAGGGGGATATTAACCCATTTATATTGCTTCAGACGATTAGTTTGGACCCGGCGGGTCCGGAAACCTCACGTCACTGTACAAGATGGGTTCGGAGATAGGCTAAAGTCTGGCCGCCAGGCCCAGGTGTGAACCGAGTTTTTATGATCTAAGGCGAGGGTATGGACTCGGTCGGTATCAACTTGCTACTTATCTGGCTGCCTTTCCTTTGCTCCAACACATCAAAGGAAAGCATCAGGTTAGGAGGTACGAAACCAAGAGCGTTGGCAGGCAGCTTGTCGGCTACGTCGATGAAAACGCCGACCAACTCGGATTCCACCAAATAGACCTCCAGACCTTCCCTCACTTCGCCAGGGTCCAGCCTGCCCTCAAGCCCGCCCGAAGAAACGCCTTTATCCAGAATATCGGAGTTGTAAGTCAATTCGGCAAGTCCCATTATGGCGGCTCCGGCCACAAACAGACCAGCCACCACGCCGATGCCAAGACCGGCCAAGCGGTCAACCCATCCCATCAGCAACAGGGTGAAAATACCCCGAACAACGACGGTGAGAACCCGGGCTACGATAAGGGACGCAATAATAATGAAGCCATAGGCGATCCCGTTCGCCAATGGTTCACTGTTGATAAGGCCAGCGAATAAGCCGCCTAGATTGTCACTGGCTTGGCCCGCGATGAGTATTCCCAGCACAATCCCCAACGCCCCAAACGCCGCACGTATAAACCCCATCCATATCCCAAAGAATCCGACCCCAGCCACAATAATAATTAACAGGAAATCTAGAAAATTCATCTCAATCCTGCCCCCAATATCTTGGTCTTACCAATCCGCCCGACAGACGGCGTCGATCAACTATTGTTCAACACCCCAGCCACTTGATCTCTACTGGACCGTACGAATCGCCAGAGTGCGAATCGTGACTAATTCTGGGGCATTGCAGGCAGTTTATGTTTCTCAAACCCAAGGGAATATGTGGCGCCCACCTATAAGGCCGAAGGATTACACGAACAACCAAAGGTGTTAGCACTAAATCAATATTGGTAAATGGAGCAAGGCATATACGAACTCAGGATGAACACCAAATACCATCGTTTATGGCACAAATTCCGGCGGTACAATATGCCGTATCGACACGCCAGCCCCAGTCGATAGAGGCTGCCTAAAGTGCGGAAACGGCGCACAGCTCACATAACAAAGAGCAGGCTAACATGAAAGCCTGCTCCTGTCGGTGCTATCGCCTATCATTGACCTAAAAGCTCCGGACCGAAACACGTCTGGCCGAAAAGTAGGCTTATTGGCCAATTGGGGATAGGCCATATAAGCCTAGAAACTCGGACGGAAACCCCGATTCTCCCCAAGCCGTCGTTTTCTTAACGTCGATTATCGAAGTAACAGTTGGTTATTGAAACGTATTACATATACTATTATACCGTATAAGACTGGAATACGTCTGCTTGGCGTAGCGCGAAACCCGGCCAATGGCTTTCCGGCCAGACCTCTAGTCAGGCATCTTGACGATCGCTTCCACTTCCACTAAGAACTCGGGGCGCACCAGGCCGGCGACCACGACGGTGGAACTGGCGGGAGGATTGCTGGGCCATGTCTCGGAGCGGACCTTCGAGTAACCGCCATAGTTGCTAATGTCGGTGAGAAAGCAGGTTATTTTGGCAACGTCCTCCATCTTGCCTCCGGCGGTCTCGACGATGGCCCGGATGTTGGCCATGACCTGCCTAGACTGGGCTTCGCAGTCGCTGCCGCCCACCAGGTTGCCACTGCCATCCACGGCGACGTTTCCGGAAACGAACAAAAGGCCCCCCACGCGTATTCCTGGTGAGAGAGCTGGGTTTGGTGAAATCCCCGGCGGGTTAATTGGAGTTCTTTCTGGCATTTTGGTTGCCTCCTAAAGCAATATTGGCTGAGATTTGAGTGCTCTTGATAGAGAAAACTTCGCCATTATACCAGCGCGGGGAGGCGGGATTACGGACCTTATGGGACATGCGAATCCAGATGCGGATTTCCGAAACCATGGACGCAGAAAAGGCGTAATGAGGGAGTTTGGAGAGGGGGCTTTGGTTAGGCGTTGGCTGGAATGCTGGAGCGGTCCCTGGTAACCGACGTCACCCCCCGCACGGCTTCTAGCTTGCCGAACAACTTGCCCAGTTGGTCCAAGCCGGTGGTGTGCAGAGTCAGTTCCATAGTAACGGTTCCGTCTTCCAGTTCCTGGGTAATGACCGAAGCGATGTTCACCTTTTCCCCGGAAACCAAGCGAGTAACATCCGCCAGTAAACCCAGACGGTCGTATGCCCTCATCTTGACCCGGACCGGATACAACTCCCTGGGCTGCCCCCAGTCCACTCTTACAATCCGCTCCGGCTCGTCCTCATTCTTGAGACTAACGCAGTCCTTCTTGTGGACGGTTACGCCGCTGGAACGGGTGATGAACCCCATAATTTCGTCGCCGGGTATTGGATTGCAACACCGGCCAATGCGGATCAACAGGTCGCCGACGCCTAGAACCGTAATTCCCGAGCTTGGGCTGGACAATGGCAGGTTGTGGGGTGGTTGAACGTGGGCCGGCTCGGACCCTTGACGGGCTTGGCCCAGACGGTGTGCCACCTGGCTTTCCGTTAGTATTCCAGAACCCAGGTTGGCCAGTAGCTCATCCATGCTGTCGTGCTTACAAATAGACAGCACTTCGTCGTCTTTTAGTTGTTGGTTGAGCCTACGTAGCTCTCGCCGCAGTAGCTCTCTGCCCCGCTTTATATTGCTGCTGCGGGCCTGGCGGCGGAACCATTGGCGGACCTTTTGCCGGGCGCTGCCAGAGACCACGAACCCGCGATGGGGATTTAGCCAATCAAGGCTAGGGCCGCGCTCGGCCTTGGCTACGACTACTTCCACCGTATCGCCGTTCTGCAATGTAGTGTCCAGAGCGACTAGCCTGCCGTTAACTTTGGCGCCAATACAGCGGTGGCCCAGTTCGGTGTGAATTTTGTAGGCGAAGTCCACCGGGGTGGAACCCACGGTCAACTCGGCTATGTCTCCTTTGGGCGTATAGACAAAGACTTGGTCGTGGAAAAAGTCTTGTGTGACCGTCTCTATGAACTCATCGGTGGCGACCACTTCCCGTTGCCACTCCAGCAGTTGGCGCATCCAGGTCATCTTTTCTTCAAAGCGGAGGTCGCTGGACTTACCTTCTTTGTAACGCCAGTGGGCCGCCACTCCATACTCGGCTATCTGGTGCAACTCGTAGGTCTTGATTTGCACCTCCAGCGGGTGGCCGCCTTCGCAAATCACGGTGGTGTGCAGTGCCTGGTACAAGTTCTCCTTGGGGGTGGCAATGTAGTCGTCAAACTGGCCGGGAATAGGATGCCATAGCTGGTGGATCACGCCTAGGGTCTTGTAGCAGTCCTCTTTGGTTTCTACCAGCACCCGAAGAGCGTACAGGTCGTATATGTCCTGCAACTCCTTCCCTTCCTCGGCGTATTTTTGGATCTTTCGGTAGGTGCTGTAGATACTCTTTGGGCGTCCTCCGACCTCTCCCTCGACCTTATACCGCACCATCTCCTCGCGGAGCCTGGCCGATACTTCATCAATGTAGGATTCTCGTTCGCCCCGCTTGGCTGCCAGCAGTTTGGAGATTTCCCGGTACTTTTCCTCGTTAAGATGGCGGAAAGCCAAATCGTCCAGTCGCCACTTGATTTCCCAAATTCCCAGCCGGTGGGCCAAGGGCGAGTAAATGTCCAGGGTTTCTTGGGCGATGCGTTTGCGTTTTTCCGAACTCAACGCATCCAGCGTCCGCATATTGTGCATGCGGTCAGCCAGTTTGATCAGCACCACCCGAATGTCTTCAGCCATGGAAACCAGCATTTTCCGAAGGCTTTCGGCGTATAGGCTGTCCGGGTCATCGTAGTGGTCCGGGTTGGTGTCGTCAGGGTTGTATAGACGGGCGTCCATTCGGGTTAGCTTGGTCACGCCGTCCACCAGCTTGGCCGATTCCGGGCCGAAGCGGGCTTCAACTTCTTCCAAGGTCACGCCGCAGTCTTCCACGACGTCATGCAATAAGGCAGCGACGATGGTGTGGGAGTCCAAGTGGAGGTCGGCCAGGAAGAGGGCGGTTTCGAGAGGATGGTCTATGTAGGGTACGCCGGATTTGCGCATCTGGCCGCTGTGGCATTGGTCGGCAAAAATGTATGCCTGTCCAATAAGCTGAGTCGCTTCCTCGGGCAGATAGTCGGAAACCCGGTCAATCAAGACCTTGGAATTAACTGTCGCTACCCCAATTCCGTAACCTTCGCGGCCATTATATTTTAATATGGTATGCCCGGCCCAAGTAATACGATCTTAGCACTATCAATGTGTCGCCAGGCTTAGTCGAATTCTAACTGTTTTGAGGTTGAAATTCTACCGTAACTACATTCGAATTTTGAGGTTCCTCATCTATGGGCTCGCCAGTGTCAATTCACAGGTTTGACGCCTATCTCCCCCGCTGCTACACTGCCACGCAGCTAAATTAGGGGCGAATCGATAATGAAAATCGGCTTGATGGTCTTCCAATCAGACACTTCCCTGGACCCGGCAGCTTTGGCCAAAAGAGCCGAAGAGGTGGGGTTCGAGTCCTTTTTTGTTCCGGAGCACGTGTTTATCCCGGTGCGCACCACATCACCAGCCTACCGGCGAGACGAATCGGAAGGAATACCGGAATCCTACGCACACATTATCGACCCTTTCATGGCCTTGGCTAGGGCGTCGGCGGTCACTAAGACCATAAAGCTTGGCACCGGCATTTGCCTGGTGCCGGAGCACAACCCCCTAATGCTGGCCAAACAGGTGGCCACCCTAGACCGCGTCTCCGGCGGGCGGTTTATTTTCGGCGTAGGCGCTGGCTGGCTCAAGGAAGAAACCGAGATTATGGGGGGAGACTTTCCTCATCGCTGGACCCAGGTAAAAGACTCCGTGCTCGCCATGAAAGAACTGTGGACCAAAGACCAGGCCGAGTACCATGGACGCTATTACGATTTCCCAGCGGTTCACTCCAACCCCAAGCCGGTCCAAAAGCCCCATCCGCCGATATTCTTGGGCGGCAGCGCAAAGAACGTTTTCAAGCGGGTGGTGGAATGGGGCGATGGTTGGATGCCCGCCCTTCCTTCATTGGAAGAACTAGAGCAAGGGCGCGCCAAGATCAACGAATTGGCGTCACAATCCGGAAGAGACCCTTCAACCATTGAGATTCACGCCTTTGGACGCCCAGGCCAATTCCGGGACCGTGAAAGCATCAAGGACCTTGAGCATGCCGGAGCGGACCGGGTGACGGTGTGGCTGGAACAGACGGAAGGGACGGCGGCACTGGACGAAATAGATGAAATCGCTCGATTGGTTATTTCTTAAGCGCAATTGTTAGCTCGATTGTTAGCTCGATTGTTAGCTCGATCGTTAGCTCGATTGTTAGCTCGATTGTTAGCTCGATTGTTAGCTCGATTGTTAGCTCGATTGTTAGCTCGATTGTTAGCTCGATTGTTAGCTCGATTGTTAGCTCGATTGTTAGCTCGATTGTTAGCTCGATTGTTGATTCATCACCCGAAACCTGCGGCCCGTTAATTTATGAGGTGAGAATATGGGAAGACTGGACGGTAAAGTAGCACTGATTAGTGGAGGCTCCCGCGGTATGGGCGCAGCCGAGGCCCGGTTGTTCGCCAGGGAGGGAGCAAAGGTGGTATTCGGAGACGTGCTGGACGACCTGGGCAGTCAATTGGAAGTGGAGATCAAAGAGAACGGCGGCGAAGCAACCTACCTGCATCTGGACGTGACCAACAGCGGAGACTGGCAAAAGGCAGTGGAAACTGCCCAGAGACAGTACGGGCGGCTGGACATCCTCGTAAACAACGCAGGCATTGTGCGCCGATATACCATTGAGGAGACGACCGTGGAGATATGGGACGAGATCATGGCCGTTAACGCCAAGGGCGTGTTCTTGGGCACCAAGCAGGCCATCCCGGCCATGCGCCAGGCGGGAGGGGGTTCTATTGTGAACATTTCTTCCATCGCTGGCTTGGTGGCCATCGGCCCCCCGGCATATGTCGCCACCAAAGGAGCCGTAAGGCTGTTCACCAAAGCAACGGCAATCCAACACGCTAAGGACAACATCCGCTGCAACTCCATCCACCCCGGCTCGGTGGACACGCCCATGCGCCACACAGGCACAAGAAATCCCGGAGACTCGCCTTCCAACACGGACACTATTCCCTTGGGCAGAATCGGCGTTCCCGACGACATTGCCTACGGTGCCCTGTTCCTGGCTTCGGACGAAGCATCATTTGTTACCGGGTCCGAGTTGGTCATCGACGGAGGGTACACCGCACAGTAAGAGCTTCAACTCCGTCGGCTTTGCCAGCGGGTGCAAGAAGGGGCGTAGCTAAGGGGCAGGCTCATCCAAGCCTGCCCCACATTTTTTATATATTTCCCGGCGCACATAGACAGGTCTCTGTCCACCTAGAACTCCGGCCGAAAAGTACCCTGACCTAGGCTGTCCCGATATACTGGGCAAGAGATTTAATAAATGGGTGTGGGAGGTTGAGGATGCTGGGAGTACGGTCGGCGCAACGAGGGCTGCTGGAAGCGGATCACCTGTACCTGGACTATGTGGGCCGGGGCTCCTTCTATGGCTTCCTGGCCTCCCTGCGGGGACAGCTATTTCGAGACGAAGAGTTCGCCGAGCTATATTGCCCAGACAATGGCCGGGATAGCGTGCCCCCAAGTCTGGTGGCCACTGCGCTGTTGTTGCAAGCCTACGACAAAGTCAGCGACGCCGAAGCCAAACAGCGGGCGGATTTTGATATCCGGTGGAAGGTGGCGTTGGGGAGGTGGAGGACGGGCACGCTGCATGTTTGATCCTCCAACGACCGGGTGCGGGCCGTCTTTCATCCGGTACCTGAAAGACGCCGGATGGTGGCGTAGACACCACCTACATTCTGGGCCGAGGGGCGGTCAAGGACACCTACAACTTGAGGTGTCCAGAGGACCGGCCCTTTGCCAAGAGCACGCTGCAGCTGTTTCGATGCCGACCTGGTGTTGGAGCTGGCCCGTCAGGTCCAGGGTCAGTTCCCCGAGGAGAGCCCCCAGCGCCAGGGTATAGTGGAAGCGGCGGAGTTGCTGGGGCAACTGTTACTGCAGGATGTGGAACGCCAGGAGGATGGCCCAGCCCTGAAGGATGGGGTAAGCCGGGACCGCATCCCTTCGGTACACGACCCGGAGATGCGCCACGGCCGTAAAAGCAGCAGCAAACGCTTCGACGGACATAAGGCTGCGGTGGTGGTGGATACCGATTCCCAACTGGTGACCGCGGTAGACATCCTGCCCGGCAATGCCGGTGACAACACTGGAGTCCTGGAACTGGTGGAGCAGAGTGAGGAGAACACGGGCATAGCGGTGGAGGAGACTATCGGGGATGCGGCCTATGGGGATGGCGGGACGCGGCAGGCCTTTGCCGATGCTGGTCGGACTCTAATAGCCAAGGTGCCGGGTCGCCCTAATAAGGCCTGCTTCCCCAAGGAGGACTTCCAGATCGACTTGGAGGCAGGAACCTGCACCTGCCCAGCCGGTAATGTTACCCACACCCTGCGGACCTTCGGCACCCGGACCAACCGGTTGGGTCGGACCTACCTGGCCCGGAGTTTCCAATTCGACCCGGCGGTCTGCGGCGTATGCCCCCTGCGGTCCCAGTGCGTGGCGGCGCGGTACGGGGCGGGACGCACCGTAGCCCTGCATCCCCAAGAGGCGCTCTTGCAACAAGCCCGGGACTTCCAGCGGAGTGAGGGCTTTGCTGAATACCGTAGGCCGCGCCAGGCGGCCGAGCATCGCCTGGCGCGGCTGGCGCAACTGGGGGTCCGCCAATCTCGCTACTTCGGCCGAGCCAAGACCCGATTCCAACTACTCATGGCGGCCACGGTGGCCAACCTGACCCTGGTGGCTACCAAGATGGGGATGATATCTCCGGCTCCAGGCTCCTCTCACGATAAACCGGACCAGCAAGCCCCAGGGTCGCCCATCGTTACTACCCAATTCATATTGGCCGCAGCCAACTGGGTCACTCTTAGCCTCAGACTTACAGTCCACTGGTTATCCTCCACGCCATCCCGTCACAGCAGGGCTTTTCAGCCGGGTTTCTAGTATTACAACGACGCTTTCTTAAATTGGTCAGTTTTGGGGCAGAAATCGCTTCGCGGAACGCAAGACCACAAAGCTGTCAGCCCACGCGCCTAACAGCCATGAAGAGGTGCTCAAGGCCCCTTTTTGGCAATCCGTCGTATTCGGCCACGAGCGAGAAATCGCGGTAAGCTCATGGCAGTACGGTTCAGGTCCAAATGGGTCGCGAAAATCACCCGGTCAGATTAACCGTCGTTGTAATACGAGGCGTCCTAAGTTTATACTTGTGACTTCGGCATCAACCGAAGCTCGCAGTTCAACTTACGCTACAAACCTGAGATATTTAACAAGAGGAATCAATATGACTTCCAAAGATTTTGCCCGAGATTTAGACAGAGATCTTATCGGCTACGGGCCCAACCCGCCGGTGGTGGAATGGCCCGAAGGCGCGCGCATCGCCATCTCGGTGGTGGTCAACTACGAAGAAGGGTCGGAGAACTCGATCTTGGATGGCGACCCTCACGGCGAGACTATGGGAGAGTCGCCATCTCCGGTGCCATTGGGCCAGCGGGATTTGGCCAACGAATCCTTTTATGAATACGGAAGCCGAGTGGGGGTATGGCGCATTCTGAACACGCTGGACGAATACGACGTTAAATCCACGTTCTATGCTTGTGCCCTGGCGCTGGAGCGAAACCCTGAAGTGGGACCGGATATTACCCGTCGGGGCCATGAAGTGATGGGCCACGGCAACCGGTGGGAAGAGTACTATAAGATGGACCGGGAAACGGAACGGGCGGCCATAAAAAACGCTGTCGAAAGCATCACCCGGACCACCGGCCAACGTCCCCTTGGCTGGTACACTCGCTACGGCCCCAGCGTTAATACTCGAGACTTGGTGGTGGAACACGGCGGCTTCATCTACGACTGCAATGCCTATAATGACGACCTGCCCTACTATACCAAGGTTAAGGGCAAGGACTGGCTGGTAATTCCCTACTCCCTTGAGGTCAACGACTACGGTTTCTGGCGGGGTCAGTTGTCCACGCCTAGCGACTATTTCGAGGCGGCCAAGAGTTCTTTCGATCAGCTATACCGTGAAGGCGCGACCCACCCCAAGATGATGTCCGTGGGACTTCATTGCCGCATCATCGGCAAACCGTCTCGTACGGTGGCCCTTCGCCAGTTTCTGGAGTACGCTAAGAGTAAGCCTGGTGTTTGGTTCGCCCGGCGCATCGACATAGCCCGGTTGTGGCTGGACAAGTACCCACCTGCTTAGCAGAACCTTCTTGACTAACTTGAAAAACCAAAAGAAAAACCCGAATTGCGAATTCGAACCCCTTCGTTGATCTAACCGATTGCTCCTGGATTTTGACCTGCTGAGCGACCTAACTGACCGTAATGTTGATTTAGGCGTACGGGGCTTTGTTCCGCACGCCTAAATGCTTGTAGTTCGGATAGACGCGGACCCAGAAATGACACGGCTTGGTGGAACGACGATCACGAGAGCTTCGGGAAGTTGTACCGGATAACTTCGCAATTTACGACTGGCTCCTTTTTTTGGCTATTTGAGTAGACGACGGGTGGGACCGTCCGTTCGTCTTGAGCCTGTCGAAGGGTCTTTTGCAGAGGTATGGTTCGACCGGCGCACCATGAAAGGTTTTGGTGGTAATGTCTTACCAACACGGTTTTTGGGTTCGGCCTTAGTGGCCCGGTTTTGGCCAATGAATACGCTAATTTCAAGCGGACCAAACCGATTTATTCCGGAAGCTCTAGCAACCCTGAAAAGTTTGGAGAGATAAGGATTAACATGACAGACAGCCAAGCAGCCGAATTGATTTCCAGGGTAGAAGAACTGGAAAAAAGGGTCAGGGCCGTTGAA
The DNA here is from genome assembly GCA_963665155.2 of Dehalococcoidia bacterium. GTDB lineage: Bacteria > Chloroflexota > Dehalococcoidia > Lucifugimonadales > UBA3495 > UBA1141. Next base: position 2,325,050 of record OY761986.2, on the reverse strand, counting down.
GACACAGATGCTATCCGAAACTTAAAAGCCCGGTACGCAGCCTACTGCGACGACAGCTACAACCCGGACAAGATTGCTGAACTGTTTGTGGAAGACGCTACCTGGGAAAGCGGGGCTTTAGGCCGGTTTGAAGGCCGGGAGGCCATCCGCGAGTTCTTCCGGGGAGCATCCAAAATCTTCACCTTCGCCCTACATTACGGATTGAACCCCTATAATGAAGTAACGGGGGACACGGCAAGGGCTAGGTGGTATTTGTTCATGCCATGCACCTTGGGCGAAGGCGACCAAGCTACTTGGCGGGCTGGCATTGATGATGAGGAGTATGTCCGAATAGACGGGGAGTGGAAGTTCAAAAGCAAGCAGTCCACCGGTATTTTCAGCACGCCCTTTGATGAAGGCTGGGCTAAAACCCGGCATGCTTGATTAGGCCTATCCTGTGCCAGGCCAATCCATAAGTAGGCCAAGCGGCAGCCCGTTTTTGAAAATAACCGCACTTTGATCTTGAAAAATCCTATTGATTATTATCGCCCCACCGGTTCGACATATTAGCAGCGCAACAACCCGGGGTCAGCTTGATGCAGACCAATCCGTGAAGGCCCCCACTTCATGATTCTTTTCGGATTGTTGATCCTGATATCCGGAATAATATTGCTGGTGCTTTCCGGCGCCCCTTCCCTCGCAACACGGATTCACGAATTGCAGCCAAGCATGCCAAACTATAAATTTTGGGTGTTTGGCGCAATTGCCATCGGCTTCCTAGGGTCCGTGTTGGACCACGGCAGCACCAACGTGGCCTTGCCCACCATCGCTAGTCATTTCCAGACCGACATCCCCACCATTCAGTGGGTAGTCATTGGCTATACCTTAACTATTACGGCGTTGCTGTTGCCCATGGGCCGCTTATCCGATCTCCTGGGCCGCAAGAAAGTTTACCTAATTGGAAGCGCCGTATATGTCATAGCAGCGGGACTGGCGGGTTCCTCTTTCACTCTTCCAATGCTGATTGCAGTACGGCTCATGCAAGGAGTCGGAGCGGCAATGACTCAGGGAACCGGCATGGCGATCATGATCTCCGCGTTTCCACCCAACGAGCGGGGCAAAGCTATCGGTTTGGTCATGACCATAGTCGGCAGCGGCGCCGTAGCTGGGCCGGCCCTTGGCGGGCTATTGGTGGACGCATTTGGATGGCCTTCCGTGTTCTTCATAAACGTCCCCGTAGGGCTATTGGGAATCTTCGCAACCATAATCATCCTGCAAGAACCGAATAGCGCTCAAGATAAACCCACCTCCGGGGTTTCCTTCGACTGGTTGGGTGCCGTTCTATCTACCGGTGCATTGGTCACCCTGCTGCTGGCCATGACCATGGGCCACCGGGCCGGCTGGACATCCCCACCCATAATTGCGGCCGTGTTTGGGTTTGTTGTTCTGTCCACTTCATTTGTACGGTGGGAATTGCATACTCCAAATCCGATGTTGGACCTGCGTCTATTTGGCCGCAAGACATTTTCCTTCGGAGTGTCGGCGGCGTTCCTCAACTTCTTGGGCAGTTCCGCAGTCCTTGTTCTCATGCCTTTCTACTTGCAGGGAGTGTTGGGATACGGCCCCACCGCCGCAGGACTTATGGTTATACCTGGCGCGCTGCTGATGGCTGTTATGGGGCCCATTACCGGCACCCTATCGGACCGGTTTGGTTGGAGAATTTTCACCGTAGGGGGAATGTCCAGCATCGCAACGGGCCTTTTTATATTGTCCCGATTAACCGAGCAGTCATCTTGGACCTTGGCGCTCCCCGGATTGATGTTTGTCAGCGCAGGGCAGGGAATTTTTTATTCGCCCAACAGCAGTTCGGTGCTCAGTTCCGTGGAGCTTCAAGGCTATGGCATAGTGGTCGCCTTGCTCAACTTGGTGCGAAACGGGGCCAACATTATCAGCTTGGCCATGGCCACCGCTATCGTTACGGCGACCATGGGGTCGCTGGGATTCGAACCGAGTTTCGACGCTGTGCGGGAATCCGGGAGCATCGGCGTTTCCCACGCATTCTCGGTGGGCCTCCGTAACGCCCTTTTGACCATGATGGCTCTGATGATTACCGGTATGGCGATTTCGGCGATGCAGGGAGAAAAAGGCGAGGTGGTGGCCACAACATCCCCCGCTACCGCCGGCCAGAACTCGGATTAAGCAACTCGGAGCAATGAACTCGGATCCAGTACGGGTGTTGGGCGCTGATCGCAGGGCAATCGCGTCTAATAATTCGTATTTGGAGTATGTCTTGCATTAAACAGGGTGTCTGGTCCTGCGTTCAAGACGCGATTGCCCTGCACCTGATTATTAATCAAACGGCAGGTGCTTTCTTGTGACATAATGGGCTGGCGTTTTTCGGACAATTCACACTAGTTCTGAGTAATAAGAGGTGGTCCTATGAAAAAAGAAGACATTCCTTTTCTTAGCGTGGCTGAGCTTTCCGCCCAGATAAAGAACCGGAGCATCTCTCCGGTGGAAGCCACCGAAGCCTACTTGGACCGCATCGACAGCCTGGATTTCAAGTTCAACTCCTACCTAACCGTTGCTCGCAAACAAGCAATGGAAGCGGCTAGGGAGGCCGAGAGCGCCATCGCCCAAGGCAACTACTTGGGACCCATGCATGGGGTCCCAGTGGCGGTTAAGGACCAGTTCTATAGCAAAGGCATCCGTTCCACCGGCGGTTCCAAGTTCCTTGAAGATTTTATCCCCGACGAAGACGCCACGGTAATCGCCAACCTGAAAAAAGCCGGAGCGATTGTCCTAGGCAAGACCAACCTGACCGAATTCGCCATCGGCGGCGGCTTCCAGCGCTACAGCACTCCCCGCAACCCCTGGAACCTGGACATGTTCACCGGCTCATCCAGCAGCGGTTCGGGGGCTGCCACGGCGGCTTATTTGTGCGCTACTTCCCTAGGCGAGGACACCGGGGGGTCCATACGCTTTCCCGCAGCATGGTGTGGACTGGTGGGCATGAAGCCCAGTTGGGGAAGGGTTAGCCGCCACGGAATTATGAGCGGGGTCTGGTCCATGGACACGGTGGGGCCGATTTCCCGGAGCGTGGAGGATGCGGCCATAACTCTGAACGCCATTGCGGGACACGACCCTCAAGACCCTTATACGTGGAACACCCCGGTGCCCGATTACCGGGAAGCCTTGACCGGCGACATCCGCGGCTTACGGGTGGGATTGGTCACGGAGCAGACCCACACCGATGTGGTTGACCAGGATGTCCGGCGGGATGCGGTAATCGGGGCCACCGCCGTCTTGGGGGAGCTAGGCGCAACGGTGGAAGAGGTCTCCGTTCCTTTGTCACGGCACAGTATGTTGATCACCATAGGCCTTGTTGGCGGTAGAACCGGCCTCCTCCCATAGGGAGTGGGTCAAGAACCGGCGGGAAGACTATTTGTGGGGCAACCGCATCCAGATGCTGAGCGGCAGCATTTTGCCAGCCCAAGCGTACTACAAGGCGCAAAAGCTTCGGGCCATGTTGCGCCAAGAGGTGCTTGACGCTTTGGCAAGCTACGACGTTCTGGTATTGCCCACCGTTGGCAAGACAGCGCAGGATATCGAGAGCTTCTCCCAAGGAACTCTGATGCGCCGTCCCTACCTGTTGACCTCGACGTTCAACCTGGCCAACGCCCCTGCCATCAGCATTCCCTGCGGGTTTAGCGAGAGCGGCCTGCCCATCGGACTACAGATTGGGGCCAAGCCCGGCGCCGATGAAACAGTGCTCCGGGTAGCCCACGCCTACGAACAGAACACCGATTGGCATAACCGGAGGCCACCCACGGTTTAGGGTCAACCCACGGTTTAGAGGGATTGTTCCGGTCTTCTGCCGTAATGCGGATTACCTGTTCAAGCAGGCCTGCCTCTGACGGATGGGTCGCCTGACATCGCAATTGAGTTGGGTTTGCGGCGTTGGTACGGATGTAGTCTCGCCAGCTGACGCTCGCAGCGCGACCCGATGCTTGAATGTGAGGTAATCACTAGGAGACTAAAGTGAGCGAACCGATGGCCGCCAGCCAAAGAGGACCACAAGAGTCGACCAGCGATCTTATCTCCCGTGCCCATCAAGCCGCAGACGAGATAAGAACGAGAGCTCAGAGAGTTGACGAGGCACGGGAGATACCGATTGAATCAATAATGGACCTCCATCATGCGGGACTACTGGCTATGGCGATTCCCATCACTCAAGGAGGAACCGAGGCAGACCTTCTAACCCAATTAAAAGTTGTCGAGATCATCGCTGGCGCATGTGCCTCCACTGCTTGGTGCCTCGGCAATCACATCGCAGCAGTAAAGATTCAGCAGGCGTTGATGGGTGGGGGTATCGCCCCGTATCTTGGCGCGATCGTAAGTGAAGGTGCGCTTTTCTCCCATGCTTTCCTCCCGGCAGGGACAACCCAGCCGGTTGCGGGAGATTATGTTTCCACCGGACGTTGGTCCTTTGTCAGTGGGTCCTTGAGATCACGTTGGGCTTTCCTCGCTACGCTAGTCCCTGGGCCGCCACCGGGATGGACTCCCACAGATGACACACCACCCCCCGCCTCCCACCTGCGTAGGCTCACAGTGGAGTTGGACACCCCTGGGGTCGCTATTGAGCCGACTTGGCAAGCTATGTCGCTCCGCGCTTCGATGAGTCATGATGTAATTTTAGAAAATGTTTTCGTTCCTGAAGAACTGGCTCCGGTTTTCCGAATTAAAGCGCCCCTGGAGCACGTGGTGCCAAATTCGCCTCCTGCATTGACGCTGCCAGCGGGAATACCGGTACACGGTGCGGCACAAGCGGCGGCACTATTGCTCGGAATCGCAAACGCGGCGTTGAATGACACGATTGAGTATGTAAAGACAGCTTCAATGTCTTTAGGGAACAATCCACGGGGCAGTATGCCCGCCAACCAGTTTGCTGTGGCTGATGCCTCAATGTGGATTCTAGCGGGCCGGGCGGTTTTGCACGAACAAGCTCCAAAGCAGCCGAAGATGAGCCTTTCACCGCACAAGACATCGCTGGAATGGCAATGGCCAACGTAGTTGCTTGCGAGAACGCCCAAAAGGCGGTTGACCGATTGTTCTCCATTCATGGCCTCTACGAATCAGACTCATTTCAGAGACCGCAGGTACCGTCCCGACCGCCCGCTGAGCCGTGTTCTCCATCTCCACCAGGCGTGCATGGACCATCCGCTTGAAGTTGCACGCCAACGCCTTCAGGTAGACGGCAAGCCGCACCCGACGGCCCCCTCGCACCCGCAAGCGCCCAAGCCCGTGGGCGCGCTTCAGCTCGGAGTTCGTTCCCTCGATACCGGCCCTTATGGCATACCGCTTGCGCCACTCCTCGGTGGCCTCGGCCCTCCGGCGCCGCTCGATGTTCACCTTCACCAGGTCCGCCTTGAGGACGTAGGCCCCCGCACGCCGGTCCAGCTTCACTGGGCAACGGGACCGCAAGGGGCAGGGCTCGCATGTTGTCCTGGCAAAGTGGACCTCTACCCGCTCCGGCGCATCCTCCAACTCGTGCTCCTCGATGGACGGGTGGCCGGCGGGGCACACCGTGGCCTGCTCCCCTGTGACGTCGATCTGAAAGTCCGCGGCGGTGAGCGGCGGTGGTCCGTCACCCTCTCCTTCGTGCGAGTTCCCCGGCGCCGACCCCGCCACCGGGCTCACCAGTTCCGTTCCCCGGCGCGAGGCTTCGAAGGCATTGCGGCCCGACCCATACGCCGTGTCGGCGAAGAGCTCGTCCGGTCGGACCTTCCGCTCCGCGAGCCCGTCAACGACCGGCACGCTCACGTCGGTGTCGCTCCCACTCGAGGGGGTCACCTCCACGTGGGTGATGAGCTGGGTGGCGTTCTCCTCGTGGCAGGTCTCCGCCACCTGCACCTCGTACCCCTTCCCCTTGTGGCCGCTGTAGGTCACATCCGGGTCGTGGGGCGATTGCAGCGAGTCGGCGGACACCTGCTTCGGGTCCTTCAAGGCCACGGGCACCTTGCATTCCCCAGCATTGTCGTCATCGTCCCTGGGGTGCCCGTCCCGGTGTTTGCCCACATGGCACTGCTCCCGCAGCAGCCGCTCCAGCAGCCGGTACTCCTCCAGCTGGGCAGCAGTCGTGCCATGGAACCGGTCCACCAGCCGGTAGAGGTCCCGGGCACAGACCGAAAGGCGTCGCCGACCCTCCCCCGTGCGGGCGTCCTCGCGGTCGTAGCGTAGTGGGTCGCCTCGTCTTCTTCCTTCAAATAGCGCCCTAGGAGGCCCTCCGGAACCCCAGGGCGAAGCTCTGGGTGCTCCCAGCGCAAGGCCCGCAGGAACAACCGCATCGTCTCACAGAACAGGCCCAGCCGGGTGAGTGTGGCGATGTTGCTCATGATGTGGGTGGAGTCCAGCCGTTGCTTTCCGGTGCGTATGCCCAGCGCCTGGATGATCCGGTCCGTGGTCTCCTGGAAAGCCAGCCGGCCACCGTCGTGCTGCATCAGGCGAACTCGGAAGTTGTGGAGGGTCTTCTGGGGCAGGTGGGTCTCCTCGATGTCCAGCCGCAGGGCGTGGTGCCAGAGCAGGTTGAACTCTAGTTGTTCCAGAGCTTCATCGTCGGTGAGGTTGAACATCTCTTTGAGGAGGTGGACCCCGAGGACGGTCTGCACCGCCCGGTTGGGACGGCCGTTGTCCACGCAGTACATGGGAGCAAAGCGCTCCTCGTCAATCAGGGGGAGCGCCTCGTTTCGGAAAACCTCGGCCCAACTTCTCTCCAGACGCTTAGCCTTCTTCGGCGTCACCAGGAACTGGGACTGCCAGAGGCTCTCTTGCGGGTCTCGTATTCGGAACATCCTCCCCTCCCTCGGCCAGGCGCTGCCCCAACGCCCTTTCCCCACATTATCCTCCTATTGCCCCCGGAGGACGAGGGGTTTTTACGAACAAATCATGATTGACGAGAAATAACCCCACTCCCTGACCGATGCCTGTTACCAGCAAAAAAGGGAAGCCACGGCTCAGCCTGGGCAGCATGCTACCCAAGCCGCCCCTAAGAGAGACCTGCATCGCGCCGAACACGATCAGCAAGATAGCTACCCACTGGACCGGCTTGAGGGATTCCTCCAGGAATGCGACCGCCAAAAGGGCCACATATACCGGATACACTTGGGTGAGCGCTACCGCCCGGGACGCCTCTTCCAACTTGAGGCCCAAAAACATGCACACGAAACCGGCGCCCAAGGACAAGCCGGAGAGGAAGGCAAACAGCAGCTTATCGCCTGGACCGTCCCACGGTATGCCGGTGACGGCCAGCAAAATGCTGACGTATACGGTGTGATGTATTGTGACCCAAGCGTAGAAACCGACGACACTAGGGAGACGGCGGTCCAGGACGTATTTATCGAGTATGCTCACCCCGGCGTAGCGTCGTAGCGGCTTATTTCTTAGTGGAAAAGCCTGCCTAAAGGCGGGCCGCAGGGTAATAGGCAATCCTCTTGCCCGCGGCAGTTGGAATATCGCCTCAATCCGATGCAAGCTTAGGCCAGCGCTTTCTACCCAGGGTATTAGGCAAGGTTATTAGGAATATTTCCAGGCCAGCGGCGCTAAGTGATTCGAGCGCCCTGAGGTTTTAGTCCACCAGCGTCCGTGACACGGGGATAGTGGCATAGGACCAAGCAATCCGGAAAGGCTTGTCTCCGGTGTTGACGATGCGGTGGTGGGTGCCCGGCGTTATAAATGCGGCGTCGTTGGGTTGGACGTGGTGTTCCTCCCCGCCGATGATCATTACTCCCTCGCCTTCGATGACAATCACCGATTCCTCGGCGTTGTGGAAGTGGGTGGTATTGGAGGTGCCGGGAGCGAAACTGGTGATGCCGCTGGAGATTTCGGTGGCTCCGGAGTCTTCTCCCACCATCGTGGACACGGTGACACCGGGAGCGCGTTCCAGGTGTTTTACGCTGTCTTGCCGGATGAGCTTGGGCGTTGGCATTGCAATCTCCTTAGATATTAGCCCTTAACATTGGCTAAAATATTGTTTTTGGAATAATAGATTGGTGACAGGCAAGATTATCGAACCCTGGCATCCGGCTTACTCTTGGTGCAGGAAATCATTCACCCAATCAGTCATGGGCTCCCGGTCGAACATGTTGTAGAGAATCACCGCGTTGCGCACCGAATCCGCTTGGAAGAACCTTTCGTAAAGAATCTGCCGTCCCGCGAAGGCGCTGCAACAGGTGTCCCAAGCCAAACGGAAAATTCTAACCCGCTCTTGGGCCGAGGCGGTATCCGTTTCCAGGTACTTGTTGATCTCGTCGGCAAGGGGACCGTTCATGTCTGCCTCGGTAGGCAGGGCCATGAGGCTGCTGGAACCCAATAGGTGGAGAATTTCAGCCATCCTGGGGTACATGCGTATAAACGAGTTTCTAGCCACCTGCAGGGGCAACTCCGCAGGGCAAAGCACGCCCCATTGATCGATCTTGGCATCGGCCTCAGCAGCTCGCAAACAAGCCTTGGTCACCTCCAGGTTTTCGATGATCTCAGCCATCATTTGTTGCACGTGGGGCAATTGACTCGAACCTAGGGTTTGGATCATCAGGTTGGCCAAGCCCAGCATGAACTCGCACTTCACCACGTTTTTCGTGACTATCTGGTGCCCTGAGTGGAGGTGGCGGTTGGTGGCAGACTGCAGATTGTTGCACAACTCTACGTCGCCCAGCAGAAACACCCGCTCCCATGGCACCAGCACGTTGTCGAAAAAGGCTACGGCATCCATCTCCTCGAACCGGGAACCCAACGGGTGGTCGAAGTGGGAACGGCCTTGGTCAAAGCTCTCGCGGCATTGGAACTTCAGGCCGGGGGTGTTGTTGGGAATGGCGAAGGCGAATGAGAAACGATCGGGAGCGCCGCCCGGAAGCATGTGCGAGGTAGTGGGATAAAGGGCGATTTCTTCCGACAGTGGCGCCAGGGTAGCGAGCACCCGGGCCCCGTTCACGATAATACCGGCATCTGTCTCTTTGACCACCGCCAGGCCTATGTCGGTGCGATCTTCCAGCAGTGTCGCTCCGGGAGCGCGGCTGCGCTGTAGGTTAAGCAGGGTGTGGGTCAGCACCAGGTCTTTCTCGCGGACAAGCTCGTAATAGTCCTGGATGTTTTTCTTGAATTCGGGCCGGTTCTGAGCAAAATAGTCTCCTGCGGCGGCCATGGCCATCATGTTCACGTTCATGAAATCGGGACTGCGGCCCATCATCCCGCAACTTGCCCGAGCCCAGTGGGACATCATGGTGTGGCGGCGCTGCAGGTCTTCGGGCGTCTTGGGCAGAATGAAGGACAGGCCGACCTGGTCTCCGGTCGTCGGGGAGGTGTAGGTCATTTGGTCGGCAATTTTCGGGTCGTGCTGCATGTCATAAAGACGGGCCAAGGTTTGTACCCCATTCTTCAGGGCCGGATGGGTGGTCACATCCTTCACGCGTTCGCCGTTCATGTAGACTTCCGGCTGATTCTCCCGTAGACCCTCGATGTACTGAGCGCCCGTTCTTACCGGCATTGCCCTGACTCCTTTTTGGCAGGCGTCTAAACCTGTAATTAGCTAAGCAAGTTCCAAGCGAATCTTTAACCCGACGACTCGGCTGGTAAAGTCTGGCCTTGCCCCAATCCAACGGTAGGATTGATGAGCATAATCAACGTTCCGTCAAAAGCCACCAGTTAGGAGGAAATATGTACGTCATAATTGATTCCCTCGCAAAAAGGCCTGTTTGAGATGAACCCTGGCGTGCGAAGGGGCCTGGAAGGGAGGAGGCCACGGGATGCCGGCTGCTGGCCTCACCGCACCATCTGCCGCGCTCAGGACAAGCGTGATCCCGTTGCGGGTACCCCTTCCGTGGCTCAGGGCACCCGGTGGAAGCTGTGGAGCGGCGCCCTCATGCGGCCGTGACCGCAGGTACCGTCCCGACCGCCCGCTGAGCCGTGTTCTCCATCTCCACCAGGCGTGCATGGACCATCCGCTTGAAGTTGCACGCCAACGCCTTCAGGTAGACGGCAAGCCGCACCCGACGGCCCCCTCGCACCCGCAAGCGCCCAAGCCCGTGGGCGCGCTTCAGCTCGGAGTTCGTTCCCTCGATCCCGGCCCTTATGGCATACCGCTTGCGCCACTCCTCGGTGGCCTCGGCCCTCCGGCGCCGCTCGATGTTCACCTTCACCAGGTCCGCCTTGAGGACGTAGGCCCCCGCACGCCGGTCCAGCTTCACTGGGCAACGGGACCGCAAGGGGCAGGGCTCGCATGTTGTCCTGGCAAAGTGGACCTCTACCCGCTCCGGCGCATCCTCCAACTCGTGCTCCTCGATGGACGGGTGGCCGGCGGGGCACACCGTGGCCTGCTCCCCTGTGACGTCGATCTGAAAGTCCGCGGCGGTGAGCGGCGGTGGTCCGTCACCCTCTCCTTCGTGCGAGTTCCCCGGCGCCGACCCCGCCACCGGGCTCACCAGTTCCGTTCCCCGGCGCGAGGCTTCGAAGGCATTGCGGCCCGACCCATACGCCGTGTCGGCGAAGAGCTCGTCCGGTCGGACCTTCCGCTCCGCGAGCCCGTCAACGACCGGCACGCTCACGTCGGTGTCGCTCCCACTCGAGGGGGTCACCTCCACGTGGGTGATGAGCTGGGTGGCGTTCTCCTCGTGGCAGGTCTCCGCCACCTGCACCTCGTACCCCTTCCCCTTGTGGCCGCTGTAGGTCACATCCGGGTCGTGGGGCGATTGCAGCGAGTCGGCGGACACCTGCTTCGGGTCCTTCAAGGCCACGGGCACCTTGCATTCCCCAGCATTGTCGTCATCGTCCCTGGGGCGCCCGTCCCGGTGTTTGCCCACATGGCACTGCTCCCGCAGCAGCCGCTCCAGCAGCCGGTACTCCTCCAGCTGGGCAGCAGTCGTGCCATGGAACCGGTCCACCAGCCGGTAGAGGTCCCGGGCACAGACCGAAAGGCGTCGCCGACCCTCCCCCGTGCGGGCGTCCTCGTAGTGGGTCGCCTCGTCTTCTTCCTTCAAATAGCGCCCTAGGAGGCCCTCCGGAACCCCAGGGCGAAGCTCTGGGTGCTCCCAGCGCAAGGCCCGCAGGAACAACCGCATCGTCTCACAGAACAGGCCCAGCCGGGTGAGTGTGGCGATGTTGCTCATGATGTGGGTGGAGTCCAGCCGTTGCTTTCCGGTGCGTATGCCCAGCGCCTGGATGATCCGGTCCGTGGTCTCCTGGAAAGCCAGCCGGCCACCGTCGTGCTGCATCAGGCGAACTCGGAAGTTGTGGAGGGTCTTCTGGGGCAGGTGGGTCTCCTCGATGTCCAGCCGCAGGGCGTGGTGCCAGAGCAGGTTGAACTCTAGTTGTTCCAGAGCTTCATCGTCGGTGAGGTTGAACATCTCTTTGAGGAGGTGGACCCCGAGGACGGTCTGCACCGCCCGGTTGGGACGGCCGTTGTCCACGCAGTACATGGGAGCAAAGCGCTCCTCGTCAATCAGGGGGAGCGCCTCGTTTCGGAAAACCTCGGCCCAACTTCTCTCCAGGCGCTTAGCCTTCTTCGGCGTCACCAGGAACTGGGACTGCCAGAGGCTCTCTTGCGGGTCTCGTATTCGGAACATCCTCCCCTCCCTCGGCCAGGCGCTGCCCCAACGCCCTTTCCCCACATTATCCTCCTATTGCCCCCGGAGGACGAGGGGTTTTTACGAGGGAATCATAATTGCATCCATGAAAATCAAAGAAGGGCACAAAGAGGAGTTCGTGGAAGCTCTTCTGGAAGACGCCAAAGCGTCGGTGAGGGACGAGGCGGGCTGCTTTCGCTTCGATGTAATTCAGGACGCGGGCGACTGAAATCTGGTGTGGTTGTACGAGGTCTACAAGGACGAGGCCGCGTTCCAAACCCACCTGAAGGCACCCCACACCTGCTCAAGTTATTATAGAGCATCAAAGACTGGCGGGAGGATGGACCTCAAGGCGCAGCCAGAGGCAGCCACAACATTTGGCCGCCGGATTCCGACTGGAAGTAGGCCCGGCTAGAAATAACCACGACTGAAAATAAATCCGAAAAATACAAGGGGGGTGCGCTCTGGCACCCCCCGATTGTTCTGATTGGCGTGGGCCGTTAGTTATCTAGCGGCAACGGCGGCAGCGTCGGCTTTGGCAATCGCCTCGTCCCACGGTCCGGGCAGGCGGCCTTTCTGAGTAGCGCCGCCGCTCATGAATAGGTTTTCTTCTCGCTCCCACTCACTTCGGGGCATCTCATAAGAGACCTCGATTCCGTTGCCGTCCGGGTCTTTGAGATAAATCCCAATGGAGAGACCGTGGTCGGACACACGGTCAATGGTCACGTTCAAGTCTTGCAGACGCTGGTATAGCTCTTTCAGGTCATCCAGGCTATGCATGTACCAGGCCATGTGGTTCAGGCCGACCTGCCCACTTTGCGGTCCGAGAGCATTTTCGCCGACTTCCATCAAAGCGATTTCGTGGGAGATTTCTTTGTCCGCCGACATGAAGGCGGCGCGTCCGGGGACGAAATCATAGGTGTGAAGCCCCAGTACCTCTTCATACCACTTTTGGGAGCGCTCAGCGTTGCGCACATAAATGTTTACGTGACCTAGCGATTTAGGCGTGTAGCTCATCTTTCTTCTCCTGTTTGGCTTTGCCCTGTTTAGCTAGCCCTGTTTGGCTTAGCACGATTTGGCTTGGCTTTATTACCGGCCACATTATCACAACGGCAGCACCGGTTGCAAGCGGGTTTTGAGCATCTCATTTCCCAAGAAACCGGACTTCCGTACCTCTTGTTTTCCCACCTAACGGAACTTCCCCCAACCGACGCACCTTCCGGGCCTCAACCCTTCCGGACCGCCGGCTTTCATAGTATATAAGACCGAGTATATAAGACCTAAGACAAATGCCTTACGCCTGGTTCAACAAATGCCCAAGCCTTCGAAACTCCCACCAGCGACCCAATATAGTCTCCTTGGATAAAAGGACCGTACGGTTTGTCTAAGGGGCCAGCGTCAATTGGCTAATTTATGTGAACCTAGCAACCTGGACACGCACGGCTGGCCCGCCATTGCATCCCGATGGGTCAGCTTTGGGCGCGCTTGCTCCTTGCTTCTGGTTAAACTCCGACACGACCCAGTTTGGCGATGGGTCGCCCTTCGGGTCCTTCAGCAGTGCCGGAGCATCGACGCCCTTTGTCGTCGAGCAGCTTGTGTGAATCACCGTTGTTTGACCTCATCTCTCCGGTAAGCCAACTGGGAGAAGAAGTGTATTTTTCCTGCATCGCGGCTTTGGCGCCCAAGCACAAGTTCGCAGTGACCTCTTCGCGTACCCAGTCCCAGATCGCTTCGGCAGCATTGAAATCAGCGCTATATTCCGGCAGGCTCACCAATCGCTGGCGCGAGCCGGGGGTAGCCAGGTAGGTACGCACGGCATCACCATGATGGGCTGGAGCGTTGTCCCAGACGACGTTCAGTGGTCCGGAGTGCTTTTCCCGTAGTTGCTTTGCTTTTCCCGTATTGGCTTCAGGAAGGCGGTGGAAGTTTCGGCGTTGCTGTACCCCTGCAGTTCCATATTCTCCACCTCGCCGGTTTCCAGGCACACCGCCGCATCATAACTCGCTTTTTCACCCCACCGGGGGCTGGTCGAATCTACCAGCGCTGGCTCTCCTTTGAGTACCCATTCCGCATCCGCCCGGAAATGGGCCTCGTCGGCGAAGAAGATTTTCGCCCTCAGTTGTCGCGCTTCGTTGTCGCGCTTCTATGGGGAGTGCGGCATACGCCGTCACGAAGGCCTCCCGCCTTTTCGGGCAGAGCCTGTATCGCTGCCTTCAGTTGGGCTTGCTGGCTCCCGCCGAGGGCGCGAGAACCACCCGGCTGCTGGAAGGCAATGGCTGTGGGACCGTTGTCGCTGAAGGCAGCGACCAATGTGCCGATGGCGTGGGCTCCCGTTCTAACGCCTCGGATACCACCAATGCGGTCCAACCTTGGGCCAAGAGCGTTCCCGCTCCCGGGCTGTCACCGCTCGATACATCCGCTCTCGTACGTCGCCTACACTCAGTCGCCACCGTTCGAGGAGTCGCCTTATATCCCTATACCCAACACACCGCCACCCGACTTCCTTTACAGACTAACGCAACTCCCCTGCCGATTTAGCTTTATGTAGTTTTCACCTTGGGATCAGTTTAGGGAACATCTTCGACGTAGAAGAGGAAGTAGACGAGCAACTCAAGGACTTGGCCGATTCCGAAGAGGATGTGTCAGCCGAGGATTTGGCCAGCGAGGTACGAGAATTCTTGGCACACTTGGAAAGGCAATACCAGGTATAAGTCTCCCAAAGCTTTTCACGCCAAACGTCGCTAGTTGCGAATTTGAGGCGCACCTAGATTGAGCCGCCCGATTTCCGTGGTCCTTTGGCGCCTGGGGTGATGCGGGTATTAATTATCTCCCTTTTCGTTTGAACCGGAGCGACCGGAGTTAATTGAAGCAAAGTCTGTAGAACACCAAGCTTATAGCCAATAATAAAGTAGCGTACAATATACTAGTATTAGAACGTCAGTTAGTTTGATAGGATGACTGTGTAGCTGGAGAGGGAATAGGCGGGTGAGGTGGGGATGTGGATGCGGCAGCTTTCGAGCAGGTGTACGGGTCATTTCGGGATTTTCACGCTTACTTCGCGCCGCTGTTTGGCCGCCGGGAGACGCGGGAGCACAGCGGTCATTATCTCCAGGCCCTGCTGGTACAGTCTGGGGAGCGGCGCAACGCTGAGAACCTGTCGGAGACGGTTCCGGGGTCAGCCCGAGGGATGCAGCGGTTTCTCACCGATTCTCCCTGGGACGATGAGGTGATTATAGGACGGCTGCAGGAGTACCTGGGAACCCGGCTGGAGCATCCGGAAGGGGTGTGGGTGCTGGACGGCAGCGACTTTCCCAAGCAGGGGAGGAAGTCGGTGGGAGTGGCCCGGCAGTACTGCGGGAGGCTGGGGAAGGTGGCCAACTGCCAGGCGGGGATGTTCCTGGCCTATGTCAGCCCGTTGGGACGGGCATTGGTGGACAAGGGGCTGTATCTGCCCGAGAGTTGGACCTCGGACAAAGACCGGTGTGAGGCGGCGGGTGTGCCGGAGGATAGGCAGGGCTACCGGTCCAAGACGGAGTTGGCCTTGGAGATGGTGGGGCGGGCGCAGGAGCGGGGCCACCTGAAGGCTGGATGGGTCGCGGCGGACGACGCCTTCGGGATGTCGCCGTCCTTCCGGGAGGGCCTGGCGGCCTTGGGGATGTGGTACGTGCTGGACGTTCCGTCCGGCTTTACGGTGTGGCCGCCGGAGCCTGCCTGGACCAGTGCGGAGTATCAGGGATTCGGGCGTCCCCGCAAACCCAGGCTGCGAGACGGTCAGCGCCGGACCATGGAGCAGCGCAGCGACGAGTTGCCGGAGGAGGCCTGGCGTGAGATTACGGTGGCCGAGGGAAGCCAGGGGCCACGCAGCTACCTTTTCAGCGCCCAGAGGGTGCGACCGACCAGCAGGCGCAAGCCCGGCGAAATCCACTGGGCCGTCTACCGCCGGAACCGGGACGGCAGCGAACCCCGCTACTACCTGTCCAATGCTCCGGAGGATACCCCGTTGGAGACCCTGGCATACGTGGGAGGCTCCCGTTGGCGTATAGAAACGGAGTTTGAGACGGAGAAAAGCGACGTAGGCCTGGACGAGTACGAGACCCGCACCTGGGCTGGCTGGCATCACCACGTGGCCCTGTGCCTGCTGGGCGGAGCTTTTCTGCTGAGCCTGCAACAGGCTTGGGGGGAAAAAGATGCCCCGGATCACGAGGCCGCAGGTCTACCGGGTGGTGCGGGAAATGCTGCCCCGGGAACGGTTCGGGCCAACCGAGTTGCTGCGGTGGCTTGAGGATACGCAGGACAGTAACGAACGGGCCAAACGCTCCCATGCCAAGCGCCGCGCCGCCATGCGGGCATCACCCCACATCCCTCCCTGAACTGACGTTGTAATACTACTGGCGCGCCACTTAAAGCGCCAATTGGCAAGAAGTTGGAGGTTGCTTTTGTGCGGAATAGTTGCGTACGTAGGTCATCAAGAAGCTTGGCCCATCATATTGGAAGGGCTTCGCAGGCTCGAGTACCGAGGCTATGACAGCGCCGGCATAGCAGTTGTGGACTCTTCCGGCGATATCCAGTTCCGAAAGACCGTGGGCAAGGTCGGCGGCTTGGAAATGCCTGGCCAGGAGGACTCCCTTAAAGGCTCCGTGGGATTGGGCCACACTCGGTGGGCCACCCATGGCAGACCCTCCTATGCCAATGCCCACCCCCACACCGACTGCCACGGGCGGATTGCCGTGGTCCACAACGGCATAGTGGAAAACTTCCTGGAGCTGAAAACCGCTCTGGAGGAACGAGGTCACCAATTTTACTCCGAGACGGACACCGAGGTCATTACCCACTTGCTTGAGGAGGGAATGGACCAAGAACTCAGCTTCGAGGAAGCTTTCCGCCGCATGGGTAAACTGGTCAAAGGTTCTCAGGCAATCACGGCCACCCAAGAAGGCCACGGTGGCAAGATTTGCGCTGTGAGGCTGGGTCATGCCGGTGGAATCGTGATAGCCCACCGGGACGGTCAAGGCGTAGTCGGTAGCGACTTGCCAGCTCTGATTCCCTTGTTCCGTAACGAAGCCGTAATCAGCGGCGTAGCTTTCCTGGAATCGGGCCAGATGGCCGTGGTTACCAGGGATGGCGCCAGCTACATGGACTTGGAAGGTCAGGCCTTAGAAAAGCAGACTCGATCTATTTCCCCCGAAGACATATTTATAGACCGGGGCGGCTATCGCCACTTCATGCTTAAAGAGATCATGGAGCAGCCCCAAGCCGTATCCAGCGCAATGCGGGAGCGGGTCGACTTCCAGGGCGGCCGGGTTGAATTGCCCGGCATGCCATTATCCATCGACGAAATTAGGGACCTGCGCCGCGTGGTCCTGATCGGTTGCGGAACCAGCCTCAACGCCGCCCAAGTAGGCCGCAACTTGATCGAAAAGCTTGCGGGCCTTCCGGCCGAAGCTGAAAGCGCTTCGGAATTCCGGTACCGGGATTCCTATATTGACGATAAAACGCTGGTGATTTCCATTGGCCAATCAGGCGAGACTGCAGACACCGTAGCTGCCATGCACCTCGCCCAAGATAAGGGTGGTCGACTGGTAACCATCTGTAACGCCGAAAACAGCCAGGCAGCACGCTTGGCCGAATACACGCTGTTCATGCGGGCGGGCATCGAGATTGGCGTTGCCAGCACCAAAACCTTTATTGCCTCGCTTACTACGTTGAACATCTTAGCTGCGTACTTGGGCCAAGCCAGGGGTGTACTGTCTCGCCAGTCCGCAAGGGAATTTGTGGATAATTTGGCTCGCTGCCCCGGATTAATTGGCGAAATTCTGGCCGACACCGAAATATACCGGCGCCTGGCTCGCGAATTTTACAACTCCGCTAACTTCCTCTTCCTAGGCCGGGGAATAAATGCTCCCATCGCGATGGAAGGAGCTTTAAAGCTTAAGGAAATCAGCTACATCCACGCTGAAGGGTTTCCTGCGGGGGAAATGAAACACGGCCCAATAGCGTTAATCGATCGCACCATGACCACCTTGGCGTTAGCGCCCAAAGACCGGATGTATGACAAAATGGTCAATAACATAAAAGAAGTAAAAGCCAGGGACGGCGTCGTTTTGGCGGTGTTGACCCAGGGCGATAAAGTACTGGCATCTCAGGTCGACCAAGCACTGTACATTCCCGACGCACCGGAAAACTTGATACCCTTGCTAACGACTGTGTCTTTACAGTTGCTGGCTTATCACATCGCCGAGATGCGCGGCTGCGACGTAGACCAGCCCCGCAACCTAGCCAAGTCCGTGACCGTTGAGTAGGCACCCCTGCGCTACCGGTTCTTTCCCAAAGTAATTACGCCCAAAGTTATTGCGCCCGAAGTTAATGTGCGACCTTCCATCTTAGGAATCAGGCTACGGCATGCCCCTTTCACCGCTCGCGTTTTGGGCTACGGAAGGCCCACGTCAGCACCTCGTTTTCGCTTTGGTCCCCCTCTACTGAGAGCAGGTTTGAGAGCAGGTTCAAGCGCCCCAACGAGACCGCTGAGAGAACTCGGATTTAAGGGGCGATGATTTGATTCCCTCGCAAAAAGGCCTGTTTGAGATGAACCCTGGCGTGCGAAGGGGCCTGGAAGGGAGGAGGCCACGGGATGCCGGCTGCTGGCCTCACCGCACCATCTGCCGCGCTCAGGACAAGCGTGATCCCGTTGCGGTACCCCTTCCGTGGCTCAGGGCACCCGGTGGAAGCTGTGGAGCGGCGCCCTCATGCGGCCGTGACCGCAGGTACCGTCCCGACCGCCCGCTGAGCCGTGTTCTCCATCTCCACCAGGCGTGCATGGACCATCCGCTTGAAGTTGCACGCCAACGCCTTCAGGTAGACGGCAAGCCGCACCCGACGGCCCCCTCGCACCCGCAAGCGCCCAAGCCCGTGGGCGCGCTTCAGCTCGGAGTTCGTTCCCTCGATCCCGGCCCTTATGGCATACCGCTTGCGCCACTCCTCGGTGGCCTCGGCCCTCCGGCGCCGCTCGATGTTCACCTTCACCAGGTCCGCCTTGAGGACGTAGGCCCCCGCACGCCGGTCCAGCTTCACTGGGCAACGGGACCGCAAGGGGCAGGGCTCGCATGTTGTCCTGGCAAAGTGGACCTCTACCCGCTCCGGCGCATCCTCCAACTCGTGCTCCTCGATGGACGGGTGGCCGGCGGGGCACACCGTGGCCTGCTCCCCTGTGACGTCGATCTGAAAGTCCGCGGCGGTGAGCGGCGGTGGTCCGTCACCCTCTCCTTCGTGCGAGTTCCCCGGCGCCGACCCCGCCACCGGGCTCACCAGTTCCGTTCCCCGGCGCGAGGCTTCGAAGGCATTGCGGCCCGACCCATACGCCGTGTCGGCGAAGAGCTCGTCCGGTCGGACCTTCCGCTCCGCGAGCCCGTCAACGACCGGCACGCTCACGTCGGTGTCGCTCCCACTCGAGGGGGTCACCTCCACGTGGGTGATGAGCTGGGTGGCGTTCTCCTCGTGGCAGGTCTCCGCCACCTGCACCTCGTACCCCTTCCCCTTGTGGCCGCTGTAGGTCACATCCGGGTCGTGGGGCGATTGCAGCGAGTCGGCGGACACCTGCTTCGGGTCCTTCAAGGCCACGGGCACCTTGCATTCCCCAGCATCGTCGTCATCGTCCCTGGGGCGCCCGTCCCGGTGTTTGCCCACATGGCACTGCTCCCGCAGCAGCCGCTCCAGCAGCCGGTACTCCTCCAGCTGGGCAGCAGTCGTGCCATGGAACCGGTCCACCAGCCGGTAGAGGTCCCGGGCACAGACCGAAAGGCGTCGCCGACCCTCCCCCGTGCGGGCGTCCTCGTAGTGGGTCGCCTCGTCTTCTTCCTTCAAATAGCGCCCTAGAAACCCGGCTGAAAAGCCCTGCTGTGACGGGATGGCGTGGAGGATAACCAGTGGACTGTAAGTCTGAGGCTAAGAGTGACCCAGTTGGCTGCGGCCAATATGAATTGGGTAGTAACGATGGGCGACCCTGGGGCTTGCTGGTCCGGTTTATCGTGAGAGGAGCCTGGAGCCGGAGATATCATCCCCATCTTGGTAGCCACCAGGGTCAGGTTGGCCACCGTGGCCGCCATGAGTAGTTGGAATCGGGTCTTGGCTCGGCCGAAGTAGCGAGATTGGCGGACCCCCAGTTGCGCCAGCCGCGCCAGGCGATGCTCGGCCGCCTGGCGCGGCCTACGGTATTCAGCAAAGCCCTCACTCCGCTGGAAGTCCCGGGCTTGTTGCAAGAGCGCCTCTTGGGGATGCAGGGCTACGGTGCGTCCCGCCCCGTACCGCGCCGCCACGCACTGGGACCGCAGGGGGCATACGCCGCAGACCGCCGGGTCGAATTGGAAACTCCGGGCCAGGTAGGTCCGACCCAACCGGTTGGTCCGGGTGCCGAAGGTCCGCAGGGTGTGGGTAACATTACCGGCTGGGCAGGTGCAGGTTCCTGCCTCCAAGTCGATCTGGAAGTCCTCCTTGGGGAAGCAGGCCTTATTAGGGCGACCCGGCACCTTGGCTATTAGAGTCCGACCAGCATCGGCAAAGGCCTGCCGCGTCCCGCCATCCCCATAGGCCGCATCCCCGATAGTCTCCTCCACCGCTATGCCCGTGTTCTCCTCACTCTGCTCCACCAGTTCCAGGACTCCAGTGTTGTCACCGGCATTGCCGGGCAGGATGTCTACCGCGGTCACCAGTTGGGAATCGGTATCCACCACCACGGCAGCCTTATGTCCGTCGAAGCGTTTGCTGCTGCTTTTACGGCCGTGGCGCATCTCCGGGTCGTGTACCGAAGGGATGCGGTCCCGGCTTACCCCATCCTTCAGGGCTGGGCCATCCTCCTGGCGTTCCACATCCTGCAGTAACAGTTGCCCCAGCAACTCCGCCGCTTCCACTATACCCTGGCGCTGGGGGCTCTCCTCGGGGAACTGACCCTGGACCTGACGGGCCAGCTCCAACACCAGGTCGGCATCGGCTACTATCTTCTGCAGTAAGGCTTGCCGCTCTTTCTGGTTGTCCCAGTCAATCTCTGCCTCTCCCTTCACACTGGAGCCAAAGTAGAGTTCCAGACCGTGTCTCAAGGCCCATTCCTCGGGCCGCGTCCCATCCAGGTCCGAAAGCGCCCGCACTACCTGGACTATGCCGTCGGCCAGCAAGTTGTAGGTGTCCTTGACCGCCCCTCGGCCCAGAATGTAGGTGGTGTCTACCGCCACCTTCATCCGGCGTCCTTTCAGGTATCCGGTCTGCCGGGCGAATTGGAGGCTGCGCTGAAAGACGGCCCGCACCCGGTCGTGGAGGATCAGCTGGGCTCGAAACAGCTGCAGCGTGCTCTTGGCAAAGGGCCGGTCCTCCACCTCAATCCCCAACGCCACCTTCCACCGGATATCAAAATCCGCCCGCTGTTTGGCTTCGGCGTCGCTGACTTTGTCGTAGGCTTGCAACAACAGCGCAGTGGCCACCAGACTTGGGGGCACGCTATCCCGGCCATTGTCTGGGCAATATAGCTCGGCGAACTCTTCGTCTCGAAATAGCTGTCCCCGCAGGGAGGCCAGGAAGCCATAGAAGGAGCCCCGGCCCACATAGTCCAGGTACAGGTGATCCGCTTCCAGCAGCCCTCGTTGCGCCGACCGTACTCCCAGCATCCTCAACCTCCCACACCCATTTATTAAATCTCTTGCCCAGTATATCGGGACAGCCTAG
Source organism: Dehalococcoidia bacterium (assembly GCA_963665155.2). Taxonomy (GTDB): domain Bacteria; phylum Chloroflexota; class Dehalococcoidia; order Lucifugimonadales; family UBA3495; genus UBA1141. The sequence goes on along the minus strand of OY761986.2, from coordinate 2,303,754 downwards.
GTCAGGGTACTTTTCGGCCGGAGTTCTAGAACGGAGGATGAAGCGGATGAATAGATTCAACTTTAAGGCAGGCGATACCGGTTGGTTGAAGCGGACTGGTGTCATCTTACTGCTGGCCGCCCTCCTTCTAACGGCCTATTCGTCAGCGATTCCGCTGGCCCATGCCCAGGAATCGGATGCACCCGCGGCGACACCCCCCGCTGGGGACTGCTGGGGAGGAGTTCTGTCAGATGATCCACTTCACTGCTACGCCCTTGAGGAGGCTCAGAGGGATGGCGTCATAGTCGTGGAGGGACTTTACCTGGTAGGCAACGAGCTTAGAGTCTACTTCAGATTTGCGAGCGATTCGACGACGTATTTTGCTCTGCCAGACATTCTCAGAGCAAACGCACGAGAGTTCGCAATCCAGCATCCTGGCCGTGTCACCTACAATTTTGGAGATCACAGATGCAGCGGAGGGGATGGCGAGGCAAGTTTCAGAGACTGCATGTTGGACTATACGTTCACGTCCGGAGGTCCCATTTTCCCGTGGGACAGCTCCTACGATGTCATAACGTTGAACACCGGCGGTGCGAAAGGCCGGAAACAGGCCGCTGGCTGGGCGTCGTGGCGCCAGCTATGGCCTGCGGATTCCCCGGGTGCCACCGGAACGTCCGGTACCTTCGACGTCTCCGATGTCGACACAACCAACTTCCCGGAAATCGAATGTGCTCCCCCCAATCGGACCCAATCTTGATTCCCTCGCAAAAAGGCCTGTTTGAGATGAACCCTGGCGTGCGAAGGGGCCTGGAAGGGAGGAGGCCACGGGATGCCGGCTGCTGGCCTCACCGCACCATCTGCCGCGCTCAGGACAAGCGTGATCCCGTTGCGGTACCCCTTCCGTGGCTCAGGGCACCCGGTGGAAGCTGTGGAGCGGCGCCCTCATGCGGCCGTGACCGCAGGTACCGTCCCGACCGCCCGCTGAGCCGTGTTCTCCATCTCCACCAGGCGTGCATGGACCATCCGCTTGAAGTTGCACGCCAACGCTTCAGGTAGACGGCAAGCCGCACCCGACGGCCCCCTCGCACCCGCAAGCGCCCAAGCCCGTGGGCGCGCTTCAGCTCGGAGTTCGTTCCCTCGATCCCGGCCCTTATGTCATACCGCTTGCGCCACTCCTCGGTGGCCTCGGCCCTCCGGCGCCGCTCGATGTTCACCTTCACCAGGTCCGCCTTGAGGACGTAGGCCCCCGCACGCCGGTCCAGCTTCACTGGGCAACGGGACCGCAAGGGGCAGGGCTCGCATGTTGTCCTGGCAAAGTGGACCTCTACCCGCTCCGGCGCATCCTCCAACTCGTGCTCCTCGATGGACGGGTGGCCGGCGGGGCACACCGTGGCCTGCTCCCCTGTGACGTCGATCTGAAAGTCCGCGGCGGTGAGCGGCGGTGGTCCGTCACCCTCTCCTTCGTGCGAGTTCCCCGGCGCCGACCCCGCCACCGGGCTCACCAGTTCCGTTCCCCGGCGCGAGGCTTCGAAGGCATTGCGGCCCGACCCATACGCCGTGTCGGCGAAGAGCTCGTCCGGTCGGACCTTCCGCTCCGCGAGCCCGTCAACGACCGGCACGCTCACGTCGGTGTCGCTCCCACTCGAGGGGGTCACCTCCACGTGGGTGATGAGCTGGGTGGCGTTCTCCTCGTGGCAGGTCTCCGCCACCTGCACCTCGTACCCCTTCCCCTTGTGGCCGCTGTAGGTCACATCCGGGTCGTGGGGCGATTGCAGCGAGTCGGCGGACACCTGCTTCGGGTCCTTCAAGGCCACGGGCACCTTGCATTCCCCAGCATCGTCGTCATCGTCCCTGGGGCGCCCGTCCCGGTGTTTGCCCACATGGCACTGCTCCCGCAGCAGCCGCTCCAGCAGCCGGTACTCCTCCAGCTGGGCAGCAGTCGTGCCATGGAACCGGTCCACCAGCCGGTAGAGGTCCCGGGCACAGACCGAAAGGCGTCGCCGACCCTCCCCCGTGCGGGCGTCCTCGTAGTGGGTCGCCTCGTCTTCTTCCTTCAAATAGCGCCCTAGGAGGCCCTCCGGAACCCCAGGGCGAAGCTCTGGGTGCTCCCAGCGCAAGGCCCGCAGGAACAACCGCATCGTCTCACAGAACAGGCCCAGCCGGGTGAGTGTGGCGATGTTGCTCATGATGTGGGTGGAGTCCAGCCGTTGCTTTCCGGTGCGTATGCCCAGCGCCTGGATGATCCGGTCCGTGGTCTCCTGGAAAGCCAGCCGGCCACCGTCGTGCTGCATCAGGCGAACTCGGAAGTTGTGGAGGGTCTTCTGGGGCAGGTGGGTCTCCTCGATGTCCAGCCGCAGGGCGTGGTGCCAGAGCAGGTTGAACTCTAGTTGTTCCAGAGCTTCATCGTCGGTGAGGTTGAACATCTCTTTGAGGAGGTGGACCCCGAGGACGGTCTGCACCGCCCGGTTGGGACGGCCGTTGTCCACGCAGTACATGGGAGCAAAGCGCTCCTCGTCAATCAGGGGGAGCGCCTCGTTTCGGAAAACCTCGGCCCAACTTCTCTCCAGGCGCTTAGCCTTCTTCGGCGTCACCAGGAACTGGGACTGCCAGAGGCTCTCTTGCGGGTCTCGTATTCGGAACATCCTCCCCTCCCTCGGCCAGGCGCTGCCCCAACGCCCTTTCCCCACATTATCCTCCCATTGCCCCCGGAGGACGAGGGGTTTTTACGAGGGAATCAATCTTGTGCTCAGTACACAGATCGTCCAGATTGGGGTATTGCCGGGATTCACGCAGGAGGTGGTCGGAAGACATACGTACAGGTGACGGCTATCAAGGGAGAGGAGGCTGCTGCGGAAGCCGCGCTTAGAGCGAAGATGAAGCAGAGTGGCATTAAGGTCGCTTACGACGCAAATCGGATCATACTAATCCCGGTGAAGTACGACTATAAACAGCTTTGGCAATGGTCGGTCGTGCTGGATCGCTTCGCCATATCTTCCAGCAACACCATCGGGATAACAGGCGCGCGTGTTGGTGAGAATGGGGGTGGTTATGAAGTAACAATCTTCCCGCTCAACGACCTGCAAGATGCAGGGGAGAACACATCCAGCCTCCGAGAAACGATCCACGTCTGGGCAATTGACCCTCAACGTGTGGTGGATGCACTTCCCACGTTACTGCCACTGCTAGGAATACCGATTGATGCGGTGGGGGTAGTGGGTAGGGTCCACGGGTTGAGGGCCGAGCTTATCCAGCCTCAACCCCTCGCCGGAGCGCCTTCTCAGGCTGAGGAGGCTCCAAGCGGGTTGACCAATTCCCCGGAAAATGCATTGGAGGATGCCGGTGAGGAAACAGGCAATGGCGCTCACGATGCGACGACTAACCTGGGAACCGCAACTGCACAGGATACCATGCGGGGAGAAACTACCCAGAGCGTAGGGAAATCTGCGTCAGACGGAGTGGACGTTGGCGATACCGTCAGGCTGTTGCCATATCCAGATACGATTCAGGATATTGACGAGGAGGCACCACAAGTTGCGAAGCTTCGGGCTGATGACGGGGCGTCCGCATGGTTGATTGCGGGGGCCTCTGGCGCAGTTGGACTGGTGATACTCACTTCAGCGATGTACTTGACTGCGGTGATGCGACGACGCAGAGCGTGGCTACGACGTACCGGTTCCTCCTAACGCAAACCTCGTATCAGATGGCAGGCCGAGGGCATTAGGCCGCGAGAGTCACTGTACTTTGTGGTTATCATACCTTGGCTTGCCAGAAACCTGGCAACCTGATGACTTCCCCAGCACCGACATGGCTTGCCTTGTTCGCCGTCACTGCTATGGCGCTTCTTCTGGCCGCCTGCGGGTCTGGCGGCCTGTCATGGCGCTTTGAGGTGGGTCGGCATGCCGCCTGGTCGCCAATTGTGGTGGACGGGGTTGTGTACGCCGGCTCCGACCTGGGAGAGGTTTACGCCCTGGACTCCGAAACGGGACGCCTGCTTTGGAATCACGCCGTGGAGACGCCAAACGAATTGACAGCGCCCACCATAGCCAGCGGTGTCTTTTACTACGGGGTGCACGGCCTTAGCGCTAACGATGATCCCGGCGCCGTGGGCCTATACGCCCTGGACGCGTCCACGGGCGCGCGTCTATGGGCCTTCCGCACCAACAGTGCGGGGCTTCGCTTCCAGCAGCTGGTGAGTTCCCCGGTCGTGGCCGACGGGGTCGTCTACTTCACCTCCCAAGGGTTCGGTTTGGGCACCGCCTACCTACACGCCTTGGATGCCTTGACGGGCGACCTCCTGTGGGAAGTAGGCGCTGAACATCACGTAGGCACGCCGACGATTGCGGGCGGAGTTGCATATTTTGCCGCCGGCGACATCAGGAGGGGCAGTCACTTGTATGCAGTGGACGCGCTGTCCGGGGAACTGCTCCGACGCGTTCGGCGCGAAGGGGCCTGGAAGGGAGGAGGCCACGGGATGCCGGCTGCTGGCCTCACCGCACCATCTGCCGCGCTCAGGACAAGCGTGATCCCGTTGCGGTACCCCTTCCGTGGCTCAGGGCACCCGGTGGAAGCTGTGGAGCGGCGCCCTCATGCGGCCGTGACCGCAGGTACCGTCCCGACCGCCCGCTGAGCCGTGTTCTCCATCTCCACCAGGCGTGCATGGACCATCCGCTTGAAGTTGCACGCCAACGCCTTCAGGTAGACGGCAAGCCGCACCCGACGGCCCCCTCGCACCCGCAAGCGCCCAAGCCCGTGGGCGCGCTTCAGCTCGGAGTTCGTTCCCTCGATACCGGCCCTTATGGCATACCGCTTGCGCCACTCCTCGGTGGCCTCGGCCCTCCGGCGCCGCTCGATGTTCACCTTCACCAGGTCCGCCTTGAGGACGTAGGCCCCCGCACGCCGGTCCAGCTTCACTGGGCAACGGGACCGCAAGGGGCAGGGCTCGCATGTTGTCCTGGCAAAGTGGACCTCTACCCGCTCCGGCGCATCCTCCAACTCGTACTCCTCGATGGACGGGTGGCCGGCGGGGCACACCGTGGCCTGCTCCCCTGTGACGTCGATCTGAAAGTCCGCGGCGGTGAGCGGCGGTGGTCCGTCACCCTCTCCTTCGTGCGAGTTCCCCGGCGCCGACCCCGCCACCGGGCTCACCAGTTCCGTTCCCCGGCGCGAGGCTTCGAAGGCATTGCGGCCCGACCCATACGCCGTGTCGGCGAAGAGCTCGTCCGGTCGGACCTTCCGCTCCGCGAGCCCGTCAACGACCGGCACGCTCACGTCGGTGTCGCTCCCACTCGAGGGGGTCACCTCCACGTGGGTGATGAGCTGGGTGGCGTTCTCCTCGTGGCAGGTCTCCGCCACCTGCACCTCGTACCCCTTCCCCTTGTGGCCGCTGTAGGTCACATCCGGGTCGTGGGGCGATTGCAGCGAGTCGGCGGACACCTGCTTCGGGTCCTTCAAGGCCACGGGCACCTTGCATTCCCCAGCATCGTCGTCATCGTCCCTGGGGTGCCCGTCCCGGTGTTTGCCCACATGGCACTGCTCCCGCAGCAGCCGCTCCAGCAGCCGGTACTCCTCCAGCTGGGCAGCAGTCGTGCCATGGAACCGGTCCACCAGCCGGTAGAGGTCCCGGGCACAGACCGAAAGGCGTCGCCGACCCTCCCCCGTGCGGGCGTCCTCGTAGTGGGTCGCCTCGTCTTCTTCCTTCAAATAGCGCCCTAGGAGGCCCTCCGGAACCCCAGGGCGAAGCTCTGGGTGCTCCCAGCGCAAGGCCCGCAGGAACAACCGCATCGTCTCACAGAACAGGCCCAGCCGGGTGAGTGTGGCGATGTTGCTCATGATGTGGGTGGAGTCCAGCCGTTGCTTTCCGGTGCGTATGCCCAGCGCCTGGATGATCCGGTCCGTGGTCTCCTGGAAAGCCAGCCGGCCACCGTCGTGCTGCATCAGGCGAACTCGGAAGTTGTGGAGGGTCTTCTGGGGCAGGTGGGTCTCCTCGATGTCCAGCCGCAGGGCGTGGTGCCAGAGCAGGTTGAACTCTAGTTGTTCCAGAGCTTCATCGTCGGTGAGGTTGAACATCTCTTTGAGGAGGTGGACCCCGAGGACGGTCTGCACCGCCCGGTTGGGACGGCCGTTGTCCACGCAGTACATGGGAGCAAAGCGCTCCTCGTCAATCAGGGGGAGCGCCTCGTTTCGGAAAACCTCGGCCCAACTTCTCTCCAGACGCTTAGCCTTCTTCGGCGTCACCAGGAACTGGGACTGCCAGAGGCTCTCTTGCGGGTCTCGTATTCGGAACATCCTCCCCTCCCTCGGCCAGGCGCTGCCCCAACGCCCTTTCCCCACATTATCCTCCCATTGCCCCCGGAGGACGAGGGGTTTTTACGAGGGAATCAAGCTTGGTTCTTAAGTACCTTCTTCAGAGGTGTTCATTCTGAAACTGCTGGCCAGCCTACTCTACCCTGACCGCTAAGGGATGAGAAGGAGTTTACCGGTAGTCAGACGGCCTTCCAGTTGGCGATGGGCTTCTGCTGCCTCAGACAAAGGAACTCTCCGCCAAGCCGGATCTTCAATTCTCCCGAGGTCACCCAGCCCAGAACCTCGTCAACTCTCCACTCAAGTTCTTTTCTGGTGCTGGTGTGGTCCGCAAGACTGGGACGGATTAGGAATGAAGATCCCCTGTGTGGGGCAACCGGGGCACCGGCCCACTGGACTGACCATAAAGAGCCAAGCACCGTCTCTGGGCCAGACAATTTAGGCTTTTCTGAAATGTGGTCTGGCCCACCGAATCGTAAACCGCCTGGCATCCCGCTCCGCCGGTGGTCTGTTTGACCTCTTCTTCGAAGTCCTCACTGGTATATATGATGGCTTTATCGGCCCCTGTTTCCCTGGCCAATTCTGCTTTCTCCTCCGTGGAGACCGTGGCGAACACGTAAGCCCCCGCCATTTTTGCCATCGGGATCAGCAAGAGTCCGGTACCGCCAGCGCCTGCATGTACCAAGGCGAAGTCTCCTGGCTTCAGTGGGTAGGTAGTGAAAGCCAGATAGTGGGCGGTCATACCTTGAAGGAATACTGCAGCGCCTGTCTTGGCATCCAAGCCAGCAGGTATTTTTATTAGGACATCCGCGGAGACGGCAGCCTACTCTGCGTAGGAACCCCTTACCCCCCAATTGACAACGGTGTCTCCGACATTCACGTTACTCACACCGTCACCAACGGGAGACACGACCCCCGCTGCTTCAAACCCTGGCGTTGCTGGCAAACTGGAAGCAGGGGCACCGCCACCCCTGCGGGAAGAAACATCGGCGAAATTGACGCCAATGGCCTGAAGAGTTATTAGCGCTTGTCCCTGGCCCAGAGTCGGGCTGGGGCAATCCTCGTATTTCATGACTTCTGGACCGCCGAATTCATGTATCCGGATCGCTTTCATCTTGAACCCCCTCTTTATTTCGTACTCAGCGAGATCGTCGGATACCTAAGCTCCCAGTATCTTCTGGCGGGACAGCAACTACTTAATCAAAGGCTTAACTACCAAATCGGTGGGCATCGCCAAGGACTATGACAGCCCGACAAATTTCAACTCAATTCCTCGAGCAATGCTCTGGCGTCAATCAAGTCTGGTGTATCAAACCCCTCGGTGAACCAGCCGTAAATCCCGGCTAGCAACTCTCGCGCCTCTGAAGATTTGCCTTGTGTCTGCCACAGACGGGCCAAGCTAATTGATGTGCGCAACTCCCAAGATTTGGAGTGCTGTTTCTTCGCGACTTCCAAAGACTGGCGGTATTTCCGAGTGCATCTCGATTGCAGGGTAAACTAAAGCATTCAGGTCGTAGCCGCGCGTCAACCGGCTGGCATCGCCGCCATAATTGACTCGCGAAATTGGCGGCCTATTCCTCCTCTCCGCTCAAGACATACACCTGCGTGGTGATTAAATATTGGTCAACAAGTTGGTGCGTTCCCAGCAAGGTATTGGAGGTATAGTTGAGTTACTCTCTTCACACGACAGGGGAGCCATCCTACAGGCCCTAATCTCAAAGTTGATAGGACACCAAAACGGCAGCTTACTGTGATGGAGTCAATCTAGGACTTGAACGCGGTCCGGTGGCGCACCAAGTTGGCTTACTCATTGCCCTTTTACTATGGGTGGGTGATCGTTGCCAGTACGGTGGCGGTCAGCCTTTCTTCTCGCACGATTATGGCCGTGGCTACCTTATCCGTGTTTGTAGTGCCTATGACCCAAGACCTGGGATGGTCGCGGGGACTCTTTTCCTCCGCAGTCAGTCTCGGAGGCCTATGTGCTGTTTTCATCTCGCCTTTAGTCGGCAAATGGCTGGACCGGTACGGTTCGGGGCTTCTGCTGTCGACATCTTCGCTCCTAACGGGAATCCTGGCTGTAGGTTTGTCCGTAGTGGGGAATCCTGCAGCCTTTTTTGCCCTGTATGTGCCGGGGCGGATGATCTTCAATGGGCCTCTCGAGTTGGGCATTCCCACAGCGATTAGCAACTGGTTTATTCGCCGCCGCCCCGTTGGCCTCGCCGCCGACAGCATCGCCAAGGGGGCAGGACTCACTATCATGCCTCTCGTAGCCTATTTCATCATCACCGGCTGGGACTGGCGGACCGCTTGGCTTATCCTCGGCTTGTTGACCTTTGCCCTTGGAGTGGTTCCGCCGTTCCTGTTCATCTCAAGACGGCCGGAAGATATGGCATTAGAGCCAGACCCGTTGCCGCATGGAACCAAGGAAGGCAAAAGTGCCGACCCCGCAGGTGAACCGCCACCACTACCAGAAATCACCGAGACCAACTTCACCCTAAACGAAGCGTTCCACACCAGGTCTTTCTGGCTTCTGGCAGCCTTCTCCGGGGCAGGGTTCATGGTGCAAGCCGGGGTCAGTCTTCACCAAGTAGCCCATTACATCGAACAAGGTCTGCCAGGCCCTTCTGCGGCTTTAACCGCCAGCACATTTGCCTTCTCCCAAATCATCAGCGGCCTTTTCTGGGCGGTATTGGGCCGACGAGTCCCCGTAAGGTTCTTGCTATCTACCACGGCATTCGTCGTGGCTGCAGGGGCGGTCGGCACCTCGGTCAGTGCATCTTTACCCACCGGGTTGGCAGCGGCTGCGGGGATTGGATTTGGGGTGGGAGGGCTACATCTCTTGATAAGGCTGGCTTGGGCGGACTACTACGGCCGAGAGCACTTGGGAACAATAAGAGGCTTCGCGATGTCGGCGCAAATCGGCGGTCAGGCCGCAGGACCGGTATTGGCCGGGTTCATGTTCGATGCCACCGGCTCATACCTGATGCCTTTACTGGTGTTCACTGTTGTGGCGTCAATGGCTGGCATGTTTGTCTTGTTCGCAACGCCGCCGAGACTCGCCGATCCGGTCACCCAGCCTATAGAGTTCGGCTCTTAAACCAGTTACCTACCGCGGTTCCAACGTCCTCCGAAGAATGGGCGAGTACCGCCAGCCAACTAGGCGTTGCTGCAGAGTTGTCAGTGTTTTACCTTTGGGAGAAGAAGAATCTGCGGCTCGACGTGGTAGGACCTCCGTTACGCTCGGGGCCACCTCAACTGGTCACTGTTAGAGCTTTTGGCTTAATGCCTGAAATGAAGAGTGAAAGCTCCCCTTGCTGCCAATGTGGGTTCCTTCTCAAAAATCGCTGGACAAGTCTGCGGCCGCCCCACGAGCCTGCTTCGTGCATTCTATTGGCAACGGCTCCATTCACTTGTTTGGGGGAACTCATCCCCGAAAGCCGAAACGAGGTGCGTACCTCCTACGACAGCATCACGATTACCCGTGCATTGGGCTGGACCTCAGGTCAACGTGGGCAATCAGATAGTATCTCTGTGCGACGGGGATGTCCTCCTGGTCTGTTCCGATGGCCTACACGGCAACTGATTGCTGGAAATCATCTTCCTGACGCGGGCGTATATGGTGCTATTCTCTGATGGGAGAGGGTTAAAATAAGACTAGTACCCTTCCATAAGAAGGCCGGGGTTGGCGTGAGGGATTTAAAAGGCTATGGATAGCAGATTTACACCAGAAGCAGAAGCTACTTGGGATACCTTCCTGGGCACAAGAAAAGCTGCTGAGCAAAGCGTGGTGCCCGCACTGTCGCACAGCTACTATCTTGACAGACGTTGGGGGCAAGGTTGAGGGTGTAGCCTTGGTCTTACGTGGGCAATGCGTCAATTGTGGCGGTGAGGCAGCTAGGGTGGTTGAGGGCGACGTGGCGGAGGAAGGGCTGCCTTGGGAGTAGGGCGCAACTTTAAGAAAATCGTGACTCACCTTAACCCTTCGCAGGCTTCCCCATCGTCGTCCCCATCAAGCCTATGAATATCGAACACCGGGCCACCAGGTAAAATAAAGGACTGGACCTTTCGCCAGGGCCTAGTGGAGCCAACATGACAGAGATTGTGGACTTTGTTGACTAATATGCAATGTTCCCACAAGTCGTTGATTGCGAAACCTAGAGCGATGCCTACCGGCTGAACTACGATGCTGGGAGCATGATTGCGAATCAGGTTTGGGAGGAAGCCTCCAAGCTGGCCGCCAACCCCAAGGTTGCCCGAAGGATTGCCAGTCTTCGGCAAGCGGTGGAAACGGCTGTAACCGAGCAACGGGCTTGGGATCGGGTAAGGCTACTGGATGTAGCTGAAGAAAAACTTCCCCAGGCCATACGGGACAGTAAGCTCGCCGCAGCTAACGGAACGCTCCGGCTGATTGCCAAGGCTGCTGGATTGCTGGAAGGGCAACCACAGGCTCCGATGCAAGCTTCCAAGGTGACCGCGGTCCTGAGCAGCCGAGAAGACTCCGAGCACTCTTCATGAATCAGCGGCCGACAATTGATACCCTCCGTCTAATTCTTAGACCCTTTACACTGGCCGACGCTCCAGAAGTCCAACGTCTGGCGGGCGACAAAGACATTGCGGCAAATACAGGGAACATACCGCATCCTGACGAGGATGGTATGGCCGAAAAATGGATTGGTACTCTGCAAGAAAAATATGACAGCGGAGAATTGGTCAACTTTGCCATAAAACGCCTCTCGGACGACTGCCTAATCGGAGCGATTGGCCTTGACGTAAACCAAGCCCATAACAGTGCCGAGCTGGGCTATTGGGTTGGGAAGCCCTACTGGAATCTCGGCTATGCCACAGAGGCAGCTAAGCCCTTGTCCAATATGGCTTCAGAGTGATTGGATTGAACCGCATCTTCGCCCGTCACTTCAAGCGCAATCCAGCGTCAGGGCGTGTCTTGCAGAAGGTAGGAATGGTGTGCGAGGGATGCCTTCGGCAGGATGTGAAAAAGTGGGAGAGATTCGAAGACATGGAGTGCTATGGGTTGCTCCAAAGTGAGTTCTTCCCACACCAGTAGCCAGAAGTCCCACTTGGGAAACTCGACCTAAGGAATTACGGTGCCTCAATCTTGATTAACTTGAACTACCCACAGCCTTCTTCGCCGAGTTTTACTTTGTGAGCCTCAATCGCTTTGATAGCTTGGGTTTCGGTTCTAGCGGTACCCCACGCGCCACAACTGCCTTCCCAACTGTACCTGACGGCGAACGACGGTCTAGAATTCTGCACTTGTGAAACTCCTTCTAGATTGTCCAGTAGGTTATTCCAAAAGGTTTCCCGCCACCCAAGGGTGTCATTGATTCGGAATCGACGCTAGTAAGCAAGGATTTGGATTTCCCACACTCATACCAAGGTGAAAACCACATCTCCCACGTGGATCCATGTAGATTCCACTTTGGCTTTGGTTTAGATATCCAGGGTATCGAGGTAGCTGATCACCCTCTCACCGTCCAAGAAATCCGCCACCGGAGACCCTGTCTCGGCCCGCCAAGCCATATATCTCAACTGATCCTCTTTGGAGTCCCATTCCTCCAGCAAGGTGATTTGCCCACTTCTGTCTGGGTCCTCCAAAACCTGGACCGACCTACAGCCTGAAAATGCCCTAGTGTCGGGCAGGGCTTCTTTTAAGACCTGCTGGAATTCGTCCATCCTCCCGCTCTTAATATTCATAATGATGTTAACTGTGACTGCCATTAGTTCCTCCTGTAGAGTATCCGGTCCTAAATTTCCGTGAAATATATATCAGCAACCTGAAGCGCACAAGAAGACGGATTGTGGAATGTAGGCCCGTAGGTGGCGACTAACAATCGGCGGACGGAAGTAGGGCTGTTCGGTACGCGCAACTGAACGACCCCAAGAGGATGCTACGCCCTCCAAAATCACTAGTACGATGCGCGTATGTTGGACTTAAAGACATTGTTGAGAGAGAACAGGGGTTGAGCGTCAACGAACTGCCCAAACTGTTGGACGTGCCCTCCGCAACCGTGGAAGATTGGGTCTACAAAGGTGTGGTGCCCAACCTGGCGAATCTCAATACATTAAACAACTTCATCGCTGCCGTTTGTGTGCACCATTGGGTGATTGAAACGTCGAATGGGCAGTGTTAGATTCAATGTGGAAAGTGGTCAGAGCCGCAAATTAGATTTATCTGGACGAGGGGACAGGGGATAGAATGGAATGGTGGGGTTCAGGTATTTTACCGATCCCACAGAGCCACGTTTTGACCGTCAATTTAGAAGATTCCGCGGCCATCAAGTACCAAAAGCGTTTCACATATCTTTCCATTCCTGATCTTAAATAACTGAGCTATCGTGACAACGCCGCCCATCTTTTCGTATTCGTAGTAAATGGACACGGTCTCCGCACTTTCTTTGAAACTCAAGATCCGATAGCCACAATTTTCCAGTGGACCGCACATTAGGCTATCCAGATATGAATCTCTGGACCAGAAGTGAAATAAGGGGCCGTTGAGATGAAGGTCCTCTGCCAACAAAGGAGCGAGACCCGCAACATCTCCTGCGCAAAACAATCTCAGGTATTCAGATGCAACATCGCGATTAGTCATATTTTCGGTGCGCCTTGACAGGTAAAACTCTTCAGCTACCTTCGATTCCTCGCCACTCATCCCGAAGCAATCCATACAGGAGCGTACCCCACCAGCGCCCCTTAAAATATTCGTTGTCTCGTAAGTGCCCTTCTTGTCGCAGTCCAACTTTTTCTAACACCCTTGAAGAGGCGATATTGTCAGCAATACACCAAGACGAAATACGGCGAAGTCCTAACTCTCGAAAACCGAAGTCAACCATAGCTAGCGCTGCTTCAGTGGCATAACCTCGGCCCCAGAACTGTGGCGCTATCTCATAACCTATATCTGCATCCCAGTCGTGGTGCGAATTGCGCCGAATACCGCAATTGCCAATTACTCGTTTTCCATGCGACAGCGCGATTGCTAACTGGAATTTACGTCGCGGCAATTCCGTTTGTTGGTCAACGAACATCTGGACGAATTCGCGCGCTTCAGCCTCGGAGCAATCAGACTGGGGGTAGAATCGGACATAGCGTGCGTCAGAGTGATAGGAGAGAATATACGACCAATCATCTGTGACGAATTCGCGGAGTTGAAGCCGTGGCGTGCTGATATGCATATAGAAATTCTAGAGCCACTCCTACCCAAGGTCAACAAACCCGAAGAAAATATTGAAACTAACGCCGCCAATCGCCCACGTACGACCCCCCCGTCCAAAATAAGTCTTTTCGTGCCTGAATCGGTTTGAATCCCCCGCGTAGAACCTACGCCACCAGCATCTCCGATAGTTTGCGCATTCGCTCGACATGCCTGGTTAACATGGACGACCACCAACTGGTCGCCAGATTGCACCCAAGTTAGTAGCCTAAAGAATTTCACGGCAGCGCCGCTTTAACCATAGAAACGAATACAGCCCCTCTAATCAGCGAAACAGGCACAACGCCAGCCAGGACCGCGCCTACAACGGGAAGAGATGGCGACTTCATCGGAATGCACCCCCTCGACTGTATGCACCGTAAGCCTTCGGATGATATTTCAGAAGGCACCGACGCTTTTAGGCAAGGAACGTGCCCGGTTAACAGTGTACTCGCGTGGCAAAAATCCCAAATTGCTTGAATGCTCCTCCCCTATTGACAAGAGCATCAACCAAGAGCCTCCGACGCTATCCAGCGAAACCTCCACTTTCTACATTCTCGCGGCACAGATAACCACACTCCTTTTTATCAATGTTCTGCGCGGATGCCGTCTCAAAAACGTCCCCTCAAATCGGACCAAATCCCAGCCTCAAAACCCACGGCTACGATGCCGACCTAAAACCGCCTGGTTGTGGGTCGGGCTAAAAGTAGGTCTGTTGCTCTGGGGTCAAAGACTCTGAATTGGTTGGACCGCCGTCAGAGTGAGCGAGGGGTCAGCGCCGATGGGACAATAAGGTGGGTCGGTCGATTTTCCTTACAAGTTTCACAGGAGAGTGCGAATTAAATCCCGATGCGGGTTGGTGAGGACTTCAAATTGTGCCTGCAATTAGTCTCTCCGCTTCTTCCGAGTTGAACCGCTAGTACATGCCAGCGTGGTCATCACCCTTGACACTTATTCCAACGTACTGCCGGGCCTTCAAGAGGAAGCGGCGTTGAAGTTTGAAGAAGCCATTCACAAGGCTAGAAACCGTCAAGAGGCCGACGGGCTTTAAAGTGAATGTCAGCAACATTTCAGCATTCGACAAAAACTAAAGGCCCTGATGGATTTCAGGGGCCTAATTCAAACCTAAAAAATGGAGCCGGTGAGGGGAGTCGAAAGCTTGACCTGCGGTTTACGAATTGTACGTCGGTCATACTGCTAGTTTTCATCGTGCCTGGCGATGAATCGTTTGGTACATCCAATCACAGGTATTCCTATTTGCTGTATCATCCCGTAACGCACCGTAGCGTTAAGTATGTCGGCAATAATGTCGGCAATTTTCCGTGCCTAGCCAGACACGGAAAGCTCTGGGGAAACAGGCCCCCATTCGACAACATCTGGATGTAGATGGGTACTGGGCGCGCTACTTTTGAATAAAATACGAGAGGCTTATCAAGCGTCACGATTAAACTGTCAAGTGCGGAAGTGATCGAGATTGACCTGCGAGGACAGGGGGTTGATTAAACAGGGGGGAACATGGAGAGTTGGCGAAACAACGCCTCACTGAACAGCGTAAGCCCTCTGTCCAGGCGACGGCACGGGAGCAGTGTAAGGTTCGACTCTCAAGCGATGCGGATACCCTATTCGCGAACCCCCCTACTGTCAAATCCGGATTGCCCGCAATCGGGTATATCAGTGCCAGTTTACGAAGAAAACTTTGCTAAGGCCTTGACCGCCGGGCAAAAGCTTTCCCCATTGGCAGCTTTCTGGCACACTGAATTCGGTACTTTGAACCAAGTAATCCACGTGTGGCCCTATGAGAGCCTGGAGGAGCGCGAAAGCATCCGGGCCGAAGCTGAAAAAGTGCCGGTATGGGTTAACTTTCGTACTGTTACAGACCCGAACATCTACATAAGCATGGAAACGGAGATCTACACTCCCGCACCCTTTATGCGGCCCTTGGGCGGAGACCAAGATTTGGGCAATATTTACGAGATGCGTGTTTATACCTACAAACCTGGCTCCATGCCCGAGGTGATCAATAGGTGGGCCGCTGCGGTTCCGCACCGGGAAGAATACTCGCCTTTGGCCGCGGCCATGTCCAGCGATATCGGCGATCTGAACAAGTGGATTCACATTTGGCCCTACAAAGACCTGAACGATCGGTCCAAGGTGCGAGCAGAAGCCATTCAGAACCCCAACTGGCCGCCCCCCATTCGGGAATTCCTGGTCAAACAGGAAAATAAGCTGATGGTGCCGTCCTCCTTTTCGCCAATGCACTGATGCCTCACCAATTCATTGACCGGCTCAAGGGCTGGTCTGTTTATGGTGCGTCACTGGATGTCAGATTTACCCCTGACCTCTATTCCGCTAACCCACTATTAATATACTAATACCCAGTGAACGGAATGTCGCTTAGCGTTTGTCTGGCCATCCGTGAGCCTGGCATAGACCGTACTCTTGGCTGATGACAATTAGACATTTCCACCGATGGCAAATCACTATCTTGTTCGTGTACCATATTTGTGTCCGCCATATGGGGGTGATTATGGCAAAGCGATTGGTCAAGAGCACTGACAAGAAGCTGTTTGGCGTTGCCGGAAGCGTGGCAGAGTACTTTAATATTGACCCCACATTAGCTCGGGTTGGGTTCGTCGTATTGTGCTTTTGCTTCTTCCCACTTTCCGTCGTGGCTTATTTTTTTGGCGCTGGCCGTCCTAATGCCGTCACCGTCAACCGTAGCACCTGTCTCTTCAGACACCGTACCAGATAGAGTAGAGAACGGTGAAGAGACGAGCGACAAACGCAACCTAATTGGCTAGGCGGTGGTCGGGCTTGGATATGTTCTCGTGGCCTAGCTGAGGGCTAGCCGCAGTACTAATCGTCGTCGGAGTGGTAATGGCGACATTCAGCACCGTGATCGACATAAATGCGCCAAAGCAAAAGGTCTGGGAAGTGCTCGCGGACCTGGGAAGTATCTACAAGTGGAATCCCGGCGTGGCAAAATCCTATTCTACCTCTCCTGAGACTGAAGGCGAAGTAGCGATGCGGCACTGTGACCTGCAAAACGCGAAAGGTGGTTCCATCGGATATTTAGAGGAAAGAGCGTTTGACTGGCGCGACGGCGAAGGGTTCACAATCGACGTGTACGAGAGCAACCTGCCGATCAAACGAAACCACGTCAGGTTCACCCTGGAATCTAATGGAGACAGCACAGTTGTAACGATAACGCCGGACTACGCGCTCAAGTTTGGCCCGGTTGGGGTTCTTGCTGATCTTTTATTTGCCCGTCGCCAACTGAAGAAGGGAATGGTGGACCTAGCTGCGGGCTTGAAATATCACATAGAGACAGGCGAACTGGTCGAAAATAGAGTGCCGGAACACCCATGAACAGTCGGTTGGAGGACGGAACAGTGATAGGATGTGGAAACAGGCCCCACTTCTCGACTATGTTTTCCTGAGTGGGTACTGGCCGCGAACATTTTGATTAATTGGTGCTTGGCTAAATCGAATTGCTCTGCCAATCCAATTGTCACTTCCTGACGACTTCCAGATTACTCACAATTGTGGGGCCGCCTTCAAGTGAACGGTGTACCGGACACCGTTTCGCTAACGCTAAGAGCCGCGCCCCTTGGTCCTCGTCCAAATCCCCGGCAACCACAATGTTTCTCCTGATAACGTCTACCATTACATGGTCGTTTTCCTCGCTTTCCTCACAGTCGCGGGCGTGGACGCGTTCATGACTAAGCTCTACCTCCACAGACTCCAGATCCCACCCTTTTGTGCCAGCATACAGCCGCAGCGTCATAGAAGTTCAGGAGCCCAAGGCACAAAGAAGTAATTCGTTGGGGGTTGAGTCCAAGGCCGTCACCATCCTCAGGTGGCTCGTCAGCCACTAGAGCATGGCGCTCGGTAGTTACGAGATTCTGCAGCCGGGTCAAGCTCTTAACATTGACTGTGTCCATGGGTTCTCCTGATGGACTTGATTAACCGCGCCAGCAATCAACCTTTACGGCATTGGGCCAATTGCATTAATCGCCATGAAAACAGGACCGGATAATATATGGGGTTTTCATACCATGATTAGTGTTAATAAAGGTTTCATACTTTCATGGCCACCGATTATCAACGTCGTTACGGAACCCTGTTTCGTTGGAGTATTGGCCACGCCGGGTTGTCAACAGAATTACTAAACTGCCTCTTCTCGCCACACCGTTGACACTCTCCTTCGCTCAGCGGCCCATTCGACGCCTCAATCACCCAATCGTGCGCACAGACGGCAGCAATTAAGTTGTTAAGCGTATCGAGGTTCGCCGGGTTAGGCATCACACCTTTGTAGACCCAATCTTCCGCCGCTGTTGAGGGCACGCCCAACAGCTCGGCCAGTTCGTTGACGCTTAACCCTTGTTCTCTCAACCATGTCTTTAGGTCCAACATTGGATACTTATGCCTAAATATCCTCCTTACTTAGGGCTCATAACGTCGATCACGCATCGAAACCGGGACAATGGTCCAAGACAGACGATTTGGCTGTTCGGCTCGGAACACCTGTGCAGATTCTTTCAGAAGATCACGATTGATTCCAGGCGCTTGGAGGATACCGTCCGCCAACGCGGCAGTAGTACCTGGCCGAACCGACAATCGACTATCGATTACATCGTCTCCGAGGCCTTGCGCCATGAGCACGAGAATATCTGCGGCTAGCAGTCTGTCGCGTACTCGGTAAAACACATCCCCTGCCACGGTTTGTAGGAAAAACCACTCGAGTAATTCTGACGGTGACGGGAACGTAGCGCTTGGTTTAGATATTGCCGCCTCGACGTAAGAGTCTCGAACGTCGTCGGCAATGTAGCGCAATAATTGAGGCATAGGGTGGTCGTATCCCTCTGGTACTGCCATATCCGCATCCACAGCGAACTTCGAAAGAATTCCGAGCATCTCCTCGATGGAGTCGACTTTTTTACCGATTGTTCCGACCTCGGTGCGACCTCGGGCACGCAGACCCTCATCGAACCATGGTCTGAGCAACTGTGTTTCTTGCTGAAGTTGAGCCGTTAACGCGTCGGACTCATTCTCCGGTGCAGCGGCAGGAGACGTCACCGGGCAAGACCACACCGCATCGTCTATTGCTCCATCGCCTTCGGCCTCGATGTAGTCTATCAAGGCTGGACCAGGCGCTTGATTCACCAACGCCAAGGCACAGCGCAAGACAGCTAAATTGATATCTGGACGATTCGGTGGTCCCAAAGGTCGGCCAAATGGAAATGGGACCCATAATGCGCGTGGTGGTTTGACAGCTTCCGTAACTGGTCGGATTAGACTAACCCCTGCCGTCGCGATGCCTGCCCCGCCTTCAATCACTGGCCGTTCTATGTATTGAGACAATACGCCCACGGCGCGTGTGCAACCAGGTCAAATGGGCACGAGGAGAACGAGATTAACGTTGTCCCCCAATGCGATTGGGAAACTTCTCGAGCCGCCACCTCCATACGTTCCGGCGCAGTTGAGCCCATGAAAGAGTAATGCCAGTTTGCAACGGAGCCAATCTCACCCAAGTTGACCAATGTTTGCAGGTGTTCTAAGGGAAAACATACGTTTACGTCTTGCTGATAGGCGCTGCGGTCGAAATTGACGCTGGAATGGGTCATGGCTAAGTCGGCATAGTCGACATCGCCAGGGATGATCCGATAGTCACCTTCGTGACCCGTAAATGGCCGGTCATCGGCCCGGTGAATCGCAGCCGTGGTAAGGATCGCAACCCGCACGTCGATTAAATCCGGCGCTTCAACCCAAGGTGTTCGCTCGAAAGGCGCGGGCGGCGTTGAGGTCAACACATCTTGCAATGCGGTTGGAATATCAGCCCATAGGACCATACTTATCACCCCTTTAATTGCGGTACCTCAACCAGTTCTTTAGTTCAAACATTGGCACATTGTACTATCGATGTTTGTGAGCGTAACATTAAGTCGGGATTGTTCGGTAACTTCCTAGCCGATTACCCTTGCGCCCGTTGGGTGGTTCAACTATCGTCACCTGGCGGGCTACTTGATGCACGGAGGGATTAATGGCAGTCACAGCTAACATCATCATGAATATTAAGCGGGAGAGGGTGGACGAATTCAAGCAGGTCTTAAAAGATGGTCTGCCAGACACGCGAGCTTTTTCGGGCTGTAGGTCGGTTCGGGTTATGGAGGACCAAGACAAAGCTGGCCGTATCACCTTGCTGGTGGAATGGGACTCCAAGGAGACTGGGTCTCTGGCGGTGGGCTTCGTAGATGGTGAGCCGGTGTTCACCTACCTGGACTCCATAGATATTTAGGTACTACGAATCCTTGCTCACGGGTTCTGATTCCGAAGCCATGACAAGTTTCCTACCAAAGCATGGAGGACATGAATTGATCCAGCGAATGATAGGGGCAGCAAGACTGCGCACGGAAACCTATGAAGAGGTGGAGGCCGACAACTCTGCCACCCTTCAAGCAATGTCGGTAGTTCTGCTTGTCGCCTTGGCTGCGGGAATCGGAAATCTTGGCTCAGGTAGCGTCATAGCCTTCGTGGTAGGCATCGTGGCAGCACTGGCTGGATGGGCGATTTGGGCGTGGATTACCTACCTCATAGGCACATCCATCCTTCGCACCCCTGACACAAATGCGAACTGGGGGCAGCTTGCACGAACACTCGGCTTCGCGCAGTCTCCAGGTGTGCTGAAAGTCTTCGGGATTGTACCCGTTGTTGGCCCTTTTGTGTTTGCTCTTGTGCCAATTTGGCAGTTGGTGGCGATGGTCGTTGCGATTAGACAGGCTCTGGACTACACGTCCACCTTGCGAGCCGTCGGGGTGGCGGTCATCGGTTTCATCGGTTATGCCGTGTTGACCGGAATCCTATTCGCGGTACTGCGTTAGGTGATAGGCATCTCAGACTCTAGGTTATGCGACACCGGCTTATATATCACTAACGACTGTCGCATTGACGGCCATGTACCCCTGATGCACTTATCGCCATAATCGGGAAGCTAACCCAAACGCCGTTCCACCAAGCCGTCCTAATCACCACCTGCCCCCAATTGGCCCTTTATCATTTAGCACAAAGACGGGCGTTCCTAGCGCAACCACCGGTTTGACTTAAACCACCTCCTCAACCCTATAATTCCCCATGACCGAAGACCAGGGCAAACCAGACGAGGAGAAATTCGAGTTCACCGCCGAGGGTGAGGTCTTTTGCTATATTTCGCTGGACCAGGCCCGAGTCCTAGCTATGCGCACCGCCTGGAAACCCCTGGTGCCTACGGGCGGCGATTTGCCGATGTCCCTATGGCTTTCGAAGTGGTCGAGGATGAAGAGACTGAGGACCACTACATTGTCACGCTGTCCTTTCGTCCCGAGGGCGAATTTGCTGGGGCGCCTGGACGAGAGCATTGTTCGGATCACAGGAAAAGGGTTACTCACGGTAGAGCCAAAAACATCACGGTCCCGCCGTCTCGTGAGCCTGCCACCAGATGCTTCTGCTGTCGTATTCTTAATCTTCAGTAGCGCCTGGTCTCTGAGTTGATTCAGATGATGTTCGGATATTAAATCATCATGGCGTGGTTGCGTCTCTCCGGGATATCGTTCTAGGAGGGCGACTTCTCTAACCACCGTATCGATGCTTTCGCTTCCTTCGATCGCCGATCCGATAATATGGAATCGCTCATCTTCCCCTAGGATTGGGAGAAACTGATAAATTACGCGATTTATGGAAACTTCGGTCCCAAGGCCAAGTATTGTGGTGGGTTCGTCCCCAGGAACCAGGAGTTTGTCGCCCTTTATTATTAAGGCCGAGATTATTGACCGGGCTTGCTCAGCCGATACCGGCGTACGGGTGTAATTCTGGAGCCGGTCTAAGACGGGCCGAACCCTCGTCATTCCGTCGGGACCTAGTTCATTAGCTAGCTGTAGCAACCTGACACCAAGCAAGTGCTCGTCATGACTAAGTTTCAGGAGCGTCTGCATTTCGGCATTAGATATTGCGCCTTCGGGTAGAGCCATCCGAAAGTACATTGGAAATATGTCTTCGCAGCAAACCCGAAGTTCACTTCTCCAGACACTTTCAATTCCGTCAGGGAAATTGCTCATTGTCCAAACTAATTCGAGCGTGGGAAATAAATACATCAGAAAATTCTTGATGCGCTCTCGTTCCAATGGCTCGTGCTGCTTCATCCAGGCTTCATGAAAATCCTTCTGGTCTTCCGGTTTGGGCTGACCGAATGTTACCGAATTTGGTGCGTGAATAAATGCCGAGGGATTTTTCCTTATCACGCTGTAAACGTCTGACTGAAATACGCGTAACGCTTCTATCGCAACAAAGTCGACTGGATTTACCTCGCCTGATACTGCTTGATACGTTACGGTTAGGAGACCGCGCCGAGGCCATCTTCCTGCTGGACGAATCTCCCTCTCACTCCATGCATCTTGGCGGGTATATGCTGTGCGTCACAAGAACTGCCACCATTACCAAACAACACCACCTTGCCGCCACACCTATGAACCTCTACCGTGGCCGAGGCTACCTTGTCTGTATCCCCGATAGGTCTCTTACGGATTCCATAGCCTTGATATGTTCGCCTATTGCCTCAACGAAGGTGTTTTCCGCTCTTGCACCGCTCAACATGAAACCAACATTGAATCCCCAGTGCCAACAGTTAATGATGGGGTAATTCAATGGATTCCCACGAAAAGATCATGGTAATGGCGCAAGAAAACCTATGCGACGAATTGTCATCGATTTTTACATTAATTTATCGATTATTTAGGGTGATATCCTGATCCAAACCCTTAATTTGACTGTACTCGCAGGCGTGACCAGAGGCTAAATGGCTCAATTATCAGTGAGTAGCCTCATTTGGTCTAATAATGTAAGAATCTAGTGAGATTATGAGATAATCTCAGATCTTGGGAGATCATGGGAGATCTTGGGAGATCTTGGGAGATTATGTTATTATTTAGATATGGTACAAGAATTCGAAAGATCCCCTATTTTAGCCATGCTGGCGGACAGAGAACCACGTATAGGGCAGGGAAAGTTGTCTGACGAAGACAAGCTTGTGATTGTTTGGGGGATATACAAGGGCTGGACCACCAAGAAGATCGCGGAGAAGATCCCAGCGTCAACTCATACCGTTCTGAGTCTTTGGCGGGACTGGGAAGAGCGGCCCACTTTAATTCTAGACCTCCCGGTGTTGGTGCAGCTCCCAGATTCGAATTTCCGGTGTGAAATTTGCGGCGAAAACCGACCTACTAAAAACAAGATTTATCGGCATGTCATAGCTCACATTACCCCTAATGATATTGCTATGTACACCTCTTTGAATCAATATATTCGACTTTAGGCCAGACAAGATTATTGGTCCGGAGGTTTCCCCTTGGTCCGCCTTTCGGAATAACCCCGAATCGCCCGATCATCGGTCTCAAGGGAAAAGTGATCTTGTCACCGAAGAGAACTCCGCTGTCGGGATTGGTGACTCTGATATTACGGAAATCCGGAATCCGCTCGCCAGTTGGTCCCCGTCCAGGAATTGCCCTGTATCGCGGAGTTGCTGATAGGTCAGGGACTGAATACCTCCCTTCGGTGCTGGCGATATTAGCTGGATGTAGCCGGACTCTGCGATGACAACTTGACACCTGGGGATATCAAGTTTACGTCGGTCTGAAATGCCCGGTCCAGTGGGTGAGCCTATCGCCAGAATCACCGATTTCTTAGGCATCCCTGTGTGTAG
Source organism: Dehalococcoidia bacterium (assembly GCA_963665155.2). Taxonomy (GTDB): domain Bacteria; phylum Chloroflexota; class Dehalococcoidia; order Lucifugimonadales; family UBA3495; genus UBA1141. The sequence goes on along the minus strand of OY761986.2, from coordinate 2,280,541 downwards.
TGGCAGTTCCAAACACCGTAGGTGGCTCAACCCTTGTCGCCGGCGTGGGGCTGGCGGCGAATGGGCCCGAGAACGGGGCATCCGCGATGCGACATGGAAGCGCCGCCTAGATTCCCAGGAAAGGTAGTGAGTCAAGCCATTAATTACGTTTTAGCTAAAACCTAATACCGCAAAGGCCACTGACATTTTCCCTGCACAACAACACACTCCTTTGTAGTCAGTCCTCGCCGGATTCCCCCTTTCGGGGCACCTCTTTTATCCTCCGTGAACTCCGCCGTATTTAGTTGCTTGTACCGATTAATATTTACGTCTGTATCGGCTCTGTGTAGGTATCGGGACTAGTGGTCGCAAACTGCCTCGGCCTAAAATGGCACCGGGACCGTCGGTGCCATTTTAGGCCGAGGTTACGAAATGGCGCAGCTTAGGACGGCTCCCAAGATTCTCGGTCCGGACCGCTTATGAGTGAGGTTTTACCTGCGTTTGCTGCGTAGAACCATGGTCAGATGCTCCTGGGTCTCTCGGAGCATATTTCCAAGGGATGGAATGGGATGGAATTTGCACCCACGTTTTCTGTCCCGCCAGTCGAGATTGACCATCTCAGCCCGCCGGCTACGCGCACCTTTAGCGGTCCATGGTTCCCGGCGTTTCACCCATGCCCAAACTGACTGGGCCTCTACAACGCAAATATGTCTCATCCCACGAAATGTTGCTTAAATGAGACTTCACGGTGGGCTCGGAGATTGAAAGGCTTAACGCCATCTGTTTGGTGCCAGCGCCCTGGGACAGATTGACCGTACACATTGTAGATTTGCCTGATGTCCGAAGTTGAGGCAACGATCTTAGCAACGTTCGTGGGGCGCCTATTGGGTGAAGTTTCGCGTTGGAATAAGGCCCTTTTAGAGGGATGAGAGTGAGTCTGCGTGGTGTGGCATTGCCCCGATCTCCCCTGATCGGGGCCTGGTGGGCGCACCGCGCCCTGGGTTGGTCACTCAGCCTGGGCCAGCGGGGCTCGCTGCCTGCGATGGAATCGGGGTGAGCAACTTTGCAATCCGCACCAAGTTGTAGGCTGTGGCCACTAGGTACCCGGCCAGGCCGGTGCGGTCCAGCCCCCGATACCGGTCCGCCCGTCAATGGCACTGCGCTGGCCGCTGGTGTTCTGGGCCACATAGGGCGTCACCTCACGTTGGCGCATGGCGGCCACACACCCTCGGGTGTCATAGTTTTTGTCTCCGCCCGAGGTCCTGGGATGGAACCCCCGCTTCTTAGCCTGGTCCACCATAACCGGCACCGCATTCCTCCTCTGTCCCCGTGGCCGAGGTCATTTGGAAGTCTGTCAAAACATCCCGTTGCGCCACCTCATAAAAGAGTTGCCGGCTCACCTGGTGCTCCAGCAGCCGCTGGCGCGTCCGCCGGAATCCACCAACGATTTTCATCCATCCGAATTTCTCTTCTACCCGCTTCCGTACCCGCTTGCCCACCGCGTACACCCCATGCCGGGTCCGTCGCGACTGGTTTCTGCCCCTGTTGAGTAGTCGTTTTCGCGGAGTCTGACCGCGTTTGGGTGATTGTCATGACGACACCTCGTTATATGAGCCGTCGTGGTTAGGGAGGCCATTAGGAGCTAAGGCGGTGAGAAGTGGCATAAGGCCAAGACCCGAGTCTGTGCCACTGTCTAGGGCTTCGGCGAGTTGGGCTAGACCATGCGACAGGGTGCGTAGTGCATCGGATATGGTAGAATGACGTAGGGTGTTCTCCGCCGAGGGTTCGACCAGATGCCCCTGTAGCTCAGAGGATAGAGCGGCGGCGTCCTAAGTCGCGCGTCGGGGGTTCGAGTCCCTCCAGGGGTACCAACACAGGAGCGTAGCTCAGTCTGGCCAGAGCGCTGGTCTCCAAAACCAGTGGTCGGGGGTTCGAATCCTCCCGCTCCTGCCAATTTTAGGCACGAAAAAGGCCTTCGGCTTACGCCGAGGGCCTTTTGTTTTTCGGTTTTGCCGACGGTACTCTAAATAAACTATGCGACTGGAGTCTGCGTGGAAATTGGAAATCCCTGGCATCGCGATGGAAACACCCGGTTAATCTAGCAGAGAAAAAACTGTTTGGGATTTGAGGTGGAGTGGCTTTGGGTTATTTTGTCGGTGTGGTTGCCGTTACAGAGGTCTAGCGGTTGATTCGAATTATCTACCACACAGCGATGTGATCCGCAGGGGTACGTCACGTCTATGGGCAGAACTGATATCGGCGCATCGGCGGCGAGGCGAAGCTTAAGCGCAATTCATGGAGCTTTGATGTTCCATTTTCCGGATCAATGCAGGGGTCAACCGGCCCACCGCCGTTTCTGCAGTTAACTTCTTGGGTTGAAATCGGCTATTGGCCATGGGGTCGCAGTGTATTATCACCGGCTGCAAATTAAAAGAAATATTTAAGAATCATCACGAATTTCGCGCCGGATTGCCAACTGCCTCTATCCCAGTAAGGACGCTATTTATCAAAAGCTCGGCTATCGCCTGATGACGTTCGGGACATTGCGAGACACGCCGGTAAACGCGCCGTGCTGTTTCTGACACGGCATCGGTGTTTTCAAGATCGCCTTCGTCGAGGGTGAGGAACCATTCTATGGTTTGCCCGTAAATACGGCTTAAATGCCTCAAATGGTCTTCCGAAATGGTCCGTTCGCCGCGTTCCCACCGATGCACCGTCATTCGGGACACGCCTACCAATTTCGCAGTTGCTTCCTGACTTACGCCGACGGCGAGTCTGGAGTATTTGAGGCGGGCACCTAGTCCCGGGAAACCAATTTTCACTAATGCCATATGAGCGGGAAGTGCCTATCCTATTGTATTAGGGGCACCACCAGGCATCTTGCGAATCGTCGCAAAAAACCCCTACGCCACCCGAAGCAATGGCTTAATCCAATACTAATTTAATACTTTTATCCGTACCATATCCGAATATTTATTATGTTTTCCGAATTGCGCCCAGTTTAGTAAGAATTGCAAACAGTTTGGCTATAAGTATTGAGAAATTATCCGATGCGGTCTATTGACCATGACAGGAGTTTTTGACATTTCCTGAGCAGATTCTTTGGATCGTGTTCCACCATGCTTTCAAGCTTGCCGGCGCCCTTTATAGGTGCCCATTATTATTGTAATCTATCAGCAACACGACCACTAAACTAATTTGTAACAATCCCGGAGCTAAGCCTTTTGCGGGAGGCGGGATTCCAGGCCACCGTTAGCAGATGACTCGGCATTCGCCGACCTGCTTGGCTCAGAATAATGTGAGGTAGCGCTCGATCTCCCACCGGGTGACCTGGCGATGATAATCTTGCCACTCTGCTTCTTTCTCTGCCAAGAACTGTTCGTAAATCGACCCCAGCGATTCCTGCACCAAACGGTCTTGCTTCAACTCGGCTAGCGACTCCTCTAAAGTCTGGGGCAGCAGCCGTATGCCACGCCGGCGAATTTCCTCAAAGCCCAGGCTATACAAGTTGCCCAGATAGGGTTCGCCCGGGTCCAGCTTTCTGCGTATTCCATCCATCCCTGCCGTAACGTAGGCTGCGAGGGCCAGATAGGGGTTACAGGCTGACGACATGCTGCGTTCTTCGAGGTTGCCCGGCCCGGCAGTGCGAATCATCTGGGTCCGGTTGTTGTCACCATAGGAAACGAAGGCGGGCGTCCACACGAACTCCGAGTTGGGGTCAATTAAGGCTGGACCCACCTGCAGGCGCTTGTAGCAATTGACGGTGGGCGACATGACCGTACACAGTGCGGGAGCGTGGGCAAAAATTCCTCCAATGAAATAGTAGGCCAGTTGCGACAAGCCCAACCCGCGGAGGTCGTTTGGATCGACAAACAAGTTTTCACCGGTGTTAGCGTTGGCCAGGTGATAATGAACGTGCCCACCGTTGCCCACTCGGTCTTCGAAGGGGTTGGCCATGTGGGTGGCAATGGCGCCGTACTTTCTCGCGTATTGGCGGGTCAGCATCTTAAAGAATGTGTATCGGTCAGCGGTGGTCAAGGCATCGGAGTAAGCGAAGTTAATTTCGAATTGACCGTTGGCGTCTTCGTGGTCGCACTGGTAGGGCTCCCAACCGAGACGGTCCATGGCGTCCATCATATCGCGGAGGTAGCCGGTCGCACTGGCGGTGGCCTTGAAGTCGTAGCAAGGGTAGCGCAGACGGTCCGCGCCAACCGGGTCCCACTCGACTATGGAACCGTTCGGCTTCTTGGTTACGAGAAAATGTTCAGGCTCGATTCCAGCGTTGAACACGTAGCCATCTTCTCTTAGACACGCCAGGATGCGCTTGAGATTCTGGCGGGGGCAGAGGGGATGGGGGTGCCCGTCAAAAAACAAATCACTGGCGAAACGGGCTGTGCCTGTAGATGAACCGTTGTGGCGGGCGTCTCGAGCCCAAGGGACAGGTGTATAGCTGTCTAGGTCGATGCGGGCCGTCACAGAGCCACCCCGTCCATTTTGTCCAAGGCCCGGCAAAGAACCCAGGTGAACCGTAATTCCTACATCGATAACCCTGTCAAACTGGGCCGCAGGGACCATCTGAGTTCTTGGTGAGCCGTTGAGGTCCACGAACTGGACGAGTATGCGCCCGATGTTCTCATCGCCCATGAGTATTCGGACTTCCTCTCGGCTCGGCATCTTAGGGCCTCTCAAGCAATCCGGCCTAATCTTAGGCTAATGTGGGGGCTGGCGTAGAGCCAAAAACGAGTCGAACAATGCCAAGTGGCGATTCATTGTAATTCCACCTAGCGCTCAGGCCAGCCCTTAGACACACTATCATTGGGTCTGGTCTCGAGTTCGGCCTCAGGTGGCCAGAAACTCGGGAATCTCGGCATTGACGTTTGATTTGCCCAACTCTCGGTCGGTTTTGTTTAAGCCTAGGCCCGGGAAAGGCCGACGGACCGCTACGGGGTCTATCCCAGCCTTCAGGGCTGCCAACACGCCAGCCGCCTCCCAATAGTTGTCAACAATGCGCAGTTGCGTGTTTGCCCACGGCAGTGCGGTGAGGTCGTTTTTCATTAAATTGGCATTTTCCCGGACAGCTATGACCGGGATGCCTTGTTCCAGTGCGGCAAGGGTGGGCAGGCCCAGGCACTCGTCGGGAATAACCAGGCAGGATACATCCCGAGCGGTGAGCACGCCGGGCTCGCGCATGGCATCTTCGTCGGTAACAATTTTAGGGCTTTTTTGGAGTCCCTTAAGCACGCATTGCAAGAAACTGACCGAAATTACCTCAGCGGCCATCCGGGGATCGACAATTCCGGTTTCTATGTCCAATATTTCTTGGGATTCCAGCATTGGGGCGTGGGCCGAGGGTAGGTTATACAGGCTGGAAATTGTGTGGGTAAGCATCGATTCGACCCCGCCCCAAGGGTTGACCATGCTGCCATCGCTAAAGAAATAATCGCCGTAGTAATGGAGGGGAGTTGAAATCACCGACGATATGGCTACTGCGTCGTAGTCCCCACGGTATTCGTCTAGCAATTCGAATAGATTCTCAAATCCCTCAACTTGGCCCGCAGCCCTTGCGGACTTGGTGTAGTTGGGGCTCATCACCAAAGGTCGTTCCATTTCAACAATCTTTGGGCATATCAGTCCATAGGAGGAGCGGGCGGCGTTAATCGCATTGATTGCCAAGTCCGAGAATATCCGGTCGGAATGAGGGTGAAGCAGCGCCAACACCCGGTTTGCGCGTACCGGCTGCAACCCGATTGTGCCCATCATCAAGCGGCACAGCACACTTCCTTCCACGTACAGGGCATTCGGGGGCATCTCGTTAATATCTGATGCGTTTACAACATTGGGGTGAAGGATCAGAGTATCGCAGACTGAAGCCAGTAATTGAGCCACCGGCGTCGCATCCCCGGCGTGACCACCGATTTCGGCGCCAATCCCCGTCGGTATCAACATTGCGACATTAAATTGCGAGGTGTTTTCCGACCTCCTCTTGCGGAATGCCGTTGTTAATCCGGGCGGGAGGCGGTGGGCATCGTGGCTTTCGTGGCTTTCGTGGATTGTGGTGGCTTCGCACTTGTACCCGGTGCGGTCCGATTCTGTGATTACAAGGCGCACCAATGCCTCATCGTCGGCCAGTAGCTCCCCGGTCCGAAGGGCAAGCCAATCGAGGAGGCTGCCATTGCCGGGAGGAACGGGGAGTTGAAATTCGATTTCCGAAACACGCACTGGCTTAAAACCCCCATTTTCGGGATTGGTCTTCCAGGGTGAACTCCTGGAGCACAGTAATATTCCCATCCCCGCCGAGGGCATAGATAGTCGGTAAAGGGAGCCCGTTAAAGGTGTGGGCTTTCACCAGATTATAGGAGCCTACGCCGTACATCACCACTTGGGCCCCAACCTCCAAGGGCTGGATGAATGAATATTCTCCAAAAACATCGCCCGCCAGACATGTGGAACCGGCGATTATGTATTGGTAACTGCCGTCCTCGGTGTCTGCAAGTATATCGGGCCGCCAGTCATACTCGAAGGACTCTGGTAAGTGATTGACGGAAGTGTCCAGAATCGCAATCTTTTTACCGCCGTTCTCCACCAAATCAAGGACCGTGGAGACCAGGAAACCTGCGTCCCGCACAAAGGCCGAGCCGGGCTCGATGAAAACCTCGAGACCATGCTTGGACCTCAGCGATTCCACGGCTTCGTGAAAGGCTTCTATGTTAGTGCTATCTTTATCGAACAAGTACCCACCGCCCAGGTTGATCCATTGCGAGCTGTCCAGGATGCGCCCCAGTTGGCTCTCCAGCAATTGTACCGTTACCAGAAGCTCTTTGAAGTCGGGAGCGTTGCAATTGTTGTGAATGAGCAGGCCACTGATTCCGTGGGTATCGAGTGTGCCGCCGTCCAGCGCCTCTATTATGGATGCAATGGGCGCTCCCAACTTGGAGTAGGCCCGGCATGGGTCGTAGCGGGGATCGTCCAGAAAGGAAACCTCTGGATTGACCCGCAGTCCAATCTCCACGTTGCCCGATAGTTCATCCTTATGGCGGAGCCACTGGGAAACCGAGTTGAATGCGAGGTAGTCGCAATACTCGGAAATCTTGCCTATCTCGTCGGGTCTCAAGCCGGGAGTTGTTAGATGGACGGTCCCTTGGCCCGCAAGTCCGTTGTGTGTACGCCCATTATGTGTGATCCCGTTGTGTGAAAGCACGTTTCGCGCTGTCATTGCTTCAAACAGGGAACTGGCCGAGAAACCTTGAACGTGAGGGCTTATCAATTCCAGTACCCACGGTAAAGTCAGCGCCTTAAGGGTGTAGAGTAGTCTACATCTGGTATTGTCGGCAATGCGACGCAGGTGCTCACACCGCTTTGTGATGAATTCTTCTTCGTAGACGAAGGCGGGCGTGGCAATCGATCCTGCGATTTTGGCGAACTTTAGACTGAGCGACGACAATTCGTCGATAGTTGCTTGAGCGATAATTGCCTGATCGCGGTCGCTACTCATTGTTCCTCAGTCCAAGTGACAAAATAATATCCGTGGGGCTTTGGGACCGCTAAACGCCATCTCTTAATATATTAGGCAGAGCCGCTTCATGCTCGGCGGAAACTTTTCGTACGCTCGTGGTGAGCTTGCCGAACCATTGAGAAATGGAGCAATGGTTCTTCGACTGGCTCAGGACGAACGGGTTTTGGAAAGGCGCTGATATCTAAGGCGAATGCAATTGACCTGTTTTGACGCAACCCCTACAATAGCAAAAACCTCTTCGTAGGTCGATATCATTAAAATAGATTAGCAAGATGGTTGGAATCAACCCTCCCACTGCTTTGGTTCGCCCCCCATCCCTAAATGCCCGGTGTTCAAGTGAGAAAGCAATGATTGACGCGTTTATCGACACGCTGGAAACATTTCCCCGCGGGTTGGTATTCGTTGGGCTGGGGTTGATCATACTCGTGATCGCCAAGTTCGCCAGAGATCTCATCACCCCCTACAAAATCGACGATGAAGTTGCCAAGAAGAATAACCTTGCCGTGGCGGTGCGACTGAGCGGTTATTTTATTGGCGTCATACTAGTTTTCCTCGGCGCATTGTATACGCCCTTGACCCTAATTGCGGTCGATGGGTTGGGGTTCGACCGGGACTATGCTGAAGACCTCCTTCGAGTATTTCTATACTCCTTGGCTGGCATTGGCGCGCTGAACCTGGTCAGAATCTTGATGAACCGGCTGATACTATACCGATTCGATATCGAAAAAGAAGTGGTTGAAGGCCAAAACGTCGGTAGCGGAGCCGCAGAGTTCGGCATGTATGTGGGCACTGGGCTTCTGATTGCCGGAGCCGTGTCCGGGCAGGGTGGTGGACCTGACACTGCGGCAGCGTTCTTTGGGATGGGATTGGTGCTCTTGGTAGTTTTCTCCCTCTTCTATCAATTGACGACATCTTTCGATATCCACGCCGAGATCGAAAACAAAAATACAGCCGTAGGCATCGCCTTGGGTGGAAACCTGATCGGCATCGGAATTGTGACATTTAAAGCTGTGTTCGGAGATTTCGATGGGTGGAGCCCAGGAATCGCGTCCTTCCTAGTTTTTGGAGTGATCGGTTTTGGGCTCTTATACGTTATGCGATTGATGATTGACAAGTTGCTTCTTCCCACCGTTTCTACTACGCAATCCGTGAGCGTAGATCGCAACTTGGGGGTCGCCTACATCGAAAGTTCGGTGGTGATTAGCTCGGCGTTGATACTGTTCTTTGCGATATGACCATCTTCATCACTCTTCTCTTATTCGCCTGAGCAAATCATCCTGCGACTCCTCCCCTTTTGACGCCTCGAAACGTTCCTCATTAATGCTGTATCCGGATTCAAGGATCATTTCAATCACTTCTTCGTCCACCCGATCCGCATTGATTATGGGACTTAAGATCTCACCGAAAAAGTCCTCGGAATGAATTGATTCCCGCCATGTCGGCAGTGTTTCATCGAATGTCGAATCGTATAGACGAAGTAGAAATACAATCCGCACCGGATCCAGGTCTTCGGCCTCGTAAATTTGCACCCTCAGGTCCCTTCCGCTGCCGGTGTCAAACTCCAGCGCCCCGCTGTCGGGGTCGTAGAAGACGTCTTTGAACACGTCATATTGGTCTATATATGATTCCGTCTCGTCAATCGCTCTCCCGATTGCCTGTTTGCCATCCTCGGTTATGGCGAAAGTACCATCCAAGTCCGATGGCGCAATGAGGTTCACCGACCGAAGCTTCTTGGCGATGGGCAGCAGTTTTTGGTCTATCTCCGCTATTGGTTCTGACGGAAGTTTGTATTCGTGTTTGTCGAGAAAGTACATAAGCATGTTGGCCTGCATGAAATCTATCATTGGCCCTTTATCGTCAAAGTAGCCAGCAGTAAGCAGGTAGTCCAACACCTCTAGGTTCTGATCTACCACCAAGTCCAATAATGGCGTCTCGTCTATCCGGTGCGCCGCCGACTGAATTATGCTCAGATGGTCGTCCAAGCGATCGCTCAGCTTGATTTCCGGACCCTGGTTGATGAAAAACTGTAGCGCACATTTACCGCTTCGCCATTCGGCAAATATTTCCAGCAACTCGGCATACATGTCGGGAAGGTCAGGGTTCTCTTTAACGTCGAGCATTTTGTGGACTTTTGATTGCTGTTTCCTGTCGCCGGAGAAAACGGAGTCCAGGAAATCGCCGAGGTTCGACCTAACGTATTCAGGCGATAGTTCCACCCAAAATGCGTCTTCGAGGTTCATATCGCCTAGGGAAACTTGGAAAATAAAAGGACGATGCTTTATGTAGTAGGATTTAGGAGGATCGTATTCGATAGAGAAATCCGCCATTTCCTTCCTGTATTTAGAGTCGCCAGCGTGCATAGCTCAATACTCACTGCTTACGGGCAAGAATGGTTACCATCGCCCGCGCCTCAAAATAACCTGTGCGCCGCCGCCACCACTTGCGCCCCCGCCTCTGCCGCCACTACGGCCAGCTGATGAGAACTTGCCAAAACCGGACCTAACACCAGTGTTGCTGGTTCTAAACGCTCCGCTGGCCCGCTGTGTACCTATATAGCTTTGCCTCGATGAACTCAACTGGCGACCGGCGCTATTATAAGCAGTGCCGTTGGTCGCCTTTTGCCTGCTGTAGTAATCGGAGTTGCTTTTGACCTGGCCGCCCCCTCCACTGGACCCGCCAGCATAGGCTGATGAGTTCCTATAATTATTCCTTTGCGTCTGCATCTGCCCCACACGGGAGCGCGGCGTGAAGTAGCCATATCCGCCCCGAGTGAGGGAAGAGAATATGAGGTATGTAAACAGGAAGTTTCCACCGCCGCCGAAGCTGCTGTAATGCCTATTTGACCCGTGTCCCTGAAGGTTGTTAGAGTCATTTTCATTTGTGATGGTAAACAATAAATCGTCTTGTGCAGGGTCCATATCGCCGTCGCCATTAAGGTCTTCGAAAGCCTCTATAGTCCGAACGGATCCTTCCTCCTTGGCCCGTACGAGTACAATGCGGTCTCCTTCATAAATCTCGTTCAACCTCTTTTCGAATTCTTCAATGGTCTTTGATTTCTCAAAGGCGTCTTTGACCGCATCCATGTTTATTCTGCCAATTGCCCCTTCGGTGGCAGCCCATTCCGCAGCGCTCACGCTTGATCCGGAACTGCAACCGGCTATTACCGGGCCGGCCACGATCATGCCAGCGCCCAGAAGCAGCGACATCCCCATTCTTTTTCTTTTGACCATGGTTTATACCCCTCTTTGGGAATCCGGTGCGGGTCCTAGCGTCTCACCTGTTGTCACGCCAGAATCTGAAGTACTTCACCGGAAAGTTCAACCGAAAGTTCAATAACCTTAGTTTCCCCCTGCTCGGTCAAGCCGCTGGGAAACGCTATCAATTTTGGCAGAAACGAGTCCATGATCCGATTTTGAAACTCTTCGTAGGAATCAAAGCTGGTCAGCGTATAAGTTGCTACGTCGCCTCTACCGTTGTGGCCGCACAATTGGGCGCTCAGTATCAAGCTTTGAATGTGGGAAATGTGGTCCCTCCATAGCTCGTCACTAGTCTGCAGGTACAGCAGCTTCCCAAGTTTGCCATACTCATCGCCGGTAAAACGCATCCGGGCCCTTTCCAAACTTGACTCTACTAAAAAGGCGATTTCGTATCCCAGCAAGCTAAGGTCGCTCCCCCATAGTTCGGAACCGTCCAACTTGTAGTCTAGGGCCAACTCCTCGCAGAGACCGGTGAACTGGCGTTGGTAGTCGTCGACTAGAAGTCCCGGAAAATATTTCTGGACCATTTGGGTAGCCATTGGGGTTACCAAGCTTGCCCTAAATGCCGGGAAGTCTTCTATCCGAAGAATGTCTTTGCGTGTGCGGTAGTAAGTAAACGATTGGGCCTCGAAAACACGGGTGTATTCTTCTACCAGCGCCCGTCTGGCTTCGGCATCCTTTTCAGCGCCTGTTCGTATTTTCTCCAGGTGGCGTGTTAACGGCGCCCCTTCCCAGAAAGGACGTCCTGCCGAGTCGGATTTTGCGTCCACCAACTTCGAGGAAGCAGGGGAGGCATCGCCATGAAATTTAAAGAGCCCGTTTTCTGAAGACAAGAAGAACCGGGAAACGCCGAAAGCGCCCTGCCTGCCGCTCCGACCCTTGAGTTGCTGATCGACCCTTGCGGTATCGCTGCTTTCCGTCCCGATCACATAAAGACCAAGGCCGAACTCCATAAATACTGTGCTGCCTGGTGTGCTTCCATTGGCAGCCGACATAATAATGTTAGCCGACACAATCACGTCGACACTGTCGACTCGCCGGGTCGTGGCAACGGAACATTGAGGCATTTCAGCAACAATGGCTGGCAGCAAGAAATCAGCCGCATTTTCAGTCGGGCACGCCAGGGTTACTTGCCCAACACCTTGCGCTAGCAGCCTGGCCACCGAGGCTGCGTAATTCTCGGCGATTTGGCGGTCCAATCCAGGCTCTAAGATAATGTCCGAACCCCTTCCCGCCATGTCCGTGGCCACCGTGACAGCCCCCAATCGACCAGCCTGTTTGATGACCAGCTCCTCCTCCATGTCGTTTGCGGCGTTAAGCAGGCTGTGCTCAATGCCGTCGCTCGTCAATAGTAAGGAGATGGCGTCACATTCGTCTATCGAGTGGGTGCCAATTAACACGGGTCTACCCACCTGATGACAGGACCGTATCTCGTCGATGATGGCCTGAAGCTTGTCGTCATTGCTGGAATAGAGCCGGGGCGCAAGGTCGGTGCGTTCGAGGCGCTTGTTGGGCGGCACTGGGACGACATCCAAGCCGTAGGACCGCCCAAACTCGTCTTTAGAGGACATGGCAGTGCCGGTCATGCCGGAAACTTCGTTATATTGAGAGAGGAAGCCCCGGACGGAAATTCGGCCCAGAACCTCGTTCTCGGGCTGCACCGGCACGCCTTCCTTTACTTCCAGAGCGGCCTGAAGTCCGTAGTGGAAACGAGTGTCGGGCCGCCCTCTGCCGGTGTACTTGTCCAGCAGTACAACCTGGTCATCCCTCACCAGGTAATCGACGTTTTTCTTGAGCAGGACGTAGGCCCACAGCATCCGGACCACCTGTTGCATTCGGTCCTGTCTCCGGGCCAGTTGCCGTTGGAGCTTGTTGACTTCCTTTCGGCGCTGCGCCAAGGGCAAGCCGGTATTGGCCTCTATACTACTTATTTCTTCCTGTAACGTCAGGTCATCGAACAAATGACCCAGGCAGGACTCCACGAAATCCTGGCCCTTCTCGGTTAAACATAAGGACTGGCCCTTATCGTCAATCCAGTAATACAGGTCGCGGGTCATGTTCTCGTATTCTTGGTCAATGCGTTCTGCCGTGATCGTCCGCAGCACCCGTTTCAACAGTTTGGGGTCGGTTGCGAACTCTCGGCGCAGAAGATCGCTTTCAGGCTCTGCCAGATACAGCTTGCCTAAGAGCAGAAGGTAGGGCTTTCGGGGTCGATCCCGCTCCAACTCTTGTTCCAACTCTTGTTCAAAGTTAGAGACAACGCTGCGCTGTAGATTAACCATCTGCTCAATAGCAGTGTGTAGCTTGGCGGGAATTCTAAGGGTGGCTCCCGTGCCGCCGGCGATAATTAGAGGTATGTTGGCTTCATCGATCATTGCGTGGTCCGCCTCGTCGACGATGGCCACGTCCAAGATTCTTTGCACGACTTCTGAGGCAGACAGCTTGAGGTTGTCCCGCATGAAGTCGAAACCGAACTCCCGCAGTGCACCGTAAACGATATTCTTCCCGTAGGATACGCGGCGCTCCGGGTCCTCCATGAACTCCAATACTGCGCTCACGCTGATGCCGAGGGACTCGAAGACGGGGGAAAGCCATTCGGCGTCTCTGCTGGCCAGGTAATCGTTGGCGGTGATTATGTGTACCGGTCTTCCGTGAACTGCGTGGAGCACGGCGGGAAAGGCCGCAGCGACTGTTTTGCCCTCGCCAGCGTTCATCTCCACAATCTTGCCTTGATACAACAATATGCCTGCTAAAATCTGCTCATCGGTCGCCTGAAAAATCAAAACTCCGTCAGTATCTTGCGTGCTGAGGGTCTGATAAAAACTGCCAGGAAGGAGGATGTCGGCAGTGTATTCGACTTGGCTTCTTTTGTTAACGAACAGAATCGTGCCCACCAAGATTGTCTCGGCGGTAGTCAAGCCATGGCGGAACAAAATTGGGGCGACGGCGTTTTCGAAGCTTTCCCAGCAGGTTTTCCCACTACCCTCCCACACGTCCATGGCCCGCTCATAATCGGGGCTGCCGGATATAGGGTCAGCCATTTCGTGAAAGGACTCAAAGGTCGGCTTCTGCAAGGGGTTTTTGAATAATTGGGCTCTGTCGAATAATCGCCATGCCCCCAGTCGCCTGCTTATGGCTTCGTCGACGACAGCGAACACTTCGGCCAGAGCGTGTTCACAGGCTCTGCCTTCAGCCTCGCGGGCCAGCCGGGTTAGGGTATCTCGCAGTTCAGCATCGGAACAGGACGCTACTTTCTGCTTGCGGATATCTTTAACGGTGGTTCTCCCCAACCGCAGGTCTGCTCCGTTACTAGCATCCGCAGCGTGGGGAAAGCCATGTAGCCAACCCAAATCGGGCATCTTAACCACCGGCATTTTGACCGGCCTTAGATTGATCCACCGTAGATTGATCCAAAGGACAGCTACTTAGCATTCTCAGGTTGCCTCTCACCTTATAAGCCTGTCGAAGCTATGGGTTTTCCAGTTAGGACGGAGCAGGTCATGAAATCAGGGACGCTTGTATGTCCGTCCATTTAAGTCGGGTAGGACTGATGTAGACTAACACGTCGTCTTTGGCTGGGAACAACGCAGTGAACCGGAGCAGCACGGACCCGTTGCGCACGATACCCACTAGGTTAATATCCCGATCAAGCATCCGCTTGGCGATGTCCGGATAGGATGTATGACCGTCGGGCACTGATTCCAAACGGGTGCTCAACAGGGTGCCTTCCATTTGATTGCTGGTGATTGCTTGGGCCAGCAGGCTTACCCCCGGGTCTTGAGACTCTTGGACCAGAAGGTTGTTGGCCATCTGCAACGGAAATACCAGCGACACGTTGTCCATACCTTCAAATAGCACCGCGTGCCTAGGGTTGACACACTCGGCCGTGGCCAATATTCGGGGATTCAGGCGGTGCAGCACGGACACTGCCGACGCAGCGATGCTGTCACTGTTGGGGTCGTCGTAACCCGTGCTCAGGATAATTGCTTTATGGGCGGTGGCCACCGCCGCCCGGTCATAGGTTTCCGTTTCCAAGGGCGAGCCGTGGACGAAGTAGATATTGGGATCAGAGAACGGCAAAGACTCGATGCGGTCGGTCACAATCGCAATGTCGTCATCTTTGTGGGCCGAGTCCGACGTGAACTCGTCGATTATGTGGCGGACCCGGGCTTCGCTGGGGTAATTGATAATCAATATATGTTCTTTCACAAATATACTCCCCCTGCCGGTCCGCTCCTTCTGCTGTAAATCAATCAGCCAATTGATTATCAAGCCAGCCCAAGCGGTGAATGCAGTGAGGCCCAACACCGTAATAAAAACCACGGTCCCGATTCTGGACCCTATCGTGGTAGCGGAAAGGTCACCGTATCCAATGGTTGTGATTGATACCACACTGTACCAAAAACTGTCCCCAATGGATAATTCCGGACGCATCCCACGCTCGAATAGGTAAAAAGTCATGGCGTTGCCGATGATGCTGATGAGGAGAGCGGCAACGACCATTGTAGAGCCGACCCTCTTCTTGCGACGGGCCCGGGTCATGAGTGCTCTAAGTTGACTCAACATGTTCTGGTCCGCTCACCATTGGCTCTGTGGCGCCCGCTCAAGCGTTTTATGCCCCCAACTTGATTAACACTAATCCGGCTTGATGGCCAGGGCCTTCCCTTTCGTTGTACCGGGATAGCAGGTGCTGGTGCGAAGCCAGGACCTGGTTGCTGGCAAAGGGGTGTTTCTCGGCAAACTGACCTCCGATCTCGGAGTCTAGGTCCCACCCTTCGCTGATGGCGTATTGCATGCCAACTTTCTCACAGGCTGTCTTGTATTGTCGCTCCACGCGCCGAAACCCGCTTTGGGTTTTGTAAGGAATCGCCGTGACGAAATATCCCTCGGATATAAAGAGCCCTAACTCGTTTTCAAAAACCTGTATTAGATCCGCCTCGGGAATCCAGCCCTCCAATGCGAAAAGCAAGTTCTCCGGAATGTCCTGAGAAACCCGGTGGTAATAAAATGCCTCCTCGTGGAGGGACATTCTGACCGCCAGAGGTTCTTTTCCTGGGTATTCACCCAGTAGCTTAGTCTCATCCCCAATCAGGAACAAGAAGGGTATATTCCCGTGGGTCGCATCTACCAGGATTTCCCGGCCTTCCACATGGTACAAGAGCGCCATGTGCTGCCAGTAACGCATGTACCGTTTAGAAAATTCGAAGTCGAAGGTGCTCAGAAGCTCCCGCAATTTCTCTTCCGGGATTGGCCGATGAGCGTTGGGTCCCGCCAGCAGATACTCCGACTCGTACCCCAGATTGTCGGTGAGAAACTTTAGGGCTTGGACCTTTTCCGAGCAGACCCCACCGCCGCCGTCCATGATGTTACGTACGGTTTCGTCGCCGGACTTGAATATCAGCTTCTGCCCCGTAAACCGGGAGTAGCTCTCGAAATCGGCTTCCCAGATGCGTTTGGCCAATGCTTGAAGGAGAGAAAGTTTGGCGTCTAGAGAGTTTTGTTCGAGTATCGAGTCGGCTTCGGCGGGGCTATGGTCCCGTTCCAGTGCTGATCTAACAAACCCTACAAACGCAGTCTCGTTCTTTTTCCACCTGCTTTTATGGAAGCCCACCCAGTTGCGAGCGTAACTGACGTTCATCCGGTCTATTGTCAGGTCAACCACCGAGACTTCCGTATCGCCGGCAAGCTCCAATCCGGTAACAGGGACTACCCCAGGCGCTAAAGTTTGGCCTTGCTGTCTGGCGGTGGTGCCGGTGAACATGTCGTGCAGGCGACCGTTGTCGTCGCTCACGTAGACCAAGTCCTGTATAGCCAACAAGTTCTGTAACGACTCAGCGGTAATCCGACGCTGTTCGGACAACTGTGCAATGGGTGGGTTCTTGAGGTATTTCTCCAGCATTCGTTCCCAAGGCAACCGGACGTCCTGCGGGTCTAGGCGGAGGGCATACCTTCTGCCCGTCACCAAGTCGGTGATCTGAAGAATGTGGTTGGGACTTTCTGTGTCCGGCATAGGAATCCCGGGAAATAGCGATTAAGAAGAAATTGACACGTTAGCGGCGTTGGCTACGAATTGCAAGCGCAATCACGTGACCCACGCTGACGATATATATGGCGCGTCAAGCCTGTGAAATATGTTGGGATGATACCGTCAGGACGAGAGGATTGTCTATCTGTGCCTCCAGACCAATCATGCAAAATGGGGTAGAGATCACATTTTAATTCTTTGCGTTCGGAGCTTGTGTGCAATACTAGCCGGGACCCGAGGCTGCAAATTATGAATGGATTTATTCTGGTTAGTTGGCAAAGTGGGGGTGGCGGGGTCGATCTAGAATACTCCAAATAACAGAACCGGGAGGTCAAACCTCCCGGTTCTTTGTGTCCTGGGATATCTAGCGCCCCAGCATCAAGCGGTAACGCTGGGCCGATCTCTTGCCATATGCGCTTCTAAGGAATGCTTGTACACTATCACGCTGATCTAGAGGTACACGTTCGATGATGATTTATCGGGCGTTGACCCGAACCAGTTCTTGGGTTATTTCATCAAGACGCGTCTCTAGCTGTTGGATCATGGTCTGCTAATCTTTGATCGCCTCGGTCAAAAGAGCGATGATGGGACTGTAGGCAATGCCCCAGTAACCTTCGGCGTTCTCGGACACTACCTCTGGAATAACCTGCTCCACTTCTTGAGCGATGAAACCCAGTTGGAGTCCCTGGGCCATGTCCTCGGCGTCCCATTGGTATTGTACGCCTCGTAAATTCAGGACTTGTCCAATGCTTGAGGGATGGTCTCGATATCAGTCTTGAGCCGAGCATCGGAAGTGTGGACGATAGCCCCTTTTGCCTCTATTTGGCCACTTCGTTGTATCGCAAAAGCCCTAAACGGGCTGCTGATATTTCCATCCGTAGCATCAAACACAAACCCACCGCTAACCGGTCCGATCCTCCAGGTGTTGGTGAAACTTTTTTCGAATACCATTTCTGATCCGGCGCCCTTTATATGTAACATCTTTTTCGGATCCGTCGTCCCGATACCGACCCTCGGGTCGGTGGTGTTGAGGCTCTTCACCGTCAGTGTCGTGGTCGCGCCGCCATCATCAGTGAAGAGAATTGCGCCCGATTCCGAACGGATTACCAAGTCATTGGCATCAGAGCCTGCTGCCAGCGCTCCGGCGTTTCCAGCGATACCCACTCGTGCTTTTACCGTTCCGGCAGAGTCCGCTATTTTGAAAACAGGAGACACACCGGTGGTCGCTCCCTGCAACTGAATGCCTCGATCATTTACATTAGTTGCTACTGTCAATCGATGTCCGGGAGTAAGTGTCCTAATGCCCACATTGTCGGTTGTAGTGACGATTCCTGCGCCATCCACCCAAGAACTCGTCGTTGGTCCCATTGGTGCCGTTGGTCCCGGCGGGGCCCTATCAGACCCGAAGGATCGCCTACCCACTTGCCTGCGGCGTCGATCACCGGGCTACCATTGATTGCCACGTTGCCCGCGATATCCAGGGTAGCTTGTGGGTCCGACGCCCCGATGCCCAAGTTGCCGTATTTTCCATAAATGGTCGACCCACTGGTTCCAAGCCTAAGATTGCCCAACGCTGGGTTTTGATTCCCATATAAGCCCATGGTATTCGCAGCATTAACATCGACAATCTTAGAATCGTCGCCGACTATTAATACATCTCCAACTCCTGTTCCCGATTGCCCTCTGATTACTCCGTTAATATCAAGCCCGTACACCGGATTCGATTCCCCGATGCCCAAGTTGCCGTCTTTTCCATAAATGGTCGGCCCATTGGATCCAAGCCTAAGATTGCCCAACGCTGGGTTTTGATTTCCATATAAGCCCATGGTATTCGCCGCATTAACATCGACAATCGTAGAATCGTCGCCGACTATTAATACACCTCCTACTCCCGCTAACGATTGACCTCTGATTACTCCGTTAACATCCAGCTTGTTTACTGGAGAGGTGACGGTGCTCACCAATACGGACAATATCTCGTTGCCCGGTCGAAACACTCTGAGGCGACTAGCGTCGCCAATGCCAACTCTATCTATATGCCATGTGTCTGAGGGATCGCTGGTTCCGTGAGCCAGCGTGATTTCACCACCTTCGGTACCCGCAGAGATACTGGTCCCCACGAGCAGCGTTTGTCCCGCTGTGATGCTGCCAATGACACCAACGTCCCCGCTGATCGTACCGATACCATTGGTCACGAAGGCTTCTACCTCACCCTCGTTCAAATTGGTGTCAGTAGTGTGCAATCCAGTGGAGATGGTGGCACCGCCTATTGTGGTCGAAGCATCCAGGTTAATGGGTCCGTTCTCCACTGCGGCGACTACATCGCCGGGGCTCAGATTGGTATCTAGGACACTCCAGTCAAGCTGAGTATCCTTCTTTTTACATTCTTGGTCCTTGTGTTTCTTCCCGTCGTCAAGAAGTATGCTGACGTCACCATTTTTCTTCACTCAAGAGTGAATGGTGTTCGGGTCGTCGGGTCCGTGGGCGCTAACGGTAGCTCCAATGCCACCCCCCAATTAGAGCCAATACGACAAATATTCCCAGCAATGGCCAGGGGCGTACTAACGAGCGCATCTTTTCCTCCTGTCTAATTCAAAGTCGTAGACCTTTGACTTACGTTCCGGATTCACAACGAACCGGTAATTTTAGTGTGAAAACGGTGTGATCCAAACGATTTGCGCCAGTCTCCCATACGAGTCGTGCTCGGTCAACCTCTGTAAATTCACAATACTTAACTCTTTTTGAGGGTTGGGTTAGCGCCTAGCTTGGTAAGTCTCTTGATGGGCCCTTGCTCCCCGAGAAGGTTTCGTGAAAATTTCCAATCCACCGTATCGGGTAAGGAGTCGAACAGGGGGACGGGGAACCAGGCTGGTAACTAGCGGGTGGCGCCCTTCTAACCGAAACTTGAAATAAGCGGGGAGCCACCAACTGCCGGGTTAAGATATCCGGCAACGAAGCAAGTGCGGGACTTGAACTGGAAGGGTGCGCCGATAATTTCGGCGCACCCTTCCACATTTCATTTCGTACCGGTATCCAAACGCCAGTAGAGTGAGGCGAGATGTCACAAGGTTTATACTCACTCCCTCGCTGGAAATAGGTATAATATCGGGGCCTGAGAAGACCACGATATCTGGTGCCTAGAAATCAAAATCTACTCGCTGTGGAGGTCTAAGGATGCCGTACTATATGTTCGTTGCGGTGCAGGACGATGACAAGATTTCGGTACTCACCATGGACGGTGGCACCGGCAAGCTGACACCCGAGGCCGAAGTGCCTGTACCCGGTGGACCTTCTTTGCTGGCTATAAGCCCGGACCGAAACGTTCTCTACGCAGGGCACCGCAGCGCCCCGGAGCTTTCCAGTTGGCGGATTGACCAAGCCAACGGTGGGCTCACCCGTAACGGGACGGTAACGCCCGATGGAGCTGCTGCCTTTTTGTCCACCGACCGCCAGGGTAAGTATTTGCTATCTTCTTATTATCAAGACGGATATGCGGCGGTACACCCCATCGGGGAGGACGGTGCCTTGGGAGGTCCACCAACCGAATGGCTGGCGACGGACGTTGGCGCCCACGCTATGCAAACCGACCGGTCAAATAAGTTCGCTTTCGTGCCCCACATCGCTCGCTTGAGCGACAATGTCCTAGAGCCGGTTAAGGACGCGCCTGGTCCAAACGTGATCTACCAGTTCAAGTTCGACGAAAACACGGGCCGTCTCACCCCCAACTCACCGCCGCAAGTACAGCAGCAAGGGTTTCTCGGTCCCCGCCACTTCTGCTTTCATCCGACTCTGGACGTGGTCTACTTTTCCGACGAACAGGGCAGCAGCGTGACCGCCTATCGGTTGGACACATCGACGGGAACGCTTTCGGCTTTTCAGACTACATCCACCCTGCCCGGGGGTTACGCCGAACGGAACACCTGCTCGCAAATCCAAATCACTGCTACCGGCAAGTTCCTGTATGTTCCCAATCGGGGCCACAACAGCATCGCTGGCTTCTCCGTAGACGCCGCCACGGGTAGCTTGACGGCGTTAGGACAGGTTTCGACCGAATCGGTGCCCAGCGCTTTCAGCTTGGACCCGCAGGGCAAATTCGTCTTCGCCGCAGGCTCGGCTTCGGGCCGTTTGGCCTCTTACGGTATCAATGGAGACACGGGAGCACTAACCCCGATGGAGACCTATTCCGTGGGCAACCGTCCCATGTGGGTGCTGATTACCAGCCTTGGGGATTAGCATTGCTTCCGACGATATTTGACTAAATACTCAGCACGCCTGTGCAACCGGGGACTTATGCAACACTAGAGTAGGTGGAGATACCAGGTGCGGTTAGCGTCTGGTCCCCTTCCTCCTCGGTTTTCGCTGGACGTGCCACGTTAAAAAGGACAGGTTGCGTCGCCTCACATAAACTGAGGCGACGCAACCTGTCCTAAATCCCCGCCGGAAAGCCGCCTGCAGCGGCTGTGTCGTTTACCTAATTAGTGCCTCAGCCATCTTCTCCAGTTGGTCGCCCATCTCTTTTTCCGTATCGCAATGAGCGGGCCAAACCGAAACACGGTCCGCTCCAGCGTTTAAGAAGGCGTCCACTTGGTCTCTGGTGGTATCGGTGGGCTGGCCGAAGACCGATATGGATAGCGACGCCGGGTCCCTGCCTCTCTCGGCGGCCAAGGTTTCGAGAACCTTCCGTCCGTCTTCAACTTGGCCAGGAGTGACCCGGCTTGGCAGCCAGCCGTCGCCCCACCTGGCAACCCTTTGCAGCACATTGGGAGCGTTGCCCCCCAGCAATATCGGAGGGTGTGGATCCTGAGCCGGTTTGGGATAGCAATACACGGGTGGGAAATCGTAGTAGCGACCGTGAAATTCGGCTTCGCCCTTGGTCCATAGTTCTTTCAATGCCGAAACAGCTTCCCGGGCTTGGGTCCAACGGTGGTCGAAGTCGCCACCCATCATGGTGGTCTCCTCCCTGTTCCAGCCTGTGCCGATGCCGAAGATAAACCTGCCGTTACTGTGCTGGTCGAGCACGGCAATCATTTTGGCCAGGATCAACGGATTGCGCTCTGTGATCAAGGTGATGCCGGTGGCCAGCTTGATCTTGGTGGTGACGGCGCAGGCCATGGCCAGGGATATGTATGGCTCGGAGAAATGGCGGTACGTATCCGGAATTTCGCCGCCGGTAGCTGGGAAAGGGCTTTCGCTTTTTACCGGCAAAATCGGGTGCTCGTGGTACCAGATGGACTCGAAGCCCAAATCCTCGGCTTTCTTGGCTATGAACGCCGGGTTAAGGGTGTAGGCAGGCAAAGGTACTACCACTCCAACAGACATTTGTTTTTCTCCTTTCTCGGACTGTGTTTAGCGTGCTGGTTAATAGGCCGGTTTTCAGGCCGTTGAGATGCCCAGTCTGGTTGATCGGGTGCTTCAGAGGCCCGAATCTTCCTTTCCGCTTCGTTTAACGTGGCCGCCAGTAACGGGGCAACCTTCCAGTCCCAAGAATAAATAGCCCTAAACGAAACATGGATAGGAATGTGCCTAGGACCGGGTATTGTGCTGAGGCTTCTGCGATCGACCTAAAGTATACCGCTCCGAAGCCTCGTTACGCTAAATTTCGTTGCCATTCTATCAGCCCAGGTTGGGGTAGAGAATGATGGCGTAACTGGTAAAAGCAAAAGTAACGTGCTGTTAGGTCAAGTGCAGAAGCTAACATCTGTAGGAATTTCCACCACTTGCCGGCCTTTAACGATGCTTCCGGCCAGCGGGGATGGTCGCGTTTAGGGTGATGTTCGCGTTTAATCGGAAAGGAGGGAGGCGGAGCTTATTGACCCGTTCGCCGTGATATTCAGTCGCACCGAATTTAGGTTGGAACGCCGCAAATGGCACACTGCTAAGCTAATTGCCACCGGTGAAGTATTGATTAAGGGACGTACCATCGGAACCGCTACGCATAGTAAGACCGAGGTAGTTATTCCGGTTCTGCAATGAGTTCTGAAATGGAATGAGGCTCTAATCAGGGGTGGCAATGACCGGAAGCAAAGAGCCTACGGAAGAATTGTTACTTGATGCGCCAGGGGTAGGCAGGAGCCACAACGCAACCAGGTGTAGAAATCAGACACCTGGTTGCGTTGCGAGGAGCCATTTTATGCTAGAGCTTAACTCGGTCGTTGCCGCGTCAAGCTAACGCTACATAAGACATTACGCCAATAATAGCACCGCCCCCGATAGCGGCCACTCCAGAGGCGATCATCCACCGGTTTCCGGCGGCAAAGGTAAAAGTCTTACCCAGACCAACCGACGACAACAATGCCCACGGTATCATTAAAGCCGCGACGCCATATATCAAGACCGCGAGGACGATTAACGATGGGACGGAAAACGAGGCTGCACTCCAAAGGGGAATACCCGCCCATAGGAATATGGCCGCTCCCACCCAGAACTTGGAATCGGGCGTGAGGCCGCGGCCCGCAGGCCGGTATTGTCTGGTCTGTTGTTGTCCCGCCCACTCCGGGTTCCAGTCGGTGGGCAAGGTTTGGCGCACTTCTATCGGCCTGATATGCTCCCCGGTCTCGACTGCCTTTTGCGAAGGAAACGGGTCGCGGCCCCTAAGAAGGACGGTTCGCTCGCACCACGGGCAGGAACTCAAATGGGAGCCATACTTGTGTTGCTCGTTTGCGTCACAGGGGAAAAGGTCTTGCTCCGCCACGGCCAGGGCATCATGCCATACTTCGGCAGTGGGGCGGCTGCTAGGGTTTTCGTGGCCGTCTTCAAAGCACTGGATAAACAATTTCTGCAGGCCGGGCGCCAGGATATTAAAAGGCAGCGCGACTGCTGTAGGGCCATAGGGTACCTGCCGTACTACGCTGTAAGGAAAGTGTCCGTCTTTGATCCGGTCGGTTAGGGGTGGCGGATCATCTTCCCCTTGGTAGCTGCCTGCGAATGGGTGCCCGCCACCCGTGAGCAGCAGGAAGATCAGCACACCCAAACTAAAAAGGTCATGCTCGATTACCCGGTCTGTTAGGGTGTCTGCGTCGCCTTGCAACTCCGGGGGTGTGAAATCGGGGGTAAATACAGGGCAACGATAGAGCTCGCCGCTTTCTGGGTCACGCACTTGAAAAGAGTCGGTGTCGATGAGTGTCACTTGGGCTTCTTCGGACACAAATGCGTTGGTGAAGTTCAGATCACCGATAATGTAGTCACTGGCATGAACAGCACTCACTGAGCGGGTAAGGTTCTGACCGGTACGCAGTAGGTGCTGGTAGGTGAAACCGGGGCGAACCCGCAAGCGCGACTGTAGGGTGTAGATGTCTATAATCGGGGACATGCCGCTCATTTTGGGCATTAGGTACCCGATTACCCGCTTCTTGCGGTCGCCGCTTCGCAGCACATCAACCGGCCAGGCCAAGCTACTGTCTTCCTGGTTTGATGTTCCACCACCGGGTGGATGGGCGCACATTACAGAGAGCTTGCGCCCATGATCTTCAGTGGGGTTGAGGTATACCTTGGCTGCCAAAGACTCGTCTTCAGGGAATGAATAGACCGTCGCCTCGCCGCCTATTCCCAACATAGAGGAGGCGCTCAGCGTGGTTACTTCGTTCTCCAGCCCCCTTCGCAGCTTAATTGGCGACTTCACGGTGTCAAGCCAAACAGTACCAGAGTTAGGTCATCGGTCGTGTTGTCCGTAATACGCGGTGAAGACATGAACTGCTCAAGCTGTTGTTTTGCTAATGTCGCTTCCGGTATGTTGGACACGAAGTTGAACAGAGGGGCAAAAAATGGAGCGTGTGGCACGCCGGATGGCATTCTGAGGGCCAGTCTTTGCAGTCCGTCGGACATGATGGCCACATGGGTTGGTGCGCCTCGCCACACGGCTAACTGGGCATGTTTCAGGTTACGGCCGGAAGTAAGGAATGTCGTCTCGTTTACGTGCTCACCGGACTCCGGTGACGTCACGCCTACAGTGTTCCCCTCTTGATCCCGAACTACAGCGATGCCGTCCCCGATTTGGGCGGCCGCGACCATTTCTGAAGTAGCAACAACTAATATCAAAGTCGTCGACAACTGTTGGACATCCACTTGCCGTGCCGAAGCTTCATTCCGAACGGCCTTCTGGGCCTCTTTGAGGGCGTCGCTGAGGCTCGCGCGAATCCCTTTCTCATCACCGGAGGTTTTCCCTTTGGCGCAAAAAGCTTCCACGGCACTCTTGGCTGCGATTTCCGCTCCCACCTCGGCAAGAAGAGCGGAGCCTGCGCCATCGGCCACGGCGGCAACCAAAACGTCCCCCGTCTGTACCCGCCAGAAATGAGCGTCTTGGCAAACTATGTCTGCGGTTACATGGCTGGTGCCAACAATCGAGGCGCCAACCCCATGCCAGCCTGCCGATGCACCTGACTTTTGCTGGTCTACTGCTTGGTTTCCGTCTGTTGTGGTCATTTTTTGGCCCAATTGGTGGGTAGAAACGGAATGTTTCCGCCCGAAGGCGTTTGACTGGTGACCGCTTGCATACTTCGGGATAGCCAGACGAACAGTTCGCCGAACTTTAGGCCATCAAGCCTGACTGGCCTGGGAAAGCCCATTCTCATTATCTGGGTAACGTCGGCACCCGGCGCGGCAACGATGTAGAACACCAAACGGTCTCTGTTTATCTCTCTCTTGATCCGGCGCGACGCATCCTCCACGAAGGTAAACAACTCGCCTTGAGGGTCGCCGTCAGTGATCATCATCACCCAAGGGCGATAATAAGGGATACCGGCCTCTTTATAACGTTCCTTGCGCACTTGGACCAAGTCCAGCGCAGTGTTGATCGCCGCTCCCATATGAGTCACGCCTTGGGCCGTAAGGGTAGGAGGGTCAAACCGGTCCGGGGTCACGAAGTCTTGGACTAGCCTAACCGTGGTGTCGAAGGCCACCACCGCAACCTCGACCCGCTTGGGTGCCACCGGGTCCTCCATGATGTCGGACTTAAAGGCCTGTAGGCCCTCGTTTAACGCAGCAATTGGCCTACCAACCATTGACCCGGATGTATCCAGCAGCAGGACGCACGGGCATCGGGGCTCCTGGTTCTCGGCAAACTCAACGGCATCAAACAGACTTAGCTCTGGGGAACCTGCGTCTCCAGGCGTCGCTAGTAGAGGATTGTCCTGGAGTAGAGGATTATCCTGAAGTAGAGGATTATCCTGAAGTAGAGGATTATCCTGAAGTAGAGGATTATCCTGAAGTAGAGGATTATCCTGAAGTAGAGGATTGTCCTGGAGTAATGGATTATCCTGAAGTAGAGGATTGTCCTGGAGTAATGGATTATCCTGAAGTAGAGGATTGTCCTGGAGTAATGGATTATCAGAACCTGAATTTATGCTATCGATGCTAGCCACGGGTTGGCCTCCTGGGTATTTGTGAATATAAACACTATCACAGCATTTCCGACGAGTGTCAACTTTTTCGCTGTATGTAGTTTACTATACGTTCGACATGTCGGCCAAGGATGTATCCACGCCTGGCCTTTTCGGATTTAGGCTCGCTTAGTCCCAATGCCTCAGCTTTCCTACGACGGTATACCCACCCGAATCAATGTTCAGCCAGCATCATACTCGCAATCCCAAGGTCTCGCCGATAAATCGCCGATAATTGTCCGTTGGTTGCGTTATATTATGGCAGTTACCGGCATTCCATGGCGGAACCCTACCTTTGATCTATGCCAGGTGATTTGACTTTGGCATGGACCTATCCGATTGGTATAATCACCAATTGGATTATGTACCTTAAATACCACGGTTTGACCTACAAATTCCTGGGTGTTAGCAAACCAAGCCTGAATTCATAACCGAAGCCAATAAAGTCATACCAATAAAGCCAATAAGGAGGGCGCTATGCTTATCGTTGATTCGCAAATCCACATATGGGCCAACAATTTGCCCGCCAATCCTGCCCACCGTCAGGTCACCCGTTACTCGGCGGAGGAAGTGCTGAAAGATATGGACGAAGCCGGTGTGGACGCAGCGGTGATTCATCCACCAGGTTGGGACCCGGATGCCGACGAGTTGGCCTTGGAGGCCGCCCGCCAATATCCCAACCGCCTGGCAATCCTGGGGAAGTTTCCTTTGGAGGTCCCGGTGAGGCGTTCGTTGCTGGAGGGATGGAAGCAACAACCTGGTATGTTGGGGCTGAGGTTCACCTTTCTTCAACCTCATCAAGCGACTTGGCCCACCGACGGAACCCTCGACTGGCTGTGGCCAGCCGCCGAGCAGGCCGGTTTACCCGTGGGGCTTGCCGCTGGCAATTTCTTGTCGGCACTTGGCCCGATCGCGGAAAAGCACCCGGGGTTGAAGCTAATAATCGACCACATGGGGAGGCCCCAAGCGAAAACCGACGCTGCTGCCTTCGAGACTCTGCCCGACTTGCTGGCTTTGGCCAAGTACCCCAACGTGGCGGTAAAAGCCTCGGGAGCCCCCAGTTACTCCAGCGAGGGCTATCCCTTTAAGAACATCCATGAATACATCCACCGGATTTGCGATGCCTTCGGGCCGAACAGGATGTTCTGGGGCACCGACATCACCCGTATGCCCTGCTCGTGGAAGCAGTGCGTCACGATGTTCACCGAGGAATTGCCTTGGCTGACGGGCCGCGACCTGGACCTCGTCATGGGCCGGGCGCTGTGCGATTGGATTGGCTGGAACCTGCCGGGATAACCGGCGGCGCAGCCCACCCATGCGCACTGGGATAACCTGGAAGGTTGGCGGGGTATATGTACCCACCAAAGGGCGATTGCGCTGGTCGCAGGTACGCCGGGATTACTAGCCCAAACGATCAACCGAGATTACGACCCCGGATCAAGAAAAATTGGACGTGCGGCCACAGGGCATCGGTTGGGCATTAGCAGAGCCTCAGTCAGGCATCAACTTGGAGATTCGCCGTAAGAATACCTGGGGTCGGCTGCCCGCACCGGAGCCTCCGGCAACCCCAACTCCTTTCGGACGATGTTTGTGCCCTGGACCAAAGAGACGCATTTATAGAAGGCGATTCTGCGGGAGATTCCTTCCCTACCGAATCCGCAGTCGCTGGAGATTATCAACCGTTCCGGCGGTATGTGCTCCAAGGCCCTGCGAATCAGGCCAGCGACGGTTTCCGGAGATTCGACGATGGTGCTGGTATGGCTAACCACGCCGATTGCCACCTTTTTGTCGGTCTCAATGCCAGCAAATAACGACAAATCCTTGCCATCCATGCTGGCGCACTCGAAGGTAACCACGTCGGCATCTACCTGCAATAGATGGGCAATGGAACGCTCGTAGGACGGGTTCGACGTCAGCCGTTGCTGAGCCGGGTTGCCCCAGCACGTGTGAAGCCAAATTTCGGCGTTCACCCCTTTTATTTCCCGGTTGAAGGCTTCGGTGTAGAAGGCGTAATCCTCGTCCTTGGTCGCTGGGTTCAGTCCCATAAAATGGTGCCTGGGTTCTTCTATCTGGATCAAATCGCAGCCCGAGTCGGCCAGGTTGCGTAACTCTTGGTTCATAATGTCGCAAAGGTCCAGAATTATCTCTTTTTCCGTCGGGTAGAATTCGTTCCAGACCATGCGGGCCACGGACTGGGAGCAGATGGTCCCGAACTTTACCGGGCGTGCCGTCATTTTCTGGGCCGACTTCCACAAAGGGGCGAACTCCAACGGTCCACCGCTCAGTTTCCCAGTGACCACCGGGGGTTGGTAGGCCTCTTGGACCTCGTAGAGAATGTGCCCTGGCCGGATGTTGTAGTCTCCGGACCAGCCTGGCGAAAGATTTCGGTTTCCCTGGAAGCCTCCCAGGCGCTCCAGAACGTAGAAAAACCAAGACTTACCGCCAACCTCCAGGTCAAACCGGGAATCTCCATCGGTCAAAATGTCCAACCCGGCCATTTCTTGGTCGTTAATTACCGCCGATACAGCATCCTGGTACTGCTCGCGAAATAGCACGTTTCCCATGGCGGTTTTGAATGTTCGTCCGTTAAGTCCTTGGTTGTACCAGTTGGGCTTGGGGTAGGACCCGGTCATAGTCGTGGGCAGAACCATGCCTTCGGTCACTTTGTACATTTTATGCCTGCCTTGCTAGCATTATGTGGCTACGCCTGGCCGGTAATTATCGAATAGCGGATATTATAATCTTTCCGGGGTTGAAAAACACACTAGAGGCGATAACATTGGGTCACTGATAACCCCGAACCTTTTCACACAAGCTTTTCTGCAAATTTTTACCCGAATTCTTCAAGCGGAGGCGGAATATGAGTTCACAAAAGCCCATGGCCCATTTGGTCGGCAGCGTGCAGCGTGCCTCTTCCCGACACGGAAACGGTGTTCCGCACCGTGGCCGGACAACTGGGCAACCAACTGAAAAGGATTCCAGATGGAGAGACCGGTGAGCGCTGGAGGTGGATTTTCTGGCAAAGAGATATGCTGATGAATCACCCGGATATGGAGGAGGACCCGGACACCGAGACCTTTAAGGTGATTCAGTGGGACGGCCAAGTGATTCGAGACACCCCGTTTATCAGCTTCAAGCCCGGCGTGAACCCTTCGGAAGTTGAATTCGAGGCGGCCTATGCCGGGCACGCAATCGAGTCGTTTAGGACCTACCAACGCCTTAGGGAGGAAGGGGTAATCGGCTCTGATACCCTCTTTCAGGTGAGTTTACCGACCCCCATGGCTACTACTTATATGTACATCAGCCCCAGCGACCGGGAAGCTTACCTGCCGGTCTACGAGGATGCGTTGGCTAGGGCGTTGCAGGAGATTCTAGACTCTATACCCCACGACCGGCTTTCCATCCAGTGGGACGTGTGCCAGGAAGTACTGGTGTACGAGGATTATTTCAGGGACCGGCCTGCCGACTACAAACAACAGATTGTTTCCGAGTTGGCGCGTATGGGCCAAAAGGTGCCGGAAACAGTGGATATGGGCTATCACCTGTGTTATGGCAGTCCCAGGGACGAGCACTTGGTCCAGCCCAAAGACTGACCCGTGGATACCGGACTGACATCCTGCCCGGCAATGCCGGTGATCAGCAGAGTGAGGAGAACACGGGCATAGCGGTGGAGGAGACTATCGGGGATGGTTGAGATGTGTAACGGACTGATCGCTAGCCTGAACTCTGGAATAATCCGGCGCTTGGACTTTCTCCATCTGCCGGTGCCCAAGGACCGGACCGACGCTGGTTATTTTCAGCCGTTAAATGATCTGAACATCCCGGCGAACACGGAGATATATCTGGGATTGATTCACTTTGACGACCGAGACGGCGATACCCAGCGCATGGCCACGGCCAAGCAGTTCATACCATCCTTCGGAGTGGCCACGGAGTGTGGCTTGGGGGCGCACCGAGCCCGCCAGGATTGAAGGCCTACTCCAGAGCCACGCTACTGCTGTCCGGTTGCTGGAGCAGGGCTGAAAGTTGATGGCGTCGTCTACTGATTCATGAACAAACCACTAAACGTGAATGACCGACGAAATCCCCCCAACCCCCCTTTTGCGAAAGGGGGGCCATTGGTTCTCTCGACCAGCAAGTGGGGCCAATAGCTCTGTGAAACCAGCAATGAAGAGACTGCTCCCTCTTTACAAAGGGGGATTTAGGGGGATTTACTCCTTTTAAGGTTGAGCAACTTGTTGAAGGCTCAGCAAAGTTTGTCCCTGACCGCTGGCGGACGAACAGTCGAGTTTAGCACCTCTTTCCGACTATAATGCTGGCAGCCGACGCAATATCATCCCGATAGCTGTTACAGACAGGTTTGCCCGCAGTAGAGGGGGCAAATCATCCATACGGAGGTATCCATGGCCGTTTCCCGGAACGCGGTGGGTAAATCGATTCTTAGAGGTGAAGGGCCGGACAAAGTATCTGGCACAGCACTGTTTACCGCCGACGTTGTTCGCCCCGGAATGCTATGGGGCAAGGTGCTGCGCAGTCCGTTTCCCAGCGCGAAAATATTGAGTATCGACACCTCCCGGGCTGAGGCTGCGACCGGGGTTCTCGCAGTTGTCACTGCCAAGGACCTGCCCGACAGCCGGGTTGGTCGGTTGCTGCGGGATATGCCGGTGTTGGCCAGAGACAGAGTCAGGTTCATTGGGGAAAAGGTGGCCACCGTGGCTGCCGACACGCTGGAAGCGGCCGAAGAAGCCCTCTTGCTCATAGACGTGGAATACGAAAGGACCACCCCGGTTTTCGATCCATTCAGGGCGATGGAGACTTCCGCTCCCACCCTCCACCCGGAGTTGACTTCCTACGAGGGCTTGCCCCAACCACCTTCCAAGGTCAACAACGTCTTGGCCCACAACATCTGGGGCAAAGGGGACATCGACCAAGGTGTCTCCGAGTCCGACCTGATATTCGAGCATACGTTCAACCTTCAATTGGCACATCAAGGTTACATCGAACCCCATGCCTGCGTGGTGGAGATTGACGGCGATGAACGGATACAAATCTGGGTAAACAACAAAGACCCCTTTGTTCTGCGTGGGCAATTGGCCGCCGTCTGGGGGTTGCCCGAGTCGCGCATCAAGCTCAACACCGTCAACATTGGCGGCGATTTCGGGGGCAAAGGGTCGTTCATGGACGTGCCCTTGTGCTATTACCTGGCCTTGAAGTCCGGGCGTCCGGTCAAAATGGTCATGGACTACATCCAGGAGTTGATGGCTGGCAACCCCCGTCACCCGGCGACGGTAACCATGAAAGCCGGCGTGAAAAAGGACGGTCGCTTGTGGGCCCGCCAGCCCACTATTGTGCTGAACAGCGGCGCTTCCGGGGCGTTCAAGCCAACGGTTTACCTCAGGGGCGCCGACCACAGCGGTGGGGCCTACCGAATTCCACACGTCAAGCTGGAAAGCTTCATGGTGTACACCAACAATGTCCCCGGTGGGCACATGCGCGCTCCGGCCAAGCCCCAGGTGGTATTCGCCGTGGAGTCCCACATGGACATGATCGCTCGGGAGATGGGAATGGACCCCTACCAATTCCGGTTGATGAACGTCCTTAAAGAAGGGGACGAATCTCCCACCGGCGGAGTCTGGCGGGAAATCCGGGCCGAAGAGACGTTAAGACAGGCCGCAGACAAAGCAGGTTGGGAGGAATCTAAAACCGAAGCCGGATCACCAGCGGGGATCAAGTATGGCCGGGGAATGTCCATGTCCGACCTAGCGCCCGGCACCGGCAAGTCTACCGCAACAGTCGCCATGGACGGGAACGGGAGGACATCCTTGCTAACACCCCTGTGGGACACCGGCACCGGGGCGCATACCATGTTGCGGCAGATAGTGGCCGAGGAATTGACCATCCCAGTTGAGGAAGTGGACCTAGTGATTCAGGACACCGACGCCGTGCCCTTTAGTTCCGGCTCCGGTGGCAGCCGGGTGACCCACACCACCGGCAATGCCGTGCTGGGAGCGGTACGGGAACTTCGCGCCAAGCTCACCGCCGTGGTGGCCGAGGGACACGACTGTCCCGAAGAGCGCATCAGCTTGGAAGGAGGCCGCTTCGTTCTCGCCGGTGGCTCTTCGAATGATGCAAACGTTTCCCGGGTGGTGACTTTGCAAGAAGCAGCGGCGCAGGCGGTAAGCAACACCGGCGGGCGGGTAACCGGGGACATGACCTACACTTCAGCGCCCTCGGCGTACACTTCTTTCTGCGTCCAAGTCGCCGAGGTGGCGGTGGACACGGAGACCGGCCAAGTGACGGTTAAAAGAATTGTGACGGCCCACGATGTGGGAACGGTTATAAACCCCATGCTGCACCAAGGACAGATCGACGGTGGGATTGTCCAAGGACTGGGCTACGCCTTGATGGAAGAAATGACGTCAGAAGACGGGCAGGTGTCGTCCCTGAGCCTGGGCGACTATAAAATTCCCACCATAGCTGACATACCCAAGCTGGAAACAGTGCTGCTGGAATCGCCAGCTGGCCCCACGCCCTATCAAGGCAAAGGCATCGGCGAAATCAGCAACATACCCATAGCCGCCGCCATAGCCAACGCCGTGGAAGACGCTGTGGGCGTCCGCATAACCAGCCTACCAATAACCGCCGAGAAGGTGCTGGAGGCGTTGAAGGGGCAGGCTTAGAGAGCGTAATTGTGCCGGAAGAGCGCCTGGAATTCGAACACCGGGTTGGGGCTGACCTGGCTAGCCTCCATTGCTGTCATCTGAATTAATGAGGGACTTTTGAATTAATGAGGAACTTTGTATTGAACGTATTGAATTTTGACCTATTGGCAGAGAAGTCCATTGCCGGGTTGGAGTTGGACCGGAACGAATGCCGGTCGGTGCTGGAAAGCAGCGACGCAGACCTGCCGGATTTGCTGGCGGCCGCTTTCCGGGTACGGCGGCGCTTCTGCGGAATGAAGGTGCATATCCACGTCCTGAACAACGCCCGAAGCGGCCTCTGCCCCGAAGACTGTAACTACTGCTCTCAGTCTGCGGTATCCGAAGCGGAAATCGAAAATTACCCGTTGATATCTCTAGAGGAGTTGCTGGCCGCCGCCAAACGGGCCAAAGAGTCCAAGGCCCGGCGGTTTTGTATCGTCACCAGCGGGCGGGGTCCCAGCGCCCGGGATATCGATGATTTGACCGAAGCGGTCCGGGCGATAAAAGAATCCGTGGACATCAACATTTGCTGTTCGCTGGGGTTGCTGGACGCCGACCAAGCCCGCCAGCTCAAGGAGGCGGGGGTGGAACAGCTCAACCACAACCTCAACACCAGCGAGCGATACTATCCGGAGATTTGCTCAACCCATACTTATCAAGACCGGCTGGCCACGCTGGAAGCGGCCCGAAGCGCCGGATTAACGCTCTGCACCGGGGCTATCTTCGGCCAAGGGGAGACCCTAGATGACATTATCGACGTGTCCTTGGCCCTGCGGCGTCTGGACCCCCAATCCGTCCCGGTAAATTTCCTCCATCCCATTCCGGGGACTCCTCTGGAGTCGGTCAATTACCTTACACCCGGCGACTGTTTGCGGAGCTTATGCCTGATGAGGCTGCTCTGTCCGGAGCAAGAAATCCGGGTGGCCGGAGGCAGGGAATTACACCTAAGGCAACTCCAGCCAATGTCCCTATATCCGGCCAACTCCATCTTCGTCTCCGGTTACCTGACCACACCGGGCCAAGGCCCACGCCAGGCTTGGCAGATGATCGAGGATATGGGTTTCGAGATAGAGGAGCATCAAGAAGGGTAGTGGGGAGCGGCCGGGTTCCCCGCGGGGCCCTGCGTCCCATCAGAGCAAGGGCGAAATCAGCAGCGTTCCAATAGCCAACGCCGTGGATGATACTGTGGGCGTCCGGATTACCGGCCTGCCCATAACGGTCGAGAAGCTCCTGCTCGCGCTAATCGGGAAGGAGAAATAATTATGGAAAACTCGGATGAGAGAGGCAAGGAAGATCTGAGACGAGGGGCGCTGCTATCCGCCTTGTAAGGAAACTGCCGGAATGCTGCCCGCAGAATACTACTCGGAGTGGGCAACCTCCGGGAACAGTCGTCGCCTGGGTGAGGAACCTTCCTCAGCAAAGCGAACGGTGGCCGTACACGGGTCGGTGGGGCTTACTTTAGGGGACACCCACTGAGTTTATTAGCCAATCGCCGCAGAGTCCCAGTCAAGTCCTCATTCCTCTTTGGGAACCCCCACTCTAGCCAGGTTCTCCTCCAGCCCGTCCAGCATGGGCTTCAGCCTGAGGGTGTCGCCGCTGTGGGATGTCACCTCCTGCGCCACGACTTGGGCGTTGTAGCCCTGAATCTAACCATGAGAACTCGGCTGTCCGGGTCGGTGAAATTGCTCTGTTCCTTGGGCTTTGGCGCCTCCCTCTCGGCGGCGGCTACCTCTTCCGGCGCCGCACCCCTGGCCAGCTCGCTCCTTCCCCCGGTTCTTCGCCCCCTCGCCTCCCGTATCTTCTCCAGGCGTCCTTCCCGCCTCCGTAACTCCTCGGGCAACTCATCCCCCCTCTGCTCCGGCCCATACTCGGCGTCCTCGGCCTCGCCCACCTCTGCCGCCCGGCGCAGCAACTCTTTTACCTCCGCCTCCAGTTGGGGTTCCACCTCCTGTATGCGCCCGTAGCTCATGGCTTTGTGCTTGGAGGCGTTGGCCTGGTATTTGCTCCCATCTAGGGACAGGTGTCCCAGCTTCACCAGACCTGCCTCACGGAACATCCGCAGCACCTCCAAGAACAGTGCCTGAAAGGCCTCCAGATGATCTTTTCGGGAGTCCGATAGGGTCCGGAAATCGGGAAACTGCCCCCCGGAAAGCATCCGCAAAGCTAGGTCTGTCTCGCAACCCCCAGGTTATCTTCCGGGAGTTGCACACCCTCGTGCAGTAGCCGTAAAACAGCAACGTCAAGAGCATCTGGGGATGGCAGGCCTTAAGGCCCTACCATCCCGGCTGCCCCTCAAAGATGGGGCTGAGGTCCAGTTGGCTCACAATCTTTTCTAGGAAGAAGGCCAAATGCCCTTCGGGCAACCACTCACGGGGGGCTTGGGGCAGTAGATAGGCTTGCTCCATGGAATAAGAGCGAAAGCTGTTGGCCATGGAGCACCTCCCATCACATCTCCCTTAGCTTATCCCTTCACACCTCCCGTTGGCGACCTATTTTCTCACTGTTTCCTCAGATATATCGGACAGACTCCTAGCCGCAGCCGAAACAGCCGTAGCCGACTTGCTTGCTGCGGACCTCCTCTTGGCAGAGGTAGAAATGGAAGACGCCAGGATCACCACGGTCGACGATGCCAAGAAGCAAAAGAAGGTAGACAAGGAGATCGACAAGGCTGAGAAGGAACTAGCCAAAGCCCAGGAAGAACTGGACAAAGGCAAGCCCGACAAGGCCATAGACAAGTACAAGAAGGCATGGGAGCATGCTCAGAAAGCGATCAAGCATGCGAACAAGTAGTAGGAAACCTACGTTGATGGCGACGATGACTGCCAGTCGATAGCCATCATGGGTGGCCCCTCCCTGGCAGCCACGGTTTCCACGGTTTCCCAGCGTTCGATGAGGCCCGGAATAATTTCCGGGCCTCATCGTTGTTCATTGCCGGTCTCAAGTGGGAATGGGTTAACCCGTCCTGGACCCTCGCCAGGCAAAGGGACTGCATCTGTCAATATTATTAGCGGTAGTACCTACCCCGCAGGTGACGCCACCTGATTCTTAGCAAGTCTATGGTCATCGATATCGAGTCCCGCAAGGCGCGGACCTTGCTGTTTTCCCGGTAGTACCAATCTACCGGAATCTCTCGCAGGGTCAAACCGTCCTTCCTAGCCAGAAAAAGTACTTCTACGTCGAAAGCGAACCCGTCCATGGTCTGGCGTTGAAAAAGGTTCGGGACCACTTCCCCCCGGTAGCACTTGAAACCGCACTGGGTATCCTGAATTCCGGAGACGGCAATGGTGCGGACCAAAGCATTGTAAATCCGGCCCATTAAGTGCCTGCGGGGCGGTTCGCCGATGCGTTGCGCACCCTCGACCGCTCTGGAGCCTAGGGCGATGTCCACTCCCTGCGTTTGTGGCGGCAGCAGCCGCTCTACCTGCTCGATGGGAACGGATAAATCAGCATCGCACAACACGCGGTACTGGCCCGTGGCCGCCAGCATTGCGTTTTTAACAGCCCAACCTTTTCCCTTATGGCTCAGGCTCATCAGGCGGAGGTTCGGTTGTGTGGCGGCGACTGCGGTGACTAGGTCGGCGGTACCGTCGGAACTGCCGTCGTCGGCGACCAGCACTTCCCAGGAATAACTGCGGCCCTCAAGGTAGCTGATTACCTGTTGCAGGGTAGCGCTTATGCGGGTCTCTTCGTTATAAGCGGGGATCACCACCGACAGGAAGATTTCTACCAAGAGCGGTTCCTCTGCATAACCACCTAGATTAGCAACCAGGACTAATGATCCAAGCGGACGACTGTCGCCTTTATTCCCCTTGGTCCAATTGGAAGTCCCGGTGCAGTAGCCGCACCGCTTCCTGGGCTTGGTCTTCTTGAATAATGCAAGAAATGCGTATCTCCGAAGTGGTTATCATATCAATGTTGATGTTGCCGTCGGCAAGTACACGGAACATTCTTGAGGCATAACCGGGGGTGTTCTGCATACCCGAACCGACAACGCTAACAGCGGCCAAAGAGGTGTCTGTTACCATGGATGACGAACCAAACTCGTTCATTACCCGTTTTACCTCCGTTTCCGCCTTCGGTAGGTCGGTACGGTTGACGGTGAAACTGATGTCGGTTGTACGGTCAACGCTGGTGTTCTGCACAATAGTGTCCACGCTGATGCCCACTTGCGCCAAAGGCTCAAATAAAGCTGCTGCTACCCCCGGTCGATCAGGAACGGAACGTACTGTGATTTTCGCTACGTTGGTGTTCAGGGCAATGCCGGTGACTTTGATCCTGTTTTCCATCTGACTCCCATCGGGTTCCCCATGGATAATGGTGCCGGGAACGTCTCCGAAGCTGGAGGCAACGTAGATCGGCACGT
This sequence comes from Dehalococcoidia bacterium, assembly GCA_963665155.2. Lineage (GTDB taxonomy): Bacteria > Chloroflexota > Dehalococcoidia > Lucifugimonadales > UBA3495 > UBA1141. The sequence goes on along the minus strand of OY761986.2, from coordinate 2,243,329 downwards.
TAAAAACGGCGCCCAACTCGATGGATCTCGGGTGCATCTTCGCACCGTAGCTGGCCAGTTCCAACATTTCCTGGTAGCCGATCTCCACCATCTTGCGGGCTTCGGGTACTATCCGTGGGTCTGCGGTGTAGATACCGTCGACATCGGTGTAAATTTCGCAACGTTCGGCCCCCAACGCAGCGGCCAAGGCCACGGCGGTGGTATCGGAGCCTCCCCTGCCCAGGGTAGTCACGTCCTGATTGTCCGAAACGCCTTGGAAACCGGCGACGACCACCAAGCGACCGGATTCAAGTTCCTTTTTCACCCTTGAGGTGTCGATGCTGTCGATGCGGGCTCTGCCATACATGGTATCGGTGCGAATCCCCGCTTGGGACCCGCTCAGGCTGATAGCATCGCATCCCAGGGTCTTCAAGGCCATCGCCAGCAGAGTGCTGGACACCAATTCGCCGGTGGACAACAGCAGGTCCAATTCCCGGAGTTCGGGAGACGGCGACACGGTATGGGCCAAACGTATTAGCTCGTCGGTGCTGTCGCCCATCGCGGACACGACGACCACTACGCTATCGCCACGGTTTTTGGCTTCGGCGATCCGGTGAGCGACATTGACAATCTTGTCTGCGTCCCCCACCGAGGTCCCGCCGTATTTTTGAACTATAAGTCCCATTCCCTTCAACCTGACATTACTGGATACCTTGCAATGCCTACACGATGGATAAATTGCGTAGGCGGCAGCTAATTCCGGGGATTTCTGGTACGGCCATACGACGAAGCGTTCCAGGCTCCTTTAGGCGGCTTGGGTCGGGAAGCCTCATTGCCTCGTAATGCGCACAAGTGGTTTCGGATCAGCGGTTAAGTCGATGGATTTTCCACCAAGTGCGCGCCCTGCACGGTGGGACGGGTGATATGAACCCGTCCGGCCACACCAGCCTGCTTCGCTGCTTCGGCCATTTCATAGGCCACCGTCATTTCCCGGCCTTGGGCCAGCGCCAGAACCGTGGAGCCGCTGCCGGAAAGAAAAGCACCCAAAGCGCCTGCGTCCATGGCAGCCCGAAACAACAGCTTCATGGCGGGGAATAAGGGTTGACGATAAGGCTGGTGGAGGCGGTCCTCGGTGGCTATTCCAAAAAACTCGGGCCTGTTTGTGGCCATGCCAGCGATTAATAGAGCGGTACGGCTCATGTTGTGAACAGCGTCGGCGACGGTTACATTCTCCGGCATGACGGAACGAGCGTCGGCTGTGGCTATCCGTAGTTCCGGGATAAAGAGCACGGCGGTCAAGTCGGCAGGCACGTTTATGGAGGCGGTATATAGCTGGTCTTGTGCCGACACAACCAGTTGGAGACCGCCAAGCACCGCTGCCGCCACGTTGTCGGGGTGGCCTTCTATGGTGGCGGCCATCTCCAGTAGTTCGTTACTGCTAAAAGTTTGATCGCAGATTGCATTCGCCGCCGCCAATCCCCCGGCGATCGCCGCTGCGCTGCTGCCCAACCCCCGTGCCAGGGGAATCTCGTTGTAGCATTTTAGCTGGACCGGTGGCATCTCCTGGCCAGCTTCGCTAAACAAGAATTTCATGGAACGGTACACCAGGTTTTCTTTGTTGGTTTCCAACTCCCCGGCGCCTTCCCCGATGATCTCGACTAAAGGTTTATCGTGGGCGTCAGATGTACGGCTGGAAACTTCCAGGCGGTTCCAAATATCCAGAGCAAGGCCAAGGCAGTCGTAGCCCGGACCCAAATTGGCCGTGGTTGCCGGAGCGGTTACTTGGAATGGATTAAATGTCATGATGCGTGAATGCGGGGTCTAGCTGGGCGCTAAGAACGACCGCTAAACCAATACCCGTTCAAAGACGTAGCGGCCCAAGTCCCGGTTCTCTCGGAATTCGAACCCTTCAAATCCGGGGCCGTAGCCGATAATCGGAACAGTCTCTTCGTGCAACGAACCGTGGGATCTCAGGCTTTCTGGCATGGTCACTTCGGAAGCGTTGCCGAACACAACGCCCTCGGAGCCCAAGGCCATAATATCGCCAATGCGTTGGGGCATAAGCCGGAATTTATCCGCTGCTTCTTCCTGGGAAAACGCCTGGTCCACTCCCTCGGTCTGGTTTAATATGTTCAACGCCGAAGCCCTGTCGCCATCCTCCAGATAAATGTAGATGCAGCCTCCCAGGTTCGAATGGTGCACCGTGTATTTATCCTTGATGATGGGCACCGCCTGGCTACGAATACCATTATCGGCCAAAATGGCTTCCAAATCTATCATTCTGGTTTTGGAAGACATGCCATGGTCGGCTGTGATCATGATCCGGGCATCGGGCACCGTATCCATCAACTTGCCGATAGCCTCGTCCAGCAGACTCAAGTGCCTGGCGGACTCGGGATGCTGCGGGGAGTAAGTATGCATGGCATAGTCCGTGGTGGTCAGGTAAACCAAGTCATAGTGCTCGCGTTCCAATATGTAGTTTGCTGCTTTCATGACCCAATGGTTGACTTCAATCGAGTATATCGGCGGAGGGTCGCCCACGCCTGATGCGACCCAATCCGGTGGTTGTTCGGAAGATACGTTGAGGGTTGTGCCGGAGCTTAACAACCGCCGCAGCTTGTCTTTGGCGGTCACCAATAGCGACCGGGCCTGCAAAGCCTGAGCCCTTTGGAACATGGTCTCAGTTTCGACGTATTCCGCCGATTCCATGTAATGCTCCGTGCTGTCTTGCTGGTTTAGCCAATAGTTTGAGGTTATGCCGTGTTCCCGCGGATATCTGGCGGTAATCAACGATACGTTGTTCACGTTGGTCACGGTGGGCATCATGGCTTTGGCTTCCAGCATGAATCCGCTATTGGCCAAATCACGCAACCGTGGCGTTGGGCAGCACTCTAAATACTCTGGGTCCAAGCCATCAATCATTACTACAATCGTTGTTTGATCCAATTCGCCTCCCCGTCGGCCAATGCTAGGCGGCCCTACGAGACTTTCAATTAATGCCGATAATGCCGAATGCCGCCGTTTGATTCGTTGGGCCCTTAAACTCCCGTTCTAATGGGAGCCTATGCAGAGTCCGACCTACCGTGGGCCGATATATACCCCTGCGTTGGTTATACTCTATCAGCGACTGCGGGGCTGTGTTCCGGGTCGCTTTTAGTGCAGCTTGGCCGGGGCCAAAGGACCGCCAATGCCAGGTTTGTTATCAAGACTCTAACCCATCTTAGGCCCTCCGGCAAGGCACGGCCTAGCTATGGGGTCCCTGCATAACCTTTTGTGTGCCAAGAGATATTAGGCGCTGGTTCTAAAGGCACTTTGCGATGGGGACATCCAAGCTTGGGGGCCGATTTAGGAGCCGGCTCCGGGGAATCGGGGCTTGAGGTAATGCCAAAATGCATAGCGAGGCTAAGTGAATCTATCCCGACAGTGCGAGGCTGGTCATGATCCTCTAAAATCCATGGAACTCGAGAGGCCATGACCAGCAATTGATCCGGTTCAGCAACCTTTAAGTATGCCAGGCTGACCCGGCGCTACAAACCCGGGGAAAGAAGGTCAAGCAGTGGCGAACTTCCTGGTCAGTTGTTGAATAAGCACCCCGTCGGCTGTGGGTTCGGGTTGGGTAACGTGGGCTTTAACCAGCTTCAGGTAATCCAGGGCCAAGCTGGGCAGCAGGTAGCGTTGCCGTACGGATTCTTTAGCTGCCTCTCCCAGGCGGGTGCGCAACTCCGGGTCTTTCATTAGCTCAACGATGCGCCAAGCGCACTCTTCCGGCGTATCGATCAGGTATCCATTTACGCCGTTTTCAATCTGTATGCGAATGCCCCCGACGTTGCCGCCGATCATGGCCTTGCCTTTCCACATGGCTTCGGTAACGGTCAGGCCAAAGCCTTCCCGGATGGATTTTTGCATTAGTACGTCGGACACAACCTGGAATGCGTTGACAACTTCGTCGACGGTACCCGGCAAGCCTTCGGTGCTGTAATATAGGTGAATGTCCGGGTCGTTGTCAGCAAGCTCTCTGACGCTTTCCATGACGATCAAGGCTTCAGGATCATCACTGGCTTGAATAAGACCTAGCAAAGCCAATTGGAGCCCGGGCACCGAATTTCGGGCCAAACGGTACGCCTCGACCACCCCCCAAGGGTCTTTCCACATGTCGAAGCGGGAAACCTGTGTAATCAAGGGTCGTGTAGTATCGATCCCCATTGCCGCAACAAGCTTTTGCGCTTTTTCTAAGGAGAAGGGAACGTTTTTAACGGTCAGAGGATCAATGGCCGGGGGAGCAATAAAGACCGGCGGCATGTTTGTCAGGCTGGTGGGCACATAGGAGTTCAACGAGAACACCAAATTGTCGTAGTCTCTTGCCAGGGGCATCAACGTGTCCAGCACACTTTGGTTGGGTTTGGTCAAGTCGATGTGGCAAACCCAAATCCACTTGTCAGTAGATTTCCTGGGCAACATGTGGGCGAGAGGCAGCAGTTGCGGGTCGTGCAGAAACCACACATCGGCTGACAAATCCCGGCGTCGCATATCTTCGGCTACTTGCTTGATGCCACCAAAGTACGTATCCAACTCTTCGGAGGAGAGTTCACCATCGGCACCCTGGAGCATGTTGTGAATCTTCTTGGTAACTTGAAAGAACTCCGGTGGCGGGTCGATAACTTCCCGTTTGGTACGAATTCCCAGCCCGTTGTTCAGTGGTATCAGGGACTGCAGTATTTCCGCGACGCCGCCGCCGGTGGCAGTGCTGTTCATGTGGATGACGCGAAGGTTCTTGAGCTCGGCTGCCGTGCTCAGGAGTTCATCAGTAGTATCGGACGGCAAATGAGCAAGATATTGATCGAATGAAACCTCCGGATAGTCTGTATCTGAGATCATTCTGGTGGCAACTCCCCATTCGCTACGGTGGGTAGATTTAGCAACGCAGCGTTATTTGTTTTCATATGATTTCATCTACGCAAACAAACTTCAAGCAAATCAACCCTGATTCCCTCGTAAAAACCCCTCGTCCTCCGGGGGCAATGGGAGGATAATGTGGGGAAAGGGCGTTGGGGCAGCGCCTGGCCGAGGGAGGGGAGGATGTTCCGAATACGAGACCCGCAAGAGAGCCTCTGGCAGTCCCAGTTCCTGGTGACGCCGAAGAAGGCTAAGCGTCTGGAGAGAAGTTGGGCCGAGGTTTTCCGAAACGAGGCGCTCCCCCTGATTGACGAGGAGCGCTTTGCTCCCATGTACTGCGTGGACAACGGCCGTCCCAACCGGGCGGTGCAGACCGTCCTCGGGGTCCACCTCCTCAAAGAGATGTTCAACCTCACCGACGATGAAGCTCTGGAACAACTAGAGTTCAACCTGCTCTGGCACCACGCCCTGCGGCTGGACATCGAGGAGACCCACCTGCCCCAGAAGACCCTCCACAACTTCCGAGTTCGCCTGATGCAGCACGACGGTGGCCGGCTGGCTTTCCAGGAGACCACGGACCGGATCATCCAGGCGCTGGGCATACGCACCGGAAAGCAACGGCTGGACTCCACCCACATCATGAGCAACATCGCCACACTCACCCGGCTGGGCCTGTTCTGTGAGACGATGCGGTTGTTCCTGCGGGCCTTGCGCTGGGAGCACCCAGAGCTTCGCCCTGGGGTTCCGGAGGGCCTCCTAGTATTACAACGTCAGTTAGTTTGATAGGATGACTGTGTAGCTGGAGAGGGAATAGGCGGGTGAGGTGGGGATGTGGATGCGGCAGCTTTCGAGCAGGTGTACGGGTCATTTCGGGATTTTCACGCTTACTTCGCGCCGCTGTTTGGCCGCCGGGAGACGCGGGAGCACAGCGGTCATTATCTCCAGGCCCTGCTGGTACAGTCTGGGGAGCGGCGCAACGCTGAGAACCTGTCGGAGACGGTTCCGGGGTCAGCCCGAGGGATGCAGCGGTTTCTCACCGATTCTCCCTGGGACGATGAGGTGATTATAGGACGGCTGCAGGAGTACCTGGGAACCCGGCTGGAGCATCCGGAAGGGGTGTGGGTGCTGGACGGCAGCGACTTTCCCAAGCAGGGGAGGAAGTCGGTGGGAGTGGCCCGGCAGTACTGCGGGAGGCTGGGGAAGGTGGCCAACTGCCAGGCGGGGATGTTCCTGGCCTATGTCAGCCCGTTGGGACGGGCATTGGTGGACAAGGGGCTGTATCTGCCCGAGAGTTGGACCTCGGACAAAGACCGGTGTGAGGCGGCGGGTGTGCCGGAGGATAGGCAGGGCTACCGGTCCAAGACGGAGTTGGCCTTGGGGATGTGGTACGTGCTGGACGTTCCGTCCGGCTTTACGGTGTGGCCGCCGGAGCCTGCCTGGACCAGTGCGGAGTATCAGGGATTCGGGCGTCCCCGCAAACCCAGGCTGCGAGACGGTCAGCGCCGGACCATGGAGCAGCGCAGCGACGAGTTGCCGGAGGAGGCCTGGCGTGAGATTACGGTGGCCGAGGGAAGCCAGGGGCCACGCAGCTACCTTTTCAGCGCCCAGAGGGTGCGACCGACCAGCAGGCGCAAGCCTGGCGAAATCCACTGGGCCGTCTACCGCCGGAACCGGGACGGCAGCGAACCCCGCTACTACCTGTCCAATGCTCCGGAGGATACCCCGTTGGAGACCCTGGCATACGTGGGAGGCTCCCGTTGGCGTATAGAAACGGAGTTTGAGACGGAGAAAAGCGACGTAGGCCTGGACGAGTACGAGACCCGCACCTGGGCTGGCTGGCATCACCACGTGGCCCTGTGCCTGCTGGGCGGAGCTTTTCTGCTGAGCCTGCAACAGGCTTGGGGGGAAAAAGATGCCCCGGATCACGAGGCCGCAGGTCTACCGGGTGGTGCGGGAAATGCTGCCCCGGGAACGGTTCGGGCCAACCGAGTTGCTGCGGTGGCTTGAGGATACGCAGGACAGTAACGAACGGGCCAAACGCTCCCATGCCAAGCGCCGCGCCGCCATGCGGGCATCACCCCACATCCCTCCCTGAACTGACGTTGTAATACTAGGTCGCCATCGTTAAAGACAAGACGCTAGTACCCCTGGATTTGTTCCCATCACAGATCCGATTAGGAAGAATCATCGGGACTAGCGACCTCCGTTGCGTACGGCACCTTCTCCGCAGACCCGCTGGCTCCCGTGCACCGGACCAGAATCGAGGACGGGGTTCCAGACCAGAATCCCCAGGTACCGTCATAGGGATTGTTCGTTACGCTCGCATCGGCAAGGGCGCGTACCCTGAACTCGTATGACGCGCTGGCTCCACATTGCAGATTCGACACACTCGCAGCCGTCGTCGTAAGTCTGTCCCCACCGATCTCCACCCACGGATCGCTGCTCAAAGACGGTCGGTAGCTGATCTTGTATTCGCTCACGCTGGCGACAGCACCCCAACTTACCAGTACGTCGCCGTCTGTCTCCCGGGTCACTGATAGAGAAGTCGGCGCGGGCACGGGCGTAACGGACTTGCCGCCATCAGAGCCGTGTTCTCCGCACCAGAGTGCATTAGGATTGGCTGCAAGATCGTAGACGCAGAACTTAACCTTGACTGAGAATGAGCCACTCCTCTGATTCACGTCTAGATCGGACAGGTCGAATTCAGCTACAAGGTTGGTCCGGCTCACCGTCCGCACGGCTTCTGAACCCCCAATCCTTACCGGCGTCGGCGCACTTGTGCCTGAGGATCGGAACAGCTGAGCCTCGTACTTCAGGCCCAACCCAGGGCTGAAGTCCTCTATTAAGAACTCTGCTCTGATCTTCGGTCCATCGTCAAGAACAGTGAGTGTCGCCATGTCGCTGTCTAGTGCCGGTATCGGTCTGACCTCCTGCGTGTCTGTGCTCCAGTCGTATCCGTTGAGTAGAGATTCTGCATAGACGCGATCTATCGGAACGAACGCGCCCGTGGCAGTGGCGTCAGTTCCGCCGTAGTGGACTCCCACCAGGATCACTTCAATGTTGTCAGTAGTAGAGTCATCCACCATCACAAATACAGGGGAACCGCTGTCGCCTCCTCGCGACCTGTAGCCAGCATCGATTAGACACTCGATGGCATAGCCGGAACCGATAACATTGCCTCTTAACGTGTGATTGCCTGGGCACGTGGGGTCATCGAAATCGCCGTGATTGTCGACTCTGCCAGAGGTCCACCCTGACGTCCTACCGACCTTGTGGACAATCTCACGTGATTTGGGCGGTCTAGCTCCAATTATCTCAAAGCGAATAGTTGCGCCAGCAGGCCCTGTGTTGTCTACTGCGAAATACTCTATGCGTGGCTTTATGATGGCGTTGACGCTATTCGGACTCTGTGTGTGGGGTTTGAAAATGGCACTGTTCAGGAAGCTCGCACTCACCGGGGCTTCGGAGTATGTCTGATCGCCTCTATGGCAATTTGCCTCCATAGCTTCTTCCTGCACTCTATTGCCAGCCCCGTCCTCCCCGATGTCGCGCATGAACTTGCAGGTAGTAGCCTGGGGCTCAGCCAACGTCACGCCCAACATTTCATAATCTCCCCTGGCGCTAGTAATGCCTCCTTGACGCCATTGAAAACCCATGGCGTGACAATGACCTGTGGTAGACATGCTTTGTACGTCGTTTGCGTTACCGTGGTGGGTTATGGTGGCCGCCGAAGACGGCTTCAGTTCTACGCCGAAGCTCGATGTGCACCAACCTTCGATGAGTAGTTGCAAGCCGCCCATCATGTCGGACTGACGATGCCACATGGTATTGTCAACATCGAAGGGCCAATCTCTAGAAGCGGGTGTGGTTGAGATTTCATGCTGTAGCATGTTGTCTACAAACAACTTCACGGTCACAGAACTTATCTGATCAGCTGGTGTCGCTGGAACTGGAGGCCGCGCTGGTTGCGCTGCATTCAGTATTTTACCCTCGCACAGCGTGCCAAGATCGAGTGACTGCTCCGACTTGGCATCCAAGAAGTTGGCACGACCTTGCCGCAGTAGCACGAAACTGTGACTACGAAAGGGCGTTCCTGCGGATCCTCTGCAATGTACCTCTATCCGATCAATACGACCTAGGCCAAGATTGCGTTCGTCAACCGATGCCACCGACGAACTATTGCGAATCGTAACTGTCGAACCTATGGTGCCGGACGTACTGCCGGCCGCTGGCATCGGATCAACGTGACGCCTTACGATAGCGAAGTCGGGCTTTGAGACGCTGACTCTGTAACGGTCATGGCTATTGCCAGCATTCGTCACCTCAAGGAGCACGTAACGGTCGTCTGGCGGGTTGCGGCCCTCTACCCAAGCCATTTGGCCGTTGTCAAGGTCTGAGTAGTTCGGCAAAGCCGACGTATAGGTGTTGGAGTTCCCATCCTTTGTGTGTGCGCTAGTGATACTCCCTTGGACCCATGTATTGGCGCCGGCACTGGTCGGATGGACTTCAATCCTCAGAACATAAGCACGACGGTCGTAGTCGTTTGCGTCACTAGGATCTCCGTCAGTGTCCAGCTTGAGCCATATCGTACTCGTCGGCTCCGACGTGTCGATTACAATCGGGGGCGCTTCGTCGTCGTCATCGATGGATGAAACACTAATCAGGTCGGCAATTCTGCCCGTGGCAGAGCTGTTGGCATATCTATTACCGCATTCCCAACTGCGACGCCGTTGAGAGTGACGACGACCGACTCGAACGTTTCAACGGTGTTGTCTGAATTGGTATCTACGACAATGCTCCGCGTGGTTTCGCCAACGGGTATCGTCACGGTCAGGGGACCTAAACCGGGGTTCACGTAATCGCCGCCCCGGGTAGCCGTCCCACCGATCTCATAGGTGATGGTCACACCACCTTGTTCAGCGGTGACAGGGAACGTCATGTCGTCGCCTTCGACGACGTTCCCAGGACCGCTGATGGAAACCTCGTCGCCTTCGACGACGTTCCCAGGACCGCTGATGGAAACCTCGTTGACATCCGTGACTGCGATGCGGACAGTGGCTGTGTCTGTGCCGCCATTGCTGTCGTTCGCCTCCACGGTCAGCACATACGACGATTGGCTCTCATGGTCGAGTACATCCCCAACAGTGATCACGCCGCTGGTCGATCCGATGGCAAACTTGGCGCTCACCGGTGTGATCGAGTACGACACGGCGTCACCGGTATCAGGGTCGATGGCTGAGACGGTGCCAACGCGAATGCCGTTCGCGGCATCCTCGTTGACCGAGAAGCTGTATGACGCAGTGTTGAAGGCCGGTGGCCTGTTTGGACACGTCGAAGTCGTCTCGGACACGTCGCCAGACGCCGCGCCAAAGGTGGTCGAATAGGGAGAGCCGTCGCCACGGGCGCGGACCCTGAAGTAGTAGGTGGTATTGCAGTTGAGACCACCCACCGTGTCGGATGCGCTACTGGTCTCGGTTTCTGCCGTCCACGGACCGCTGCTGCTCTCGCTATGCTCAAGCCTGTAGCGATACGCATCCGTCACGGGGTTCCAACTCAAACTGACGCTGGTCTCAGTCGAGGCCGTAGCCATGAGGCCGGTTGGCGCAGGCGCGGGCGCAGCAGTTGTACAGGGGCTCGTGATCCTCGCGCCAGAGTTCGGCGACGGGGTTCCAAAGGAGGTCGAGTAGGGATGCCCGTCTCCACGCGCACTTACTCTGAAGTAGTATGTGGTGTTGCAAGCGAGTCCCGTCACTCTATAGACGCCGCTCGTGATGCTATCGGCTCCAGCGTCGGCGAGGGTGTTGCGGCAGGTAGCAGGCGATCCAATTCTACCCTTGGAGGACGTCCGCCTGGCCCTGTTGCCGAATATCTCCGGCGTCGCCGGATTGCAAGACAATCGGGCCAACACACATTGGTGCGAGAATTGTCTTGGGGACAAGGCGTGAGAGTTAATATCTTCCGGGGCGAAACTACGGCGATTTACGAGGTACAGCCCGGCGGAGAACCCTGAACGCAAAAAAGGGCCGCATACACTTCACGGAAGCTGGCGCTTCTCGATTCGCGCCTGAACGTAAAGAAGTCGCAAGTATGGATATGCTGGGGAGGGCACCTAATCCCGGTGCCCTCCCCCCAGTCGTGAAACGTTCTAGCGTCCCGCGCCGACCGGTTCGGCCTCCCGCTCCTGTTCCACTGTCAGCGCCCACTCGAACATCGAGAGGGTTGCGGGCTGAGGCTTGCTCGTGCGGCCCTTCGGCTTCACCGGCTCCTCGGCCATGAACTCCGCGTGGGAGAACAGCGTCGGCGGAGGTCGAGGAGTTATGAATTCAGTCTTATTAGGCCCAACTTTGTCCGACCTAATAAGACTGAATTGCGAACTTTCCGGTGGGTCGTGTCGTTGTGATCGTGGAGGGTCGCGCCTACCACGTGGTGTGGGCGATGGTGATCTGTAAGGCGACCGAGTACCGGCACAACAATCCTGTGTCGGCAAAGATAACGTAGTTGGGCAGCCCGCTCGCTCAGTGATCCCCGCGAATGCGTAGCATGAGCCGGTCGCCGCCTCGCCAAGGCTGCTCGTCCACGGTCCAGGTGAAGACAGCACTTTCGCTGTTCGCCGTCGCATCATCGAAGGACAGGCTCAATGGGACAGACCCGTCGAGGGAGATGAAGTCTATGGCATGTCCTCCAAGGGAGATGTACTCACTCAACTCCAGAGTTACAATCCCGCTCTCCCACTTCAAGCTCGCAAGGGTTGTCTCTACACCTTCTACGTCGAAAACACGTGGCATCAGGACACCGATAGTCTCAGAAGCGCCGGCAGTTCCGCCAGACTCCACCGGGTCGAAGAACGCTTCATGGACAGTGCCATTGGGTGGAACGGCGGTAATCTCCCACGATCGGGGAAGCACCGTGTAGTCGCACGGGATCCAACTGAAGCGCTGGTCGTGCCTATTGAATCTGTAAGCTCCAGCCGGCAGGGGCCGGGCGATTGTGAGAGAGAGATGATAATAAACGGGATATCGATCATCGGGAACGATAACGTTGCCGTTCTCATCCACAATTTGCACTGAGAAAAACTCAGCGTCCGCACCCGTTAGCCAGTATCTGCTGAACTCACCGCCCGAGAGCGCAGTGTTATAGAATTCGGTACTCGCGGGCTGCCCTGAGGACACCTGCTCTGATATGATTGGGCGTTCATCAAAAGGCCCATTGCGCGCTTCCCATGACATTATCCAATGTTCAGTTATATACCGATGCACAATACACTCTTCATGCCCTTCGATGTTCCTACCTTCTTCAAGCAGCGTGGCTACCGCCTCGATCCGGGAACGCAACTCGCCCAGGGTGAAAATCAGGGGCAAGTCCCCGCTGCCGCCAGCCGGGTCCGAGTCGGTCAGAAGCTCCAGGTCATCGCCAGCCGACCTGATAAAATCTCCGACATCCCGTCCATCTGGGGTGAGCGCATTTGCCGGAAGCCATGCTTTGCCAAGATCGTCAATGGTGTGTTCCCCCCAGAGAGAGTTTATAGTTTTAAACCCGTGGCGGACATGGGAGGCATCTGTGGCACCATCGCCAGAGTATCCCTCCTGAATCTGATGCAGAAAGACGACTGCTGCCCGGTCGTCCCAAGTGGAGTTCCTCCTTACTGCCAGCTTGTGCGCTGCATTTTCCTGGGCCTCTTCGGAAGTTAAGAATGTGTGCGGCGCTGGGTCCCACACGACGATCTCTTTGTCACCAGTTCCCTTGAGATACTCGATCACGTGAATCGGAACATGAGCGCGGGCCGGTACGTGGGGGCTACGCCTGCATCACTGTGAATAGTCTCGAATTGCCCCTTCGCGTCCCGTAAACTCACCAACGCTATGACGTCGGCGTGGTAGATTCGGCCGTCCAGTGGGGCCTCGACAAAACTGTAAGGTGACTGGCTGTAGTGCACGACGGGCGTTGGAGTAGGCACAGCCAGATTGGTTTGGTTCCGCTGCGCGGCAGCGGTTGAAGTAGAGGCCAATGGCTCCGTCTTGCCTGGCGGCGTCACCGGATTGGGGATGGGAGTCGCTAGCTTAGCTTGGCTCGGCTGCGCGACAGCGGTTGGCGTCGAGGCTCCATGCTCGGCCCCGTCCGGCTGCACAATGGGAACTGGATTTGTCGGCTCGGTCTCAATTGGTGACGCCGGGCCGCACGCCACTGTTGCCACCATACCTGCCACGACCAACAGCAAGGCTCGCATTGCATGCTTGTTCATGAAGACCTCACTTTCGCAAGATCAATGAGCGACGTGGTTCTCATAGATCTCCTTCATTGCTCGCTTGTCGTTGGCTGAAAGCACGCTTTTGTCACTGGCGTATCCCATCACATCTTGATGCCACGCACTGTGGCCCAGCCCCGCAGTGTGTCCGAACTCGTGCATCAAGACAGCGGGCATGTAAGCCATGTTGGCATTTCCAACTTCATTAACATTATTAGTCCACATGTGTTCTACTTCGACGCCATTGACAACCCAGACGGGTGGCTGTTCGAAATAGAGCGTCTGCCGCCCTAGGTGAGGGTAGTTTGGGGCGATGTCCACTGTGCAGGCCACGGAACTTCCACAATGCGCATCAGCGTCCGCTAGATGCGTAACATATCCTTCAACTGCAACATCCGCCGCAGCGGCAAGAAGTACTTCAGTAAAAGTAACGCCTCCGACCACCGCATTCCACGCATCAACTGCGCTGTCGATGGACTCGACAAACATCGTCAACTGGGCGAGTGACACACTGCCGCCGGAAACCAGTGGCACAAAGTTTGCGTGGGTGATCTCTTCGTCGGCTCTATGCCAGGACTTGACCACCGCAAATTCATAGCTGGGACCTTGGAACTCCCGCAGGGAAGCATTATGCCGGAGCCAGACCTGAATGTTGGTGGCCCCATCACCAAGACCACATTTGACCGAGGGGACGGTATCTGCGGCGGAGACCCAAGCTGAGTACTCGTTCGTCCAGGGCTGAGCTTGGGTTGGCCAATCGCAGACGCGCGGGGTAGTAGTTCGGGCCTGGATGCCCGTGCCGACACGCGCTCTGATTCTGAATGAATAGTCGTTCAGGGTCACTCCGCCGGGAGCGCCGGTTATGCTCGCATCAATATGATGCATCAGACCCCAGTAAATCTGCTCGAATGGCAGGTCGCCTTGAAGAGAGACCCCAAACGGTGGTTGCACAAAGGGGATTGTCAGCGATATCGAGCACCCACCCGCTGCATTGCAATGACGCACCTCGGCGGCGTGTGCTCCCGCGAATCCCTCTGACCAACCATTCGCGATGCGAAGTTGACTCGCGGCTACATTGCTATTGCTATACGCTCCCGGGACTACTACGACCTCGTAGTGGTCGGGGTTCGACCAGCTCCTGGACCCCAAGAGAGCGTGACGCTCCCATCAGTCTCATCCACACTGGCAGAGCCATTAGTAGGAGCGTATGGTCTTGACTCCTTCTGGACAGTCGCTCTTGCTATCTCAGGCCCGGTTGTGTCGCTACCCGAATGGAAGGTCAAGGTCACAAGGGCGAGGCTGACATCGAAGGCGTCGTTGTCAACGTCAATCCTGATGAGCGACCCCGCCGCAACTTCCGTCCACGTCCTGCTGTCGTTCTCATTGTCTACAGCCAACGTGCTCAGCACTGTGCCGGAGGAGTTGACGCGGTTGACTTTGATGTCGCCTGCATCGGAATCCTTGTAGATTCCTTCCGAGAAATCAACATCCACGTAGACGCTAGTGACTCCCGTGGGTATGGTCCACACGTTGCTCGTGCCGCCCAACGCCAGAGGGCTGGGCGTGAACTGGAAGACCGTAGAAGTCGGAGGCCCAGGCAGCGTGAAGGTGCCATGTTTAGTGGCGACGAGCACCCGCCTGCAGCATTGCAGTGACGCACCTCGACGGTGTGGCTTCCCTCTAGACCCAACGCCCTGGCATTCGATATGCTCAGCGTCGTGGGATTCGTGGAATCATCGACGTTCAGGTTGCTGTAGAGCGGGGTCGATGGGTTCGACGTATCCGGTATCACCACCTCGTAGTGGTCTGGGTTCGACCCCAGGCGGGCAGCTCCCGGACCCCAGGAGAGCGTGACGCTCCCATTGGTCGCATCCACACTGCCACTGCCGTTGGTGGGAGCGTATGGTCTTGACTCCTTCTGGACAGTCGCTCTTGCTATCTCAGGCCCGGTTGTGTCGCTGCCCGAATGGAAGGTCAAGGTCACAAGGGCGAGGCTGACATCGAAGGCGTCGTTGTCAACGTCAATCCTGATGAGCGACCCGTCCGCAGCTCCCGTCAACGTCCCGCTGTCGTTCTCATTGTCTACAGCCAACGTACTGAGCACTGTGCCGGAGGAGTTGACGCGGTTGACATTGATGTCGCCTGCATCGGAATCCTTGTAGATTCCTTCCGAGAAATCAACATCCACGTAGACGCCAGTGACGCCCGTGGGTGTGGTCCAGATGTTGCTCGTGCCGCCCAATGCCAGAGGGCTGGGCGTGAACTGGAAGGCTGCCGGAGAGGAAACAGTCACATCCTGGTAGTCGGTATCGACGGTCGTGCCTCCACGTAATAGAGTCGCCGTCACCCTGCCACCAGACGCGTCGCACGCATGTAGCGTGTACCCTGCCGACTCCGAAGTGCTGGATGAGGGCACGGATTGCGTTCGCGACCTGATCGAGCACGTGGCATTGAATCCGATGTCGCTATTGTCCGTCTCGACTTGGATTGTGTATCGATGTGACGTGCTCAGATTCGATGCCCACACGAGGAAGGAGTCGCTCTGTCCTTCCCGCATAGTAGTAGCGAGGTTTTGTATCTCTATAGATGGTGCCGTCACGCCTACATATTGGGAGTAGGTATCGACGGAGGTAGTTCCACGACGCAGGGTCGCCGTCACCGTCCCGCCAGACGTGTCGCACCCGTACAGCGTGAAAGTCGTGACCTCTCCGTGAGCGAGCTGCTCCGGCAGGCCATCCGCCTGTTCATGGAGGAGCGGGAGTGGCGCAGACGGGAGCGGCTGGAACGGCTGCGCTCCCGCCGGACAGGACAGAGTGAAACACAAGGAGGAGAGACTGATGAATGACCGACTCGATCTGACGCCAGTGGCCCTCTACGCAAGAGTGTCCAGCGGCCGCCAGGACGTGGACCTGTCCATCGCCGCCCAGCTTAGGGCGCTCCGGGACTACGCCGAGAAGCACGACTACCTGGTCGCCCGCGAGTACGTGGACGAGGCCGAGAGCGGCCGCATCGCCGACAGGCCCGAGTTCCAGAAGATGCTGAACGAGGCCGCCAAGCCCGAGGCTCCCTTCAAGGAGATTCTCGTCTGGAAATTCTCCCGATTCACCCGCAAGCTCGAGCACGCCGTCGCCTTCAAGTCCATGCTGCGCAGGCGGGGCATCCGCGTGGTCTCCATCACCGAGCAGGCCGACGACACCCCCACCGGCAAGCTCCTTGAGGCCATCATCGAGTCCGTGGACGAATTTTACTCGGAAAATCTCGCCCAGGAGGTTGTCCGGGGGATGCGGGAGGCCGCGTCGAGAGGCTTCTGGATGACCACCTACGCACCCTACGGCTACAAGCGGCTCCACGTCCAGGATGGGGCCGCGAAGCGCCCCAAGCTTGAGCTGAACCCGCCCGCCGACGCCGTGGTCAGACGGGTCTTCGACATGGTGCTACAGGGCAAGAGCATCCTCGACGTGGGCATCCCAACCACCAACGGCAAGAAGTGGCCCAAGACCACCATCCACACCATGCTCTCCCACGAAGCCTACACGGGCACCGTGGTCTGGGGAGCCAACGCCAAAGACGGAGCTCCTCCCGTGCGCGTCGAGGACGCACACCCCGCCATCGTCTCCAAGCGGGACTTCCAGAAGGCCAGGAGGTTGCTCGGCTCCCGCGCCCCGAAGAAGGTGAACCCCCGCCGCGCCTCCAGCCCCTACCTGCTCAGCGGCATCGCCAAGTGCGAGACCTGCGGCAAGGCCATGACCGCAGCCGAGGCCAAGAGCGGCAAGTACACCTACTACATCTGCCACTTCCCTCCTCAAGCGCGGCAAGGGCACCTGCGAGACCCCCAGGCTCAATGCCAAGAACTTCGAGAAGATCATCGTCGATGAGATTCGCGCCAACATCCTCACCGAGTCCAACATCCGAGACCTGGTGAAGCTGCTGGACGAGGAGATGGACGGAGTGGCCCGCGAGCAGCGTGAGAGGCTGGAGAGTATCGACGGGGAGCTTGAGGAGGTGAAGAACCAACTGGGCCGCGTCTGGCACTTCATAGCGAGGAGCGACAGCGTAGACGTGGCCGAGGCTTCGGACCTCATCGTGGAACTCCGGGAGCGCAAGGAGAAGGTGGAGATCGCCACATAGGAGGCGAGGGCGCTGCTAAAAGAGAGGCGGCAGTTCCTCGACAGCGCGGACACCATCGCCGCCTTCGCCGCCGAGATGAGCGAGTTCCTCAAGGCCAGCGAGCTGACTGAGACCAAAGCCTTCGTCGGCTCCTTCGTCAAGGAGGTCGTGGTCAAGCCCGGCAGGGCCGCCATCGTCTACTCAATACCGACGCCGGAGGATTCTCCCATAGGGGGAGCGGACGCCGCAGAGATCGCCCTGAATGGGCGAGTTATGAATTCGGTACGTCATGGTGGAGATAGAGGGACTCGAACCCACCGTTAAGCCGTCTATAGCTTATTCTACCATCCCCGACGCCCTCCGTACCATCTCCCACGGAATATCCCAGTTAGCAGATGCCCTGGACCTTGGGGCGGATGCTGATCAATTACTCTTACCACTCCTCTCCACATTATCTCCCAACCGCCAAGTCAATGGCCATAGCTCAGGAGGTAAACATGTCCAGTAACGCAATATACCATCAGCCCCTTCGACGCATCAGAGGACGAGGTTTCAGCGTTCCCTATGGATCGCTGCCCTGCTACTGCGACCGTTACATGAACTATTCCCCGGAGCCAAGTTCCGGTTCGGGTTATTGCTACCCGCACCATAATTCAGACTGCAAGCAATCCAAATTCCAAGAAATATTCAAGCAAATCTGGAGGTTCCGGCGTATAAGCGGCGGTATATACCGCTACGCCGCGATGAACGTCAAACGTTACAATACTTGGCGCAGACGTACCAAGCCGACCGACCGCCGGTTCGTTGAGGACCTGGCACTGTGGCTCCTTGTCGGAGGCCAGCGCGTAGTCCTGACGCCATTCGACCCCGACGGAACCGGTGAGAACCTGAGCCGTGAAGCGATTATCGAACTGGTTAAGTCCGCAGTCGAGGGCTGGGATTACGGCCAGAAGACGAGGCTCTTGGGATGGTTGGGCAAAACCAGTCAGCGAGACCTGTCTGACTTAATCCTAAACCCTTTGGCGCTAAGTCGGACAAACCGACAGGTCCAACTTGAAGCGGCTCGGCTGGAAGAATCCTTGGGGTCATTAGGTGTCGGTGAAGCCACCTATCTTGAGGAGCACAAGCGCTGGGGTACCGCGGGGGCTTGCCAAGACATCCTGTGCACCCTGCCACACTACGAGGAGGTTCAGCGACGTTTCAGAGCGGCAATTATGGGCCTGTACAGCACATTCTGGCGGGAAGCTCTGTCCATGCCCGATATCTCAAAAGAAGAATTCGAGGAGCGTGAGAACGAGGTCAAAGCCCAGGCCAGGGCGATCAAAGCAAGGGAGTCACGGGAAAGGCACGCAGAATTGAACATCCACCTGATGCCGGAATTTGATCGATTTGCGGTGCCTGAGAAGATCTTCAGGGAGGTGATGGGATTGGCTGAAAGCAGCAGCAGCACAGACCAGCAAGTGGCCGGATACATCGCTGAGGCGTCCCGCGACACTTTGGCGGCCCCGTACAAGGAGTGGCAACAGGCCAAATTAGAGATGCCGATGCAAACCCAGCGCATCCTCGCCAATATGAGGATCGAGTCGTTGGTCAGATACATTTTGGCCCGCACATGGTTCGAACAGGCTGAACAGCTGTTCTTAGAGGATGTCAACGAGGTGCTGAGGATGCGCCTCCAAAAGACGCCCGCCAAGATGAGCCAGGATCTGGAATGGAGGTTTACTAAAGACCCGCCTGCAGTTCCGAGGATAGCGGCTTAAAGGCTAGAATCATCCTATACGGTCGAGTATCCAGGGATGCCCAAGAGGCCGCAACCAACTCGACGATGCTCGTCGAGGGGCAGCGTCAAGGCCACATCGTTGCCGCTGAAGATGTCGACGTTACCAGTGTTGCTTGCCTCCGGGAGAGGTTGCACGATTTGCTTGACGATGCCTGGCGTCGGCGCTTTAATCTGGTGGCTCTCTGGAGCCTGGAAGGACCAAGGCGTTTTCACCGTTGTGGGAATCTGGGTCTATTCGCACCAGGAACCCTATTTAGACTCCTCTCTGCCCTTCTACGAGTCCATAGTGGCGTTTCTGGTGGACATTGGTGGACATAGTCACTGGGAGCGGGCCAGACGCTCTGAACGCACCAAGGCGGGCCTACAAGGGGAACGCGGGGACACGGCTGACTCGGCCTCACAGTCGGAAAGACACGTAAAAATAGGGAAGGCCAGCGCCTCCCATATCACTAAATCAACCTTGACCGAACCAGTTGACCTCCTTAGGTTTCTGATTTCCGCACTCTCCGCTAGTAGGTGGACAGTCCTTGGGCTGGGGTAACTGCGAAGTCATATGTAGCACGACAGACCTATTTTGAAAAACTAAAGATAGGTGGAAAAAATCAAGACGCGGAGGGAACGGAGGCCCATCGAGAATACGTTACGACTCTGGCCCGGCGTCGCGTGCACCAATTGGGCTTTCCGGGAGCGAGTTTTACGCGCTTATCGGCACGAGTGTGCACTCTGCCGTCTAGGGCACGACGAACTACTAGATGCGGCCCACATCATTCCAGACTCTGAATCTGAAGGGGAGCCGGTGATTAGCAACGGGATGGCCCTTTGTGGATCACACCGTACGGCGTTCGACCGGTTTTTCATCAGTGTTCGGCCAGACTACAAAATAGAAGTCAGATCTTTAACACCGGTAGTTCGAACACAAGCGCCGGGTTCTCGAATACCTTGGATCGGTAGTTTTTCACCGCCGAGATACTCGTCGGCAATGCCTCGGAGGTTCTTCGGATCGTCCATCCCCTGGACCATCCCCAAAGGATCAACATTTTATCCTCATCATCAAGGTGGCTGTACTTCACCCTCTGGGGCCGCTCGGTTACTCGGTGCCCAATTTGATCTAATATGGGCGGATTCTGAATTTTCATACTCAACCTAAATTTACCTCTAAAGTTATCAAAGATATCCGTAAAGCGACCATATCAATCTTTGATTTGACCTGAATTGAACCTAATTTGAAGCTAAATCTCGAAACAGCAATGAATTTTAACGTTAATCGTTACCAAGAGTATAATATAGGAGCACGGTTTACGCGTCGATTAGCCTTCTCAAAACCTCTCAATAGCGGTAATAATGGGAATATTCCAGCGCAGAAAACAAAAACATAAAGCGCCGGTAGCACCGATAACCCAGCGGGAACTCCTAAACCTTCCCTACGCTTTTGATTTCGATCTGCCAAGGGAAGAATGGAAGCTTCGGGCTGTACACGATCACGAACGAGCCGGGGGCGTTTTTCATATTCGAAAGGTGTTCGGCACCAAGGGTGCTAGGGCCAGAATAATCATGACCATAGGCCACTTTCCTGATATAGAAGAGCTTGCGGAGATGGTTGGGGAAATGTACGGAGGTGGGGCTTACTCCGTCCATCCCGCTGGCAGCCCTAAAGTGTTTAAGAAATACGAGGTCGATATGCCATCAAAGTTCTTGACCGGTGGCCCGAAGCAGAAATCCCTAAGAACAACAAATAAAGACGAGCTGCTCCAAAATGCCTGGTCATGGTTTGAGACGGAAGCAGACGAGGAAACAAAAGAAGGGATGCTACGGGCGGTTATCGAGAAAGAGCTAAGCGAGTTGGGTATCCAGTTACCTCCTCCGCCGACGATGGAAGAGGAGCTACTTGAGAAGGCCCTGGAAGAAGACCCCTCATTTCGGGAGCGGTTCCGCCAAGGACTGATGGAAAAACAGGGTTACAAGAAGCCAACTGAGCTGGGTTCCATTGACCAGATGATAGCTGATCACCGGAAGCTCAAAGAGATTCAAGAACTTGTTGGCGGACGTTCAGGTGGTTGGCAGGAGGCCCTGAAGGAATCTGGTCACGCGATTGTTGATATCCTACAAGCAATTACAAATGCACGTTCAAGCGGTGCAGCAGTAGGTAGCGCTAAGGTGACACCTACCCAGCAGCCAAGCAAACAGGTGCAAGCGCCCGAGCCTGACGTAGCCAACGTCGATGCCGCCAACGTCAAGGAAGGGTTGCCAGGCGCATCCGACGTAGAACGAATAATTTCGCGTCCGCGAAGAAGTCCAGCCAATCCCTCACCGCTAATCTCATCCCAGCCGGTTCAGTCGCCGAGGAAGTCTCCAGTCGAAGCTCAAAGCCTTGGAGACAAGAATATTGACCTAACGCCTCGATGGTCGGATATTGACTGGAACGAGCTTGAACAGGGCGTACACGGCGATCCGATGGATTTCTTGCAGAAGGTTCAAGGCTCCGCTACTGACGACAATCATGGCGGCCAGGCTCTAGCTGAATTAATCAGAGATCACGAACCACCGGAAATCCTGTATATCCTAAACCAGGCTGTGGATTCGTGTGTAAGGGATGGTAGAGGGGTGGATTATGAGACCGCAGTTCTCGTTTTATTGCACTTGAAGGAGACTGTGCTCGGGCGGGATTGGTTGGTCAAGGCCCACGCCGCTGCCAAGTCCCTGATAGCTGAAGTCGGCCCAGGAAACGTGGCCGGGATTAAAGGGCACGGTGCCTAACATGGGAAATCCCGTCGAAGAGCCTCGAGATCGGGAAGTTACCGTGTACTTTGATGGGGACTGCTCATTTTGTCGAACAGGGGTGCATTTCCTCCACCGCGTCCTGTTTCTGCGCCGTACCCGACTGAGTCCTGGGCAAGGGGAACCGGATGTAGATGAGGTAATGAGGAAATGCAATACTTGGGTGTTGGTGGACGAGTTCGGGCAAAAATATACTGAATTCGACGCCTTGATTTACCTCTGCCGCCGATCACCTGTGTTCTGGCCTCTCTCTTACTTGCTACGTGTTCCCCCGGTACGGCAACTTGGAAGGATTTTGTACAGATTCATGGCCTTACACCGGCGGGGTTTTTGGAGCCGATCAGCGTCGGACTAACCTCGGCTCCAGCTCTCGACCCATTATTATTAATATACTTCGTAAGGGGCGTATGCGCCCCACTGACCCAGCGCCCCACCGGGCCTTGTTACTGGCAAGATTAGATGTCTGCGCGATTCCGTGTGCGTATGTAGACGAGTCAATGACCAAGGATAGCACTAGGGTTGAGGTGGACAAGCTTGGTTCGGGTCTCTCTGTCACTCTCTGGGGGTTCCACAGGTCTCCCAGCTTAATGGCATGCTGTACTGACTGGTAACATCACATCGGCGGGTTGGGTGCTGTTCAGCGCTGGATTATCACCGCATTCAGCAATCGGCCTATTATTTATTAATATACTACGTAAGGGGCGTATGCGCCCCACCGCATCACTGCCCCTTCGCCCCATCCGAAAAGACCCTTATAGGGAGGGAGTTCTTTCCATGACTACGCAAGGCTCCCCGGTGTTGAATTATGGTACAACGACAGCGGTGGCACAGGCACACCTTTGATCTTTCTTCATGCGGCTTCTGGTACCTGCGAGAGTTGGGTGTACCAAGTGCCGGTGTTCACGGCAGCAGGTTATCGTTGCATCACCTATGACCGTCGGGGATGGGGTCGTTCCAAGCCTACCCCAAGCGGGGAACAGCCTGGCTACGTTACCGACGATCTTCTAGGACTTGTGGAACATTTGGGCTTGGACCGGTTTCATCTCGTGGCGACAGCAGCCGGTGGAATAGGCGGGTTGGACTTTGCATTGGTACACCCCGAGCGGGTCATTAGCCTGGTGGTTTCCAGCAGCATAGGCGGAGTCCAAGACCCTGATTACCTAGAAGTTCAGCACCGGCTCCGGCCACCTGAGATTCAAGGGTTACCAGTCGAATTGCGCGAACTTGGCCCTTCGTACCGTGCCCTAAATCCTGAAGGTACCCGTCGTTAGTTAGACATCGAAAGATCCAGCAGGACTGAAGGCATCCACGGGCCGACTCAGTCATTACGGGAACCGATGACGTTCAAGCGCTTGGAAACGATGCGAGTTCCGGTACTGGTGCTAGTCGGTGAAGCCGACCTGCTTTCCCCACCAGCTTTGATGCGGCTTTTGGCAGACCGTATACCCGACTGTGAGTACGTTTCGGTGCCTGAAGCAGGTCATGCAGCCCACTGGGAGCAGCCGGAATTATGGAACCGCCTTGTGCTGGAGTTCCTTGACAGGCGCTCAAGCAAACTCGATGCTGGATGATATACGGGATACCAGAGGTGGCGCGGGTGATATGAAACCGAAATTCACGCATAAACAGGGTCAGTACTTGGCCTTGATTTATTACTTCAGCAAAGTCCACGGGTATGCGCCATCGGAGTCCGATATCAAGAAGTACTTTTAGGTGACACCGCCCTCAGTGCACAAGATGGTGGTTAAGCTGGAGAAGCGAGGGCCTATTGATAGGGTACCTGGGCGACCGCGCACGATACAAGCTTTGGTGCCCTTGAAAGATTTATCGGCGCTGGGTTCTTAGCCCCGAGAAAGGCACAATACTAAATAGCAGTTCCATGTAATGATTGGATTAATCCTAATTTCTCCGCGGTTACGCCCGCATTTCAGTCAAATCTGTTTATTTGTGAACCACTCGAACACTTGCAAGCCCATCATTCGTCAACTCCTGCCTCCAGCCCAGCCATCTCTCGCACCACTGTCACCAGTGCCGTCTGGTCCAACTCCCCACGTCCGCGAGCCAGAGCTGTAAGCAGATGGCGATAGCCCAAATCTGCCAGCGGTAGAGGCGCAACCACTTGATCAGCCAGCCTTCTCGTATGACCGACGTCCTTGAGCGCCAGCCTAACGGGGAAGTTTGGTAGGGAGAATTCATGTCGGGAGATACGAGTAGCATACCCCTGGGAAGCGGGACCAGGCAAAAGTAATTGGACCAGTTCAAGGACTTGCTGACTCTCCAAACCAGCTTTCTCTGCCAGGTGAAAGCTTCGCTAAAGGTTTCATTGAGCGACATGAGGAAAAAGTTCCCGACAAGCTTCAGTACGTTTGCCAGGTGAGGTTCCTCCACGGCGACAATAAAGACTTGCCCCATTGCGTCAAACAGCGGACGGCAGCGGTCGATGATCTCGGCCGGACCAGCAGGGCAAATAAAGAGTCTGGCAGCAGCAGCCATCTCAAGGGTGCCAAAAACCGGTGCCGCCACAAAGTGGACGCCGCGCTCTGGGTAAAGCTCGGACAGCTTTTTCGAGGTGTCCGGGAACACTGTGCTTATGTCAACGTGAATGCCACCCAGCGCTAGCCCTGCTAGAATGCCCTCTTCTCCCAGAGCCACAGCCTCAAGGGCCTCATCATCAGCCACCATGCTTATAACCACTGTTACCTGCTCCGCTACTGCACGGGGCGAAAATGCCCGACTCGCACCCTGTTGAAGCAAAGACTCAGCTTTCGAAGATGTACGGTTGAAGACCTGAAGAGAATAGCCTGCTTTTAGAAGGTTCTGTGCCATGGGCAGCCCCATATTACCGAGGCCAACGAAGCCAACCGTCTCCTTCATACCCTTCCTCCTTCCTGACATTTGCCCAAGAAGACCGTCCCTCATTTGAATTTCATCCTACGGAGGCATGGTCAACGGCCTCGTCACCTTTCCTTTTGTCGCCCGGCCAAGGCAGTTGAAAATTCGCAAGACGCATGAATTCCCAGACAAGCAGCAGATCGTTCTGAGTTGGCATTCCCTGGAATTTCCCATATCACAGAGATTTCCCCAACCATGTGACGCTGTAGGGATGCCTCGACTATAGAATGGCAGCCCGAGGCCGTCAACTGCATCTTGGTTCAGAGGTTCAGGTTCGAAGCGGCTCACGGTGTTGGTGCTGGCGGCCTGCCGGTCTGAGCCTTGCAAGCCCACGTCGACTCTCAGGAAAGGCGTTCGGCAATTGGTGTCATCCTGGCCAGCAAGGCCGCGTAGATGGACTGTCTGAGCAGCGTGACGAGGTGGTGTCGGATGTTGCGACCGAAGTGGCTCTCCTGGAGATAGTCGGCAGCAATATGGGTAAGGCCCAGTGCATCATCCAGCTCTCGAATGGGCAAGAGTCCGACGTCGGAATTGATGGTAGCAGCGTGAAATTCCAGACCGGCTTTGGGGTTGAACTGGAGTCGGAGAGAGGTCTTGTCGGCGTCACCCAACAGGTTCTTCTGGAGTTGTTACGCTATCTGAGGAAATATCCCAAACTCATGAGTGTATTACCGGGTACACTGCCTAATCGTTCATGAGACAATCTCCACACGTAAGAAAGTTGCACATCCTTTGGTGGTGGTTAACAAAGTCGAGCTTTATACAGGCACCTAACCTCAAATCGAATTCTGACATGATCTCTAGTGTGATTTTGCCGTTCCAGTAATGGGTACTCGATGATCGGTCGAACCACCATGGTCCGTCACCAGCGCTTGGGTCATATCGGTCTAGTTTGCCGTCGTAATTCTCGCCGGTGATCAAGATCCTTGGAGCGGCAATTCCGTAAGCGATACTTTCAACCCAATAATATGATTGGCCAAGAATTAGTTCACTCCAGTCGAAAGCGAATCTGACATTGCAGTACCGAAATCCATTCCACCAATAATTAGGTGAGAGCCAAGTAACCCTAATTCACTCAGTGTTAAGTTTGCTTTTATCAAAAACTAGATCAGCCCTGATTGTCTTGTCTTCCAATACTCGGATCGCAGAGTCGAGATGGGTAATGTGGTAAATGGCATCCAATTCTCGGCACGTATTGCTACCCAACTGGCCAACAGCAAACTCGGTCCAAGGTTTCGCTGTCACAAAATTGCTCCTTAGGAGTAATACCTCCACTTTTGATTATTATTCTCCAACACCTGGATCGTCGAACTCACCGGACAATTCCTCGGCGGTGAAAGTAGGAAGCGCTTTGCGACCTTGACCTCGTTCTCCCATTGGCTTCCCTCCAGGTTTTAACTATGCCCGGTAGCTGGTCATACTGCCTTGTTTGCCTCGGGTCGTTACGCTTTTATTTATTGGAGGTTCAGCCGGAGAGTTACCTGGACAAGTCACACTAGAAACGCCGAAGGAGACGCTGGCCACACTAGCTGGTGGAAAAACGAAAACGGGGAATGGTGTCTAGGAAGTGCCTGTTTCACAGTGCGGATGCCGCCTGGCGAAGCTCCAAACTACGAATTTGACCCAACTAACTATGACGTCCAGGTTGCCAAGGCAATCCTTGGCTTTATGACCCAGGGGGGCGGCAAGACTAAGGTGTCGGTGAAAGAATGAGCCAGCAAACTTCCCCTCGTCATGGCAAAGGCCAGGTTGAAAAGGGCCAGTGCCTCAAGTGTGGAGTTAAGTACGGTGTTCCCAAGGAGCTAATAGGTGGAAGGCTTCCATGTCTGAAATGTGGGAATTTCCTGGTTGTGGATATGCCAGTAAAGCCAACACGGTCGGTAAAGGTTAAGCAGTCCCAGCAAAAAGGTAGTTCGGTCACAAAAGCCGCCGTCGCCCCCTTCCCGGAAACCAGTCGCGATAACTGGGCGGTATGATTTCCATTTTCTTGTCACCCAAGGCACCCCGCCTCCGCCCACCCCAGCAATGATCGGGGATTTAATGGGCAATGGGTTATACCTCAGGGAGAAATACGCGGCGAAATAACTGAATCGGTATTCCTATGTGTAGCGGAGGTTCCAAACGGCGGATGTTGGCTGAATGGTATTGGGATGATGGAGGATGTAAAATAAAAGAGGCCGCCCGCTTTCAATCGACGGCCCCTTTTGTACCCCCCAACCACAGGAGGATTTTCCTTGATTGACCAAGTATACACCCGCAGTAAGAGCAATTCCACTGCCCCGCAACCGCCCCATGGTGACCCAAATAACCCTTAATTCCGCCCCAACTTGCGGAAGCGTTCTACGGTGGCTGGTGTTACCGAGACACCCACGTTCCTGGCTGTACGGGGAACTGCCACATCCCGCCCAATGATAATGCTGTCACCGATTGGCCGGTCGTGTCCTGTGCCAATCTTTTTTCCGAGTTCGAGAAAGAGATGGCCGACCGGCCCGGTGTGCTTAAAGACGTAGAGAGTCTCAGGAAACCGTTTCTCGACGCCTTCCCGTTCGTGCCTGAGACTTGGCCTCCAATACGCGATTGGCTGAATGCGACCTACCCTGGGAAGGGCGGTCGCACTAAGAAGAATCGCTACGATACTCTCAAGCGCGTATTGAAATACGGTGTGAGGCCCCTCCATGTGCTTCCCTATAGCCCCTTGGAAGATACACCTCGACCGAAGTCACAATCACGGTCAGCCAACCCTCTCTCGCTGGAATCCTTAGCCGCATTAACAACCTCGCTGAGAAGAAGCCATTGAGGGACTATACGATTTGGCTTTGCCGTTTCGCATTGGGCTGGCGACCTGTGGAATGTGTGCGTCTGACGCTAGGTGATGTGCGCCGTGCTGTGGCCTCAGCGGACGGTTATATAACCAGGGAGCAAAAACACAGGCACGGTAAAGAGAATAAGTCCCCGTCGCCCATCATTCCCGAAGTTCTTGATGTACTCGAGCTGGCAGAGTCAATGGCGGACCTGCCCGACGAGGCACCCATCTTTTACGGAACCAGCGGGCGGCATCAGGGCAAACCCTTAGGCGACCAGGGAGTTCGGGGCGTGATACGCAAGCTCTTCGAAGAGGCAGAAGTACATCGAGAGATTACCGACGCTATCCCTTACGACCTGCGAGACTCATTTGCCGCCCATGTGGGCAGAGCTGTCCGCGCCGCCCAAGGCGGACGAGTTGGGGAAGCAAGGGACGTCGCGAGAAGGCTGCTTGGGCATGGGGACGGCGGAGACGTTCTTAACAGCTACTGGAACGACGACGAACGTCACTTAGAGCTTTTGGAGTACAACCCTCTTCGTCAAGCGCAGAACGAGGGTCGCAAAGTAGACAACAAGGGATTTTTGGTGGAGATAGAGGGACTCGAACCCTCGGCCTCGGCATTGCGAACGCCGCGCTCTCCCAACTGAGCTATATCCCCAATTCCTTACCCCTTTTGGGGTTAGCCTCGGGACAGGATCAGCCCCTTGTCCAAAGACCGGAAGTTTCCGCCATAATCAGACCTTTAGTCCCATACCTTTAGTCCCATACCTTTAGTCCCATACCTTTAGTCCCATACCTTTAGTCCCATACCTTTAGTCCCATACCTTTAGTCCCATACCTTTAGTCCCATACCTTTAGTCCCATACCTTTAGTCCCATACCTTTAGTCCCATACCTTTAGTCCCATACCTTTAGTCCCATACCTTTAGTCCCATACCTTTAGTCCCATACCTTTAGTCCCATACCTTTAGTCCCATACCTTTAGTCCCATACCTTTAGTCCCATACCTTTAGTCCCATACCTTTAGTCCCATACCTTTAGTCCCATACCTTTAGTCCCATATTTAGTCCCATACCTTTAGTCCCATACCTTTAGTCCCATACCTTTAGTCCCATACCTTTAGTCCCATACCTTTAGTCCCATACCTTTAGTCCCATACCTTTAGTCCCATACCTTTAGTCCCATACCTTTAGTCCCATACCTTTAGTCCCATACCTTTAGTCCCATACCTTTAGTCCCATACCTTTAGTCCCATACCTTTAGTCCCATACCTTTAGATACCTTTAGTCCCATACCTTTAGTCCCATACCTTTAGTCCCATACCTTTAGTCCCATACCTTTAGTCCCAGTCCCATACCTTTAGTCCCATACCTTTAGTCCCATACCTTTAGTCCCATACCTTTAGTCCCATACCTTTAGAAGTCCCATGAGGCTAGTATTACAACGACGCTTTCTCAAATTGGTCAGTTTTGGGGCAGAAATCGCTTCGCGGAACGCAAGACCACAAAGCTGTCAGCCCACGCGCCTAACAGCCATGAAGAGGTGCTCAAGGCCCCTTTTTTGTGATCCGTCGTTGTAATACTAGGGCTCCGAATATCTATTTAGAATCGTAAAACTGCTGCGCCGCTACTGTCAAGTAGTCCGATTGACCGACATTACAATGGTTTGGCCTGATCTTTCCGGCGAATGAGCATTTATATGGCACGTCCGGTCCTTCCACGAGCCTAGAATTCGTCCTCGGCCAGGGTAACGGTACGAATATCTCAGTGTCCGCCGTCAGCCACTGGGACTTTGTTAATTGCCTGGGTTAATCGCTTGGGTTAATTGACTGGAATTCACGAGGACTGCTAGAGTTGTACTACCCATAGCCGGGGAAGTCCCGCTTCGGTTGTTCACACTACGACAAACAACTTGAGGAGCACAGTAGATGACAGCTACTCACAAAGACCCAATCTTGGTGGTCGTCCAGTTGACCGGCGCCAATGACTATATGAACACCATAGTCCCTTACAGCAACCCCATCTACTACGACAATCGCACCACGGTAGGAATTCCGGCCGAGCAGGTTTTGCCCATCGACGACAGTTTCGGTTTCAGTCCGGTGATGGAACCCTTAAAACCCCTTTACGACCAAGGCAATATGGCGGTGATTAACGGCATCGGATACCCCAATCCCAACCGTTCTCATTTCAGGTCCATGGACATCTGGCACACCGCCGAACCGGAGAAGATCGCCATAGAAGGCTGGCTGGGCAAGGTTGTCCGGGACTTGGACCCCCAGGCCGAGAACGTGCTAACCGCAGTCAATTACGGTCGCGGTCTCCCCCGGGCGCTGGTACTGCCAGGAGTCCCGGTGGCCTCGGTCGGCGCACTGGAGGGCTACGGCGTGATGGCGGGGATAGCCGACCAGCAACGCCGGATCGAAGCTCTGGAAGTGTTCGCGCGCATGTACGCACCGGCGATCGGGACCGGCCCAACCATGGACTACCTGGGCCAGACGGGCCTGGACGCACTGAAGGGTGCGGACATTCTGAGGACGGCACCGGAAAAGTACCAATCGACGATAGAGTACGCCGATACGCCAATTTCTCGAAATCTGAAGGGAATCGCCCAAGTTTTGCTAGCGGACCTCGGTACCAGGATCTTCTACACCCAGCAAGCCGGCTACGACACCCACTCCAACCAGGTTCCAGTCCAACCCGTGCTCCTCGGAGACCTGAGCCGGGGAATCGCCGATTTTTACGCCGACATTCAAGAACATGATGCTTCGGACAACGTTCTGGTATTCGTGTTCACCGAGTTTGGAAGACGGGTCTTGGACAATGGCTCCGGAACCGACCACGGTTCCGGGGGCATGGCCATGGTTTTCGGCGACCGTATTAAAGGCGGCATGCACGGCGAGTACCCTTCGTTGAAACCGGAAGACTTGCTGGAAGGCGACCTGCGCTTCAACGTCGACTTTCGAGGCGTTTACGCCACATTGATAGAGCAGTGGCTGGGTCTGGACCCGGTACCGATTGTGGGCGGCAACTACGAACAACTGGCCTTGGTTTAAAGGCCCTATGGCTCTTAGGACCGGTCGACCAGTCAGCGGCTTATGTGTGTCATGGCGATAGGATTGGTCTTGAGCCAAGCGATTTAGGAGCAGCATGAAAATAGGGATCGGACTTCCGGCCAATGTACCCGGAGCCCAACGTCCGGACATCCTAGACTGGGCTCAAAAGGCCGATGCTGGCCCTTTTTCAAGCCTGGGGATCATAGACCGTATGGTTTACCCCAACTGGGAGCCTCTAATCGCTTTGGCCGGGGCAGCTGCCGTGACCAATCGGATTAGGCTGATGACCAGCGTTCTAATCGGTCCGGCACGGGACACCGCCCTTCTGGCCAAACAAGCGGCCAGTTTGGATGTCCTCTCTAATGGTAGGTTCACTTTGGGGCTAGGAGTGGGCCACCGGGAGGACGACTACCTGGCGGTAACCGGTGATTACCGGCGCAGGGGCCGCAGGTTCGAGGAGCAACTGGCCGAGATCAAGAAAATCTGGGCAGGAGAGGGACCCCGAGATGGTGTTTCCGCAATCGGCCCGCAACCGGTGCAGGCTGGAGGCCCCGAACTAGGCGCATTCGCCCCGGAGGCCATTGCCAGAGCCGGGCGTTGGGCCGACGGTTACCTGGGCGGCGGGGGCGACCCTGAGGCCGCGAAGTCTCTCTACAAGACGGTGGAAGACGCTTGGAAGGCAGCAGGCCGGTCGGAACGGCCTCGACTGGTGGCTACTAAAGCTTTCGCCTTGGGGCCTGACGCGGTTGAACGTGGAGCGGCCCAAGCCCGCCACTATAACCAGTTCCTTGGCGCGGAAATGGCGGACCGAGCAGCAATGGGAATCCTATCTAACCCGGAGCAAATCCGGGACATTATCCGGGCTCTTTCCGACATTGGCGCCGACGAAATGTTGTTCCTACCCCAAGTTCACGACCCAGATCAAGTGGACCGATTGGCCGACATTATCGGATAGCCTCCGCCCCTAACCAATGAGCATCGCTATAAACTAAGTGTTTATCTCAACCGGATTCCGGCTTTGATCACCCGTCATGCCGGAGTCTCCTATTTGTCGCAGTGTGAGACCGACCCATGCGCCGATCAGGCAGATGGACACCCACACCATATAAGTGTAGAGAGCGAGCTGGAGAGCATCCAGACTTGCGTCGGCTTTGGTCCAACTCAACAGGCTCTGGGCAAGGATAACCGCACCGCCCACCATGACCGCGTCCAGCGCTCCGCTGTTGGGACGCAGAAACCCCAACACCGCACCCACCAAGGCCAGGGACATTAGCAGCCAGAATACCGCAAATGTTGAACCCAATTGCACGGTCTCGCTGGGGTCTAGGGGATCATCCAGTTCGGGTATGAACGCCAAGAGTAGGAGCAGCCCGACAGGAATTAGGGCGGCAATGGCAACCCGCACAACTGGTCCACCCCGTAGCGGAAATAGATAACTGGCTACGTAAACCGCATTCCTCGCATTATCTTCGGAAGCCGTGCCATCTTCGGTACGCCCTTGCGATGCTAGCCCTTCTGATGCAAGTCCATCCGACGCGAGTCCACCCGACGCAAGCCCACCCGACGCCCCGCTCAGCAGCAACAGAATTAAATAAACCAGCACTGCAAAGACCAAGGCCGCAGATGGGGTTTCGGAAAACTCCACGAAAATAACCTCGAGAGCGACAGAAACCAGCAAAGCTGATCCAATGTATAAGTGTCGCAATCCTGCCCTCCAGCCTGTGGAGTAAGAATTTAGCTTCTACGGCGGCAGTACGTTGGCATTGGGCAACGTTCGCTGCAACAAGTTCGCCAACGGGCAACGCGCCGTTGAAGAGCCAATCATTTCTTTAATAGTCTTCTTAAGTAGTGAGTATGGTCGGGACATTTTGCCAGGAAACGGCCTGGACATGCCACTCGGTACCATAACCCTAGTCCACGTGAAGCCAGTGTATAGCATAAAATCCTTAGTAGCTCCGTTTCAAGGGGCCGCCCCCCTCAAACCGTCCTCACTTAGTCCAATCTACAGATTTCGCGCTCAGCTAAAGCCAAGCTTTTTTTCGTTGAGGCTGACGAACCGGTTGCGGTTGCCTATGACCACGTGATCAAGCAATTCCACCCCCAAGAGTTTACCTGCGGCCACCAACTCTTCAGTTATGGATACATCTTCCGGGCTGGGAGTCGGGTCGCCCGATGGGTGGTTGTGCACCACTATTATCGAGGGCGCATTTTCCCGTACGGCCGGTCGAATGACCTCAGCAGTCCGCACCACTGAAGAGTTGACGTTGCCTACGTAAATCTCCTGGATATTCATTACTTCATTCTTGGTATTTAATAATAGGACCTTCAAGTGCTCTTGCTCCAGCAAGGACATTTCTCCCATGAGCAGGTTGGCCACGTCTTGGGGCGAATTTATCGTCACTCGCTCTTCGGGTGAATGGGACACGGAACGGCGGCCCAGCTCCAAAGCCGCCAGAAGTTGAGAGGCCTTGGCTTCGCTGAGACCCCGCAGGGCACATAGCTCACCGATGGTACTCCGGGCCAGACCCCCTAACCCTTCGACCTGTATCAGAACCCGGGATGCTAAGGAGAGGACGTTTTCGCCCTGCATACCGGTGCGGAGAAGAATCGCAACCAACTCGGTGTTGCTCAGGTATTCCGCACCATATTCCTTTAATCGTTCTCGCGGTCGTTCCCCCTGTGGCAATTCACGGATCGTCGGTGAATACCCTTGACGCCCATTCTCTCTCATCTGTTCTCCGGAACTTACGGCCACTTCCTACTATGCTTCCGCTAAATCGTAGCTCTACGGCATGTTAATCAAAAACCCGTTGGCCCCGCTATGAGCTTCTGACATATTCGGGCGACTCCGCTAGCTTCGGCAACAAACTCTCTTTGAATAAAGGCTCCATGGAATAAAGGCTCCATGCGCGCGCCCAACGGCCAGGGAGTTCGGCAATTCTCAAAAGCGACGACCGTTAGGGGTGTCCACCCAGACCGCGGGGGTGGACGCACATCTCCGTGAAAGGATTGGCGCCGCAAGTCACAGGTGTCCTCCCCATAGTTATGATTGTTGCGCCTTGGCTACACTGGTTTTAACAATCTTTTCACAATTTATTCCCAAAAGAGGGGCAACCGTCGCTTACGGCAGGAGGGTCAAATGCTTAATTTCCAGGTGAACAAATTCCATCGGGTATTCAGGGACCAGCGGGGTATTACGGATCTGGAAACGGCAATCGTTTTGATTGCGTTCGTGGTCGTTTCCTCGGTATTTGCTTTCGCCGCTTTGTCCACCTGTCTGTTTTCCAGTGACAAAGCCAAAGAGACGATTCAGGCCGGACTCGCGGAAACACGGGGCAGCATGGAAACTCAAGGGTTCCGTTATAACCACATCGCCCACCAGCGGTACCGCGGCCGTGTTATCCGAAATCGCTTTCCAGGTATCCAATGCTGCTGGCGGCGAGTCCATCGACTTGACACCGGGCAAAACGTTAATCAAGTACACGGACGAGACTCAGTCCAAGATGTTTGTGACCGATTCATCTGCCAACGGGTTCACCTCCAGCGGTCTGGGCGGAGCTGACTCGGACATGCTTTTGGAACGCAATGAAGTGTACGAGATCAAATTAACCGGACTGGACTCCACCGATTCCGGGGAAGACAACCTGACCAATACGCTGGGTGTAAATGTTACATTCAGCCTCGAAGTCATCCCGCCACGCGGTGCGGTGCTGTTCATCGAACGTACTACTCCAATTTACCTGGAGAATACCATGTCATTGGACTAGGTCTTCCTACAGGCGCCCATGGAATTGATGCCGAGCCCCTCCACTAATCAGGAGGGATTCGGCGTTACTTTTTTGTTGGGCTGCAGGCCTGATTAGGTTTATTGGCCCGGCGGGTGTCAGCACCCGCCGGGCCAAGGTACGGTCACATTTAGCGTAAAAGTATTGCCGGGTAGCCTATCAGGTGGCCCCCCAATAGAACCGACTGTCGCACCTTGGCTAAACTGGTGTTAACAATCTTTTAACTATGGAACTGGACAAGTGGGTCGTTGATGGGTGTGTTGCAGGAGAGTCAATTGTTTAATATAAATTGGGTATTCAGGGACCAACAGGGTATTACCGGTCTGGAAACAGCGATAGTCTTAATCGCCTTCGTGGTCGTTTCCTCGGTTTTTGCTTTCGCCGCGTTGTCCACCGGTCTGTTTTCCAGTGACAAAGCCAAAGAGACGATTCAGGCCGGGCTCGCGGAAACAAAGGGGCAGCATGGAACTCAAGGGCTCAGTGGTCGTCACATCTCCAACCAGCGGTACTGCGGCTATTGTATCCGCAATCGCTTTCCAGGTATCCATTGCCGCTGGCGGAGAGTCCATCGATTTGACTCCAGGCAAAACCTTGATTAAATACACTGACAGCAATCAATCCAAGATGTTTGTTACCGATTCCTCGTCCAACGGTTTCACCTCCACTGGCTTGGGCAGCGCCGACAGCGACAAGCTTCTGGAACGCAACGAGGTGTACGAGCTGAAATTAACGGGATTGGACTCCACCGATGCCGGCGAAGACAATCTGACCAGCACGCTGGGAATAAACACGGCATTCACCCTGGAGGTCATCCCGCCCAGAGGGGCAGTGCTGTTCATAGAACGCACCACGCCGGTATCCCTGGAACTGACCATGTCTCTGCACTAGTACTGCTGCCAGACATATTTGACCAAATAGTGTAACGCCCCCATCCCTCCGGCAAGCTCAGGACAGGCCAGACCTTCCCCTGAAATTGGGGAAAGGAGCTATTTTCTCCGCTTCAGGGAGGGTCGCTAGAGCGGGTACCAACCGGGTGAGCTCGTAGCCATCGCTGTCTATAGATATGGAACCAGGTTTTCATCAGGGTAACAAAGTATCTGTGGGATCCTCTCCACCATTCTGGGAACTCGGCATTAATCTACTAAATGTCTCGAATCCAGGCTACGGCTGTATGCTAATCTCCCAATCACCGTCCGCTTGTACGACCAGAGCATAAAACCCTGGCGTTAAATCCGCGCCGGAAGACGCAGGTCCAACGTTTAGCGACCTTTCTCCTTCAAAAATCCCGGTTTTTTCCACCACCACCACTTCGGCGCCACCGTCGGCATTGACGAGCCTCACATCGAACGCTCCATTACCCAAATAGCTGACTCGTATCACAAAATCGCCTCGACGCAATCTGACCCACCGCTCAACGGCATCACCGCTCTGCTCTGCCAGCGTGATGGGAGGAAGCCGTGCGGCGGTCCCATCTGTCGGGAATTCTTGGCCGATATTTATGTTCCATTCCCCATCGGCCCTAACCTCTATCCGATGAGAGCCAGGGACCAAGCCTGTCTGATTGCTGAAACTAACCGAAGCGCCCCGGACACCGTTATAAGCGCCCACAGTGTCTATTAGAAGAGCCCCTCCCTCAGACTCCCCAAAAAGCAAGACGCTAAATTCCCCTTGGCCCAACTGAGAAGCCCTAAGAACCACCACGCCATCGGCCAAGTCTAATGGCCCCAGAATTAGGTCTTTGTTTCCAGCGTAGGAGATCGAAATAGTTCGGGGAATTCGCTCCGTCCGAGGCGACTTTTTGGTGGGGGTGGGAGTAGGCACCGTAGTAACGACCCTTGTGCGTAAAACCGAAGTTGGAGGCAATATAGGCGTGATATTCGGCTTGACCGTAGGTGTCGGAGTCCCTCGTATCGAAGCTCTGATAGCAGCCACGCGGGTAGCGGCCACGTTCACAGTTGGGAGGAACAGAACAGCTGCCTTGGGCGTGACGATTTTGGTGGGGGTAGGCGGCCGGACGGAGGTTGGGGTTTCGACGGGCGTGGCAGAAGGTTCCGTGCCAACAATACAAGCCAGGGAAACCAGACCCGCGATGAGCACAATGACAATAACCGGCTTCAGGCGGATATGGGCCATCCACCTGCCGTCGATCCTCCGCAAAGTCCCCGGGTCACAGGTGTTTCCAGGGACGTTCTTCGGTTCCCATCGCCTATCCGGGCCCAATACTTCCGCCCGTACTTCCAATATCGATCCCGGCCAGTCTTGCGCCCTTCACTCCTTCTACGAGGACTTTCCTTGAGCAAGTTCGCAATAACACCTGACTGGGTTCCCAATTAACGAAACTAGAACTTGGAATACTCTCCCTCTTCCCGGGTGATGAATTCCAGCACGGCCGGGCGGCCAGACTGATTAACTTCCAGAGCGCGCTTAATAGCCGGGATAATATCTTTTGGTTCACTTATCTTTTCCGCAAAAGCGCCCAAGGCCTGAGCCACCTCGGAGAATTGACCCGACAAGCCTTTTACGTTGTACTTTTCCACACTGTAAGGGAAGCGGCTGTCGGAATAGATTGCCATGGTGGAGTTGTTCAAGATGATGGTCAGGATCGGTATTTCAGCCCGGACCGCTGTTTCGATATCCAAACCTACAGTGCCAAAGGCCGCATCACCCATAACATTGATCACCTGTTTACCCGGCGCAGCCATCTTTGCCCCCATGGCCAAACCCAAACTATAGCCCAACTGGGTAGACTTGCCCCAACCGATGAAGCTGCGAGGATCGCGCGCTTCCCAGAACGGGACCACGTGTTCCCTGGCGCTGCCCGACTCGTGAGTAATAATGGTGTTATCCAGGTCCACGGTGTGCATCAGGTCCCAAACTACCCGATAAGGATTGATGGGAGTTTCCTCCGAGGTTAGCTTGGGCATCCACTGCTGTAACCATTTTTCTTTGATGCTCTTAATCTCATCGGTCAGAGCTTGGTTTACCGGGCGCCCATCGGATCCGGATTGGCGTTTTAGCTCATCCAACAACTGTACTAGGACCAGTTTTGCGTCGCCAGCCACAGGAACCTGGCACTTAATGTCCTTGTGAAGATCGTCGGCGTCCACGGTAGCATGCACAATGGTCTTGCCACTTGGGATGGCGGTGGCGAAATTGGTCTTGGTGAAGCTGCAGCCGATCCCGAAGACCGTGTCGGCCTGGTTCAAAAAATGGTAGACCGTGGCAGGAATGCTTGTGGCGCCAGCGCCCACAGACAGAGGATGATTTTCCGGGAATCCGCTCTTGCCTGACAGGGTTGTCATTACCGGGGCTTGAAGGAACTCGGCCACCCGGACAAGCTCATCGGTAGCTTCGGCGTACAAGACACCCTGGCCAGCATGAATTATTGGGTGCTCAGCGGCCAAGAGCGCTTCGGCAGCCCGGCGTATAGCATCCGGGTCTCCGGCAGTACGCACGGCGACCGGCGGCTCATAGTCGAATAACGCTTCATCCAACTCTTCGCCAGCAACATCGGTAGGTATTTCCAGCAAAACGGGCCCAGGCCGCCCACTGCGGAGCTTCGTGAAGGCGCGGCGCATGAGTTCAGGAACCCGTTCCACCAAGTTTATCTCTTCGGACCACTTGGTTATGGTTTCATAGCTCCTGGCAGGGAAGAAGTTGGGGTGGACGCCTTTTTTGTCCCGGCCCATACCTGCAGGCAACAGCAGGATGGGCACCGAGTCGGCATAGGCTTGCGCAACGCCGCCGAAGGCATTTTCGGCCCCTGGCCCGTTCTGCATCAAAAACACACCGGTGCGTTTGCCGTTGGTTATCCTGGCATAGCCGTCGACCATATGAACGCCGGTGCCTTCCTGCCGGAAGATGATGGGCCTGATCCCAGCGATGGCTGCGGCTTCCAGCAGCGGTTGATAGGGCACGCAAGCTATAAACTCCACGCCCTCCATCTTCAGGATGTTCGCAATGGCGGTCACTCCGTTCATTCGATACCTCTCAGCAAATATCTTGTTGGGAATAGTCCGTGGGTGCCGGTTTATAGGCGGTGGAGAATTTTTCGGCAGGGAATGTCAGACCATAGTACCAAGGCTACGGGCCTGTTCGCCAACTTATATATTCCGGTTACCATCCGCAAATCATTAGCGCAATTCCGTATTATGAAGCATGCCCGTCTACTGCCAGGAGAAGGTCTGAAAATATTCAACCACGGGCTCGCTCTTTTGGTTGTGGGCAGTGACCCGGAAACAAATATAGGAGCCAGACTGGTCCTTGGACTTATTTTCCGTGGTAGTGACACTGGTGACCTCATCGCCCGGTACGATCATGACGCCCTTAAACTTTATGGAAAGTTTAGAAGGAGAAACTGCTGAAGGGCCGGATGCGGCCACATCGACTGCTGCCGCATTAGTTCCAGTCTGTACTGTGGTTGCGGCGGTGCCAGACTCTACCGTGCTTGTTACAAACGGAAGAACACATCCCTTGGCTGACGCCAGTGCTGTTAGATCAAGAGGAGCCAAAGCCAAAATCATGGCGGGGGGAGCGACTCCACCGGGCAAACCCGATTCCCCGGCGGCAGCCCGGCTGGTGTAGACCGGATTTTCATACCGGGCTACGTTGCAGAACTCGCCGATAAATTCTGGGGTAGCCTGGACCACATGGGGCGGGGACGCATCGCCGATTTGGGCCATGTCCCAATCATAAACAGGGGCTCGATCTATCTCTTGCGTCAAAGATTCTCAACACCTACGCTCATGTGCGGAGCAAGTGTAGGTGGCACCCTTGGGGAGTGTCAAGCGACGGTGCGGCACAGACGCCAAACGGGGGATCGCCGCCTAAACTCCCTACTCTGCGGGAACCATGCCCCAGCCGACAATCCGATCCGGGGTAATTTTGATTACCGGGTTTTCATCCACGTCCATGGTCCGGTACTGAGGGTATTTCTCCCGGAGCAGCCGCACGGCTTCAACCCGCTCGCCGCCATCCACCAACAGGGCCGCTCGACCGGTCACCAACACGTAGCCCAAGCGCTCCCAATCGTCTTCATAGTGGTCCACCACCAGAGAGGCTCTGGGATTGTCTTTTATGTTTCTGACGCGCCGCAACCGGGTCAGGGAAACGGACTTGGGCTTTTTGTCCAGAACCGAATAGACAAACCGGCCATCGAAAACGTAGCAAACGGGAATAACGTGGGGTGCTCCCGAGGCGTCGGCGGTGGCCATATGCCCGACCGGGGACTCCCTTAACCAACGGGCTTGGGCGTCAGTTAGTTGTTCCAAAGCGGCACTCACTCCCATTACGCATGTGAACAACGTTTACGGAGGCAATGGGGCAGTGGCAACGAATATTTATGACAGACCCGGAGAAAGCTCGCACCAGCCTAAACAACCTGAAAGCTAAATGTCCGATGTGAAAGCCATTGGGTCTTCCAGGAACTCAATGTTTTCAAGCTCTGCCCGGGCGGCGTCCTCCAGGACAGCGTCACCTTCATTTACGCAGTGGACCAGGACTTTCTTCGCCAGGGGCCCGCCTATCCTTCCCAGGGCACTGATACCGGCTAATTGCACCTGGTAATCATCATCGTCCAACAACGACACCAAATGGGGCACTGCATCCTCTTCACCCAACTCGCCGCAAGCATTGGCTGTTTCGTACCTGATAGATGGCGCGGAGTTTTGGAGTTCTTTGATGAGCACCGGCAACCAACCTATCTCACCCGTACGGCCCATAGCGAATATCGAACTCGACTTAAGCATGAGGTCGTCGCCTTCATATGCCGAAGTGAGCTGCATCCGAATTTCGTCGGTGTTGAAGGGCGCGACAGCCTCCAAACACCGGCGGCGGATCTCTACTGGCTCATCCTCATCGGCCAAGACCTCCAGCAGGCTTTCGTAGATGGCCTCCCGGTCTTTGGGAAGCATCTTCCCTTCCTGTACCAGAACACTGAATTTGCCCAAGGCGTTGGCTGCGGAGGAACGTGTCTGGGTGCTTTTGTCCGATTCAAGAATCTGGATAAGGTTGGATACGATGGACCGGTCCTCAACTTCCCAAAGACCTTCCATAGCGGTTGCAAGGACTGTTTCGTCGTCGCCTTTCAAGCACATTTTGAAGACGGCGTTAAAGTCGAACTCCGGGTTTTGCTCTGCCAGTTCCGCCAAAGTGGCGATGATCGAACGCTGATGCTCGATACCGATGCTGAACCAGGTCCGGGCAAATATTCCCAATTCTGCGGGCGAGAGATCGGAGAGTTCGACAAACTCGCTGGCGCCGGGCTCCGTAGCCAGGGTTTCCAGAAATTCTTCCAGCGGCATTGGGTGTCTACCTCCGGACCCGGTTTTCTGGTCTCTGAGCCCAACTATATGGTCCCCGAACCCAGGTGCCTAGTCCAAAGATTCGGCAAATTTTGATCCGAGGATATACATGTATTTGGCTTAACATCAAATTTCTAAAATATTGAGCCATTATGGACCTTGGCCCATATTTGTGACCTGGCAGGCCGCTCTGTAAGGCCGGTCAAATCCAGGCTCCCGATCAGTGCTCTAGGAAGGGCAAGAGAGTAAAAGAAGCCAAAGCTTGGTTAAAATTATAGCATAAGGACAGTAAATGGAAGCCGTTCAGCGGTGTTTTTGATGCCAAGTTTGGCTACATGTTGATGATCGATAGCGACCTTCCGGCTATGCAGGTTATGCGCTTCACCAAGAATGTTGGTGCTGGATTTGCCCTGCGCCAACCCGACGGAGATGGTTCAAACTACCCGGCAACTCATCGAGTAAATCCGAGGCGACCATGCCCGAATCTCCCAGCCGCCTCCGGACGCTTTCGCCCGCATGTCCGTGAAGGAAGACGCCGCAGCAGGTGGCTTCGTTGGGCGAAAGACCCTGCGCCATCAACCCGACAATGATGCCGCTCAGCACGTCTCCAGTGCCTCCCGAAGCCAAGCCGGGATTGGAGAACGGCGCTACCCGGACAATTCCCTCAGCGTTAGCATCACCGGGTGCGGCGACAACCGTATAGGCCCCCTTCAGCGCGACGGTAACGCCCCAATGGGACGCCCAGCGGCGTGCGAACCCCGCACGGTCCATCTGCAACTCGGAAGTGGACAAACCGGTCAAAGTCGCCATCTCACCGGGGTGTGGCGTCACCACCGCTGGCTGGGCCAATCGGCGCCACCAATCTCCAAATTGCGACAGATTGTTGAGGCCGTCGGCATCTATGATTACCGGTCTGGTAGCCGGTTGGTCCGTTGGTGTTCGACTAAGTAGCAACTCTGCCAAGAATTCCTTTGTTCCGGTGGAAAACCCCAGACCGCAACCAACCAACGTTGCGCTATAACGGCCCAGATTGTTTTTAATCAATTCAGCGCCAGCGCCCGTCACACGCCCGTCGTCATCCTCGGGCAAAGGCATATGGATGGCTTCGGTTAGCTTACTGGCGGCTATGGGGTAAACGCTTCGGGGCGTCGCAAGGGTAACCAGCCCGGCGCCCACCCGGACGGCGGCTTGTGACGCCAAGAATGCTGCTCCAACGTAGTTCGAGGAACCCGCAACCACCAGCGCATGACCAAAGGTGCCTTTATGGGAGTTCGGCGGTCGAGTGGGCAAACGCTGACCGACCCATCCCGGAGTCAGCAACTCAAGGTTGATGGCCTCGTCTTCCGCCAAGTCTTTGGGGAGACCAATATCGGCAATCTCCAACTCGCCCACATGGGCTGCGCCGGGGAAAACCAGCAGGCCGGCTTTGGGCCTTCCCAACGCAACGGTGACGTCGACAACCGGACAGGCCGGGTCCACCGCACCGGAGTCTGCGTTAAGACCGCTGGGCAAGTCCAACGCCAATACCTTGGCTGTTGACGACCGCGTCCGGTTCTGGCTCAATCTAAGCATCACCGCACCCACCGGACCGGTCATGGGGCGAGAGTTGCCAGTACCCAGGACGGCGTCAATTATTAAACGAGACCGGCTTAACAGGCCATCCAGTTGGGTCAACTCCGAGTCTGCGGAGTAGCGGGCCACTTCAATTCCATATCCCAAGGCCAGGTCCATCTTGGGGTCCGGGGATCGCCTTTCGGCGACCATGTAAGCTGTCAACCTTGCACCCCAACGTTGCAGGTGACGGGCCGCCACCAAGCCATCCGCCCCATTGTTTCCCGGACC
This sequence comes from Dehalococcoidia bacterium, assembly GCA_963665155.2. Taxonomy (GTDB): domain Bacteria; phylum Chloroflexota; class Dehalococcoidia; order Lucifugimonadales; family UBA3495; genus UBA1141. The sequence goes on along the minus strand of OY761986.2, from coordinate 2,200,875 downwards.
AACCAGGACCAGCACCGGGACCGCGGCAATCATACCGCCCAGCAACCGGCGACCGGCTTGGGCAACAGCGAGCCCGGCATTTTCCATGAGGGTGTCCGAGCTGACCCCGTGACGCTCGGATGCTTGCTCCAAGGCGACCATTTGGGCGACGGTTACTACCTTGGGGTTGGTTCCTTGAGGCACGCCGAATTCGATCACGACGCTGGCTGACGCTGGACAACGACGAATGCTACAGCATAATCACGGGAGTGGGACATACTTACGGAGATATCACACACGCCAACACGTTGGGCGCGGCTCTTGGCCCTTCCGTGGAGCAAAATGGAGGGGGCTCCGCTCTCTTGGCGGGTAACCTCTATATCCTTCCAGCCAACACCGCGAACGCCGGTTCCCAAGGCTTTCATTACGGCTTCTTTGGCAGCAAAGCGGCCAGCCAGGTTGGGTGCCCGGCCACGGCAGTAGGCAATCTCTTCTGGGGTGTAAATTCGGTCCAAGAAGCGCTGGCCATAACGCTGGAAAACCCCGGCTATCCTGAATATCTCAATAATGTCGACGCCGGTGCCTAGGTTCATTGTCGGGTGGGACTTTTCCATACTCCCGTCACCAACCGCTATACCGGTTCCAGTCTGAAGCCAGTGAAGAATTTAGCAACCAACATGCAGGTCTCGTCCCGGGCTTTATGCAGACGCCAGAATTGGTGTACACCGGACATTAAACGTAGTTACACCTCAGGATTAGCACCGTGACCTCGCAGTTCCAGGTTCGTCAGGATTTTAGACACCGAATAGCTCCGGTTGAGTACATAGAAATGGACCCCAGGCACATTGGCGTCCCACAATTCCTGCACTTGTCGAGTGGCGTGCTCAACGCCGATCTCTCGAACGGCGTTGTCATCGTCGATGAATTGTTCAAGCCGCTGGTCTAATGCTTCGGGAATTTTGGCTCCGCACAATGTCGTAAACCGGCGGACTTGGTTGGTGCTCAAAATGGGCAATATGCCAGGGATTATCGGAACGTCGATGCCCGATTTCTGGGCCCGGTCAACGAATTCAAAATAGTCATTGTTGTTATAAAACAACTGGGTAATCAGAAAGTCAGCGCCGAGATTAACTTTTAACTTGGTATGCTCGATATCCGCATTCATGTCAATCGACTCGGTATGCCCTTCCGGGTAGCAAGCGGCGGCGACACCAAATTTGAAGTTGCCGCGGATGTGCCCAATAAGGTGCGAAGCATGACTGAAGCCACTATTAACCGAATCACCGCCACTTTCCACTCGGGGCATGTCGCCCCTGAGGGCAATCACATTTTCGATACCGGCAGCTTCCAACCTGACCAAGGAGTTATGGACCTCTTCTTCGGTTTGACCGACACAGGTCTGGTGGGCCATAACCTCCAGATTGGCCTCGGTCTTGATCCGGGTCACAATTTCCTCGGTAAAGGCACGGGTTGAACCTCCCGCCCCGTAGGTAACCGACACAAAGTCGGGACAGAACGGTTTCAGACGGTCAACGGCTCGAAAAACGACATCCATCCCCTCGGCGGTTTTAGGAGGGAAAAACTCGCAAGAAATGGTCCGCGTGGAGTCCAATATGTCCTTGATTATCAATTCTAAAACCTAACGGGTCGGGGGCAATTTAAGGCCCCGGCTTATCTAATGGGCAAGCTTCCCATCCAATTTCGCGGTAGGAAGGCAAGCTTAGGCACTGGATCTATCATAGCGCATTGGTTGCCTTGCGGCGAATTTCGGCGGTCTAAAACTCTGGCTGGCGCTTTTCTTTGAAGGCTTGAATGCCCTCGGATGGATGTGAGGACGTGAGTACGTACTGGGCGAAAGCCAAGGTCTCCAAGGCGACACCGTCCCGCAAATCCAGTTCCTGCCCTCTCACTGTGACAGATTTAATCCAGCCCAGGCCCGGCCTGCTTTTGGTGCGCAAAGGGATCAGCAACTTTGCCAATTCGTCATCCAAGTCTTCGCTGGGGACCGCCCGCAGCGCCAGACCCCATTCCACCGCCTCTATGCCGTTCAGCCAGCGACCGGTGGTCAGAAGCTCCATGGCCCGCTGCATACCTAGTCGCCTGGGCAGCCTCTGGGTAGAGCCTCCGCCGGGCATGAGACCGAAGTTAACGTGCTGGTCGCCTATGCGGGCGTCCTCGGCGGCTATGACCATGTCGCAGGCCATCATAAGCTCCAATCCGCCAGCCAAGGCAAAGCCGTGGACCACGGCAATAACCGGAATGGGCAAAGCTTCCAGCTTGAAGAGGACATTGTTCATCCGCTGTAGCACAAGGGCAAGGGTCGGCGGGTCGGCGAACGCAGTCTCAAAGTAGGGAAGGTCGGCCCCAGCGCAAAAGGCGCGGCCTTCTCCCCGGATTACCAGGGCTTTGATTCCGCCATCCTGTTCTACCTCGGTAACTGCAGAAGATAAATCTTCCATCATGCCTGGGCTCAACGCGTTCATCGCGTCGGGCCGGTTCAATCGAATAGTGGCCACCAAGTTTTCTTTTCCCAGTTTGATGTTGGTATACTCCACAGGAGCCTCCTGCCTGTTCTTAGATGCCGGGTTTAGTCACAGGAGATAATATACCAGACCTTATACCTCCTCATCTCGAATCAACGGAAAGCCGGGGAATCTTCAAGTCCGCCCAATGTAGAGGGTCCAATTATGGCTAACATCAGATACTTTGTAAGCGACATTGGCGATGCCATAGCTTTTTATACTCAGAAACTGGGGTTTTCTCTTGAAGAGAATTTCGGGCCTTTCGCTATCGTGTCCCATGGGGACCTTCGGCTCTGGCTCAGCGACCCTAGAAACCCGGCTGAAAAGCCCTGCTGTGACGGGATGGCGTGGAGGATAACCAGTGGACTGTAAGTCTGAGGCTAAGAGTGACCCAGTTGGCTGCGGCCAATATGAATTGGGTAGTAACGATGGGCGACCCTGGGGCTTGCTGGTCCGGTTTATCGTGAGAGGAGCCTGGAGCCGGAGATATCATCCCCATCTTGGTAGCCACCAGGGTCAGGTTGGCCACCGTGGCCGCCATGAGTAGTTGGAATCGGGTCTTGGCTCGGCCGAAGTAGCGAGATTGGCGGACCCCCAGTTGCGCCAGCCGCGCCAGGCGATGCTCGGCCGCCTGGCGCAGCCTACGGTATTCAGCAAAGCCCTCACTCCGCTGGAAGTCCCGGGCTTGTTGCAAGAGCGCCTCTTGGGGATGCAGGGCTACGGTGCGTCCCGCCCCGTACCGCGCCGCCACGCACTGGGACCGCAGGGGGCATACGCCGCAGACCGCCGGGTCGAATTGGAAACTCCGGGCCAGGTAGGTCCGACCCAACCGGTTGGTCCGGGTGCCGAAGGTCCGCAGGGTGTGGGTAACATTACCGGCTGGGCAGGTGCAGGTTCCTGCCTCCAAGTCGATCTGGAAGTCCTCCTTGGGGAAGCAGGCCTTATTAGGGCGACCCGGCACCTTGGCTATTAGAGTCCGACCAGCATCGGCAAAGGCCTGCCGCGTCCCGCCATCCCCATAGGCCGCATCCCCGATAGTCTCCTCCACCGCTATGCCCGTGTTCTCCTCACTCTGCTCCACCAGTTCCAGGACTCCAGTGTTGTCACCGGCATTGCCGGGCAGGATGTCTACCGCGGTCACCAGTTGGGAATCGGTATCCACCACCACCGCAGCCTTATGTCCGTCGAAGCGTTTGCTGCTGCTTTTACGGCCGTGGCGCATCTCCGGGTCGTGTACCGAAGGGATGCGGTCCCGGCTTACCCCATCCTTCAGGGCTGGGCCATCCTCCTGGCGTTCCACATCCTGCAGTAACAGTTGCCCCAGCAACTCCGCCGCTTCCACTATACCCTGGCGCTGGGGGCTCTCCTCGGGGAACTGACCCTGGACCTGACGGGCCAGCTCCAACACCAGGTCGGCATCGGCTACTATCTTCTGCAGTAAGGCTTGCCGCTCTTTCTGGTTGTCCCAGTCAATCTCTGCCTCTCCCTTCACACTGGAGCCAAAGTAGAGTTCCAGACCGTGTCTCAAGGCCCATTCCTCGGGCCGCGTCCCATCCAGGTCCGAAAGCGCCCGCACTACCTGGACTATGCCGTCGGCCAGCAAGTTGTAGGTGTCCTTGACCGCCCCTCGGCCCAGAATGTAGGTGGTGTCTACCGCCACCTTCATCCGGCGTCCTTTCAGGTATCCGGTCTGCCGGGCGAATTGGAGGCTGCGCTGAAAGACGGCCCGCACCCGGTCGTGGAGGATCAGCTGGGCTCGAAACAGCTGCAGCGTGCTCTTGGCAAAGGGCCGGTCCTCCACCTCAATCCCCAACGCCACCTTCCACCGGATATCAAAATCCGCCCGCTGTTTGGCTTCGGCGTCGCTGACTTTGTCGTAGGCTTGCAACAACAGCGCAGTGGCCACCAGACTTGGGGGCACGCTATCCCGGCCATTGTCTGGGCAATATAGCTCGGCGAACTCTTCGTCTCGAAATAGCTGTCCCCGCAGGGAGGCCAGGAAGCCATAGAAGGAGCCCCGGCCCACATAGTCCAGGTACAGGTGATCCGCTTCCAGCAGCCCTCGTTGCGCCGACCGTACTCCCAGCATCCTCAACCTCCCACACCCATTTATTAAATCTCTTGCCCAGTATATCGGGACAGCCTAGGTCAGGGTACTTTTCGGCCGGAGTTCTAGAACCTCGGCCGCTCAACCAATGACCGACGGCAGCATCCCGGAACCCGGGGGTTGGAACCGCCTGCTCATTCAGGTGGACGACCTTGAGTCCCTGGTAGAGACATTGAAAGCAGGGGGCACTATCTTCCGGAACGAGATTATCAGCGGGGTTGGGGGACTGCAGATTCTGGCGGAAGACCCTTCGGGCAATCCTATAGAGTTGAATCAGCCCCCCCGATGAGGCGGCTCTTAGCCCACTCCAGAACAATCCCCGAACTGGATAACGCTCGTCCGATCACATTAAATCAAGTTGGTGCATCTGGTACATGCCAACCAAAAAAACCGCCACCCACCCAGCCGAAAATGGCTTAACCTTTAAAGTCCGAGTTCAACCGAAAGCTTCCCGGAACCAAGTGGACGGCTATTCGGCGGACCGGTTGCGGCTCCGGGTGACGGCCCCGCCCCAGGATGGGAAAGCGAACGTGGCGGTAATTTCCCTTTTGGCGGAAACATTAGGGGTCCCGAAAAGCAGATTGCGTATAATCCGAGGCCACGCATCACGGGAAAAACTGGTGGAGGTAACTTCCATAACGCCGGAAGACCTGGAACACGCTTTAAACGCACTGGGAAGCTAACGCAAAATTCGACGGGAAGTTAATTTGATCGAGCCTGGTTTGATCAAGCCTGGTTTAATGGAGTCCGGAAAGTGGAGTATTTAAACTTCGGTTGGGTGATACCCGGGTCTTTGGCCGGAGCCCAAGGGCCGACCAGAGCCCGGGACCTGGTGTTTTTGAAGCTCCAAACCATAGGCGCCATCGATATGTACGAACCGGTGCCTGATTTCAGCCCTCCCAACGCGGATCAGATCGACCGTATGGTGTCCTTTATTTCCGATCAGATCGAGACCTGGGAAAGGCCGGTGGTTGTAACCTGCTATGCGGGGATTGGACGTACCGGCACGGTTCTGGCCTGTTATCTGGTTTACTCGGGCTACTCCGCAGAGCAGGCAATCAGTCTTGTCCGCGAATTGCGCCCCCACTCAATTCAAACAAGGGAGCAAGAAGACGCCGTTTTTCAGTACCGGGACCGATTGAAGGAGAGGGAACTGGAACGGAGGCGGAAAGCCAGGGAGGCCCTGGAAGACACGCTGTAGACCATTAGGCGCTGCTCAAACCCGAAGGCGATAAAGCTTCGGGTTTGAGCAAAGAAATACTAAGCAGCCTGATTATGCGCAGGTTCCTTAACACTTTTGGCAGCAACGCTTTTTACACCGGACGTTTTTATCCCGGAAGTATCCGGCAGAGCATTTTCCGTGATGCGCCCGCATTGCAGGCATTTAAGATACGCTCCGTACATATCTTCTTGGGGACAGAGGTCCCCTTTGCATTTAAGACAACCTTTTAGAATATACATCTAACTTCCTCACAGAATTCCCGTAACGAATAACTCATTATTGACTATTATTTATTACGGATTAATTACTAGGTTTGGATGCGCCTTCTCAGGAATTGGTTCCTCTGATATATTCTAAAGACAGGTCAACAAGCCTTGGCACGAGCGCAGATCGACCTTAGCAGTCCAATAAAGAACCGATTATCAGAGTTTCCTCAGTCCTCTGACTGGCCGATAATCGACTCCGGAGATTAAGCATGGCTGAAACAATCACTCCCCTAGATATCCCAGGGGATGTCCTGACGCAGATCTATAACGAGGCCCGCAAGTCGTTCCCAGCGGAATGTTGCGGTTGGCTTTCCGGACCAGCCAATGGCACCGCCGCCACTAACTTGAGGCGGTGTGACAACGTCCAGGAAGAAGGCGGGCATCCGACGGAAGCGGACCGAAGCGCCGAAACCGCTTATGTAATCTCCGGTAACGATTTGCTGGAGTTAAACCGCAGCCTGGACGGCGATTCGCCAGCTTTGGTGATTTACCATTCCCACCCCAACGGAGGTGCCTACCTTTCGCCGACGGACCGGGAGGTAGCTACCAGCCCATGGGGTGACGGACCAGCCTATCCTGTCCAACAACTGGTGGTGGGGATAACCGCGGACCGGGTTGTGGCAGCAGCTCTATTTGCTTGGTCCGACGACGAAAGCGGGTTTGTTGAAATAGCCAAGTTTCAAGGGGCGGACATCTGAGGGCGTCATTGCCGGTAAAGGCCACCGTTCTTCTGGCGGCTGCCCTTTTGATGATGATTCTGACGGTCTGCGGAGGCGGCGCAACACCGACACCCGACTTTCGTATCCAACTGGCTTTGGAGCGGTTGAACCAACTGGAAGACCGCATTGATGCGTTGGAAGACTCTCCCCGAGGCAATTCAATCTCCCAATCCTCCGGAAATCGGGCCACGCCACCTAGGTTCCCGGCAATGTCCCTGGTTTCATCTTTCAACCCAACTCCCACTCCCAACCCGTCCATCACCCCCTGGGTACACCAGCGGTTGGACGCCCTGATCCAACTCTATGACCTATCCGACGAGGGCATCGCCCTATTGCAAAGCTTGGACCTACGCCAGATGCGTGGCGAGCCTGGGTTCTTCGGCAGCTATGGATTCAAAAAGTGGGCCGGAGTGGGCGAGGCCAAGCCACAAGGGGTAATGCACGAAATTGGTCACTCCTATTGGGGGGCTTTCCCAATATCCGGTTTCCCCGATCTGTCCTGGGACAAACCCTCGGGCAACGAATTGTCCCCGGCAATGGAGAAATACCACGAGGATATTTTATCCTTCATGGCCCAGCCTCCGGACGACTACGAAATATTCCGCCAACGCCTGCGGAATCTGCCCGAGTTATCCGACAGCAACCGGGAGCCGCTTTTCCACAACCTGGAAGCGGGCATAGTCTACAGCACCGGTGGCAACCTCTCCCTGGTGCCACCCATTTTACGAAAATATTGGGACCGGTTCCTGAACGAAGGAAAGTTTGAATCCTGGTATCAGGCAGTGAATTGGTTCAGCGGACTTAACGACGACAGAACCTCCGGCAGCGGTAGATTCGGGGCAAACAAGTACCTGGGATTCGAGCACTTGGACCTTAGAACATACTACTCGGTGAGCATAGGTAATGCCGAAATAAGCAGCATTTTGGTGCCCGTCGACGTTCTGGCGAGGGAAGAGCGGCAGAGACTTTTCGACCTCGCCGATCAGTTTGATTTGCTGCTAGGTGAGGCCCAAGAGGACGAGCAGTTTGAGTTCTGGCGTGGCTACCTGAGGGACAAAGTACGGCTGAACGCTTCACACCCGGGCTACCTGGCTGATTTGGCGTTGACCCAGGACGCCGAATTGCCCAGGGCCTCCAGCCTGGCCCAAGCCCTGGATTTCCTGAATAGCCTGGACGGCCTATCCACCGAAGAGCAAGCAGACCGGGTTGGAACGGCTCTGAGAGAGCAGCCATTCCTGGTTAATTTCCTGCCAGTCCTGGAAAACAGAACTCTTCTGGCGCTGTTCGCCAGCGAAACCCGGTTGCCCCAGGGAGAAACCCTACAAGCGACAGCCAGCTTCGTGGACCGATTGGAACGTTTCGGCACCTTGGTAGCCGAGGTGTTGGAAGCCGGGCGGACCAGCGCTGAGGAAGGGGCCGATGAACTGGCCCAGTTTCTTGACGATACCGATTTTGAACAGACCCAAGACCTGCGGCTTTTCTTCGACCTGTTTCGGGAACAAGACCCCGCCACCGCCAGCCTGATCGTCCTGGCCTTAGACAAGGAGACGTTGAGGGATCTGATGGAGCCGGTGGCTACCCAATTGCTATTCACCCTGAGCGCCGATGAACTCCTGGAAATGCTGGATATCACCGTGGATTCAAGCCTGACGGATCTCAAGCGGGGCGTTACCCTGTTGCTGGAGGAGCCATCAGGCAACTTCATAATTGACGAGCCATTTTTGACGGCCATGTACCGGGTGATTGCCAATCGCGGGAATACCAATCCCACAGAGACACTAACGGTCCTGCGGCATACGCCCTTCCCTCTGGAAGGGTTTATCCAAACTGAACCAATTGCTTCCGCCGATCTATTGGCCAGCGACCTTGGCGCAGCCATGCAAATACTGGAGCAAAGCGACCCGGTGGTATCTCCGACTGCCCGGAACGTCTACCGTATGGTTCAGAAAAACCCGGAGTTGGCGGCCCGGCTGGTTGCCGCCTTCGACGAAGGGGGGAAACGGGAGTTGGTGGTGGAATCGCTGGCGTATTTGGCCTACGACAAGGCCAGGTCGTCCCAAGTGCCCAGCCTCCCGATTTCTTTGGAGCAGGATGGCAAATACCTGGCAGTGTTGGCCGGGCGGCTAGGCGATACCGTGCTGCAAGAGCGGCTGAGCGAAGCTTTTACGGTTTACCGGAACCGGGCCTCGCTCGGTGAGGTAGCGGAAGACTTCCCGGTGCAGTACCGGGCGACCCTGGACGCTGCGGTCGTTACTATTCCTGATCCCTCCGTCCGAGAAATCTTAACCCGAATTATTTCGGAGGCGGCGGCAGGCTAGTGGGAACAGTGGCCGATGCCTGGCCGTCGTCTTCATCCTCGGAAGCCCCAAGGGCGATCACGGCGGCAGCCCCCGCAATGTACGTCGACGCCATCAACGCCAAAACGACTGATATAACAGCTCCCTTGATGCGGTTGCGGGCCAAGATCAGAATCCCACCGACGATGATCAGGGCTATGGCCACGCCACCAGCAGCAAAGTGGGCCGGTTCGGTCTGGTTCCCCAAGATGCCGCCCCGGTAGAAAATATCGGCATAGAAGAGAATCGTCACGTTGAACGCGCAGCTACCGTAGAGACCGGCAACCCCCAGATCGAATGCGCCTATCCGGGCTGAGGCAATGGTCGACGCTGCCTCGGGCATGGTTGTAACAAAAGACACTGCCAGAATGCCCAAGGTGCTAGATGCCACGCCGGTGATTTCAGCTATCTGATCGGTGCTCCACGCCAGCCAGTATCCAGCCACCACCACCCCAACCGAAACCAGGCCGAACATCAGCCAGGCTTTCTTTAGGGTCATGCCCGGATCTTCGTCCTCGTCGTCATCCCCACCTGCGGGCCGGGTATCGTATACCAGCTTCATGCCCGCCACAAAAATCACCAACAAAACAACAGATGAAAGCCCAACCTGCCAGAGTTCCACGTCCATCTTGACAGCGCCGAAAATGACCGCCGCTCCGGTCATAACGGCAGCGACTAGAATCAAAAAACCTTGCTCCGGCGCGACATTCTCAATGAAGCGCTTGCCGCCAAATGCCAATGCCACGGCGGACAGGGTGAACATGTTTAGCATGTTGGCGCCGAGGACGTTGCCCACCGCAAGTTCCGGGTTCGGTATTTCCAGAGTGACAGCCGAGATGTTGGTGGCCAACTCTGGTAGCGATGTTGCCAATGCCACCAACAGGCTGCCCACGAACAACCGGCCCCAGCCGGTAAGGGTCGCCAAAGCATCGCCGTACACTGCCAGCTTTGCGCCGCAGAAAATGACCAAGGCTGCACAGGCAGCAAAAACAACTAACGCGACTGCTAGTTCACCGCCCATGTCGTTGTAACCTTCTGCTCATTATTATCCGGTCAAGCATAATCGACGTTTCTAGCTTTTGTAGCTGACTTTTCTTAAGTGAGTGATACTAACCGGAGATCGCCGCCACGATTTGGTCGCCCATCTCGGAAGTTGTCAACGGTGTCGTCCCGGCAACAGCAATATCCGCCGTGCGGGAACCGCTAGCCAAAACTTGATCAACAGCCCGCTCCACACTGGCGGCCTCTTCGGTGAGGCCCAAAGAATAGCGGACCATCATGGCCACGCTCAGAACGGACGCTATGGGGTTGGCTTTCCCTTGACCCGCAATGTCCGGAGCGGTGCCATGGATGGGCTCGTACAAGCCCAGGGTTTTTTTCCCTGCCACCGGCACCTCCGATAGGCTGGCGGAAGGCAGTACACCCATGGATGCCGCCAGCATCGAGGCCTCGTCGGTTAGTATGTCGCCAAAGGTGTTTTCCGCAACTATGACGTCGAATTGGGCCGGGCGCTGAATCAACTGCATGGCGCAAGAGTCTACTAAGACGTGACTCAACTCAACGTCGGAATACTCCTCACCCAGTTCGGTCGCGACGCTACGCCACAACCTGGAGCACTCCAGAACATTGGCCTTGTCAACTGACGTAAGCCTGCTCTGGCGGCTTCTGGCCAGTTCAAATCCCACCCGCAAGATTCGCTCGATCTCAGCCTCGCTGTACCGCATGGTGTCCACAGCCGTCCAGCCTTGGGGCGTCTCATGGCGGCCCTTGGGCTCGGCATAATAAAGGCCACCGGTCAACTCCCGCACCACAACCATGTCCACGCCTTCCAGCACTTCGGGCTTCAAGGAACTGGAGTCGGCCAGCCACGAGTACACTTTTACCGGCCTGATGTTGGCGAAAACGCCCATGTGAGAGCGCAACTGGAGGATAGCGTCTTCCGGTCGCACCGTGGCCGCGGGGTCGTCCCACTTGGGTCCGCCCACGGCGCCGAACAAAACAGCATCAACGGCCTGGGTTAAATCTCTAACTTCGGGGAGTAGGGCTACGCCATGCTTATCGATTGAAATTCCACCCACATCGCCGTGTTCTAAGCTGAACTTGTGCCCAAAGGCCCGGCCCACCGCCTCCAGCGCCTTGACGCCTTCCACCGTGACCTCGGGGCCGATACCATCGCCGGGCAAGACTGCGATTTTAAAATCCACGTTTTACTCCCAATGATCTCCAAAGTATCCGTTGATAACTCGAGCGAAGAACCGGCTTCTTAATGAACAGAAATCCCCATGAACAAAGAGCCTCACCGGGCATCTACGATACGACTGCTCTTCTATAAAAAGAATTAAAGCCTCTCGGATATACTCGCCGATGAAACAGTATACATATATGGCAGCTTCCCATCAAACATCCGACGAACAATTCGAACACCAAAAATCAATCAACCACGGGATTCTTGCCAATTTCCAAGCCGTTGCTCTATCATCCAGCTATACTTGCAGCTAACTTCGCACTTGTTCCTTAATCCGGACTAACTGCACCTAATCACGCGAGGCAGAATTTTGAACGCCGAAACCCCAACCGTAAAATCAATCGCCGATGAATTTGTCCGGCAGCTAATCGCCATAGTTGGCAGCGCCAGCGTAATATATCACCCGGATGACCTGCTAGTGTTCGAGTACGACGGCTCCATTGACCGGGGGATGCCCGACGTCGTGGTCTTTCCACGCACGGCCGAGGACGTCCAACGTATAATCAAGTTGGCTTACGACAGCGGAGTGCCGGTGGTGGGCCGGGGTTCCGGAACCGGCCTCAGCGGTGGCGCGATCTCGCCTCCCGGCGGGCTTCAGGTGGCCTTTACCCGCATGAAAGCCATCTTGGAGTTGGACGAGGAAAACCGGACCGTCATTGTGGAGCCCGGAGTGGTAAACCTGGACCTGGACAACTACGTCCGCAGGTTCGGCATGCGCTACGCACCGGACCCTTCAAGCCAGAGAGCGTGCAGCATCGGCGGCAATGTTGCCGAAAACGCTGGCGGCCCCCACTGCCTGGCTTATGGGACAACTACCAACCACGTGTTGGGTATGGAAGTAGTCTTGGAAGACGGCACGATGGTTGTTTTGGGAAGCCTGGGCAGCGCGGGTGGAGGCACGGGCAGCCAGCCGGTGAACGATGTGCCCGGTTATGACCTGCGGGGTGTGTTCATAGGCTCCGAAGGTACATTCGGCATTGTGACCAAGGTCGCTCTGCGGTTGCTGCCGTTGCCCGAGACGGTCAAAACCTTCCTGGGTGTTTTCCCTGACGTGGACACGGCCTGCAACGCCGTCTCGGCAGTCATCGGCCACGGAATCGTCCCTGCTGCCTTGGAGATGATCGATGCCCTGAGCATCAAGGCTGTGCAGAACATGGCCGACTTAGGCTATCCAGATGACGCCGGGGCAGTCTTGCTCATCGAGCTGGAAGGTCTGAAAGAAGAGGTTGAAGAGATTGGCGCCGAGGTAGAGGCGGCGCTCTGGGAAACCGAGGCCAGTCAGGTGAAAATAGCCGACGAAGAAAGCGAGCGCATGGCGTTGTGGGCGGGCCGGAAAGGCGCTCTGGGCGCTTTGGGCAGCCTGGCCCCCAACTACTACCTGATTGACGGTGTGGTGCCCCGCACCCAGCTAGCCAACGTGCTGCGCCAAGTGGCCGGGGTTAGCGAGAAGTACGGTATTCAGATCGCCAACGTCTTTCACGCTGGCGACGGAAATCTCCACCCTTGCTTGCTTTTCGACGAGCGGGAGCCGGGCGCACTGGATACCATCGTAGCGGCAGGGGCGGAAGTCTTGAAGATTTGCGTCGACGCCGGGGGCAGCCTCACCGGCGAGCACGGCGTAGGCTTGGAGAAAAAGGAGCAGATGCCCCTGGTGTTCACCGACGAAGACATGGCCGCCATGCGCCAGGTGAGAGACGCCTTCGCCCCAGCCAACCGCTTGAACCCCGGCAAGATATTCCCCGGCGGCCCAGCCCACAAACCCAGCGCCCACCACGCACCGCGAGGCATGGCGGTGTGAACCGGGATATTTTTCTTAAGTTTTTATATAATCATCTTGGTGGGATAGCTAGATGTACTTATGCTGCTAACATCCCTAGACGGCTTTCAGCTCGCATTATTCGATGCAGGACGCAAGGAGAGAACTCATGGCTCGGGAGAAGGTCCGTTTTCTGGTAGATGAAAATGGCCGCAAGAGGTCGGTAGTGCTCCCGATAGCAGACTACCAAGCATTGCTCGAAGACATGGCGGAATTGGCCGTAATCGCCGAGAGGAAGGAAGAGCCTGGAGAGCCATTAGACGCGGTGAAAAAGCGGCGGGAAGACAAATGGCGGAATACTTCATAGAACTCAACCGAACCGCTGCTCGGGAACTCGAGAGTTGTGAAGCAACACCGGGGCGAATAGAAACTGATATCCGTGTTCGCAATTGGTCACCGGCGAGAGGTTTACCGAAGGGGATAATATTCTTCTCGGCTCAGTAAGCATTCGCTCGCAACTGCGCCTATACAGTTGCAGGATGGTGATGGTCGCGCGATGCGATCGTTGTCGATTCGGCCTTAGAATGGCCAGGCAGAACCGTCTGAATCGCTAAATCTAGCCCTGAATGCCAATTCTCAGAAATATGTCTCTCGAAAGCCCTCGTTCGCCGCTTTTACTCGTGCTTGTTCTCCCCCTGGTCGCCGGACTGGCTGGCTTTGCGATTCTCAGCTTTATGCCCCAATGCGGCGGTGAGGAGACTTGGTGGGAGGCAAAGCACGTGCGCTTGGCCTTTCTGCCCGGAGTTCTGAGCCTTGTTCCGTTGGCTTGGCTATTCTCTAAATCACCGACGGCCAGGCAAGCGGGCGGGCTTGCGGGCATAATGGGGGCGGCCCAATTTGCCCTGCCCCAAGCGGCTTTGGCGTACTATGCCGCCGTCCCTGGGTCGGAAAGCCAGCTAAGCAACGCTTCCTGTACCGTCTCCGTTTTCTTGCTACCGTGGCTGGTGCCTAGTATGGTTATACTTTGGATATTCTGCGTTATCATCGGTATCGTAGCATTACGTAAATTTACCGGTAAATCAGGCCCGCAAATTAAGCCGCCAAATTTACTCGGTTGAGCATTCTGAAAATTGACCCAGATAAACCTACCTGAAAACTTAACCGGCCTCTTGAACCCCGAAGCCATCGTCCCCCAACAGCGGCTTGGCGATTACGCCCTTGATGGAATTGAACCTCGGGCGGCGCTACGACCGGGAGACCGGAAGGCCACATCCGAGATCATGCGCTGGGCTTCGAGCCAGCGGCATTCCGTATTCCCTAGAGGCGGCGGTACCCAGTTGGTCTTGGGCAACGTGCCTGAAGAAGTTGGGCTGGTTCTGGACTTGAGCCGCCAATCGCAAATGTTGGACTATCAGCCCGCCGACCTGACTGCCACGGTGCAAGCGGGGATTACCCTGGAGCAGTTGCAACGGGAGTTGGCCGTCGGCGGAAAGTTCCTGCCCCTGGAAGCCCCACTGGCCCAAACCTCCACAATCGGCGGGATATTGGCGGCCAACGCCAGTGGGCCATTGCGTTATTCCTACCGGCAACCACGGGACTGGCTTATCGGCATCTCGGTGGTCGGGGCCGACGGGACGGAGACCAAGGCCGGTGGCAAAGTGGTCAAGAACGTCACCGGTTATGACTTAAACAAGCTTTACACGGGCTCTCTGGGCACCTTGGGTGTGATCGTGGAAGCGACTTTCAAGCTTTCGCCCTACCCCACGGGTCACGGGGCCATGGTCGCCCGCTTTTCAGGATTGTCCGAGGCAATTGCCGCCAGCGGAAAGCTGCTGCGGCAACCCTTCGGTCCCCAAGGCGTGCAGGTTATGGACGTTCAGGCGATTCAACGTATTAATGCCCAAGAGGGTTTGTTGGAACAGCCAGCTAGAGACGAGGCAATGGCAATCGCCTTCTTTGCGGGCCGGCCCGGTGCCGTCAACCGTCAACTGGAAGATACCGGGAGACTTTTAAAAGAGTCCGGCAGCGTTGCAGTAACCAGCATGACCGAGACAGAAGGGCGCTCTTTATTGAAAGGTGTAACCGACCTTGGCTGGGCTCCCAACGCCCAACCCTACTTGAGCATTAAATCAAATGTGCCGCCTTCGGCGTTGTCGGACATGATTAGCCGGTGCCTCCGGGACGCTCCTCTAGGGCTGCCCCCAGGAATTCTGGCAGACCCCGGATTCGGCCAAGTGCGCTTTTTCTGGTGGGCGGGCTCGGTTGGCGATTGGCTGGATGATGGATTGGTTCTGGAGGCGATTCTAAAAATTCGAGAGTATGCCCGTGAGGCAGGGGGGAGCGCCGTGGTGGAATTCTGTCCTCTGTCGCTGAAGAAGGTAATTGATGTGTGGGGCGACCAGCCTGGCGGTATGGAAATAATGCACCGGATTAAGCAAGAGTTCGACCCGTTGGGAATCATGAGTCCCGGCCGGTTCGTGGGGAAAATCTAATGTCCGACCTGCCAGGCCAAGAGACGCAAGAAACGGCAGCAGAACCGACGCCCGCCCCGGTTTTTACCCCAAGCGGCTTTATGGGGTCGGATGCCCCTGAAGAAGCGGACATGTACCGCTGCGTACACTGCGGGTTGTGCCTTAGCTCCTGCCCTACCTACGTCGACACAGGACTGGAGACCGAGTCGCCCCGAGGCCGAATCGCCCTGATGAAGGCGGTGAACGAGGGCCGGTTGGAAATCACCCCCAGGGTCACCTCCCACTGGGACGCCTGCCTTCAATGCCGGGCCTGCGAGGCGGTCTGCCCTTCCGGCGTGCCCTACGGTCGGATCATGGAGAAAACCCGGTCTCAGATGCTCACCCAAAAAACCGGCTCGTCGGCCAGCAAGCCGGTCAGTCGGCTTTTTCTTAGGGCTGGACTGCCCCATACTAAACGACTGCGTTTGGGCGCTCATGCTATCCGCCTCTATCAACGCTCCGGCCTGCAGAAGCTGGTCAGAGGCTCCCACGCCCTGAACATACTCCCAGGCAACCTGGACGAATTGGAGAGCCAGTTGCCCGACATGCGGGGAGACTTCTTCGGCCCCAGGAAAGAAAAATACCCGGCCCGTGGCTTTCCGGCTGGTAGCTTAGCAAAAGGCGCTCCTCCGAAACTCACTGTGGGGCTCCTTTCCGGTTGCGTAATGCCCTTGGTTCAGGGCAACACCATGGCTGCAACGGTGCGGGTTCTTACACGCAACGGTTGCGATGTTGTCGTGCCGGTGGGACAAGGCTGCTGCGGTGCCCTCAACATACACGGCGGTGACCTGGAGTATGGGCGAATCATGGCCCGCCGCAACATCGACGTGTTCTTGGAATCGGGCGTGGACCGGATTGTGGTGTCGTCAGCAGGCTGCGGCTCGGCAATGAAGGAGTATTACCAACTGTTGGCCGACGACCCGCAGTACGCTGAGCCAGCCCGGCGATTCAGCGAATTGACCGAGGACATCACGGAGTTACTGGTTTCCTTGCCCTTCCAGCACCCGAAGGGTGCCGTGAACCGCAAGGTGACCTACCAAGACCCTTGCCACCTAGCCCACGCCCAGAGAATAACCTCGGCACCCCGGCAAATTCTTCAGTCAATCCCAGGGTTGGAACTCATCGAAATGGAAGACGCAGCCATGTGCTGCGGAGCGGCCGGCTTATACTCGGTGTTGCAAAAGGAGATGGCGGCGAGCATTCTAGCCCGTAAAATGGGACACATCCGGGCGACCGGCGCACAGCAGGTCGTCACCGCCAATCCCGGTTGCATGATGCAGATCGACAGGGCACTTCGCGAGGAACAGAAAAATGGCGGTGCTGTTCACGTCGTCGACGTCTTGGACGAAGCTTATAGGGCCGAAGAGGCCAGCCCGACATCCTAGACGTGATTTGCTGGAAGATTCCCGTCGGCATTTTTCAGTCAGCAAGGCGGGATACTGGCAGATAGCACATAGAAAAAGCCAAGCCATTACCCGTGGCTATTCGGACGCTAGTCCCGGAAAGAACGCCGGTTCAAAAGCAAGGGCAGTTTAAGAAATTTCGGCTACGGGACCCTATCCAACAAAGCTGGAGATAGCTTGTTGGGCCGCTGCTAGGCTGGCGCCGTAGGCGACTTCGTAGCCTTCTCCGGAGAGGATAATCTCGAGGGCGGACAGCACCGCAAAAACATTGGTCTCTCTGGCTGAATCTCCCATTAGACCAATGCGCCAGACCTTGCCCCTCAACTCTCCCAATCCGCCGCCTATCTCAATGTTGTAGCCGTTGAGCAACTTGCCCCTCACGGTGGCGTCATCAATACCATCGGGCACTAGTATGGCGGTCAAGGGGTTCAATCGATACTCCGGTTCGGCCAAAAGCCTCATTCCCATCGCTTCCAGCCCGGCTCGAAGGGCCGACGCAACCCGGGCGTGGCGCTGCAAGCGGTTCTCCAACCCTTCCTCCATCATCATGCACAGGGCTTCCCGCAGTGCGTAGGTCATGGAAATCGGAGCGGTGTGATGGTAGACCCGGCGCTCGGACCAGTAACTTTCCAGGTCCTGCAGGCTGAAGTAGAAGCTTTCTACCGTGGTCTTTCGGTTGTTAATTACTTCCATGGCTCTTGGCCCCAGGCTAATCGGGGCCAATCCCGGAGGCGCTCCCAGGCACTTCTGGGTGGCGCTGTAGCAAACATCTATGCCCCAGTCGTCGACCCTTACCTCGTGTCCTCCCAGTGACGTGACAGCGTCGACTATGACAACCGCATCGTGGTTATGGACCAAGTCGATTATATCGGGCAGCGGGGTAAGCACCCCCGTCGACGTTTCGGCGTGAACGACGCCAACAGCCTTGACCTTAGTGTGCTTCGCAAGTTCTTTAGCTAAATCATCGGGGTCCACCGGCTTTCCCCAAGGCGAGTCGACCATGTGGACTTCTGCGCCGCAACGCTCGGCTATATCGGCCAAGCGGACTCCGAAGTAGCCGTTGCGGCAGACAATCACGGTATCTCCCCGTTCTATGATGTTGGCGCAGGCTGCCTCCATCGCCCCGGTTCCGGTTGATGAAAGGGGAACAGTCATGAAGTTGGACGTGTGGTACACCTCGCGGAGCATGGAGCAAACGTCGTCCATTACCTCGAAGAATGCCGGGTCCAAGTGCCCCACCACCGGCAAAGTCATAGCTTGAAGTACCCGGGGGTGGACCGAACTTGGTCCCGCCCCCATTAGGACTCTTTGGGGCATTTGAAATCCGGAGATTATCGATTCAGCCACTTGCTCCCTCCAAATAATTTAAGCCAATTGTTGGTCATTGTTTTAATTAGCGTATGAATCAGCGTTGTGTCGCCGAAAATCCCCCTCGGTCCCCCTTTGCAAAGGGGGACCGAGGGGGATTTTCGTGTCGCAATGTATACCATTGAGAGATCTACCCAGTCCTAGGTAGGTCATTGGGTGATTAGATAGCCGTGGTCTATAAAACCAATTAGTAACACAAAACACCATGACGGGGAAACTGCCCGGCCCCGGTAATCGCAGGCGTTAAAGAACTGCGGAAGACCCACCGTCAATATTTACCGCAATGCCCGTCAGGTAACTGGCCCGGTCCGACGCCAAAAACGCAATGACATCGCCAGCTTCCTCGGCTTCCGCAACCCTACCGAGAGGTACCGAGCGACCTTGGGCCAACTCGTCGTAGAAAGTATCCTCACTCAGGCCCGGTTCGGACTGCTTCCGTGCATCGTAACGCCGTTCGTGCTGAGCGCTCTTAACCAGACCGATGCACACCGTAGACACCAGAATGTTGTCTTTAGCCAAATCTTTCGACAACCCTTTGGTGATGGCAATGCCGGTAGCTCTGGATATAGAAGTGGGCATGGAATTCGCCCCGGGGGTACGCCCGCCCAGGTTTGTTACGTTGATGATGCGCCCGCCGCCCACGTTGCGCATGTGGGGTAGCACGGTGCGAATGAAGCGAACAGCTCCCCACACTTTCAGGTCAAAGTCGCCTTCCCAATCATCGTCACTGACGCTTTCAAAGGCCTTTGCCATGGACGCGCCAGCGTTATTAACCAGAATATCCACCCGGCCATAGTTATCTATAGCGGCTTGGACCACACGGTTTGCGGCATCCCTGTCGGTCACGTCGGCAACGATAGGCAGGACCACGCCCTCTGTGGCGGTCTTGATGTCCTGTGCCGCTTTCTCCAAAACGTCGGCGCGGCGAGCTACGATAACAACCCTCGCCCCTTCTTTAGCCATGCTAAGAGCGGCGGCCTTGCCGATTCCTTCGCTACCACCGGTGATTATTGCTACTTTGTCCTGTAATCCCATGTCCATTTTCAGGCCTCCCGATTCATGAGTTTCAAGCGTAAGGGGCGACGACGGCGAACCGATACATTATATCAACGTCACAAGGTTCGCCAAAACTGCTCGATGTTTCACCGCTCGCTTTTTACCGTCTGTTTTTTCACTTTAAGAGATCTCTACATTACGGCTCAGTTTACTATCGATCAATACTTATTTTCTGGGTCATTCCAGCCATTATACCTTCGGAAATCGTCGAACAAAGCCAGGGGCTAAGACCGGATTATCCGTAATTCCTGAATCTTGCTTCAGCCACTGACGACACGACTCGGCTCCGGATTGTCCCAGGATGATTCCAGAAAAGACTGACGCTGTCAGCTAGATTTCCAAGCCCGAGGCTTCGGCCACGATTTGGATGTCCTTGTCTCCCCGTCCGCTCAGGCATACCAAAACTATATTATCAGCGGGCAGTTCCTTGGCCAATTGGACCGCATAGGAGATGGCGTGGGAAGGCTCAAGGGCCGGGATGATCCCCTCGGTTCTAGAAAGCAGGTGGAACCCCTCCAGAGCCTGGGTGTCGTCGATGGAAAGATATTGGGCCCGGCCCGAGTCTTTCAAATAGCTATGTTCCGGTCCCACTCCAGGATAGTCCAACCCGGCGGAAATGCTATGGGCCTCGCTTACCTGGCCGTGCTCGTCCTGTAGCAAATAGGACATGGACCCATGGAGAACGCCCGGGCGTCCCACGCTGAGAGTTGCCGAATGCTTGCCGGATTCTATCCCCTCTCCGCCAGCCTCCACCCCCACCAGTTTTACGGAATCGTCTCCGGTGAACTCGTAGAACGTGCCAATGGAGTTGCTTCCCCCGCCGACGCAAGCGATTACGTAGTCGGGCAACCGTCCTTCTGCTTCCAGAATCTGGCTACGGGCTTCCCGACCGATGATGGCCTGGAAGTCACGGACCAGCATAGGATAAGGATGAGGGCCAACTACGCTGCCGATGAGATAGTGGGTTGACTCAACGTTGGTCACCCAGTCCCGGATGGCCTCGTTAATCGCGTCTTTCAGGGTTTTGGTTCCCGCTTCCACGGGGATGACTTCAGCACCGAGCAATTTCATCCGGAAGACGTTGAGGGATTGCCTTTTGATATCCTCGGAGCCCATGTAGACGATGCATTCCATGCCCAGCATGGCACACGCGGTTGCCGATGCCACGCCGTGCTGGCCAGCCCCGGTTTCGGCGATGATGCGCTGCTTGCCCATGTGCTGGGCCAAAAGCGCTTGTCCCAAGGCATTGTTGATCTTGTGGGCGCCGGTATGGGCTAAATCCTCCCTTTTCAGGTAGATTTTAGCGCCTCCGCACTTCCTGGTCAGATTCTCGGCAAAGTAAAGAGCGGTGGGTCTTCCCGCATAGTTATGCAATAGATAGCCAAGCCTATTTTGAAACTCGGCGTCCTCTTTGGCGCTGGCGTAAGCTGACTCAAGTTCCAATAAAGCGGCCATGAGGGTTTCGGGGACGAACTTGCCCCCGAAGTCTCCGAATCGGCCCTTGTCGTCAGGCATTTTTATGGGCGGCTTGGCTACCATTCGGCACCTCAGTGTTTAATTAGCCATCAGCCTTCAGCGATCAGCTGTCAGCTTTTTGGCGGGCGTTACTGATAAAGGCTCTGATTTTGTCCTGGTCTTTAACTCCGTCGGTTTCCACCCCGCTGGACACGTCCACGCCCCAGGGTTGTACCTTGGCTATGGCTTGGGCGACGTTTTCCGGGGAAAGCCCTCCCGCCAGCACAAAGGGGAGACCTCTTTGACTCAACTGTGCGGCGATGGACCAATCGAAGCTGTGCCCGGTGCCGCCCTGAACCCCCGCTACCAGGCGGTCCAGAGTAACCAGGTGACCAACCCCGGCATAGGTCTGGATACGTTCCGCTACTTGGTCTACATAGTCAGTGCCGGTGGCTGAGGTATCTACGTGTACCACCTTGATCACTTCGGCATCTATTTGCCCACAAAATTCTACGGATTCTTGACCGCAAAGCTGCACAAAATCCAGGCCGCATTCGAGAACGATACGGTTCACTTCTTCTTGGGATTGGTCGGCAAAATTACCCACTATTTTCGGAGCCTGGTCCGCCCGAGCCCGATTAGCCTGAGCCCTATTCGAAGAAGAAGACGCCCTGACTGCCTGGGCAATTTCCCGACCGTCATGGGAGTTCAATCGCCGATGGCGCTTGGGCACAAAAATCATGCCCACAAAATCGGCTCCCGCTTCGGTGGCGGCAATTGCGTCTTCCTGGCGCATGATGCCGCAAATTTTAACTTTCATCTTTGCATCGATACTAATTGGACTGATACCCGGCTCTAGTACGCAATCGGAGTCACCCTCCGGTCGAGGGTATCGACGCTCCCGCCAATTCCTTAACCTTCTCCGCCACATCGGTAGCCGTAACCAAGGCTTCGCCAACCAGGACTGCATTAACTAGGGCATTATTAGCCGGACCGCCGCCTAGTTCTCTCAAGTGCTCCCGGTTGAAAATTCCGCTTTCGCTGACCACAACCCTGTCTTTGGGAAGCAAAGGCGCCAAACGCTGGGTCACCGCTATGTCGGTGGTGAAGGTGCGCAAGTCACGGTTGTTGATGCCTATGATTTGAGCCTCGGACTCCACCACGGTCGCCAATTCATCTTCGTCATGGATTTCCACCAAGGACTGCATCCCCAATTGGCGCCCCAAGGCCAAAAGTTCCTTGAGCAGTTGCGGTGTCAACACGGCCACGATCAGCAAAAATGCGTCGGCTCCCACTGCCCGTGCTTCATAGACCTGATACGGGTCGAAGATGAAGTCTTTGCGCACCACCGGCGCACTCCCCGATGCGCCGGAGCTTTTAATTTGGGCCAGATGGGACAATTCGCCTTGAAAACGCAGGTCCGTGAGCACGGATATTGCCGCCGCGCCATTGGATGCGTAAACGCCAGCGAGTTGCTCCGGGTCAAAGTCGGGGCGCAGAAGGCCGCGGGAAGGCGAGGCTTTCTTTACTTCGGCAATCAACTGGATGCCACCCACGTTCAGGGCTTCAGACAAGCTCAGAGGCGCATGCTGCCTGGCGATTTGTTCCAGCAATGCCTCGAGAGGCACCTGTTCATTCTGTAGGACAAGTTCAAGCCGTTTGGCGGCCACTATTTCGTCTAATATATTGGGCATTTAGGCAGGCTAACCTCTTGGCCTTTTATCACGCTGGTCAGAGACCCCAATATGAAATTCTTTGCACCCTGGATCTCCAAAAGGACTGGTTTCCCGTCTGAACTAAAGTGAGTGATTACCCCATTGGCTTCCTCGGCATAGTCAAACGGATCGTCGGAGAGCCACACCATAAGTATGTCCACGTCCTGGCTATACTTAACTTTCATATCTCTCTGGCGAGACAGTATAAAAGTTCCCCAACTTTTTGTTAACCTGCTTCCCGGCCCAAGCGCTGGGTCAGCTCGGCAAAAGCTTCCAACTTGGCCATGGCTGCGCCATTGTCTAAAACCTCTTGTGCCAAGGTAACGCCTTCGCCAAGACTGGACACGGCCTCCGCAGCCAGCAGAGTGGCGGCACTATTTATCACCACGTAGTCCCGGACCGGTCCCGGCTCACCCCGAAATAGGCGTCGCATAGTGGCGGCATTTTCCTCTTTGGTGCCTCCGCGAATCTCTTCAATCTCCCGTCTGGGCATTCCGGTGTCGGCCAATGTCAGCGTCCAAGTGCTCACCTTCGCGTCGGCCAACTCCCACACTGAAGTGTCGCCGGACAGGGTAATTTCGTCCAAACCTCCATCGCCGTGCACGATGATAGCGCGGCGGGCGCCCAGCTTCTGAAATACCTCCGCCATCCGCTGGCCCAACTCGGGATAGGCCACGCCGACCAGCAAATATTGGGCTCCAGCGGGGTTGGTCAACGGACCCAAGATGTTGAATACGGTGCGAATGCCAATTTCCCGGCGCACGGGCACGGCGTAGCGAGTGGCAGCATGGAAGGCGGGCGCATGCATGAAGCCGAAGCCCACCTGGTTGATACATTCCTCGACGCCCTCTGGGCCAAGGTCGAACTTTACGCCTAGAGCCTCAAGCACGTCAGCACTACCGCAGGAACTGGAAGCGGCGCGGTTGCCGTGCTTGGCGACTTTCAGCCCCGCCCCAGCCGCAACAAAGGCTGAAGCTGTTGAGATGTTGAAGGTGTTCCGGCCGTCGCCACCGGTACCTGCGGTATCGACTATCTTGCCCTCTACGTTGACTCTGAGGGCTTTTTCCCGCATGACGGTGGCCATTCCGGCAATTTCGTCCACGGTCTCGCCCTTGAGCCGCAGGGCTGTCAGGAACGCGCCCAGTTGTCCGGGAGTAGCCTCGCCCTCCATTATTTCCCGCATAACGCCCGCAGCTTCTTCCATGGGCAGGGAGCGCCCCGAAACTACGGCGTCTATTGCTTCACGTATCATGGCTCAGATTGCCTCAGGCATACTCATATAGCGGCACCGTTCCGGAAGAATTGGTAGGTTTTCTAGTCAATTCCTCCAATCGGCAAACGGTCTCAGGCTTGAGCAAAACATCTCCACACGCTGGGCACACCTCTGCAGGCACGTGATCGATGACCATCACCTTTCCTTGATCCCGCACAGTATGCAATATCTTCCGCTCTTCGTAATCCCCAGGACACCCGGTGATGCTACATTTCATGTTTATCGGTTTCTCTCCATGGGATTCACCCACCCAGGTTCTTTAGGCACATACGCTGTAATAATGATAAGCACCGTCTGTGCCGTTGTACACACAATAGGGATTGACCGGCCCTTCACGCTAGTACCACTGACCAAGCAGCAAGCTCCTCGACGATGCTCAGGGTAGTTCTCCAAAACTTGTCCGCTCTTAATGGCTTCAAGTAGCTCATTAAGCGCAATTTCTTCCTCGACCATTTCCCGGTGGGCGTGCAAGGTCAGCCGGAGGTGTCCTGTGGCGGCTTGATTCTGGAGTTGTTCAAGCAGCATTCACAGGAATCCCGATTCTAATTTATCCCACCAAGATCACTCACTCCCACTACCTCTCGAAGGTCCCCGCCAAGATACTTTCTGCGACGATATGCCCTTCAATACCGGCCAGGACATCCTTCTTGGAGGCCCCCACTTGGAGCCCCAGCGTAACGTCCACAGCATATAGGAAAAATCGGTAATTGTGGGCAGGGCCACGGGGCGGGCAGGGACCACCATACTCTTTATCGCCCCAACTATTTTCACCGTGGAGGCCGCCAATTGGTAATTGATCCGTGTCCGGCTGGGCTGCTTCCAGTCCGCCAGCGTCGGCGGGGATGTTGAAGACCACCCAATGGTCCCACGTGCCCCCGGAAGCGTCGAGGTCGTCCATTATTACTACCAGTGTCTCGGTGCCTTCAGGAACCCCGCTCCAAATAAGCGCAGGGGAAACATCTTCGCCATCGCAGGAATAAAGTAGTGGAATCGGCCCACTTTCCGAAAAAGCACTGGAGGTAAAGGTCAAAGGACCGGACTCACCTGGTAGTCCAGGGCCTTCAAGGACCGTGATAGCCAGGCTAGAGCCTCCCTCCACCGAAATTTGGTGACTTCCCGGGAGAGTGCCAACCGGAAGGGTCACCGTGCCCAGGCAAGTGTTCACGTAGCAATTGATGGTACCGATGGATTCATTGTCCAGAAACAGAGGGAAATCCGTCGACGATTCTATGTACCCCACCCGAGACCCATCAGCGGTCCTGAGCTCAATATGGCCGCCGAACCCTTCAATCTCCGTTTCGGCCCCAGGCAAAACCTCAACGGGTCTGAGTCGCAACAATGTGGGCAGAATTGGCACACGAGTCGCCTCGGGAGAAATCGCAAAAACTCCCAGCGTTGGGCCCGGAGAGGCAGCGGTTGCAATAGTCGATTCCGTCGGCGTCGGTATCGAAGCGGTCGAAGTCGGCAAACTAACAGTCTCTGTGGGCTGCGGTCCTCCTTGAGCAGCTTGGCTGACCTGCGTGGGAGGTGGGGCGGTAGCAGGCGTAGCCGCACCGCCGCCGCAAGCTGCGATTGCCATTACCGCCATAATCACCAATGCAATCAGTCCCATGCGAAGTTTCATGTGTGGCTACTTCGCCCCCGCTCCGGCGGCAGCCACTTGGTCCAGAAAGTTCTGGAGCAGGGGCTTGCCAACCGGCGTCATGATGGACTCAGGGTGGAACTGAACGCCTTCCACCGGATGTTCTTTATGGCGCAAGCCCATTACCAGGCCGTCGTCGGTCCAAGCCGTAACCTCCAGGCTGTCGGGCAAGGTCTCCGGATAGACCACCAACGAGTGATATCGGATGGCCTCGAAGGGATTGGGGAGTCCGGCCAGCACGCCCTTACCGTCGTGATGAATCATGGATGTCTTGCCGTGGCGTATTTCCCCTGCACGGTCTACCTTGGCACCGTACACATAGCCCACGCACTGATGTCCCAGACACACGCCCAAGGTCGGTATCCTGGAGCCGAAGTGACGCACCACATCGTTGGAAATACCCGCTTCCACCGGCGTTGAAGGACCGGGCGACACGACGATTCCTTCGGGAGACATTGCCTCAATGTCCTCCAAGGTGATCTTGTCGTTCCGCACGGTAACGACTTCGGCGCCCAACTCCGACAAGTACTGGTACAGGTTGTAAGTAAAGCTGTCGTAATTATCGATCATCAAAAGCATTAGAAAGTCTCAACGAACTCCAACCAATTACCGTCCGGGTCCTGGGCGTACATCGCCTTTCGCTGCAAATTGCCGTGGCCGTCGGCCAAGGATGCCGGAGGGTTGTTGAACCGCAGCCCCCTGTCCTTGGTGTCTTCGTAGAACTTGTCCATGTCATCCACCAAGAAAGCCACATGGGTCGCGCCCAGGTCGTTGCGAGCAATGCCGCCGGGGCCGCTGGCCGGGTTGATGTATTGGATAAGCTCCAGTTGGTGGCCTTCTCCCTTATCAACCAGGGCACCCCTGATGTGGGCGTCGGGAAAAGCCAGCACCTGATTAATGAACTCACCTTTGCGCTCCAACCTGGCTGCGATTCGCATGCCCAGAACATTGGCGTAGAACTCTACTGACTTTTCCAGGTCCTTTACCACAAAGCCGGTGTGGAAAAAGGATTTCAGCATTTTATTCCTCCTTGGCGATTTTTTGGCTATTGAAAACCTAAGGTTCTTTGGGAAGGGTTTGGGGAACCCTTTCTTGCAAGAAAGGGTTCCCCAAACCCTTCCCAAAGATTAAGGCCGAGCCTAAACCATCTAGCCTTTATTTAACGTCCGGGAAACATAAGTCCGTATAGCCTCCAAGGTCTCCGGTGCACCCCAGATGTCCAGCATCGAAGGCTCGAATTCAGGCTTACGGTCCCTCACCCACTCCAACACCGGTTGCCGGATGTGCCGCTTCGTGTGGGCAAAAGCCCGGGCTGACACGATGGTCAATTTCTGGGCCTCGGCCAAGGCCCTGTCCATCAAGTCCGCTGGCTCCACAAGTTCGTCAATCAACCACATATTCAAAGCATCTTCCGGCAGGTATGTTTCGCCGCCGTATAGCAGCCTCTGGAGTTGTTGGGAATTGGTCACAAAGCGCATGATCTCCAAGGCGATAGTTGGGAAGGGAACTCCGACCAATAGTTCCTGGATACCGATTCTGCCGCGACCCCGTGACATTACCCGATAGTCCGCAGCACAAGCCAGCAAGCACCCACCGGCGATGGCGTGCCCGTTAACCGCAGCAACCACCGGCTTGGGGAAAAAGAACAGGGCTTCAAACAACGTAGAGAGCATCGTGCTTAACGATTGAAGATACTAACTCCCTTCTTCCAGCACCCGGACAAGATCGAGGCCAGCCGAAAAAATATTCCCCTCTCCGGCAAGCACCAATGCCTTGGAGGATGACTCCTCGATTTCCGCCAAACACTCCTCAAGGCCCTGGCAAAATTCCGCATCAATGGCGTTGGCCTTGCCGTGCGACATGCGGAGGACAGAAATCTCACCCCGTTGCGTAACGTCGAACAACTTCTCCCTCTCCTTTTCCCGCGCTTGCAAATCCCGATTGCTTGGCTTTCTAGTCTGGGGTTAATCAATGCTCTGTGGTTCCGCCACCTGCTATTCCCGGCCCTCGGCCAAGTCTATGGCCCGCATCAACGCCCCGGCTTTGTGCCTGGTTTCCTGGTCCTCGTCCTCCGGCAAGCTGTCCGCAACTATGCCCCCGCCCGCCTGGACGTACATCGTACCATCCTTGTAGATGCCGGTCCGCAGCACCAATGCAGTGTCCATGTTCCCCGAAAAGCTGAAGTAGCCCACGGCACCACCGTAGGCACCCCGTTTTTCGCCTTCGATTTCGGCAATGATTTCCATAGCCCGGATTTTAGGCGCGCCCGACACCGTGCCAGCAGGAAAACAGGAACGCAGCGCATCGTAGACCGTTAGCTCGGGCTTCAACTTACCCTCCACGTGGGAAACCAGGTGCATGACGTGGGAGAACCGCTCCACATCCATTAGCTGGGTCACGTTTACCGTACCCGTCACGCTGACCCGGCCGATGTCGTTGCGCCCCAAGTCCACCAGCATAATGTGCTCAGCGCGCTGCTTCTCGCTTGTCTTGAGTTCCAACTCCAGAGCGTCATCCTCTTCAGGAGTACTGCCCCTTGGCCTGGTGCCCGCAATGGGGTGGGTGGCAGCGATGCCGTCTTGCACCTGCACCACGGTCTCGATAGCTGCGCCCACGATTTGAAAGCCGTCCAAGTCCAGGTAGTACATGTAGGGCGATGGGTTCACGCTACGCAACGCCCGGTACACCTGGAATGGATGGGCCGAGGTCTTCCGGGAGAACCTCTGGGAGTTGACCACCTGGATCACATCCCCTGCGTAGATATACTCGACGCACTTTTCGATGGCCTTGTGGTAGTCCTCACGGCTAAAGTTGGACTCCACCTCACTCTTCATAATAGGGGAGCCGGACCCGTCCAGGCCTGTACTTCGCATCTCAGGCGGCAACTCCAAGGGCTCCGAGAGCCTCTGCACCAATTTGTCGATTTTGCGGGTGGCCGCAGCGTACTCTTGTTCCACGTTCCCATTCAGGCTAACGTGGCTAACCACCTTGATGTCGTGGCGCAGGTGATCGAACACCAACAAAGTGTCCACGAAGGTGAACACCGACTCCGGCAGGCCTTGAGGGTCGGCTGGCATCATGGGTACCCGGGGCTCAAAATAGCTGACAGCGTCGTAGGCAACGTACCCAACGGCCCCACCGTGGAACTTGGGCAGACCGTCCACGGGGATTAGCTGATACTTGTCCAACTCGGCTTGTACTGCGTTCAGGGGATCGACTTGGCCTCCGGGCTGGCCGGGGCCGGTCTTGATCACATCGTAAGGGTCGGTTCCTATGAAGCTATAACGGCCTATGCGCTCCCCACCGGCAACGCTCTCCAGTAGAAAAGAGTAGGGCGGTTGGGCCACCTTCAGGTAGGCGGAAACCGGCGTTTCCAGGTCGGCGTTGATGGACCGGTACACCGGCACCAGATTGCCTTTCCCCGACATATTTTTAACTTCTTCCAAACTGGGATGGTACATATGCGCTCCTGTCCTACTCTCCGGTCTAAACAAGGATTTTCAGACGGCCTTACCTTACTGCCGACTGCCCGAGAAGAAAACGACCCCTTGCTTAACCTGTGTGGGGTCGAGGCCCATGCTTTTTACCTGTTGCTGCAATCCGGTAAAGAAATTGAACCGGGTTGTTCCTCGGGCGGCGGCAGTGGCGGCGGGACTGGGCAGGAAGTTGAAATGCTTATTGCCCAGAAAGGGAATGCTCTCCAGGCGATGCTTTAGATCATCCACATGGAGAAATTCCATTGCTCCCTGATCCACCGCCAGTTGGGCAAAGGCCTGGGACGCCGGGTTATTCTCCGCCATGCAAGGAATCACCGCCCTGAACTCGCCACCAGGAACCAGAACCCGCTCCACCTCGGCCAGAAACGAAGACAGCGCTTCCGAAGGCAACTCCTGAATCAGGTTCATGCTGGTTGCCAGGTGAAAGCTGGCTGGCTGGAAGGGGAAGCCGTCGAGCACGTTGCCTTCCATGATATTCACTTGGATAGCCACTTGGCGGTCCAGGTCCCTATTTTTTGCTAGCGCCACCATCTCCGCTGTCAGGTCCATCCCCACCAAGTCTGTTTTATTTAGCTGGTTGTCGCCCAGAGGGCGGTCGCCCGAAATCTGTTGGGCAGCATAGCTTAAAAGCTCGCCGCTGCCGCAGCCCAGGTCCAGAAGCCTTTGGCCCGGAGTCAGTGGCTCCAGCGCCCAGGCTATGCGCCGGAGCAAGGCATCGGCGTTGACAAACCGCTTGCGGTCCTCGTCGTAGGAACTGCTGTACTCCCGGTAGATGGAGCGCTTCAGGTCCACATAATCTTTTGTTGCGCTATTGCTCATGATTTCTCGTGTTGATGGCCGCATTACTTGCCCGGAACGTACCGGTTGGGCTAAATTTTGGCAATAAAAAAACCCATCCCCAAAAGGGACGGGCATAACCGCGTTGCCACCCTCATTTTCGGCTTGTTCCCTGGTTAATGATAGCCTAGCTGATAATAACCTGGCTAATAAACAGAACGCTGCCGGCATCTTACCCGGCGGGGGGATTAGTTTAAGTCGTCCCCGTGCCGTGGGCCCTTAACGGTGCCCAACCGTCCCAGCCTAGCCCCAGCGACAAGAATCACCAGCGATCGGCCTGCGGCTCCGGGGTCCATTCAGCTTGCAGCGTCCGGCGCCAGCTCACACCAAACCTGGCTCGCTTTGCCACGCTGGAAGTCTACTACTCCCCTTCATAGCCTTTAGTTATTTGATTGTTAGTATTCGAGTATAGGGTTAGGTCGCAAAAAGTGTCAAGTTCCCTTTTTAGGAAATTGTTATGGCGAGAGTCTGCGGTCCGCAACAGGTAGCTTGTCCCTTTCCAGCCACCGATATTCAAGGCGCATTCTGTTCCAGCAGAATCTCCACGGTTATGTTGTCCCGCACCCAATCGAGGCTAGGGTTTTCGATATCTTCCGCGCCAATTTGTACGTTGGCGACATAAATTCGCCCCGTCGATTGGCGGATGAATTGGGTAGTCGACTCAGTTATCGTTCCGTCCGATGTCGTCTTCCTGACTTGAACATTGGATCGCGGCAATCCAAAAACTTCAGCTTGCACGGTCAGGGTATAGTCTCTTCCAAAGGGCACCACTTTCGTGATTTCCGTAGCAAGAATTGTGAGTGGTCCCCTGGGTAGATCTTCTCTGCTCGAAACCGAAGCATCCCATCGCCTGGCCGGATCCAATGTGTCGGAGAAGACCAAATAGGCTAGTACTGCCCCTATAACACCGCAAACAGCCAGGGCAACTGTTATCTTTGCCAGATTTTTGACCAGGAACTGCATCGAGCTTTTCGGGGAGCTCAGGAACTCCCGGCCCCGAAAGGCACCAGTCTTGGAAAACTTGAACTGTTCCTGGCCTGGAGTCCCGTCAAACACCCCATCCGGCCTAAAAGAAAGCACTATCGTGTAGCCGCCCTCGTCCTCTTTAGCATCAAATACGTCAAACACCATGCTTCGTGGGAACATCCAGTGCCGACGTCCACCGCTCGCCAGCGCTGTCCGTATGGCCATCACTCCCGCTTGATCGATAGAGATCTGGCCATGGCTCCCACCTTCCGAAGTGGTTTCCCAGGCCGTTTCAGAAGTAGTTTCAGAGGTGGATTCCGCTGTCCCACCGTCTTCGCCATCAAGCATTTCAAGTCTCCGCCAAATAGCTGGTTGTAAACGAATTTACAAAACCATCATTGGTTATAGAATAGCGAATCCCACTTGTCATGGTAACTTATTTTGCCGATACCAATCTAGTCGCATTAAACGCGCGGTAAAGGCAGGACGAGACGTATTCAGCGTTGGTAACTCAAATGGCACCAGCGACCACGGATTATGCCCTATAAGAAATGCTCCGGTCCCGTCTGGTGGACATCATCCGTTCCGTACCAAAGATAGGAGGCTTGGCAAGCCCTGCCCAAAGCAATGCACCAACATCACTATCATAAGGTTCCTATTGCTGATCCCCCTAGTCCAAACGGACAGGTTAGGTCGTTCCTCGCCCCGGAACTTGACATACACGCGCAATTTGTAGATGGTACCCATGCCTAATCTTAATAGAAATCTAAACTAAAACTTCGCAAGGGGAAACATCTATGCCTGAACGACGTCCCAGATTGGAAGGTAAAGTTGCGATTGTGACCGGAGCCGGGTCCAGCGGCGCTGGCATCGGCAACGGCAAAGCTACGGCCGTGTTGTTCGCTAGGGAAGGGGCCAAGGTTCTGCTGGTGGACAATGCCAAGGACAGGGCCGAGGAAACCCAGGCTATGATCCAAGAAGAAAACGGCGTGGCCTCGGTGTTTCAGGCCGATGCCACCAGCGCCGAAGAGTGCCGCCTGATGGTGGAGGCGGCCATCGACCGCTACGGTCGCTTGGACATCCTGGACAACAACGTTGGTGTGTCCCAGCGCGGGACGGTGGTAGAGGTCTCCGAAGAGGACTGGGACCGTGTAATGACCATCAACGTCAAGACAATGGTCTTAGCCAGTAAGGCCGCTATACCCCGGATGATCGAAACCGGCGGGGGCGCAATAATCAATATTTCCTCAATAGCGGGACTGCGGGCCCACAGCAGCACTCCCTATAGCACCTCCAAGGCTGCGGTCATCGGCCTGACTTTCTCCATGGCCGCCGACCACGCCAAGGACAACATCCGGGTCAACGCTATTGCCCCCGGCCTGGTTTACACACCCATGGTCGCACCCAGAATGGATTCGGACCTACGTGAGCATCGCAGGACCTCCGGGCCGCTGGCTACCGAGGGCACCGGCTGGGATATTGGCAATGCCGCCCTTTTCCTGGCCAGTGATGAAGCCCGCTGGATTACCGGGATTGTTTTGCCGGTGGACGCTGGGCTTTTGGCCGTTACGCCGGCTACTTACTCGCCTATGAACCAGCAGACCCGGTTTTGATCTCCGCATAGGGGAACACTTTCTTTCAAGAAAGTGTTCCCCTATGACCCCTCCTAAAGAACTGTATGACAGGAGATTCCGTTGTGAGACTGGAAGGTAAGGTTGCTTTTATTAGCGGTGGTGGACGGGGTATGGGGGCCGTGGAGGCGATCATGTTTGCCAAAGAGGGTGCCTGCGTGGCCATTGGCGACGTTTTGGAAGACGAGGGCAGACAGGTGGTGGAGCAGATCAGAGAGGCGGGGGGCCGGGCTATTTTCATTCCTTTGGACGTTACCAGCGAGGATCAATGGAATAGCGCCATCGCCGCCACCGTAAGCGAGTTCGGTAAGCTGGACATTCTGGTGAACAACGCTGGCGTGGGCGCTACCAGCATGATCGAGGACACCACGGTGGAGGAATGGGACCGGGTGATGAACATCAACGCCAAAGGCGTCTTTCTGGGCACCAAGGTGACCATACCCGAGATGCGCCGGGCCGGGGGAGGGTCGATCATCAACATCTCCTCCCAACTGGGATTGGTGGGTATGGACATCAGCAGCCCCCAATATCAGTCGTCCAAGGGGGCGGTTCGGCTGCTAACCAAGTCCACCGCCATTCAGTACGCCGGAGAGGGCATACGAGCAAACTCGGTGCATCCCGGACCGATCAACACGCCCATGACCGAACGCCGCCGGAACGACCCGGACAATCAAAGGATCATGCTGTCCCGAATACCCATGAACAGGTTCGGCGAGTCAGAAGAGGTGGCCTACGGGGTGTTGTTTCTGGCCTCCGACGAGGCGTCGTTCATGACCGGCAGTGAAGTGGTCATCGACGGTGGTTGGACCGCCCAGTAGGGGAGGGTGTTAAACTGCGTGTCTAGTCTGGATTAATAAGGAGCAGTACCATGTCGTTTTTCAGAGCTACGGGCACGGGGCCTATGGTTCTCGGCCCCGGAGATATTTACACTTTCCTCGCAACCACCGAGGAGACCGACGGGGCTTACTTCGTGTTGGAAGGTTGGGTGCCAGAAGGGGCTGGTCCACCTCCCCACATCCACCACGATCAGGTTGAGACCTTCGATATCGTCGAAGGGCAACTGGAAGTCATGATGGGCGGTGAAGTCCGCGAGGCAAAGGCTGGCGATTTTGTGCATGTCTCCATAGGAACAGCCCATAGCTTCTTAAATCGATCGCAAAATCCTGCCAAAATTGTCGCTACATTTGTGCCCGCAGGGAACGCCGAGCGCTTTTTTTTAGGGAGGCAATGGAGGAGACACAGGACCGGAATGCTACCCCTCCGCAACTCGATGAAGCAATGATTCAGCGCATGATGGCAGCGGCGGAGCACAACGGCGTGGAAATTTTGCCGCCGCCGCAAGAAGGTTAGCCTGCACTTCGGGGGTGATTAGCTATCTTAATGTGGGTTTTTGGGGTTCCCCGTCAGGGCATCAGCAGAATCTTCCCCGTGGTCTGGCGTCCTTCCATTTGGCGGTGGGCCTCCGCAGCCTCTGCCAACGGGAGGGTCAGCCCGATGTGCAGCTTTAATTGACCCGATTGCACCCAGTCCAGCACCTCGTCGGCTCTTTGTAGCAACTCCTCCCGTGTGGACGTGTAGTCGCCCAGGCTGGGCCGGGTCAAGAACAATGACCCGTTCCTTAGCGCACCTGAATCCACCGGCGGCACCGGGCCGCTGGCCGCTCCGTACAGCGCCATGTAGCCGCGTCTGCCCAGGCAGTTGAGGCCCTTGGCGAAGGTGGTCAGTCCGACCGCGTCGAAGATTATCCGCAATCCTTCGTCCCCGGTGGATTTCTTGATTTCTTCTTCGAAATCTTGATCGGTGTAATTGATAACCGTGTCTGCTCCGGCATTCTTGGCCAACTCGGCCTTTGCGTCGGTGGAAACGGTTGTGAAAACCCGAGCGCCCAATCGGCGCAACATTTGGATCAGCATCAACCCCATGCCGCCAGCGCCAGCATGGACCAGGACCGCATCGCCGGGGTTCAGACGGGTAATGCCGAAAACAAGGAAGTGGGCGGTCATGCCTTGGAGCATGGTGGCCGCTCCGGTTGTGAAATCCATCTGCTCGGGCAAGCGCACCAACAGCCATGAGGGTACAGACTGGCACTGGGAGTAGGTGCCGGTGTGCATGGCGTATCCCACCCGGTCGCCCACGGTCACTTCGGTGACTCCCTCGCCGACGGCGGTAACCACGCCAGCGGCCTCCCGGCCAGGCGTCCACGGGAAGCTGGCCGGAGGGTTGGTCCCCTTGCGGCTGGCGACGTCGGTATAGTTGACGCCAATGGCCTTTATGTCCACCAATGCCTGCCCCGGTCCCGGCGCGGGCTCCTCCGTGTCTTCGTATACCAGTACCTCCGGCCCACCGGTTTGATGCGCCCTGATCGATTTCATAGCTGTCACCCCGATGCCTTTTGAATTTGCCGCAAGCGTACAGCAACCAACTCGATCTGGAAAGGTAATGCCAAGGCTGGCTCAAATTGCCGGTTCAAGCACCTGCTAAGTCAAGTGTTGATTTACTGACCCTTGCAAAAAAATCCAAACAAGATGTCACACCGCCCTCCTGGTTACGTCCCCCTTTATAAAGGGGATTTAGGGGGATTTTGCCTCGCAATCGGCCTCTTGATCAAGTTTAGTTGTCGACGCAAGGATCAGAGGAATCACTAAGTCACCGGTAAAATATCTGCGCCCGTATCCCTAAGCTCGTTGAGGCGCTCCCGGATTATCCTGATCTGCCTCTGACCTCGATCGATTAGGTTGGCAATCTCTTTGACGGTACGCCCTTCGTCCAAGTACTTGATAACGTCCCGGTTCTTGTTCCACCAGCGGAACTCCGAACGGCTGGTGGCTGTTATGGCCGCATTAATATCTCGCTCCGAACGCCTTCGCCTAGAACTCCGGCCGAAAAGTACCCTGACCTAGGCTGTCCCGATATACTGGGCAAGAGATTTAATAAATGGGTGTGGGAGGTTGAGGATGCTGGGAGTACGGTCGGCGCAACGAGGGCTGCTGGAAGCGGATCACCTGTACCTGGACTATGTGGGCCGGGGCTCCTTCTATGGCTTCCTGGCCTCCCTGCGGGGACAGCTATTTCGAGACGAAGAGTTCGCCGAGCTATATTGCCCAGACAATGGCCGGGATAGCGTGCCCCCAAGTCTGGTGGCCACTGCGCTGTTGTTGCAAGCCTACGACAAAGTCAGCGACGCCGAAGCCAAACAGCGGGCGGATTTTGATATCCGGTGGAAGGTGGCGTTGGGGATTGAGGTGGAGGACCGGCCCTTTGCCAAGAGCACGCTGCAGCTGTTTCGAGCCCAGCTGATCCTCCACGACCGGGTGCGGGCCGTCTTTCAGCGCAGCCTCCAATTCGCCCGGCAGACCGGATACCTGAAAGGACGCCGGATGAAGGTGGCGGTAGACACCACCTACATTCTGGGCCGAGGGGCGGTCAAGGACACCTACAACTTGCTGGCCGACGGCATAGTCCAGGTAGTGCGGGCGCTTTCGGACCTGGATGGGACGCGGCCCGAGGAATGGGCCTTGAGACACGGTCTGGAACTCTACTTTGGCTCCAGTGTGAAGGGAGAGGCAGAGATTGACTGGGACAACCAGAAAGAGCGGCAAGCCTTACTGCAGAAGATAGTAGCCGATGCCGACCTGGTGTTGGAGCTGGCCCGTCAGGTCCAGGGTCAGTTCCCCGAGGAGAGCCCCCAGCGCCAGGGTATAGTGGAAGCGGCGGAGTTGCTGGGGCAACTGTTACTGCAGGATGTGGAACGCCAGGAGGATGGCCCAGCCCTGAAGGATGGGGTAAGCCGGGACCGCATCCCTTCGGTACACGACCCGGAGATGCGCCACGGCCGTAAAAGCAGCAGCAAACGCTTCGACGGACATAAGGCTGCGGTGGTGGTGGATACCGATTCCCAACTGGTGACCGCGGTAGACATCCTGCCCGGCAATGCCGGTGACAACACTGGAGTCCTGGAACTGGTGGAGCAGAGTGAGGAGAACACGGGCATAGCGGTGGAGGAGACTATCGGGGATGCGGCCTATGGGGATGGCGGGACGCGGCAGGCCTTTGCCGATGCTGGTCGGACTCTAATAGCCAAGGTGCCGGGTCGCCCTAATAAGGCCTGCTTCCCCAAGGAGGACTTCCAGATCGACTTGGAGGCAGGAACCTGCACCTGCCCAGCCGGTAATGTTACCCACACCCTGCGGACCTTCGGCACCCGGACCAACCGGTTGGGTCGGACCTACCTGGCCCGGAGTTTCCAATTCGACCCGGCGGTCTGCGGCGTATGCCCCCTGCGGTCCCAGTGCGTGGCGGCGCGGTACGGGGCGGGACGCACCGTAGCCCTGCATCCCCAAGAGGCGCTCTTGCAACAAGCCCGGGACTTCCAGCGGAGTGAGGGCTTTGCTGAATACCGTAGGCTGCGCCAGGCGGCCGAGCATCGCCTGGCGCGGCTGGCGCAACTGGGGGTCCGCCAATCTCGCTACTTCGGCCGAGCCAAGACCCGATTCCAACTACTCATGGCGGCCACGGTGGCCAACCTGACCCTGGTGGCTACCAAGATGGGGATGATATCTCCGGCTCCAGGCTCCTCTCACGATAAACCGGACCAGCAAGCCCCAGGGTCGCCCATCGTTACTACCCAATTCATATTGGCCGCAGCCAACTGGGTCACTCTTAGCCTCAGACTTACAGTCCACTGGTTATCCTCCACGCCATCCCGTCACAGCAGGGCTTTTCAGCCGGGTTTCTAGGTATGTTCGAGGGGATGGGCATTGAACAGGCCATGGAGTTGCAGGCCGACCAGCTTGCGGGCATGTTTGGGGCTTTTGAGCCCGGACAGTACCAGGGCATTGGCCAGGGCCAAGTCTTTGACGCCTTCAATGCTATGGGCATGGAACAAGCCTTGGGCATGGGAGGAGATAACCTGGCCGGTATGTTCGGGGCCATGAGCGGCGAACAGATCACAGGCTTCGACGGTATCCAATTGTTCGACGCAGCCAACGAGATGGAGGGCGAGCACTTCCAGTACATGGACGCCGAAAGCGCGTTCCAGATGATAGATACCATGGGCTTGGATACCGGCTTAAACCTTAACGGTGAGCAGTTGGCCGGTCTCTTTGGTGCCATGGAACACGACCAAGTCATGGGTTTCGGTGGCGAAGACCTGATCAACGCCGCCGCAGCGATGTCCGGTGCGAACTTCCAGTACATGGATGCGGACAGCGCTACTGCCATGATGGATGCTATCGGCGTAGAACAAGCCCTAGCCGGTCTGGAGGGCGAAGCCCTAGCCGGTATGTTGGGCGCCATGGACGCAGCCGGAGTGGCTGGCCTAGACGCCGGTCAACTCTTCGACGCGGGCGCTAACTTCAACCCGGAGCACTTCCAATTCTTGGACTCCGAGAGTGCCTTCGGTATGTTCACCGGCATGGAGTTGGACAAAGCGCTTGGCCTTCAGGGAGACCAGTTGGTCGGCCTATTCAACGAGATGGAGGGAGCGCAGATCCAGGGCCTTAGCGGCGACCAAGTGTTGGAATTGGTCACCAATTGGGAACCTGAGAACCTGGCAGCGCTGGGTAGCGAGCAGATTCTTGGGGTTGCTTCCGCCATGGACGGCAATCAATTCCAGGTACTGGAACCCACAGAGTTGCTGAGCCTGACCACAGGCGTTGGCGCTGGCGAGATTAGTAGTCTAGGCTCCGACGTGTTGTCGGTGATCGCCAGCAATCTCGAGGTTCAAGACTGGCTGCTCTGGAAGGAGACTTGGCCGGGGGAATCTTCGGCTTGGTTACCGACGAGACGCTGAGCTTATTTGACGATGGCCGGATAGAGGCGGCATTGGACGCCCTCGACGCCGACTTCTTCAACGGAGGCGCAGCGGACTTTGCCAGCCTGACCGGAGGCGACACAATCTTCGATCAGATCGAGTTCGTAAGCCCTGATGCTCTGGTGGACTTATTGAACGAGCAAGGTACCCTGGGCTTCTTCGGTGGAGTCCTCTTCGGCGATAACTAAGTCGCCTCTCGTGGCTATAAGAGCCAAATCAGACCAGCCAAAAAAACGGCCCCGGCGTTCGAACGCCGGGGCCGTTTCGCACGGAAACCCATAAATTTCCTGACCTACGAATTTCCCAATGTGTGCTAAAACGTGGATTAGAGCGGTAGCAATATCAACTGACATGCGGCGCAGTCTCGAAGTAGCTCACAACTCGGTCGTGGCATAGCCCGCCTAGTTTCGATCACTGCTAAAGTTCATGAAGTTTATCTGCTGCCATCTCGGAACAGCAATCGGGTTTCTGCCCAACAGGTCGTCCGTGTTTAAGGTCAAATTAGTAAAATCAAACCTACTATGGCCAACAGGGCGAAGTTGCCCACCACTGCGGTCCATTCGATGATGCTCAGCCTTTTGTGTACCGTCATCGCCCTTCACCCGCCTTGTTCCGACTCAGATTCTAAAATACCACCGGGGTTCGTCATCGATTTACTCTTGGTCTTCCTTGCGCTTGGGCAGATAAATGTCGACGATCAGGGCAGCGGCTAACATAGCTCCCAAAAAGCCACCAATTAACGAACCCATCACTGCAATCGCAAACTCGGTGTCCTGGCCCAATGAGTTAAACACGAAGGCGCAGAATGCTGCCAAAAACAAGGCGCCCATCGAGTAAAGGACGACCCTACCGGCCCTTTTCTTGGCAATAAAGCCCAAGATGCCAGCCTTAGCCGATGGGTAATTTGGCCTTTCGTATGGCTCCACTCTTGCGTTGGCTATCATATCGCGGTTGGCTACCATATCCTTGATCACCTGGTGTACCCTCCGCCGCCGCATTGAAGTGTTGTGCGTTTGTTGCGGGAGTCGCTCTCTCGCTTTAGCCTTTCCTGTTCCACTGACGTCAGGTTATCCTCCACCGAAGATGCGGGGGAGGAGGACAACACTCAAAAACATTAGGGTTAACCTGCAAATGAAATGAGAAGGAGATGTGTGTCTTTGAAGTCGGTAAATTGGGGCTTTCCAGACGTTGGCCCAAAGGAAAGTGCGCCGGTGGGCTGGGGCACTCACCAGGCAGACAGAAATTTAAATTATTCTTTGGTTTTTTAGGAAGATGAAAAACCTAGACCGGTGGAGCAAAATAGGGATGGGGCAACAAGCCCCATCCCTATTTTGCTCCATAGATATCGGTTGCCGGATGGCATAAATCACCAGCGCATACCCTACCCCTAATGGACGGGGGCTAAGCCATGGGCAGGTGTTCCTTGAACCACGCGACCGACATATCCCAAATCGTTTCCTTCAGGTCTTCCCGGTACACGTCGTAGTGGGCGGCTCCCGGAATCACCCACAGTTTCTTTGGCTCGAATGTCTCCTCATACATATCTATAACTCCCTCGGCTGGAGTCACCGAATCCAAGCCTGCGGCGATGTACATCATGGCCCTGGGAGCAATGCGGTCCACTACGCTGATTGGCTTGAATTCCAAGAGCTTCTCCGCTGTGGCCAAGGAATAGGCGGTGCTCTTGTAGTTTTCCATCTCGGGAATCTGGTCCATTACCTTTTGCCTGGCGGCGGCGGTGGCTGGGTCGCCCACCAAGATGCCTCCGCCACTGACCATTTCCGACTTGCCGGTCTCGATCCTGGTCTTTCGGTCACCCTCAATCTGGCCTAGCAAGTCTAGCCACTCGTAATAACGACGGATGCTCTGCATCCAACGCTCGCCGTCTCCCCAGCCAGCCACGCTGATGGCGCACTTCACCCTCTCGTCCACCCCGGCAACGTAGGGCACCATACCAGCGCCGAAGCTGAAACCCAATAGCCCTAAACGTTCTGGGTCAACCTTGTGGTTGGTCTCCAGAAACGTCAGGCCGTTGCGGATGTCTTCGGCCTGCTCCAGAGGATACAGACGCCCAGGCTCCCCCCCGCTTTCTCCCACGCCCCGGTAGTCCCAAATTAGGGCCACGCAGCCCAATTCGACCAATCGGCGGGCCAAGTGGGGGAACCAGAAATATTCCTTGACGCCTACCATGCCCTGGCAAAGCATTATCGCCGGGCAGGAATCGTTGGCTGCGGCTTCCGGCTCATAGAGCAACCCGGCGATCCGGATGCCGTCGCTATTGAAAAAACCTTCGTTTCCATGTGACTCCTTTTGATTTCGAGTACCTCCAGGTACAGTTGACTCCAGGTACAGTTGACTCCAGGTACAGTTGACTCCGGGTACAGTTGACTCCAGGTACAGTTGACTCCGGGTACAGTTGACTCCGGGTACAGTTGACTCCAGGTACAGTTGACTCCGGGTAGTTGACTCCGGGTACAGTTGACTCCAGGGTACAGTTGACTCCAGGTACAGTACAGTTGACTCCGGGTACAGTTGACTCCAGGTACAGTACTCCAGTTGACTCCAGGTACAGTACAGTTGACTCCAGGTACAGTACAGTTGACTCCAGGTACAGTACAGTTGACTCCAGGTACAGTTGACAGGTTTGACTCCAGGTACAGTACAGTTGACTCCAGGTACAGTTGACTCCAGGTACAGTTGACTCCAGGTACAGTTGACAGTACAGTTGACTCCAGGTACAGTTGACTCCAGGTACAGTTGACTCCAGGTACAGTTGACAGTTGACTCCAGGTACAGTTGACTCCAGGTACAGTTGACTCCAGGTACAGTTGACTCCAGGTACCGTCCGACTTGATTATGAGTGCTGAACTACACTGGCCAAAAAACTACGGTGATTCACAGTGGGAATTAATCCGAATCACACCGATTATCACTGACCAATATATTTACAGCGATTTATTTTCAAAAGAATACTCCCTACACGTAGGATATTAAAGACCCAACTGGTTTTGCTCAGGGCCTTACCTATCTTGCCGGTGGCCGTTTCTACGTTTGTGGCGAGTTTATCGAACATTTTAACAACCGGCAGCGCAATTCGTGTTTATGCCTGGCAACAGGTCTAAAATTTAGGTGGGAATCGGCGGTTATGGGTCAGCATCTTACTAGATACCAAACCCCAGAGCCGAGGGTCTGAACGCTGGACCAGGTTGCCGGACTTGATTATGGGACTCGATTACGTGACGCGATTAAAACGAACCGGTCCTCAGCGTTCCTGATATGAGGTGGTAATGCCGAAAGTTAAAGCAGCTCAAGATTCCCAACAAGCATCTGTCGGACTAGGGCCGACAGGCGAGGAATGCTTGAGAATGTACTACTTCATGCTACTGGCCAGGACCATTTCCCAGAAGGCTTGGTTGCTAAATCGCCAGGGGAAGGTGCTGTTCTCCATGGCTGGCGACGGACAGGAGGCGGCCGACGTGGGGAGCGCTTGGGCACTGGAGCAGGGCACCGATCTGCTCGTCCCTTATGCCCGAGACCTAGCCTCAGTGTTGGTCTTGGGGATGACGGTCCGGGAGGTAATGTTGAATCTATTTGCCCGGGCGGAAGACCCCAACAGCGGTGGACGGCAAATGCCGATGCATTGGAATAGCCGGAAGCTGGGCATAGTGTCCATGGGTAGTCCCGTTGCAGTAACCATTCCCAAAGCTATGGGACTGGCGTTGGCCTCCAAAATCCGCCGTGAGCCCGCCGTGACAATGGTCTACTTCGGAGACGGTGCGGCCAGCGAGGGCGATTTCCACGAAGGCCTCAACTTCGCCGGGGTTATGAAGGTGCCGGTAGTCTTCTTTTGCAACAACAACGGCTGGGCCACATCGGTCCCTTTTGACAAACAGACGGCGGGTAAATCCATTGCCATGAGGGCCGAATCCTACGGTTTCCCCGGCGTGGAGATCGATGGCATGGATGTTTTGGCGGTGCGGGAGGCAACCCAACTGGCCGTGGACCGGGCCAGGCGAGGCGAAGGCCCGACGTTGATCGAAGCCCACACGATCAGGATGATGCCCCATTCTATATCCGACGACCACACTAGGTACCGCACCAAAGAAGAATTGGAAGCCGAACGGGCCTTGGACCCATTGAAAAAATTCAAAGGCTATTTACTGGCAAGCGGCTATTTGGACCGTGATGCGGACAAGGCTTTGTGGCAGCAAGCCGAGGACGAAACCGAAGATGCCATTGCCTACGCTGAGGCCGCCCCCCAGCCAACTCCCGAGTCCTCTCTCGAGCGGCTGTTTGCCCCATAACATTGGTCAATTTGCTCTTAAGAGTGGCTTTTAGCCCCGGACGCCGGTCAAACTACTCGCTTCTCGCCGGGAGGAAAGAACATGCCAGTGATACGGATGATCGACGCGGTCAGGGATGCCCTCCGGGAGGAAATGGAACGTGACCCCAACGTCGTTCTGATGGGGGAGGACATTGGTGTAAACGGAGGCGTTTTCCGGGCCACCGATGGCCTATGGCAGACTTATGGCGATGAACGGGTCATGCGCCGTTGGCCGAGTCGGGCATTGTTGGCGTGGCCATAGGCGCCGCCCTAAATGGTCTGCGTCCCGTGGCGGAGATACAGTTCGTAGATTTCATCTACCCCGCCTTTAACCAGATTGTTAGCGAGGCCGCTCGCCACTACTACCGCACCAACGGGGAATACCCTGTTCCTCTGGTGGTGCGGGCGCCCTTTGGCGGTGGTGTCCGAGGTGGCTTGTACCATTCCCAGAGCGTAGAGGCCTTTTTTCTGCACTTCCCCGGACTGAAGGTGGTTATTCCCTCAAATCCCTACGACGCCAAGGGATTGTTGAAGTCGGCCATCCGGGACAACAATCCAGTCCTCTTTTTCGAGCACAAGCGAGGTTACGCCAGTGTTCAGGGCGAAGTCCCAGAGGGCGACTTCACCGTGCCCATTGGCGAAGCCGTGCGGGTACGGGAGGGTGATAGTATCAGCCTCATTTCTTATGGTCTGTCAGTACACGATTGCCTGGCTGCGGCCCAGCTAATGGAAGAAGAGGGTGTCGATTGTGACGTGGTCGATTTGCGGACCATCTCTCCTATGGACAAGGATACTGTCCTGAATTCGGTGAGAAAGACCGGTAAAGTGTGTATCGTCCACGAGGACAACTTGACCGGCGGAGTGGGCGCTGAGTTGGCGGCTATTATAGCCAAGGAGGCATTCGACAGCCTCGACGGTCCCATTTACCGTGTCGCCGCCCCGGACATTCCGTCATTTCCCTACAATCCCGGAATGGAAGACTTCTGCTTGCCCTCGGTGGAAAACATAACACAAGCAATCCGCGAGTTGGCCGCCTACTAGCGGTGAAGCTGTGCGACCCCCAATCGTCATTCCGGCGCAGGCCGGAATCCAGAAAACGTCGCGACAATGCAACTATCCCGATACTGTCCTGATCCGGTGAGACGGCTTCCTAATGCTGCGTTCTGGACTCGCAATCTGGCGCATTACCAAGAACAGGAGTTGGTAGTAAAATGCAGCCGAGGTCCAGACGCTGATCGGAGTCCGGCCGCATCGTGTCTAGCAATCAATCTGGCCACCAATCCTATAGAAAAATGACATACGGGGGAGCTATGAATCTTTCAGGTTCGGTAATTACCATCACCGGCTCGGCGACGGGCTTGGGATCGGCAACAGCCAAACTTGCGGCGTCCAAAGGTGCCAACGTAGTTATCAATTACACCAAAAGTGTGGCCGAAGCGGAAGAAACCGCCGCTGCTTGCCGGGAGTCGGGGGTTGAGACCTTGCTATGCCGGGCCGACGTCTCGGTAGACCAAGATTGCCGCCGCATGGCCGACGAGGCGGTGGCAAAGTGGGGCCGGGTAGACGGTCTGGTGAATAATGCCGGGCAATCGGTTTTCGCCAGTTCTGCGGACTTGGAGTCCCTCACCGCCGAAGACTTCCTCCACGTCTACTCGGTCAACGTGGTTGGCGCATACCAAATGATTCGTGCGACCGCGCCCCAATTGAAGGCTAGCGGCCAGGGTGCCATCGTAAACGTCTCGTCAATTTCCTCGATAACCGGGGCCGGAAGTTCCATTGCCTACGCCGCTTCCAAAGGTGCTTTGAATACCATG
Source organism: Dehalococcoidia bacterium (assembly GCA_963665155.2). GTDB lineage: Bacteria > Chloroflexota > Dehalococcoidia > Lucifugimonadales > UBA3495 > UBA1141. Next base: position 2,156,420 of record OY761986.2, on the reverse strand, counting down.
ACGATCTCCATGGCTCGCGCCTTGGCTCCCGAAGTGCGGGTCAATGCGGTGCTCCCAGGGCTTTTTCCGTCGAGGTGGTGGGTCGACGGACTAGGTGAGGAACGTTACCACCGGCTGGTGGACCAGTTTGTTAGCACCGTGCCGTTGATAGAGGTGGCCACGCCTGAGACCTTGGCCGAAACTGTTGTCTGGCTGTTGGAGGGAGCAAAGTTCATAACGGGCGAGACGATCATGATCGACTCAGGCATGCACTTGCTAGGCTTCCAGCCCACCTAGCGTTATCGCAATTTGCCGAGGGATTGGTGCTGACGACTCCGAGAGCATTGATCTTGGGGGGAAGGAACCGGTCCGCTCTCCCCTACTGTGGAGAGTGAGGTTTTGCTTATGGGCGAATCAGGATCACAGCCAGACAGATAATGGCCAATATCAACAGTAGGTTGACCCGGGCGATCATTAGGATCATCTTCCTGCCGGGAATAACAGGCGGTGGTCCGTCGGTGCTGCGGGCTGCCTCCAACCGGTTCATAACCCAAGGGCCTAGCACAAAATCCTGGAATAGGCTCAGGATTATGACCATGGCGGCCAATATTGTCTTGACTCGTAGTACCTTGATAAAGTGCGGGCTAAAGTAGTCTCCACCGCCGAAGAATTCTTTGACGCTAACGCTCCAATGGTCGGTGGCCAGGAAAATGCCGGTGACCGCCAGCAAGATTATCGACGCCCAAGCAATTGGCAAGAACCTCTGGGCGGATTGGCGCACCAATGCCATTCCTTGAGCCGGAGACTCTACATTGCCCCTTGCCAGAGGGATCAATACCATGAGCAGAAACAATGTTCCCCCCAGCCAGGTAATGGCAGCGAGGATGTGTATGATTACGGCTGCTTGGTACATCGTTTGAAGAAACCCGGACCATTTTCAGACCTGAGCCTAGTCTTGACCCCAGTCTTGACGAAGGTTGCGCCGGGGGTCCGGTCGGTTGGGTCAGCCCATTGGCGTCTGTCCTGGTTGAGAATAAGGGCTACAGGCTGACCTTGGCGTCGACATCGACGGGAATTTGCATAGATAGCCAGGGTCCTTCCACCACGGTGGTGGTGTGACCTTGTCCCGTGTAGTCCTCCATAAGGGAGATGTCGCCCGGGCCCAAGCGCTGTGTTGTGCCGTCGCCGAACCCAATCTCCACTAGACCGGCCAAGGTAACCACCAACTGACGGCGGGGGCAATTGTGCCATCCCGGCATGGGCTCCCGGCGAAATACCAGGTCTTCGCCACTTCCCGCTGGAAACCCGAAAGCTTCGGATGAGTCCATCTCAAGGGTTTCAATGTGGGACTGACCATCGCTGCCGGAATAAACCCTGTATTGCATTAAGTTAACCTCGGTCATGGTGTTTGGTCATGAGGCTTGCAAGGCCTTGCCGTGAGAATGGGCGTCGTTATTCCCCATTGGCCAGGTCCAACTCCCGGTTTAATCGCCAAGGGGGACGGAAAACGAGAACCACGGTGACTCAACTTCAGTGGTCGTGTGCCCTTGGCCCGTGCAGTCTTCAGCCAGCATGACGTCACCCGGAACCAACCGTTGGGACGTACCGTCGCCAAATCCCATTTCCACGCTTCCGGTGAGAGTTACCACGTATTGCCGCCGGGGAGCGTTGTGCCAACCTGGCATTGGTTTTCTACGGAAATTAATGTCTTCCCCGACAGGAAGCGGGACCTGAAACATGTCTCCGGCGGGTAATTCCAAATTTTCCATGTGGGACTGACCGTCACTTCCGGTGTACATATGAAAGATCAAACCAGTGGCCTCCGGGTTTATTTAAAATAAGATCACTAATCTACTAACACTTGCCGAAGCGGAGCATAAATTGCGCAGTGTTAGTCGCACTGGTTGCCTGTGTGGAACGTATGGGGCCAATCCTAGTCGATTATCGCTCAATCGCCTGTTGGAGCCGAGGACAAGCGCACATCGTAGTTGCAAATCTCGCCGGGACCTACAATGTAGTCTATGCGCATGTTGGCGTGGGCTTCCCGAAAGGACTCGCTGCCAATCCACCCTTTGAATGCCTCTTCAGATTCCCAATGGGTCACCACCAAGTATTCTTCGTGCTCAGCGTCTTGATTCTGTTTCCAAAGCTCGAAACCCTTGAATCCTGCCTGGTTTTCGACACCGCCCCGCGGGCCGAATCGCTCTTCCAAATCAGCCCCGTTCCCTGGGGCGATACTTATTCGGTTGGTAACAACGTACATGGCATCTACTCCTAGCATCTACTGGCGGCATTGATTCCTGAAGCCCGGACCGGATTGTTTCTTGATCCCCGTCCTGTTGCCAACAGGTTTGCCCCAGTCCGGACGCGACTGCCAGTAGTATATCAGGCGACCGGAATAAATTTGAGGACTGCTGCCGCAAAGGCAATTTCATGCTCCAGAACTCGGGTTGAAAGAATACTTCTTGGTTCCGTAGCGACGCAAAAAATGGGCTGCTTTTCGGGCTGCACTTCAATGTCCGCTCCCTCCGGCCATTGAGCCACGCGCATCGGGATTGCACCCCTCAATTCTCGATGTGTTAGCACCCTAGGAAGAATTGGGGGTCTTCCCCCATAGTCCTTTAGGTAGTCATTTGTGGGAGCCTGGGCTTGGGGCGGAATGGGTGGAGAACCGATAATTGACGCCGGAGGGTGCGGAGCCTTCACGTCGGCTGTACCGAAAGCGTCGCAGGACTCTAGGTGAAGCGCCATGAATGGGAGAAAACTGGTCATCCCGATTTTCATTCTTGGGATTTGTTTTATTATCCCTTTGGCGGTCATTTTGATCAGCATTAGGCTGGTTAAAGATTTGGTTGAATCGGTCTGCCGAAGGATCGGGTCATTACACCAAGCCCCGGAGCCAATCACGATGATTGACTTTTTCCCATCGGGGGACATCCCCCAACCGGAAAACTCGAAAGTCGGCAATGGACTGTCTTTGCATCGATAGGACGGGCTTTACTACCCGGCCTGGAGATCGCATCGACCGTATTGCGGCCAGCTTGTAACTGACATTAAACCCATCCCGGAAATATCCAGGGTGGGTATTTTCTTGTTGCCCTGCTTCATTAAAGTTGGGCAAGTCTGCTAATCAAAGGGCTCAGACTGTTGATGATTGGCAAACCCGACTCGTAGTTTCACCACTTGGGCCTTATATCCTTTGGCCTCGAGCCGCCTTTGTAAATAGGGCTCTGAATTTTAATCAGCTGGCGGGATTTTATAGCTACACTAGCGGATGATGTTATACCAATGTGTGGTGTATTTTTTGAAGCCCTCAAGATGCTGGCCTCAAAGATTCCCATTTAATTCGCAGAGGATATACCTAGCGGAAAACCCCCCAATTCTCAATAATGATTTCACCGTCACAGCGCCGCGTAGTTCACCGCGTATGGTTCGAGGGCTGCTGCTTAGATGGTTACATAGAGATATGAGGAAATGCGATGTCAGAACTTATTTATGGCGACCGTGTTGGCAAAGAAGGCCAGTTGCGCCCCGGATGCTCGGCCATAATTTATGGGGATGCCAAGGATCAGGTGCTGCTGACACGCCGCTCCGATAACGGACGTTGGTGCTTGCCCGGTGGGGGCATGGACCCCGGAGAGAGCGCCGCCGAGGCCTGCGCGAGGGAGGTGCTTGAAGAAACCGGATTGATAGTGCGGGTCGGTAGACTAGTCGGGGTGTACACCACGCCCAACCTAGTGATTGTGTATTCCGACGGAAACCGCGTTCAGCCCGTGGCATTCAGTTTCGAGGCCGAAGCTATCGGCGGAGCGCTGTCTCTAAGCGATGAGACGACCGAATATGGCTACTATGCGGTGGATGATATGAAAAATATGGACCTTATGGAACACCACTTGGAGCGAATAATGGATGCCCAAGCCGGACAAGCGGATGCCATCGTCAGGTAGCCTACTACTGTCCGGTCTCCCAGGTAATCAAAAGCTCCCGCATGTCGCGCCGCCATCGTGGTTGAAAGCCTGCGTCCACCGAATCAAACAGTTCGTCGAATCGGTCCTGCACCAGGCTTTGGGCCCTATCCCGGTCTTCCGCCTTTAGCCACCTTCCTGCTATTGCCAGATCCAGAGCGGCTGCGGGGGATTGGGGCACACTCTCCCACCATGGAGGCTCGGGTAGTACCGTGACGTCGGGTAGAAGCCCCATTTCCCACAACACCGGCAAGAGATCGCGGTGCCCCGGAAGCCTGGCTTGCTCCTCGCCGTAGATAAGCCGAAACATTTCGGCGCCTCTATTGGGAGGAGGTTCGCTCCACACCGTGATCATCGCTCGCCGATTTGCTCTGGCAGTCATTCTTTCGATGAAGTCCTCAATGTCTCGAACGAAGTAGGTTACGTCGGCGGTAAAAACCAAGTCGCCACGCACGCTCTCTGCTTCGAGCCAAGAGGACGGGATAATTGATGCGTTGGAGATCTGGTTTTCCGTGGCCAATTCCCGGTACACATCGGCCATGCCCTGCGAGGGTTCGACGGTCAGCACTTCCCGGCACCGTAGGGCCATTGGCAGGGACACGCGCCCTGCTCCGCCCCCTACGTCCACGAACATGTCTTCGGGCTGAAGGTAGGAAGCTATAGCCGTTAAATTCGGGTCGAGGCTTCGATGGGGGTCGGCCCGAAATACCTGCGCCGACTGACCGCCCCAAATGTCTACTGGAATATCCGCGCCGTACATACGCTGGCGCTGGGCCTCTACGGCGTCAATTCGAGCCATGTAAGACTGGACGGCCGTCACAATATTCACCGGCATAATTATCAGTAGTAGACTGCGCTGCCGGTGCCTCCGCCGGCGGCTATGACCTCGCCGGTGATGGCCCACGCCTTGTCCGATGCCAGATATGTGGTCAGGTAGGCCACCTCGGCGGCGTCTACCATGCGGCAAATGGCGTTGCCCCGTGGAGAATCGGGGGCGAAGTCCTGTGCTTCAATTTCTTCGGCGGAGATACCCAGTTGAGCGGCCCGGGCAGCCAGCATCCCCGGTGTTCGCTCGGTGCGGGTAGTGCCGGGGTGGATGCAGTTGACCGTAATGCCGAAGCGGCCCATCTGGTTCGACAGGGTTTTGGTCATGTGGACCATGGAAACGTTGCGTGCGCCACCGCTCAGGTTGCCGGCCACGCGGGCGTTGCCGCCGCTAATGTTGATAATGCGGCCCCAGCCTTGCTCTTTAAGCAGGGGTATAGCAGCCCTAGCGCAACGCAGTGCGCCAACAAATTTGACATCGAAGTCGCCGATCAATTCTTCGTCGATTAGCGAATCTATTGGGCCGGTGGCGCTGGGTGACCCACCGGGCAAGGACGCGCTGTTGACCAGAATATGCAGCCCGCCAAGTTTCTCGGCAGCCTCGGCCATCACCCGGTCCACCTGGTCCCGTTTAGTCGCGTCCATGGCCATGGCGAAAATCTTTCGGCCTGTCGCGTCCTCGATCTCACGAGCGGATTTCTCGAGCTCCTCAATGTTGCGGGAGGCAATCACCACATCGACGCCTTCCCGAGCCAAATCCAACGCAATGGCTTTGCCGATACCCCGGCTGCCTCCGCCCACGAAAGCCTTTTTGTCCGTCAATCCCATGTCCATGATGGCCGCCCCCTGTGCTAAGAATTATTTTTATGATCCATGCAGGGTGGTCCGTGTGCCGTGGTCAGTCCAGGTATTCTACACAACCGCAAAATGAGCGGCAAGGGAACGAGAAGATTTGTTGCTGTCCTTCAAATTTGTCTCATCACCAACTTAGATGAAGTTCCGCCCCCGTCCAGCCGCTAATTCATGGAAAAAGCCTTCAAAGGAGACCTGTGGTGGCCCCGGGAAAGCCTTCAAAGGAGACCTGTGGTGGCCCCGGGAAAGCCTTCAAAGCCTTCAAAGGAGACCTGTGGTGGCCCCGGGAAAGCCTTCAAAGGAGACCTGTGGTGGCCCCGGGAAAGCCTTCAAAGGAGACTTGGGGTGGCCCCGCGCCCATGTTCGAGCCGAAATGTTCGTGCTTCTGTTAACGTGGGTTCACCAACGTAAACCTGGCGTACGTTCCTGCAACAACTCACCGAAGTTAGTCAGAACTTGGTCGACCTGGAGCACCACCGCAACTCCTTCCCCTTCCGGGTTTTGAATCAGGCCTGCGTCCGAAAGGCTGGTCATGACCCTTTCGAAGACAGTCCTTTCCTCGCCTTCAGCAGTTCCGGAATGAAGATAGGCGGTGCAACGAAACTTCCAGCCCACCTGTTCTTGGTGGTCATAGAAGAGAAGCACCACCTTGGGGTTCTCCTGGATATTTTCTTGGATTGGCAGCCTCTGCCGGAATGCCAATGACCCCTCATCCAAGACAACAACGGTGCCTATGTATCCGGCGTTAGGCGTTCCTTCCGTTGATGCGGAAGCGAGGACGCAAAGGTTGCCGCTGTTCCGGGCATTGTTTATGTGGTGTCGCATTTCCTCTGTAAGCTGGATCATCGTTTTCTCCAATTGCGCTGTTCTTTTTATTCTAACCAATCGCAGAGGTAGTGGCGCGCCGGGCCGAGACGCTGAAATCTTCGGGATGTTTCGTAATCTTTACATCGTCACACCAGCAAAGGCGTGTGTCCAGGCACTTTTGATGTAGAATCGCTCGATGGATTCCGGCCTGCGCCGGTGTGACGGGCGCGAAGTTGGTAGACTATGTCCTCTGGGACCAACTTCATGTATTATCCCGGTGGACTGGAACATCAAAATCTCGAATTCTTAGGAGAAACGGATGAAAGTCATAAGAATATCTGAAGTTGAAACTGTGCCCATAGACACGGCCACGCCCATACCCGGCTGGACCGGAGGCGAAGTGCGCCGTACCAGGCAGCCGTTGCTACCCGATGGCGCAAGCAAGAACTTTAGCAGCAGCGTGGTGAACTTTGAGCGCGGCGCAACCACCGGCTGGCACGTGCACAAAAGCGACCAGATTTTGGTGGTGACCGCCGGAGTGGGCATCGTGGCCAACGAACAAGAGCAACAGGAAATTACAGTGGGCGACGTGGTGCATATTCAGGTAGGCGAAAATCACTGGCATGGCGCAAAGGCCGAGTCCTACATGTCCCACATAACCACCACGGCTGTGGATTAACGCAGGCACCGTTATGCACCATAGACAGGTATTCTCTCCACAGGTATTCGCTCAAATTGTAGTAGTTGCGTCATGACCGTATCCGAGCTTCAGTTCACCGTCAGGGACAAAACTCTTAGCGCCAAGGTTTCACAGCCCGACGCCAAAGGGTCCTTTACGCAAAAGTTATTGGTTGTCTATGCGCCGGGGGCAGGCTCGAACATCAACGACCCTTTTGGCGCGTTCTTGAGCGACCGATTGGCGGAGGAAGGCATCGCCACCCTGCGGTTTCAGTTCCCCTACATGGAATCGGGGAGCCGACGGCCCGACTCGCCGGGATTATTGGAAGAGACGTGGCGGGAGATTATCAGCTTGTGCCGCTCCCCGGATCTTGGCTTGCCGTCCGGCAAGCTGATAATCGGCGGCAGGTCCATGGGCGGACGCATTGCGTCCAGAATTGTCGCGCAGGGCACATCAGTAGATGGACTGGCGTTGTTCGCCTATCCGCTGCGCCCGCCTTCCAATCCTTCGCAACCGAGGAACGAGCATTTCCCCAAAATAACCGTGCCAACGTTGTTTTGCTCCGGCACACGGGATAGTTTCGGTACGCCCGAGGAACTAAAAGCGGCGGCGGCGAATGTGCCGCAAGCCACGGTGGATTTTCTGTACGGGGCCGACCATGGCTTCGCGGTACTAAAATCCAGCGGCAGGACTCGGGAAGACGTCTGGCGTGAAGCTGGAGATTTCATGCTGTCTTGGCTCCGCACCCTTATCGAGTAAGGCGTACCAACGGGCGAACCTGGCTGCGGTTTCCAATCAAGGGGGTGTTGCGGGCGTCAAACTCACAACGCAGAAGTCACAACGATTCAAGCTGTGTTTCTCTGTTTCCATCGACCTGTGCTGGGACTATACGCACTATGTGGGGCTAGGCCAAGATGGCGGCTCAGAACAGAGGCTCAGAACAAAGGAAGTTGAACACCCGTATTGACGGTAAAGTGCTGGTGAGCCAGAGCGGAGTTAAGGGCCTTAAAATCAGGGTCCCCCCACATAGCGACCTGAAGAATTGCCCAGTCCGTCTGTTTGCTGTTGGGGCGGGTGAAGCCCCAGCGGGATGCCATACGCCGGTCTCTGGTTAGCCTTTTGGTCAAGACCTCCAGTTCGGTGGCTTCCGGCTCCCCGGCCCAACCGGGTCTGAGGATGCGCTTGTCATAGGTCGTTGGCATTTAGGCAGACCTCAAATCTGGGTTGATTCATGGCCCGGGTCGTTTGTTCCGATTCGAGTGGTGGAGGCACAATCGCAGTATATACGGAGAACATGGGGTCTAGCTGGCTGTTAATTTTACTAGGCAACATAACTTCGGGCAAGGGGGTTTGGAGGACCACAGCCCCCTGAGCTGGGGTCTCTAACCGGAAAAACTCTAATTTCACCCAAAATATGCATACTCGGCATTATTTTCCATGACCAGATATTGGTGAGCAAAAAGTAAAGATGGATTTCAAACTAGGAATGGTTCTCACTGATGGGTCTCACTTAAAGGGTCTATTAAAATGAGTCTCCAGGCCTGGAACCCATCACAGGGCGACTCAGAGCCCGGTGGGAGGCGGGACTGGAACATTTAAGAAATATTTTCGAATCCGGGAACGCAGTCAACCCAGCGGGAAACTCAGGCATTCGACATTGAAGGAGCGTGGATGGCTATAGCCGTGGCTTTCGGTCTGATGGGCGTGTTTTTCCTTGCTGGGCTCTACGTTGCGGGGGCCATTGGCGTCATCGCCTTGATCCTGATGAGCGCGTTTCACGAAGCTCCGCTTTGGGGCGTCTCGCCTAGCAGAGCTTGGCAGACCTACACCGAGTGGAATTGGGTAGCGATTCCGCTGTTCATCTTGATGGGTGAGTTGGTCCTCCGCAGCGGCATTGCGGAGAAGATGTACACATCCCTCTCTCGGTGGGTGGCGCTCTTACCCGGAGGCCTACTGCACACCAACGTTGCTTCCAGCGCTCTGTTTGCCGCCTGCGCTGGCTCCAGCATAGCCACCGCAGCGACCATCAGCCGGGTCGCATTACCTTCATTTAAGGCCAGAGGTTACAACGAACGCTTCGTTCTGGGCTCTCTCGCCGCTGGCGGAACTCTGGGAATTCTGATTCCTCCCAGTATCATATTGCTGATCTACGCATTATCCACCGGGCAATCAATTCCCAGAATGTTCTTGGCCGGGTTTGTCCCTGGGTTCATGATCGCCGCGGTTTTTATGTTGATGATCGCGATCGCCGCCACAATATGGCCTGGTATCGCACCTCGCGAATATGAAGGCGGCTATTTGAACAAGGCGGCTTGGCGGGGCCGGATTTTCGCTATCTTGCCCATGTTGCCGATGTTTAGCCTGATTATCTTGGTTCTCGGCACGATTTACACCGATGTATTCGTACCCAGCGAGGCCGCCGCCGCTGGGGTAGCCGGGGCCTTCTTCCTTGCCGTAGCCAACACATCGTGGGTCCTCGTCCAGAGAGTTCTTCTCGAGTTGCTGGGAAAGCCATGGACCAGCCTTTTTCTTCCCCGAGGTTTTAGGCAGACGCTCTTGTCAGGTCTGGGCGGGAAAGAGCAAAACCCCGCCGACTCGCAGCCAGAACTCCGCCAACTGTTTAACGAGACGGTTGGCGACAATTTTCGGATGCTAACCAAAGCATTCCTGTCTACCATTCGCAGCACCTCCATGATCATGTTCATCTTGATGGCGGCGTTTACCTTGCAATTCGCTTTCGCCAGAGTAGGCATTTCCAGCGAAATATCCCAATGGGTCACCGGCTTTGACCTCAGCCCGGTCCAACTGGTTTTGGTATTGGTAGTTTTCTACCTGCTGCTGGGCACGTTCATGGAGAGCTATTCCATGCTTTTCGTCACCTTGCCTCTAATAGTCCCCGCGCTGCGAAGTACCGGTGTCGACTTGTTCTGGTTCGGCATCATCCTGGTCATATTGTTCGAGTTGGCGCAAATCACTCCGCCCCAGGGAATGGCGCTTTACGTCTTGCATGGAGCGCGTCGGGAGGTCAATGGCCCTCAGGGCACGACAGGAGGCGCTGCGACCGACACCGGCACTATCGGAGACGTGTACTTGGGGGTCTTGCCCTTCATCGCTTGCATGGTGGTCGTGCTGGGCATTCTGATCGCATTTCCGGGAATCGTGACTTGGTTTCCAGATCTGGTTAAGGGCGAAAGATAGGCAACCGTGAAAGAGCGATTGTAGGCACAAAGTTTTCCGGTAAAGGACTTGGCGAGTTAGCACACCGGTTCGCTGTGGTTCAGGGATAGTAGCGCAAGCGAGTGACTCGAAACTATCCAACGTCCAAGGAATAGCGGGTCAAGATCCGCCACTTCTACCGTCTCCGCCTAAACCTGACCGTCTGCGGCGCACCGGCCCTAGAAACCCGGCTGAAAAGCCCTGCTGTGACGGGATGGCGTGGAGGATAACCAGTGGACTGTAAGTCTGAGGCTAAGAGTGACCCAGTTGGCTGCGGCCAATATGAATTGGGTAGTAACGATGGGCGACCCTGGGGCTTGCTGGTCCGGTTTATCGTGAGAGGAGCCTGGAGCCGGAGATATCATCCCCATCTTGGTAGCCACCAGGGTCAGGTTGGCCACCGTGGCCGCCATGAGTAGTTGGAATCGGGTCTTGGCTCGGCCGAAGTAGCGAGATTGGCGGACCCCCAGTTGCGCCAGCCGCGCCAGGCGATGCTCGGCCGCCTGGCGCGGCCTACGGTATTCAGCAAAGCCCTCACTCCGCTGGAAGTCCCGGGCTTGTTGCAAGAGCGCCTCTTGGGGATGCAGGGCTACGGTGCGTCCCGCCCCGTACCGCGCCGCCACGCACTGGGACCGCAGGGGGCATACGCCGCAGACCGCCGGGTCGAATTGGAAACTCCGGGCCAGGTAGGTCCGACCCAACCGGTTGGTCCGGGTGCCGAAGGTCCGCAGGGTGTGGGTAACATTACCGGCTGGGCAGGTGCAGGTTCCTGCCTCCAAGTCGATCTGGAAGTCCTCCTTGGGGAAGCAGGCCTTATTAGGGCGACCCGGCACCTTGGCTATTAGAGTCCGACCAGCATCGGCAAAGGCCTGCCGCGTCCCGCCATCCCCATAGGCCGCATCCCCGATAGTCTCCTCCACCGCTATGCCCGTGTTCTCCTCACTCTGCTCCACCAGTTCCAGGACTCCAGTGTTGTCACCGGCATTGCCGGGCAGGATGTCTACCGCGGTCACCAGTTGGGAATCGGTATCCACCACCACCGCAGCCTTATGTCCGTCGAAGCGTTTGCTGCTGCTTTTACGGCCGTGGCGCATCTCCGGGTCGTGTACCGAAGGGATGCGGTCCCGGCTTACCCCATCCTTCAGGGCTGGGCCATCCTCCTGGCGTTCCACATCCTGCAGTAACAGTTGCCCCAGCAACTCCGCCGCTTCCACTATACCCTGGCGCTGGGGGCTCTCCTCGGGGAACTGACCCTGGACCTGACGGGCCAGCTCCAACACCAGGTCGGCATCGGCTACTATCTTCTGCAGTAAGGCTTGCCGCTCTTTCTGGTTGTCCCAGTCAATCTCTGCCTCTCCCTTCACACTGGAGCCAAAGTAGAGTTCCAGACCGTGTCTCAAGGCCCATTCCTCGGGCCGCGTCCCATCCAGGTCCGAAAGCGCCCGCACTACCTGGACTATGCCGTCGGCCAGCAAGTTGTAGGTGTCCTTGACCGCCCCTCGGCCCAGAATGTAGGTGGTGTCTACCGCCACCTTCATCCGGCGTCCTTTCAGGTATCCGGTCTGCCGGGCGAATTGGAGGCTGCGCTGAAAGACGGCCCGCACCCGGTCGTGGAGGATCAGCTGGGCTCGAAACAGCTGCAGCATGCTCTTGGCAAAGGGCCGGTCCTCCACCTCAATCCCCAACGCCACCTTCCACCGGATATCAAAATCCGCCCGCTGTTTGGCTTCGGCGTCGCTGACTTTGTCGTAGGCTTGCAACAACAGCGCAGTGGCCACCAGACTTGGGGGCACGCTATCCCGGCCATTGTCTGGGCAATATAGCTCGGCGAACTCTTCGTCTCGAAATAGCTGTCCCCGCAGGGAGGCCAGGAAGCCATAGAAGGAGCCCCGGCCCACATAGTCCAGGTACAGGTGATCCGCTTCCAGCAGCCCTCGTTGCGCCGACCGTACTCCCAGCATCCTCAACCTCCCACACCCATTTATTAAATCTCTTGCCCAGTATATCGGGACAGCCTAGGTCAGGGTACTTTTCGGCCGGAGTTCTAGCTAGGAGTCTGTCTGACGATCATGTGGGAACTGCAGGGCCGGGAAAACCAAATTCCGTGGAACCTTAGAACTCCTAACAAATTGAACTGAGTTAATCTTGGCGCAAGTGTCGGTTTGGCTGTATCTTCCCATTGTGAGTAGGGGATACTGATGGCGAAACCACTGGTAGACGATGAATTATGGGAATTGATCCAACCCTTATTGCCGCTACCCAAGCCCAGGCGATGGCGCAACCCTGGCCGGAAGCGGCTACAGGACTGTCGGGTGCCGACCGGTATCTTGTTCGTCCTGAAGAGTGGCATTTTGGGAAATGTTGCCCCGGGAGATGGGGTGTGGCTCGGGGATGACCTGTTGGCGGCGTCTTCGAGACTGGCAGGAAGCTGGAGTTTGGCAAAACCTTCATGAAATATTTCTGGCCAAACTGCGAGAATCCGACCAGATTAACTGGTCTCGGGCCATGGTGGATAGCGCCTCCATCCGGGCGGTTGGTGGAGGGGGAAAAACTGGGCCCAATCCCACTGACCGGCGCAAGCCGGGGAGCAAGCACCACTTGATCACCGACGCCCAAGGGATTCCTCTGGCCGCCATCTTGACGGGTGCTAACCACCAGAGCAAGTTCAGGGACACCGAGCTTATGACTCGGAACCCCACCGGTGTGCGTTGCGATTGCTGAGGATCGAGCCGGTCCTGGCCAAACGCCTTACTAAGCAGGGGAGTGGCCGCGGCATCCATTGGTGGGTAATGGAGCGAACCCTCGCATGGCTGCACCAGTTCCGACGGCTGCGGGCTCGCTATGAAAGGCGAGCCGACATTCATGAAGCTTTCCTTTCCTTCGGTTGTTCCATAATCTGTTTGAGAAGGTCCAAATTAATTTGTTAGGCGCTCTAAGTCCCCGAGGAACCAAGTCAATTCATTAGGGGCCCGGTGTTCCTGCGCCGCAACCCCCGAAGGGCCGTATCTGGTGCCTTGGGTGGAAGAGTGGGATGGCTTATCCCGCCAGCGCATGGCTGGCTCGCCACAGTTTCAGGATATTGTGGGTCATGGCCACCAGGGTGAATTCCCTTGCCACCTTTTCCATGCCTGGCAGCAGGAACTGCCGGAAGCCCCGGGCTTGCTTGATTACCCGTGAACGGGTTCGGTAATGCCTTTGCGCCGGGCGTAGACTGCCCGCCCTTCCGTGGTCCGCAGTTTGTCCCGCAGGGCAGCACGCAGATGTGTCCTACTGCGGCTTCGGTGGCCGATTCCCCCCAGGTGGTGCCGCTCTCGCCCATTGGCAACATAGGCATCAATCTGCCGCTCTGCCAGCGTCCTCAGGTTGCTTTCGCTGCAGTAGCCCGCATCCGCTGTGAACCATTTTGGCCGTCATTCCTCTTCGGGAACCCCCACTCTAGCCAGGTTCTCCTCCAGCCCGTCCAGCATGGGCTTCAGCCTGAGGGTGTCGCCGCTGTGGGATGTAACCTCCTGCGCCACGATCACCCCATTGGCCTCTTCCAGCACGGCCTGGGCGTTGTAGCCCTGAATCCAACCATGAGAACTCGGCTGTCCGGGTCGGTGAAATTGCTCTGTTCCTTGGGCTTTGGCGCCTCCCTCTCGGCGGCGGCTACCTCTTCCGGCGCCGCACCCCTGGCCTCAGCTCGCTCCTTCCCCCGGTTCTTCGCCCCCTCGCCTCCCGTATCTTCTCCAGGCGTCCTTCCCGCCTCCGTAACTCCTCGGGCAACTCATCCCCCTTCTGCTCCGGCCCATACTCGGCGTCCTCGGCCTCGCCCACCTCTGCCGCCCGGCGCAGCAACTCTTTTACCTCCGCCTCCAGTTGAGGTTCCACCTCCTGTATGCGCCCGTAGCTCATGGCTTTGTGCTTGGAGGCGTTGGCCTGGTATTTGCTCCCATCTAGGGACAGGTGTCCCAGCTTCACCAGACCTGCCTCACGGAACATCCGCAGCACCTCCCATCACATCTCCCTTAGCTTATCCCTTCACTCTCCCGTTGGCGACCTATTTTCTCACTGTTTCCTCAGATATATCGGACAGACTCCTAGTATTACAACGTCAGTTCAGGGAGGGATGTGGGGTGATGCCCGCATGGCGGCGCGGCGCTTGGCATGGGAGCGTTTGGCCCGTTCGTTACTGTCCTGCGTATCCTCAAGCCACCGCAGCAACTCGGTTGGCCCGAACCGTTCCCGGGGCAGCATTTCCCGCACCACCCGGTAGACCTGCGGCCTCGTGATCCGGGGCATCTTTTTCCCCCCAAGCCTGTTGCAGGCTCAGCAGAAAAGCTCCGCCCAGCAGGCACAGGGCCACGTGGTGATGCCAGCCAGCCCAGGTGCGGGTCTCGTACTCGTCCAGGCCTACGTCGCTTTTCTCCGTCTCAAACTCCGTTTCTATACGCCAACGGGAGCCTCCCACGTATGCCAGGGTCTCCAACGGGGTATCCTCCGGAGCATTGGACAGGTAGTAGCGGGGTTCGCTGCCGTCCCGGTTCCGGCGGTAGACGGCCCAGTGGATTTCGCCGGGCTTGCGCCTGCTGGTCGGTCGCACCCTCTGGGCGCTGAAAAGGTAGCTGCGTGGCCCCTGGCTTCCCTCGGCCACCGTAATCTCACGCCAGGCCTCCTCCGGCAACTCGTCGCTGCGCTGCTCCACGTCCAGCACGTACCACATCCCCAAGGCCACCAGGCCCTCCCGGAAGGACGGCGACATCCCGAAGGCGTCGTCCGCCGCGACCCATCCAGCCTTCAGGTGGCCCCGCTCCTGTGCCCGCCCCACCATCTCCAAGGCCAACTCCGTCTTGGACCGGTAGCCCTGCCTATCCTCCGGCACACCCGCCGCCTCACACCGGTCTTTGTCCGAGGTCCAACTCTCGGGCAGATACAGCCCCTTGTCCACCAATGCCCGTCCCAACGGGCTGACATAGGCCAGGAACATCCCCGCCTGGCAGTTGGCCACCTTCCCCAGCCTCCCGCAGTACTGCCGGGCCACTCCCACCGACTTCCTCCCCTGCTTGGGAAAGTCGCTGCCGTCCAGCACCCACACCCCTTCCGGATGCTCCAGCCGGGTTCCCAGGTACTCCTGCAGCCGTCCTATAATCACCTCATCGTCCCAGGGAGAATCGGTGAGAAACCGCTGCATCCCTCGGGCTGACCCCGGAACCGTCTCCGACAGGTTCTCAGCGTTGCGCCGCTCCCCAGACTGTACCAGCAGGGCCTGGAGATAATGACCGCTGTGCTCCCGCGTCTCCCGGCGGCCAAACAGCGGCGCGAAGTAAGCGTGAAAATCCCGAAATGACCCGTACACCTGCTCGAAAGCTGCCGCATCCACATCCCCACCTCACCTGCCTATTCCCTCTCCAGCTACACAGTCATCCTATCAAACTAACTGACGTTGTAATACTAGCGGACGGTGAAGTGCTGACGACAACCGGCGCAAAACTTGAACACTGGGAATCCGCTTTTGGGGAAGGACAGTATCAAGGTCATTTCTTTTCTTTGCGTGTCGATGCCACTCGAGGGTCCGGCGACCTATCGGGGCAAGCCGTGGGGTTTATCGAGTGAGCCAATATTAGGGATCAGCTTATGGTTTGACCATGTTTGAACACGTAACCTGGATCAATCCTGGGCCAATAATTCCTGGGCATCCCCGATCCTTCGTCCCCACCATTCAGGTCCTTCTTGGACGTACTTCCATTCAGGATTCTGCTTTGTGTCTCGTAGGGCCTCCATTACCTGGCGAAAAACCGGCGCGTCGGCTTCGGCGAACTCAAAGTAGCCGACGAAATCGTATTCTCCTTCCAGGCCGTAGCCCTCCGGCGCGTGAACCAGGCGGCGGACAATTTTGGGTACCCCGGCCTCGCTTGCCACAGCGTGTCCCTTTACGACCATGTTTTCGTTCTCGTCATACCGGGGAAGGAAGAAACTCTCTCGATGCATCGAGTCCATCTCCCACCAGGCGGCGGTCTTGTTCATTGGAGTAACTACCGCCAATGGGAACTTTTCTCCCGGCCTGGGCGGCAACGCATGAGCGTAGGCGAATTGGACCATGGCGTGGCTGGTATAGCTGCGCGGCCTTTGCACCCCTGTCAGAGTCTCCACCGAGCCTCCACTGGATTCGACCAACCCCCGTAGTCCGGTCTCATAGCCTCTGATGGGGCCTAAAGATGCGCATTCCAGCCTTATCAAGCCGTGGGCCTGGGATATTTCTGAATGGATGATCTGCTGCTCGGCGGTCTGGCCGGTCTCGGCCCGCAGCAACTGGAACCGGCCCTTCTCGAATGCTTCGTCAGTAGGCGGACCATCGGCATCATGGACGTTCTCCATGCCTTGGCCCAGCAGGTCCAAGGCCTCGACTAGCTCCCCATCGGCGCGGCCGTCGGTCCCGGAATTCCCAAATCTCACGAACAAGAATAATTGGTGGCCCGTTACGGTGGTTGTCAAATCCAAGTCAGCGGGTTGCATGTGATGTTCCTTACCGAAAAATTATCGCTAAAGATTTTAGTGATTCTGCCATGGAGCAGTCGCAGAAACCATATTGGTTTTCATTAGGTCTGATTCCCGCCTTTTTCGGGTAGATAGTTGACCACTGCTCGATCAAGAATTTCTACTGCTCGGAGTCTACTCCTGAAATGCCTGCCTACGTTGCATCCTACGTTACATCAGTAGAGAGGGCCTCAAGGGCCTCTCTCACCAGCCGCCGCCGCAACTCACGCTCCTCTTCGGCTGGCAGCGAAGAGTCGCCCACCGGGAAGACGATGCCTTGGCCCTTGATGATGCGATTAGGGCCCAGCGCTTGGGCCACAGTGGGCATGGCGGTAATCTGGGCCACCGGGATACCCGCTTTCTCGATCTCCATGGTGATCGCAGCTCCGCTGCGAGTGCTGGTCCCTCAAGTGGATGTCAGAATCACAGCATCCACGTTGGCTTCTTTGAGGCGCTGGGCCATCTCCCGGCCCATCCGGTGGCTGTTTTCCAGGGGGTTGGCGTTTCCCGTTGTGGAGTAGAACTCGCCACTCAGCTTGGCGATTACTCCAGCGCTTTCCATCTCCCGCAGCACGTCCACGGGCACCAATCGATTTGGGTCGTCCTGCACGTGGTTGTTGTCGTAGCCACCATGGGCAACCTCGTAGTCTTCGCCCGCAAGCCCGGTCTTTCCCTCGCCGATGTTTCCGTCACGGGTCTGTTTCTCAATAGAATAAGCGCCCCAGACCGTGGCGAAGGCCCGGGTAATCCGGTCCGGATTGCCCTTGGGTACCAGGCCTCCGTCGGTAACCAATGCGATTGTCGCTTTGGACAGGTCCTTCACCGGTTCGGGAGGAGTTACTTTTTCGATTGGGTTATCCGGTGCCTCCGACTGGAAGGGAAGCCCCTTCATCTTGGCCAAAAGCATCCCCGTCATACGCTGCGCTGCGGTCTGCTCCACAAACTCCGATTTTAGAATTCCCTGGGGAAAATATCCTTCCTCGGCAGGACGACCGATAGGACCTTCGTTGACCAGCTTTTGTCCCAAGGAAGCCACCGCTGCCATGACGTCTCTCATGGCCGACGGGCCGGTCCCGGAATCCACAATCAATATCCGGCTGCGGTGGAGGTCCGTGCCCGGATTCTCTTGGGCCATGGCGGCGATTGCCGGGACGCCCAGCCTGTCTTGGACTGCGGCGCACACCCCACCAGCCGCAGCGCCGTAGCGTCCGGCCACGAAACAAGGACCGGCGATCAGCAGGTCGGCTTTGGCTTCTTGGACCGCCTCCACCACCATGGCTTGAACTTGTTCCAGGTTTTCAGCAGCGTAGTTATCCCCGCAAATAATGGTGGCGGCAACTTGGGAACCCTCGGGCAGCACTGACTCCAGTAGCCGGCCCGGCCCGACAGCGCCTTGCCGCACCTCTGGAGGTGAGTCGGCCTTTTCTTCACCTCCGATACCACCGAAGAATTGGTTTAGATAATGGACTACCCGCATTTCCTTCTCCTGTTAGCCATTTGACGCAAGGCTGGTTTGCTGACCTAGAGACCGCATCTAAGATTTCGCAATGGTAGCCTCAACAGGTCCGAAATCCCCCTCAGTCCCCCTTTAAAAAGGGGGATACAGGGGGATTTAGCTCGTTATCCGCCTCCAATTCCGCTTTGTTAGTACAAGATCGGTTGCAGCCGTGAAGCACCTTGATTGTTGCAGGCGCCGCACACCGTTCCCGCCGTTAGCTCCAACGGTCCGGCAAGGGCTGCTTCAACCTCCGGGTTGCCAGCGATTACCCGTTCCATCTGTGGGACCTGCCACTTGACGTCGTCCCCTTCGCTGAGGGTGACCACGGCGTCCACTCCTGGAGCGGTCATGAGCAAAGCCGACTCGGCCCGTCCGTCCGGGGCGGCGCTGCTGGCTTGGATCACCGTTTTAATACCCAGTTCTTCGCAGCGCCGAGCGGTTTCAAACATGTCGGCGTGAGGAGCGCCGCCGACGTACTTGGTGAGAATTGCCCCGTCGGCCTTCAACGACCACTTGGCCAGGTGGGCTGCCATTATGGAGTTGCGGGCCAAATCTTCCTCCAAGACCGCAGAAGCCGTGGCGATGGTGCCCGCAAAGACTATTTCCCCCAATTGATGCAGCCGGTAAAGCTCATTTATGATGGGATGGTTCTGATGAAAGTAGGTTTCCAGGCCTCTTGCGCCCCAGGAGTAGGAAACCACCACGGCTCCGTCCAACCACTCGTTGGGATGCAAAGGAGCAGCCAGCATCCCTTGAGTGTTGCTGCCGTAGAGTATCGCCTCGTCCACATCGGTCCCATGTTGATGACCGTGGACTTGGCCAATGTACACTACTCGGGGAAGGGAAACCGTCCCGTGTTCTTGGGCGTTGCTCAGGTCGAAAATTTGGGTGTTGCTTGGGCCCAAATTCAATGAAGCCTTTGCCAGGTAAACGCTGGCTTTGACCGACGCCACCCGTAGCGCCTTTAGCACTGCATGCCGTTCCACGTTTGGGTATGGGTGAGGAACCATTACGAGGTGGCGCAGCTTGCCGTAGGGAGTTGCCTCGGAAGCGGGCCCGCTCATTTCCAAGACCTTGGACATTCCGCCTCGGCGGGAGACATACCCCAACTCGCCGCCGGGTTGTCCACCGTCCACCACGGTGACCGCCATCCCCTTTAGCACGTGGGTCGTCCCGTTACCTGCCGGAGCGAAAGGACCCAGGATGCCTGGAAAATCAACCCCGGCCCCAGGCTCTTTGGCCCTTGGTTCCACTATGTCGAAAACGTACCCGGCCCGACAGCTTTCGCCGGGATTGACCAGGTCCATGTCCACCGATTCCAGCCTGCGGTCCTCTAGCAAGTAGGCATGCAGTTCCTCTAAGTCCACCCTCAGGCGGGAGCCTTGAAGCTCCGTTCCGGTACCTACGGTAAATTCATCGATTCGATGTTCAGCCAAGGTTAGGCGCACTGCTTACCTCGCAAGGCTCCATGTAGTCTTCCGGCCTGCGTGACCATATCAAAGGAGCCTGGGCGGGTCAAGAATTAGGGTGAAGAATTTTCTGAAGGCCCTCTGCACATTTATGTATTATGGGTGCTGTGCTAACATGTCCCAGTCTCCTGACTCAGTTTGGGCTGCGTATTAACACCGAAATTATAAGGAACGGAGGTTCCTAATGGCTGAAAAACCGAAGTTGAGCCGACAAGCTATGTGCGACCGGCTCGCCATGGAATTCCAGGACGAGTGGATTGTCAACTTGGGCGTCGGTATGCCGACCCTATGCTCCAACTACGTCGACCCTAGTAAGGACATCATCTTTCACTCGGAAAACGGTGTCATTGGATTCGGCCCTCTGGCCCCGGAGGGCCAGGAAGACCGCCACCTGGTCAACGCCAGCTCCCAGCACGTGACCGTCCGTCCGGGCATGGCCATTGTGCATCACGCCGATTCCTTTGCGTTGATCCGCAGCGGCATGGTGGATGTGACGGTGATGGGCGCTTATGAGGTGGCCGAGAACGGCGACTTCGCCAACTGGAGGATTCCAAACCGCAAGGGCGGCGGAATAGGCGGCGCCATGGACTTAGCCGCTTGCGCCAAGCGGGTGTTCATTGCCATGGAACACGTCACCAGGGCGGGCGAGTCCCGCTTGCTGGAGCGCTGCAAGCTACCGATCACTGCCCCCGGTGTAGTCACCCTGGTGGCCACGGATTTAGGCTTATTCGAGGTTACGCCCGAGGGATTTAAGCTACGGGAGCACGCTCCCGGCTGGAACGCAGAGGAAATACAAGAGCAAACCGGTTGCAAGCTGATTATCTCCGACGACCTGCGGGAAATTCGGATGCGGGACTGGAGGTGACTTATCGGCACTCCGGTCACTTAGTTCTTCCTAAAACAGTGTCATCTAGACCGTTCGTGGTGAGCCTGTCGAACCACCGACACGCCGCTCTTCCTCTTCTGACGACGTTTCAATAAGGGTTTCAAGACTCGGCTTTATGTTGAGGTCGAGGCTAAACTCAGTCGTACACTTCCACCACCGAGTTGACAACCTTAGAGCCATTGAATAAGGTTGCTATCTAGGGTAGTGCCACCAACATGGGGGGCAGCCATGGGTTTGCTGGAAACCTACTTTCAGGAACTCCGTGATATACGCTCATCGGGCGCTGAGATGCCTGAGATTTCTTACTACACTCCACTTGCGAACTTACTGAACGAGGTTGGCAAGCCCCTCAAACCCAGGGTGCGCGTATTCTACAGCTTGCCAACCGGGGTGCTGGGCAGCCGGACGGTGGCCTATTCACCAATGAACAGGTGGGAAGGGTCGATAATAGCAAGCACTTGTTAGGGCAATCGCCAAACCAAATCCACTGGCGATGCCTGGGTGACCTCCGACTCCGCTCAAGTCTCCCGCTATTGGGACAAGTACCGGCAAGTTCTGGTAACCAACTATAGGGATTTCGTGCTCGTGAGCCAGGATGACGATGGGAGGCCGATTAACCTGGAGTCATACCGGCTGGCATCCAACGAAGCAGAGTTCTGGAGCAAGGCGAGCGACCCGCGCGCCTTCGCCAACGAGCACGAAGCTCCCTTCATAGAGTACCTAAACCGGGTCATGCTTCCTGGGGCGCCGGTAACGTCACCACAAGAAGTCTCCTGGTTCCTGGCCTTGTATGCCCGTACCGCAATGGCCGGGATAGAAGGCCAAGACGCGCCTGCGCTGACCGCCCTCCGCGCCGCCCTTGAGGAAGCTCTGGGCGTCAGGTTTGAAGGTGCCAAGGGCGCCTCTGGCCGCCATCTTGACGGGTGCTAACCACCAGACCAAGTTCAGGGACACCGAGCTTATGACTCGGAACCCCACCGGTGTGCGTTGCGATTGCTGAGGATCGAGCCGGTCCTGGCCAAACGCCTTACTAAGCAGGGGAGTGGCCGCGGCATCCATTGGTGGGTAATGGAGCGAACCCTCGCATGGCTGCACCAGTTCCGACGGCTGCGGGCTCGCTATGAAAGGCGAGCCGACATTCATGAAGCTTTCCTTTCCTTCGGTTGTTCCATAATCTGTTTGAGAAGGTCCAAATTAATTTGTTAGGCGCTCTAAGCAGTCTTTGCCTCTTAACCAGGTCTCCCCATTTAGCCGGGCCTTTCATAGCTGGACTCCGCACCCGGAATTAGTGGCTGTGGTGCGCCGACATACCGCTGGGCTGGCTCTCCGGTCGCCGGCCCGCTGAAGTTACGCTCGGAGCAGAACATTTAGAATGCTCCGTTTTTTGCCGCCCGCATCCTTAGCTAACTTGAATCCCAGCCATGATGCGTAGAAGTAATCCAATGCACCGAAGGTTAACTATCCTAACCCCTGGTATATCTTGGTTTCCGGCTTGAATGAACCCCAGGCAAACCAAAAAGTATTATCGTGGATCATGGCGGACAGTTGATTCCCGGCCAAGGGACCGGATATGGCCTTGCCCAATATGTTCCAAACGCTCCCCGTTTCCCTGTCCACAAAGGTGTCGGATTGACGTTGGAATGTAAGCTTCCGGCCATCCAGGTTGGCATCGAACACCCCGGTAGACCCAATTTCTTGAGCGTCTCCAATGAGCAGGCTGTCGAGGGCAGATCGGGTTCCGGGCTTGAAAAACACCACTAGGTCTTTACCGTTGACCGCATAATTCACCACCCTCTCGCCATCGAGAATAGAGAATGGGAACGCTGCCGCCACATCGTCGATAGTCACAGCCGCCACCCGCTCTTTGGGCAACAACCTGCCGTCTAGGTCGCCAGCGAACAGGAATGGCGGGTTGTCGGCCCGGTCATAACCTACGTAAGAGTTCTGGCCGTAGTTTCGACTGAAACCGGTGTCACGGGAGAGCACCTTACCCTGCGGATTCGCGAGAGATTACCGAAGCTGGTAGGAAACCAAGCTTCTGGCCAGCCAATTCGCCCACGATTCCTTCGCCGGTCAGTTGCTGCCACCAAGTCTCCGTCTGCCGGTCCCACATCACGAGGTCGCTACGGCGCAGCTTTCCGGATGTACCGAAATCGTGGACTACACCGTTAAGCGTTCGTTCAAACACGATGGACGAGTTACACAGTGGGCAGAATGTCACAGCCACCGGCACACCGCCCACTACGTCGTTCACAATCTCGTGCCAAGTCAAGATCTGGAGAGGATACGCCCTGGCGTCGCCGTTCAGTTCAAAAGCGATGACCGGTTCCTTACCGCCTAGCCACTCATCAGCATCGTCGAAGGTGGTGATGTTGGGCTCGTCTATTGGTGGAATACCATCGCGCGGGGGACCACCGGAAAATATTTCATCGAAAGGAACCGTATGCCTGCTGAAGTCGGTTTTCCAACCTCTGGTAGATATACTGGCCGACCTTAGTTCGTCTTCGAAATCCGGGTCCGGTTGTACGAACTTTGCCTGTGCGTTGGGCTCCGATATCGCCGACGGCGGGGCTTGAACTGAATTTTCGGTCTCGACTATTTCCGGAGAATGTTTAGCGCTCGGTTCTGGGGCATCCCCAGTTTCGGCACCGGAATTTGTGGCGACCATTGGCGTCTCTTCAGCGTTAGCCTTGCTGTCGGCGAGACGGCAGGGGAAGATGGGCTTGAGTTATTTGATGAAGAAATTGACGTCGTTGCATTTACTCTCGTTTCTTGGAGGCTGGAGCCATCGGAGTCAAACACTCCCCCGAACCCCAAGCCAGCGACTGTTGCTATAACAGCCATTACACCAACCGCAAAAAAGGGGTTCAGCAGTTTCCGTCGTAAATCCATTACAAGTCACCTCAGCTTTGATTGAGTTCAGACGGCCTGTTGCCCTACTTCCGGTACGATGGGGATCGGGCCTTTTTGGTTCATCAATACTTGAGATGCGGGTCAAAGTCCGCTGATTTTTCCAGCGCTTTAAAAAGAAGAGGCCGGTGGGGAGTGTAACGGGCCTAATGGATAACGGCGCTTTCTTACGTGCATATTTAGGGGAGGATATACATTGGGTGAGTTGACAATGCCGATCATACTTGCGAGTGGCCGCTGCCGTTCCTGTTCGAGTGAAATTCTCGGCAGCTGTTACCTGAGCTAACTTGACAGCTAATCGAGCGGGTCTAAAATGAAGGGGATATTGAGGGCGAAAGCCTTTCAGGCAATTCCCAGCAATTGGAGGCGACCTATGATTACCGATTTCAGCAGCCTGTTTGCCGGTCATGTGGACATGGACGACATCGGCTACGGCGGAACTCCGGTCAACGACCGGTCGTATTCCGACGATCATTTGGCCACCGGCCTTGACAAGGCTGTGGCCATAGTTCAGCTATTGGACAAGATGGGGTATGACTCCTTCTGGATGGCCGAGCATCATTTCCAACCGGAAGGATACGAATGCATTCCCAACCTTTTGTTGTTCCAAATCCACTTGGCTCACCTGACGAAAAATATCAAGTTTGGTTGCGGTTTCAACATAGCTCCGATTTGGCATCCCTTACGCTTGGCGGAAGACTACGCTCAAGCCGATATTCTGACCGGTGGTCGCGTAATCTTCGGAGTTGGCCGGGGCTACCACACCAGGGAAGTCGAGAGCTTCGGCTCTCCTTTGATAGACCAAGTGGCCGCCAGGGATCTGTTTGAAGAGCAGGTGGAAATTATATTCAAAGCCTTCAACCAGCGGTCGTTCTCACATCATGGCAAAAACTATGACATTCCTCCCAGGAGTGTGCCATACCGCGGTTACGAACTAAAGGAAGTTACCCTGGTACCACGCCCGCGCAACCTCCCGGTCGAGGTTTGGCAGCCGATTCAAGGCGGCACGACTCGGGCCTTGGACTTTATGGCGAAATACGGGATCAAGGGCCAGATAGGCGGAGGGGTAGCCGAGGGCGGAGCAATGGACGGCGTAATACAAGATTACCAGGCTGCGTTGGCCCGGGCAGGCCGGGAGACTGAGTTGGGTGAAGACTTGGCTATTGGCTTCCACTGCCACCTGGCGTCATCCAAGGAGCAGGGCATAAAAGAGGCCGCCAGCTACTTTGAGGAAAACCTGAAAATGTTTGGGCCTCTGCGCCTGACACGCCGGTTGACCGATCAGCAAATCAACGATATCGGCGATCGGAATCTCGCGCCCAAGGCGGGTCTACCCGCGTTGGAAGAAGCCGTTAGCGGTGGGGCCTTCTTGTGCGGTCCTGCGGATCAGGTCATAGAACAGCTCAAAACGGTGGAAAAGCGTTACCCCGGACTATCCCGCATAAATGTCAGCCAGCCCGTGGGTACGCCTCAGAGCGTCATTCTGGAACAACTGCAATGGTTCGCTGAGGAAGTGATGCCTGCGTTTAAGTCCAACGTGGAAACGGCGGTCCCAGCGGATTAGCTCCTGCCTGATAGTCGCCGATCCACCGGGCATATAACGACATAATTAGCGCCCCTCGAAAGATGAGGGGCGCTTTTTCTCAGACATTTTTTTGGACAATTACGAGCGCAGTTTCTGAGCAGCCTGCCCCAAGGCCCGCTTGATGGAGTCTAGTGAACCCGGAATGTCGGCTCCAATCGGCAAGGGCGAGGCCATGACCTCGGTGGCCCCCAATGATAGAAGACCCTCCAGTTGTTCCACCACGTCCAATTCGCTGCCGGACAAGGTCACGGAATCGATCATAGCGTCGGACCACTCGCCATGCGAAGCTTCGGGGAAACCGGCAGCAATGAACATTCGCTGGTAAAACTCCGACTTGGGGAAGTTGCCGAATTGTTCCCTAACCGCAGCCCTCACTGTTTGGGGGTCGGTGTGGACCGCCAAAAAGGCATGAGCAATCAATGGCGGTGTGGGTCGCCCCGCTTTGGCAGCACTGGCCTCCATGGCTGGCAGCGCGATGTCCTTGAGGTAAGATCGGGGGCATACCCAGCTTATGGCGCCGTCGGCCTCGGCGCCGCAATACTCGAATGCCTTGACCCCCAACGCCGATCCCATAACCGGAATGTCCAATGGGCCACCAAAACCGGCGTTTGCGCGGTAGTACTTTCCTTCAAATTCGATAGACGCTTCCTGTAGTGCCCCTTTTAGAACAGCCACATACTCTCGTAGGTGCCCCAACGGAGCCCTGAAGTTAGCTCCGAACATGCTGTCCATGCCTTCCCGAGGCCCGGAACCCACACCCAATCTAAAACGTCCGGGCGCCAACTGTCCCAATACCTGTACCTGCTGGGCAACCACCAATGGATGCCTGGAGAAGGTTTGCAACACCGCTGTACCCAGTCGAACTCGTTGTGTGCGCACGGCTGCGGCGGAGAGGAGGGTGATGGCGTCTTGCTGGCGACCGCTGGTGCTCCAAACGGCGTCGATACCCAACTCCTCGGCTCGTTCAATCACGTCCAGCACGCCTTTGCTGTCCAGATGCGGGAAGGCCCCGGCCGAGTAGACCACCATTCCAATTCGTTTCTCCACGATTTTACCTCTGGCGTAGTTTTTCCGGTCACGCTGCTCCGAGATTATATCCCAATACAACCCATGGATTTTTTATCGGCCAACTCTTGCTTACTGCGGGGCTACGTTGGACCTAAATGCGGTGGCCGTGACCATGACGATGGTGGAACTTACAATGCTGTTAGAGCCTGGTTTTTTGACGCCTGCAGAAAGTTCTCTTGCCCACGCGCCATCTAGCTCAACTCCGGCGATTAACCGTGGTAAGTACTGCCGTTGACAGCTACGAGCACCCCGTTTACACTCCCAATCAGCCCTTAATGGGCGTTTTACGTGACGAAAGAAAAGCCCGCCGAGAGGGGCAGCGTTATAAAGGAATTATGAGTACAGCCTCCATAGATACGGTCAGCGCAGTCGAGCTAATGTTCGAGACCGGTTGGACCGACGGGCTTCCCGTGGTGCCTCCCACCAAAGAGCGTGTCAAGGAGTTTACGGACTACCTGAAGCGCTCTCCGGATGAGTTGATTGCGGAAATTCCGCCCCTAGGCGGAAAAGCCACCGTGGAGAGAATCGCCGTCAATGCTGTGATGGCTGGTTGTCTTCCAGAGTACATGCCAGTAATAATAACCGCGATTCAAGCTATGATGCATGAGCGGTTCAACCTGAGGGGAGTCCAATGTTCGACAGGCATCCATTGTCCATTGGTGATGGTCAATGGCCCAATCGCCAAACAACTTAACATAAATGGCGGCTACAATTGTTTTGGGCAAGGCTGGCGGGCCAACGCAACCATAGGGCGGGCGGTCAAGTTGGTATTGGTTAACTTGGGAGGCGCTTTCCCCGGCGAAACTAATAAGTCTACCTTTGGTCACCCTGGGGCCTATACTTACTGCATGGCCGAGGACGAAGACGCCAACCCTTGGGAGCCCTTCCATGTGGAAGCCGGGTTCTCCCCGAGCGATAGTACGGTAACGGTGTACCCTGCCGAGGCACCCCATAATGTTATGTATCACGCTGCCAATCCCAGAGATTTTCTGACCGTGTTGGCCGATTCGATGTGCACTTTGGGCAACGTGCAGATGTACGTGATGGGAGACACGTTTGTGGTGCTGGGGCCCGAGCACGCGCGGATGCTGGCGGAAGCCGGGTGGAAAAAACGCGATGTGAGGCAGTTCCTTTTTGAGCACGCCCGCCGACCGGTGAGGTTGCTCCGCAGAGGAGGGCCGCCCCAAGGAGACGTGCGGCGCGACCTATTCTGGCCCCGCTTCGTCGACCCTAACGATGACGATCAGATGGTGCCGGTGGTACGTCGGCCCGAGAACATCAACATAATGGTGGCCGGAGGCGCGGGTGGGCCTCATTCCGCCTACCTGCCCGGCTGGGGTTCGGCTAGGATCACCCAGCGTATCGAGTTTCCTTAGAACAGGCGCGAACACGGGCGCGAAAAAGGTTTCCTTTATCCTCCCGGAATGACAAGGCACGGCTTCGTGAGAGCGGCTTAATCTCGGTGGAGGGGGTTATGATCAGGGAAATATCACCCGGCCTACAAGATAGGCTGAGTCAATTGGACATCTTGTATGCTGTGGACCCGGATTCCAATGCTCGGTGGCGACCAGCGCCACGGCTCTTGGATTTGAATGGGAAAGTCGGCGGTTTTCTCGGGAACCGCAAGCACAATGCGGACGAACTGCTGCGGGAAATTCGAGAGATGCTGGAAAAGCGCTACGAGCTAGGCGACACTGTGACGGTGGATAAATTCGTCTACTCCAGGCCTGCCGCTGGGGAGATAGTGGATTCTCTGGCCGGGCGCTGCGATTTCGTGGTCACCGCCATAGCGGATTGAGGCTCCTGTACTGCGTGCAGTATGCACGACGCGATGAGCCTGGAAAACCGGGGTATACCAACGGTAGTAATCTGCACCGGTCCATTTATGGACTCGGCGCATCTTCAGGCCCGCACCTTTGGCCGTTCCGGGTTCCAACCGGTTAGCATATCTCACCCCTTGGGTGGTCTGGACGCTTCTGGCGTGACCGATCGAGCTAGTGCGGCCGAACTGCAAATAATCGCAGCTTTAACCACAGGAGAGTAACTTATCTTCCAGGAACAAAATCCCCCTAAGTCCCCCTTTTCAAAGGGGGACTTACTAGGGTTGGTTAGACGCTGATTGGTTTCCGACGTTGGGTTGATCAGATTATCGGCGTCCGGAAGTTGCTCAGAGATCAAAAACAAGTTAAAGACCGTAATTCAAGGCAGTAATGTAGGAGGGCACGTATGGTATCGGTAGGAACCGGAAAATATACCTATGAAGTGGTAGAGAACTGGGCCAAGCTGCCTGAGGGTTGGGCCTTGGGGCAAACCGCCATCGTCACAGACTCCCAGGACCGGGTCTATTTGTTTAACCGGGGCGACCATCCGCTGATCGTCTTGGACCGGGAAGGAAACTACCTGACATCCTGGGGAGAAGGGACGCTGCCCGACGCCCATGGAATGTTCATCGATGCTGAAGAGAACCTCTACATGCCGGTCAAAAACAGCCATGTGGTGCTCAAGTACGATCCCAAAGGGAACCTGCTGATGACCTTGGGAGAATGGGACAAGCCCTCGGACACGGGATGGTCGGGGAACTATTCGGACCCGGCGGTGCGCGCCGCAGGGCCCTTCAACCGCCCCAGCGACATCGCCCTAGACCCCAACGGCGACCTGTATATTTCCGATGGCTACGGCAATTCCAGGGTGCATAAATTCACTGCCGCAGGGGAATTTGTTTTTTCTTGGGGCGAACCCGGAAAGTCCGCCCCCGGCGAGTTCCATGTTCCCCACGGCGTGTGGGTCCATACCGACGGTCGTGTGTTCGTTGCCGACCGGGAAAACAACCGGATACAAAGTTTCTCTCCTGAGGGAGGATTCCTGGACCAGTGGACGGATTTCTCTCGCCCTTGCGATATTTTTGTCGACAGTGATCAGGTAATGTATGTGGCCGAACTGGGCACGTTCATGAGCATTGTGGACATGGAAGGCAAGTTGTTGGCACGGTGGGACAAACCCAACAATGCTGGTGAAGGACAGGGCGCCCATGCGTTGTGGGTGGACTCCCACGGCGACTTATACGTTAACCAGAACTTGGAGGGCCATCGGTTGCTGAAGTACCGGCGAATGTCCTAGAGCCTGTTGATGGCCTAAACGTACTTCCTGCAAATAACTAGCGTTACTGATATCGCCTGCGGCGAGCCTGTCGAACCTTATTAGAAAGACCCACCCTTCGACAGGCTCAGGGCGAACGGATGACTTTCCCGTTGTTCTTTAGAACCTGGCAGGCAAGCCCAGTCGACTATGCTTTGAATAAAAAAGGTTTCCTGCAAGTGAGCTATCATGTTGGGTAAGGGGTAATATGCGGAGACTTGGACTTTCAACAACCTTGGCGGGGCCAACTGGAACAGTCTTGCGGCACTAGGGCCGTCTGCGTTTCGGCACCTAGTGTTGAACCCATGCCCAACAAAAATTGTGTCCTTTATCATATTGATTTGGTCGAGAAAGAGGTGTTGACCGAACTGCTAGTAGTGGTAGCCAAATCTCTTTATACCAAGACCCATGGCCGGGCGCCATGATATTGTCTCGCCTGATTATTGCTAGAGGTTAAGTCGGCCCGCTAATGCCAACAATAGCAATTTGGGTGCTCATTGCTCTGTTTGGCCTCATTGCCATAGGCGTAGTCGAATCTGTCCGGTCGGGCAGGTTGTTGGGTGGCGTAAACTGGGAATCAGTAAAAATAATAGCGATGGCAGTTGCCGTCGCCGTGCTAAGCATATTGGCAGGTGTGCTGGCAGTCACTTGGACCATCTTAGTTCTGCTGGTTGAAATTTGGCAGCCTTTCCTGATTGCTGCGGGTGCGTCAGCAGGCATGGTAGCGATGGTAGCGACGTACTCCAGACACCGGTCGATGTTTTATGCTTCCGCATTCGCAACTATCGCCGTTGTGTTACTACTGTTTCTTTGAGCAATTAACTTGATCTACTCTGTGTCCGGCCTCATTGTGAGGATTCGGTGGATGTTTCGTCCAGGCCGAGGGGCGTCGGAGCCTCCGACGGCGGTGGTCGATGCCTACTAACACAAAAGTGTTGATAAATCTTGGGAGTAAATATTGGTAAATGTTGGGAGTAAATAGATGAAGATTGGCGCAATTTTCCCCCAGACTGAAATAGGCGCCGACCCCGGCGAGATTCGCGAGTTCGCACAAGCCGTGGAGGGCTTGGGTTACGATTATATTTTCATAGCCGACCACGTGCTGGGGGCGGACCCGTCCCACCATACCCACAGTTCCTATGAGATGTACAACCACGAAAAAGTGGTGCATGAATCCATGACCACCATGGGATTTCTGGCCGCTATAACAAAGAATGTTGGCCTGACCACGGGAATACTGATTTTACCCCAGAGGCAAACGGTCTTGGTCGCCAAGCAAGCCGCAGAGGTGGATATCCTCAGTGGAGGCCGCCTTCGTTTGGGCATCGGCGTGGGTTGGAACGAAGTAGAGTACCAGGCTCTGAATGAAGACTTCCGCAACCGGGGGCGCCGCAGCGAAGAACAGATTGAGGTAATGCGCGCCTTGTGGAGTAAGGAAGTCGTGGATTTCGATGGCCGGTGGCACCACATTACCCACGCTGGGATTAACCCTCTGCCCGTGCAGCGTCCCATCCCGGTCTGGCTGGGAGTGGGCAGCGCGTCCGCCCCCACTCCACCGGAATCCGTGATGCGTCGGGTCGGTCGTTTGGCCGACGGTTGGTGCCCGAACTTTATGCCCGACGAAGAGGGACAGCGGGCGGTGGAGCAGGTCCAAACCTATGCCAAGGAAGAAGGACGGGACCCGTCATCCATCGGGCTTGAGGGAAGGCTGAAAATCGGCGGCAAGCAGCCGGAGGACTGGCAGGCCGAGGTAAAAGCTTGGGAAGAACTTGGCGCTGGCTATGTTTGCGTTGAAACTCGGCGCGCCGGACTGCACTCACTGGATGAGCACATCGACACTTTCACCCGGGTAAAAGAAACATTGGCTTAGTGGGGGGTAACCTCTGGGCAGCGGGCAAACGACTTCACTCGAGACGGACGAAATCCCCCTAAATGGAAGTCCCCCTTTGCAAAGGGGGACTTCCATTTAGGCTTGCCTGATTGTGAAAATGTGACGGGGCGTCCCTATCTGGGCGGGACGCCCCGGCTGTTTGGCGCTTGATGATTTTGCTTTGCTTTCCGCAAGCCATCTGGAAATTTCTTCCAGAATTGAAAAAAGCTCGCTAGAAGGTGATTACGCTTCGGGCGACGTGGCCTTGCTTCATGTCGGCGAAGGCTTCGTTTACCTGGTCTAGCTTCATTCTTTGGCTGACCAGTTCATCCAGCTTCAACCGGCCTTGTTTGTAGAACTCGATGTACCTGGGCATGTCCGTGCGGAACCGGTTGGAGCCCATGCTGCTGCCTTGAATCCGCTTCTCCCTCAGGAAAGACGGGCCGTCCAACTCTATCTTGGTGCCTTGGGGAATCATGCCCACTATGGTGGCGGTGCCTCCGGCCCGCAGCATAGCAAATGACTGCTCTGCTGTTTCTTTCTTGCCGATGGCCTCGAAGGAGTAGTCCACCCCACCGTCGGTCAAGTCGCGGACTTTCTTTTCCACATCGCCGCCGGAAGCGTCCACCACGTCCGTAGCGCCGAACTCCATGGCCAATGCCAACTTGGTTTCCACGGCGTCGATGGCGATAATCCGTAGGGCTCCCCCGAGTTTTGCCCCTTGAATAATGTTTAGCCCCACGCCGCCGCAGCCGATGACTGCTACCGTGCTGCCTGGTTCAACTTTGGCGGTGTTGAGCGCAGCGCCCAGTCCGGTGGTGACGCCGCAACCGATCAGGGCCAATTGCTCGAAGGGAAGGTCGTCGTCCACCTTCACCACCGAGTGCTCGTGAACCAGCATTTGCTCAGAGAAGGACCCCAACAAAGCCATCTGGGTTAAAGCGGTATCCCCCTGGCTCAGCCGCGGCGTCTCGGTGGGTCCGCGCACCACGTCGGCGCGGGAACAAAGCACAGGACGGCCACTCAAGCATCTTTCGCAGTGGCCGCAAAATACCGACAAGCATAGGATCACCCGATCGCCGGGCTTCACGTAGGTAACAAGATCGCCGACTTTCTCCACGGTGCCAGCGGCTTCGTGGCCCAGGATAGCTGGCATAGCGATGGAGTATAAACCTTCAACGAAATGTAGGTCGCTGTGACATACACCAGTAGCGCCGGTGCGAACCAAGACTTCTCGTGGGCCCGGATTGTCGATCTGGACCTCTTCTACTTCCAAAGGACGGTTAACTTCTCGCAGCACTGCGGCTTTCATTTCTCACCTCGATAAAGAATGTGCCCCAATTAAACAGTTATTGTGCCCCGGTGTCAAAAGGATGCCTCAGTCTAGGTCGGTGTGGGGATGGCATGACCGCTAATGCTTATCCAGCGTGCTGAACCAAAGATTGTCGGCCAGGACCACCGAGACTTCTCTCTGGCGCTGGGGGACGGTCCAATATTTGATTAGCAACGAGTCCTTGTCTTCGGGTCTTACTAGACTGAAACCCCGATTTTGGTAAAAACGCAAAGCCCAGATAGCGTCGGCCCAAGTACCTATAAGCATCGGCAGATGGGCATGTTTCGCCAGTTGGTCCAATAGTTGGCCGCCGATGCCCCGGTTGCGGAGGGATGAGCGCACGTAGGCGTGGCGAATCAAGGTCACGTCATCCACATCTTGCACTCCCATCACGCCGACTAACTCCCCGTCTTGTTCGTAGCCTATGAACTGCACTCCTGCAGCAATTTCCTCGGTCAGTTCGGACTCCGGCATGTAAGGCTCTGACCAGCAATCGGCTGGAATCACCCCTTTTTAGGCTTGGGCGGCGTCGTTGATAATGTTAAGAATAAGGTCGAACTCGTTATCACGGCAGTTCCGGATCATGGCCCGCCCCCGTGCCTCTGCGGATGTCCTTTCTGTCTTCGTCGTGGTACTCTTGGCCGACGGTTTACTCTAGACACGGTTAAGTCTAGTAACGGTTAACTCTGGCTAAGCTTAGCTCTAGTTGATAAAGAGCTATTAAAACACGATACGCTATACCATCTGAATATGGGGTTGAATAAATGGCTGATTATGAAATTTTCGAATTGGGCGACCCGGTACTTCAGTCCGGCGCTACCCTGCGTGGGGCCAAGCTTGCCTACAAGACCTACGGGACCCTGAATAACGCCAAGGACAATGCGATTGTTTTCCCCACTTTCTTCGGTGGGCAACACACAGCAAACGAAGGGATTATCGGAGAGGGCAAAGCCTTGGACCCCAGCGAGTATTTCATTGTGGTGCCCAACATGCTGGGGAACGGTCTTTCATCCTCGCCCAGCAACACCCTTCCGCCATATGGACAAGGCCGGTTTCCCGGAGTCACGGTCTACGACAACGTGATCCTCCAGCATCGGCTGATGACCGAAAATTTCGGCGTCGGGAAAATCGCCATGGTCACGGGTTGGTCCATGGGCGCCCAGCAGACTTTCCAGTGGGGCTGCCTTTACCCCGACATGGTGGAGCGGATCATGCCCATTTGCGGTTCCGCCAAAACCACTCGCCACAATTTCGTGTTCTTGGAAGGAGTCAGAGCGGCCCTGACTGCCGACGATGCCTGGCAGGACGGTTGGTACGAGAAATCGCCGACCAAGGGATTGCGGGCCATGGGAAGGGTATACGCCGGATGGGCGGTATCCCAGGCGTTCTACCGGGAAGAAATCTACCTGAAGATCGGCTATTCTTCGTTGGAAGACTACCTGGTGTCCTTCTGGGAAGGAAGAAGGGTTCTCAGCGACGCCAATAACTTCCTGGCGATGATCTGGACCTGGCAGAACGCAGACTTAAGCGCCAACCCGCTATACGGTGGAGATTTCCGGAAGGCCCTGGGCGCGATTAAGGCCAAGTCCATAGTCATGCCCTGCGTGACGGACCTGTACTTCACCCCCGAGGACAGTCAGATTGAAGCTGAACTAATGCCAAACGCCGAGTTTCGGCCAATCCAGTCCATTTGGGGCCACCTGGCTGGCGGTCCGGGTTTCAATCCAGAGGACGCAAAGTTCGTGGACGATGCTATGAAGGAGCTTATGGCCAGCTAGCGACTATCTCGCCGCCGGGATTTAGACGCAGGCATAGAATTGCCTCGGCATACGCTCTAAAAAGAGAACCGGCATTAACCCCTAGTGTATGGCTGCGGCAGGGGCTGCGGCCCGTTCGTTTACCAGATTGCCCTCCCGGAACCGGGAAAGAGCGAAGGGCCTGATTAGCTCCGGCGTTTCCCCCGTGGCGATTAGCTCGGCTATGCGCTTGCCAGCAACCGGGGCGGCTTTAAAACCCCAACTGCCCCAACCGCAGGTCAGGATGAAGCCGTCTATCCCTTCGACTTGGCCCATAATTGGCGCATAGTCGGGGGTCATGTCGCAAAGCCCAGCCCACTGCCGCAGCACGTTGACGTTCTTCAAGCACGGGAACATCTCAAGGGCATGAGCCGCCAATTCCTCCATGGGCTGGAAGGAGGAACGTTGGCTGTAGCTGGGGTAAGGGTCGACGCCTCCGCCGATTACCACCTCGCCTCTATCAGTCTGGTAGACATAGGCGTGAAGATTGGCCGAAGAGATGGTCTTGTCCAAGAACGGCTTTAATGGTTCTGTGACCATGGCTTGGAGCGGGTGAGTCGTTATGGGCAAGTCCAAGTCCACCATTTTGGCTATGGTGGAACTCCAACCCGCCGTCGCGCTGACCACCGTGTTGGCCCTTACCAATCCTTGGCTGGTTTCCACCCCAGTTACCCGACCGTTGGTACGGTCGATGCCGGTTACTTCGGTAAAAGGATGTAGCTCGGCACCCTGTCTATCGGCGCCCCGTCCGTAACCCCAGACCACGGCGTCGTGGCGGATAACGCCGCAGGGCGGGTGATACAGGGCGGCCAGGATGGGGAACTGCTTGCCCACTCGCAAATCCATGGGCGGGACCAGTTTCTTAATCTCACTTGGGCCGATGAGGCGGCTGTCCACGCCCAAGACTCGATTGAACTCGGTCCGCATTCGCAATCCGTAGACCGCCGAGTCGGTGTGGCCCAAATCCAAGCGGCCCATCTGATTGAACAGTAGGTTGAAGTTCAGTTCTTTGGCTAATCCCTCGTATAACTTCACGCTTTCGTTGAAGAAGGGTATGCCCTCGGGTGTCAGGTAGTTGGACCGGATTATGGCGGTGGTGCGAGCGCTTGCCCCGCCACCAAGGTAACCTTTGTCCAACACCGCCACATCGGTCACGCCCAGCTTTCCCAAATAGTAGGCGGTTGAAAGGCCATGAACGCCGCCACCTATAATGACCACCTCGTAGCGGTCTTTCAGGGGATGCTTGCGCCACATCTTATTTTTTTGAAATATCTGGAACATTGTGTGTTTAACCCAGCGTCCCTTTTTTACCGCAAAGATCGCAAAGATCGCGGAGATCGCAGAGATTCGGGATAATTGTTGACGACGCGTTGGATTCCTTGCTTGAGCACTTTGACGTTGAAATTGATGAGTAAACCGACTTTGCAGCCTGACAGCTTTAAGTAAGAGAGAAGTTGGGCCTGATGTATCGGCGCCATCTGTTCGACAGCTTTAACCTCGACAATTACTGAGTGCTCAACGAGGATATCTAGGCGGTACCCTGCATCAAGTTTTACGTCGCGGTAAATCACTGGCAGGGCTTTTTGCCGTTCCACGGTTAAGCAAGAATCAGACAGCTCAAATGCAAGGCAAGCCTCATATGCAGACTCTAAAAGTCCCGGACCAAGTGCCCGGTGGACCTTGATGGCTGCACTGATTATCTTGTCCGTAACATTGTCTAGCGATTCTTTTTCTTTCATCTCTGCGGTCTCTGCGCCCTCTGCGGTAAAAAACCGTTACCCGATACGAGAGTCCCAGGTCTCGAAGCCCACCGGGCCTCCGCCACAAAATTCAGCGGCCTCCAATAATGCGTCCCAGAGGTACTCGCCGAACTCTCTGGGGAAATACAGTTGATAGGAGAGGAACTCTCCGTGGTCTATCCTGAGCAGGGTGCCATGGATGTCGGCGAACTTGGACTGAGCGCAACCCAGATTGGGGAAAGCGAATTGGGACGTGTCCAATTCTGTCATGGCGCTTAATAGCCCATAGGATTCGGGACCAGCGATGCCAACGCCAGCCAAGCCGGAGGAAATATCCAGAGCATGGGCGCATTGCTCGGGGCTGTCGTTCAGACCTTCAGCTAGGGTTGAGGCCTGTCCGGCAGGCGCCACGCAAAGAATCTCGTCTTCCGCCAGACGGCACAGCGCTGCACTGGCGCTTTGTTCGCCACCAGCGATCTCTGCCATGCCAATGTCGCCGACATCCGGGATTTTGGCTGCTGGAAAAACTCTGGTGACCAGTTGTTCGAGGTGCTCGCCTTTAATGACAAACTTGGCCCGAGGACCGATGTCCCAGAAACCCACCGCTTCCAATAGGTGTCTGGCGTCAGCCTCAGCGGACCCGAAATGGGCCGGTTGGGAGTAACCGTCTCGCTCCACCATCAAAGCGCCGGATTCTACGTGTTTGTGGTACATGGCACCGCGCCGAACGGGGTTGAACTGGTTTTGATCGGCCATTCTATTGCCTCAACCGTTCCCCTTCCGGGTCGTAGAAGGGCTGTAGAGTGACCTGTGCGGTTTGGGGTTTGCCGCTTACCAGAACGCTAATCTGCGTGCCGTCTTGGGCCAAATTCGCTGGGATCCAGGCTAGGCCGATCCCTTTATTGAGGGTGGGGCTAAACCGGGCGCTTGTTACCTTGCCGATGGGCTTGCTGCCCGACACAACAGGCACGCCGTCTTCCGGCACCTGCCCGTTTAGCATGACAAAGCCCACAAGCTTGTTGCGCAGACCTCTTTCCGACGCTAACTTCAATCCGGCTCGGCCAATGAAGTCCTCTTTGTCGAAGCGGACCACCCAGTCCATGTCGCTGTCCAGTGGATTGGAGACAGCATCGGTATCTTGACCTACAATTACGTGCTTCTTCTCCAGCCGCAGAATGCGCTGGGCCTCCAGGCCAAAGGGCGCAATGCCAAATTCGTTTCCGGCGTCAATAATGGATTCCCAGATATAATGGCCATACTCGGCGGGAACGTGAATCTCCCAACCGGTTTCTCCCACGAAGCCAATGCGCAGAAAAATGGCTGGTACCCCGGCAACGGTCCCTTGCGCCGACCTCATGTAACGGAATGATTGCTCCGATAGGTCAACGTCGGTCAGTTTATTCAGAGTTTCCCGGGCCCTAGGGCCTGCGACGTTTACAGCGGCATATCCGGACGTGACGTTGGTAACATGGGCGCACAAGCCCGCCCCAGCCTTCCACCAATTGAACCACTCTTCGATAAGGTCCACATTGCCCGAGGTGGTGGTCACAAAATAGCGGTCATCGGCCAACCGGGTCACAGTGCCATCGTCCATTATGGTGCTATTGTCGGTGCATAGCAGGCCGTATCGCATTCTGCCAACTCTAAGGTTGGAGAAGTGGTGGGTATATACCTTATCCAGCAATGCGCCAGCGTCGCGACCGGTGACCTCCAATTTGCCCAGGGTGGTTACGTCGATGATGCCCACGCGCTGGCGAACGGCCAAGCATTCATCTAGGGGTGAGCCGTAGTTGTGGGCCCGTTGCCATGGCCCAAGTTCAACCATTGATGCACCCAAGGCACGGTGGTTTCGGTCCATTGGTGTGTGCTTGAACGGCATGTGGGACGGACCGGCCAAGGCGGCCATTGGTATTGGTTGGATGGGCGGCCTTGCCGTGGTTCCTCCGGTATCACTAACTGAGCGGCCGGTGCGTTGGGCACACAGGCCAGCCAGGGCCTTGAGGCACATCTTCCCCTGGCACGGACCCATGGTGGCCGTGCTGTACCGCTTTAGTATTTGAATGTCCTCGAACCCCTCTTCGATGGCCTGAGCGATGTCTTTTACCGTCACGTCCTCGCAGAAGCAAACAAAGGTTTTCTTGCCTTCTGGCGCAGCCCAAGCCGAACATGACCCTATCCCTTCGCCGGTCAATCCGCTTTTGCGTTCCGATAGTTGCTGCTCGAGGTTGGCCACCGATGGGGCCGCTGTCGTGGGGCCAGCGACTAATGCGGCAGCCTCCAGGCCCGCAATCCGGCCTTGAAGCAAAGACGATGCCAGATCGTGAATTCCCGTTACCTCCCCCGCAACGAAAACGCCATTGGGTAAGGCACGAGGAACGCCTTCTCCTGATTCTTCGTCATAGTCCAGGGAACCCCCGGCGTGTTGGAGCAGGGCGTTGGCTGGTTGGAACCCTCCGGACATGCACAACAAATCGCAGTTTATGCGACGGGTGGCGCTATCAAGACTCCCTTCGTTCTGCGGGGCCACAACCACCGCCCTAACGTTTTTCTTACCAATTGCCTGGGTGACTGCGTGGCCAGTGATTAGCGGCACTCCTCGGTTGATGAGGGTCGACGCGGCGTCCAAGCCTTCAGGCATTGCTGGCCGAGAGTCCACCACGGCGGCGACTTCAACGCCTGCGTTTAGGACGTCTAGCGCTGCCCTATAGCCTTGGTCGTTTACCGTCACAACCACAGCGGTGTTTCCTGGCTTCACGCCGTAATGATGTATCAGGCGCTGGGCGGCCGAGGCCAACATGATGCCTGGCAAGTCGTTGTTCTCGAACTGGATGGGTATTTCGTAGGCCCCGGTGGCTAATACGACGGTCTTGGCTCGAAGCTTAACCAGTTCATTGCCGTGGAGTATGGTGAGCAAATTGTCCTGGTAATGAGCAAAGACGGTTGCCCCGGAAAGAACTTCAATATTTGGCGACTCTTTAACCCTACCGGCTAAGACCAATGCTAAATCCGGTCCAGACCCGTCCGCCAAGCCGGGGAGATTTTCGTGTTGTCTGGAATTAAAGCGCAGATGACCGCCCACATCCGGCTGGTCGTCAATCAGAGTCACCCGCACGCCGTGCTCCGACGCCGCCAAGGCTGCCGCCAGCCCCGCTGGCCCGCCACCCACCACTGCCACATCGGAGTGATCGTACCGGTGGTGGTAGTTGGTGACGGGGTTGTCATTGATGTCTATCGTCCCCAATCCACCGACCTGGCGGATAACCCGCTGGGCCAGGCGCCAAAGAAACTTGGGCCGGTGTAGCGCTTTGTAGTAGAAGCCCACGGGCATCAACCATTGCATGCGGTCCAGGACGGACAGAAAGTCCAAGTTGAGGGAAGGCCAAGCGTTCTGGTGCCGCACTTTCATCCCCTCGCTGACCTGCTGGGTGCAGGCGCGCACGTTTGGCACACAGTCCACGTTCACCAGGCAGTTGGGACAGCGGCCAGCGCCGCACAAGAGTCCTCGGGGCCGGTGGTACTTGAAGCCCCGGCTGAGAATAGACACGCCGGAAGCGTGGAGAGCGGAAGCAACGGTGTCGCCTTGGTGGGCGGTGATCGTCTGACCATCGAACTGAAATCCCACAGTCATGTTGCGGTCAATTAGCTCAGTGGGCTGAATTCCGAGTCTATTCTTTTGAATGTTATTCGCCATGGTGTTAATAGCCCCCTTTGTTAAAGGGGGTTGGGGGGATTTCCTCCGTTCTCAGCATCCACATTCAGTCTCTCACGGCCAGAATGTCTCCTGTACTTGGTTGCTCACCGTGTCGCGCAGAGCAAAGAACCATTTACGGCAACCGTAGCGGTGGTTCCACCACTCCCGCTGCACTCCGGCCACGTTGCCACGGTTGTAGAAAAAATTAGTCCACTCAACGTCGGTTGCCGTCGACGCAGGACGTGAGATTACCTCCCCGCCGAAGCGGAACTCGTGTACATTTCGTTCCCCGCAGTTGGGGCAGTTTAGAAGAAATGCCATTTTGTCTCTGGCGCCACCGCAAGGCGGCTAAAACATGGTCAGGTAACGGTCGAGCTCCCATTGGGTCACCTGGCGGTGGTACTCCCGCCACTCTCCCTCTTTCAGGGCGGCGAACTCATCGTAGATTACGCCCAGCGATGATTGGACCAACTCGTCTTGTTTTAACTCTTGCAACGCTTCGGCTAGGGACTGGGGCAGTAGGCGGACGCCCCTCCGGCGAATTTCCTCCATGCCCAGTTCGTAAAGATTTCCCAAGAAAGGCTCGCCAGGATCCAATCCGCGTCTTACACCGTCCATTCCGGCGGTGACGTAGGCAGCGAAGGACAGATAGGGATTGCAGGCGGACGACATAGTCCGGTCCTCCAAGTGCCCCGGTCCAGCGGTGCGGATCATCTGAGTCCGATTATTGTCACCGTAGGAAACGAAGGCCGGCGTCCACAGAAAACCTGACGTTGATCCCATCAATGCCGGTCCCACTTGCAGTCGTTTGTAGCAATTGACGGTAGGAGACATAACACAACATAGTGCCGGGGCGTGGGCAAACACGCCGCCGATGAAGTTGTAAGCCATCTGGGAGAGACCCAACCCCCTGGGGTCTTCCTCGTCTAGGAACAGGTTCTCACCGGTGACTACGTCGGCTATGTGGTAGTGGATGTGGCCGCCGCTGCCGGTGCGATCAGTAAAAGGTTTGGCCATGTGGGTGGCTATTGCGCCGTATTTCTGGGCGTATTGGCTGGTCATCATCTTGAAGAAGGTGTACCGGTCTGCGGTGATCATGGCGTGGTCGTAGTGGAAATTGATCTCGTATTGCCCGTTGGCGTCTTCGTGATCGGACTGATAGACGTCCCAGCCCACCCGCTTCATGCCGTCCATCATGTCCCGCAAGTAGTCCATGACATTGGCTATCCCTTTGAAGTCGTAGCAGGCTTTGTTCAGAGTGTCTATGTTGTTGGGATCCCAAACTGTGATTGCGCCGTCGCCGTCTCGCGTCACCAGAAAATGCTCTGGTTCAATTCCCACGTTGAACACGTAGCCGTCGTCACCCAGGTTGGAAAGCACCCGCTTGAAATTCTGGCGAGGGCAAAACATGTGGGGTGCATCGTCCACGAACAGGTCGCTTGCGAACCGGGCCACCCCCTCGGTCCAGGGAACCGGCGTGTAGGTCTCAAGGTCCACTCTGGCCAGCATGTCGTGGGAGTGAGGGCCCTGGCCCATGCCTGGCAGCGCTGCGCCCGCGAATCCGGCGCCGGTGTCCACAATGTCGTCCAAGTGAGAAGCTGGCACCATTTTGACCTTGGGCGACCCGTTGATGTCCACGAACTGGGCAAGGACGTATTCGATTTTGTCTGCGTCCATGCGTTGTCGTATTTCTTCCCTGGTGACCATGGCGTTTCTCCTTGGGAGAGCGTCAGCTATCAGCTTAAGGGCTACCTGCCCGGCGATTGCTTAAAATGCACTTTTGCCCAGGCTTATTTAGACGCGCAGTTAAATGTTGCCATGCCAGCCCGAATCTGACTGCTGACCGCTGATAGCTGATTAGCTCAATAAATCTTGTCGGTCCCCACCAATGGCACCCGGGCCATGGCCGAAGCTTCGATTGTCAGGGCGGCCAAGTCTTCGGGTTCCAGGCTGTGTACGTCGCTTTTACCCAATGACCTGGTGAGCAAGGCCATTTCCATGGTCATGGAATTCAGAAAATTGGCCACCCTCTCGGCAGCCGCATCGGGGT
This sequence comes from Dehalococcoidia bacterium, assembly GCA_963665155.2. GTDB lineage: Bacteria > Chloroflexota > Dehalococcoidia > Lucifugimonadales > UBA3495 > UBA1141. Next base: position 2,114,554 of record OY761986.2, on the reverse strand, counting down.
CCAAGCGTTTGGTCAACTCCGGATTCTGGGTGGCAATCCCCACTGGGCATTTTCCGGTGTGGCAGTGATGGCAGAAGCCAGCGGGCACACCGATCTCCGATTTGAAGTCCGACTCGGGAATCTCCCGGTTGCAGTTCAAAGCAATGAGGCTGGCGAGTCCGATGGCTACGGCGTCGGCGCCCAGAGCCAGGGCCTTGGCTGCGTCCGCTCCGTGGCGGATGCCCCCGGAGGCAATCAGGCTGACCTTGCCGTAAAGCCCCAATTCCCGGAGCGCTTCACGGGCCATTACTATAGCCGGTACAGTGGGGATGCCGCTGTGCTCGATCAACACCTCGGCCGACGCGCCAGTGCCCGCCACCATGCTGTCAATCACGATTGCGTCCGCCCCGGCCTTGGCGGCCAGTTTAACGTCGTCGCCGACCCGGCATGCGCCTAGTTTGACGTGAACTGGGATCCTCCAGTCTGTGGCTTCCCGTAGTTGCTCTATCTTGACTGCTAGGTCGTCCGGTCCCAGCCAGTCGGGATGTCGTGCCGGGCTGCGTTGGTCTATGCCTTGAGGCAGATCCCGCATGTCGGCAATTTCATCCAGCACCTTGACGCCCATCAGCATGCCGCCGGTGCCTGGTTTGGCACCCTGGCCCACCACGATTTCAATCGCTTGGGCTTGGGCTAAGTGGTGAGGATTGAAGCCGTATCGACTGGGCAAGACTTGATATATCAAGTTGTCCGCCGCTTCTCTTTCGCTGGGCAACTGGCCGCCGTCCCCGGTGCAACTGGCGGAGCCCACCATGGCTGCGCCTTTGCCCAATGCCGTTTTGGCGTTGGCCGAGAGGGCACCGTAACTCATCCCGCTAATGTATATGGGGGTCTCCAACACCAAAGGGTTCTCGGCATAGCGGGCCCCGATCACCGTTCGGGTGTTGCAGCGTTCTTTGTAACCTTCCAACGGGAAACGCGTAAGGCCCGTAGACAAAAAAGTGAGGTCATCAAAGTGGGTTACTTTCTGGAAGGTGCTGAAGCCTCGGATTCGGTAGCGTCCAAGGTCCGACTTGGCATGGATATCTTCTATGATCCAGGGAGGCCATATTTGGCTGTTGCCCATCACCATCGGGAATAACTTCCTCCGTTGGCTGTATTCGGGTCTTTAGGATTTGTCGAGACGGCTTTTTGCCGGGATTGGGAGATTCGAGGATTCGGGAAATAAAAAAGTTTGCCTGATCCCCTAATGCCTGCGAACATGACCAGTCGGATAGATTAGATAATGGACTTTTCCATTCGCTCCAGCGAGTCGTAGTGGTATAGCTTTTTTGCTGAAACCACCTTGGTAAATTTGTAGCTTTGCTTAATTCCGTGTTCTTCCAGTGCCGCTAAGATATCAATAACTTCGTCTTCGCTGATCTCTTCGGTCTTGGCGTCGCTGCCCAAAGAAGCGATTTTCCCGGCAACGTAAATCGTACCCTCGTACATCGAGTCGCCGACCGCTTCACCAACGTCGCCGCAAACAATGATCCGCCCCTTCTGCATCATGAAACCGGTGAGGAAGCCAGCGTTGCCCCCCACGATAAGGGTTCCCCCCTTCATGGAAATTCCGGCCCGAGCGCCAGCGTTGCCGCCGACGAAGAGTTCACCGCCCCGCATGGTGGAGCCGACTGAGGCACCAGCATCTTTCGTCAGGGTGATCTTGCCGGACATCATGTTGTCACCCAAGGCCCATCCTGCATTGCCTTCAATAACATATTCGGGACCGTCCGAGAGGCTAGCGGCGTAATAACCCACACTGCCGCTTATTTTTATTTTGCAGTTCTCGAAAATCCCCACGGCGATGTTGTGCTTGGCCTGGGGATTTACCACCGTGATTTCATCGCCACTCGCCGCCAGTTCCTTGATCTTTGCGTTCAGTTCTCGGGTGGTCAGCGCCCCAGCGTCTAAAGTAACCAAGTCATGACCTCGCTGTTTTGAGGCTCGAACCGGTCAATTTCCTGGCTGAACACGCCACGGAGCGCTATCTCCTCCGATGCTATGGCGATAATATCGTCAGTCTCCATAGTGACTAGGGGCTTGGCCGACCACTGGTCTTTGGCGTAGCCCAAGCCGTCCTTGGTGGAAACCAAGTAAGTAAACGTGCCGTCAAGGTCGCTCAACGAACTTCGTAACGCATGATCCAACGGGTCCCCTTTGGCCAGTTTGTCGGCCAAGTAAACGGCGATCAATTCCGAATCGTTGCCGGTCTGGAAATGGTGGCCTTGGTCTTCATACATGCGTTTCAGCTTGTGGTAGTTGGTCAATTGTCCGTTATGGACCACGGTTACGTCGGTGAAGGGGTAGGCCCAGAAAGGATGGGCGTGGTTAACGTCGACACGGCTCTCCGTGGCCATGCGAACGTGACCGATGCCGTGGGTGCCCTTGAGTTGGCTCATGGAGTGGAGGCCGTCCATGACCGCGGGAGTGCCCACGTCCTTAATGACCTCCGAGTTTTCGCCGATGCTGTGTAAGGCCACACCCTGGGTGCCCAAAAGGGCTTCAGCCAAGGCGGGTATCTCGCCCTCGTAGTTGACGGTCACTCGCAAAAACTGGCCCCAAGCGTTGCTAGTTCTCACCACGCCGCCAGCCTTCTGTACTGTTTCCTCGGCCTTAGACAGCACGTCCGCTGCTTGCCCTGGGTCGTCAGTCCAGATGCGGATAACCAAGTCACCGTCAATATCTTCGCCAGCGATGGTGAAACCGCTGGAATCTCGGCCCCGGTGAGTCATGGACTCTAGCATCTTGACCAAATCTTCCCCGATGGGTGCTTGGCCCTGGGAGCCGATGTTCTTGTAAAGGATGCCGCCGACGCCGCACATGGATACCTCAATCGTCCGCTGGCTAGCGCCAACAAGACAGGCTGTTGAATGTGCCCAAGTGTATCTGAGGCCAGATGCAGCGTCAACCGGAATGGCTGGGGTGGCAGGCTATCATTTGAAACCGAAGACGTAGGTTTCAAAGTGATTGCTTGAGGTCAAGTTCTCTGATTGTCGAGCTGCCCGCAATGGGTGCCCTAAACCGTCACCCCGGTGAAGTTAAAGCTGGCAAGCTTTAGCGCAGGCACCCTGGTGGCGAATCCCACCTCGTTCAGCGCCAGCCTGGTCTGCTTGCCAACACCCTCCACTCCAGCCAACGCTTCCACGTAGGACTGGGTGAACCTCAGGTTTTTGACCGGATGGCTAATGCGCCCGTTTTCGATGAGAAACGTCCCGTCCCGGGTCATACCGGTCATCATGCAGCCCTTGTTGTGGGACAGGCGGGTATAGTGGAAACGGGTGATGTATAGCCCGCGGTCGGTGGAAGCGATCAACTCTTCCACGGTCTGTTCGCCGGGCTTCATAAACAGATTGGTGGCGTAGGGTGCGCCGGTGAAGTTGACCTGGTGCCCAGTGGAAGTTTTGCCCTCTTTTCCGGCAGTGTAGGAATTGTGCACCGGCGCGCCGATCACGCCCTTTGATACTAGGTCGGCTTTCTGACGGGGCATGCCTTCGGTGTCGAAGGGCACCGGCCAACCCGAAGGGTCCGTTCCGTCGTCCCAGATAGAAACCTGAGGGCTCATCGCTTGCTCACCAATTAAACCGTTCATCCAGCTACGGCGCTCCTGGACTGCTTGAGCGCCCATGCCGTAAAGGCTTAAAGCCCCCAAAATGTCGTCTACGGCGTAGTGTTCAAGCACCACCGGGTACTCTCCCGGTCCAACGTCTCGCGGGTCTTTGCCCCGCTCCGCTTTGCCTATGGCTTCGTCGGCAAGGTCTTTGGCGTTGATGTCGCTCACCCGCCATGACCCTCCCTTGGCCCATCCCGACGATGTGTCGCTCATCACCGTAATCAGCAGACCGGCGAAGGACCCGGCGTGGTATCGGCTGGCTCCGAGGGTGCTGGCCACGGCGATTTCTTGGGTTCCGGTGCGGCAGGCACCGTAGGCGTTCAATCCGTGTCGGCCGGTTTCGCCGCAAACCACGCTGACGGCGTGGGCCCGGTCTTCCGGCGTAAAGTCAGCCGTGGCGGGGTCGTAGGAATCTATTTGGCGCGATTGGTCTGCTTGGGAAGCTGGCTCGGGAAGACCTGGTAAATCCGGGTCCTCGGGCATAAGGGAAGCATTGTGCTCGGCTTGAGCTACTGCTTTGGCGATACCAACGTCGCTCAGGTCGTTAGTCACCGCTCGTCCCAGCCTCTTGCCGGAGACCGCACGGATGTGGAGTTGGGCGTTGCTGTGGGACACGTTCTGGTGGATGGCATTTCCGGCGAACCTGGTCAGCCCTTGTTCCTGGCCACTCAGGTAGAAGTCGGCTTCCTTGACGGTGGACAGGCCCAGCGCTTTACCCAAGATGGCCTGACATTGGTCTTTTCCAATCATTTAATCGGCCTCAACCAGATTTTTCCGATCACCTAACAAACCCCAAATCGTAGCCCCATAAAACGACTCTAGGGAACCAGACTATGTCTGTCTGGCTAGCGCATTACTCCGATTCGGACATTCCGGAAGCGAGCTGGGGCTGCCCCGTGGCCGGTATGGGCAATCTGCCCGGGCTGCCCTTTGCCGCACTGAGGCGTGCCCCACATCTCCCAGTGGTTCTTGTCGCAAACGGCGTCGCAGGAGTTCCAGAAATCCGGGGTGATGCCGGTGTAGGTGCAGTTGCGGAGCAGTCGACCCCGCTTCCCGTTCTTGATTTCGTAGCCCATCTCCGTGCCGAACTGAAAATTGTAGCGGCGATCGTCGATGGACCAGGACTTGTTCGTTTCCATGTAGACGCCGTCGTCGGTATCGGCTATCAGATTGTCCAGCGTCCAAGCGCCGGGCTCCAGGCTAACGTTGGTCATGCGGATTAGCGGGATGCGGTTCCAGGAGGAAGCCCTCATACAACCGTTGGATTCCAGTCCCAGGGTCGACGCCGACTCCCGGGACATCAGGTAACCTACAAATTGACCATCCCTGATGATGGGCGTCGATTGGGAAGGAACACCCTCGTCATCCCAACCGTAGCTCCCCATGCCGGGAACGCTTAGACTGTCAGCGGTCACGTTTACATGCTGGGAACCGTACCGAAAATCGTTGAGCTTGTCGGTGGTCAAGAAAGATGTGCCGGCAAAGGCGGCTTCGGACCCCAAAACCCGGTCTAATTCGATGGCGTGGCCGCAGGACTCATGCACCTGTAAGGCCAATTGGCAACCGCCAATTATGATCGTGGTAGTGGCGTCGCTGGGGGATTGGTCGGCGGTCAGCAAGGCCACAGCCTCGCTGGCGATCTGTTCGGCGTTCCCAGCGAGGTCCATGCGAGTTATGTACTCCCATCCAGCACAGCCCTGCATGCGACCGTGGGACTCCGGGTAAGACCGGCGCTGGACTTCCCCGGATCCAACGGCGGTGGCCTGCATGCCGCCCCCCGACTCGTAAATCGTCTGCTCCACATGAGCGCCCTGGGAATTGGCGAAGGTCTTTTGCTCTTTGATGAAAACCAGGTTGCATTGGCGGGCAGAGATGCCCGAGACGGAACCCATGCCCCGGTCGACCTCCAGAAGCAATTCAAGCTTGGCTTCGGGAGATATGCTAAAGGGGTCAACTTGGATAGGCGTCGTGTAAGACCCTCGGCTGGTCACGGGGCTGCCCAAGTTCACCCGCTCATGATTGAGTACCGCTGAAGCACGGGCTACTTGAACCGCCAGACCGGCAACACGGTCGACCTCTGCGGCTGAATAGTCCCGACTGGAGGCGAAGCCCCATGCACCGTCCACCAACACCCGAACGCCAAAGCCCATTGACTGGTCCATGCTGAGAGTGTCGACGGCTCCGTTGCGTACGACGTATCGTTCCTGCTCGGTCTGGACCACCCGCACGTCGGCATACCCGGCGCCTTTAAGGCGGGCTGTCTCCAGGGCGCGGGCGACCAGTTCGTCCATGGGTTGTACCTCCGGAGAATTTTAACCCTGGGTACGAAACTCTGAGTTTGGTTCTTTAGGAAGGGCTAGGGGAACCCTTTCTTGCAAGAAAGGGTTCCCCTAAAACCCCTCCCAAAAAACCTCGTCTTTAGATAGGAGGCCGCCTCGTGTGCCAAGTTGTTGCTTGCTCGTAGGCGTGGGCTACTTTCATCACCGTGGCGTCCTCGAAGGGACGGCCAACGATTTGAAGGGATATAGGCAGGTTATCCGACGTGAAACCGCAGGGCACCGAGATCGCGGGCACGCCTGCCAGGTTGAACGGGCCGGTGAAGCTCCTGATCCCAGACATCCGGCTGTGGGCTTCTTCTTGACTTTTCGTTCCTGCTTCGTCGGGAATCTTGGGTGCCCCAGCGGGGGACGTTGGCAACACAAATACGTCAACGTCCTTTAGCAGTTCGAGAAGCTGTTGCCGCAGCATTTCCCGGAACTTCTGGGCTTTGTAATAGGCTTGGGCTGGGGTCAGGATGGCCGTCAGCAGCCGCACTCTGGTGTTGTGGTCGTACTCCGCGGCTTGGGTTTTCAGTCTTTCGTAGTGGACCGCCGCTCCTTCCATGTCGGTGATGCACTTGGACGCGGTGCCTGCGTCGACGATTAGGGGCAATGACACCGTCTTCACCGGGGCTCCCAACTCTCCCAGCACGCCGCTGGCCGCTACCACAGCGTCCCTGACCTCCCGCTCCACGTCGTCGCTATCTACCTTTTCACTGAGCAATCCGACCCGAATGCCGGAAATATCGCCCGCCAGGGCCTGCCGGTAGTCTGGCACCGGTTGGTTCCAAGTGTATTTATCGTTGGGGTCGTAGCCCGCTATCGCCTGGAGCGTGATGGCGCAGTCCTCGACCGTCCGCGATATTGGCCCTGCGGTGTCCATAGACCAACTGGCTGCCAACACCCCGTAGCGGCTGACCAAACCCCAGGTCGGGCGTAACCCAACTAGGCCGCTCCAAGCTGCAGGTATGCGTATGGAGCCGCCGGTATCCTCGCCCAGGGACGTAGCGCACAAAAACGCACCTGTGGCCGACGCCGAACCGCTGGAGGACATGCCTGGATTTCGGGTCAAGTCCCACGGGTTCTTTGGCGTGCCTCCCGGATGATCAAAGCTGTCGCCCAGAGCGAATTCACTTAGGTTCAGCTTGCCCAGCAGGATTGCTCCAGCATTTTTCAGCCCGGAAATCACCGTGGCATCATAGTCGGGAACAAAGTCCCACATCAATTTGGAACCTGCGGTGGTGCGAATGCCTTTGGTATAGAACTGGTCCTTCACCGCCACCGGAACGCCGTGCAGCGGGCCTATGTAGCGCCCTGCGGCGATAGCCTGCTGGGCCTCTCTGGCTGACTGCATTGCTTCGTCGCGGCAGACCGTAATGTATGAGTTGAGTTTCCCGTCCACCTGCTCGATGCGGTCCAAGTAGGCTTCCGTTGCTTCAACCGGCGATACTTCTTTGCTCTCGATCAATCGGGAGAGCTGGGAGGCGGAGAGAAATGGGATGTCTTGTTTTTCCATTTTTTTGTCCTATAGGGGGAGGCGTGGCCCGGATTTCAATGAACTAGCCGGAACTTAGTAAGAGCCCCGGCCTGAACCGGGGCTCCTATTGTTGATCTTGTTCATCGCGGGAGAAACTCACATTCCGCTTTTGAAGTTTAGGTGCATCCGGTTCGTTCTTGCAGCCTATTGGCATTGACCCTTGGTGGGGGCTCAGGACGAACGGTAGCGGCACAAGGGATGGCGTTCTAGTCGGCTGTGGACGCTTCCAATTCTTCGTAGGGGTCTAAGACTGCCCCGGCTTCTCGCATAAAAGTCATGGCTTCTTCCCCGTGTAGGTTCTGGAAGAATACCTCCAAGCGGTTGCCGTCGGGGTCGAAAAAGTAGAAGCTCTTGGTCAGACCGTGGTCAGCTAGGAAATCGATCTTGGCGCCGCTGGCCTTGATCCTCCCGTAAATCTCCTTCAGATCCTCTTCGCCGCCTTCGATGCACAGCGCCGTGTGGCTTAGGCCGGGGCTGCCGGTCTCTACGCCTTCAGGCACCCTGATCAGGGCGATGTCGTGATCCAACGTGCCGAAGGACAAGAAAGCCATACCCAACCCTGGGGTGTAGTTCATGGTTTCCATGCCCAATACTTCGCTGTACCACTTGGCCGAGGCCTCGGGGTCCTTCACGTTGAGCACTTCATGACTTACTCTGGCGATTTTGGCCATGTCCATTCTCCTTGCTAGTGATTAATAGGTCGTGATTCATACCCAAACTTGTAGTTGCAAGGATACTACCCGCCAAGAGCCGATTGCAAGACGGGTAATTAGGTGCGGAGGCACGGAAACACGGAGTTAAAACCCCTGTGATTCTGTGTCTCCGCTTTCTCTGGTACTGGTCTGCAAAAACCTACGCCCTCTAACTTACGTCGACCGCTGCCAAACCTTCGATGGCCAGGCCGTAGCCAAGCATGTCCTGCATCTGACGTTTGATGTTTAGGGTTAAAGCTACCCTGGAGTAGCGCAGGGTTAAGTCGGGCTGCTGGCAGAGTTGCTCTGCCAGTTCCCAGGCACGGGGCAGAAGGCGTTCCTTGGGCAGCACCTCCGCCACGACGCCCAGTTGGTGCGCTTCTTGGACCGTCAGGGTCTGGCCGGTGAGCAAGAAGTAGCGGCCCCGGTTTTGGCCCAGAAGCATGGGCCAAACCACGTGCACGCCGTCGCCGGGGACCACGCCACGGGGGAAGTGGGGAGCGTCTTGGAACGTGGCGTTCTCGGACGCCAGAACGATGTCCGACATTACGGGTATTTCGGCGTGTATCAAAGCCGGTCCGTTGACTGCGCCGATTATTGGCACCTCGATCTCCAGCAGATTGGTCAGCAAACGTTTGCCTTCCCAATAGGTCACGTCCCAGGTCTTGGGCGTGCGCTTGGCCCGGGTCCCCTCAAACTCCGCGCAGTAGTCGTCGCCGGTGCCAGTCAGAATAACCACCCGGTTTTCCGGGTCGCTGCCGATGTCGGCGAAGGCGTAACCGAACTCCCGGTGGGCCGGACCGCCCCACTTGAGGCTCCCCCCGTGGGAGTGGAAGGTCACCTGTAAAATGCCGTCCCTGCGTTCAAAATTAACCGTCTCGTACCTGTTTGCGTATTCCTCTAGTTTTGCCATTTGGATGCCTCCAAACATTCTATTTTTCCACGCCTGGCTCACCTTACTACCTTGCAGGCCGGCGTTCAATCCTTCTTTAATCTACAAGCTGGGATCAACAAGCTGGAATCTACAAGCTTGAGCGTACTTCATCGCCCTGCGGGCGCACCTTGGGCTGGTCGAAAAGTTTGAAAGCAACATTCGGATAGATTGGGCCTGGACTGAAAGTTATATTGAACCGAGAACCGAGCAGGAACCGACGTAAGATAGGTCAGCTAGCGCCCGATGGACCGCGTTGGAGATGCATTGAGCAGGCGAATTAACAATTGGTTTCCCGTATACCACGGTTGGTATGTGGTTGCGGCTTGCATCGTTATATCGGTTGCCACCACAAGCGCCCGGGGTGGCATCAGTGTTTTTGTCATCCCCATGAGCGAGGACTTTGGATGGAGCCGGGGCACCATCTCGATTGCGGCATCTCTGGGTTTTCTGGTCACCGGGCTGACGCAGCCACTGTTTGGTGGGTTATTGGACCGGATAGGCGGTAGACGGGTAATTCTCTCCAGCCTGGTCATTCTGGGCCTATCCATCGCAGCTCTCGGCCTGACTTTCAATATTATCTTTGTTATTTTTACTTTCGGTGTGATCGCCGGCACTGCTTTCAGCGGAACCTCTCCATCCAATACCAGTGCGTTGGTCGCCAAATGGTTTCGCCGCAGACGCGCTACGGCGGTGGGGCTGAACGCCGCAGGAGTAGGCCTAGGGGGTCTTGTCATCATCCCTTTGGCAGCGTACCTGATTCAGGCCACCAATTGGCGATTGACCTGGTTGATCTTGGGATTGATGGTTCTCCTAGTCGCGGTACCGCTCGTTTATTTGTTGGTGCATGACGACCCGGAGAAGCTGGGGTTGAAGCAGGACGGTTACCTAATATCTCCGGAAGAAAACGTCAACTCGATCGCAACCGCTCGACCTGGGCCGCTGGATACCGCCTGTTGGCGGGAGCCCTTCGTGTCTTGGCCCATTTGGCAGTTGTCCGTTGCCTATTTCGTTGACGGATTCACGACGGCCAATCTATTGGTTCATTTAGTGCCTTACGCAATCGATCGCGGCACGTCACCTGCCGCTGCGGCGATGGTTTTCGGCTTCATGATGGCTTTCAGCATCATCGGGAGCACTATTGTTGGGATGATTTCGGACCGGGCCGAGCGCAAGACTATGCTGACCTTCATCTATGCATTAAGAGCTTGCGCCTACATTGTTGCGTTACTGCTGCCCGGAGCGATTGGAATGTGGGTGTTTGCGGCTGTGTTCGGGTTGTCATTTATGGCCACCGCGCCCTTGACTACTGCGCTAACCGCGGACATATACGGTCTTCGTGCCTTGGGGGCCATCACGGGAGTTTCATATCTGTTCCGTCAGGTTGGCGGAACTTTCGGTATCTTGCTCACGGGCTACCTATTCGATGTAACTGGCTCTTACACGCAGCCTTTCGCCATTGCGGCGTTTCTATTACTGCCGGCGGCGTTGTTAGCTTTCATGGTCGACGAAAAGAGGTATTCCGCGCGTTACCAGCACAGGATGGTGGTTGGAGAGGGCTAAATCCTCTTCAAGCAGGCTTTAATTATGATGGTCCTTGAGCCCACAGGGACTTTTCACTGGGTAGGGTTAAACCTTGTCACCGCCTCGCAAAACCGCCTCGCCCAATCCCTAATTGGTGAGCCGTTTCTCGAAAAACAGGCTCAGGGGGTCTTCCTTGTAGTCTCCGAACGGCGGGATGCGCCTAAAGCCATAGCGTTCATACAACCCGATGGCTTCCGTCAGATAAACCCCCGTCTCCAGTCGTAACAACTCCACTCTTTGGTCCCGGGCGTAGTCGGCTAAGTGCTGGAGCATCGATTTGCCCAACCCCAAGCCGCGAAACTGGGGGCGCACGTACATGCGCTTGATTTCCCCGTACTCCATATCGAAGAACTTGACGCCGCCACAACCAGCGGGAAAACTGTCATGGCGCATTACGAAAAACGCGACGTCCTCCTGCAGAAGTTTGTCTACGCTAAATCCGTGCCGGCTTTCTTGGGGAGCTAGTGGTACAAGATATTCATCAAGCTCCGTGATAAGTGCGGTCGCGTCCACCGAATCGGGACGTTCGGTTGAAATCAAAGTCGGCATGTATTACCTCTAAACTCAGATCCGGGCTGCGTCGCAACTTTCTGTTCGACGTCGACATCCATTGGGCGGGGTTGCTCCCCTTACCGAATCCGCCGTCCTCCCTGGAAGACCGCCCAGACGTTTCTCAGCGCCCCAATGTCCGAGTGGGGGTCGCCGTCTATTAGGAGCAGGTCGGCCTGCTTGCCCACCTCTATGGTGCCCACCTGGTCTTGGACTCCCAGCAACTCGGAGGCAAGCCTCGTGGACGCTTCCAGGGCGGCTTGGGGGGTCATGCCGTTGTCCACCATCAGTTCGATCTCTCTGGCCACGAAACCGTGACGGGCCGGAGAGCCCCCAGCGTCGGTGCCGGTGGCGATTATTACTCCAGCTGCTAACGCTCGCTTGAAGCTGGCGATGGAGTTCTCCTTCCGGTCGTAAATGTCGGCCATCTGATCTTTGGACCAGCCTTGCTGGAGGGCCAAGCGTTCCCTGGCGTCCCAGGTGGACATCGTTGGCACCATATACGTGCCTTTTTCGGCCATCAGCCTAACCGTCGCTTCGTCCGTGTAGGTGCCGTGCTCTATTGAGTCGATGCCAGCTTCCACGGCCAGGAGGGTCCCCTCGAACCCGTGACAGTGGGCGGCAATCTTCAGGCCAGCTTCGTGAGAGGCACGCACCGCTGCTTCCAACGCTTCCCGGCTCATGCTGGGAAACTGGGCGCCGTCGGGGCGGAAGCCGGTAGCCCCGACCTTGATGAGGCCAGCGCCCCGCTGGATCATGTCCTGAATCCCCAACAGCAGTTCTTCCGGCGTCTCGGTGGTTCTGGTAAGCTCTGCTGGCCAGGTGCCGGGGTATTGGAACCACTCGCCCGACGCAATGACCCTAGGACCAAGGACGGCCCCTGCTGCCGTTTGTTGGGCAATGTTGATGTTGATGCCAAAGCGGGCGCCCACGTCCCTGGCCGTGGTGACACCGGACATCAGAGCCCGGCGGCAGTTGCCCACCGCTTTTAGCGTGAACTCCTCCCGTGTATCGTTCAGCAACCGTTCCATAGCATCCATGCCACCGTCCCCGGTGAAGTGCTCGTGACAATCGATCAGGCCCGGGATGAGGGTGAGTCCCTGGCCGTTAATGTCTTCCTGATGCACGGGCCGTTTCGGGCGGCTGGACTCCGGGCCAATCCAACTGATGGCGCTACCGGTTACCTCCAAACTCACCTGCGGAACAGGACCGGCCCCAGTCCCGTCGATCAGCCTTACGTTTCGTATTACCAGGTCCATTGAGGCCTCCTTAAAGCCTGCAACTTAATCGCTGAGCACGCAAAGGGAACAGTTCAATTGAATTTCTCGGCGTACTCTACGATCTCTGCGGTGATTTCGGTTAGCTGCGTTAAGCGAATCTCAACACCGGTGATCCTTCCAACAGTTCCAGCCAGTTACCGTCGGGGTCTTGCAGGTACACTACTTTGCGACCGTAAAGGCTTCCCTCCCGCACCACCGGAGGTCCCAGGAACTTTGCTCCCTTGGTGGAGAGTTCTTCGTATATTGCCTGCAGATCGTCCACCACGATGCCCAAATGGCAGGCACCGACAGCGTTGCGTTCGGTGGGAGATATTGTTTCACCAGGCGGGTTCAGGTACTGGATAAGCTCCAACGAGTGCTTCAAGTCTCCGGTGCTCAGGTAGTCAATATGAAGTTTAGCGTCGGGGTAGCCTACTATTTCGGAGATTCCGGCACCGTCGCGGATGGCATTCATCTCTTCTTTCAAGCCAAGCATGTCCCTATAGAAAGCCAGGGAACGCTCCTGGTCGCTTACTACGAACCCTGTATGGTTCAGCCATTCCATTTTCACGGCTAACTCCTTTGACGATAGTTCTTTCCCCTTTGCGAAGGAAGGTTGGGCTTGTACTGTGACGGTTCGAACGGACGAGGGTCGTGTACTGCTAAAAGGATTGTTGTTTGCGGGGGCAAAATCCCCCTAACCCCCCTTTACGAAATGGGGGCTTTTCGATCTCTTGGGAAAGTGGCTTTGTCAGGTCTGACGCAGCTTGAAACGCTGGATTTTCCCTGTGGCTGTTTTGGGTAGATCGTCCACGTAGTTGAACCAACGAGGGAATTTGTATCGGGCTAATGTGTTCCGGCAGTGGGTTAAAAGTTCTTGGGATAATGCTTCCTGAGAGTCGATGGCGCTGGTCAGCACTATATAAGCCTCGGGTTTGATTAGCTGGTCGTTGTCGGCCCGGCCCACGGTGGCTGCTTCCAGAACCTTGGGATGCTCTATGAGACAGTTTTCGATCTCAACCGGGGAGCACCAGATGCCGCCGACCTTGAGCATGTCGTCGCTGCGCCCGCAGTAAACATAATATCCGGCTTCATCCTGGAGGTAGGTGTCCCCTGTGTTGACCCATTCGCCCACCATGGTCTCGGCGGTCTTTTCCGGGTTGTTCCAGTAATACGCCGCCATGGAGCCGCCCCGGACCAGCAAACGGCCAATCTCCCCTTGAGCCACCGGTACACCTGCTTCATCGACGATTTTCGCGTCATAGCTGGGCACCAATCGTCCGCTGCTCCCAGGGGAAAAATCGTCAGCCCGATTGGAAATAAAGATGTGCAGCGCTTCGGTAGAGCCTATTCCGTCAAGGATGGTCAAGCCGGTTTTCTCACGCCAGCGCCGGATAATATCGGCGGGCAAAGCCTCCCCTGCCGAAACGCAGGCCCTGATGGATGATAGGTCCGGCCCCACCGTTTTAGAAGCCCCCCTTTCGTAAAGGGGGGTTGGGGGGATTTCGTCCATGGCCCGCAGTTGAGTGGCGTAAAGGGTCGGCACACCAAAGTACAGCGTAGGCTTGAACTGATCAAAGACCTCGAATGTCATGTCCGGCGATGGACGTTGGTCGCTGAGCACTGTGGTGGCTCCCACCCACAGGGGGGAAGGTCATGCTGTTGCCCAAGCCGTAAGCAAAGAACAACTTGGCTGCTGAGAAACAAATATCGTTTTCGGTGATGCCCAGCGTGTCCACGGCGTAATGAACGCAGGTTTCCACCATATCCCGGTGCCGGTGGACTGCGCCTTTGGGCCGCCCCGTCGAACCCGATGAGTAAAGCCAGAAGCAGTCGTCGTCTGCCGAGGCCGGGATTGCCTCTAACTGGTCGGACTGCTGCGCAATGAGATCTCTTAATGAATCGGGCCCCGTGGACGTCATGACGCTTCCGGGCTTGTGGGTTGCGTTGGCCATCGCTGGCTCCACCTCGCGGGCGTACTCGGGTGAGTATACCAACACGGCGCAAGTGGAATCTTCCAACATGTACTGGTAGTCACCGGACCTTAGCAGTGTATTCACGGGGACGGGGGTTAAGCCGGCTTTGATGGCCCCCCAGAACAGGTAAAAGAATTCGGGGCAGTCTTTAACCACCATCAGCACCCGGTCGCCGCCGCTGGCCCCTAAGGATCGCAGGAGGTTGCCGCAGCGGTTGACGTTTTGGGCCAACTCCCCGTAGCTAATGTCCCTTTCGGCGGTCCTGATGGCAGTCTTGCTGGAACGTCCCTCTAATATATGACGGTCGATAAAGGGCACAGCCACATTGAACACAGGCGAATATTGGATATTCGAAAGGCTGGCCGACCTGTCCACCGCCACCGCATTGTCCGGCATACTAACGCGCTCCTAGCAAGGTCTCCTAGCAAGGTCTCCTAGCAAGGTCTCCTGGCAAGGTCTCCTGGCAACGTAAGGAATAGGCTAACTGAACTTTATGTACTCGAAATCCACGGGCTTGCCGTCGATACCCCGGGCTGGCGGCGCAATCCAGCTGGCCATCTTGCCAGGTTCGATCACCCGTTTCATCAAAGAGGCTACGAAGCTATGGTCAGCCGAGGTGGGCAGCCAGTCGTCCACGCTGCGTGCCCATTCCTCTTCGCTGATGATCGATCCCTCGGGCGTAACTTTGACGTCCTTGAAAGCGCCGATGCGCCGGTTGAATGCTTTGTGGGGAAGTGTCAGCTCAAAGTCGACGCCAAGTTCCCGGATCATTTTGTTCCACCGGTCCATGCCCCGTTGGGAGTCGCCGATGTAGTCGTCCCGCAGCCTTTCGTTGACCGCCAGAAGGGCAGGCTGCTCTGTAGCGATAATTTGGCCTCCCTCCACCGTATACACGGGCCAGGTGGCCTGGGAAAGCTGGTGGTCGTCTTTGATCCTGGACTCCAGGTAGCGCCCTTTTAGCCCGCTGGTGAAGAAGTTGGCGCCGTTAGTGGAAATTTCCCCACCGAAAAGGTCCACCGACACGCTGTAGTGGAAGTTCACGAACTTTTGCATGGTCGGCAGGTCGATGGCCCCGGCCGCTCGCACGGCTTCGGGGTTGTCGGTGCCCAAGTCTTTCATTACTTGGCAGGTGCGCTGCAGCACCCGCATCACCCCGGTTTCGCCCACGAACATGTGATGCGCCTCTTCGGTCAGCATGAACTGGCAGGTGCGGGCCAACGGGTCGAACCCCGACTCGGCGAGGGCGGCCAGTTGGTACTTGCCGTCCCTGTCCGTAAAGTAGGTGAACATGAAGAACGACAACCAATGGGGCGTGCGCTCGTTGAATGCTTGAAGAATTCGAGGTTTGTCCGGGTCACCCGAGTGACGCTTCAGCAACGCCTCCGCTTCCTCTCTCCCGTCCCTTCCGAAGTAGGCTTGCAGCAGGTAAACCATGGCCCAAAGGTGGCGGGCTTCCTCTACGTTAACCTGGTAAAGGTTTCTCAGGTCGTACAGGGACGGGCAGGTGAGGCCCAGTTCCTTTTGCTGCTCCACGGAAGCCGGCTCGGTATCGCCTTGGGTTACGATCAAGCGGCGGAGGGTGCTGCGGTGCTCTCC
The DNA here is from genome assembly GCA_963665155.2 of Dehalococcoidia bacterium. Taxonomy (GTDB): domain Bacteria; phylum Chloroflexota; class Dehalococcoidia; order Lucifugimonadales; family UBA3495; genus UBA1141. The sequence goes on along the minus strand of OY761986.2, from coordinate 2,098,484 downwards.
CGGCACGTCCTGCCACACCGGCTTTCCTTTGTGCTCGCCAAAGTGAATCTTCCGGTCTTGCTGGGGCGTGGCCAGAAAAATCCCCCAACGGTAGTCGGGCATTTTAACGTAGCCGAAGTTGGCCCAGCCGCGAGCGTCCACACTCACAGCCGTGCGCAAGTACACGTCTACTTCCGCAGTGCCTTCCGGGCCCAACTCATGCCACCAGCCAAGAAAGTTGGGCTGCCAGGACTCTAGCGCCCGTTGCAGCCGACGGTCTCCGGAAAGGTCGACGTTGTTGGGAATCCGTTCGCTGTAGTTAATCGACATTTCCCTTTTCACCTTCACGCAAATCCCGGATTTTAGCCAGGAACACCATTTTGTGCCGTTTAGCTAGTTGCCAGACTCTGTATTCTAAATCCGATGTTTATCAAACACACTCTTCTTGCCGCTGCCGTAAAGCTTCAAGGCACCATCTTCGCCCGTGGCATTCGGACGTTGGAAAATCCAATTCTGCCAAGCGCTCAGCCTGGCGAAAATCTTACTTTCCATCGTTTCCGGTCCGGCAAAGCGGAGGCTGGCTTCCATGCCGGTGAGAGCATCGGGAGAGAAGCTGGCCCGCTCTTCGATAGCCAGGCGCACCTCGTCTTCCCAGTCTATGTCGTCGGGAATGAAGGTGACCAGCCCGGCTTCTTCCGCTGCGGCGGCGTCGAAATCCTGGCCGGTGACGCTTTCCAAACCGCGGGTACGCTCCCCGTCTGAATGAAACCTGCTCTCAAGCCTGCTCAACCCGTTAACCATGGGCAGCGGCCCGAAATTGAGCGGCGACAATCGGATTGCCGCTGGCGGCAGTTCGCCCCCCTCAAAACTACCGTCCAGCATGTAGACGCGATCGGATGCCAGCGCTAACTCCAGCAAAGTTCCGGTGAAGCAACTACCCGGCTCGATCCACGAGATTAGGCTTCTGGCGCTTACGTCCAAGCGTTTGAGTGTGCGCTTTAGGTACAGGACGATCTCCCGGACGAGCCAGTGGTCGGCGTACTCGTTCAGAAACCGGTCTGTGGCTTCCACCAGGTCGTTGTCACCCAAGGTGCGGAACACCCATGTGCCGATTTCGTCCTCGTTCAGCCGCAGGTGGAGGATGGCGTCATCCAGTTCCCTGGCGAGAGCGAGGGGCCAGAATGACACGCCCTCGGCCTGTATGTCGTCGGGCGCGGTGGGCGGGGCCTTTGTTGGTCCCTGAACGGTGACGTAAGCTGCCGACACCGTGGGATCCAGCGCAATGGTCAGGTGGTCGTAGGAAATGCGGTTGGGCTCGAATTGTCGGGCCAAAGGCGTAAGCTCGATGCCCTGAGCGACTTCAGGCCGGTCCGAATTTTCCGCTATTGCTCGGGCACGTTCATTCACCTTTTCGTCGAAACTGGAAGCGGGCGCAAGTTCGTCCACCAGCAACCAGTCCAACGCTCGGCGGCCCCTTATGCCCTCGGATGTGGTGCAAAAGAAGTCGGCCAGGTCGTGGCGCACCCTTCGTTTGTCCACCAGTCTGGTCAGACCGCCTGTGCCGGGCAGAACTGCCAGTAGAGGCAACTCTGGCAGGGATACAGCGGTGGAACCGTCGTCCACAAGCATGATGTGCTGGCATGCTAAAGCCAGTTCGTAGCCGCCGCCCGCAGCCGTGCCGTTAATGGCGCAAATATAGGTCTGCCCTGATTGTGCGGTAGCGTCTTCGATGCTGTTTCGAGTTTCGTTGGTAAACTTGCAGAAATTTACCTTGAGGGAGTGGCTCGACTGACCTAGCATCTGAATATTTGCCCCGGCGCAAAACACCCGGGGTTTGTTGGAAGCGATCACCACTGCGGCCACTTCCGGGTGCTCGAACCGCAGCCTCTGGACTGCGTCGTAGAGTTCTATGTCTACACCCAGGTCATATGAGTTCAGCTTCAGTTCATATCCCGGCAGCAGGCCGCCCGACTCATCGACGTCCAAGGCCAGCCGGGCCACGCGTCCATCTACCGAGAGCTTCCAGTGCTTGTAGGAAGCGGGCTCGGTGGCGAAATCTATACGGTCTTGATTTATGGCCAATTTTTGCTTACATCCGGTCACAATTTCCGGAACATCCAACAACGATATCTGGCAAAGACAGGGATGGTCATCAGAAACCGAATATTAAAGCTGAAACGTATCTAATATTATCACCGATGGGTACGCAAGGGCATTGGCGGTTTCGTAGGCTTTCGGGTCAGTGGTTTTCAAACTCACCAATACTCCAAGCACGTACTGTTACAATTCTCATAACGAAATTCCATGGGCTGTAAATAAGCCAGCCAAAACCGGCGGGGATTGGCGCCGAAGCAAGTAGTCCAGAAAGAATAGGAGTACCGGAATGAATTGTCCCAAATGTAGTTCCAATTTGAAGGTGACAAAATATAAAGGCCTCGAAGTCGACAAATGCGAAAGTTGCGACGGTATGTGGCTGGACTACCCCGAGCTGGATGAAATGGAAGACACAGTGCTGGATGCCGACGAGCAAAAGGGCTCTGTGATAACCCGTCCGGGCGAGAGCGAATATAAGTGTCCCAAGTGTCTCGGCCCCATGCAGCAATTCCGCTATCGCTACGATGAAATTTGGCTGGAGGTCTGTGCCGAGGAGCATGGCTTCTGGCTGGACAAGGGCGAGGAGAAGCGTGTGTTGGAGACCATGGAGCAGCGCATCAAGGACCTAAAGCGCTCGTCCAGCGCCGAGCAGGACATGGACCGATTGCTGGGAAGAGTTCGCAGCAAATCATTCCTGCATAGGATCAAGGACGCCATAAGGGGCTAATATTCCGGGGATATAGGCGAGCCAAAATGCGATACGGATTCACGATCCCCGGCAGCGGACGGCTGACCGAGCCGGAAAACATGTCGGCCATTGCCAAAAGAGGGGAAGAGTTGGGCTATCATCTGCTGGTGGTGCCCGACCATGTGGTATTCCCGCGGCAAAACGATTCGGTTTATCCCTATGACGAGCACGGAGTACATCCGGGTACCGGCGCTGGGGCATGTCTGGAGCAGCTAACCGTGCTGGCTTTCCTGGCAGGACAGACCCGGACGATACGCTTGGGCACCAGCGTCATGATTGTCCCCCACCGCAACCCCATAGTTGCCGCCAAGGCCCTGGCGACTCTTGACGTGCTGTCCAACGGTCGAGTCAACGTGGGCGTTGGCGCTGGTTGGCTACGGGAAGAGTTCGAAGCTCTGGGTCTTCCGCCATTCGACCAGCGCGGCGAAGTAACTGATGAATACATCCGAGCGTTCAAGGAGCTTTGGACCAGCGATGAGCCGAGCTTTCAAGGCAAATATTGCCAGTTTGACAACATCAGCTTTCTGCCCAAGCCGGTACAGAAGCCCCATCCGCCCATCTGGGTCGGCGGCGAAAGCAACCGGGCCCTGCGCCGGGCCGCTCGCCTAGGAGATGTTTGGCATCCATTGGGCACAAACCCTTCCTTTCCCCTGGGCACTCCTCAGCAGTTGAAGGCAGCCATAGGCAGGTTGGCTGTACTGGCGGAAAGGGAAGGGCGAGACTCCGGCGAAATTGACGTCGCTTTTCGCGTTCAGGGCTATCAGCCATCAAGTAACGGCGGCGGTAGCGCAAATCGGGAACCGTTTACCGGTCCGCTGGAATCTATTGCGTCGGACATACGCATCTATGAGGATATGGGCGTAAGCACCTTGATCGTGGATTTTGGTGGTGTCGCCAGTTCCGGGATCAGCGATCCTGTCCAGGTAATGCAGCGAATGGAGGAATTCGCGACCAACGTGTGGCCCCGGGTTTAGCCGGGCCAAGCGTCTCTATTGAGCCTGATGCGACAGCTTGATGCGAAAGCCTGATTAACTATTCTGCCGGATACACCGGCTGACGGCCCTCCCGGTAAGCGTTCATCGCCTCTTCGTGGTCGGGAGACGCAACTGCGATCGCCTGACGGCGCAGGTACTCCTCGAAAAATTGTTCGTAGGGCAGGTCTTTGTGCAATCCAAGCAGCACCTTGCTCTGGAGGGCCCCAGCCGAGCTCAGCCTTAGATAGCGCTCGACCAATGCTTCCACTTCTTGCTCCAAGCTCTCGGCCTTAATCAGGTGGTCCACCAAGCCGAATTCTTGTCCCCTCCTACCGTCGATATTCTCCCCAGATAGCACCATCCATTTGGCCCTGCCCAAACCAACGTACCAGGGCAGGCGGTAGGTGCCCAGTCCAGGAATAAACGACTCTAGGGCAGCCGGCAGACCCATCAGACAATCTTCGGTGGCGATGCGGATGTCGCATGCCAAAGGCAACTGGAAGCCGCCGCCTAAAGCGTATCCGTGCATAACGCAAAGAATCAGCTTTTCTGCCTGCTCAAACAGGCGTAATGCCTCTTCCCAGACCCGAAAATAGTCTTGAGGGATGCCCCCGGCGGACAGTTCCTTGAGGTCAATTCCAGTGCAAAACGCACGTCCGGCTCCCCGGATCAGGACAATTCGTAGTTTTGGGTCGTCACATATTTCCTGGGCCGTTTGTTTTAACTCCAAGGTCCCTTGATAGTTCACGGCATTGAGTATATGTGGACGGTTCAGGGTTATGCGGCCAACATAACCGTCCTTTTCGTAATTCATGGTTTCCAATTGCATGCGCCTCCTGAGCCTCTTCTATGAGTACTGCCGTCCGTATGAGAGCGGCCACCTGAACATTTAAATCGGTGTCACAGACTGCGGGTGTCGACAACCCTAACTGCTTTGCCTTCGCTGCGCTGAATTTCCTGAGGTGCGACCAATCGTACCGCGCAAGAAATTCCCAGCGCACTGTTTAACTCGCCAGCCAGCTTGTTTTGGAGCCGCCGGTCCTGTTCCGGGTCGTCAATGATGGACTGGGAGGCCTCGACAATCACCGTTAGGTTGTCCATGTGGTTCTCGCCCCGGTCTACCAATATCTGATATTGGGGCTCGGTCTCCCCCGAGCGCAGCAGTGCCGTTTCAATCTGGGAAGGGAACACGTTCACTCCACGTATGATGAGCATATCGTCGGTGCGTCCCAATATCCGGTCCATGCGTGTCAGGGTGCGGCCGCAGGGGCAAACCTCGCGTATCAGCCGGGTGCGGTCCCGGGTGCGGTAGCGCAGGAGGGGTAGTGCTTCTTTCGTAACGCATGTAAAGACCAACTCGCCAACCTGTCCGTCCGGAAGCACTTCTCCGGTATCGGGATCGACGACCTCCGGTATAAAGTGGTCCTCAAAAATGTGCATGCCCTGCTGCTCCGGGCACTCCATGGCCACTCCTGGCCCGATAACCTCTGAAAGCCCATAAATATTAAAAGCCAGGATGCCTAATCGCTCCTGAATTTGCTGGCGGATTTCCTCGGTCCAAGGCTCAGCGCCGAAGACCCCGGCTTTCAGAGCCAGTGTGGCCGGGTCGATCCCCGCTTCAGCCATAGCTTCGGCGATTACCAAGGCGTAGGAAGGTGTGCAACATAAAACGGTGCTCTTCAGGTCCTGCATCAGCATTATCTGGCGTTGGGTATTCCCTCCGGAAACGGGGACAATTGTCGCGCCGATCTTTTCGATGCCGTAATGAATCCCCAACCCGCCGGTAAATAACCCATAACCGTAGGCGTTCTGAACCACGTCTTTATTAGTGACGCCAATGGAGGCCATCGAGCGGGCGACTAGGCTGGACCACAGCTCAATGTCCTTGCGGGTATAGGCAACGACCGTGGGCTTGCCGGTGGTGCCACTGGAGGCATGCGTCCGGATTACATCGCCAGGGGACACAGCTACTAATCCCAAGGGATAGTTGTCTCGCAGGTCGCTCTTGGTGGTGAAGGGCAGCCTGTTTAGATCGGCCAAAGAGCGTATGCTGTTGGGGCTAATTGCAGCTTCGGCGAGCTTGTCCCGGTAAAATGGCACAGATTCGGCCAGGCGCAGTACGCAGGACCGGAGCCTTTCCAGTTGGATATCTTCCATCTGCTGCCGACGCAACGTCTCGGCCTCGTCCCAGATGTAGCCCTTGACTTGTTTTGCGCTCATATGTATTAAACCTGTGCGTTACCCCGTTTGAGAGGGGCCAAATTCGCCCGGCGACTACCCTATCCCAGCGGGATTACTGCCGAGGCCGGGACCCAAGAACGTGTGTCGGGTTGGTATTCGCTAGTTTAACGCAAGCATGTCTATTTCTCACGAGAAAGGCACTTCCAAGCTCTTTAAATGCCCGGGAATGCCGGATTTGCCACCAAATATGCTCGGACGCGATTATGGTGTCTCTTTCGGAAATGTTTGACCCTTTCGACGTATGCGCTTAGAATTGGCCCATTCCAATTCGACAGTACGGTGAATATGCCTGTTTCGGTTACAAACTCTAAAGTTATTTTTGACGCAATGAAATCCACAGGCGTGGGTCTCATTTCGGCACTTCCTGAAACCTGGCTGGTGCATCTGATGCGCATGGCGGAAGATGACCCGGATATGATTCTAGTCCGCTTGAACAAGGAAGAAGAGGGCGTGGGCATTTCCGCTGGAGCCCACTTCGCTGGCCGTAAGTCGGTCATGATGATGCAAAACCACGGATTTCTTACTTCGGTAAACGGAATCGTATCTTTGGCGCAACTCTACAATATCCCACTGTTGATGTTGATCAGCTATCGTGGGGAGATGGGAGAGAGGGACCCTTGGCAAACCCAAGGAGGACGTTCCACCGAGCCGGTGCTTCAAGCGCTGGGAATACCTTACCGGATGCTCTCTAATCCTGAAACAGTCTTGAAAGAGTTTACAGATGCCCAAACCCTGGCAGAGAGTAGTCAAAGGCCTGTAGCGCTGCTGTTGACCCGAGACTTGATGTGGGAGGAGTGATGCAGCGCCTGGAGGCTATAAGAACGATCTATCCTGTACTAAAAGACCATATCGTAGTCACCAATATGGGAGCGGTGGCGGTAGAACTCTACTCTTTGGGCCATATGCCCAACTTCTTTTACCTCGAACATTCTATGGGCTTGGCATCGTCGGTGGGCTTGGGTTTGGCCTTATGCTTGCCGGACCAACAAGTGACTGTGCTTGACGGCGATGCTTCGGTGCTGATGAACTTGGGTACCTTGAGTACCATGGGCCGGTACCATCCGGGCAACTTGATTCACTTAATATTCGACAACGAAAGCCTACTTTCAGTGGGAGGGTTTCCCTCGGCAACAGCCACCGGAACTGACCTGGCAGGGGTCGCCGTGTCTTCCGGAGTGGAACATGTCGCCGTTGCCGACACCGTTGAGGACTTGGTTCAAGCCTTCACTGCCGCAGTGGGCCGTGACGCCCTTTCGGTCCTCGTATCTAAGGTGGAAGCCGTCGGACCGGCGTCATTCGCAATGGACATCGGTTTGTTAGAGAACCGGATCCAATTTGGCCGGTTTCTGCAGGGTCTGAACACTAAGGGGGCGTAGCAGAGCTTGGACAACTTAATAAAATTCAAGCTGATCCTCGGAAATTAGTTCGCGGCCCAGCTTTATCGGGAAATTCACTTCTATCAACCGCGGGGTTCCGCCTACCTCAGCATTGGGTTTTACCTATGCTATATACCAATCCGGTAAGTAATAATTAGGAGGCATCAATGACGGCTAGCTCTGGAGATCCAACGGGTGTTTATAGCAAGCTGGGAGTAAAACCCATTATTCATGCCTCTGGGTCGGTCACCCGTTATGGCGGAACCAGAACCCGGCCTGAGGTTTTGGAGGTAATGTCGCAAGCGGCCAGAGTTTTTGTGGACATGGATGAATTGAACGAAAAAGCCGGGGAGGTAATAGCCAGGCTGACCGGAGCTGAAGCTGGGTTTGTCTGCAGCGGGGCGGCTGGGGGTCTGGTGCTCCAAGCGGCAGCCTGTATAGCCGGTAGCGACCAGTACAAGATGCACCGGCTGCCCGACTCCGAAGGCATGAAAAACGAGGTCATCATCCAGAACGTACACCGATTTCACTACGACCAAGCCTACCGGGCCGCCGGTGGCCGATTGGTCGGCATCGGCCACGGTAAGGGTTGCAGCACTTGGGAACTGGAAGGCGCAATTAACGAACGGACGGCGGCGGTAGCCTATCTCTTCGCCCCGTTTACCAGCCGCAGGGCTCTTTCCCTCGAAGAGGTTTGCCAGGTAGCGCACAAGCACGGAGTGCCCGTGATAGTGGATGGAGCTTCTACTTTGCCTCCAAGGGAAAACCTGCGACGCTACGTGGAGCAAGGCGCTGACATGGTCGTTTTCAGCGGGGGTAAAGGTGTACGAGGTCCCCAAGGAGCAGGAATTCTTTGTGGCCGGAAAGACCTGATTGATGCGGCCGCATTAAATGCCAGCCCAAACCAGGCACTAGGTCGTCCTATGAAGGTCACCAAAGAAGAGATTGTGGGACTGATAACCGCACTTGAGCGCTTTGTAGACGAAGATGAAGAGAAGGAAATGGCCGCCTACCGCACCAAGGCTCGGTTGGTGGTAGATGCTCTGGCGGAGGTACCCGATCTGGAAATCACCTTGGAACACGACGAACTCGATTACCTGATTCCCACCGCCGTGCTGCGCTTTGGTAAGAATTGGCGTGGGCTTTCCAGGGATGATGTGGCCCAAGCGATGAAAAGCGGCGGTCCGCCTATATACCTGTCTCAGTTGGGTGAGCCGGACGAACTGGCGGTAGACCCGCTAAACCTGTTGGATGATGAAGTAGAAATTGTCGTCCGACGTCTGAGAGAGGTGCTTTTAAGGCAATAATCTATCCGGCTGGGTTATCCGGCTACCAATGATCCATTCGATTTTTTAACGAATAATTAATGGAACGCATCCGGAAACACCGGGCGGCCCCAACGCTCTCGCGCTGGGAACGAACTTTCAACCTGCTAACAGACAAACAATGTCTGCAAGCACCACCCGCTTCGGCAATTGAATAGCGCCGAAGCTATGTATCGGGCTACCGCACGTATTATAGCGGGGCCTATTCCCCGCTGACATAGGGGGTCTCCATTGGCGCAATCATCGCCTTTGAGTGGAAATAGACACGTCGTGGTCGTGGGGGCTGGAATCATCGGTGCTTCCATCGCCCACCAACTCTCCCGGTGGTCCGTTTCGGCGACGGTTTTGGATTCTAATGAACCTGGTGGCGGCGCCAGTAGCCATTCCTTTGCTTGGATCAATGCCACCGGTAAAAGCCCGGATTATTACCACGAGTTTAGTCGGCGATCCATGGAGATGTGGTCCCGATTTGCCAGGATGTTGGATGCGGACCTAGGTTTGACCTGGGGAGGCTATCTTCAATGGGAGTCCACCCCGGAAGGCGCAGCTAGGTTGCGGGCCCGATTAGACGAACTGCATTTTTGGGGATATCCATGCCGCATAATCAATGAGCAGGAGATTCACGAAGTGGAACCGGGAATTGTTACCGGTCCCGTTTTGGCTGCTGCTCTAAACGAGGTTGACGGCCACATCGATCCTCAGAAGGTTGTTGACGTTTGCCTACTTAGAGCCGTCGAAGCTGGTGCAGTAGTTCATCGCAACCGCGCCGTAACCGGCTTCAGTACGGTAAAGAATTCCGAAAGCGAGACAGTGGTAGAGGGCGTGATTACAGGAATGGGCGATATTGGCTGCGATGCGGTGGTGTTGGCCGCTGGCGTGGGGACAACCGCTCTGGCGGCAAAGGTTGGAATATCCATACCACAGCAATACAGCCCCGGTGTCGTGGTAAAAACCGATCCTCTGCCTCCCTTGTTGCAAACAGTGTCGGTCGTTTACGCCCCGCAACTGGATTCCAGTCAATCCGAAATTCACTTGAGGCAGATGGCCGATGGCTCGGTCCAAATTGGGGAAGGCTCCCAAGAAAGCCTGAGCCGTGACGACTCGCAAGGTCATGCCAACGACCTGTTGGCGCGGGCAACCAGGTACCTACCCGCTCTTTCCGGGGCTCGGATATTCCCTGTTCCGATGGGGGTGCGGCCCATGCCTAGAGACGGCTTTCCGGCCATCGGATTTCCTAGTTCCGCTCCCAACGTTTATATCGCATTGATGCACAGCGGGGTTACTCTTGCGCCCTTGACGTCCGAGATGGCAGCTATGGAAATTGTCGATGGCGCCCGGGTGGAGGCGTTGGCGCTCTACAGGCCGGACCGGTTCTTGTCCGGAAAAATGGCCGATGACGGACTTGCCTCAAAAGTGTCATTCTTAGGAGGGAAGCGACGAAAAACCTCGTTCCTCAGGCGCAAAAGGCGTAAAGATTCTTCGCTCCGCTGAGAATGACAGACTGCGGGTGACTTTTGGTGCAAACACACTGATGACCCTGATCCGGTTGGAGCATTTCGGCTAAATCAATCGGTTAGTCAACCGCCAAATCTCCGGCAGCCTTGGCGCGGATGAGGATGGCGTTGCTGGGCAGGTAGGTTAAGGGCACTTCGTCCAGTTCAACAATCTCCAGCGAGCCGGGATCGGCCCCGGCTTCAACCGCCCTGGCCAAAGCTTCATTTTTGGCAGAACCCAAGGCATCCTGGCGGCTCATGCCTTCTCCGTTGCCTTCCAGAACATATACCTTTTCAACTTGGCCCCCAACCTGAGCCATGGCCGCCCCGATGGCGTTGGCAACTTCGGCATGTTCCGGCCTCAGCACCTCTGAAGCGCCGCTAAACGAATCCTGCACCAATATGCCGCCACCACCGACCAAGATGACCGGCACCGGACTGGAACTAGTCTTGACCTTGTCCACGGTCTCTTCTACCCGCCTCTGAATTTCCTCAAGAGCTTTTTGAACGGTGGAGCGATCCAGGCCTTTGACCAATTCCGGGCTTCCGGCGTTAGTCAACCCACCTGCAATTGCTATGTCCGTTGCCGTCAACGTACTTCCCCCGAAGGCAAGGGCATCTTCGGTCAGCCGGTAGCCGATGCTTTCCGGCCCGATGGTTAATTCTTTTGTAGGGTTTTTGCCAGGTACGCCTCTGGGGCCGGGTGCTCCCTCCCGTATGATGCTGCCGCCACCAAGGGCGATGGAGAGCACATCCGGCATGCGGAAGTTCGTGCGAACACCCCCAAGGCTGACCGCCACCGACGCTTCCCTAGGGAATCCATTTACTAAGGCACCCACATCGGTGGAGCTGCCGCCGATATCCACCACGATGCCGTCACGCACGCCGGAAAGAAAAGCAGCGCCCCGCATGCTGTTGGTAAGGCCTGAAGCGATGGTGAAAACAGGGAAGCGGGCCGCAAAATCGGCATCCATCAGTGTGCCGTCGTTCTGGCTGAGGTATAGGCGAGCGTCCAAACCAAGTTGGAGCAGCGCTTTCCGCATTGCTTGAATAGTTTGCCTGGCTATGTTGGATAAGCAAGCGTTCAAGGTGGACGCATTCTCCCGCTCCAGGATCCCAATGCGACCGTTTTGATGGGATAGCGTCAATTGGATGCCAGGAATTTCACTTTCGAGAATTGCCGCCGCCTCTTGCTCGTGGGCCGGATTCACGGGAGAGAACACACCGCAAACAGCCACCGCCTGCACCCCTTGCTTGCGCATTTGTTTTGCGGCGTCGCGTATCTCAGCGTGCTTTAAGGAGGAAATCTCTCGACCGTCGAATTCGTGGCCGCCGTGGACCATATAGGTGAAGCCGCCGATAGCATCTTTCAACTCTTCGGGCCAGTCTACCAATGGAGGAAGTAGGCTGGTGGAAGGCAATGCCAGCCGTATCACCGCAGTGGGTGTCAGGCCTTTTCGCTCTAGCAATGCGTTGGTGAAGTGAGTTGTGCCCAGCATCACGCCGGTAACCACGGCCCCCGCCGGTGTTTGCCCCAGCACTTCCTCTAGGCAAGCCACTATCCCGGACGTAATGTCGGGAGTGGTTGGCAACTTGGCTTGGGCCAGCAACTCATGACCGTCCATCAGGACAGCGTCGGTGTTGGTGCCGCCTACATCAATGCCAATACGCATTTATGGCCTTTCCAATTTACTTCTCGAAGTGCGCGCAGCGGGAACGAGTTAACATAACTTATTGCGTTCTTCGTGCGCTCTGCGGTTAACTTGCGTTGCGGATCAGGATAGTACCAGTGGAGCAAAGTCCGTCTCGTAACCGAAGGCCCGGGGGCCAGCCACTAACAAGGCCTTTTCGCTGGTCCAGAGTTTGGGAGCCGGTAAGCCCAAAACAGTCACCCGAAAGCCGTAGCGCATTAGTTCCGTGGTTATCGGCTCTCCCCGATCGGTGTCGACCACGCAAATAAGGTCGGGGACGGTACAGATGATCTCGCCGTCTTGACGGGCAATCAGGTTCTCGTTTTGGAACTCGATGTCCATGCGGCTTCCCAAATTCTGCCCTAGGCCGTCCATTGCAACGCTGCCGCGAGCGAATCCGGCAGTGGTGCGCCGGTCCAAGTCCACAACTTTGCCAGTGAACAGGACCTTGCCGGGGCAGGTCTCCAGGATCGCCCCGATGGGGTCTTCCTGTCTTTGTCTGGCGTCGAGAACCGCTTGGCCAACATTTCGGGCCAATGATAACGTTCCCAATACGGCGGTGGTCTTCACCTGCTCTGCGGAAATGGGAGCCAGAGCATAACAAGCAATGCAGCCCATTTGGACCGTGACTGCTCGCGCTATCCGTTCCACCCATTTGGACCGTGACTGCTCGCGCTATCCGTTCCACCCATTGGGCGCTGATGGCCTCGGGGATTATTACGGTGTTTTCTTTCTCGTCGCACAGCGCCATTGGGCACCAAGGCACGCCGTAAACGAAGAAGGTTTTCAGGTGGTATTGGGGGAAAGCCCGGCCCATTCCATCGGCGTCTACCACAGGCAGACCGGACATGGCCGCCGGTATGATCGGCTCCACCGAGTTGCTGCCGCCAATCTCGTTGGAAATGAGGGCCGTCGCCTGCGTTCCGGTGTATTCTTCCAATGCTCGCAGGGCGTGGTAGGACTGGATATCCCGCACTTTTTCAATGCCGACGGTCGGAGCGCCGATACCGCCGACGCAAATCACCTGGGAATTATCCGGCAACTCGTCGGGTGAGAGCACGGTTACCGCACCATGCTGTTTAACCGCTTGCTTGGCCCGGAGCTGGCCGATGTAGGGATTACCTCCCCCGCCGGTGCCCAGTATGCCAGCGCCGATGGCAATGGATTCCAAGTTGTTTTCGTCAACCTGCCACATGGACGCGACTATAATTGGCAATGATAGTCGTGTCAAACGCCGATTGCTGAGTTACTCTATAGAACGTGCCTTATTGAACGTCCCTTTGGTCATATGCTGATCCACGAACCGCCGGCCAAGGAGTGAGTCGACAATTATTCTAGGGAGAGAAAAATGAAGCGAAGTGAAGGTCGTATCCTGACCACCCATGCGGGAAGTCTGCCCAGACCGGAACCGTTGGTGCAACTCATGGCTGCCCAGAGCCGCGGCGAAGCAGTGGATATGGATGCCGTGGCGGAGCAGGTAGACGCCTCGACCCAGAGCGTCATTGACCAACAGGTGGAAGCGGGGGTGGATGTCGCCAACAGCGGCGAGCAGGCGAGGGTGAGCTTCTCGACCTACGTGGTCAGTCGCATGAGCGGGTTTGGCGGTAGTTGGGAACGCAGGGGACACCGGGACCAGACTGAATTTATGGGAGCCAGGATTCCCAGACCCGTGGATATTCTGGGCAATGCTCCTGTGTGTGTCGGCCCGGTCAGTTACGAAAGGCTGGACGAAGCGGAGAAGGAATGCGACGACCTGATTCAGTATGCCGGCGCAAATGGTACTCGATTCCAAGAACTGTTTATGACCGCTGCCTCTCCCGGGATCATAGGCACGACAATCCGAAACGACCACTACGCAACTTATGAAGAGTACGTTCTAAGCGTGGCCGAAGAAATGCGGAAGGAGTACGAGCTAATCGTCTCCAAAGGACTTACCCTGCAACTGGACTGTCCAGATCTGGCCATGGAGCGTCATGGCGCTTACCAAGATGAACCCCTCGGCGTTTTTCAAGACGTTGTCCGTTTGCACATCAGAGCGATCAACCAGGCCATCCGAAACATTCCTCCGGAAAATATCCGGCTACACGTTTGCTGGGGAAATACCGAAGGCCCCCATATTTACGACGTGGCCTTGGAGGACATTCTGCCTCTGATTTACGAGGCAAAGGTTGGCGCATTGGTCATGGAGATGGCCAATCCCCGGCACGCACACGAGCACAAGGTATATCAAAAGTATCCATTACCCAAAGACGTGCTGCTGGTGGCTGGGGTAATCGACAGCAAGACCAACTATGTGGAGCATCCAGAGGTCGTAGCCGACCGCTTGGAGTTGGCGGTCAAGGCCGCAGGAAACGACCCGACCAGGGTTATCGCATGCACGGACTGTGGCTTCGGCACGTCCGCAGGCATGGACCGGGTGCAGACTGCCGTAGTGTGGCAGAAATTGAAGACAATGCGGGAAGGCGCTGAACTAGCCAGCCGGAACCTTAGCTGGTGAGTTTCCGGAGAAAAACCGCGAATCCCTTCTATTCGACATAGGCGGGTCAACATAGGCTGGAGCTAGTCCTAAATTCTCTTATACTGAGAGGCAGCGGCTGGCAAAGTCGACCAGTAAAAGATCCCCTCCTTACGAAGGAGGGGATTCAGGGGATGTTGATGTCCTCGGCGATTATCGGTTTCTATGGCCCCCTATTCGTCAGAGGGGCCACAGAAACCGATTCCTATTTATGTATCAGTAATGGCGGCCACCTGCCTCACTTCCCTTCCTTAATCCAGTCGGCAACCTTTTCGGCGATCATGATCGTGGTGGCGTTGGTGTTGGCCCTGACTACGTCGGGCATCACCGAGGCGTCTACCACCCGCAGCCCTTCCAAGCCGTGAACATGGCAATATTGGTCCACCACGGCCATGGAGTCCGACGCTTGTCCCATCTTGCAGGTGCCCGAAGAGTGGTGCTGCGTGCAGACGTTGCGCAATAGCCAAAGGTCCAAGGCGTCATCGGTCGCCAAATCTTCTTCGGTGGGGTTAACCCGCTCCACCACCCAATCGCTGAAGGGCGGTTGCTCGGAAATTCGAATCGCAGTGTGAATCGCCTGGCGCATGCGCCTAAGGTCTTCAGGATGGGCCAGCCAGTTGTAGTCCAAGTCCGGCTGTACTGTGGGGTCGGTGGAAGCAAGCATTATACGGCCAGCGCTTTCGGCGTTTTGCAACGCTGAGCTGATACCGAAGTGGAAGTCGTCGCTCTCGATGGACACGCTAGCCGGTCGGTGCTCGCTGGACATCAAGATCGGGCTTATCTGCAGGTCGGCCCTAGTTGGGGAGCCCTCGTGGCTGAAACGGAGGCCGATTTGGATATTAGGAGACAATTCGTCCGGGGCTTCTCCCTTACCTCGCAGCAGAACAAACGCAGCCGGATGGTCCCTAAGATTTTCTCCGATCCCAGGCATATCGTGAATCACCGGAATGCCCATTTCCCGCAAATGGTCAGCAGGACCAACGCCGGAGAGCATTAATATCTGGGGAGAGGCAATGGCTCCGCCGCTCAAAATAATTTCGTCTCCATCTATGGAGAAGACCTCGCCCCCGCTTTCGGCTTCTATTCCGACGGCCCTCTTACCATCGAACAAGACCCGACGCACGGTCCACGGATGGTAATGTTGACCCGGTGCCGCGCCTGGCTGAGGTAGGTCAGCGCCATACTCATTCGCACACCGTCGATGTTGTTCAAGGGCCGGGAGGCCACTCCGTTGGAGTCGGGATGGTTCTGGTCCGGGTCGGCCGGGAAGCCCAAGTTGACGCAGGCGTCATAGAATGCGCCGAAGTAAGGCAACCACTCTTCCCGTTTGTAGCGCCGAACGGGAATTGGCCCCTCGTTGCCGTGGAAGTCGCCGCCGGGGAAATCAAGATCGTTTTCCATCTTACGGAAGTAAGGCAGAACCTTGGTAAAAGCCCATTCGTCGTTGCCCCATTCGGCCCAATTGTCGTAATCTTCGGGGACTCCCCTAAATAACACTTGTCCGTTTATGGCACTAGAGCCGCCCATGACTTTGCCCCTGGGTATAATCACCGGGTCCGGCTGGATAGACGAGCCCTTGGCTCGAAAGTCCCAACTGTGGGGGCCGTAGGCCGAGAGCCACATATTGTTTCCACCTTTGACGTCTTGGGGAAGGTGCTCAAAGTCCGGATAATCCGGTCCCGCTTCCAAAAGCAGGACGGATTTGCTGGGGTCTTCGGAGAGCCTGGTGGCCAAGACGCACCCAGCAGAGCCTCCTCCGATGATTATGTAGTCGTATTTCATATCTCCTCTCTTTGAACCAAATGGATTAGCAAGCCGCCCAGGCTTGCCGGATGTATAAATCCGATCTTTCCTAGACGACTACCGGGACGTCCAACTGTGTCAATCAGTGTATGCCCTGACTTCGCCAGGTTGGCCAACAGACCGTCGATGTCGTCTACTTTAAGAGCAATGTGATGTAGCCCAGGACCCCGGGCCTCTATGTACCGGGAAATCACGCCTTGGTCTTGCTGGGTACTTCCGGCTTGGCCTTTGTCCGCTCGGGAAGTCCTGGACTGTTCCGGAATTCCGGCATTTAAGTCTTGCAGGAACTCCAAGTCGCAATCTCCAATGGTTATGAATGCCACCCGGAGCGCCCCCGCCAACCGGGACTGTTGAGTGTAGTAGGTTACGCTGTATTTGTCGGAAGTGAAGCTTTCAACAGTGGTGGTGGTTTCGGCATCGGTTTGGGTGCTCTCAATCGCCCAGCCAAGGCGGCGGGAGAACACATCCAATGCCACTTGGTTGTCCTGGCTGGCCACACCTATGTGGTCGATGCGCTGCACCATGCTGGATGCTGTGGCGGCATTGCCGTTAGGCTGAGTCAGCGGCTGCGAAAAATTTAGTGGCTCCGATAAATAGGCGATGACGCCGCCGGTTGCCGACGGATCCAAGAGCAAGCGTGACGCGCCGCCGAGACCGGCTTCAATTTTCCCGGAGTAACTCGGTACTCCATTTTCCGCAGCCTGCTCACCAGCCTTTACCGGGTCGTCCACCGAAATAGCAAAGTGGTGCACGCCGGTTTTCTCGGCTCCTCTAGGAAGGGGTCGCCCAACTCGAAGAGGGCCATGTTGGTACGCCCCACAGGGAATACGGGCGCCTGACGTTGTGACTCGGCCATCTGAAATTCTGAACGGGGCAGTTGGAAATCCCGTTCCAGTGTCTCGGCTACGGCTTCCACGTCGCGCACGGCCACAGCCACGTATGCCAAGCCATTGCCGATCATAAGACTGGCCTATAAAGGGGTTGGGTAGCTAGATCCATGGCTAGGCCGCCACGGTGGACAGGCTTTCCATCAGCCGCCCGAATCCGGTAACTGGCTCGGTAATCCCCAGGTTCCGGTAAGTGGCCCAGATGCTTGCCTGGTTCGAAGACACCACGGGCTTGCCAGTAAGCTTTTCCAGTTGGTCAACAGCCTCCAGCGAGCGCCAGGCCGTGCAGGAGCAGAGCAACGCATCGGCGTCGTCGCGGCAAATGCTGGCGGCGAACTCGACCACGCTCTCCGGCTCTTGGTCGTTGATGCCCTGATTGCCCGAAGCGGCTGCCACGGGCTCGCCTTCCAAGTTCAACACCTCGAAACCCATCGCTTCCAGATAAGCACGCAGCTTTGTGTTGTTGTATTCGGGATAGGGTGAGGCTACGGAAATGCGCTTGGCCCCAAAGTGGCGTAGCGCCTGAACCACCGACGGGCTGGTCGCAGCCGCGGGTACGCCGGACGCTTTCTCAATCAGCTTCATCATCTCCTCATCCCAGCCCGGCCCCTTGTAGAAGCTGCCGGTTGTGCAACCGTAGGAGATTGCGTCCACGTTGGCGGTGGCGAGGTACCGGGCCGCCGACTCTATCTCGCTGTTCATTTGGTCAAACGCTTCGTCGCCGTTAAGGTCATTGGTCAGCCACAACCGGGAGCCGTGGATGCTTACGTTTTTTGAGGCCACCAATTGGAAATCCGCCTCACATGTGGTGTTGGTAGAGGGGACCATGACTCCGATACGAATTCTTTTCGCCATGTCGTCTCCTTTAGAGTTATCGTCTTATGGGCCACTGCCATCAACTCACCCATGCGCTCCTTGGTGGTCTTTCCGCGTAATGAGGCGATGCCATTCTCAGTGACTACGTAATCCACCAACGTGCGAGGCACCGTCACCACCGCCGCCTCTGGCAGGGCAGCGACGATCCGGGGCACCCGGACGCCATTTAAGAGGTGGCTGGATGGCAGCACGGTGATGGAGCGGCCACCGCTTGAGTAGTTGGCGGCTATCGCAAACGCAGTCTGACCGCCCACGCCGGTCCAGACCAAGGGGCCAATGGTCTCGGATGCCACTTGACCGGTCAGGTCCACCATAAGCGCATTATTGATCGCAACCAGGTTGTCGTTCTGGATCAACGTGCGAACGTCGTCGACGTAACCGAACTCGTAGAACTCATAGGAAGGGTTGCCGTCGATCAACGGCCACTCCTCCATTGGTATCAGAGCGGCGCTGGCGACGACCTTCCCCTGATGGAGCGTCTTGTACTTGCCGGTGAAAACTCCTTGCTGGACAAGCTCAGCGATACCCCCGGTGATAATCTCCGTGTGCAGGCCCAAGTCCCGCTTGTCGCCCAAAAATGCGGCCATAGCCGAAGCCACGGTGCCTATTCCCAACTGAAGGGTGTCTCCGTCGTTGATAAGCTCCGAGGCCACCAATGTTCCCACCACCTCGGTAACCAAGTTGTCTTCTTCCGAATTTGGTTGAACCGGAAATGTGCCGGTTGCCCGGTCTGCCTCGCAAAAACGGTCGATTTGGGAGATGTGGACATAGTTCTCGCCGCCAGTACGAATGAAATTCTCGTGCACCTCAGCAATGACCATCTTTGAGCGTCTGCAATAAGTGGGCGAGAAGAATACACTCGGCCCAAAGCTGCAATAACCGTGACGGTCCGGTGGTGAAACCGGAAGCATGTAAACATCCGGCTCTTGAAGAAAGCCGTCGGGAATAGAGCCTTTACGCCAACGAGCAGTGGGGAAATAGTTAACCTGGCCTGAGTTGACCATTGCCCGGTCTAAAGCGGTGGCGTAAAAGTCGTACAACTCAAAAGGGCCCTCCTCCCCGGGTTGAACCCACGGAAAGAGGGGCGCCGGATGGTCGGATCGAATATTCTCGAGTTCGCCCCGCCTGTCATACAACGCCTGGCACAATGTGAAAGGGGTCACATTGACGAAGCCCGCAGAGATTTGGTCGCCGGTTTTGACCACTTTCACCGCATCTTGCGGGCTCATCAGTTTGTCGCCCAGCATCCGACGCCAATCCATGAAGATCCTCCTTGGCTTCCAAGTCGCCACGGTATTCTATAATATATCTCACTTTCGTTGGGTGCTAATGCCGTGGGTTAATTCTAACGAGATTAGTCCAAAACGTGTAATGAATTGGTTTTGTGCTTACCAGTCGTCCGCAAGGATCGAATCGGCCTGTGGTGACGTGTGGGATTCATCTGCTGAATCTTTGGCTAACCTCGTCTAAATGCTTATCCCTTGGATGGTGCGACCTCAGCAATCTGGACACCGCCCTCCGCCTGTTCGGCTGAAATAACTGTCAGCGTTCCTGATTCCCGGCTCTATCACTGACCAGGGTTATTGATACAATATCGGCCTTGTTGGTGAATTCCTTGTTAACGCCTCGAAAGGAGAGTATCTATGACCTCGGAGAGAACACCATTCCAGTCCCGGCAATTCGGCCCCTTGCAAGGGGTACGTATTATTTCCAGCGGAACGATTATCGCCCAACCATTCGCAGCGGCCATGGCTGCCGAAATGGGCGCCGAAGTGATCCAGATTGAGCGGCCGGGGGTTGGCGACATTTGGAGGGACTTGGAATTTCCTATTCCCATTGAATCGGCCGGAGAATCGGCCGGCACAGACTCTGACAAAAGCGGAGAAAGCAAAGGCAGCATTGCCGCCGGGTGGGTTCAAGACCGGCGTAATACCCATCACATCACTCTGGACCTCAGCACAGCCGAAGGTAAGGACCTGTTTCTACGCCTAGTGGCCGATGCCGACATCTGGATGGAAGCATCTATTCCGGGGGCCTACGAAAGCTGGGGGTTGGATGACGAGACCGTGCAGAAGGTTAACCCCAAGCTGGTCATCGTTCATGTGTCCGGTTACGGCCAGACCGGCGACAACGACTACTTGAAAAGGGCTTCTTACGACTTTATCGGCCAAGCATTTGGCGGCATGATGCACCTGACCGGTTTTCCCGACCCCGAACCACCGGTGCGGGCGGCGCCTTGGATCGGCGACCGGGTCACCTCTCTGTTTTGTATTTGGTCCGCTTTGGCCGGGTATATTAGCGCCCAACGAACCGGGGAGGGGCAGGTAATCGATCTGTCCCAATTCGAAGCCGTACACCATATTTTGGCTGGCACCACCGTCGCCTACTACGAGTTGGGCTTGGAAAGGGGACGCTCCGGCAATAAGGCCGGGCTGTTTCAACCATACGACGTGTTCCAGGCCAGTGACGGTTGGGTTATAGTCGCCGCCGTAGGATCGGTATTCGACCGGGCTTGTCGGGTACTGGGCCTTGACCCGGCGGACGAGCATTGGGCCAGCGCGCGGACCGACGTAGACTCGGTTGGCGGCATCGAGTTCGATGCTATATTACGGGGCTGGATTGAAGAGCGGACCGTAGCGGAAGTGGTGGAGATTATGAACGCTGGAGGTGTGGCCTCCTGCCCGATTATGACACCCAGAGATATTGCCGAAGACCCTCATTATATAAAGCGCAATGTTCACATAGAGTGGGAGGATTTGAACCTGGGAAGAAAGGTTAAAGGAAACGGCATTACCCCCAAGTTCTCCAAAACGCCGGGAGAGGTTTGGCGAGGGTCGGTGCCATTGGGGCACGACAACGAAGCGGTTTTTGCCGGATTGTTGGGTTTGGACCCCGAGGAAATGGGTCAGCTTCGGGAGAAGGGTGTTATCTAACAACCGGAACATCAGCGTGCGTAGCAGGGCAGCCGCCTCTAGAGACGCGGCCATTTACATCCTGTGGGGCAACCTCTAAGATGTATTTAACGCCGAAATTGGCGTTGGAGGAACGGATATGGCAGTCGCGGACAGTCGACCAAAGGGTTCTCGAACTATCCATGCCGAGAATGACAGTATTTTCTTGCGCTATCACGACGTAGAGGCTCCGGACCTTCACCGCCTCTACGAAAACGCCAAGCGGGACCAATGGAATGTGACTACGGACATCGACTGGAGCCAAAAGATCGACTTGGACGATGGTTTCGTGGCAGATGAGCTCATCGACATTTACGGTTCGTCGTTCTGGAACAAGATGAATAGGAAGGAAAAGGCCGAGATGAACCGCCTGTTTTCCGCCTGGCGCTTGAGCCAGTTATTCCATGGTGAGCACGGTGCGGTCTTGGTTTGCGGCCAACTGGCCAACGTGCTGCCCGATGCCGATACCAAGTTCTTCATGGCCACCCAGGTTATGGACGAAGCGCGGCACAACGAATTCTTCCAACGCTACTTGACCGAGCGAGTAGGCCAGACTTACGACCAAGCGGACACCGGTAGAGAACTGTTCGACTTCATCCTGGCCGATCCTAGGTGGTATATCAAAACCATCGGTTTGCAACTCATCGGCGAGACCTTTGCCGTCGCTCTGTTCAAAATGCTGGCGGACACCGCCAAAGATGAACTACTTCGAGAAGGATGCAAGCTTATTCTTCGCGACGAAGCCCGGCACATGGGGTTTGGCATGCTCAGCCTCCCGGAGCAGGTGGCCCAGATGAGCGCTCAAGAGCTAGCCGAAGTGGAAGAATTCACCGTCTACTTCTTGCGTAACACGCTCACCGGCGGCTTCCCCCGGGAAGCTTACCTGGACATGGGTTTCAACAATAACGAGATTAACGAGATCAAAGATTTGCGTAAGCAAAAGGCGCAGAGCAGCGATTTCACCCTCTTCCGTCAATTGTTCAAGAGGGAGATGCACAGCACGTTGGTCAACAATCTGAATCGCTGCGGCATCCTGAGCGACAACATGCGCGGCAAATTGGAAGCGGAGCTTCGAGTGAACGTTGCGGAGCACCTAGAGGCGGACTAACTAAACTTTCTGAACAATAATGCCAAGTAATTGACCCTCTTTGTATACCGGCTGACGATGAACAAAGGGGGTCTTTGTTTAACCGGCAATGTTTGCATAGATTTGGGTTAGTTAAATGGTCTTAGTCGTACACAAGGAATAAACGTGGTCTATCGAGGTAAGCGAATGCACGTTGGAATGTCCACAGTGTTTCAGAACCCCCAGAAGATGAAGACCGACTTTCAAGTCTACAGAGACGAGCTTCGCTTGGCCGACTTGGCCGAGCCTTTGGGGTTTCAGTCCATCTGGGGCGTGGAGCACCATTTCAGCGACTACACCATGTGCCCGGACGTGATCCAGTTTCTGACATACATGGCTGGCCGCACCAAGCACGCTTTGCTTGGGACCATGGTAGTGGTGTTGCCCTGGCACGACCCGATCCGAGTGGTCGAGGAAGTGTCAATGCTGGATAACATCAGCGAAGGCCGCATGATCTTGGGAATCGGCCGGGGCCTGGCGAAGATTGAGTTTGATGGATTTCGCTTGGACATGTCCCAGTCCCGCGCTCGCTTTACCGAATCGGCTGAAATGGTCTTGGACGGACTGGAGAACGGCTACTGCGAGTATGACGGCGAGATTATCAAGCAGCCCCGCCGGGAAATTCGCCCGGCGCCCTTCAAGAGCTTCAAGGGACGGACCTATGCCGCTGCCGTGTCCCCCGAATCGTCCCAGATTATCGCCCGTATGGGCGTTGGGGCGTTGATAATCCCTCAAAAACCCTGGGAAGACGCTGCCCGGGAGTTGAAGTCCTACCAAGAGACCTTTCGGCAGGTGAACGGCGAGGAAGCGCCGCCTCCGGTGGTTGTGGGTTGGGTATTTTGCGATGAGGACGAAGAACGAGCCCACGAGATGGCTCTCCGATACATCGGCGGCTATTGGCAGACGGTGATGGACCACTATCAGTTCAAAGCGGACATTCACAAAGATGTTAAAGGCTACGAGTACTACGGCAAGTTTTCCGAGAAGATCGCCCAGTACGGCGACCAGAGCGTCATCGAATTTTTTCTTAGTCTTCAGGTCTGGGGCACTCCCGAGCAATGCTATGACAAAATCATGGCGATTTATGATTGGACCGGCAACGATGCTTTCGTTGGCGTTTTCAGCTATGCGGGGATGCCGTCGGAAAACGCCGAAGCTAACATGCGGTTGTTCTCGGAGAAAGTGATGCCCCGGCTCAAGGAGTTCAAGCCAGCTGGAAAGCGCGACGGGTTGCTGGCGCAATCCCAGTAATCCACGGTATTAACCAGCCGTAGCCGTGATTTATTCCATTTAGTCGCTCGCTCATCGTCTATCAAGATTGGGCTTAGCAAGATTAGGCATAAGAAGAGTAGGCCATGCCCGAGGGGCCAGACCTGGAAGTGATCAAAGAGTTCTTGGATGCCAAGGTTCTCGGCAATAGGGTGGCGTCCATTTCCGTCTTGAAACCCACGGTGGTGCGTTCCTTGGTTGATGACCTGACCGTAGACTTGCCGGGCCGGACTTTCGAGACGGTGCTGCGACAGGGCAAGTTTCTGCTGTTGCAGTTCTCAGGGGACCGGTGGCTGGTCATAAATCCCATGCTCACCGGGGCGTTGCAGTATTGTCAGAGCAGCCAGAGAATGTTGAAAAAGACCTGTTTCGTGCTGGACATTGTTCCGGACACTGTCCCGGACACTGTCAATGGAGGCAGGCAGCTAGACGGGCAAGAGGGCAAAGAGAAAAGCTGGCAGCTTCGATACTTGGACGACAAGCAAATGGGAAAGGTGTATTACGTCGATGAAGAGCAATTGGCCCAGGTACCCATCTTGTCCGAACAGGGGCCCGACGTTTTATCCGGCATCTCTTTCGAGGAATTCGGCCAGAGGCTGAAGAAGTTTCACGGAGAAATCAAGGGTGTCCTAACAAGGGGGGCTTTTATATCGGGGATTGGCAACGCTTATTCAGACGAGATCCTGTTCGCAGCCGGGTTGGCTCCATTCCGGAAGTCCCGCTCCCTGAGCCAGACCGAATTGCGGCGCTTGTATGACACCTGCCCTCAAGTGGCCCAAGAAGCGATAGGTGTGTTGCGAGAAAGGATGGGCTCCAACATTCACGTTAAAATTCGGGATTTCTTAAAGGTCCACAACAAAGGCGGGCAACCCTGCCCGACGTGCGGAAGCAACATCAGCCAGCTAACCGCCAACCAGCGCATAACCAGCTACTGCCGCCGCTGCCAACCGGGAATGCTAATCCGAAACTAATTGCCGTTCACAGTTGCCGCCGCAAGTCGAATCCTTGTTCGCCCCGAGCCTGTCGAAGGGTTATGACGGGATAGGATATTTGGACTGGCTGCCCACGATCAGTTTTGATTGACTTGTTTATTGTGTTATTTACACCAGTGTTAAGCTCAACCATGAAAGGAAAATTAGATGGAATTTGGCATTCTTCCCGGACGTAAATCCGGACGATCAATCGGGGGCGGACTATTGGGCTGAAGCGCTACATCTCGTGGGCCTTTGCGACCAACTCGGCTACACCTCGGTGCGTACTGTGGAGCACTATTTTCAGCCCTACGGTGGTTATAGCCCGAGCCCTTGTTCCTGGCCGCTGCTGCCATGAAGACGTCCAAAGCCAAGCTGGTAACCGGCGCTGTCTTGCCTGCGTTCAACCATCCCCTGAAAGTCGCCGGCGAGTTGGGAATGCTGGACGCCATTACCGGCGGCAGGCTGGAAGTCGGGTTCGGCCGAGCGTTCCTTCCTCATGAATTCGCTCATTTTCGGGTGAGTCTGGACGAGAGCCGGGCCCGGTTTGAAGAAGGCATGGAGCAGGTGCGCCTGCTGCTGGAAGAAGAGAACGTTACGGCTCAGGGACAGTTTCACTCCTTCGAGAACGTTACGTCGTTGCCCCGCCCGACCCAAAAGCCCAGGCCGCCCTTTTGGGTAGCTTCCGTGGCCACTCCCGAGTCGTTCACCAAAGCGGGCCGGGCAGGCTATGGCATGATGGCCATACCATTGGGCGGTGGTCAGATGGCCGACCTGTTGGGCCACTACCGGGAGGCCTGGAAATCCGCCGGGCACCCGGGCCAAGGCCAGGTGATGTTGGCCTTTCATATGTTCTGCCACCAAGATAGCGTAAGAGCGAATGAAATATCCCACGACCCGTTGAACCGCTACCTTCGCACGTTGGGCGAAGCGGCTTCCGGCTGGCTTGAAGGCACAACTTCGAAGGACTATCCCGGCTACCGGAGAATGATTGAAAGCCTGGCCGAAGAAACCTTTGAGACTCAAGTGGCAAAGGGGGCGGCTTGGATTGGCAACCCCCAAGAGTTAATAGAGCAGATCAAAGACTATGACAAGGCCGTCGGCGGGTTCGATAGCGCCTCCATGCAGGTCAATTTCAACACAATATCGTTGGAGGATGCCGAGGATTCCATGCGATTGTTTTCGGCGGAAGTTATGCCTCATCTTCGGTCTTAACCCCACAGGCGCCATTCACCGCAGAGCTCGCAGAGGTCGCGGAGAGAGTTAAATAAAAACTTTGCGCTCTCTGCGTTCTCTGCGGTAAAAATAGCTATTGCCGTTAACTAAGGCGTTGGTCCTAAATCACTAAATTGGAGGAAAGAAATGGCTAGTCCAGAGTTGGATACCGTGTTACGGATGATCCGGGCCCGGTCTGAAGAAGTGCGGGTGACTATAGACGACCACCGGCTTTCATACGAGAGGATCATGGCTAATCTGCCCATGGAAGACGACATAATTACCGAAAGGCTGGCGGCAGGCGGAGTAGCCGCCGAGTGGATTGACGCCCCCAACGCCGACAAGAATATTGTCCTTCTTTACCTCCACGGCGGCGGATACGCCTTCGGTTCCATGCGTACCCACCGGGTTATGCTGGCCCACGTATCCCGAGCGGCTGGGGCGAGGGTGTTGGGCTTGGACTACCGTTTGGCTCCGGAGTTTCCCTTCCCGGCTCCAGTAGAAGACTCGGTGGCGGCCTACCGTTGGCTTTTGAGCCAGGGCGTGAAACCCAAGAACATCGTCATTGGCGGCGACTCGGCAGGCGGAGGCTTGATGTTAGCCGCCTTAGTTTCCCTGAAATACTTGGGCTTGCCCATGCCTGCGGCCGGTGTAGGTATCTCGTCATGGACCGACATGGAAGCCACCGGTCAGTCTTTCATCAGCAACGCAGAAGTCGACCCGTCGGTGAACCGGGAGCGAATTCTGACTATAGCCAAGATCTATATGGCCGACAAAGACCACAAAGCGCCCCTGGCATCGCCCATCCACGCCGACCTGACCGGTCTGCCCCCGCTGTTGATGCAAGTAGGCTCAATCGAAACCTTGCTCGACGATACCAACGAACTGGCCAAGCGGGCAAAGGCCGCGGGCGTTCACGTGGAAGTGGATGTTTGGGATGACATGCCCCATGTGTGGCACCATTTTGCGCCCATACTGCCCGAAGCCAGGGAAGCAATTGGGCGGATCGGCGAATTCATAAAGGAGCACACCGGGTAAAAGCTGCGCAAATTGGTGATTAAACTTTGCAGCAAGCGCTCGTTTTTTCGCCGTGGAACGTGCCCTTGAGCCGGGATTTTCGTAGTCGAGGATGACGATCCCATCCAGCCGTTAATATAAAACTGCAAGTTGATGGTATATGAGGCTGACAAAGTTAAAAATAGATTTAATTATGGTGATATTCGTAAACTAATTTACGAATCAAGGCTTATCTTGACACCGGTATTTAGAATCACTAGACTGAGTGGTACCAGTTACCTTGGGAGTAATAAATTCATCGAGGAGATAGCTGATGGCACACTATGACATCATCATCAAAGGTGGAATGGTCGTAGACGGCATGCGTACGCCGCGCTACATAACTGACATCGGTATCAAAGGTGGAATAATCGAAAAGGTCGGCGGCCTGAATGGGGGCACTGCGGACAAGGTTATTGAGGCCAAAGGCCGCATTGTAGCGCCTGGTTTCATTGACCTGCACACTCACTACGACGCACAGATATTCTGGGACCCGTACTGCACCTTGTCCGGCTGGCACGGTGTGACTTCGGTGGCCTTGGGTAACTGTGGGTTCGGTTTCGCGCCTTCGCGGGTGGAAGACCAGGACCGGGCCATGTTGAGCATGACCCGCAACGAGGCCATTCCCTATGACGCCATGAAAGAGGGAATGCCGTGGGACTGGGTCACCTTCCCGGACTTTATCGAGAGCTTGAACCGGACTCCCAAAGGCGTAAACTGTCTCACCTACGTGCCGTTGACTCCTTTGTACGCTTGGGTCATGGGCTGGGATGTTGCCAAAGAGCGGCGCCCAACCGAGGCTGAGCTTCAGGAAATGGTCCGGCTGATCAACGAAGCCATGGACGCTGGAGCTTGCGGCTGGTCCGCTCAGGTTCTCGGCATCAACTCGGTGCAGCGGGACTACGACGGGTCTCCCATGATCACCGACATGCTCTCTGAGCATGAGATCCTCACTTTCGCCAAGATTTTGGCTGATCGCGACGAAGGATTCATCGAGTTGGCCTACCAGGAAACCGGCGAAGATGGTCGGCCTCTTGGGGAAGAAACCAGGACATTCTTCGAAAAGGTAGCGGAGACGGCCAAGAGGCCCGTGCTTTATCAGGCAGTCACCCCCAACGCAATTCACCCCGATCAGCACCGGGAGCGGATCCGCTGGCTCGAGAGTTGTGCAGAGCGTGGCTTGCGGGTATACGGCCAAGGCGCTACCCGCCGTGGCGGTTTTGACCTGACATTTGAAGATTGGAACTTGTTCGACGACACCGCAGCATGGCGCGATGTGACTCTCGGAACGAAAGAAGAGCGCAAAGCAAAGATGCAGGACCCGGAAATGCGTCGTCGGCTCAAGGAAGAGTGGGACTCGGGCATCAAGCCTGTCCAAGTCAGCCCTGGTTCCGTTGGGGCCTTGGTCCTGATGAATCAGAACGTTAGCACCGACATTGGTCCGGTGTCGTCGTTCGATAAACTTCCGGCGCCCGTGGAAGTCGGTGGCACATCCTACATGCTGATGAAGGGTAGGGACGGCTTTAAGCTTCTCTCCACCCTCTGCCCGCACCAAGGTGGAACCATCGGAGACGAGGGAGACACCTTCGTTTGCGACGGCCACGGTTATTCATTCGATAAAGACGGGGGCCGCTGTATCACCAATCCCCAACTGCGAATGAAGTCCTTTGTGGTAACCGAGAAGGATGGGCACTTGTTCGCTTTGGTTCCCGATGGAGCAGGTGACGCTGGGAAGACCGTTCAGCAAATCGCTGACCAGCAGGGCAAGCACATCATCGACACATTGTTGGACATGGTCGTCGAAGGCGACATGGCGACGGAGTTCTATGCTGATACCCAGGGCCGTGACGTCGCTCAATACACAGCGGAAGTGCTGGATTCGAACCACATCGTTGCTGGCGTTTCCGACGGTGGCGCACACGTCAAGTTCTTGACCGCTGGTATCTACCCCACCGACATGCTCTCCTGGTTGGTCCGGGACGAGAAGGTCATTACCCTGGAAGATGCTCACTACAAGCTGAGCTATCTGCCCGCTCACTTCGGTGGATTCAAAGACCGTGGCTGCATCCGTGAAGGCTCACCAGCCGACATCGTGGTGTACGACATGGATAAGCTGGAAGCTCTGCCCACGGAGATCGCCGAAGATCTACCGGGCGGCGAGTGGCGGCGGATTCAGAAGTCCAAGGGCTACGAATACATCATGGTTAACGGCGAGATAACCTTCCATGATGGCGAGCCCACGGGAGCGATGCCCGGCAGGCTCCTGCGCAACGGCAGGGGCTAAGCGCACCCGGACGGGAGTACACTGCTCCTGATTTACCCTAACAGCGTAGGCTAAAAGTAAAGAGCGTCAGGTAAAACTGACGCTCTTTACTTTTATTTCCGACCGGTCACCGATACTTTCGCTAGAACGGACCCGCACTGGGAGAATCCATCCAGGAGAAACTCCAACCTGGTGGCTGCGGCCTAGTGCTCGAAGTGGGGCAGCAGGTGCTGGGCTGCCCGGTCCATGGACTCCATGGACTCTTTGTGGCCCAAGCCGCCGAAATTAAAATACATAATCACCTCGGCAATTCCCGCTTCCTCGCACTCCTTCAATACGCTTAGGCAATGCTCCGGGTCGCCGGTGATTACGCTCCTATCGCCCAAGTCCTCTGGCTTCATGGATTTCAGCCGATTGGCAATGTCGACGAAATAGCTAATGTGGGGCGGCGTTGTGGCCGGGTCGGATGGGAAAGCCGGGAGGATGGCGCTGAAGCATTTTAGAAGGCGCTCTTTGGTCTCCAGGGTTTCCGCTTCGTTGAATGTCACATTCGTAAAATACGAGCACATGGCTTCCCGTCCCGTGTACCCGGCTGCCTCGGACTCACGCTTGAACTCGGAGACGGCATTCTGAATACTGCCGAACATCATGGCGGCGGCGAAGGGCGCGAAAATAACGTTGAACCCGGCCCGGGCGGCCCGGCGCAGCGTTGGTTCGCTAAAGCAGGCGACGTAAATTGGCGGATGGGGCGTTTGCACCGGACGGGGCGTGATGGAGCACTCGGGGAATCGGTAAAACTTGCCGTCGTGGGAGAAACTGTCCTGGGTCCAAGCTCTCTGGACAACGTCCAGTCCCCCGAAAAAAATTTCCAGGCTCTGAGAAAAATCGACTCCAAAGGCTTCGTACTCCCTGGCATCGTAGCCCCGGCCCACGGAAAGCACCGCCCGGCCCTGGCTAAGCAGGTCCAACAGGGCAAAATCCTCTGCGACCCGCAAAGGGTGATTGAGGGGCAGGACCACGGTAGCCGGCGCCAGCTTGATACGGCTGGTCTTGGCCGCTACGTAGGCCAGAAAGGTCGACGGGGAAGGAAGCACGCCGAATAACCCGAAATGGTGTTCGGGCACCCATGCTGAGTTCAATCCGATTTCTTCGGCGTAGATGCACTCCGCCAGCACATCTTGCACCACACTGTTGGGATCTTTTCGGGTTTCGCCGTACCCCGGCGGATTGTCGGTTAAGGTAAAGTATCCCAGCTTCATTGTCTATGTGCCTTCTGTTACAGGCTAAAAGGGTGTTGCGAACTTCACCGCCGAGCCCGCAGAGAAACAAAATCCGGTTCCTCGTTTCTCCGCGCCCTCGACGGTCACCTCGGTTGGCTTTAGTCCAAGCCCGATTGGAATGCCAGGGTGGCGGTTTCTTCCGGTGATTGACCGGTCAGGTCCACCATTCTCCCGTCTTTAATAACGGCGGTCAGGTGTTTCCCGCCCTTGAGCACCCGAATGTCGGCCAAGGGGTCTTGGTCGAGAATAATGATGTCGGCCAGCTTGCCGGGGCCGATGATGCCGACTTGTTCTTCCAGGCCCACGGCGTAGGCATTGTCCTTGGTGCAAGCCAGTATGGCCTCCATGGGAGTGTATCCGCCGTGGCGCACGAAAATATCCGCTTCGTTGCCGTGAAGCTCCCCGTAGGGCATCACCGGGGAGTTGCCGGTGTCCGTGCCAGCCAGAACCTTAATGCCCAGGTTTCGAACGGTTTGCAGCATTTCGGCGGCGCTTTCCAGGTTGCGTTTGATCAAATCCAACTCTGCGCTGCCTCGACCGTAGTCCCCGCCCACCTCGGCGGCCCGCTCCAGGAAAGTCATGGTGGGCATGATGCGCACCCCTTGTTCCGCCACGACGTAGAGGTCGGCTTCGGTGGCTAGATCGGCGTGCATTATCCAGTCCACGCCAGCATTGGCCGCCGCCATGGTCGACTCGGAGCCACGGGAGTGGATGGCGATGCGGGCATTGCGACGGTGGGCTTCTTCCACCACGGCGGTCAGTTCTTCCTCGGAAATGGTCTGGTTGTCGCCCCAAGTGCTGTCAGCCATCTTGATGAAGTCCACGCCGTGCTTGGTTTGGCGACGCACCTCGGTTATCATCTCCGGCACACTGTTGGCCAGCGTCCCCAGAGCATGCTCCGGGGTGCCCACCCACGAAGGTTCGTAGTCGCCGATGCTGCCGTAGGTGACGATAAACCTCCCGGCGCAGTAGATGCGGGGGCCCTCGATCATCCCGGCGTTTATAGCCTCGCGCAAGGCCACATCGGTGAACCAAGTCCCGCCGGGTATCGACAGGCTGGTGACGCCGGTCCTCAGCACTTTCTGGGCGTTGATGGCCGCACGGATGGTGTTGAACTCGGGGCTGGTTGACCCCTTGGCGATGCTCAATTCAGGCATCACTGGCTGGCCGAAGGAAAGGTGGCAATGGCCGTCGATGAGGCCGGGCATTATCCATTGGCCCGATGCGTCGATAATGCGTACCTTGTCCGTGTCCTCCAAGTTCATGCCGCCGGGCACCGGCCCCACGCTGGTGATGCGGTTGCCCTCGACGACGATGGCTTGGTTATCAACGGGCGGGCCGCCGTTGCTGTCGATTAGTGTCCCGTTGCGGATGACTAGGGCTTGTTTCCCGTTGGCGCTCATAACGTCCTCCTGAAGGAACGGTTTTATTGGTATCCCAATATTCGTGATATCCGGATTATTCCGACGAGATACAAGATAGCTGCGGGTCTAATGAAGCCGAGGCAGCAGTTCCTCTGAGATTAGCTGCAAGTACTCCAACCTTGCCTCAAGGCCCTTGGGCATGTTTAGGCAGGCGAAGCCGTTGTAGTCCAAGCCGAATTCCTCGTGCTGTCTGAGAATGGTCTCGGCGCAATCTTGGGGACTGCCGGCGATGGCCCAATCGGCCGGATCGCGAGAACTGCCAAGACCCAAATCCACAGTGGTCGATTCCTGCATATTAAAAGAGGAATACATGCCCGCTTTGGCCTCGCCCGCTGCTCTGGCTTGGGTAATGGCGGTTTCCCGGTCCTTGGCTATGGCCAACGAGCGGTTGGCGGATAGACAGCCGTTGCTGCCCTTCTCTGAATCCGAAGCAGCGTCTCGATACTGCCGAGCGAGAAGGCGGAAGTCTTCCCAACTGGGCTGAGGGCCAATGAGACAAGCGTCACTCATAGTTGCGGCGCGCCGCACCGCTCCGGTGCTCTGGGCCGCCATCCACCGGGGTGAAAGCCAGCCGGGCCTCTTTCAGTTGCCAGTGCTTGCCTTGAAAAGTAACCTCTTCCCCGGACCACAGCCGCTTCATGATGGTTATGGACTCTTCAAAACGGCCAACACGGTCCCGGCGGTTGGTGCCAAAGGCTTCAAGTTCTTTCTCCCGGTAGCCGATGCCTACCCCCAAGGTAAACCGGCCGTTGCTGATGTGGTCCAGTGTGACAGTCTGCTCGGCAATGTCCACGGGGCTGAAGTAAGGCAAGAGCAGCACACCGGTAATCAGCCTCAGGCCTTCGGCGTCCGGGGCCAGCCGGGCCAGAGTCTGCATGGGTTGCATCCAGACCGTCGGATGGGCGATGAAGTGTTGGGGTGCGTAGATAGCGGAAAAACCCATGGACCGGGCCTTCCGGCAAATCACCGCCGCCTCCTCTAATTGCTCGTAGAGCGGGCGGGTGGGGTCGTCCAAGTAGTCGCGGATGTAAAGGCCTACTTCCATTGGAACCTCAGATGGCCGTGTAAAACCCCAGATCGCCGTGTGGAACCTCAGGTGGGCGTGGATTTTCACCCAGGTGTGCCCAAGAATTCTTAGTGAGTTTCCACGTGACCGGCAGAGGGCAACAGTATAACAAAAATGCTGAATCATAGAGGTAGTGATTAAAGCACGCCCGTCGGCAGTGAAAGCGTCCCCCTTTGTAAAGGCAATAACATATTTGACTCATCAAAAGGGGGGAGTTTTACAATGGCATGTAAAAACTGATAGAGGATTTTGTTTTGCCATTTCCTGAATGCCCTCATTGCGGAGCTACGAAACATTTAGACCAACGAACTTTCTCCCATCACGTAGGCCCTCTCCGATGCTATGAATTCAAGGGGTTGTTCCATGTAGAAATAGGAGACTTACCTGGGACTGAGCGGATGCGGTTTGGGCCAGGTGAAGGCGGAGTCTTATTGTCACCGGCTAGGGCTATCGGTGACCCCGTGCTTTTGGAGCAAATTAAATCGACAATCATTCCACCGTCCTTAATCCGAGATATTGAAGAGGCTGTCCGTTGCCTTGAAGTTGATGCACCACGAGGTTCAGCAGTCTTATGCCGCCACGCGATACAGGAAGCGCTCATCATCAAAAACGTTCGTGATGATAGAACTGTTGAGCAAATGGTCAATATTGCGCATCAGACAGGGATTCTATCGGAAGCCGCCCATCGACAATGCAGAGCCGCAGTATTCTTAGGTACGAAAGCAGCCCACCCACAAGAATCATGGACTGACGAAATAGGCCAACGGGAAGCCAGGGCGGCTTTGGATTTAACACAAAGGGTACTCTTGGAACTGTTTGCTGCATGATATATCTACCGTACGTCGGTGCAGGAATGTTGCTCCAGTTGTTCATCTTTGCAATGTTGCAATCTCCTACCGTTTGGTGGTTCGCAGGCATCCCGCCGACGATAGCTATATTGATGCCTATCGCACTGTTGTGGGTATCAAATCGCCACGATGTACTTAAAGATAAAGACAACGATGATGACAACCACAAAGAAATACACAATCCACCGCCAACTTTTGATCGGCGGCATCTATAATTGATCAGTCTGCCGAGGTTGTCCTTTATCCCGCTGCTGCTTCCAAACTGCCTCACGGCGGTCAATTTCCGCTTTTGGAACTGAGACAGCCCGCCGTAGGATACGCTGAAACTTCTGAAACGGGGTTTCATTCTCCTGATTCGGTGGCGGGTGGTCTTTCTGCATTTTTGTGTCTCCCTTTCTTATGCTTATGCCGTAACCGACCCCGTAAGTTGTTTGTAGGTCAGCCGTTTGCCCCTGACGCCGTTCATCACACCGTTGAATCGGCTGGCGTCGTTGGTTTCAAGGGTGTTGTACCGGTAGGTTTCTTCGTCCAGATACCGGAACAAATGGAAGGGTTCAACGCTAACGTATGTACCCTTGATTGCTCGTTTCAAGAGGCTCCAGAAGTTCTCGATACCGTTGGTGTGGACCCGGCCCCGGACGTATTCTTGAGCATGGTCAACCACTTCGTTAATGTAGTCAGTAATCAGTCCGAAATATTCGCTATGAGCGTCGGTATAGACGGTGGAACATTCTTGCGGACCTCTGGCGACAAAGTGCTTCGGCGAGTGTCTGCGACAACCTTGGCTTTTACGGCACTGTAACCATCGGGGCCTTGGCGTTCCAGTAGTCCCATAACGGTAGTCTTGCCGATGGTGCCGCGTCCCTTGATAACTTCATCCCTCTTGGACTTGTGCATGTTCCGGGCCTTGCTGCCGATGAAGGTTTCGTCAACCTCGACCACGCCCGACATGCCGGTGAAATCGCCGTCTTGCATGGCCAGGCGGATGCGGTGAAGCATGAACCATGCAGACTTCTGGGTGATGCCGATGGCCCGGCTGATCTCGTAGGAACTGACGCCGTTTTTGGCACCGGCAATCATCCAGATTGTAACCAACCATTTGTCCAAGGCAATGGGGCTATCTTCGAAGATTGTTCCAACCTTGACGGAGAATTGGCGCTTGGAATGCTTGCTGCGGCACTGCCATACTCGACGGCTAGTGATGAACGGAGCATCGTCCCGCCCGCAAGTGGGGCACGTAACTACACCATCGGGCCACCGGATGTTGACCATGTATTCAACGTAATGGAAATGGTGTTCAACGGCACTTTCAAACCCGTGATCCACCGGGCTATGCACCTGTCCCAGGCCGCGGATGCCCATCGGCTAGTGAACTCCAGGGACTTCTTTGGGAAGGTGCTGCTCAACCCGTAGAACTGACCTGGTAGTCTCATTCGATGGTAGGATCACGAGATAGCCACAATGGCGGATGACATCATATTGATTCGAGATTAGAATAGAAATAGAAAATCCGGAGGCGAAGCGTGCCAAAGCGTTTGGTCAAGAGTACCGATAAGAAGCTTTTCGGCGTGGCAGGTGGGATGGCCGAGTATTTCGGCGTCGACCCCACGCTGGTCCGGGTAGGCTTCGTCGTTTTATCGTTTTTGTGCGCACCACTTGGCCTAATTGGGTATGCCGCACTGGCGATATTGATGCCTCCCACTATTGCTAAAGAACTTGTGCCTTCCAACGACCAGGGAAGTACCACGCCTGAAGACAAAGCTTCTCATCACCGACGCAACTTATTCGTGTGGGGTTTGATTGGCGTCGGCGTCCTGATTGCCATTTCCGAGATAGACTTCCCGTTCATTGATAATATGTGGTTGGTTGTGGCGGCACTAATGCTAATCGGCGCAATTTTCATTACACGTCAGGAAAGAACGCGCTAACTAACCCCTGCTAGCACCCGCTCCGGACTCGCGATTTTATTCCTACAAATCGCCCTACCGCCCTCTAAGATTCCATCCGGCTTTCAGATATACGTTGCTTGACTTAAGGGTTGGGAAGTGTGCCGTGGATTCAACTGAAGTTGCCGTCAGCTTCATTGAGGCAATCATGGCCAAATCGACCCGGTCAGTTTGGCAGCAGAGTGACCCTCTGCCAGACTGTAGAAACGCTTCCCCTCCCACTTATAGTCCTCGATGCTCCTCCTCATGCGTATCGAGGCGGGGAAGGTGGATTGGTCGAGTCCTTGGCCAAAATAAGAGTGCTCCTGGAAGACGCTGGAAACAAAGAGACATACATCGGCAATCCGCTTATAGTAGCCCAGACGATTCTCTTCATCGGCGGCCGAACAGAGTTGCGCCAAGCTGTCGATGTCCATGTCATTGTGCCGGATTCTCCCCCAGATGCCGCGCCGCACTCTGACCCGTCTTACCTGGCTCTCAATGACAGTGAACGAGGCTAGCATCTGCGCCAGGTATTACTCGGGGCTGCCCCATCAGTTCCGTCACACCAGAGGTATCGAAAACGGAATGGTCTCATCTTATCCGGCGGAAAGTTGCTTTCGAACATACACTGGTCCGGGCCGAAAAGATCTATGCAGTAGTTCATGATTGGAGCTATGTTGGTGGCCAGCTCTTCAGATCCAACGGGTATGTCTCGCTCGCTCAGATATTACAGTCGGACATGCTGCATGCATGTCCAAACAATATCCGCGGATAGTATGGGTGATCGGACCGGGAACCCAATCCAACTTGTCCAACAATAGGCCATTCTCTCCGCCTTAATATTTCGCTATAGTCCGACATGTGCAAAGACAGTTCGGAAATTTTGATGACCTTGTCGGCGGCACCGCTGTACTAACCTCTGCGGCCAACGGCATCTTAAATCGGCTAATGAGCGAACTCTCTATTTGCTACAGAGCAACTAACAAGGGACAGGGGATGTTAGTTCTTATCTACTGAGGGACGATTACACGCTTGGAGCTTTCACGGTGCTGAATGTTCGGGTCCAGTATTGGACACGCACCGGGTGGCGGTCGATTGGTCTGCACTGCGCTTCTGCGACCGTTGACAGGATACACTCTATGTTCCACCCATGGGGGCTATCTATTCCGTATATCTAACATTAGGCGGCGGGGGTCTGTCCTCTACCCTCAACATGGCCGCCAATCAATCAGGATCAGAGTTAAGTACCCGTCTTTCCAGTTCATTGCGGTACCATGAAATCGATCGGAAAATCCAAATTATCAACACCAGGGAGAAAAAGCGATGGCAAACATGCACTCACCGGTTACAGCGAATGTCAACAGCATTACCTCCTCCAGTCTTTCGACCAGTAAATCTGTTTCTTTACCAGACTACGGCAAGCAGCAAATCGAAGACTTGGGATTTTTGACGGCCATGACTTTGGTGCTACTGGGCAACTATGCCCAAACCGGGCATTTCGGGGGCCCTTTGGCTTATACCCCTTATACCGTGGCTAGCCACCTAATCGGGCCTGATTTGGGAGGCCTTCGCTTCTGACCTTACCCCCGAAAACAGAAACAGTGGCAAAGAGAGTCCTCCGGGTAAAATAGGACATAGTAAGGAGGGCTCATGGCACGGAAGAGGTACACAGAGGAGCAGATCATAGGGGTCCTGAACGAGGCAGAGGCAGGGGCCAAGACAGGGGAGCTGTGCCGCAGGCACGGCATGAGCGAAGGCACCTTCTACAAGTGGAAAGCCAAGTACGCCGGGCTGACGTTGAACGAGTTGAAGAGGCTAAGGTCCGTTGAGGAAGAGAACCGGCGCCTGAAGCAGATTGTGGCCCAGCAGGCGTTGGACAACTGGTCTCTGAAGGAGTTGCTGGCAAAAAACTTCTGAAGCCCAAGGTGAGGAAGATGGCAGCGGCATATGCCATAGAGAGTCTTGGGCTGAGTGAGAGGAGGGCCTGTCTGCTTACTGGTATCTCACCCTCGGTCTATCGGTACAAGTCGAAGCAGGGTGATGATGCTGTCCTGCGTCGCAGAATGCGTGAGCTGGCATGGGAGAGGAAGCGCTTTGGCAGTCCCAGGTTGCACATCATGCTGAAGAGAGAAGGCCTGGTGATCAATCACAAGCGTACAGAGCGCATCTACAGTGAAGAGGGGCTTGCGCTCAGGAAGAAGAGGAGGCGCAAAGGGGCGGCAGGGGTCCGGGAGACCATTCCATCTCCTGTACGTCCTAATCAGAGGTGGTCCATGGACTTTGTCTCTGATAGCACTGTGACCGGTCGGCGCTTCCGGGCATTGGCCATAGTGGACGACTATTCACGGGAGTGCCCAGCCATCGAGGTAGATACCTCTCTGGGAGGCGCCAGAGTGGTGGGAGTCCTGGAGAGACTGGAAGAGACACGGGGACTACCTGAGGTGATCACTGTGGACAACGGCCCGGAGTTCGCAAGCAAGGCCATGGATGAGTGGGCCTATCGGAGGGGCATCAAGTTAAGCTTTATACGTCCTGGCAAGCCGGTAGAGAACGCCTTTGCTGAGAGCTTCAACGGCCGACTACGCGACGAATGCTTGAACATCAACTGGTTCATGAGTGTAAGGCATGCCAGGGAGATCATAGAGAACTGGCGGCAGGACTACAACGAGGTCAGGCCCCACAGTTCCCTGAAGGGTAAAACGCCCAAAGAGTTTGCTGGCTCTATGGCTGGACTCTACTAGCCAATGATACTAACTTCGGGGTAAGGTCACGTAGACCCGAGACTGGCAATTTTGTCGATTGATGGGTTGGGCTTCCGCAGGGGATCTGGGGCGTTGCAGACCTTGCTGCAACAGAATAATCTTGTAGACCATCCTCTGATGAGCCAAGCCAAAATTCGGGGCATCCGGTCTTTGTCGGGCCACTCGGAAACCACGGATGTTACGAATGACGTCAATGGGGGACCCTCGGGGATCGGGATTGCAACTGCCGCCGGCAAGGCCGCGTTCTGGGACATTATTGGAGCGCCTGACAGCCTTAAGGTTCTGGCCATAGAGGGTGAATTCGCCATGACCTCCGGTCATTCCCAGGAGTTGAAAACCCAAGCGGTGGCCCAACAAGTCGGAAAGCGTTTGAGAATCCTTCTCTCGGATAACAACGCTGGCATCGATGACGAATTGTTGGGCAGCGTGATCAAGCCGGAGTTCGACGCTTACCAAATACCGGACCAATGGGCCTCTTACGGTTGGAACGTCATGACATTAGACAACGGAAACGACTAC
The DNA here is from genome assembly GCA_963665155.2 of Dehalococcoidia bacterium. GTDB lineage: Bacteria > Chloroflexota > Dehalococcoidia > Lucifugimonadales > UBA3495 > UBA1141. Next base: position 2,059,804 of record OY761986.2, on the reverse strand, counting down.
GATCAAGTGGTAGCTGCCCTCAAGATCATGGAGGATTGGGACCCAACGGACCATAGGCCCATGATAGCCATCGGTCGTACCGTCAAAGGTTGGTGGCCCGGAGCGGACAATGGAAACATCCCCGGCTACGGAGAACAAATTGTTAGCTACCAAAGTCATCCCTACGCATTCACCATGAACGGCGATTACTTCCAGGCATTGGCGGCGACTTTCGAGCAGCGTTTCGGGGTCAAGTTCCAAGGAATCAGGGACGGCGCCGTATCCGACACCAGGAAACGCTTGATCCAATTCAAGCAAAATATTGATATTGCTATGTCGGTTCTGGAAAAATACGAACTGGGTGACTGGCTGGCCGAACGGTTGGTGGAAATCGGTGAATCGGTTACCGACGATTTACCTATGCGGATTGACCGAAGGACGGACCCATTCTTGGACTCTAGGCTGGACGTTGACAATTTGCCGATTGAGCGTCAAGAGCTAACGGTCCGGAACTCGTTCACCGAAGCTGAAAAAGATGTATCTATTACTTTGTTCGAAGAACCAAGGAAGGTCCGAGGCACTCGCCGAGCCGTATCCGAGATAATCAAGTGGATTAATTATGTCACGGATAACAGGTTAATAACCCTGGCAGCAGACTTGGCAGACTCCATAAACGTGGAAGGCGGGTCATTTTGGGGCCATTACGACCCGGTGGAAAACCCGGCAGGGACCCGGCTTAAAGCGGTGATCCAAGAAGCCGGTAACGCCTCTACGGCCGTGGGATTGGTGGGACAATCCGTGTCTTTGGACCCGACTAAGCATGTGGGACTTTGGGCCCTCAGTGGCTCATATGGAGCCTTTACACCGCTGATGTACCTTCCAGCCCGGGTATGGAGCCAGCAAAACCAGGACAGCCCTTTCCGGGTTGGGGTGTTAAACATCTTGGCGGGTCATTCAGGCCCAGAAACGGCCGCTGACGCTCGCACCCACTTCGGTATTTTTTCTCCTCAAGTTTGGAAATTATTTCCCAGAGGCCAAGTAATTAATTTGAGCTTTTGGGATTATAACGATGTGGCGCCAGGCTACTTCGCCGCAATCCCGACTGCGGCTAGAGACCCTAAGGTCGGTGTGATTGTTCTTGAGGTGGCCAGGCCTGATAACCCAGTGGCCGACCGTAGCCAATTTGCAGATTCAGACCTCAAAGCGGCGGCGAAGGGCTTTTACGTAATTAAAGATTTTGAACCCGGCAAGCCCAAACATGGCTTTATTGTGGTGCAGGGGTCGTCTTCAACCGTAAATCTGCTGTCAGTATTGCCCCGCATGGCGGAAAAAGGATTAAATGTGAAAGTAATTTCGGCCATAAGCGAAGAACTTTTCCTCCGTCAGTCGGAGGACTACCAGAACTTGGTCCTGCCGCCCGAGGCCCATTACGACCTAATGGTGATCAGTACAGGCACTCGGCGAGTCTGGCCGTTGCAACACGTCGGTCCATTGACGGACGAGTACTCCTTGGCATCAGACTGGCACGATGAATGGCTGACCGGTGGCTCCGAGGCCGATGTGATCGCTGAGGCTCATTTGGATCCCGAGTCCATCTTCCAAGGGGTGAAGCGCTTCGCTTTGGAGCGCGACACCCGAATTGGCCGCCAGGCAGCCCTACTAAACAATCTGAGGTGAGCCTAAAGGGAATAAAGTGCGGTGGCTGCGCTCAGGGCGTGCGCATCGGGACACTATGAAACAATAGTGTGGGCCGATCGGACATCTCGGCCCGCACCAACTCAATCATTTCCATATACTCCCTACCCCCATTTGGAAATGGGTTGGGGGATTTCATAGTCTCCCTTTGAGTACTGGTGATGGCATATGCAACGGGAAGGAAAATCGACACTAATCAGTTTCGCGCTACGGCAGGATGACAATGAGACGTGTGCCCCACCCCCAGCGTTGGGGGGCACCGCAGGTTATCTTGGCTTCTAAACTACGGCGTTCCAAACACATCTAACGAAGTATTAAATACAGGACTTCATTCTTGCCAAAGCATAAGAGCGGCGGGAAAATTACCACCAGCCATACAAGTTTGACAGACGCAGCTTTTTCCATTGTTGAAGCAGCGGAGAAATTGTCTGAGGTCAACAAGATATCTTTGGGAGTAATAAAGCGGGTCGACAAGAGTAGAGGACCAAGAATAATTAAATTTTTGCCGATTGTAGGAGGTTGGAAACTCACGATTAGAGGGAGCACTTCCGTACAGGAAATCTATATTTATACGAATCAAGCTGACAAGACTAAGTCCCTTCTTGAGACCATGTTCACCTAGAAACTCGGACGGAAACCCCGATTCTCCCCAAGTCGTCGTTTTCTTAGCGACGATTATCGATGTAACAGTGGGTTCTTGAACCGTATTATATTACAGATACTATCATGCCACATAAGACTATAATACGTCTGCCTGGCGTAGCGCGAAACCCGGCCAATGGCTTTCCGGCCAGACTTCTAGGTCAATACGAAGGTTTCCAATCGGCCCTGCCGAGCGATCACCTCATTCTAAGAACTCCTAATAAATTGAACTGAGTTAATCTTGGCGCTAATGGCCCATCGGCCGTATCTTCCCCTTGTGAGGAGGGGATGATGATGGCGAAACCACTGGTAGATGATGAATTATTGAAACCGATCCAACCCTTGCCGCCACTACCCAAGCCCAGGCTATGGCGCAACCCTGGCCGGAAGCTGCTACAGGACCGTCGGGTGCTGACCGGTATCTTGTTCGTCCTGAAGAGTGGCATTCCCTGGGAAATGTTGCCCCAGGAGATGGGGTGTCTCTCGGGCATGACCTGTTGGCGTCGTCTTCGAGACTGGCAGGAAGTTGCAGTTTGGCAAAACCTTCATGAAATGTTTCTGGCCACCAGATTGACTAGTACCTCATCCAGTTGAAACCGACGGATAGATATGCTGAAGCTTTTATCGGGCGTCCACGGTAGAGAACCTCCAGTCGATGGTTGCCTCGGCCTGGTTTCGTTCGGATTCCAATGCGGCAATTTCCCGTTTGAGGACTTCTTCATCGCCAATGCGACGATTCAAACATTGTTTGCCGAATACGCTGCGCTCAATCTCTGCCATATTGAGCCAGCTTCCATGCTTGGTAGTATACTGAAACTCCAGTCGTCTGATTATCCCTCTGGCCTCTTTAGGCTCGAAGGCCTGGTACAGGGAGGCGGGTCTATGGGTGTTCAGGTTGTCCAGCACCACTCTAATCCTCTCTACTTCAGGGTAAGCTGTATCCACCAACCAGCGCATCTGATGACCGAAGTCTTTCATGGTACGACGCTCGGTCACCGCCAGGTGCCGCCAGCCCGCCAATGGCTCACACAACATAAACAGGTTCCGGGTTCCATTGCGCCTGTACTCGTAATCAAATCGCTCCCGCCGTCCCGCCTTGGCCGGTAGGGGAGACCTCTTTTCCGCTACCAACTGCTTGGAGGTTTCGTCGAAACAGACTACGGGGCGTTTAGGGTCATAGGGTTCCCCGTAGAGGTCCAGCACGTCCTCCATGGCAGCTACGAATTCGGCGCTTACCTCAGGTATGCACCATTCCTTCTTCGTCCACGGCTTAAGTTCGTTTTTTTCAGTACCTGCCGGACCGTCTCCCGGCAAATGGAGTCGGTGAATTCCAGCTTCACCACTTGGTCGGCGAGCAATCGCAAGGTCCAGGGGGTGTGCCCCGCGGGGGCCGAACTACAGGCCACGGCCACCAAGTGGGCTTCTTGCTTCCCATCAAGTTTGCGCCGTTTTCCAGGCCGTGGCCGGTCATTGAGGGCACGTTCCAACCCTCCTTCCACGAAACGCTGCCGCACCCGGCTGACCGTGGAGGGACCTACCATAACAGCTTCGGCAATCTGCTGGTCGGTAGTACCTTCATCGGCCTTTACACAAAATCAAGGACCGCTTCACCTTGCGTGCCGACGATTTGCCACGCCGGGTTATCTCCAACAAGTGCTCCCGTTCCTCTTGGGTCAAGTTCACAAGGTATTGTTTAGCAGGCATTCCCCACACCTCCCCGCAATTACCAGAATGCCTACATTATACATTTTATGAAATTAGTCAAATATGCGGACGCAGTACTAGTCTCGAGCCGTGGTGGGTAGCGCCTCCATCCGGGCGGTTGGCGGAGGAGGAGGAGAAACTGGGCCCAATCCAACTGACCGGCGCAAGCCTGGGAGCAAGCACCACTTGATCACCGACGCCCAAGGGATTCCTATGGCCGCCATCTTGACGGGGGGTAACCGGCATGATGTGATCCAGTTGCTGCCCTTGGTGGAGGTGATTCCGCCCATTCGGGGCCAGCGAGGACGTCCACTCCGGAGACCAGACCAAGTTCAGGGAGACCGAGCTTATAATTTGGAAGCCCTCCGGCGTGCGTTGCGATTGCTGAGGATCGAGCCGGTCCTAGCCCAACGCCTTACCGAGCACTGGAGTGGCCTCGGCATCCATCTGGTGCTGCCACCGCTTTCCAGCTTTGTAGTTTGAGTCTTAGTAGACGGGCTAGGTTGCGGCCAATACCAAGTCTGGGTGCTCCTATGGCGCACTGCAGGGACGCACACTCTGGTACAAAGTCTTAGGCTCATATACATCACTAACCGTACGATTATCGTAGGGCCTAGCCTACATGGAGAACCCCTTTCCCCGGGAAGCTGCGGTCCAGAAGTTGACCGGCCACGTCTCCGATTTGCGTCCGCGGGGCTTCAACGCTGATCCTAAGGGTGAGTTTGCCAGTCAGCGAGGCCCGGCTGATATCCAGCAAGGTGCACTGGCGAACCAAGGATAGCTAGTTGTGCTTCTGGTCAATCAGAGCCTGCCTTTGCTTCAGATACAGTTCGTTAGAATTGAGGATTTTGTACACTCCGCCGGTGACCCATTCTGGGTTCAAGATGTTCCTGTCTTGAAGAATAGGATGATCTTGGTAGTTCAGCGCGATGCCTAGATCGTGAAGGAAGCGTATCAGATTCCTATGACTGAAGTCGTCGGAGGTCTTCAACACTGACCAGAGCGTGTCCTGAGCTCGCCGAAGGGGGAGCCAGTTCACCAGCGAGGCCTTCGCCGGACTGCTGGCGCAGCACGGAGTCAAGCTTGATTCCCTCGTAAAAACCCCTCGTCCTCCGGGGGCAATGGGAGGATAATTTGGGGAAAGGGCGTTGGGGCAGCGCCTGGCCGAGGGAGGGGAGGATGTTCCGAATACGAGACCCGCAAGAGAGCCTCTGGCAGTCCCAGTTCCTGGTGACGCCGAAGAAGGCTAAGCGTCTGGAGAGAAGTTGGGCCGAGGTTTTCCGAAACGAGGCGCTCCCCCTGATTGACGAGGAGCGCTTTGCTCCCATGTACTGCGTGGACAACGGCCGTCCCAACCGGGCGGTGCAGACCGTCCTCGGGGTCCACCTCCTCAAAGAGATGTTCAACCTCACCGACGATGAAGCTCTGGAACAACTAGAGTTCAACCTGCTCTGGCACCACGCCCTGCGGCTGGACATCGAGGAGACCCACCTGCCCCAGAAGACCCTCCACAACTTCCGAGTTCGCCTGATGCAGCACGACGGTGGCCGGCTGGCTTTCCAGGAGACCACGGACCGGATCATCCAGGCGCTGGGCATACGCACCGGAAAGCAACGGCTGGACTCCACCCACATCATGAGCAACATCGCCACACTCACCCGGCTGGGCCTGTTCTGTGAGACGATGCGGTTGTTCCTGCGGGCCTTGCGCTGGGAGCACCCAGAGCTTCGCCCTGGGGTTCCGGAGGGCCTCCTAGTATTACAACGTCAGTTAATTTGATAGGATGACTGTGTAGCTGGAGAGGGAATAGGCAGGTGAGGTGGGGATGTGGATGCGGCAGCTTTCGAGCAGGTGTACGGGTCATTTCGGGATTTTCACGCTTACTTCGCGCCGCTGTTTGGCCGCCGGGAGACGCGGGAGCACAGCGGTCATTATCTCCAGGCCCTGCTGGTACAGTCTGGGGAGCGGCGCAACGCTGAGAACCTGTCGGAGACGGTTCCGGGGTCAGCCCGAGGGATGCAGCGGTTTCTCACCGATTCTCCCTGGGACGATGAGGTGATTATAGGACGGCTGCAGGAGTACCTGGGAACCCGGCTGGAGCATCCGGAAGGGGTGTGGGTGCTGGACGGCAGCGACTTTCCCAAGCAGGGGAGGAAGTCGGTGGGAGTGGCCCGGCAGTACTGCGGGAGGCTGGGGAAGGTGGCCAACTGCGAGGCGGGGATGTTCCTGGCCTATGTCAGCCCGTTGGGACGGGCATTGGTGGACAAGGGGCTGTATCTGCCCGAGAGTTGGACCTCGGACAAAGACCGGTGTGAGGCGGCGGGTGTGCCGGAGGATAGGCAGGGCTACCGGTCCAAGACGGAGTTGGCCTTGGAGATGGTGGGGCGGGCACAGGAGCGGGGCCACCTGAAGGCTGGATGGGTCGCGGCGGACGACGCCTTCGGGATGTCGCCGTCCTTCCGGGAGGGCCTGGCGGCCTTGGGGATGTGGTACGTGCTGGACGTTCCGTCCGGCTTTACGGTGTGGCCGCCGGAGCCTGCCTGGACCAGTGCGGAGTATCAGGGATTCGGGCGTCCCCGCAAACCCAGGCTGCGAGACGGTCAGCGCCGGACCATGGAGCAGCGCAGCGACGAGTTGCCGGAGGAGGCCTGGCGTGAGATTACGGTGGCCGAGGGAAGCCAGGGGCCACGCAGCTACCTTTTCAGCGCCCAGAGGGTGCGACCGACCAGCAGGCGCAAGCCCGGCGAAATCCACTGGGCCGTCTACCGCCGGAACCGGGACGGCAGCGAACCCCGCTACTACCTGTCCAATGCTCCGGAGGATACCCCGTTGGAGACCCTGGCATACGTGGGAGGCTCCCGTTGGCGTATAGAAACGGAGTTTGAGACGGAGAAAAGCGACGTAGGCCTGGACGAGTACGAGACCCGCACCTGGGCTGGCTGGCATCACCACGTGGCCCTGTGCCTGCTGGGCGGAGCTTTTCTGCTGAGCCTGCAACAGGCTTGGGGGGAAAAAGATGCCCCGGATCACGAGGCCGCAGGTCTACCGGGTGGTGCGGGAAATGCTGCCCCGGGAACGGTTCGGGCCAACCGAGTTGCTGCGGTGGCTTGAGGATACGCAGGACAGTAACGAACGGGCCAAACGCTCCCATGCCAAGCGCCGCGCCGCCATGCGGGCATCACCCCACATCCCTTCGGTCTGTGCCCGGGACCTCTACCGGCTGGTGGACCGGTTCCATGGCACGACTGCTGCCCAGCTGGAGGAGTACCGGCTGCTGGAGCGGCTGCTGCGGGAGCAGTGCCATGTGGGCAAACACCGGGACGGGCGCCCCAGGGACGATGACGACGATGCTGGGGAATGCAAGGTGCCCGTGGCCTTGAAGGACCCGAAGCAGGTGTCCGCCGACTCGCTGCAATCGCCCCACGACCCGGATGTGACCTACAGCGGCCACAAGGGGAAGGGGTACGAGGTGCAGGTGGCGGAGACCTGCCACGAGGAGAACGCCACCCAGCTCATCACCCACGTGGAGGTGACCCCCTCGAGTGGGAGCGACACCGACGTGAGCGTGCCGGTCGTTGACGGGCTCGCGGAGCGGAAGGTCCGACCGGACGAGCTCTTCGCCGACACGGCGTATGGGTCGGGCCGCAATGCCTTCGAAGCCTCGCGCCGGGGAACGGAACTGGTGAGCCCGGTGGCGGGGTCGGCGCCGGGGAACTCGCACGAAGGAGAGGGTGACGGACCACCGCCGCTCACCGCCGCGGACTTTCAGATCGACGTCACAGGGGAGCAGGCCACGGTGTGCCCCGCCGGCCACCCGTCCATCGAGGAGCACGAGTTGGAGGATGCGCCGGAGCGGGTAGAGGTCCACTTTGCCGGGACAACATGCGAGCCCTGCCCCTTGCGGTCCCGTTGCCCAGTGAAGCTGGACCGGCGTGCGGGGGCCTACGTCCTCAAGGCGGACCTGGTGAAGGTGAACATCGAGCGGCGCCGGAGGGCCGAGGCCACCGAGGAGTGGCGCAAGCGGTATGCCATAAGGGCTGGTATCGAGGGAACGAACTCCGAGCTGAAGCGCGCCCACGGGCTTGGGCGCTTGCGGGTGCGAGGGGGCCGTCGGGTGCGGCTTGCCGTCTACCTGAAGGCGTTGGCGTGCAACTTCAAGCGGATGGTCCATGCACGCCTGGTGGAGATGGAGAACACGGCTCAGCGGGCGGTCGGGACGGTACCTGCGGTCACGGCCGCATGAGGGCGCCGCTCCACAGCTTCCACCGGGTGCCCTGAGCCACGAAGGGGTAGCGCAACGGGATCACCGCTTGTCCTGAGCGCGGCAGATGGTGCGGTGAGGCCAGCAGCCGGCATCCCGTGGCCTCCTCCCTTCCAGGCCCCTTCGCACGCCAGGGTTCATCTCAAACAGGCCTTTTTGCGAGGGAATCAAGGTTGGTTGCGCGGTACCGCTTTGAGTCTTGGGGATATGGCGGATCGGTTGGTTTATCAATCAGAGGACGCGTTCAAGCGAGAGGTTGATTCTGCTCCCGGGTCTTATCGTAGGGCGGCTCGCGCCGACTCGCACGCGATCTAGCCAGCACCCACAGTACATTTCCCATGTCGTTCGTGATTCGTCCACACTATTCGCGCATAGTGTATGGCCGGGTCAATGTTTTCCAGGTTCAAGCCGCACCTCTCGCGTGGCAGCTTTGAATGTCGTCAATGGCCTTGCTTGGTCAATCCGCTCCTTTCCATCTTCGTCTCGGCGACATGATTACGGTGCGCGTCGATCTGGTTGAGTACGGAGCGCAAGTTGAAATTGCCGATCACCAGCGAACTGTATGGCGGGCTATTGCGGCCCTTCAAAGCGGGTAGCTTCCCAGAATTGTCCCCCGCCTGTCGATAGAATACGGGCCGGTATGCTCCATGAGCGGTGTCATTGGAGGATACCAGTATGAGTGACGTGCGCAGACAGAGAAATGATCGACACTCCCCTAGTCAGGCAGCAGCATTAAAGCGGAGACGTGGTCAGTGTCGTAACTAGTGGCGTGGCCGCGACCGGTCACATCCTCGATCAGGCGAACGTCACCGGGGCCGAACTTGTGCACGGTGCCATCGCCAAGCCTTCTCTCCAGTTCTCCTGAGAGAGTGATCAACCACCTTTTGTTGGGAGGTTGATGAAAATCCAAGAAGCGGCCACCCTGATTCTGTTGAATCTGTAAGCCCTTCACGGTCTGCAATTCCCCCAACTCGGGGTGGGCCGACAGAGGCAACTTCTCAATTTGGGTTTCGTTGTCGGATCCGGTGTACATTCTGCAGATTCCCATGTCTTTACGCCCTCAGTTGATGGATTCACTGGAGCCATTAGACTATTCGCTTAACTCGCTTAACTCGCTTAACTCGCTTAACTCGCTTAACTCGCTTAACTCGCTTAACTCGCTTAACTCGCTTATATCGCAACTTGATGCGGAATTCACCGAGTCAGATTATCTCACCAAGCTACCCACTTTTTATGAAGTCACCGGCTGGCGACGAAATCTAAAGGGCAGGAGCAACTCAACTACTTTCACCAGGGTCCGCGCTCTTCCTCTGGTTAGTATCTGGGGCGACTGGACTGTAGCGGACTTAGTGGGATGGATTTACCACTGGCTGGCCATTGACGGATGGTCTTGCCGCAGGATTGCCGACCATCCCAATAGCCTGGGGGTCCCGACCGGTTACGCTAAAGACGGCAGGCTCGTGATAGTAGGCGAGCGAAAGGAACGAACCCAAGGGTTGTGGCGACCTGGGCGTATTAGGAACTTGGTCAGAAACTCGGTATACCGGCGTGAATTTCCGTACGGGCGCCGCAGCACCAAGCAAGGAGGACGGGAGATCATCGTTGCAAAGGTCCCGGCCTTGGTTTCGCCAGAAATCTGGGATACAGCACAAGTGACCTTGACAGGGAACCGGCTGTTCGCCAAAAACACCAAACGAAACTACCTCCTGAAATCGGTCATCCACTCCCGGATTTCGGGCGCACCCACACAGGTTCTTGGAGCCGAAAGATCGTTAGATATAGATGCAATGGACGGCTGACTGCCCGTGGCCCTATAGAAGATCGGTGCTGGGCTTTGGATCTTAGAGGCCCTGATATCGACACCGCTGTTTGGGATGACATTGAACGGTTCCTCCGCAATCCTGGGGACATCCTGGAAGAACTTGACCAAGAAATCGAAATGGACTCGTCAACCGCGATTGCCGAAGCCGAGCGAGTGACCCTGGAAAGCGCCATGGTTGCTCTAGCGCAGCGCAGGAAGAAGACAATCGAATTAAACACGCGAGACCGCATATCCGATACTGAGTTGGTCGCGCTATTGGCAGAGATAGCTCGTGAACAGAAAGCAGTAGAAGAACGACTAGTTAAACCAGCCGAAGATAATTCTCACAAACCGTTGGACCTTGACTTGCTTCAGCAGCTACGGCATAGGCTCCATCAAGGCTTGCACGAGCCTCAGAGACAGGAAATTGTGAGGCTGCTTGTGAAAGGGATTACCGTTCATACCGATGAAGATGCGGAAGGCAAGAAGAAAGAAAAGAGATAATTGAGTATCGATTCAATGTTGTAGTTAATGACTTCACGGACACGGGTTCATCGCTGCCATGAAATTCAGAACTCTTGACAAATGGATAGCGTGGGAGGCTCAAGAGTGAAAGGGACAATTACGGAATAATATTTCTCGCGGAGGCTGCGACGGCGGAAAGAAAGGTTGACATAGAATTGGCGCAACGAGTTTGGGAGCAGCTAGAGAGGGGTATTTTTCCCTGAAGATACCGACGCCCCGAGTCAGCGCACCACGGAAAGACTCAGAGACGCATTGCGCCGATTCGGACTAGGATATCTCGACGGACAAATCGTTCAAGGTTGGGAGCAGTTGGTTAATGAACTTCGGCCTGCTCATGAGCAATACCGTAGGCTCCACCCAAAGACGACAAATCCGATAGTGCCCAAAGCCCGAACATCACCACGCGGTGCCTACTCTTGTACCGTGCCAGACATCAGTCGATTATTGGATTCGATGTGGGTTCCTGATCCCCACGAGATGGACGAATTCGATCCGTTCGACCGAAGAACAGGTTTCCGAATTGAACAGGTGGGCGGCGGTGATTTATCGTGGCAACAAGTGGAGGGCAAGGTTTTGCGCTGCTGGCTGAGGGATGGAGAGGAGGGGGTGTGAAGAGAGGTGCTCGACCGCTTGCCTGGAGAGGAATCTGGACGTTTACAGGTGCTGTATGACAACCTCCAAAATCGATTGGTGGAATACTTGGGCCAAGCCATTGAAAGCCCAAAAGGCTTTGCGATGGTTGGCCAAGTCCCGAGAAACGACAGTAGGGGAATACCCCACATGGCCCTACGCTTCAAGCTAGCAAGAGAAACTCCTCAACTAATTGAATTGGTAGATGAGTTTATTCGGAGTGTCAGAGTGGAGTTGATTCGAGAAGCCAATGCGTGATGTCCTAACCGAATATTTCCGAAACGGTCTCCGCCCGGCGACGTCTATCCAAGGTCCTCAACAATGTGAATCGCAAAGGGTAATTTGCGTAACCTTTGTCAGGGCGAACAGAAGCAGACCTACCTCCATTACCAAGCCAACCACTGTGGCTGGACCTCTAGGCGCGTCGCGCACTTCTCCTAGCAGACCTAGGCCGGCTTGGGGGCGGGCTCTCGCCCGGTTTTATCGGTCTGGCTTTGATAACCAGGAGCGGAATCGTGATGGCCATCACCACGAGAGCGATTAGTTGGGCTTCGTTCAATCCGCCGTAGTCGTTGAACTCTTCCCGCATGAAACTTATCAAGAAGCGGCCCAGCGAATAGGTCGCTAAATACAGGGCGAAAAACATTCCCTGGGGCCTGATTCGATTTCTCAACGGCCAGAGAAGGGCCAGAAGCGCAAGGTCCATCAGCAACTCGTAGGCCACCGCGGGATGACTAGCTGCCCGGCCAAATCCTGGACTGTTCGGGTGGGTGTACAGGATACCCCACGGCAGGCCTGTAGCCGACGCAAAGTGCTCGCCGTTTATAATATCGCCGACCCTTCCAATTGCTTGGGAGAGCAGGATCGCCGGTGCGGCTAAGTCCGCTAGTTGGCCAACGCCCGGAAGCGGTGCCGCTTTTGGTTTCCCCAGAAACTTCAAATAGCTGCCACAAAGCGAGAGATACCAGGCAGAATTGCGAATGGTGATGTAGGAGGTTCCACCGACAAACCCACCTAAGATTGCTCCGTAGATGGTGACGCCGCCTTGCCAGACGTAAAGCAACCTAATGGGGTCGTGGCTGTAGGTTTCGCCCCAGAAGTCGATGATGTGCAGCACCCGAGCGCCGATGACCCCGCCTACGATGCACCAGACAGCCACCGAGTAGATAGCGTCTACGTTCAGGCCCTCTCGCGACCCCCAGCGAACTACCAGAAATACTGATGTAGCTACCGCCACAAATGTTAGAAATCCGTGCCAGGACAAAACCAGGCCACCGAAGTCGAGCAAGTTGGGGTTAATACCTATGGATATGGAATCAATTCCGATCATGTTCTATCCAGCATCGGGTTCCCTCGAATAGATTGACGGGCCGTTTGAGAGTTCCGGTTTTGGCGACACAGTGTGCACAAGGTAAACCCCAACGCCCAGAGGCCGCAAGGCATCGGCCACAACTTGGCCGTCGGTTTCCATGGATGGCAATGCGAAGAGCGCCGGTCCTGCTCCCGATAGGTGGAATCTGCCGGGCGCCAGTTGGTCCAGGGTTTGTCGTACCGGCGATAAATCGGGGAATGCCAACCAAGCAACTTCTTCAAAGGCGTTATGGATTAATCCTCCTACGGAATCTCCTACGAATTGTCCACCGTCGAGGATTTGTATCATTCTTCGGGTTACCCCGCCGTCGCTGAAGCTTTTGGGCGTGAGTCTTGAATACATGGCGGCCGTTTTGTTATGTAGAGTAAAGTCCGGGCAAATCAGAATCGCAGGCATGCGAGGCAAGGGCGGAAGGGGCGTCACGCGCTCTCCCCGGCCTTCAGCCAGCGCAGTCCCGCCCCGCAAGAAAAACGGCACGTCCGAGCCGAGGCCTCCGGCAATTTCCGATAATTCATCTTGGCTGAAATTTAAGCCCCAAAGTTCGTTTAGCGAAACCAGAGCGCAAGCGGCATCGCTGCTGCCGCCGCCCAATCCCATGCTTATGGGTATGTGTTTCTCGATCACAATGCGGACCCGGGGTTCCACACCTCCGGCCTTAGCAAGGTCCTGTGCTGCCTTCCACACCAGGTTCCCTTGACCGTTCAGAGACGTGTCGTCACATTCCACCTGCAATCTATTGGATGGGAAGAACTCCAAACGATCAGCCAGGTTTATGGTCTGAAGGACGGTCTTAATCTCGTGGTAACCGTCTTCTCTGCGACCTATGATTTCCAGGGTCAGGTTTAGCTTGGCGAATGCCAGGCTTTCGGTCTTAGCCAACTTTATTACTCAACGTTCTTAATCGACGATATTCGGGCATTTTGGGCTGCCAAACCCGGCTCGACAGCATGGACCGCGGTTCATTTCCATCCGGCTATGCCAACCATCATGCTCCGCAAAGTATAAAGGGTAGAGCTTGGGTCAGCTATCAAGCGGGCCTTTCTCTGCCATACTCCGCCATGTATCGTAGACGTTGGCCCATTCTATTAGGCTCAAGGTGGCTGGCCTTCTGCTTCCGTCCACCCCAACTTCCGACAGCAGACTGCCAGTGACTCCAGTTGTCACGCCGAGACCGTGAGCCAAGGAGTTTCGCAGTTGTTTGCGGGGCGATGAGAAGCCGGCGCGGACTAGATCGAAGAACCCTTGCTCGTCGGCGACGTCCACCGCAGGTGTATCTCTAACGTCCAGCCTGATGACCGCCGAAGTTACTTTGGGCGGTGGCCGGAAGGCCTCAGGCGGTACGACGCAAACCAACTTCGCAGAGGCGTAGTACTGGACCGCCACCGAGAGTAAGCCCATCTTGCCTGGTGCTGCGGTTATGGTTTGGGCTACTTCTTCTTGCAGCGTGGCCACAATTATCCGGGGCTGGATTATAGCTTCACGGAATTTTAACTCAAGGAAACGACGGATAATCGGGTTGGCCGCATAGTATGGGAGGTTGCCAACTACCTTGTAGGCAGCAACGTGGCCTAGCAGGGTTTTCAAATCCAGGGTGCGGGCGTCGCCTTCAACCACGGTTAAATTGGAAGGGTTGCCCAATCTGCTAGGCAGAGAGGATGCCAAATTGGGGTCCAACTCTATGGCGGTAATGCGAGCGCCGCTAGAGACTAGATGGCGGGTCAGCACGCCGGTGCCGGGTCCGATTTCCAGAACCAAGTCCTGAGCACCCAGTTCGGCGGCGGCGGAAATGCTTTCCAGTACCTGGCTGTCAACCAGGAAATGCTGGCCCAATGCTTTGCGAGGCCGGGTTAATAGTTCATCTGAGCTTCGTGCTGTGGAGCTAATATTCAGGTCCTGGGCCGGAGATGGGAGAAATAATGATTTTGGTTAAGACCGCGCACCTCCCTTCGACGACAACCACTGGGCGTGTCTGAATTCAAGACTCCGGCCAGGTGCTCCCACGGCACCCGCAGTATCTTGTTGACCGTTGCTTCCTTCCGGACCTGGCGGGGTTGACAAGTCTACGCCGCGTGGGACCCAACCTTCTATACCTTGAGCTCAAAACATAGGCCCATTGGCGGGGCCTGGGGCAGGAATTCAACCTCGCTATAGCGGATTGCGAGTGCAGGGCACCGCTAGCTCCCCATCTAGCGCGGCCTGCTAATAATGGTAGGCGTAGGAGCAGGGGGATGTCAATTATTGAGCATGGGTTTTAGAGTGAAGGCCACCACCGTGTGGCCGGCAGTTCCCTGATTCTTGTCCCGGCCATTGCCGGGTGGTAGAATTGGCCTGGTTCCGAACCAAATCCTTGTAACCCCGCAATTTCCGTACGCAGCACTGACGAAGAAATAAAATGGATATAAAAAAGGCTGTTATACCCGCTGCCGGATTGGGTACCCGGTTCTTACCGGTGACCAAATCGGTCCCCAAGGAACTCCTACCTATACTGGATAAACCCATGCTTCAATACGTGGTGGAAGAGGCCGTTGAGGCAGGAATCCAGAAGGTGATTATCGTAACTTCCCC
Organism: Dehalococcoidia bacterium; assembly: GCA_963665155.2. Lineage (GTDB taxonomy): Bacteria > Chloroflexota > Dehalococcoidia > Lucifugimonadales > UBA3495 > UBA1141. The sequence continues at coordinate 2,044,630 of OY761986.2, read as the reverse complement.
CGGCAAAGAGTCCATAGCCTCCTATTTCCAGCCGCAACCGGCGTTGGATCAACGATTGTCCGGCTCTCCGGAGCTTCTGGAAAAAGTGCGCCACGCTTCCAGTTTTGCAGAAGTTTCGTTTGTCATCCAGGAACAACCCCTGGGGTTGGGCCATGCGGTATTGACAGCGCGACAAGCCGTGGGCGACGAGCCCTTCGTGGTTATCTTGCCCGACGATATCGTAGTTCATACCCCCGGGGTGGTTGCCCAGATGGTGGAAGTCAGCCAGAGGTACAATGCTGGCGTCATAGCCGTGGAGCCGATGCCGTGGGAAACAGTTCAGAACTACGGCGTTGTGGACGCTGTTGCCAAAGAAGAGCGCCTGCATAAGATTCGGGGAATGGTGGAAAAACCGAAGCGGGAGGACGCCCCTTCAAACCTGTCGATCGTCGGTAGGTACATCCTGCCTCCCCAAATATTCGATTGTCTGGAGCGCACACCGCCCGGCGCCAAAGGGGAAATACAATTAACTGACGGTCTGCTGTTACTGTTGGAACAAGAAGAATTGTACGCTTACGAGTTCATGGGGACGCGTTACGACGGGGGAACGCCCATCGGCTTGTTGAGAGCGTGGATGGAATTTGCGTTGGCCAGAGACGATACCCGCGATGCGGCTATTTCCCTGCTGCGCAGCCTGGAAAATCAAGGGACGCGAAAATGAAGGGTTTAAAGTTGTGGGCTTCGGGCTTTGATGTCCAAATCTTTTGGGTCACTTCGAGGCATTCTTGACCAGCCGAAGAGACGAAAACCAACGGAAAATTTCCGGGATACGGTCCCAGTTGGTTGCACTGCTAGACGGGATGGACTATTGCCTGGATTGGAAGGCGGACCCTTCGGCTTGGTCACCTCGCCAAGTTGTCTACCATATCCTGGACACGCCGATGGGGGGCATCCACAAGATCGTTAAAGGGATGCTTTCAGGGGAGATTGCCGAGTTTGAAATCCGGTCGGACCTGGATAACATGACGCCGGAGCGGATGGCCTACGATATTGATCAAGTCCGGGTTGACATTGAGGCGTTTATCGACGAACTGGATGCAGCAGTCGAGTCGGCAACCGATGAAGAACTCGATGGAAAGTCCGCCCTGCTTCATATACCGTCGCGGGGGGTAGATGAAACGCGGACGGTCCAGGAATTGCTAGACCGGGCCTTTGAAGGGCATTGGACAGGGCATCTCGCTCAGATTAATGATATCCGAGACGCATTGGGGATGTAAGCCCCAGGGTTCTCCTCTGGTATGCCCCAGCCTAATGCTATGGGTTACCGCCAAAGCAAGGTTAATACGGTTATTCCCCATCGTCTCCAAAGGTGGCCAAATTTGCATCGAGCGGGACGCCAGAGGGTGAATCTATTCGCCGCCGATCTTCAGCAAGGTTAGAAAAGCTTCTTGAGGGATTTCGACCCTGCCCACCATTTTCAGGCGTTTCTTGCCTTCCTTCTGTTTCTCCAACAGCTTGCGTTTCCGCGTAATGTCGCCACCGTAGCACTTGGCCAACACGTCTTTTCGCATGGCCCGAACGGTTTCCCTGGCTATTATGCGGCTGCCAATGGCTGCTTGAATGGGGACTTCAAACATCTGCCTGGGAATCGTCTGCCGCAGCTTTTCCACCACCAAACGGCCTTGGCTGGTTGCCAGGTCCCGGTGCAATATCATGCAAAGCGCTTCAACCGGGTGTTGGTTGATAAGAATGTCCACTTTTACCAATGGGGCCGCATGGTAGCCCTCTAGGGTGTAGTCGAGGGATGCGTACCCTTGAGTGCGGGACTTGAGTTGGTTGTAAAAGTCCGCCAGCAACTCGACCAAGGGCATGGTGTATTCCATAACCACCCGGTCTTGGCCGCCATCAGAATTGTGACCGTTGGTTTGCCCCGAAGAATCCTCACCATTGGATGCGCCCTTCCCCGATGCGCCCTGGACGGATAGTCCTTGACCCGGCAGGCCCTGAATATATTCCATTCGCTTGAACTGGGACCGGCGGGAGTGCATTAACTCCATAATCACACCCACATGCCGGCTGGGAGCCACAATAGTCAGGTTCAGTATAGGCTCCTGTATTTCCTTTATCGCATTGGGCGACGGCAGTTTCGCCGGGCTGTCAACCATCGTAGCCTCGCCGGTGGGCGAGATTACCCGGTAGGCGACGCTGGGAGCGGTGGCTATGATATCGAGGTTGTACTCTCGCTCCAGCCTTTCCTGGACGATTTCCATGTGCATCAATCCCAAGAACCCACATCGAAAGCCAAAGCCAAGGGCCACGCTATTTTCCGGCTCAAGTGTTAGTGAAGCGTCGTTCAACCGGAGCTTTTCCAAGGCGTTGCGCAGGTTGTTGTACTCTTCACCGTCGGCCGGGTAAATTCCGGCAAACACCATGGACTTAATTGGCACATATCCGGTCAACGGCTCGGACGCCGGTTGGCGGTCGTCGGTCAGAGTATCACCGACAGTACACTCCCGCACGTCCTTAAAACCGGTGGCTACGTAGCCGACCTGCCCGCACTCCAATACATCCACCGGCGTCGGAAAGGGGGAAAACACGCCCACCTCGACCAACTCGGTCACCTTCCCGGAAGACATCACTTGGATTCGGTCGTGCTGAGAGAGCCTACCGTCCCGTACGCGTACGTGGGCAATGATGCCTTTATAGGGGTTGTACAAGGAGTCGAAGATTAAAGCCCGGGCCGATGCTTCCGTCTCCCCCTGCGGAGCCGGGATGCGTTCCACCACGGAGTTCAATATCTCCATGGCTCCGCTCCCATCTTTGGCCGACACGAAGAGGATTTCCTCGGGTTTGAACCCAAACACCTGTTGCAACTCGAAAGCAACCCGCTCCGGCTCTGCTTGAGGAAGGTCTATTTTATTGACCACGGGTATGATTTCTAGGTCGTGTTCCATTGCCAGCATAATGTTGGCGATGGTCTGGGCCTCGATGCCTTGGCTGGCGTCCACCACCAAAATAGCCCCCTCGCAAGCAGCAAGGGCTCTGGAAACTTCGTAGCTGAAATCCACATGGCCGGGCGTGTCTATCAGGTTCAACTGATAAATTTCACCATCGGGAGTTTTATGGGTCATGGTGACCGCTTTACCCTTGATGGTAATGCCCTTGATGGTAATGCCCCGTTCCCGCTCCAGTTCCATCTGGTCCATGAATTGGGCCATCATGTCTTGAGGGCGGACGGTGCCGGTGATTTCTAAAAATCGGTCGGCCAATGTCGACTTGCCGTGATCTATGTGGGCGATGATACAGAAATTACGTATGGATGCTAGTTGCATATTACCTTTGGCATTAACCTTTGGCATTAACCTTTGACATTAACCTTTGGCATTAACCTTTTACATTAACCTTTGACATTAACCTTTGGCATTAACCTTTGGCATTAACCCTTTGGCATTAACCCTTTGGCATTAACCTTTGGCATTAACCTTTGGCATTAACCTTTGGCATTAACCTTTGGCATTAACCCTTTGGCATTAACCTTTGGCATTAACCTTTGGCATTAACCTTTGGCATTAACCTTTACCATTAACCTTTGGCCCGTAACCGGGCGCGTGAATGCATGCGGCCCAGTGTTTTTCGCTGACTTGTCGCAGTTCCGGATTGATGCGAGCGCAATCTGCGGTTGCGATAGGGCAGCGGGGATGGAAAACACAGCCCGAGGGCGGGTTCAGCGGGCTTGGCACCTCCCCGGTTAGGACCACCCGCTCTCTTTGAGCGTCCGCCACCGGATCGGGAATCGGCACAGCGGAAAGGAGCGCCTTCGTATATGGATGTACCGGATCGACGTAAATTTCGTTGCGGTCGGCTAATTCTACTATGTGTCCCAGGTACATGACCCCGACCCGGTCGGAGATGTGGCGGACCACGGAAAGGTCGTGGGCGATAAACAGATAGGTAAGGTTATAGCGCTCCTGTAAATCTTCAAGCAGGTTGATAATCTGAGCTTGAATGGAAACGTCCAAAGCCGACACCGGTTCATCCGCAACGATGAATTTTGGCTCCACGGACAGCGCCCGCGCAACCCCAATCCGCTGGCGTTGCCCTCCGCTGAACTCGTGGGGGAACCGGTCAGCCATGTACGGATTCAATCCCACGTTTTGAAGCAGGTCCGCCACCCGTTCCCGGTATTCGGCTTTGTTGGCTACCAATTTGTGGACCATCAACGGCTCCCCGATGATGTTCCCAGCAGTCATTCTTGGGTTAAGAGAGCTATACGGGTCTTGGAAGATGACTTGCATCTCCCGCCGCATTCGCCGCATTTCCTTGGAGCCAAGGGTCGTTAATTCCTGGCCTTCGAAGATGATTTGACCCTCAGTAGGTCGATAAAGCTGTAGGATGCACCTTCCGGTCGTGGTTTTCCCGCAACCGCTCTCACCCACCAAACCCAACGTCTCACCCTTGCGCACGAAAAAACTAATGTCGTCGACGGCCTTAATGTGGGCCACCGTGCGTTGGAAAAACAACCCCGACGTTACGGGGAAATACATCTTCAGGTTTTTAACCTCCATGAGTATTTCCCTGTCGTCTGTTGGGTTGCTCCCTCGGGCGTCCGTACCCGGCATCGTTGTCATTGCTAGTTGCTCTCCGAAGGCGGATTATCAAATCCTGGGTTATTAAGTCCTGGGTTATCAAGTTGGGGCGTTGATGGCAGCTTAGCTTCCGGTTGCGGTCCGCCGTTTGGTATTGTGCTGGCTTGGTTGATGTCTACAGTGCCCGCCAAAGCGTGAGCGCCGAGAAGATCGGACTGCCAGCAGGCCGACCAATGCCCATCGCCAGTTTGCATCAAGGGCGGTGCGTCGGTGGCGCACTTGTCGATTACCCAACGGCACCGTGCACGAAACGCACAACCTGGTGGAAGATTTGCCAAGTCGGGCGGCTGGCCTTCGATGGGTTCCAGTTTTTCCCTTCTTGGCCGGTCCAATCTGGGGACCGACTTGAGCAATCCAACGGTATAGGGATGTCTTGGGTTGGAGTAAATCTCCCGAGCTTCGCCTCGTTCTATTATTTTCCCGGCGTACATAATGTTAACCCGGTCGGCGTACCGAGCTACGACGCCCAAGTTGTGGGTAATCACAATAAGAGCTACGCCGAATTCGGTGGTGAGTGACTTCATCAACTCCAGAATCTGGGCTTGAATAGTCACGTCAAGCGCAGTGGTTGGCTCGTCGGCAATTATTAAGCGGGGATTGCAGCTGATTGCCATGGCTATCATGACCCTCTGCCTCATCCCACCGCTGAATTGATGGGGGTATTGTTTGATTCGGTGCTCCGGGTCTGGAATGCCGACCTTGAACAACAGATCAATGCTCTCCCGACGGGCCGCTTCCCGGCTGGCTCCCTTGTGGAGTTGTACAGTCTCCGTAATTTGCCGTTCCACCGTAAGCACCGGGTTAAGCGAAGTCATGGGTTCTTGAAAGACCATGGAAATCTTGGCGCCACGGATGCGGCGCATATTGTCCATTCCGAGTTTCAGAATATCCTGGCCCTCGAAGATTATCTCGCCGTCGACGATTTTCCCGGGAGGGTCGGGGATTAATCGCATTACCGAAAGGGCGCTAACGCTTTTACCACAGCCGCTTTCTCCCACTAACCCCAGTGTTTCACCTGCTTCTAATTCGAAGGAAACACCATCCACGGCTTTGACCACACCGGATTCGGTGAAAAAGTGGGTCCGCAGATCCCTTACTTCCATTAATGCAGCCAATGGACCTCTAATGCAGCCAATGGACCTCTAATACAACCAATGGGACTGTAACGTAACCAACGGACCTCTAATACAGCCGACAGACTTCCCTGGCGTAAGGGAAACAATTATAGGAATAAACCGTGATCTCGGTACTCTGTAGGAAGCCGCTCCGGAGCGTTACCCAATAATCGCGGCTGGTGTGGAACAGGAGACACGCTCCCCCCACTTTTTACTTCAAGACCGTAAATGCCGCCAGGCTAATTCCCAGTGGTAACCGGTGGAATTAATGGAATCAAATCTATCCGCTCCGAACCTTGGCACCGAACTACATTATACATTAATGGATATCGTGGTTGTGGTCAAAATTGCATTGATGGCGTCCCACCGACCGTATGTGCTTGCGCGTGGATTCGACGTTACCCTAAACTGTGGTGCGTAGGTTATAGTCTGATCAAATCGAATGATTCAATCCCAACAACAATTCTAGATACACGGTGGAACAGGAGTTGCAATGTATATCATAGTTGCTGCGCTGCAAATCAAGGATGGGTTTAAGGACCAGTTCATCGAAGGGCTAATCGTGAATGCCAGTAGTGCCGTCAAAGACGAGCCTGGGTGTCTCCGCTTTGATGTGATCCAGGACGCCAACGACGGCAATAAAGTATGGGTCTACGAAGTCTACAACGACGAGTCGGCATTCGAAGCCCATACTAAATCTCCCCATTACCTCAAGTTTCGTGGAGAAAGTGACGGTTGGCGAGAGCAAGGAGGCTTAGAGGGCGCAGGGAGAGGCGCTTCCAATATCTGGCCGCCAAATAATGAGTGGTCTTAACCGCTGTAGCTGCATAACCGGGGGTTAGTCGTAACTCTTGAATATTGGACGCACGAAGCGGTCAGAGAAGACCGGGTCAGTCCTGCGACTGCACTTGGATCCGGGTCGACATGTAGCCGACGTCGTTGCGGGCAATGTAGGAAAAACTATGCGGTAAGCGAACCACGGTGGGTGCAGGAACAGACAATCCGTAGTCAGTCCGTAGATAAACCGTAGGAACAGTTTAGAGATTCAAAGTGCGTATTTCTATACCACGGCTTGAACTCCGCGAATTTGAACTGAATGATTGGTTGGATGTTTTCAACTATCACTCGGAGCCGCTCTACGCCCGCTTCTACCCTCAATCTGAGTGCACCGACGTTGAAGCTCGGAAATTCGTCCGGATGTTCCTAGACCAACAGACGGATATTCCCCGACGGAGATTCCAGTTGGCCATCACGCTGGGAGGTGGTGGGAGGTTGATTGGCAACTGCGGGATTCGGCGCAAGCCTGACAATGACTGGGAAGCCGATATTGGGTACGAGCTAGCCCCAGATTTTTGGGGCCGAGGCTACGCCACCGAAGCCGCTCTAGCAATGGTTGATTCGGGTTTCGTGAGCTGGGACTTCATCGCATCTCGTCTTGGTGCCTAGCGGACAATGTCGCTTCTGCCAAGGTGCTGGAGAAATTAGGGTTTCAACAAGAAGGCCATTGGCGCCAAAATGAGTATTTTAAGGAGCGTTGGTGGGATACACTCCTTTATGGGTTGCTCCGCGAAGAATGGAGCAGAGCCGAAGGTAGCCGGAAAAACCAGGTGCCACAGGAGATCTAAAACAGCATTGATCAAAGCAGAGCGTCATGGTATGTGACATTTTTTCGCCAACGATGTGATGGGCCCAATTCCGCTTTTTGCGGAGGACTTTCAGTCAAACAACTCCAAGTAATCACCTAACGCAAATAGATCGCCCAAAGGGAGATTATCATGCCATTTGTGATGAAAGATGAAAGCCAGGCTGGAAGCTCCACCCCTGGCACCCAGTCCAACACCTTGGTTGGGAAGGACAACGGTGGAAAGAATCTGACGGTGGTCAATGCTGGCATTGACCCCGGAGCCGGACTGGCGCTGCATGTCCATCCCAACTACGAAGAAGCCATGTTGGTCGTTGAGGGAAACATTGAGGCGGTTCTGGAAGATGAAACCCGGACTTTAGGACCAGGCGACTTGCTGTTGGCCCCAGCAGGGGTCAAGCACACCATCACCAACCAGTCCGATAAACCGGCTAGGGTCTTGGCCATCTACCCAACCACCACGCCGGAACGGGAGTTCGTTTAAAGCTTCTTGCTGGTGACTTGTCGGCCCGAGATATATCCTGGGCTCGGCCCTGAGGAAAGCCCCCTTTTCTGAGGGGGCTTTTTAGTTTATCCCAATTGTGGTCAGATTCTAGGCCAAGTTTAGATTTTGCTTTGATGCAGAAGCCGAGACACGAATCCTGACGCCTTTCACCCCGTGATCGCTACGCTTGTGGTGCACGCAATTCGCCCGAGACTGGTTATTGTTGCACGTCCCGTCCCGCTTCGAAGGAAAAGCCTTGTCGAAGTTCGAGTACATGTATTGCAAAAATGAAAAGAACCGCCCGGCTTGGCGCAGGAACCTCGCCGGGACGGTCCAAATCTGTGAAGAGGGGGTGCGTAATTAGGCTCCGTTACTTAAGCGTCGCCCACTAGTTTTTTAAGGTTTGATTCATGACCGCCCGGCTTGGCGCAGGAACCTCGCCGGGACGGTCCAAATCTGTGAAGAGGGGGTGCGAATTGGGCTCCGTTGCTTAAGCGTAGCCCAGTAATTTTTTAAGGTTTGATTCAAGACCGCCCGGCTTGGCGCAGGAAACCCGGCCGGGACGGTCCAAATCTGTGAAGAGGGGGTGCGAATTGGGCTTCGTTGCTTAAGCGTAGCCCAGTAATTTTTTAAGCTGAGCTGCCCGAGAACTGAATTATCAAGGGAACAATCACTGCGGCGATGGCCACGATTATGCCGGTTGCCACCAGCTTCTCAACCAAGGTTTGACTCCTTACTAGTTCGCTCGTATGCTGATTAATTAAGCCGGTCATTTCAATTAGACCTGTCATTTGCTTGGTTTCTTTCAAGTTGGCGCTCCCTGGATTGCCTGTGCTGTCCGGTGGCAATTCCTTGATTCATTAGATACATTCTATGTCTCCCTATAGCTGTTATCTGTGACGTGCCTCCATGCAAAGGTGTGATTACACTAGGAATTGCGGCGAAACATAGCCTAAACCTGAGTATTGGACAGCGAGAATCAATTAAGTCCAGGCCAATTAACAGGCCAATCAATACGGGGCGCGCAACATGGAAGTGGAGAGGGCGGTTGATACCAAGGGGCCGGCAGACTCGGATACTGTGACAGGATTCAATTCAGAGGGGTCTTTTGGACCGTTGTTGAGGATATTCGAACGTACTCACTCTTAATCCAGCCAAACATTCGGAGTTCACTATTGCTCGTAATGACAAGGCAGGCGCTCGTTTAGTTAGCGCTGGTGACTGTCCTAGAAACCGTGGCCGAAAAATGGAAGGACCTAATCGCCCAAATAAGATTGGTGCAGCCACTATCACACTGGCAATATTTGGTGTCGCCGCCGCCAATGATCTGTTTAAGTAGGGTGAATCTTCTCCGAGACACCAGCGAATACGTGTCGGCGACATTTAGAACAGAACTGAATTCTGTTGCTAACATCGACGCTGGTCGTTTCACCCTGTCAGACTGCGTCCCTTTTACCCTAAGTGATTTGGCTGGCCAAATGTTGGCAGATTTGACCAAGGTGCTACTTTGGCGGCTTTCTTAGTTACTAATTTTGCAAACACATCATCTGGCGTCCGGATTAATACGCGGTTCGAACCGCGGTGGCAGTCCTAATTCCACAGAAACTAAATCTCGAGTGCTGTCTAAGAACCCGCTAACTTTTATTGTAGGAGCATCTACCAAATACTCGAATTCTTCTCCGTTAATGCTAAATGGGCGATCATGGCCCGGATATATAGTTGAGGCAGAGGCCGCTATCTTTTTCAAGCTAGCCTGTGCCTGATCCACGCTCCAAAACACGAATGCCGGCAATCCTCGCTTCAGTGCCCCTGCATCCGATATAGCGTCACCACCAAGGCATACTACGCCATTAGCGGTTTCTACCAGAACACTTTGGTGACCAGCTGTATGACCGGGAGTGTCGAAGGTTCCTATACCTTTCTCCAATTCGGTTTCACCGGATACTTCCGTGACGGTGTGACGTGACAACGTATCGGCAAAGTATTTCGCTACTGCGAAATCGTTGGCCCACGGGTTTCTGCTGTATTCCAATTCTTGTTTGGAAATCACTATTTCAGCGTTGGAAAATAAATCCGTATTCTGTGAGTGGTCCCAATGAGCGTGGGTCAGAATAACCCTGCCGATATCTTCAGGCGTTAAGTTATGGGCTTGTAGGGTCTCCACTAACATGGTGCGCCTACCAAAGTGGCCCACATCAACTAATGTTAATTTGTCGCCATGGATCAAAGTCACGGTACATAAACCAAGGGTTCCCTGGTCCGTGTTGATGGAAAAGCCTGGCAGAAGAATTTCTATTTCGGGCATATACCACTCCTTGAAATGCGATGTGGGAAACTCGTTGTGGTCTGGCCTCTAACCAAATCCTGTCATGAAAGTCTAAAGCGAACTACGCATCGATAGCCATCAGATAGTGTTTTAATCACCGGATCAAAGTTTAACTTCCGATCCATGATTATCATTCATTTGGCGCAACGGAAGTCAAGGATTTCGAAACTGGGGTCAAACCTGCGGTCAGATTCTAGACCAAGTCTTGATCTGGCTTTGGTGGGGAAGCCGGGACTCGAACCCGGACGCCTTTCAGCACATGATCCTAAATCATGCTCGTCTACCAGTTTCGACACTTCCCCATAGCGGGCTCGACCTAGCATGCCCTCCTGAATAGCGGCATCATAGTCCCAGCTTTAGCTTGTTTGCTGGAATACTGTGGCCCGACACCACTTGCGAGGCAAGTTTGTCCCCGAATGTTGTGCCGATGGGTATAACCGTTACCCGGATTAGGAGTGCTCTGTGAGTACGATATTATATCCGACCGCACAAGCACACGTCCAATGCGCCGAGAGTGATGAGCGCCGATGGAGGGCGGTGGGACGACATGACCGAATCAATACTGGTGGCTGGAATAAAACGTCGAATTTAGTGATAGTGCTAACTACCTCTGCTTGACCACATTCGCTACGCGGGCGAAACACCCGAGGGTTCTACGCGGAACAAGATTTGCCTGGTTTACTGCGGAGCCTAGCAGCAAGAATAAAGAGGCCCGCCGATTTATCTGCGAGCCTCTTCGATTCTTACCGGCTATTCTGATGCTAGTTAGACTACTGGTTCCTGCGCTCCAACTCAGCAGCCAGCTCGTCGGTTGTTATGTCTCCGGTTTTCTCCATTTCGAACAACTCACCTATGCTGTAGTTCGAAAGGTCCTTCGTCGAATCTTCCTCCATCATCATCCCGTCTGCGTCTACCTTCGACGGTGATGAGTCGCCCTCCAATCGGATCGTCCCCCAGTAGGCTCCGACCCGTCGTTCCACTGATTCGCCGCGCTGAACGGTTATTTCCAATTCAACCAAGTTCGATAGATCACCGGTGCCGCTGCCGGGAACCAGGACGAAATGAGCGCTTGCGAAGGCTGCATCGCCACCCGATGTCCAACTTTCCGCGACAGCTTTATAGGTGCCTATCCTACCCCGAAGGCTTCCCTCAAAAACGTAGGAGCTTTCACAGACATTGGGCGCTCCATCGACACCAAGCACGCAAGTGAAATCTAGTCCGGGTGCAACACCGATCTGGCTTCCTCTGGTCTCTACGTCAGTAACGCCAGCAATGGTCGTCACGCCATTCTCGGTTACTGGTGGGCCGGAAAGAACCGGTAGGGATAGAGTGTAATCGCCAGCAATCTGATATGTGATCGAAGGTGATTCATCGCCCTCGAACCGGAGAGTCCCCCAGTAAGCTCCGACACGTCGCTCGACTGCTTCATCGCGCGCGACGGTTACTTCTAATTCGACTAGGTTCGAAAGGTCTCCTGTGCCGCTGCCTGGGACCAGGACGAAATGTGCGCTTGCGAAGGCTTCATCGCCACCGGAAGTCCAACGGTTCGTAACAGCTTTATAGGTGCCTATCCTACCTCGAAGGGTACCATCGAACACGTAGGAGCCTTCACAGATATTGGGCGCTCCTCCGACCCCCAGCGCGCAAGTGAATTTGAGTCCTGCTGCTGCACCTAGCTGGGTTCCTCTAGTCTCTACGTCAATAGTGCCCGCGATCGTCGTCACGCCGTTTTCAGTTACTGGCGGCCCAGAAAGAACCGGTAGGGCCAGAGTGTAGTCGCCAGCAAACTGATGAGATTTATTCTGTGTGGGTGTCGCCAAAAACCGCTGTGACTAAAATCAGGGGTATCAGAAGTGCCGCAGCCACAAGGGTTATGACCAAGGATTTCCGTATAGTTACCATGAGTCGACCTCCTTAAAATTCGGGGCCGTTTGGGCCCGACGGTTCCTTCCACGGGTATAGACCGGGGGTATAATACCCGCGGCACGCCGTTCACTCCCTGCGGAAATAGGTGGTGCCGGCTTCGCCGCGGCGCGGGCCCAGTGGAAGGTCCTCTGAACTCCGCGCTATGGAACATACTCCGGCTGATGGAGTCGAACATCGGCTGAAATGCCCATTTTGGAGAAGGGCGTTAAAGCGAAGTGTCGCGGTTGGAGTGGGCATATATGCCCATAATGAAGTTTCGGACAAAAACGCGAACAGGGGCTGGGCCAAAAGCTCGGAAAGATAGGTTTACAAGGACCTAAACGGGGAATTCGGAGGGAAGGCGATTCCTGTTATGCGGGAGAGTCTTGCGTCGACTGGGCCAGGTGGCTCAGGGCGAAAGTTGTGGCTTCGGCTCGGTTTCGCACTTTGATCTTGGAGTATAGATTAGCAATATGGCGTTGTACGGTGCGCTCGCTGAGAATCAGTTCTCCGGCGATCTCCCGGTTGGTCTTACCCTGGGAGATTTGCAAAAGCACTTCAACTTCTCTTCGGGTAAGACGGTTGGGGAATGCGGGCGCAGTTTGAGGCCTGGCAGCCGCAGATTCCTGAAGGGCCGCAATTCGCTTCATCAACGGGGGCATGCCTAGCTTGGTCGCTATGTCCATAGCTTCCCGCAGCAGTTCTTGGGGTTTGGCGGTGTTACGGTGACCGGCGGGTGGATGGTTGGGTTCGGTTCGAGTACTGCCATTGCGATGTTCCGGGTTGAAATTCTGAAGTAATGATTCGGCGTAATCGTGGCAGGTCCAACCCAACTCCGGCAGAAATCCTCCCTTGCGGCAAAACGCCAACGCGAATTCGAAGTGCTGGGCGGCTTTGTTCGGTTCGTCCACGGCGTTAGTCAGTTGCCCCAAGATTCGATCCACCACGAGCCCGATCAAGTAACCTTTTCCCACATTGCGCAAGAGTTGGTCGTAGAGCTTCTGGCAGGTGGGTTTGTCCCCTTTTATGACAGCCATCATCGCCAAGCCTAACTGAGCGGTCAACCTATACACTGGGTTAGCCTTTGAAGAGGAAATTAGTTGCTCTGCCGCGGCTTCGGCTTCCTCAAACCCACGAGTTTCACCCGTGAGGCGGGCAACCAACGGAATACTGAAAGCCACCGAGGCGTACTCAAATAGTGGCCAATCCGGGCTTTCTAGGGCTTGCATTCGAAGTTGTTCCAGAAATTTCCTGCCTTGAGCAAATTCTCCGGATTGATACTCGAGATATATCCTGGTGCACAAGGCAGGAGCGTTCGCGCCCATCGAAAGCGACTTATCGCCGAAGTTGCGGGCGTCCTCCCATGCCCCCTAGCACTGAACGTGCGTTCACAATTCCAATTGGCTATGAAAAACCATAGATGGTCGCGGATTCGCTCCGCTTGGGGCACCATCGCTGCCGCCTGCTTGGTTGCGTCCTCCAGTTTCCCTCCCCACAATAAGCAATTGGTGGCGATGTACCGAGCGGCCAATTCACTACGGGGGTCATCGACGTGGCTCGCTAATTCGATGGACCGGAGACTGGACCGTAATGCTTTAGGGAGCTGGTGGTGAAAATATTGAACGTTGGCCGCATTGGCCAGAATCGACATCTCTAATGCAGTGTCGCCTAGCTGTTTGGCTATTGCCAAAGCTTTATCGAACGCCTCTTCAGCCCGGTCATACCTACCCTCTTCGAAGCCCATTACTCGCCCGAAGATAGATAACAGCCGCGCCAATGTTGCAGATCCCGGCGGCGCCAGTTTTACGGCTGGTTCCACCAGACTATTCAGCCCTATTTGGTAGCCTGCCCCAGGCCGGATAGGGCACATGGCCACTGCTAATGCCTGTTCTATCCGGTCATTGTGCCGATAGTAATCAAACGCTCGCCTGAGATTGTGGACTGCGTCTGTATAACCGTCGACAAAGTACCGAGAAGTCGCAGCCTGAGCTTGAGCGAATCCGAAAAGCATTGCTGCGGATTCTTCATCCGGCGCAGGCTCTGGCCCCCCGGAATCCACACCTTTGGCGGCTAACCCCCTGCCGAAGTGCACCATAGCCTCTTCGTGGGCATAGGTTGCCAGGGATTGCTCTCAGGCAACTTGCGAGTAATGCACGAGTTTCTCTTTCCCGTATACTGGTGACGCTTCAGAGAAATGGTGCGCTAATTCGGCGGCGTGATCCTTTGTGCGGTCTCCATAGACAGCCTCCAGAGCTTCGCCAACTAGACCGTGCAACCTTACTTTACGGCTGGTGGAAAGCCCCTCTAACAAAGTCTGTTGGACCAAGGCGTGGCTGAACATATATCTGTCCGGCTGGGCTGGCGGTTCCTGAATGATGTGGGCGTCCAGAGCCTCGTCGACCAACTCCAGTAACTGGGTCTCGCTGAAACTCTCGCTCAACCGGCCCAGCAGCTTGAAGTCGAATTGACGACCGATCACCGCTGCTGTGGTGAGAACTCCGGCGCATTCCGTAGACAACCGGTTTATCCGCTCTGCGATTACTTCCAGCACGTTTTGAGGTATCTCCAACTCTCCAATGCGATCAACAACCGGCTCACCCGCTGACTGCTGCCGCTCGCCTAGGAGCCTTATGACCTCCGTCATGAAAAACGGGTTACCATCTGTGTGCCGGTGTATCGCTTGAATGAGTTTCTGGTCCGGCGTAATGTCGCTGACACCCCGGATCAATTCTCCAACATCTTCTGGGGCTAGACCGTCTAGCGTCTGCCTATGATAGGACTCGCTACGGGCCAGTCGGGCCAAGGTTTGGGACAGAGGGTGGGTGGGTGTCACCTCGACATCACGGTAAATGCCAACCAGCATGATGCGGCTATCGAGCATCTGCCGGGCCAAGAACTCCAGCAATAAAAGAGAGGGTTGGTCTGCCCATTGCAAGTCGTCCAGCGCCAACACCAAAGGCTGGGACCGTGCAACGTTCTTCAGAAACGTGGCTACGGAATCGAACAAGCGGAACCGGGCTTGTTGGGGTTCCAAGGCAGGCGGCAGCTCAAGTCCTGGAAGGTGGTCTTGGAGTTCGGGAATGACCTCCAAGATGTCGGCTGCCTCTTGACCCATTTGGGCACCCAGCGTTTTGGCATCATTACGCTGAATATAAGAACGGATTGGTTGAACCCAGGGCCAATACGGAGGAGCGCCTTCCTGCTCGTGACACCAACCCCAGAATGTTTGAGCGCCCAGCGATTCGGCGTGAGAAGCAAACTCCTGGGCCATGCGTGTCTTGCCAATTCCGGGCTCGCCAGCTAGCATCACGATGCGGCCCAGCCCGGACAAAGCCTGGTCTAGAACTCCGGCCGAAAAGTACCCTGACCTAGGCTGTCCCGATATACTGGGCAAGAGATTTAATAAATGGGTGTGGGAGGTTGAGGATGCTGGGAGTACGGTCGGCGCAACGAGGGCTGCTGGAAGCGGATCACCTGTACCTGGACTATGTGGGCCGGGGCTCCTTCTATGGCTTCCTGGCCTCCCTGCGGGGACAGCTATTTCGAGACGAAGAGTTCGCCGAGCTATATTGCCCAGACAATGGCCGGGATAGCGTGCCCCCAAGTCTGGTGGCCACTGCGCTGTTGTTGCAAGCCTACGACAAAGTCAGCGACGCCGAAGCCAAACAGCGGGCGGATTTTGATATCCGGTGGAAGGTGGCGTTGGGGATTGAGGTGGAGGACCGGCCCTTTGCCAAGAGCACGCTGCAGCTGTTTCGAGCCCAGCTGATCCTCCACGACCGGGTGCGGGCCGTCTTTCAGCGCAGCCTCCAATTCGCCCGGCAGACCGGATACCTGAAAGGACGCCGGATGAAGGTGGCGGTAGACACCACCTACATTCTGGGCCGAGGGGCGGTCAAGGACACCTACAACTTGCTGGCCGACGGCATAGTCCAGGTAGTGCGGGCGCTTTCGGACCTGGATGGGACGCGGCCCGAGGAATGGGCCTTGAGACACGGTCTGGAACTCTACTTTGGCTCCAGTGTGAAGGGAGAGGCAGAGATTGACTGGGACAACCAGAAAGAGCGGCAAGCCTTACTGCAGAAGATAGTAGCCGATGCCGACCTGGTGTTGGAGCTGGCCCGTCAGGTCCAGGGTCAGTTCCCCGAGGAGAGCCCCCAGCGCCAGGGTATAGTGGAAGCGGCGGAGTTGCTGGGGCAACTGTTACTGCAGGATGTGGAACGCCAGGAGGATGGCCCAGCCCTGAAGGATGGGGTAAGCCGGGACCGCATCCCTTCGGTACACGACCCGGAGATGCGCCACGGCCGTAAAAGCAGCAGCAAACGCTTCGACGGACATAAGGCTGCGGTGGTGGTGGATACCGATTCCCAACTGGTGACCGCGGTAGACATCCTGCCCGGCAATGCCGGTGACAACACTGGAGTCCTGGAACTGGTGGAGCAGAGTGAGGAGAACACGGGCATAGCGGTGGAGGAGACTATCGGGGATGCGGCCTATGGGGATGGCGGGACGCGGCAGGCCTTTGCCGATGCTGGTCGGACTCTAATAGCCAAGGTGCCGGGTCGCCCTAATAAGGCCTGCTTCCCCAAGGAGGACTTCCAGATCGACTTGGAGGCAGGAACCTGCACCTGCCCAGCCGGTAATGTTACCCACACCCTGCGGACCTTCGGCACCCGGACCAACCGGTTGGGTCGGACCTACCTGGCCCGGAGTTTCCAATTCGACCCGGCGGTCTGCGGCGTATGCCCCCTGCGGTCCCAGTGCGTGGCGGCGCGGTACGGGGCGGGACGCACCGTAGCCCTGCATCCCCAAGAGGCGCTCTTGCAACAAGCCCGGGACTTCCAGCGGAGTGAGGGCTTTGCTGAATACCGTAGGCTGCGCCAGGCGGCCGAGCATCGCCTGGCGCGGCTGGTGCAACTGGGGGTCCGCCAATCTCGCTACTTCGGCCGAGCCAAGACCCGATTCCAACTACTCATGGCGGCCACGGTGGCCAACCTGACCCTGGTGGCTACCAAGATGGGGATGATATCTCCGGCTCCAGGCTCCTCTCACGATAAACCGGACCAGCAAGCCCCAGGGTCGCCCATCGTTACTACCCAATTCATATTGGCCGCAGCCAACTGGGTCACTCTTAGCCTCAGACTTACAGTCCACTGGTTATCCTCCACGCCATCCCGTCACAGCAGGGCTTATCAGCCGGGTTTCTAGCGTTGCATTAAGCTCGGCCATCTGTTGTTGACGACCGACGAAGATATGCCCCGCGACTCTGGACACCATGCTTAATTCCACCCACGCAGGATTTCCACAGTTTACACCCTAATCAGTTAGATATGGGGTAATTGGCGGAGAAGTTATACCAACAATAGTGGGTTGACCGCCCTAACCGGATCCGGACGGGTGTATTGTTGATTTTCCAGGTTGGAATTTCCTAAAAACCTCCCTGTCGGCCACGCATATTTTTTACTGAATTGCGCGGATGAATTGCGCGGAAAAATCTGCCCTTGAGATGCGCTGCGATCTGCCTTTGGAATGCGCGCAACTATCTGCTCAGGAAACGCGTGGAATAACCGGCCCATGAAAAGCGCGCAACAGCCTGCCGTCTGGGCATAAGGGCAATCAGTTACGGCAAATGTTTTGGGTGCGTCAGCCGACGCTCATTGCAGCTATTGGTCGGACAGAACAGGCAACCGGTATGCTCTGGCGGCGGGGTCGTGGAACAGGTCTGTACGCTCGGTGGCGCTGAAATCCGCAGTCATACGTTTGAACGAATTCCACACTGCAGTATAGGAGTATGACCGCTTGTCCACAGGAAAGTTGCTCTCAAACATGCAGCGTTCTGGTCCGAAAGCCTCGATAGTATGTAGATAATAATGAGAGGTAGTGTCGGTCAATTCCTGGGACGATGGCGGTGTGGGACGGGTGTGCCAATCGAAGCCGCTGACGGTATTACCCAGGCCGCCCACCTTCACATAGACGTTTGGGCACTTGGCCAAAGCCGTAATTTCCCGCTGCCATATTTTGAACACCTCATCTCGCTTGCCTGCGTAAGGCCCGATCCCCAAAGGACGGCCAATGTGATTCAGAATGATTACGGCGTCGGGGAAGGCGTTGGCCAAATCAGCCAGCTCGGAAATTTGATGGTGATAGACAATTGCGTCGAAGCTAAAACCTAGGCGTTGCAGCACTTCAAAACCCTGGCGGAACTTTGCGTCCGCCATAAGGCCTTGGGGTGCGAACCGTGCGGTCCCCAAATCGGAACTTGCGTCCCAGATGCAGCTATGCCGGATACCGCGAAAACGACCGCTGCTGGCTGCGTCGTGGGCCTCCAACACAGGTCCGATCGCCTCTCCCAAGGTCAGGTCGGCGTAACCCACGATGCCAGCGGCCACCCGTGTTTGACCGTAGAGGCCGCTCTCGCTCTGAGCGCCGATGCCCCGCACAAACTCGGTTTCTCCGACGGGGCGCATTTCTGCGGGTCCGGCGGCGCGGTACATGGCGTCTACTTCAACGAACACGGTCTGGACGACTTTATGCCCTCCGCCGAAATCGGCCGTGACTTCATCTATCAGGTACCGGTCCCCACTACGGTCCCAGAGGTGATGGTGCGGGTCACAGATGGGCAATTCAGGCTCAATGGCTTCTTCGATAGCCAGTGCTAACCAAGCATCGAGTTCAGCGGGCATTTCCCCTCCTTTTAGGTGCCGGTAATTTCGGTCTACGTGGGACCGTAGGCTATCCGGAGTTCTTCAAAAAACGCTTCACATAACATTGATTCCCTCGTAAAAACCCCTCGTCCTCCGGGGGCAATGGGAGGATAATGTGGGGAAAGGGCGTTGGGGCAGCGCCTGGCCGAGGGAGGGGAGGATGTTCCGAATACGAGACCCGCAAGAGAGCCTCTGGCAGTCCCAGTTCCTGGTGACGCCGAAGAAGGCTAAGCGTCTGGAGAGAAGTTGGGCCGAGGTTTTCCGAAACGAGGCGCTCCCCCTGATTGACGAGGAGCGCTTTGCTCCCATGTACTGCGTGGACAACGGCCGTCCCAACCGGGCGGTGCAGACCGTCCTCGGGGTCCACCTCCTCAAAGAGATGTTCAACCTCACCGACGATGAAGCTCTGGAACAACTAGAGTTCAACCTGCTCTGGCACCACGCCCTGCGGCTGGACATCGAGGAGACCCACCTGCCCCAGAAGACCCTCCACAACTTCCGAGTTCGCCTGATGCAGCACGACGGTGGCCGGCTGGCTTTCCAGGAGACCACGGACCGGATCATCCAGGCGCTGGGCATACGCACCGGAAAGCAACGGCTGGACTCCACCCACATCATGAGCAACATCGCCACACTCACCCGGCTGGGCCTGTTCTGTGAGACGATGCGGTTGTTCCTGCGGGCCTTGCGCTGGGAGCACCCAGAGCTTCGCCCTGGGGTTCCGGAGGGCCTCCTAGGGGGCTATTTGAAGGAAGAAGACGAGGCGACCCACTACGAGGACGCCCGCACGGGGGAGGGTCGGCGACGCCTTTCGGTCTGTGCCCGGGACCTCTACCGGCTGGTGGACCGGTTCCATGGCACGACTGCTGCCCAGCTGGAGGAGTACCGGCTGCTGGAGCGGCTGCTGCGGGAGCAGTGCCATGTGGGCAAACACCGGGACGGGCGCCCCAGGGACGATGACGACGATGCTGGGGAATGCAAGGTGCCCGTGGCCTTGAAGGACCCGAAGCAGGTGTCCGCCGACTCGCTGCAATCGCCCCACGACCCGGATGTGACCTACAGCGGCCACAAGGGGAAGGGGTACGAGGTGCAGGTGGCGGAGACCTGCCACGAGGAGAACGCCACCCAGCTCATCACCCACGTGGAGGTGACCCCCTCGAGTGGGAGCGACACCGACGTGAGCGTGCCGGTCGTTGACGGGCTCGCGGAGCGGAAGGTCCGACCGGACGAGCTCTTCGCCGACACGGCGTATGGGTCGGGCCGCAATGCCTTCGAAGCCTCGCGCCGGGGAACGGAACTGGTGAGCCCGGTGGCGGGGTCGGCGCCGGGGAACTCGCGCGAAGGAGAGGGTGACGGACCACCGCCGCTCACCGCCGCGGACTTTCAGATCGACGTCACAGGGGAGCAGGCCACGGTGTGCCCCGCCGGCCACCCGTCCATCGAGGAGCACGAGTTGGAGGATGCGCCGGAGCGGGTAGAGGTCCACTTTGCCAGGACAACATGCGAGCCCTGCCCCTTGCGGTCCCGTTGCCCAGTGAAGCTGGACCGGCGTGCGGGGGCCTACGTCCTCAAGGCGGACCTGGTGAAGGTGAACATCGAGCGGCGCCGGAGGGCCGAGGCCACCGAGGAGTGGCGCAAGCGGTATGCCATAAGGGCCGGGATCGAGGGAACGAACTCCGAGCTGAAGCGCGCCCACGGGCTTGGGCGCTTGCGGGTGCGAGGGGGCCGTCGGGTGCGGCTTGCCGTCTACCTGAAGGCGTTGGCGTGCAACTTCAAGCGGATGGTCCATGCACGCCTGGTGGAGATGGAGAACACGGCTCAGCGGGCGGTCGGGACGGTACCTGCGGTCACGGCCGCATGAGGGCGCCGCTCCACAGCTTCCACCGGGTGCCCTGAGCCACGGAAGGGGTAGCGCAACGGGATCACGCTTGTCCTGAGCGCGGCAGATGGTGCGGTGAGGCCAGCAGCCGGCATCCCGTGGCCTCCTCCCTTCCAGGCCCCTTCGCACGCCAGGGTTCATCTCAAACAGGCCTTTTTGCGAGGGAATCAACATTGTTGCCATCGTCAAGGATTTCCAAAATGGACGACGTGTCAAAACCCCTTCCCGGTGAAGCCGCCAGCATCGAAGCTGTGACCGCCTAAAACACCAGGCCTGAGACCACCACGCCCGCCACGATTCTCGAAATACTCCAGGTCAATAGCAAAGGCAGCGCCAATGATTGCCCAGCGAAGGTGTTCTTCTACCTGAGGGCCACAGAACTCAATCGTGAAATGATCGGCGACCGTGACCAATTCCTGTGCCAATCCGCCCCATTCTTTGGTAATCTTGGCCAAGTCTCCGCCGTTTCGTCTCACCCAAAATGTATGAGGCCGGAACATTGGGCCTTGCACCATTGCCGACTCGCCCTGAAGACCGGTGAGGTTAAACCGCCTTCCAAACAAGTTGAACCGTTGTTCCATTTTGCCCAAGGGGGTACCGTCCGGATAAAGCAACTCGAGATGGGACAAGAACCAGAAATGCTTCCTTCGGGCAACCATGCGCAGTTGACCTTCCCTGTCGATGACATTCATGGTAATTGGGCGGTGGCCGCCTAGAAGTTGCCTGCTCATGAATCCCGATTCCTCATAAGCAAAGAGGATAGGGTCTCCGTTCTGGTCAACAATACGGTAACGGTTCTCAGTCTCGATTCCCGTAACCGCTTGGAGAGGCTCTACTTGTTGGGACACCTTCAGTACTTGGTGGTCTGAAAGCATTCTTTGATCCATTTTCACCCTCATTTCCACCTGCCGCAGCCCGGCAATAATTCAACCGGAGCTCTTACTCCTTGTGCACAAGAAAGGCCAAAAACATCCCAACCGAAAGCCCGAACGCGGCAGCTGCGACGTTCCACCACAGACCGGAACCGTAAACTAATGCGAGCACACAGCAAACAAAAGTGGTGAAGAACCCGGCTAGTCCGCCAAAAACGAGGAGTAGTGAAAACATTCTCTAAAGCTCAGAACCCGGCTGATGGTGCCTCAAGTAACACAAGCGACAAATTCTAGAGTGACACAGGATCGTGGTCTGCCCCGTCCGTGGTTTGTTCAGGCCGCCCTCCGCTCAAACAGGGAGGCCCCAGTTTTTAGGAGCACCGTCACCTCCTTATTAGCGGTGATGGCTGCGGTGGCATAATGGGATGCACACCATAAATCGTTCTAGCGATGATAAGGGAAGGCCCCTGGTTGATTGCCAGGGGCCTCTTTTCGTGACTAAACTCTGGTGACCCGCCCCGGGTCGCACCGGGAATCGGAATATTTAGAATCATCAATGAACGGTGTTTGGGCGTGGCTCAGAATGCCATTCCATCCACGATTTGCAGCTAAAACTATGCCACAACACGGCGTAACATGCAACGAACGTGCTTATTCTGGGCTCACTGCCGATGACTTCGCCTGTCCCAAAAAATGAGGCCGGTTCTGTTGTTCTAGGTTGCCAGATAAAGAATTAGCCTCGGTAGTCATCCGTAGAGTGAGGTCCGCCGGTCAAAGGTCAGCTGGTCTATGCAGGCAACCCGGCGCCATGGATTTGGCCCCCAAATCATTTAGATAACTAATTTCGCTGTGATACTATCTGGAAATGACACGAGTGTATGTTGATATGGTGGCGGACCTTTTTCATTACGGCCATATGGAATTCCTCAGAAAGGCCCGCGATATGGGGACCTATCTAATTGCAGGTATCGTCTCAGATGATGTTGTTGAGCTGAGCAAGAAGAAGCCCATTCTAACAATGGAAGAGCGGGTCGCTTCGGTTGAAGGTTGCAAGTATGTAGACCAAGTGCTTCCCAATGCCCCTTGGAGACTCGACCGGGCCTGGATCATTCAACACCACATCCAGTTGGTCGTACATGGGGATGATTATGCAGCAGATCAGTTAGACGATATCTACAATGTCCCCAAAGAGATGGGGATTCTTCGCACAGTGCCCTACACCAACGGTATATCTTCGACCGAAATCATCCGCAGAATCTTAGAAAGAAACCTCTGAACTGGGCATGGGTCAAAATGCAATGTATGCAGCCGGTTGGCTTTCCCGCGCAGTATTGGGAAAGCTTTTTACGGAGAGAGGAGGATTCCTTAGTGGCAGCGAAACCGTAGTCTTCCCACGAAAAGCAGATGTATTGCGCCGCCGATTAGCGCTGTTTCTCTGGCCCAATTACCCAGTTGGGTTGGCGACGTACTGAGGTTCGGCAGTCGGCGCACCTCTGACCTGCGGTGTTGACTAAAATAGCTTAAATCACTTCCAACTTACCTAGCTAACTCAGACCGCCTCAGGTTCTTCAGTCAGCACCATGAACCGACCGTTTTTTATCGAGGGATTGGCTTTGTAAACATATGACGAGCCCGGGGTCATCAACTCCTGGTAAAGAATTTCCTTATGGTCATCGAACTTGATGACGAGCATGTACATGTCTTGGTAAGGTAAGCCAAACTCAACGTAACCATAGTCGTCGGTAGAAGTCTCAGCCAGACCAACAACGTTAACCTCCGCGCCCCGGACCAATTTATTTTGGTGGTCCAGAATTCGAAGTTTTGTAGAAGGCTGGTCCTGGCTGGTTGGGATTTTGGAATCCGGGGACTTCATGACCTGATCCAGAACATCCTGTTCGTAGACTTTCTTTGGTGTTATCCAGTCCGGACCATACTTTGTTCTCAGGTATTCCTCAGGCGGGTTCGGCACCAGGTAATTACCACCCATGAACTCGATCTCTTTGAGGTTGGAGAACAAATGGGTAGGCATCCAAATCATTGGAAAATGGAAAATGCTGTCGTCGATGATGCGAAAGAATGTCAGGTCTACGCGCAGTGAAGACTTTATCATCCCTGCGGCAATCCATCGGTCATTGCTTTCTACGTTGACATAATAGCCTTGGTCTCTGAAGGCATCGAAGACAGGATCTATCATATCTTCGGTGATCCCGTTTAGTCCGATCACGCAGCCCAGATCGAGGTCATCGTCCCATGGTATGAAATCCTGGTCTCTGACTGCGCCAAGACACGTTCCCTGCCGAAGGAAAAATTGAACCCCAAGTTGGTCCATGATGTCTTTGGCTTCTTTCAGCATCTGTTTTGCCAGCACAATGTCTAAGTGGTGTAAAGTTTTGTACGACTCGAAAAGGGCAGCCTCGTCAGCGCCATTTTCAGATACCATTCCCCCTCCTATTTCCTTGATGGGTCTTTGCCAGGTCTTCCCATGTCAACTTGGATGTTCGAGACTCGGAATTGTGAAGAATCCCGTTAATCCCTTTTTTCACAGATGAGAACTCGTCTCCAAGAACTCGATTCATCAAAAGGGTTGCTACGAATCTTCTCATTATGAGTAAAGTTCCCCCTGCTCCGGCGCACCTGCATCAGGGAGCATAAACCACCGGGGGATACGGAATCACCGGGATGTAAGTAGGTATGAATTAGAAGCGTTAGCGACCTGTTAGCACACACAGTCGCCACCGTCGGTGACTCCATAGACAAGATTTTCGGCAACTTGTCTTACAATTCAGAACTGAAATAGCGCCTCAATCGATCAATGCCTTCATCGTACCGATCATTGCAGAAAGCCAACCGTAGGTCCTGAGGTATTCCGAAATCGGTTCCCGGGACTACTGCGACGTGGGCTTTATTCAATATGTCGTGAGCTAGTTCCTTGGACGATGCGAAACCGTGCTCTTGGTTCCAATCCGAGCAACGAAGCACAGCGTAAAAACCCCCCTCGGCAGCAATGGGTTCGCAGCCGGTTTTCTGCAACTGTGCGGTCGTGTACTCCGCCCGGGCTTTGTAAATCCTCGCCAACTCCGCCGGACTTTCATCGTCGTCGAGGGCAGCGATCATGCCATATTGATAGCAGGGGTCAGTGCACAATAATGTGTGTTGCTGCATGACTCTCAAATTGGTCTGGAGCTCTAGCGGCAATATAGCAAAGCCAACTCGCTTGGTGTACATGCGGAAGCCTTTAGAGAAACTGTTGGTTACGATGGTTGTATCTTGGTATTCTCGTAGGATGTCCAAAGGCGACCGGAAATCCTCGTAGAAAAGGCAATTGTTGTAAATTTCATCATTGAGAATGTAAGCTTGGCGGTCGATGATCTCATAGATTTGACGCAACTCATCGGGATTGACGATGTTGCCCAGCGGGTTGCCCGGCGAATTTACCACGACGAGCGCCGTCTTTTCCGGCGAGAAGTTTTTCCGGAAAGAATCCATGTCAACTCGCATCGATACCGGGTCAATGTCGTAGAACTTGATAGTGGCGTTCGCCAACGTTGCGCAGTACACATATAGCGCATAATAAGGGCGCGGTAACAGAATCTCCCGTCCTTGGCCGGACACGAGCTGAAATATGTTACGGAATATGGGGGATGTGCCGGTACTAACAATGATGTTGTCTTTGGAGATTTCCGCCCGGTATTTAGTGTTGTAATGGGTTGCGATAGCCTCGCGCAGTTCCGGCAGCCCCTCAGGAAAGACTCGACGAACGAAATTTGGATCGCCCAATACTTCGACAATGCGATCTAGCACGGCTGTTGGTGTTGGAAGCTCTGGAACACCTATGGTAAGTTTTAATACGTCTTTTCCTTCGTCCAGAAGCTTGTCGGCGTGCTCGTCGAGAACGAACATCTGGAATTCCAGGTCTGCTGGCATAAAATTATTAATGGTTTTCGGCATGAATCTCCTCGTTTGGCTAAATTGAAAATCCACCGGCTGGACGGGTTCCAATGAGCCTAGTTGCTCTGTTCGAACTAACCATTACTCGCAACCGTCCCTGCGGGTGGGCATATGCAAGAGATACGTGGCTATCGCACCCTTTTATATACCCGGCGATGCGCCTCTTGAAGGGTTGAGGGTTGTGTTAGCTGCTGGTGGTTGCCGCTTGCTTTGGCCGCAGCCACAACTGGCTCCATAATGCGCCGGTCAATATTCATCCGGTTAACAAATTCGGCCCATTGCTAAGATGGTTATAATTCGCGATCGAGCTTTTTGGGCGGCCGCCTGAATAGGTGATTCATATAAGCCTCGAAAAGGGCGATTCTGTGCTATATTTGGGATCATATTGTCTATATTTCAAGGCTGTGGAGGTCATTTGCCGACTATAGCTTTATCCAACTTCGCACTTGGTATGGAAGACGAGCCGCTTCGGGGACTCGAATTCGCTGTTCAGCACCGATTTCATGGGTTGGAGTTTGGCACCAGCGAGCTGAGTCCCGAGAATATGGACAAGGCGGGGCGAAAGCGATTCCGCTCCCTTGCTGAAGCTAATGGGGTGGCTCTGTCAATTCATTTCCTACACCGGGACATGGCTCCCGCGTCTCACGATTCAACCAGGCGGGCTCGTCATTTTGATGAACTCAATCAAACCCTCGAATTGGCCTTGGATGTCGGAGCTGAAGTGGTGGTTGTACATCCGGGACTCATAGATTGCCCCGGCGTAGATCCCACGCAGGCAACAGAAAGCGTGCGACAGGAATCGATGAAGTTTTTGGCGCAGTTTTTCGCGGATATCACCCCAAGAGCTCAAAACACGGGCGTGGCGGTTACTGTCGAGAATATGCATCATGTCCCGGGGCAGGTAATTCAGAACTATAAGGAGTTGTTAGGGCTGGTTGAACCTCTAAACAGTTCTGCTTTGCAAATTACGCTGGATATGGGACACGCGGACCGAGCCGATGGGATCACAGAGGCCTTCGAGGTATTCTCGCCCTATCTCAGACATATCCACGTTCACGACTCCAACGGAAAGCGTGACCATTTGGAGATTGGGCTAGGAGAACTGGATTTCTCCCGCTGGTCGGAGAGGCTTAAAGATTACCCATTCAGCATGGTATTGGAGTCCCGAAACAATGAAGACCCGGAGGGGAATGTGTTGCGCAGCCGAGACTTGCTAACACAATACCTGGGCGGATCCGCTAGATAGTAAACGTTGCTTATAGGTGCCCCAACTTCTCAAAGTTTGAGCCGCCAAATAAAATAGTCCGACGACGCCAACATGACTGGAGCAAGATAACCGAGAACGCATTCATCGTGGCCAATAGGCGGCCAACGCAAAATCGGTAGCCAACGTAAGAACGAAATGGCCCAATTTATGAATCTGGGCCGTTTAGAATTTAATTTCTGGTGACCCGCCCCGGGGTCGAACCGGGAACCTACTGATTAAGAGTCGCTAATAAAACGTGTCTAGGCGTGGTGTTGGGTGCCGTCCCGTCCAAGCTTCGTAGCTAAACCCATGCCACAACACGGCGCAACATGCAACGAACGTGCACATCCTGTGCACATTATCGCTCGACTCGCGCCGGTTTCAAGAGGTCGGCGCTGTTGTTCTAGGTTGTCAGATATAAAATTAGAACATCTTAGCCCCCGGATGGGGGCTTTTTTGTGCCTGCCAAGTTGGCATGTGTTGCCCGCTGGCGCTATGTTCGTTAGCAAATTGTTAGCAAACAGATGTCCCAGGCTGACAAACTGTGGGGCAACGGGTCGACCCTTAGCGCATCCTACTCTGCCTCAACGAACTGCTGGAGATTGTCTAGCAGGTTATTCCAGAACGCTCTGGGTTGCTATGGGGCGTTGTCAAGGTCAGGCTCTAGTCGTCGGAAGCTTTACTGTCAGAACGGGAAGTTACTGCGGTTCCCATCAAGATTGGCACACCAACAGCGATCCACAAACCAACGTTGTCGGTCAATGGTCCAATGACCGCTCCTATGGCAACACCGAAGGCGATGCCTGCACCGGGTGAGGTTTCTTACCTATTAGTTTCTCTAACAAAAATCCCCGCCTGGAATGTTTTTATTCTCTGTATAAATGGCGAGCAACCGCTCGCATTCCTCTTGTGACAGCGTGTCATGGGCCCGGAAGGAAACTCGACGTCCACCGAATCACAAGCACTTGGGACGAATCGACCTTAATGTATAGCAACGAACCCACCGCGGCCTTCACAGCTACCGATTCCATAATAGGCGCGCCTGTTGCCTCGAAAATCACTACCCCTCCCCAATTCCATAGTAATGGCTACGATTTTATTCAAGTTTCATAATTTAAGACTCGATTGCCCTGCTTGATCCCAATGGGTTAGCATTCACCTTCGAATTCTTGTACACTTACTAATCTGATTAGGCAATTGAAACAATTTTCCGTCGGACCGACATTGTAATCTGGCGCAACTAAGTTACGGTTCGTGCCCAAAACGATTTCTCCAGCCGCGCCAGCGGGACAATACTAAAGTTCGGCGTCTTTCACTCAAGGGGAATTAGAATGGCGAACACAAATCCCGATTACTGGTTCCTACCGAATAGTCAAATGGTAGACAGCGACGAAACTCGTTCAGGGGCAGATATACCTCTGACAACGAGGTCACGGCGTTGGTTGACGGCAAAGCTTACTTCGATCATTTAGCTGCTAGGTTTGCCGAAATGGGTAACGGAGATTACTATCACTTTACGGCGTGGCGAGCAAGCGGATCCCATCCGATTCAGCCTGACATACCTGGATCACTTAGCTACAGAGACCAGTTAATATCCCTTTCGTCCAAGGGCGTCGCAGTGCGGGTGCAATTCAACAAAATATAGTGCAGCAATTTGCTCTGGCCTATGAAACAAGTTTGGGTTCGTTCGAGCACATTCACGGGCCGGCAATTTCCACTCCTCAAACTGTCTTCATGGCTTCAAGACCTGGCAATTCCTCGGAGAAGGGTATGCTGCTCTCCGCATTCCAAAACCTGGATTTGGACCTCACTGCGGGAAAAGAAGCCCTGCAATTTGTGGTGTTGGGTCTCGGACAACTAGTTGATATCACCGTACATACAGCGGAGGGTCAACAGCAATTCACTCTGGCACGATTGGGCGCAGATTGAAAATGAACCATTGGCGCAGCTGAAGTTGCCCGAGGACCAGGGGACTATTGATGAGCGGGTGGAGCCGCTAGGACCGGATGATGGTGGAGTTCAGCTGGAGGACTTCGAGTGGGTTATCCACCAACTGACGAACCCGCTGGAAGGCAAGTCCCCCATAGACCAAATATTTGAAATCGATGAAGAACTCCATGCGGTCGTGCCCGACGAATCTCGAGCGCTCATTAACCCCCACGAACTCCTGGCAACTATGAGCATTTTGCGGTCCGTTTCCCGGGCCGCCGGTCTATATTTCGTAGATGGCGAAGAAAGGCATCGATCCGGTTATCTGATGCGAGCACATACTACCGGCCATGCAACCGACGGCTACGCGTGGCTGACCAATGTGGAATTAAATGGGACCGATGCGTTTCCGCCACCCTCGAATCTGACGGCCGTACCTATAAATGGAAAATTGGAACTTGCATCCGGAGGAACAGATGCCAGCGGTGTTATCGGTGTAGGGCTCGGATGGGACCTGCCCGTTCGTACCCCTGGTACCGTACAGAACCACGCTGTCCGCTACCTCATTAATCGTACCGAAACTAGCACTGGCCAGATCCATCCACGAGACATCTTTGCCGGGTACTCCGAGGAAAACGGAGAACTCATCACGCCAAATTACCAATTGATCGACTTAGGTGAAGATGGAAACGTCGGCCTCAACGGGGCCTACACCTATGAGGTACGCGGCGTCGATCTGTTCGGCCGTATCACACCTCCGGTAACGACCAACCCCATTGCTGTCCGTTCATTTACGATTCCTCCCTCACCAGTCGACCTTCACGCTCAAATGAGCGACCCGGGACTCGATGTGACATTCTCATGGACAGCGGGAGAGCACGCGAAGGACCCAGGTGTGCGCAAATTCGAAATGTATCTAGACAATCGGCAAATCACTCCCGTTATTGGTAAGATTACATCTTCCTCAAACACTGCCTCTCATACGGTTGTGCAAATACAACCGGACAATGCTGAATGGGACACTGGGGAGGGACTTGTGGGTGGAGCCGTCCAGATTTTCGGCGTCCCGTATGAAGTGTACAACGAGATAAACCGAGCGCCCCTCCAACTTCAAGTCGCTAGAATCCCGGACATTGTCACGTCCGGCACCAGATGTATTTTGACATCCAATTGGCGCGCCGCCGGAAACTGGTCGAACAACCCCTTTTCACTAGAATTCAGTCCCGCGCCCTCGAACGCTGAGATTACCGACGTGCTTCCCATAGACGGATTTCCCGGGGAACGGATGGTGTTCTTAGACGCACAACCATTTGCAACCCAAACAAACGTAACGGTGGCAACGATACTCCAGGGCAACGTCGAGTTTGCCGCACGAACGGTACCGGGGCAGCCAATGCGATTTAGTGTAGAGCTATTTCGAACGGAAGACGGAGCAGAGTTTTCCCCAATGGTAGGCCCTGTTCAGCTCTACCCGCGAATTACGATATCCATCCCAGAGTTTGTTATCGGCGACATTGTGCCAGGTGATGAACTTAGGAAAAGCTTTTCCGTAGGTGTCACGGCAGTAGATGACCCTTCTGACGGAACCAACGAAGGGCCGGTTTCGCCTAGGGCTATCGTGCATTGGGTTTCGACGGGCACTTCTGCCGGGCCAATATTCAATGCACCATCGGACTTAACCTCAGTCGCTGCAGACCGTGCTAGCAGCGACCGGATGTCACGATACACGCTAAAGTGGGACCCGGTTGACACTGCGAGCCGATACCACGTGTTCCGCGCCGCGGAGGAAGTTGTCGTTGTAATCGACCAAGACAGAACTGGGAGAGCTCCAAATGATTACGAGAATATGACGCTATTTCAACTCTGGGAATTGGCGAACGATTCGGAAAACTCAAGGGCTTTTGACCGGCTCACATCCGACCCGATAGAGCCAATTATCGACGGTGACGGCAGAGTCTCCTACTTTGACCAAACGCTGCCAGGACATTCGACGTCGAGATTTTTCTATCGCGTTCGACCGGTCGGAGAAACGGGCTTAGTTGGCGGATACTCTGATGTCTTTCAGCCGGTGCACTGCCCTCGCGCCCGGCCATCGGAGCAGCTCAGCATCCATCGAAGGAGAGTGGACGGCGCTGACGTATACCTCTACTGGCAGCACATTCCAGATTCAGCTCTAGATTATTACATCGTCTACAGAACAACGGACCGGTCCATTGCCGAAAGTAAACACTACAAGAAATTTGAACACGCAACCAAGGTTTTATCGAGCGAGAATGCAAGACCGTTGTTCTGTAGAGTTTGGCATTGTTGACCTGTCTAGTCTTCCTGGCGGCCGTCTTGATGACGTGATCGGTATCTTTAATCGCGCTGACTACGAAATGGCTTTTGGCAACGCTGAAGTCGATTCGGTCACCGCTGCAGCCGCACTCACTGATCATTTCACAAATCAAGTGACGCTAGGGCGCGCTCGAGTCTCCGGTATTCCGAATCAACAACCGGTCGTATGCTATTACTATAACGTATCGCAAGAGCGGCTAGTTCGGGATTTGGCAGGAGAGAAGATGCTCCGGGACAACGTTGGAGAAGTAGGGGATTACTACTGGTGTATCTCGGCAGTTGACGATGAGGGAAACCTGACACCGCTCTCCGATCCGATAGAGGTCAGTGTCGAGTGATTCCGAAAGGAAGACAGCCCGATACAGGATTGATTGATGGTCGCCCAATGATTCTGACCATGATTGTTTGCTCAACACTTTAATTTCAATTCGCAGAAACCGTGGCTCTTAGTCAAACGCCAACAAGAATCAAGCTGTCACATATTCTTGACTAATCCACATTGGATTTGACTCAAGATATCAATCGCTCCCGTAATATGAATCGAGCAGTGGTCACAGCCATATGCGAATGGGCTACAGGAATAGAATGACCGAACAACATACAATCTTAGCTGCTTTCGCTGCCGCCTCACGAGGGATCAATTTGATCAACCGGGTGGCAGATGACATGGTTGATTTATTGGCTCAGCAAGAGCCGTATCCAAGAGAACACCGGCTGACCATTGAGGGGACTTCGACGGAAATTGTTGAGACAAATTACGGGCAGTCAGGCAAGACGATATCCTCAGAAGACCTAAAGAACCTCCCAGAGGACCTGCTAACCCAAATCTCCATCTATGAAAGGGCTGCTGAAAATCAACTTGTAAGTTGGGGTGAAATCTACCCGAAGCGCAATACATCAACAAACCAGGTCGAAAACGACGGAATTGAAAAAGAACTAAAGCAGATTGCTTTTAACGTGAAGGAAGAGCTTGAAGGGATTTTAGCCTTCCTAGAGAGTGCAGGATTCATTCTGGGCGACCATTATTTTCGGTTCAGAGACGTCATTCG
Source organism: Dehalococcoidia bacterium (assembly GCA_963665155.2). GTDB lineage: Bacteria > Chloroflexota > Dehalococcoidia > Lucifugimonadales > UBA3495 > UBA1141. The sequence continues at coordinate 2,012,569 of OY761986.2, read as the reverse complement.
TCGGGCCTCTGTTTAATCAATCGAACCCAAATGCCAGCAGAGTCACCTGTGCGATTGGATGGATTTCCTGAGTCAAGTCCCTCAATGCGCCTTTGATGCTGGTCATCCGGCAGGACTGCTTCGATCGGCAATCAGTCTAACTTTGGAATGCTTTCTGTCGTTAATTTAAGACTCTCCGGCACGGTCTTTAAATTACCTTTGGGGATTGAGCCAAATGGAAGGTAGCGATTGGGTTGCAATCACCGCAATCATAGTAAGCGCCTTACTCGCCACAGCGAGTTGGTACAGGGAAGCCCGCAGGACGATTGACCAGCGAGAAGCCGACAAACAAACGCGTCAAGAAGAGCGGGCGAGAGGTGAAAGGGCACGAGTTGTAGATCAGGCAAGGTCATTCGTCGATGAATTCGAAGAAGAATTCAACAGCCCAGTCCAATATGTCGCAGCGATACGGGAAGGCAGACCCGCAATAATCTATACTAGCCCAGAAATTGTGGCGTCGCGGGCGCTACATCTGATGAACCTGAACAGTCGTTTGCGATCTATGCTCTTCAGCCTTGACGCCGGGGCGGAGTTACTAAATTCTGTGGCGAACCTCACGAAATTCTACACCGTAGCAGTTGATTGCCTGGATGACTCATCCAGCCAGTTGCCGACGATGGAAGAATTTCAACAAGCTTCGGGATCCATCAGAAAAGAAATCCGGCTATTATCAGTGGTCTGAATCACTTGTTGAAATTCGTTGCATCAATGATCCATCAAACGAACCGCTAACATTCTTTGAAAATAAGATCTCGACATCGCTTATTTATCAACATATATCGAATCTGGTCACGGCACCGGGCCGATTGATCTGCTCCCAGACTATCCTGCCATCGAAAAGTAAACCAGTGGCGACTGCGCAAACGCAACCTGGCGCCTCGTTCACGATAAGGTCTAGCACTTCGTCGGTGTCGTGTGCGCCACCCAACATATTGTAGGCCCAGGAGAGGGCGTCCGAATTCTCATTCGAAACACCAAGGTAGAGTTCCCATTCGTTTGAGATCATGATGAACGAGAAAAAAACGAAGAGGCAATCAAATTGACCCTGAACAATGATTTGTTACTGGAACGATCGCAGCAACATCGTGTCCACAATATTGACAATCCATAATTCAAAACGCCCCAGCCTTGACGTCTGGGGTAATCACGCATTGACAAAGGTTAGAACCGACTCACGCCGCATGCGCTTGTCCAAGGCCCCAGCTCCGGCAGGCATTGGAGGCGGTAAGTATCTGCGGTCGTTCGGAATTTCTCGTAACATTCTCGGAAAGTAACCTCAAACCCTGAGCCTCAAAACATGAGGTAACAATCTTGGCGGACCATACGGATATCCTAACCAAACGAGCGACAGACGGTGCCCCCTCAAGTAATCAATCGCATTCACATACGGCGGGGATGTTATCACTAGATCAACCGAACCTCGATTCATTCTTCGTAGATTGCGTGCATCCCCACGATACACAAGTGATTTCTCGAGGCGTGGTCTCTGATGCAACACAGATTCGATGTGGCGAATGGATTTCTCGAAACCTTCATAAACATCGTACTGGTTTGCCTTCCTAACCCGGTGTGGCCTGCTGTGCGATGTGTCCGCAGCAAGGGATGCTCCTCCCGATTTTGTGATGATTGTTCTGCTAATGGCTAGCTTGGCTATTTGAAACCATTTGCTGCGCCCGGTCCCAATTGAGTAAACGAGCTTCCGGAGTTGCTGTTGCTGTTTTTCTGCGAACCAAAAGTCAACAAACTCCTGGGACGCTAGATCATCGACGATCAATGTTGGAATATTGCCTCGGCCTGGTAATAATCGGGCGTCATCTAGGAGCCTCTCTACGCGTTGATGTAGCTTTTGAGGAACCTCTACCATCGTCGCAACCTTGGCAATTAAGACTGCAAGCGGGTCAATGTCGAACCCAATCGGATGATGGCCTAAAATGGCCGCTTCTTCTAATACCGTTCCCCCACCGCACATAGGATCCAACACTGCCGAGCCTGGTGGCAGCAGCTGGACTGCCTTCAGCGCTATTTCCGGCGCCATCTTAGCAGGGTAAGGGTGCACCGATCGAAAATTACTGGCCATTGAATTGGCTCCCGGTTTATTCATTTATTGTCCTTAGCCGGCAGCGCTTTGGGCCGCAGCGACGAGGTCGTCGATCCAGGATTCAAATATAGGGATCATGCCGTCAGGTTGATATGCCAGAAACTGGGGGACTGAAAAGCCTCTAGCTCCCACCCTGCTCAACAAATCTTCATATTGATTTTCATTGGTATCGTGAATAAGAAAATTTCTCACCACGTTCAGATTCCTAGACTCCATCGAACTACCTAGCCCGACACGAATTTCGTCATGATTCATCGGATTAATCTTTGTTGAAACGCGAATGACGTAGGCAGGTTATTTCCCACCATTTGCTTTTTGGAACCCTTCCCCGGAGGAATGGGACCCAGAAGCCTACCCGTTCTTGTTGTCGTTAGACCGATATTGCGTATTGGGAATAGTAAGGCTCCCCCCTAATTCCTTGCTGGATGTTCCGGAAAGCAGTCGGCTTACGATTGGAGAAGCTAAGTGGGCAGCGAAGCTATTTTCCGTGTTAGAAGACGCTCCGATTGATCTCGCCTATTATGTCGTGACATGTTTGACGGGCGGGACACTGTGAGGGAAATGTTTGAGCAGCCGATCATTATTGAATACTTGGTCGGGTTTATTGAATACAGACCATGGGAGTCGTCGGCACCTAACGAAACATACGAACTGGCCTGCCAACTCGGCAGGGTACCGAGGATAGGCAATGTCGAATTAATACGAGAGGACATAGACAATCCGCCCCGGATAATTAGGATCGAGAAATCAGTGGAGATATCCCCTTCAGGGACGCTCAACGATTCCCTAACTAATATCGAATCCCAGTTGTCAACGAGGCAAGGGAAGTTGGAGTATCATATTGGACTTGCCTCAAGACCCGGCAACGAGGAAGCGGCGAGGCAGTAAGGCGGGGCCTCATTCCGACTTGGCAAAGGGCTGCACCTAGGCTAAGTAAAGAGGAGGAGATGGTTGGAGCTATGCCTACCGCCGAGGGTATGGGAGAGATTACGACCATCGCAAGGCGTTTAGGATTCCTGAAATGGCTGGGCGATCGAGAAAAATCGCTGAACCTACAATTATTTGAATCAGAGGAGATTATCAATGAGAGGAACACTGAAACAACGGAGCAAAGGTAACGGTTCTGTCACCCAACGATCAGCAGGATCTTGGCAACTGCGCTACTACGGCCCGCCAGACGAAAGCGGCCAGACGAAGCAGGTCAACGAAACGGTCAAAGGCAGCCGCCGTGAAGCCGAGCGAACCTTACGGGAGCGCCTGTCGGCCATCGAGAACGGCAGCTATATCACCCGCCAAAGGGAGACGGTTGGCCAATTCCTGGCCCGTGGCTGGACACCTACAGTTCTAACGTCACGCCGAAAACTTTCCAGGGATACCGGCAGATTATCAACCGCTACGCCGCACCGCTGGCCCATATTTCCGTCCAATCTCTCACCGCCCGGCATATCCAAGCCACTTATGCCGCCATGTTGGAAAAGGGCCTCAGCGCCAAACCTGTGGTACACCTTCATCCTGTCCTACATCGGGCGCTGGCCATCGGTGTCAAGTGGGGTGTATTGGTCCGCAACGCATCGGACGCGGCGACGCCACCAAGGATTGAGCGCAAAGAGATGGAGATGTGGGACGGTGAGACAATCCGCGAGATCATGGACGCTTGTACCGGCAGCCGTTACCGGGACTTTTACCACCTAGCCCTATTCACCGGAATGCGGCGGTCCGAACTGGCTGGCCTGCAATGGGCCAACGTGGACTTGATGAATGGGCGCCTAAGCGTAGTTAAGACATTACAAAGGCTTGCCGGGAAGGGTCTGGTGTCGGGCCAACCTAAAACGGCCCGTTCCCGCCGTACCATCGCTTTGGACCCAGATGCCGTTGCTTTGCTACACGAGATTCGCGGGCGGCAGATTGGACAACAGATCGCAGTAGGGGATGTCTGGCAAAATTCCGGGTATGTGTTCACCCAGGCCGATGGCCGATCCGTTGACCCCGATGCCATCACTAAGGATTTCGCTGATCTGGTCAAGGCGACTGGGCTACCTCACTCAACCATTCATGGACTGCGCCACGCCTTCGCTACCCTTGCTCTGAGTGGGGGAGTGGACTTAAAGACAACCTCGGAAATGCTGGGCCACAGTACCATTTCAATCACAGCTGATGTTTACAGCCATGTATTACCGCCGCTCCAACAGGCCGCCGCAAGGCCGTGGCTGCACAGTTACGAAAATAGTCTGTGCACATCCTGTGCACATTGGCACAAATGTAAAAGCCCTCCGAATCGTCCGGAGGGCTTTTTCGTGCCTAAATTCTGGTGACCCGCCCCGGGGTCGAACCGGGAACCTACTGATTAAGAGTCAGTTGCTCTGCCAGTTGAGCTAGCGGGCCAGGTGTTGTTTAGCCAGTCCGGCTGGGCCAGGCTAAGAGTGTAGCAGGATGTTTCGGGGATTAAAACCGGTCTTTGCGCCTGTGCTTAGGCGTTTGTTGGTTATCGTTTGGTCCTTTTACTGAGTGACCTTATAGCAACCGGGCCCCTAACTGCCGTGCTTCGCTTAAATTCCGTGGATCAAGCGGTCGATCAGGTACTCCAGCAGGTTGGCATCCCGCATCTTTTCCTGGGTGTCTTGAAGGCGGTACTCAACCCGGTGGCGCTCAATGGTGCTCGCCAGGCTGTCGTAAATCGCGTAGCTGGGCTTGGGGTTGCGATCTCTGGGTTGACCCACAGAGCCAGGGTTGATTAGCAACCGCTCCTCGCCCAAGGGATAAGCTTCGTCTTCGGAGAACTCGATCAAACTGGCCTTGCCACCGTCTTCCCTGCAGATGAAAGGAATATGGGAGTGACCCACGGCGCAATATCGAGTTTCCAGGCGCTCCAGGGTCGCTAGAGCAGTATCCTGTTCTAACAAGTACTCTTTAAATGGTCTCGTAGCGTCCCGTGGACGATGGTAAAGGGCTCCATTTTCACGACTGTCGGCAGGTTGGACAAATACTTGAAGGATTCGGCTGACAAATTGCTGGCGGTCCACTCAATCGCAGCCTTGGCTGCGTAATTGAAATCCTCTGCGCTGGCTTTGCCTATTGCTACGGTATCGTGGTTTCCAGCCACCGACACAGCTTTGTGGCGGCTAAGAAGCTTAATACAAAGCCCAGGGTCCGGCCCGTAACCCACGATGTCACCCATGCACCAGAGACTATCGAAACCGCCGCGGTCGGTGGCGTCGTCAATTACGGCGGTAAGGGCTTCCAAGTTTGAATGAATGTCCGACAAAATCAAGGCCCGCACTGCGCTAACCTCACATCTCCACTGATACACCTGATTATACAGCCATACAGGCTAATTCCCAGTTAATCCCTTGCCCAGCGGTCTTGCTCAGTCGTGAAAAGCCGGATGGTCGCAAAAACAGGGTAATCTTAAATGACCGGCGAACAGTTGCCAGAGGAACGGTAATTGGCGACAATGGGCGGCGACGCAAAATATATTTTGACCATCGCCAGCCGCCAGGCGGTCCTGCTCCGGAGGCCAGGCGACTTGGTCATACCATCAAGGGGGACGCAAAATGACCAGCGCAAAGCCAATAGTACGAATCATCGCCACCGGTGGGAGCATCGCAGGGGTGGGCCCCGACCGGATGGACTACATACTGTATCCCGAACTGGGAAAACACCTGACTATCCAGGAGTCGTTGGATCGGATTCCAGAAGCCGCCGAGATTGCTACGGTGCGAAGCGAAGACTTGGTCAGCGTGGGTAGCACCGCCATAGGCGCCGCCGAGTGGTTAAGCCTGACTCAACGCATCAACCAAACCTTTACCCAAGAGACGGACGTGGCCGGCGTGGTCATCACCCACGGGACCGCAACATTGGAAGAAACGGCTTACTTCCTGCACCTCACGGTCAAATCGGCCAAGCCGGTGGTCGTCACCGGGGCCATGAGACCGCCTACATCTTTGGGAACCGATGCCGACATAAATTTAATAGATGCCATCAGAATCGCTGGTTGCCCTGATGCTGGCGGCAAGGGTGTTTTGACAGTCCTGAACAACGAGATTCAATGCGCACGGGACGTTACCAAGTCCAATACCTTTAGGGTTGAAACCTTTCGGCCCAACGAACTGGGATTTTTGGGTTATGCGGATTCTGATGGTCAAGTGGTGTTCTACCGGTCGCCGTTGCGTCGACACACGATAGATACCCCCTTCGATGTGGCCGGAAGTACGTCGTTACCTAGGGTCGACATCGTCTACGCCTATGCGGGCGCCGACGGTTTGCTGGTAGACGCAGTACGTAATAACCATTCGGATGGCTTGATCCTGGCCGGCTTTGGTGGAGGTACCTACCCGCCAGCGGTGGTTCAAGCAGCGGCGGAAGCCGTGAAAGAAGGAATTCCCGTGGTATTGGCTTCCCGGGCCACAGCCGGCCGTGTGGTGACCACTCCGGAGAAGGAAAAACAAGGGTTTATCGTGTGCGACAACCTGTTGCCTCAAAAAGCCCGCATCCTGCTGATGTTGGGATTAACTGTGACTCAAGAGAAAGCCGAGTTGCAAAGAATGTTTCATGAATTCTGATCGTTTGTCATTTTGCTGTTCCAATGGGAAAATGGCTCAGCCGGTTGAGCCATTCACACAGGTTTGGGAAATTGCCGACGGACCGAGCGCGCTAAGCTGATAGCGCCAGCTATGCGATGGGGCTATAAATCGGCTATAAAAAAACAGGAACCGGAGAATCCAGCGAAATCAAATTTGACATAGGAGGCCCCCAGTGCCACAACTCAGGCCGAACGTTGCCAAGGAAAAGCTGCGAAATAATCAGGTCGTAACAACCATATCCGGCGTGCAGGACGCCGAGGTCATCGATTTTTTGGGACCGATGGGCTTCGACGCCGCATGGATCGAGTGTGAGCATGGTCCAGTGGACTGGCAAGGACTAGGGGATATGACCCGGGCTTGCGATCTTTGGGGCATGACGTCGATAACCCGGGTTAGCGCCAACGAACCGTGGCTGATAACTCGCACCTTGGACAGGGGAGCCATGGGAATCGTCGTTCCTCATATCAACACCCGGGAGGCCGCCGAGCAAGCAATGCAGTCGGCAAAATACGCGCCTTTAGGCTATCGTGGCATGTTTGGCGGACGTCAGTCCTTTGGCGTGGCCGACTATCCCAAAATCGCCAACGATCAGACCATGGTAGTCGTGCTTCTGGAAGAAGCCGAGGCCTTAAAAAACTTGGATGAGATCTTAAAAGTTGACAATATCGACGTGTTTTTCGTGGCCCCCACCGATTTGGCGCAGACCATGGGCCACATTGGCGAGTCGGGCCATCCGGAAGTGCAGGCGGCCATAGACGACGCGCTTGCCCGCATAGTCTCAGCGGGCCGGACGGCTGGCACGCTGGTGAACGACGACAACATCTCAAGCTACATCGACAAAGGCGCCAGATTCTTGATGACTTCTTGGAACGGTTGGGTAGCCAGGGGCGCTGCTCAGTTCCTGAAAAAGGCTTCTGAAGCCAAGGTTTAGGGCGAGCCAAAAAATCTTGTCCGCTAGTACTCTATACTAAACATAGGCGTGACGGGTGACTGGAAGTCCGTTCGCTCTGAGCATATGGGATAATCCTTCCGAGTAATGACCCAACGAAAAGTTGGCTCCCGTCAAGTAGTTCAGTCAAGTATCTCGGTCGGAATTCAGGGCGAACGGAGTATCCTGTTGATTATTTCCACCATCAGGTACTAGTCCGCTTGTTCCCGGGAGCTAAGAGGGGTTAATCTTGATGTGTCTACTACCTTCAGAGGCATAAGCAACACCCCACCAAGTAAAAACAGCACTGAACAAGTAATTAATAAGGCATCCCATCCCCTGCCGTCTGAAGCGCGGTTTAGCAGGTCAATCCCCGGACCCATCAATTTGGCCGCAGCCGAACCGCCAGTGGTGGCCAGGTTTACCATCCCCATGTGTAGTGCTTCCCGGCCCTGGGTGCCTAGTTCATTGGCCAGCGCCCAGTTGGAACTGAGCATGGTCCCGATGGAAATGCCAAGGAGGCTTGCGGTTATCAAGACTCCTGAAACATCGTTGGCCCACAGCAGCCAAATGCTGCTGGATGCGCCTCCTAATGCGCCGACAATTACCACCGGTTTACGGCCAATTCTATCGGAGACCCAGCCCGCCGGGTAAATGCTGACGGCCAACGCCCCTCCCACCACCAGAATCATCCAGCCTAATGCCTGGGAAGGGTTACCCACTTTTACGGCATCTTCGAGGAAAAAACGACCGAATGTCGGAAAGGCGGTAATTGCCGCCATGATCAGCAACCGCGACAGCATGAACCGTTTTAATTGCGGGTGCAGCGGTTGTTGTTGGTCCGCCGCTTCATCCGGGTTCCCGTTAGATTGAGAGCTGATTTGGGAGGATGCGTTGGCCGAAGTCTCGTGAGCTCGCACCGTTAATGAAGTAATTATTGTGGTGACGGCCAGCGAAATGGCAACTACACCCAAGCTCAGCCACACCCAGACCTGTATCGGGCCACCTGCGGCCCTTCCCAGCAAACTGCTGCAGATTGCGCCCAATGCCCCAGCGCCGGTTGCGTCGGCCAGTATCTTTAATGAAGAGGCAACGCCCACCCGGCTCAGGGGCACTAAGTCTCTTATTAGCGCCTGATAGGGACTGTAGCCAACATTGAAATTGGCCTGTATAAACAACCAGACACCGAACAATGTCAGGTAATTGGGAGCAAAACCCACGCCGATCAAGCCCACCCCAACGAATACCCCACCCCACACGATGTAAGGGATCCTTCTGCCTAAACGTGAGTGAGTATTATCGCTGGCCCGGCCTACGAAGGGCTGGGCTATACCAGCCACCATCAATCCGCTAAACGTCAGGATAGCAAGGTAGGTGTTCTTCCACTCTTCCGGGGCAAGGTCCTTGACCAACTCCGGCAAAACCACAATGTCCATAGCCAGCACGAAGCCGATCATGCCGAAGCCGTAGGCGCTCAACTTCATCAACCTGAAGTTGCTCCAACCTTGCTGCTGATCTATGGAGGGTTGCGCCATTCAGAAATGTCCGTCTTAGATTTTATGCTGGAGCAAATTTGCAATTGGTCTGGAAGAGGGGAGGCGATTTCATGCCCTCGTCAAAACTAATTTACGAATACTTGAGGGCGTAACTTTTCGATGAGTAGCCCGGGTGATTTGGAGGGTGGAATGCCATCAAGCCCCAATGCTCGCGGTTCTGTGGCTAAATATCAGACCACATCTAGGTGACATAAGGTTGTCCCAGCGATAGTCTATAATACACCAGTCAAAGTCAGGTCTGCAGTGCGTTCGGGAACTAAATGAGGCCATTATTGGGCTTATATGCCGGTCTTACATAATATAACCCGATAGTTCCCAACTAAGACAGCCGCACCCAAATTTCGAACTCGGGGATGGAAAATGAAGATTTGCTCCTTATTGCCCAGCGGCACGGAAATACTGTTTGCATTGGGTTTGGGAGAGCAAATTGTGGGTGTGTCGGACCTGTGCCACTATCCCGCGGAGGCCCGATCCAAGCATGTGGTGTCTAGGAGCAAGATTGACGCCGAAATCCTGACCAGCGACCAAGTAGAGGAGTTGGTGCAAAGGCTGCTATCCACCGGCGAAAGCCCGTATGAATTGGACAACGAATGGATATTGAATAATCCGCCGGACGTTGTACTGACTCAGGACCTTTGCTTTTTCTGCGAGGTCGACGCTAGTGAAGTGCATCAAGCAATCGAGGGGATGGCCCATCCGCCCGAAGTGCTAGTGTTGCAACCCAAGACCGTCCAGCAAATTTTTGACACCATCACTCGAATAGGAGACGTCTGCGGTGCTCCGGCAAGCGCAAAGCGATTGGTCGACGGGCTGCGAGAACGGGTGCGGGTCATCTCTCAAAAATTAGAAGGCGTGGATTGTCGCCCAAGGGTCTTTTCGTTGGAGGGTATCAATCCCATCGTGGTGGGCGGCCACTGGATTCCCGACATGATGCTGTTGGCTGGAGGCCGCCAGGACCTTTTTCCACCCGGTTCGCCTGCGGTGCGGGCCAAGTGGGAGGAAATCTGCGAATGGGCACCGGAAAAACTATACATCGACCTTTGCTCTTCCGATTTGGCGCGGAACCGAAGGGAGATACCGTGGTTGGCCAGTCAACCGGGCTGGGCGGAGATACCTGCGGTGCAGAAGGGCGAGGTGTATTTGCTGGACCATGTGTACTTCAGCATGCCTGGTCCTCGTGTAATTGACGGCCTGGAAATTTTGGCCCAGCTGACCCATCCTCAATTGTTTTCCGGATACATCCGCCCCAACACGGTGCTCAAGCTGGATGGCGCCGCAGTTGAGGCCTGCTCTCCGGGCGACATCGGTGCCTGCTTCCATCCATTCCCAAATTGATAACTCTTGTTAATGATTCTTGGGTTCTGGTCGATCTTTTCCCAGTGAAAGCAACAGCCTGCGGAGCGTTTGGCTCCCAATTAACTAAGCTGGCGGATGGGTGACTGTAGGCTTATAATGTTATAATTCTAAGCGGACATTATTATTACAGAGCAGGTAGGCTTTGGTCAGCAAAAACGATTTCAGGGCGGCCATGGGCGAATTCGCCACCGGCGTTACAGTTATTACGACTAACGACGATGAAGGCCATCCCCACTCTATGACCGCCAATTCCTTCATTTCGGTGTGTTTAGACCCACCAGTGCTGCTTGTTTGCGTCGCTCATGGGACCAACACGTACGGATACCTTGAGAGCACGGGTCGCTTTGGCGTCAATATCCTTAGTCAAGATCAGCAGGAACTTGGGGCGTTTTTCGCAAAAAAACCCGAAGACAGGGTAGAGGGTTTGGAATACAACTACTCTGCGGGCGAATTAGGCGTTCCCATCCTAGATGGCTCCATGGTTTTTTTCGGCTGCGAGGTTATGGATTCCCATGTGTACGGTGACCACACCATCTACATGGGTGCGGTCAAGGAAATGCGCCGGAATGAGGCAACGGAACCGCTGATGTTCTTCCGTAGCCGCTGGTACAACCCCAGCAATTGACCTTCTGTCCGGGAAATTCCCCTTCCAGCAAATCCTAGATGTTGTGCGTACCGGAACGTGTGTGCCGGTACGTAAGTCAGCTTATGGGTTTTTTGTTGCTGCGACTATAAGGTAGCCAAGAATTGCTCGATCTGGGCGTTCACCAGTTGGTATTTTTCCAGTTGGACGAAATGGCTACCCCCCGCGATCACCTCTTCCCGCGCCCCGGGAATCTCTTGGGCCAGATAGTCGGAATATTTTACCGGAGTTAAAATGTCCTGACTTCCACAGACTACTTGAGTAGGCAGGTTAATTTTGTGGATCTGCTCCATAACATCAAACTTGTCTCAGGCAAGCAAGTCGTTTAGTTCGACACTTGGACCAACCTCTCCGGCCCGCCTCAATAAAACCGGATAAAGCTCATCATCCACGGACCTGAAAGCATCCTTTTGCGCTTCCATCCACACTTCGTTGCCGACTCCCGGCTCGCTGCAACGCTCCAAATACGTGGAATGTACCCTGAGACGAGGGCCCGTACCTAACAACACAATGCCCTTCAATTCTTCAGGGTACTTGAGTGCCTACATTAGGCTGATTGCTCCGCCCATGGAGTGGCCGCATAAGACCACGTCTTTGTATCTCCTGGCGGAGGTGTAACCGCGCACCCACTCCAGGTATCCTTCAATACTGGAGCAGGCCTTCCCTGTCGGGTGCCCCGGCAGGTCGATACCTTTGGAGTTCCGAAAATGCCGCAGTTGGTAGTAAAACGCCAGGCTGGAGCTGCCTGCTCCATGTATGAATACCAGCTTCATATACGCTCCTGTAAATAGGCAACTACCAATCAGATAAAATTGAATGCAGGTTGAACTGTGGAGAAGGGAGGTCCATTTGCAAGGTTCGGAATGGGCTCAAATCAAAGGGCGTCTACTGACGCCCTTTGATTTGCGAATCCATCTAGATTACCGCTGGCTGATCGAATACGGTAAAGATGCACGGTGGTAAACAGCGGCGTCAACCATGGGTGTCCCTATTCTAATGCCTTGTGAGGCCCAAATGGTTTATGCCCGGCGATTACTTCCCAGAATCGCCGGAATTTTCCGAAGTGGAGCCGCTTCCATTGTTAGAGTCGACGTTAGAGTTAGAATCAACTCTAGATTCGTTGTTAGAGTCGTCGGTGGCCCCATTTTTGGCGTTGCTGGATTGGCGACCGTTTTGAGACTCTTCATCTTTTCCATAATCCGTTTCTTGGAAGCAGGTAATCGATGCTACGTAGTCATCGGGCTCGCGGTCGCGCCAAATTATCACCCCTTGGGTGTCCCGTCCTGTGACCCGGAAGTCTTCTAGCGTTACCCGAATTACCTGAGCCTTCGCCGAGATAACCATGATTTCTTGATCGGGCGCATCCGACACTACTCGGGCCGCAGCTACCGGACCGGTCTTGTCGGTGACCCTGAATGTTCGCACCCCTTGACCGCCGCGAGAGTGCTTGGGGTATCTGGATAGGTGGGTGGATTTGCCGTAACCGCGTTCGCTCACGATCACCAAGTGGCTGTTGGGGTGCACTGCGCCCATCGCTATCAACTGATCTCCGTTGAGTAATCTGATACCGCGGACACCACCAGCGGCCCGGGAGCGGGGCGTCAGGTTATCGATACTAAATCGGATGCATTGTCCTTTTTGGGACACCATGACAATGTCCTTGGCGTCTTTCACTTGGACCACCGAAACAAGTTCATCGTCCGGCTCCAAGTCCATCACAATTAGCCCGCTGGGGCGTATGTTGGACAACCCACCGGTCCTCAAGGCCTTTACTTCTCCCATTTTGGTTGCCAGGATCAGCAAATAGTCCTCTTTGGGGTTCTCTATTGAGAGCATGGCTTGGATCTGCTCTCCACGAGCCAAAGGCAGCAGGTTTGCCAGAGCGGTGCCCCTAGTAGTCCTCGAGGTGTCCGCTGAGATACGGAAAGCCCGCAGCGGGTAGACACGGCCCCGATTGCTAAAGAAGAACAACGTGTCGTGAGTGTCTAACACCACCAAGTCCAAAAGGGCGTCGTCTTCCCTGGTGGTCATGCCTCGCACCCCCTTCCCACCTCTATGCTGGGTACGGTAAGTGGCGGCGGGCACCCGCTTAATATAGCCACGTTGGCTGATGGTGACGACCACGTCTTGGTGGAGAATGCGGTCTTCGTCGTTCTGATCCTCCAACTCTGCTTCGTCGATCGTCGTCCGGCGCTCGTCGCCATAGTCTTTCTTAATCTTTTCGGTCTCCGTTTTGATCTCCGTCAGAACTTTATCGCGGTCGGCCAAAAGGGCCTCTAGGTCGGCAATTGTTTTGAGCAGGTCTTCGTGCTCTTTTTCCAGCCTTTCCCGCTCAAGCGCGGCTAAGCGGCGGAGTTGCATGTCAAGAATGGCCTGGGCTTGAACTTGACTGAGGGACAATTGCTCCATCAAATTATTGCGGGCAGTCTCCACATCGGCGGAAGCCCTGATGATGGCTATTACTTGATCAATACTGCCAAGTGCGAGCAGCAAACCTTGAACGATGTGATCCCTATCTTGCGCTCGCTTTAACAGGAATTCCGACCGTCGGCGAATTACTTCTTGGCGGTGTTGTATGAACAACTCCAAGCACCGCTTGAGATTGAGGACTTGGGGTTGACCGTCGACCAATGCCAACATGATGCTGTTGAAAGAGCTTCGGAGTTGGGTGTGCTTGAACAAATTGTTCAGCACGATATCCGCTTGGGCGTCCCGCCGCAGCTCAATGACCATACGCATACCATGACGGTCCGACTCGTCCCGTATGTCCGAAACGCCCTCAACCTTTTTTTCCCGCACCAGTTGGGCGATCTTTTCGACTAAGTTTGCTTTGTTTACCTGGTAGGGCAGCTCGGTGACGATGATTTGTTCCCGTCCACCGCGTATCTCTTCGATTTCCGTTGCGGACTCTATGACCACTTTGCCACGACCCGTCATGTAGGTATCTATGATGCCAGCTCTGCCCCTGATAATTGCTCCGGTTGGGAAGTCCGGACCCTTCACAAAGCCAATCAACTGCTCGATTGTGCAATCCGGATTGTCCACCAGAAAGCAGATAGCGTCGCAGACCTCAATTAAGTTATGAGGAGGGATGTTTGTCGCCATGCCCACGGCAATTCCAGACGCGCCGTTAATTAGCATATTGGGGAGGCGGGCTGGCAGGACCGTTGGCTCTTGTAGGGAATCATCGAAATTAAGAGAGAAATCCACCGTGTCCAGGTCGATGTCCGCTAGCATTTCTTCGGCAATGGGCGCCAGCCGGGCCTCGGTGTACCGCATGGCCGCTGGCGGATCGCCGTCCACGCTGCCGTAGTTTCCTTGGCCGGTGACAAGGGGGTAGCGCATGGAGAATGTCTGGGCCATGCGTACTTGAGCGTCGTAAATTGCGCTGTCGCCATGGGGATGGAACTTGCCCATCACGTCCCCGACGATTCTGGCACTCTTCTTGAATGAGGTGTTGGACCGCAGGCCCATGTCCTGCATTGTATATAAAATGCGCCGTTGAACCGGTTTCAACCCGTCCCGCACATCGGGCAATGCTCGGGACACGATCACGCTCATGGCGTAACTCAGGTATGACGTGCGCATTTCGTCTTCAATACGCACCGGTTGGGTTTGGTCTTGGGAGGCTGGTGAGGTAGTTACCATTGGTCCAAGCTCCTTATTGCCTCATACCCGGCGTCATCCAATATCAAGCGCCGAAGAATGTTCTGGCGTTTTGCGGGATACACCTTTAAGGTCCGAGGCAGATGATTAATACGCGCTTAGGCTTTGTAGTTGCCTGCCGAATACTCTCGACTGTTGGTTAAGAAAATCCTGGCATCGTGGTTGATTGCCATTTAGTTGATTGCGATTGAGTTGATTGGATCTGGTGAGTTGATCGGGTCTGGGTTGACAGCAGCGGTCACGACTAGTGCGTCTCGGCATAGGCGGCTGCTCGCTCACCAAAAGCGGTGAAAAGGTTTGTGAAAAGCCGGGGAACTTCATCTTGCCGTTCCGGGTGACACTGCAATCCGATAACCCAGCTATGCTCCGGGCTCTCTAGACCCTCCACTAGCCCATCATCCACTCCATAAGCTGTCGTCATCAGACGGGGAGAGCGTTGGGCTTCTCGCAGTCCTTGGTGATGTCGGCTATTCACGCGAAAAAAACCGGCCATTCCAATCACGGCCGCCGCTTTGGAACCGGGTGAGAGGAACGTGAGATGAGTTTCCGAAACCCATGAGCCCTCTTTCAGCACTGCCCGGTGGTCTGGAAGGTCCTGAATCAGCTTCCCTCCAAATGCCACGTTCAGCATCTGCATTCCCCTGCAAATGGCGAATACCGGCATGTCCCGATCCAAGGCATAGTTCAGGACACGAAGGTCCAAATCGTCCAAGGGGCGGCATACTTCCAGGTCTGCGGTAGGGTCGGGGGGCTCGCCGTAGAGGACCGGGTCTACATCCGGGCCGCCGGGAAGCAACAGACCTCCCACACCTTCCATCAACACATCCGTTGGCTTGGACCCAGCGTCGTCAGGTAGGAGTAACCGAATTTCGGCTCCCAACTGTTCCATCACTTCTTTGTATCGCGTTGCGTTTGCAGGGCCGCTGGAAGTGAGAGCGATTGTTACCATAAGTGGTACCATTGTAACCTATTTGCCGCTCATTTTGTAGCCTGCGGGTATACAATATATGGTAGCAGGGCCTACTTTTTAGATAGGGGCCCGTGTTTGCCTGGAGCCGCCGATTTTGTTAACCTTATTAGGATACAAGTAGGCTATAGATGGCGTTGGATTCGAATGTCGAAAATAGTGACGGTCGGATCAGCTTCGGGCGTAATTTAGGGGCCTAATTTAGGCCTGGTGGATAGTAAAAAATGAAAGAAGTCATAGACGGCGCGGTTGAGCTTTTGAGCGAGGGCCAGCCCTGTGTGTTGGCGACCGTCGTACGCACCAAAGGGTCAACCCCGCAGAAAGCCGGAGCGATGCTGCTGGTCCGCCAAGACGGCACCGGCGTGGGCACTTTGGGCGGTGGTTGTGTCGAGGGGGACATTTGGTTCGCCGCTAAGGAAATATTGCGCTTGGGCGGTGGTCCCGAATTCAAAGACTACTTTCTGAACGAAGACGTGGCCGCCAGGGACGGGCTAGTCTGTGGCGGCACTATGTATTTCTACTTGGAGCCGTTGAGAGAAGGATCCGAGTTCCTACCGTTTGCCCAGGAGATGGCCAGCGCTTATCAGGGTGGGGACGCTGTGGGACTGGCGACTGTGGTCAACGTCCCTGAGGGCGGCGCCAACATGGGCGCAAAGCTGCTGCTGCGGCTGGACGGCTCCGTAGTTGGTTCTTTAGGAACCCCGGCGTTGGACGCACAAGCAATCGAAGTTGCCAGGAGAGTTGCCGAGTTAGGGAGCGCGGAATCGGTGATGGCCGGCGACGGTACGGAAATCTTTATCGAAGGATTTACCACCCCGCCCACGCTGGTGATGGTAGGGGGTGGCCACGTCGGAAAGGCCACTGCGGAATTAGCTCATAACCTTGGGTACCGCGTGTACGTAGTCGACGACCGGCCCGAATTCGCCAACGCAGAGCGATTCCCCTTTGCCGAGCAGATTGTTGTGGCCCCCTATGACCGGTGGTCCGGCGAGGTTTCACTGAACGTCAATAGCTTCGTGGTCGTGGCTACTAGGGGCCACCGTTATGATGATATGGCTTTGGAGTCGGCCTTAGACACTCCCTCACGCTACATAGGCTTGCTGGGAAGCCGCCGCAAGACGCTGATGATCTACCAACGCTTGGTGCGCCAGGGAACGGCCCCCGACAGGCTGAAGCAAGTAAAATCTCCCATCGGCCTGGACATTGGCGCCCTGACACCTGAGGAACTAGCTGTAAGCATCATGGCGGAGATCATTATGGTCCGCCGAGGTGGAGCGGGTAGCCCCATGCAAATGGGCGATTGGTACGTGGACCGGGCAGCGGAGATTTCCCAACGCGCCGTCGAAGTGTGATCTAAGCGTTCTATTGGAGCACTCTTTTGGTCGGACTCCCCGGCGCTAGTAGTTTCTAGCCAATCGGTTACGCCGCCATGCCGCGCCTGATGTTTGCGGGCGAGATTCTTCTTCCCGCCATGCCGACTAATGCTCTTGGGCTCCCTTCTACATAAGATAGGGCACGAAGTTGGAGCAGGAATGTTCTGTTGACCTCAGATACAGATTAGAACCCTGAACAAGCCCCGTAGGTACTTGGACTAACCCTGAACTGACGAATCGTCTACTTTCACATCGAGCTAATAAAATGCCGGAAACCGTAGCCATATTGTTGGCAGCTGGGGAGTCTCGGCGAATGGGTAGCCCGAAAGCGCTTCTGGCCTGGAAGGGCACCACGTTACTGGACCACCAAGTTACCGCCTTGCGAGAGGCTGGCGTTGACTGTGTGATTGTGGTTCTAGGCCACAGGCCCGAAATACTCCAACCGATCCTTGAGGATAAGCAAGGTGTTACCTGGGCGATTAATCCGGACTACGCCCAGGGAAAAACCACATCGATTAAAGCTGGCCTCAGAGAGTTGGAATCAAGATATAAGACCGACGAGGATTGCTCGGTCATCCTGATTTTGAATGTAGACCAACCGCGGAGCCAGGATACGGTGCGAGACGTGTTGCAGCGCCACCGGGAAGCGGGCAAGCTGATCACCATTCCCACGTTCAAGGGGAAAGGCGGTCACCCCATCGCATTGGACCCGGTACTACTGCCCGAGCTTCGATCTATCGTTGAGGAAAACTTCGGAGTGAAAGCGGTGGTGCAAGCCCATTCCGATTCCACTCAACGTACCGAAATGCCAACCGCCGAAGTGCTTTGGGACTTAAACACCCCCGAGGAGTACCAGGCGGCATTGCAATCTCAGAGCTGATGGGTCGGTACCCGTGAATCCCACTGAAATCCCTCATCAAACCGAGGCCGAATTTCGAATCGAGCTTGTTCGCCCATCGGTTTTTGACGATCGTCCCTGGACTGGCTACCGAACTTGCGTCTTTATTTGGAGGTCGTGAGTTGCTGGTCTTGGTTACCGGGGCCACCGGCTTTTTGGGACGGCGGGTAGTGCCAGCCCTTTTGGAACGTCACCACCAAGTCCGTTGCTTGGTCCGAACACCGGGTAGGGAACGGGTGTTTCCTCCCAGGACAGTGGATATTCAATATGGGGACATCCAAAATTCGGATGCTCTTGCGGCAGCCCTTGTTGGCGTAGACGCCGTGGTTCACCTTGTAGGCACGATTCGCCGTCGAAACAAGAACACTTACGACCAAGTTAACCGTCAGGGTGTCGCCAACGTGGTTGCGGCGGCCAAAGTGGCCCGGATAAAGCACTTGGTATTTGTTAGCGTCATCGGAGCTACCAGCAACCGCTCCTACCCTTACCTGTTTAGCAAATGGCAAGGCGAACGAGAGGTGGTCAGCAGCGGCCTTTCCTACACCATCATCCAGTCCTCGGTCATCTTTGGCGATGGCGATGAGTTTCTCAATTCCATCGCTGCCATGGTGAAAGCGCTACCCGTGGTAACAGTGGTTGGTTCGGGTAGAAATCGCCTTCAACCCATTGCCGTAGAAGACGTGGCGCGGTGTATAGCTACTGCGGTGGACCGGGAGGATTTGAGAGGCAAGACTATCGAGTTAGGCGGTCCCCAGCAAATAAGCTACAACAAGATACTGGCAATCGTCGCCCGGACTTTGGATACACGTCGTTTGATGCTGCACCTGCCCGTTTGGCTAATGTTCGTCGTGACATGGGCGTTGCAGGCATTGCCCCGGCCTCCCGTAACCTTGGACCAACTTCGGCTGCTCCCCATTCGCAACGTCGCCGAGTTGGATTCCGTGGAATACAACTTTGGCTTTACCCCTAAGCCCGTCGAGGGTAACATACAATACATACGCAAGCTGACCAAGGGCGATGCTCTAAGTATCCTCACTGGGCAGATGCCAACGAAGATTCGGGACCACTGAGGTCGTTTAAGCCGAAGTTGTTTAAGCCGAGGTCGTTTCAGCTTAGGTCTCTTCAGCCATAGTAGCGAATCGCCCTTTGGTCGGCGATTAATGCTTTGCCTCCGCTATTTATTCTCCTCTTCGGGAGCCGCGACAGTTGCAGCCCGCTGAATTAGCCTACCAGGACTCGATAAACCGGCTTCTCTCTTTGGTGGACCACGAACGAGGTCACCAGAGTTTTGATGGAGCGCCCGATGTCGGCGCCGTTGGCAGCGCCGAGCCGGTAAATTGGATCAAAGGACCGCGGCAGAAAACGATTTTTAACCTGGAGCGGATCGAGGCGTTGCTGGGTCAACTTGGCAATCCGCATCGGTCGGCGCCGGTTATCCATGTTGCTGGCACCAAAGGCAAAGGCAGCACTGCGGCGCTATGCGAGAGCACACTCCACGCCGCAGGGTACCGCACTGGATTCTACTCGTCCCCCCACCTCCATAGCTTCCGTGAAAGAATCCGTGTAAATACACAGCCAATCTCCCAGGACCAGTTTGCTGCATTGGTGGGGACTGTCTGGCCCAAGCACCTGGAAGTAACCGCCAACGCCGGTTTGGGACCGGTGACGCTTTTTGAGTTCATGACCGCTATGGCTTTCCAGTGTTTTTCTGGTGCGTCCATAGGTTTCGGGCCGCACGATTCCCTAGATCCGGATTCCGGGCCCGTGGATTTCCAAGTAATCGAAGTGGGATTGGGCGGACGGCTCGACGCAACCAACGTGGTCGACCCTGCGGTCTGCGTAATAACCAATATCAGCTTGGACCACACTGCAATCTTGGGAGACTCGCTGGACCAAATCGCCTTCGAAAAAGCGGGAATTATCAAAACTGGTTCCACCGTAGTAATAGCTCCCCAAGAACCCGAAGCGGCGACGGCCATCGCGCGGATATGCCAGGAAAGAGGAGCACGAAGCATTCGTGTGGGTCAAGATGTTACCTGGGGGTTGCATGCTGCCAATGACCGCGGCCAAGAGTTCACGGTCCATGGGCGGCTTGGCAAGTATGATCTCAGTACTCCGTTGTTGGGCACCCATCAGTTGATCAACGCCGCCACGGCAGTGGCCACGCTAGAGGTGTTGCGGGAGCAAGGCCACGAGATACCCGCCGCCGCTTTCGCCCAGGGTTTTGCCGAGGTGTCTTGGCCCTGCCGCATGGAGGTGCTGGCGCGCTCGCCTCTAGTGATGACCGACGGCGCCCACAACTTGAAATCGATGGAAACGCTCTTGGACTCCCTGCGCAGATATATGAACTACAAGCGGCTATTGTTGATAGCAGGGTTTTCCAGGGACAAGAGCGTTGAAGAGATGGTCGGTTGCTTGGCGAAGGCACAGCCAGTAGTCTTCGCCACCGCTTCCCGCCATCCTCGGTCTTTAGCATCAGAGAGTGTTGCCGAGCAGTTTGCTACATTGGGAATTACGGCCACTAGGACCGCCACTCCAGCGGAAGCCATAGCCATGGCCCTAGATGCCGCCGGGGATGATGATCTAGTCCTGGCAACAGGCTCTTTGTTCGTTGCTGCCGAAGTCAGGGAGTCGGTTTTGGGAATCGAGCCGGAGGTTTATCCAGACTTGTTGCCATCGAACCGGCCAGCAACTGGCGAAACCGAGTAAATCCGATTAACGGTACGACAACCGGTAAACTTCACACCACATCAGCGGGATGACCGGATAATTCCGGGTTAGAGATATGTTAAAGGTTCTGGGAATGCCGGGTCTGGATTGCGTAGCTGAAGAGTAAAGAGGGAAATTCGGACCAACCGGATTCAAATTTTTTAGGCAGTAGGCTCAGGAGGAGTGGGTGTGGGACAAGATAGAACAAAGGTAGTAATTACCGGCATGGGAGCGATGACGCCCCTTGGCCAGACCCCAGAGGCATTCTGGGACAATCTTGTTGCCGGAAAGTCGGGCATTGGACCCATGACCCTGTGCGACCCGACTGACTACCCCTGCCGCATTTCCGGCGAGGTTAGCGATTTCGACCCCGGACAATACATCAATAACAAAGAAGCCCGGCGAATGGCCCGATTTTCTCAACTGGCGGTGGCCTCGGCTTTGACCGCAGTCGAGGCATCCGGATTGGATATGTCCCGGGAAGACCCGTTCCGAGTTGGCGTCGTATTGGGCAACGGCAACGGTGGTTTTCCCACATTGGAGGAAAATTGCCGGGTGCTGGCGGAACGGGGCGGCATGAAAATGACCCCCTTCTTTTTCCCTATGATACTGCCCAACATGGCGGCGGCAACGGTTGGCCGGTTTGTGGGGGCGCAAGGTTATAATTCCACCGCCACCACGGCTTGTGCCGCCTCGAACCAGGCTATGGGCGAAGCATTGGAGGTGATCCGTCGAGGGGCCGCAGACGTTGTTTTGGCTGGGGGCGCCGAGGCGGGAATCAGCCAATTGGGACTGGCCGGGTTCGCGGTGATGCGGGCTTTGAGTACTCGAAACGACGACCCAACTTCGGCCAGTCGGCCCTTCGATGCCGAGCGGGATGGCTTTGTGCCCGCTGAAGGATCGGTGATATTGGTGCTGGAGAGTTTGGAACACGCCCTGGCCCGCGGTGCTAATATTCTCGCCGAATTGGCCGGGTTCGCTTGTACCTCCGATGCTTCCCATCCGGTGCAGCCCGAGGAAAATGGCACCAGCGCCGCCCAAGCGATGCGCCTGGCTGTGGCCGATGCCGGAGTGTCTTTGGAGCAGGTGGACTATATCAACGCCCACGGGACGTCCACTCCCTTAAACGATGCGGTGGAAACGGTGGCAATCAAACGCTTTTTTGGCGACCGTGCCTACCAAATTCCAATCAGTTCCACCAAGTCCATGATCGGCCACTCTCTGGGGGCATCGGGCTCCCTTGAGGCAGCGGCCTGCATCAAGACGATAACCGAAGGAATGGTCCACCCCACGGTAAATCAGCAGGTGCCGGACCCCAAATGCGACTTAGACTATGTGCCTAACCAGGCCCGAAAGCACCAGGTATCGGTGGCCCTTTCCAACGCCTTCGGCTTCGGTGGCCAAAACGCGTGCCTGGTGTTCAAGAAGTTCGAGGGGTAAAGGTAAGACACGATACCCCACCCTACTCGTCATTCCGGCGCAGGAGTTTGTGAATATATTGCCAGGAAACCACCCGAGTGACAGATTTCGTGCCTGAGTTTCGGCGTCTTTTGTCTCTAAATATGATTAATTCACAAACTCGCAGGCCGGAACCCAGAAACGTAGAAGACCCGCTGGCTGCTTGATGCTGCCGCTGACCGCAAAACGGTCACGGACTAAATCTTGATGATTAGTGCGGTAAAATTGCCCCCTAGTCGGCGAAGCGGGGCATCACCTCTTTGGCGAACAACTCCAGAGAGTCCAGAACCTTCTGGCTCTCTATCCCACCGTAGTTTATGAAAAAGATTAACTTCTCGACACCCGAGTCCCGCAATATTTCTATGTGGTCCGCCACCTGATCCGGTGTACCGAAAAGGGCTACGTTTTCGAACATTGAGTTGTAATCGAAGGTCACGTCCCGAGAAAAGCGGCTGCGATATGACCGGTAGTCCTCGGGAAGCAAATCCACCTGGTTTTCCGGTGGCGCTCCCACCTCTTGGCCGGTCTGCTTGAACCACATAAAAGGCGTTTCCGTGTCGCGGCGGGCTTTTTCTTCGGTGGCAGCGGTATACATGGGCCTGGCCACCACCACGCGGCCGGGGTTGTAATCCAATCCCGCTTCACCCAAGGCGCTACGATAATGTTCTACTTGCTCAGCAACCTGGGAGAAAGGTTCAGCTTGACCAATTAGCAGGTTCCAGTCGTGGCGGGCCACCCTTTCTACGCTGGTAGGGCTGGCTGCGGCGACCCACACCGGTGGATGGGGAATTTGCACCGGTCGTGGATGGACCGTCATGTCGTTGAAGGTCCAGAACTCGCCTGCATGGTCAAAGGGTTCCTCGGAAGTCCAGGCCTTGATGACCACCTCCATAGTTTCCTCGAACCGGCGGCTGGCCTCATCCATTGGGATGTTCAGCTTGTGGAACTCACCCCACTGGAAACCGCGGCCGATGCCCAAATCCAGCCTCCCGTCACTCAGGAGGTCGACTGTGGCCGCTTGCTCGGCCAACTGGATAGGATTATGAAAGGGCAACACCGCAACCCCGGTGCCCAAACGGATGGTCTTTGTCACCCCGGCCAGGTAGGCCAGCAGCGACAGCGTTGCGGAAACTATGCCGTGCCTGGAAAAATGGTGTTCTGTGACCCAAACGGAATCGTAGCCCAATTCCTCGGCCCTGAGCACCTGCTCCAAGGCGTCTTTGTAGTACCGAACCTGCTGTTTCGGGTCCGGTAGCTGGACCGACTGGAAAAGACCGAACTGCATTTCTAGCCCCCATATTCAGGTCCATAGAAACTAGGTTAGCCACTATAAAGGAGAGCGGTGCCCCAGCACAGAAGGTTCAACTTCCGGGCTGGAAACACCACCCTTTCAGCTACACACTATAACAGTGCAAAAGCAGACACTATTCGTGGATCGCTACCTGAGGCTCGTAACGGGCGAAACCGAGTGGGTCAGTGCCGTTTGTGTCCTCGTCACGGGCTCCGCCAACGGTGATAATCTGTTCTCCCAACGCCGCTGCGTCATCGTAGGAAGCAGGGCCATGGTAACGAACAATGAGGTGAACTATTGAGGTCGTAGGGTTAGAATATTCCCCCCACAGGATCGGGCCCGGCGCACCATCTGGACCTACCCCGAGACTGCCGCTAAAGTGTGCCATTCGGTCGGGGCCGACAACCCCACCGGCGGCCCACATGACTGCTACGTCTGCCTCGGGATTCACGTTGGGGGGCAGCACGTCGTTTTCTCCGCATTCCCCGTCGCTACAGGCGGAAGGGTTGTTAAAGACGACCCACCAAACGGTGTAGGCGCCAACCGGCAAGTCGGTGGTTTCTATATTCATACTTAGCCCTTCAATGCTCCTCACCAAGTCCGACTTGCCTCTCTCCTTAGGGTTCATCACGAACACTCCACCATGGTCCTGGAAATCCATGACTGGGACCGTATCGGAGACGGCGGCGTTGCTCCGAGCGCTTACACTTCCAAAAGCAGCCAAAGCGCCAGCTAACATGCCAACGACAGCCAAGGTCAGGAAGATCAGTTTTATCCGCTTGTCATAACTTTCTCTCCATTTATTTTAGTTTCTTCCCAGGTTCTTAACTAAAGGTGATGTCCCCCAAAGTGGACACTAGGAGTTGGGAACTGTTGGTCTCCGGGTAGTCCGCGTTCACACCCCCATCGGCATCAAGTCCCGAAAGGAATTAAATTTCGATCGCATAACCTCCTGAAAAACTTTAAATCCAGCGCGGCCCATTTCCCGGTATTGAGCAGTAATACGCAGCGCAAACCACAACATTAGCTTCCCTCGCCAAATCTGAGACTTCGTAAATCCCCAGATAGTAGATGCAAAATAGGGATAATCGATTCAATCCCCATGGGAAATTCAATTTCTGACGAGTTAACATACAAGGTCTTCGGTAGGGGCTCGGTTGACATTCGGTTGAATGCCCTAGTATTACAACGTCAGTTCAGGGAGGGATGTGGGGTGATGCCCGCATGGCGGCGCGGCGCTTGGCATGGGAGCGTTTGGCCCGTTCGTTACTGTCCTGCGTATCCTCAAGCCACCGCAGCAACTCGGTTGGCCCGAACCGTTCCCGGGGCAGCATTTCCCGCACCACCCGGTAGACCTGCGGCCTCGTGATCCGGGGCATCTTTTTCCCCCCAAGCCTGTTGCAGGCTCAGCAGAAAAGCTCCGCCCAGCAGGCACAGGGCCACGTGGTGATGCCAGCCAGCCCAGGTGCGGGTCTCGTACTCGTCCAGGCCTACGTCGCTTTTCTCCGTCTCAAACTCCGTTTCTATACGCCAACGGGAGCCTCCCACGTATGCCAGGGTCTCCAACGGGGTATCCTCCGGAGCATTGGACAGGTAGTAGCGGGGTTCGCTGCCGTCCCGGTTCCGGCGGTAGACGGCCCAGTGGATTTCGCCGGGCTTGCGCCTGCTGGTCGGTCGCACCCTCTGGGCGCTGAAAAGGTAGCTGCGTGGCCCCTGGCTTCCCTCGGCCACCGTAATCTCACGCCAGGCCTCCTCCGGCAACTCGTCGCTGCGCTGCTCCATGGTCCGGCGCTGACCGTCTCGCAGCCTGGGTTTGCGGGGACGCCCGAATCCCTGATACTCCGCACTGGTCCAGGCAGGCTCCGGCGGCCACACCGTAAAGCCGGACGGAACGTCCAGCACGTACCACATCCCCAAGGCCGCCAGGCCCTCCCGGAAGGACGGCGACATCCCGAAGGCGTCGTCCGCCGCGACCCATCCAGCCTTCAGGTGGCCCCGCTCCTGCGCCCGCCCCACCATCTCCAAGGCCAACTCCGTCTTGGACCGGTAGCCCTGCCTATCCTCCGGCACACCCGCCGCCTCACACCGGTCTTTGTCCGAGGTCCAACTCTCGGGCAGATACAGCCCCTTGTCCACCAATGCCCGTCCCAACGGGCTGACATAGGCCAGGAACATCCCCGCCTGGCAGTTGGCCACCTTCCCCAGCCTCCCGCAGTACTGCCGGGCCACTCCCACCGACTTCCTCCCCTGCTTGGGAAAGTCGCTGCCGTCCAGCACCCACACCCCTTCCGGATGCTCCAGCCGGGTTCCCAGGTACTCCTGCAGCCGTCCTATAATCACCTCATCGTCCCAGGGAGAATCGGTGAGAAACCGCTGCATCCCTCGGGCTGACCCCGGAACCGTCTCCGACAGGTTCTCAGCGTTGCGCCGCTCCCCAGACTGTACCAGCAGGGCCTGGAGATAATGACCGCTGTGCTCCCGCGTCTCCCGGCGGCCAAACAGCGGCGCGAAGTAAGCGTGAAAATCCCGAAATGACCCGTACACCTGCTCGAAAGCTGCCGCATCCACATCCCCACCTCACCTGCCTATTCCCTCTCCAGCTACACAGTCATCCTATCAAATTAACTGACGTTGTAATACTAGTAGCCAATGCTAAACTCGTTTCTCGCCATACCTTGCAGTAAGCCCCAAACCAGTCGGCTCTTTTTCCCGTACCCTAATTGCGGCTAACGCATAACTAGAGAAGACGGGTTTTGGCCGACGTCAAAAACAAGGAAACACCGATGATTCTTCCCAAATTTCTACGGCGGCGTTGGTATACTCGCGGCTTGGGATTTGCCATTCCTCTGTTTATTTTTCTAGTGGCATGCGGAAGCGCAGGAGGTGCGACGCCATCAGTCACCAAATCAATCGCATCAGCCACCAGCCCTGTGACGGCTGCACCCACAGCGCCCATGCCGAACACAACGACGGACAAGGGGAAGCCTACTGAAACGCAGATACCTGCGTCCACGCCGCCTGCTAAGGCAACGGTCACTTTGCCTTCGACCGGAGATCCCGAGCCTACTTCCGCAGCGGCCCCCACCGCGGTTCCGACATTAGCTCCGACAACGGCTTCGACTGCGACTCCCACGACTGTGGCTCCCACGATGGAAGAGATGCCCAAGGACACCGCCGCGATTTCCATGGGTGGGGCGGCTTTGGGTGGGAGCGCGGAAACTACGTTGCTGGCCCAGCAAATATTCCCGGAGGTGCCCGAGGGAAGCCTTTCCTGGGTTGCCTACGAATCTACGTTGGGCGCTGGCCAGAGTCTGGAGCACGACCATGAATTCGCATTTATTTACGCCAAGGAAGGGCAACATCAGTTCCAAATAAGTCAAAACGAAAGGACCTTGGCGACTGGAGAAGGAGGGGCAGTCTCTGCTGGCGAATCACACACGCACATCGCGCTTGACGGTCCGTCGGTATTCTGGGAAGTTCGACTAACCGCACCAGGGTCGGCTCCGGCGCCCAAACTGCCCGACGCAACCTTGATTTTTGACGAGGGTCCTCTTGAGCTTGTGTCAGAGGAAAGATTGGCCGCATTTGTGTTGGTCCAAGTCTCTACTGACGGCGAGACCAGCGTTCACACGCACCCGGGGCCGGAACTAATTTATCAACTTTCCGGAAAAATCGACTACCAGAATGGCTTGATAGGCACACGGGTGATGGGTCCCGGAGAGCTTGAGGGTATCCCGCCCCGGGTAAGCGTGCAAAAGAGAAATCCCTACGAAGCGGAGGCCGAGTTTATTTCCTGGTTCTTGGTAGACCCCAGCCAGCCCTTCGCTTCCCCTGCTGCGTTTCAAACTTCAGGTGACCGGGGGGAAAATCTAGCATCGCCGGAGCTAGGCGCAAGGATCGTAGGTGTTAGCTCTAACTACGGAAACGGTGACAACGACTCTTCCTTCGGGGCATCTAAAGCATTAGACGGCAATCCTGCCACTGCATGGTCGTCCAATGGCGATGGCGGCGACGCCTGGCTGGAAATTGAATTACCATCGGAAACCCGTGTCACTTCCGTGGGATTCTGGTCCAGGACAATGGGCACGTCGGCAGAGATTTTCTCTTTCCGGGTAATAAACGACAATGGCGAAGTGCTTGGCCCTTTCGTTCTTGAAAGTTCCGACAAGATTTATTATTTTGAAACCGATATCGCCGGGAAGAGCCTTCGTTTCGAAGCCGTAGACACCAGCGGAGGCAACACCGGCGCCATGGCAATCGAAGTTTTTGGTGAGCCGGTTCCTTAGATACCAATTCCGTAGATAAACAAGATAAGATATTGGTCGGTTCTGTTGGGCAGCGGCACAAGACCCAATGGATCGGTGACCCCTATTCCTTGACGGTGATTAGGCCCTAGCCTAGAATCGACTTCAGACATCCGGATTCGATTGCACGTGGGGTGTTGAGGGGGATTATGACTGAGCGCCTGATCTCGGGTGCGGTTCAAGAAGACGACCTGGATTTGTCGCTGCGTCCCAGGCGGCTTGAGGACTTTGTAGGCCAGAGCCAAACCAAAGAGAACCTTAGCATCGCCATCCAGGCGTCCAAGATTCGAGGCGAATCCTTGGATCACGTCATAATCTATGGACCACCCGGCCTGGGGAAGACGACCCTGGCCCACATTATCTCCCAGGAAATGGGGGTCGAGATCCGTGTCACCTCGGGACCTGCCGTGGAACGCGCCGGGGATATGGCGGCTATCTTGACCAGCTTACAGCCGGGGGACGTGCTGTTCATCGACGAGGTGCACCGGCTGAACCGGGTTGTGGAAGAGGTACTCTACTCGGCGATGGAGGATTTCTTCTTGTCGTGGATGGTTGGTAAAGGACTGGCCGCTCGCAACGTCAACCTGCGCATAAACCCATTCACCTTGATTGGAGCCACCACCCGGTATTCCATGATTAGCGCGCCGTTGCGGGACCGGTTTGGCTCCGTGTTCCGCCTAGAGTACTACGACACTTCCGATATGAAAGTGATTGTTAAGCGTTCGGCCCGAATTCTGGAAGTTAACACCGATCACAGCGGGATTGAGGAGATCGCTTCCCGCTCCCGGGGCACTCCCAGGATCGCCAACCGATTGCTAAAGCGTTCCAGAGATTTTGCCTTGGTAAAAGCGAACAACAGCGTCACCGGACCCGTCGCTAGGGATGCGCTGGCCCAGCTACAGGTTGATGAATTGGGTCTGGACCAGTCCGACCGTAGGTTGCTGGAGAGCATAATTGACAAATTCTCCGGGGGACCGGTGGGCCTGGAGACCCTCGCAGCGTCAATAAACGAAGACTCGGACACAATCATGGATGTTTGGGAACCCTACTTGCTGCAGTTGGGATTCATCGAACGCACACCCCGGGGCCGCGTTGCCACCAAGCTGGCCCACGATTACTTGGGCCGACCGTACGCCAAGCTCGACCCCAGCGAACAAGCCCGGTTGGCTGGGTTGTAGGACCGAGACCTTGCGGGATTTTTTCAAGATATTTCAGCCCAAGCATTTCAATCCGAAACGCAATTCCCAACGTCCCACTTCGGTATTGAACAGTTGCCTTGCGTGGGAATCTGGGACTACAATATTTGTCATATCCAAAAAGGTTCTACAGCTAATTTGGGTGGGGCGGAGAGCCTATATTTTGGAGTCGGCAGGGTTCCGCCGGTAAACCTCATCGGAACCTAATGCGAAATACGTGGTTCAGGTTCGAACTCGAAGCCTGATCGAAGCTCTAAATCAGTTTTTTGAACCCGAGATGTCCTGCTAGGTATCACCGTTTTTAGCCTAGAGAGAGACTTAATCAATTGAGATTATTAGAGTCCGGAACTGCGGTCGGCCAGTATAGTGGGGACGCGGGTGCTTCGTTGCCGACCATAGACGAGTTATTGGACGCTGCCGTTCGGGGCGAAGCCATTGACGAAGGAGAGTCTGCGGCATTCGTAGGCGTCGACGACAGCCGCCTGAAAGACCTTTGCTCTGTGGCAGCCCAGCTTCGGGACCAAGGCAAAGGGACAACCGTCACCTTCTCCCCAAAGGTTTTTATTCCCCTGACCAGGCTCTGCCGCGACTTTTGCGGCTACTGCACTTTTCGGCAAGACCCGGCCGCCACCGGCGGCAACTTGTACCTGACACCTGAAGAGGTCTTGGATGTAGCCAAGGCAGGGCAACGATTGGGTTGTACCGAGGCTCTCTTCACCTTGGGCGAACGTCCGGAGCAGCGCTACCCGGAAGCCAAGGAGTGGTTGGATCATAGAGGCTTCGCCACCACGCTGGAATATGTCGCCTATGTCTGCGAGTTGGTTGCCCGGGAAACGCAGATGTTGCCCCACGCCAACCCAGGGACGATGAGTCGCCGAGAGTTAGCCCGTCTCAAGCCTTACAATCCGTCCATGGGCCTGATGCTTGAAAGCGCCAGCCAACGGATGCATGAGGAGGGCGGCCCCCATGAGTTCGCGCCCAGCAAACGGCCCAGAGTGCGCTTGCGAACCATTGAACTCGCCGGGGAGTTGCGTGTGCCCTTCACGACAGGTATCCTCATAGGAATCGGTGAAACCCGCCAAGAACGGATCGACGCCTTATTGGCAATCCGGCGGCTGCACTTAACCTTCGGACACGTTCAGGAAGTGATAGTGCAAAATTTCCGAGCGAAACCGGGAACGCCTATGGGTTGTTCCCCCAACGCTGAAACCGAAGAATTGCTTTGGACCGTCGCCGTGGCCCGGTTGCTATTGGGACCGGAAATGAACGTTCAAGTGCCACCCAACTTGAGTGCCAACGACTACGAAAATTATCTCGACGCAGGTATAAACGATTGGGGTGGCGTTTCTCCTTTGACCATCGACTATGTTAATCCGGAAGCGCCGTGGCCGGGCTTGGACCAATTAAGAGACCGCACGGCATCCAAGGGGTTTGAGCTGAAGCCCAGACTTCCCGTTTACCCCGAATATATCAAGGCATCGGATACCTGGCTGCTAGACCCAATCAAGAAAAGCGTAATGGCTCTGGCGGACGGCGATGGATACGTAAAAGGGGGAATTCAACGTTATGCCGGGAATTAACCCACAGCCCAGTGCTGATGGTGTGGAAAAACTTTTGGATCACCTGGACCCAAATATAGGGAGGATTTTGAATCTGGCCCTAGAGGGCGGGGACATCACGGCCGAGGACGCAACCGTGCTGTTCGAAACCTCTGGAATGGAGTACCACGGGTTGGTGTTAACCGCCGACGAGTTGCGCCGGCGCACCGTAGGTGATGTGGTCACCTACGTGGTCAATCGCAACATTAATTTCACCAATGTTTGCATAAAGCGTTGCGGCTTCTGTGCCTTCAGCAGGGACTTCCGCGAAGAGCAGGGATATCTGCTGCCGGTGGAAGAAATAATCCGAAGGGCCAAGGAAGCTTGGGACTACGGTGCTACCGAGGTGTGCATTCAAGCCGGACTTCCACCTCAGATGGAAGGCGACCTGTACATCAGGCTGTGCGAAGCCATCAAGGCCGAGTTGCCTGACATGCACATTCACGGCTTCTCTCCCGAAGAAGTCCTCTACGGCTCCGTCCGCTCCCGCATTAGCATCCGGGAGTACTTGCAAGGACTCAAAGACGCTGGCGTGGGCAGCTTGCCCGGCACATCAGCCGAGGTTTTGGACCAAGATCTTCGGGATCTTATTTCACCTGGCCGTATTAGAGTTGACCAATGGACCGAGGTCATAACCACAGCCCACGAGTTGGGCATTCCCACCACATCCACGGTGATGTTCGGACACCGGGAGACCAACGCACAACTTTCCGCCCACATCGCCTACATCCGGGACATTCAGAAGAAGACAGGCGGTATCACCGAGTTCGTTCCCTTGTCCTTCGTAGCGTCGGAAGCGCCAATGTTCCTCAAGGGCTTGGTGGAGGGTGTGCGGTCAGGACCGACCGGCGCCGACGTGATCAAAGTCCACGCCATTGCCCGAATCATGCTAAATAACTGGATACCCAACATCCAGGCTTCCTGGGTTAAAGAAGGTTCAAGGGTATCTCAACTATTACTGACGGCGGGAGTCAACGATCTAGGTGGAACGCTTATCAACGAGTCCATATCCACGTCCGCAGGGGCGCAGCACGGCCAGCTAATGCGGCCTTCGGAATTCCGCCAAATAATTCGACAGGCGGGCAGAATTCCTGCGGAGCGTTACACCACCTATACAACCCGGCGGGTGTTCAGCGACGCTGACGAAGAATTAGACCCGCTGGACTTGGTTGGGGATAACGTGGAGGAACTGTTCGGTTCCTACAACATGTTGGTGCAGATGGACAAATTCCGCTTCCAACACCCCAAATATGCCGACCAGTCTGCTGAGGCCTCTTCCGCAGTGACGCCGTCAGGGACTTCCGGGTGAATTTCAGCCTACGCCGTCCGGAAAACTTGAATATGGGCTATGTTGCTGGCGTCTCTGCGAAGAGCACCGCCTTTCGCCGGATTTACGCGGAGTCACAGCGTTCTCCATGAACGGAAAAGTCTTGGCTTTCGCTGGCGGTGTAGGGGGTGCCAAACTAGCTCTGGGTCTCTGTAAAATAGTTCCTCCGGAACGTCTCGTGATTTGCGTGAACACCGGCGACGATGATTCATTTCATGGTCTGCACGTTTCCCCTGACCTAGACACCATGATGTACACGCTGGTGGGACTGTCCGACCCAGATTCTGGCTGGGGGCTCCACGGCGATACCTTCACCGCATTGAGCATGCTCAAACAGTACGGAGTTGATACCTGGTTCAACCTGGGAGATCGGGATTTTGCCACTCACATTCGTCGCACTCAGCTTTTGGGTCAAGGCGCCACACTTTCCCAAGTAACCCAGGAGCTTTGCCGCAGTTTGGGCGTAGAACACCAGGTAATCCCGATGAGCGATGACCCCGTGCGTACGGTTCTTGAGACGCCCGACGGCGACTTGTCCATGCAGGATTATTTCGTGCGCCTGCGCGCCCAACCGGTGGTACGCACCGTGCGGTATGACGGCGCTCAAGCTGCCAAACCGTCCCCTGACTTAGAATCCGCATTGAGTGACGCCGAGATAATACTGTTCTGCCCATCAAATCCTTTCCTGAGTTTGGGTCCCATACTGGCTGTGACCGGCGTGGCGGATATGTTGAAGAAAAGCCCCGCCAAGCGAATAGCGGTTAGCCCAATCGTCGGAGGGGACTCGGTGAAAGGCCCGGCGGGCAAAATAATGGCAGAGCTTGGCCAAGAAGTTTCTTGCGTCGGCGTTGCCAAACAATACCGGGATTTTTGCGATGTGCTTGTAATAGACAGACAAGATTCCGACCGAGCCTCCGAGATCGAGGAATTAGGAGTAACACCGGTGGTGGAACCCATCATAATGCAAACCGAATCCGACAAGGTTGCGCTTGCCCGGACGGTAATTGCCTTGGGGAGTGATTAACTCCATGGCAAACCAAGCTCCTGGGCCTCAGGATGAAAGTAATGAGGCTCCAGAATCCAGCGGCGTGCAAGTATCTGATCAGGAATCGTCGGGACTAATAGTTATAATACCCATGAAGCCACTTTCCGATAGTAAATCGCGATTATCGAGAAAATTCTCTAAAGAAGACAGGGAAGACCTGTCGCTGGGCTTGCTGCGCCGGGTGATTGGAGTGGTCAATGCAGCGTCGGTTGGCGCGTTCTGGGTGGTGGGCGGCGACACTAGGGTGCGGAATGCCACTCGCAACGCTGGCGGCATTTGGCTTGAAGAGATGGGCCGGAACCTCAACGATACTCTGGGCAAGGCATTTGATAGGGCAGCCGAGCGAGGCAACTCCGCCATGTATTTGGCCAGCGACCTGCCCTTCATCAAGCCCAGCGATGTGCACAGTGTGCTTCAAGCTTCCCGGCAGCAAAATAATATCAGCCTTGCCCCAGCCCGAAGGGATGGTGGCACAAATGCGATATTGGTGCCCCACGGTATACCGTTTCGACCGGAACTGGGAGGCAAGAGTTTCATAAGACATCTGTCTCAAGCTGCTAGCATCGGGATTTCAGTGGCAATTTGCTATAGCCCAGGCTTGGGATTCGACTTGGATACACCCGACGATCTAGAGAGCTATGAGCATATGGAACCAGGCTTACTGGAACGACTGGTGCCCCGGCGATCACCTCTCGGCAACGGGTGATCAGATTTAAGTCAAGGTCTGCTGAGTCGCCTGAGTGCTGCCGATAGGGCCGGTAACAAAAGGGACATCCCCTGGAATTCCGGCGATCCCGGGTAATGTGACGATAGCAAAATTTAGAATGAACCGGATGATTGATTGAGCAAAGCAAAGCTGGGGATACTTTTACCCACTCGGGGGTTGCTCATCGGCGATGGCCTACCGAATAGCGCCGATGGGATAATCGAGCTTGCCCGAATGGTCGACTCAGCCGGATTGGACTCGGTCTGGGTCGGCGACAGCCTCACCGCCAAACCGAGGCTCGAGCCACTGGCAATGCTGGCGGCAATAGCGACCCATACCCAAAAGGTCCGACTGGGGACGGCGGTGCTTCTAGCAGCGTTGCGCCACCCTGTCTTGCTGGCTCAAACCCTTGCAACCGTCGACCTGCTGTCCAAAGGCCGTTTGATCATCGGCGCGGGCGTCGGCGGAGCCTTTAACGAAGCCCAAAAGGGCGAATGGCGGGCTGCAGGCTTGAATTATAAGCAGCGGGCCGGACGTCTTGAAGAGATCGTCCAGATAGTGCAGGGCCTAGGGTCCGGCGAGCCTTTGAATTTCCCAGGTAAGCGCTTCAACCTGGAGGGTGTTAGGATTGCCCCCCCTCATTCTCAGCAGGGCGGGATACCCTTCTTGCTGGCAAGCCATTGGCGAGCCCAACAGGACGCTCAGATGTCCCGCGCTGCCCGGTTGGGAGACGGCCTGATCTCCATTTCGGATACTCCCGAGGAATATTCTCAACTGGTCAAAACCGTTCGGGCGCTTCGCGCCGACTTGGGGAGGAACCCGGCGAGTTTCGAAACCACTTTCTACATGACGGTCAACCTGAATACCAATGAGTCCCAAGCGGAAGCCGAGGCCACCGAGTTTCTTACTCGCTACTACGGCTCGGAAATTTGGGGTACGCGCTGGGGTCCGTTTGGCGTACCGCAACGAATCAAGGAGCGGATGGACGAATATGTGGCAGCGGGAGCCGAAACCTTGATCGTGCGCTTTGCTAGTTTTGAACCCAAGAGGCAATTGGATACTTTCCTGGAGCAAATAGCGCCGGAATTCTCGTAATTATTTTGGCATGCCGCATCAAGGGAGGTGAGGGTGTTTCCGATAGATTTGACCGGAAAAAACGGTGTGGTTTTGGGCGTAGCCAATGACCGCAGTATTGCTTGGTCCATTGCCCGCGTTTTAGGGCAGGCAGGGGCAAGATTGGCCCTAACCTATCAGGGCAAACGGTTAGAGTCCAGAGTATCGCGATTAGCCGAAACGTTGGAAGGAGCTTTGGTGATTCCCTGTGATGCTACGGACGATGATCAGATCGAGCAGGTGTTCAGCACCGTAAAAGAGGAATTCGGAGACATCTCTTTCCTGGTCCACAGCATCGCCTACGCCAACCGCGAAGACCTGGCTGGACATTTTTCCGAAACTGGACGGGAGGGATTTAGAGTTGCTCTCGAGGTCAGCGCATACTCCCTTATACCTTTGGTGAAGCACGCAGCGCCCTTGATGACCTCCGGGGGTAGCGTAGTCACCATGACCTTTCACGCTTCGACCAAGGTATACCCTGGCTACAATGTTATGGGGACTGCCAAGGCTGCCCTCGAACACGAGGTTAGGCAATTAGCCTTCGAGTTTGGTGATCGGGGAATCAGGTTGAACGCCATATCCGCCGGACCGTTAGAAACATTGGCGGCCCGTGGCATTCACGGGTTCATGGACATGAGGCGGCACCATGCAGAAAAAGCGGCCCTTAAAAGAAACATTAGCGCCGATGAGGTGGCCAACACTGCCTTGTTTCTGTGTAGCGATCTATCCAGCGGGATCACAGGGTCGGTCATCCCGGTAGATGCTGGCTACCACATCATGGCAATCTAAAATAGACTGGCTGGCAGGAGTTAAGGGGAACTGGCGTTTAACGAATCCAACCGGCGCTGGTCTTCCGCTGCTTGATCTCCACGACCCAACAGCGCATACGCCTCGGCCCGCTTCGCCCAAGCCTCGATATATGTTGCGTCCAAAGCGATGGCTTTGGTGAATTGGTCGATTGCTTCTTGGGTCCGCCCTTGATTGAAAAGCCGAACACCCCTTTCAGTCATCACCGCAGCGGTCGGAGCGTCCACCGGGACAATCTTGCGATAGGAAGAGATCTCCTCGGGAGTTTCTTCGGCTGCTGGCTCACCGATCGGCTCAGAATCCGGCTCGACCGTTTCAGGTTGATTAATCTCGGAATGCGCCGGTGCGGTATGCGGAGAAGATTCGGCGACAGCGTCCGTCGTGGATTCTACGGCAGCTTCGATTGGCTGAGTCGGTTGCTGAGCCGGTGGTTGGCCCGACTGCTGCGCATTGCCTTGAGTAGGAGACTGGAACACTTCGGGATGTTCTTGAGTTTGGGTCGAGGGGGCGACGATTGGCTCCGCCACCTCTTGGGGTGTATCCAAAGTGTTGACTCGGGCTACCTCCCAACCGCAATTGGTGCAGAAGCGGGAGTTTTTAGCGGAAGAGGCCTGGCACTTGGGACAGGTGGTGGTCTGAACTATGGGTCCGGTTTGTTGCTGGGGGCTCTTCAAGAACATGAGCATTATTAGCGGAGCCACAGCGAACAAATGTATAGTGGGAATTCCGAGGACAAAAGACGCCCCGCCCCATAGCCATGGATTCCTTCCCTTTGATTTGGCCAAGCGAGCTGTCCAGATTGATACCAGGGCGAGAGCGGCAATCAGTAAAAGGGTACTCATGATGAC
This sequence comes from Dehalococcoidia bacterium, assembly GCA_963665155.2. Classification (GTDB taxonomy): domain Bacteria; phylum Chloroflexota; class Dehalococcoidia; order Lucifugimonadales; family UBA3495; genus UBA1141. The sequence goes on along the minus strand of OY761986.2, from coordinate 1,976,063 downwards.
TACTTTACATCCTTATGGCCGTTATCTCTAGGCCTTGCTGGGTGTAATGCGAAATTATTAAGGTTCAAGGATTCGGAGCCGATACGAATACATAATAACAGATGGTGGGACTAATTTTTTATTGAAGAACGCCAGCAGATCGGTGACCCCTTCCCGAGTTGGTGTACGTAACCGGAATTAGGCATGCTCTCCCAAACGAGACCGTGGAAATTTTACTGCGGGAGAATATTCGAAATATAAGGTCTATTCTCTGTTCACCCCTAGATGTTCACGCATGTATGTTCACCCATAGACCTTCTCCCGGTCATACCGTGAAGTAGAATGCGGGTTGTCGCTATCCGGAGGTGCGGTTTCCAAAAAGGAACTACTAGAAAATGGGCCGTACGGCAACAAGACTTTCCCGTCTACGTGGTCCCTCTGACCAAGACGATTGCGTCTTGATTATAGGCACTGATGGGCGGAGTATCAGAACATCGAAACCTCCGGGTATCGGTTCATAAATTTAAGGTACAATCCTTTCGTTGTAATTGTTCAGAGTTGATGAGGTGAATTGGTTCAAAGGCGGTGTCAAAGCTCGATGCATCTGAAGGTGTAGTTGTGGTAGACGAGAGGCATGGACACCGAACAGGATCTGAACACGGCGAGCCGAGAAGACCTGCTGGTTATTATCGCAGAGCTAAGGGCCACCAATATCGAGTTGCAATAACGGGTGGCGGCTTTGGAAGGTCGTGTGAACCAACGGAACTCGCCTGGAATGCCGGGCAACTAGCCGCCCTTGGGTCGACCAAAGCCAAGAAAGGCGACGCGAAAGCCGCGTCCGCACGGTTTTGCGAGGCATCGGATGGCTCCAACCCACCGGGTGGAACATGCCGTGGAGGCCTGTCCAGACTGTGGGACGCAACTGGTTGGGGGATGGGTGCACCGGACCCGCGAAGTCATTGAGATTCCCGTGGCTCCGGTCCAGGTCACCGAGCATGTCATACTGGCGTGCAATTGTCCGGTTTGTGAAGCGCGCCGGTGCCCAAGGTGGCATTAAAGGACGCGGTGGTGGGCCAGCAGCGGTTGGGTGTCAACCTGGTGAGCTTGATTGCAACACTGCGGGAAGAGGGGCGGCGGCCCTTTCGAATGATCCAATGGTACCTCAAGACAGTCCATCAGTTGGACTTGAGCGTCGGCGGCATCGTCCAGGCCATCCTATGGAGCAGCCAACCGGACACAAGGGGCAGTGGCGGAAGTCCTGGAGCGAGTCCGAGGTAGCCCGGTGGTGCATGCCGACGAAACCGGCTGACGCCAGGACGGGGCCAACGGCTACGTTTGGACCTTCAGCACCCCCACTGAGCGGTACTTCCTGCGCCGCAGCCGAGGAAAGGGAGTGGTTGATGAGGTCTTGGATGAGTCTTTCGGTGGGGTTCTGGTGAGCGATTTCTACGCTGCCTATAATCATTACCCTGGCCCGAAGCAGCGTTGCTGGGCCCATCTGCTGCGGGACATCCATGAACTGAGGGGGTGTACCCACAAGACACCAAACTTGCCCGGTGGGCAAAGGCTATTCATAAACTGCATGCTGAACCCAAGGCCTTCGTTCACCCCGAGGCAAAACAACGCCGCCGCTACCAACTAGCGCTGGAGCGTAAACTGCTGATCGGCTGCCGCCCATTCCTGGATGACCCATTAGCGGTCCAGGGTAAGCTCTGCCGACGCATTCAACGTTTCATCAAAGAACTGTTGGTCTTTGTTGGGGCACCTGCCGTGCCATCTGATAACAATGCCGCTGAGCGTAGCCTGCGGCATCTGGTCACCAGCCGCAAGATTAGAGGCGGCAATCGCTTGGAGCAGGTCGCCTACACCAAAATGACTCTGGCATCCCTCTTCGGAACCTAGCGGGCTAGGGGACTCAATCCTCTCCAAGAATGCCGCACGTTGCTCACATCACCTCAACTCTGAACAGTTACCCATGTGTAAGGCCGATGAAGGGACTACCGACCAGCAGATTGCTGAAGCTGTTATGGTAGGTCCCTCCACGGTCAGCCGGGTGCGGCAGCGTTTCGTGGAAGGAGGGTTCGAACGTGCCCTCAATGACCGGCCACGGCCTGGAAAACGGCGCAAACTTGATGGGAAGCAAGAAGCCCACTTGGTGGCCGTGGCCTGTAGTTCGGCCCCCGCGGGGCACACCCCCTGGACCTTGCGATTGCTCGCCGACCAAGTGGTGAAGCTGGAATTCACCGACTCCATTTGCCGGGAGACGGTCTCGTCGGCAGAGGTCACTCACGGTCACTTCCCGGCGGAACCCTTCCAGGACGATGCGGATCTTATCTTCCGGAGCGTGCTTCCTACGGGTGGCGGATCTGACTTGCCGGATGAAAGTCTTGGTCTCTTCAGTCGGGGTCTCTGCCGCTTGGCCTTGATCGCTGTTATTCTGAGACACTTCTGGCTCCTTTCTTGATGTGGATAATTTATACCCAACACCAGGAGTCCAACCCACCATCACCCTCAGGTTTTTCTCCCCTTAAAAGTGTCCCATTATCGCTGAACGCCTACAGTCCTCTGAGATTCAGACTTGGATGCGGGATAAGGAGACACAAGATGATTATATATCGCATTGGATTGGCCGACTTCCGTGGCATAGATCGATACGTAGCCCTTCATTACTTGGTGCAGTTTTCGGCAGAGCACGAGAACACGCTAAAGGTGTTTTGGGTCTAGACAGACGATTACAAACAGCAGGTGACAACCTAGTCCGTTACCAAGTATGGCGTGGACCAGAATACCTGGATGCGTACCTTGAGAGCACCAAGAAATACTACGAAACCAAAATACGACGAGACAGGTTAGCGCAAGAAGTATCCACTATATTGGGCAAAAATCGATGAGGTGAAAGGAGGCGGATGGTGCGCGGTCACATTAAGCAACGATCCAAAAGGATCTGGTAAATCGTTTTAGACGCAGGACGTGATCCTGCTACCGGCAAACGGAAGCAACAATGGGTGACCGTTTGAGGGACCAAGAAAGAAGCAGAAAGGAAGTTGGCAGAGCTACAGCACAAATTGGACACGGGAGATTACATAAGTCCGGCTAAAGTCACGTTGGGCAGTTTTCTAACCCTGTGGCTTGAAGATTATGCTTGGCCTAACCTCTCCCCGGAAACCACTCAGGCTTATGACATTATGGCCCGGAAACACCTGATACCGGTGTTGGGCCGGATTCAATTGCAACAATTGACGCCTGCTAGAATACAAGCTTACTACACAGAGAAACTGACTTCCGGACGGCGGGACGGACAGGGTGGTCTTAGCCCACGGACCGTGCGCCATCACCATAGATTGCTTCACGTGGCTTTGGAGAGCGCTGTGAAGTGGCAACTGGTCCAAAGAAATGTGGCCGACTCCGTAAACGCTCCAAAGTTTAGAAACAAGGAAATGAAAACATTCGATCAATAAGGGATGCTGAAGTTCTTAGAGTCTGTCAATGAAACCGAGTATTACCCCGTTTACACCGCGCTCTTCACGGGGATGCGTCGGTCGGAGTTGCTGGCCATACGTCGGTCTGATGGGGACTTGGACCTCGGGGTAATCTCGATCAACCGAAGCATTCACCACCTTGCGGATAAAAGCTTTGTCTTCCAGCCGCCCAAGACCGCCAAGAGCCGGAGATAGGTACCCTTGTCACCTTCAACATCAATTATGCTAAGGGTGCACCGGGACGATCAAAGAGCTGCTAGGCTTATGATTGACCGCCCTGTTACGGAAGGAGACCTCGTGTTTTGCCAAATGAGCGGAAGACCTCCGCTCCCCCACTCGGTGACACAGGCATGGAGACGGCTCGTTCGGAAAGCAGGATTCCACGGCATTCGGCTGCATGATGCTCGGCACAGCCACGCCACATTGATGCTTGAGCAGGAGTCAACTGGAAAATTATCTCAGAAAGGCTCGGTCATGGTAGCGTTGTTATGACGCTAGACCTCTATGCCCACGCTAGCCTTGGACTCCCGAAAGCGGCTGCGGAATGATTCGATAAGGTGACAGAGACTGGTGAAACCGAGGGCGTAACTCGGGCGTAGTTTGAAGCGTGGGAATCACTTGGTTAGCAAAACCCAGAAAGAATAAGCCCCCGGACTATCCGAGGGCCTATTCTTTGTATCGAGTTTTGGCGCGCCTGGCGGGATTCGAACCCACAACCCCTGGGGTCGCTGCTGCCATCGTGAGAGACGAGGGTCCGAAGCCCAGTACTCTATCCGTTGAGCTACAGGCGCAAGTCGTGCCGAGCTATTTATATGGGGCGAGCGACGGGATTCGAACCCGTGATCTCCTGTGCCACAGACAGGCGCCTTGGACCACTTGGCTACGCTCGCCATGTTTGGACGCCGACTGGATTAAGAGGTGATCTGCCCGGCCTTGGGCGACCCAACAAGACCGATGCTTTGTAGTCCCGTATTGGAGCCTATTAATGGTAGCAAATAGCCCGTCTGCTGACAAGAAGCCAGGCTGTTTCTCACACAGTAATTGGGTCGCTGCTGCCATCGTGAGAGACGGCCTAGTCATATAGCATGGTCATGAATAAACAGCCTGACAGCGTGGCAACTAGACAAAAAGTGACTTCCACGTGCCCATGACCGATGGATTTGCAAATATGACCGGCTTTGTCGTGCGGGTAGACGGATTTCGAAAAATAGGCATAAAATTTCAATTAATCTCGGCTCTGGTTGATTAATGCGGGGCATGGTACCCTAACATATATGAGACTACGTCCAGGCGTGCCAAGATCGGTCGTAACTGGGCAATGGTCAACGGTTGGAGCCGAAAATAAAGCGTATGGGTTGGAAATCTTTACTGGTAATATTCAGCGTTCTTTTATTCGTTGCAGCGTGCTCCGGTTCCTCTTCTTCGGAGCCAGCGGCGGGAAATCAGCCCACTGAAGCCCCTGCAGTTCCCACAACTGCTGTGGAAGATAATCAGGCCCCGACTACTGCAACTACGGCCCCCGTTGCCCAGCAGTCGGCACCCACTGATGATGTTGTCGGTGGGGGCAAGCTGATTCGTTTGGGCATCGACCCGCCAACTCTTGACCCCCATCTGACTACCGATGCCACGTCGGCCCAGATCATTATTGAAGTTTTCGGTGGATTGGTTACCATCGATCGTGACCTTAACGTGGTCCCTGACCTAGCCGAAGACTGGGACCTGAGCGACGATGGTCGGGTATATACCTTCTACATCCGCCCCGACGCCACTTTCCATAACGGCAAACCGGTCACTGCAGAAGACGTGCGTTGGTCATTGGAGCGCGCTACTAACCCCCTTACCGAATCTCCGGTGGTGGACCAATATTTGGGGGACATTGTAGGAGTAACGGAAAAACTCAACGGCGATGCTGAGACAATTTCCGGGGTTAGAGTAATCGACGATAAGACGTTGGAGATTACCATCGACGCATCCAAGTCCTACTTTTTGGTCAAAATGACTTATCCGACCGGTTTTGTGTTGGATCGTGAGAATGTCGAGGCCGACCCCAAAAGGTGGTTCCGCAGTCCCAATGGCACCGGCCCTTTTATGCTTACCCAATACGATGTGGGCGAAACAATGGTGCTGAGCCGCTTCCCAACCTATCATCTAGGTGCGCCGCACCTGGAGGAGGTTGAGATGATCCTCAGCGGCGGCACGTCTATGCTCATGTACGAGAATGACGAGATTCATGTGGCCGGGATCGGTCTGGCCGACTTGGACCGGATTCTCGACCCCGGCAACTCGCTGAACTCGGAGCTATTGCAGGCGCCGCCGACTTTCAGCATCCAATACATTGGTCTCAACGTCAACGAGCCTCCTTTGGATGACGTGAAGGTGAGGCAGGCCTTGAACCTGGCCATCGACAAGCAAAACCTCGCTACATCGGTGCTGGCGGACCAAGTGGTGCCCGCCAATGGCATCCTGCCCCCTGGATTCCCGGCGTTTAATCCCGAACTGCGTGGCTATACATTCGACCCGGAGCGAGCCAAACAGCTATTGGCCGAGTCCAAGTATGGCGACGATATGGAAAATTTCCCGTCCATCACCATGACTACCTCCGGCAGTTTCGGCGCCACGGTGAGCCTCGACATGGAAGTCGTCCTCCAGATGTGGAAGAAGAACCTGGGTGTCGATGTCCAATTCCAACAGACCGAATTTGCCACCTTTCTCCGGGACTTGCACAAGAGGCGATTCCAGATGTTCGACATCGGCTGGATCGCCGATTACCCGGACCCCGAGAACTTCCTGGATATTTTGTTCCACAGCGGTAGCAGCAACAATCACACCAACTACAATAATCCCCAAGTAGACGCACTTCTGGAACAGGCCCGGACCGAAACGGATGAGGCTTTGCGGTTCCGGCTATACAACCAAGTCGAGCAACTAATAATCGACGATGCTCCCTGGGTGCCCTTATGGTACAGCGGTGAGCGCTTTTTGTTGGTTAAGCCCAATGTCCACGACTACTACTTGACCCCTTTGTACATACCACGACTCAGGTATGTGTACCTGACCGACGAAGAGTAGGGAGCGAATTAACTCGTGGGACCCTATATAGTTCGTCGGCTGATTTGGCTCCCTATAATACTGCTAATTGTGTCCTTCATTACCTTCGCCTTGGGACGTTTCGGTCCCGGTGACCCGGTGGAGGTCCTAATGGGTCAGCACTCAAACCCTCAGGTAGTGGAGCGCATCCGAGAGCAGCAGGGCCTAAACGACAACATTTTCGTCCAATACGGTCGTTACATTCGCAATGTAACCAAGGGCGACTTCGGTGAAAGCTTCAAGTACCGCGGCCGGACCGTGGGCGAACTGCTCAAGAAAAAAATGTGGGTCTCCGCTCAACTCAACATTGCGGCGTTGTTGATATCCGTTGGCCTCGGAGTGCCCATTGGGCTTTTCGCGGCAATGAAGCAGGGCACCGGCTGGGACACTGTGGCCGTGGCCATAACATTAGTCGGGCAATCCGTGCCTATTTTCTTGACCGCGCCTGGGTTGCTGCTGTTATTCGCCTTGAAACTGGACGTTCTCCCAACCCACGGTTGGGGAGGCTTCTTTAGCCCTCAAATAGTTTTGCCAGCGATTGCTATGGGAGTGCCAGGCATTGCCATCATAGCCCGTCTGACTCGCGCCAGCACCATGGATGTGGTATCCCAGGATTACGTGAGGACCGCCAGGGCCAAGGGCTTGCCTGAAAGCATGGTGCGAAACCGGCACATCCTCCGTAATTCCTTGATCCCTGTTGTCACTACCCTGGGGTTCTCTCTGGCAAGCTTGGCATTTACGTCCTTCATTGTGGAGCGATTCTTTGGCATTCCCGGAGTCGGAAATTTATTGATCGAATCCGTTTTCTCCAGGGACTTCCCGGTAATCAACGCAATCGTTCTTATTGGCACGACGCTGTTTGTGATGGCCAATCTTGTGGTTGACCTGATATACCCGGTAATGGACCCGCGCATCCGCATGGGGGCTGGCCAAGTTGCGTGAAGAAGCTCAGGTAGTTTTTAGCGACCTGCCCAGTGGCAACCGAAGCTATTGGGTAATTTCGGTAAAGCGACTACTGCGCAAAAAAATAGGAGTGGCCTGCCTATCCATCATCTTTCTGATGTACGGCGCCGGGGTGCTGTCTCCTTTGGTCACGCCCTACGAATACAACGACCAAAACCTTAACGAAGCCAAACAAGGGCCTAGTCTCTCCCACCCGTTTGGCACGGACCGGTTGGGAAGGGATATCCTGACCAGAATTATCTACGGGCTCAGGACCACTGTGATCATTACCGTCATCACCTTGATCACCGGGAGCCTGGTGTTGGGAATCTCCATGGGATTGGTGGCTGGCTACTTCGGCAAAATGTACGATACCGTCATCATGCGGGTCGGGGAGGTGACATCGGCTTTCCCCGAAATCTTCTTGGTCCTCATATTCATAGCCACGATCAAGCCACCGATTACGGATTGGGTGAGAGGGCTTGAAGACACATTAGGCATAAACATAGTCGAGTTGGGCGTAGCCGATTACTTAGTGCTGTCTTTGGCCTTGGCTATATTTTCTTGGTTCGGAATGGCTCGGCTGGTGCGTGGCCAGGTGCTGCAAGCCCGGGAAAATCAGTACGTAGAAGCTGCTAGGTCCATCGGAGTTTCGTCGCCTGGAGTGTTATTCCGCCACGTTCTACCCAACATAATGGGTCCGATCATCGTATTGGTCTCGGCCGGACTTGCCGGTGTGGCTGGGTCCGAGGTGTTCCTGAGCTTCTTGGGCATTGGTGTGCAACCGCCGACGCCCAGCCTTGGGTTGATGATTTTCGAGAATGCCAGCATTTCGGTGTTGCGGACCAATCCTCATTTACTCCTGTTCCCGGTGGGAACGCTGACCTTGCTGCTATTTACGTTTAACTTGCTGGGCGACTCAGTCAACGACGCCTTCAACCCACGGGCTCGTTGAGCCTGGGCCGTTCCCCCCCGAGCACGCTAAAGGCGCAGTAGTCAGTTAACAAAAAGTGTCTGATAGCACTTCCGTAGGGAACTCACAAACGGTACGGTCAGTCTTCTTGCCTTCGTCGCCACGACCGGAAAGATAACAAGGCCAAGGGCGTTGCCAGCAACAACAGGCTTCCTACGCCCGTGGGCACTGCGCCGCCTTCATGGAGAGGTGAGCTGCATCCTCCCGGTGAAGAAGGTTTTGCGCTGTCGTCCAACGAAGCGGACGGCGTGGCCGCTGTTGTGAGGGTCGGCGACGCTTCCGTTACCGGGTTGGCTTCGGAGCCGGCTTCACCCTCGGCTTGGGCTTCGCTTTCAGCCCCTGTTTCACCTGCCGGCTGCGTTCCAGCCTCGAGGTCTGCTTTATCCGGCTTGGTGGTTTGCTCACTCTGAAGCCGCCGTTTCTCCAATTCCTCGGGCGACGGCAGAGGGTCAATGCCAATGAACAATCGCCATTCCGTGTCCAGGCCCACCTGGTCTAATCCGTAGACCTCTTGGAGGGCTAGGTCGATGTTCAGGGTGTCTTGCAACACCCGGAAAAGCTCGGCCATTTTTTCCTTTCCGTATTTGCCGATCATGAAATTGACCACCGACCTGCCTTGACCGTAGGCAATAATGATGTCGTCGGGGGTGCCACCGAAGGAATCCTGGTACCACAGAGGTCTTAGCCTTCTGGTGTAAATGCCATAACGAAGAGCGTCATCGTAACTCTCGGTCGGGTCAATGTTGCCGAATTCAGCCAGCCCTTCGTTCAGCCATGCAGGCACTTGGGAAATGGACTTGCCAGCCGCTTCCGCGACCAGCAGGTGGGTAAATTCGTGGGAAGTGGTGCCTTGGACTGTGGCGTCAAAACCGTGAACCAGCAAAACCCGTTCGTCGGAAAACGCCATCCCTTGGGTTCGGAGTTGTTCGGTTACTGCTTGGGACCGAAACGGCAAAGCCGCCGCCATATGTCGATAGTTGTTGTAGGAAACGATCTGCAGCGGTTCGGTGGGCGCAATACCCAGCACGGGCACCATACGGTCCATGGCTTCTTCGGCGGCGGCTAAGACCGTCTTGGCCCTCTCCTCCACGTATTCGCCGTAATAATAGACCGTGATTAGATCCGAATTGACCGTTAGCCAGTCAAACCGGTTGTCGTCATAGACGTATTCTTGCTCGGGAGTGCGGAACACCGCCCCAGATTTATCACGAATTTCGAAGGAGAATTGAATCCTGGTGCCGGGAGGGAAGTAGCCAGCGCTGCCACCGCTGTCCAATGTTGACTCGCCGTCAACCTCAGAGCCTGGCTCGAAATCCACCGTCCGGTAGGCGCTGACCTGTGTTTGGTCCGCTTTCCTGAAGAATACCCGAATGTCGTCAATCTCTCCGGAACTCCGGGCGGTGATGGTAAATTTTACGCCGTCGGGGAATTGGCTTTCCGCGCCAGTAGCCACCACTTCAATATCGCCCTCATCGGCATAAGTGTTCGAGCCTGGCAGCAGAGCGGTTGCGGCAATCGCCAGGGCGAAAAACAGTATCAAATACTTCACGCGGCCTCCTAATTCCAGTGTAATCGATATTTACGTACATGTCGAAGAATCAGACTTATGTAGCGTTTACACTACGAATCGGTCTCCCTGGTGCGGACCAAGACCGATTAAACCAAGCCCGGTCAAAAGAGATATTGAAACTTTGGCGGATACCGCACAATGCCCGATGAAGTCGGATGCCGGTGATAACCAATCTTTAGGTATTGGTACCGTGGTAATGGCTCATTGTCCTTGACGAAGAAATCTTAGCCGCCTAAAATCCTACATGAGCGGTGGGTCAGCTAATTAACTGCTGCATCGAGCAAACCCACCAGGGCAATGGTTGGCCGTGTTCTTAGCTTGTTTCATCGCCGTTAGCCCAAAAGAAATGGTTTTCCCAGTAAATCCCCGGCATTTGATACCGGGCCGAATTTACGACTCACCAATAATAAGTTAAAAAAATAATTAATAAAGCGGTGTTGATTAATGACGCTTAGGGTTGCGCGTGTCCCTTATTTAAATGCGGAAGCATTCTATGTCGACATGGAACGGCGGGGTCTTAGCCTCCACGAAATTTTGCCCAGCGCGGTAGCCGCGGCCATAACCGAAGGAGAGATCGACGCAGGGCCGGTACCGTTGGTCGATGCTTTTCGCCTTGCGGGCGAGACCAAACCCGTGTCCGGGTTTTGCATTGCCACCACCGAAAAGGCTATGAGCGTCCTTTTTTACTCTCAAAAACCGATAGAGGAGTTGGTTGGCGCTAATATAGGCCTGCCCGATGGTGCCGAAACCTCACACCGTTTGCTGCAGGTGCTGCTGGGGCTGAAGTACCAGGTCAAACCCGGCGAGTATGTGCCTATGTCCGATCCGCATGAGGCGTTTTTGATTGCTGACGATCCAGCCCTACGGCGACGTCATGGGGTGCGGGGCTTTCCTCACCGTTATGACCTGGGAGCGGAGTGGTTTCAGTGGACCGGACTACCCTTTGTGTTCTCCCGTTGGATTGCCCGAAGCGACCTGAACGATGCGGATTCCCTCTTGCTGGAAGACACACTGTACGTTGGATTGGAAGAGGGTGTGGAAAACTTATTTCATGAGTCGGACCCACGGGACCGATTGCTGATGTTACCCAAAGAAGTGGTCGAATACATTCAGGGTCACCGGTTCTTTGTCGGTCTTTCCGAGAGAAAAGCTATCGAATTGTTCCAAAAGTACCTAAAGCAGCTAAACCTGGAAAATTAGGCGCAGCCTTGGCTGCATGATTGCGCTGCAATGGCTAAAGTGACCGAAAAATGCTTCCAGGCCACGGGCCGCACCTGCATTATTTGCGACTTCTCTCCGGCCCGTTCCGGTGATGATTCCGTCTTGCGAAACGCCAGCATAGACGCAGAATTCATCTCTGTCGCCTACAATCCGGGTAGAGCTGTGCGGGCCAACTCGGCCATGCTGGCGGCGGCCATAAACCAGCGACTCGGGAAAGACGTGGTCTTCACCCTCGCCACCAGAGACATGAACAAATTGGCCTTGCAGTCCCTGATGCTGGGTGCCCAACTACTAGGGTTAGAAAACGTGGTCGTGGTGCAGGGCGACCCATTTAGCCAGCGAGACTCGGCCTTGGTAAAAGGGATCGGCGATACCCGTCCCACTCAGTTCATTGCTGGCATCTGTGAAATGAATCAAGGGATTGACTTTCGAGGTTCTCAGCTTCGCTCCCCCACCGCATTCTGCGTCGGAGCTACGATTGACTTGGGGCGAGATATCGAAGTCGAAGCCCAGCTTGCCCTACGCAAGGTGGAAGCAGGGGCCGAATTCATATTGTCGCAACCCATCTTCGACGTGACTGAAGGGGATCGTTTTCGTCAAGCCTACCAACGCAACTCCGGAAAAGAGCCATCCCTTCCCGTGTTCTTTGGCCTACAGATTCTGGAGAAAGACGGAGTGATATTCAGTTCTGTGCCGGAGGAAATCCGGGAGCAACTGGACCAAGGGCGGCCAGGAATAGAAATCGCCCTGGAACTCTACCGAAGATTCCAAGAATCCGGTTTACATAACATATACCTGATGCCACCGATACGCCGGGGAGGCGCTCGCAACTACGAGGCTGCCCAACAGTTTATTGCGGCTACAAAAAGCTTATAGCTAAAACACTAAATTGAGAAATAAAAACACCTGCATCCTCCTATCTGATAGGGGATGCAGGTGTTTTCTGATCAGTGCGAGTGTCCTTGAATGATATTTTCCTAGCTCAGGGGTTCGCTGAGGTCAAGGGCTCCCGAGATTAAGGGCTCCATGGCACCGGCGCCATGGCTTCGGTTTCCGTGATTACCTCCACCACCGCTGGTTTGCCTGATGCCAGGGCCTGCTCTATGGCGCTCTCTATTTGGCTCGGCTGGGTCACCTGGATTCCAAAACACCCCATAGCCTCGGCGATCTTCGATAAATCCACGTCGGTGAAACCGAAGAGCTCGGCAGGGTTGCCGGAGTAACCTTCGTACGCCTGGAGGTCGCCCCGCATGTTCTGGTTCAGCGCTCTGTTGTTGTTCACCACAGTCACAGCGTTGATGCCATGACGGACGGCCGTCTCCAACTCGCCGATGTGGTACCAGAATCCACCGTCGCCGGTGAAACAGACCACAGGCCGGTCGGGCGCAGCGCATTTGGCGCCCAAAGCCGCCGATAGTCCCCAGCCCAGGGAACCGGCCGCCCTCAAATAGCTCTGCTCTGGGTGCTTCAAGTCCACCATGCTGCCGGTCCAGATGCCAGCGTGGCCGGTGTCGGCCAACAGGATTGCGTCTGAGGGCAAGGACTTGGTTAGCTCGGTGCACAACCGCTCAGGCAGAATGGGCACTGCGTCCGAGTTGGCCAAGGGCGCTACGTCCTCCCGCCATTCCCGCACCAGTTGCTGGGCTCGCTCAACCCATTCTTTGCGGTCTCCCGTGGGTTCCATGGCTTCGATCAAGCGGCGGACGCTGGCTTTGGCGTCGCCTTGCATGGCAACCTGAGTCGGATAATTTCGCCCCAACTCAGATGGCTCTATGTCGATCTGGATTACCGGAGTGCCCATGGCTGGAATCTTCCAGTCCAGCGTCACCTGACTGCCGGTATGACTGCCTACAAACAGCACCAAGTCTGCCTCGCTGACCACCCGGTTGGCGCACCAACGGCTATATGAGCCAACCACGCCCACCGAAAGGGGATGGTCTTCGGGGATAGTCCCCTTGGCATTTAGCGACGTGGCCACGGGTATGGACAGCATCTCGGCCAGTTCCAATATTTCCTTTTGTGCGCCGGATGCGGTAACCCCTCCTCCGGCCATGATAACCGGTCGCTGGGCGCTGGCAATCGCTTGGGCCGCTTCTCGGATGAGTTGAGGTTCCGGTTCGGGGCGGAAGGCTGGCCGCTGGGTAAATGCGGCTTCGACGATGACGTCTAGATCCGCCTCACCATCGGTAACCAAGTCGCCCGAAATACCTTGAAGGTCCAAGTGTACGGGTGCTGTGGCGCCACTGGTTGCTTCCCGGAATGCCTGCCGCACCAAGTGGGATAACTGTGCTGCGCTGTCCACTACCACGCTGTACTTGGTCACGGCGCTGAACGGCTGCATGTGGTCGATTTCTTGGTATGAGTTCCGGTACTGATGGCTCAATGGCCGGTGACCGGTGATGGCAATCACGGGCGAGAGGCCCAAGAAAGCGTCTTGAAGCCCCGCTGCCAGATTTACGGCCCCCACGGATTGGGCCATGCATACGCCCGGGCGATTGGACGCGCGAGCGTAGCCATCGGCCATGTAAGCCGCCGACTTTTCTCCGTGGGTGATTATCCGCTGAATGCCCAGTTGCTCCATTTCCACCATTACTTTCCGGGCGATGACGGGAACCAAAAAGGCGTGGGTAACCCCGTACCCTTGCATTGTCTCCGCAATAAACCGGCCTCCGGTCATCCTGGGCATGATGATTCCTCCGTGCGCAGTATTAATGGCCCCGAATTGGCTGCAAAGCGTCACAGTATTATCTGCGTCAGCAACCGATTAGGGCGCAATTTATCCATGTATCGATAGGGCTAAAACCGATCGAAAAGCCTCTGCCTAGCGAGAGTCGTAGACCTCTTTGGCTATTCGAGATGCTTGGGCGGCGGTGGGCCAACCGGCGTAAAAGGCGATGTGGGTGATTACTTCACCGATTTCTTCTTTGGTGACGCCGTTGTCTAGGGCCCTACCGATGTGACCGGGCAATTGGCCGGTGCGGTACAGAGCGATCAATGTCGCCACTGTAATTAGACTGCGATCCCTTTTGGACAAGCCAGGGCGCTCCCAAACATCCCCGAAAAGAACATCGGCGCTAAGTTCGCCCAGATGGGGTGCGACTTCCTGCATTGCTTCTCGTGCTGTAGTCATGGCTACTCCTATATGTGTTTCTATGAATTTTCAGGTCCGGTGCAGGGGTTTGCGTTTGGCTGCTTGGCCAAAAGCTTCGTGGAAGTATATGCCTATGGACTGAGGAGCGCTAGTGTCCCTGGGTTGGGAGTGCGCCAGCCACAAATCGAGATTCCGGCGAAAGGCCGGGATCTGCAAAACGCCTGTTTCTCACAAGCGCCAACCAAATCCGGTCAGACCTGGTGCTACGGGGCTGACCCGCGTTCCAACGGTCGATCCCCATCAACGAACCTGGGAACAAACCTGGATTTGGGAGCTTAAACCGGGATCCCAGGCCCCCAGGTTTTGCTAAATTCGGCCCGCTCAATAAGCTGGCCCGTGAAACTCTCGGCATTCTGGCTGGCTAGCCACACCGCTGCCGGAATAATCGCGTCGGGCTGGGCCATGGGGATGTGGGCGGTACCGGGCCAGTCGCCTCGCCGGTTCATCCAGGTGTCCACCCGGCCTGGACTCAGAACATTAACCGCTATGTTGTTGCCCCGGACTTCCTCGGCTAGGCTCAGGAACATCCGGTCCAAGGCCGCTTTGCTCATGGAATAACCTACCCGACCCAACCGGTAAGCCCTGGCTGCGCCTGAGGTTATGCAAAATATCGAGCCTCCCGAACCGTCCGCAATCATGGAAGGCAGCGCAAACTTGCATAGCAGAAGAGGCCCTCGGACATTTACCGCCAAGCAGCGGTCCAAGTCTTCGATTTCCAAGTCGACCACCGGAGACTCACAATCGATACCAGCGTTGGATACCAGAATGTCGATCCGACCAAAAACCGGTCCAGAGTGGTATCTACCAATCGACGTATGTCTTCAGCATGGGAAACGTCGCACATAACGGCAAGTCCGGTGCCGCCCTGCTCCTCAATGCGCACCACGGTATTGCCGATTGTGCCCGAGCCGTATTTCTCGTAGGGTGCATCCGCAGAGGTATCGGATTCGGTGCGGGAAGCCACAACGACCTTGGCGCCTTGGGCACTCAACCCCAAGCAAATCGACCGGCCAATGCCACGGCTTCCGCCGGTGACCAACGCCACTTTCCCAGCTAGAGAGTCTGGAGAGTTTTCAGTGTCTACCATCTAGCTTCCAGCAAATGGCAGAGCTAGCTTAAAGGAGACAGTCCCAAGAGCCTTGTCTGAAAAGTTGACCATGACTTTAGGAAGCTGGCCGGAACATGGGGAGGCTAATCTTTTCATCGATTTCCTGAAAAACCACCTCGACCGCCATCCCGATTTTGATCTTTTCAGGGTCTGGTTCAATGTCAATCAGGTTTGTGGGTATACGCGCGCCGCTTTCCACTTCCACAATAGCGGCAACGTAGGGCACCCGGTCGCGGAACACTGGAGTCGGTCCCCGGTGGACAATCGCAAACGTGTGAAGGGTTCCCCGTCCGCTGCTTTGAATCCAGTCCGTGTCCCTTGAAAAGCAGTTGGGGCAAATGTCCCTTGGGTAGAAGTATGCCTGATCGCAGCTTTTGCAATGGCGCAACCATAGCTCGTTGGCCTTGCATTTTTCCCAGTAGAAGTCGGACTCGGGCTGAGGCAGCGGCGGTGGTATGGGAGGCAGGTCTTGCGCCGGTTGGGTCATTTTGCGCTCCAAAGCTAATGGAATGCCTGGGTCACCATTGCCCATAAGGGTCTGCGGTGCCGATATCTGCGGTGCCCATAGAGGATAAGGACAAAATCCGTGACCGTCAAGGCGATACACGCATCGAGAGTTGGGCATACTCTCATGCGTTTTGCCGCCAGAACCGGTGTGGAACAATGGCCCAAGATCCGGACTGGGTTTTTATCTCAACTCAACCCTTCCACTCAACTCAATAAAGGCTCATGTTACACTGCGCCAAATGATTCGGTAATCCATCCGGTGACACCGGGAGCATCTTGCAGATAGGTTGGCAAGTAGATCGCAGGTAGCTTGATGCAGGTAACTTGATTGAGGAAAGGTTGAGCATGCGGATAGGGGTAATGGGCGCTGGCAGCATTGGAGGCTACTTCGGTGGAATGTTGGCCCGGGGTGGGAACCAGGTTGCTTTGATCGTCCGCGGAGGACACCTGGCCGCCATCTCCCAACGTGGTCTGAAGGTGGTCAGAGACGAGGAAGAATTCACAGTCCATTGCGATGCCACGGACGACCCGAGTCAAGTTGGGACGGTTGATCTGGCGCTGCTGACGGTCAAAGCCTACCAGAACCCGCAAGCGTTCCTGGCTATGCGACCCATGGTTGGCCCGGAAACAACGGTTTTGTGTTTGCAAAATGGGATTGATACTTATCAGGATGCGGTATCCGCCTTCGGTAAAGGGAGGGTGCTCCCAGGAGCCGCTTACATAGACGCAG
The DNA here is from genome assembly GCA_963665155.2 of Dehalococcoidia bacterium. Lineage (GTDB taxonomy): Bacteria > Chloroflexota > Dehalococcoidia > Lucifugimonadales > UBA3495 > UBA1141. The sequence goes on along the minus strand of OY761986.2, from coordinate 1,959,316 downwards.
GAATACAAGAGCCCGGCGTGGTAATTCAGACCGGATCGGTGGTGCGCATCGCCTTTGGGGAACAGGATGGGAGCCTTTCGGGACGAGGCGCCGCAATTACAAAATTGCTTGAAGAGTCTGGAATTACCGCACAGTTCGAGCAGGATATACGCAAGACGCTCTGGACCAAGTTCCTATTCATCGCCACCATGGCGGGAGTGACCAGCCTTTCCAGGGAAATGTTGGCCCAGTTGATGCCTCGCCCCGAATGGCGGACGGTCATTGAGGGGTGCATGCGGGAAATCGAAACGGTGGGCCGGGCCGACGGCGTTGATCTGGACGTGGACATAGTGCCGGAAACCATCGCCTACATGGAAGATTCATTGGGCCAGATGCGCGCTTCCATGCATGCAGACATCGTTGCCGGTCGCCCACTGGAGTTGGAGGCGCTGAACGGCGCAGTGGTCCGGGTTGGCCGGGAGGTCAACGTTCCAACGCCGATTAACGGCCTCATTTATGCGATGCTAAAACCCTATCTTTTGGGCGGCTTTGACAAGACCTAGGCGCAGCATTAGGATGGCCTAAAATGCCAGTTCTGAAAAAACCCAAGAGAGGTTATCAATATATGGACGCAACCATCGTATCTCACATCGCTATTTGTGTGCGCGACTTGGAAAAGTCGTTAGCTTTCTACCGCGACATACTGGGCATGCATGTCACATTCGACCAGGTGCAAGATACCAGCCAAGGCGGGCTACCCAATATCTACAAGCATCCGCGGAAAACCCGACGCACCGTGCACGTGCGCTATGGCGAAGGGCATACCTCTCCATCACTGGTGCTGACGACCCATCCTGGCGAAGAGGCCGACGGTGGGCCGATAAAGCTGGACCAGATCGGCATTAGCCACCTGTCCTTTACGGTGGGCGACGTCAAGTCATTGGGAGAGGAGTTGGTTTCCAAAGGAGTAGAGTTGGCGGCGCCCATGGAGGCCTTTGCCAGTCCTGAAGGCCGGGTCAGCAGCATCTTCGTTTACGACCCGGACGGCATTTTGCTGCAGTTTGATGATCACGGCTAAAGCGCCTCTGATAAACTGCGCTGGTCAAATTGGGATTCGGCTCCCTTAGGCAGTAATTACTCTGGATTTCAACCGATGGAGGTAACACATCATGGAATCAACCGGGATTTCTCATATCGCAGTCTGCGTGCGTGACATGGACACGTCATTGGCCTTTTACCGGGACATCCTCGGCATGGTGGCTACCAAGGACCAGATCGAGGACACGAGTACGGGTGGTCTAACCCACACCTATGCTCACTCCCGAAATACCCGGCGAACCGTGCATTTGTCCTACGGCGAAGGTCAGCCGACCTTTCTGGTGATGACCAGCCATCCTGGCGACGAAGCCGACGGCGAGCCCATCAAGCTCGACCAAGTGGGCGTTAGTCACGTCTCCTTCACCGTGAACAACCTGCGGGGGTTGGCGGACGAGTTGATCGCTAAAGGCGTGGAAATCGCTGGCGGCATTGAGGCCTTTTCTGACACCCAAGGAAATGTTCGGACCTTTTTCGCCTTCGACCCCGACGGCATACTGGTCCAGTTCGACAGCGGCGTGGCCGCGTAGGCTTGGTCGATTGTGGTCAGCAGCCACGCCGATAGCCACGATCTGGACAAGCTAACACGGTGGCGACAAGGGTTAGCCGAGGCTGGTCAGTCCCATTTCCCGGTCTATGCGGTGTTCTTGGTCGGCCTGGAACACAGTGCGGCCCATGACGTCTTCAGGGAATTTCGGTCCAGCTTCGAAGGACGGAGCGTTCCGTATGAGAACCTGGTCATTTTTGGCCAGCATGGGGTGTCCAAAACCTCGCAGGAGTTAAGCGCTGCTTTTGGATTGTCCCAGGGTGATATCCCGCTGCTGGCATTGTTTTCCAGCCCGGATGCCCAGACTTTCCACACACTTCATCTCGTCGGTGGCAGCCCCAGCGAAACTGCGGGAGGAGATTTGTGGCGGGACATTCTGGGCCGCATAGAAACAGCTTTGGATGCTGGCGTGAACACCTTGGATTTGCCGTCGACGACAGAAATTTTCACACGCTCGCTAAAAGAGAGTTCTTTGGCGGCGGTATTAAATAGCCCGTCAATGCGGCAACCATAGCGAAACCAGCAAAAGCTAAATGAAAATGGGCGCTACCGGAGCGCCCATTTTTGATTACAGGTCCATCGGTGCGTGTTTTTAAGTTAGAACTCCGGAAATCATCAGTGCGCCCCACAGCACCAAGAGGGACCCAGTTGCCTTGCTCACACGCTCGCCGCCTGGGACAATCTTTTCCAGCAAAACGAATGCTGCCAGAGCGGCAATCCACAATAGGTTCATTACGCCCAAGACAAAAAGTAGGAGCATTAGCACCCAGCAGCAGCCTACACAGTAGATGCCGTGTTTCAAGCCCATTTTCAGCGCTCCCCCCGGGCCTTCGCGCCAATCGGTCATCAGGAACGACAGGGGCGAACGGCACTGGGTGAGGCAAGCGTATTTCAGCCTGCTCCATTGGAATATTCCCGCTGCCAACAAGAGGCCTCCGCCCAAATAGTCGCGGTGCTTCCTCCCATCATTTTGTCCAACAGGTCGTTGACGTGGAGGCCCCAGTTGCCCACAGTCGCAACGGCGGCGAAACCCAACCAGATCGTAATATAGCCGGAAAGAAATATTCCGGTGGACACGTAAGGGCGGGATTGCTCCTGCCTTCTCCGGTTGACGGTGGCGAACAACAAAAGCATTGGAGCGGCGCTGGGGACCATCGTCCCAGTCATCATGACCGCCCACATCAGGAACATCAGGCCGAAATCGCCAGCGTTCCAGGAACTCAGTTGGGCCATGGCCATGTTCATGCCGTCATTGTCTTGGGCCAGGAAGACCAAGTAAGCCCAAGCAATGCCAGCCACGGCCACGACGCCCGCCATGACCACCAAGCGGTCGCGCTTGAGGACCGTCTCTATTGGACTTTGAGGCTGAGGCGAACCTGTGTCCTTTTGTGTTGCTGATTGCATCTATGCTTGCCTAATGCGACCCGTTCTTGATTATGTGCGGCGCTATCGAAAGGTAATCAGGGCATATGGTAATGAGAGCTCAAGGGACTATCGGTTGCTATCCCCTGTATTCAAACTGAGCAAACTCGCCGTATTTGCCCGAGTGATCGTGGGTGAATCCGCCGCTGAACCGGTACACCGATGTTGATCCCAATTCGGTGTCGTTGGATGTAAACCCGGTGCCTTTATCCAATGCTTGATTCCCTCGTAAAAACCCCTCGTCCTCCGGGGGCAATGGGAGGATAATGTGGGGAAAGGGCGTTGGGGCAGCGCCTGGCCGAGGGAGGGGAGGATGTTCCGAATACGAGACCCGCAAGAGAGCCTCTGGCAGTCCCAGTTCCTGGTGACGCCGAAGAAGGCTAAGCGTCTGGAGAGAAGTTGGGCCGAGGTTTTCCGAAACGAGGCGCTCCCCCTGATTGACGAGGAGCGCTTTGCTCCCATGTACTGCGTGGACAACGGCCGTCCCAACCGGGCGGTGCAGACCGTCCTCGGGGTCCACCTCCTCAAAGAGATGTTCAACCTCACCGACGATGAAGCTCTGGAACAACTAGAGTTCAACCTGCTCTGGCACCACGCCCTGCGGCTGGACATCGAGGAGACCCACCTGCCCCAGAAGACCCTCCACAACTTCCGAGTTCGCCTGATGCAGCACGACGGTGGCCGGCTGGCTTTCCAGGAGACCACGGACCGGATCATCCAGGCGCTGGGCATACGCACCGGAAAGCAACGGCTGGACTCCACCCACATCATGAGCAACATCGCCACACTCACCCGGCTGGGCCTGTTCTGTGAGACGATGCGGTTGTTCCTGCGGGCCTTGCGCTGGGAGCACCCAGAGCTTCGCCCTGGGGTTCCGGAGGGCCTCCTAGCTAGAACTCCGGCCGAAAAGTACCCTGACCTAGGCTGTCCCGATATACTGGGCAAGAGATTTAATAAATGGGTGTGGGAGGTTGAGGATGCTGGGAGTACGGTCGGCGCAACGAGGGCTGCTGGAAGCGGATCACCTGTACCTGGACTATGTGGGCCGGGGCTCCTTCTATGGCTTCCTGGCCTCCCTGCGGGGACAGCTATTTCGAGACGAAGAGTTCGCCGAGCTATATTGCCCAGACAATGGCCGGGATAGCGTGCCCCCAAGTCTGGTGGCCACTGCGCTGTTGTTGCAAGCCTACGACAAAGTCAGCGACGCCGAAGCCAAACAGCGGGCGGATTTTGATATCCGGTGGAAGGTGGCGTTGGGGATTGAGGTGGAGGACCGGCCCTTTGCCAAGAGCACGCTGCAGCTGTTTCGAGCCCAGCTGATCCTCCACGACCGGGTGCGGGCCGTCTTTCAGCGCAGCCTCCAATTCGCCCGGCAGACCGGATACCTGAAAGGACGCCGGATGAAGGTGGCGGTAGACACCACCTACATTCTGGGCCGAGGGGCGGTCAAGGACACCTACAACTTGCTGGCCGACGGCATAGTCCAGGTAGTGCGGGCGCTTTCGGACCTGGATGGGACGCGGCCCGAGGAATGGGCCTTGAGACACGGTCTGGAACTCTACTTTGGCTCCAGTGTGAAGGGAGAGGCAGAGATTGACTGGGACAACCAGAAAGAGCGGCAAGCCTTACTGCAGAAGATAGTAGCCGATGCCGACCTGGTGTTGGAGCTGGCCCGTCAGGTCCAGGGTCAGTTCCCCGAGGAGAGCCCCCAGCGCCAGGGTATAGTGGAAGCGGCGGAGTTGCTGGGGCAACTGTTACTGCAGGATGTGGAACGCCAGGAGGATGGCCCAGCCCTGAAGGATGGGGTAAGCCGGGACCGCATCCCTTCGGTACACGACCCGGAGATGCGCCACGGCCGTAAAAGCAGCAGCAAACGCTTCGACGGACATAAGGCTGCGGTGGTGGTGGATACCGATTCCCAACTGGTGACCGCGGTAGACATCCTGCCCGGCAATGCCGGTGACAACACTGGAGTCCTGGAACTGGTGGAGCAGAGTGAGGAGAACACGGGCATAGCGGTGGAGGAGACTATCGGGGATGCGGCCTATGGGGATGGCGGGACGCGGCAGGCCTTTGCCGATGCTGGTCGGACTCTAATAGCCAAGGTGCCGGGTCGCCCTAATAAGGCCTGCTTCCCCAAGGAGGACTTCCAGATCGACTTGGAGGCAGGAACCTGCACCTGCCCAGCCGGTAATGTTACCCACACCCTGCGGACCTTCGGCACCCGGACCAACCGGTTGGGTCGGACCTACCTGGCCCGGAGTTTCCAATTCGACCCGGCGGTCTGCGGCGTATGCCCCCTGCGGTCCCAGTGCGTGGCGGCGCGGTACGGGGCGGGACGCACCGTAGCCCTGCATCCCCAAGAGGCGCTCTTGCAACAAGCCCGGGACTTCCAGCGGAGTGAGGGCTTTGCTGAATACCGTAGGCTGCGCCAGGCGGCCGAGCATCGCCTGGCGCGGCTGGCGCAACTGGGGGTCCGCCAATCTCGCTACTTCGGCCGAGCCAAGACCCGATTCCAACTACTCATGGCGGCCACGGTGGCCAACCTGACCCTGGTGGCTACCAAGATGGGGATGATATCTCCGGCTCCAGGCTCCTCTCACGATAAACCGGACCAGCAAGCCCCAGGGTCGCCCATCGTTACTACCCAATTCATATTGGCCGCAGCCAACTGGGTCACTCTTAGCCTCAGACTTACAGTCCACTGGTTATCCTCCACGCCATCCCGTCACAGCAGGGCTTTTCAGCCGGGTTTCTAGGGCGCTATTTGAAGGAAGAAGACGAGGCGACCCACTACGAGGACGCCCGCACGGGGGAGGGTCGGCGACGCCTTTCGGTCTGTGCCCGGGACCTCTACCGGCTGGTGGACCGGTTCCATGGCACGACTGCTGCCCAGCTGGAGGAGTACCGGCTGCTTCCATGGCACGACTGCTGCCCAGCTGGAGGAGTACCGGCTGCTGGAGCGGCTGCTGCGGGAGCAGTGCCATGTGGGCAAACACCGGGACGGGCGCCCCAGGGACGATGACGACGATGCTGGGGAATGCAAGGTGCCCGTGGCCTTGAAGGACCCGAAGCAGGTGTCCGCCGACTCGCTGCAATCGCCCCACGACCCGGATGTGACCTACAGCGGCCACAAGGGGAAGGGGTACGAGGTGCAGGTGGCGGAGACCTGCCACGAGGAGAACGCCACCCAGCTCATCACCCACGTGGAGGTGACCCCCTCGAGTGGGAGCGACACCGACGTGAGCGTGCCGGTCGTTGACGGGCTCGCGGAGCGGAAGGTCCGACCGGACGAGCTCTTCGCCGACACGGCGTAGGGGTCGGGCCGCAATGCCTTCGAAGCCTCGCGCCGGGGAACGGAACTGGTGAGCCCGGTGGCGGGGTCGGCGCCGGGGAACTCGCACGAAGGAGAGGGTGACGGACCACCGCCGCTCACCGCCGCGGACTTTCAGATCGACGTCACAGGGGAGCAGGCCACGGTGTGCCCCGCCGGCCACCCGTCCATCGAGGAGCACGAGTTGGAGGATGCGCCGGAGCGGGTAGAGGTCCACTTTGCCAGGACAACATGCGAGCCCTGCCCCTTGCGGTCCCGTTGCCCAGTGAAGCTGGACCGGCGTGCGGGGGCCTACGTCCTCAAGGCGGACCTGGTGAAGGTGAACATCGAGCGGCGCCGGAGGGCCGAGGCCACCGAGGAGTGGCGCAAGCGGTATGCCATAAGGGCCGGTATCGAGGGAACGAACTCCGAGCTGAAGCGCGCCCACGGGCTTGGGCGCTTGCGGGTGCGAGGGGGCCGTCGGGTGCGGCTTGCCGTCTACCTGAAGGCGTTGGCGTGCAACTTCAAGCGGATGGTCCATGCACGCCTGGTGGAGATGGAGAACACGGCTCAGCGGGCGGTCGGGACGGTACCTGCGGTCACGGCCGCATGAGGGCGCCGCTCCACAGCTTCCACCGGGTGCCCTGAGCCACGGAAGGGGTAGCGCAACGGGATCACGCTTGTCCTGAGCGCGGCAGATGGTGCGGTGAGGCCAGCAGCCGGCATCCCGTGGCCTCCTCCCTTCCAGGCCCCTTCGCACGCCAGGGTTCATCTCAAACAGGCCTTTTTACGAGGGAATCAACCTTGATTCCCTCGTAAAAAGGCCTCGTCCTCCGGGGGCAATGGGAGGATAATGTGGGGAAAGGGCGTTGGGGCAGCGCCTGGCCGAGGGAGGGGAGGATGTTCCGAATACGAGACCCGCAAGAGAGCCTCTGGCAGTCCCAGTTCCTGGTGACGCCGAAGAAGGCTAAGCGTCTGGAGAGAAGTTGGGCCGAGGTTTTCCGAAACGAGGCGCTCCCCCTGATTGACGAGGAGCGCTTTGCTCCCATGTACTGCGTGGACAACGGCCGTCCCAACCGGGCGGTGCAGACCGTCCTCGGGGTCCACCTCCTCAAAGAGATGTTCAACCTCACCGACGATGAAGCTCTGGAACAACTAGAGTTCAACCTGCTCTGGCACCACGCCCTGCGGCTGGACATCGAGGAGACCCACCTGCCCCAGAAGACCCTCCACAACTTCCGAGTTCGCCTGATGCAGCACGACGGTGGCCGGCTGGCTTTCCAGGAGACCACGGACCGGATCATCCAGGCGCTGGGCATACGCACCGGAAAGCAACGGCTGGACTCCACCCACATCATGAGCAACATCGCCACACTCACCCGGCTGGGCCTGTTCTGTGAGACGATGCGGTTGTTCCTGCGGGCCTTGCGCTGGGAGCACCCAGAGCTTCGCCCTGGGGTTCCGGAGGGCCTCCTAGGGCGCTATTTGAAGGAAGAAGACGAGGCGACCCACTACGAGGACGCCCGCACGGGGGAGGGTCGGCGACGCCTTTCGGTCTGTGCCCGGGACCTCTACCGGCTGGTGGACCGGTTCCATGGCACGACTGCTGCCCAGCTGGAGGAGTACCGGCTGCTGGAGCGGCTGCTGCGGGAGCAGTGCCATGTGGGCAAACACCGGGACGGGCGCCCCAGGGACGATGACGACGATGCTGGGGAATGCAAGGTGCCCGTGGCCTTGAAGGACCCGAAGCAGGTGTCCGCCGACTCGCTGCAATCGCCCCACGACCCGGATGTGACCTACAGCGGCCACAAGGGGAAGGGGTACGAGGTGCAGGTGGCGGAGACCTGCCACGAGGAGAACGCCACCCAGCTCATCACCCACGTGGAGGTGACCCCCTCGAGTGGGAGCGACACCGACGTGAGCGTGCCGGTCGTTGACGGGCTCGCGGAGCGGAAGGTCCGACCGGACGAGCTCTTCGCCGACACGGCGTATGGGTCGGGCCGCAATGCCTTCGAAGCCTCGCGCCGGGGAACGGAACTGGTGAGCCCGGTGGCGGGGTCGGCGCCGGGGAACTCGCACGAAGGAGAGGGTGACGGACCACCGCCGCTCACCGCCGCGGACTTTCAGATCGACGTCACAGGGGAGCAGGCCACGGTGTGCCCCGCCGGCCACCCGTCCATCGAGGAGCACGAGTTGGAGGATGCGCCGGAGCGGGTAGAGGTCCACTTTGCCAGGACAACATGCGAGCCCTGCCCCTTGCGGTCCCGTTGCCCAGTGAAGCTGGACCGGCGTGCGGGGGCCTACGTCCTCAAGGCGGACCTGGTGAAGGTGAACATCGAGCGGCGCCGGAGGGCCGAGGCCACCGAGGAGTGGCGCAAGCGGTATGCCATAAGGGCCGGGATCGAGGGAACGAACTCCGAGCTGAAGCGCGCCCACGGGCTTGGGCGCTTGCGGGTGCGAGGGGGCCGTCGGGTGCGGCTTGCCGTCTACCTGAAGGCGTTGGCGTGCAACTTCAAGCGGATGGTCCATGCACGCCTGGTGGAGATGGAGAACACGGCTCAGCGGGCGGTCGGGACGGTACCTGCGGTCACGGCCGCATGAGGGCGCCGCTCCACAGCTTCCACCGGGTGCCCTGAGCCACGGAAGGGGTAGCGCAACGGGATCACGCTTGTCCTGAGCGCGGCAGATGGTGCGGTGAGGCCAGCAGCCGGCATCCCGTGGCCTCCTCCCTTCCAGGCCCCTTCGCACGCCAGGGTTCATCTCAAACAGGCCTTTTTGCGAGGGAATCAATCTTAGTTCCTCGCTTACTCCGGTCACAGGGTTCTTGATTGAGGCCAGTGCTATTTCCAGAACGTCCGGTACACTCACGCTGCTGGATAGACCGTCGAGGACGGTTACAAACGGGGCGATTATGGGCTCAAGTTCCGTTTCCGACACGCTGGCCAGTATTTCAAAAGGGCCTCCGAACTTGCCACTAAGCAGACTTAGCAGTGCGGCCCTTTGACACTCGTCGGCTTGTTCGTCGACGATTTTTTGAGAAGTACCGTGTCCAAGGTGCATGGCTCCCGGCGACTCCCCAACCCAGGCTACGCATAACCCGTCGAGATTAACATCTTCGAATTGGCCTTCCCGAATTTGCCAAACGTAAGCGCCGTGGCACGGCCCGTAGGTGGGAGGTGCATCGAAATTACAAGGGCAGCCCCAGTCGCAGTTGCAAGCTCCGAGGATGCTGCCCATTAAGTGCCAGGTAGTGTCGTTGTTTTGGGTCATGACAGTCCGATTTATATCTTATCTAACGACAACCCGTCGAAGTGACCACCTAGTTACCGTAGTCCACCTCGCAGACAAACCCTGCCTTGTCTGGCCAGGAGAAATCCAGTTCCCCAAAGGAAACCTTACCCACTTTGGCGGAAACCACGTCGGCGTCTTTGAAGATGAAGCCCGATTCGTGTATAACCTTTATTCCCTCGGGTTCTCCGGTAACCGGGTTCTTGACCGGCTCAAAGGCAATGGAAATGTTGTCGCCTACTTGGACCGTGCTATTTTTGCCATTAACTTCGAATGTGAATGGAACGAATTGGGGTTCGAGAAATTTGGAAAAAGTGGTTGCCAGTATCTCGAAAGGCAACCCGCCCGCTGCACCCGAGCCTATCTGGATCAGGGCGTCCCTTTGCTCGGGGCTCGCCTTCTCGTCAATAAAAATTGCCGTGCTCATTATTAGCAGCCATTCTCGATATGAGGCGGCCTGGTGGGTGTTATCGCCTGCCTAAGCAGGAGCGAGCGCGCTTTTTCGAGCCTTCTTCCATCTAGCATATTATCCTCATACGTGCTTATGGGCGCCTATGCGTTGACCACGGCCTTGGTGGGGGGTTAATATGATGCGGGTAAAGCTAAAGAGACGCTTGCGAGCAGTATTCCGACCCAAGCAAAAGTTACCCTATCTGTGGGCACCATCTACAGCCACCGGTACTAGTCAACTAAGGCCGCCACTTAGTTGATGCTGGTGTATGCGGGTGTTACCATAATGCACCGAGGAGGTGGGCCAATTGGAATGGATTGATTTCGCAACCCCAAAAACGATAAGTGAAGCCGTGGAAATGTTGGCTTCAAAGGGAGACCGGGCCAGGGCGATGGCCGGTGGTACTGATGTTCTGGTGCAGCTGAGAGGCGGCCGCCGCACCGCTGATTTGGTGGTGGACGTAAAGGGGATACCGGAACTGAACGAGTTGTCGTACAGTGCCCAGGGCGGCCTAACGTTGGGCGCCGCCGTGCCATGTTACCGGATTTATCAAAATCAAGCAGTAATCGATAATTATCCTGGGCTGATTGATTCGGCGTCTCTGATCGGTGGAATACAGATTCAAGGCCGCGCCAGCATTGGTGGCAATCTGTGCAATGCCTCTCCCAGCGGCGACTCTATACCTGGGATAATCGCTTTGGGCGGTGTGGCAAACATTGCCGGGCCCAACGGCACCCGCCAAGTAGCGGCCGAAGACTTCTGCACGGGACCGGGACAGAGCGTCCTGCAGAACGGCGAGATTTTAGTCTCAATAAGTATTCCGGCGCCACAAGCTCATTCCGGCGCGAATTACCTTCGGTTTATTCCCCGAAATGAAATGGATATCGCAGTGGCCGGTGTAGGCAGTTCGGTGGTACTAGACGCTTCGGGTCAGAACATCGTCTCTGCCCGCATAGGGCTGGCATCCGTTGCGCCGACCCCGGTATTTTCGCAAGCAGCCGGTGAAAGCCTGGCAGGCAAGGCGGTTTCCGAAGCAGCTATACAAGAAGCCTCGGAAAAAGCAATGGCCGACGCCAAACCTATTGACGACATGAGAGGCACTATACGGCAGCGGGTGCACCTAGTTGGTGTATTAACCCGGCGCACATTAAATAACGCCATTGAAAGGGCCAGAGGTGGATAGATATGCCCGGAGTTACACACGTTCAAACAACAATTAACGGCGAAGAGGTAAATTTCCTCTGCGAGCCCCGTCAAAGTCTGCTGGAGTGTCTTAGGGACGTAGTAGGCATGACGGGCACCAAAGAAGGATGCAATGACGGCAACTGCGGCGCTTGCACCGTGATATTTGATGGCCGCATAGTTGATTCGTGTCTGGTGCTAGGCGTTGAAGCCCAAGGTAAAGAAATCACGACAATCGAAGGGCTGGCGACACCCGAGGGACTGCATCCCCTACAACAGTCATTCTTGGAGCAAGCCGCCCTCCAATGCGGTATTTGCACGCCAGGGTTCATCGTAGCGGCCAAGGGGCTGCTGGACCAAGAGCCCAATGTGGACGAGGGCAGGGTAAGACATTGGCTGGCAGGCAACCTTTGCCGTTGCACCGGCTACGACAAGATCGTTCGGGCGGTGTTGGACGCCTCCGAAAAAACGAAGTAAAAGCATATTCAAGGGGGTGAGCCCGTGGTTTCCAACCCAAGCGAAGCAAATATTGTTCTGTCCGAGGTCGAATTCGATGTCGTAGGTAAACGACCGATTAGACCGGATGGTGTGGATAAAGTCACCGGGCGAGCCCAGTATGGTGCCGACGTGAGCCTGGCGGGCTTGCTGCATGGTAAGGTTTTGCGCAGCCCGCATGCCCACGCACGGATCAAGTCCATAGACACTTCCAAGGCCGAAGCCCATCCTGGGGTGAAGGCGGTAATTACATCCAAAGATCTGCCCTTTGCATCGCTGTCCAAAGAAGACCTGGGCGGCGATTACATGAGGCTGAAGTTTGCCAGCGACCATGTGTTGGCCAGCGATAAAGTCCTTTATAAGGGTCACTCGGTGGCTGCCGTCGCCGCTAATAATCCCCATGTGGCCGAAGAGGCCATTAATTTAATCTCTGTGGTATACGAGGAATTGCCGCCGGTTCTTGACGTTCTTGACGCCATGAAAGAGGATGCTCAGTTGCTCCACGAGGACCTCCACACCACAGCGCTTGGCGAAACCTCCGAGAAAGCCAGCAATATCGCTGCCCACTTCCAATACGAGAAAGGTGATGCGGCCAATGGGTTCGCCGCCGCCGATGTGGTGGTGGAGCGAGAGTTCCGAACCGCCGCCGTCCACCAAGGCTACATTGAGCCCCACAACGGCACCGCTTTTTGGAACACCGACGGTCAGTTGAGCGTTTGGACCAGCACTCAGGGTGCCTTTGCGGTCCGTAGTTCGGTGGCCGACGTTCTTAGACAGCCTGTTTCCAAAGTAAAAGTTACCCCCATGGAAATCGGCGGAGGCTTCGGCGGAAAAATTACAGCTTATCTCGATGCCATTGCGGCGTTGTTGTCTCAAAAAAGCGGCGCTCCCGTTAAGCTGGTTATGAGCCGCTCGGACGTGTTCGAAGCCTCCGGCCCCGCACCGGCCACTTGGATGAAGGTCAAGATTGGCGCCACAAAAGAGGGTAAGTTCACCGCGGTACAAGCCAATCTGGCTTTTGAAGCCGGGGCTTACCCAGGCTCCCCGGTCATGCAAGGTATGCTGTGCGCGTTCGGATGCTACGACGTTGAAAACGGTCTCTTGGATGGTTATGACGTCGTTGTCGACAAACCCAAGACCGCCGCTTACCCGGCGCTCCTCAGGCGGCGTTTGCGGTCGAGTCGGTGGTAGATGACCTAGCCTCCCAGCTTGGCATCGACCCAATAGAGATCAGGTTGCTGAATGTCGCCAAAGAGGGCACCCGGCGCATTGAAGGCCCGGTGGCCAACCGCATCGGTCTGGTCGAGTGTCTGGAAGCTGCTCGGAACCACCCCCATTACAAGAGCGGAGTTGGGCCAGGCAACCGGGGCCGGGGCGTGGCCTGCGGTTACTGGATGAACCGGTCCTTCAACTCCAGTGTGGCCATGACCGTAAACTACGACGGGGTGGTGAGCCTGATTATGGGTTCGGTGGACATCGGAGGCACCCGAGCTTCCATTGCTCAGCAGACAGCGGAAACCCTGGGCATCGCTTACGAAGACGTCAAACCTACCGTGGTGGATACCGATTCCATCGGTTACACCTTCATCACCGGTGGTAGCCGGACATCCTTCGCCACAGGCTGGGCAGCCATCGAAGCCGCCGAAGAAGTTAAGGTGAAGATGATCGCCAGGGCCGCCCGTATTTGGGACACCCCTGAAGATAACGTGGAATACGACAAGGGTGTAATTCAGCACAAATCGGACCCAGAACTGCGCATGACCGTCAAAGAGTTGTCCCGCCAATTGGCGAGCACGGGCGGATCAATTACGGGTAGTGCGAACGTAGAGCCAGCCGGGGAAGGCAACGGTTATGCTGTCCACTTGGTGGATGTAGAGGTCGACGCCGAAACGGGAAAGACCGACATTTTGCGCTTTACGGCAGTGCAGGACGCAGGCAAAGCAGTACATCCCAGCTACGTCGAGGGACAAATGCAGGGCGCTGCGGTACAAGGCGTTGGTTGGGCATTGAACGAAGAGTACTTCTTTAATGACCGGGGCCAGATGATGAACTCCAGCTTCCTGGATTACCGGATGCCCACGAGCCTGGATCTGCCGATGATCGACACCGTAATTGTTGAGGTGGCCAATCCGGGCCATCCGTACGGCGTTCGTGGGGTCGGCGAAGCGGTGATCGTTCCGCCCATGGCTGCCATAGCCAATGCGGTACGCGGAGCAGCGGGGGGGTGCGCATTGACAGCCTGCCGATGACCCCAGGCAAGGTTCTGGACGCGCTACAGGGAAAAGGCAAATAAAACAACCGGTAGTTACGGCAGACCAAACTGGCAGCCTCCGGCGATGACTCCATCGGAGAGGGCCAGTAGTTAGGCTAATCGCGGCAGGGGCGGCTTGAGTGTTGCCCCTGCCGTTCTCATTTGTAGAATGGTCCCCGGTATCACCACTTTGCCTGGCTGGCCTCCTGTTCCTGAATCCAAATTGTTGAACCGTTCGTCGGTTCGACTTTAGGTTAAACGTTACGGTAGAACCCGGGCCACCGATTGTGATCTGGACTGCTCCTGACGCGAACTACTGGTGACCGTGATCTTGTCGAACCATTACAAAGTCACCAAAGGTGGTCGGGTGAACACTCGGAACAAGCCGTGGGCGACCGGAACAGCGTCAACGGAGGCTGGCAGCACCCCCATTGTTGCCGTATATTAGAGCCGTACTACAACCGTATACTACAACGTGAAACATCTCCACAAAATCGGATGAGGGTTAATGCAGATGGCCGTGAGAACCTTTTCCCAACCGGTTACCCACCTTGATGAACTGCGCAGCATTATTGGTGATCCACAGCCGATAAGCGTAAAGAAACAGTTTTCCGATCTTGACCGGCACTGCTGCGCATTTATTTCACTCTCTCCGTTTTTGCTGATCGGCACATCGAATGGCGCTGGCAGATGCGATGTGTCACCCAAAGGCGACTCCCCAGGTTTCGTGCAGGTTCTCGACAATGAAACCCTGCTCATCCCCGAGCGTCCAGGGAACCGGCGGGGCGATACCCTGGTTAATATATTGGAGAACCCTCATGTGGGGTTGCTGTTTATGATCCCCGGAATAGAAGATACCCTGCGGGTAAACGGACGGGCCACCATCGTCAAAGACGAAGAACTGCTGAACCTGACCGCCCATCAGGGCAAGCGTCCGGTTTTGAATATCGCCGTCCAAGTCCAACAGGCGTTTCTCCATTGCGCCAAGGCCTTCAAGCGCAGCCACCTGTGGGACGCCTCGAAAGAATTTGCCCTCTCTGGCGCAAATGGTACATGACCACACTAATCACGAGGTTTGCTCGTTGGACGAGTTAGAGGATTACATAAAACAGTCTTACGAAACTCGACTGTACTAGCTTGGCCTATGAATTTGCCCCGTTCTTGTTTGGTTAATACGAGCTATAATACATTTAGCGGGTCTAACAGAACCACAATCCCGTGGGCATTGAAGCGATATTTCAACGCCATACCCAAGGTGGGTTTCACCCACTCTGGCTTGTACCCACACTGGTCTCGGAGATTGAATTTGAGGCGGTTAGGATGCTGCGGTCATCCGACCGCTGTTTAACCTGAGCGAGGTGACGAGAAGGTGGCGACAGTATTCATCCCCACCATGCTCCAGAAAATGACTGGAGGAGTAAAGCAAGTCGATTTCGAAGCCAAAAATGTTCGTCAAGTAATCGAAGGACTCGAACGTTTGTACCCTGGAATGAAAGACTCACTGGTCGAGGAGGGAGAGATAAGGTCGAACCTTGCCGTTGCGATCGACGGGGAAATAGCTCGGATGGGCTTGCTGGAAAGGATTGGGGAGACCAGTGAGATACATTTTGTACCCGCCATAGGCGGTGGTCAAAAATTAGAAGATCCAAGTTAATGACGCCTCATTGCCGTTGACGCAGAATTTGACTGCTCATAGAATTAAAGTTGAACAATCTCTGCTGGGAGCGAATACAGTGAGCGTATTGAATTGACCGGGGAAAAATCCGATCGCCGAGTGGAACCCCTGGTTTCGGCGGGCGGTGTGGTTTGGCGGAGAGTGGATGGGCATGTTCAAGCAGCACTGTGCGGTCGCTCGTTGCGTGCCAAAGCCAGGGTTAACGATGCTCAAGAAGAGTGGGACACCTCGAAATCCGAGGATTTCCGTTGGAGCCTGGCCAAAGGCACCCCCGACCCTGGCGAAACTTTAGAGCAAACGGCTTTACGGGAAGTTAGGGAAGAGACAGGTCTTGAGGTAGAAATAGAATCGTCCCTGGGGGCTATAGAGTATTGGTTCGTTGGTCGGGAACCCGGGGTCAGATTCCACAAGACTGTCCATTATTACCTCATGAACCCAATCGGCGGAGGATTTGATCTACATGACCCGGAATTCGACGTTGTACAATGGTTCACTTCTGAGAAGGCGCTGGATATTTTGGCATACGCGAACGAGACCGAAGTCTTGAGGCGAGCGTTAAAGGTGATAGAGGACCGATAGTAGGGTCAGTGGTCGGCCCTCGCATGAATCGGTCCAGCTTCCGCAGATATCACCAATATGTAGAAGTCAATTATGTGAATTAGTCAGGTCTCTTGGGGTCCATAGTGAGGTATTCGGAAGTCCTGGTCCTATCCAAGATTTCCAACCCATGGCTCAGGAACAATTTTTAGAAACGAATTCCAAACGTTTTCCAATGAGGATGAGCGATATGGTTCAGCTCCAAGGCGCCAGGGTGATACTGAGGGATAAGCGGTTGGAGGACGCCGAACAAGACTACATCTGGCGCAGCGACCCAGAGCTCGCCCGGCTGGATGCTGCCTATCCTCTGACCATGAGTTTTGAGCGCTACTTGAAGATTTTCGAAGACCAACTCCGTTATCCAACACCAGGCTCCCACCATTTCTCCACCGATACCCTGGATGGCAAGTACATTGGCAACTGCATGTACTACGATCTGGACAGTGTAAATATGCAGGCCGAACTTGGCATTGTGATAGGCGACCGGGATTACTGGAGCAATGCCTACGGCTATGATGCGGTAACGACATTGCTTGATCACATGTTCACCGAGCGGAATCTTAAGCGAGTCTATTTGCACACGTTGGAGTGGAACAACAGGGCCCAGCATTGCTTCCAGAAGAGCGGTTTTAACCCGGTCAGACCGGTGCGCCGCATGTCGCTGGATTTCCTGCTTATGGAGGTCCTGAGGGAAGACTGGCTGGAAAAGTCTGATGAGCGTTTGTCTGCCCGGTGGAACTTCAGGGCCAGTGGTACGCCTAGTCAAGAGACCGCCAACCAACAAGGGCAGGCGCAAAGTCCCGCCACTGATTAATAGCAAAGTGCTTAACCCGATTCGCGCTGTTCAGTTATGCTCTTAGCTTCTGCCTTACGTGCTATCGCGTTTCGACGAAGTCAGCACGAACGGAAAGGGACAGCAAGAAATCATCCGCCAGATGCCCGGAAGCTACACGGCTAACTCAATTGCATGTCCCAAGTTAATCTAGAGCACCTCCCCAACTTCCCACTTAACCTAGTATTGCCTCCTATTTTTCGTAGGCGGCACAAGGTTCTTCCTAATAACGGATCATAATCCTTAGGCAACGATTGATATCCATCCACCGTTATTCTGTTTCGGCGCTCTTCTTTAATCTCTCGGCCAATACATAATCTAGTCGGCCGCAATCAGAATGATGGAGCCTTCGAGTCATCCACAGAGATTAGGTGTCTTGCTACTCCTCGGCCTGCTTCAGCGGCCTGCCTCAGAAGGTAGGCCGCATCCTCTTGCCACAGTACTCCCTTAGGCTTCATTTCCGATTTTGCAGTCTTGATCTGTAATCCCCTCCGCGACGCATCTGGCCTGCCTGAGCCAAATGAAGAAAGAAGGTAATGTGCCATCGACGGCAGGCTTGGGCTGGGCAGCGGCGCGAGCCCGACATGAAGCTTGGTGTTCCCCCAGAGGTGTTCTCTATTAGCCAATCCCCAGACGGGCCAAACCGCCTCGCTCTGCGATTGCTGGCTGACATTGTCGAAATTAAGCGATAGAAATAAGAAAAGGGTGAAAGAGGCCTGTTTCCCTTGGCATGAGATTCGCTTTTTGTACTACTACAAAGAGGATTGGAGCCCTGGAGAGTAGGCTACTTGAGCGAATCGGCTGGCAAATTACGCGCATCTTATCTACTTGTAACTCAGGTATTGTTTGATTGACGCGCATCTGTAATTTCTCGGCGAATTGCGATGGCTTGGCTGCTAAGCCCTGATCACCGCTTTCGGGCTTGGTGATATGGTTCTGTGGTTATTCGGCGCAATGTTGTTCGTTGCCTACGCCAATGGGGCCAACGACAACTTTAAAGGGGTTGCAACACTGTCCGGTAGTCGCACTACCGACTATCACAAAGCTCTGGGGTGGGCCACAATTACGACATTGGCTGGCTCTGGCGTAGCGTTGTTGCTTTCGGGCGGCTTGCTGGACGCGTTCAGCGGCAAAGGATTGGTCCCGGATGCATTGGCGCAAGATTCTGCGTTCCTGCTGGCCGTCGGCCTTGGAGCCGCCCTAAACGTAATGCTGGCCACAGTGACCGGGTTCCCCATTTCGACCACCCATGCGCTCATTGGCTCACTGGTCGGCGCTGGTTTTGCTGCAGCGGGCTTTGTCAATTTTGGGCAGCTAGGCCAAAGTTTCTTCCTTCCTCTGGCGGTTAGCCCGATTATTAGCATCATGTTGACGGGTACGCTGTACCCTGTGTTCCACAAAATGCGGTTCGCGGTTAGTCATCGAACGGCAGATGTGCTTGTGTGTAGACCGTAGGTCACCCCAGCTGGTGCTTATCCAACCAAACGGCGGCTATCCTCCAATCCTCGGGGATCGTTCTTACGGTTAATCAACTCAGCAACTGTGTGGACCAATACCATGGCCGCCTGTACGGCATTGACACTCAATGGCTGCTCGATCGGCTCCATTTCTTTTCTGCGGGGGCCGTTGGCTTTGCCCGTGGGCTGAATGACACACCCAAGATTGTAGCTCTGTTAGTTGCGGCTACAGCACTGGGCGTACCGCTTTCCGCGGGTATGTTGGCTGTCGGCGGCGCAATAGCGGTTGGCGGATTACTGAGCGCTCGCAAGGTAGCCATGACCATGAGCGAAGGTATTACCCCCATGAACCCAGGACAGGGCTTGACAGCCAACATGGTCACTGCGCTCCTGGTCGGAGTGGCATCGATCTTTAGCTTGCCGGTATCCACCACCCACGTTTCCACCGGGAGTTTGATTGGACTCGGGGTAGCCAGCAGGCAGGCACATTGGCCGGCTATCCGAAAAATCGTTGCTTCCTGGTTAATCACCCTCCCTCTAGCGGCGGTAATTGCTGCTGCGGTTGTTTGGGTGGTTGGTGCATAATCAACCGCCAATGGCCGCAGTGCCAAACAGACACCAGGCTCACGCTCCTGTCCACCTTTGGCGCCGACATGACAAGGTCGTTAAAACCGGCAAAAGCAGACAAATAATTCCGGCCCAATCTTGGCTAGCCGGTTGGCGCCATTACGCTATGGCGTCGAGGTTGCCGCTTCCAGTACCGCATCTTAACGAGAGTGATGGATACAACCTTATCCGAACTAACTCTCTATCGAAAAGGGGACATGTCATGTCCCTCCTCCCATCTCGGGGGAAGGTTAGGATGGGGGCGCTCAGAAAGTAGCCAGATACCGACGGATGAAGCACTAGCTATCTGTCAGAAATACAGGTCCGCTTCGATAAACCCAAGAAACTGGTAAACTTGGGGCACTCGTAAACCGGGGGCACCGGATCGTACTCAACTTCCTAAAGCGCAAACCGTAAGATCCCTACGTTCTGCCTGTCAAACTTGCCCGTAGTTTATTGGTTCTGTGAGGCAATCATAGCGGCTAATGCGCCTGGACGAGCCCACTTCCGCAGCTCTCTCGGTGAGTGGATTGGGGCTAAGCATTGCCTGCCAACGCAAAGATAAACCGCCGGAGCCACATTCACGGGAAATCCAAGACGCTTCACGGCCACGGCGTCATTGACTGGGTCCAAAACCTGTACCACCCAGCTGTGAGTCCTTGCCTGCAACGAAGCTTTCACCAGACCTTTGGTGGCCTTCAACGAGGTATCGCCAACCACCACCAAGTCGACCGTTCCCGACTCCACTATGTCCATAGCCCTAGCCCAAGCCGAGGCCGCTGGCGCAAAAAGGCGCTCTTCGTCTTCCTCGACTATCCGGAGGTTCGGTGGTCCCAAATAACTGCTGGCCGGCACGACCTCGGTGAAATACTGGAGTGTCGCATTGGCCATTTCCATGTATGTTTCGTCTTGCGTAATGTTGGCCAGGGTGACCAACGATTCGGCCAAAATTGCGTTCTCCAGCACCGGCCTAACCCCCACCAACTTAGGTCCGCCCGAGACCTCCCGGGATGCGACATCGTAGAATCCGCCGTCGGGAGCAATGAACTGTTGGGTCATCGAAACCAGGATCAACCCAGCCCGCTCGAGATGGACTTTACTGCCCGTGGCCTGGTAGCAGTTAAGGAAGGCACTAAAGGCGTGTATATGGTCCGATAAAAATCGCGGCCTCCCCACCGGGTCACTTACGATGTGGGGGAGTTCTCGGTCGCGGTCAAATTCGTCCCACAAGGTTCCCAGCACCAGCAACGCCTGCTCCAAATAAGAAGCCTCGCCTAAGACGCCGTAGGCCTGAATCAATGCGGTGGCGGCAGCAGCATTCCAGCCGGTGTAAATGGTGGTATCGATGGAAGGTTTTTTTGCGGTGTCCCGGTCCTTCCAGGGCAAACGGTAATAGTCTTCTTCCGCGTCTTCGCTGGCCCAGAACATGCCGCTAGACGGGTCGCGGAGTTTGGTCATAAGGTAGCTAAACGTGCCCAACACGGCGTTCCTGTAGGCACCCTTGCCGGTGACTTGAAAACCTAACAGGAAGTTGGATGCCAAACGAGCATTGGTGTAGAGCATCTTTTCAAAGTGAGGAACTCTCCAATCGCGGGACACCGAGTACCTGAAGAACCCACCGTCTCTATTGTCATAGAGCCCTTCGAGAATGCCATTGAGGGTGTGACTAGCCATTTCTTGTAGTTTGGCCTCTCCATTACGCTGGTAAAGGGACAGCAAGAACTGAATGCTTTCAAAGGGCGGTTGTTTTGGTTCAGCCCCGAATCCGCCGAATCCGGTGTCGTAGAGTTCGTCCAAGCGTTGCAGCACAATATCTTGAGTTGCGCCCTCGACCTGAGACGGGGAACTGCTAGGCGGAACGGAATTCGTGGAAGCCAAGGGTTTGCCTTCCGAATGGGCGGTCCGCACCTCCTCCAGAAGTTTTATCATCTCGTCCGGGGGCATATAGACTCTACCGGCTATAACCTGTCCGTCCGAGTCCAGCAAAGCCAGTGATGGAAATCCGCCCTGGTTATATCGGGCTGATAAGTCGGGCCGTTGGTCCACGTCCACTCTGATAGGGACAAACCACCGGTTCACCATCTCGATGACACGGGGGTCGGAATAAGAGGTCTGGTCCATAACATGGCACCAGTGGCACCAGGTGGCGGTTAGGGCCAAGAGCACCGGCTTGCCACCGGTGTCCGCAGCCCGGAAAGCATCATCGCCCCAGTCACCCCAGGATATGGCGCTTGTTTTAGGTGTTGGTAGGTTCGTATCGTTTGCAGGTGAATCATCGGCGGTATTCATCGCCACAGTCTCCAATGATTTGATACAGGTCCCGGGACCGGCTTAGGATTGGGTCTATTTGATCCAGGTCGCTGATCCATAGAGAAACTAAAAACTCTTGCATTGTCCTCCCGGTGGTCGGCAACACCCAGCCTGACACCTACAATCACCCCGGCAACGGTTGGGCATTCAAGAACGTACCGCACCGCCACGTCGGCGATGCTGACTTGGTGGCGGTCAGCGATTGACCGCAACGCAACCAACAGTTCCTGGAACAAATTCCAGCCGCCCCATGCTTCGATCATGCGAATGTACTTAGCCAGGCTGGCAGTATCGAGAGCGGCCCTGGTAGGCTCCGGTTGGCCTAAATACCGGTCTGTCAACAACCCTCCGGCAAGGGCTCCGTAGGCTATCAGGTGGATTCCCTGTTCTTGGCAGTACTCGGCCATCCGCACCTGGGGCCTGCGATCGATCAGCGAGTATTGCACTTGATTGGAGACTATCCCGAGGCCTTGCTCCACTATCTTCTGAAGGTTCCGGGTGTCAAAGTTGGTTAAACCGGCATGACGAATTTTGCCCTCGTTCCGTAGGTCTTCCAGGTGACCGACGGCCCCTAAGTAACGCTCATCTTCGTAATTCCACCAGTGGAACTGGAGTAGGTCGAGGCATTCTACGTTCATTCGTCGCATCGAAATATCGATATTTTCCTCGACCACCTCCCGGCTCATGGGGCCGGAGCGGGGCACCCACTTGGTAAATGCTTGAACGTCTGCCAATGCCTCAGACCCTCGGCGTTCTATCAATCGCCGCCGGAACTCCCCAACGAAGTCTTCTGCGGGACCGTAATGGTCGGCCAAGTCCCAAGTTGTGAATCCCAAATCGAGGTAGTCGAACATGCTCTCAACGGCTTTCGCCGGATCGATGGGACCGTGGGCGCCCGAAACCTGCCACATGCCGTTGAGGATGCGGCAAGTCTGGAAATTGGCAGCGAATTCGAATCTGCTGGATGGGGGTAAAGATGGGAGGTGGTTGTTTTCTATAGCTTCAGTCAATAACGGCATCCTCTCTGATTCAGTGACTGGCACAAACAGTAACGTGATGCGATCGGACTACTGCCTTGCACTGCTGCGTAACCCCTGTAGCTGCTACATTCCTGTCGAAACCAATTAAACCCTACCGGCCCAATGTGTCCATTGAATCAAGTCTACTAATCACTTTCCGGGTTGGCTGGTTTCTCTTCTTATTTCGTTCAAATGGGATGTCCCACCGAAGGTGGCGAAATCCATGTTGACTGGTCAGGGTATGGACGGTTTGGACGGGCCGGGCAACCCCTGAAATTGCCTTGCTAGCCCGAGGCTTCCCGGGCCACGGCAATTGCGGCCGGGAGTGTAAAGGCGCGGTCGTATAGCGCCCGTCCAACAATTGCTCCCTCAGCGCCGGTTTCGGCCAGGCGACCGATATGCTCTAGGACGGTCACTCCTCCAGAGGCTAAAATGGCCATTCCGGTCCCCTGCACCAGCGCTTCGTTGGCGGCGAAATTGGGCTCAGTCATGGTGCCATCCCTGGAAATGTCGGTGTATAAAAGGCGGATTACACCTAATTCGGACATCTGTTGGGCAAGTTCAAACACGCTGACGGTGCTCTGTTGAGTCCACCCTTTAATAGCGACTTGACCGTCCCTGGCGTCAACGGCGACCACCACGCGTTCGCCGCCGTGCTCACGGCAAAGGGCCTCCACCATATCCGGGTTCTCCACCGCCGCCGTCCCGATCACCACCCGGTCCGCACCCGAAGAGAGCAAACTTTCGGCCGTTTCCAAGCTGCGAATGCCTCCCCCCACCTGAACGGGGATGGTCAATTGTTTCACTATTTCGGTGATGAGGTCCAGGTTAACCAAACGGCCCTGACTTGCTCCGTCCAAATCCACCAAGTGCAAACGAAGTCCGCCTTGTTCTTGCCAGGACCGGGCCACGTACACAGGATCATCGGAGTAAACAGTCTCTTTGCCGAAATCGCCCTGGTACAGGCGAACACAGCGACCGGATTTCAGGTCCATGCTGGGGATTACTTCCATAGTTCTAAAGTCATCGTTCTACAGCAGCGATCCTATAGCCGTCAGCTTTCAGCGGTCAGTCGTTGACCGGCGTCAGCGTGCTGCACTGCCATGGCGGCGAAGTTCTTGTAGATGCAAAGTCCCACCAGCCCGCTTTTCTCTGGATGAAACTGGGTTGCCACCAGGTTGCCATTGGCGTAGACGCTGCAGAAGTCCACACCATAGTTGGTCACCCCAGTTTGGCCGTTGGCATCGTTGGGGACGACGTAGTAGCTGTGTACGAAATAGAAGTGGCTATCTTGGGGGATGCCTTTGAGAATGGGGTGATCCTGTTTGAAACGTACGCTATTCCATCCCATATGAGGCACTTTTAATCCGGTGGCCAACCGTTTGGCATGTCCCGGCACAATACCGAGACATTGAGCGTCCCCCTCCTCGGTGTGGTCCATCAATAGCTGCAAGCCCAAGCAAACACCCAAAAAGGGACGGCCCGATGCCACGTAGTCACAGAGGGGTTGCACCAGCCTTCGGGAATTCAGCGCTGCCATGGCCGATGGCGCAGAGCCCACGCCGGGGAAGACAACAGCGTCCGCCGAGGCAATTTCGGCACGGTCGGAGGTCACGATTGATTGCACACCAACAAACTCAAGGGCTTTGGCGACGCTTCGCAGATTTCCCGAATCGTAGTCGACCACCACTAATTTAAAGTCTTGGATCATCTGGTTAAGTTCCGGTGAGTAGTGGTCTTTTTACTTGACATAACAGAAAGCGGGTTGGTCAACTTCGCTCTCCGGTGGCTCTTTCGAGAGGCAACTCCCGGTCTTGATACCGGGCCACCACGAAAAGCAAATCGCCGATCCGGTTCAAGTAGGTGATAATCAGATCGTTGGTTAATTTCCCGGCCTCACGGAGGGCGACGACCCTGCGCTCTGCGGTGCGTATGATGCAACGGGCCAGATCTATTGCAGCGGAGGCCGGCGAGCCGCCGGGGAGGATGAAAACCTTGGGCATTTCCACATCCTCTTCCAGTCCGTCGATTATCGCTTCTAAGTTCTCTACCATTGCTAGCGTCACCGGTTGGAAGTGCTGCTGGAAAAGCTCGTATTTATCCGGCTCGGTGGCCAACTCGGCAGCTATGGTAAACAACTCCTTCTGTAAGTCCCGCAAAACCTCCTTGACCCTAGGGTCGTCTGTGGTAGCGCGGGCCAACCCCATGGCCGATACCGCTTCGTCGGTGATGCCGTAAGCCTCGGTATGCAGGTCGTTCTTGGAAATCCGGCCGCCGTAAAGGAGGCTGGTCTCCCCCAGGTCTCCGAACTTGGTATAAACCCTTTTCCTGTATGAAGAAGATGACGATGTCATCGGAAAATCCTAAATTAGAATTGCCGGATAGCCTCTAGGCCGGAGGTAAAATGCCTAACCCCATCTAGATCGGCCGCAGCTAGAATTGTAGCATGGGGGTTAGATGGGGGATATACTTAGCCTCTTGCGAAAACCGTAGACTCAACCGCGTCAATGTTCGAGGCCGTTTCAAGGTTCGTGTTCATGCTATGCTTTCCATTATCGTATGTCAGGCACAGGGTTTGGCGACAGGGTCTCGTGCATCGGTCCGAAAAGATTAGCCGATTTGCATTCCTATTCATGGACAACCGTAGCTTCTAACTGAAAAAACCGTGGCTCTCAATTGCCAACCTCTAAGCAGAACGTAGCAGATTTGCTTGGCCCCTCGATGCCTCTTGCAACCAAATGTAAGGTGTATGAGCAAAACTCTATGCGCTTACCTATTGCTGGTGGTCGTTGAAAGACGGCCCAAAGACTATCGTCTCCGTCTTGACGGTTGTATCGCAGCACTTCAACATATTGAGTGGCGTCAGGTCGAATATTAAACGAACCCTCACCCTCATTATCGCGGGACATGAGACGAAGAACCGCTGGTATATCAAGAATATTTGGTTCAGCTTTATTTAGTTCGAGTATGACATCTTCAGTCAGCTTTCCTATGGTATATCAAGAATATTTGGTTCAGCTTTATTTAGTTCGAGTATGACATCTTCAGTCAGCTTTCCTATTGCTCCTGTTACTCCTACACGCCACAATGTTTGAGTTCCCCTTCCATTGGGGAGTAGATCGACTCGCTTACAGCTCCCATTATCGTCGTCATAAAAAATGTCAAGATTTACAGTCTCGTAGCCGAGGACTTTTACATGCTCAAGTTTCCAAATCTTATAGGGAGCTATGAAGAACGCCAAGAAAGCAAACGGTACTAGCATGAGCAACCATACTGGGTTTTTCTGTGCCAATGACTGAACAATACCTCCCCCACCACCGAGAGTAAGAACCATGCCAATAAGCATCCAGGCCCAAGGCGCGACTTGTGTCATAATAGGTTCACCCTTCTGAATGCGGGTGAATGCACACACAAGGCAACTTCCCCAGAATACAAGCCAACTACGCATTCCCCCGATGTTAACATGTCGTAGCGGCTGTGCCGGAGTTTCTCAACAGCTAGGAGCATTTCGCAAGAGGCTAATACTTACTGTCCAATGATATAGTTGCCTAGCTTGGCCCAAAGCCTGGCGCGTATCGCGATACTGTGCGAAAGCATCGTGCGAATTGGCGTCGGTAAGCACAGTGCCAGGCTGGGATAGGCCGGGAATCTCTGTGCAAAGCTCCATGTAAAGTTCTACACAAAGGATGTAAATTATGCCGCCCCCAGAGGTCCGAGTTATCGGGGTTCAAGGTATTCCGGAGATACAGTCTGGAGATGACATCGCTGGCATGATGATGGATGCCGCAGCCCAGCAGGGAACACCCTTTGAGGCTGGAGATGTGGTCGTGGTCACCCAAAAGGTGGTGTCCAAGGCAGAAGGTAGGGTCATCAGCGTCGAGGGAGTGGAAGCTTCTCCTTTAGCCATCTCAATTACTGAAGGGCATCGACGGGACCCCCGGCACACCGAACTAATCCTGCGGGAAAGCGCTCGCATTGTGCGAATGGACCGGGGCGTGATAATCAGCGAGACCCGGCACGGTTTCTACTGCGCCAACGCCGGGATAGACGCCTCCAACATCCCAGGATCCGACACGGTTTGCTTGCTGCCAGTGGATTCCGATGTCTCGGCCCGGGGAATACGGGACGCAATCCAAAACCGTATGGGAATCGACATTGCGGTAATAGTCTCCGACACCTTTGGACGGCCATGGCGCAACGGTGCCGCCAACGTAGCCATTGGCGTGGCGGGCTTTGATCCCATGCTTAGCTACGTAGGCCAGGAAGACAGCCACGGCAATATGATGTACACCACCGAGATTGCTGTCGCTGACGAACTGGCCGCCACGGCTGAGTTGGTAACCGGGAAAGTTGAGGGCGTGCCGGTGAGTATTGTCCGCGGCTATTCCTACGTTCCCATGGAGGATGCAAGCATCAAGCGCATCCTCAGGACCGGCGACAAGGATCTTTTCAGGTAAGCATTTTCAGTTAAAGATGCAAGCATCAAGCGCATCCTCAGGACCGGCGACAAGGATCTTTTCAGGTAATCGTTTTCAGTTAAAGATGCAAGCATCAAGCGCATCCTCAGGACCGGCGACAAGGATCCCTTCAGGTAGGTTCTTGGCTAAGCTCGGACACAGCAAACAAAGATAACTGAATGGGTCCGGTTTGCTCTTCTTGGGACTGATCGCTGGTCTTGAACGAGGAAACACCGACGCCCAAGAGACGGAAAGACCGTTCCGGGTTAAGCTCCCGGGACAAAAGCTTCCAGGCCTTTTCCAGGATAGTTTCCTCTGCGGAGGTTGGCGCCGGAAGGGTTACCTGGCGGGTGAAAGTTGTAAAGTCGGCCAATCTGGCTTTAACGGTTACTGTCTTGCCCTGTAGCCCGCTACCGTCTAGATGACGGGCCACGTTTCCCGCCAGGCGCGCCAATTCTTCCCGCAGCAAGTCCGGCTCATTAAGGTCGGAGGAAAATGTGGTTTCGGCGCTGACCGACTTGGTTTCCCGGTGAGTGTGAACCGGGTCCCGGTCATCTCCCAAAGCCCGGGCTCGGACCGATTGGGCTCGTACGCCAAAGGTTTTAGCGAACCAAGCCGGAGGCATGGCCGCCAAATCGCCGATGGTTTCCACCCCTTCTTTGTTCAAACGCTCCACGGTCTTGGGGCCGATGCCGGAAATCTTGCGCACCGCCAGTGGCGCCAGAAATGCCTCCTCATCACCCGGCGAGACCACCACCAAGCCGTCGGGTTTATCTAGATCGGAACAAATCTTGGCCACCGTCTTGTTTGTGGCCACTCCAACGGATACCGTTAGCCCCGTCTCATCTTTCACTTGCTGTTTTAAGTCCAAGGCCACTTCCAAGGGCCGTTTACCGGCTGCCACCGCTTGGGTAACGTCCAGGTAGGCTTCGTCCATGGACAGTGGCTCAATCAGGTCGGTTACGCTGCGGAAGATAGCCATAACCTGGTTGGAAATTTCCTTATAGCGCCCGAATCTAGGCCGCACGATGATCCCTTGAGGGCAGCGGCGAACCGCCGATTTCATTGGCATGGCCGAATGCACGCCAAACACCCTGGCCTCATAGGAAGCAGTAGCCACCACTCCCCGGTTTTCGGGGCTACCGCCCACCAGCACCGGCTTACCTCGAAGCTCCGGGTTGTCCAGTTGTTCCACGGCAGCATAGAAGGCATCCAAGTCGGCGTGGAGAATGTGGCGTGTTGATAGCTGGGAATTTTCTTGGGTTTCGGCGTTATCAGCCATCGCTTCAGCCTGGCAAGTGGGCGGGATTTCCTAACTATCTATTTTACTCCTTCAGGCCTCTGGCGGTCAGCAGCTTATTTACATCCATTATTGGTACGCCAGCGAAAGCATTTAGACAATACATGCCTCCGGTGTACTTGACTGAAAGATAAGACGATGATATAAGCGAGCGAACGTTCGTCTTTAAAAACGAATCATCGTTTTATATTACTTAACTGGTTATTTGGGGGCGCACCAATGCCTAAAGTGTCGGATGCCCATCTGGAAGCCCGGCGCCAGCAAATCCTGGATGCTGCCGAGGCTTGCTTTTCTCGCCAGGGATTTCATCAGACCACCATGCAGGACATTTGCCGGGAGGCGGAACTCAGTCCTGGTGCGGTTTATCGTTATTTTTCTAGCAAGGAAGACATCATCGCTGCCAGTTGCCAGGCCTGCAGTCAGCAGAACCTAGCGCGCATCCAGAGCGCTACGGAACCGAGCGACGACCCTTTGGTGGTTCTGGACATGCTAGTCGATCTGGACTTTGGCTGGCTGGAAAAGCCCGAAGCGCAGGACCACCTACGCTTGAACATTCAACTCTGGGCGGAGGCGTTGCGCAGCCCCCAGGTGATGGAGTCGTTCCAGCAGGCTAACTTCGAAATCTACCGGGTGGCGTTGACCGGTTTGCTGGAGCGAGCCCAAGCACAAGGGCAAATAAACCCTTCGTTGGACTCTGACGCAGCAGCCCGGGTGTTGCTTTCCACCTGGCACGGGCTGGTGTTGCAGAGGGCTTTCGACCCGGCGGTGGATGTCTCAAAGTATGTATCCGTGTTGAAAGCGATGTACCGGGGCAGTTTTTCCACCGGCGGGCTGACGAAACCCATCTCCAACCGATAGCCGGAATAGGTAGCCGGAATAGATAACAAACTCGTCTCGTTGACTTGGAGCAGGCATATCTTTAGGGGGACCGTCATGTCAGTGAACCTTTCCACCGAATCAATAGCCCGAGCCTCCAGCCGGAGGCCCTGGATTACCATAGGGATATGGGTAGTGGTATTCCTTATTGCCGCATTCTTAAGAGCCAGCCTCTTTGAGGGGGTGATTACCACAGAGTTTGCGATCACCAACGACCCTGAGTCCACTGTCGGCAAACAGTTAATTGAAGAGAAGCTGACCGGTCCCAAGGGCACTAACGAAGTGGTGATAGTGCAGTCCCAGGCATTGACCGTTGACGACCCGGAGTTCCGGCAAATCGTCGACGCGATTCATGCGGGTTTGGCAGCACTGGGACCGGAGGTTATACGGCAGGAAACGCTGCTCAATTACTTTCAAACGTCGGCCGAATTCCTGGTTTCCCAAGACCGGCGCATCACAATAATGCCCTTCAGCATGGCCGGGGATGTGGACGATGCCAGCGACCACATTGAGGAAGTAACGAATGTGGTTGATGGGTTCAAGGGGACTCCGGGGTTCAAGATCTTGATGACCGGACAAGCCACAGTGGGTCAAGACTTCCAGGAGGTATCCCAAGAGGGGCTTCTGAAAGGTGAAATCTTTGGCGTGCCCATAGCGCTTATAATCCTAGTGCTGGTGCTGGGCGCGGTCGTAGCTGCCGTGATACCCCTAATTATGGCCGTAGTGTCCATCGTGCTGGCGCTGGGCTTGGCGTCGCTGGCGGGTCAGGCTTATGAGTTGTCCTTCTTCGTCGAAAACATGATTACCATGATTGGCCTTGCGGTGGGCATCGATTACTCCCTGTTCTTCTTGTCCCGGTACCGAGAAGAGCGTTCTAAAGGCCTCGATAAGATGGAGGCCTTTGCCCGGGCGGGTGCCACGGCCAACCGCACGGTGGTATTCAGCGGTATAACGGTGGTGCAGGGTTTCATCGGTCTGTTGCTGGTGCCTTCCAACGTGTTCATAGGTATTGGGCTGGCTGTTATATTTGTGGTAGTGGCCTCGGTTTTCGCCGCCCTTACCCTGTTGCCAGCCATCTTGAGCGTGCTGGGCGACGGAATCAACAAACTTTCCATTCCCCTGATTGGCAAAGCCCAAGCCGACAATGACGAATCCCGCTCCGGCGGTTTTTGGGACCTTGTTTCGCGGGCCGTCAAGGGGAAACCGGCAATGAGCCTGTTGCTGTCTGGCGGTCTCCTAATCGCCGCCACATTCTTTTTCTTCGACATCAAGACTGGCTCTTCGGGTGTCGCATCCTTCCCCGACGGAATCGAGTCCAAGGAAGGCTTTCTGATTCTAGACCGGGAATTCTCCGCAGGGGAAGTTACGCCCGCTGAGATAGTGATCGACGGAGACATAAACGCTCCGGAGGTGCAAGCGGCTGTTGGGAGACTCACCGCCGCATTGGAGACGGATTCTTCCTTTGGCCAGCCGAAGCCCCTAACTATAAGCGAAGATGGGGATGTGGGACTGCTGGCGGTACCCGTCACTGGCGAATCATCTGACCAAGCGACCCTCGACTCCATAAGGCGGCTGCGCAGCGATTATGTGCCGGCAGCATTCCAGGGTGTACCGGCTGCGGTCTACGTGACCGGGGAAGCAGCTTCAAACATCGACTTCTTCGAGATGTCTAAAAACGCAGCGTTGGTTGTTATTCCCTTCGTGCTGGCGGTCAGTTTCTTGCTGCTGATGATCGTGTTTCGCTCGATTGTCGTCCCGATCAAGGCGATCATTCTCAACCTACTTTCAGTGGGCGCCACATACGGCATCTTGGTGCTCGTCTTCCAAAGGGGCGTACTGGCCGATACATTCGGTTTTCAGCAAGCCGGGGTCATCGAAGCATGGATACCTATTTTCCTCTTTGCCATCATATTCGGCCTCTCAATGGACTACCACGTCTTCTTGCTAAGCCGCGTTAGGGAGCGTTTCGACCAGACCCAAGACAACACCGAGTCGGTAGCCTTCGGAATCCGGTCCACCGGGCGGCTTATTACCGGTGCCGCCCTCATCATGGTGGCTGTGTTCTTGGGCTTCGCTGCGGGTGACGTAGTAGCACTGCAGCAAATGGGCTTCGGCTTGGGGATAGCCATACTTCTGGATGCCACCATCGTTCGAATGATCTTGGTGCCCGCTAGCATGAAGCTTCTGGGCAAATGGAATTGGTATCTGCCCAAATGGCTGGAGTGGATGCCCGACCTCTGGGTTGAAGGGAGACGGGGGGCTATGGCGCCAAGCCCCGCCGACGATTAAGCCGAGGGTGGCGTCATTTCAACCTGATGCCATACCAAGGCGGAAATCCCCCCAACCCCCCTTTTGCGAAAGTGGGGCTACAGGCTCCCCAAGTGCGACTGAGGATGAAAAGTCCCCCTTTCTAAAAGGGGGATTTAGGGGGATTTCCGTCGGAACAAAGCGAACTACCGGAACAGGCCCGACCACACAAACCCGAGCACCGAGCTTGCCGACGCCAATGATTCCCTGCGACAGCATGGGACATAGTTCAGGCATACCGCCACCGATTTACCGCCAACCCCACTACCGACATTCTGTTTAAGTAAAAAACCAACGCAAGGAGTTACCCAGCCTTAGCAGGACGTCGCCTGTAGCGGAAAGGCCCCCGAGACGCTAAAATAGCTGCATTGTTTTTCAGGGTTACGGCGGCAGGTCGCGGCCCGCTGCTACTTTCCATTTTTCGCAACGGCCAGGTCCGGCCACAGGAGGCTTAATGCCAACTATTTTGGAAGATTACATCGCCAAACACCCAGGTTCCGCACAGCGATACGGCGAGTCCACCAAAGTGTTCCCCGGCGGGGTAACCCACGACTCCCGGTATGCCATGCCGTTTCCATTGTTCATGACCCACGGGGAAGGACCGCTGAAGTGGGATGTGGACGGTTCCGAATATGTGGACTATGTGTCTGGCCATGGCGCGTTGATCCTGGGACACTCGCATCCGGCCATTGCCGAGGCGGTGTCCAAACAGATCCTCCGCGGCACCCATTTGGGAGCATCCACCGACGAGGAAATGCGATGGGCCAAAGCAATTAAAGCCCTGTTCCCTTCCGTGGAGAAGTTGCGGTTCCACAGTTCCGGTACGGAAGCTACTTTGATGGCCATGCGTCTGGCCCGGGCTTATACCGGGCGAAATAAAATAATCAAGCTTCAAGACCACTTCCATGGTTGGCATGACTACGCCATGGCTGGGTCCGACCGTTCGGCGCCCGGCATTCCGCCGGAAAGCTGGGCCAGCATGGTCATAGTCCCCGCTGGCGACTTGTCGGCGGTGGAGGACGTATTAAACGGTGATAATGACGTTGCCGGGCTAATCTTGGAGCCTACCGGCGCCCATTTTGGCCAGTTGCCCTTCGATGTCCCCAACTACTTAAAGGGCTTGCGGGAACTGACGGCGCAACATGATGTTGTGCTTATTTTTGACGAGGTAGTCACTGGGTTCCGGGCTTCCCCCGGCGGAACCCAAGTCCGATACGGCATCACCCCAGACCTGACGACCTTAGCTAAAATCGTGGCCGGGGGACTGCCAGGTGGGGCGGTTGGCGGAAAAGCTGAGGTAATAGACATGATCGCTCAGCGTGGAGACCCGAGTTGGGACAATACGCACCGGGTTTATCATCCGGGTACTTTCAACGCCAATCCTCTGTCAGCGGCTGCTGGGGCTGTGGCTTTGGAAATGATCGCCAGTCAGCCCATAAACCAGCAGGCCGACGCTATGGCGGTGCGGCTCAAGACTGGTATCAACGAGCTCTTCGGCAAAATGGAAGTTGCGGGCCACGCCCACGGCATTGCCTCCATGATCCACGTGGTGCTGGCCGACTGTGATTGTGACCGGGAAATCTGCACCATGCCCCATGCTAAAATCAGCGAAACCATTGCTTCGGCCGCAACCACCGGAATGAAACGAGGGCTTCAGAACCTGGGCGTGGATATTATGAGCAGGGATTGCTTCTTGGTATCGGCAACCCACAAAGAACAGGAGATTGACCGGACCCTGGAAGCGTTCCAGAACACGTTGATAGCGATGAGAGCTGAAGGTTTGGTCTAGGGCAGGCTGAGAGTATGATTTCGTGCGGGATGATCGTCCGCATGAATGCCTCGAATCGATAACCAGGCGTTATACAGTCCAAAGGTTCGACCCCAGTCGGAAAAGAGAATTTAGGAACCATAATTTAGATAGGAGATTGCAACCGATGCCAAGTTTTACCGATACGCTAAACGTAAACGGCCATGACATGAAAATGTACGCCAGCATACCCAGCGGCTCCGGACCCCATCCGGCCGTGGTTATCGCTTTCCACATCGGCGGCCTTGACGAGTTCGACAAGAAAATGGCCGACCAGTTGGCGGAGCAGGGATACGTTGCGGTGGTGCCCGACCTGTTCCACCGCTTCTCCGAGGAGGTCATGAGCGGTCCTATAATGGGGCGTTTGGGCGAACTGAGTGACCCCGACATCATCGCCGACATGAACGCAGCCGTTGATTTCCTGAAAGGCCAGTCTGCCGTGGACAATGAAAGAATCGGCGTCACCGGGTTTTGCATGGGCGGCCGGATAACCTGGCTTATGGCCGCCACCAATCCGATTTTTAAAGCGGCGGTGCCCTTCTACGGTGGTCACATCATGCTGCCTTGGGGCGACACTACGCAGACGCCTTTCGACCTAACTAGTGGCATCAATTGCCCCATGCTGTTCCACTTCGGGGCCACTGACGGTAATCCATCACCCGAAGATATGGTGATCTTGGACAACGAGTTGACCCGGTTGGGCAAAGAGCATACGTTCCACTCCTACGAAGGAGCGGGTCACGCATTCATGGACTATACCAACCCCGATAGGCACCACAAAGAGGCCGCCGACGCCGCTTGGCCCCGAACACTGGAGTTCTTCGCGACCCATTTGAAGGGCTAAACAGTCCTTTAAACACCGCACATAGCGGACAGCAAAGCCTTAATACGCCGGTCCGGGCATTGCCTTGGGCCGGCGCTTGACCCAGTTCAGATCCGGTACACGCAAAGCTTGACCGCGGACACCTAAAGACTGCAGGATACCCAAGATTCTGGAGGATGCATGGTAAGAGTAGCTCTTGACCTGGAAGATTCCGCCGACCTGTCGGTATTGGGCGCCACCGGTTGGCGCATAGCACCCGGACTGGTTCCCGGTGAGCCCAATCAGGGTTTGGTGGCGGAGCTTAGGGCCGTTGATGCCAGGCTTCCCGATTACGACGATTCCGCATGGGAAAAAGATGGGGACATCCAGGAGCGACGCTCCGTGGGATTCACCTTCGCTTGGTACCGGCTTAAGGTAACCATCCCGGAGCAGGTCAAGGGCCAGGACGTAGCGGGAAAGCGGGTCTGGTTCGAGACCAATGTAGACAACTATGGCGAGGTCTATATTGACGGTCACATAGACCGGGACAAATGGGTGATTACCGGCAACAATACGCCAAAGCGGATTCTGGTGGAAGAAGAAGCGGTGCCCGGCACCAAACACACCATAGCAATCATGGTCTGCAATGCTCCCTTCGGCGAACCCGTGGGCACAATCTTCATCCGCTACGCTACCCTGGCAATCGAATAAGTCAGCAATTAACTCTCAGCCAAGGAACCACTGCTGATAGCTGACCGCTGATGGCTGAAAGCTTTTACTTGAGGTACTGATGGCCGCACAATCATTTGCTGGCAAGACAAATGCTCCTGAGTTTCCCACGGGGCTAGAATGGCTCAACACCGAAGCACCGATCACCATGGCCCAGTTGCGAGGCAAGTTGGTGATCTTGGATTTTTGGACCTACTGTTGAGTGAACTGTTTGCACATTTTTCCGCAGTTGCGGAAACTGGAAAAGAAGTTCGCCACCGAGTTGGCTGTTGTGGGCGTCCACTCCGCAAAGTTCCCCAATGAGAAGGAAGCTGGCAACTTGGCCAAAGCCGTCCAGCGCTATGAATTGGAGCATCCGGTAATCAATGACACGGACTTTCAGGTGTGGCAGCAGTACGCCTGCCGTGCTTGGCCCACTTTGATGTTTATCGACCCGCAAGGGAAGGTCATCGGCAAACACGAAGGAGAGTTTACTTACGAGACCTTCGACAACATGCTGGTCCAAATGATTGCCGAGTTTGACGCATCCGGGTGGCTGGACCGTAAAGCACTAAAACTGGCCCCGGAAAGGCGCACGGATACGCCCTTGTTTTTTCCCGGCAAAGTTGTGGCCGACGCACCAGGT
Organism: Dehalococcoidia bacterium; assembly: GCA_963665155.2. GTDB lineage: Bacteria > Chloroflexota > Dehalococcoidia > Lucifugimonadales > UBA3495 > UBA1141. The sequence continues at coordinate 1,923,894 of OY761986.2, read as the reverse complement.
GATCGCTTGTTCATAGCCGACTCCAATCACAACCGATTGGTGGTAACTTCACTGACCGGTGACGTGAAGGAGGTTATTGGTTCCGGCGAAGAAGGGTTAGCCGACGGCAGCTACGCTTCGTCCGCTTTCAACCATCCTCAGGGGATGATCTTGGTGGATGACATTCTGTACGTAGCCGATGCGGAAAGCCACGCCATTCGGAAAATCGACCTGGCAGCCAAGACTGTGGAGACGATTGCTGGGACCGGTCAGCAAGGATTTGCTACGGAAGGACAAGGGCCTAGCCGGACCACGGATATAAGTTCTCCCTGGGACCTCGCCTACCATGATGGCTCCCTGTACATCGCCATGGCGGGCATACACCAACTGTGGTCACTGAATCTGACCGATGGCACAGTAGGCCCTTACGCAGGCAGCGGTCGTGAATCGATTATCGATGGTCCCTTGGGGACGGCTACCCTAGCCCAACCCAGTGGCATCACCACCGATGGCAAAAAGCTTTTCTTCGCCGACAGCGAGACCAGTTCCATACGGGGCGCCGACTTGGACCCGTTGGGGAAGGTCAGGACCGTTGTGGGATTGGACCTCTTCGTATTCGGCGACAAAGACGGAATGACCCATAACGTCCGCCTGCAACACCCGATCGGAATCACCTTTTTCGATGGTACGCTGTACGTTGCCGATACTTACAATCACAAGATAAAAAGGGTGCTGCCGGTCACGCGCAGCGCCTTTACTCTCTTGGGAACGGGCCACTCCGGCCACCAGGATGGTCCCGGAAACCAGGCCACGTTTTCCGAGCCAAGCGGCCTGAGTATTGCCGACGGGAAAATCTACATCGCCGACACCAACAACCATGCTATACGTGTAGCCGAACTGGACGGGTCGGATGTCACTACGCTGGAATTGAAGGGATTGTAGAGGCGATCACAGGAAAATCCCTAGAGATTCTCTTCCCCCACGTGGCTAATCACGAAAATCCGGTCCAGATGGGCCAGGTCTTGCTCAACGCTGGTGGTGGCTTTGGGGAAATGCTGTTTGGCCATTTCCTCCACCGCCGTAACTTGCTCCGGGTCCAGTTCCAACAAGATAGTCGCTTGCTCTTTTACCTTGCTTGCGGCTTGAGCAAGCAACCGGCGTATCTGGTCGAGACCGTCTTCGCCACCGTCCAGCGCCCCTTTCGGTTCCCACTGAATCTCAGGTTGCAGGGTGGGTATCCGGGAGGTGGGGATGTAGGGGAGGTTGGCGACAATCAAGTCCACCGGTTCTGGCAGCGGCTCCAGAAGATCGCCCTTGCCCAGCGTAATGCGGTCGGCAACGTTGTGGGACCGGATGTTGTACGCCGCCACGTCCAATACAGCGTCGTCGTTGTCGAAAGCGTAGATTCGCGCGCCGGGCATGTGTATAGCCAAGTTAATGGCGATGGCGCCTGTTCCCGTACCAACATCCGCGATCACCAACTCGGTGGTCTCCATCCCCATCAGGGCCATGAACAGGGCATGCTCGACCAGGTTCTCGGTCTCGGGTCGTGGGATCAAGACGTTGGAGTTTACCAGCAGGTTTATACCGTAGAACTCACGGATGCCCAAGATGTAAGCCAGGGGTTCACGAGTCAGCCGCCGCTCGACGATAGCAGCCAGATCCCGTTCTTGCTGAGGCGTTACTTCGTTCTCCTGATTGGAGAAGATGTCCTGCCGGGCCATGCGCATCACGTTCATCACCATGACTTCCGCTTCCAAGCGTGAGTCGGGGATACCCGCAGCATCAATGACCCGATGGGTGGTCTGGATAACCTCTCGGAGGGTTGCCATGGTTGGTAGGCCGGGCTAGGCCAGACCACCCTCAAGCAGCTTGGCTTGCTCCCAGGCAGTGAGTTGATTGATTATAATGTCCAACCCACCGTCCATGATCTTCGGCATGTCGTGGAAGCTGGAATTTATGCGGTGGTCGGTGATGCGGTCTTGGGGATAATTGTAAGTCCGTATTTTTTCCGACCGTTCGGCGGCACCCACTTGTGATCGACGGTCCTGGGAAATTTCGGCAGTATGACGTTCCTGCTCGAGTTCAAATATCTTGGCGCGCATCATGGCCATGGCCCGCTGTTTGTTCTTGAATTGAGACCTCTCGTCTTGGCACACAACGGTTAACCCGGTGGGTTCGTATACGATGCGTACCGCCGTTGCTACTTTGTTCACGTTTTGGCCGCCGTGACCACCGGCATGGAAAATATCTATGCGCAGGTCGTCTGGGCTGATTTTGACTTCGACCTCATCCGCTTCGGGAAGGACCGCAACGGTGGCTGTGGAGGTGTGGATTCGGCCCTGAGTTTCGGTATCCGGCACCCGCTGCACCCGGTGAACGCCACGTTCGTACTTGAGCCGACTAAACGCCCCTTTGCCTTGGATCTCAAACACTATTTTGTTGTACCCGCCTTGATGCGACGGGCTGGTGTCCATGACATCCACTTTCCAGTTGTTCATCTGGGCGTAGCGAGTGTAGGAGCGATATAGGTCGCTGGCGAAGAGGGATGCTTCGGCACCCCCGGTGCCGGCTCTTACTTCCACGATAACGCTCCGGTCATCGTTGGGGTCTTTGGGCAGTAGAGCCATCTTTAGCTCTTCGCTCAGGTCGGTTAACTTGGTCTCAACCTGCGCCAATTCCTCCCGGGCCATCTGGGTAATTTCCTGGTCGGTTTCCTCTCGCACCAATTCCTCAAGGCTCTTACGTTCGGCGCTCAGGGTGCGATGACGCCTGGATATTTCTACCAGCCCTTCGAAGGAAGCCCGCTCTTTGGCCAACTCCTGAACTTTCTCGAAATCTACGGCCACTTCTGGATTGGCCATAGACTCCTCAATCTCCTGGTAGCGAAGCAGGACTGAATCTAATTTGTCGAATACTGAGATCATTGGATTCCCCGAGACAATTCTAATTTAATTCGCTAATAAAATAACAACCGACGGTTGAAATCAATATTTTGCCACATTAGTTTATCCCAATCTCGATGCCTGGACAAGGTGAACGCGGTGGCCCTAAACTCAGCCAAGATTTGCCGTTTTCGCCGGCGCTCGGGAGCTATAGTGGCCGCTGACCCCAATGCAAGGCCACGGTACCCATGCCCATGCGCCGGTATCCCACGTCTTCCAAACCGAGTTCCTGGAAAATTGAGGCCAACCGGTCCGCTTCCAAGAAGTAGTCGACCGATTGGGGCAAGTATGTATATGCGGCTCTGTTTCCGGTTACTATCTGGCCCATCAAGGGAACCAAACGGTGAAAGCAGAACCGAAAAACGTTAGATTTGAGGCCGGATCCCATCGGGGATAGCTCAAGAGTTGTAATTCTGCCGCCGGGCCGAACCACACGCACCATCTCGCTAAGGGCCGCTTTTATGTCTGGCATATTGCGTAGGCTGAAACCCGCTGTGGCGCAAGCAAATGATTCGTCGGGGAAGGGCAACTTGAGAGCGTCGCCCAGCATCATCGTGGTGTTTAATGCCAGGCCTTGTGACCGAGTCTTGGCATAGCCTCGGGAAATCATCTCCGGCAGAAGGTCTAACCCGATCGAGTGCTCTATCCCTGATTGACGCGAAAGGGCCCGCGCCAAGTCTCCGGTGCCGGTGGCTACGTCCAACGACATTCCCTGAAGGCCTTGGGCCGAAATGCGAGCCGTATGTCGTTTCCACCGCCGATGCTGCCCGAAGGTCATAAGGTCGTTCATCAAATCATAGCGGTCGGCTATGCGGGCAAACAGGTCGGCAACGTACTCTTGTTTCTCCTCGCCCTTTAACTGCGCCATGAGGTCAGGCTAAAATCATCGGCAGAGGTTGGAGAGTGCGGTTAAAGGAATTGAACAACAGACCCCCAATTCTTCCAACGTGACCACGCCTAAGAGGGCCTCGTCATCAGCCTCACCCAAAATCACTGGCGTGTGGGTTTCCCCTTGGGGTAGCTCAGGTAGCACTCGGAAATCCTACGCTGCACGGTCGTGCCATCGGCAAGCGTAAAAATCATCTCCCTTCCCAGGTACGGTGGGGAAGCAATGAGTAGGTTGCGCCGCTGTCGATAAGCAGATTTACTTCCGCTTCAATTCCGGCAGGGCCCCGGACCGTACCGCTAATATAGGTAATTCCCATCAGCTTCCCTTTTCTTCGTACCGGAATTCTTCCGGTAGGGCTTCATCAATGTCTAAGGCTACCATTATGCGGTTCACCACGAAGCGAACAATGTCGTCCACACTTTGGGGTTTCAAGTAAAAGGCCGGTTCGGGCGGTAGGATTACGGCGCCCAGCCTGCTCAACGTCAACATGTTCTCGAGATGGGTGTTGTTCAGGGGTGTTTCCCGGGGCACAACGACCAAGCGCCGCCTTTCCTTCAAGCAAACATCTGCAGCCCGGTGTACCAGATGGCTGGTGATGCCGTGGGCTATGGAGGCTATGGTGTTCATGCTTGCGGGAACGACCACCATTGCTTTGGAGGGATGGGTTCCGCTGGCAATGGGTGCCCGCATGTCGTTGGCCGAGTAGAAACTAAAATTTGGGTTTTCTTGCCATTCCACCAGGGTTTCGTTGAAGGGCGTCTCAAGCTCGTCCTGCCACACAAGCCTGGCGCTGTTGGAGCACACCACCGCTGTTGCCACGTTCCTTTTTAGCAACTCGTCCACCGTGTTTAACGCTAGGACGGAACCACTGGCTCCTGTAATGCCTACTATTACAGACATGTGAAATTAAGTGGCCACGGCCAGAATAGTGAAAATCAGCAGCAGCATCGATATGAGGCTGTTGTATTTAAAGAACGGCGAGTGAAGCTTGGAAAGGTTACTAGCTCTTACCAAAGTGTTTTCGAATGCCAGCAACGATACGGCAATGGCCCAGCCAATGAAATAATAGAATCCCAGGTCCAGCCAAAGACCAACTCCCAGCAGGGCCAGCGCTGAGAACAGGTGCATGAATTTAGTCACCCAAAGGGCGGTTGCGACGCCAAACCTTTTGGGCAGGGAGTAGACGCCGTACTGCTTGTCGAAATCGAGGTCGGCGCAACCGTAGATCACATCGAACCCGCCGGCCCAAGTCGCCACTGCGAAGGATAAAAGAACGGGTTCCGGGTCCAACCTCCCCGTGACTCCAATCCACGCGGCGGAGGGTGCGATACCCAATGCCAAACCCAGAATGAAGTGGCAGCCCCAGGTGTGGTATTTGGCATAGGAGTAAAGCACCACGTAGGCGGCAGCCACCGGGGCCAAAGCCAAAGCCAAGCCATTTAGCTGGGAGGCGGCGTACAAGAAAATACCCGTCGACACCAGCATCATGCCCCAGACTTCGTTGGTTTTCAGCAATCCCCGGGGCATGTGCCGGTTCATCGTCCGAGGATTCGCCGCATCCTCTTTGGCATGTACCAGCCGGTTGGCCGACATTCCCAGCGTACGAACGCCGGCCAGGGCCACAGTTAGCCATATGAAAGTGCTCCAGCCCGGCCAACCATCCGCTGCCAACAACATACCGATGTAAGCAAAGGGAGCGGCGTATAACGACTCCCAAACACGGATGGATGCAAGATAGATGGGTGTCTTGACCACCAACGTACGGGGGAAGGCTACAGCGCTTTGTACTGCGGTTCGTGCCATTGCGTCCTATCTAGTAATTGAGCGGATTTCCGGTCCACCGAGCAACGCCATGTGGAATGTATAGACGTCGCCTACTTTATACATGATACCCCACGCTCCGCTCCTCGTGACAGGTGACTAACCGTTTGCTTGCAGAGCCTCCGACCGGATTCAGGTCGCTTGATAATATACCAGTACCGTGGGAAAACCGACCCAATTGTTTGCACCGGCCCGAGTGCTGTACGTTGGAACCTGGATTCGCGCTTGGAACGAAGATTGGATTAGGCAGTGGGGAGAAGTTAATCGATACCGTACTCGCTCCACCTGCTATCAACCAGGCTTCGGATTTCCGGGTCCATCAAAATATCCGGTGGCCACTCACGCAGGCGCCCTTCCAACGGTCCTTTTTGCGTGGCGTCGATGCCCACCTTGCTGCCATATTTGGGAGTTGGCGAGGCATGATCCAAATCGTCGATCGGCCCTTGGGTAATCACCAAGTCTTGAGCTGGGTCGATGTTGTTGGTGACCCGCCAGACAACCTCGGACGGGTTCTGCACATCTACAAAATGGTCTACAACCACAATGGTCTTGGCCAGGCTCATTAACCCCAAGCCCCACAGTCCGTGCATAACCTTGCGAGCGTGACCTGGAAATTCCTTTTTTATCGACACGATTACCAGGTTGTGGAACACCCCCTCTGCTGGCATATTGATGTCCACAATTTCCGGCAGAACTAGCTTGAGCGTAGGCAGGAAAAGGCGTTCGGTCACCTTGCCCATCCAGTAGTCTTCCATGGGCGGGCGCCCCACGATTGTAGCCGGATAAATTGGGTTCCTCCTGCGGGTTAGGCAGGTAACATGGAAAACCGGATATGGGTCGGCCATGGAATAATACCCGGTGTGGTCGCCAAAAGGCCCTTCAACTCTCTCTTCTCCGGGCACAACGTAGCCCTCTAAAACTATCTCCGCTTGTGCCGGAACCAACAGGTCCACCGTCTTAGCCTTGACCAGATCGACTCCGTCTTCCCTCAAAAAGCCAGCCACGGTCATTTCGTCCATGTCCGGTGGCAAAGGGGCGGACCCCGTCCAAATGGTCGCCGGGTCTGCTCCCAAGGCTACGGCTACCGGAAGGCGGTCTCCGCCCATCTCGCCGGTCATTCGGTAGTGGCGAGTCCCCACTTTGTGGGTCTGCCAGTGCATCGCGGTGGTATTGCGGTCATACACTTGCATACGGTACGTTCCGTAGTTTTGCACGCCGGTTTCCGGGTCTTTGGTAATTACCAAGGGCAGCGTTATGAACGGCCCAGCGTCCATTGGCCAGCATTTAAGTACCGGTAATCGTGAAAGGTCGACGTCATCGCCCTGAATCACGACCTCTTGGCAAGGGGCGCTGCCCACGGTCTTGGCTTGAAACGAGCCCAGATGCACCAGTTGTCCCAAGGTGCGGAGCTTGTTCACCAATCCTTGTGGGGGTCCATGCATCAGCTGCAATAGGTCATCAATCCGTCCCACAATTTCGTCCAGGTTATCCACGCCCAAACCCCAGGCCATGCGTTGACCTGTACCGAACATGTTGATCAACACCGGCATGTCGTAACCGTTGACGTTCTCGAACAAAAGGGCTGGGCCGCCGCTTTTAACCACCCGGTCAGCGATTTCGGTGATTTCCAACTCGCAACTGACCGGCGTTTTGATCCGGCGCAACTCTCCCTTTCTTTCCAAAAAAGCCACGAAGTCACGAAGGTCAGTAAATTTCATCCCACCGCCTTTGTTTTCCGGGTCTGCCGCAGGCTGCTCACCGCCGAGGGTAGTGGGGAAGGCACCATTGTCATAACGAGTATCCTATTGGCGCTTCTAACTCTGAATTCTGGTTAAATGGATTGCCTTGCCCTGGCGTCAGCCAGGGCTCGAGTCAGTTGGCCGAATGTTGTGTTTTTCCGCTTGCGTGGTGTCCACTAGGTTGTGTCGTGTCCACCGGGATCACCGGTATCCAATTGTAGCCGGTTTTCAGGCGAGGGTTCAATCCAACTGTGGCCGGACGGGATCGGTAGTGGGATTGCCGGGAGTGAGCAAGGGATAAATAACGAAGGCGATTGCGTAGGTCCGTTGTTTCTGTAGGCCCAACAACTTATTCACCGCAGGGAGGATAGGATATGAGGATAGGATTGGAAGTTTGGGTTAGCAGCCATACTTTACAGGCTCATCCTCTGTGGACCGCTATGTAGGCGCATCCGTTTGCGTCAAGGCTTCTACAAGAAAGCAGGATGAAGCTTTGAATACGGCCCACAACTCCATTCCCGGGCGGATATTCATCTCGTCCAAGGCCGCTCCCGTGATTTGGCAGCGAAGTGACTGTCCGCAATCCAACTTAACCTGGTATCCCGGCGGCATCAACTCCACATCGGTCACAACGCCAGGCAGCCGGTTTCTGGCCGTGGACCCTCGGATATCTTGGTGGGAGAGTATGATATCCGATGCCCTGATTCCAACGGTCACGCTTTCGTCATTTCCTGTAGGCGGCTCAATTACCCCGGCTGGACCGGTATCTAAAGGGACCTCAATCCTTAACCCGCCTCCCACGCAGACCATAGTGCCATCATGGTGATTGCGGCTTTCGATGGTCAACTGGAACATGTTCTCCACCCCGACAAGGTTGGCCACCCTTTCCTGCCCCGGCTGGCCCAGAACATCCAAAGGGTTTCCTTGCGCCAGAGGCTTGCCTTGGTCTATCACTTGGATTGAATCAGCAAATGCCAACGCCTCTTCTCGTTCGTGGGTAACCAGAAGTACCGGCACTTTAGACTCAGCCAGGGTCGATCTGAGCTCTCTCCGGAAAATGCGCCGGAGTTCCATGTCCAGAGACGCAAATGGCTCGTCCAGCAAAAGTAATTCAGGATTGGGCGCCAAAGCCCGGCCCAGAGCCACCCGCTGCTGCTGACCTCCGGATAATTCCCATGGCCGCCGCTGCTCCAGACCGTCTAAGCGCAGCACTTCTATTAGTTCCCGTACTCGCTCGTCCGCAACCGTAGAAGTCCAGTCTCGCAGGCCATAACCAATGTTCCTGACCACATTCAAGTGGGGAAATAGGTTATATCGTTGAGTCAGGTAACCAACTCTTCGACGGTGGGTCGGCTGGCTCACGCCACTATCGCTATCGTAGACCACGCGACCGCCTATCTCGATGTGGCCCCTCTGAGGTCGTAGCAATCCAGCAATGGCCCGAAGAGTAGAGGTCTTGCCTGAGCCGGAAGGGCCAAAAAGAACCAGCACCTCCCCAGGCTCTATGCTCCAGTTAGCCTCCAAATCAAAACTTCCGATACGGCATTGGACCCAACCGTGGCTCATGCTGCGCCCTGCCATTGCCGACGAGCAAAAATGCCCAATGTTACTAGAATTGTCAAAGACCCTAAGATAAGTAATACGGACAATACCATGGCGGTGTCCAGGCTGGTTTCCATGGCGCTCATGATGGCCAACGGCATTGTTTGGGTCTTGCCCATAAGGTTCCCAGCGAACATGATTGTCGCGCCGAACTCCGATATTGCCCGAGCCCACGATAGGGCGAGCCCCGTGAGCAGCGACGGGGCGGCCAGGGGGATTGTCACCCTCCAGAACGTCCACCAAGGAGACACGCCCAAGGTCCGGGAAATGTCCTCATGGTCGGTGGCTACGGATTGGAATCCCAACTTGGCGGACCTGACGTAGAATGGCGACGCAACAAATATCTGGGCCAGGATTACTGCAGCCGTGGTAAAAGGCAGAGTGATACCCAAATCCTCCAGGGGAGGTCCTAAAACGCCGCGTCGCCCGAAGGCCATCAACATGGCCACACCTGCCACCACCGGTGGCATTACCAATGGCAGTTCAACCAATGCGTCCACCAGCCGCAGCCAAGGCGACCTGCTCCGGGCCAAGAGGTAGGCAAAGGGCGTACCCACCAACACAATGACCACCATGCTGATGGCGCTGGAAATCAGAGATAACCGCATGGCGGTCAGGGCCGTTCCACTGGTCAAGCTGGAGAAAAAACTCTCCTGTTGAGCGGCCTTAATGAGCAAAGCCACCACGGGCAACCCAATGAATGCCACATACAACAGGGTGGCTCCGGCACCCACGCCAACTGCCGCCGACGGTTGGGCGAAGAACCGGCGTCGCATACTGAGGGCCAACTTCAGCCTTCCTTTAGCCCGTGGGCTAACCCGTGGGCCATTTTCGGGCCAGCGAACCGGTAACTCATGCGGAGGTTATTCCCACCCCTGCTTGAAGTTGGTTGGTTATGGGAATCCAAACCGTTGAAGCCGTGCTCTTGGAGAATCTTTTGGCCGCGGGGCGAGGTCAGAAAGCTGATAAATAACTCTGCGGACTCAAGTTCAGCTGAGTCACGTAATACCGCAATCGGGTAGACTGCAGCGACATTCGCTTCGCTGGGCACCGTAAGCGCCAAAATATTGTCATTCGACCTTAGGTCGGACGTATACACGAAGCCTGCGTCCGCCTCTCCCATGGTTACTTTTTGTAGTACGCCGCGAACGTTGGGTTCTTGGGAAACGATGTTTGCTAAGAGCAGAGCCGAATATTGGGGCCCAAACTCTGGGTCATCTGCCAGAGAATTTATTACGGTCAGTGCGTAACGGCCAGCGGGCACTTCAGAATGGGCCAAGACCAGCTTCACGTCCTCTCCGGCCAGGTCCTTCAGGGAATGGATGGTGGCTCCGGTGTGAGCGCTCCCATCTTCCGCGCCTGCTTGCGCAGACACGGCCACGACCAGGGTATTAGCAGCGAATGGGACGGCTTCACCGCCAAGCAAGCCCGACTCTTGAGCCAGGTCCATCTGCCGTTCATCTGCTGAAGCAAAGACATCGGCCTTCGCTCCGTGTTCCAGTTGGAGCCTGAGTCGCTGGCTACCGTCGAAGGTCAATATTACGGAAACTTCTGAATGCCCTTGCTCGAAGGCCCTAGCTATTTCGGTGAACGCTTGCGTCAGGGACGCAGCCGCAAACACAGTCAGAGTTTCTTTGTCACCCGAAGAGGAACATGCTAGGAGCCCGGCTAGGGAAATCGTTCCCAAGACTAAGCCACAGGATTCCTTTAGCGATTGGAGCCAACGCTGAATGAAGCCCTGAACGAAGCGCTGAACCTTAGGAGCAGTGGTCCAGGCATGTCCGGGTGTTGCCTGAATCGCATTTGGGCAAGTCAGCTCTATCATGTGTATCGAGACTGTTTCCAAGACTGTTTCTTGGGACGTGGAAAACCGTGGCGGCTAAAGATTTCCGGAATCCCGTCGGGAGATGTAGTCTGGTGCGCCGCGTTGACTGAACATGGTCGCGCTAAACCGTTCCACCCAATAATCCAGGGGTTGCAGTAGTTCTACGAAATCAAGATTGAATCCATTCCAGTTTCGGGCGTGCTCTTCCGACCGGAAGAGGTTCATTTCCGCTCAACGGTGAGGGCGGCCTTCGGTTCCTCCGACTCCAAGCGCAGCGGGAGTGTAGCCAAAGATACCCGCTGGATCGACGGAAAGGACTTGGCCGTCCCTCATCTCCAGGGACATAGGCTGTCCGCAATCCAAGCAAGGCGCATTGATCGATACTGTTTGTCCGGGAAAAAGCCAGCAAACTGCCAGCGACTCAATCCCTCACTGGGCGAACCACTTCTGCTCGCCGCCGACGGTGATGCGGTATTGGGTCGGCAGGTTGTTGAACGGTGGGAAGGATGCGATGTAGTCCGTCCCCGGATGCAGCCAGGCAGGGATTCCGGTGTCAATCAACTCGTGGAGAATCAGCCTTCCTTCTTCCATCTGAACCCCCAGATCGCCGGCCAACTCGGTGTAATGAGGTGCTTGGCCGGTTTGAACCATGCGGGCCGTGATTATCCGGAATGCATTGTCCAGGGTCGCTAAATCAGCCATGTTGGCCTCCATTCACGAACTATTACACGGACTATTGCATAACAATTAGTATCGGGAAACTGCCCAGGAGATTGTACTGACAGATTGTAAAGTATGCTTGATATATTGACAAGTACAGAGTATTTTATGAACGGAGCAGTTCGCGCATATGCCAGGTGTGAGAGGGCACAAGTACGAACCGCTCAAGTCGACGAACTGGTCAAGTTAGGGTAATCCGACCAGGCAGTCTAATTAAACTCAAGACCTGAGCCTGAACGGAAGGGCAGCCCGCAGCATGGTTCTACAAACGAAACACCGACAAATGAATAAGAAAGCAAAGGCAAGAGATTAACGGTGTGACGTCACTTAGAAATAATCTCCGCCGATTCCGCCGGCATGCTGGTCGTTCCCAACAAGAATTGGCCGCAATGGCAGGCATAAGCCGCCAGGCCTATTTCGCCGTTGAATCGGGTAAATCGGTGCCGTCAACCGAAGTTGCGCTGCGGTTGGCACGAGCACTGGGGACTCAAGTAGATGAACTATTCTCTCTGGCTGGCGACCAGCCGCAAAATATCAGGGCGGATCTGACGGGAGGAACTGCGGTTGGCGAGCAGACAGGCGCTCCGTCCCAACCCCAGAGGGCCAGGCTTTGGCGGGTGGGCGGTCGTTTGTTGGCCCGTCCGGTAATTGGCCCTTCGGCGGCCAGGCACACTTTAGCCGATGCCGAGGGGATGATAATGCCGAGTCCGGCAGGCGCCTCGCAAGTTACGGTACGGCCCTTCGACGACGCTGAATTAGAATCGCCTGCCCTTAGTATCCTCGGCTGTGACCCCGCAATGGCGCTGCTGGAGCCATGGCTGGGCCGGCGCGGCGTCAGGCTGGTTTCATCCGAGGAGAGCAGCTATAGGGCTCTCACCGGGTTAGCGTTGGGAGAAGCGCATGTGGCCGGTTGCCATCTGCGGGACGACGTCACGGGCGAATACAACAGCTCATGGGTTCGCCGCTTGGTTCCCTTTCCCTGCGTATTAGTAACCTTCGCTTCCTGGCAACAAGGCCTGATCGTAATGCCGGGCAACCCCAAGAAGATCTTCAGTGTCGACGACCTTTCCCGGCCGGGGATTCGCATGGTAAACCGGGAATCCGGCTCGGGTAGCCGGTCTCTCTTGGACCGGCTGTTGAACTCCCATGGAATCCCTGCGGATGCGGTGGACGGATACGACCGCGAGGCCTCGGGTCACTTGGCGGTCGCCGGGGCAGTTTCGGCGGGAATTGCCGACGCGGGAGTTGGCGTGCAGGTGGCCGCTACGGCGTTGGGGATGGGATTTGCGCCTCTGGAAGAAGAGAGATACGACTTGGTAATCCCGAATCACTTTCTGAACGAGCCGGGAGTGCAAGCGTTGCTGGACTTACTACGTAATCCTGGGCTGCGCCGCCGGGTGGAAGCGCTGGGTGGCTACGATGTGTCGGACATGGGCCGGACAGCGGTTTGAACCGCAATAATCAGGGCCGCCGCAATTAATCTGGCTGCCTTGACTGGGCCTTTCATCTGGGGTCTAATTCTGAAGTTAGGAAGGGCGTTCCGAGCAAGTTTCTCAAAAGATTTGACGAGTCCCTTGTTCGGCGAGTCCTTTGTTCAATGTAAAACCTGGCCCAAAATAATCCTATCTGGAGGTTCGAAAGCTATGGCTCTTGTAAGATGCATTATGGAGATGGGGATGGGTGTCGATGTTCACGGTCGCAACTACACCGCCGCCGCCACCCGTGCCGTGTATGACGCCATACACCACAGTAGCCTGGGGTTTCAGCGTTTGTTGGGCAAGACCGCCGATGACATGCAGGTTGAAGTAACCATCGGGGTGCCCAATCCGGGAGCGGTGGACAGCGCTGCGGTGGCGGCGATTTTGCCCCACGGCACGGCCACGGTAAAATCGGTGTCGGGCGGTCTGGAGGTGCCCAATGAGGATGGCACCGATGCAATGGTGATCGCAAACGCGGCGGTTATTGTTCTTTTCGACGACGGCAAGTAGGATCAGCGTAGGTGGGTTGCTCCTAACGATTAACCCGTGACCCAGCGGCATGGGGTGCTATCGAGTTTATTTTTTGGTCGGCGGGTAATGTTAGGGGCTGGATAGTTATTCGGATAAAGATAAAACCCCGTTTTTCACGGGGTTTTATCTTTATCTCTGTTGGCCTACAAACCGGTTCGGGGGAAGACAGTGTAGTATCCACAGAATCGATTCACCAGTTTCTTAAGGGCTAATAATCAGATTCCATCAGGCCCGGGGAGACTACTTGCGGGTGGTCTTCGTCGAGGCTCGTATGTTCAAAACCAATTCCCCTGGGTCGACTTGGTGGACTGAAGTCATGTGATTGCTCATGTCCTCCAAGACGGCATCTTCCGTGTCGGCCTTGGACATGTATCGGCAGGCCTGTCCTGATTCATCCAGAGCCAATGACAGCACCGCGTTACAACGGGCGTACTTTACCATAGCGATTATCTCCTTACTTTGGCTGTGCGCCCCTTGGCCCACAACCCCTGTAATTTTGTTTGAAGCGGCACAATTATACGACATTTCGGTAAATCTGGCACGGGTTAATTTACCTATGGTTTTCAAGTCATTTCCTGAAGCGATAATCCGTCATTACTTTCTAGCTTTGCCAACGCTAAACGCTCGGCAGCATCGTCATGCAAACCGGTCCCTTCGTCCTTATGGCGTAGTTTGGATAAAGGGCTTGTGCCCGAACTGTGAGGGAGGAAAACAAGCGGCTTATGGCCGCCGGATGCTTACTGGCGGCTAACCTTCGAGCGTGCTTTTTCGGCGTACACCGGTAGTAACTCGGGCGCTCGCGGGCCGGAAATCGTCACTTTAACCAGAGCTAACCCTTGCACGAAGAATTGGGTTAAGAATTCCTGTGTTCCGTGAGTTTCGAACATGAACTCGGTACTGTCTTCGAATTGGCTGGTATCAGCGGGAATAATGGTTTGGGACAATTGGTCTTGCTTTATTCCCGAGAGGACGGACAGCGCCGACGCCTGGGTTTGAAACATTACAATGCTTTGGTTCAAAGTGAAGTCCGGACCCGAAAGATCGACTTGGACTGCGGAAACGCCCTGGGGCGTCACTGTCGACAATGGGTTGGACTCGGTGACTTCGCCTCGTGGAAAGTCGTCGGGCCCCAGCAACAAATCTTCGACATCAGGGCTGCCGCCCGAGCAAGCCGCGAGAGCTAAGCTGATGGCTATCACCACTATGATACGGGCCACCAAAATAAGGGCCAGATTCGTACCCAGCTTTATTCGCCTTTTTCGGGAGCGCCCCAACCAGCGCCTCCAGGCGTGCGCATGCTTAAAATGTCGCCAGCCTCAACATCGAGTATCTCTTTGCCAGCCAGCTGCACCTCTTCGTAGCCGCCCCGAAGCAGCACATTTTCTCCGGGTTGCCCATCGTGCCCACCGTGATACCCAGGAGGGGGGAGCTTGCGACGCTCGGAGAGCAGGGTAACCCTGGCCGGAGCAAGGAACTCCACTTCCCGGATCATGCCGTCGCCGCCTTTGTATTTCCCGTCGCCTCCCGACCCTCGGCGCAGGGCGTAGCGTTTAAGCCTAAGGGGGAAAGCGAACTCCATGGCTTCGATGGGCGTGTTCATGGTGTTGGTCATGTGGGTATGGATGCCGGAAATGCCGTCCTTGGTAGGCCTGGCCCCCATGCCGCCGCCGATGGTCTCGTAATAGACATAGGGCCTTTCCCGAACGGGGTCGTGGCCGCCGATAATCATGTTGTTCATGGTTCCTTGGCTTGCGGCGGGAATTAACTCGGGCAATGCTTGGGCAAAGGCAGCCAGCAGTACATCGGTGATGCGCTGGGAAGTCTCCACGTTGCCTCCGGCCACACCACGCTGGGGCTCCGGGTTCAACAAAGTGCCTCTGGGAGTAATGATGTGCACCGGGCGCAAGCAGCCTTGGTTGGCCGGTGCATCGTCCCCCACCAAGCACCGGATCACGTATAAACAAGCGGACATGGTGACCGCAGCGGGAGCGTTGATGCAACCGGGGCGTTGGGGAGAGGTGCCGGTAAAGTCCAATGTTACTTCGTCGCCGTCAACGGTGACCGCCACAGCTATGGGCACCAATTGGTCTACCAGACCGTCGTCGTCCATGTAGTCCAGCACGTTATAGGTGCCGTCGGGGATGCCCTGGATTGCCAGGCGGGTTACCCTTTCCGAATAGTCCAGTATCGCCGACATATGCTCGTGGGTGTCGGCCAACCCGTATCTCAGGACCACTTCCTGCAGTCGCTTCTCTCCCACGCGTATGGACGCCATTTGGGCCGCCAGGTCGCCCTTGCGTTCCTCCGGAGTTCGGGAGTTCCGGCAGATTAACTGGATTATTTCTTGATTTACCCGTCCGCCCCGGACCAACTTGATGGGTGGAATTATGGTTCCTTCCTGGTACAACTCGGTGGACAGTGGCATCGAGCCTGGGGTCATGCCGCCAACATCGGCGTGGTGTCCCCGGTTTGCGACCAAGCCTGCAAATTGCTTTGAAATCCCCCTTTCTCCCCCTTTGTCAAAGGGGGATGGGGGGATTTCCACGAATACAGGAGCGATCAATGTAATGTCCGGAAGATGGGTCCCGCCCAAGTATGGGTCGTTCAGGATGACCATGTCTCCGGAGCGTAATCCGTTGGGAAACACTTCCAATGCCGCTCGAACCGAAGAGGGCATGGCGCCCAAGTGCACTGGTACATGGGCCGCTTGGGCTATCATTTCTCCTTGGGGATTGAACACGGCGCAAGAGAAGTCGCGCCGCTCTTTAATGTTCGGCGAGTAAGACGTTCGCTGCAGCGCCACCCCCATCTCTTCCGAGACGGAAATGAACATATTCTTGAAGACTTCCAGGCTAATGGGGTCTACTGCCATGCTGAACCTCGGCTCGCTTATGCGCCGTAGATTTTGCCACTGGGAAATACACGAGCGAACAGGTCGGCATCGGTATCTCCCGGTGGATGGGCTGCCAGGGTGAAATACTCGGTGCCCATGATCTCTCTCATGTACTCTTGTGGGAGCCTACCAAATGGTCCGCCCGGGTCGATCTGAGTTCGGTGGCACTCCAAAGACGCGATTTTGGTATCTACGTGACTGCTGGCGTCGACGACAGTCGTTACCGCTTCATCGGGCGAACCCACATTTTCCAGTATCTCGCTGGCAAAGGGTGGTTTAATATCCAACTCCAGCATCTTTTCCCATATTCTTCTGAAGCTGCTCCGAGGGAAACAGACGTAGTAAAGCAAACTGGGAGTCCAGGGTTCGCCAGCGGCAGGGTATTCGGAGTCGCCAGCCACCCTGAATGCGTGATCGGCATGCCGGTAAACGGCGATATGATCAGGGTGCCCGTAGCCACCGGTGGGGTCGTGGGTCATTACCAGATCGGGCCGGAACTCCCGGATCAAGGCGACTATTTTTCCCACGACCTCTTCCGGAGCAGCCTGATTCAGGCAGTCGGGATGGTTGTTGTCGTCCGTGCCCTCCATGCCAGAGTCCCGGTAGTCCAGAAACCTGACCACGTCGGCGCCGATCACCTCCATGGCCCGGCGCATCTCTCCTTGCCGTACTTGCGCCAGGTTCTCTGGCGTTGCCAAGGCCGGATCGCTAATTTCGCCCACATCGCCGTTGGTAGAGCACACCATGATCACGCGAGCGCCACGGGCAGCCAGCATGGCCAATACGCCCCCGGACCCGAACCCTTCGTCGTCGGGGTGGGCGAAGACATTTAAGACGGTCAGTTGTGACAGGTCCGGGAGAATTGATGACACTATGAATCTCCATATTTTGTCCTGGATTGTCGCCCAGGGTCGATTTACGAACTGTAAATATCACCCCGAGGTCCAATCTCAGGTATCCACACTATGAGCTGATATTGTTCTCTGGTAAATAGCACCCTCAAATCGCCAATACGGTAATGATGGAGTCCTGGTCTCCCTTGGATGGGTCTTACATGGGTCGAACTTAAAGGGTTTATTCTCAAATCTTCAAAGCATCGGTCTAGCCTTCGCGCTGTGCCTCTGTCAACCCGTTGATAGTAACGATTTGCACGGCGTGAAAGCCGGATTTCATACATCTTTTCGTCGGACTTCCTCCCACGATACCCATTCCCCCCTTCCTATTTCATCTTCACCCGCTAAGAGGCCTTCAATTTCCTTTACGCAAAGCTCTTCAGGTTTCGACATCAATACCTGATCACGATCGGATAGATTCGCCAGCTTCTTTGCCTTTTGAATATCAATTCCGACAATCTGTTTGTCAGCGTCGAAATCCATGACAATCCCAGGTGCGACCTCACGGGAGTCTACGCCAGGTTTGTCTGACAACTCAATGTATAGTGAATCGGTATCAGCGTAATAGTGAAGCTTCATGGGTGCGCCTCTGGCTCCAATATCAAGTTCCCGTAAGGGTCCACCACGCCGCTCCATCCTGGCGAGACCACTACGGTCGTGTCCATCTGGATGACCAGTGCCGGTCCCTGAATTTGGGCGCCGCTGCTCAGCTTTTCCCTGTCGTACAAGGGTGTACTCGCAGGGCCGGAGCTAAAGACTACCTCAGCCTCTCCAATCTTTGCGGATGAAGGGTCAGGATTCCCGGCTGGCTGGGCGGTCGTTTGCGGCTTCTCCATCTCCAATTCTAGTTTTAATCTTAGGCTCACTATCTCTATGGGTTCCCGGCGGTCGGCATAACCGAACCGGCGGAGATGTGCTTTGTAAAAGCTGTCCCTGATGAACCGCTCCAGGTTGGCCCGGCCCGTATCGGATGGATAGTCGATGGTCAACTCGAAAGACTGGCCGACGTAGCGGGCATCCAAAAACCGCCGTGCTACCATCTCTTCGGCGGGCAGGCTCTCCCCACGCAATTCTTCTCTGGCCAGGCCTTCCATGCCGTGAAATTCTTCTTCCAGTCTGGCCCGGTTCACATCCTCCCCACGCAGCATCACCGTCCTTGAGTAATCCTTGACGATGTCGGCGATGGCCACCCCGAAGGCGGATAGGATTCCCGGGCGGGCGGGCACCAGCACTCTGGGTATTCCCAACTCTTGGGCCAGCTCGCAACTGTGCATCGGACCAGCGCCACCGAAGGGCACCAGGGTAAACAACCGCGGGTCGTAGCCCCGTTCCAGGGAAATTGTGCGAATGGCTCGTTCCATGTTGGCGTTTACTACCCTCTGAATGCCCAGTGCCGCATCGGTCGTGGAGACGCCAATCTGGGAAGCCAGGGTTTCCAGCAGTCTTTCCGACCGTTGCCGGTCCAGTTCCATCCTACCGCCCAGAAAGCGGTCCGCGCGCAAGCGGCCCAAAATCAAGTTGGCGTCGGTGACGGTGATCTGTTCGCCCTTGCCGTAGCAAGCCGGGCCAGGGTCTGCGCCCGCCGATTGCGGCCCAACCACCAGCGCTCCCCCGCTGTCCACCCTGGCGATGGACCCGCCGCCCGCTCCAACAGTGTGTATCTCGATCATCGGGACGCCGATGGGATAACCGCCAACATTTGAAGCTGTGCTCTCTTTGATTACGCCGGGACAAAGGGAAACGTCGGTGGAGGTGCCTCCCATGTCTAGCGTGATGATGTCGGGGTAGCCCGCTTCGACGGCGGTATAAAATGCGCCGACCACGCCTCCGGCGGGACCGCTCAGAATGGTTCTCACCGGTTGCTCCGACGCCAAGCCGGCAGTGATGCTGCCTCCGGAAGACTGCATAATCCGCAGTCCTTTGCCCAGGGACTTTTCCAGTCCGCCCAAGTAGCGCTCCATAAGCTGGCCCACATAGGAGTTCACCACCACAGTGCTGGTGCGCTCGTACTCCCGAAACTCGGGCAATACCCGGCTGGAAATCGAAATGAAAGGCGGATCAGGCAACCGTTGGAGGGCGTTTAACACCATCTCTTCGTGGGCTGGATTGAGGAACGAGAACAGGAATGACACGGCAACAGCGTCAACCTTGGATTCTTCCAGAAGCGCCATTAGTGTTTCCAGCGCTTCCGGAGTGAGGTCTTCAATAATGGCCCCCGTGTGGTCGACCCGCTCGGCCAGACCAAAGCGAAGCTCCCAAGGGGCAAGAGCCGGCGCCCGGTCTATATTCAGGTTGTAGAGCTCGGTGCGCGCTTGGCGACCGATCTCCAACACATCCTCGAAGCCCAAGGTAGTGACAAGAGCGGTGCGTGCGCCTTTTCCTTCTAGGAGAGCGTTGGTGGCGACGGTGGAGCCGTGGACAAAGTTGGCTTCTGTTAGACCGGTTTCCGCAACGCCTTGCAGGATTCCTCTTGACGGGTCGTCGGGAGTTGAGGGTAGTTTGTGGACCTTGAGTTGGCCATTTTCGAGGATTGCGATGTCGGTGAAAGTGCCTCCAACATCAATTCCTACCACGGTTCTAACCATCGGCCAACTCCAGGACGGCTGCGGTGTATGCCGAATCCGCCTCCTGGTTGAAGCAAACGAAAGTGACTCTTTCTAAAGTTCCTCGTGTGATCGAAGAATCGCCCTGCGACGATTCAGTCTTCAGGAAGTTTGAAACCTCTCTGACGGCTATTCGCGTCGCAAGCTCCATGGGAAACCGATAAACGCCGGTGCTGATGGCTGGGAATGCGATGGTATGTAGGTTGTACTCCTGGGCCAAAGCCAAGCAACGCCGATAACAACTGGCCAGCAGTGCGGCTTCACCTTGACTGCCTCCACTCCATACGGGACCTACGGTGTGGATTACCCATTCTGCTGGTAGGTTGTAGCCTCGGGTGATTTTCGCCTCACCAACTTCGCAGCCCCCTAATTTCCTACATTCTTGTAATAGATTCGGGCCTGCCGCCCGGTGAATCGCCCCATCGACCGAACGCGGTTTACCCCCGGATAGACGAGAATTAGCGGCGTTTACAATGGCATCTACCCTTTGCTGTGTGATGTCGCCTTGTATGACCCCAAGCCGTTGGTATGAATTGTGTCCCATCGATTCGCGCTGTGGCGGAAGGACCGTTTGAGGCCAAGTTAATACCTGTGGCTGGTAAAGTAGGTTGCCTAGGAGATCAAATATGAATTCTTTGTGGCCGGTTTCTTCTTCCTTGAATCCGTGGATCGGGCGGCGAAAACGCAAAACTACTCTGTAGGAGTCTTCGTTATGATGCTTCTCGTTCTCTTCCCAAACGATTTCATCCCAACCAACTCGGGTTAAAATATCAGTTTCTTCTTCTTTTGCGTACTCTCTCGCACGCAATACCGCTTGGTCTAATGAGATATAGTTCTTGCTCTGGCCGGACTGGTCGAATTCGTCTAATTTTTCCATAATGGGACTCTTATTTGCGGATAATCCGGAATCAGTTAGAGGCGGCAATGCCGGTAGGTGTCTTAGGGCTAAACTTCAGCCAGCCCGATGCGCAGCCGCTTGTTGATTCTCCCTTTGCTTTCTCGGCCAACCACCCGAATGACCCCCACCTCTTGGGTGTTGGCCACATGGGTGCCGCCGTCGGCTTGTATGTCCAAGCCTTGAATGTCTATGGTACGCACTTCCCGAATAGCTGCCGGGAGAAGATTGATTTTGGTGCGGATCAGGTCGGGGGTCTGGTCGGCTTCTTCCCGGGATAGATTTCCCACCAGCACGTCCCGGGCGACCGAAACTTCATAGTTTATTTTCTCTTCGATTTCCTCAGCGAATTGGGCGGTCATTTGCTCCAGTTCGAAGTCCATGCGTGCCTCCCCCGGTCGCATGTCGCCCCCGGTGACCTTAGCTCCATAATCGCGCCACACCACGCCACAGAGGATGTGCAAGGCGGTGTGTGTCCGCATAAGCAACAGGCGTTTGTCCCAGTCTATCTTGCCTGTTACGTTTTGACCGACAGCCAAGGATATTGGAACCGACTCTTGAATCTGGTGCACAATTTTACGGTCCTTGCGGCTGACCTTGGTAACAATGTGCTCATGGCCGTCGTGAATCAGGACGCCGGTATCGCAGGGCTGTCCGCCACCGCCGATGTAAAAGGCGCTACGGTCCAAAACGGCGCCGCCCTCAACCTGTTCGGTCACGGTGGCCTGAAATTCCTTGAGGTAGCTATCATCGTGAAACAAGAGCTCGGTCATCGGATTCCTCGGGCCGAATAGCCAGGCTCGGGACTATGCGAAACGCCACCTGGCAAAGGGCCAGTATGTGTAATTAACTTCTATTTATTGAAGCGCGGTTTAATTAAGCGTTTCCTGGAGTCAAATACCCTTCGGTTCCAACCGGCGAATTGGGCGGCTGTGACGATGGGTATTATAGCAGAGATAGTTTCCGTCACAGGCGTAACCTGGCCTTAATCGCAGGCGTAACCTGGCCTTAATCGCAGGCGTAATCTGCCCTTATTGGGAGCCGTCAGCAGCAAGATGCCGGATTTGCTGGATATCGGGTGTTGGTCGACTGCCGAATGGGAGTATCCAAGCTGGGAAAAGAGACACACAACTCGCCAAACATAGCACCTAAATTGCCATTGACATAAGTTGTTTTTGGAAAGCAGGGGTGCAATAATAGGGAACCAAAATTCCGCCAAGCATCAACAGGCGGCCTGCTTGAGGTGACTTTACCAGTCACGGCCCCTTCTCTGTCTCGAGATTGACCGGATTTTGAGCGGCCTAATTTTGACAAGCACTAATTTGGAAACGAAGTCTACAAGGGGATTCATAAATGAAACTCACATGCCTGCAAGAGAACCTCAGCCGGGGTCTGGCCATTGTGGGCCGCGCTGTGGCAACCCGGGCGACGCTTCCAGTTACGCAGAATGTCTTGTTGAGCGTGGATCAGTCTATGCTCAAGCTTTCCGCCACCAACCTGGAAATTGCCATTACCACTTGGACCGGAGCAATGATTGAAGAGGAAGGCGCGATTACTGTGCCAGCACGCCTCTTAACCGAGTTTGTGGGTTCATTGCCCAATGACCAAATCAAGTTGGAAATCCAACCTGGTTCGGGGGTTCTCAAGCTTTCTCAAGGTGAGCATTCCGAGGCTACCATCCACGGAACGGATGCCAGCGAGTTTCCGCCAATTCCCACGGTCGACGATGGCGTGGCGGCCCAAGTTGACGCTGCGGTGCTTAAGGCTGCGATTGCCCGAGTGGCCTTTGCCGCTGCCACTGAGGAGTCCCGCCCAGTGCTGACCGGCGTTGAATTGAAGTTGGAAGGCGACCGATTTAGCCTGGCGGGCGCCGACGGCTTTCGTTTGGCTGTCCATCACGGTGCCTTGCAATCGCCGGTGGAGTCGGAGATTAAGGTGATTATTCCGGCCCGCACCCTGAACGAGCTAAACCGCTTGTTGGGTGATCAAGAAGAACCGGTTGACATAATGATGACTCCGGCCAAGGGGCAAGTAATGTTCCGGATACGGGGAGTGGAAACTGTTGAGGTGGTTTCCCAGTTGCTGCAGGGGGCCTTCCCCAACTACGAGCAACTCATTCCAGAGCGGCACGATACCCGGGCGATCCTGGATTTGCCTGCTCTTTTGAGGGCAGTGCGAACCGCAGCCATTTTCGCGCGAGACGGCAGCAACATAATACGCTTGGAATTGGTGCCTTCCAATGGCGGCGGCGGCAACGGAAAAGTGATCATATCGGCCAAATCTGAGGAAGTGGGAGACAACCAAGACGAGGTTGATGCCGACTCGATAGAGGGCGATGAAGGCAAAATCGCCTTCAACAGCCGCTACCTTATGGACGTTTTGACCGTCCTCGAAAAGGGAAAAGTAGCCTTGGAAACGACTTCATCCTCAAGCCCAGGGGTGTTCCGGCCCACCGACTCCGAGGACTATGTCCACGTAGTCATGCCAATGTTTGTTCAATGGTAGTAAATTTTGGATCAAGGACTAACTTGATATCGGCCTCATCCCGTGAAGCCTTCACCTCTACGGCGAAGGCTTCAAGCAGAGCGCGTTTCTCGTCGAAATCGAGGGACTCTAACTTCACGGCCAACTGCTGACATAACCAGTGGACGCGGCTCTCTCTCTCCCACTTACTGTCTCTGACACGCTGCTGCTCCTCCAATACACGCAGCGACTGGCGCTTCTCGTCGCATAGTGCCTTTACAGGGCCTATCTGACGTTCCAGAAGCTCTTGGTCAATCACGTCCTTGCTGCGCTGTTGGATCAGCCGAATCTGCTGACCCTCGAGACCCCTGATCTCCCTTTTGAGCTGGCTCATCTCCTGAGACGTGTCCCCAGCTCCTCCGACGATAACATCTTCAAGCTCGGCGGCGATAACAGCAGGGTTGCTGACCGCCTCTATGACCTTGCATAAGTGCGCAAGTTACATCATTGATAGAAGTTTGGTGGAATAACCGTTGCATCTGAGGCACTCACCGTGGGAGGTGCTAACCTCTGCGGGTTCGTGAGGCCTCCGGCCCATATCGTGCCGTGGCAAGTGAAGCCACCCTACATTCACGAAGCCCTACCAGCAGTATTTGGGGTGTCCCCGTTGCCTCACCGAGGAATGCTACTGAAATCTCAGCGCTCAGGACCACCGTCGACCAGCACCAATTCCCGCATTGGATGTTGGGCCGCCGGAGTTTCGTCGGATGCGGCATAGACCAGTTTGTGCGCCATGATGCCTCGCCATTGGCTCGATCTGCTGCGGCTTAGCGTTTCGAGTCCGGAGGGATCCACATCGACTCCCCTCGCAACAGAAGAGCTGCGCGAGAAAGCCCGTGGGGTTGCAGCACTGGTCAGTCAGATCAGAGCGCAAGTGGACTCCGTTGGAGCGGACCCGGCACCGCTACGGCAACTGCTGGACGCGCTCCAATTGGCCCCGCTAACAGACGATGCTTACCGTAGGCTCTGGTTCCTCCGACTCCATGACAGGTGCAGGCGATTCCTTCACAGTTGTGGTCTCAAAATAGAGGAGGAGCAAGCCTTCAAAAAGGTCAACACCCATCGAAACGTAATAGCCCACGAAGGCGGTGAGAGAATTGACCTTCGCCTGTTGGAAGAACTGCAACCAAGTGTCTACGAAGTTATTCGGCGGAACCCATCGAGGGGCGGACAAAAATCGTAGACTGTACGGCTTCAAGACCTTGGTCGAGCGCCCTGGGGTGATCCACGTTCCAGTCTAGCTAGATTCCTGTCAAAGGAAGCGCCGGGGGCGAGAATTGTCGGACCCCCGCGGCCATTTACAATAGAGTTCCGCCGCTAGTAGTGCCGTTCAGCCCGCCACTGGGCATGAGCAGCCTTGCTATGAGCCCGAGCACTTGGTCGCGAGTGCCATGTCGCATATCACGAGGCCGACCAGTTGGGTCAGTGCAAGGCGTGCCGAAGGGGGCGGTGTCCACCAGCCGGACACTTACTCCCATGGTGAACTCCTGCTGGAGAGGCATCTCCCTCAAAGAGAACGTGTCCGGCCGGGTTGCGCCGGCCTGGGCGGTCCCGATGCGGCAACCTGCATCCACCGCCTGACCGCGTAAGGATCGCGGTGTCAGGGATCACAGCCCGCCGAGCCACATCTCGAAGACGGTTCTGTCTACCGTACACGTTGGTGGGCAGGAGGGACTCGAACCTTCACTCAGTCGGTTATAAGCCGACCGCTCTGCCTCTGAGCTACCGGCCATGCCCCCCAGTGCGTCCCATCCGAGACAGGATCGGCGCACACCCCCACCTTGTCAGAGTGACCTCACCGCGTTCTCGATGGCCGCTGTTGCCTCTTGGTAGTCCGTGCCCGGCGCGAAGCTCAGCGGCTCGCCGAAGCGGACCTCGATGCTCCCTCGCCGGAAGAGCGGGAACCGCACCGGAAATCCCAGCTTGTGGATGTGCAAGCGGACCGGAACAACCGGGATGCGTCCTTCGACGGCGACGAGGCCCGTGCCGTTCATGAACGACTTGATCGGCCCGCCGATGGTGAGCTCGCCTTCCGGGTAGATGAGCACCGACCACCCGTTGTCCATGATCTTGCCCATGTTTTCGAGGCTCGGCCTGACGGAGCCTTCCCTCGCGAGCGGGAAGCCGTTGCCCAACAGCGGGTTCATGAGCCACCAGACCGGGTTTCTCCACAGCTCCGCGGCCCCCGCTACGGCCATCCGACGACGCCACTTCAGCGGAACAGTCTTGAGGATGAGCGGATTGTCCAGGCCGAGATTGTGGTTCGACGCGAAGAGCACCGGGCTGGTGATGCCCTGCAGATGCTCGCGGCCTACCACCTTCAGGCCGTAGGGAAGGGCGATGAGCGGGAAGAGGATGGCGCGTTGCAGGAAACCGCGCGTCATGCGGCACCACCACTGCATGCCCCAGCTCGGGAAGCTCATCATCGGAGGGTTCTTCGACCCCTCCTCTACGAGGTCAGCGAGCTCCCGTACCGTCGTCTCCGGGCTAACCTGGCCTTCGTCCATGTACAGGCCTAACTCCGCCTCAATCGCCGACAGCAGCTCGACCCGGCCGAGCGAGTCGAGGTCGAGGTCGTTACCAAGGGCCGCACCGTCTACGATCTCCCCAAGGTTTCGCTTGCTTATCTCGCTGATGATGTGGCGCAGGCCCCTCGCTCCACTCGGCGGGCTGCCGCCGGACGACGGTGTTGCATCTGGAGCGCCCTGCTGCAGTTTGCCGAGAATCGTGTCGAGCACAACCTGCTTCTTTACTTTGAGTGTGTGCGTGCGGGGGAAGTCTTCCTCCGGCCAAACGGTGAAGCCCCTGATCCGCTGATGCTCAGCTAACTGACCATTCGTCCATGCCACAGCCTCCTGGGCTGCACCGGGGTCGTCCAGGATGACGGCTGCATGCACCTCGACCGACGACCCCTTGGCGAGTCCAACCACGGCCGCGTCCTTCACGCCCGGGTGCTTCGTCAGCACCGCTTGGATGTCCTCGGGAAAGACGTTCTGGCCGCTCGGGAGCACAATCATGTCCTTCACGCGGCCCTGGATGTGCAAGAACCCTTCGTCGTCGAAGTACCCCAGGTCTCCCGTCTTGTACCAGTCGCCGTCGAACGCCTTGGCGGTCTCTTCCGGCGCGCGCCAGTAGCCCGGGGTGACGTTCTCCCCACGCACGAGGATCTCACCCACCTCGCTGATCTTGACCTCTACGTTCGGCAGAGGACGGCCGGTGGAGTCGTGGCGACGTTCCTCGATCGTGTGGTTGCTGATGACGGGCGACGCCTCAGTGGCCCCGTAGCCCTGCACGATCTTGACGCCGAGCAGCTCCCACTTGCGTCCGAGGTCCCGGTCCAGCGCCGCGCCCCCCGACACGATGAAATCGAGCTTGCCCCCGAACTGCTTGTGCACCCGCCGGAACAGGTAGCGCCGCAAACGGAACGGCACACGCTCGGCCAGGTTGAGGAGCTTGCCCCACAGCACCTCCTTGCCCTGGTGGGCCACCTCCCGCTCGATGCCGTTCATCAGCAACTCCAACCCCTGAGGGACGAGGAGCAGGCTGGTGACCTTGCGCTCGCGCATCGTCCGCGCCAGGACGGTCGGCTGGCGGCTGGTTGGGTACGTTGTGCTCGCGCCGTAGTACAGCGTGACGAACAGCCCGCCCATCTGCTCGTACATATGGCTCAGCGGAAGGATGGACAGCAGTCTGCTCGATGGCTTGCAGGAGATGCACTGGATTATCCCCTCGATATTCGCGGTCAGGTTGCGATGCGTCAGCATCACGCCCTTCGGCTCGCCGGTCGTGCCGGACGTGAACATGATCTCCGCAAGGTCGCTCGGTGCGATGTTCACGTCCTCCGGCTGGGGCAGTCCAGCGATGGCGGCTTCCAACTCCTCGAACGCCAGCTCCGGAACGCCCAGATCCACCTCGCCCTTCGGCGTAAACCGCGATGTGAAGGCTAGCTTCGGCTCCGTCCTGGACACGACTCTCGCGACGTAGTCGGGCGCGCTGCGCAGGTCGAGTGGGACGACGATGACTCCTGCTCGCAGACAGCCGAAGAAGAAGAGGACCCAGTGCGGAGAGTTGGGGCCCCACAGGATGACCTGATCTCCCTTCGTGAGCCCCCGTCGTTGGAGGAGGGTCGCTACCTGGCCGGACTCGTCCCACAGCCGCGAGTAGCTCCAGCGCAGGTACCGGAACCCCGGTTTGAACAGGAGCGCGTCGCGAGGCGCATGCTTCTCGGCGACTCCTCTGAGAAAGTCGACGATGGTCTCTCCGACGGCGGTACGAGCGTTGTCCATTAGCTACCCCCTAGCCGCACAGTATAGCGGGCTGAGGTCGTCCGTACAGGTGCGAAAGTAGCGTTCCAACAGGTCAGTTCCGAGAGCCATTGCAGGCCACGCTGGTCAGGCGGCGTGCCGCTGGATAAGCCTTCCAAGCGCTTTGCGGGGCTCCCTCCGCATGGGCGGGAAGTGGCTGAAGCAGATGATGTCGAACTCCAGGTCGAGGAGCTTCTCCAGCGACCGCATCGCCTCTCTTGGCTGCTGGGTGACTCCTGGGGCTGGTGGGTATAGCCGCCAACCGAGCTTGTACTGCAGTGCGTCCCCGACGATAACCGCGCGCTTCTCTGGTAAGTGGAGGCCGACGCTTCCTGGCGTATGTCCGGGGAGGTGTACGACCCGGACCTCGGTGCCGAACGGAAGCACGTCGCCGTCCTCGATGCGGTCGTCGACGTGCACGGGGTTCCCCATGAGCTTGGTGAGGGCGGGGCGAGCCATCCACGCTAGCATTCTGCACTGCAGCGGGTTCGGGGCCGCCACCGTGCCATCGATGATGTCCGCCTCCAGCGGGTGAGCGGCGACGGCAATCTTCCTTCCCTCGGTCAGTTCCCCAAGGCCGCCCGAGTGGTCCGGATGAGCGTGGGTGACGACAACTCGCCCGATACGGTCGGGCGACAGCCCGGCAGCCCTCAGCCCCCGCGTTATCGTGCTCCCGCTTCCACGGAGCCCCGCATCGACGAGGAGCACCTTGCCGCCCTCGGTCAGCACGGTCACGCGTGCGCCGATAGCTTTGACCTGGAACACTCCATCGGTGATCGGTATGACCCTGCGGAACATACCGCTATTCTATCAGCAGCGATGAACTGGGTAAACGTAGCGATTGTCCTGGAGATTGCGACGACCTTCACGGTGCCGGTCAAGTTAGTAACAATCCTCCATCCGACTCCTGATTTCTGGGGACTCAAAGTGTGTTTCGCTTTTGCTAGTTGCTAACCGATGCGCACGGTGCCAACTAACTTGACACCCTTTCTTGCAACAGAAGAGCCACACCTGGTAGCACCCAGTCGCCCACCAACCATCCAAATGCGAACACCAGTGGAATTATGTATCTTCGGTCCAGAAGGACATCTTGCTTCTTGTCTTCCGGATCATGCTGGGCTTTGTGATATCCCCTTTTCAGATTCTTGAGGGATATGACCCACATCGAAATGTTGATCACCAGTACTATTAGGAAGACGGCAAGTCCGGCCCACCATCATGTACGGTAGACAGAACCGAGCCGTTCAGGGCCACCTTTTCGGTGGCCCTGCCGGGTATAAGGCTGTCGTCTGGCATAGGCACGGTGTATCGCATTAGGGCGTCGCCGGGCATGACGATGATCTCCTTGACGAACGACTCGATGAAGGCCCTGCGCTCGGTCAATTCGCTCTCGTTCAGGAAGTCCCTCATGTCCTTGGCGTAGGCGGAGATAGTCTTCACGTCGTCCAGGTGCGCCCTACGCTCGGAGAGGATCGCTCTCGCATTCGCCGCCGCATCCTCAAGACGCTCCTTCCGCTCCCGGTGCTCTTTGATCCTGTCTGAGGCGTCGGCCATATCAAGGTCACTCGTCTCGATGACGTTCCAGATGCGACCCAACCGCCGCTTCACGTCCTCAAGCTCATCCTCAATGATCCGAAGCCTCTTGCGCTGGTCTTGGGCTATGCCGTCCATCTCCTCGTCCACCACCTTCACCAATTCGGTGATGCTCCCCTCGGTGAGGATGTTGGAGCGAATCTTGTTGACGACGAGCTCCTCGAAGCGGCGGGCGTTGAGCCTGGGAGTGTCGCAGGCATCCTTGCCGCGCTTCATGATTGACTGGCAGACGTAGTAGGCAAACTGGCCGCTCTTGGCGTCCTGGCCGCTGAGCGCCCTGTTGCACGTCTTGCACTTGACCAGTCCGCTGAGGAGATAGGTGCTCCCGACCCTACGGGGATGGGACATCTTGGGTGCGCGAGAGTGCATCAGCTTTTTGACGCGGCTGAACTGGGCCTTGGTGACGATGGCGGGGAACGCCTTCTCCACCCGCACTGGCTCGGCGTTGTCCTTTGCGTTCACTCCCCAGACTAGGGTCCCCGTGTAGGACTCGTTGATGAGGATGGTATGGACGCTGGTCTTTCCCCAGAGCTTTCCCTTGGGGCTCAGGATGCCCTCGTCGTTGAGGGTCCTGGTGATGTCCGTCATTCCGTTGCCGGCCTCGGCAAGGTCAAAGATGCGCTTGACCACGCGAGAGGCATCCGGGTCGGGCTCCAAGGTCGGGCGCTTCTTAGGCCCGTCCTGCACCATCACCCGGTTGTAGCCGAAGGGGGCGTAGCTGGTGACCCAGAAGCCGCGAGAGGCGGACTCCCGCATCCCTCTCGTGACCTCCTGGGCCAAGTTCTCGCTGTAGAATTCGTCCACGCTCTCGATGATGGCCTCCATCAGCTTGCCGGTGGGGGTGTCGTCGGCGTGCTCGGTGATGGAGACGACTCGAACGCCCTTGCGCCTGAGCATGGACTTGAAAGCGACGGCGTGCTCGCGCTTACGGGTGAAGCGGGAGAACTTCCAGACCAGAATCTCCCGGAATGGGGCACTGGGCTTGGAGGCCGCGTCGATCATCTTGCGGAACTCCGGGCGGTCGGCGATGCGACCGCTCTCGGCCTCATCCACGTACTCGCGGAAGACGATGTAGCCGTTCTTCTGTGCGTAGTCCCTGAGCGCCCGCAGCTGGGCGGCGATGGACAGGTCCACGTCCTGGCGGTCACTGGAGACTCTGGCGTAGAGGGCCACGGGCGTGTAGTCGGTGTTCTGGTTCATAGGTGCGTCCTCCTTGCTCATTCCTGGTCGTTCCGGCGGGCCTCGGCCCGTTGGCGGCGTTCTCGCCGCTGCCACTCCCGCTCCTCCATGTATAGGCGGATGGCCTCTCGGAGGAACTCGCTCATGGTCCGGCCCTCCTCCTTCAACACTTGTTGCACCTGCTCCGCTAGCTCCGGGGGCATGGAGAAGGTGATGGCCTTTCGGGACGTTGGCATTCTCCTTCTTACCTCCCTGTGTATGACATAGTCATACTCTTATCATGAACGAGGTGGCGTGCAGATGTCAAGCCAGCAGCGACGCCAAACCGTTTGCATGGGCCCGGGATGGGTAGGAGTGGATGTCGAAGTTGTCAACCATGCGTCGGACCCTAGCCGAGCCGCCTGTATCGGCTCCTAAACGCCTCCCGGCCGCCCTCCATCACTTGACAGACCTCATCTCGAATGGCCCCTTCCTGCAGGGAGCCAGACTGTTTGACGACACACTGCCCTCCATCGAAGGCCAGTGCATGGACCATTTCCGCATCGCCGTTCACGACGATGTTGGGGTTATGGGTCACCACGATGATCTGGCGTCTGAACTTATTCTCTCTAATCTGGCGTACGACCAGGTCGTAGATCAGATGGTTGTCCAGGTCGTCCTCCGGCTGATCAAGGACCAGGGGCTCCTCTCCATGCGCAAGCAGGAAAGCCAGCATTGCCGCGGATCGCTGGCCGGCTGACGCCTGTGAAATGGGTTGAAAGTCCTTGCCATCCCCTGTCCGGCTGTAGCTGACGGCAAGCCCATCCTCCGGGAACCAGGTCAGGAGGTCGTCGAGTAGCGCTGGTCGACGGCCAAACTCCCGTTCAAGATAGTTGTTTAGGTGCCCGCCAAAGTCGCCCTGCGCGGCGCGCGCCGATTTGAGTCGCTGCTTTAGCTTTGCCATACGGGCATCAACCTCTGCGATTCGCGCATCGGGATCGTCCGGCAGTCCTTTGAGCAGGTCAGCCACGATGCCTTTGGAGGGCGATTGGCCGCCTCCGATGAGTATGTCGTCGGCAAACCTGTCATCGAGGACGTCCAACGCCCGACGGAAGGATCGCTCGATGATGAGTAGATCGTCTCCATAGGGCTGAACCTCTATCCGCACGAAGTTGTTCTGTGACAGTGCGTTGGTCAGAAAGTCACGACGCGCACGGGTCATGGCGCGGCGCGCCTCCTCGGCTTCTTGCAAGCGCCGTTGAGACTCTTCCACGAGCTTATCTCGCTCATCCTTGTCCGACTGGATTTTCGCCATCTCGTTTTCGAGTCGCTGTTTGTCCTGTACCAAGGAGCCGTACTCGTTCGGATCCGTGACGCCCTCTGCTTCGAGGCTCTTGACCAGGTCGCGATAAGCCTCAGCAGCCCCCTCTACCAGGGCCGCCCACCTGCTATTACTCAGCGTTTCGCGCTGAGACTCGGCGACTCCCCGAAGGGTTTGTGCAACTTGTCGCGACTGTTGGCGCGCTGTCTCCACAGCTGCCTTCAGTACGGCTGCTAATTCGACGACTTGCCGGTCCTCTTGCGACGTTTCGTCGAACAGACCATCCGGCAGGTCATCAAGTTTGAGGCTCTCTGCCGTGGCTTCGATCTGTTGCGCGGCTTCCACGACTGCCTCGAATTGGCGGTCTATCTCTTGGCTCTGCCGCTGGCGGCCACGATAACTCGTCAAGATGGCCGTGTGCCCTGACTCTTCGAAGCGGGCGAGCTTACGATCCACGTCCTGGAGTGCAATCGCGGTTGGGCCCTCAAGTCCGCTCAGCTTACTTTCGAGCTCGCGAATCCGCGCCCTGCAGGATTCAAATGCTGCGATGGCCACATTGAGCTTGCCTCGCAGCTCTACGACTCCGGCGGCCCGGTCGATCTCTCTCAACAGTGCTGTCGGGTCGTCTCCGGCCAGTTCGGCGATCTGTCCCTGGCTGAACAGCTGAAGGGGAAACCGGTCCGACGTAACGTCCTGCACGCTTGAAGGTTGCCACTGGCCGGGCTTGGACTCATCCTCAACAGACGTCGCCGTGCCGTCCTTTGCCCAATTCACGCGATGCTTCACGCCGTCACGCGTCAGCGTCCATTGGATGTTCGTAGAGTCTGTCAGACCGCCGTCCTTGGTGTGGTCGGATGGCACCTGATTGAACCGTTTGAACGTTTCCCTGGATTCGCTGTAGGTGGGTAACGCCTCGAAGTCCGAGTGGCGCCGTGCCGCGAGCCTAAGTGCATGAAGGACAGTTGACTTGCCTGTCCCCCTTCCTCCGATCAGGGCGTTCAACCAGGGGTTGAAGTCCAGCCTCGCAGGTAGTTGCCCTCGCCCCATGTAGCGGGCCTCGCCAATCTCTATGGATTCGATGCGGTGACTTGGCAATGTGAATGGATCGAAGGCTTCCGACGCGTCGCTTCGCCGGATGGAGAAGCCTCCACCGTCAAGCAACGCCAAGCGCAGTCCCTCAAGAGATGGCTTTGCCATCTTCACCCAGGTGTAGTGG
This sequence comes from Dehalococcoidia bacterium, assembly GCA_963665155.2. Classification (GTDB taxonomy): domain Bacteria; phylum Chloroflexota; class Dehalococcoidia; order Lucifugimonadales; family UBA3495; genus UBA1141. The sequence goes on along the minus strand of OY761986.2, from coordinate 1,890,966 downwards.
GAACCTGGATAATGCTCCTCTGACTGGCCATCGGTGTGATGCGAATCGGACCCGAGAACTTCGGCCCAGGCCAGCTTCCGTTGCTCCCGTCAACGTCGAAGATCGCGAGAAGGTGGAAACCCCCATTGACGGACAGCTCTACTCCGGGGAACAGATGAAGCGGCCGGAACTCGGGATGCTGGGTCGACTCGAGGTCGTCCAGTTCTTTCCTGAGGCGGTCAAACGATTCACCGGTGTTGTGATCCGTGACTGCCAGGCAGTCAACCTCCGCTCGCATGAAGCCGAGCAACCACTCTGACAGTGCGAGTTGCTTCAGGGAGGACTGGTTTTCTCCCTTGCCATAGTCCATGGACGCTGGGGTGTGAGTATGGAAGTCGAACTTCCACCATCTGGCGCCCGGGTGGTTCCAATGGGTGCTTGGGTCAGTCGTCAAGCTCGTATCCTCCCCGTTTCGGTTTCTTCGGCACGTTGAATCGGCGCTCCGGCCCCTAGCTCCCTGCCTCTTGAGCATGCCCTGCGACCCCAACGGGGCCACGCCTCCCGGGTATCACCTCGACCGGCGTGGGAATGAGCCATTCGGCGCCGGCCTTCACGGCACCGCGAACCCTTCCGTCCCTGGCCAGCTTGCGCACCCTACGCTCCGACACGCCCAACCGGACAGCCGCCTCTCGCACCGTGACATTGGCGACATCATCGGCGGAGACCTCGGATGCCAGCTCAAACTCGACGGGGCTCGGCCCCTTGAGTGTGCTCATCTCGTGGATGAGGAACCCGATGACCTTGCCGTCGTCGTCCAAGCGCTTGAGAATGCGCTCGTCGTCGGTGGGGGTGAAGTACCCCTCCCTGAATGCCCACAGCACCTCAAGCATGTCTCCTTCGTGGTCGTACGAGACAAACACCTTTCTGCCCGTCATGCTCACTCTCCTTTGATTCTCCGGTCAAGATAGCCGGTGAGGATGAAGGAGTAGGTTCTTTCCCTCTTCACCACAAGGCAGACATATCGGTTCCTGCCCCTTATGTCCGGATAGAGCCGGTAGTAGAGCTGCACCGCAGGGTTGGCCCTGGAGGGCCTTACGGCGTCGGGCCTGGCGAGGGTCTCGGCGAACCGGTGCATCTGGAGGGCCATTTCAGGATGCCTTCGCAGGATGTGCCGGAGCCGCTCGTCGGTGAGCCGGACCTCGTTCCCGTGCTCATCGGTGAAACGCTGCCCGCCGGTCTCCATCACCGGATACCGTACCGGAAAGTATACCGCGAGAAGGCATTCGACGACAAGAATCTGTCCTCAAACCGCGCAGGATCGTCGCCTGGGTTGATGACGATGAGGGTTGGAGGGGCGCTCATTGGGCCTCCTCCTCGCCGCCGTCCGGTGCCGCCTCGGGCAGGGGCAATGCGGCCCCGTGCTTTCGCATATAGGAGCGGATGGCGACCCTTGCCCAGATGCGCAGCCCGTTGCGGATCATTCGCCGCTGCTCCGGGGTGTACGACACCACCGGGCTGTCCGGGGAGGCTTCGGGAGGCTGCTCGTCGGGCCTCTTTCGTCTCTTCTTTCCTTCGGTATCTTTCATGCTCGTAATCCCGGCGGCCTTTCCTGGGGCCGCTGGCCTCTCGTTTTAGGTGTGTGGCTGGGCCACCCGGCGCCGACGGAATGGGCGAGCGCCGGCGGCCTCCGTGCCATCTGATGCCCCGCCTTGCCGCCGTTGCGCGTACGCGCGGCGGGGCGTTCCGGTCAGTCCTTGAAGAAGGTCATCTGGAAGCCCTCGCCGATGAGGGTCTCCAGGCCGCCGGGCAACCGGGCTGCGAAGCGGAAGATTGAGTGCATCGCTCCCCCGCACGGCTCGACGCCCTTGCGCCACCTGAGGAGCTGCTTAGGGTCCACGCCGAGGGCCTTGGCCATGCCGCGCCAGCTGAGGCCGCTGATCTCCTTGAGGCGTTCGAGGCGCTGACCGAAGTCCTCCGGCAGGACGCCGCTCTGCATGGGCTGGGTGCCTTCCTCTCCAGTGGTGTGATGCCCGTCGAAACGGGACGAAACGTTAGTGTTGGTCATGTCTATCCTCCATCGTGAAAAGCTGGTTGAAGTCGTCTACGCCGAGGACCTTTTGCATCCGGCGGCGGATGCGTCCGGAGGGCGAGCGCTCCCCGTTGACCAGCATCGACATGTACCCCGGGCTGATCTCGATCTCCCTGGCGAGCCAGTTCTGGGAGCGGTTCAGCGTGGTGAGCCGCTTCCAGAGGGCCGCCGTGTCGAGCCGGACAACGTTCCGTCCTCTACGCCTCCGGTGGCCTTGCTTCTTGTAGATATTTTCCGAACTCATGGCTTTGCATGCCTCGTCGTTCATTGAGGGGGCAGGACCTGGGGCGACTCCCAGTCGGTGGGGGAGCGCCAGGCGCGTCCCAGCGGCCCCAGGGCGTCTATGGCCTCCCGGTTGGAGACCCACAGGGGCACCATCTCGCCCGCCGCCCTCATCTCCTCCCGCGCCACGCGCAGGAAGTGGGTTGCCGCGATGTCGTCGTCGAATACGACCAGGACGGCGGGCCGGACGCCGTGGTCGTCGGTGGGTCTGTGCGATGAGAAGTAGCGCAGATAGGGGGCGAGGCGCGCCGACATGGTTGAGGGCCGCACGGCCCTTCGCTCCCACTCCAGGAAGAAGGGCCAGCGCGTGTCGCCCCTGGTGAGGACGCCGAAGGCGTCTGGGTTGACGGCGCGCATCCCGCCGTCGTGCCTGAAGTGGCGGGACGCCCTTCTGGGCGGGTCGAGCTGGGCGATGTCCCACCCGAGGAGGGGGGCCTGCACCGCCAGCGCGGCCAGGAATCCGTGGACGGCGGAGGTGTGCTCGGCGTTCCTCAGCAGCTGCCGCGTTCTCCTGCCGGAGAGGTTGCGCCACTCCAAGGGGGTCTCGGCGTCTTCGAGGGCGACGCTCCACCGCCTCTTCGCCACGCCCACGGACGTGCGGTCCCTACGGGCCAGGAGCGTCAGCGCCCGGTCGGTGAGGACGATGCGTCCGCCCGCGTCGCGGGGGCGGCTCACGAGGCCGAAGCCTTCGAGGGGGTTGACGAGCTGGGAGGCCCTCTGGGGCGAGACGCCCATCAGCCCGGCCAACTCCTGGAGAGCGATCCAGGGCCAGTCTGAGACCAGGTCGAGGGCGCGCTTCTCGGCGGACTTGAGGATGACGGGCAGCATATGGTCGGATATGTCCGACGCCGCCCACCTGTCGGGAAGATCGGCGGGGAGGTCGGCCCGCTCCGGCTCCGGCTCCCGTGGCAGCTCGCCCCCGGGGGCCGCCCGGTCGAGCTCGTAGCGCGGTCGCCCGTTCCGGCCAGGACCGCCTCGCGTTCGAGGGCGAACAGGGCCGGCACGTCGGTGGTCGAGAGGAGCCTGCGGGCGTGCCTGAGACGCACGTCGTCGGCCATGAGGATGAGGAGCGTTCCGGGGAGCGGCCAGTCGCGCAGCCGCCAGAGCCGCTTGGAGAAGCCAGACCGGTCGGCGGTGAGTCCCTGCCTGATGATCCCGACGGTCCTGCCGTCCGGCAGCGTCATGGCGGCGTCCATCGGCATCGCCCGGTACCAGCGGAACCGGATGGGGTAGGCGACGTTGGAGAGGGCGGAGGCGACACGGTAGACGGAGGCGAGCGGGTCGAGCCGGTCCATCAGGATGCGCCGCCACTGGGCGGAGACCGGATGGGAGCGCACCAGCTCGTCGAGGCCGATGCCCTCCTCTCCGGCAAGCCGGCGCAGCCCGGCGGCGGTGAGATGGAACCTCCGCGCCGGGGGAAGCGGGTCTATGGCGTGGGGCACGGAGGCGCAGAACCCGCCGGACTCCAGGCTCTCTATAGCCTCGTAGACGGCGCCCCTCGACCAGCCGCAGACGGCGACCATCTCCAGCCGGTCGAGGAAGGGCATCGACGCCAGGGCGCGGAGCAGGTCGGCCTCACATCCTGCGGGTTTCATTCCACGGCCTCCTCTGCCTCATCAGCGGCTTCGCCCGCCCCGTCCCTTCCGGCGCCCGCGGCGTCCACTCTCCGCTTGCTGGTCTGCTTCCTCCGCTCCGTGTCCGGTTCAGCCTCCGGCCGACCCTCCTGCCTGGCGGTTTCGATGTCCTCGATGCCCTTGCGGTAGTCGCCCACCTTCCGGTGGCCGTCGGCGTCGGCGTAGTCCGCCTGGCGGGCCGAGACGGTGTACGCGCTTGCCGCCTCGCGGATGCGGGCGGCGGTCTCCGGGTCTCCGTCCTCCGGCTTGCGCACCATCATCGAAAAGGCGGGCATCCGCTCCTTGCCCACGGTGGCGCGGACGTAGCAGTGATGGACGGGCAGCGACGTGATGTCGTCCTCGGTCACCCGCTCCTTGCCCAGCTCCCAGACCAAGTGGCGGGCGTCGGACCCGGACACCTGGAAGACGGCGAGGCAGCCCACGTTGGCGAGCAGGGTGTCCCGCATGGTGCGGGAGAGGTCGTCCAGCTTCGCCAGGCTCTGGGTGGCGAGGATGAAGGAGGCCCCGAACTTGCCCAGCTCCGAGAGCATCGACTCGTAGTCCACGCCGGGCATCGACTGCATCTCGTCCACGACGACCAGCGCGCCCCGGCGTTTCTCCAACGGCAGGCTCCCCTGCTCCCGGATCACGGCGTCCACGAGGTTGAGCAGGGACGCGCCGACCAGGGCGGCCACATCCCTGCCCACGGTCCCCTGGGAGGTGGAGACCAGCAGGACGCCGCCGTCCAGGATGGTGCGGCGCAGGTCGATGGTGGAGCGGCGCTGGCCGAGGATGGCCCTTGCCCGCTTGGAGGAGGCGTAGTAGGAGAGCCGGGTCTGGACGGGGGCGAGGGCCTCCGCCTTGTACTGGGCGTGCCACCTGCCGAAGTCCCTGGCCCACCACTCCAGGAGGTAGGGGTCGGATACCTTTTTCAACACGTCCTTGCGGAAGGGGTCGTCGGACAGCAGCTTCAGCCCGTCGAGGATGGTGTATTGCTGCTCGGCCTCCACCTGCTCGTTTGCCTCGTGGAGGGTCTTGACGGTCTGTTCGAGGATCGACTGCATCCTCGGCCCCCATTGCTCCCAGAGGCCCTTGGCGACGCGCACCACCGAGTCGGCGGTGCGGTCGCGGTCCGAGAAGATGCGGGTGTCCAGCAGGTTGATGCCGGGGGAGCGGGTCTCGTCGGACAGGTCGATGAGCCGCACCCGGTCGATGAGGGACGCGGGGACGTGCTCGAGGATGCCGGCCGCCAGGTCGGTGTGGGGGTCGATGACGACGATAGCGTCCGGGTCCCTGCCTGCGGCCTTCTCCCGCAGCTTGTGCGTGACAAGATGGTGCATCAGGGTGGACTTGCCCATGCGGGTGCGGGCGACATAGAGGTGATGACGCCGGAGCAGGTCGTCGGGAAAGCGGATCTCCCGCTTGGCTCCCGCGGTGGTGTCCCCCACCAGCGCGCCTCCCCGGACGCCCTTGGCCGACGGGCTGAGCGTCCGTGCGCCGGACCGCTCCACCAGGGGCGTCTCGTCGCCAGCTCCGGGCGGGTGCCACAGACAGGCGACCTCGCGGACGCCCAGGACGCTGCGCTTTCCGAACAGGCCGGGGCCTGACGGGTGGAGCATGGATGGGTCCGGCATCACGGGCCGGACTTTGCCAACCTTGAAGCGCGCGCCTGCTGGGTTGTCGTAGTGCCGGTAGGCGGCGGCGACCGGGCCGAGAAGCTCCCCCGCCCGCTGCGGCATCGTGTCCGGGGGCAGAATCGCCGTCACCTGAAGCTCGGCGTCGAAGGCGATGCGGGAGACCTTCTCGCCTATCAGGATGGGGTCCTCAACGCGGTTGCGGGCCTTCTTCCAGCGGTGCCATGTCCAGCCGCCGACGGCCAGCCCCAGGGCCGTGCCCACCCCCAGGAGCGCCGCCTTCCATATCTCGCCGTCCTGCACCCACAGGTAGCCCTTCAGGGCCGCAAGCGCGCCCAGGCCGAGGACGGCCATCGTGATGCCGTCCATCTGCAGGGGCTTGGTCTGGAACGTGTAGGCGGGCTCCCTGGGCTCCATGCCGGGCCGCTTGTGGGCCTTGTCCATGTGGGCCTGGGACCAGTCGGGGCCGAGGGAGCGCAGCAGCAGCCGCGCCACCACGCGCTCTCCCTCGTAGAGGGCAGAGAGCGCGCCCATCAGGGCGATGAGGGGGTCGGAGCCGGGATCGAGCAGGTCGTCGTCGCGGAAGGTGCGCAGGGGGACGTACTCCGGTCCGTCGGCCCGCAGCGTGACGGACCACGCCTGCTCGCCCTCTTCGAGCCTGAGCGGATCGTCGTCGGGGCCAACCTGCTGGATGCGGGCCTGGGGATAGTGGGCCGAGAGCTGGCCGCGCACCACCTGGGCGTCGAGGCAGCGGGCCATCAGGGTCACGCCGTCCATGTCTCCGGCCAGCTCCAGGGAGAATGGTTCTGGGACGGCGATGGACTGGAGCAGGTTCTCCACGCCGAGCAGGGTGCGCTCGCCGGTCCTTGGCGGCGTCACCGCCAGCAGGACGGGGCCTTTCTTTCCTTCGTCGCCGCCAAACAGGATGTTCTTCGGGTTCAGCTTCAATGCTCTACTCCTTTCTCTAATGGACTCTCTACGCGTCCGTCGTCGCGCTTTCGACAGGCGGCGGCAAGGGGCGTTGCCCTTGCTGGCCCGGCCTCCACTCGATGACCGCGGTCTCCTCCGGGGTGGCCTCGATGCGCACGGGGAAACGGTTGCCCTTTGCGAGAAGCAACCCGTCCCCCCTGGGGCACGACAGCAGCCAGCGTTGAAGGTCCTTGGGCAGGTCGAAGGCGTCGCCCACGGTGCTGATGGCGGCGGCGTCCTGCTGGAGCAGCAGCTTGAAGGCGGCGTTCTGGAGGAGGGCGCGACCGGAGTGTCCGGTGATGGTGCGGGAGGAGTCCTCGGAGAGGAGGTCCTGGACGTCCTGGGTGATGAACTGCAACCCCAGCCGGTGCTTGCGCGCCCGCTTCGCCATACTGACCATGAAGGCCGCGCCCTCGGGGTGCTGCATGATGCTCCACACCTCGTCCACGACGAGTAGCCTCGGCTTGGGGTTCTGGGCGGCGGCGGCCCACACCGTCTCGGTGCAGACCATCGCGGCGGCGGGCCGCAGCTCCGGCTCCAAGAGGTGCAGATCGAAGACGGTGATCAGGGCTTCGCCACTGAGAAGGTCGTCGCCTTCGTCGGAGAGCAAATGACGCAGGCTGCCGGTGGCGAACGGCCGCAGCAGCCTTGCGAGACCGGGGTCTCCAGATTCGTCTTCCTGAAGGTACTTGTAGAAGTCGCGGAAGCCGGTGCGCTCGCGGGGCTGGGCGTAGTAGCCCGCCAGGGCGTGGTCAAGGGAGGCGCGGCGCTCCGCGCCGAGACTCTCGCCCACCATCACCTCAATCAAACGTCTCAGGCTGCCGATGCGCTGGAGAAGCTCCTCCGAGTCGCCTTTGTCGATGACGAAGGGGTTCATGCCCTCCCCCGGCACGCCGGGGGAGAGGACCCTGCCTCCGGCAGCGCGGGCCATGTCCGCGTACTCGCCCTCTGGGTCGATGACGTAGGCGGTCACTCCCCTCGTCAAGCCCCGCAGCATTCCCAGCTTGGTGGCAAAGGATTTTCCAGAGCCGGAGCGGGCCAGCACCGCGGTATTGGCGTTCAGGTGCGTGCCGTCCCAGGGGTCGTACACGACGAGCGAGCAGGCCCGCATGTCGATGCCGTAGAGGGTGCCGCTGCGGGTGTCCAGGTCCGGGGGAGAGAAGGGGAAGAGCCGGGCGATGCTGGACGTGTCCAGCGTCCGCCACTCGGCCACGGCGTTCAGGGCTAGGGGCAATGTCGAAAGCAGCCCCTCGCGCTGGCGGAAGGCCAGGTCGTCGAGCTTGCCGCAGGGTGATGGATAGAGAGGCATGAAAGAGCCGCTCCCGCCCCCGCTGCACCTCGTCGCGGAGCCGGGTCACGTCCTCCAGGGCGATCTCCGCCTCCGGGGACATGGTGCGGCCGCGCTTGAAGGAGAGGGACAGGGCCGACTCGAACCGCACCTTCTGCCACTCCAGGGTCCTCGCCGCCTGCTCGGTGGGAATCGGGCCGACATGGACGGACAGGTCCATCGGCGCGCCCGCCGCCATCAGCCCTTGGAGGAAGCCGGGAGCAAGGGACCGGGGCCACTTGCCCAGGTGCAGGGAGCGCACGAGGGTTCCGCCGATGCGCATGTCGCGGCGGCCCATCTCCACCTCGACGGAGGCGTCCTCGTCCATCTCGGCGGGGGAGCCGCCCAGGGCGGCTGCTACGAAAAACATCCGCAACTGGCGGCCTCTGAGGGGGTGGACGGACAGCCCCGCTCTTGCCAGCAGGCCGCGCAGATCGTCGATGCGCCCGAACTCGCACACGGCGTAGAAGCGGCGGTCGAGGATGCCGTCGCGGGACTCAAGCTCGGTCAGCAGGCGCCCAAGGGACTCCGAGGCGGCCCTCGTCTGCGGGGGAAGGTCCTCCGGTTGCGCCCGTTGAAGGTTCTCTCTCAGGCTGTCCAGGCGCGGCGGGTGCTGTCTGATGAGCAGCTGCGCCGGGAAGTCCAGGGCGTTGAGCGCCCCGGCGAAGGCGCCGAGCTTCGGCTCGTCCAGCTCCAGGCCCATGACCTCGCAGACGCCGAGCTTCACCCCGTCCAGCCGCACCGGCCCGTCGTCGTCCAGGTGCGACAGCATGAAGAACAAAGGCAGCTCCGGCGGCGGCTGGGCGCGCGGTTCACCTTCACCCTTCCGACGGTGGAGCAGGCCGGGTACGTCTCTCCGGCGGCCTCCGCTCGGCCCTCATCCCGCGCTACGCGGCGCGCGGAGCAGCTGCGCATCCTGGCGGTGGACGACGACGCCCAGGCGCTCAGGTACGTCCGCGACACCCTCATGAGGTCGGGCTACGAACCGATGGTGACCGCCGACCCGGGGGAGGCGCTGCGTCTCGTGGAGGAGTATAAGCCCGACCTGGTCCTGCTGGATCTGGTGCTGCCGGGGACCGACGGGATCGACCTGATGAAGGACATCGCCGAGAGGAGAGACGTGCCGGTCATCTTCCTTTCCGCCTACGGCCAGGACAAGCTCGTCGCCAGGGCCTTCGACATGGGGGCCGCCGACTACGTGGTCAAGCCCTTCTCACCGACGGAGCTGTTGGCCAGGATCAGGGCCGCTCTGCGCAGGCGCGAGGTCCCCAAGCCGTCGGAGCCCTATATGTTGGGCGATCTCACCATCGACTATGACGAGCGACGGGTGGTCCTCGCCGGTCGCCCGGTGGAGCTGACCGCCAAGGAGTACGGGACGCTGGCCGAGCTCTCGACCAACGCCGGACGCGTGCTGACCTACGAGACTCTGCTGCGCCGGGTCTGGGGGCTCGACGCCGACGCCGACATTCGCCCCATGCGGACCACCATAAACAGCATCCGTCGCAAGCTGGGCGACGCCGCCGAGAACCCCACCTACGTCTTCACCCAGCTCCGCGTCGGCTACCGGATGCCGAAGGGGGAGACGCAGGGGCAGTTGGAGGAATGACGATCACAATCACGAACGGTGGTAGAAGGACGCCGCACCCCGACCTCGCCGTCGTCACCGGCGCTTTCAGCTATACGGGCAGGTATGTCACCCGGCGTCTACTTGACGAGGGCGTCCGCGTCAGGACACTGACCCGCAGCCCGGATGCGAAGGACCCCTTCGGCGGCCGGGTGGAGGTGACCTCCTTGGACTTCTCCGACCCCGATGGGCTGTGCCACTCGATGCGGGGAGCAGGCGTCTTCTACAACACCTACTGGGTGCGGTACGCCCATGGCCGGATCACCTTCGACCTCGCGGTCGAGAACACCAGGACGCTGTTCGAGACCGTCAAGAGGGCGGGCGTCGGCAGGATAGTCCATTTCTCGGTGACGAACCCCTCCTCGGAGTCAGGCCTCCCCTATTTCAGAGGCAAGGCGCAGGTGGAGGACATGCTGAAGGGCCTCGGCGTCCCCTACGCCATCATCAGGCCGACCCTGGTCTTCGGAGACGGCGACCTGCTGCTAAACAACATGGCCTGGGCGCTGCGGCGCTTCCCGGTGTTCCCCGTCTGCGGGAACGGCGACTATCCGGTCCAACCCGTATGCGTAGAAGACCTAGCGACCCAAGCGGTTAAGGCCGGCTCTCAGAGTGAGAACTCCGTCGCCGACGCAGCCGGGCCGGACACGTTCACCTTCGAGGCGCTGCTTCGCCTGCTGGCCTCCTCAGTGGGCGTCCGTGCGCGGTTGGTCCACACCCCTCCGTCCGTGGGTCTCGCACTGACCAGGCTGGTGGGCCTACTGATGCGTGATATGGCGCTCACCCGCGATGAGGTTGTCGGGCTGATGGATGGCCTGCTGACATCGGGCGAACCGCCGACTGGCACGACCAGGCTGAGCGACTGGCTGGCAGACAACGCGGACGGACTGGGCCGCCGGTACGTGTCGGAGCTTCGGCGGAACTTCCGTGGATAGTGGTCGTTATGGCGAGGCGGGTCAGGACCGCGCGGCACAGTCATGGGCGACGGTTGGCGCCGCCCATCCGGTCTTGTGATAATCGTGGGGTGGCGGGCCTTGGGGTAGCCTCACAGTCCCGCCAGCCACATCGCGGAGATGGTTCCACCTGCCATCCACTTAGGCCCTCCGACGCGTACCCGGCCGGAGCCGTCGCGCAGGCGCCGGACGTCTCCCCAAATCAGGGAGGCAGCCTCGCTCACCCGCAGCCTGGCGTCCCGCATCAGGCCTATCATGGCGATGTCCACCGCGCCTAGGTTGCGGGCACTCGCAACGCGCTCCAGCCGGCCGCCCCTACCCGGACGCGGCTCTTGCGCCGTCTTCCGTATGGCGACATAGCAGTCCAGGTTCAGCGGGAGTGCCCTGCTTGGATCGGGAACCTCTTCCCGTGTCAGCCTGTCCAGCACGGTCCGGGCAGTATCGTACCGGAATGTTACGTCGAAACCGGCGACCTTGTGATTGCGGGCTATCGCGGCAGCGGCCACTGGCAGGGTTGAGGGTCGCGCCCCCGCTTCCAACCTGTCCTCAGGGTACGCCGCCACATCCTGTGGAGAGGCGGGCAGCGAACGCTTACCCGACGTTTGAGACCATGCCACGAAGCGGTTCCACTGGCTGGCGTAGCTAGCTCCCGTCCTCGCTCGTCGTGATGTTCCCGGCCCGACCTCAGCCATCGGTGACATGCTCCTCCGATTGCTGCAGAATACCCTAACCTCTACTCAAGGCTGTTAGTAGCACTCACTCCATCCAGTTGACATTCCAGCAGGATAACACCTATTGTAAGCTTGTTTCTCCGAACACATGCCAGTCGAGTGGGTCCGTGCCAGACGCACTCGCGGAAACGGGTCGGCTAGGTTCACGAGGATGACCAGAGCAATGATGGAAGATCGGTGGTTCTCCGTAGACGAGATCGCGGCCTACCTCGGGATCAAGCGGGACACGGTCTACAGGTGGATCGCAGAAAAGCGAATGCCGGCGCACCGGATGGGGCGCCTCTGGAAATTGCGCAGGGAAGAAGTAGACGAATGGGTGAGATCAGGAGGAGCCGACGAGACCGGGGATCAATGACATGCGTGATAGCAAGACGCCTGCGGGCCCAATCTCGCGAACGAACGAGCAGACCGGCCCGCCGATTCTTGTCTGGGATCAATTGCTCGCGGCGCAGTATTCAACAATCTGAGGCGAAGGAGCCACACCGTTGGAACACATCGGCGACATCGAGAGGCGACTCTGGTCCAGCGCGGACAATCTGCGGGCCAATTCCAACTTCGCCAGCAACGAGTACTTCCTTCCCGTCATGGGGCTGATCTTCCTACGGCACGCGTACAGTCGGTTCCTCAAGGTAAAGGAGGAGATCGAACTGACCCTGCCAATGCGAGGAGGAAAGGTACGCGAACTCACCAAGGAGGACTTCTCCCAAAAGGGGTCAATCTTCCTGCACCCGCAAGCACAATTCGATAATCTCGTCTCATTGCCCGACAGTGCCGACCGAGCTCAGGCGATCATCGACGCCATGGAAGGGATCGAAAAGGACTACGAGACCTTGCGAGGGGCCTTGCCGAAGGCGGAGTACCAGGAACTCGATAACGACGTACTCGGGCAAATCCTCCGTACCTTCAACGACCCTGCACTCAAGCGTGCCGATGGAGACATCTTCGGACGCATCTACGAGTACTTCCTGACCCAGTTTGCCGATCAGAAGGCACATGACGGGGGCGAGTTCTTCACGCCTTGTCGGGCCGTGGTCGGCTTGTCACTTTGGTAGGTGAGCCGGGCATCGGCAAGACCCGCACGGCCCAGGAGTTGGCCACCTACGCCGGGCTGCGTAGCGCCCAGGTGTTGTGGGGTCGCTGCTACGAAGCCCAAGGTGTGCCCCCCTTCTGGCCATGGGTCCAGGCCATCCGCTCCTACGTCCTGGAGCGAGAGCCAGAGGAGCTACATTCGGAGATGGGCGTTGGCGCCGCAGACATTGCCGAGATCGTTTCCGATGTGAGGGAAAGGTTGCCGGGCCTCCATGCGCCACCAGCCCTTGAGCCTGATCAAGCCCGATTCCGCCTCTTCGATTCCATTGCTACATTCTTGAAGCGTGCGGGTGGACGACAACCACTGGTACTGATGCTGGAAGACCTCCACTGGGCCGACAGGCCATCATTGCTCTTGCTCGAATTTATAGCGAAGGAGCTTGCTGGCGCACGGCTTCTAGTGATAGGGACTTACCGGAACGTGGATCTAAATCGCCAGCACCCCCTTTCCGAAACCCTTGGGGAGCTTACCCGCGAGCGTCTCTTCCAACGGGTGCTGCTGCTACGAGGCCTGAGCCAGCAGGAGGTGGAGCGGTTTATAGAGGTAACCAGCGGGATCTCTCCTCCCAAAGGACTTGTGGAGGCAGTGTACCGGCAGACGGAGGGGAACCCCCTCTTCGTGACGGAGGTTGTGAGGCTATTGGTGCAGGAAGGAGCCTTCAAGGCTGTTCGTGGAGACTCAGTCGAAGGACGTGGTTCTACCGGCTCACCAAGGGGGGCAATAAGTGACACCTGGACCGTTAGCATACCCGAGGGGGTGCGTGAGGTGATAGGGAGGCGGCTGAACAGGCTCTCGGAGCGGTGCAACCAGACGTTGACCATTGCCTCGGTGATTGGGAGGGAGTTCAACCTAGAACAGCTAAAGCCGTTGATTGAGGATATGACCGAAGACCGGTTGCTGGAGGTGCTGGAGGAGGGGCTGGGGTCAAGAGTGATAGAGGAGTTGCCCCCAGGCGGTAGGGCGCTACCAGTTCACCCATGCTCTGATCCAGGAGACCTTGGCTGAAGAGTTGACCATCACAAGGCGGGTGAGGTTGCATGCTCGCATAGCCGAGGTGCTGGAGGACCTGTATGGGCGCAATGTCGAGGCCCACGCCTCCGAGCTAGCCCACCATTACGTCCAGGCAGAGACGGTACTTGGGGGCGATAAACTGGTGCGCTACTCTTTGCTGGCGGGGGAGCGGGCGCTGTCCACCTATGCTGACGAGGAGGCCCTGACCCAATTCCAGCGTGCCCTGTCTGCGAAAGAGGGACAGCCGATGGACGCCGAGACTGCTGAACTCCTGTTCGGGTTGGGCCGCGCCCAGCTAACTACACTCCCACTCCACCATTTGCCGGAGGCGGTGGCCAGCTTGAGCCGTGCCTTCGATTACTTTGTTGCTGCTGGCGATGTGAACCGCGCTCTGACAGTCGCAGCCCAGCCCCTCCCTCCAGTGACGGGGCTCATAGGGGCGACTCAGCTCATCTCCCGTGCCCTGGCGCTGGTGCCACCCGATTCCCCTGAGGCAGGACGCCTCCAGTCTCAATATGGTGTTGTGATTGGGATACAGGAAGGGGACTACGAGGGTGCCCAAGAGGCTTTAAGCTAGCCAGCCAGCTCGATATTCTCTCTGCCGAGGTCGTCGCTCGCATAGTCGCGTGGTGCGCTCAATATCCTCTGGGTGATGTTGAGGGAGCCAGGCTTCAGGCGCCGGCCTTGCTTGCAGCGGCGGAGAAGCTGCGCGACCGCCTCTGGCTAACTAGCTCGCTTTTCTTAAATGCAATCGGGTCCCGCCTCGATGGTGACTGGCCGGCTGCTCGAGAGTACACCGATCGGGGCCTGTTGCTAGCGCCACAGGATATTCGCCTCCTACTCACGCGGGCGCGCTTGGAGTACGAGGTGGGTGAGGTTGGCGAGGGCGACGCCTGCATGGAGCGGCTCCGTGAGGCAATACGCCTTGCTCCATCAGGGCCGACTTTAGAAATAACATTCTCCGCATTGTTGATACCAGCAATCGCTCGAAGCACCGGCGGCACCGACTGGTTGGACATCGCCGACGAATGCGCCCGGACCGTGCTCTCATCGCCGTCTGTGGTCTGGGCTTATTAGCTAGAGCAGGTCTGGCCCTGACGGCGGTGCAGTGGGAAGATAAAGCAGCGGCCGAGGAACACTACGGCGCCCTGGAGCTAGCGCAAAATACTTTAATTTTAATATTCCCTGATACAACTTGCATCGACCATCTACTAGGTATTCTCTCCCATACCATGGGCAAGCTCGACCAGGCGGCGGCCCACTTCGAAGACGCCGTGGCGTTCTGCCGCAGCGTAGGAGCGCGGCCCGAGCTGGCATGGACCTCCTGCGATTACGCCGATTCCCTTCGTGAGCGTAACACGGAAGGAGACCTCGCCCAGGCCATGACTCTATTGGAAGAGTCCTTGGCCATCTCCAGCGAACTGGGCATGCGGCCATTGATGGAGCGAGTGCTGTCCCGGCGGGAGATTCTCAGGGCATAACTCAAGACTGTGTTGGGAATATCGAAAGACACTATGAAACAATAGTGTTAGTGGGGCAACCTATAGCAACTGACGCTGGCAGTATGGCTCGGGAAGACCATCGGCTGCATCAGTTTTTGACCCTAAGGGACGTAACGACGGTTGTATGCACCAGGTCAAGCAGGTCCGGGATCCTAGGCGATAGACAGCCGCCAATCGCCTAGCGCCGCCATTGTTGTTGTATCGTTTGTACCACAATGGTAATTTCGTTACTGTTGCGGCTCGCCTCGCACCGTCCCCATTTTCATCCGGCCGTATTCCGACGCCACCTCTGCTCCAAGTATCAGGATTATGGCGCAGATATAAGCCCAGACCATCAGAGTGATTACCGAGGCCACGTTACCGTATAGTTGGTCAAATTCAGCAAAGTTGCTCAAGTAATAGAGAAAGAGGTTCTTACCTAATTCAAACAGCACCGCTGCCACCGCGGCACCCGTCCAAACGTACTTCCAGTACGTCTTGGTGTTGGGCAGAAATTTGTAAATGAACAGGAAAATGCTAAAGCTGATCAGGGTAGCGGGTATCCGCAGGACTATGGCGAATAACTCCCCTCCCAATACGTCGCTGGCAGAACGGCTACCGATCTCAATTGTAGTAGCCCATTGCATAAAGCTGGTTATTCCTAACGACAGGGCAAACAGAATACCGACGCCCAACGCCATGGCCAACTGTCTTGGCTTGTTCCTGTAAAACGGCGGGTTCTCGCGAATGTCCCAGGCCCGGTTAACTACCCGGGTAATTGAGCCAAAGACAGCGCTGGCTGACCACATCAGGCCCAGGACTGCCACCACGCCAAGGGTTTCCCTGAATCTTTCCGCACCCTCAATGCTGTCCCGCACGAATTGCTCTGAGCCCGGAAGGAAGTCAGCGACATATTCGACCAACTCGTCCTGACGGCTCTCTGAACCGGCCACCCACCCCATGATCGCACTCAGCGCAATGACCAGGGGGAAAATGGAAAGCACTGCGTAGTAGCTAACGCTGGCTGCCATGTGAGTAGCGTCGTCTTCGCCCATTTCCTGGAGTACCCGGGCGATTAGCCTTGCTGGAGTACTTGCGCCCAGGTGAGTTTCGGCTAATCCATGCTTGAGAGTTTGGCCGCCGTGGGCGAAAACGGCGGAGATGTGCTTCAGCCGGGCGATGAACCCCGAGAGCGTCGCCCCACTGGATCTTAAGGCTGAGGCGGCAGCACGGAGATTTGACTTAATCCTCAAGGCGACCATCAGATAACTTCAACAGGGAACAAAATTCAAAGAGGCGGCGCAGGCTTATTCCTATGCCGCCTCTTAATACTAACTGGAGAATCAGCCCCTTTGACGGGGACTGGTTTAGGCGCCAGACGCCGCTGGACCGTTCTCAAGCCGTCCAAGATTTGCCTTGGGTCCGCCGGGCCCAAGGCCCGGCGGCAAGCTATTTCTTGTCTTCTTCGCCTTTAAACGGAGCTTGCACCACCACCCGGACTCCGGAAATCATTCCGGTCGCAGCATCGCGAACGGCGTTCCCGGCGGATTCGCTTATTTGAGTCGCGGCATTGACGGCGCCTGTTGCTGCGGCCGATGCCGCGTCCTCCAGCGTCACGCCGATGTCCTTGGCCCCTTCAATGGCTCCTTCCACGGCGCTGCGCGCGACGGTGGCAAGATCTCCACCGACTCCGGCAGTTCCCTTGATGAGTTCTCCGGAACTACTTCGGACCGCCACAATGGCATCCTCGCCAACTTCCTGAGCTCCATGAATGGTCCCAAGCGCCACGCTCTTGGCTGTGGCTGCCAGGTCTCCTCCCACCTCGTTGGTGCTCTGGATGGCGCCTCTGGCCACGCTAGTGACCGAGTCTTCAAAGGCGAGCCCAACGCTTTTGCCACCGACCAAGGCTCCCTCTACTGCGCCTCTTCCGGCCTCGGCGACATCGCCTCCCACCTCTGTGGTTCCCTTGATGGCGGCGCGTACGGTATCGCTCAAGGTTCCTACTGTAACTTGAGCTACCTCTCCTACGCCTTGGACGACGCCGATGACCGCGCCCTTGGCGGCGCCGCCGACGCTGGCGCCGACCTCGCTTGCCGCCTCGACCGCACCCGTCACACCGTCCACCGCCATTCCAGATGCCTCCTGAGTGACATCCCTCACTCCCTGCAAGGCCTTCACGGTGGTGTCCTTAGTGGCATCCAAAGTGGTGGCCACGACGTCGCCGGCCCCTTTGATAGTGCCCACCAAAGTGTCTTTGATTCCTTTACCGAGATTTCCCAGCGGCATGATTCTCTCCTATCGGGCGATTTTGACTACTGAGTACATTATTAACCATCTTACGCCATTATTCTGAACTTTACCGGGATGTCCCAGATAAGACCTGATCTGACCCTCAGGGATACCGTGGACGATAAACGGGTATCTAGAGTAGGTCAACGGCCATCCCCTTCGCAGCATTGGCATTAAACCCTCGTTTTCGACACTTCTCTAAGACCTCATTTTATTCTCTTAGTTCACGTGTTGGCAACCAGCAAAAGTGGGACACTTTTATTAAGGAGAGATCAAGGGGATATGGCAGTGTTGTAGGACTGTCGGCGCTGCCGGTTGTAGCGTTGACGCCATTGTAAAGTCTGAGCTTTCACTTCCCTTCTTCTGATCAAGATCCCTTCCCGTCTCCCCCTTAAGACATCATCTGGCGTCACGTTGCTCAGGGCTTTGTGATAGCGACGGTGGTTGTAGTAGTCCACGAAGCCGGCGATGGCCTCCTCCAGATCACCAGGGATCTCATACGGGACCTGGTTCACCTCCTGCTTGATGCTCTGATGGTACCGCTCCAGTTTCCCATTGGTTTGGGGATGGTAAGGCGCCGCCAAGATATGGCGGATCCCTACCAGGCCCAGGTAATCGCGGAAAGCTCTGGATACGTAGCCCGATCCATTGTCACTCAGCAATCTGGTCCGGCCCTCCAAGGGCACTTCTGTCATACCAGTAGCGTCAATGGCTAGCTGGACCACCTGGATCAGGGAATCAGATGTCACGTCCAGTTGCAGCTTCCAGGCCAGGATGAATCGGGAGTAGTCGTCCATCACGGTTACCATGTAGTAGTAGCCCCAGCCGACCACCCGGAAATACGAGGCATCGGTAGCCCACATCTGATGCGGACCGCTGGTCTTGCGTTGGTACTCTTTGCCGGCCAGAAGCTTCATATCGGGAGGTTTTACCAGCCCTTCCCTCTTCAAGAGGCGGTACACCGTAGATTCACCGACCGATAAATCCTGGTAGTCGGTGATCCAAGTGGCCAGTTGCCGGCTGCTCCACTCCGGAGACTCTCTGGCCGCCGCCAAGACCCTGGCCTCTTCCGGTGGGCTAAGCTTATTCCAGGGAATCCAGGTACTGGCGATGGAGCTGTCTTGCTTCCCTTGCAGTGCACGGGCTCGCCACCGGTGGCCTAAGGTTATCCATTCGGACAGTCCTCAATAAATGAACTAACAAACTAGATGGCGCGAATTACAGCGCTTAATGAGTGAGAAACTCTATCCCGGCGCCGATAATCTCGATCTGCATGGACCTGACGTCCGGGGCATCGATAGAAAACTAACGCCAACGGTAATGTTGATGCCCTGTTTCATGCCTGGGGTACCTGGGACGTTGAAGCGGCTCTGCTGGATTGACGTGGGCGCAGACCGAGCTGATCTCTAACCCGGCCCCTCAATTCCACGTCTAGAGCCTGCGCGGAATCTGGGTCATTGGATCCTTCTCGGGCTAGTACACTAAGTCTTCATCCGAGCTGCAAATGCCGAACCGGAGATAGATATCTAAGCCCAGGATCAACTCGTCGCGCGTCCATTCATCGTTTTTCATTGTCGCGTCCTGCAAAGAAACGTTACGAATCCAGCTCGAGGCCTACTTCCTCCCTTGCTCAGTAATCCATCCCTGCCAATTCGGGGGGGCAGTGACCAATGTGCGACGAGTGGGCCAAGGGTGCGAGGGTCTTCTTTGACCAAGCGGGTAACCTGGCCTCGGATAATGGACAGGCATCCTTCCCACGCTGGTCACAAGGTCCCAGAAACGTCCCGAAAGCCCGCCACGGAACATCCAAGGTGTGCTGCACGTCCTGTTGGCGTAATCCCTTTCCGTGTCGGTAACTTGTATCAGGGCCGGTCCTCCCATCCTTTTAGCCGTTCCCCGGCGGGTATTGAGGACCACCAGTCGCAGTATTCGCAGGTTACGTGGTAACCACCGCGTGGGTTGCGTAGGACTTTGAGCGTATGAGGTTGCTCACATCGTGTAGTGGATTCCGAATGCTTAATTATCGCTGTATTAAGTATTATCCCCGCTTCCGTGGCATATCTCTTCTGACTCATCATCTTCCCTCCGATTCTTTCTTAAATATAAGACGAACCATCGATATGAAACCTTACATGAGACTCCGCTGCCTTGTGCTTCTAGGCATCGTCTTTAGGGAGCCTAAAAATCTCTATTCCTTCTTCGATTGAGGCGTCAAGTTTGTCGGTGTGAACAAACTCTCGCTTAACGTTCAGGAGATCGTCTCCATGACGGCATTGAACCGAGCGGATTCCAATCTCCTGGTTGCATCACTCTGTTCTTCTGGCTATAATTACTATTATTGCTGTGATAAGGACTTTGGTAATGAATCTAAACAGCACGGTCGTGTCCAGTGCGGAGGCGGCCAAGATCCTGGGTATCCATCCTCTGTCTTTACAGAAGCTGATCTATCGCGGCGTGCTCTCTGCAGATAAGCTTGATTCCCTCGCAAAAAGGCCTGTTTGAGATGAACCCTGGCGTGCGAAGGGGCCTGGAAGGGAGGAGGCCACGGGATGCCGGCTGCTGGCCTCACCGCACCATCTGCCGCGCTCAGGACAAGCGTGATCCCGTTGCGCTACCCCTTCGTGGCTCAGGGCACCCGGTGGAAGCTGTGGAGCGGCGCCCTCATGCGGCCGTGACCGCAGGTACCGTCCCGACCGCCCGCTGAGCCGTGTTCTCCATCTCCACCAGGCGTGCATGGACCATCCGCTTGAAGTTGCACGCCAACGCCTTCAGGTAGACGGCAAGCCGCACCCGACGGCCCCCTCGCACCCGCAAGCGCCCAAGCCCGTGGGCGCGCTTCAGCTCGGAGTTCGTTCCCTCGATCCCGGCCCTTATGGCATACCGCTTGCGCCACTCCTCGGTGGCCTCGGCCCTCCGGCGCCGCTCGATGTTCACCTTCACCAGGTCCGCCTTGAGGACGTAGGCCCCCGCACGCCGGTCCAGCTTCACTGGGCAACGGGACCGCAAGGGGCAGGGCTCGCATGTTGTCCTGGCAAAGTGGACCTCTACCCGCTCCGGCGCATCCTCCAACTCGTGCTCCTCGATGGACGGGTGGCCGGCGGGGCACACCGTGGCCTGCTCCCCTGTGACGTCGATCTGAAAGTCCGCGGCGGTGAGCGGCGGTGGTCCGTCACCCTCTCCTTCGTGCGAGTTCCCCGGCGCCGACCCCGCCACCGGGCTCACCAGTTCCGTTCCCCGGCGCGAGGCTTCGAAGGCATTGCGGCCCGACCCCTACGCCGTGTCGGCGAAGAGCTCGTCCGGTCGGACCTTCCGCTCCGCGAGCCCGTCAACGACCGGCACGCTCACGTCGGTGTCGCTCCCACTCGAGGGGGTCACCTCCACGTGGGTGATGAGCTGGGTGGCGTTCTCCTCGTGGCAGGTCTCCGCCACCTGCACCTCGTACCCCTTCCCCTTGTGGCCGCTGTAGGTCACATCCGGGTCGTGGGGCGATTGCAGCGAGTCGGCGGACACCTGCTTCGGGTCCTTCAAGGCCACGGGCACCTTGCATTCCCCAGCATCGTCGTCATCGTCCCTGGGGTGCCCGTCCCGGTGTTTGCCCACATGGCACTGCTCCCGCAGCAGCCGCTCCAGCAGCCGGTACTCCTCCAGCTGGGCAGCAGTCGTGCCATGGAACCGGTCCACCAGCCGGTAGAGGTCCCGGGCACAGACCGAAAGGCGTCGCCGACCCTCCCCCGTGCGGGCGTCCTCGTAGTGGGTCGCCTCGTCTTCTTCCTTCAAATAGCGCCCTAGGAGGCCCTCCGGAACCCCAGGGCGAAGCTCTGGGTGCTCCCAGCGCAAGGCCCGCAGGAACAACCGCATCGTCTCACAGAACAGGCCCAGCCGGGTGAGTGTGGCGATGTTGCTCATGATGTGGGTGGAGTCCAGCCGTTGCTTTCCGGTGCGTATGCCCAGCGCCTGGATGATCCGGTCCGTGGTCTCCTGGAAAGCCAGCCGGCCACCGTCGTGCTGCATCAGGCGAACTCGGAAGTTGTGGAGGGTCTTCTGGGGCAGGTGGGTCTCCTCGATGTCCAGCCGCAGGGCGTGGTGCCAGAGCAGGTTGAACTCTAGTTGTTCCAGAGCTTCATCGTCGGTGAGGTTGAACATCTCTTTGAGGAGGTGGACCCCGAGGACGGTCTGCACCGCCCGGTTGGGACGGCCGTTGTCCACGCAGTACATGGGAGCAAAGCGCTCCTCGTCAATCAGGGGGAGCGCCTCGTTTCGGAAAACCTCGGCCCAACTTCTCTCCAGACGCTTAGCCTTCTTCGGCGTCACCAGGAACTGGGACTGCCAGAGGCTCTCTTGCGGGTCTCGTATTCGGAACATCCTCCCCTCCCTCGGCCAGGCGCTGCCCCAACGCCCTTTCCCCACATTATCCTCCCATTGCCCCCGGAGGACGAGGGGTTTTTACGAGGGAATCAAGATTGCCAACCGCTACCTGATATCCAGGGGCGAACTGATGGAGTTCGCCAAGACTTACAACCCGAATAGGGGCCGCCCCAGGACCAAGAGAAAGTACACAAAGAGGAGTCCGATATGGCAGGGCAGCTAAGAGCAGTCGTCTACTCAAGGGTATCCACAGACGCTCAGGAACGAGACGGAACATCCCTGGATACCCAAGAAAGGGCTTCTCAAGAATACGTTGGCGCCAACGGCTGGATACTTGTGGAGTCCATCAGAGACACCGCCAGTGGCCACAGCTTAGATAGACCCGGTATCGAACGGTTGCGGTTGCTGCTCCGGCAGGGGGCGGTGGATGTGGTGGTGCCATACGCCGTGGACCGTCTCTCCAGGAACCAGAACCATATCGGCGTTCTGTTCGATGAGGTGGAACAAGCTGGTGCTCAACTTCAGTTCGTCACCGAGAACTTTGAAGACACTGCTACCGGGAGATTCATCTTGGCGGCCCGCGCATTCATTGGAGAAGTAGAGCGGGAGAAGATTGCCGAGCGGACCATGAGGGGTAAGGCGGAAAGGGCGGGGTCGGGCAAGATACCTCAGGGAACGGGTAAGGGCTGCTACGGCTACCGTTACAACCAGGCCACTGGTAAACGAGAGGTTGATGAGTATCAGGCCATGGTGGTCCGGCAGATATTTCAACGATATATGGAGACCAGGAGCTTCTCCGCTGTTTCCCAGGAGTTGAACCAAGCGGGTATACCTTCTCTGGGTGGCGGGCGATGGTATCCATTGACAATCCGGCGTCAGCTGCTCAATGAGTGCTACACTGGACGGCTCATTTATAGGAAGGCTAAAAGAGTAAAAACCCGCAATGTTGGGGACCGAGGATTCACCAACCGCCAGACTGATCGCGACCCCGGCGATTGGATAGAGGTGGTCGATGCTTGCCCCCGGATCATTGACGAGGATGTATGGCTGCGAGTCCAGAGCATCCTCAACGACCCTGAACGAACCAAGCAACTTCCTACGCCTCGGTTTTACATGTTGAGAGGCAGGACTAAATGCGGTCTTTGTGGATCCACCATGGTCGGTCAGACCCTCACGGTCAAGGGGCGCCCGTTTCGGTATTATCGCTGCCGTCACGTGTATGACAAGAACACGAGCCGAGACTGTACAGCTCGCTACGTCAGGGGTGACAAACTAGAGTCAGCCGTTTGGGACGAAGTGGAACGGGTACTCGCTGACCCCGCAGTTGTGCTTCAAGAACTTGAGAATCGCGTCGAACTAGAGACCGACGTCACGCAGATAGCAATCCTTAAGGATGAAATTACTGCATTGGCGGAGAGAGAGAGAGAGGAACGTCTGGTAAAGCTGTATACGCTTGGGACCGTCAGAGAGGAGATTATCCAGGCGCAACTGGAAGAGATCTCACGTGAGCGCACTGCCTTGAATCAGCAGTTGAGTACTCTCCAGCGTCCGATCGGGTATGACACCCGGGTGATTGACCGTGACCTTCTTAGTCAGGTGTGCTCGGGAGTAACCCAGTGGTTGAAGAACGCAGATGATAGCGACAAGAGGATGGCTTTGGAGGCGCTTCAGGTTTCTGTAGAGGCTACTGCTAAGACGGCGACCTTAACCGGAGTACTGCCTTTGAAAGAGCCAGAGTTTATCAGGAATGAACATTCATGCCGATGTTTGTTCAGTGGTGAGTATAAACCGAGGTTTTCCCTTCTCTTGGCCCTTCCTCATACCCGTCAAAGGAACCGTTCCCGTATGAACCATCGACCCTACCGCAACCGCTTTCCTTCCCACACCGTTACTAGTTGTTGCTCGGGCGACTCGTCTGCGGCCAACGTGAAGGAGCAAGCACCAAACCTAGCCACAGGCCCGGGTACCCCCGGCATGGCTTAGCCAGCTTCACATACATGGTAGTGGACGCCGGAAATAATTTTGGGCATTTTAAAAGGCCAACCTCGGCGGAGCCGGTTGACATGCGGCTACCCCCTGATGTACCCAGGTGTGACCCCAGCCGAGATTTACACCAAAAGTTGCGTGTCCGGCCCACCCACAACGCCGCGCCGAGCCACCCCGCAGCCTACCAGGGGAGCTTGGCACCCAGGCAGGGCTTAGCGGAATCCATGTGAAAGGTAAAGATAGGCGTGACAATATTTTTTCTTTAAAAGCCCCTTTAACCTTCCCAGTGCGCCTCACTTGCCATTTGCTGACGGTGTGGTGGCAAAATGTCCCAAAATGTGGACAAGCTCCCTGTTCCGACGCTACTATTTTCCCATCATGGCCAGTGAGCGGGTTCAAAGGCAAATAGATCGTCTCCTCGATGAAGCCGAAGAAGCGATCTCCAGATATGACTGGGAAGCCGTACGTCAAGCTGCCGTTGCGGTTCTGGCCATCGATCCCGGAAACTCCGACGCCATAACCTACCTAGCTAGCGCTGACCGTGCTCTTGGTGCGACACAATCTCCATCACCGCAACCAACCGAGGCTTTGGCTGCGGAACCACTATCACCTGTTACTACTCCCCTGGAGGCCGAACGCCGCCAGCTTACGGTTATGTTTTGCGACCTCCAAGGCTCCACTGCTCTGTCCCAGCAACTAGACCCCGAAGATCTTAGAGACGTAATACGCAGCTACCAAGAGGTTTGCGCTGGTGCTGTGGGTCAATTCGAGGGTCACATCGCCAAATACTTGGGCGACGGCTTCTAATCTATTTTGGTTATCCACTGGCGCATGAAGACGACCCCCAACGAGGTGTGCGGGCTGGGTTAGCAATACTAGAGGATATGGTCCCCCTTAACGCCAGTCTGAAGGCCGACAAAGACATGGAGTTGACGGTCCGCATCGGCGTCCACACCGGCCTGGTGGTGGCCGGAGAGATGGGCGGAGGGGATACAATTGAAGCACTGGCGATTGTTGGTGAGACTCCCAACATTGCCGCCCGACTACAAGAGGCCGCCTCGCCTAACTCTGTAATCATAAGCGACTTCACTGCTAATCTCATTCAAGGATTCTTCCTCTGCGAAGCCCTGGGTGTTCACGATCTGAAAGGCGTCTCTGAACCCATGGAACTGTTTTCGGTACTGTCCGAAAGTGGTGCCCAGACGCGCTTTGATGTAGCCGCCGCCGTCCACCTCACGCCATTAGTCGGTCGGAAACAAGAATTGGGGTTGCTGTTGGATCGGTGGGAGCAAGTGGAGGAAGGGCTGGGCCAGGTAGTCTTGCTGAGCGGAGAGGCGGGGATTGGCAAGTCACGTTTGCTACAAGCCGTTAATGACCGCTTGGAAGAACGACCCCACATCCAGCAGGAATACCGGTGTTCCCCTTACCACCAGAACAGTGCCTTACATCCGATGATCGAGTTCCTGGAGAGGTGGTTGGGGTTCCGCCGGGAGGACACTCTGGCGGAAAAACTGTCTAAAATAGAAGGTGGACTGGAGGATTACTCGGTCCAATCCACCGAGGAGGTGACTTTGCTGACGGGGCGATTATCAGTACCAGGAGGCGAGAGTTATCCGCCGCTGAATTTGAGCCCACAACGCCAGCGCCAAATGACCATGGAACTACTGGTGCAACTCTTGATTGAGACAGCCTCTAACCAGCCGATTCTGGCAGTGGTTGAAGACCTCCATTGGGCGGACCCCACTACCTTGGAGTTTCTTGGACTATTGTTAGACCAGATTGCTACTTCAAAAGTTATGGCCGTGTACACCTTCCGGCCCGATTTCACGCCCCCTTTCGGAAGCAGGGGGCATCTCACTCAGATCACTCTAAACCGCCTACCCCGGAGGTTGGCCACCGACTTGATGGCCCGCCTGACTGGTGGCAGAGAACTTCCAGAAGAAGTAGTTAGTCAGATCGCTGCCAAGAGTGATGGGGTGCCACTATTCGTGGAGGAACTCACCCAGATGGTGCTTGAGTCGGGACTTCTCCATGAAGCAGGCGGAAGATACGAGCTAAGCGGGCCTCTGCCGTCCCTTGCCATCCCTTCCACGTTGCAGGACTCCTTGACTGCGAGGCTGGATCGCCAATCGTCAGTCAGAGAGTCAGTCCAATTGGCGGCGGTTCTGGGCCGGGAGTTCAGCCACGAGCTTATTCAAGCCGTATCTCGACTGGACGACGTTGGTTTGGCCCTACATCTAGCACAACTGGTGAGCAGCGAGTTCTTATACAAGCGCGGGGCATCACCGGAGTCTATTTACACATTCAAACATGCCCTCATCCAGGACGCTGCCTACAATTCTTTGCTGATAAGCAAGAGACAGCAATACCACCAGTTGGTGTCCCAAGTATATGAGGAGAGTTTCCCAGAGGCCGTCGAAACCCAGCCCGAACTTGTGGCCCACCACTACACCGAAGCTGGACTCAATCAGCGGGCGATTAGCTATTGGCAGAAAGCGGGTCAGATTGCGAGGGAACGCTCGGCCAACGCTGAAGCGATAAACCACTTTACTCAAGGGTTGAGGCTACTGGAAAAGGTACCGGAAGCCCCAGATCGGGCGTCCCAAGAGGTGGCATTACAAACTATGCTGGGGCAAAGTTTGATCCAGACCCAGGGTTGGGCAACCCCAGAAGTACAGAGAGCGTTCAACCAGGCTAGGAAGTTAATTGATCAAGACGGAGAAACATCGCAATACTTCCAGGTGATGTATGGGCTATTCACCTACCATGCAGTCCGCGCAGAGTGGCAACCGGCTCTGGAGGTGGCTGACCAGTGTTTAGTGGCGGCCCAGAGCACTCAGAACCCGATCTCTTTGGTGTTGGCTCACTATCTTAAGGGAGTAGTACTGTTGCTTAAGGGAGAACTCGTTCTGGCACAAGAGCAGTTGCTACAAGGAATTACTCGGTACGACATCCAGCAACACCGGTCCTTGGCACTGACTTACGGCCAAGACCCTATAACCGTCGCCCTGGTTTGGTTCACCAGGAATCTATGGCAGCTAGGTTACCCAGATCAGGCGTCAAGCAAAATCCAAGAGGCCCTCGAACTGGCTCAAGAAATTTCGCATCCATTTACCCAGTCTTCGTCTTAACCTTTGCCGCAAGACACTATTTGGAGTCGCGAGAACGTCAGTCTGCCCAGCTTCACACGGAAGCGCTAATTAATCTAGACCGAGAGCAAGGCTTGACAATTCTCTGGACTCGGCCACAACATACCAAGGAGTCTGTTGGTCTCAGATGGGCCGAACCGAAGAAGGAATCGCTAGCCTCACTCAAGGATTGGCCGCCCTGGCAAGCCGGGGCCAACGGATATTTCGTCCGCAGCAACTGTCTTGGTTGGCTGAGGCTCATTTGATCGTAGCGGAAGCAGACGATGGATTGAGGGCGCTGACTAAGGCGTTTGCCCTCGTTAATGACACTGGTGAACGATATTGGGAGCCGGAGTTGTACCGGATCAAAGGCGAATTGCTACTATTATCGGGCGGGAGCGAAGGTGAAGCGGAGGAATGCTTCAATCAAGCCCTCGAGGTTGCTCGGGGCCAGGGCGCCAAATCCTTGGAATTGAAGGCGGCAATGAGTTTGGCCCGGCTGTGGCAGAAACAACGCAAACACACTGAGGCTCGGGAGTTGCTGGCCGGGATTTACAGCTGGTTCACCGAGGGTTTTGATACACCGGACTTGGTCGACGCCAAGGTGCTGCTTGAAGAACTGGGGTAACAAGTCCAGTCTCTCGGAGACGAGTCCCTGGTGGGCATGCGGCCCTTGATGGAGCGGGTGCTGACCCGGCGGGAGATACTTAAGTAGGGCGGTCCAAATGGGTGAATGCGATGGATTGGCAACCATTGGCATTGTAGGTTGCGGCGCAGGAAAGCGGCGGGTTTCTGCTGGAGACGGAGGGGCAGTCAGGAAGGTGGGAGGACCCTATAGTATAAAGGCGGAGAGACCCTGAGGATCGACTCCGGGATGCATTTGCTGGGCTTTCAAACTTAGCGCAGGGAACCTAGCGGGTCCCACTTGACTGCAACAACCCTCTTGTCCTCTAGAAACTCGGACGGAAACCCCGATTCTCCCCAAGCCGTCGTTTTCTTAACGTCGATTATCGAAGTAACAGTTGGTTATTGAAACGTATTACATATACTATTATATCGTATAAGACTGGAATACGTCTGCTTGGCGTAGCGCGAAACCCGGCCAATGGCTTTCCGGCCAGACCTCTAGTATTACAACGTCAGTTCAGGGAGGGATGTGGGGTGATGCCCGCATGGCGGCGCGGCGCTTGGCATGGGAGCGTTTGGCCCGTTCGTTACTGTCCTGCGTATCCTCAAGCCACCGCAGCAACTCGGTTGGCCCGAACCGTTCCCGGGGCAGCATTTCCCGCACCACCCGGTAGACCTGCGGCTTCGTGATCCGGGGCATCTTTTCCCCCCCAAGCCTGTTGCAGGCTCAGCAGAAAAGCTCCGCCCAGCAGGCACAGGGCCACGTGGTGATGCCAGCCAGCCCAGGTGCGGGTCTCGTACTCGTCCAGGCCTACGTCGCTTTTCTCCGTCTCAAACTCCGTCTCAAACTCCGTTTCTATACGCCAACGGGAGCCTCCCACGTATGCCAGGGTCTCCAACGGGGTATCCTCCGGAGCATTGGACAGGTAGTAGCGGGGTTCGCTGCCGTCCCGGTTCCGGCGGTAGACGGCCCAGTGGATTTCGCCGGGCTTGCGCCTGCTGGTCGGTCGCACCCTCTGGGCGCTGAAAAGGTAGCTGCGTGGCCCCTGGCTTCCCTCGGCCACCGTAATCTCACGCCAGGCCTCCTCCGGCAACTCGTCGCTGCGCTGCTCCATGGTCCGGCGCTGACCGTCTCGCAGCCTGGGTTTGCGGGGACGCCCGAATCCCTGATACTCCGCACTGGTCCAGGCAGGCTCCGGCGGCCACACCGTAAAGCCGGACGGAACGTCCAGCACGTACCACATCCCCAAGGCCGCCAGGCCCTCCCGGAAGGACGGCGACATCCCGAAGGCGTCGTCCGCCGCGACCCATCCAGCCTTCAGGTGGCCCCGCTCCTGTGCCCGCCCCACCATCTCCAAGGCCAACTCCGTCTTGGACCGGTAGCCCTGCCTATCCTCCGGCACACCCGCCGCCTCACACCGGTCTTTGTCCGAGGTCCAACTCTCGGGCAGATACAGCCCCTTGTCCACCAATGCCCGTCCCAACGGGCTGACATAGGCCAGGAACATCCCCGCCTGGCAGTTGGCCACCTTCCCCAGCCTCCCGCAGTACTGCCGGGCCACTCCCACCGACTTCCTCCCCTGCTTGGGAAAGTCGCTGCCGTCCAGCACCCACACCCCTTCCGGATGCTCCAGCCGGGTTCCCAGGTACTCCTGCAGCCGTCCTATAATCACCTCATCGTCCCAGGGAGAATCGGTGAGAAACCGCTGCATCCCTCGGGCTGACCCCGGAACCGTCTCCGACAGGTTCTCAGCGTTGCGCCGCTCCCCAGACTGTACCAGCAGGGCCTGGAGATAATGACCGCTGTGCTCCCGCGTCTCCCGGCGGCCAAACAGCGGCGCGAAGTAAGCGTGAAAATCCCGAAATGACCCGTACACCTGCTCGAAAGCTGCCGCATCCACATCCCCACCTCACCTGCCTATTCCCTCTCCAGCTACACAGTCATCCTATCAAACTAACTGACGTTGTAATACTAGGGCCTCGTAGTAGCCAGCAGATTACTCGTTAGGGCAGTCCACTGTCTTCTGGGCTTCCAAAGAAAACCATTTGAGGATCTACTATGCCGTTCGGAGGCAGTGACTGGCTAGCATTGACCCAGGAGACCACCCTGGAACCCGATCTCCCCATCTGCGATCCGCATCACCACATGTGAGACCGCCGTCCGGTGCGCATCCCGTATCAGAAGTACATGCTAGACGAGTTGTACGCCGACCTGAACAGCGGCCGCAATGTAGTCTCCAATCTAAACCACGCAAAGGTCGATATAACAAGCTTGCGGGGTCGGCAATACCCGTTCATCTACCTATTCAACCTAAATGAATGGCCGACCGCCTGACAGTACATCTTATAAGGATGTCCTATCGGGCGTTAAACTGGTTTCAGCAAAGCTGAAAGTGCCCTAAGGGGCATTGCGGACAAGCGTCCGCCAACTAGCTGGGGGTTCGTCGGGTCACGGCAACACCGCGCCCGACTCCCGAAAGAAATCACCGCCTCCACTCCTTGAAATGTGGCATTTGCTGGAATGGTAGCGTGAGGGATATCGGTGACTGCGGGCATAGCCCTTGGGTCGTCAAGCGTGCCGACCTTTCTCCCGGGAGCCGGGCGCTAGTTAAGGAAATCTGCCGAGCGCGGCAGCTCCTTTAATAATTTTCGCCCGACGAACCGCAGCCCTACTTTGCAGAGAAAGACTGCTATCCTATGCTTTCCCACCCGCGTGGGTGGAGCCTATGGCCATCGCGCTTCGCGGCGTCAGTCGTTCGGGGTTTATCGTCGGACGAAGGACTATAGTTGTTGGGTCTGGACCGATAGGATTGCTGACAGAAATAGTTCTGAAACACGCGGGTGCGGGACACATCACAGCCATCGAGCCGAACGCAGCGCGACGCTGCAATGCGGAGGAGATCGGCGCGAAGCTCACAATCAATCCCATGGAAGAAGATGTCGTTAGCCTTTTCGGACGCGACCTGCCCAGCGGATGATAAGGGAGGTCAGAATCACGCTGTATGCGAGTTTCCGTGAAATGGAGGGCAAACTTAGCCTTCCACAAACCGTCCATCACCCTTCATAATTTTCGACTAACTGGCCATAATTTTCGACTAACCGGCCATAATTTTTCATTTTCATGCCTATATATCACGATTTGAAGCTAAAGTTGTAATTAAACCCGTATCAGGGGTATATGCAGTTTATTCAGGCCTGAAAATACTCGAAAAACCCGTAAAATCGGGGAATACCATCAATGTCGATTGGTCAATTCGATTAGGGTCTAATCCAGGGTCTATTGGCTTTCAAAAAGAAAACGATTCTATACAACATGTATCCCCGATTTAGGCACCGTGAGGTCTTCTGTCTCCGGGTCCCGGTGGATGACTGGGACCTTCATAAGCACGAAGCAATCACTAGGCGGCTTCAGCGCGCCAAAGAAGATGGACAAGGCTGGACTGCTTTCGACAATGGGCTGGACCGTGGATACTTTATCTACGTAACAGATATCCCGGGCATGAAGGGGTTTGAACCCATTGACGATATTAAATAAGCGCCGGTGAAGCAATAGGGACCTCTTGAAGGCCCCACAGACTTTGTCATGGTCGAGGCTGAAGCCAAGGTCGCCGGGATAGCTGCATCGGCAACCACGCCGCATGAGAACCCCGATAACCGAATGGTTGGCGTCCTGAATCACGCCAAATCTTATCCCAGACTCTTCACGGAACCAAACCGCGCTAGTCCATTGGCCAAATTCGAAGAGCAGTCGCCCGGAGCACCAACTCTGTACCGCTGAACAAGCGTCCTCGCTGCTCCCAATCAGGTCGTTGCTTGATCAGTTCATCTCCAGCTTTGCTTGGGTCGCTGTAGTCGGTCTCATATATAGCGAGTTACTTCCCCTTGCTAGAATCGGGGTCAAGGCTTTCGTAACGGTAGGCGGTATGAAACGCCCCCGTGCTCAGAATGTCGGGAATGTGTACATCTGCGCACCACTTGTTAAACTCTTGTTCCTATGCCTGGTCTTGCAATTTAGCGTCACCATCAGGATGCCGCGCGTGGGTTTGCTGGTTGCACAAAACTCTTCATCCAGCTTCTTGTAAGCGACACCCGGGAGAACAACCTCCAGAAGTGAGGAGAACCCATCCGGTGTCAGAGTTTTCGCCATGCCATCTTTGAAAGCCGCGTATGCCTTAGACACATCCTCACGAGTTGTCTCATAGGTCGCAATGTGCTTGGCTTCTCCTGGCTTTGGGCTGGTCCTGACGAAACGCATGGCCTCCTGAAACACTCCAGTGGCCGTTACCAGCCATGGCGAGCGCCCCCGCCGTAGCGGCCGCCCAAGCTGCCTGTTCCCATTACCGCTATTCGCATGTGCCACCGCCTTGGTAGGAATTTGGCGCTAACATTATTTCGGCGATATGACTGAAGAATACGATCATGGCTAAATCAAATACCAGAAACCCCATCCGTTAGTACCCGAATAATTGAAGTCAGCATGCCATTCCATCCCAAAAGAAACCAATCAACCACTATGCTTGAACACTGTGGTGCCGAGTGAGACAGTCGCTGATTCGGCTCTTCAACGTGACTTGGTTAAACGGTTTTGTCAGGTAGTCGTAGGCTCCCAGTTCTATTAGGTCACGAACTCTGCGAGCCTCAAAGGTGGGAGTCTTCTTGGCGAACCGGACGGCCCACGCTTCTTTCACCGCCTGACCCGGTAGCAGCGTACTACCGCCCGACGGTTCTTCCGCCCTTGATAGCTGGCTTCTCCCGGCACCACTTGCATCCGGGTCTCGGTGGCTGCACATCGTGGGTTATCCGATAGGCGGCCCTGTTATTTCTAGATTATATTTGTCAGCCACAGCCATTGCCTTCTCCCTAAGGGCGTTAAGCTCAGGTTCTTGGTCTGCGTAGTGTCTCAATGAAGTAATGCTCAAATCCCACCGGTGAAAATATGGCCAGAAGTTTAGCTGGCGTCGATCCCGCATTCCAAAACGTATGGTTTGTCCCTTTTGGGACCAGAACGTAGGCTCCAGTAGTCGCCTGTACAGTCTCTTCACCTCTCTTGATGTTGACTATTCCTTCCAGAACATAAAATGCTTCGTCTTCAGATCTGTGGGTATGTTGCGGAGGTCCTTCTGACCTTACCATTAGTACCTCAAGCAACGAGTATGCACCTTCTGTTTCTTCTCCGTTAACCTTACAAGTGACTTGAATGCCAGGCACCCAAACCGCCTTACCTTCGCCTGGACCACGAGTGATGCTAAATGACTTCCTCCCGCCTAGTTGTTCGCAACTTCTTTTCTTTTGCCTACTGCATCCCGGTTTGTGGCATTACCGTTCTCCTGCAAAGTCGGCAGCTATTACCGAATTTTACGCAAGTCTTCAGAGTAATAACTTCAGGGCCAACCCGGTTTTGTTATGAGGCCACGATAACCGCGGGTCTGAGTGGGCATGGTATCTAATATTGGAGTCCAATAATGCCTACTACAGGCCGAAATAGCAAATAGATATCTTAGGGTACTGTTTCAGGGTTCACTAGCGAGGATGGCCTGTGGGTTCATTGCACTCGTGAGGAACACGCCGGCAACCTAACCTTAAACATGGAATCAGATGCCTATCATGGTGTTTTTCTAGCACTAGGCGGAGTCGCCGGTATATGCAGTTTGGGTCGTTCCTATGTAGTTTGCTGCCCCGGCCTTCATGATTACGGCTACGTCGGCGTCGGAGAGCAGGGGCCATGCATGCCAATAGGACGTAAGCTTTCTATGTCTCGTAGTTTCTAGAGCTTGGTCTATACGGGCACACAGGTCAGCGGGCAAGTGCGACAGAAGGACTTGCCGATACCCTGCCGTTGAGCGGCGGGTTGCGTAGCCAGCCTGTGCCGGGCCAAGCTCTTCGCCTGCGATGGTTTCCAACCACTGGGTTATTGCTTCTCTAAAGTCAGGTTCCATGTACTAATCTACTCGGGCCATCAGGCCTTCCATCCATCGGCCGAAAATCTTTCTCCCTTGCTGTTCCGATAGGGCGGTCCTTAATTCCTGGATTCAGGCTTGTACTTGGTGCGCAGTCCATAACCGAAGAGCAGCCGGGCTCAACCGTTGCGGTAGTTGGTACACGATTATTACCTGGCGAATATCCGCTAGCTGGGCTATCAGCACCAACTCCGTCCATGCTTTGGTAGTCATACCTATACCCCCGGCATTAAGATTGCGGGCAGTCCCGGAAAGGAGAGGGAAACCAAAACCGCCCGCCTAATAAATATAGTGGGACAGGAAAACCCCACCTGTAACGGCGCTGGCAACCCGAACCAGAAACCGCCCTTCAATGGTAAGGCAACATAAGGAAGCATCGATGCATATTGAGTATCCGACAGAGTAATTCTGATTTGTTTCAAATCATCCAAGGTGGTTGTAACGACCAGGTTGCCAGGGAGAACCCCGCTGTGTCCAGGCCCTTACGGGACGGGTTGTGGGTTACGGTGAGTTGCACCACCGGCCTGGTTACCGCTCCTAATTATCGCAGGCTTCGGTTTGGTGGGGTAGTCTGCGATGCCATGCCTTTATGAAGGCTGCTGAGGAGGTGCCCGTCGTGTTGGTCACCTTTGACATACAGGCCGGTGGGGATCCCAGGGGTATATTAGACACCCTAAGCCCAGATCAACCTAATTCGCCTGAGGTAGACTAAATCGGATTTTATTTGACGCCCTCGGTATGCCGTCTTATAGTTCGAGGCATCCAACATGGTCACTTGGTTGGGGGATCAATTTGATCTGGGACAACTCTACTCAAACGGTTCATGGACCTCTTACGTTGGACCTCGCTTTAGCCAGGTACAAACAGGGGAAGTGCCCCTGCTGTGGAAAGAGCAGAGGAGAGATTAAAGGCATAGAGTACCGAACGAGATCAAACGACCTATATTGTCATACTTGTAAGAGACGCTGGCCCGTGGAAATGGATTTAGCTGATCTGCAGCGCGAACTCCACATTTCCTTACAGTCTGTATCAGATTCCCGCCTGGATCAGCTCTTTGACTAAGATCCGCATTGTAAAACGTCTGGAATACAGACGGAAACAAGCGGGCTGAGACGATTGATTAGACGCATCGTTTTAACATGGCGGCAGTAGCGCGGAGCGAACAGAGACCTCCAACCTCGACTCAGTTCATTATCTTAACCTTGCAGCTAGAGAAACTATTTCAGGCGATTCGGGATGGCATACCGTCAACAAGGCTGCTCTCTTTGTCGTAACGGCGGTTGTCCGAAGGTGCGCTCTGCTAACCGCCTATTTAGGCAGCATCAAACCTTGCCTTATTGTCAGCTATCCATTTTTCCATCTCTGCCTTCATACCTTCAGGAGTTCCACTATCACTATTCATGACGTCAGCATGAGCCTCACTGTAATGAGGCTTAAGTGCTTCCATCCACGACTCGAACGTTTCACCTCCCGCTGTTACTTCGCATAGATCGCATTTAAGAGTTTTCATATTTCCTTTCCTCAAAATTGATTGGAACTTTTGAGTGGACCAGAGGGAGCCTGGATCAGTTACTCCCGTAACTTTTCTTCGCTGTTTATCACCCGGCTCTCCGGGTTGATAGTGCAATCGTCGAAACGCAGCACGCTTCAGCACCGACTTGATTCTGGCAACCAGTTACTTGGTGCCGCAGGGCTCGACCACATAGTCGTCGGCACCCATCTCCAGACCTACTATGCGATCCACTTCTTCCCCTCAAGCCGTGAGCATGATGAAGGGCATCTGGGCTCTTCTGGCGAATTTGTCGGCACACCTCGAGGCCGTCAACTTCGGGAAGCATCAAGTCCAGGACTACCCGGTCGGGAGCCCATTCGTTAGCGATGTGGAGTGCCTCGTGTCCATTAAAGCTAATGATACCTAAAATTACCAGATAGACCAAAACATTGCAGCCAGGTGTGACCATACGGGACGCAAGAAACGGAGATCTACAAAAGGTCGAAAGCAAGAGATGAATCTCCAGGCGATATGGAGCAAGATCCTAGTATTACAAGGACGGATCACAAAAAAGGGGCCTTGAGCACCTCTTCATGGCTGTTAGGCGCGTGGGCTGACAGCTTTGTGGTCTTGCGTTCCGCGAAGCGATTTCTGCCCCAAAACTGACCAATTTGAGAAAGCGTCGTTGTAATACTAGAGAAGCTGCGGGGTACGGTTACGAAACCTATCTATGACACCTGATTGAAAGACACCAGGTTCTCTGCCTAGCCAGAAAAGTTTAGCTTATCCCCCGGAAACGCGGGTGGCCGCTCGCCATCACTATTCGGGCGTAGTGCCATTTGCCGGTTGCTCGACGATATCTCACACTTGAACGTAGCGTGCGAGCATTGATGCAAGCGCCTCGTATTGGAACTCTTCGGTGGCGTCTTTGGGCTTGATGATGGTCTCTTCGTGAGCGATCAGACCGCTGACTGCTCTGGTGCCGACGATGGGCTCTTCGGGCCTGACCGGTGCGGCGCCTGCGTGTTCGGCGGCCCAGACCACGTGGTAGGGGTAATTAAGGCCACCGGCGTAAAGCGTAGGAGGCACCACCGGAACCAAGAGCTTAACTTAGTCCTTGGCGAAACGGTTAGGAATTTCCTGGTAACCGTTGAAGGGGTCACCCTCCACCAGGGTTATCTGATCACTTTCCACCAGCGCGTAGTTGGCCCCACCCTTCACTTGAAACCGGCACCATTTCATCATTACGTCTCCTCCGCAAAGAGTTTGTCGTACTGTCCCTCAGAAGATCAGCGGACGGATTTCCCCTTCCGAAGCATCACAATCTGCGGCCTGTACCGAGGGAGGATCCGCGATGGTCGCTCAGTCAGCCAGGGCTCCCTCAAGATACCTACGAAAGCCCTGGGGATCGTTGATCAGGGCTTGTAGCTCCATCGAGGGCAACCGGTAAGGGTTTGAGTTCTCGGTAATGTATCGGGCTGCCTGAGGAGGGCCGCCATCGACCTCGTCGAGGCCGGTTACACCCACCAAGTCAGCGTATCGCATGGGATTGCCGTCAACCTGATACCCTGATCCAACTATCCAAAGGCGGCCAAACCGGTACCGTTTTTTTACTTCCTCCTCCAACATGCTGCTCTAACTGGTACTAGTGAATGCGAAGTCCCGAGGTACGAACCCCAGGTTTTCCTGAATCACTTGGTTGCCGGTCGAGCTCAACGATCAGACGCTCTTTAGCACCTTCCTCTTGACACGAAACTAATCAATAGAGCCGAACGATGAAATACATTGGATGATATACATCGGTTGAAGGCGGACACCACCTGAGGCGAATTAGAGGAGGATCGTAACTCAGCCTGAACAAAACAACATACAGGTTTAAGAGACCAATCCGGACTTGCGAATGCTGGCAGACCTATTAGTTACCAACCGGGTCGCCTACTTGTTCTCCTGGCCCGAAAAATGGACTACCTGGACAAAGCGGCCGAGCACTTGGAGGACGTTTTGTCCTTCTGCCGCAAAGCAGGCCACAGGCCCGAGCTGGCGTGGGCCCTTCCGTGACTACGCCGACACGCTAAGAAATCACGATGCCGAAGGTGACCAAGCCAAAACCGTGAGTAGTTTGTAGGATAGGCTCCGTAGCATCAACTACAGAAACGGTGGCCAACGCCCGTGATACGGCTTGTTATTGCTAATCTCCAAGAAACGCCATGGCGACAATTAGATCCGGCGTTCAGAATCTCCCGGTAAACCATCCGTGCCTCAGTGGGTTGTGCCTTGGTTCTGCCACCTCGGGTTAACCCTGTTTGATCCACTCGGCCACCCGCTCGCCGATCATTATGGTAGTGCAATTGGTGTTGGCGCGGATGCAGTCGGGCATTATGGAGGCATCAGCTACTGTCAGATTTTCAACACCTCTCACGTTACCGTGCTGATCGACCACAGCCATCGGGTCGGATTCGGTGCCCATCTTACAGGTTCCTGATATGTGCTGGGAGGTGGTGACGGATCGCCTAAGCCAGTTGTCGAGCCCTTCGTCGGATACTAACTCCGAAGGCATCGGATCCAGAATGGTCTTGACGATATTCTTATAGTCAGGGTGGTCCAAAAACGCGATGCATTTTCGGACGGCCTCCCGCATGCGGGAAAGGTCCCTGGGGTCTTGGAAGTAATTATAGTTCAATTCCGGCTGCACATTGGGATCAGTGGAGGTGATGGCCAAGTTGCCGGAGCCGTAGGCCATTTCTAATATGCATGTAAACCTTATGCCCTCTGCTTCCAAGGGATCCCCGGATATGGGAGACGAGAAGGACGACGCCATGATTTGAACGTCGTTTCGGAGCTCGGACCCAGTTGCAGTGTAGCGCAACGCCACTTGAGAGCGCGGGTCCTTTGGGTTCAACGGGAAGTCGTCATCGACCTCAATGGGCACTCGGATGTTGGGATGATCCCGCAGGTTTTGGCCTACTCCGGGATCATCAAGAATCACCGGAATGCCAAGTTGCTGCAACTGATCAGCGGGGCCGATGCCTGAGAGCATCAGCAATTGTGGCGAACCAATGGCCCCAGAACTCAAAATGATGTGTTCCCCTTCAACAATGAATGTTTCGCCACCACTCTCCACTTGGACTCCGATGGCACGCTTGCCGTCAAATACGACCCGGTGCACAGTGACGTTAGCTTTAATGGTCACATTCAGCCGGTGCCGGGCAGCCCCAAAAACGTCAAGGACGTGCTCATACGGATGCCGTTGGGGTTGTTCATGGGAATGGGGCCGACGCCGCCCGACTCGGGATGGTTCATGTCTGGGTCGTGGGGATGGCCTGCCGCCCGGCAAGCTGCATAGAAAGCATTTTGCGCTGGTAGCCACGTCTCTTGTTTAAACCGGCGAACCGGGATGGGACCTTCGGTACCATGGAAGTCGTGGTGGATATCGGTGTCAGTCTCCAATTTACGGAGATAGGGCAGCACGTCGGTGAATCCCCACCCGTCGTTGCCCATAGCCGCCCAAGCATCGTAGTCCTCGGGTATCCCCCGCAGCAAAACTTGACCGTTGATGGCACTTGAGCCGCCGACGACCTTTCCCCGGGGCACCGGCATGGGCTCGGTCTGGAGCGCAGTGGTGTTTCCCTGAAACGACCAGTTGTGGGGAGCGTCGATCGCAGAAGCAGTCTGGTCGTAACCGAACTTTAAGTCGTCCGGATACGTCTGGAAATCCGGATAATCTGGTCCCGCCTCCAACAGAAGTATCGACTTGCTGCTGTCCTCTGAAAGTCGGCTGGCCATCACGCAACCGGCAGAACCGGCGCCAATGATTATGATGTCATACTTCATTTTCTACTCCTTCCTTCTTGTGCGAGATAGAATCTACTTGGGGCAGTGAATCAATTTGTAAACTATGATTTGAATCGTGTTACGTACTCATTCGATAACATTCTCTGAGCCATCTCACATATGATGTGGCCTATAATCATGTGGGCTTCTTGAATCCTTGGCACACTATTGGATGGAACGTGGATGGCAACCTCGGCTATTTCGGCTAGTGCCCCACGTCGCCCGATCAGAACCACAGTTTTGGCTCCAAGGTTTTTGGCGGTCGCAATGCCTTTGACCACGTTTGGAGAGTTTCCGCTTGTGCTCAGGCCAATCACCAAGTCTTTCTCTTGAACAATGGCTTCTACTTGCCTGGAGAATACGTCAGCGTACCCCAAGTCGTTGCCAATTGCCGTGATTAAGGCAGTATTGTCAGCCAGGGAGACCGCTAGAAGTCCCCTTTTGGTAGATTGGTCCTCGACCACCCCCAGCATCTCAGCAGCTATATGTTGAGCGTCACAGGAACTTCCACCGTTACCAAATAGCACCACTTTGGCCCCCGATCTATAGGTCTCTACCGCAGACAAGGCTACCTCTTCGATATCACTTGATAGGCATCTGAGGGCTTGTACAACCTTGATATGTTCGGCGATTGCATCCAGAACAGTATTTCCCATTTTTGTACTCCGACTCTCCACGAATAGAATCATCTGCTGGACCTGCAAAGAGTGTTCATATCCTCCATCGCTGGGCCCATTATTGCGTGTATCGTAAACTATGACAACTGGGAAGGCCCGACGCCAGCCACGGTGCCCTCAGATCGCATAGCCCCATCAATTCCCCGGTGGCTGAATTATCGGGTAAGCAGCCAATTTCCTTCAATGTAATCTCCGTCTACGTTTCTGAAAACAGCGCCGGAGAGCCAGAAACGAAACCGTATATTCTCGAACCAATGATAGCGTCTTCGTCGAAAATTGCTTGGGACTGTTGGAATGTTCCAAGTTGATACAATGACATTAAAGCCATGCAATTGACGGTTCGAAATGAATCTTGACAGTCCTCTATGCTCGCCTGTCCGGGTGGCGGTTCGACTATTTGCGCGAAAGCGGGCATCACCTCCTCGGTGATTGGTGGTAGGGTAGAAGTTGCACCTAAGGCACGGTCCGCGCCGGCCAGGTTCGTTATGGGGTCGGAGTTTCCGGGATCGATGGCCAGAACCGCAAGGGCAGCTTGACGTACGGCTTCCCAGTCATATCTGGAGATCGCTTCTTCGGCTTCATCGAGGAGACGATCTATTTGCCTTTGAACACGCTCACTGGCCATGATGGGGAAATGGTAGCGTCGGAACAGCGAGCTTGTCCACATTTTGGGACATCTTGCTACCGCACCGTCAGAAAATTGCAAGTGAGGCCCGCTGGGAGAATTAAAGTGGCTATTAAATAAAAATGTGCTCTCGGATACCATCACATTGTTCACGTAGATTGCTAAGCCATGCCGGGGGAGGCGTGCCGTGTGGCTAAGTTAGTCCTTGCTTCGCTGCGTTGCGCGAAGACGAGTCGCCCGAGCAACAACCAGTAACGGCGTGGGAAGGAAAATGGTCGTGGTCCGAGCGATTGCTTAGAGGGATACGGTGACCTTGAATGAGACGCCAGAGGTTGAAAGTCTATCACCATTGAACGAACATCGGGATGTGTGTACAAACGTGATCTAACGCTGGTCAGATTGCCGTTCAAACATCATGGGCTGCTGAAGTAGAAATCCGATTCGAATGTAGATCACAGTACCGAGCACGAATGTAGGTTTGTACCCCACCCCCTCGGCATGGCTTAGCGGGATACGTGAGAGAAATGGAGGTAGCCCTGACAACAATTTTGGGCAAAAACGGGCCGGGCCAAATCATGATTAGAGCACCTCGGCCAAACCGCTTGAATTAGATGTGCCGGGCTTCAATCAGCCTCGCTAGTTGCGATTGGGCTGCGGTTCGTTTGATA
The DNA here is from genome assembly GCA_963665155.2 of Dehalococcoidia bacterium. Lineage (GTDB taxonomy): Bacteria > Chloroflexota > Dehalococcoidia > Lucifugimonadales > UBA3495 > UBA1141. The sequence continues at coordinate 1,850,541 of OY761986.2, read as the reverse complement.
CCGTACAGAGTACTTCCTTTCATTGATCGAAAACGCGGAGACCGAAGCTGGCAAAAGCAGCGCGCCAGCGAAAGCGAATGGTATTGTGTAGGATCCTGTCACATCGTATAGCAACCCCGCCAATAGCACGCTGCCGAATCCTCCGAACTGATGGAACATGAAGGTTAGACCCGAAATGGTCCCCAAGGCCTTCAAGCCGTACACATCGGCGGTGAGGGAAGAAGTAAGAACAGGGGTTGCTACCCAAGAGAATCCAGCGAAACCGGCGAATATCCACAGGCCTAGGGGTGCCGGAACAATGAGCAACAGCAGGTAAGCGATTCCCCGAATGAAGTAGGCAAGGGCCAACCAGTTCTTGGTGCCACCAACTCTGTCTGAAAGGTAACCAGCGCCCAGTCCGCCCAGGATGTTCAAGCCCATCATGAATCCAAATATGATCGCCGCCAGGCCAGGAGATACACCTTGGCTCTGAGCGTAAGGGATGAAGTGTACCGACATGACGAACGTGGTCATCCCACACACAAAATAGGATGCAGACATCTGCCATATGGGGGCGGATTTCAAGGAGTCGCGCCAATTATCGGCCTCTAACGGTCCGGCTCCAGCGGATTGCAGGCTTCTAGCTCTAGTGGATGGAGGCTCAGGGTCACCGTCAGGAAAGACTCCCCTGTCAGACGGGCTTCTATGGAAAAAGAGTAGCCCAGTGGGAATAGCCAAAAGCAAGATTAGCCCCAGTCCAAGCCAGGCAATGCGCCAATTAGTCGCCTGCATGAGATACATAGCGAACGGAACCAAAATCAAGCTGCCTGCAGACACGGCTGCGGAGTTCAGTGAGATGGCGAATCCTCGGCGGCGGCGGAACCAGCGGGCCATCAAGGCGGCCATGTTTGTGGGTCCCGACCCGCTTTGGGCCAGAGACAACACCACACCGAACATGAACGCCAGGAACAAGATGTGGAAGGTAAGCGCCATTATCATGGTTGAGGCCGCCAAGACGGCGACGGACCCTAACACTAATTTACGTCCACCAGTCCAATCAAAAATGCGCCCCATGAATGGCTGGCTAACGCCATTAACCAGGACACCTAGAGCTGCCGCGCTGGAAACCTCGAAACGACTCCAACCAAACTCGTCACTCATAGGGAGAACGAAGACGCCGAAACTTTGGCGAGCACCCATCGCGCAGAAGCCAATAAACATGGCGGCGGCGCACACGTACCAACCGTAGTAAGTGGGTGGTTTCTTCCCTGGTTCAGTGGTCATGCATCTTCTGAGAGCATAAACTGCAATGGATTAGTCCTAATCAGAACAAATGTAGAGCGCCAACTAGGTCGACCTTCCGTAGCCATACTAACGGGCAACTATCGTACCGGCAAGTTTAATGCCAGGGCGACCTCCGAAATTTCCTCGTAGGCTACAGGGGACAATCAGCTTGACCGGCGCTACTATTCGGCGAAAGCGGAGCGCATTCAAGCTACGATTCAAAGGTTATTGGTATCCAAGCGTGCCGACCTGTTTCACGGAACGGCGGGAGAATCTCTTCTTTGGCGCACCAACGGATAGTATTCTCACTGACGGAGAACGGTTGCCAAATTGGGGGATGGGGCTGCTGGTACGGTTTAGGGATGACACTGATCCTTCTGATCACGCCTTCCTCGTCCACTTCCCCAGGCGCTCCGTACTGTCTGGTCCACTCACTGACTGGCCAGCGCCTGATGCCCTCCTCGTAAGGTTGTGGGATTGAGTAGTACTCGCTGTTGTATTCAATGGAGTCCTGGGTCCAGGCCATCTTAATGATTTTAAAAACCTCTTCGAACACACGGCGATTGTGCTGGTCCACTTCCGAGCCGTCCATAGGCGCGCCCGTCACGTGGTAGTGCTGCCCTAGAAACCCGGCTGAAAAGCCCTGCTGTGACGGGATGGCGTGGAGGATAACCAGTGGACTGTAAGTCTGAGGCTAAGAGTGACCCAGTTGGCTGCGGCCAATATGAATTGGGTAGTAACGATGGGCGACCCTGGGGCTTGCTGGTCCGGTTTATCGTGAGAGGAGCCTGGAGCCGGAGATATCATCCCCATCTTGGTAGCCACCAGGGTCAGGTTGGCCATCTTGGTAGCCACCAGTGGTTGGCCGCCATGAGTATGAGTAGTTGGAATCGGGTCTTGGCTCGGCCGAAGTAGCGAGATTGGCGGACCCCCAGTTGCGCCAGCCGCGCCAGGCGATGCTCGGCCGCCTGGCGCAGCCTACGGTATTCAGCAAAGCCCTCACTCCGCTGGAAGTCCCGGGCTTGTTGCAAGAGCGCCTCTTGGGGATGCAGGGCTACGGTGCGTCCCGCCCCGTACCGCGCCGCCACGCACTGGGACCGCAGGGGGCATACGCCGCAGACCGCCGGGTCGAATTGGAAACTCCGGGCCAGGTAGGTCCGACCCAACCGGTTGGTCCGGGTGCCGAAGGTCCGCAGGGTGTGGGTAACATTACCGGCTGGGCAGGTGCAGGTTCCTGCCTCCAAGTCGATCTGGAAGTCCTCCTTGGGGAAGCAGGCCTTATTAGGGCGACCCGGCACCTTGGCTATTAGAGTCCGACCAGCATCGGCAAAGGCCTGCCGCGTCCCGCCATCCCCATAGGCCGCATCCCCGATAGTCTCCTCCACCGCTATGCCCGTGTTCTCCTCACTCTGCTCCACCAGTTCCAGGACTCCAGTGTTGTCACCGGCATTGCCGGGCAGGATGTCTACCGCGGTCACCAGTTGGGAATCGGTATCCACCACCACCGCAGCCTTATGTCCGTCGAAGCGTTTGCTGCTGCTTTTACGGCCGTGGCGCATCTCCGGGTCGTGTACCGAAGGGATGCGGTCCCGGCTTACCCCATCCTTCAGGGCTGGGCCATCCTCCTGGCGTTCCACATCCTGCAGTAACAGTTGCCCCAGCAACTCCGCCGCTTCCACTATACCCTGGCGCTGGGGGCTCTCCTCGGGGAACTGACCCTGGACCTGACGGGCCAGCTCCAACACCAGGTCGGCATCGGCTACTATCTTCTGCAGTAAGGCTTGCCGCTCTTTCTGGTTGTCCCAGTCAATCTCTGCCTCTCCCTTCACACTGGAGCCAATGTAGAGTTCCAGACCGTGTCTCAAGGCCCATTCCTCGGGCCGCGTCCCATCCAGGTCCGAAAGCGCCCGCACTACCTGGACTATGCCGTCGGCCAGCAAGTTGTAGGTGTCCTTGACCGCCCCTCGGCCCAGAATGTAGGTGGTGTCTACCGCCACCTTCATCCGGCGTCCTTTCAGGTATCCGGTCTGCCGGGCGAATTGGAGGCTGCGCTGAAAGACGGCCCGCACCCGGTCGTGGAGGATCAGCTGGGCTCGAAACAGCTGCAGCGTGCTCTTGGCAAAGGGCCGGTCCTCCACCTCAATCCCCAACGCCACCTTCCACCGGATATCAAAATCCGCCCGCTGTTTGGCTTCGGCGTCGCTGACTTTGTCGTAGGCTTGCAACAACAGCGCAGTGGCCACCAGACTTGGGGGCACGCTATCCCGGCCATTGTCTGGGCAATATAGCTCGGCGAACTCTTCGTCTCGAAATAGCTGTCCCCGCAGGGAGGCCAGGAAGCCATAGAAGGAGCCCCGGCCCACATAGTCCAGGTACAGGTGATCCGCTTCCAGCAGCCCTCGTTGCGCCGACCGTACTCCCAGCATCCTCAACCTCCCACACCCATTTATTAAATCTCTTGCCCAGTATATCGGGACAGCCTAGGTCAGGGTACTTTTCGGCCGGAGTTCTAGTATTACAACGTCAGTTAGTTTGATAGGATGACTGTGTAGCTGGAGAGGGAATAGGCAGGTGAGGTGGGGATGTGGATGCGGCAGCTTTCGAGCAGGTGTACGGGTCATTTCGGGATTTTCACGCTTACTTCGCGCCGCTGTTTGGCCGCCGGGAGACGCGGGAGCACAGCGGTCATTATCTCCAGGCCCTGCTGGTACAGTCTGGGGAGCGGCGCAACGCTGAGAACCTGTCGGAGACGGTTCCGGGGTCAGCCCGAGGGATGCAGCGGTTTCTCACCGATTCTCCCTGGGACGATGAGGTGATTATAGGACGGCTGCAGGAGTACCTGGGAACCCGGCTGGAGCATCCGGAAGGGGTGTGGGTGCTGGACGGCAGCGACTTTCCCAAGCAGGGGAGGAAGTCGGTGGGAGTGGCCCGGCAGTACTGCGGGAGGCTGGGGAAGGTGGCCAACTGCCAGGCGGGGATGTTCCTGGCCTATGTCAGCCCGTTGGGACGGGCATTGGTGGACAAGGGGCTGTATCTGCCCGAGAGTTGGACCTCGGACAAAGACCGGTGTGAGGCGGCGGGTGTGCCGGAGGATAGGCAGGGCTACCGGTCCAAGACGGAGTTGGCCTTGGGGATGTGGTACGTGCTGGACGTTCCGTCCGGCTTTACGGTGTGGCCGCCGGAGCCTGCCTGGACCAGTGCGGAGTATCAGGGATTCGGGCGTCCCCGCAAACCCAGGCTGCGAGACGGTCAGCGCCGGACCATGGAGCAGCGCAGCGACGAGTTGCCGGAGGAGGCCTGGCGTGAGATTACGGTGGCCGAGGGAAGCCAGGGGCCACGCAGCTACCTTTTCAGCGCCCAGAGGGTGCGACCGACCAGCAGGCGCAAACCCGGCGAAATCCACTGGGCCGTCTACCGCCGGAACCGGGACGGCAGCGAACCCCGCTACTACCTGTCCAATGCTCCGGAGGATACCCCGTTGGAGACCCTGGCATACGTGGGAGGCTCCCGTTGGCGTATAGAAACGGAGTTTGAGACGGAGAAAAGCGACGTAGGCCTGGACGAGTACGAGACCCGCACCTGGGCTGGCTGGCATCACCACGTGGCCCTGTGCCTGCTGGGCGGAGCTTTTCTGCTGAGCCTGCAACAGGCTTGGGGGGAAAAAGATGCCCCGGATCACGAGGCCGCAGGTCTACCGGGTGGTGCGGGAAATGCTGCCCCGGGAACGGTTCGGGCCAACCGAGTTGCTGCGGTGGCTTGAGGATACGCAGGACAGTAACGAACGGGCCAAACGCTCCCATGCCAAGCGCCGCGCCGCCATGCGGGCATCACCCCACATCCCTCCCTGAACTAACGTTGTAATACTAGGATGTTGGTCCAACGATCTTGATAGCCGCGCGCGAACCCGGCGATCAAGCGGCCCTGGGTCAGGTGGTCCAGAACGGCTAGCTCCTCAGCGCATCGGATCGGGTCCCAGGAAGGCAATACCAACCCCAAAGGAGCGAATTTAATGCGCTTGGTTCTTGCGGCCAAATCTGCGTAGAGGAGCAGCGGGGCCACCGAAGCTTCGAATCCTTCTGAGTGAAAGTGATGCTCCGTGGTTGAAAAGACGTCGAACCCCATATCGTCGGCCATGACGACCATTTGACGAAGCTCATCCAGCATCTGTTGAAAGTGCTCGTTGTTGCGCCCAATAGGCCGCAGCGCCGCTCGCTCTTCCAGAGTGCCCGGTATAGTTGGCAAGGCAAACAGATCGAATTTCATGAGACATCTCCTGTCAGCTCCGAATTTTACTAGTGTATGAATTGCGAATGGGCCTAGTACAACGGTCTCCGGCGACAAAACCCGATCAATCATTCTTAGCAGAGCTACGACGCTAGGTCGACGGAGATTTTTGATAAAAACGTAAACGATGATCGTCGTTGAGGCCAGTGGGAGTATCTATATTCTCACCTTAATTTGTAGACAGTCGAATTCTGCTATTGGGCAGTCCAGCCACCGTCGATTACAAGTTCACTCCCGGTCATGAATGAGGACTCATCGGAGGCTAGAAACAACACACCCCATAGGCCACACCGTCAGGCTGGCCCCGCCTTCCCAGCGGCGTGCCTGACGCTCGTAGGAATGTACTTGCGCGTCAATCGTCATTGTCTGAGTTGCCATCGTTGTTCCCTTTTATCATCTGCTGCGGATATGCCAACTACCTTTTTTTCAACGTTAGTTGAATTAGCTTATCGGCCCGGTCTTGGCAGTCCAGGTCCCGGCAGGTCGCTATGATTTCTTCGAACTGATCCTCCGGAATTGGCAGACCTGGAATCACGTCGCGAATCCGGCGGGCCTCCTCATCGAAGTCCCACATAAATTCGCGCCCGGTGGACTGCTTCGTGTAGCTCTTGCCGTCTTTTGTGTATATCGTGATGTTCGGCCCGAAGAGGGTCATCTCGTGGGACGGGATGAGCTTCACCCGGTGCATCAGTTCCAGCACTTCGGGCGGATCGCTGGCGTCATGTAGAACCGGGAAACCCCTCTGGACAACGCCGTAGGCGGTGTAGTACGGCGTCCCTCCCACTCTAGCCTCCAAGTCTTCCCGGCGGCTCGGAAAGGCTGGACTGGGATACTGGGTCTCGAGCCAATTCACCACGGCCTCGATGCGCTCGACGTCTTCGTACACGATGTTGTTTTCGGCGCAAATCTGGGCGGTAACGTCAACGTGGGCGATGTTGTAGCCCGCCGTCGAGTAGATTCGGTACAGGGTTTCCAGGAACATCCAATCTTGCCCCAGCGCCTTCGTGATTTTGTCCAGACTGGTGTGGGTGTCGCCGACGAAGCTATAGGTCAGTCGCCCATTGTTGTTGCCTGTATAGGCGTGATAAAAGCCTGCGTCGCCTTCGAGAATGGTCTCACCAGCGTTGTGTCCCATCTGCGCTAAGGCCACCGCGAACATCGCGTTCCGCACCGCCGCGCCCTCACGCAGTGCGCGGCCACCACCTCGAGGCCCTTCCAGGTTGCCGGCTGCCAGACTGGCGCAGAGCCCGATGGTGCTGTTCACCTGATCCTCGGTAAAGTTCAGCACCTTTGCGGCGGCGATGGCTCCACCAAAAATGCCAAACACCGGACTGGCATGAAAGCCTCGTGTCATCACCGTCGGGATGAAGTCGGCCGCCAAACGCTCCATGACTTCATAGCCGGCCGCGAGGCCAGTGAGAAATTCCTTTCCGGAGGAGCCGGAAGTTTCCGCGGCCACGAAGGCGCTAGGGACAATGCTGGTGCCGGGGTGGGTGAGCATGCGGAAGGTATCCAGCTTGCCGCCCGCCATGGCCATTTCCGCGTTGGCGAAGGCGGCCCCACCCTTGGTCACCGTGGCTCCGTTCACCATGATGGTGGCGCCATTTCTGACGCCAGATTCTTCAGCGACCATAAGCTGCATGGCCTGCTGGCCGGCCGATGACTGAGAGCCAAGGAGCACGGAGGCGAGACTGTGAAGCGTAACCCCCTTGGCCCGATCAATTACTGCAGGCGGAAGATCGTCGTAGCGCAGCCCTACGACCCACCTCGCAAGTTCCCGGCTGAGAGATGCCATAGTGTCTCCTCTCTGCTGCTGATGTTTTGCCGACTGACGCCGCAGACTATCAAACAGGTATCCGTGCCCATCTAAAACCGGGCTTAGAACGGTAAAGCGCCGGTATTAACTTCCTGGTTGCAACTTTTCTACGCCTTCAGTATCTCTCGTCGGGACAGTACCCGATCCATCAAGGGCCTCATGCCCAGTTCGCTGGAGATGGCCAGAGACTCGCCCCCGAGAGACCGGACTTATTATCGCAGTTCTTCAAGCAGCGCCCTGGCGTAGTGATGGGAACAATAGAACTTGGAGACGTACTGGTGAATGCGGGCAAACGGGTCCTAAACATAACCGAGCAACACCCGGAACAATTGACAACAGTGGAGTAGGCCACCACCTACTCTCTCGGCCACAATTGTTGGCTCATTTTCACTTTGATTCAGACCTACCACACGGTCAGAGAATTTCCCTGAACCTCTTCAATGCTTCTATGTGTTCCTCAGGTCGGCTCAGGTCCGTCCTAGCGGTCCCGATCGAAATCGCCTCCACTTCCAGTTCCTCCCAGGCTTTCATTTGACCCAGCCAGTCTTCCGGACTGCCGGTCAGCTCGATGCGCCCCTCTACCTGAAGATCTGCAGGGTTCCGGCCGGCTTCCGCCGCGTACCTCTTAACTGTCGCGAGGACCTCCTTTCCGGTATCATCCGGAGCGCACATCGGGAAGAAACCGTCCGCCAAACGCCCGATTCCTTTTAACGCAGCCAGCGGGGGCACCGGACTGGCCGGTGCGCCGGGCGCCGATCCAGATGGGGATGGGCCGTTGGGTCGGCAGCGGATTTATGCCGGCAGCGGTGATGTCGTGCCACTTCCCGCGAAAGTTGACTACGTCGTGGGTCCACAGCAAGCGCAGCACTTCTATCTGCTCTTCCACCCGTTGTCCCCGGTTCCGGAAGTCCTCCCCCAGTGCCTCGAACTCAACAGGGTTCCAGCCGACGCCGATTCCCAGCCGTAGCCGGCCTCCGCTGAGAACATCGACTTCGGCGGCTTGTTTGGCCACGAGGGCGGTCTGTCGCTGAGGCAGGATCAAGATTCCGGTTACCAGCTCGACCCTGGTGGTCAGCGCGGCCATATATGCCATCAGCGTACATGGCTCCCGAATAACGCTCTCGTGGGTGTAATAAAACTCCGGGACCTCCGGGTGGTAAGCCGGGTCTGCGCCCATCACATGGTCCAGCACCCGAATGTGGTCGTAGCCCAAGCCTTCCGCAGTCTGCACGAATTCTCGAACCGCACCGGAGTCATGTCCGATTGCCGTAGTCGGGAATGAAGCACCAACCCTCATGTCGTCTCCTCTTTCGGTATAAGTTCCTTGCTTGGGGCGGGGACTGGCGGCAATGCTACTCTGCGGTCCAGTCTCCGTCAATGACAACCTTTGCGCCCAGGGCGGCGAACCCCTACTGCTGCAAGATATGCTAGTGTTGGGTTCCTGGCGGTGTCAGAGGAATAGTGCGCTGTGGCTGGACTTATCAAAGTTACAGATTGACTTACAAGGCTACGGCAAGTCGGATAAACCCCGAGGTGACTATAACTACAACGTGTTCTCCGAAGATGTCAAGACAGCACTGGAGGTGCTGGATTTACGGGATGTCATTATGGCTGGTTTATCTATGGGCGGGGCTATCGCCATGCGGTGCATGGGCCGGCATTTCGGGGAACGGGTCCCGAAGTTCGCCTTGCTAGGTGTCGCCGCCCCATCCAACCCACGGGCGGTGGGTTGTGACTCATTGAGGCCATCCACCGCAATAGTTCTGATCTAGCCCACGGGCGGTGGGTTGTGACAAAATAGGTTTATCAGGTCCCAATAGTTCTGATCTAGTCCTCGGCGGTGGGTTGTGATGTAGTCAAGATAGCCGCAGTGCCACCCGGTACTTGGTTCAGGGCGAGGAGTCCGAAAGAGATATAAGGAGACGATAGCGATGTACCTTTTGAGAAGGATTGCCAAAGCCCAGCAAGGCAAGGCATGGGAAGTGGCCAACCTGTTGTCCAAAGTGTGCGGCTCTTATGAAGAGAATGGGCGCAATAAGGCTCAGGTGTTCGTTTCGCAGGGCCTTCCTGGCACGCCGAACGTCGTTTACGCCGAGTGGACTCAAGAAACCATAGAGCCTATCCGGCCCTCGGAGGTACCCGAGGCAGTTAGGGACCTCAACGCCCAGATGTTCCCTATACTGACAGAGCCCTGGAGCATAGAGTTCTACGAACTAGTGACGCCGGAGAAGCTCAAGGAACGGAACCTGTCCTAGTGAGGACCAACCTCGCACGCCCAGTCAAGCATCAAGTCGCACCGCTGCCACTTCTGTTGTCATTTTCTTGGAACGGATGGAGCAATCACAGGAACAGGTTGATTCGTTGCTCGGCAATAGCAACGATACTATGGTTGCGTATTGCATGGATTGAATCAGGTCGGTTTGAATCCTATTCTTTTTGAATCAAGGAGGCCAATCGTGCTAGATCGACTATCCGGGATAATAGGTTCTGCCGAACCAGTCGTGGTGGCTTCAGGCGGCGCCACCGAAGGTCCCTTGTGGCACCCGGGCGGTTACCTCACCTACGTGAGACATAGGGAAAGCATGCTCATGCGATTGGATCCCGGCGCGGAAGCGAGACCAGTCCGACACAATACCGGAGAGGGGAACGGTTGCACTTTGGACCGCCAAGGCCGTCTGGTGATGTGTGAAGGAGCGAACCGGCAAATCACTCGAATGGACGCCGATGGGTCGGTCACCACAATCGCCGACCGTTACCAGGGCAAGCGCCTGAACCGGCCCAACGACATCGTTTGCCGCTCGGACGGCAGTATCTACTTCACGGACCCGGAACTTAACGTCCCGGTCGAAAACCGGGAACTGGGGTTCGCCGGCGTTCTTCGTATCGCGCCTGACGGCGAATTAAGCGTGGCGACAAACGAATGTGAGTATCCCAACGGCCTGGCGTTTTCCGCAGATGAATCCGTCCTCTACGTGGCAATTAGCCGGTTGAACGATGGTTGTGTCGGCGAGGGTGAGCGGGGCGAGGTCTGCACCCACCGTCGAATCCGGGCTTTTGACGTCGCTTCCGACGGGTCATTAAGCAACAATAGGGTCTTCTGCGACATGTCCTCGGCGGAGCCCGGCGTGCCCGACGGTATGAAGGTGGACACCGAAAACCGAGTCTTCTGCACCGGCTCGGGCGGCATCTGGGTCATCAGTCCTCAGGGCGACCAGGTCGGGGTAATCCGAGTACCAGAGGTGCCCAGGAACCTGGCCTTCGGTGGGCCTAACCTGAGCACGATGTACATCACCGCAGGCGACTCGGTCTACAGCTTGGAAACCGAGGTCCGGGGCATCCCAACCTACTAGAAGCCAATTTTGGAACGACGCTAGTATTACAACGTCAGTTAATTTGATAGGATGACTGTGTAGCTGGAGAGGGAATAGGCGGGTGAGGTGGGGATGTGGATGCGGCAGCTTTCGAGCAGGTGTACGGGTCATTTCGGGATTTTCACGCTTACTTCGCGCCGCTGTTTGGCCGCCGGGAGACGCGGGAGCACAGCGGTCATTATCTCCAGGCCCTGCTGGTACAGTCTGGGGAGCGGCGCAACGCTGAGAACCTGTCGGAGACGGTTCCGGGGTCAGCCCGAGGGATGCAGCGGTTTCTCACCGATTCTCCCTGGGACGATGAGGTGATTATAGGACGGCTGCAGGAGTACCTGGGAACCCGGCTGGAGCATCCGGAAGGGGTGTGGGTGCTGGACGGCAGCGACTTTCCCAAGCAGGGGAGGAAGTCGGTGGGAGTGGCCCGGCAGTACTGCGGGAGGCTGGGGAAGGTGGCCAACTGCCAGGCGGGGATGTTCCTGGCCTATGTCAGCCCGTTGGGACGGGCATTGGTGGACAAGGGGCTGTATCTGCCCGAGAGTTGGACCTCGGACAAAGACCGGTGTGAGGCGGCGGGTGTGCCGGAGGATAGGCAGGGCTACCGGTCCAAGACGGAGTTGGCCTTGGAGATGGTGGGGCGGGCGCAGGAGCGGGGCCACCTGAAGGCTGGATGGGTCGCGGCGGACGACGCCTTCGGGATGTCGCCGTCCTTCCGGGAGGGCCTGGCGGCCTTGGGGATGTGGTACGTGCTGGACGTTCCGTCCGGCTTTACGGTGTGGCCGCCGGAGCCTGCCTGGACCAGTGCGGAGTATCAGGGATTCGGGCGTCCCCGCAAACCCAGGCTGCGAGACGGTCAGCGCCGGACCATGGAGCAGCGCAGCGACGAGTTGCCGGAGGAGGCCTGGCGTGAGATTACGGTGGCCGAGGGAAGCCAGGGGCCACGCAGCTACCTTTTCAGCGCCCAGAGGGTGCGACCGACCAGCAGGCGCAAGCCCGGCGAAATCCACTGGGCCGTCTACCGCCGGAACCGGGACGGCAGCGAACCCCGCTACTACCTGTCCAATGCTCCGGAGGATACCCCGTTGGAGACCCTGGCATACGTGGGAGGCTCCCGTTGGCGTATAGAAACGGAGTTTGAGACGGAGAAAAGCGACGTAGGCCTGGACGAGTACGAGACCCGCACCTGGGCTGGCTGGCATCACCACGTGGCCCTGTGCCTGCTGGGCGGAGCTTTTCTGCTGAGCCTGCAACAGGCTTGGGGGGAAAAAGATGCCCCGGATCACGAGGCCGCAGGTCTACCGGGTGGTGCGGGAAATGCTGCCCCGGGAACGGTTCGGGCCAACCGAGTTGCTGCGGTGGCTTGAGGATACGCAGGACAGTAACGAACGGGCCAAACGCTCCCATGCCAAGCGCCGCGCCGCCATGCGGGCATCACCCCACATCCCTCCCTGAACTGACGTTGTAATACTAGTACCCGTTGCCAAATATGGTACGACAGAGCCACTACCAGAGAGGTTCGAGGACAACGCCATCCGGAGATTCATCCTGGCGGCTCGGGCATTCACTGGAGAAGTAGAGCGAGAGAAGATCGCTGAGCGGACCATGAGGGGTAAGGCGGATAGGGCCAGGGCTGGAAAGATGCCTCGGGGCATTGGGAAGGGTTGCTATGGGTATCGATACGTACAGGAGACGGGGCACCGAGAGATAGATCAAGACCAAGCCGTTATCGTGAACCGAATCTTTTAGTCGTTCTGTAACTGCGACGGTTGCAGCCGGATAGCGGACGAACTTGACCGTGAGGATTTACCCACGTCAGGGGTGGCACTTGGCATCCTTTGCCCATACACAGAACAATCTATCGCCAAACCAGGGCTGAAAAGGTTCGCAACTGGCATGATGGGAATAAGTGCCGCCGCGTTGTGAATCAACTTGAGAAGGAATGGATTGATTATCTCTGGGGCTACTCCAGGAATGTTTCGCCGGAGATGTTCGCTGACGCACAGAAGATATTTAACGACCCGAAGCACGTCGGCGCTGATGTGAAATCGGGCATAACCTCCGTGGCAATATCCCCACGATGATCGATTGACCTAACCTATATGTAGAACTGCTTTCCCCCAGCTTGGCTAACTGGTGGGTACCGAGCATCCCATAACGCCGCCGCCGATAATAACAACGTCTGTGGAGACGGGCATAAACTGGCCTCGCTTTCGAAAATACCGAAAAGAGTTGCGGTGAAGGATTCGGTGAAATTGTAGCTTCGCCCGTACTCGACCACAAGCCTGGAGCCCGCGAAGAACCAAAACTATTTGTTTAGTACCGAGAGATGGCAGAACAATAGAGAATCTTCGATGTGTCATTGCTTGGTCTAGATTGCCCATGGTGCGGTCCAGGAAGCCAAGGAGATGGTCGACCGATGCTGTCAATATCATTCTGCCCTCCGGCTTGACGAATTTCAAGGGAAACCGGTGTGCCGCCATCGAAGAACGCCTTGCCACAAAGCCCTACCAAATCCGCTGCCCAGAATTACCCAAATTTATGGGTGCCACAGGGATTTCTTTGTGGCAATCTAGCAGGAACCTGGACGGTCTGAAGAATCCATCCCGCTGTCATTTTCCGACCCCCCAAGATTGCCAACAGCCAATCTTGGGGGAGCAACTCCACTTTTTTCGGATAAATTAACGACCGCAGCAATAAAACGAAATAAAAAGCCTGAGGCTGTCTTCTTACGACAATGTTGCTAGACGATTCTCAACGACCAATTCGACTAAGCGCCGCATTAATTGAGAGCCCCCCGCGAGAATGACTTTGCTCTTGAAATCTTCGCGCCCCATCGACTCTGCGAGCTTACCAAAACACTCGTCTGCTACTGAGGGAGTAATATCTTCTATATCGTCTAGTATGACCTTAACCTTCACGCCTCTTGCCAAGATTGTAGCAATGTCCGCACGGATCCCGATCCCCTGTTCTCGAGATAGTAGCTGTGTACCCACTTGCGCCAGGACGAATTCAATTGGTTCCGAAGTTACGACCTTTGGAATTTCCTTATTGACCGCGGCTTCGACGGTGGTGGAATCGTCAGGTATGACGCTCTCTAGTATTACAACGACGGATCACAAAAAAGGGGCCTTGAGCACCTCTTCATGCCTGTTAGGCGCGTGGGCTGACAGCTTTGTGGTCTTGCGTTCCGCGAAGCGATTTCTGCCCCAAAACTGACCAATTTGAGAAAGCGTCGTTGTAATACTAGGGCTTCAGCGTAGATCTGTGCTAAAGGCAATGGACTGTCTAAATCAATAAGCAATCCAACGAACGTGCCCTTCCATTCCCCAAGGATTTGAGTCCTTCTCTTTTGGTATCGGTCGATTGTCACACTTTCCTTTCCCGAAATTCAATCAATCTTCTAACGATGAACAAGCCGTATCCGAAATGATGTATCCACGTTCCGGGCACCGGCGTCGGCTTCGAAGAAACCATTCCATCTATTGCCAGTTCTATCGCTGATGCGCCGTTAGCAATTCTGGATTTTACGTCCTCATTGGTGCCCTCTAGGTAGCTGTTCAGAATCCCGATCCTGAATCTGCGATAGCAATTTCGCATTTTCTTTGGAATTGAGTGACGTTGGCGCACAGGTAACTCGGTTTCTGGAACGTCGGGCGACTGGAGGATGGCTGACACGGTGCTGCGCCAGACTTCCATCAGTTCCTCTGGCACCAGCGGCGGGTTGTTGGACCGGAAACCGACCATGCTCTGTGGTAGGGAATACAAGAATCTGGCCAGAACACCCCGGCCCCGAAATCCTGGTTTGGCCGCCAGTCCTTGAGTGACCTCCGGTTGGACGGTTAGAACAAGAGTAAGGGCGGGACGGGGTACGAATTCCGGTGGTCTGGACTTGCGGTCGACCCGCAAAGGATCACCCGAATAGCCCTTGAGGTAAACATCAACGTTGGGGTTGCCCGAGGAATAGCGCCCGGCCATCGTCTCAAAGAGACCGCCTTCGCTGGACAAGATGGCGATCCTTCCTACTTGATCCGCGAGTAGGGAGGCCACGGCCTCTGAAGTGGCATCATCGGCTAGACCTGCGGGAGGGGGCCCCAGATTTACCCGAACATTTCTGGTATAGAGTGTGACCCACCCTCCGCCACAACGATGCGCCCCGTCCGTCCCGGTATCGCTATTCCTACAGAGTCTTCTTGAGTATTAGAGTGCTATGGCTACAGAGTCTTTAAGCACTACTCCTACACACCTAGCAAGACTTCCTAGCAAGACTTCCTTGAAGTGACACGGCTAAACGCCTACAGTGGCCGCCACTTCGAGGGAGGGGACGTCATGGAAAGTGCCGGCATCATGGAGCAGGTAACAGGGCTTTTAGCTCAAGGTTTAAGATCCTCCGAGATCATCGCTCAAGGTTATGCGGCCAGCACCGTTTATGGGGTGCAAAGGAAACTCCGCAAACAGCAAGGATTGTTGGGATATGGGTTCCTACCTGGGCCCAACGGGCAGGGGTATCAATCGAGGATGGCATCGGAGAACCGGTGGCTAAGGCAGCGGGTGGAAGCCATGGAAGACCGGACGGCGGAAGGCTCTGGTCACAGTGACGGTTCGCCTTTGTTGCAGCGGCTCGAGTACCTAGAAAGCCAGTTAGCGCAACTGCTAACCCGACAAAAACAGATCGTCCAAACGGTGGGACAGGTGCAGGGTTGGGCTGACCGCGTTGACGGTGAACTGGACGACCTGGCCTTGATGTACCAAGAGGAGCTCTGGTTCGGCGTCGGTGAACCGAAATGGAAACGAAGACCGAGCGAAGCCGGAGAGTATGTTCCGGAGCCTCGATCCCTCGGGCCGGGGATAAACTGACGTAGGGATGGGGACATTGGGGAGAGTCGAAGTCCCCGTCCAATCGCCTGGGTTGGGCCAGATACCGAATCTTTTTGAAATCGTTTATCGGCTCAACTTTGCTTGACTGCCACTCTTTCCTGCGGGTATTACCCTACCCCTTTGCCATTGTTAAGCCTAAAAAGGCCAGGCCGGGCTAATCGTTCAATTGCACAGAAGTCTAAGCATATGCACACCCAAAGAGCCAACCATTAAGGGGTCACCGAGAGCAAGCAACAACGGCTTAGTCTCGGGGTCCATGGTGAGAAGCGGCGGGACATGAGTTACCTAATCTCTTGACAATTTGAAAAACGCACAAGATCCGCCAAGAAACCCATTATTTCCTCAGCAACTTTTCGGATCGCAATACGACTTTCCTAATTGTCAGCGGGAGTTGCGAATATCACTTTGGAATTGGAGCTTAGGTAAAAATTGGAATGGTTTTGAGGATTTGTTGGTCGGGGTGGTGAGATTCGAACTCACGACCTCTACGTCCCGAACGTAGCGCCCTACCACTGGGCCACACCCCGATTATGCAGTAATGTAAATATCGGGGTCCCGAACGTAGCGCGCTAGCCACTGCGCTACACCCCGATATCCGACTCATATAATATACCGCAATTTGGGCCTTGGTGGCCCAGAAGCAGTGGGCCAACCACGCAATTTGGTCGATACTAGAGCCCTGTTTTAGCGAAGGAATGGCACCCCCTGCACGGTTTGAGCCCCACTACTGTGGACAAGGGACAAGAAAGAGCGACTCACGAAGGTCGCTCTTTCTTGTCTTGCCAGACTAAGTTAGGAGTCAGCTTTGGTCGCCTGAACTGTTGGCGCCCGCAACCTACTGGGCCAACATGGCGTTGGATTGCTCTTGAAGCACTTTGAGGTTCAGAGCACCGCCCCAATTCTTGAAAATTTCACCGTTGGAGTCTATAAATATCGTGGCGGGCAGACCGAACACTCTGTAGTCCTTAATTACGTTGGAGTCGTTGGTGAATCCGGTGGGATAGGTCACTCCCAATTCATCCAACAGGTCCTTGGCCTCTTGTTGAGTACCGAGGCCTGTGAACTGGCCTAGGTCAATGCCCAGCAGGGTTAGCCGGTCCTTGTATTCTTCATTGAATAATTGAAGGTCCGGCATCTCGGCCCGGCAAGGTGGGCACAATCCAGCCCAGAAGTTCAGAACTAGGGGCTGCCCTTTTAGTAGATCGTGAACATTAATCTCGCTGGCGCCCAACACGTCTTCGCCTTGGAACAGGGTGACCGCGAAGTTGGGGGCTCGGTCGCCGCCATCGTTGGATACATTAACAGATGAGTTAGATGAGCCTGACGAACTAAGAGCTTCCGAACTCGCTCCGCAAGCTACCAGGATAATCGCCACTACCGACAGCGCCATAATCGCGATGCCCGGCCTGCTGGCCCATTTGTGTCTCCGCAATGTTCCTCTGTATTTGTTCCCAGAATTATTTAGATCAGGTTCTATAGATTGCCTCAAATTTGTCTCATATTTCATTGTTGGCCTCCCGGCGTGCCCATCTTCGGGCGGAGGATCATCTTTTTTAATGGTCGAATTGAAGACATTATGGGTCCAACCACTGTCCAAGTTGGATGCCCCATCCATACTGTAGATTCGACAACGCGCGACAATTGGATTTGTGGAGACCGAGCGAGGCTTCCGCCTGGGCATAGCCGCTAACGCCCAAGTGCCGTTCAAGTTCATTGGGAGGCTTCTCGCCGGATAGGTCCGTACCTTCCGAGAAATGAGGTTCTTCGAAAATAGCTAACCCGGCAAGGCAGCCAACCTTTCATGAAATATGAGAAATCGCTCCAGAACCCGAGTGAGGCGTGAGAGCCATTCATCCCCCAAGCGGCGCATGGGCAATTGGACTTGCTGATTGCCCACGTTGGCTGAAGGGCCCAAGGTTTGCTGCAGCGGTCCCTTGGCGCCTCCCACCGGTGAACGGAGCGCCAGGACGATGGCCTCTTTGGAGTGTTGGATGGACTCAATGTTGACCATTGCGCCCAACGCCCGCAGATCGGCGATGACCAGCAGGTTATCCACCTCTTGGGGTAGTGGCCCGAACCGGTCGTTCAGCTCTTCTTGGAGTGGGGGGATTTCGCCACGGCTCGTAATTTTCGCAATCCGCTGGTAGATTGCCAGGCGGGTTGGCATGTGGTCGATATAGGTGTCGGGGATACGGGCGTCCAAAGGCAGGTCCATTCTTGGCAGCTCAGCCGCAACATTGGCAGGCGAAGGCGTTCGGCCTTGGTCTTGCCGCATATCTTCAACGGCTTCTTGTAGCAGTTGGCTATAAAGGCTTAAACCCACCTCTTGAATGTGACCGCTTTGGGCTGCCCCCAGCAGGTTTCCTGCCCCGCGTATTTCCAGGTCTCGCATGGCGATGCGGAAGCCCGAGCCCAATTCCGAGGATTCCAATATCGCTTGAACCCGCTGCTCCGCTGCCTCGGTTATTCTCCGGCCTCTGGGTATCAGCATATAGGCGTAGGCCCTGTGCTCGCCTCGACCGACCCGGCCCCTGAGTTGATATAGTTGCGATAGACCGAAACGGTCCGCCCTATCAATAATTAGCGTGTTGACGTTGGGCATGTCCAGACCCGACTCAATGATTGTGGTGCATACCAAAACGTCCGCTTCCCCTTTCGAGAAAGCGATCATGACCTCTTCCAGTTCACCTTCGCCCATCTGGCCGTGAGCCACCAAGAAGCGGGCTTGAGGCGCCAGTTCGGCAAGCTCGGACGCTGTTTGGTGAATAGTCCTAACCCGGTTGTGAAGGTAGAAAACCTGTCCGTTGCGTTCCAATTCCCTGAGAATAGCCTCTCTTACAACATCATCGCTGTATTCGGAAACGAAGGTTTTAATCGGTAGCCGGGCTTCCGGGGGCGTGTCCATGGTACTGAGGTCTCTAATTCCGGCCAACGCCAGGTTTAGTGTGCGCGGTATGGGAGTCGCGCTCAGGGTCAGCACGTCCACCTGCTGCCGGAGTTGCTTTAGACGTTCTTTATGGGCGACACCGAACCGTTGCTCTTCATCCAGCACCGCCAGGCCCAAGTTTTTGAATTCCACGTCTTTTTGTAGCAGCCGGTGGGTGCCAATCACAATGTCAACGCTGCCGTCTTTCAGCCCCTCGATGACTTCTTTTTGTTCCTTGTGAGTCCTGAACCGGCTGAGCACTTCCACATTGACCGGAAATGGGCTCAGCCGCTCGCTGAACGTTGCGTAGTGCTGTTGGGCCAGAACGGTGGTAGGTACCAGAATTCCCACCTGCATGCCGTCGTTGACTGTCTTGAAGGCCGCCCGTAAGGCAACCTCGGTTTTGCCGTAACCCACGTCGCCGCAAATTAGCCGATCCATGGGCTTTAGGTTCTCCATGTCGGCTTTGACTTGGTCTATGGCCTTCGCTTGGTCTGGGGTTTCCTCGTAGGGAAATGAGTCTTCCAACTCTTTTTGCCAAGTCGTGTCCGGGCTGAACTCGTAGCCTTCGGCCATCTCTCTGGCGGCATGCATTCTTATTAGTTCTTCCGCCAGTTCCTTTGTTGCGCCCTTTACCTTTTCTTTGATGCGGGCCCAGTCCCCGGCGCTGAGGCGAGTTAAGCTGGGCGGTCGGTCCAGCGCGCCAACGTAGGAACTGACCCGGTCCAAGTGGTTTGTGGGCACGTAAAGTTTGTCCTGGTCGGCGTACTCCAAGACCAGATACTCTTTTTCCTCGCCGTCCTCTCCCATCTTGGTGGTCCCGGAAAAACGGGCGACACCGTGGTCTATGTGGACCACGTAGCTGCCTTCCACCAGATCTGCCAACACTACATCAGGGCCGTGATCCGCCCGCTTGGTGCGCCGGTAACGTCGTTCTTTGGCTGTCCCGAACAACTCGGCATCCGTGAGTACGGTCAGTGAGAAATTGCCATTTTGCCCGGCTTCTTGCAAGGCTGTCGACGGGACACCTTCAGGCATCCCTTCGATGATTGTTTGGCTGTCGCTGGATGATTGATGGTCAGCCTGGGCCGGCATCGGTTGCGAAGATGCCAGAGTCCATCCTTCCCGCAGGGACCCGGAAACCAAGTAAATGCGGCCCGGTTGAGGCACTTCTTCCAGATCTTCGGAAACCGTTACACCGGTGCCAGCTTCTTCGAGAATTTCCGCCAAACGTCTGGCGTGTTGGGTCACCGCCACCACTGCCGTGCCATCCATCTGGTAACGCCGGGCGTCGCTGGCTAGTTGTTCCAGCCTACCGTAATAGGGAATGGCGGGCCCGAATATCCTGTCTTCATCGGCGCTGACCCAGGTTTGGAGCAGCAATCGCCGTTTCTGTGCCAACTGGGCCACAAAATCGGCCCAGGACACGTAGGGAGAAGGGAAACCTTTGGGAATGTCGCCCCGTTCTTCCCTGCTGTTGCGCATCCGGTCGAAACGATCTTCCAACTCTGAGGCTTCCGACTCCACCTGGCTTGACCTTTCCAAAATCACCCAACTGGATTCGGGCAGATACTCCAGCAGGTTGGCGCTGTTTAGCAAGCCGTTATAGAAAGAAAGGGTCTCGCGGTCGGGTTCTGAAAATAGGTGGGTAATTTCGTCTTCAAGTCGTTCTTTGGCTTCTTCGTTACATTGGGTGTAGTCCATGGCTGCGATCAATTGATCGGCCAACGCTCGGTTCGTAATGCTTGGTAGCTGCTCTTGGGCGGGAATGAGGATGGCTTCTTTAACCTCCCGTACCGACCGCTGGCTGTAGGGGTCGAACAAACGAATAGTGTCGATTTCGTCGTCGAAGAGTTCGATACGAAAAGGCAGATTGCAATTGGGCGGGAAAACGTCGATAATGCCGCCCCGGTGGCTGAACGTGCCGGGTGATTCAACCAAAGGCTCATTGCGATAACCCAACTCGACCCATTGGGTCAGCAGCCGATTCAATGATATTCGCTCGCCCACCGCAACCCGGTAGGGTGCCGCCAGGGTTGCTGCTTGGGATTTTTTCCGCTTCCCGCCCTTCGCCGTTCCATTGTTCGCTGCTCCCGTGGATTGGGATGGCGGCGAATCAATTTGTTGGGCTCCAGTCATAGCGGAAGGTGGCAAGGTCTTTAGCAGCGCAGCGCCGATGGATGTCACAATCAAGGGGCAAGTTCCGTTTGCTGATGCGGACAGGGCTGCTAGAGCGCCCAAGCGCTGATTGCTTGTGTTGGAGTCCACCGCCAACCGCTCGAACGGCAGAACCTCCGGCTCGGGTAGGAGATAGACGGGACTTTCCTCTCCTAGGTAGGTCAGGAGTTGGTCGTGGAGCCGCCTGGCGTCGTCCGGCCCGGGCGTCAGGACCAACAGAGGGCAGGATAGTTGCCGCCAGATCGCTCCAATATAACCCGACCGGGCACCCTGGCGGACCGTGGCCTGGGGTATCGCTGAGGAATTCCCCTCGAAATTCGCCATGGATGCCATGTGGCGCTTGTATTCAGGATGGGCGTTAATTGCCGCAAGGATGCCGTTCAAGGCCATATACTAATTTTCCTTCCCCCAGTCGATTTACGAGTGGACCGGTTTGCGAATGGATCGGTTTACGATTAGATATAAAGGGCAGATATAACCGGTGAATAGTTACTGTGAACTTATGCAGGAATCACAAAAGGGCAGATGTCTATTTTGTGATTAATCCACGCCTAAAGGGGGCCTGGCAATTAGCGCTGGCCCCGTGGATTTATTCTATTGGTTCTGGCACCTAGGCGCAAGGCGAATACACAGGCGGACAAACCCTACATGATATAATTGCACCTAATGTGGAACCCTGAGCACTCAGCTTCGTTTTTCATCTAAATTCCCAAAAACTACCCTGAAAAAATACCGGCCGGAAACCGGAATTGGAAGGATTATTTCCGGTTACCTCCTGCCTAATTCCGTCATGGGGACCCGAATTTTGGAAGAACTGCGTCACAGCCGAGTTGTAATAAAAGCGGGCACCAGCGTCTTAACTAAGCCGCCGGAGCACCGGGGCTTGAACTTGGAATTGATGGAGCATCTGGTGGCCCAGATTTGCGGCCTCAGAAGCGCCGGGGTGGAAGCCCTGTTCGTGACCTCTGGGGCCATTGCGGCTGGCCGAGAAGCCTTGGGCTCCAGTAATGACCGCTTGCTCCGGGATATCCCGACCAGGCAGGTGATGGCGGCGGTCGGTCAAAGCCGGTTGATGCAGACCTATCAGCAAATGTTCGCTTCCCACGGCTTTCAAGTGGCTCAGACCCTGCTCACAACCAACGATTTTTCCCACCGTCAACCCTACTTGAACGTTCGCAATACCCTTAGAGGTCTGTTGGAATTGGGAGTGGTTCCCATTATCAACGAGAACGATGTGGTGGCGGTGGATGAGATAGGTGAGGTTTTTGGGGACAATGACCGTCTTTCCGCTCTGGTGGCCAACTTGGTTGATGCCGACCTGTTGGTAATTTTGACGGACATTGATGGACTGTATACTGCCGACCCCAACCTGGACCCCGAGGCCCGCCTGATAACCAACGTGGACCGTGTGGATGATGCGGTGGAGTCGTTGGCGGGTAAAAACCTGAACCCTTGGGCCCGGGGAGGTATGTCCACCAAGCTGGAGGCCGCCAGACTGGTGACCACGTCGGGCATACCGATGGTCATGTGTAACGGGCGCACTAAAGATGCGGTGACCAGAGCCGTCAGAGGCGAAGCCATCGGTACTTTATTCAATTCCGGCGCCGAGAAACTGGAAGCCCGAAAAAGATGGATGCTCAGCGGAATTTCCCCCAAGGGAGAAGTGGTTGTCGATGCTGGGGCTGCCTTGGCGCTACGTGAGAAAAACCGGAGCCTATTGCCTGCTGGAATTACCGAGGTCAACGGAGAATTCTCCCGAGGGGACATCGTTTCCATCACCAGCCTCGAGGGTCGGCGCATCGCCTGCGGCATAGCCAATTACGGTGCGGAAGACATTTCCAGGATAAGGGGTTCCCAGTCTAGCGACATTGAAGGCACTCTGGGCTACCAGTACGGCCAGGAAGTGGTCCACCGTAATAATCTGGTGCTAATGTAAAGCACTAGTGCTTACCTAAAGCCCTGGTGTCAACTTAAAGCCCTGATGAAAATGTAAAGCCCTGGTGCTATTGTGGAGGTAATAGAAACCGCCTAATCATGGTACCGTCTGCTCGGATTGGGTGCACATCCCGTGGATTAATCTCTGGCTGCTCTAATTCTGGACGCGGTTGTTGAACGCCCTCAGTAACAAGTTGTATGAGCATAAGTTTCCGTAATAAAAACTCGATGACGATTGAAGAGGATAGGAAAAACCCATGCTAGGAGAAGCGACGGAAAAGGCAACAGAAGAAATGATGGCCAAGGGCCGTGCTGCCCGGAGTGCCAGCCGCCTGCTGTCCCGACTGTCTACGGACGTTAAAAACCTGGCCTTGTTCAACATTGCAGCAGCATTGGAATCCCAACAGGCGGAAGTCTTAGACGCAAATCAGCAAGACTATGCAAACGCTCGGGATGACGGGATGAATGTTGCTATGCTGGACCGTTTGCTCCTCAACCCGGAACGCCTCGCCGGGATGGCGGCGGATGTAAGAAAAGTCGCAGCATTGCCCGACCCTGTGGGCGAATCGTTGGACATGACCACCTTGCCAAACGGTCTCATGGTCAGCAAGCGCCGCGTTCCTTTGGGAGTCATCGCCAGCATTTACGAAAGCCGGCCCAGCGTTACTGTGGACATCGCCGTGCTGTGCCTAAAATCCGGGAACGCCTGCCTGCTGCGGGGAGGAAAAGAGAGCCTCAAGTCCAATACTGCCTTGGTGGGGTTAATCCGTGACGCCATTACCCAAGCCGGAATCACATCGGAGGCGGTGCAGTTCGTCGATGACACCGACCGAGCGTTGGTGGACGTCATATTGGGCATGAAAGAGTACATCGACCTGGTAATCCCTCGTGGCGGGACGGGACTAATCAACTTCGTAAAAGAACACGCCGCCATGCCCGCAATCACTGGGGGCGTTGGCGTTTGCCACACCTACGTGGACCGTTCCGCGGATTTGGACAAAGCTACGGATATAATATTCAATGCCAAGGTGCAGCGTCCCACGGTGTGTAACGCATTGGACACGGTGCTGGTGCATTCGGATGTAGTTATGAAGTGCCTACCCATGGTAGCCAAGAGCCTCGCAGTGGCAGAAGTGGAGCTTCATTGCGACAATCGGGCCTTGAGCGCTTTGGGCCCTAATCCGGGTATTAAAGCCGAGCCCGCCAGCGAAGACGATTGGGGCCGTGAGTTCTTGTCACTGACCGCTGCTGTCAGAGTGGTGGATTCTCTGGACGAGGCATTACATCATATAGAGACCTATGGCTCCGGTCATTCCGAGGCAATAATAACCGAAGATTATTCCGCCGCCATGCGATTTCTGGACGAGGTGGACGCCGCAGCGGTTTTTGTCAACGCCAGCACCCGGTTCACCGACGGCTCCCAGTTTGGCTTGGGTGCGGAAGTTGGCATCAGCACCCAGAAGTTTCATGCCAGGGGCCCCATGGGTCTTCGCGAACTTACTTCATACAAATGGGTCATAATGGGCAACGGTCAGGTCCGAGAGTAGAGGAGGCAGGCTGTGCCGGATTTTAGCTTCGAGCGTGAGGTCAGAACGCCGTACTCGGAGGCCTATACCATCAGGGAGGACGATCGCCCGGTGGGCCGCATAGACATCCATTTCGCCAACGGAGTGGTGCATCTAGCATTGGCGGTGGACGAAAGCCTAACCCAAGATGCTATCCAGGAGATCATCGACACGGTGGACGAGGATATGGTGGACGCCGTGGGCATATCCCGGGAAGGCTTCGTCGTGCATGTGTTCCAGGGCAGGGAAACCATCGTATTTAGCGATGAAGGCATGGACGACGAGGCCAATAATCACTGACCGTCGTCTGTCGCAATCTTGCTTTGATTACCAGCGCTATTGTTGCCCTCGAAATGCAAGCCTAGGGTTTCTCCATCTCGCAGAACCGACTCTCGGAGATTTAAATCCACCGGTGGTAGCCCCGGTATTTCTTTGTCGCTGGTTACACCTAAATCTTTCATCCTCCTGGCAGACACCAGAACGCGGCCTTCCAGCGAACCCATGCTATCGTTGAAGGCAGCAACACACCTAACCAGGGCAGTACGCAGTTTTTCCAGATGACCGGCCCAGTCGGCGATGCGGTCATGCACTTCTCGCCCCATTTGGCTTATCTGCCTTGAGTTTTCCGCCAGTTGTTCCTGTTTCCAACCCTGACCAACCGCGCAGAGCAAGGAAAACAGGGTGGAGGGACTCGCCAGTACGACCTTGTCGCTCATGGCGTCTTCCAGGAGCTTCGGGTCTTCCTGTAAGGCCGCAGCCATGAAAGGCTCGCCGGGAAGGAACAGCACTACGAACTCAGGCGTGTGGCCCAATGCCGACCAATAGGATTTGGCGGCCAACTCCCGGTACCGGTCTCGCACCTGCTTGGCATGGCGCTTGAGGGCTACTTGTCGGCCTTCTTCCGTACTGGCTTCCAGGGACTCCAAGTAGGCGTCCAATGGTGCCTTGGCATCCACCACGACCTGCCGGTCGTTGGGCAAGTAAACGATCATATCGGGTCGCTTGGCGCCCGTTTCGGATTCCAAAGTTACCTGTTCCATAAAATCGCAGCGGTCAACCATCCCGGTCAGTTCGGCCACACGGCGCAGAGTCGATTCTCCCCAGCGACCCCTGACATGGGGCGTTTTCAATGCCGATGCCAGGTTGCTTGTTTCCCTGGCTAGCAATTGTTGTCCAGAGGCCATAGACTTGGCCATCTGCTCAAATCCACCGTATGCTATTCGACGCTCCCGCTCGATAGAGTCCAGCTTTTCTTTTAACGGTTTGACCAACTGCTCTACCGCCTGTTTTCTCAGGTCTAGGTCGGCATTGGCCTGAGTCATGCGCGTCTCCAGGCTCTGCTGGGCAAGTTGGAGAAATGCCGAGTTGTTGCCCCGCAAAGATTCGGCGGCCAAAGCCTCAAAGGTTTGACGAAGACCGGCGTCCGTATCTTCTCGAAGCTTCTGAAAATCACGAGCCTTTTCTCCGGCGGCCTCTAGCTTGGCTTCAAGTTTGGCGCTGCCGACGGCGGTTTTTAACCGTAGCGCCAGCCAAGCCAACACGGCCCCGGCCGCAAGACCGATAATGAACCACGCAATTTCCATTTCGCCTCCCAAACGACTATCAATACCGACCGTAGCACAGTTTCGCTGTGGCTCAGTTTTGCCATTTTGACCCTGTTGGTGTGGTTTTGTCTAAGTTGGTGTCGACACATTCAGGGTATGGCCACCGAGCGAGATTGGCCTAGGGTCGGTCATGTGGGAGACACGATAGCAACGGAGGCCATTGTGCCACCAGCAGCAAACGACAGTAAGGCTACTTACCCGCAGCGAAAGAGTTTTAGCCGGGAGCGCGAGGCTGGCGCGATTCGGGTTCGTCTAAATTTCGCCGGCTACCCGCATCAACTCAGCCACCGATGGCCGGTCGTTGGGGGCGGTGCTGCGGTATTGATACCGTATTACACCTTCTGGGTCGATGACGAAATCCCCGCCAAGCTGGCGCATGTCGCTACGGCGAAATTGGTACATTCGGCCTTTGGCTAGGAGTTTGAGGTAGGTCAGGATAGTTTTGAGGCTGAAGATGTGGCGCAAATCGCCTCGTTGAAGACCGTAGGCAAGGTAGACATCCATTTCCTGGTCCGACAACAACGGGAAGGGAAGTTGTAACAGACGGGACAACTGGAACAACCGGTCTCGAGGCTCAAACGACACGGCGAGGACAGTGGCGCCCATTGCCTTGATTTCGCTGTACTTTTGCCGCAACTGCGACAAGTGCTCCCGTCAAGGTAGTCAAGCAAAGTGGCGGAGGAAAACGAGAACCACCGTCCGGCCACGAAAATCGCTTAAGGAGAGAAATTGCCCGTCAGCGTCGGCTAGGGTGAACTCGGGCGCAGCTAGATTAATTAGGCTGTGGTCCAACTTCAGGGCCTTTCGCCCAAGTCCTTGAATTCGCGGCTCAGGCCTTTTTCCGGCTAAGAACCGCATCGGCAGCGGCACGCACGTGCTCCGGGCTGAGGCCACACCTGACCATTAGTTCTTCAGCCTTACCAGATACAGCGTAACCTTGAAGCGCCACCATCTCCAGAGGTACGGGATGGTGACGTCCAACCACTTGACCGACGATGCTTCCCAAGCCGCCGTGGATGTAGTGCTCTTCTGCGGTGACTATTGCTCCGGTTTCCCGTGCGGCGGCAATTATTGCCGCTTCGTCGGTGGGTTTCATGGTGCCCATGTGCAAAACTCGCGCCTGCACTCCCGATTGAGCGAGCAGCTCAGCGGCATCCAGCGCGACCGATGTCATGACACCAGTGGCTATGATGGTTAAGTCTTGGCCCTGTCGCAAAGTTTCAGCCCGGCCGACTTCGAACTTGTAAGAACCGTCGTGGATAACCGGCGTTGCGGCCCGGGACAGTCGGATGTAAAAAGGTCCGTCGGTTTCCGCTGCGGCACGAACCGCTTGGGCGGTTTCAGGTGAGTCGGCTGGGACTACCACGGTAAATCCGGCCAGAGAGCAGGCCAAGGCCAGGTCTTCAATGCCGTGTGCCGACATCCCATCTTCGCCGGTCATAATGCCAGCATGTGTGCAAACCAATTTCAGGTTCAGGTGAGACTGGGCCACCAGCACCCGCAACTGGTCGAAGGGACGGCCGACGCCGAATACGGCAAAAGTGCTAACAAATGGTATCTTGCCCGAAGCGGCTAGTCCCGCCCCAACACCAACCATGTTTTGTTCTGCAGGGCCGAAGTCAAAGAATCGGTCGGGGTATTGGTCCCGCCACAAATGGGTAAACACCGATACGTTGAGGTCGCCACCCAATACGACTAAGTCCGGAAACGTATCAGCTAATTCCAGCAACGTGCGGCCATAGGTTTCCCGGGTTGAGGCCATTTCTCTCTGGGCAACCATCAGGCCAACTCCTTCATAGCTTGCTCGAACTCGTCTTTGTTGGGAGCGCGGCCATGGAAGCCGGGGTTGTTCTCCATGAAGCTGACGCCTTTTCCCTTAACCGTGTGGGCAATGATTACTGTGGGACGGGTGCGCCGTTGACCGGCGCGACTTATGGCCGAGAGCAGCGAAGGGTAATCATGGCCGTCGGTTTCAATAACCCGCCATCCGAAAGCCCTCCACTTTTGCGGGAATGGCTCCAAGTTCATTGCCTGCTCGGTGAACCGGTCATTTTGTATCCGGTTCCTGTCGACAATGGCAATGAGATTGCTGGCGTTGTGGTGCACCGCTGACATGGCAGCTTCCCAAACTTCTCCCTCGTCGCACTCGCCGTCTCCTAGAATGGCGTAAACCAGCGAGTCTCTATTGTCCAACTTGGCTGCCAATGCGCATCCCAAGGCAAAAGAGAGCCCCATGCCCAGAGAACCGGAATTCATTTCTACGCCGGGGGTCATCGGATGGGCGTGCCCTTGAAGCCGACTGTCCAACTTGCGGAAGGTGGACAACTCCTCGTGATCAATGTATCCGGCTTTGGCCAGGACGCAGTAAAGGCCGGGAGACGCATGGCCTTTGCTCAGGACTAAACGATCGCGATCGGCCCAGCCGGGGTCTGCCGAGTCGTGACGCATCATGCGAAAATATAAGGAAACCAAGATATCCAACTCCGAGAGGGAACCTCCCGGATGACCACTGCCTGCGGTGAATATGGTCTGGATAATATCCCGGCGCAACTCTAGGGCAATGGCCTGCAGGTCCGACACATCGTCTTTGGCCTTGTTTGAGAGTCCTCTTGCTCCGTTTCTTCGGGTGTTATTGCCAGTGGCGGTTGCCGCCAACTTGAGTCCTCCAAGCGAATAAATTAACCCACGCTGCCTGATATTCGGGCGACACAGGGGTTCAACGCAGGTGGGGATTAGCGCCAAAATTATAAGCCCAGTTTGCTTGAGTGTCTAGCTTGTGTGTCCAAGATACATAGTGGCAATCTAAGTATATCGAACCTATAATTGCGTCGCTATAACCAATATCAACCTATGAGGCCGCAAGCCGACCGCTTGGGTGAATGGCGAGGGCCGTACTTAGGGTCGTGTTAGTAAAAGTGTAATCAAGACCGGTTGGAAGGCCGAGAGGGAGCGGGTTTACTTGGACGGTATTAGTAGGATTCACTCTTGTTGATCGATGCCCACTGTCATGTGTTGCCTCCGGATTTTCGCAATCGCCGGTCCTCCCTGCTTGATCAAGACGCCACGTTCGCCGACCTCTTCGCTAATCCAAATGCTCGAATGGCCACGGCGACTGATTTGCTGGCTGCAATGGACGAGGGTGGCGTTTCCAAAGCCGTGATCATGGGATTTGGCTGGGCTGGCGAGGACGTTTCCAGAGAAGCCAATGATTATCTAATCGAATCAGCGTTATCCCATGCGGACAGGTTGAGCGCCTTTTGCTCGGTGAACCCTTCATGGGGCGATGCTGCGGTGATGGAGATAGAGCGCTGCGCCCTAGCGGGAGCGGTAGGTATCGGCGAACTCCATCCTGACTCCCAAGCGTTTGACATAACAGATAAAGCTTTAATGGCGCCTATCATGGATGCGGCCCGGCGATTCGGCATGCCATTGGTGATTCATTCTTCGGAGCCGGTGGGGCATCAATACCCTGGAAAGGGCCATACTACGCCGGATAAGCTATACCGGTTCATTGAGAATTTCCCAGACAACACAATAATTTGCGCTCATTGGGGTGGCGGCTTGCCCTTCTACGCTCTTATGCCCGAGGTGCCGGAAGTGATAAAAAACGTTTACTTCGATACTGCGGTATCGCCATTTTTGTACCGCCCGGATGTTCTGCCTACAGTCGTCGGCCTCATCGGCGCGGAGAAAATTCTCTTCGGCACCGATTACCCGTTGATTCAGCCGAAACGTCTCCTCAATTACATAGACGAGGCAAACCTGAAACAGGCGGACAAAGAGGCGATATTGGCTGGCAACGCAGCGAGGCTTCTGGGCATATAGTTTTGATCAGGCAGGGCGGCCTGAGATCGGATTGGCCCCTTCCCCCATTTCGGGGGAAGGCTAGGCCCGTCCTGAACTCGCTGAAGGGATGGGGGCGACCATATAGAAGCCGCCAAAATTTTGCCAGAAGGGGTTCACGGGTTTTGGAAGATTTCGAGACACTCCCCGATCACTTACAAGAAGGGTTGGACATCGTTTTTGTAGGCCTGAACCCTTCGGTGTACTCCGTTGAGGTCGGACACTATTTCGCTAATCCCAGAAACCGGTTCTGGGCCGCCTTAAGCAAGTCCAAATTGATAGACCGAGAGGCTGGGCCGGAGGATGACGCCGCCCTGCTCCACGATGGAATAGGATTCACCGATGTGGTAAAGCGGCCCACCAGGCAAGGTTCTGGGCTAAAGGCAGCGGACTATCGTAGTTGGTCGCCCGTCCTGAAAGAAAAATTGCTCCGCTACCAACCCAGAATTGCCGCCTTCCACGGCATGATGGGCTACCGGGCGTACCTGAAGAATGCTGAAGGGGTTGAGGGAAAACTGGACTTGGGGTTGCAAGAGCGAAAGATTGGACACACCTTGGTGTTCGTGCTCCCCAACCCCAGTCCGGCCAATGCAAAGTATTCTCTGGACGACTTGGCTCATTGGTACGATCGGCTGCAGAGCTTGCGCCTGGAGCTTTCTCCGTGAGTTAATCGCCCGCCAACCCGTCAGAAAAAGCCATAAGAGTGTTCATAGCCGCGCCGATTCCTCCGCCTGACAAGCTGGTGTTGTCGGATGTTATGGAGGCATTGAGCAGCAAGCTTACTGAGGGCGTCCGGTGGATATCGACCCCAGCAAAGCATCCGTTGTCGCTGAATCAATGGGGCGGGCGGCGGCACAGATATTGCCATTCCGGATAGGTTTGTCCGGGTTGGGGATGTTCCCCAATCAGAATAAACCGCGAGTCTTGTGGGCCGGAGTGGCAGGGGATATGGCCCGTCTAACGGAGCTTCAGGAAGCAACCGAGAAGGAGTTGGTAGAGTTGGTTTTCCCAAAGACCGAAGGTCATTTAACCCACATTTGACTCTGGGGAGGGTGCGGGAGAATATCTCGGACCGGACCCGTCGGAGCATCTCCTTGGTAATGTCCGGCCAGGACATCGGAGCGACGGAACCGTGGTTGGTTGAGTCCGTGGGGTTTATACAGACCCATTTTGGCCCTGCAGGCACGACCTACACCACTATGGCAACAGCTTTGTTAAAAGGCGTTCGGGACTGATCGACTTTCATTTTCGTATCGGAGAAAACGCCACCTAATTCCAGACCGGATAGGGCCAATCTGAGGGT
Organism: Dehalococcoidia bacterium; assembly: GCA_963665155.2. Classification (GTDB taxonomy): domain Bacteria; phylum Chloroflexota; class Dehalococcoidia; order Lucifugimonadales; family UBA3495; genus UBA1141. The sequence continues at coordinate 1,819,584 of OY761986.2, read as the reverse complement.
TTTCCCAGTGAAGGACATTTTTTTATGGACAAGGCTGTAACCACCATCAAGCCGGTGGCCCCCTTCGATTTCGATCTGACTGCTGGCTACCACACCTACTTCCAAGGACGCTACGGTTCGGACTCCCTGACCGACGGGGTGTACCGGCGGTTGCTGGACGTGGAAGGGAGATTAGTCTTGGCGACTGTGCGGTCGGTGGGCAGCGTGGAGGAACCAGAGTTGGTGGTGGATTTGCAAGCCGATCACTTGCGTCCCGAGGATATCGAGTTGGCAGCGGGGCAAGTGGCCTGGCTACTGGGCACGGGACAGGACTTGGCGCCCTTCTATGAAGCGGTGAAAGAAGATGCTGCCCTTCTGTCAATCGTGAACCAGTTTCACGGATTGCACCTGCCCCATACCGCCACGGTGTACGAATCATTGGTTTTAGCGATAGTGGGCCAGCAGATCGCCACCAATGTCGCCCGGATCATCCGGACGCTGATTATCGAAACTCATGGCCCCAGGCAAACATTCGAAGGTCAGGACTTTTACGCTTTTCCCCGTCCCAATACCCTAGGCGCATTATCCGTTGAGCAATTGCGGGCCATGAAACTGAGCCAACGCAAGGCGGAGTACGTGAAGGGAATATCCGAGGCGTCTCTGGACTTTGCTCCCGATGGCTTCGAGTCGTTGCACCGGATGTCCGATGAGGAAGTTGTACTGAAGATGGTGGCGTTAAGAGGCGTTGGGATCTGGACCGCCCAATGGGTCTTGATCAGGGCACTAGGCAGGCCCGATGCTCTACCGTTGGGAGACCTTGCCCTGCGCCGGGTGGTCTCCCGGGTCTACTTTAGTGGATCGGAGGTCAATGACGCTCAAGTTGATGAGTTCGCCCAACGCTGGTCACCCTGGCGCACCTACGCCACGTTGTACTTGTTCGCTGCGATGCGCAGCGGAGCGGCGTAGGGTACCATCTAGGCGTAGGTTCCCATTTACTTGAACATGTTCATCAAGGCTTTGGGGTTGCGGGACTTGGTTAGCTGACGGACCATTTTTTGGGTCTGCCGGAACTGGTTCAGCAGTTGGTTGATGTCTTGAGGCGTCGTGCCGCTTCCCTGTGCGATGCGCCGGCGTCGGCTGCCGTTGAGTATCTCGGGTTTGTGCCGCTCCTCAGGAGTCATTGAACGGATGATCGCCTCAATACGCTTAATTTGACCATCGTCTTCTAAAGCGCCAGCGGGAAGTTTCTTGGTCAGTTGGTTCATCCCAGGGATCATTTCCATCACCTGGCTCAGCGTTCCCATTTTCTTCACGCTCTGGATTTGCTGCAAGAAGTCCTCAAGGTCGAAGGTGGCCTGACGGAACTTGCGCTCCATCTCTTTTGCCTGCTTCTCGTCCACCACTTCCTGAGCTTTTTCGATAAGGGTCAAAACGTCGCCCATGGCCAGAATGCGGGAAGCCATGCGGTCGGGATGGAACTGCTCCAATGCGTCGGGACGTTCGCCCATGCCCACGTACTTTATGGGCACCCCGGTCACCCTGGTCACCGACAGTGCTGCGCCGCCTCGGGCGTCGCCGTCCATCTTGGTCATAATCAGGCCGGTGAGGTTCACCCGCTTGTGAAACTCATCGGCGGCGGTGACTGCGTCCTGACCGGTCATGGAGTCCACCACCAAGAGGATCTCTTGGGGGGAAACCGCAGATTTTACGTCTTCCATTTCCTGCATCATCTCGTCGTCGATGTGCAGGCGCCCTCCGGTATCGACGATGGTCCAGGTGAGGCCAAGCTCCGTTGCCCGCTTGACTCCCCCTTTGGCGACCTTTGCCGGGGTGGACGACTGAGGGTCTTCCGTGTAAACGGGAATGTCCAATTGTTTACCCAGGGTTTCCAGTTGCAAAATAGCAGCCGGACGGCGAAGATCGGCCGCCACCAGCAATGAGCGGTGCCCCTGTCGCCGTAAGTCCAAGGCCAGCTTGGCGGCGGTTGTGGTCTTGCCTGAACCTTGCAATCCTACCAGCATCAATACGCTGGGCGGTTGACTTGACGGGACCAGACGGTGGTTGCCGCTGGAAAGGAGGGAAGTTAGCTCTTCGTGGACTACTTTAATCACCTGCTGGCCGGGATTCAGCGCTTCCATAACGTCGAAGCCCAATGATCGCTCCTTCACAGCAGCCACGAAGTCCCGGGCCACGCGGAAGTTCACGTCGGCTTCCAGCAGCGAACGGCGGACTAACCCCAAGGCTTCTTCGATGTCCTTTTCGGTCAACCGGCCCTTGCTAGTCAACTTCTGGAATATTCCGCTGAGCTTGTCGGTTAAATTGTCAAACATTATTGTTCCTAATAGTCGCTGTTCTTTATGGTCAGGGCCCTGCTCAACTAGTTTTCGTGATGTTAGTGTATCTCGATTTTAGGTTTATGGCACGGCAAGGGTCAAAGCTCTGATGAATTGTGACTCTGTGGTAAGATTGTGAAAAATCACACAACCATCTCGGCTGTCCACGGGTTTGGGCAGTAATTACTAGGGGTGACGAATGCCAAAGCAAGATGGCTTTGAGCTAACTGGAGAGGCACCTGGGTATATCTCAATTGATCAAGCCTTGCTCAAGTCGATCCAAATGGCTAGCCAAGATCAAGATGGGTACAAAGAGAGGCTAGCTTGGGACGAAGTAGCCTGGGCCGAAAAGAGTTCAGAACAAAGAGAAGATTCATACAGGATAGAGCTATGGTTTTGGAACCCCAACGACCGCTCGCAACCCGAAGGAATGTCTAGCCGGGGTGATACCGCTGGAGTTGTGGAGTTCGTGTTCGACCTCTTGGGAGAACCGCAGATTTGGCAAGTATTGGTCTGGCCGGTTCGAAAGGCCGACAACATAACCGGCCCTCCCCCCTGCCAGAACGCCCGCTTGGCTTGCCACAGGTCGCACCCACGGTACATAGCCCAAACCCGTCGTTATTGGATCAATTACACGCAGTTTTTGGCGCTGCAAAAGAGTCGACGCAGTTTTACATGGACAACTTTGACCTCTACCTTGGCGAGAGGGTATTGCTTGATGTACCCATTACAGTCAAGGGTCGCTCTTTTTTCGGTCTGCGAATGAGCTCGAAAGCCAGATTTGGAATAACCGACCAGCGACTTCTTTTCCCTAAAGATGGAAAGTTCAAAGAGTGTTTGCTGCCGGGTGTTCGAGGTGACCGTAGCACAACGCTTTGGGGCACTATTTGTAGGGGAAGACCGGGTACAACAGGTATAGAAATCGAGGGTCATTTCTACGGGGACACTTGGTGCGCACATATTTGGCGGTTTTACCTAGAATCTCCAGATTCCAGAGACGCCTTGGTAGAGTACATACAAAGCAAATTTCCTAAGTCATGATGATCGTCTCGATTGCCAAACCGGTGCCTATTTGGCTGGGATTTAGCTACTCCCACTTGAACAAACGCACCGCCACTACAAAAGTAATAAGCAGCCACACGCCCAAACCCAGCAGGCTCCAGCCTTGGGACCACAGCGCTTCTCCATCGGTGGACACGTTTCGCAATGCGTCGATTAGGTAGGTCAGGGGCAGAAAATCGGTGATTGATTCCAGGATGTCCGGCATTGCGCTGCGGGGGAAGAACACCCCAACGACGTTGGCTATGGGGGCGGCCACCTCCTCGTTTTTGGCCCAACCGGAGATTGCGAAACCCATGGACAAAAACATCATGGGCAGGGCAACGACGTTGGCTATGGGGGCGGCCACCTCCTCGTTTTTGGCCCAACCGGAGATTGCGAAACCCATGCTGACGAAAACGCCTCCGCCAATGAGGGCCAGCAGCAGTATCGACGCAATGTTGCCGACAATTTCAACGTCGAAGAGGAATACCGCCACCGCAATCAGCACCAGGGTTTGAAGAACAGATACCGACAAACGGGTCACTACCTGGCCAAACAAAAAACTTGCTGGGTGCACCGGCGTGGCCAGCAACCTACGCAAGATTCCCCGGTTCTTTAGCTGCACAAACGTGAAGGCCACGCTGAACAGGCCCATTTGCATAATCGACATGGCGACTAGGCCGGGCATGAGAAAGTCGATAAAACGCAGGTCACGGTTGAACACCGGTCGGGTTGTGATGCCGAATCGGAAGGGCACTTCATTCAAGGCGAAGGTCATTTCGTCGAGAATCTGGCGAACAACCGTCTGGCCGATCTGCACCTCCCGGTTTTGGCTAACGTCGAACAGGACTTCCACCGTTACCGGGCCACCGGGCTGGCCAAAATCGGGCGGAATTACTACCACTAAATCTCGGTCTCCGTCCTCCAACGCCAGCTCTTCTTCTTCGAGAATCGCAACTCGCGCATCGCCACTGGCAGACTGGTGAAAAAGGGATACTGCCTCGGCATTCTCCAGGCTGCTGATCATGCTGCGAGACGCCGGGGTACGGGCTTGGTCGACCACGCCCAACTGTACCGAACCAAAGTCTCCAAAATTGAGCACGCCGAATATTACCATCAACACCAGAGGCAGGAAGAAGGTCCAGAATATCGCCTGCTTGTCCCGGTACCACATTTTCAGCGAGGCTAGAGTTAAAACCCAAGTGGTGTTGGTTTGCCAGTTCATGCGTCCCGCAAGTCGTGGCCTGTGAGTTCCAGAAAAACGTCCTCCAAGTTGGCGGCTTTTTCCGCCCGTTCTTTGTGAAAACCACTGGACAACAGTTCGTCGATCAGCTTATCGGGAGAGTCCAAAGCCACTATTTCTCCTTGGTCCATGATGGCTACCCGGTCGCATAATTCCTCGGCTTCTTCCATGTAGTGGGTGGTGAGCAACACTGTTTTTCCCTGGGACTTGAACTCCTTGACCAGGTCCCACATGTGACGCCGCGCCTGGGGGTCAAGACCGGTGGTAGGTTCGTCCAAGAAAAGGACGAGCGGGTCGTTGACCAGGGTTGTGGCCACCGAGAACCGTTGCTTTTGGCCACCGGACAGGGCATTGAACATCGACTTTGCCCGGTCCTCCAATTCCACTTGGCGTAGCAAAGCCAAGGGGTCAACCCGTTTGTGATAAATGCTGGCGAAGACCTGGATGATTTCGGCCAGGGTAAGCCGGTCGAAAAAGGCAGTGGCCTGAAGTTGGATGCCGATTATTGACTTGACCGCCCGTGGATTTTCCCGAATGTCGATTCCGGAAATACGGGCGATGCCGCTGTCGGGTTCCCGCATAGCCTCCAGGATTTCCACAGTGGTGGTCTTACCAGCCCCGTTGGGGCCAAGAATGCCGAACACTTCACCCGTTGCAATGCTGAAGGAAACGCCGTTTACCGCTTGAATGCTGCCGTAGCTCTTGCAGAGGTCCACCACCTCGATGATCGGGGCAAGGTGGGTTTCTGGTGAATGTTCATTAGGATGCGGCGGGTTGACTTGGGCCAATCAAGTATCTCCTCGTGTGGACTTATGGAGAAGAGTTCCCGTTAATCTGCTATCCAATATACATGAAGGGCGCTGTATCAACGTGGTTGGGTAATATTAGTTAAATTGCCCTTCCCTGCTAGGTAAAGCTTGATGAATAAATCGCTGCTCCTGGTATTTGTAGTCCAAATTAATTTTGAAGATCGATGGCGAAGAAAATCCCCCCAACCCCCCTTTACGAAAGGAGGGCTACTGGCTCCCTCGTTCCACTATCAGAGGAACAGTCCCCCTTTGATAAAGGGGGATACAGGGGGATTTCCACAAAGTCGTGAGTGGTGTCACGCCCAATTGCAAAGAACTCTCCTGGCACGGGAAGCCCACCGCTGTGCTAAAATATTGCCGAAATGAATCGAAGCTAGGCCTGGGGGGAGGAATGAAGGCGATGGGACCGAGTTGGGGTGGCTTCGATGCCCCTTCCGTCTTATTTTTGACTTCTTCTAGTGCTAGGCAAGCTGGCCGGGCTACACAAGCTGGCACTGGAGCCGTGCGTTGATACCCCTAAGCCTCCGCCTGAAGAACTTCCTCAGCTACCGCGAAAATGTCCCCACCCTGGATTTTGCTGGCATCCACGTCGCTTGCTTGTGCGGCCAAAACGGCCATGGCAAGTCGGCATTACTAGATGCCATAACCTGGTCTTTGTGGGGCAAGGCCCGGGGCAAAAGCCAGGACGGACTGATTTCTTACGGTGCCGACGAATGTAGCGTGGAGTTGGATTTTTCCTCCCGGGGCGTCCACCACCGCGTTGCCAGGTCCCACGCCCGGGCTGGAGGCAAGCGCCGCCAGGGTTCCACCGACCTTCAACTTCAAGTAATCTCCGATGCTGGTCCAACGCCGATTCCCGGAAACTCGGTCAGGGAAACCCAGGCTAAAATTGACCAGCTTCTAGGCATGGACTACGACACTTTCACCAACTCGGCCTTCCTGCTACAAGGGCGAGCGGACGAGTTCACCAACAAGACCCCTTCCGAGCGCAAGGCGGTCCTGTCGAAAATTTTGGGCTTGGAGCTTTACGACCGGCTCCAGGATATTGCGAAATCGAAGCTCTCCCAAACCGCAGAGGGCCTCCGGGGGCGGGAAAGCGCCCTGGATGTCATGCGACGACAGGTCGAAGAGATAGGCGACCCCGCTCCAGAGCTATTGGAAGTAGAAGAAAATCTCGCAGGTGTCGACAAACAGTTGAAGGAAAAGGTGCTGGCGTCCACCGAGATGCGGAGCCGGGTTTTAGAGTTGGAGCGCCGGTTCAGCCAGTTGGAGGAGGTGGCGCAGAGCATAGCGGAATTGCGCCAAGAAATAACTCAACTGGAGGCCGCTTGGGTCAACACCCAAGCGAGCATCCAGAAATTGCAGGAACTGATTCTTCAAGGCGATGAAATCCGCCGGGGTGCGGAAGTGTTGGAGCAGGCCCGGCAGAAATTAAACTCCCTTGAAGCGGTCCGTGAAACATTTGACCGATTGACGGTTGGGAAACAAGAATTGGTCCGGGTCATAGATGGCCTCAGGTCGCGGTTGGAAGTCCAATCCGAACATTTACGCTTGAAAGTAGAAATTGAATTGCCTCCAAAGGCCAATTCGGCGGTCGATCTGGCGGTGCAACGAGAGCAGACGATAAAGAGCCTGGTGTCGTTGGTCGAGGAAGAGCGGGACATTTTAGTGTCCAGAGAGCTCCATCAAACCCTTTCCACCCGGATCGGCCAGGCCCAGAGTGTGGCTGAGCGATATAAGTCGGAAGGGCATGAGTTACGGTCCAAGCTAAACCTGTTGCATAGCACCGGTCACCGGCAAGCGGTCTGTCCTCTGTGCCAGACGTCTCTGGGGGAAGACGGTTGCGACCGTTTGGCGGAAATCTACCAAGCCGACATTGCGGAAAAGCTGCGTTTGTACCGGCTAAACGATGCCCAACTAAAGCAACTGACCGAAGAAGGCGCTGGCTTGGAGCGGTCATTGGAGCAACGCGAAAAGAAGACCAGCGAATCCCGGCGCAGGGCGGAACTGAAATCAAGCGACCTAGAACGGCAAATAGGGGAAGCGCAGCAGGCTCAAGAAGAACTCGACGGAGCGCGAGTCCAACTGGCCGAGGTGACGGCGTCTCTGGCATCGGGCGAATTCGCCGCTCAGGAACACGCTCAACTCAAGGGTGTACAGGCCGAAATAGCGGGCATCGGCTACGATGAGGGAGAGCGGAGCAAGGCTTATCGTCAAGCTCAAGAGTTGCAATCCTTCGCTGAAAAGGCAGTGCAACTCTCCGACGCCGTATCCAACATGCCACGTCAACAGGAATCCGCGCTTCAGACCCAGGAGATGCTCCAGCGGCGGCGAACCGAGTTGGAGCGTCAAGAAGAGCGGCTCAAGATGGATAAAGAAGCGGTGCAAGATCTGCCGCAGCTTCGCACTACTCTGGACGAAGCAGAGACTTCCCAGAGGAACCTGGAGACCCGAAGAGAACAATTCAGCGCCCGTAAAGTTCTCATAGAGGAGCGAGTGAACCGGCTGGCCGGCCTAAAGGCCGAGATCGCCGTGGAATCAAAGCGCCTGACTGGTATGCAAGAGGAGCAGAGCCTTTATCAAGAACTGGTCAGCGCATTTGGCCGCCAAGGCGTTCAGGCGATGTTGATCGAGACGGTGGTACCCAGGCTGGAGGAAGAAGCGAACAACCTGTTGGGCCGCATGACGGATAACCGGACGTACCTTCGGCTGGAAACCCAGAGGGAGCGACGCTCCGGGCGGGGTGAGCCCATAGAGACCCTGGAAATTCAGGTCAGCGATGAGCTGGGCCCGCGCAGCTACGAGATGTACAGCGGCGGAGAGGCATTCCGGGTGAATCTGGCACTACGCATCGCTCTGTCCAAGGTGTTGGCCCAAAGAATGGGTGCGCCGATGCCAATACTGTTCATTGACGAGGGCTTCGGCACCCAGGACGCTGTGGGCCGGGAGAGGATACTGGACGTTATAGGCGCAATTCAAGACGACTTCGACAAGATTATAGTCATTACCCATTTGGATGAGCTAAAAGACGCATTCCCCGTCCGTATTGAGGTCCAGAAAGACGCCCAAGGCTCGACATTCGTTATTACGTCGTGAGGGCATGAGGTAGATTCTTGGAACATTTTGGTTGTGGGGCCTGGTCAGAATCCCCCTAAATCCCCCTTTACGAAAGGGGGACTTTGGCTGGTGAATTTTGGGCTATTGGCGTTTAGCAATCTACTCACGTACAAATAATAGGGAGCGGCCATGACCCAAGGTGGAAGCAGCGAAATTAGAGTGCGTAGAGCGGTGCCCGAGGACTTGGAAACCATCGTCCGGTTCAACGCCGCGATGGCTCTGGAAACTGAGGGGAAAGCGTTGGACATGGACCAATTGCGCAGCGGCGTGGCTGCAATGTTTCAGCGCCATGGTCTGGGTTTTTATTGCGTCGCCGAGGTCGATGGCCAAGTGGTGGGACAGCTAATGATTACTACCGAGTGGAGCGATTGGCGAAACAGCACTTATTGGTGGATACAAAGCGTATACGTCGACGCAGAACACAGGCGCAATGGCGTCTACCGTACGCTTCACAGCTTCGTCACAGCGGAAGCCAAGGAGAAACGCGGCGTACAAGGTTTGAAGTTGTACGTGGACCGGGACAACAAGCGTGCTCAGAGCGTTTACGCCAGCCTCGCTATGACCCACTCGAACTATGACCTGTGGGAAATAGACTTCGAGTCTTCTTAACACTGATCCTGGGATGGGGCATTGCCTTTGGCGGCGTCTTTCAGTTCGTCGCCAGGTGGGGAGATAAGGGTCTTGGGGACGCCGAATTTACGTTCGTATTGCAGATTTAACGCAAAACCTAGAAAGGAGACCAGATGCTATCTGATAAGACCAGGGAATTTTTGACTCAGACCCACCGGGGTGTGGTTACCACGTTCAGGAAAAATGGGGCCGTCCAATTGAGCATTATCAGCTGCGGTCCGTACCGCGACGGTGTCGCCTTTACCGTCACGGATACCCGCTCCAAGTACTGGAACCTCAAAAGGGACCCTCGTTGCTCTCTTTTGGTGTCAAACGAGAACTGGTGGGGGTTCGTGGTTTTGGAAGGCCGCGCCGAAATATTGTCCGCCGACAACACCCCGGCAGATGAACTGCGTTTGGCGCTCCGTGACGTTTTCCGGGCTGCATCCGGGGAAGAGCATTCCAATTGGGAAGAATTCGACCAAGCTATGGTGACCGACAAGAGGTCTGCCATCATTGTCGTCCCCGACCACGTCTACGGTACGGCGCTTTAGGGGTCGTTATGTCGAAATGTAGTGTCATACTCACTTGGAAAAGGAGACTTTCTATTCAACGATGAATACCGCTAGAGACAGGAAATCCAGATGCCCGATTTGTACTGGGGAGCGATTGCCCTCGGATGCTTCAGAAGCAGACAAGCAAGGGAGAATCGTAATTCTCCAGGGAGAGATTCATGCAGTCGTGGACCCCGTCAACACTTATACGCCGTACGGTGAATACGGGGTCGCGTCGTTGTACGTCCGGCGGGGCTCGGTAAAATATCTAAAGTTCCGAACAAAGATCGAAATTGGATAGGTCTGGTCTCAAGCCGGGCGATAAGATTCAAGTGGAAGGTTGCCGACATAGGGTGGGCAACGGTGAATTGGTCTTTGACGTTCGGAATGTGATTATTGATCTATAGACCTTAGCCTTATATGGAATTATCAACCAAGACTTATCAGCCTGAGCCGTACAAGCGGTGGACTAATTCGGCCCAGTGGCGTCCCCATGCGTTGCACACCGATTCCATTTCCTCTTCGTTGGTGTCTCGGAGGACCACCGGGCCGTAGTGAGTCGACAGGGCGTTCCCTGGATCACCATGCCGTGGTTCAGCAGGATGTGGAGCATACTGAGTAGGCACAGTTCCGCCCCGCTGCCGGGTCTGCCGCCACCGACGAATGCGCCGCCGACCTTGCCATGTAAGGGTCCCGGGTAATCCTGGAAGGCCGTTACATCGAATAACCGCTTGATCTCCCAGTCCACGTCGCCGAACCGGACGGGCGTTCCCACGATAATTCCCTTTGCGGCCAACATTTCTTCCCACCGGACTTCATCCACCTGCCGGGTGGCCACCGTTCCACCAGCTTCGATGATGCCTCGTTCGATGGGATCAACCATGCTGCCGGTGCGACCGTTCTTGGTTGTGTAGACCATTAATAATTCAGGTGGATTTTCTTCCATTCTGGCTTCCTCTAATATTGGCTCTAAATTACATAAATCGGCGAGCATTCACCGGAGGCAGATAAGCGGGATCGGCTTTCAAGCTTTGATCTCGGTTCTAGTGGAATTTTTCGGTGGCCGCCGCAGCCATCGATTGGACGGCTGGCAAGTGGCACAATCCGTTGGCCTCGATGCCGAAAACGGGATTGAACTTGCTCCGGAAGTTCTCGTAAGCGACGATTGCCACCAACTCCTCGTCAGTGAACTCCTCCTGGAGTTTGATGAAGAAGCGATCGGTAACACGCTTGCGGGTGTGGGTCATACGCTCGGCGAGTTCCAAGGCCAGCTTCTCCCGTGCGCTGAAAGGGCCGCTGGTTTTGTAAGAGTCTAGTTGTGCCAGTTTTTCCGGTGAGCCGTCCTCTTGCGCCGCCCTGGACGCATTAATGTCTATTCAAAATGGGCAACCGTTAATCCAGGCCGTCTTGGTGTAAACCAGGTACTTCAGCGACAGTTCGATCAAGCCCGACGCATCTATGCCAGCAGCCAAGGCGGTTGAGCCTTCCATAATTGTCGGTCTGGGGGCGAAAATTGGCGTAGTGTTCAGCACATCGTCAAAAATTCGTCTCTGTTGCTGGAATAACTCCCGAACCTCGGGACTCGCTTCTTCTTCGGTGAGGCCGCGGACTCGGGCCATAATAGGTTCCCCCTTATGGAGTAGCCATGGAAATAGATGGGTGTGACGGCTTGGTAATGAATGACGAGCAAGTGGCCCATCCACTGCCGGGCATCGGACTACTTCTGGCACTTTGGGCAGAAATAGGTGCCTCTCGCGCGGACCCGCACGGCGGCAATCGGGCCGTTGCAGGTGGGGCATACGCTGTTTTTCTCTCTGGGGATCGACCATGTCGACAGGCCCATGGGCGGGTCCGGCCACTGCTCGGCGCGACTCTGATCGTATATGTCCAAAGCAGCCGTCAGGGATGAAACGATGGCGTTTTTCAACCGCGCGATCTCTTTGAGCGATAGTTTTGAAGCCGGGCGCAGAGGGCTTATACCCGACAAAAACAATGATTCGTCGGCGTAGAGGTTGCCCATGCCGGACACGATGGACTGCTCCAACAGGAGCGCTTTTACCGGTGCGTTGCGATTCTTTAGGCCTTCTCGCAACACCTTCGGCGTGAACTCTTCGCTCAACGGGTCCGGGCTCAGCGGAGGAAGGATGTCTCCCGGGTCGTCGGTCAGCCACAACTTGCCGAATTTGCGACCGTCTTGAAATCGCAACTCGGATTTATCGTCCAGGAAGAATTTGTGGCGAACCATAGGATGGGCCGGTTGCGAACATGGCTGAACACGTAGCCCCCCGGTCATGCCCAAATGGACTATTAGCGTAGGGGCGGTTCGCGAACCGCCCCTACGTAGTTTAATCAAGAGGTATTTGCCCCGGCGGCTTACCTCTTGCACTGTCCCGCCGGTGAGGCCCAATACAAAGTCTTCCAACGACGGTGTCTGAACGGTCTTGGCCCAGCCAACATCTGCGCCGGTGAAGGTGCGCCCAAGCAAGCCTGCTTGGACCAGGTAGCGTCTGGTGTCCTCGACCTCCGGAAGCTCTGGCATAAATTAACCGCCCTAAACCCGCCGCACTCCCAGGGTGACCTCGGCCCCATCCACCTTTGAGGTTTCGGAGTGGGCGCCGTCTTGCGGGGAGCTGCTGACCAATTCCTCGCTGAGGGTTTCCGTTCGGATGTACTCGCCAAAGGTGCCGTTCATGACCTTGAATATTTCTTCCGGAGCCTGGTAGTAGGTGACGATGCGGTCGGTGACGTCAAAATCAGCAGCCCGCCGCAGGTTCTGAATGCGGTGCACCAACTCTCGGGCCAACCCCTCTTCGGCCAGTTCCGGGGTAAGCGCTGATTCGACGGCTACAGCGTAAGGACCTTCTTGCACGCCTATAAAATCGCTATTCCTTGGAATCTTTGTTACGGCCACATCCTCATAGTCTAACTGGACGGGTGAGATGCTCTCATCCGAGACTGGCACTTTTACCCATCCATTATGGTCGATGGACAGCGCAACTTGTCTCGGTTCCATCGCCGCCAGGGCACTTGCTACTACCTGCGTAACACCCCCGAACTTCGGTCCGATTTTGTCCAGGTTTGCGGACACTCCCCATTCCCAAAAACCGCTTTCTTCCTCTCCGCTTGAAGCGTCTATGGCCACACCTTTAACATTTATCTCGTCTATTAACTGGGCCATCATGGGTTCCAGTCGCTGCTTTTCGACTTCGCTCTTTACCAACACTCTCAATGAATTTAAAGGTTGTCTGACCTTGATACCAGCCTTGGAACGAGCGGCCCTCCCCATGCTGGAGATGCGCATGACCATCTGGGTGGCTTCCATCAAATCTTGGTCCACCAAGGAGGGGGCGGCGGTTGGGAATTCGGCCAAGTGGACGCTGTTGGGCGCGTCCGGGTACACGGAGCAGACCAGCTTCTGGTAAAGCTCTTCGGACACGAAGGGAGCCAAGGGCGCCATCAATTTGGTCAAAGTGACCAGGCAGGTGTGCAGCGTAATGTAGCCAGAAAGCTTGTCGCTGTCGTTCTCGCTTTTCCAGAAACGGCGGCGGCTTCGCCTTACATACCAGTTGGAAAGCTGGTCGATGAACTCCTGCATCCGGCGGCCAGCGTTGGTGGGGTCGTAGCCTTCCAAGTAGCCATCCACCTGTTGAATGAGGGTGTTCAGTTCGGAGAGTATCCAACGGTCCAGTTCGTTTTCGGGCTTCCAGCCTTCGGGTTTCTGGTCCGGGTGAAACTTGTCTATGGATGCATAGTTGGTGAAGAAGGAGTACACGTTCCACAGGGTCAGCAGCACCCTCCTCAGGGTTTCATTGACCAGTTTTGAGGAGAATCTACGGGGCTCTCCCGGATGGGACGCTGTGAATAAGTACCAGCGCAGAGCGTCGGCCCCGTTTTCGTCCAGCACCCCTATGGGCTCCACCACGTTGCCCACACGCTTGCTCATTTTGTGTCCTTTCTCATCCAACACCAAGCCCAAGCAGATAACGTTCTTGTAAGAGGGCTGGCCCTTTAGCAAGGTGGAAAGGGCGTGCAGGCTGTAGAACCAGCCCCGGGTCTGGTCCACGGCTTCGCAAATGTAGTCGGCGGGAAAGCGGCCAAGACGCTCGAGTTCATCGACGTCGTCGAAACTGAGGACGTGCTCTTGGGCGAAGGGCATGGCCCCCGAGTCGAACCAAGCGTCCATCACCTCGGGGATGCGCTTCATCTGACCATCGCGGCAGGCGTTTGGGCAGGCCAGCAGAATATCGTCAACATACGGTCGGTGCAGGTCTAAATCGTCCAATGCGGCGCGTTGTTCTTCGGGTACTAAATTTTTTAGGTCTTGGACGCTACCGGCGCATATCATGTGCTGGCAGCTTTGGCATTCCCAGATGGGTATGGGGGTACCCCAGTAACGTTCCCTTGAGATTGCCCAGTCCACGTTGTTGCGGAGCCACTCGCCGAAACGGCCTTCTCTTATGTAGTCGGGGTACCAGTTGATGGTGCTGTTGCCGCTGACCAGTTTGTCCTTGGACGCTGTCGTCCGAATGTACCAAGAACTCTTGGCATAGTAGAGCAGGGGTGTGTCGCAGCGCCAGCAAAATGGGTAGGTGTGACGGTATATGTCCCGGTGGAACAATAGCCCACGGGATTTCAGGTCTTTCATAATGTCTTCGTCGGCGTCTTTCACGAACTTCCCAGCGAAAGGGTAAGTTCCCGTCACGTTGCCCAAAAGGTCGACAGGTTGGACGAATGTTAATTCCTGCTCACGGCCAACGGACAGGTCTTCGTCTCCGAAAGCCGGGGCCATGTGGACGATGCCGGTGCCGTCATCCATGGATACAAAGTCGGCAGCCACTATGCGTGGAGCGAATTCGGTGACCGTTTCTAAGATGACATGCGAATGACTCAATTGTTCCTGCTCGGTCATTTCTCTGTTGAGTAGGAAATCTACGTGTACAAACTTTCTAATTTCGGTATCATAATCGCTTGGCCGGTACAACGGTTCGTATAGGATGCCCACTAGCTCAGCGCCCTTGATCTTGGCAACGACTACGTGTTCTTGCTTAATGTTGGCTTCCACCAAAGCCGTGGCCAAAATTAGGCGTTCGGTTCCCCCTTCTTCCGGCAGCTCCACCACCGAGTAATCAGCTTCTGGATCCACGGCCAAGGCCGTGTTGCCGGGTAACGTCCATGGTGTGGTGGTCCAAGCTAAGAGAAATGTGTCGCCTTCAAAGGGTTCGCCTGCGTTCATGTCCGCGAGAATTCGATACCTGCTGTCGCTTAAATCCCACTTAATTGGATTTGGCAGGCTCGAAGGGAGCGCCCTGAACTTGACGAACACCGACGGGTCGGGGGTATTTTCCTTGTAACCCAGGGCTACTTCGTGGGAACTTAGGCTGGTGACGCACCGCGGACAGTGGGGCGTGCCCCGCATGTCCCGGTACAGCAAGCCTCGGTCCCAGAGTTCTTTAAGAATCCACCAACCCGACTCGATATAGTTGTTTTCCAAAGTCACGTAAGGGTCTTCCATATCCACCCAGAAGCCGATGCGGTCGGTCAGGTTCTCCCACTCTTTCAAGTAGTGGAAAACGCTTTCCCGGCATTTCTGGTTGAACTGCTCGATGCCGTAGTCTTCAATGTCCCGTTTACTCTTAAGACCCAGGTTTTTCTCGACCTCCAGTTCGACGGGCAAGCCGTGGGTGTCCCAACCACCCTTGCGCATCACCCGAAACCCCTTCATGGTCCGGTGGCGACAAATAACGTCCTTGAAAACCCGGGCCAATACGTGATGGATGCCGGGGCTGCCGTTGGCTGTGGGCGGGCCTTCAAACATCATGAATAAGGGGGCATCTTCCCGCTCTGTAGTGGTGCGAGAGAAAACGTTCTCATCCTTCCAGTGTTTGAGAACGCCGGAGTCCACTTCAGAGAAGCTAACGCGGCTGGAGGCGGGTTGGAACATTTGTTGTGTACCTCAAAATCGTGTGCGGCGACAACCGTAATCTGCGGTTGGCTATTCGTAATCGCCATTATACCGTAATGGTGGAGTGATGAAAGTGGTCTCGAAATCAAAGTATCCTGAAACAATGCCCCAGACTGCTTGGTGCAGTGGAAGGCAAGCTCGGCCATGAGGCCAGAGTTGAGCGGCGGTCTACGAACAGGTTAGACAATTCAAGAAAGCAGGCTAAGCATTAACCGAGTTGGTTCATCAAGAACCTTTGTTGAAATACATGACGAGCAATCATAATGTACTCTGCCATTCCTTCGATTAAACTCGAGCCTTTTACAGTTCGATTCACTAACTCACCCAGTACCATCGCATTGACTAGCGGGTCTATTTCGTTCAAATCAAGATTTTGTTCATCAGGCATAATCGATTCGTGACCGACCATGTCGTCGGCAAGAGCCAACCATGATTCCCTCGTAAAAACCCCTCGTCCTCCGGGGGCAATGGGAGGATAATGTGGGGAAAGGGCGTTGGGGCAGCGCCTGGCCGAGGGAGGGGAGGATGTTCCGAATACGAGACCCGCAAGAGAGCCTCTGGCAGTCCCAGTTCCTGGTGACGCCGAAGAAGGCTAAGCGTCTGGAGAGAAGTTGGGCCGAGGTTTTCCGAAACGAGGCGCTCCCCCTGATTGACGAGGAGCGCTTTGCTCCCATGTACTGCGTGGCGGTGCAGACCGTCCTCGGGGTCCACCTCCTCAAAGAGATGTTCAACCTCACCGACGATGAAGCTCTGGAACAACTAGAGTTCAACCTGCTCTGGCACCACGCCCTGCGGCTGGACATCGAGGAGACCCACCTGCCCCAGAAGACCCTCCACAACTTCCGAGTTCGCCTGATGCAGCACGACGGTGGCCGGCTGGCTTTCCAGGAGACCACGGACCGGATCATCCAGGCGCTGGGCATACGCACCGGAAAGCAACGGCTGGACTCCACCCACATCATGAGCAACATCGCCACACTCACCCGGCTGGGCCTGTTCTGTGAGACGATGCGGTTGTTCCTGCGGGCCTTGCGCTGGGAGCACCCAGAGCTTCGCCCTGGGGTTCCGGAGGGCCTCCTAGGGCGCTATTTGAAGGAAGAAGACGAGGCGACCCACTACGAGGACGCCCGCACGGGGGAGGGTCGGCGACGCCTTTCGGTCTGTGCCCGGGACCTCTACCGGCTGGTGGACCGGTTCCATGGCACGACTGCTGCCCAGCTGGAGGAGTACCGGCTGCTGGAGCGGCTGCTGCGGGAGCAGTGCCATGTGGGCAAACACCGGGACGGGCACCCCAGGGACGATGACGACGATGCTGGGGAATGCAAGGTGCCCGTGGCCTTGAAGGACCCGAAGCAGGTGTCCGCCGACTCGCTGCAATCGCCCCACGACCCGGATGTGACCTACAGCGGCCACAAGGGGAAGGGGTACGAGGTGCAGGTGGCGGAGACCTGCCACGAGGAGAACGCCACCCAGCTCATCACCCACGTGGAGGTGACCCCCTCGAGTGGGAGCGACACCGACGTGAGCGTGCCGGTCGTTGACGGGCTCGCGGAGCGGAAGGTCCGACCGGACGAGCTCTTCGCCGACACGGCGTAGGGGTCGGGCCGCAATGCCTTCGAAGCCTCGCGCCGGGGAACGGAACTGGTGAGCCCGGTGGCGGGGTCGGCGCCGGGGAACTCGCACGAAGGAGAGGGTGACGGACCACCGCCGCTCACCGCCGCGGACTTTCAGATCGACGTCACAGGGGAGCAGGCCACGGTGTGCCCCGCCGGCCACCCGTCCATCGAGGAGCACGAGTTGGAGGATGCGCCGGAGCGGGTAGAGGTCCACTTTGCCAGGACAACATGCGAGCCCTGCCCCTTGCGGTCCCGTTGCCCAGTGAAGCTGGACCGGCGTGCGGGGGCCTACGTCCTCAAGGCGGACCTGGTGAAGGTGAACATCGAGCGGCGCCGGAGGGCCGAGGCCACCGAGGAGTGGCGCAAGCGGTATGCCATAAGGGCTGGTATCGAGGGAACGAACTCCGAGCTGAAGCGCGCCCACGGGCTTGGGCGCTTGCGGGTGCGAGGGGGCCGTCGGGTGCGGCTTGCCGTCTACCTGAAGGCGTTGGCGTGCAACTTCAAGCGGATGGTCCATGCACGCCTGGTGGAGATGGAGAACACGGCTCAGCGGGCGGTCGGGACGGTACCTGCGGTCACGGCCGCATGAGGGCGCCGCTCCACAGCTTCCACCGGGTGCCCTGAGCCACGGAAGGGGTACCGCAAGGGGATCACGCTTGTCCTGAGCGCGGCAGATGGTGCGGTGAGGCCAGCAGCCGGCATCCCGTGGCCTCCTCCCTTCCAGGCCCCTTCGCACGCCAGGGTTCATCTCAAACAGGCCTTTTTGCGAGGGAATCAACCATGACTGGGAGTGAACTTCTTCAGGGTTCTTGAGGGCATAAGCAATTGAACTGGAGAGAACATCAGCGATTTGCACCCCGTGTGACTGATGAGAATCCACTAGATTAATTGCCCTTTTCAGATTAAATGTCATCGCCACTTCTCGGTGCGAACCTAATCTTTGATATATTTTTTCCCGCCTTCCGATCATCGCGTCGAAAACTTGTAGGTCCGTCTCCAAAGGTTTAGACCGGTCACAGTACACATCTATACACTCAAATCTTTCGCCCCAATAAGAGAGAAGCCAGAATAGGGAAGTCGTTGCTGAGGCCGTCCATGCCTTTCAGTTTTGCGACTTCGGCAGCTATGCGTTCCCGATGGCAAAGGGTAAATGTGATGATTTGGCCTAGAGGATCAGAAAGGCTAATATCTTGATTTAGTGGCGAAAGAAGTTTCTCAAGATGGTACGAGGCTTTTGTTCTCGTGAGAGCTTCGAATTCCCTTAATATCTCTTCTGCATGCGCGTCACGAGATTCGAACAGGATATACATTATGGTCGCAATATATTTGTGGAAGCCAGTTGAATAGAATAATCCGTTGTTTGAGGACAGGACCGGTTCAAACACGTACTCAAAGAACTTGCCGGCTAATGCATATTTCTTGTTGGAAACGGAGATGCGCGCATATTCTTTACATTCATCCAGAAGCCAAGAGATAGCATCCCGCCCACGTTTGTGCCTGACCAAGCTTTTGCCTTTCAATTCATTCCCGTCAAGTCGATAACTGGAAATTAACTCGGAGTGAATGGCCGAAGCTTGTGCGGGGTCTATGGCAACGCTTGCATATACGAATGCCGGCTGATCGATGTTCAGTAAATTGTTGCCGGTAAAACCGGATTCGTAGAAATATATTGTTTGTATTTTTTCCATTCTGGTTAGTTAATTCCTAGTCACCACTACAATTTCCGATGGTCGTCCGCATTCAGAAATTCACAACGAATTGAGGTGTAGCGGTAACGCACTACTAATCTGTGACCGGTTCTCGAAGAGAAGCGGAGCCGAGTCGAGCAAGGGTGCCGCTTCAATCATGAGGCTGGAGGAGCAAAAGAATTGGCGATCCATCGTCTGAGACACAGCGCCGATCTCTACAAACCCTCGGCGTTATACAAAAGCTAAAACGCCAATTATCTACCTAACCAATTGTAACATGCTTGCGATGGTGGGGTGCGATTGGAATGGCTTGGGACGAGGTGGATTAGGTCTGCGTGGCTCATGCCAAAGTTATCGTCACCTGTGCGAGTCTGCTCCGAGCATGGTTGCCCTAATCCCAAAGTGTGCTTGCTCAAGACCGATTGGCCGACGGTCGGTCCGAATACGCAGGTTGTGGTCGGTCGACTGCGGCGAATCCCGGTTTTCAATCCGGCCGAAGGTTGATCATTTTACCGACGCCGGGCGTCGGCAGAGCCTCCAGCACTTCCGATAGCTGTGAAGGCATGATTGAGAAATGGCTTCCGGGGCGCACCATAGCGAACACTCTCGGCAATAGGGGGCCGTTCGACGTTTGCAAGCCGAGGGATAGATCAATATTGGCCAAAATTCCGTCATCCCCACAGCTTGTGAAAATGGTTCAGCGGGCCGTGACCTCGACCCACCGGAAAAGAGGTGCGGATGGCCTCGGTTACGAATTCTTTGGCCAAAGCGACTGCCTCCAGGGGGTTCATGCCCCGGGCCAAACCCGCCGCCACCGCCGAGGCGAAGGTGCAGCCGGTGCCGTGGGTGTTGACGGTTTCGATTCTAGGGCTGGAAAACTCCTGGAAGGTCGAACCGTCGAAGAACAAATCTGTGGCCGGGCCTTCCCGGTGGCCCCCTTTCACCACTACGGATTTCGCTCCCATAGCAATGAACCTTTCGGCGGCTTCCCGCACCTGGGAATCGGACTCGATTTTCATGCCCGTCAGAGCTTCTGCTTCAGGAATGTTGGGAGTAATTACCGAGGCCAAGGGCACCAGCAATTTTTTTAGTGACTCAATAGCGTCTTCCCACAGTAAGGCGTCGCCGCTTTTGGCCACCATCACCGGGTCGACCACAATCCACGGTACTGGGCGTCGTTGAAGCTCCGAAGCTACGCACTCGATAATGGAACTGCTGGCCAGCATACCCGTCTTGACAGCGTCGGCGCCGATATCCGACAGTACGGCCTCAATCTGAGCGGAGATTATCTCGGTGGGGATTTCGTGGACCGCGGTTACTCCGACGGTGTTTTGAGCTGTGATCGCGGTGAGGGTCGAGGTTCCGTAAACACCCAAAGCGGCAAAGGTCTTTAGGTCAGCCTGAATGCCAGCGCCTCCGCCCGAGTCCGACCCGGCTATGGTCATTGCCGTGGGGACGGTCCTCACTCCGGCCACCCTTCGGCCTGGCAAGCCATCTCCCAAAATTCTAATTCATAGCGGAGCACGTCTCGGAAGATGCCTGCCATCCGGGTCCGGTCAGCTTCTGAAGCGGTCGCAGAGTCCACCGTCCGGCGCAGCCACCCCACGAAATCCTGCATGCCCTGGCTGGTGTGGATGTCGATCCAGGTCTGATAGTAGAAATTCTCGGGCCTCTTGCCAGCGGCTTCCAGCCGTTGAGCCCAGTCCATGTACGGCCACTCCATAGCCAGCAGCGTGGTGACAAGGTCTAGGAATGTTCCTTCATAAGCCGTGCGGCGAAGGTAGCCGCTGTAGTGCTGGGTAGTGGGACGGTAAGCCAACGATGCCACCTGCTGGGGCGATAGGCCGCGTTCTTTGAACGCATTCTGGAACAAGCCCTCTTCACCCCCCAAACCCAAGTGCAGGAAGCCCACCATCTGGCGGGTGGCGTCGAAATCGGGGGATTTGGCTGCCGCCATGCTTAGCAGAACTGCCCAGTCCCTGAGGAAAAGGTAGTCTTGGTCGAAGTAAATATCGAATGTGGCTCGGGGCAGCGTATTGTCGCCCAATTGGATCACAAATTGATGGGTAACAACTCGTTCCCAAACGGAGCCAACGCCAGCCCGCAAATCTTCGCTCAAGCCCATGGCGTTTGGGTCCTCCTAAAAGTTGTGGGGTTAGTACTGTTTACGTTTATATGCGACTGACGGCTCAACACCCCCATCCCTTCGGCAAGCTCAGGGCAGGCCTGACCTTCACCCGAAATGGGGAAAGGGACCTAATCTCAGCCGCCGCACGAGTGGGAACTAAAGTGACGGGGTACAAACCGGATAAGCTCGTGTCCGTTGGTGCCATATTGAGGTAATGCTGGCGGGGTCGCGCGAAAAGGGCTTGCCTGCCATACGGCGGCGGGCGAGCCATACGGCAGGGTCTCATTAGGGGTTGTGCGCCACGCCCCGGATTAACATTCTTCGGACGGCCCTTCCGTCGGGTCCTCCGGAGACGCTTGAGTTGGCCGCTCTATTGGATTCTCCAGAGAAGTCAGGCTCCAAGTAGGATCGTCGGAAAATTTGTTATCCAGAAAGCCGATGGCAATGGCAGGCAAAGTCTCCACGTGGAGCCCCGTTTTGACACCCATTTCCAAGGACAGCTTAGCCACGGCTTCATTGTCGTCGGCTTCCACCATCATCAGGTAATCGTATCTGCCCAAGACAGCATATTGCCCCATTATTTCGGCTCCCTCCACCTGAATATTCCGGGTGGACTCGACGACCAAATCATGGTTCTCGTGGAGCAATTTTTGACCAGCGGCTGTCATGGTCCCCAGGAGGAAATAAAAAGGCATTTACCACTCCCCAAATCGCAATTCTTTAGCCGGTGATAAGTATATCACCGGCATTGATGCGTTGAGCCGAGGGTGGGATGGCGGCCTTTTGTTGGGTTCAGGACGACGTGCTGCCATTCTTAACTAAGCCTCGGATGAGTCCTTACTGGGCACCGGCCACGAAGCTATTGTCGAAGGCGGCCATTGGGTCCGTAGCTTCCGATAATCGGCCCGAGTCCACCATCCACTTGGCGAAGTCTTGCCAGCGGGCGTCCTCCTGCCAGCCAAAAATACCGTTGTCCGTAGTCCACAGCGGCGCAAGCAGCGCCACGCCCGGAATTTCTATATCGAGGTCGACTTCGGGCTTCAGGCGCTTTAGCAACTGCACAGCGTCCAGGGGGTCGGCGATGGCGTCTTGATACCCTCTAGTGACTGCTCTAACGAACCGATTTACCACATCCGGGTCCTCAGCGATTTTGTCCTCGCTGGCCACAATAACCAACTGGTAGAAGTCTGGGACGCCGTTTTCTTCCATTCGCATGATATTTAGCTCGAAGCCCTGATTGGTGGCAGAAATTGACTCGTGGACCCAGTAGGCCCCCACGATAGCGTCCACCGTATTGCCAATCAACGCTGGCACCAGCGCGAATCCCACGTTTACCAATTCAACGTCGTCTAAAGTCAGGCCCTGGCTGCCCAGCATGGATTCCAGAAGCGGCTCATTGGATGGTATGCCCGGCCAGCCAATCTTCTTGCCCGCTAGGTCCTTGGGCTCAACTATCCCGGACTCCTTCAGCGTCATTACCGAGTTCAATGGATGCTGCACCAGCGCCATGATCGATACTACGGGAACATCTTTTTCGCGGGCAATCAGGACTTCAGTCTGATAGCTGATGCCGAAATCGTCTCGACCGGACGCCACGGTCTGCAAGACGGTGGAAGGATCACCAGGGGTGAAAATCTCCACGTCCAAGCCCTCATCGGAAAAGTAGCCACGATCTACGGCTATGAACAATCCCGAATGGTTGGACCAAGGGAACCAATCCAAGGCCATCGACAATTTGGTCAATTCCACCGGGGTTGGGGTCGGGTCCGGGGCGGTAGTAGCTGTTGGCTTCGCAGTCGGGTCCGGGGCTGTTGTTGCTGCGGGAATCGCCGTTGGCACCGGGACGGATGTTGCAGTTGGGTCGGAACCGCAGGCGGCCAACAGGAAAAGCCCCAGCGAGATCGCCACCAGAGTTACGAGTTTTAACATGTCGCAGTTTCTCCTTTCGCTCATTTACCGAAGTTTCACTTGGGGCACTTGGTACAGTTGGGTTCCGGCCATATCCGGGGAACCATATCCGGGCTTGAACCATATTCGGGCTTGAACCAGATCCCGGCTACCGGCGTTCCAAGAGCTTGGACTTTTTTTCCGTGTGGTACCAAGGAAGCATTATTCGTTCCAGAAGGCTAGCCAGGGCAAACAATGAAATACCCATTACCGATAGCAACACGATAGCGGCAAAAACGCGATCCGTCAGAAACAAGGGTTGAGAGTAGGTGATTAAATAGCCTAGTCCTGCGCTGGCGCCAACCCACTCACCTATCACAGCTGCGATTACGCTGACGGATATGCCTATTTTGATTCCCGAGAACATGAATGGCAGGGAACTGGGAAGCTGGATCTTGGAGAATATCTGCCAACGGGATGCGCCCAGAGTCCTCATCATGCTGACCATGTCCGGGTCTGCCGATTTCATACCGTCCACTGTATTGACAGCAATTGGATAGAAAGAAATCAGCGCAACAATAATTATTTTAGGTTCGATGCCGTAGCCTACCCAGATAAGCAGCAACGGGGCGATGGCTATGACGGGAACGGTTTGTGATGCGATTACAATAGGGTAGATTGAGCTTTCCATAATTCTTGAGTAGGTGATTAACGCAGCCAGGATCACGCCGGCGGCCAAGGCTGCCAGGAACCCCAGCGCAACCTCTTTCAAGGTCACCAACGTGTGATCCCACAAAAGGGCCCGGCTTTCCGCCAATTCTACGGCGACGGCTGATGGAGCGGGCAGTTGCCACTTGGGTACGTCTCCAACTTGCACCCAAATCTCCCATCCCGCTACCAGCGCCGCCAAAATAGCGATGGGTAGACCCCAGGAACGGACGCGCTGAAACGCGGATTCTAACCGGCTGCCTCTAACGACTTCAGGCCATTGGTCGGCTGTCGGTGCCACGGTTGAATCGGTCGCGCCGGTCGATGCACTGGACGAATCGGGATTATTCGTCAAATGCGATTCATGTTCGATTTCTGTGGGGATTTTTCGCATATTCAAGAGTTTGGCAGCGTTGCTGGCGGGAAATCCGAATCAGTTTGAGACCTCAGCTGAACTCCTTTAGAAAATGTACCGATTCAAAATGCTCCGAGAATTTCCTATTTAACTTTCTGTGTGAAGCAGCGCCAAAAGTCGAGATTTT
Organism: Dehalococcoidia bacterium; assembly: GCA_963665155.2. Taxonomy (GTDB): domain Bacteria; phylum Chloroflexota; class Dehalococcoidia; order Lucifugimonadales; family UBA3495; genus UBA1141. Next base: position 1,795,368 of record OY761986.2, on the reverse strand, counting down.
AATTGAATGAAATCCGGGTCGGTTACGTTCTTTGAGTTTCGGGGCCGGGGTAAATCGACATCGATCACCATTTTTATCCCAGCGGGGCGCACGGAAAGCACGTAGATTCGGTCCGAAAGCAGGATTGCTTCCTCCACGTCGTGGGTGATCAGGATGATCGTCTTTTTTAGGGCGTTCCAGAGCTCCATCAACCACTCTTGCATCTGGACCCTAGTAAGAGCGTCCAAAGCGCCGAAGGGCTCATCTAAAAGCACTACATCTTGGTTCAACAGCATGGTGCGAAGGAAAGCCGCCCTTTGACGCATGCCCCCGGATAATGCGAAGGGGTATTGGTACTCAAACCCTTTTAGACCGAACAAAGTGGTGAGTTCGAGAGCCCGGCTGCGAGCATGGCTGCGGGAGACGCCCTGAAGCTCAAGTCCCAATGTGGCGTTGTCCAAGACGGTGCGCCAAGGGAGCAACAAGTCCTTTTGCTGCATGTAGCCGACCTTGCCCAACCGGTCGCCGTCCCGGTCGCCGTCCAACTCGACGGTGCCTGCGTCGGGACGGTCCAAACCGGCGATGATGTTAAGCAAGGTGCTTTTACCACAACCGCTGGGACCGATAATGCTGACCAACTCCCCAGTGTTGACGGTCAGTTGCACACCGTTCAGGACCTGCTCCCGCTTTCCGTCCACCATGTAGGACTTGTAAACGGAGTCGGCCCAAATCTTTGGCCGGATTCTCGCACCTGAGGCTGCTTCCTGCGCCATTCTGACCTAATAACCCGTAAAATTAACCGCTCAGATCGCAGACTCGGCGGAGAATTCCATTCGACATCATTCTCCGCTCAGCGGCATGATTAGTCGGACGCTCTTAATTGGTTGGCCGATAATCGGGGCTCCCGCAAAACAAAAGAGCCGCTTGGGCAATATCCATAGCGGCAAAATTCGATAGCATATTCTTAGGTCGTTTCCCTCCGCTGGCATTACCCAGATCAGGTTCGCAAGGGTCGGCGGCATTTGTGGCCACCCTCTCAGCCCGGCTAAACCGAGCTCCCCTACGTGCCTAGGCCTATTAGTTTGTTAAAGCGCCCCAATTATAGGAGCGATTCCTAGCTAGTGTCAATCAAGATTATTCTTGACAACTCATTTGGGCGAGCAATACAATCCGCCTAAAGGCGTACTCGCGGCCATTTAGCTTGGCCCACGCCCAATACGTGGTAGATTCTCCGATTACCAATCCAATCGTTAATTCGGTTAGTTTTACCATATTCTCGCTTCACCAAATCTAGCTACCAAATCTAGCTTAAATAAGAGGAGGAGCCAATGGCGGATTGGCCGAAGGTAACCTACAAGGAAGAAGGCATGCGGGAAGGCATGCAGATTGAAGATGCTGAAATTTCGGTGCAGGACAAGGTAGAACTTCTAGACGCGCTTTCCGAGACCGGCCTCAAGAACATTGTTGTCGGTTCTTTCGTCAGCCCCAAATGGACGCCCCAGATGACTCGCATCGACGAAATTGTGACTCAGTTCACTCCGAAACCCGGTGTGACCTACACGGCGTTGGCACTGAATTCCAGGGGCGTGGAGCGGGCCCGAGCCTATTCGCCCCCTCTGACCATCGAACGCGACGGTTTTCCCAGACTGACCTGTCATATGTGCGACGTTTTTGTTCGCCGCAACACCAACCGCACCCAGATGCAGGAGATGGAACGCTGGCCTCAGATCGTCGCCCAAGCTCAAGAATTGAACATCAAAGAGGCGGGCATTGGCTGTAATGCCAGTTGGGGCTCCAACTTCATGGGCGGCTTCCCGGTGGACAGCCTCATGAACCTGTTGGAAAAAGAGCACAGCATGTGGGACGAGGTTGGCATCAATGTGCGCAGCGTGTCCATGGGCGATCCCATGAGCCACTGCACGCCCGCTAAGGTTGAAGAAAGCGTGTACCGGGTCAAGGAACGCTGGCCCGAGATCGACCACTTCCGCTTGCACCTGCACAACGGTCGCAATATGGCCATCGCTTCGGGTTACGCAGCCATGCGGACCTTGGGCCCTGACGATACTCTGGAGTTGGATGGGACCATCGGCGGGTTCGGCGGTTGCCCTTATTGCGGCAACGGCAGGGCCACCGGCATGGCGCCAACCGAAGACCTTCTGCATATGATGGATGACATGGGCATCGAGACTGGTGTGGACATCGACAAGCTCATCGACACCGTTTGGATGGCCGAGCGCATACTCGGGCGTGACCTTTACGGCCACGTATCCAAAGCTGGCCCCCGGCCCAAGACAGTGTCGCAACTCTACGACATTAACGCTCCATTCATCGAAACTATGGAGCAAGCCAAGCATTTCAAGAAGGGGCCGGAAGCCTACGAAGGCGGCATTTACCCATATAGCGAGCCCATAACCAGCCCCTACCGGGAACGGGTGGAAAAGGGATTGCCCGCCTACGATAGCGCCGAGGGGGACTTCCCCTGGAAGGAAGACTGGTTCCCCGCCAAGGGTTAAACAAGCCTGCGGTCGAAACACAACCATTTTTGCGTGGAGAGCGGGGTTGCTCCGATAATGTGAGTGACCCCGCTAGCATTGTGTTCGCTTCAAGGTACTTAACTAAGATCGGTGCGAGACATGAGTAGGCGTGAGCAAGGCGATTATCTCAATGCCGACGAAAAATCAGGCGCCAACTGGCGGAACGCGTCGAGTAAGAACTGGGGACTAGACCACCAACTGATAACGTTGCGTAATCCAGATTAATCTGGAAATCAATAAAACACGCGGGGAGGCTCACCGATGGCGACTTCAAATCCCACAGATCCAGCCGAAGTTCGGTTAACCGGCGAAAACTCTTTCATCCGCTTGGTTCAGCAAGAGGGCGGAGATGAGACCACTCGGACCAGTCATTGGCGGATACTCTATTCTCCCGGTGGACCTGGTCACGTTTTGTTCATCAAGAGTGACCTGATCGATGATGAGGTGCGAATTTATTCGGACAATATTGCGATGACCCGTTGGCTGCAAGGCGAGATCGAGAGCATGCTCTTTGAGGAATTCGCCGACCAGAGCATCCCTGTGATTGAAGCCGAGTTCACCAAATCCGGAGATGGCCGGTCCTTCTGGACCGAGAAAGTGGAGAGCGACGAAGAAATCGTTCTGTTGACTTGGTACGACTTTGTCGAGCCTTTCATGCTGAACAGTCCGGCAGCGGCCGGCGGTCGCACCCACGGTGTCTACTCTTGCTTCATTCCGGCGATGCGAGCCCAGATCACGGTTAACGGCGACGTAGCCGAAGGTGACGTCGCAAAACAAATGCGGGGCGACAAGCAGAGTAGCAGCGCTTGCTTGGCTTGGTCCGAGACTTGGGTTAGGCCCTAATGGTCAGAGAAGACTCCCCTGCGACCGACCTATTCCCCCAGTTCCGAAACGACCTGTACGAGATGGTGCTGGCCGAGGCTCAGGGCCTGACCGATGAACAGTTGGACTTTGAGTCGGACCGGTGGGAATGGAGCAAGTGGAGTATTCGCCGCAACCTGAGTCACATGGCATCGGGGGATTTCCGCTGGATGTGGATCAGGTGGGGAGCCCAGCTATTTCCCGATGGCCTGCCCAACGGACCGGAGTTGGATGCCTTGTGCGAATCGCCCCATGATAGGCGGTTGGACGAAACCAAGTATTGGGAGTTGGACTTCATTCTGGAGAAAGTGCGGCAGGGGCTGGACTTTTGCTGGTCGGTGTTATCCGCCGAGACTGTGGGATCGATGCGCACCAAAGTGCTGGAAACCCCGAGCGATGTCCTCTGGGCGCAGCACCCGGAAATCTTCCCTAATGGCATCAGGGAGTATCCCGGGGATGCCTCCAAGGTTTATTTGACCCTAGAAGGCACCTTCTTGCACCGGTACTACGAGTACGTGGCCCATCTTTACAACGTTCAAAGGCTCAAGAAGGCGCAAGGTCTAGAGGTGATGGTGGAGGTGCCCGTTGAGGGTTACTACGCCTTGCCTGAGTGGGACCGGAGCGAGCCATAAGCTTTTGCTCTACCAGCCGGTGGCCTCAGGCGGGAATCCCACCAGAATCTTGCCGCCCATGTCGGTCCAGCGCCGCCGCGTGGATCACCACGACGTGAATGTAGGAAATGCCTCTCCAAGGGGGTAGTGCGTATGGATGGCGTTGGCAGTCGCCTGGTTCGCTTGGGGAAGTGGAGAGCCAGGAATGAGGTAACTGGGTCCGTTTCCTGGCCGCTTCAGGATATGGGTAAGTTGAACTGAAGGAGTCCTGCTTGATCCAACGCTAGGACCAAGTGAGTGGGCAAACGGCTCAACGCCTTGATTTCTTCCCGCGCCCGTCGGGTTTAGGCAATAAAGCCGTGGCCCCGCCACCGGGCCGTCAGGCGTAGATGTCCGGCTACCCGACCTTCTCCTTTTGGGTCTGTTGAATCAAGGCATAGGCCCTGGAACAGCTTCAATCTGCCCCAGGGCCTATTTCCGTTCAGAGGATACATAAATCCGAATTATTTGTTTAGGCTGAAATACAGGCTACAGCCTTGACGTTGGCTGCCATCTCCGGCAACACATGCTCTTTCCATGAAGCGCCGCCGTCGTGGGTGCCGAATACCTGTCCCTTGCGGGTACAGAAGTATACTTGGCTCGGATCAACTTCGTTAACAGCTATGCCGAAAGTGGTGCTGGATGGCGACACGCCTTGGTCGAACCGATGCCAGGTGTCGCCGCCGTCGGTTGTTCGCATAACGCCGCCCTGTTCGCTGCCGAAGTTCATGCCCACGCACGCATAGAGAGTGTTGGGGTTGCTGGGGTCAACCTCGACGCCTCGGGAGTATTGAATGTCGCTGAACTGGTCGAAGTTCAGGTTTTGCCAGTTCTCGCCTTTGTCGGTAGTCCGCCACGTGCCGACTCGGTTGGAGATAAAGGCGGTTGTGGAGCCGGGGCCGCCCATGGCTACGCCGTGAAGGTCCAAGAGGTCCACATCGCCTGCGAAGTTCTTGTTGACTATCTTCCAGGACTTTCCACCGTCGGAACTCTGGGCTGCTCCGCCCACTTCCAAAGCGGCGTACATCTGGTCCGGGTTGCCCGGCTCAATGGCGATGCCAAGAATGCGCATGGCGAATGCCATCTGGTGCTGGTCCGGGTTGGAAATGGTGGCCAAGAAGTCCCAGTTTTCTCCCCGGTCGGTGCTCTTGAATACCTCACTGCCTTCGGTACCCAAGAACATGGTATTGGGATCGTTGGGGTGGAATTTCAACGACCATACCGTACGCCCTTCCGCCATGTTCATGCGCTCAAAATTGTCGCCGCCATCTTTGCTGCGGAAAACGCCTCTCTGGGTGCCCACGAAGACCGTCTTTGGTTCTGAGGGATGGATGGCAATTGCGCGAACTTGGGGTGCAGGCGGCATGCCCTTAGCCAGTTTCTCCCACTGGCCATCGCCAGCCTCTTTTCGGTAAAGCCCATCTGCTTCGGCGCCCACGTAGATAAATGTCTGTCCTGCCATGTTTGCCTCCTCATTTTCCCGCAACTAAGCGGTTTAGATGGATTAACGCCAGACCCGTCCAAATATATTCGGGATTTATTTTTGACCGATGGGGAGATTTCACCAGATGTTGGTTACGTTGTCAATTTGTCGCTTGGAATCCGGAGGTGAATCAGATTTCAGGGCCAGCATTTGAAGCTCTGGTGGTTATCCTGGCGGGAGCCGGTGTGCAGTCACCCAGGCTGCATGGACGCTTTTCTAATCGGATGGTGCCGGATATGCCGTCGTCCAGGTATTCTTCAATAATGTTTAGCCCGGAGTTTGGCGCAAAGCCTCGTAGTGCATCAACTTGGTTGTCGATGGTTTAGCGCCCCCGTTGGTCGTCGGTTGAGACACGCGCATACAATGCCGCTCTAACTGCGCCGGTATTATCAATTGACATAACTTCAATTCCAAGAGAGTGACAAAATTATACCTGATGGGGAGCGGATGCTAACTATTATCCTTACCAGAAAACTTTGACCCGCAATCGCTGCCAAGCTAATATGAGGAATCCAAAATACTAGGAGAGACTTAATGCACGCCAGAGCGGCAAGTGGCCAAGTTCAACCCGGCAAGATGCAAGAATTCATTGACATAGACAATAACGAAGTAGTTCCCATTTGCCAAGGCCCAGAAGAGATTTGAAGGTTACTATGTAATGACCAACGCGGCCAGCGGCAAATTCTTCGCATTTTCTGTCTGGGATACGGAAGCGGATATGCTGGCAGTAGAAACTAGCGGGCAACTCCAAGAAGAGGTTCTTGCCAAGGTTGCCAGTGTTATGGCCGGGCCTGTCACCATAGAACATTATGAATTGAGCGTCGAGGCTTCAGCCTAAAGTTACACAACGTAGGCATATTTCACTTTGTATCCGATTCAGGCCCCCGGTTGCTACACCGGGGGCCTGTTGATGCTGTATGCTACTTTAGTTCGTTCCACCAGGCATCACCTGCCTTGTGCGCGTACAAGAATGAATCTCCCTTACTGTATTGCTTGAATAGTACGCCATGCGCCTGGCAGTAGTGTTGTTCTCCCGGTTCTTCCACGGTAGCGGGCTGTACGGCGCTCTCAACGCCTTTCCCGCACCATACAGCCTTTAGTTGTTGGCTCAGTTCCCCGCAAAGCGCGTCGTGGTTTGCGACCTGCGCAGGAATGACGATTACATAACCTGTACACTGCATCGAACTCGATTGGACTGAGCCCAAACCTGCTCTACGGGTTCCGTGTTGGTACTAGCCCTCACGGGCTAAAACCAACCTCCAAACGGACGATGCTCCCGATCTCTTCAAGGCGGCAGCGCAGGCCGACAATGTGCTGCCCGTGGTGGCCACATCGCCCACAAGGATTACCGACCCGTTTGAGAGATCACTCGTGCAGGAAAAACTACCGGCAACATTGTTCTTGGTTGTCGATGGTCTGGCGCCCCCGTTCGTCGTCGGTTGAGACACGCGCATACAATGCCGCGCTAACTGCGCCGGTATTATCAATTGACATAATTTCACTTCCAAGAGAGTGACCAATTATACCTGATGGGGAGTGGATCCTAACTATTACTCTTACAAAAGCTTGACCCGTAATCGCTGCCAAGCTAATATGAAGAATCCAAAATACTAGGAGAGACTTAATGCACGCCAGAGCGGCAAGTGGCCAAGTTCAACCCGGCAAGATGCAAGAATTCATTGACATAGACAATAACGAAGTAGTTCCCATTTGCCAAGGCCCAGAAGAGATTTGAAGGTTACTATGTAATGACCAACGCGGCCAGCGGCAAATTCTTCGCATTTTCTGTCTGGGATACGGAAGCGGATATGCTGGCAGTAGAAACTAGCGGGCAACTCCAAGAAGAGGTTCTTGCCAAGGTTGCCAGTGTTATGGCCGGGCCTGTCACCATAGAACATTATGAATTGAGCGTCGAGGCTTCAGCCTAAAGTTACACAACGTAGGCATATTTCACTTTGTATCCGATTCAGGCCCCCGGTTGCTACACCGGGGGCCTGTTGATGCTGTATGCTACTTTAGTTCGTTCCACCAGGCATCACCTGCCTTGTGCGCGTACAAGAATGAATCTCCCTTACTGTATTGCTTGAATAGTACGCCATGCGCCTGGCAGTAGTGTTCTAGCGGTTCTTCCACCGTATCGGGCTGTGCGGCGCTGTCAGTGCCTTTCCCGTTGCACCATAGAGCCTTCAATTGTTGGCTCCATTCCCCGTAAAGCGCGTCGTGGATTCCGTCCCGCGCATGAATGACGTTTACAAAACCTGTACACTGCATCGAACTCAATTGGACAGAGCCGAAACCTGCTCTACGGGTTCCGTGATGGCACTAGCCCTCACGGGCTAAAACCAACCCCCAAACGGACGATGCTCCCGATCTCTTCAAGGCGGCAGCGCAGGCCGACAATGTGCTGCCCGTGGTGGCCACATCGTCCACAAGGATTACCGACTTGTTTGAGAGGTCACTCGTGCAGGAGAAACTACCGGCAACATTGTCCCGGCGCTGGTTTTTAGTGGTTGTATGTACTTGAGGTATCGCGTCTTTTTTCCGAGTCAGCAACCTCGGTTCCACGCCGATTCCGGTGAGCTTACCAAGTTCCTTGGCCAGCAAGGCCGATTGATTGTAGCCTCGGTGCCGCAGACGCCGGGAGTGCAGAGGCACGGGGACTAACACGTTGCCAACCATTGGTTGCAGTTTCAGGTAGTCGGCCAGTAAATGGCCGAGTTCCGGAGCCGCTGCTTTTAGTCCGTGGTACTTAAATGCGTAAACTGCGCTTCTGATAGCCCCGTCGAAGAGAAATGGTGCTCGGATACCTTCATACGCTGGGGTCAACTCGCGGCACCAACTGCAGTGAGGTGATTGGCCTGGGGAGGCGCAGAGGACGCAGTATGGTTTCTTCAGTTGCGGGAGGCTGGCAACGCAATTGTGGCAGAGAAACTTTCCTTCCCTTCCGCAGCCAGCGCAAGACATGGGAAACAAAAAGTCCAAGGCAGGGCCCGACAACCTGGATAGCAGAGACTTTGCGGCGAGACTCAATTCAGTCCGTCTTGCAGTTCCCGCCACCGTTCCAGAATGTGAACGTCATTGGGGAAAGCTAGGGGCGGCAACTCTTCCCGGAGAAAAAATCCCACGTCTTGGGCTTCGGGACCGGCTTGTAGATCGCCGCCGGTTTCCTTGGCCGAGAAAGCGGCAACCATTACCTGGCGGCCCTTTTCTGAAAAGAGGCCCACCAGGCGCTCCACTTCGACTACCAAGCCCGTCTCCTCGAAGACCTCACGGGCGGCGGCTTCTTCCACTACCTCGCCACGGTCCACGTACCCTCCCGGCATGCACCACAGACCCATGCCCGGTTGCAAAGCCCGTCGGATCATAAGGATCCGGCCCTTTCTCTCCACGATGCAAGTGGCGGCGACCTTGGGATCGTGGTACACAACGTGACGACAGTTCGGGCAGGCGGGTCGTTGGGTGCCGAAAACGTCCTTTAACACCATGGGTGTGGTGCAGGCAGGACAATATTTTTCCTCTTGGAGCATAGTTCCCCGAGCATATCACGATGGTCTAATATGGGGAGACGCCAGATGTCACTATTCAGCAATCAGCAATTAGCAATCAGCTATCAGCTATCAAAACTTAGGGTTTCGTGTAACACCCCTTGTTGGACTCACGTGTTAGAGGCAATATCTAATTCCTTTTCATCGATTCGCGTCCCTTCTTGGATTGGCGGCCGTACAGTTCTGCCTAGCCTCCCCGCATGGGCTCAGTTGGCTGAGAGCTGACCGCTGATGGCTGATTGCTTATGCCTTTAACTCCCAAACGAGTGATCTTGGTCCTGCTGGTGTCTCTTTTGGCTGCCGGACTTGTAGTGGTGATCATGGGTGCCTTGGGGGAGTACACCAAAACTCGTGGGAGGTTCTTGCTCACGGCCCTTTCCTTATCGGGGTTCAGTTTGCTGGCCTTGACGCCGTCGTTGCTGGCTCAACGGGCTAATCACCGGTACTGGGGATACGCCGGATTGGGGATCGCCGGTTTGGCCTACCTGCTGTTTGTCGGAGGAATTTGGGGCACCCCAGACTCCGACGCCTATTGGAAAAGCGTTGCCATTGCGTCACTTGGGTCGGTTTCTTTGTGCCAGGTGTGCTGGCTACTACTGATGACGCGACCCCGGGCCCTCATAGCCAGAACAGCTTGGCTAACCGCTGGCGCTGCTTCCGGCCTGGTACTGGCCCTGGCTGTTATCGCCATAATTGTAGAAATCAGGTCGGCCCCATTCTGGTGGGCAGTAACGATACTAATATTTGTTCAGGTCTCCGGCGGGATTGCGGCCCCAATTCTGAATCGCTGGCCTTCCCACCCTGTGAAGGCAATAGGATCGTAAGAGCGCCCCGGAAATCAACTTCGGATGGTATGCGGATCTAAATGAGGTTCGACGGCATTGCTAGTTGTCAAAGACCGTGGCGAGCGAGCAACTCCATCACCTCGCCTCTCAGCGGCATGGAGTCTTGAGCGCCGAACTTGCTCACCGCCAACGCTCCCGCAGCCGTAGCCAGGCGCATAGCATTTTCTAGAAACCCGGCTGAAAAGCCCTGCTGTGACGGGATGGCGTGGAGGATAACCAGTGGACTGTAAGTCTGAGGCTAAGAGTGACCCAGTTGGCTGCGGCCAATATGAATTGGGTAGTAACGATGGGCGACCCTGGGGCTTGCTGGTCCGGTTTATCGTGAGAGGAGCCTGGAGCCGGAGATATCATCCCCATCTTGGTAGCCACCAGGGTCAGGTTGGCCACCGTGGCCGCCATGAGTAGTTGGAATCGGGTCTTGGCTCGGCCGAAGTAGCGAGATTGGCGGACCCCCAGTTGCGCCAGCCGCGCCAGGCGATGCTCGGCCGCCTGGCGCAGCCTACGGTATTCAGCAAAGCCCTCACTCCGCTGGAAGTCCCGGGCTTGTTGCAAGAGCGCCTCTTGGGGATGCAGGGCTACGGTGCGTCCCGCCCCGTACCGCGCCGCCACGCACTGGGACCGCAGGGGGCATACGCCGCAGACCGCCGGGTCGAATTGGAAACTCCGGGCCAGGTAGGTCCGACCCAACCGGTTGGTCCGGGTGCCGAAGGTCCGCAGGGTGTGGGTAACATTACCGGCTGGGCAGGTGCAGGTTCCTGCCTCCAAGTCGATCTGGAAGTCCTCCTTGGGGAAGCAGGCCTTATTAGGGCGACCCGGCACCTTGGCTATTAGAGTCCGACCAGCATCGGCAAAGGCCTGCCGCGTCCCGCCATCCCCATAGGCCGCATCCCCGATAGTCTCCTCCACCGCTATGCCCGTGTTCTCCTCACTCTGCTCCACCAGTTCCAGGACTCCAGTGTTGTCACCGGCATTGCCGGGCAGGATGTCTACCGCGGTCACCAGTTGGGAATCGGTATCCACCACCACCGCAGCCTTATGTCCGTCGAAGCGTTTGCTGCTGCTTTTACGGCCGTGGCGCATCTCCGGGTCGTGTACCGAAGGGATGCGGTCCCGGCTTACCCCATCCTTCAGGGCTGGGCCATCCTCCTGGCGTTCCACATCCTGCAGTAACAGTTGCCCCAGCAACTCCGCCGCTTCCACTATACCCTGGCGCTGGGGGCTCTCCTCGGGGAACTGACCCTGGACCTGACGGGCCAGCTCCAACACCAGGTCGGCATCGGCTACTATCTTCTGCAGTAAGGCTTGCCGCTCTTTCTGGTTGTCCCAGTCAATCTCTGCCTCTCCCTTCACACTGGAGCCAAAGTAGAGTTCCAGACCGTGTCTCAAGGCCCATTCCTCGGGCCGCGTCCCATCCAGGTCCGAAAGCGCCCGCACTACCTGGACTATGCCGTCGGCCAGCAAGTTGTAGGTGTCCTTGACCGCCCCTCGGCCCAGAATGTAGGTGGTGTCTACCGCCACCTTCATCCGGCGTCCTTTCAGGTATCCGGTCTGCCGGGCGAATTGGAGGCTGCGCTGAAAGACGGCCCGCACCCGGTCGTGGAGGATCAGCTGGGCTCGAAACAGCTGCAGCGTGCTCTTGGCAAAGGGCCGGTCCTCCACCTCAATCCCCAACGCCACCTTCCACCGGATATCAAAATCCGCCCGCTGTTTGGCTTCGGCGTCGCTGACTTTGTCGTAGGCTTGCAACAACAGCGCAGTGGCCACCAGACTTGGGGGCACGCTATCCCGGCCATTGTCTGGGCAATATAGCTCGGCGAACTCTTCGTCTCGAAATAGCTGTCCCCGCAGGGAGGCCAGGAAGCCATAGAAGGAGCCCCGGCCCACATAGTCCAGGTACAGGTGATCCGCTTCCAGCAGCCCTCGTTGCGCCGACCGTACTCCCAGCATCCTCAACCTCCCACACCCATTTATTAAATCTCTTGCCCAGTATATCGGGACAGCCTAGGTCAGGGTACTTTTCGGCCGGAGTTCTAGTATTACAACGACGCTTTCTCAAATTGGTCAGTTTTGGGGCAGAAATCGCTTCGCGGAACGCAAGACCACAAAGCTGTCAGCCCACGCGCCTAACAGCCATGAAGAGGTGCTCAAGGCCCCTTTTTTGTGATCCGTCGTTGTAATACTAGGCACCCCGGCTGAAAGAGATGCCGCCAAGGCACCATTAAAGGCGTCTCCCGCCGCGACCGAGTCCACCGCCTCAACGGGAATGGCCGGGACGTGTTGGCCACTCTCTTGAGTGGCGTAATAAGCGCCTTGAGCGGCCAACTTCACCACTGCCGCTCCGACGCCTCTTTCCAGCAAAGTGCTGGCTGCCCTAGCCGCCGATGGCACGTCGGTTACCGGAAACCCAACCAAGGCTTGGGCCTCGGTTTCGTTGGGCGTGATTACGCTGCACAGGGTGTAAAACTCGGCGGGGAGGGGGCGTACCGGGCCGGGGTCCAAGATCACCCTCTTGCCCATGGCTGCGGCTTGGCGAGCCACGGTCAGAGAGAGTTCCACGGAAACCTCCAGTTGCAGCATCAGCGTGGATGCGCCGACCAAGGCTTGGATTACCCGTTCCCCTTCAGCCTGGCCGCAAGTTTCGTTGGCGCCTAGCACTTGGATGATGCGATTTTGCGAGGATGCGTCTATGTTTATGACGGCAATGCCCGAGGTTGCTCCAGGCTCAACGGAAACTCGGGACACATCCACACCGCTGGCGGCCAGAGAATCTATTAGCTGGCTGCCGAAAATGTCGTCGCCCACCTTGCCAACCATAGCGGTGGCCGCTCCCATTCGCGCCGCAGCTACCGCCTGGTTGGCCCCTTTGCCGCCAGCGTAGGTCAGAAAGCGGTTGCCCACGACGGTCTCTCCCGCTTCGGGGAACCGCTCCGCAACCGTGACCAAGTCGATGTTGATGCCGCCTAGCACCACCACTGCGGGTTGAGAATCCTGCATTGTTATTCTTTCCCATTTGTCTGTGCCGATTTACCGGATGACTCAAGCTAGCACCCAGGAATGGCAGGGTCAACGCGGGGGTCAACGCGGGGTTCAACGCGGGGTTCAACGATGGCTCAACGAAAGACAGGAGCAAAAACTGCATCACCCCATGCTATAATGCCCTCTGGCAAAACCAGGCGCTGATTCTCGCTAAATCTTGCGAATGCCGGGGAGGTACACATGGCCGCGGCTTTGGAAAACATCAAGGTAGTGGATTTGACCCGAACTTTGGCTGGCCCGTTTTGCACCATGATGTTGGGCGATATGGGAGCGGACGTGGTGAAGATCGAAGAGCCGGGACACGGCGACGAAACCCGGGGCTGGACTCCGTTCTGGAACGATGTTAGCACCCAGTTCCTTACCTTCAACCGCAACAAACGTAGCCTGTCGATCAACCTGAAAGAGAAAGAAGGGATCGACATTGTCCTTGGCCTGGCCGCTGAAGCGGATATCATGGTCGAGAGCTTCCGAGGCGGCACCTTGGAACGCCTGGGTTTGGGATATGACGAGGTCCGTAAGATTAATCCGGACATAATCTACACGACAATCTCAGGCTATGGGCGCACCGGTCCCATGGCCCACATGCCGGGATATGACTTGCTAATCCAGGCCTACAGTGGGTTGATGCACCTGACCGGCGAGCCGGACGGCTTGCCCCTACGTGTGGGATATTCCTTGGTTGACCTATTTACGGGGATGATGACCTACGGCTCCATCCTGACGGCGCTGCGGCACCGGGACAACACCGGAGAAGGCCAGTTGATCGACTCGTCGTTGTTGGACGGTCAAGTAGCCACCATGAGCTACCACGCCACCGGCTACCTAGCCACGGGCAACGAACCCCACCGAATGGGTTCGGGCCACCCCAGCTTGGTTCCCTACCAGAGCTTTCAGTCTTCCGATGGGTATTTCATTCTGGGCTGCGCTAACCAAGGGCTGTGGGAGCGGACCTGCCGTACGATTGGTCATGACGACCTCTTGGACGACCCCCGGTTTACCACCAACACCGACCGGGTGCAGCACCGGGCCGAGTGCGTAGCGGCCCTCAGCGATATATTCGCAAATGAGACCACCGAGCATTGGGTCGAGCTGATCGCGGGCGCGGGGATTCCTTGCGGTCCTATAAACCGGGTGTCCGAAGTGGTCAACAACCCACAAGTTGAAGCGCGCAATATGTTCGTTGATATCCCTCACCCCGAGGTTCCGGATTTGCGCATTCCCAACTCTCCCATGAAATTGCTTGGCTCACCGGCTACTATTCGGCGCCACCCGCCTTTGTTGGGCGAGCACAATGACGAAATTCTGGCCGCCGCCGGGTATGACGCCAGCGGGATCTCCGACTTGAGGGATAGGGGGGTCATCGGCCTCAAAGGCGTTAAGGTTTCACCCGGGCATTAGAATTAGAGCGTTGATATAGTTATCCGGAGATACGGATTCAGGGAGTCACATTGGCATCCAAGCAAAGCGTAAAACTAATACACACATCGGACATCCACCTAGGTGACGAGAGCGGGCATCCAGCCTCTGTGGAGGCGTTGCAAGCGTTGATCGACGCAGTGCCTGGCTTGGGCGGCGATGTGCTGCTATTGGTCGGCGATATTTTTGATAACGGCAGAGTGGGCAACGATGTGCTGGAGTTCTTCTTGGAGCAGGTAGGCCGGCTGAAAGTGCCTGCGGTCCTGCTCCCAGGGAACCACGATCTATACGCAGACGACTCGGTGTACCAGAGAGCGCCCTTCGACCATATGCCGGATAATCTACACCTGTTTACCGACACCATGGGCCAGACCATCACTTTCCCCGATTTGACATTGGACCTTTGGGGTAGGGCCATGCCCTACCACACGCCGGAGTTTCGGCCTCTCTTGGGTATGCCCGAGGCTGGGGATGGCCATTGGCTGGTGGCTTTGGCCCACGGTCACTACCACTATGAAGAAGACCGTGACCAGCGTTCGTCTCCGATTTACCCTGATGAAGTTGCCAACGCTACTTGCCACTATCTGGCCCTTGGCCACTGGGACCGTCACGTTGAGGTTTCTAACGGGCCAGTGGTCGCAGCCTATTCGGGCACACCATTGGGACCTTCGCGGACCAATCCCGTGGGTTCGGTTTCGGTAGTCGACCTGAACCCAGAGACCGGGGTGTGTTTAAGCCGGGCGTCTCTATAGAACGGTCAGAGTCCGATTTAGGGCCTTTAGCTGGCTCAACTTGCCTACGATCTGTGGCTAGTTATCTAACAACCTCGTAGTCCTGTCCTCGTAGGCCCATCAATGGGGCGTGGACAGCATCATGAGCCTGCGTATGGTCGTGGGTTTCTCTGCGCCAGGCATTCGCACGTAGCGTCCCGAATTCACAGGCCAGCCTTATTCGAGAATTCCGAAAGCATCGGGGGCGTGTCGGACCTCCATTTCAACTTGAACAATAACCACGACGAATCGGAGCGAGCAGAATGAAGCATTTAGGCCGGGAACACCATATCTACATACTGGAGCCAGAGTCTGTCCCCGCCATAACCATTGATTCCGGAGAAGAGTTGATGGTGGAGACTTGGGACGCCTTTGTGGGCGAGCGAGACCCCTTGATTCTCGAAGCCTCCCTGAAGGGGCCAGCCACCGGCCCGATTGCGGTCGAAGGAGCCCAACCAGGGGATGCGCTGAAAGTGGAGTTTCTGAGCATAACGCCTAAAGAAGTTGCTGCTCATATGGTGATGCCCGGTCGGGGTTTTTTGGCCGAGGATTTTCCGGAAGCCTACCCGACCATAATCAAACTTGAATCCGGCCATGCTGTCTTGCCCAGCGGCGTGCGTGTCCCGCTTATGCCTTCCATGGGATTGGTAGCAACTACGCCGACTTACCGCCAAGAAACCGCCAGCGACTCCGGCCCCTACGGCGGAGACATCGACATGAAGGAGTTGGTGGCAGGAAGCACTCTATACTTGCCGGTGTTCGTGCCCGGTGGCATGCTGGTCCTGGGAGACTGCCACGCCGTGGTGGGAGACGGAGCGGTGGCTGGCACCGGTGCGGAGTGCTCGGCCGACACCCACATCAGGGTCACGGTTGAAAAGGGCATGAACCTTGAGGCTCCCAGGGCGCTGACCCCGGATTTCTTTGTGGTTCTTTCCCACGGTGAGGACCTGGGAACGACAATGAGACAAGCGGTCCGCAGCATGGTGGACTTTTTGGTTAAAGAGAAAGGAATGAAACCCTACGACGCTTATACACTATGCAGTCTAGCGGGAGATATTCGTGTTTCCCGTACGTTCCGCCCCATCAGCCCGGTGAAGATGATGCTGTCTAGAAATGCTCTGGAGCAACTGGGGTAAAAGGGTTTGCTGTTAATCACTGTGGCGTAGCGAGACTCGGCGGCATGCCCTTAACACACTGCTAGGTCGGGTTATCCAGTGCCCCAGTTCATCAAGGGTTACCTAATGGCCCGTCCTGGCTGGCTATTTAACCGAGTAGCCGCCGTCCACGGTCAGCACTGCTCCGGTCACGTAGTCCGACCCGGAGCCAGCCAGAAATACTACCGGTCCTTGGAGCTCTTCCGGTTCGCCCCAGCGTTCGGCGGGAATCCGCTGGTTTATTAACTCGTACCTGGCTGGGTCCCGCTCCGGGATGCTCTCGGTCAGGCCGGTCATAAACCACCCAGGCAAAATGGCATTCACCTGAATGTTGTCGGCAGCCCAAGCCACCGCCAGGCTCTTGGTTAATTGGACCACGCCGCCCTTGCTTGCTGAGTAAGGAGACACCCAGTCGCTGCCGAAAAGGGAAAACATTGAGCCGATGTTAATGATTTTGCCCCCGCCTTGCTCCTTCATGTGACGGTGCACCTCTTTGGAGGCTAGAAACACCGATTTTAGGTTCACGTCCACCACCCGGTCCCAATCGTCGGCGCTGAGTTCTTGGGGCTGACTTCGGATAGAGATTCCGGCGTTATTCACCAGGATGTCAACCCGGCCCAGCACTTCCACGGTCTGTTTCACCATTCGGGCTACGTCGGCTTCTTGGGACACGTCCACCGCAATTCCCAGGGCTTCCACTCCCAAGGCCTTGATTTCCGACAAAGCTGGGTTGGTCTTGGCTTCGTTCCGAGCCGCCACCACGATGTTCGCTCCGGCGCCCGCCAGGCCCAAGGCCATGCCTAGACCCAAGCCGCCGTTTCCACCGGTGACGATGGCCACTTTACCCGTCAAATTGAAAAGGCTTTCTGGTTTCATTAAGGTAGGCTCCTGGAAGACTTAGCCGGGAACAGAATACGGGGAACAGAATACAGTGGACAATGTGTGCCGTCTGATCAGGCAATAACCAGTCCCGAGGCCGATGGGCTTTCCGGAATCTGTGACGTCGGGACAGACTGACAGCTACTTGTCTCGCA
Source organism: Dehalococcoidia bacterium (assembly GCA_963665155.2). Lineage (GTDB taxonomy): Bacteria > Chloroflexota > Dehalococcoidia > Lucifugimonadales > UBA3495 > UBA1141. Next base: position 1,778,061 of record OY761986.2, on the reverse strand, counting down.
CCAAGGGAATAACCTTTTCGCCAAAGAGACGCATGGAGCTTTCAACCTGGTCGGAAGGTATCTGGCCAACGTTGAAGTTCAGCATCAGGTTGCGCACGCCCACGCCTTGGAGTTCCTCTATCTGCTCTGCTATTCGATGGGGCGTGCCAGCCAGAAATGCGTGCTCCACGACCTCTCCGGGAGGCGGGGCTTGTCCGGGAGGCCTGGGCGGCAAGCCGCCGGGGTTGAATCGGACCCGGGCGTCCCGCAGGTGCTCCTGGTAGCGGCCCAAAGCCGCCTCGGCGACTCGTAGACACTCTTGGTCATCGTCGCCGACGTAGATTGCCCGCTGCGCCCAAGTTTCGTTCAGGTTTTTCTCGATCACTTCCTCAGCGATTCCAGCCTCTATCATGGTGTCGCGGTACAACTTTAGGCGGTGGCGCAATGTGTCAACGGTTTGGACCCCAATTAACGCCGGGCGGCCTTGCTTGGCGATTTCCACCAATGAGCCCTCTGAAATACAAGCCCGCACTAACAGGGGGTGTGGCTTCTGGTAAGGGCGGGGACGCAGCACGGGAAATTTGGCATCCCAGTACTCCCCGTGGTGGTCCACATCTGCGCCGGTCCAGGCTTTGATCAGGAGTTCTTCGGCCTCTTCCAGCATGTTGCGGCCCTGTTCGAGGGTTGTGCCGTAGCCGAAATACTCATACTCGTTATAGGCCGAGCCCCGGCCAGTGCCGACGATCAGGCGACCGTGGCTCAGGTGGTCCAGCAGGGCTGTCTGCACTGCCAGCCTAACCGGATGGTGGAGGGCCATTTCCACCACGGCGAAGCCAATGAGCACTCGCTTGGTCCGGCTGGCCACGGCAGCGCCGAACACCACCGGGTCGGCGTAGGCCACCGCACCGTCGAAGTGGTGCTCCGTCAGCCAGACGGCGTCCAATCCGATTTCCTCCGCCAGTTCGATTTCCCGGAGGGTGTTTTCGATCACCTGGTGATCTTGATCAGGATCGCTGCTGATGGAGAAAACAAAGCTGCCAAACCGCATTAAGCTGGCCTCTCTTTTATAATTATCGGTCTACTTTTAGATTTCGGGGGTAAGTTAACTGCCGGATTTCAGATGCCGGGCGAAGAAGTCCAGAGTTCTAGGCCAAGAAGTGTCTGATGCCGCCTTCTGGTAACGAGCGGCGGTGTAATCCATAAACGCGTGGTCGGCGCCAGGGTATGTGTAAAACCGGTGAGTCTTGCCCAAGTGGGTAAGCTCGTCATCCAGCTTGCGCATATCGTCTTGGGACGGATTTTCGTCGATTTCGCCGAAGTGGAACAGGACAGGGCAGTTGATGCCCTCGGCCTGGTCGAAAGGCGTCTTGACACCTTGGCCCCAGGTTACCATCAGGTTGCCGCCGTAATACGGTACCGCCGCTTGAAAATGGGGATTGTTGGCAGCAGCCAGCCAGGTGACCCGGCCACCCATGCAAAAACCCGTGATTCCGATGCTATCGCCGTTTACCGACTGGTGACCCCGTAGAAACTCCACAGTGGCATTGATGTCGACCACTATGTCCGGGTCGCTCAAATGCTGGACCCTGTGAGAGCGGTCTGCCAGCATCTCTTCAGTGTAGCGGTGAAAAAGGTTGGGGGCCGCTGCGGCGTAACCCTCGGCTGCCAGGCGGTCGCTCATCTCCTGGATGAACTGGTCGACCCCACCACCGTGCTGGCTTACTATGACGGCTAGGTAGGGCCCGTCGCCTTCGGGTCTGCTGAGGTAAACGTCCATGTCCTGGCCGTCAACAACTACGGTTTCCCAAGATGAAGGCATGGCTCTGCTCTCCTTGGAATCGGATGGGAAGAATCACTGCGGTTTTTCTGGATGTGGACTAATTCGGACAACGCCGTGAGGGGTCCCAGCAATTAAGGTGGATGTATTGGCTGCTTGTTTTCAGTCAACGCTCAGAGCGACCCGCATTATCTCATATTACGAAGGGACGTGGCGCTTCTGCTGATATAGTTCCGGGGGTATGGTTCCGGGGGTATGGTTCAACCATGCGGAATTACCTAACCGGCCAGGCTTGGAAGAGCGGGTTCTGGAGAGCGGATTTTATGGAAGGTTCAGCACCCACTTGGAGTCGCTTATGCCCCGAAATAGCAGAGCGGTCCTGGCATTCACCTCTGGCAACAGGCCGTTGGCTTTATTTTGGTGCGTGCCGTCGAAAGTCTTCCAGTACTCTAATTCCAAAGTAATCCAGCGGGCATTCAGGTCGAAGAAGACCGTGGCATCGGCGTGGATGTTCTCAAAGATTGGAGGGGGTGTGATGGAGGCCAGTCGCTTAACAGCTTCCTGAGCGTCTGTTACCAATCCCGTATAAGCCGCAACGTTTTCGGTATCCGAGAGTGACTGTTGAATGATGGTTCTGCGGCGTTCCGAAATGCTCCCCCTCAACTCCATTATCTGGTCCAACACTTGGAAATAGTCAGTTGCTTCCGTAGTTACCGGGTCTTCCCATTTCGAAATCCAATCTACGAACCGGGCTTCGAAATCCTCATAGGTTAGTCCCACCACCGAATTCAGAGCCTCTGCAAGTTCTGCACCGGAGGCGATTTCTCGCAGTGCATCAAAAGGTGAAGACTCACCGAAGGTCTCGTTCATGAAACGAATGATCATGTACGATTGGTCGTACTGGAGCCTAATCCGGTCTGGTTCGCTCCGCTCATTCCATTCTCTGTTGCTCTCCAACTCAGCAAGGGGAAATAGTGTTTCGGATTGGGCAGCCAACTTTGCATTGTCAGCGGTTCGGAACCGATGCAGTGCAAAGGCATTGGGCCGCGGTCGTTCACGGCCCAGATCCGTCTCGTAGAACTCAGCGAGTCCTTCGTTTAGCCAATTCGGCACCGTTTCGTCGCCTGTGATCCCATCGACCACGTGATGGACGTATTCGTGGACTAGTACCCTCTCCAGTCCAGTGCGGAGCTTGTCCGCCAGAATATATATTCCGGGCTTGAAGCTGAAGCTACGGTAGTAGCCGCCCTGCCAGCCCAAGTTAACCAAGGTGGCCTGGCTTAGGGTATCGAGAGTGACGCGATTGCCCACCATGTAAACGTCGGGGACCGGACCCATCGGCTCACCCGTGGCCTCTTCCATTTGAGCCGAAGCGACCTCCAACCGGTCCTGTACTTGCACTGCCAAAGCCGGGTGCACGTCATCCGAGAAGAAGACACCGGCCTCCGGCCCGTGGAGGCCATTCATATGGGGCCCCAAGCTAAATGACTGCAATCCGGGAATTTTTAGCTCTTGAAGTTGGTAAGCGATTGATTCCTTCCGTCCGTCAAAATCGAGAGTTACCCGCCAAGTCCCAGCCACATCCTGGATGCCAAATCGGGTCCAATCAGTAGTTCCCGCGCTGTTCGCATAATTAACGCCGGTGATGACTTCACCGCCTTCCTGCAAGAGTGTTAGTTGATCATTTTGGTCAATCCATCCAGCCCTTTTGCCCGAGGGTTCGGTGAACGTGACATCGACCTTTTCCCACGATGGCAAGCCGCGAAGGTTGAATACTACGTTGCGTCCGGCGATGGGTTGCTCCGGCGATATGAGCAGTGTTACGCCCTCGCCTAAGTCGAATACGGTTGTGTTTTTAGGGATGGGCAAGGTCGGAGCGGGTGTGACCGTTGGCGTGACCGCCGGAACCGGAGTGGCGGTTGGTGTAGCTGTTGGAAGCGGAGTGGCCGCTGACGTGGCTGTTGGAAGCGGAGTGGCCGCTGACGTGGCTGTCAGAGCCGGAGTGGCGGTTGGTGTAGCTGTTGGAACCGGAGTGGCCGCTGACGTGGCTGTCAGAGCCGGAGTGGCGGTTGGTGTAGCTGTTGGAACCGGAGTGGCTGTTGGTATTGCTATTGGACCTGGGGATGGCGTTGCCGTCGGAACAGGTGAGGCGGTTGGAGCCGGAGTGGCCGTGGCTGTCGATTTCTGTGCCGACGAGGCGGTTGCCGGTGTGGTAGTAGCCGGAGTTTCATCCAGGATGGCCGCTTCTGACTGCGGTTTCGGAACTTCGCGCGTCGCGATCAACTCGGCGGTGGGTTGAGAAGTGGCGGTGTTGGACGGCTGGACCGTAGCATCCAGTTGTTCGGTGTTTCGTACTCCGGAGTTGTCGGAAGTGGTACAACCGTGGAGCGCCAAGAGTGCGCCGAGAGCCAATATAGCGATTAAAGTTTTTTTCACCGGAGCCTTTCGTGCCGAGCCAGGGTTAAGCATTGTCGTTTTGCCAAGGAGTAACGCCACTGCCTTCAAATCCAGTTTATGTTTGGGGCAAACTTAAAGTCAAAGCTAATCGCTATTGATTTGCCAAAACCGACTAATATCCGGGCAGTGGCTCTCTTTGGCCGAAGCTGGATGGCGGAGCTTTAGGGCTGAAAGGCGGTCAACAATCAAATCCAGCTAGAACAAGTCCAGCTAGAAAAACAAGTTCCGCTGTGGACTCAAGAATCATCTTCTGGGGCTATCCCAGGTGTCTGAAGGAGCTTGCCGAAGGGGGCAGGGTACAGTGCCGCCCGCTGAAGAGGTATCAAGTATGTTCATCTGTATTAGCGCAGGATACCCTGAGAACTTTAACTTCAGGGTATCCTGCGACTTCCATCGAGAGGGAATCGGACGACCGCTTGGCCACGCTAGTAGTTCGACAGACTCCTAGTATTACAACGTCAGTTAATTTGATAGGATGACTGTGTAGCTGGAGAGGGAATAGGCAGGTGAGGTGGGGATGTGGATGCGGCAGCTTTCGAGCAGGTGTACGGGTCATTTCGGGATTTTCACGCTTACTTCGCGCCGCTGTTTGGCCGCCGGGAGACGCGGGAGCACAGCGGTCATTATCTCCAGGCCCTGCTGGTACAGTCTGGGGAGCGGCGCAACGCTGAGAACCTGTCGGAGACGGTTCCGGGGTCAGCCCGAGGGATGCAGCGGTTTCTCACCGATTCTCCCTGGGACGATGAGGTGATTATAGGACGGCTGCAGGAGTACCTGGGAACCCGGCTGGAGCATCCGGAAGGGGTGTGGGTGCTGGACGGCAGCGACTTTCCCAAGCAGGGGAGGAAGTCGGTGGGAGTGGCCCGGCAGTACTGCGGGAGGCTGGGGAAGGTGGCCAACTGCCAGGCGGGGATGTTCCTGGCCTATGTCAGCCCGTTGGGACGGGCATTGGTGGACAAGGGGCTGTATCTGCCCGAGAGTTGGACCTCGGACAAAGACCGGTGTGAGGCGGCGGGTGTGCCGGAGGATAGGCAGGGCTACCGGTCCAAGACGGAGTTGGCCTTGGAGATGGTGGGGCGGGCGCAGGAGCGGGGCCACCTGAAGGCTGGATGGGTCGCGGCGGACGACGCCTTCGGGATGTCGCCGTCCTTCCGGGAGGGCCTGGCGGCCTTGGGGATGTGGTACGTGCTGGACGTTCCGTCCGGCTTTACGGTGTGGCCGCCGGAGCCTGCCTGGACCAGTGCGGAGTATCAGGGATTCGGGCGTCCCCGCAAACCCAGGCTGCGAGACGGTCAGCGCCGGACCATGGAGCAGCGCAGCGACGAGTTGCCGGAGGAGGCCTGGCGTGAGATTACGGTGGCCGAGGGAAGCCAGGGGCCACGCAGCTACCTTTTCAGCGCCCAGAGGGTGCGACCGACCAGCAGGCGCAAGCCCGGCGAAATCCACTGGGCCGTCTACCGCCGGAACCGGGACGGCAGCGAACCCCGCTACTACCTGTCCAATGCTCCGGAGGATACCCCGTTGGAGACCCTGGCATACGTGGGAGGCTCCCGTTGGCGTATAGAAACGGAGTTTGAGACGGAGAAAAGCGACGTAGGCCTGGACGAGTACGAGACCCGCACCTGGGCTGGCTGGCATCACCACGTGGCCCTGTGCCTGCTGGGCGGAGCTTTTCTGCTGAGCCTGCAACAGGCTTGGGGGGAAAAAGATGCCCCGGATCACGAGGCCGCAGGTCTACCGGGTGGTGCGGGAAATGCTGCCCCGGGAACGGTTCGGGCCAACCGAGTTGCTGCGGTGGCTTGAGGATACGCAGGACAGTAACGAACGGGCCAAACGCTCCCATGCCAAGCGCCGCGCCGCCATGCGGGCATCACCCCACATCCCTCCCTGAACTAACGTTGTAATACTAGCGGGGGAGGGCTAACCTCTAAAAAATCGCCAACGGATTTACCGGCGATCCGGTGGCGTTTTTGAACCTCAGCGGGGCAACGTTGAACATGAACTCCCAGCGGTTCAGGCGCTGGCATACCGGGACCACTTCTTCAAAATTGGCTGCGTCGATAAGCCAAAGCCCCATGGCCACGATGCCAACCCTGTGGATCGGCAGACCAATGCTGGGGTAGCCGCTGGGCTCGGCATCTTGCGAGGCATCGGCGGCAATGATTGAAATTCCTCTTTCATGCAGCCAGGGCAGGGTTTCGGCGTGTAAGCCGGGCCGACCCGATGCCGGGGGACCCATTTGCTCCCGGCGCTTGTACCAGCCCAACCGTAGACACAGGGCGTCGCCCTCTTCCAAACGGACCCCTTGAGCCTTCTCGGCCGCTTCCAGGTCCTCGATATACACGGCCTCTCCGGCTTCCAACCATTCCTTGCCCTTCACGGCGGTAATGTCCAGCAGCACGCCGCGGGTCACTATGCCGTTTTGGGCCTTATCTATATCCATGGTTGTCGCCTTGGTATCGGAATTCACATCCGACGGTGGCCTTCCGTTGTACATTTTCCCGTTCCAGAACTGATGGCACAGGCTGTCAACGTGGGTAATGGTCAGTCCGTGGAAAGAAAGTCCTATGAAGTCCGAAGTTCCTCCCGGGCCTTCTTCGGGCACGGTGTCGCCGCCCCTGACTATGTAGTGCAAAGGTGGAATCGACGTGACGTCGGGCGCGATCTCCGGGACGATCAACCGGGAACAGGTCACGCTGATGCCCTCTTTGACCAAAGCGCCCGCCTGAGCCCGCTTCTTGTCGGTGATCAAATTCAGGGTGCCCAGTTGGTCGTCGTCGCCCCAACGGCCCCAGTTGCTCAGGGAATCCATCCAGCCGATTACCTCTTCTTCAGTGGGGATTTGCCTTGTTGCCATGTTGTTCTCCCTTCACCCGCTTTTTATTGGAAACAATCCGGTAGTCTTAGCTCCGGTAGTCTAAGCTATGGAGATTTCAACTCGGAAATGGTGCCGTCGACGTAGAGAATGTGTACCGCACTAACCAGTGTTCGTTCTATGATCGCACCCTGAGATCGGTCCCGTCCCTGCTGTAGCTTGGCGATGAGGTCTCTGATCGCCGTGCGACCATCAATGATTGACACAATCTCCGCTACCAGACCACTGCATGGGGTTCCCTCGGGCTCGCTGGTTGTCGAGATTACATAACCCCAGTCAAACCTTCCTCGGCCCAGCACCGGTTTTCGCTTTACTTCCACTCCAGAGGCGAGGAAGGGCACGGCAGAATAGAACACCGGGTGCATGACCCCTTCCGGAGTCAAAAACGAGGTTAGCATCGATTGACGTTGGGCTCGCTCGCTTTCCACTTGGCCGACACTGGCGATGAACTCCGGTGGCGCATCGCCCCGCTCCAGCACAGCCCGTTCGTAACCCCGTGGAGGTTGTCCGGCAACGGCCCGGATAAACGCTTGCCGGGGCGTGAAGACTGCATCATTCCCGGTCAACCGCCGGACTTCCCAAAAGTAGGAACTGGAACTCAAGTTGCTCGAATAGAACAGCTTGGCCATATTTCGGAACTGATTGTACTCCTGCATATACAGTTCCTCGTATACCTGGCCCGCTGCTTCCTCCATATCTGGGTCGCTGAGGGATGTAGTGACTAGGGCAGCGGCTAGGACCCCGGACATAAGGGCCAAGTGGACCCCCGAAGAAAATAGCGGATCGACGAAGCAAGCGGCGTCTCCCACAAGCACATAGCCTTGCCCAGACAATTGTTGGCAAACGTACGACCAGTCTCTTACCACGTTGGGGCCGGTGCTAAGTTCTGCGGAGCGCAGCAAATTGGCTGTTGCTGGCCCTTGGGCCAATTGGTCCATCAAGAACTGATGCAAGCCCAGTCGGCGTATGCCATCCTGGCCACTTTCACTGTCGACGACGGCGCCCACGCTGGCCAGACCCGTGTGGAGGGGAATAGTCCAAAGCCAGCCGTTGGGACATGACTCTATGAATATATTGGACTCGTCGGGTTCCGGTAGCCGCTCTGCACCCCGAAAGTAGCCGTAGACCGCCAAGTTGCGGAAAAACGGGTCCCATTGCCGGAACCCCAGTTGCCGGGATAGAAGGCCGCCTTGGCCGCTGGCGTCCACAACGAAGCCCGCAGTTATATCCAAGCGTTCCCCGGTGGAAGTTTCGCAGCGGACCCCGGTGGCCCGCCCGTCTTCGAAAATTACTTCAAATACTCTGTGGTTCTCCCTTACCTCTACCCCAGCCTTTCGGCTGTTATCGAGCAAAATCTGGTCGAACTGAGGGCGGGAAACTTGGTAGGAGAATGGGTACCTCTGGTTGGTTTCCTTGAAATACCAACTCCAGGGTTCGGTGTCGTTGCCCCAGACCATGGTAGCGCCCCATTTCTGGAGGAAACCGGCTTTCTGAATTGCGGGGAGAGCGCCCAATTCCTCCAACACGGGAATACTCGCTGGTAGAAGCGATTCGCCAATATGTTCCCGAGGAAAACGGTCTCGTTCCAACAACAGGGTTCGGGTTCCCTGGCGGGCAAGCAGAGTCGCCGCAGTGCTCCCGCCCGGTCCCCCGCCGATAATCACTGCTTCGTATTGGGAGGCAATTTGGCTCAACCTATAACCTCCATAATCATCGGCGTACCCAAAGGTCTGGTTCCCATTGGTGGTGCCTTTCACCGGTGCCTTTTAGAGGTAGAAATGGTACCTATGGCGGGAAGGTGTCTCCACCCTATAAGTGTAATTGGTTGACCGTTAAGTTGGGGATGCATGAAAGATTTCTGGCTGCTTTACGACTACTTAAAAAGTTGGTGGCGGATATTGTTTATCTGCTGCGCGATGGGAATTTTTGGCGCCATTTTATTAGATCAACCCAGGATATTCGCCAAGGAATCCACGGCCACTGCACCCTCTACATTGCCTGGCGAAGGTGGTTCCCAAATACCGGCATTGCTTGATCCGTTATTGGTTTACAAGGTGATTCCGATCTTAGCTGATTCTACCCAAACTAAGACGGCATTTGATGGCGTTTCAGGTGAATCAGGTCCGGCGAGGATTCTGGGAGTGGACGAACCGGTCACCAAGCCCACGGCCTCTAGGTTGAACGAGTATAACGGAAATTCAGTGGATCGGCGAGGAACGCTTACGGAGGACAGTTCCGGATATACCTGGTCTTGGTGGAAAGGGACTACTTTGGGGGGAGTTGTAGGCCTGCTGGTAGCCATCGGGATTATCTATGTTTGGACCGACGCACAAGTCTATCGGTTGCAGGGGCAGACTCATCAATCTAAATAAACTCAATCCAAATACACTTTAAGGGAGCCTTGCCGGAACACGACTGCCGGACCTTCAACTGTCGGCCAGGCAAATCTGACATGGATGGACGGTTGACCGTGTACGGGTCGGCCTTGCCCTGCATGGATTGGGTATAGCGGAATTTCCCCAACTCAACTGGGCCGGGACACCATCAATATTGTGTATGCCGGTTTGAGACATCCTTGGCACGACGATGAATTCCCATAAGTCATCAGCAACCTGATTATCCGAAAGACCCCTTAAAACAGAAAGTTCGCCAGGGCCTGTCTATCCATTGCTCAGGAGAGAATCCTAGACAAGCCCGTGGCGAACTGTTTTGATGCCGTTGACTGCAGGCGGTATGCACCGCCCGTCAGCGTTGTGACCGGTTAGTTTCCGCGCCTTGTTTAGACGGTGGAAGTCTCCTCTACGGGTTTCCCGGTCGCCGGGTTCACCTCAAAGGAACCGGGCAAATCCAACTCCTTGGCGATTTCCCGTACGGCTGGCAGAACTTCTTCACCCATTAACCTCAAGCTGCGCATCGCATCGTCATGATCCATTGCGCCATCGCCGTCCCAGAAGCAAACACTGCCGGGGCGGATGTACTCCAAGACGTGGCGGATTTTGGCAATCACGGTCTTGGGGGTGCCCGAGATGATGGTGTAATCGTTGATCTGCTGTTCGTAAGGGCGCCCCAACACGCCAGCTGCGCCACCACGGTTAGCTGTGGCAAAGGCTTGGGTCGGTAAGACCCTAGTGCGCGACGTAAGGCCAGGCAGTTTCAGCAGGGCCGGATTTACGGTGCCCTCGTTGCCGGCCAAGAACGGGTTGCTGGGTCCCTGCACGAACTTCCGGCCGGTTTTATCGGCCAGTTCTTCGGTCTCGTCTACGTGCACTTTCCACAGGTATCCAATGTTTTGCGGTCCGGACTCATAACCCTCTTCCTTCGCGATTTCATGGTAAAGGTCGAAGGCCTTCTTGGTGGGCTCTAATTCCGTTGACAGCATAACGTAGGGAATCCGTTGCTTCGCAGCCCAAGTTAACGAGTCTCGACTGACGACGCCGGGTAGCCATACTTGTGGGTGAGGGGTTTGGTAGGGCCGAACCCATGGGTTTACGTGGCGGTATTGATAATGCTTTCCTTCCCAGCGGAAGGGGCCAGGGGTGGTCCAAGCTTTGATGATGAAATCGTGGGCTTCCTGGAATCTTTCCCAGTTGTACGTGGGTGGCGAATTGTGGGAAACGCTTTCCCGACCGGTACCGCGCACCCAGCCGGAGACTAGGCGGCCATGGGAGATAACGTCGATCATCGCCAGTTGCTCGACCAACCATAGCGGGTCGTCCCAGATGGGCAGAATGTTGCCCAGCAGGACAATCTTTGCCTTTTTAGTCATTCGCGCCAGAATAGATGCTTCCACGTTCATGGCGCCGCCCATGCAGAATGGCGTGCTGTGATGCTCGTTGAGCATCAAACCATCGAAACCCATTTCCTCCGCATAGAGCTTTTCGTCCAGGTAGCGATTATATAAGCCAGCGGCCAACTGTGGATTGTATGTTTCGTTACTTACCTTTAAATCCATGATTGGCGCACCGGTGGCCCCGAAATAGCCCGAATCGGGGTCCTGATAAGGCCGTTCTGTGAAATATCCGATAAACATTTTTGCCTCCAGATTCGGCTTTGCCTTCAGGGCTATACTTAAATGAGTGGAAAAGCTAGCGCAAGGCGTCTAACTGACCACAAACTCACCCCGAGGCTGTCATATAGCGCAGCGGCATTATAGCATTCCAGCAGCCCAAATGCATGATAACGTGCTAATTTGGGCTGCTGGGACGGGCTAAGAATGCTGTGCGGTTAGGTTATACAGAGAATAGGCGAGCGTGAAACCGAACGCGCACAGCGGCATCTCAAGCAGAGGTCGTTTTTGCGTCGTCGTTCAAAAACTCGATGATCGGCGATCCGCATCTAGACCGATGCATGCCGGGCCGGTGGATGCCGGGCCGGTGGATGCCGGGGATGAATGCTGGGCCGGTCAATTTCGGAACCGGTACGATTCGGTGTCTTTCCAGTACTAAGTGATTCGGGCACCTTAGTTGCTCCCGACCAATATTAAGAAATCAACGTATAGACATTCAAAATCCAATTTGTCCAGGTGAATTTACTTATTATGGCAACTCTACGCTTTCCCTCCAAAACAGCCCCACTCCGACTGTGGCCAATATTCGCCTTGGTTGTGTTGGGAATATGGGCCTGCGGTGGCAGCACGGCGACGACGGTACCGGCCGTGTCGAGCACAACCGTTCTCGCTTCAACCGCAACGCCAGTCATAGCGACTCCGGTGCCGGACCCGGCCACTACCCCCAGCCAACCTACGCTTCAGCCCGGAACGGCAACGCCGGATTCCGGAGATACGCGTTCGGTGCCGGTGTTGGACCGGACCAAACATACCGTTCCTTTGATGGACTTACTGTTCGACACCTTTGGTGGCGAACCCAGGTTTCTCCCCTTGGACCTGGCTACCGACGACATTATTGATCAGCTGCGGGACGTTATAGCACCCATAAACGGCCCAAGTTATGGGTCACCCTCCGATCTACCGTGGTTGGACGACGACAATTTGGTGATCGGATACCGGTCCGAGGGCGATGCGTATGCGTATCCTGTGAACATTCTAGACTTTCACGAGTTGGTAAACGACGAGATCGACGGTGTCCCGGTTTTGATTACCTACTGTCCCTTGTGTTTCAGCGGCGTGGTCTTCAGCAGGGTTCTGGATGGTGACGAACTGACCTTCGGCAACACCAGCGCTCTCTACATGTCCGACTTGGTGATGTACGACCATCAGTCGGGCTCCTATTGGTTTCAGGTGGGAGGAGAGGCTGTTGTGGGGGCGTTGGCAGGCTCTCACCTTGACCTCCTTCCGTCCACAACCATCACATGGGGAGAATGGAAGCGGCTTTTCCCGGACTCCAAAGTGCTGACAGGCATCGAACGGTCGCCGGTGGTGTTTGGCGATAGCCGGTATGGCCGGGGTATCTCAGCGGGATTTCAGGACAGGATCAACGAGAGGGATTTCGTTTTTCCCGTGGATGAACGCAAACTGGATGACCGATTGTTGGACGGCGAACTGGTGCTCACGGTGGAAATAGGCGATGCTATAACCGTTTTCCCTCTGGGGCTGATCGGAGATGGGGTAGCTAATCATCAGGTTGGAGGCCAACCGGTCACAGTCTTTGCGCTCACCGGCGACAGGGCCGCTGGTGCTTTTTCGAGAGAACTGGATGGACAAACCCTAACCTTTGAGTTCCGGGAAGATGGACAGCAATTCGTCGACGTGGAGACCGGTAGCCTGTGGGATGCGCTGGGGCGGGCCACATCGGGGCCGTTAGCGGGGACAGAATTGGAGCAGTTAAACACTCGCCGATCCTTTTGGTTTTCAGTGGCTATAGCCTTTCCAGGCGTCGAGATTTTCCGTCCCTGACCGGAACCTTTGTCGTAGATACTAGCCTTCCCTTAGCCGCCATCTTGGGCGCGAAGTCATTTCGTGGAACGTCGCGAAGGCGCTTGCGCCCCCGGTGTGGCGTGATCCGGCCTCCGGTTTTGGCCCCCTTTTCTTGACAGTCTGGGGGTAATATGATAAGTTTCCACCGCCCAAAATCCAGCATTTCACGTCTATTGAGGGACTTGTATTGGAATCATTGATCGTCGCTATCGTTGCCGGTGGCGTTGCCTTATTGTTTGCTTTAATCACCGCTATACGGGTATTGCGGTCCGACCCGGGCAATCATGCGATGCAAGAAATTGGACTTGCGATCCAAGAGGGATCGGCTGCGTTCTTACGGCGTGAGTACACAGTGCTAATTCCCTTCGTGGTAGTGGTTTCGGGCGTACTTTGGATCTTAATAGATTGGCATATCAGGGACGATGTTGTTCCTCGCACGGCTATATCCTATTTGGTGGGGACAATCTCGTCGGCCACCGCTGGTTACATTGGAATGAACGTGGCCGTAAGGGCCAATGTACGAACTGCGGCTGCGGCGATGCGGGGTTTGAACCCAGCGTTGCGGATCGCTTTCTCCAGCGGGTCGGTTATGGGGACAACGGTGGTGGGCATCGGCTTGCTAGGGGTCACCATCCTATACATTGTATTTCAGGATATTTCGGTTGTGGCTGGATTCGGCTTTGGGGCCAGTTCCATCGCCCTGTTCGCCAGGGTGGGTGGCGGTATTTTCACCAAAGCAGCCGACGTTGGCACTGACTTGGTGGGCAAAATTGAGGCAGGCATACCCGAAGACGATCCACGGAACCCCGGCGTCATCGCCGACAACGTGGGCGACAATGTGGGTGACGTTGCTGGCATGGGCGCCGACTTGTTCGAGTCTTACGTTAGCTCCATCATCGCAACGATAGCCTTAGCGGTGGCCGCGACTGGAATTGCTGGCTCCGGTGTGGGCTGGAAAGACGACCAGGCGGTATTACCGTTGCTATTGGCGGGAGCCGGTATCCTGGCTTCTATCTTGGGGACATTCATCGTGCGGGCTGGAGAGCAAGCAGACTTCGGCCAGCTCTTGTGGGCACTCCGTCGGGGAATATTCGCATCGGCGATCTTCTTGGCAATATTCGCCGTCATAATAGTCTTAGCCATGGATCTGGAGTTGGAATGGTTGTGGGCCATATACCTGGGACTGGGGGCGGGGATAATCATCGGTCTTTCTACCGAATATTACACTTCGTACGACTATAAGCCGGTCAAGGAAGTGGCGGAAAACTCTCAGACTGGCGCTGCCACGGTAATGATCAGCGGCCTAGCCGTCGGCATGATAAGTACCGTGATACCCCTGATAGCTATCGGTATCACAATCATCGCCGCATTCGAGTTTGCTGGTTTTTACGGAGTGGCTCTCGCTGGAGTTGGCCTGCTTTCTACGTTAGGCATAACCTTGGCGACCGATGCCTACGGTCCGGTGGCCGATAACGCGGGCGGGATAGCGGAACAAGCCCAACTAGCCCCGGAAGTCAGGGAACGCACGGATGCCTTGGACGCTCTGGGTAACACCACCGCTGCCACCGGCAAGGGTTTCGCCATAGGTTCCGCTGCCTTAACTTCCCTTGCCCTCCTGGCCGCATACGCCATAGCCGCGGATATCGCGGTACCGGGCATCCCAATTGCGGCTGCAGATGCCGGTACGGCTGCGGCGGGAATCAACCTACTTGATCACAAGACCTTGGTTGGCATGCTGATTGGCGCCATGCTTCCCTTCCTGTTTTCGGCCTTCACCATGAAGGCTGTGGGGCGAGCGGCATTCTCGATTGTGGAGGAGGTGCGCCGCCAATTCCGGGAGATCCCCGGGATCATGGACGGAACGGGACGTCCGGATTATGCCCGCTGCGTGGACATCAGCACTCGCGGGGCATTGAAGGAAATGGTGGTTCCCGGCTTAATGGCTGTAGTTGTTCCGATCGCTACCGGTTTCATCCTTGGACCTGTGGCTTTGGGTGGCCTGCTGATGGGTGCGGTAGGCGCTGGGTTTATGTTGGCCATTATGATGGCTACCGCTGGAGGAGCTTGGGACAACGCCAAGAAATACGTTGAACTGGGCAATTACGGCGGCAAGGGTACCGATGCTCACAAAGCAGCGGTTGAAGGAGACATGGTGGGAGACCCGTTCAAGGACACTTCTGGTCCGTCTTTGAACATTCTCCTAAAACTCATGGCCATCGTGTCATTGGTTTTCGCACCGGTGTTCCTGGAAGTAACGCCGTTACTGGAACGCATTTAACCCAAGTTCGGGCGGGTGAGTAACGGGGCTATGCGTAGTCCCTCAAAATCTAGATCGCGAGAAAATGGGCAGCCTGGCCAGGCTGCCCATTTTCTATACAGGGTTTTGTCCACCTTTGGCGCTAGGCTTGAGAAGCAAGATCGGTCAAGGTTGCAGTCACGTTTCCGTCTAGAATCTCGAGGAATCCTACGGTGCCTAAAAGGCCGGGCCTACGCCGCGCCAGGTAGGTCGGACTGCCCGGATTGACCAATATTGCCCCGTCCAAGTTGCAGACAAGTTGATGGTGAGTATCTCCGAACAAGACCACGTCCACCGGTTGACCGAACTTTCGGCGTAAAAGCTCTTTGCCCTGAGTTTCGGGAAGCACCAGTCCGGAACCGTCGCTCGTGGTGGCGATCTTCGGACCAGGCCATTGGATATCGTGGATCATGCCAATGTTTATCCCAGCGGCAGCCACGACCCGGGTAGGAGAGGCCAGCCTTTCTCCAGGTTCGACCGGGTCCTCATAACCGCGCACCGCCAGCACCGGGGCTACTGTTTCCAGGCAGTCCAGCACTCCCAGGCATTCCAGGTCGCCGCAGTGGAGGATAAGGTCAACACCTTGAAACGCTTGCAACACCTGGTCTGGCAGGTCCCAACCGCTGCCAGCGCAGTGGGTATCGGAAATTAAGCCGATCCTCATTTAGTCTCATGGGTTTCCGGACTGTCTCCGGATTTCGGGGCTAGACCTTCGATAGTCCGAAGCATCTCCGGTACCGAAGAACCATGGGGGAAGTTAATAATGGGCATGCCCGCACCGGAGCTTCGAAATTTATCAAGCTTAGCCCGGCACTCGGCCCCGCTGCCCAAGACACTGATGTTTTCCAGCATCGAGTCGGAAATGGAGGCGGCAGCCTTGCCCCTCTCGCCCGCAGCCCAAGCATCCCGAACGGTATCGGCTTCGTCTGCGTAACCCGAGCGAGTGACTAACGAGTGGTAGTATTCGCCCATGCCGCCGATGTAATAGGCCATGTGGGAGTGCACCAGCCTTTCGCCTTCCGCCATCTCATCAGGGGTATTCGCTACATAGCAAAATATATATGGCGCGACAGTAATGTCCGCAATTCCCCGACCGGCTTTGGATGCGCTCTTGGATATTCGCTCTTTGAGCCCGGAGAGTTGATTACCATCAAGCCAGGTCGGGAGCCAACCATCGGCCACCTGCCCGGTGAGATCCAGGTTTTTGGGCCCCAATGAAGCCAGGTAGATCGGTAATTGCGGCTGGACCGCTTGGGCGTTCATACGGAACCGGGCCAGTTGAAAAATCTCGCCTTGGTGGTTGACCGGACCTCCGGCCAGGGCTTGGCGGATAATATCGATGTATTCCCGGGTGCGGACCAACGGCTTCCGGTAGGGCAGTCCGTGCCAGTTTTCTATGACGACACGCCCGCTGGTGCCCAGGCCAAGAATCGCCCTCCCCTCAGAGATTGAGTCCAATGAAGCGATGCTTTGGGCAATTAGGGCGGGGGTACGGCTGAAGACCGTCACGATGCCTGTGCCCAAGCGCAGTGACTGGGTATGGCAGGCCAGCATCGTAAGAACCGTGAAAGCGTCTCTAGCCCATGACTCGCCGGTCCATATGGAGTGGTAGCCCAAAGAGTCTGCTCGTTGAGCTATGGAAATCATCTCGGCATTGGAAATATCCGGCGAATTGGGTATAAAAAGGCCAGTGGCAGACATAACTAGGACGCTCCTTGGGAGTGTGTTTGCCGGTATGTTTGGCGGAGGGTCTATCGCTGGTCAGTTTCGGTTCTCCCAGAGAGTGAAGTAGTCTGGGGAGTCGTCTCTCATCGCTTCGTTCAACTCTTGATTGCTGACACTTTGCAAGGTAGCGCTTTCTTCGGCGACGAGCCGGGCTAAATCCCCTTGCCATTCTTCCACCGCCGCCTCGCCACAATGGTCTCTTAAGATTTTCTTCAGACCTTCCAAAACCTGGTCGGGTTGTGCGGTAAGTGCGCCACCACTGACAATGAAAACAATTACGGTGGGAAACTCGTCCGGGTCTTGGGTTACACCCATGCGGTCCAGAATAGAACTCATGACCGCGTCCCGAATTGTTTCTTCCAATTGCATTGGCAGGTTGATGAAATGGGAAAATGGGAAATGGGTATGGGCACGTAAAGTTTCAGAGAATTCTTCCTCAACGGATTTGAAGAAATCGGTTGTAAATACATCGTCGGCGTTCATCAAAAAAATGTTCGCCTGTTCGGTCCTCTGGTCTATCACCAGCATCTCGGTCAAATGAGGGAAAATACATAACTGAATGTCGGGATGTTCACCGCTGGGTAGCTGGGTGTTGAAAAGGTCTTTCATGTCTAAAGAAACCTGAGTGTCAAAACTATGCTTGCTTCAGCCATTGGCTCATTGGTAGGTACGCCATTTCGGCGTTGTCCGTGGGCTACGAAGCATATTGTCTATCCACCTTGTCTATCAGTCTGATTGGACAATGTGATTGGACACCGGTTTCAGGCCACCTCCCAGTTTGTCGATTTATTCTTCATGATCTCTAATGGTGCCTGATTTTGCGGCTAATCGTCCTCACTAACCCACCCGATTCTTGTGATGATGAACCCTTAGCACGCCCGCCGTTAATCCCCTGCCTATTTTGAAAATAGACCCTTCCAGTGTGGCTCTGCTATAAGAGTTCGCCCAAGTCATGGAGCTGCCGGGATATCCAATGGTTATTGTCTTCCCGGCACACGGCCGAAACCAGACGGGATGCCCGCTGCTTACGATTCTCTGGTGACATTGTAATCGCCTCGTAAAGCGCGTGCATGGTGCCTTCGATATCCGTTGGAGAAACCGATAAGGCTGCGTCGCCTAGCTGATTGTGCACCCCGCTGGTCTCTGACAAAACCAGGACTCCATCCCGGTTATTCACCACCGGTCCTTCTTTAGCCACCAAGTTCATGCCCTCGATAAGGGTGTTGACCAACAGGGCATCGTACAGTTTCATTCCGGCGATGGCCTGGGTGTAATTGTTCTCAATGAAAGCGTGTATAGGTTTCCAATCTTCATCGCCAAACTTATTGTTAATCTGGTCAATGACCTGATGAATTTCTTCCATATAGCGCTGGTATTGGCGGACGTGGGTACGGGATGGCACCAGAAACGCTAAGAAGTTCACATTGCCCACAAGCTGGGGATGGCGGGTCAACATCAACTCATAGGCTTTGAAACCCCGGATGATGTTCTTGTTGGGCTCGGCCCGGTCGATGCGCATAATGGTGCTCGCCTGGCAAAGGGGTGCCAACTTTTCTTCATATTCCAGAGCCCGTGGAGAGTTGGCTATTTTTTGAACGTCTTGGACGTTGATCGACATCGGATAAACTTTGACACGGGTCCGATGGCCTTGACGGATCACCGACCAATCTTTGTGGTCCACGTCTGCGTCGGGTAGAAACTCTTCAATGGTGTCCATAAAACTGCGCCGGTCCTGAGGGGTTTGGAATCCCAGCAGGTCCGTGGCGCAGAGCCCGGAGCAGATTTGGCGAGTCATGTAACTTGGAATCATCTGCCAGTACCGGGGGGACGGCCAGGGAAGGTGTATGTAGTGCTGGATGATGGCACCGGGAGCTTCCTTCCGCACCATTTCCGGTGTCAGGTATAAGTGATAATCATGGCTCAGGACGACTGGGGGGAAGGGGCTTTCCTTTGCTTCTGCGACTATGGCCCTGGCAAAGGCCTGATTTACCGGTACATAACCCGTTTCCCAAGCGTCGTGGGTCAAGGCATCCACGTTAGGGCTGTATGGAGGGTTCCACATGTAGTGCTGCAGAAACCACAGCAGAGGGTTGCATAAAACGTTATAGAACTTGTGGTATGCCCTTCGGGGGGTGACCACGTAACGGAGATTCATCTTGTGCCCGGCTAGGGGCGATTTCAAGCGCTGGCCAACTCTGTAAGGCTGGCCATTTGGGGCATCAGCGCTGGAAACTAATCGGTCGCCTTCCCCCATCGCACTGGCCACCCAGGTGAACTCGGTGTTTTGGAAGAGAGGGCTGAAGGCCGTGACCACACTGCCGCTTCCCCTGCGGGCCTCTGGGACTCCATGGCTGGTCATTTGATGCTCAACGGGACCACGATTGCTGGCTACGATGAGACTGCGCCGGGCAAGCAATTCTTCGCACAACTCTTGCAAGTCAGCATTGCTTTGCGCTTGACCGGCATCTACCATCCAGTCCCCATCAATCTCCATTTATCCTGGATGGAACCCGGCGTGGTGGGCAGTATCAAGTACTAAATATACCAGCAGAACGACGGAGGTTTGGCTCACGAATTTCTACATACCGAGAACGCCCGAATTAAGGTTGGAACTTCTTGCTTATCACCCGCTTATGACCCTTGAAAATCGACAGGGCCCCCTTTAATCGGGTAGCGGACGTCCTGAAATGTGGGCAATTTCCATAGACACCATCCCCAAATCGTCCACTGTCGCATCAGGTTCGGACTTTGGGTCCGACGGGTCTTCTCTTTCGTAAAAGCCGGTTATCCAAACGGTCTTCATGCCCAACCTCTTGGCTCCTACCACGTCGTTGATCACGTGATCGCCGACGTGGATCGTCCCGGATGGGGATGCTCCCATAGCGCGCAGGGTCAACAAAAAAATCTCATCATTCGGCTTGGCGAGCTTTACTTCATCGGAGAAGGTCAAAGTGTCGAAAAGGCCCAACATTCCGTGCTCTTCCAAAAATACTCGAAATGTTGTGCCGGGGGTCATACCCGTGTTGGAAATTAGCCCAATGTCCAGGCCCATGGCTTTGACATCCTGTAGCACCGCCAGCGCCTGCACGTGGGGCTTTGGCGGGCATTCCAAGAACGAGTCCGCATAGACCCTAGTGATTTCCTGGAAAGTTTCCCGGTCCAGCCGGTCTACAAGGCCGTCGCTAATATTGTTAACGAAGATCTCAACCTGCTCGTGGAAGGAAACATCCAGCCCTCCTTCACGAATCGAGCGACAATGCTGATAACAGGCACGGTAGGCCTCGCGGACGTGTTCTAACGCATAGTCTTCGCCGATCCGGCTCAGAGCTTGTTGCGTGCCTTCCAGCCTGACCGTCGCTCTGGCCGAGCCCAACTCCCGGTTGTCCAGCAGCAAAGTCTGCCATAGATCGAATGTTACCGCTGTGATATTAGTCAAGGCCGTTTATTCCTAAGCTGTTAATGCCTTCCAGGCGACTGTAATGGTTCTTTTGCGCGATAGTAGAAGTCTCAACTGATTGTACACGAGATTGTACACGAACCCGTTCGGTCCGGTTTGTCTCGCATGTCTCGCTTTGGTTTCACGACGGTATTGGCTGTGTAATACTATGGCGACGGAAATTGTTGCGTGACGGCCAGCGTAAACTGTTGCGTGGCGGAAAATGGAAAGACAAGAGCTGCTAACACATGTAAAGGCCCTTAGGGCAGAAGGTAAAACCATCCGGCATATTGCGTCTGAGTTGGGTGTGCACCGAAGCAGTGTGCATCGAGCGGTAAAGGCACTGGCCAGGTTGGATGTTGAGGACAACCCCGTGCCCAGAATATCAGTCAGGGAGGGTGAGCGCCCTGCGCCTACTTCTTCATTTGCTGATGCGGGGTTTGTCGGGCGCCAACATGAGATGGAACGCCTCAGCAACGCCTTGGCAGACGCCATTTTGGGACGCCCAAATATCACGATGCTTGTGGGCGAGCCTGGGATCGGCAAGACCCGCCTCTCTCAGGAGCTAGCATCCTACGCTCGGTCTTGTGGAGCCAGGGTGCTCCAAGGGCGCTGCTATGAGAGCATGGGCAGGCCACCCTATTGGCCGTGTGTTCAGGCTATCCTGTCCTATACGAGGGATTGCGATCCAGAGCGTCTACGCTCCGAAATGGGCGCTGGCGCATCCGATATTGCCGCAATCGTGCCCGAACTCCGGACCATGTTGCCTGGCCTCGAGTCTCCGGCTGACCTTGAGCCGGAGCATGCCCGTATGCGCTTGTTTGATTCCATAGTGACGTTCCTGAAGGCCGCCGCCCGGTCCCAACCGCAGGTATTGGTGCTGGACAATCTGCACTGGGCCGACGTGCCGTCGCTTTTACTGTTGGAATTCATGTCTCAGGAACTTGAGGACGCCCGAATTTTGACTATAGCCACCTACCGGGACACGGATGTGTCTCTGGACCACCCCTTGTCCAGAACCTTGGGAGAACTTACCAAGGTGCCGCATTTCCAGCGTATATCTCTTACCGGCCTCACCCTGGGAGACGTTGGCACTCTGATTGAGCGGGTGTCTGGCACCGTGCCTGCGCCTGCTTTGACCGAACAGGTGCACCAACGTACCGAGGGCAACCCGCTGTTCGTCACCGAGGTTGTCCGGCTGCTGGCCCAGGATGGAGTCCTGGTGGGGCAGGTGGAAAAATCCTCCCAACCCACGTTTGTCATAGGGAGGCCCAAGGGCATTTCGGATCTGGAAACACTACCGCTACAACCGGATCCAGAATCACGGTCTGCCCGCATCCCCGAGGGCGTACGAGAGGCGATTGGTACAAGACTCTACCGCATGTCCGAAGATTGCAAACTTGCATTGTCCGTTGCATCGGTCGTCGGGAGGGAGTTTGGACTGGAACTGCTGAAGCGTTTATTACCGGAGATTACAGATGACCGGTTGCTAGAAGCTCTGGATGAGGCATTGGCTGCCCGGGTGTAGAAGAAATTCACGACGCGGTGGTGCGATACCAGTTTGGCCACGCATTGATCCAAGAGACGCTGTACAGCGACCTTTCCTCTGCCCGGCGGGCACGGCTGCACGCCAACATCGCCGAAACCTTGGAGGAGCGCCGCAGACCATGCATCCGAACTCGTGCACCACTTTTACCGGGCGGACCCGGTACAAGGGAGCGAGAAGCTCGTGCGCTACTCCTTGCTGGCTGGTAATCGGGCGCTAAATTCCTATGCCCACGAAGAGGCTTTGCGCCACTTCCAAAGAGGCTTAGGGGTGCGGGGTGCGCCTATAGGTGGAGCCGAACTTGCCGCAGACGCCGAGATAGCGGAGTTTCTGTTTGGCTTGGGGCGAGCTCAGGTAGTAACTCTGCCGCTGTTTCAGATTCAGGTGGCTGCGGCAACCCTCACGCGATCGTTTGACTACTACGCCCAGGAAGGGGACATAAACCAAGTTGTGGCAATCGCCGAGCACCCATTTCCAATAACGGCCGGGCGTCATTTTGGCATTTTGAAGATTATCGGACGTGCCCTGGAGCTGGCACAGCCGGCATCGCGGCAGGCTGTTCGTGGGGCGTCTATTGGGTTTTCCATCAATGCGTGGGCGATGAACACCAGCTTTGCCTCCTTGCCCTTCCCTTTACGACCATAGGCGAGCATGGGGCGTCGATCCGGACTGACGGAGAGGTTGCAGGTTCGCTAAGACTAAGTTGGCAAACTCCGCCCATTTACGGCGAAAGTTGGAGTATACGTCCTTGAGCATTGCTAGCTTTACTGGGTAACTGCCGTACCGAATGGCCTGATTAGCGATGGCGCGTGCAAAAGATGCGGTCAACAACGCCATTTCCAAAACTCATTGGAGAGATTCGGCTCCGGAATTCTCCAAACTCGGATTAAAGGAGCGAACGCGAAAGGCTCAGTAGGTTCGATGTCGGCGACCTACGATACGCCGAGGGAGAAGGCCGAAATGTCCGTAATCGATTCCTTGCTTTCGCTGATTTCACGGTCGTTCGGGAGGAGTGACCCCACCACAACCGATTTAGTGGGTGACACTCCTCTTTTGCCAATGGCCGAAGGGATAGGCCGAACCCTATATGTGGACGGGTGGCACGACATATGTTTCGACCCACGAGAGGTCGCCGCCCTTGGCGAGTTCTGTCGAACCAACGGTTTCGACGAAATAATCCTATATGAACTTCACAGGATTCTTGACTCGCCTGTTCGTTACGCCGACCAGGCTGACGCTGTCCGAACACTTCGAACAGAGTACGGGATAAATGGGGTGCATGCGGCGTTTAGCGACCAGAACCAAATCGGCCAAATTACGGCCTTTGAAAACAGTACCGAAGCGAACTCCGAAACGTCGTTCTACGGAATGATTCTAGAGTACGAATGGTGGAATGAGTCCCCGCGTGACTTTCCGGGTGCGTTAGACAGGTTGCAGTCGGCGAAATTGGCTGCCTCGGAACTTGGCCGTCAGTTTCGTGTGTCTGCATACGTCGGTTGGATTACTCAGGATGAATCCGAAGCCCTCGCGGAATTGGTCGACGAACTGGCGGTTCATGCCTATCGCCCTGGACCAGAAGACGCGTTTGAATACGTGAAAGAGCGGCTGAGTTACTTCGACGGTATCTACATGCCAATACGGCCTATATTTTCGGCTGAACCAGATTTCATGGGTTCTTGGCTGGAAGCCAATGGACTAGAGCAAGCAGAGCAAATCCTCAATACCAGCTATGAGGAATGGACGGGAACGGCAAAACCGTTCGTTCCGAAGCGGGGGTTCGTATATTTTTGCTATTCCCAACTCCGAAGTCGGTTGGCATCATGATCTAGGTTAATAGAAACGTCCGTCTTCAGCGAACTCCCCAACTACGTGATCGAACTACGGATGTCGCCGAACAGGTCATCCACGGTATCGCTGAACTGGTGGAAAATCGAATGTTCTGGCTCTTGATCGAGCTGATTGCACAGGCTCGATACCAACCCGAGATAGTACCATTCCTGTTCGGCGCGACTGGCGTTGAAACGATCCCATAGCTTTTCACCGTGTTCTCGATAATCCGCTGCCATACTCCTCACGTTGTGCATCTTATCAGCGCAGGACGTCGCCCTTACTTCAGGCGAGGCCGTTTTCAAGAAGTCGATTGTGTGCTGCTTTCGGGCTTTCCACGGCAGCGATCTGTCTTCTTCAGAGCGGCCCTGTACTATGCGGCTACCCGTTCTCCAAAGCGACTTCTGAGGTCTCCTACGCTTAAATCCGTGTCTTCAAGGGTGTCGTGAAGGACACCTGCGACGAATTCGTCTTCTGGGTCACCTGCTTGACTTAGGATCATCGCCACCATGAAAGGATGGGTGATATATGGGATGTTGGTGCCCTTTCGCTTCTGTTCGCCATGGGCGACGGTTGCTACCTGGATCGCTTCGTTAAGCATAGAACCTCTTCGAGCGCAAATTATGGCATTGTCGCTATAACTTCAATCTCAATCCGAAAATCTCGATCGGCCAGCCCAGCACAGAATATCAAGGTACTCACAGGTAGAGCGTCATCCGGTACAAATTTGGGCCGAACCACACGATAGGCCGGGAAATCTTCCCGGTAGGTCATGAACACATTTAGTTTCATGAGGTGGCTCATATCAGTCCCCACGGACTCCAATGCCGCCTGTATATTCCTAAACACCTGCTCTGCTTGAGCGGTGAAATCCCCCACACCCACCGTGACGCCATCACTATTCCTCGCCACTTGCCCGGCCACATAGACTGTCGTTCCATGCTTCACCACATGACTGTAGCCAGGTGGGTTGGCGAGTGCCGCTGGGTTGCTCCGCTCTACCATAGTTGATCTGCTTTCGCTGAGAATCTCCACAGATTCTAGCAGAATGGCACGAGGTAGCCTTAATGCGTAGTGTCTGTGAGGATTGTTAACTATGCTCTCAATTCGTGCGCCTGGCCAAGCGATCATCCGTCGCTGGAAAATGACTTCGTGCTGATTTCTTCACGTGTAGATAGCCCCGCAGACCGATTCCCATAATTCAACATGTGAAGAATTAATAACGTGAATCTTTGGAAATCCAAAAGCATCTGGTATATAGACAGGTCAGGAATCCCGACTTGGCAACGATTGGCTTATTCGCAGAGGAGAAACACTAATGCCGAGATTCAGCACATCGGTCAACATAAATGCGCCAAAGGAAAAGGTATGGGAAGTGCTTGCGGACTTAGGAAGTATCTACAAGTGGAATCCCGGCGTGTCACAGTCCCATTCAACCTCGCCTGAGACTGAAGGTGAAGGTGCGATGCGACACTGTGACCTGCAAAACGCCAAAGGTGGCTCAATCGGATACCTGGAGGAGCGAGCGTTCGACTGGCGAGACGGCGAGGGGTTCGCAATCGACGTGTACGAGAGCAACCTGCCTATTAAACGAAACCATGTCAGGTTTGATTTGGAATCCAACGGAGAAAGCGCAGTGGTCACAATAACACCGGACTATGCATTGAAGTTCGGCCCGGTTGGAGTTCTGGCTGATCTTTTATTTGCCCGTCCCCAACTGAAAAAAGGTATGGCGGACATGGCTGCTGGCTGAAATACCACGTAGAGACGGGCCGTCTCGTCGAGAATAGCGTGCCGGAAACCTCATAAGTAGTTGCTGTGATCACCGAACAGTGCCGTCTCGAATTGAACAGCATGAATTGATCGTAGTAAACAGGCCCGACTTCTCGATTACATCCCGATCATTTGCCAAGCATCGGGATCGTCAATTCCTAATCACATCCAGCTTACTCACAATTGTAGGGCCGCCTTCAAGTGTGCGGTGTACCGGGCACCGGTTAGCTATCGCCAAGGGCCGCGCCCTTTGGTCCTCGTCCAATTCCCCGACGACTACAATATCTCTCCGAATAACATCTACCATTACGTTGTCGGTTTCCTTAACCACCGCACGAGGTAGTAACAAAGGCAGTGTCTCAGGGGCATAATCAAACTCTAGTCATACCAAAGTACTAGAAACTACCCAGCAAAAAGGCTGGCCATCAAGCCAGCCTTTTTATGTGCCCAAAATCAGGTTGTTTGCCGATTACCCACGCCCTGGAATTGGCTAACCTAACATAGTCAAACAAATTCAACGCAATCAGGCGAAATCGCAATGAATCACCGAATATATGAGCGCCACCATCCGCGGATTTTGATTCGAATGAAAAACGAATCCGGAACTATTGAATTTTCCCCACTGCCAAGCGCTCCAAAGCCGCTCGCTGAACGCGTCAGAGCACTGGAGTCACGGCGCAAGCGCCGGACATCGACGTTGCATCTGTTTGGGAGGCTGCTAGCCCAACGCTAGACCAGCCACTCCCCGGTCGAACCAAAGCAAATTCGGTTGGCCCCAACTTCGTATGATGGAGAAAACCATGAAAGCTACTTTGAGTGCGGGAACTAGGCTTCGGTCAGACCACGCCAACATGCCCACCAGATTAAGGGTCGGGTCATCCAAGGAAACAAACCCGGTGAAGAGCATCTTGGCTCGTATTTCTCACCTTCCCCAGGCAATCTCAACTTTGGTGTCAGGCCCTCCAATGTCGGAACAGGCGCGGTACAACTACACTGTGACCGAGGCCAGGGCCAAGAGATTCGAAAGCTATGCCAGAGCATGGTTCCAGCCTCGATAAGTGCCGTTACCCTTAGGGAGATCGTTGGCAGTTGAGTGCTAGGTGGTCTTGTGGGGTTACGGGTTATTTACGGTTTGCCGGGGTAGTAACATTCCAGCTTTGACGAACGACCAGACAGATAGGCTTACGGGATTAACGGTTGGACCATCTTCTCTTCATTGCATTCCCTGCAATCGTCGGTGAGTCTAAATCACCTGACGAGGCGCTTACGCTTCCATGGCCCTGGTAGTCCTACGGCGTCGAACGATTGGGCGTTGGCACGTTGATGCGCCCTCAGGAACCGCCAACACGGGAAGTCATTCTGTCCACAGAGCACATTGCTTGCGCTCTGGCGTACCTAGAACCCCAACACGCCTATTATGGAGTCTAGCTGATGATCGAGTGAGCGCTGACCTAAATGCAACTAATACTGCCGTCCCGCATATCAGGTGTAGATCGACTCTGCCCAGTTTCACAGTCCAGATCACGCGGATACGTCTAGAAACCGTAGGCGTGAATATGAAAACTTATGGCCGGTTAGTCGAAACTTATGGCCGGTTAATCGAAACTTATGGCCGGTTAGTCGAAAATTATGGTAGGGTGGTGGCCGGTTGGTGGAGGGCTAGTGCTCGGGGATCGGAGCATAGTTGCTCAGGTCTCCAACTGAATCTGACGCATTAGATTTACTTGGCGATGGGCCACCCGACTTTATTCTGTTTATCATCGTAGCGCTAAACAGCCGCGTAAGCGGCCCGGACGCACACCGATGGATTACTTTGGACCGCCCCCACCTTGTTTACCTAAACTAAATACCAAGGTGAAAACTACATAAAGCAGAACCCGCTGGGACCACTATCCTAGATATGATTCGCCCCATTGGGCGCGTTTTGACTAGTTTGCAATTAAGATACACTTAATTAGCGTATGCTGATTCATTTGTAACTTGCTATTTACTAACCCGATGTGCGGGTATTTTCATACCAGTAATTTAGACAATTGTAATGGTGAATTCCCTTGGGACTGGTTGAGCAAGAAGGCAACAGTATGACTGAGCACCTTGCGTAGCAAACGGGCACGCAAATGCCAGTCATCCCGAGCCCATACCCGCTTGGCCTGATACCGGTCCACCAGTTGGCCGAAGACGGTATCAATGCGGTAGCGCAGGCGACTGAGAGTAGAGCTGAAGCGAAGCCAAGGGTCTCTCTTCCTGGACCCAAAGGGTGCCACTAAAGTCACCCCATCTTGGCGCAACTCCTCGGTCAGACGCGGAGACCAGTAATTGCGGTCACCTACCAGCAGCCCTCGAGTTCCTGCCGCTAGTTGGGGGACAACACTCAGTTCGTGGACATTAGCGGGAGCAACAGTGAAGCGGGTGATGAGTCCCGGCCAACTCAAATGCACATGGACTCGGAAGCCGTAAAAGGTCTGCCGGGACAGGCTATCCTTCCCAAAAGCGGCTTCCCCACGGAACCGCTGGCAGCGGTAGGTCCGGGCGAACTGACAGACTGGAAGGGGGAAGCTATCCACCAAGGCGAAGGCTGGATTGTGTCGGATGGAGCCGAGCAAATGCTGCCACACCCACTCCTTGACCTTCCAGAGGTTGGCGCCTTGGCGCACGAAGGTGGTGCGATGCAACCGCTCCAAACCAGGAAAGAAGTGACGATAATGCTGGCGGAAATGGCGAAAGAGCGCAGTGTCTTGGCTGAACCCCAGAAACTCTCCCACCACCTCCATGGTCAAAACCTCAGCGTCGGACAACACCGGAGCAGGCCCACGTTGGCGCAACGGTTTTTCTTGAAACAGAGTCTTCAACGCATCATCCATCCGGCAAAAGACTGCTATTATAAACATGTCCAGGTCCACCACACACCTCCACGGGAACTGTCTAATTCTAGTAGAGGTGTTTGGCCCTGGACTTTCAATATATTTTGAACCAAGTTTTAAAACATGCACATCGGGTTAGCAAAGGCGGCGGAAGAACTGGACAAGGGCGACATAAATACGGCAACCGGCGACTCGGACAAGGCGACCAATAACTTCAAGAAATCCTGGAAGCACGCCATAAAGGCAACGAGGGAAGCTGCTAAGTTGCCTTAGCCCCTGGGATCACTGTTCACCAATTTCGGCCAAGAATACCAGGGAACTCGTTTGCTTTCTTTCCCGAATGCTCTATTCCATCCGATCCGCCGGTCAATGGAATGCTGAGAGCGAAATAGGCACCCACTCACCATCGATTCAGAGTACAAGCAGGCCCCTGTGTAAACAGACGCTTCATACCCAGATTACGTGAATCAACTTCCCCAAATTACCCGCTGACACATCTCCGCTCCCTGCAACATCTCCGGTATCAAAGCCGTCTCTTTGGTAGTGTGGAACGAGCGCACGCCAATGCCTACCGGCAGAGCCACGATGCCTTGCTGGACAAAAATATTGGCGTCCGACCCGCCTCCGGTCGCTTCCAGCCTGATTTCCAGACCGACGCCACCCAGTGCGCGGCTGATCATCTGAACCGTGGGGTGATTCGAGTCGATATTGTACGCTTGGTAGGTGTTCGTAATGTCCAGGTCGATCCGGGCCTCCGGGTAACGGTCCGCAACCTGCTGGAACGCATCACGAAACTGCTGGGAATAGTGGTCCAGTTTGCTGTTGTCTCTGCTGCGGATCTCCCCATCAATGAACACCTGCTCGGGAATGATATTGCGCTTGAGTCCTCCTTCAATCCGGCCCACGTTGGCCGTGGTCTCGGCGTCGATGCGCCCCAAGGGCAGTCGGATCAATATTTCAGCCGCGATTATAATTGCCGAAATACCGTTTTCGGGCTCGACACCAGCGTGAGCAGCCCGGCCCAAAATATTTCCGGTAACCACGTTCTGGGACGGAGCGGCCACGGCGACCCGGTTGGGTGGGCCCTCGCCGTCGAAGACCATTCCGGTTACCGCCGAGACTAGGCTGAAATCCAGGTGATGAGCGCCTACCAAGCCGCCTTCCTCGTGCCTGGTGAACACCACTTCCACCGGACGGTGACTTCTGCCGGACTCGACCACGGCGGTTAAAGCCTCCAAGATGATGCTCACGCCCGATTTGCAGTCACCGCCAAGGATGGTGCTACCGTCGGAGCGCACCAAGTCTCCCTCCACCACGGGCTTTATGCCACGCCCCGGCTCGACTGTGTCCAGGTGGGCGGAAAGCATCACGGGCTCCCCATCGCCGGACAGCTTGGCGATAACGTTGTTGTAAGAATCATGTTGTATGTGTAAGCCCAACGCTTGGAGCCTGGAGCACACCTCCAAGTCCATGGCGTCCTCCTCGCCGGAAGGGCTATCTATTCGAATAAGGTCGATCAGGGTTTTAACCAATCTTTCTCGGTCGGCCATCTCTCTCCTAAATTGCGCCCGAATTCCAGGCAAGAATAGTCGGCAAGGGTGCAGATTCCAGAATTAGCAAAAATTCACAGTATTCGCTAATAGTCCCTGAAACACTAAAAGGCCTTGAAACACTCGGGATGAACAAGGTTTAGGGCAAAACCGCGACGGCCTTGACTTCCAGCAACAACTCTTCCCGGACAAGCCCGTCTACGATCAAAAGCGTGTTTGCCGGGTAATCGCCATCGGGGAACAATTTTGAATAGATTTCGCTGCGGGCTTGAATGTACGGTTGAACCGTGCTGCGGCCAACCACGTATGTGGTGAATTCAACTACGTCATTGAATGACGCTCCGGCACCTGCTAATACCAACCCGAGATTTTCAAAAACCTGACGGGTTTGGGCGGCGGCGTGGTTTTGTCCCACAACGTTGCCCGAAGCGTCCATCGCTACTTGCCCGGCCAAGAACACTAGTTTGCTGCCGCTGGCTACCGCCGCTAAAGAGTATGCGCCAATGGGCTGAGGGGCGGAAGCCGGGTTAATTAGTTGGCGTGTTGGTTCGGCCATTTTAATTCACCTTCAACCTAGATTTTAGCCTGTTATTACTACCGGCATAGCATGCCCGATTATAGAACATTACGTGAAATCATTGGCTAATCAAACCGAGTCTGAGTTAATGGCCAAAGTAAGCTGGCTTGTCCTAGAGTGGCTCATTTTGGCGGCGAGAAATAATTTCTGCCTTTCCAGGTGCTCCCTTGGCTTCGCCACGAGCGCCGGGCCGAATTGATGGTCATCAAAGTGTACGTTCCTGCGGCCAAGGGCAAAACGAAGGCCCACAGAGGAGACAGCCCATAACGCTTGAGGGTCGGTAGGTAGCTGCCTGCCATGAGAACCCAGGCCAAGAATCCGGTCGCCAATAACCAAAGGGCCAATGCCGAATCCTGATCGATTGCTCCGGCGACAAGCCCTCCAACCGCCCCTGCCACTGGAACCAGGTACACCAGAATCATACCGACCACTGTGATTAGGGCCAATGCCGGAGAATAGTTTAGCTGAGCGTAGGCCGTACGACCGACTGTACCCCAGATTCCCTTTAGCCCTCCGTTGGACCGGATGCTATTCAGGTTGTGCGCCAGACCAAGCCAGAGCCGACCGCCGGGATACCGGGAATTTTTGATGAGCCCATCCAAGGCGCAGTCGTCAATAATTTCACCGGAAATATTTTTCAGACCACCAACGTTGTGCAAAGCCTGGGAGCGCAGCAACACGCAGCCGCCAGCAGCGCCAGCGGCGCCAGCGGTGGGCTTATTCGGGTCGTTTACCCAGCGGAAGGGGTATAGCTTGGCGAAAAAATAAACGAATGCAGGAATGAGCAGCCGCTCCCATGATGTGCTTATTTGGAGTTGCGCCATGATTGACAACAGGTCTAGGTTATCGCCCAGTGCCTTGGACACCAGCGACCGTAGGCTTTCGGGTGGATGAGATATGTCTGCGTCGGTGAAAAGAAAGAAATCCGGTGGGGCTGCCTTGGTTTGCGTCTCAGAATCGCTCTCGCTTTCATCCTCGGAACTGAGACCCTGTTCCAAAGCCCACAGTTTGCCTGTCCACCCTGGAGGCAGCGGTTCTCCCGCCAGTACCCGCAATCTCTGGGTGGCGTTGTGTTCCAAGCCCAGGTTAGCCGCCAGTTCCCCGGTGCCGTCCGTGCTCTCGTCGTCCACAAGGAAAATCATAAACGTGCCGGGGTAGTCTTGGTTCAGCAGCAATGGCAACGTAATGGGAAGGTTATCCGCTTCGTTCCTAGCTGGGATAACGATCCGGACCGATGGCCACTCCTTTTCCGTGTAGTCCTGGCCTCTATCGTCATCTCCTAGCCCTAGAACAGGAGGATTTTGAATACCGGAACTTGGAATACCGGAACTTGGAATACGCAGTGTCTGGTCCATCTTCCAGAACAGTCCTCGTCCCAGCACAAGCCAGATCCACGCTGCCAGGGAAAGACCGGTTACCGCCAGGGCGAGCGCCAGAATGAGATTCAGAGAGATGTCCATGTCGCCCGGCTTGGCCCTCCTTTTCGTCCTCTCAAAGTTTCTTTGGAGGCTGTCGATTAATAACGGCTCGAACCCGTCTTTAGACTACGGATAGACTACCGATAGACTACTGTGTTTGAGCTTAGCGAGCTTGAGAATGATATACTCGGCTTCGTGACGATAGATAGGGCTCGGCCACAAGTGGGCGTTGGCGTTGTGTTCTTGCGCGACGGTAAAGTGTTTCTAGCCAAGCGGCAAGGCTCCCATGGAGAGGATACCTGGGCTTCGGCGGGAGGTCACCTGGAAATGGGCGAATCCCTTGAGGAATGTGCCCGCCGGGAAGCTATGGAAGAACTGGGTGTGACTGTGGGCGAACTGCGCTTTCTGTGCGTAAGCAACATACTCGCCTATGACAAGCATTACGTGGACATAGAGTTTTGGGCGACATTGGCGAACAGGAACCTACGTTGGCCGAGCCGGAAGCGTTCTCCCAAGCCAACTGGTTCCCTTTGGAGGAACTGCCCTCTCCATTGTTCCAGGCCGTGGAATATGCGTTGGATAGTATTCGAAAAGGAACCTACTACTACCCAGGATCTATTCACCCGTAAGGCTGAAAATTGGAGACGTACGCACCTTGGACCTGATTTGTAGTCTAATTTCAAAAAACGGGAGGCAGAGCATGGCGGCCAAGAAAGGAACGGGATTGCTCTTGGTGTACTCCGACGTTGCGCCGGAGCATGATGCCGAATATAACAAATGGTATAACGAAGAGCATATACCGGAGCGGCTTTCGATACCCGGCGTGCTCAGCGCCGCTCGCTATAAGGCAGTCCAAGGCGGGCCCAAATACTTGGCTTGCTATGAGTTGGACCAGCCTGAGACCTATCAGTCCGACGCCTGGCAGCATTGGTTGAACAACCCCACAGAATGGTCGAAACGCATGTCGCCCACTGTCATTGGGACGGAATTCATACGCAATGTATATAAGCTGATATACCCCAGCGATGTCTCCGAGGAGACGGCCCAGGCAGGGATGGCGCCGGTGATGCTGGTAGGGCGCATGTCTGTGCCTACGGAATTGGAAGACCAGTTCAACGAAGCTTACAACAACGAACGTTTGCCCGCTTGCTATGCGGTGCCTGGCTACATCCGGGGCCGCCGCTTTGAGGCGGTGATGGGCGAGCCTAAATACACCACCCTCCATGAGATGGAGTCCCTTGAGTCTGTCGACAGCCCGGAATGGGAGGCTTGGCGGGTAGCCGTGACCCCGGTTTGGTCCAATACGGTGCGGCCCCAGATGACCCACGTAGAGGGCTCACCAGCGGTGTTCACGCGCATTTTCTCCGCATAGGGGACAAGGGGATGTACCCGGGCGCGTTGTGATCTCAATCAATTTGGGCCAGAATACGGCTGGATGAACCCGGATTGGGTCCGACGAGATAGCTAGTCTCGGCCCGTTGGCAAGTTCTTGTTGCCAAAGCCTAAGTACACCGGCCTTAATGCTCGCGCCCAAGAGTGGCTGTTCACAAAAACGGCACCGGAATGGACTGGGATTAGAGGTGCTTTAGCTTCATTTCTGGTATAATATATATACATAATTTGTGGTGGAATTTCCGTTCCACTTTCCTCTTTTTACTGATACCTCCCCTAGGAATTAATTCACCGGGTCAGCCCATGGGTCTTAACTCAAATCCACACTGGATAGGATGATATGCAGCAAAAGTCTACGTTGGATTACACAGCCAAAGATATTCAGGTTTTGGAGGGGCTAGAGGCGGTTAGGGTGCGGCCTGGGATGTACATTGGCAGTACCGACCAGCGGGGCCTGCATCACCTCATCTTTGAAGTCCTGGACAACGCAGTGGATGAAGCCATGGCCGGCTTCTGTGACACTGTCACGCTGTCGATCAATGAAACCGGATTGATCTCCGTGGCCGACAACGGTCGAGGTATTCCCGTGGACATTCATCCCACCACCGGTAAAACGGCGCTGGAAACGGTGATGACTACCCTCCATGCTGGCGGTAAATTCGGAGGCGGCGCATATAAAGTTACCGGCGGCTTGCACGGAGTGGGCGGTTCCGTAGTGAACGGTCTTTCCATGTACCTCAAAGCCGAAGTGCGGCGGGGAGGCTGGTACTACTATCAGGAATATGCCAAAGGGCACCCAACCGGAAAGTTGATCAAGGACCAGAAATCCGATCTTCATGGCACCACCATATCTTTCCAACCAGACCCAGAGATATTCCCGATTATCGATTACGACTTCGAATTGCTTACGGCCCATTTCAAGGAGATAGCTTACCTGAACAAGGGGCTGCAGATTTGTTTCAGCAGTCCCTGGCACGAGTCCCAGCGGCAGGGCGATGTGGAACGCACCTACTTCTTCGACGGCGGTATCGCCAATTTGGTGCGCAACGTCAACCGGAACCGCAAGGTCATGCAAGCTATCCCTTTCTACTACGAGAAGACCTTGGACGATACTGTGGTGGAAGTGGCGGTGCAGTACAACGACGGCTTTGCTGAGTCGGTGTATTCCTTCGCCAATTGCATCAACACTCAGGAAGGGGGAACCCATCTCACCGGGTTCCGCACCGCCCTCACTCGAGTTATTAATGACTACGCTCGCAAGCAGGGCTATATCAAAGATGACCAAGCCAACTTGATCGGAGAAGATGTTCGCGAGGGTTTGGCGGCGGTGGTCAGCGTCAAACTCACCGACCCTCAGTTTGAAGGGCAGACCAAGACCAAGCTAGGCAACGCAGATGTCCGGGGAACCGTTGATTCCGTGGTCAGCGAAGGCTTGGCCCGCTACCTGGAAGAAAACGGCGCCGATGGCAAACGGGTTATCGAAAAATGTTTAACCTCGCAGAAAGCCCGGGAGGCAGCAAAAAAGGCCAGGGAACTGGTGATCCGGAAGAACGCCTTGGACGGCACGTCGTTGCCCGGAAAATTGGCTGATTGCGCAGAACGGGACCCAGCCAAGTCGGAACTATATATCGTTGAGGGAGAATCGGCGGGTGGGTCGGCTAAAATGGGCCGGGACCGCCATTTCCAAGCAATCTTGCCCCTGAAAGGCAAGATACTTAACGTGGAGCGCGTTTTACAGCAACCCGATAAGATATTAGGGCACGAAGAGATTAGAGCCATGGTGGCTGCTGTGGGTGCTGGAGAGGGCGAAGAGTTCGACTCGGAAAAGGTGCGCTATCACAAGGTCATAATAATGACCGATGCTGATGTGGACGGTTCCCATATAAGAACCTTAGTGCTCACTTTCTTCTACCGCCGAATGCAAGGTTTAATTGACGCTGGACGCTTGTATATAGCTCAGCCTCCCCTCTACCGAATCCAAGCGGGAAAGAATATTCAGTACGCATATTCCGATGCCGAGAAGGACACCCAGTTGGAGCAGTTAAATGGGCAGAGGAACGTGCATATCCAGCGCTACAAAGGGCTTGGGGAAATGAATCCCGACCAACTGTGGGAAACCACTATGAACCCGGAAACTCGTAAGATGCTGGTGGTGAACATCGAAAACCCAGTGGAAGTAAACGATGTGTTCACAACATTAATGGGCGAAGAAGTAGCACCGAGAAAGAACTTTATTCATGCCCATGCCCGCAGCGTCAAGAACCTGGACGTATAATAAATAATCTCTAATTGCCCATCCTTAGGAGGACTCAATTGCCCGCAAAAAAAACCCGTCGTCAATCCGTGAAACGCGCCCGCGAAAACGGCAGTGTTCGTACGGCAACTAGGACTTCAATCGCTAAGGCCCTGCGTTCCGTTCAAACGGGGGACCCGGTTGAGGCCGCCCCGACTGTGCGTGATGCGATCGAAGCGATTGAAGGTGCTGTGCGCAAAGGTGTGATGCACAGAAATGCCGCCGCCCGGCGCAAGTCCAGGCTCTCCGCCCGGCTAAATAGGCTTCCAACCGCCTGATCTTCATAAGAAGCTGTTCCAAGAATTTGGGGAGTGGCCGTTCGAGGTAACCGGCTGGCTCCCCAAGTCTTTGGCGGGTAACCCCGGTCCATCGTCCTCAATCAACGACGTGACATAACGTCATTGACACCGATCCTCTCCTCTTGCTAGCCTTGTCACCAGAACATTCGTTTGTTTCTTTTTACTCCTTCCCCAGGCCTGCGTATCCATATTCTTTTATAAAGACATAAGGACGATATGGTTTTCAAGAAAAAAATGCCTGCCAGGCGCCAGCAAATCCTGGATTTCATCCAGGATTTTATTAACGACAATGGCATCCCGCCGACGGTGCGCGACATACAACACGCTTGCGGAATAAGCTCCACATCGGTGGTCGACTACAACCTCCATAAGCTCAGGGAGGGCCGTTTTTTGAACCGAAGGCCCGATGTAGCCCGGGGCATTGAATTGTTGGATGAATCGGGTCAACCCGTTTCCGGTCAATCTAAGGTGCAAATAGTCGGCGCCATCGCCGCCGGTAAACCGATACCGGTATTTAGCACCGAGGACTCGGCATCGAGTTCTGAATTTGACACAATAGACGTGGCGCCAGACCTGCAGAAGCGGTTCGGCAAGCTCTTTGCTTTGACGGTCAACGGCACATCGATGATCGACGCATTGATCGACGACGGCGACGTTGTGATTATCAAGCCTGGTGAGAATGCAGAGAATGGCGATATGGTCGTGGCATGGCTAAAAGTTGAAGAAGAGGCGACACTCAAACGGTTTTACCTGGAAGGTGATCGCGTACGGTTGCAGCCTGCGAATAGGCAGATGGACCCGATTTACTGTTCAGCCGACAACGTGGAAATACGCGGTAGAGTGGTAGAGGTCATTCGAAAGCTGGGCTAGGCGATTGTGTGGACCTTGCGGAATACTG
The DNA here is from genome assembly GCA_963665155.2 of Dehalococcoidia bacterium. GTDB lineage: Bacteria > Chloroflexota > Dehalococcoidia > Lucifugimonadales > UBA3495 > UBA1141. Next base: position 1,741,210 of record OY761986.2, on the reverse strand, counting down.
CGGACCGCCGGGACACGAACCCGTGGTCTTGGCCAGTGTTCTAGCGCCAATTTGCAGCGGCTAACGGCGGCTGTTGCTTAATGCACCATAGGTCGCTACGCAAAATGGCACACAATAAGTTAACGGTATTTTCCAGTTGAGCGGAGATTTCCACTCACCAGCGAATAGAATGTCCCCTTGATTTAGGATAGTCAGGATTGTCCCCACAACAAGCGCCACAGTGAACGAGCGCCTCAACATCGGGTGGTGGCGGACGGCGCAGGCAATGCACTTGGTTATCTCTCCCGCTTGCCCGGCCTCTTCAGGGCTTGTGGACGCCAAGGGGAGCTTAAATGCGAATCCTCGGCCGTGGTGAACCGTCTTCCTGCAACGGCCACATCCCAGGGTACCTCCCTTTTCAGCTTTGGATTGCGTGTCTGCAGCCTGTGCCATGTTTGGTTAGCTTCCTGTGTCCTTATTTTCCGGTGGCGGTTGGTGGGCTCCGTCTGAAGATGGAGTGATCAACGATCATGAAGAAGTGCGCGCCTTAGTTGGTTTGGAATGAGCGATTTATCGTTGCCTGTAATTGTGGTGTATAGACGGATTGGTGATATTTATTGTATGTGGTCGCCAATTCGGTGGCAATTCGGCCAGCGTCATTTTGGATGACCGGTACCACTGGAATATTTGGCTCCATTCGGTAATGGGTGCTTTGGTCGATTGCGACTCTAATTTGCCACCTGTTTGGCGTTGGCTCATAACAGGCACAGCGTGGGTATGTCACCAACGCCTTATGGGTATGTACACAGGCAACGTAGCCTCGGCTCTCAAATTGTTAGATGCCTGACACCTCTATCCGATTCATGTGTTGCCGTTGTCATGAACGGGAAAGAGGCTAGATGAGCAGACTTCCCGGCCGATGATGCCTGCCTCCTCTGGTTAGACGAGTTCCTGAAGCGCAAAGCATAGTTTGTATTAGCGCCGTCGTAGAAATCAGGCCAGATCGCCAGACTTCTTAACTGGCCGTATCCGCTTAGGGCTAGTTACGCTTTCCCGATGCGAAAAACCTTGGTCCCGCAAGTGGGACAGACTCCTTGAGTGGCGGGACGACCGTTTTTGAGGGTAACCTGCTGAGGATTGGATATTTCGCGTTTACTTCGGCACTTGAAACAGTATGCCTCCATTTTCGGACCCCCATCTTCGTTTAATTATGCGAGGTGTAGGACACAGTGTGAGGGCAATTGACGGAGTGCCCCCAAGCATGGGATACACCACCTAGTCCAGGCGCCAGTTGTACTTCCCTGTATTTGCTATTATCCAGCAACTGCTGGTCTTAGGACTCTATTTGTGCTTGAGGATAGCGAGGTCGATCGGCAACTCAAGGCTAGGTTAACGTAACCGCTATAAATATACAGAGCTAACCAGTTTTGTCAAGGCATGGATCTGGGTAATCGAGGCCTGAGAACGGAGCCTTATGATGTTGACATGAATCTGGGGGTTAGCCGAGTGTTATCAATATAGTAAGGTGATATTGAGTTTGAGTGGGGATTTGCCCATTGGAAGTCAGGATTCTGGTGCTAGTGGCGACGGGGTGTCAATCTGGAACACTTTAACGGGACGCCAGGAATTCGCCGGGCGATCGAACCGGACCAGAGCCAGGAACCTACCTTCGTTGCTGTAGGCCCTGAACTCCTCCAGATAGGCAGCCTCGATAAATTGTGGGCCTAAACTTATTGACTGTCCGTTTCGCAGGACGTTTTCAGCTTGTTTTCCGACCGAAATGCTTTTGATATCTTTCAAGACCCAATCGATGGGATGCAGATGCTCTTCCCAGCCACCGGGTTGATTGGTCGCTTCCTCCAATTGATCGGGTGTTATGGAATCGTCGGCATGGAATCTTCCCGTGGATAGCCTGACTAGGTCTATAACGTGGCCTCCGCACCCCAAAGCCTCGCCAAGGTCGTGGGCGATGGAACGCATATAGGCCCCTTTTCCGCAATCGATCTCTAAGGTGAGGAACGGAGGTTGGTAATCCACTATTTGAATGTCGAAAATCTCCACGGGCCTGGCTTCGCGCTCAATCTCAATCCCCGCTCTGGCCAATTTATACAATCTTTGTCCCTGCACCTTGATTGCACTGTACATGGGCGGGACTTGATCGATCACACCAATAAAAGCTGGTAAAGCTTCTTCTATATGCGCCATCGAAATCCCTGTTGCATCCTTAGTCTGGACCGTTTCACCTTCGGCATCATAGGTTGTGGTGGATTCACCGAGCGTGATTTCCATCTTGTAGCGCTTGCGACCGCCCACAACAAAGTCCATTAGACGCGTGGCCTGGCCAAAACACACTGGAAGCACTCCTCGGGCGAGGGGGTCCATCGTGCCGCCATGGCCCACTTTGTTCCGTTGGCCGGTTATGCGCTTTACCTGTCGCAGCGCATCCATGGACGTGATGCCCACAGGCTTGTACAGGTTCATAAAACCGTTCTGCTGCGGTGGGCCGCTCTTGGTCTTGGCCATTGTCTACACTTTGCGTTTGGGAAAGGATAGGGGGCCGGTGTAGGTATCCTGAGGGGTAGAAGGGTCCAGTGCAGCCGCGGTCCTGAGTTTGGTGACGGAAGGGGTTAAAGGTGCCATGGACGGTTGTTCGTTTCGGATGCCATCCATGATTGAAAGAATATGATCGGCTTCTTGTGGCCCAGTGTCTAGATCAAAGCTCAGAAATGGAATGTACCGAAGATTGACCCGAGACCGTAGTTCTCGGCGAATGAAGGTGGCGGCGGACCGTATACCAGTCAAGACGTCTTGCTTGGTTTCTTCGTCCCCCATTGCGCTCAAAAATACTCGGGCATTCCGCAAGTCACTGGTGGTAACCACCCGGGTTATCGTGATCACATTGTTTAGTCGGGGGTCTTTTATTTGCATCGTCAACAAACTACTGATTTCCTGGCGTAGTAGTTCGTTGATTCGCTCGATTCGTCTGGACATGTAAGCCCTCGGCCAGCTGCAGGCGCCGACAGTGGGAGGTTAGAGTTAAACTGAGCTGAGCAGCAGTTTAGCGACGCCCAGGCTCCAGGCGATGTGCCTCCAGGATATCTCCCTCTTGGAAGTCATTGAACCCTTGGAGCGTAACTCCGCACTCAGTACCGGAGTTCATTCCATTCACTTCTTCCCGGAAGTGCCGGAGGCTGGCAATAGTTGTTTCTTGAACAATCTGGTCGTTTCGGAGCACTCTAACCTGGGCGCCCCTGGTAATGCGCCCCTCGGTGATGCGGCAACCGGCGATTTGTGCTCCTCGGCGTGATGGGAACAACTCACGGATCTCGGCTTTGCCGATGATCACATCAGTAAACACCGGGTCTAACATTCCTTGGAGCGCCAGTTGAATATCGTCGATAAGTTGGTAAATTATGTTGTACCGGCGGATTTCAACGCCCATCCGGTCTGCCAGCCTCTCGGCGCTGGGTTCTGTCCCCACGGTAAACCCAATTACGATGGCATCGGAAGCGCTGGCTAACATGACATCCGACTCGGTAATGGTACCGCAACCGCTGTGCAAGACTCTGGCCTTGGCGTCTTCCGCAGTCAGGGTTTCCAAAGACTGCTCAACCGCCTCAACGCTGCCCTGAACATCGGCTTTTAGAACCAGAGTTAACTCTTTGACATCGCCAGTGTCGATTTGCTTAACGACTTGATCCAAAGTCAGCGCCCGAGCCTGGTTTTGCTGAGCCGCATTGAGTTTTTGCTGTCGGGCGGCAGCGTTCTTTGCGGCCCGCTCGTTGGGCATAATTGCAAACAGGTCACCGGCTTCGGGAACAACATTGAACCCAAGGATTTCGCCCGGTGTACCCGGGGGAATCGTCTTGATCGCTCGTCCTTTATCGTCCCCCAGGGCCTTTACCCGACCCCAAGCATTACCCGCAACTATATAGTCGCCGACGCTAAGGGAGCCATCTTGGACTAACACAGTGGCCGTGGGCCCCCGCTTCCGGTCCAGCTTCGCTTCAATAATTGCCCCGGTGCCTGGCTTGTCCGGGTTGGCCTTCAACTCCGCTAAATCTGCCACCACCAGTAAGTTTTCCAGCAGATCGTCAATCCCGTCGCCGGTTTTAGCGGAGACGTTCACGGATATTACGTCTCCACCCCAGTCTTCCACTAATAGGTCGCGCTCGCTTAACTGCCGTTTTACTCTCTCTGCGTCTGCTGTGGGTAAATCGGATTTATTTATCGCCACCACTATGGGCACTTCCGCAGCCTTGGCGTGATTGATCGCTTCCAAAGTTTGAGGCATCAGGCCGTCGTCTGCTGCAACAACCAATACTGCGATGTCGGTCACCTTGGCTCCCCTGGCGCGAATGGCTGTGAATGCCTCATGACCCGGGGTATCGAGGAAGGTTATATCCTTTCCTTGGTATTCCACTTGATATGCGCCAATGTGTTGGGTTATGCCACCAACTTCCCGATCAGCAACTTTAGTGCGTCTGATGGTGTCGAGAAGCGAAGTCTTGCCATGGTCTACATGGCCTAAAATGGTAATCACCGCAGGGCGGATCGGCAAGTTGGTTTTGTCCTCGGGAGTGTCAGCCGCGGGAGCCGCCGTAATGGCCGTGGCTTCAATGCTCTCGGCCACGCTAGTCCTGACGCCCAAGGCCGATGTGACGAGGGTAGCTACCTCGTAGTCTATGACCTGATTCATGCCTGCCATGATGCCGTTGCGCATTAGGAGCTTGATGACTTCTATTGGGTTCTGGTCCAATAGCTCGGACAAGCGTTGGACGGTTAAGGTCTGGGGCAACACCAATGTACGCGTTTGTCGGCGCGGCTCACCAGTACTGCGTCTGGTTCTAGCAGTGGTGCTGCGCTCATCCTTGGCATCGGTTTGGCTGTTGGTTGTCATCTAGCTCCCTTATGATCCGAGTTCGGGGCCCTATCCGAGTTTAGGGGGATTGTTGCTTTAGGGCTGCCTGTGGTGCCTGGAAAATTTCTGAATTAAAATAAGACATCAAGAAGGCTTTGTCTGTGGCAGAGATCTTGAGCTTAAGGCTGCGTTCCAGGCTTCCCTTCTCAACACCTTTCTGCCAGCAGATTCCTGCTCTACAAAGATATGCCCCGCGACCGCTTGATCTTCCGGCGGGGTCCACGTGGACAGTGCCTTGGGGAGTCTTGACGATGCGGATCAACTCCCGTTTGGGGAGTTTTTGGGCGCATGCGACGCAACTGCGCTCCGGAATGTGCCGTATTTTGGCCAAAGCCAATTCCTTCGGCGGCCAGCCTACGGAGCTCAGTCTAACTTTTGGCCCACTACTGAGCTTATCGCCGCCTGGCGCCGCGGGCGCCAGCCCCGGAACTTCGGCGACCCTTGCGGGCCCCTCGGGCGCCACCCCTAGATTCTTCTACTATATCTTCGGCGAATCGTATCTTACCAGCATCCGGAATTACCACCGATAAGCTGGGAACGAGTTCAAGTTCGTCCGCTGCCAACTCTCTGTCGGCATCATCTACCTCTTCTTCATCGTCCAATATTTCCGATTCACTAAGCGTGAATGACTCTAAATCCTGGACGCTGAAGCCGGGAACAGTGTCCGATTGGAGTTGAGCCGCTGCTTGCTGGGCCAGGTCTTCCTCATTGATCAATTCCTCGAGAATCTTGTCCTCGTCCTGTTCTCCAGCAGCTTCAACGGTCAGCGTTCCTTCGGGTGTCGCAGATTCAACCGCTTCTGTGGCCACGGCTGTGTCCGCCACCGCCGCCGGTGATTCAATTTCGGGGGATGCCTCTTGAAGCGCTTCTACCGCCGCCTCTTCTACGATGGATTCTTCAGCTTGGGCCGCCACTGCTTCGGCTTCGGCCACCACCGCTGGGACCTCTTTCTCCTTGGCCTCGAATGCCTCGAGCGCTGCAATCGCCGCTTTTTCCTGGGCTCTCTTCAAGCGCTCATCCTGCAGTTCTTCCCATTCGGTATGGCCTTTGATGTCTAGTCGCCATCCCGTGAGCCTGGCCGCCAACCGTGTGTTTTGGCCTTCTTTTCCAATGGCCAGAGACAACTGTCTGTCGGGCACCACAACGATTGCGGTCATGTCGGTAGTGGACAACTCTACATGCACCGGTTCCGAAGGGCTGAGGGCCTTGGAGATAAAGACTTTCGGTTCTTTATCCCAAGAAACCACGTCAATCTTCTCGCCTTGGAGTTCGTTTACGATGCTCTGTATTCGGTTCCCGCGTATGCCTATGCACGAACCTACGGGGTCAATTCCCGGTTGGGTCGCGTGGACGGCTACTTTGCTCCGGAAGCCAGCCTCTCTAGCTATGGCCTTAATTTCCACAACACCGTTGTACACTTCGGGAACTTCGATTTCGAAAAGCCGCCGCAACATGTCCTTGTGGCTGCGTGAAACGATAATCTCAGGCCCCTTGGGGCCGTTGCGCACGCTAAGGACATATATCTTTGTACGTTGACCCTTTCGGTATCTTTCGGTGCTGACCTGCTCTTCATATGGCAGGATGGCCTGGGCCCGGCCCAAGTCCAAGGTTATTGCTCGACCGGAATCGGTCTGCTCGATGACTCCGGACACGATGTCGTTCAGATATTGTGAGAACTCTTGGAAGAGTAACTCTCGCTCAGCCTCTCGCAGCCTCTGGAGGACCACTTGTTTGGCGGTCTGAGCGGCGATTCTGCTGGCGTTGTGGGGCAGTGGTGCCTCGGCGGCTACCTCGTCACCCACAACTGCGCCCGACTTAAATTGCTGGGCGTCGGCGATGGTGATCTCTCTTTCAGGATCTTCGACGATTTCCACAACGGATTTCAGGGCATATACCCCGACTTCCCCCGTGTTAGGGTTCAGTTTCACGGAAATGTTCTGCCCCATAACGGGGTTATCTTTCTTAAACGCCGAAGCAAGGGCTACCTCGATGGCCTGAAGCACTTGCTCTCGAGGCAAGTGTCGTTCGGCTGCCAACTGAGTCAGCGCTATTAAAAAATCGCTCTTCACCGCAAACCCTCCTCAGCCAACGTCCCCCTATGAGTTACCCAATATTCATTGGGCCTACTCAACAAGAAAGCGGGAAACCCCGCTTTGAAATAAGGACTGCCCATGTGAGGAAAGTATATCACCGGAGCGTAGGTGTTTCAAGTTCCGGCGGTCTGCCCGGCAGGTGAAGGCGAGTTGAAAAAGAAGCTATGTAGGCGGATGAGGGGGTTATCCTATGGGACCTAAACGTCTAGGCAAGGCGATCAGCTACGCCTCCCTTGGTCCTACCACCAAATCTTGCCTTGAGACTCTTTGGCCATTTGATCGTAGTCTTTGGTCCAAAGGCTGGTGCTCAGGTATTTCCAGCCCCCATCGGCCAAGAGGCACACAATTTCACCGGATTCCATCCGCTCAGCTTGTCTTAACGCTCCAAACACCACTGAGCCCGACGACACGCCAGCGAATATGCCTTCTTGATGCAGCAACTCCTTGGCGGTGCGAAAAGCGTCGAAGCTGCTCACTAGCATTCGGGAGTCCAGGAGGTCCAGATCCAGGATTGGGGGTATGAATCCCTCTTCCAGGTCCCTCAATCCAGATATAAAATCTTCAGGCTCGGGCGCAACAGCGACTACTTTAATGTTTGAGTTGTGCTCTTTAAGACGGCGTCCCACGCCCATCAGTGTCCCGCCTGTGCCCAACCCTGCGACAAACATATCCACGTCCGGCAAGACTTCGACTATCTCCTGGCCAGTGGTTTCGTAGTGGGCATCCGGGTTTCCTGGATTACCGTATTGGTATAGCATGAGGTAGTCATGGGGGTGCTTTTCAACCAACGCTCGGGCGACCTCAATGGCGCCGTTGGTACCTCGAGAGCCATCGGAGGGGATGATCTCGGCTCCATAGGCTTCTAGGAGTTGGCTCCGCTCAATGCTGACGTTTTCCGGCATTACCACGGCCACTTTGTAACCTTTTAGTCTTCCGACCATGGCTAGGGAGATGCCCGTGTTGCCGCTGGTAGGCTCAAGTATCGTGCGGTTTGTGGATAACTCCCCGTCTTGCGTCGCTTGGTCTATCATCTTTAGGGCAATCCGGTCCTTCACGCTGCCGGTAGGGTTGTGCCCTTCCAACTTGGCGAAGATTCGGACGCTCTCCTTGGGGCTCATGTTCATGAGCTCCACAACGGGAGTGTTACCGATGGTCGCCAATATCCCTTTGTAAGTGAGCTTAGTTACCATTTACCTACCGTGTTGATCGCCATGGTGTTTAATGCGCCGCTCCATCTTGCCACTCTTTTTGGAATGGCTCGATTAATTTCTCAAGGCTTTTCGAATGAGACCCTTAGCGAGGCCCTTAGTCGGACGCTGTCACAGCCTCTTGAGGCGGAGCGATGCCGCAGAATACTTCGTAATCGATCAACTCTGTGACGGTGGGATTGTCGCCGCACAGTGGGCAAGCGGGGTTTCTCTTGAGCTTTACTTCACGGAAACTCATGCTCAAGGCATCAATCAGCAGAAGCCGGGAGGTGAGCGACTCTCCGATTCCCAAGAAGTGTTTCAGAGCTTCGGTGGCTTGAATGCTACCGACCAAGCCGGTTAGAGCGCCCAATACTCCAGCCTCGGCGCAGTTGGGCACCATTCCGGGAGGAGGAGGCGACGGGAACAAGCAGCGGTAGCAGCCTTGGCCCGGAATAAACACCGTGGTCTGGCCGTCGAAAATCAGGATGCTTCCGTCTACCAAAGGCTTGTTCAGTAGGTAGCAAGCATCATTTATCAGGTAACGAGTGGCGAAATTGTCCGCTCCGTTTACCACCAGGTCGTACTGGCTAATTATTTCCATGGCGTTGTGGGATTCCAGTCTAGCTTCGTGGAGCACCACGTTTGTGTCGGGGTTATATGCTTTGATGTTGTCAAAAGCCGACTCAAGTTTGGGCCGGCCGACATCGGCGGTGTGATGCAAAATCTGGCGCTGTAGATTGGAAAGATCGACCACATCGAAATCGACGATGCCGATTGTGCCCACTCCGGCCAAGGCGAGGTACACTGCGGACGGTGAGCCCAAGCCGCCTGCGCCTACTATCAAGGCTTTGGACTGCAAAAGGGTTCTTTGTCCCTTGCTGCCAACATCCCCCATTATTATGTGGCGGCTGTAGCGCTGTACCTGGTTCGGTGTCAATGTCAAAGGCTGCTCTGCCATGTTGCCCTTCCTCCTTAATTGTCCCAGTGGTGCCCCGGTCCGTTGTGCTGCCAGGTTGGGCCGGTTTCCCGCAATTTCCTGCTCGGCGATCCATTTACCGTTTGCTAATTTGCGAGCCAAAAAAAGCCTACGCTTTCCCCCTCTATGGGGTCCACCTAGCGGGTGGGCGCAGGCCTTGGACTGGCTGCTGTTGTGCCCCCCTATGTGGGAGGACAGGTACATCCGATAGTCATACCATAAGAATATTCAGTTGGTATCATCAATTTTTGAGTCTATCGCCGTCGACTAACCTTGTCAAGCCAAGCTACGACTTCAAGCCAGGCTACGACCAATACAACTCAAGGCGAGACTTGTGTCGTCGACAGGGTATCGAATTAGAATGGGGTTTATCCAAAGGCCCTATCCACCGGCCTTTACCAACGTCTTTATTCAATGCAATGGCGTTTTTCGCCAAATACTTTAGGTCAAATAACTAGATCGCCTGGGTAGCCAAATCCTGGTTGCGTTGGACCAAGTCGGAGATTTTGATATTGCGAAGGACCTCTTCTACTGCTTCTTCCACCGATTTCCAGACTTCTTGTTGAGCGCACGTCTCTGAAAATACACAGTCCGTCGGCGATATCAGGCAGTCTATGGGTGATAGATTCCCGTCCAAGGTCGACATAACCATGTAGAGATTTATGTCCTGAGGAGCCATGGCTAGGCGGTGTCCACCTTGAGGGCCTCTGCGACTAACCACGAAACCGTACTTGTGCAGGGTGCTCATCAACTGGTCCAGATAAGCCTCGGGGATGCCTTGTTTGCCAGCAATGTCCGCAGTCTGAACCGAACCCTCACCATAGTGCATGGCCAACTCAACTAGAGCTCGAACTCCATAGTCCACTCTCATCGGTATCTTCATAAAGCCTACCTCCCGGCGCGTCTAGTCCGGGTGTCCGGTCAGCGTGTCCGGTGCGAAAATTATAGCACCGGCAAGGGATATTTCCAACTAAGTCGATTGATATAGTCAACAATACCCACCGCAATGCTGCAGTTGCGTATTGATACCTACCTTGCTAGGGGAAACCAATAGTCAACTTGGCCGGATTCGCAGGCAAGAATTTTCGATTCAGTGCGATATCAATGGCCGCACCTCGCGATGCGGATAACAAGCGGTCACGGTAAAGTAATTTGTGGTCACGGTAAACTATATTGATGAAGGCGCATCTGAACATCCGTCGCTAAACGCGCGGTTGGGATACGATGTAGGTGCTGAGGCCGCGGGCTATTACTACGCCGTTGCTGTCGCTTACGTCGCCTTCAACCACAAAGATTCTGCGTCCCCCGCTGACCACTCTAGCCGTGGCGGTCAACTCTCCGTCATTCGCGCCAGCTATGAAATTAACCTTTAGCTCAACGGTTACCGTCGTCTGCCCCGGCGACAATCGGGATCTCACCGCCAGGTAAAAAGCATAGTCGACCAACGTGACGATCAGGCCTCCTTGAACGTTGCCGCTGTCCTGCAGATGATGGTTGTGAATGGGCATACTAACGGTGCCCACTCCGTCGGCGGAGATTCCAGCGTGCATGCCGAGGAGGGCGGCGAAGGGAGGAACTCGGTCTGACTTATTTGATCCTTCCCGGTCTGGTTCCTCAATAACTCTATCGTCATGGTGTTTATCGCTCAATCGACTCCTTATCAATGCTGCGTTCACTAAGCCGGGCACGCACACATGAGAATGGATGGAATGTGCGTTTTTCCACTATAGGCCGAGGACGCGACTCCCATTTCGAGCGCACCCAGTATACCCTTCCATTTAGGACATGAACACAACGTACCCGCCAATGTCCTAAAAGAAGGTTCTCCGAGCAGAATGCGGCGACGTAATGCGGGTTTTGCCGATAGCCGATAGCAACTGTTCGGCGGGCTTGTTTATAATAGCTGTGAGACATCCGGCGTGTGGCATAAAAACCTCCGCGGGCTCTTGGCATAAAAATTGACGGAGAGCCGATGACCGCCATAGGACCGATATTTGTGGGCCCCTTGATCAAGGGGGTTTTCCTGGCTTTGGGGATTATGATTCTTTTGATTCTGATCCCCATTGTGGATTTTGTGGGCATCCCTTTCGGTCCCTTTATTGGCGCATACTATGGCATGGCCGCTGTACGGTCATCGACTGGCGAGATATTCCCGCCTGGGCCTCCCACCAGTTCCCAAATCGGCTCGTACGCCCTCAAGGCTGCGATCTTTGGCGGCTTGCTGGGCTTGCTGGTATCGTTGATTCTGGTGGTTGTAGCGGCAGGCATTACGGTTGTTATTGATCTAAGTGGCCGATTTATTTTGCTGACCTGGTTGGGCGTGATTGTGTTCACAATGTACACCGCGACCATGGCTTCAATGGGAGCCATGTACTCCCAGATTAGAGCTGCTCGAGCCCAACCGGCTGAGGATCAAGATTAAAATGCAAACAAATGCCGGGTTGCCAGCCTCTTATGAAAAGGTCGGCATGCCATAATTGACACTCATTGGCGCTAAATTGTTGCCTATATAAAACCGTCGGAATTGAACAAGAAAACAAGCCCAATATCGAACCATCTGATAAGGAAGAACGATGTCCGAATTTGAAGATCGCAAACTCCAGGAATTGGCGCGGATATTTGGGGAGATGAAGTCGGTGATTGTGGCGTTCTCCGGTGGGGTGGACAGTGCGCTAGCGGCTGTCGTTGCCCACCAGACCTTGGGCGGTGGGGCCTTGGCGGTCACCGCCGACTCTCCTGCCTTGGCCCAAAGGGAGTTGGCAGAAACCCAGTCCTTGGCGGCGCAGTTCGGCTTTCCCCACAAGGTGATCAACACACAGGAAATGGAGCGTGAAGGTTACGTGACCAACACCTCCCAGAGGTGCTACTTCTGTAAGGACGAGCTTTATACACACCTGGACAAGATCAAAGAGTCGCAGGGATACGCCTGGGTGGCCAACGGCGCCAACCTGGATGACTTGGGCGATTTCCGTCCGGGACTCAGAGCGGCCTCGGAACATCGGGCACGCAGTCCCTTGGTGGAGGCTGAACTGAACAAGTCCGACGTGCGGCAGTTGGCCCGGTTTCTGGAGATACCTGTTTGGGACAAGCCGGCTCAGCCTTGCCTATCGTCCCGTATCCCATACGGGACGCCGGTCACCATCCAGACCTTGTCCAAAATCGAGCGAGCCGAGGGTTTCCTTCGCAGTTTGGGACTACGAGAAGTTCGGGCCAGGCATCATGGTCAACTATGTCGGGTGGAGGTCGCCGAAGCGGAAATGGACGCAGCCTTCGCCCACCGTCATCAAATTGTCGAGAACCTGAAAAATATTGGTTACCTCTGGGTATCCCTAGACCTGGCTGGTTTGCGTTCGGGCAGCCTTAACGACCAGGTGGAACCGGCCCAATTGGAACTGGCTGCGAAACGCAGCATCAACCTCGGACTGGGGGAGAAAAAAGGGGTATAGTAATAGCGGTTGGATCTGACCAGTTACCGAAATTGTGCTGTTTCTTAATCACTTGAGATCATCCAATTCCAAATAACCTGGCTCCGTAAAACGCATCTGCTTGAATTATGCTTTCTCCCGACCTCCGCCGACATCTGGAAGCCCTGCGCGACGGCGGCCAGAGCGTGGACGGAATCCTGGAAATCCTCCGGGACCTCCCCTACCAGGACCTGGGCTTCGCCAAGATTGACCATCATCGACCCCTCCGGAAGGGCTTTCCGGAGGTCGTTATGGGCAAAGGAAAGACCCCGAAGCAAATCTCCGAGATTGTAGCTTCGCTGGCCGACCGGGGACACCCGGTGTTGGTCACCAAGACCGGTGAAGAAGCCTTCGACGCTGTCCTCAAGCAAACGCCCACCGCCCAATTTAATCGTTTGGCTGGCGCCATTGTTGTGCCTGAGGAAACTCCGCCGCCTTTGCTCCAAGGCATAACGGTAGTGACGGCTGGCACCGCCGACCTGCCGGTGGCCGAAGAAGCGGCAGTAACAGCCGAGTTGATGGGCAGCCAGGTTGACAGGATCGCCGACGTTGGCGTTGCGGGCCTCCACCGGCTGCTGGAAGTAGTGCCGGAACTCCGCCAGGCCCGGGTGCTAATTGTGGTAGCCGGTATGGACGCCGCCCTAGTCCCGGTGGTGGGAGGCCTTGTACCCGCGCCAATAATCGCAGTCCCCACCAGCCAGGGTTATGGCTCCAGCTTTGAAGGAATGGCGGCCTTGCTTGGTATGTTGAACAGTTGCTCCCCGGGTTCGGCGGTGGTCAACATTGATAACGGCTTTGGGGCCGGGTATATGGCTGCCCAGATCAACCGTATGGATCGCCGGGTGGAGGAATAGCGCCAGTTGACTAGCAAGAAGCTATTGGCGCTTATTCTGCTGACCGTGGTGGTTTTCGTAGGCCTTTTCAGCTACGGGGATTTCCGGGAGCTTGGCGGGCAGTTGTCCCGTTTCCCCATTACCTATTTGCTGGCGGCATTGGGCTTGGCGCTAGTCAACTACGTGTTGCGCTTCTTGCGCTGGTACTACTATCTACAATTCTTGAAAATACCAATCCCATTTGCCTTGAGCGCTATGGTTTTTCTTGCCGGCTTAGCCATGTCGATCACGCCGGGGAAAGCCGGTGAGTTGATCAAGAGCTATCTACTCCGCGACCGGACTGGAGTGCCGGTGGCAGCTTCAGCACCCGTGGTGGTGATGGAACGGCTTACCGACGTTATTTCCGTGCTGCTGTTGGCGCTGTTGGGATTGGCGTTGCTCCCTCTCCCGGTATTGGTGGTTCTGGCGGTGGTGATAGCACTGAGCGCTGCGGTTGTTCTTCTGATCGTGACCCGAAGAGGGGATAGGATTTTCGACCTCCCCCTGATCCGGAGATGGAGCTTTGGATTGCGGACCTCGGTGGAGGGTATGCGCCAACTGGTAGGCGCCCGGCCTATTGTAGTGGCTGTGATCCTGGGGACTGGGGCCTGGTTTAGTGAAGGGCTAGCTTTCTGGGTAATTTTGAAGGGGCTCGACGCTCAGGTTTCCCTGTTGCGGGCATTGCCCATATATGCCGGCGCCACGTTGGTGGGTGCAGTCAGTGCTTTGCCCGGCGGCCTGCTGGGAACCGAAGGCAGCATGTTAGCCTTGTTGCAGCAAAGCGGAATTTCCAGGGGCGTAGCCAGTGCGGGGACCTTGTTGGTACGCTTGGTCACCCTTTGGTTTGCCGTTGCTTTGGGACTGGCGGCACTGCTGCTGTTGAGCAGGTTGCGCCCGGAATCTAATCACACCGCAACCGATATTTCCGGCCCGGTTCACGGCTCAATTAACGGCTCAGTTCAAAAAGACACTGATCTTGAAAACCCTGGTGGAGATGTAAACGAGCCGGACCGTACTGCCCTGAGTCAGTAGTCTGCGCCAGTAGCCATCGTACGAATAAAAGATTGAACGAACATCGCTAATGGGAACATCAGATAAATTTTACAAGTCGATTAGCAACAGCGTAGCAGCCACTGGGCCTGCGGCGCTGGTGAAAGCGCTGAGACCCCAGCAGTGGATCAAGAACGCTCTCGTCTTCTTGCCATTCATGTTTGCTATTCGACAGGCATGGTCGTTGGACAACCTGGACCCGGTCCCGGAACTGATCGGCAAACTGCTCATCGTTTTCGGGGCATTTTGCGCTCTTTCGGGAGCGGTGTATCTGCTGAACGACCTTGCCGACCGTAAGTCCGACGCAATGCATCCGGTGAAGAAAGCCCGCCCCATAGCATCCGGGAAGGTCAGCGTTCCCTTGGCGGTCGCAGCGATGCTGGCTTTGCTGGCTGCAGGACTGGCGGCCATGTTCCTGGTGGCGTTGGTGCTTGGCGGCATTGGGCTAATCTACGTGGTCATAAACGTCGCTTATTCTTTGGGGATCAAGCGCATAGTTCTGGTGGACATAATGGCGGTGGCCAGCGGCTACGTGATCCGCGCTGTTGCCGGGGCCGTGGCCATAGACGTGACACCGTCCCCATGGCTATACGCCACAACGGCGGCTGCGGCGTTCTTTATCGTTGTGGGCCGTCGCTACGCCGAGGCGCGCTTGGCCGGAGACGTCGCCTCACAGCAACGCTCGGTTTTGGAGAAATACGCTGGCCAGTTCATAAACCAGTTGCTGACGATATCGGCCACCGCAGCTTGGTTGAGTTATACTTTGTACACGGTAGAAGCCGAAAATCTGCCTCAGAACAACACCATGATGTTGACCATCCCATTGGTGTCTTTTGGGCTGTTCCGCTACCTGTACCTACTGAATACCAGCAAGGAAGCCGAAGCACCTGAGCAGCTCATAATGCGGGACCTTCCGCTGGTAATGTCAATATTCGCATGGGTCGTGGCTGCGGTCTTGGTGCTGATCCTCAACGATTGAAACCGGCTGCCGGTGTCGTTTGGAGCTGACGATACTTGGAGCCGAAACTAGAGATTCAAACACAGGACTTGTAACACAAGGAACTCGGGCTAAATAGTTTCCGGACCTGGAGTCTAATTAATGCAAGGTTCCCAAAATACAGGACAATCAGACCCGGCATCCAGAGCCATTCGACCGGCGGCGTCTCCACTGCGAGAAGCTCCGGCGGAATCGCAAGTTGAATCCGGACATCCGTCATCCCAACGGGCTGTGGTCTCCGTGGTGGCCACTCGGCCGGAAACCGTATTGGAAGATTATCAGCGAGCGATGGAGTTGGCCGGGGTCACACAACATTTGGCCCAAGGCGCCGAAACCCTACTGAAAATCAATATTTCCTGGCAACATTGGTATCCGGGATGCTCCACCGCGCCCTGGCAGTTGGAAGGAGTCATTAATGGGCTCCGGAACCTGGGGTACACAAATTTAACCGGCGCACACAACGGCACCGTGGTTGTAGATTCCTTTGAGGGTGAGTTAAACAACAAACACAAATCGGTTCAAGACAAGCAAGGGCTGCCTACAGTGCACCTGGACACCCCGCCCAACCGCTGGGTGGAATACAAGCCCAAAGCGGAAATGCTGGTCTTGGACGACATATTTCCGGAAGGGATACAGATTCCAGAATCCTTCTCCGGCACCAACATCGTCCATCTTCCAACAATGAAGACCCACGTTTTTACCACAATGACCGGAGCGATGAAGAATGCTTTTGGAGGTCTGCTCCACCGGAAACGCCACTGGACCCACTCGGTGATCCACGAAACATTGGTGGACTTGCTGGCGATTCAGCAGGAAATCCACAGGGGCATCTTCGCGGTGATGGACGGGACGTTCGCTGGCGACGGCCCCGGACCCCGAGCCATGAGGTGGCATATCAAAGACCGAATCTTGGCCAGCGCCGACCAAGTAGCCATTGACGCAGTGGCGGCGAAGATGATGGGCTTCGACCCCATGTCCATCAAGTTCATCCGCTTGGCCCACGAACGAGGCTTGGGTTGTGGCGACGTTTCCAAGATCGAGGTAGTAGGGGAGGATATCAGCCAGGTTAACTGGCAATTCTCGGGCGTGGAGAACACATTTGCCAGCCGCGGCCAAAAACTGATCTACTGGGGCCCGCTAAAGCCCTTGGAGAATTTGCTTCTCCGCAGTCCTCTGGTTAGCCTGTCCTTCCTGGCGTCTAACCTTTACCACAACGGCTACTGGCTCAAAACTCATGGCCGCCGCCGCATCGCCGCCGCCATGGAGACCGAGTGGGGCAAGCTGTTTGAGTCGTATTAATTGATCGTAGGATTTCCATTGCACACATACATCGGTGTGAAGGCCATACCCTCGACCAACCCTAGTATTACAACGTCAGTTCAGGGAGGGATGTGGGGTGATGCCCGCATGGCGGCGCGGCGCTTGGCATGGGAGCGTTTGGCCCGTTCGTTACTGTCCTGCGTATCCTCAAGCCACCGCAGCAACTCGGTTGGCCCGAACCGTTCCCGGGGCAGCATTTCCCGCACCACCCGGTAGACCTGCGGCCTCGTGATCCGGGGCATCTTTTTCCCCCCAAGCCTGTTGCAGGCTCAGCAGAAAAGCTCCGCCCAGCAGGCACAGGGCCACGTGGTGATGCCAGCCAGCCCAGGTGCGGGTCTCGTACTCGTCCAGGCCTACGTCGCTTTTCTCCGTCTCAAACTCCGTTTCTATACGCCAACGGGAGCCTCCCACGTATGCCAGGGTCTCCAACGGGGTATCCTCCGGAGCATTGGACAGGTAGTAGCGGGGTTCGCTGCCGTCCCGGTTCCGGCGGTAGACGGCCCAGTGGATTTCGCCGGGCTTGCGCCTGCTGGTCGGTCGCACCCTCTGGGCGCTGAAAAGGTAGCTGCGTGGCCCCTGGCTTCCCTCGGCCACCGTAATCTCACGCCAGGCCTCCTCCGGCAACTCGTCGCTGCGCTGCTCCATGGTCCGGCGCTGACCGTCTCGCAGCCTGGGTTTGCGGGGACGCCCGAATCCCTGATACTCCGCACTGGTCCAGGCAGGCTCCGGCGGCCACACCGTAAAGCCGGACGGAACGTCCAGCACGTACCACATCCCCAAGGCCGCCAGGCCCT
This sequence comes from Dehalococcoidia bacterium, assembly GCA_963665155.2. Classification (GTDB taxonomy): domain Bacteria; phylum Chloroflexota; class Dehalococcoidia; order Lucifugimonadales; family UBA3495; genus UBA1141. The sequence goes on along the minus strand of OY761986.2, from coordinate 1,723,554 downwards.
CCCGGAAGGACGGCGACATCCCGAAGGCGTCGTCCGCCGCGACCCATCCAGCCTTCAGGTGGCCCCGCTCCTGTGCCCGCCCCACCATCTCCAAGGCCAACTCCGTCTTGGACCGGTAGCCCTGCCTATCCTCCGGCACACCCGCCGCCTCACACCGGTCTTTGTCCGAGGTCCAACTCTCGGGCAGATACAGCCCCTTGTCCACCAATGCCCGTCCCAACGGGCTGACATAGGCCAGGAACATCCCCGCCTGGCAGTTGGCCACCTTCCCCAGCCTCCCGCAGTACTGCCGGGCCACTCCCACCGACTTCCTCCCCTGCTTGGGAAAGTCGCTGCCGTCCAGCACCCACACCCCTTCCGGATGCTCCAGCCGGGTTCCCAGGTACTCCTGCAGCCGTCCTATAATCACCTCATCGTCCCAGGGAGAATCGGTGAGAAACCGCTGCATCCCTCGGGCTGACCCCGGAACCGTCTCCGACAGGTTCTCAGCGTTGCGCCGCTCCCCAGACTGTACCAGCAGGGCCTGGAGATAATGACCGCTGTGCTCCCGCGTCTCCCGGCGGCCAAACAGCGGCGCGAAGTAAGCGTGAAAATCCCGAAATGACCCGTACACCTGCTCGAAAGCTGCCGCATCCACATCCCCACCTCACCTGCCTATTCCCTCTCCAGCTACACAGTCATCCTATCAAACTAACTGACGTTGTAATACTAGGGCATTGGGAGGTAAACAATGCCAATAACTTCGTTGCGATTCAGTAATCTTGGTCCATTTGATGACGTTAGTTTCGAGTTTGATAAGCAAGTAAACGTTTTCGTCGGGCCAAACAACTCAGGAAAATCTACCGCATTATGGGTACTCGCTGAGATATTAGTTTATCTCTTCTCTATCCCAGAAAAATTGTATCTGGGCGCTGATGCCAACTTCGAAATCAAAGCGAAGGTTGGCACTGAGACCCGTACTTTTAACGGCGTGTTCCCAATATTTTATGGGCATGGGATTTGGAACGAAAAAAAGACAAATGAATCTATGGAGCTGATAGCTGATCTGGGGTATACGAACTATTTGCCAGTATTGCGTAGGAGCACAAACTTTCGCTCTCCAGGTCCCTCATCGAATCAGGAGTCAAAATCTCCACTGAAGCGGCAGGATTTCAGACATTACCCCCGGCTCGCTAGCGAGCACACAAACAGAGAAACCTTATTCTCTACAGACGACACGCTTGTCAGTGACGAAGTGGTCGTACAGAAGATGATCGATCTGGGCTATAGATCGTATCGTCTCAGCCAACCGTCTGTCAGAACGATAATTGATACGATCGCCGATGTGGCTTCTAAGATCACAGACGGCTTTCCGATAAAATTTACGAGAATCGGAGAAGATGACGAGGGCCTTTTCCCTGAATTCGAGACTCGATACGGAAATGTGCCGCTAAACGTGTTGAGCCAGGGTACCCAGTCAATTATTCAGTGGGTTGCCCATTTCCTGATGGGCTACGCTCAATACTACGACTATCCGCCCGCATTAGAAGAAAAGCCAGCGGTCTTGATAATCGACGAGATCGACGCGCATTTACATCCATCCTGGCAACGCCGGATTATCCCAGCCTTGACCAACCATTTTCCCAACCTGCAAATCTTTTGCTCCACCCATTCTCCGTTAATGCTCGCTGGATTAAAACAGGGCCAGGTTCATCTACTTAAACGCGACGAGGCTGGAAAAGTGGCGGTTACCCGCAACGAGACCGATATCATCGGTTGGTCGGCGGACGAGATTTTAAGAAACTACCTCGATGTTGAGAGCCCTACCGATTTGGGAACTGTTGAGCATCTCAAGCGGTTACAGGAGTTGAGGCGTAAAGATGTTTTGAATGCAGAAGAAGCTGAAGAGTTGGAGCGGCTTCGTAACCAAGTGAACCAAGATTTGTTGGCTGGCCCAATAGCGGCGCAAACGGAGCGATTTACCGATGCCCTAAAACAGGCGCAAGAACAATCATCCTCAGCCTCCAAACCGAAGGCTTCCAGAAAACGTAGAAGCACCGATAGGTAATGCATCGGGTGGGTCGCGGTGCGGAGCCGCCTGGATTGGCCATCATCCGAACACAATACACTCCCAGATGGATGACCTTTTACATCAGCCACGAGGGCAAGAAACCCACTGATTAGAGGTGGCTGGAATTTAAGAGCGATCTCAAACAGATGTTTTCGAGCCTGTGTGGCTGTTGTGAATACCGCGATCCTGGCTCACAGGTTGACCATTTTAGGCCGAAGAGCGTGTTTCCTGGGCTTGTGTATGAATGGTCCAATTGGGTGTATGCGTGTGGGTTTTGCAACAAGAGCAAAGGAAACAAATGGCCTCCCCACGGGTATATCGACCCGTGCGCCGTTTCTCCGAAAGCTCGGCCAGAGAATATATTTGAGTTTGACGTGCAAACTGGTGAAATTCTTGTAAAAATGGGATTGGGCCCAGTGCAAGGTCGAAAGGCCGAAAACATGATTGATGACTTAAAACTAAATGATATTGATCAACTGATTCGAAGGCTTAACTGAAAAAAACTCATTTTACAAGGTATGCCGAATGACGTTAATCCTAGTGAAGAACTCCCCGATTCTCTAAAATGGCTAGTCCATAGGGGCACCGAGCTATCGAGCTTTTGCCGCGCGTTCTTTCTTCAGCTAGGGTATTCGATACCGAGCTAAATTGGTGAATCGAGAAATCCGCCGATACTAATAATGGATATTCAGATGTTTAGGAGCGATATAATTCCAATATGGACGTAGCAATCATAGGCTTGCCCATGAGCGGCAAGACCACTGTATTTAATGCCCTGACCCGTGGCAAAGCCGATCTCACCGGTGCCAGCGAGATGCATGTGGGGATGGTTAAAGTCGCCGACCCCCGGTTGTACGTGTTGGCCGACATCTTCAATCCCAGAAAGATTATCCACGCTGAGATTAAGTATTGGGACCTGCCGGGGCCGGAGTCTCTGTCCAATTCCCAAGGCCTCAGCGGAAAGTACTTGAACGTGCTTCAGGGCGCCGACGCATTCTTGCTGGTGGTGCGAACTTTCACCGACCCTGCCGTTCCGCATCCCTTGGCAACGGATCCTATGGTAACTGCCGACCCGGGCCGCGACCTGAGCGCTATGCTGGACGAGTTGACCTTGGCCGACTTAGTGGTGATGGACCGAGCCATCGAACGATTGGAAGACGGCATGAAAAAGGCCAAGACGACCGAGCGTCCGGCCATCAGTTCCCAGATTGAGGTTGCGAAAAAAGCCAAACAGGGCTTGGAAGCTGGTGTGCCCATGTGGAGACAGCAGTTGAGCGGCTCGGAAACAGCGTTTTTGGCCAATTACCAACTGCTCACTTATAAACGAGTGATCGTAGCCTTTAATACCGATGAGGAAGGGCCCGAGGTCTCTTTGGGAGAGTTAGCCGTGGTTGGTGAAGCTTCAGAGGGATTGGGACATGTCAGCCTCAGCGGAAAGTTGGAAGCGGACCTGGCCTTAATGTCTGATGAGGAAGCCGAAGAGTTCCGGGCAGAACTGGGTATTGGAGAATCAGCGGTTTCCCGGGTGGTTAACGCCAGCTACGACACTTTGGGATTAGTCTCATTCCTCACCGTGGGTGAGGATGAGGTGCGGGCTTGGAGCATAGATTCGGGGATGCCCGCCCAAGCGGCAGCTGGTACGATCCACACCGATTTCTCCCGGGGCTTCATCCGCGCTGAGGTTATCGCCTACGGTGATCTGATTCGTTGCGGCAGCATTGCCCAGGGCCGCAAAGAAGGCTTGCTACGGTCTGAAGGCAAGACCTATGAGGTTAAAGACGGCGACGTTATTAATTTCTTGATCAACGTATAGGAATTCGGGTGCCCCCTACGCTTACTATTAGACCATTTCAATCCAACGACTCCGGCGTTGTCCGGGAGATTTTCGCTCAAGGGTTGCTGGACTTTGCTGGCGACTACCTGCCTCAGGTAAACAGTTATATCCGGGAGTCCTTGGACGATGATCTGGCCGATATATCGGCCAGTTATTTGGAACCACCGGGAAGTTGTTTCTGGGTCGCCGAGTTGGACGGCGAAATCAAGGGTATGGTCGGAATTCAGCATAGAAGCGATGATGAAGCCGAGTTGCGCCGCATGAGTGTGGCTGGCGACGCTCGTGGCCAAGGTATCGCCCGATGCCTCTTGGAGACTGCCGAGGAGTTTTGCCGCAAATGGGGCTACGCCAGGGTCCGTTTGATCACCGACGTGCTTCTCGAGACAGCCATTGCCCTGTATCGCAAAAACGGGTACCGCATCGTTGCCGACGAGACATCCGGGGATGTGCCGGGTTATCGCTTTGTGAAAGAATTGAATACTCCAGAATAGCCGTTCAGCACCAGCGGCTTGGCGAAGCCTAGCTACCGGAGGAGGTCCTCAATGAAACGGAAGCCAGTGGTGTGGTATGTAGATGATCTGAGTTCCAATCTAAGTCGTTTTGAAAACAACCACCGTGACCATTTTGACATTAAAACTTTGATGGAGCCGAGCCAGGTCGTTGCTCAACTAGGTGAATCGACTCCTGATGCACTGCTGTGCGACATATTCTTCTATGAGACAGAAGAGATGGCGGAGTCAATTGAAGCGAAGATCAATGAACGTGCGTCGGATCTCCGCTCCCTGGCGAAAGATATCGATGCAGACAAGGACGCGTATCAAGCCGGGATCCCGTTGATTGAAGATGTGTATCGGAGATTTGATAACCAACCGCCATTTCCGGTTTACGCATACACGTCAAAGGGCCCATATTTGCTGGACACTCCCGGCTTCGACCGGATCGCGAGGCTTGGAGCCACCTGGCTGTTCAAGAATCGATACGGCCGCGATGCCGAGCGCCTGTTAATACAGCGCGACATACAGGAGCATATAACCAGAAACTCGATGATTAAGAGAATACGTAAGCATACCCCTGGCAGCGTCGTACTCGCGGTATTTGGGGCGGCTGTCGGCGTGGCAATCGACCGGTTGGCTTCCTCCTTATAAGGTGCTCATTCGGCCACGATAATCGGTTATTGACCCCCCATCGCAGCATTGTCCGCCAACATCTAATTAGTTTGCTGGCGTTGGTGCAACGGCTTGGCGAAGCTGAGTTCATGGTCGTCGGGGTCGTTGATGTGGAAGTAGCGCTCCCCCCAAGTTGCGTCCGCAGGGGTTGTGGAAGGTTCCAGCCCTGCCTCAAGTAAACGGCGGTATAGAGCATCCACATCGTCCACGTGAAAAATCAGCCGCCCCCACCAGTTTGGGTCCGCTTGGGGTGCCAACATCAAGTTCAGATAACCTGCCCCGATGCGAAAGCTGCTGAAAGACGAGGATTCTCCACCATAGAGTAAATTCAGGCCAACATGGGTTTGATAGAATTCCACGGAACGGGCCATGTCCCTCACCGCCAGGGTAACCGCGCTAATTTGCTGAACTGTCACGGTTTCATCCTTCCCGCTCCCGGCAAAGCCACTCTGGTCTGCCTGGGCTTTATGGCTTTGTGGCCTAGAGGTATACTACCATTCCCCGGCGAACATCAGCGCCTGGATTCCAAAGCGGTACCAACAGAGATTGTCTCTCTGATTTTAAAGCAGGGACGGTGCGGATAACAAAACGACAATGGTGAAAGTAGCGTACATACAATCCATAGGCGGCGCCAGTGGGGATATGCTCCTTGGGGCCCTGGTAGACCTCGGCTTGCCTCTGGATGTTCTGAAACTGGAACTGGATAAGCTGAACATGTCCGGCTACCAGGTAACAGCCAATGTTGATGCCCGGCGGGAGATGCGGGGCACAAAGCTCACGGTGGAGGTGCCTGACCCAATACTGCGCACTCCCAAGGAATTGATGGAGGTTGTATCCAATAGCAGCTTGCCCATTGACGTGAAGCACCGTGCCGAGCGGGTGTTGGATGCACTGTGGCGGGCCGAAAGCAGGGTGCACGGCCAACCCCAAGAGGCCTTGGAATTGGAGGAGTTGGGCACCGTTGATACCTTGGTCGACGTGGTGGGGTTTTCCATCGGTCTGGCCCATCTAAATGTGGAAAAAGTTTACGCTTCTCCTTTGGTCTTGGGCGCTCCTGAGCCTCCCAAATGGTCCGGTGGCTATTCTAATCCCGCCCCGGCGACATTGGAATTGACTGCTTTGGCCGGAGCGCCGGTTGTCGGTCAGCGGTCGATCTACGAAGGTGTGGGCGAGCTTACAACCCCAACGGGCGCAGCCATAATCACAGCGTTGGCAGAGTTCCATCAGCCGGAAATGTCCATCGAAAAAATCGGCGTTGGCTTAGGATCCAAGGACCCCGAGGCTTTTGCCAATGTGACCCGGGTCTGGTTGGGAGAAGTCGCCAGCCCGAGCATTGCCCGGCAGCAAGGGCAGATCGTGTTATTAGAAACAAACCTCGACGATGCTACCGGCGAAGTATTGGGGCATGCCCAAGAACGCCTTTTCGTGGCGGGTGCCCTGGACGTCTGGATTTCGGCGGTTCAAATGAAAAAGAACCGTCCGGGGATTATCTTGTCGGCCTTGGTTCCACAAGACCTTGAATCCGTTGCGGTGGAGATCATCCTACGGGAAACACCGACCTTGGGCGTGCGGAGCCGACAGGTTCAACGCCATGTGGCCGAGCGGGAAAGCGTGACTTTGGACTCGAACATGGGTCCGTTTAGCGTCAAGGTCAAATACTTGGGAGGCGTGGTTGTGGGGGTGTCGCCCGAGTTTGAAGACTGCCGCCGTATTGCCCTGGAAATTGGCGTTGCGTTCCAAGAGGTCTACCAAAGGGCATTAACCGAGGCCCGCGCCGAATTCATGCCAGGCCTCTCCGGAGATCTTTAGCAGCCCCTATTTCAGAAAGGGGTAGCTGGCTAAATTGTGCGTGTAGTCTCTGTGCAATGAACTTGCGCACTATCCGCGGCGACGCCGGCGGTTACCACCGGGCAACCCTGGGTAGACGCCTTCGGTTAATACCCATTCCACCCTCCGCGCCAACGCAGCCATTTCGTCCAGATGGATGGATTCTTCTAGCTCCTTCAACGAGCCCTGAGGGTTTTCCAGTTCCTCCGACAGGGCAGATAATCTCTTTAGCAACTTCTTTGGGATGGGCTGGCCGCAAAAATCCCAGATCACGGTTCTGATCTTAGTATCGGCATGAAACGTTAGTCCGTGATCTATACTCCACAATTTTTCGTCCGCATCAAGCAGCAAGTGGTTGGGCTTTCGGTCCGTGCTGTTTGCGACCAAGTCGAAGCATGCGATGGTCTGTAGTTGGCTGGCGCTGGACTCGGTGAGAGTGTAATAGTTCTGCTTGGGATCGTGCTCCACAAACAGCTGTACGGTGCCAACACCGTAGGGGCCGTCCCGGATAATAGTGTATGGAATGAAATCCCAACCAAGGTGTTGACTGAGGAGGTAGGCGGCGTATTCTCGTTTATACAATGTACCGGAAGGGAAATCCCAGAGAGGAGATTCACCGTCTCTGGGCTTGTAAATTCCCAGGCTGCTCCTGTCGCCCAGTTGAATCTGCACGACAAACGTGTAGTTCGACCCCAAGGGTGTCAATTGACAAGAGACAATCTCTCCCTGCAGGATTATGTCGCGAACCGATTGATCGGGGCTCAATGGGTGGTCCTATTAATTTGGACTGTCCATGTCGAATGACACACCGAGTCGGCCTATCCAGCTTCGAATACAGTGTGACCATTGGATCGGGGACAAACGTGGCCCTCCGGGTCTATGGGCAGGCCACAAAGGAAGCAGCGAGGTCGGCCTGCGGCACAAATCTGTAGTGCTTCCTCGGCAACCCGAGTTGCCTGGACCGGGGATATTGAGAAACTGACTGACGCCGCATCTTCGGGGGATGATTCGGAATCTTCGGCCTGTAGCTCAAAAGCCGCTAAATTGAAAGAGTTGCTTTGTTGGTCGTATACCAAGGACATCTGCCCGACCTTAAAATCCAAAGAAATTTCTTCTCCGGACCACTCCGCAGGGCCAGAACCCGCAGGGACATCCCGGTCCGCGTTGTTGAGGCTTTGAAGAGCTTCCTGAAGACCCAACCCCAATTGAAAAAGTTGGTCTTTTTCCAGCCAAACGGTGACCACCGCCCTGCCAGCTTCTATTGCCAGATGGAAGGTGCGGTTTCCAGGTTCGCCAAATGTTCGGGGCTCGATGTGAGCAAGGGAGCCCAATGGGAATTTTACGGCAGGTGTTTCCATAGCCTCTATAATAGCGTCTATCAAATGTTCATGACAAGGGAAAACAAGCTCCTATAGGGCTTTTGTTGATGAGACGCACTTAAGTGGGACCCAGAACCATAGGCATTTAAATGGCCGTATTTGCTTTCTCTTTTCGTATAGATCAGCCGAAAAAACAGACGCTTTCCTAATGTATCTGGAGGACTACAAAACGATTTAATGCGTCCACAGGCTGCGGTTGTGTCGTTTGATAAATATCCGAATTTGGCGATTTTGCGGGCCAGAACGATTATTAATGCGACTACCGCGTCGGCTCAATCCACGTGGGTTGTTGTCCAATTAATCGATGCATAGGTCCAGGCAATCTTGAATGTCGTGTCGCCATTGTTGGCGATGCTGTGATGGGCTCCGGGGGTGATGAATATCGCATCATGAGGTTTAACCACGTGCTCTTCACCCTTTATCACTATCTTTCCCTCGCCCTCCAACACGATCACCGATTCTTCTGCGTTATGGTAATGGGTCGGAGCGGAACTCCCTACATCAAAGGCCGCTATGCCGCTTGAAATCTGGGTTGCCCCGCTTTCTCCGTCAACAAGACTCGTCAAGGTAACGCCTGGCCTCCGTTTCGCGTGGAGGGCTTCATCAAACCGTATTAGCTTTGGCTCAGCCATATTTTCTCCTCAAAATCAAACCGAATGCTAAGTTACGAGTCGCTGGAATATCATGGTGGAACGAGACCTTAACGGCAATCAGTAATCTTAAGGTATCAGAGTTTTTTATCCTTTGAATTTGACGGGCCCAAACCTGATCACAGGACTTGACACCCTACTAATCTTCGCCTGCTGAGTTGTTGATTAGGAGTGAGATCCAGCTCAATTATTCCGACTTTCAAACCACCAGAAGATGTGTGTCGGGGCAAATTCACAGGGCATATCCTGAAGCTATGCATAATTGACGGACAGAGTACCAAGCCCGGCTTACAGGTGAATGATCAAGGGGTTGCGTCCGCGGTTCAAAAAAAGGCCTGCTTGATCAGATAATATCCCGAAGTTTCGCATCCCCGTTCTGCTAGTTGACCAATCCTCGGGACCGGTACTGTAGGGCCTCGGCAAGGTGAGCGACTTCGATCTCCCCGGCGTTTTCTAAATCGGCGATGGTGCGGGAGACTTTCAGAATACGGTGGAAAGCCCGGGCCGAAAGGTTCAATCGTTGCGTAGCCGACTGAAGCAGCGTTTTGGCAGTATCATCCAGCTTGCAGAATTTCCAGACTTCGGCCGGTCCCATCTCCGAGTTGCAAAGAAATCCCAACTCCTTGAAGCGGTCGCTCTGAATGTCCCTTGCCTTCTCGACCCTTTTGCGCAGGAGAGAGGAGTCTTCCGCTGGCTCCTCGTCCACCAGCTTCTCGTACTCAACCGGAGGTACCTCGGCAAAAACGTCCACTCGGTCAAGCAGCGGTCCGCTGATCCGCTTTTGATATCGAGCGACGATAGAAGGAGAGCAGGTGCACTCGGTGCGGGGATGAGTGTGGAAGCCGCACGGACACGGGTTCATCGCTGCCACCAGCATGAAGCTGGCAGGATAGGTGACGGTCCCGCTTACCCGGCTGATGGTCACGACTTTGTCTTCCAAGGGTTGGCGTAGAGACTCCAACGCCGTGTGATTAAACTCGGGTAGCTCATCCAGGAAAAGTACCCCCCGGTGGCTCAAAGTGATCTCGCCCGGCTTCACTGTCCTGCCGCCGCCCACCAAGCCTGCGTTGGAAATTGTGTAGTGAGGGGCCCGGAACGGTCGTCGCAACACCAGGGGACTGTCGTTGGGCAGCGACCTGCTGACGCTGTAAATCTTGGTGACCTCCAAGGCCTCCGCGGAAGACATTTTGGGCAGTATTGTGGGAAGGCAACGGGCCAATAGCGTCTTGCCGCTGCCCGGTGGGCCGTTGAACAGCAGGTTGTGGAAACCGGCAGCGGCCACTTCAAGGGCCCGTTTGGCGTGTTCCTGCCCCCCTTCACGTGGGAAAGGTTAATGCCGTCGGGCAGCGGTAGCACGTCGTCCGGGAGAACTCCGCTTCCGGTCAACGGAGCGATCAGGGATTCGCCTCGCAAGTGGCCAAGCAAAGTGGTCAAGTCCTGCACTGCGTAGACCTGTATACCCTCAACAAGCGCTGCTTCTTCGGCATCGAGTGTGGGCACGAACGCAGCGGTATAGCCTTGTTGTCGGGCTACCGAGACCATTGCCAGGATGCCGGTGGTGTGTCGCAGGCTTCCGTCCAGCGACAACTCGCCCAAGAAGATGGTTCCACCTAAAGACACGTTCACTTGGCCCGAAGATAAGAGTATTCCTACTGCGATGGGCAGGTCGTATGACGGCCCTGCTTTCTTCAGGTCGGCTGGCGCCAGATTTACCGGGATGCGGCGCATCGGGAACTCGCAGCCGCTATTCCGAAGGGCGGCGCGAACCCGCTCTTTTGCTTCCTGGACAGCGGTGTCGGGCAGACCCACTATGTTGAAAGCGGGCAAGCCAGGCGAAATGTCTACCTCCACCTGGACGATGAGGCCGTCCAGGCCGATTACAGCACAGGACTGGGCTGTGGCAAGCAAGGTGTAGCTCCTTTCTCCCGGTTCCACTGGTCCGCCCGAAGCAGCTGCGGCGGCTCGTGGCTTGTGCCATTGGACCGAGATTCGGGGTTAGCAAGTCCGGCGAAAGCAAGTCCGGTGATGGACCCTCAAGTCAAGGTTATTCCGTGATCCTGATTGCTCTTCGGGCACTTACTATAGGGATTGTTTCGGCCAGTCGCTAGGCGGAAAAGTCAGTAAGAATCAACCGGGCTTGTAGACCCCCCGTTATCATCGGAAACCGCCCGATGGCGTAATATCAGCGAAAGTACCGTCAAGTGGGTAACTTCAACCAAAAACCAGAGTTGAGAAAGTTTAACGATTCCGGTCAGCGAGAGTAGGTGCTTTTGATTAGGTAGGCCGGTCCTCCCTCCCGTGTTACCATCACCATGTTTTTCATCAACTTGGTTATCCACCGGAAAATTTTAGATGCAATTAGGTAGATTGCTTCCCGGTTTTTCCGCCCCCCCAAAGCAAGTTACTCTGAGTTTGGGAGATAACTGGCGCCAATTCGCCCTGCTGGTGACGGTAAACCTATTCGTGGGCGGGATGATTGGCATGGAGCGCTCCGTCCTTCCCGGCCTGGCAGAGGCGGAGTTCGGTATAACCTCTAAAACAGCCGTCGTCTCGTTTATTGCAACCTTCGGTCTTGCCAAGGCGGCGACGAACCTCTTGGCTGGCAATCTTACCCAGAGATTCACTCGCCGAAGGATACTGATATGCGGCTGGCTGTTCGCGATCCCGGTCCCGCTGATATTGATCTGGGCCCCCTCTTGGGGATGGGTCATAGGAGCCAACGTGCTGTTGGGCATAAACCAAGGGCTCACTTGGTCTATGACGGTCAATATGAAAATGGATTTGGTGGGTCCAAAGTGGCGGGGTGTCGCCCTGGGATTCAACGAAGCGGCGGGGTACTTGGCGCTGGCCGGAATGGCCTTTCTAACCGGCGTCATAGCCGAGGCCTATGGCCTCCGTCCAGAACCGTTTTACTTGGGAATTGGTATTTCAGCTACGGCCCTTGCCTTTAGTATATTACTTGTCCGGGATACCGCCCCCTATTTGGCGCTGGAAACCGCCAGCCGGTCGGCAACCACATTGGTCGCTGTGTCTCTAAGGAATGCCTTCTCCGACGCAACATGGCGAAAACCTTACCTCTTCGGGATTACCCAAGCCGGGCTGGTCAAGAACTTCAACGACGGAGTTGCTTGGGGAATCTTCCCTCTCTACTTTGCCAGCCAGGGCTTGGAGTTGAACCGGATAGCCACATTGGTGGCGGTTTACGCCCTGGTTTGGGGTACCCTGCAGTTAGCCACTGGCTGGGCCAGAGACCTGCTGGGACGTAAGCCGTTGATCGTTATCGGAATGGTTCTGCAAGGCATAGCAATTTCCCTGACGGCCGCCTTCGATTCCTTCCAAGTATGGATTGTCACAATGGCCATGCTGGGATTTGGGACAGTCTTGGTATAACCCACGCTGCTGGCCGCCATAGGCGACGCCGTTCCAGCAATCGATAGGGCCACCGCACTGGGAGTGTACCGGTTCTGGCGGGATTCCGGATTCATTTTTGGGGCGCTTTTGGCGGGTGCATTCGCCGACCTGTTTGGGTTCAGTGTGGCGATTCAGTTCGTCGCCGGTTTGGCAGTGGTATCGGGGATCATGGCTAAATTTACGGTGAAGGGGAGGTGAGCCTTCTTCGCGGCGTTGACTGGTCTTCGAAAACACTTGGGTTACCACTTGGATTACCATCGAAGTGCGCTGAAACCGGTTAGATACCCCTGAATGCGTAGAAGAGCGCCCGGATTATGACGGTTGACCCGAAAACATGGGCTGGCATATAATTTTGTCGCCCGATTTGACACTGCCAATGCGTTGCTTGGCTTGAGGTGTCGGCCAGGTTTTATATATGCCAACTGTCGCGCCCATTTCAAGGATTAGCCGCCTGAATTGAGAATCTCGGTTGCCACCAATCATCAGAGGTGCGCTGGCTTTAGATAGCACCACTGCGAAATCGGAATCCTTAATTCAAGACCCACTCCCGCAAGAACGAAGTTAGGAGGAATCATGGTTCTATTTCTGGTACGACACCAGCATACAGATGAGACGTGCCCCGCCCCAACCATGGGCCCCATGCTGTTGCAGCACCTATCCGAGGCCAACGCCTCCCAAATGGGTATCAACATTCATGGGAAAATGGGAGGAGGTCCCACATTCGTCGCGATCCTGGACGCCGAAAACAGGCAAAAGGTGGAAGACTTTATGTCCCCCTTTGCTCAGGCTGGCTGGGTGGAGATTACGGCTGGGATCACCTGTGAGGAGGTGGTAGAAGCGGGCACATGCAATGTGGGCTTGACTATGGCCAACCAAGGCGAACCATATTACCGTGTGAACTCAGACAAAGCTGCGCAGATGCTCGAAAGCGGGAAGGAAGTCGCAGTGATGGTGGACGTTCGCCGCGACGACGAGTGGGTGGCAGGGCATGCCAAGGGGGCTATCCATATACCCATCGATGACCTTCAGAGTAGGATAGATGAGCTCCCGAGACAAAACGCTCCTGTTCATCTGTGCGAGCGGTGGGCGTGCCGGGCGGGCCTGCGAGATAGCGGCCAGTTCGGGTTACCCGTCTGAGAGCCTGTATAACGTGGAAGACGGCACCCCCACTTGGATCGAAAGAAACCACCCCACTTCCTACGGTGACGATCCTTAAGGGCGAATAGGCATCCCTTAGATACGCTAGGTATCAGCCGGCTGGGAACTAATGGAGGGAGAGTGGTGGTTTCGGAATGCGTATCCGAGGACGAACAGCGCGGCCCCACCAGCTTCTTCGTCTCAGTTCAAGGGCAACTGCTTGCCCTTGAACTGAGGTCCAAGCCAGCGGGGCACGCTAACAGGGAAGTTATATGACGCTTCTCTATGAGCATAAGGGATAGTGCGGTGGAATACACCTTAGGATTAATGGAGAAGAGATATGTTCATCGAGACAATCAAAGTTGATACCTTGTCCAACAATTCATACGTTGTGGGATCTGAGCAATCGGGGCGGTGCGCCGTCATTGACCCAGTGCGAGACGTGGACCAGTACACTTCAATAGCGTCCAGGCATGGGGTGCGCATTGCCTACGCTCTGGAGACCCATCTTCACAACGACTTTGTATCGGGAGCCAGAGAACTGGCGGCCCAGACCGGTTGCCAGGTGGGAGCGAGCGCTTCGGGAGGCACTCTATTCCCGGCGGCCCGCCTTCAAGATGGAGACGAGTTCGACTTGGGCGAATTCAAGCTCAAGGTTGTCCATACTCCGGGACACACGCCCGAACACATTTCCTTCTTGATCGAAGAGCAAGGCGAGCCCACGGCAATTTTCACCGGTGGCGCCTTGATGATGGGCGGCGCAGCGCGGGTGGATTTGTTGGGGGCCAGAGTTGCGCCGTTCCTGGCCCGGTGGCTACATCAGACCATCCACGGCAAACTGCTCAAATTGCCGGATAGTGTAAGAGTCTATGCGACCCATGGCGGCGGTTCTTTTTGCTCGGCGGCTGCCCCGGTGGGGGACAAGACTTCCACCACCATTGGGGAGGAGAGGGAGCATAACCCCTTCGCTGCCGAAGCCGAGGAAAGCTCTTTCGTAAAGTTCGCTCTCACTGGATTGGGTTCCTACCCCAGCTATTACAAGTATATGGCCGACATTAACCGCCGTGGCCCCGACGTTCTGGGCGGCGTGCCTCAGCCAGCTTCCCTCACGCCCTTGTCGGTGCGCAACCAACTGGCCGAGAGCGCATCCTTGGTGGACGCCCGGCAACAGGGGCTGTTCAACGAGCAGCACGTGCCAGGTTCCTTCACTGTGCCCTTCGGTGACACTTTTGCTACGTGGCTTGGTTGATTGTTGCCTTGGGGACAGCCGTTAATCCTTTTGCCTCCAGGTCCGGCGCAACAAGACGAAATGGTGCGCCAGTTGATTCGCATTGGATTCGATCGGATAAACGGATTCCTGGCCGGTGGCTTCGAAGCTTGGAAATCGGCTGGATTGCCCACCGTGTCGGCCAATCGGATCGACTTGAATGCGCTGAAGGAGGCCTCGGAGCAAGAATATCCGCCATTGATCTTAGACGTGCGCCAGCGCAACGAGTTCCATGAGGGTCACATCAAGGGCGCTCTGAACATTGAACTGGGGGAGCTGCAAGAGCACTTGGACGGGCTTCCCCGGGAGATTCCTTTGATAACGGTTTGCGCTGCCGGCATGCGTGCTTCAATGGCCGCAGGTATTCTTCAACGCGACGGCAGGGACAACGTGCAGGTATTGGCGGAGTCGGGCACCAGCGCGTGGATCAGCCAAGGCTACCCGTCAGCTACCGGCGAGGAGTAATCCAGCTCGGAGCCGCAGTGGGGACACTGCCGCCATATCCATCGTATAGATCAAAGGGCATCAACACCGGTTGATGCCCTTTAGTTTTTCTGCGTTCTGTAGCTCGGGTAATCGCCAAAGACATAGTGGAACCTAGAATGTAACCGCTAATGCTGATTTAATCGCATTTGGTCTCTGCTCAGGTCATTGGCTCAAGCCATTCCTCACTAATAGCCTCTGTCGTCCCGCTTTCAAATTCAACGTACAGCAGACGGGTCTCACCGGGTTCAAGAGCCAAACGAGTGCCTGTCCAATCATCCATTAACTGCTCGGCTATCTTTCCCTCAGCCCCTTTTGCGGCTTCGGTTGGAGGCTTGTGTGCGCCGTTCGAAGTTTTAACCCGGACTCGTTGGTTTATCGAGAAATTACTAGGCATTAATCCGACCTCAGGCTTTATGCTACGCTGCGTTTGGGTATGAGACTATCTCGTTGGCCTGGAGTTTCTCTCCAGCGGTCAACACCATACTCTTTTGATTATTAGCTCGGGTAAATCGACCCGTCCGGAGTATGAAACGGGCCTCCCGTTCCAATTGCCACATTTATTGAAGATATTTCCAACAACCGGGTTGGCCGTATTGAACCGCAATCCATCATAGATTCGGCAGCTTACCTTCGACTGCAAGCGTGTAGCGAAGGTCTCCTTCTTTTGGAGAAAGTTGTTCCGTCGACTGGGATGTCCCCAGATTTTGTGATTCCCGCCAGTGGCGACGCATGGTTGCTAGGTCCGCATAATGCAGACCGCCGGAACTGTGGCGCTGGGGGTCCAATCCGTATTTCTCCCATATGTCCAAATCCCGTACGGTCACTTCCAGGTGCCAGGCGGCCGTAGGAGTTTGGTGGCCTTCCAAGGGGGAACCGGGCGTAGGAGCCCAGGGTATGGGGACTCCGTAAATGCCTTTTTCGGCCAGCCACTCCACTCCTTCCCAATGGGATTGTTTGGGTTCGAGACCTGCTACCAACACCGAAGATACCCGCTCTTTGCCGAAAACGTCAACTGAAAATTCCAGGGCTTCCAGCCAATTTTCCCTCGACAGCGTCGCAGCCTTTCCGGGAACGAACCCAGGCCACAGGCCTTCGTTCCACACTTCCAGGTTGAAAGCCACGCCTTCCCACCCGGCGTCTTTCAATTCTTCAATCTGGCTCAATTCCGTGGGCGGTACCATGACCGCTTGACTTCCGGGAATGGTTTCCACGCCCATTCGGTCTTTGATAGCCCGTCCCACATCGATGAAATAGGGCACCTCCGCTCGCTCCGGCAGCACTCCCCCGGTGAGTTGAAGCTCGCTCGGTGCAACCGTCTTCGCCATATGCCGCTTCGGCAACTTTGGCGATTTCCGTGGGTGAGGCTACGAAGTGGCTCTGGTAATGACCGTGATGTACCGGGCGCTCGGACATTATTCCGCAAAACAAGCACTGGGTGTTGTTGGCAAAGTAGCGGCAATAGGCGTTGTATTCGAAGAGAACCTGACGCTTCAAACGGTGAGGGCCGATGTGGTGCATGGGCACTCCCGTTGATGTGGATAGAGGGTAATATTTAGGCCGCCTCTCGAACTGCACGGGAAACAGCCGCAACTCGTCGATATAAAGAAAGAGGGTTCCGTTATCCCGGCGCAAAACGAATGGCGAGTTTGGGTTCAGATATATAGGAGAGTACACGTCGTGGGGCATGTGTATTGCGTAGGGGGCCAGCCTGGGCCGTCTCAATCCAGCACTGGGGTTATAGTGATGCTGACCGGCGTCTTCTTTCCACTCCGTCCCAATCCCTTCGTCGGCGGATGGGTCAACGTTGACCCCGCTCATAAATAGCCCGCCCTTGACTAAGAAAACCTCTCCTTCTCCAAACGCTTTCTCGGCCAGTCCGGGACGGGAAATAATTTTGCCAAGCAGAGAGAGCAACATGCTTTCGCCGCTCTGAATAGGGATTGCGGATTTGAACTTTCTTTCTATCGGCCGCTTTAAAAGCTGCCGTATGCCTGAAGAGAGCTTCATGGCAGGTCCTAGCCGTTGCCCACGCTCACAGTATAAAGGTCATGGGCGACGCTGATGCGACCATCGAAATACTTCCGAGCATCGTCAATGAGTGGTTGAGTATCTGCGTGGAGGGAGGAATCGATGTGTGTCATTATCAATTCCTTCACACTTGCCATCGCCGCTGCCCGTCCGGCATCCGCGGAAGTGGAATGCAACCTATTTCGGGTCGCCTCCCCTTCTTCCCCGGTGGTTAACGCTTCGTGGATCAGCAGTTGCGCCCCTTTGGCCGCCTTGACCAAACCGTTACTGAATATGGTGTCTCCGGAAAAGACCACCGAAATGCCGTTGCATTCCACTCTCCAGCCCACGGCTCCATCGACATGGTCCACCATAAATGAGGTGGCATGGGTGGAAGTTCCCAACTCCACTGAGTGACCGGCAAGCGTGGGGAGCCACTGGAACACAGGCCGACCCTCGTGGTCTTTAGCGCCCTCCCTATCAACGGAGATGGACCGCATCCGGGTCGCTTCACACAAGGACCGTAGCGATTCCAGCGATTCGTCGGTACTGTAAATCCGCAGTGGAGGCCCATCGGGGTTCACCATAGTGCGCTGGCCTTGTAAAAAAGGAAGACCTCCCATATGGTCCGCATGATTGTGGGTCAAAAGGACTTGGTCAAAATCCGTGGCCATAATGCCAACAGCCGCACCTTGCCGCAAGAGACTATTGCCCGAACTGCCGTCGAGCAGCAGGCGGGTACCGTCCGGGCAGTCCAGTACGATTGCCGTGTGGTTTCGGTAAATACAGTTGCCAGCCCCGGTTCCCAAAAAAGTGACGTTAACGTGTGTCATTACTGCGACCCTCTGAGGGTAATGTTTATTTTACGGATTAATAAGCTGTGTGAATAAAACCTGATGATTAAACCTGAATATTAGGCCTGATGTCCTTGAGGATGCGCTTGCTCCCGCAAGAGACTCAATGAACGCAGCACCGGAGCATCGGTGAAGCTAAAAAGCACGGCTGGCTCGGTGGCTGATGCGTTTATATGCCCGTGGAACGTCCATCCTGGCACGCAAAACACGTCTTTGGGTTCCCAAGATAGCTCTTGTCCGTTCACTATCGAATGCCCGGACCCCTCTACCGCATGGTAGATGGTGCTTGAGGTGTGACGGTGGGCTTTGGTGGACTCGCCCGGCCTCAGAAGTTGGACGTGGCATGCCATGGTCGGGAAAGCCGGTCCTCCGGTGGTCGGGTTGGTGTATTCCAGCACCACACCGTCGAAAGGGCTGCCTTCAACTGCCGGGGCAAGGCCCTGCAGAGCATCCCAAGTATTGTCCCAAGGATAGTGCATCAAAGGCGAATGGGAAGACTCGGAGGTTTGCCAGGCTGGCGTAAGGCTGCCGGAGCCATACTTCAGAAAGCTGGTGTCGGTGGCTTGAGTAATGGGCTGAACGTCTTCAGGATATGGTTCGTAGAAAACGGCCTCCAGCATCCGTATCAAAGGCAAATCCAGGCCATCAAGCCAGATCATGGGACTGTCGGTGTCATTGCCGTGGTCATGCCATGTCCAGTTTGGCGTCAGGACTAAGTCTCCGGGATGCATTGGGACTTTGTCGCCATCGACGGTGGTATAGCCACCCTCGCTATCGATCATGAACCGGAGCGCCGCTGGCGTGTGCCGATGTGCCCGCGCCGACTCGCCTGGCATAACTATCTGAAGACCGGAGAAAAGGCTATTTGTAGTCGCTATGCGGCCCGCCAATCCGGGATTTAGCAGCATCAAAACCCGCCTTTCCGCATCGGCGGTGCCAATAAGTTGGGCTGCCCGCATCGCCTGGGGTCTCAACTCGGTCCAGCGCCAAACGTGGGGTACGGCCTTGCTGGTGGGTTCCTTTACCAAAGCCTCTTCCTGAACCGTCCAAAGGGGCGCCACGCTGAAATCTTGCAACTGGTCATAAAATGTTTGCAGGGTTTCTTCGGTAGCTTCTGTGCTTGAACGTGACAGCATTGAGGCACCTCTTCATTCGATTTCCGGTGATTTCCGGAAGTAATTTCTGGAATTGATTTGCGGGATTAATTTATGGAAAAGGGCTATCCTAGCAAACCCCGAAGATGTATCCGGGTTGCCCCCGGCCTAATTGCACGGGCCTTTCCGCACAAGCTCTCCACGACAGGCCTTCCTGCAATTGTAATTTGTAGCCGACTTTCACGTCAACGACTGCTGATATTGTTAGGGCCTGCCCAACGGGCACCGGAAGTACCCAATGCCCATTGCGGCAACGGGTGTTTCGACGAATGTTTTAGGGATTGCTTAGCCGACGTTCTTCCCAATGCGCCAACTGAATTTCCAGCTTGCTCTGCCTCAGAGCCATGGTCAGGTCACCTCTGGTGCGCTCCAACACTCCCCTCATTTGGTCGGTGCTGTGCCTCAGGCCTCCGGTCACACCCTCGGGAAAGTCCACCGTCACGAGAATGCCGTAAATCTCGTCCATTACGTCCATCATGTCCTGGCATCCATCGAAGGAGTCTCTTCGCAGAGCGTCCAGGATGTAACGACGTACCTCGCCGATTACCTCGGCCATTCCATTTAAAAATGAAGAGGGGTCAATGCCCAAGTCGGTATGACGGGGAATGCTGGCACCCGATATAACGGCCAGCGTAATGTTCGCTTCGCTAAACTCTTTCCTGGCGTCGGCCAAAAAACCTGCGAAGTATATCTCAGGGTTTTCTATCCGGATGGCCTCTGTTTCCTTCAGGCGGACGGCAGCCCGTTCTATTATTTCTTTGGCTTCTTCGAATTGGCCACGATGGACTGTACGAATCGCGTTGGCCGAAAACCGGATGACTTCCCTGGAAATGGCCAGTGCCTGCTCTCGGGAACTGTTGCGAACCGTAAACTGCTCGATCGCTTCAGCGGCAATTTCCGACAAGACTTCGGCATATTTGGAAGGCATTAGATTCGACCTCCGGCGTCTCGAATAGCTGCCACCAGACGGGCCGCCGCAGCTTCAGGCTCAGGCGCCAGACCAATCGCAGCGGTGACACAAATGGCGTCGGCGCCGGCTTGCACCACCGGGGCCACGTTCTCGGCATTGATGCCCCCAATAGCCACCAAGGGCAGTTGGGTAATCTCCCGAGCGCGCCGCAATCGCTCCGGGCCTTGGGGAGGACGGCCCACACCCTTGGTGCCAGTGGCGTAGATGGCTCCGAAAGCCAGGTGGTCGGCGCCCATTTGCGCCGACTCGGTTAGTTCTTCCATCTCATGGTTGGAGCGGCCAATTACCTGCTGGGCAGTCAGAACGCTGCGGGCTTGAGCCACAGGAAGATCAGTCTGGCCGACATGCAGCCCGGCGGAACCGACCGCAGCCGCCAAGTCGGCGTGGTCATTAATTATCAGGTCGGCGTCATTGGCCTGGCATAGTTTTTGAATCTCAGTGGCCAGGGGTAATATTTCGCCTTTGTCTCGAAGCTTGTCTCGGAGTTGCAGCATCCTTGCGCCACCGTTAATTGCTGCTCTCGCAATGTCCAATGGATCCCGGCCAGCGGTTACCTCCGGGTCGATGATTACATACAGACCGCGAACCCTGTCGGCTTGGTAGCGACGCAGAGAGGCACTCAACGTGTCCTTCAGGTCAGCCATGGTTTCGGTCAACGCTTGCTCCATTTCACAGCTAATTTTCTCCGTCCCGCCCGCTTCGTCCTTGGCTTGATGTAATGAGGCCAGCAAGCTCTGGGAAGTGGACAAGATAGTTATCGCATGAGCAAGACCGAGGATTTCTGCCGGTGGAACCTCCGCTGCCACGGGTGTTGCAAGCAACACTTGAACCAGGTTTTGCATCCGGTGGAGGGACTTATTGTCGGCGGGTACCTCCGGGCAATGGTCAGCCACCGTGAACAAACATTGCAACAGCGATTCATGACAAGCACTGTAAATTTGATCTCGTTGTGTCATCGGATTGTTCCTTTTGTGAAGCTGGGTATGAAGGTGGCTAGCGAAAACCGACGGACGAGGAATCAGAGGGTCGTATAAAGGTCTTATAATCGCAGGCGTGTGGGACTCATTCTAGCACGAGGGCAACGCCCAATGCAGGTTGCTCAGTGTATAATGCAGCCACTATCCCTAGAGGCAGATACAGGACGATCCGCCTCTGAGAATCTAGTAAAAAAGTCCAGTTTGTCGAGGTAGCGCAATGGCACCAGAAAGCCTGCCCGAGAATTTACAGGCGTCGCTCCCCTTGTTTGCCGACATCGAGGGGGACAGCCGCCTGCCTTTGTTGGTCCTGATGGATGGTCATGCGATGGTGCACCGGGCTTTCCACGCAATCTCGGTGCGAGCGCCTCTTACTGTGTCGGCCACAGGTGAGGACATCACCGGCGTATACGGATTCACCAATGTGTTCTTGAGAGCGCTCCAGGAGTGGAACCCGACCCACTGCGCCATTGCCTTTGACACGTCGGCGCCTACTTTTCGACATGAAAGGTTCGCAGCGTACAAGGCCCAACGTGCGCCGACTCCACCGGAGCTTAGACCCCAGTTTGACCGGGTGAAACAGCTGATGCGGGCTTTCGGGGTGCCGGTTTTCGAATTGGACGGCTACGAAGCTGATGACGTTATCGGGACCATCTCCCGCCAAGCCGAAGCTCAAGGCATCGATACGGTGATCTTAACCGGGGACCGGGACACCTTCCAACTGGTTTCGCCGAAGGTGCGGGTAGACCTGTCATACAGCATTCAAGACCGGAAAGTCTACGATGAGGCCCAGTTGGCCGAACGGTACTCTGGACTCACAGCCGCCCAGCAGCCCGACTTCAAGGCCCTGCTAGGTGACACCTCCGACAACATTCCGGGTGTGCCCAAGGTCGGCGAAAAGCGGGCCATAGGGTTGCTCACGGAGTACCAAGACTTGGAGGGCATCTACGAGCATTTGGACGAGGTCAAACCCCCCAGTGTCAAAAGCTCACTGGGTGAAAACCGGGAGCGCGCTTTTGAGAACCGGGTGTTGATGACCATTGAGCGCAATGCTCCGGTGGAGTTCGATTCTGAAGCCAGCCGCTTTGGGCGGTTCGACCGTCAATCGGTGGTGGACCTGCTTACGGAATTGGAATTCTTCACGGTCATCCCACGAATACCCGCTGCGAATGCGGGGGTTCTGCACGGCGATGCTGAAGTCGCCGAAAAAGATTCCGAACCCACAACGGAGACAGACTATCAGGCGGTGCGAACACACGACCAACTCGATGCTATGATCGCCGCCCTTTATGAAACCGGGAGCTTTGCTTTCGACACCGAGACTACCAGTTTGGATCCGATGCGGGCCGAGTTGGTGGGCATCAGCTTTGCCACCGCACCGAGAAAAGCCTGGTACGTGCCTGTGGGCCACAAGGAAGGCGGACCCCTTTCCCATGACCAGTTGGCCCCCGACCAACTGCCCTTGGAAGAGGTGCTGGCAAAGGTGAGGCCACTGTTCGAATCGGAAGATATTGCTAAATGCGCCCACAACGCCAACTACGACCTTTCGGTCCTGGTAAATCATGGTGTGAAGTTCCGCAACGTTGATTTCGACACCATGATTGCGGCCCATCTTTTGAGCAGGCATGCTCTGGGACTAAAGAATCTAAGCCTCGATGTCCTGGGCAACGAAATGACGCCTATCTCCCAGCTAATAGGCACCGGGAGAAAGCAGATCACCTTCGACCAGGTTCCCATCGAATCGGCACTAGACTATGCCGCTGCCGATGCCGACATGACCGGCCGATTGCGCCAAGCCCTGGAAGCCCCTGTAATCAACCAGGGTTTGTCACGCTTGATGACCGACCTGGAAATGCCTTTGGTGCCTGTGCTGGTAACAATGCAACGTCACGGAATAAAAGTCGACGCTGGCGTGCTGCGCGAAATGTCCAAGGCCTTGAACCAGGGCATGCAACAGGTTGAGGAAGACCTGTACAAGACAATCGGCCACCAGGTCAACATAAACTCTCCACAACAACTAAGCGAAGTCCTGTTCAACGAGATGGGTTTGCCCAAGACCAAGCGTACCAAGACCGGCTATTCTACCGATGCCAATTCCTTGGAATTCATAAGGGAAGCCCACCCTGTGGTGGAACAGATCTTGGAATATCGGCAACTATCCAAGCTAAAGTCGACCTACGTAGACGCTCTGCCGGAAATGATAAACTCCGCCACCGGACGAATTCACACCAGCTACAACCAGACCGGATCGGCTACCGGCAGAATCTCCAGCAGCGAACCGAATTTGCAGAACATACCAATACGCACCGAACTAGGGCGGCAAGTCCGGAAAGCCTTTATCGCCGATAACGCACCAGATTGGCTGCTGTTCTCCGCCGACTATTCCCAGATCGAACTCAGGGTATTGGCTCACCTTTCCCAAGACGAAGGATTGCTGGACGCCTTTCGTCGGGGAGAGGACATCCACTCTTCCACGGCATCGTTAATGTTCGACGTTCCTGTAAATGAGGTAAACGCTGACCAGCGCCGCATCGCCAAAATACTGAACTTCGGCGTGATCTACGGCCTGTCGGCCCACGGCATTGCCCAGCAGACCGAATTCAGCCGCGAAGAAGGCGCGCATTTCATAGAGAGCTACTTCGCCAAGTATCCGGGGATCAGCGAATACCTGGAAGGCGTCAAGGTTAAAACCAGGGAGACCCAATATGCGGAAACGGTGCTGGGTCGCCGCCGTTTCATGGCCGACATCAACTCGACCAACTTCAACGTGCGGTCGGGTGCCGAGCGTATGGCCATCAATATGCCGGTGCAAGGCACCGCTGCCGACATCATGAAACTGGCCATGATCAATGTGCAGGATCGGCTGGATCGGGAGCATTTCCAGGCAAAGATGCTGCTGCAAGTCCACGATGAACTGGTTTTCGAGACGCCGAAAGAAGAATTGGACGCTCTGAGGGAGATGGTTTTCGACGAAATGCCCGCCGCGTTGGAGTTGGACGTGACCCTCAAAGTGGACGGCAAATGGGGATATACCTGGGGGAACATGGAGTAGTTTCACAAAAGTGGCACGGTACTACCTGTTGTGCCATAATATGTGCAATATGGCGAGAGTGAAAGGGAACAAGCGAAAGGACCTGGTATACGTTGGGCCCCAAGGCCGAATCGTGATTCCGGCTCATATTCGGGAAGCCTTGGATATTCACCCAGGACAGGAACTCATAGCCAGGGTTGAAGATGGCTGCTTGGTGTTCGAAACGCGCGAGCGAATAATCGAGCGTATTCGCCAGACATTTTCCCAGGTACCTAGTGATGTTAGTCTAGTTGACGAGCTGATTGCCGAGCGGCGAGAAGAAGCTCGGAGGGAAGCTGAGCAGTGAGCCAGCCTGGCATTATCGCAGACTTGCCGGCATATGTGCTTGATGCATCTGCCCTTCTCGCCCACCTCCACGGAGAACCAGGAGGCGATATGGTCGAAGCCGGAGGTAGTAGATCAGTAATATCGAGCGTAAATTGGGCTGAGGTTACTCAGAAAGTCATAGCCCAAGGGAGCTTGGAACCTGGAGATGTGCGTCGGGACCTCGAGTCCGTAGGCCTTCAGATTCTCCCCTTTACGGCGGATGACGCCGAACTGGCCGCATTTCTGTGGTCGACCACGAGAGCAGCCGGGCTGTCTTTCGGTGACAGGGCCTGTTTGAGTTTGGCCCACAAGCTGGGATTACCCGCCCTCACGGCCGACCGGGCGTGGAGCGGCTTGGACTTGGATATCGAAGTGCGGCTTATTCGCTAGGGCCCGAAAGCCCTGCCCCTTTGGTCCGCGCTAATTGGTAGGGCTTGGAGTAAACAATTGGATCTTTTTCGTAGCTTTATTTTCGTGCCCGGCAATCGGTCAAACATGCTGGAGCGGGCCACATCTTTCGACGCAGATATCATCATGGTTGACTTGGAGGATTCGGTGCCTCCGGGTGAGAAAAGCGCTGCCCGCAGGGTGGCCAAAGAGTGGGTACCCAAACTAGCAAAAGAGTCACCACGGCCCAGCCGGAAGATAATGGTGAGAGTAAATTCGCTGGACACCGGGTTGACTCAAACCGAAGTGCTTGCCGTGGCCGGGCCGGACCTGTACGGCATCAGCCTGGGTAAGCCCGAGTCGGTGTGGGACATTTTGGAAGCGGATCGAATACTCAGGGCCGCTGAAGATTCAGCCCGGTTGGAACCGGGAAGCATCAAGCTAATTCCCTGGATAGAGAGCGCTAAAGCCGTTATGGCGGCCCAGCAAATGGGAGCGGCCTCTACCAGAATCGTAGCCCTGGCATTTGGCGCCGAGGACTACACCAATGACATGGGCATACAAAGGACCGATTCAGGTGAAGAAGTCTTCTATGCCAGGGCAGGCGTGCCGGTTGCCGCCCGCGCCGCAGGAGTAGCGTCATTGGATTCTCCTTTTGTCGCTTTTCGAGACCCAGAAGCCCTTCGCCGGGATGTCCAGGTAGCCCGGCAGATGGGATACACCGGCAAATTCGCCATACATCCGTCTCAGATAGAGGCAATCAACGAAGCTTTCAGCCCAGCCGAAGATGACATCACCTACGCTAGACAAGTGGTGGAGGCTTGGAACCGGGCCGAGGCAGAAGGCCGTGGCTCAGCCGATCTGGACGGACGGATGATCGACGTACCTGTGATCAAGCGCGCCCAGAACCTGCTGGAGTTCGCCGACGCAATCAGGGCGCAAGGCTGACCGCGAGTGGTTGACCAATCAGGGTCTGACCGCTCCGGCCCCATGGACCGGGTCATCCTGGAAGGGATGCAACTATACGGGTTCCATGGAGCCAACCCGGAAGAACGGGAATCGGGACAGCCCTACATTGTCGACCTATCGGTCGAATTGGATTTGAAGAAGCCCGGCGCTTCCGACCGACTGGAAGACACCGTCAACTACGCCCACTTGTTCCGGGCGGTGCGAGCCGTGGTCGAAGGCGAGTCCAAAAGCCTGCTTGAAGCAGTCGCCCAAGCCATTGCCAGCAATATTCTAGCGGAGTTTCCAGTCGCGGCCGTCCGGGTGTGCTTGAAAAAACCTCGGCCTCCCATACGAAGGTCGGTTATCGAGTACGCAGCCGTCGAAATCTATCGCACGAGAGAGGATGTCACATGAAGGTCCACGACTACCATGAGGGCAACCTGGAGCTACAAGACCGGTTCCAGACCAAGGAATTGGCAGACCGCCTTAGCCAGCGAGTTACGGAAACCGTTGATAGCGACCAGAAAGCATTCATCGAAAGCGCCAATATGTTTTTCCTGGCGACTTGCGACCACCGGGGACTGCCTACATGCTCCTACAAGGGAGGCGACCCGGGCTTCGTTAAAGTGGTCGACGACCGCACGATTGCCTTTCCCAGCTACGACGGCAACGGAAAATTCCAGTCCATGGGCAACCTTCTCAAAAACCCCAATGTTGGAATCCTATTCGTGGACTTCGATGGGCAACAACGGCTACGGCTGCAGGGGGTGGCATCTATCGAGGAGGATGACGAACTACTGGGCGAATACGCCGAAGCCCAATTCATTGTCCGCGTAGCCTTGACGGGGGTCTACAAAAACTGCCCTCGTTACGTTCACAAGCTCCAGTTTGTCGAAGCTTCGGCATATGTGCCCAGGCCCGGCCAAGAGACGCCTGATCCAGAATGGAAACGGAGCGGAGAACTGAGCGGCCTGTCGCCCAAGAGGAATCCCGGCTAGAAGCACGGCAATCTTTGTTCTCATGGGACCGCCCTTTTGTTAATGGTGAGCATGTTTGTGATCAGTATCTTCGTGCTGAGCTTGCAACCAGTCGTCGGTTGGTCCCATCGGTTGGTTCCAAAAAAGACTGAAACTTGCGCCAAATATCAACTAAGGCAAATTTTATCCTGGAAAGCCCTCTCTCTGCTTGCCTGCGCATTGTCTTTGAGCGCGCTGATGTGGTAACCTTAATCTCTCCTAAACACCAATCTAAGGGACTTTGACGCCCGGTCACAAGCTAAACCCAGGCGCAGGTCTGTAGGAAACGACTCGAATTATGAGATGCGAACTTTGCCTCAAGTCGGGCATGAGCGGCAACAATGTCAGCCACTCAAACCGGCACACCAAGACCCGGTTCAAAGCCAATGTCCACAAGCAGACCTTGGTTCAAGAGGGCAAGCAATACAAGGTTAAGATCTGTAGCCGTTGTTTGCGGTCTTTGCACAAGTCGCCTAAGTTCCGCAAGGCGTTGGCCAGCTTGAAACCGGTATTTCAACCGGCTAGTTGACCGCCTAAATTACCGTCTAGTTAACTGGGCCCAGGCCCATTAGACAACCCCGCATCTTGTTCATGGCCCCTTCTACGGTATCCTGCTGGTTGAAGATACCTGTGCCTGAAACCAGCATGGTGGCCCCGGCGGTTACCGAATCTTGGGCTGTCCAGTCGGCCTTGATTCCTCCATCGACTTCAATTTGGGCTGAGTAGCCCCCTTCCTGGATAACCTTCCTCAGTCGCTTGATCTTGTCCACCGTCTCGGGTATGAAAGACTGTCCTCCGAATCCGGGATTTACCGACATTACCAAGACCATGTCCAGCAACGGCAGCACTTCTTCAATGGCGGAAATGGGTGTGGCCGGGTTTATGGCCACGCCGACTTGATTGCCTTGACCTTTAACCAGACCAACGGTGCGGTGCAGGTGAGGACAGGCTTCGGAGTGGACAATAATCTGGTCCGTCGGAGATTTGATGAAGCTGGGGATGAGGTTATCGGGTTGAACAATCATCAAGTGGATGTTCAACGGCAGATGTGTCGATTTGCGGATTGCGTCCACAACTACTTCGCCCATGGTGATGTTGGGCACGAACTGGCCGTCCATAATATCCACGTGGATCATATCGGCACCCGCTGCGGTAGCTTCTTCGATCTGTTGGCGGAGATTGCCAAAATCCGCTGACAGAATTGAGGGCGCTACCTGAATATATACTTCAGAGCCCATTGGCCTCAGCCTCCAATAGTAATTTTGCTTGCGCCAAGGCTTCAGCGACCCGCGTCGGCGCAGTGCCGCCGGGCAAGTCCCTGGCGGCCGCAGCGGATTCTGCGTTGATGCCGTATACTCCTTCATCGAACAGCGGCGAGAACTTACGGTACTCTTCCAAGCCGAGGTTGCTTAATTCCGTGCTTTGAGCCTCCGCGTACTGACACAGCCCTCGCACTGCGCCGTGGGCTTCGCGAAAAGGAAGTCCCTTGGCAACCAGGTAATCGGCTAGTTCCGTGGCTAGAGACTGGCTCTCTCCCGCAAGACTGCTCACGCGGGATTCATGGAGGGTAATTCCAGCCAGCATATCCCTGAAGACGGCCAAGGTGGGGAGCAGTGTATCCACGGTGTCGAAGAACCCTTCCTTGTCTTCCTGCAGATCCCTGTTGTAGGTCAAAGGCAGCCCTTTCAGCACGGTCAAGATTCCCAATAGGTGACCGTACACACGACCGGTCTTGCCCCGGGCCAGTTCAGCGAAGTCGGGGTTGCGCTTTTGAGGCATAATGCTGCTGCCGGTGGTGAATTCATTGGACAGCGTAATGAACCCGAATTCCTGGCTGGACCACAGGACCATTTCTTCAGACAGCCGGGACAGGTGGGTCATGCACAACGCCGCCGCCGCCAGGTACTCGACCACGAAGTCCCGGTCGGACACTGCGTCCATGCTGTTGGCGCTAATCTCTTCGAAGCCCAACTCCCGGGCTACAAACTCCCGGTCCAACGGGTAGGCAGCGCCTGCCAGGGCTCCGCTGCCCAAAGGCATCACGTCGGTGCGGCGAAAACAGTCCCGAAACCGGGAAATGTCCCGCTGGAACATCTGGAAGTAGGCCATCATGTGGTGAGCGAACAACACCGGCTGGGCCCGCTGGGTATGAGTGTAACCGGGCATGACCACTCGGGGATAGCGCTCGGAAAGGCCGACCAGCGAACGCTGAACACCCCTAAGGCCTTGGACCGTTTGGCCAATGACCTCTTTGGTGTAGAGCCGCATGTCCAAAGCAATCTGGTCGTTGCGAGAGCGCCCCGTGTGCATGCGGCCGGCCGCCGGGCCTATTAGCTGGGTCAAGCGGCTCTCAATATTCATATGAAGGTCTTCAAGCGCCGGGTCCCACGGAAATGTCTTGGCGTCTATCTCCTCTTCGACTTTGGCCAGGCCCGCGATAATCAGATCGGCGTTTTCGCTGCTTATGATCCCCTGCTTGGCTAGCATCCGTACATGGGCTAAGGAACCCTTGATGTCGTGCCGGTAAAGCCGTCGGTCGTAGTGAATTGATGATGTGTATTGGCTATGATCGGGCATGTAGATCCACTTTTGAATTTGCGTTTGGGGAATGATGTCCCTGACATTTGACGCTTGGGTTACCTTTCCTTAGAAACTATACTCCTGCTGGCAGATCCTTCTCAAGGACATCGCTGCCAATAGCTTATGCTACAATTCAGAGCTAAGTTTAGGCCCCTCCGTTTATTTGTTCGCTTGAAGCCAGACAAGAGGGAGTGCGAATCCCGATTGTCATTGATTCATATATAGTCATTATCTGCATTATGGGAAGGTGACCATGACCGGTCTTAATGAAGAAAAGTGTGTAGCCTGCCGCCGGGATTCTCCGCCAGCCACAAGCCAAGATGTGGCGGAGTTGCATCCCCAAGTCTCCCAGTGGGACCTGATAACCGAAGAGGGTATTAACAAGCTCGATCGAGTTTTCCCGTTCCCCAACTTTCAACAAGCATTGGACTTTACCAAAGCACTGGGAGAGTTGGCGGAGGATGAGGGGCATCATCCCAGATTGGTAACCGAGTGGGGCCGGGTAAACGTCACTTGGTGGACTCATAAAATACGAAACCTACACCGTAACGACTTTGTAATGGCCGCCAAGTCCGACGAAATATTTGATCAAATAAAGCCGGACGAATAATCGCGGCGTTTGCTCAAGCCCTTCCAAATCTTGGCGATTCGTTTCGACAGGGTTCAATCAGCGCTTCGATTCAACAATCGATAGATTCCCGGCAGCGGGTGGTGACGGCTGCGACTTCGTAAAGGGTGGACTGAATTAGTGAGATTCCCTAGTTTTGCATCGCGTGACTTCGAATCGATGGGAAACCCGGATGTGAACAAGGCCTGCAATGCATTCTTGGAGCAGGTATTGCCTTGGGTGCCCTTGGAAAGCGTAGCAATGGTCTTGTTGGATGATAATCAGTCCACGAGCCGGGTTGTATTTTTTTGGCAAGCGACGGAACCAAAGGGCGCAAGACTACGAAGTTCTATCATAGTTGGCGACGGGATAACTCGCCTGGAAATCGTTGCTTCAAGCCTAGCTCTTGCCGGGAGCGCCGGGATCTTGGGTGCAGTGCTCATCCGCGCCTCTGCTAGCGCAGGGCCGCTTGACACAGCGCTGTTTCATAACGCCGCTCGGGTTTTGGCAGGCCAGTTGGAGGAATTCGTAAAACAACAGCGGCTGGATCGGTCCGGAAAAGAGGTGCGAGCTTTCAGCCGCATAAAAGTTCAGGCCGCATCCGGCCAAACTGTAGAACGCGCCTACCGCTGCTTTGTACATGAAATTAAAGATTTACTGGATTTCCAACTTTTTACGTTGTTCATTATCGACCGGAAAGCTGGCATGTTAACTTGCGCCTATCAGGCGGACTCCGAAGGCCGGGAAGTCTTGGTGGAACAGCCTCGGCGTCTAGCGGAGACCGGCTGCGAGCGCTTGACGTTCGCACCCAGTAGCCGGATTATTGACGACCTCCGGCTTGAAGCAGGGAATATCTGGCCGGAGCTTTCGGGGGAACCTGGATTTAGGTCCGCAATTATTGCTCCATTGAATCACAATGGCAATGTCTTCGGCGCCGCCATTGTGAGGAACCGGTATCCCAAAGCATTCGGCACGTTCGACGACAGCATATTTTCCCGTGCGGTCGATTTGCTGGTACCAGCGATGGTAAATCCAACGGTAATAAAGTCCCAAACGTTGGACCGCCAGCCAATGAGTCTTGAGGTTAGCGACATCATAGCGGGAAGCCGAAGCATAGAGGAAATGTTCGACCTCGTAGTTGATGCCGCAGGAAAAATGATCCAATTTGATCTAGCTTCCATGGCTTGGTTAGACCCGAACGGATATGATATTCACACCCTTCAGTCCAAGTTGGGAGGCCCCGGGGAACTCAACGGTCCTGGGGAGCTTAGCGGCCCGGGAGAGCTTAACGGTCCGGGGAAAAATTACAGACCTAGCAGGTCCACGTTCGACAAGGCGACGCCGGAAGACTCTTTAGTTTGGGTTCAGACTCGTCTGCAATTTGTCGGCGAAAATTTAGGCACGCTGAGATTGGCTCGTTCGTCGGAAATGCCCTTTAGCAAACAAGACCTGAGGGCCCTGGATATACTGGCTACCCACATGTCTGTGGCGGTTCGGAATGAACGGTCAAACCGGCGGCAAGCATGGACTCGGTCCGAGACCATGCTCGACTTAGCGTATGCCCTGCGCACTCCATTAACATCCATCAAGGGTTACAGCGGTTCATTGCTGCAGACCGATATATCTTGGCCTCCCGAGGTGCGCAAAGAATTTCTAGAAACCATTGACCAGCAGGCTGACCGGCTAAACCGGGTGATTGATGATCTGATGTCCACCAATGTTAGCGTTCGAAGCCAGCCCGAAGTGGAACGGTTGGTTACAACAATGACTACATTGTGGCGTTTGGGCGAAGGTAAATTGCTGACCTCTGCCCATTGGCAAAGGAGCGTCCGGTTTCAAGCCACGCTAAGCTAACCGCTGGTGCTGGCGGACCAAACGCGCATGCCACAAGTTCTGGTCTATTTGCTCCAATGCGCGGCAAGCTCTACGCCGGACGGCGCTGAATTGCTTTTAAGCGTTTCGAACCTTGGCGACCAAGTTGAGGTAGCCATAGGCACCAGCGACCAACGTCTTGGACAGCACCAGGTCGTTCAACCCACAGTGGATACTACCTCCGCCCTTGCCCACGTTTCTCTTGGCCCGCCGATCACACCTTCCATTGTTCCTGGGTTACGCGATCCTGGGTTACGTAATCCTGAATTCCGTGATTCGGCGGTCGACGCCTTGAAACTATCCGTTTGCCGTTCGGTGCTAGAGGATCATGGCGCCGAGCTCAGTTTAGGCAAACCTGGTGAGTGGGAAAGTATGTTTAGTTTCATGCTTCCCGTTTTTGATACCAGCCCGTGAATCTCCTCTATTAAGCCGTCGAGTGCATAAGCCGCCGAGTGCGCTTGAGCCGGTGTAGCCAAAGGGGTGCCGGAATTCTTCCTATGCGCTAGGATAGGCCACACCGAGCCTGATTACCGAGCCTGGTTACGGGGCCTGATTAACTTGGCCGAGGGCGTTGGCATGCGTGTTTTCTATCGTTTGGGTTCCCGGGAACTTGCGGCAGTTGCGGCCTAAGCAGCCTGGGCCGAATCCATGGGCTACGACGGCGTATCCAGCAACGAAACCGCTCATGACCCGTTTCTGCCCCTGGCGATAGCCGCCACCGCAACTTCACGGGTTACACTGGAAACCAAAGTTGCCATCGCATTTCCACGCTCTCCGATGGTGGTCGCTAACACCAGCCGGGACCTGCAAGATTTGTCCCACGGGGGTTTCCGCTTGGGGTTGGGCACTCAGGTTAAAGGGCACATCGAGCGCCGTTTTTCGACCCACTGGGAATCGCCGGGTCCAAGGCTCAGGGAATATGTTCAAGCATTGCGCTGTATTTGGGATTGCTGGGCCAACGGGACCAAGCTGGATTTTCAGGGCCAGCATTACCAGGTTTCCTTAATACTCCATTCTTCGATCCTGGCCCCAGCCAATACCGGGATCCCGAAGTCTCGACCGCCGCAGTTAATGCCTACAACTGCCGGGTCGCCGGAGAGGTGAGCGACGGGCTGATGCTTCATAGCTTGACATCGGCCGAGTACGTCACGCAGGTTGTGAGGCCCGGATTGACCCAAGGGGCAAAAAAGGCCGGAAAGGACCCGGCCGCCATAAGCGTTAGCGGCGGCGGATTCATTGTGACTGGGCCGAACGCCTCCAGTATTCGTGAGGCCCAAGCCGAGGTCAGGCGTCGCATAGCGTTTTACGCTTCCACCAGGACCTATTTCCCGGTTCTGGAAATTCATGGGTTTCAAGAAATCGGCCAGCAGCTTCACCATATGTCGCTACAAGGAGAGTGGGCCGAAATGGCCGAGTTGGTGAGCGATGAAATGTTGGACGCATTCTCTGTGAGCGGTGAGTATGACGAGATTGCCGGTAAATTCCTACAGCGTTACGGTGGTTTATTGGACGAGGTAAATTTCGCTGTTAGTACGTGCTCACTCCCTGAAGAGGCCCAAATTCGCAAAATCATCAGGCAGCTTCAGGATTCCTCGGTCGATTGAATCAACGGCCCAATAATGCCTGATAACGTTGATGAAACCAGAGCCGTATGACGAGGAAAAAAACTAAATGCAGGAGATGGGATCTAATGACGGCGGCCCACCGGAAACTATCGCCAAAATTGAGATTGGCCAAATTGAGATCGTAGGAATGCCTTTCAAGCGGGACAATGAATCTCAGTTAACCTACCGGCTAAAATGGGCGGCTTGGGAGTGGCTCTACAATGTGGCCCAATGCAGGAATATCGGAGTGGAAGTGCGTCTGGAGGGACCCAGCGGTCGTGTAGTTGACCTCGCAGCGGTGGGGCCAGGCAACACGGTCTATGTGGGCGAGGTCAAGGCTTCTCGCTCCGACTTTGCCAGGGACAATCATACCAGGGAAGACCTGGTTAAATTTAAGGGCCAAAAGCGGCAGTACTCGACCCGCACGGAACTGGCCCGGGACACCTTGATCCAAGCTGCGTCCTTTGCTAGGAGCGAGTGCTCGGAGGCGTGGCGAGAAGTTCCAGCTTACCGCCATGCACTAACGGTATACCGTAGGATGGTCAGGAACGAGAATTCCTACGATAATCGCCTAGCCTCTTATAGCATCAAGTTCCACGACGACCGCTTCATGGGTATTGCCGATTACCACTACATCATCGCTCCTGCGAATGTAGTCAACCGAAGGCTGCTCCCTCCTGGATGGGGATTGCTGGCGGATTGCGCTCGGAAGGTGGTGGCGGCGCCGAGAAAGACGGTGCGAAAGAATACTGGGATCGTGTCCAACGTGTTGCGAGCTATCTGCAGGAGTAACACCACGTCTATGATGCGAGCCCAAGGGGTACTGTTTACCCAAGAAGGAGTGGAGTTTCCGGGCCGCCGGTGCAACGGAAACTCCACCTACCAATCGGGCGGCTGACACTCCGGGTGATTCTAACGGTTCTGGATGAATGCAGTGGCTAGGACTGCATGAATCTAGAAGCCAAGGAATCTAGATCAAAAGATATGCGGCGAAAACCCTCTGCGTAAGCCAACCCCACGGATTTCCCCTGGCGGGCGCAACTCTCGCGGATCCAATCAAATCTTTCTTTGGACGGCCTCGAAGACATCTGGCTGACGTGGGCGGTGAGAGAGTCCGCTTTGGCCTGCATATAATCACCCACATCAATGAATACGTCGGCGTCCTCTGTGCCCCAGAGATAAGCCTCCGAAACCCGGTGGGGTTCGAAACCCTCATCCGCGATCTGCTCCGGGAAATGCAAGTAACTCCAAGCGTAGGAGAAGGCGGCGTCAACGGCCCCTTGTCCACTCTTGCGGTGGTCGCGGTGTGTGTGACTAGTGCTGCGATAGGGGTCGATACACAGAATCAAGTCGGGCTTAAACCTGCGTATCTCCCGAACTAGTTGGCTGCGAAACAAAGGGGTGTCTTCCAAGCCGCCATCGGGGTGGGCCAGGAATACCACGTCCTTCACCCCCAAGACGGCAGAAGCATTCCGCTGCTCCTCCTCCCTGATGGTCGCCAATTTGGCTGGGTTCATATTTCGGTCCGAAGTGCCTTTATCGCCGTTGGTACACATAACGACGCAAACTTCGGTCCCCGACTCTTTAACCCACTTGGCCAAAGTGCCTCCGCAACCGCCTTCGCAGTCGTCAGGATGAGGGGTGATCGCCATGGCCCTAGCGGGAGCTTGTTTGATGATTTCCATAAAACCTATAGAGTCCTCGTTTTCTATTATTATTATTGTTATCCAGGCGATTTAGCCAACCGGCGTTTTGCCCTACCACCTACCCGTTCACCTACCCGATCACGTGGCAGCGTCATCGACCACTTTAGCGGGCATCCCGGAACTCCCTGATCCATCCGGTAGCATCATCGCCTGTCCTGATTGCCAACTCCCCCACCCGTTTTTGCACTGGTCTAAAGACAGCTTTGTAGGCGCAATTGCCTCCTCCAGAATAAGCATCAACTCGCCTTGTAGGGAGCGATGATGACGTTTAACTCACTCCCGTAGGAGGACCAACATATCTTCTGGGATGTTGTTTACGGTTAAGCTGGCCATAATATTACGCTTCTGGTTGTGATTTGCTTGAGTTTAGCATCCATTTTACAACCAAATAATCCCTAACACGACTAACCCAAGGGTAGAGGCCTGGCAGGAAGAGGCTAATGAGCCCTTCGTTACTCCGCCATTGTTACCGAACGGCCCAGATCGGTTGCGGAATAGCGCCCGGCACGCCCCGGCACTCTTTCCAGCCAACGATATTTATCCCGGGCGGCGTTGCGGAGGGTTTGAGTAAAATTGTGGGGGCTGTGCCAGCCGGCAATCTCGAACAACCTCGCTAGGTCTGTGGTGTCTACGCTGGGCATGTCTAGAAACCGTTTTGCTCCTTCGGCGGCCACCACTACCTTACGCATGTCCCCCAAGGGAGTGGCATCAGCGCAAAACCGGGCGAACTGGTTATTGGCCTCGCTCGCCGTTTCACCTGTCACTGTTTCTGACCCGACGGCGGTCGTTTTATCAGCCGATGTTGGAGTTGGACTGCCACCGCCGCCCCCTAATTCAGGCTCTGCCGCGACGCTCTCGTCGACGGTCCCGGCCTGTTTGGGCGTAGGGCTTTGGCTGTAGTCGGGAGCGCTTGGAGATACTTGGGCGGGACCCGTGGGCAAACCTGGGGGGGTTGTTGCCTGAGGTTCAGAGGTGCCAGCTACTATCATCGTGTCCGCAATAAATGGCGCTGTGGGCAAAGACGGGTCCGGCAACGATACAGCAGGCTGCTGTTGCGCCGGTGGTGTACCGGTTGTATTCACAATCCCAACTTCAACTTGTTGAACTACATTTGTAACGGGTTGTGGGCTGGCACGGTCCACTTCCTCGTTTATTACACTACCGCTAATTTGTGAGGCGCCAGGCTGGCCGTTGTGCGTTGTGGAATCTGGAATGGACTGCATCAAGTCCCTTGCCAGGTCTCGCAACGCCATTAATACCCCTTGTTGGATTACTTCGGACTCTTCGGATTCGAGGGTTATTTGAGCAGCGTTAGGGAGGGTTATGGATACCTTTACCATGCGCTACACCATTTCCCTTCTAAGAGTTAGTGTGCCAAAAGTTAGCGTAGAATTGCCTGTGGATCGGAGGTCGGATCGCCGTAAAGAGTAGTTGGCATGGTACTCCTCGAGTGACCCATTATCAACCTGGGCGGATCAAAGTGTATCAATAGGCGACCAAAGCTAAGTGTAGAGGATGGTTGTCATTGGAAGCGGTAGGTATACCTAAACCGCCGCACTGGGTTAGCTGTCCTCTTCCGATACCATGATCCCGGAAGGGCGTTTGAGTAGGGGAAGGGGCTATCGCCGAGTCACAAGAAAAACGTAGCCGTAATCAGCAGGGGGAGGATAAAATTCTACCCGCGCTAGCTAGCGCCCCGAAGAAGACATACTTCCGTCGAATCCTAGATCGTCTGCTTGAGGCGGAGGGCCAGGGATCGTGTCATGCCGGGGACGGCGGCGAGGTCGTCCAAAGATGCTTTTTTGATACCTTGCAAGGTGCCGAACCGGCGCATCAGCATCCGTTTCCGTTTGGGGCCGATGCCCGTCACCATATCGATGGGCGAACGCAGGCTGCTCTTGCTGCGCAGGTTGCGGTGAAACGTGATGGCGAAGCGGTGGGCTTCATCCCGCATACGCTGGACCAAGTACAACGCTTGGGAGTCCCGCGGTAGGATTATCGGTTCCGGAGTATGGGGCACATAAAGCCACTCATTTTCCTTGGCCAACGATGCCAGAGGGATATCGTCCATACCCAACTCCAACAACACTTCCAAGGCTGCGGAAAGCTGCCCTTTGCCACCGTCGATGAGCACCAAGTCGGGCAGAATCCCCCAGGTGTCGTTTTCGGCCTCCGCAGTGTCGTAGCCGTCCTTTAGTTTTGAGGCCCGGCTTTGCGCCAGGCGCTTGAACCGGCGCCGCAACACCTCCCGCATGCTTTCAAAGTCGTCAACTCCCTCGACGGTTTTCATTTTGAACCGGCGGTAATGAGCCGTCTTGGGTTTCCCGTCCTCGAACACCACCATGCTGGCCACTGTGTTGGTGCCTTGGATGTGGGAGATGTCGTAACACTCCATGCGGTATGGAGACGCCGGAAGGCTAAGTTCTTCCTCCAGTTCCGACATAGCCCGCTTCAGCGCATCCACATTAGCCAACCACTTGATTTGATGCTGGGCTAGGCCCTGAGCGGCATTTTCGGCGACGACGTCCATCAGTCGTTTGTGCACGCCACGTTGAGGGCGGAACAGCCGGACCGCGCCTCCTCTGAGGCCGCGCAGCCAGTCGTTAATCAACTCGCCGTCTTCCAACGGGTGTTGCACCAAAACATTGGGTGGCACCACCGGAGCGTTGCTGTAATACTGCTTGATGAACTGGCCCAATACCAGGCCGGGGGAATCGTCCTGAGTCCCTTCCATGAAAAAATGGTCTCGGCCGATCAGCTTGTTGTGGCGAACAAAGAATACTTCCACCCAAGACTCGTTGGTGCCTTGCTCTACCGCCATCACGTCCATATCGCTGATGGGGTTGGAGTCAACCTTTATTCGTTGCTCTTCTTCCACCCGTTCCACACTGCGTATCCGGTCGCGCAGGACGGCGGCGCGCTCGAACTCAAGGCTTTCCGAAGCCTGCTCCATGTTAGTGCGAAGGTCGCTGGTGACAGCTTCGGTATCACCTTCCATGAACAGGACTACCTGCTGGATCACCTTGGCGTATTCCTCGGCGCTGGCGTGGCCGGAGCAGGGGGCCACACACCGGTTGATGTAATATTCCAGGCATGGCCGAGGGTCGACCCCGGTGATTTTCTTGGTGCATGAACGGTAGGGGAACAGCCGTTTTACTAGGTCCATGGTCTTCCGCACCGATCCAGCGCTGGCGAACGGGCCGAAGTATCTGGCGCCGTCTTTGGATACCTTGCGGGTAATGTAGACACGAGGGAACTCCTCGGTGAGGTCGATCTTCAGGAAGGGGTAGGTCTTGTCGTCTTTCAGGCGAGCATTGTAACGAGGCCGGTACCGCTTGATGAGGGTATTTTCCAGGATCAGCGCCTCGGCTTCCGAGTCAGTAACAATGTACTCGAAGTCGTGGACTTGGCCCATCATCCTGCGGATTTTGGGAATCTGGCCCGCGGGCGAGGCAAAGTAAGTCCGGACGCGGTTCCGCAGCACACTGCTTTTGCCCACATACAATACCGTATCCCGAGCGTCCTTCATCATGTAAACGCCCGGGCGCTCGGGGGTTAGCCGTAACCGCTGTTCAATAAGGGGTAGAGCCATGAATATCTATACAGGGATATCTAAATCGAAATGGCTAAAGAACAATTCCCAAGACGATGATGCCAGCCAGAACGGTAGCAGACATGGCAAGTATACGCCTTATCTCGCCACCGATATTGGTTTGGACTGTCAGGCGCTCCCTTCTTCCCCTGCCGCCGCGTCGTGCCAGTGATAATTCGGCATCGGGCGACCGGTCCGCAACAGGACTGGGGCGAACGGGTCTGGGAGGCCTGGGTGTTTGTCGCGCCGGAGGTGTGGGCGCTTCAGGCGCGTCTAGGACGGGGAATTCCGCTACGGCAGTGACCTCGTCTGTTTCCTGCTGGACGCTCTCTTCTTCCGTGTTAGTTTCGGACACAGCAGTTTGGCCATCTTCTGGCCGAGACTGCTGGCGTTTTCTTCGGCGACCGAGCTGCGCCTGGCCTGACGCTACCCGGCGAGCTCTACCAGGCATGGACTATCTCCTCCACAGGGGTGGGAGTGGCATCGGCTAAAGGCCGGATGGTCACCCGGATCAGCCGGGTCGACGGATTAACTATAACAGCTATTGCCCTAAAAAGGTAGGGGATTTTATATGCCCCTAGAATGTATTTCGCTGACCCATCGGCCTTTTGGCTTGGACCTTGCCTTTGCCACCATTTAACACCTCCAAGGTCGAAGAACGTGTCTTGACTCCCAGGATTTGTATAAGGTCGGAGTTTCGGCTTTGATGCGGCCAGGCGGATTTCGGATCCCAGTACCCAAAAGCACGGCGGTGGCTTTTTTCAACCACCGCCGTGCTTCCCTCCTAACCTAGCCCGCTGGCCTATCAGGCCCGCGGATGACTCTTTTCAAACTCTTCGTGCAATTGGGTCCCAGTCACGTGAGTGTATACCTGGGTGGTGGAGATGCTTGAGTGCCCCAAGAGCTCCTGGACGTGCCGCAGGGATGCGCCGTTCTGCAGCAGGTGGGTGGCGAAGCTGTGGCGAAGCGTGTGCGGTGTGATGCGCTGCTGGATGCCCGCCTTTTCTCCGTAAGTTTTCATGATGTTCCAGATCCACTGCCGGGTCAATCGTTTCCCACGGTGGTTCACAAACATAGCGGTCTCGGCTTTGCGGCGGCCAATCAAGGCGACCCTTGCCTGGCCCAAGTAGTTTTTCAGTTCCCGCAGTGCCTTGGGGTAGATATGCACGATCCGCTCTTTGGAGCCCTTCCCCCAACACCTTATGTAAGACTCTTGGAGGTCGACGTCCATGACGTTTAAGGAAACCAATTCACCGACCCTAAGACCGGTGGCATATAGCATTTCAAGGATCGTGGCATCGCGTTGCGCTTCATTGCCGCCAGCTTGGTAGGCTGTGTTCAGCAAAGAAGCCACCTCTTCTTTCGACAGATACTTGGGGAGAGAACGGCCAACCCGGGGGGAACCCAATGACTCGGTGGGGTCTGCGTTAATGTTCCCGTTCTCGAAGAGGAATCCGAAGAAAGAACGAATTGCGGCAACTTTGCGAGCAGTGGTGGTGTCGCGGTATCCTTTGGGGGCCCTCAGCTCGACAATGTAGTCGTTTAGGGTATCTAGGTTCACAACCGCCCAATTGTATTGGCCATTGCCATTGCCGTTACCGTTTTGTCGATCTTGCAGGAAATTCCAAAACTGGGACAGGTCGTTGCGATATGCCTGAGAAGTGTTGTTTGAAAATCCTTTTTCGACAATAAGGTGCTGCAAAAAAGAACTAATCGCTTGATCCATATGCCGTATCCTTTCGCAATCTGCGTAAAAAGGTGGAATGGTTGATAAAATCCCCATCCCAGCGTTAGTGACGGGAGCAGTCTAGCACAAGACTAACCAATGGCTTGCTAGGCAACACAAGCGAGAATATGGGGTTTATGCGTTTTCCCAAAGACCGGAGCCGAAAACCGGAGTCTAAAAGAGGAGTCCAAGAGGCAAATGTTTTAGGCAGCAAAATAAAGAGATAGAAAAAGGTGGAGCGAATGTCATGAGCGGCGGCGGGAATTAGCGGCGGCCGGAATTAGCGATAGAAATGTTAGGAGCGATGACAGGTGCCGGGAATCCTGGCTATATTGGTCTCGACCGGAGGGTACGGTCAAGAAGCTAGGGGGTTGAGGAGGCGTTGTGTGGAGATTCAGAAGGGGCGCTGATCGATCAGCGCCCCTTCCGAGAATCTTGAATTAATCGGTCGCTAAGACCACGGTGCCAGTGGACGATAGAGATCCCCCAGTGCCGTTGACCAGCGCTAGCTGGGGGTTCTGGCTGTCGGATCCTTTGCGGTGCACCTGACGATCACCGGCCTCGCCCCGCAACTGCCGCGCCGCCTCCACCAGCAAGAAGCTACCGTACATGCCCGGGTGGGTGTAGGACAGGCCACCGCCACTGGTGTTAAGGGGGAAGTCCCCACCTGGGGCGGTGCGCTGACCAGCGACAAAGTCTGCGCCCTCACCCGGTTTGCAAAACCCCAGTCCTTCCAGGGTCACTAGGGTAGTGTAGGTAAACGAATCGTAGATCATAGTCAGGTCTAAATTTTCGTGACTAACACCGGCCCGGGCCAAGGCTTTTGGCCCCGTCTCCCTTGAGACTGAGGAGGTTAAGTCAGGCATCTGGCTGATAATGTTGTGATCGTGGCCCTCGGCGGCGCCCAAGACCCAAACCGGTTGCTTGCGGCACGACCTAGCCCGCTCGGCAGTGGTGACTATAATGGCCGCTCCAGAGTCGGTCACCAAACAGCAATCGGGTAGGTGAAAGGGCCATGAAACCCAACGTGAATCGTGGTACTCGTCGAAAGTCATGGGCGTTTCATACATTACTGCCTTGGGGTTCAGGTTGGCCCACTTTCTGGTCGATACCGCAATTTCAGCCATTGCCTGCCGGGTTCTGTCCTCACCGTATTCGTGCATGTAGCGGGTGCAAGCCATTGAATAATTGATCGGAGGTCCAATAAGACCGTAGGGAAACTCGTATTGGGATGCGGGTTGGTTGGGGTCCAATGGCACCCGGCCCCGTGTGGACCGGCCCGCCTGACCGTGGGTGATGAGGGCCACTTCGCAATATCCCGCCTTAATGGCCGCAATTGCGTGGGCTACGTGTATCACAAAAGAAGAACCGCCCACCGAAGTGTTATCGGTAAACTGCGGATGAATACCTAGGTATTCAGCGGTAGCCAATGTGGAAAAGCCAGCGGTGAACAAACCGTCGACATCGCTCTTGGACAAACCGGCGTCCTCCAGCGCGTTGTGCGCCGCCTCACCGTGGTGCTGCAAGGACGACTTGTTAGGGACGGTACCCATTTCGTCCGACTCGGCGACACCAACAATCGCAATTTCTCGTTCTCTGGAGGCACTAGATGCCATGTTCTCCCTCCCTTGATGTGTACACATGCGAGTCATCATGCTTGTTTCCCAGCCTGGGCACTATCTAGGCTGCGTAGCAGGCATGATGGTACACCAATCCGGCGGGGGCAGACAAGCCGAGCGGAGCACGTCGCGACCACTGCAATTTCTTGACGGCATTTCATTTGGCACCGGAGATTTCGATCCTCGCTATCTACGCTGATTACAACTGATCACAGATGAAATTCCATCGAAATTCCATACAATGATTTTCCACCGGACATTGCCTGAGCCACTAAGCTGCCCATATCGGCAAATGCGACCGAGCCCCTGCCAACCTCCGGTCCGATGCTCGGCTGGCACTGGAGCAATGAAGAGCAATTCAATTATGAAGTGCTGAGTGCTCCCGCAAATTTTCTAGAATTTCTGGAAATCAAAATGATAGGCCAGAAAAACGAGTCTATGATAATTCGGCGGCGCAACTATCAAAACAAATGACCTTTCTCGGCAAAATCCAGGTGGTATAATAGTTTAGATTCGATACCTTGATGTTGGCCTCTACCAAGGCCGAATATATGCTCCTGATTCCAGGTTCGCTTTATCAGAGGTTAGGAATGCCCCACAATTTTTGGATGATCATATGCAACCCCAATAACTACCGGATAACGCAAGAATTGGGGTTTACACTACAAGGACTAAAATCCCAGCACCGGCGCAAGATCGAAAGGATTGAAAACGGTGACCGTGTGCTGTTTTATGTGTCGGGTGACCGGAACTTTACTGCCACGGCAACTGCTACCTCCTCTTATTTTGAGGGGGAAGGCCCGGTTTGGGAAAACGAGGGGTGCGCCGAGTGGCCATACCAAATTAAAATAAAGCCTGAAGTTGTCTTGGACGACCACCAGTACATCGACGCCAACCTTCTCGCACCTCGGCTGGACTACGTTAAACGGTGGCCACCTGAGAACTGGTACATGGCGTTCCAGGGCAACTTGCACCTCTTGCCCAAGAACGATTTTCTTCTGATAGAAGAAGAAATGAAGAAGCTCAAGTTCGGCAAGAACCACCGCCGGGGTACCCTCGCGCCACCCCAGTCCGCTCCTCGCCGGAGAAGAAAGAAGGGGCCAGCCCGGGCCGCTACGGAAAACTCCAAACAAGGGGCGAGCCCAAACTGAACCGGGCGGCTTCATCTACCTAGGTTATTTCTTTGCGAGATTGA
Organism: Dehalococcoidia bacterium; assembly: GCA_963665155.2. Taxonomy (GTDB): domain Bacteria; phylum Chloroflexota; class Dehalococcoidia; order Lucifugimonadales; family UBA3495; genus UBA1141. Next base: position 1,680,139 of record OY761986.2, on the reverse strand, counting down.
TAGCAGAGTCCGGCTGGACGACTGGTCGAATGCTGGCGTTTGTTGTCTAACAGGCTGGATTCGTTGCGGCTGAATCTAGATGTTTGAAACAATCCAAGGCCTGATCGATTTCTTGTAAAACGCTATCGTCTTCCTCATCGGTTTGGGCCTGCTGCAACGCCTCCCTAGCTCCGGTGATGCCTATATTCCCCAATGCCCACGCAGCGTGGCCCCGCACCAGAGATTCGTCGGAGGATAAGGCCAAGCGCAAAGCCGGGACCGCCACCGGATCGCCCTTGTTGCCGAGGGCGACGCAAGCGTTTCGCTGAATCCCAACCCGTTTGGCCCTCAGTATGGGACTGCCCCGGAACCGGAGACGGAAGTCATCTTCGGTCATTCCGAGAAGCTCCACTAGGTCCAGGACTTCGATCTTGGAATGCGCTGCCGGTGGAGCTTGCCCCGGTGGGAATCTCTTCCTTTCCTGTTTGTCCGTTGAACCTGCCGTTCGCTCCCTGTCCGCGGCTGCACTAACGTCCCCGGCAGATACTTCACCGATAGGAGATTCGTGTTGCGGACTATCCTCCTCGTACTCTTTCCGCTGCCACAATGTGGGCGCTGGAGAGGTTTTTTGGTTCACTGGGCACACGTCCTGGCAGATGTCGCAACCAAATATCCAGTCACCAATCTGAGGCCGCAGCGCTAGGGGAATATCGCCGCGGTTCTCGATGGTCAAATAAGAGATACATTTGGCATTGTCTACCACGTAAGGGGCGGTTATCGCCCCGGTAGGGCAGGCGTCGATGCAGCGAACGCAGTTACCGCAGGTCTTTTTCAGCGGTTGGTCGGGCTCCAAGTCCAGGTCCGTGATTATCTGGCCCAGGAAGACCCAAGAACCCAGGCTAGGGGTAAGGATATTGGTGTTTTTGCCAAACCAGCCCAGGCCGGCTCTATGGGCCGCCGCTCGGTCCAGCATGGGGCCGTCGTCAACGTACCAACGGGCCTTAAAGTCTTCGGCCAAATTCTCCCGGCCCAATCTCTCCCGGCCCAATCTCTCCCGGCCCAATCTCTCCCGGCCCAATCTCTCCCGGCCCAATCTCTCCCGGCCCAATCTCTCCCGGCCCAATCTCTCCCGGCCCAATCTCTCCCCGGCCACGTAATCCCGCATGCGCTTTTTTATTATCTTGTGGTAGTCCCGGCCCCAAGCATAGCGGGCCACCTTACCGAAGGGTGTTTCGGACTCGGGCGAATCCTGTCCGTAATCCTGGCTGGACTCGAAATAATTCAAGCCCAAGCAAATAATCGAGCGTGCACCCGGGAGTAATTCTTGGGGGTTGGCTCCGCGGAGCACTCTGGACTGATTGAACCACGGCAGACCGTCCATCAGCCCATCTCTGATCCGATCCAGGGTAATCTTGCGGTCCTCGGAGAACTCTTGAGCCGATGCCACCTTCACCAGATCGAAGCCCACCTCCCGTGCATAGGAAGTGATAATGGATTTGGCTTCGGCCATGGAGATTTCTCCCGATTCTTGATCGTAGGCGCCGGGGGCGGTTGATGTGGTATTCGCCTTAGCCAATATTCTCGCTTTGGAACCGGCCCTGATAGCCTTGGCTGACGGCGGTGGACAACTGGAAAAATACCAACTGCATCAATCTGGCATCCCTTTGAACGCGGTACCCGCCCGAATGATGCACCACCATCAAGGATTGAGACCGGCCGCGATAGCCAGCATCCCAGACAGCGGTGTGAATGCTGACTCCGCTGCGGAGAAGGCTGGACCGGGGACGTCCGAGAGCCATAACGTCCAAGGGTAGGTTGACCACCTCATTGAACGTAATCAGGTAGGGACCGGGGGCAACTTGCAGCCAACCGCCGGAGTCGAACAGCAGAGGCTCCAGTCCCGATAACTCTCGCCCGTCTGGTTCTGCGCCGATGCTACCCGGGGAGACCAAGTTGCATATTTCCCGCAAAGAAAGGTCGAAGCCGTTTGGCTGTAGTTGCTGCTCCAGCGAAACGAAGTCTCCCACCAAGGAAGGAGCATTGTGGATTAGTTTGCCGATGGATTCCCTGTCCAGGGGGTTGCCGTTCATGGCACTTTCCAAAGAGCCCGGCTCGATGGTTCAACGGCGTGGGCCGGTGGTCCTACGGGCCGGGCTTTTATTAACAGTTTCGAATAATGAGTTCGGTCCGGACACATCAGTCCGAATGGTTCCGTCCGAGCGATACCGTCTGGGTGGTTCCGTAAGCGTTTTGATCCCTAGTCGTGCATGAAATCCTGCATGTCTTGGGGTAGTGGCTTGAACTCGGGAATCTCGGTGATGATCGCCTGGGTTGTGATCATCATCCCCGCGATGCTGCCTGCGTTGGACAGTGCCGAACGGGTAACCTTAACCGGGTCCACGATGCCTCGCTCAATCAGGTGGCAGTACTCGCCTAACTCGGCATCAAAACCCCAGTCGCCTTCGCCGCTCCGTACTTTCTCCAGAACGACCTCTCCGGGATGGCCAGCGTTGTCAGAGATAAGCATCAAAGGCGCACTCAAAGCATCCCTAACCAGTCGGACACCTACTGCTTCGTCGCCTTCAACCTTCTTTTCCAGATCGTCCAGCACTAAGCCTGCTCGAATAATGGCTACACCGCCTCCGGGAACAATCCCTTCTTCCACAGCGGCCCGGGTGGCGGACAGGGCATCCTCGGTACGGGATTTGCGTTCGTTAACCTCTGGCTCTGTAATGCCGCCCACTTTGACCACGGCGACACCGCCGACCAAGGAAGCACGCCGCTCTTCGAGTTTTTCCCGGTCATAGTCGGAGATCGTTTCCTCGATTTGAACCCGTAGCTGGTTCACCCTATCTTTGATTGCATCTTCAGAGCCCCTGCCCTCTACGATCACCGAGTCGTCTTTTTGGATAACCACCCGGCGCGCCGAACCCAAATGGGACAATTCCGCGCCCTCCAAAGTCAGGCCGACATCGGCGCTGATGACCTCGCCGCCGGTTACGATGGACATATCTTGCAACAGAGCTTTCCGCCGCTCGCCGAAGCCAGGCGCCTTGATAGCAACGCAGTCCAAGGTGCCTCGCACTTTGTTGATCACCAGGGTGGCCAGAGCTTCTCCGTCTACGTCTTCAGCGATAATAACTAACGGTTTGCGACCTGCTTCAATGACTTTTTCCATGATTGGGACTAAGTCATTCGGTGAACTGATTTTCTGATCACAGATCAGAAATAGCGGCTCTTCCAATATTACTTCCATCCGTTGGGTATCAGTGACGAAGTGGGGCGATAGGTAGCCTCTGTCCAATCGCACACCTTCTACCACTTCCAGTTCGTCGTCCATCACTTTGGATTCTTCGATGGTGATGACCCCGTCCCTGCCAACTTTGTCCATGGCGTCGGCTATCAACGCAGCAATGGCTTCCTCGTGGGCCGACAAAGCTGCCACCCTAGCGATCTGCTCACGGTTTTCCACCGGTATCGCCATCCTTTTCAGTTCTTCGCTGATCGCCTCTACGGCTTGATCGATACCTGATTTAATCGCTGTGCCATTGGCCCCAGCGGCAACGTTCAAAAAGCCGCCTTTGACTATGGCTTGGGCCAGCACCACCGACGTAGTCGTGCCGTCTCCCACCATATCATTGGTCTTGGATGCTGCCTCTTTTACCAACTGAGCGCCCATGTTCTCGTAGGGCTCGGCCAGTTCGACTTCTTTGGCAATGGTCACACCATCGCTGCAGACTATGGGAAGTCCGAACATCCGGCTCAGCAGCACATTTCGACCGCTGGGCCCTAGAGTCAACCCGACCACCCTGGCTAGTTGTTCAACCCCGCGCATCAAGCTAGTGCGGGCATCTTCATCAAAAGTTAACTGCTTGTCCGCCATTGTCGTCTCCTTGGTTATTTATCAACGGTTTATTATCAACTATGGGCCGGTAATTTTAAGTCTGACTGATACCAGCCAGCAAACAAACATTTCTGGTTGGCGCAAACTGCCCAGGGTAAAATATCCGCTAGTCTGCGGCGAATGTCAACAGGCAGGGGCCATTGCTGGCGAAACAGTCGGGTTCTCGGCATCATTCCGGAAATGAACCGGAAATGAACCGGAAGTATGTTATGCAAGCGCAGACGGCGTCTGCCGATGCTTGGATATGGCTCTAATTTAAACCGGCGACTCTCAATGCCGACTGTCCTTCCAGACTAATAAACCCACTTACAGCCACCTATTTCCCCAAAACTGCCGGCGGCGAGGCCCAAGACCTGACCCCTTCCCGGCCATCGACCTGCCGAACCAAATGTCCGACCGTGAGGTCTAAGACCGGGTGGACCAACGACGAAACCAATTCCGCCAGAGGTATCAGCGCAAACGCTCTGAGATGCAACCGGGGGTGGGGAATCTGTAGGTCTGCTTGTTCGACAACTTGGCTACCGAACAAAAGAATATCTATATCGATTAGCCGGGGCCCGTAGCGCACTCCCGGCTGCCGCCCTAATGCCTCTTCAACGCCTTTTGTTCGTTCCAGCAGACCCGCTGGCGTCAGCATGGTTTCTACTTCTATGACGGAATTCAAGAATTCGGGTTGATCTTCCAATCCCCAGGGGGCAGTCTCGTAAATCCCCGAAGAGCGCAAGACCCTGATTACTTCTGCTTCCGGTGTGCAGGTGTTTAGATCACTGCTTGTTGGAATTTTAGGAACCTCATTCAGCTTGTGGATCGCCGCGGCCAGGTTTTCTTCCCGGCAGCCCAAGTTGGAGCCCAATCCAAGATAGGCCTTTTCCCATTTCCCGGTCACTGCTTCCAATTTGGAGGCCTCCAGCCGCGGACAATTGCGTCGCTCATTCGGCACACACTTCGCATCTCCTTCACGTCGTGAACCCGGACGATGTCTGCGCTACTCGCAATTGCCAATGCCACGGTTGCGGCGGTGCCTTGAATCAACGGTTCTAAAGATTTGCCAACTGCGTTGCTGCACGCTGAGTTAGCTCCTGATTGGCCGGTTGGCAGTTCCAGCGTCAAACGGATGGTGGATTTACGGGATGTTCCCACCAGCAAGGGGTAACCCAAGCCCTTGAATTCTTCCAAGCGATGGAGTATTTCCAGGTTGTGGTCTGGAGTTTTGCCGAAGCCGATGCCCGGATCAAGAATGATGTTGCCATCCGTCACGCCAGCATTCTTGGCTGTTGCCACGCTCTCGGAAAGGCTATCGAAGATGTCAGGCAGTAAATCTTCGTAATCGCGGGTTTTCTGGTTGTGCATGATTATCAACGGAACCCCCGCCTGTGCGGCCACGTCCGCCAATTCCGGGTCCGCCTTCAAGCCCCACACGTCGTTGATTATAACCGCTCCAGCCTGGACGGCCTGACGGGCTACCGGGGCCTTGTAGGTGTCCACGCTGATAGGGATCGACACCCGTTTGGCGATTGCCCCGAGAGCGGGCAGCAGACGGCCCAACTCTTCTTCAGGGGTGATAGGGACAGAGGTGGGTCGGGTGGACTCGCCGCCTATATCCAGAAAATCCGCTCCTTCGTCTTGAAAGCGAAGGGCTTGATCCAATGCTGCTTCAACGTCCGAAGCCAAACCGTCGCCCGAAAATGAGTCGGGGGTCAGATTGATGATCCCCATAATGTAGGTTCGTTTTCCCCACACCAATGGCTCGCCGTTGGCAACCTTGATGTTCGTGAGGCTGAATTGACCCTGGCGTTTCTTGTCGTTCGGTTGGTTCATACGCAGGCCAATTCTATCACTCTTGCCCTGCCTTGCACGGGATATACCCGTCTGCTAGGATGAAGCTCACCCCCCAGCTTTTAGCGTCGGCTAGGGCTATGGCATGAGCGTAATATTCGGGACTGGTTTTCGTATAGCCGGACCTCATTCCCGGACATCAACGTAATTTATTGTCCCATTCCCTTTAGGTAACTCTGGAGCGTGCAGTGACTGAGGAAAAAAGAACCATAGATCAAAAACTCGAATCACTGGAAAAACTGCGCCTGCAGTCCCAAAAAGGCGGTGGTCAGCAACGCATCGACGCACAGCACAGCCGGGGGAAGCTCACGGCTAGGGAACGGCTGGCGCTGCTCATGGATGAAGGGACCTTTGAGGAGATAGACAGCTTCGTCACCCACCGGGCTACCGATTTTGGTCTGGCGGATAGGACATTTCTGGGAGATGCGGTGGTGACCGGCCACGGCAAGGTGGAGGGCCGGCAAATCTTTGCATTTTCCCAAGATTTCACCGTGTTCGGCGGATCCTTATCAGAGGTGGTGAGCCAGAAGATTTGCAAGGTCATGGACTTGGCGTCGAAGACAGGGTGCCCCGTGGTGGGTATCAACGACTCCGGAGGCGCTAGGATTCAAGAAGGCGCTTTGAGCCTGGCCGCTTATGGCGACATCTTTCTCAGAAATACCATGTACTCTGGAGTGGTGCCGCAAATCTCCGTCATCCTGGGCCCGTCGGCCGGCGGGGCAGTGTACTCGCCAGCGATAACCGACTTCGTTTTCATGGTGAAGGAATTGGGTCAGATGTACATCACCGGCCCCGACGTTATCAAGGCGGTAACCGGCGAGGAAGTGACCCACGAACAACTAGGTGGAGCGGCGACCCATGCCACTAGAAGCGGAGTCGCCCACTTCGTTTACGACACCGAGGAGGAGTGCTTGTCGGAGGTACGACATCTGCTCAGCTTCCTGCCTTCCAACAACTTGGAAGACACGCCTATGGTGGCCAACAGCGTGGGTTCTTCCGTGGGTTCTTCGATGAATGACCCCGACCTAAGGTACTTGATCCCCGATGATGCCAACCGAGCCTACGACGTTCGGGATATTATCTACCGGCTAATTGACGACGAGGAGTTCTTGGAGGTCCACCAAAACTTCGCCCCAAACGTGGTGGTCGGGTTTGGCCGGATGGACGGTCGTGCCGTGGGCCTAGTCGGCAACCAGCCTGCTCATTTGGCAGGCGTGTTGGACATTGATGCGTCCAACAAGGCCGCTCGATTTGTTCGTTTTTGCGATTGCTTCAATATTCCCTTGGTGACCTTGGTGGATGTCCCTGGGTTTATGCCCGGGGTAGACCAGGAGTACGGAGGGATCATTAGACACGGGGCCAAGCTAATATTTGCCTACGCCGAGGCCACCGTGCCCAAAGTCGCAGTCATAACCCGCAAGGCTTACGGCGGGGCCTATATCGTCATGAGCAGCAAGCACCTGCGTTCGGACATCAACCTGGTATGGCCATCGGCGGAAATTGCTGTCATGGGAGCCGAGGGTGCGGTCAACATAATATATAGGGAAGAGATATCCAAATCCGAGAACCCGGAACAGCGAAGGAAAGAACTGGTCGCAGACTACCAAGAGAAGTTTACCAACCCGTACGTCGCAGCCAACTACGGTTTCGTGGACGATGTGATCGACCCGGCGGACACCCGCTTGCGAATACTCAAAGCTCTGGAAATGCTGCAAAACAAGCGAGATACCCTGCCAGCCAAAAAGCACGGCAACATTCCCCTCTAGAGCCAACCCATTGGATTTTATTGGCCTGACACAATACTGCAAGATACGATACTGCAAGAAACAAGGCAGCGAGTCACCATCGGCTGAGCGCTGATTGCTGAGCGCTGAGAGCTAAACAGGAGCGTACTCAATGAAGTTTGGCGTTTTCTACCAACTGCCCTGCGGGGAAGGACAAACGGTTTCCGCCCGCTACGACGACACCATAGCCCAAGCCCGATTGGCCGATGAGTTGGGTTTTGATAACGTGTGGCTGGCTGAACTCCATTTCAATGGCCGGTTCTCCGTTATGCCCGCTCCTTTGATGATTGGCGCAGCCATTGCCGCCACTACCAAAAAGATCAAGATAGGCTCGGCGGTCAACCTCGTGCCATTGCATCACCCCATCCGCTTGGCCGAGGAAACCGCCACCCTGGATATACTGTCCCATGGCCGGGCCGTCTTCGGTATTGGCCGTGGGTCCAATCCCCGGCATTTCGATGGTTACGGCGTGGACATGGAGGGAGGCAGAAACAGTTTTCGAGAAGCGGTTGAGCTGATCCTCCAAGCGTGGACCAACGATGAGGTTAATTTCAAAGGGGAGCACTTCAACGTTGAAGGCGTCCGCGTAGAGCCCAAACCACAACAGAAACCCCATCCGCCGGTCTATGTGGCAGCCAATAGTCCCGATACCTTTGGAATGGTGGGAAAAATGGGCCACAGCGTTCTGCTGGCGCCCATGATCTCGACCATTGAGGGCGCTCAGGCAGGTCTGAAGGAATTTCGCCGTAACTTGATCGACGACGCGCCGGGAGGCAAAGTGAACGTCAACGTGCCCACCTTTGTCGCCGAAACCCGCAAGAAAGCCCTAGCCGGGTTTGAAGGGAGCATCGACAACTACTTGGGCACACTTCGGGCAACCAGCCACGGTCGGGGTATGGAGCGGGCCAACATGCTCAACTACGGACTGGTCGACGCCGATTTTGCTGCTATTGGCGACCCCGAAGAATGTGCCGATAGGCTGCGGCAGATTCAGCAGATGTACGATGCCGACGAGTTCATGTGCTGGTTCAACACAGGCGGAATGGTGCCTCAAGAAGAGGTTGCCAAGTCCATGCGCTTGTTTGCTGAGAAGGTCATACCACAGTTTAGCTAAAACCAGTGCTTGATTTTCAGCCAGCGGCAACCGCCGCCCGCAGTGCGGGGCTCCCTTAGGGATTTAGACAGAAGATTTAAGCAGCAAGTTTGCCAGGGGATTTACACTGAGGAATTAGACAGGAGCTTGAGAATGGAATTCGGAGTCTTTTACCAGTTACCTTGTAGCGAAGGCCAGACTCCCCAGCAAAGGTACGCCGACACAATAGCCCAAAGCCAGTTGGCCGATTCATTGGGCTTCGATGATGTCTGGCTGGCCGAACTGCATTTCCATCCAACATTCTCGATAACCCCTTCGCCTCTTTTGCTCGCTTCAGCCATCGCCCAGACGACCCAGCGCATAAGACTGGGCACAGCCGTAAACCTGATGCCGCTTCACCATCCAATCCGGTTGGCTGAAGAGATTGCCACCCTGGACATTATTTCCGGTGGCAGAGCGGTGTTCGGCATCGGCAGAGGAATTATCCCCAGTCATTTTGAAGGCTACGGCGTATCCCCCGAGGAAGGCCGTCAACGGTTTGACGAATGCCTACGATTGATTGTCGACGCTTGGACCCAAGATGAGCTGGACTTCCAAGGCCAGTATTATCAGGTCCGGGACGTCGGGCTTGCCCCCAAACCGCTGCAAAAACCCCATCCTGCAATCCATGTCGCTGCCACCGGCCCGGACACTTTCGAGCTCGTAGGGTCCATGGGCTACAATTTGCTGGTAGCGCCGGTAATCGCCGGAATGCAACCAGCTATAGATGGCGCCAAGCTGTACCGGGAAAAGCTGGCCGAAGGCGGCCACGACCCTGATAAAGGAAAAGTGACCGTCACCCTGCCAATTTACGTCAGCGAAGACCGCCACAAAACCGATGGCATCCTGGAAGGCACGATAAATTCCTACATCAAGTCGGCGCAGGCAATGATGACCTCCCCGGCAGCCGACCGCGCCGCAATGGTTAACCCTCGTATCGCCCTCGTGCAAGAAGGGATCGGCAAGCTGAATTACGAGCAAGTCTTGAATGACAACACGGTCATCGGCACCCCTGAAGAGTGCGTGGAACGTCTAAACCAGTTCCAAGAGAAATTTGGGGCACAAGAATACTCCGGCTGGTTCAACATTGGTGGCAGGCTGCCCCACGAAATTGTCACCGAATCGATGAAACTCTTCGCCGAGAAGGTAATGCCCCACTTCCGGTGACGGGAGCGGTCAGCTTTTCAGCGATCAGCAATCAGCGCTCAGCCACATGCAACCCACCGCTGAACGCCTTGTGTGAGCAGCAAGGAGGAATAATGAGTCTTTTATCAGCCTCCTTGCGAAGAGTACCGGTGTCCCAAATAATGGTATGCAGGTAAAGTCCTAATTCCGGTTGGCCGAATCATTGGATTTGTCAACCTGACCGTGTACAAGTCTGTTACATCAAGCTAATAGCTGAGGGCTAACAATGGCCTCATCCCAATCGTTATTCGAGCATGAAGGGGAACGCAGGGCCAAGCAGCAAGCCCCACTAGCCGACCGGCTGCGGCCCCGTACCTTCGACGAGTTCGTCGGACAAGAGCATATCGTCGGCCCCGACCGGGTGTTGCGGCGAGCGATCGCAGCGCAAAGGGTGCCTTCGTTTATCCTGTGGGGCCCGCCGGGCAGCGGCAAAACCACCCTGGCCCGCCTGGTTTCCGGGGTTACCGATTCCCACTTCGAGGCCATCAGTGCTGTCACATCCGGCGTGGCCGACCTTCGCCGCACCGTATCCGAGGCGAAGGAACGGCAGGGCATGTATGGGCACAAGACCATCCTGTTCGTCGACGAGATTCATCGGTTCAATAAGTCCCAACAGGATGTCATTCTCCCTCATGTTGAGGATGGAACCTTCACGCTCATTGGCGCCACCACGGAAAACCCGTCGTTCGAAGTGATCGGCCCACTACTGTCCCGCTCCCGGGTGTTTACCCTGGAGTTGCTGAGTCCGGAGCATGTTGGGACCATCATTGGTCGGGCTTTGGAAGACCGGGAGCGAGGGATCGCAGATCTAAAAGTAGACTTGGAAGAGTCGGCCCTGAAGTACCTAGTAGACATGGCCAACGGTGATGCCAGGACTGCTTTGAACGCCCTGGAAACCGCTGCCTACGCTACCAACCCCGGCGCGGATGGGCGTAGAAGAGTGGACCTGGAAACTATTTCCGACGCAATGCAGCGCCGGTCTCCCCGGTACGACAAAGCTGGAGATGGGCACTACGACACCATATCCGCTTTTATCAAGTCGGTTCGGGGCTCTTCTCCCGACGGTGCGGTCTACTGGTTGGCTAGGATGATAGACGCTGGCGAGGACCCTATGTTTATTGCCCGCCGGTTGGTGGTCTTGGCCGCCGAGGACATTGGCTTGGCCCAACCCGAGGCTTTATCAGTGGCCATCGCTGCCCAGCAGGCAGTGCATTTCGTGGGTATGCCCGAAGGCCGCATTCCGTTGGCGGAAGCCACGGTCTACTTGGCCACCGCTCCCAAAAGCAACTCGGCTTACGCAGCGATAAACAGTGCACTGCAAGATGCTCACCAGCACGTAAACGAACCAGTGCCCCTGCACCTGCGGAACGCCGTCACCGGCCTAATGAAGCAGGCCGGGTACGGAGAAGGCAATAAATATGCCCACGATTACGAAGGCCATTTCGCGGAACAAGAGTTTTTGCCCCCGTCACTAAATGGACGCCGTTACTACAAACCTACCAAAGAGGGAGCGGAGAAGGAGATAGGGGAGCGACTGAAAAAGTGGTGGGGAGATGAACCGGGATCATTGGGAGAGGATGGGAAGGTGTAGAGGAAGTGTGGGCCAATGGGCCGATTGGCATAGTACCTCTGCAATCGTGATACCAACGGTATACCTCCGTATGATGAATAATCGCATGTTTCAAGGGCGGCTCGTGAAGAGTGCCTATGCAGCAGTGACGACCCGAACCCGCTTAGTCGCTTCGATGCGGGTTCGAAACTTTCGGCCAAGTATGCCCTTAACCTGCCAGGCCACCGAAATTTCATCAAACCTTGCGCTAGGCAATAAACCCTCCGGCAACCGCAATTCGAAAGGCCATTCGTATTCTTGGCCAGCGTGGAGAATTGTGCCGCCCTGTATATCGGCAGTGGCGTGAATTTTGGCGGAGCGTTTGGCGCCAGCCCTCTCCCAACAACCCAGCTCCGCTTGGACTTTCGTGACGTTAAAGTCAATTAAAACCTTGGCTTTTAAAACCCCGTGGAGAACTTGGCCTGTTTTCAGCGGCTCGTCAGGCAAGGAAATAGAGACAATACAATTTTGCTTGAGGGGCCGCACGGTGCTCGTGGCGTTCGGGCGGCGTGCTTGGTTGCTAAGGCTGACTACGGGATTGGAGAGGAGTATGATCTTGCCCACAGTGCGGTCCGATGAGGCGGGTGAGGCAAATCCGGCCCTTAGTTCCCATTCTACGCAGGCTATCTTCCCAAGGATAGTTGGAGGCGCAGTAGCGGGGAGTTGAAAGCTGGCGGTTCCTCGCCGGTGGGTCTGCTTAGGGTCTGGGTTTAGCAAGGTCACTTCGGTTGTTAGACGCTCCAACACCTTGAACGTCCGGTACCGACCGGGGCGCCCTGCCGCAGTGTACGGCGCTCCTTTGTGGTTCTCCTCACGGTGGCCGGGGAAGGTTCCAACGAAGGCTGCGCCGGTGGCTTTAACCGTGTACCAAAAAGTCTCGATGCAGACCAAGTCGAGGAAAAGTGGTCCGGATTCAAAGCCGCTCTCAGTGGCCCAGATTAATTCAACGTCTACTCGGTCCCCGGGCAGGAAAGGACCTCCATTTACGCGAGCCGTTACTTGATCCGTAACGGTAGCAGAAGCGCGCATCTTCGGGTGTAATAGCTGGCTCAGCAAACGTGGAATCATGTTTGTCACCCCAGCGACCGGCAATCCGAGCCGGTGGGATAGTCCTCTCTGGGTACTCTAACGGCTGAGCCAGGGTTCACCCCAGCGAAGTTTATAGGAAGTTCAAAAGTCCTTCTCCACCGTTTATATGGTCCCGCCAGATTGCGTAAACCACGTGGCCCACGGAAATTGCCAGGGCAGCCAACGCCAGCCAGGTGGCGGTGCGCCCAGAGAAGAACCCCTTTGATACCTCTTCGCTGTGCTTCGAGCCGTCCGATTCTTTTACGCCCATTTCTTGGCTAATTTCTTGCATGTGAATTCATGACTCCCGATGCCCTAACGGCCTCGCTAGTCAGGCGGCTCTCAGCGCCTGAATAACCGTCTCCGCTGGCACTACGTCGGCCTGGCGGGGAAATATGCGCCCGGTCAAGAAGTCGTGGACCTCCGGGTTTTGGTCAGCGCAACAGTCTTCCACCACAACCAATCGGTAGTCCAGATCGGCCGCATGACGTGTTGTGCTCAGTACAACGCCGCTGGTGGCATATCCCAGAATGATCAGAGTTTCGATGTTGTTTGCCCTAAGCACGATGTCCAGGCCGGTGCCGTACAGGGCATTGACCCGATGCTTGCCTACCACCACTTCGCCGTCAATCGGCGCAACCGATGGGTGGATTAGCCCCACAGGGTCGGCAACCGGCCGTTGACCCGAGTTCTTGCGTTGACTGAATGTCTTGTTCCGTTCGCTGATCTCCACGTATCCCGTCCGGAACACGGTGGCGCAGTAGCACACCAGGATGCCGGCGTCTCTGGCTGCTGTCTGCAAGGCCTGAGTATTTTCAACCACGTGGCGGTCCACAGCATGAGGAAGGCTGCTCATGATTTCAGCGTAGAAATCGGCGATGAGGAGGGCTGTGTGGCTGCGGTCCAATGCTAGCTGGGCCATTATTCTCTCCAAGGGGCTGAAATCGATCCACCGCTGCGCACAATCGGAGAAGGGATCACGCTGATACACCTATCGTCGCCTGTTTTCTATTTTCGCCGACCTCTGTATTGATAGCTTAATCGGGTATGTCCACATCCATCAGAGGCCCGTGCTGCTGAGCGCCGTAAACGTCCGAATCTTCTACCGCTCCAGACCCATGCAGCCGTGGAATGGTGGCTTTGATGGCATTGGCCGGGGGGAACTCCACCAACAGAACGTCGCTTTCGGCCACGCTGTAGAGCCGGGAGATTAACTCTTTGCAAATTACCCCGGACGAGCGGACTTTCTCAAAAGTCTCCTTGTCCGGGAAAACCATGTCCAAGGTCAATGCAAATGGATTGGCATTCTTGCTGCGGCAAATCACCGCCAGATCGCGTATTCTAGCCATGTGCTCCCCTTGAATACCTCCGCGAATACCTCCGAAATGTTCCAGAAGCCGTGAATCACCAACTTACCGCTGGTCGCTGATAGCTAGACCGTCACATACTCGATGGGAAACATCTCCAGCGGACTGTCCGGTTCCACGGCGTGGAGCATGTTGTACTCGTACACGGGCCCAGCGGGAATGTCCGACGGCGAGTAAGGATAAGTAATACATCCCTCGTCGCACAGCTTGCCCTCGTAGTGCAAGTTCTTGCCCGCCTGACGGGCCAAGCCAAGGATTTCATTGGCCAAGTCTTGGGTCGGGGCAACGGCTTCCATTATTATCCCCAACTCGTGGGTCAGCACCTCTTTTACCGGTTCCCGCTCGCCCATGACGGCGTTTTTGCCAATCACCCGAAATACCAGCTTGTAGTCCTCGGCGGGAACCCCCATGCCATCGACCCGTTTGACCACCAAGGCACGTACAGCATCCAAGTAGCTGTCAATGCTCTGCACCAGCACCGGGTCTCTGGTGTAGGACACGCAAATGCACCGGTATCCCACCAACTCCACGCCCTCCAGCCGAATGGTGTACTTGTCCGTCGGGTGGAACTGGGCGCCGGTAATCTTCACCGTCCGTTCATCCACCGCCTGGCAGTCGAGTTTGGTCAAGTCCAAGACGCCCGACGGCTCGGTGTGGTAGAGAGGAGTTTCATTCTCGTGAAGGAAAAACGTGGAAACGCTCAGCGGCGTGCAGGTCAGGCCTGGATGGTTGGGCTCGACCAAGATGTGGTCTTCGCGAATGGTGACAGTGATTCCTTCGTTACCGAACTTCTGCCGGGGCACGGCGCAAGCGGCTCCGCATTCCAAAAGCTTGCCAGCCACCCAACCCAAGGCCGGGTCGAACTCTTCTTTTATGGGCAGTGCAGCGAAAATAGCTGCGTCGTCGGAACGACCACATAAAATGACTTGAGCGCCGCCGCCAAGAGCCTCAATATAGGGCTCGACACCGGCCATGCCGACGATGTTGGTGGACCTATCAACGGCTTTGGGGTCCAGTGGGCCCAGAGGCCAGATGGGTTGCACTTTGCCATCTGCCAGCTTTTTAGAGACGTATTCTTTGGACTGCTCGGCGTGAATCAGGGCCATCTTGAAATCCAGGTTGTTTTCCCTGGCGATTTCTTCCACGATCTCCCTGGTCCATTGAAGGTGGGCATCGGCGCCTGCTCCGCCGCTGGTGCCTACGACCATGGGTATTTGCCGGTCCACGGCTGCCTGAAGCATCAGTGACAGGTCGCGTTTGGCGGCGTCCCTGCCGACAAAGGCCTTGCCCATGCCCAAGTAGTTAGGGCCGGGATCGGTACTGCCGCCATCACATGCAATCAAGTGAGGGTTTTTCTGGAGAACCCGCTCCAATGAGCTTTCCTGAAACCCATAACCCACGATGGCCGTAGGAGCCACAATACGCAATTCTTGGTCGGACATGGTTTCACCGCCTATATATCTACTGTTTGGTTAAGAAGCTATGGATCAGGCCTCAGCCAGTTTAGTGTAGAAGGTCAGGCGCTCGGAAAGTACTCCCGTGTCCCCGACCTTTATCAGGCCGGCACCTTGTATTTCGGTGCCGGGCACCGACTACCAAGCCCAAGCAGTCAAGATTCCATCTTGTTCCTGAGTGACAATCTCGGTCAGTTCAATAAGAGGGCCGCCGGTGTTGCTGCCGGAGTTCCCTCGCATGGATTCTACTTGCTGCTTGAAGCCAGCCAGGTATTCGGAAAACGCTGCCTTGGATATTATTCCGGCATTGGGATCGTCCAGCGTGTAGCCATCGTCCAGCGAACTGATGATGATGGCGGCTTCCCCTTTCGTCCAGCCTTCGGCGTAAGTATTCAGGTGATCTGCACTGGCCATGTTTGTAGTTTCCTCCCTAATATGATTGAAATGATTTTATTTACTTTGTATCCGATTGACATTCTAGCCGCTGCTCGGTCTCGGCCTGCCCAGCGGTCAACCACTGGCCGTCGGCGTTAATCCGAGGGCAATAGCTGAAAACTCAGCGCAACTGTTTCACCGCCTTGGACACTCGGGCCAGCGCGTCGTCCACGTCTGCGCTGCCGATGTGGCGGTGGGTCACCATTCGGATGGTATGCTCGCCGGGGTAAGAAACCTTCACATCCTCTCGGTCAAGTGCTCCCATGAACTCTTGGACAGTTGTCATGGCTGGGTCCACGGCGAAGATTACAATGTTGGTCTGGATGCGGTCTGCATCTACGCTTATACCGTCGATGTTGGCTAGTCCTGCCGCCAGCTTTTTGGCGTTGGCGTGGTCATCGGCCAACCGGTCGATCATCGTATCCATGGCAACCAATCCCGCCGCTGCCAGCACACCTGCCTGCCGCATTCCGCCGCCAATCATCTTTCGCCACTTTCTAGCTTCGTCAATAAAGTCCTGGGACCCGCATAACACCGAGCCCACTGGGCAACTCAGGCCTTTGGACAAGCAAAAGCTCACGGCGTCCACATCTTTACACAATTCCGCAGCGGGCACTTCCAGGGCGACTGCGGCGTTGAAAAGTCGAGCACCGTCCAAATGAACGGCGGCGCCAGCGGCGTGAGCTACATCGGCAACGCCCTTGGTGTCTTCCGGCGTTAGCACCATGCCGCTGCAACGGTTGTGGGTGTTTTCCAGGCACACAAGGGTCGTAGGCGGGAAATGTATGTTTGATTTAGGACGGATCGCCGCTTCCACGTCGGCCGGGTTGATGCGGCCTTGCTCATCATTGGGCACCAAGCGTGACTGGGCCCCGGACAAGGCGGCGGCTCCGGCGGACTCATTCCAGAAAATATGGGCTTGATCGCCCATGATAATTTCGTCGCCCCGGTGACAGTAGGTCAACGTGGCTAGCAGGTTGCTCATCGTGCCGCTCGTGGTGAGCATTCCGGCCTCTTTGCCCAGTATTTCCGCAGCTCGTTCTTGTAGCTTGTTGACGGTAGGGTCTTCGCCGAAAACGTCGTCACCAACCTCTGCCTCGGCCATCGCACGCCGCATCTCATCGGTGGGTTTGGTTACCGTGTCACTGCGTAAATCAATTACTGCCATCCACGCCTCCAGTGTGCATTGCTAGTCTCTTTCCAGTTCATGTTGCTTCGTAGTTCCGCCCCAAACTACGCACTGGGCGTCTTGGGCTATGCTTCGCAAGGGCCGGTGAACTATGGGCTATGCTTCGCAAGGGCCGGTGAACTATGGGCTATTCTAGCAGCATATCCCAGCCAACACACTAGAACCGAGGGGATATGTTCGAGGCAGTGTGCGGGTTGCGCGTACCGCGTGCTGGACTTGTTTTCCTGCTTTATTGGGGCTGCTTCTTGCAAATGAGGCCCGCGTTCTCCTAAGATGGAAGCACTAATAAGATAGTGAGAATCTTTTCCCAGACTCCTTAGTTTGACGAGGATTTAATTGGAGGTAGAACGTTGCGACAGAGCGCCGTGTCTTTTAGCGTCCAAGGCCTGAACTTCGAGGGCGTCGTGGCCCAGCCGGAAGAGAGCGACGGTTCTATGCCTGGAGTCGTCATCTGCCATCCCCATCCCCTGTATGGCGGCAACATGGACAACAATGTTGTGCTGTCGTTGAGCTTTGCTTTGGCCCAACAAGGGTTCGTCACCCTGAGATTTAACTTCCGGGGTGTGGGAAACAGCGAAGGCGAGCACACCAAGGGCGAGCTTGAGGAACAGGAAGCGCTGGGTGCCCTGGAGTTCCTTAAGGCTTGGCCCGGAGTGGATTCCAAGAGAGTCGGACTGGCAGGTTATTCCTTCGGCTCCGGAGTCGTGCTAAACAATCCCGAACTGCACGAAAACGCTAAGGCCTTTGCGCTTATCTCCCCATCGGCCCGCAACCTGGAAGCAACGGAACTGAAGAAAAAGGATCACCCGGCATTTGTTATAGTGGGAGATCAAGACAAGGCATTCCAATCGGAAGAGTATATCCCAACACTAGATGCTTTTTCTCGACCGCCTGGCCGGGTCGTCGTTCAGGGAGCCGACCACTTCTGGTTTAATTATGAAGACCAACTAGCGCCTCCGTTGGTTGAATTCTTTGCCGAGGCTCTGAAATAGTCGTGGGCTCCAATATGATTTTGGACTCCGAAATTACTGCGTCGTTGAAATAGCTGTTTATGGCCCAGAATGAAGCCCAACAAGATGGGCAGTTCCGCGAAGGAAAAAGGTCCGCGTCACCGGCACGTCGGCCTATTTACAAGGATTTCATCCTACTTCAGCTATTTGCCCTTGTGCTCGTAGCTGACCAGCTAACCAAGTGGCTGATTCGGGTATTCCTGGAATTTCGAGAGTCGGTGCCTGACGACGGCTTCTTCCGGCTCACCCACACCTATAACACCGGAAGCGCCTTTGGCCTTTTTAGGGATCAGAACCTCCCCTTGATTCTGGTTTCGATAGTGGGCATCACAATTCTTATGCTGATCTACCGGAGCCAGGGTCAGCCCGGGAACCTGCTCCGGCTAAGCTTGGGTTTGCAATTTGGGGGCGCCGCCGGCAACCTGCTGGACCGTATACGCTTGGGGCACGTTACGGATTTCGTAGACGTAGGCTCCTGGCCCATATTTAACGTGGCCGATGCCTCTATTGTCTTGGGGCTGGGAATGCTGGCCTGGATGTTTTTGATAACCGATGGTTCTAAACCGGCCGCCGGTCCCGCCAATACTGCCTCCGCAAATAAGGCCTCCAATCAAGCTGCTTCGGAAGCAACAGGGTCGAGCGCCGCTATGGGGATACCCATAGGCCGCGGAGGCTCACACACAGGTATCCCAGAGGGTCTGGACATCAGCCTGCTGCCTGGTGATGACGAGGATCCGGGGGCGGACTTTAATACCCCAGGCGGAGCGCCAAAGGCCGACGATTCCGCTGGGGAGGAATGACATTCGTGCCGGCAAAAGCCGGACCAGAGAAATCAGGACCGGAACTCCCCAGTGCCAGCAATGTGACCACTCCCAATGAGTTTACGGCGGATAAAGCGTGGGCCCGATTGGACCGGTTTCTGGCGGCATTGGGCACAGGGCTAACCCGAAGCCAACTGCATCGCTTGGTGGTTCAAGGGTCGGTCCTGCTTAACGGCTACTGCAGCAAGCCGTCACAAACTATCCAGCGAGGTGACCGGGTGTCCGTGTCGGTGCCGCCCCCTCGGACTTTGGACTTGGCGCCTCAATGGATGCCGATACAACTGGTCTACCAGGATGAGCATGTGGTGGTTATAGATAAGCCTCCCGGGCTCTCCGTTCACCCCGGCCCTGGTCATCCGGACCGCACTCTGGTCAACGGCTTGCTCGCCCTATGCCCCGACATCCAAGGCGTTGGTGACGGCGTCAGACCGGGGATAGTGCACCGGTTGGACAAAGATACCTCAGGCTTGATGATGGTGGCCAAAAATCACCAGGCTCATTTGTCCCTTTCCGCTCAGATCAAAGACCGAGAGGTAACCAAGGGATACCTGGCTTTGGCCACGGGGGATTTCCCGCTGACCAAGGGAGAGATCGACGCACCCATTGGCCGCGACCCCAGAAACCGGAAAAGAATGGCTGTTGTTCCGGGAGGGAGGGAATCACGGACCAACTACCGGGTTCTCGAAAGCTGGAACGGTTATACATTGCTGCAGCTTTACCTGGAATCGGGACGAACCCACCAAATCAGGGTTCACCTGGCTTACTTGGGGCATCCCCTGCTCGGAGACCGGCTGTACGGCAAACCGTATCCTGCCCTGGACCGTCAGTTCCTCCACGCAAACCACTTGGGGTTCCGCCATCCGGCCAGCGGAGAGAATGTGGAGTTTCACTCGCCTCCGCCCAAAGACTTGGAAGATGTTTTACTCTCTCTCCGGGAGACTGCGCCGAACCAAGCTGGCGGATAAATTGTTGATCAGTAATTTATCTCGCCCGCTTTGGCTTGCCATTGAGCACGGTTCACGACTGTACGACTAATCGCGCTGATGCTAAAATGAGCCTTGCTAAGAGAGTACATTGCACGGAGAATTCCCTTGCAAAAAATCATCCGGACGGATAATGTCCGCGTCCGTTTCGCGCCTAGCCCAACGGGCTTACCTCACATAGGAAATATCAGGACCGCTCTGTTTAACTGGCTCTTTGCCAGGCATCATGGCGGCAAATTCATAGTGCGTGTTGAAGACACGGATCAGGACCGATTGGTGCCCGGCGCCACCGACGCAGTCTTGGAGGCTTTGGACTGGTTGGACATCCAATGGGATGAAGGTCCCCGTGTTGGCGGACCCTACGGCCCCTACTTCCAATCGCAGCGCTTGGATATTTACCAGAAATTGGCGGATGATTTACTGGACCGGGAGTGGGCCTACCGCTGCTACTGCTCGGAAGCCCGATTGAAAGATATGCGAGAAGCGCAGGCCCGCGAGAAGAGCCAAACCGGCTACGATCGCCATTGCCGCAACCTGTCTAAAGACGAGCGCCGAGCGCAAGAGGCCTACGGTGGTAAATCCGTCATACGGTTTGCTGTGCCACTATCAGGTGCTACAGTCGTTGAGGATCTGATTAGAGGCCAGGTGGTGTGGCAAAACGAGCTTTTGGATGACTTCATCCTCATCAAGTCCGACGGCTTTCCGACCTACCACATGGCTGTGGTGACCGATGACCACCTAATGGAGATCAGCCACGTGATGAGGGCTGAAGAGTGGTTGCCCAGCACACCTCGGCACTTGCAACTCCACCAAGCCTTGGGCCAAGAGCCGCCCCAGTTCGCGCACCTGCCCATGATCTTGGGGCCCGACCGGTCAAAGCTTTCCAAGCGCCACGGGGCCACATTCGTCCTTGATTACCGGGACCAAGGTTTCATGCAAGAAGCCTTGGTGAATTTCTTGGAACTGGTCGGCTGGTCTTTGGACGACCATACGGAAATCATGACCCCCAGTACGGTGATCGAGAATTTCAGCCTAGAGCGGGTCAATAAAGCAGCGGCGATTTTTGATTACGAAAAGCTGACCTGGATGAACGGCATGTACATCAGACAGCTTTCCGAGGAAGACCTGGCAGATCGCGTATTACCCATCTTGGAAAAGGGCCTACCTTCGGAATGGTTGCCGGTGGACCGAGGTTATCTGCTGCGGATCGTACCCCTGATTCGAGAGCGGATTAAACTGTTGACCGATGCAACGGACATGACGGATTTTTTCTTCCAGACCGATTTGGACTTTGATCCCAAAAGGCTAATACAAAAGGGTATGGACCACCAGAGCGCGATGTCGGCATTGGCTGCCTGTCAGGCGGAATTGACCAACGCTGAAGCCTTCGAGCATGAGCCACTGGAACAAGCGCTCCGGGCCGCAGCTACCGAGTTGGGGCTGACACACCGCCAGTTTTTTGGAACGTTGCGGGTGGCGGCTACCGGCAAAGACGCAACACCCCCCTTGTTTGAAACCATGGAAGTGTTGGGCCGGGACAGGGTCCTAGACCGGATTCGGCAGGCCATCCAACGGTTGGGTGACGCTGAAACCGACTAACACCGATTTTTCAACAAAGCGAATCCAGGCCCAGCATCGAATTCAGGCCCAGCATCAAAGCTAGTTCGTGAAGCTAGGTCGCAAGGCGGCTTGCTTCGAAACATTGAGGCCAATGAGGCGTAAGAATGGTCACCAACGAATCTAATACCCCCAGCGACTTTGTCAGAAACATAGTGGCTGGCGACCTGCGCGCCGCCAAGAACGGCGGCCAGGTAATCACTCGCTTTCCACCTGAACCCAACGGTTACCTGCACATCGGGCATGCCAAATCGGTCTGCCTGAACTTCGGTGTGGCATCGGAAAACGGTGGCCGCTGTAATCTGCGCTTCGACGACACCAATCCCACAAAAGAAGAAGTGGAATTTGTCGACTCCATTCAAGAGGACGTGCGTTGGTTGGGTTGGGATTGGGGCGAGCACATGTACTTCGCCTCGGACTACTTCGAGGATCTGTACCAATATGCCGTGCAGTTGATCCAGAAGGGTAAAGCGTACGTGTGCGACCTGAGCCCCCAGGAAATCAGGGAGTACCGTGGCACTCTGACCGAGCCGGGCAAGGACAGCCCATTTAGAGACCGCCCCCAGGAAGAGAACCTGGCGTTGTTTGGGCGGATGCGGGCAGGAGAATTCGATGAGGGCAGCCGTGTCCTTCGGGCCAAGATTGACATGGCCTCTCCCAACCTAAATTTGCGCGACCCAGTGATCTACCGGATACTCAAAGCTTCCCATCACCGCACCGGGGATAATTGGTGCATCTACCCGACCTACGACTTCACTCACGGCCAGTCCGATTCCATCGAAGGGGTAACCCACTCGATATGCACCCTGGAGTTTGAGGACCACCGGCCTCTTTATGACTGGTTTCTGGAGTCGTTGGAAATATTTCATCCACAGCAGATAGAGTTTGCCCGCCTGAACCTGACCTACACGGTCTTGAGCAAGCGGCGCCTGGTTGAACTGGTTGAGAAGGGTTACGTCACCGGTTGGGACGATCCACGGATGCCGACCCTTTCCGGTCTTCGCCGGAGGGGGTACACGCCCCAAGCGATCTGCAATTTCTGCGACAAAATCGGGGTGGCCAAACGGGACACAGTGGTCGAGTTGGCCCTGTTGGAGCACAGCATTCGGGAAGACCTGAACCAGCGCGCGCCCAGGGTTATGGGGGTGCTGCGGCCCCTGAAGCTGGTCATTGATAACTACCCGGAAGGCCAGGTTGAGGAGGTAGATTCGGTTAATAACCCCGAGGACCCGTCGGCCGGATCGAGGAAAGTCCCATTCTCCAAGGTTGTTTACATAGAGCAGGAAGATTTCCGAGAAGACCCGCCAAAAGGCTTCTTCCGCCTTTCTCCAGGCCGGGAAGTCCGTCTAAAGGACGCCTATTACGTGACCTGCGTCGACGTTATCAAAAACGAAGCGACAGGAGAAGTGGAAGAGATACATTGCACCTACGACCCGGAGTCATGGGCAGGCCGGACGGAAGATGGGCGGAAGGTTAGGGGCACCTCCCATTGGGTATCCTCCGCTCATGCGATTGATGCCGAGGTCCGTCTCTACGGTACCCTGTTTTCCAATGCCAACCCCACCAGTGATTCAGCCGCCGAACTGGCCAGCGAAATGAGTCATGAATCAGACGAGGGGGCGGACGGTGAAGCTCACGTTCAAGACCTTAGTGCCTACCTGAACCCCAATTCGGTGGAGGTTCTGAACGGCTGCAAAGTGGAGCCCAGCCTGGCGTCGGCTGTGCCGGGAAGCACTTTCCAATTCCTCCGCCAGGGCTACTTCTGCGTGGACTCGCTAGACTCTGCTCCTGGCAAACTGGTATTCAACCGTACCGTGCCGCTAAGGGATTCTTGGGCTCGGACCGAGAAGGCTCGGGAGTAGGCTTGCTTACTCCCGATTTACTGTTGAAGAGATACTCTTAACTGCAAAGAGCGCCGAGCTCACAGAGAAACTTGGCTACACTTGATATTCCTCTGCGGCCTCCGCGCTCTTTAGCGGTAAAAAAGGCTAAAACGACTCAGCCTTTGCGGTAAATCTGCAAACGGTGGCGGCAACTGTCCACTACATAGACCCGGCCTTGGCCGTCCAGCTTGACCGCCGTAGGCCCCCAGAACAGTTTTTCCACGTTGGCCGAGGTCTCCCGCAGCTTTTCTTCGGGAGGGTCCACCACCGGCTCCAAGTCGGCGGCACGCCGGGCAGCCTCTTCGGCGGAATTGGCCAGAAAGTAGTCCTCGGACCAAGTCGAATCAACCGAGTCGCCCCGTAAGATGTCCAGGACCTCTCCTTGCTGGTTGATTATCTGGACTCGCTCATTGCCCCAATCGGCTATGTACATATTCTCGTTCTCATCCACCGCAATGCCAGCGGGCCGGTTGAACTGTCCCGGTCCCTCTCCGGATGATCCCCACTGGGCGATGAAGTTGCCGTCGGAGTCGAGTTTTTGGATGCGGTCGTTGCGCCAGTCGGCCACGAACACATTTCCGGCAGAGTGGCCCGTCCTAACCACAGTTATGCCCCAAGGCATGTTGAACTGCCCATGGCCAGCGCCGAGTTCCCCCCATGTGCCGATGAAGATTCCATCGCGCTGGAACTTCTGGACCCGGTGGTTGAGGCTATCGGTTACCAACAGGTTATCGTCGGCGTCGAAGGCAATGCCTGAGGGCCGGTCTAGTTGGCCTATCCCAGAACCTTGCACTCCCCATTGGCTCAGAAAGTCGCCGTCTCTGGAGAAAATCGAGACCCTGTTAAGCGCCTCATCGGCAACGTAGAGGTTATCCTCGCTGTCGAAGGCCAGGGCGCTGGGCCACCACAATTGCCCATCGCCCTGGCCCCCGGTGCTGATCTCTCCCAAATATTCTTCTTCAACTGTGCAGATAGTAATGCGCTTGTAAGGGATTCGGACGCTGAGTTCCGGACCCACGCGGTTCAGCACGTAAAGCAGGCCTTTTGAGTCGATTGCCATATCCACAGGATGCTGAAAGCCCTTGAACCTGTTGGACATAAAGCCAATAGTGTGGCTGTACTGAAAGGCGGTCTTAGTTGTCATCATTCATCTCTTATAACGCCCCATATAGGCTGACGGTTGGCGGTTCAGCTACGCCATCTGGTATTCACGGGTGGACAATATCAATTGAAGCATCTCGGTGACTCGACCCTCGTGGCAACCGCCTTGGGACGGGCGTCGCTGACCTGGTTCGTAAAATTTCAAGTCGCCTTGGGTTTGGGCGTGGGCTTCCAGGCTTTCTAAGGTGCCCGCCGAAACGGTCAAGCAACCTACTTCTTCCAAGCATGTCGCCACGAATTCTTTGGGGGAGAGGGCCGGTCCTTTGTTCTTGAGAGTGTTTATGATGGCCTGGATACCGGGTTTACTTGGGTCTCCCATCTCCAACGTAGCCGAGTTCACCCGCTCCACCAGAGTTCCGGTGTCCACCCATTCCCGGCCCGTGTGCCAGCCCTCGACAGTGGGAGGGTTCAAGATCTCCTGGCCCATGAAGTTTGCGTCGGCGGCCAAGTTGACAATGCTCCATTCGGGGAAGGTGCGGCTGCCCGCCAACCGTGCCGTGCCAGCCACCAACTCGGCAGGGCTCTTCACTCGAGCGAAGTGGGCGTCTTCACTGCGGAAGAAATCCGACAGAAACAGCGAGCGCATGACCGACCGGATTTCGCCCTTGGCCTTGCGGTACTCGTCGGCCAAGTATTGGATGGCTGCTTCGTTGGGTGTGTCGGAAACGAAGAAATTGTAAAGCTGCCCGGCGATGAACCAACTGGATGCCGGATGCTGGGTGATGATGTCGATGATATCGTCGCCGTTGAACCGGCCCTTGTGGCCCAGGAAATTCTTTTCCGAATCATCATGGTCTTCGGGCAGATAAACAAACTGCCAGTCGAGCCTTCCCGACGGCCAAATCGAGTCCCTGGACGCTCGAATGCTCATATAGTCGGCGTTTCGAATGGTCCAGCCGGTGAATGCTCTGGCACAGGATTTGACATCTTCTTCGGTGTAGGTGCCGATGCCCATGGAGAACAGTTCCAGCAACTCGCGCCCGAAGTTTTCATTGGGAGCATCCTTGTGGTTGTCCTTGTTGTCCAGCCAGAAAATCATTGCAGGGTCGCGCGCCAACTGTCTCAACAGGTTGGCAAATGAGCCCAAACCATGGCGTCGAAACGTGTTGGTCTGGTTGACCACGGCCTTGGCGTGGTTCAGCTTTCCGTAGGCTGTGGCGAAAAGGCCGTGCCAAAACAGTGCCATTTTTTCTTCTAATGGCCGCTTGGTGTTGATCATGCGGTAGAGCCAGTAAGCTTGGCAACTCTCGATGAGCATCAAGCTGTTCTGGTCGACGTGGTAACGCCGAATGACGTCCTCATCCAACTGGGGGGCATTTTCCGGGTAGAGCAGTTCTTCCACGGTGGCCTCGTAGCCCTTGGCCACGTATTGCGCCAGTTCAACTCGGGTGGCACCAAATCCGGCCCGCCGCAGCAGGTGAGCCATTAAGGAAGTATCTACTGTCATAATTCAACCTCAAGTAAGTGCCATGCCCAGCATACAAGCCCAGCACAGTGGACGAGCATTGTGGACTCGCACAGTAAAGTCAGGTTAGGTTGGCGCTAAATTGCTACCGTCAGCCATCGAATAGATTCGTCCGATGGCCGGTAGTATAGCATTATCCGAACTGATTTAGGCGGATGTGGATTGGGGGCTGGAGCCGACTTGAATATGCAACTGCGATGCCGGGACTATGACCCGAAATCGGTTAACAATAACGTCAGAAATTTATTAGTTTTGGAAAAATGAAGAAAGTAAATTTAAGCGAAAAATTAGAAAATAATTAAAACTTAATTGTACCGTTGAGAACGGATTATGCCTAACTTAATCTTTTTCGTGAGAAATGTCTAAAAACTGTCCAAAAAATTCATTTGGAAAACCCTTGACAAACGTCAGTTTCCTACTCAATATCTTATATTGAATTAAAAGGGGAAGTTTAGACAAACCCTAGTTGTCATAAGATCAATCCGTCCGGTGACGCCAAGTGGAACCCCGGGCGCTTATTTCAGGTGTTTACCCAGGGAATTTGTCTCGAAAGGGTACTGAGTTCGGCTCACAAACTTTTCTCATTTTAAGAACCCGTGAATAACCAACATCCGGATAATCAGGAGGTAACTTTAGAGCGACTTTAAGCCCTCTAGAAGAGGGAAGTCAATGACCGCCTGTCACAGTGGATGCCCCGCAAGATAAGCTTCCGATCGCCAACCATTTTTTAAAAACAGAGTAGTTATTTTTCCAACCGGGATTACACAACAGCAATTATCTCTTATTGGATTTATTTTCCTGGGTTCCCTATCCGGGTTCGCTAACAAGGTTTCTGGGTTTCACTATTCGAGTTACGTGATCCGGGTTACACAATCCGGGTTACATAGCGGTCCAGTTTTTGAAATCTAGGTTTGGGGGGAGCTGCTTCGACGGTGGGGCAAAGTTACAAGAATTTTGCAAGAGGGATTGGGTGTAGAGATGATGTCGACAGCTGTGAAAATCATCAGCGATGGGGTCATAAAATTCGATGGTGGCTCCATGTTCGGGCAAGTTCCCAAGATGAATTGGGAAAACAGCGTGGTAACCGACCGAAAAAACCGTATGACTCTAGGGCTCAATTGCATGCTGCTTCAGGTGTGCGGCCGGAACGTATTGGTTGACACCGGTGTGGGCTCTAAAGAAGCGGAAAACGACAAGGAAAATCTGGGCTTGGTGCCCAGCCGGCTACTCAAGGGACTCAAAGGTTTCGGCCTGACCCCCAAAGATATTCATGCGGTTATCCTCACTCACTTACATTTCGACCACAGCGGTGGTTGTACCAGGCTGGACCGGGCGGGCAACGTTATGCCGACCTTCCCCAAGGCCCGCTACTACGTTCAACAGAGTTGTTGGGACGAAGCGTGCAACCCAAATGAGCGTTGTCACGACACACACCGTTCGGATAACTTCAAGCCCATCGACGAGCGAGGCCAACTGGAGATCCTAGATGGGGACGCCGAGATTTTCCCTGGGTTGAACGTAATCGTGACCGATGGCCATGCCAAGGGTCACCAATCTGTAATGTTCAATCACGGTGGCGAACGGGTGGTGTTCTTGGGCGACATAGTGCCGACACCCCACCATCTGAACCTGACGGTAATATCCGCCTTCGATAGCTCTCCTGAGGATACCCTTGTTCAGAAGCGAGATTTGCTGAACCAGGCTGAGCGCGAGGGCTGGCTGCTGGTCTTCTCCCATGGACACGATACCAGGGCAGGCTACCTGGAGCGCCGGGGGGAAATGGGATACCTAAAGCCGGTTGAGCTGTAACCCCATTGGAGCAAGGCCCTTAACCCACGATTATCGACTAGATTCCACGGATCGGTTTTGATGCTGGGCTGCTGGATGGCTAGCCTGCCCGACAGCCCAGCATTGGCTCCATAAGAGCGGAGTCGGCAAGAGCAGAGTAGGTGCCTAAGAAGAACCCAAAGGCGCGGATTTTCAGTTAGAGTCTATATGTTGACCATCCACCGCGACCGGCCAGCACAAAAAAGAGGCCAATCGGCCTCACTTCTATTCTCCGCTACAGTTGTTTCCGGCTCACCCGTACGCAGTCTCGACTCAAGTACAGGTAACATATTTCATCGTTACTTGAGGCTGACCAGTACACTTTCCTCAACAAGCTGCAACAGCTTGGCCTGGGTGACCACGTTTCGCAGATCGGCGTCGCTTTGGGTCCGGACTCGGATGTAGTTATCCGTCAACCCGTTCCATGTCGTTGGGGAGCCTTTCTGGCTAGACTCCCACAAAACGGGCCGGTGGCTGCCAATTTGCTCACGGCGGAAGCGGCGAAAGCCATCAGCGGCTATCCCGACCATTTCCGCAACGCGCTCCTTTTTGACGTTGCCCGGCCTAACTGTGCCCGTCGCTGTGTCCTTCAGGTAAGCTGCGCTGGTCCCGGGCCGGGGCGAATACGGGAACACGTGTATATCGCTGAACTCCATGGACCGGGCAAAATCCTTGCTTGTCCGGTACTCATCCGGGCCCTCGCCGGGAAATCCGACAATTAGGTCTGTGGTAATACCAACGCTGGGAAGCGTCTTTCGTATCATTTCCACCTTGGCGGCGAACTGGGACGTGTCGTACCTGCGGCGCATGGACTTCAATATTTGATCGCATCCGCTCTGAAGGGGCAGGTGGAAATGGGGGCATAACCGGGGGTCTGACCATAGCTCCAGTAAAGCTTCGGTGATTTCCTGTGGTTGCAACGACGACACTCGCAACCTGGTAATGCTAGTTTCTCTCAATATGCGTTGTAGCAGCCCAGCCAGAGTAGGTTGGCCGGGCCTGACCCCACCTAGCCCCAGTTTAATTGGGGTTTCCTGAGTAAGGGTCGTGACGCCGAGGTCGAACCCGTAGGTGCCCAACTGGGTCCCAGTGAGCACGACCTCCTGGCAGCCCTGATCGATCCGTTGGTTAATTTCCCTCAGCAAATCGTCGGGTTGAATGCTGCGTTCCCGGCCACGGACCTTGGGGACGATGCAGTACGCACAAACCTGGTCGCATCCTTCCTGAATCTTGATCATAGCGCGGGTGCGCTGCTGCGCAGGCTCGGATTCGACCTTTAACCGCAGTGGCCCACGGTCCGGAGGATCATCGGGAGTCCGGTCTTTGCCGAGAACGCTCCCAACCAAGCCGCTGCTTATTCCAACGGAAATAGGGATAAGACGACTGCGCTGGGTTTGGTCTAGGGCGGCGGTTACGGTAGCGACCAACTGGTCCTTGCCAGTGTTCCCCACCACAAGAGACACTCCGTCCACCTTGGCCAGTTGCTCTTCGGCTCTCTGGGCGTAACAACCGGTGGCAACGACCAATGCCTTGCCGTTGGTGCGGCGGCTTGCCCCTCGCAACGCTTGGCGGGCTTTGGCGTCGGCGGTGGCCGTAATTGTGCAGGTGTTCAGCACTAGGACGTCGGCCCCGTCGGACCATTCCACAATACGGTACCCGGCCTCGGCGAAGCGCCGGATTAGGGCCTCGCTGTCGGCCTGATTGAGCTTGCAGCCATGAGTGTGGATGGCTGCCGTCGGAGGACCCGCCGCGTCTGCCAAGCTGCTATCGCTTTTTCTGAATTGCGGCGAATGGTCTTTAGCCTCGGCGGCTTCAGACCTGTCTATCGATAGGTAAATCGCTCTGGAGGCTTGATTCGGAGCGTCGCTGTATAGTGCATCGGAACCGGACTCACTTAACATGATTGGAGATGCAACCCGTCAGACTTTATCTTGTTCGGTATCTTCGACAATTTCCGTCTCAGCGCTTGGGGACTCAGTAGTCGAGTCGGCCATTGGCACCATCTCCCACAACCTCTCGATGGCCGAGCTAACGTCCTCCAGCATGGGGATTATCCGGTCCACCCTGAAGCGCGACTCTCTCAGGCGCTCCACGGCATCGCCAAAGTTGGATAGTTGGGTGAATGCTTCCCGCAAGCGGCGGTCCCGCTGCTCGTTGCCCAACCGTGAGGTGTATTCCCGCACCTCTTCATCGGTGGTCAGTTGGTCTCCCCGGCTCACGGCGACCCCTTTGACCGCCAGGGTAAGACTGCCCCAAAGCAGGTCCTCGGAACGGGTCCAATGACCTTGTTTAATCTGCTGCAATGCGCTTTGCAGCAGATTAATGCTCTGTTTGCGGTAACGATCTATGCGCTGGGTGTCTGAAGGCAAAATGAATCGCTCCGGAGAATTCGGGTAATCTCGGGTAATTGACTGAAGCAATATTTTAGCATGGCGCTTGAGTGCGTTTTGACTCAGTTGGTCCGGTATTGTGTGAGCTAGTTGTTAATTTTGTCCGGTTTCGGCTTGCGGGACGCGGCCCAACTCTTCCAGAAAAGCGTCCCATTCTGAACCGGATTGTCCCGACCACCCATCCAGGTGAACCAGTGGGTCCACCGGTTGCCGGGAGCGCCAACCTGCTTGCTCCAACATCGGTTTCTCGTAAAACTGTGTGGGGTATCCCAGACACAAGAAGGCGACCGGTGAGATGTGGGCCGGTATCCCCAGAATCTCTCTTAGCTGGCGGGTCTTGAGAATGCTAACCCAGCCGACGCCAATGCCTTCACAGCGGGCGGCCAGCCACAGGTTTTGAATTGCGCAACAGGTCGAGTAGACGTCGGCTTCGGGGACGGCGTTCCTGCCCAGCACCTCTTCAGCCCTAGTTGAGTCGCAGGTAACGCACACGCTGATCGGGGCTTCCAAGATGCCTTCCAGTTTGAGGGACAAGTACTGGGAACGTCTGGGCTCGTCGAAAAAGCAGGAGGCGGCCTGACGCTCCCGGTCAAATAAGTCTTTGACCTGCCCACGTATCTGGGCGTCTTTTATCACGATAAAGTCCCAAGGTTGCATGAAGCCGACGGAAGGCCCGTGGTGGGCGGCTTGGATAATTCTGGCCAAGGCATCATCGGGAATGGGGTCGCTGCGAAAGTGCCGCATGTCCCGTCTTTCGTAAATCGCCCGGTACACTGCCATTCGTTCGGAGTCCGAAAAATTGTCGACCCCGGAACTTTCCGAGTCAGACGTGCCCGTCGAATCTGTTTCAGAATCACCCATGTCGACTTCCCTCTCAACCACCTATGTGTTCCCCGCCATTCCCAGTCATGGTCAATATTCAAGTGCCAAAACGTGAACCCACAGAAAAAGAAAAAGCCCCCGCCGTAAATGAGGCGCGGGCTTTTGCATTCAAAGACGCCCGCTCAATCCACGAAGCGGATTTTACCCGGATTATTGGCAACGGCACAGCTCGAAAAAGTGCTGGCTCGTTGAGCCAAATGCCCATGGGCTTTTTGTGCGGCAGGTCTTCTGACTTATGGATCAACGCCGTCCGGCACCTTCCCGCTCCGGTGGTCCGGAACAGTGGCTGCGCTGGGGCATGCCGGAGAGCTACCCATATACAGTGGCGGGCCCGTGCCGGAATCTCACCGGCTTCCCTATTCTCCCCGCTTTCCCATATATCCAATATATAGAAACGGGGCACCGCACGCTATTCTGTTTCCGCCCAAAAATTAACACGGGCAGAGCCAGAGGTCAAGGTACAGGGGCCTTGATTAGGGTTTCTAATAAGTCTGCGCCTTATTTCCCGAAGGGCTCGATTGGTTAACCTTGGACTCGTCCAACGGTTCACCACCGCTATGAAGCGGATTATTCGAGGGACAAGAGCGGCAACCAAAGCGATTACTTGTTGGCCCCAGTTGGCGAAATCTGGAAGGGTGGCGGTAGATTGGGTAGCGGCACCTCAATAACCACCGGCCTTTGGGCTGCCAGAGCACTGCGGAGCGCATCTCCCAGTTCTTTGTGACTGTCTAGACTCATGCCTAAAGCACCGTATGCTTCAGCCAGTTTCACAAAGTCCGGGTTGTGCAGCCTCCTGCCGATGGTTCGGCCACCGAAGCGTAGTTGTTGGTCGTTAAACGAAGCTCCCAGCATTTGGTTGTTGAAAACGATTGTGACGGCGTTTATTTCCTCCTGTACCGCAGTGGCGCATACCCGAATCCACCGTCGCCGATGGTGGCTACCACCTGACGGTGTGGATTGCCGACCTTGGCCCCCAGAGCAGTGGGAAAAGCATATCCCAAGGTTGCGAAGTAACTGGATGTGAGGAAGGATCGAGGTTTCAAGGCCGGGTACGCCAGGTAACTCCAGTAACCAATCTGGGTTGTGCCAGCGACCATGATAGCGTCGTCATCCAACTCCTGCCGGATGGTGTCGATTATCTCCATTTGGAGGGGCGCCATCTCTCTCAAGTCCCGGAGGGTTTCTTGACGAATATTGCTGGCCTGGTCTTGGGTCCATTCGCTGGCGTGGGTCTTGCCTCCCAACTCCTCCAACAAGGCCTGCAAGCCCAACCGCCCGTCGGCGCAAATCCCCACCGCCACCGGCAGGTTGCGGCCCACTTCTTCCGGGTCTGCGTCAATCTGTATTACCTTCTGGTGAGGCTGGATGTCCCAAGGCATCTTGGGCGAAAGGTGAAGTCGGCTGCCCACGGCCAGAATAACGTCGGCTTGGGGTAATGCTCTGCTTCCGGGACCATGACCGTAGTAATAGCCGCCCAGGGACCAAGGGTTGTCTTCGGGGATGGCCCCTTTGCCCTCCGGTGTGGTAATTACCGGCGCGTTAAGGGCTTGAGCCAACTCCAGTAACTCCGATGACAGGTCAGCCTCCCTGGCGCCTCCTCCGGCCCAAATCAGGGGCCTCTTGGCGCCGGCCAGTAGTCTTGCCGCTTCTTTGACTTGACTCGGCTCCGGGGATTGTTTAGGAAACACCTCCCGCTCCATCAATTCGGTCTCGGCGCTGGCTGGCAGCACGTCCCAGGGCACTTCGATTTCCACCGGCCTGGGCCGACCAGTGGACAGTTGCTCTATGGCAGTGTGGACCATTCCCGGAATCTCTTGAACCGTGGTGCTGCGACCGCACCACTTGGTGATCTGCCGAAAGACCTCTAGTTGCTCGGGAAGTTCGTGGAGCGCACCTCGGTTCTGTCCCAGGTTGTAGCTTTCGATTTGACCGCATATCAGCATCACCGGAGAAGATGTTGCGTAGGCTGTTCCCAGCCCCGCAGTGGCGTTTAACGCTCCTGGGCCGGGTACCACCAAGCCAACTCCCGGCTTTCCGGTGGTGCGAGCGTATCCGTCGGCCATGTGAGCCACCGATTGTTCATGGCGCGCCAGAACTACCCGAATGCCCGGTTCGTCATACAAAGCGTCGAAGGCGTCCATGATCTGGACCCCGGGTAGGGCGAACACTACCTCCACTCCTTCCCTGGCCAGGGAACGGGTCAAAGCTTGGGCTCCGGTCATGGTGGACATGGCACATCTCCATTTTGGCAGACTTCCGGTACTGACTCCGGTTGGCCGAACTTGGTGACATTATCGGCGGCCAGCCAGCCTCGGCTAATAACCATCGGTTTGCATAAACTACCAGTTCAGGACGTTGTAGTAAACCTGGCCTTGCAATCCTACCCTATCGAGTTTTCATTTATATAGGTGTACTGTCCGTTGCACTTGCGTAGGCTACCGTCCAGGCTCGTTTTGGGGATGGATGATTAATTGATCCGGGCCACACAATCTGGATTTTATCGGAATAGGTGGGCTTGACACGGGAATGGCGTAGCCTAACGTAGCAAACTGCAGGACACGCCTTGTTGCCAAATTTCTTGGCTAGTGGCAACATATGTCCTTAGCTGACCTTTGCCCCAGTCTAATCTAGAACGAGAACTATTCTCGAAATCGATTCTAACTATTCTAACGATTCCAAGGAGATGAAGTTGGCGGCTTCCCCTTCCTTTCGCGCTGTTGGCTATCCCGTGCGAGTCCATGCGGGGCCCAGGTCCCTGGACCGTCTGAGTGATGAATTGGACCGCGTCGGCGGCAAACGAGTCTTGGCGGTATGCGGCCAATCAGTGTCCCGGCAAACCAACCTCCTGGAAAGAGTAGGCGACGCTTTGGGCGACCGCTTGGTCGGTATATTCGATGAAGCGGAAACCGGATCCCCGCTGCCCTCGGTACAGAAAGGCGTGACCCAAGCCGCTGCGGCTGGCGCGGACATGATCGTTGCGGTGGGCGGAGGAAGCGCTGTGGTCACAGCCAGAGCGATAATTATCTTGCTGGCGGAAAACGGCGACGCCCGCGAGTTGGCCACCCAATACCCTGCGGGCCAACCACCGGTGAGTCCTCGGCTGATGCAACCCAAGATTCCTAACATCTTGGTGCTAACCACGCCCACAACGGCGGCAACGCGAGCGGGCACAGCGGTAATAGACCCGGAATCTGGACATCGCCTGGAGTTTTTCGACCCGAAAACAAGGCCCAGCGCAATTTTTTGGGACAGTGACGCCATGTTAACAGCGTCACCTCAACTCTGCGTCAGCGCTGCTGCTTCCTGTTACAGCGGAATAATCGGTGGCCTGCAAGCCCCAGTGCAGGCGAACCCATTGGCCGAAGCCGACCTGCTTCAAGCCTTACGTCTGATGCATGACAACCTGCCTCTAGTCGAAACCAGGCCCGATGACGACGCTGTCCGCATTAATCTGGCGGCGGCGGCGTTTTTGTACAACCGGGCTGGCGACAGCGGAGCCACCGGCGGCGGCTTTGGCGTGGTGAGCGCCCTTGCCCATTCGCTGGATACAAGGTCGAAGGAATGCAGTCACGGTGGTGCTTACTCCATATTGACTGCGCCCGGGATGAGGTTCAACGCCACCGCCAACGCTTCGGGCCTGGCGCGTCTGGCGTCCATCATGGGCGTCAATCGGGACTCCTACGACGACCATACAGCGGCTTTGGCTGCGGCCGATGAAGTTACGGGGAATTACATGAGATTGAGATTGCCGGTCCGGCTTTCCGAAGTTGGCGTGGATGCTGCAGGCATCAAGAAAATTGCCGAAGACGCCATGACCGACTACGGTCTGCACCGCAACGCCCGCCCCGTCAACGACGCCTCAGAACTGGAAGAAGTACTCAACGAAGTGTACTAACCGGGACGGGTTGAGTAGGGAATTTATTAATTGTCCCCGATCCCGCAGAACTGCAATCCCAGAATAATCAAACCAGCAAAAATCAAACCAGCAAAAATCAAACCAGCAAAAATCAAACCAGCAAAAATCAAACCAGCAAAAATCAAACCAGCAAAAATCAAACACGGAATAAAATCGAGGGAGGGAACATGAAGTACGATCATATTGTTGTAGGGGGTGGCTCCGCAGGTTGCGTAATGGCCACCCGACTGTCCGAGGACCCGGACAAGTCGGTGTTGCTCTTGGAAGCAGGACCTGATTACCCAGACTTCGAGCACCTGCCCGAAGACCTGAAGAAAGGAAACAATGTATGGCGTTCGGCCTATGGCCCCCATAGCTGGGACTTCCGGGCCAAAGCAACGCCTTTACAGGATGAGTTGATCGTCATACCCCGTGGGAAAGCCATGGGAGGCTCTTCGTCCATTAACGGCCAAGTCGTGTTCCGGGGCGTGCCCGAAGACTATGACCTGTGGGCCGAATGGGGCAACGACGAATGGGCTTACACGAAAATACTGCCATATTTCCGGAAGATGGAAAATGACCGGGACTTTGGCGGCGATGACTTTCACGGCAACGAAGGTCCACTTCCTGTCCGCCGTTACGAGCGTCAGGACTGGCTACCCATCAACAGTAGCTTTTACGATGCTTGCGTCGGCGTTGGCTTTCCCGAAGACGCCGATCAAAACAGCCCCGATTCCAATGGAGTGGCCGCCAGGCCTCTTAACAACATTGATGGCGTGCGCATGAGCACATCGCTGACCTATCTGAGCCAAGCCCGCCACCGGCTTAACATTACCGTCCGGGGTGAAGTTACCGTCAGGCGCATCCTATTCGAAGGAAACCGGGCTGTTGGCCTTGAGGCCGAGAGCGGAGGAGAAGTTTTCACTGTCGAATCCGACGAGATAATTCTTTGCAGCGGCACCATCGGCTCGGCTCAGATTTTGTTGCTCTCCGGTGTCGGACCGGCGGACCACCTCCGGGAAATGGGCTTGCCCGTCATCCACGATATGCCAGGGGTTGGGGAAAACCTGCGGGACCACCCGGCGGCCTACATGCTCTTCCGCGGGATAGGTGAACCACCGGACGTTGATGCGGCCAGTTTGCAAGTTGGCTTGCGCTTCAGCAACGAAGGCTCGCCCACTCGGGCCGATTTCCAGATTACGCCTACTCTTATGAGCAGCGAGCACCGGCCGTCCAGCGTCTCCTACGAAGGCGAGGACTTCCACTGGGGCCTTAGCGTTGGGTTGCAGAACGCCACTTCGTCCGGTCGTCTCAAGTTGGCTTCCACCGACCCTCACGTCCAACCGGACTTGAATTACGACCTGTTCTCGGCTCCTTATGACCGGGAGAGGATGCGCGATGCCCTGCGTACTGCTTCTCGCATTGCCGACCATCCCGCATTAAATTCTTTGATCTCCGCGCGGATCAATCCCACAGCGGAAGACTTTGCCACCGACGAATCGTTGGACAATTGGATCCTACGCAATTGCTACACCCAGCACCATATTTCCGGGACGTGCAAAATGGGCCTGGCTTCCGACCCGATGGCGGTAGTTGACCAGTACTGCAAGGTTCATGGTATGGAGGGTATTAGGGTGGTGGACGCATCGGTGATGCCCGACGTAATCAGGGCCAACACCAATGCCACGACCATAATGATTGCGGAGCGTGTTTCCGACTGGATCAAAGAAGGCAAATAGTTTTTAGACTGGGGAAATCCTTCGACGAGCCCAGGTAGATAAGGTAGCTGTCAGAGGCTAAACGGAAAGACGTGATGTCGTCCTGTACGATGGTGGCCCGCTTCGTGGCGGAAATCAGACCAGACTCCAGGCACGAACCGTGCCGGGAACTCAGCTGGAGTTACGCCATAATATCTCGCGGGTCCGCGGCAACCGTTTGTGGGTCCGCCAACGGCTGTTCGAAGATCGACCTAGCTCCAAACCACGCGAGCTATTTTGCGGGCAACGATTGGAGGTACAATCATATCGCGCCCAATTCGTCGTCTGTCATCTGCGCGAACCTGTTCCAAGGCATGAAATTAGGATCCATCAGATTGCCTCGAGGTGTTATACCACCGCGAATTGTGTCTACGAACTCGGATCTCGTCCAACTCCCGGAGGCACCACCCGGAGTAATGTTGGGGGCTTTAACACGATCATCCCCGGGAACCCTGCCTCCGGCTAGTTGTTCTCCATGACAAACAGTACAAATCTCAGCAAGATACTCGCCATATTCAGCGGACCCCCCCGCTACCGGTGACGCTGTGCGTCGAACGGTGTGGTCGATTAGTGTCGCCGGTAACAAGCCGCCCGCGAACCCTGCCAAGATTCGGCCCAATGGCCCCAGCCCGGACTCGTTCAACTCGTTGTCTACCGGCGGGAGAGTTTTCAGATAGGCAATTATTGCGCCCAGGTCTTCGTCGGAAATCTTGTTGAATTGCTCTGAGGGCATGATAAGCAGCGCCT
This sequence comes from Dehalococcoidia bacterium, assembly GCA_963665155.2. Lineage (GTDB taxonomy): Bacteria > Chloroflexota > Dehalococcoidia > Lucifugimonadales > UBA3495 > UBA1141. The sequence goes on along the minus strand of OY761986.2, from coordinate 1,642,759 downwards.
TGTTATCTTGACCTATCCCGTGTCGGATCGCCCTAACGTAGTCCTCATTAGTGAAGACATTCCCAATCCCACCGCGGCCAGAGGTTAGGTTTGTGGGCATCATTTTTCCGAAGAATGAATCGTTTGAGAAGCCTGTGCAGGGTACGTCTTTACACGTTTCTATATTCGGCCCACCCAGGTTCTGACCGTGGCACACCTGACATATCCCGACGGCTTCGATGTAGTGCTTACCTTTAGCGATGGTCGCTGCATCAGAGGGGACGGCGACCGATGCTATCGGGACATCGTAAGTACGGTTCACTTTCCGAGAGCCGACAAAATATAGCACCACTAGCAGCACCAGGAAAACGCCCAGGAGCCCACCAACTATCAGGCCGAACCATTTAAGGAATCTTCGCAAAAAGCTGGCTCCTTAGGAGCAGATTAGCGCAGCAGACCGCCCTGGAGTATATTCGCAGACTCCACCTGATCCCGCCTCACCGTGACCTACGAGGCGTCGTCGCACGTAGGCGGAATCCGTGAGTAGATTCCTCCGAGTAGTAGACCGTTTTCTGGAACAACGTGGCTTAGTGGGTTATTCCAGAACGCTTCGGGGTCGCTATGGGGCGTCGTCATGTGGACATATTAACATCAAACCAACAATCGCTTTCGTGCTCAGTATCGTCATATTTACCCTCTGCTTGCCTGTGGTTCCGGTGATGGAGGGCTTCTAAGAGGAAAAATATCCCAACCTTTCCGGCTGGGTCAATTCGCAGTGTTCCAATCTCTGTCGGCACGATTTTCGACAGAGCAACAATTAAAGTCATGGAAAACTTCCCTCAACTGGAACACCTACTGGAATACCCTTTAGGCACAAACCGGATGGTATACTTAGGCACGAAAGCTGACCATGTGGTTTGACAAGCTCTGAACGCGGCGGATGTCGCACCCTTCCCCAAAAGTTGTGCCCAAATTGCTTGTAATCCCTAACGTGACGGTTGCGCAGAACGCAGGATTTGACCCGAAAGCGGTGGCTAAACCCGCACTTGGTAAGCTTGTCGAACCAAAGGGCATGACGTAGGATGGCGATCGGTTAGCTCCGGAAAACTGTAATAGGAAATAGTGCATCGATGACCACCAATGACGGTAGCGTCAGAATTGAAAGAGATTCCATGGGGCCAATGGAGGTGCCTGCCGACGCATTGTACGGCGCATCAACCATGCGGGCCGTGCTCAACTTTCCCATCAGCGACCTGCGGTTTCCCCGGGCTTTCATACAAGCCTTGGGGTTAGTCAAGTTGGCCGCCGCCAAGACCAATCATGCCTTGGGCTTGCTGGATGAAAAAACCGCGAATGCTGTGGTAGCCGCTGCCCAAGAAGTGGCCGACGGCCTTCAGGACCGGCACTTCGTTCTGGATATTTTTCAGACTGGTTCGGGCACCTCCACCAACACCAATGCCAACGAAGTAATCGCCAACCGGGCTGCGCAAATATTGGGGGGAGAGCCTGGTTCCCGGCTCGTCCATCCCAACGACCACGTCAACTTGGGCCAATCGTCCAACGACGTTATTCCGACGGCGATTCACCTGGCCGCGCTCATGTCCAGCCGGGAAAACCTGGCCCCAGGCCTGGAAAAACTGAAAGCGGAACTTTCTAAAAAGTCCGAAGAATTCTGGCCCATAGTGAAAACCGGAAGGACCCACCTTCAAGACGCAACCCCCGTCAGACTGGGACAGGAATTTCTCGGCTTCGCAGGGCAAGCGGAAAACAGCCTGCAACGCTTGTCGCGAATGAACACGGCCCTAGCAGAGGTGGCCTTGGGCGGGACGGCCGTGGGGACGGGGGTAAACACTCACCCGGAATTTGCTTCCCGCACCTGCCGTTTGCTTTCGGAAATCACCGGTGTCGAAATCAAAGAGACCAGCAACCACTTCCAGGCCCAATCAACGCTGGATGCTCTTGTGGAAGCCAGCGGCGCGCTCAAGACCATCGCTATCAGCCTCCACAAAATCGCCAATGACATTCGTTTCATCTCCAGCGGTCCTCGGGCTGGTCTGGGTGAAATCACCGTTCCCGAGGTCCAACCTGGAAGCTCGATAATGCCCGGAAAAGTCAATCCGGTAATCTCGGAATCAGTCATCCAGGTGGTGGCCCAAGTGGTGGGTAACGACGCAACCGTGATGATGGCGGGGCAAGGAAGCTACTTCGAGCTAAATACCATGATGCCAGTAGCCGCCTACAATATCCTGCAGTCCATATCCTTGCTGGCTGCGTCGGCCAACAACTTTGCCGAGCAATGCGTAATCGGCATAGAGGCTACCTCGGTGGGACCGGACATGGTTGAAAAGGGTCTGATGCTGGGTACGGCACTGACGCCCGCAATTGGCTACGATGCCGCTGCGGCCCTGGCCAAAGAAGCGTCCGCTACCGGCAGGACGATACGCGAAATGGCCAAGCTGAAAACGGAACTTTCCGACGCCGAGTTGGATATTTTACTCAACCCCGAGTCCATGACCCAGCCAGGGGCGGGTTAAAGGGAAGGAAACGTTGGGAACTGGGGTGTAGCATCCTTGATCGGCTGGTTGGTGCCTTCTCTAATAATAAGCACGGCTCCCCGAGAGTTTAGTGAGGGTACCAACCGCTAATAGAAGCCTTGGTGAGACAGGGGCCTTGATTACGGGTTGAACTGAACTACATGGGCAATCCCTGCGAAGTAGCCGAGTCCACACACTGGGGACAGCGGTCCGTTACGGTATGTCCCGTCGAACTCCAAATATTCTCGCTGTGGAACCCGCACAGGTACACCGCGTGAATTTCTTCGATGCCCAATTCTTCAATGTAGTGAACGTGGCCGGTATTGGATTCGTTGGCCCACCACCACTTGGGCAGGTTTTGCGCCAGGTCCAGATAAGCCTTTTTATGCCGGTCCTGCCAGCCCTCTTCCGGTAACTCCACAAACCATTGGTCTCCCCGGGGCCCAGGCTGGCGGAAAGCTTGGAGTTCCCCGTTTCTAATGGATTCTCTGATGGTCTTTCGGGAGACATTCAAGCGTAACGAAGCCTGTTCAATTGTAACTCTTTCCATTCTTAGCCTCTCAACGGTCCGTCCGGTAGGTCATGTCTCCCGGACGGACCGGCTATATGCAACCAGGCGAAAATCCCAGGCGTTGTTTCGGTGTAATGATTAGCGTAAAATAATGCAGGCCGGGTAAGATGTTTGTTATCAGGCGAGCAAATTTTCCAGCCAACTTTCTTGATAAGTCTAGGGGATACCATATACATCCGCAAGGCTAGCATAGTTGTCTCCCAGGAAATGGACAATTGCTAGCTCCGGCAGTTGGCCTGAGGAACTTTTTAGGGCCCTACTACGTCATTCATAACAGAGAGTTCTTTCTAAATATTTGCTGGGGTGAACAATCATGCGGATATTCATTCTATTCCTGATAACGGCTATTACGGCGGTACTATTGGCCTGCAGCGGCGGGAGCACCGGTGACGGCGAATTCGGCCTATCGGTAGCAAATCAAGATTCCGTTGAGAAGCTTGAAACATCGGTGACGTCCTTCGCTGTGGGCGCCCCTGCCCCTGCTGCGACTGCTGCCCCTAGGGCTTCTGGGGCACAAGGCGCGCCTGGACCGCAAGGGGCGGCTGGCGACGACGGTCAATTCTCCAGCTCCGCCCTACAGAGGACCCAAAGGAAAATCATCTCGTCGGCCTCGGTCTCCCTTGAAGTGGAGGTGGTGGAAGAAGCCATCGACGGTGTGCGGGCTATCGCCGAAGGTGTGGGAGGATTTATCGAGCAGCTTTCCAGCTTTGGCGAGCCGGGCGAGGAAATGGCCAACATTACGCTCCGGGTACCCCAAGGTGATTTCGAACTTGCTCTCGAACGAATTGAAGGTCTGGGCAGAGTGAGAAATCGAAACCTGGGCTCCGAGGATGTATCGGAACGGTTCATAGATCTAGAAGCCCGGCTGAATAGCGCTTTGCGGGAAGAGGTCAGCTTGCTGTCCCTGTTGGAAAAGGCCGGGGTCGTTAGTGAAGTACTGGCAATTGAGCGGGAGTTGGGCCGGGTCAGGGCCGACATTGAGCGGTACCAAGGCCAGCTAAACTTTTTGGAACGCCGGGTGGACTTGTCCACTATCTCGGTTTCTCTTTCCCCGCCTCGAAGAGAGCCCGGCGAATTGCCATCGGCGTCGATGGCCGTTTCCGTCTCGGACGTGGGTGGCACAGTGGAAGGAGTGAAGGGATTCGCCAAATCTTTTAAGGGAAGGGTTGAACGTGTTTTCCTGTCCGAGAAAGATGGCGTACAAGAGGCCCGCCTGACACTACTGGTTTTCAGCGATGAATTCGGTCAAGCATTGGACTTTCTTGAGGCCCAAGGCGAAGTGAGGAACAAGGAAGTCTTTGAGGGCACAATCCAACCCGGCGAAACGGCAGTACCGGAAGAAAAACCAGAGGTCAGGATAGCACTATCGTTGGTAACAGCCGATGAGCCGGTCAACGTGGGGCTGATAGCTGCCATAGCCGGTCCCTTGGGAACGATTGCGCTGATCGCCCTTCTGGGAGGCGGGTACTTCCTGCTCTTTGGCGGCGGACGACGGTTTGGCCGGAGTATTTAGCAAGACCGGCATTTCCGGTTTGACCAGAACATCTTGCAAGACCGGCCTATAGTAAGCGGGCTTACAAAAAAATACCGCAGAGATCGTAGAGCTAGCAATTACTTCGATTGCATCTCTCTACGGTCCCTGCGGTCCTTTTATGGGCTCTTTAGTCGCTACCCAGGTCGGGTCGATGGGTCTTCCAAGGTATCGCCCAAGCCGCCGCCGGGAGGTACCATCGGATATACATTGCCGGAGACCTCGGTCACAAACTCGATCAGGAACGGTCCGTCATGGTCTTGGGCCTGGCGCATAGCTGGCAGGACGTCCTCCTGCTCGGTCACCCGTAAAGCGGGCACCCCATAGGCTTCCGCCAACTTGAGGTAGTCCGGTCCCGGTATCGGCACGGCCTTGAGATGGTTTTCGAAGTACATCTCTTGCCATTGGCGGACCATGCCCAGGTACCCGTTGTTAATCAAGGCTATCTTGATTGGCAGTTTCGATTCGGTGGCCGTGGCCAACTCTTGCAAGGTCATTTGAAAGCCACCGTCGCCAGCAATGCTCCAGACCGTAGCTTCGGGCCGACCAATTTGCGCCCCCAAGGCGGCTGGCAACTCGAAGCCCATCGCTCCCAGGCCACCGGACGACACGAACGTGCCCGGCCGGTTAAAGCCCAAGAACTGTGCGGCCCACATCTGGTGCTGTCCCACGCCGGTAACTACGATGGTATCCGGGTCCTCCTGGATCAATTCGTTCAGATTAGCCAGAACCTGCTGAGCCTGGAGCGAATCCGAGGGCGGGATTGCCAGGGAAGGGTGATCCTGTCTTAGCTTGGAAAGGTGCTCCATCCACGGCTTGCGTTCCACCTTTGTAACCAAGGGCAAAAGCTCCCGCAAAACAGTCTTGGCGTCTCCAACTAAGGGCACTTCCACCGGCACGTTACGGCCAATTTGGGATGAATCTATGTCCAAGTGTATTATCCGGGCGTGGGGCGCGAACGTAGACACTTTGCCGGTTACCCGGTCGTCGAATCTCATGCCTAAGCCGACGATCAAGTCGGCCTGGTCCACCGCCATATTGGCCCAGTACATGCCGTGCATACCCAGCATTCCCAGGTTCAATGGGTGGTTGGCCGGGACGCTGCCCAAGCCCAGCAGCGTGGTAATCACAGGAATCCCCGTGGATTCGGCCAGGCGCTCCACCTCTTTGTTCGCGCCGGAAATCAGGATGCCATGACCGCTTATGATTACCGGGCGTTGCGCCCCATTGATTAGCCTGGCCGCTTGGTGCACTGCCTCGATGGTCTCTCGCGGGAGCGGGTCCGGGACGATCTCGGTTATTTCAGGGAACTCGACCTCGACCTCTTCCAATTGAACGTCCCGAGGAACGTCAATCAGCACCGGTCCCGGTCGTCCCTCTAATGCGGTTCGGAAGGCTTCGCGGATAGTAGGCGCCAAGTCCGCCGCCGACATAACCATGTAGGCCGCTTTGGTGCATGAAGACGCAATGCCGCAGATATCGCATTCCTGGAAAGCCTCGGTGCCCAGTGAAGCCCTAGCTACTTGGCCCGTTATGGCTATCATGGGAACCGAATCTGCTTTGGCGCCCATTATGCCGGTTACCAGGTTGGTAGCGCCTGGTCCGGATGTAGCAACGCACACGCCGACTTTGCCGGTGACCCTGGAATAACCATCGGCCGCGTGGGCTGCGGACTGCTCGTGGCGCACAAGGATGTGCCTCAGTTGAGGGTAGCTCCACAGCGCATCGTAGAATGGGAGGATAGCGCCGCCAGGATAGCCGAATATTACGTCCGCTCCCTCCCGAAGCAGACTTTCGCAGATGATCTCCGCACCCTTTAGCTTTCGCTTGCCAGTACCTGAATTGCTAGCATTTTCGGTGCCAGCATTTCTGGTGGTAGAAGATGTGTCTCTATTCACAAAGGCCTCCCGGCAGACCAGAGCCTGTTTCATCGATAGTCCGAATTCGGGTCCGCCTTCCGGGTCCCGAAGTCCGGCGCAGCGAATAAAAAAGCCCTGGTACGTTTTCGACTTGTGTCTCCAATCGTCCCAATCTCATGCGTGAGTCTCGGATATCCCCTGCCGAGAAGGGCCATTGGAGTGCCGCCGGTTTTAGGCAAACAAAAAACCCGTCCCCATATAGGGACGGGAGTCAATTAACCCCGCGGTACCACCCTATTTATCCCGACTTTTTCGCCGGGAACTCTCAAGCAGGGCACAAACATGCCCCGTCGTTTCTAACGGGCGACGAGCCCGGCCTGGCTTACTTGTTCTCCGACCTAATTTTAACTAGCTAATTTCTACCTGGTCGGGAAATGCTTCAGCTGGCAGCTCCGGAGGGATTTTGTTCTAAGTTCGACGCGCCTGCTTCCACCGTACCAGGCTCGCTTTGCGCCCACCCTAGCTACTCGTCTCCATCACAGCTTTCAAAAAACCGTACCACAAGGACACATTGGTGTCAACGTAAGCCTGTAATCCCAAGGCAATCGCGTCTAATTATTCGTATTTGGAGTAAGTCGCCCCTTGAACATGGCGTCCTATCCGTCTTTCCGGCCTTCGAGTTTGTGAATGTATAGCCAGGAAACCACCTAGGTGACCGATTTCGTGCCTGAGTGTCGGCGTAATCTGTCTCTAAATAGAATTAATTCACAAACTCGAAGGCCGGAAAGACGGATAGGACGCCATGCCAGCCGAATTCCTCAACACGGTCGGTATCTGCTCCTACATTTAAAACGCGATTGCCCTGGGTAATCCGGCATGGAATAGCGGAATTCGTTTGTCTGTGGTGTGGATAGATAACTAGTGACGCTGTAGATAGGTAAAATAGAGGCCCTAGAGGTCTGGCCGGAAAGCCATTGGCCGGGTTTCGCGCTACGCCAAGCAGACGTATTCCAGTCGATTGCCCGTATAATAGTATATGTAATACGTTTCAATAACCAACTGTTACTTCGATAATCGACGTTAAGAAAACGACGGCTTGGGGAGAATCGGGGTTTCCGTCCGAGTTTCTAGATTGTCTTCGGTTGGAACGCTCGTCCATGCGCGAGCCGAATCAAGCGAAATTTAATTTACCAACTCCAACACATGAGAAGGATACCGAATGCCGGGCGCAAATTAGCGCCGTTTAGCTCAGGCAGCCATTTTACCCATTGCCCCGGCGTTAACACTGATGCCCAGCCACCAGTGTTGTCCGTGGCTGCGCCTGCGGCGCTGGAACCCCAATTGGGTCAAGCCCAATCCGAAGTTTCGCTGGAGCATTGGCGGGATCAGGTTCTGGTCGCACCACATTAGATAAGCCAAGTAGAGATCCCGTGCAGTGCAAGCCTGTTCTTTCCCTACCGCACAGCATTCCGGCATAAATTGCTGTAACTGAATAGTGGCCTGACGCTGGGCGTCCCTTGCAGGCTCTACCGATTCGTCCTCTGAGTCTTCGGGCGATACTACGGAATTGATTGCGTCTTGAGCAGGCTCATCATCCTGGTCTAAGGAAGGCGAATCGTCGAGTGAGGTTACGGGGCTTGGAGCGTCTTCAAAAAGCTCTTCAGCCAGCGACATTGACGAAGAATCTTCCGGTTGGGCTAGGGCTTCCGGGGCGTCTTTATGAATCTCCTCGACCTGAGCGAAGTCCGGCGTAATCACGGGCGCCGCCGGTGGGACCGGTGCGTCGTGAGAAAGCGCGTTGCCTTGGGGGAAGACCTGCGGAACCTCCGGTGAGATTACGGGGCTTGGTGTGTCTTCAAAAAGCTCTTCAACCAGCGACAATGACGAAGAATCTTCCGGTTGGGCCGAGGTGTCCACGGCGTCTTGAAGAATCTCCTCGACCTGAGCGAAGTCCGGCGTAATCACGGGCGAGTCGATGGGGCTTGGAGCATCTTCAAAAATCTCTTCAACCAGCGACAATGACGAAGAATCTTCCGGTTAGGCTAGGGCTTCCATGGCGTCTTGAAGAATCCCCTCAACCTGAGCGAAGTCCGGCGTAATCACGGGTGCCGCCGGTGGGACCGGTGCGTCATGAGAAATCCCGTTGGCTTGGGGGAAGACCTGCGGAACCTCCGGTGAGATTACGGGGCTTGGCGCTTCATCGAAAACCTCTTCAGTCGGCGGGGCTTCGGGTAATTCTTCCGGTTGGGACAACGTGTCCAGGGCGTCTGTTTGAATCTCCTCGACCTGAGCGAAGTCCGGCATAATCAGGGGGGCCGCGGGTGGGACCGGCGCGTCATGAGAAGGCGCTTGTGCTGGCGCGAATTCCTGCGGAACCTCGGGTACGGCGACGGTGTTTGAGGCGCCGTCCAAAGGCTTATCAGTCCGCAGGTATTCTGGCAGACCTCCTGGTGGACCGCCCGGCGGACCGCTCGGCGGAACAAATAGCCTCGGAAGATCGTGACTATGGTCCTGAATCTTAACCGGCGCGGGTGCCAGTGATTCATCCGACGTGACTAAGGCGTCGATGTCGTTTTGAGGGGTTCCTTCGACCTGGGCGAAGCCAGCATTTGGCTGTTCTATGGGCGCAGGAACCGTGGCTCCAGAATCCATGTTCGCGGAATCCGCAGGCGGGGGCTCCGTTAGAATCTCCCTAGTTGGAGTCGCGTCGGCGACGGTATTTAGAGAGGCGACCTTAAGCAAGAACTCCTGAGTCGCGGCACCGCTGGGGATGGAATTATGTTTTGAGGCAACCTCTGAAGCGGGTTCTCCGCTTGATGGAGTAACCGCTGCTGAATTGAGCGGTGTGACCTTCAGCAAGAAGTCTTGGGTCGCGGCACCAGGTAGGATGACATAACTGCTTGAGGCAACGTTCGGCACGTGCGCTTCACTCGTGGGAGCACTGGGATTGATATCGTCGTCAGCGCCCGCCTCTGATGGTTCGCTCTGAGGATGGAACTCGGCTTCGACTGTGTCAGCACAGGAGTCCGCCTGCGGCAAGGGTTCTGCGGAAGGTACGAACTCAGGTACTTCTATTGATTGCACTGATACTTCTGGTGCTCCAACCGCAGTTTCCGGCACTGATACTACCGGGGTACTAACCGCAGTTTCGGGTGCGAAAGCTGCCGGGGTACTAACCGCAGTTTCGGGTACGGATGCTACCGGGGTATTAACCGCAATTTCTGGCACAGAAGCTGCCGGGGTGCCAACTGCAGGTTCGGGCACGGATGCTACCGGGGTGCCAACTGCAGGTTCGGGCACGGACGCTACCGGGGTGCCAACCGTAGGTTCGGGCACGGACGCTAGCGGGGCGCTAACCGCAGGTTCGGGTACGGATGCTACCGGGGCGCTAACTGCAATTTCTGGTAGGGAAACTACCGGGGTGCTAACCGCAGGTTCGGGTACGGATGCTTCTGGTGCTCCAACCGCAATTTCTGGTACGGAAGCTACCGGGATGCTAACCGCAGTTTCAGGCAAGGATGCTACCGGGGTGCTAACCGTAGGTTCGGGTACCGCTTGCGTCTCTAAGCTGGCGCTTTGGGGAGCAATAGGCTTTGATAGGACGCTCAGGGCTTTTTCCAGACTGGTCCAACTGAGATTTCCTGGCTTAAGACCGGCATCTTGACCCAGCAACCAGGATTCCTCGACCGCCGGACCGGTGAGCCAGCCTGCTACGGAACGAACAAAGGGCGTAGGTACGTCAACACCCAAGCTGCTGGCGATGCGGTTCATAAAGTTGAATAAGCACGTGACCAGCACGATTGACACGATCTGATCATCATCGAAACCCACTTCACGAAGCTCATCCACGTTCTGCTCGGTCAAACTCCCCGGCTCCAGCGTCACTTTAGCCGAAAATTCAAGCATGGCTTGGTCTGCTTCAGACAGGTCAGCAATTGGCTGGCTGTATCTGAATCTCTAGAGTGCTTGCGGAAAAAACTACCGTGAGTCAACGCACCGTAGCGGCAGCGGTTGGCCACCGAGACGGTGGTGGCAATGGCTTCTTCTTGGGCTCGGGTCAATGCGGAACTACCAAAGGCAATGCCCTCATTCAGCCGCTCCACAATTTCCAGAGTTTGACTGTTTGACGAAATTGACTTGAATATTTCGGGCAGATCCGGTAGGTCCGCCTCTTCAACCCATGACATGAAATACCCTGTATATTGGGCTACTTTTCATTCACTTTCTATGAATGGCCGATTAATGTCAAGAGAGTAGAAAGCCACTGATATCTATCAAATTGTTCGGAACGTTTAGAAAAGGTTGTGGTAGTATTAGTTGCGGAGGAAGGGTGTGTTCAACGGCTCCAAATCGAACCAAAACGGCACAAGCCATGTGCGCAATGTAGAGTTGCTGCCCGGGGAAACAATAGATCACATCTTTTCCCCCGAGTTAGGGCTTACCCAGAATCCGGCTGACAACGGTCAGTTGCTGGTTGCCACGAATCACCGGGTCTTGGCCTTTTGCCGCAATGAAGGCCGCAACGAGACCTACATGCTACCCGTCAGCGAGCTGCAGGGTATTGCGTTGAAAGCCCGCACCCGGAGTTCCGCTTCCATTGCCCAAGGCATCTTTCTCGCCCTAGGTGCAATCCTGCTATACCTGGCGGTAGCCTATTGGATAACAGGACGCGTGGAAGGTCCGTCCATCGCAGTGATCAATATGGACGTGGTGCCGTTCCTGATCCTGTTGATTGCAGTGGCGAGCGTGGCATTGGTGGCTAGATACTACTTCGCCACGGAAGACGGTTCGGTGACTTTCCAAGGTAATAACTGGAGTTTCGCCTTCCCTTATAGGGGGAAGCGTGCCGGGCAAGAGTTGCAGCTAGTAATCAATTCGGTGTTTGCTTCCCGCTTCTCCCCCAATGGGCACGACGCATTCCTATGGGAAGATTAACCTTCAGTTCTAACCGAGTTGCCGGGAAGACTGATGCCTAGTCTGACTGATGCTGGAGTTACCGTAAGAACCAGCCTCCCAAGTGTCTTAGTCCAAGGGCCGCACCAGCATCCAAGGTAGCTCAACCCAAAGGTAGCTCAACCCAATGGAAGGCCGGGATCGATGTCCAACTCCAAGCCGAACTGTTCGCCCCTTTTGAACTGCTGATAAGCGCAAGCCGCAATCATTGCTCCATTGTCGGTGCACAGCACTGGCGCGGGTATGATGACCGGCAAAGGAGAGCGTCGGGTGATCTCCTCCCGTAGATGAGCGTTGGCGGCCACACCGCCAGCCAAAACCAGACCTTTAGCACAGTATTTGGCGGCCATTTTTATCAGTTTGGCCGACATTACGTCCACCACCGATTCCTGAAACGCACCGGCCAGGTTCCTCACCGTATCTGCGGTTTCTTTTGGGCTCAAAGGGCTGTTTTCCGCAGGGTAAACCCCCTTTTTCTGGGCCAGGTGCAGCAATGCGGTCTTCACACCGCTGAAACTAAAATCCAGCGTGTCGCCCATCCATGCTCTTGGGAGGTGTTCGCTGCTATCAGCGCCAGTGGAAACCCGTTGTATTTCGGGACCTCCCGGGAAACCCAGGCCCAGGATCCGCGCGGCTTTATCGAAAGCCTCGCCTGCCGCATCGTCCCTGGTTCGCCCCAATAACCGGTAATCGCCATGGCCTTCCATTAGCAACAAGTCGGTGTGACCGCCGGAGGCAATTAGGCAGGCCAGCGGAAACCCAGGGTCTTGGGCGGGGTCGAGTTCCCCCAACCAAGAGGCATAGATGTGCCCCTCCAGATGATTGACGCCGATTAGTGGGATGCCCAAAGAAAAAGAGATGGCTTTCGCCGCATTTAGTCCCGTAATCAATGACCCGGCCAACCCTGGCCCATAAGTAACGGAAACAACGTCCAAGTCCTTCATTTTCAAGCCGCTGGCGTTAACGGCTTGCTCCAGCACCGGTACCAAGTCTCGCACGTGCTGGCGAGAAGCGACTTCGGGCACCACGCCGCCGTATTGGGAGTGAAGCTCCACTTGAGAGGCGATAATGTTGGACCGTAAACGTTTGCCGTCGGTAACCACAGCAATAGCTGTCTCGTCGCAAGACGTTTCGATACCCAGAATGTTGATGGCCATTTTTAGCCTTCATCCGCCAGCGTTCAGCCTTTCGGGCGCCGCCAGCGGGAATTTCCAATGGAAACTAATATTGGGAACTTTTTACGATAATTCGGGGTGATTTCATCATATGGTTCGAGTGTGGCGGGCGTCAACTTTGCACTCAGGAAGGGCCGATGCTATCATCGTTTCACAGCCCTTGAAACACATGTGTCCGCAGAGTTGTTCAGTAATTCCTATACTAGTCGCTAAACCAATCCCAAAGCCGACGATTCAACCAAGGATTGGGTGTTTTGATGGATATGGAGGTGCCAGGGTCATGGATATGAAGGCGCCTCAGTTAGATGGATATGGAGGTGCCACTGTCATGGATATGAAGGCACCTCGGTTAGATGGATTTGGAGGTGCTTGGGTCAATGGATACCGCTGATTTATTGAGGCTGATCCTGCTGCTTGTATGCCTGGCAGGGTCTGCGTTTTTTTCGGCATCAGAGACCGCCTTTATAGCCCTTCCCAGGCCGCGTCTAATGCATCTGGTCAGCATCGGTACCCCGGGGGCGAACAGGGTAAATCGAATTTTGCAGCGCCCGGAAAAATTCTTGGCCACAGTTTTATTGAGCAACAACTTGGTCAACACCGCAATGGCAGTTTTGGGCACTGCTTTGGCTGTCAGCCTGATAGGCAGCAACAACTACCAGGCGATATTGATCGCCACCTTCGGAGTTACTCTGATCCTGCTAATTTTTGGCGAGGCCATACCCAAGACCATCGCTTGGCACCGCTCAGAAAGGGTAGCATTTGCGCTATCCCGTCCCCTAAACGTGGTGGGTACGACGTTATCTCCCGCCGTCGGCGTATTACAAGCATTCACTTCGACCATCAACAGGCTTTTAGGTATCGGTGGCGGTTTACCTCAAATGGGCGAAGAAGAAATCCGCACGTTGATTGCCGCTGGCGCGCAGTCTGGAACTGTTGAGCTTGAAGAAGCGGCGCTGTTGGAGAAGGTGTTCCGGTTCGGCGACCGTCAGGTTCACGAGATTATGACGCCCCGACCGGAGATCGTTTGGGTGGAGCAAGGAACGACCCTGGAAGAGTTTTTGCCGATTTACATGGAGCACCGCCATACCCGCTTCCCGGTTTATTCCGGCACCACCGAGAACATTATCGGGATTCTTGCCATAAAGGACGTATTGCTTGCATTGGGCCGACATCAAATCAACCTGCAAAGCAGCATCACCGAACTCTTGCGCCCGGCCTACTTTGTGCCGGAAACAAAATCCGTCAGCAGCACCTTCGGCGAAATGCAGCAAAGCGGCTTTGGCCTCGTTCTGACCGTGGATGAGTTTGGCGGTATCGCTGGCTTGGCGACTTTAAAGCAACTGCTGGAAATCATTGTCGGTCAAGTGAGCGAGGAAGGCGTCATACCGGAAGAGGCTTTCGTACCGTTGGACGAGGACACTTATCGCGTGGACGCCGCAGCAGGGATAGTAGAGATTAACGATGAACTGGGGGTTGGCCTGCCAGAGGGTAGCTATCAAACAGTGGCTGGCTTCATTTTGGACACACTGGGCCGGATCCCGGACGAAGGCGACATTGTAGAAATTGACAATATCCGGCTAACGGTCAAAGCCATGGATGGTGTGAGGATTGATAAGGTTGAGTTGCGCCGGTTCCAAAACGCCCAAGACGGTATGGAGAACGGCTCACAGGATGGAAGCGGCTAATGAAATTGGTGCTGGTACGTCATGGGGAAACCGAGTGGAACAAACTGGGCAAATTCCAGGGCCAACGCGACATTGCCCTGAATAGCCGGGGCTTAGCCCAAGCCAAGGAAACGGCTCAGACTGTGGCGGGATGGAAACATTCGGTGGTGTATTCCAGTCCTTTAAGCCGCACCATGCAGGTTGCCCAGGAAATATCCAGTATAAGCGGCAATGCGGTGGAACAGGTGCCAGGCCTCCAAGAGTTGAGCCTTGGCGACTTGGAAGGGGTTACCGGGGAAGAAATGCGCTCCGGTTGGCCGGAAGTTTATGCCGCATGGCGGGATGACCCGGCCACCGTCGGTATGCCCAACGGCGAGACCTTGGTGGAGCTTCAAGACCGGGTATGGAATTCGTTACTGAAGCTGGAGCAAATTCACCTGCAAGCAGAAACGCCGGATGAAACGTTGGTATTGGTCTCCCACAACTTTGCCATTAGGTCCCTGATCGGCAAAATACTGGGTATGCCCCTTTCCAACTTCCACCGCATGTCCCTTAGCTTGAGCTCCATCTGCACGGTGGAAATTGACCAGCGGGGCCGCCGCTTGACCAGCTATAATTCCACCTCCCACCTATCCCCAGAGAATAGATAGAGACCCTGTGGCCGCCACTTCCAATTCGCCCATCGCCCGCCTGGAGAGTGAGGTGGCCGCAGCCTTGGTCCGGGCTGGCTTTTCCGGCAAAGACAAACAAAACTACACTTCCGGCTACCCTTCGTTGGTGGTGGGGGTTTCCGGAGGGCCGGACTCGGCGGCGCTGATCCATTGCCTTCATCGCCTCAAGGACGCCCACCGTCTGCGCCTGCACGTGGCTCACCTGAATCATAACTTTAGGGGACAGGAAGCCTACGACGACGCCCGTTTTGTGTCCGACCTAGCATTGGACTTAGGGCTGGAAGCGACGGTTGAACAACGGGACGTGCTGGCCTACCAGAGAGAGCGGCGCATCTCTTCCTTCGAGCAAGCGGCCAGGGAGTTCCGGTACCATTTCCTGGCTGAGGTAGCTGAAGCCGTCGGCGCAACGGCAGTGGCAGTGGCCCACACCTCCGACGACTTGGCGGAAACGGTGCTGCTGCACATTCTGCGCGGTTCCGGCACAGGTGGCTTAAGGGGCATGTCCGAGCTTTCACCCTGGCCTTGGCCCAGAGACCAGGCGGAACTCAAGCTGTTTCGGCCGCTTTTGGGTCTGTCGAAAACTACCACGGTGGGGTATTGCCGGGAGTTGGGGAAGGACTACCGGGAAGACAGCGGGAATTATTTGCCCCGGTTTACCCGCAACCGCGTGCGTCTCAACCTACTGCCTCTGTTGGAAGCCGAGTTTAATCCCCGGGTCCGGGAATCGTTGGTCCGGCTATCTCGTACATCTTCGTTGGAACTGGACTACCTGGATGGGGAAACCGACCGATTGTGGGGGCAGGTCGCCACGGAGGCCAATGGCGGAGTGGATTTTCGCCAATCCGACCTGGCGGCGGTTCACCCGGCGATGCTAAAACTGCTGCTGCGCAAGGCGTACAGCCATGTGGCAGGTGACACCTGTCGGCTCAGCCAGCCCAATTTGGACGCCATGGCGGCCCTCGTCCAGTCGAATTCCGCTGGTCGTAGCGTGGACCTCCCGGGTGGACTCAAGCTGCGCCGTTCATATGACTATCTGAGGATGTCGCGGGAACCCAGCTTGCCTTGCCCTTTCCCCGTTTTGGACGAAGCCCAAGAATTGCCGCTGCCCCTCGCGGGCGGCGAAGTGACAACGGTAAAGTTTGGGCTGTGGGAAATTACTCTCCGAAATATCGACTCCGGCCAAATCGACCTTCGAGACGAGGCGCATTCGTCCCCCTTGCCGGTTTTGGGCAGTGTGGTTAAAACCCAAACATGGAAGGCCTACTTGGACCGGGAGGCTTTAGGGGACGGTTTACGAGTACGATCCTGGCTGCCGGGAGACCGGTTCCAGCCTTTGGGCCTGGCCAATGAGAAGAAGCTTCAGGACTTTTTCACCGATGCCCGGGTCCCCAAGGACTGGCGCAATCACGTACCCATTCTGGTTGCGGATAGGGGTATCGTTTGGGTAGTCGGCTACCGCATCGCCCAATGGGCAAGGGTGATTACAGAAGACACGACGGCGAGCCCGGCGGTGGAAATCGAATTTTCATACGAGGGGTCGTCGTAATTTGACGCTACAAGCATGTAAACGGCCCCATAAGTGACGAGCCCCTCTCATAGCCCACGTCAGTCCAGTCGAACCATGGTGCAGATAGACAAGTGGTCCTTAATCGGCCCAGCGGTGTATGGGAACGATTCCGACAAGGCATCAATAATCGTGACAGATATGCCGCATCTTCCCGAACTCACATCAAATTCCCAGCAGGCGCGAAGGGTTGTCTTTGACCAGCAGACCAACCTCAACTTCCTCCATCCCCGCTTGGAGCAAGGTCGCGATTCCCATTCTAAGCCCCTCGGCTGGCGTGGGATGGTAGTCCTGACCGAAGTCGCTGCTGACAATGCAGTTCTCCAAGCCGATGGCGGACATGGTTTCCGCCAAATCCCTCGGGACCATGCGGTTGGTTAAAGGCATCATCACGTGTAAGCAGTGCTCTATGTAGGCTCCCATCGATGCCAGGGTTTTCATGTCTTCCACGGTCATTCCGCTCCAGAATGCCATGGTCGTAGCGTGGGTGACGACCACCCTATTAATGCCGAAATTACGGGCTTCCGCCACTAAGGCCATGCTCTCTTCGGTGGAAATATGACCGGTGGCCAGCACCATATTGTGGGATTTCACAAGCTCCAAAATGGCGAATACTTCGGGAACCAACTGGCCCTTGTCGTCTAGGATATAGATGCCACCTTCAACGCCCCTTCGCTGGTGGTCGGCGCGGGCTGCGTACGTGGGCATCCAAACCAACCTGCCTCCCATCAGAGCTGTCGCTTCCACCGCCTTGGGGTTAAGGCCGCCCACCTCAAAATCCAGGGCAACCCCACCGATTAAAGTAATATCCGGCACTACCTGACTCGCCGTGTAGGCGACCGGGTGAGTGGGGTATTCGTGGCTCTTTAGCACCAATCCGCGCATACCCATTTCCTTGGCCTGCTGTGCTACGTCAATGGCGCTACCGCGACGCTCTACCTTTGGGTCCGGGGCAAAATGGACGTGAATATCCATGGCCCCTTCCATTAGCCGGTCTGCGTTACTCAATGTCTCTCCCAAATATTTGTGGTAGGATGCCTTTCTCAAACCGAGTGGGCAGCGGGTTAAATCAGTCTATTGCTACGGATGGTGAGGCGGTTGCAACAGTGCAAGTCTGGGCATACTTTACAACTGGTGTGAAAAAACTACAACCTCGTTCCCGGTGGCCAGCAGGTCTGCCGGTCTGCCTGTCAGAGGCAATCTCGCTCAGCCACGCTATGTCTCACCAATCCTCGTTCCCCACCGGAACCCTCCCAGTGCGCATCCGGGACAGAGATTGGGATGGGTATCGCAAAAGCAGGGTGTTCGAATTCTGGCGAGGGTTGTCATAAATCAGACACGAACTGCCATAAAGAGTTAAACAATAAGACACTAAGATTAATTCTTTCCAGTGCCCTTAACACAAAATGCCCCAGCTTTAACAGCTGGGGCATTTTGTGTTAAGGGGGACAGTGGCGGTTGGGCTTCCACCACTTGTGATCAGACTGGGTTTTCAGCGGATTGCCGAAGGTCATTGCCCTTTAATTTGTAAGCTGGTGCCGTCGGTGAACAATATGCTATTTGGTTCGAATGCGACAGTCATGTCGCTCTTACGGCAAGTTAATATCAAACCAGTTGGCGGGAAATCCGGACCGCACAAGTTAACAAGCCATTGGTCTGCTTGGATTAAATCGGCCGGGTCGAGATTGTAGGTAGCGGTTGCTTCTTGCAGTGGTGTTAACGTGCTGTCATAAGTTAGAGGGATCGTCTTAATCTGTGTTTCGTACAAGTCATCGAATGTCACCACGCCGAAGAAAGAGCTAATTTCTCTTTCGCCATTGTTGCGGTACTTGAACTCGAAGAGTAATCGTTCACCAACGGTTCGCTCGCCGAAGACGCGCTTGGAGGCAGAATTCGAAAACCAGGCCATATCTACGAAATCGACGGACAATGCTTCTCGCATCTGCAAGCCTGCATCGGGCTCAGGAGTAGCCGTGGGCGTAGGTTCGAGCGTTGGCTCCGATGTAGGCTCGGCAGTTGGCTCCGGAGTATTATCGACAGCCGGGATAAGCGATATCTCTGGCATCGGTTCCGGCGGCGGTTCGGATGCTTGCCGGGGAGTGGAGTACTGTGACTCTGTTCTGTTTGGTTGCGCCTCAGAATCTTCCGGCGTTGGTATCGGGGTCGCGGCGGGGGCCGACTGTAATGCCGCCGTCGCGGTTGTCAACGTCGTCGTCGTCGTCGTTGTCAATGGAGGCCTGCTAGAGAGAGTCTCTCCGGGTTCGGGGGAAGCATCGGGCTCAAGAGTTGCTACCGCGGCAGGAGTCGTTTGGGTACTGGGAGAAATGTCTGTTTCGGCCTCGATTGCTAAGAGGGACCCGCACGCGATTGATACCGTTAATAATAATCCCATAGCTAACGACATCAGGCCAATTTTCATAGTATTTGAATCCTCCTTACTATGTAACCCTTCTGAGCAACCCATCCAGGTTATTTGAAGCCCATAGTAGAGGAGGTCATACCCGCGAGTAGTGTGATCGATGTTTGCATTTCTGCTGGGGTTATTCACCAAGAGAATTATACTAGGTGCGTGCTAAGCACCCGCTAACGGAACCGAAAGGCGTCGTCGGTTGTGGTCGGATGATCACACCTCCAAGACCACGACCGACGCCCAGTGCCCGATTTAACCCTGAATCTGATCAGCGGGTATTTGTTTTTGGGCACTTTTTTAAGTGGGTACTTAAAGAATCCGGATGACGGAACGAAGAGTCTCTCCCCGCTCCATGGCGTCAAAGGCGGCTTCGGCGTCTTCCAATCCGATTTCCCGAGTCACTACCCCATCCAAGTCCAGCTCTCCGCTGCGATACCAATCGGCCAGCAGTGGAAAGTCTCGTGACGGCAAGCAGTCGCCGTACCAGCTAACTTTCAATCCACCGCCCAGCCCGAAAAACTGGAGCATGGGCAGTTCCATCTTCATCGACGGATCGGGAACGCCAATGAGCGTGCAGGTGCCAGCCAGGTCCCGGGACCAGAGGGCTTGAAGCAGGGTTTGGGGAGAGCCTACGGCTTCGAATGAGTAGTCGACGCCGTTTCCGCCGGTGAGGCTTTTGATCGCCTCCACCGGGTCTGACTTGCTTGCGTCAACCAGGTCCGTTGCGCCAAACTGGCGGGCCCAGGCCAGCTTGTTCTGGGCAATGTCCACGGCAATAATCTTCCCGGCTCGTGCCAGCTTGGCACCCATAATTACGCTGCAACCAACCCCGCCACAACCGTAAACCGCTACGGTGCTGCCCCTGCGTACATTGGCGGAATAGAGCGCCGCTCCTACTCCGGTCATTACCCCGCAGCCGATCAAGCATGCCTGGGAAGGGGGGCATTCAGTGGACACCGGAATTGCCTGCTTTGCCGCCACGACTGTGTGAGTGCAGAAAGTCCCGATGCCCAGGGCGGGACTAAGCACCTGGCCATCGCTCTTGGTGGTCATGCGAGGCTTGGCGTTCAGGCTAGCCGAGCATAAATTAGGCTGTCCGAGTTGGCAGAACCGGCACTGCTCGCATGGAGCGCGCCAAGCCAGAATGACATAATCCCCGACAGTAGGCGTGGTGACTCCTTCCCCCACCGACTCGACTATGCCCGCGCCTTCGTGTCCCAGCAGGTAAGGAAATTCGTCTGAGATTTTCCCTTCTTTGTACATCAGATCGGTATGGCACACGCCGCTGGCCTGGATACGGACCAATACTTCTCCAGGGCCCGGATCCTCAATGAGGATTTCTTCTAACTGAGACCGTTCCCCGGCTTTCCTGGATACCACACCCATTCCCGTTATTGTCATAGCTCCCCCTGGCTAGTTTTGTTTTTTGGTTTATGGCTCTTCGGGTTTTTGAACGAGGGTATGTTACCACGGCCAACCAGTTTGGAAACAGGCTGGACACCGGTTTGGGCCGCTAGTGGTCACTCCAGCGGCCTTTTTAGCCTGAGACCATTGACCTGAGACCAATCATATGGGGCCAACGAACTGCCGCTTGCCGCAAACGGGCAGCATTGGTAGGATGGGGCAAACCCTAAGGCGTATTCCCGCACCACTTTATTATTTAAGGAGAGAGCCATGGACCTGGGAATTAAGGGAAGAGTAGCGGTCATAGGTGGCGGTAGCAAAGGTTTGGGGAAGGCGTGTGCGCTCTCTTTGGCCCAAGAGGGTGCCAACGTCGCCATTTGCAGCCGAAACGTTGAAGATTTGGAAGCAGCGGCCCAGGAAATCCGTACGGCAACTGGCGCTCAGGTGCTGACGGTGCCCGGTGACCTTTCCCGCTTGCCGGATATTCAGAACCTGATCCAGACCACAGTTGACCATTTTGGCAGATTGGACATAGTTGTATCCAATTCCGGCGGTCCCCCAGAGGGCCGGGCGGTGGACACTCAGGAAGAAACTTGGGACCGGGCTTTCCAGATGGCGCTTAACTTTTTCATCCGCATGGGGCGTGAGTCGGTGCCGCACCTGAGGAAACAATCTTGGGGGCGCATCGTCAACATTCTGGCCAGCACCGTCTACCAGCCCATCGACAACCTGGTTACGTCGGGTGTTACCAGGATGGGAGCGGTAGCCTATGCCAAGAGCTTGGCCGACGAAGTTGGAAGGGACAACATTCTGGTTAACAACGTAGCGCCGGGGTTCTTACTTACCGACCGTATGGTGCATATTTTCGAGACTAGAGGCGCGGATACGGGTGTATCTACAGAGGAAGCGCTCAATGCCCGGTCATCCAGCATTCCATTGGGTCGCTTCGGTCGCCCGGAAGAACTGGCTGACTTGGTGGCCTTCCTAGCGTCAGAGAAGAACGGATATATTACCGGGACCACAATACTGGTGGACGGCGGAGTGGTCCGTTCTGTGATGTAAACCTGAGGGTCCGGAGCTATAGCTAATTCCTAATCAACGGTGTCTGGACATGGTCGTTGGAAGGAACCTCTAGTCCGTCAATATGCGCAGAAAAAGGCCCCCACCGAAATACAGCTTGCGGTGGGGGCCTCATTTTTAGGACCTGATGCCTATAGAAAAGCTCTTAACCCTTGAGGTGGGTGTCGAAGAATGCCATGGCCTTGCTCCAAGCGTCCCGCGCCGACTCGGGTCGGTAGCTGGCCCTAGCGTTGCAGTTAAAGCCGTGGCCCGCACCGGGGTAGGTGTGGAACTCGTAGTTCTTGTTGTGTTTGTTCAATTCGACCTCGAAAGTCGCTACCTCCGCAGGAGAAGGATTGGCATCGTCTTCTCCGAACAACCCCAGCATGGGAGCCGATATGCCCGATGTCCGCTCCAGAGGAGAAGGACCGTCGCCCCTAGCCACTGGTATAAAGCCACCGTAGTAGACCACCGAGGCTTTTAGGTCGGATATGGTGCAAGCGGCCAGGTAGGTCACCCGTCCACCAAAGCAAAAGCCCACGATGCCGATACGGTCCGATTGCACAAAGGGCTGAGCTTTCAGGTAGTCCAACGCTGCCTGTACGTCGGCGATAATATTGACGTCTGTGCACTGTTGCATCCGGGCTACCGCTGTGTCCATCTCTTCGTGCAAACCCATCGTCATCGGGCCCTCCCGGTGGAACATTGCTGGGGCCAGCCCCACATATCCCTGAGCGGGAAAACGGTCGGTGAGGAACTGTATGTGGGAGTTGACTCCCCAAATCTCCTGGATTACAACCACCGCCGGACTGGGGCCGTCCCCTTCAGGCCTGGCCAAGTACGCTTCCATGTTTTCGTTGTTTACGTTGATATCCACCCAACTCTGTGGCATTCCATGCCCTCCAAATTTTTATTTTCACAGGCCAGCCATTTCGGTGGGCCTCATCTAGGTACCGAAATGGTTGCCAAAGTCTGTATACCGCTGCTACCTAAAGATAACCCGGCCACTCAATCGGCCACTTAAACGGAACATTCTACCACGTTAACTACCATGCTAATGAAGCGGTGACCGAGCATTTCCCTCTTCTTGTCGTTGTTATTGTGCTGACCCTCGGCTTCGTTGTTCATCCCCGGCCTCGACTCAAAAGGGAACGGAAAAGGGAACGAGGCATTGCTTCTAATTTCCCACAAACACTGAGGGCTGCAAACCCTGGCTGGGCGAAACCTTCTCGTAGCAGTCCGCCACCTGGAACATCAGACCTTCTTCAAATGGACCGGTGATTATCTGCACACCGATGGGCAAACCCGCTTCGGTGACTCCGCAAGGCACCGTGATGGCGGGCAATCCCGTGGCATTCAAAGGGCTGGTGTTTCGAGAAATCAAGCTGGACCCAGGCCCTCTGACCCGGTGGTCGACACCATTCATGCTGATGTACGTTGCATCTATGCGGGGCGCTGGCACCGGAGCAGTGGGGGTAATCAAGAAGTCCACCTGTTGCATCACCCGAGCGTATTCTTCCTGAATTATCCGCTGCACCTTTAATGACTTGGAGTAGTCTCTGCCCAGAACGAACTGGCCGGGGATGGTGCGGTAGAGCACGTCCGGGCCGTAGTCTTCTCGGTTGGACTTGAGAAAAGGTTCGTGGGTAACGATGCTGTCCGCCATGGCTGAAATACGCAAGGCGCCGAAGTATTGCATTGCGGGCAGGCTGACTTCTTGAATTTCAGCGCCCAACTCCTCTAGCGCGGCTATGCTCTTTCGAACGGCCGTCTCTACCTCGTCGTCCAGCATTTCAAAATAATGGTTGGAAGGGACGCCCATTTTCAAGCCCTTGAGGCTCCTTCCCAGATAGGAACTGTAATCGGGCACCGGCACCGGCATCGTGCTGGGGTCCAAGGGGTCATCGCCAGCAAGGACTTGGAGTACCAATGCGCTGTCGGCTACGGAGCGGGTCATCGGACCGATGTGGTCGCCGTTGAAACTGGTTACCAACAACCCACGTTGGCTGACCCTTCCATAGCTCTGTTTGAGGCCCACAACTCCGCAGAAGGTCCCCGGCAATCGCACCGACCCTCCCAGATCGGTGCCCAGAGACATGAACGTAACCCCTGCGCCAACGTTGGCGCCTCCCCCTCCGCTGGAACCTCCGGGGATGTGGTCCAACCCCCAAGGGTTATGCACCGCCCCGTAGTGGGGGTTGTTGGAGGTGGCCCCGGCGGCGAATTCCTCCAGGTTCTCTTTCCCAATGAAGATTGCTCCAGCGTCCCGGCAACGCTTGACCACCTCTGCGTCTTCGTCCGGTACATGGTTGGCCAAAACTTTGGAACCCAACGTAGTGGTAATCCCTGCGGTGGCCAGATTGTCTTTCAAGCCGATGGGAATACCGTGCAACGGACCCTGGTAATCGCCTCGAGATAAAGCAGCTTCCGATTCACGGGCTTGGTCCATGGCCCGATCATGAAGTATGGAAATGAAAGAGTTTAGGGTGGGTTGAAGCCTGTCGGCCTCGGCTAAGGCCGCCTCGGTCAACTCTACCGGGGAAACTTCTTTGTTTTGGATTTTTGGCGCCAACTCGGAGATAGTCATCCGAAGCAGTTCAACGTTCGCCATGATTTCGACCTCCCAAATGCATTTGTACCAGTGAGTACCCAGTGAGTAAAATGCGGGTTAACATCCTTCGTTCGTGTTGAGCCAGGCTTGGGGACATGCCCACGGAAGGTGCGGCATTCCCGTCCTCAGTCCTCAGAGGCTCACAACGAGCGGCCCATGCGGTAACGGTTCTTGCGGACGCAGCAATCTAATTGTTGGTAAATGCAACTAGTCAGACAACTTAAGCAAGCGGCTGGAAAATACATCGGACAAATCCAGCTCTTCCAGTTTGTTGAGTTCCTCCAAGTAGTATTCCAACTCCGGACGGACTAAATCCAGTTCCTCATCGGACAACTCGAACCCATTGAAGTCTCGAATCATCGCCTTAAGGGTTTCATTTGAGATTGACACTTCCATCCCCCTCGTTCAGCTATCGTTCCAGGTCACCCGGTCTATTTCCAGCCTTTTCTCGTAGTTGGCCGGTAATACGCCGGTAATACGCGAGAGTTTAAAACAGGGTGGCGTAGAAAGCCAGTATTCGCTAGAAACAGGATTTGTAAGTGGGGCTGGTGCTGGATGTGTGAGGGAAACTGAAATTGAAACTGCAACTAGCGCTGAAAACGGAGCGAATATTGGCATTTAAATGGCTCATTTAGCCGCCAAGTGTACTTTAAAATTACTGGCGCAGAGTTGTATGAATTACTGGCGCAGAGTTGTATGATAGAAGCAATGGTTAGCGCGGGTGCCCGTGGGCGCATTTTCCGCAGCTTCCACCAAATCGGGAGGGGCGTATTTGAGGAACCTGTCGGGATTTTTGGTTCACTTGTTTCGGCGAGAAGGAGACTCGGACAAGGTATATATTTCCGTGCTCCATGATCGCTGCTTGCTTTGTGAAGAACCAATCGGCGAGTCCTCGGCCTATCTGACTTACCGGGTTTGCCCCTATTGCCGTTTTCATTACAGCCTATCCGCTAGGGAAAGAATCGAAATTCTGGCAGACAAAGGTTCGTTCAAAGAGTCTCACAAGTACTTGAGTTCGATAGCGCCCATTTCTTTCTCCAGGCGCGGACGCTACCGTAAGCTGCTGAATCAAGACCAGAACCGGACCGGTTTGACGGAAGCCGTGGTCACCGGTCGATGTGAGATTGATGGCATAGAAGTTATGCTTGCGGTGCTGGACTTTGGCTTCATGGGTGGCAGCATGGGAAGCGTTGTGGGCGAGAAAATCGCCACAGCCTTGGAAACCGCTGCCCGAAGAAACCTGCCCATGATCGCCTTGGTCTCCGGCGGTGGGGGCAGAACCCAAGAAGGCGTGCTTTCGTTGATGCAAATGGCTAAAACGGTGGCCGCTGCAAACCGGCTCAGGGAGGCTGGCTCCCCATTTATCGTGGTGCTCTCCAACCCTTCCACTGGCCAGGCCTACGCCAGTTTCGCCAACCTGTCCGACATTATTCTGGCCGAGCCCGGTTCTTTAATCGGCCTTGCACCACTACGTGCGTTAAAAGAAGCGTCTGACAGACCCTTGCCATTGGATGCCCACACGGCTGAGGCCCATCTAGGCCACGGTTTGCTGGACAATGTCGTTGACAGGGAAGCCTTGCAGAGCCGATTGTCCATTTTGCTACAGATTCTTACCGGCCAAAAAATGGACAAGGGAAATTACAAAGACCTGCCCGATACCGAGACGGAGATTTCCGAGGAACCCGATGCGTGGAAATCGGTCACAATTGCCCACCACGCCGAGCGTCCCTTGGCCATGGCTTATATACGGTCCATGTTGGACCCGTTTATCGAGCTTAGGGGAGACAGGTTGAGTAGCGACGACCGCTCAATCGTTGGAGGCGTGGGTTTCTTGTTCGGAGAGCCGGTGGTTATTATAGGTCAGCAACGGCGCCCAGCATTGGAGGGTGAGCGGTACCACATTTACCCTGACGGCCTGCGCAAGGCTCAACGGTTGATATCTCTGGCCTCGCGCTTCAAGCTACCTCTGATTACGTTGATCGACACCCAAGGAGCCCACCCCGGGCTGGAATCCGAGGAGCAAGGAATAGGGAACGCTATAGCTACCACGCTCTCGCAGATGGTGGAAGCCCCGATCCCCATAGTTTCCGTCGTTATCGGTGAAGGCGGCAGCGAAGGTGCGCTGGCTTTGGGACTTTCGGACCGGATTCTCTTCCAGCAATATGCGATCTACTCGCCTATTTCACTGAACCATCACCTAGGTGGCCCGTTCCCTAATCACATGTTGGACCGGGAGGCGGCCCAAGCCCTGATGCTGACGGCCCAAGATTGCTTGGAGTTGGGCATCGGCGATCAAATCATACCCGAGCCTGAAGGTGGCTCTCACACAAACCCCAGGGAAGCGGCATCGATTATTCAGGCGGCAGTTGCTAAGCAAATCGCTGAACTGAGCAAGCTGTCGACGAAAAAACTGCTGAAACGACGCTACCAGAAATACCGGCGTATGGGGGAGCAGACTGCCTACTCCCAAGAGGCCATGAGTCTGGAGGTGGAGTTACTGATGAATATTACCGCCGAGGGTGGAAGAAGTGGCCGCTTGGTAAGGAGCCACGTCTTGGAGGGCTTTGAGAACGGAATTGGAGAAGTGACCGGTTCGTCGGAAAGTGTGAACGGCCATAGCCACGCCGAGGAATCCGTTACCGGGGTCATGTCGGGAGACGATTGTTAGCCCCAGGCAACCGCTTTATTCCGCGACGGTATCACTTCAAATTAAGGGAGAGTCAGGCTAATTAAGGGAGAGTCAGGCTAATTAAGGGAGAGTCAGGCTAATCTAAGAATTCCTCAAGACTTTTCCGCATACCATTCGCCAAGTGTGCGTACTCTTCGCCCACTTCAGGATCGGCCAAGGCCGTTGGTTTCGAAGAATCCCGGTAGCTGCCCCGCAAAGCCAAGGCACCTAGGAATGGAGCGTCAACCTCTTGGGCCAACTGCTTTCCTGCCCCTTCCCCGAAGATTTCCCCTGAATAATTTTCCACTACTCCTAGCACATTCAAGTTGAGCTTGCGGATCATATTGATGCAGCGTTTGGCGTCGATGTTCGCCAATTCCTGTGGGGTGCTGACCACCACAAAACCGTCCATGGGGAGGGTCTGCATGACGGTCAAAGGAGAGTCGGAAGTGCCGGGGGGAAGATCTACGAGCAAATAGTCTAACTCCCCCCACTGGGTCACTTGCAAGAACTGATTGATTGCATTGTGAATCATTGGGCCGCGCCAGATTATTGCCTCCTCCTCTTTTTCCTGGAAGAAGGCCATTGACACGACCTTAACACCCCATTTCTCGGATGGAATGATTTGGCCATCCACGTAATCGGGCTTGTCGGAAATGCCCAACACCTTAGTGACGTTGGGGCAATCAATGTCCACGTCCAGCAGCCCTACTTTATTGCCTTGTTGCGCCAGGGTGACGGCGAGGTTAACTGATACCGTGGTCTTGCCGACACCGCCTTTGCCGCTGTAGACGCCGATTTTGGTTCGGACTTCTGCCAATCGATCGGTGATCTGGCGCTTCTGTTGCCATGTGCGCTTGATCTGCTCTAACCGAGCGTTTTCCGGACCAGTTCTTTCTGGAGGAGTCGCCATTTTATGAACTCGCTAAATTCCCAATTGAGATCTGGCTTCTTCGCTAATCAACTCCGGCGTCCATGGAGGGTCGAAAACCATTTCTATTTCCACTTCGCCGGCACCATCCAAGTCCTGAACTGCCCATTCCGCTTGCTGAGCGATGAACGGCCCCATGCCGCAACCGGGGAACGTCAGAGTCATCTGGACGTAAATCCCACCTTCGTCGTTGACCTGAACGTCGTAAACCAGCCCTAAATCCACAACATTCACCGGAATTTCAGGGTCGTAAACGGTTTTGAGGGCTTCGGTAACGGTTTCTTTGGTCAGGGTTTCCTCTGCCATTCTGGCCTCCTGTGTTTCCGCCTACGGCCATTATACAGAAAGTTGACTGAAAAGGTCAACAATTATGGAATCAACAAAAGTTTTCCCGTGGTAGCTCGTCCTTCCAGTTGCCGATGAGCCTCGGCTGCGTCGGACAATGGGAAGATGTGCTCTACTCTGAGCTTGAGTTCGCCGGATTTAACCCAGCCTAAAACATCGCCCGAGCGCTTTTCCAATTCTTCCCGGGTGACCGTGTAATCGCCCAAACCGGGACGCGTTAATGAAAGGGAGCCACGGCCCAAAATTCCGGGGTTGATGTCGGCCGGAGGGCCGCTGGCCGCACCGTACAGCACTAGATGGCCGCGTCGGCCCAAGCTGCTCAAGCTCTGATCGAAAGTGGTCTTCCCCACCGAGTCGTAGACCACTTGGACGCCTTCTCCGCCGGTCGCTTTCTTGATTTCCTCGGCGAAATCCTGTTGGGTGTAGATGATCACCTGGTCGGCTCCGGATTCTCGTGAAAGCTCGGCTTTCGCTTCGGTCGACACGGTGGAAAAAACGTGACCACCCAGCTTTTTAACCATTTGGGTCAGGAGTAGGCCCGTGCCCCCGGCGCCAGCATGGACGAGCACTTTATCACCCTTTTGCACAGCGTAAGTGGAGTGGCAAAGATAGTGGGCGGTCATGCCTTGAAGAATTGCCGCCGCTCCGGACTTGGCGTCCAAGCCTGCTGGCCGTTTGATAAGCCTCCAGGCTGGCGCAAGTACCTGCTCGGCGTATGTTCCGGGTACCGTGCAAAAAGCCACCTCGTCCCCGACGCTCACTTCGGTGACTCCTTCGCCTATCGAACGAACTACGCCGGCTGCCTCAACGCCGGCAGTCCAAGGCAAGCCAGCCACGGGATTGACCCCAGCACGACTGTAAGTATCTGTAAAGTTGACGCCCACGGCCTGAATATCCACCACCGCTTCTCCGCTTCCCGGAGTGGGGTCTGCCACATCCCGGTATTTCATTACTTCCGGTCCGCCATGACTATCGATTTGCACTGCTTTCATGGTACCTGCTCCTTATGTATCTGCTCTAACCAAGATTGTCCCGTATTCCGTGCAATTGTTTCGGCAATTGTGTCGGTCCAGATTATATTTGACGCAGTTTGTTATCTACCCGGTTCCTAGCGCAACTCTGCCTAATTAGCCCAAAATTCAGCCGTACTATCCGTTAATATTCCGGGCGGTAGTATACACCTATCCGCCAGATGACTAAACTGTCGCTGAGACAAAACCGCAGCGATTATGGGGTGACCCGAATTTTCTAGGAGGCGCTTCCAAAACTATCTCCGAAAGCGAGTCCAAAACTAACTCACAAGAAGGTTTCGAAGGTCCCAGTGAAAGATTCGAATGCGTTTACTAATGTGGCCTTTGACAGTGCCATGAAATCCGGTCTCAAATAACCGTTTTCGTATCTGCAAGGGTCGGCCAAACACCCTGTCTGGATTGCTATCCTGGGCGGTAACTGCTATAATCAGCGGAGTTATCCGGTGACTTTTGCGAAAGTTTGCTCTTCAGCTGTCCCATCCGCCGCGGTATGCGCTGTAATTGGGGATAATCGTCACAAAGCAACAAAAAGGAAGCGAAAACGCGTAATCACCCTATGGCTCGCGTTCTGGCCTCCGGAGGTAATGGATTTGACAGATCAAGCCGGTCCTTCTCTTTCGGAAGCTTTAACGAAGTTCATGGTGGCTAAGAAAAACGGGAAAGGCGCTGCGTTAGATCATTCGGAAGTAGGGCGGTTCGTGGCTTGGTGCGGGCGAGAAAGAAATGTTCTGGAAGTTACTCCCGCCCAGGTGGCCGAATACGCCCAGCACATCGGTCTAGGCGGTGTTGAGTCTGTTTCGAGGTTAAGCCCTGTTAAATCCTTCTTGGGATATTGGAAGGATGAAGGTTGGATTCAAAACGGCTTGGCAGCGCACTTGAGGCTTCCCAGAGGACGGAGGTCCGTCGGCGGCGGCAAGCGAGCCGGAACGGATGGCAATCCCAGCAGCCAGTTGAGCCAAGAAGGTTACGATAGGCTGGTGGCCCAAGTGGAAGGTCTAAAAGGGGAGAGGGTCAGTGTCGTTGCCGATATTAAATTGGCCATGGAAGACAAAGACTTCCGGGAAAACGCACCGCTAGACGCAGCCAAGGAGCGCCAAGGGATTATCGAGTCCAGGATCCGGGAATTGGAAGCCAGCTTGGTCAATGCCGAGATCCTGGGAAAAGGCAAGAGGGCCAGCAAACGCACCGCAGTCGGGACCAAGGTTACCCTCAAGGATTCGGATTCCGGAAAAAAATTAGTTTACCTATTGGTGGACGTCAGAGAAGCGGACGTCTCAACCGGTAAGATTTCGACCACTTCACCGGTGGGTCAAGCCCTACTCGACCGAGCAGTTGGCGACAACATAACCATTAATGTTCCCAAAGGCACCCTCCGTTATTCGATTGAGAAAGTCGGTTGAGAAAGTCGGTTAAATAGGGCTTCCTAAGCGTTTAGGCACTCGTAGCGCGCCAATGCTGCACCGAGAAACGGCCGTTAAACCGGCCGTTTATTTTTTTGCCGCTACTTTTTGATCCTCTCCGGCGAATCGTCACCGTGTCTTGAGTCTGGATCACAACCAAATAACAGCCAAAACGTTCATCCAAACATTCATCCCATCGGAACGTTAGATTTTTCTCTATGAGCCGTGTAGTGGCCAACGCGCCAGTCCAGCGCGAATGTCACCAGGTAAAAGCCCCCTCCTCCCAAGGCCACCAGGAGATAGGTTCCAAAGTTGCCGCTAGCCAGGAAACCGATGCCGCAGGCGGCGACGGACGAGCCGAAGAAAATGTACACCAAGTGGAAGCGCCCAGCGTGGGTTAGTTCTCCAAGGGTGAAGCTCCAATCATCCATCCCTACGGACTTGCTGTACCTGTAATAACCCCAGCAAACCGCCAAGCCAAATGCTGGGGCCACGGTGAGTCCAATGACATCGCCAATACTGCCGGTGTAGTACCATATGGAGGGAACAAGGATTTCTGCCCTTGGCTGGACCTGCGGCCTCGCTCCCAAAAATAAAGGGAGGTCTGGATCGAATAGAGGCCTAAGTTCATAAGCGCCGAAATTAGAGCGGCAGCTAGTTCTCCCGTCAATTGACTTCCCCCGGTAACTTCCCCTGGGCTGAATTTGACCGGACAAAACAACGGCCACCCAATAATATCAAGGTGGCCGCTGTGCTATCAGGGTCGCGAACCCTGGGTTAACCTGTGACTTAGTCTTTTAGGATATCTTGTCTACGATTCCCAGGATTTCCTCGGCGTTGGGGAGGATACCAGGCTCGTAGGTTTCCCGGTGACGGATTACCCCTTCTTTGTCCACGATAATAACTGCCCGGCTACCTGCGCCTCGCTCTTCATTCCAAAGACCGTACTCGGTCGTAACTTTGCCCTTGGGGTGAAAGTCAGACAATTCGGGGTAGTTTAAGCCACCCATGGACGCAGACCACGCCCTGTGAGAGTGAACTGAGTCGCAGCTTATGCCCAGAACCTGGGCATTCTTCTCAACGAACCGGTCATTGGCTTGCCGGAACGTCATTGCTGCCGTGGTTCAACCACCGGTGAAATCAAATACGTGGAAAGATAGGACAACAATCTTTTCACCACGGTAGCCGCTTAATGAAATATCGCCTTGATCCGTAGATGGAAGCTTAAAATCTGGCGCAACATCGCCGACTTCAGCTGGCATGTTTCCTCCTAAGTAATATTATTTTCGGGTGTCACGGAACCGGTCACAGGTCCAGATCTACCAATTTCGGGTTAGCACCCGAAAGATTATACTCCAGGCAGGGACATCTTACGACTGTGAGATTGGGCTCCGGTTTTCGGGCATATATTTTTCGCACTCATTTTTGAGGAATCCTTGGCTACCAACTAGACCCGCTTATTCCGCCCTGGCGGTGGTTCGGCATGGTATACTCAGAACCGCCTCGAATCAGCCCTCTAAGGCCGGAGAAACTTGGAAGTAGGTTTCAACCGGGGAGTCTACCTTCCCGAATTTGATTTATGGTTGGACTCCCTCCGCCGCCGGGACTTTGGTCTGATCTCCCATGCCCACTCCGATCATACCGCTCGCCACTCCCGTCCCGTTCTAACTCGGAATACCGGACTGTTGCTATCCGACTACTTGGAAAAATCCTCGCCCGTTTACTTGGAATACCACGAACCGCTGGAGACCAACGACTACACCCTTACCCTCTATCCGGCTGGGCATTGTTTGGGCTCGGCCCAGGCGCTGGTGGAGTCCAAATCCACAGGCGTCAAGCTGCTCTATACCGGTGATATCAAGGTCCGCTCGAGTCCAACCAACGAACCCTTGGAGCCTGTTGCCTGCGACATTCTGGTCATGGAATCGACGTATGGCAAACCCGAATACACTTTTCCTCCCCAAGAGCAGGTGATAGCCAACGCTTTTCACATTTTGCGTTCTTGGATTTCCAAGGGAAGCAAACCGGTGATTCAACTTTGGCGCTTGGGCAAGTCCCAGGAATTGCTGCATTTACTTTTGGGGGAAGGCTTTGATGTTGCGGTTGAGGAGAGCGTCTACCGGATAGCCCGCATTTACGAGGAAGGAGGCGTAATCTTTCCGGGAAGGCACACCAGAGGCGAAACAGGAACCAACAACGGAGCCAGCGACGGAACTAACAACGGAACCGGAAATGGGACTAGCAACGGAAGCTTCCGGTGTTTTGATGGAAGCTGGCCCGAAGGACAGGTTCTTATTTGCCCGCCGGGCAGGAAAAGCCAGCATGGGTTGGACGGAATACGGGGCTTACGGTTCATGGAGTTGACCGGTTGGGCTGCCACGGGGGGCCAACCATGGGGACGGCGGGCGGATAGCAGCCTGCCCTTTAGCGACCACGCCGATTTCAACGAGCTCGTGGAATATGTTGGCATGGTCAAGCCCAAACAGGTTTATACAGTAAACGGCTTCCCCGAATTGGCCGCCCACCTGCGGTCGAAGGGTTATCCGGCCGTTCACCTTAATGCAAAGGGACGCATCGTCGATACGGGTTTTCAGATGAAGATGCTTTAAGGGCGACTAACGTGGGTGTGCCGTTTCCCCTATACATATTCGCTAGCTGACGAGAAAATGCGCCCAACCCCCCAATCGCGAAAGGGGAGCGATTGGCTTGCCAGTGACAACATCTCCCCCTTTGCAAAGGGGGATCAAGGGGGATTTCGTCCGCCGTACCGACAACGTCGCCTTTCGCTGTAGCTTCAAGCTCACGGATGACCTGAGTAAATAAAAAGGGAGTCCCGATTTCGTCGGGACTCCCTTTTTAACACTATAGTCAGCGACTGTTCCGTTAGTCCGGGGTGCTGCCCACTGCTGGCAATGATGCCGACTCGTCTGCCGACAGCATGCGATTGACTGCGCTCAGGTAGGCCTTGGCGCTGGCCACCAAGGTATCCGTGTCGGCTCCCCGGCCGGTGTAGGTCTGACCGTTGTTTTCGATTCTCATGGTAACCGTGGCTTGCGAATCGATGCCCTCGGTGACCGCTTGTACGTTGAAATCCACCAACTTGGCGGAACAGCCCACAACCCGGTCGATGGCGTTGCATATAGCGTCCACCGGCCCGTTGCCTGTGGATGCGTCGGTCTTAAGTTCTTGTTCCGGGCCGATTAGGCGCACGGTAGCAGTGGCGATGTCGTGGTTCCCTCCGCTGAATTGTACGTGGTCCAGCGTGTAGGAAATTGTCTCCCCTGCCTCTCGCTTCTCTTCATCCATTAGGATTTCAAGGTCCTGGTCGGTGACCTCTCGTTTCTTGTCCGCCAAAACCTTGAAGGACTCGAAAACGTTGCTTATTTCTTCCCGGTTCAGGTGATAGCCCAAGGCTTCCAGCCGGGATTGTAATCCGGCCCTGCCGCTGAGCTTCCCCAACACCATCGCATTGCCTGGAACTCCCACCCGCTCGGGCTGCATCACTTCGTAGGTGGACCGGTTCTTCAACACACCGTCTTGGTGGATGCCAGAAGCGTGGCGGAAAGCGTTCTCCCCCACTATGGCCTTATTCGACTGCACCGCCATTCCGGTCACGCGGCTGACCATGCGGCTGGCCGGGTAAATCTGGGTGGTGTCCACGGACATTTCGACGCCGAAGAAGTCATTCCGGGTGTCTAAGGCCATGATGATTTCTTCCAGGGAGGCGTTTCCGGCCCGCTCGCCGATGCCATTGATGCAACCCTCCACCTGCCCCGCTCCGGCTTCGATGGCGGCCAGGCTGTTGGCCACCGCCAAGCCCAAGTCGTTATGGCAATGAACGCTGAGGGTTACCTTGTCAATGCCGTTCACTTTTTCTTGTATTTCGTTCAACAGCCGGACAAAGTCCCCAGAGGATGGGATGGCATATCCAACCGTGTCGGCGATGTTGATGGTCGTCGCACCGGCCCGTATCACTTCTTCCAGCATGTGGAAAAGGTAATCTTTGTTGGTGCGTGTGGCGTCCATGGGAGAAAATTCAACGTCGGAGCAGTATCCTTTGGCCCGTTCGACGCTGCGCACCGCCATATCCATAACTTCTTCCCGGTTCTTGCGCAACTGGTGCATCTGGTGAATCTCCGACGAAGAGAGGAACACATGGATTCGGGGCCTAGCCGAATGCTGGACTGCCCCCCATGCTTTGTCCACGTCGTCGTCCACCGCACGAGCCAAAGAAGCGATGATTGGGCCATTGACTTCTTTGGCGATGTTGGTTACGGCCAAGAAATCTCCGGGAGAACTGGCAGCGAACCCGGCTTCAATGACATCGACTCTCATTCGCTGTAGCTGTTTGGCGATTTCCATCTTTTCATCGCCGGTCATGCCGATGCCAGCGGACTGTTCTCCATCCCGGAGAGTGGTGTCTAGAAATAACACTTTCTTGTCAGCCATTTTCGTTATACCTTCCCTTATTACATAGTTGACGGGTCTTCCTGAACCAGTTTCAGGGTGTCACCCGAATTTAACGGGTCCTCTGTACCGGATCTAGGGTGAAGCCCACACAGGTCGATTAAACCGACCCTGGGTCTCACGCCAATTCCGAATGAGAACCCTTGGATCGTAAAGGCTCCTTTTATTTTTGGGAAGGAGTTGCCAGGGTCACGTAGTCCACCGCATCCAGCCCGGCCAGGACCAGTATGCGATGGTGGACTACACTCAACGTCTCCAACATCATGATTTTGCTCCCCAGATTTCTTGTCGAATTACCAGGCGTTTATCCGTGATTTAAGGCCCGATATCCCCAGTGCTAGGTGCCTATACTTCTTTGGGGTCCATCCAGGGCATCATGCTTCTGAGGCGCTTGCCCACGTCCTCAATCTGACTGCTCCGGGCTTGCTCCCGCAATGGTGTGAACCTTGGCCGCCCTTCATCGTTCTCTGCGATCCACTCCCGGGCGAAGGTGCCGTCTTGGATTTCTTTCAGGATGGCGCGCATGTTTTCCCGAACATGCTCATCGATTACTCTGGGGCCCCGGGTTAGGTCGCCGTATTCGGCAGTGTCGCTAACCGAGTAGCGCATGTAGCTGAAGCCGCCCTGATACATCAGGTCGACGATCATCTTGAGTTCATGCAGGCACTCAAAGAATGCGATTTCGGGGGGATAGCCGCCCTCCACCAGGGTTTCGAACGCAGCCTGAACCAGGGATGTCACGCCGCCGCAGAGGATCGTCTGTTCGCCGAACAGGTCGCTCTCGGTTTCGTCTTTTATGGTTGTTTCCAAAACCCCGGCGCCCGTGCAGCCCACGCCTTTGGCGTAGGCCAAGCCGAGCTGCTTGGCGTTTCCGGTGGCGTCATGGTGAACCGCCAGCAGGCTGGGCACACCGACACCTTCCACGAACAACTCCCGCATCCGGTGTCCCGGCGCCTTTGGGGCACACATCATAACGTCGATGGTGTCCGCAGGTACTATTTCCCGGTAGTGGATGCTGAAGCCGTGGGCGACCATCAGGGCGCTTCCGGGGCGCAGATTAGGCGCTATTTCTTCCCGGTAGATGCGCCCTTGGACATGGTCGGGGATTAGCACCATCAGTATATCGGCCCGCCGGGCAACCTCGGGTACGTCCACCACTTCCAGTCCCGCCGCCTCGGCCACGGCCCGGCTGCGGCTTTCCGGATAGAGGCCCACCAAAACCTTTTGGCCGTTGTCGTGGAGGTTCAGTGCGTGGGCATGGCCCTGGCTACCGTAACCTACGATTCCGATGGTCTTATCGGCCAATAACCCCAAGTCTGCGTCCTTGTCGTAGTACACATTTACCATTGCAATCTAACCTTTATTAATAAGATTTTGCGCAGTTTGTCTATACTGCCTTTTATTCGGAAAGTTCAGGGTTAAGCCCAAGTTATCGTTTGGCAAGTTCTAAGCTGGTCTAATCTGACCATGTCCGTTTCCATTTCCGGCCCCGTACAGGTCGATCCCGACACTGTCACTGACTCGGCCATCGGACTGGCCTCGGACCATGGCCACCCTTCCGGTGCGGAGCATCTCCAAGATACCAAAGGGCTCCAACAGGTTGTACAGTGCTTGTATTTTGTCTTCCTCGCCGGTTATCTCGATAACCATAGAATGGGTTCCCACGTCCACTATGTTGGCCCGGAACAAGTTGACGATCTGGATGATCTCTCCTCGGTCTGCGGTGGTGCTGCTGACCTTGATCAGGGCCAACTCCCGGACCACTATCTCTTCAAGGGAGATATTGGAGACCCGGATTACTTCGATCAACTTGTCCAACTGCTTGGTCACCTGGGCCACAGTGTCTTCGTCGCCGTTCACCACCACCGTCATGCGGGACAAGCCTTGTTGCTCGCTCTTGCCCACTGCCAAGCTGGCGATGTTGTAGCCACGCCGCCGGAACATGCTGGCCACCCTAGTCAACACTCCAGGCCGGTCCTGGACCAGCGCTACCAAGGTATGTTGTGGTCCGTTTTGGCTCATTAGTCTGCTTTTTCCTGCCTTTGACACGTGTCCCTGATATTCTTGTTAATCTGTGCGGTTCAGTGTGGGTTCTTCCAGCATCTGGTTAACCGACTGGCCCGACGGAATCATTGGATAGACGTTATCAACTTCCTTGACCACGAAATCGATAATCACCGGACCGGGAACTTCCAGGGCCTGTTGAATTGCGTCGGCCACTTGGCCTTGTTCTGTCACCCGGATTCCGGTGATTCCGTAGGCTTCCGCCAGCTTTACAAAGTCCGGGTTCCCTGAGTAAACGGTGGCGAAATAATCCTTTTCGAAAAATAGGTCCTGCAATTGGTAAACCATCCCCAGGCTGCCATTGTTCAGGATGGCGAATTTCACGTCAATATTGTTCTCAACCGCAGTGGCTAGGTCGCACATAGTCATTTGAAAGCCACCGTCCCCCGCAATGGACCACACCGTTTTTTCGGGACGCCCAAACTTCGCCCCAATGGCGGCGGGCACTTCGAACCCCATGGAGCCGTGGCCCCCGGAAGTGATCAACGTATTCGGTTCTTGGAAATTACAGAATTGAGCGGCCCACATTTGGTGCTGCCCGACTCCGGTCACTATGATGGACTCTCCCTTTGTCACTCGGGAAAGCTCCTTCAAAACATGCTGGGGCAGGAGGTCTCCCGTCTCCCGTATTTGGCCTGGCGGGTGTTCGCCACGCAAATTGTCTATATGGCGAAGCCAGTCTATGTGGACATTGGGAGTCACTTGGGGGATCAATTGTTGCAGGACGCACTTTAGGTCGCCCACCAACCCTACGTCGGGTTTCCTGTTCTTACCAAGCTCTGATGGGTCTATGTCGACGTGAATAATCTTCGCGTTGGGAGCGAAATCCTTCAAACTACCCGTCACCCGGTCATCAAAGCGCATGCCCAGGGAAATGAGCAAGTCCGCTTCGTCTATCGCCAGGCTTGCGTGGGCCATGCCATGCATCCCGGCCATCCCCATGTCTAGGATGTGGCCGGTGGGAAAGGAACTGATTCCCAACAGAGTCAAAACCACGGGTATCTGGGTCTTTTCGGCAAGGTCCAGCAGTTCCGGAGCGGCCTGGGATATTAGAACACCGTGGCCGCTGATAATTACAGGCTTTTTCGCTTGATTGATCAATTCCGCAGCTTGAGATACCAGTTCTGAGTCTGCGAAAGTAGGCGGATGGTAACCGGGCAAGTCTACCTGGTCCGGCCACAAGAACTCCGTTTTCTCACCCAATAGCACGTCTCTGGGAATATCCACCAATACCGGCCCTGGTCTTCCGGTCCGGGCAATGTGGAATGCTTCTTTTATAGAGGAAGCGACGTCGGCCACGTCCATCACCAGATAACTGTGCTTGGTGATGGGCAGGGTAATGCCCGTAACGTCGGTTTCCTGAAAAGCGTCCCGGCCAATGGCGGGCCTCGCGACCTGACCGGTGATGGCAACCATAGGGACAGAGTCCATCATGGCGCCGGCAATTCCGGTGATCAGGTTGGTAGCGCCCGGACCGGATGTGGCAACGCACACACCGACCTTGCCGCTCGCCCGGGCGTAGCCGTCGGCAGCCATGGCGGCGCCTTGTTCGTGCCGCACCAAGACGTGACGAAGCTGAGGGTATTTGGACAATGCTCCGTAGAGCGGCAGGACTGCGCCCCCCGGGAGGCCGAAAAGCACATCCACCCCCTCTTTGAGGAGGCTTTCACAAACTATCTCCGCGCCGGTTAATGCCCCAGTTGGTGCCATCTCTGCTCCCTAATTTTGGCCAACAAAAAACCCGCCCCCTGAAGGGACGGGCATAAATTTCCCGCGGTACCACCCTTCTTTTCCGGCATCATTGCTATCAGCGTCCAGTCGCTGGCTATCTAAGTTTAGATAGAAAGCTTGTCGACTGTAATGTCGGAACAGCTCGGAGACTTTTAACGGTGCCAAACCGCCGCACCCTAATACTATTAACCTAAATCGACTAAGCGAGATCAAGCTAAAAGCGTTCAGGCTGGCCGCTCCGGGGCGAGTTCGGAAGGTATCCGTCACCGGCTTGCACCAACCGCCGGCTCTCTGAGACAGACCGTTCCTACTACTCCCAATCATTGCGGGTTTCGTAAAATTTTTAACCAGAGGATCGTAACAGTCCAAGGGTTAGCGTGTCAACGACGGGTGGTCTTCTTGGACCGCCATATGAATCACTGCGGAGGGCGGTAACCCGTGAGCAGGGAGCTTGTCGAAGAGCATCCATACGCATGGATGCCTCGCATGAATCAATTAAGGAGCAATCTTGCGACGGACTCAGGACGAACGGATTTTTAACCAGACCATGCTTTTACTCGCTGTGTATTTTATCAACTGGCCGAGGGCTAAGCTTGCGCGCCTAGAAAGTCTCTCGTCCACCCGCCAATCTTGAACAAGCGTACCAGAGACAGGCAGCCAATGGATATTGTTGCCTCCATTACTGGTAAACAGGGATGGTCAATGTGAGGGTCGACAAAGGTTGATTCCCTCGTAAAAACCCCTCGTCCTCCGGGGGCAATGGGAGGATAATGTGGGGAAAGGGCGTTGGGGCAGCGCCTGGCCGAGGGAGGGGAGGATGTTCCGAATACGAGACCCGCAAGAGAGCCTCTGGCAGTCCCAGTTCCTGGTGACGCCGAAGAAGGCTAAGCGTCTGGAGAGAAGTTGGGCCGAGGTTTTCCGAAACGAGGCGCTCCCCCTGATTGACGAGGAGCGCTTTGCTCCCATGTACTGCGTGGACAACGGCCGTCCCAACCGGGCGGTGCAGACCGTCCTCGGGGTCCACCTCCTCAAAGAGATGTTCAACCTCACCGACGATGAAGCTCTGGAACAACTAGAGTTCAACCTGCTCTGGCACCACGCCCTGCGGCTGGACATCGAGGAGACCCACCTGCCCCAGAAGACCCTCCACAACTTCCGAGTTCGCCTGATGCAGCACGACGGTGGCCGGCTGGCTTTCCAGGAGACCACGGACCGGATCATCCAGGCGCTGGGCATACGCACCGGAAAGCAACGGCTGGACTCCACCCACATCATGAGCAACATCGCCACACTCACCCGGCTGGGCCTGTTCTGTGAGACGATGCGGTTGTTCCTGCGGGCCTTGCGCTGGGAGCACCCAGAGCTTCGCCCTGGGGTTCCGGAGGGCCTCCTAGGGCGCTATTTGAAGGAAGAAGACGAGGCG
This sequence comes from Dehalococcoidia bacterium, assembly GCA_963665155.2. Taxonomy (GTDB): domain Bacteria; phylum Chloroflexota; class Dehalococcoidia; order Lucifugimonadales; family UBA3495; genus UBA1141. The sequence goes on along the minus strand of OY761986.2, from coordinate 1,602,714 downwards.
ACCCACTACGAGGACGCCCGCACGGGGGAGGGTCGGCGACGCCTTTCGGTCTGTGCCCGGGACCTCTACCGGCTGGTGGACCGGTTCCATGGCACGACTGCTGCCCAGCTGGAGGAGTACCGGCTGCTGGAGCGGCTGCTGCGGGAGCAGTGCCATGTGGGCAAACACCGGGACGGGCGCCCCAGGGACGATGACGACGATGCTGGGGAATGCAAGGTGCCCGTGGCCTTGAAGGACCCGAAGCAGGTGTCCGCCGACTCGCTGCAATCGCCCCACGACCCGGATGTGACCTACAGCGGCCACAAGGGGAAGGGGTACGAGGTGCAGGTGGCGGAGACCTGCCACGAGGAGAACGCCACCCAGCTCATCACCCACGTGGAGGTGACCCCCTCGAGTGGGAGCGACACCGACGTGAGCGTGCCGGTCGTTGACGGGCTCGCGGAGCGGAAGGTCCGACCGGACGAGCTCTTCGCCGACACGGCGTAGGGGTCGGGCCGCAATGCCTTCGAAGCCTCGCGCCGGGGAACGGAACTGGTGAGCCCGGTGGCGGGGTCGGCGCCGGGGAACTCGCACGAAGGAGAGGGTGACGGACCACCGCCGCTCACCGCCGCGGACTTTCAGATCGACGTCACAGGGGAGCAGGCCACGGTGTGCCCCGCCGGCCACCCGTCCATCGAGGAGCACGAGTTGGAGGATGCGCCGGAGCGGGTAGAGGTCCACTTTGCCAGGACAACATGCGAGCCCTGCCCCTTGCGGTCCCGTTGCCCAGTGAAGCTGGACCGGCGTGCGGGGGCCTACGTCCTCAAGGCGGACCTGGTGAAGGTGAACATCGAGCGGCGCCGGAGGGCCGAGGCCACCGAGGAGTGGCGCAAGCGGTATGCCATAAGGGCCGGGATCGAGGGAACGAACTCCGAGCTGAAGCGCGCCCACGGGCTTGGGCGCTTGCGGGTGCGAGGGGGCCGTCGGGTGCGGCTTGCCGTCTACCTGAAGGCGTTGGCGTGCAACTTCAAGCGGATGGTCCATGCACGCCTGGTGGAGATGGAGAACACGGCTCAGCGGGCGGTCGGGACGGCACCTGCGGTCACGGCCGCATGAGGGCGCCGCTCCACAGCTTCCACCGGGTGCCCTGAGCCACGGAAGGGGTACCGCAAGGGGATCACGCTTGTCCTGAGCGCGGCAGATGGTGCGGTGAGGCCAGCAGCCGGCATCCCGTGGCCTCCTCCCTTCCAGGCCCCTTCGCACGCCAGGGTTCATCTCAAACAGGCCTTTTTGCGAGGGAATCAACGTTGGGTTCTGGAATCGGTTTTACATGCCAGAATAGTTGCCGCGCATCCGCAAGCTGAAGTATACTCCGGTCATAATATCGTACGAAGTAGGTTCGGTTTACAGGAAAATTCGGATTATCGGAGGTATACGAATGCCAGAATTTGATTTGGTGATACGTGGTGGAACCGTAGTTGACGGCACCGGCCTGCCTAGGGTTCGCGCCGACCTAGGCATTAAGAACGGTCGCGTGGCCATGATCAGTGGCAGAATCAACGCTGCTGGAGCCAAAGAGTTGGACGCCAGCGGCTGCATCGTAGCCCCCGGCGCCATAGACCTTCACACCCACTATGATGCGCAACTCAATTGGGACCCCTACGCCTCGTTGTCAGGATGGTTCGGAGTAACTTCCTTGACGGTAGGCCAGTGCGGATTCGGTTTCGCCCCCACACGGCCGGAAGACCGGGATTTGAACATGCGGATGATGAACCGCATCGAAGCGATCCCTCTGGAGTCCATGCGACAGGGAATGCGTTGGGACTGGGAGACCTTCCCTGAATATATGGACAGCCTAGATAAGCAGGGCCTCGGCGTAAACGTGGGAGCGTTGGTGCCCTTTTCGCCTCTGCGAGGATACGTTCTGGGCATGATTCCGGCCCGGGAACGAACATCAGTCACCGAGGCCGAGTTGAACCAGATGAAACAGATTCTTCACGATTCGATGAAGGCTGGCGCATTTGGGATATCCGCAGATAAGAACTTGGAGGACCGCCCCGAAGACGGCAGTTGGCTGCCCAGCCATGTCGCTTCCAATGAAGAGTTCTTGGCTCTGGCCCAGGTAATGAGCGAGTTCGGTGTCGGCCAAATTGGTTGGACCATCGGAATCTCCGATAACCGGCCGGAACAGCGGGACATGCTGGCCGAAATGGTCCGAATGAGCGGTCGACCCCTTCATGTGGTTTTGGGGGACCAAGAAGGCTACGAGTGGCTGAAAGAGATGCGAGCGGAAGGGTTGCCCATTCTTGCGCAGCAAGGGGCGGTGCCTACCATAGCCGAATTCAAATTGTCCGAGTACAACCTGTTCGATTACATGCCCAACTGGGTGCAGCCACTGGTAGGTAGTAAAGAAGAAAGGATAGCCAAGCTGTCGGAAGAAGGCATCAGGATTGGCATGAAACAGGACGTTCTGGACCGCCCTCATCCGAGGACCGACTGGACGCAAGTCCAAGTAGTACAGGTGGCCTTGGAACGCAACCTCCAATACGAAGGTCTGTCCATTGCGGACATTGCCGTAGCCGAGGGCAAGCATCCCTTGGACGCCTTCATTGATCTCGCCTTGGACGAAGACCTGGAGACCGAATTCGCCCACCCCGCTGGCGGCCAAGCTGACGACGCTACTGCTGCAACCTTATCCAATCCTGCGGTCCACATTTCGGTTTCGGATGGCGGCGCTCACACCAGGTTCTTGGTTAACAGCGTGTGGCCGGTCTATTTCCTGGCCCATTGGGTGCGGGACGAGGGCCTCATGACCTTGGAACAAGCACATCAAAAGATGAGCGCATTGCCTGCTTGGTTCTCGGACATGAAGAACCGGGGCACCTTGCGTGTTGGAGACTACGCGGATGTTATGGTTTACAACATGGACGAGTTGGGGCTTCTCTACGATAAGCCGCGGTTCGAGAACGACTTCCCAGGCGGGGAGAAACGGTTGGTCCAGAAGCCAACGGGCATGCGTTACATAATCGTAAACGGCACGGTTACTTTTGTCGATAACGAATGCACCAACGCACTCCCGGGGAAGCTCCTGCGTAGCTACGATATGGTCGGTTAGTCTCACCTAGTGAGAGACGGCCAACGCCGTGGCGTTCGGATCATAAAAGAGGCCCCACCTTGCAAGGTGGGGCCTCTAATTTTTCCGACTTACGTTGGGAGTGTCACCATCGTGAAACGAAAGTAGTCTAAGCGCAACTCTGTGGATTTTGACCCCAAGCCTTGGTTACTCGTCGGGCACCAAAGCGATAAGCCGGTTTTCTTGTACTGTAACTAAGAACGCTTTCAGGCGGAAATCCGGACGCCCCGTGCAAGCGCCGTCGGTTTTTTCGTATAGCCAGCCGTGGCCATCGCAAACGAACTGCTCGTCTCCCTCGTCCATCACCTCTCCTCCTTGATGCGGACATAACGTGGACAACAACTTATAACTAGCCTTGTTGCGCACCAAGAAATAGTTGGCGTCACCCACTTTCACGGTGGTGGGAAATGTTGTAAACGAAGACTCTGTTCCCAAGTCAACCCTAACCATTTTGTACCGGGCAGAGCCATTTATTTGACGCAGAGACACGGTTCCTCTTTTGTTCTGGGAGGTCATGGTGTCGATTCCTCGCAAAATTTTAGTTACCTGGATTCTGGTTGGATATGATCCGATTGTATGTAAACCACCAGCTAGGAATTGTGGTAAGTATAGCAGAACCCTACCGCCCAGCCCCTCGAGCCAAATTGATCAACAACGATCGCACCAGATTGTACACAACGGCCAGAGTTCAGGAGCAGCCGAGTAATAGCTTAGCCGACTCCGTGCCAGCGATGGGTCGCAGCAGTATGACGCTCCGGCAGCTTCGCGTCTCCGAATATCTTCTGCCGCAGCGGACCGGGTGTGTATTCCCGCTGCATAAGGCCTCGCGCTTGTAGGATAGGCACCACCCCATCTATGAAGTCCACAAATGTGCCGGGCGTGACCGAATAAACAAGGTTGAACCCGTCCACTCCGGCGTCCTGCCAGGTCTGTAAAGCGTCGGCGATCTGCTCGGGCGCCTCGGTAAGAAACTGACCCGCCAGCCGCGTCCGGATCAAATCTCGAAATGTTCGGGTCTTGTCCGGCGCAGACTCGATTAGCGTCTTTACGAAGCCCCGCATGGCCTGAAAATCGATCGTTTTCAGCGGCTGATCCAGCTCGATTGCTCCCAAATCCACTCCCACGCTGCCACTTAAATGAGCAAGGGAGCCTTCGGTGCTGAACTGCTCCAGGTATTCCGCCTCTTTGGCCTTGGCCTCCGCCTCGGTTCCTCCGACCATGGGAGACAGCCCCTGGAAGAACAGGACATCCTCAGGACGTCGGCCTTGGCGTGTTGCTTGCGCTCGAATATCGGTGATAACGCTTGCCGGTCCGTTCAAGCTCTCCCGGGATTCGACAATAAAAACGCACTCAGCGTGTTTGGCGGCAAAGCGCCGTCCCCGGGTTGAAGAACCTGCCTGAAAAAGCAGGGGCGTCCGCTGGGGGGATGGCTCGGATAGGTGCGGCCCGGCGACCTCATAATGCTTGCCGATGTGGTTGATCGGGTGAATCTTGGCCGAATCGGCGTAGATGCCACGCTGTGTATCGCGCAACACCGCATCGTCTTCCCAACTGCCCTCCCAAAGTTTATAGGTCACATCCAGGTACTCGTCCGCAAGATCGTAGCGATCGTCATGGGAGGGTAACCCACCGAAACCGAAATTCGCTCCGGCGTTTGGCAGATAGGATGTCACGATGTTCCACCCCACCCGGCCTTGGGTCAGATGGTCCAGGGTCGACACCTGTCGGGCAAAAGCGAAGGGATGAGTCTGCAGCACGGAACTGGTGAACGCGAATCCAAGATTTTCGGTAGCGTGTGCCATGGCGGGGATTAACAACGCTGGGTCGTTAACCGGAATCTGCATTCCCTCGGCGATGGATGTCTCCGGACCGCCTAGGTAGGTGTCGTAGACGCCCACGACATCTGCCAGAAACAGTGCGTCGAAACGGCCCTTCTCTAAAATTTGAGCTAACTCCACCCAAGGGTCTAACCGCGTGTACTCAAGCTGGCGGGTGTCGTCTCGCACCCACAAACCCTGCTGAATATGGGAGACGCAGTTCATTGAAAAAGCGTTTATAAGCACCCTCTTCGGCATTGTTCTCCGTCACCTCTTGACGCACAGTTGTTCAACACATTAATCATGGCATCGTCCAGCAAAGGACAACAGATGAACAGGGCGCTTTCAGCGAGGCCAGTTCAGCAATAGAGGTTTGGCGCAGATCCTATCGCGTTTCCGCCAATTTTACACCCGATATAGGAATGGCGCACACGAGCGTAACTCTAATTTAGGGTTTCGACATTTCAATCCTCACCCGCCAGAGGCCAGTGGCAAGTGCTCAAGCTCTGGTGAAGAGTTAGGTTTATTGATAGTCCATTTCATAATATTGTAATCTGCCGCAATTATTGCGAAGTCGGAGCTTGTATGCTCGAAATACATACGGAATGATGGACGGAGGTAGTAATGACATTGCAAGGAAAGCATGCCTTAATTACCGGAAGCTCGCGTGGTATCGGACGTGGTATCGCGCTGAAACTGTCGCGGAGCGGCGTGAACGTAGCGATTAACTATTACCAAAATGAGGCTGCGGCCTACGATACGCTGGCTAGAGTTAGGGAGAACGGTGCTGATGGTTTTGTAGTCCAAGCCGACGTTTCCAAACCCGAAGAAATCAACCGTATGTTCAGTAAAGTTCAGGCCGAGTTTGGAAAGCTGGACATCTTCGTCAGTAACGCGCGGCCCGAGATGCCACTCTTCTACCAGGCCCCAATGGAAATCACCCTGGAAAAGTGGGACATGGCCATCAATTCTCAGGCCAAGGCCTTCCTGTGCGGCGTCCAAGAGTCGGCCCGCCTGATGGGCGAAGGAGGCAGAATCATAGCTATCGTCTATGCTCCGGGGGGCCAATTTGGAAGCTGGCAGCTCTGGGTCGCGATGGGCTCTGCCCAAGGAGCCACGGTGTCTCTCTGCCGGTATTTCGCTGTGGCGCTGGCCAAACGAGGCATCACGGTTAATGCAATCAGCCCGGGCGCCACCGACGACAGTGTTCTGAGCGGCTTGCCGCCGGAGGTGTTCCAGTTAATTAAAGATTGGCACGAGGGCCAATGGACCCCTATGGGCCGGTTGGGGACTCCTGCGGACATCGAGAACGCAGTTTCGCTCTTTTGCGCGGAAGAGGCGAGCTGGATCACGGGCCAAACCATCGTAGTGGATGGTGGATCGTCGTTGATGGATTCGGTGTTCCCTCCGGCAATACAGGCAGGTTAGCGGCGCGCGCTCTCCTTGTACCGGATTTGAGAAAGTCGCCTAGCTATTGCTTGGCCGCTCGTTCAAGCCCGGCAGCCCGGACCAAGTGTCTCCAGGCAGCGTGTTTGTGGTAGAATTAACGTACTTCAAAATCAACGTTTTTCACGCCTGAAAGATGATAGTTTCTACTGCAAATTTTAATTAAGGACATCACCTTTGCCGGAACGCATTTTTGTGGCTGCGGCGTGGCCCTACGCCAACGGCCCTCTTCACTTAGGTCACGTGGCCGGTTGCTATTTGGCCGCAGACGTTTTCGCCAGGTACCACCGCATTAAGGGTAATCAAGTACTGATGGTGTCGGGCAGCGACAGCCATGGTACCCCAATTACGGTGCGCGCCGAGCAGGAAGGCGTGACCCCCAACGAGGTATTGGAACGTTATCACGCCCAATTCCTGCAGACTTGGGAGCAACTGGGCATATCGTTCGACCTATTTACCACAACCCATACCCAAAATCACCAAGAGGTCGTCCACGACATTTTCCTGTCTTTGAAAGAAAAGGGGTACATTTACGCCGATACCATGCTCTTGGCCTACTGCCAGGATTGCGACCGTTTCCTGCCCGACCGATATGTTGAAGGAGTATGCCCCCATTGCGGTCACGACAGGGCGAGAGGAGACCAATGCGATAACTGTGGTCGTACGTTGGACCCTCAAGACTTGGTGTCGCCCCGTTGCGCCCTCTGCGGCAGCACTCCAGGGTTCCGCCAGTCGGAACATTTCTTCCTGAAGCTCTCCGCTTTCGAGCAACCCCTTCTGGAATGGGTCAACAACCAGACCCATTGGCGGCCCAATGTCCTCAATTTTACCCGTCGTTTCCTGGAAGATGGGCTCAAAGACCGGGCGATCACCAGGGACCTGACTTGGGGTGTTCCCGTGCCCGTCGAAGGTTGGGACGACAAGCGAATCTACGTCTGGTTCGAAGCGGTTATCGGCTATCTGTCGGCAGCGGTGGAATGGTCCAAGAACAACGGAGCCTCGGTCAAGTGGGAAGATTTTTGGAAAGACCCGGACACCAAGTCCTATTATTTCATCGGCAAGGACAATATCCCATTCCACTCGATCATCTGGCCGGCCATGCTCATGGGCTATGGTGGTGGCCTCAATCTGCCATTTAATGTCCCAGCCAACGAGTTCCTCAGCCTGGAGAACCGCAAGTTTTCCACTAGTCAGAACTGGGCGGTGTGGGTGCCGGATTTCTTGTCCCGGTACGATCCTGACCCCCTCCGGTACTTGCTGGCTGCCAACATGCCCGAGTCCGGCGATGCGGATTTCTCTTGGGCGGAGTTTGTCCGCCGCAATAATGATGAATTGGTGGCAACATACGGAAACCTGATAAACCGGGTATTGTCGTTCACCTACAAGAATTTCGACGGCGCGATTCCCACGCCGGGACCCCTCAGCGAAGCAGACCAAGCACAATTGGACAAAGCACGGGAGACTTTGGCGACGGTGGACCGAAACCTCTATGATTGTCACTTCAAAGCAGCTATCGGTGCCGCATTCTCTCTAGCCCAAGAAACGAACCGCTACCTCGACGCTACCGCTCCATGGAAGTCGATAAAGATTGATCGGCAGGCGGCGGCAACAGCCTTGTGGGTGTCCATCGCAACGATAAATTGCCTGAAGGTCGCTTTATATCCTTTCCTGCCGTTCAGTTCCCAAAAGCTGCATGAGTTCCTTGGTTTTGATGGGCTGTTGGAAGAAGAGGAGTGGGACTTCGACAAACTGATTGATGGGGTTGCCGGAGGCAAGAGTTTGCGAAGCCCGGCACCCCTGTATACCAAATTGGACCCGCAGATTGTGGAAGAAGAAGTTCAGCGCCTTGGCCTTGGCGTGGCATAGGGGGCAGCTTGCTCAAAGGATTGGATGAGCAGATAGTATCTATTTACGCTCCGATTCGCGACAGGTTGAGGCTGGTTGAAGATAGGCTCCGCGGACTGGCCCGAACCGAGAGACCCCACCTAGAACCCCTGCTAGACTACGTTATGACCAACGGTGGTAAACGGGTCCGCCCTGCCATCACTCTGTTGGCTTCTGCCTTCTACGAACACGAGCCGGAGAACCCCATCACAATGGCGGCGGCTGTGGAATTGCTCCATGTTGCTACGCTGATCCACGACGATACGGTGGATAATTCGGACCTCAGGCGAGGCAAAGCCACCGTCAGCCACCTTTACGGGCAAAATGTTGCCGTCCTGTTTGGCGACTATGTGTTCGCTACCTCGGCCACATTTGTTTGCGACACGGGAAACGTAAGGGTCATTCGCCGGTTTTCCGAAACAATCATGGACCTGGCCAGCGGGCAACTTATAGAGTATTTCAGCGCCTTCGATGCCGAGCAAGCCCGAAAACTCTATGAAGAGCGCATCTACCAAAAGACGGCCTCCTTGTTTCGCACCTCCGCAGAGACAGGTGCTATCTTGGGTGGAGCTCCGGAGCCTCAAATTCAGGCCTTGCGTAGTTATGGACATAACATTGGCATGGCCTTCCAGATTGTTGACGACCTATTGGACGTGCAAGGAAGCGCCCTAGAGATGGGTAAGCCTGTAGGCAACGACTTGCTGCAGGGCGTGTTGACCCTGCCCACTATCAAGCTGTTGGAGCTCTATCCCGACGATAATCCAATCTTGGACTTATTTAAGGACCGAGAACGGGATGGTAAACTCCAGCAAGCTTTGGACATGATCAACAATTCAAGCATCATCGAAGATTGCTATGCGGTGATTCAGCAGTATTGCGATACTGCCTCCCAAGCATTGGAGATTCTCCCCGACTGCCCCGCTCGCCGTTCTCTTCTGGACATCTGTTGCTACACCAGGGAGCGAAGCCACTAACGGTTCGTTATCTGGCTGTCTATGCTGCTCACCAACCCACCCGGCTGAATCATTCTGCGTACTCGGTGAGTTCTACCCGGCAACCGGGGACCAGGAAAATCTGACAACCCGGACATCTTAGACACCTCCCGATCGCGCGACTCCCGCATGCCTTCAGTTATTGGGACACATCGCTGTCTGGGTGCCATCATGACCCCGCTCGAAGGCCGGGAAGCCTTCGCGGCCAAACTAGCCGGTCCCCTATTGCCGTCAAACCTATATCGGGGGTAACACCAAACTTGTTTCAATCCCGATGAATCCAGGCAGGCCGCCTTGGCATCCACCATAATGTGCTTGTCTTGAAACATGGAGACACTCCTAGCCAGCCCGTGTATAATGGGCGCGACTGAAATTAACCGGTAGGAGGGTTCATGGTCACAACTATCGACGATGATATGTTTACCCCTGAAGTAATTGCCGACCCTTACACCTATTACGGCAGTCTCAGGGAGGAAGCCCCGGTCCACTGGAATGAAAAGTATGAGATGTGGGCTATCAGCAGTTATGAAGACTTGGTCTGGATGACCCGGCACAATGAGTTGTTCTCCAATGCCGTCTTCAAGAACGATCCAAGGCCTCCATACCCGGAAATCAACGAGTCGGACACGGAGTTGTACGAATTCGTAAAGAATTACCAGGCAGATCAGTTCATACAGCACGACCGGCCAGAGCACCTGGATATGCGGCGGGTAATGCACGGTTACTTCACGCCCAAGTCTATGGAAGAATGGCGGCCTTTCGTCGTCTCCACCATCAAAGACCTGCTGGACGCCGCCGAGGAAAAGGGCTCGTTGGACATCATGAGGGACTTCGCAGTTCCCCTGCCCGTGATGGTAATCGCCGAGATGATGGGTGTGCCTGCCGAAGACCGGTCCTACATTCGCGAACTTGCGGAAAAGCTCCTATACATTGGACGTAGTGAGCCCGACCGCATGGGTCCTCTTACCGAGGGAATGCAGGGCATGATCGATTACATGTCTCCTCTAGTCGACAAGCGCATGGCCAACCCAGGCGACGATTTTATCTCGGTCTTAGCTGATGGAGAGAGACGGGGCGTACTGACCCGCCACCAGGTTTTGGTAAACACATCATTGCTCTTCTTTGCCGGACACGAAACCACCATAAACCTGCTGTGCAACGGCTCATTGGCCTTTATCCGCAACCCCGACCAGTGGGAAATGCTGCAACGGGACTCCGGGCAGAGCCTACCGCCCCTGATAAACCGGGCCACGGAAGAATGCCTTCGCTACGATCCGCCGGTGAAGTCGATTCAGCGCATCGCCGCCGAAGACGTGGAGATGCGGGGCAACCTTATCAAGAAAGACGATCGCATCCGGTGGTTCATTTCTCCGGCCAACCGGGACCCGGAAAAATTCGAGAACCCGGATACATTCGACATTAACCGATGGCCCAATCCCCACGTGGCTTTCGGCAGCGGAATTCACCACTGCTTGGGTGCCACCATCGCCCGGCTGGAAGGCCAGGAAGGATTCAAAGCCATGGCTAAGCGTTTCCCGCGCATGTACTTGGAAAACGATGATTTGGAATACCAGCCCAGCATTGCTTTCCGGTCCTTGAAGAGCCTGCCGGTGAGGTGGGACTAGCCGCTAAGCGGGTTCATCTACGGGCCCATATACGGGCTCTTAGAATTATAGATTCGTAGCTTTTAAAGATCGGCCGCCTTAGTTTGAGGAGTTAGGCTTCCCAAACGAGGCGGCCGTCTATTATCGTCAGCACCGCCCTAACCTGGGGCAACACCGAAAGCTCCAGGCCAGCCACATCGGTATCCAGCAGCGTAAGGTCGGCAAGCTTGCCGGGCTCGATGCTCCCTTTGATTCTCTGTGTTCCTTCCGCAAGAGCTGCAGATAGGGTGTACATACGGAGCGCGTCAGTAAGGGAGACCGATTGGGAAGATCCCGACCCATTATTGCAGTCCCCCCACAGGCTCCTGCCGGTTCGGGTCAGACCGGTTACGGCGCTGTAAATGCCCGGCCAAGGGTTGGAGTCGATTACCGGGGCGTCCGAGCCGAATGCGACGCTTACACCGGATCGGGACAGACCGCCCACAGGATAGAGCCACTTCAGCATAGAGGCTTCCACCCGTTCCAAATAATTGTCGCCGTTCCAATAAACGAAACCTGGCTGGGTCACCACCATGGCGCCGCTGTTCCGGACCACGGCTGCAACATCCGGCGGGCATTCGGAGCAGTGCTCAATTCGGTCCCTTCGACCACTTTCGCCGTTTGCAGCGTTGGTTCCCGTTTCGTTTCCTCTTTCGAGAAAGGTGATTGTGGGAATTTCGGCGATTGCTAGGGCTGCCGCAGCTACCGCCTCGGCCTCCACGGCGTGTATGGCCACTGGGAAGCCAGATTGCCGGGCCTCAATTATTAATTTCTTGAGGCTATCGGTGTCCGGATGCAGCTCCCCAGTGGCTAATGTCAGCATTATCTTGATGTGGCCCATCCGTAGCCAACGGTCGCCGCTGCCCCATGCCAGACCCTGGTCTGAAAAGCTTCCTATATGTGGCGACCCGGCCATCATAGTGATCCTGGGCGTAAACAGGCCTGAAGTTTGTAAACCATGGAAGGAAGTCCACCGGTCTGGGTTGTTTTGCGGTCCTGCGTCCTGGACCGACGTGATGCCGTAGCTCAGTAATCTGCGGCTAAGCCGGCTGACGCCTTCGCTCTGATCATCCTGGGTTCGCAGGCTCCCAAGTATTTGGGATAGGAAGTCGCCCATTTCCAGTAACAGGCCGGTGGGTTCGCCGGTGGAATTATCACGTTGGATCACCCCGGCGACAGGGTCGGGGGTGTCCCGGTCGATTCCCGCTCGGGCCAAACCCAGGCTATTCATAACCGTAGCGTGGCCGCTGCGATGGTCAATCTTAACCGGATGATCGGGCGCTGCTTGGTCCAAGTCCCAACGGGTAGGGTGCCGCGTTTCCTGCAGGGCCAGGTCGTCGTAGCCAAATCCCCGGACCCAACCGCCCTGTTGGATTTCGGCGGCGCGGTTGCTCACCGCCAGTTGCAGGTCCAGAATGCCCGCCACTGCATCAGGGCCGCAGTCCACGCCTTGCAAAGTGGCAGCCGTGGCCAATATATGGCAATGAGCGTCTATAAAACCGGGAAGCAAACTCATTCCCTGGCAGTCGATGATCCGAGTTTCGGGACCTGCCAGACCTGCCAGATCGGGTCCGCTACCCACAGCCAAGATGCGCGGGCCCAGCACAGCCACGGCTTCTGCGGTAGGTTGCCGCTGGGACATCGTAAGAACCTTGGCGTTTAGCAACAGTAGATCAGGCGGGCGGGAGTTAATGGATTCAGTTGAGTCAAAGGAATGATTACTCATGGCTGATTGGTCATGCCATATGGTGTTTCATTAACATGCAGGTTGGCCAGTATGAAGATAATAATGAGGGATAAGAAAGGGAAAGCTGATCTAAGTAATGCCGGAGAAAGCAATGGGCGGACCTAACCGGCCCGCCCATTCATAATCCGAATCTGGTTCTGAGGTTTAGCTCGATTCCACCAAACGAGCTTTCTCCATGGCTTCCTTCAACGCCGGCACAGGGTCCGGGTCTTGGAACACATAGGGATTCGAGTAGTCCGGCGCTTTTCCGGTTGGGTTGGTGATCCAGACCGAAGCCTCCAAGGCGATCCCGTTAGGGTCGGTGAAGTAGATTGAGTGGATGAACTTATGGTCCACAACCTCCGTTACTTCCACGCCTGCCTTGCCTAGTTTCGCCTGCAGTTCCAGTAAAGCGTCTTCGGTTTCCACATCGAAGGAGATGTGGTCGAACTGAACCTGGCCCTTGACGGGCATCCCTGCCGGTTTGTGAAACTCTTCTACCATCCCCGGCCACTCAAAGAACGCGATTGTGCTGTTGGGACCGGTCTCGAAAAAGTAGTGCCGATACCTTTTCCTCTCCGGCGTGCTGCCCAATGCGCCCACCAATTCCATGCCCAGGACGTCCCGGTAAAAACGGATAGTCTTGTCCATGTCATTGGTAACCATAGCCAGATGATTTATTCCTCTAAACTTCATTGTTCCTCCTTGCTCCAACAATCAAAGGGCGCTGATCCAACCTGATCTTCACGTTTCATGCCCTTGCTGTTCCAATATTACTAGTATATCACCGGATATAGCGGAAGATATTATCTTGGTCCTAGGTGACAGGCCAAGGTGAGCAAGGCGCTATCGTCTGATGAGGCGCGACGGAAGACTCGGCTAGGCTGGAGCTAACCTGGTAAAATGTCTCAGTACTGTATCAAGCCCATGTTCATGGCTGCGCCGCCAGCAAAATCGTTCGGATAAGGCAAATGCGATTGGCCTCGACAATTAAAGCGGTTATCTTCGATTGGGACTTAACGCTGTGGAATAGCTGGGATATTCACGTGTACCTGATGGCCAGGACCGCAGACGACCTTGGTCGGTCACGTCCCGACAATTGCGAAATTGCCCGCGAGTACTCCAGGCCTTTCTTGCGCCACTTGGCTTGGTTCTTTGGAGATGAGCAGGCCCCGGTGCTGGATACCTATATCAGTCACTACCGGGATACGGTGAGTGAAATGGGTGGGCTGTACCCTGGGGTCGGGGAGACATTGGCGGATTTGAAAGGGAATGGAGTAAAGGTGGGAATCTTCTCCGACAAGCGGCAGCTCTTCGGCATTTCCGAGTTGGAACAGACTGGTGTCGGCCACCTCTTGGAGCATGCCTCCTTTCTCGTGGATGGCCGGCCCTATAAGCCGGACCCTAGAGGACTGCAGGACGTAATGGAGGCCATGGAAGTAGCGCCAATGGAAACTTTATACATTGGTGACGGTCGCCAGGACATCCAGTGCGCCCAACAAGCCGGCACCCTAAGTGGTGCTGCGCTGTGGGGGACGGTGGACAAGGAAGGCCTTTTGGCCCAAAGCCCTCATTTCCAGTGGGACCGACCGGAACTGATTTTGGACAGCCTGGGAATACAAGGTCGTCCAAACGGCGGCCCACGGGCAAGCTCCAAGTAGAGAGATGTTGGATCACGACGGGCAACCGATCCGAGAGTTCGTTGTACGAGAGCCCGTTGTAACCGAGGGGGCATCGTCGGGAATGCCAGACCCAATCCAATCCCTCTCCCAAGAAGCTGCGGCCTCGCCGGAGGCGCCCAAGCTCCAGCAAAGGCTCATTACGGCTGGCGTGGTTATATTAGCCCTAGTTGGCGTCCTTGTGGTCTTGCTTGACTGGCGGGAAGTGACGTTGGTTTTGCGCCGGGCCCAGTGGGAATGGATCCCGCTAACGTTGCTATTCACTACCGTTTCCTACTACTGCCTGAGCCACAGTTTTGCTTTGATAAACGAGTCCTTCGGCATCGCCATGGGCAAGCGAGACTTGATGTGGATGGGTTTCGTTTCCTCTGCCATGATTGCTGCCGTCGGAGGTCTGGCGGGTCATGCGGTCAGGGTTCTGCTGATGGCCAGGCGGGGTTTGGCGGCCAGCGAAGTGATGGCCCCTTCCCTTTTTCATGGTTATATCGAGAGCCTGGCCTTTTTTGCTTTGATCCCCGGCGGTCTGATTTACCTGCTGTTGACTCACCCCCTTTCGCCCGGCGTCGCTGTTTGGCTCAGCGTTGGCACTGGCATTCTCGGAGCGGCTTTCGCAATGACTGCCGTGGTCTTTTTCTTCAGGCCTGCCCGGATGGTGGCCCTGTGGGTGGTGCGGGTATTTATGCGGTTGGTGGCCCGGCGTGACATAACGATGGCCTTGTTTAACTTTGAGGCAACATTGAACCGGGGTCTGAGGGAGGTGCGCCGCCGACCCCAATCCTTAATACTGCCTGTGAGCCTAATCATTGCAGACCGTATTTTGCGGGTGGCGGTGATCTGGTTTTGCTTCCAAGCTTTGGGCAGCGACGTGGAATTGGGGGTAACAGTGACCGGGTTTGCCATCGGCGTCGCCGCCGGCGTAATGTCCATGGTCCCAGGAGGCATAGGGGTACAGGAAGGGTCAATCGTCGGGACCTATCACCTGTTGGGAGTGCCGTTGGAAGAGGCGGTTTTGCTATCCATACTATTCCGGGCGATTTACTATATGATCCCCTTTGGGATCAGCCTGGGATTCTACCGGAAATTGATGCGGGCACAAGTATTGGCCCCGGCATAAACAGCTGTTGTGTATCGACTAATTTTGCGCTCCCGGCCCTTTGCCCTACATGGGTGCGGCGGGATTCCTATTTGAGCCGGACCTAAGACTATGTTCATGCGCGAGTAGCAGGATTCCTAGAGAAGTCAGCACCTTGCGTGGTAGGATTGGTGCTTATCCGGAACAGGCATGAAATTCAACCATCCCATCTGCCCAGAGGAGCGAAATGACCCAGAACCGGCCCCAATTAGACGACACTTTAGGCGCGTTTTGTACCGACACGGAGGCTTATTTGCCAGGGTCCGCTGGCGGCCCGTTATCGGGCCTTAGTTTTGCCGCAAAGGACATTTTGGATGTGGCCGGTCACGTTACCGGCGGCGGCAACCCCGATTGGAAAGCCACCCACGAAGCCGCCGCCAAGACTGCTTGGGTTATTCAAACGCTGGTGGACGCAGGCGCAACCATGATTGGCAAGACCCATACCGACGAGTTGGCCCGGGGCATACTGGGAGAAAACCCCCACTATGGAACACCCATCAACCCACGGGCGCCGGGCCGCGTACCCGGAGGTTCTTCCAGCGGCTCCGCATCGGCGGTGGCTGGCCGGCTGGTAGACTTCGCCTTGGGCTCCGACACTGGCGGTTCGGTACGAATCCCGGCAAGTTTTTGCGGTTTGATCGGCTTGCGACCAACCCACAATAAGATCCCCCTAGAGGGGATTCTGTTGCAAGCGCCCAGCTACGACACCATCGGTTGGTTTGCCCGGGACCCGGAGGTGTTCGCAAAAGTTGGTGCTGTTCTGTTCCAGAGTGAAATTCCCGCTGGATTGCCCTCCCGAATCATTATTGCCGAGGACGCTTTTGAAGTGGCCGGTCCTGCGATTAGCGCGGCTTTAGACTCGGCTGTACAGGCTGCTAAGACGATTATTGGCACCGACACCACCCAACGCCTTGCGCCGGTGGGGTTGGCCGAATGGTCTGCTCAACAGCAAGTGCTCCAAGGGAGGGAAGCTTGGGATACGGCCAAAGAATGGATCGCCCAAGTTAATCCCAGGTTTAGCTTCTGGGTAGCGGAGCGGTACATAACGGCTCGTTTAATCACGGACTCGGAAGTGGCTCAGGCAAAAGTACAGCGGCAGGAAGTTATCAGTCGAATGGACGAAGTGACACAAGGGGGAGGCGTCGTTTGTCTACCCACTTCGCCTGCGCCCGCACCGCTATTGGGCCAGAGCCTGGAAGAGCGGCGGGACGTCCTTTCCCGAATCGTATCGCTAACCTGCGTGGCGGGCACCACGGGGAGGCCCCAGATAAATGTGCCCGTAGCCGAGGTTGACGGCATGCCCGTCGGATTGTCGTTTATAGGTGAACGAGGTTCCGACGAGTTGCTGATTTCCCTGGCTCGCAGCCTCGTGGCCCAACTGGCGGGCTAACTTCGAGTCCGTGGAAGAGTCGTGTCTGGGCAGGCCGCTTCAAATAGAATCAGTGATTGGACAGTATTGTCTAAGCCAGAATACAATTGCCGTGGCGCTCCTGGACCGACTCTTGATGATCGAAGCGTCTGCAATTCAGACCGGAATGGTGGGTAACAGTGGGTGTGTTTACGGCCATTCGAGAGCAAGTTAGAGACGCCACAGGCCTCAATCGTTCTCTAGAAACCGAAACCACCGTATCGATTATGATGCGGCCACTGGTTTACATTGCCTACTACGTAGTTTTTGGGGCCATTGCCTTTCGGGGGATCAACACTTATTTCTCCGACGATCTGGTGAACCAATGGGCGGCGTCGGCCCTGCTGCTGGCCTTCTTACTCCTGTCTCTCGGCGCCTACTGGCTAACCATTCACCTGCGGTGGTACCCGCACCTCTACATGTTACTCCAGTCGGGATTGGCCCTAAGCTTGCTTCTACTTCCCCCTCATTTTGATTACTTCTCAATCCTGTATTTCCTCCTCAGCGCCCAAGCAATGCTGTTGTTCCCCCAGCGGATTGCCTATATATGGCTGGGCATTTTTGTTGCGGCAATGACGGGCGCTCTCCTGGGCACCGGCGATTGGCGAGAAGCATTTCCTTTGATCTTTCTCTATGGAGCCGGCATGTACTTCTTCGGCCTATTCGCAACCTTGACCGCCAGGTCTGTAGCCGCTCGGGGAGAGTTGCAGAAGGCCCATAGCCAACTCCAAGAATATGCCAAGCAAGCGGAAGAACTGGCGGCAACCAAGGAGCGGAACCGCACGACTCGGTCACTCAGTCCATCTTCAGCATGATTCTGACAGCCGAGTCGGCAAGAATACTCCTGGAGCGAGACCACACGAAAGTTACGCCCCATCTTGAGCGCCTCCAAGGCCTTGCCCAAGACTCGCTGGCGGAAATGCGCTCCTTGATCCACCAACTCCGCACACCAGACGGTGATACGGAAGACCTTGTCCCGGCGATCCGCCAACACCTTGCTTCGCTAAAGGACCGCGACGGACTCTCGGTGGCGTTCCAAACGGAAAGGGATGGTCAAGTGCCTCCAGCGCAACGAGAAGGGCTATTGCGCATCGTACAAGAAGCGCTGAATAATGTCTCCAAGCATGCCCAAACCGATGCGGCTGAGGTAAAGTTGAAACTGATGGATGGGAAGGTTTTCCTGCTTATAGAAGACCAGGGGGTTGGCTTCGACCCGGAAAGCGTCGAAGCCAGGGACGGTCATTTGGGTCTGGCCAGCATGCGCGAGCGAACGGAACTTCAAGGAGGCACCGTCAGTATCGAATCCAGCCCTGGTGCGGGAACCCGGATCACCATAGAAGTGCCCTATAAGTAGTCGGCGGAACTGGGCCTAGAACTCATTGCGCGTCCGAGAACTCAGGCGGAGGGAGTGTAACAAAGATGGATAAAATAGGCGTCTTGATCGTCGACGACCATGCGGTAGTCCGCCAGGGATTGCGTACCCTGGTGGAGTTGCAGGAAGACTTGGAAGTGCTGGGAGAAGCCGCCAACGGCTTGGAAGTGCTGGGAGAAGCCGCCAACGGCTTGGAAGCGGTGGAGCAAGCCAGCCAACTCCTTCCCGACGTGGTCTTGATGGACCTGCAAATGCCCGAGATGGACGGCATTGAGGCCACAAGAAGGATCGAAGGATTCGCTCCCTCAGCCCCACCACCAAGGTCATAATCCTGACCAGCTTTGCGGAAGACGACAACGTGTTCCCGTCAATCAAGGCAGGGGCTCAGGGATACCTTCTGAAAAACGTTTCCGATCCTGGCTGCCCATCAGGGTGAAGTCCAATTGGACCCCGAGATCGCCAAAAAGCTAATGGCCGAGATTACCAACCTGCCCGCCAAACCTGCCGCAGACGGCCTTACCGAGCGAGAGTTGGACGTGCTGCGCCAAATCGCAAGAGGACTCAACAATCGGGCCATCGCCAGCGAATTGGTCCTCAGCGAGAAAACGGTGAAGACCCACTGACCTTACCCCGAAGTTAGTATCATTGGCTAGTAGAGTCCAGCCATAGAGCCAGCAAACTCCACCTTGCCGACCGCACCCAAGCCGCGATTTATGCCCTTCGTGAGGGTCTTGCTCTGGAGTAGTGGTAGATATGGGGCAACTCTCTCGTCTTCATAACCCTTGATGGTTCTATAGAGAGCCATCTACTCCTAAAGTCCTGCGACTTAAGAAGTAGGTATGCGCTTTATTAAGGCCGATCTCACGATCGGCCTTTTTGTGTGGGGAAAGATACGCTTATAGACTGTGCCCGAAAAATCGGACCGGCATCAAGATAGATTCAGGAAGTTAATCAAAAGAACCCGCGATAAAAGGCAGCGGATGGATGCAGTGATTGAAAGAAAAAGAAGAGGAATCGGCTGGAAATCTGTCCGCCATCGCCTAATGAGCCCATTATCGGGAGCGGACAAGGCGGTTGAGGCCATCTTGCGGGACGGCATGAAACGCTGGGAGAGGAATGGCAATCTTGGGCCTTCCCAGGCAAAGGCATTACGGGCCCAACTGTCTTCGGGCCAGGTCCAAGATGCGCTGCATCACCTGGGCGTGCATATCGTCCTCAGTGCGCCGATCCCCATTCCAGGGTTGCAGAACCTGGCGCGCGTTGCCTGGACGCTGGCGTTCTGGTTCTTGATTCAGCTGCGACGCATTAAGCGCCCGCCGGGCAGGTCCGCCGAAAACATACCCAACATCCATGGTCCGCTGGTAATGGCCCTGTCCCTTCTCCCGGTCTTAGGGTCGTTTGCTTATTTGGTTGCCCGCCCGTTACGCAACAAGCTCTTGATGCGCCTGATTTTGGACCAGGTTGCTTGGAAGCTTCCAATGGGCCTGTACAGCCGACTGCGCCTAGGGCGACTGCTGCCACCGACCCCCTGACCTACCAGGCTTAATGATCGAGTGTTTCCCCTATTGGTCATTGAAGGAAGTTTAAGATCGCGCTTGGGATATTTGCTGTCCCTCGTCCGGACTTGCCGAACTTTGCGAAACAAGAAATGCAGTGATTCGTGACTGAGATTGGGTTCCAGCCTTAGCGGTCCGGCCTCAACGACATTTACATAACGAAATAAAGGATTGTGAAAACCATGGAAGAAGCGAATTTGAAAGACGAGAAGTTTGCCGGTGATAAGAAGAAGGGTGATTGGATTTTCGCCAAGGCGGAAAAACGGTTGGTGAATTGGATGGTCCCGCATGTGCCGCCGTTCCTGGAAACCTATCATCTGACCATGCTCACGATTGTATGGAGCATAGGCATTGTCGCTTTTAGCTTCCTAGCAACGAAGAACATCAATTGGCTTTGGGGCGTATCGTCCTTCGTTTTTCTCCAATACATAACCGATGTGTTGGACGGGGCTGTCGGCCGGTACCGGGACACCGGGCTGGTGAAGTGGGGCTACTATATGGACCACTTTCTGGACTATGTGTTCCTGGCGTCGGTCATCGTCGGTTACGCACTTATTTTCAGTAACATTCCTTGGTATTGGTTTATGGGCCTTCTGGCGTTAGGCGGGGCATTCATGGCCAACATGTTCTTGTCGTTCGCAGCAACCAACGAATTCCGCATATCGGTACTAAAGATCGGACCCACCGAGGCGCGAATATTCTTTATTCTGGTTAACACTGCAATAATTCTTCTTGGTATCGGCTGGATTGAAATCGCATTGCCAATCTTTTCGGTCGGGCTGGTAGTAGCGTTGATTGTCCTAGTCGTTCGGACACAAAAAACTATCTGGAAGATCGATATGGACCTGAAAAAGTCCAGAAATGGCGCGGCTGAAGGGAACCATGCGTCTCGCAAGGAGAGTTCTTCAGTTCCCGCATCACCTTAACGACCTGAGTTTCAGTATCCACAGGGTTTACCCGGACTATGGGTCCGTGAGCCGAAGTCCGCGGGACGCCCTATGGTTTGTCGTGATTGCCGATGATTTACGGGTGTGTGCGGCCCCGGCTACGGATTGCCCAAACGGCGGCCAAACTTGCCTTTTCGAGTCAATTGGGTGGTCTAGGGTGCAAAGGTCCAGCTTCACTTCTTGGGCAAAGTCTCCGCAAATTCGATTCCTCGGCTCACCCATTTTTGTAGCTCTTCTGCTTCTTGTGTTCCTTCGAGGCCGACGAACACAAAGCCTTTCATGGGCCGGCCAGTGAAGTTCATGGGACGGGCATAGGGCAGAGCCAGCAGTTCCGCATGCTGTTCCGGTCCAACACGAACCATCAGATCATCGTTGGTCACGCCTACGCACATGTTGCCGTCGAGCATGAAGGCCAGACCACCGAACATCTTTTTCTCCGTCAATCCGTCGACAGGTGCAAGAGCGACTCTAACGCGCGCTGCGAGTTCTTCGTTGAATGGCATGATTGCTTTTCCTAACTGTTGGGCAATTCGGCCCGTATCGGCAGGGTAGTACCTGCATAAGTCGTCCAAAAGTTCTTTGAGACGACTTATTCTTGAGGTTTTTTGCCGTTAAGTCAATGGCTTATACCGGCACGACTAGCCCGGACGGCTAGTCCGTGACCGGAGGAAATCAGAGGGTTTTTTGGCACACCACCTGGTACAAAAACGTAATGTGACGGAAACAAAAAGTTAACCCATACGAAATGTGTGTGAAATAAATCACCCTTAGATTTGTAATATGAACTTCAACCACGAATTGTGGGGAATGACGGGAATGGTGAGGAACGAAATGAAAGAGGTAATTGCGATCGTCCGGCCAAGTAAGTGGCAGGAAACGCGGGATACCGCCGAAGCTTTGGGTGCACAAGAGATTATGAATCGCCGAGTTTTAGGCCGGGGCCACCAGCAAGGATTGAGGTACTTGAGGCCACTGTCCGGAGGTGAAGAGGGGGGTATGCGATATTTGCCCAAACGTATGGCCGGGTGGCTGATAGAGGATGAACAGACCGATGCGCTGGTGGCGGCCATAATCGAAGTCAATCGCACCAACAATTATGGGGATGGCAAGATTTTCGTCTGCCCGGTGGATGTAGCAGCGATCGCTGGGGACAACGTTGAGGACAATGAAGCCGGTGCGGCAAAGTGAGTCGCAGGGGGAAAGCATAAAAATGAAGCGCGAAGGCATTAATTACCCCAAGTTCAAGGACCAGTTCGCTCTCATGGACTTCGAGGCTGAACCCATGCCAGCCCTATCTTTATACCCGGTGCCCTCGGTGCCCAAGATTGATGGATGGGAATTGACGATGACAGGGGTTGAGGGCCAGAACAGCGTGTTTGGCTGGCCGGAACTCCGGGAGTTGCCCCGTGTGCGGGAAAACTCACCCTTGGTGTGCCAAATCTTCAATTGGTCCGAGGAGCCTGAGGTGGAAGGCGTCCGATTGGTAGATGTTTTGGAAGCTGCGGGCATCGACGCACCCAACGGGGGATATTTCGCATTCAATTCCGCCGATGGTCTGTACTTCGAAGGCTTGCCCAGGGTTATCGCCAAGGATCCGAGGACGCTCTTGGTCTTCGGATTGAATTCCGAACCGCTCCCGGTTCAATACGGGGGTCCTTTGCGATTGTGGGTGCCTTTCTTGCAGGGCTACAAGAGTGTTAAGTGGGTCCACCAGATACGTGCTTATCGAAAGGACCCGGTAGGGATAAAAAGGCTGCTGGGTCAGAGCCGCACGGCCGTCTTGGGTGCCGATGGTCAGGAGACAGCAGGCGTGGTGGTAGCTAGACCTGGAAACAGAGACACCACCGAGGAAATCTAACGGTCCGCCCAATACAGTGCCCAGGTTCTTTTTGTACGCACATGGCCTACATCATGGACTACACACGGACGACACAATGAAAAGCCTACGCATTGATTGATAGGAGACACCTAATTTGAGCGCCCCAGCCACCACCAAAAACGGTCATTTGCCTACCTTGGTAGCCTCGTTCCTGCATTTCGACGTCAGCTTTATGCTCTGGGTCTTGTTGGGGTCGCTGGGCATATTCATCGCTGAGAGTGCAGGATTGTCGGCCAGCCAGAAGGGTTTGATGGTCGCCGTCCCCATATTGAGCGGCTCCCTTCTGCGAATTCCCCAAATAGGTCTGCTTAGCGATCGAATCGGAGGCAAACGAACGGGCGTCGTGCTTTTAGCCTCCCTGTTCGTCCCTCTGAGTTTGGGGTGGTTGGCCGGAAACAGTCTATCTACGCTCCTGGGGGTAGGACTACTTTTGGGAACGGCAGGAGCTTCTTTCGCAGTGGCGTTGCCTTTGGCCAGCCGGTGGTACCCGCCCGAACGTCAGGGACTAGTACTGGGAATAGCCGCTGTGGGCAACAGCGGGGTCGTCGTGGCCAACCTTTTAGCCCCCAGGCTGGCTGTCATGGTGGGCTGGCATAACGTATTGGGCTTGACGATGGTCCCTCTCGCTGTCGTGTTAGTGGCATTTTTGCTTTTGGCTAAGGATAGCCCAAGCCGCCCGGATAGCCCAAAGAACCCCCAGTATCTAGCCGCCCTGAGGCATGGGGATCTCTGGTGGCTCTGCATATTCTATAGTGGGACCTTTGGTGGATTCGTAGGGTTAAGTAGCTTTCTGCCGATGTACCTTCACGACCAATACCATGTAAGCCCGGTGGCTGCTGGTTACCTAACTGCGTTGGCAGGCCTTGTAGGAAGTTTGATCCGTCCTTTGGGTGGGTATATGGCCGACCGGTTTAGTGGAGCCAGAATTCTTTCTCTAATGCTCTTGGGCATCGGTGGGTTCTACGTGCTGGCAAGTCAATCACTGCCCCTCGGAATTTTTATGGGCCTGATTATTGCGGGGATGACTTGCTTGGGATTAGGCAGCGGCGCGGTCTTCCAACTGGTGCCTGGGCGCTTCCTGTCCGAAATCGGTGTGACTACCGGCGTAGTCGGTGCCCTGGGAGGATTGGGGGGCTTTTTCCTCCCCATCCTATTGGGCAACGCCAAAGAAGCCACCGGCTCCTT
The DNA here is from genome assembly GCA_963665155.2 of Dehalococcoidia bacterium. Taxonomy (GTDB): domain Bacteria; phylum Chloroflexota; class Dehalococcoidia; order Lucifugimonadales; family UBA3495; genus UBA1141. The sequence goes on along the minus strand of OY761986.2, from coordinate 1,578,936 downwards.
TGGTCCCGGATTATTGATCTTGGCGGGCCTGGCGTTCGGTGCCTTTCTCTCGCTGAGGGCCCTGTCTTACCTGCAGGAAGGTTGGCGCACGTCGTGGCGAGCACCGCTGGGGTGCGGTGCAGTTATACCCAGGCTTGAGCCAGCGCAACGAGTCTTGATGGCACCCTACCTTCTGCCCCAAGGCGCCTGATTATGAAACAAGGGAACAACCCTATTGAACGTTACAAAGCGGAAAAGGACGGCCTGGATGTCCTCGCGGAAATCGAGGAGTTGGCGGCGAGGCACGGTGGCTGGGAGACCATGGACCCCGGTGATCGGGAACGGCTGGAATGGGTGGGCACTTTCTTCCGCAAGCCCACACCCGGACGCTTCATGATGCGGGTCCGTGTCACCAATGGCCAGGCGACCGCGGTCCAGTTGCGCACCTTGGCCAGTATCGCCCGCCGCTTGGGCAATAGAGTCTTGGATCTGACCACCCGGCAGCAAATCCAGCTGCGGGCCCTGGAAATCAAGGACGTGCCAGGCATCATTGAGGCCCTCAGGGGTATAGACCTGTCATCTCTCCAGACCGGTCAAGACAACATCAGAAACGTGAATTGCTGTGCCCTAGCCGGATTGACCGAAGGGGAATTGTTTGATGCCTCGGCGGTGGGGTCTGAGTTCACTGGAATGTTCTTAAACAACAGAGAGTTTAGCAACCGGCCCCGGAAGTTTAACGTGACCATTACCGGTTGCATGGATAACTGCACCCATAGCGAGACCCAAGACCTTGCCATGACTCCGGCGGTGCATCGCCAAGAGGACCGGCTCGGGTTTAACGTGAAGGTGGGCGGAAAGATGGGTTCGGGTGGAATGACGCTCGCCCTGCCTCTGGGCGTCTTTGTGGATATTCAAGATGCCGCTCGTCTGGCCAGCGCAATTACCCTACTGTTCCGTGACGAAGGCGCCCGGGGCCAACGCACCAAAGCCAGATTGGCTTTCCTGATTCAGGAATGGGGCGTCGAGGCTTTCCGGGCTCGATTGGAGGAAAGGTGGGGACGGCCCCTGGAGAGAGCCCAGAGAGACGCCCGAAGGTCCGGTAATACGGACCATCTTGGGGTCCATCCACAAAAAGGCAGCGGCCAATTTTCAGTGGGTCTATGCGTTCCCACGGGCCGTCTTGACAGTGAACAACTGGAGGAACTTGCCCGGTTGGCGGAGACCTACGGTAGTGGCGATGTGCGCTTAACCACCGGCCAGAACGCCATTATCGTCAATGTTGCCGAAGCGGGTTTGCCAGCGTTGTTGGGGGAGCCGTTGCTCCGGGAGTTCTCCCCAGATCCGCACCCATTGGTGAAGCGGCTGGTTACCTGTACCGGCACTGATTACTGCAACCTGGCCCCCATAGATACGAAGAAAATCGGTAACCGTATTGCTTCGGAAATGGCCCAAGATTTTCCGAGCAGTACGCCAGTTGCTATGCATTGGTCGGGCTGCCCGGCGGGTTGCGGCAACCATCTGGCAGCCGATATCGGCTTCCAGGGCGCCAAGGCCCGGATCGGTGGAGAGATAGTAGATGCAGTAAGCATCTTTGTTGGCGGTAGGACGGGCATAAATCCACGTTGCGGGAAAAAGATTATGGACCTGGTTCCCGTGGACAGACTGGGGGAGGTGGTGCCCGATATCCTTAGAAATCTAAACACCTTGAGGGACTTGAATCAGGACCAGAACGCAGGCTCGCGCGTCGTTATGGTTCCCGCTGTATTGGCCGCCTAGTGAGCTTGCGCCAACAATTTAATTTGGCCTAAATCCTGGAAATTGCCCGCACCAAGATTCTGATCGAGTCGTGTTGAGCCAGCTAAGGCGGATCAACGGAATTTATCCCGTGTGTTTATCGAACTGTATCACTCCGGCGACCCCGTCGCTCAGCCAAATTTGGCGGAATACTTGGCAATTTAGAGAGGAGGACTGGATCAATGAAAATGGTAAGAGCAGTGGTTAGACCGGAGAAAGAGTCGGCCGTCGCTTCGGCCCTGGCGAAAGCCAACTTCCCCAGCCTCACCAAATGGGATGTCCTAGAACTCCGGCCGAAAAGTACCCTGACCTAGGCTGTCCCGATATACTGGGCAAGAGATTTAATAAATGGGTGTGGGAGGTTGAGGATGCTGGGAGTACGGTCGGCGCAACGAGGGCTGCTGGAAGCGGATCACCTGTACCTGGACTATGTGGGCCGGGGCTCCTTCTATGGCTTCCTGGCCTCCCTGCGGGGACAGCTATTTCGAGACGAAGAGTTCGCCGAGCTATATTGCCCAGACAATGGCCGGGATAGCGTGCCCCCAAGTCTGGTGGCCACTGCGCTGTTGTTGCAAGCCTACGACAAAGTCAGCGACGCCGAAGCCAAACAGCGGGCGGATTTTGATATCCGGTGGAAGGTGGCGTTGGGGATTGAGGTGGAGGACCGGCCCTTTGCCAAGAGCACGCTGCAGCTGTTTCGAGCCCAGCTGATCCTCCACGACCGGGTGCGGGCCGTCTTTCAGCGCAGCCTCCAATTCGCCCGGCAGACCGGATACCTGAAAGGACGCCGGATGAAGGTGGCGGTAGACACCACCTACATTCTGGGCCGAGGGGCGGACAAGGACACCTACAACTTGCTGGCCGACGGCATAGTCCAGGTAGTGCGGGCGCTTTCGGACCTGGATGGGACGCGGCCCGAGGAATGGGCCTTGAGACACGGTCTGGAACTCTACTTTGGCTCCAGTGTGAAGGGAGAGGCAGAGATTGACTGGGACAACCAGAAAGAGCGGCAAGCCTTACTGCAGAAGATAGTAGCCGATGCCGACCTGGTGTTGGAGCTGGCCCGTCAGGTCCAGGGTCAGTTCCCCGAGGAGAGCCCCCAGCGCCAGGGTATAGTGGAAGCGGCGGAGTTGCTGGGGCAACTGTTACTGCAGGATGTGGAACGCCAGGAGGATGGCCCAGCCCTGAAGGATGGGGTAAGCCGGGACCGCATCCCTTCGGTACACGACCCGGAGATGCGCCACGGCCGTAAAAGCAGCAGCAAACGCTTCGACGGACATAAGGCTGCGGTGGTGGTGGATACCGATTCCCAACTGGTGACCGCGGTAGACATCCTGCCCGGCAATGCCGGTGACAACACTGGAGTCCTGGAACTGGTGGAGCAGAGTGAGGAGAACACGGGCATAGCGGTGGAGGAGACTATCGGGGATGCGGCCTATGGGGATGGCGGGACGCGGCAGGCCTTTGCCGATGCTGGTCGGACTCTAATAGCCAAGGTGCCGGGTCGCCCTAATAAGGCCTGCTTCCCCAAGGAGGACTTCCAGATCGACTTGGAGGCAGGAACCTGCACCTGCCCAGCCGGTAATGTTACCCACACCCTGCGGACCTTCGGCACCCGGACCAACCGGTTGGGTCGGACCTACCTGGCCCGGAGTTTCCAATTCGACCCGGCGGTCTGCGGCGTATGCCCCCTGCGGTCCCAGTGCGTGGCGGCGCGGTACGGGGCGGGACGCACCGTAGCCCTGCATCCCCAAGAGGCGCTCTTGCAACAAGCCCGGGACTTCCAGCGGAGTGAGGGCTTTGCTGAATACCGTAGGCTGCGCCAGGCGGCCGAGCATCGCCTGGCGCGGCTGGCGCAACTGGGGGTCCGCCAATCTCGCTACTTCGGCCGAGCCAAGACCCGATTCCAACTACTCATGGCGGCTACGGTGGCCAACCTGACCCTGGTGGCTACCAAGATGGGGATGATATCTCCGGCTCCAGGCTCCTCTCACGATAAACCGGACCAGCAAGCCCCAGGGTCGCCCATCGTTACTACCCAATTCATATTGGCCGCAGCCAACTGGGTCACTCTTAGCCTCAGACTTACAGTCCACTGGTTATCCTCCACGCCATCCCGTCACAGCAGGGCTTTTCAGCCGGGTTTCTAGTATTACAACGTTAGTTCAGGGAGGGATGTGGGGTGATGCCCGCATGGCGGCGCGGCGCTTGGCATGGGAGCGTTTGGCCCGTTCGTTACTGTCCTGCGTATCCTCAAGCCACCGCAGCAACTCGGTTGGCCCGAACCGTTCCCGGGGCAGCATTTCCCGCACCACCCGGTAGACCTGCGGCCTCGTGATCCGGGGCATCTTTTTCCCCCCAAGCCTGTTGCAGGCTCAGCAGAAAAGCTCCGCCCAGCAGGCACAGGGCCACGTGGTGATGCCAGCCAGCCCAGGTGCGGGTCTCGTACTCGTCCAGGCCTACGTCGCTTTTCTCCGTCTCAAACTCCGTTTCTATACGCCAACGGGAGCCTCCCACGTATGCCAGGGTCTCCAACGGGGTATCCTCCGGAGCATTGGACAGGTAGTAGCGGGGTTCGCTGCCGTCCCGGTTCCGGCGGTAGACGGCCCAGTGGATTTCGCCGGGCTTGCGCCTGCTGGTCGGTCGCACCCTCTGGGCGCTGAAAAGGTAGCTGCGTGGCCCCTGGCTTCCCTCGGCCACCGTAATCTCACGCCAGGCCTCCTCCGGCAACTCGTCGCTGCGCTGCTCCATGGTCCGGCGCTGACCGTCTCGCAGCCTGGGTTTGCGGGGACGCCCGAATCCCTGATACTCCGCACTGGTCCAGGCAGGCTCCGGCGGCCACACCGTAAAGCCGGACGGAACGTCCAGCACGTACCACATCCCCAAGGCCGCCAGGCCCTCCCGGAAGGACGGCGACATCCCGAAGGCGTCGTCCGCCGCGACCCATCCAGCCTTCAGGTGGCCCCGCTCCTGTGCCCGCCCCACCATCTCCAAGGCCAACTCCGTCTTGGACCGGTAGCCCTGCCTATCCTCCGGCACACCCGCCGCCTCACACCGGTCTTTGTCCGAGGTCCAACTCTCGGGCAGATACAGCCCCTTGTCCACCAATGCCCGTCCCAACGGGCTGACATAGGCCAGGAACATCCCCGCCTGGCAGTTGGCCACCTTCCCCAGCCTCCCGCAGTACTGCCGGGCCACTCCCACCGACTTCCTCCCCTGCTTGGGAAAGTCGCTGCCGTCCAGCACCCACACCCCTTCCGGATGCTCCAGCCGGGTTCCCAGGTACTCCTGCAGCCGTCCTATAATCACCTCATCGTCCCAGGGAGAATCGGTGAGAAACCGCTGCATCCCTCGGGCTGACCCCGGAACCGTCTCCGACAGGTTCTCAGCGTTGCGCCGCTCCCCAGACTGTACCAGCAGGGCCTGGAGATAATGACCGCTGTGCTCCCGCGTCTCCCGGCGGCCAAACAGCGGCGCGAAGTAAGCGTGAAAATCCCGAAATGACCCGTACACCTGCTCGAAAGCTGCCGCATCCACATCCCCACCTCACCCGCCTATTCCCTCTCCAGCTACACAGTCATCCTATCAAACTAACTGACGTTGTAATACTAGGGCGTGGTAAACAACAGGGTATCCAGGTTGGCGGGCAGCTTTACGACGAATTAGCCAAGTCTATGATTCTGGTTGTCGTGGAAGACGATGATCTGGAACCGGTGCTCGAGACCATCCGAGAGGCTGCATTCACAAGTTACCCGGGCGACGGAAAAATGTTTGTCACGCTTGTGGAAACTGCTTACACCATCCGGACTGGGAGTCAGGAACTGTAAGCCTCTCCGCGGTTGTTACTTGCCGCCCTATCAGACTGCCGCTACGACGACGTGTGCTCGAATCTTCCCCGCTACCGGTCCATTGCTAAAACGGGCTGCTATGGCTTCCGTTGCTAAGTCGGTGACAAGGTCTAGAAGAGTTGCGTCCCGAGCTTCAATCTCGTTTCGTAAAGGCGTGCCCTGCCAATATGCTATGGCGACATCACGAGCGGATGCCGCATAACTTGATTCTTGAATCGTGGTAATCGATACCTGGGAGAACCCGGCTTTAGCCAGGTCATCCCGAATCAAATCCACATTATGATACCCGTGGGGAGTCCGGGCGAGAAACTGCGGAGGTTCATCAGGAAAAACCGCCGCGGCCGCTTCCGTAACGATCTGCGCAAACTCGTTAGCTTCGATCTCGTCCCAGACGTTGAAGAGAAAGCTGCCACCCTGCCGGAGCACCCGTCTCGTCTCGGAATAGCCAGCGACCTTGTCCGGGAAAAACATAACCGCAAACTGGCAAACCACAGCATCGAACGAAGCGTCGTTGAAGGGCAATCGCAATGCGTCGGCTTGGCGCCAGGCCATTCTGTCGTCCGGGCCTTGCCTTCTTTCCGCATACTCCATCATATCCCAGTTGAGGTCCGTCACGACGTATCGGGCGTCGGCAGCCAGGCGGGGAGCCAGGGCCCGGGTCACAACACCGCTACCCGCAGCCGTCTCCAGCACGATCCTCGGCCCAAGTGCGGCAGTGCGTTCCGCAATGTCCTTGGCATAGGCCTCGAAAATTAAAGGCACCAGATAGGTGTCATATATTTCCGGTATCGACCCTGCGAACAGCTTGTGGCTTTCGGTCATTTATTACCTCTCTAAAGTAAAGCAGCGGCGAACCGTGATTTTGTCCTCACATCGGAATCAGTTTACTCTCCAACAATAAATTCGACAAAATTGAGATAGCAACGGCCACGCTCGATGCCGGCCTGACCGAAAATTCCCACAGTGCTATTATTGAGCGATGCTTTGCCCGGTCCCAGCCCTGATAATTTCGACCTTCGGAAAATAGTCGGAAAATAGTAGGAGTCAATGGCTGACGAAAAACCAAACCTTTGGAGCGCAACCGAATCTTATGAGCAATACATGGGACGCTGGAGTCGGAAGGTTGCACCATTATTTATGGCCTGGCTTGATGCCCCACCGCAAAAGGACTGGATCGATATTGGATGCGGGACCGGAGAAGTCACTTCGCAGATCGCCAGGTTGTGCGCGCCCTCTAAATTGATCGGCATCGACCCTTCCGAAGGATTCATTTCGTTCGCCGGAGGGCGTCTGGAGAATGCTGATTTTCGGGTGGGAACCGCTGTCAATCTGGAATTACCCGATAGCTCACAGGATTTTGCGGTCTGCGGCCGGGTCTTGAATTTCGTGGCCGACAAGGCCAAAGCCATCTCCGAAATGGTCCGGGTTGTCCGCCCTGGAGGCACAGTCGCACTGTACGTTTGGGACTACGCCGGGCACATGCAGATCATGCGCTACTTCTTCGAGACGGCAAGAGAGTTCGACCCGGGTTCGGAGGCTTTTGACGACGGCGTGAATGCTCCGATATGCCGTCCCCAACCTTTGGCCGATGCTTTCTCCACAGCCGGTCTGAAGACGGTGGAGACAACTCCGATCGATATCCCGACCCCCTTCGTTGATTTCGATGACTACTGGACGCCTTTCCTCGGAGGCACGGGTTCGGCCCCTAGATACTGCATGTCGCTGGAAGAGGGTTTGCGCAACCAGATAAAAGAGGCGATACGTGCCAAATTGCCAACCGGCCCGGACGGCGAAATACTCCTCGCTGCCAGGGCTTGGGCGGTGAAGGGCCGTGTTTGAAACTAGGGCAAACCCCGTGTTCCCCAAAAATGGGACCAATGTATCGTGGATTCCGGAGGGCTTACAGCCGATGGTTGGGAATATCCTCTGAGGGAGCTTCCTACAGCGGATTTCCTTCGTGCTTTGATCGGGTTTGACTGAATTGACAGGGTTAAGAGGTAGTCCTAGACTATCTTGTATAAGATCACAAGCGTAAGGAGAGTCGATATGGTAAAAGTCAACAAAGTCGGACACGTGGTGCTGGCCGTTAGTGACCCTGAGGCGTCTGCGAAGTGGTATGCCGACGTTTTAGGCATGGAGATCATGCACTATAACGACAAGGGTCAGATGGCATTCCTGTCCTTTGGCAGCCAACACCATGATATAGCCGTTGTGAAGGGCCCCGAGAACGCAAAGCTGGGCAGCACGGGTATCAGCCACACCGCAATGCAGATCGAAGGCGGTTTGGATGAATTGAAAGAACTGTACCAGAGGATGAAGGGCAAGGGCGTGGAGATAGATTTCACCACGGACCACGGCCTATCCCAGAGCGTTTACTTCTTCGACCCGGACGGCAACCGGCTAGAGATTTACTGCGAAACTATGACCGTTGAAGAAGGCATCGATTTTATGCGTGCAGGCCGGGCCGGACGTGCCCCTCTTGAATTGGAGGCGACTTCGGCGGACTAACAAATTGGGTCCGACACACGGGATTGTACGCTGACATGACCCACATGCGTTCCTAAGGGAAGTCAGAAACAATCTCGATACATCGACCGTTGTTCACCAAGAATATCAGGGGCAAGCGTTCGGGGAAATTCCAGGAGCGCTTGCCTCTTTTTGGTTCATTATTGAAGTTTCAAGCGCCATGTCGGTATTTCCTGGTTCAATTCAGGGTTATCGACCGTCAGGAAAGAGTACGCTTGAATGACTCTTAATTAGGTCACTAGGGGATTAACCGGCGTTCCGGGAATGTCCGGCACTACTGCTGGCAACCTCATAGTAAAGGTCGACCCTATCCCAGCTTCACTTTCCACAAAGACTTCGCCGCCCATCATCTGGCAAAAATGCTTGGTGATGGCTAGCCCCAGCCCGGTGCCGCCGAACCGGCGACTTGTGGAAGATTCCGCTTGCGAGAAAGCCTGAAAAAGGTGTCCCATTTGTTCGTCGGTCATGCCTATGCCGGTGTCGGAAACAGCAAAATTGATCCATTCTTCGCCCGCTTCGCCAACCCGACTAATTTTTAATGAAATCGTCCCTTGTTCGGTGAACTTGCTGGCGTTGCTAAGCAAATTCAATAGCCCTTGTCTTACTTTGGTCACATCCGAATGGATCGAACCGACCGAGTCAGGACAATCAATCGCTAACGTATTGGCATTCTTCTCCACCAGTGGCTGAATCGTGGCCTGCACGTCTTGAATCATTGTTGCGACAGGGAAAGTCTCCAGATATATGTCCATTGCGCCAGCTTCGATCTTTGAGATGTCCAAGACATCGTTGATCAAGCCCAACAAATGTTTGCCCGCGCCGTTGATGCGTTCCAAGTCAGGACCGAAGTCGTCGTTGCCCAGGTCGGCTCCTTCCTCTTGGAGCATCTCGCTGTAGCCGATGATGGCATTGAGGGGAGTGCGTAATTCGTGGCTCATGTTGGCCAGGAACTTGCTTTTGGTTCGGTTGGCTTCCTCGGCGTCTTCCCTGGCTTGCTGGGTCTCGTCGATGAACTGGGCGTTGATGATTGCCACGGCGGCGCTGTCGGCAAGGGACTGCATCAGGTTAATTTCTTCGTCAGAGATCCCCCGGTGTTCAAGGAACGACACTCCTAGAATCCCATAAACCTCGCTCCGAATGATTATCGGCGCGGCTACAGTTCCAATTACCCCCCAATCTGAAGCCAGAGCCGCGATGACCCTGTTAGTTTCGGTATCATAGACATGTAACGAGGGGTCGTTTATCCGGTCATCGGTCCAAACTATTCGTCGCTCTTGAAAAGCTTTACCACTAATCCCTTCACCCGGCCGTATGAACAAGTTCTTAAATCCTGGTTCAAGACCGTGCATGGTGGCGACACCGAGGCCGCCGCGGTCTTCGTCGAACTTCATGATCATGCCCGCTCTGCCACTCATGAGGTCGACCGCATGCCGGGTTATCAAGTTAAGGACGCTGTCCAGGTCGTGGTTTGAGGCCAGTTGGGCAGTCACTTCGTAAAGCTGGGCCGTTCGCCGCTCCCGTGCCCCGGCGTCTTCCCTGGCCTGCTGGGTCTCGTCGATAAATTGGGCGTTGCTTATGGCCACGGCGGCACTGTCGGCCAAGGTCTGGATTAGGTTAATGTCTGCTTCCGAGAACCCTCTCTGTTTATCGTACAATACTCCCAGAATCCCATAGACCTCGTTCCGCATCATGATAGGAGCGGTTAAATTTCTAAGCACGCTCCAATCTAAAACCAGGTCCGCGGCGAGCCTGTTGGTTTCGGCATCGGAAATTGACACAGCGGGGTCGTTCAGAAGGTCATCGGACCACGCCACCTTCCTCTGCTGAAAAGCGCGACCCGCTGTCCCTTCACCCGGGCGCAGAAACGCATTCTCCCAATCTGGCTCAAGACCGTGCATGGTGGCCACACCGAGGCCGCCGCGATCTTCGTCGAACGTCATGATCATTCCCGCTCTGCCACTCATGAGGTCGACCGCCTGCTGTGTAATCAAGTTAAGGACGCTGTCCAAGTCGTGGTTGAAGGCCAGTTCGGCAGTCACTTCGTAGAGTTGGGCTGTTTGCCGCTCTCTGGCCTCGGCATCTTCCCTGGCCTGCTGGGTTTCGTCGGTAAAGCGAGCATTGCCGATGGCCACGGCAGGGCTGTCGGCTAGTGTCTGGAGTAACTGGATTTGGCCTTGAGTAAAGTCGTGTGGCTCCAGGTAGTAGATTAGCAAGGTCCCATAAAGTTGGCCTCGGATTGCGACGGGCACCGCCAATACGGCCCGAGGTCCTGCAGCCTCAATGGCAGACTCGGTTGCTGGGTCGGAATAGGTCACCGCCCCATCGGTCAACCTGTCCTCGCTCCACACGGGGCGCTGCTGCTGAAAGGCCTGCCCGGCGACCCCGTCTCCCGGTCTCAATAACTGACTTTCCACCAGCCCGGCTGGAACGTTGATTTGCTTGGCAATGACCAAACCGCCTTTGTCCTGGTCATACCTCATGATGGCGGCGGCATCGCAACCAAACAGGTCCACCCCATGGGCTGTAATCAGGTCAAGCACACTGTCCATATCAGGGCTGGAGGCCAGCTGGGTGGTAATCTCGTAAAGTTGTGCTGCCTGCCGCTCCCGTGTCTCAGCTTCCTGCAAGTAGCGAGCTTTCTCCAAGGCCAGCGAGGCTTGGTCGGCGAAGGCGGCTAGCAGTGAAGCTTCATCGTCAGTAAGGTTGCGTTCGTGCCTGTCCCCAATACTAAGTGTGCCAATAGACCGGTCTTCTGCCAACAAGGGAAAGACGGCGGTTCCGTAAAATCCATGTTCCTGGAGTCTCCTTAGCGTCTCGGGAGTTGCCATCTGCCTACTTGCCTCGCCCAGCAACGGTTGTTTGGTGGCCATCACATGGCCCGAAACGCTCGTGCCTTCTTCCACTTTGTAAACTGGAACCTTAGAGGCAAAATCCGCTGCGGGTTCCGTTGCGGCGCGTGGAACCAACACGTCCCCTTGCAACAACCGCAAGATGATATAAGGCGAGCCGACTAGGCGGGAAGCCTCGTTCACGATCAGGTCTAGGACTTCGTCCGTATCGTGGGCCCCAGCCAGCCGGTTGGAAATTTGGTAAAGGGCGTCCGAACGCGCTCGCTCCCGTTCCGCTTCTTGCAAGAGCCGCGCCTTCTCTAAGGCTAGCGCTGCCTGGTCGGCGAAGGCAGCTAGCAGTAAACTTCGTCCTCGGTAAGGTTCCGTTCGTGCCTGTCGGCCACGCTGAGGGTGCCAATAGACCGGTCATTTGCCACTAGAGGAAAGGAGGCGGTTGCGTGAAACCCAAGTTCCTGAACTCTCCGCCGCGACTCCGGATGGATCATCTGCCTAACGGCCTCGCCCAGCAACGGTTTCTTGGTGGCCATCACATGGCCCGCCGGGCTGACCCCTTCTTCTACTTTTTGGACTGGGATGACCCCAGTGGCATAATCCGCTGCGGATTCCGTTGCGGCGCGTGGAACCAGCGTGTCCCCTTGCAACAACCGCAATATGATATAGGGCGAGCCGACTAGGCGGGAAGCCTCGTTCACGATCAGGTCCAGCACTTCATCGGTGTCGTGGATGCCGGCTAGCCGGTTGGAAATTTGGTAGAGGGCGTCCGAGCGCTCTCTCTCCCGCTCCGCCTCGTATAGGAGCCGCGCTTTCTCCAAGGCCAGCGCTGCCTGGTCGGCGAAGGCGGCTAATAGGGAAACTTCGTCATCACTGAGGTTGCGCTCGTGCCTGTCGCCCACGCTGAGCGTGCCGATAGACCGGTCATCAGCCACCAGAGGAAACGCGGCGGTTGCGTAAAACCCAAGTTCCTGAATTCTCCGCTGCGACTCCGGATGTTGCATCTGCCTAGCGGCCTCACCCAGCAACGGTTTCTTGGTGGCCATCACATGGCCCGTCAGGTTGGTCCCTTCTTCTACTTTGTAGGCAATAACCTCAGAGGCATAAGTTGCTGCGGACTCGGTTGCGGCGCGTGGAACCAACACGTCTCCTTGCAACAACCGCAATATGATATAGGGCGAGCCGACTAGGCGGGAAGCCTCGTTCACGATCAGGTCTAGGACTTCGTCCGTGTCGTGGGCGCCAGCCAGCTTGTTGGAGATTTGATAGAGAGCGTCAGAGCGCTCCTTCTCCCGTTCCGCGTCTCGCAAGAGCCGTGCCTTCTCCAAAGCCAGCGAGGCTTGGTCGGCGAAGGCGGTCAAGAGGGAAACCTCGTCTTCGGTGAATCGGCGGATGCGGCTGTCCACAACCAAAAGCGTGCCAATGGACCGGTCATTTGCCACCAGGGGAACTGTCGCAGCGCCATGGAAATCATGATTTTGCATTATCCGACGCGCTTCCGTGTTCACCCACTTTTCTTGTTGGATGTCCTCCGACACAAACGGCTTCTTGGTGGCCATCACATGGCTCACTACGTTTGTCCCATCTTCAACACCAATGGCCGGTCGAGTGGCAAGGGCCTCTGCAAGAAAATTGGCTGTGGACTCCGTGGAGGCGGCGGGAACCAGATTGCCTTCGTCCAACAAGCGGATCAATGCGCCGGTTGTGCCAAGAAGCCGGGTCGCCTCGTTCACGATCAAGTCCAGCACTTCGTCCGTGTCGTGGGCGCTGGCCATCTTGTTGGAGATCTGGTAGAGGGTGTCAGAGCGTTCTTTCTCCCGTTCCGCGTCTTGCAACAGGCGCGCCTTTTCGAAAGCGCACGACGCTTGGTCGGCGAAAGCGGCTAAGAGAGACACTTCATCATCGTTGAAGCGGCGGTTGCGCCTGTCGACCACCACAAGCACGCCGACGGGCCGGCCATTGGCCAGTAGTGGAACGGCGGGGGTCCCGTGCATTTCGTATTTTTGGCGGATATGGCTGGTATCTTTGGACACCACATCCTGATTTGCGCCGTCTTCAATTACCAGAGGCACCTTGGTGGCCATCACATGGCCCGTAAGACTCACTCCTACTTCAACTTCGTTGGTTGGCCTAGCAGCAGCAAGCTCCGCAAGGAAGTCGGTGGCGGATTTTGCGGCAGCGCTGGCCACCAAAACCTCTCCTTCCAACAACCGCATATACGCAGCATTCGCACCGAGGAGCCGGGCGGCCTCGTTGACGATCAGGTCCAGCACCTCGCCGGTTCCGTGGGCGCCGGCCAAGCGTTTCGAGACTTGGTGGAGGGATTCGGAGTGCTGCTTTTGCCACTCAAGTTCGTCTAATAGCTGCTTCTTCGTTTTCTCATAGTCAGTCATTCGATGCTCACATCAACGGATATGCCCGATCCAACGATCCACCGGCATCAGTACACCCGCAGAATCATTTGCCTGCATTATGACATGAATCAGTCAGACAGCGCACATAACCTGACACTTAGTAATTCTCATGAAAAAGGGGACTCAGAAAGGGGAAAACAGATACGTTGGAATCCGGAGTATAAGTCCGGTACTATCTGAACCGAGTAGGGGCTGTAAGAAATAGGTTTGGATGGCCCCTTTTGGTTAATCCGACGTATACCCAATGCGGACGAGTCGGGTTGAGTGTGGTTTTAGGGGTGTTCTAGGCTTGATGAGTATAAGAATTCAGTCGATTGCACCCTGAAGTAACCATTTGGTGCGCGGTATTCCTGTGGCAAGACCCGCAATCACCACAAGGGTTGTAATTGCCGCAAGCCAGTCTGGCCAGACCAACCAGGCGGCGACAACCGCGACGGCGTGGAGCACTAGTTCCAGCAAAACGCGCAAGATACCAGGCGTGGTGATTATGACTTGCTTCTTGTCACCGACGGTTGAAAATATCGCCGGGAGTCCGACCAAGATTACTGCGGCCGGAATGGCGAACCATAGGGAGTGTTGAGCCGCAGCCCAAGGTCCGGCCACCCAGGCGAGCACTTCCACCAAGAAACGAAGCCCAGACGAAATAGCCGTATCGAAAGGGTGTTTGAAAGCAGTCTGAACGGCCATGCGTCTTCCTCGGCCAGCAGCTTGGAGCGGGCTTTTTCTTATCAGTCGAGCAGGACAACGTCGTATTTATACCGACTGGAGACTTCGGAGAGCCACCCGTTGTTGCTACCGGATTTTTATCGAACCGTTTGATGACCGGACCAAAAGCGACGCCTCTCCTTGGCCGATTGTCCCGCTTGTTTTGGCTGTGACTCTAATCATGTCGCCTTCCTGGGCAACCTCGTATTCGATTTTGTTGGGTTTCCGCAGGGTTGCATCCACGCTCACCGTCCGGACCGGACCGGAAATTACAATCACCCGCCCGTTGTCGCCGGTTACGATGACCCTAGGTGCGTCGCCGACGACAAAAGTATCGTTGCGAGTCTCGGTGGCCCCGCCCGATCCCAGGCCGCAAGCTGAAGCCAAACCCACCAAGAGAAAAGCGAACAGGACCGTAATTTTCGTATTCATGTTCAGCATCCCATTCATTAAGATTTACTGGAAACTGAAGCTGTGTCGGAAACCGCACCGGTTCATTGTTTGGCGGCAATCGGTTACGGTACTAGCCTGAAGATCATCAGGTTTGCTTGTCTTACGGTGATAATCATCGACTTATTTTCTGCCAGGGCTTGGAAACGGTATCCCCAACGGTCGATCTAATGTTACGACTTATTTTCTGCCAGGGCTTGGAAACGGTATCCCCAACGGTCGATCGGCATTCCTATCTACCTATAGTTTTTAAACCCCTCGCTTATTGGTGTGAGGAGATCGTGACCCGTAATACTAATGTTACGTTTTCTTCTTTAGGGGTTAAACGATAGGGGGCCTGATTTTCGGCAAGCCAAAGGGCTGGTTGATCGATCAGCCGTTTGGCTGATTCGCAACTAGTACTTTAGTATGATTAGTGCTTGGTGGCCCGCTGAGAATTCGCCTTGTCGGTCGTTTCGGCCCATTTAATAAGGCTTACTCCCGGTGAAGCGGCCCGTTAGCAAGATAGGCCCAGCTACTTGAGGCGAAATCACGGGAAGCAGAGGTTGAGGCTGTGGTAGGCAAGTTGGAACCGAGGGATATTGAACTAACGGTAAAGATTCAATATTTGACTTAAACGGATCCCAAGGTGAAAACTACATAACGCTAAATCGGCAGAGGAGTTGCGTTAGTCTGTAAAGGAAGTCGGATGGCGGTGTGTTGGGTAATAGGGATATAAGGCGACTCCTCGAACGGTGGCGACTGAGGGTAGGCGACGTACGAGAGCGGATGTATCGAGCGGCGACAGCCCGACCATCAGAGCGGATAATACTCACGTCATTCAAGCCATATACGACGTTGAGTACCGGGTGACGATGGTCAACAATTTGGGCACTGAGGTAAGCGATTGGTTCGATACTGGCGAACAAGTAGATATCGAAACATCTGCAACAATCGACATAGCCGAAAACCAAGTGCGCCGGGTATTCAGCCATTGGGAAGGTGCCGACGTGGTGGGACCCAAAGGGTTGATCGTGGCCGATGAGCCCAGAAAAGTGACCGCAATTTATGACACCGAGTTCTTGGTTAGAGTAGAGTCGCCCTACGGCGTACTATCGGGACAGGGATGGTTTGCCGAAGGAGATGTGGCGACTATAACCGTACCCGGCCAACCCTCGGCACTTTTTTTCCTAAACCGGTCGTTCCAGAGTTTTGAGGGTTATTCTACTGAAGGACCGGTACTGAATCTCCCCGTCACCGGCGCTGTAACCGTCACTGCTTCGTACACAACTACCGTCGACGGTCGAATTCTTGGAATGATTATAGGCATCGTGGCCGTTGCGCTGATAATCTATTTGATTTCTCAAAGAGAATTCAATAGACGCCGCCGTCGGTCCCGTTGGTAGCAGCCGACCTGGCACCTGACTCGAAAAACTCGCCCCCTTCATGAAGGTGGCGAGTTTTTTGTTGCCCCCACAACATGGCAGGATTTGTGCGAGTGGCCGCTATTTTCACGATTCCAGACCAACCCCTGCGCCAAATTTAGCACGTCCCCAAGTCATCCTACTGCTGCCCTAATACCGGGCCTGAACCCAGTAGACCTCTCCTAGCTAATTGGTCACGATGGATTGCCAAATATTTTTCTGGACGCTTGATTCGAGCATGGAGGGCAAGAATGCCTTTGAAGTAGCAGCTGCCGGCCAGTTTCTGGCGGGGGGTGCAATCCCAATCCTGGGGCGCTACGGAGGCAAATAGAGGGAAGAGTGAAAGTTGCCCACAAACACTACCAACCCCTCAAACGTGGTTGTATGACCAGCAGAGGCAAATTGAGGCGAGTATCACCAGTGGAAGTAATCTACTCCTCACAATGATTGGATAATTCAACTGTGCATACGGTGTTTTCCAATGGATTGGACAACTGTTTATACTTTTCGCTCCTTAAGCCCCTGGCGTTGTTAAAAGTGCTGGGCCAGGTATTGAGTGGAGACCGCGCCTTCAGTTAATTTGAATCGCCGGGATATTCCCAGACAGAAATTGCTTAATCATGCGAAACCTCCACCCCGCTGCCAGAAATCTCTAGGTCAAACTTAGTCTGTCGCCCCTACGTGCCGCGAGATGTTTCCAGGGCCAAGCAGATCGCTTGACGCGAAGCCCGAGAGCACCCGCAAGTTATACCCCTGGACCGCAAGGTGATCGAGAGCCCGTGGCTCACCACAGGTTGCACCACGCATCGGCAAACAGGCTCATGGGAAACCAGAGGCCCAACGAGGGTTATCCCTATGCTCGGCTATTGACATGAGGGATAACCATCACAAAGTGCGGGAAAAACTGAAGCCGAGGGCCATTCCGCTGGCCAGTTAGAACCCACGTAGGGACTCCACCAAGATTTTTCGAGGGATTTTACCCAGTTGTATTGCTTGCCCACTTGATATGTTCGTGCCATGCGCACTCCTAAACTAATACATGTCAGCACCGATCCGGCCAGCCCTGATTAGGGAGCCCCAAATGGAACGGTCTGACGAGTCGAAAGACCCAAGGCCAAGGCACAAGTCGCGGCCAGGTGAGGAAAATAAAATGTTACTGCAAGCGAGAATGCCAAAGGGTCCGCAAGGTATCGAACAACTCAACTCAGATTTTCGCGACCAGCAGGACTTATCAGAAATCCGGTCCGATGTTAATCGGCTGGTCATGGCTCGTTACTTCATCTTGGTGATGGGCGCGGCATTGCTGCTGTCTGTAGGGTTGCAGGCGCTTTTCCTGGAGGACGGAGTCGCATATTCCAGGGTGTTCAAGATAGCGTTAGCCGCGATTATAGGTCCCGGCTTAGTTTGGGCCGCCAGCGACAAGGAAGTTAGGTTGCTGCTGGCGTTGGACAAGAACCACCGCAAGCTGGATCAGAAGGTCAGGGAAAACAAAGCACTTAACCGCATGACCAAGACCATTTGACCGAATGTTTTTCCGACCACATGGACCGTCAACCGCAGGCCCAACCCCAGGCAGAACCGCAAAGGGCACATGTATATGCGCAAGAACAAGTCCAGATTTGGCCCCAGTTGGAGTCCGGACCTTCGGCGATATTCACTGAAGCCGAACCGGTTCACCTTCGCTCGGACGTAAGAAATGTAATGGTGCTCGACCCCGAAGACGGCAATTATGACCGCAGGTACTTCGAAGCCGCAACCGTCGGCCATCGTTAAATATTGGCTGAAGACCCTGTATTCAGAGAGGGAGCGTGGGCCCAAATGCCCCCAGTATTGATAGTCCACGGCGGGCGCGAAGACGGCACCGTGATTCCGATGATTAAAGAAAGGTTGGACATGGGCAGCTTATCCGACGCAGATATTTACGTGACGGGACCCGGTGTTTCACTTAGACACGCCGAAATATCTTGGAGCGGTGCTGGCTACTATTTGGCCGACCTTAACGATGGATACAAGACGAGCTTGAATCACCGTGACATCGGGGGAGTGCGGTACTTGCTAAGAAACGGTGACCGTGTGCAGCTGGGGGATAGTCCGGTTTCTCACGAGTTGGGTGGATTAGAACCAAATTCTCAACTCCCGACATTTACATAACTACCACCTGGCGGCGGAGACAGAATTGAGCAACCGTAGAGAATTGCCTTCGCATTTACGATTTACTGCCTGTTGCATCTGTCAACGGCTAGGTCCAGGGAACCAGCTAATACTTTGAAAGCCAGCAATTACCAGGAACCTCAACAGCAAGGGCCTCAGTACCAGGAAAGTTAAGTTAGGGTCGGTCTGATTGTTCGGATTTGAAGCTTCGGTCCAATTATTCGGTCCAAAGAGGAAGATTAAGGAGTGTTACGTGAGCGTTCGATCATTAGCAATCATATTTGGTGTGAATATGGCGTTTATGTACGCAGGGTTTCGGTCATTGTCAATAGAGCATGTCGCCCTTATTGCAGTGGCCTTCAGCGGCGTGACATTGGGTGGTTACAAGTTTCTGAAGCTTAAATAGTCCTTGGCCCAACCGGTTAAGGCTTCCGGCTGATGGCGGCATGCCATGGCAAGGAGATCCCAGCGACCGCAAACACAGCAATGGAAATTTATTACTAGGGGGATTAACGAACCAAGTCTCGAGGTCCCGGATACGCAGGAAGGTTCGGGGAACCTATATCACAGTGAGGCTGAATTTCAGATGATGAGCGACAATGGAATGACTTGGACTAATGGATCATCCCAGAGGATAAACGAAACACATTCCGGTGTAGTTGAGTATTTGTCTAAGTTGGGACTCGACGAATCCGACTTGGACAAAGTAACCAGGATGTTGCAAACAATCAAGCAAGGAGCTCCGTACATAGGGAACCAGTTCCGCAGCAACGAGCCAAAGGGTTATCAACCGGGCGCAATGCTTGAGTTTCAGCGTGAAGAGCTTATGCAGTTGTTGATGGGCGATGATGAGCGGAACATCCATGTCGCCGAGGAGCCCGCTGGAGACACGGTCCATCCGCAGGAGCGTCCAAAGCCAGCGGATAACCAAGTTATCAAACTGCTGGTTGCCGAAGAACAGATGGTGCTGAATGAAGCGTACAGGTCCTACTTCGACTATTCTCCATCCTTTGACGCATCAGGCTTCTTTGGCGACACGTCGGAAAGCGTACTCAAGGAAGCCATCTCACGGCATTCACCTCAGGTGCTGTTGTTAGGATTGAAGTGCTTGGATTCTTCGGTGGTCAAGAAATTGGAAATGATTAGAGAATCTTGCCCTCAGGCAGGATTGGTACTTCTTTTTGCCCTTTATGACGCGTCCGGCGCCAATGCCTTGCGGGAGTTTTCCAATTCTGCTTCTGCCGGCTATGCTTATTTGCTCAAGCACAATATTGACACAGCCGATCAGCTAGGCAAGGTTGTCCAGGGTGTGGCGCAAAAGAGGGTTATCGTTGACCCGGAGGTGATGGAAGAACTGATCGACGACCCCACTCCGGAGAGCCAGTTGCTGGTCGTCTTGACCCCCAAAGAAATGCAAGTGCTAAGCTGGATGGCCAGAGGGTTTGCTAACAAGACTATCGCCAACGTCCTCTCGATTGACACTAAAGCCGTCGAGCGGCAGGTTAGCAACATTTACACTAAGCTGCGCTTGAGCGATGAAGGCAGAGACGCTAGGGTAAGCGCTGCTCTGTTGTTCTTGAAGGCTACTGGGATGCTGCCGACGGGGTAGGCGATACCCCGATCTGAGTTTGATCTCAGTAGAGGTGGCAGGTCACTTTGTGGTTGTTGCCCATGTCCTTTTGAACCGGGATCTCAACCGAACATTTGTCCATCACAAAGGGACACCTGGGGTGGAACCGGCAACCCGAAGGGGGATTTATAGGGGAAGGAACCTCCCCAGTGAGCACGATTTCTTCTCGCTGGACGTCAGGATGAGCCGGGAGGGCCGCCGAAAATAGCGCCTTGGTATAAGGGTGCAGTGGATTCTCGTACAGCTCCTCTGTTGGGCTGTACTCTACGATTTGCCCCAGATACATAACTGCCGTTTGGTGGGCCATGTACCGTACCGTTGCAAGGTTGTGGGCCACCAGCAGGAAAGCGACGCCGGTATCTCTTTGCAAATCCACAAGCAGATTCATTACCTGGGCCCGGATCGACACGTCTAGCGCCGACACAGGTTCGTCTAGAATGATGAGCTTGGGGTATGAGGCCAGGGCGCTGGCTACCGCCACTCTTTGGCGTTGACCACCGCTGAACTCATGGGGGTAGAGGTCCGCCTGATACGTTTGAAGGCCGACTTGCGTGAGAACCTCTGCTACGCGGTCTTCCTTTTCTTGGGTGGTCACCTTCCGGTTGACCACCAACGCCTCCGATACAATATCCCGCACTCGCATTCGGGGGCTTAAAGATGACCATGGGTCTTGAAACACCGCCTGAACCAGGCTCCGGTATTCCTTCAGTTCCTGCCCCCGGAAGGTTTGAATGTCCCGGCCATTTAATAGAATCTGTCCGGCAGTGGGTATTTCAAGCCTTAGAATCAGCTTGGAAGTGGTAGTCTTGCCGCACCCCGACTCACCCACCAACCCAAGGGTCTCGCCCTCATTGATGGTGAAGTCAATCCCATCGACCGCTTGCACGTAGCCTACGGTCTTCATCATGACCAATCCCTGGGTCACAGGGAAGTGCTTGGCTAAATTTTCTACCCGCAGTAGTTCTTTCGCTGCCATGTTTACTCAGCCGCCGGTTCGGGTGTCGCAGATGCCTCTGCCATATCTATCGCTGGTACTGCCGAGGAGCTTGGAACGCCGTCACTTGACATATCTTCCCAAGACGGATCAAGCATCCAACAGTGGGCGGTATGGTCTTTATCGATGATGGTCTCAGGCGGATATTCTCGTCGGCAAATGTCTTTGGCGTAGGAACATCGTGCGGCGAACCGGCATCCTTCGGGCAGCGCATACAACGCTGGCGGTTGACCGTCAATCGCGAATAGCCGATCTGTACGGTCCATTTGAGGGACCGAAGCCATCAGAGCTTGGGTGTAAGGATGGCCAGGTTTGTTGAACAGGTCCCGGACATCGGCGCTCTCGACAACCCGGCCAGCGTACATTACGGCGACTCGGTCGCACATACGGGCCACGATGCCAAAGTCGTGGGTTATAAATATTATCGCTAGACCAGTCTCAGCCTGAATATCTTTCAATAGCCTTAGATATTGGAGTTGGATTGTTACGTCCAGAGCAGTGGTGGGTTCGTCGGCAATGATCACCTTGGGAGAAGAAGAAATAGCTATGGCGCCGATCACACGCTGCTTCATACCACCGCTCATTTGGTGCGGGAAGTCTTCCAACCTGCGCTCGGGGGCAGCTACTCTCACGTTCCTTAAGGCGGCAATAGCCCGGGTTATCATGTCTTTCTTGTTAGAATGTTGATATATCCCCAGTGCCTCCATGACCTGATTACCAATGGTAAACACTGGGTTGAGGGAGGTCTGAGGGTCCTGCAATATCATAGAAATCTTGCGGCCACGTACATTCCGCATTTCTTTGTCGGATTTGGGAACAATATCCTCACCGTCGAGAATAATTTCCCCGGAAACGATACGGGCGGCTGGTTTTGGAATCAGGCGCAACAATGACAGGGCGGTCATTGTTTTTCCGCAACCAGACTCGCCAACAATGCCTAGTGTTTCACCTTCCCGTAGCGAAAAACTTACCCCATCTACCGCTTTGGTTGTGCCCCAGCGATTGAAAAAATAAGTGTGTAGGTCTTTGACATCCAGGACCGTTTCACCAATTTTAGTAGCGATTGATTACACCTGCCTCTGTTTGGGATCCAACCGATCTCGCAGCCAGTCACCCATTAAATTCATCGACATAACTACCAGCATTATTGCCACTCCAGGGAATAGGGAAACCCACCAGTGGGTGATAATCAACTCCCGTCCGTCGGCAACCATCAACCCCCAAGCTGGCTGGGGCCTGGGAATGCCTGCTCCCAAGAAACTCAACGTTGACTCCAGAATAATTACAAATCCGACTTGAAGCGTGGCCAACACGACCAAGCTGTTAAATACGTTGGGGAAGACATGGCGGACCATTATCCGCGCATTGGAAGCCCCTGAAACCTTGGCTCTAGCTACGTAATCCTGCACGCGGACAGTCAGGGTCTCACCTCGGGCCTGCCTGGCGTACTGCGCCCAAAGGAATATTATGAGGACTATCACAATCGTTTTGAAGCTGGCCCCCAAGGCGGCCACCAAAACCAATGCCATTAATATAATAGGTATAGAGAGGGAAATGTCCACGAGACGCATAATGAGGGCGTCTACCCATCCGCCGAAATAGCCAGCCGTAATTCCCAATGTCGTGCCAATTGTGCCTGCGATCACTATGGCGATTGCCGCAACGATGATTGAAATTCTTGAGCCGTAAATTATCCGGCTGAGGATATCTCTACCGACTTTGTCCGTTCCAAGCAGGAAAGTCGATTGACCGCCGGGAGTGGTAATAATTTCTATCTGGTCACCGGCTACCACGAGACGGTCTGAATCTTCAGATCCAGGGGTGATTATTTGGGCCTTTCCGATTTTAACCTGAGTTAAGGCGTCCGAAAGGCGCACCTCGTTTTCCCTGTTGCTAGCATTGATCAATTCCACTACGGTCTTTACCGTGGTCTTTTCGCCAACCCAAGAAGGTGGTAGCAAACGCAGTTTCAGGTCTCCCTCTTTGGGTCCATGTGGAGCGATTAAGGGGGCGAAGATAGCTGGGATCACCATCACTATCAATAGTACGGCCATGGGCAATACTGGGTAGCGGTTGACTTCAGCTATCCCGCGGAGCAGGCGTGGTGGCGAGTACCAGGGTCTTTTTGCGATTACTTCTGCTGCCATAGAAAAACGAAAATCCTATTCATTACAGGTGTTTAGGGTGTTTGATGCCGATCGGGCGTTTAGGGTGTTTTATGCCGAAAACCAGAATCCGCACCGCTCCGGCCTGAACAGACTCTATAAATTACCGGACTACAGATCAAAGCCGCATATTATCAAAGTTACATGGAGGAGGACCTGTAGACGAATCCAGCGTGTATCGCCAGATACAAAACTTGGTAAGTCAGGTAGCGCTGCCTGATCGACTGAGGATACTTTACAAATATTACTCATAGCTGTCAACAAATCCCTTCCCATCGTTCCCGGTCAAGTGGCCTAATAAGACGAAACTCAGGTGAGCTGCTGTAGGCCAATTTCAGCTTTCGTTACGGTGCCTTCACGTCCGTGCGTAAAAAGCCTCAGATTGGGGTTTAATCAAATTGAAGATTAATTAAAGAAATAGAACTGATCATTGCAATATCATTGCCATTCATCCGACTGCTATGGTTTTCGTCGACCGTTGAGGACTTCGCATAATTGTATTTGGCCTGTTCGCTCGGAATTGAAATGCTGAGGGTGGCGCCGAAAGAACTTGATTATCAAACTTAGGGCAGGTGACCAAAGTTTGGTGTTTGGTGGGTTTCTTGTCGCAGTTTAGCTGGCCGGTGCTCGGTTAAGGTCCTCAATCAACCAGTGGTCAGACACTCAAGCAGTCGATAGGGCCAAAAATCAATTAGTTCACTAATTGATTCACTGATTAATAGTAGAGATTTAAGGATAAATAGTATAGATGTAAACTTTGCAACACCTGCAAGAGATGAAACTTGGTATTTGATTTGTGCTCGTTGCGCGTGCGTTGAGGATTGACAGCTTACCTTAATTTTGCTAGATTGCGGCAGTCTAGCCATTACATATGCGCTAGTCGTGCTACTGTTATGCGCTTTGCATAGGTGCGGCTCAGGCGCCAGTGTTTGGATCAGACATGGATTACGGCCTTGGTTTAGTCGCGTCAGAGAGACCAATCGGCAACTAAATAAAACGCTGTTGGAGCTTTGGCCGCAAGATTTACGGGAGGGTAGCTCGGAATGAAACATCGGTTAATACCTAGGTATCTCAGCCCTAAATTTCTGATCCCGTCTATAGCGCTGCTGCTTTTTTTTGTAGTAGTTGCTTGCGGCAGTGATCCAACGTCTACCGCTGTGCCAGCAACATCTGCCCCACCGGCTGCGACAACAGCCCCGGCAGCGGCAACCACCGCACCTGCGGCCACTCAGTCGGCCCCGGCCTTTAGGCCCACGGCCACTTCGGAGGCCTCCGAAGCAGCAACCCCTCGGCCAGTGGCCACGGAAGCGCCGGCAGAGCCCCGGGGCGAACCTAAAGTAGAAACCCTAGTCCTGTCGGTGGACCCGGCTGCTGGGGAGACCAACCTGTTCTGGAACGGGTCGGTTGACCACCACCAGCAGTTCGACTTGACTAACGAAGTACTGGTGGATATTGACCCCAAGACCAATCTTTGGGTGCCGGAATTAGCTAAAAGTTGGGAACTGAGCGAAGATGGCACCGAGTGGACGTTCTTCTTGGAAGAAGGCGTTCAGTGGCACGAAAACTGGGGAGAATTCACAACAGCGGATGTGCTCCACAGTTGGACGATGAACTCCAGGGACGACTCTCTTCTCGGGTATGTAACCGACTGGAGGGAGATCGACTTAGACAACAGCAAGATCATCAACGACTACGAGATCATGCTGAAACTCAGGAACCCCAATCCTGACTATCTATTCTACATCGCTCCCAGCGGCGCAGGCTTGATGATGAGCAAGGCGCAGTGGGACGACGGTGGCGACGAAGCCTACGAAGACGACATCATCGGTACCGGGCCTTATCGCTACACCGGTCGAACCTTTGGCGTCAACATAACGTACGACCGACTGGACGACCACTGGCGGCGTAACGACCCGGCGCCCGACTTCGCCAAAGTAGATTTGCGATGGATTAAAGAGGCAGCTACCCGGAACGCCGGTCTTTTGGCCGAAGAGATTCATATGACCGAGCTGACCCGGGACTTGGCTGATGCCGCGGTAGCAGACCACGGTATGAAGATCATTAAGAGCAATTTCCCTGGTAACCAAGTGGCTGTGGCATTCAACGGCCTGTGGCCAGGTGCCCCTGGCGACTTCACCGATCCCTGGGCATTCCCCGACTACCCATTGACGAACAAAAAGGTCAGAGAAGCGTTTAACCGGGCAATTGACCGGGAAACGATCATCGACACCCTGTTCGCTGGTCGGGTCACCCTCAGCCCTCAGGTTGGCTACTATGACAACCTACCTGGTTGGAACCAGGACTGGATGACCAATTACGAAGAGAACTATGGTTACGACCCGGAAAAGGCACGAGCCCTTCTAGCCGAGGCCGGTTACGGCCCCGACAACCCCGTCCAGATCAAGGGCATCTTGATGAACATCTTCGGGTTCCCGGAGGCCGCTGACCTCATGCAAGCATTGGAGGTCATGCTTAGGGACGTGGGAATTGAGATGACTTTGGAAGAGTGGGAGTGGTCCAATTTCTTCGCAGCTTGGAGAGACCATAAACCCGAGGCCGTTGGAATATGGACGCCTCCACCTTCCTTTAAGACGGTGTTCGCCCAGTTGAGTCTCTTCTACCGCTCCACCAACCCGTTGGCGCTCTATAATGACCCAACGACCGATGCAATTTTTGCTGAGTTGCAACAAGCGGTGGATCTGGACGATCGTGACAGGATCCAGCGTGAGATGGGCGACTACTTATATGGCGAATACACCCAGGCTCCTCTGGTATATATCTTCATCGAGTGGGCAGTGAATCCAAACATTGTAGATCAATGGCCTTTCCCAGGCTCTGATGGGGCCAACTACGGTCACTTTGATCTGATCACAGCCTGCACGACGCCGGAGCCTTGCTTAAACTAAGGTAGACTTGGTCAGCACGGTTTCTGTGCAGCATGGTTAACTTTTCGAGGGGCGAACCCAAACGGGTTCGCCCCTCGATTTATTTGTGGAGTGTTCAGTGGCAAGTCCGCGCCAACACTGGGAAACTGGGACCTGGCCCAACACAGAGAAACTGTGACGGTGCCCACCACGAGTGCTGCGATCGACGTGTGCTAATCCACTGGTTCACTAGCCTCATAACTCGAACCTGGGTCGCCAACAAGTCTAGAGGAGAGGATACCTTCGACGACGGTTGTTGCTTCCCGACCATTGTCAAACCCCTTGCTTCCGCGTAATTACGATGGCTCGCCATCCTGGCTTTTCCCCCTAGCACCTCAAGCCAGCGGCGACGAATAATCATCTGCGCGATCATGGTCTGTTCCGCGTGTTTGTAGCCTTGGTGACTTCGGTGGTCACCCGGCGGTGCAGTTTTGTGGAACCGATTGGTAGGCTCAAACGCTTACCTCATGGCGGTGCAACTATGTGGAAATGAGCGGTAGGCTCAAGCGATCACCTCGGAGCGGTGCAATGGGCTGATCCAATCAATGCGAGTGGAGTTGTCAATCTGCATCGCTGGTGAAGGGCTCGGACGAACGTCTGGGCTGAAGGTCAGCTACCTGTCCTTCAGCGGTCCGCAACTGTGCCGACTTGTGAAGAGGGACTGGGTCTTTCTAGCGTATGCGCTCTGTAGCGCTAAGCGAACCGGGCTGCGCCATCGTCAGGACGTTCTGGAGGAATGAAAAGCAAGACGATGTCAAAGGTGTCATCAGCAAAGAGGTCTTATGAAATGGAGTGGATGCCGGAATTGGACGACTTCGGCAACGGGCATCTCCATCGGGCTGAAGCTCAGCACACCATGGATGTTGCTGGCGATGAATAAAGTTTTGGGATTGGAGCGTGAAATACTATGAAACTTGCCGCTTCGAATAGAGCATCAGGATTGGAGCGTAGAATGCAGAGAACGCTGTCTCCAGTATCGTTGGTTAGGACCAATTGTGTTTGTTGACCAAGGGCTGCTTAAACTAATGAAATGGTAGATCCTATGGGTTCGCCTGCTCCAATCGGCCTAGTGGTGGCACAAAAAAACACCCGTCAGCAACGGGTGTTTTTTATTTTTGTATGACCCAGGATTAACCAAAATCTCGGTTGAGGCTACCCCAGTGGATGTGGCTAATAACCGAGCTACGGTTATTGATACCTGATGCGAGGGTCCAGGTAGGCATAGAGAATGTCTACAAGCAGGTTTACCGCTATAAATATCGCACTGAAGACTAAGACTATGCCTTGAACCAAAGGATAGTCCCTTGCGAACACGGCTTCAAAGGCTAGGAATCCCAGGCCAGGCCACTGGAAAACGGTCTCAATCGAAACGGAACCCAGCAGCAAGTTACCAAGGATCAGTCCGAAAAATGTCAGTGGCGCGATGGAGGCGTTTCGGAGCACATGTTTCCAGATTACCTTCCACTCGGCTAGCCCTTTAATGCGGGCTAGCTTCACGTACTCGCTGTCCAACACATCCAGCATGGAAGACCGTACTAGGCGCATCAATGCCGCAACCCAGAACAACCCCAATGCAGTGGCGGGCAGAATAAACGACGTTATACCGCCTTTGCCAGACGTTTGCACAAGGTCCAACTGGACTGCGAATATCCACATTAAAAGCAATCCTAACCAGAAAGGAGGCGCAGATTGCCCAATTAAGGCTAAGATTTTCCCAAAATAGTCTAATGGGGAGTTCTTCTTCACGGCAGACAACACTCCCAGGGGAACTGCTATCGCCGTTGCGACTACAATGGCGATTCCAGCCAGTAGGAATGTGTTCACAAGGCGGCTGCGTATCAGGTCACTTGCGGGCAAGCGCCATTTAAATGAATCCCCGAAGTCCCCATGGATGGCATTCCAAATGAATTTGCCGTATTGCTCCGGCAACGACTTGTCCAACCCCCAATATGCTTCAATTAAAGCTCGTTGTTCCGGGTCTGCTCCAGCTTCAAAGGACAGCATGGTGTCGAGGGGATTGCCCGTAATTCGCGCCAAAGCGAATACGATGATACTAACGGCAAAGAATGCCAGGATCGCTTGGCCAAATCTCATTAAAATGAATCGCTGCATTTCCGCCTCAACCAGACCTGGAACGTTAGCCTGGGAATAAATTTGAAATCCTAGACAACAGCATGCGTGCTATACCAAGCGAACTGGAAAAGACCGTACTGACCCACCAGAGTGAACTGTGCCTGGCTGATTCTGTAAATCAGACGCACCGCTTGCAATTGCTACACCCTAGTTTACACATGCCAGCTAGGGTGTCAACAAGCTGACGGCTAACCGAACCCTTCTTGCCTTCGGGCCAACCATCAACGTCTTTCGGGACGCGTTATCTCTAAAATCAAAGAAGTCGGTTAATCTGAGCCCGTCAGGTTGCGAATCAAGTGCGTAGCCTGGTATTCTACTGCCTGGCGCCATGCCTATGGAGCAAGGAAAGCCAGGTTAGTGGCGCCACAAGCATATTTAGGCGTGTTGAGGCAGGTCCGATCTGCGCGGTCAAGCGCCGAAGAGGCAGGTGAGCCGGTTGCGCATCATATCTTGGAACGTCAACGGCATTAGAGCCGCCCATAAAAAAGGGTTTCTCGATTGGTTGAACACCGAAAGTCCGGATATCATGTGCGTTCAAGAGACCAAGGCCTCGGAAGACCAGTTGCCTGGGGCATTGAAAGCCATACCGGGCTACACTTCATATTTCGTTTCCGCAGAGAAGAAGGGATACAGCGGCGTCGCCGTTTTTACCAAGTCTAAACCCGATGCCGTAACATCGACCTTCCCAGTTGAATCGTTTTCCAAGGAAGGCCGCGTGTTGGCCGTAGATTTTGGCCAATTCGTCCTGCTAAACGTCTACTTCCCCAACGGGAAGTCCTCCGCTGAGCGACTAAAATACAAAATGGATTTCTACGACGACTTCCTCGAATACGCGGATGGTATCAAGGAAAGTGGGAAGAACGTCGTAATTTGCGGCGACGTGAACACCGCCCATAAGGAAATAGATCTAGCCCGACCGAAGGCCAACGAAGCAACGTCGGGATTTCTGCCTGAAGAAAGGGCTTGGATTGACAAACTCTTGGAACATGGCTACGTCGATACTCTGCGAATGTTCAATCAAGAACCGGACCAGTACACCTACTGGGACATGATTACCCGAGCCCGTGACCGGAACGTGGGCTGGAGGATAGACTACTTCTTCGTTAACGAAGCTTTAAGTCCTCGCCTGAAGACTGGTTTTATTTTAGCCGATGTCATGGGGTCGGACCATTGCCCCATTGGCATAGAAATTGATTAGGTGAAGACGGGTTTTATTTTGGCCGATGTGATGGGATCGGACCATTGCCCTATTGGCATAGGGATTGATTAGACCCAGCAAAATCGTTTAGTCAAAATCGCCGCATAAGGAGCCGCACCATGAATAAAACCGAGAGAGACAAGGTAATGAGCACCATGACCAACGATCAAAGGGCTGATTTTGGTCATTATATAAGAGATCAAATCGGAAGCCCGGTCATCAGGCGGCGCAAAATCCAAACAAGGACTTCTGGAAGCGCGCAAAAATGACTGTTCGGAAGAACTCCAGAAGAGGCTAGACGCCGTGATGCGTAGGAATGCAATGGGCCCCAATGAAGGAGAGGAGCCGCCCAATTTCAACTTGCGGAGAATGGGATCGGAGGAGCGAGTTGAGTTAGCCAGCTTCAAAGGAAACAAACCGGTGGCCCTAGTGTTTGGAAGTTACACTTGACCTCCCTACCGCGCTCAGGCTGGGCCGCATGGAAGAAGTTTATAGCCGGTTCGGCGACCAAGTGGAGTTTTTCTTGATTTACGTCCGGGAAGCCCATCCTTCCGACGGTTGGCAAGTGGACTCCAACGTGGAAGACGACATAATCTTCAAGCAACACCAAACCTTCGAAGACCGGCAGCAAGTGGCCACCACCTGCACCTTGGGCCTGAACATAACCATCCCCACTTTGATTGAGGAAATGGACAATGTGATTGACGAGGCCTACGGCGCAGCACCCGTGCGCCTATACGTGATCGGCACCGACGGAAAGGTTGCTTATCATGGCGGCGCTGGGCCCCATTTCATGGATGTAGATGAATGGGAAGAGGCCATAGCGTCTACCATAAATTAGATTCAACAAAATAAAGTCAACCGTCAAATTCGATGCGCTAAGTTGTTAATCAAGATCCACCCCAGACCTACAGGTTGCGCTCGGCTCCTAGAGCCAGAATAGGAGGTTTGCCATGGACCAAGTTCAAGTCTTTTTCCACTCCCAGCAGCCCTATTCACATGTCACTGATGAAGACCTGAGCAATTATCCTTCGGGGCGTTTGGACTTCCCGAACACCTTTTTCGACCCGGAAAAGGCCCATGTGTTGTACAACCAGTACCACGAGTTGTACGCCTGGGCCGATGAGGTCGGCCTAGACGGTATTATGACCAACGAGCATCATGCCTCTTACTGGAACATGAAGCCATCGGCCAACATAGACGCCGCGGTTATCAGCAAAGTCACCAGTCGAGTGCAAATCGCCATCCTGGGAAACATTATCCCCATAAATGATCCGATAAGAATGGCCGAGGAACTGGCCATGCTGGACTGCTATTCCGGCGGCCGGTTGATATCGGGATTCGTCCGGGGCGGTGCGGTAGAGACCTTGATGGCTGGGATGGACCCAACCGAAAATAGGGAACGCTTCGAAGAAGCCCACGACCTGATTATCAAGTGTTGGACCACACCAGGTCCATTTAGGTTCGAGGGAAAGTATTACCAGTATCGAGCGGTGAATCCTTGGGTACTGCCCATGCAGAAACCGCACCCTAGGATCTGGTTTCCTGGCGGCAGCAGCCCGGAAAGCGTTATATGGGCAGCCAAGCACCAGTATTCCTACATGAATCTGGGCGCCCTGATAGAACTGACCACGGAGCTCAAACAGGTATACATTGATACTGCCCGCGAGGTTGGCTTCAAACCCGGCCCCGAGCACTTCGGCTATCAAATGAGAGCCCTGGTTGCGGACACCGACGAAGAAGCCCAAGAACTGGGACGCAAGTTCATGTGGACGCAAAGCCACCGCATGAGGGGGCCTGTGGAGCACACGGACCCACCTGGCTATCAGTCGCGCGTGGCAAGCTCGATGATGGCCCGCAGGGCTGGCGGTGGCGGCGGTCCGCCCATGACCTACGAGCGACTCCAGGAAGTGAATGCCATCGTGGTGGGTAGCCCCGAAACGGTGACTAAAAAATTGGCCTCCACCATTGAGCAGCTAAGTCCTGGTTACCTTATACTCATCGGTAGCGATGGTGATATTCCTCACAAGAACGTGATGCGCTCGGTAGAACTGCTGGGCCGTGAAGTGGTTCCCGCACTCCATGAGATACCTCTGCAGCCCTACGAGTAACCGTAGAGAGCTGCTGGCAATAAGCATTACATAACAATCATCCAGTGCGAAATTGACGAATCCGGGATCGCATCGGTCGCCGCTGATGTCATCCGGGGTATCTCCAGAATTCTCCGTATGCGCTAGAAATCGGGCGTGAATTGTAACCTGCCCGATGGCGACTTTGGTGGATTTCGACTTCCACCGGGGTGCCCAAAACGTGGCTGGGGAACTGGCCAGACTGCGCTTGGCTAGGGATTCATTAAAACCTTGGAGTAAGGATCAAGGATTAGGAGAATTTACATGGTCGTGGCAGCAAACGCGGTCCAGATGGACCCAAAGGGCCTTCAACACGTTGAAGAGCTTTTTCGAAATCAGATTGAAATCGGGGTCCATCCCGGAGCCGCCCTTGGGGTGTACCGAAACGGCAAACAGGTTCTTGATCTATACGGTGGGATGGCCGACCAACAAGCGGGCAAACCAGTCGAAAGCGACACGATGTTTGTCCTTTATTCCTCAACCAAACCCCTGGCGGCTGCTTGCCTGCACATTCTATGGGAGCGGGGCAAGCTGGGATGGGACGATCTGGTGTCCGGCCATTGGCCTGAATTTGCGCAAAACGGCAAAGAGCAGATTACTATCCGCCACATCTTAACCCACCAAGGAGGGTTCCCCGACACCCCCAGCGAGTTGACTTGGGACAAGTGGCATGACTGGGACTTTGTGGTCAACACCCTGGAGAAGGTTAAGCCGATTTTCGAACCCGGAAAGTTAATTGCCTACCATCCGCGCAACTTCGGTTGGGTGATCGCTGAGTTGGTCCGCCGCATCGACGGCAGGCCGTTTCGTCAGTTCCTCCAAGAAGAGATTACTGGGCCCCTGGGGATGGCGGATACATACGTAGGGTTGCCGGGTGAACTGGAAAGCAGGGTATCCAAAGAGCATGCCATGGAAGACTGTGACCGTATGACCATGGTGACGACCTACAATAGGCCCGAGGTGCATCTTGCGGTGCAGCCTGCCGGAGGTGGCATAGCTACGGCCCGTGACCTCTCCCGGTTCTACGCTATGATGATTGGCGGCGGCACACTGGACGGTACCCGAGTTCTTAAGCAGGAGACCGTAGAAGAGGTTACCAAGCTTCAAGTGGCCGGGATGGACCACACGTTGGAACGACCCGTACGCCGCTCCCTGGGCCTTTCGCTGGCAGACGGTCGCATGGGCTCGCCTGACAAGATGGACGACCGAACATTCGGCCACGCCGGAGCGGGCACTTCCGTTGGATGGGCCGACCCGGAACTAGGCCTTGCCGTAGGTTTCATCACCAACGGATTTCGGGCCGAGCACTCGAATACTCCCAGGTTATCGGCAATCTCCCAAGCCGTGCGGGACGCCTGCCTCTAAACAATCGCAGGTAACATTCGAGCGCCAGCAATTGTTGGGAATGATCCGATAGATACAACCAAAGAAGGAATACCAACCAAGTCCCGGTACGGGGACTGATCAAAACGCTTACGGACGGGCGACCGTTCGATGAACCTTTACTAACGTCGGCGTTAAATTGCGTATAGCTTGTCAGCAACTGTAGCTTGCGCGTTCACACCGCTGTTGGTTGAGGATTTTGCTATAGGAGGAGAAAAACATGGCAGGTGAAAAGCAGGTCTACGAAATTAGCTTACAGCCCGACCAAATGGCTTTCATGAAGAGCGCCAAGGACAAATACAATATCCGGGACGAAAGTAAAGTCTTCCGTGCCGTTGTGGACTATTTAATCACAAATCCCGGAGTGCATGACGAGGTTTTTGGTCAAAGCCGATGTCTCCGGTGTGAGTGACCTAGGTAGCGGTTCCGCATCCAGCCTCTGACTAAAGACTGATTACCCTCATCCGATACTTCCTCGACGCCACGGGGTACAAATCGGGTTTCTCCCCCTTACGAAGGGGGAGATTAAGAGGGGTTTTAGTTGCGTCCGTCGGTGTCCCTTAGACGCTGCTTAGAGATCATTTGTGAGTCGCTAGGAGACCGCAATCAAGGAACACCTGCGTTGCCCGGTGGGCGCGCCAACCTTCGGGTCGCCGTGGAAACGACTCTCTACCACAACCCAGGTACCAAATCAGCCATTATTTATCCGGTCATGTTTTTTACGGCCTCTAGGGCCAAGCGGTAGCCGTAGACGCCGAAACCATACACCGACCCCTTGCAAAC
Organism: Dehalococcoidia bacterium; assembly: GCA_963665155.2. Classification (GTDB taxonomy): domain Bacteria; phylum Chloroflexota; class Dehalococcoidia; order Lucifugimonadales; family UBA3495; genus UBA1141. Next base: position 1,545,487 of record OY761986.2, on the reverse strand, counting down.
GGGCAGGATATTTGAGACCGTCCCTCTTGCCGTAGGGTTTGAGGCATGAACTTCTATGACTGGATATCCAACCTGAGCTATGGCGCCCCTCAAGGGACCGCTGCCCGTGGTGTACCCAGCGGGATTGATCAACGCAGCGTCGAAGCCCCGGTCATGGGCGTCGTAAAGTGCGTTAACTACCTCACCCTCTATGTTGGAGTGAAATAGCTCCACGTCTATACCCAACCCTTCAGCGAAGCCAACGATTTGCTCGTTGATCTCTTCGAGGGTGGTGGGGCCAAAAATCTCTACCTGGGACTTGCCCCGCATGTTCATGCCTGAGCCTTGAATTACCAGTACTTTGGCCATATTCCAACTCCTGACTTCTTAATATTGTGGTTTCCCAGCAGCTTTTCTGCGGGCAAACATCTATTTTCTTACCCTATGTGCAGGCCGCCCACCGGGTATTTCAATCGACTGTTTTCGCACCGACCCTGTTCTCGGCTCCGGTATTTTCGACTTGGGCAAGTTCGGACTTAGGGACCTCGGCTTCCCGAATCTCTGGTTTCATATAACCAGCCAGCAGAACGTCAAGTTGCACCATTAGTAGCTTGCTCCAAGCGACCGATGCCTTGTCGGCTTCTTCGGCGGTGTCATATTCCTCGAAGAAAATATCGTTGAGGGCCGTTTGGATATAAGATATCGTAGCTACCATGTAGCGGCTGGGAATAGATCCTAAATGCGCCCTATGGAGCGGAGGGTGACTGTGGACAATGCCCGTCGCCAACACCCGAATCGGGTAGTCCTCATCCAGTTTGAAGTCGATAGAACCCTTTAGCCAGCGCAATAAGCTGTGCTTGCGACGCTCCAACTTTGGTTCGTCAACTTCTCCGTCTTCAGCCAGGAACAACCTTCGGGAGTCGTCAAACTTCAGGAAATGATCGTAAACCGCAGCGGTCAACTCTTCTCCGTGCTCCAAAACCACCGGCGCAGTGGCCCGTATGACCTCCAACTCGGCCGAGCCCAAGCCAACAAACTCCGCTACTTCCTTCATACGCGCTGGCCAGTCGACGATTCTCGGCATACACCCTCCAGTTTTGGTTCCTACGCCCGTGCCCGTCCCTGAAGCGATTCCGTGGACCGGTTCCCTAGAAGCGGTCTGGAGAAGCGGTCTGGCAAAGTCGAGGCGCATTCAGAATATAACCCTTCCGGTTGCCAGGCACAAGCTAGCAAGGCTTGGCTGGGTTAGCAGCATGGAGGCTCAGGGGCTGGTGGCCGCTTGCGGCGCGGTAACGGGCCGTGTTACCAGCGGGGACAGGAAGATAACGGGCAACAACAGTGCCAGCCCGCCGATCGCATTGGCTGAAATCGCCCACTGCGTGCTCACTGCGGCTATCGCGCCCATTTCCAGCGTTCCCAACGGGGTGCCAGCACCGATAAACACGCTAAGGAGCCCCATCATTCTCCCGCGCATCTCCGGGGGTGCGGAAAGCATGGCTATGGTACTTTGCATTGTGCTAAAACCGGCTTGGCCAAGCCCGCCCATGGTCAGGGCAACTATGGCCAAGCCGTACCAAGGCAACCAAGGAAACGACAACGTCATGGCAAGTACGCCGATTGAACCGAAAACCAATACCCGGCCCAAATATTGGACGTTTCGGGTCATGGCCATCACTCCGGCTCCGGCCAGTTGACCGATCCCTTCAGAAGCCACCAATAATCCTACCAGCGTTGCGCCGACATGCAGATGGTCTTGTCCGATTACGGGTATGAACTGCCTCACTGGGAACGCCGTGGCATTCATCACCACCGTTACGTAGAAAAGCCCTACCAACGTCGGATTGTGGAGGGCATATTTTAGAGTGCTGCCAAGCCCCTTCCACATTGGCTCCCCGGCAGAACTCTGGATCACATTGGGGATTCTTACTCGCGTCACCAGTAATGTCAGGTTGCATAGATGGATGCCCAGCAATATTCCATACGACCCGGTAAATCCCATGGAGTCGATTACGATTCCACCCACCAATGGGCCGACCACTTTGCCTGCGGTGTTGCTAATGACCTCCAGCGACATGGCGTTGACCAAGCGCGTTTCCCCAACAGCGTCCAGGATGGCGGTCCGTCGTGACGGGTCTTCAAGCGACCTGCTAACGCCCATGATGAAGGCCACCACAAAGACATGCCACGGCTCGATCAAGCCCAATATGATAAGCGTCAACAGGGCCACAGCCGTGAGCACGTTTGAAGTCTGGGATACGATGAGCATCAGGTGGCGGCTGGCCCGGTCGGCGATCCAACCGGTGAACAGCGAAAAGAGTGGTCTGGGCAGGTTGTTGAATACCAACACCAGACCCAGTTGAAAAGGAGATTCAGTTGCTTGAAGCACCAGCCAACTGAGGACCAACAACTCCATCCACCGGGCGGTCTCGGCTAGTGTCCCAACATACCAAAGCAGCCGAAACTGCCGGTTTTGCAGAACGGCGAGTGCCGGGCCGCGTGTGGTGGGCCGGGGTTCCAACGATTAAGGCCTCCGGTTATTTGGTCGCTGGGAACGGGACTGGGATAATGCAGACCCAGGTCTTTGAGCGGGCCGGTCTATTCTACTCGCATCCCAGATAGGAATCCCTTTATGACGCGCTTACTTGACACAGGCCGAAGCAAATAGTTAACTGGAATGTGTTGGTCACCACACGAGAGATTGAATCGACCAGACCAGCCCGTAAATTCCCCGTTCGGCGACGATGAATTGTCTTCAGAAATAAGACGCGCTGCCACATCCTGGGACATGGAGGCTGGCTCCCTGTCTTTGCCCTTGGTGATAGCTCACCGCGGCGATGTTTCCACCGCACCAGAAAACACGTTGCCAGCGTTTACCAATGCTTTGGCCAGCGGAGCCGATGGCGTTGAGTTGGACGTAAGGTTGACCAGGGACCGGCTATTGGTGGTATTCCACGACCACCGTTTGGGTCGTACCAGCAATGGCAGGGGCCGGGTCGATGCTGCTACTTTTTCCGAGGTGCGTTCTCTTGACGTCGGCTCATGGTTTGGACCGGCGTTCAAAGGCCAAGGTGCCCCGACTTTGGATGAGGTGTTCGAGTCGCTGCCGAAAGATTTCCTGATCAACGTGGAAATGAAAGTGATCATCAGCGGAATGAAGCTGATTGCTCATCTGGTAGCCGAAACGATAAGACGCCATCAGCGGTGGGACAGTACTCTGGTTGCCAGCTTCAATCCTGTGGCCCTTTATCACCTTAGACGAATGGAGCCACGAATATCCCGGGGCTACATTTGGTCCAAGCGTCATCCTTATCCCATCAGGTCCAGGTGGTTCAGCCCCTTGGTGCAAGCCCAATGGTACGACCCCGCCAATGACACCTACAACGAAGATCTACACCGTAAGTTTCGCAGTCGAGGTCATCGAGTGCTGGCCTGGGATTCGGATTTTAACTATGACATGGGTACGATGGCTGAAGCCCGTCTGGAGGCCGTGGTCACGAACCATCTGGCACAGACGGTGCAACAAAAAAGAGAGTTGGACCGCCAGTTAACTTAGCTTGTTGTTTGTGCCTCTAAACAACAAGAAGCGGGTCCGATTCCTCGCCTCTTCTTGTTTACATAAATACCAGCTTATGACTTTGTCTTTTGGGCGACCAATTCGCCCGTTACGATCAACCGGTGGTCGTATACCAATCGAGGGACGCACGACACCAGGTGGATGGTTGCCTGACCGGTTTCGTAGAGTGCCATGTAGTCTTGATGAACGACTTGAGACGATGTGACCCGGTACAAATACTGAGTTTGACCGGTCTCCGTGATGATGAAGACGTCTTCGCTGTTCCGCAATTTCCCAGGCACTTGTTGCAGATTGAAGAAGATAGACCCCTCTCCCAAAGTTGGGCTCTCGGTATGCCCGAAGAACCACGAGCTTCCCGCTTCGCCGGCATTGGCGGTTTCGGGAATGTGGCCCACGATACGGTCTGGTGTCTCGTAAGCCCGGCTATCCCCAAGGTTAAAAATCTCCAGTTCACCGATGATGGAGTCAATGCCGATGGAAGGCATTATGATTCTGGTGGCGGCATCCAATGCACCGGCGGGTGGAACCGCTCCGGGTTCAATGGGAGAAAATCCTTGAAGCAGCACTTTCGAGCGATAGGCCAGAGGCTCGAAAGACCAAGGGTTGCTCCAGGAGGCAGCGCTCAGGGCTTCCCCCGGATATAGCTGCTTGGCGTTGATGGCCAGGCTGGACAAGCTAGGGAGAACCTTGGCTGAACCCGGTGCTTTGATCGGGTCGTTCTGCTGGCCGGAGAATGTATCGACGGCTTTTTGAGCCGTGGGGCTGCTGTCATCGAAGTTATCGGTCGTGGTCGTATCTGGGGCTTGAACCTGGTTTTGGGCCTGGTTTTGGGCCAAAGAAGCGCCGGGAATGGTGACGTTCAAGTCGTCCAAATCGGCCCGGGCCTTGGCCGCATACCCGTAGTATGCTCCACCGGTAGCCAGCAGCAGGGCACCAAAGACTAATATAATAATTCCGGAGTATCTGAAGAATTTCCGCTGCAGTCGTCCGCGAAGCAATAAGTAATCGTATCCAGCTTCCATTTCACCTCCTTCTCACAGCTACAACCGCACTTCTATAACTAATTAAAGACAGTTAACGAAGGACGACGGTATTCTCTGAAAAATAACTTCTGAGGTTAATCCCCCACCGCACCTTCACCGCCCACCTTTAGAAGAATAGAGGTTAATAAATGAGGCTGGCACCGGAAGGTCGTCCAACCAGTTGGTCTGAGTGGATTACGTAGGGCGTCAATGACAGGGCTTGTTTCGTTGAATTAACGCGGTATTAACCCAGTATTAACGCCGTATTAACGCGCCCTTGGGGTGTTCATTCCGCCCGGGGTTATGGGCTCATTCAAATAGATGTCACCATTGCGGATTTTAAGATTGAACCCGCATGCGGGGTTGATGCACACCCACGCCTTGTAATGGACGGCAGCGCCCTGTCCCCCGTAGTCGGATAACGGCACGAGTTGCCCTATTTCGCACTTTAAACATTTGGGGTGGTCCTGCTCTCCCACGTTTCCCCCTCCCTATTTGGATTCACGGCTAGTTTATCACCAGCGTTTTGCCAGAAACAAGGAAATCCGGCGCACCGAATGAGGAGTTTGCGCATGAGTCTGCGGTCAAGCAACCCTAACTGAAGGCGCTGCCCATTCACTGTTGACGGGCAGCGCCGTTTTGATTTCAAAGACGAAACATCTACTACTCTAAGAAGTCTTTGAGCTTGCGTGACCGGGTGGGGTGTCGCAATTTTCGAAGCGCTTTGGCCTCGATTTGGCGAATCCGCTCCCTGGTAACTCCAAAGTCGCGGCCAACTTCTTCCAGCGTACGGCTGCGCCCGTCTTCCAGGCCAAACCGGAGTTGAAGTACCCTGGCCTCCCGGTCGGTTAGGGTATGCAGCACCTCGTCGACCTGTTCCTTCAGCAATTGGAACGAGGCAGCGTCGGCCGGGGCTTGAGCATTCCGGTCTTCAATGAAGTCTCCCAAGTGGGAGTCTTCCTCCTCGCCGATGGGTGTCTCCAACGAGACCGGTTCTTGAGAAATTTTGAGAATCTCCTCAACTTTTTCGGGTCCGATTTCCATTGCCAGACCAATCTCTTCGGCGGTGGGCTCGCGACCGTACTCTTGCAGCAGCCTGCGGTGCTGGCGCATCAGTTTGTTGATGGTTTCAACCATGTGAACCGGAATGCGGATGGTCCGGGCTTGGTCGGCAATGGCCCTGGTGATGGCTTGGCGAATCCACCATGTTGCATAGGTGCTGAACTTGTAACCCTTGCGATAGTCGAACTTTTCCACGGCCCTTATCAAGCCGATATTGCCTTCTTGGATCATGTCCAAAAGCGCCATGCCCCTACCGATGTACTTCTTGGCCACGCTGACCACCAACCTCAAATTGGCTTCGGTCAATCGGGCCTGCGCCCGATCGGCCTCGGCGTCAATTCGCCGGAAGTAGGCGCGGAACAGGGGTTCCAATTGCTGCAAGTCTTCATCACAGTGCGCTTGGTTTAGGGTTGCGTCCAATTCATTCAGCGTGCAATCCTCCAGCACATCGATGGCGTCGGGGGGCAGCAGCCAAGAACTCAGGGAAAGGTTGATTACCTGAGCATAAATACTCTCGGGAGTGTCATCCAGGGTCTCCCCAACGGCCGCCAAAAGGTCCAGGGAAACCTCAGCGTCTATGGCCGAGCGCAACTTGTTGTGGTCGGTTACCTGGGACAAGGTCAAGTTACCCGGCAATCCCAGTTGTTCGCCCAAGGCTTCAACAAGAGGAGAAGCGTTCACCATCCGGCGAAAGAGAGCGAGGGTAACTTCCCAAGATTTGGGCTGTCGGCCCTCCAGACCGTTAAACTCCTTCTGCAAGCCTTGCAAGTGCTTGCCGCCTTCGATCTTCCGGGCCAAGGTCCGTTCATCAATGGAGGTCAGCAGTCGCACCCTTCCGATCTCCCGCAGGTACATCCGAACGGGGTCGTCGAGCACTTCCATGGAATCGGTCTCGGGCTCCCAATCCGGCTCTTCATTCTCCGTCTCTTCTCGGGTATCCGGCCTGGCATAGGTCGACTTTTCCTCGGTCGAGCCGTCATCCCATTGATCGTCGGCCTGCTCTACCCGTAAATCCGAGGAAGGCTGCCCGTTGGATTCCCCCGGAGAGTCGTCATCCCCAGACTCGTTGGCGCCCCGGACGATTTCCATTAGTTTGTCCGGTCCGTCGGTTTCTCCGTTAGTCTCTACGAAATCTTCCGGGTTTAGCTCGCTGCGATTGCTGCGTCGTACCATTTGTATTTAACCTCTTGGGCTTATTGGGTCGGAATTAGTTGTGTAGTGCCAGGTCCAGCCAGTACAGGTCCAGCCAGTACAGGTCCGGCCAGTGTCTGATGCCCGTCAATGCGAAATCGATGCGTCTTGGGCCAATGAGTTTCTTCTGCCTTGGTTTTGTCGTAACCGTTCGTTAACTTCCAGAATCCCTTGGTGGACATCCTCAAGCAGTTCCGAAGGTGAATCTGTGAACCTGATCTCCTCTTCTGCTTTTAGCTCCCGAAGGTGGCGTTCCTCCAATCGGCGAATTACATCCCGCAACGCGCCTAGCACGCCTCGTTGATCCATCGCCGGAAGCGATTTGCTGGCCAATGTACCCAGGTGCTCGCTAAGTTCCTCGTCCAGGTCTAAAGGATTCTGTATAGAATCATGCGAACCGGTCTCGGGCTCATCCCCCTCCGCGTTCCTAGCCCGGGTCAGCTGGCTAAATATCTCCCGGTTTTCCAGCCGAAGGAAATACTCCGGTCTGATGTCCTCCAATTGTTTTTTCAACTCCCTGTTTTGTAACAACAAGGCCAAACAAAAGTCTTCGAGAGGGTCCCGGTCCATTTTGGCGAAGGGAGACGCCGTCGCACCACGGCGTTGCGACTGGGGCGGAGATTGACCTCGGGCCCGCGGTCCTCTTGTTTGCCTCACCTGCAACGGACGCCCGATGGTCGCCTTGAGAGTTTCCTGGGTCACTCCCAAGTGAGTGGCCAAGGCTTGAAAGTACTGGTCTTGCTGGGTCGGTTCCGGCACCGCCGCTATCAACGGGAACATCACCTCGACTAATCTTGCCTTTCCTTGCGGATTGGATGTGTCCAATTGGGCCGACAGGGCGGACAACAGATAGTCTATGAACGGCGTCGCATTTTCAATTAAGTGCGACCAGGCTCCGGAGGAGTCGCGGATTAAATCGTCTGGGTCCTTCCCCGATGGCAAGACAGCGACCTTCAGCTCCAAAACCGTTTGTTGCTGAAATATGGTGGTGCCATTGGACCGGCCCGCCACCGAAGTCTGGAATACCCGCCAAGATGATTCGAGACTGCGAAGAGTCGCCTGCTGGCCCGCGGCATCCGCATCCAAGGCCATAACCACCTTGGATGTCAGCCGACGAATGGCGTCCACTTGGTACTCGGTAAGGGCCGTCCCCATAGACGCGACTGCGTTGTCATACCCGTGCTGGTGGGCGGCAATCACATCCATATAGCCTTCAACCACCACCAAGCCTTTTTCGTTGGCCTGTTTCTTGGCCAGGTGCAAACCGTACAATATCCGGCCCTTGTCGAAAGCCGGAGTTCGCGGAGTATTCAGGTATTTTGGAGTGGCGTCTTTTAAGGCCCGTCCTCCAAACCCGGTCAACTCGCCCGAGTTATTTCGGATTGGAAACATCAATCGCCCGCGAAATAAGTCCCTGGCCCATCCACTTTCATTTACATGCACCAGACCGGCCTGAGCCAATTCTTGAACTGTGTGCTTTTGGTCGATCAAGACTCTTTTGAGGGACTCGCCGTCCTGAGGGCTAAAACCCAACTCGAATGATTCAATCACACTCTTGGTCAAGCCCCGGCGTTCCAGGTAAGCCCTTGCCTCTGCACCTTGGGATGAAGCCAGCATCCTCTGGAAAAACTCCCTGGCGGCCTCGTTTATTTCGAGCGAGGCTTGTTGCTGGGATCGTCCCTCGCGGCTGGGCAGGGGTACGCCTGATTGCTCTGACAGCCGTTTCAAGGCATCGCCGAATTCCAGGTTCTCCGCCCGCATGACAAACGAGAAAATGTCCCCGCCCGTGGCGCATGCCCCGAAACACCGCCAGGACTGCCGGTCGGGAAATACATGAAACGAAGGCGTTTTTTCCTGGTGGAAAGGACAGTTGGCCTTGTAGCTCCGTCCCGATTTCTGCAACGGCACGTGCTGGGAGACAACCTCCAAAATGTCCAGGCGGCCTTTTATGTCGTCTACAACGGTCATATTAGACGTTGACTTTCCTCAAACCGGCACTGTACCGTGCGGACTTGCACTGCGGATCCCTTGTAACCTGACACCACGGCTCCGAAAAAGAAGATTGATTCATGCTGATGCAAGCCAAAAAAACCTGGTCCTCTCGAGAGTGATAATATAGAACGTCAATAATTTTGGGCGCAAAATGACCAAGTTAAAGTATATCATTTTTATGGACTAAAGCCCAGTGGCGGGCCAACCGACTTCCCCTCCGCACAGTAGAAACTACACGTCGCGCCAAAGAAGGACAGTGTCTAGAAATTTGTCGGGCTGCGACGAAACATGGATTCAGCGGTGCGCCGGAAAACGGATGGTAGCTGGCGTGACCGGAGACTAATATTGGGGAAATAGGGTGAAACGCGGACTAAGTGCTTCCGCTACTCGTCCGCGCCGTTGCTATCGACAAGGTTGATCTTGAGTTTGCGAAGGCGGCGGCCCAAGATAGATACGACCTCGATTCGTAGGCGGTCGGTAACAACCACGTCGCCAGCTTGGGGGATTTTGCCCAGGCTGTGGTAAACCAATCCTCCTACCGTGTCTACGTCGGAGGTCTCTATCCGCGTGTCGAACAATTCCTCAACGTCTTCAGTGGTGATACCGGCATCCACCAATACCGCGCCGTCGGGCAGGCGGTTGATCAGCGATTCCCGGGTCCGGGAGAACTCATCTTCTATCTCGCCAACTATCTCTTCAAGCACATCTTCCATGGTGACAAGGCCTTCGGTGCCGCCGTATTCGTCGACAACAATAGCCATTTGCACACCCCGGTCCTGCAGCTCCTCCAGAAGGTCGTCCAAGCGCTTTGATTCGGGAATAATAAATGCTTGCCGAACCAACTCCCGAATGTTCTCATCGCTGCTGTGCCGGGATAATGCCTCCAGAACCTCTCTTGCGTGAAGGACGCCCAATATTCGGTCGATTGTTTCCTCGTACACCGGCAGTCGGCTGTGACCGCTTTTGACCAGCACATCCGAGACTTCAGACAGGGTGGAATCGGCATCCACCGCTATCATGTCAAGCCTGGGTGTCATAATTTCCCGTGCCGTGGTGACGTCCAGACGAAGAATCGATCGCAGCATTTCCCGGTCTCGTTGGTCCAAGCTGCTCAGTTCAGCGTCGGTGATTTCCGGCTGTGGCCGGTCTAACAACCCTATATCGGAGGGAGTCCCATGTTCTCCGTCCTCGTTGGCGCCGTTCCTACCCACTGCTCCGTTTTGTCGAGATTTCCCATTAGGTGTCCGAAGCAGCGGTTTCAGCCAATTCGGACGCGACTCCGCAGCCCAGTTCGGGGCTTGGTCAATTGCGACGAGAGATATCAATAAAGCAAGGGACAGCAGCGCGGCGGGCCACCAACGGTCGGTCCAAACACTGTGCAAAAGTGCCAAACCGGATAGGGCGACAGCAATTATGCAGGCATATTTGAGCCAGCGGATAATCGTCCCAATACGGATGGTTATCGAGTTATCGCTGCGGTCCAGACCGTTGCCGAGTGCAGAGTTGTTGGCGGTGACGATGTTGTGGGCCAAGCTTAGACAGGCGAAGAGAAAGAGGGATATACCGAAAACTAGTGATGGTGGTAAGGCGTCTGTATCCAAAACCTTTGCCCTCGTCAGCCCCAAGAGGCACCGAGGGGTACTTGAATACTACTCCTGGTTAGATTTTCTGAGTTGGCGAAAACCCAGAAAGTTCAGCTGTTGTCAGAACTCTTATCTAATATTCTAGCAGGTACACCAACTGCTAGTCTACCTGGCGGCACGTCCTTTGTAATGACAGAACCAGCTCCGGTGACTGCATCGGCGCCGACGGTAACCGGGGCAACCAGCATGGTATCGCATCCCACAAAGGCACCGGCGCCAATGTTGGTCCGGTGTTTGTCCCGGCCATCATAATTGCATGTCACCATGCCAGCGCCCAAGTTGACGTTGGCGCCTATGGACGCGTCGCCAACGTAGCCAAAGTGCCCCATCAACGCTCCCTGTTCCAGTCGGCTTTCTTTCACCTCGGCAAAGTTTCCGATGTGAACCCCTGACTCTAAATATGCGCCGGGCCGCAGGTGGCTGAAAGGGCCAATATTGGAGCCCTCTTCCATTGTTGCTTCTTCCAGCATCGAGGTCGTAACTCGGCAACGGTCGCCCACCGTGGAATCCCGCAGCACGGAACCGGGCCCGATCTCGCTTTCTTCACCCACAGTCGTACGGCCCAATAGCATTGTGTTGGGCAAGATGACCGAATCCTGTCCGATGGTGACTTCGGCGTCAATAAATACTGACGCCGGGTCGACTATGGTCACGCCGCTAAGCATCCATTGGCGATTGATCCGCTGGCGCATTGCGGCCTCCACCTGGGCCAACTGGACCCGGTTATTGACACCTTGCAACTGTACCGAGTCGGGGGTGATGATTCCGGAGATTTTTGATCGATTGGCCTCTCCGGCGCTGCCCACACTGCTGTTGTCCACACCACCGTTGCCCGAACCAAAAAAAGCCAATGACGTCAGGTATAGCTCCCCGCTTTTGCTGGGCTCGATACGGGGCAGATTCTCCCATAGCCAAGGAGCGTTGAAACAATAAACTCCGCCGTTGATCTCGGTTGAGCTGTCAGACGGGCTGGCTCCCGGCGGTACACCACTTGCCGCTTCAACGATCCCCGTAATCCGGCCGGATCCGTCTCGCTGGACTCTGCCCAAATCTCCAGGTGACTCATAAAGAGCGCTCAAGATACTCATGTAGTTGTCATTTTCCAAATGGTCGGCCATAAGCTGTCTTAAAGTCTCCTCTTCCAACAGAGGGGAGTCCGATCCCAGAACCAAAAGATGCTCCGGTTTTTTGCCATCCTTGTTCTGTAGAAGTTTGGCCGATTCGGCCACAGCGCCGCCGGTACCGTTGGGCGAGCCTTGCTCGACATATTCCACTTGGTCGCCAAGGGCTCTCTCAATTTCGGCCCTGTTGGCTGGGGAAACCACCACCACGGTCCGCTCGGCACCCAAACGGCGCAGTAACTCCACGGGATAGCGGACCATCTCCTTGCCGCAGACCCGGTGAAGCACTTTAGGCAGGCGTGATTTCATTCTGGTGCCCAAACCGGCCGCTAGCACCACTCCAGCCCACTGACTCATGAAGCCACCTCTCAGGAAAATTCGGGGGAGAGCCGGTTGCAACACAAATCGCCAATCCCCTCTGATTTTGCATGTAAATTATACCAGCGGCTCCGGTGAGTTGCCGTCCGCCTGAGTAGGCCGCCAATGATGTCTTGCGCAATGCCGGACGGTTCTTGGGGCCAGCGGTAATCGTTGACAAGGCCTGACCACACCGCCAGAATGGGCTATCCGGCAACCGGTCCGCAATCAGGGGGTGCAGAACCGGGAGCCAAAATCATAAGCCAAAACCGAAAGCAGGTGCGCTATGGAAAAAAATGAAATCCCTTTCCTCACCGCCACCCAACTGTCCGAATTGATCAAGACCCGAGAGGTCTCTCCGGTGGAGGCGACGGAAGCCTACTTGGACCGCATCTCCACTGTAGACAGTCAGCTAAACTCCTACATCACCATATGCCGGGAAGAATCTCTGGCCGAAGCCAGGGCCGCTGAACAAGAGATTGGTTCGGGCAACTACCGGGGACCCATGCACGGGATCCCGGTGGCAGTCAAAGACCAGTTCAACACCAAGGGAATATTGACCACCGGCGGATCGTCGATCCTCAAGGACTTCGTGCCCGACGAGGACGCCACGGTGGTTTCCAAGTTGAAAGATGCCGGAGCGGTACTGCTGGGGAAGCTGAACATGAGCGAATACGCCATGGGCGATGCTTTCCACCATCCATATGGTCGTCCCAGAAACCCTTGGGACTTGTCGCGAAATCCCGGCACATCCAGCAGCGGCTCGGGGGCTGCCACGGCGGCGCACCTTTGCGCAACTTCTTTGGGTGAGGACACGGGCGGCTCCATTCGCGGCCCAGCGGCATTTTGCGGATTGGCGGGCATACGTCCCAGCTACGGCAGAGTCAGCCGCCACGGGGTACTGGGCGCTTCATGGTCCATGGACATCGTGGGCCCCATATCCCGAACAGTGTCCGACTGTGCCATGACCTTGGGCGCAATTGCCGTATATGACCCCAAGGACCCCTACACTTGGGACACGCCGGTGCCGGATTATCTTGCCAACCTGAACGGCGACATCCGGGGTCTTAAGGTCGGTGTGATAAGCGAGCGTGTCAATACCGACGCAGTGGAGCCGGAGGTGCGGCGTAGCGTCGAGCAGGCTATCGCCGTCCTCGGCGAATTGGGGGCGGTAATCCAGGATGTTTCTATTCCATTGATCGTGCAATCTGCAGTAATTTCTTCGGCTGTAATTATGGTAGACGCTATCGCCCCTCATGGAGAGGGAATCGCCAACCACTTGGGCGAGTATGATCACAACAACAGGGTCAGGCTTTTGACCGGCAGCATCATGCCGTCTCGCGCCCACCAGAAGGCTATGCGTTTACGGGAAGTCCTGCGCCAGCAGATTCTAACTGCGCTGCAACAAGTTGACGTCTTGGTGATGCCAACATCATCCATACCGGCCTCCCTGATACCGGCCAAAGCGGGCATCAACAGCAAGGAAGAAGTGCTGGAAGTATGCCGGAAGGCGTAGCTTTACAGCACCATTTAACCTGGCCAATTTGCCAGCTCTATCTATCAACTGCGGCTTCACGGCCGAAAATCTACCTGTGGGCTAGCAACTGGCAGGCAATCCCTTCGCTGAAGAAACGCTGTTCCGGGTAGCCTACGCCTTCGAGCAAGCCACGGACTGGCACAACCGCCGAACTCCGGTTTAGCTCCGGCGGACAGGGGGATACTTAGCCGCGCTTGAGCGCGCAGAGCAGTGAGGCACCCAAATACGCCAGTACAGCCGGATCTGCGTTTGGCGTGCCACAGACCGCAAGGATAAGGCCTAAAGACCGAGAATCGACCCGTCAAGCCGGAGTGCTGAAAGCTAAGACAACGGAGGAATAATGGCCGATCTACACGATCTAGGTGTGACCCAAATTGCGCGGCAGGTACGGGAGCGGCAACTATCTCCCGTGGATTTGGTCGAGTCCCTTCTCGCAAGGATAGATGCGCTCGAGCCACGACTTAAGGCCTGGGTCTACCTAGATAGGGAAGCTGTCCTGTCCGATGCCCAACAGAAGCTAAAGGAACTGGACGGGGGTGGCAGCGTAGGCGCTCTTCACGGCGTGCCCGTTGCCTTGAAGGACATCTACTTTACCGCTGGCATCCCAACGACGGCATGCTCCAAAGTTTACGCCAACTATATTCCCGAGTACGACGCCACAACGATAACGCTCATGAAGAGCGCTGGCGCTATTATGCTGGGCAAAACGGTGACCACCGAGTTCGCTTGCATGGACCCGTCGCCCACGTTGAATCCGTGGAACGCAGCCCACACGCCCGGAGGCTCCAGCAGCGGCTCGGCGGTTGCGGTGGCCTCGCGGATGTGCCCGGCGGCCTTGGGCTCGCAAACCGTTGGATCTGTCTTGCGGCCCGCGTCTTACAACGGCGTGGTTGGGATAAAGCCCACCTACGGTCGGGTCAGCCGCCACGGCGTGATACCGGTCAGTTGGTCCTTGGACACTGTGGGCTGGATGACCAGGAGTGTGGAAGACGCTGCCCTAATGCTGCAGGTGATGGCCGGAGCCGACGACCAAGACCCGGTTGCTTCGCGCCGGGAAGTTCCAGACTTTATGGCCGGATTGAATTCACCTGCTGCACCTAGAATCGGCGTACTGCGCCGTTTCTTTTTTGACAAAGCCGATGAAGAGACCCGCAAGCACACCGACGGCAAATTGGAGCAGCTTAGCCGGGCCGGAGCTGTCGTCGAAGAGCTTCATATGCCCGACAGCATAGAATCCGCCATTGAGGACCAGCAGGTGATAATGGCCGTTGAGGGTGCGTCTTTCCATCAGCCGATGTACGAAAAGCAGGCAGAAGACTATCAAACCGGCATAAGGGCAATGATTGGCCGTGGCCTTGCCACCGACCCGATGGTATATACCAGGGCTCTAGAGCGGCGGTTGCGGTTCACCACAGATATGCAGCAGTTGGCCGCAAAGGTGGATGTGTTACTGACGCCATCGACTCCGACCCCGTCACTGCCCGACGTGACCAACACGGGGAATACCATGTTCCAAGGCCCCTGGACATCTTGCGGGTTGCCTTCGATTACAATACCGTCAGGCTTGGCTCTGTCGGGGCTGCCGTTTGGCATCCAGCTAGTTGCGCGGCCGTACAATGAGTCTGCCCTGTTGTCGGCAGCCCGCTGGTGCGAGAGCGTTTTGGGCGTGAGTCTGTCTCCGCCGGTGGGGGTCTAACCTTTACAATATCCGGGCGAAATCCCGTTTATATGGTAGGCCGCCTAATCGGGCCTCGGATACCGAGGTGGCGGCCCACCGGTTCAGCGATTTTAGTCCAAACTAAACACTAGGAGAAGATTCCAATGGCACAAGCAAACATCCCTTCCGAAGAAGAAGTCCTTAGCTACTTCAAGAAATTCTCCAATTGGGGCCGCTGGGGCGCAGAAGACCAATTGGGCGCTCCCAACCTGATTACCCCTGCCGTCACCAAGCGTGTGATTGATTTAGTGGAAGACGGGCTAAGAATTACTATGTCCCGAACCGTAAGCTTCGAGCCTACTCTCGACGCTCCCTCCCCACCAGTCCACTTCATGCTTGAAAGCGGTGAGGGTTGGGCCAGCGGAGATAAAATCAGTTCTCGCGCCTTCCCCGCCGCCACGGACTATTTCGGCATGATCTTCCACGGTTACACAGTGACCCACGTAGACAGCCCACTTCTTCTGGGAAGGCAAAACCTACAATGGTTTTCCCGCCCACATGGTTTCCACCAGCATGGGCGCTACCTTCGGCTCCGTGGAAGAAGCCAAAACCGGCATGATCGCCAGGGGTGTTTTGGTTGATGTGCCGATGATCCGGGGCACCGATTGGGTGGAGCGCGGCGAGGGCGTGATGATCGACGATATTCTGGCTGCCGAAGAGCAGTGCGGGTTCAAGGTCGAAGAAGGGGACATTTTGCTGATACGCACCGGCCAGTTGCATCGTCGCAACATCGAAGGTCCGGTGGACCGTGCCGCAGGGTCAACTGCCTGCCAGGCTAGTTGCCTGCCAGGCTAGTTGCCTGCCCTTGTTTTACGAACGGGGCATTTCGATGTTGGGGTCGGACACTGGGAACGACGTCAGCCCGCCTCAGTACGAGAAGGTTCCAAGCCCCATCCACCAAGTATCCATCACGGCCATGGGGATTTGGATTCTGGACAACGCCAATTTGGAAGAGGTAGCGGAAGAGTGCAAGAAGCGCAACCGGTGGGAGTTCATGGTCTCCATCGGTCCCCTGCGGCTGCATAACACCACCGGTTCGCCGGTAAACCCCATCGCAGTGTTTTAACAGTTCTCCAAATTCGAACCAAACATAAGAGGCGCAAGGACTATCCCTAGCGCCTCGTTTCTTATCTTAGCCTATGCTTCGGCATTAGCTACCGGGGCAGCTTAGTCAGACTTCGCAAGAACCGCCCGGTGCTACCCTCCAAAACCTGACCGACTCTGACTTGAGCGGCAAGCTGCATGGTCCCTAACGAATAGGTCGGATATACGTGGATGGACTCCGCCAAGTCGCGTAGGGTCAGTCCTTTGTCCAGCGCCAGCGCATACTCATGGATCATCTCTCCGGCTCGCCCGGATACAATCGTGGCCCCCAGGATTTTACCGTTGCGCCGGTGGACGACTTTAATAAATCCTGCGGTGTCGCCTTCGGCAATCGCCCGGTCCACCCGCTTCATAGGGAAAGTGCTAGCTAGAATGCTGTCCCCAAATTTGGCTCTGGCTTGGGTTTCGGTGAAGCCCACATGGGCTACTTCCGGGTCGGTAAAGGTGGTCCAGGGCACCTGATCTAGGACAGCTTTGACCGAGAGACCGGGCATGAATGCGTTGCGAACCGCCATGAATCCCTGCCAGGCAGCATAGTGGGTGAACTGATAACCTCCGGCGCAATCGCCTGCGGCTAGAATTCGCTTTTGGCTGGTGCGCAACCGGCTATCAACCTGAATTCCTTTGGCGCTGTGGACCACTCCAGCCTCGTCTAAACCCAGCCTATTGACGTTTGGCCGACGGCCCACCGACATCAAAATGGCGTCGCCGACTACCTCGCTGCCTCCCACATCCACATGAATACCATCGCCATCCTGCCAAACGCGTTGGACAGCCGAACTCAGGCGCAAAGCTACGCCGTCCCGGCTTAATTGGTCGGAAATCAACTCCGCCACTTCGGGCTCGTCTTGGAGCAAAACCCGGTCGGCTCCTTCGACTAACGTAACGCTGGAGCCCAGGCGGCAGAACGCTTGGGCCAACTCGCAGCCGATGGGGCCGGCTCCCACCACGATGAGCCGGGCCGGCAATTCCCGCAATGCCCATACTGTCTCATAGGTCAGGTAGTCGACGTCCTCCAGGCCCGGTATGGGCGGCACAAACGGCTTTGCGCCGGTGGCGATTATGAACCGCCTGGCAGTAAGGTTGAAGTTCTCTTTTTCTGGAATTAATGGTTCCACTGCCAGGGTTTTCGGGTCGGTGAAGCGGGCGCTGCCTTCAATTACGTCAATGCCCTTTCCTCGTTGCACCTCTAGGGTCTCTGCCTGATACACTTGGTCCACCACCCCACTAACACGGTCCATCACGGCACTGAAATCCACTACCAACTCACCGTCTCCGAGGCCAAATTGCTGGGCTGTACGGATTTGGTGGGCCAGCCTGGCGGCTTTTAGCAGGGCCTTGCTGGGAACGCAACCGCTCCAAGTACAGTCGCCGCCAATGCGGCCCTTCTCGACCAGTGCCACCCGCTGTCCCAGTTGGGCGCTGAACTCGGCGGCAGTCAACCCCGCTGACCCTGCGCCGATAACCACCAGATCGTAGGAATGATCTGTAATTTCCCCCATCTCTATCACCCTGTGCGGTAATCCAAATCGCAAGATTCCAAATCAACGAACTCCAATTTAGAACAACTGAAGCGCAATACGTGGAACGGTGAAAGTTGTGGAGTTCGGTACCCTATGTGCGCTCCCACGAATTTGGATGCGATAGGGAACGAAATGGTGTATTGGAACCGCACAGAGTTTGAAAACTCGTGGCCATGGCGGCGGAGGTCCGGCGCGGCTCCGCTCTTTTTCGCGAAAAGCCATTGGAATCTGTTTCGAAGCATCCAAGGGCTTCGCGCCTCACGACGCCTGACCCCAAAGAAGGTTGGCCCGACAAGCTCGCTGGTAATAAGGTCGGGAACGCGAAATTTGGGGACTAATTCCGGTCGAGTTTACCGGTCGAATTTAGCTAAAGTCAGGTGGTGATAACTCAACGCCCAATGCTCTTTCGCACCATCTAGCGGCGGCGAATAGAGCGCCTTCCTCAAAGGGAATTCCGCCAAATTGCACAGACAATGGCAAGCCAGCGCCGTCGAGTCCGGAGGGGACAGCAATGCTGGGCAATCCGCTGGAAGTCCAAGGTTGCTGGAAAGCCGGGTCCCCCGTGCTTTCCAGCCCAGCAGGAGCTGGTGACGGAGCTGAAGGTGTCATTACAGCGTCTACTTGTTTGACCATCGCCACCATGTCCCTGCGGAACTGTCGGCGTAGGCGCTGGGCTTGTACGTAACGGATGCCGGGTATCAGCATTCCCATCTCTACGGAACCCCGCAGTTTTGTGCCAAGGTCGTCAGCCCGCTCCCGGTACCATTCCTCGTGGAAGGCGGCGCACTCCACGTTGCTGACGATACGCTGGCAGTCGTGAGCGGTTGCGAAGCTCGCGGGCAATCCGATTTCCACGATTTCCGCACCGGCTTTGGCCAGCTTTTGGGCTACATCTTCGGTATGGCTCCACACTTCGGCACTGGACCGTTCCGAGTAGTATTCCCGGATCAACCCGATGCGTGGGGGCTTGTCCAAGTTAGCCATTTCTTCCAAGTAGTTTGGAACCGGAACATTGGCGGAGCCGGGATCCTTCTCGTCGTAACCTGCCAGCACCTCTAGCATTACGGCGGCGTCCTCAACACTACGCACCAGAATGCCTACAGTGTCCAGAGACCAACTGACCGGCACCACGCCGTACCGGCTGATGCGACCGTAGGTGGCCTTTAAGCCAACAATACCATTGTAGGCTGCGGGTCGGCAGGTGGAGCCACCGGTCTGGGAACCCAAGGCCGCTGCGCACATTCGGGCGGCCACTGCCACCGATGAGCCGCTGCTGGACCCACCGGGCGTATGGGCCTTGTTCCAAGGATTCAAGGTAGGTGAAGGGTCGCCCATGGCGAACTCCGTGGTCACGGCTTTGCCCAGGATTATTCCCCCAGCCTCTTTTATCTTGGTAACTGTTGTGGCATCGTGCTCGGGCACGAAATTTTCGTATATCTTAGAGCCTGCGGCGGTGAGCATCCCTTCGGTGTAGAAAATGTCTTTCAGTCCCACCGGCACCCCGTGTATCGGCCCTCTGGGACCCTTCTCGTCCAACTCCTCTTCCAGGCCGCGAGCGGTGCTAATCACCTCTTCCCGGTCGATGGTGACCCATGCCTTTAACGCCGGGTCCAAGTCGTCGATGCGGTCCAACAGAGATTGAGCTAAACTGACTGGCGAAAGTCCCTTATCCCGTATCTCTTGCGCTGCTCCAACGACCCCTAGAACAAATGGCTCCGGCATATTCTTCCTCTCTCCTAAGCCTGGACTCGAGAGCTTGGACTCGAGTTTTACCCCAAGGTTTAGCAAGGGGCGCCAAGGTTGGAACCTCAGCTATTTCGGCGGTTAATTCGAAGGTCTTTGCACTCCGTGGGGAGTGGCTTTATGGTCGATGGGTGCTATTGGTAATACCCGGGTTCCACCTCGGGTTCCGGGAGAACCTGCGCGGTGTCCCCCAGTTGCTTGGCGGCGTTTTCCAAGTAGGACTTTAACGCGACAGCCCGGGCATCGCCCCAGAGTCGTTTAGCCTCATCCGTCAAAGCGGCGAGAATCTCTTGATGGGATGTTTCGGGGTTAGTTCCAGCCATAATGGGTCTCCCTTCCAGCTTACTTGTTGAAATGCCCGTATTGTTAACACACCGGGGCTGTTTTGTCCTGTTGAAGCTCCCGGTTTGGTTGCTTGCCCGATTTCTGCGTGGGAAACCATTGAGCCAATGTACCGGATGTTTGGCCGAATTCTAGTTGACTGGTGTGAGGACGTCAATTTCCTACATGCTATTTCCACGCGCTAAATATAGCGTTAACCGTCGCCATGGTTGTCGGCAAAGCCGGAACAGTCGCAGCAATATACACTGTATTGCCATCCTGTTATAATCCCGCAATCCGCCCTGCCCGGCTAGCGCATTTTGCCGCAATAATAGGTCCAAATTCTGTGGGAGGAGTCCAATGCCAGAAGACCTGTCCAGTATTCTTGAATCACCCGAACTAACACAGTTGGCCACCGGATTGGGCGCCACCGAAGGGCCATTGTGGCATCCCGGCGGTTACCTGACATTGGTAGACCTGGGAGGGAGGCTCCTTAAATGGGATCCCACAGATGGGATATCGGTGCTGAGAGGAAACACTGGGGAGGGTAACGGCTGCGCATTCGACCTCCAGGGAAACCTGATAATGTGCGAGGGCGAACACCGTTCCATCACCCGTATGGCCGCCGACGACACCGTTACCACCATTGCGGATCGTTATCAGGGAAAGCGTTTTAACCGGCCCAACGACCTAGTGCGCCGCTCCGACGGTAGCATCTACTTCACCGATCCTTCGTTGCGTGTCCCCGCAGCGGAGAGAGAGTACGGTTTCGCTGGGATTTTCCGAATTGATCCCGAAGGACAAGTCCATTTGGCCACCGACGGTTGCGAGTACCCCAACGGCTTGGCTTTTTCTCCCGACGAGTCGGTGATGTACGTGGCAATCACCCGTGTCAGTGAAGACTGCTTTGGAGAAAGAGACCGCGGCGAGAATTGCCCGCACATGAAAATTCGCGCTTTCGATGTGGCCCCTGATGGGTCGTTGGTCAACAACCGGATATTCGCCGACATGTCCTCGGCTGAAGAAGGCGTTCCGGATGGGATGAAAGTTGATGTTGAAGGTCGGTTATATTGCACGGGACCGGGCGGGGTCTGGGTATTCGATCCGGAAGGGAACAAAATTGGGGTCATCGGCGGGTCGGTATCTCCTCGAAACCTAGCCTTCGGTGGAGACGATTTCCGCACGGTTTACACCACGCCCGGCGATTCACTATACAGTTTCCGGGTGAAAACTCCAGGGATAAAGCCTTACTAGCCAACTGTTTCCCAGCTATTAATAGGGACATTTATACCGGCATTTGTGACCTGTATTTATCACCGGTATTTGTCACCGGCATTTGTCAATGGAGGCGCTACCATTCAGTACCTGGTTACGTTGGAGTTCATCGAGCCCGGACCTTTAATGACACCTCAGCAACTTGCTCCGGTGGCGGAAAATCAGGCGGTGCCCACTTTGGAGGCCTGCATCAAGCTGCGGGAGCAAGGCAAGATATTGAGTGGTGGCATCGTGGCCGGAGGCAGGTCTTATATCTTCATCGCCGATGTTCCCAACAACGATGAGTTGGATCAGATGCTGCAAAGCATACCGGCCTGGCTCATAACCAAGGCCGTTGTCGTGCCACTACAAACCTTCGAGAATCGGCTGGCCCAGAACAAGACGTTCGTTAACCAGATGAAAGACGCTCAGTTCTAGGGCAAGTGTATTTGTGCCACACCGGTTCGCCAAGCGAGGTTATTCCAGGGTTATTCGAGGTTATTCCAGGGTTATTCGAGGTTATTCCAGGGTTTTTCATAAAAAACAACCCGCAAGTTTAAAGGGTCATCCCGATAGTCGACTGACAGGAGGATAGATTGTGACTACAGCCAACACCGTAGGCTCGGGTAAGTACACCTACACCCTCGACGAGAACTGGGCCAAGCTGCCCGAAGGCTGGGAGATGCCAGCCGCAGCCGTGGCCGGAGACTCCCAAGACCGCATTTATTGCTTTAATCGTGACCCGGATCACCCCATAGTTATCTTCGACCGGGAAGGAAACTACCTTTCGTCTTGGGGCGCTGGCCTCATCGCATTTGCTCATGCCATCCTATTGGACCCGGAAGACAACGTTTGGCTGGTGGACCGCAACAACCATCAGGTTATGAAGTTCACCTCCGACGGGACTCCTTTGATGACCATTGGAGCCAAGGGCTTTCGCTCGGATACTGGTGTAGCGCCCGATGACCTGTCTTCTACAGCCTTTCAAAGCGTGACCCACGGCGGTGACCCTTTCAACATGCCTGCCGGTATCGCTTTCAATCCCGGTGGAGATATTTTCATCGCCGACGGTTATGCCAACGCTCGGGTTCATAAGTTCAACGCCCAAGGACAGTACATCATGTCCTGGGGAGAGCCCGGCACCGGCCCTGGGGAGTTCAACCTTCCCCACGGGGTCTGGATCGACCGACAAGGACGGGTCTTGGTAGCCGACCGGGAAAACGACCGGGTCCAAGTGTTTAACCAGGAAGGCGAACACCTGAACACCTGGCCCACCAAGCTAATCGGACCGGCTCTGTTCTGCGTCGATGACGATGATGTGGTCTATATTCCAGAGCATAACGGTGGCCTAGTCAGCATTTTGACCTTGGAAGGTGAGCGTCTGGCCCAATGGGGCAGCGAACTGAATCGTTCCTGTCACGGAATCTGGGTAGATTCCCATAAAGACCTTTATGTGGTTATGCCCGGAGATTGGGGCCGAACTCGGCGAGTTGTAAAGTTCCATCGCAATGGATAAAACCGCGCAACGGGCAAAACCGCGCAATGGATAAAACCGCGCAACGGGCAAAACCGCGCAATGGGCAAATCCGCGCGATGGGTAAAGCCGCCAAATGGATAAAACCGTTAAACCCGCATAACTGATGGTTGCGGGCCCAGGCCTGAATTGCTATATTGATAGTAAGGCTTTGGGCCTGCTCGTGGGGCTGTAGCTCAACTGGGAGAGCGCTTCAATGGCATTGAAGAGGTAGAGGGTTCGACCCCCTCCAGCTCCACCAAAGTGTATAGAACTAAGAACTTCTTGCGAATTCTCTTTAGCGACTGCTGGAAGAACTGGAAATGTATAGCGAACAGTAGCCTCATTTTTATTTACAAGTAACTCTTGGACAAACGACTTGATGAAATTTTTCCGCTCTGGGAGAGTTCCTTTAGACAGTAGATTCTGTAATTCTGTGGCGTAGTTGGTTACCGAAGATAAATCCGCGAACACCGCGTCTCGTCGTCCTGCAAATTCTTCCAAGTCCCCTCGCGCGGCCTGAAGTTGGTCCTCTCGGTGACGCAAGGATTGAATTCGGGGTCCCAAACTATCTAGGTCCAGCGTACCGGTCTCAAGCCCGTTATATAAGCGTTCCAGTCGCGCTGTTACGTCCGCTAGTTCGTCATCTATCGCAGTCTTTCTCCGACCGTGGTCTTTGAAGGCTTCGTCCATTTCCTCGGTAACTAGATTTACGAGCTCAGTCAGATTTTCCGAGGTCAGAATTCTTCTCTGAATTTCATCTATCACCAAGGCTTCGAATTTACGGGCATTCAAGTAGCGAGCGTTACAAGCACCCGAGCCTTGCTTAACCAAAGTCCCGCAAAGGTAATAATTGAACTTGCCGCTTTTGGCTTGTAGGCCGATTAGAGCCTTGCCACAATTACCGCAACGGGCCAATCCGCTCAACAAGTAGCTGCTGGCAACCCTCCTGGGATTAGTCATCTTGGGCGACCGCTGTTTCATTTGCGCCTTAACTTTTTCGAAGAGTTCTCGGTCAACGATTGCGGGCCATGCGCTATCCACACGAATTGGTGGCAGGCCGCCGGATCTCTCGCTACTTACGCCCCACACGAGCGTCCCGGTATAAGCTTCGTTTACTAGAACTTTGTGAATTGTGGAGGTGCCCCATCCTTTGCCTCTAGGTGAAGAGATGCAATCAGCGATCAGAGCTTTGGCGATTCCCTTCAAACCATCGCCTCGGGAAGCGAGCTCGAACATACGCCGAACAATGGGAGCGGTGTGAGGATTCGATCTCCAACGACGCGCGCTCACTATTACCGTCTTTGACCTTTATCCGCTTGTATCCGTAAGGGCTGCCCGAGTGAACAAGAAATCCACGGCTGGCGCTCTCGCGCATCCCCCTGACGATATCCTGAGCGAGATTAGCAGAATAAAATTCATCCAGGCTTTCTATGATAGCTTCTAGTAACTTTCCTGAAGGACTGTCATCGAAGGGCTCGGTTATGGAAACCACTTGAACTCCGTGCTTGCGCAGCAGAGTTTTGTAAATTATGGAGTCCTCACGGCTCCTGGCAAATCGGGAGTACTTCCACACTAGTACGAGGTTAAAATTGGCGTTTGAACTGCGGGCATCGGCTATCATCCTTTGGAATTGAGGTCGGTGGGCGCTCCTTCCACTCTCGGCTTGGTCCACGTATTGGTTCACTATGGAGTGACCTTGGGCGTTTGAGTAGTCATTAATATTCTTAAGCTGAGCTGAGATTGACAGATCCACATCTTGTCGGTCGCTAGAGACGCGGGCATATACGACAACATTCATATAAGATTTTCCTGCGGCTTAAAATTAGGCCTTGAACTTGGTGCGTCGGGTAGGTCGCCCGAGTACTACATCAGGACAGATTGAGCACTGTCCTGGCAGAATGCGTCTTAACATTAGTCTCTCGACCTCCTCGTCTAAGTCGATTTCCAGTGCGGCTCCTTTGGACAACTCCTTGCGGTATACCGACACTAATTCAGGGCTAAGATAGCGGGAACTGTGCCCCAAATTAACGTGCCACTGCCGGACATGTTGCAGTCGGGTTTCATCTGGCACGCCACTGGCCAAAGTATGAGCGCCCCACATTAGAGACATCCCTCTTTCGTCGTGCTCAACTCGGTACCAAGAGTCCAAATTCCCATCTAATAGGCCTGGAGACTGACCGATCATAGTCGTGATACTCGCAGCTACACCGTCGACAATAATTTCCGGATATTCTGAATTTGCTGCTTGCATGATGGTACTTTTGATTTCCATCTGAATCCGTGCGGATTCTCGACTCGCAGATTGGAGTTCTTCCCAGATGTCCCAAAGATTTAAATTAGGTACATGTTGCCTGAGCGCTTGAAGCAACAGTCGATTCTTGACATCGATAGGTGCCGAGACGGGCATTGATCTCCAGTCCGCACTACGCTCGCGCAACTGCTCTGCCACAGCTAGCAAGTCCCTAAAGTGATCTTGGTAAGCGTTACGGGTCAAATGTGCTTTGGCGATGCCCTGTTCCCTTTCATGCTGGGCGACAGATATGTGAGTTCTAACTGCGCTGGCTGCTCGTTTAGCAATTTTGGAGATTTCGGAAACAGAGATTCCTTGCTCGAATTGATCGAGCCAGGTTCGACGTTCGATTGGCGATACCTTCTTCCCACGAGGCAATTTACTACTCCAAAATAATGACAATATTTGAAAGTATTATACGAAGAATTCTCGTTTAATTCAACCAATAAACTATGTTTTGGCTCTGCATAAGTTTTTCGAGCGTGATAGCTTCAGGGCATGGAAACGATCCACACCCAGCCCGGACTTCGGATTCTGGCCAGAATTATCGCTAGGCAGATGTTAGTTGAATGGTCTGAAGATGCGGAGCAGAAGTCAATTCCAGATGTCGATGCGTCACAATCGACTCCCAGCCAACCCGAAGATGGCTCAGAAACGACTGTTGGAAAAGTTAGCACCAAGCAACTCCGTAGGCAATTGAGCGCCTAAGTTCGGTCATAAACTCGTTATTTTGGTGGAGACGGAGGAGAGAGCCTGTATCAGCTGGGTAGTGTGGGGGAGTTGGACACAGAATGTTTTCCGGGCTCGGGGGTTCCCAGCAAAGCGGGTAAAAAAGGTTGATGCGCCTAGCCTGATCTGGCTTATAGGGACATCGGCCGATTTAGGTGCTAAGTGCCCTCTGTTACGAGTCGTCTCCAGCGGTTACTCCAGATTTTCCATATCGTCCGCAGGCCGTCGCCAATAGGGCAACTCCGCCTGGACTTTGGCCAAGCCCCGAAGGAGGAAGCTACGGGAGGCGAGTCGCTCTTTCGGGATGCCGAAGATGGGCTCGATTACAGTCTCTGCTAATGGTCGTGAGGCGATCATCACCAATACCGCCCATCGGGGAGGTAGAACGTCGAGTGACATCATGCACGAGTTGGCGCACTTATTACTTGGGCACGAACCGAGCACAATGTTTTTTATGGCAGAGGAAGACATCGCGTTACGTGGCCATAATAAAAGAACGGAAGAGGAAGCCAACTGGATGGCTGGCACACTATTGCTCCCCAGGGACGCCCTTGTTCACATCAAATCTGCAAGAATAGTCGAACCCGAAGCTTGCGAGAAATACTATGTCAGTCGAGACTTGTTTCGGTATCGGATGGATATCACCGGAGTAAAGCGACAGTATAGTCGACAGCGACGCCCGGCCTAAGCTGGACAGGCCAAGGGACGAGTGGACTATACCCTCCGAGTCGTCTCGGCAGCTGGTCCACAACCGGTGGCCGTCGCCCTCATCGAAGCCAAAGCGGAGCAGTACCCTGCGACCCATGGACTTCAACAACTCTCTTGAAAGCTCCAAGTTGGAAGCGCATGCAGATTTGCCATGTCCCCTCCGGATTGATTGACTCACCTGTCGGTCCTGTCGGTGTTGTCGGTTACTCGGTCCGGCTCCGCTCCAACGCCTCCCCGAACCGCTCCACCGCGTCTCGGTGCAAGTCAGGGGAGACGTGGCTGTATATGTCGGCGGTGCCGCTGATGCCGCTGTGGCCTAGCCGCTCCTGGATCACTTTTAGGGACACTCCCTCCTTTAGCATAATCGACGCGTGGCTATGCCGAAGCCCATGCAGGGTGACGCCCACCAGCCCCGCCTTCTTCGCGTAGAAGGTGAAGGCGTGGGTCAGGGAGTCGGGCATGGGTGGCAGGCCAGTCTCCGGGGCGGCGAACACCAGGTCCTCCTCAGTCATGGTCTTGCCCTGCCGAGCCCAGCGAATGCGTTGGTTTCTCAGGTGCCGCCTCAGCGCGTCCGTCCACTTAGGGCTTAGACCAAGGGTCCGCCTAGACCGAACACCACTCTCCCGTCCCGAAGCCGGTGCATGCTACGCTCTACCCGCAGCTCCAACAGGTCGAGGTCGAGATCACACCACCTGAGGGCCAGAAGCTCCGATCGCCGCATGCCTGTGTTGATGGCGAGAAATAGGATGGGATGCCATAGGGTCCCCTTCGCCGCGTCCAGCAGCCTCCTAACGTCATCGGCCTCTATATAGCCCACGGTCTTGGTAGTAGCACGGGGTGCCTGGACCCGGTCCATGGGGTTCCGGGCCAGCATGTCCTTCCGTACGGCGTCACCCAGCGCCTTGGTCAGAAGGGTGTGGGCGTGCCTGACGGTTCGGGCGGATATACCGCCGGGCTTACCGTCCTGCCTGCCATTCCGCAGCCCCCGGCCGTAGGCGTTCTCGATGGCCAGCGGAGTCAGCTTCTCCAGAGGAATACCAACATCTATATCGTATCGTGCGCGCTACTTTTGAATCATTTACGAGGGGCAAATCTAAGTGGCTGCGACAGTCGATTAGGCGTGGAGGTTGGCAAGGCACAGGTGCCAGCACCTAGGTTGATTCAGGGGAGAGAGTTCTTGTACTGGTTGTTTAATTCCAGAAGTGGTAATCTAAGCCGACTCCCGCTGGGTCATATCTAGCAGCGAATCGCCAATACCACCTGCAAGAATTGAATTCGCTCGGAACACAAATCGGCATTTGTAATTGGGGTCCGGCCACTCATAGTATCTGGTTCATTGGTGAATGCCAGGCGGAAAGACCTGGGCCCGTTATTCGAAAAGCTGGAAGGCGTCAATGGCTGGAACCTCCGATTGGGATGTTGAACTAGCTCACCGCTGGGGAGGCGGCTCGGTCAGATATCCCGATCCGGCTGTCCAGGTCTTAGACCCCGTTTTGCCCGATATCGCATTGGCAATGCGGCGGTGGAACTTCTCTATACAGGAGCGCGGTGGGTGGAAGGCCCTGTATGGTTCGGAGATGGCCGCTTTTTAATCTTCAGTGATATCCCAAATGATCGTATGCTGTGCTACAGCGAAGTGACTGGTCAGGTTAATTTGTTTCGTCATCCTTCCTCCTACAGCAACGGCAATACCCGGGACCGTCAGGGTCGCTTGGTTACCTGCGAGCACTACTCCCGACGTGTGACGCGTACCGAACACGATGGCAGCCTGACCGTGCTAATGAATGGTTTCGAAGGCAAGCCTCTCAATGCGCCCAATGACGTGGTGGTCCACTCCGACGCTTCCGTGTGGTTCACCGACCCAGGCTACGGCATTCTGGTAGATTACGAAGGCTCCCGAGCCGAGCCTGAGTTACCCAACCGAGTGTACCGGCTGGATCCAAAATCAGGGACTGCTACGGTTGTGGCCGACGATTTCATCAAGCCTAACGGTTTATGTTTCTCGCCTGACGAGACTCGTCTCTACATCTCGGATACCGCCATTACTCACGACCCTAACGGCCCTGGCCATGTGCGAGTCTTCGACGTAATTGACCGCCGGTTACTCACAGGCGGGGATGTTTTCGCAACCATGGCGCCGGGTTTCGCAGACGGCATGCGCACCGATCGAGACGGTAATCTTTGGGCCAGCGTCGGATGGGCTGGGACGGGTACCGACGGCGTTCATTGCCTGGCCCCAAACGGTGACCTCATTGGTCACATTCACCTTCCGGAACCTTGCTCCAACTTGTGTTTCGGCGGATTGAAAAAGAATCGTCTTTACATGACTGCCGGACAGTCCCTCTATGCCTTATACGTAGAATCGCGCGGTGCACAGACGCCCTGAACGGAATGAAGACATCGAGGCCCTGCGTCATCTGACATAGCAGTACGAATATTCATGCCAACATTAACCAGGGTGGGAAAGTAGCGAGGCGAATGGAAGAGGCCGGCCTCATAGCAAACTACAATCCCATCTGCAACGGTTAAGTAACGGCAACCTCCCAGCATCAAGGCAGCCTCGTTGTCGGTGCTTGGGGTTTCTGTATTAAGACGTAATTGGGAGCGTGCTATCTTCAAGGCAACCGGATATGTTCGTTCATCGCTCCGTTTTTGCCGCATCTGCGGCCTCACATGGCGATGTGCCTAGCCTGTTATTCCGCTCACCCACTATTAATATACTAATACTCGATGGACTGTATGTCGGTGACCACCCATCTGGCGTAGCTGTAAGCGGCAATATTAGAGGAGTCATACAGGTAAAGCGATGGGCGGTCGGTCCGCTTGGCAGTCAACGAGGAACGATCGGTAGGAGGGTATCCCAGATCGAAGACATGCTTGCCCGGCTCTGGAGCGTGATTGCAGGGATTTTGGCTTGACGAATAATGCCATTTGAGGGCTATTTCATGGCTGACTAGACATTGCTCCAAAAAGGGATTCGCGTGCGCCCTGACCAGAACGGGTGTGTTGTTGTCCAGGGAAAATGTCAGGGTTAAGCGTTCAGGAAAATGTCAGTAGTCTTTGGTGTATTTGGTTTTAGCAAAACGTAGTTAATGGCTTGACTGACTACCTTTCCTGGGAATCTAGGAGGCGCTTCACGGTAGCATAGCCGATGCCCAGTTCTCGGGCCGCCTGCCGTCTTGAGATACCTCCTGGCCCGATGCGCTCTACTACTTTGGCGAAATTATGCTCGAACTCGGGCCGTTCATTCACCCGGGGCCGACCGATGCGCTTGCCTTGCCGCCTTGCCTGCTCCATCCCGGCCACCACCAGGTCCCGGTGGACCTGTTTCCTAGCGGGATCCTCATACCAAATGATTTCGCCAGATAGGGGCCCTGGAAGCACCGGGGCTCTGACACGTTCCTGGGGCCTCCAGTCCGTCGGGTCCGGGTCTGGAAATGCCACCACCACCGAACCTGCTACGACCTGTGCCCGTAGTTCGGCTGCTAGAGGCGGCGCTTCCTGAGGAGTCAGGATCTGCTCCCTATGCCGTATCAGTAGACGACCATCCAGACGTTCTTGCACCTCCACCCGAGCTCCGGCATAGCTGGGCCGCTCTATACTGGGAAAGAGCTGTAATGCCCGTCCGTGGTATTGCACCGTGTTGTCTTTGGCCACTCGGCGCAACTCCAACTCTGGGTCCAACTCTGGGTCCACTTGCCGGTAGGCTGATTCCGGCTGAGCCGCAGGCACCCCGAAGCGATGGTTGAACCGGGGCAGAAACTCGGTCAACACTTGATTCGCCTCAGCCAGGGTGCAGGCGCCAGCCAGACGCAGTTCCGCCACCAAGCGGTCTTGGAAGGTTCCATTGGCTCGTTCAACCCTTCCTTTGGCCTCGGGGCTGTGGGCCAATATCTGGGTGATCCCCAGTTCTCCCAGGGCACGGCCCCATTGGGTTGATGATCCGTGAGTTGATGATCCGTGAGTTGATGGTCCATTCCGGGGAACCTGGGGTAGGTCTGATGGATTACGCCGGGGTTGAAAGACGGCATGCTTATCGGTGTACACCGCATCGGTACACCTTGGCTTTCGATGATGCCCTGAAGCAGAGACAAATAGCCCCGAGTATCTTCTTGTTCTTGTGGAACAGGGCATACGGCGCTGTTCCGGTAGCGTCGTCCACTGCCAGCAGCAAAGTCAGCCAAGATCCCCTGTCCTCCAGCCAGAGGTGGTGACTCCCATCCAGTGCAGCATTCCTTCCTGAGGCATCCGTTGCCTTCGAATCCGATGTTGTGGTGGCCGGCGATGGCGCGGGCTGGTCAATCCGGCCCTCACCAGAATTCGCCTTACCGTGGGCCGGGATAATATCAGTCCCTCTCGTTCGGCCATAGTTCGGTCAGGTGGGTATGGTTGAAGCCCTCGTAGCGTTCCTGGGCTAAGGCCGCTACTCGTTGCTGGACGGTCTTAGGAGTGGCGTTGGGAGGGACCCGGCCCCGGTTCTTATGCGCCAGTCCCCTGGCTCCGGACTTACGATAGGCCACCAGCAGTCTCCACCCCTGACGTTCACTTACTCCAAGCAGCGGGGCCGCCTCCCGCATCGACCAGTGCCGCTCTAATACCCCGTTCAAGATATGTAACCGGTTTTCCTCTTTGGTACTCAATGTCAGTCCTTCCATGAACTGACTGCGATGATAGATCCGGGTCCCTCCGCTCGCTGACTCCTGAACTGACTGGCAAAGTTGCCTTCAAAATGATCTGTCGACTCGATCAGGAGGTGGCCCATGAGGCGCCAACGGCTTGGCGAGCAGTGACTTTATAGGAGCTTGGCCTTTAGCCCCGTCGCAGTCCTGTCCGCTCACTTAGCCATCGCACCATCATGGAGGAGGTCGAGATGACAGCATTGATCGCTCCCGAAGGTTGCCACGCTGTTCGGGTGATCATCGGGGTTGACACCCACCAAGACGAGCATGTGGCGGTTGCCATTGATGAGCAAGGTGTCCGGCTGGGTGAGCATCGCGTGGTGACGACCAGGCAGGGATATGTTGAGCTCCAACAATGGTCCCGCAGCCTGGGGGAGATTCGCGCGTTCGGGATTGAAGGCACGGGCTCCTACGGAGCCGGTGTCGCCCGCTTCCTCACCAGCCGGGGCTACGCCATCGTCGAGGTCAATCGACCCGACCGATCAACCCGCCGTCGGAAGGGGAAGAGCGACCCCACCGACGCGGAGATGGCCGCTCGCGCCGTACTTGCCGGAGTAGCCAACGCCACTCCGAAGTCGGGTGGGGGCGAGGTCGAGATGATCCGGATGCTCAAGAACACCAAGGACTCAGCCGTCAAAGCCCGCACTCAGACCATCAACCAGATGAAGGCCCTAGTTGTTACGGCCCCCGCCGAGCTTCGCGAAGCGCTCGATAGTCTCACGGCCCGCGCCCTTGCCAAGCGGTGCGCCAGCCTCCGGCCTGGCCCTCTGGGCGATCCTACCGCGGCGGCCAAGTACTCTCTCCGCTCGCTCGCCCGCCCGCCGCTACCGTCAGCTCGGTGCGGAGATCCAGGATCTTGGGGCGGAGCTGGACCAACTCACCCGGGCGGCAGCACCGGCCCTAGTCGGCACCTTCGGCATAGGGCCCGACACGGCAGCCACTCTCCTGGTCACTGCGGGGAGTAACCCTCAACGCCTCCGCTCTGAGGCTGCCTTCGCCGCGCTCTGCGGAGTCAATCCGATACCTGCTTCGTCCGGCAAGACCAACCGGCATCGGCTTAACCGCAGTGGCGATCGCCAGGCTAATGCCGCTCTTTATCGCATCGTTGTGGTCAGGCTTCGTTATGACCACGGGACCAAGGAATACATGCGACGCCGTACCAAGGAAGGAATGAGCAAGACTGAGGTCATACGCTGCCTCAAACGATATGTCGCTCGTGAAGTCTTCGCAGACCTTCGGCAACTCGGCCCGAGACAACTTTGACCTTCTCCCGTGTGGAGTACCATCGGGGACGCCAGGATTCCGGAGTCGTGTGGCCCATTGTCTGACCCTGCTGTAGAATCGTACTTGCCCGCGCTGAGGATTGAGGATAGGGCAACGCTGGGGAGCGACCCGAGCGCCGACGCGGGAGGCTGTACGGGTAGGCAGGGCATCGGCTCTGCCTCTCGTTCTTTCTGCGTCGGCGCTCGCGCTCCTTCTCTTTTTCGGCCTCGGCCAATAGTCGCGCCTTCTCCAATGCCAGTGACGCCTGGTCGGCAAAGGCAGTCAGGAGTGAAACTTCGTCATCGGTGAACCGGCGAACGCGCTTGTCATTCACCACAAGCACGCCGATGGACTTGTCGTTGGCGAGCAGAGGAACTGCGGTGGCGCCGTGAAATCCGTGCTCCTGCGCCAGTAGGCGCTGTGCGGAAGTTAAGATCCCCTTTCCCGTCATATCTTCAACGTCGATTGGTTTCTTTGTGGCCATCACATGGCCCGATGGGGTCACCCCCTCTACGACTGCCAGGCCGGGGTTGTTTACGAAGGTTGCATCAAGATAAGCAGCCGCGGTTTCAGTCACAGCGCTGGGTACCAAAATGTCACCCTCTAGCAACCACATGTATGCGGCGGACGCACCAACTAGCCGTGCCGCCTCATTGACGATCAAGTCTAGTACCTCGTCCGTCTGGTGGGCTCCAGCCAGTCTGTTGGAAACCTGGTAGAGGGCGTCAGAGCGTTCTTTCTCGGTCTCAGCCCGTTCCTTCTCAGTTTCGGCGCGGTCCTTTTCCCGCTCCGCATCGCTCAGAAGACGGGCTTTTCCCAAGGCCAATGACGCCTGGTTGGCGAAGGCAGCTAACAACGAAACTTCATCTTCAGTGAGGTTGCGGATGCGACTGTCCATAACGCTGAGTGTGCCAATAAACCGGTCTTCTGCCTTAGATAAAATCCATGTTCCTCTAGCACCCGAGCGTTTTCCGGGGACATCATCTGCCTGACGGCCTCACCAATTAAGGGTTTCTTGGTGGCCATCACACGGCCCGAAACGGTCGTCCCTTCTTTCACTTTGAGGACTGGACTACTAGTGGCATAAGTTGCCGCGGCCTCCGTATGGGCCCGTGGCACCAATACGTCTCCTTGCAATAGGCGCAATATGATCCAGGGTGAGCCGACCAGCCGGGAAGCCTCGTTAACTATAAGGTCCAGAACTTCGTCTGTGTCGTGTGCGCCGGCCAGTTGGTTGGATATTTGGTAGAGGGCATCCGAGCGTTCCCGCTCCCGCTCCGCCTCGCTTAAGAGCCTGGCCTTCTCAAGCGCCAGCGACGCCTGGTCGGCGAAGGCAGCCAATAAGGAGACTTCATCATCAGTTAGGATGCGTTCGCGCCGGTCCGCCACGCTGAGGGTGCCAATGGACCGGCCATCCGCAAACAGAGGAAAGGAGGCGGTTGCGTAAAATCCTTGTTCCTGGAGTTCCCGCAGCCGTTCCGGAGGCGCCATTAGCGTGGCAGCTTGTCCCAGCAACGGTTTCTTGGTGGCCATCACGTGGCCCGACGCGCTGGTTCCTTCTTCTACTTTGTAGTAGGCAATAACCCCAGCTGCGGACTCGGTTGCGGCGCGCGGAACCAATACGTCTCCTTGCAACAACCGCAAGATGACAAAGGGAGAGCCGACCAGGCGAGAGGCCTCGTTCACGATCAAGTCCAACACTTCATCAGTGTCGTGGGCGCCGGCCAGCTTGTTGGAAACTTGGTAGAGAGAATCCGAGCGCTCTCGCTCCCGCTCCAATTCCGCCATTAATTGCTTCTTCGTTTGTCTCTCGTCTGTCATGATTATCAATAACCAGCACGTTTAAATGAAATGGTAAGGGCTCGGAATCTGTTGGCTGCATTATGACATGAATCAGTACGGCAACGCACTTCCGCCGACAATTAAAGAGTGCAAGCTGTTACGCGGCACTCCAAAACGGGAGTCCGTTGGGCCATAGCTGCCGAGGGCGAAAAATCGGGGGCACCAGTAGGACTTGGTTTTGGTGCGGTGCAAAGAACATTGAGTGGCTTTGGATCGGGTTAGACGAGGAGTTCGACATTCGGCACAACCTCCGTCTCCCCGTCCAACTGTCCAGGCGTAAAAACGCCCAGGTCATATTGCCTGGGCGTTCATATTGAGCGTGGTAGAAACGGAGGAGGGAGCCCGTCTCAAAGTCAAAGGTGCAAACGGATCACGTTATCCACAACGTGGTTTTCGCCCAATTAGTTATTTATGGGCATAATATCACCAATTATCATCGTTGACCAACGTGATTCGTCTCATGAGTGACTTTCTGAGACAGGCGCGAAGGTCGAACTCTTCTGTGATACATATCTGAGATAGCCTTCCTCAAGTACAGAATTGGTCCGGGTAGGGATGTTGGCGGCGTGACCATGCAACTTATTTCCCGATTAGCTTCGTCTTTACGCTGGTTGTCATTCTCTATTTCTACAGCCGGCTGTTTTCAATATCTAGGTGGAGTTGTTCCAGTTCTTCCCAACGTTCGTAGGCCTCAGCCAAAAGTCTTTTCAGCTCTTCTAGCCTATCGTTCTTGGCAACAATGTCAGCCCTGTCCTTTTTGTAGAGTCCTGGATCTCCCATGGTCTGGAACAACTCCCGCTGTTCCCTTTCGAGGCACTCAATAGTCTGGGGCAGTGCATCCAGTTCCTTTTGCTCGCTGAACCGTAATTTTAGCCTTGCCCTGGGTGCCTGAGCCGGTGGGGCCTCTTGTTTGCTGGCAGATGCCCGACTCGGTTTGGCTTCCTGGGGGCGCTGACGCAGCCAGTCATCATAGTCACCCACGTACTCCTTCACGACGGAGCCGCCTTCAAAAACGACGGTGCTCGTCACGATGTTATTGATGAACGTCCTATCATGGCTGACGAGGAGAATCGTTCCTGTGTAATCAATCAAGAGGCCTTCAATGAGGCCAAGGGTCTCGATATCAAGGTCGTTGGTGGGTTCATCTAGCACAAGGAGATTGGAGGGCTGCGTGAAGAGACGGGCTAGCATGAGGCGCTTACGCTCACCACCGGAAAGATCAGAAACAAGAGAGCGAGCTTGATCGGGAGAAAGGAGAAAATCTTGCAGATAGCCGACGATGTGACGAATTTTGCCGTTAACGGTAACTGTATCATTGCCGTCGCCGACGTTTTCTATGGCGGTCTTGTTTCCGTCCAATTGCTCAAGAAGTTGGTCGGAGTAGCTGATTTGCAAATTAGTGCCGAGGCGGATTGTCCCAGTAACCGGACTGAGCATGCCAAGAAGAAGGCGCAAAAGGGTTGTCTTGCCGCTGCCGTTGGGGCCCAAAATTCCAATCCTATCGCCCTTCAGAATCGTGGTGGAGAATTTTGAGATTACCTGAGTATCGCCATAGTTAAAGCCAATATTATCTGCCTTTGCCACCAATGTTCCGGAACGCTCGGCCTCTTGGACCACCATCTTTACGTTCCTGGGCCGGTCCCGTCTGGAACTGCGCATCTCCCGCATTTTTTCTAGTTCTCTCACGCGGCCCTCATTGCGCGTCCGCCTCGCCTTGATACCTCCGCGAACCCAATGTTCTTCCTGTTGCAGCTTCCTATCGAACAGAGCGTTTTTCGTCTCTTCTGCCTCACGGTTGGCGTTTCGCCGTACCAGGAAAGTCTCATAGTCGCAGGTCTGATCAAACAGCCTGCCCCGATCAATTTCCACTATCCGGTTAGCGATTTTCTGCAAGAACATTCGGTCGTGGGTAACGAAGATCAAGGCACCCGTAAACCGAACCATCATCTGTTCCAGTTCCTTGATGGAATCAATATCCATGTGGTTACTTGGTTCATCAAGTAGAAGGATATCCGGCTCACCAACAAGCGCCCTCGTCAAGAGCACTTGACGTTTTAAGCCAGCGGAAAGAGAACTGAAAGCGCGGCCAGCATCTACCCCAAGTTGGGAGAGGCTTTTGTTGACCTGTTCCCTCTTGTACCACACTCCTTCCATATCAAGATTGTGGTGAATGCGGTCCAATTCTTCGCGTAGAGGCGGTGTGCCTTCATGTTGCAACTTGGCGCTTGGGGATGGATTCCGTGTGGTTAGGTCAACGTATTCTCTGCTTCCGCTGGCGACCACATCAAACACGGTTCCGGGTAAATCATGGGGCACGTCTTGTGAAAGATAGGCGGAGCGTATGCCCTTTTGGACTGAAACTGCGCCGGAGTCTGGTTTGACGCTTCCCTCTATCAGCCGCAGCAACGTTGATTTCCCTGACCCGTTCCTTCCTACCAGGCCAACCTTTTCTCCTCGCTCAATGGTTAAGTTGACTCCGTCAAAAATTGGGACGCCAATAAAGGCAAGGGATATACCTTGCATACTTAAGAAGGCCATAAAGGGAAGTTACCTTGCCATCACTATTTTCTTAACGCGACCCACTTGACCGCTTTCCAACAAGACTTTTATGCCCTGTCCCGTAGGGATAATTTGAAGGCTGGACAACCCTGCTCTGACGAAATCCAAAACCAACATGTCCCAAGTTTAAGGACTGCTTGCCATACGGTCTAGTGAGGAGATGGATTGCCATTTGCGGGGCGCTAAAACCTGATCCTTATTGGTGGGGGCAATTTTACACCTATCGCAGCGAGCCCACACGTGAATCGGCCTAAATGACTGGCTGGGCCATTGAAGAAAATTCGGGAGTTGGTGATGGAGCGAATAAGCGCGGACCATGATGTTGTTGACGAGGATATCCAAGCCGAACCGAGAGACAGCCTCAGCAACGGCCTCCAACCAACTACCCCCATCGGTCACATCAAGATGAACAAACAGGCACTTGCCCTCGACCTCTGTTATGGCCGCCTCGGGAACTTTTCCGTGGTCTACTGCGTCTAGAAGACAGACCAATATAACTTGGAGACAAAATGAAGCGCTTATTGATTACGGCGGCGTTGGCAATTTCCATGATCACGCTCCTCGCGGCCTGCGGTCGTGAATCTACGGAAGCCGAACCATCCAACCAAGAGACCACCTCTGGATCTACAGGCATTGAGCCGGTGGATACTATACCTGCTGACTCAACAATCGACCCTGATGTCACCGTTCAGATTTACCTGTCTCTGATGGATGATCTGGCAAACGCGCTAAATACTGATGACCTTTCCGCTGACTCCCTCGACGAAATCACGCATATCACTTCTCGAATTGAGAACATCTCCGGGGGTCTTCTGTGGACTTGATGAAGCCGCGCGCAACTACCTGTTCGGCAAATATAGCGTGGAACCGCGGGCCGAACGTGTCGCAAACTACGCCATCACCACCCAGGAGCGACGGGGCGACGAGGCCATAACACAGCTAACTGGCGCCACTCCCGGCATTTGCCGCCATCACCGGGACCGACTCCATCCCTGAGCCAGTGGTGGCTAATGACATGGTGGTTCCTGCTGGCTATATCGGCGCGCTGCTATTGCCCAGCGAAGTGGCCGCAATCGCCGAGGGCGTGGGACTCACCACGAATTATATCGATCGAAAGTTGATGGTAGCGGACGTCGACCCGTCGTCCGTCGAACATATGGACTCGTGCGATTCGCAAATCTTCGACACGGCAGACGGTTCACAGAGTTTCTACCCAAATACAATCAAACTCGACTCAGAGGAAGCGGCAACCAACCATCTGGCATTGGTAAGCAGCGAGACGCCGGGCATGCAGGACCATACAACCAAGATAGGAGACACCTCGTTCTTGGCTGAAATTAACGAGTTCGGAATCGGAATTACGGTGGTCTTCAAGAAAGGGTTTTGGGTCGTAGTCCTTCACTCCACCCAATTTGCCGACTCCGCGCCTTTAGTAGATCTTGCCGGGATAGAGGCGCTGGCTCAAACTGTGTCAGATCGGTTTTGAGCATCGGACCTGCCACTTCTTACGGCGCTCGGCTGGCGTCTGAGTTATAGGTGTTGAGATCAGGGAAGTTAAGCAGAGAAGACCGGGCTATGGCCGATCAGACTCGGAATACTATCGACCAGAATGAAAGGAGTTGAAGTATGGTACTCGGCGCAGACGAAGAACGACCCGGATGCTGAAGGCCAAAGGCCCGGGGGCCAATATCCGATTACCCGCTAAATGGCCTCGCTCGGCCACAAGACGACCCCATATGAAAGTCTTGGTATGCTTTTCACCAAGGTAGGAGGAGATCGGGTGTTGAAGACTATAGTGGATACAGCCTCAAAGGTTGACTTGAGATGCTAAATCGCAGAGCTGCGCTTCTGAACCTGATACCTGGATTTGGGCTGGGATATCTGGCCCAAGGGCAGCGGCGCGGATTCATTATCAGCCTGCTAGGCTGGCTGGGTGCCGCCGTCGTGGCCATAAGCATCTTTGTTGCTTGGTTCCTCGTATATGTGAATGATCGTTATCTGGAAATTGGGGAGTTCTCTTGGATTCCCATAGTCGGCACCTTTTCGCTGGGCCTCTTGGCCGTGAATGTGCCGGGCGCTGTCCATATGGGTTACCCATGCATGGGGAAATCCGCCTTCATAGCTGCAGCCCTGGTAGCCGTCCTGGCGACGGGATGTGTGCTTCTCCTTGTAGGCATAGGGCTTTACTCGTTGCCAATGACGCACTGGGGATAATTGGCATTTCCCCAGCATTTGAGCGGAACCGGACCCCGTTCGCACGCACCTCTCACCGATCCGCTGGCCGATTAACTAACAAATCCCTTCGGCGGCTCTTTCTTTTCACGTGATCAGCCCACTACCGCTTCTGGGCAGATTCGGTAGGTTCTAGGGAACCGGCTGCCTCGAAAGTGACCGCCAGGGATTCCAGGCCGTGAAAGGCTTGGTTGTTACGCCAGGGGCAATCCTCCAACCGTGATTCCGTTCCAAGGGGAGGCTCAAGCTGTATTTGGGGCATGCGCCTAAGCACGGTGCCAATTGCGATCTGCCCTTCCATCCGGGCCAAAGCCGAACCGAGACAAAAATGCGGGCCGAAGGCAAACGCCATGTGGCGGTTCTCTTGCCTGGAAATGTCCAAGCGGTCGGGGTCGGAGAATTGGGCCGGGTCGCGGTTGGCAGCCCCAATATAGGTCCCTATCGCCTGTCCCTTGGAGATCCGCCTCCCCCCTATCTCCAGGTCCTCCAGGGCAATACGCCCGGTGGTTTGTATCGGGCTGTGGTAGCGCAAGAACTCCTCGACAGCAGTCTCAATCAAAGACGGGTTGTCCCTGAGCTTTTGCATCTCCTCAGGGTTCTGGAGCAGAGCTAGCAAGCCGTTTCCAATTAGGTTGGTCGTGGTCTCGTGGCCGCCAATTTGCAGCAGGACAAACATGGAGAAGAGCTCCTCCTCACTGAACCTGTCTCCTTGCTCCTCGGCAACGACTAACGAGCTTATCAAGTTGTCACTGGGATTTTGGCGGCATTCGCTGATGATGGCTCGCAGGTAGTCAATCATCTCCAGTGCGCTGCGCTGGCCAACCTCAACGTGCTCAGCGACGCGGCGAATATCGCCCAGGAAGGCGGCCAAGTCGTCGGTCCAACTCTTGAACTGGTCCCGGTCCTCAGGTGCCACTCCAAGCATTTCGCAAATTACCCTGACCGGCAGTGGGTAGGCGAGATCGGAGATCAAATCCATCCTACCCTCTTGCGCCGCGTCATCGAGCAATTCGTCAACGATGACGTGGATGTGGGATCGCATGCGTTCGATTACCCTGGGGGTGAAAGCTATGTTTGCAAGTGACCGAAGCCGGGTATGGCTCGGCGGATCCGACAGTAGCATCATATTGGAGAAGATACGCATGATGGGCGCCATCTTCTCCCTCATAGGTTCTGGAAGTCGACCTTCGTAACGGGACATTCGGTCTGCTGAAAGGCGCCTGTCCCGCAGAGCCTCCATGACATCAGTGTAGCGGGTTAGGACCCAAGATTGGAGGGGTTCGTTCCAGTGGACCGGGTCCTGGGCCCGGAGCTGGTGATAATGTGGATAGGGATTGGCGATGATATCAGGATCCAGTGGGTCAGCGGTGTCAAAAACACTGGTAAAATTTTGCGGCACTGTTCCTCTCTTTCAATCACGACCCTGGTTGATCCTAGGACCGTAACACCGTACTTCGGGTTTTGTATACGCGTCAATAGAGGTATTGAGATACTCTACCGCTTCTCGACAGATTCGGTAGTAGACCGCCCCTTTGTGAAGGGTCCACCTTGAAGCCTCTTCATCAACCCAGCTATAATTGATTCCCTCGCAAAAAGGCCTGTTTGAGATGAACCCTGGCGTGCGAAGGGGCCTGGAAGGGAGGAGGCCACGGGATGCCGGCTGCTGGCCTCACCGCACCATCTGCCGCGCTCAGGACAAGCGTGATCCCGTTGCGCTACCCCTTCCGTGGCTCAGGGCACCCGGTGGAAGCTGTGGAGCGGCGCCCTCATGCGGCCGTGACCGCAGGTACCGTCCCGACCGCCCGCTGAGCCGTGTTCTCCATCTCCACCAGGCGTGCATGGACCATCCGCTTGAAGTTGCACGCCAACGCCTTCAGGTAGACGGCAAGCCGCACCCGACGGCCCCCTCGCACCCGCAAGCGCCCAAGCCCGTGGGCGCGCTTCAGCTCGGAGTTCGTTCCCTCGATCCCGGCCCTTATGGCATACCGCTTGCGCCACTCCTCGGTGGCCTCGGCCCTCCGGCGCCGCTCGATGTTCACCTTCACCAGGTCCGCCTTGAGGACGTAGGCCCCCGCACGCCGGTCCAGCTTCACTGGGCAACGGGACCGCAAGGGGCAGGGCTCGCATGTTGTCCTGGCAAAGTGGACCTCTACCCGCTCCGGCGCATCCTCCAACTCGTGCTCCTCGATGGACGGGTGGCCGGCGGGGCACACCGTGGCCTGCTCCCCTGTGACGTCGATCTGAAAGTCCGCGGCGGTGAGCGGCGGTGGTCCGTCACCCTCTCCTTCGTGCGAGTTCCCCGGCGCCGACCCCGCCACCGGGCTCACCAGTTCCGTTCCCCGGCGCGAGGCTTCGAAGGCATTGCGGCCCGACCCCTACGCCGTGTCGGCGAAGAGCTCGTCCGGTCGGACCTTCCGCTCCGCGAGCCCGTCAACGACCGGCACGCTCACGTCGGTGTCGCTCCCACTCGAGGGGGTCACCTCCACGTGGGTGATGAGCTGGGTGGCGTTCTCCTCGTGGCAGGTCTCCGCCACCTGCACCTCGTACCCCTTCCCCTTGTGGCCGCTGTAGGTCACATCCGGGTCGTGGGGCGATTGCAGCGAGTCGGCGGACACCTGCTTCGGGTCCTTCAAGGCCACGGGCACCTTGCATTCCCCAGCATCGTCGTCATCGTCCCTGGGGTGCCCGTCCCGGTGTTTGCCCACATGGCACTGCTCCCGCAGCAGCCGCTCCAGCAGCCGGTACTCCTCCAGCTGGGCAGCAGTCGTGCCATGGAACCGGTCCACCAGCCGGTAGAGGTCCCGGGCACAGACCGAAAGGCGTCGCCGACCCTCCCCCGTGCGGGCGTCCTCGTAGTGGGTCGCCTCGTCTTCTTCCTTCAAATAGCGCCCTAGGAGGCCCTCCGGAACCCCAGGGCGAAGCTCTGGGTGCTCCCAGCGCAAGGCCCGCAGGAACAACCGCATCGTCTCACAGAACAGGCCCAGCCGGGTGAGTGTGGCGATGTTGCTCATGATGTGGGTGGAGTCCAGCCGTTGCTTTCCGGTGCGTATGCCCAGCGCCTGGATGATCCGGTCCGTGGTCTCCTGGAAAGCCAGCCGGCCACCGTCGTGCTGCATCAGGCGAACTCGGAAGTTGTGGAGGGTCTTCTGGGGCAGGTGGGTCTCCTCGATGTCCAGCCGCAGGGCGTGGTGCCAGAGCAGGTTGAACTCTAGTTGTTCCAGAGCTTCATCGTCGGTGAGGTTGAACATCTCTTTGAGGAGGTGGACCCCGAGGACGGTCTGCACCGCCCGGTTGGGACGGCCGTTGTCCACGCAGTACATGGGAGCAAAGCGCTCCTCGTCAATCAGGGGGAGCGCCTCGTTTCGGAAAACCTCGGCCCAACTTCTCTCCAGACGCTTAGCCTTCTTCGGCGTCACCAGGAACTGGGACTGCCAGAGGCTCTCTTGCGGGTCTCGTATTCGGAACATCCTCCCCTCCCTCGGCCAGGCGCTGCCCCAACGCCCTTTCCCCACATTATCCTCCTATTGCCCCCGGAGGACGAGGGGTTTTTACGAGGGAATCATAATTGGGTAATGATTACCGCTATATCTATAATGCGGTAATGGGATACCTACTTCAAACGAGGACGAAATGTCATTTAATATCACGCTTGGGCCGGGCGAAGGTAAGGCTGTTTGGGTGCCTGGCCATCAAGTCACCCGTAACGTTAACGGAGAAGAGACAGCCGGTGCATACTCGTTGCTGGAGGTACTAATAGTAGGCGAAGGACCTCCGCAACATATCCACAGAGCTGAAGAAGAAGCTTTTTATGTTCTGGAAGGAGTAGTCAACTTCAAGAGAGGTGAAGAGACGGTACAGGCGACTGCGGGAGCCTTCGTTCTGATCCCAAGAGGGACAAACCATACGGTCTGGAACGTGGGGGAGACACCAGCTAAACTTCTCGCCATATTTTCACCGCCGGGGGTCGAAGAATACTTCATTGAGACTGGAGACCCAGACAAAGAACCTGAGACTGACGCCTATATTGAGAAGGCGATGGCCGTCGCTGACAAATACAATCTAGAGATCACGGGCCCTCCACTGGGATAACTTAGACTGTATGACCATCCAACCCTACAATCCCCCACTCCCGGCCCATCTTAACGGCCACGTCGCCCAGGACACACTAACCCAAGACGAATACGAGCGGTTCAAGGCGGCACTTCCGTCCTGGCGGGACCGGCTGATCGCCATGCTGCTCCGGAACACCGGCCTGCGGGTTAACGAGATGCTGGGCCTCCAGGCACGCGACTTTGTGTTGGGCGGGCCCGCTTTCATTGTCTACGTGATCCGGTCCTAGAAGGCCGCAACGACCGAGCAGGACCCTATCTACATCAACCCGGACCTCGGCGTCCAGATACGCGACTACATCCGGGTTCACGATTATAAGCAAATGGAGCAGGTGTTCGGCGGGGGCGACAACAAGCGGGATCCCCGGAAGATAACCGCCCGGGGGTTGCGGTTCGTGTTCGAAGCCGCTAGCCTGGCCTCTATCGGTCGGAAGGTCAAGCCCAAAGACTTCCGGAGTTTCTTCACCCAGACTATGGTAGACGGAGGGGTGCCCATGGCCATCGCGTCAAAGATTATGGGGCACGTGTCTGAGAAAACTACCCAGGCGCATTACTACAAGCTGAGCGTTGACCGGCGCCGGGTTATTGGGGAGGGTATACCGGTTTGAGAGGCCAGGGAATCACAGCTAAGACACGCCTACCCGTGTTGAGGCGTGACGGCTACAGATGTATCGTTTGTGGAACAGACAAAGAAAAACTCCATGCGGCTCATTACTACGCCATTGGGCGAGGGAGAGTACAGAGAGCATATGATGTGGCAACAAAAAACGACCCCTCAAACCTGCTCACGTTATGCCAAATCTGCCATGGCTTCTTTGACCGCAGTCGACGTTATTTGGTCCCAGCAGAGTTGCAAGAAGAGCGAGAGGCTCTCTACCAACATATATACCATCCTCAAACTAGCCAGCCTGGCTATGCCTGGAATGGGCGCCCAGCGGAGGCCAGGGCACGCCTCGATCAAATAAACAGTATAAGTGAAACCGCTCTTGAGACTAGGCAGGGCCAAATAATAAGCCGTGGGAATCAATTCATGAGATCATCTACAACCTCCCCCCGTCATGTTGAAAATCAATAATGAGTTACTGTGCTGCAGCTCCTTTACTTTCCACAATAAAGCGACTACCGCTCGCAGGAGCGAGGCTAGGATCAGTAAAGATGATCGAAGCCCTAAGCGGGAGATATGGATAAGCCATTCGTTTATGACAACGCTTGTACTTCATTCCGCTACCACACGGGCATTTCTGGCTTAGGCTAACCTTTGGTATCACTGTTGGTGGAAGATCCTCTCCAACAATCAACTGACTACCCGTGCTCATCATCGCATCTGAGCCAAATCCATACAAAGTATTTACTCCGTAGGCTATTCTCGTCTCGTGCGATGAAAAGTAGGTGCTTCGCATTACTCGGTTTTGTTCAGCACTAATCACGCACGTGGAGCATTGCGGTCCTATTACACCGTTGGCTGCCGAACTTCCAGATACTCTTCGAATTATGTCGTCGACTC
Organism: Dehalococcoidia bacterium; assembly: GCA_963665155.2. Lineage (GTDB taxonomy): Bacteria > Chloroflexota > Dehalococcoidia > Lucifugimonadales > UBA3495 > UBA1141. The sequence continues at coordinate 1,500,916 of OY761986.2, read as the reverse complement.
CAATCGGTAGAGTACCCCTGCTAATCAATTCATTTAGCCGGTCGGTTTTTTCCTGCTTTGGCACAGCCTCTGTGTATCCTGCCAATTGAATAATATTACCGTCTCGATCGCCGTAATGCTCGGATATCAAAAACGAGGGGTTTGCTGGGGACATTGAACTGTGGTCAGCTACCTCGAAATTTGAGATTCGCCAGCACCGCAGCACTGTTGTAGGACTCTCGGCGCTGCCGGTTGTAGCGTTGACGCCATTGTAAAGTCTGAGCTTTCACCTCCCTTCTTCTGATCAAGATCCCCTCCCGTCTCCCCCTTAAGACTGTTTCCGAAGAAATCCCTACGCCTGGAAAAGAAAACGTCAGGATCAACCTTTGGCTAATAGACGGCGAAACTCCCACAGTTATGGAGAAGATTGAAGTCGTCATTGAAGACTTTGATTTCCGCCATTATGATTCCGGACGCAGATGAATCCCTCGACAGACCGATCAGATCGGAATTTGGACTAGGCCGCGTTGGAGCCTTCCAATTGAACGGAATGCTAACATAAGCCCAAGCTACGCCACGCTTAGAGGTGGTGGCCTCGGAAGCCAGCATTAAGACTACACTCGCCCAATTCTGTAAAGAATTGTTAGCTGAGATTTAGCTATGGTTACAGAAGAATTATCCCTATCATCCCTGCACCCACGCCAAAGAAGGGCCATATAAGCATTTATTGACGGTGGAATGGCTTGGAGATACCAGGAGGCGGCAGAGATAGCTGAAAGGCACTAGAAACCCGGCTGAAAAGCCCTGCTGTGACGGGATGGCGTGGAGGATAACCAGTGGACTGTAAGTCTGAGGCTAAGAGTGACCCAGTTGGCTGCGGCCAATATGAATTGGGTAGTAACGATGGGCGACCCTGGGGCTTGCTGGTCCGGTTTATCGTGAGAGGAGCCTGGAGCCGGAGATATCATCCCCATCTTGGTAGCCACCAGGGTCAGGTTGGCCACCGTGGCCGCCATGAGTAGTTGGAATCGGGTCTTGGCTCGGCCGAAGTAGCGAGATTGGCGGACCCCCAGTTGCGCCAGCCGCGCCAGGCGATGCTCGGCCGCCTGGCGCGGCCTACGGTATTCAGCAAAGCCCTCACTCCGCTGGAAGTCCCGGGCTTGTTGCAAGAGCGCCTCTTGGGGATGCAGGGCTACGGTGCGTCCCGCCCCGTACCGCGCCGCCACGCACTGGGACCGCAGGGGGCATACGCCGCAGACCGCCGGGTCGAATTGGAAACTCCGGGCCAGGTAGGTCCGACCCAACCGGTTGGTCCGGGTGCCGAAGGTCCGCAGGGTGTGGGTAACATTACCGGCTGGGCAGGTGCAGGTTCCTGCCTCCAAGTCGATCTGGAAGTCCTCCTTGGGGAAGCAGGCCTTATTAGGGCGACCCGGCACCTTGGCTATTAGAGTCCGACCAGCATCGGCAAAGGCCTGCCGCGTCCCGCCATCCCCATAGGCCGCATCCCCGATAGTCTCCTCCACCGCTATGCCCGTGTTCTCCTCACTCTGCTCCACCAGTTCCAGGACTCCAGTGTTGTCACCGGCATTGCCGGGCAGGATGTCTACCGCGGTCACCAGTTGGGAATCGGTATCCACCACCACCGCAGCCTTATGTCCGTCGAAGCGTTTGCTGCTGCTTTTACGGCCGTGGCGCATCTCCGGGTCGTGTACCGAAGGGATGCGGTCCCGGCTTACCCCATCCTTCAGGGCTGGGCCATCCTCCTGGCGTTCCACATCCTGCAGTAACAGTTGCCCCAGCAACTCCGCCGCTTCCACTATACCCTGGCGCTGGGGGCTCTCCTCGGGGAACTGACCCTGGACCTGACGGGCCAGCTCCAACACCAGGTCGGCATCGGCTACTATCTTCTGCAGTAAGGCTTGCCGCTCTTTCTGGTTGTCCCAGTCAATCTCTGCCTCTCCCTTCACACTGGAGCCAAAGTAGAGTTCCAGACCGTGTCTCAAGGCCCATTCCTCGGGCCGCGTCCCATCCAGGTCCGAAAGCGCCCGCACTACCTGGACTATGCCGTCGGCCAGCAAGTTGTAGGTGTCCTTGACCGCCCCTCGGCCCAGAATGTAGGTGGTGTCTACCGCCACCTTCATCCGGCGTCCTTTCAGGTATCCGGTCTGCCGGGCGAATTGGAGGCTGCGCTGAAAGACGGCCCGCACCCGGTCGTGGAGGATCAGCTGGGCTCGAAACAGCTGCAGCGTGCTCTTGGCAAAGGGCCGGTCCTCCACCTCAATCCCCAACGCCACCTTCCACCGGATATCAAAATCCGCCCGCTGTTTGGCTTCGGCGTCGCTGACTTTGTCGTAGGCTTGCAACAACAGCGCAGTGGCCACCAGACTTGGGGGCACGCTATCCCGGCCATTGTCTGGGCAATATAGCTCGGCGAACTCTTCGTCTCGAAATAGCTGTCCCCGCAGGGAGGCCAGGAAGCCATAGAAGGAGCCCCGGCCCACATAGTCCAGGTACAGGTGATCCGCTTCCAGCAGCCCTCGTTGCGCCGACCGTACTCCCAGCATCCTCAACCTCCCACACCCATTTATTAAATCTCTTGCCCAGTATATCGGGACAGCCTAGGTCAGGGTACTTTTCGGCCGGAGTTCTAGTATTACAACGTCAGTTAGTTTGATAGGATGACTGTGTAGCTGGAGAGGGAATAGGCGGGTGAGGTGGGGATGTGGATGCGGCAGCTTTCGAGCAGGTGTACGGGTCATTTCGGGATTTTCACGCTTACTTCGCGCCGCTGTTTGGCCGCCGGGAGACGCGGGAGCACAGCGGTCATTATCTCCAGGCCCTGCTGGTACAGTCTGGGGAGCGGCGCAACGCTGAGAACCTGTCGGAGACGGTTCCGGGGTCAGCCCGAGGGATGCAGCGGTTTCTCACCGATTCTCCCTGGGACGATGAGGTGATTATAGGACGGCTGCAGGAGTACCTGGGAACCCGGCTGGAGCATCCGGAAGGGGTGTGGGTGCTGGACGGCAGCGACTTTCCCAAGCAGGGGAGGAAGTCGGTGGGAGTGGCCCGGCAGTACTGCGGGAGGCTGGGGAAGGTGGCCAACTGCCAGGCGGGGATGTTCCTGGCCTATGTCAGCCCGTTGGGACGGGCATTGGTGGACAAGGGGCTGTATCTGCCCGAGAGTTGGACCTCGGACAAAGACCGGTGTGAGGCGGCGGGTGTGCCGGAGGATAGGCAGGGCTACCGGTCCAAGACGGAGTTGGCCTTGGAGATGGTGGGGCGGGCACAGGAGCGGGGCCACCTGAAGGCTGGATGGGTCGCGGCGGACGACGCCTTCGGGATGTCGCCGTCCTTCCGGGAGGGCCTGGCGGCCTTGGGGATGTGGTACGTGCTGGACGTTCCGTCCGGCTTTACGGTGTGGCCGCCGGAGCCTGCCTGGACCAGTGCGGAGTATCAGGGATTCGGGCGTCCCCGCAAACCCAGGCTGCGAGACGGTCAGCGCCGGACCATGGAGCAGCGCAGCGACGAGTTGCCGGAGGAGGCCTGGCGTGAGATTACGGTGGCCGAGGGAAGCCAGGGGCCACGCAGCTACCTTTTCAGCGCCCAGAGGGTGCGACCGACCAGCAGGCGCAAGCCCGGCGAAATCCACTGGGCCGTCTACCGCCGGAACCGGGACGGCAGCGAACCCCGCTACTACCTGTCCAATGCTCCGGAGGATACCCCGTTGGAGACCCTGGCATACGTGGGAGGCTCCCGTTGGCGTATAGAAACGGAGTTTGAGACGGAGAAAAGCGACGTAGGCCTGGACGAGTACGAGACCCGCACCTGGGCTGGCTGGCATCACCACGTGGCCCTGTGCCTGCTGGGCGGAGCTTTTCTGCTGAGCCTGCAACAGGCTTGGGGGGAAAAAGATGCCCCGGATCACGAGGCCGCAGGTCTACCGGGTGGTGCGGGAAATGCTGCCCCGGGAACGGTTCGGGCCAACCGAGTTGCTGCGGTGGCTTGAGGATACGCAGGACAGTAACGAACGGGCCAAACGCTCCCATGCCAAGCGCCGCGCCGCCATGCGGGCATCACCCCACATCCCTCCCTGAACTGATGTTGTAATACTAGGGACGTTCTTGACCCGTATTAACCGTGTTAGGCGAGATAGCCCAGCCCTAAGTTGTGTAAAGTTAGCCGCTTTGCCCCTAGCCTGAAGCCTCAGGTGAACGCCAACTTCTCGTCTCGGACCAACTCCGCCTGGAGGAAGCCGTTCATATGGTGCGAGTTCCCCAGCCCCTTCTGCGGATTATCCTACTGCTCATGCGTCCTTTCCTCCATTCCAATATCCTCCTAACTATCTGGTTGCTATCCTATAGCCTCTGTTGCAAAACCACGGCAGTAAAGTTCTCTCAGGCGCTCCAATTGCTCACGTGGGATAAGCGGCAAGTCGACACACCCAGCAATCTCCTCTATTTCGCTAACGTTCTTGATGCCGGGAACGGTGCTGTGAATGTCCGGGTTCATCAGACAGAAGACCATGGCCGCCTGGGACATGCTATGGATTGGCCCGTCAAGCAGAAATTCCAACGTTTTGGTACTGGCCACATCCTGAGTCAATAAAGTCCCGGTGGGTTCGTGTCAATTATGGTTCGAAGGGAATCTTAGTTTGCTGCATTGTCACATTAAATAGCTGTCCGTCTTTGTTGGTGCCTATAGAAAACGTACACTGAGTCAGCGCCATTGTTTCCGCGAGGTGGCAGCCAATGCTGCTGCTCCCAAGGGTCTCTAACAAGAGCCCATCCAGATTCCGTATACATTTCGGCTTCCCACTCCTCATGTAGGCCAATTCTGTCTGCAAATTCCGCTAACGTCTTTCCGCCTTTGCCTTTCGCCTCTAGCCATTTCACCACGACTCGATCATTGCGAACATATGGTTTACCAGCCGAACCGTAACGTTTCACATCACGCCACTCCAAGGTTCCATCTTCCCCAACATCAACCGGGCTATCCTCCCTGAAAGACGGGCTGACCCACCCATTCATCAGGTGTATTGATATGAACAGGGCGGGAATACCGACAAGGGTCAATACTATGGCTTCCCACAGTACGTCAACCTGCCATGTTCCTAAATCGAGGCCTTCATCGACCCTCGAAAATCTCTTGGCACAGTAGCTTTATTGCTGGAATCCCTGGTGTATACACATTACCAAAATCGACCACGCCTTGAGACACATTGACCTTTTTTGTCCGAAGTTGCATAATTGCTCAATGAAAGCAAGTGGCGGCGGTTTCTAGGGCGACAGCCAGGTCGCCCCGATTTTGAATCGATAGAATTTGCCCATGCTGGGACGGTATCCAACGTAGCGTCGCCCTACAACGATTCGTTATCGCATTCGCACTTTCGCCTATAAGCCTATCGCACCCTTTATTCTGGATTTCCGAGACGACCCGACCGTTATAGAGGAGCGCGAAATGAAAATCCCTATGAGGCTCGACGATGGTCTTCGGGCTCTGGTGGAACTAGCACAAAACTACGGCAAATGTCAGATCCAGACTGCGGAGATCGCCGCCAAGCAAGGCATCCCCAAGGCCTACCTCGACCAGTTGATGTCCACCCTCCACAAAACCGGCTTCGTCCTCAGCCGCCGGGGTCGCCAGGGTGGCCACGGGTTGGCCAGTGACCCTGCCGATATCGACCTGGGCATGGTCATGAAAACCCTGGACGCCAACTCCTCCCCACTGGACTGCTTGGTTAATCCTTTGGACTGTGTTTTTTCCGATTCCTGCGCCCAGCAGGAGGTTTGGAAGTTGGTGGAGGAGACTATCCAGGACTTGCTCAGCAACATTACTTTGGCCGACTTGGCCCAGCGCCAACGCGACTTGGCGGAACAAGCGGTAGTCCAAGTCTAGTTGCTTCGGCCCACCGCTTTTCTAAACTACAACGCCAGACCCCGAATTGCCTTGGAAGTGCTGATGTTGAATTCACCTGAAGGGGATCTACGCATGTGCCGAGTGGTTGGAATACGCTGGCGCCAAGCAGACCCCATCACCTACGCCAATGCCGGGGAGTTGGAGATGCGGCGTAAAAACTATGTGGTTGTCCAAGGGGATGAGGGACAAGAGTTCGGTTGGGTGGTGAAAGAGCCACAATCCCTCGTATTGTCCCAGCCCGAGGACGGAATCCTACTGACCGTGGTGAGGAAGGCCACTGCGTCGGACTTCGGTAGATGGCAGCAAATCAAAGAGATGGAAGAGGACGCGTTCAAGCTGGCGCGCACGAAAGCCCGCGCCCTTCAAATAGCAATGAAGATCGTGGAAGCTCACTACACCTTCGACCGAAGCCGAGTCACCGTGACGTTTGGCGCTGACGGCCGAGTTGATTTCCGGCCCTTACTACACGAATTGGGCTCTGCCCTCCGGTGCCGGATGGAACTTCGGCAAGTGGGTGATCGGGACGTGGCAAGTTGACCGGCGGCATCGGACGCTGCGGGCGGACGCTCTGCTGTTCCACCTGGTTGACCAAGTTCGATGCGGTCGGCATACGCATGGCCAAGGAGCAGGCGTTGCCCATCAGCGCTGATGGTTTGGCCGGCGCCTGCGGCCGGCTCCGCTGCTGCTTACGCTACGAATACGAGCAATACCGGGAGGTCAATCGAGCGCTACCCCGGATCGGAGAAGAGGTAGGCACTCCTAATGGATTGGCCAAGGTAATCGTGGGGCACCGCTTGCGGGAGACTGTCTCGGTGCGGTATTCCGATGACGAAGTGCTGGAGTGGCCGTTGACCGACCTGACGAGGAACTTCCCTTCCAGGAACTGACGCGGTTGAGGCTGCTTGGCCGTACCCCTACATTCGGACTCCACAGTTACCGCTATGCCGGCGGGCCGAACGACTGGCCCGTTCGGTGCCATGGATTGGTCAGGGCTGAAAAGCAAAACGTGACAGGGCGATCCTCTCTCCCTGCTGTATGAGGAGCTTTGCACTCTGAAAGTCCGGGACGTTGCCCAGCGGCGCGGCGTGCCGCTTCTGCGGATCCCCGGGAAAGTTCGGCAAAAGGCTGGGAGAGCGTTTCCTGGGCCACTTTCGGTAGGATGGCCGCGTTGTAAATCCTGAATAAGGAATTTATTTCAGCTTGATCTAAGAGGCCATCTAGCTCTGCTTGAAGTCTATGGCGTCCAGGGCGGACACCATGTCGGAGGCTGACCAAACACTATTCGCGGATAGTGTGTGTAGTCAGCCGTGGAACGGTCAAATCTATATAGCTCAATAGACAAGGTATCCACACCGCGCTAACATTCCGCTATATTCAGGAACGTGCCCAGAGGCAGATTGCTCGTCTCCTAGATCAAGCCGAAGCTGCGGTTGGCTTGGGCGGCAAAGTGGGCTGAGTTGATGTTGCCCACGTCAGTCGTCGACTCGGTATTATAAAAAGGGAATTACCTCAGCCGACCAAGATTCCTCCACCGTTCCGCTTGGGAGTGTGTGAATAATGATTGTGCAAAGGTGCATCAAAGGTATTCTGGGAGGTGTGGATGGCATTGCTGACGACGAGGCTCGCAACATAATTGATGGCCAATGGGGCATTCTATGTCGTTGGTGGAGGAACGTCAGGCAGATATCTCCACCAGAAATCCGGGGGAAACTCACGCAGCAGAATCTCAACATGCATGTTAATCAATATTACGCAATCGATCCAGCGACAAAACAACAATTCTGCGAAGGCACTCCATTCATTTCCTTATCAGCTGGCAGTGTTGAGAGAAGCACATTTTTGCAGACAAACATTACTCATCCGGCGCACATGACTGCCTTGGACTTTGCGACTAATGGTGGAGCTACAGATGGCTACCTATTTTACTGTTGGGTGGTGGTGGGACTTAGACCCGCGGTAGAAGTTGAAAATGTAGCAGAAGAAGTTCGTGAGTTAAATACATACCGTCGCTATTCCCCCTACCAAACTGAGGGTGAAATTACGGCCAAAATTATAATACCTTCCAACCAAATACAGCGTTGTGAAAAGTACTCTTTAAGTCCGTCAGGAGGATTAAGGCTTTGCACAGGTTGGCCATACTATAATAGTAAGTTCGACGATCCGATTAACATTTCGAACATAAGGGAGCTATTTTGAGTATGAGTTCGGACGTGAACTACGAAGTGTTTCATATTATGCGCGCAGATCCTGAAGTTGCGACGCGTAGAATGAACTTTTTCGAGTCTTACGCCAAGCAATTTACCGAAACTCTATCCAGGTCTCCAAGCCAGTGGATCTACCATGGGACGAGGGCAACTGCATTGATTCGGGCAGCCCAATATGCGGCGTTGATCGATATAGATCACGCAAAAGAATTGCTTAGAATTGCGGCTGACGAATACGTTCAGGTAGGAATACCGTATGGATATTTTCTTCAGGCTTGCTTCCGCGAAAAGGGGGATGCGGTTGATCATCTTAGTCGCCAGCGACTGTCCAATACGCAAATATGTCCCAACCTATTCGTTGCGCAGAATGTCTTTCAAGCATTTCAGCAAAGGAACCCAGCGGTGTACGGAACCTCTCCCACACTTCTTGATGAGCTACCATTGCTAGGAATAGACCTGGTGATCAATCACAAGCGTACAGAGCGCATCTACAGTGAAGAGGGGCTTGCGCTCAGGAAGAAGAGGAGGCGCAAAGGGGCGGCAGGGGTCCGGGAGACCATTCCATCTCCTGTACGTCCTAATCAGAGGTGGTCCATGGACTTTGTCTCTGATAGCACTGTGACCGGTCGGTGCTTCCGGGCATTGGCCATAGTGGACGACTATTCACGGGAGTGCCCAGCCATCGAGGTAGATACCTCTCTGGGAGGCGCCAGAGTGGTGGGAGTCCTGGAGAGACTGGAAGAGACACGGGGACTACCTGAGGTGATCACTGTGGACAACGGCCCGGAGTTCGCAAGCAAGGCCATGGATGAGTGGGCCTATCGGAGGGGCATCAAGTTAAGCTTTATACGTCCTGGCAAGCCGGTAGAGAACGCCTTTGCTGAGAGCTTCAACGGCCGACTACGCGACGAATGCTTGAACATCAACTGGTTCATGAGTGTAAGGCATGCCAGGGAGATCATAGAGAACTGGCGGCAGGACTACAACGAGGTCAGGCCCCACAGTTCCCTGAAGGGTAAAACGCCCAAAGAGTTTGCTGGCTCTATGGCTGGACTCTACTAGCCAATGATACTAACTTCGGGGTAAGGTCAAGGCCAGCAACAGGCAAAGTGGCTGCCTGGGCGAATGTGACGGCGTCAGGCAGGGAGGCGAGCGCATTGCTGGGTACCGCCACATATCGCGCCCAGGCACCAGCGGGAAGGAAGCCCACCACCCGGCTGCCAGTCTGAGGACCCGAGCCATCCGCGGCAGCATGTTCTACCACGCCCGCGAGGTCCCATCCTGGACGCCAGCCGTCCTCCTCTTGTATAGATCGGCGTGTTTCGCCGCGGTTGAGGGAAATGGACGATACACCCACCAATGCTTCTGAGGGCAAGGGCTGCGGCATTGCAACATCACGGATTACGAGTTTGCCAGGGATCTTTTGGTCGACGACGACAGCCTGGTTGGTTCCCATGGAGATCTCCTTATTCTTTGTGCGTTAAACCGGTTGCCTTGCAGTCGCCACCTAGGCGCGACCGAAGAAATAGACAGCGTTGCCCATTCCCTGAGATCCTATGCTCATGCCGGGCCCCTTCATGTTGGCCATTTCATAAGGTTGGTCACTGTAAGGTATTCCCGACTCCCGTATTATGGCAAATGCGGCATCAAAATCCACCTGCGTCTATGGTGAACGCGAAGTGAATGCCTTGGGACTGGTAGGCGTGTTTTTAGTGAAATCGTTGGAAGGCTTGTGAGTGGGCGAAGTCCGAATTTAGAGCATCATTCACTCGCGCGGAAATGGAGAAGCTACTAACGGCGAAGAGCATGGTTGGAGAGCCGATGGTTGTTTGGGTTGATGGTGAGGGAGTTGGGTGGTGAGAGGAAAAACCAGAAAAAGAAGCCCAAAAAGGTAAAAGCCCATAATGGTAGGAGGAGCTTTCAACAGCCTTTGGCAATGTTCAGAGTTCGAGGCTTCTTGGGAAGGCTTCTCCTCCTAGCCCGGCGGCTGGTCCGATCTATCCACGTACAATATGTGGAAGTCGATTTGGAAGTTGGGACAGGTGACCCCGCCGAGACTGGTTTAATCTTTGGAGTAATTGCCCCTAGCGTGGCCTTGGCCACGTTCGGTTTCACACCTAACATTCGCATTCAACCTAACTTTGTCGAGAATACCCTTGAAGGGTACGCCAGAGTGGCCGTAAGGGTCTATCCGATAATGCTATTACCCCCATTAGTGGCATTTGTCCTGTCACCCGCTACGCTCCGAGGATTCTGAGCTATGCAGAGCGCGCGGCGATGATGACTAAATTCGGTGAAGTCACTACAGTTGACAAGGCAGAGCACTGATCAGATTCAGGAGCTGTCGCATTAAGAAGATACATGAAAAAATCGCCTTGGCTTATTCTCATACGGAGGAGGTATGCAATGGCAATTGACATTAACGCCACTTACCCGGCATCCCTTAATGGTGAAATAGATCCGAATTTGGGACGCTGGCTTTGGTTGATTAAATGGCTCTTAATCATTCCGCACTTAGTCGTTTTGTCCTTCCTCTGGGTCGCCTATGTACTGCTGACTATAGGCGCATTTTTCGCCATCCTGTTCACTGGCAAATACCCCAAGGGAATATTCGACTTTAACGTTGGAGTGCTCAGATGGTCGTGGCGGGTGGCATTTTACAGTTATAACGCCTTGGGAACGGACCGCTACCCACCGTTTAGTCTGTCCAGTAGGAATTAACCGGCGAATATCGAAGTAGAGTACCCGGAACGGTTGTCGCGAGGGCTGGTTTTGATCAAGTGGTGGTTACTTGCTTTCCCCCACTACCTAGTAATGGGCTTTCTTCCAGGAGGGTCAGGGTTTATGTCTGTCGGGCTGACAAGCATTTTAGCTATCACAGGTGCCGTAGGCTTGCTATTTAACGGCCGTTATCCGGACGACATATTCCGGCTTGTTTTAGCCCGAATCCACCGAAGGACACCGATGGACGGCGTGAGGATAGCGGCAGAGTGAGTGAGGGAGCTACAGGGGAGATGGCTGGGCTCCATTGGGGTAGATTGGAGGTCGGCGGACGGTCTTCAGCCGCCGCATAGGGCCCCTATGGCACTCTGCGGGAGCTGCGATGCGCGGGATGGCGAGAGAATACGCAGCAGGGAACTCTCGCGGACCGGACTGGCGCGAGTTTGCGGGGACGTTCGGTTGGGCGGATGGCGGGTCAGTTGCGGACGGGCGCCGTCAGGCTGGGAGTGGAATCGCTCGCAGCCGTGCCAGGGCGCGACTGAACTGGGTTTCCCAAGGCCAGCGCTGTGGCAGATGCAGGGTGAGGCGGCGTGCCGAGCGGGTGAGCCGTCCGGCCAGGGAGAAGAACCGTCGCCGAAGGGTCTTGGTGGTCGCGATCTGCTCGCCCAGACCGATCCGCGCCGTCCAGCGGGCCAGGTTGTGGGCCATCACCTGTACCGCCAGCCAAGCGCCGTTGGCGGCGAAGCGGCCGGACGGCATGTGGTTCAGACCGACGCCGTACTTGAGGTCTCGAATGGCGTTCTCGATCTCGGCGTGGCGGCGGTGGTCGGCCTCCAGTTCCAGGGTCTCTCCGTCCCGGTCGGTGATGAAGCCGTGATAGCTGTAGGTGGCGAAGAGGGCCAGTTGGGAACCGGGCGTGGGCTTCACCCGCCGGACGATGAGCCGCACCGGTGCGGCGCCGGGCTCAGTCCGGAAGGGGGTGTAGGTGGTCTGCGCCACATCGGCGGCGCCGTCCATCCAGTAGGGGACCGGCGTCCAGTCTGCATCGGGAATCGCCTCGATCAGGTTCCGCAGGCTTTTGTGCTGGCGGATGGTGATGGAGAAGCGGACATCCATCTCACGACAGGCGGCGACGAGAGCGTGGGCGTAGAAGCCGCTGTCGGCCCGCGCCGTAAGTTGCCCGCTGGCCCCGGCACGGCGAACCCGGCTCACCGTTTCACGCAGGAAGTGGGCGGCGCCCCGAGCGGTGTTGGCGCGGCCCTCGCGCAGCCGGGACATCAGCACGTCGCCGGTGCCGGCGGCGATGGCCAACAGGGGGTGATAGCCCCGCTTGCCGGTATAGCCGTGGTGGCGTGCGCCCTCCTTGGCCAGTCCGTAGGTCTCGCAGATGGTGGAGTCCAGGTCAATGGTCAGGGGCCCGTCGCCGGGTCCTGCCCCGGCCTGCCAGGCCCGGGCCAGCAACTCGCGGCTCACCCGGTCGAGTTGACGGACGTGGCCCCACCGGAAGCTGCGCAGGAAGGTACCCAGGGTGGATGGCGCCTTGACCGTGCCTCCCAGGGTGCAGGCCGTCCCCCCGGTGCGCAACACATCGGCGTCGTCAATGCAGTCGCCCCCAGCCAGCGCGGAGGCCACCAGCGTCATCATCTTGTCGCCCGCGTTCGCCCGCCCCGGGGCATCGCCCAGGTCGAGGTGAAGGTAATTTCGGCCATAAGCGAAGAACTTTTCCTCCGTCAGTCGGAGGACTACCAGAACTTGGTCCTGCCGCCCGAGGCCCATTACGACCTAATGGTGATCAGTACAGGCACTCGGCGAGTCTGGCCGTTGCAATACGTCGGTCCATTGACGGACGAGTACTCCTTCGTATCAGACTCGCACGATGAATGGCTGACTGGTGGCTCCGAGGCAGATGTGATCGCTGAGGCTCATTTGGATCCCGAGTCCATCTTCCAAGGGGTGAAGCGATTCGCTTTGGAGCGCGACACCCGAATTGGCCGCCAGGCAGCCCTACTAAACAATCTGAGGTGAGCCTAAAGGGAATAAGGTGCGGTGGCTGCGCTCAGGGCGTGCGCATCGGGACACTATGAAACAATAGTGTTAGTGGGGCAACCGACTCCACCAGGTTTGGTCTAGCACCTGACGCTGGCAATATGGCTCGGGAAAACCATCGGCCGCATCAGTTTTGGACCCTAAGGGTCGTAACGACGGTTGTGCGAAGTCAAGTCCGGCCAGATCATCCTCATTCACACGCTTTAACCCACCCGGGAAACCGTAGTTGCAGACAAGGACACCGAGAGAAGCATAGACATCATCATAAATGCCGCGAAAGCATGGAGGACCCGCTCGGTTAAAGAGCGGGTCCTTGTGATGCGGGTTCATCGTTCATTGGCCCCGGATTAAGCATTTCCCATCCTGTGAAAGCCGCTTCACTCTCCGATAGCCGCAGAGCAGACTGTGTCCAGGATGAGCCTGGTTACGACGTATGGGTCGCAGTTGGCATTGGGCCGACGATCTTCGATGTAGCCTTTCCTGTCCCGAGCGACCTGCCAGGGAATTCTGACCGACGCTCCGCGGTCCGAAACCCCGTACCTGAACTCCTTGTAGGAGCAGGTCTCGTGCAGGCCGGTTAGCCGCTCTTCTATCCGGTCGCCGTAATTGGCTATGTGGAGGTCGGCTCGGGCGCCCAAAGCCTCGGCAGCGGCGACGCAAGCGTCATAGTTGTTCCTCATCTCGGCCGTGGAGAAGTCAGTGTGGGCCCCAGCCCCGTTCCAGTCGCCTCTGACCGGCTTGGGATCGAGAGTGGCGCTAACGTTGAACTTCTCACCTGTCCGATAGAGCAGCCAGCGTGCAACCCAGAGGTGGTCGGCCACGGCGGGAGTTCCTATTGCGCCGATCTGGAATTCCCATTGACCGGGCATGACCTCTCCGTTGATTCCTTCGATGGCCAACCCGGCGTGCAAACAGGCGTCGAGGTGGGCCTCCACTATAGGGCGTCCAAACACCTCATCTGAGCCCACGCCGCAGTAATATCCGCCCTGAGGGGCAGGAAACCCGTTGTCCGGCCAGCCCAGCGGCTTGATGCCGTCGAAATAGGTATATTCCTGCTCGATCCCGAACCACATGTCGAAGTCGGCGTATTTCTTGGCCGACTCGGCGCAGGCAGCTCTGGTGTTGGATGGATGGGGGCTCATGTCGGTGAGGAGGACTTCACACATCACCAGTCGGTTGTCTCCACCGCGTATGGGATCGGGGCAAATGAAAACCGGATTCAAGACACAGTCGGAATTCTCGCCGGTGGCTTGGTTGGTGCTCGAACCATCAAATGCCCAGATGGGCGGGTCATCGCCATCGGGAACCACCTTGCCCTTGGAACGCACCTTAGCCGTGGGTGTCTGACCATCAACCCAGATGTACTCAGCCTTGTAACTCATATCACTCCATCATTTACGTTGACGTGTTACTGGCGGGAATCGTATCATTCGTTTTCACGATAACATTCTGTTCCGGCATCTCTGCAGTTGTGGCAATAACCTGCGCCGTCATCTGTTACTTCTTCTCGGATCGGGGTCCACGTATCATTGCTTGAATTGGTGCCAGCGCGGTGTGGGGTGAATTACGCCGCAGAGACCGGCACAGACTTGTTGGTAGCTGCCGATAACGACCCCAGGTTCTAGCTGCTGGGATTGGGAGGTGGAACCTTGTAGATCGCAGAACATCACCGTTAGCTGTCGGCGTTCAGCGTCCGGGGCGGTTGCAACGGGCGGTGACGGCTGAATAGAGACTATCCCGTCGTTCGCCATCTTCGACGACTATCGGCCGGAATTACGATCACAGTGGGGATCCGCTGGTTATTGCTCTGCACCTGTATGGCCATGATCGTTTACCGGGTGGAACACGACGCTGTATGGGTTGCGTTCAACGGGATGGGCCTTGGAATGGCGATGGCAAACGCCTATGTCACACGGCGGATTCTAGCTGGCAAGACCATTACTTGGCACCATGCCCTGAGTCTCAGTCTGCTTGACCTCACAATATTTGCCGCGGCTCTGCTCACGGCTACCGGATTCCAGAACCGATTTTACATCTTCAATTACCCTGCCCTGCTTGGCTTTTTATTGATGTTTCCGAGGCGGGCTAGTCTTAGCGTCCTGGTATTGGTCATCGTCCTATACTTGGTCATGGCTCTGGCCATAGACCCAACTCTAGATTTGGATCTCCAGCAGGAGAAAATCATTTTAATCCGGCTCGTAACCATGATCGGAATTGTTGCGTCTGTGGTCAGCGACTTTCGCTAACACTGAAATGAACTGGCTCTACCCTGTTGGCGAGTACCGACCGACCGGCCGGACCTCTATCCTGGACAGTCCCATCGACGAATAACCAGGATTCACTCATTAGCGAGCGAACGCTAATAATCGCGGCATCAGAAAAAACAACGATGTTACCCAGCCCAGTTCCGTCTTCCAAGGTGAGGAACATTGTGCGCTGACCATTACGATTCACCGATGTATGGCGTCGCAGAACCGAGCCGGCGACGAAGACATGTTGCCCTGGCTCAGTCGACGCCAGAATCTGAAGGGGCATGAGATCAGGATAGTCTTCGTATAATAATTCAAAGACCGTGCCAGTGGCGCAAAAACCCAAGAGACCGAATTCCCACATCATCCAATCCCGGCGATGGGAACCGGAAGGAGCCACCCGATGAGGTCCGCTTTGGCCTGGGAACCCTGAAGCGAAACGGCCTGCCTTTCGCCTTCGACGCAGAATTGTAGGGAGTTCAGCCACAAAGCCGTCTCTATCCGGATCGAGACTATCAAAGGCTCCAACCAGCGTTAGGTTCTCTATTAGTTGGTTGGGAAGCCAAGTCCTCAGCACGAAGTCTTCGAAGCCACTAAATGGGCGCTCCCTGTGTGCCAGCAATATCCGACGAAGTCCAGAGTCGGTCATCCCCTTGAGCTGACGCAGACCGACTCTCAAGCAGCCACCTTCTAACGTCCACCCCATTGAAGAGGAATTCACATCCAAGGGTTTCACACCGATGCCCAAACGCCTGGCTTCCGTCACGAGGACTCGCGGCGGGTAGGAACCACACGGTTGGTGGTTCATTAAGCAGCACAGCAACTCGGCCGGATAGTACCTCTTCAGCCAAAGAGCTTCGTACGCCAGACCAGCGTAGGCAACGGCGTGGCCTTTGGGAAATGCGTACCCGGTCCTTTGGGTCAAATATTTCCAAAGATCCGTGCCAGTCTCCTGATCAATTCCATTATCTACGAGTCCGGTCAAAAACCATTCTCTGTATAGAGCTGTTTCCTCCTCAGTGCGTCCCGCCTTGGTCAGCGATCGGTATAGCACGTCCCCGTCTCGATAGGAGAAATGGGCCAATCGATGCGCAACTTGTAATGCCTGCTCCTGAAAAAGAAGGATACCATGGGTCTCCGCCAAGACTTTCTTCAATCCGGTATGGTCATCCAACATATGTTCGCCTCCGTTCCTCCGACGCAGGTACTCTTCGTGCAGGCGGGCCCGCATTGGACCTGGCCTTCCCAAGCCCAAAAGGATCACTAAATCATTGAACCCCTGGGGCTGTAGCCGCACCGACAGTTCCCGTTGCAACGGGGACTCAACCTGGAAGCATCCGATGGACTCCCCACTTCGGTGCAACGCGAACACTTCGGGATCGTTAGGCAGTCCAGGGTCCACAGCCAGATCTTGCTCATGGTTACGGCGAGCAAGAATCCTGGTTTCTTCTAGTACATCTAGGGTCGGTGAGGACAAGAGGTCTATCTTCAGGATACCCATCTCTTGTATCGCGTCCGTCGGGTACTGAGTGACGATTGTTCCATCGCCTCTCGCCTCGAGGGGAACCCACTGCCCCAGGTTGCTCGGGCCTATGGCCAACCCCGATGGATGCGACGTGATCGCGGATGGTAATCCATCGAGGGCGGTACACTTCTCTAAGGCACGCCGAATCTTTGGGTGCCTTAGTAGCCGATTCTCCCTGAACCCGGGATTCAAAGGCCCTAGCTCAAGGAGGTTCTGTAATGGTTGCCCGTAGACGCCTTCCAGAACTCCAAACACCACATCCTTCGGTAGACCAAGAACTGGCGCTGCGTCACGCAGCAGGCTCCGGGCATGGTAGGTGGTGATGGTACCCAATGTAGCGACTTGCTCCTGGCCGTACCGCTCGATGATCAGATTTCTCACTGCCAGGCGCCGGGAACGCTGGACATCCAGATCAATGTCAGGCACGGACGATTTGCCTACGTGCAAGAATCGCTCGAAGACTAAGTTGTGGCCCAGGGGATCCACGTTGCTTACCCCCAACGCAAACAGAACCAGGGAGTTTACAGCGCTTCCTCGTAGCTGAAATCGAATTCCTCGCTCCAAACAGAGTTTTGCAATATCGTGAGCCACCAGAAAGACCGTTGACAATTGCAATGCCCGTATGGTGTCCAGTTCCTCTTCGAGACGGGTGCATACAGTTGGGTTCATACTGGAGCATCTCTCCGCAGCGGATTGATAAACCAAGCGGGTCAACTGATCATCGGCGAGGGTCCCCTGCAGAGCGGGCAGGTCTGGAATTCGCCAACACCCCAGGGGCAATGCAAAGCTACATCTCTCGGATATGAGCCGAGAATTGACTAGTGCTTCAGGTAGATCACTGAAACGTTCTGCCATGATGTACCCCGGAACCAGAGACCGTTCCTCACGAACCGGAATGTGCTCGAGCGCTACTTGCTGGGAGATGGCTTCACGGAGGGCGGCAGCGAGAGCATCTTGGTCTTCTAGAACTCCGGCCGAAAAGTACCCTGACCTAGGCTGTCCCGATATACTGGGCAAGAGATTTAATAAATGGGTGTGGGAGGTTGAGGATGCTGGGAGTACGGTCGGCGCAACGAGGGCTGCTGGAAGCGGATCACCTGTACCTGGACTATGTGGGCCGGGGCTCCTTCTATGGCTTCCTGGCCTCCCTGCGGGGACAGCTATTTCGAGACGAAGAGTTCGCCGAGCTATATTGCCCAGACAATGGCCGGGATAGCGTGCCCCCAAGTCTGGTGGCCACTGCGCTGTTGTTGCAAGCCTACGACAAAGTCAGCGACGCCGAAGCCAAACAGCGGGCGGATTTTGATATCCGGTGGAAGGTGGCGTTGGGGATTGAGGTGGAGGACCGGCCCTTTGCCAAGAGCACGCTGCAGCTGTTTCGAGCCCAGCTGATCCTCCACGACCGGGTGCGGGCCGTCTTTCAGCGCAGCCTCCAATTCGCCCGGCAGACCGGATACCTGAAAGGACGCCGGATGAAGGTGGCGGTAGACACCACCTACATTCTGGGCCGAGGGGCGGACAAGGACACCTACAACTTGCTGGCCGACGGCATAGTCCAGGTAGTGCGGGCGCTTTCGGACCTGGATGGGACGCGGCCCGAGGAATGGGCCTTGAGACACGGTCTGGAACTCTACTTTGGCTCCAGTGTGAAGGGAGAGGCAGAGATTGACTGGGACAACCAGAAAGAGCGGCAAGCCTTACTGCAGAAGATAGTAGCCGATGCCGACCTGGTGTTGGAGCTGGCCCGTCAGGTCCAGGGTCAGTTCCCCGAGGAGAGCCCCCAGCGCCAGGGTATAGTGGAAGCGGCGGAGTTGCTGGGGCAACTGTTACTGCAGGATGTGGAACGCCAGGAGGATGGCCCAGCCCTGAAGGATGGGGTAAGCCGGGACCGCATCCCTTCGGTACACGACCCGGAGATGCGCCACGGCCGTAAAAGCAGCAGCAAACGCTTCGACGGACATAAGGCTGCGGTGGTGGTGGATACCGATTCCCAACTGGTGACCGCGGTAGACATCCTGCCCGGCAATGCCGGTGACAACACTGGAGTCCTGGAACTGGTGGAGCAGAGTGAGGAGAACACGGGCATAGCGGTGGAGGAGACTATCGGGGATGCGGCCTATGGGGATGGCGGGACGCGGCAGGCCTTTGCCGATGCTGGTCGGACTCTAATAGCCAAGGTGCCGGGTCGCCCTAATAAGGCCTGCTTCCCCAAGGAGGACTTCCAGATCGACTTGGAGGCAGGAACCTGCACCTGCCCAGCCGGTAATGTTACCCACACCCTGCGGACCTTCGGCACCCGGACCAACCGGTTGGGTCGGACCTACCTGGCCCGGAGTTTCCAATTCGACCCGGCGGTCTGCGGCGTATGCCCCCTGCGGTCCCAGTGCGTGGCGGCGCGGTACGGGGCGGGACGCACCGTAGCCCTGCATCCCCAAGAGGCGCTCTTGCAACAAGCCCGGGACTTCCAGCGGAGTGAGGGCTTTGCTGAATACCGTAGGCTGCGCCAGGCGGCCGAGCATCGCCTGGCGCGGCTGGCGCAACTGGGGGTCCGCCAATCTCGCTACTTCGGCCGAGCCAAGACCCGATTCCAACTACTCATGGCGGCCACGGTGGCCAACCTGACCCTGGTGGCTACCAAGATGGGGATGATATCTCCGGCTCCAGGCTCCTCTCACGATAAACCGGACCAGCAAGCCCCAGGGTCGCCCATCGTTACTACCCAATTCATATTGGCCGCAGCCAACTGGGTCACTCTTAGCCTCAGACTTACAGTCCACTGGTTATCCTCCACGCCATCCCGTCACAGCAGGGCTTTTCAGCCGGGTTTCTAGGTAATGCACTGCGTTGGTAGCTACGAGAGGAATGTTGATCTCGCGGGCAAAGGCCACCAGACGCTGAAGAGGAATATCGGATTCCAACGCTGGCCTCCGACACACTTCAAGGTAGAAGTCTTCCCCGAAGATTTCTTTGTAAAACCTCGCTGAGGACGATGCATCATCGCTGTGATAGTTACGGACCAATCTGGAAACTTCCCCGCAATCGAAACCTCCTATCGCAATCAGCCCCTGGCTGTGCTTTGCTAAGTCCTCACGGGTAGCCTGGGGCTTCCCTGGCGCGCCGTGTTTATAGGCGTTGGTAAGCAGCTGACACAGATTCTGGTATCCAATCAACTCTTTGACCAAAAGAACCGGGTGGTACCCTCCTTCCAATGTCAATTCACATCCGAGAATAGGCCTAATCCCCATTCGACCAGCCAAACGGATAAAGGGTATTGCTCCGGCAAGGCTGTCGTGGTCTGTCAGGGCCAATGCAGACATGTCTAAATCGGCAGCTCGTTGCAGAAGCGCCTCCATGCCAATCACCCCGTCGCTGAAAGAGTATGCCGAATGCACGTGCAAATGAGTGAAGTTTTCTGCGGCAATCGAGTTTTTTGACATGACTACTGACAAGTCCTGGGCCCATAGGCAAGCACATTTGAGATTTTGGAAAATTACTTGTCCCGTTGCTGGACGCGGCAAACGCACCATTACCCGAGAAAAGCTCAAACGCCTAAGACAACTCTTGGTTGCCACTCGGCATCCAGGATCTGCGCATAAGTATAACAGAACAAACGTTCGTATAACAACCTCCGGACGTCCCTCCCTGCTACACGAGCTAAGGTGTAATCTACGTGACTGCTCAAGGCGAGGCTCGCGGAATAAACTGTTTATAGAAACCTACTTGACCGTCTAAGTCGAGTTGTTCACGTCGAGTTCCCGTTTGAAGACTGATACGGGACGATTGAATCTTTGCAGTTTCGGTGGAGACCGAAACGGCCTGAGTTTGTTTCAGGTATGCTTTCACTCTCGAACCTGTCTCAGGAAGCCGGGCGCCGACTGGGTCCTGGCGGCTAAAATAAGAGCAGTCTTTCACGAGGAGGCCGCTCATGCCGCTAAGGCTCGTGAACCGCGACCAAGCCTGGTTGCTCCCGCCGACCCTCGATGACCTCCTTCCCAAAGATCACCCGGCCCGATTCGTTGCCGCTTTTGTCAACGGACTAGACCGCGACGCCTGGACGGGAATGGAGATCGACACGCATGGCGATCCGGTGGGTGCTTCGATGGCGGCTTCCAAACCCGCGATGATCATCGGCACGTGACCTTCATCTGTCTGACAACGTAATTACGGTTTCGAATGTTCTTGGTTCTATACCCCTAGCTCCACCAAATAGATTCCTTCCCCCTACTCCCGTCCTCATTTGCTCGGCATGACCCCAAACGATGTAAAAGCCGCTATCAACTAATCCACCTGTGTTGATAAGTTTCCGACCTACCGAATGTTCAGCCCGTTACCGGTCCTTTGGCTAGTCTCCGGCGGACAATCCCCTTCCTCGACCCTATTATGGCTCCACAATGTTCCGCGAGCGCATTCAACGCCGAATAGACCGCCTATTGGACTAAATTGAGAAGGCGCTTGACCAACTCGACTGGGAAGTGGTGCGCGACCGTGCCGAGGGCGTTTAGGCGTTTTTTGAAACACCGGATTTAATCGACGGCAAGGCTTCTCTGGAAGAGAAGGCATAGTACCCCTTTGAGCCAAATCGCCCTGGAGTTGCTTTAGATATGCCAACATCTGGCTCTACCGTATGGTGCGGGCGATTATCCCAAAGCCGCGGATTCGCACGACGTATATCCGGCAACCGACACTTGATTTCGAAGCAACCGTCAAAGTCCCTTGCTCGGCCAACAGTCTAGGAAACTCGGCGTTAAGTGGCGTGTACATAGCTCGGGGCTTGTAGCGCGGGATATAAAAAAACCTCAAATTTACAAACTTGTAACAGCTATATACTTGTAACTGCTATATACCGGAAGGGGAAATTGCGCCTCATTCGCGCCAAACTAATTGGTGCGCGAATTGGAGCCGTCGAAATTGGCCCGACAGCATAAATATTCATTAGAACCGTAGGAATAACATGCGATTGGAAGGGAAGGTCGCCCTTATCAGCGGATGCGCAAGGGGAATGGGTGCCGCCGAGGCAAAGCTATTTGCTGAAGAAGGGGCAAAAATCGTCATCGGGGATATTTTGGAAGATGAAGGTCGGAGAACCGAGGCCCAGATTAACGAATCCGGCGGTGAATGTATTTTTGTCCCGTTGGACGTTGCTAACGAGACTCAATGGGAGAATGCGGTCTCCTTAGCAGTGTCGCGCTTTGGCAGACTGGACATATTGGTGAACAACGCCGGGATAAGCACGGACGGACCACCGTCGAAGACCCCACCGTCGAATTATGGGACAGGGTAATGGATATAAACGCCAAGGGTGTGTTTCTGGGCACCAAGGCCGCGATTCCGCAAATGCGGAAATCCGGCGGCGGGTCAATCATCAATATCTCTTCGATTTACGGACTAGTCGGCAGCGGCGGGTCCACAAGTTACCATGCCTCCAAGGGAGCAGTCCGCCTCTTCACCAAGTCCGCTGCGATCCAGTACGCCAGGGAGTCGATCCGTTCAAATTCGATCCACCCGGGACCGATTGCGACACCGATGACCGAAACGTCCCAGACTCAGCGTGAGCTTAATCAAGGCATGGTAGAACGAACGGCCATGGGAAGGTGGGCTCGGCCCGAGGAGGTGGCTTACGGAGCGCTGTACTTGGCCTCGCACGAATCGTCTTTCGTGACGGGAAGCGAGCTTGTAATAGACGGTGGTTGGACGGCTCAATGATGCTTGGTCATGATCGAATGTTGTGATGATCGATGCTGGGTCATAAACGATGAGGAGGTTCATGCTGCGCAAACCTGTGGGGTATGGTGCATTCTCAGTTTCAGTTATCCATGGCAGCTAAGCCTATAGTAACTTTGCTGGCTGACGGTCCTCTAAATATCCGAAAATACCCGGGAAAATGGATTGGGCGTTAACAAAACATAGGCGTCTCCGAGATAACCGGCTCAGAGACAATTAAAATTGATACACTGAAGGCCAGAGTCTCACCCAATGACAACTGAAGGAGTTAACCTGTGTTGGGTCGCCTAATTTTCTCCTTACGATATGTTCTATGGCTATTCGGAAATCTCTTGCGAAGCTTGGGAAAGCCACCGGAATTTGTCATCTTTACTCTTGAGGGAGCCTACCCCGAACTACGCACTCAACGGGCCGGATTTCTGGCAAGACGTTTATTTCCGGGCAGCCGGGTAAGCTTGCAGGAGTTGGGTGAGCAGTTCAAGGCCCTACAGGAAGACCCACGCATAAAAGGGGTCGTTCTCCACTTACGTAGCCTTCAGATGCCTGCATCTCATGCCCAGACACTACGCGGATATATTGCTCAACTGCGCTCGTCGGGAAAACGAGTCGTCACTTGGTCAACCAGCTATGACAACACCAGATATTACATCGCCACGGCAGCGGATGAAATCTTGCTCCAAACAGGCGGGGATGCGTCTCCATTGGGGCTGCATGCAACCCATGTTTTCTTGGCCGACGCATTGGACAGAGTTGGCATAAAGGCGGATTTTGTCCAGATCAGCCCTTATAAATCGGCGGCAGACCCATTAATGCGTTCCAGTATGTCCGACGAGATGCGCGAGATGACCAATTGGTTGCTTGATGGGTATTACGACGAGTTTATCAATGCCGTATCCTCTGGCCGAGGCTTGGACGAAGACGCTGCGAAAGCCCTTGTGGACAGGGCTCCGTACACTGATCTTAAGGCATTGGAATCCGGCGTCATCGATAAGATTATCAGCGAAGAGGACCTTCCAACCTACTTGGGCGAACAGGACAAGCCGGTGCGCCTCGCAACCTGGGAGGCAGTCCGAAAGAAGCTCCGGCGCCCTCCGCCAATTCGCGCCGGGCGCTACGTGGCTCTGATTCGTGTCGAAGGGAATATAGTCGACGGCTGGAGTCAGCAGCCGCCCTCCAAGTCTCCTCTGCCCTTGCCTTTGGTTTTCAACCCTCGGGCCGGAGATTTGACGGTGGTACAGCAAGCCCGCGTGGCCCTGCGAGATAGGAGAGCTGCAGCGGTGTTGTTGTACGTGAACTCCGGTGGGGGCTCGGCGTCGGCATCCGAAGCTATGGCGGCCGCATTACAGAAAATAGCGGACAAGAAACCCTTAATTGCCGTGATGGGCCCGGTTGCCGCATCCGGCGGCTATTACGTGGCCACTCCCGCCCAGTGGATTTCAGCCCAGCCCGGAACCATCACCGGCTCCATTGGAGTGCTCACCGGCAAAGTGATTACTTCGGGATTGATGGATAAGCTATTGTTCAGACGGGAATCCATCGGAAGAGGGGCCCATGCCGACTTCCAAGGGACAGAGAGGCCGTTCAGCGGAGAAGAGAGACAGATCGTTCGGGAGAATATCGAGCGCGTCTACGATGTGTTCCTGGACCGGGTGAGCGCTAGTCGAAATTTGACGCGGGAAGCCGTCGATGCCATCGCCGGTGGCCGGGTGTGGACCGGCAGCCAAGCTCTGGACAGAGGATTGGTGGACGAGCTAGGCGGGCTGGAAGAGGGTCTGGCCAAAGCCCGGCAGTTGGCGGGCCTGAGTCCTCGTGCGCCGTTTCGCGAGATCCGGACCGACCGCCAATATTCCCAGCCTCCGGCGCCGGCCGCAGCGGCACTCAAACTCACCTCAAAGGAACCGACATTGGCGGAGACTGCGTTGGCCAATGTGGCTTTGGCGAACCCAGCCTCACTCTTTAGCTATGCTGTAGAGGGCTTGGACCTGTTTGCTGGCAACAAAGCGCTGTGCCTGAACCAGTTGCTAATGCTGGTGCCGGACAATTACCCATAAGCCACTACCCACGATTGGCCGCACCTTTCAGACCATGTGAGTATTGGAAAACCAGCCTTGGGCCTTAGCCAGGCAATTGAGCGCCCAAGTTGTATTAAGCTGATTGGGCGATCTATCATTCTCATCCCATAATTTGCATATCTTCTGACCCGCGCAAAATGAATACACTAACGTTAAGATTTTGACCGCCTTGCCGTGGCCACTGTTGCTAAATTGGGGAGCGACTAGCTCGAGGAACACGTGATTCCGGTTCTTCTTCTGTTCTTAATTAGTGCCGTTGATAGGTTGAGAGGGACTGCTCTCGCGTCCCGCGCCGCCACCTACCGCCCGTTCGTAGCCCCCCAGTATGGATACTGCACCTTGATGAAGCCGACTTATATTATTTAATGTGAGCAACCATAACTTGTCCTGCAGATGCGTCAAATATCGCCGAATCCTTGACCGCAATGAGGAATCTCTTAATGCAAGATAATTCGTCGAAGACAATTTCGATAAATGATAACGAAGACCGTTACCGCATCCTGGTTGATCTGTCCCCGGATGCCATGATAGTGACCGTACGAGGGAAAGTAGCCTACGCAAACAGCTCAGCAATGGAAATGTGGGAAGCGTCGGATCAGAGTGATCTAGTTGGCATGACCGAGACTGAGTTGGTCAGGTCTGACTATCGCGACCTATCAGGAAAGCGTCAATCAGAAATTACGGTTGGTGAGATATACGCTAGACATCTGACCTCGGAGCCAGTTTCTGAGGAAAGCACGAATTGTATAAAGCTGCCCAATGTCGAATTCGTGATTCAGACGCTAAAAGGTAGTGAGAAGCTCGTCGAATCATCAGGAGTTGTGGCGCGGTTCAACGGCGAGCCCAGCGCTATATTTGTGGTTCGGGACATCTCTGAACGTAAACAGTTGGGAAATGCCCTGCAGCGGAGCGAGGCGAGGTTCCGCGCCTTGGTCGAGGGCGCTCCCCAGGCTATCGTCGCCATAGACGAACAAGGCCTCATAGTCTTAGTGAATGATCAATGCGAACAGCTATTCGGTTACAAGAAATACGAATTAATTGGCGAAGACCTAAGTCTACTCATACCAGAAAAATTGAGACATTCCCATTCAGTGAAATTCTCGGAGTTCTTCCCCTCACCGCGCTCTAGGAAGATGGGAGTGGGATTGAAACTTGATGCTCGGCATAAAGGTGGCATCCTGTTTCCCGTGGAGATAAGCCTAAGTAGTATATTCACCTGCTGCTGTCTGATGTGGTAATGCCACGTATGGGCGGTTTGGAGCTTGCCGAGAAATTTCTTGACATCAATCCGAACGTCCCAGTGCTATTCACATCCGGATACGCGGATCAATCTGAATTCGGTTTAGTTCGGAACCCAGCGGGTATTGGATTCCTGCCAAAGCCGTATGATCCGAAAAAATTAGCAGCGAAAGTTCGAGAGATTTTGGACAAACGACCCAGCAACCCAGACGAGCCCTGTGTTGGATGATGTTGGCTGGCATCTACAATCCTCACTCAACCATCCAGATTCGGCGGCATGCCGTGTATAGTGGCCATCCGGTTACGACGATTTCCCACTATGAAAATGCGGGTGGACCTCTGCTTCAGTCTATCAACCCGTAGTGCCCACAATTATCAGGCGCAATTACTGTCTTAGAGTCTACTTACCGGTTGTCTAAGGACGACGGACGACTAGAGGTCACTCTGCCAAGGGCTGCGATCCCCATTCCAGCCCAATCTCCATTCTTGGCTTGCTCCACCCTGTTGGCTATGGCCTGTCGCTCTGCGATGGTCCGTTGATACACTGTGCTTATCAGAACTAGAGCTCGGACAGTCTTGGGTCGAGACGCAGCAAAATGGGCTGCCACCAGTCCGCCCAAGGAAAACCCTACTAAAATGACCTCGGTTATTTCGAGACCACCAAGCAAATCGTCCAGTTGATCCATGAAACGCTCGAAACTTTGCCTGCCCAATGTCCGTTTGGTTAGTCCATGCCCGAGTAAATCGTAGGTCAATGTCGTGTGGCCCCTGAAGTCCTCCAGGATTTATTGCCAGCTTTTATGGTCGAGCCCGACGCCATGCACGAACACTATTGGGAGATCGTGGGATTGCTTGGAGTACTCATGGAACGTGCCGCTTAGATTCCACATTTTTAATCACCAATTAGGGGTTTGAGACAACACCCTGAATCGCAAATGGGTGAAGAGCCTAGCAAGCGTATTGTCTATGAAATAGCTTGTTTTCATAAAAAGCCTGTTAACCTTGGGTGTCGTATATTGGGACGGGAGATAAGAAGAGATGCTTATGACCCGGCTGCTTACCAACAGACTACTGCTTAGAGCCATCTGGCTGCCCTGGATTCTCCTGCCTTATCCTCTTCGGAAGCAGGTCACTAGCTAGCGCTGGTATATGAGGGCTGCGACGCTTCGGTCGGGCCAGGGGGACTCAAAGTCAAAACACCCTGACTCCAACCAAGGAACTCTTTACTCTTTCTTTCTGGGGCGTGCCCCGCCTAGCTCCCGAAGGATTTGCCTTAACCGTCGATGGCAGCGTTAACTGTCCTCTAGTCCTGTCTCTGGACGATCTGAGGAATCTCCCGGCGGTGGAACGGCGAGTCGTTATGGACTGCGTAGGCGGTTTACGAAATATTATCGACACCCAGGGTGTATCTCTGGCTTCGTTATTGGATCGGGCGGAACCCATGCCGGATTCGGCAACCGCTGTCTTTCACTGTGCCGACGGTTACTTTACCACCCATCCCATGAAGGACCTTATCGAGACCGAGGCCTATTTAGCCTATGCCATTAACGGCGAAGAGAGCCCCGAACATGGCTATCCGCTACGTTTGGTATCGCCGGGCAAATATGGGTACAAGTGGGCCAAATGGGTGGTGCGCATAGAGTTGGTCCCAGGCTCGCCGTTGGGGTATTGGGAACAACGGGGCCTGCCGAACCAAGCTTGGGTGGGCGACGTTCGTTAGGAAATGCGTGGCTGGCTGCTAGTGGCTCGCTACTACCGGGACAACAGTGTCCTACCGAGCTGAATATATCAGCAGGCTCGTCGCGCCACGAATCCCGTACTTTCCCGGGAAGTTAACCACCGGTGCTGCGGTTGCTATTGGGCGGTGCTGTCTTGTTGGCTCATCCAGACTTCAACTTCTTCGGGCGTAGGGTAGCGGCGGGTTCGCTGATGAAACTCCTTCCACCAGGCCCAACGGCTTTGCTCATTGGGGTGCTTCTGTACTAGATGGAGAATAATTGTCCCTATAAATAATGCGCAGATGATCGCTGTTGCCCACCACACTGGTTGCATAACGGTCCTTATCGAATGCAATTTTCGCGCTTCAATTTATTTCGCCAAGTGCTAGCCATGATTCTGGTATATTGCGAAGGTTGTGGCGCGAGACATTACCGGCGCCTCGCCTCATTTCGCGACCCACGCCAGCGCAGGGGTGTGGCAGCTAGTGTGCTGGCATGAACCAGAGCGAAGCCTTGCTTAAGTTCAGGGCTGTGGCTCCTCAAAGGTCAGGGCAAGCCTCGGATTGTTGACCAAAATATCGTCAATCGCCTGGCTGCTGAATCCTCTCGCCCGCATTCTGGGGACGACATGGCCTAAAATGTAGTAGTAACCATGGCCTCCGTATTTTTCCAAGCGGTGTTTGGCGCAAATATCATGGGCAACCAATACCTTGCCGCCAAATCCCTCCGAAGAAATCCAAGCAATGTCATCCATTCGCTTGGCATCGCTGGGCATGTCAATATTCGGGTTTAGAGGATAGAAAGAGCTTTCAGTACCGAAGAGGTCCCATTCCATGTAACACCCGGCCTCGGCGATTTGACTAAGGGTGCTGTGTAAAAACACCGTGCGGTCCAAGTGCCCAATGATCGTTCGGCTGAGGTCGGCCCCGGCTTCCGCCAGAACATCGATTATTTCCAGAGGGGAAGTCTCATCTCTGCCCGGATGAATCAATATTGGCGCGCCAGTCATCCTCTGAGCCCGTGCCGACGCTCTCAAGACCTTTCGCTCATTTTCCGCCAACGGCCAGGAACAGCCGATCTCGCCGATGACTCCTGATCTAATGCCGGTGCCATCGACCCCTTCCGTTAAGTCGCCGACGATCCGTTCAACCAAGTCGTCCTCGGAGCGAAGGTCCATGTCGGATGGGTGGGAATCCGCCACGTAGAAGGAGGCGCCCATGATGATATTCACCCCGGTCGCATTAGATATGCGGGATAACCCCACAGGGTCGCGGGCGATGCCAATGCTGGTTGCGTCTACAATCGAATCCCCACCATGCTGCTTATACAGCATAACCTCGTCGATTGCCGTGGAAACGTCAAACAATCGGGCATTATCCGCGTTTTGGGCACCGTAATATCGAATCCGGCCCAAGTTGTCGTTGGAAACCGGTTGATGGTAGAAACCCTTGTCGCTGGCGTTATCCTGTGGTCTGTGAGCCACCGTCAGGTCTATTAGTAGGTGCTCGTGCGTCAAGGTAACACCCAATTTTTCCGGCTCGATGGTGCCCAAAACCGTCTGAATCTTTCCGACAAGTTTCTCATTCACAGTGAGCGCCTCCTAGTCCAACGTATCTGACGCTGCGTCGGTCCTGATTAAGTTTGGAATCGAGTTCGTTATTATCATAGGGTTTTGACCACTTTGATTATAACGTGTAACAGCGGCTGGCTGATTACCCATTAAATCGGCCACACAGCATTTTTCAAGGCTAAACCCACTGTTTCCAGAGGAGGTGTGGGCGATCGCATGCTTAAATTAGTTAATCCAAAGGCGAGGGACAATCTGGTGGTCGTTTCGAATTCGTTGTTTGTTCGAACGTACGCCCTAATTTCGCCATATTTCATCCCTAGAAGCACCGAGTATTTATTAAGGTTTAAGGGAACTACAATCTAGATATTACCTGCTTGATATTACCTGTCACTAACATGTTGCGCGCAGGAAGTGAAACCCATGGCTACAATTCTGGTTGCCGATGACCAAGATGGTATAAATCTCGCTGATCTGATTCTGTCAGGAGATGGTCACCGGGTGGTTGAAGCAGAGGATGGCCAGTTGGCCTGCGAACTCGCGGTAGGTTCGGAGAACGTGAACGGGCTCCAAGTGCTCCAGAGTCTGAAATCAAATCCGGGTACCCGGTTCATACCCGTGATTGTCTCGACAGCCGGTGAAGATGAAAAATCCGCGGAGCTTGCCGTTAGGGCTGGCGCATTGGACTATATCTCCAAACCCTGGCCGTCGGGACATCTTTCAGACCGTATCCGCATCGCCTTGAATCGCTCAGGTAATACCGTCTCAACCGGAAACGATGGCATCGACCGTGTTCTTCTAGGAGGCGTTGGACCTGGAGTTTTGACGTTGGTTGAAGGCTCTCCAGGGTCCGGCAAAAGCGTTCTGTGCCAGCATCTAGCTTACGGGGCTTTAATGTCGGAACACATGGTTACCATTTATGCCCAGGAAGTGGACCTTCCGGATCAAGATGGAACGAAACCGGACTTCGCCGGTCGGATGAAGAACCTGGGTATGGACATTTCATTTGAGATGCAAGCAGACCAAGCGAGAATTTATCCAATAGAACTCCGGCCGAAAAGTACCCTGACCTAGGCTGTCCCGATATACTGGGCAAGAGATTTAATAAATGGGTGTGGGAGGTTGAGGATGCTGGGAGTACGGTCGGCGCAACGAGGGCTGCTGGAAGCGGATCACCTGTACCTGGACTATGTGGGCCGGGGCTCCTTCTATGGCTTCCTGGCCTCCCTGCGGGGACAGCTATTTCGAGACGAAGAGTTCGCCGAGCTATATTGCCCAGACAATGGCCGGGATAGCGTGCCCCCAAGTCTGGTGGCCACTGCGCTGTTGTTGCAAGCCTACGACAAAGTCAGCGACGCCGAAGCCAAACAGCGGGCGGATTTTGATATCCGGTGGAAGGTGGCGTTGGGGATTGAGGTGGAGGACCGGCCCTTTGCCAAGAGCACGCTGCAGCTGTTTCGAGCCCAGCTGATCCTCCACGACCGGGTGCGGGCCGTCTTTCAGCGCAGCCTCCAATTCGCCCGGCAGACCGGATACCTGAAAGGACGCCGGATGAAGGTGGCGGTAGACACCACCTACATTCTGGGCCGAGGGGCGGACAAGGACACCTACAACTTGCTGGCCGACGGCATAGTCCAGGTAGTGCGGGCGCTTTCGGACCTGGATGGGACGCGGCCCGAGGAATGGGCCTTGAGACACGGTCTGGAACTCTACTTTGGCTCCAGTGTGAAGGGAGAGGCAGAGATTGACTGGGACAACCAGAAAGAGCGGCAAGCCTTACTGCAGAAGATAGTAGCCGATGCCGACCTGGTGTTGGAGCTGGCCCGTCAGGTCCAGGGTCAGTTCCCCGAGGAGAGCCCCCAGCGCCAGGGTATAGTGGAAGCGGCGGAGTTGCTGGGGCAACTGTTACTGCAGGATGTGGAACGCCAGGAGGATGGCCCAGCCCTGAAGGATGGGGTAAGCCGGGACCGCATCCCTTCGGTACACGACCCGGAGATGCGCCACGGCCGTAAAAGCAGCAGCAAACGCTTCGACGGACATAAGGCTGCGGTGGTGGTGGATACCGATTCCCAACTGGTGACCGCGGTAGACATCCTGCCCGGCAATGCCGGTGACAACACTGGAGTCCTGGAACTGGTGGAGCAGAGTGAGGAGAACACGGGCATAGCGGTGGAGGAGACTATCGGGGATGCGGCCTATGGGGATGGCGGGACGCGGCAGGCCTTTGCCGATGCTGGTCGGACTCTAATAGCCAAGGTGCCGGGTCGCCCTAATAAGGCCTGCTTCCCCAAGGAGGACTTCCAGATCGACTTGGAGGCAGGAACCTGCACCTGCCCAGCCGGTAATGTTACCCACACCCTGCGGACCTTCGGCACCCGGACCAACCGGTTGGGTCGGACCTACCTGGCCCGGAGTTTCCAATTCGACCCGGCGGTCTGCGGCGTATGCCCCCTGCGGTCCCAGTGCGTGGCGGCGCGGTACGGGGCGGGACGCACCGTAGCCCTGCATCCCCAAGAGGCGCTCTTGCAACAAGCCCGGGACTTCCAGCGGAGTGAGGGCTTTGCTGAATACCGTAGGCTGCGCCAGGCGGCCGAGCATCGCCTGGCGCGGCTGGCGCAACTGGGGGTCCGCCAATCTCGCTACTTCGGCCGAGCCAAGACCCGATTCCAACTACTCATGGCGGCCACGGTGGCCAACCTGACCCTGGTGGCTACCAAGATGGGGATGATATCTCCGGCTCCAGGCTCCTCTCACGATAAACCGGACCAGCAAGCCCCAGGGTCGCCCATCGTTACTACCCAATTCATATTGGCCGCAGCCAACTGGGTCACTCTTAGCCTCAGACTTACAGTCCACTGGTTATCCTCCACGCCATCCCGTCACAGCAGGGCTTTTCAGCCGGGTTTCTAGGAACGTAATGGTGTGAATCTCGTCGGCGTCCAGCTTCCAAGTAACGGAATCGCCGGCTCGTACGGTAAGTTGGGAAGGCAAGAACGCCACCACAACGTCAGTGTCGCGCCCCGAGCCAACTAACGCTGTTAACTCCCGGCTTGGAGGCGGGGCCAACGCCGCGCCTAGTTTCTGGAGCGACTCGCCACTGACTATAGTATCGAGTGTATCCAATTGCCCGTTCTTGGAAGTGGAAACAAAGGTGCCAGAGAGAGCGCCTATGCCCAATGCCCGAAAGTTGTCTCCCGTCACGGAAAACACTCCGGAACTCCCGTCACTCACGTAGACTTGTTCGCTAAGCGTCAATACCTGATTGTCTTCCATCAATCCGGCCAATCTTTTTAAATACCCAGATTTATCCAAGGTGAGCATCGCTGTGCCGCCCGGACCCGGGACCTGAGTAAAGACGAAATCATCATGCAAGATGTCGTTAAATGCTGCCAGGTCACCGGCTGCCAAAGCAGCCTCAAAAGCTGCCCCGGCCTCTTCCTCTGTGAATCCGGCGTGTGGCACGGGTGTCACTTCGACGATCTTTTCGACCTCGACAATCTTCTCGACTTCGACTATTTTTTCGACTTCAACTATCTTATCGACTTCGACTATCTTCTCAACTTCAACCACTGTTGGTGTGGCGGCATCGCCTCCGCAGGCGGCCAGTATGCCCACCACAATTGTCATCAACAAACCTAGGATCGGCAATTTGAATTTCATAATTCCTTTTTTCTCCACAGGGGAGATACGGGTTTCCATAACATTGGTAAGGCACAAATAGTGCAGGTACCGAGCGAAATTCTAGCATCCAACGCCACGATGTCAATCGTTTTCTATCAGCCGATGATGAATGACCGAAACACTGGCCGGCAAATTCCGTTCGCCCAAGGCCCTTCTATGTCTTAATTAGCTCCACTGTATTGTGATAGGATTACCCAAACGGCCAGTCAATCCCAGTAGTGCGGCAGTCTCAGGCAATTGCTTGGCAAAACGGGCGAATGGCCTACCCTGTTCTGGAACGATGTTCTGGAACGATCAATTTAATTACGGGATGGTTTTGTGCTCAATGGCGACCCCACTTGTCTTAGACTCGATAGCTAAATTAGTAGCGGATGCTTTGGAGCAGGCCCGGTCGGACGGATTGCTCCAACTTGACACCATGCCGGATATTATGGTCGAGCGCCCCGGCAATCCGGAAAACGGCGACTTCGCCACCAACCTGCCACTCCGCTTGGCCCGCGCCACCCGCATAAACCCATTGGAACTGGCCCAAGAGTTGGTCAATAGGATGAATCCCGGAGATGAGGTGGACCGCATTGTGGCAGCTCCGCCCGGATTCATCAATTTTTACCTCCGGGACAGTTGGGTTCAGCAACAGGTCGAGACGGTACGGGAAGCGAAGATGAGATTCGGCAATGTGGCAATGGGCCAAGGCCGAAAAGTAATGATCGAGTTTGTTAGCGTAAACCCCACCGGCCCGGTTCACGTGGGACACACTAGGGGGGCCGTACTGGGCAGCTCCTTAGCTAACATAATGGAAGCGGCCGATTTTAACGTGACTAGAGAGTACTACATAAACGACGCAGGCAACCAAATGGATGCATTTTACCGCTCCGTCTTTGCCCGGTACAAACAAGCTCAAGGCCAGCAAGCTGAGATGCCCGCCAACGGTTATGCGGGCGAGTACATTACCGAGCTGGCCCAAGAGATACTGGCCAGCGAAGGTCCCCGTTTTGCCCAAATGGAGGAAGAACAAGGGATCAAGGAGATTGGGGACCTGAGTCGGGATAAAATGGTAGCCCTCATCCGCCAAGATTTAGACCAGATCGGCGTGGTTTTCGACAACTGGTTCAGCGAAGGGACGCTGTTTCAACACGGAGAGTACGATAAGGCGGTCCAACTACTGCGTGAAAACAACTATCTTTCCGAGAGGGAAGGCGCACTTTGGTTCAACTCCAGCGTGATGGGCGACGACCGGGATAATGTGGTGGTCCGTTCCAGCGGCGAGCCCACCTACTTTGCGTCGGATATTGCCTACCATTACAACAAGTTCATCGAGCGGGGGTTCGACAGCGTGGTAAACATCTGGGGCGCAGACCATCAGGGTCATGTTCCGCGGATGAAACTGGCCGTGGCCGCTCTTGGGGTCGATGCCCATAGGCTGACTATTCTCATCTCCCAGATGGTTACTTTGAAGCGGGGGGATGAAGTGGTAAAAGCGTCAAAGCGCACCGGAGACTTTGTTTCCCTGAAGGAACTCGCCGATGAAGTCGGCAAGGACGCCTGCCGGTACTTTTTCCTGGCCCGGACTGCCTCCACCCAGATGGAATTCGACCTGGAATTGGCCAAAGAGCAATCATCGGAAAATCCGGTTTACTACGTCCAGTACGCTCACGCCCGCAATGCCGGGATTTTGAACCTGGCCCGCAGCCAGGACATAGACTGGTCCCAAGGCGATGTCTCCTTGCTTAACCATCCCTCGGAGCTAAGCCTGATCCGGGCAATGCTGCGATTGCCGGAGCTGGTTGCCCATATGTCTAGGACATTGGAACCCCACCACCTGCCCCACTACACCATGGATTTGGCTACTGCTTTCCACTGGTTTTATGAGAATTGCCGGGTAATTTCGGCCAATCCCGAAGACGGGGAAGTCTCCATGGCCCGGTTGAAGCTGGTGGAGTCGGCTCAAATAGTGTTTCAGCGTGCGCTGGAACTCATGGGTATGTCCGCCCCCGATCGGATGTAGTCCCCCTCTCGTCGCAACCGCCAGCAATCCACCGCCATTCAACACCTCGTCGATAAACATACCTGCGGCTAGTGTCCTCGAGCTATTGCCCCGTTCATAAGCCATGATTTATGTAGTGCATAAAGTATTTTAACGATATACGGCAGTATATCCACTATATAATGAATTTATAATTGATCTGTATCTAATAATCGCCTAAAATCGACTATATAATGGTATTGGGTGATGATTTGGTGATGATTTAGTGAAGGCAATGAACGAAGTTAGTGTTTCGAACCTTAAGGAAGGCGTCAGAGAGGCGTATAGCAAAGCGGCGGAGCACCCTGGGGAAGACCATCCGTTTCCAGTGGGACGGCGATTCGCCGAAAGCGTTGGTTATCCCTCAGACTTGCTGCGACAGTTACCAGCAGCTTCCGTCGGTGGGTTTGCTGGCGTTTCCAACCTGTCGATCATTGCAGAGATTTTCGAGGGAGCTACGGTCTTGGACCTAGGGTGCGGTGGAGGATTGGACTCGCTTATCTCTGCCCGACGCGTCGGGAACCAAGGCCAAGTGCTGGCTGTGGATTTTAGCCCGGCAATGTTGAAATGCGCCAAGCAAGGTCTGCTGGAATCGGGAATGACTAATGTACGTATTTTTTCAGGGGACGCCGAAAGGCTTCCGATAGAAGATGAGTCCGTCGATGTTGCCCTGGCCAATGGCATTTTCAACCTTAACCCGGAAAGGGCCAGCATATTTAGTGAACTCGCCCGTGTAGTAAAGCCGGGTGGTTGCGTGTACGTCGCGGAGATCATCTTACGAGATGACCTTGGGCAACAGGTGCCTGCCAGCGCTGCAAACTGGTTTGCTTGAGTGGCTGGCGCCAAGGAGGGCGGCGCTTTCCTTAAAGAGTTCTGCGATGCGGGTTTCAAGGACGCTACGATCTTGCGAACCTTCAGAAATGCCCGAACTAAGAATGAGGCCGTGGTGGCGGTAGAGGTGCGAGTCCGCAAATAATGGCCGGGTCTGCCAACGATGCGGCTAGCGGAGAAAAGCGTAGCCAACCTGTCCCCTTGTGGTCAAGGGCCCTTGACCCAAGTAGTCTCAGGTTCCCACGGGGCGTGATACAAGTCTTGCGGCCATTGGGAACGTTCCTCCTGCGAAAGTAGACCGAAAGCAGCCGGTTGCGTAGTATGAAGCGCAAATTAGCACCCCTGGTAAGAGCCGGCTGATACCGATTCCCCCAAATAGCGACACCGCTCTATATGAAACCGCACCCATCCGTTACCTTCCTAGTATCTCCATAA
Organism: Dehalococcoidia bacterium; assembly: GCA_963665155.2. Classification (GTDB taxonomy): domain Bacteria; phylum Chloroflexota; class Dehalococcoidia; order Lucifugimonadales; family UBA3495; genus UBA1141. The sequence continues at coordinate 1,464,989 of OY761986.2, read as the reverse complement.
TTGCGGTGTACCCTACCAACTTGCTGTCGGCTAAGCTTGATTCCCTCGTAAAAACCCCTCGTCCTCCGGGGGCAATGGGAGGATAATGTGGGGAAAGGGCGTTGGGGCAGCGCCTGGCCGAGGGAGGGGAGGATGTTCCGAATACGAGACCCGCAAGAGAGCCTCTGGCAGTCCCAGTTCCTGGTGACGCCGAAGAAGGCTAAGCGTCTGGAGAGAAGTTGGGCCGAGGTTTTCCGAAACGAGGCGCTCCCCCTGATTGACGAGGAGCGCTTTGCTCCCATGTACTGCGTGGACAACGGCCGTCCCAACCGGGCGGTGCAGACCGTCCTCGGGGTCCACCTCCTCAAAGAGATGTTCAACCTCACCGACGATGAAGCTCTGGAACAACTAGAGTTCAACCTGCTCTGGCACCACGCCCTGCGGCTGGACATCGAGGAGACCCACCTGCCCCAGAAGACCCTCCACAACTTCCGAGTTCGCCTGATGCAGCACGACGGTGGCCGGCTGGCTTTCCAGGAGACCACGGACCGGATCATCCAGGCGCTGGGCATACGCACCGGAAAGCAACGGCTGGACTCCACCCACATCATGAGCAACATCGCCACACTCACCCGGCTGGGCCTGTTCTGTGAGACGATGCGGTTGTTCCTGCGGGCCTTGCGCTGGGAGCACCCAGAGCTTCGCCCTGGGGTTCCGGAGGGCCTCCTAGGGCGCTATTTGAAGGAAGAAGACGAGGCGACCCACTACGAGGACGCCCGCACGGGGGAGGGTCGGCGACGCCTTTCGGTCTGTGCCCGGGACCTCTACCGGCTGGTGGACCGGTTCCATGGCACGACTGCTGCCCAGCTGGAGGAGTACCGGCTGCTGGAGCGGCTGCTGCGGGAGCAGTGCCATGTGGGCAAACACCGGGACGGGCGCCCCAGGGACGATGACGACGATGCTGGGGAATGCAAGGTGCCCGTGGCCTTGAAGGACCCGAAGCAGGTGTCCGCCGACTCGCTGCAATCGCCCCACGACCCGGATGTGACCTACAGCGGCCACAAGGGGAAGGGGTACGAGGTGCAGGTGGCGGAGACCTGCCACGAGGAGAACGCCACCCAGCTCATCACCCACGTGGAGGTGACCCCCTCGAGTGGGAGCGACACCGACGTGAGCGTGCCGGTCGTTGACGGGCTCGCGGAGCGGAAGGTCCGACCGGACGAGCTCTTCGCCGACACGGCGTAGGGGTCGGGCCGCAATGCCTTCGAAGCCTCGCGCCGGGGAACGGAACTGGTGAGCCCGGTGGCGGGGTCGGCGCCGGGGAACTCGCACGAAGGAGAGGGTGACGGACCACCGCCGCTCACCGCCGCGGACTTTCAGATCGACGTCACAGGGGAGCAGGCCACGGTGTGCCCCGCCGGCCACCCGTCCATCGAGGAGCACGAGTTGGAGGATGCGCCGGAGCGGGTAGAGGTCCACTTTGCCAGGACAACATGCGAGCCCTGCCCCTTGCGGTCCCGTTGCCCAGTGAAGCTGGACCGGCGTGCGGGGGCCTACGTCCTCAAGGCGGACCTGGTGAAGGTGAACATCGAGCGGCGCCGGAGGGCCGAGGCCACCGAGGAGTGGCGCAAGCGGTATGCCATAAGGGCCGGGATCGAGGGAACGAACTCCGAGCTGAAGCGCGCCCACGGGCTTGGGCGCTTGCGGGTGCGAGGGGGCCGTCGGGTGCGGCTTGCCGTCTACCTGAAGGCGTTGGCGTGCAACTTCAAGCGGATGGTCCATGCACGCCTGGTGGAGATGGAGAACACGGCTCAGCGGGCGGTCGGGACGGTACCTGCGGTCACGGCCGCATGAGGGCGCCGCTCCACAGCTTCCACCGGGTGCCCTGAGCCACGGAAGGGGTAGCGCAACGGGATCACGCTTGTCCTGAGCGCGGCAGATGGTGCGGTGAGGCCAGCAGCCGGCATCCCGTGGCCTCCTCCCTTCCAGGCCCCTTCGCACGCCAGGGTTCATCTCAAACAGGCCTTTTTGCGAGGGAATCAAGCTTGGGTGATGCGACCGAATTGTTAGGCCCGGCACACGGCAAACACCGACAGTCCACGATACTCACGACGGTAGAGTATCGTTTCCCTTGAACTGACTGCCGATTGGGGTTATTATGGCTATGACCACTCCAGAGATTCACTAGAATTCGTTTCTTACCAGAAGCCTAAATCGCCTCCTGATTCCCGCTCTAAGCCTTTCGATATCCACTAGGGTCAGCCTATAGAGAAGGTTTGCCGGGAGAGTTCCCGGGGGAGTTCAGTGTAAGGCGCACCGCGTAACCGTTGGGGCTTTTTGAGGTGCCACCGATTGCTGATTTGGGTCGGGCTCCAGCTTTTCCGTCTCAGACTGAATGGGCTTGGAGATGTTGGTAGGAGACCAAAGCGCAAACGACTGAATGCAAATCCTGATCCGAATCACCCTCATGGCCTGGCGGTACCGCACCCGCCTGACTTTGGCATACTTAACCTTCCTCGTTGCGGTGGGGCTTTCTCTTCTAATACCCTTCCTGTTCGGTATATCAATTGATAGATTGGTGTCCGTAGGGGATGACGGCATCACCGGTAAGGATGTTAGCCGCAGTACCCTACTGGTGCTGGCCGGAGCCATATTAGCGACCAGTCTGGCCCGTGGTTTCTTTGACTTTGCTCGTACATATACGGTTGACTCCCTATCCCAACTGGTTTCTTACGATTTTCGCAACCAGATATACGACAAACTGCAGCACCTGAGCTTTGCCTATCACGACAAAGAGCACACCGGCAATTTGATGTCCAAGGCAACCGCCGACGTTGAGGCGGTGCGCCGTTTCGTCAACATGGGGTTGGTGCGTTCCTTGGAAGTGGTGTTAAGAATAATAGGCATAACAGCCATTCTAGTGCTCATCGACTGGAAGCTTGCCCTCATTAGCCTCGCCTTTGTGCCCTTCTTGGTGATTAGGACCACCATGGTTATGGGTCGCCTCCGTACCATGTGGACCAGGGTTCAGGAAGTCATGGGTGAGACGGTCACAGTTCTCCAAGAGAACCTGGTTGGCATCCACGTCGTGAAGGCTTTTGGTTCGGAGGAATTCGAGAAGAAGAAATTTGCCGAGAGAGCTCAAGTACTACGAGGGGAATACTTCCAATCCGAGAGGCTGCAGGGGACCAACAGCGCTTGGATGACTTTCTTTTTCACCTTGGCTTTGGCGCTGATTCTCTGGATCGGCGGTTGGAAAGTCATCAGGGGCGACATTACCCCAGGCCAATTGACCATGTTCATACTTTACTTGAACCAACTCACCTTCCCCATAAGAATGTGCGCTTTCGTTATTAACAGCTTCTCCCGGGCCATTTCTTCCGGCAAAAGGCTATTTGACGTTATTGATGCAACGTCGCCGGTCGAGGAAAAAACTCAGGCGGAGGACATGGGCCGCGCCAAGGGACATGTGAGTTTTGAAAATCTCTCATTCGCTTACGAATCCAGGGCCCCGGCGTTAAAGCATGTGGATATTAACGCAGAGCCGGGCCAGATAACGGCAATATTGGGAGCGCCCGGCAGCGGCAAGACCACGATCGTTAATCTGCTACCCAGGTTCTACGACGTGACGGAGGGTCGGATCGCCATCGACGGTCGAGACATTCGGGACTTTACCCTGGCCTCGTTGCGCCACAATGTGGGCATTGTTCAGCAGGATGTTTTCCTGTTCGGCGGAAATATGCGCGACAACATCGCCTACGGCGCAGTGGACTCCTCTTTCGAGGATATAGTAGCGGCCGCTAAGGTGGCCCAACTCCATGACTACATCATGACGTTGCCCGACGGTTACGATACGACTGTCGGTGAACGTGGCGCTACCCTTTCCGGGGGCCAAAGGCAGCGTTTGTCTATTGCGCGGACAATTCTGATAAATCCGCCAATTCTGATTCTTGACGATTCTACATCCAGCGTCGATGTAGAAACCGAGCGGCAGATTCACGAGGCCATGACCGGGGTAATGAAGGGTCGTACCACCTTTGTCATAGCCCATCGTATAAGCACTGTGCGTGATGCAGACCTTATCGTAGTGCTGAAAGAAGGTGAGGTGGCCCAACAGGGTACCCACGAAGAACTAATGGCCCGAGGTGGAATATACCGCGATATTTATGAACTGCAGTTGCGCCCCCAAGAAGAGGTTCTTTTGGACGCAGCCTTGGCCAGCGATGACGGAGGTGACAGCTAAATGCGTGCTGCAGGCCCAGGAGGCGGATTCGGCGGGATGATGGGAGGCATGCGCGGCCTCCAAGCCGGTGGTATTAATACCCCCAACATGGATAACCTGACCGATGAAAGCATTGTCGGCAAGGCTTATGACCACAAGGTTGTGGTTCGCTTGGCTGGCTACATTAAGCCATACAAGCGCGACGTTCTAATCAGCTTGGCTGCAGTCTTGTTGTATACAGTGGGTAATGTGAGTATCCCCTTGCTCATGATGCTTGGTATCAACTGGGCGATCAACGCAGGGGAATTGTGGCGCTTGCACGTTGTGGGAGGCATCTTCGTGGGCGTCACGGTGATGCATTTCCTGGCCAACTATGTCCAGTTGGTTTATATGCCCAAGGTGGGACAAGGAATCCTGTATTCCCTTCGCACCGCAATGTTTAACCACTTGCAGACGCTGTCTCCGTCATTTTTCCACCGCACCCCTGTGGGACGCATCATGTCCCGAAGCCAGAGCGATGTTCTGCAACTTCAGGAAACGTTCGAGTTGATCGTGCAGAGCTTCTCGGACATTCTTAGCCTCGTGGGTATTATCGCGATGATGCTCTTCATTGATTGGCGTTTGGCGCTGGTGAGCATGAGCATAGTGCCCGTTCTGTTCTTTATTCTGGGATATTGGCAGAAATTCGCTCGCCATTCCTTTATGCGAATCCGCCGGGCCATTGCCATGGTCAACGGCGAGTACAACCAGAACATCACCGGCGTTAGAGTTGTTGAGAGTCTCAACAGACAAGACGTCAACCTGAAGCACTTCGATAGCTTAAACCGCGAGCACTTGGATGCCAACCTGGAAGCCAGCCGGTTTTCGGGTGGATTGCAGCCCATTGTGGAGGTACTTATCGGCATCGGGATGGGCTTTGGCGTGGTGCTGGTGGGAGGCATAATGGCCCAAGGCGGGAGCCTGGAGTGGGGCGTTCTGGTAGCTTTCGCACTGTGGATACAAAGGTTCTTTGAGCCGGTGCGCCACTTGACCATGCAGTACAGCCAGTTGCAAAGGGCGATGGCCGCCGGAGTCAGAATTTTCGAGGTGTTGGACCTCAAACCCGAGGTGGTCGATGCCGAAGATGCTCAGGATATGCCAGCGATCAAGGGCCATATTAAGTACGAAGGGGTAACCTTCCATTACGTCCCGGATGTGGATGTTTTGAAGGATATTAATCTGGACATAAAGCCGGGGGAAAACGTGGCTATCGTCGGCTCTACCGGCGCAGGCAAGACCACCCTGGTGACCTTATTACACCGTTTCGCCGATGTTTCAGAAGGCAGGATTACAGTAGACGGCTTCGATATTCGTGATATAAACCGTCAGTCCATGGTTCGGCAAATGAGCATGGTCCTCCAGGAACCTTACCTGTTTTCCGGCAGTGTCAGCGACAATATCAGGTACAGTTCGGAAGATGCGACGGAAGAGGAAGTAATCGCCGCAGGCAAAGCTGTAGGCGCCCATGATTTTATAATGGGTCTGGAGGATGGCTACGACACAGTTCTGGCCGAACGAGGGGTGAACCTTAGCGTGGGGCAGCGGCAGCTTGTGAGCTTCGCTCGCGCCATTGTTGGAAATCCCCGCTTAATTATACTGGATGAAGCCACCGCCAATATCGATACTCAAACGGAGTTGCTTATCCAGGAGGCACTGAAGCGCATATTGGTGGGTCGCACGTCCATTGTCATCGCCCATAGGTTGTCCACCATTCGCAACGCCGACAAAATAGTAGTGCTAAACCAAGGGCAGGTGGCAGAGGTTGGGAACCACGAAGATCTGCTCAAAACTAGGGGCGTCTACTCCCGCCTCCATGCCGTGAATTACGGCCTATCCCATCCTGAGATTTCAAACATGGACGGCGGGCTTATTCCCGCCCCCGCCAGCGATGATTAGGCTGACCTAATCTCCGGATAATCCTAGGATTGTTAAACGCAAAAAGTAAGGGCGGTCAGAAGACCGCCCTTACTTTTTAATATCCTAGAGATGCAGGCCCAGCTACTCTTCGGCAGCCGGCGCCAGAACTCGGCTCATGGCGGATTGGAAAATCTCGTAAGGATGAGCGCCTGTGAACATGAGGTTCCCTACGAGGAACGTGGGAATTCCGCTGATACCGTAATTCAAGGCTTCCTGGTATTGCCCCATCACGGCCTCTTCATAATATTTGCTTTCCAGCCTTTCGATTAATTCTTTGGTGTTCAGACCAACTTCCCGGCCGACTTCCTCTATGACCGCCAAATCGCCCAAGTCTCTTCGGTTTTCCCACATCGCCACATAAGCGGCATGGTGAAATTCCAGGAACTTGCCTTGTTGCTGGGCGTATTCAGTCGCTTCCAAAGCGTACATAGTATTGGGAGTCGTGGTAAGAGGGCGCATTATCAGCCCGGCGGCGCTGGCCTGACTTCGGAGGGGATCCGAAAGCTCATCATCGGTTTCACCGGGTCGAGGCGGCCTGGGCGATCCCTCTTTTGGGGTGTCCGGCCGTAAAAGGTAAGCTCTACCTTCCACCGCAATGTCGTACTCTTTGACCAACTTGTCGACTCTCTCCAAGCCGACGTAGCACCAGGGTCAAATATAGTCGTACCAGACGGCTACACGAACTGGGGAGGTCCCTTGCTCCCAGGGCTTAACCGGTTGGGTCATGATGCGACTCCCACTTGTTGCTTACCCGACTCCTTAGTTTACGCGATAGAAGCGAAATTCCAAGGAATTTGAGGTTGCTCGGAGTCTATCAGCCCCTTCCTTCAACGTCAACCGACAACGTAAACGGACAGAGGGATTCTACCGCAATGACGGTCAGATTGACCCGGAGTCGAGTCGATCCTGGTCTGTGTGGTGATTAGCGGGGCTGCGGGGTTAGTGGGCTGCGGCGGGTTAGTGGCTGCATCGGTTACGGGGCTGCGTGGCTTAGATGGAATTAGGGATACACGATCAAAGGGGTCGAGACGAGAAAATCGTTTCTAAAGCGTTGGGGTGCAATCAGTGGGCAGCGGGCAACGGGGAATTGAGAGAAACAGACCCAGCTTATGCGGCAACTTCGCTGACATGCTCCAAGCCTTTGTGGACTGCCCGGGACAATTCTTCTGTCCTAAATGGCTTGTCGATGAGACAAGATATACCCAACTGTTCGAGTTCCTGTACAGCTAAGCTTCCGGGGTCTCCGCTGGCGAGAATGATCCTGACCTGACTGTTCATGGCTTTCAAGCGACGTGAGGTTTCGAGACCACCTATTCCTTGCATGGTCACATCCAGTATCACTGCGGAAATGCCATCCTGTGAGGCCTCATAGAGAGTATACTCTTCGCCGCTGGAGGCGGGAATAGTCTTATAACCCAGATGGTCCAACATCTTTTGAATTGTTAGACGGACCATGTCGTCATCGTCCACAACTAACAATAACGAGCCTTGAGAATCATCGGTCGCGGATGCTTCTTCGAGTTGTTGGCCCTGGTTTTGATCAGCTATCGGGAGGTATATATCAACACAGGTTCTTTTCCCGGGTTCGCTTCGTACTGAAATTTTTCCGCCGTGTAGCCTGACGGTCTCGTAACCGAGGTGGAGCCTAAGCCCCGGCACTTCCCGGATTTGGTGGTAAAAAACGGCTGGAGCATGGTTGCTGGAGCATGGTTGCCTTGGTTTGCTCATCCATTCCCACGCCGGTATCGGAAACTTGTAGCACCAAATAGGATCCGCTACCCGCTACGTCGATATCGGAGGTGTCCTTTCCGTCGTCACGGTTGGTTGGGCTGGTATCTGACATGTCGTTTAGATGGCCAACGTTTGAGGTCCAGTTGGGTCCATGGCCATTAGCATACTGAGCCGTGGAACCCTGGGAGTCTCCGATGTGATCGGGTTTTTGAGTAAGAGTCTGGCCGGTGTTTCCAATCGCCGTGGTATCGTACATCCGGGTCATGAATGACAGCCGCCCACCATTGGGCATTGAGTCGATGGAGTTCTGCCCCAGTTCGCGACATAGCTTGCGGATGAGTTCAGCGTCGCCCCAAAATTTCGCCATGTTGCTACCCAACTCGGTTTCCACTTTAATTCCGTCGGGTGCTTGATTTGAGTCATCTGAGACGAATTCCCGGACAATCGAGTTCAAGTTGAACCAGGCACATTCACGTTCTGGTTTATCGGCAAAATGGGCCATCGCCATCACGTTCTGGTTTATCGGCAAAATGGGCCATCCGATTGGTCAGATTTGCAATTCAGCGCCCGCTTGATCGATACAGTCCACCAGTTGCTTGCTATCATTGTCCAGTCCCGGCCTGAGTTGGAGCACCGAGGCGTAACCCCGGACCACTGCAATTAGGTTGTTAAAGTCGTGTGCGACGAGGCTGGCCATAGCTTTGGCCGTATCCAATCCATAATCTCGCAACTGCTGTTCGAAATCGTCGTTTGCTGATTGCTCCAAAGGCGTTACGTGATCGTTCATTCAGTAGACCCATCCTGTTGCTGTGCTCGGTCGGCGGATTGCCCAAAACTTTTTGGTGCTGACAGCGCTCAATCGGAAACAAACTGCTGCTCCAAAATAATGTCATGGAGGGTTATACCGGAGTTAAGGCCTCATTGACTCATTTATTATGTCTTCCGCCTACGAATTGAGACAGGGTGTTAGCCCATTGTAATTCGCTGACAGCCGACCTACGGTACTGACAAATTGCGAGTCGGATAGGAGTTAATTAACGAGATGAGAGGTGGCGGAATAACTCGGTGCTTGAAGGAGTGAGGCTTATGAGCGAGGAAGGGGGTAGATTGTCGTGGGCGGGTCGCTAGAGAATTGCAAATGTGGCACCAAGTGGGTTAATCGGGAAAGCCGCTAATTACCTACTTGACCGTGAGGGAGTTAGGTGCCTGTTCCAGAAGTTCCGCCAATTGGTGCAAGTCGGAAATTTTGGGACAGTCGCGAACTGTCTCATTCCATCCGCCCCGGTCGATCAACACGGTGTGCATACCCACGGCCCGCGCTCCCAGAACATCTGCGCAGTACTGATCGCCAACGTGGACAGTTTCGCCAGGTTCTGCCGACATTTGATCAAGGGCAGCCAGGAATATTGGCGAGTGAGGTTTTTCTGGGCCAGCGTCTGCGGAACTGATGAAAAAATCAAGGGATTCGGCGAGTCCCAGCTTAGTACACAATTCGCGCATATCCCGCCGTAGGTTTGAGATCACGCCCAAGCGATAGCCTTGGGCTTTCAATTTTTCCAGTGCGGGGATCACATCTTCAAAGGGCGTAAAGTCTTTCGGGACGGACATAGCCAGGGTCCATATCTGTCTGGCCAAGTCCATCGACACTGGGACTCCAGCGTTTTCCAGTATCATTTGCTCGTATTTAGAGAAGAACTCTAGCCTCTCATCATCGGTGCGCAGCGCTATCGGACCGTTGGCGTTCTCTTGGTTAAAATAAACGTCGGCGACCGAGTAACCTTGGTCTATGCCGGTTTTGGATACGTTAATGCCCAATTCCGCACAGGCGGCCTGCTGTATCTCGTCCAGAGGAGGCCAAAATTTGACCAGCGTATTATAGAAATCGAATGATATAGCTTTGATCATGTGGGGCACGGTACGCCTGTTAGCTCAAGCCCAGTGTACTTATGGGGAGTGAATCCCGTTTTTGCGAGATTCACGCTTGATACTTCTGATTTTGTTTTCGTGTCGGTTCTCTTCTTTGCCCGCAAGTTTACTCTGGGCAGGCGCAGGCATTCTAACATACCGCGGTTCTGTTGTGAATCCCGAGAATCACCGTGCTTGGTCTAGTCGTCGTCGGGTGGTTTGTTTATAAGCTGTTGGTAGACCAAATTCAGGATTTCACCGACTTCCTGCGGCGAATCCAGACGATAGTGGGCGCAGGTGCGCGTGTCGGGAGGGCCAACGAAGACCCCCATGCCTCCGTATTCTTGCACACTAGCGAACCCGGCTTCGTCGGGTAGGTCATCACCAAAATACAAGGCCGTTTCACCCAAGGATAACGACATCCGCGTTGGTGCGGCGGCGATTTCATTTGGATTCAGGGCCGGCGCCACAATTCCGGAAATGATCGCATTGGTGGCGCTTCCCTTGTGCCATGAAATGTTGGGGCGAATCTCTAAGGCCATTTTCCCCGGAGACAGCACCAAATCCTCGCTTTCCAAAAACGGACGCGTGGTTTTGTCCACAATATCTTTTACCGCCTCAACACCACGCTCTTCTACCAGGCGGTAATGGACTGTCAAGCTCAGCCCTTTGTGCTCGGCAAAGGCCCCAGGATGGACAGACAACTCCTCTTCCAACCTCCGGTAGGCTTGATCTAACTTGTTCTTTGCTTTTAGGGCCTCGGGGTGGACGAAATCCAGTCCAAGCCCTTGTATCTCCAAGCCGTGATTGCCCGCGTAGATCAACCCGTCGATGCCGACTCTGGCCCGGACGTCCTCAAGGCTACGGGCGCTGATGATGCCAATAATCAATCTTGACTGCGAACCTGAGGTTGTACCCACCAATGGCCAACGACTCAGTTTTACGAGGGCGTCCTCGGTTTCCTGGGGAATGCTTGCCATCTCGGGTCGTTCGACTATTGGGGCCAGGGTGCCGTCGTAATCAAATAGCAGGAAAGTCCGGCGATCATCGCGGAGTCGCTTACGTAACTGGGGCCAAATACTTAGAAGGTGCTGCATTTGAAACGGGTCTGTTCGAGCAACAGAAGAGGCCTTGGATTGGCGAGCAAGTTGGCTTCGCTGGGACATTGCAGTTGAAGTTTCTAGGCCCTCATGGGTCTTCTGGACCGCCTGGACCCCTGCATCAAATCTACCAGCATCCGGGCGGCCCATTTATAGATATTGTTCTCCCTAACGATGGAACGCATGTTAATCATTCGGGATCGCCGATCATCCCTGGGCATTTCAACGGCATCGCAGATTGCGTCGGCGAATTGCTCCGTGGCGTAGGGATTAACTATCAATGCGTCGGTCAGTTCAAGAGCTGCGCCGGTGAAGGGACTCAAGATTAGCACACCGTCTTCATCGAAGCGGCTGGCTGCGTATTCCTTGGCCACCAGATTCATGCCGTCGTGCAGCGAACTTACCACGCAGAAACGGGCCAACCGGCGTAAGGCCATTAGGGTTACGCTTGGCAGGTCGTTTGGCAGGTAGATTATGGGTTGCCAACCTTTGGTGCCAAACCGGCTGTTGACATCTTCCAGAATTTGATCGATTTGATCGGATAGGGCCTGGTAGGCCCCTATGTTGGTTCGGCTCATCACGCCGGCTTGGATAAACACAACTTTGCCCACGTACTCTGGATACTTTTCCAAAAAACGGCCCACAGCCCTTAGTCGATGGGGTATTCCCTTGGTGTAATCTATCCGGTCAATACCCAATCCGACTATCTTTCCGCCCAAATTAAACTCGTCGGTCAGGCGCTCCATCTCCTCGGTAACGTAAAGGCTCTGGGCGTCGTTGTTAATCTGCTCAAAATCCACGCTTATAGGGAATGGCCTGACTAAAGTGGAATCACCCTTATATTTAACCAGGTTGTATTCCTGATCGGATTGGGCATCAAGGCAGCTGGAGACAGTACTCAAGAAGTTGTTGCAATGGTCGCCGATGTGGAATCCCAGTAGGTCGTTGCCCAGCATCCCGTCCAAGAGCTCTTCCTGCCAAGGGCAGATTCGGAATATTTCCGAACTGGGCCATGGGATGTGCCAAAACTGGCCGGTGATAATATCCGGGTCGGCGTTCCGGATTAGACGAGGCAAGAGGGCTAGATGGTAGTCCTGAGTGAATACTGCGGCTGGCCGGCCATCGATTTCATCAAGTACCTGGTTGGCGAAGTCTTGGTTGACTGCTTTGTAAGTTTCCCAGTCACTGCTTTCGAAAACCGGTTCGGTATAGGCATTATGGCATAAGGGCCATAGGCCTTCATTGGAGAAACCGTAATAATAGCCCTGTTCTTCCTCTTCCGTTAGCCACACCAACCGAAGGATGTAGGCCGGGTCGTCCGGAGGGACCATGATTCGGTTTTTTTCGTCTACGGCAGCCCAATCTCCCTTGCCGCCACCATAGGCGATCCATGTGCCGCCGCACTCCTGCATCAATGGGTCCAGAGCTGTAGTAAGTCCTCCGGACGGCACAGCGTATCGGAGCTTCCCTTCGATCAACTCGTGGATGTAGGGTTGGCGGTTGGAGACGACCACCAACTTAAAGTCGCCCAACTCCCTTTGAGCTAACCGATTGAGTGATTCCTTATCCCATACAGGTGCTTTAGTAATCAAAATACTTTCTGGGGAAGGTCCGCTACCGGTAATTTCGTTTTAGAGATTTTGGGTTGAAGTTGGGCTCTTAACGTCTGTCGGACAGGACTAAACCGAGAATTCGTGCTGTGGAGTCCAGAGAACCCTTAGGCATAATCCGGGTCCAAGTCATGGCGCTGAGGATGAGGATTACAGTATCTGAGGAAGGTAAAGCTTACGAAGATTCTTTCATATTCTCGGCTAAAGGTCAACCGACTGCAGGCATGAAGCGTAAATTGACAGAGCCTGAACCTACCATTACGATTACACGAAATAGGCTGACCCGTGGTCATATCCGGCCTTTGTCCAGGCAACTCTAGTTTGGCCCCATGCCGGGTAAACCATCTCCTAGAAATCAGTTACGTATTATTGGTAATGTTATATCGGTTAAGGAGGCGTCATGTTCGTGCGACGAGACCTAACAGATTCCGTACCCACCCCCGAAGGTAACATTCACTATGTGAAGCAGGGCACTGGGTATCCCCTGGTGATGCTCCACCCATTGGGTACGTCAACTTGGGCATGGCATTCGGTCATCGACTCCTTAAGCCAGCATTACACTTGCTATGCCTTCGATATGCTTGGGCATGGTGAATCCGATAAGCCGAAACGCCACTTTAACCTGCCCGATTACGCTTCCGCCTTGGATCATGCGTGTCAGGTGCTGAACATCCACCGGGCCCATTACGTTGGAAACTCGGTGGGCGCCGTCTTGGCTACCGAAACTGCGGCCAGCTTTCCTGCCCGGGTGGATAAACTGGTGTTGGTGGGTTGCCCCGTATTCGAACCATTCGGCGCAACTCAGCGCTTGGCTGACATGGCTGGGCAATACGACAGCGATGGATTGCCCATACCCCGCACCTTGGAAGAGTTAAAAGCATCAACAACCTTTGCGGACCCCAAGCCCGAGTGGGTTGAGGCGAATAATCAGACCCGCGCCCAAGCTGGGGTCTGGGTTGGCAAGCTGATGCAAGCATTGGCCTACTACGACATCATGTCCCGCTTGCCTCGTATTCAGGCCACCGCAACCTTGGTGATGTACGGCGAAGTCGACCGCCTGCGGACCGGAGAGGAACTGCTGCACAACAACATCGTAAACGCCAGCAAAAAGGTGTTACCGGGGTTGGGTCACATTCCTCAGATCGAAGACCCGGAGGTATTTGTCGGAGAGTTGCTGCACTTTTTGCAGGGTTAAACCGGTCGAATCCGACTAACCTTCGGACCCAACCCGACTGGGCACCCAATAGGATCTTAAATCCTCTGGATAATCATTCCGAGGATTTATGGGATTGATTTCCAATCGCCGCCATCGATCAGCGTCCAAGCCGGTGGCCCTGAGCCGGTCTGGTACCGGTCGAATACATGACCGGTCGGATAGTTGACCCGTCGGATAGTTGAAAGGAGTGCCAATGACCGCCAGCAGCAAGCGTCAAGCCGTTCGAGTAATGGAAGCGTTTCGCATCGTATTTTATACCCCAATATACGTGACGGTCGCTGGCGGCTTTTGGGAAAGCGAAGGCCTGGATGTTACATTTTCCACTTGCCCTCCTGCCTATCCCCACGCTTTCGCCGCCATGAACCAAGGGGCGGCGGACATCGCCCAAAGCGGCATTATGCGGAGCATCATAGCCTCCGATTGGGGAGCGGAATCCGTGCCTGCCCATATTGCGAAAATCAATGCCAGGGACGGGTTTTTCGTGTTGAGCCGACGGCCCCAAGAGACGTTTGACTGGGAGTCGTTCCGAGGCTCGACAGTTATACCCGTCGGTTTCACCGCCATGCCATGGGCGTCCTTCCAGTTCGCTTTGCGCAAGCACGGCATTGACCCGGCAGAGTTGCATCTGATTCCCGGTCTCGGCTTGCAGCAGGCCCGGGAGGCCTTTCTGGCAGGAGAAGGGGATTTCATCCATCTTCCTCAACCCGTCGCGGAAGAGCTAATGGCAGACGGTAAAGCCCACCTTGCAGTCGCATTAGGCCCGGAGAACGGTCATATAGCCTACAGTTCCTTTGCTGCGACCAATGCTTTCTTGAACGCCAAACCAGAGGTTGCTCAAAGCTTCGTCCGAGGGTTCGCCAAGGGACTGGAATGGATCGCCAGCAATGACGCCGCCACAATAACCGGACGGGTGGCGGAATTCTTCTCAGGCGTGAACCCGGACCTGGTTCTCAAGTCAGTGGAGCGGTACAAAGAGCATGGAACCTGGCCAGCGGACCCCAGGCTGGAAGAGCCGGAGTATCAAGGTCTGCAAGACATCCTCATAGGCGCCGGATTGGCCCAGCAACGCCAGCCATATAGCAAAATCGTGAGACCGGAATTCGCCCGGGCTGTGCTGACCTAATTCGCCAAATCCCGGCGTGACTACCACAAGTAAGATATTCCCAGTCCCTTGCGGCAGGCCGGAACCTCGCCACTGCCAGCGAAGCGCCGGAATAAGACTCCCCGCCTCAACTGCGATGGTGTAATATTAGTCGTAATACTGGTCTGTCTTGAACTATGACCCCGGAGGTCTTCCATGGCCAAAATCGCCATTATCGGAACGGGCCTAATCGGTACGTCTCTGGCCCTAGCTTTGAGGGAGGCGCGAATTAAGAACCTGGAGTTGGTAGGCACCGACTACGACAACTCAGCCCGGACGGGCGCTATCAAGAGAAAGGCCTTCGACCGTGTCGAGAACCGGCTGAGTTCTGCGGTGGGGGATGCCGACATTGTAGTCGTCGCTACGCCGATCATGGCGATGCAAGACCTATTCGCGACAATCGCTCCCGATTTGCCAGAAGGTTGCGTGGTCACCGATGTTGGCAGTTCCAAGAAGGTGGTCTTGGATTGGGCCGAGGAGTATTTGCCGAGAAGCGTACAGTTCGTTGGAGGCCACCCCATGGCGGGGAAGGAAACCTCGGGGCCGGAGACGGCCGACGCAGGCCTGTTCAAAGGTAAAGCCTACTGCATCGTGCCTAGTGCCACGGCGGATCAAACGGCGGTGTCGGAAATAACGAATCTGGCGGAAGCTATCGGCGCTCGTCCATTTTTCATTGGAGTCGAAGAGCATGACAGCTTTGTGGCTGCGGTCAGCCATCTTCCTTTCATGATGTCAGTGGCTTTGATGAGTTGCGCCTCGAAAAGCGTGAACTGGGAGGACATCGCTCAACTGGCCTCTTCCGGATTTAGGGACCTGAGTCGCCTTGCCTCCGGAGACCCGGTAATGCATCGGGACATATGCGTTTCAAATCCACAACCCATAGTCTCTTGGATTGACACATTCATCCGCGAACTGTACGAAGTCCGAAACATGCTTGACGATAGCGACGGGCCCCGGGGTGAGGAGCTTCACAAGTACTTTGAGGATGCTTCCAATGCCCGGGCCAGTTGGTTGGCCGGACAGGTAAACCCTCAAACCCGGGAACGGTCCTCGGTCGCGGAAATCCCATCGTTTACCGAAAGCATGGGACAAATATTTGTGGGCCAAAAGGCAATGAGCGCCCAGAAGCGGTTTTTTAAGGGTGTCAAAGATGGCAGCGACAAAGACAAGTAAGCTCGCCCGTCCCAACGACCACAGGCAACGAGTCTCGATTGCGTTACATTTGCCTCTAGGGTGTCAAAGCAATGACGCCAGCCCCGGGAATTGGACTTGGAGAATTTCTAGGTAACGACCAAATTCGGATTGGTAGCCCAATTCCGGTGCAGTCTCGATTCTTTAATCTCGGACCAACTTAAAGCAAAGGGTTAGGAATATTGCAAAAAGTGGTTAGCAGCCCGGCTTCCTTGGCTGGTGCAATCTCCGTTCCGGGGGATAAGTCAATATCTCATCGGGCGCTGATTTTGAACTCCATCGCCAAAGGCTCGGCCCTGGTTTCCGGACTCTCCAGCGGCGCCGATGTGCTTTCCACCATGGCTTGCATGAAGGCGATGGGCGCCAAGATAGAAGAGAGCGACCAGCCTGGCTCCGTCACCATCAATGGCAGTGATTCAGGCCTTCAAGAGCCTCTGGACGTTCTGGACGCCGGCAACAGCGGTACATCTATGCGGTTGCTCTGCGGCCTCATGGCATCGCAGGAGTTTACCTCGGTGCTTACGGGTGACGGGTCTTTGCGGTCCCGCCCCATGGGCAGAGTGGTCGAACCCCTCAAAGAGATGGGCGCTACCATCATCGGTCGAAAACAAGACACCCTGGCTCCTCTCACCCTGCGAGGCGGCGCACTCAGGGGAATTGAGTACACCATGCCGGTAGCCAGCGCACAAGTGAAATCCAGCATCATGCTGGCCGGACTGTCGGCCCAAGGCGATACAATCCTGCATCAGCCCGCTTTATCCAGGGATCACACCGAACGGATGCTGTTCGCCATGGGAGTGCCTGTGGAGATCGACGGTTTGACGTTGACGCTGCGGCCCGGTCCTCTGCATTGTGTCGACTTGATAGTGCCCGGAGACATTAGCTCAGCAGCATATTGGCTGGTGGCAGGTCTGTGCCACCCCAACGCCCGGGTGCTCGTTACAGGCGTGGGATTAAATCCCAGCCGTACCGGAATCCTGGAAGCCCTGAAGGCTATGGGGGCGGGCGACGCCTTGAGCCTTAAGAATGAGCGGGATGTGGGCGGCGAGCCGGTGGCCGACTTGATGGCCCAATCTTGCCAGCTCAAAGGCACGGAAATCGGGGGAGACATTATCCCCCGGATAATCGATGAGTTGCCGATATTGGCGGTTGCGGCCTGTTTTGCCGAGGGGACTACGGTAATCCGCGACGCCTCGGAGCTAAAGTTCAAAGAAAGCGACCGGATAGACACCACGGTAACCCAATTATCGCGCTTGGGAGCCAAGATTGAAGCCAGGGAAGACGGCATGGTTATCCATGACCTCGGGCGGTTGACCGGCGCTACCTGCGAAAGTTTTGGCGACCACCGATTGGCCATGTCCCTTGCAATCGCCGGACTATTGGCCAAAGGAGTCACCTCCATTCAGGGCGCCGACGCCGCTTCGGTATCATATCCCAGCTTTTGGGAGCATTTGGACCAACTTTCCGGCGGTCAGCAAGGCCAGGCCTAGCTCCGGCATGGCGCCCAGCATTGATTCACGCAAAACTCCGTCTCCGTTGCTGGTGGTGCTTTCCGGGCCTTCGGGCGTGGGTAAAGACGCTGCCTTGGAAGTCCTGAAAAAACTGGACCGACCATGGCACTTTGTAGTCACTGCTACCACCAGGCCCCAGCGGGCTGGCGAAACGGACGGCGTGGACTACATTTTCCTGGAAACTGAGGCCTTTGCCAGAATGAAGGACTCCGGAGATTTCTTGGAATGCGCCGAGGTCTATGGCCGGTGGTACGGCGTTCCTCGCAGCCAGGTGCGCCTCGGCATGGACGCCGGAAAAGACGTGATCCTCAAAATCGACATCCAGGGCGCGGAAACCGTCCGCTCTATGGCCCCTGAGGCGGTGTTTATTTTTATGATTCCCGGCAGCGTGGATGAACTGCGAGAAAGGCTCTCGCTACGCAAGACGGAAAGCTCTCAAGAAATGGAACTACGCCTGAGCATCGCCAAAGAAGAGTTGGCCGCGGCCGACAGGTTCGAATATAGGGTGATTAACGAAAACGGCTGTCTGGACCGCGCCATCGCCGACATAGATGCTATCATTACCGCAGAAAAGTGCCGCGTAAAACCTCGAAACATCCACTTAACATAAACCAAGAGAAAAACAGGAAACCTCAGGAGCACACATGGCCCTGGAAGCCACAGGAGAACACATAGTCAATGATGCGGCGCGGGTCGCGGCCAAGCCCAGATTGCCGGATTGGCTGAAGGTTCCAGCTCCCGGCAGTCCACGTTACATCGAGTTGCAACAGGTGATGCGCGGCCAGTCTCTGCACACCGTCTGTGAAGAAGCTCATTGTCCCAATATTGGCGAGTGCTGGCAGTTGGGTACGGCCACGTTCATGATACTGGGGGATATTTGCACGAGGGCATGCCGGTACTGTGCTGTTACCAGCGGCAAGCCTGTTGGCATTGACCTACAAGAACCGGGCCGGTTGGCAGCCACGGTCAAGACGATGGAGCTCAGCTATTGTGTGATAACTTCGGTTAACCGGGACGACTTGGCCGACGGTGGCGCATTTATCTTCGCCTCCTGCATCAACAAAATCCGGGAAGTAGCGCCCGGTTGCAAGGTTGAAGTGCTGATCCCGGATTTCGACGGCTCGTGGACCGCACTCCGGAAGGTGATCGATGCCCGGCCGGAGGTCCTCAACCATAATATAGAGTCCACCAAGAAGATTTTCCCATATGTCCGGCCTAAGGGTGATTACCATCTGTCGTTGGAGTTGCTCGCGAAGGCTAAGGAAATGGACTCGACTATGGTCACCAAGTCGGGCATTATTGTGGGCATGGGTGAGGACAAAGGCGAGGTTCTGGAGACGATGAGGGACCTGCGGTCGGTGGATTGCGACTTGTTGACCATAGGCCAATACCTCCGGCCCTCGGCCAAGCATCTGCCCATAGACCGGTTCTACCATCCGGACGAATTTGCCGAGTTGCGCAAGGCTGGCGAGGACATGGGATTCAAGCACGTCGCCTCAGGCCCCTTGGTGAGAAGCTCCTACCACGCCGACCAGCAACACTCGGCGGCGCAACCGCGCACGGTTGCCGAAAGCTGACGTATTAGCGGTGGAAGTAATGGCGGTACCGGCGACAAACTGCCGCACAGAAGAAGCGCCCCTGGATCAAACCGAGGGGCGCTTCTCTTTGTGGTGTAGCATTCGATCCGGGCAGTCGGGCGCAAATGCCACTGAATGATAATTCATCCAGCCGGAAGTAGCTTAGCGCCTGGTACATGGCCTAACTTTTTAGGCAAGAATTGATTCCCGAAACAAAACGCCCGAGGCGTGATGTGGGCGCTCTCTCCGGTGGAACATTCGTCGGCTCCTGGCTTTGTAACGGTGCCGCTGGTTGGCGGCGGAGTCAGGGTATTTGCTTCACCTCATAACCCCTGGGCGTAACCATGCGGCCTTGATGAACGAAGCTGGTAGAGTTGCCTATCAAAACCATCGTTACCATGTCCACAGACTCCACATGGTCGATCAGGTGTTCAAGGTCCGTAAGGATTACCCCTTGGCCGGGCCGGTAGGCGTCTCGCACGATCCCCACCGGGGTTTGGCCGGAACGGTGGTCCAGCAAGATGCGCCGGGCTTCCTGCAATTGCTGGTTACGCTTCCTGCTGCGAGGGTTATACAGGGCGACCACAAAGTCGCCCTGGGCGGCTCCTTCCAAACGGCGCAGGATGGTTTCCCATGGCGTAAGCAAGTCACTCAAACTGATGGTGCAAAAGTCCTGCATTAGTGGCGAGCCCAGGATCGCCGCTGCGGCTTGCATTGCCGAAATCCCAGGCAACACCTCCAAGGGAGGGTTCTCGCCGTCCCAGCCTCGGTCAACCAGAATGCGAAACACCGGACCAGCCATCCCGTAAATGCCAATGTCGCCGGAAGAGACAATAGCCACTTGATGGCCTTCGTAGGCTAAGTCCACGGCCTTGGCCGCCCTCTCCAACTCCTGGCCCAGCTCCGTGGCTACCAGGTTCTTGCCCTGAACCAAGGGCTCCACCTGCTCGACGTAAGGACGATAACCCACCACCGAATCAGCCTTCCGCAGGGCTTCTTGGGCCGCTGGCGTCAGGTGTTCCAACCCACCGGGACCGATGCCGACCAAGTATAGTTTTCCAGATTCGCCTATGCTCATTAAAACGTTCCTGAACGTGCCAGTGACACAGAGAATACCAGTGACACAGAGATTATAGGATTATGAATTAGGCTATGCGGGCTATTGCGATGGTGGCCCGGTCAGTCTTGATTCTCGGTGCCAGCAATTCCCGGCTACCGGCGGCCAAAAGGGCCGAAGGCTCCGCCACTCCCCAAATGCCCAAAAGAGCGTGCACTCGAGGCTGGAGGGTGGGTCCAAATGTCCCTTCCCCCGACTGGCCAGCCGCGCCTGAATCATCTACGCCCGTCATTGCCAAATCGTCGGCGGTGCCTGAATTCCCCCCCTTTCGTAAAGGGGGGTTGGGGGGATTTACCCCCTCCCCATCAACCTCTGATTGACTCCTCGCCTCAAACACCGAGTTTAGCTCATCGGCGCTGTAGCAGCGGACTGGCACATCGTATTTTTGGGCTAGTTCCAGGATACCCGGCTCATCCTTCTTCAACTCCGCCGTCGCGATGCAACTTAGGCTAGCCAAAGAAAGGCCGTTGGCGTCAAACGCACTGATTAAAAGCTGTTCCAGATGTTCGGTTGCGACGCCCCTACGGCACCCCATGCCCGCCACCAGGGTCTTGGGCCGGTAAATTACCACCGCATCATCGCCGGTGTGCTTATCAAGATTTGCGGATATATCTCGGTCGGTAATTAGCAGTGCCGCCGCCCAATTTGACTCCGTAGCGGCATCTATGGAGGGATAGATGGTGACATTGTCCGGAAGCTTTTGAGGAACCTCTTGGTTTGCTTGTCGCCAACTCAGGTCTCCGGCGTCTTGGGCCAAAGCCACGGCTTCGCCGTTCACCACGGCGGCGCTGGCTCTGGTTATCTGACCGGGTTGAGCCTCGATTTTCCAGCCCAAGTCTTGTCCCAACAGGTCTACGGCGAGCACCCTCATTACGTGGGAGCCCGATGTAATGACCGGCACTGCGCCCAATACCTCCGCTACTTCCTGAGCTAGGGCGTCGGCGCCGCCAAGATGTCCCGAGACCAGGCTCACGGCAAACCGCCCCCCGTCGTCTACGCACACCACCGCCGGGTCCGAGTGTTTGTTTCGGAGCGACGACGCCAATAAACGGACCGCTGCTCCCACCGGCATGAAAAGGACCAAACGCTGGGACTCGGAGAACAGTTTTTGAATTACCGGGCGTACCGGCAGGTCGAATGGAGTTTCAGGCCCGCTGGGCTCATGGAATCGTCGGGACATATGCAGGTCGCCGTGGCCTTCCAAACCAATGGCCAGCTTGCGGGCCAGTTCCGCACCGTGGCGAGAGATAGCGACAATTGAAATGCTATTGGGGGTGCTAGTCATTTTCGGGCCGTCAAACGGTCTTTGCTCCCGCCGGTTTGCTTTTACCAGCAGAACTTTCGGCAGACGTGATCCCGGCATTCTTGTTTCCGGCAGCCTTTGCCCGAGTGCGGGAAGTACGATACCGGTGAGTGTAATCGGCGGAATAAAGGTGGGAAGTCGCCGAGCCTGCGCCCGGCTGGTCCGGCTGGCGCAACGCCGGGTCAAGAGCCGGCCCCACTAAGATCAGAGCCTGCAAGGTAATTTTCGCTTCACGTACCTTGGCGGCAATATCGGACAAGGTGCCGCGTATGATTTGCTCTTCTGGCCAGCCGACGCGGTAGACAACTGCGATGGGAGTATTCTTTGAGTAACCGGCGGCCCTGAGCTCCCTGACTATCCGGGTGGTCCTGGTTATGCTCAGGAAGATTACTAATGTGCAGCCATGAGCGGCTAGGTCTTTCAGTTGCTCCTTGGGCGGCATGGCAACCCGCCCCTCGGCCCGGGTCATAATTACCGACTGGGAGACCTCAGGCACGGTAAGCTCAGCCTTTAGGACCGCTGCGGCGGCAAATGCCGAGCTTACTCCCGGGATAACCTCGTATTCGATGCTTTCCGATTCCAGTATCCGCATTTGCTCGATCATGGCACCGTAAATCGCCGGGTCGCCGCTCTGTATCCGGGCCACCGTTTTGCCCTCTGCAACGGCAGCTACAGTTAGTTTCATGATTTCAGGCAGCGTCATTTCCTTGCTGCCGTGCACCTCGGCGCCTTCCTTGGCGAACTCAGCGATTGATGGATGGACCAAGGAGTCGGCGTAAATGACGACGTCTGCGGCTTGGATTATCCGCATGGCTTTGATGGTTAATAGCTCCGGGTCGCCGGGGCCCCCACCCACAAAGTAAACCTTGCCTTTAGTTTCGGTCATATGACGAGCCCTTTACATAACATGGATGTTTCAAAGAATTACTCCGAAGCGCGCTTTGAGATAAAAATATATTAGAGACTCTGGTGCCGGCCATTTGTGGGGCTGTTGGGCCATCCCGGCCAATAAATTAACCACCTGCTCCGGCGCTTTTCCCGCTACTCTTTACTATGAGCAAGGAAAAGTAGTCGATGTCCTCTTGGGACAATTGCGTCACATCGTGGATAACTTTCTCTCCGGGAGTGCTCACCCTCCGTACGTAAACGGTCTTGTCGGCGAGGCCCAGGCTTTCCAAATTGTCCAGGGATTTCAACAGTTCCCGGTTCACCTTCATCAGCACAATAGTATCGTAGCGAGCAATGGCTTCTGACAGGTCTTCGATGCCGTAGACGGTGGGTAAGACCGCCAACCGTTGCCCGTGAGTGGCAAGAGGCACCTTGCTGCTGGCTGCCGCAGCCATGATTGAGGACACGCCGGGTATTATTTCCACGGGTATGGAAGGATGATCCTCAGTGATGGCCTCCAGCACGTAAATGAAAGTGCTGAACAACATAGGGTCGCCTTCCGTAAGGAAGGCCACGTCTTGCCCACCGTACAACAATTGTGCCAGAGAATCGGCGCCGGACCGCCAGACCTCTGCAGCACCCTCGGGATTGTCCACCGGAAATGGCAGGCGAAGAATCTCCTGTTTATCCAGGTCCAAGTAACACCGCACTATACCCAGGGCGTAGCTCTCAGGCCTTGTTTCCGACTGGGGAACGCAAACGATCGGGGCTGCTTGGATAATGCGTAATGCTTTTAGGGTCAATAGTTCCGGGTCGCCGGGACCTACTCCTACCCCGAATAGAGTTCCGGACGATGTTTTTTGGCAATCGCTGGACTTAGGCGTACTGCTCATAGCGTTAGGACTCTCGCTCGGCCGATACCACGAATACCGGGTTCAGAGATTCCAGGCGCGTTGTCCCATCGGGCATCTCCCTGCCGCGAGACGAACTAACCATGGACAACTCCGTTGTGAAGCCTAAACTTTTCAGCTTTGTTATCGTCTCCTGTGTCCGTTCCAGCACTGCCAGGTTCACCACGATCCGGCCATGCGGGGTTAACCTCTGGGCCGCGACGTCCAAGATATCTCCCAGGTTGCCGCCGCTGCCGCCGATGAACACCGAATCCGGGTCAGCTAGACCCCTGAGCGCCCCGGGCGCTTCACCGGTGACGATGCGAATATTACCGGAGCCCCACTTGTCCACGTTGGCCTGGAGTAAGCCAATGCTGGCTTCGTCGCGCTCGATGGCGTACACGATGCCTTGGTGTGCTATGAGGGCGGCTTCCACAGCTATGGAGCCCGTACCGGCTCCTACGTCCCAAACAACGCTGTCGATTCTCAGGCCCAAGGAGTACAAGGATACCGCCCGCACTTCACGTTTGGTGATCTGTCCCCGTAGCGGTTTGCGCTGCTCAAAGGCGGAATCAGGCAATCCCAAAGCCCTAGGGACAATGGCTAAGGAATCTCCGGCGCTGCTGCTGGGAGAAACCGGACTGGGGACTCCCTCAGTCACCCGAAACCGAGCCTGAGGGAGAGAGAAGAGATATACCATCCGGAGAGGTCGACGCATGGCCCAATAACTCACCGTCAAAATCGAAGCAAAGCGCGTCGACAATCAGTTTTTCGGCGTCTGCCCCAAGGAGTTTGTGGCTTTCCTTGCAGACCAAACGGCACATAAGTGGGAAAACCGAGCCAAGGTCAGCGGCTTGGGCGATCTCCTGAAAGTGGCGGCCGCTAGCCGCCCCGCGCATCTCCGCCTGAATTTGAGGATCAGCGCCGCACTCTGCGGCCAGGGAAGCAAGGAACTCGGTATCCACCTTGTTGCCCGCCACGTGGGTAACGAAGTAGCCCATCGCCATCTTTGAGAACTTGCCGACCATGCCCACATGTGTCGCCCGGCTAATGCCGCGCATGACGCACCGTTTCAAGGCGGGGCCGCTGAATATGCCAGCTTCGATGTATGCCATGTCCTGCAAATCAAGGCGGCGTTTGGTGAATGCCTCGCTTTGGATTCCGGTGGACAGCACTAAATGGTCCAGATTATTAGCAGCAGCTACGTCTATCGCTAGGTGTACGCTGGCCCGCCAAGCCGCTGTGGAATAGGGCTGGACTACTCCCGTGCTGCCCAAGATTGAGATTCCGCCCATCACCCCCAGCCGTGAATTAGTTGTCTTCAGCGCAATCTCCTCGCCGGTGGGCACGGATATCTCCACGGTTAAAGGAGCATCCGACGCCAGTCCGCACTGGGTTGCCGCCTGCTCCATCGACTCGATAATCATGCGCCTTGGCACCCGAGTCACCGCGGGCCCGCCAACCTCAATACCTGTGCCGGGCCGGGTCACCGTGCCGACTCCCACGCCACCTGTGATTGTGACACGCCCCTGCAACAATGGCGATGAAGACAGGGAACGGGAGACAGTGGTGCAAATTTCGGCCCCGTGGGTCACATCCGGATCGTCTCCACCGTCTTTGATCACCGAACACAAAACCTTAGACCCACCGTCCAATATCTGGCATCGCTGGATGGTGAACGCGACGTCTCTTCCGATGGGCAGGTGAATGGTGACCTGTTCCACCGTATTGCCGGTCAATAGCGTCAGGGTTGCGGCTTTGGCTGCCGCGGCTGCGCAAGAGCCGGTGGTGTAGCCGGTGCGCATGCCCCGCTTATTCACCGTTTGGCGGCTATAGTCGCTTTCGTCTTTTTTTTGCGGTGGCTGATCAGTGCTCATAATGATTCGGGCCAATTCTTGGATTATGGTTCTGTGTGTTCAAGACCGGGTGTTCAAAACCGGGAGGGAGATGGATTGGATAGACCTAGTATAACGCAATGGGGCCGGGTCCGTAGGCGGCGGGGAGTTATTTGGAGATGGTGACAATCTTGGGCCAGTCGCGCTAAGTAGTTGGGAGTGCTTTATTGGCTCACCACGAGCGGCTCGTAAGACTCCACCCGCCATGGGTCCATTAACAAAGCGTTCATGGAAGCGCCTAGTTCTATGGAAGCGCCTAAATGAGGCCAGTGCTAGGCTTGCGCCTCGGTCCAGAGTTGCTGCACCCGCCGGGCGGCCACCGCTACGGCTGGGCCGTCCGCGCCCAAAGGAGGTGTGACCGACATTGGAATACTTGGGTAGGTTTCCTGCAAAGCGGCCATGGTGCCTAGGACGTTGCGTTTCAGGATTATGCCAGGGAAAAACAGGTAAGGGACGTACATTAGGGATGAAACCTGTCTTTCTTTTACAAGATACTCGGTTGCTTCTTCCATGGTTGGATCGCCGTAGTGGGACTGAGCAACCGAAACCGCATAGCCTGGGCCCAGCCGGTTTTCCACTAATTCACCCAACTCCCGCAGCCATGCACAGTCGTCGTAAATTGTCTTGGTGCCAGCCTTCACCAACACCACGCCGGAAGTGTGCCCGTCGCCTGGCTGGAACGCTTTCTCTCCAGCCATCCCTTGGACCCTCTCAACCACCAACTCGGCCAGCAAGGGGTCCGTGCCCAAACCGCTGGCGAGGTATAAGCTTACATCCGGAGCGTCCTCTTGGACTTCCTGAAGGATCTCCTCCATTTCCAGGGTAGCGTGTTTGCCGCTGCCCAAGAGGAAAGGCACCAGGGCTACTCTCCGGAAACCTCGGTCTTTGAGTAACTCGATGGCCTGCCTGGGGAATGGCTCGATAAACTCCAAGCAGGAAAGAACAACTTGAGGCTCCGTCAATCCCAAAATCGAACGCAACCTGCCAGCCGCGTGGTTAAGTCCTTGAGGTGTGCTCGGACATTCCAGGCACCAGTTTGGCGGTTGATTATCCGAATCCTCCCAGGCGCAGGAGCACTCGGTGCGGTCGGTACCACGCTGGCTACCGTGGGCGATCAACATCACACCCCAATCGGAGTTGCTTGAAGTTGAGCCGCCGTTGCCATCTGAGCCGTTGGTTGTGCGCATCATGCCCTCTGGGCTTTGCCTTTTTTAAGAATTGTAATGTACCGGATTAGGCTTTACCGAAATCTTTTTGCCGGAACTTGAATTGCCGGATATTTCTAACTTGGTCCTTATTTTGCCGAATTCTATAGCTAAGTTCCACCGACAAGTTCCACCAATCACGCTTGTAGGGCGCGCGAATTTTGGCTTATCTCCCCTCTAAACATAGGGTAAGCAAAGCATTAACGGTGGCGGCCGCGGCGGAACTTCCACCTCTCCGTCCCTTAATAGTAATGTAAGGTACGCTACTGCGTGTTAGCTCGTCCTTTGATTCGGCGCAGGCGACATACCCAACTGGCATGCCAATGACCAATGCGGGTTTGACAGAGCCTTCAGCTACCATGTCGAGCAAAGCCAGCAGTGCCGTTGGTGCGTTGCCCACCGCTACCACCGCACCGTTTATGTGGGGAGACAATTCCCTCATAGCGGCCACCGACCTGGTGGTGCTTTCTTTCCGCGCCCTCTCGGCCACTTGTGGGGTGTCTATCTGGCACATGGTGCGATTTCCCGACCGCGAGAGGAGCGCCTTGGAAATCCCCACCTCAACCATCCGCACGTCGGTGACGACATCTGCACCCGCTTTGATCGAGGCAATACCCAACTCAACAGCGCCCTTGCTAAACTCCACATCGAGAGAGATTTCCGGGTCGCCCTCAGCCCTAACGATTCGACACACTACGTAGCGCTCCAAGTCGGACATGAGCAGGGAGTCGGGTAGGCTGGCCTCGACCATTTTTAGGCTTTCCCGGTCGATCTCGTCGGGCAGAAGTGCGTATTTCTCAACCAGAGTCATTGAATATCAGCGAAGGGCACTCGGGTTTACCGGCGCTTATTCGCTCTCCTCTTGGGAGATTTCTTCAGAGATTCCTTGGGGGCTTTGTTCTGGTGCCAACTCAGGCGCTAGGCCAAATAGTTCTCGGGCAAGGGACAAATCGGATGGAGAAGGCCGGTTTTTCAGGAAGACTGTTGGCTCGTGAAGTATTTTCTTCACGATGGCTTGAGTCATTGCATCGATGGACGCCAACTCTTCGGGAGATAGCTTGCCATTTAGGCGTTTAAGGGTCTTACCCAGTTCCTTCTCCCGTATTTGGTCCGCTTTGTGTCGTAAGTTGATAACTGTGGGCAGCACTTGAAGGGTGCGCCACCAGTCCAAAAACAACTCGGATTCCTTGTTCACCACTTCTTCGGCCCCGAGGGCTTCTACCTCTTTTTCCAACCGGCTGGCTTCCGAAACCGATTCAAGATCATCGACATCGTGAAGATACACGTTGTCAATTTTACCAGCCTCCGGGTCGATATCCCGGGGCACGGCAATGTCTAGCAAAAATAGTGGTTTGTCCGGTCTCGCCTCCATGGCGGTGCGCACGACGCTGGCGTCCAATACAAATCCAGGGGAACCGGTGCAGCCGATGACAATGTCGGAGTCTCGCAGCGCCGCCGGAAAATCTTGGAAGGGAATTGCTTGGCCGGAAAGACCCTGAGCGAGTTCCAAGGCGCGTTGGTAGGTACGGTTGGTCACCGTTATCTGTTTTACGCCTGACTTGGAAAGAATCCGGGCTACCAGTTCTCCGGCGTCTCCCGCCCCCACAACCATTGCCCGGCGGCCTTTAAGGTCGCCCAAAGCATTTTTGGCCAGTTCGACACAGGCCTTGCTTACTGAAAGAGCATTCCGGCCGATGCCTGTCTCCCGGCGAACACGCCTACCAACTCGCAATGCCCTCTGGAACAAGAACGATAATGAACTTGGAAGTTTTTCGGATTGTGCGGCAACGTCAAAGGCTTCCCTGACTTGACCGATGATCTGCTCTTCGCCAAGAATCATGGAATCGAGGCTGGAAGCAACTCGGAATAGGTGGTGGACGCAATCCTTTTCCCTGCGTACGTATAAAAACCGGTCCACGTCCAACAGGGAAACGTCGAATCTATTCACCAAGAACTGCTTTATCCGGTCTTCGCCCGACCTAGATTCACCGGATTTGGAGCCTGATGATTGGTTGGTGTCTGCCTTATTGGCCGGTTCGAGGGCATAGAACTCGGAGCGATTGCAGGTGCAGAGGATTACGCCCGGCACCCCATACTCTGCCATATCAAGTAGAGCTTGGGGACATTGGGACTTGGTCAGGGTTAACTTTTCCCGCACTTCCAAAGGGGAAGTGCGGTGATTTAAGCCCACTACCAGGAATTCCAAAAACGGTCCGCCTACCGAATATTTTGACCCCAGTATTATTCGCTGAAGCATTCCGGAGTGTAATCTGCACTCCTTGCGCTGTCAATGTTAAACAAGCTCCCTGATGTGCCTTCTATTAGGAAAGGTCAATAACCGGAAAGCTCAATAATATGAAAATGCGAGGAACATGTTCGGATTTCTTTGAGGGAGAATTCATCCCGAAGCTGAAGTTTAAGACCGGCACCACATCAAATAAGCCGAATACCGAGCCCGGCAGTGGAGCGACAGTGCCTTATAAGACCCTAGGTACACGACCGGTTTAGTGAACCGGCCTGGTGAATTTACAGATAGCCCAAGTCCCAACTAGTGCATTTAATGGCCGGTGACCGGAGCCACTAACTTCGACCATTAATTTTGGCCATTAATTACTGTAGGCAAACAGATATGATGCGGATGGAGCGATTATTCGGCACTTGTTGGAGGTGAGGTTGCCCGACCTGAAACTAAGCGTCATCCAACAGGTCGAAATCGCCGGGAAAGGGCTTGCCCGGAACGTGACCTTATTACTGATGGGCGACGACCTGCAATCGCCAATCTGGGGTAGAAACGCTCCGTAGTATCAGCGGGTCGCTCCACACGGCTTTCTCAGAGCCACTAAAGTGTCCGGGCCGCGCTCCGTTGGGAAGACTAAATTGCTTGAACGGCCTGGCGTTGGGAAGCAAGCATATCCTCCAGCATTCGCTGGAGAGCCATGATATGGCTGCAAACACCCCGTGTGCTAAAAAAATGACACTGGCAACTCCAATTGCCAGCCTCTAGCTCAACTTCATACTGATTATGATTGCCCTGAAACGTGGATTTCAGACTCGTAATAGCGACTCGGTCCTTTTCTTCTGCGTATTTTCTGGCCTTGTCTATCTTGCCGATAATGCTGGAGTCCATCTACGCCCCCCAAGAAAATTCCCTGCCCTCTCGATTGTAAAGTGATGCCGGGAAGGGGTCAAGATGCACGTGCACCTGATCCTGTCGATTGTTGATGCTTGTGTATAGGTACTTTCAAACGGCATCCAGAAATCGGTTCTAGTTCGCATAGGCGCCCAATTGACCCTCCTTTGGGGTTGGCTTACAATTCCAAACACGCCATCCGGGCGCATTCACACCGAATTTAAAGCAAGTCATAGCGACGAATGGGATAGGGAATGAACGGCAACGAGATTCGAGATTTATTCATCGGGTTTTTTGAGGAAAACGGGCATCTCCATATGCCCAGCGCGTCGTTGATACCGTCGGGGGACCCAACATTGTTGTTCACCAGCGCCGGTATGGTGCCGTTCAAGCCCTTTTTTACCGGCGAGCAGACCCCGCCGAGGGTCAGAATGACCAGCAGCCAGAAGAGTTTTCGCACTACCGACATCGACGAGGTAGGAGACCACAAGCACCTGACCTTTTTTGAGATGCTGGGCAACTTCAGCATCGGCGACTACTTCAAAGAAGGCGCCATAGCATTCGCTTGGGAGTTGGTGACTAAAAAGTTCGGCCTGGACCCAGAAAGGCTATTCGTTACTATTCACTTAGATGACGAAGACGCCTTCGGGATTTGGCGGGATCAAGTCGGAGTGCCTGAAGAGCGAATCTACCGTTACGGCGATAGCGATAACTGGTGGGGGCCCGCTGGCAACGAGGGCGCCACCGGCCCTTGCTCGGAAATCCACTACGACGGTGGACGGGCGAAAGGCTGCAAGGATATGTTCTCCCCGGACGACTTGACCGTGATCTTGCGGGCAGACCGGGACGCTGGCGCCAAATCGGGATTCCCGGACGTACCCGGTTGCCATCCAAACTGCGACTGTGAGCGGTTTGTGGAGCTTTGGAACTTGGTTTTCATGCAGTTCTACCAGGATACCCAAGGCACCCGGGTGCCTCTGCCAGCGCCCAGCGTGGATACCGGCATGGGGCTGGAGCGGGCCGCTGTGATCCTTCAGGGGAAGGACAACATCTACGAAACAGACCTGTTCCAGCCGATCATTGCCGAAGCCTGCCGACTGTCTGGGAAGACCTACGGTGACGACATAGACACCGATTTTGCTCTGCGCGTTGTGGCGGAGCACGCTCGGGCCGCGTCTTTCCTGATAGGGGACGGTGTGGTGCCCGGCAACGAAGGCCGGGGTTACGTGCTGCGGAGGGTCATCCGTCGGGCCATACGCTACGGACGCAGGCTCGGCCTGAATGGGCTCTTCTTGGCCCAAGTAGCGGAAACGGTTCTGCCCCATTTCCGGGACGTATACCGGGAGTTGCGGGAAAACCACGACTTTATCCTGCGGGTGATCCGCTTGGAAGAGGAGAGGTTTGGGGAGACCTTTGCGCGAGGTACCGGCATTCTCGACGGTATGATCAAATACCGAATTTTCCACGGAGGCGCAATTCGGGAAGTTATTGAGTTTTCGAAGACCAGAAACCCTGGACCAGACAATGCGCCGACAGTTTTGGAGCAATATGGTTTCGTTTCCAGTCACCCAGACTCAAATCCGGATGAACAGATCGGTGAAGAAACTGCCGCTGAGCTGGTTTCCTTTCGGGCGCGGGAGGCGTTTCGGGCGGCTGCAGGCGTCAAAGAGTTTCCCGAAGAGCAACTTGACCCAGACGGGACAATGGCTCTGTTTGAAGCCTGGCCAACCACGATTTCTGGTAGAGAGGCTTTTGTTCTTTCTGACACCTACGGTTTCCCCCCTGAGCTTACCGCCGAAATGGCCCGGGAACACGGCCTCGACGTAGATATGGAGGGCTTCGAGCTTGAGATGGCTTCACAGCGGGAGAAGTCCCGTTCTGCCCACGGCTTTACCGGCAGCATGGAGGTGGTCACCGCCTACGAGAGTCTGGGCTTGGACCGCTCTTCCTTTGTGGGTTATGAAGGACTTCTGCAGGAAACCACGGTGGCGGCTATTTTGGTCGAGCCATCTTCAGGCTCAAGCCCTTCGACAGGCACAGGACGAGCGGAAGTGGCTGGTGTCGCCACCCAGGGTCAGCAAATGGAGATCGTTCTAGCAGAAACCCCCTTCTACGCCGAGGGCGGAGGCCAACTGGGCGACCACGGGACCATCACCGGGCCCAACGGCGTGGTTACCGTAGAGGATACCCAAAGCCCTGTGGCTGGGCTAATCGTCCACAAGGGAGTGGTGTCTCAAGGAGACATTTCCCTAGGAGAGACGGTTGCGGCTCAAGTGGAACCTTCCCGCCGTATGGACGCCTCCCGGAACCACAGCGGGACTCACCTGCTTCATGCGTCTTTGAGATCGGTTTTGGGTCCCCATGTGCGTCAGGCCGGCTCATTTGTTTCGCCCGACCGGTTGCGTTTCGACTTCAGCCACGTCAGTTCACTTACCGCCGACGAGGTGGCCTCGGTACAGGGTCTGGCCAACGACAGGGTGCGGGAAAACCTGCTGGTGCAGTCCCATGAAACGACGTATACCGAGGCGGTTCGGGAAGGCGCGTTAGCCTTCTTTGGTGACCGCTACGGTGACGTGGTGCGAGTGGTGGCAATGTCCGGCTCTAGTAATGGCGCAGGACCGGAAGCCCCATTCAGCGTCGAAGTGTGCGGCGGCACCCACGTTTCCGCAACGGGTCAGGTGGGCACCCTCTTTGTGCTGGGCGAGTCCAGCATCGGAGGGGGAATGAGGCGTATAGAAGCGGTAACCGGCCGCGCTGCGGAGGAACTTTTCGTTAACCAGGCGGCAAAGCTGGAGAGCCTGTCGCGGACGTTACAAACGCCGGTAGCCGACTTGGAGACACGTCTGGAGAGCTTTATCCAGGATACCGAAGACCTTCGGCGACGCTTGGCGGCTTTGGAGAGGGTCTCCCTCCGCTCCGAAGCCGAACAGTTGCTGGGTCAGGTTGCCGAAGTGGACGGCGTCAAGATAGTCGCCGGACGCACCTCAGCCTCGAGCCCCGATGCCATGCGCGAGATGGGGGATTATTTGAAGGCCAAGCTGTCCTCTGCGGTGGTGGTACTGGCAGCGGTGGTAGATGGAAATCCAATGCTGGTGGCCATGGCTACGCCGGATTTGGTGGAGCGGGGCGTCCATGCGGGAAACATCGTCCGGGAGGCTGCCAAGCTGATGGGCGGAGGCGGCGGCGGCAGGCCTGAAATGGCCCAGGCTGGCGGCAAAAACGTCGAGAAGCTGGACGAAGCGCTGACCATCGTGCCGGAACTGGTGAGACAGAGCCTTTCTTGACGCCCAGCAGAGCGTGCCGGCGCTTGCTAGAGGGTTACTCTCCCGGCGTTGGCAATATAGCGGGGTTGGCGAGACTGGTGCCGCCCGTTCCCAGACTCAACTCGCTCCCGAACCAGCAATGAATCAATCAAACATGAAACAACCAGCCTTGAAACAACCAGCCATGAAACAACCACGCAGGTGAAACCCTGAAATACCTCGCTCTCGATCTTGGCGACCGTAGGGTCGGTTTGGCAGTGGGCGCCGACGGGACGGACCTGGTAATCCCCGCTGGCCACTTGGTACGGACCAAGCTGGCACAAGATTTGACTCGACTTTTGGAAATCGCCGAAGACCGCAGCATAGAAGGCTTCGTCGTAGGAGTGCCCTACAGCCAGGAGGGAGAGGTGGGCCCTCAAGCCAAGAAAGTTGCGGGTTTCGTCCGCGCCTTGCGCAAGAAAACCTCCATGCCGATATACATCGTGGATGAGCGGTTTACGTCGGTGGAGGCCGAGGGCTTGTTGCGGGACGCTGGAAGGGAGCCTTCCCGGGACAAGGGGTCCGTAGACGAAGCGGCGGCGGCTTTGATACTGCGCCGCTTTCTGGAAACCCGGGGGTTTGAGGAGAATGACCGCTAAAGTCGGGCTTTTCGTAGTGTTAGGTCAGTAGCCGAGACGAAGGTAGGGGCTTAGCGTCCCTTGTGCCATGCTACAAATAGGTTTTCTTGAATTCCGACGACAGGAGTTTCCCATCGTCCATATCCCAGTCAAAGGAAAGTACCACCGACCGCGTGCTGGTCGCCATCAATAACGTCTCCCCACCATGAGCAACCACGCTCTCGGCAACGCTGTAGTCCAAGTCGTCGCCCTCGCCGCCGGAACGGTTGCATACCATCAAAGGCAGGCCAGTGTCGCGAGTGCGCTGCACCCATTCTCCGTCGGGAGCGCATTCGCCTGGACCCCAAGCAGACGGCGACACCAACACCTGTGCGCCCTTATCCTTTAGCACTTGGGCTATATCGTTCTTGTAAGCGTCGGCGCAGATAAGAACTCCCGCCTTGATGCCGTCGACATCTACGGGTTCTATTTCCCAACCGGGGCTGGACCAGCCCTCCGCGCCATGCAGAGTCTTGATTTTCCGGTGCTTGCCGACGATTTCTCCCTGCCGGTTTATGACGAACACCGAGTTGTAGAGCTGTTCCGACGCCAAATCCCTGGCTAAATCCCTCTCTGGGTGGGAAAGGAATACCGTGATGTTTAACGCCTTTGCCAATCCACAGAAACTCTGCATCCAGGGGTCTGGCTGGGGTAGGATCCAGTCCGTCCCGATGTCTTTTTCAAACAGGTAACCCGACACCGATAGTTCCGGGGTAATCGCCCACTGGGCACCCTCTTTCGCCGCAACCTTGAGTGCGGACTCAAGCAGGATACGGTTGTGGCTGATCTGATTGAGTTTCGGTGCCACATGCAGAAGGGCTATGCGCAGTTTATTCATGGCGGCATTATATCAGCCAGTTTGTCTTCGGTGCCATCTCGGCCGTGTCAACTCGATAGGTCATCTCGACGGTGTCATTTCGGGTGACTGAAGCAGCGACTTGGAACCGGAAATTTAGCGGGTTCGATCCGCAGCCCCCTTGACGCTTTCCGCCGAGCATCGCAGAATATAGGTGGGCCAACTCGACATGGGCAACCCTAGCCCTGATATCCAACTTCGACCCGCTTCATTGCCCGGTGGTGTAGGGGTAGCACGTCAGCCTTTGGAGCTGAAATCCCTGGTTCGAATCCAGGCCGGGCAGCCAAACTCTGATCTATGTACACGTAATCATAAGAATTCCGGTTTCCAGACAGGCCGGGCAACCACAAAATTCTAACCACCCCCAACCGGGTTTTGCGCTAAAGTGTTAATTACGAGCGTCGTGACGACTTAGGCTCCCTTCCCACCCAAGAATGCGCTGGTCGGCCGTAAGCAAGGTTGCGTAGCGCTCTATGGCCGTCGCGGTGATCATGCGGTCAGCCGGATCCCCCGGCAAGCCGGTTAACTCCCCTGCCAAAATTCCGATTTGTCCCGTCACTGGCGCTTCGAGGATTCCCAGTTCCAGCGTCCTCCGCTGCCATTCGGCTGTCGGTACGGATAGGGTTAGGCGCCCTGACCTCACGAGCATGGCGATCTCCCAGAAGTAGATTGCCGATACCGTAAGTTCGTCTGCTTGGAGCGCGGCTTGGGCCAATTCCCTGGCATTTCGGCCCAAACTCGGATCCCCTTCCACAAGCCAAACAAGAGAATGAGTGTCGAGAACGCACGGTTCACTCACCCTCGGCCTCCCACTGCACGTCGATAGGGGACATGATGTCCCCTATTAAGTAACCGAGCCCCTCATGGCTCCGAAGAGGGATTCAGGTTTGTGCCTGACCGGTGTTAGCTGGGCTACAGGGACACCGTACTTGGTTATCACCACAGGTTCACCCGTCGCCGCAACATCATCCATGATTTGTAGGCATTTAGCTTTGAACTCCGACGCTGTGATAGTCCGCATGTTCTCACCATTAATTATGACCATAGTTATGACTATGGAAACATAAGCCGGACACGGACATGGAGGGTATCCTTCGAGAGAATCCAGTTCCATTAAAGTCATACTATGGTATGATCACAGTATGATACCGAATTTAATTATGGATAGCATTATGGCTAAGATTGCGATCAGCCTTCCTGATGATGTTCTTCGGGCGGTAGAAAAGGAACGCGAGCTAACCGGAGAAAGCCGTAGCGAGTTCTTCCGCCGGGCTGCCAGTGCCTTGCTGAAGCAAAAGCTGCGGGAAGAGCGAGACCGGGAATACACACGTGCTTACCGGGAGATGCCCGAGACTGATGAAGAATTGGGCTGGCTCGCAGCTTCTTCGGAAGCGGTGTTATCTGCATACCCTTGGGATCACGGAGCAGAGTGATGCAGCGAGGCGAGATTTGGTGGGCTGACTTACCACAGCCATCAGGCCGCCGGCCCGTGTTGTTGTTGTCTCGAGACGGCGCTTACCCTATCCGGAATTTCATCATCATGTCGCCTCTCACCACGCGCAGACGGGGTTTAAACACAGAGGTTGTCCTAGGGCCTGAAGAGGGATTGTCCAGATCCTCAGTCGTTAATCTGGACGTCATCATAACGGAGCGCAAATGGTGTCTTGTAGAGCGAATTGGTAGCTTGGATTTGCCTCAACTACAGGCCGTTGAAGACGCAATACGCTTCGCCTTGGGCATGGAAGAGTAAACCGCAGAGAGTAAGTCGCCGACTGATTTATTGATGAACCTGTTGGACTATCCGTTCGACGGTAGTTATATTATGCTAATGCTCCGCTGGTTTGCCCAGTTCACCAGCAATAGGAATATTAACGCATGTACGCATTGATTCTGGCTGGCGGTCAAGGGGAACGGCTTCGGCCTCTAACCGACAACCTCCCCAAGCCCATGGTTCCCGTCGGTGGCAAACCCATTCTGGAACGCCAGATTGAGTGGCTAAAAGCCATTGATGTGACCGATGTTGTCTTTCTGGCCGGGTACCGCTGGGAAGCTATCAAGGACCATTTTGGCGATGGCGGCAAATTCGGGATACGGGCCTTCTACAGTGTGGAAGACTCGCCTCTAGGCCGTGGAGGAGCAATCCGGAAGGGATTTTCCCAGGTGCCCGAGAACTCCGGGCCGGTGGCGGTTTTGAACGGAGACATAGTCACATTTGAAGACCCTCGGGCTTTGTTGAAGAGCCATCATGCAAAAATCGCCGCCAATCCGGCTCACCTGGCTACACTGTTGGTCGTACCCATGGTCAGCCCCTACGGGTTGGTGGAAATGAACCAGTCGGGAGACGTGATCGCCTTCCGGGAAAAAGTTGAGATGCCTCATTGGATTAACGGCGGCGTCTATATTTTGGAACCGGACATTACTGCCGAGTTGCCGGAGTTGGGAGACCACGAGACCAGCACATTCCCCGAATTGGCGCAATCCGGTAGAATATCAGCCTACGAGTCCCGGGCATTTTGGCGAAGTGTAGACTCATTTAAGGACCTTCGAGAGGCCGAGGAAGGGTTGAATAATCGGGCGTGAGGCGACTTCACTCTGTTGGTGTTCACCGGGTTCGCGATCACCGGGTTGGCGATCACCCGTTGGGGATCATCGGGTTGCCGAACATCGCTCCCAGTAATGCTAAAGCAGATGGCAGCATAAATGACTCAACCTACGACCTCAAAATCGACTGCGCTCAGTACCGTAGCCCAGGTTGCGGAAAAGGTTAGGACCAATGTGGAGCAGGTGTTGGTCGGCAAAGCGCATGTGATCGAGATGTGCTTGGCCGGCATCATGAGCGGTGGTCACATTCTAATCGAAGATGTCCCCGGCATTGGCAAAACCACTCTGGCCCGTTCTTTGGCCGACTCGATTAACTGCACCTTCCGACGCATTCAGTTCACACCGGATTTGATGCCCTCGGACATTACCGGAATTCACTTTTACAACCAGAAATCAAGCGAGTTCGAGTTCCGTCCCGGCCCCATAATTGCACAGGTAGTGCTGGCCGACGAGATCAACCGGGCTACTCCACGCACCCAGTCCGCTTTGTTGGAAGCCATGGCAGAGGGCCAAGTGACCGTGGACAACACCACAATAACGTTGCCAGCCCCCTTCCTGGTCATCGCCACCCAAAATCCCATTGAGCTGGAAGGCACCTTCCCCCTGCCCGAAGCCCAACTTGACCGATTTTTGCTGCGCATCAAATTGGGCTACCCTCAAGAGTCGGAAGAAGAGGATATGCTTGCCCGGTTCCAGTCGTCAGACCCGCTGGCCAATTTACAACCGGTGGCGTCAAGCCAGGAAATTGTCGAACATCAGACTGCCGTCCGCAGTGTTTACGTCGACCCGGTGTTGCGCAACTACTTGGTCCAGGTTGTGCAAGCTACGCGCTCCCATCCGGACGTAGAATTGGGCGCCAGTCCCCGCGCCAGTATGGGCCTCTACCGGTGCAGTCAGGCCATGGCGGCGATTCAAGGGCGTGACTACGTGTCTCCCGACGACATCAAGTTGCTTGCTCCATACACTCTGGGCCACCGGATGATCCTCAAATCCCAGGCCCGGCTAAGAGAGCGCACCACCGAAGACGCCATAGTCCAGATACTCGATCAAATCCCTGTGCCGGTGTAGACCAACCATCTCCGTGCTAGTATTACAACGACGGATCACAAAAAAGGGGCCTTGAGCACCTCTTCATGGCTGTTAGGCGCGTGGGCTGACAGCTTTGTGGTCTTGCGTTCCGCGAAGCGATTTCTGCCCCAAAACTGACCAATTTGAGAAAGCGTCGTTGTAATACTAGGTGACTCGTGCTAAACGTCCCGTGCTAAACGAACTGTGGATATTGGTCAGTGGCCTGCTGGTCCTAATCGGGTTATTGACCAGCGAACGCCTACTGCTCGTCGTTGGCTCTCTGGTCGTGCTAATCTGGCTAACCATCAAGATTTGGGACCGCTACGCTTTTCGCCGGGTCCGCCACTCCCGGTCGCTTAACCGGCACCGGGCATTCATCGGGGACACGCTGGAATACTCCGTTACGCTATCCAACGACAAGTTGCTGCCCATGATCTGGGTGGATATCCACGATACTTTTCCGGAAGGCTTGGAATTAGCCGGTGCCAACCTCCGAACGAATAGCATAGCGGGGACCCGTCAGCACACCATCACGACCTCCTTGTTGCCCTTCCAGAAGGTAACCTGGAAGTACAACCTTAAATGCGCATCAAGGGGCTTCTACCGGATTGGACCGGTAAGGGTCCAAAGTGGCGATATCTTCGGTTTTAGCATGGGCGAAGCACATTTCGAAGAGATGGAGCATCTGCTGGTATACCCCCGGGTGGTAGAGTTGGAGCAACTGGACTTGCCTTCCGAAAACCCTTTAGGCGAAGGAAGGGGAATGCGGCCCTTATTTTCGGATAATAGCCGTATCGCTGGCCAACGAGAATACCAACCAACCGACCCCATGAAGCACATAGACTGGAAGGCCACCGCCCGTTCTTTCCGCTTGCAGACCAAGATATTCGAGCCGGTGATTTCGCTAAACGTGCTGGTGGCCCTGAACGCTACTACCAGTGAGCATCCATGGGAATCAAGCAACCGACGCTTGTTTGAGCGTGGGGTTACGGTGGCGGCATCGGTGGCAAGCTACGCCGCCCGTCGGGGTTATTCATTTGGCTTGGTCAGCAACGCTGTGGCTACTTTCACAGCAAGGTACATAAGTGTGCCACTAGGCGCGTCACCTTCGCAGATAACACTTGTGTTGGAGGCCCTGGCCACGGCGGGACCATTTGCTGTAACCACATTGCCCGGCGTCCTAAAAAACGAGCGTAGCTCGCTGCCGCCGGGCTCCACCGTTGTGCTGGTGACGTCCATATTCTCTGAATCCATAATTAATGAAGTCAGGGAAATGAAGGAACAAGGCTACCGAGTGCTGGTACTCTACGCTGGCGACGGGCAGCCTGAGACCGATTTACTCGGTGCGCAGATTTATTTCGTCGGCGACGTTCTCGACGAATTGCCCGGTATCTCGGCTAAGTTTTCGGCTGACTTCTCGCCGGACTTCTCGCCGGACTTCTCGCCAGACTTCTCGCCAGACTTCTCGAATGAGATCAATGGAGGCGGATGAGCCAGTTCTGGCGGACTAGCGCAGTTACCGGGGTAGGCTTATTTTTAGAGACCTGCGCATTGTTTTTCGCCATATCCGTGGCGGCAGCAGCGATTCGGTTGCCGGAGGCCGGTCTGCCGATTTGGCTGGTTTGCATGGCGTTACTGTCATCCTATTTCCTATCGGTTTGGGTTCAATCATTGCCTTACAGCCGCAGCCTCCGAGGCGTGATCGGCTTGGCCGTAAGCATAGTATTTCTACTTGTCCTATCCTACCTGCATGCCGGGCCCGGTCCCGGGTCATTGAACGATCTAATCGACGGCGATGCCCGCACCATCGCGGCGCTGACCATAGGAATATTGTTCTATATCTGTCTTTGGTGGCGGGGGGCCACCATCGCCTATGACGAGATTTCTCTGGAAAGCCTACGCGGTTCCTTTCGTTGGGGGCTGGTCGCTCTGCTCGTGGCCGTCGTGACCAGCGCAGCCAGCTCCGGATACGATCTCAGCCCCTATTTGGCTGTAGGCTTCTTCGCTGTCGGTCTGGCCGGTCTCTCCCTGGCACGCTTTTCCTGGGAGGTTAGTGAAACCCAGGAAATGGGGACGAGTTGGTGGTTGCCCATCGGCGTAAGTGTAGGTGGGGTTATCTTGCTGGCCTTGCTGATCGGCGCTCTTGGTATGGGTGGGCTGGATGATTTTACCGGAAATGCCGCAAGGTCGATAGTTGACGTGGCCTACTTGGTGCTGGAACCGATTTTCCTGGCCATGGGCGCCTTGGCCAGTCTACTGGTCAGTCTGGCCCATTGGATCGCCAGCTGGTTCGGTGTTGGCGACCTATCCGGCCTAGAGCAAGCCCAGTTTCAAATAAGCGAGTTCCAAGGCCAGGTTGTTGAAGAAAGAGGAAACGACGACGGCCCCCCTTCAATTTGGCTGGGGGCCTTGAAATGGCTCGCATTAGCCCTGTTGTTTGGCGTCGCCGGATGGATACTTTACCGGGTATTTAGGTTCAGAAGAAATCTGCGAAGCCCAGGTTTGGTCGAAGAAACCCGTGAATCTTTGTTCAGCTGGAGCCGGGCAAACCGGGACCTCAGCGATCTGCTGGCCGGATGGTGGAATAATTTCTCGCCGGTGGTTGGCCGAAGGGCCGCAAAAGCAACCGACCCAACCAACCCTAGGGAGTTCTATCACCGGTTTCTAGAGGTGGCGGAAACAATGGGCCGACCAAGGTGGGATTGGGAGACGCCCAAGCAACACCAGAGCGCAATCCGGGCCTTGTTGCCCAGGGAGCCTGTGGCCAGAATCATAGATGCCTTCCAAACCTCCCACTATGGGCAGTCTGAAACGGACCAGCGAGAACTAGCGATTCTGCGCCAAAATTGGGCCGCTATTAATGAGTTCGTCGCTGACCAGGAGCGGGGGAGAAGTGGTGAAGGTGGTAATCAACGGTGAGATCTACCTGAAGTGGGGAATTACGTCCCGCGCGATACGCTCCATCAATGCTGTGATGGACGGAATGTCACCCGAATTTAAAGCCAGGACCGCATGTTCGATGCCAGCGGTTTGGTAGGCTTCCAAGGCGGCAATCATCTGCCCAGGGTCATCACCAGCAATCCGTGCGCTGCTTGCCGCTCTTGCGCTGGAATGTGCCCCGTGGACCTCAACCTCTACCCGCATTGACATGGTGATAGCGTCTAGGTCTCGTCCCGCCGCCTTGGCTTGCTGTCCAATTTCTTGGCGGCCCAGGCTGAAATCCTCAGGAGAAAGGCCGGTCGGGTGCCAACCGTCACCGCTGTTGCCGGCGCGGCGCAACGCTCCGGGGCTAGAACCGCCGATCCACAAAGGAATATGGGGCTTCTGCAATGGTTTGGGCGAGAACAGCAGGTCGTCGAAATTCCAGCGCTTGCTGTGATAGCTAGGGTTGGGGCTGGTCCAAAGCTCCTTCATGACCGCAATGCATTCGTCAGTCAAAGATCCTCTCTGACGTATGGGAATGCCCAAGGCTTCGAACTCCTCGGTCATCGCCCCCACGCCTACGCCCAAGATCACCCTGCCGCCTGAAATCTGGTCCAACGTTGCAGCGTATTTGGCCAGTTCCACGGGATTGTGATAGGGCAAGACTAGCACCGATGTCCCCAACATTACCCGGGACGTAGTCGCCGCCAGGTAGGAAAGGGTGGACATGGGATGGTAATAGGGCTTGTCTTCAAGGCGTTCCCGGATGTATCCGGTGTTGAATAGGTGGTCCATAACCCACAGGGAATCGTAGCCCAAATTCTCGGCCAAAGGGCCCAAGGCCAAGACCTGCTTGGGATCATCCACTCCCCAGTTGTTGGGAATCGTCACGCCGAATTTCATTACGCCCTCCGAGATCTAACTATCAGCGTTCGCCTTTCAGCATTGATCCACGAGGTGCCTATTACCCTAACTAAGTCAACCTTGAATCAATCGCAGTGTTGAGGAATACGTCCAGCGCTGATAGCTGATAGCTGATAGCTGATAGCTGTTTAACCTGTATTTATCGCCTGAATCAGCCGTGCGGTCTCAATGGCCGTGGCTGCTGCGCTGCTGCCCATGTTCCCCGACTTGCCGCCAGCGCGGTTTATAGCTTGGTCCATATTCTCGGTGGTCAGGACGCCGAATATTGTGGGAATCCCCGTCTCCATGCCCACGGCGCCGATGCCCCTGGACGCTTGTCCTGCAACCATGTCGTAGTGACTCGTCTCGCCACGTATGACTGCGCCAAGGCATATGATCGAGTCGTACCTGCCGTTCTTAGCCAGAGATTTAGCTACTACGGGTAACTCGAACGAACCGGCTACCCATGCGACAGAGATGTCGTCGTCCCGCACGCCGTGGCGGGCCAGGGTATCCAATGCTCCGTTAAGAAGCAAACGGGTGATCACTTCGTTGAATCTTGCCACCACCACCGCCACACGGAGTCCTTGACCGTTCATATCTGCGTTAATCTCTT
This sequence comes from Dehalococcoidia bacterium, assembly GCA_963665155.2. GTDB lineage: Bacteria > Chloroflexota > Dehalococcoidia > Lucifugimonadales > UBA3495 > UBA1141. The sequence continues at coordinate 1,422,537 of OY761986.2, read as the reverse complement.
TGGGCAACCTAATTTCTCCTGTCCTGATTTGTAGTTCCAGCTAGGTGTCGCAGGGGTGCTACGCATCCTGCGATTTTGACATTTGTTCGCCATCCGGTGTTTGCCATCCGGCATGTTTGCCGACTCCATTTCCTGGCTAGATTCCCGGAGATTCCCGGAAAATTGATGGTTACGATTAACTTTTTTTGTCCTCATCAACCACAGGCTGAGCAACGCCGGTTTCCAGCACTTTCTCCAGCAACTGATCTTCCCCGGCCACTCCTTCCAGTCTCGTCAATTCGTTGATGATGGTCACCGGCACCGACCGTATGTTGTAGGTCTGGGCCAGCCTGGGGAATTCCTGCATTTCTATCACGTCGGCGGTGATTTGGGGAGATTCCAGAGCGAAGGCATGAGCGAGCCTGGCTTGACCCGGGCTATACGTATCAGTCGGCGTAACGAATACCTGAATGTGAACCGGCTTATTCAATCGCCGTAAGTTTTTTCGGCTGTCCATCGTTAGGGGGCTGACGCCTCGGGAGATGGTCTTAATGTCTTCAACCACGGTGGCCAATTGATGACCCAATGGTATGCCATAGAACTTCAAGCGGGAAGCTACTTCTGCGCCCAACTCGGTGCCCGACTCAGTGCTTAACTCTATCGCAGGAATGCGGGTCACGCCATGATCCTTGGCGACCTGATTGTCTTGATAAAAGTCGAAGGTCTCTAGGTGAATTTTGGGTGACAAGGCCGATAGTTCTTCCATCAGTTGTTGGGTTTGGACGCAGTAGCGGCAGTCTCGACCCGGAATTGTCACCGGTGACGGACGCATGGTGAAGAGCCGCAGGTAAACGTCCTTATTCAGGTCCTTGCGGAAAGTGCGTTTTAGCTGTGCCTTGTCCTGATCGGAGATGAAGGGTTGTTGAGTCATGCGTCATGCTCCAACCTAAAAAGCAGTTCTGAAGATCGGTTTTGGGGATTGGCACTGTTAAGCCACTCACATGATCTGAAATCATGGCCTAGTGCTATAAATGTGCCCTTTAGTTTAGGCTCGGCTAGCATACCAGAATTTGCCGAGGAATGCCGGTGAGCTATGGGGTCAACCGTTTTTGATCAACTATGCCTGAATAGTAATCAGTCGTTGAAATGCGGTTAAAGATCGGGTTAACCGTTTTTTATCAACATTCCCCGAATGGTGAGCAGTCTTTGAAATAATGTAACGCAGGACACTACGGCGATGGCTAGCAAGAACCACTCTACTTGGTTTACTAGCAAGCCGATCCCCAACAGCACCACTCTTTCCGGTCGGGTCATGATCCCGGCGCGGGTGAATACCCCAAGTCCTTCTCCCCTGGCTCGCAGGTAACTAACGACTTGGGAAAATATTAGGGCAAGGAGAACCACCATCACGAAAAACAGGCGGTAATTGTCACTGAAGTCGCCCTGTACTGCGTGAACGGCCAAGCCTAGGAACAGAGCGGCTTCCCCCAACCTATCGAAGACCGAGTCCAGCAATGCGCCAAAGGAGCTGTCGGTCCCGGTGAGTCGGGCCAATGCGCCGTCCATCAAGTCCAAGGCGCTTCCCGACAAGAAGATTATTCCCCCGGCCAGCAGCCAACCAAAGCCGACGAAGCAAGCGGCCACGACAGTGACGGCGAAGCCAAGGAGGGTGATGCCGTTGGGAGTAAACCTCAGGGCACGCAGGAAGCGGGCACCGGGAAGCTCAACGTACTGGAGTACGGCGGACCTAATTTGCTCGCGACCCGGAAATGCCATCGGTGGATCTCATGCAATTTTCGTAGTATTCAGCCACTTGGGAAGCGACCACGGACCAGCGGTATTGCTCCACTGTTTTGCGTCCGCCATCGCCCAAACACCGGGCGATTTCGGGATTTCTTATCAGCAGTCCCAAGGTATCGGCCAAGGCATCGGAATCCTTGGGCGGGAAAAGCAGGCCCTCTTGATCGTGAGTCAAGATTCCTTTATATCCTTCTATTGCCGACGCCACCACCGGTTTGCCCGAGGCCATTGCCTCCAGCAACACAATGCCGAAGCTCTCCGCGCCGGTCGCCGGGGAACAGAATATGTCTGCTGTGGCGTAGTAGCGGGCGAGGTCATCGTAGGAAACTTTGCCGACAAACTCCACGTCCTGCAGACTGCGGGCACCAAGAATCCGGAAAGAGTCTCGGTCCGGTTGTCCTGGTCCAACGACGATTAACCGGATGTCAGGCAAGTCCCATTTGAGCTTGCTGTAGGCTTCGAGCAGGTATTTTAACCCTTTGCGCTTCTCGAGACGCCCAACGAATAGGATGTTTGTTTTACCATCTTGAAATTGAGGGAATGGCTCGCGATGATTCGAAAAATGATCGACGTCGATCCCGTTGGGAATAATCTTATAATCCGCGGGAAAAGCGTTGTTAACATACCTTAATGCCGCGGGAGATACCGCAATGCCACCGTGAAGCCGCTTGTGCCAGCGTTTGATAATCGGGTGGGTAAATGTGTAGAGGCGCTGGTGGCTGTAAGAAGCGTGGAAGGTGCCTATGTTGACCGCATTGGAGAACTCCAACACGCATAACGGCAGTATCGGAGCCATGGGTTCATGAAGGTGGATAATATCGTACTCTTCCCGGCGCAACAGGTCACGAACCTTTGGTAGAAGCCACCAAGACAAACACACTCTGGCTATGGAGCCACCGCTGGGCAACGGAACGGACCGGCCCAATGGAATGAACTGCTCAATGTCTGGGGCCTCGCGGGATGGGGAGTGGGGAGCCAAGACTTGCACCTCATGCCCCAATCTTCCCATTTCACGGGCCAGTTGCCCAACATGGGCGGTGACACCGCCCGGCCAGGTGAAATCGTATGGACACACCATGGCGATTTTCAATCAGTTACTCCGCCAGTCACCCCGCCGCCGGGTAATGGGCAGCAAGAAACCGGACCTGTCTTACTCAACTAAACCTTCGGGGCTTTTGCTAAACCGTCGGGGCTCCCTCACCTACGATGAACTTCTCCACCATGTCCCTTGCTACGTCGTCAGTGAACTGCTCCGGCGGGGACTTCATAAAGTAGGCGCTGGGACCGGTTATCGCCCCGCCAATCCCCCGGTCTAGGGCGAGTTTGGCGCAGCGAATTGCGTCCACCACCACACCGGCTGAGTTGGGGCTGTCCCAGACTTCCAGCTTACATTCCAAGCTCACGGGAGCGCCGCCAAACACTGTTCCTTCCAATCGTACATAGCACCACTTGCGGTCGTTCAGCCAAGGCACGTGATCACTGGGACCCACATGGATATTATCCGGGTCAATCTGTTCCGACATCTGGGAAGTGACGGCACCGGTTTTGGATATCTTTTTTGATACCAACCGCTCCCTCTCCAGCATGTTTAAGAAATCGGTGTTACCCCCGAAATTCAACTGGTAGGTATTGTCTATTTCCGCGCCTCGGTCCTCGAACAGTCGGGTGAGCACCCGGTGCAGAATTGTTGCCCCTACTTGGGACTTGATGTCGTCACCAATGATAGGCAGGTTCTTTTCCTCGAATCTGCCCCTCCAATACGGCTCCTTGGCCAGGAACACGGGAATGCAGTTGACCATGCCGCATCCGGCGTTCAAAATTTGCTCTACGTACCATTTGGTGGCGTCTTCGCTACCGACTGGCAAGTAGTTTATGACCACGTCGACTTCACGTTCTTTGAGAATCCCCACGATGTTGGCCGTGGGATGGTTGGACTTCTTGACCAGCGGCGCTACGTATTTGCCGATGCTGTCGTGAGTCATGCCGCGCTCGATGGTTACGCCCATCCGAGGCACATCGGCAAATTTCAGCGTATTGTTGGGTTTGGTGAAAATCCCCTCCGACAGGTCTTTCCCAACCTTGTTCTCGTCCACGTCGAAGGCGGCCACCACCTCGATATCTTCAATTCGATAGTCGCCGATCTTGGTGTGCATGAGCCCAGGGACATCCTCGTCCTCGGGGACTTCCACATATTTGTGGATGCCCTGAATAAGCGAAGAAGCACAGTTCCCCACGCCAATGATCGCAACCTTAATTTTTGCCACTACTTAAGCTCCTTTACAAGCAAGTCCCTAGTATTACAACGACGGTTCCTCTGGCAGGGCGATTTTCGAGAATGATTTGAACCTAATAACGTGATGCGATGAGCCTACCGCGATAGCCCGCTGGCAGCCGAATACGAAGGGGAAGACGAAATATTTGGTAATCCGTCGTTGTAATACTAGTATAGCCGCCTTATCTACGCCCAAACGGTTTGAAAATCAGGAGAAGGCGAGCAGTCCCCCAGCAACTCCTTGCAACTCAAGGGAAGCCAAGCGGCTGCATTTTAGCAACTTCCCAAATTTGCTACAAGGGGCCAGAGATCGGATTATCCCGAGTCTTATGCTGAGACCCGCTTAGTCTTCTGGACAAGCCGTGCCGTTCTCACCTTGGATGATGCTTACTGGTGGATGTCTACTGGTTGGTATTTACCAGTTGATACTTAACTCTAATTTGGTTTGCTAGAGTTGGAATAGATCGAACACGGGATGGGCTGCAGGTTGATTAATTTCAGAGCATGACATAACGTGCGCAAGTGGATGAATAATTAGGAAACCGGGTCAAAGAACCGGAAAATAGCGGTTCGGTCGTCATGCCGGAATCGTCGGCCCAACCTTTCGGGCAACCTGCCCTCCTGTAGATAACGCTCTATGGTTTGGTTTATGTTTTGGGCCGCATCTTCCGGCGAAGCCGCCTGACGCACCATATCCGCTAGGTCTTCAATCAGCATGTTGTCGCTCAAGCCGTCGGTCGCCAACACCAAGCGATGCCCTGGTTGCGCCTCGACCTGTGCCCTGGCAAGACCGTTCAACTCCGGGCCAGCGCCGATGGCCCGGGCCACGCCAACGTGGAGGAAGCCGCCCACACGTCCGGCGAGTTGCTGATGCGAGTCTGGTCCCACAATAAAAATTGGGCTATCTCCCGCCCCGATAACCTCAAGATTGCCACCGATGAACAAGGCAGCAGAGATGGTGGTCAGCAAAAACCGGCCACCACCAATTTGATAAAACTCTTCGTTTATGCTGTGTAGAATTTCCTCCACATCGTTCAAAGAGGTAATGGTCGCGTCGGTGAGGGCCTCTTTTAACGTGCGACTTGCTTCCTCGCCGCCGTGGCCGGTGACGCCGTCCATTACCACGTCCAAGAAACCATTATCCCCTAAATCTCGGGTTAGATAGCTATCTTCCCCGTGGGCCGAATTGTCCTGTAAAGTTGCCACTTTGCTGATGAGCATAGGTATCTTCTCGAGTGTATGAAGGAATTTAGGTTCGGAAATCCGCACCCAATCTTCACATATTTAACTTAGGTCAGCCTGTTTACGGGTCGAACTTGTCCAGTTCTGTCTCGGGGTCAAAGATAAATCGCCGCCAGTAGTCTTCTTTTAACCAGCCAAGCGCCTCATTCCACGCCTCCTGCGATCGCTCTAATTCCGGCAGGTTGGCGTTGCGCTCAGCTACGGCATCCAGATGTTCCATCAAGTCTTGCCGAAAAGCATCTAAGCTGGAGTATTCGCGCTCACGAACTTTGTTGATCAGCCGTATGGCCGACTCACGACAGGGCCCATTGGCCGGGTCCGGTCCTAAATCGGCATCGTATTTCCGTTCCATATTATCCAGTTCTTCTTGGAATCTGACCACCGGCCGCAGCCCGTAACCGTCGCGGTAACCGGCGGCCTCGGTGGGAGGCGTAGATGGCGTGGTGTAAAACTTCAACATTTCCAAGTAAAAATCATGGATGTCTTTAGCTGGCCTTCCCCGGCGATCCGGCTCGCTAATTTGGTCGACCAATGCTCCGCAGTCTATAACGGTGATTCTTCCGCTTCCAGCCTGGAAAAAAACATTCTGGGGGCCAAGGTCGAAAAGGATGTAGCCAAGCTCCAAGAACTGTTCCTGCACATCCAGTAATTGACGATGTACGGTATGGGAGTCGTGATAAACCTCGCTGCCCAGTGGAAACAAAGCAAATAAGTTCTGAACTGCTCCTACCGGCACACCGGTTATGCGCGCCCTTGGGTCGCCAACAAACAGGGGGATACCGGAAGCTCGTTCTTCTACGGTAACCCGGTACTCTTGCCCCAGAGTTTCACCGAAAAAATCGTCGTGGTTGACCCGTTCCGTGTAACCCAAGATCGGCACTACCCCGTGCATTTTTTGACCCGCTGCCTTTTGGTTCATCGCTCGATGGAATTGGAGGACCAAATCCGTGCGGGCCTCGGTGGACACGTGCATTTGCCTGGTGATCATTTGAGGCATCGGGCGCTTCAATACCACCTGCGAGCCCGTTTCGCGGTCTACCGCTAAACGAACTTCGTAATCGGCACCGGAACCCAGCTTTCCGGCGTCTTCGTATCGGTTGAGTTCTATCTGCTCCATCACCGTCTTTAGTCGATAAAAACTTGGTCACTTTCAAGCTTGGTCAATTTCAAGGGCAGGTCCAAATAGCCGTCGACCATAGGCACGAAATTCTAATGCTAGATAGCCATCTGTGGCAGGAGAGAAATGCTATTGTGAGGCGTTCCGTGACGGCGTGACTTTGGCTTCCACCTGGAGGCTCAAAAGGACGCCTAAAGTATATCACGGTGCCAGGAATGTTCGGATAACAGTATACATAATCCACCGACCGATCAATGCTTGGGCCAGCACAGCCAATCTGGAATGTACGCGAATCGCCGTTGACGAAATCTAAGACCTGGGATCTGGCTCGTATCGGTATCCTCGGGAGATACCCGGTCGATATGATTGAAATTTCGGGCTTCGGCTCACCAAGCGACCCTCGCTGCGATCAGACAGGTCCAAATTGATATCAAAAAATTTGAAGCCGGATGGGCTTGTCATGGTAAATGATCAGGCCCGCCGGACCGCCACTACAATAGGCTGGATCAGGCTGGAACGATTTTTGCCCCGGAGATTGGCGGACTAACTTTGCGGAGGACGAAAGGCGACGGTAACCCATTCTTCCTGGTACCACTCCTGCAATACGGAACACCCCAACTGAGCCATCGTGTCGAACACCTGTTGAGACTGATCCTGCATCATACCCGACGCCACCAGAACTCCACTTTTCTTCAATGACGCCACGATGAATTGAGCGCGGTCGCAAACAGCCCTGGCTGAAATGTTGGCAACGGCCAAGTCGAATTGATTGGTTTCGACAGCCGCGTGGGGCAGGCTGCCTTGTATTAGAGTAACCAGTTTACTGGTCCGGGTACGCCGGAAGTTTTGCCGCGCCGCCTTGATCGCTTGTGGGTCCGTATCCACCGCCACAACTTTGTTGGCGCCCAACCGGATAGCGGCGATAGTCAATATTCCCGAACCCGTTCCCAGGTCTAGGACGGATGCGCCATCAAAAACGTGTTGCTCCATCGCTTCCAGGCATGTGTGTGTGGTTGGATGATAGCCGGTCCCGAAGGCCAAGCCTGGATCAATCTCAATCACGACTTCATCTTTTTCGGCATTCGGTCCAGGCTCGTAGTCGATCCAAGTGGGTTTGATGACCAGCCGCTTGCCAACCCTCAATAAATTGAAGTGGGCCTTCCAGGCCCCCTGCCAGTCATCATCCGAAACTTCCTTGATAGTCAAGCCGTCCAATTGCGACAGTGCCGACACCAAGCGGACGCCCACGTCTATACGGGCCAGGCGTTGTCGGGAGGTATCAAGGAGGTAGGTCCGTAGCAGGATTCGGTCGGGCCCGTCCCGCTCCATACTAAGGCCTCGCCCATAGCGGCTGAACAAATATGAAATCGGCTCTACGTATTCGTGGGGTACAGCAATACTGAGTTGTTGCCAGGCCACGTTATCTCTCCCGAATAATCTCTACCAAAGACTTAGTGAAATAGCCTATGTCCCCTATGTCCAATGGAATGGCCTATGCGTGAAAGACCTTATATATGAGGCACCCCGTGGGGCAAATATGGCGGCAAACTAGGATAGGTCAAATCCGGTTATAAATGATTGCGGTCGAAAATACCGGGACTTAAGTCCGCCGACTGAAAAACACGATAAAAATGGTCATGGCGCAATCGGGAACGACTCCGGTTTGCCGGAAGACCCAATGTCAATTGCTAGGACGCTGCCTATGGTTGGCTGGCGAAGGAGCCCAAATGTTATCCAAGAGCTTCTTTGATACGGTCAAATATTCCTTTGTCTTCGTCCTGGTTCTTCCCGGTGTTGGCGTCACCTTTGTCATTTACACCGTCGGAAGATGAGTTGGCATTCTTGCCGCCCACACTTTGGCTCAACGTCTGTGCAAAGGCTTCCAACGCTTTACGCTGTTCTGTGTTCAACGTGCGAGGAACCTGAAGATCCACAACCACGCGCAGGTCTCCGCGGCGGTTCGAGTGGAGGTGGGGAACGCCCTTGCCGCGAATGCTGAACTCTGCGCCGTGCTGCGTTCCTTGGGGGATTTTCAAGACCTTTATTGGGTCATCGGCGTCCAGCGTCGGGATTTCCTTGCTGGTGCCCAAGACAGCCTCGGCATACTCAATCGGCAAGTCGTACACTAGATCGTTTTCTTCCCTGCGGAAGAACTCATGGGCGCGAACGTCCACGTAAACGTATAGGTTGCCTTGGCTGCCGCCGTCTTGGCCCGCTTCACCCTCCCCGGACAGGCGCACCTGCATCCCAGCTTCAACACCGGCGGGAATGCGGACCGAAATCTTGCGCTGGCGGCGCTCCAATCCGCCACCCCGGCAGGTTTGGCACGGCGTCTCAACGGTGCTGCCACGCCCTTGGCAAGTAGAACAGGTGGTGACCTGGGTAAACTGGCCAAATACGCTACGCTGAGCCCGGCGCACTTGACCGTTTCCCCGGCAAGTGGCGCAGGTCTTGATTGGGGTTCCAGGCTCATTACCTTGGGCGGAGCACTTCTGGCATTTTTCCAGACGGTTGATTTCTACCTCGCGCTCGGCACCGAAAACGGCTTCCTCGAATCCGAGCACCACTCGCTGTTGAATATCGCTGCCGCGCTGGGCCTCTCGGGTCCGGCGTCCCGTGGCGTCACCGAAGAAAGAATCGAAAATATCCCCGAAGCCGCCAAAAACGTCGAACCCTTCGAAGGGTCGGTCAAACCCACCATTGGACCCTATCCCGGCCGAGCCGAAGCGGTTGTACTGGGCTCGTTTGTTAGGGTCGGACAGGACTTGGTAGGCTTCGTTTATTTCTTTGAACTTCGATTCGGCATCGGGGCTTTTGTTCCGATCCGGATGGTACTCCATTGCTTTTTTACGAAAAGCCTTCCGGATATCCTCGTCCGTATCGGATTTGGAAATCCCTAAAACTTCGTAATAATCCTTGTTGGCCATTTAGTACCACCTGATGCTGGTAATCGCTTGAATCGCGCTGAATCGTCTATTAACCGTTGTCCCGATCATTCGTCGTTCCATTTGTTCGTCAGCCAACAGACTTTAACCAACGATCTTTGAGCTCAACTTATCTATTATAGTTCAGGCCGGGACTTGCCTCAATAGTGTAATTAGCATAAAAATAGCGAATGTATATGACTTCAGTATGGGGCTACCATCCTACCTACCTACCTACCTACCTAGTCTATTCTATCCAACCGACTACGACTTGATTAACGGCTGGCATGGAACCACAGGAACGGAGGCTTTAGGAACGGCGCCATAAGATAGGTCGTGGAGGATAACGGGTGAGGCTTACGATGAGCATCAGTTCGGCCCAGAATAAATCGCCACACACGCTTGAGTCCGGGTTTCGTTACCTGTCACCGGATGGATTCGTGATCCGTTGGACCAATTGTTAACATTCATCGCATGCCTGAATCGCCGTGAATGATGCCGTGAATTGCTCAGTACAACTCCAAGTAATTCAGGATCAGACGGTTCAATCGGCCTTGGGTGCTTGCGTTACTGTGTAGATGAACAAAGCGGTCGTGGTGAAGCCCGCAATCCATATACCTGAATTGATTTCCACTTAACATGTTATTTTGTGCCTGTAAGGCACTGGGAATTGCTGACTTTTGCAACCTGCAACGCATTGTTTCACCTTGACAGTGACGAGGCACATCGTTAGGATAGTAGCATGATTTCGACCCCTCAGAATGGGTCAATCTAGGCGGAAAAGGAACGGCAAAACCGTGAATTTCATTCTCAAATTCCTAGCCGCCCTAACGGGTAGAGGGGATTCAAGCAAAAAAGAAGCTGATGAAGCACAGGTACTAAACGCAGAAGAGGTAGCCAGAGGCATTGTAGTCCAAGCAGAGGAGGATAAGCGCAAGCTCCTCCTGTCCGCGCAGGAAGAGGCCTTGAAGCAGCGCACCGTTGCCGATCAGGAGATTAAAGAGCAACGGCAAGAGCTTAACCGGTTGGAGCGAAGGCATAACCAACGGGAAGAGCAATTGGAGCAAAAAGTAGAGGCCCAGGAACAGCAACAGCGGAACCTCGTTGATAAGGAAGCCCAAGTTCAAGTAGCAGTCCAGGAAGCCGAAGAGCTTAAGTCTAGTCAACGGCAAGTTCTGGAAGAAATCGCCAATCTAAGCGTAGTTGAAGCACGCCAGATGGTGGTCAAGCAAGGCGAGGAAGAAGCCAAGCACGAGTTGGCGAAAAAGTTCTACGACCTCGAAGAAGAACATAAGCTCAAAGCCGACGAGAGCGCACGGCGAATTATTACTACGGCAATCAATAGGTTGGCTACCGACGTTGTCTCGGAAGTGACTACCTCTGTTGTATCCCTCCCTAATGATGAGATGAAAGGCCGTCTCATCGGCCGCGAAGGGCGAAACATTCGGACCCTGGAATCTTTGACCGGTGTCGATGTGATAATCGACGACACACCGGAAGTCGTGACTATCTCATGCTTCGATCCGGTGCGACGGGAGGTGGCCCGGCTCAGCCTTGAAAAGCTGATCGCAGACGGTCGCATCCAGCCTGCCCGTATCGAAGACATGGTTAATAAAGCTCAAAGCGAAATTGAGCAAACAATCTGGAAAGCCGGTGAGCAGGCTACTTTCGATGTAGGTATTAGCGGGCTCGACGCTGAACTGATTAGACTGCTTGGTCAACTTAAGTACAGGTACAGCTACGGTGAGAACGTGCTCAAGCACTCGATTGAGGTAGCGTTACTGTCCGGGATGTTGGCCGCCGAAGCCGGTGCCAATATTCAAGTGGCCAAGGTCGGTGGATTGCTCCACGACCTAGGAAAAGCCCTAACTCATGAGGTTTCTGGCCCCCACGCTGAAATCGGCGCGGAACTAGCCAAGAAACACGGGATTAATTACAGCTCATACCGGGGAATCCTGGAGCATCACAGCGACGCCCACGAAACCATCGAGTCGTTCTTGGTGGCTTCAGCCGATGCGATCAGCGCCGCCCGTCCCGGTGCCCGCAAAGAGTCATTGGAACTCTACGTCAAGCGCCTCAAGGACTTGGAGAACGTGGCCATCAGCTTTGGGGGTGTCGAGCGGGTATTCGCAATCCAGGCAGGCCGAGAGGTCCGCGTAATGGTTAAACCGGAAGACCTTACCGACATTCAAGCTGCTTCATTGGCGAGGGATATTGCCAAGAAAGTAGAAGAAGACCTGGTGTTCCCGGGGCAGATCAAAGTTACGGTAATTCGCGAATCTCGCAATGTAGAGTACGCCCGGTAACACGTGCCCGGTAACACGTGCCACGGTAACACGTGCCCGGTAACACCGTGCGATGAAGCCACCGGTTCAATCCCGCCACATGACGCTCCGCCTCGTCGGGTGGGAAGAATCGCGGCGAGCCCTCACCAGCGATATATCTAGTAGCTAAAGAAGGGGACCCAGGCCCGGGACAACCGGAGTATGGGTCCCCTTCGCAATTCCGGTGATACGTCGATAGTTTCGATATTATTATAATAGGTTGGTTATCGTGGGCTCATTGGTTATCGTGGGCTCATTGGTTATCGTGGGCTCATTGGTTATCGTGGGCCTCAAGTGAGGAGCAAGTCATTTGCGGATACTAATGATCGGGGATGTAATTGGAAAGCCGGGCCGACGGGCTATCCGGAGCATGTGCCTTCGCTCAGGCGGGAGCACGGCATCGACATGGTAATTGCCAACGGCGAGAACACTGCCGGTGGCTTCGGGCTCACCTTGGATACGGCACACGAATTGCTGGACAATGGGGTGGATGTCCTGACCTCGGGCAACCACATTTGGGACCAGAAAGAAATTATCCCTTATTTGGAAGAAGGGCTGCCATTGGTACGTCCGGCAAATTATCCTGATGCACCTGGGCGAGGGATGCTGATCCACAATGACGTTATGGTGGTCAACCTGATGGGGCGCGTGTTTATGCCACCCCTAGATTGTCCGTTCCGCGCCGCTGACCGAATATTAGGCGAGGACCGGCCCTCTGGAACACCTTCCGTTATTATTGTTGATTTCCACGCGGAAGCAACCTCTCTGAAAAACAGGCCATGGTTGGTACCTGGATGGGCGGGTAAGCGCCGTGGTCGGCACACATACTCACGTGGGCACAGTTGATAAAAGGGTCCTTCCCAAGGGGACGGCCTATATTACCGACGTAGGCATGACTGGTCCGTTAGATTCAGTATTAGGCAGCGAGATCGGCCCGGTCATGGAACGGTTTCTGACCGGCATGCCCCAAAGATTAACCGTCGCTAACGGCCCGGTAATAATGAACTCGGTTCTCATTGATGTTGACAAGGAATCGAAAGGCACTAAGTATCGAACGTTTGGACAAGGTGATAAGTTAAATGGCTGGCGAAATTGACCTGCATCTCCACACTACAGCATCCGATGGGCGACTCGCTCCGGCGGAGTTGGTCCGCCTAACGGTGGAACAAGGGCTGAAGCAAATCTCAATCTCCGACCACGATTCCACCGAAGGCTTGGCCGAGGCGCTGGAAGAGGCCCAAAAGTACCCCGAGTTGCGAATCATTCCAGGGATAGAACTCAGCACCGACATTCCTGGGGATGAAATCCATATGTTGGGCTACTTTATCGATTACCAGGATAACGATTTTCAGGGGATTCTTAAGCGGTTTCGCTCGGGCCGGTTGGACCGGGCCAAGGAAATGGTGGAAAAGCTAGCGACTCTGGGCATAGTATTGGATTGGGAGCGGGTGAAGGAGATTGCCGGCGACGGATCCGTGGGCCGACCCCACATTGCCCTGGCTATGGTGGAACAGGGCTACTGCAAGGAGCCGAAAGACGCTTTTCCAGAATACCTCGGTCGCAACGGGCTCGCCTACGCCGAACGCCCTAAAATGACACCTACCGAGGGCGTTGAAATGCTGCGGAGAGTCGGCGGTGTGCCGGTGTTGGCTCACCCGGCTTATATGAACGACTTGGAATCTAACATCGCCGCTTTGAAAGAAGCTGGCCTGATGGGGATGGAAGTTTACTATGCCAAATTTGATGCCGACACGGTTAGGCGTTTAAAAAGCTTGGCCGACAAGTTTGGCCTAATACCTTGCGGTGGCAGCGATTTTCACGGGCTAGGCAATTCCGACGAAGCTCTTCCCGGTACCGCTGGCCCTCCTATCTCCACGATAGCGCAATTGGAGGAGGCTTCGGATAGCATTTCTCGGACCGTCGTGAGTTAGCCCTAAAACTCGTTAATACAGCTCGTCAATATTGATAGAAATCACCGCATGAGTTGAGTCGATTTATTGATTATCTGTGGAAAAACCCTTCTGCAAGACTCAACCGGATCGTGTTCGGCAACTCATATTCGGTCAGGAATTGATCTGGCAAGAATTATCGGAAGCGACAGCAAATCCATAGAGCCTGATATTATTAAGTAATGGAAGTCGCTGCACTCTACATCCTCTCATACCTAGTTGGCTCTATCCCTGCCGCCTACATCATTGGAAAGGCTGTAAAAGGTGTGGACATCCGCGGCTACGGCAGCGGAAACGTAGGTACCACAAACGTATTTCAACACGTGGGCCGAAAGTGGGCTGTATCGCTCGGGGTGTTGGAGGTATTGATCAAGGGCGCTCTCCCGGTATGGATCGCCCTGTACGTCCTGAATTGGGACCGCTCCTCGGCAACTTTGATTGGCCCTCCTTTGTTGGCGGTTGCCGGCCATAATTGGTCGATATTCCTAAAGTTCCAGGGTGGGCGGGGTTTGGCGGTGGGCATTGGGACTCTGATCGCGCTGTCACCCATCCTGTTGGTGGCCTTTGCCGTAGTTTCTATTGGGGGATGGACTGTAACTCGCAGTTCAGGCGTGTGGGTGTTGATTGCCTTGGCTCTGCTGCCGGTCTGGAGCATGATAGCCGGGGAACCGGGGACTATAACTTTCTATACCATAGGGTTGGTGGCTTTGACCGTTCTTAAACGCTTGCTCTCCAACTGGACTCCGCTGCCCGAGGGCTTGCCCAAAGCGAAAGTGCTTTTCAACAGGCTGTTCCGTGACCGGGATGTTGATGACAAGGCCGACTGGGTCCGTCGGGTTCCCCAAGGTACTGAATCGGGAAAGGCAAGATAAGACTAGAGGTAAGGCTTAAAGGGTTAATACTATGGACCAACCGCAACAATTGGAACAAGAAGCGATTCCTAACTGCCATTGGCACCCTGGGGTCGAAACAAGGCTCTATTGCCGCGACTGCGGCAAGCCCGTCTGCACCCAGTGCATGGTCCAAGCACCGGTGGGCATCAAATGCCGGGACTGCGGTAAAGCTGTGCGCACGCCCACCTTCGACGTTCAGCCCAGCTACTACGCTCGGGCGATTGGTGTAGGTGTGGCCGTGGCCATTGGCGGCGGTCTCTTGTGGGCGTTGTTTATCGCAGTTTTTCCGTTCCCATCGATCGCCGTTATCGCCATAGCCTATGCCGCTGGTGAGCTTGTCGGCCGATCGGTGAACCGCAAGAGGGGAATCGGCCTAGCTTGGATCACCGGCGGAGCGATTGTCGGCTCGTTTCTGATTGCTTGGATGATCATGGGAACTTTCTTTGGAATATTTGGCTTGTTAATGCTCGGTCTCAGTGTCTACACTGCCGTCCAAAAGATCCGCTAGTTCGCTCCAATATCGTTCTACCGTACTGCGTATGGCGGATTGTTCGAATCCGCGGCGCTGCAGATAGGTCCAGACCTTCTGCCGGAACCGCTGGTAGTCGGTGCCCGCTAAACGCCGGGCTGTGGCTCCAGCTGCGTGGTAGGCGTTGGTCGCTTCGTCAATTCCCTCTAGTGCTTCCTGGATTACTTCCCGGTCCACACCAAGAGCAAGCAACTCACCCTTGAGCACGCTTTGACCCCGGGGTCGACGCTTCTCCCGCTGGCGCCGCCACTCACTTGCGAACGATACGTCGTCCAAGTAGCGCTGTGCTACTAGACGGGTAATAACTTGCTCAACCACTTCGTTTGGGTAGCGCAGTGCCAGTTTACGGCGCACTTCGGCCTTGCTTCGGTTCCTGTAAGATAAGAACCGGAAAGCTTCCTGGCGCGCCTTGGCATGTAGGCGCGCATCTCCGTCTATGGAATCATTCATCGGACATTTCTTCAGCAATCAGGTAGCTAGCTGGTGGCACATCGATTGGGGTGGTGCCAATACTGACCGGGTTTTGGGTGGGAGCTTGTGTGCATTTGAGGTAAAAACCAGTTCCAGGAAGTTATACAACCCTGGAACTGGCAAAACATGATTAGTAGCAACGACCTGGGTAGAATGATGAGAAATGGAGTTGGTTAGCTATGAGCTATTCCTCGTCCTCAGCTTCCGGTGCGCTGGCCGACGGACTATCCGGCGTTACTGTGGCTGCTTCGGCGCTGTCGCTTGGCTTGGCGCCGTTGGATGAAGTCTGCTGACCTCCCGGCTCCATTCCACGAATTCGGGCTTCAACAGAAGCAGCGATCTCCGGGTGCTGGGTAAGGAACTCTTTGGAATTCTCCCGGCCTTGACCCAGACGAGTGTCCCCGTAGGAATAGAAGGCGCCAGCCTTTTTTAGAATTCCTTGGGCGGCCCCTAAGTCTAGGATGTCGCCCATCTTACTGATGCCAAAGCCGAACATAATGTCGAACTCGGCTACCCGGAACGGGGCAGCTACCTTATTCTTTACAACGCGGGCACGGACCCGGTTGCCGGTTATCTCGGAGCCTTGTTTGATGGACTCCACCCGCCGCAAGTCTATCCGGACCGAGGTGTAAAATTTCAATGCCCTACCACCAGGGGTAACCTCGGGGCTTCCGTAGGAAATACCGATTTTCTCTCGAAGTTGGTTGATGAATATCACCGCCGTGTGGGAGCGGTGAATGGTTGAGGTGAGCTTGCGCAGAGCTTGCGACATAAGCCGGGCCTGTAACCCCACGTGTGCGTCGCCCATGTCGCCTTCAATTTCGGCCTGGGGGACTAGGGCCGCAACGCTGTCTATGACCACGGCATCAATTGCACCACTGCGCACAAGTTGTTCGGTAATATCTAGGGCTTGTTCGGCGCTATCCGGCTGTGAAATGAGAAGCTCGTCCAAGTTAAGCCCGCAATTGGCCGCATAAGTAGGATCTAGTGCGTGTTCCACGTCTATATATGCAGCGGTCCCGCCGGCTTTTTGGGTTTCGGCCATGAGATGGATGGCCAACGTGGACTTCCCGGCGGACTCGGCCCCGAATATTTCGGTGACCCGTCCCCGGGGAATCCCACCCGTGCCCAAGGCTAAATCTAATGCAAGCGAGCCGGTTGGGATAGCGTCGTTGGTCAACTTGGCGCTGATCTCGCCCAAGCGCATAACTGCGCCTTTACCATGGTCTTTTTCGATGCGCTCCAGCGCAGTTTCCAAGGCTGCCTGTCGGTCTTTATCCATACCCTTCATCCTCACGCTATCATCTTTGACTTGCCCGTGATTTACCAGTGACCTACTGTTGGCGAATCTCAGAATTGAGCAGTTCCTGCCGATAGAAACTATTTTGCAATAGATTGTCGTAACTATTAGTGGATCCTATCGTTTCAACTGCGGGCGAATCCTAACATAGGGGTGGTAAGGCAACAACCACCTCGTGTCACTGCAGCCTATATGGATTCTAGCAATGTCTGCCCGTGAGGGTCTACCGGTCTAATTGACCGGAGATTAAAATTCTCAAGTGCCGCCCTTGAAGCCGATGATTACTGTGCCATTTTCTACCATTACCGGCGTGAGGCGCTCACCGCCGGTTAGTTCCTCCAATTCGGCAATCTTATCTGTTTGCTTTGAGACATCGATCTGCGTGAATGCAATCTTGCGCTTGCGGTAATCCATTATGGCCGCAGCCGAGAAGGCGCAGTCAGGATGAGTGTATAAAATATATGTTGCTTGGTCCGTTTGTGTCACTTTGGATTCCCCCTGATCGTTATTATTATGGTCCCGGCCAGTACGTAACTCACCGGCACCGCATGCCCAGCATCGCATATATTGTAATGGAACCGGCGCATGGCGTAAAACCATTGGGCGGTTGCCCTTGCGCATTTCCTGTCGATTCAAGGTTCACACATTCAATAGGGGATGATATTCTAATCTTTAGGTAGTTATGAATCAGACCGATGAACAATTGGCTCAGCTTCTGGCTCAGCTCACCAGGCTATTGACCGAAAACTCTGTAGGCTTGGGGCGGATCACGCCTCGCCCCAGAGGTGGCAGGCTATCCGGCGAGCCTCAGCAAGAAGTGGAACGGATTTTGGACGCATTGGAATCAACCCAAGCCGCCGAAACCAGCTTGATCTACGGCAACGCCTACTTTGCGGTGGGACGTTATGCTGAAGCCGCCGAGGTTTTCCAGCGGATCGCCGTCGGCAAGACGAGTACCTTGGAGGCGAAGTTCAACCTCGGGTTGACTTATCTTCGGTTAAGAAAAGCTCGGGAGGCCACGGCGGAATTCACCCAAGTGATCGTTAATGACCCTTCTTTGGCCGAAGCATACTATCAGCGCGGGAATGCGTTTGATGATCTGAGCGAGCCGGACTCGGCATTGGCCGATTATGGTCAGGCCATTGTCGCCAATCCGGATTATCTCCAAGCATTCTACAATCGAGGAATAGCCTTGGCTCGTTTGGGACGGCATGTTGAGGCCGTGACCGACTTTGACCGAGTGATAGAGTTGGGTCCGACAGTGTCCAATGCCTACTTGAACCGGGGAGCGTCCCAGGACGAGTTAGGCGAGCACGAACAAGCGATCTCCGACTATACTGCCGCCTTAAGTTGCAACCCGGACAACTTCGACGCCTACTTCAATCGTGCGAGAACCAATTACTACTTGGGCCGGCTGGAAGAAACAGTATCCGACTATTCCAGAGTGGTGGAGTTGTCGCCTGACGACGCGGAGGCCTTCAATAACCGGGGTCTTGCCTTCGATGCCTTGGGCGACTACGAAAGCGCAATGAACGATTACGCCATGGCCCTTGACGTGAGGCCGGAATTTGCCGAAGCGCGCAGCAACCGGGGGGCGGCCCTCGAAGCGATGGGCGACCGGGAAGAAGCCCTGCGCGAGTATCGGATGGCTTTAGAATTGTCTCCCGATTTCGCGGCCGCCCACTACAACGCCGCCCGTTTGTATTCCCGGGACGGCGACTTGGATCAATGCCTGCATCATTTGGATTCGGCTATCCGGCTGGCGCCTCAGTTCAGCTCAGAGGCGGAAGAAGATGAAAACCTGTCTTGGGTCATGAAAATGGGGATGCTCAAGAAACTGCGGGAAAGCCCGTCGGATTCCCAGCCTGAATCACTGGCCGAAGGGACCGAAGACTAGAGGTCTGTAGCGAAGGCGCCTTGTCAACTTAGCATTGCTGGCCTGATAAAGAGGTGGCCGCACCGCGTGACTTGCCGGATCATAACCTTCATTCATCTCAACGTTGGGACCTCTAATTCCCTACGGCCAAACGGGTCCGCACTAACCATTCCGGCACGTGTTGGGCTTCTGGTATTGTCCCACGCAGTTATGCTGAGTAGTTACTTGGTAGGTGCCAACGCCGCCATTTGGCCACTAAGCTGTGAAACAAGACCATGAGGGCCAGGGCGACTATTCCGACCACCAACTCTCGGTCAATCTGGTAGTACTGGCTCACCACCAACATAGCGGCAAAGCCCGCAAACAGGGCTGATGCGCTACGCAAAGGCGCCCGCCAAAGCAGTAAAAACGCCATGAGTCCCACAACGATGCCCAATGCCGAAAGCACTGGCTCCAAAGTGATCGCTACTCCCATCAGGGTGGCCATGCCATCGCCGCCCCTGAATCCTGAGAACGCCGACTTCCAATGACCCAACACCGCTGCTGCCCCTGCCAACAACAGAACTGATGGCGATAAGTCCAGCAATCCGGCTGCAACAACTGCAGCCGATCCCTTCGCCACATCCCCGGCCAGTACCAGAGCCCCGCTCCTATGGCCTATGTGCCAGAAGACGTTGGCTGCGCCAGCCATGCTGCTGCCCGTGGCGAAGATATCCACTCCCTGAGCCCTCGCCGCCACCAAGGCAAAGGGAAGGGAACCCAACAAGTAGCCAGCAACTAGGGCGAAAAGAATTCTCTGGATGCTTGCAACATCTTCGAACACTAGGCGGACGACCCCTTCAAGCGGACGGACAGACGTTGGAGATTAGGCTGATTGTGACTAATCGCGCCGAAGAATAGGGATGTCGGTACTGGCGCGTGTTGTTGGGCGCTGGTTATGCAAATGCTCACACTGTAATTTTATCAGGCCAATGGGCGATGCGCCGGGAATTCCGGTGTGGGGAGATCTTGGAGACCGAAGGGGGTGTGGCTGGTTTACCAGCCATTTCCTGCATCCCCGGCCCAATGCATGGTGCAGGCGATAGTTCCTCGGCTTTCACCAAACACAAGTCTCGTCGATATCTGGCTTGGGGAAGCTGTATCGTCCAGTGCCGCCCGGAATATGGCGGATTGGCAAAACCGGTTCGGCCCAGACGACTAAGTTAAGCGGACGGCTTCTCGGCCACGAAAATCCAGTAGCCCAACTTGCCCTGTTGAATTAATCCGCGTAGGGTGGTGAGTAGCTCTGGCCCTCGTTCCAGCATCTCTGGGTCGGGACCTTGCTGACCGGTCATTTTTTGCCAGGCCATAAACGCACCCAACTTGGCTTCCAAGGCGTCTAGGATCTTGATTCCCTCGATAGACGCATCGACTTGGTGCAGCATCTTGAGTCCGCTCGCTTGCATCAGTTCCACGTAGCCGCCCACCGTCAGAGCATCGGTAAGGCACAGCAATTGTCCCAAGGTCCCATCTATCTCCGGGGGCAAGCAGTTGGGCTCCACCGTGACATCGCTGAGACCGAACCGGCCACCGGGCCGCAGCAGTCTTGCCGTTTCTTCCACGGCGCGGCTCTTGTTCTGGAACAGGCTCATGGCGCATTCGCAAAACACCGAGTCGAAGCGGCCAGGCCGCAGAGGGGGGCGTTCGGCATCTCCTTGGACGTTGTGACTTCTGTCGGCCAACCGTGCGTTGATGGCAGCGGCGTGGGCTTCCGCCACGGCTTCCCGCCCGAACTCGACACCGACCACATTGCATTTGAACACCCTTGATACCGCCACGGCGCTGTTGCCCCTCGAGCTGGCTAAGTCCGCAACCCAGTCCCCCGGCTGTATCTCCATGAGCCGCCCCATGCGGTTGGTCAAAGCCAACCCCCCTGGATGCATGGAATCTCCCATGATCATGCGGGCCAACTCCGATTGGTACAGGTCGGCGCAACAGGCCTTGGCCTGGGCTTCTTCCAGAATGTCCATCGAACTCATTGTCACCCCTGAGATCGTTTATTTATTTTGTTCCCTTTTCGCTTGTGCCAGGGTCAGCTCAGCCCGGATTTGCTCCCGGTAACCGACAGAGTTATAAGCGCAGAAAGGTATGATCTTCCCTCCGGGTGCCAGAATGCCCACGCAGCACTTCATGACCTGTTTCACGTTGAAGGTGTAGGCATCCAGGAAGTCCTTGATTGCTATCTGGAAGATGTGTTTGTTCAACGGCGAGAGACCGTTTCCCAGGTCAAGCCCCGGCCCGCAAGCGCACTCGAACATGCTGGCGGTGGCCTCGCTTCCCGGTACTGCCGATGCCGACCATAGTCCCTCTAGGGCTTTTTGGATGTCAGCGGATTTGGGGAGTTGAGGCATCGCCCTGTTGGTGATGTAGTCCAGGTAGTCTTCTATTTTCAGTAACCGGGGGAGGGGCATTACCGTGTCCCCGTCCACCAAAACGTAGGAATTGACCTGGCAGGTAGGGAAACAGCAGGGCACTGGCACAAAGTCTTCAAGAATAAATTGGCCCTCTGTTTGTTGGACGATGCCATGTATGATGTCGGGAATAGTTACTCTCACCATTGGGTCGAAGGGGATGTGCCTGCCCACATGGGTCACCGGCTGGAAAACCACGCCCCGTACCGCCGGATGGGTCAGGCCGAATTGCAATATCGGTCCCACTTCATCAACGTTGACGTCCCGCTCGATGGCGGCGACCAAGACGGCGTCCAACCCGGCATTGTTCATGCGGTCCAAGGCCAGAAGCTTCTGGTCCAAAAGGTCCTCGCCTCGAATGGTCATATAGGTTTCCCGGCGCAGACCGTCAAACTGGAAATAAACCACCGGGTTCAGCCGGGCCAAGTCCTCAAGAAACTTGTCATCCTTGGCTATGCGAAGCCCATTGGTGTTGATCATGACTTGCCGGATGCCCCGGTCTTGGGCGGCTTGGATCATGTCTAGAATTTGAGGATGAATTGTGGGCTCGCCGCCGCTGAACTGAATCACCTCAGGGTCGCCTTCAATCTCAACGAACCTGTCCAGCATTTCCTCAACCTGCTCCATAGTCAGGCTATAGCCAATTCCGGCGTTGGCAAAACATACCGGGCAATTGAGATTGCAGACTGTGTTGACCTCGATGAGGGCCAAGCACATATGCTGTTTGTGTTCGGGGCACAGGCCGCAGTCCAGCGGGCAACCGTCCTTAACCTCGGTACTAAATTCCAGGGGTAGCGTTCCCGGTTTGTTGAACTTGACCGAATCGACGTACATCTGCGCATCGGAGCTGATGATGCCTTCGAACCAGCCGTGGCTGGGACACCGCTTGCGCATGTATACTTTGTTGTCCCGAATAATAATTTGGGCATCAATGACAATCTTACACTCGGGGCAAATACTCCGGGTGAGTTCGTGAAAAATATAATCCGCTTCCTGCTTTACGCGGAGTCCCGTCTGAGCCCCGTTTCCGGTCGTTGTACCGGTGGTTGTGTTTGATGTTGGGTTCATTCCCCCTCCGCTTTAGTATTAATTGCGTTCATTTAACTCGTAGGATTCAGTATACTTCTGATGTTTTGTTGAGCAGAAAGGTTCAGAGATGATACGGAGTCAGCCAACGGAGATTTAATTTACCACCCGGCATATAGCCCTAATTTCGCTTAATTCGCTACCCGGCTCCACTTGACATAACTTATTAATTAGGATGCCACATGAAGGGTTGAGGGAGCCACTAGGATGGAAATACCATGAGTCTCAACGGTAACACGGGCCCTCTTTCCGGTGTAATTGTAGTTGACCTAACCCAGATACTGGCCGGTCCCATATGCACAATGTTGTTGGCCGATATGGGCGCCGACGTCATCAAGGTCGAAAAGCCCAACGGAGGCGACGACAACCGGCGTATGGGCCCGCCTTTTATCAACCGCCCGGTTACCGACGGTCAGGATAAATCCAGCGACCCTTGGTCCGCCGGGTTTATGGCTACCAATCGCAACAAGCGTAGCCTGGCTTTGGACCTCCGGGACGACCGAGGCAAGGAAGTGTTTCGACGGCTGGTGGAAAGGGCCGACATTGTGGTGGAGAATTTCCGGCCCGGAGTGATGGACCGCTTTGGACTGGGTTACTCGGAACTAGCCAAGATCAAGCCGTCTCTGGTCTATTGCACCATCTCAGGCTTCGGCAGCACCGGTCCATACGCCAATCGAGGGGGATTTGACCTGGTCGCTCAAGGAATGAGCGGACTCATGAGCATTACCGGCCATCCTGACCGGCCTCCGGCCAAGGTCGGCGTGCCTATAACCGACATATCCGCCGGACTCCTGGCAGCCAACGGCGTCCTCTGCGCCTACATCCACGCCCAGCGAACCGGACAAGGCCAGATGGTAGACACGTCGTTGATGGAAGCAGGAATCTCCTATACCGTGTGGGAGTCGTCGGGCTACTTTGCGGATGGTGGCATACCAGGCCCATTGGGCTCCGCACACCGGGTTTCAGCCCCATACCAGGCCCTGAGCACCAAAGACGGCCACATCAATATCGGAGCGGCCACGCAGCCCACATGGGAGCAGTTTTGCCGGGCAATCGAGCAGGAAGCGCTGGTCGAAGACCCCCGGTTCAAGGTTCCCGGCGACCGTAAGAAACGAGAAGTTGAGTTGGCCGCTTTGCTGGAAGAAACTCTTAAGCAGAAAACAACCGAAGAGTGGCTGGACTTATTGGAGAGCGCTGGTGTGGTTGCGGGGCCGATATACAACATGGAGCAGGTTTATCAAGACCCTCAGACCCACGCCAGGAATATGCGGGTGGACTTGGAAGACCCGGAGTTGGGCACATTACATAACATTGGGATACCGGTGAAGCTCTCCGCCACGCCGGGGTCCATCCGGCACCGGGCGCCGGCTTTGGGCGAGCACAGCGTCGAATTGCTCAGAGAAGCGGGTTTTTCTCAAGAAGAGGTAGATGCGCTCTTGGCATCCGAAGTGGTTAAGCAGGGTGGCACCGGGTCGGGCAGATGAGGCAGCCCGATATTAGGTTGAGGCTCGTTTCGGCGTTGAGTTGGCCAGCCCCGGATTCGCTGTTGGGAGAAATGGTCTTCACATAATCGGACTGAGGGTTAGTTTTCTGGGCCCATGTACAAGTTAAAATGGTTAATGGATATGAGGGGAATGGCTTCTTTCTGGAAACACAACATGGGGGAAGGGTGGGGGATTCGAATACCAAGCCTTTGGCGTTCCTGGGAACGTGCCTCCCATTCGCTGAATCGGCTCTAGGCACGCTGGCTGGGTTTACCGACGCCGACGCCACCATCGTGGCTGCGCTGGCCATGGGGTCGTTGGGCATGGTATTACTAGCTTTGGTGGTCATGCACATAAGAGAGCCTGCATTCTTAACATTTACCGGTCAGCAAGCTTTGGACTTCCGTGTGCTTCAAGAGAATTTAGACAAAACGCCTCCAGAATACATTGGATCGTATTTAGGTAGTTTGATGGCACAGGCCGACTCACAGGGGCACTTGGCCAGAATAGCGGGTTCTGAAGAACCCACCGAAGAGGAAGCTGAGGCCATCGAGATGGGGCTGGTCTTGTTAAGGGCGGCAGAAAATGAGGCGGAGATCTGATTATGACAATCGAAAATAGGCTCCGATGGTGTCGGGAAGCCGAAGGATATGACCCCGAACAGAAGAAGATTTTGCTTGCATTGTCTAGTAAAAAATGGCTCTGGCGAACACTGGATAACCTGCGTAGCGTTACTCGGCTGTCTGATCCTGACCTGGCTTCGGGTTTAGATGATCTGATTAGCCAAGGCCTAGTAAGAGGGTCGTTTAACCGCAGAACGCGAGAGCCTATTTTCGGGCTGTTGGAGCGTGTGGGTGGAGTCAGCCCAGCAAAACAATGCCGTCGGTAATCAATTGAGGCTATGTGCGTGCCAGAACTCGATGCACCAATAGTCACTGGTGATGTACATATTTTGCTGATTCACTAGGTCACCAAAATCCATTGAACATCCCTCTCAACGCTATTGGCTTGGGTGCCGACATCGCGGTCTGGCAGGCGGTGATTTTAACATTCGTCTCCACTGCCGTGGGCGTTCTCGGCGGCTTTGTCGGCCTTGCCTTGGGCACTATGCGCCTTCCCGCATTGCTCCTCATGGGAATGGCGGCGCCAACTGCCGCAGGAACCAACATTTTTGTCAGCGCCCTCAGTGCCATGACCGGCTCAATCCGCCATTGGCGGGAAGGGCGGGTATCAAAGCAAATCGTGCTGGTCATGGGGATACCCGCCTTCATCGGCGCCTTCATCGGTGGCTTCAGCAGCGAGCGTGTGCCTGGCAAGGGATAGAATTGCTGGTCAGATTTCGAAGCGCACCGGGGTCTTCCGGCAGCCAGAATCTGGGGCCGGGCTTGTTCACCCGCAACAGAAACATATTGGAGGCCAGCGCAGGGTTTTCCATTGGCCTGCTGGGCGGGGCTGTGGGCCTAATCCTGGGCAGCATCAGACTTCCGGCCCTAATCAGAATCCTCCGGGTTGACCCGCGAATTGCCGCAGGCACAAACTTGTTCATAGGGTTCATCATGGGGTCGGTGGGCTGGGTGGGCCATGTGGTGCGTACCCGTTGTTGGCCATGATGGGCGCCGGGGCCATGGTTGGCAGCTACTACGGAGACTCACCGGGAAGGTCAGCCTGGACACCTTAATCAAGACCATGGGCTGCGTTCTGCTGGTCGTAGGGCCACTGCTAATTTGGCAGGCAT
Source organism: Dehalococcoidia bacterium (assembly GCA_963665155.2). GTDB lineage: Bacteria > Chloroflexota > Dehalococcoidia > Lucifugimonadales > UBA3495 > UBA1141. Next base: position 1,397,106 of record OY761986.2, on the reverse strand, counting down.
TCAGGGACTGACTTTGTTAGGCTCCTTGTCGTGAACTCCGATAATTAGTTAGTGGGTTTACGTTATTGGCCCGAATTCACGCCGAACGCCACGGATGACCGTCCGTCCTTTTCAGGAAATCGTTGACCAGTTGCTGGTTGGACGCAATTATGCTGGGTGTGCGCAGGTCAGCGGATTGGCCTTGCTTGTCCACGATCACGCCGCCAGCCTCCCGGACCAAAACATGGCCCGAAGCGACGTCCCAGGGGGAGAGGGAATGGTGGAAGTAAAGGTCAACGCGGTTGGCGGCGGCGTAGGCCACCCCCAAGGCCGATGAACCCATCAACCGCATGCTAATCATGTCGGGCCACAGAGACCGAATCATGTCGATGGCCAACCCGGCCTTTTCATCAACGTAGCCTAGGTCGAAACACAAGAGCGCTTCGCTAACCCGCTGATTTTCGGAAATCTCCAACCGCTCACCGTTTAAATAAGCGCCTTTTCCTTGTTCTGCGGTAAACATCTCTTCTCGCATGGCGTCGTATGTAACACCCACAACCGGTTTGTCACCGTAGGAAAGCGCCACCACGGTACAGAAGTGAGGCACCCCAGCGGCGTAGTTGCGCGTACCGTCCAGCGGGTCAACCACCCATGTGAAGGGGGACTCGGTTTCCAAGGGTTTGGACTCTTCGGCCAAGACGCCGAAATCGGGGAACTCTTCCTGTAGCAACCCCAGGATGGCTTTTTCCGCCGCCAAGTCGACATCGGTTACGATGTCCTTCCGGCCTTTGAAGTTGATTTCTTTCGAGGTTTTGAACCGCGCTCGAATGATGTCGCCAGCCAATCTGGCGGCCTCCATGGATACTTCAAGGGCTGTCTTGCCGGACTTTGACCGGGGAGGCTGTTCTTGGGACGCTTGGGTCATGATCGGGTCCTCCTAATTTCCGCTTGGTTCATTGGACTACGGGGATTACAGGGAATTACCGGTCAGATCTCGTATCGTTGGGCCGACTGAGTGATTTGTTTTGGGGCCTAACTGGCTACCCGAAGGTGACCAATTTCTAGTTGCATCCTCATGTGCCCAGGCGCACCGTAGGGAGGATTCCCCTGGTCGAGTTTGCCTGCTTCATAAGGTTTTCAAATCGTTGATGGGCATTTCTTCGCTGCAAGCGAGAAAAACTTGCCACTCGGACTTCCCTTGATTATCATGCCAATGTTGGATTTCGAATCTTAGATTTTGATTGAAGAGAATCTAAATTATTCAGCCATAGACTGGAGGGAACATGAAGCTAGTATTCTACGACGATTTCAAGCTTGGCGCCATGAAGGGAGATTCGGTCGTCGACCTGACCGGCGCCGTCAGCGGCATCGACCATACCTCGCCTCAGGACCTTCTCAACAAGCTAATCGAGAATTTTTCTGAACACCGCAGCGGACTACAACAAGCGGTCGACCAAGGTACGGGAGTGCCGGTGGCTCAGGTCAGGTTGAGGTCGCCGCTGCCCAGCCCAAACATCATCTGCATGGCAGTTAACTACATGGAGGATGGGACTAGAGCCGAGCCTGCTCCCATTAACGCCTTTCTTAAGCTCCCCAGCACCGTGATAGGCCCCGGCGACACCATGGTCTTACCCGACGTTCCCGCCGTAATCTTCGAAGGCGAAGCGGAAATTGCTTTGGTGATATCCAAGCGGGCCAGCAACGTCAGCGCCGCAGATGCCTTGGACTACGTATTCGGCTATCTCAACTTCATCGACGGTTCCGCCCGTGGTCTGCTGCCAGCGGGAAACACCTTCTATCAGATGAAATCCAGGGATACCTTTGCGCCCATGGGACCCTGTCTGGTAACGGCAGACGAAATCTCAAACCCGCAAAACCTTCAGATTAAGCTTTGGGTCAACGAAGAACTGAAACAGAACTTCAATTCTGATGATATGGCCCACCAGATTCCTCGTATTATCGAGTGGGTCAGCTCTGTACATGAACTGAACCCCGGCGACGTAATCGCCACCGGTACGAACCACAGGGGTCTCAGCGCATTCCAACATGGGGACAAAATCGAGTTGGCGGTTGAGGGCTTGGATACCCTACGCTTCAACGTTAGGGACGATCTGAAACGCGCATGGCCTAGGACTACCCGGCTGGAAATGACCGAGCAAGGCTTGGAAGGCACAGCCGTCCAGACTTCCGGCAAATACACGCCTGGCGCCTAGGTTCCCGAATACCGTTAGAAACATCCGCTCATCCTGAGCTTGTCGAAGGGGCCTTTCACGTATATATGGTTCGACAGGCTCACCACGAACGGAATTGTTCCCGAAGGATCAGCTAATCTTGGACAGGGGTTAGTTGGTGATCTTCTGCCCCCTTTGTATTAATTTGATTGGGTAGAGTCACCGCTAACCCCGAGAGCCACCTCGATTTATACGGAGAGGTCCGATGGTCCAATATTCTTTCCGCCCACCCAACGCAGACTATTTGGGTTTCCCGGCTACACCTGAAGCCATTCTAGAATCAGCCGGCAAAGCGGAAGAACTTGGTTTTGACGCAGTGCTGGTTAACGACCACATCATCGTGGGCGGCCCGCCTCGTATCGTCGAGTCTTGGGGCAACACCTACGACCCATTGATCGTCTTGTCCTATGTGGCGGCCCGCACGACCAGCATTCGCCTTGGGCTTTCGGTGTTAATTATGCCCTACCGCAACCCCATCGCTACTGCCAAGATGATCGCTACTCTCGACCAAATGTCTGGTGGCCGGGTAATCGCCGGTGTGGGCTCCGGCTGGAATGAGGCCGAGTTCGCCGCCTTGGGTGTGCCATTTCACGAACGGGGTGCCCGCACCGACGAGTATTTGCGGTTGTGGCAGGCTTGCTGGTCCCCTGGAGAGACCAGCTTTCATGGCCGGTTTTTCGACTTCGAGAAGATGCACGTCAGCCCAAAGCCTTTGCAACAGCCCCATCCGCCAATCTGGATTGGTGGCTCAAGTCGCCCTTCTCTTCGCCGCGCTGCCGCATTCGCTCAGGTGTGGCAGCCGACTCCGACGCCTTTGGACGAACTTATCAAACTTCGGGGTTATCTAAATCAGGCCTGTGAGAAGATCGGCCGTCAAGACCCGCCCTCTACTCGGATGAGCTTCCGGGTAAACTTCAGCGAAGTCACGGGGGATGGACCCGCTGACCGCTGACCGCTGACCGCTAAGTCAAGCCCATCTTTTTGTAGACTTCCTCGATGGTCTTTTGGGCAATGACCCTGGCTTTCTTTGCTCCGTCTGCCAGGACGTCATGGACGTAGTCGGGTCGGGCCTCGTACTCCCGCCTACGCTCCCGGAAAGGCTCCAGGTCGCCGTTGATGCTAGCCGACAATTGGCGTTTGCAGTCCACGCAACCCCTAGTTGCGGTAGTGCACTCGTCGTAAATGGTGCCCATATCGCTGGCAGGACTGAATATCTTGTGTAGGGAGTAGACGTTGCAGACCTCCGGTCGGCCCGGGTCATTTCGCCGCAGCCTTTGTGGGTCGGTGAAGGCTGTGGCCACTCGCTTGCTTGTTTCCTCGGCGGTCGCGGCCAACTCCAGATAATTATCCAGCGACTTGCTCATCTTGCCCTGACCGTCCAAGCCAAGGATCAGAGGGTCTTCGGTCAGTTTGGCTTGAGGCTCAGGGAAAGTTTCGCCGTAGTGGTTGTTGAAGCGGCGGACAATCTCCCGGGCAAGCTCCAAGTGGGGCACTTGGTCCCGGCCCACCGGCACGGTATCCGCTTTGTAAAGGATAATGTCGGCGGTCTGGAGCACCGGGTAACCCACCAGACCGTAGTTGACGCTCTCCTCGGTCTCGTCCATTTGACGAACTTTGTCCTTGAATGTGGGCACTCTCAGCAGCCAGCCCAAGGGCGTTACCATGCTCAAGAGCGTATGCAGTGTCATAACTTCGGGAACGTGGGACTGGACGAATACCAGGCTTTGTTCCGGGTCTATACCGGCGGCAAGCCAGTCCAGGATCATGTCGTGGATGTTGGGCTTGATCTCAGCGACATCGGTGGCGCCCTCCAACGTGGTCAAGGCGTGTATGTCCACCGCACAATAAATGCAGCTGTACTCTTGTTGTAGCGAAACCCAGTTTCGTAACGCTCCCAGGTAGTTTCCCAAATGGAGCTTTCCGGTGGGCCGCATGCCCGAAAATATTGTCCCTTTTTGAGTGCCTGATGTCATGGCTAGTGTCCTATTACTTCTAATGTGACTCGACAAACTTGCTATGCCGGGATTTGAATACTTGGGGCAGGGCAAACAGTGCTACTCCGGGCGACTCTCTTTGCCTGAGTAATTTTGTCCTTCGCCCGCAGAACGACTAATGGGAGCAATAATGCAGGCGATATTACGAAATCTGCTACGCTCAGGAAGTCTAGCACACGCTGCGAAAAAGCATCAAGACGAATGTGCTGAGCGCGCTTACCTATCCCGCCACTTGAAGTGCTTGGAGATAAGCCTGTGGTATCCCCATCCGAAGTTTCGAGCATGGACTGCCCCATAGTCTTGCCACCGTGCTAACTCGGCTCGCGCCTCCGGGCGCATTTCCTCGCCCAGCCGCAAGGAATTCAAGACTTCTTCGTTGTCACACTCGTACAGGGCCAGGTACTTGGGGCCGGTGTTATAAGATGCCAGCGCCGGATGGTCCAAAACGCGAAACCGGCCCGCTACCGCGTATCCAGGAATCTTCAACAAGTTGGGCACGTGGGACTCGGTATACCATTTGTCCCACTGGTCTTCGTGGGCCGGGTCTACGTCGGCGGTGACCAGGCTCAAAGGCCGGTCGGAAAGGAGCAAAGGATCCCGCATAGGGCTGCCGCTAATCTGCTCGTACACATTGCCGATGCGTCCGGTTAGTCCTTCCAGTTTTTGCCAATTGGCCACCTCGCTGGCCGCAATGGAATGCAAATCAGGGCCATCCCATTGGAGCAGGTTGGGTAGGTCGTCTTGGCTGCGAATTCCATAAAGGGCGGTAAAAAGGTTCTCTTCATCCAAACCCAAATATCGCTGAGCCCACAAATAACCGGGAATTCGCAATAAATTGGGCAGGTGGCTGTTGTACCACGTAGTAAATGCGTCGAGGTGCTCGGGAGCGCAGGTGGCCTGAACCATCAGGAGCAATTGTTTATCCAGCATCTTTCGCTTGCGCCTCCAACATTCCCCCGGAGTAGCCAGGTTCTTCTAGACCCTTTTGTAAGCCACGTATGTATGAGATCTGTCCGCCGTGTTGATTGAATTCCCATATCAGTTGCTGGAACATGATGGCCAGGCTGATCTTGCCTCCACGGGGGTTGGTAACCGTTACACTATCCAAGGCATCGTCATCCAGACTGTCAAGAAACTCAAAGGCTTTGCTTTTTGCCGCTAAGGCGTACTCCAGCAGGACCGAAGCTGAGGGAGACTGAAACTCCTGCACTTGCTGGCCGGTGAAACCGTACCCCGAGTCGTTGGGGTCGGCTGGCAACCGGTTAAACCGGCCGGCCCAGCCTTGTTCCCAAAGCTGAACGGTATTCAATGCCCGGGCTTGTATCCAACGGTCCAAAGTGCGCCCATAGTGCCACACCAGGAATCCTATGGACATGGCCTGGGGATTGGGAGACCAATCTATCTCGCTCTGAGCTAGTCCTTCAACCGTTCGATCCATTGCCCCGTATTGTTGCTCCAAAGACCGCTTGATAAACTCTACTAGCGTCAATTATCTCCTCGCTCCTACCCTATACCACCCGATCTATTCCACCTTAGGTGACGCTTGCGGCAACACGCCGCCGTTGTATGTTGTGTCCTCCATCCCTCGCTGCATGCCTCGAAGGTAAGCCATCTGGCCGCCATGCTGATTAAACTCCCAAATAACCTGCTGGAAAACGGTAGACAGGCTAATTTCGTGCCCCCTGAGCATAATCACGGGTTTTTCCAGTGTGTCGTCGTCCGTTGCCTCTAGGAACTCCATGGCGTGCTTATGGGCTTCTTCAGCGTAGGCCAACAACGAGTCCAACGAGGGAACCACGAATTCTTTCAACTCCTTCTCCCCTAACCCAGCCCCTAAATCCGCAGGGTCGGCGGGGAACGGCCCATCTTGTCGGTCCAACCTTGTTCCCACAACTGGGGGACGCCGTTGATTCTCCCCTGTATCCACATGTCCATTACCCGGCCGCAGTGCCAGGCTATGAAACCGATTGACATGCACTGAGCGTTCGGGCGCCATGTGAGTTCGTCGGTGGTGAGGCCATCAAGGCAGCGAACAAGGGAACGATGGTTTTGGTCCAGACACCGTTGGATAAACTCCACCACGGCCATCGCTTCTCTCTCCAAAACGTAAATGATTTATTGCGTGAATGCCGCAAAATAAGTGTTGGTTGCGGATGCGGTGGCTAGTGGGGGCATTAGTTGCGGTAAGCGGAAGGGTTGGCCTCAAGCCAGGAACAGTGAAAGATTGGACGGGGGATGCCCAGCTAGGACTGGGTATCGTCCTCGGAATCCAGGCGTTCACCAAGTTCGGTGAGAAAGCGCTCGATTTCCGGTGACAAGGTGGCTGTTGGGACCGACTGTTCCGTGGGAGCGTCTTCCGAGTCCAGCTGAGCATCGTAATATGCTTCCATTTGCTGGATCAGGGCTTTAAGCTCCGTGTTCCGCTCCAGGCTGGCGCTGAGATCTCGGTACTGGCGTTGCCCTCGTCCGGTGGGCGCCAAGTCTTGTGGTATGGAATCGTAAACCGAAGACAGGACCTCAATCATCCGCGAAGTCCCTGCGTAGTCCTCTTCCAGCTGAACGTACTGGGGCAGGTGGACCATAAAGTTTATAGACTCGATCTCGGATTTTTCGATGCCTTCCGACAGAAGGTTCATGATTGTGGTCGGACCCTGGTAGGTGCTCTTGCGGACCTTAAAGTTGGGCACCTCCCGGTTCATCGTAACATTACCCAACGTGCCAGTTACCAGCAAGGGCCGGGTGTGGGGTACAGCGTCGTACATGGCCCCAATCCGGCAATACCGTTTGATTTTGAAATAATTGACTAATTCAAGCAGGGAATCGGTGTAATCTTCACCGTTCGAGTGGGGCTCAAGTAGATGGAGAAAGAGGTAATCGGGTCCTTCCTCCGTCTGTGCATAACGAATGATGCTGTTAGGAATCTTGACTTCCCTCTCTCCCTGCACCAAGCGCATTGTCGGCCGGTAACGGGTGAAGTCGAAAAATTCGCCTGGGCGATCCAGCTTACCCAACTCCTTGGAGCCCAGGTAGCGTTCTAACCGGTTCAACGTCAGCGTTCCCACGCTCCCTACATCGACCCATGGCCGCACCATAGCGAAAACGTGAGGGTCTTTTAGTTCAGGAACCGGCTCGTGAATCTGAAATGCCCCAATCTTCATGAAATCATGGTGACAGATATGGCGTCATAATTCAACCCCAGAACGGCAATAGCCAGGCATGGGCAAATTCGCATATTTGCCCATGCCTGCCAAATCAGCCCTGCCTCATCCGGCTATCCGCAGATCCCAAGCCTTCCAAGGCCAGGCCATAACCCAGAATATCGTGCAACACGCGTTTGATGTATTGGGTCATTGAGACCCTTGTGTAACGGAGCACTAGGTCTGACTGCTGTGCTAGTTGGCTGGCCAAAACTCTGGCCCTAGGCAGCAAGTCTTGGCTGGGCAGCACTTCGCTGACCAAGCCCAACTCCAGGGCCTTGCTGGAATCGATGGTCTGACCGGTCAACAGGAAATAACGGCCCCGGTTCAGCCCAAGCAGCATGGGGTACACAATGTGCATGCCGTCGCCCGGGACAAGTCCGTTAACGAAGTGGCCGGAATCCTGGAAACTTGCGGTTTCGGATGCCAGGACGATGTCGCACAGAAGGGGTATCTCCGAGTGACGCAAAGCAGGGCCATTGATGGCGCTGACCATCGGCACCTCAATATCCAGCAGGTTCCACAAAAGGTGTTTTCCTTCCCAGTAGGTCTTATCCCACTCGGCGGGGGACCTTTTGGGCACGGACCCGGGATTACCCGGCGGGCCGGAGAATGAATCGCCGGTGCCTGTCATGATAATCACCCGGTTCTCGGAGTCGCTACCAATGTCGTAAAAAGCTCGGGGAAACTCTTCGTGGGGTCCCCCGCCCCATTGCAGCGGCCCCCCATTGGTGTGAAACGTGATCTCCAGTATGCCATCTTGTCTTTCCATTCGTATGGATTCGTATTTCTGGGAATAATCTTCCAATTTTGCCATTGCCGCACCTCAATTATTCGTCGTATTAACTGACCTTCGTGCCCAGAGTTAAGTTTGGTTAGCAACGCTTGATTAGCTAGGTTCGATCGAGGGGAGGATTCCAACTCTATCGCCCTTCATAAAAGGAGCTAAGGGGCATTTGATCCTCATGACTTTACGACCGGTGAGTGCCTCACAAATGTAGTAGCCTATAAGTAAGGGATGACCCTATCGCCGAAAAGGTTGATGGCTTTCATTATTTCCGGGTGGGGCGGGCCACCCGAGTGAGCGTGACGCAGCCTCAACAAGCATATCTCGGCCCCTGTGGCGTCACTCCAGCGGCGAAACTCGCTGACGCATTCCTCCGGGTCGCCCATGATGAGCCGGTCCTTGGCGATATTTTCCAAGGTTAACTCAGCTTCCGTCTCAAAGCTTTTGAATTCGGGAAGCCCGTTCCGCCAGTAGTACCGGTAAGCGTCCGTTACCTCGGGGCCATAGACCCTCTCGGCTTCAGCTCGGGACGACGCTACCCAAGCGTCGCGCATGAGCACCACTTGGGGTTCCCTCCCAGCGGCTATAGCAGCCTCACGGTAACCATTTACCAAAGCCGTGGTAGCTTCTAGCCCGGTACTGGGAGTGGAGACGAAGCCGTCGGCTAACTTACCAGCCCGGCGCGCTCCCGGCGGGTTGCTTGCGCCTATCCAAAGGGGAGGGGATGGCTTCGGGAATGGGGCAGGCCGTACGTGAATGTTATCCAGTTGATAGTGTTTGCCATGAAAAGAAAATGGCTCGTTGGACCAAGCACCGCGAATCACGGCCACGCCTTCTTCCAAACGGCTAACCCGCTCATTTATGGGGATATCAAACGCCTGGAAGTCGGCCGCCTGATAGCCCAGACCTACGCCCAAGGTGACCCGGCCTTTGGAGACTATATCCAGAGTTAGGACATCCTCCGCCACCTGTAGCGGGTTGTGAAGAGGTAGCAAAATCACCGAGGTCCCCACTCGCAACTTGCGAGTGTTGGCTGCGACGGCGGTGGCGACAATCAAGGGTGAGGGCAGGAAGCCATCTTGGTCTTGGTGGTGCTCACCGAAAAAGCAGGAATCGAAACCGGCTTCCTCAGCTAGCTTTGCTTCCGCAATCACCCCATCCACACAGCGGTCAAGGTTTTCGCCATTGGGAGGACTGGCAATAGAACTGTAAAGTCCGAGTTTCATGTTCCTGCTCCTAACAAATGACACCGGAAGTTGGGCCAAATTGGCCTTTCATAGTCCACAAAGGCACCGGGCATTGCGAGTCTATACCGGGGGAAATATGCCGTCAACGCTGCGAACTGGGTACTAAGAGCTTGGCGGCATGCGGGGCAGAGTCGGAACATATTCCATGTGGATTACCCCGCATTCGCCAAAAAAAACCGGTGGCTGAGATTCCAGCCACCGGTGGAGTGTTGGCTAAGCGCCGAATAATTGCTATTTGAGTCGAGTCCGGAATGTCAGGCTATAACACCTGCGTGCGATGGGTATTCCAATTAATTCGTTTTCAATAAGAGGTTGTTGCGTTCTGGCTAATACTAGTCGTTATTGGTTACAAAAGCAGGCATCCCGGCATCCGTTGGAGCATCATCAGCTGCGGGATTGGCCTGAGGTTCCGGCTTCTGTGGTAGCACCGAGCTACTTTTCCTATTCTGTATAGCTGCTTGTGGTGGGGTAGCCGGGGTAACTCGTTTGAGCACGAAATGAGCTACATCCCGATACAGAGGGTCGTCCAAATTACAACCTGAGAGCAGTTCAAAGCCGGGTTGCAATTCCTCTAAGAGTCGCACAACCCTGGAATGACCGTGGCGGCCTGCCAATGCGTAGGCCAGACCCCGAGGGTCGCGGTCTAGGGAACGCTCGTGCTCCTCTCCGTCTTCTAGTTCAATCTCGTAGTCCACCCGGTCGGCGACAGCCAATGCCTGCATAGCATTTTGACGGCGGGCTTCTACCTCTTTGAGGACCCCATAAAGCTCGTTAACCGCCCTAGCGGCGTTGCCAAGGAGTTCAGCCACGTGAGATTGGCCATCCGAGGCGGACCGCGCAGCATCCCGGGCCTGGTCCATTGCTGCCTCTCTGGCCCGGTGGCGCTCCGCCGATTTTTGCACCCTGATCTTTTCGGCCCTAAGCGTAGGTGCTTCCGAGGCTAGTGGTTGTAACCTCGAAACCTCTTGCTCTGCCTGTTCCGCCATTTTTAATTTTTCCTCAAGGGACGCATTGAATCCATTCAGCATCTTAGAACTCCTATATGCCTATGGGCCGGTTTGCCATCTGTTGTATCAGCAGCCGCCCCCATGGGTCCGGCTGCAGCGAAGAATCTCCTCGCTGTTTACCCTGTAAATAAATCCGTTGCTCTCGGCTTTAGTGGTTGAGTGTAAATTCAGCGGCCTTTGGCGTTTGGATTGAACCTGGTAAGCTCGCGACCACGCCTTTCAAAACCGCATATTCTCATACTGGGTGGATCACTTGCCGCCCACCGGCTGAGTCAGCAATATACCTGATTGGCCGGTCGTCTGCATACGTGCAAACTCTGCGGATTTTGGGAATTTTTCACGCTACAACCGTGATCTATCTTTTGAGACTGGCAGAGGTGCTGGCAATTCCTCGCTAAATTTGGAGCCAGCTCCGGCTGGTATCAAGGTTCTTGACCCGCTCAAAGAAATTACATAGACTCGCCTCAACAGCTTGCACCGGAACCTTTATCCTAGAAGTGCCGATGGCAACGACTAGGTTCGCGTTGCCCCACGGGAGGGGGTACTGTTTACCTGGGATACGGGCATTTGTCTGCGCCATGCAGTTCGCGTAGGGCGATTGCGAGTGGTGGGGATTTGGGCCATGACCTTAAGGAGCAGTTGGCCACTTGGTATGGGAACTGGAGATCGCGCAGTTGGATGGATTTTCCCGGTGCGTGGCCTGGCGCCTGGTGTGGTGACTGAGATATAACGACCCTCTCTATACCGTGGTCAAAGAAGATATCGCCTACCGCCCTACCAATATTAAGATCACATACACATTATGGGCCGCCCTGAAAGCCGGCGGCCCCGCTGGTGTAGGACCCATTGGTCAGCGATGTGCAATCGAATACAACAAGTGTACAAAGAGGTGAGCTAATGGCGAGGGCGGCTTTTGTTTATGAAGAATCGCTTTCCCACCACGAACTGAGGGACGGCCATCCCATGCGTCCTGTGCGGCTTAAATATACGTTCGATTTGCTGGGAGCCTACGGAGCCTTTGACAGCGAAGCTTCGTCTCTGGTCGTTCCCCGTGCTGCGACCGACGAAGAATTGGGCTGGCTCCATAGTGCCGACTACATTTCGGCGGTGAGGGCCTTTAGCACCGGGGCTGGCGGGTTTGAACCGATGCGCTTTAACTTTGCTCTGCAGGGCGACAATCCGATATACGAAGGGATGTACGAAGCTGCGGCCTCAAGCACCGGGGCGACGCTGGTGGCCGCCGAAATGGTGGCTAGTCACCAGGTGGACGTGGCATTTAGCATTTCCGGCGGTTTGCATCATGCAGCGGCCAATCATGCTTCCGGATTTTGTGTGTTCAACGACCCGGCTTTGGCCATAAAATATTTCCGGAATCGAGGGCTCAGGGTGGCTTATGTAGACATTGACGCCCACCACGGTGACGGAGTGCAGGAGGCTTTTTTTGACGATGATCAGGTCTTGACCATTTCCGTTCACGAGTCGGGTCAGTACTTGTTCCCTGGGACGGGGTTCGTAAAAGAGATTGGAATGGGTAAGGGGGCTGGCTTCTCGGTTAACCTGCCGTTATTCCCCTATACCGGTGACGAGCTATACCTGGAGGCGTTTTACGATGTGGTGCCGCCACTTTTACGGGCATTTGCGCCCGACGTTCTGGTCACCCAGTTGGGCATCGACAGCTACCACAGCGACCCTTTGACGCACCTCCAGGTTACCACCAGGGGATATGAGGAGGCGGTCAGAGAACTGTCCCGATTGAAGGTGCCTTGGCTAGCTCTGGGCGGCGGCGGATATGATTTGATGGCTGTGGCGCGTGCGTGGACTCTGGCCTACGGAGTGATGGTGGAGCAAGAATGGCCGGACCGCATACCCGAATCCTTCGCTAGGCAACACGGTGTTACCCAATTGCGGGACACAGTTACGCCGGAGGTACCAGCCGACGTGCTACAAAATGCCCGCCGACATGCCGAAGAAACACTGTCGGAGATTAAAGGTCAAATTTTCCCGACCCATGGCCTTGCGGGTTAGGTTAGCCCTAGTGGCAAGCCTAGCTAAGCGATCGGAAAAATTAGCAATGATGGGATGGCGTTTGGTGCAGAGGCACTGAGGCGATTGTGCGCATTACGCCAAAAGACTGATTGCCCAGGTGCTTATAGTTATCGCATGAACGTTAATCGGGCAGTATTACTGCCCGATTAGATCACTCTTTGCGGATGGCCCTGATCCTGAGTACCGCCCTAGTTGACTTGCCTAGTTGACTTGGTGTTCCTTGCGCAGCAACTCTTTGGCGGCATCGCCGATGTTGGCCTCAATGCAATCACGCAAAGTCGAATAGATCGCCTTGTTGATGCTGGACATGATCCAACTTTCGAATTCCGGATCAGTCTGGTAGCTGTTTTTAACGGTTGTCAGCCTCTGCAACAGACTCAGATAGTGGTACTGAAGAGGCGTGAGTTTTTCGTCTATCCCCTCGATCACCCAATCCTGAGTCACTACCTCGTCGTCGTTCCCGACTACCTCTTGGTCTGCATGTTCCTGCTGAGCGCTCATTTACTCTCCAACTGCTTTAACCATTGGGATTTTGGATACTGCTTATTGGGAGGTTTCTGCGGTTGTGAGCCCATTATAACAGACTCTCCCCGCAGATCGTATGGTGATTACTTGGTGATTTAGACCTCTCGGAATTCGCCTTCCACCGTGTCACCGCCCTCCGAGTCTGTTCCAGGGCCACTGGCGGACGGACCCCCGTCGCTCGTTTCGCCGCCATCAAAGGGTGTGCCGCCAAACGGATCACCGCCACCGGGCTGCGCTTGGTCGTTGACTTGGCTGTAGACCGCCTCTCCCAACCGCTGGACCGAACTGTTCAATTCAGCCACGGCTGGCTGGATTTCCGCCACGTTGTTGGTGGCCAAAGCCGCCTTGAGGCTAGCTAGTTTGCCTTCCACTTCTACCTTAAGTTCTTCCGGCACCTTATCGGCGTTATCCCGCAGCATCTTTTCGGTGCTGTAAACCAATGAGTCGGCCTGATTTCGGGTTTCGATCTCGACCCGCTTCTGTTGGTCTGCCGCTTCGTGGGTCCGGGCCTCATCTACCATACGCTCTATTTCGTCTTTAGCCAGCCCAGAGCCGGATTGTATGACAATTTTCTGTTCCTTGCCGGTGCCTTTGTCCCGCGCTGATACTGCCAATATGCCGTCCCGGTTAATATCGAATTTAACTTCGATCTGAGGCGTGCCTCTGGGGGCCGGGAGTACGCCATCCAGCATAAACCGGCCAATGGATTTATTGTCGTTAGCCATCGGCCTCTCCCCTTGGAAGACGTGAATATCCACGCTGGTCTGGCCATCGGCAGCCGTGGTAAAGGTCTCGGTCTTTTCCGTGGGAATCGCCGTGTTGCGGGATATTAAGGTGGTTAACACGCCCCCCAAGGTTTCCAAACCCAAGGTCAGGGGTGTGACGTCTACCAGAACGATGTCGTCCACCTCTCCCGCCAGGACGCCTGCTTGAATGGCGGCGCCCATTGCCACTGCTTCGTCGGGGTTTACGCTACGGCTGGGCTCTTTCCCGAAAAGCTGTTTGACTTTTTCTTGGACGGCGGGCATACGTGTCATGCCACCAACTAAAATCACGTCGTCGATGGACTCGGTGCTCAATCCTGAGTCACTAATCGCCTGGCGGCAGGGTCCTTCCGTCCGGTCGATCAGGTGCCCAACCAGTTGCTCCATTCGGGCACGGGATAGCGGCTTCACCAAGTGCTGAGGGCCGCTGGAGTCGGCGGTTATGAATGGCAGGTTTATCTCCGTTTCCAACACGCTGGAGAGTTCGACCTTGGCCCGCTCGGCGGCGTCCCGAAGGCGCTGCAGAGCCATGCGGTCATTGGTCAAGTCGATTCCGGTCTCTTGGCGGAAGTCCTGAATCAGCCACTCCAAGATCACCTGGTCAAAGTCGTCCCCACCCAAGAAGGTATCGCCGTTGGTGGATTTAACCTCGAAAACCCCATCGCCCATTTCCAGGATAGTGATATCAAAAGTGCCACCGCCCAGGTCGAACACTGCAACCTTAGCTTCGGTTTTAGCCTTGTCCAGCCCGTAGGCCAATGAGCAGGCAGTAGGTTCATTGATAATGCGGAGTACTTCCATTCCGGCAATAGTGCCGGCATCCTTGGTGGCTTGACGCTGAGCGTCATTAAAATATGCCGGTACGGTAATCACTGCCTGAGTGATTTTTTCGCCCAGTTTGGCTTCGGCGTCTTGCTTGATCTTTTGCAAAACAAATGACGAGACCTGTGGAGGAGCGAAACTTTCACCGGCCATTTCCACGTAGGCATCGCCGTCAGTGCCGCTTACTACTTTGTAGGGCAACTTGCCGACGGAGTTTTGGACCTCAGGGTCTTGAAACTTGCGGCCCATTAGTCTTTTGACGGAAAAGAGGGTGTTTTCGGGGTTAGTAACTGCCTGTCTTTTGGCCACTTGGCCAACATACCTTTCTCCGGACCGTGCGTTTACGGCGACTACCGAAGGAGTCAGCCTCCCACCCTCTGCGTTCTCAACAATTACCGGTTCGCCGGCCTCAATGACCGCCGCAACCGAATTCGTGGTGCCTAGATCTATACCCAGGACTTTTGCCATTTCCGATCTCCTTTGATTGGCTTGTCTATTGTTATCCGTCCAGTTCCCGCGCCACCACCACCTGAGCCGGTTGAATGATTCGGTCGTGGAGACGGTATCCGGGGCGGACTGTCTCGATTATGTATCCCGGCGGATACTCTGCCGTGGGTTCAGTGCCCAAGGCCTCATGTTCCACCGGGTTGAATTCAGTGCCCACGGCCTCAATTACCTGGACCCCCTCCGACTGGAGAAGGCTGGACATCTTTCGTTGTATCAGCTTAACTCCTTCCAACCACGAATCAATCGAGGCACTTTCACCACCATGGGTCATGGCTAGGTCCAGTTCCTCCATGACCGGGAGTATCCGTGCGATGAGGCGGGAATTGGCGTATTTACCTTGAGCGATTCGCTCATCGTCGGTGCGGCGCTTGAAGTTGACCAACTCGGCTTGGGCCCGCTGGGCGGCGTCCAAGCTCTGGTCCATTTCTTTGCGGGACGCTTCCAACGCATCGCGCAGAAACATCACCTGTTCTTCCATTGTGAGGTTGCTGGGCATCTCGCCACCTTGGCCGATACTCTCATCAGCCGATGGTTGTTCCCCGTCCCGGGGTAGTTCGTTGGATTCCGTTGTCATCTAAGTATTCCTAGAAAGAGTCTTTGGGTTTTTCCGAGATCTAGTGGTCACTATCGTCCGATCCCTTGAAAGCCAAGAGATGATTTATTCATTCCTACCCTTAACGGATTTACTTGTCAACTCCCGCTCTTTGAAAAAGGATTACCGATCGCCATCCGCTAATCTTCGACTGAAAGTCTCAGACTGCGAAGAAGATCGTTTATCTCGGCTTCGATGGCTGCCTTGGACTCCTCATCTTTCGCCAAAGATTGCAACCGCCGGTTCAGCAACTGCAGATTATCCGCCGTGCCTAAGGCGAACTGGATCCCGGCCAAGTTCAGGCCCATTTCGCTAAGCCGCCGAATTAACTGCACCTTCCGTATGTCTTCCCTGGAGTATAACCGGAGCATGCCAATAGTACGCCCCGGATTTATTAGCCCCATTCTTTCGTACTTACGCAGTGTTTGGGGGTGCATCTCCAAGATTCGGGCAGCTACGCTGATAATGTATACGCCTTCTATACCTAGGGTCGGATCCATTTCCCCGTCGCTGGCAACGCCACGCTCTTGTGGCTTTGCAGATTCAGGTAGGGAAGAATGCTCGGGCCTGCTAGGCGGCGG
The DNA here is from genome assembly GCA_963665155.2 of Dehalococcoidia bacterium. Lineage (GTDB taxonomy): Bacteria > Chloroflexota > Dehalococcoidia > Lucifugimonadales > UBA3495 > UBA1141. Next base: position 1,380,827 of record OY761986.2, on the reverse strand, counting down.
TCGAGAGGGGACCTTTGTTGCTTCGTCCACCTTTGTCCTTCCCCTCGAATACATTCTGCGTCTCCAAGGCCTGTCGGCGTTGCCGTGTTAGACGGAGCCTCTCCGACTGTCTTGACCTTATTTAGTTAACATGATAAATGTTGATACGAGTCGTGTCAACTTTGGTATTACACTTTGTATAGACCCGTGTCCAAGCGTTGTAAAATCGGGCTAAATCCTCTGGATCAAAATTGGGATGCAAAATTGGAAATGGGAGTGGGCCGACAATCAAGACCGCCAAATAATATTGGTGCGTTAGGAGGAGTGTTGGATATGCTCGAACTCAAAGTCTGCCCAAAATGCCAAGGAGATTTATACCTTCGTGAAGACACCTTCGGAAAATTCTTTAGCTGCATGCAGTGTGGCTATCTGAAAGAATTGGAGAATCCACCGTCGGTGTCAAGTCCTACAGTTGGCCCCACGCGCAAACCGGATCGGAAGGTTGCCTAGTCTTGGGGATCCAACTGGCTTAGAACTTTATCCGAGTGCTGGCCGCGCGGAGACCCGTAGTGCTGGCAGCGGGTATAGGAAATTCCTCCCGCCAGATAAAGTGAAATGGGAGCAAGGTAACCCTTGCTCCCATTTTGATGTTCTTCCCACCTGGCTAGATGCGTTGCTATGCTGCAGTGTTTCCAGCCTACCGCATCAATTCCGGCCAGAATCGTTCCTCTTTCCAAGGATCGCCGTCGTTGTGGTAACCTCGCAACTCCCAGAAACCGGGAGCGTCATCTGCCAAGAACTGAATGCCGTTAACCCACTTGGCGCTCTTCCAACCGTAACGAGAGGGAACCACGAACCTCAATGGCCAGCCATGGCTTTGACCCAAGGGCTCTCCCATGTGCTTGTGAGCGAAAAGTCCTTCTCCCAAAACCAAGTCCAGCGGTAGATTGGTCGTATATCCCCCGTAGCAGTGGATCATCACAAAACGAGCATTGGAGAACGGTCGGACCAGTTCCAGTATTTGAGAAAATGACACGCCTTCCCAGGTCTGGTCCAATGCACTCCATTGGGTAACGCAGTGGAAATCCGCATCCACGGTTTCCCACCTGAGGTCCGAGAATTGTGCCCAGTCCAGTTCTACCTCTTGTTCAACTAGCCCAAAAATTCGGAGCTTCCAAGACTCAATATCGATTTTGGGCTCGCTACCGTAGGTCAGTACCGGGAATTTGTCGCTGAGAAACTGCCCTGGGGGCACCCGGTTGCCTCGTCCTTGATCCGGAGCGATCTTAACCTGGTCGGGACGCTTCAAACTCAACCTCGATTTGTTCGGGAAAAGGACCGCTAATCAACAATCAGCGGCTCCGTTACCTTGCTAGCAAAATTGTCTTAGTCCGGCGTCAATATTAGCTTTCGGCCCAGAGCGTGTCAAACAAATATGGGCGCGCTAGGCCACAGCGTATATCTGACCTGGGTTTTCCTCGTTTATTTCGCCAACCACCGCTTTGGTGGCGACCCCAGCCGCATCCAGTTCCAACAACAACATCTCCAAGCGGTCATGGGGCACGGAGATTAAAAGCCCTCCCGATGTCTGGGCGTCGCACAACAGCAGTTGTTGCTCTTCCGTCAGGTCTTGGTGCCAATTGACGGCGTCGGCCACGCTTTGGAGGTTGCGGTAGGTGCCGCCGGGGACGATGCCTTGTCGCAGCAAATCCCACGTACCCGGTAACACGGGGACGTCCCCAAAACGAATTTTCGCTGAAACCTTGCTCCCCCGGACCATGGACCGCAGATGCCCCATCAAACCAAATCCGGTGATGTCGGTGCAGGCGTTTACCCCGACCTTTACCATCGCTTCGGCAGCGGCCCTGTTAAGAGTCGCCATGGTCTCCACGGCCACTCGCAGAACCTTGGGTGGAGAGTTGCCTTGTTTGCATCCGGTGGTGATAATACCGGTGCCGATGGGCTTGGTCAGCACTAGGACGTCGCCGGGTTTCGCGCCAGCATTGGTTACTTGTTTTCCGGGCTCTACAATGCCGACTACCGATAGACCGTACTTGGGTTCGGGATCGTCCACGGTGTGACCGCCCACAATTAAGCAGTCAGCTTCGGCGGCCTTCGCGTACCCGCCCTTTAACACATCGGCCAGCATATCCTGGACCAGATCGGCCGGAAAACCGACGACGTTCATCGCCAGCAAGGGTTTGCCCCCCATTGCGTAAACGTCGCTTAACGAATTGGCGGCGGCGATGGACCCAAACTCGAACGGATCGTCAGTGATTGGCGTAAAGAAATCTACTGTGAGTATTAACGCCGTATGATCATTGATCCGATAAACGGCGGCATCGTCGCCTGTCTCTGTGCCCACCAAAAGGTCGTGGTGCGTCGGCATCGAAATTTTACTTAGGACCTGAACCAGGTCCTCCAAGCTAAGCTTCCCTGCTCAACCAGCGCAATGAGACAGTTCAGTCAGCCGGACACCGCTGCTTTGCATGTACAATCCCTCCTAGGGTGCTGAGACTAAGTATATCATCGTGCCGGTAGCGAGTGCGGAGATCCGTTGGTAAAAGGCTGCCCGGCTTATGAAAGTGTCGCCCTAAAGCACAACGGAGAGGATAGATCTAGCTATTAAAATGGGGCCAACGTATAGGCCACAACTTGTCATTACCAAAATTACTGCCGGATTGCCTGTGGCTGAAGCAGGGGATTCGGTTAAAGCGAGGAAGTGAATGAAGCCAATTTTAGTTGGGGGTAAAAGGCTAAGGCTGTTAGTCGGTCTGGCAGGAATGCTTGTGTTGTTGGCGGCCGCCTGCAGTTCCTCGGCAACCTCGGCGCCAGCGATACAGGCGACATCCACCATTACCGCATTGCCGACGGCGACTTCGGCAACTGTGCCGGAACCTACCACAAGCACTGCTACCCAGGGTCCGGCGGCAACCTCGACGCCTGCGGCAACACCGCTAACGGCAACCAGCGGTCCTGCTGCTATCCCACTAGCGCCGACAGACGCCCCTCCAGCTACGGCCACGGCTGCACCTGCTGCCACGCCCGAAGCGACCAGCACTCCCGAGCCTCCGGTTGTTATGGTAATTATTCCCAACCCGACGGAGGAGACTGCGGCAACTCTTGAGCCCAGCCCAGAACCTACTGCGACTACCGTTCCCGCCACTGAAGAGCCAGAAGATGAGCCACAAATTGACGTGGAGCCTGGGTCGGTAACATTGGCGCCCAGCAAGGACACTACTTTGTACGAGGCTTCCAGCAACTTCCCAAGTAACGGCTCAGGTCAATATTACTTCTCGGGGAGTACGGGTCGAGGGCTCGCCAGAAGGGCGCTTTTGGCCTTTGACATCGCCAGCGTCATCCCCGAGGGTGCCACTGTTGACAGCGTTGCATTGACTTTGAACATGTCTAAAACCCAGGCTGGCGCAGAGGCTATCGAATTACATCGTCTGCTTGCACGCTGGGGCGAGGGCGCTTCGGACGCTGCGAGCAATGAAGGCGGGGGCATCGCCGCTGCTCCTGGGGACGCAACTTGGGTTCACACCGTTTTTGACACCCAAGAATGGGAAGCGGCGGGCGGAGATTTCGCGACCCAAGCCGCCGGAACGCAACGGGTTAGCGGTCTCGGTCAGTACACTTGGGCTTCGACCGACGAGATGGTGGCGGATGTTCAATCTTGGCTTGACGACGCTTCAACCAATTTCGGTTGGTTGCTTTTGGGAAACGAAGCCACAACTCAGACGTCCAAACGGTTCGACAGCAGAGAAAACGGGACGGAGGGGAACCGGCCTATACTAACCGTTAAGTTCACGCCTGGAGAGTAAGCTGGCCATTGAGTCGCGTATTTCGACCGCCAGCACCGGAAGCAAAGAACCGATTTCATAATTGTTCGGAAGAGTGGCAAACTTTTCCCATCCGGCTAAAAATCCCAGGCCCGACTCAATGTCGGGCCTGGGATTTTTATTCTGCAAGTTCGGTCGGGAGTGCGGGGTGAGTCAGGACTTGACCGCGATAGCCTCTATTTCGATGAGAAGCCCAGGAAATGCCAGAGCGCTAATATCCGTCATATACACCGTGATCTTGACCACGTCGTCCATTGAGGCTCCGGCGGATTCCAAGATCGTTTTAACGTTTTGAAGGGCCTGTCGGGTCTGGGACTTCATGTCGCCAGCCCCCACTACGGTACCGGCAGAGTCCATCGACACCTGGCCGGAGACATAGATTGCGTTGCCGATCTGGATTGCTTGGGACATATTAAAATCGTCGTCCCAGGTCCAACCCGGGTCGATTCGCTGACGAGCACTCATAGCTTCACTCCTTGACTGTTAACCTTAGTTTTCCGCTAGTTTTCTGGGTCTTTGTTCGAATTCTGCGCCTACCTCGGGGAACTGACCGGAATTTCAAGCAAGTGGCATTGGCGGACTCCGATGCTAACGCTGATCATCGGAACTAAATGCGTTCATATCGTGAACACATAAAATCAGGCAAGTCTGAGCGTGATATTTTCGAAAACTGGTCCGCTAGGCTTGGTATGCGTAACTGTAGCTAGGGCTGGTTACCCTACCTCCTTCGACGATGATGTAATCCCGGTCAATGGGACGGCCATCGAAGAAATTGGTCAGGCAGTCTCGAACCCCCTCGGCGTAGCGCTTTTGGGCTTCCAGCGTTGTACCGGACACGTGTGGCGTCATGGCGTGATTGGGCATTTTCCGCCATGGATGGCTGGCTGGCGCAGGCTGGGGATACCAGACGTCGCCAGCATAGCCAGCAAGATGCCCGGCTTCCATAACCGCTACCAGGGCATCGGTGTCCACTATCCTTCCCCTTGCGGTGTTGACCAGGTAAGCGCCCTTCTTCATGCTGTTGAGCAAATCCCCGTTGAAAAGCTCCTGAGTCGCAGGGGTGAGGGGCATATTGACGCTAAGCACGTCCGATGAACGGACGACAGCGTTAAAATCGGCGTAGCGCGCGCCCAAGACTTGCTCTTCGGCAGTGCTGAGGCGGCGGGAATCAAAATAGTAAGTATGCACGTCGAAGGGCTTTAGGCGTGCGGCCACCCGTTGACCGATGCGCCCCATCCCCAGAATTCCGATGGTCTTATCTTCCAGGTCGTGGGAGCGGGACGCAATTTTGCCGATGTCCCAGCCGCCGCCAACAACCTCGTTGTAAGACGGAATGTAATTGCGCACCAAAGCCAGCATTAACATAACGACGTGTTCGGCCACGCTGACGACGTTGCTGCCGGTGATCTCCGCAACAGTCACGTTCCTCTCGGCCGCCGCCGCCAAATCGAAGTGGTCGGAGCCAACGCCGGCCGTGAGCAAAAGTTGTAGGTTGGGCGCTTTCGCGATGCGCTCCCTGGTGATATATGCAGGCCAGAAAGGCGTGGCGATGATCACGGTTGCGTCGGCAAGGTGGGCTTCCAACCCTGCGTCGGCATCGGTCAAGGCGATAAGCTCGTGGCCTCGGGCCTCTACCATCTCTCGCAAGCCTAGGGCGTTTTCAGCACAGCCCAGAAGCTCCGGCGTGTCCTTAGCTGCGGGTCCACCTGGATAAAGAACAGCAACTATTTTCATGGCTCGCCTCCATTAATGCTTAGATCGACAATTTTTAGCTCGAATTTTTAGCTAGCTTTCTTGTTGGGTATAATCACTTCCCGTTTTAATATTAGATGGAAAAAACGAGGGACAGATGCCTGACTCTATGCCGCTACGAAGTATGTTTACATTATAGCAACCGGACGTATAGCAAAACCTATTTAGTTACCATCCGGTTGCGGTATGTCAGCCCCGGTAAGGAAGAATCGGTCGCGGATCGTTGCATTCCCACAATTAACGAGCCGACGGCCCTGTTATCCAAACCGGGCCAGCCTTCTCAGCCAAGCGCTGGCCAAGTCGACTCCGATGACCAAGATTAAATACCAGAGGATAATCAAGGCCAACTCAGTGTAGTGGAAAAAGCTCAGGCTAAGACGAAACTCCCGGCCCAAACCACCGGCGCTGACGAATCCCACGACTACTGTGGTGCGGATTACCACCTCCCACCGGTATAGCAAGTAGGTTAGTAGTTGAGGCAAAACCTGGGGTAAGACAACGTATGAGAGCATCTGAAAATCGCTGGCCCCAGCAGAACGGATCGCTCGGGCCGGAGCAGGGTCCATATTTTCCACGGCTTCTGAGCTGAGCTTGCCCAACACGCCGTAGTTGTGTAGGGCCAGAGCCAACGCACCGGGCACAACCCCAGGGGAAAGAAAGAAAACGATGATCAGCGCCCAAACCAACTCCGGCACCGCTCTGGTGAAGGCAAAGGTCAATCGTATAAAGAAAAAAATGGCCCTGCCGGTACGGGAAGGAGTACCACCCAGGTCTCCGTCGCTAACGTTCCTGGCGCCCGGCACAAAGGTCAGCAGGGCCCCGAACCCGGCTATGCTAATGGCTAGCACACTCATGGCCAACGTATGGTAGGCCAGCTTTCCTTTTTCAGCCCATTGGTCCAGCTGGAGGTAGGCTGGCATTATGTCCAAGTCGAGACCAAACAGTTGCCGTAGAAACCGGCCCGCGTTGGACCAGGTCTGGCTAGACACCACATCGGCGAGTCCACTGTCTGCTCCCAGCAGGATGTAGCCCCACGAGATAGCAACCAGCACCAAGAATCCATATGCCGAGGCGCGAGCGAAGGTTATTGACCGCCTCCGGGACCGCCTCCGGGCCCGATAGGCGGTGACAATGGCACCGGGGCGGATCATGAAGCCAAGCTCCGCCGTATCTTTGAGCTCCACAAGTCCACCAACACGACCAAGCCCACCAGGAACAACATCAAAGTCCATACTTGACCGAACATCAAGTCCTGGAGTGATAGTTGAATTTCAAACCCCAAGCCCCGTATGCCGATAAAGCTCATGATGGCAGCCGCCCGGATGGTGCATTCAAACCGGTAGAAGCTGTAGCTCAGCAAGTCGGGAAAAGCCATGGGTAGCCGTCCGTAAAGGAGCACCCCCACGGGCGATGCCCCGCCGGTACGCAGCGCAATCAGAGGTCTTTCAGGAGCATCGTTCAACCTCTCGGCGTAAACCCGGCCCAAAATTCCGGCGTAGGGTAGAGCGATGGCCAGAATTGCTGTGAGAGAACTGAACCCGAAGGCCGCCACGAACAGGACCGCCCACACCAACTCGTGGACGGAGCGCAGACTTGCTAGGAGCAGACGCACCAGAACCATGGCCGCCTTGCCGCGTGGGGAACCGGCCAGCGTCCCCGAAGCCATGACTCCCAAGGGAAAGCCGATCAAAACCGCCAGGGTTATGGAGGCCACGGCAAATGTTACCGTCTGCCAGGTAGCTAACAACCCGACCAGCAAAAACTCGGCTGACAGCTCGGGAGGGAACAAAGCTTGAACGAAATCGAACAGCGCTGCGCCGCCGCCAGCGTGGCCGATTGGGCCTCGCCAATTGATGCTGGCCAAGCTCCAGACAATGGCGCCCAACAGTAGCAGGCTCAACAACCGCCGATTTTCCAGGAGCTTCAGCGCCCGCCTCCAGCGATAAGCGGCTGTCTAGCATCTTCGTCCAGGTTATACAGGCTCTCCAGGTCTGAATCGCTCAGGTCGCTGGCGGGCATGTCAAACTGGAGTCGTCCCTGGCGCAGCCCGATCACCTTTGAAAAATATTTTCGGATGAGGTCCGGTGAATGGAGGCTGGCGACCAATACCATGCCAGGGGAATCCGGCCCGGAATCTGAGGAGAAAGCTGAGGAAGAACCTGGTGGCGAAGCCACCAGGCCGGTCAATAGACCAAGAATATGCTGTGCTCGGGATGGGTCCAGCGACGAGACCGGCTCGTCGGCCAAGATAACCCGGGACGATTGCACCATCAGCCGCGCAATGGCTACGCGCTGCTGCTCTCCACCCGACAGCTTGGACGTGCGTTCCAGGATCTTATCGGCAATGCCCAACCGGGCCAAGGCGGCTTCGGCGAGATGCCGTTCTTTGGGCCACACCAACGAAATCAGAGAGCGAAACAGGCTCCACTGGCTAAGCCGCCCGGCGAGGACGTTATGCAACACCGAGAGTTGGGGCACGAGGTCGTTGCTCTGGTGCATGATGGCCACCAACCGGGCCAGTTCTTTGCCGGGTTTCAAATCGGACAAAGACTTGCCGTCAATTTTGACCTGCCCGCTGTCCGGCTGAATCATTCCCGCCAATAGATACAAGAGGGTGGTTTTGCCGCTGCCGCTGGGGCCCGCCAGAGCAACCCGCTCTCCCTTTTGGATGGTTAAGGTCAACGGGGCCAGCGCATCCACCCGGGGATAGCTCTTGCTGATGCTGTCGACCGCCACCAAGCAGTCGTTGGTCTCGATAGACTCGCTCATCGAATAATGCCTAATTCCCTGGCTACCAATTCGATCTCCCGGTAGTTGCTGTTGTCGCTGGTTATGAACCCTTCGGTGGTGAACAACTCCAATATCTCGCCATGGTCATTTGGGTTCAGGGATAGCAAGGCGTCTTGTAGTCTGTTGGTGAAACCGGGGCCAAATTCCGCATCCAGGTTGGGTCGGGCCGTCCAGTTGTAGTCAAAGTAATCCGGTGTGGTGAAAAACTCCCTAACCTTAATACTGTCTACCTGGCCTTCGCGGACTGCCCTCAGCCACACTGCCTCGCTCATCACGCCTACGTCAAAGGCGCCACTGGCCACCAGTTTCCAGGTGAGATCGTGAGACCCGGAAAAATTGGGCACAACTTTGAAGTCTCGGTCCGGGTCGATGCCAGCCTGTTTCAGGAAGTGCCGTGGCATCAAGTGACCAGAAGTGGAGCTTTCGCTGCCGAATGTGATGGTTAATTTGCCAGCTTGCGCCTTTAACGATTCGAGGGAATCTATAGGCAAGCCAGCCCGAACGATGAACTTGGAGTGGAACGCAGCGTCTTCTAGGCGTTGGGCTATGGCTCGGGCGCCCTCGTTTCGCAGCCGGGCTTGGACGCCTGTCAGACCGCCGAAGAAGGCCAGTTGCAACCCTCCTTGGTCGAATGCCGTAACCACCGCAGCGTAGTCAACGCTGGGGACGTACTTCACATCTACCCCCAGACTTTGGGAGAGGTAGTCGGAAAAGACCTGGTAACGACGGGCCAGCCGCGAGGAATCCTGGTCCGGAATACCCCCCACATTCAGGACCGGCCCGCTGGCTCCGGCCGAACAGGACGCAACGCCTAATAACAGCAAACAGCCAATAAGCAATAATCGGTACGACTTGATCGCAATTTGTGGCAAAAACAGACCCCCTGCCGGTTCGAAGAGACTGGTTGCCTAGAGCAGATATGGGACAATCGTTGGCGGTCCAACGGCGTCCATCATAAGAAAATATGGAAAGACAATTCGAAAGGACAACAGTGGTTACGTAACAAGGGGCAATAAGGAAAGCAGGAGGTTGTAGAGGCGTTGTGGGTAAGTGGTCTAGTTAGATATCGCCCTGCTATACCGGCGTCCAATCCAGGCCCCATGAGATGGGACTCAAGTGAAACCGGCGCCGGACAATGGGAGCAAGTGTAAACGGCCTCGGGACATATAATAAATATTAATTCAACATATAAAAACTGTCAATGTGATTCAAGACGAGACTACGGGTATGATGCTCCGGGCAGCTAGCACTCTTGAGCCGATTGAAAACAGGAAATCTTAAAATCCAAACCTAAGAGGACAAAGTGCACGCCGCCGCACTTCCTTGACACTGGGCTCTACACTTCTTATAAGAGAAGCAGGAACGAATGAACGGGAGCGTGAACAAACCATAGAACACTGCAGCGAATAGTCTGTGGTGATCTTGCGAAGCTTGATCAGCATTGGTCAAAAATGTTACCGGATAGGCTAATGAAGCCAATGCTGATTTTATGTTTTATTGCATTCCTCGATTGGCGTTCAATAATAAACGGGAGATCTAAATGGCGGAATACCAAGGCAATCATCAACGAGGCATTCAACAAGATGAAGAAATCGACGTCAACCGTGACAGTTCGGTTGCCGGCAACGTTTCCCTTTCTCAAGCCAAAGCGATGGCCCTTCGAACTGCTCAGGCCAACCCTGGGCGCCAACGCTGGATTCTGAAAAGAAAGATGTTATTTGACGTTCTCGATGGTCAGGAGGACGAAAACAGCTACACGATAATGGTCTCTTTTTATCCAGGAACGGATTTCGAGGGCATACCTGGCCAAGAACGGTTTAGGTTCTCAAAGGCGGGTAGGTTCGAAGACCGGCAATTGCTGAGTCACCCAAAGCACTCACGGCTAATCCCGATTACACGTAAAGCAGTCGTAATTGGCGTGGTTGCGGTTCTCGTGGCGATTGCGTTCGCAGCATTAGTCATCGTATTGGCGCGAGGTAATCGCTGCCCCGCCATCGACTGCCAAGATAACGGCGCTAGTTCGCCCACTCACCCCGTAGAACTGCAGACGGGAGAACTGCAGACGGGAGAACTGCAGACGGGAGAACTAGGCAACGGGTGTGATGCTCGGGGCCCAAAAAGGTAACAAAGCCAATGAAAAGTAGGAAAGTTTAGATTCAAACTTCAACAGGACAAAGGATTAGCCCGTGCCGGACTTCCTAGTCACTGGGTTGGAGCAGAAACGAATGAACGGGAGCTTCACTTGGGAGCCGCCCCTGAGGGAGTTGCTGAAAAGGAATTGTTGAAAAGGAGTTGCTGAATATGTTGGACCTCGTCACTCTGGAAGGCCGATTTGTTGTGCTCGAGCCACTCACCATGGAACATGTTCCGGGGTTGGTTCTGGCGTCAACTCAGGCTCGGGATACTTTCTCGTTGACGGATGTGCCAGCGGATGAGACAGATATGAAGCGATACGTAAAGTCCGCATTAGCGGAGTGGGATTCCGGGACGATGCTCCCGTTCGCCACTGTCCGGCGGGAAGCCGGAAGGGTCGTCGGTTCCACTCGATTCGGCAACGTTGAGTTCTGGGACTGGCCTGAAGGAAACCCAAATCAGCGTGGCATTCACCTGCCGGACGTGGTTGAAATCGGATGGACGTGGCTTTCGCCCGAAGCCCAGCGGACCGCAATAAATACCGAGGCTAAGCTTCTGATGCTGACTTATGCGTTTGAAACCTTGCAGGTTCACCGCGTTCGTCTGAAAACCGACGCCCGGAATGAACGTTCACGGAATGCCATTGAACGTCTAGGGGCGAAATTTGATGGGATAATCAGGGCGGCCCAGACTGCCTACGACGGCGAAATTCGAGACTCGGCATTTTTTTCGATCCTGGATTCAGAATGGCCAGCGGTTAAGATTCGGCTTTCAGCCCGGTTGGGCTTATGACCGCCGTTATTCTGCTGACCCACACCGCTGCCAGCTGAATCCTGAAATGTTGATACTTAGGTTGACGCGGTCTCAGCCGAAAACACCGCAGATAGGGAGCAGCGATACCACGTGCTTAATGGATGCACCACGACAAGGATATTTTGTCGGCCCAACTGCCCACCGGGTAGGAGGACCAAGCCGGAGCACCGCTTGGAGTTTAATGACCCGGACCAGGCTTTCTCCGCTGGCTACAGACCGTGTTTGGTATGCAAGCCCTTGGATGGTCCGCCAGGTCCATGGCAGCCACGGCCCAATCGAACCTAGTAGGCCTGGCAACATGACACACGAAGGACAAGTTAATTTGTCATTAATGGACGTTTTGGTAGAGCAAGACGTCAGCGAAACGAGGGAGAGGTGAGATGCATACGCTGATAAAAATGACCGCCAGGCAAGCAGTCGATTTGTTGAAGAAGCGGGAGGTTTCACCGCTGTAACTCATTGATGCCGCAATTCAGCGAATTGAGGAGACCGACAAAGAGGTTAACGCTCTTCCAACACTGTGCATCGAACGCGCCCGGGCTCATGCAGAGAAGATCACGGAGAACAGAGTTGCAGACGCCCCCCGAGGTTACCTGTACGGCCTGCCTATCGCGGTAAAAGACCTCAAAGACGTGGCTGGAGTGCGGTCGACCAAGGGATCCCCGATTTTCGCGGACTACCTTCCAGCGCGATCCGACTATCTGGTGGAAACGATAGAAGAAAAGGGCGGGATTGTGCTTGCCAAATCCAACACTCCCGAGTTCGGCGCCGGAGCCAATACTTTTAATGAGGTGTTCGGCAAGACCCGAAACCCATGGAACACCGGCATGACCTGTGGCGGTTCTTCGGGAGGATCGGCGGTGGCCTTGGCGACGGGCCAAGTCTGGCTGGCCACAGGAACTGATCTGGGTGGCAGCTTGCGCCAACCGGCCAGCTTTTGCTCCGTCGTGGGCCTCAGGCCTTCTCCGGGTCGAGTTGCCAGCGGCCCCAAGGCTCTGCCATTCGCCACATTATCCGTTGATGGCCCTATGGGCCGGAATGTCGGTGACGTAGCTCTCTTTTTGGATACCCAGGCTGGGCAGCATCAGAACGACCCGATAAGTTTGCCCGCTCCGATGCTCCCCTACGTATCGGCCGTGGACCAGGCTAGTCCTCCCCGGCGTATTGCGTTTTCTCCCGACTTGGGCATAGCTCAGATAGATTCGGAGGTAGGGAGCTATGCGAAAAAGCGATGAGTATATTCGAGGGCATGGGCGTGACTGTAGCGGAGGACGCAATCGACCTACACGATGCCGAGGACACGTTCCAGACGCTGAGGGCTGCCCAATTCGTCGGTTCTTACGCGTCTCTCCTTGAGAACCACAGAGACCAGCTCAAGCCTGAGGTCATCTGGAACATAGAAAAAGGTCTTCAGCTCAAGGCGGGTGAAATAGCGCAAGGGGATCTAGCACGCGGGGCAATTTCCCACCGAGCCGCCGAGTTTTTCCAACGTTACGACCTCTTGGTATGCCCTACGGCGGCGGTGCCTCCCTTTGATGTGGACAAACGGTATGTCACCGAAATCAACGGAATTGAGTTGGCCAATTACATAGAGTGGTTGATGATCACTTCCGCCATAACCTTGACTGCCTGCCCATCGATTTCGATTCCCTGCGGATTCACGAAATCGGGACTTCTGGTCGGGCTGCAAATCGTTGGGCCCCGTGCAATGGAGCATTCGGTGTTATCGGCAGCCGCCATGTTTGAGCAAGAGGCCGGGTTGGTTAGCCAGTTACCGGTGGACCCACGGGATCAGCCCGCCGGTTACTGACTGGGCGGCTGGTCTTTTCCCTCGAGAGGCAGAGGAGCGGAGGATAAAACAACCTTACGACTCTAAAGGCCTACGTACTATCCTATTCAGAAGACCGGATAGGTATAGTCGACACTTCGTCGAAATACTTCACAAATGCTTTCATGCCTCCGGAAGCCTGGCTCCAGTCAAAATTTTCGTTGGGCGCATGGTACCCGTGTTCGGGTAAACTCAGACCAATGAGCACCACCGGGGCTTGCAAATAATCACGCATAGTCAGGACGGCGCCGATTGAACCGCCTCCGCGAATGAAGGCCGGTTCACTGCCAAAAGCATAGTTGATCGCTTTACGCGCCGCATCGGCATAGTCCCCGGAGAATTCTCCTAGATAGGGTTTTGCGGCTCCCATGCACTCTACTTGTACGTCCGGGTTGAGTTCTTTGACGAACTCCTCAAACGCCTGAGATATCTTCATCGAGTCTTGGTTGGCCACAAGCCGCATACTGATCTTGGCTTCGGCTCTAGGCGGGACCACCGTTTTAATTCCTGGCCCAGTGTATCCCCCAACGATACCGTGGACCTCGAAGGTGGGCTGGCACCAGATACGGTCAAGAATTTCCCGTTTGTCCAGGGTGCGCAGCTTAATCAGACCGCTGTCCTTGATAAACTCCTCTACGTCAAAGCCTGAGATTAAGAAATTCGACATCTCTTCTTCAGTGACCGGAATCACGTCGTCGTAAAATCCCGGGACGTGGACCCGCCCGGTACGGGAGTCATAGCATGCCGCAATGACCTCGCAAAGTTCGCCTATGGGATTGCGGGCTGCGCCTCCGGTGAGCCCAGAATGAGCGTCTTCCGTCCCTGTCTGCAAAGTGAGGATAACTGGCAGCATACCCCTTAAGCTGTACGGAATCGCTGGAATATTTCGGGATAACCATACCGTATCGGATACAAGCACGGAATCTGTGGCCAGTTCGTTGCGCTTGCGGTCTATGAAGTGTTCGAAGTTGGGGCTACCGATCTCCTCTTCTAATTCCCAGATAAAATGGATATTAATCGGCACTCCGGCACCGATTGCGTACCGGGCAGCAAAGAGGGCAGTCAGTGCCGGACCCTTATCGTCAGTACAACCTCGCCCAAAATATTGGTCGCCTTCCACTCGGAATGAAAACGGCTCACGAATCCATTCCGGTTCCTGTGCTGGCTGGACGTCGATGTGGTTGTAGATGGTAATGGTTGGATTCCCCGGATCTGTCAACATCTTCGCCATTATTACTGGGTTACCGGGCGTCTCCACCACCTCGACGGTGGCACCGAAATCCTGAAGATATTGAGCGGCAAGCGCAGCGGCTTTCGCTATGGAGTCTCGCTGCTCCGGGTCTGCCGAGATGCTAGGAATCTCGACCAGACCTCCAAGCAATGCCTCAAACTCTTTACGAGAGTTGGTGATGTAACTTTCAACCCCATCAAACACTGACGAAGGGATAGGCATAAAGCCCCTCCTGCTTGTAACAAATCTAATTCGGAATTTCCTGGGTCAAGTGAGTGACCAAGTGACCCCCTGGGATGCCTCGAACTATAAAACCGTAGCTTGAGGCCGTCAACCGCATCCGATTCACCCGGAAAGCCAGCTATACAAATATCGAGTGACAATACTCCGAAAACATCAGCTTTTGATATACTTCCATTTCCTCGAAGGACACGACTAATGGGCAGCATCCGCGATAAGGAGGCCGCCAAAATCAAGGTGGACATTCTTGACGAAACCTTGAAGTAGACAGCCTGCACCTGCAATAATTCGGGAAGCCTTGGGAGTAGGGAGCTGCTGACGGTGGGGGTGCTGGCCGCCGGCCATATCAGCCACCAACTGTAATTCAATAACCGCATCCCTTTTTTACAGGTAGCCGTTATCCCTAGCATCCATCTCCTGGTATTCCACCACAACGAGGAGGCGCCATTATGGACCCTGTAATCAGAAATTTCAGAACCCTCGAGCCTGGCCAGTCAGCCTGTCTTATATCACTGGACGATAATCCGCCTACTTGCACCATGAGCTATTCGGTCATCGAACCGGACAAGACCAGCTCCCATCACATACACGAATGGGAGCATGAGGTCTACGTAATGGAAGGGAGCGGTACCCTGGTCTGCGACGGGAAGGAGTACCCGGTTAAAGCCGGGGACGCGATGTACATCCCCGGTAACGTGGATCACTACACGCTGAACAATGGCGGCGAGGGCAACATCCGCCGCATCGAAATAAATCCCCTAATTGCGGCCCAGAGCGGTGGCGCAAACAACGAGGGTGGTCAGGGCACCGGAGAACCGCCGGTTATTCGCAACTTCAAGGACCTGAACGCCGATACTGGGAGCCGCATCTTGGGCGTCAAAGACGGTGTGCCCACCTATTTGATGCTATACAACGGCGCGATGGCTCCTGGAGCGGTGAGCCATCCGGATACCGGCGGGCACACCCACCAATGGGAGCACGTGGTCTACGTGCTGGAAGGCACCGGCACCCTGGCCTGCGGCGGCAAGGATTACACCGTATCCGAAGGCGACGCTATACTGGTGCCACCAAACATTCTGCACCAGTGGCGTAACGAGTCGAACGCACCAATGCTGAGGGTGACTTTCAATCCCGTAGCGTCCGACGCTGCCGAGCATTAACCAAACGGATAACGCCGAGAATCACGGCGCTGCCGTCGTTTCTTCGAAACAACGTACTTCAACCCTTAGGAAGTCAACATGATAGTCGTAACCGGGGCAGCAGGTAGGTTAGGCAGGAGGGTGGTTCGGCTTCTGCTAGACTGGGAGATCGAGGTTCTGGCAACGGATCAAGTCGAAGCCGATGACCTCTCGACCGAATTCGTGCTTTGCGATTTGCTAGATTCGAAGAAGGTAGAAGGCATTCTAAAAGGCGCAGAAGGTGTAATACACATGGGTGCCATCCCGGGACCGTTGCGCGCTGACGGCCGCGTGATTTTCGATAACAACGTGCAAAGCACGTTCAACCTCATGATGTCGGCAGCGGAGATGGGGCTCCGACGAGTGGTGTTTTCATCCAGTGCCTTCGGTATGGGGTGGGCTCACGACGCAGCGGCTTTCGAGCCCATATATCTACCCCTAGATGAAGAACACCCCATGATGCCGTTCGAGCCCTATGGTCTGTCCAAGCAGGTGGGAGAAGACATCGGTAAGATGATTGCCCGGAATTCCACGACCTCCGTCGTTAGCCTTCGGTTTACCAACGTGGTGCCTCCCGAAGGACAGCAGGAATTTCCTTGGCCAGCGCCCACTCCCGAAAATCCTCTCACGCTTGTGATGTGGGCCTACGCCGATCCTCGGGACGTGGCTGAGGCACATTTGCTGGCCATTGAGGCGGATATAGAGGGACACGAGGCGTTCATGATTGCTCAGCCTTCATCAAGGTTTCAAGAGCCCACGCTTGACCTTATCAAGGACAACTTTGGTGATCGGGTAGAAATCCGTGGCCCCCTTCAAGGCATCGCCAGCGTAATCAGTACCGAGAAAGCACAGCGAATGCTGGGTTGGAAGCCGCGGCACGATTGGACTGTGGCTTAACCGTTAAGAAATGCTAGGTTGCCTGTCGGAGATGGATAACAGGTACTACAAAAGATCAAGAAGGTCTGTCGAAACCTCGTCAGGACGTTGAACCGGGAGATGGTGCCCAGCACCCGCCACAATTCTGGCCGCTTTTTATCCTCTGATGAGGGCGGCAAAGAAGCGAGCCGGGTGATCCTCTGGAAGGAGATAATCGAGCCTTAGGGGGAGCGCAGCCGGGCTTGGTTGCGCTTCACCGGTCGCAACGGCATGATAGTACCTAGGAGAGATTTCTCCTATTTTAGCCGCTGCAACCGTCTGTAATAGACTCGACTTCTGATACAGGCTCGAAGGTTAGCCTATACCGTATCCCAAGTACGGAAATAGTCCTGAAGTCGGCGTATGCGCGCTGTTCACTGGGTCATTAGCGCGACTTCAAGAACCTGAAAGCCGATCCGGTAGGGCGGGGTTAAGACGAGGTTATCCACTCGGCGGCACGTTCCCCCATCATGAGAACCGTTGCGTGGCTGCCACCCGACCTTGTGATTCGCGGCTTCACCGACGCATCGACCACCGACAATCCCTTTAATCCCTTTACTCTGCAGTATTGGTCAACAACCGCCATGGGGTCTGAATCGGGTCCCATCTTGCATGTCCCGGATACGTGCCTGGCTGATCCAACGGTCTGGCGCACGTACAGGTCCAAAGCGTCGTCATCGGCCAGAATGTCTTCCGTGGGATAGAGACGGTAATCACACACGTCTTTATATGCGTCGGATTCTAGGAATCGAACCGCTTTCCGTATTCCTTCCCGCACCCGACGCTTGTCGTTTGGATCTTGGAGATAACAATAATTGAAGGTAGGCTGTACCGAGGGATCGGCGGACGCAAGCCGGACGTATCCCGAGCCGTCCGGTAAACCGAGGGTGACCGAGAGTCTCGCCACCCGTTCAGCCGGGACGTCGTCATTCAGGAACTTGGTCCGCAAACCGGGGACCCGTTCCGGTCTTTCGTCCACCATTGGCGTAGTCCTCAGCAACATATCATTGACTTCGCTCGAACCGTCGGAGGTGTAATGCAGGCCAAAGTGTACCGCATCGAAATCGCCGTGGAGGGACAGTCCGTCTTTGACTTTGAAGGTAACCTGGGCGCTCAGATGGTTCATCAAGTTCTGTCCCACTCCGGGAATATCAAGAACGACAGGTATTCCGAATTGCTGAAGTTGGTCCTTGGGGCCGATTCCCGATAGCATGAGCAAGTGGGGCGACTTTAGAGCTCCGGCGCACAACACAACACGCTCTGCTTCAACGTTGAAGACCTCGCCCCCACTTTCGACTTCCACGCCGACAGCCTTTAGATCCTCGATCAACACCTTCCTGACGAAAACCTCTCCCCTCACCGTAAGGTTAAGACAGTGGCGCATCGGATTTAGGTGAGTGATAGCAGCGCTCATCCTCCAGCCGTCAAGGTTGTTCGAAGGCCACACGCCAACGCCCGCAGGGTTCGGCCCATTGGTATCCTCAACTGCCCCGTAACCTTCATTCAAACAGGCTGCGTGGAAGGCCTTTTGTATATCCGGCCACGGACCCGTTTGACGACGCCTGACCGGTATTGGCCCATCGGTCCCATGAAAATCATCCCGAATGTCGAGGTCGCGTTCAGATTTCCTAAAGAAAGGCAGTACCTTGTCATAGGACCATTGATCATTGCCCATGGCCGACCAGGAATCGAAATCCTCGGGTAATCCTCTCTGCATCGCCTGCCCATTGATGGATGACCCTCCTCCGATCACCTTGCCTTGCGCAACGTGAGTCTCCCCTTGCTCTTCGGTGAGGGTTCCCCGCAAGGCCCAGTTGTGTTCCGATTCAGGGGATTCCGCAAAACTTGTGTTTCCGAACTTTATTTCGTCCGGAAGGTAGGAAGGATCAGGGTAATCCCGCCCGGCTTCCAGCAACAGAACGGAGGTATTCGGGTCTTCAGCCAATCTGCTGGCCAACACCGATCCAGCCGCTCCCCCGCCGATGATAACAACGTCATATTTCATGGTCCCTCCTTAGACTAGTAGTTTTGTAAGTTGGGATTTGCCGGAATCAATTGATTCCCTTGATGGTCGGTCGTGTCGGGTATCTCAAATTATCAACCCGGGTTTTCTATAGTGGGCGACTCGATGCCGGTACTAAGTTCCGGGCAAGGTAGCTGGAGCTTAGTGTCGGTATTGGGTGCTTGTCAATCTTCTCGCTTTTCAGCGTGGAGGCGGTTTTTGCCGAATGCCCAGGCGATTTTCGTTCGGCTTAACGCGTGCGAAGCCACGTTAAAATAATGGGGGATAGGGGGATAGTCGTACTCAACCGGTTTTGCCCTCCCTTCAGATAAAAACCGGACCTGTTTAAGAGCGATCATTTTGCCCATCCTAAATTAGTAAATCAGGTCTTGCGTACTGGGGACAAAATTTCATTCGTTCGATTTTAGGTGGGTCAGCCCAGTCCATGGGATTATCGGTCTGATCCTCTTCATTCATAGCACCACCGGCACGCACCACCGTAAAATGCGATTAAGGGTCGGGTAGCGGATGGAAACAGTAGCGGGAATGTTGCTCTGTTGGTGGAGCGAACTGAGCCAGTGCCGGACCACAATCCGCTCTCACACCCGGTCCATAATAGCCAGTCCAGCGAGGCCGAGATTTCGGGCAAAATCAGACAGCTTGCGGAATCTGTCTTCGCGGATAAAAGAAGTCCGTGCCTTGCGTCCTCCAGCCCTGAGGCTGAGGATGAAGCCACGGATTAGGTCATCATCTCAAATAGGTTTGCGGCCACAATTAGGTGGACTAACATTCAAACTACTTGGCCTGGCGGTCTTGGCAGGCCGCCCGGAAAAGCTGCCGCTATCCTCGAAAAAGTGCTCCGACTTAATAAATGGTGGCACCGACTGGGTTCGAACCAGTGACCTAGCGCTTATGAAGCGCCCGCTCTAACCACTGAGCTACGGTGCCACCTAGGAACGGGCCGGCCGCCTGGCCTCGCTCCGCATTGATAATGTTAATGCGAGCGTGCTTTGAGTGTCAATTAGCATTGAGGTCGATTGCCGCCGGTCTTGAGTAATAATGGGGCGAAATATTGACTCGACCTCGAGGCTCGACCACCTGTTGTATCATGTACCGGATATGAATTCTGAGAGAATCGACCCGGCCCAGCCTCTTCTCGACCCTCGCGCACTGTTGGAGCAGACAGGTAGCCGGTTGCGGGAAGTATTGATAGACCTGGCATCCAGACTGCGCCCCTTCCCTGCGTTCATGAATATGGTGTCCCTACAAGCCATTGAGTTGGAACCTTTCCCCGGTGCGTCGGCGGAATTGGGGTGCGTGGTGGTGCTGCCCGGAGGGGAGATCAGCGAATTGGACCTCAGGTTGCTGCCTGGGATTGAGGGAGTCCGGGACGTCGATACCGTTGAAGGTTTAACAGAGCTTGATCTGGCGGCAGAGGATTACATAACCTATGCGGCTTCTGCCATCCGTTTGATTTACCTGGAACTTGGAAATCGGAGCCGGTAAATCTTCTGTCTTGGAGAGGGTGACTGAACCGCAGAGCACGCCGAGAACGCAGAGGTTATTCCAGTGTCGAACGTTACCCCGTCGGTGAGGTTTGCAGGAGACCGTTAGTCTTCCAGGTTTATGTCTCCGCTCCGTCCACCGGTTTTTCGCACCAAGCGTATCGCTTCGATACGCACTCCCCGGTCCACGGCCTTGCACATGTCGTACACGGTCAGCGCCGCCACAGAGACAGCGGTTAATGCCTCCATCTCCACACCCGTCTTGGCCGATGTGCTTACGGTCGCCGAAATTTCGATCTGATTTGTCGCCTCATCAAGTTCGAGTTCGACACTAACCTTGTTTATCGGTAAAGGGTGGCACAGTGGAATCAAGTCCGGGGTCCGCTTGGCACCCATAATTCCGGCCAGTTGGGCGATGGTCAGCACGTCGCCTTTTTTCATCAACCCTTCTTTGATTAGCCGTAGCGTCTCGGGTTGGACCGCAACGTGGCCCTTGGCCGTCGCTTCACGGTCGGTCACCGGCTTATCGCCGACGTCCACCATCCGGGCTCGGCCTGTCTCGTCCAGGTGGGTCAAAGATGCGGCTGGTTTTTCTGCCGGTGAATTCGACTCTGGCGAACTGGAAATTGGTGATGATGCCTTTGTACTAGTGTCGTCCGAGTTCCCATCGGCGGCGACCTTCATAGCGGACACAGCCAAACGGTCGGCGGCTTCGTTCCATTTGTCGCCATTGTGGCCCCGGACCCACCGCCACTCAACGTTTCTGGACCCGGAAAGGGCATCAAGCTGTCCCCACAAGTCATGATTCACCCGCCTCTTCCAATTTTTGGTCATGGTGTTGACCAGATACCCGCTGTCGCTGTAAAGGATCACGCTTGCGCCGGTTGGCGCGGCTTCCAGACCTTGGATGGCGGCCATCAACTCCATGCGGTTGTTGGTGGTGTGGCTTTCGTGCCCCGACAAACGCTGGGGATCCCCCGATGCGTCAAAGACAATTGCGCCCCATCCGCCGGGGCCGGGATTGCCCAGGCAGGAACCGTCGGTGTAGATGGTTAGGGATTGATTGGTTGGCAAATTATTATCCTAAATGCTGAGTTGGCCGACCGGTTTGCCAAGCCCAAACCTCAGGGGTACTATCCGGCTATCCGCCAATCTGGTACATCTCGACCTTCTTGGGTGATACTCCCAGCTTGGAAAACTCGGTCCGTTCTTGGGAATACCTGTCTGTTCTGGCACCCCAAGTCTTGGAGATCAGGTGTTTAAGCTCTTCGTCGCTTGCTCCGGCCCGCATTGGGTCCCGGAGGCTGATGCCATTGGAGGCAAACAAGCAGGTGTAAATGGAACCGTCGGTGGACAGACGGGAGCGTGTGCAATCTCCGCAGAAGGGTTCCGAAACCGAGGATATGACTCCAACTTCACCTCCGCCGTCCACGTAGCGGTAGCGTGATGCCACTTCCCCACGGTAGCCGCTGTCCACGGGTTCGATGGGCATCAGCTCGTGGATGCGACCTACGATTTCCGTGGCGGGCATCACCTCGTCCAGTTTCCAACCGTTGCGGTTGCCCACGTCCATGTATTCGATGAACCGCATTATGTGGCCGCTGCCCTTGAAATGACGTGCCAACTCGACGACGGCATGGTCGTTTACGCCCTTTTGCACCACCGCGTTAATCTTGATGGGCGACAGGCCGGCCTCCGCCGCTCGTTCGATGCCCAGTAAGACCCGGCGGGTGCCGAAGCCGCGACCATTCATTTTCTTAAATGTGTCGTCGTCCAAGGCATCCAGGCTGACAGTCAACCGGTTTAGCCCAGCGTCTTTGAGTTGCTGCGCTTGCTGAGCCAGCAAATACCCATTGGTGGTCAAGGTCAGGTCCTCAACCCCTTCAATGCCCGACAGCATGGCGATGAGCCGGTGGAGGTCCACCCGGAGTAAGGGCTCGCCGCCCGTAATTCGAATCTTGTTCACACCCAATTGCGCAAAACAGCGGGCTAGGCGCGCTATCTCCTCGAAGGTGAGAATCTCATCTTTAGGAAGGAACTCGTATGCCTCACCGTAGATCTCCGCAGGCATGCAGTAGTGGCAACGGAAATTACAGCGGTCGGTGACGGAAATGCGAAGGTCACGCAAAGGTCTGCCGAACTGGTCTGTAATCATGGGTAAAGTATATCCTCAAAGCTATCAGCTATCAGCTATCAGCTATCAGCTATCAGCTATCAGCTATCAGCTATCAGCTATCAGCTATCAGCTATCAGCTATCAAGCTATCAGCTATCAGCTATCAGCTATCAGCTATCAGCTCGTCTCAAGTTTTCTCTGAGATTATGTGCCGAACCCTCGGCTTAGCAGCCTTGCGGCTTTGCCCACGGCGTTGGCGCGATGGCTGATGAGGTTCTTTTCGTCCAAGGGTAGCTGGGCCATGGTCAACCCGTATGACGGCAAATAGAAAACGGGATCATAGCCGAATCCCTCATCTCCCAGAGGCTCATATTGTATCATTCCCGCCACCGAACCCACTAGGAGGGTGATGCTGCCAGCGTGGGCCGGTTCTGATGCACCGGCCTTGCTTGATGGCAACGCGAGATCCACCCAACCCTCCTTTACGAAAGGAGGGCTTATCGGGCCTTTCGGCGTGTTGGGATTGTCTGACCTTTTCTGCCGTTCTAGCAAGGATGGAGGCGTCCAAATAGCAAGAACGCAGCGGAACCGGGCGGTGCGCCGCTCCCAGGGCACATCCTCCAAATTTCTCAACAGAAGGTTGACCCGGTCGTGGTCCGAATGAGGGACCCCAAGCGCGTCTTTCGTCGCTCCCACTTCGTGTGACCCATCCGCTACCACCGATTCCGGAGAAACCTCAAATTCCCTGGTTTCAGGCCTAACCTCAAGTCCCTCACTATCGTAAAGGGGGGTTAGGGGGGATTTAGGCCCCTTTACGGTGGTCTTTTCCCCATAGCGGGCCGAGAACACACCCGGCTCTCCGCTAAGGGCGTCCACTTCCAAACCCGAGTCATCCGCCAAGGTCGGAATTCCGCTCAGTGAAGCGTATTCCGACGCTTTGAGAACGGCATTTTCTTCGAACGTTGCCCCGGTCTCATCGACGTCATGGGTAATGCCCAAATCGGCCAAAGACACCAACTGGAAAGGGGCGTCTCGCAGCAGACCGGCGTATTCACGCATCTTGCCGGGGTTGCCGGTGGCGATCAGAAGTTTGGGTTTAGCCAATTCCATTTACCTCGAATCTTCATGAAACAACATGATCTGGAATCCCTGGAAAAAATCATCCCCGAGGCCACTAATGCTCCGATAAGCGGTATCCAGTCCCATTCCCCTAGGCGGTCTGTTCGGTTGATTCGGTTCAAACGATCCCTCGTCCCTTTAAATCACTGATCCGCTCTTCACTGAACCCCAACCAGGAGCCGTAAATATGGCTGTTGTGCTCGCCCAATGTAGGCCCGGCGTGCTCGACTGCACCCGGCGTTTCGCTGAACTTGGGCACCACGCCCACCATCTTCGTAAGGCCAAGTTGAGGGTCGTCCAATTCCAGTATGTCTTCCCGCGCTTTATAGTGAGGGTCATCGGCAATCTTTGCGGCGTCGTACACGGGGCCTACCATGCCACCCCCAGGAATTAATTGGTCCATGATTTCCGGCGTCGATCTCTGACCCAGCCAGTCGTTTAGCACGTCGTTTAGGGCGTCCCGGTTTTCCAAGCGCGACGCATTGTCTTTGAATTCGGGGTTGCTAAGCAACTCGGGCAACTCCATAGACCTGGCCAAACCTTCAAAGGTGTTCTGAGAGGTGGCGGAAAGACCCAGCCATCCTTGGTCGCTGGTTTGGTAGAGACTTCTAGGCGCAGCGTCGGGAAAATTGTTGCCCACTCGCTCGCGGTTTATTCCCAGCAGGTCGAACATGGTCACATGGGGTATGCACAACCGGAACAGCGGCTCAAACAGGCTAACGTCGATGACCTGACCTTTGCCTCCACCGCTAGCGTCGCGGTGGTAAAGGGCCATCATGCCGGACATTGCGCCAAAAACCCCAGCCAATTCGTCGGCCAAGGGGATCGGCGGAAGCACCGGCGGCGAGTCGGTAAAGCCGGTCATGCCGACGTAGCCGCTCATGCATTCTGCAATGGTGCCAAAGCCGGGCCGGTCTTTGTAGGGCCCGGTTTGGCCGAATCCGGAAAAACGTACCATTATTAGCTTTGGATTGATCTCCCGAAGGTCGTCGGGTCCCAGGCCCCATCGCTCCATTGCGCCGGGGCGGAAACCTTCGACCGATAAATCGGCTTGCTTCGCCAGGTCCTTTAGTATCTCTTGACCCTCTTTGTCGGCCAGGTTTAGCGTGATGGATTTCTTGTTCCGAGAGTGGACTTTCCACCATAATGAAACGCCGTTGGCAAATGGCCCCCAATTGCGCAACGGATCACCACTGCCGGGCCGCTCTACTTTTACTACCTCGGCGCCGAAGTCGGCCATCAGGCTGGTGGCCGTGCCTCCAGCGACGATAATCGATAAGTCCAAGATTTTCAGCCCCTTCAGGGGGCCGGTAGCTGTGGTCATTCTTCCTCCGGGTTCTCTGACTCTCAGAGAACCAATAGTCTTCTATAGTCTTGTTAAGGATATGTGCAAATTGGCTTGTGGGCTGGGTTCAAAGCTTCGCCCGTCATATGGTCGCAAGGCTGGACATTCACATAAAAGTTCACTGCGATGTTCACTAGAGGGTATATAATACCAGCAGTCATTCGCCCAGTTTAACCTTCCCATTAATGCTGTTGGCGATTCTACTGGCTATGTTATAATTTCACCCGCAACTCGACCATAGTGATTCCTATCAGAACCGTCATCGGAACCACCAGGCAGCGGCAACACCCGGATGCCCAAATATCAAAAGTACGAGAATCATAAAAACCATCATTGATATAAGGCTTGATAGAGGCTGATGCAAGAGGACTATTTCAGGCAATACGGGTTGGTGGCGATCTTCGTGGTTGTCGCCTTCACTATTCCGGTCAGCATGCTGCTGATGTCGTGGATGTCCTCGCGCATAGGTATTCGCCCGAACAACCCCACCCAAGTCAAATCGGACACCTACGAGTGCGGCATGGAAGTCATCGGCGGAAGGTGGGGACAGTTTAACTTCCGCTACTATATGTACGCCGTAATGTTCGTGATATTCGACGTAGAGGTGGTGTTCTTGTACCCGTGGGCCAGCAAGTTCCTCAAATTGGAGCTATTCGCGCTGGTGGAAATGGCCGCCTTCGTCGCCATTTTGCTGGTGGGTTGGGCCTACGCCTGGCGTAAGAGGGATTTTGAGTGGGGATAGAGGCCTAAGAGTATGACGATAGCAGGTGGTGACGGCCCACTGAACACCAGAACTTGGGATTTGGACCGGGAAGAAGGCGCTGGGGTCCAAAGCTTGAGGGATGCCTCGGCAGAGCCCCTTTCCGAGCCGCTTTTGGAAATTCCCGACGACCTGAAGAGCAGTCTTCTAGTTACCTCGGTGGACGCCTTGGTCAACTGGAGCCGCAAGTCGGCCCTTTGGCCCGTCACTTTTGGACTGGCCTGCTGCGCTTTTGAAATGATGGCAGCGGCCATGGGCCGGTTCGACATTGCCCGCTTCGGTATGGAAGTGTTCCGGGCTTCGCCCCGCCAAGCAGATCTGATGATTGTTGCGGGCACCGTCACTTGGAAAATGGCCCCGGCCATTCGCCGAATCTACGACCAGATGGGCGATCCTAAATGGGTCATTTCCATGGGTGTTTGCGCCACCAGCGGTGGACCCTACTTCGGTTCCTACAGCGTGGTCCCAGGGGTGGACCATATTGTTCCAGTGGATGTCTACGTGCCCGGCTGTCCCCCTCGTCCGGACGCCCTTCTTTACGGCGTAATGGCCTTGCACGAGAAAATAAAGAAATACCAGAATTTGAAGAAACCCAGGACGCCGCAAGGTTCACCGGTGGGAGAACAGGGCCAGCCCTCTGACGATTTGGGGGCTGGAGCCGGGCAAGACAAATCCAGTGGTGCAGTCGCCGGATCTTCAACCCAGGCTCCCAGGGACCAAACTTGATGGTTGTCACGCCGGTGGCGGTGGAACATTTGGCCGCAAAGCTGCAAGAAGCGGTTGTGGATTCGGTGGAGCGGTGGAACGAAGCCGCCGTCTGGGTGAAGCCGACTCTGATTGACAGAGTATGCCGGTTTCTTCGTGAAGATCCGGATTTGGACTTCCAGTTCCTCAACTCCATTAGCGCCGTTGACTTCATAGAGTACTTTGAACTCTCCTACCACCTTACTTCGATGCAGCGGCACCATACAGCCCTGGTGAAAACCAGAGTGTTCGGTCGGGAAAATCTCACAGTGCCTTCGGTCTACGGAGTGTGGCGGGGCGCCGATTTCCAGGAACGGGAGATATGGGACCTTATGGGTATCCACTTTGAGGGTCACCCGAATATGAAACGCATCATGCTTTGGGAGGGTTTTCCAGGCCATCCCTTGCGAAAGGATTATTTATAGCAATCGGTCATCAGGCATCAGCCAAAAGCTGATAACTGATCGCTAATTGCTGATAGCTACAATATGACAATTCGCACCGAACCAATGACCATCAATGTCGGCCCGCAACACCCTAGTACTCACGGGGTGTTCCGGTTGCGGGTGACCTTTGACGGCGAAGACATCATTGAGGTAGAGCCTGTTTTTGGGTATCTCCACCGTGGTACCGAAAAGCTGGCCGAGGAGCGGACCTATACCCAAATCGTTACCCTGACCGACCGGTTGGACTACGTGTCCTCCATGATCAATAACCAGGGATACTGCTTGGCGGTTGAGAAATTATTAGAGGTGGAAGCGCCGAGCCGGGCCCAGTACCTGCGTACCATCACCGCCGAATTACAGCGTATCGCGAGTCATCTGATGGCTTTGGGATTTTTCCTCCAAGACTTGGGCACCCTGGGAACGCCTCTGATGTATTGCTTCCGGACCAGGGAGCGAATCTTGGACCTTTTTGAAATGTTGTGCGGCGCCAGGATAACCGTTAGCTACGCTCGACCAGGTGGAGTCTTTTTCGACGCCCCGGATGATTTCTGGCCAGCGTTGGACAATTTCATGCCGGTGCTCCGCTCCGAAATCAACGAGATCGAGCAACTTGTTCTGGAAAACGAGATTGTGATGATCCGTGCTCGGGACGTCAGCATCCTGCCTCTGGACATGGCTATCAACTGCTCCGTCAGCGGCCCCGTGCTTCGAGCCAGTGGCTTGAATTGGGACTGGCGAAAAATGGAGCCCTACGACGCCTATGACAGGGTCGAGTTCGAAGTGCCGGTGGGGACCAAGGGCGACAACTATGATCGGTTTTGGGTGCGGGTGCAGGAAATGCACCAGAGCGCACGCATTATAGACCAATGCGTGCAGCAAATAGAGCCAGGACCGATCCGCGCCGATGTTCCCCTGGTTATTCACCCCAAGCCGGGGGTCGAGGCCTACGGTCGGGTTGAAGCATCGAAGGGCGAATTGGCCTTTTTCCTGGTCAGCGACGGTGGGGTAAGCCCTTACCGGTGCAAAATACGCTCTCCTTCGCTGATGAACTTGACCGTTACCGAGCACTTGCTGGTGGGGTGGAAACTGGCCGACATGATTGTCACCCTGGGCAGCATGGACATCAATCTTGGTGAGGTTGACCGGTGACCTCCCTGGGTTCTGCCAATTTGCCGGGTCTTATCATAGATTGGTCATATTAGCACTGGGTCTTATTAAGAATCTCTAGAGCAGCGGATACATGAACTGCGTCCTAGGCGCCGACAACATACTGCACGACACGGTCCTCTTCAGGGTCATCTACGAAGGGGTGGGGCGAGTCTTGCCTTGCTGGCTGTCGTACCTCGTCGCCGGTCTTGTCATAATGCTAATCCTGGTGAATGCCGTGCTCTTGGGAGCGGCGGTATTATCGTGGATGGAGCGTCGGCTTATCGGGCGAATGCACAACCGAATCGGACCCAACAGGTGGGGACCCTTCGGTCTGTTGCAGCCAATTGCCGATTTGGTCAAGCTGATGACCAAGGAGAACCTGACACCGGCCAACGCCGACCGTCTGGCGTTCTTATTGGTGCCTGTCTTGATGCTGATGCCGGTGATTCTGGTGCTGGCCGTCGTGCCCTTCGCCAAAGACACCGCCTTGGCCGACCTGAACATCGGTGTTCTGTACGTGCTGGCAGTCAGTTCCATAAGCACGATCGCCATTTTTATGGCTGGCTGGTCTTCCAACAACCGGTACGCCATGTTCGGCGCCGCCAGGGGCGTGGCGGTGCTAATCAGTTATGAAATACCATTGGTGCTGTCGCTGTTGGGCGTGGTAATGGTCGCCGGTTCAATGTCGTTATCCGATGTGGTTGAGGCCCAAAACCTGCCCTTCCTGCTGGTCCAGCCACTGGCGATGTTTGTGTTCCTTGCTGGGATCTCCGCCGAGCTCAACCGAACGCCATTCGACGTAGCGGAAGCAGAGTCGGAGATTATCGCTGGCTACCACATTGAATACAGCGGCATTAAATTCGCATTGATTCAAGCGGCCGAGTTCGGAGCGACGCTGGTGGCGGCGGCGCTGGTAGTTACTTTCTTTCTGAGCGGTTGGGAAGGTCCAGCGGCCAAATACATCGGTTGGCTCTGGTTCCTGATTAAGATGGGCGTAGTCCTGTTCATGTTTATTTGGGTACGGGCGACGTTCCCGCGCCTGCGCATCGACCAGTTGATGGCCTTAGCCTGGAAGTTCCTGCTTCCCCTTAGCTTGGTCAACCTGGCGGTCACAACCGTGGAAGTGTATTTCTTCCGAAACGATTCCGGTGTGCTGAGCACCAACGATCTTTGGGTTATGACCGGTATCAACATAGCCGTTACCATTGTTTCGATCGGGTTGTTCGGCACTCTTATTCGGCAGAAGGTCAAACCGCCCAAGCCGCTCCCAAGAACATCTTCCTCCCGTGTTCCGTCTGGTGTCCCTTCCAGCGTCAGTGCAAGCGAGGTGAGTTAATGGGCTACGGAATCAATATGGCCAAAGGGCTCCTGGTAACACTGAAAAACCTTACCAAGAAGCCTTTTACCGTTGAATACCCTGAAACCAGGGTGGACCAGCATTCCCGGTTCCGGGGAGAGGAGTTTGTTTGGTATGAGGAGCGCTGCACCGGCTGCGCATCCTGCGCCAAGTACTGCCCTCTGGGCATAATCAAAATCGAGACCAGCCCCAGTGAAACCGCTCCGCAGCAAGGGGATAAATACCGGTTGGAGGTCTTTGATATTCAGCTTTCCCGGTGCATGTTCTGTGGCTTGTGTGTGGAAGCTTGCCCATACGACGCTCTGTTCATGGGCAGCGGCTTTGAGCAAAGCCAGTACTCCCGGAAAGACATGGTAATAACCATCGACATGCTTCGCCAATCGGAAAAACGCCCTAGCAGCTACCACAGGCCCCAGTTGGAGATCCAGGGTTACGATCCCAAGGGAGGGCAACCATTGGACTGGAAACAGGTGGGCAGGGAATCCTGGGAATGGCATGAAAAAGAGAAGGCGGGCATGCGTTTCCCAGTTGTGTCTGCCGTCAGGCAAGAACTCCGATTTACCGCCGACGAGTCTGATGCTGAACAGGATGGGGTAGAACCCGCCAACGGAGATGGAGACAAGGGGGACAAAGCTGAGGGCATAGGGGGTGCATCCGGCTAGATGCTGTTTCAGGACGTAGTTTTCTGGATATTGGGCATAGTGGCCATCGGCGCCGCTTTGGGAGTGGTTCTAATAAAAGACCTATTCCGGGCGGCGCTATTACTGGTGCTGGTGTTTGTTTCGGTTGCTGGGTTCTTTGTGATGCTCAACGCCGAATTTCTCGCTGTGGTTCAGGTGCTCATCTATGCCGGCGCCATCTCGATACTCATTATTTTCGCTGTCATGCTGACCAAAGATGTACAGCGAGGCAATATGCCCAACCGCTTGCAGGTCCCGGCGGTGCTGTTTGCTGCCTTACTGCTGTCCGTTCTGGTGATTGTTGCCGTGGACACAGATTGGAACCTAATATCCGAGGAAGATCAGGAAAAGGTATCCCTAGTGCAGACCAGCGCAGTCGCCAACATAGAAACCGAAGACCTTGAGGCCTCGGGATTGACCACCGATTCGGAACAGGCTGCCGCCAGGGAATCGGGGCTTGCTGACTTGTTGATAGGAGATTTCGTCCTGCCTTTCGAGGCGGTGTCGGTCCTGCTTTTGGCGGCCCTCATCGGATCGCTGGTACTCATGAGGCCCAGACCCCCAGGTTCAACAAGCTAGTTTTATAAGTTAGATCATCCGGATGATGCGCCATGTCTCTTGAAGCGATGCTGATAATTGCGGCAATTTTATTTGCCATCGGGCTGTACGGCTCGCTGGCACGCCGCAACGCATTGGCGGTTCTCATGTCCATAGAATTGATGTTCAACGCCGTCAACTTGACGTTGGTGGCGCTGGCCAAGTACGTGGCGCCGTTCGCCCTAGATGAAGACTTGGCGGAGAACCTGAGTGGAGTGCTCACGGGGCAGGTGTTTGCGGTGTTCATCATCACCGTAGCCGCCGCCGAGATTGCCCTGGGTCTTGGGATAGTCTTCGCAATGTACCGCAACACTGAGTCGGTTGACTTGACCGAAGTTGCCGAGCTCCGGAATTAATCGAGCTTGCGCAGAAAATTAACGAGTGCCGCTAGCACGATTACGGCACTCAACATTTGCCGTGTCAATCCACGTTTTATACAAATTGCTTCGCAATGACGGGCCGCAAGCAAACCGAGTTATGGCAGAATACGCAACTGATGAATCCAAACGATTCGTCGTCAATCTCTGGCTGAATAATGAACGCTGATTGCTGATAGCTAATATGTGGGTTGAATTCAAAAAAGCGCCGAATTTGATGATAGCCGAAATGTGGAGGGAAGCCCTTGAAGGCGAGGGTCTGCCCACCCGCATACTACCTGAAGGCGACATTCAAGATTGGGGCGAACGGGTGCCGTTTAATATCTACGTGCCCAACGGCAGAGAGCACGTGGCCGAAGAGATACTGAGGAAGCTATAGATGATCCCTGAAGCTGCGATCTGGGCTATCTTCTTCTTGCCTCTAGGCTCCTTCCTGGTTATCGGCCTGATAATCCGGCCATTTTTCAATCAATTTTCCATCCTGAGCGGTCTGCTTCTAGTCGCCTCTTTGGGTGTTGCCCTGGTTTTTTCAGTCTGGACCTTGCGTTCCGTCATTTTGGGGCATGAGATGGACTTCGAGGTCTTCCAATGGCTCCAGGTAGGGAGCGCGACCATAGAATTAGGGCTTTTGGTCGATCAACTGACCGCCATCATGCTGATCGTCGTGACCGGTGTCAGTCTGTTGGTCCAGATTTACTCGTTGGGTTACATGAAAGGCGACCCGGGTTTCTCCCGGTACTTCGCCTACATGGCCTTGTTCACAGCTTCCATGCTGGGCGTGGTCCTCTCCACGAACATAATCCAACTCTACGCATTCTGGGAGTTGGTCGGGGTGTCCTCATACCTCCTCATCGGATTCTGGCACGAGCGGCCAGCCGCCGCCGCTGCGGCCAAAAAGGCATTTATCATCACCCGCATCGGCGACGTCGGCTTCCTATTAGCGATTCTTTACTTGTTCTTGCGGGCCGACGATTTTGCCGCAGCGGGGCTAAACGCTTTCCATATACCCGATATCTGGCAGGCAGCCCAGCCCGTGGCGATCGGCGGTGTCGGCGCTCTTGGTGGCGCTGCGTTGACCTGGTTCGCCCTGGGAATATTCTCGGGCGCAGCGGGCAAGTCCGGCCAATTTCCACTGCACTCCTGGCTCCCCGACGCAATGGAGGGTCCCACACCCGTCAGCGCCTTGATTCACGCCGCTACCATGGTGGCCGCTGGCGTGTTCCTGATTGCCCGGTTTTACCCCGTTATCCAGCAGTCCAGCGACGCCATGTCGGTGATCGCCCTCATCGGCGCATTTACCGCCGTCATGGCTGCGACCATGGGCTTGGTGATGAATGACATAAAACGGGTAATGGCCTATTCCACCGTCAGCCAGTTGGGATATATGATGGCTGCCTTGGGGGTGGGCGCCTACAGCGCCGCCCTGTTCCACTTATTCACCCATGCTACTTTCAAAGCGCTGCTGTTTTTAGGGGCTGGCAGCGTCAACCATGCCACCGGAACTTTCAATATGCGCTACATGGGCGGCTTGGTACGCCACATGAAAATAACCTATGTGGTCATGGTAATCGGTGCCCTGAGCCTCATGGGTATCATTCCTTTCGCCGGTTTCTGGAGCAAGGACGAAATAATAGTGGGCGCTTGGTATAGCAGCGGCTTGGTGGACGGTTGGGTGAACCGCCTCACGTTCATCATGTTGTTGGTGGGCATCGTATTGACCGCTTTCTACACTTTCCGGATGATTAACATGACCTTCCACGGAGAGTTCCGTGGAGGTATTGATCAGGAGTTGGCTGACCTGGCTGCCGCGGACCTGGCTGCAGTGGAACAGGCCGAGCAGGAACGAGCGAATCAGGCACAGCCGGAACCGGTGAGCCCACTGCCTCCACTGAGCGCCTCCCCTCTTGTCGGTCAAGATGCGCCACACGAGGCGGGACACGCAAGCGGCGTTCACTTGGCCGAGTCTCCAATGGTCATGCTATTTCCAATGCTGGTTCTGGCTGTCGCCGCCGTCATTTCGGGGTACTTGGCGAATCCTCAATGGGGAGAGGGGTTTGGCATTCCCCGCCACTGGATCAGCGAGTTTTTGCTGCACGGCCTGGAGGGAACCGTCCCGGTCCTTGCCGGTCACATTGAAATACACGGGTTCAGCAGGTCGCTGGCTACGCTGTCCACCGTTGGCGCGTTGGTGGGGATAATCTTGGCGGCAGCCCTCTATATGGGTAGGAGGGAATCCCGGTCAAGAGACCCCCTTGAGGCTGCCGGAATGGTCCATACCCTGCTAAGCCAAAAATATTATGTTGACGCACTATATGAGAATGTGGTGGTGCGAAGCGCCTTCTACCGGTTCTTTGTGGGCATTGTGGATTGGCTGGACCGCAATATTGTTGACGGTGTGGTGGACACTCTGGGTTGGATTTTCCGAAACCTTGGGCCGATGATCGGTCGAGCCCAAACAGGGCAGGTCCAGTCCTACGGTGGCGTAATCGTTTTGGGGAGCTTGCTAATTATTCTGGGGTTTCTACTCTCTTAAAAAGCTGATAGCTGATAGCTGATAGCTGATAGCTGATAGCTGATAGCTGACTGCTAATAAAGTCGAGCCGTATTGGAAATTTCCGGATACACAGGATTGATGACTGCCACGGTCTTCGTGCCCGCTGCTGGCGCGGTGACCATTTTGCTATTGGTCAAGGGCGACCGCAATATTCGCTTGTTCGCTGTGGCCGTGGCTTTGGCCGACCTGGTGCTTTCTCTGGTGGTGTTTAGTCTTTTCGACCAAAGCGAAGGGGCTGACCGCTTTCAGCTGGTGGACAAGTTCTCATGGATCCCTTCCGAAAGCCTCAAGGCTAATTTTTTCTTAGGGGTTGACGGTCTCAGTGCTCCCCTCGTAGCGCTAACTGGGCTGCTGGGTTTTTGCGCCATTGTGGCGTCAATGCACGTCAAACTTCGGGTTAAAGAGTATTTCTTCTGGCTGCTTTTGCTGCAGACCGCCGTTATGGGAGTGTTCTCCACGCTGGACCTGCTGCTGTTTTTCATGTTCTGGGAGCTGGAACTGGTCCCGATGTACATGCTCATCAGCATCTGGGGCAGCGGCCGCAAAGAATACTCGGCCATGAAGTTCCTGATTTTCACCATCCTGGGCAGCGCGTTCATGCTGGTGGCCATCGTGGCGGTGTTCTTGACTCCGGAACTTGGCACCTTTGACATGACCCAGCTTTCCACCAAGGGCACCATTCTTGTTTCGGCTGGGGTTCTGATTCCTTTGTCAGGCCTGTTCTGGCTTTTCTTCGTTGCTTTCGCCATTAAGCTGCCGACTTGGCCGGTGCATTCCTGGCTTCCCGACGCTCACACCGACGCACCCACGGCGGCGAGCGTCATGCTGGCCGGGGTCCTTCTGAAAATGGGCGGCTACGGGTTGCTGCGCTTCAACGTGGGTATGTTCCCCAGCCAGACGGACCGATTCGCTTGGGCATTGATTGCTTTGGGTGTGGTTAGCGTCCTCTACGGCGCAGTGGTCACCATGCGTCAGACCGACCTCAAGCGCCTTATCGCATTCTCCAGCGTCAGCCACATGGGTCTGGTCCTAATCGGCATTGGCTCAGTGGGTATATCCGAAGGCGAACTGACCGTGACCGGGCTGAACGGCGCAGCGATGCAGTTGTTTACCCACGGCACCATCACCGGCCTATTATTCTTGGGAGTTGGGCTGGTCTACGACAAAGCCCATACCCGCTATATCCCCGACTTAGGTGGTTTGGCGGGAAGAATGCCCATTGTGGCAGGAGCAATCCTTCTGGCTGGTTTGGCGTCATTGGGTTTGCCCGGACTGAGCGGCTTTGTTTCTGAGTTGCTGGTGTTCATGGGCGCATTCCGGGCGTACGCTTGGCCCACGGTCTTGGCCGTCTTGGGAATCGTCTTGGCCGCTGGGTATATTCTGTGGATGATGGAGCGAGCGTTCTTCGGGCCCCGCCGGGAGCGGTTCGACCACTTGACCGATGCCACCTTGGTCGAGGCAATTCCTTTGGTCATCATGGTAATAACAATTGTGGGCATCGGCTTCTATCCATCGCTTTTGACCGATGTGTTTGAGATCGGACTGGCGCCGATGTTAGATGTTTTGCCAGGGGGCGGTTAGGCTATGTCCGCCCACGACTTATATGTGATATCCCCTTATCTGGGCATGGCTGGCGCTGCGCTTCTGGTCATACTCTTGGACCTGGTAGTCACCCGGAAAGGGCTGCTGCCGATATTCGCTTTCCTGGGCCTGATAGCGCCACTTACCCTAAGCCTGATTCAAGCCTTCGATCTGGATGATTCTCTTAACCTGGTCAAGGGGTCGGAACTGCTCGCCACGAGTGACCCCAGCGTTCTGTTGAATAGCCTGTCCGTCGACCGGTTCGCATTGTTCTTCAACTTCCTGGTGTTGGCCGCCGCCGGTCTGGTAATCATGGCTTCGACCGATTACGTACGGCAGATGGACCGCTACCAGGGTGAGTATTACGGACTGATACTGTTTTCCGCCACGGGAATGATGCTGTTGGCCGCAGCAACCGAGTTGATAACTATCTACATCGCCGTGGAACTTAGCACCATGCCCTTAGTTGCTCTGTCGGCCTTCATGAATACTGCCAAGTCCAGTGAGGCAGGCATGAAATTCCTGATCGTCGGGGCCATCAGCTCCGCCTTGATGCTCTATGGAATGGCCCTGATATACGGATTCACCGGCACCACAACCTTATCGGAAATAGCGACCAGCGTGGGTAATGTGTCGGGAGATATTCCCTTCGGCAATTACGCACTGCTGGTGGGCGTTATGCTTTTGATGGTGGGTTTCGGCTTCAAGATATCCTCGGCGCCTTTCCAAATGTGGGTCCCCGACGTTTATGAGGGCGGTCCCACGCCGGTGATCGCTTTCTTATCGGTGGCCAGCAAGGCAGTCGCCTTTGCCATATTACTCCGGGTGTTTTTCTCCGGGTTTTTCGACGTCTCCTTGGATTGGGCCAGTCTGTTCGCCGCATTGGCAGCGGCGTCCATGATAATCGGCAATCTTGTAGCCATTGGCCAGACCAATATCCGTCGATTGTTCGGTTACAGCACAATCGCCCACGCCGGGTATATCTTGGTGGGGATGGCCGCAGGGGTTAAGGCCACCGGAGCGGACGGGAGCCTCCCCGAATATCTATCCGTCGGTCCGGATAGTGTGCTTTTCTATCTGGGCGCCTACGCCGCTGCCAACCTGACAGCGTTCTTCGCTATCATCGCCATTGGCAATCGTATCGGCAGCGACCGCATTGAAGACTACGCCGGAATTGCCCGGCGTTCTCCGGTTCTGGCGGCTATTCTGGCCTTGGCTTTGGCAGCCCTGATCGGCGTGCCACCCACCAGCATCTTTATCGGCAAGTTGTACATATTCACGGCTGCGGTAAACGCTGATCTGGTCTGGCTGGCGATCGTCGGTGTCATCAGCAGTGTCGTATCCGCTTATTATTACATCCGGATAATTCGGGTAATGTTCCTCCAGCCAGCAACGACCGAGGAGCGAATTTCAACGCCACCAGCGTCGTGGGCTGCCTTGGGCATTGCCGGTGCTGCCATGCTTTTCATAGGGATCGCCCCTGGTTTCGTTCTAGACCTATCGAAGATTGCGGTGGGGCCGTTGACGCCGTAATGCGAGCTAACAGCTAACAGCTAACAGCTAACAGCTATCAGCGGTCAGCTAGGTTGCAGTATTTCCATCGGCAATTGTGACACTCCCGTGAGCCCCTTGGATTGGTTATAATTGACACTAATTTCGGGCTGGTGCTAGACTGGCCCAGCTTCCTAGCCCCGAAGCTGATTGCTGACGGCTGAAAGCCAATAGCTGAAAGAGACATGAATAGCGTAGGCATCATATACAACGCCCGTATACCGGAAGCTCTGGATTTGGGCACGACCATTTTGCACCAATTGCCCTTGCCCGTAGATAGCTGGATATCGCCCGCCGAAAACCTGGAAAAACTGCAGGAACGGGCCGAAAACACGAAATTGGTAATCACGGTCGGCGGCGACGGGACAATACTGCGGGCGGCGCAACTGACGGCTCCTAACCGTATACCGGTGGTGGGTATCAACATGGGACGTCTGGGATTCATGACTGAACTCCAAGTGCATGAGGCCTTGGAGAAACTGCCTTTGTACATAAACAGCGAATGCCGGGTTGAAGAGCGCTTCATGATCCAGGCAACTCTGGTCAAAGCAAATGGTGGTGACGCTGAGGTAAGTGTTCCTTCGCACGCCTTGAACGACGTTGTTCTGGCACGTGGGGCGGTATCACGCGTGGTCACGATTACCGGATACATCGACGGGGCACAATTGACGACATTTAGAGCCGACGCCGTCATCCTCTCAACCGCTACTGGCACTACCGGCTACAATCTGGCTGTTGGTGGGCCAATCTTGGACATTGCATCGGATGCTTTGGTGCTCAAGCCAGTGGCCGCCCACATGGGGTTGACCGCAGCGCTGGTTTTGTCTGCCGAAGTAAATGTTGAATTAAGCCTTGAAGGATACCAAGACGCCACGCTGAGCATTGATGGCTACTTGGACTTTCCAATGGAGCCGGGAGACAGGGTTTTAGTGAAGCAGAGCCCCCACAGGGCCAGGTTTTTGCGGGCCAACCCTCCCAGCCACTACTACGCCACCCTGACCCGAAGGTTGGGCGTGAGCATTCGCGGACAGTGAGGTAAACAGCAAAAATGGTGGAATCTAGTTCGGCGCCCGAAAGAAAATCCAATGAGGAAGTAACGGTTTCCAGCGAGATGAAGTTTCGCGGGAGAATTCTTAATCTCCGAGTCGATAAGGTGCGTATGCCCAACGGTGTCTTGACCACCAGGGAGATTGCCGAGCACTCGGAGTCGATATGCGCCGTGCCCCTGGATGGTATGGGCAATGTGTTGATGGTTAAGCAATACCGCAAGCCCACCGAGTCCGAGCTGCTGGAGATCGTGGCTGGAGGTATTGAGGACGGCGAAGACCCTGCGGAAGCGACTATCCGGGAACTCAAGGAAGAGATTGGCTACACCGCCGGGAAACTGGAGCTATTGTCCAGCTTTTGGCTGGCTCCCGGCTGGTGCACCGAGTTCATGTACGCTTACTTGGCAACGGATTTGAGTCCCTCAAAGTTGTCCGCGGATGACGACGAGCAAATTTCCGTGATCACCGTGCCCTTGAACACCGTTCCAAGCTTGATCCAGAGCGGGGAAATTCAAGACGTGAAGAGCATAGCCGCGCTGTTGCTTGCCATGCGAGCCAAGCCCTAGTTGCCGGGGCCAGAATTGGTGTGGCATACAGGCTCCCGAACTTGGCCTGGAGAGGTGGAGTCCCCTATTTTGAGATATACTGTTTTCGACATAATTGGTATGTACCTAGTGCAGTTGGATTAGGTCCTAAACATCAAAATTGCCAGGGCGGCATCAGACTATTTTCGGCGGGATACAATCGGCAAGACTGGAGGAATAACCACCCATGCTGGAGCATGACGTTCTTATAATCGGGGCCGGATTGGCTGGAATGCGAGCGGCCATCGCCGCCAATGCCAACGGCGCCAACACAGCAATTATCAGCAAAGTGCACCCGGTCAGGAGCCACTCCAACGCAGCGCAAGGCGGTATCAACGCCGCTCTGACCGACCGAGGAGACGATTGGGAGGATCACGCCTACGACACGGTGAAGGGCAGCGATTTCCTGGGGGATCAAGACGCAATCGAAGTAATGTGCCAGTCGGCGGGCCGCTCGCTGATTGACATGGAACACATGGGCGTGACCTTCAACCGGGACGATGAGGGCAAACTGGGCACCCGGGCCTTTGGTGGTCAGCGGCGCGCTAGGACCTTCTTCGTCGGTGACTTCACCGGCCAAGCATTGCTCCACGTAATGTTCGAACAACTCATAAAGTCCGGTATCCGCAGCTACGAAGAGTGGTTTGTAACCGGGCTCATTACAGAGGACGGTCAGGTGTGTGGAGTGACCGCTCTGGAAATTCGCTCCGGCCAGGTTTACGCCGTCAGGGCCAAAACCATAATCTTCGCCACAGGCGGACTGGGCAGAACCTTTGAGCCGAGCACCAACGCCTTGATCGTTACCGGAGATGGCATGGCGTTGGCCTACAATGCTGGCGCTAGGCTCATGGATATGGAGATGGTCCAGTATCACCCGACGACGCTGATGGGCAGCGGGGTCTTGATCTCCGAGGCGGCCCGAGGCGAAGGGGCCTACCTGCTGGATAAAAACGGCGATAGGTTCATGGAAAAATACGCTCCCAACATGATGGAGTTGGCTTCCAGAGACGTTGTATCGAGGGCCGAGCAGACTGAGATTAACGCCGGGAACGGCACGAACGGTTGCATGTTCCTGGACTGCCGTCACTTGGGCGAGAGCCTCATCATGGAGAAGCTGAGCCAGATTAGGGAGATCGGCATCGACCTGATCGGTGTGGATATGATTAAAGAGCGGGTGCCCATCCGCCCGGGAATGCACTACATTATGGGCGGAATCAAGACCGACATAGACGGGCAAACCAACCTGCCCGGCGTCTACGCTGCTGGCGAGTGCGCCTGCGTAAGCGTCCACGGCGGTAACCGATTGGGGGCAAACTCTCTCTTGGACACCATCGTGTTTGGAGAGCGTTCGGGCAATCACGCCGCAGCCGCTGCCCGGGATGTGGACTATGTGGAGTTCGACGTAGATGCAGTGGTCAAGAAAGAGCAGGACCGCCTGCAAGGCATCCTTGACCGCCCTCAAAACGGCGACCGGGTCGGCGCTATCCGCTTGGATATGGGCCAGTCCTTGAATAACAATCTCGCTGTTTACCGTAACGAATCCGGTATGCAGGAGACCTTGCGGGATTTAAAGGGCTTGGAAAAGCGTTATGCCGCCGTGCCCGTTGACAACAAGGGGCGCATATTTAATACCGACCTGGTTTTCTCCTTGGAGTTAGGCTTCATGATGGACTGTGCTAGCGCTGTTACGGTAAGCGCATTGGACCGTAAAGACAGCCGGGGCGCTCAAGCCCGCACCGATTTCCCCAACCGTGATGATGAGAACTGGATGAAGCACGTGGTGGTTACCAAAGGTGAAGTAGGACCGGAAATCTCATACCTTCCGGTTTCCATAACAAAGTGGACGCCTGAAGAGAGGAAGTACTAACCTACCCTTGTATCCGTCACCACATTGATGCCTAAAGAACAGAGATGCCTAAAAGAACGGATGCTTGAAGAGAGGAAACTTTAATTTATGGATGTTACGGTTCGCATTCGCAGATATGACCCTGAAGTGGAAAATCCGGAATCATACTGGCAGGACTACCCCGTCGCACTGGATGGCAGCGCCACCGTCTTGGATGCGCTGATCAAAATTCGGGAAGAGCAGGACGGTACACTGAGCCTGCGCTGCTCTTGCCGCAGTTCAATCTGCGGCTCCTGTGCAATGCGTATTAACGGTCACGCCGGCTTAGCTTGCAAAACTCAGGCGGCCAGCGCAATTGATGGCAACAACACAATCGTCATTGAGCCAGCGGGCGTTATGCCTGTGGTTAAGGACTTGGTGGTGGACTTTAGTCTTTTCTGGGACAAAATCAGACAGGTGGAACCTTACCTTCAACCCCAAGGGGAGCAACCCGAAGCGGAGTACATCGCATCCAACGAATCGATGCTCCACCTCTCTTCGGTAACAGCATGTATAATGTGCGGCTCCTGTGTTTCCGATTGCACGGTTTTGGAAGTGGACCCAACTTTCTTGGGCCCAGCCGCTTTGGCCAAGGCTTACCGGTTTACTGCCGACCCCAGAGATGGAGACTCCAATGGCGTGTCTCAGGAGCGGCTGGAGCAACTTGTCGAACCCACGGGCATGTGGGACTGCACTCGTTGCGGCGAGTGCGTGGCAGCTTGTCCTAAAGGCGTTGACCCCATGGACCGGATCATGGCCCTACGAGACCAAGCCATGAGCGCCGGTTTAAATAACAGCAACGGTGCGCGCCATGCCGAGGCCTTTGTCGACATTGTTGGGCACAGCGGTTCGTTAAACGAAGCGCTATTGCCGGTGAAAGCCGTTGGAATCACCAATGTCCCCGGATTAATCAGTTTCCTCCCCGTTGGCTTGAGGGCGCTTACCCACGGCAAAATGCCCCCGCTGATTCATCACAATATCGAAAACGTCAAGAACGTTAGGAAACTGGTTAAGAAACTCGAAGACCCGCCTTTAGATTAGTCGGCTGGTTATTGGGCCGGTGGAATAAGCTGGTAAAACTAATCGGGACCCAACCACTAGGGTGGGTCTCCGTCAAACTGGAGGATACGGTTGAAGTACGCTTTCTTTCCCGGATGTGTGGCCAGGGGCGGTTGCCCAGAGTTGTATCAAGCCGCCAAATTGATTTGCCAGCGCTTGGGCATCGAGTTGCAAGAAATGCCGGGGGCTTCCTGCACCGGGGCCGGGGTGCTCCAAGAAAAGAACGAATTCTTGGGCGATACTCTTAACGCTCGCACCTTCGCCATGGCGGAAGACTTGGGTATGCAGATAATGACCATTTGCAGCACCTGCCAGGGTGTCATGAGCCAAGCCAACTTCCGCATGAGGAAAGATCCGGAATATCTGGCTAGGGTCAATAAAGAGTTGGCCGAAGAAGGGCTGGAATATAAGGGCACCGCCGACCCGAAGCACCTTTTGTGGGTGTTGATTGAAGACATTGGTCTGGAAAAGCTGACGGAATTAATTACCCGGCCCTTGGCCGGCATCAGGTTGGCTCCGTTTTACGGGTGCTACTTGATCAGGCCAACCGACGCCTTAGACATGGCGGATCACCCGGAGCGGCTAACAGCATTAGAGCAGGTCATAGAGACGTTGGGGGCTACCGTGGTGGACTACAGCGGCAAGACCCGCTGCTGCGGTTTTCCCATTCTAACCATCAACGAAACAAACTCCGTGGCCATGGTCGCCAAGCATACCTCTGACGTTAAGGACTTGGGGGCCGACGCAATGATTACGCCCTGTCCTTTGTGCCACCTTAACCTGGACGGCTACCAACCGAAAGCCCAAGCTCAAGCGAACCGGAAGATCGAGATGCCCATTTTGCATCTCCCGCAAGCAATCGGCTTGGCTATGGGTATAAGCCGTCAAGAGTTGGGACTTCAGAAGCACATTATGAGCACCAAAGCGCTGACCTTGAAGGTGGGAGCAGGCTAAGTTTCCCGAGAGGCAGCAAAAAAGGGGCCGTCCCAACGCTTTGGGACGGCCCCTTTTGCATTTTATTTCGAAAGATACAAGTTCTTGATCCCAGGGATTACTTCCTCGAAGGCTTGAATCGTCCTATCGACGTCTTCATCGGTGTGGACGATGGACGGGTAAAACTTTGGCACGCCCTTCAGTATGCCCCTCTCCAGCAGTCCGGTATTAAACCGGGCCATCATTCCCGAGTCGGCCAAAAGAGTATCACGGTAGTTGACTACCGGGTGGTCGAAGAAGTAAATGTCGAAGATGGCGTCTTCACCGCACATTTGGACCGGAATATCATTCTGCTCGCAGATATCCTTCAGTGCTTGGCGCAACCGGCCGCCAACTTCCTTCAGACGGGCATAGGCTCCTTCCTTTCGCAACTCTGCGAGGGAGGCCAATCCGGCTGCGCAGGCGATAGGATTGCCATTTAGTGTTCCAATCTGGTTGACAAAGCGATCCGGTTCCGTGGTTGATAGGTCGTATACGGCCATGAATTCGGCGCGGCCCAAAAGCGCCGCCAGCGGATACCCTCCGCCCATGATCTTTCCCAAGGTACACATGTCGGGCACCACATCGTAAAACTCTTGAGCGCCTCCGTAGGCCAGGCGGAAGCCGGTGACCACTTCGTCAAAGATCAACGGTATGCCGTAATGGGCGGTCACTTCTCGCAAGCCTTTCAAGAATCCCGGTTGGGGCGCGAGCACTCGCTGTAAAGGCTCCACGATCACTCCCGCCAGCTCATCGTGGTGCGCTTCGATTATTGCGGTTGTGGTTTCCAGGTCGTTGAACGGGGCGATCAGCATCAATTCTTGAATGGCCTGGGGGATGCCGGCATTGTTGGCCTCGGAACGAGGGAACTCCTCCCGCGCTGACGGGGTCACGCTCATCTGGGCGTAGTCGCTGCTGCCGTGGTAGCCACCCTCGAACTTGAGAATTTTTTCTCTGCCACGGTAGGCTCTGGCGGCCCGCATCGCCTGAAAGCACGCATCGGTGCCGCTGGTAGTGAAGCGCACCTGGTCGGCACAGGGAACCGCCTTGACCAGTTCTTCAGCAAGTAAGACAGCCTTCTCGTTGTTGGCAAAGAAAGTACTGCCTTGCTCCACCGCTTTTATGACGGCCTCGGTTACCGCCGGGTGGGCGTGGCCCAGCACCATGGGGCCGGAGCCCATTAGCCAGTCAACGTATTCGTTGCCGCTCACGTCCCAGATGTGGGAGCCTCGGCCTTCACGGACTAGGAAATTCAGGTCGTCGTTAAATCCGATGTTTCCGTTGTTCCCTCCTGGGAAGTATTGGGCTGCTTTGTCCAGCAACCGTCGTTCTTCAGGCGTGCGTTGCGCCATACGATGCTCCCATGCTTGCTGTTTCCCCATGGACTTACTTCAGCCCCAGGGACTGTTTCGGTATTGTAATCCATTGACGGTCGGACACAACGCCCAGCATCACCAATTAATAATCGCAACGTTGTTGGTCGCGAAAACGCCGCTGAACTTTGCTGGGACTGGGGTCTAGAGGCGGCCACGAGGCGAAGCGAGTGTCACAAATTAGCCCGGATATCGTCGGCCATTTTTTGAAACTCGTCGTCGGAGCACTTCACGTCGGGAAATGGGAACTTCCAAACCGGCCATTTGGGGTCCGGGTCGGTTTCCCGCCTGGGAATCAAATGCCAGTGGATGTGGCGCAGAGTACTCCCCAGAAGGCACAAGTTCATTTTCAGTGGCTGAAAGGTCTTGTTTAAAGCTTCGGCCATACGATTTGCGTCTTCGACGAATTGCCGTCGAATTTCTTCGTCCAAATCGAACAGCTCTACGGCGTGCTGATTGAGCACCACGAGGGTGTATCCCCGGTAAAACTGCTCCCTCGAAGCCAGGACAGCTGTGGAAACATCCAGGTCGGCAATCTGCCGCGGGTCGTTG
Source organism: Dehalococcoidia bacterium (assembly GCA_963665155.2). GTDB lineage: Bacteria > Chloroflexota > Dehalococcoidia > Lucifugimonadales > UBA3495 > UBA1141. The sequence continues at coordinate 1,336,773 of OY761986.2, read as the reverse complement.
CCCCCGCGTTGGAAAACCGGCAGGTCGCACATCACGCAGCTATCGGAAGATGCCGGAGGCGTGGTTATGGTGGTGCCTCCTTAAGTCCGCAATCTTGGGCGCAACTAGCTTACCAAAATAATGATGGACCTGCTCGGTTCCCCGGCTGAATCAATGTCTGATGGAAGATAGACGCGTGGGTGCCTGAGCGCTTTTAGCTAACCTTCGGCTTTGGCCTTGCGCATAATATCCACAAGCTCTTGGACGCTGGCAACCGAATGACCTAGGGCCAAGCGTTCGTCTTCGGTCAAGCTTATATCTATTATTTTTTCCATGCCGCCTGCTCCCAACTTCACCGGCACGCCCACGCAAAGGCCGTTGATGCCGAACTCACCTTCCAGGTAGGCGCAGCAAGGCAAGATCCGTTTCTTGTCCAACAAAACGGCTTCCACCATTTGGGTAATGGCGGCGGAAGGGGCGTAGTAGGCGCTGCCCTCTTTTAGCAAGGCCACGATTTCCCCGCCACCTTGCCTGGTTCGGCGGACCAGTTGTTCCACCTTTTCTTCGGCCATTAGCTCGGTTAGGGGGATACCGCCCACGCTGGTGTAACGGACCAATGGCACCATGTCGTCGCCGTGGCCTCCCAAGACCAATGCCTGCACGTCCTCAACGGACACATCCAGTTCTTGGGCGATAAAAGTGCGGAAGCGAGCAGTGTCCAGAATTCCCGCCATACCGAACACCCGGTTGCGAGGGAAACCGCTGCTTTCGTAGACGTTCTGGACCATTGCGTCTAGGGGATTGGTCACCGCTATGATGATGCAATTGGGCGAGTATTTGACCACCTGCTCGGTGACCGAGGATGTAATTTTCATGTTGGTTAGAAGCAGGTCATCGCGGCTCATACCGGGGCGGCGGGCTATGCCAGCCGTAATCACCACAACGTCGGAATCGGCTGATTCCTCGTAGCCATTGCTGCCGGTGACGTTGGCGTCGGTGCCCAAGACGGGACCGGCTTCCAGCATGTCCAGACTTTTGCCTTGGGGTAGGTCTTCAACCACATCCACCAAAACGACGTCGGTGTAGCCGAGTTGACTGATTCTAAGGGCGGTGGTGGCGCCAACGTTGCCTGCGCCGACCACCGTAACTTTGCTGCGCATTGTGTGATTGCTCCTCTGTTTAGTTACTTGCCTGGCGGGAGAAATCCCTCCAATCACCCTCTACCAAAAGGGGACAACGGAGGGATTTTCGCCGTTCGCATTAGCCGGTGTGATTATTGAGACTCGTTCGCCATTTGAATACTTCGAGCGTCGTGACTAGATGCTATGGGTGCTTGAAATTTGTGCGAGCCCAAAGGACGCCAGGGCGAGCCTATTATATATGAGAACCCGGCAAGGCGGTACCCCTGCCTGACGGCTGACTAGGATGGCTGACCAGTTCTTGTTGAATATTGGGCATGTTGAATATTGGGCATGTTGAATATTGGGCAGTACACGTGAATGCGATTCTAGGTTCATGGTGGCAAGTGAATGGCCGTATAAGCGTGACGAAGCCGGTGGAGCCTCAAGTGAGGCAAGCCGTTCCTTTTGATGTTCCTGGCTAAGGGGAAGCAGCTTCCAATGCTTTTAGTGCTCAGATCTTTAAGCACTCAGACAAAAATAAAACGACTGGCTGAAGACGGTGCCTCAGCCAGTCGGTCAGTATCCGGTCAAAATAGACTAGATTGCGTCTACGATTGCGTTAAGAGTGGCGCTGGGGCGCATGGCTTTGGCGGCCAGTTCATCATTAGGATGGTAATAACCACCGATGTCCACCGGCTGTCCCTGAGCGTCATTCAGCTCCTGAACGATCTTGTCTTCGTTGGCCGCGAGCTGCTTGGCCACCTCGGTAAAGCGAGCTTGCAGCTCCGCATCCTGAGTCTGCTTAGCCAACGCTTCCGCCCAGTATAGAGCCAGGTAGAAATGACTGCCCCGGGTATCCAATTCGTTCACCCGACGGGATGGCGCTCGATTGTGCTCCAAATGCTGCCCAACCGCTTGGTCTAGGGTCTCAGCCAACAGCCTCGCCTTGTCATTGTTGAACACCTCGCCCAAATGCTCGAAGGAAGCGACCAAGGCGCAAAATTCACCCAGCGAGTCCCATCGCAGGTGGCCCTCATCAAGGAATTGCTGTACATGCCGGGGGGCCGACCCGCCAGCGCCTGTCTCAAACATCCCACCGCCTTTGAGCAGGGGGACGACGGAAAGCATCTTGGCACTAGTGCCCAATTCGAGGATGGGAAAGAGGTCAGTCAGATAATCACGTAACACGTTGCCAGTCACGGAAATCGTGTCCAGCCCAGCTCGGCTGCGCGCCATCGTGAACTCCATCGCGTCGATAGTAGTCATGGTGCGAATGTCCAGCCCGGCCGTGTCGTGGCTAGGCAGATATTTGTCCACCTTTTTAATCAACTCGGAATCGTGAGCTCGGTTCGGATCCAGCCAGAAGATGGACGGCGTGCCGGTTATTCTAGCCCGATTGACACCAAGCTTGACCCAGTCCTGAATCGGTTCGTCCTTGGTCTGGCACATCCTGAAGATATCGCCTTCTTCGGTTCTCTGTTCCATCAGAGTTGTGCCCGATCCGTCCACGACCCGAATGGTCCCGTTACCGGGAGACCTGAATGTCTTGTCGTGAGACCCATACTCTTCGGCCCTTTGGGCCATCAACCCAACATTGGCGACACTGCCGATGGTAGCCGGATCATACGCCCCATGCTCCTGGCAATCTTCGATAATCGCCTGATATAGGGTCGCATACGAGCGATCAGGGATCATCGCCACGGTGTCGTGCAACTCGTTATCGGGACCCCATGTCCGACCGCCATCGCGGACCATCACCGGCATAGTGGCATCGATAATCACATCGCTCGGCACATGCAGATTGGTGATACCCCGACTGGAGTTCACCATCATCAACTCTGGCCGGACACTGTAGACCGCTTGGATATCCGCCTCAATTTCCGCTCGTTTTTCCTCAGTCAGAGACTGAATCTTGGTATAGAGTTCCGCGATTCCATTGTCGGGGTTCACCGCAAGCTCACCCATTTCAGCCGAGTGTTTGGTCAACACGTCTTCGTAATAAACCGACACACAATGGCCAAAAATAATCGGATCGGAAATGCGCATCATGGTTGACTTCACATGCAAAGAAAGCAACACGCCATCCGCTTTAGCCTTTTCCATTTCCTCAACGTAAAATTCGCGCAGCTCCCTCACATTCATCACGGAGCAATCAATGATTTCATCGGCTAACAAAGGGATACCGGATTTGAGTACGGTCTCCCGCCCGTCCCGGGTCACAATAACGATGGCAGCCGTTCCTGATTCCGCGACTGTCACCGCCTGTTCGCTTCCATAGAAATCGCCACTGGCCATGTGGGCAACGCGGGATTTGGACACTTCCGGCCAATCCTGCATCATCCGATGGGGATTGCGTTTGCCGTGCTCCTTGACCGCTGTGGCCGACCGGCGATCGGAGTTCCCTTCCCGCAGGACCGGGTTGACTGCGCTACCCAACACCCTGGAAAAGCGCTCAAACAGTTCGCGTTGTTGGTCGTTTGCGGGATCATCCGGGTAGTCGGGAATGTTATATCCCTTGTCCTGCAATTCCTTGATCGCGCCTTTTAACTGGGGAATAGAGGCACTGATATTGGGCAGCTTGATAATGTTCGCCGCCGGGCTTTCGCACAGCTTACTGCACATGGTCAGGTAGTCGGGGATTTTTTGCTCATCCGAGAGATTTTCCGGAAAATTGGCGATAATGCGACCGGTCAACGAGATGTCCCAGGCATCCAGTTCAATACCGGAGCCTGTTGTGAAGGCTCGGAGAATGGGCAGCAACGAATGCGTAGCCAGGGCCGGAGCCTCATCAATTTTGGTATAAATAATCTGGGACGCTTCTGGCATATTCCTCTCCTTGATAAACAAGTTTCATGGGGTGCGACAAGCTGCCAAGAGATGGGTAAATATATTCTTGGCCATGTGAATTGATACCGATTATAAGGTAGCTAGATTGACCTGCCTAGCCCTGCGTCTCGGTCTGATAAGGCAGCTAACCGTTTACAACCGCATAGACGCGGTACGAAACGCCTTGTGCCGTCCGTTTGCCCTCTGCGACACAGACTAAGCCGTTGAGCCACGCGTACCGTTCGTCGCCTGTTTCAAACCGGGGTGCAGTCATGAAGTACGCGTCGCCGTATTCCGATGTCTCTCCAGCTTGCGCTATAGGGCGCCCGGCATCGGGCCTATTCACGCCGTAGTATTGAACATAGATCAGCAGCCCCGTCGTTGGTTTCGAAGGTTGCGCGGACATCCAACCTCACGACCCCATCGCCCCCCCGCAGCCACCAGTCGGCCACACTTGCCCAGATCGTGCCCTTGAGCCTTGGTCCCTCGAAACCGCCGCCAACGACGACGGCGAGGCCTCGTGTGCCGAATGGACCAGCACCGGTGTTCCGTATGGGTGTTGCAGATCGGAGGTGTATTCCATCAGAAATTCGAGTTTCATCGGAATCCCCGGAATCCCCGGAATCCCCTTTCCGAGTCTTGTGGTCTGGCCATTGGCGGCCCCTTTGAGCTGTTTTCTGCGATTGGCTAGGACGTAATTTGCCGAGAAAATGCCGTCACGGTTGGCTTAGATACCACCCAAGTGTCCGCTAAGCCTTCGCCGGATGTAAGAGGCACCTAATTATACATGCCCAATAACCGGTGTGGTAGACCTGGAACCGTTGAGGTCGATGCCAACTCATTACACTCAGAATGCCGCTACTCACCAAGTTGCTGGGCAAGTGCCTCGGGCTCGGTGACAGGCAATTGGCAAACGTAATTTTGGCACACGTATGCGGCTGGCTTGCCATCGACCATGCCCCGGTCTTGGAGAAGGGGCATTTGGGCGGGTTCCTCCGTCGGGCCTTCGGCACCCACCACCACCTTGTTGGGCAAGAAACGGCCATATACCGTTTCCAGTAAGCGTTGGGTCGCAAGGTCCTGCTTAGGGCCGATGATTACGATTTCTTTGGGGCTGGACACGTGGAAGTCCAATGCCGCCAACCAGTGGCCGGTGCCCGCCGGAGCTTTCCCCATTAAGTCGCGCAATGCCCGCAGCGGCGCTACGCCTTTAAGTGCATACTCCTGATTACCGGTGATCACGGCCAAGCGAAGTAACAACTCGGTGGCCACTGACCCGCCGCAAGGCTGGGCGTTGTCAAAAACGTCCCGAGGCCGCACCACCAAGGCTTCGTGGTCCGAGCCGGTATCGTAAAATGCGCCAGCTTCTTCGTCCCAGAACAACTCTACCATGGAGTCGGCAAGGGAAATGGCTTCATCCAACCAACGTTGTTGGAAAGTAGCCTCGTAAAGGGCCAGCAAGCCGTCGGCCACAAAGGCGTAGTCCTCCAAGTAACCCAACAGCTTGGCTTGGCCGCCTCGGAAGGTCCGCAGCAACCGTCCTTGTGGTTTCATCGTGTCCACCAAGAACTCGGCATTGGCTATCGCCGCCGCCAGGTACTTTTCGCTCTTCAAAGCGGCGGCCGCCTCGGCGAAAGCCCGCAGCATCAGGCCGTTCCAAGACGACAACACCTTATCGTCCAAGAGGGGATGAATTCTGCCCTCTCTGACCTCCCGGAGAGAAACCTTGGCACGTTTGATGTCCGCTTCCAGTTGGTTCCGGTCCAAGCCCAACTCTTCGGCAAATGAGCCTGCCTCTTGAGGAACGTTGAGGATGGTCTTTCCCTCGAAATTGCCAGCTTCGGTCAGACCAAAGTAGCCGCCGATTAGGTTGCCTTCTTTTTCGCCGAGGACTTCCTGAATCTCTTGCGGAGTCCACACGAAGAACTTGCCTTCTTCCCCCTCGCTGTCGGCGTCTTGGGCCGAATAAAAGCCGCCTAGTGGGTCGGTCATTTCTCGCAAAACGTAGTCAAGCGTTTCTTCGGTGATTCGACGGTACATGGGCTCGACGGTTACCAGGTAGGCGTGGAGATACAACCTAGCCAGCAAAGCATTGTCGTAGAGCATTTTTTCGAAGTGGGGAACCAGCCAGTAAGCGTCTGTGGAATAGCGATGAAACCCACCGCCAATCTGGTCGTAGATACCACCTTGTGCCATGTTCACCAGAGTAAGGTTGACCATCTCCAGCGCTCGCTCGCTGAATCCGTGGTTGTAGTATCGCAGCAGAAGCTCCAGGGCCATGGGTTGAGGAAACTTGGGGGCCATTCCTACACCCCCATTTTGATAGTCGAAGCTGGTGGCAAGGGCGTTGTATGCGGTGTGCAGGATGTCCACGGTCAAGACGGAGTCGCTCTTGGTTAGCTGGGCCGTCTGGCCCATTTGAGCGGCGATTTGTTGGGTGGTCTTCTCTATTTGCCCTCGCTGGTCACGGTAGGCATCCGAAATTGCTGTAACCAACCTGGGGAAACCAGGCAGATTAGAGTAGTCCGCCGGAGGAAAGTAGGTGCCCCCGTAGAAAGGCATCCCATCAGGCGTGAGAAAGACGGTCATGGGCCAGCCACCGCTGCCGGTCATCATTTGCACCGCTTCCATGTAGACAGCGTCCAGGTCGGGGCGCTCCTCCCGGTCGACCTTGATGTTTACAAAGCGGTCGTTCATCAGGGAGGCGGTAGTCTCGTTTTCGAAGGACTCCCGCTCCATGACGTGGCACCAATGGCAAGCGGAGTAGCCGATACTGAGAAGTATGGGCTTGTCCTCAGCCTTGGCCCGGGCCAAGGCCTCTTCGCCCCACGGGTACCAGTCAACCGGGTTGTTGGCGTGTTGCAGCAGATAGGGGCTGGTTTCGTTGATCAAGCGGTTTGGCATCGGGTCTCCTATGTAAACCCGCCTAGCGTCATTCAATATACGCCCGACGCCCAACGGGGAGAATTTGTTGGTGAGCGGTATTTCGGTCCCAATCTTCAGGACCATTTCATTCGCCCCGGAGGCCGCCGCTCCATCGGCGTTGAGTCAGTTAGCTCGGCGTAAGTCAGGTCAGATCTGGCCGACCACGTGAAAGACGGAACAATAGGACTTTGATCGGTTCAAGACCATCGGTCTTTGCAAAGACCTCGCCCTTGTCATCTTTACTGCTCCACATGACTGCGGAAATCAGCTAATGACATAAGGTGGATCTGTGCTTTCCAATGTTTCCGGCAGCGATGTAGACCGACAGTCGCCTAAGTTATATTTTCGGTTGCATCTGTGCCTGAAGTTTCGCCGGCACAATGTGGTTATTGCGCGGCCTTCTAACTGCTAGGAATCGCGCCAATCTGCTGCATCATCCCCATGATGTCGTATTGGACCCAATGTTCCACGATTTTGCCCTTGGCTATCCGCATGATGTTGATACCCGACACGTCGACGGGTTTGCCTGACGCTGGTACACCAAAGAACTCTCCGGTGTGGGTGCCTTGGGCTTCGAACCGGCCCGCCACCTTGTCGCCTTCGGCCACAAAGTCTTCAACGGTGATGTGGATGTCGGGAAAACCGTTTCGTATCATGATAGCCCATTCTTTCACGCCCTCGGGTCCGGGCAAGATATCGGGTGGTCCGTTATGGTAAACGCAGTCTTCGGCGACAATCTCTTCAGCAGTAGCGAAGTCGCCTTCGAAAATTGTGTTCCAGCGATGGGCTAATTCTTTGTTTTCTTCGGACATTATGATCCCCTCAACGCACATGGCGCATAATTATATTCCCAAGGTTTCCCGATCGATATTCCGATTGGCTGTTTGTTTAGCGAATGCTGGGCGCAGTCTGCGCCGGCACACCGAATAAGGCGGAATCAAGCTTTGCTGGCAACCTCGCCATCCAGCCGCTCGATCAATCCGGTGACGGGCATTGCCCCCAAGTCACCCTCTTCCCGGTGGCGCACGGCAACGGCTTGAGCGCTTATCTCTGAATCGCCCACCACCAGCATATAAGGTATTTTTTGCATCTGGGCGGTGCGGATTTTCTGGTTCATGCGCTCGTTGCGGGTATCCACTTCCGTCCTAAACCCAGCGTCCGACAAGCGGGTCTTTACCTCCTCGGCGTATTCCAAGTGTCTGTCGGCTATGGGTATCACCACAGCCTGAACGGGGGCCAGCCACAATGGGAAAGCGCCCGCATAATGCTCAATCAAAACCCCCATGAAGCGTTCCATGGAACCCAATATGGCCCGGTGGACCATGTAGGGCTGGCTCCTGCCCCCTTCGTCGTCTTGAAAAGTGAGATCAAAGCGCTGGGGAAGGTTAAAGTCGAACTGAACGGTGGTGCATTGCCAAGCCCGTCCCAGCGCGTCGGTAATATTTATGTCGATTTTCGGTCCGTAGAACGCTCCGCCGCCAGCGTCTTCGGTGAAGGCGAGGTTCCGTTGTTCCAGGGCGGATTGCAGGGATTGTGTAGCTCTCTCCCACATAGCGGGGTCTCCCACATACTTCTCTGGACGCGTGGACAAGGAGATTGTGTATTCGCTAAACCCGAAGGCATTTAATAGCTCGAAAGTAAGGTCGAGAACGCCACCTACCTCGTCCTCCAGTTGCTCCGGGCGGCAAAAGATATGGGCGTCGTCTTGGGTGAAACCGCGAACGCGCATGAGCCCATGGAGAACGCCACTGCGCTCGTAGCGGTAGACCGTGCCAAGCTCGGCGAATCGCAGGGGCAATTCCCGGTAGCTGCGCATGGCCGAGCGGTAAATCATAATGTGGAACGGGCAGTTCATGGGTTTGAGGAAGTATTCCTGCTCGTCGACTTCCACTGCCGAGTACATGCTCTCCCGGTAAAAGTCCAAGTGACCGCTGGTCTGCCACAGGTTGGCCCGCCCGATATGGGGCGAATAAACGATGTCGTAGCCGCGGCGGTAGTGAAGCTCCCGCCAGTAATCTTCGATAATGGTCCGTACTTGGCCGCCCTTGGGATGCCAGACAATCAGCCCCGGGCCTATTTCGTCGTGGATAGTGAACAATCCCAATTGGCGCCCTAGAGTGCGGTGGTCCCGTTTCTCCGCTTCTTCCAATCGGGCCAAGTGGTCGTCAAGTTGGTCCTGGCTACCGAAAGCGGTCCCGTAGATGCGTTGGAGCATCGGACGCTTTTCGTCGCCCCTCCAGTATGCGCCAGCCACGCTGAGCAGCTTGAAAGCACCGATATCGGCGGTGTTTGCCACGTGAGGTCCTTGGCAAAGGTCCATGAACTCCCCTTGGCGGTAGATGGAGATGGTTTCCGCCTCGGACAAGCCCTCGATAATCTCCAGCTTATAAGGCTGTCCGGCAAACATGCTTTGTGCTTGCTGGCGGCTGACTTCTTCTCTTTCGAAGCCGTGCTGGGCGCCCATGGACTGGGCCATCAGTCCTTCGATTTTCTCCAAGTCTTCAGGCGTAAAGGGACGTGACACTTCGAAATCGTAGTAAAAGCCGTCGTGGGTAGGAGGGCCAATAGCGAACTTCGCCTCGGGAAACAGCTGGAGGACCGCATCAGCCATCACGTGGGCTGCTGAGTGTCGTAAGCGGTGTCGAAGGGCCTCTTCTTCGGAAACAGTTCCCGCATCGGGAGCGCCGTGGTCAAGCATTTTCAATCCTGTTAATTATTTTAGTGTCGAATCGGTCTGAGCCGACGATCTGGTCGATCTAACCGGGTCGCCGAGTTGGAGAATTCATTATAGCTTACCGGGCAGAGAACTAGTTGCCAAAGATCGCCGGGCAGAGAACTAGTTGCCAAAGATCGCCGGGCAGCAAACAAGTTGCCAAATATTGCAATGAAAGACTCTCGTTTTCGCAACCGCGGACCAAAGCGCATTCCCGACGTGCACCAAGCTCTGGCAAGCATTCGATCCCGGTCACATGCGCGTGCAACCTCCGATAATCATCGGATGACGACGCAAGAGGCGGTCTTTGCCATGGCAGGCCAAGGTTACTTTCCACTGTGTCAGGCCAGCCCGGCAATCAACTCCCGCCATTGCCGGGTTTTTACGGACTCAATAATATGGTTACGGACGCTCAATATGTAGGTGCCCATTACGACGGCTGTCAGACCCGCACACAGGGCAATCTCTTCGGCACCTTGCTGAGTAACAACCAACATGACGTTTAGCAGCACAAACCCGAAAAGGGCACTCCATACCACGTTTCGGAAAAAGATGATCAAGAGCACTACAGGTACCAGGGTTGCCAGGGTGGCCAAGGGTTGCGCCGCGAGAGAAATACCGAATATGGCTGCGGCTCCTTTTCCGCCCCGAAACCCCAGGAGCACGGGCCAGTTGTGACCAATCACCACCAGAGGCGCCCCCAGATATGCACTCCACTCGGGAGCTCCAGCCCAGCCGATGGCCAGCATGACCAAAGCCCCTTTTCCGGCGTCCGCCGCCAGTACGATTAGCCCACCGGCTAGGCCAACCTGGTGGAATGCGTTAAGAGCACCGACATTGCCGGTACCCACCTCCCGGATGTCGATCCCCCTGACCAGGTATACCAGAATGTAGGCTGTGGGGATCGAGCCCAGCAGGTACGAGGCCAGAGCCAGCAAAATTGCCGTAACCCAGTCCAAATTGTATCCACCTCTGGGAAGGAGTCCTCGAATCCTTTCGACCGAATACTTTGGCTCGAAATCCGTCTCCGAAGATCTTTTGCCGGAGATCTTTCAAAACAAGGCACAGTCTGGCCAGGCAATTTTGATGGGGCCGAATAAATGATAACACCCGGAAATGATGAAGTACTGTCCTCCGTATTACACATCAGGAAGAATTGCCCCAACGACTCCAGAGATGTTGGACAAGTTGTTAGGAGTGGTGTTTAAGCAGCGAGGAGTTCGAGGAGTTCAAGGTTTCGGGGACTCAGCGGCCTCCTTTAGCAGTCCCATGTGGCGTCTGACCACGCTGCCGTACTTGGGCCGAACGTACACAAGGGCCACCAGCCAGCCGATGCCGGGCAGGGAGGGCATGCGGCATTCAATCTGGCATTGGTAGGTGATGCGAGTCCCTTCAGGCACTACGTCCAAGCGGAACTCTTCCCTGGCATGGTGCAGCGGGCCTTTCAGATGTCGAAACGTAATTCGCTCATCTGGATACAGGTGCACTTCTTCCAGCGTCCGGTAGATTTTCCGTCCGTCGCGGGATGTGAACTCGACTAGCAAGCGATTCCCTTCCCTTTCCAACACATTGGCGCCCTCGCCGGTTTCGCTTGGTCGGCTCTTTTCTGATTGTAGGTCCGCCTCCCGCGGAGGTTTTTCTCTTCCGAAAGAAGAGAACATTTGGAAAACGAGGGGTCGTGGCGCTTTGATTATCACCGATTGGTCGGCCAGCTTAACTTTCATGTTAATAATCTCGATCATAGATTGGCAGTCGTGGCATAGTGTTAGATGCGGTGCGAGCCCAAGCGATATTACCTTCGGTTAGGACCGTTGCTGCTATCGGATATCCCTGCTTGACACCTGTGGAGCCAGTAGGTATGTTTCCCACAAGCTGACGAACCCAATATTTCGCTGCCGCGTAAGCCCGAAAATTAGGTTTCAAAGGACATTATTATGGCCACAAAAGAAGACCTGGAAAAGTTTGCTACGCAGGTTACCCGACCGGACGACTTCGAGTATTTTTGGAAAGACTTGATGGGGCAGGTGTCCCAAGTTCCTTTGGAACCCAAGATATTGCCGGACCCGTTGCGGTACACCGAAGATGTCCTGGTTTCTCAGGCCACCTACCGCAGCCTGGACGGCCTGGAGATTGCCACGTGGTATAGCGTCCCGACTAAAGGCGAGGGACCTTTTCCGGCAATCATCCAACTGCCCGGATACAAGGGCGAGCCATCCCTGCGCCGGGACTGGGGGGCCAAGGGCGTGATCCACCTGATGGTGGCGGTCCGGGGCAAGCTAAGAAGCAACTCCCAGTTTAATCCAGGCTACCCTGGACTACTGACCCACGGAATCGATAGCCGGGATACCTATGGCTACCGGGGAGTGGTCGCTGACTGCGTACGGGGAGTGGATTTTCTACTATCCCGTCCTGAAGTGGACCACCAGAATATATACGCCTGTGGCACCAGCCAGGGCGGCGGACTGGCCCTGATAACCAGCGCCCTCCGCAGCGAGATTAAAGGGGGTGTCTCGGGATACCCATTCCTCTGCTGCTTCCCCGAGTCTATGAAAATGCTCCGGTCCTATCCGTACGACGAACTGAGTTGCTACGCTAGGGCAAACCCTGGTCAACTCCCCCAGATGATGGAGACCCTCCGGTACTTCGACGCTGTTAATTTCGTCGAGTGGATAAAATGCCCCATGGTGGTGGGAATCGCTTTGGAAGACGAGGTCTGCCCACCTGAAACCAGCTATGCGGCGTACCAAGGATTGGGCGGCCCCAAAGAATTGTGGTTGTTTCCCAATTCAGGCCACGGCAATGCCCACGACTACCCGGCCAAAGAGACCCAGTGGCTGGAAAGCCAAATCAACGCATCTCTAAATGCCTCCGAATCTCAGAAGGTCTCTCTATGACACAACCTGAATTTGACGAATTTTGGGACGGTCTTGACCGCGAGTTGTCGAACGCATTATCGGAGCAGAGTTTGGACCTGAGTTTAGAACCGGACTCGTTCTACTCCCAACCTGAGTGGACCGTTTATCAAATGCGGTACAACAGCGCCGATGGTCACCGGCTGTTTTCTTGGCTGTCAGTCCCTTTGCAAACCGGTGGAGAGAAAATTCCAGCTCTGGTGCGCATGCCCGACTACACCAGCGTCCACGATGTTGTTTACACGCCATTGCGTCAGCACGCCGTGGTTATGAACCCGACCCACCGTGGGCAAAGAAATAGCGACCAGAAGTTTCAGGCCAGTTATCCTGGGTTGCTCACCGAGTCTATCGACCAGCCGGAAAACTTCGTGATGCGACGGGTATTTAGCGACGCCCTGCTGGCGATAGATGTTCTTCTGGGTCAAAGCCAATTCAATCTTGGCCCGGTGGCATTGACCGGCTCCGGCCTCGGTGGGGCATTGGCTTTGGCCGCCGCCGCCCTTCGGCCTGCCGTAAGCGCAGTGGCTGCCGATACGCCGTTGACCTTGGGGCATCCTTCTTCAACGGAAGGCAACCCGCCCTACCCATTGGCGGAATTGGTGGACTACCTGCGGCTGTACCCAGACCGTGAACAGTCCGTGCGGGCCTCCACCGCCCCATTGGACCCGCTAAAAATCGCTCCCAGAGTTAATGTCCCGGTCCTACTGAGCCTCGGGCAGAGGGATCGCGGCCAATGCCCGATAGCGATTGGACAGGAGCTGGCCCGCCTCCTGCCCCAGTGTGACTTGCGGGTTTACGACGGCGCCAGCGAAGGTGGAGGCCACGAGCACAGTCAAGTGCGTGGTGCTTGGCTCAGAGAGCATTTGGGAATAGCCTAGCAATTTTCCCATTACCCCATAGCTAGTCCGATTTTCGTGAGCCCTAATTCAATCTCAGAACCTACATTGAGATTGAATTAGGGCTCACATTACGCTTGGCTATGTCACCCTTTAATACGACTTAGGGCAGAGACCTCCGACCCAGGTCACGAGCCCGCGATGCTAATTTGATATAATTAGATAACCTAGGCTGCGTTTACAGTGCTAATTTAGCCACGTCTCAGCCGTATTGTGGTTAAATGTCTACGGGCCGAAATTGGTCCGCTGGCCAATTCCTGGCCAATTAATTAAAAGGCGGTGATCAGTTGGAACAGCTAAGAAACGACCAGACAGCGATCAACAAGAAAATTGTTTCCGTGGTGGAGCGTCTTTGACCTCCCGGAAAAAGAAAAAGCCATAGCTCAATTGGAGTTGGAATCGGCTGCTCCTGGGTTCTGGGACGATTCACGGGAAGCCCAGCGCAAGATGCGTCACCTTGGCCGCTTGAAAGACACGGTGGAGTTGTGGCGGAACCTGCAGGAGCGCTCCAAAAACCTGCTGGAGTTGGTTGAGCTTGCACTGGAAGAGGATGATAGCTCACTAACCGAGGAACTGGAAAAGGAAGGAGAAGACATCGCCGGTATCCTGACTGAGGAGGAGATTAACCTCACCCTGTCCGGGAATTATGACGACAGGTCCGCGATAGTTACGATTCAACCCGGCGCAGGAGGCACGGATTCCCAAGACTGGGCCGAAATGCTGGTTCGAATGTACACCAGGTGGGCTGAAACCACTCATCGGCCCGTGGAAGTGATGGATCTGTCCTACGGGGATGAGGCAGGGCTGCGTAGCGCCACACTGGAGGTTAGCGGCCAGTATGCCTTCGGCCTTCTGGCTACCGAGCGTGGAGTTCACAGGTTAGTGCGTCTCTCGCCATTTGATCCCAACCACCTGAGACATACGTCCTTTGCGGTGGTCGAGGTTATGCCGTCCTCCGAGGAAGAGGCGGAGGTTACAGTCAGGTCGGAGGACATAAAGCTAGATTTCTTCAGGTCCAGCGGACCCGGCGGACAGAACGTCCAGAAAGTTGCTTCAGCGGTCCGTTTAACCCACGTTCCTTCGGGAATAGTCATAAACTGCCAGAACGAGAGGTCCCAACACCAAAATCGGGAATTCGCAATGCGCATCCTTCGCGCTCGCCTGCTGGTCCGTCAGAATGAAGAGCGGGCCCAAGAAGTGGCCAAGATGAAGGGGGAGAGAGTTAATCCGGAATGGGGCAACCAGATCCGAAGTTACGTGTTGCATCCATATAAATCGGTGAAGGACCACCGGACCAACCACCAGAGCACGAACCCGGACAAGGTTCTGGATGGCGATCTGGGTCCTTTTATCCAGGCTTATCTAATGTCTAGGGTAGGCAGCGACTAACCGGAACAAGCGTGACGACAACGGAAAGACGATAGAATGTGACGCAAAGCGTAGGGGCGTCCCGGCTCAGCCGGGACGCCCCTAATTTTATCCACTGAAATTATTTAATGAGTTACATCTGCCGAATTTATTTTGTGAAGGTCTAGGCTCTAACAGTTGCCCAGAATGTGCCCCATGCGAGCCTTTTTAGTCTCCATATACGTGCGGTTCTCGTCGGTTACTGACGCTTCAACGGGCATCCGGTCCACAATTTCCAGGTCGAATCCGGAAAGTCCGACCACCTTCCTGGGATTATTGGTTAACAGCCGTAGCTTCTTGACCCCCAGGTCTTGGAGAATTTGAGCGCCAACACCGTAGTGGCGAAGATCGGGCTCAAACCCCAGTGAAGTGTTTGCCTCCACCGTGTCCAAGCCGCTGTCTTGCAGAGAGTAGGCCTTGATCTTGTTGTGCAGGCCGATTCCGCGGCCCTCTTGCCGCATGTACAAGAATACGCCTGTGCCTTCCTCGGCCAAAATCTTCAGCGCCATTTCAATCTGCTCGCCGCAGTCGCAACGAAGGCTACCGAAGACATCACCTGTCAGGCATTCGGAGTGGATTCGGACCAGCACTGGATCATCTTTGGTCCATTCCCCCATGGTCAGAGCGATGTGCTCGCCAGCATCTACCTCGCTTTTGTAAGCGATGGCTTTGAAGTTGCCGTACCGGGTGGGGAGGCGGGCCTCGGCAACCCGCTCAACCAGGCGCTCATGCCTTCGGCGGTGAGCGATAATCTGGGCAATACTGAGAATTTTCAGGTCATGGACTTTGGCAAAGACCTCCAAGTCCGGCAAGCGGGACATGGAACCGTCTTCGTTCATTATTTCGCACACCACCCCGGCGGGATACATCCCGGCCAGATTGCACATGTCGATGATGGCTTCGGTGTGCCCGGCCCGCGCCAATACTCCCCCGGGATGATAACGCAGAGGGAACAAATGGCCTGGCCGGGTAAATTCACTGGGACGGGCTTCGGGGTCGATCATGGCTAAAACCGTGGCAGCCCGGTCGCCTGCCGAAATCCCGGTGGTGGTGCCTATCTTGTAGTCCACCGACACAGTAAATGCGGTCTGACTCTTCTGGAACGCGTTTTCGGTGATCATCAGCGGCATGTCCAGTTCATCAAGCCGCTCGCCCAAGACGGGCATGCATAGTAGGCCCCTAGCATGGGTCACCACGAAGTTGACCGCATCGACCGTCATTTTCTCGGCGGCAATGACCAAGTCTCCTTCGTTTTCCCGCTGTTCGTCATCGACTACGATGACGAACTTACCTGCTCTTAGGTCCTCTAGGGCTTCTTCCAAGCTACAAAGAGGCATATCTGTTTCCTTCCCCCTAGCGAATTATCGTTGCCAAGAAATGTTAGCTTCCCCGGCCAATAAGGCTTTCGTCGAGTAAGCTTTCGATATACTTGGCAACTATATCCGATTCCAGATTGACCCGGTTCCCCGGAACCTTATCTTTGAGGTTTGTATGTTCTAGTGTATAGGGAATGACTGATAGTGTGAAGGATGAAGTATTCTTTTTTACCACGGTGAGGCTAATGCCGTCAACTGTGATGAACCCTTTCTCGACAATGTATCGCATCATACGCTTCGGGCAGCGGATGCGCAAAATTACGCAATCGGCTTCAGGCTTGGTTGAGGTCAGTCGACCCGTGGCGTCCACATGGCCTTGGACAATGTGGCCTCCCAATCGGTCGCTCACCGCCAGTGGCCGTTCCAGGTTTACCGAATGGCTCGGAGAAAGATCCCCGATGGAGGTGCGCCGAAGGGTTTCGGGAGATAGATCAACGCTGAATTCTTTTGCGCCTAGGGCAACCACCGTCAGGCAGGCACCATTGACAGCAATGCTGTCTCCCAGCTTCAACCCTTCCATGACTAGGTCGGCCTGCACGCTCATCCGGTAATCCTCTAGTTGGATTACCGATCCTACTTCTTCGACTATTCCTGTAAACAACTCTACGCTCGCTTTATGTTTAAGCTATTAAGGCCGGATATCCGACTACCAGCCAGTCCGGTCCGATGGCCCGCAGGCTGGGCCGGTTTATCTTCCAGCCTTGCTTCATGAACTCGATACCTTGGCCTTCCACTGGGGAATCGGCGTCTTTCCCTCCAATAATCACCGGCGCAATAAAAGCGTGGACTTTGTCCACAAGCGCGGCGTCAAAGAGGGAGCCGAGAACCGAGCCTCCTCCCTCAACCATCAGGTTGACTACCCCTCTGCGTCCCAATTCTTCCAGAAGGGTTCGCATTGCGACTCTTCCAGCGTTGTCCGAAGGCAGCAGTATCACTTCGGCGCCAGCCTGCTCCAGCAAGGCCACATTCTGTTTTGGAGCGGTTTCCAGAGAGGCGATCAAGGTTGTACCAGGTTGACCCAACAATTGGGCGCTGGCTGGGGTGCGGCACCGGCTATCTACGATCACCCTCATGGGTTGGTGGGTCAGCGGTCGTTCATCCCCGTCTCGGACTGTGAGCATTGGGTCGTCGGCCAACACCGTGTTTATCCCGACTAATATAGCATCACTTTGCCTTCGCATGTCTTGCACGTGGAGACGGGCATCCGGCCCAGTGACCCACTTTGAGTCCCCGGTCCGGGTGGCGATTTTACCGTCAAGGCTCATTGCGAACTTGGCGCTGACGAAGGGCATCCCGGTCGTTATGTGCTTGGCGAACCCTTCGTACAGATCCAATGCCTCCTGAGGCCCATCGTCAATCAACACCTCAATACCAGCGGACCGGAGTTCTTCGCAGCCTTTGCCGGAAACGTTGGGATTGGGGTCGATCACGGCCACACGAACCCGTTTAACCCCGGCGTTAATTATGGACCGGGTGCAAGGCGGTGTGCGACCGTAGTTGCAGCAGGGTTCCAGCGTGGTGAATAGGGTTGACCCACGGGAAGCTTCGCCAGCCTGTTCCAATGCGCCTATTTCAGCATGCCTTTGGCCTGGTGGCAATGTAAAGCCGGATCCGATTTCCACGCCGTCATGGACTATTACAGCGCCCACGGCTGGATTTGGGCTGGTGGTACCGAGAGCCGCCTTGGCCAGGCCGATGGCCCTTGTCATATGGTCGCACTGCGCTTGGTTCACAAAATGTCCCGCATGAATTCTAGTTTAATGGGCAAAAACGCCGAAGAGCTTCAACCGCAGGTCTGGTTGAGCCGTGCCGACGGTTCTACGGGTCACGGTTCTATGGTTCAGTCGACGCCTGGATGCTACTCAACCCGGGTACTCAACGAGTTTCACAACAGATGAAGTTTGGCGGCTTAGCTGAACTGCCTAGATCGCTTTTCACTCCCCAGATAGCTTCACTACTGATAGATGAATGTTATCAACCACCCTATTCAGCCGCAAGTATATGGGGGGCCCGATATCTTCGAGACCCCCTGTGCCTGGCTTGAAAGTGGGGAATGCCGTTAATTTCTTAGTTAAGCACGATTTATAATCACGGATTAATCGTCGCTGGCGTTGATGTCGAAAGCAGCCTGTAGGCTCACGCTAACCTGCATCTCGCCCAACTGAATCGGCGTGTCAACTGCGGCGGAAGCGAAGGCGATTCCCTCGCTTCTGAAGGACTGGGTAAATACGGATCCGCCGGATTCGGTAATGTAAACTAAGTCACCCAGTTCGACTCCGGTGAGTGCTGCAACTTGGTCTGCTTTGGCCATGATGTCCTCAACGGCTGCGACCCTGGCTTGCTCTTTCAAAGCCTTATCATCCTCGATAGTGAAGCTGACCCCTTGGAATCGAATAAGGTCGCCTCCAACATCGGTCACGGCGTCGATTACTTCGCCAATGGCGGACAGGTCACGGATCTTGACGGTGAGTTGATTATTGACATCGTAACCTAGGAGTACCCGCTCCCGCTCCGTCACACATTCTTGTTTGCGCCTAACGTCATCGGCATCCAGTTCCATCATAACCACGACGCTGGTCGTGCTGTCGTCTGGTTCAATCATTGGTTGGACGGGTATAACTAGCGTCAGTGCTTCCGGCTCGGGTTCGGGGACCCCAGTGGAGACTTGGGGAATGATCTGCACCTTGGGCTCTTCGGGTTCACTGGATTGACCGGGGTCAATGGTATCCCCGGGGGTGGTGCACCTGGTTACCTCGTGGCTGGTGTAGCTGGCGTGAATGTTGAAAAACCTGGTCTGGACATCACGGTCGGCCACGCCCTTTTCTACCAGTACGTCAATCACTTGGCCCATGGCGGTGGCACCCTCGGTACGAGCTTCCGCTACGGTACTGGCAAAAGCGTCAACACCCAAATTTAGGATGGCCAAGTCGGGAACTGCGCTGGCTTCACCTTGGCCGTTGACCCAAATACCCGACGCCTGGTTGGAGCCGCCGCCGCCGGTGCCTTGTAGCAACTGCTCGTAGGCAGCGGCCCCCGAAGTTGAATTTAGTAGAGTGGCCAGGCCCGATGCAGTGCCCTGAGCCGCAACGTTAGGGGCCGCATTTGTGGAATCTCCGCTGCCACAGGCTGCGAGCCCTAGCACTGAGAGGCCCAACGCCCCTGCCAAAATTAGACCCCTTGATTTGGTGATCAACCTTTTCATGATTTCCTCCTGCATGTTGTTAAAAATAAGTCCGAGTTGTGCGCCTGATGATTACTTCAACTCTTTGGGAGGCCCGTTACCGGACCGTATACCGATATGACGCAACGGGGTTAAATAAAGTTCCCCGATTGTAAAAACACGGTGGATTGAAACGGAGGATTGAACTGGAAGCATTCCGAGAACTCATGCATAGTCATGCTTGGCCGGACATTTTCCAAAGGCTTATTTAACATAACGTTACAGAAAATAATCCACTACCGGAATGCCGAGTTCTCTAAATCAAAAGGCCGACCCGAAGGCCAGCCTTTTGAATTACACCCGTAAGCGGCGCCTGTTCCTTTAGTCTACCTGGCCGAATACCTCCACCGCACTCCCAGGGCTATGAGGGATATTAGTCCGATAAATGCTGCAACCCCTTCCAGCACTCGCCAAGCCCTGGCGGTGCTCTTGCTTTGTAGCTGGGGAACTTCCGTGGGAACTTCCGTGGGGACCGGAGCGGCGGCGGGAATCTTCTCGACCTCCTCCTGAGGGGAAGGCGGCGCCTCGGGGTCTACCGAAGCATCGTCCCCCTCGAATGCTCCGGCAGCGCCTTGGGGCCCTGAGGATCCTTTGACTCCCGCAGCTCCTGTAGGCTCTTGGATCGGCTCACTGTCCACAGCTTCAGCTACCGTCTGTTCAGGCAGCGCCTCCGCCGACAATGCAATGGGAGCGGAAGCCCTTTCGGTTCCTGCCTCTTCGGTTGTTTCTCCTTTTGTTATTTCCCGTTCAATTGTTTCCCCTTCAACTAGCGCCTCGCCAGCGAACCCTTGGTTCGGGGGTGCTTGAACGGCAGCGGCGGCAAGGCTTTCCTCCGGTTCAGCCGTCGCGGCTGGGGCCGCAGCCGCTAGCTGCGGAGGCTCCTGCGGCGAACTCTGGGCTGCCTGGGGGCCTTGATCTATCGCGGGAGGCGCCTGGGCCGCTACAGCAGCGGGGGACGGCCTCAGCCAGGCCCCCGCTGCGGGTTGCGGAGGCCCAGGGGTACCCGTAAGCTCCTGTTCCTCGATCCTTGTAACATTAGTCAATGGGCCGGACTCCGAAGCCAGAGACTCTGCTTGTTGTTTTACCGCCGTGGGTTGACCCTGAAACCGGGGGGCATCGCCGGGGACATCGTTGGAAGACAGCAATCCACTAGTATTACAACGACGCTTCGCAATAAAATGATCTTGAGCACATCTCCATGGCTACCTGCTCACGCGCTTGCCAGCCTTGTGGCCTTTCCTCCCGCGGAGCGATTTCCGACCAAGAACTGGGCAAATTGAGGAAGCGTCGTTGTAATACTAGCATCGGCTGATAGCAAGGCCACCACAACGATGACCGCCACCGAGGCCGCCCCAGCGTAAACCCACTGTGGCACTCGGAGGAAATCCGGCAGTTGGAATGCCGAAGTGGGAGGACGCGCCAGCATTGGCGGCGGCGCCGTCATCACAAAGCTTCGCCTGGGCGCTTCTTGAGGCAACTCCCGCAGCATCGTGATGGTCGAGCGGAGGCTTTCTATCTCCTCACGGCACAAGTTGCAGGTTGCCAGTTGTTGGTCGATACGAGCCAACGCAGGGCCGTGAATGCGCCCGTCCAGATACTCGCTAAGAGTGTCCGGGTTGATATGTTGATGGTTGCGTTTAATTATCTTCATAGCTCTACCACTATGTATGACGAAAACGAGAGGGTAAGAGTTCCCCGGCTTTTTGCAAGCATTCCCGCAGGCCCCGGCGTCCCCGGCTGACCCGGGACTTCACAGTGCCCAAATTACAATCCATTGCCACCGAAGCTTCTTCGTAGCTCATACCTTGTACGTCGACCAATACTTCGGCTAGCCGGTGCTCTTGGGGAAGGGAGTTGAGACAGTCTTGGATCGCTCGGTTTAGAGCTCCCCGCTCGGCGTGTTCTTCGGGCGATTCCCCGGTAGAGGGCAGGTCCAAGGCGGATAGGGTCCTGCCTTGTTCCTCTTCGTCAACGGGCGTGGGGTCCAAGGGAACTGTTGGCCTGGCCCGCCGGGAGCGAAGCATGTCCCGGCAGGTGTTGGCGACGATGCGCATCAACCAGGCCGATAGATTATCTCCCCGGAATCGAGCGAAGGCGCGGTAAGCGGAGACCAGGCTTTCCTGTACTGCGTCCTCCGCCATGGACCAATCGTCCAGCATGCGGCGCGCCAGGTTGTACGCTTGGGTCTGGAATGTCTCTATGATGCAGTTGTAACAATCGGTCTTATCGGAACGGTCTTGTACCAGCAAAGTGGCATGGTTCGATGTGTGGCTCAATTCGGAAGCTTTTGCCATCGCCGGTTTTACCGATCTCTTCTCACGACTGTATTTTGCTCTTGGGGTTTCCAAGGGAGTAGTAGGCCTAATATCTGGGATTACGGTCTAACTATGACAGTGGACGGAAGCGATGGAAAACTGGGAATTAAGCGCACCACCAATGGCGGCTTGCCGAACTTGGAGATCCGGAATCGAAAAGCAGAACGCTTCGGTCTAAGCGGTGGTTCAAACTCTTAGCTCAGTGGAAAGGGCAAACGAATCTGAGCGTCCTTACCAGGCTGCCGTCATCCGAGCCTTGGCCGCTGTGCTGGGTTGGAGTAAATCCAGCGACTTCTCCGCTCACGGCTTGATCGACGGCCGCAACCACCGTTAGCACCATCGATACGGCGAGAATAGCAACGACGATTATGGCTACTACTTTGGGTTTCATGCGACTCAGGGTTAACACCTGCGGTCCTTGCTATTTTTCGGTGGCGATTTTTCGGAGTTCGTTCGGGGTACGTGGTCCCACAGGACTAGGATGACCGAACTCATTTTATACTTTCAATTTTGGAAACGCTAGGCCCGGATTCCGCATGACTGGCAATTCCAACCCAGAAAACGCCACGGTTTGAGCCTTCTGCTATACTTCGTATCGCTCCTATTTCCCACTCCTCTACTGGAGTAACGCGTTGGTCAACCTGCCTCCAACTGATCCGGCAGGCGATCCGGGCCGCGATCAAAATCAATTCCAAGTCGGTTTCGCCAGTAACCGGCACGCTCGCAATCTCTTCGACGGTATTGCCTTCGGTTACGATTTCCTTTCCCAAAGCCTTTCGTTTTACCAAACCGGGGTATGGCGTCGCTTCTTGGTATCCCGATTGCCCGTAGGTCCCGAAGACCTGGTGCTGGATATTTGCACCGGCACCGGTGGCGTGGCAATGGACATTGCAAGGAAGTCCGGGGCCCAAGTGGTGGGTGTGGATTTAAGCGAGCAGATGCGGCGGGCTGCGCAACGCAATATCGGTAAAGCCGGGATGGCTGCCAAAGTGACCGTCGTGGGTGGCCGTGCCGAGAGTCTGAGCTTCAAGGACAATTGCATCGACGGCATTTGTTTCACATATTTACTCCGGTACGTTGAGGAACCCGGTCAGACTTTAGCCGAGATCGTGCGGGTACTCAAACCGGGCGGCACATTGGTGTCTTTGGAGTTTGGGATTCCACAAAACCTCCTTTTTCGCAGCCTTTGGAACGTTTATACCAGGCTCTTTCTCCCCATGTCTACCAAGATTTTGTCTCCGGGATGGCGGTACGTCGGCGGCTTTCTGGGGCCAAGTATTTCCGGGTTTTATCAGAAGTATTCTATTGAGGATGTTCGCCGGATGTGGCAGCAGGCGGGAATACCCAACGTTCAAGTCAAGAAGCTGACCTTCGGAGCAGGAGTGGTCATGTGGGGAACCAAAGCCACCTGAACCACCCGTTAACTTGATCTTGGCCGTGCGGAAACAACTTAGGCTTGTGGGTTAGAATAGACGAGTGATCGGATTCTGAAAACGCAGGGTGAACGTGGAGAAAACTCCGGCATTTTACGCCATGACTCCCGGCAGCGGTTGGAGGGACTACGTTAACCTACTCCATTTGCCCTATACGCTGTGGCATCTAAGCTACGTGGTTCTGGGAGCGGCCATCGCTCCGACATTCCATGTTGACCGATTGTTGGTGACTTTATTGGCGTTTTTCCTGGCGGTGGGGATAGGCGCCCACGCTTTGGATGAACTGAACGGAAGACCATTGGGGACTCGAATTCCCCGTCCTGTTCTGCTGGGATTAGGATTCGTCCCGCTGATTGCGGCGATCGCATTGGGTGCCACTGCTGGCGCCACCGATGCCGTGTGGATTTTCCCCTTCGTTGCCTTCGGAGGCTTCATAGTTGTGGCCTATAACTTGGGCCTCTGGAACGACCGTTTCCACTCCGACTACTGGTTCGCTTTTGCTTGGGGCGCATTCCCGGCCCTGACCTCCTATTGGATAAACTCCCCCAACGTTACCGTCGCCCTGGTATTGCTGGCAGCAGGCTGCTTTCTCATAAGTTTGGCCCAGCGGACCCTTAGCACGCCGGTGCGGGCCATCCGGCGCAGAACCCTGAGCGTTGAAGGTTCCATGCGCATGGCGGACGGCAGCAGCGAAGAGTTGGATGGTTCAAAAATGATCTCTGCCCCGGAAAAGGCACTGTCGCTGATGAGCTTGGGAATGGTGGTATTTGCCAGCGGATTTATCGCGTTTCGGGTCTAACAGTGCGCAATTTGGTACAGGAGATTGCCGCAACGCGTTGACACCAGGCTCCGGCTTGAAATTGCATCCCGCCCGTAGGGTATTGACCCTATATTACCTGGGCTAAATCGTTCCACCGAGGTGCGTAATTGGGTGTCGAAAAGCCCGAGCGGAACGTCGTCACGGGGGCATTCGGTTATACCGGCAAATATATTGCGGCCAAGCTCCTATCCAAAGGGATTGAGATTCGCACGTTGACCAACCACCCTCAGACCCAGGAGCCTCTGGCAGAGCAGATCAGCGTTGTTCCCCTCGATTTTGAAAATCCCGGTCGGCTGACCGAAGCTCTCAGGGGAACAACAACCCTTTACAACACCTATTGGGTCCGCTTCAACCACCGGGATGTCACGTTCCAAAAAGCCGTCGCCAACACCAACACCTTGATCGCCGCTGCGAAGGAGGCGGGTGTCCGTAAAATTGTCCATATCAGCATCACGAATGCTTCACTTGAGTCCAAACTCCCTTACTTCAAGGGCAAAGCGGTCGTGGAACAGTCGTTGATCCAGTCTGGGATCCCCTACGCCATCATTCGTCCGGCGCTAATCTTTGGGACTGAGGACATACTGATCAACAACATCGCCTGGTTACTCCGGCGATTTCCGGTCTTCATTTTCCTGGCAAGGGTGATTCGGTACACGACCCGGAGATGTCTGGTCCAGCCGGTATACGTTGATGACTTGGCCGCCTTGGCGGTAGATGCGGCCGACCGTGACGGCAATGCGGTACTAGATGCGGTTGGGCCGGAGATCTATACCCTAGAGGAATTGGTGCGCCTGATTGCCCAGTCGGTGGAGAGCCGGGCTAGGTTTGTCCACCTGCCGCCATGGGTAGCCTTGTTGGGGTCCAAACTGCTAGGGTTTTTAGTCAGAGATGTGCTGCTGACCAAGGATGAGGTAGATGGGCTGTTATCCAACCTTCTGGTGACCGCCGGTCCAGAAACAGCGCCTAAAAAATTGTCGGATTGGTTGAGTGAGAACGCCAGCCAGGTAGGGTCCAGGTATGCCTCGGAGCTTTCCCGGCATTACTAATAACAGCCAAGCCCAAATGCGACAATTCTGCTGTCGCCTTCAGACCCGATATGTTGGAAATCTCCAACATTGCTCGTGATAGAATATAGCCCTCTTCGAGCCTGGCTAGCAGTGGCTCGTATTCGTTCGCAACACTAAGGTGGAGAGCCGGATGCAGTTTCGGGATTTGCCCAGCGTAGACACCGTACTTAGCACCGATGCCGTAGTTGGAGCCGTTAAGGCTTACAGCCGCGACTGGTTGGTTGGCTTGGTGCGTCTGGAGTTGGATCAGGCGAGGGAGAAAGTGCGCCAGGGCGGGTCTGCGCCGACGGCGCTGGAAGTGGCCGACACCGTATGCCGCCAGGCCCAAGCGGCAGTACGTACTGAACCACGGGCCGTAATTAACGCCACCGGCGTGGTCATTCATACCAACCTGGGCCGGGCGCCTTTGAGCCGTGCCGCTCTCCGAGCGATTGAGCAAGCCTCTGGCGGCTACAGCAACCTGGAAATGGACCTGGAAAGCGGACGCCGGGGCTCTCGCCTGAGTCACCTCCAGTCCTTGCTACGCCAACTGACGGGAGCCCAAGCGGCGCTGGCGGTAAATAACAATGCGTCTGCGTTGTTGTTGGGATTGTCAGCCTTGGCCGCTGGCAAAGAGGTCATCGTCTCCAGGGGAGAAGCGGTTGAGATAGGCGGGGGCTTCCGTGTGCCGGATGTGCTTCGGCAGAGCGGCGCAACGCTGGTTGACGTGGGCACAACCAACCGCACTTACGCCCGCGACTATGAGGAAGCCATCACTGAAAATACCGGGGCCATGCTGAAAGTCCACGCCAGCAATTTTCGGGTGGAGGGCTTCACGGCCTCGGTGGATTCCCAAGCCCTGGTTGCCCTTGGCAAGAAACATAACATCCCGGTACTGCACGATGTAGGTAGCGGGTGTCTTCTGCCTACGGAACGCTATGGCTTGGCCCACGAACCAATGCCCCAGGAGAGCATCTCCGACGGCGTTGGCCTGGCATTTTTTTCCGGGGATAAGCTGCTGGGTGGTCCCCAGTCCGGCATTGTGGTGGGCCAGAGAGAGTTGGTACAGCGCTTAGAAAGGCATCCTTTGGCACGGGCGGTCAGGATTGATAAGTTGAGCCTGGCGGCGCTGACTGCCACTCTGGTGCACTATCTGGCCGACGACCCTGAGAAGGATATCCCGGTCTGGTGGATGATTTCGGCTACTCTCGAGACGATTAAAGAGCGCGCGGCAAAATGGCAGGCCCAAACTGGCGGCTTGGGCAGCGTAGAGCCTTCCCGGTCGGCCATCGGCGGCGGCACATTGCCGGGCGAGACTTTGCCATCGTGGGTTCTTTCCCTGAACTGTCGAGGAATCTCGGGAGGCGCAGAAGAAGTAATGGGACGGATGCGGCGGGCCGACCCACCGGTTGTGGCTAGGATCGAAGACGACCGGATTTTGCTAGACCCGCGCACGGTTTTGCCCGAAGATGAGGAAGCTTTAATCAACGTTCTACGGCAAGTGTTGGGAATTCAATAGCTTCCCTATTCGTCTCAACAAGTCTATTACATAAATTTATTACACCACAGGCTTTGAGCGGGATTGTTAAAAATATGCTCGGCGACATCGTCTAGTCGCAAGGGCTAATTGGAGACGCAGTGACGGATTATCTGCTGGTTCACGGAGCCGGACAGGGAGCGTGGAGTTGGGGCCAGGTCTGGGGGCACTTAACCGCTCCTCAGGAGCACCCGCCCAGGCTCCACATACCCAAGCGGGCCAACAAAGTTTATCCCATGGACCTGCCTGGCCACGGAGCGGACATCGAGGGGGATACTGCCGATGTCAGGCTGGAGGAGTGTATCCACGCCATCACCAGGGCGGTAGAACGGGAGCAACTGAAAGACTTGGTTTTGGTGGCCCATGGTTTTGCCGCAGGGTTGGCGCTTCAAGCGATACCCCAGTTGCCCCAGCCGCCCAAGCGCTTGGTTCTGGTTGCGGGCATTGTTCCCGTCAGCCAACGCTCTATGTTGAGCGCCATACCCCAGCCAACCCAGGGTGGGTTTCGTATATTGTCGGCTTTGAGCAAGCTATCCCAACAGGAGTGTAGATACCCTAAGGCAACCATCAGCAGGCTCTTGTGTAACGGCATGGATCCCATGCAAGTAATCCAGGCGTTAGGGTATTTCGGGCCTTTGCCCACGCGGGTACTAACTGCCCGCGTCTCCTTGGACGACGGACCTCCTCCTTGCCCCGTGACCTACATCGTCTTGAACGAAGATCGGTTGGTGCCCGCCGAGGTGCAGCAGAGGATGGCCCAACGAATACCCGAAGCGGAAATACTGTCTTTGGACTCGTGCCATGAAGCCATGCTCTACAAGCCCAAAGAACTGGCCGAAATGCTGCTCAAGTACGCTTAGCGGCTGTACATCATTGGTAACGTAGAGAACCGCTGCTTGTCATATGCGGCCCTTCAATTTGGAGGAATATCCCGCAGCATTCAATTTCCCCGGCTATTCGTGGATGTCCGGACACGGTCGCACCGGGCATTTATGCAGGGTTAGTCGGGGCGCGTCTTTGCTGACGGGGAACTCGGCGCCGTCCGAAATTCGCTAGTACACAATTGCATCGAACATTGTTGGATAAGGACCGTCTCCGCTGACCACAATTCTCGCAAAACACGTCCCTCATTGGGCCATTGGAATGCCCGCACTTCTCGCATTCCCATTCGGAACTCATCATTACCAGCCTAATAAATTTCAGGGCAAATGTGGGCCCCTGAAAAACCATATGGCCCCAGCTAGTTGAATCTAGCTGGGGCCATATGGTTTTTCATATCACGCTTGTGCCATCTTGGGATAAGCTCCCACTTTGTCAGGCCTCGGTGCATGTCGTGGGAGCTTGCAGAGCCACGTTTCTCGATCGCTTCTACACGATTGTCAATCGCTCCTAATGGGCGTGATCGTGCCCGTGTACTTCTTCTGCTTCCTCTTCGCTGATTAGAGATTGGGTGGTCAGGATCATTCCAGCGACGCTGGCGGCGTTTTGCAGTGCCGCACGTGAAACCTTGGCTGGGTCGATGATTCCATTGGCCACCATGTCCCCATACTCACTGCGGCGAGCGTCATACCCGAAGTTGGGGTCGCTATTCGCCCGGATAGTATTTAGGACTACCGGTCCATCCGCCCCCGAGTTGGCGGCGATTATTTTAATCGGCTCTTCCAGCGCTCGGGCCACTATGGATTTGGCGATTGCCTCGTCAGCACGTAAATCCAGTCCTTCAAGAGCCGCCGAGCACCGCAGAAATGCTACCCCGCCGCCTGGGACGACGCCTTCCTCAACTGCGGCTCTGCTTGCCGACAAAGCATCTTCGACCCGTGCCTTTAGCTCTTTAAGTTCAGGCTCGGTGGGCGCGCCTACCTTGATGACTGCGACACCGCCTGAAAGCTTGGCCAATCGCTCTTGTAGCTTTTCCTTGTCGTATTCGGAAGTCGTTTCTTCGATCTGAACCTTGATTTGGTCCTCTCGGCCTTTGATCAAAGTCGCGTCGCCACGGCCATCAACGATGGTGGTTTTGTCTTTGGTAGACTCGACACGCCTGGCCCGTCCAAGATCGGCGACCGTCGCAGAATCCAGGGTACGTCCTTGTTCTTCGGATATTACCTGCGCGCCGGTGAGGATTGCGATGTCTTCCAACATGGCTTTTCGCCGGTCCCCGAAGCCTGGCGCCTTTACGGCCAAGGTGTTGAATGTGCCTCGCAGTTTGTTTACGACCATCACGGCCAAGGCTTCTCCATCTACATCCTCGGCAATGACCACTAGGTTCTTGGATACCTGCATGGTTTTCTCAAGAATCGGGACCAACTCGGCCACGGATGAAATCTTCTTGTCCGTAACGAGAATATAAGGGTCTTCGATTTGGGATTCCATGCGCTCTTGATCGGTCACGAAGTAGGGGCTGATGTAGCCGCGCTCGAAGTTCATTCCCTCAACAAACTCGGTTTCGGAAACGAAGCCCTTGCCTTCCTCCACCGTGATCACGCCGTCGGCACCAGCCTTGTCCATAATATCAGCCATCATTTCGCCAATTTCTGTGTCGTTGGCGGCGATGGACGCAATTTGAGCCATTTGATCCCGGCCTTCAACCGAAGTCGATAGATTCTTCAACTCGGCTACGATAGCCTCCACGCATTTATCGATCCCTCTTTTGATGGCCATGGGATCGGATCCAGCGGCGACATTCTTCATGCCCTCTCGCACTATAATCTGAGCCAACACGGTAGATGTAGTAGTGCCGTCTCCGGCGATTTCGTTGGTCTTGTTGGCTGCCTCTTTGATAAGCTGGGCTCCCATGTTTTCGAAGGAGTCCGGCAGATCCACCTCTTTGGTGATCTGTACACCATCGTTGGTTATCACCGGAGCGCCCCATTTCCGCTCCAGCACCACGTTCTTTCCCTTGGGTCCCAGGGTCAGGCGCACGGCTTCGGCGACAATGTTCACGCCGTGCATCAATGATTCTCTGGCTTGCTCGCCTTGGATTACATGCTTCGCCGGCATATGGTTTTAGCCTCCTGTGGATGCGACATAATAATTTTTAAGCAGGGGTTAATTATGACTGCCTATTCCGGTTCATTCCTGGCTGGGTTTTGTTCCGGGTTCCGGGTTCAGGATTAAGTCCGGGGTTTAACTAAGTCCGGTTCTTGATGGGTGAAAGTTGGCAGGCTATTCGGAGCTGGTAGTGTTTCCTGCCAGGTCTTCACTTTCTAAATTTTCGCGTACTAAACCTTCACGTGCTAAACCTTCACGTGCTAAACCTTCATCAGGATGTCGTTGGAACCCAACAGCAACAAGTCTCCGTCGTCTGCTTCAATTTCCGTGCCAGCGTACTTGGAATATATAACTTTGTCCCCGGCCTTTAGCTCCATCTCAAGCCTTTTCCCGCTACTCAGAATTCGGCCCGGCCCCACTGCCAACACTTCTCCCTCTTGAGGGCGCTCTCGGGCAGTATCCGGCAAGAATATGCCGCTCTGGGTCATCTCTTCTTGTTCAGTTGGCCTAATTAGAATCCGATCGGACATGGGCTTGATGGTAGTTGAGGTCTTTGCGGTGGTGGTCATTTATTTCTCCTAGTTGCCGTTCCTAACGGTTGTATGGCGTATTCCTGTTGGCTGGGCGTTTCCCGTCCGCTCGAATTATCGCACCGGTTCCGTCCACAGCCGCTATTTTTACAAACTACAGGATAGTTCGGCCCGAGCCTTCGGTCAATAGACGACACGACGACCGGTCCGATGCCAGCGTCGATATGTCCGCATTTTGCTTAGGGAACAATGTTTTCGCCAGCCCTTCAATCCAGCAATTCACATCACTATACCAACGGCCAGTCAGTTACCAAGTTCAGGAATGTCGAGTGCGCAAGCGGCCCTGCAAGCGGCCCATGGTAGACTTTGGCATGGCCTACACCGCCGACCTTCACCTCCATTCACCGTTCGCCTACGCATGCAGCAAGAACCTGACCTTGGAGAACATTTCCGCTAGGGCCAAAGTCAAAGGCATCGACCTCCTGACCACAGCGGATTTTACTCACCCAAAATGGCGCGAAAACCTTCGCGCCAGACTGATGCCCAGAGGGGATGGGCTCTTTAGCTTTAATGACGTAAGTTTTCTCCTAGGCACCGAGGTTAGCTGCGTCTATCCCCAGAGTGGCCGATCGAGAAGAGTTCATCTGTTGGTGTTCGTCCCCGACTTCGCTACGGTGGACCGTATCGTCCAACGCCTGGCCGTAGCCGGAAACAAGCTGGAATCCGATGGCAGGCCCACCCTGAAAATGTCGGCCAGAGACTTTGCCGAGATGGCGTTGGACATAAATCCCGCCACTGTTATCATCCCGGCTCACGTTTGGACGCCCTGGTACGGGGTGTTTGGCACAAAGTCCGGTTTCGACACGTTGGCAGAGTGCTTCCTGGACATGACTCCCCAGATTCACGCCATCGAAACGGGGTTGTCCAGCGACCCGGCCATGATTTGGCCCATACCCGAACTGTCTCAAAAAACAATCGTTTCTTTCTCAGACGCGCACTCTCCGGCCAAATTGGGCCGGGAGCTGACCGTTTTCCCGGATGAACCCAGCTACCGTGGCTTCGCCGACGCTTTGGCAAACCAGAGCGTGGAATACACCCTGGAGTTTTATCCGGCAGAAGGGAAGTACCACTACAGCGGGCATCGAAAATGCGGGGTTCGGCAGACTCCGGAGGAAACCCAACAATTGGGCAACCGCTGCCCGGTATGCGGTCGCCCACTAACGTTGGGCGTGTTGCACCGCATAGCTTCAGCTTATCAAGGTCACCAAAGCGACCAGAATGACCCGTCTGGATTCCCTTCCGGAGCCCCGCTGCTCCCCGCTAACGATCCGGACGGGTTCATCCGAAGCCAGCAGGGCCGCCCCCCGTTTATTCGACTCGTCCCTCTTGTTGAGTTGATAGCTGGCGTTGTGGGACGGGGGCCGTCCACCAAGGCTG
Source organism: Dehalococcoidia bacterium (assembly GCA_963665155.2). Lineage (GTDB taxonomy): Bacteria > Chloroflexota > Dehalococcoidia > Lucifugimonadales > UBA3495 > UBA1141. The sequence goes on along the minus strand of OY761986.2, from coordinate 1,305,292 downwards.
TGTCAGCGGAATATGACCGGTTGACCCGGGAAATTGGGCAGCGAATTTCAGATTCTCGTCTCCGTTGGTCAGGATGCCTTGGTGAAGGTGGGCGGAGAAGAATTAGCCCAGTCGATATTGAAAGCGAGAGTGGGCGACGTTGAGGTGGAGCCAGGGTATGACGGGGTGTACGGTTTAGTGATCCCAACTGGGACGTAAACAAAACGCCTCAATTTATTCGAGCACCAGGCTTAGCGCTTGTTTGGTCGCGGGATCATAGAAGCCAATGCGCAGCATCTGGCCTACTCGTAGGTCGCGGATGTTGGCATCGAAGAGTCCCGGAATCTCAATCTTCACCGGTCCCGGTCCTGAAACAAATAACCGGATGCGCTCGCCACTGTCGGAGGTGACTTCGATGCGGTGGTCGCTCAGGTCCACAAAGGTTATTTCACCCCTGATGTGAACAGACTCGGGCGTCCCGATCACCAATCTGCTGGCCAATCCGGAAATCGGGTCAACCTCTCCAGCCACCACCCTCTGCCCAACCGCAAATTCATCCAACGTCATGGGTTTGCCGTGGTGGTTCAGGTGCGTGTCGCCGTTTACCACGACGTTGATCGTGTCCAGCCAATTAGTGGTCAAGGTGATGATCGTTTGGTAATCCGAGATATTGCGAACCCCTCTTATTGTGCCTGCCACCGGTGCTGACTTGGGAGATGTTAGCTTCAATACCAGCAAATTGTCACCGCCGTCCCCAGCCAAGACGTAGCTGTTCGGCTGGACCAAGTCCCCGATCCGCACCTGGTTGATGGTTACCTGTCGTCCATCCCGGAAAATCTTGGTATCGCGAGTATGATTTAGAGGCCTTAAATCTCCTGTGTTTGTGACTACTATTAAGTTTCCAGGGGCGATTTTGGGTATCATGCTGTGCACCACGCCATGTATTCGTTCTCTCACGTCGCCTGGCGCGAAAGAATTCAGCCGAAGCACGACCATGGTATCCGGATCGTAGATTACATCCACCGAGGCCCCTGTTAACGCAGAGACCGAAATGGAGTTGGGGCCTTCCATCAGTTCTGAATCCGGAGCGACGGTTAGTGTCAGGGTGCGCCCGGATATTTCGTCCTTAACTCTCACCGTCGGGGGCCGGGAGTCTTTATCTCCGGAAACTTTATCCCCGGAATCTTTATTCACGGAAGTAATCGATCCGATGGCTGCTCCTGCCGCGGAAATGTCAAGCAAGAATCCGATTTTGCTGATTGGAAGACTCGCTGCGGGCAGGACAAGTACCCGAGTCGTGTTGCCGGTGTCTAAACCGTAACGGAGCCTGACCCGATTTGCCAAATCAAGCTGCCGGAACCCCGTCTCCCTGCCGCCAAACTCGTTGGCATAGCTCTGGGTATCCCTGTGGGTATCCCTGTGGGTATCCCTGTGGGTATCCCTGTGGGTATCCCTGTGGGTATCCCTGTGGGTATCCCTGTGGGTATCCCTGTGGGTATCCCTGTGGGTATCCCTGTGGGTATCCCTGTGGGTATCCCTGTGGGTATCCCTGTGGGTATCCCTGTGGGTAGCCCTGTGGGTATCCCTGTGGGTATTCCCTGTGGGTATCCCTGTGGGTAATCCCTGTGGGTAACCCTGTGGGTATCAGCCCATCCCTGTGGGTATCCTCGTCTCCCGCCCAATTCGGCAATCGGCAGCCCACCCGGCGCTCGCCAAAATCTGGCCTCACTGGATATAGACACTTCCAAGGGTTTCAATCCTGGTTGCTCCACCGTTATCACTCGGAGGTCGAGATTGATTGACGTAACGATGCCAGCATAATCCATCTGAGGTTCGCCAGCGTCGAAACGGCTTAACGTTGCTCTGATTGACTCCAAAGAAGAAGCCAGTTGTTGAAGAACTTGATCCTGTAGAGGCGCCGCCAGCCTGTCTGAGGCTTCCCCCAACACGGTCAATTGTGCAGCGCTATGGCTGAGCAGCCTTTGTTTCAGCTCTTCGAACGAGCGCGGCGGTTGCTCTGCTTCAGCATTTTCAATCGACGCTGCCAGTGCCGCCGCCACCCGCTCCAGGCCGGCTTTGGCAGTGTCTAGGCCGGTGATGACCAGGCTGCCGCTGGTGAGGTCTTGCTCGATAACCGCCGTAACCATAGTTCCTGGCATCAACCCAATGGGTTCCGACAACCAGGGAGCTTTTATAAGATTACCATCGGGGTTTCGAATAGAAACAGTGCCAGACTCGGTGTCAATATCGGTGGTAATCCCTGAAAAATGGTTGGTCCTATGGTGTTGCTTGTTCCTCGCCAGGATGCTGACAACGCGCCCTTGGGTAACCAGCACAGCGACGGCGTCACCCTCTAGTAAATTGCCCGCTGAAGCCGACGCCAAACCAGGAATTCGGATACCGGGTATTCGGACAATAGTATCGGCAGTGATTGTCAGCTCCACGGGGCCCGTGCCTGTGGATAGAATCAAGCCAGTCTGGCCTGATGCAGTACCGGAGACTTCGCTGTCAATGCGGGATATGATCCCGAAATATCCTTCCGAGTCCGGAAAGAGAGGCCCTCCGGCGGCGATTTGAGTAAGGACGATTGAGCGTTTTTCACCGGTTATCGAGCTAGCAATGACCTCGACGGAAAATGGGTTGTTTTCACCGGACAGCGTTAACTCTGCCGCGAAATTTCCCTGGAGGTCTGGCACCGTCAAGATACCGTTCACGCTGACGGTTGCATCGGGCCTGGTAACCCCGGCAACCGTGAAAGTTTCTTCCATAACCAGGGTGTTATCTAACGGAGCGAATACTTGGAGATTCAGCGCCGCAGCATCGGGGGAAGGCAACGGAGATGGTTCGGGAGTTTCGGTTGGGGGAACCGACGTTGCTATCGGCTGAATCGTAGGAGGGATCGTCGCTGGGGGAGCCGCCGGAGTCACCGTAGCTGGAATGGCGGGCGTAGGTGTGGCAGCCGGGGTGGGCGGAGTGACCGTCTCGTTCCCGCCGCAAGCCGTAAACAGCAAAATTAGCAGAGCTACCATCAAGGCTACCCACTGCAAATGCCCAATCCTGAGCCACCACCGCCCCAACACCTGGATGATCATCTCCTGTGATTGCCCCTGTGGGCCCTTGAGTTGATCCTGGTCCCGTCAATCCTGGTCCCACACCAGAACTACGCCGCCTTCCGGATGGCTCCGGAACAACCTCAAAATTCCATTCGAGCGGCAAAAGGGCGTAGCCCATTCCGCAGCCTATCTATTGATGGGGGACTGGAGGAGTTAAAGAGTCGAGATGATTATAGAACAATTGGCCGACCGCCCTGTAGCTAGGCAACCAGCAAGTTATGGTAATATTATTGCCCCGATGCTAGCTTAAACCTTTCGTTGGACAGGCACCTTTTTCATGCAAATCGTCCTTCGTCGTCTGAGGTCCGAGGATATCAATCAGGTCATTGAGATTGAAAGAGAAGCGTTTTCCCCCCTTTGGGTAACAACGCCCTTCAAACGGGAACTGAACAATCGATATGCCTGTTATCTAGTGGCGTCCAATCACTTGGCTTCCAACAACGTGGTTTCTAATAACTTGGAAGAGCAAACGCCTTTCTCCGATGGAGAGCCCGGGGCCGAAGAGGATTCCACCACGTGGAAACGCATAGGTTCCAAAATTCAAGGGCTCTTGGGCAAGCAACCGCAAGCAAAATCCGACCCTGCGGATATTGCAGGGTATGTTAGTGTGTGGTATCAAGGGGAAGAGGCTCACATAACCGAGATTGCGGTTCGTGAAAGCATGCGCGGCAACGGCATCGGAGAGTTGTTACTGATCGGCTCCCTCAGGGAGGCGGTGGAGTACGGTTCAAAAGTTATGACCCTGGAAGTCCGAGTCTCAAATTTCATCGCCCAAAACCTATACGAGAAGTACGCTTTCAAATCGGTGGGCATCAGGAAAGGCTATTATTCGGATAATAGAGAAGATGCAGCCATAATGACCACTAGTCCCATCAACACCGAAGAATACCGGCTCATGTTCGAGGAATTGCAGGAGGTCTACCGGACGCGGCGAGGCGAAATTAACTTCTTTGATTGACCAAGCGATTGATCAAGAGCCAACGCCCAAAAGCCGATAGCGAAATTCCAGTGACAGGCTGCCTGCCACTGGATTCTGAAACCCTCCGGACGTCCCAGAATTCTTGTTGAGTTATTTGTTGTTGACCATCGCATTACTGATTGGTAGAATGGCTCAGTTATCAAAAGTGCTGGGTGCTGCAATGTTTTCGCCACTGATTGATCGGGATTCCTTACTTGTGGCGCACGATATGGGCACCAGTTAACCCATGTTGGTCATCGGTCTTACCGGTGGTATAGGCACCGGGAAAAGCGAGGTGACCCGGTTGTTGCAGGCTTTGGGTGCCGAAGTAATCAACGCCGATCAAGTTGGTCATGAAGCCTATCAGCCGGACTCCGAAAGCTGGATTGAAGTTGTAAAAGCGTTCGGCGAAGACATTTTGGGACCCAGCAGGGAGATTAACCGGGAAAAGCTGGGGGCCATCGTATTCGGGGATTCGGAACAACTGGCAAAGCTTAACCGGATAATGCACCCGAGAATGGCTGGTATAGTTTCGGAGCGGCTGGAGTCGCTTAGAGACCAAGGCACCAAGGTTGTGGTGGTGGAAGCGGCCCTATTGTATGAAGCCGGTTGGGACTCTCTGGTGGATGAGGTCTGGGCAACTGATTCGCCGGTCGAAACGGTTATGGAAAGGCTTCAGGCGCGGAATGGCATGTCCCCCGAGGAAGTGCTGAAGCGGATTGATTCCCAGATGGACCGCTCTGAGCGGCTGAGCCGGGCCCAGGTTATTGTGGACAACGGTGGAAACGTGGTCGACTTGGAAGCTACGATAGACAGCCTTTGGAACTCTAGAGTAGCCGGAGCCATGGATTCGCCGTAATTTGGTAGCCAAAATAGAGAATAAAAAGGATGTGGGGCAGCAATGGTAGAGGCGACAAAGCAAGGTTCGAAAGAATACGCCATAGAAGAGTTTCTGGTTCGCAGCGAGCCCTACTACAGGGTGGTGGGGGATGAGTTGGAATTGTTTACCGCCGCCTACAACCAGCACATACCAGTGTTACTGAAAGGACCCACCGGTTGTGGCAAGACCCGGTTTGTAGAATACATGGCTTGGAAACTCGGTCGCCCGATAACAGTGATAAAGGGTGCCGACGGAAAGGATGTAGAACAAGAGTTGGATGACGGCGATGTAAGAGTACCCTTAGTCACAATCGCCTGTCACGAAGACTTAACCGCCAGTGACTTGGTCGGTCGCTATTTGCTTGATGCGAACGGCACCCGCTGGATTGACGGTCCCATGACCCGGGCCGTTAAAGCAGGCGCTATTCTCTACTTGGATGAAGTGGTGGAGGCGCGGAAAGACACCACCGTGCTGATTCACCCCCTCACCGACCACCGTAGGATACTGCCGGTGGAAAAGACCGGTACGATAATTGAAGCCGATGACCGTTTCTTGTTGTGTATCTCCTACAACCCAGGATATCAGAGCGCACTGAAGGACCTGAAGCACAGCACCCGTCAGCGGTTCATCTCCATTGAGTTTTACTACCCGCCGCGGGATATCGAGGCTGAGATTATCGCTAGGGAGAGCGGATGCTCTGCTGAGCAGGCCGATTCTCTGGCCAAGTTGGGCGAGAAGATTCGCAACCTAGAGGACCACGGCCTTCAGGAAGGCGCGAGTACCAGGCTGCTAATCTACGCGGCTCGCTTGATTTCCGAGGGTATTCCAGCCCGTCGGGCTTGCCAAGTAGCAATAGTGTGGACCTTGACCGACGAAAAGGAACTACAACGAAGCTTGGAAGAGGTTGTGTCCTCTATCTTCGAGTAGGGGTCTGAATGGCAGCTTCCCCACCGGAAGTTTTACGTAAAGAGTTGTCCCAGCGGGCCACGCTGTCTGTGGACGATTCCTCATTGACACCGGCCGCAGTATTGGTCGTTCTTTACGACAAGGACGGCGAATACTGCGTCTTGTTAAATAAACGTTCCGAAGAGGTTGAGTACCACAAAGGGGAAATTTCCTTTCCTGGCGGTGCCCGGGACCCAGAGGATACGGACTTCGTTGATACGGCGCTTCGGGAAACCGAAGAGGAAATGGGTGTCAACAGGCAGGACGTTACGGTTCTGGGTGAACTGGATGAGGTAGTAACCAGAAGCCGCTTTCACGTCAAGGTCTTCGTCGGCTCGATTGATTACCCCTACAATTTTAAACCCAGCGCCGTGGAAATAGCTGAGGTATTAGAAGTCCCCATCCCTTCGCTCAACGACCCTTCCAACTGGAGAGTAGAAACACGGTTGGAAGCTGGAGCTTTTGTCTCTACAAGGTCTTACGCCTACAACGAGCATATAATATTCGGAGTCACGGCGAGAATCCTCCAACAGTTTTTGGAGGTTCTGGCAGACGGTTTGGAAAAGGAGGCACCCTAAATTGAGTACCGGCCCTCTAACCGAAGTCGAAAGTGAACTTGCCAAATTACCGCCTGCGGTCTTGGAAGCGTACCAAGAAGCATCTCCGGCCCTTGAATCGGCGTTCGGCCAGGAAGAGCTTGTACTATGGGCGAAAGAAGGCCTGTCCATAGGCACCCAAACCGTGCGCTCTTGGGAGTCTGCGGTTGAATACTATCGCGTGGGTCCCCAAGTTGCCCGCTTCCTGTCCTTCCCATCATTCATGCAGTGGGCCCGTTGCGGCACCTATTTGGCTCAAGATTCCCCCACGTTGGCAGTGGCCTTCTTCAAAGCCAGTGCATCGATTGTTCCAAATCTGCGGCCCCAGTACATTCCCCGTTGGGCGGGTTTGGGCCGGAGCCTGTACAAGGGCACCTGGAAGTCCAGTACCTTGGCGGCAAAGTTCTTTGAAGTTAGCCCAGACCTGGTTCGCAACCTGCCGTTTTGGGACGTGGAAGTCTTCGCCTCTTTGATCGAGGCATTGTCTTACAAGTCTTACGATGTGGCTGGCGAATGTTTGATCTTGGGTAAGGACGTCCTGCCAGCAATGGGGCGGGAGCGAGAGCCTTTCTTGTCCATGTCCCGCGCTTTGATCGACTCAAGTTGGCGGGAGATCAAGACTTGTTTGGAACTGGTGCCGCGAGCGCTGCAGCATGTTGAAGAAGGGCAGACGGGCCGGTTCTTGAAACTCGGCGAACGCCTGGCCAAAGTAGGCATGCGGGATACCTCAAGGTTCCTCTCCGACGGGACTCAAGCGTTGTCCCGAGTTCCTCAAGGTTCTCAAGGTTACATCCTGGACCTTTGCGAAACTCTGCTCGCCGTTTCACCGGAAGCGGTGCCACCGTTCCTAAAGAGTTTGGATGATGTGCTGAACCGCATCACCGTTAATCAGCTTGATGCCTGGTTCCAACACGGTATCGGGCTCCTGAAAGACAATCCGGAAAGCGGTATTGCATTCTTTAAGATTGAATCCAATACTTCGGAATCGATTCTTGAAACCCTGTCTTCAAGCCTGGAATTGGAAAAGGTCAAGGGAATAATCAGGCTGTATTGCCGGGCCCTCTCCGGCTCACCCGTTGAGATTCTAACCACCAAGGAATTGGTGCGGAAAAACATCGGATGGGTGGACGAAGATTCCGCCTCCACCGACGGCACCAAGGTATTCTTGCCCCCGGTGGTAGACCAATACTCCAACAAGCAGGATAATTTTTCCTGGTTCAAGGTCGTATCCACTCACCAGGTAGCGCACTTGGAGTTCGGAAGCTTCGAGTTTGAATTCGACAAAGAAGCAGCCAATTTCACGAATCGCCGTGCTGACATGGAATTGGAAACGGAAGCTCTCAGGTCACAGGAACAGAAGGCGTTGGACGAGCGCCGCGCCAGCTTAGCCCAGGAAATGGCGGCGAGGCAGTCCACCGGAGACCTGGATGTTGAAATGCAACTGGCTGGTCAACAGCCAATGGTCGCCGAAGGCCAGATTGCCCTGGGGCCCAGCGAAGCATTTACGGATGTCGGTCGATTCTTACACCTGTTTGAAAACCGCCGCCTAGCGTTCGATTTGTTTACGGTGCTTGAAGACTGCCGCTTGGATTACCGGGTGAGCATGGAATACCCGGGCATCAGGTCCGCATCGGCAAGGGTCCAAGGGGAGTCCTTGGCAGCCCGCCCCAAGATACAGGAACTGGCCTTGCAAGAGGCCTTGGTGGAATTGCTCATACACATGAGCCTGGAGCAATTTACCGACCTACCCGTGCCCACGGAATACGAGGAATCGGCCATCATGCTGGCCAAGATCCTACATGAACTGCGGTCTGTGCAAGCGCTGGTGGAAGACTCGGCCGAAGCTACGCTACGAGCTTATGAAATTATTTCTCGGATCGAAAACGAAACTCAACCCGAGGACCAGTGGGAAGACCAGGACCTTGAAGAGCCGGGGGATTTCTCGGAAGAAGAGTTCCAAGACCTGATTGATCAGTTGCAGGCTGGAATGGATGCCAGCGGCGAGCAGTCCGAAGGCGATTCCTACGATTCTCCGGAACCGGTGGACTACCGGGGCGACTTCAAACCCGAAATGGTACAACTCCTTACCCGGTTACAAGCCGACGCTGGCCAACAAGGTGAAGGCCAGCCGCTGACCAAAGAACAATTGGAGCAGTTGCTGCAGGAGAGCGCCGAACTGGAGATGGACGCCGAGCAAGGCGAAATCGATAGCAACATGACCATGTTCGCTCAGAACATCATGAAGGAGGCTGGCACTCCGCCGCCCAGTTCGCAGCCCGGTCAGGGTTACGGACCGTTACTTCATGACGACGACAACGGCGGAGAACTGGAAGCCAAAGAGCCGCAGACCTACGCCTACGACGAGTGGGATTTCCGTGCCGCGGACTATAAACCACGCTGGTGTATCGTCAAAGAAAAAGTCGTTGAGGAAGGCGATCTTAGTTTCTACAACGATTCTTTGAAAAACTACAGTGCGCTGGCCACCCACATCAAGCGCCAGTTCGAGCTTATCATGCCGGATAGTTTCAGAAAGATTTACCGGCTGGTGGACGGCGAGGACATTGACCTGAACGCAGCCTTGGAGGCATGGTGCGACCTTAGAATGAACGTGCCTCCCGACGAGAAGATCTACTGGCACCGCAACCGGGCCCGCCGGGACGTGGCGGTTGTGTTCCTGCTGGACATGAGCGCTTCAACCGCCGAGGCTATTGATGAAGGACGCCAGGTGGTTGATGACCGAGATGCTCCCGATGACCCGGTGGAGTACATGGTCTGGCTGCGGCGTCGTCGGGAAGGACTGGTGCGGCGCAATTACAAGCGCATCATCGACCTTGAAAAAGAAAGTACTGCGCTGCTGATTAACGCTCTTGAAGCCATCGGTGATACCTACGGAATCTACGGCTTTTCCGGCTATGGCCGCGAAAACGTAGAGTTCTATGTAATCAAAGACATCACAGAAGCCTTCAGTGACAAAATTAAGCGCCGCATAGATAAAATTACACCGTTGCACGCTACTCGCATGGGGGCGGCAATCCGTCACGCAATATCCAAGCTGGAAAACCAGGAAGCGACCACCAAGATCATGTTCCTGATCAGTGACGGGCGTCCTCAAGACCGCGGCTACAGCCGTGAGGGCGTGGAGAAGGAGTACGCAGTCCACGATACTCACATGGCATTAATCGAGGCCAAGCGTAAGAATATCACGCCGTTCTGCCTGACGGTGGACAAGGCGGGGCATGACTACCTGAAGAGCATGTGCGGCGACTTGGGCTACGAGGTTTTGGGAGATATTTGGGCATTGCCGGAACGTCTACCCATGCTATACCGGAAGCTGACCATTTAAGGGCGCTTTAACCTCTGGACGTGCGAAAAGACCGTTGTGGGGCAATTACCTACAACGGTCTTTTTATTTGGTTGGTCATGCGGCGAGACTACGCCAGATTATTAATCTTTGCCAGGCCACCGTCGTCGCAGTTCGTTATCGGTCGTGATTCGATTATGGACATGGAACCTAAATCGATATGGAACCTAAGTTGAAGTCAACGGTCCATAAGCCTGAGGTTTCCTGTACGCGTTGCCCCACACTTCGTGCTGACGGTAAGCCCTGATTTTGTCCAAATCAAATTCGGCAACATATACGCCTTCCGCCTCTTCCGCTTCAACAATGAGAGGGTCCAGTGGCTCTCCATTTGCGCCGAACGCCGCAGCATCAAATGCCACGGAGTGGCCGTTACACTGCGGGGCGGCGTAGTTAGCCATCGCCACACCCAGCATGTTCTCGAAGGCCCTAGCCCTGAACTGACCTATACGATTTGCTTCCAACTCGCAGGCGTTCGGTGTCAGTATGAGTTCAGCTCCTTTGACCATGAGTATTCGCGCGCTCTAGGGATGCCGGTCGATCACAGAGACTGTGTTACGCGGTGCGCCGGGCCACTTTTCAAGATATGTCAGGGCTATGGCAATGCCTAGCTCTTGTGCTAGCGTCTTGAAATGGACTATGAAGTCACTTTCCTCATCGAGCGCCTGCTGCTGCCATGTCTCTTGGGCATAAGGCACGGAAGGATCAAAAAACGTGTACCCAATGTTCCACATTTCCGGAAAGAGGACTATGTCGGCGCCGAGGTCACTTGCTTGGCGACAGGAGGCTGTGCCTTTGGCCAAATTCGATGCTTGGTCATTGCCGTAGGCTACCATTTGAAGTAAGGCTATTATTATCTTGCTCATGCGGGCCGCTCGAAAAAGTGGGTATTTTAGCCAGAAACCGACTACCCAGCAACAACCATCTTTCGCAGTTCGATTAACGCCTGATTAGACAGCCGCCGCTTTATCACCACCCGGCGGGGCGGCACACGCAGCTCGAACTCCCGCACGATTCCTGAGCCGACGATAGCAACGTAGGCCAGCCCGACCGGCTTTCCTTCATCATCCGATGGTCCCAGTACGCCGGAGATGCCGATACCGAAGTCGGCATCCAATCGTTCGCGAACGGCCCTAGCCATTGCGGTGGCGGTGGCTTGGCTCACTCCGCCATGCTCCTGGATTGTTTCCGCAGGGACGCCGTTGGCTATTTTGGCGGCGCTGGTATAAGCCACCACACCGCCCCTGAAGTAATCGGCGCTGCCTGTCGCCTCGGTGATGCTATTTGCCAAATAACCACCGGTGCATGACTCCATGGTGGCAAGGGTTAACCCCTTTTCCTTCAAGACAGGCCCAATTGCTTGCTCTGGTGTTTCATCGTCGTACCCCCAGACATACTCACCCAGCCTCTCGTGGATAGCGTCCTCCACCGGCTGAATCAATGCTGACGCGGATGCTGCGTCAGATGACCCGGCAATTATCCTCAGGTGAATGCCGTCGGCCTTGGAGTATATCCCCAAATAGGGATTTTCCTGACCAAAAAACTCGGAAACAATTTCGTCGATGGCACCCTCGGACATGCCCATGGTCTTTGATGTTCCTGGTGATAGTTACTTCGTCGTCAACCAGTTTCAGGAGCTTGGGTTCCACCTCTTCTTCCCAGATGGTGTGCATTTCGCCGGGAGGGCCGGGCATGTTGATGATGATTTTGCCATCCCGCTCGGTCCACCAACCGGGGGCGGTGCCGTTGCGGTTGGTGATAAAGCTGGCCGAGGGAATTAACAGCGCTTGCTTAACGTTGTGGGAGGGCATTGTTTGCCCCCGGCCTTGGAAATACCGCTCCAGGTCCCGCACCACCCAATCTTGCACCACGGGAGTTTCCCCCAATGCCCCGGCCACGGATTCCCTGGTTAGGTCGTCTTGGGTTGGGCCAAGCCCACCGGTTGTGATAATAATGTCGGACCGTTGCATGCCGTGGGCAAATGCTTCGGTCAGCATTTTCTGGTCATCGCCGATGATGGAAACCCATTGGACCTGGATGCCAAGGGCAGGCAGCCGGGCGGCGATCCAAGACGAGTTCGTGTCGGTCAACTCGCCCATCAAGAGTTCATGTCCTATTGAGAATATTTCTGCTTTCACATTGGCCTCCTGGTTTAACCTGCCGTTTGTTGACTGCTGAGCCGATTTACCGTCTCGGGTTGAGCGTGAGATCAATTCAAGTAAATTGTGAACCGGTCGGATTAAGGGCGTTGAGCAATTTGGGCGCTGCCAAAGTATCTAGTCGGTTCAGTCCAGAAAGTTGGCGTAGAAACGGCAGATCTATGAACAGGGTAGCTTTCTAGGTCGTTCTGTTCGAGACTCTCGGGCGGGACTGGGCGGTATCAACAAGGTCAGGCTACCCCGCAGCTCTGCGGGCATCACCCAGGATTCGGCGTGCTGCGCCCAACTCCGGCGCTGTAAGGGGGGTCGACGGCCAGATTTATTATGCGCTGTACTCGGTCTACCGGCATGATATATAGCTCAGGCTCGCCCTTTAGCCGGGCGTAGCGATGCTCTCCATCCTCGGTGGCATGGCCCAAATGGAACTCGATGGAAAGCCTACCTCGCATGCCAATTCGCACCTTGATTTCAGGTGGCTCCAGACCATATTGGGCAGGATTTACCAAGTCCATGGCAATACGCTCGTCAACCCTGGGGCCGCTGATCATTTTTGCCGAGTCGCCCCATTTTTCCTCGGACACAGGGCCGCCGTCGGGATCCGGGAATATCCAGGTATTAAGCGCTTGGTCCCGTTCGAAAGTTACGGACTGCTCTTGGTAGGTGATTTCAATCGAGGACATTCGGTCCTCATCGACTTGAAACAGCCGCAGGTAGGGAGGCGCAGTGGCAAGTAGATCGATAACATTACCCCATACAACCGGTACGGTAAAAAGGGCGTCTTCTCCAACTAGCCGGACATATTGGTCGAGGGTATCCGGAGTTGCGTCGCCCAAGTGAAACTCAATGGTGTTTCCGTTCCTATCGGTGACAAGAACCCGAGTTTGAGGCGGCTCCAACCCGAAATTCGCTGGTTTGTCTAGTTTTTCGGAAACAGCGCGGCTTACCCTAGGGCCGCTGAGTAGGAATGGCGTTCCACCCCATAAATCTTGAAAAACCAGAGTCCCCTGAGAGCCCTGGATGTACCAGTCAAGCGTGCCAGGATTTTTGCTGTATTCGATTGTCTGCCCTTGATGCGTAACCGAGATGTTGAATATGGAGCTGTCGTCCATGCGGTAGAGCCAGGGGCGTATGGGCGCTGTATTTTCGGTAGATGTCAGCCGCACCACCAGAAACGCGCCCCCGAATATCAGGAGCACGGTTACCAGTAATATGGAGAGCTTTAGGTTCATGTTCGTTTACCGCCGGACCCACCAGACGAACGCTGCCATCAAGCCCAGAAGTCCCGGCATGAATAGCCAGGAAGAGAAGCGCACAAAATTGTACTCGTTCCGGTTCAGGTTAAACTCCCGGAAAGTGAATACCTTGGCCCGGATGGACACTAAAGAGTAGTCTCCAAGAAGGTAATTCGCCGAATTCAAGAATAAATCCGCACCGCTACCCAGACCAAAATTGAGGTTGTTCACGAAGTCGGAATCCCCGAATACCACCATCCGGGCGATCGCGACGTCCGGGGTTGTCGAAGTAGGGGGTTGGGTGCCTATCGGTCCCACAGCTTGGATATAGTAAACCGGGGCGAAAGGCCCTCTGGGGTCGTTCTCCCCATCGGTCCCGATCTTCGGTTCAGTCCTATCCAAGTCCCCGATAAGGTAGCTGCTGCTGGATGTGAAAGCCAGGGGGGCAGAGTTCCGGTTGGGGCCTTCGGCTACCCGGATTGGCGCTGCGCCCGGCATGCGGACGATACCCAGTGATTGTCCTTCGGGTGAAGTGATGCTTACTAGGGTCTCAAGGGCCTGAGGCTCGATGGCCCGAGCTACTTCGTGGGGCAACTGAAGGGGATTGATCGTCTGGAGTTGCAGAGTGTGGGGAAGGCTTGTCACCGACCTTTCTTGATCACGAATATATCCTTGAGCGACAAACACTCCCCAGGTGGCCATAAACTCCGAGAAGGAATCCGGTGTTTCCGGCTCCGCCAGGAATATCAGGCGGCCAGCCTCTCTGCGGTTAACTACGTTGCCGTTCTCATCTATCTTCTTGCCCAGTAAATATTGGTTCAACGCTTCGGCGTGGGAACGCGGCAAGCCTTCCTTGGGTCCGGCTACCACCACCATGGCGGCGGCAGGAAGGCAGTTAGTGCTGTTGGGAACGCACCCTTGCTCCGGCTCTCCGGGCACCGAAACATCGTCATTCAGAGGATTCCACCGCAACGTCCTAACTTCGTAATTGTCTCCTTCCAGGCCTAACCGGATGTTGTCGTACCCCGATGGGTCGCCATTGGGACCAGCATTACTTGTGTCCAACTCCCTCTCGCCGTGGCCCGAGAGGAAATAGATGGTCTTACGTTCTTGGCCGGATACGACCAAGATGCTGGTATACAGGTCCTGCTCCAGTCTACTGTAGGACGGGTCCGAAGGTTGGACGACATGGGTCAGGGCCGAATCCAACCCTTCTATGACTATCGATTCCCGGATAAATGGAGTAGGCAGTGATTTGAAGTATTCCTTGACTATCTCGGGCTGTATTGTCGGGTCCACAAAGCGGAAACTGAACTTGCTGGACCTCAGGGCTTCAAATTCCCGAAAGGTCTCTTCCACCTGAGCGCGGCGGCCAATCCGGTCTTGGGCAGCTTGGTTTGGGTTGGGACCGATATTTTCGTCCTCGATGTAAAAAGCAGTTGCCAGGACGGGTTCTTTCAGTTCTTTTAGCAACTGTTTGGTGCCCTGGGCAAGGCTGAATTGGTTGGTGGCCGTCACGTCTGACCGGCTATTGTTCTCGAATGAGACAAAATTAATCAACACGATTATGCCGGTGAAAGCCAGGATCATAATTAACGAGTTGACGCCATAACGACCGGTCCGGCTCAAAAATGCCGCCATCACCGAACTCAGGGAGATCAATGCGACGGTCAAGAGCAGAGCGCCACCTATGGCAATGTCCACATAGCCGTAGGTGCGCATAGAGGATACAAAGGCAACCACGACGATGCCCGAGATCAGGCCGACAATGCCAGCTATTACAATGGGCGGGCCATAGGCGCTAATGACGCCCAGAGAAGGCCCGAAGAAGCTGGAGAACGAGCGGGGAACGCTGACGTTCTCCGTATTGTCACTTGGGGATTCATCGGTGGGTTGATCGTCCTGCGGCCCGGAAGCGGGGCTACCTCCGACATCGGAAGTCCCTCGTCTGCGTCGGCGCCAATCGCCTAGGCGTTCGCCTTCCGTTCCTCCTCTAGAAGAAACGCTCAATTTACCGCCACCTTCTGGATTCCAGGGCGCGGATAGTCATGAACAGGAAGAAAGCGATGACGCTGAAATAGTAGATGACGTGCTTGGTATCGATGACTCCTCGTGCGAAATCGTCAAAGTGGCTGCGGATGCTTAGCTCGCTGACCACTGTGGAAGCCGTGCCGCTGATGTTCCCGGAAGCTAGATCCGCAAAAAACATTGCCAAAAGTATGCCCATCGCAACTACGGCTGCTACGATTTGGTTGCTGGTCAACGTGGAGCAAAACAGCCCGATGGCAAGTGCCGCTCCGCCGTAAAGAGCCAGGCCCAAATAGCCGGCGTATATCGGGCCCGGATCAGGGCTGGCGAAAATAAAAAGCAGGATAGTGTAATAGAGGGTGAGGGACACCGTGCCAATCAGGAAGATGAAGCTGGCCAAGTATTTTCCAACCACTACCTCCCAGTCTCTGACGGGGGAGGTCAGCAGCAATTCTATGGTGCCCAACTTCTGCTCTTCAGCCATCAAGCGCATGGTCAATGCCGGGGCAATTAGGATCAGGATGATCGTAGCGCCGTCAAAAAAGCCATTTAGGGAAGCTTGAGGGAACGGGTCGTTTAGGTCTTGGGAAAAAAAGAAGCCGGAGACAGCCAAAAACATCATTCCGACGATGTAAGCGGTGGGGTTGCTGAAATATACCTGAATCTCTTTCCAGGCCACTGCCTGGACTGTTCGCATTTCTAGAGGTCCTCGTGGGTGGTGAGTTTCAGGAAAATCTCTTCCAAACTCATGCCTACCGACTGCATGCTCAACAGGCTCCAACCGCTGCTGACAACAGCCTTGGAGATTTCGTCCCGCAGGTCTTTGCCTTTCTCGGTGTGTAGGGTGTACAACTCCCTTTGCGGCAAACTGCGGTGGGTCACCCGGGTCACCCCCTTAACGCGGCGCAGTGCAGGTAGCACGTCGGCAACCGGCCCGCCCACCTCTACCTCCAACCGCTCCACCCCTTGAAGCCCTTCGGCCAGGTTTTTGGGGGTGTCTTCGGCCACGATTTTGCCTTCGTTTATTATCAACACCCTTTCGCAGATCATGCTCACCTCCGGCAAAATGTGGCTGCTGAGCACTACTGTCTGCGACTTGCCCAAATCTTCAATCAAGCGCCGGGTTTCAACTACTTGGATGGGATCTATGCCAATTGTGGGTTCGTCTAGCACCAAAACTTCCGGTTCGTGCATGATAGCTTGGGCTATACCCACCCTTTGGCGAAAACCTTTGGACAATTTGCCTATAATGGTCTTACGATAGTCTTCCAGTCGGCAGACTCCCACCACCTCGTCGGTGCGCACTTTGATAAGTTTGGGCGGCATGCCTCGAAGAGTGCCCATGTATTTCAAGTAGTTGGCAACCGTCATATCCGCGTACAAGGGCACCGTTTCCGGCAAATAGCCGATGCGGCGGCGGGCCTCCAGGGATTTTTCCACAACATCATAGCCATCCAGGGTTACCGAGCCCCGGGTCGGCGGCATGTATCCAGTTAAAATCCGCATCGTCGTGGTTTTTCCCGCACCGTTCGGCCCTAGGAATCCCAGGATTTCTCCCTTCCGGACGCTGAAGGTAACATCCTGAATTGCGGGAAATGGACCATAATAATGGGTCAATCCATTGGCCTGGATCATTGTTGATTCTGAGGTCGATTCCAAATTATACCCGTCAATCCTTGAAGCTAGGCTATCCGGTCCCGGAAAAGATGTATGCTGCGATTAGTCCGAGCGAGATGACGTAATTTTCGAGTTTGTTCGAGCGACTCTATGAATCAGGCGAAGAATCGGACGAACTCGTATACTTAACCTGGGGCACCGAGTCTGCCGCAACGCCCGTCACAAATCCAAGCCGAATTACAGTTTTTAGATTGGAACCGTACTCTCCGCTGAGAGTAAAATTGCGCTAGATTACCAGCGATGATATTCTAAACCACTAGTTTTGCCAAGGCATACGCACTGCGGTTAATGTGGATTTGCCGTAGCTGGGTAGTCGTGGCCCGATAATTTTCAGTTGGTATTGTTAAGGAGGTAGGATGCACCTGGTCATCGACGGTTTTCGGGGGAATAATCTTAAGATGTGGGATGAGCAATTAGTGGAGCAATTCCTATTTGATTGCCCTACTCAGTTGAATATGACCCGCATAACGGAACCGAAAGTATTGAGATATAATGCCCCCAAGGCCGAAGACGCAGGCGTTTCGGGATTCGTCATTATTGCCGAGAGCCACATTAGCATCCACACTTTCCCCGAGCGCGACTATGTTAACGTAGACATTTTTTCCTGTCTGCCTTTCGACCACGAACTAGCGTTGGAGCGAGTTAAACTCTTGTTTGACCTCCAGGAAGTCAAGACGTGGCTATTGGACCGTGGCCTCGAGTGGCTGGACGAACGCCAAGGCCTGGCCGAGGCGATGGAACAGCGAGGCGCATTGGAGGCAGGGGGCCCAGGGCAACCCCGTGCCTGACACCGGGTCTGAAACAGAAAAATTGGATCCTTCAGGTGCTTCTGACCTAGACTCCGTCATTGACTTAAGCGCCTCTACCGGATCGAGGGAGCCTGCTGGAGCATTGCCCTGGGTGCCCCGTAACTTCCTCGCCCTTGAGGAGGATCAAAGCTCTTTGGAGCAAGCCCAAGTAGTGCTCATTCCCGTCCCATACGACGGGACCACCTCGTTCCGGAGCGGTACCAGAGACGGGCCAGCCTCCATAATTGACGCTTCCTCCGCCCTTGAAGACTACGATTTTGAACTCGACCTGGATGTTTCCCAGATTGGCATCCACACCACGTCCTTGCTCGAACCCCACATGGGCGGTCCTGAAGCAATGAAAGACCGGGTTCTCCAGGCTGTGAGGGCATACCTGAGTATGGGAAAAGCTGTAGGAATACTCGGTGGTGAGCATTCATTGACCGCTGGCTCGGTGCAAGCCTACCACGAGATATACCCGGATTTGTCGGTGCTCTACCTGGACGCCCATGCCGACCTCAGAGACGAGTATATGGGGACTCGATGGGGTCACGCCTCTGGGGCCAGGCGCATCCACCAAGACTGCCCACTGGTGCTGGCCGGTGTGCGAAGCTTGAGCTATGAAGAAAGTGCGTACATCAAGTCCCAAAAGATTCCCTTCTTCCCATGGCCCCCTTCCGGCGCGGAAGATGATTATTTAGCCGCAATGATCGATGGCCTGGGGCCGAACGTGTACATCAGCGTAGACCTGGACGTGTTGGACCCCGCTCTGATGCCGTCAGTGGGCACACCGGAACCAGGCGGCATGGATTGGCATCAAATTATGAAAATCCTCAGCGGCGTAGCACGCAGCCGCCGCGTGGTGGGTTTCGATGTGTGCGAGCTTTCGCCCAATGCCGGGCCGGTTGCCAGTTCCTATACCGCTGCCAAGTTGGTCTACAAACTGGTTGCCTTCGTGGCTGGACCAGGCCGAACTCCATGAGTAACTTCAACGCCTCCTGCCGACAATCAACGCGCCCTGGCTCACCTGGGACGTTTGGGGAGAGTTGATCGAAACTTCTTTACACGAAACTTTCTTGCACACGAAGGCGCTGGAAGAATTCATCGACAGGCGCAACTATGTCGAAACTCTCGGGCTTCGGGCTAAACTTCTAAAGGCTGACGGACATGCCTGACAGATCGCCCAAGCCTTGGCACTAAAGGAGCTTAGATAAAACGAGATGGGAGCCTCCTTCCGCATAGGCCGGATTTTTGGAATCCCCATCGAAATCAATGCCAGTTGGGGCATTGTCTTCTTATTGCTGACATTTCTTCTGGCTCAAGAGTTCGGTGATTCAAGATTGAGATGGCCGGTTGCCCAGCGCTGGGGCGTAGCCGGGTCCATGACGATATTCTTCTTCATGTCGGTTCTTACCCACGAGCTTAGCCATAGCGTCTTGGCCAAGCGTCAGGGCATACCGGTACACGGGATTACCCTATTCATTTTCGGTGGTGTTTCCCGGCTATCCCGGGAGCCCGACGGCCCCTGGAAAGAATTTGTAATCGCTGTAATCGGTCCGGTTTCCAGCCTGTTGCTGGCGGGAATATTCGGAGGGGCTTGGTATGCCCTTGGCCGCGGAAATTCCACCCTGGAAGTAATGCTGTTCCTATTGGCTTGGTCGAACTTCAGCTTGGGCGTGTTCAACATCCTGCCAGGTTACCCGTTGGACGGAGGGCGGGTGTTGCGGGCAGCGATTTGGGGTTTAACGGGCAACTACCGCAGAGCTACCCGGGTAGCCGCTAGGGCGGGACAGGCTATAGGGGCAACTGCGGTGATATTGGGCATCGTGATGGGCGTTATGCTTGAACCCGTTAATGGGGTCTGGATTGGGATTGTTGGCGCATTTCTTTTTTCCGTCGCCACGGCCAGCCTGCGTGAAGACAGGTCCAGGGCCGAATCCTCGCATGTCGGGGCCGTTTCTCCGATGGATACCTAATAAACATGGTCACCCTTTCAAGACCCTCTAGTGGCTCCTCAACTCGGCCCTAAGCGAATTGTGGCATGCCTCGTCTTTGGCTATGCCGTGATTTGACGAAGACCTCGATTCGGTTTTCACGCACCTGACTCTCCATAACCGATTTATGCGGATCCGGAAAGCGATTCAACAAATGGACACCATCGCTCTCGTATTCTCCATCATAATACTGCTGGAGAGCCAGCTTCGCCCTAGTCTCAAATCAGCTATGCTACAATACCAATACCAATACCAATAATGCCAATAATACCAATACCAATACCAATACCAATACCAATACCAATACCAATACCAATACCAATACCAATACCAATACCAATACCAATACCAATACCAATACCAATACCAATACCAATACCAATACCAATACCAATACCAATACCAATACCAATACCAATACCAATACCAATACCAATACCAATACATACCAGCCTAAATTAGCCCAAGGGCCGACGCAAAATAGGGGAGAAAATGGCCAATAACGGAATCGTGTATCTCGACCATGCTGGGACCACTCCCATGGCCCCGCAGGTGTTGGAGGTCATGATGCCTTATTTCACCAAGATGTACGGAAACCCTTCCAGCATGCACGCCGTCGGTCAGGAAGCCAGATATGCCTTGGACGAGTCCAGGGAACGCGTGTCTCAGGTACTGGGTTGCCGGGCGCGCGAGGTGGTCTTCACCGGGGGCGGCACCGAATCGGACAATGCCGCCGTGCAAGGCGTGGCTACAGCACTACACGAGACCGGGAACCACGTGATCACCTCCGCGACCGAGCACCATGCAGTTCTGCATGCTTGCCAACACCTGGAAACCCAAGGGTTCGACGTCACTTATTTGCCGGTTGATTCGTATGGAATGATTCACCCGGAAGCAGTGTACGATGCCATAACCGATCGGACGACCTTGGTTTCCATAATGTACGCCAACAATGAGATCGGGACCATCAATCCTATTTCTGAAATCTCCCGGGTGGTGCACCAGCGAGCAGGAGAATTGGAACGCACGATCGTAATGCACACCGACGCGGTTCAGGCTGCGGGTTTCCTGGATTTGAACGTCAAGACCCTGGGCGTGGATATGCTGAGCCTATCGGGGCATAAGTTTTACGGCCCGAAAGGCATAGGCGTGCTTTACATAAAGCGAGGCACCCCCTACCTGCCGTTGATCTTGGGCGGGGGACAAGAGCGCGAGAGGCGGGCCGGTACGGAAAATATACCCAGCATAGTAGGGATTTCGGTAGCATTGGGGTTGGCCGACTCGGAAAGAGAAAAAGCCAGTGCCAGTTGCTCCGCTCTGAGGGACAGAATCATTGCGGTCGTGTTAGACCGAATCTCCAAGAGCCAGCTAAATGGCCATCCAACGGAACGATTGCCCAACAACGTTAACTTCTCCTTCGGTGGCGTCGAGGGTGAGCCGATATTGCTGGGTTTGGACATGGCAGGCATCGCCGCCTCCAGTGGCAGTGCATGCAGCTCGGGTTCATTGGAACCCTCCCATGTCCTGTTGGCCTTGGGCCAATCGGCGGAGTTGGCCAGGGGAAGTTTGCGGTTGACTCTGGGCAAGGACAATACTCCTGAAGAAATTGAGTATCTGTTGGAAAAGTTGGTGGAGCTGGTGAGTCAATTGCGCCAGTTACCGACGCTAACTACAACGAGTTCATGAGTTACCACCCAAGTTGTGCCTTGGGCTGTATGTTGGCCTCCTCCGCTATTCCCGCCAATCCGCTTAACGCACCTCTTGTCGAATTCAATTATTCGGCGTTATTCTGAGTACCGGCTGATTGATTAGCGTTTTTGGTAGCCAGCGACTCTGGGGAGAAACTGGCCTCTTCGCCTGTGCGGATACTGAAAACAGCGTCTAGGATACCCAATATCCACCAAGCCGCCCACAAACCATTTTTGAATTTACTATAACTTTTGTCGAAGTAAGATTCTGAAAATTGGCCTCAGAACTGGAATGCGCGAAGTGAAGATCCCCAAAAAGCCATTGATTTTAGCCATCTCCGTATTTGCTGCGGTGATATTTGGCGCGTGTGGGAACAATCTTTCCGGATTGGGTGAGTTTGTCACAGGGCAGACTTTATCCGTCAGCGTCGTTCAAATCGAAAGAGCGCCTGAACTTCGATACACGGATTTTCACACCGATCTCGTTGACCGGGATTGGAGATTGTTGCCTTCGGATGATTCATTTGAGTTGGTTATGGTACGGCTCCAGGTGGTGAATGACACTGCAGTCACCGCAGTTTTGCACGTGGACCGGCAATCTGCCGAATTGAGAGATTTTATACAAGGTAGCTATTTCCCGATCAATGTGGGTGCACGGCTTTTTCAGGATTTTCGTGGTCAATCGGAAGTGACTGTTCACATGAGCCTGGGGCAGTGTTTCGACCCGAATCGGGCTTATATCGACCGAGGAACAAAGGTAAACTGGGTGAACGACGACTCTGTTCCTCACGATGTGCGATTGGGAGGGAGCCAACAAGAATCGGTTCCGGTCAGTCCCGGAGAAATATTCACCCACATTTTCAATGACAATGGCGTTTGGGAGTATCAATGCGGCGCCGAGTCTGTGTCTGAAGACAGTTCTGACGACGATTCAGAGAATAATGAAGAGAATCAGGCCACACCATCTGATACTAATGCGCAAATTGTTGTGGCTGACCCGGAAAATCTCCAGACTCCGCCGATACGTCCGAAGCTATTCCTAAATGGTTCCTTTGAGTTGAAAAAGGGCAAACAAATCGACGGATGGGTCGTATTCGAGGCCCCGCAAGGCACCAATTTTCGGGACTTGCTCTGGCGCGCCGGAGATTCGATCACCATTACCTTCTGACCGCAATTTGATCTCTTGATTTAAGCTAGTAACGGGGTTGTAGCGACAACGGTCAAGAATGGCCTATCCCCACTCTCCCGGATTCCTTGGTGAAATTTCGTCTTATCCAAAGCTTAGCCTGGGGTCTAACCTTCAGACACATATGCGCTTGTGAATGGCTCTGGTTTGAATGGGACTTTCTTAATTGACGATGGCAAGCCGTAGGGCCAGCAACCCACCACCGCCCGTGTGGCGCCGATGGTTCCACCTGATAGTTGGTTCCTCAATTCCGGTCGTCGGAATTTTTGCTGCGGAATGGGGAATGGTGGCGGCTTTGGCTCTGCTATCCGGTGCAGGATTGGGATTGGACTTGCTCCGGTTTCGGATCGAATGGCTAAACCGGCAATTCCTGCATTGGCTGTCTCCCCTACTTAAAAGCGATGAGGGACGCCGTCTTACCGGTGCTACCTACATGCTCATCGGGGCCCTGTTGACCTTTCTGCTTTTCGGCAAGGAAGTAGCGATTCCGGCCTTTCTGTTCCTTTCTTTGGGAGATCCTGCTGCTGCCGTGGTGGGCCGCCGTACGCCCGGACCCAGAATATTCGGCAAGTCGCCGGGCGGCACGGTGGCCTTTGTGGCATTGGGATTGGTGGCAGTGGGTGTGCTGACGGGTAGCGGAGCGGTTGAATATCACTGGGGAATGTTGGTGGGCGCTGTGATCGCTGGTCTTGTGGAGCTTACGCCGGGCTATCCCGACGACAATCTGACAATACCTCTAATTGCCGGAGCGTCCATGAATTTTATGGGTGTGTAGACCAGGATCGTCAAATCTTCACGATGCGCCTCATTGGATATCTAATAGTCGAGACGAAAACTAGGCACCGCCGTCAAAGGTAATTACCTGCGCTTGTTCCCGTTGGAACTTGAGGTAAGCTTGCTTGTTCATAGCCGGGCGATGACTCTCGGTGACTGCTTTGCCCTTTTCGGCCCCTTCGGCCAGAAGGTCTATAACAACCATCGCCATTATCTTGGCAGGGTTTACCACAGCCGCCTCGTAACTCTCGATTACGTACTCTTTGCTATGGCCGCCTCCCACTGCGCCAGCGGTGTAAGGATGGCAAACGGGCATCAGGTGGCTAAGATCGCCCATGTCCGTGGAGCCCCCCCGGTTGCGGCGAGGCGGCATAACCAGGGTCGAGGCTTCGCCCAACAGAGAGACGGCGTTGGAGTTGAAAATGTCCTGCAGCTTGGCGTGGTGCCGCATAGGCAGGTAGCCTGGGATGTTTGTAATCTCCACGGACGCGCCCACGGCCAAAGCCCCGGCTTTGAAGCACCGGTCCACCACAGCGCCGTTACGTACCACGGCTTGGGGCGACCCCGAACGGACTCGCCACTCTAGCCGGACATCCGAGGGGACGGCGCTAACGGCCTCCCCGCCACGGGTCATTATCCCGTGAATTCGGACTGTGTCCTCTCCTCGGTGGGTTTCCCGGTTGGCGTGGATAGCTTGTATTGCGAATGTGGCTGCGTTCAGCGCGTTAATTCCCAGATGGGGTGCGCCGCCAGCATGGGCGCCTCTGCCGATGAATTTCACGTATTTGACCATGTGTCCGTTGCTCGTCCCGCCTATGGCGAACTTGCGCTCCCCCATGTCACTGGCGGTGTGGCACATCATGGCAATATCCACATCGTCGAACGCACCCAACCGGATTAATTCCTGCTTGCCGCCCAAAAACTCCAAGCGGCCTTCTTCTCTCAACTGAAGCCGATGCTCCACCTCTATGAATTCCTCGGCTGGCACGGCGAACGGCACGATTTCGCCGCTTAGTTGGCCTAATACCTCGGGTGTAGTTAGGCCTATGGTCGCTCCCAGCATCATCCCGATCTGACAATGGTGACCGCAAGCATGGGCCGCCGAGGTGGTTTGGTCCGCGAATGGGTGACCTGCCACAATAAGCGAGTCCAGTTCGCCTATGATCGCAACCCTGGGTCCTGGCCCAGCGCCGCCAGCAATCCGGCCCTTGACGCCGGTGATTGCCAGGCCGTCTAGGTGGGGAATACCAAGCTGGTCAAATTGCCTGCCCACCAGACTGGCGGTCTTAGTCTCCCGGAAACCAGCTTCCGGATTGGCCAGCACTTCCCGGGCGACGCCGATAACCTCTTTTTTTCGCTTGTCGATGGCTGCGCAGGCTCTTTGCTTTAGTTCTTCGGTGGTTAACATAACCAAGTTAGCATTTTGGGATTACTCGACTGATTTTTAGCGTTAAACAGAACCCAGCATAGAGCCTTCGGGGCGCGCCGAGTGGCGAATACGTTCACCGGAGATCAATTTACGGGAGATAATTCGCCCGAAATTAAATCAATCCGTTGTCTCTGTGGGTTCTGTGATTTGTGTGGCAATACCCAGGCCTACGCCATAACGGGCGGACGCCAACGATTACTCATCCCGATATGTTGTTTCGCTGGCGATCTCCCGCATGAATTTCAGGTATTCGGTACTGGTCATCTGGGGTCTATGGCTGGAAATAATGTTGCCAGCCGAATCAGCGCCGTCGGCCATTAGATCAATTGCCGTTCCAGCCAGGACCTTGGCAGCGGTGATTACCGCCAAACCATAGTCTTCGATAACATAGTCCGCGCCGTGGCCCAAGCCGGAGGCACCGCCCACATATGGATGAATTGCTGGCATCAACTGGCTGACGTCTCCCATGTCGGTGGAGCCCGTGCGATGATGAACATGTCCAACGTTTTCTTTCCCGACCAAACTCTCTGAATTGGACCGAAACACATCCGAAAGATTCTGGTCCTGGTTCAAAGGCATGTATCCGGGTATGGTTTGAATGTTGACGTCGGCGCCCACTGCCATGGCCCCGGCCCGCAAGGCCCGGTCCACCTTCTTGTTGGCGTCCATGATGGCGTCCATGGTTTTTCCCCTGACGAAAGTCTCCATCCGTACGTCGGAGGGAACGGCGCTCACCGCTTCGCCTCCCTTGGTGATGATTGGATGAACCCGCACAGTGTCCTCGTCCTTGAAGGTTTCCCGGTTGAAGTGGATGGCGCTTAGGGCAAGCGTGGCTGCGTTCAGGGCGTTTATCCCCAAATGGGGGGCTCCTCCGGCGTGGGAACCTTTCCCGATGAACTGGATCTTTTTGGCAATGGTTCCGTTGTTGGTGCCGCTCATGCATAGTTGCTTTTCAGCTGGATTGCTGGTGGTGTGGAGCATCATTGCCAGGTTAATGTCGTCGAACTCGCCGAGCTTGATCAACTCGGGTTTCCCGCCCAAGAACTCGATCTTGCCATCCCGCCGCAATCCGTCCCGATACTCGATCTCGATATATTCCTCGGCCGGAACGGCCATGAAAACCAGTCGCCCACTCAGGGAGGATAGGACCTCGGGTCGCCTCAAAGCGTACAGGGCGCCAAACATCATGGCAATCTGACAGTGATGCCCGCAGGCGTGAGCCGCACCGGTGGCCGCATCGGCGAAGGGGTGCTGGTTTACTATCAGGGAGTCCATTTCTCCCAACATCGCCAAGGCCGGACCTGCCGTCCCGCCAATCAACTCCGCCCGGATACCGGTAAGGGCCAACCCGGCTCGAAATGGAATCCCCAACTCCGCCAGCTTGCCGCCTACCAATTGAGCAGTCTTGGTCTCTCTGAACCCTGGTTCCGGTTTTTTTAGGATCGCTTGAGCCAAGCCGACAATCTCGTCAGCCCTCGAGTCTATCTCGTCGTTGGCTCTTTTTTTTAGTTCTTCTTTAGATAAAACACGGGATGCCATTGGGGCAGCCCCCTTAATCGAATTAGACCGGATTGTATCAGAGGCCAGGCACGTTAGCTATCGGCTAGTTAGCTCTTAAAGAGTCCGCTGCAAATGCTGTCTTAGACTGGAAATAGGCGTGTGAGCGGTTTATTCGTTCGAAGCTGACCGCTGACCGCTGACCGCTGACCGCTGACCGCTGACCGCTGACCGCTGACCGCTGACCGCTGACCGCTGACCGCTGACCGCTGACCGCTGACCGCTGACCGCTGACCGCTGACCGCTGACCGCTGACCGCTGACCGCTGACCGCTGACCGCTGACCGCTGACCGCTGACCGGGCCTTGGAGTATAATTGCGACCTACTGGCTATGAAGATATTAATCTCTCCCCAAAGTTTTAAAGGCAGCGTGTCTGCCATGAATGCGGCCAAAGCTATTGAGCGGGGCGTTCGCATCGCTGCGCCGGACGCCGACACCGTGCTGGTGCCGGTGGCTGACGGTGGGGACGGGACATTGGACGCGCTGGTAGACAGCACTGGCGGTGAGGTTTTTCGCAGCATTGTCACCGGTCCCTTGGGTCGCCATCTGGAGGCGAATTGGGGGGTTATGGGTGATGGGCGAACTGCTGTGATAGAGATGGCCTTGGCCTCCGGCTTGGCAATAATGCCTCCTAACGTGCGAGACCCGCGGATTACCACCACCCGGGGCACCGGCGAGATCATCAAAGAGGCCCTTGACCGGGGTTTCAATCGAATTATCGTCGGTCTGGGTGGTAGCGCTACAAACGACGCTGGCGCAGGCATGGCGGGGGCTTTGGGAGCCCGGTTGTTGGATGCTCAGGGGAAAAACCTGGACCAAGGCGGAGCGGCCTTGGCCCGCTTGGCCAGCATCGACGTTTCCAACCTGCATGTTGCGTTGTCCGGGGTGGAGATTGTCGGAGCGACGGATGTTACCAATCCCCTTTGCGGGCCCACCGGAGCTTCAGCCATTTACGGCCCTCAGAAAGGCGCTTCCCCCCAGGATGTGGCGGAGTTAGATGAGGCCCTAGAGAATTTCGCCCGAGTGGTTAAGACGGACCTGGGGCAGGACATTGCCCAAAGGCCCGGCGCAGGAGCGGCGGGCGGGTTGGGGGCTGGCCTGATGGTGTTCGCTGGCGCAGAGTTGCGCTCGGGCATCGACATGGTGTGCGAGGTTCTGGGATTCGACCAGCATTTGGCCGGAGCGGACCTGGTAATTACCGGGGAGGGGCGTACCGACCGTTCGACTGTGTTCGACAAAGCCCCGGTGGGTGTGGCCCGGCGGGCTTTGGCCCAAGGAGTACCAACAGTGATACTAGCGGGCAGTCTGGGTCCGGGCTATGAAGAGTTATACGAAAACGGCGTGGCCGGTATAGTTTGCATCGCCGACCGACCGATGACTTTCGCTCAGAGCTTGCGGCGCACCGAGGAACTTTTGGAGGCCGCCGCCTACCGGACCGTGCTGATGTTGCAGGCGGGGATAAGTTTGAGTTAGAGCAGTTTCGTATGGCTGCCTGGAATCGATTTACAGTCAGGCAATTCGTTCTTTCACAAATTGCACTACTTGAGTCGACAGTTCAATGGAACGGTCCGCGTCTATCCTGTCGAAGGCTTCCGACGGGATCCCTCCTGGTAAATAACCTGGGTACCGTGTAATTTCGAAGTACTTGTCCAATTGTCGCGCTTCGCTCTTTATAATATCGAACATCATGTCAAAGAGCTTGGCGTCCTCGCACAGATCCACCAGGGAATGGCCCCAAACGTCCTCGACTCTCTTGTGGTACAAGAAGGCCGTCAGCGCCTTCTCAGCCGCTTGCTGGCCCATGAAACAAGCCAGGTTGAATCGCTCTCCGTTGCGCAGGAAATCGGCATCATCCAGGTCCTGCTCCGACTGCCTCATCCACCGTGCGGCTTCAGCCAAGTAATCAGGCATATAGTCTCATGCGTCCTTTCTTTCAATTATCCGGGAGAGTTTAAGTTGCCGAATTTTAAGCTTTCGATTTACGGCTTCAAGACAGGGCTTCAAGAAAATGGGTCTTGTGTTGCGTAACAGCCTATGCTTCGAAAATCACTCGCCCTGTTTTGCAAGCATGACTGAGAATAGGCAATTTGTCTTCCAGTTCATCAAACTCCTCGGGCGTGTAAACCTGGGTATCCACGGCCACCCCGGTATTCAAGTGGTAGGAGAAAAAGTCTGCCCTGCGGCCAAAGACCAAATCGGTTTTATGAACCACAATCAACTCGATTTTGCTATCGGGCTTGTAGTCCTCCGACACCATGTCGCCGGTCAGTATGACCTTCTCCACCCCTAGCATGGGGAGAACCTCCATAATGGTCGCGAGCTCACGCTCCAGCATCTCTTTTCGGAATCTGGAAAATCCGACGCGGACCGGCATAGGTATACCTCAGGTTAAATTCTCTGTGTTTGGTTGTCGATACCAGGTCGATACCAGCACCGCTCGGGGTGAGCTTTTCAGACCATTCCTCTGGGGAAAGACCCCGCGACAGGTTCAGGGCGAGCATGCCGGATTGCTGAAGCTAGGTTCTAGATTTCACGGCTCCAACAGTACCAGGTGCACTTCCCTGGGGCCGTGGACGCCTACCACCAGCGTGCTTTCAATGTCGGCGGTGCGGCTGGGACCGGTAATGAAGTTCAGATAGCTCCCCATCTCGCCGCCGTTGAGGTGGTATTGCAACCGCCTAAGCAGGAACAAGTCCGACAGCGTCTCCACCAAGTCTTGCGGACGGACCAACGCCAGATGCACCGGCGGTACCAGAGATACCAGGCGGCTCAGTCCTTTGCGTGGCAATATCACCAGCGAACCGGTTTCGGCCACCGCATAGTCGGCGCCGGTCATTCCCAAGCCAGAAGCAACTATTTCCTGCCGCAACGATTCTCGGGACCGGTCTTCACTTCTAGTCACCGGCGTTACAGTCAGGCCGAGGCTGCCCAGCGCCGAATCCAGCGGCAAGGCATCGAACACTGGCTGGTCGCTTCGGACTACTCGGTCTATACCAAGCGATTTAGCCAGAACAGTGGCATATTCAATAGCTTCTTCATATCCCTGTGCCCGGTGCAGGTTCCAACCGCCCAACTTAGCCATCCGCTCAAATTTGTCCATAATAAGCGGTAGGTTCTCGGCCAAACGGCTTCGAATTTCAACGGCTTGCCGTTCCAGGTCGGGAAGGGTTTCTAGGAGCATGGGATATGGTGTTTTGGGTGCGGCGCGTTCCCGGCCCAAAGCGGAACGCACCGATCTGAGAAACTCTTCTTTTGGAGTCCCCCCGGTTTCATTCAAATGAGAAACTCCCGTGCTGATGTTCGAACGTCAATATTTGCGATTCGGCGCATCGAAATCAAGACTCGTCGCCAGGATCTTTCGAAAGTTCCTGCTTCCAAATCTCATGGAAAGTACGAGGCGGGAATTTGGGCAAGTCCCTGGAGTTGGTCCATTGGGACAGAATTGGTAAAGGTAACTTCTTTCCCTTATTTCCACCTTTGGAAAACGGGGAAAAGGGAAGGATCTCGAGTGGTTTCTGAAGGTTACGCGCTATTTTATGGGTTGAGGACAGCAGCCGCGGACTGCTCATCATCCGAACGTATCCCTTGGCCAGAAGGTTGTCCAAATCCGGTGAGGACTTCACTTCCGGATCGGGGCTTTCCGCCAGCTTTTCCCGTAGATTCAACAACAGCTTGGGGATGTTGATTTTCACCGGGCAAGCTTCCCGGCAGGCACCGCACAGGCTAGATGCATAAGGCAGGTCTTTGGACTGCTTCAACCCCACGAGCATCGGGGATACGATTGCGCCAATAGGTCCGGGATAGACCCACCCGTAGGCGTGCCCGCCGACCCTTTGGTATACGGGGCATATGTTGAGACAGGCACCGCAACGAATGCAATTCAAGGCTTCCCGCAGGTCCGGGTCGGCTAACATCCGAGAGCGACCGTTGTCCACCAGGATTAAGTGAAATTCCTCGGGGCCGTCTTCGTCGTCGGAGCGTCGGGGGCCGGTTACCATGCTGACGTAGCTGCTGATCCTCTGGCCCGTGGCCGAGCGGGGCAGCAATCGCAAAAACACCGCCAGATCCTGCATCGAGGGGATCATCTTCTCCATGCCGGTAATGCCTATGTGCATCCGGGGGGCCGAGGTACACAAGCGCCCATTGCCTTCGTTGGTTATGATGACCAACGTCCCCGTTTCCGCCACCACAAAATTGGCGCCACTGATGCCTAAGTCTGCCTGGAGGAACTTGTCACGAAGCAACTCCCGGGCGGCCTTCGCCATTTCTTCTATATCTTCGGTGTAGGGCAGTCCCAACTTCTCCGAAAAAAGTTGGGCCACGTCTTCTTTGGACTTGTGAAGGGCTGGCGCAACCAGGTGAGAAGGGGTCTCCCCGGCCAGCTGGATTATGTATTCTCCCAAGTCGGTCTCGAAGACTTCCACCCCCAGGGACTCTAGGACCGGGTTGAGTTCCAGTTCCTCCGAAACCATCGACTTGCTTTTGACGGCCATCTTAACGTTTCGGGCCTTGACGAGTCGGGCGACGATGTCGTTGGCCTGATCGGCGGTGTCGGCGAAGTGGACTTGGCCCCCGGCCTTGGTCACGTTGTCGTAAACCATTTCCAGGTAGTAGTCCAAGTGGTCTAGGGTATGAGCCTTAATACTGCGGGCTTCTTCCCGCCAGGTCTCCCATACCTCGGAGGTCACCTCGTCAATGGCTTCCCTTCGGTTGTTGTCAAAGCCCGAGCCCACGCGGCTCAAAGCCCGTTGTAGCTGAGGGTCCTTAATAGACAAAGACGAAGCCTTGGAAAACTCGTGGGTCTTAATATCAGCCAACGGTTATATTCCTCCCAGACCGGCCAAATAGTCCCTGTCGAAGGCTATATCCAAGTTAATCAATAGCGTGAGTTCCAGCGTCCGGTGGGTCTATGCTTGGGGTTCTATGCTTGGGGTTCTATGCTTGGGGCTCAATGCTCAGGACTAAATAGTAGGAGCCGGGCCCGGTGCTAGCTGGGCTTGGTCCAAAATTTCCGCCAAGTGCCGTACTTTGATGGCGGAGCCTTGCCGGCTCAACGCCCCTTCTATATTCATCAAGCAGCCCATATCGCATGAGACCAACGTGTCGGCCCCGGTGGACACAACGTTGTTGATTTTGTCCGACAGCATACCCTCGGATATGTGAGGGAACTTAACAGCAAAGGAACCACCAAAACCGCAACAAGTCTCGGCGTTAGGAAGTTCTTCAACATTTAGGTCTTGAACTCGGCCCAAGAGCGACAAAGGTTGATCTCTGACGCCCATTTCCCTGAGCAGGTGGCAGCTTGGATGATAGGTCACGGTGCCTGTCTGTTGGCCCACCGCATCGTCTACACCCACCACCTCAGTCAAGAACTGAGAAAACTCGAAGACCTTGCCAGCCAGCTCTTCGGCCTCTTTCAGCAACTCAGGGTCATCCCGGAACAGTTCGGGGTAGAACACCCGCATCATGGCGGCGCAGGAGCCCGAGGGTACCACCACGTACTGGCTTTCCCGAAAGCTCTCCAAGACCCTTTGAGCCAGCTTCCGGCTCTGGCTGGCGAACCCGGCATTGTACAGTGGTTGGCCGCAGCAGGTCTGGCTCATGGGAAAGTCCACGTCGACACCAAGTCGGCGCAGCACGTGTACGGTGCTGACTCCAACCTGTGGGTACAGCTGGTCTATGATACAGGTAACGAAAAGGCTGGCTTTGATGTTTTGCTCCGAGTGAAATTCCGGGTCATATTTGGAAATATTAGCGGGAGATTTGATTGGTACTGGTAGCGTAGCAGACCGATGTAAACGTGGCAACCAAAACATGTCTGCCTTGTACGAAAATGATTATTGTGCCATCTATCGGAGCTAAACAAATAGCTTGGTTCCTCGCGGGCTCCAGGCTTGTGGTCGAGTACGGGCGAAGCTACAATTTCTCTGAATCTTTCACCGTAACTCTTGTCGGTATTTTCGATAGCGAGGCCAGATTATGCCCGACTCCACAGACGTTGTTATTATCGGCGGCGGCGTTATAGGATGCTCGGTAGCCTACCAGTTGGCCAAGCTGGGCATCAAAAGCACGGTGCTGGAGCGGGCCAAATTCGCTGCCGGAGAGTCCGGAGCCACGGCGGGCGTCGTCGCTCCTCTGTGGCACTTGGAGCGTTCTTCGGAAGCGTCATTCGCTCTTGGGATGCGTAGCCTGGACCGGTTCCCTATCCTGGCTAAAGAGTTGGTTGATGCCGGTATCGACCCTGGGTTCCGACAAAACGGCGTGCTCAAGATTGCCTTCTCGCATGAAGAGGTAGATGAGCTTAAACGCTATTTGGCCTGGCAAGGTGAGATGGGGCTGGGCGTAGCTTGGCTGGACCCTGAGGAAGTTGTTCAGCGGGAGCCGGAAATTAACCCGAAGGTTTTGGTGGCGTGTTTTCGCCCAAGGAAGGCCACGTTCAAGGCCAGTGTTACGTTGAGGCGTTGGCCCACGCCGCTAGCAGATTGGGGGCGGAAGTCCACGAAGGTGTCGAAGTCACCGGATTGGAGCTTCAAGGGCGAAAAGTAATAGGCGTTCGCACCAACACCCAGGTTTATCACAGTAGCCACACGGTACTGGCGGCGGGGCCTTGGAGCGGCATCGCCAACCGGTGGTTGAACGAAACGCTGCCCGTGCGCCCCGTGAAAGGCCAGCGAATTTTGCTTCGAAAAGCAGGTTTTTTGCCCAAGAGTGCGGTGCGCACTTTTGAAACCTACTCAGTCCCTTGGTCCGACGGTACTGTACTGGTGGCAGCGACTCGGGAAGAGGGCGTTTTCGACGAAGAACCCACAGCCGCAGGCATCGGCCACCTACTGTCGGAGGCCGTCGCCAGTTTTCCGATTCTCAAAGACGCGGTTTTCGTCGGCGCCAGGGCCGGTGTGCGGCCCGGAACCCCAGACGATCTACCAATCATGGGTCCCGTGCCGGGTTGGGAAGGTCTTAGCATCGTCACCGGCCACGACCACGTGGGAATTATGCTGAGTCCGGGTAGTGGCGAGCTGATGGCCAACTACATCGACACGGGGAATGCCCGTCCCCTAGAGCCCTTTAGCATTGCCCGGTTTTCAGCGAGCGCTTGAAGGCCGATTGACTAGGCCAAACTTAATTAAATCAAGCATTAAAACGGGTAAAAACTATCTAGGTAGGTTTTATGAGCACTCAGTCGGAAACATTCAGGGAATGGTACTCCACCGAGATTTGGGGCAAGCAGGCGCAGGATGACGACGCTTTATTCGAGGTTATGAGCCTTCAGGTGTTTCAAGCCGGACTGACCTGGAACATGGTCCTAGCCCGGCGTGATGCTTTCAGGAAGGTGTTCCAGGGTTGGAAGATTGACGACGTCGCCAATATAGACCCGCCCACAGTGGAATTGATGCTCAAAGTCCCGTCGATAATACGCAACCGCAAGAAGGTGGAGGCTTGTATCCACAATGCCGAAGTGATTAAAGAATTACAGCAAGATCACGGGTCTTTTTGTGATTGGTTTTACGGTCTTACGGGAGATGGGAGCCTTCAAGGCGACGAGTTGCCTGGCCTGCAGAAACAGCTAAAAGCGACCTTCAAATTCATGGGACCGGAGATCGCACGGATGTGGCTATTCGCCTCGGGCCGTCTCGCTCGGCCGGACCATGATCACGACTAGCATTTCTAAGGTCGGTATCGACACGACACTGGGTTTACTTGGAAAGGACCACATCCAGCAAGGCGGTTTGCCCGGAATTAATGGCGGCCAGTCCTCGCTCCAACGCCGGTTTCACCTCTGCTGGGTCTTCCACCCGCTCCCCGTGACCGCCGAAGGGCTGGATTAGCGTCGAGTAGTCGGGCCCGCTGATGTTTACCCCGTGGAACATTCCCGTGTTCGCCGCCACACCCTCGGGGTAGAAGTCCAGATGGCTGCCTTTCATGGCCGAATAGTTCCCGTTGTTGAACACTATGATCAAGATCGGGAGGCCGATTTCTTTAGCGGCCCCCAACGCCGGGACGATGGGGTTGTAGAGAAATGAGCCGTCGCCCACCAATGCGAGGACGGGCCTTTCCGGGGCGGCCAGTTTCACTCCCAACGCTTGCCCTAAGCCCATTCCGAGGCCACCCGAGGGGTGGAAGTAACTTTGTGCTGGGCTCCATGAAATGTTGCGCTGGATGGTTTGGCGATGGGTAATCGTTTCCTCAACGTAGATGGCGTTTTCGGGCATTACGTCGCTTATGGCGGCGCAGAGCCAGGCTGGGTCGATGGGTTGCTCATGCTTGGCGGCCATCGCTGCCGAGCGGTAGCCATCAAAAATCCTGTTATGTTCGGCTTCCCATTGCTGACGCCTTGCTTGAAGCGCCGCAGAATCGACCGGCCCTTCAGATTTCACGGCCTCGATCAACAGACGAAGGGAGGCCGCTATGGTGCCCTCCAGATAATGGTCTGCCTGAAGGTTCTGGTAGGTCATGAAGTTTTTGATGGGGTTTTCGTCGATGACCACAACCGTGCCATTGGATGGACCGGCGTGGGGCGGGTACCAGGGCACACTGCTTCCCACCACCAAAAATAGGTCGCAGGTCTCCATGTGCGGCCTGATGTCAAATCCCAGGTGGAGCGGATGGTTCTTGGGGAAGTTGGCATAGGTCGGTGTGCCCGGTTCCACCACCGGAATGCTGGCGAGGTCTGCCAATTCTTGTAATCCGGCGAAGGCAGCTGTTTCCCGTCCGCTGGCTTCGGAAACGATGATGGGGCTTTTGCATGACGAAATAAGATGGGCTATCCGGGCTACGTCGGTTGGGTCTGGTTGGGTCTTGGGAGAGGGCGCTACTTTGGCAGCCTTGTCGGGTAGCGGCCACTTCTCCAACATGATTTCCAAGGGCACGTGCAGGTACGCTGGCCCCATGGGAACCCTTTGGGCCAACTCGCCAGCGCGGCTCACGGTTTCGTAAAGGGTATGGGGGCTGTTTACCTGGCCGCTCCATTTCACCAAAGGGTCTATCAGCTTGCTGGGGCTACCTACAATCCCGTGATTCCGCACCCACTGAGGTCCCGGGTCGAACTGAGGGTCTTCACCATAAGTGATGGAGCCGCCGGAGCAGACCAACATGGGCACCTCGCCCTGAGTCGCGCCGTATATGGACATGGAACCCTGTAGCGGCCCAACTCCCGCATGAAGCAGCACCGCTTGAAGACGGCCGGTGTAGCGTGTGTATCCCATGGCCATGGCCACCGCCAGGCTTTCATGCCAGCAGTCTATGTACTTGGGACCGTCAATCTCGTTGGTACATTGGCGGGCCATCGCCTCCCAGACCGGCGGCCATTCCGACCCCGGTGAAGAGATAATGTAATCCACGCCCAAGTTGCGGAAGGCCTGAAGGACAGCTTCGCCGCCGTCAAAATCCTCATTCACTGGTAAATACTCCTAGAGGCCTAGATGAACTGGAGTTTCGTCCCGTTCTTTGCTCAGGGATTTTTGCTTCCCGATCTTGCTACGATGAAGTCCACGGCGAGAAGTAGGCGAGACGGATGACAATGCCATGAACCTTATCTCCTGGACCCGAACGTGGCGGTTCTAGGATTTTACCCAACGGCACTCGGGCATATGACCGTGGGCGCCACTGTCTTGGCAGGTGCAAGACGAATCCTCGACGTGGCTGAATCCCAATGCGCCCAGGAATTCATGGAACCCGGTGTAAAAAGTGTCACCGTCGTCGATCGACTCAAAGCCTGCCTGGAAAGCACGCCGCAATTCTTCGTGGCTTGGTTCCATACTTAAACTTCCATAAAAATAATTATCCGGGAAAGCCGGACACATGCCGGGCCATCAACCTGAAGTGTCGCCGTATTTGGAGATGGTTGTGAAAGGCGCGCTCACCATGGGCGATTCGGAAACTGGTCCCGACTTTCCCTCGTGCAGTCCAAGTCCAGGAGTCGGGGAACATGTCTTGCGATCAGGGATTAAGGAGACTTCAACTGGGCCACGATTTCCTGGGCGAAGATCATTTCTTCGGTGCCTTCCTGGCTGGGGTCCGACGGCGAAGTAATAAAACGTCCGAAAATCCACATCCCGTCGCCCAAGTTTGACACTACCTCGACGGTGGCTCCATCCGACATTTCGACGACGTCGCCTGGTTCCAAATTTAGGAGGTTAACTACTTCGCGCATAAATCACATCCATCTTTAAGACCCATCATTGAAAACCCCTTATACCGAAAACCCCTTATACCGAAAACCCCTTATACCGAAAACCCCTTATACCGAAAACCCCTTATACCGAAAACCCCTTATACCGAAAACCCCTTATACCGAAAACCCCTTATACCGAAAACCCCCTTACCTTGGCCTGCCTTATACCGTAATCAAGCCCCTTGGATAAAAAACCCCTTATACGGTTATACCGGGAAAACCCCCTTACCTTGGCCTGCCTGTAATCAAGCTTGGATAAATACGGTAGGGACGTACCAGGACTAGAAGAAAGTAAGGTTCTTGGCCATCAGAACGTTCTGGTCCAAGATTATCCTTCTCTGGGCGATGACCCAGCCATTGTCCGCCCTGCGCAAAACGTCCTCGCGCTTGCCCACAAGGAAGTCGGTCTCAGTTTCCACCCGGTTCCTGTAGACCAAGAACCGAGATTTTATCTTGACTTCGGTCGGTTCGGAGGCCGACGGAATTGCCTCCAGCACCTGAACGTTGGATACGATATGACAGATTCGGGAAAGCGGCTCCTCGGCCCAGTGGACTCCCGTTAGAATCTGCCTGACACGCCGTGTCAGGGTGTCTTTGCCCTCGTCAAACCAATTGATGTCCTGTCCTTCCCGGGTAAACTCCCGGTCCAGTTCCCCGAACTTCACGTTACGGCGCATCGGCATGTAGTAGCGGATATCCTCGCTGAGCAGATCAAGCCACTCCTCGTAATGTCTTTCGTCCAAAAGCTCGGCTTCCTGATAGAGAAAGTCTTCAATCTCTTGCTTTAGCAGTAGCCGGGCCAATTGTGGACTGGTGTCAATCATTGTTCCCCGCCTCCTAGGCTTGCATGTGCTTGGGGCCGACCTGTTTTGGGTTGGTCTATTTACTGTGGCCGTTTTTCCAGGTGGCCAACTCTTTCCAACTGGGAGCGTCCATGAATTCGGCCCACCTGGAATAAAAGCCTCTCTGGTTCTGTTCTCCGGCAACGCCCTTGGTAACATCCACGGCCTGACCGGGCATCTTGGGCTCCAATCCCTCGGGTTGCGCCGGGAATTCCCGGCC
Organism: Dehalococcoidia bacterium; assembly: GCA_963665155.2. Lineage (GTDB taxonomy): Bacteria > Chloroflexota > Dehalococcoidia > Lucifugimonadales > UBA3495 > UBA1141. The sequence continues at coordinate 1,267,717 of OY761986.2, read as the reverse complement.
CATTTGATAGTTGTAGGCATAGCGTCGGGCAATCACTCCCTTGCTTGCCGAGTGGGCGTAATTCCAGTTTTCCATGTCATCCTGCTCGGTGAGGCCCCCCGGTCCCGAGTAGCGGATGTAGTATTGCCTCAGGAACTCTTTGACCTCGGTGGGCGCTCCCTTGTCCACCAAGAACCAGCGCCACGCTTCGGTTCGTCCGGCGCCGTCGGGATGCCATACCGCCATGGTCCGGGGTTGCCTGGGTAGGTAGGACATGTTGGGGAACAATGTGCCCGGCCCGGCGACAACACGGGACCGTGTCCCCCAAAGCTTTCGCCTCTGCTCTTCGCAGTAAGCGAAATATTCGGATACCACCGCCGAGTGCTGGTAAGCGCCTATGGCCGTATCGTCGGGCCGAATGAAATTAATGGACCCATGTCCCCTTTCCGGGAAACTGACGTCCATGGCGACAGCGCCGACCCGTTCTTGCATGTCCCGCCGCTGGGCGCCGCTGGGGCCAATGCCCACCAAATCCACCGAGCGGTGGCTAATGTTGTGGTAGCGATCGCCGATAAAGTTTTCCGAAGGGAACTTCCAGTTGCAGGGAATGGACCACTTTTCGATGCCGCCGAATACCTCGGTGCCGCCTTCCACGCCGTCCCAGCCGTCCAACAGGAAGTCCATGAACAGTCGGTAATCTCCGATGTATTCCAGAAAAGACGGGGCTTCAGCGTCCCATGTCGCCCATATCGCACCCTTATAGTTGCACAGTTGAGCGACCTCTATCAGGCCCCACTGGGACTTATCCAACTTCTCGTCGTAGGCCGACTTAAAATAGGGCACGCCAACCAGCTTGCCGTCGGTGGCGTAACTCCAACCGTGATAGGGGCACGTGAACACCGGAGTATTCCCCTCATCATAACGGCAGACCTTCATTCCCCGGTGGCGGCAAGAGTTCAAGAAAGCGTGAATCTGGCCTTCCCGGTCCCTGCAGAGAATAACCGATTCCTCTCCCATCCGGGACACAAAATAGTCACCCGGCTTCTGAATCTGGCTTTCGTGGCCAATGAAAAGCCAACTCCTGGCGAAAACCTGTTCCTGCTCTTTCCGGTAAATATCTTCGTCGACAAAAATCTCACGGCTAATCAGTCCGCTTTGGGTGTCAACTAATCGGTTGCTGAATATGCCATTGGACGTGTTGTTACCGGAGCTTCCGTTGGAATTTCCATTTGCCATGGACCACCGCCTTTTCGAATCTGCCGGGTTAACTTCGCCGGGTTATGTTCCGCATATTATCAAGATTTGGGTTTGGTTCTGACTTCCGCTCCTGCCATTTGCTCCAGAATCTGGACTACCGCATGGAACCCCATTTGGCCCATGCCTTGGGCTTGGGCCCGCTGGTAGGTATCGTCGGCGACCATACCCATATGGGCAGGCGCCGCAACGTCCCGAGCCAGCTCGCAGGCCAAGTGCAGGTCCTTGGCAATGATGTCCACGGTGCCGTTGGACTTGAATTCGCCGGTAAATACGCCGTCGGGAATACCAAGAAAGGCACGGCTGGCGCCGGCGCTCACCGGAACGATGCTGGCCAGCACGTCCAGGTCGATCCCCGCCTTGGCGCCCATGATCATTCCTTCCAGGGCCGTAACGTAATTGCAGTAACCCAGGTATTGGGTTACCAGCTTTGCGGCGCAGGCGGTGCCGGTATCGCCAACGTAGAAAACGTTGCGGGCTATATTGTCGAGCAGCGCCCTGACTTCATCGAAATCAGCCTTCTCTCCACCCACCATGATCGTCATTTCCGGTGGCCGCCCGCTAACGGGAGCGTCCAGAATCTTTATTCCGGCGCTCCGGCATTGAGCCGCAACCTCCCGGAAAATGGTAGGTGAGTTGGTGGTGGTGTCGATGTAAGTTCCGTTCTTGGGCAGCCCGGCCAGGATGCCGGTGTCGGGATGCAAGACAACTTGCTGGAACTCCACTGGGCCCGGCAGTGAGGTGAAAACAACCTGGCTGGCCTCGGCTACAGCCCGGGGCGAGTCGGCCCAAGTCGCGCCCATTTCGCACAAATTGGTAGTGGCTTCCCGGCGAACGTCGTTCACGGTGAGTTGGTGGCCAGCGTCAATGAGGCACCGGGACATGGGATTTCCCATTGTGCCGGTGCCAATAAAACCTAAGTTCATCCTTGGCTCCTAGTGTCGGCGGTCTAAACTGATGGGCCAGTGTAAAGATTTATTAATTAACTGATATGTCGCCAATAGGTATTGGCATCAACCGGCTCGGTACGAGAATCGGGGTTTATGAGTACGGCTTAACCCCCTCTTAATCTCCCCCTCCGTAAAGGGGAGAAAGCCAATTCCTTCCTCCATTTCGGGGGAAGGTTAGGATGGGGGGTGGCGTCGTTTACGGTAACCATTGCATGACTGACGCATGAAGCAGGTGCCAGTCCTGCAATGGTAGTGCCCTGTAATTCCCTGGCTATCGGGCGGCTGCGGCCATGGGCCGGTGCCCCCAGATGCTGCCCTTCCCGTGGCGTTGCACCTGCCAGGTGGCATCGTCCACCTCGCGCGCTCCCCAGCCCCATTCAACGTCGAAGCCGGAGGGAGTCTTCATGTAAAAGGAGGTCATGTGGTCATTGGTGTGCCTGCCCAAACCCCGAGTTATGGCTATCTCGGAGTCTTGGACCATGTCGTATGTTGCGCCAACGTCGTTCAAAGAGCCTAGCTGGAGCATGAAGTGGTTCAGGTGCTTGGGCGCTTTGGCTTCGATCAAAGCCAAGGAATGGTGCCTGGGGTTGCAGTGGAAGAATGCCAAATTGCGAATGAAGTCGCTAATTCGCAGACCCAGCAGGTCCCGGTAAAAATTCACGGTAGTCTCCAAGTCCTGGGCGTATAGGACCACATGGCCCAATCCCAAATCGCCGGTTACAAAACCGCTGATGGGGCGCGTGGAGTTGAAGGGCGAATCGAAGCTGATGGGCGGACCGAAGAATACTTCGGTATTTACGCCGTCGGGGTCTTGGAACTTTATCAGGCCCTCCACCCGGCGGGCTTTCGCCTCTTCTTTGTCGGCGTGGGCAACGGGCACCCCGCCAGCTTTTAGCTGGTCGGCTATCAGGTGCAATTGCTGCTCGCTGGAGGCTTGCCATCCTACATAGGCTACATCGTCATTGCCTGTGGGGTGGATGGCGAACCGGTATTGATACTCATCCATCCTCAGGTACAAGGTGCCGTCTTCGTCTCGGCCCGAGATTTGCAGTCCCAGCGTCTCGGTGGCGTACTTCTCCCAGGAATCCATGTCGCTTGCGCTAATGCCTACATATCCCAACTGTGTTACCGATGCCATCGCTTCCTCCTTGCGTGTTAGTTGCGAATTTTGAACGGGTGCACCCCGGTCGTATTTCAAAGACCAAGTATTAGTTTACCTGATTTAGAGTTTCTCGGAGCTTGATCCTGTGCTTTCTTGTCTCCAGTCTCATAAACCCAGACTTACGAGTCCATCATGTGAGCCCACTTGGTGTAAAAGGCCCGGGCATTCGCCTCGATAATTTTCTCGTTGGTGGTGACGCCGGGGTAGCCAACGTCGATCTTATCGAAGTGCAGGCCCATCTCGTAGTTGTATGGGTAGCGGCGGGCGATCACACCTCGGCTGGCGGTGTGCGCATAGTTCCAGTTTTCCATGTCGTCCTGCTCGGTCATTCCCCCTGGTCCCGAATCGCGGAGGTAGTAATGACGGAGGATTTCCTTGACCTCGTCGGGGGCGTCTTTATCCACCAAGTACCATCCGCCAAGCCTCGGTCTGATGCGTCCCGCGGGGATGCCATAACGAGATGGAGCGGGGCTGCCGCGCCAGGTAGGACATATTGGGGAAGGTGGTGCCCACGATGGCCAAAAAGCGGGACTGGTCGCCCAGTCGCCTGCGACGCTCTTCGAAAACATGCTGGAAGTATTCTTCCGCCACCGGGGAGTTCTGGTAGGTGGGAACGTAGGGAACATCCTCTGGATGCAAGTCGCCGACCGCGCAATGGCCCAGTTCGGGAAAGGCGAAATGCAGTCTTTTGGCGGCGGCATATTCCGAGTCGTCCCGCCGTCCTCGTCCGCTGGGGCCAATACCGGCAATGTCCACCGACCGGTGGCTTATATTGTGAGCGCCGTCGCCAGCGAAGTTCTCCGACGGAAATTTCCAGTTGCAGGGCATGATCCATTTTTGGACGCCGCCGATGACTTCGGCTCCGCCCTCGCTACCGTCCCGGGAATCCAGTAGTTGGTCCAAATAGAATGTCATGCCTCCCATATACTCTACGAATGAAGGGGCGTTGGCGTCCCAGGCCGCCCAAATTGAGCCTTTATAGTTGTGGAGTTGAGCCACTTCCACCAGCCCCCACTGGGACTTATCCAGCTTCTCTCCGTAGGCGGACTTGAAAAAGGGAACACCCACGAGTTTGCCGTCGGTGGCATAGCTCCAACCGTGATACGGGCAGGTATACACTGGAGCGTTTCCCTCGTCGTAGCGGCAAACCTTCATGCCCCGATGCATACAAGAGTTCAAGAAAACGTGGATTATGCTCTCTCGGTCCCGGCAGAGAATCACCGACTCTTCGCCCATGCAGGAAACGAAAAAATCGCCGGGCTTGGAAATCTGGCTCTCATGTCCAACCATGAGCCAGCTTTTGGCGAACACTTGCTCCTGCTCCTGCCGGTAGATGTCCTCATTTACGAATATCTCTCGGCTGATCACCCCGGAACTGAGATCCACCAGTCCGTTGGAAAAGTTGGAGATTGTGTTAATGGCCAAGTTTGCTACCCTCGCTCGCCGAATAGGCCCGCTTATGGGAGATTAATTCGTTTTAAAAACAGGCGTGCTGGGACGGAGTAAGTCCCCTTCGGTCCCCCTTTGCAAAGGGGGAGGGTCTGTCTTTTCGGGTTCGATCTGGAGGCAATGGTATTTAGGGTCTGGGGTAGGTCGTTGTTAATTTTCGATTATGTGGCCACCCAGGGCTTTTCAAGCCGGGCTCAATTGCGGCTATGGCTTTAGGACAGCGATGCATTTGCTGGAGTTTGAAACGTAGGTTTCAATATAGTCGATGATCTCTTCGAAGCGCTGGCGGTCCGAATCGATGTCCGGCCAAAGCCAGTTGTGCTTCTCGGTGAGAAAAGCGTGGGACCAACTTGATGAAGCGATCAGGGCCACCGGGTAGGGGCTGGCTATAATTGCCCTGGCCGTAGCCGCTCCCAAGTCCATGCACCTTTTCGGTGAAGGCCCGGGTGGGTCCGGGAATTTCTCGTATTGGGTGGACCCGCCCCGGTTTTGTATGACCTTGCTGCCATAGCAATTCACTTGGAATGGAACCACGGGATAATCCATACCGGTCCGGTCGTAGTCCAGGTATAGCAAAGTATTGAGGAAGGCGTGTTTCCCAAGCCACCGGATTCGTGGAGGGGCTTGTAGGCATAGGCCAAATCAAAGCCCTGGTTGATCAGGTCGCTGACCAAGCTACGGGCGCCCGATTGATGCCCCCGGTATTTGAAAACCTTGTCCGCCGGCTCGTCCCAGATGTTTCGCCTGGCGCTGCCGTCCTTGTTGGTGAAGGGCTGGCATTCCATGTCCTCGTAGGCCAACACGCAGAACGGGGGAATAATGTCCTCTTTGAAATTCTCGTATTGATCGTCCCCCCAAATGAGGAGGAAGTCGGGGTTGAAGGCGTCAATCTCGGAACGGAGCCTCCGAAAGGCGTTGACCAACCGCTCGCGCTGGGCCTTGGCCGAAGCCAGCCCATGATCGTCGCTCCATTCCAAGCGTATGGCCTCTGGCCAACTGCTGGGGTCTTTGAACTTTGCCGGTATATTGTCGTTGTTCCGCAGAGCGCGGGCCAACGAGGTGTTGCCGTCTTCGTCGGGAGCAATCAGCGAGGGAGAGTGGGTCAGACCAATACCTAGCATTTCAGCCATTCTTCACCTGCCAGAGTCCATAAATAATTTGGTCAAAAACTCGATTAACCGGATTTTAACAACCGGAATTTTACTTGAAAAGGGCCAGGCATTTGTTCAGCAGTTTGCTAAGCATCAAGTTCTATTCGACGCAATGTATAGGCATCCGATGCCATGATCGCCTTGATTGGTAGATTACGGAAGTCTTCCCCATACCATAACAGACGGCCACTTAATTCATTCGAGGCATCACTGGCAAGGAACACGGCAAGCTCTGCTGAACGGTCGCTAATTTCCTTAGCTTTGCCGCTTATACTGTCCACGCGGGCAACGAAATCGGATTCCCCTAACTCGTCCATGCGGTTTCGAATCTCCCGTAAACCCTTGGTTTGCCCTGCTGGCTGCATGGCGTTCACCTGGATGTTCTTCCCCGCCAGTTGGTAGACGAGGTACTCGGTGATTTGAATTTGACCAGCTTTTGATGACGTGTAGGCTGTGAAATGTCGATACTTGCTTGCGGGTTTATATGGGGTATCACCCATGAATGCGCTGGAACATGAAGTCACATTTATGATCTTACCGGAGTCATTTTGTATCATAACCGGCAACACTGACCGGATACATAGAAAAGTTCCAAACAAGTTAACCTGGACCGTCTGAATCCAATCTGTTGGGTCATCTTCCCAGAGCAAGCCAATCGGACCAATTATTGCTGCATTATTCACCAGTATGTCAACTGTCGAGAAGCGTTCCAATGTTTTCTTAACCAACTCCTCGACCTGTTCTTGGTCGCTTACATCGGTAGGCACAACCAGGGCCTCAACCCCCAATTCCTCTACGAGACTCGCCGTTTCCTCGAGGTGGCTGAGGGTCCGAGAAGCCAAGGCCAGTTTGGCACCCTCCTTGGCCTAGGCTAATGCCATATCCCTCCCAAGACCTTGCCCGGCTCCAGTGACTATCGCAACTTTATTTTTTAAACGCACTGTAACTCCCCCAAACTGGCGTGGTTCTTCATTTCCGCAGGTACTTTGTCGTTGTTTTTCAAGGCACGGACCAGAGGAAATTGCTGGTCCTCGTCTGGGGTGATGATCGGAGGGTAGTGGGTTAGCCCAACGCCGAGGATTTCCGCCATTATTCCGCTCCTGCCGCTCGTTCGAAATGGCTACGTGCTGAGCCAGTGAGAGACTCTTGAATATCTGCGGATTTTCACAGAGTGGGTTACAAGTGTCAAGCAGAGTGAGTGCCTTCTTCATGGTTAATTGATTTTGACTGTTAATTCCTACGAAACACGTTAATAGGTGTGAATTATATATTGTTTAAGTTCATAATTGATCCCAGGTGTGGAGACTGTTAGCCGGTTAGGCAGACCCCGCCCTTGCTATAATAGATTTCCGAGATGCGCCGGGAAATGCGCAGGGACGGAGGAAGTTCCATGCTTCGAGATGATAAGGATCTGCCGTGGGACAACATACAGAAGGCAGTCGCTCAAGGGTTTGATGCCGAAACCAAGACGGAGAACCAGCCCGCTAGGCCCAGCCTGGAAGAACGGGTGGAGTTCGTCGAAAACCCTGAACCTCGTTGCCCTTGCGTGCTTTTGTTGGACACTTCGGCTTCGATGCAAGGCGAGCCGATAGCCGCATTGAATGAAGGCCTCCGCACATTCCAGCAAGACTTGATGAAGGATCCTGTGGCGCCCAAACGAGTGGAAATCGCTGTGGTTTCATTCAATAGCGAGGTTACCGTGGTCCAGGACTTCGTGACCGCCGACCGTTTTGAGCCCCCTACCCTGGCGGCCCAAGGCCTGACTCACATGGGTGCGGCGATCCACACTGCCTTGGACATGGTGCAACAGCGGAAGGTCAAGTACAACGAATCGGGCGTGTCGTACTACCGGCCATGGGTGTTCATGATTACCGATGGTCGGCCTCAAGGGGAAATGTTCGACTTTGTAACCAGTGCGTCCCTGAGAATCCGCGAGGAAGAAACCAACCGCCGGGTTGCGTTCTTCGTCGTCGGCGTGGAAGGGGCCGACATACCTTACTTGAGGGAGATGGTTGTGCGGGTGCCCCTGAGGCTAAAGGGCTTAAGTTTTAATGAACTGTTTGTATGGCTCTCCAGAAGCATGCATGCCGTTGCTCAGTCCAAAGAGGGCGATGAAGTGCCTTTGGGACCTCCGGGATGGGCGGTGATTGAGTGAGCGCCGACCGGGAGTATGTCCAACGTGAGTCCGGCCAACAGTCACAAGATGCGGATGAGATTCCTTCGCTGGATAAATGGCTGGTGGTGGCAGCGTCGGTTAAAGGCACATCCCACGAAGAACAGGACCAACCCTGCCAGGACGCTCATTATTGGCGTATATTGCCCAACGGCGCACTGATTGCCGCCGTGGCCGACGGTGCCGGTTCCGCCCCATTGGGCGAGGTGGGGGCAGGATTGGCCGTTAGCACTGCTGTAAACTGCCTGGCCGAATCGGTCTCTGGATTGAAAATCGTCGTGGGCCCAGAGGACGATGCCATAGGCCAGCTATTGTTGGCGCCGATGGAAACTGCCAGAGAAGCTCTGTCGACGGAAGCAGAGAAGCGGGAAGTGGAGCCAAGAGATTTAGCCACGACCTTGATCTTGCTGGTTGCTACAGGCGAGGGCATTGCTGTAGCCCAAGTCGGCGACGGCGCCGCTGTGGCTGGGGAGGATCAGGGCAACGTGGTTGGGGTGACCGTGCCCCAGAGCGGCGAATATATCAATGAAACCACCTTCTTAACCTCCACGGAGGCCCTCCACGCAGTCCAGATCGGGGTGTGGCGAGGGAGCGCCGCCAGAGGCGCTATTTTTTCCGACGGCATCCAGATGCTGTGTCTGAAAATGCCCGAACAGGTTCCACACGCTCCCTTTTTCAACCCTCTGTTCAGTTTTGTGTCGGAGATAGCTTCTGATTTGCACGACGAGACTGTGGCCCTCGATCCGCCTAATAATCCAGGACCCAACGATCTAGTGCTGAAGCAAGCTCAAGAGCAATTGCAAACATTCTTGCGTTCTCCCAGCGTTATAAAAAATACCACCGACGATTTGACCTTGCTGCTGTTTTCGTTGATCTCCCCGGAGAAGGCTGCGATCTCCCCGGAGAAGGCTGCGATCTCCCCGGAGAAGGCTGCGATGTCTCCCGAGAAGGCCGCGCTGCATCCGGATGGCCGAGATTTTGCGGAGTTGGGTTAGCGGCGTGAATTATGCTCCTGCATCGTGAGTCCGACGGTCGGCAGATTAGCCTGGACCCTTCCAATATACTGGGAGCGGGGGGCGAGGCAACGGTCTATTCGGTGCCCGAAGACCCGACTCTGGCGGCCAAGATATACCGGAGACCCACCGATGCCAGGGCCCGTAAGCTGTTGGCCATGAGTTCCCACCCTCCATTAGACCCTATGGCCGAATCGGGTCATTGCTCAATAGCCTGGCCTTTGGAATTACTACGGGCACCCGGGCGCCGTCCCAAAATAGCCGGGTTCCTAATGCCCCGGGTAGAGAGCATGTCTCCCATAATTGACATATATTCTCCCCATACCCGCTTGATGCAGCGTCCTTGGTTCAACTACCAGCGGTTACTCACGACGGGCTACAATCTGGCGGCCACCGTCAGCGCCGTCCACGCCGCTGGCTATTTAGTGGGAGACCTTAACTACACCAACGTTCTGGTATCCGGCGATTCCCTAGTTACTCTCATAGACACCGATTCTTTCCAGGTTCCTGACCCCGACGGAAAAGCGGTCTTCCGCTGTACTGTCTACACTCCTGAATTCACCCCCCCGGAACTTCAAGACAACTCAAGTTTCAACACCAGCTTCAAGGACGGCCGGTTGCCGGAGCACGATTATTTCGGCCTCGCCACGTTGATTTATTTGCTGCTTATGGGTGGCAACCACCCTTTTGCCGGGACATTCGTGGGACAGGGCGAACCCCAGCTTCTGGCGGCCCGAATTGCTCAAGGCCAGTTTCCTTACAGTGTCGATAGAAGGGTGGATTACATTCCAGCGGCTATCACCCCGCCTTTGGAGATTTTAACGCCCTGGCTTCGGCAACTATTCAATAGATGCTTTGAACGCGGGCATGACGCTCCAGGGATGCGCCCCACACCCCAGGTCTGGCAAGAAGCGTTGCTGGAAGCCGAGGACTCCCTGGTTGCCTGCCAGGCGAACGCCCAGCATGGTTATTGCGGGCACCTCAACTCCTGCCCTTGGTGTGAGCGCACCCTGAAATTGGGAGGCCGTGACCCATTCCCTTCCCGTTACGCCGTGAACAATTTACAGCACTTGAGACCTATTCCGGTGCCCCAAACCCTGCCCACAGCCTGGTCGCCCGATTGGCACATTACCCGTGACCGGGTGATCCCCCCTCCCCCACCAATTACCCCGGCGTTCAATCCGCGAGCTTGGGTGGCTTTGGCATTTACACTATGGGTCTTGCTGCCCGCTGCTTGGGCGCTGGTTTCCTGGGTGGTACCGGCGGGTTTGCCAGCATATTCCGCCCTGTCGGTTGCGATTTACGGCTTGGTGGGGGCCAACGTGGCCGTAGGCTTGGGAATGGTTGGCTGGCGCAAAACTCAAGCCTATGCCGGCGCCGGAATGTTAATGGCGGTGACGGCCCTGGGGTCCGTTGGCGGCATCACGCTAATTGGCGCGTATTACCTGTTCAGGACCTTTGATTGAGGCCGATTAGAGCGGCGCTCCCGGCAGGTCGACAAGCAAGGGCTTGTAGGCTTCTCGAAGCCAAGATACACTGTGTATCGGCCCACGTTTGAACTATCTTACGTATTTTCTTAGGCTGGAAGACTTGGACGTAGTGCTTGTTAGCGCTAAAAATATGGGAGGGCTGAGCTATGGCTGAAAATATGACCATCCTGGTGGGAACATCCGGACAAGGAGTATTGCGCAGCGCCGATGGCGGAGACACTTGGAGGCGGGCAGCCATTGATCAGGGCCTGCATTCCGATGCGGTGGTCCGTTGCTTGGCGGTCCATCCCGATAAGCCCAACGTGATTTTCGCCGGCAGCGATAAAGGCCTCTACACCAGCGACGATGTAGGAGCAACCTGGAAGCTTCTGGAAAATTCACTTAACAGCTACACCGTGTGGTCGCTGCTAATTGATAGCCAGGACCCCAACCTGATGTACGCAGGGACGGGAACACCCACTCCCACGGTATTTTTACGCTCCAGTGACGGCGGCAAAACTTGGGAGAAGACCTCAATGGAGGCCGCTGAAACTTGCCCGGCGGTGGGGACGCCCCGGGTGACCGGCATGGCCATAGACCCCACCGACAGTAGCAGTATCTGGGTGGGTATTGAAGTGGACGGCCTGAGGCATACCGCCGATGGGGGAGACACTTGGACAACGATTAATCATGGTGCCATCCCCAACCTGGATATACATAACGTAGCCGTATCCGCCGGGCCTCCGAAAACGGTGGTCGTGGTGGTAAACAACGATGTTTACATCAGCACCGACAATGGCGAGACTTGGAAGTCCATTGGCGTGCGCGAGAGTTTCGACCTGGGCTATCCCAGGGGAATCAATGTGCAACCCGGCAGCCCGAACGTCATTTTCCTGACCTTTGGCGACACGACACCCGGCAGCACAGGATGCATCATGCGCTCCAATGACACGGGTCAAAGTTGGGACAGGCTTCCCTTGCCAGTCGAACCCAATACCGCCATGTGGGTGGTCAATGCCCAACCCGCCGACCCAAAGATCGTGTTCGCTGGCAGCCGCTACGGCTACCTGTACCGCAGCGACGACGGCGGAGATTCATGGTCGAAGCTAAAGCGGGAGTTCAGCGAAATATCCTCCGTACTTTGGGTCGCTGCGTAATATTGCGGTTGCTTGGAGACGGCTAACAATTCCCCGGTCAAACCGGGACTCTAGGAGACAACCAAATGGCATTACCTTTATTTCCGGTTACGACTGTGGGAAGCTGGCCAAGGTCTACCTCGCTCATCAGGGCGTTGCGGGCCAAGCAAAACGGAGAAATGTCCGACGCTGATTTTGACCGTATAGCCGACCAGGAAGTTATTTCCTGCTTGCGGGCGCAAGAAGAAGCCGGGGTCGACATTGTTACCGACGGAGAGCAGCGGCGGGACAATTTTTATTCTTATGCGGTGGATAAGCTGACCGGGATGCAGTTGATGAAAGTCTCTGACCTTCTTGACTTCGCCAAGGACCGGGCACGAATGGAAGAGGTGCTGAGGGCCCTGGACGTCCCTGCTTTCGCCATCAAGAGCCCCATTGTCGTGGGCAAATTGGGCAAGAAAAACGGGCTATCACTGGACGAACTGTCTTTCATGAAGCAGCATACTGACCGGCCGATCAAAATCCCCATTCCAGGACCCTATATGCTGACTCGTTCCAGTTGGTTTGAGGGCCTGTCCGACAAGGTCTACGATTCCCCGGAGGAATTGGCCAAAGACGTTGTGGCCATCCTTCGGGAAGAAGTACTTGCCCTCAAAGAACTTGGTTGCGACTTCGTCCAGTTCGATGAGCCCATCTTGAGTCAGACCGTTTACGGAGAGGAATCTACGGAGACGTTCATGTGCGCCGCGTTGCCCCAGAGGAGGGACCCGACGGAAGAGTTGGAGTTTGCGGTGCGGTTGATGAACGAGACCGTGGAAGGGATTACCGGCATCAGGACCGGTGTCCATGTCTGCCGGGGCAACTGGAGCCGGAAAGAAGATGTGCTTCTGGTGGGTAATTACGGGCCCATGCTCCCCCACCTGATGCAGATGAATATCGACCAGTTGGTTCTCGAATGCGCCACGCCCAGAGCTGGCGAGATGGAAGTATTCAAGGAATATGCCAAAGAGAAAGAGATCGGTATGGGAGTTGTTAATCCTAGGACCGACGATATAGAAACACCGGATCAAATTGTGACCAGGGTAAAGGAAATCCTCCAGTATTTCGACCCCGAGCAGGTGTACCTGAACCCCGATTGCGGATTCGGGACCTTTGCTGAGCGGAACGTCAACACACCCGAAATTGCCGAAAAGAAACTTCAGGTCATGTCTCAGGCGGCAGTAAAACTCAGGGCCGAGTTCGGCTAGATGGCTCCAGGCCCAACCACCAAAGCGCAATAATCACTACCCAATAATTATTATAGGAAATAAAGGAGATAATCATGACTCAAGACGGTAACCTTAACGGGCTGCCCAGGGAAAAACTCATGGAAGTACTCGAATCATTTAGGGATCCGGAGGTTTTTAATGCCGTTACCGGCCCGTGGAAGTCCCGGGTGGTATGGCAAGACGGCATGAGGGCCAAAGCCTACATGAGGAACCATATCGCAGAAATGGATGAGCCCGGCGATTTGACCGCTACCGACGTCGCCGCAAGCGCCCACGAGCAACTACTTTCAGCCATGGGTAGCTGTATCACGGTTGGTTTTATCGTTAATGCGACGAAACGTGAGGTTAAAGTCCACGACTTAGAGATAGCGGTAGAAGGGTATTTCGACAACATCCGCAAATGGGCCGGTGTTGAAGACGAAGGGAACCCAGGATACGGCAAGATCAGTGCCAAGGCCTTCGTCAGGGCAGATGCCGACGAAGAAACTCTTCGGGACATTTTTAGGCTGGCTGTAGAAGGCTCACCCGTCACCCAGACAGTGCGGCACGCCAACGAAGTGGAAACCGACTTTGAAGTAATCAGTTAAATTGACCTCCAATTCGCCCACCAGAGAAGCTGGCGCAAAATACGCCGCCATGATAGACGCCGTGGTAGCTCAGAGGAGCCGGGCTCATGGCGGCGCACCGGACGTTTGGGGCGGACGGAACGCCCAGATGTTCCGGGCGAACCCACGTCGGGAAATGGACTCGAATTTCGATGCCATAGCTCGGTACGTCGAGGCCGATGATGTTTTTATCGATGTAGGGGGTGGCGCTGGCCGGTTTAGTCTGCCCATGGCCCTGCGGTGTCAACAGGTGATCAACGTTGATCCATCCCACGGCATGGGCGTAGAATTCCAGGCGTCGGCCACCGAGGCGGGTATAGCCAACGCCAAGTTTATCCGTGCCGACTGGCTTGATCCAGAGCAAGTTCAGGGAGACGTTTCGCTGGCAGCCAACGTCACCTACTTTGTTAATGACATAGAGGAATTTATACGGAGACTGGATTCGGCGACTCGGCGGCGAGTAATCATAAACATTTCCAGCCTGCCTAATCCCAACCACTATGCTAAGGCATTCCGCTTGGTGTATGGCGAGGATTTGGAGCTAGCCCCCGGGCATACTCAATTATTACCGGTGCTGTGGGAGATGGGCATCCTGCCCGATGTTGTAGTCTTGCCCCGGGAGACTACAATTGGGGGCGCTCCTGTGCCAGTTAGCCTGGCTCAAACACCGCAAGGCGCGGTGGAAGAAATGCTGGGCGGAGTGTGGATGCACCAAGCCGACAGGGAACGAGCGCGAGAGCTTCTCAGGGAGCATTTCAGTGAGTTCTACCGTAAAGGTCCCGAGGGGTTCGTTTCATTGTGGCGTCCCGCAGTTCGACAGATGCTGATTACCTGGCAGAAGTAGCCTGCGATTTTTCACTTCATCACAGTAGTTATCTAATCAGGGTCGCCGAGACCGTTCTTGGTGGGCTCTTCGATCTATTTGCGGCGGAAGAACCCTTCGATAGGCTCAGGGCGAACGGATGACACTGATGCGATTTTCACTAATGTCAACTAGGCTGCTCCAAATCAAAGCCTAGTGCGCCGCCCTACCCCCGGATTTTCTGCAATCACCGTATCGGGAGCTTAAATGACCACTTTTGTATCCGCCGATTGGGTCGCGGAAAGAATAGGAAATCCGGAGTATTTGGTAATCGACACCCGGTATTCAATGCGCCACCTCATGGGTCACCTCAAGTCGGCAGTTAATGCGCCTCCGCCGAAACTTCGAGATTCCCAAGGGAGCCTGCTTTCCCCCGATGGGTTTGCCGAATTGTTCGGCGCAGCCGGATTGGGGGACGATGTCACGCCGGTGCTGTATGACGGCTACGATGGCAGGAACTCGGCAATGGTGGCCTGGATATTAGAGTACTTGGGAAGGCACGATGTCTATATAATGGACATTGTGTACGATGAGTGGAAATCTCAAGGCCGTGAAGTGCTATATCGTCCGGTGCCCCGAACGTCGCGGGAGTTCACGCCCCGGATTAACCCGGCAGTCAGGGCCAGCTTGGACGATGTTTCCAATGCGACGGGCATCAAGCTGGTGGATACTCGCACCCTGGACGAGTACAACGGCCAGAGCGAGGCCGACGACAAACCCGGCCATATTCCCGGAGCGGTTAGCGTAGTGTGGCAAGACTTGGTGGGTGAGGATGGCAATCTCGTCTGCACGGACGAAAAGGCCCGCCAAATATTCGAAGCAGCGAATATTAGCCCTTCGAACTCGGTGGTGGCCTACTGCAAGATCGGCGCTAGGGCCGCAGTGGGTTATCAGGCCTTCAAGAGGCTAGGATATGACGTCAGGTTGTTCGACGGCTCATATGCCGAATGGGAAAAGAGCGGTCTGCCGGTGGAAATTTAGCTCATCGTGTCAGACATGTCCTAATCAAAAAACACCGGGCAGTCGGGGCAGACATGGCTGATAGCGAGCTAGTATTAGAATATCTGAAAACTATTTTAGGGACAATGGCGTGGCCTTTAGCCGTAGTATTCTTGCTGATGATATATCGGATTGAGATTGTTAAGCTATCAGAGAGGCTCAAACGTGCTAGGCTGCCAGGTGGTACGGACTTGGATTTTGATGCACAACAGTTGGCTCAAAAAGCCGCAAATGAAACCCCAGAGTTGTCATCTCAGGATGAATCACCACAAGTCAGCTCGTTGATACTCGAGCGAATCAGTTCAGAACCGGAACTCGGGCTGGCCCAACTGAGAATTGAGCTAGAGAGAATTGTCAGAGCCATCTATCTTTTGGGTGCCGTCAAAAAAAATGAGCGGCGGCCGATGTCGATAGGTAGAATGACACAGCGATTGGAGTCCAATGGACAACTTCCGAGTTATATTACCGGTTATTTAAACGAAGTAATTTCTCTTACTAACCGGGCTGTGCACGGTGAAACTGTAAGCCGAGACACTGCCCAAGACCTTGGTGGTCTTGGCGTCCGTCTCCTGGAAGTATTGAGGAAGATCTACCTAGAAAAAATTAGCGAACCGGTACAATCATTCACAATCACTGGTGCCGACCGAGATCATTTGGAAGAATCGCGGTACCGAGTTACTACCGCAGTTCCATCGATTGATGACCCTCAGATCAACGTTCGGGTTCTAAGCCAAGAAGGGCTCGATAGCTTACTTGATGGATACGATGAATATTCCGAATTTTTGGTGGCGATTGAGCCAATCGACACAAATTTGCCCGACGTAGAGAGAAAATAGCCTTTACTCATTAATGCATAAAAATGTGAGGTGTGAACATGGATTGGGGAATGGCAAACCGAATGGCGCGACTGATTCAGCCCGATGGTCGTTGCATGTTTTTGCCCATAGACCATGGCTACTTCCAGGGACCGACGAGAAATCTGGAAGCGCCTGCCAAGACCATAGGCCTTTGCTGCCCTATGCCGACGCTCTTTTCGTCACCCGAGGCGTGGTACGTTCGGCGGTTGACCCGGCAATGGACAAGCCGGTTATCCTCCGGGTGTCAGGCGGCACCAGCATGAACGGGGTATTCCAAAGAGCGCTGATTCTTCCTCAGGAGTAGCTCCTCCACGTCCGCGTTCTCATTCCATTCCCGTGGGGGCATTGGAATCCGGTACCGGATGATCACGGTCGTAGTGTCTTTCTTCTCTCCTGGGCGGATTCTCACTTGGACTATCACTTCGCGCAGGATTTCCTTGGTGAGTTCGATATTTTCTTTCCGGAGGTAGGTTTGCAGGCTCTTGGCGTAGGCGGCCACCTTCTTGGGGTTGGCGGTGAGAGAGCGCTCATTGGAAATCTTGGCCCTAGCTTTAAGGGTGTTCGCTTCTAGCTTGGCTATCGTCTCCCTGATTTCAGTCAGCCTCTCGGAAGTGTCTCCTGGTACTGCATCTTCATCCTCTACCAGTTTGAGCAGCTTCTTCCTGGCGTTCTTCTGACCCTCGATCTCCAATTGAAGGTCGGTGAGTTCCTCTTCCACTTCCTCTGTGGTCACTGTCTCGCCCTTGGCGACGATGTCAATGACCTGGTCCATATTCTCTGGGGTTAGGATTTTCCCGAACACGTGGTCGATCACTGCGGCGTCCAGATGGTCCGCCCTGGGATTGGGGGTCTCACAAGAGGGGCATGTCTGGTTACGCCTCCGGTTGCAATTATAGTAGGAGCGTTCTCCGCCTGTGGGACTCATCTTGCTACCGCATCCGTCGCTGTAGACCAGTCCGCTTAGGGAATGGTGGCTGGCGACTTCCCGAGGGTGCCTCATGTTGGGTGCATGAGACGCCATTATCTCTTGGACCCGGTTGTATTCCTCCAGGGTTATGATTTCCATCTCGGGTACGGGTACCAGCAGTTCCATCTCTTCAAATTTCGACCTTTTCCCGAACTGGATGAATCCGGCGTATGCGATGTTCTTGAGAAAGTTGGTGACCCTGGCGGGATTCCATGGGTTGTCGTTGGGTCCCGGCACGTTCTCTTCTTGGAAAACCTTGGTAATTTTCCTGACACCAGTGCCGTCAAGGTACAGTTGGACCACCCTTCTGATGATGTCCGCCGTCTTCGGGTCGGGCACTAGGAAGGGTCGCATCCGTCCTCTGTCACTGCGGTACTCCCTTACAAATCCGAACGGGATGGAGCTGTTGGTCCAGACACCGTGGCTGGCGGAAGTCTTCCTTCCCCGGGCGATATCCTCGCCCATGTTGTCGCTGAAGAACTCGCTGACGCCCGCGAGCAGGGTCCTCACGAAACGGACCACGGAGGGCTTTCCCTCGATGGGCTGCTGGACGGCGGTGACTGCGATGCCCAGTTCCTCCAGTTCAGTCGCACGTCGGTCGATGGAACTGGCCTTGCGTCCGAGCCTATCGAATTTCCATATGAGGACTTCGTCGAAGGGACGGTTCCGGCTGCGGGCGTCCCGCATCAGACGGTTGAGATCCGGCCGGTCGTCTCTTCTGCCGCTGATGCCCTCGTCGGTGTAGATTCCGACGCAGATGCCCCCGGTGGCATCCGCGTACGCTTGGAGGGCATTGTGTTGTCCCTCCCTGGAGTTTTCCCCGTCTTGCTTCCAGCTTGACCACCTGATGTAAAAGGCAACCCTTCTCGGCTCCCCGTCCTGTTTCTTCTTGGCGGGCATGGTCGCTCCCTCCCCTGGGTTTTGTTACGAACGGCGACTCTTGGCGCGGGCTGTCGATTCCATCCGGGGTTGCCTGTTGTTCATTTCAGGAGCAGTCTTCCGGTCAGGCGTTCGTACATCCGGACCACACGCTTCTTGGTCTCGATAGACAGGGTTTCTTCTGCCTCTTCCCAGGGCTGGAGCCTGGGGTCCTCAGTGACGAACCTGTAGGAGCGTTCAATGTCGGCTATGAACTTTTCCTCGGGATTGGCAGTGTTGTTTCTCAGTAGTTCTGCCTGGCGGATGATATCGGCCACCCCGGTCTGGTGGTACTCCGCCATTTTCCCTAGGAACTTGAGGCCCGGCTGCTGGCCGCCGCGTTCCACGTTGCACAGGTAGCTGTTTGCGATTCCCGTCGCCTTCTGCACTTCCCTGAGGGTCCTCTCACCCCGGAGTCTCTTCAGTACGGGCCCGATGGGGAGGGAGGTCGGCCCTGTGGTGTCGCTTCGGTCCCTCTCCTGCACGGCTGAAGCTGGTCCGGAATTGACGTCCTCTTCTCTACCCGTCTGTTCGCTCATTGCCGGGGTAACTCCGCTGGCAAGAATCTGGGGTGGATTGCCTTTTCATGACAGTTGTTGGTATGCCGCTCTGTCTGAGTGAGTTATAATAAATTATAACAGAATTTCTCCTGAGGTCAGCCTGGTTCCTGTTCCCCTGTTTCTGTTTTCGTACGTCGGAAACTTGGCTGGTTATTAAGTCGGAAATGAGCAGCAGAGAGTTCGATCCCTGTCATGAGGGTCCCCCTGCCGGTGGTTCTGGGTCTCGTGAGGATCCCACTTCCGGCCTTCTGCAGCTCATAAGCAGGGCGGTCCTGGGCGCCATCATAGAGGACTGGACTGCCCAGTCCTTGGACCTATATCGGAGTACTGGGCAAGGGTTGCTGGTCCGGGGATTGCCGGATGATTCGATCCCTCCGGGTTCGGCGCTGGAAAGGCAACTGGTGCAGCAGTTGGCGGGGGACGGCCATCCGCTGGACGAGCTTTCGTACTCCTTCAGAAACTTCCTGGCGCTGGTGGTTTCGGGAACCAGGGTGCTGGAGGACGAGACGGCCTTTTGGCGGTTGGCCTGGGTATCCCGGGGCGAGGTTGCGGACCCGGTGTTCATGTTGAATGACGGTGCTAGGTGACGGTGGGCGTTTTGTGTTGCGTTCAACTCTCGCCGGAATCTCCGGGCTGAAGGGTTGCGTGTTCTATGGCCCTTGGTTGGGACTCCCTCTTGGAATGGACTGGCGATGGATTTCTTCCCGGGAATGACCCGGCTGATAGCGTTTCCTCGAAACGGTCCCCCTATTCCCTATCCCTGCCGGAATTTGTCTACAGGTTCGGTCAGTCTTTTGAACGTCGTAGCCTGATAAGCGGTCTCCTGAGGTACAGGGCATTGCTCCAACAAGCGGGTGTGGGCGCCGGTTTCCAGTGGGTCAACGGGAGTTTCGTTGAGGATGTCGAGCGTACCAGAGGGAGGTCGCCCGCCGATATTGACGTGGTGAGTTTCATCTTCCTGCCGGCCGGAGTCAGCGAGCTGGACTTTTATCGGTCTCACGGGGATATTTTCGATTGGAATTACATTAAGAGGCATTTCTCCATAGACGGATACATCGTTGCCATGGACCCTGCCCGGCCTGAGACGGTTCTATTCGCCATCCGGAATGCCGTTTACTGGTACAGCGTGTGGTCGCATACGAGGGAGCACCGGTGGAAAGGCTATATTGAACTGGATCTGGCTTCCGAAGGAGACCCCGGCGCTTGGCAGGCGATACAGGAAATGGCTGCTGAAGGAGGTGGGTGAAGATGGATCCGACTACGCACCGCTATTTGCTTTCACAGCGTGCTGCCCTGAGCGAGCTCATCGCACGCGCTCCAGAGGGCAGCATAATCACTCGCTCCGGCTTGGAGCATCGTCTCGGGGAGGTTGAGGGACAGCTTGAGCCCTATGAAGGGTTCTCGCCCCACATGATGCAGGCCCGCTTGGTGTTTACTGGTGGCCCCGTGGTCGGGGACTATGGCATTGGGGCCGACTTTTGCGGTGACGCGGTTTCCCTGTTCGCTAGGGCCGTGGCCTTGGTGGGTGCCTCCCAGGGTCAGCCGTTGTCGTCAACTGGACCTGTCCCTGGGTCTGATGATTTCCGAATTCTCGTCACGGGCGTCGCTCGTGGTTCCTTCGGGTTTCAGCTTCGTGAGGCTTCGGACCAGTCTGTAATGTACGGGGAGTCCACGGCAGTCGAGGTGGCCGTGGATAAGGTCAAGCGGATCCTGCAGGCGTCCGTGGGGACCGATGAGCAACTGGCTGAGGCTGTTGACACCTCCGACGGCCGTGCTCTACGTGCGATTCAGAGTTTCCTGAAGGTTGTATCCGATGCTGACGCGGTGTGCGCCCTGTCCTTTGATGGGGGCGAGTTCCGGTTCCAGGATTCCGAGCAGGTGAGACGGAGTCAGGAGCGGCTGGGGTCTGAATACATCAGGGAGTCTGATGTGCTGCTTACCGGGCAGTTTCTTGGACTGTTTCCGGTGAATCCAAGGGTGCAGTTCAGGATCACTGGCGGAGACGTTTCTCTCCCTGAAGGCGAAGAACATCAGGTGGTGGTCGCCCCGATGCACTCCGATATGATGGCCGAACTGGGAGTGGAGGCGGTTTACCGGCTGGTGCTCCGCGGGCTGGCTCTACGGGTGCGGGCCAGGTCCCGCACGGTGGGTTCGGGCCGGCCTCGCTACGTCTTCACCGGGTGGGCTGACTCATCGGATACCGTCTTGGCGGCGTTGGAAGGGGCATAGGGGGCCTGCAGTTAGCTGGTGGGCACTTCCTCGGAAGTTCTGGCTTCGGGCCAGCCGCCCGGATGCACTGGGAGGCTGTAGCGGATTGTTGCCGAGTCCGGACCCACCAGGATTTCCGATATGAGGATCTCCATGATGGCCTTGGTCGTGTGTATGTTGCTGGGTCTCAGATAGGTGTCCAGGTTGAGAGAATACTCCTCCACCTTTCTGAGGGCTGGCCCGGTGAGCACGATGAATCCGAACGAATTCGGCAACTCGTTGGCGATTTCTTGCCCGTGTAGGAGTCCTATGAACGTTGGTTCTCGGTCTTCCCCGTGGGGAGGCGGCTCATCGTCAGGTTCTGGCGTAGTTTGTTGCAAGTCCAACGCGGCCCGGAGGTTTTCGTTGCCTTCGCTCATCGCCTCGTCGTGGATGATAGTGAAGACCTTCCCGGTATTCTGCGGGTTCAAGAAGGCGTGTATCGCCCTTCGGGCCACGAGGCGGTTGAACGGTTCGGCCTCCAAGTCCGGGGTGTTGCAGCCATCGTTCTTGGCGGTGCACACGTACTTGGGCGTTTCGTTGAGGGACTCTCCGTCCGTCTCCAGCGGCGTGCCGCAGTGTCGGCACTTCACCATCCCGTCCATGAGGTGGCTGATGGGGTTCCGGTCTGTCATTGTCATGGTTGGCGTACCTCCCGGGTTTCTCCGTCGATAACCGGTTGTTCCCGATTGCTGTCCAGAGTGAATTTAGCTTGCGTCCCGGGGGTTTGGTCCAGCTTGGGATTCAGGATACCACAGGTGGAGGCAATCGCCTCTGTGGACTGACGTTGAAGCATCATTGGCGGTCGCCTGGCGCGTCGTGATGTACCGTGGTGGCCGTTTGGGAAATATCGGGCTCGAATGATCCCCTCTGGGCTAGGTAGACAGGGGCCCCTGGCCCCAGTGGGTTGATTTCCGCAGGCCACCTCTCGTCCACCTCCGCCCGGAGGATGGCGAAGGTCGCGGTTTCATCCCCGACTTGGATGATGCGTCCGGCGTACTTTGCCATGGCCAGTTGCTCTGGGTGGTACTGCCAGACGGTCACCTGGGTGTCGGTTCTGAGTTTTGCTTTTTGCCCTTGGGGGGTCAGCCGAAAGGTGGCGCCCGCTGGCGCTGGCTCCTCGATGATCCCTATGGGCATGACTATGGTCTGGTTCACTTTCTTCCTCGCTTGCAGATTATAGGGTTCTTGGCCTTTCGTAAATGTCTGGGCCCCTTTGTGACGCAGGAAAAGGAAAGACCCGGCTTTCGCCGGGCCTGGTTCTTTGTCTGCCTACCGATGGCAGCTGTTCGCCTGTTCTCTAGTCGCCAGGCAGTTTTTCTTTCACCGATAGTAGGCGGACTCCGCTCGCCGCCAGCTTGTCTCGTGTTAGCCCGAATCCACCGATGGACAGGGATGGACGGGGAGAGGACACTGGAAGGGGGAGAGGAAGTAACAGACGCGGATGGTCCGGGCTCGAATTCGGGTAGATGGGGGATTGGCGACGGTCTGCAGGCGCTTTTGGGGACGCCGATGGCGGCCTACAGTGGGTGTGGTGAGCGAGATGGCGGGATAGGACACGGCAAGATGCGCTCGCGGACCGGACTGGCGCGAGTTGGAGGGGACGTTGGGGGCACTGGCGGACGGGCGCCGTCAGGTTGGGAGTGGAATGGCTCGCAGCCGGGTCAGGGCGCGACTGAACTGGGTTTCCCAAGGCCAGCGCTGTGGCAGATGCAGGGTGAGGCGGCGTGCCGAGCGGGTGAGCCGTCCGGCCAGGGCGAAGACCCGTCGTCTGAGGGTCTTGGTGGTCACGATCTGCTCACCCAAGCCGATGCGGGCTGTCCAGCGAGCCAGGTTATGCGCCATCACCTGAACCGCCAGCCAGGCGCCGTTGGCGGCAAAACGGCCGGACGGCATGTGGTTCAGCCCGACGCCGTACTTGAGGTCTCGGATGGCGTTCTCGACCTCGGCGTGGCGGCGGTGATCGGCCTCCAGCTCCAGGGTTTCTCCGTCCCGGTCGGTGATGAAGCCGTGATAGCTGTAGGTGGCGAAGAGGGCCAGTTGGGAACCGGGCGTCGGCTTCACCCGCCGGACGATGAGCCGCACCGGCGCGGCGTCCGCCTCACTCTGGAAGGGGGTGTAGGTGGTCTCGGCCACATCGGCGGCACCGTCCATCCAGTAAGGAATGGGCGTCCAGTCCGTCTCGGGTATCGCCTCGATGAGATTGCGCAGGCTGGCGTGCTGGCGGATGGTGATGGAGAAGCGGACATCCATCCGGCGGCAGACGGCGACGATGGCGTGGGTATAGAAACCGCTGTCGGCCCGCACCGTGAGTTGTCCCCTGGCTCCGCCGTAGCGTACCCGTCCCACCGTCTCCCGCAGGAAGTGAGCGGCGCCCCGAACAGTGTTGGCCCGGCCCTCGTGCAGCCGGGACATCAACACGTCCCCGGTGCCGGCGGCCACGGCCAGCAGCGGGTGATAGCCTAATACCGTTTCCAGATGGTCTTGTCGATACTGGAAAGTCACTTCCAACTCCGGATTCCCGCGCAGGCGGGAATGACGGACAGGTGAAACGGGTATCCGCTATAAGGCATATTCAAGTGGAAACGGTACTAGGCCCACGGCCAGGTGTGGGCCATTTGCGACTGCGCGCCCGTTTCCCAGTGCGAATGATTAGGATTCGGACCGGGGTGGATCAGGCAGGATGGTTCGCTATTGGGCCTTGCCCAATCACCGCGAGAATGCGGTTCTTCAGTTTTTCGCGCAATTCTGCGTGATCCGCCCAAACTATGTGGCTGTAATGTGCGGTATCGAAATGCAAATCCTTCAGGGATTTCTCATGGCAGGTGAAAATTACCGGCAAGTCAAGCCCATGGGCGAATCCGGCCTCGTAATATACCCCGCCTCTGGCCCCGTCGTCGCCTTGACTAAAATCTGCGACCACAAATCTTGAGCGGCGAATTTCAGCAATGATTTCGTCTTCAATCTTATTGATATGGTCCTTCCGGTCAATTCGGAGGGGGCTGAAACCGGCGTCCCTGATTCCGGCTTCGATGCCATCTTCATAAGCGTTGGCTATGCTGTCGCCGAACCACATAGCGACGAACGCCTGGGAAGAGTCAACGTTACCCGCCTGCTCTGCGATGTGCCTGTAGCCATCAACGGAAACTTCGCAATCGTAAAGGCTGTCCCCTCCGATTCTCCCTCGCGCCAAGCCCACCTGCAATAAGTATGCGAAACAATAGACTATCTCATGCCATTCCGTTGACTCAGACCAAGCGTAAGCCGCAAGGTCTTCAGGCCCTAGAATGAGAGTCTGCCCTACAGTGCCAATGTGTTGCGCGATATAGCGAAGCAGCCTTTCTGCCCGCTCATGGACCGGGAGGGCGGGCTTATCTTTTACAGAGTCGATGACTTGTCCTGTGATGGTCGGTTGTAGGTTCCCCTGCAACCTGTGGCTGATCAGCCAGGTGGTAAGCCGCGCCTTCTGTGCAACCGTCATATAGTTGACATCTGAATCAACTAACGGCTGGGGAATAATGTACGCCCCGCCGGCGCGGGGAGAATTATCTACCTGATATTCTCCGGTTCCGGGAAGGTAAATCGCGTCCAATCCGTCCTCCACACCCCAGATTGGACATTGTTGAACTTTGTTTGTCATGCTTCATCACTCTCCATGCTTGATCTATCCCGGTCTTTGCACGCCCTATTCTCCCGCCATCTCCAACAAAATCGCTCCAATCCGCCGCGCCGTGTCGGTTAAGTGCCGCACCTCGCCGGCGTCAGCGGGCGGCCCAAGACTCGTCGCTCACGGTAGGAGAGCCACTTTTTGAGGACCTGGAATCAAGGGCGTCGGACTGGAAATCATCGGCCCATCGGTGTTCTGAGATAGTTTCCAATCTCTTGCGCATTTGTGCCTATCCCTCTTGATTTGGACGGAGACCGCTGAACCAGGGGAGGGTAAAGGAGCGGAGGACCCTGTCCTTCAGATTCTAAGTTCATGCAGGAGGCCGTCGCCCATTAGACGACGGCCTCCTGGACTCCAGTGTGCCTCGTTGCTTGACGATGCGCTCGCGGCCAGGTTGGCTTATCCGTTGGGGCCGGAGACGATGATTTCCAGCCGGTTGGATAGTTTTCTGTCCCCGGTGCAAACTGCGCCGTCGGCAGTGCAGTCTTCGGTGATGGGCAGCACGATGGTCACGTCACCATTGGAGGTGGGCCTGATCTTTATCTGCCACTCGATGTTGCTGGGCGGATCCAGCCTCCGTGCTCCCTCCACTCTACCCCCGGTCACCGTGAAGGCATTGTCCCGCAGGGTCTTGTAGCTGAACCCTTCCAGATTCTCGCTGAACCGGAGTTCAAAGGTGAATTCCTTCTGTCCATCATGGGAAATGGCTTCGTCGTGGATGCTGGCCGTCAGCGGCGTCTGGGCGGCAGTCGTATTGTTGGTCACCGCCTGGCCGGTGAATGATTCCGCAGGGTTGTCCGACAGGTCCTTCAGCCGGGCCGCTGCGGCGTCCGAAGGCACGGTATAGCCTACTGACACATCATCGGTGGATGTGACGGCCGAAGCCAGGGTCAAGGTCACCGTACTCCCCGAAATCGCTACGGTGTTCACCCCGCGCTGATTGCCCCCCACGTTTACCGTGAAGGTCGCCACCGCAGGACGCGGAGTTTCGGTCAGGCCCTCGCTGAAAGTGAGGGTCAACGTTGCACCGTCCACGGTTCCGGACGAGACGGTGGGAGCCGAGGTTTCCCTGGGAGTCCCGCTTTCATCCTCGGAGGCAGAGCCGTCTCCCGCTGAATTGACGGCAAACACCCGGAACGTGTATTCCACGCCGTCGGTGAGGCCGGTCACGGTGTGATTGGTCCCGGTCACAGTGGTCTCGGACACGTCAGCCGGCGTGTCCCAACTGTCGGCAGCCTCCTTCCACTGGACCCTGTATCCGGTGACGGACGAACCTCCATTGCTACCAGGGACACTCCAGGATACGTCCAGCTTTCCCGTGTCGTTCACCGACACGCTGAGGCTGCCCGGAGCGCCTGATACGGTTGCCGCCACCGCTGCGGTCGGGGCGCTGGTCAGAGTCTCCTCATCCCCGCCGTCGTCCGTGAAGCTCACCTTCACCTTGATGGTCTTGCCCGCGTCTCCGGCAACCAGGGTATAGGCGCTGGCCGTGGCATCCGCAATGTCCGAGTCGGAGCTCCCGTCGTTGGCAATCCACTGGTAGGAATAGGAGACGTTGGTCAACCTGTCGGCGTCGGTAATGCCCGTTGTCGACGCGGTCAGTGTCTCCCCCACCTGCGCAGTTCCGCTGATGGTCGGATTACCCGTGGCCGGGGAGTTCTCCTCCTGCTGCTGGGAGCTTTGCTGAGATCCAGGCCCAGAGACGGTAAGTTCGAGGCGATTGGACAACTTCCTGCTGTCCCCGTTGCATACTGCGCCGTTGTCGGCGCAGTCTGTGGTAATGGGCAGCACTATGGTCACGTCACCATTGGAGGTGGGCCCGATCTTTATCCGCCACTTGGTATTGTTGCCACTGACCAGTCGCCCCGCCGTGGCTACCTTTCCCCCAGTTACCGTAAAGGCGTGGTCCCGCAGGGTCTTGTAGCTGAAGCCTTCCAGATTCTCGCTGAAATGCAGTTCAAAGGTGAATGCATCCTGTCCATCGTGGGAAGCAGGCTCACTGTGGATGCTGGCCGTCAGCGGCGTCTGAACCGCAGCCGCAACCGCTGCGGTGGCAGCACTGGTTCCAGTCTCCTGGTTCTGCGCGTCATCAGTGAAGGCCACCTTCACCTTGATGGTCTTGCCCGCGTCTGCGGCAACCAATGTGTAGCTGCTGGACGTTGCATCCGCTATGTCCGAGTCGGAGGTCCCGTCATTGGCAATCCACTGGTAGGAATAGGAGACATTGGTCAGCCCGTCGGCGTCCCCGATTCCAGACGTATCTGCCGTTAGTGTCTGGTCCACCTGGACCGTACCGCTGATCGTCGGGGCTCCGGTGGCGGATGTGTTGGCCGCAATCACTGCTGTAGTCGCCGTGCTGGTCAGACTCTCGTCGTTGCCGTTGTCGTCGGTGAAGATCACCTTCACCTTGATGGTCTTGCCCGCGTCTCCGGCAACCAGGGTATAGGCGCTTGCCGTGGCATCCGCAATGTCCGAATCGGAGGTCCCGTCGTTGGCAATCCACTGGTACGAATAAGACGCATTGGTCAGCCCGTCGGGGTCGGTAATGCCCGTTGTCGACGCGGTCAGTGTCTCCCCCACCTGCGCAGTTCCGCTGATGGTCGGGCTCCCCGTGGCCGCAGAGTTCTCCTGCTGCTGTTGGGAGCTTTGCTCAGCTGCGGGCCCGGAGACGGTCAGATCCAGGCGATTGGACAGTTTTGTCCCGTCCCCGGTGCATACTGCGCCGTTGTCGGTGCAGTCGGTGGTAATGGGCAGCACGATGGTCACGTCACCATTGGAGGCAGGGTTGATGGTTATCTCCCAACGGACGTTGCTGCCACTGACCAGGCTACGCGCTCCCTTCACTTCGCCCCCGGTCACCGTGAACGCATGGTCCCGCAGCGTATTTTCGCTGAAGTCTTCCTTGGGCTCCTCGCTGAACTGCAATTCAAAGGTGAATTCCGATTGTCCGTCATGGGAACTTGGTTCGTCAGGGATGCTGGCCGTCAGCGGCGTCCGGGCGGCAGCCGTGTTGTTGGTCACCGCCTGGCCGGTGAATGACGCTACCGGGTTGTCCGAAAGGTCCTTCAAACGCGCTGCTGCTGGGTCCGAAGGCACGGTATAGCTTACTAACCACGTGTCGTACGTGGATGGCACGGCATAAGACAGGGTCACGGTCACCGTACTCCCAGAAATTGCTACGGAGTCCACACCTATGACTATGGTGATGGTCGTCGCCCCGACCGGACTGTATACCGTGAAGGTCCTCACCGCAGGAAGCGGAGTCTCGGTCAAGCCCTCGCTGAAAGTAAGGGTCAGCGTGGCCCCGTCCACGGTCGCCGACAAGACGGTGGGAGCGGTGGTTTCCCTGGGAGTTCCGCTTTCATCCTCGGAGGCAGAGCTGTCTCCCACCGTGTTGACGGCAAACACCCGGAACGTGTATTCCACGCCGTCGGTGAGGCCGGTCACCGTATGACTGGTCCCGGTCACAGTCGTTTCCGACACGTCCGCTGGGGTGTCCCAACTGTTGGCAGCCGCCTTCCACTGCACCCTGTATCCGGTGACGGCCGAACCTCCGTTGCTCTCAGGGGCATCCCAGGAAACGTCCAGCTTATCGGTGTCGTTCACCGACACGCTGAGGTTGCCCGGAGCGCCTGGCACGGTTGCGATCAATTCAGTGGTGGCGTCGCTGGTGAGGGTCTCCTCATGCCCGCCGTCGTCCGTGAAGGTAACCTTCACCTTGATGGTCTTGCCCGCGTCTGCGGCAACCAGGGTATAGGTGCTGGCAGTCGCATCCGCAATGTCCGAATCGGAGGTCCCGTCGTTGGCAATCCACTGGTAAATATAAAACGCATTGGTCGTGCCGTCGGGGTCAGTAATGCCCGTTGTAGACGCCGCCAGCGTCTGCCCCAGCTGAACGGTACCGCTGATGGAAGGTGTTCCACTAGCTGGCGTGTTGGTGCCGAGGTCCAAATCAGCAGGCGTGTAGGTAACGAGGTCCGCAACATTCGACCACCAGGAGATGCCTCCTTGTTCGAAGTCATTTGTCGCTCGCACCCTGTACCGATAGTGTGCTTGGTCTTCGGCGCTCGAGTCGAGATAGCTGGTGTCGGTTTTGCAGAATGTTCTTCCGACAATGTACAGAGAGTCTTTCTGATAGTTTTGCTCCCTCAAAGAACGGCGTAGAATCAGATATGAGGACACAGTCGGATCGGCAGGAGCATCCCACCTGAGCGCAATACCGCCGCTCCTCTGCTGAGCCGCCGTAAGGTTGCCCGGGGCGTCTGGGCGTGAGGTGGGGGCTGGCATGTTCGAGTAATCCGTGGCGCATGTCGATGCCGGGGAAATAGCAACCTTATCGGTCGATTCACCAACTCCGTTGATGTTGATGGCACTGACCACGTATTCGTACCGGTAGGGCGCTGCAAGGTCAACTTGTGCATCAACCAAGCTTGTTTTGTGGGTGAAATCGACGTAAGTCCGCATGCCCCCGTCGGCCAGTTCCGGTATGCGCCGGCGGACTTCATACCCGAACACACTGTCGTCGGGGGCGTTCCAACTGAGCGCGATGCCTTCATCGGTTACGCTGGCATCGAGATTCGTCGGCGCTGAGGGCGCACTGGTTGGCGCGGTGGACGAGCCCGAACCGGCGGGCAGCGTAGCAGTCACGCTTCGGGATGTTTCCCCCTTTCCTTGCTGGTTCAAGCCGGTTATCGTGTACTCGTAGGGCACCCCCTCTACGACCGATGTGTCTGTGTAGAAGTCGTATGCGGCCAAGCGGTAGGACACGTACGGTACTGAAATCTCCGTACTGCTCGTCTGGCCATTCGCGTCGGTCCACGTTTTCTCTATGATGAAACTATCCGGCATCCCTCCAGTGCTATACCGGCTCGTTTCTCTGGCGAACCAGTAGCTCCAGGCTAGGGTGATCGAATTACCCGACACTGCCGCCGACAAGGTCGGAGTTTGGGGTAACCCAACGGTCCTAAGGGTATTGTGGGGACCGTCATAATGATAGGAGGAGAGACTGATGTCTGCTTCGCTGTTTGATTCCCCGAAGGGCAGCGTGTCTTCACGGCAATATTCGAGAAAAAGAAAGTCTATCCCATAGACTTCCTTCATCGAAGCGGTTCCTTCCTCCGTGCAAGGGTTACCGACAAATCCACTATTGCTAACAATTGAGCTTCCTGTTGGAAGCGAAGGTTCTACGACGCTGAAAGTCGCACTCGCCGTGTCCAGTTCATTGTCAAGACTGTCGGATAGCGTGGCATTGATGGTGTAGTTTCCGACGGGACAGTCGGGCGAGACGGTTACCCATCGCCTTTCGGGCTCGTCGTCTACCAGACTTATCCCATTGGGCCACCAGCCCGAGTTGCTCTCGCACGAGTCGTGGTCAATAACATCGGCGCGAAACTTGTACATCAGCGTCGATGTGTCCAGGTTCGGTTCCAAGCCTCTCATGGTGAGGTTGACTGCGATTTCAGTGCCTTGTCGGACCGTATCCGAAGGAGTGAGGCTTATGGAAATCGAAGGTGCATCCGCACTTGGGTCATTCGCCTGTACTGGCATTACGCCCGTACCAAGCAACGTCACGACGATCGCTGAAAGTGCCAGAAAAACGGCTGTTGCGAGTATCGTGGGTTTGACAAGCTTATCAAAAGTCATGTGATTTCCCCTCATTATTGGTATCGGCTGTTGAGCGTGTCTAAAATATCTTTTCTACAGAAAAGGACGTCCCGGGCCGCTATTCGTACGATCTTTAATCCCTCGACCACGGTTAAACTGTCCGGTACGGTAAACATCTGAAATTGGCGACGACCTTGCTCTGCAACTCTTGCTACAACCGGTTCATGCCTCCCCTGAGTTGCGTGGTCGTGGTTGGGTGGGCGTTTGCGTCTCCTGGGTATAGGACGAGTACTCGTCAGCGCTCCCGGCTTAGTTCACTCGGTAGTTGGCGGCTGGTCATGAAGCGCCGCGGGAGCCTGCTGGTTGCTCACCAGTCCACCGGAGCAATCATCCATGTCGGTAACTTCCCCCAGGGCGCCCGGTATGGGTGTGAGGCTGGGCGTTCCCCAAGGCACCGCTAGCAGCCCGTCCGAGGAATGGCTGACTGGCAAGGATTGAGGTGGAACGAGCCGACGGCAACCATCATGGTGCGGGACGGATAGCTGTACGCTGGCATTAGCCGGAGTATCCCGCGGGTTGCAATCCCGTGCGACTCCTTGTTGTTTCCGGCAGCGCCTGTGGCTCTTGTCTTGACGGGGTTCCCTTCCCCAAAGCGGAGGAGCTCCAACCGCTTGTTACTTGTTGATCTTTCGAATGCAACAGACTTCCGTCCCGTCGTTGCGGGATGTACACGACACCTTACAGCATCACTACGTGTAACATCTGTGTGTTGTAAGCCCGATACTGTGTAGGTATTGTGTCGATGCCGCCGGGCACCTTCTTGAATTTCCTGATAGTTCGGCGGTCTGACGGCCGGGATCTCTCCCTCGACCTCGACTTCTTGCGAGAAGCGCTACGGGGGTTGATGCAGGCGGTGATGGAGGCTGGAGTGGTGAGCAAGGCCGGTTCGGGCCTCGGCGAGCGCAGTCCGGAGTGACCCACGCACCGCAACGGGAGGCGTCGAGGAGCCCGTATACTTGCGGCAGAAGTTTCGGTGGAGGAGCCAATGGTCAGCATCGATGCGGGCGAGCGCACCTACGAGCTGGTCCCGGATTGTCGAGACCTCAAACCGAACTGGATCTGGGGACCTGGTAGGCGCCGTTACGGTCGATTCGCTGGACCGCGTCCATGTGTTCACCCCCAGTGCCAATCCGCCCTATCGAATCGACGGCAGTTCCGGCAGCCTGCTGCACTCGTGGGGCCACGGTATCTTCGAGGATGCCAACGGCATCTGTGGTTGTCCGTGCCGGGATTGAAGGTGATGGCAACCGTCGAGACCGTGGGGGCGCTTCCCTGGGCGGGAATATGTTCCAGTCCCGCCGACAGTACGGCCAGGACGGCAAAGATCCGGTTGTGCATCTGATCCGAGAGGCGCACTCTTCCATCCCACTGGACCCGCCCGCGTCGTCGGCCTTCCAGTTCACTCGGGCATACAAGTGGAGGGCACGGACGCCGGTTGCCGGAACGGATATGGCGCCCGGGGTCCCCGAATCGCGGGGATCAGGTCCGGCGTATCGCGCCGCAGGGGATGGGGCAGTTCGGCCCACCTCCTCCTCTGTTCTCTTCTCGGGAGCGGCTCTCCAGCCGCGGCGCCCCAGCTTCGGCCCTGCCGGGCAGGCCATGGCGTCAGCTGCCCCGGTCCAGGGCAAGGGCAATCGGCAGGCGTTATGCGTAAGCCAGGGAGTATTTTGCCCTCTTGTATAATGTAGTCAGCATGTTATTGCGGTTATTTATACGTGTAATTTAGATGTATTTCCTTACAGTGTGCCAAACTGCGGGCCTGCATGGGGCAGGCTGGTGCACCAGCCCGAACCAGGAGGGGACAACAATGAAGGATGACGGCGACCTCCGCCGGGAAATCGAGGCCCTGCGGGAGCGGTTGTCCCGCCTCAGCGAGGCCAGCCTGCGCATCAACGAGAGCCTTGACCTGGACTCGGTGCTGCAGGGCGTCCTGGATAGCGCCCGCTCCCTGACCGGGGCCAGGTATGCCCTGATCACCACCCTGGACGGGTCGGGCCAGGTGGCGGAATTCCTCGTCTCCGGCCTGACCCCCGATGAAGCCCGCCAGTTGTGGGAACTGCCCGCAGGTCAGCAGTTCTTCCAGTACCTAAGCGGCCTTCCCGGCCCGCTGCGGGTGAGGGACTTCCCCGGTCACGTCCGGTCGATGGGCCTTCCCGACCTCCGCGCGCCGGTGCCGGTAAGCTCCTTCCTGGCCGCCCCGCTGCGGCACCAGGGGACCGCAGTGGGCAACATAAACGTTGCCAAGAGCGAGCCCGGTCAGGAGTTCACCAAGGAAGATGAGGAGACACTGGTGATGTTCGCCTCCCAGGCGGCGCTGGTCATCGCCAACGCCCGTCGGTACCGTGATGAGCTGCGGGCCCGGTCCGACCTGGAGACCCTGATCGACACCTCCCCCGTGGGCGTGGTCGTCTTCGACCTGAGCAGGGGAACTCCGGTTTCCTTCAACCGGGAGGCGCTGCGGATCCTGGACGGCCTGCGGACCCCCGGCCATCCCGTGGAGCAGCTGCTGGAGGTGCTGACCATCCGGAGGGCCGACGGGTCCGAGTTCTCCCTGGCGGAGTTCCCCTTGGCCCGGATGCTGGCCACCAGCGAGACGGTGCGGGCGGAGGAGATTGTCATGGAGGTCCCCGACGGCCGCAGGTTCACCGTCCTGATCAATGCCACTTCCATCCGCTCGGAGCGGGGTGAGGTGGAGTCGGTGATCGTTACCCTGCAGGACATGACGCCGCTGGAGGAGCTGGAGCGGCTGCGCGCCGAGTTCCTGGGCATGGTCAGCCACGAACTGCGCACGCCGCTGGCGGCCATCAGAGGCTCGGCAACTACCATGCTGGATGCCTCATCCGACCTGGACCCCGCGGAGATCCGCCAGTTCAATCGGATAATTGTCGAGCAGACCGACCGGATGCGGGAGTTGGTCAGCGACCTGCTCGACGTGGCACACATCGAGACGGGTATGCTTTCGGTCGAGCCCGAACTTTCGGACCTGGCTTCACTTGTGGACCGCGCCAGGAATGCCTTCCTCAGCGGAGGCGGCAGGCATGACCTGCGCATAGACCTTCCGGCGGACTTGCCTTCTGTAATGTCGGACAGACGGCGCATTGGACAGGTGCTGAGCAACCTCATTTCCAATGCAGCCAGGCACTCGCATGATTCCACCCCCATCTGGGTGACGGCGGAGGTGCAGGAGTTTTACGTCGCGGTGTCGGTCACCGACCAGGGCCGGGGCGTGCAGGCGGAGCGGCTGCCGCATCTTTTCCGGAAGTTCTCGCGCATTGAGGGATCCGCTCGGCGTCGGGAGATTGAGGGGACGGGCCTGGGCCTTGCCATCTGCAAGGGAATAGTTGAGGCCCACGGGGGGCGCATATGGGCCGAGAGCGAAGGGGAGGGCCAGGGCGCACGATTCACATTCACGCTTCCCCTCGCCGACCAGGACGAGGCAGGCGGCCCGCCCGGGACGGGCCACCTCTCCGTCCGCCCCGGGCGGGCCGGCGCCCAGGGGGCTCGCATTCTCGCCGTCGATGACGATCCGCTGGCTCTCAGGCATGTTCGCAACATCCTCACAGGGGCGGGCTACACCGCCATCGTAACCGCCGACCCTGAGGAGGCGCTCAGCCTCGTCGTGAAGGAGAAACCCCACCTGGCTCTGCTCGATCTGATGTTGCCTGGGACCGACGGCATAGAGCTGATGCAGAGCATCTTCGAGTTCGTCGACATGCCGGTGATCTTCCTGTCGGCGTACGGCCGGGACCAGATAGTTGAGCGTGCCTTCGAGATGGGAGCCGCAGATTACGTGATAAAACCCTTCTCGCCGACGGAGTTGGTGGCCAGGATTAAGGCGGCCCTGCTCCGGCGGGCGGGGCCTCGACGCGTCGAGCCGTTGGAACCCTTTGTGCTGGGCGACCTGACAATCGACTACTCGGAGCGCCGCGTGACGGTGGCCGGACGTGCAGTGAAGTTGACGGCGACCGAGTACAATTTGCTCCTCGAGCTCTCTACCAATGCGGGTCAAGTAGTGCAAAGGGATCAGCTGCTGAGACGGGTCTGGGGGCCTGGACGCCCGGGCGACTCTCAGCCCGTACGCACCTTCGTCAAGAACCTTCGCCGCAAGCTGGGAGACAACGTGGACACGCCTCAGTACATTTTCACCGAGCCTCGTGTGGGCTACTGGATGGGAAAGCCGGAGACGCCGGGAGAGGTGGAGGAGTGACCGTCTGGACGCAGGTAGAGCGGTGGATGGCGGCGAGCGCTGCCTTGTGCAGCCGGATGGTGGCCACCGAGTTCTCTCTGCTGCCAGCTCCAGCAGGTAAGCGGCCACTAACTCTGGTTGGGCCGGCAGGGCCGGTACAGCAGCGCGCCGGTCAGACGCTCCGATCCGAACACCTCGGTCCACTCGTCGAAGGGCAGGTTGGTGGTCACCAGGATTGAGCCCCGCTCGTAGCGCTGGCTGAAGACCTCGAAGAGCAGTTCCGCCCCGGTGGGTGACAGGGGCACGCAGCCCAGTTCGTCGATGATCAGCAGGCTGAGTGTTCAGCGTTCTCCCAGGCCGTGGGCAGCGAAGGTCGGGACAGGAACACTTGCGGAGGCTCCGTGGCCGTTCCGGAGAAATACCGAACTGGTGGCGCCTCCTGAGACGCGATGATGCGCCCCTCATGCTGCACAGACAGACAGACAGACAGACAGACGGCCGGCCGGCCAGTCCAGTCCAGTCCTTGCAGGACCTCCACGGCCGCCCCGTCATAGCTGGGACGTTCCCGCCCCGGCAGCAACTGCAGGGTACGCAGCTGGAATCTCACCGTGTTGTCCTTGGCCACTTTTCTGCGGTGCTTGAAGCACAGGCTCTGGTCCAGGCACAGCTCCGGGTCCAGGGGCCGTAATGCAGGTTCAGGGTGTTGCGTGGGAACACGGAACCGCCGGTTGAATCGCGGCAGGAACTGCTCCAGCACGCTGTTGACTTCCCCGATGCTGCTCGCCCCTGTCAGCTGCAGTTCGGTTACGAGACGGTCCTGGAAAGTTTCCGCCATCCGCTCCCCTCTTCCCTTTGCCTGGGCTGGACTTTGTACATTCGAGCCGCGTAGGTGGGCGTATCTGTGAGGCGGTCGTATAGCGCGGCTGGGACTTTTTCACTGTCGCTGTCGCGCCTAGACATTGAAAAACCCCCGGGCGACATCCACAGGTGGCGGCGCACCAATCTTGTCGTTACTGGTTTCTGGTTACTGGCTTTTGTACAAAGCATCAATACGCCCGCGTTTCGGGCC
Organism: Dehalococcoidia bacterium; assembly: GCA_963665155.2. Lineage (GTDB taxonomy): Bacteria > Chloroflexota > Dehalococcoidia > Lucifugimonadales > UBA3495 > UBA1141. The sequence goes on along the minus strand of OY761986.2, from coordinate 1,232,112 downwards.
GTGCAGAGGCGACTAACTGGTGAGTCCGCCCCAGCGGTCACGGCGTGACATCTTAATTTAGTCGGGAGTCCAGCTAACATGCTGGCATCCAGATTCGCCGCCCACGAGTAGTGCAGTTTTCCGTTGCTATTGTGTCTTTCGTATGAAGGTTCTTGATTTTCTCCAGTTAGGCGCGCTCGACCGATTCGGGCGGCAGCCGCCTGCGCAGGGCCGGCCCTGATCCTGGCCGCCAGCTCGGTGGGCGAGAAGGGCTTGACGATGTAGTCCACGGCTCCCTGGTCAAAGGCCCTGGCGATCACCTCGTCCTGGCCGTAGACCGACAGGAAGATGACCGGCACGTCGGCTCTGTCCAGGATGCCCCGCATCAGTTCCATGCCGTCGGAGCTGGGCAGCATCAGGTCGAGCAGCACCAGGTGAGGCTGTTCCTCTTCCATCAGGCGAGGGGTCTCTCCCGGGTCGGCGGTCGAGACCACTGGAACCCACAGGGGCTACGCCCTCACCCAGTTAATCGCTAACCGGTAGCATCGGTTTCAAGCATTTGAACTGCGCCGGCGGGGTTGGTACGGCGGCGTCTATACAACAGCAGGGCGACCACGGCGGCGCAGATCCCGACGATGACGACCGCCAGCACGACGGCGATTATCCAAACGTCAGGCAGTTTTTCCTCAGAGGAAACTGACACGGCCAAGCGGGCGCTGGGAGCATCGACGGCCGGATTTTCACCGGCCGCGTTGTATTCCCAACCCTTGATGTCGCCCAAACCGGCACCGAAGTCCATGATGGTGCGCAGGTCGGATGCCTTGACCACCAATTCCATGCTGACGTGCTGGCGTTCATCGCGGCGCGATTCGTTCCAGTGCTCGACGAACCCGCCCTGGGATACCGCTTGGTCCCGAATTTGTCCGGCCACGTCCATGGGATGGGCCGTCGACAGGGACAACGATGCGTACAGGTCGACGTTGGAGCGGATGCCCAAGGTGAGACGGGCGTTGGGAACGCCGTTGATTGGGGACGGGCCGACGGAGTTCAACTGCCTCCCCGATGGAGATCCCAAGGTTGCGGCGTAGTCCATGAGTTGTGCCAAGTCGGCGGATCTGACGAAGACGACCAGGTCCACGACCCTGCCACGATTCTCTTCATATTCCCGTTTTTCGCCCAAGTAACCACCCAGCGAAGCGACGCGGGCGGTTATTGCGTCAGCGGTTGTGGAGGGGTCGCCCACCGACAGGTGGAGCACACCGTGGGGAGGATCGGCAGCGAACTGGGCCGGTAGGCGCAGGTTAACGGTGATGAGGGAAGTGGTGACGCGATCGGTCAGGTTACGCTGGGTGGCTTCAACACGCTCGATGTCGGAGCGGACCTGGGCAATGCGTTCCTCGATCTGGATGATGTCCTCGACAGTGGGGGCGTTTTCCAGCAATGTGACAAGGCGTTCCTCCTGGGCGTGCCAGGCGGACAGGCGTGCCTCGTTGTCGATGAGCCGTTCCGTAACGTCGGTGGAGGATACTCCCTCATCGGCGACCCGGCCCAGGCCACGAAGCGCGTGCAGGGCGTTCTCCAAGCGGTCGGCGGGCACGCGAAGTCGGACGGAAGCGGAGCGGTAGCCGGCTTCACCAATTATCTCGGCCGATTCGAGCCATCCTCCCCATTGGGTCGCTATTGTTTCAACATGGCGAACCGCGGCGTCGATGTCGTCTACTTCAAGGCCGAACCAAGATTCCACGATGAGTTGGCGGGCGGTCTGGCCCTGCGAGGAGTCGGACGACCCGGACTTGTCCGGGTCCCCGGAGGCGGGCACGGCCTTTGGCTGAGCGGGAGCGGGAGCGGGAGCGGCCGTTGGCGCAGCGGGCGGGGCCGCGGTAGCCGCCCGAGCAACCCGGAGCGTCCCATCGTCGCTGGAGCCATCGGCGCCTGGTGGTCCCGCTGCGCCTGCCGACCCTCGTTGGCCGAGTAGGCGGACCGGGCCACCGGCAAAATGATCGCTGGAGGAACCGTCCACCGTGTTTTCAACGTACTGAGGGTCAGATGTTTCGACGGACAGTTCCGCGAACTGAAATTCAGATGCTTCATCCGCCCCTCCGCAGCTAAGGACCATCGCCATCAGGCAGACTATCAGTGTGAGGACAGGCGGACTCCTCCGGGTATTGTGAGTTGTCACGGCGTTGTTCTCCATTGGATTGCCCGATGGTACGTAACCAGTCTCGACCGGGTTCCTCGAATGCGCTCTTGGCGTGCTGCACCCAAACTATAGTCGGGGTGTAGCCCAGTGGCTAGTGCACAATGTTCGGGATCTGGAGGTCGGTGGTTCTAATCCACTCACCACGACAATTATTTTTTCCCGAACGGGAGGGGAGCGATGATCCGCCGCAGTTCTGGGCAAGGAGGAAGACCGGGAGCCGTCGTCCGCCGATTGCGCGGTGATGGCGGAACGAATGTACCGGAGTTACGGCAGTTACGGCGCGACGGTAACAGTGCCCAGCCCAGCTGCGGCCGCGAACCTGAGCTGTCCCGACGGGCTGTCCGACAGACCTCCAGGAGAAGCACGACCAGCTCGAGTCCGTGCTGACCCAACTCCACAATATCCGGCACCAGGTGGTCAGCCGCCAGAAGCTGGACGAGCTCACCGCGGGCATCACCCCACATCTCGCCTTGAGCCGTCGTTGTAATACTAGGGCCTGTTACAACAAATCGAGTACGGAACCCGGAAACGGGATCGCTGGACGTCGGTGGTAGACTGCTGGCGGTTGTATTGAGGCCGTTCTCGTTTCTATGTCATAGCTTTGCCTGCCTGCCATCATTGCGGATGATGGGTGGTTCCCACGGCACTGATGGCCTCTCAGGGGATGTGGGAGGGGGGCAACCCGCTGTTTTGGGGCCGGGATTTTTAATTTCGCAATCGTCTCTGCTCAGGCTTCTGTGGACGCCGTTGGCGTCAACCTGGGCTTGGGTGAGATTGAAGTGGTTGATGTACCGGGTGAGGGAATTCCCCTCGTCCAGCGTGAATAGCCCGTCCCCCAGCGCTCCCTCGACGGCGGCCTCCCAGGCTTGGACCAGCAGCATGGTTTGTTCGTCTTGGCTCAGGTTTGGCTGCCGGAGGGTTTCGGTTAGGCTGTGGAGGTGGGCGCCGCCGTCGAATACGGCTATGGCGGCGAGCCTTGCGTCAAGCATCAGCCGGTCCTGGGATGCCCTGTCTAGCTGTCCTATTGCGCTTGGGTCGGCCGTATCGCTGCCAAGGGCAAGGTGGTCCCGGAACTCCCTGAGCAGGGTTTCCTCGTCTTGGGTGATTATGCCGTCGGCCATGGAGTGGTCGACGCCGAGCTTCCAGCCTGTTTCCAGGGCTTGGTTGACGGTGTCGCCGTTCCCGTAGGAGCGCTGAGCGACGGCGGCCATGGTGAGCCGCAGTTGATTCTCGTCGAAGTCGGGGGACCCGGCGGCTTGGGCGGCGAGATTCACCATCTTGTGCCAGCTGGCTTGGTGGATGCGGCGGCATTCGGGGTGTTCGCGGGACAGGATGCCGGCCTTCTGGTTACAGAAGGGGCGGGTGCCGGCGGCTGATTTCATGAGGTTTGTGAGGGACATAGGGGTCTTCGTGGGTCGTTCTCAGTTTGGGTCGATGTCCGACAGCAGGTTCAGCTGGTCGACAATTCTGATTGTCTCAACACTTACTGTGCAGACGCGTTGCAGCAGGTCAATCACCTGCTCCTTGTGGTCGGCGAAGCGATAGGTGTTGAAACGCTCCCGGACCGTGGGGTCGCGGGGCGTTTTCTCTTTGTACTGGTCTAGTATCCACTCCAGGGCAGAGCGGCTGCCGAGGCGGTATTCCCACGCCTCAGCGGGCACCCCTGTCAGGGTAGTATTCTGGTCAAGCATGATGGCCCCGCGCGTCTTGTCTGCTCTTAGCACCGCTTTTCCTGACTCTGCTTTCTTTTCTAGGCGCTTCAAGCCGAACGGCTCGGCCGACTCGAACCCTATGTGCAGTTCCAGCAGTTCCTGTCCCAGCGACGCCCACGCCGCAAAATCCTCGTGGAAATGCAGCCGCGGGTACTCTCTCAGTAGGTCGATCTCGTACTTTTTGCGGTATGCCGGGTCGTGTAACGCCGCGTAGGTGTAGGCGAAGATGTCCTCAGCGCTGATGGCCTCGTCACTGTACTGCTCTCGGAACTGTCGCAGGCCCCTTTCCGTGATATTGGTGACCCGCTCCCCCTCCACTGTATAACGGTAAAGCGGCAGACAAAAGGTACCGCCGTTGCCCGTGAAACCACTCTTGAAGTCGATAATTTTGTTAGTAGACAACACCGAAAAATGTTCTGCAGTGGGCCCTTTAATAAAAATAACGGAATTCTGACGATTCAAATCAGATCCGAACATCTCGAAGTAATGGCCAGTGAGGTCGTTACTCATGACCGAGTCGGCGAAATACCATTTGGACACAAATGGTCGAAAAAGGGCCGAAGTAATTTTCTGTTCACTGAAAATTATCCTGCGAGCACCTTCGAAGTGCCGGCGCAGATTACGGCTCCACTTGATCACCGGGTCAAACGAGTTGTCCTTGTTGTCTAGGAATCGGTTGTAGGTGCTGGAGAAGAATCTCGCCTTTCGGTTAAGGTTAGCAGCTTGGAAATCGTACACCCATTCATCTCGGGCTGTTACAACGCCCGGGCAAGTGAGTTGAAACAGTCCTGAATAATCTGGCGAGTTTCGGCTGTCGTTGCCGTCTTTCGACGAAAGCGGGAATAGTTCATCGAAGTTGCTATTGGACAGATTGAGCCAATTGCCTTTTTCGTCGGGAATGATTTCAGAAAAAGTGACTTCATCCAGATTGGCCTTACCGAGATAGTCAAGCTTTGCTGTCGCTAACTCTGAGTCTTCGCGCCTGGCGTAGTGAATGTTGCACTGGCCAAGCCTGGAATTCTGTCTTACAAAGAAGCCGATTGCTACTCCGGTCTGAATCCCGAACACGTTATGCGTTGTGCCAGAAATCTTGGGATTTCTCCGAACGTCTGAACCGAGATCTAGGACATACAGGTTACTAAACTCTTTGGCGGCAAGCTTCCGGAACCCGTCATCTTGCCTTGTGTCCAAATAGGCTCTGTTGGTGACAAAGGCGATAATACCATCGTCGGCCAGGCGGTCAGAAGCCCAGCGAATGAAGCGCTTGTACATGTCATATTGTTTATGAAGATTGCGAGCAGTGCTGGCGCTAGCGTAAGTTTCGCGTATTCGTTGATCAACCTCTGGGTATTTGCGATTCGGGTTGAAGTCGTTCCAATAGTTCTGGGTCGCATTGTACGGCGGGTTGCCGAGGATCACGCTAATGGTCTTATCGTTCTGTTCTTGGACATGGATCCAGTTTTCCTCCGACATCCCTCCCAGGTTGAACGCGCCCTGGCGAGTCACGGCACCGCCCGTCGCACCGGCGTGTTGCCAGTCCATATTGTCCAGCGTGTCTACGAAGCAGAGGTTGGGGTACTCCAGATATTTGCCCGTCCGCTCTTTGTAGGTGTACTCGATGTTCAAGTTGGCGATGTAGTAGGGCAAGATCGCCACTTCGTTGGCGTGGACCTCGTTCAGGTATTTGTACTCCAGCCGGTCGGCGGGTATGTAGTCGATGAGGCTGGTTATGAAGGTGCCGGTACCGGTGGCCGGGTCCAGGATCTGCACGTTCTCGTCGGCCAGGCGGCGCCCGAAGTGCTTCTGTAGCAGGTGGTCCGCGCCCCGGATGATGAAGTCCACCACCTCGTTAGGTGTGTAGACCACCCCCAGGCGGTCGGCCGCGGCGGGGTTATACGCCTTGTAGAAGTCCTCGTAGACCGCCTTCAGGAACTTTTGCTTCTCGGAGTATTCGGCGATCTCGTCCGCTGCGCGACCGATGGCCCCGTAGTAGACGCGCAGCCGGTCAATGGCTTGCCGGCGCACATCGCCGGTGAAGAACGTGGCTTCTAGGGCTGATAGTTGGCGAGCGATGTTGTTCTCGCTGTGGTATTGGACTTCACCAAAAACTCGCTGGAAGATGTCTTGGGTCAGGATGTGCTGCAGCAGCATCTCCCGCACGTCGGCCTCGGTGACCGCTGGGCCGATGCTGCGGTGACACAGCTCGAGGAACTTGGCGACGCCTCCCCGGTAAGCCTCGTTGCCCACCTCGGCATCCGCCACCGCCTGTCTCAGGTTTTCCAGCACCGAAGGCAGGTCCGTGGCAAACTGTTGGCGGGCCTCTCGGAACTCCCCGATCTCCGGCAGCTCATAGTTCAGGAACAGGCTGATGAGGCTGTGTAGCCTGCCCGGGTCGGTCATGTCCACCCGCATCGCTTCTTCACCGTTCTGGAACAGCACGGCGAAGCGGGAGTCTTCGAACAGGATGTTATCGCGTGGGTAGCCGCGGTTGAACTTTTCTAGGATCTCCGCGTCCAGGTTGTCGTGGGGGTCCTTTGCCTCCCAGTATCCGCGAGTCATGCGGAGGGAGTCGCGGATGGTGCCGTCGGGCTTCGTGCCCTTTGTTGTGGCCAACTCCGGCACTAGGACCAGTTTGTCCCTGTGGGCGGCGCAGTAGGCAGCCAGGCAGTTCTGGAAGGCTGGGCGGATGCTCAGCTCGTTGTCCGAACCGCCGACGATGATCAGTTCGTCGAGATAGGCGTAATAGTTTTCTATGTGTGGTAACTTGGCCATGGCTGGCCTATCATACACCGACGGAATTGGGAATCGGCGATCTTTCCCTGTCGATCTATGTTGCGCTTACCGCGGGCCCCGCACACTTTTTAGTGGCGCTGTGCATCCCGTAGGAGCTTCCCTACTGGTATCAGGTTTTGACCTGATTGGTCGAACCGTGAAACATACTCGGCTTCCGTTTTGCTCGGGCCTTTCGCTAGGTTCCCTGCGATTCTCGTCTCCTTGTGGACCTAATGACATTTGCTCCTAGCGTGAAATTGTTTTTCTGGTGTATCGTTTTCCTACAGCTACGTCTACATGCTCCGTTGGTGTCCATCAAATTTGTTATTGTCTTGGCATTCGAATGCCGACGATCTTTGGAGGCTATTGTGAGGTCCTATGGCTGAAACTTCTGCCATTGAGTGGACCGATTCAACTTGGAATCCTGTCACTGGGTGTACCAAGGTCTCTCGGGGGTGCGACAACTGCTACGCTGAGCGGTTTGCGGAACGTTTCCGGGGAGTTCCTGGTCATCCCTTTGAGATGGGGTTCGACCTGACGCTACGTGGGGAGCGCCTGGGGCAGCCTCTCCGTTGGAAGCGCCCTCGCATGATATTCGTGAACTCCATGAGTGATCTTTTCCACAAAGAGGTTCCTTTGGACTTCGTCGACAGTGTCTTCGATGTGATGGAACAAGCGGACTGGCATGTTTATCAGGTTCTTACCAAGCGCAGTTCCCTGATGAGGGATTACCTGAGAGTTAGGTATGGGGACTCGATGGCTCCGCCGCATATTTGGTGTGGTGTTTCGGTTGAAGATCGCTCTGCTTTGGTCCGGGTTCGACATCTTCAGGAGTCCCCTGTCTCCATACGTTTTCTTTCGATGGAACCCTTGTTGGACCGTGTGGGACCATTCGATGTCTCGGGCCTCTCTTGGATAATCGTCGGCGGTGAAAGTGGTCCTGGTGCTCGTCCTATTCAAGGACCTTGGATATGCGAGGTCCGGGACCTTTGTTGGGTCAATGGTATTCCCTTTTTCTTCAAGCAGTGGGGCGGGTTCCGCCCCAAGTCGGGTGGTCGTAATTTGGAGGGTGTGGAATACAGCGAAATGCCGGCAATTCTTGAGAGGTCCTGAGTGCAAACAATCTAAGGTGCCGGCGTCTCTGGGTGTTTCGGTTAGAGATCACTAGGCTGTTTGATCCAAGGTGACTAGATTCCTCTTCATCACCTATTTTACGGAGGCAATGTCAATTGGATACTGAGTCCGTTCTCTGGCCATTGGGCGATCACACGTTGGGTAAGCACCTCGTCCTCGAGGAGTATCTCAAAGCTTGGTTTCCCATTGTTGCCAGCAGGTTTCCTCGTCTGCTTTTCATTGATGGGTTCGCTGGTCCTGGCGAGTATTCCCGCGGTCAGCTTGGTTCTCCTCTCATCGCCTTGCGAGTCTTTTCCGAGTTGACGAGACAACCTGAGGCTCGCGTAACTTACCTCTTCGTGGAGGCTGAGTGGCAACGTGCTGAGCATCTGCAAATCGTGGTGGATCGTTACCTTGAGTCGATTGGCGCTCGTTACGACGTCCGTATACGTCCTGGGACTTTTGAGGACGTGGTTGGGCGTGGTCTTTCTACCCTTGAAGAGGGGCGTAGGGCTCTTCCTCCGTGTTTCGCAATGATCGACCCGTTTGGCGTGGACGGCTTTCCTATGAGCTTGGTGCAGCGAATCTTGGCGCATCAGTCCTCGGAGGTGTACATCTCTTTCATGTACGAGTCCATGAACCGGTTTCACTCTCATCCCAATTTTGAAGCTGCGCTCAGTTCACTTTTTGGCGGTCCTGGTTGGGAGCCATTCTTTGAGCTCCCCGACTCGGATGGGCGACACCTTGCTGTTTGCTCGTATTATGCTGATCAGCTCCGGAGTGCTGGCGCGAAATATGTGCTCCGTTTCGATCTCCGTGAGGACAGGCGTCTGCGTTACACGATTTTCTTCGCCACAGGCAACCTGTTGGGTTGCGACCGTATGAAGTCAGCTATCTGGAAGGTTATGCCAGGTGGCGACTTTGTCTGGCGCGGTGTCCACGCCCACCAGATGTCTTTCGAGTCGCTGTTGCAGGATGGGCTTCCTCTTCAGCAGGCCCTTAGTGACCGGTTCTCCGGTCAGGGGTGGATACCGTGGCATGAAGTGGAGGAATTCGCGCAATCGGACGCCGTTCCTTACCCCTCTTCTAGGTTGCGACGTGACGGCCTTATTCCCTTGGAGGACGTCGGTCGTTTGGATGTTCGCATGTCAGATCGGACTCGGCGTAGGCACACGTATCCGAAGGGCTGTGAGATCTGTTTTTCCTAAAGAGTCAGTCTTACGGATTTCAAATGTGTCTCCTGTCTGGTCGCGTGCCTTTGAGATCATGTTCTGGGGGAACTCTTCCCTGACTCCTCCGTCGCGTGGGACCCGGCATTGCTTCCTGGCCGCTGTTGCTTCCTAGCAGGAGTTGTAACCTGACCCGTTGTCTCCTTTTTACGGTGCGGTGCTCCGGGGCCTTCTACTTGCTGTGGAGGTTTTGCTATTCACACACTACCCCATCCACGTCGGCGTCGCGCATGTACTGATAAGCCGGGTGCCCGCGTCGGACCGGGGCGATGCCGTGGGCCCGTGCTTTCGCGCAGGTGATGCGGCCGTTGCCGTTGTCGTCCTACAGGACGAGGGCGTCTACGCCCGGGTCAGGCGTGGGTGATGACGGAAGAGCTCGAGTGGGTGTAGCAGTTGCTGAGGTTCCGGGCGCCAGCACGACCATCTCGGTTGAGTGACATCCTGCCAGGATTCTGTCGACGGCGTCAGCCTCGGCGCGGTCGATGGTGAGGCCGTATTCACGGCGGACTTGGATGGTTCGGTCGGCGTACCAGCACTGGGTCAGGTCCGGGAGCCAGGGGGAGATTGTTGGCGGGTGATCTTCACCGGTTATAGAAGAGCATGTCGGTGGTTGTGCACAGTGCGAGGACTTGCTCGGCCGCTTCGGCCTCTCGGCGGTCGATTGTTAGGCCGTATTCGCGGCGCACTTGCAGGGTGCGGTCGACATACCAGCACTGGTTCAGGTCAGGAAGCCATTCGGCAATGTCTTTGTCGCTCTTGTGGTGGCGGTTGACGCTGGGGGAGGCGAGGGTGAGGTTCAGGAGGTCGGAGGCGAACTTCTTTCTGGTTGCCGCACTGGCGGCGCAGAGGCCGCTGTCGTGGGCCTCGGAGCGGGCGACGATGTGTTCTATGTCGGTCTGCTTGGTGCTTGCGAACCATGTCCCGGTATAGGGTCCGTAGATGCCGCCCTGGCTTTTGACGATCTTGGCTTCCACGGATGGCGAGTAGCGGTAGGCGTCTGCGTCATAGTGTGAGCAGCGGTTCTCGGGTGCTATGGCGATGCCGCGCCATGTTGACCCGGAGAGATTTTCTGAGGTGCCTTGGTGCACCATGGTGGATGTCGGCTTGGCCTCTTTGGGTGCTTGTAGTCGAGCTGTAACCGTAGCCGCGATATCAGGAGTGGTCTCCGTCGTGGATTTCTGCTCCGTATGTTTGGTTTGCTTCACTTGAACTGTGTGAACAGTGACGACCGACCTGTTGGGTTCCTTGGTTGCAGCGATGCCCTGTGCGACTCCTCTGTGTCCCTGTAGTCGAGCTGTAATGGTAGCCGCGATATTAGGAGTGGGCTCCTTCGTGGATTTCGGGTCCGTATGTTTGGTTTGCTCCATTCGAGCTGTGATCATAGCCTCGATGGACTTGTCGGATTCCTTGGTTGCAGCGATGCCCGCTGCGATGCCCGCTGCGATGGTTGCTTGGATGTCAGGCGTGGGGTCAGATGGTGCCGCGGTGCAGGCGAGCAGCACCGCGAGAGTGAGTGCTATTACTATCGCCAGGAAGATCCTGGCGGTCCTGTGGACTCCGGTTTGTGCTGTCAGCCGGTGAGTGTTTATTGAGGCATCCTCCGGTTGTCGTTCCGCGGCGTCGCGGTTTACAACATTGTCCGGGGTCGCCAGACTGGGTTTGCCTTCTGTGCGCCTGGGTCCTTTCTGGGGCTGATAGCTGGGGCGGGAGCGAGTAGCTCATCCCTGTTGGTCTTTGGCAGTAAAGAGGCCCGGCGTCTGCCGGGCCTCTCCCTTTCTCGGCTGTCCTGCCCTGGTGGTTGCCTCCTGGCGTTACAGGCCTGGTGGCACTGGCCTGACGATGACGCCGTTCTTCCGGAGGTGCTCGCGGCAATATATGTGGTTGACATGGTCCTTCTCCCTCACGGGTTGTCGGTCGGGGCAGTATTGGGTGCGTGCCACGTGGCGGGATGTTTTGCCGACATTATGCAACGGGGGATTGAAGGATGGTCTTGGGCTTGGTGTACGTCATCAGCCGACTGGTGCTGAGTCACGGCCGTGCCGTTAGCATCAGGATCGCCGCGATACGCCGGGCAGTGTCGGTGAAGTGCCGCACCTCCTCCAGCAGCAGGCTGCGGCCAAGGACCTTGCTTTCCCGGTAGGACAGCCACTTCTTGAGGACCTGGTAGCCGCCCAGCTTGTAGTTCCAAACGGCGGTAGGGACGTTCCTCCAGCGGGTGCTGTCGTTCAGTTGGATGTCGACGGTGGTGTCGCCGAGGACGATGGCGGCTTCGCCCATCGCCTCGCGCTCGGGCTACGGCTGGTCTGTGGGTGCTGGGGCTCGTGCATTTCCTTTGCTTTAGCGGTTTGGAGTGTAGTTGTTCGCAGAACCGCCAGCCGAATTGGCCGGCGCTGCGGATGAAGAATCCGCCGACCCTCAGTCTGCGGAAACGTGCGGGCCGTAGGGCTCAAAGTGAGGGGCGGTACCACCTGAGTGGCGCCGCCCCTAGCCAGTTGTTGTGCTATGCGTCCTTGGCCATGTTGGTGCGGGACGTCATGGCATTGTCAGCGGCTAGTCCTCGTCCACATCCACGACGTTGATGACCAGAGTTGCGGTCGCGGTGCCGCCGTTGCCGTCATCGGCCGTTACCCTGACGACGAATTCTTGGTGCGTCTCGTAGTCGTAAGTCTGACCGGCCTTGGTTCGGATCTGAGCGGTTGAGGATAGGAACGTGAAACGGTCCATGTCGGGGCCGCCGAACGTGTAGGTGATGGTGTCTCCGTCGCCGTCGGTGGCCGTGATTGGGTTACCGACGTTCTGGTTCGGGGGAGTGTTCTCGATCATATAGAGTATCTGTTCGTCCATGCCGAACCTGGGTGCTCTGTTTCCGTCGTCGTTATCCTCGAGTCTGACGTTCACGGCAGAACGGGCGCCTGTTTGAACACCGTTTGGTAGGTCGTCGAACGTGATCCTGATCTTTTCGTCGTCGTCGTTATCGGAGTCGTCGACTGCCGTGACGGTGAACGAGCGTACCGTGGTTCCGTTCGCGAATACCAGACTGCCGGGTACGCCGGAATAGTCGGCGCTGCTGGCTCCATCTTGGCGTTGAACGCGCAACGGGATTGTGACGTCTACCGCTACGCTTATCTCTACGGTTACTGTCGCGGTACGGCCGTTCTCCGATGCGGTGAACCTGCCGGGCCCGAATGTGACGGTGGGTGAGAGGTTTGTTGGGGTGCCTGTCCTGTCGGACGACGGCGGTCCATCGTTCGCGCCCGTCTTGGTGGCGATGACTCGTACCTGGTACTCCGTCCCGTTGTTCAGGCCGTTGATGGCGTAACTGGGCGTAGAGCTGGATATGATCGAGGCTTCCCGCGTGGGCTTGTACCTTTGGCCACCGGACTTCCACTGCACCTTGTAGCCTGTGGCGTCGCTTACGGGTGCCCATTCCACTGACAGGGTGCTATTGCTCGCCGTGATGACCACGCCCATCACTTGGCTAGGTGTATCCAACGCGCGAGTGGTCGCGTCTGCGACGTTCGACTCGGGGCCGGTCCCGATGTAGTTGATGGCGAAGACGCGGTAGTATCCCGTCGTCTGGGGGTTGAGGCTGGTGTGTGAATAGGTGGTGTCAGTGTTGCCGGTGTTGCTCGTGATGTTGGTCCAGGGGGAGTTGCCGTCGGGTGAGTGCTGGATCTTGTAGCCCGAAATGATGGTGCCGCCGTTGTTGGTGGGGGCCTGCCATTCTAGGTCAATTTGATTCTCTCCGTGTGCGGTGGCCATGAGGTTGGTCGGCTCCTCTGGTTCGTCGGCAGTGCCGGGAAGTATCAGGCTGGCAGTGACGTGCTGGCCGTCTGTCCAGTTGACCGGGCTGGCTGCAACGTCCCATTGTTCCCGTCCGTCGTTCGCAGTGGCGCTATCGCTGTTGACGGCGAATGTCCGGTCGCCGAGTTTCAGTGTCGTACCGTCGGGTAGCGAAGGTGTAACGGAGATGTTCAGGGTGTCGCTCGTAATCGTGCTTGTGGTCGAGTGCTTGATCCGATAGATCCCATACACCGTGTAGTTGGTGCCGCCACGGGTAAATTCCGTTGAGCGGAGATCTCCGTAGTGATGTTCCTCGGCATATCCCCACCACTCTGTTGTGACCCCGGTTGATATTCCGGTGACGTAACTAACCTTGATGGTGGAACACCAGGTTGCTTCGGCTGGGCAGTCGGTTGGAGCCGGCGGCGGGGCGGCGGTTCTCGTCACGTTGATCGTGTACGTCTTCGTGGTGGAACTGTCCTCGGCCGTCACTGTCACGGTCAGGGTGTTTGCCCCGACGTCGAGGTCCAGGTCGGCTGTGTCCGGCGTGTTGGTGTCGTTGTCGCCGGTGATCACTACCGCGGCTAGGCTATCGGCCTTCGTCGCGGTCATCGAAACCTCGTCGATTTCGTTGGCCACTGTCGCCGAGTAGGTGAAAGTGTCTGCGTCGAAAGACGGACTGAGGGTAATGGCCTCCCCGCCGGGCGAGACCTCTAGGGTGAGGTCGCTCAACGTGTCCGGGCCTCCGATGACGTTGAACACTTCCGAAAGGCCGTACATGGGACGATTGGTACGTCCGTCCACGGTAAAGTTACTGCCGATCGGGCCGGAAGTGGGGACGATGGAGTTAAGTACACCAGTGGTGACACTAGCTTCACCGAGGGAGGCCGAGACGGCTTCGGTGCCGTCGTGTTTACAGCCAGTCCAAGGTCGGTTCGTGTCTCGGGACATATCCTGTCCGTCATCGCCTGATTCGTTCCTGTGGTTGGCTTCGTCGTCCCAGGATCCATCGTAGAAGTCCTGGTACTGGTCCGCGACTTTGTTGCCACCCATCCAGTAGATGGGTACGCCCTTGTCGGAACTGGTGAATCGTGTATTGGTGTTGTCCCGTGCATCGTCATCTGCGGTGCAGCCGACCGCGGTGAACCCCGAGCTGTACGCTTGGATGTCATCATGGCCGTTGGCGGCCAGGTCCTGGACTAACTTGTTGTAGTCGCCGATGTTGGAAGAGGTGGCGCTGCGGTTGGTTGACGATAGGGAGATGAGCCTAAACTCGTCTCCCGCATTGAGCCCGGCAGGGACGAGATTCCAGGTGTCGAGTACGCCGTTTCCGTCATCACCCTCTGTGCTGGTAGTCTGAGGCACTGACGTTGTGGCGTCGCTCGTGAGGGTTTCCGAGTATCCGTCGTCGTCGGTGAAGCTCACGCGAACCTTGATGGCCTTGTCTACATCTGCGTCGGTGACCACGTAGGTGGAACCGGTCGCGTCTGTGATGTCGGCATCCGAGCCACTGGTGCTGCGCACCCACTGGTGGCTGAATACGGTGTTCGTGAGCCCGTTATCGTCGGCGATGGCGGAAGTCCCTGCGGTGAGGGTCTCCTCAACTTCTGCCGTGCCGGCTATGGTTGGTTGACCAGTGGCGGGGCTGTTCGTTGTGATGCCGGCCTGTCCGGAGATTACGTCGCTCCAGTCGGACTTTTTGTTGTCGTCATACCGGGCGCGTACTTTGACCTGATACGTTGCGCCGCCGTCGAGGCCGGTTACCGTCACCTCGTTGGTGGTCGGGTGGGCGTACCAGTCAGTTTCTGAATTGGGTCGGAAGGACTCGCCGTCCGGCGCCCAAGTCACGCGGTAATCGGACAGCGTTTTGCCGTTTGGTTGTAGTGGGTTCCAGGCGACTTCGAGATTTCCGGCTTGGTCTCCGGCCATCACGTTCAGCCCGGTTGGTGCGTTTTTCCAGACCGGTGCCTCGGCTTGGGCCGAGACGGTCATGATAGTGGTGAATGCGAGGATCGCGGCGATGGCCAGGAAGGCCAGTATGGCCGGGATCCTGTAAGCGTGAGTGATGCTGGCGTTGCGCATGCGTGTTTTCTCCTTGGCGCGTCTATTCGCCTCAATTATCGCAAGAGGGGGTGTGAAACCGGCGTGAAAACGTGCCTGATCTCGTGTGATGGTGTCGTGAACAACGGGTTGAGATGTGAGTCTCAGGCCGATTTCAGAAGGGGGTTGGCTGTGGTTGTCTGGTGCAGCGTCCCGAACGTCGCGGCGTGGTTCCGTTTGCTTATAGGTGATGGCCCTTGGTAGTAAAAAGCCCGGCATACGCCGGGCCTCTCCCTTTCTTGGCTCTGCTGATCGGGGGTTACCTGCTGGCGTTACACGCTTGGTGGCACTGGCCTGACGGTGACGCCGTTGTTCTGGAGGTGTTCGCGGCAATCCATGTTGTACGCAGGGTAGGGAGCGAACCGGCTATTGATGCTTGAGACCACGACGTTGTCAAAGGGGGGCCTGCGGCCGGTGGCGACTGCCATCATCTGATGGAATTCCTTCCAGCTTCCCTTGGGGTCGGAATACTCGATGACGACCTCGAGCGCCTGCTCTGTGCAGTACTCGCGGCAGCGCCGTAAATCATCTTGGAGTTTCTGCTCTGGGTATTGGTCGCCTGGGAGGTTCCTGACGTAGATGGCTGTCCTATTGGTGGGTGGAACCTTGAGGGGGTTCTCCTCCCTCTGGCTTGGCTCGGGATCTCGGCGGGGCCGGTTAGGATGGGTTAGTGGTTGGCCGAGCTGTTCGAGGGTGACGACCCCTAGTTTCGTTTCCATTGACGGTGTGCCTCCTTGGAGGAATCGGGCGGTTTTCGAGTTCGGGGTTGCCGGTGGTGATGGCTGCTGCTCTACATGGAGATTTCCGCGGTGGACAGTAGGGTTACTCCGTTGGCCTTCAGCTTGGCTCGGCAGAACACGGTCTCGTCTAGGGACTAGGAGAAGTTCTTGAGTTTGCAGACTAGAATGACGTCGAAGGGTGGATTTTCCTCGGTGGCCTCGCTCATCATCCAATCGAACTGGTGCTTGCTTTCCGGCGGGTCGTAGTAGCGGGTGGTGATCTCGAACCCTTGAGCAAGACAGAACTTTTCACATTCTTCTGTTTGAAGTTCCTTGGAGTTCTCGCCGTCGGGGTAGTCGGCTGCCTCCTTGATGTAGATGGCGGCGCGGGTGTGTGCCGTGGTCGGCATCCTGTGATGCTTCTTGAGGGTGGCGGTGCTGATTCCATGGCGCGGGGCGGTTGAGTGTTCGAGAAGGAGCTTCTGTCATAGGTCGCCGGTTAGGTGGCGGAAAATGAAAAGCCCCCGGCCTCTAGGCGAGGCCGGGGGCTTTGTGGTGCCGGAGTTGTCGTCCTCTTTTCGGGGAGGCGCTTTTGAAGTTGCCTATGTTTCTCAGCGCAGGTTTGGCACCTGCCGTGGCCTTCCAAGGCGAGGTTGGCGCAGTGGTTGAACTGCCTCGTTCCCTTGGCGATCTTGTTCCGGTTCCATTGATGTTGAAGAAACAGAGACCCGGCTTGCGCCGGGCCTCGTGTCTTGTTGATCTTTCTCGTGCGCCTCTGTGTGTGGACCCGCAGTTCTGGCGGTTTCAGCGTAGCAATGTTATCAAGTACGTCGGCAACTCGCTGTTGGTGTTCTCATGCTGCGCAGTCACGCCCGGTTGTTCAGATTTTGTTCGGTTTTTGTTTTTCTCTACGGACTGCCGCTCCTCTCTGGTTTCCCTGCCGATGCTTCTCAGCGCAGATTTCGCATCTGGTCTGCCCAAGGAGGGCTGGATTCCGGCAGACTCTGCAGAGCCCGAGGTCCTTGGCCTTCTGCCTGCTCACCTTAGCTGCCTTTCTGCCGGCCTCTCGACGTTCTGGTCGTTGTCCCCGAAGGCGTTCGTACCGTCGTCGGCTCTCGGAATTAGTCTTTTCTGAAAGCGGTTTCGCTTGATGTAAGGTGGTCTGCTTGACTGTTTGCGGCAAGTTGTTGCCCAGATGTTCCGGCACCTTTGGTTTGTTGCTCGGATCACCATTTGCCAGCTTCGCTGCGTCGTACCTCTCCCGATATTTGTTTTTGTATAACCCTCTGTGTTTTTCGGCGCACGTCTCACACCTGGTCTGATTTTGGATGGCGGGTTCACCACAATTTCTGCAGAGGCCGAGGGACTTTGCCCTTTCGAGTTTTGCCTTGAACTGGATTCGCTGTCTTTCTTTTCTTTCCTCGGGGGTGAGTGGGGTTCTCTTCGGGGCGGGTACCTTGGGTGTTTTGGGTGTCTTGAGTTTCTTTGACTTGGTATTATTCGGTCCTGATTCTGTCGTCTGTTTTTTTCTGGCAGGCGTAGTGCGTTTCTTTTGTTCAATGTTGAAGGAACGCTGGGCGATATACCTTTTTACACGACGTACCCCGGGCCTCGCGCTCTCTTTGTCTCCTGGGTGTTCCCCGCCCGTGTGTGTCCTTGCAGTCAGGCTCCTGTCGAAGGTCTGGCAGTATCAGTGTGGCGTTGCCGCCAAGTTCGTCACCAACTGCCCTCCTGCGTTGCTGGCGTCTGCGGTCGCGTCTGATTGTTCAGTTCCCGTTCGGCTTTTAATCTTGCCCTTCTGGCAGTGTCGTCCTTCCGGCGGGCCTGCCTGTGCTTTTCGGCGCACGCCTCGCACATGCTCTGCCCCGTAATCGCTTTGTTGCTGCAATCCCGGCACAGCCCGAGTTCCTTGGCTTTCTGGCGTCTTGCCTGAGTTGCTTTCCTCCTGGCTTCCCGGCGTTCTGGGCGTTGCCCCCGGAGGCGCTCGTACTCCCTGCCGTCTTCGGGCGTCTTCTTGTCTTTGCGGGGTCGAGATGCCTTTCGTGGCTCGGCCCCGACCGGTTGGGCTGTTTTTTGATCAGGAGCCGGGTTGGTTCTTCCGAGTTTTCCGGACTTCCTCGGGGCTGCCGATTCCGGGATAGCCGAGGTCGATTCCGGTCTGTTCTCCGTAGTATGTTTGTCCTTGGATCTTCTGACTCTTGAGCGGTTGCTGGGCTTCTGTGTCCGTCGTCTGTTTCCTCTCAATATTAAGGAGGTTTCGATGATGCGCTCTTTGCCCATGCCCGTTTGGTCGGGGGCGACCTGGCTAACGAGGGAATAACCACCTCCATGGAAGAAGCCATACGCCTGAACGTGTCCGCTATAGGCATCTCCGTATTCATCGGCACCGAGTACGAAAGGGAATCATTGCTGAACCTGGGCAAGCTGGTTGATGAAGGCGAAAAGTACGGCATCCCGGTGATGGCGGTTACTGCGGTGGGCAAAGAGCTGGAAAAGCGGGACTCCCGCTATCTGGCATTGTGCTGCCGCATCTGCGCTGAACTGGGCGCTCGGGTTGTGAAGACATACTGGTGCGACGACGGGTTCGACAAGGTTGTCGCCGGTTGCCCCGTCCCGGTGGTGATGGCGGGCGGACCCCAAGCCGATACGGAGCGAGAGGTTCTGGAGTTCGTCCATGACGGCATTCAGAACGGGTCCATCGGCATTAACCTGGGCAGAAACATCTGGCAGAGCGAGTTTCCGGTGCCCATGATCCGCGCCTTGAAACACATCGTCCACGAATACGGCACGGTTGATGAAGCTCAAGAGGTGTTCAACAGCGTTAAAGCAGCCAACGGCAGAGTGGCAGCAGTCCCGGCCTAGTTGCTTTGAGCGGTGGGCCTACGCTGGCTCTAATGCCTTAGTCAAGGTTGTAATGAGCGGCGAGGAAATCCCCCCAACCCCCCTTTACGAAAGCGGGGTTGGGGGGATTTCCTCGGCCCTGCGCCCCTAGCCCAAAATTATCTAGGAGTAAATGCCATGCGTGTGGCGATGTATTATAACAACCATGATGTGCGGGTGGAAGAAATACCCGCCCCTGCCATTGGGCCCGGTGAGTTGCTTGTCCGTGTGGAAGCCAGCGGGATTTGCGGCAGCGATGTCATGGAGTGGTACCGCGTCGCCAGAGCGCCCGCCGTCTTGGGGCATGAGGTGGCTGGCGTGGTGGCCCAAGTGGGCGACGGAGTGGGGAAGTTCAAAGAGGGCGACCGGATGATCGTAACTCATCACGTGCCCTGCAACGCCTGCGTGTATTGCTTGAGCGGTCATCACACTGTGTGCGACACCTTGCGGGGGACCAGCTTCGAGCCCGGCGGTTTCTCCGAGTACCTGCGGGTCCCCGCCATCAACGTTGACCGGGGCGTGTTCACCATGCCCGATGGGTTATCCTTTGCCGAGGCGTCTTTCGCTGAGCCGCTGGCTTGCGTCTACCGAGGTCAGCGCCGGGCCAATATTCAACCCGGCCAGAGCGTTATTGTGTTGGGCAGCGGACTTGCGGGATTGCTCCATATAAACCTGGCCCGTGCCTTAGGCGCAGGACGCATTGTGGCGACGGACATGCTGGACTACCGTTTGGAGGCAGCGAAGAGGCTCGGCGCCGATGCTGTTTTTTCGGCGACGGACGATATACCGGCTCGTTTGCGGGAGGCCAACGACGGGCGGTTGGCCGACTTGGTGATTGTCTGCACCGGAGCGCCACCGGCATTGCGCCAAGCCCTTGCTTCGGTAGACCGGGGAGGAACGGTGCTCTTCTTTGCGCCCACGGAGCCGGGGGTTACGGTGCCGGTGGAGATTAACGAAACGTTTTTCAGGAACGATGTGACCCTGACAACGACCTATGCGGGGTCACCTTCGGACTTGGCCACGGCCCTGGAGATGATTGGCGCAGGGAGGGTTCAGGTGGGGGAGATGATTACCCACCGACTGGGACTGGCCGAGACAGATAAAGGTTTCCAACTCACTGCTGACGCGAAGGACTCGCTAAAGGTGATCATCGAGCCCCAAAAGTAACTTGTTGTTAAATCGACCGGCACCGGTCGGCTTGACCACCCGGATTGACCAGCCGGAGTTGCCTGACGGTCACACTGCGTCGGTCGAAACTACCCTAACCGACCCTATTTGCATCGTACCATCTGCCGAAATATATGTTTCGCCTCAGTAAATAAGAAAAGAAATAAGAAAAGCCTTCCGGCCAATCGCCGGAAGGCTTTTTTTTGCATTCAGTACCATGATTTACATTTGCTTGCGGGCGTTGCAAGAGTAGCAACCGCACTCTCGTTTCTCTTTGGGGGATTGGTTCAGCACCAGTCCCACCATCTCTTTGCTGGTCAGCCCGTAATCTCCACCGATGGACATGAATTCCCGCATGCGGGAATCTAGGTCAGCCGCTTCATCGACACCAAGCGTCTCACCTTCCAGTACCATCCTTTTGGCATAGTCTCGAATGGCGTCAATTTGGTGGATCAACTCTCGTTTCGGGTCCGTTATCGTGGAGCTACTCATAATTTACCTCCCGGCGAAGGTTTTAATAGGTTAACTTTCATAATGGTAGCTTTTGATCCGCTTGGAGACATCCCCCGTTCGGGTGAATTTTATTCACCCTTTAGGATGAAAATTAATATCGGCGATGGGCTAATTCTTCCGGATCGCCTGGAGGGTTTATCACGAATTCCTGGCTTGCCTATTTGGTGCAATGCTAATTACAATGTGTCCGCCTAACCAGTCGAATCTCGACTGTGGGGTGGCCTCCACAAACCGGTTGGCATTTTATGATCCGGCGGACCGTGGGTTAACTCTCTTAATTAATTGCGGGAACCACTGAGGAGGAAACTGATGGAATTTGGATTATTCCTGGAGTTCCCATTGCCGGCGGGCGGCAACGAACAAGACGCTTTTCGAGATGCCTTTGACTTGGTGGACAAAGCAGAACAACAGGGCGTCGACTCAGTGTGGCTCGCTGAGTACCATTTCAATCCTGGTCGGGTTTTGGCATCTCCGGTGACAATATCCAGCGCCATCGCCGCTCGTACGGAAAGAATACGAATTGGAATGGCTGTGCTCTTATTGCCCCTGGGCGACCCGATAAGGATTGCTGAAGACATTGCCACCCTGGATCACATCAGCGGAGGACGGGTGGAATTTGGCATTGGCCGGGGCACTTTCCCGAACGTTCATGAAGGCTTCCGAGTACCATTCTCGGAGAGCCGTCTCCGCTTTGAGGAGTCTCTTGAGGTCATATTGAGGGCCTGGACTTCCGAGAAATTCTCTTTCCAGGGAGAGTACTTTAGCTACAACGACCTGGAGGTCACCCCTAAACCTTACCAGACCCCTTACCCGCCCATTCATGTGGGTGTCACTTCTGCCGACACATTTTCGCTCATGGGACGCATGGGCTATCCCATTCTCATCAATCCCTCTCGGGTGTTCTCGCTGTCCGAATTGAAGCCCTACATTCAGGACTACCGCCGGGAGTGGAAAGAAGCTGGACATACCGGTGAAGCCAAAGTGGGGCTTCGGGTTCCTATTTACGTGGCCGAAACGGAAGAACAGGCATACTCGGAGCCCAAAGAAAGTGCATTATTCTCCAAGGAGCGATTGGGGAACAGGGTCGCCGAATATGCTCATCACAGTGATGGGACAAAGGGCTGGGAGGACCAAGCCGAACGCATCCAGGCCATGGATTACGATGACTGGTTGCGGGACAAAGTGGCCTACGGCACTCCCGAAGCCGTGATTGACCGGTTGGGCGGGCTGAAGGAAGATCTGGGACTGGACCAAGTGATGTTCGAAGTCAACTTTGGCAGCCTCATCCCCCATGAGCGCCAGCTAAAAAGCCTCAAGTTGTTCACCGAGAAGGTGGTGCCTCAGGTCAGATGATGGTCTAGAACTCCGGCCGAAAAGTACCCTGACCTAGGCTGTCCCGATATACTGGGCAAGAGATTTAATAAATGGGTGTGGGAGGTTGAGGATGCTGGGAGTACGGTCGGCGCAACGAGGGCTGCTGGAAGCGGATCACCTGTACCTGGACTATGTGGGCCGGGGCTCCTTCTATGGCTTCCTGGCCTCCCTGCGGGGACAGCTATTTCGAGACGAAGAGTTCGCCGAGCTATATTGCCCAGACAATGGCCGGGATAGCGTGCCCCCAAGTCTGGTGGCCACTGCGCTGTTGTTGCAAGCCTACGACAAAGTCAGCGACGCCGAAGCCAAACAGCGGGCGGATTTTGATATCCGGTGGAAGGTGGCGTTGGGGATTGAGGTGGAGGACCGGCCCTTTGCCAAGAGCACGCTGCAGCTGTTTCGAGCCCAGCTGATCCTCCACGACCGGGTGCGGGCCGTCTTTCAGCGCAGCCTCCAATTCGCCCGGCAGACCGGATACCTGAAAGGACGCCGGATGAAGGTGGCGGTAGACACCACCTACATTCTGGGCCGAGGGGCGGACAAGGACACCTACAACTTGCTGGCCGACGGCATAGTCCAGGTAGTGCGGGCGCTTTCGGACCTGGATGGGACGCGGCCCGAGGAATGGGCCTTGAGACACGGTCTGGAACTCTACTTTGGCTCCAGTGTGAAGGGAGAGGCAGAGATTGACTGGGACAACCAGAAAGAGCGGCAAGCCTTACTGCAGAAGATAGTAGCCGATGCCGACCTGGTGTTGGAGCTGGCCCGTCAGGTCCAGGGTCAGTTCCCCGAGGAGAGCCCCCAGCGCCAGGGTATAGTGGAAGCGGCGGAGTTGCTGGGGCAACTGTTACTGCAGGATGTGGAACGCCAGGAGGATGGCCCAGCCCTGAAGGATGGGGTAAGCCGGGACCGCATCCCTTCGGTACACGACCCGGAGATGCGCCACGGCCGTAAAAGCAGCAGCAAACGCTTCGACGGACATAAGGCTGCGGTGGTGGTGGATACCGATTCCCAACTGGTGACCGCGGTAGACATCCTGCCCGGCAATGCCGGTGACAACACTGGAGTCCTGGAACTGGTGGAGCAGAGTGAGGAGAACACGGGCATAGCGGTGGAGGAGACTATCGGGGATGCGGCCTATGGGGATGGCGGGACGCGGCAGGCCTTTGCCGATGCTGGTCGGACTCTAATAGCCAAGGTGCCGGGTCGCCCTAATAAGGCCTGCTTCCCCAAGGAGGACTTCCAGATCGACTTGGAGGCAGGAACCTGCACCTGCCCAGCCGGTAATGTTACCCACACCCTGCGGACCTTCGGCACCCGGACCAACCGGTTGGGTCGGACCTACCTGGCCCGGAGTTTCCAATTCGACCCGGCGGTCTGCGGCGTATGCCCCCTGCGGTCCCAGTGCGTGGCGGCGCGGTACGGGGCGGGACGCACCGTAGCCCTGCATCCCCAAGAGGCGCTCTTGCAACAAGCCCGGGACTTCCAGCGGAGTGAGGGCTTTGCTGAATACCGTAGGCTGCGCCAGGCGGCCGAGCATCGCCTGGCGCGGCTGGCGCAACTGGGGGTCCGCCAATCTCGCTACTTCGGCCGAGCCAAGACCCGATTCCAACTACTCATGGCGGCCACGGTGGCCAACCTGACCCTGGTGGCTACCAAGATGGGGATGATATCTCCGGCTCCAGGCTCCTCTCACGATAAACCGGACCAGCAAGCCCCAGGGTCGCCCATCGTTACTACCCAATTCATATTGGCCGCAGCCAACTGGGTCACTCTTAGCCTCAGACTTACAGTCCACTGGTTATCCTCCACGCCATCCCGTCACAGCAGGGCTCTTCAGCCGGGTTTCTAGGACTGGCCTAGCGAGTTCAAGTACACTTGGCCTTCCTTCATGACCAGCTTGATCCGGCTCTTATCCTGTAGCATTTTGATGTCCTTCAGTGGGTCGCCGTCGACGATAATCAAGTCGGCTAGTTTGCCGTGCTCGATGGTGCCCACGTCTTTCTCCAAGCCGCAACACTCGGCGCCCCAACTGGTGGCGGCCACCAGAGCCTGCATGGGGGTCATGCCAGCCTCTACCAGACATTCCAGTTCTTCTGCGTTGTTGCCGTGGCCCCAGCCCCCAGCGTCGGTCCCAGCGACTACTTTGACCCCTGCGGTCAGGGCTTTTTGCAGGCTGTCCACGTGGTCCTGGCGAAAGTCCCGGCACTCTTCTTGGGCGGTGGGACTGCCGTCGGTCCGATGGAAATTAAACACGGTGAAAGTGGGCACGAAGAATATTCCCTCGCCAGCCATCATGTTTAGCAGGTCCGGGTCTTGATTCAAGTAGGAGCCGTGCTCGATGGTGTCAACACCGGCTTCGATCGACATGCGCAAACCTGGACCGCCCACGGCGTGGCTAGCCACCTTTTTGCCATGGATGCGGGACTCGTTGACTAGGGCATCCAGTTCCTCCCTGGCGTAGGCCAAGTCTTTGGCTCTGTGCAACGGACGGCCAAACCCGGTCTGGAAAACCTTGATGAAGTCGGCGCCCACACGGACCAACTCCCGTACTTTGGCCCTCACTTGGTCTGGCCCATCGGCAATCCCCCGGGGCAGTAGAGGATCGGAGAAGGTTGGCTGGCTGTGACCGGAGCCGCTGGAGCGGTCGGCATGACCGTGGGTTGGGGACATGGGCATGGTGGCCACCAACAAGCGCGGCCCAGGGTAGAGACCTTCTTCCACTGCCATTTTGAAGCCTGCGTCCAGCCAGCCGCAGTCACGAATGGTGGTGTAGCCGGTCAACAGTGTCTCCTTGGCCACCTTGGCGATGCGCAGGTTGCGGAGGCTGGCGGGCTCTGTGAGCCGCCACCGGCTCATAATGTCATAGGTGAAGGAACTCAGGTGGTCATGGCAATCGATCAACCCTGGAAGCAACGTCATGCCGGTGGCCGAAATTACCTCAGTGCCAGGAGGCGAGGCGATGCTTTCCCTGGGGCCCACGGCTTCGATACGGCCATCGTCATTTACCAGCACCGCTGCGTCGTCAACGGGTGTGCCTCCGCTGCCGTCTATCAGCCTCGCTCCCTCGATTAGTCTCATGTCCCGCCTCCCTGAATCACCAGAAATTCTCTGGATGTGTTGGAATGTGGGATTGATTGTATCAGGCGCGGTGCTTGTTGGTCAGTGGCCTGTGGTTGTGGTTGCAGGCTTGGTCTCGAAACCGACCTGCTACTAAATCCCCCTCGGTCCCCCTTTTGGAAAGGGGGATGATGGTCTCAAGGCAAATTTACAGAGGTGGTCGGACATGCCGGAAGGGATTTGCTGCGGTGCGTGTCTTAATTTACAGCCTGACGAGCAACTCTGTGGTGTGTCGGAGGGATCGGCGGCGTTGACAACCGGCTGAACCGTTATTACGCTTCTGGAGAATATTAGACCGGCTCATTTTATTCGGTAGAATGACGCTCAGGCGGGCTGTCGAGAAGGGAGAAAAATGCTGATAGGGGTGGTTTCCGACACCCACGGGTACTTTAATCCCAGGGTGCCCGAGTTGTTGAAGGGAGTTGACCACATCCTGCATGCCGGGGACATTGGCGACGATGCGATCATTGCCGAGCTTGGCCGTATCGCTCCCATCACCGTGGTCCGGGGCAATAACGACAAAGATGGGCCAACCTCCGATTATCCATTGGTGGCTTCCGTGGTGCTTGGCGGTAGCCGAATACTGTTAACCCACGAGGTGAAGGTACCAAAGGGGTTCGATGACCCGGTGCTGAAGGCCTACCGTCAGGCCGAAGTGGATGCCGTGATTTACGGACATAGCCACATAGCCCACCAAGAACGCCGGGGCCGGGTGCTGTTCTTCAACCCCGGCGCTGCGGGCAAGCGACGGTTCAAGGTGGTCCCATCTATCGGGTTTCTGGTGGTGGAGGCCGGGTGGATAGAGGGTTCGATCGCGCCGCTTTAGCACGGCCTTCAATGACGTGGAAGATCGGGTTCAACCGTGCGCGGATTTTTCTATGAGCAACTCCGTCAGGGCTTGGTCCCAACCGCACAGTGGTGAGGCCATGCCATAAAAAAGGTCCCTTCAGCTTCGGCTTTTGACCGCGCGGTATGCCACTGCCCGGCTTCTTCTCTATCGAGTCGACTTAGGGCGCCTGCCTGCAGGTAATCTAAAACGGCTCTGGACGAACTGTCGAAAATCGATAACTGGGGGAACATTTTGACCTGGGTAAGACCGGCCTGATGAAAGCGCTGGTAGAGACTGGCATCGGCGCACCCTAGCTCTGCGATGCTGCCTACACCGGGGGCTTCAACTTTAGCCTTCAACCCCGGTGGGAGGGGAAGGTTCATCAACCACGGTAGGTCTATTGCCCTAGCCCCTACGGCGACCCTTCCCCCTGGTTTGGTGACCCGCACCATTTCGGCCAGCATCCGGTCGGCATCTACTTCCTCGATGACTGTGATCGACCAAGTAATGTCAAAGCTGCTATCGGAGAAAGGAATGGCTTCGGCACTTCCTTCCCGGAACTCAATCGCATCCTCCAATCCGTCCTTTCGGGCCAACGCTGCCGCTTCCTTCAAGAAATAAGAATTGATGTCCATACCGATGATGCGGTTTTCGCCACCAGTATGACGGGCCAGCCACCGGTCGAGAACTCCCGTCCCACATCCCACCTCTAGTAATGCCTTCCCCGGACTTAGATTGGCCGCTTCTATCAGGTTCTTTACCATTGTCAGGTATCCTGCGGCGCGGCCCCGAGCTTCCAAAGAAGCTACCGAACCTAGTTCGGCGCCGCCCAGCGTTATTGTGCAATACCCCTCGCTGAGCCTGGGAATGAGCGGTTCCCATTGGGACGGAGCAAGGGACAAAGGAAACAACACCAGAGGCGGCCCGGAACCTCGGATTCGATATGAGATGCCAGCAAACTCACCTTCCCCCTCTGCAGGAGCAACGGTGTTTTGGGTTTCTAGAGATTCAACCTGCAGCAAGAATTTCCTCATGACGGAGCCGATTTCATTGGTATATTCCGCCACGTCAGTCCACCCCGCAACTGGGTAATCCCGAAGCGTAACTAGACTAGCTTCAGGTGCCCTTTCCATATTGTGTTTCACATTGGCTGACCGGGCTCCCTGGTCGCCGTTGATGACCATTAATCTAGACCCGAGGCTGGCAGCAGAATCGAGATTGACCGTGTTTGGACCAACAAGGGTCAACGATAAGAACACTTCTGGGTGTGCCGCTGCGAGACCGCTGCAGTCACCATCATGACGGGCTGCGAAGTGGGCCTTAGTCAGACCTAAATGTTTGAGAAGCTGAAGAATACGGTCCTGAACGGGGAGGTCCTGTTCTGTAGTCATCAATATAACTCCGTTGGATCGCCTCGGGGGCAAACTTAGAAATCGTTAGTCAAATGCTGCAACACATCTACGGTCGCGTAATCTTGGGCGTCGTGGAAAAGCAGCGTTTCAAAGCTGCAGGCAACCGCACCGTATGAGCACTCAGATACGAGGAGGGGTTGAGATATATGGTCTGTCCGGTAGGCGCTTAGTGCCTTCCCGAAACTCGGCTCATATTATGATCAGACCATACTACAAATCGTAGCTGTCCAAGAGCCCGTCGACCAACCCGGTTACATTGTCCCAGCTGTAGTTGTTGAAAGACCGGCCCCTGGTAACAAACTCGCCACCCGAATAGAAGAGCTCGTATTGGGCATGGCGGGAGCCGAACTCGGAGCCCACAGCGTCCCAAGCTAGCTTGAAAAGCTTGACCTTGTCTGTGGATTCCACCGCCGGTGAGCGTTGCGTCTTTTCGATAAACGCTGCCGTCTCCGGGTTTTCGAAGTCGGCGACCGATGGCGGCATCATTATCATGTTGGCGCCAGCTAGGTCTCGAATTGCATAAATCAACTCTGGGTAAAATTGCTGACCCAGCACTTGGGCCGAGTAAAGCAGCCGACGGTCGGGTAGGAAGTATTCCCCGTGGTAGCGCCCACTGGCTTCCATGCCCTTGACCATGCCTTCCATCATGCCGGTTTTGGCTGCCAGGTACCCCAGCTTTCCAGAAACTTCGGGGATGGACACTATGCCGTTCACCTCGGCGATCTTCCGGGCCACGCCCAAAAGAAAGCGTGTTTTTACCGACAAACGGATTTGGGCTTGGTAATTCTGGAACATGTGAGTGGGCGCATCGTTGAACATGGCCCGGCACGTGTCCGGGTCTTTGTACACGAACACCCGATCCCAAGGCACTTTAACATCGTCGGAAAACAACACCGCGTCATTCTCGTCAAGGTTGGAGGATAGGGGATTGTCGAACTGGGATGCTGCTGCTGCCTCGTAGGATTTGCGGGGCAGGATTTTTAACCCCTTGGCGGACATTGGTATCGCAGCGCAAAAGGCGTACATTTCTTCGCCGGCCCTTAGCGGCTGGCCGGTGGCTACCAGCACCTCATCGGCGATGACGGCACTGGTGCCCAGCATCTTGGCGCCTTTAATGGTGATGCCCTGACTGTCCTCATCGGATATGGCGGCGATCAAGAACTTGTCTTCTTCCTGCTGACCCACGGCCTTGGAGTGGTCCGCCCTTGGATTGGCGATCACGTAGGTTACGAACAGGTCCCGGTCACGAACATATTCGTAGTAATCCAGCAACGCCCGAGCCCGTTGTGGGCTATGGTTTTCGAACACATCGATTCCCATCACCATGCCAGCCAGGCAAGAACCCACGTGGTCGGGGGATCGGCCTAGGAACCCGTAAGTAAGTTCGGCCCACGCCGTTATCGCTTCTCGTCGGTTGACCAATTCCTCGTAGGACCGGGGAAGCTGCCAGAAGCGGTTTACCGCATCGCCGCTGGTGGGCGACTCGAAGGTCATCAAGTCGCCGTTGCCGGGCGCCGACTGGAAATCGTACAGCCCGGCAATCGTCCGAGCCGCATTCCGGAAAGCCGGATGGTCAACCGACTCTTCTATCAGTTGACCATCCAAATAAATGACCCGGCCTTCCCGAATGCTATGCAGGTAGTCCTGACCGGTTCTGGGCATTAGGATCCTTTAATGATGAAGTCGGCGATGCGTTCGCCAATCATCATGGTCGTGACGTTGGTGTTGGCTCTTACGCAGTTGGGCATAATTGATGCGTCGGCTATGCGCAGACCCTCGACGCCTTTGACCCTCCCAAACTGGTCGACCACTGCCATGGGGTCGGAGTCGGGACCCATTTTACAGGTGCAGGAAATGTGTTGGGCGGTGGAGACCTCCCGTTTTATGTACACGTCCAGCGCATCGTCGGTCGCCAACTCCGCATCGGTGGGCTCCGTCCGTTCCTCTATGATGTCCTTGAAGCTCGGGTGCTCTCCCAGTTTCACGCAGGTGCGAACGACATCCCGCAAACGCCGTATGTCGAACCCGTTTTCATCCTGGAAGTACCGGTAATCCAAAAAGGGTTGTTCATTGGGGTCCGCGGAAGTCAGGCGAAGCTCGCCGGAACTAGTTTCCAGGTCGAGAATTCCGATCATGCGGATGCCTAGAGGCTCCATCCGGTCGCCGCCCCGGTCTATCCGCTCCGAGGCAAAGGATTGCATGAGAACCTGCATGTCATTTCTTAGGTCCGACCCATCGGAAGTGAAGCGAAGCGCCATCTGCATCCTAGCAGCCAAACCATCTAGAACGTGGTCCTTCTTGGTCCGCCAGGTGACGTAGATTAGCGGGTGGTCTCTTAGATTTTGTCCCACTCCTGGAGAGTCGTGAACCACTGGAATTCCCAGGCTGCGTAGGTGGTCGGCAGGTCCCACGCCGGAGAGCATGAGAATCTGGGGGGAGCCGATTGCGCCGGAACTGAGGATTATCTGCTCCCCTTCGGCGGTAAATCTTTCCCCGCCGCTCTCCACATCGACGCCAACTGCGCGGTTGCCTTCGAATATGATCCGCTGCACCGTGGCGTTGGGTCGAATAGTTAGGTTCAACCGGTGGCGGGCCAGATTCAAGTAACCCAGCGCAGTGCTCCAGCGAATGCCGTTGGGGTTATTAACCGGGCACGGGCCGACTCCTGAGGCGTCGGGAGCATTATGGTCCGGGCTGTCGGGAAAGCCCGCATCCCGGCAAGCGGCGTAAAAAGCTTGCTGGTCGGGCAACATCTCCTCTTGTTTGAAGCGTCGAACGACGATGGGACCGTCGTTATTGTGGAAGTCGCCGCCGCCGAATTCGGTGTCGGATTCAATCATCCGCAGGTATTTAAGGCAACTCTGAAAGCCCCACTGGTCGTTGCCCATGGCCGCCCAAGAGTCGTAGTCTTCGGGCACGCCCCGGAGAAAGACCTGGCCGTTGATGGCGCTGGAGCCACCGGTTACCTTGCCCCTTGGCACCATCATCATTGGTGCGGTGTCGGTGGCTTTGCCCATGAACTGCCAGTTGTGGTCGCTGGTCATAATGTCGGTACCGGTCGCGTAGCCGTATTTCACCTCTTCGGGTAGGTGCTCGAAATCGGGATAGTCGGGACCGGCTTCGATGAGCAACACTGAGGTATCGGGGTTTTCGCTGAGCCGTGTGGCCATGATGGCGCCCGCCGATCCGGCTCCTAGAACGATATAGTCGTATTTCACTTTTATTTGCCTCCCTAGGTCATGGTGATTACGTTGGTCTGGTGATTACGTTGGTCTGGTGATTACGTTGGTCTGGTGATTACGTTGGTCTGGTGATTACGTTGGTCTGGTGATTACGTTGGTCTGGTGATTACGTTGGTCTGGTGATTACGTTGGTCTGGTGATTACGTTGGTCTGGTGATTACGTTGGTCTGGTGATTACGTTGGTCTGGTGATTACGTTGGTCTGGTGATTACGTTGGTCTGGTGATTACGTTGGTCTGGTGATTACGTTGGTCTGGTGATTACGTTGGTGGTGATTACGTTGGTCCGGTGATTACGTTGGTCCGGTGATTACGTTGGTCCGGTGATTACGTTGGTCCGGTGATTACGTTGGTCCGGTGGTGATTACGTTGGTCCGGTGATTACGTTGGTCCGGTGATTACGTTGGTCCGGTGATTACGTTGGTCCGGTGATTACGTTGGTCTGGTGATTACGTTGGTCATACGTTGATCCGGTGAAACAGGTGGATAATATACGCGCTGGAATTGCCCGTCAATATGTCGTACGATCTAGCCTCATCGTGGCGGGCATCCGTGTCTGGGCATCGGGACAATCATTGCGCTTCTGACAGCGATCCACTTGTGAGGTGCGAAAACAGGTGGACCCGACGATCATCATCATGTCGATGGAGCTTCGGCATACGTCGGTCTAGACCGGGAGTGCGCAGGTAATGAGGAAGCCGGGCAATTCGAGCGTAATCTTACGGCTCTCGATTTTAACGACCGATAGAGATTACTGAAGGAAATCAATAAGGTGACGTCACAAATCGACCCCAGACCAGGAGAAAACCTGGACGTGTCTAGGATGCCAATTTACATATTGCTATTTCGTCTGGGGAAGCAAGTGATCCGCCCGAGCGGTATGGACTTGACCCGCCGGATGTTAGAACTTCTTGATGTTCAGGCGTCCGACGAAGTAGTGGAGTTTGCGCCGGGCTTGGGCGCAACCGCGAAGCTGACGCTGCGCCGAGAACCGGCCCATTATACAGCCATCGAGCGGGATGAAGCCTCTATGAAACTGGTTACTCGCTATTTGAAGGGCCCGGATCAACGAAGCGTCATCGGACGCGCGGAAAACACGGAGCTAGGTGATGCATCGGCCACGCTGGTATATGGCGAAGCGATGCTGACCATGCAGACGGCTTCTAACAAGGATCGGATTATTGCGGAGGCGGCACGTATTCTCAAGCCAGGAGGTCGGTACGGCATTCATGAGGTTTGTCTCCAACCCGACGACCTTGGTGATGCCGACAAGAGCGAAATCGAGCGGAGTCTTTCCGAGGCGACACATGTGAGCACTCGCCCGCTTAAGCAGTCGGAGTGGCGCACCCTCTTGGAAAGAGCGGGATTGCAGGTGACGGGGACGGCTATGGCGCCGTTTCGTCTGCTGAGCCCTCCCCGTGTGATTCGCGATGAAGGGATTGCGGGAGCACTGCGGCTTGCAAAAAACGTGCTGAGTGATGCGACAGCGAGGCGCCGCGTTCTGGATATGCGGTCAGTGCTGCACTGGTATCGGAACTCTTTAGCGGGGATTGCGATAGTGGCCATCAAGCCTGAGTGAGGCAGCCAGCAAGTGGGTTTGCGAAAAACATTATCGCCTGTATGAAGGCGATTTGAGGTGTGATTCGAAAAGCGCAGCGCTCAATTTCACAAATCTAAGGTGGATCGAAAAGCAGTCTCCCCCTTTCTCAAAAGGGGGATTAAGAGGGATTTCCTCGCTAAGTCAGAGCTAAGCCAGACTGTCTCCAAGTAACGATGCTAAGTCAGAGCTAAGCCAGACTGTCTCCAAGTAACGATGCTAAGTCAGAGCTAAGCCAGACTGTCTCCAAGTAACGATAGTCAACGGCAATAAGTAAACCCATCCCTAAATTACGCATCAGTCCAAGTAGGAGGCGCAACTTTGGTGGCTCAAGAGAATCAAGTCGATACGATTATCACCAACGCTAATGTCATCACCATCGACCCGGCCAGACCCAAGGCCGAAGCACTGGCGATCAGCGACGGCAAATTCGTGGCAGTGGGAAGCACCAAAGACGTTTCCCGTCTGGCTAGTCCCAACACCAAGGTTCTGGACCTCTCGGGAAGGACGGTTCTGCCGGGGCTCATAGACGCTCACATTCACGTGCTAAATAGCGGCATTCGCCACGTGATGTCCGCCGATTGCGATCTGCGCTCTATCGGAGCGATTCAGCAAGCCCTACGGGAGCAGTTGGGGAAAACCCGGGCGGGAGAGTGGGTTCAGGGTTTTAAGTTTGACGACACCAAGACGACCGAGCGGCGCTTCCTATCCAAAGAAGACCTGGATGCCGTCAGCACGAACCATCCCATACTGGTGGCCCACCGGGCCGGACACATCTTCTATATGAATTCCCATGGGCTGGAATTGGCGGGCTTCAACCGGGAGACCGTAGACCCACCTGGCGGCAGATTGGGCCGGGACCCTTCGTCCGGGGACCTGAACGGCGTCATATACGAGCGGGCGATAGAACACGCCCGGTACGATCTGATCCCCAAAGATACCCCGGAGGTTCGTCGGCAGGGTTTGAACCGTATCTGCGACATGTTGACCCGTGTCGGCCTGACCAGCGTTCACGATGCCAGGGTGATAGGAGACGAGCTTGACACGTACCAGGAAGGTAGGGACAGCGGAGAGTTGACGCTGAGGGTTTATGCCCTGATGCATTACCTCCATTTTCCTGCCCTGAAGGATGCGGGGGTGCGCACCGGTTTGGGCGACAACCGGTTGCGTTTGGGCGGAATCAAGATGGTGGCCGACGGGGCCATAGCCGCCCGCACCGCCTACATGTCCAAGCCTTACGAAGGCACCAAAGACGATTACGGTATTCTGGCCATGACTGCCGAAGAGACGGAAAGCCAGGTGATGGACATGCACCGGGCTGGGTTTCAGGTGTGCATCCACGCCAACGGGGATTTGACCATCGACATGGTGCTCACCGCCTACGAGAAAGCCCAAGCCGCTTTCCCTCGGTCAAACACCAGGCACCGCATCGAGCACTGCACCCTGGTAAACCCGGACCTGCTGCGGCGAATGAAGGCTTTAGGCGTTGTGGCCACGCCGTTTTGCACCTACGTGTACCACCATGGAGAGAAGATGCCCTTCTTCGGCGAGGAAAGACTTGAATGGATGTTCGCCCAACGCTCTTTCCTCGAACATGGCGTGGTCTCCACTGGCGCCACGGATTATCCTCCAGGGCCATTCGAACCCCTGCTGGGAATCCAGAGTTGCGTGACCCGTACCGATAGCAATGGCAAAGTCTGGGGCCCCAGCCAAAAAATATCGGTGGAGGAAGCCCTAAAGATTTATACTATCAACGGCGCTTACGCATCCTTTGAGGAAGACATCAAGGGCACTATACAAGCTGGAAAATTGGCTGATTTGGTGGTACTAAGCGAAGACCCCAAGGCCATTGATCCCATGGGCATCAAAGATATCTCCGTTGAACGTACCATCGTAGGAGGGAAGACGGTTTTTGAGGCCTGACTGATCAATTTGGAATGATGAGGGGATCACCCTCATTATCCAGTAATTATTGGGAGGCAATCATGACCAGTCTAATTATCGGGGGTGCAGGCTTTCTAGGAGCACAAGTGGTGCGCACACTTGTCCAACAAGACGAAAATACGGTGGTTTTCAGCAGGAACCCTGCCAACAACCAGCGATTATCCGACGTCAGAGACTAGGTAGAGTTGGTGCCCGGAGACGTTGGCAACCTGAGCCACGTCTTAGATGCTGTCAAGAAGGTGAAACCGAACGCCATCTATCATTTAGGAGCAATGCTGCCTCCACCTTCTGAGGTCGATCCTACATCGGCGATTCAAGTCAACGCAGTGGGAACCTTTAACGTGCTGGAATCGGCAAGGCTGTTCGATATTCCCCAGATACTCTTCGCCAGCAGTATTCAAGTTTACTGGCCGGGCAGCCCGGATAATGTATTCGACGACTATGCCCTCGAACGTCCATTTACTCTTTACGGCGTCACCAAACTTTTCGGTGAGCACCTGGGGCTTTTCTACAAAAGTAAATACGGGCTGGACTTTAGAAGCGTACGCTACCCCAACATTACTGGACTGGGTAGACCTCCAGCGGGATCAAGTAGCCTGTCCTGGGTCATCGAGGAATGCGGGAAAGGAAATCCATTTACGATGCCATTGACGCCCGAAACCAGGCTCCCCAACATGTACATTAAAGATGCCGCCAGCGCATTAATAATGCTGGGTCAGGCTCCCCTGGAAAACATCAAGACTGTCAACTATGTTGTGGATGGCATAAAACCTACCCCTAGTGTTGGTGAATTGGCCGAGGCAGTGCGCGCCAGGGTGAGTGGTGCTCAAATCGATTTTCAGACAGACCCAAATTTACAACGCTTCGTCGACGAGTTCGTTCGACCTTTAGACGACAGCAATGCACGGGAAGAGTGGGGCTGGAAGCTGGATTACGACCTGGAACAGATGGTCGACGACATTGTTAAGGAGCTTGAGACAAAATCTTAGCGTCTGGATCAGCGTATGCTCCCCATTGCCCCGCAGGTCACCGCACCAGTTCGGGCATTTCTGACGGGACACAATTAACATTTGGGGAGCCCAATAACCGATAAAACGGCGATTCGTGGGACAACATAACATCGGAGGCAGTCAATGGCTGAGAAAGGTGCACTGGATGCTGGCCACCCCATTTAACGACGACGAGACGTTGGACACCGGCTCCATCCCCAACCTGCTGGACAAAGCCATGCAATCGGGCTGTCAGGGCGTTGTCTGCTTGGGCGTCACCGGCGAAGCGGCCCGGATGACCGACCGTGAACGGCACTTGGTGGCCAAGACCGTAATTGAAAACGCAGGCGGGCTGCCGGTTACCGTGGGCACCACCGCGCCGGGCACGGCGGCAGCGGTAGAAAACAGCCTTGTGGCCGAAAAGCTGGGAGCGGCAGCGGTTATGGTGGCGGCCCCGGTTATGGGCAAGCCCAACGACAACGCCCTGTTCACCCATTACTCCAGAATCGCTGACGCAGTCAGTATACCCATCGTGGTTCAGGACTATCCCATGACTTCCGGCGTCAACATGTCTCCCGATTTCATCGCCCGGTTGGCAGAAAACATTCCCGCAGCCCAATACTTGAAATTGGAAGACCCTCCGACCCCACCGAAAATCTCAGCCATTCGCAAGCTGATCGGCGACAAGATGGGCATCTTTGGCGGTCTTGGCGGGGTGTTCTTGCTGGAGGAGTTGTCCCGCGGCTCAGCCGGGGCCATGACCGGTTTCGCCTATCCCGAGGTCTTGGTGGACATTTGCCGCCACATGGCCGAAGGTGACCAACCAGCAGCCGAAAAGGTCTTCAATAAGCATCTGTCCTTAATGCTCTTTGAATTCCAGGAAGGCATTGGCGTGGCCATCAGAAAATACGCCTTGCACAGCCGGGGGTTGATAGACTGTCCCAAAGTACGCCACCCTGGGCCGGGTGTCACTGAGGAGACCCAAAAAGAGTTCCATCGCCTGGTTGAAGCCGCCGGGCTACAGAACTGAGCAACCGATAACACGCCGGATGGATTCAACTAAAATCTCTGCGGTCTCGGCGTACTCTGCGGTAATAAAATG
The DNA here is from genome assembly GCA_963665155.2 of Dehalococcoidia bacterium. Classification (GTDB taxonomy): domain Bacteria; phylum Chloroflexota; class Dehalococcoidia; order Lucifugimonadales; family UBA3495; genus UBA1141. The sequence continues at coordinate 1,196,338 of OY761986.2, read as the reverse complement.
GTCAATAAACAAAAACTGGTTAATCTAGGAGGAACACATGCGTTTGGAAAACAAGGTCGCTCTGATTACTGGTGCCGCTGCCGGTGTGGACGGGGAATTGATGGGCTTTGGCGGGGCCTCGGCCCGGCTGTTCGCCCAAGAGGGCGCCAAGGTTGTGCTTACGGACATCAAAGAGGAAATGGGCCAGAAGACTGCTGCTCAGATCAATGAACTGGGTGGCGAGGCAGTCTTTATCCCGCTGGATGTGACCAACGAGCAGGGTTGGATTGACGTAATAGCCGCGACAGTGGCCAGGTATGGCAAGCTGGACGTATTGGTCAACAATGCGGGAACGGGAGCCAGATCCAACGTGGAAGAGACCACGGTTGAAGCTTGGGACGGCCAGATGAACGTTCATGCCAAGGGGACATTCTTGGGCACCAAGCACGCCATCCCGGAAATGCGCAAAGTCGGGGGCGGCTCCATCATCAATGTCTCGTCGATCTATGGTCTGATCGGCAGTCCAACATCCACGGCTTACCATGCGGCCAAGGGCGCCATACGATTGTTCACAAAATCCGCAGCCGTCCAGTACGCCAAGGAGAACATCCGGGTTAACTCGGTCCACCCCGGATACGCTCACACTCCGTTAACCGACCCGGGATATAGCGGCGAGGTTGGCCGGAGGGACTGGTCCCTGGATAGGATACCCATGGGCAGGCTGGGTAATGCCTACGACATCGCTTACGGTATCCTGTATTTGGCCTCCGACGAATCGTCCTTTGTGACCGGGTCGGAATTGGTGATTGATGGAGGAACGACGGCCCAGTAAATGCCTCAATGCCCCATTTGAGTAGTGATGGTTGCCTCTGGGCTCGGGGTCTGACTTAACGGTGCCAAAAAGCTGGTTTAATGCGTCTGAAGGGATGCAGATAAGATACTTTCGAAGAAACTGCCTACGTAGCTACCGTTGCGGTATTTTCGCATGAATCGCGCCAGCTAGTTCATCCAATGTTAAACAGCCGTCAACAATCAGCTCGCAATCCCGCTTGATCCGATCTTGAAACTCAACGTACAGCATTCGGGCTCCACCCAGATAAGAGGAGAGTTCGACTTCGATAATCTTGATAGCATCTTCGGCACCCGCTTCTGCAACAGTCATGGCCCGCAATAGCCTGCGGGCCATCGCAACATCCAGCGGCGTGTCTATGAAAACCATGAAATCAATAAACCGTCCGGTGTCACAATGTGCCCGACCCAAAGGAGCATCAAAGACGATGTATTCAGTAGGCGAAACCTTGGAGCCATCAGCAGGGGATATGATGTGGTTTCCCGCTATCAAGGCTTGTAGGTGTTTTTAGCACCGGGGTCTGCCAGCACCGGGGTCTGCCAAGCGGTGTAATCTCCACCCTCTGTACGCCAAGTCTCAAGACTCGCTGGGTGTGTGTTCGTGTTATCGTAGTCGTCGAAGCACAGGGTAACTGCATCAGGAAGTAGTTCGGCAAGTTTCTTGGCAACCGCAGTCTTCCCTCCTCCGGAGACGGCGCTTATGCCGATTACGAAAGGGTGATTAACTGAGTTCATCTCTTGCCTGGCTCAAAGTCTGTTTATTACCGCCCTAGGGACAAGCAATTCGTTGACAATAATCCTTACTAATATTTTCAATTACCGGGACGGAAACCGGGCCGCCAGAATATCTATAATCAGCCGGGCCGCCACTTGCGCCGTGATCTCCGACGAGTCGTAGGGCGGGGCCACCTCCACCATATCGAAGCCCACCAGATTTTCTCTTTTTGCCAGGGCAACCACACAGTCCCGCAGTTCTTCGTAATGAAGTCCTCCGACCTCCGGGGTGCCGGTGCCGGGCGCATGGGCCGGGTCCATAACGTCAATATCGAATGTAACGTATAGATTCTCGGCTATCGGTATCAAGTCCACCACGCCTTGCGGTCCCAGTTCCCGAAACTGCTTGGTGGTGACAATCAAGCTGCCATCCCTTTGGGAGTCTTCGTAGGCTGTGCGCCTAGCAGTCCGTATGCCTATGGAACTGATGTGCCCCACAAAGGACAACTCCCGGCAACGGCGGATGGGGCTGCCGTGGGTAAACATGACGCCCTGATAATCGTGGGAATAGTCCATGTGGGCGTCGAAGTGGACAATATTCAGGGGCTGGTATTTGCTCAAACCTCGCACGGCCGGAAAAGTGATGGCGTGGTCGCCGCCCACCACCACTGGGAATGCCCCCTTAGCCACAAGTTTCTCCACCACTTGCGTCAGTCGGTCGAAGTTATCCATAATGTCGGAGGGCAAGATGGTGACATTGCCGCAGTCGGCCATGGTGACGCCCTTTAGTAAATCGCCGCCGGTGTCAATGTCGAAGTAACCTTCGGCTTCCACTCCTAGGGCAAAAGGGTCCGAGTAAGAGTAAGCCCGGGGAGCGTCTCTGATGGCGTCGGGACCGAACCGAGCGCCGGGCCTTCCGAAGGTTCCTTGGTCGAATGGAACGCCGATGAAGGCCACATCAGCGTTCAGATGTTCCAAGTCGGCGCACAAGGGGGATTTGAAAAAACTCCGAGGCTGAGCTCTGGCGATGGGCACGCCTGAATCTGGATTAACGGCTCGGTCCGCGTCTTTGGCCGGGTTGGTCATGGCTCCCTCTTTTTTAACTGATTGGGGCTCCCCCCGCGTCTTGTTAGGGCTTCCCCCGCATTTTATGGTAGCAGCATACGTCACTCCGGCCAATGACTCCGGCTAGCGACTCCAGCCAATGCTCCTCAGGTATGAGCACGGGAGCGTTGGATGAAGTACAATTCATGAATTCTTACCACGATTTCTGAAGCAATATTTTGCCGAAGAAACTGAATTTAACGAATGTAGGGCAATTGCTGCCGCGCCTGGGAGGCAAAATTGACTCAGCCGCAAAGGGAGAAGGATGTAGTGATTTCCTCCGACTCCCACGTTTTCGAACCCCCGGACCTGTGGACCAATAGGATTGACGCCAGGTTCAGGGACCGGGCCCCGCGGATGCAGCGGGTGGAAGGGGTGGACCATCTGATTGTTGAAGACGACCAGATGATTGCCGGAATCGGACTAATCTCCAACGCTGGAGCCAGGTTCGAGGCTCCGGAAACGATCTCGGCCCACGGAGCGTTTGAGGATGTCCATGTTGGTGGATATGACCCGGACCAGCACATGAAGGACATGAAGATCGACGGCGTTTCCGGCGAGGTGCTCTACCCGTCCCAGGGGCTGTTTTACTACAAGATTGCCGACTCGCATTGGATGTCGGCGGTATTCCGGGCGTATAACGATTGGCTTGCCGAGTTTTGCCGGACAAATCCAGACCAACTCAAGGGTATCGCCATGATCAACTTGGACGATGTTAAAGATGGCGTCCACGAGCTGGAAAGGTCCGCCAAGCTGGGGTTGGTAGGGGCCATGATTACCGAGTATCCTGTGGAGGAACACCGCTACGACAGCCCCGAATACGAGCCATTCTGGGCTGCCGCCCAAGACCTGAACATGCCCCTGAGCTTGCACACAGCGACGAGAAGGGAAGGCCGCAGCCGGGGAGCGGGCCGGGGAGCGGGCGCTACGTCGGTCAGAGTGGCCAGCGGCAGGGCCAACAAAGTGTTTTATCCTTCTACATCAATGTGCGACATAATATTCTCCGGCGTGTTCGAGCGCTATCCAAAGTTAAAATTGGCCATCGTGGAGTTCGAGTTGTCCTGGGTGCCCCACCTGCTGACCTCCATGGACTATACATACGTGGAACGGCAGGAAGAAGCCTCCTATCGGTTCAAAGGCGACCTACGGCCCAGCGACTTTTTCCACAGCAATGTTTATCTCAGCTTCCAAGAAGATGACATTGGCATCAGGATGCGAGATGTTATTGGTGTCGATAGTTTGATGTGGGGTTCCGATTACCCGCACTCCGAATCCACATTTCCCAAGTCCCAAGAAATTCTTGACCGGATTCTACCAGGGGTGCCCCAGGACGAAAAAGCCAAAATCGTCGGGACCAATGCTGCCAAGCTCTACGACTTCGACTTGGCCAAGGTGTCCTAACGACTCCTATACCTTTGGTGTTTAATTCACCGCAGAGAACGCCGAGTTCGCGGAAAAGTTCAAATATAGGTTTTTCTCTGCGGTCTCCGCGTTCTCTGCGGTGAGTAACCGTTTCCCGAGAAGATGCTTGAAGGAGGCCGAAATTGCTGGACACAATTATCAAAGGCGGGCAGGTCGTAACTCCGGGAGGGGTGGGGAACTGGGACGTGGCGATTCAAGGCGAGAAGATCGTGGCGGTGGCGCTGCCCGGAGTGTTGCCGGAAGAGGGCGCGACAATAATTGACGCCAGCGGCAGGATTGTGGTGCCGGGAGGAATCGAGCCCCATGCCCACGCCGCAGCCAATGTGCAACCCGGTGCTATGCAGATGGTTGCCGATACTCCCAACGCTGGGCCTGCAGACCACTCTTTAGGCGCAATCTGGGGCGGCACTACTTCCGTTATAGACTTCGCCCCGGTGCCGAATGAAGGAGACCTAGCGGCTGGCATTCACGACTTCATTGCCCCCTGGATTGGTAATGCCTACACCGACTATAGTACCCACTGCATCTACCGGAACTCCAACACTCCGGATGCCATCTCCCGCTACAAAGAGTTATTGGACGCTGGTTTCCCCAGCATCAAGATTTTCACCACCGACATCCGGCCTTCCGACGGCACTGCCCGCTCGTTGACACCCATAGGCAAGATCGACGCAGGCCGGCTGGAAGACCTGATGACTCAGATTGCCAGGCACGGCGGAGTCCTGGCAGTCCACGGTGAGGACGACGAGTTGGTGATGTACAACTACCTGCTGGCCCAGCAAAGGGGACTGTGGGACTGGTACAACGTACACATGATCCACTCCAAAATGGTTGAAGACCTGGCCTTTCGCAGCGTGCTGAGGTTGGCAGAACGAACGGGGGTTGGCCTCTATTTTGTCCACGTTACCGCCAAGGAAGGTCTGGATGCCATTTCCGAGTACCGCAGCAAAGGGATGCCGGTCTATGGAGAGGTTCTGACGTTAGCACTGTCATTCAACTGCGAACAGTACAAAGAGCCCGACGGCATGAAGTACCACACCTATCCGTCTTTGAAGTACGAGGATGACCGGCAGGAGTTGTGGAAGGGCCTACTTAGACACGACCTGACGTTCACCGCCACCGACAGCAGCTTCACCACCTACCTAGACAAGATCGCCGGACGCAATGTGATCGATGTGCGGGGAGGTAACATAGGCATCGAGATACGGATGGGTTTGAACTACACGGAAGGTGTGGTCAAACGGGGGATGTCATTGGAGCACTTTGTGGCATCCACGTCGACCAACGCCGCCAAACTGCTGGGTATGTATCCGCAGAAGGGCGCAATTGCCGTGGGTAGCGACGCCGACATAGCAATAATCGATCCGTCGGTGAAAAAAGCTCTGAATATGTCGGACCTTCATCTTCGGGACTACAGTCCTTGGGAAGGCTGGGAAGTTGAAGGTTGGCCGACCACGGTTATGCTGCGGGGCAACATGATGGTGGATAACGGCCAGCTCGTGGGCGGCCCCACGGTGGGCAAACTAATCCACCGTAAGATCACCCCAGCGGTGCTCCAACGCCCTGCGTTTTAGGTAATTTTAGAGTTCTTTCGATGGGTTTCATGGGAACCTTTCTTGTAAGAAAGGTTCCCATGACCCTTCCAAAGAACCAATCAAGCCAAGGGTTGGGACCGTAGCAAAGGCTCCAAGGCCCGGATCATCCCGGACACCTTGAAGGAAACTTCAACCAGAAAGTCATCGGTCAGAGGCTCCAAGGGAATCAACTCGTAAGCCCGCGTCCAGCCTCGTACCCATTCCTCAATCGCAATGTCCCCGCCCAGAGCAGAACGAATATCCCCGGACACGCTTTGCAGAAGTTCCAGGTGACGGAAATTGGCCTCGGGTTCACCCTCAAAATGCAGGCCGACCTCTACTGTCTTGTGGCGTTTTTGGACCGCTATCTCATAATGGACCGTGGCCCGACTGTAGTAAAACTTGGTCAGGCTGGTTACCCTGGGGTGCACCTTGAACTCGCTGAGTTCCGGTGGCACTTGGGCGCGGACCAACTCAGGCAGGGTCTCCAGGAACTCCTTGGTTTTCATTGCAGAAAGTTCGGTCGGCATCTGCTTCCTCACCTGCTACTTAAAATCCTAGACCCAACCCGCAGAGGCCCTAAGAACTGCCCCATTTATCGTAGGAGCAAACTTCGGACAGCGGCTTGCGCTGTACGGGACCGAATGTTCCCCGGGGGTAGCCCAACGGCAGGCAATAGACGACTTGGGCCGACTCGGGAATCCCCAATAATTCATGGACGCGTTCCTCCACGTCGGCATGGAGGGTAGTGATAGTGCCGCCAATGCCAAAGGCGGTTGCGGCCAACAGCAGGTTTTGGGCCGAAGGTATGACGGATGCCATAGGACCTGCTCCGTGAGCGGTGGCGCACAGAAGCACGATAACCGGCGCTTGGCCAATTTGGTCCGCCAATCTCATGGCCGACCTCATGCTGTTCTTGCCTAGCGGTATGTCCTCAGGACCCATGATGCCTGCGTCGCGGCGTTTGGCCCACCAGGCCTCGCGGTAAAGCTCGGCGAATTTGGTGCGTAGGTCAGGGTCCTTAATCACCAGAAAGTGCCAGGGCTGGGTATTCCCTCCATTGGGGGCTCGGATTGCCGCTTCCAAGATATCTTCAAGGTCAGCGTCTGGAATGGGCTCGGGCCTGAATCGCCGTATGGCCCTTTGGGTAAACATGGTTTCGCCCAGGGCCATGGTCAAGCGAGATTCTGTGGTCATGACAACTCCTTAGCAAAAAACTGGGGTTTTGGCGGGATTGGGCCACCTGGGTTGAGTAAACTGGGCAATGAACCAGCGGCCATTGGCAGTTTAATTCCGCACAAGCTCCCGGTCAATTACCTGCTAGCCTCGATGTGAATGGAGCATTCGTATCTGTGTTCCAGCCCGCAGGATCTGCCTTGGCTGCGTACGGTATAATCGAATGCCAGGCCCTGATCCCCTGAAATGGGAGGGCAAAGCAATCAATACAAATGTGACGGAGGTCTTTGTCAGCCATGACGGAGCAGAAATTGGACCGCCAACCCAAATCCATCACCGGCAAGTCAACGTCTGATAGCTTCGAAGATAGCTCCCAAGGAAACCCGGATTTCCTGTGGCGCTCCGGAGAGATGGTGGAGTGGGAGAAGGCGACGGTCCATATTTCGGACCTGGCTTGGAGTGCTATTTCCGCTGTGTTTGAAGGTGTTAGAGGCTACTGGAACGCCCAAGAACAGCAACTATACATCTTCCACTTGGACGCCCATCTGAAGCGCTTATTCCAGTCAATGAAGATTATGAGAATGACCTCTCCATTCTCCAAGGAAGAGCTAACTGTAGCATTTATACAGCTTTTGAAAGCCAACGATTGCAGGGGCGATACTTACATTCAGCCTCTGGCCTACTTCGGTGGTGGCGTGCCCGGATACATGGCGGTTTTGGAACGGCCTGGCGAGATTGTTATAACCACCCGCTCGGCTGCCTCGGGGCTGGATGAGCCCAAGGTAGTCCATTGCAACATCAGCAGTTGGAGCCGGATAACCGATAATGTAATGCCGCCAAGGGCCAAGGCCATAACTAATTATCAAAACAGCCGCTACGTTTCCACCGAGTCACGCATCAACGGCTATGATTTCGGCATAATATTAAACTCCGACGGCAAGGTGTCGGAAGCCGCTTATGCTTGTATATTTATCATTCGCGATGGGGTGGCCATAACTCCACCGTTGAGCGCCGGAATTCTGGAAAGCATCACCAGAGAAGCGTTGAAAGACCTTCTGACCACGGAGATGAATGTTCCGGTAATTGAACGGGATGTGGACCGTACGGAGCTTTATCTAGCCGACGAGGTGTTTATTTGCGGCACCGCCGTGGAGGTGCAGTCCGTGGGCTCAGTTGACCGGTACAAAGTTGGCGATGGCGAGCAAGGGCCGGTGGTAGCCCGTCTCAGGGAACTTTTTCGCGATGTGGTCCTCGGCGTCGACCCAAAGAGAGCCGCTTGGTGCACTCCCGTTTATTAGCGTCAGGCTGTTACCGATGGCCTATTTATCCCGGGGACGGCGCTTAATTGCCAGCATTGCCAGGGGCAAAACCAGGATCGCCAAGAGAGCGGGATCTCCACTAAACATACCCGTCCCATGAACCGGACTTGAGCATCCGGGAGACGCTGGGCCAACGCCCGGCTCGTCGCTAGATTCCACGGCCGAACCACCTGTAGTTACCTCGGGACTGGATTGAGGCAAAGGCGTTGGGCTGGGGGATGCGGTGGTCGCGGTTGGTCTGGGCGTTGGCGTCGGAAATTGGGTGAAAGTAGGTTGCCGTGTAGGCGCCGGAGATTCTGTTGGAGTCGGCGTTAGCGTTTGAATTGGCGGTGGAGTGGGCGATGGGGTCACCGTTGGCAGCAGGGATCTTAATGATTTCCTATCCTCGGGCTTGGGTAAAGGCTCAAGGCCGTGGGAAATCCTCCAGTCTGTGTCCAAGGCGTATTGGTCAAAACCGTAGACCGCTTCCAATGCTCTGTTTATTTCCAATGAACCTCGGAACTCCTTCATCAGTTCCGCTACTTTGGATTCGCCGTAGCCGTCTACTAGGAACTGCACCACGGAAAGCCCCTGACCGTAAGCTTGGATGATGTCTTCGCCGCTTCCACCAAAGAAGGCAAGCGATGATAACGGCGGCACTTGGTTTGTGATGATTCCGCGGTCTAAAGCCGTACGGTATTCCGATGTTGGGTCGACGTTGCCGTACTCTGCCAAGCCCTCGCTCAGCCAGGAGGGCACCCGGTTGTTGGCCCGACCGGTGACCTCCGCAACCACCAAATGGGTGATCTCGTGGGAAGTGATGCCTCGGTAGTCGGGGTTAAGCCCGTCGATTAGCACAACCCGCTCGTCGCCGAAGGCCATTCCCTCTGTTCGGACCCGCGATTGTAGCGCTTTCATGCGTAGCGGCAAAGCATCGAACAAATCCCGAAAGCCCTGAAATGCGACGATCCGCACCGGTTCCGTCGGATCGAAACCCAGCACTGGCGCCATTCGTTCAAGAGCCTCGGTAGCGGCATCAAGTATTAATTGAGCTCGCGTCCCAGAACCTTGACCATAATGAAGAACGGTTATGGGCCCAGCGGTCAGAAACTCCCAGTCGAAAGCGGAATTGGTATACAGGGCCACGTGGTCCGGAGTTCGGAACACTGCTCCCGATTTATCTCGAATTTCAAAGGAGTAAGTGATCTCGGTGCCAGGGGGAATATAGCCGCCGCCCAACCCGGTGCTCAGGGTAGCTTCGGCTGTTATCGATCTGTTCGATTCCGGCGAACCTCCGGAACCTGGATTGGCAGCCCGGAATTCAACTTCCCGGTAGGCGCCAGCGGTGACCCTGCCGGTGTTGCGGAAGTACACCCTGACCTCTTCAATCTCGGCAGAGCTTTGGGCGCTGACGGCAAAGGTGATCCCCACAGGGTACAGGCTCGTGGCTTTAATGCTGGTTACGTCAATGTCTCCTTGGTCGGCCCGAAGCTGCGTGTGGGGCCAGCTAAATATCAATGCGGGAATGACGAGTATCAGTGCAAGGAGAAGTTTTCGCACGTTTGGCGTTCCGTATCACGAGAGGTGGAATGGATTGTATTTGGGATTCTAGGGAGTATACGGGATCGGGGCTTAGAATAGACTCACGGTGGGGCACAGTTGCTCTTTAAGAGTACTTACTCTTAGCCGGAAGAATAGACGACGGGAAAACCTGCCTGTTTACTCAGGCATGTTTCGCAGGATGTCCTCAAGGGTTTGGTCCAGAGACGGGTCAAGCTGGACGGTTTGCTCGAATGGAGTATAGCTGTAGTCGGTCCTTGCGCCGTCGATGAGTTGTTTGGCATCGGGGTTGGCCGACGCAATTCTTTCCAAGCGTTCACCCAATTCTTTGCACTCGGAGTCACCCAGCGCTTGCAATTCCGAGAGGTCTATATCGAGGCTATACATCGCCTTGATTCTTCGCATAATGTCGTAGTAGGAGCGGTGGTCCCTGGGAATTCCCACCTGCTCGTTGTTGGAAGTCAGGAAAGGGAACATAGGCGCCATTGCGCCGATCCGGACCAATTCTATATCGGGGTATTCAAAGTGGGCCAAGGTAACCAATGCCATGGCAATGGTAGGACCTCTTCTCCCTTCGCTACCATAGCTGGAGAACTGCATTCCGAATTTATCCAGGTTTTCCCGCAATCCCGCTTTGCTGTAAACGCAGGTAATGCGGCGCTCCATTTCCGGCGGCACGGGGCCGTTAACTCCCTCAACGGCCACGGTCTGGCTGATCCCCAGTTCTTTGATAGCCTGGAAAAAAGCCTCGGCAAAAATGTCTATGCGGAACCAGGGCTCCTGGCCCCGGAAGATAATCAGTCCGTTGCCAGCGTCGTAAAAATTGTTTTCCCGGTGCATAGGTTGGCTGGGCAATCCATCTTCATAGGCTGCCAGAGGACGAAACGTATCGTGGGTGCCAGCCACCTGGAATGGATAGCAAAGTTGGGACACTGTGGAACCCAACTCGCCAATTTTTCGAGCCCCGGTTTTCTCGATCAGGTATCTGGGTAGGCCACCGGAAATTCCGCCGCCGTCGGACCATTGTCGTCGCCAGCCAGCGATCAGATACTGGGCGGACGGTTTCGTATCAAATTTTGTCAATTCGTCGGCCATGGATTTTGCCTCCTGTTCGCCATCTTCTGACGAGCTTAAGTCGGCCTGGAAAAGTTAAATGATGTCGATGTTGATACCGGGGCATTATGGTCGGTTCAACCGAGGGACGCCGAAATTCGCGAATCGGGTCAATTTAACTGGCCATGTTTGACTAGCCTAATAAAGGAAATGACGTAATCAAAAGGAGATGCGTCATTAATTGAACCGGGCACACATCTCGAACCGACCGCCCGAATCGGCTTCGCTCTTTGCTATTGGTTATTTTACTATAACACTCTACACATCGGCGCCGGTATCGCAACCTGTGATTTACCGCAGTCCAATCCGATTATATTAGGAAGAAGGAAGTTAGCCGACGGAACTTCGCGTGATGAGATATTAGCGCGTGAGGGGATATCCGGAGGATTGGGTGCGGCAATCAGGCTAGAGGTTACCGGAAAATATGGCGGATCCAGACTAGGTTATGGTCGGATTGAGAGATTGGTGCTTGAGGCTAGCCAACTTCAGCAAAACGGCAACATCCTCCTCAGAGTTAAGGTTCACCTTAATCTGTTTGATGCCTCGGGCTTCGGCGGCTTTGACCACCTGTAGACGCATTTCTTGAGGAATATTGGCCGAGTCCAGGATCATGGGACCCAGTTTTTCGTTCTCCTTTTTCCCTCCCAGAAATTCGGTGGCTCTCAACCCGCCTTTGAAATTGTGTATGTGAAATAGCTGGGTTTCACCCACATAGTACGCTGGCGTCCAGTGGCGGCAGAAGCCGTCGTAGAGAGCCGTTTCGCCAACTTCCGGCATTGACAAGGCCTGGCTTCGGGCCAGAAGCAACAGCTCGCCCCTAGTGTCATCCATGTCCTCAATGATACTAAGAACCTCTGGGGAACCTGGATCGGTCTCCATTGGGCTGCGCTTGCCGTACTTCACTGCGTTTCCCCCCTGGCTGCGCCTGCAACATTTGAGATTCTAAATCATTTGACTTAGCTCGACGGGACTATCCACACAGGGCAATCGTGTCTTAACAGGCCACTCGTGCCTTGAATGAAGGACCGGCCACCGGCCGTGTTGAGGAATGCTGCTCGCTTGGTCCTATTCGTCTTTCCGGCGAAGGAGTTTGTGAATATATTGCCAGGAAACCACCCGAGTGACAGATTTCGTGCCTGAGTTTCGGCGTCTTTTGTCTCTAAATAGGATTAATTCACAAACTCGAAGGCCGGAATCCAGGTGCGCCCACCAGCATAAAGGTGTGCGCTGCAGAATTTTACGTTTCTGGGTTCCGGCTTTCACTGGAATGACGCACCAGCCGCCGTGTTCCCGGAATGACGCACCAGCCGCCATGTTCCCGGAATGACGCACCAGACGCCATGTTTAATGCAAGACATACTCCAAATACGAATTATTAGACGCGATTGCCCCAACCATCCGCACCGCCCAGGAGCAAGGAAAGCAGTGTGCCTGACAGTTTGTTAATTCGCCAGACTGAATTTTTTTACGAAATTGTTGCTGGTGTCGGCCACGTAAAGGTCGCCTTTACTGTCAAAAGCCAAGCCATGGGGACCGGAAAGCGACCCGGGTGCGAGCTCCGATAGGTATATCCCTTCAGAGTCGAAAATCTGTACCCGCGAGTTCCCGACCTCGGAGACATAGAAGTTGCCGTCATTGTCGAAGGCAATGCTGGTCGGTACACCAAATTGCCCTTGGTTATTGCCCTCAGCGCCCCACATATTCAAGAACTGCCCATCACTGCCAAACTTCTGGACCCGGTTGTTGCCCCTATCGACGACCCAGATATTGCCGTCGCTGTCCACTTTAATTCCGGTGGGAGTGAACAGCTCGCCCTGCCCTTGACCGCTCAGCCCCCAGGAGTCCAGAAAGGTACCTTCCGAGTCGAAGACCTGGATACGATCATTTCCCCAATCGCTCACATAAAGCTTGCCATCGGAATCGGCGGCGATAACCATGGCCGAAAGAAACTCCCCTTCACCCGAACCCTGTGAACCCCAGGACGTTAGCCATTCGCCATCGGAGTTGAATTTCTGAACTCGATGGTTTCCGCTCTCAGAGATATATATGTTGCCCTCCCCATCGATAGCGATTCCCGTTGGATTTAGAAATTGGCCGTCTTCACTTCCTTCGGAACCCCATCGGCCCAGCAGCACACCATCGAAGGAGAATTTTTGCACCCGATTACCCCGGAACTCGGTAACGTAGATGTTGTCCGAAGAATCAATGGCGATACTATTTGGCGATGCAAAGCTTATCCCATAGGCAGGTTGGTCTCCCCAAATAACCGCCCGTCCGTATGCGGGAACCCCAATTTGGGGTTCAACTTTTGTTTCCGTCTGTTGATTAGGAGAGGATTGGCTGCGTTGGCCATATTGAGTCGAGGCGGTGGAGCTACCGCTATATCCTCCGGAGATTGACTGCCCTACTGCCCCCTGGGGACCTGCCGGTCCAGTAGCGCCTACCGGTCCTTGAGGGCCAGCCTGGCCGGATGGCCCAGCGGGGCCAGGAGGGCCTTGGGCGCCCGTGCAGCCTACGCCTAATAAAAGCGCCGCCAGCATTACCAACGCAGAGACGATTATTCGCCGTTTAGTGCCTAAGAATATACACATAGTTGCTTTCCTTATCATTACAGGATGTAAGATGATTCTTTCGACCTGTATTACGCTAAATGTTTTGAATTCGATGCATTTGGTGCTTTTGGGATTGATGTGAACCTTAGATCGGCGCCAAAGGTGCTTAAAATTCTACATCAATTGACCCACTCTCAAGGCGTAACAATCATTCTGACGAGCGCAACGTTCGCGTATCCTCATGCTCTCAGCGGATCATGGCGAGTTCGAAAGCATCTGTGCTATCATTTTTCGTGAAAAGCCGCACAAACGGACTCATTCCATTACGGGCAACCGGCAGCGGAGGCTAGAATGAAACTTTCCATGTTCCATCTGATGCCCTACCAGGACCTACCCGAGGACTTCGAGAAGCAGCACAGGAGCGCTTGGGTAGACCTGCCCAACGAGAATTTTAACCCGGAATTGGGTCGGCAATACTACAGCGATTACTTGGACGAGTTGGAGCACGCCGACACTCTGGGTTTTGACGGGGTATGTGTCAACGAGCATCACAGCAATGCTTATGGCTTGATGCCATCCCCCAATATTATGGCGGCCACTTTGGCCCGCAACACTAAAAACGTTGCGCTTATCGTCTTAGGCAACAGCCTGTCCCTCTATCAGCCTCCGATCCGGGTTGCCGAAGAAATGGCCATGATGGACATAATGAGCGGTGGCCGATTGGTGGCGGGATTCCCCGTGGGAACGTCGATGGACACTACCTTCTCCTATGGCCAAGTGCCAGCGCAACTCAGGGAGCGGCACACCGAAGCCCATGATTTGATCATCAAGGCTTGGACCGAGCGCAAGCCGTTTATTTTCAATGGAAAGTACAACAAGTTGCGCTACGTCAACATCTGGCCCAGGCCCTTGCAGCAGCCCCACCCACCGGTTTGGGTGCCCGGCAGCGGCAGTTTGGAAACCTGGGACTGGGTCTTGGACCGAAACTATGTGTACTGTTACCTGAGCTACTTCGGTTACCAGAGGGGAAACCGGGTGCTCCAGGGCTTCTGGGAACGGGCTGCTGAACGCGGTGTGGATGACAACCCCCACCGGCTGGGTTTCCTGCAATTGGTCTGCGTTTCCGAGACCGACGAGTCGGCGCAAGAGGAGTACGAAGACCACGTCAAGTACTTCTACCAGAAGATGCTCCGCATTTACGCTCCTTTCGCCGAGTCTCCAGGCTATCGTTCGATTCACTCTATACGGGAGTCACTCCGGCCCCAGTTGGGCCAGGAGACGATGAAGGCGGCTGCCGACTTGAACTGGAAGGACTTCGTGGATCAAGGGCACATCATTGCTGGTAGTCCGGCCACCGTGCGCGACAAGATGGAGGAAGCTATAAAGCTGCTGCGGGTAGGTCACTTGATGGTGCTGCTGCACATCGGCACCATGCCCAAAGAGTTGACGATGAAGAACATGGAATTGTTCTCCAAGGAAGTGATGCCCGGACTGAATAACATATACGAGGAATACGATGACCCTTGGTGGCCGCAGCGGGTGGTCGAACAGACCGCTGCCACGGCGGCCGACTAGACATGGTGGAGTATCGGCACGTTACGGTGCCCGTCAGGGGCGATAAGTTCAGTGTTCAAATGGTTGAGGGCGGCTCCGGCGAAAGCCTGATTTTCCTCCATGGTGAGGATGGCCTCACCGAATGGACCCCGTTTTTAGACCGGCTGGCCCAGCACTTTCACGTTTATGCGCCAGCCCACCCCGGTCAAGGCGGCTCTCAAGGCCTACAGCATCTGGACGATCTGTGGGATTTGGTTATCTTTTATGAAGAGCTAATGCAGAGCTTGGGGTTGGACCGTGTCCACGTCATTGGTCAATCATATGGTGGAATGCTAGCTGCCGAACTGGCCGCCCATAGGCCCGAAAAAGTGAGCCGATTGGTGTTGATTAATCCTTTGGGATTGTGGTTAAGCGACACACCCATACCGGATTTCTTCATATTTACTCTCGAAGACCGGGCCAAAGCATTGTGGTTCGATCCTGAGTGCGATGCGGCAAAAACGGTTTTTGCTCAGCCCACCGACCCGGAAGAAAAAATGGAGTTGGATTTGTCTAGGACGGAAACTTTGACCGCCGTGGGCAAGTTCATCTGGCCCATCCCTGACAAGGGCTTGACCAAACGCATTCACCGCGTAACCATGCCGACGTTGCTTCTGTGGGGCGACTCCAACCCGTTGCTCCCAATAAAATATGCCGAGGCGTTCCAAATCCTGCTGCCAAACTCGAGTCTAAAGGTGATTGAAAAGGCCGGACACCTGGCCCAAGACGAGAGACCCGAAGAGGCGGTTGAAGCGATCCTCCCATTTCTGAAGAGTTAGGCTGGCCGAACAGGGAATCCCCGCCAAGTTTTGGGCTTCCGACTACGTGAATCTCACGATCAGCGTTTATTACGTAATCCGGTTAATTCTGCCCAGTCGCGAAACCTCCCCATCTGATGTGCGGCCTCCAGGCAAGCCGAGTTGGCTTTCTCCCCTTTACGAAGGGGGAGATTAAGAGGGGGTAGCCCGGCGAATCCACCCGTGCAATAAGGGTTATTAGCTCTCGTGGGTAGGGTCTTCCCGGTACCAACTCCCGGTTACTTGATTGCATAAAAGCCTCAGGTTCGCGCCTCTTTCCGTGATCACCTCGAAATAGCTTTTTATCAGCCGCTTTTCGCCCGAGAGTGTTTCCGATACGTCCCAGTGTCTGACCACCGAGGCGATACGTTCCCTTTGGCCGCCCAGCAAAACATCCTGGGGGATGCCGCTTGTATCTTCACGGACCTTTACCGGGAAGCGGATGTAGCCCGTACCTTCCGATTTCTGCCTTCTGGACGATCCTCGGCTCACGTCGATTCCCTCGTACTGCTTGGATTTGCGATACATACTCTAGAGACGGGCCACACAACTTGGCAATCGACCGGTGTCGCCCAGAATCACTTGGCCGCAAATCCGCATCGACGAGCCGATGCCCAGCTAAACTGTATATACTGTGACAAACTCAATACAAAAATTAGAGGAGCGCCATGATAGACCAGCTTGAGTTGATGAGGGTCTTGGAAAGATTGAGAGGCGACGCCGTCGTCATGCCCGTTTTCAGGGCGAACCTTGCCTGGAATCAGGTTTCCAATAACCCGGTGCGGGATGTTCCTATCGGCACCGCTGAGTTTCCCGCAGTCATGGGCATCGGCTCTTCTTTTGCATTGGGCTTGAGCCTTGCCAGACCCGAAACTAAGGTAATTCTTTTTGACGGCGACGGCAGTCTTTTGATGAACCTAGGCAGTCTGGTGACCGTCGCCAACAAGGCACCAAAAAACCTCTACCACTTTGTGATGGACAACGGTGTCTACGCCACCACCGGGGGGCAAGACACCCCCGGTACAAACCCCGCCTCTTACACCGAGATGGCAAGCGCTGCTGGCTACACTGCTTGTTACGAGTTCGACGAATTGGAAGATTTTACCGGTCGGGCCGAAGAAGTGATGGGGCAAGAGGGCCCCGTCATGATTTGCGTAAAGACCGTTCCAAACATCCGTGGCCCTCGAGACCAAGGGCCCCCCGTCAGTGATGAAGTGATGGCCAACACCAGTTCCGCCCAATCAAGGCCCCAGGCAATTACCAACCTACTGGCAGAGTTTGGAGCGGACTAGATTCAGGCCAGCATTGGCGCTTTTTTGATAGCTTGCATCAAGGATAGCTGGAATCGAGAACCACCGGTCGTTGCATTGACCGGGCAGTTCTGACCGTGGCCTGTCCCCCGAGCGGATGAAGAAACGCATGCCGTGGCCACTCCCCTCATAAAGTTGGACTAAAGAGGAGGTGTGGCTAGCAAGGTTTCCGGTCCCGGGTTCAGTTATTTGCGCACAGGGCAGCGATTGGAACCGGACGGTCGGAAATTGTCGTACTAATAGCGCATGGGATTTATTAATTCTGGCATATTCGAGTTTCGGGGAAAATCAAGGACGTCGAAAACATGCCGGCCGTAAAAGTGCGGGTCACCACGGCCATGGCAGCGATCGTCCTGATAATAGTCGCCTGCTTTCCCGGTGGACAGGTCGGTGGGCAGGCACCCGACTTCCAGGGAATATCCAATTGGATTAACTCTGAGCCTTTGACCTTGGCTGAGTTGAAAGGCAAAGTGGTTTTGGTGGACTTCTGGACTTACACCTGCGTCAATTGCATCCGCACCATGCCCCACTTGAAAGAATGGCACGCCAAGTACGCCGAGAAGGGGTTGGTAATAGTGGGCGTACATTCGCCTGAATTTGAGTTCGAAAAGGTCACTGAAAACGTGGCCAACGCGGCACAAGATTTCGGTCTCAACTATCCTATAGCCCAAGACAACGACTTCGCCACATGGCGCGCCTACAACAATCAATTTTGGCCTGCCAAATATCTGCTGGACCAAGAGGGCAAGGTCCACTACACCCATTTTGGCGAGGGCGCTTATAAACAAACAGAAAGCAAAATCCGGGAGCTCCTGGAACAGGGAGGCGCTGATCTGAGCGGGATATCCGCCAGCGATGCCCCAGCTCCGAATTACGATCCGAGGGCTGTGTCCGGGGGCCGGTCGGAGCGAATCACCCGGGAGATTTATGGCGGTTACCAGAGGAACATTGGTTTTGGCGGCAGGTACGTCGCCCAGAACGAGTTTTACAATAAGGCCGAGCAGACGCTTGTATACCAAGATCCCGGCGATCATGAGAACCAGTCTATTTATCTACACGGTGCCTGGACCAACGATATCGAGTCGCTGCGCCACGCCCGGCAAACCTCTGGATACGAAGACTACATCGCCCTCAAGTTCTTCGCTACCAGCGTCAATGCGGTGATCGAGCCTCAAGGAGTCGGGCCCTTTGAGGTTCAGGTGAGCCTGGACGGACGGCCCCTTCTGCCTGAAGAAGCTGGAGCCGACATAATGTTTGCCGATAACCGCAGCTTTTTCCGGGTTGAGGAGGGACGGATGTACGAAGTTGTGGCCCTTCCCGAGTTTGGCGGCCACGAACTGCAACTAAGCTCCAAATCCGATAGGTTCGGTCTATTCGCCCTGACCTTCGGCGCTTACGACCAAGGACCGTAAGCTACCGGCCTCATTCTGGCCTCATTCTGGCCTCATTCTGGCTTCATTACCGGCAGGCAGAGCTTGAACTCGTTCAACGCTTCCGTAAAGCATCGGTGCTCTGTACCGCTAAGATTTGGCATGCCACGCCCCAACCTACTTAACGATATCGGTTGCTGCGGGGTGATTCTCTCGAATCATGGCCAGGTCCGAGTCCAACCTGAAACTTCGTTGCATGGTCTCCATTTCCTGCCCATAAAGGCCTTCGGCACCCTCGCAAACTGAGCCTTGGAGAGCATAGGAAAGGTTTCCCGCTACCAGCAGATAGTCCAATAATATCTCAACACAGAAGCTGGAGTGGTTCTGTACGCGGTATCCCAGCCTCTGTGCGATGGGACCATTGGCCATTTCAATCGGGATGCTCGACAGTGCCTCAAAATACTCCGCAGCCCGGTCTTGATGAAACTTGTTGTTCTCCTGGACGAACTCATCCATCGTAAAAGTCCTATCTAAGGCCAGAATGTGGAGCCCGGCCAGCCCATTTGAACGGTCGACAAAAATGATTACCTCGTTTTTGGTCTGATCGTCGACGGTCCACTTCGGGGAAATTAAGATCGAGTACCGGAATTCTTCGTTCCGAAATGTGCTCCACTGATCTGTGTTCAGACCTGTCTTAATAATTGAAGGCGCGACCTCGGGGGACGAATTGGCTACCGTCGTGAGGTCTGCGGTGGGGTCCGCCGGTAGCTGCACGACAGTGGTTGGGATTGGAGTTGAGCCGCAGGCCATAATCAAGCCGACGATCAATACCAATGCGCAGTAAGTTGTAATGTGGTGACTGCGGACATGAAGCATCGGGTAATTCTAGCAGCTAGGGGGCGTCACGTTCTTGCATATAGATAGCTGCGGAAGAATGAAGCGTGCGAGATATGAATAAATCAATGGGAAATCAAACGCCTGGTGTGCCGACAACTCGTGCAAGACGTTGACTCGTGTGGGTCGAATAGTTACAATTACGCGAAGCTTTTAAAGGGGCGGTGGATTATGCGTAGGATTTTAGTGCCTCTGGTTTTCGTGTTTCTAGTCACGATGGCCTTTACGCTCACGACTGTATTGCCCGCAGCCGCGGACACGACAGCAAAGCCGGTACACAGCGGTGGGGAGTGTCCTTTCGCAGCCTAACGTAGTCACTCGGTTGCTTCGTTACGTTCTGGAGTTACATCTACTCTAGAACCTTCACGTCTTTGAACTTAGAAAAAAGCCGGACCAGCTTGGTCCGGCTTTTCTATTCGGATAAGAGCGGACAAGATTATTGTCGCGAGATCACTGTTCCCAAGTTTGTTTTTTCAAGTTTGAGTTTGATGGTAATGGAGGTCCCTGATGCCGGAATTGCAGTATGAGAGACACCCGGCCGGTCACTATGCGGTGTTCACCATGAACCGGCCCTGACCGTCTTAACGCCCAAGGGGCGGTTATGCGGGAAGAATTGCAAGCAGCGTTGGCCGAATTCTCCGGCGACCCCGAAATGCGTGTTGGCATAGTCACCGGTTCGGGCCGGGCTTTCTCCGCTGGGGCCGACCTGAAGGAAATGGCTGAGGGATTGTCTGATGTAAGGTCACGGCAGACGGGGGAAGAACGAATTGAAGGCTATAGAGGCAATCAGCCATTCAGCAGGGCCTCCAAGCCTTTTATTGCTGCGGTTAATGGCCTGGCTGTTGCCGCCGGAATGGAGCGTGCCGCCGACTGCGACATCCGCATTGCGTCGACCCAGGCCTATTTCGGGCTGCTCGAGGTCAAGCGAGGAATCTTGCCCAACTACGCCATCAACCACCTGGCCAGAGTCTTGCCTTTTGGGGAAGCAATTTACTTAATGCTGACGGGGGACACCCTCAGCGTAGAAGAAGCCCACAGGCTGGGCTTTGTTCACGAGGTATTAGAGCCCGAGAAGTTGATGCCCAGGGCGGTGGAGATAGCGGACAGTGGCCCAGTTCTGGCACCGGTACGGCTTGGAAGAGTCTTACCAACTCAACGCTGCGGTAGGCCACCGGGTCTACACCTCCGAAGACGCCAAGGAAGGCCCCAAAGCCTTCTCGGAAAAGCGACCCCCGGTCTGGAAGGGGGACTAGGAGCAAGCCGACTAGCAGTCTGCAAGTTCTTTAGGAAGGGTCCGGGGAACCTTTTCTTGCAAGAAAAGGTTCCCCGGCAACCCCCGGCGAAACAGTCCCAACGAGACTCGAAACTCTCTTGATTGTAATCAGTGACCGCTGCCCCTTCGTTTCGTTTGGATTTGCGGCGGTCTTGGGCCTTTGTTTAGCTAACCCTTGATGTGGGATTCCAGAGTTGGTTATGGCGGTGGGCCCATGGAATACCACTAATTTGTACTTGGCCTTCGATCTTTGTTGGATTTGGAGTCGCAAATGGAGGACAAGTCAAACGCGTCTGCGTTTAGCTGCTTGCGAAACGGCACAAAATGCCTCTCTTACCTGGTTGCGCTGAAAAGTGCTCTCTAGTGACGGTCCTAAAGCCCAGACGAAGCAGCCGATTTGCGCATCTCCTCCAGGTAATTCAAGCTGGCGGTCTGGAGTAGGCTGTTGACGTTGCCGTGGAAGTACTGAACACCCATGTCTAGGAACTTGGGGACGTAGGAATCGGGGCAGCTAACCCCAGCTACCCGCCCAGCTTCACGGATGACAGTCACACCCTTTTCCATCATCGCTTGAACTTCAGCGTGAGTCTGCTGACCCGGGTATCCCATGGACTGGGACAGGTCGCCGGAGCCTATGAAAAACACATCCACCCCGTCCACCTTGACCATGTCCTTCAGGTTCTCTATTGCTTCCACTTCTTCCAACATCAGACACACCAGCGTGTTCCGGTTGGCCTCGGCCACGTAATCGCCGGTGGTGCCTGAAAACCCGTAGCCAGCGGGGCGACTGCGGCTGAAAATCCCCCGGTGGCCCTCAGGATAGTATTTGACAGCGTCCACTGCTGCCCGGGCCTCTTCGGCCGTATTCACATGGGGCACTTGCACACCCCAAGCGCCTCGGTCCAGGAAGGGAGCAATTATTTCCGGCTTGTTGCTGACTGGGCGGATGATGGGAGCGATACCGGTGAACTCGGCAGCCCGTACCAAATCTTCGGAATTCTCCACGGTGATCGACCCGTGCTCGTTGTCGATCAGCACCCAGTCGAACCCCAAATAACCCAGCATTTCAATCACTGGGGCCGAAGGAAAGGTGATCATCACCCCAAAGACCGCTTTACCCTGCTCCAGCTTCTGTTTCAACGTGTTTTCTTGCATGGTTCCTCCACGGGATTAAGTTTGAGGACTAAGGCTGAGGATTAAGGCTGACGGCTAATGTTACTATGCAGAGCCGTTTGCCTCAATATTCTTCTCTCCGCTAGCCAAGCATCCCGCCGCTTCAAGCCCTTGTTAACAATGCCTAGTCCGATGATAATCTTCGGACACGAATTGGTCTGTTGGGCGATATCATCGGATTGGGAAAAGTAAATTCGTTGGCCGATCCGTGATCCAGTTGACACCGTCGCCACCAACTGTAACTGTATATGTGGCTGCCGGTGTTGCTCAACAATACAGCGACCCAATCGCTGCCTAGCTGTCCGGTCAGTATCTATGCCGAAATTCGTAGTTAGAGCGATTTAATCGGCAAACCGGGCAGCATTAATGCCAACGGAATGTTATCATGGGAGTAATGGAGTGCACCCTGGTCAGGCCGCTGGCAGTGCCACGGCTTTTTGTGGTGGGCTGCGATAAGCGCAGTGTAGATTTCAATCACGGAGAAGCATGCAAAATCAAGGCGAGACTCAACTCAAAAATCACACGAACCCCAATATACGCAATTTAGCAATCATCGCTCACGTCGACCATGGCAAGACTACCTTGGTGGATGCCCTGCTTAAGCAGAGCCAGGTGTTTCGTGCTGGCCAAGAGGTTGGTGAGCTTATCATGGACTCCAACCCCTTGGAGCGGGAGCGAGGGATCACGATCCTCGCCAAGAATGCGGCCGTGAACTTTAAGGGTGTCAAAATCAATATCATCGATACCCCCGGCCACGCCGACTTCAGCGGTGAGGTCGAGCGCATCATGAACATGGCCGACGGTTGCCTGCTGTTGGTGGATGCCGTTGACGGTCCTATGCCCCAGACCACTTATGTGCTACGCCAAGCCCTGCAACAGCACGTCACCCCAATGGTCGTAATCAACAAGATAGACCGGACTGAGGCCAGGGTGCCCGAAGTAGTTGAGATGGTGCAGGACCTGTTTTTGGAACTTGCCACCGAGCCCGAGCAACTGGACTTTCCCATTCTGTACGCCTCGGCCCGGGATGGTTATGCCACCGCAGACCTGGCCAGCCCCAAAGAGGATATGCAAGACCTGTTTAACGCCATACTGGAATTTGTCCCGCCGCCCGTTGGCGACCCGGAGGCACCGCTCCAAGTGTTGGTGGCCGCCTTGGACTATGACAATTACCTGGGACAGGTGGCGATTGGCCGGGTGTTCCGTGGCACTGCCCGGTTGAGAGATCAAGTGAGTCTGTTGAGCCGAGATGGGCAAATTACTTTACATAAAGTGCAAAAGCTGTTCGTGTTTCGCGGCCTGGCACGCTCCGAGGAAGTGGAGGCAATCGCAGGCGAGATTGTTGCCTTGACCGGCATCGAGAATGTGTCCATCGGCGATACCCTGACATCACCCGAAGCGACGGACGCGCTCCCTTCGATAGAGATAGACGAGCCAACGGTCAAGATGACCTTCGGCATTAACACCTCACCCCTGATGGGCAAAGAAGGGACCTATTGCACCTCTCGTATGCTTTACGACAGGCTGATCAGAGAACTGCGGACAAATGTCAGCCTCAGAGTAGAAACTACTGCAGCTCCCGAGGTTTTCTTGGTATCTGGACGAGGCGAGTTGCACTTGTCCATCCTGGTGGAAACCATGCGGCGCGAGGGGTTTGAGTTCCAGGTTTCCCGGCCCGAGCCGGTGACCAAGGTGGTTAATGGACAGGTCCACGAGCCCTACGAGCACCTGAGCATCAATACCCGGGAAGAGTTCCTAGGCCTGTTGACCGAGTATCTGTCGGGCCGCCTAGCCCAGCTTCTGGACATGAAGTATGACGACGCCGGGAATGTAGCGATGGAATACCGGATTCCCACCCGGGGCTTGATCGGCTTCACGTCGTTTTTCCTGCGCACGACCCGTGGGGCGGGCGTAAAAAGCAGCGTGTTCATCGAGTATTCACCAATGAAGGGCGAGGTAAAGTCCACGGCCACCGGTGTGTTGGTGGCCCACGAGCCGGGCGTAGCCGTCACCTACGGTTTGCTGAACGCCCAGGGAAGGGGAGACACCTTCATCGACCCCGGCGCACCGGTGTACGAGGGGATGATCGTCGGCATGCATCGTCGGGAAGGGGATATCCCCATCAACGTGTGCAAGGAAAAGAAGCTGACCAACATGCGCTCGTCCACCGCCGACGTTACCAAGCGCCTGAACGCCACGATCAGGTTCAGCCTGGAAGACGCGCTGGACTTCATCTCCACCGATGAACTGGTCGAAGTGACCCCGCAAAGCTTCCGCATGCGCAAGCGAGAGTTGACCACCCTAGACCGCGCCAAGAAGCGCCGAGTACACACCCGGGACCGGGACTGATCTTCTTTACCGAGTTGGGGGAGCAGGATTACCGATGTCCCTGATGAGCTTCTATGATTAGACGACATGTCATATCGATCGACCACGCTACCTGGTAAATCATCTTTTCGGCCATCTGGATGAAATTTCCGTTGTCGGTAATGCCGAAGAGTTGCAGGGATTCCTTGAGATCCTCGGATGGTAAATGGGATCTCCTTGTCGTAGCTCGTTGATACCTACGAGAGGCGCTGTTATCTTATGGCCGTCCCCGCCTAGAGAGAGGACGTAATGTTCGAGCCTCTTGATGGAACCAAGCTTCTTGTCTTTGCTAGGTGCAAGTTTCTTCAAGAGTTTCAGATCAAGTTGCTCGACCGTGAGTTTATTAAGTTCTTTTGCCAGTTCACATAACCCTGAAAGAGATACGCCAAGAAAACGGTTTGCATTTTTGAGGATTGCTGCCTCCACGGTATGCTGGGTGAGCATGGGAGATTCTAGGAAATGAGCAGACACTCCCCGCAAATGCTCCAGCGCACTATGCAAATTGTCTTCCGGGGCAGTTGTGTTTGCTGGCTTCGCTAGATTTTGTGACATGTGCAATTCCTTGCTGATGCCACCGTCTGGGAGGATATTGTGTGCGATCCAGAGGCGCTTGTGTAATTCCGGAAGAAGTGCTATGTCCTTCGCCATCACATTCAGAAGTCCCAGTTCATTTATGCCGAAATGCACGGAGTAGATTGACGATGAACCCAAACTGCCTGTATCCGCTGTATCCCATTGGAGAACGCCCGAAGTTCTAGATAGCATCTCGTGCACTATCGCTGGTTTGAACCAAAGCCAGCCGCGATGTTCCTCAAGCGCGCTGCCAGCCTTTTTCTCCCCGGAGCTGCCCACGATAAATTCGATACCAGATTCGACTGGGTCTTCCCTTAAGAGAGGACTAACTTCTCCTGGGGGAATCCAGTGGTTCCGCCATATCTCCCCCGTTACCCTGAATAGCTTTCGACCGGGATAGTAACTCTCCGAGGTCGAGGTTTCAAATGTATCTTCAGTAATATGAGGAAGTATGGGAACGTCGTCTCCAGGATCGACTGATGTTCGGGCCGAATGGATTACCGCAATTTTTCTACCAAACGGAGTGCCCCCTTCGTGGATCTCCCGGATATACCCAACCCATCGAAAGGAACTCTCCTCATCCCTGTCATAGTCCTCTGTCCAACCAAAATCGGGCTCGTGTTCAACGATTTGAGCACGACTTTGGTAGGTGGCTACGAGGAGTCCCGACGACCGTGCACACAAGTAATCGCGCAGGTATTGCGGCCGAATACGAAGGTTGGAAGGACTGCCGTCGGATTTCCGATCGAGCTTAGCTACTTCAATATAGTCTTCCTCCGGACAAACCCACACATCCTTTTTCCGGAGCAATCTGAGTCCTGCGATAAGATCATGATGTAGATGCCACACAGGTTTTTCTAATCCATCAAACAAAACCTGAATAACTAGGTATTCACCATCCAGATCCGACTCATAGCTCTTGAATGTGCCAGCACGATGGAATTCGCCCTCTTCGACCCACGGCCGGTTCCCCCAACGAGGTGAGATGTCGGTGAAATCTTGCTTGAGGGCTTCCAACCGATTGTTCACAGGAAATGCAACGGCGACTGCAATAATAATTTCTTCTTCAAAACCAAGATGGTCGTATTGAACATCGTTCCTGACAGACTCGCGCCTACACAGCGGCACCCAAGCCGCCTCGGCCAAGGTAAGACGTTTCAAGTCATCCATCTCAAACCATTGTGACTGCTTTAACATGTTTTCCCTAGAGCCTAACACTATCCAAAACGGTCGTATATTACTTCTAACATCGTAGTGCGAGCCAGATATGAAGTTAGTAAAAGCTGGACTGGCCCTCGCATCTGGCGAAGGGAGCCAGACGAACACGGTCCAGAATGGTTCATCAGGCATCTAGCCATCGAGATATAGATGTACATCTTTTACCACTCGTATCACCGGGGGTTGGAGCGGATTCATCAAAATCTGAGAACCAGACAACTCTGCCTAGCGGGCAGCCTACCACTAATTATATTAGTTCCCACGATGCTGCGTCACGGTATCATTGTCGCTGGCCAACGCTTGGAACATATGGCGTTCCTAAGTGCGTCATAAAGACTTGGCGAGAGGCTCGACGAACTTTTGCCTCCCTTACCAAAGCTCCTTCGTCGCTAGGCGGGCGCCTTCGGCCATGGCTTGGAGCTTGGGCCAGACCAGTTCCGGAGCTACGGTTGGGTTGGTCCTGACGAACGTCCCGAAGCCGCAGTCGCTGCCGGCTATTACATTCTCGCGTCCTACCAGGCGAGCGTAGCGGACTATGCGCTGGGCTACCAACTCCGGGTGCTCAATAAAGTTTGTGGTGGAATCGACAACACCGGGGATGATAATCTTGCCGTTCGGGAGCTTGATGTCTTCAAAGACGTTCCACTCGTGCTCGTGACGGGGATTGGACCCTTCGAAGGAGAAAGCATCGGCTCTCGCATTCAGGACAATCGGCAGTATCTCCCGAAGAGGGATGTCCCTGTGGTGGGGGCCTTCATAGTTTCCCCAGCAAAGGTGGAGCCGAATCCGGTCCGAGGGTATCCCTTCCAGTGCTGCGTTCAGTGCCTCTATGTTGGCCTCGGCTACTTTCAGGAACTCGCTGTTGCTAAGATCGGGAAACTCCATGTGACGGCCCATGGCCAAGTCGGGGCAGTCCACTTGCAGCAGGAAACCGGCTTGATGGATGGCTTGGTACTCCTCTTCCATTAAGTCGGCGAGTACTGACAGATAGGCGTCTCTGCTGGGGTAATACTGGTTGGTCAGGAAGAGAGCGACAACCCCAGGAG
The DNA here is from genome assembly GCA_963665155.2 of Dehalococcoidia bacterium. GTDB lineage: Bacteria > Chloroflexota > Dehalococcoidia > Lucifugimonadales > UBA3495 > UBA1141. The sequence continues at coordinate 1,169,383 of OY761986.2, read as the reverse complement.
AGGCGGCGGACATAAAAACCTCCTCGGGATTGACCGCCGCCACCGCCGCCTTCAGGTTGGCGACGTCCGTTTGAGCTTCGGCGCTGTCTTTCCTGGTAACCGGCCCGGTGCAGGCGGGACGGGTAATTACCGTCAAGCTGCCCATGATCCTGGCTAGTGCCTCGGGATAGTCGGCCCAGTCGGTTCGTGGCAGTCCGGGGCTGTCGCCCCCAAACCCCGTAAGACGCTCCGTCACATAGGTGGAATAGCCCACCTTGCTCTGCTCGCCGTCGTTCAATACGTCTACACCAGCTTCCGATTGTTTTTGCACAACTTCCGTTACTGCTTCGCTAACACGCTGGGCTAAAGCCTCTTTGTCCACGGTCGAGCCAGCCTCTTTGGCTAACATCATGTCCACCAAGTCCCAGGGTCGGGGGAGGGAGCCGGTATGGGTGGTTAGAATTCGCGTGCTGCTTCGCTTCAAAGTAATTTCTCCAGGCCAATTTTGGGATTACCGAACAGCCATCTGGGGCTTTTACGAACTGTGATACTGGGAACGGTGATACTGGCATTGATCGGCCTAATTATAGGTTAATAGTGCCTTTCGCGGTGAGCCCTCCGCCAAAATTGGACAGCCAATAATACGGATCGGATATGGTCGATAATTACGGCTTGAGGCCCCACCACGGTTGGCGGAAAAACTGAAGCAAAATATTGAACAAATGAGGGGCGGAGGCGAGGACGAATGTGCTATATAGGGGGCTAAACGCAGCGAGGTTTGGTAGCTAAGGGGGCTGGGCACCCGAACAGGCTGCTCAGGCCAAAGTCATGGCGTCCCCGCCTGGACCTATGGCAACCGTCTAGTCGAAACATCCTGGAAAACAGTAACTAGAACCTGAAAGGCCTATTTTCATGGGTCACTCGTGGTGCGCCTGATGCCAGCCACGAATGACCCGATCGAGATCAATTCGGGGTCTGCTAGATGGTTGCCCGGTTCATTGGGCTAATCTGGATGCCAAATCCCGGCTTAATATCGAAATTCACGATCTTGCCCATGTCCAGTTCCGCATTATGCACCTTGGAAACTTCCAAGCTCTTTATCAGCCTTTGACCAAACTTCTCCACGCTAAGGCGAAAGTGAACGTCGCACAACGCCCGTAGCCGCACCAGAATCCGCTCTTCGAAGCTAGCGGTATGGGTGACCAGGATGAGGGTTCTTCCCTGATTTGAAACCTGCTTGCACGCCCGGATGAAGCCAAGCACGGATTTCTCGGTGCTACATGAAGCGAGGTGTGAAATTGCGTCGACGATAATCAGGTCGTATTCCGGTGGAAGCATCTGAATCTCGTTCGCCAGCAAGGCCAGAGATTCGCCATCTTCGATTTCCGTGGTCTCGTATGGCTCTTCCAATGGAAGGATACGTAAAGCCCCGGAGCGGAGTTCTTTCGACACATCAAGACCGATAGACTTCATCTGGTTGGTCAGGCTCTCTGCCGAGTTTTCAAACGTGAAATACGCTACTTTGCTGCGGCTCGACAGTGCCGAATAGCTATAGTGCTGACAGAGGACGCTCTTGCCTGATGCGGATGTGCCCTCGAATAATGCCACCGAGCCCAAGGGTATCCCGCCTCCTAGTTCGCCATCCAGGATGTTGTTGCCCAGCCGGAAACTTTCCGTGCGACGGAATTCCACCTCGGGTTCTTGGGCCCGAAGGGCCACCGTCACGCTCAGGGCCAGCAATTCGGGGTCACAGGGTTTGGCTATGTAGTGATAAACCCCCATTTCCATGCCGATGGACTCACCTTTTTCAGCCGACATAGCAGTGAGCATCACCACTGGGATTTCTTCCAATTCAGGGTCGTTGCGTAGGCGGCGTAGTACCTCGAACCCGTCCATCCTGGGCATCGCCACGTCCAGCAGTATCAGGTCGGGAATTTCTGATTTTGCTACGGTCAGCCCTTCTAATCCGTCTCGCGCGGTCACCACTTTGTAGCTGTTGCGGTCTAGTGTGTACTCGGCGAACCTCAGTGCGCTGGCTTCGTCGTCAATGACGAGTATCTTTTTTTTCATGAATATTCCTGCTCCCATTCCACATCAACAATACCGTTCGATAATTCCGGGGTCTTTCCGGGGTCTAAGAGCCGGTCTTTGTTGGCGGTAGTAGAAAATTAAACGTGCTGCCTTGATTCAGGGCGCTGTCCAGCCAAATCTTTCCATCGTGGGCCTCGACCAACTGCTTGGAAATGTACAGTCCCAGCCCGGTACCGATAGTTTCTCGGGTGAGTGAACTGTCCGCTCGGTAAAATCGTTCAAAAATATGGTCTTTGGCCTCGTCCGGGATGCCTTCTCCTTGGTCTTGAACCCGCACCAAGATCTCATTATTTGTCAGCGATGCCGCCACGGTAATGTCTCCGCCTGCTGGACTAAATTTGACAGCATTACTCAGGAGGTTGTCCACGACCTGCCTAATCCGCGTCTCATCAGCCTCAACATCCGGAAGATTAGCCTGAATCTCCTCACGAATTGTGACATTGCGATCGTTGGCTGCGGCATAAAAGCTTTGAATTGCGTTGCCGATCAAATTCTCGATGGCGATTGGTTTCTTTCTCAGGTCGAAACGACCGGAATTCAAGCGTGAGACGTCTAGTATTACAACGTCAGTTCAGGGAGGGATGTGGGGTGATGCCCGCATGGCGGCGCGGCGCTTGGCATGGGAGCGTTTGGCCCGTTCGTTACTGTCCTGCGTATCCTCAAGCCACCGCAGCAACTCGGTTGGCCCGAACCGTTCCCGGGGCAGCATTTCCCGCACCACCCGGTAGACCTGCGGCCTCGTGATCCGGGGCATCTTTTTCCCCCCAAGCCTGTTGCAGGCTCAGCAGAAAAGCTCCGCCCAGCAGGCACAGGGCCACGTGGTGATGCCAGCCAGCCCAGGTGCGGGTCTCGTACTCGTCCAGGCCTACGTCGCTTTTCTCCGTCTCAAACTCCGTTTCTATACGCCAACGGGAGCCTCCCACGTATGCCAGGGTCTCCAACGGGGTATCCTCCGGAGCATTGGACAGGTAGTAGCGGGGTTCGCTGCCGTCCCGGTTCCGGCGGTAGACGGCCCAGTGGATTTCGCCGGGCTTGCGCCTGCTGGTCGGTCGCACCCTCTGGGCGCTGAAAAGGTAGCTGCGTGGCCCCTGGCTTCCCTCGGCCACCGTAATCTCACGCCAGGCCTCCTCCGGCAACTCGTCGCTGCGCTGCTCCATGGTCCGGCGCTGACCGTCTCGCAGCCTGGGTTTGCGGGGACGCCCGAATCCCTGATACTCCGCACTGGTCCAGGCAGGCTCCGGCGGCCACACCGTAAAGCCGGACGGAACGTCCAGCACGTACCACATCCCCAAGGCCGCCAGGCCCTCCCGGAAGGACGGCGACATCCCGAAGGCGTCGTCCGCCGCGACCCATCCAGCCTTCAGGTGGCCCCGCTCCTGTGCCCGCCCCACCATCTCCAAGGCCAACTCCGTCTTGGACCGGTAGCCCTGCCTATCCTCCGGCACACCCGCCGCCTCACACCGGTCTTTGTCCGAGGTCCAACTCTCGGGCAGATACAGCCCCTTGTCCACCAATGCCCGTCCCAACGGGCTGACATAGGCCAGGAACATCCCCGCCTGGCAGTTGGCCACCTTCCCCAGCCTCCCGCAGTACTGCCGGGCCACTCCCACCGACTTCCTCCCCTGCTTGGGAAAGTCGCTGCCGTCCAGCACCCACACCCCTTCCGGATGCTCCAGCCGGGTTCCCAGGTACTCCTGCAGCCGTCCTATAATCACCTCATCGTCCCAGGGAGAATCGGTGAGAAACCGCTGCATCCCTCGGGCTGACCCCGGAACCGTCTCCGACAGGTTCTCAGCGTTGCGCCGCTCCCCAGACTGTACCAGCAGGGCCTGGAGATAATGACCGCTGTGCTCCCGCGTCTCCCGGCGGCCAAACAGCGGCGCGAAGTAAGCGTGAAAATCCCGAAATGACCCGTACACCTGCTCGAAAGCTGCCGCATCCACATCCCCACCTCACCTGCCTATTCCCTCTCCAGCTACACAGTCATCCTATCAAACTAACTGACGTTGTAATACTAGCAGGTCGTCGATAAGTTTGCTAAGCCGGTCGGTCTGTTCATCGATCGTACTTTGAAATTCTTTCTGAACCCCCGGGTCGGTCACCAGGCCATCCAGGATCAGTCTATTGAAGCCTTTGATCGAGTGGAGGGGTGTGCGCAACTCGTGGGAAATCGTGTCTATGAACTCCGACTTCATGCGGTTCAGTTCCCTGAGGGAGTCTTCCACTTGTTTGCGGTCAGTAATGTCGCCCAACGACAGCAGGTAGGCGGTCTTGCCTTCCCATTCGGTCTCGTCAAGCCGTGTTTCCGCCAATCCGGGTTCCTGGTTCTTGCGGGTGATATCAATTTCCACATAATCGCCAGCGAATAATGGGATGCCCAAGGGTTGGCCAACCAACTCGCCCGGTTCGCGGTGCAATAGGGCGTCGGCCGCCGGATTGGCGAATCGCACCATTCCTTCTTCATCAACGATCAGCATCCCGGTGCTATTTTTTTCCACCACACTGTTGAAGCTGGCCTTGTTAATGTCCAACTCTATTGCTACTTCCCTAGCCTGGTCGACTTGCCCTTGGAGGCTCTCCCGAGTAGTTATCATGAGGTCCCGAGTTTCTCTGAGTCTCCCAACTGCGATGCCTACCACCAGCAGCACAATGCTGCCTTCGATATAACCCGCGCCCCATACAAATTCTCGACCGCCACCGGTAAAGGTCAGAAGGACAGTGCTGAGGGTTACGATCAGCACCCCAATCATGAAGCCGCCCCTCATGCCCAGTACCCAGCCGCTCAAGACCACCGGCAGTGCCGAGATGATAGTTGCTTCAGGACCAACCAGATGCCGAAGAATCAGAAACAGTTGAGCGTAGGCAAAGAACATTACCGCCGCAACAACATAACGGTTGTCGATCAGACTTGGGGTTTTTGCCGAGGTGAGGTTGCCGTATGGGCGAGTACCCTCAGCATAGCTGGGGAACGGTTGGCCGAGGCCAACTGCTAATTGGTTCAAACTTACCGCCTCTCATCACAAAGGCCCACTTCGAATTCCCACTGGTTGAGCCGGATTTGCTACCAATACTACCTGCGCAAACCTCGACCGGTCCTAGTGGGGGCCTCACTATTAGGCAGCCGGGTCAGCCCACCAGAGCCAATAACCTACTGCCAGTCCCACACCGTGGCCCTTGTACACGACTCGACTTAAGCACGTCGAGGGCGCAACAACTAGGCCGATTAGTATCACTTTTATTGGTCGTTACTGCTGAGGGAATCAACTGCTTTGGACTTACGACTCCCAGGCCACATGAGTAGGTTAGGGCCATCTGGGTTGAGGATGTAGGGTATCGCCACCCTAAGCGATGTGGGGGATAAGGTACACCGGTGAAGTGTATCGCCGTTGCGAAACCACGAAAGGGCGATTGTGCCTACAGTTGGGAGTTAGAAATAGGAGTGAAACATGGAAACAAGATTCCCCGTTACCGCTTGGTGCATGCCAATCCGGCGCCTGATTAGCACCTGGGCAAACCGGAATTCAGCTAGGTTACTTGAGCCTTTGATGCATTAGCTAATGTGTTTAGCATTCCACTGAAATAAAGCTTGGAATTAAAGCTTGCCAACATATCTTAGGGGTAATTTTTAAGAGTTGTGCATATTTCAGCAATAGGTATAATGACCGGTAATCGACCTAATTACAGACCTGCGGGAGCGACGCCATGGCCAAGCTTGATTCCCTCGTAAAAACCCCTCGTCCTCCGGGGGCAATAGGAGGATAATGTGGGGAAAGGGCGTTGGGGCAGCGCCTGGCCGAGGGAGGGGAGGATGTTCCGAATACGAGACCCGCAAGAGAGCCTCTGGCAGTCCCAGTTCCTGGTGACGCCGAAGAAGGCTAAGCGTCTGGAGAGAAGTTGGGCCGAGGTTTTCCGAAACGAGGCGCTCCCCCTGATTGACGAGGAGCGCTTTGCTCCCATGTACTGCGTGGACAACGGCCGTCCCAACCGGGCGGTGCAGACCGTCCTCGGGGTCCACCTCCTCAAAGAGATGTTCAACCTCACCGACGATGAAGCTCTGGAACAACTAGAGTTCAACCTGCTCTGGCACCACGCCCTGCGGCTGGACATCGAGGAGACCCACCTGCCCCAGAAGACCCTCCACAACTTCCGAGTTCGCCTGATGCAGCACGACGGTGGCCGGCTGGCTTTCCAGGAGACCACGGACCGGATCATCCAGGCGCTGGGCATACGCACCGGAAAGCAACGGCTGGACTCCACCCACATCATGAGCAACATCGCCACACTCACCCGGCTGGGCCTGTTCTGTGAGACGATGCGGTTGTTCCTGCGGGCCTTGCGCTGGGAGCACCCAGAGCTTCGCCCTGGGGTTCCGGAGGGCCTCCTAGGGCGCTATTTGAAGGAAGAAGACGAGGCGACCCACTACGAGGACGCCCGCACGGGGGAGGGTCGGCGACGCCTTTCGGTCTGTGCCCGGGACCTCTACCGGCTGGTGGACCGGTTCCATGGCACGACTGCTGCCCAGCTGGAGGAGTACCGGCTGCTGGAGCGGCTGCTGCGGGAGCAGTGCCATGTGGGCAAACACCGGGACGGGCGCCCCAGGGACGATGACGACAATGCTGGGGAATGCAAGGTGCCCGTGGCCTTGAAGGACCCGAAGCAGGTGTCCGCCGACTCGCTGCAATCGCCCCACGACCCGGATGTGACCTACAGCGGCCACAAGGGGAAGGGGTACGAGGTGCAGGTGGCGGAGACCTGCCACGAGGAGAACGCCACCCAGCTCATCACCCACGTGGAGGTGACCCCCTCGAGTGGGAGCGACACCGACGTGAGCGTGCCGGTCGTTGACGGGCTCGCGGAGCGGAAGGTCCGACCGGACGAGCTCTTCGCCGACACGGCGTATGGGTCGGGCCGCAATGCCTTCGAAGCCTCGCGCCGGGGAACGGAACTGGTGAGCCCGGTGGCGGGGTCGGCGCCGGGGAACTCGCGCGAAGGAGAGGGTGACGGACCACCGCCGCTCACCGCCGCGGACTTTCAGATCGACGTCACAGGGGAGCAGGCCACGGTGTGCCCCGCCGGCCACCCGTCCATCGAGGAGCACGAGTTGGAGGATGCGCCGGAGCGGGTAGAGGTCCACTTTGCCAGGACAACATGCGAGCCCTGCCCCTTGCGGTCCCGTTGCCCAGTGAAGCTGGACCGGCGTGCGGGGGCCTACGTCCTCAAGGCGGACCTGGTGAAGGTGAACATCGAGCGGCGCCGGAGGGCCGAGGCCACCGAGGAGTGGCGCAAGCGGTATGCCATAAGGGCCGGGATCGAGGGAACGAACTCCGAGCTGAAGCGCGCCCACGGGCTTGGGCGCTTGCGGGTGCGAGGGGGCCGTCGGGTGCGGCTTGCCGTCTACCTGAAGGCGTTGGCGTGCAACTTCAAGCGGATGGTCCATGCACGCCTGGTGGAGATGGAGAACACGGCTCAGCGGGCGGTCGGGACGGTACCTGCGGTCACGGCCGCATGAGGGCGCCGCTCCACAGCTTCCACCGGGTGCCCTGAGCCACGGAAGGGGTAGCGCAACGGGATCACGCTTGTCCTGAGCGCGGCAGATGGTGCGGTGAGGCCAGCAGCCGGCATCCCGTGGCCTCCTCCCTTCCAGGCCCCTTCGCACGCCAGGGTTCATCTCAAACAGGCCTTTTTGCGAGGGAATCAAGCTTGATCAAGACCTAGCGGACCTTAGTATGCAGGATCAAGGTTCGCCGACTCACGCATTGCTTGCTGAAGAATTAGTTGATGCGGAGAACGGGTTAATAAGCCGACGGATTTATATTGAGCCCGAGATATACCGGATGGAGTTGGAGAGAATATTTGCTCGTTGCTGGCTATTTTTGGGCCATGAGAGCCAAATTCCCAACCCAGGCGATTTCATGACTACCCACATGGGGGAAGACCCGATTCTGGTGGTGAGAAACAACATGGGGAAGCTGTCGGCATTCCTGAACATATGCCCACACCGGGGCAACAGGTTGTGCCGGGTCGACGTGGGGAATGCCAAGACGTTCACCTGCTCCTACCACGGTTGGTCTTTCAATAACGATGGAACCCTGGCTGCGGTTCCCAATTTGCGGGACGCTTACTACGGTGAATTGGACGAACAGCGTTGGGGCTTGCTTCCCGTAGCTCAATTAGACACTTACAAGGGCCTTATTTTCGGCAATTTTGACCCGACCGGACCGTCGCTTTTGGACTACTTGGGTGAGATGGCTTGGTACTTGGACGTGTTTGTTGACCGGTGCGAAGGCGGCATCGAGATAATCGGCAAGCCGCATAAATGGCTGGTGCCTTGCAACTGGAAGTTTCCGGCGGAAAACTTCGCCGGGGACATGTACCACGCTGCTTGGAGCCACCTGTCGGCCATCAAGACCGGTTATGGCAGCAACGTTGACCGCAGCAAATGGACGGGAAGCATCGTTTCTCCTGGGGATGGCCACTGCATAGTCGCGGTCGGTCCCGATGACAAAAACGTGCCGCCAGTGCCGGTTATAGAGGCCTTTGAGGAACAGATCCTTCCTGAAATGCATAATCGACTGGGTCCCCGTCTGAGTAAAATAAACCCCATCTTCGGCACGGCCTTCCCAAATTTTTCCTTTAACCGCGCTCCCGCCCATACGCTCCGGGTCTGGCATCCCAAGGGCCCGGAACAGACGGAAATTTGGGTCTGGGCTTACGTCGACAAATCCGCTCCCGAAGAGGTCAAAGAGGCCATGCGTCTGGCCAGCCTGCGCAGTTTTTCCGCATCGGGCACCTTTGAGCAAGACGACATGGACAACTGGCAAGGGTGCACGGAGACCTGCCGAGGGGTGGTCTCTCGTCGCTTGCAACTAAACATGCAAATGGGACTTGGCCACGATGGATACAACGAGCAGCTTGGAGTTTGGGCCAGTGACTTTCGTTTAAGCGAGAGTAATCATCGACAGTTTTACCGACAATGGGCCAAACTGATGGACTAACCTTGGTGACCCCATCGTATGCTGGTCCAGACTCATGCTCGCTCAGACGCAGGCCGGCCCGGATTGACATTGGCCGTTGACGCACCGTCACGCATCTCCCTAGAACTTTTGTATAATCTATGGGCATGATTTTGGAACACAAAATTTAGGAGGGACTATCTTGCTAACCATGAAACAGGTCCAAGCAGCAATAAACGCCATGATAGAAAAAGCGATGCAGACGCCAGGAGAACCGGTGGCCATGGCGATTGTGGACGCCGCCGGGAATTTGGAAGCCTACGCCAAGCTAGACAATTTGCGCATATTCAGCCGCCGCCATGCACTGCGTAAGGCCTACACATCGGCGGTCTTAGGCGTAGATTCCGGAGCGAATGCCGCAGGTTTGCACAGTCGGGGCCGTAGCATCAGCGAATTGGGAGACCCCCAGTTGACCAATGGACAGGGTGGTCTGGTCTTCATGAAGGACGGGGTGATCTTGGGCGGGATCGGCGTCGGCGGATACCCCAGCGGACAAGCCGACGAAGACCTGTCCCGGGTTGGCTTGGACGCCATGAACTTATAGGCGCTGCGCACGCTCCTGCTTAGGTCAGAGGGTGGCTGGGCAACGAGGGTGTGCTGCCCTCTGTCTTGGCTTGGCAATCACAGGTGGCGGTGGTCGTCCTTGGGCCCGGTGGAGTCGGTCAATCGGCTGGTCTATTGGCACCGGGCAGCCAGGAGAGATACAAGGCAAAAAAGTTGGACCATCGGATTTGCTTATTGGATACGGGCTTGAGCCTGGCGCATCCTCTCCCGCGCAGCAACTAATCGTTCTTCCGCGTCCTCGATTTCGGCCTTCGCATCGCTGGTTGTGACTGAAATGGGTTGGCCAGCGCTAATCGGAGTCGAAGATGAGGTATATTTATCGATTAACGCCAAGTGGTATTCATTGGCGGCTTCCAACTCGTTCCGGGATTTAATAAATTCATCCCAATCGTGGGTGCTTATCTCGGCCATGTTTCCGCCTAATACTAGGATTCAATAACGGAATTATAGCAGTTGCGGGACTACTGCTAAACAGGCGCGATTCTAATTCGAGACTATCCTACGGTCCCATGTGCCTCGAGTTACCGTTAATCCAACCACCGTCAATCCAACAATAGAGATTCGGCTATAATCAAATTCTTTTCTCAAAAGCTGGGCGCGCGGGCGCGGGTTTGCTAATACTACAACCATGATCAAGATGGGAGTGAAAAACAATGGACGTGTACCAATGCATCAGGTCTCGCCGGACGGTCCGGGAGTACAAGCCAGACCCGATCCCTCAAGATGTGGTCCGTAAAATACTTCAAGCCGGGCGGTGGGCGCCCAGTTCCAGCAACACCCAGAAGTGGCACTTTATTGTAATTCAAGACCGGGATACCCTTGTGACCCTAGGTAAAATTGCTACCCAGGGTCCTTTCATAGGTCAAGCGCCGTTGGCCATTGCGGTTGTGATGGACGATGCGCCAAGGCCCCAACTGGATGCGGGCAGAGCGTTGCAGCAAATGGAGTTGATGGCTTGGTCCCAAGGCGTGGGGATGTGCTTCGTGGGAGTACGTGAAGCGGAACAACAACAGGCGGTGAAGGAATTGTTGGGTATCCCGGAAGACTTGGAGCTAATCACCTTGCTGCCCTTCGGCTATAGCGTGGAAGGGACCAAAGGACAAGGCACGCCACGAAAGTCCATGGAGGAGATAATCCATTGGGAGCGATTCGGGGAACGGGCGGAAGCCGGTTAGGGCCCACGCCCACTCGATTTCATCTGTCACGCTAGGTCGCGTGGCTCCAAAGCTCTACAACTGCGCCTTCGATCAATGGTTGCAGCCCAGCCCACCATTGCTCAAAACCCGCCCTGAATTCGGCATCCTCAAATGCCGCCTTCGTCATTGCCTCAAGGGCGGTGAGACTCTCGAAGTCGAATTCCCAAACGACACGGTCGGTTTCCCCGCTAAGCAGGTCGGTGTAGATGCGGCGCGTAGGTCCACCCACCTTCTCCACGATGGGCTGGAATTCCTTTAGTTTGCTAACAACAGCACCGGAAGCTCCGGGCTTGGCGCGGAACACCCTTCTCTGGGTAATCATTGCTACGTCCTTCAAGTCATAGGTATTTTGGCCACCGGAATTTTGGGAAGAAATGCAGACATATTCTACCCTATCGAATCGGCCACTAAACCATGCCGAGGTTTGGGCAGTTGCCACTGCGGTCACTACGCAAGGCCCCTCGAATTCCGATGGACAGACCTTTGGTTAATTACGTGATCGTGTTCGGCGCCCCGATTGGTCAATCGAAGCGTGGACGGTACGATGGATGACCATCCGCCCTATTCATCTAAGGTAACCCTTGCAACTCCGAGGCGCGGACTACTCTGCCGACGGCTATCGCAAAGGCAGCTTCGCGATAGGAAATCTTCTCCGCTTCCGCCTTGGCGCTCACCTCCCGATAGGCCTGGATCAAGATGTCCTCCAAGGCTGTGTTGACTCGCACCAAATCCCAAGGGAAACGCTGGATATTCTGCGCCCACTCGAAGTAGGAGACGGTGACTCCGCCAGCGTTCACCAACAGGTCGGGTAGGCAGGGGATCCCTTGCTTGACTAGGATCGCTTCGCCCCCCGGGGTGACCGGATGATTGGCTGCTTCCACCACCATGCGCGCTCGGACATTCGAGGCATTTCCGCTATGAATAGCGCCACCCAATGCGGCAGGCACCAGGAAATCACACTCCAGCGCTAGTAATTCCTCGTTGGTGATACCCTCGCCTCCTTGAAACCCGTAGACCGTGCCAGTGCTCTCTACGTGAGTTTGTAGCTGCTCCAAGTCCAGGCCCCGAGCGTTGCGCACGCCGCCATTGACGTCGCTTACCGCGATTACCTTGCAGCCTCCCTGGCTAAGGAATCGAGCGGTCCACGAACCTACGTTCCCGAACCCCTGTATTGCGGTGGTGGTGTTCTCCATCGGAATCTTAAAATCCCTGGCCGCCTCCTTGATGATCAAAGACACTCCCCGTCCCGTGGCTTCCTCCCGGCCAGGTGAGCCACCCAACTCCAAGGGTTTCCCTGTGACTACCCCCGGCGAATAGCCGTACTCTTCGGCGTAGGCCGACATCATCCAAGCCATAGTTTGAGAGTTGGTGCCCACGTCTGGCGCTGGGACGTCTTGGTCCACTCCAATGATGTGGCTGATGGAGCGGGTGAATCGCCGTGTCATGGCCTGAAGCTCCCGGCTGGTCATCACCCTGGGATCGCACTGCACACCACCCTTAGCACCACCGAAGGGTATGCCCACCAATGCCGTTTTCCAGGTCATCAACGACGCCAGTGCCCGAACTTCTTCGTCGTTTGCTTCCGGGTGGAAGCGGACACCGCCTTTATAAGGGCCACGGGAATTGTTGTGTTGAATGCGGTAACCGATGAATATTTCCAGACGACCGTCATCCATGCGCACGGGGATCTCGACCCTAATCTCCCGATCCGGGGTACAAATAAGGTTCCTCACCTCGTCCCGTACGCCGAGCCGGTCGCAGGCTTGATCAAAAAAGAAAGTCACCGCTTGGAAAGGGGTCATCTCTGCCTGGCTCACCATATATTCACCTGTCCTGTTGTCATAACGTTACTGTCATTTCCCGCTTGGCCCGAAAATGCTCTGGACGAGTCCGACCGTCTAATGCTGGAGAAGGTGCTTCCCAAGCTATCACAGCAAACTCGAAATGCTTTCAAGAAGACCTGGGATCAGGTGAGAAGCGACGAAAACCCTTAGACACCATTTACGGAACCTTGACACGGAACCTTGGCCCGGAACCCTGAAACCAGACCTTGGCACAATTTCCGGCAAGGGCGAATCTGAGGCTGACTTTAAACAAACTCCAAGGGGAGACCTACATAACAGGTTACACGAACTCTGCGGATTTCGCCTTGGAACTTGTATAGGAAAAGGCTCCGGATCAGCTCCGGAGCCACTTTCAGCGCTTGGGTGCGAGAATTTATGATGGTGCGGACGGTGTGGTTTTTCCTGGGCCTGAGTTTCATAAAGCTGGGTATCGGTTTTGCCATAGCTACTATTGTTCGGAATTTGCGTATGACCGGACGGTTGAGCCTGGCCGCTTATGCTTCAGCGGGGCTTTCCGAAGCCCAATTCGAGTCCGACCAGTGGCAGGAGCCCTGGTTTGGTAGGATGTTCACCAAATTTCTCTCTGCCGGAATCGTGACATTGGGATTCTTCTTCCTGCTGACGCTCTGGTGGGACGCCAACCTGGTCCTCCTTAAGGACGCAGAGTTTGACGGGCAGACCAGCGGATTCTCCTACAACGCATATTTGATGATCGAGCGGGTGCTGGGCGCATTGATTAGCGGGGGCAAGTTCCTGGGTGAGGCTCTGCTGATCTTCGGCATCCTGACCGGCTTGGCCACCATCGTATTTCACCTTAGCCGTCAGGCGAGGAACCTGCCGGAGTTGGCCCGCCGGGCGATGGATCCCAGTAACCCAAACCGTGGCACCCGATTGGCTGGCCCGGTAATTCCCTCCGCCCTGATAAATCTGGGCATCCTCGGGTTCGTGACGCTGGCTCTGGCGACCCCACTGGCCCTGATACGCTCCGGCTTCGTTGGTTGGGCTCTGGGCCGACAGTTCGAGGGAGGGGTTAGCGAAACGGCGATGAGACTGGACGGGATTTTGGGACGTACCATCGACCCACTGACAAATCTGGGCCTGGGAATCTTGTTCTTTGCGATTGCCTTGATGCTGCTAACCATCATCCGGTGGTTGCGGGAACAAAGACAGCGCTACGGAAGCTTGGTCGCCGAGTTTTCCGCCGTAGATCCCGATAGGGGAGTAGCTCCGCCCCCGTTAGGAGTGGCTCCGCCCCCGTTAATAGAACCCAGCTTGTGGCCGACGCGGCTGATTACACCCTTTGCCATCGTGGGCATATTCATCATTGGATTCTTTTTCTTCACCATGACCGGAGTGAGGGACACCAACTTTAATTCCCTGCTGAGCCTTCAGTTTTCCGGTGATACCGCAAGCACTGTGTTCCAGAGTGCACTGAGGTTAGACCGGGTGTTGGGGCCGGTGATTGGCGGCGTGCGGTTTATTGGCATAGCTTCCTTATTCGTGGCCATCGGCCTGGCTCTAGTAACCATCGTAATCAATCTCCGGGCGACCGCCCTCCTGTTGCCTCCGGCTTTTGCCAAGTTGATTGGAGTCGCCCGGGGGGAGACAGAGTCGGAAGAGGATCAGGAAGAGATACCGGTAATCGACGAACCCATGGCTCTGGCTCCATGGAACCTATTCCGGCCTTTGGTTGTAGGCGTACTGGTGGTGCTCAGCGGCACATTCCCGGTAGCCATCCTAACGGGTTGGAGCATCCATAGAATGTTGGTAGAGCAGTTTGCCGGCGCCGCCGTACCTGGCGCCACGTCCGGTCTATACGAATCGACGTTTCTGGCGACCAATCTGTACAGTGCCTCGTTGGCACCCTGGATGCACTTTGGCATGGGCATAATTCTGTTCTCGGTGGGCCGCTTCTTTAGCACGATTGTCGGATTTGTCGAGGCGCGCCGGATGGTCATGGTGGAAGGCAACGAGGCCATCGCCGAGGCGGTCGGCGAATCCAAAGATGCCGAAGAACCGGTAATGGCCGGAGTGTAATTGGAGGCCAAAATGTCCGAATCAATTGTTAATGGGACTGACCGGCCGCGGGCGGGAAGAGGAAAAATCAGAAGCGCGGTGAAGCAACTCATGGACCTCATGGTTGACGGATTGTCCGTTCCGGCCTCAGATGAGGGCAAGACCCACGACCTCATTGTGGTGGGGGGTGGCTCCGCTGGCTTTGCGGCCGCGATGGAAACTGCCCTGGCGGGAGTAAGCACGCTGGTGATAGATCGATCTGATTATGAGGAAGCCAGCGGATCCGTCGCGGCCGCTGCTAACCCGGATATGGAGGGCTGGCTGGCGAGCCGGAAACCCGGTGATCCTGCCCCACCTGCAAGCGAGTGCTACAACCTCGATATGTTACCCGGCAAGGAAGTGACCAGCATTAAGCATGAAGGGCATTGCAAGGTCGTGGCTACGGAAGGCGGGAAGGAATACCGGGCCAAGGCTATATTGCTGACCCCAGGCGCTCGGCATCGTAGGTTGGGCGTGCCGGGTGAGGAAGAATTCATGGGAGCGGGAATCCACCACTGCTCAAGCTGCGAAGGGCCAGCCTACGCCGGAAAGGAAATCGTGGTAGTGGGCAGCGGTGACTTTGGTATCGAAAAGGCGATGGCGCTGGCGGAATATGCTAGCCATGTCACGGTTTTGGAGCCGAGCGACCGCTTGATGTGCAGTGGGCAATTAGCCGAGGTGGCCAACCGCCTGAGCAACCTGGAGGTCCGGCTAAACTCCAGAGTCCTAGAATTCTATGGCGAGGGCGAAAGCAATGGCGATGGTAACCAGGGAAACCGTCGCTTGACATCGGTCAAGGTAGAGGAAATTCATAGCGGAGACATCGAGATATTACCGGTGGCGGCGGTCTTTATTTTCATGGTTACCGACCCCAACACTGATTTCTTGTGGGGTGCCGTTGAGTTAGACCCTTGGGGGTTCATCAAAACTGTGCCAAACGCCGACCTAACTTTCCAGACCAGTCACGATGGTATCTTCGTCGCCGGAGACGCTCGGTCCACCAGCAGTTGGGGTGCACCTGAGACCCAACCGGCCCAGGAGGAAGGGGTAGCTGCGGCGTCGGAAATTCGACGATTCTTGGAAAACACGAAAATTGTCCGGCGATGACGAGTTTACGCAGTCCTAGACGCCTTTTTGTCTAGAAAAACCGGAGCGATGATTAATGCAGCTTAACCGTGTGTACGAATTGCTTCGAGCCAACCCCTTCGACCAGTCTAGTAACGCACTCAGTGAGCCAACCGCGATAAATAAGCACTCGCTGGCCGGGGGTTAAGCCGGGACAATGACGCCTCGTCATCGTCAACAGGATGCCCGATCTGTCGCTGAACCCGCTCGCTGACCCCTATAAAGGAATATCAGCGGCGGGAAAGCGACGTTTACACCGGTCTAATGCCCCTGAAGTGTCTGCCGGATAGGTCAGCGGCAAGCATCCCTGACCGCTTGGGACATTGCGGCGAGGCGGGGATTGTTGGTTTCGGGGGCCCGGAACCCGTTGGTTATGAAGCCCACCGCCAAGCCGGACTCAGCGTCTGCCCAACCAATCGAAGTCCCGGCTCCGCCATGGCCGAACGTCATGAGCGGGTTTCCTTTGGACTTACCCATTCTCTCATCACCCAACGCCATCCCCAAGGACCTCTGGGCGAAGAGCCCCAGGCTGGCGTCGGTGCCTTCCACTCGCATGGTGGTCGCGTCCTTCACCGTGTCGGAACCAATGATCTGGACGCCATCCATCGTGCCTCCCCTTTCCATCATGGCGTAGAACCTGGCCAGATCGCCTGCCGATGCTACCCCAGCTGCGCCAGGCACAATGGATCGATGAACGTCGGGCTGGTTGAAAACCGGCACATAGCCACTGGCATCGGCGTCATCTTCCATCAAATGCATCTTGGAGACCCTGTCCTTCATGTCTCCAGGCAAGCCGACATAAGTGTTGCTCATTCCATTGGGGCCAGTCAGTTCTTCAGCCAGAAATTGGTTGAAGGGTCGACCATCAATCCGGCGGACGATTTCAGCGATTACCCAACCATAGTTGATGGGGTGATAAGCCAGTACTTCTCCCGGAGCAAGAGTCGGCACGGCTTGTTCCATAGCATTAACGACCTTGGACCAGTCGAGCCAATCGGTCCAGGGCAATGTTTTGGGTGTCTCCGGGAAGCCGCCCCGGTGAGTCAATATGTGGTTTATCGTCACATCCTGTTTGCCGTGGGCACCGAACTCGGGCCAATATTTAGTGACGGGGTCTTCCCAGTCCAGCAAGCCTCGGTCCTTCAATATATATAGGCAAGCTGCGGAGATCGGCTTGGTGGACGACATCAGCACGAACATGGTCTCGTCCGAAACCGGGGTGCCGGTATCTTCGTTGGCTATCCCGCCATGAATGTCCAAAACCAGGTTCCCGTAACGGTACACGGCGAGACCTGCGCCGGGATGCAGGCCATCTTTGATTTGCTGGTGAAACAGGTCTTCAACATGTCCTAATTTGGTCTGGTCCATCGAGACCGCGTCGGCAGTAGTTAGAGTGGCCATAACGTCACCTTTCGAAAGAATTTGCTACCGGATAGCTATGGGAAAGAAGATTTGGCTGAATAGTAGCGTCGGCGAGACGATTTGTCTATCTTTGAAGAGCACTCAAGTAGAGTGTGCAGCCAGATATTTGCAATCGGCTCGCGAAATGGTAAAAATCCCGCAAACGCTGAACCAATAAAAGACCCCGGCCCTTGATTTCAGGGCCAGGGTCTATGGTCGATACTATTTTGGCGGGAGTGCCTCCAATGAGAACACTAACATTGATAGTTGGCTCGGTTCTATGGGTTTTGAGGTTGTGGATGCCTCTTGTTGTATTGGGTGATGCTCTCTGGGAGTGGACACCGCTTAGTCGGCAAGCAATTGCGACTGGCTTTACAGCCGTGGCACTGGAGACTTTCGTTTTCCTCACGTACAGTACACAACGCCAGTAGGCCAAATTGTTAACACTTTTTGAGCGGGTCAATGTTGGCCCTGTTTTCAGTCGCCACGACAGAAACTATTACCAACCTCAATCTCCCAGACCGACTGCTCCACCAGACATTCTCACGATCAACACCGCACTTCCGAGGCGACTCCCAATAATTCCGAGGCGATATCGTAAAACGGTCAGCGGAGTCCAATTAGCTCCACTTCGAACTTCAATGTCGCGCCTGGCGGAATCACTCCCCCGGCCCCGCGTTCCCCGTAGGCCAGGTCGGGAGGGATAATCAATTCCCTCTTTCCTCCAACATTCATCGTTCCCACGCCTTCGTCCCAGCCCTTAATTACTTGACCTGCGCCGATGACAAATTGGAACGGTTCACCTCTGTCCAATGAACTGTCAAACTTAGTACCGTCCATAAGCCACCCGGTGTAGTGAACCACGGCCGTTGCTCCATCGAGAGCCTCTTGTCCGGTTCCAACCACCAAGTCTGTGTACTGCAATCCTGAAGGCGTAGTAGTGGATGAACCCGCGTTGACCACGACTGGCGGGGTGTGAGTTGGGGAAGCGTTAAAGGCGTCCGACAACGCCTTGGAGGTCGCAGGATTGGCAAAAAGACGAACAATTTCCGTGCTAACTCCCTGGCCCAGACTGCGGAAGCGTCCAGAGAGATCGGCAGCGGCTAATTCCGCTTCGGAGTAACTTTCGGCCAGGTCCTCTGTCTGATTTATTATCCTTGTCACATCGTCCACTGCCTCTCGGGCGCTGCCTTCATCCGAAACGCGAGTGAGGACATCCAACATTTCCTGCATAAGTTCGATGCCGCGGTCAACGGCGTCGTCCAATTCCGACCTTTCGTCACTGGAACTCGTTTGATTCTTGGGCGCCTCAGTGGCTTGAAGTAGCGCGGTAGGTGCGCTGACTGCACCTCCGTTGGACGAAACTGCTGTTGCTGTTGGCACTCCAGCGGTTGCTGCCGCTCCCGCCACATGCTGCTATCGCAAGGGCCGACAACAGCAACAAGAGGACCCACTGCCGATTTGCCCGGAACAAGATGCGAATATACAAAACACTAAGTCCTCCCAATTTGATCTCAGGCCCCGAATTGTATCTTAATCGCCAGCGGCCAGGCACAAGGTCCCCGTACTTTCTTGCTACCCCGACCAGAAAAAGCGGTCCCAATCAGCATCCCGGTAGACTTGGTCATAGTGTTTACCATCCAGCACCAGGTGGGCAGGGCAGAGTTAATCCATCACGTCTCCTTGAGTCTACCCACGCCATTTCCACGGGCTGGTATTTTTCGGGTCGGCGATTCTCCCGAATGATTCGGGTTAAGCTTGGACAGTATGGGTACCCGTTGCGCCTTAAGCCTATCACCCCTGAAAAAACACTTCTGCCTGCTGGAAGAGGCAACTGCCCGCTTGTGGGGTTCGACAGCCCCTAGCAGTCAGGCAGGGTATGATGCCATCCCAAATGGTAAATGCCGATATATGCTGGTACCCACAAACGCCGATATATGCTGGTGCCCACAAACGCCGATATATGCTGGTGCCCGCAAAGGAGGTTGATATGCTTAGGAGAGTAGTGCCGGAAGGTGTAGAGTTTCTGGACGACGCCTCTACGGCAGGGTGGATTGAGGAGCGCTTGTAGCCCTGGGGATCTGCCTCCGGTCGACAGGGTGTCGGGGTTGGCTCCCTCGTCCCCGAGGGATTTTCTGCGTACGCCCGTGTTTTCCACCCAGCCGGGATCCGAGCCAGAGATGGGAATATGCCGGTCCGTTGGTCTACGGTGGCGGGATGGAACGGTCGTACCGTCCATCCGCAGATGCAGTTTTGGCGTATTGCGAAATTGTCCGAGCCCCACGGCCGGACGCCCAGCTGGGGATCTATACCAGGAGATGGGCAGTTCTCGTCTGAAGATTGCCGTGAGATCGCAGAGTTGTTACATGGATACACTTCGACGCCGAACCGTTGCTATTACTGTGTCTGGGAAGGCTTCGGCTTTTTTGACCAGAGCCTGTACGGTAGCGCGCGTGTGAGAGTTCCGCACCGGGGCTATCTGCTGTTTAGCGGACATATCGATGCGATCATGTCCTTCTGGGAGCCGGAGCTTAGGTGGGATCAGTCTCCGAATATCTGGTGGCCTGAAGACCGGGCCTGGTGCGTGGCGACGGAGATATATTCAGACAGCACATATATTGGCGGTAGCGTTGAATGTATCGAGCGGATCGTCAATAGCCCGGACCTAGAGGCTCTACCTACCCAAATTGACGCGCGAGTCGACACTGGAGGGGATACGATCAATCTCTGAAAAACGGCATATGACTGGGTGCCGGGAGCGGGCCGCTGCCAGTGTTAAACGTGTCGGTTAAATGGCTTTTCTAAGATTGATTTTGGAACTCGTGGGATACTGATCGCCGCCGGAAAGGGCCAGCGGGACATATGCGACGTCCTGAGATATCAACGATAAAGAACACAATAAAGGCCTCCTGGGGGTTGGTGTAATCGATTTGACCCTAGATCGGCAGGGTCCTTTTTCAGCGGCTTTCGTAGTCTTTATTATCGTCCTGATAGCTTTCTTGTTTTTCGGGTTCCCAGACTAATGACCGATAACGACCGCAGAAATGCTAATAGCCGTCTAAACCGCCGCTAGGATTGTCCAGGTTCAGTCACGCCATCTGCGTTTTATTCCTTCGGTTTATTCCAATGAGACGTCGAACTCCCAGGGGCCGGATTCGATCACCGGGCGTACACCGGGTAAGCGTACACCGGGTGCACGGGCCATCCACTGGATCTCCTCGATGCTCAGCTGGAGTACACGTGCTGAGGTCGCCAGCGCTGGTGCGAAGTGATGGACCTGCCGCCAGCGGTCACGGATGCCTCCTCGACTTGCGGGCCACGATTCGTATACGTTTCCTTGATTGTCGGTAGCCTTGGCATAGAAAATAGGAATCCGAATGATTCCCCGAACGGGAAGCGCCGCTTGGACGGGTGCGCCGGGACCACTGCCTTTAAGTCTAAAGTTGGCGACGAACCCATCCTCTGCAAAGAACCCATCTTCATAGAACTCCAAGCACTCCAAGTCCACGAGGGTAACCTCTGTCTCGCCGTGCTCAACAGTCTGGGCCACCGCTATCACCCGCTGAAGGGGCTGACTCTTGATGTCTGGGTACCTAGTCCGGGAGGACCTGGGCAAGTTATGCTGACCGATTACGACTTCCCCGGTGGAATCTGCACATCCAGCCGTGGAAGTAGAGTTGCGGCCCTCCTGGCAGAGTTGGCATACTGTGTCCCCGCGGTCAGCGCAGTAGAATTTCCCGCAAGCCTGGCACTGCCCCTTAGCTGGCTGGGTGCGAATATGGCAGTTCATCCAATAGAACTTCCTTAATGCTTAGACGAAAATGCGCAGACGAAAATACTTAGACGAAAATGCTCAGACGAAAATGGTCAGGCGAACGGTACTAACGTCCGGAGGAAGGCCAAGTCCTGCACCTCACCGATACCGAACCACCAAACGTTGCGGTCAGCTTCGGTCACTATGTCGCATCTGATCGTGAGCGTCTGGCCTTTTTCACTGCTGCGAAACCCAAATTAATTTCTCCGCCAATCGCGTCCACGGGTCTCTATGGCATCACCGGCATCGCCGCTGATTGCTCCTCGCTCATTTCAGGGTACATCAGCGGTATCGCCCTATCATAACCGGACATCCTGGACGTCAATTCTCCCGCGTCCGCCTTGGCCGTATCCGGGTCGGCCAAATTGAAGCTAAAATCGTTGGCGGGAGTGCGAGGGAGTCGAACCCACCTACCCCGCTCGTCACGAGGCACAACGGATTTGAAGTCCGCAAGAGCCACCGGGCCCCTTCCACTCCCTCGATTTAAATGGTGCGTGAAATAGCGAGCGGAAAGCCGCCTGGTCAAGCACCGAGAAAAACCGTGCGTCGACTAGCTGGTCAAAACGCTGTCGATCTCTTTCTTTAGCGCACCCTTGGGCCGAGCTCCCACTATGGTGTGGACCGCCTCCCCGTTCTTGAAGAAAATCAACGCCGGTATGCTGCGTACGCCGTACTTCATAGCTATGTTGGGACTGCTGTCCACGTCCAGCTTGCCGACGCTCAATTGACCGTCATACTCCATTGCCAACTCGTGAACCGCCGGTGCGATCATCTTGCAGGGTCCGCACCATTCGGCCCAAAAGTCTACCAACACCGGTATGTCCGAGTTAATGACCTGGTCTTCCCAGTTGGATTCGGTAACTTCTATGGGTTCCGCCATTTTCTGCCTCCAGAATTAATTGCTGTCCAAATTTCGGACACAAATACTTAGATGCGGCCTAGCCGTCTTAGATGCGCCAGCCCATCAAGGCGGGGCCAGCAGAGGCCGGTTCAAGTTTATACTGTGTGTCGCACGGGGGTCAAATTTAGCTGTCAGCGATCAGCTATCCGGTCCATCGGGTAGGTTGCCTCCTTTGTTTAGCGGAATGCTTGACCCCCAACAGTTCGTCCAACTGCTTTGCAATTTCGTTCCACCTTTGGGAGCGACGCCACTGCGCTTTGTCTCAGTTTCGATCAAACCATCTGATGCCGAATGGACCGATGAAAAATCTCGAGACTCGGGACGGAGTGGCCTTCAATGGTCTACACCGGTCGACACCGTCGCCTTGTTGCCTTGGATTCGATTACGCCTTCAAGTATAGTAGTCTCAGGTGCCAGTGACCGATTTTGCCAGTTACCCAATTATGCCAGTAACCTATCTATGAATGAAACTAAAGAAAATATTGAACGGGGTCAGAAGCTGACCCTGGACTTGACCTCTTGGGGTCGGCTGGGCGAAGCCATGGCCGAATATGCGGGCATGGATGTGTTTGTCTTTGGCGGCATCCCCGGCGAGCGGGTCGTGGCCGAGGTAGTGCGGGTGCGCCGCAAGCACTTGGCCGCCCGGTTGGTGGAGGTGCTGGAACCGTCGATCGATCGGGTGAAGCCTCCTTGTCGATACTTCGGTGACTGCACCGGGTGTCAGTGGCAGCATTTGGATTATGAGGCGCAACTGAAGGCTAAATCAGACAAAGTAGTAGATGCGTTGGTCCGAATTGGCGGTTTTACGGACCCGCCGGTTAGCCGAGTTTTGCCGTCGGAGCGCCAATACCGCTATCGGAACCACGCCCGCTTCACCATCGGTCCCGGTGGGGTTTTGGGCTTCGTCAATCGAGAGACGCGTCAGTTCGTGGGCATCGATGATTGCCAACTCATGCACGGTCAAGTCAATCGCCGTTTGTCTCAACTCCAAGGCAACTGTGGCGAAACCACCCAACTGTCGATCCGGGCTGGCACGGAAACAGAGGACTATTTGGTTCAACCCCAATTGTTCCACCCGGATATTCAGATAACTACCGGGCAGAAGAGCTATGGCGACTCGGTCGACGGGAAGCAGTTCAGGGTTTCCTCGCCATCATTTTTCCAAGTCAATATTGAACAGGCGGCGACTGCGGTTGAGACGGTCCGCCAGTGCCTCGAATTGAAGCCCGAAGATGTGCTCTTAGATGCCTATACCGGTGTGGGCACCTTCGCTGTCCTCCTTGCTCCCTACGTTAAAAAGGTAATTGCCGTGGAAGAGTCCTCAGCAGCGGTGGCCGATGCCCGGGAGAACGCATTCGGTGTGGAGAATCTGGAGTTCCTTTTGGGACGGACCGAGGATGTGCTCCACCGCCTGGAGGAAAAACCGGCAGCCCTGGTTTTGGACCCGCCTAGGCCTGGATGCAAACCCGAGGCGCTTAATAGCTTGATTCAGATGGGGATACCCCGCGTCGCTTACGTTTCCTGCGACGCCGAAACCCTGGCGCGAGATTTGAAAATCCTTTGCGACGGTGGATATGCTCTGACTCAGGTCGTTCCCATCGACATGTTCCCGCAGACCCATCATGTGGAATGCGTGGCGGCCCTGAGGTTTGTCGGCCTAGCTGAGACTAACAAGACGGCCCAGTTGGTGCTGGCGTCGGCCTCGCCCCGGCGAAAAGAGTTGCTAACTGGCCTAGGTCTGGATTTTCAAGTCTTGCCCGCAGACATAGATGAAGAGGTCCTTGACGAGGAATCGCCCAAAGAAACTGTGGCCCGGCTTTCGTTAGGAAAGGCTATGAAGGTAGCATCAACCCTCGACTCGGGGGTGGTCATCGGCGCCGACAGCATGGTGGTGCTGGAAGGTCGACCCATCGGCAAACCGGAAGATGAGGAAGATGCCCGCCGGATGCTTAGGGCTCTCCGGGGCACCAGTCACCACGTGTCCACGGGCCTAACAGTTATCGATGTGGCCTCAGGGCGCAGCCTGACCGACACCATGACCAGCGATGTGACCCTTCGTGAGTTCTCCGATGCGGAGATTGAAGTATCCATAGCCACCGGCACCCCCATGGATAAGGCGGGTGCCTATGCAGTCCAGGACAATGAATTGCATCCCGCTGCCTTTTGGGAAGGCTGCTACTCCAACATAATCGGTCTTCCGCTGTGCCGTCTGTTGGAAATGCTAAAAGAACTCGGCTATGCTCAAATTGGCCTTGCTCAAATTGGCGAGCAACCGGATCGACAGGTGTCGCAACAAGTCCGATTACAGGCACAACAGGCGGCAGCATCGGAGTTTTGTGGGGCGTCTTGCCCGAGTTCCAGCTACTCTGACGGGAACTCTGAATGCAGCGGGGACGGCCAGCGGGGTGACGGACAATGAACTTGATGGGAATGGGCCTGGCCGAGATAGCAGTGGTCATGGTTGTGGCCTTTCTGGTGCTTGGCCCAAACAGGGCCATCAACTTGGCCCGCACCGCTGGCAAACTTATGGGCGACCTCCGACGCACCTTCAATGAAGTCGCCTCTGCTATCAGCATGGAGGAACGAGGACAGGCGTCATCACCGCGGGAGTCACGTCCCGCAGACCAGTCACAATCGTCTCAAGACGGGACTGGGCCGGGAGATGTTGCGCCGGTGGTTTTTGTGCCGGAAGGCTCGGGACCAGAGGCATTGGACCGCACTGCTTTAGAGCTGGAGGCTTCGGGGCTGAATGCATCGGAACACGGGAGCTTAGGAGCAACCGAGCCCAACAGACCGGCACCCTCCAAGAACGGAGATGAATAATCGCGAGCTAACAATACTGCAACACTTGGGCGAACTGCGGCGCCGGGTCGCTATCTCCGTAGTCGCTTTATTAGCAGGTAGTGCGGTATCCTTCGCATTCTTCGAAAAGATTATCGAATGGTTGGTTGCGCCAGCTAGGGATTTGGAAACCGGCGCTGGGGGGCAGCTGGTTTTCACCGAAGTCACCGAATTGCTAACCACCAGCATCAAGGTGTCTTTCGTTGCCGGTTTCGTGATCGCCTTTCCGATAATCCTCTACCAGATCATCATGTTCGTGGCCCCCGGCCTCACGGGACGTGAAAAGCGCTACCTACTGGGATTCCTACCGGGGGCGCTCGGGGCTTTCGCTTGCGGTGTGGCTTTCGGCTACTTTGTGATGACTCCGCCAGCTCTTCACTTCTTGTTGACCTTCGGCGAAGGCGTAGCCGTCCCGCTTATCAAGGTAAGCAACATTGTGAACTTGATGATCCGGTTGTTGTTCTGGATGGGTTTGGCCTTTGAGACGCCCTTAGTCATGTATTTGCTGGCCCAGATTGGCCTGGTCAACGCAAAAATGCTGGGCCGGTTCCGCCGCTATTG
Source organism: Dehalococcoidia bacterium (assembly GCA_963665155.2). Taxonomy (GTDB): domain Bacteria; phylum Chloroflexota; class Dehalococcoidia; order Lucifugimonadales; family UBA3495; genus UBA1141. Next base: position 1,143,999 of record OY761986.2, on the reverse strand, counting down.
GGTGGTGGTGGCATTTATCATGGGTGCGATTATTACTCCCACGTTCGACCCTGTGAATCAGGCCTTGGTGGCGGTTCCTCTATTGGTGCTGTATGAGTTTGGGATTCTTCTGGCCAGGCTCGCTGGCCGGGGCAAGCGGTCGTCGGAGGCGATTACTCCGTTGAGCTAAGCCGGAATTGAACCGTGGAAACGTAGACGTGGAAACATAGAAGGGGAGAATACATAGTTAGATTATGAACAAAGTAAAAAGGCCGGTTTATTAAACCGGCCTTTTTACTTTGCACTCTTGAATTTATTGGATGCTAAGAAGCGTCATCCTTGCTGGATGGAGTGGCTTTCGGAGCTTCTCCAAGATTGTCATCCTCGCCGGTCACGGCGCTCTTGAAGGTCCGGATGCTCTTCCCTAATGATGTGCCAATCTCTGGAAGCCTTCGCGCTCCGAATATCAGCATCACTACTAGAAGGATTATTACAATCTCAGGGATACCAAGCGGCCCTATTCTCATTTCGCCCCCTGTTCCTATGCCAGGACAGTCTTAATCATATCAGAATCCATACCTGGACACAATTGATTCCTGTCGGCTCACGGTACTCTTCGTCCACAACCCTCAGTGTACTCTTGGTCCACAGCCCGCGGAAAGATTCCGAAGCCCTCGCTAAGCTCCTCGCCGCACTTTGCCCTGAACTTGCTCTTACTTACCTAACATAACTGTTGTATCTACTCAATTCCTACTTGTATAATTCCGACTTAAACCCAAATTGGGTCACTCTACCGAAATGGGCTGCCACGATCCGCCGGATACACCGGACCCGCCGGATACACCGGACCCGCCGGATACACCGGACCCGCCGGATACACCGGACCCGCCGGATACACCGGACCCGCCGGATACACCGGACCCGCCGGATACACCGGACCCGCCGGATACACCGGACCCGCCGGATACACCGGACCCGCCGGATACACCGGACCCGCCGGATACACCGGACCCGCCGGATACACCGGACCCGCCGGATACACCGGACCCGCCGGATACACCGGACCCGCCGGATACACCGGACCCGCCGGATACACCGGATACACCGGACCCGCCGGAAATAGGATATGCGCCGGAAATAGAATACGCGGCTGGCGAGGTAAGTGACCTGCGCTGAGAGGGAAATCAAACGAGATGACGCAGAACGATTCCGGTTATGACTTGGTGATTGTGGGCGGTGGACCTGGGGGGTACGTTGCGGCCATACGGGCAGGACAACTGGGACTTAAAACTGCGGTCATAGAGCGAGAAACTCTGGGCGGGGTATGCCTGAACTGGGGCTGTATTCCCAGCAAGTCTCTGCTAAGAAACGCGGAGATACTATCCTATTTTCACAGGGCGGAGGAATTCGGGTTCCAGTTCGACAACTTTACTGTCGATTACTCCGTCGCTATCAGGCGCAGCAGAAGGGTAGTGGGCCGCAACACCCGAGGGGTAGGATTCTTGCTGCGGAAAAACAATGTCGAACATATTGAGGGGGCCGGTAGGCTGAAAGGGAACGGCGTGCTGGAGATAACCCCGACCGATGGCTCTCAAGAGAAGCGGGAAATCAGCGCCAAGAACATTATCTTGGCGACTGGGGCTCGGGCCCGCAGCATTCCGCCTTTACCCATCGACGGTGAGAAAATAATAACCAGCCATGAAGCCATCGTCCTTGACCACCTGCCAGCCTCCATCGTCATTGTTGGCGGGGGCGCTATAGGAGTCGAGTTTGCATATCTGTACCGTACCTACGGCGTCGAAGTGACAATTGTCGAGCTGCTGCCCCGGTTGGTTCCCAACGAGGATGAAGATATCAGCCCTATCCTTGAACGTAGTTTCGAGAAACAGGGGATCAACGTTATGACCGGCGCTGGCGTCACCGGGGTGGATTCCAGTGGGACCGGAGTGAAAGTAACCGTCGACAAAGACGGTGCTTCCCAAACCCTGGAGTGCGAAAAAGTGCTGGTGGCCATTGGCATACAGGCCAACATCGAAGACCTGGGACTGGAAGAATTGGGCATCGAAACAGAGAACAGGTGCATCAAAGTAGACGCCAACATGGCCACCAACGTGGCCGGGGTCTACGCCGTCGGCGATGTGACCGGAAAACTGGCCCTAGCCCATGCGGCTTCGGCACAAGGTGTGGTAGCCGTGGAGCACATCGCCGGTCTGGAACCACAGGAGTTGGACTATGTGATGATGCCCAAGGCAACATACTGCCACCCCCAGATCGCCAGCTTTGGGCTGACCGAAGCTCAAGCGAAAGAGCAGGGACACGGCGTCAAAATCGGATCGTTCAACGTGCAGGCCAACGGCAAAGCAGGTGCCATGGGAGAGTCGGACGGCATAGTCAAGCTGGTTGTGGACGACCGCTACGGCGAGTTGCTTGGCGGCCACATGATTGGGCCGGAAGTAACGGAACTGCTGGGTGAACTCGCTATGACCAAGCTGCTGGAAGGGACGACACTGGAGTTGGGATGGGCGGTGCATCCCCATCCTTCACTATCGGAAATGATCAAAGAAGCCGCCCTGGACGCCCAAGGTCGGGTAATTCACATGTAAGACGCGTGTTAGAAATTTCACAAACTCTTGGCCATTAAACGTAGGGTTCTGCATCGATTTTGCCGATAATCGTTAACACGTTGTGGCCAGTCGTTAGTAGGCGTATACTAAAATTGTCATTTAACACAATCAAATTCGACTATCTTCGTAAATCGGCTTCATGTCCCCTCGAGGAAATCCCGCAGCACGGAATCTATTACAGGATTATTCACGAAACAAGAACGGAAACAACGGCGATATTATTTGACGGGAAAAGCGGTGAAGTGAGGGCGTACCTCGTCTGCGCATATTAGCGTAGCAAGAACCGACGATATTCTGCGGGGCATCTTTCCAGATCATACAAGAGGAGCAAATCAATGGCCTCAGGTAATTACGATTTTGCTCTTGCCATTGGAGGCGAGGCTGGCCAAGGGGTTGCCACACCAGGCGACGTCCTAGCCCGAATTTTCGTTCGGCGCGGCCTTCATCTGAGCACCTATAACGCTTATCAATCCATAATCCGGGGCGGTCACATTTTCTTGACCGTGCGGATAAGCGACCAGGAAATCTACACTCATGGCGATAAACTAGATGTTCTCCTGTGCCTAAACCAAGACACCATGAACCGCCATCTGGGCCTGATGGGACCGGGAAGCAAGGTTATTTACAACGGAGACTCCATTTCTCCGGGTGAAGCCGCCGACGGGGTTGAACTGTGCCCCATGCCCGTGTTGGATTTGACCAACAACAGCAGGAACCGGCTACTTCAGAACACTCTGGCCGTTGGCGCAATCATGGCACTACAGGGGTTGGATTTCCAAGTTTTGGAAGACAGTCTCACCCTGCGTTTCCAGCGGCAAGGGCAGGCTGTGATTGACGAAAACGTAGGCGTCGCTCGGGCTGGCTTCGATTACGCCAAGGCTAATTTCCAACTGTTCGGCGAAGCCCCTCCCGTGGGACCAAAACCCCTAGCGGTATGGTCGGGTAACGAGGCAATTGCCATGGGCGGTGCAGCCGCCGGAGTCAAGTTTTACGCCGCCTACCCCATGAGCCCTGCTACTGGGGTATTGCACTGGATGGCCCAAAACGCTAGAAACCTGGGCATAATGGTGCGCCAAGTAGAAGACGAGATTGGCGTAGCCAACATGGTAATCGGAGCATCCCACGTGGGTTGCCGGTCAATGTGCGCTACGTCAGGAGGCGGTTTTGCGTTGATGACCGAGGCAATCGGCGCAGCGTCCATGATGGAAATACCGGTGGTTTACATAAATGTGATGCGAGCCGGCCCCTCTACAGGGGTTCCCACCAAGACCGAGCAGGGAGACTTGTGGCAAATGCTCGGGGCCAGTCAAGGCGACTTCGAACGGTTTATTGTTGCCCCTTACCATTCCCTTGACGCTTTCAACACTATAGCAGAGTTGTTTAACTTGACCGATGCCTATCAGTGCCCGGGAATGGTGATTTCAGACCTTCTGATCTCCGAGGGCAGGTATAGCTTCGATCCTGATGATGTCGATATGCACCCCAAAATCGACCGCGGGCAATTGATAACGGAAGGTTCAAAAGCGAACGGATACAAGCGCTACTTGAATACCGATAGCGGTATTTCCCCCCGGGCATTACCCGGTATCGAAGGCCACCTGTACATAGCCGCCACCGACGAGCATGACGAAGATTCCACACTGATCAGCGACGAGTTTACCAACCCGCATATCCGCCGGATGATGGTGGAGAAACGGGCTCGTAAATTGAGCCATGTGCTGGACCAGATAGAAGCCCCCAAACTGGAAGGCCCGGAAGACGCCGAAGCGACGATAATCGGCTGGGGTTCCACCTACGGGGTAATCAGTGAAGCCGTGCGACAGCTGGCGGACCGGGGTGTCAAAGTGAACCACCTCCCCATTAAATGGATAGTTCCATTCCATGGGGATGCGGTAACCAAAATTCTGTCCGGCAGCAAGCGGACCATCATAGTCGAGAACAACTACTCGGGTCAGTTCGCCAGGTACTTACGCAGCGAGAGCGGGTTTGCGGCCAACGGACACATTCGGAAATACGACGGCGAGCCCTTTGCTCCCCACCACATCGTCGACGGTGTGATTGAGCAACTGGCTGGCAAGACCGACCTTTATGTGCCCTATCAGGAAGTGGTTACCTAAACTAGCCAATTTTGGTAACGACGGCTAGGTATTCGTTAAACTTCGCACATCATCCATCTAAAGGAACACCTGGGAGGTAACTTAATGACGACAACATTGGACGTAGCGGAAGATAAGCCGGAAATTCAACTCACCGCCCGAGATTTCAAGGGCCTGGTAGACCCCGACTGGTGTCCGGGCTGCGGCGACTTCGGAGTCCTGAACGGTCTCCAACGAGCGTGCGCCGAATTGGGTCTGAAACCCCATGAAATTCTAGCGGTCAGCGGAATAGGTTGCTCTTCCAACTTGCCCGGCTACTTCTACGCCTATGGCATGCACACCCTCCACGGGCGCTCCTTGGCTTTTGCCACAGGCGCCAAATTGGCCAACCACGATTTGACGGTCATCGTCACCGGTGGAGATGGGGACGGATATGGAATTGGCGGCAACCACTTTACCCACACCGCCCGCCGTAATATCGATCTCACTTATATCGTAATGAACAATCAGATCTACGGTCTGACGACCGGCCAGGTTTCCCCCACAAGTAGCTTGGGCATGAAGACCAAAAGCACTCCATTCGGCAGCGTCGAAACTCCGATCAACCCCATCACGGCGGCCATCATGAATGGGGCCACTTTCGTAGCCAGGGGTTTTAGCGGAGACGTGCGCCACCTAACCCAGCTTATGAAACAAGCCATCCAGCACAAGGGCTTCGCTTTGGTGGATATTTTTAGCCCTTGCGTCACGTTTAACCTAGACAATGGTCATTCTTTCTTCAAGGACCGGGTCAACAAGCTTGAAGACGAAGAGCACGACACATCCGACTGGCAGAGCGCCTGCGAGAAAGCAATCGCGTGGGGCGACAAGATTTACACAGGGGTCTTCTTCCGTGCCGAGGACAAGCCGGACTTGGGCAAGCGAGAACCGGTATTGGACACCGAAGGTCCATTGGCCCATCGGCCTTTGGGTCTATCCAATGAGCAGGTTGAAGGCATCATCAAAAGGATGATCTAGGGCGTCAAACATCTATTGGTTTCCAGAGAAAGCGGCCTCTTACTGGCCGCTTTCTTTTTTTGGCCCGATCCTGTGCTGCTTGGGAGCACTACCCTCCTTGCCCCGCCTCTCTTGGTGCTTTAATATCTATGCAGTCAGCAGTCAGCAGTCAGCAGTCAGCAGTCAGCAGTCAGCAGTCAGCAGCACCATAATTGCGACATGCGCTTGGCTCGCTATTGCCGAAGGCAGAGATGCTTGCTAATCAGCGAATATGATTGGGTAATTTTCCTGGTTTCGGTCACCCTTAATTACTAAAGGAGGACACATTGGCAACTTCGATTGTGATGCCCCAGATGGGCTATGACATGCAAGAAGGCACGGTTTTGAAGTGGCACAAGAAGGAAGGGGATGAGATAGCCAGAGGGGATATCATCGCCGAAATCGAAACCGACAAAGCCACGGTGGAGTTCGAGGCGTTTACCAGTGGTGTATTGCGCAAGATAATAGCGGTTGAAGGCGTGATTATTCCCGTGGGGGATTTGATCGCCGTGATCGGCACTGCCGACGAGGAACTACCCGACGATTTGATTGGTTCATCGTCGGCCGCGGCCCAACCTGCGTCAACGCCTGCACCCGCAGCCCAGGCAACGTCGACAACTGATGCTCCGGACAGCGCGCCAACAGCGGAGGGAGAGGTTCGCGCATCCCCGATAGCTCGCCGCTTGGCCAAAGAACGGGGCATAGACCTTTCGACGCTCACCGGATCGGGCCCGGGCGGCAGGATTGTGGAAGAAGACGTCCTTTCCTACCAAGCGCCCGCCGCACAAACAGCGGCGCCAGGCACCGCCGATAGCGAGGTACGGGCCTCGCCCATCGCCCGCCGGCTAACGCGGGAGCGAGGAATCGAACTGGCCAATATCCCGGGGACCGGCCCCGGCGGCCGCATCGTCGAGGAAGATGTAAACAACTATCAGGAACCGGCCCCGGCACCTGCTGTCGAAGGGGCTGCGCCGCTAGCGGACGAGCGGGTAGAGCTTTCCCGGATGAGACAGACCATCGCCAAGGTCACCAGCGACAGCAAACGGGACGCTCCTCATTTCTACGTTACCGCCGAAATCGACATGACCAAAGCAATGGACCTCCGCCGGGACATCAACGACAACATTGGGTCTCAAGCGAGGGTTAGCGTCAACGACCTCATCATCAAAGCAAGCGCAATATCCTTGGGCCGATACCCCAAGTTCAACGCCTCATTCCAGGGCGACTATTTGCAGATGAATGGCTCTATTAACATCGGGATCGCAATTGCGTTGGAAGCCGGATTAATGGTTCCCGGCATCAACGGTTGCGGAAGCAAGAGCTTGTTGGAGATCGCCGCTGCCAGTACCGACCTGATAACCAGGGCCAACAGCGGTGCCCTGCGTAATGAAGAATACAGTGCCACCACTTTCAGCATCAGCAACCTAGGCATGTTCGATGTTGAAAGCTTCGTCGCCATCATCTATCCGCCCCACGCAGCGGTGGTCGCCGTGGGCACGGTGAAGGAACAACCGGTGGCCCGGGATGGACAGATTGTCCTGGCCCAGATAATGAAAGCAACACTGTCGGTTGACCACCGGGTGGCCGACGGTGCCGAGGCAGCCCAGTTCTTGATGGAAGTAAAAAAGCTGCTGGAAAACCCCATCAGCTTGGTGATTTAGAAGCTAGCTGGTCAGCACTCAGCTATTAGTTGGCTGATAACTGACGACTAAGATTCGGAGGAATTTACGTGGCGAAAATGACTGGTGGTCAGGCCATGGTCGAGTCCCTTAAGGCTCAGGGAGTGGACACGGTCTTTGGAATCATATCCATTCATACCCTGGACCTCTACGATGCGCTTTTTGAAAGCCAGGAAAGCTTGCGGTTCATCGGCGGTCGCCAAGAGTTGGGCTGCGGGTTCATGGCCGACGGTTATGCTAGGGCCACCGGCAAACCAGGCGTGCTGCTCACCAGCACCGGGCCGGGCGCAGCCGACTCGCTTGGGGCTGTGGGAGAAGCCTATTTTTCCAGCTCGCCTTTATTGGAGATTACCACCAACGTGGAGCAAGAATTCCTGGGTGAGGGCAAACTGGTCACCCATGAAACTAAGGACCAGTTGGGCATGTTCCAAGCCGTTACCGACTGGAATGCCATGATCGATCAAGTAGAGTCCATTCCGGACCACCTGATGGAGGCCTTCCAACGTTTCAAGACACGGCGGCCCAGACCCATTGAGTTGGAGATTCCAACGGACTTGCTGGGTAAGCAAGCCGAAGTTGAGGTATTGGGGCCCAGGGAGATGGAACCGCCTCAAGGCGACCCAGTAATGGTTGAGCGAGCGCTGGACGCACTGCTAAAAGCCAAACGACCGGTGATTTTCGTAGGCGAGGAAGTACAAACGCTGGGCGGCACCGAGGAAATTATTCGCCTTGCCGAAAAACTTGGAGCGCCGGTAGTCACTGGCGACGGTGCCAAAGGAGCGTTCCCCGAAGACCATCCACTGTCTTTGGGACAGTCTCTGGGCAAGCGCATTTGGGGCGATAACCCGGTACAAGAATGGCTGGGCACCTGCGACGTGGGAGTTGTGTTGGGCTCCGCTCTTACCTACCGGACCACTGCGGGCGTGGGCATGAAGTTGCCCAAGACTCTGATCCATGTCCTTTTGGATAGCGAGATCATAGGCAAGAACTATGAAACGGCAATTCCAATCCAAGGGGAGTCTCGGGCCGTGGTGCGGCAGTGGCTGGACGCCATCGGTAGCAAGGACGTAGAGAAAGGCGGGGAATTCAAGTCGGAAGTCTCTGCAATGCGGCAAGAGATTTACGACAACCTGAAAGACCAATGGGGCAACGAACTGCGGATTTTTGAAGCGGTACGGGCCGTGAGTCCCAGGGACACCATCTTTTCTCTGGACCCGACCATTGCCGCCAGCAGGGCCAGCCGTTGCTTGCCCATCTACGGCCCCCGCACATTTATGCACCCCCATGGTTGGGCCGGACTGGGATTTGCCTTCCCCGCCGGTCTGGGCGCAAAGGCCGGAAAGCCGGATACTCCGGTTATATGCGTTACCGGAGACGGTGGTTTTCAGTACAATTTCCAGGAATTGGCCACGGCTGCTCAGTACGGCATCCACCCTGTAGTCTTGATGTTCAACGACAGCGCTTGGGGCGTGCTGAAAAACTACCAGAATACCCGCTTCGGCGCTGGCCGGAACTTTGCCACTGAATTGGTTAACCCGGATTTCGTTAAGCTTTTCGAGTCCTACGGATTCGAGGGCACGAAAGTATCGACGGTGGACAAACTGAGCCGCGGCCTGGAAAATGCTATTTCCAGCGGCCGCACCCACTTGGTGGAAGTCCAGATACCCGACGGTATCGGCGCATTCGTTTAATGGCATCTAAGTGGTATAATCAACGTTAGGCTCTAACCAAATTGTGGACTCCATATTGCCAAGAGCCAAAGGAATAGGAAGGAAAGTTGTAGCAACTGTGACTATTTAGAGAATTGATGAGGTTATTAACCTGTCCTAGTTGTGGCGCCGTCAACAACAAAAAATTTGAATTATATTCAACCATGGGATCCTCTAAAGTGTCTGGATTGCCACTATGAAAATAGTGCGGAGTCGTGGCAATCGCCCAATGACCACCTTTTTGGGGACCCTATAGCTGATGTTCCCGACCCCATCTATGGCTCTCTGTTGGCTCACGGTTCTCAATTGTCTTGGGGAACAAGCATGATCCAGTCGATTTGGCGGAAGCATCTGGCCACCGGAGGCCTGGCAGACGCGGCTCGGCAGTCTTTATCGCATGAGGAATATTGGAACCGCCTCCATACAATTTTAATGCGACCTTCTTTCGACTTCTAAACGATTGCTTTGACGAATAGTTTCGGCGCACAAGGCCAACGTGTACGTGCATTTTGTTCGTACTACAATACTGCGGATCCAGCTAGGACAATCAAGTCGTTAATCCACATTATCCGGGAACAGATCGGCCAAACCAAACCACCGTTTGATCCGGAAGAGTTTTTTCCGTATTGCCCAATGCCGATTGCGTCCAGCGTTGCTGCTGTCGAGACAGCTTATGACGCATTTATTAAAGCCAACGATAGAGACCTAAAAATCTACGTAAATCACGAGCAAACTAGAGCGAGACGACGATTTTCTGTCGCTCATGAGTTAGCTCACACGTTTTTCCTACCCTTCGCAGATGCTGATGATCTATCGTTGCGCGAAGACAAGTGTGTCGGTCATGAAGACTTTGAAGAAGAGCGGCTGTGCAATATTGCAGCTGCCGAACTACTCATGCCTGCGAACGCGGTTGGAAGCCGAATGTTTGGGAAAGACCCTACGGCGGGACTAATTCGATTGCTGGCAGCCACATTTCAAGTTTCTCCTCAAGCAATGGCAATCCGAATTTGTGAATTCACTCCACAACCGTTACTAGTTGGCATGCTGTCGTCGATGCAAGGAGCGAGTCCGCCTGGCCTTAAGCTCCTCTGGCATGCAGTGTCCAAACATTCCCAATTTACCAGCAAAGCCAAGATTGTGTGTGCCGAGACTGTGATGCCAAAAAGCACGTCCACGTCAGGCAGACCCTTTCCCTTTTCTATGAGATTTGATAACGGAGCTGGTCCGGAGTTCTTCGCCACTAGTTTGACCTCTTTTACCGCAAGCCACGACGTTAGAACCATGTTCTCGGCAGTAATAGGACTGAAAAAGTCGCATCGTCTGGTTCAGTCAACTTCCCGCCAAAGACGTCGCTGACGAAGGATTCATGTCGAAATATATCACAGCGCATCGAATTCTGCATGGCGGTCTGGCTGGTTCGGGTGTACTTGCGGCCTAGCCACAATAATCAAGCCTTGTCGTGTCAATTCCATATGGCTCCACGTCTGTTTTGTTGGTACTATGCTCTCAATTTGAGAGAGAATTACTCAACTTTCTCCTTGACATCAAAATTTGGCTACATATCCTGATGTTGCCGAGTTATACGCCAAGGAGCGGCCATTCCAAATGACCATTGAAACCAATGAATTGGATTTCTACACAAGACAAATCTATCCGCTTAACACTCTGGAGTTAACCGAAGAGCAGGTAGCAGTTGTATTTGCCATGACGTCCCGGCGGCCCGAGTCCTTCGACGAAATTGCTCAGCAGGTTAGCCAGGAAAAAGCCGCCGACTTCCATAAAAGATGGGTTTTGGGGTACGGCCATGGCTCTGTAGCCGAGCATGCCGTTATTCACCTGGCTGTGGAGAATGTTTCCCGGCTGGCCTGCGATACGTTGGAAGATAACCGCCTGGCTTCTTACACCGAAAAGTCCTCCCGCTATCAGGTGATGCCCCGGGATTATTTCCATTTCCCGAAAGAGTTATCCCAAGACGACGAATTGGGTAAGCTGTTTGCTCAAGCGTGCAAGCGGCTTTTTCAAGAATACCGGGAATTTATCGACATCACTAAAAACTACCTGCGTGGTACCAATCCCAAGGAAAAACTAGAGAGCGATTCAGCCTATAACATGCGTTTGCGGCGCTTGGCCACGGACAGCTGCCGTGCGGTTTTACCTGCGGCTACGTTGACCAACGTGGGAGTCACGGTCAATGCCAGGGTTTTGGAGCACGCAATCTCGAAGCTACTGTCCTCGGATTTAGCCGAAGAGGTAGATTTGGGCCGTGAGTTGGCCGAACGCGGGCGGGAGATTACACCCACCCTCATCAAGTACGTCGACAAGAATGAGTACTTGATCCAGACCCGTGAAAGGCAGCAAGCCTTGGCTGGGGAGTTCATTGATTCAGATTCGGGAGTGGACTTATCCGCTTCGGCCGATTTACCATCCCAGAGTCTTCACGAACCCGTGCGCTTGGCCCATTGGGATTCCCAAGCCGAAGAGAAGGTCGCAGCGGCCCTGCTCTACCGCCAGTCCGGTCTCGGTTACCAGCAGGTCTGGGAGCAAGTTGTTGACATGCCCGTTGAACAACGGCGGGAGGTATTGACTCGATGTTTGGCTGGCTTGGGTCCCCACGATGCCCCGGTCCGTGAGTTTGAGTTGGCCGATTATACCTTCGAGTTTGCGATGGACTACGGGGCGTACCGGGAGTTCAAGCGGCACCGGATGATGTCCTATGTCCCGCAACCGTTGACTGTGCTAAACGGATTCCAAGTGCCGGTTCTGATCACCGACGCTGGATTGGAGGACAGGTTCCGGGGAGTTATGCAGCGGACCGAAGATGCGTTCCGGCAGGTTAAAGGGCAGCACCCCTTGGCAGCCCAATACCTGGTCACCCACGCCCACTACCAGCGAGTGCTGGCCAAGATAAACGTGAGAGAGTGCTTTCACCTTTTCAAATTGCGGACATCCCAACTGGCTCACTTCGCCATCCGGGAGCCGGTGATCCAGGCGATGAAGCTGGTCTTGGAAACCCACCCCGGTCTGTTTCGCCACTTGAAACTGAGAGATTATCCCGATTGGTGGCCAGAGGGCTCCGACTAAGCACTCAAGAATACTTTGTTCGGCACCATCCCGCGTCGCGATTATCGCCTTAGTCCAAATGGATAGTGTTGGGTTCAACCCGTTACTGGCTGGGAAGTTGGCGGGAGGTTAGCTTGCTTCCAATCGTACTTTAAGCTTCTTCAAGTCCTTTCGCAGCTTTAACATTATCGACAACCTGACCATGGGGCCGAGGCCTATGTATACCGTTCCAAGATTCCGCTGGTCCATATCCATTTCCATCATATGTTTCACCTCGGTCGAGTCGCCAGCGGATTTGAGTTCGAGTCGATTGAATGCAGGGTGGGGACCTCCCTTCACACGGTAAGAAATACGGTGGGGCGGCTCGAAAGCCATTAGCAAGTAGGATATCTCGTGAGACTTGCCATCGTACCGGTAGACGCTTTTGAAGGTAGACCCAACAGCAATTTCCCCCTCCGAGCTTGGCTCTATAGTAGAAACGCCATCTAGCCATTGGCTGCCATTTTCCATGTCTGAGATAAATTTCCAAATGTCTTCGACGGGCTTCTTGATCTTGATGCTGGCGGTTCCTCTCATAAATAGCACCTTTGTGTCGGGTTCAGGCTCTCCATGGTAGACCTCCATCCTTCGGTAAAGAATAGATTCAATGAGTGATTAATAGTGGCCAGGCTCGTATTTGCCGCCATAAAACAAATTGAACACTTGTACGTCTTCCAATTATATTTGACTGGCAAATTGACACCCCCATCTTAACCTTCCCCCATTTCGGGGGAAGGGACTTTTCCTCTCCCACTTCACGGGGGAGAGTTAGAGTGAGGGTAACTGGTATTCATCAGTTTCATATTGAAGTAGTACTAGTCTGATTTTAGACGGGCGGCGGTAATCGCCAGACGAGCTCCCAACTCTTTGGCTTGGGCCAAGTCTTTAGGTGTGGGTGATTTGCTGCCAGCCGCGGTGGCCCCGTAGTATGAACCCGATTCCCGCATTGCTTCCGTCCACGGGAGACCGACAATCACCATGCCGCAGGCCAGCATCCAGTGGATAAGCTGCAATAGTGTGATTTCCAACCCAGAGTGCAGTCCCCACCCGGAAGTGAACGCCGCACCGGGTACACCGCCCAGACTTCCTTCCTCCCACAAATCCCCTTGGCCGTCCAGCCACAGTTTCATTGTTCCGGTCACGCCGCTCCAGTTGGGAGAGCCGAGCAAAATGCCGTCCGATTCCAACAAGTCGTTGCGAAGGGCGTCATCCAATTGCTTTAGCGTTGCCTTTCCCAGCCCCGTGCCCTCCACGCCTTCGGCTGCTGCTCGGGCCAAAGCCTCAATAGCAGCGCCCTTGCGATCGTAGAGTATTAGGACGTTTATCGGCATTGGTCCCTCGATCAATATGTACCGTCTAGATAGACCATCTAAATAGGACGGAGGCTGGATTTGCTGGCCTGGAGGATCAAGCAAACCAACCGGCCCAAGTATAGCAGCCTGGGATGGCTCAGACCAACCAAGAAAGTGGCTGCTGCCCGCTATTTGCTGCCCGGTATTTGATTACAGTAAGGGCGATCTTCTTTTGGTCAGTGGGCACCGTTGGTCAGTGGGCACCGTTGGTCAGTGGGCACCGTGGCCGCAACTATATTAGCTCAGGGCTATGGCGTCGGACCTTCAACGCGAAATTGCCGGTGTGAGGACTACTGCCAAGGTGGAAATGCGAGCATCTGCGAAGGTAGAGGTCCCGGAATTTTAGCCTCCATCACCATATCATTGGAGGTGGAAACTCCGCCGACGACGGTCTCTGAAACCAACTCGATCTTGTCGAAACGGAAAAGCGATTCATTCGGCCAGAATGCCGTGGTGCCCCAGCCGTGGTCGTCGACCTTAACCCTGGCCGCCAAGACCCGGTTACCCTGCCGCATCAGCCACACCTGATAGGTGGAGGTCGGTGACCGGTCTTTCATGCCGGAGATCAAGATCATGGCCCCGGAGCCGTCTTTCGCCAACAGCATCACGCCTTTGGAGCTTTGATCGGATTTGGCCGAGTTTAGGGCTAAGGGTTGATTGGCGGGGTTCGCCAGCCAGTAGCTGGCGAGTTGCAACTGGTTCAGCTTGTCTTCCATCAACTGGTTTTCGTTTAGGGACAATGCGACCTGAGCTACGAGAGTTGAGTTTTCCTGCTCCAAGTTTTCGGTGCGGTCCGACACGCGGAAGTTGAGTACAAGAGCGGCTGAGAACAGTCCTACCATTAACATGGCGGCAACTGGCAGCAGGAACCGGGCAACCGGCACCCAAAATGAATTAGCCGCCTCCCGGTTTCCGGTGCGTCCGAAGGGCCTGCCAGGCCCCAAAGCCTCCAGCAAGTTATCCAGGACTTCTTCCGAAGGTTCGGTGCGGTCTACCAGCACGGCCAACGGAGCGACGCCTTGTTGTAACCTGGCAACCTCTCGGCCGCAGGGGCCACACCAATCTAAGTGGAATTCCACTTCGAGGGACTGTTCCTCATCCAGAGCGTCGAGAGCGTAAGCTTCTAACATCTCTAACGGATGAGTTTCGGCCCATCCGTCATTATTAGGACTGCTCGTTGCCATCTTTTTCCAATACCGCCCGTAATTTCTGCATTGCCAGTCTTACTCTAGTCTTGATTGTACCCAAGGGTTGACCTAGTTTTTCCGCCATGGCGGATTGAGAGTAACCTTGGAAGTAAGCCATTAGGATAACTTCTCGCTGCGCCTCCGGGAGCGTGGCCATGGCCGCCATGATTCTTTGCCGGTCCAGGCTCTGCTCGACCTGTTCCTCGGTGGAAATTAACTTCGAAGGCAGCAGGTCCAGAGTCTCATAGTCTGCCGGGTCGCTCATGGTTGTAGACCGGCGACGAGAGCGAATTAAGTCGACTACCTTGTGGTGGGCGACGCTCATCAGCCAAGACCGCGGCTCTCCCCGGTCGGGCTTAAAGCTGGAGGCTTTGAGCCAGACGTTGAGGAATATTTCTTGGGTTACTTCTTCGGCAAGCGCCTCGTTTCTCAGCATATACATAGAAAGCGAATAGACTGAAGTCGAGTACCTGACGTAGAGTGCCTCCAGAGCGTCCTTATCCAAGGACGCAATAAGGTGAATCAGTTGGCGGTCTTCTATTTCTTGGTAGTCCACCTTTTTAGGGCACCTCGCCGTTGGTGTGGCAGGTGCGCACACTCATATATACGAGGACACTTTCAAGCTGGATTGGTGACATAAACCTAAACCACCAAAGAGTCAAACAAATCGTCCAAGTTTGCCAATTTATCCAATGACCAAGCCAGTTCCAGGGTGCGGTCGCACTGGTGTTTCTCAAGCTCCTGAGAAGCCAGGTTGCGGAATTTATCTTCGACTTCGGAGTGTCTGTGAGCGGGTTGAAGCGGTTTCCTTTAGGAAAGGCCGTGTGAGCCGCGAAACGCCGGCCGGACTTGCCGGTAATTTCGATGCGGCAATTGTATTCGACAGGGTATTTTTGAGTGAATTCCACGTCTTCTTGGATGGTCATTTTATTAATCAGGGTGCGTAATGACGGATCTTGGATTCGTTGGGGAGAAAAAGTGGCTGCTGTCATCTCCCCATCTTGCAGTGCCGCCGCAACTAGATAGGGGATACTATGGTCGGCGGTCTCTCTGGTTTTTGGGTCCCATTTTTCCGGCTCAGTATGTGCGTTGCTGACTGCGCCTTTGTAGGCGTTAATCAGGATGGTTTCAATATCATCCGGAGAAATTTGGGGGCAAAGCTCCAAGGCTAAGCCGATCGGACCCTGGGTATGTATTTGAGACGGGTAGGACTTGAATGTGGTGTCGGATATGCGAAATGCCTCATTGCTTCCGCCGAATGCTGACAGCGTCACTGGGCCATTCACCGCTTGCTCCCACAAGCCGCGCCGACCTTCGAAGGGCTCATCGGGCCCGGTCATTCCCTGCTCCGCCAGCAAAGCGGAAAACACACCCGCTCGGGTAGCGCTGGCGGTGGCGCAACCTTTCCACATGGATAATTCACCGGTCCTGGTGACTCCCAGGGGCAGGTTTGGGGCCACGGCCAATGAGATCGCATGGCCCATCTGGGTTTTGTTCAGGCCCATCACCTTCCCGGCAGCGCAGGTTGCTCCGATTACCCCGAAAATACCCTGGTCCCAACCCAGGTCGCCGGCAACTACTTGGTCGGAAAGGCGGCAGAACACTTCATAAGCCAGGGTTATGGCGGTTATCACCGTGCGACCGTCACTGCCCCTGGCCCCGGCCATAGCCAAAGCTGCCGGGATCATGTCGCTGGGGTGGCCACCACCCGGGGAAAAATAAGAATCGTTGCAATCCAGATATCGCAACATGACGCTGTTGGCGAAGGAGGCCATGTCCGGCGAGCTGCTCTCTTTGGTGCCCAAAACCCGGGCGGCGGAAGCACTGGTCACGTTCAGTGCCAAAATGCGAGCGATTTTCCCAGGTTCTGAAGAGAACCCTCCAATGGCGCAACCGAGCGTATCCACAAGAGTCCGTTCTACTTGGTGGACTACTTGAGGGCTGAGGTCTTCGAATCTCAAGTCGAAAGCGTACGAGCTAAGCAACTCGGTTGTCTGATCCATTAATTCCTCCTGGGCAACAACTCATATATGGCATCTATCTGTGTAGACGCCGCATAATCGCTCTGCAATAGCTGGTTTGACCTATCGGATTACCGCATCAGCAATACGTTCCAATTGCTCTGCCATTTCCGCATCGGTGTCCACATGCTCGGGACCGATCACAACCCGGTCAGCGCCAGCGTTCATGTAGGACTGGACTAAATCGCGGTCCGGCTTCTGACCGTAAACCGAGATGGTTATGGAGGAAGGGTCGCGTCCCCGTTCGGCGGCCAGGGTGTCCAAAATCTTGCGGCTTTCTTCGATTTCAGCCGGGTTGGCCCGGTTGGGCAGCCAGCCGTCGCCGTAGCGGATTACCCTAGAGAGCACGTTCTTGGCGTGGCCGCCGAGAACGACGGGCACGGGGTCTTGCACCGGCTTGGGGTAGCAATATACTGGTGGGAAATCATAGTAGCGGCCGTGGTATTCCGCCTGTTCCTTGGTCCACAACTCCCTCAATGCCTCGATGGACTCCCGAGTCTGGGTCCAACGGTGGTCGAAGTCGCCGCCCATCATGGTAGTCTCTTCCCGGTTCCAACCGGCGCCGATGCCGAAAACAAAGCGTCCTCCACTGTACAGGTCCAAAGCAGAAATAGTCTTGGCCAAAATCAGGGGATTGCGCTCCGGCACCAAGGTAATGCCCGTCCCGAGTTTGATTTTGGTGGTCACCGCCGAAGCATGGGCCAAGGCTATGAACGGGTCGCTGAAATGCCGGTATGTCTCGGGAATTTCCCCGCCTGTGGCGGGAAAAGGGCTTTCGCTATGTACCGGCAGTATTGGGTGCTCGGCAAACCAAATGGAATCGAACCCCAATTCCTCCGCTTTCTTGGCCATGAGTGCAGGGTCCACGGTGTAAGCAGGCAACGGCACTGATATTCCGACTGGCATGGTAATCACTCCTTGTTGGGCGATTCTTGATTGTGGTAGTTGAGACCAATCTCATTGAGGTCCAGCAACCGGGTTGTTCTTCCCGGTGACCGTACCCAGGAATCCGATTTACTGTACATTGGAAGCCGGCGCACCGCAAGAATCGGGAAGGCGGCGCACTGCAAGAATCGTGAAGCCGGAGCACCGCAAGAATCGGGAATGCGACGCACCGCAAGTTACGTAGATGTCACCTGAATCAGAAATTAGTCAATCTCATCCGCTCATCCTGAGCTTGTCGAAGGGCCCTTCCGCGAAAGTATGGTTCTACGGGCTCACCACGAACGGTAGGAGATTCCAAGATCGTTCGCCCTGAGCTTGTCGAAGGGTCTCGCTGCCGAAGAATGGCCCGCCAGTCTCAACACTAACGGGTGACAAGAAATGAATGACTATGGTTCGACAGGCCCACCATGGGAGAACCATGTAGGGCAGAATACTTGATCAAGGCGTCCGTTGTTGGGGTCCGTTGTTGGGGTCCGCTATTGGAGTCCGACTTCAGCTTTCAGTCGTTGACCCATCCGAGTCTTGGTCCAATTCCCCGATTTCCAAATTTGCGGGCGGGTCGCTGCCCATGAATCCCTGCCACCAATGGCTGAAACTGTCAGCACCCAGCTTGGACCTAAGCCTGGCAAGATGGGTCTCCACTTGGGGCAATAATGGCAAGCTGTGTTCCGTAGCCAAGCGGTAGGTCTGGGCTGCCCATTCCAGAGCGCCTGTGATGTCCTCACGTTCTTCGGCCACCATACCGAGTTGGCCGTAGGTACGCGCGATACGAAGAACATCACCGGCCAACTGGAAATTTTGGTTCGCCCGCTGATACCACATCTCCGCGTCGTCCCAACGTTTTTGCTCGTGGTACAGCACGCCCAATTGTCGGCACTCGTCACCGGCGTTCCTCGGCTCTCCCAAGGCATCGTATTTTTCCATTGCCTGCAGGTACCAACCCTCGGCGTCTTCGTAGAAGAAACCCCGGGCTTGGGCCAGTAGGCCCATGTGGTGGAATTCCAACGCCATTTGTGCCTCTTTACCCAGTCTGTGGCTAAGGGTTAACGCCTGTCGGTACCAACTTTCGGCCTCTTCAAACTGGTAGCGAGCGTGACATACGGTACCCAGTTCGTGGTAAATAGGGATGGCGGATTCCTCGTCCCGGTTCTCCTCAACTATAGAGCGGGCACGCTGGTACCAACTCTCGGCCTCATCGTGCTCCATCCTGAACTGGGAGGACAGACCCAAGGCCCGGTAGTCTTTCACCATCTCTTCCCCGTCCTGGGAGCGTTGGTGAATATCCAAGGCCTTGCTGAACCATTCCTTGGCCTCGCTGTAGCGCTGTTGCCGGTGTTTGGCTTGCCCCAATAAGTAATAATCGTCGGCTATAGACTCTTGGTCCTCTCCCGACTCGATTATTGCCAGGGACTTGAGAAGAAATTCTTCGGCGTCGGCCAAGCGCCACCGCTTCATGGCAACTTCGCCGAGTTGATGATACACAGCGGCGGTCCTGGGGTCGGTTTCACCATCTTCCGTTGAAGTCATGTATGCCAAGACCTGATTATTCAGTTCTTCGGCATGCTCCAGCTCTCCCAACTCGGAGGACTCGCTGGCT
This sequence comes from Dehalococcoidia bacterium, assembly GCA_963665155.2. Classification (GTDB taxonomy): domain Bacteria; phylum Chloroflexota; class Dehalococcoidia; order Lucifugimonadales; family UBA3495; genus UBA1141. The sequence continues at coordinate 1,124,676 of OY761986.2, read as the reverse complement.
TCCGTTCCCATTAAATACAACCACAGTTCTATCGAGCCAACCTCAACCGCTTCATCAGCGCCACCGCCCGAGGGTACGGCGCTTTGCATCAACTGCTGTCGCAACCGGCGCAATTCCGGGTGGCGTTTTTGCATCCGGTAGACCTGTGCTAAGGGTTGAACCAGCAGTTGTGCGCTGTCCCACTGCTTCGCCTCTAGCGCCAACCCCAAGGCTTGGGTCAAGTTACCCTCTTCGGCCAAAATGGCGGTTACCCCCGAATCTTGGTTCTCGTAGAGGGTCTCCATGAAATAGTCGGCCGTGTCGGCGTATACCCGGACAAACTCCTGCTCCAATGTGGCAACTCCCGATTGGGGCAACTGCCGGTACAACCAACTGCCGTAGAACCAGGGAAAGCTTGAGTTTATCTGGAAAACACTGGGGTTCACCGCTTCTAAGAAACCCGCTTCCCGTGCCGACCGCAACAACGTGCGGCAGGCTCCCCAACCTAGCTCTTCGCCCATGACCGTGCGGTAGGCCCGCTCTTGGGTGATGTGGGTCAAGATGTCCAGCAGCACCCGTTGTCGGAACAAAGACAGGAAAGGTAGATGGTTTCGGGAGCGCCGTGGCATTCGGGAGAAGGAATAGTCCATCAAAGCAGTTAGGAACGGAGGGCGTGATTCCTCTTCCAGCAATACGGGCGCTGCGCCTTGTGAGCCGTTGGTCGATGTGCCTTGACCGGCGCCGGAGATCCTGTTGGTTATTTCGTTTAGGACGACCGAAGCCGGAACGTCCTTCAGCAGCGGCACGCCAATCCGCAAAGCCTGAGGGTGGCCCTCCAGCAACCCCAACAACGCCAAGTAGTCGGCGCCCAACCGGTTTTCCGACACCTCTTGTTGAGCGGCGCCAGCGGATTCGGAACCAAACAGGCCCGAAGCTTCCATCAGTAGGTTGCCCAGTTCCAAGGCATCATGGTGACCCAGTCCCGTCAGTTCAAAACCCTGGGTAGGGCCGGTCAACCAGGATTCGGAGTTCCTGCGGCTTATCAGGAGCACCCAAGTGCTGCCGCCTTCGGTGACCTCGGATAAAAAAGTGTCTAGTTCCGACAATTCGGTTGCGTCCAGTAGACCTGAATTCGGATTAGGGAAGCCTGCCGCATTCTCCAAGGCGTCCAGAATGAGCAACGAAGGGCGCTGTTGGAAGTAATCCACCAGCCAACTGCGTTGTTGCTGGGCAGTCAGGTCTGCGAATTCCAGCCCGCCGACACTGGTCCCAGCCTCGTGGACCACCCGCTCCAATCCAGCGCCCACTTCCATGGACGAGTAGAACACTCCGCCGGAACGAGCGCCGGTGTTGACCAGCCAACGGGCCAGTCCCAGAGCAAGTTCGGTTTTTCCCACGCCTGTACTGCCCCCCATTAGCACCATCGGGCCTTGTTGGAACAACTCTTCCAACTGCCGCAATTCCGTCCGACGGCCTATTAGCCCCTGAGGCCCGCCTTGAGGCAGCGGGGCAACCTGTGGCTCGGGGGCGGCCATTTCAAACTCGGGAGCGGCCAACACGGGCGCTTGCTCTGCAGCGATAGTGGGGGGAGTGTAGCCTTGCGATTGCCACACCGTCGGTCCTATCCAATCCCAAAATATCTTCTTGCCGGTGGGGCTGGCGCGGTGGGGACTGTCCATAAGGGCCGACCTTGCGCTGGATACTGCGGAACCGGCATCTTGGCCCTTAACCAACGCCTGGTAGAAGCTCTGTAGAAACAAGTCGCGGGCTGGCCCTACCAATGAGAAAGGCACCGTCACCGTCGCCGGTACTCCCGCCGAGGCCAAACCGGTGGCCAATTCAGTACAAGCTTGCTTTGGATTTGGCGGGTCCTCCGCCGCAATGTTAAGCAGGACCAACGGCACTCCGGCACGGGTCAGGATTTCGCCTATCTGTGCCGAAGGGACCGAGAGGCCGGACCCTGACTCATCCTCTAAATCCATTTCGCTCGCAGTCGAGGAAGCAATTGCGTCGAAGTGGGCTAGGTGGTAATGACTTGGGTGTTCCGCCAAGTGTTCCGATAACGATGACAATGACGCCGGGCGCAGGAAATCCACTTGAACCTGTGCGCTTAGGGAGTCCAGCACTTTCAGGGATTCCATTGCCAGGCTGTTCCCACTGGAGCCTCTTCTTGTTGTAGGGGAAATCATCAAAACGTTGAGTTGGTCGGTGGGCAGGTTGCCAGCGAACTCTTCCAGAAGACCGTCACCAGATTCCTTTGCAGCAGGGATTCTTATAATCGATTGGAGGTTGCTGGCCAAGTAGCCGATTTCCGGCTCGTTGAGCAGTTCCCAGGGTAAGGAGAGGAAGGCAGGGTCGCTGGAAACGAGCTCAAGGCGGTAATTCGCCAGCCCATCTTCCCTGGCGGAATCGTAGCAATGCTGTGAATCTTCGTTGCCCTTGAATACTACCTCGAAGAGCAGGCGCCCGAAATTCCGCAGGCCTTGTTCCACTGCGTCGGCCCGTTCTTTGGCCGATCCGAAGGGGTTATCCAGATACTGGCCAAAATACCATCCCATTTCCTCGGACAAACTGGGATCCCAAGGGTCGTTGAAGGCAACTTGTGGCGCGGTCTGGTGCTGACCGTCGCGTTCCACAGATAGCTGAATTTCTTTCTGTTGGGGGAGATGATTTATTCTTAATGACCTAACCACGAGTACTCCTCGGTTTTAGGATTAAATTTATTGCTGATTCTTTTGTTTCTCTTTGTATCTTTTAAAGAGGCTATGATTCTTGTCAATCAAATGAGTCAAGGGTACAATCATCGACAAGCTACATTACACTGCGCCTTATAGCTCTCAAGCACTGGTTTTGTGCCATGGGTACTGGGTTTGAGGCTAAACGCAAGCCGACGACCGGAAACCGCATTATACTATACTGGCCGGTCGTCTTTATGTGTTCCTAGGTACTTGGGCTATCCTCGGCTGAAGCGAGTGAGAAGTAGACAACCGGCGATGATAAACACATTGAATCAACCCGAAGCAAAAACCAAGTTCGTTCGCCTGGCGGCTATAATCGACAACCCTGCCTGGAGGTGATCCGTTGTCACCAAAGGAACCAGTTAAAAGAGAAGCATTTCAAAAAGTTCGCCGCTCATGGTTGCTGGTCCCAGCATCCAACCCCGAGCGGGTGAATACAGCCCACCTAGCGGGAGCCGATGTGGTCGTGTTAGACCTATCCGAGCTCGTGGGGGAAGCTGATAAACCCCAGGCTAGAAGCACAATAGAAGCTTCGATTCAACAAGTAAAGAATGGCGGCGCAGAGGTCTTCGTCCAGGTCGATCCGGAACTCGTTTACGCTGACCTACAAGCGTCGGTATGGCCTGGTCTAGCCGGCATTATTATCTCCCAGGTAGAGTCTCCCCAGCAGGTGGAGGAGGCCAGCCAACTCTTGTACCGTTTGGAAGAGGAGCGGGGGTTATTGCCCCATAGCCTGGAAATAATCGCCGCTTTGGAAACCGCCCAGGGCAACCATCAAGGGCACCAGATTGCACTTGCCAGTCAAAGAGTCTGGGGATTGACCTTGGGACGGGCTGATTTGGTCATGGACCTGCGGCCTGAGCCCTCCGGTGAAATCCACATGATGCAATATTTGATGCAACGGTTGATAACCTTATCCAACGCCGTCGGGGCGGTGCCCTTGGGCGCTTGGTGGCGGGAGCCGGACCGGGGACTGCTGGCGACTACCGAGAATACCTATACCACCGGATTCCGGGGCCGGTCCATCGGTTTCAAGGGATCAATGTGTATTAACGAGGAACAAGTGGGGCCTTTAAACCAGGCGTTTACGCCTACTGATTTCGAGGTTAGTACCGCAGGGAGCCTACTCGACGCCTACCGGGAAGGCGTGGCTCAAGGAATGGCGGCTGTCAGGTGGGATGAGCGAATCATCGACCGGGGTACCGCACTTCAGGCTCAAGCCTTGATTGACTTGGGCGCGGCCTGTTCTTTAAGGGACGAAGCCAAGGCGGCCGCTTTGGAAGGAAGGCCGGTCCCGGTGCCGTAAGGGTTGGCTGACGGCTTTGGTCAACCGGCTTGGGTCATCCGGCTTGGGTGAAATTGGCGATTGACACTCAAAGGGGAATTTATGCCACCGGTTAACAGGGACAGAAAGGTACGGCGTTCCGGATTGACCATGCCTGTGGTCACGCCTAGGTTCGTGGACAACGCATGGCGTCGCGGGTGTGATTTCATTAACTTGGATTTGGAGGACTCGGTCCCTCAGAACCTGAAAGGGTATGCCAGACGCCTCATCAAAGACGCCATTCCCAACGTCTCCAAGGGTGGTGCCGAGGCTTTTACCAGAATTAACCACGACTTGGTGGAAGCCGACCTGGAAGCCATCGTCTGGCCCGGACTTAGCAAGGTTAACTACCCGAAGGCAGAGTATGCTTGGGAGATCGAGAAGCTGGACCGGATTATCACCCGTTTGGAGCGGGAGCGGGGTATTCGCCCTGGTACAGTTGAGATCGGAGCGAATATTGAAACAGCGGTAGGTGTTGCCAATGCCTATGAGATCGCCTCGGCCAGCCCCAGGGTCCGGGAGTTTGGCGGTGCGACCGGCTATGATATGTCCCGAGACCTTGGCGTGGAAATGTTTGTAGGTTTCGATCAGTTCGTGTACGGCAAGGGCGAGACCGAGTTGGCTACCAGGGCCCTTAATCTGGAGTTGCATACAGCGCCCTTCACAGCCAACACGACCGGTAGCGTCAGCGACCCAGACCGAGCGTATCAAGAGGCCGAAGCGGCTAGAAAATGCGGCCTTCGTGTTGGCGGTGGACTGCACCCCAACGTGGTTGATCCTCAAAATCGGGGATTGACACCCACCGACGAAGAAGTGGCGGAAGCTCGCAGCCTGCTGGAGCAATACCGGAAACTAGCTAGCTCGGGACAGGCCTGGACCGAAATTGAAGGAACGGTCATCGACCGACATGCGGCCGACCGGGCTGAGGAACTTCTGGAATGGCACAGGCTCTGCCAAGAAAGAGACCTGGAGAAGGCCGAAGCTGTGGCCCGCGTGGAAAGAGAACCCGGTTAGGCTTTAGCAATCCGCGTTCAGCATTCAGCAAAGTCGCCTTAAGTTATTTGTGTTAAGGAAATGACAATGCCTATTCTCATTCGCCGGTCCAACTTGATTCTGCCCATAACAAATTCCCATTTCCTCCAGAGAGCGTGGCGTCACAATGCCGATGCCGTGACCCTCGATTTGGAGGATTCGGTGGTGGATTCTCGTAAAGAAGCGGCCAGGGACATGGTAATGGCAGCTATTGGTGTCGCCTCCAAAGGCGCCAGCGAAGTTTTCGTTCGGGTGAATAAGTCTTTCGCTCAAGCCGATATTGCCGCTTCGGTGTGGCCGGGACTGGCCGGTATAGTCCTGCCCAGGGTGGAGTCGCCGGAAGAAGTCAAAGAAGCTTCCGAGATAATTGGCACGATGGAAGGCAGCCGCGGCCTGGAAAAGGGCTCTCTACAACTGATATTGCTACTGGAATCGGCCAGGGCTGTATGGAATATTCGAGAAATCATTAGTGCGGACCCCAGGGTGACTCAGGTGGCCCTGGATGAAAACGATTTGGCGTCGGACATTGGTATAACTCCAATCCCTGACCAAGACCCGTTCGTGTATGCGCGAGGTCGGGTTGTTGTCGAAGCCATCGCAGCAGACGTACAACCCGTGGGCATAACCCATCCAATGGGCACCCAAGCCAGGCTCCCGTCCCCTGAAGACATGCTACAGATCGCCACGGACTCTAAAAACCTGGGATTCAAGGGCATATTGTGCCCTCACCCCAGTTGGGTGGAGCAGGTCAATACGGCGTTCACTCCCACGCAGTCCCAAGTCGAATACTACACACAAGTGCGGGAGATATTCGCTCAAGCAATTGCCGCTGGCACGGCGGCTGTTCCTTTTCACGGACGTATGATCGATGTGCCGGTAGACGGGTGGGCCAAAGATGTGCTGGCGATGGCGGCGGCTTGTGAGCAAAGGGACGCCCACAAGCGCGAGGCTTTAGCGTTGGCGGGCGGGGCAATTCCCGGGGACGATGGCCCCAGTTAGACGCAATGATAAGCGGCCACAGGGCCTGGCCTTGTTGCGGGTTTCACTAATCGACGGCACCCCAACTGGCGTAAATCCCCACGAAAGGATAGACAGCCATGATCAACATCGAAGATGAAATGCGTGGTTTGATTGACAATTGCCTGGCCGATGGCGCCCCTTGCATGGTGGGCACTGCATCTCGCGACGGTTATCCTCAGATCAGCATCAAAGGCAGCGTTCTGGTCTATGACCAAGAAAGCCTTGCCTATTGGGAGCGGTCCAAACGCTCTGCCTTGGAGAACGTGGGAGAGAACCCCAATGTAGTCATCCTGTATCGCAACCGGGACAAAAGGATCAACTGGCGCTTTTATGGAACAGCCACCATCCATGAAGTGGACGCAGTCCGGGAGGACGTTATGAGCCGGACGGTGCAGGCCGAATTGGACCGGGACCCGGACCGGCAGGGAGTCGCCGTGGTGGTGCGATTGAATCAGATCGCCGAACTGTCGGGCAACGTGCTTCAATCTAGGGATTAATGTCCCAGGCCCGTTATAGTTGGATAAAAGGCCGGGTGTCCGTTACCGGGGGATGCGATTACGCCACGATTTAAGAGTTCCCGCTAAATATGGCCAGCGCATCGGCGGCTTTGACCCCTTGGCCTTGGGGCAGGACCATCAGAGGGTTGATATCTAGTTCGGTGAGCTGGCCTTCCAGGTTTATCGCCAAGTGGGAAACGCGGACCAAGGTCTCGGCCAAGGCATCGATGTCCGCCGGGGGCTGGCCCCTGAACCCTTGCAACAGCCGCGAGCCCTTAACTTCGGCTATCATTTCGTGGGCTTGGGTTAAATTAATTGGGCACAACCGCAGGGCCACATCGTTGTAGACCTCCACCATCACGCCTCCGGTTCCGAACAACAACACCGGTCCGAGTTGAGTGTCATAGGAGACGCCGACTATAACCTCCACCGCTCCGCTCACCATTTCTTGGATTAGGACTCCGGAAAAGGCAGTGTCCACCGGCAAATCCGAGACGGTTGACATAATCTCTTGGCAGGATTGCCAAACGGCCAGATCACTGTCCAATCCCAGCCGGATTACCCCAGCCTCGGTCTTGTGCAGAATGTCGGGCGAATCAAGTTTGACAGCCACCGGGTAACCCAATCCTCGTGCTGCGGCCACCGCTTCTTCAGACGAAGTAGCCAAAGATTCCTTGGTCATGGGAATGCCCCAAGCCGCTATCAACAGTTTGGATTCGTGTTCGGACAAGCTGTGGGTGCCTTTTATTTCCGACAGGTTAGGAATCGCATTCTCCTGGGATTCATCCATGGATGGGGCAACCCCCGGTTCTTGGTTCTGAAACCTGCCGAGCCAATTATAGTAGTCCAGATAATTGCTCAGCCCGGTGGCCAAGCGGTTGGGAGTGTAAAACACCGGCACCTCGGCCTGCTTCAGCCTGTCCAGCCCAGCGGTTGCGCTTCGGCTGCCCGTCCATAGGAAGACCAGCCCCTTTTGAAGGCCCGGCGGTTTTGACAGGCCTTGGTCCCGCTGGGCAATGACCTGCTCGGCTTGGAGGTCGGCCCCCGAGCTTGCGACCACCAACGTCCCAACTTCTGGTTCGCCGATCATTAACTCCATGATACGGGGGAAGGACTCGCTGTTGGCGAATCCGGTTACGTCGGCGGGGTTCGCGGCCCAACCGAAGCCCTTGAGCACATCGTTGATACGGTCGCTGGCGGCGTCGCTGAGGGGAGGGAGGTCCAGCCCTGCCTGCCCGCACATGTCGGCGGTCAAAGAACTGATCCCGCCGGAGTGGGACACAACGGTTATCGCCTGCTTGCTAGGTGGCGGTAGTTGAGCCAGAAGTTGGGAGACTTCCAGCAACTCGTCGTAGTCTTGCACCCGAATGACGCCGTGTTGAGCCATGGCTGCGTCGTACAGGGCATCCGTCCCGGTCAGTGCGGCGGTATGGGACAAAGCCGCCTTGGCTCCCAGATCGGACCGGCCGATTTTGATCAGCACGATTGGTTTGCCTCGCTGGGCAGCGACCTTGGAAACCTCTATGAATTTCCGAGCGTCCTTAAACCCTTCTACGAACCCGGCAATTACCTTGGTATCTTCGTCGTCCAGCAAGTACCTAACGAAGTCGGAGAAGTCTAGGTCTGCCTCGTTGCCCGTTGAAACCACGTAGGTGAAGCCGATGCTGGCGTCCAATGCCCGGTTGAGGAACGGGCCGAAAGCCGAAGCGCCGCTCTGGCAAACCAGGCCTATCGTTCCGGGACGGGCTTGTGCGCCAAGTGTGGAGGCGCTCACCCAGACATCGTCTTTGATGTTCGCGATTCCCAGGCAGTTTGGTCCGGAAACTCGCATTCCCGAAGAAAGAGCGAATTCCGCTAGCTCGTTTTGCAAGTCACGGCGGTCATCCTCACCCCGTTCGGCGAAACCGGCAGAGATGACGATGGCTGCTCCAACTCCCTTTTCGTGGCTTTCCCGGAGAACGTCCAGCACCCGGTCATATGGGACAACTATGGCGACCAAGTCCGGCGCTTCGGGTAGGTCCGACACGCTGGGATAGCACTTGGTGTCCATTATCTCGTCGTAGCGGGGATTGACCGGGTAGACCTTGAGCCTGTCCGACGCATTCAAGGCGGCGGCAAGCATCCTGCCACCATATTGCAATCGCGGAGTCGCCCCGACGATTGCGAGGGACTTGGGGTTGAGCATCTTGTGTATTGATGCCAATTGAGCGTCGGACCAAAGGTCCATGTTTAGACCTCGCTGAAAATTTGGCAAGACACCGGCTGGTGAGCTGGGCCCATGTCGTTAGCTAACTCACCGTTGTTTTGCGGTCTTGAATTATATTGGAGTCCAGCCGGTATTCAACGCCATCCGGGTCAAAGGTTTTTCCGAAATCGAAGGCATGCGGGGTAGGACCTTGATCGTGGATTTGCTCCAATCTGTCGCAGGCTTCAGCCCAATCCGGTTCGTGGTTGTCGTCCACCCACCATGCCACGTAAGTCGGCCATTCCGGCGTTAGAAACCATTCTTTGCGATGTTTCAACGCTTCGGCGTGTATGCCGTTGTAAGCGAAAGCAAAGACCGATTCTAGATCGGCCCATAGGGAGAAAGTAGTTGGGGCGAAAACGTGTTTATCCGCGACGAAAAACCGAGGTTTAGGCCGGTTCCCCATGTCCATATCCATGTTGGGGGCGCCTAGGAACCCTTTGGTGCCTATCGCCGAACCGAAAACCGATTCGGCGATGTTGGCGATGTTGGCGATGTTAATGAAGCCTTGTGTTTGAGGGTCGTCCAAAGGGGCTCTAAGGACACCGAATGTGGCAAATGCGATTCTGGCCATGCCTTGATTCCCTCGGCGTTTTCGCTCCGATTCAACTAGCGGCCACGGCACTTGGCCGCTAGTACATTGACGTGAAAAATATTGCTCAGCGGGTGGCTTTAACGGCTGCGTGGGCCGACACTTAGCCAGCGCTGAACGGATTGTCGATGATGAACTTCCAGGTGCCGTCGGCCTGCTTACGCACTACCTCAGTGCCTTGCATGTCCATCTCAACAGGCGCGCCGTCGGGGCCGGTGCCCTTCAACGTCCAGTGAGAATGCAGCAATGCGGTGTCGCCCGACTCAACTACGATGGGCACTTCGATGGTCAGATGTGGCTTCATAGCCAGAAATCCGCCCAAGACCTCCCGGATTGCATCGGTGCCGGTGGCAGGTTTGCCAGGTTCCCCCACGAAAGTGGCCCCGGACTCGTAGAGTGACAGAGCGGTTTCAATATCGCCGGCATTGATTGCCGCGATAACTTGGTGGTCGCAGTCGGCTGGTGTGTTTGCTGGCATTGGACTATCTCCTTTTAATTCTATTTACTAAATTTTACCTACTAAATTCGCTTCAGGCCCGTGTGGCCAACTCGTTGGTAATCTGTGCGATGGTTTACCTTCGCCGTTTGGCACTTCGCTATCACTTGGATGGTCTTCTTGTATGGCTTTAGCGTATGAGGGTTGGCTACTGCGCGGTCATTGCCCCATCCACCGTGTGCTTTCGGCGGAAGCCTGGGACGAGGCCCGGGAATTGGCGGAGCTTCTGTCCATGCCGGTGGCTACCACCTTGGTGGGGAAGGGCGTCTTTCCCGAGAACCATCCATTGTCCTTGGGTCTGGGCGTATATCCCAAGAGCCGCTTCGCTACGGGTCAAGCGGTCCACATCAACCGCAAGGCCGATGTGGTTTTGGCCGTGGGCAATTCCTTCAGGTTGCCCAATGGCACCGATGGCCGCCCCATACCCGACGGGGTGAAATTGATTCACGTCAACGCCGACCCTGAAGACTTGAATAAGATTTACCAGGCCGATGTTCCCATATTGGCCGACGCCAAGTTGGCGCTGCGCAGTTTGATCGACGCCGTGCGAGATCGGTTGGGGCCGGGCAAAGGTGGAATGAAGGAAGAAGTAGTGGCCGAGATACAACAAGCCAGGGCCAAATGGCTAGGCGAGTGGGAGTCGGTGTTCACCGATGCGTCTCTGCCCACCAACGGTTACCGGGTCGTGCAGGATTTGATGGAAGCAGCGGACATAGACAAGACCATTGCCATCCACGACGCCGGTGGTAGCCGCGGCTACGTCTCGCCGTTCTGGGTTGCTACTCAACCACGCAACTATATCGGCATGGGAGGAATGGCCGCCATGGGTTGGTCCATGGGTGCAGCAATTGGAGCCAAGCTGGGCCGTCCCGACCATTTGGTGGTGCACTTGCTGGGGGACGCATCCTTTGGCATGACCGGCATGGAGATCGAGACCGCCGTCCGCATGGGACTGCCCACATTAACGGTAGTAGTCAACAACGGAGGCACCGGCGGAGGGATATTGTCAATGGACAGCCCCACCGCTGCGCCGCCATCCAGGCTCTTGAACATGCCGTCCACCTCTATGCCAGCCCAAACGGTGCGGCTGTCCCTAGAACTCCGGCCGAAAAGTACCCTGACCTAGGCTGTCCCGATATACTGGGCAAGAGATTTAATAAATGGGTGTGGGAGGTTGAGGATGCTGGGAGTACGGTCGGCGCAACGAGGGCTGCTGGAAGCGGATCACCTGTACCTGGACTATGTGGGCCGGGGCTCCTTCTATGGCTTCCTGGCCTCCCTGCGGGGACAGCTATTTCGAGACGAAGAGTTCGCCGAGCTATATTGCCCAGACAATGGCCGGGATAGCGTGCCCCCAAGTCTGGTGGCCACTGCGCTGTTGTTGCAAGCCTACGACAAAGTCAGCGACGCCGAAGCCAAACAGCGGGCGGATTTTGATATCCGGTGGAAGGTGGCGTTGGGGATTGAGGTGGAGGACCGGCCCTTTGCCAAGAGCACGCTGCAGCTGTTTCGAGCCCAGCTGATCCTCCACGACCGGGTGCGGGCCGTCTTTCAGCGCAGCCTCCAATTCGCCCGGCAGACCGGATACCTGAAAGGACGCCGGATGAAGGTGGCGGTAGACACCACCTACATTCTGGGCCGAGGGGCGGTCAAGGACACCTACAACTTGCTGGCCGACGGCATAGTCCAGGTAGTGCGGGCGCTTTCGGACCTGGATGGGACGCGGCCCGAGGAATGGGCCTTGAGACACGGTCTGGAACTCTACTTTGGCTCCAGTGTGAAGGGAGAGGCAGAGATTGACTGGGACAACCAGAAAGAGCGGCAAGCCTTACTGCAGAAGATAGTAGCCGATGCCGACCTGGTGTTGGAGCTGGCCCGTCAGGTCCAGGGTCAGTTCCCCGAGGAGAGCCCCCAGCGCCAGGGTATAGTGGAAGCGGCGGAGTTGCTGGGGCAACTGTTACTGCAGGATGTGGAACGCCAGGAGGATGGCCCAGCCCTGAAGGATGGGGTAAGCCGGGACCGCATCCCTTCGGTACACGACCCGGAGATGCGCCACGGCCGTAAAAGCAGCAGCAAACGCTTCGACGGACATAAGGCTGCGGTGGTGGTGGATACCGATTCCCAACTGGTGACCGCGGTAGACATCCTGCCCGGCAATGCCGGTGACAACACTGGAGTCCTGGAACTGGTGGAGCAGAGTGAGGAGAACACGGGCATAGCGGTGGAGGAGACTATCGGGGATGCGGCCTATGGGGATGGCGGGACGCGGCAGGCCTTTGCCGATGCTGGTCGGACTCTAATAGCCAAGGTGCCGGGTCGCCCTAATAAGGCCTGCTTCCCCAAGGAGGACTTCCAGATCGACTTGGAGGCAGGAACCTGCACCTGCCCAGCCGGTAATGTTACCCACACCCTGCGGACCTTCGGCACCCGGACCAACCGGTTGGGTCGGACCTACCTGGCCCGGAGTTTCCAATTCGACCCGGCGGTCTGCGGCGTATGCCCCCTGCGGTCCCAGTGCGTGGCGGCGCGGTACGGGGCGGGACGCACCGTAGCCCTGCATCCCCAAGAGGCGCTCTTGCAACAAGCCCGGGACTTCCAGCGGAGTGAGGGCTTTGCTGAATACCGTAGGCTGCGCCAGGCGGCCGAGCATCGCCTGGCGCGGCTGGCGCAACTGGGGGTCCGCCAATCTCGCTACTTCGGCCGAGCCAAGACCCGATTCCAACTACTCATGGCGGCCACGGTGGCCAACCTGACCCTGGTGGCTACCAAGATGGGGATGATATCTCCGGCTCCAGGCTCCTCTCACGATAAACCGGACCAGCAAGCCCCAGGGTCGCCCATCGTTACTACCCAATTCATATTGGCCGCAGCCAACTGGGTCACTCTTAGCCTCAGACTTACAGTCCACTGGTTATCCTCCACGCCATCCCGTCACAGCAGGGCTTTTCAGCCGGGTTTCTAGTATTACAACGACGGATCACAAAAAAGGGGCCTTGAGCACCTCTTCATGGCTGTTAGGCGCGTGGGCTGACAGCTTTGTGGTCTTGCGTTCCGCGAAGCGATTTCTGCCCCAAAACTGACCAATTTGAGAAAGCGTCGTTGTAATACTAGGCGCCTACGCCGAAAGGGTGGAACAGCCAAGTGAGTTGGTTTCCGCATTCCGTCGGGCCATCGAGGCGACTGAGGCGGGCCAAGCGGCTTTGGTTGAGGTGATGATAAAACCCATGACAATGCCGGATACCCCCAATGATTGGAGTCTCTAAAAGTCCACTCGAGGTTATGGGAGACCGTTAAATGAAAAGTATAGAAATAGACCGCACCAAGCGGCTGAAACAGGAACCGGAAAAAGGGCACAACCGTTGGCATCCCGACGTGCCACCCGTGTTGGAGGTTGACCCCGGTGAGGACGTTCTCCTAGAAACCAGGGACGCTTCCGATGTTCAGATGAATTCAAGCATCGGGGTTGGGGATATGGCCGGTTTTGACGCCAAAGTAGCCCACCCGTTGACCGGCCCGGTTTACGTCAAGGGCGCCAAGCCCGGAGACCTGTTGGAAATCGAGTACACGGACATTATCGCCCAGCCCTACGGTTGGACCCGGAATAGGCCGGGGGCCGGGTTTCTGCGGGACATATTCACGGACCCAATTCTGGTCCATTGGGATATCAAGGACGGTTGGGCGACCTCCCTGCAGCTGCCGGGAGTGCGTATCATTGACGGTTCGTTCATGGGTACCGCGGGCATCGCTCCATCCCATGCCCAGTTGCGGGAATGGGCCCAGCGGGAGGCCGATTTTGTGCGGAGGGGCGGCACCGCCGCCCCTCCCGATGCTGAAGATGCGATCCCGGCACAAGGCCCCGTGGCCACCGAAGGTTTGCGGACCATTCCGCCCCGGGAGAATTGTGGAAATGTCGACGCCAAACAATTGACCAAGGGCTCCAGGCTGCTAATACCGGTAAACGTCGACGGCGCTTTATATTCCGCAGGGGATGGGCACTTCGCCCAAGGAGACGGCGAGTGTTGCATTACCGCCATCGAAATGGGGGCCACCGCCGTTGTGCGCTTCAAGATACATGAAGGGGAAGCGGCAAGGCACAACATTAAGTGGCCTAGGTTCGCCCACCCGGACTACTTTATCCCTCCGGAGTGGGCGGCGCCCAGAAATTTCATAGCCACCATGGGCATGCCCATCCGGGACGACGGCACCCAGGAGGGTGAAAACGGCCTGACTTTGGCCGCTCGCAATGCGTTGATCAATATGATTGATTTGCTGCAAGAGCGGGGTTGGACTAGGGATCAGGCCTACATTATTTGCAGCGTGGCGGTTGACCTGAAAGTCAGCAACATTGTGGACCTTCCAAATGTCACGGTGTCGGCGTTCTTACCCGAAGACATTTTCCAGGGATGATGAGTCTCCCGGACTGGCGTGTGGAAGCAAAAGCTACAGGCAAGGGTGAATTGCCTTTACAAAGGGTTCCTTTGCCAAAATTGAGAATTCTGCCAAAAGTGAACAACTCATAAAGAAAGAGGCCCCGTCCAATCGACGGGGCCTCTTGACATTCCTTGTGTACCGAGCTAGTTTGTCGGCTGATTCATTTACTTAGGCAGAAACTCGGTCGATGGTTCGAGCGATATATTTGCTCGGGGCTGGCCCGTTAAATCACCGGCTGCCGACAACCCGAGTTAACTGATCCGCTTCACTTCCAGAGTCTCGCCCGGAGCTAATGCTACACGCCGTACATTTATACCAAGTTTCAACAACCAGTAACCTAGAGTCGCTTTGCTTACACCCAGCGTCTCGGCGGTGCTGGAAAGGCCGATCTCATTGACCATCTCAGGTAGAAGACGCTCCAGGGGCCTCTGGTGATCCCTCTCCACACGCTGCATCAACTTAGTCTTTCTAGCCAAGGTGTAACCTCCTTAGAGTTCCACTCGCGTTGACTGCCACTGGTTAACATTGACAGTGGCTCCCCGGTGCATCGAGGTGAACAAAGAGTAGCATGGCGTTCTAGTCAATGTCAATACCAAGTCTTAATATTTATTTAAATTAGTTTAAGAAAAAAACAGAACAACTAGCTGGAGCGCAGAGCGCCAGCTACGAAAAAAGAGTTTAATTTATGGGAAATCAGACCCTATGAGCGGCATCGAATCTATATTCCTGGACATTATAAACAAAATTTATGACGCCATGGGCTGGCCTGGCGTCGTATTTTTGATGGCTATCGAAAGCGCGGCCATCCCCTTCCCCAGCGAGCTCATCATGCCCTTGGCAGGCTGGCTATTGATCGAAGAAAAGGGTGACTCGGCATGGATGGTGGTCATGGCCGGATTCTACGGCGCTTTGGGCAACCTGTTGGGTTCGTGGGTGGCCTATTGGGTAAGCGCTTTTGGTGGAAGGCCCCTGTTATACAAGTATGGCAAGTACGTGCTGCTAACCCGGGAAGAGGTGGACCGGGCGGAGGATTGGTTTCGGAAGTATGGGGATTGGATTGTGTTCTTTTCCCGCATGCTGCCGGTCGTACGCACCTTCATTAGTATTCCTGCTGGAATAGCCCGCATGAACTTCTTGAAGTTCAGCATTTTTACATTTATAGGCTCATTCCCCTGGAGTTTGGGTCTGGCTTACGGTGGCTTCAAGCTGGGAGAAAACTGGGAAGACATGCGTGCGGTGATGCGGCCCTTCGACATTCCTATAATAGTGGTGATTGTTCTACTGGGGGGCTGGTTCTTCTACCGTCGCATCCGCGCGGTCAGAGCTCAAACTTCCGTTGACCTTGCCTCCGTCGACCTTGCCTCCATCGACCCTGCCTCCATCGACCCTGCCTCCATCGACCCTGCCTCCATCGACCCTGCCTATGTGGACATGGCCAGCCCGGATCCGGCCCAAACGGACTCGACCAGCCTAGACTCGACTAACCTAGACTCGACGGATGGCATGGAACCTGGCGATGCTAACGGCGGCAGTGATAGTAATCCTAAGTAAGGCAACATGAAGCCGTTTTGCCGGCATGTTGAGTTTGACTAGACCAGTCCGTACTCACATATCGGTCTAATCCCGAAACTACATTTCCCCGGAGGCGTGGTCATTTCTCTCCGGGGAAATCGCCAACGTAGGTCCCTGGTCATTGTGGGTCATTGACGTCGGCCTACTGCCTAGCCTTACTGCGTTGACACTTGTTTTACCGTAAATTAAGCTGGACTCACTTGGAACACTTGAGGCTAAAAAATGCAATTCCCTACATTGCGAGACGTATACCGGGCAAAAAAGACAATTGCCCCCTACCTCACAAGAACGCCTTCCCATTATTCCGCTGGTTTGAGCGAAGTGCTTGAAGCGGAAGTATATGTGAAACACGACGAATATTTGCCCCTTGGCGCTTTCAAGGGTAGGGGTGGCCTTAATTTCATTGCCAACCTCACCAAGGAAGAACGAGACAGGGGAGTGATCACCGCCTCCACCGGTAATCACGGGCAGTCCATTGCCAGCGCCTGCCGTATTTTTGGCGTTCGTGCCCTCATAGCACTGCCAGAACAAGCCAACCCACTAAAAGTGGCCGCCATGCAAGCCCTGGGTGCGGATTTGGTTTTCCACGGCGCAAATTTTGACGAGGCCAAAGCACACTGCGAGCGCTTGGCGAAAGAGGAAGGATACCGTTACGCTCATCCCTCCAACGAGCCCTTGCTCATCGCCGGTGTGGCCACCCAGACATTGGAAGTATTGGAAGATGTGCCCGACGTGGAAGTGATAATGATGCCCTTGGGCGGCGGCAGCGGCGTGGCTGGTGCCTGCCTGGTGGCCAAGGCCGTGGATCCCAATATAAAAGTAGTGGCAGTACAGTCGGAAGGGGCACCCGGGGGATACCTTTATTGGAAGAATGGCCAGAGGACCGATGCGCCTATGGAGACGTTCGCTGAGGGAATAGCAACCAAAGAGGGGTACGAGGTTCCTCAAGCCATATTGAAAGAGCACCTGGACGACTTCGTGTTGGTCAGCGATGACGACATCCGCCGCGCGATTGGCTTGCTGGTCGAAAAGGCCCACACCATGGCCGAGGGCGCCGGGGCTGCTGCCTTGGCAGGAGCAGTGAAGCATCCCCACTTAGTAAAAAGTAAAAAGGTATCAATTACCGTTAGTGGCGGGAATATAACCATCGACCAGCTAATGGATTCCTTAAAAGTGTACCAGGCCAAATAGTTGCGTGTACTTAGGCCTGGAGGTCGGCACTACATTTAATCTATGGGTAAGGACTTCCAGGTCGCCTGAATCTCGGCATCCTGTGATGGATGCCCTGCAGACCAGTCGTACTACCTAACGACTCTACTCAACCGAATCCAGATACCTGGCCAGTTCATCCCTTGGGAAAACGGGAAGTGGCTGCTCCCCTTGACGACTGAACAGCACCAGGCCTTCTTCCTCGGCGAGCATTTGACCAATCTCGTAGCCGTTAATATTCTCCCGTTCCAAGGCATTGATCAGCTTCGGTGCGTCTATGGCGGGCAAAGCGACCAACAAGGCCCCCGAAGCCAGTAACCCCATGGGCGCCAGACCCAGGGCTTGGCAGATTTCCAGGCTTTCCGGCAAGATTGGTACACTGTCTTCCTCAATCGCCAGGCCTAATCCGGATGCCTGGGCCACCTCCGCCAGACCGTTGGCCAACCCGCCTTCGGTAATGTCGTGCATCGAGTGTACTTGGACCGATTCGCAAACGATCTTGGCATCCTTTAGCACACTTATTCCAGGATCGGTCAAAAATGTAGTAGCCCGCTCGACCACATCCGGGGAGACTCCCGCGCGCAGCAGGTCTTGGGACCGGTCCCTGGCCAAGATGGAGGTTCCCTCAATAGCAAGGCCTTTCGTAAGCACCAAGCTATCGCCTTCTTGCGCCCCACCGCTCCGTATCAACTTGTCCGCTGCAACTTCGCCCAGCATCGTGCCCATGATGATGGGCCTGTCTATGCCTGGAGTCACCTCGCTGTGGCCGCCAACCAGTGTGGCGCCAACTGAGACGCAAGCCTGCAATATCTGGTCGAATAACCCTTCCGCCAATAATTCATCGAAGCCCGGCGGCACCAGCAAGGTGGACAAGAACCAGCGCGGGGTCGCTCCGGTGGTGGCGACATCGTTGGCATTGATGTGGACCGCATACCAGCCAGCTTGGTCCGACACGAAAGTCACCGGGTCGCTGGAGACAACCAGGAGGCTTTCTCCCATGTTCAGCGCTGCGGCGTCTTCACCTACCAGCGGTCCCAAAACGACCCTTGGGTCATTGATCGA
Source organism: Dehalococcoidia bacterium (assembly GCA_963665155.2). Lineage (GTDB taxonomy): Bacteria > Chloroflexota > Dehalococcoidia > Lucifugimonadales > UBA3495 > UBA1141. The sequence goes on along the minus strand of OY761986.2, from coordinate 1,106,479 downwards.
GTTTTTAGCCAGCAACTTGGTCAACAAAGACCCTGGGAATTTTCCAGTCTGCATCAGGTTCTCAGGTGGCCCTGCAAATATTTTTCAGGTGTCGTGTTGTTAGATGATATAGGTGTTCTTCCCTAAGAGCGACGCGGGTACCCACTGAAACGATGAATTCAGGCGAATATTAGGAGACACAACAATTATATTTTGGTCAGGGTCGGTGGTCAATATTTAATCGATACGATATACTCATTGTGATAAAAAATACAAGCGAATCGGCCCAAAGTTGGTAGTCGCGGAGATTGATTTCCCCAAGGGCCTCTTTGGATACGAGCGCCGTATATTAAACAGCTGTATTTGCCAATAGGAGGTCTGTTGAAGAGAGCAATTCCTTTTCTAATAGGTTTACTGAGCATCGTCCTGATAGGTGCCGCCGCATGCGGGGGTGACGACGATGCACCGGCAGGGGAGAGGCCCAGAGGAACCACGGCACCGGTGGCGACTAGCGCTCCGGCAACGGCGGCTCCTGCTACCACGGCCCCAACGGCAGCCCCGGCGGTTGCTACCCAGGCGCCAGCCGCGACTACCGCACCTGCCTCTGGCGGCGCAGCTTCCTCCGGCGGTGACGCAGCGTCTATCGAGCGCGGACAGAGCGTTTTCTCCCTGGCCGGATGCACTCCTGCCATACTGTTGAAGGACTCACCGGAGCCGTCGGCGTACTCGGACCTGAACTTACCCACATTCCCACCGTGGGCGCCACCCGGCGTTCCGGACTATCGGCGGAAGAGTACATCAGGGAGTCCATTAATCAGCCGCCCGCCTTTGTGGTGGACGGTTTCCCACCGGTGATGCCGCCAACCATCCGAGCGGCTATAACCGATGATGCCATGGAAGACTTGGTGGCTTTCTTGTTGGACTTCCGCCGAGGCGTCCTCCAAGTACAGAGCAATAATGTCCTCGGGTCCCAGGATCATGGCGATGCCGTCCGGAACGTGGAACTTCCAAATCTTGATCCAAGTGCTGGCGGTGCCGTCGGTCCGGTTGCCGGAAGGAATGAGGCTGGTGTCGATCTGAGTAAGGGAATAGGGCTCGGTAATAGGCTGGGCTTTGCTGGTGACCATTTTTCGATTCTCCCGCGTTCGGTATGGTGTACCGTCTGGGGCCTAGAGGTTTAAACGTGGGCGCCTACGCCCTGCCTGATCCGCCTGACGTACAAGTCGTAGAAGGAATCCGATGCGTCGATAGCCACCCCGTCATAAGCCTGGATTACGATCCAGAACCGGGGCGGAACAATGATCGGCTCACTGAGGCGCAGCCTGGCCATCAAGTCCTGGTCCTGCTGCTCCTTGACTCTGATGTAGGGCGCCGGTCCGTAAACAAGACGCTCACCAGCTTCTCCGGGGTCGCGGATCAGGATTTGCACCTTGGAGTCCAGATCGCCGATCTGGGTCCACTTGCCGGTAGGCTGATTCCGGCTGAGCCGCAGGCACCCCGAAGCGATGGTTGAACCGGGGCAGAAACTCGGTCAACACTTGATTCGCCTCAGCCAGGGTGCAGGCGCCAGCCAGACGCAGTTCCGCCACCAAGCGGTCTTGGAAGGTTCCATTGGCTCGTTCAACCCTTCCTTTGGCCTCGGGGCTGTGGGCCAATATCTGGGTGATCCCCAGTTCTCCCAGGGCACGGCCCCATTGGGTTGATGATCCGTGAGTTGATGGTCCATTCCGGGGAACCTGGGGTAGGTCTGATGGATTACGCCGGGGTTGAAAGACGGCATGCTTATCGGTGTACACCGCATCGGTACACCTTGGCTTTCGATGATGCCCTGAAGCAGAGACAAATAGCCCCGAGTATCTTCTTGTTCTTGGAACAGGGCATACGGCGCTGTTCCGGTAGCGTCGTCCACTGCCAGCAGCAAAGTCAGCCAAGATCCCCTGTCCTCCAGCCAGAGGTGGTGACTCCCATCCAGTGCAGCATTCCTTCCTGAGGCATCCGTTGCCTTCGAATCCGATGTTGTGGTGGCCGGCGATGGCGCGGGCTGGTCAATCCGGCCCTCACCAGAATTCGCCTTACCGTGGGCCGGGATAATATCAGTCCCTCTCGTTCGGCCATAGTTCGGTCAGGTGGGTATGGTTGAAGCCCTCGTAGCGTTCCTGGGCTAAGGCCGCTACTCGTTGCTGGACGGTCTTAGGAGTGGCGTTGGGAGGGACCCGGCCCCGGTTCTTATGCGCCAGTCCCCTGGCTCCGGACTTACGATAGGCCACCAGCAGTCTCCACCCCTGACGTTCACTTACTCCAAGCAGCGGGGCCGCCTCCCGCATCGACCAGTGCCGCTCTAATACCCCGTTCAAGATATGTAACCGGTTTTCCTCTTTGGTACTCAATGTCAGTCCTTCCATGAACTTACATTTTCCCTGACCTATTAGCTACTGACAAAATTGTAGACCTACAACACCATGCTGAAGTTCCCGCAGAACCGGTTGCCAACGGAAGGGGAGAAAGGACCTGCGCCGCGCCTACAGGCGGTGAAGTAATGCCCATAAAGGTGCTCTTGAAGATGGTCCCGAAGCGGGTTTGGGTCGCTCTGGGTGCGGTGTGGCTGGGCCACCGGGTGATCGCCGGATTCGCGGGTGCCGTGCTCCAAGCCTTCGTGTTATCTGGCTCATAGGAGGGATGGGGAATGTCCGATCTAGGTAGATGCCCGAGTTGTACCAGCCGCCACAAGTGGGACCGGGAAGCCAATTATACGTGTCCCAATTGCGGAGCGGGCTACACCCCTCCCCCTAACCAAAAGCCTAGGCGACTGCTTCCCCTTTACTGCAAAGAATGTCCCTACGGCCCAGCCAAGTCCCGGCGTGGACTCTCGAACCACAGGCGGATTCACCGATAATCTCAGATCAACAAAACGAAGGGTAAAAAGCTAATCACGCATTTTCGGTGCCGTCAGCCGTATTGGGGTTCACGAAGTCAGCCTCTGTTATTATTTCTAGCGTTTGATCTTTCAAGCCATTCCAGAACGTCAATCTAAATATTAGCGATAATGGAAGTTAAAGAAGTATTTCGACATTCTCCTCTGATTGATCCCAGGTGCTATGATTTGGTCGGATTTCGACAAACCGGTGGTCGCCAGGCAAGAACGGAGTGTTGGTCTCCAAAGAATCGCGAATTTCATTAAGGAATCGGATGTAATCGGGCACAATTTTACCCACTTTCAGGAGAGGGTTATCGTTGAACACGGCTACTTCAACGTACTCTGTAATCATCGGGACCCTAGAATAATAGCTTGAGTAAGGCGGCGCCGTCCGCCGAATCGAACAGCACTTTTATGCGCCGGCTGCGAGAATTAGCGTCAAAGACCGGGAAGACGACTGTGTATGATGGCGCCGTCAGGCCGTCGCTGATGTCATTTATTACCGTGTAGCTCAAGCCAACTGCACCGCTGACCACCGCCCTTATGTTCAAGTCCAGTTGTTGCTGCCCGTCTTGGGGTTCTGCTAGTCTTTCTTCAGGGGAATGGGATGGTACGTCCGTCCCGTTTTCCTGGGGGGTGTGATGGTTCTGCATCATGCCTCCGGCTCCGTCGGGTGTTCAAGCATCCGGCGGGGCACTGTTAGATTTTGAGCTGCCATGTATCGGTGGACCGGTGGTCCAAGCGGTCGCTACGGGAGCTTCGGGTTGGTCTAGGCGTGAATCTGGGTGGCCAGAAGCCAGAAGGTCACTCGGGACACCTAAGACCGCGCTATGTGGCTCTCAGAGCGATAATTCTGTGGGTGCCCGTCCAGGTCACTTTTCACCTCCTCTGTTTCGGCGTTTCTGGGCTCGATCCGGGCGTTTTCGCCCGAATTTAAAAAGGCCGCTCGGACAGCTCTTGTGAACTTATGACGCATTTAACCCGTCAGTTTCGTGCCTGATTGCCTCCCTCGCCAGAGGTGACGGGTTGGGTGACGGGTGTCCGAAAAGGTGACGGGTGAAGTATTACGATGGGTCATAATTTGCCCCGAGGGTTCCGCGTTTTCCCGTTGGCGGCTCGTTTGCCCAGCTTGTCAGCCGGCGACATTTCCCGGTGCAATTCGCTTACTTGCTTGAGAGCCAGGGTTCGAAAGTAGGTATCGGCTATCTTCTTCCAGCCTCCCATGAACTTTAGCGCCTGCTCCGGCATCTTGGCCTCCAGGGCGTTCATGGCGAACGAGTGCCTGAAACGGTGGGTATGCAAGTTGTCTATGCCGCAGCGGGCACCGAGGCGTTTCAACATCTGGTAGAGCCAACCGACCCGCATAGCACGGCCTTGCTCAGTAACCCAAAGAGCCTCTTCAGCGGAACGGGTGCGCTCGGACCGCGCCGTGATGTAGTCCCAAAGAGCTCCTTGCACCGTTTCTCCGATAGGCTTCCACCGTTCTCTCCGGCCCTTCCCCACTACCAAGACCGCGCCCTGGTCGAAGTCGACATCGCCAATGGTCATATTGCCCAATTCACCCAGACGACCCGGCGTGTCCCAAAGCAGGAAGATGGCGGCCCGGTCCCGGATCACACGGAATCGTTTGCCCGGGGTTGTCCCATTGGGGTCCAGCCACCGCAAAAGGTCCAGCACTTGTGCCTCTGAGACAGTGGGAATGACCTTCTCATCGACTTTCGGCCTCGGGAGGGGATTTCGAACGATGTGGCCGCGCTGGGTAAGCCACTGGAAAAAGCGGTGTAGCCGGCTGTGGTGGGTGTCGATTGTAGACGGTGACAAGCGTTTTTTTGGCGGCGTCCCTCTCCCCGAACCGCCGGGTTCGGGACTGGAGATCAGCCAAGTATTCTTGGGTGTGGGACGTTGTTAATTCGCCAACATCGGGCCAGCCCAGTTCATCGGCGAAATTCGCCAACAGGCCCACCGAGATTCCAAGGACTGAACGGACCGCTCGGTGAGAGCTCCCAAGGCCTTGATAGAAATTATGAAACCCTGGCCCGCCCTGCGGACCCCGAAATCGGTGACGGATGCCCCTTTGTTAATTCCAAAAAGGCGGAGTTCAGGAACCTACTTGTCTGTCATGCACGTGTTAGCACCCGAAGCTACAGGCCGACAGATTTGTGCCTAGAATTGGTTTTTGGTAGCGCGTAAGGGATTCGAACCCTTGATCTCCGCCTTGAGAGGGCGGTGTCCTGGGCCTCTAGACGAACGCGCCACACAGCGTCGGTACGGTTGGAAGTCCAACCAAGTTTGCGACCAGTTAATCGTACCAGACCCCGAAGTTTCTTGTAAATGTCCCGGATGTCCCAGAAAGTCCAACAGAATGGTCAAACGTGATTGTGGCCCGGCTTAGTCCGGGCCACTTTTTCCGATTAGGATGAGCTGGTCAGTCTGCTTCTAAGAGCGCCTAACAAATTGATTTGGACCTTGTCAAACAGATGAGGGAACAACCGAAGGAAAGGAAAGCTTCATGAATGTCGGCTCGCCTTTCATAGCGAACCCGCAGCCGTCGGAACTGGTGCAGTCATGCCAGGGTTCGCTCCACCACCCACCGATGGATGCCCAGGCCACTCCCGTGCTGGGTAAGGCGTTTGGCCAGGACCGGCTCGATCCCCAGCGATCGCAACGCCTGCCGGTGGGGTTCCGAGTCATAAGCTCGGTCTCCCTGAACTTGGCTGGTCTCCGGCGTGGACGTCCTACCTGGCCCCGAATGGCTTCCACCAAGGGCAGCAACTGAGTTACCTCATGACGGTTAGCGCCCGTCAAGATGGCGGCCAGAGGGATCCCTTGGGCGTCGGTAATCAGGTGGTGCTTGCTCCCCGGCTTGCGCCGGTCAGTGAGATTGGGCCCAGTTTTCCCCTCCGCCAACCGCCCGGATGGAGGCGCTATCCACCACGGCTCGAGACCAGTCAATCTGGTCGGCTTCTCGCAGTTTGGCCAGAAACATTTCATGAAGGTTTTGCCAAACTCCAACTTCCTGCCAGTCTCGAAGACGACGCCAGCAGGTCATCCCCGAGCCACACCCCATCTCCTGGGGCAACATCTCCCAGGGAATGCCACTCTTCAGGACGAACAAGATGCCGGTCAGCGCCCGACGGTTCTGCAGGCGCTTCCGGCCAGGGTAGCGCCATCGTCTGGGCATGGGTACCGGCAATAAGGGTTGGATCAATTTCCATAATTCATCGTCTAGCAGTGGTTTCGCCATCAGCCTCCCCTCCACGCAAGGGGAAGATAAAGCCAACCGACCACTAGCGCCAAGATTAACTCAGTTTAATTTGTTAGGAGTTCTAAGACTCGTTTGGGAAGCGGTCAGCTCAGAAGAGAGCGAAGATTACTATGAAATAGGACTTTCCTTCTGTCCCGCGGGTCGATCCGCGTACGCCAATTGTTGGATGAACCCTCCGACTTCGAACCTACCAGGGTACAAAGTTCAGCTCCGGAGTCGGAAGGTCAAACTGATGAACACGACCAGTCAGTATCGATATGCTCGTGGGCACCTCTCTAATTTTTGCCTATTGATCCAGTCGTGACGAGGGACAACTGTGTTGGTGATTTTATGATCCTTTAAGCCGTGTAGATTCCCATTAACAAATTAGCCCAGCTTTTTTAGAACGCTGGCCCGACGGGCACGAATATAGGGATTGTCTGGATTGATTTCCAACGCCTGGTCAAAGTCTGCTAACGCCTTTTCCCAATCACCTTCCTCGACATATTCAATTCCCCGCTTGCCGTAGGCGTCTGAGTCCATTGGATTTCGTTTGAGGCTCTCTGAAAAATCGCGAATTGCCTGACGGCGCTCACCCATCAAGAACTGAGCCATAGCGCGACTCTTAAATCCCTGTGCGTCTTGGGGTTTGATTCTCGTAATTTCCTCCATCTTGCCAACGTCGTTGAATGTAGTCCAAAAAATTTCGTTGTGGAGTGCATTACCAAAAGCAGCAATAGCGTTTCTCACGATCTGTCCGCAATTAATGACGACTCACCCGATGCACTTCTCCCGTTAGTCATAACCGACCGAATTTATTCTCTATTGTTCTGTGGCGGATTGAATTTTTCATGTCCGATTCGCACACCTCTGATTGTTAATCCCATTGACGCTTCTAAATCTCGCTGGCCTTGTTCCATGCCCAGTTTTTAGCGAACGCTCCCTCGGCCTCATTCGCACCTGGCAATACCTAAGCGGGGTCAATCCCCAAGGCCCAATCACGGTCCTCGATTGCTCTTTCTGGATGGCCCAGGCGATCGTATTCGTTAGCCCGTCCTCTAAAGGCGTCGGCGTCATAGGGATCAATTTTGATGACTTCTGTGTAGTCGTTTATGGCATTTTGGCTCTGGTATAGGCAGGAACAGGCAATCGCTCGGCTTTTGTACTCATCTGCATTTTGTAGATCAATGAAAATAACGACCTCCAAATCCAGTCCCCTGCGGAAGGCGTCCCACAGCGTGTTGGGAAGATTCTGTTGAGCCGTGGAGTAGACGCGCTCCACTACCTCCTTGACTTCATCCTGGCATATCAGCTGTCCTATTCTATCTAGACGTCTCCCAGCGAATACCCGTAACTTATAATTCAAGCTTCCAAACTGCTGGGACAGCCACTCATATTTTTCAATCCCTATGGCTTCTTTGGCCCAGTGCTCGGCCAGAAGCAGCAGTCCATGTTTCGTCGGCAGATATTCAGGGACCTCTTGGGCAGAAGGCCCGTTCACTTCCTCGACGAATCTAATTATCAAAAATTTGTCTCCGATCGCGTTGAGGTGCTCGTTATCCGAGTTTTCCATCATTCTTGTTTCCTCTTTCCGATCAACCCGAATGTATATATCTATATATAAGTAAGGGGCGTATGCGCCCCATTGGGCGATTTAACATTCAAGCCACCACCAATGGCAGAGAAACTCTTGGAACAATGCGATCCCCCTTTGACATGCAGTCACATATTCGCCGGGCACAATATTTGCGCTACGACAGATTCCAGCAATCAAACCTAAGGTAGTTTTCTGCGCTGCGGAAAATTCCGTGGTGTCCAACGGGCTTTCTGCGATTGTTCCGCCCGTCAACTAAGGTAACTGGGTCTGGTGCCGATCCAGCATTATTTCCGCCTTGTCTTTGTTCTGAAATGAATTCCGGTTTCAGGAACCACTCTAGTCTGCTCTCAGATATGTCCGGACCCCACATCTGGGCTTCCAACTTCCGGAAAGGGGCAGAAGCGGAAGTCTCGATGCGGTGCTTAATATTGAACCTCAGGGAATCGCCGCGCCGAACTTTCTATCTTCCCAACGTGATAGTTGTGGCGGCAATTTACCAACCATATGACAGTTTTGACACTTTGACGACCTTCTGTTTCATCTCCAACTAGACGTGATCGATCCTATACCGGTGTATGAAGTTGGCTTGGCTAATCAATCTCCGGAGTTGAAGCTTGACGAGCCCAATGAAGGAACACAACTCGAGCGTTCCATCTATGTGAGGGTTGGAGATATCTACCGGGAGAGGACTGTCTTGTCACGAAAGGTCGGCAGCAATAGAAGAGAGTTGACCGATATATTGGGGCACAATCTCGAGACCACAAGCATGTGTTTAATTGAATCAAAGGCCACAGCGGCTTTGCAAGAAACCCGGGACAAGCCAACCACTAGGAAAGTGTCGAATGTCGAAAAACACATAACCAGGGGTCTCAAGCAACTCTGCGGAGCGATCGACAGTGTACGAGGTGGTGAACAGATTTTCGATGATGGCGGCGAGGAAATTTGGCTATCGTCCGACAGGCGAACTTACTCGATCCATGCGATCGTGCTCGTATCGGAGATGTACTTCGCAGTTGACTGGTCGGCAGTTGCGCGGGAACTGGTTGAGATCAGTAATCGAGACCGATACTCAGCCCTGTTCCACGTTCTCGACCTGCAAGAATTATCTTACTTGATTGCCCACAGCGGAAATCCGGAACGTTTCAGCAATGCCCTTGATCAACATTGGTTCCACATGAAGAAAAAGGGCACAGCTTACGTCAGAGCGAAATTCCTCACCTCTGGCTACAGGGAGTTAATTTAGGTCGGAGTGGGCCTTCCAGCTACGCCTCAAGTGCCCAGTGATACAATAGGTGTCGATGTGTGGAGGTGCGGATGAACGCTATAACCAGAGTGTGGCACGGTGCCCGAGGGTGGCTGAACCAGGCTACGCTCATCTGCCAGACTTCCCCGATGGCGAAGGTGAAATCTAGCTCATTTCCCATCCAAGTCAACGTTCACCGGTGCTCTCACTGCCCCAACGGTGGAAGACGTGATTGGTCAGAACACCAAGATATACATTGACACTAGCTGGGGCAACCTCGGGAACAACCACGTAGTCTTTCGTCCATCATAACCTCCCCCTGGTCTTCCCTTTTTTCGAGCCCGGGTGCTTGGGCTCACCTGAGCCCCACAGTTTGTCCGCTGGAGACATTTCCCGGTGAAACCTAACCGCATCCTCTTCTCCGAGAGTTTGGAAGTAGGTATCCGGGATTTTCCTTTTCCAACCAGCGATCATCATGAGGACGTGTTGCGGCATCTTGCTGCGCAGGGCATTCATGGTAAAACTATGCCTAAACCGGTGGGTGTGTAGATCCGGGACTCCCGCCCGTTCGCCCAGGATCTTAATCGTGGCATAGAATCCAGGTGTCATAGGGACCCCGCTGGCCAACACCCACAAAGCATCATTGTCAGGGGCCAATTGTCTGCGTACTTCGAGATATTCCCACAGCGCCGCAGAGGCAGTTTGGCCGAAGGGCATCGTTCGCTCCCTCCTGCCTTTGCCCATCACCAGCATTACCCCCATATCCAAGTTCACGTTCCCAGCTTTTAGATTAGCGAATTCGCTTCGACGTCCCGGAGTGTCCCACAGAAGGATCACCATGGCCCGATTGCGGAAGGCGCGAAAGCGCTCCCGGGCGGTTCGAGCATGGACTGGGTCAGTTAGTCTGAGGATGTCAGCCACCTGGTCTTCGGGTACCGTCTGGATCACCCGTTGCTCGAAATGGGGGAAATCGATCAGCGATAACGGACTGGTTTCGATCATTCATCTGGAGAGCAGCCAGTTAAAAAACCTGCTGAGTCGACGGTACTGGGTGTTGACATAGGACTTGCTGACCAGCTTTTGGCTTTTCCGGATCCCGAACCAACGTGGCCGGCGGGCCAAGTAATGTAGGTACTCCTCGAGATGAGCCGTCGTAATTTCAGCGACTCCCGGCCAATGGTGTTCATCGGCGTAGGCAGCGAGTAATGCCACCCCGTTCTCGAGGGCCTCGAGGTACGAGTCCGTGTAACGCCCGGAGGAACTTAGGCTAATTATGAAGCCTTTCGCGGCATCCCTAATTGATAAAAGGCAGGGGTCTAAAACCGAGCTGCTGGACATTTTGCTTGCGGCACCGGGGGTCTAAGACCAGCATTTTGTATCTGGATCGGCCTGATTTAACTTTAATGGTGCGCTTGGCGGGATTCGAACCCACGACCTCTGCCTCCGCAGGGCAGCGCTCTATCCGCTGAGCTACAAGCGCATTAACGAGGCTTCAGCGTTCACCAGTCAACTCATGGCTCCACCAATCGTTTGCTTGCTGAATGCTGACAGGTTTAATTGGTGCCGAGGGAGGGATTTGAACCCACATATCCGTAAGGACACTGCGCCCTGAACGCAGCGCGTCTGCCGTTTCGCCACCTCGGCAAGTATCCCCTTCGGTCGAGCCCGAGCCCGGCCCAAATAACGAGTTATGGTGGGCAGTGGAGGACTTGAACCTCCGGCCTCCTCGGTGTGAACGAGGCGCTCTAACCAGTCTGAGCTAACCGCCCTTCATTCGGAACGAATCTGATATTCAGATCGGTTCTAATTATAGGCAGGTACCAAATGGGGCGCAACCCTAGCGGCGCTGAATAACTGTCGGATGTTAGCAGTTGAGGGCCTTGGTACCGCCTGATTCATACCGCTTTCAGGCAATTTTCCATGTATACCCCTATACAGGGCAATCGCGTCCAATTATTCGTATTTGGAGTAAGTCGTACCTTGAACACAGCGTCTGGTTCGTCTTTCCGGCGAAAGCCGGAACCCAGAAACGTAAATTTCTGCAACGCCAACATTTTTGCTGATAGGCGCACTTGGATTCAGGCCTTCGCCGGAAAGACGAATAGGACCATGCGAGCCGAATTCCTCAACACGGCCGGTATCTGTTCTGCATTTAAGACGCGATTGCCCTGTACCCCCAGACCGCCGCCTTTACATAACCGCATCCACCTGTACAATAGTCCGATGCGATCCTCTGGCCCCAACGCCTAAATAGAGTCGGATAATGTCCTTAGGAAAAATATGCGGGCTATAAGACAGGGCCGGCTGGCGGCGACTCCACCCTTCGACTTCGACAAGACCCTCGTTTATTTACGATCTTTTCCGCCCACTGCCATGGACCAAGCCGTGGCCGAGGGTTCCTTCATCAAAGCTTTCCAGGTCCAAGGCACCAAGCCGTGGCCGAGGGATCCTTCATCAAAGCTTTCCAGGTCCAAGGCAGGACGTTGGCGGCCTCGGTCAAAAGCGGCGCAACTTTCGATCAAGCCGGGCTTCAAGCCGACTTTCAAGCCGACCTTGACCCCGCAGTAAATCAGAAATCCCCGGAGCTTAGGGGTAAGGACGGCCAACCCTACCTGAACTACACGCTATTTGCGGACGAAAGCGTTTCGATTGACCTGGAAACGGATGAACTGGAAACGGTTGACCTAGAAACGGTTGACCTGGAAACGGATGAACTGGAATCGGACTTTACCGACCGGCTCGGCAGCATGCTCGGCCTCACCGACACGCTAGCCCCTTTTTACGCCCTAGCCCAGCAAGACCCGAAATTTATGCCGATATTAAAATCCCTTTTTGGCTACCATCCGGTACGGTTCCAGAGCGGGTTCGAGGCTGCGGTATGGGCCATATTGAGCCAGCGCAATCGCATGGCCACCGCCCGGAATATGTACCGGAGCCTGGTTCGCTCCTTCGGGCACATGGCGGAGGTGGATGGGATCGAATGCTGGGCGTTCCCGGAGCCCGAGGAGTTGGCGGGTTGCAGCGAAGGAGATTTGGCGATGGTGGCACGCAATCTGCGCCGGGGAGAATTTTTGATTGACGCCGCCCGGGCATTCGCTATGGTCCCGCCCGGTTTCTTGGCCTCGGCCAAATTCGAAGAGGTGGAGGCATGGCTCAGGGGCATTAACGGCATCGGCCCTTGGTCGGCCAGCTTCGTGCTATGGCGGGGATTGGGCCGCAGCCAGACCGTTCCCTTGCCGGACCGAGCGTTCTTGGATGCTGCCTCTAGGGTTTACGGAGGCGGGACAACCCTGAGCGATGCGGAGGTTATGAGCATCGCCCGCCGATATCACCCCTGGCAGGGTTATTGGGCCCATTACCTGAGGGTTGGCGCCTAACTGCACTTCGCTACTGGTCCTTCGATTAGGTCGGGGCGAAAGCGCATGAGGAAAACTATGGGGGCTGGAAGAGGGTACAGCGCACCGCACGTGCGTTGGAAGTTTCATTCAGGCCACGGCGGGTTGACATAACTACCAAATTGCTCAAGAAGCGGTCATTCCCCCGTCGATGACCAATTCGCTGCCGGTCACGAAGGAAGATTGGTCCGATGCCAGGTACAAGATTCCCGGAGCAATGTCCTCGGGGATGCCCAGACGTCCCAAGGGTGTCTGGCCGGCCCTGGCCTGCCTAATTTCGGGGATTCCGTGGTGAGCGTCGGTCATCGGGCTGTCCACGAATCCGGGATGCACCGAGTTCACCCTGATTCCTTCGCCAGCGTATTGCACCGCCGCCGACTTGGTAAAAAGCCTCACGGCCCCTTTGCATGCATGATAACTGGCTGACCCACCGCTGCCCACAATGCCGTAGATGGAAGAAATGTTGATTATGGAACCACCTCCCGCCTTCCTCATTTCGGGAATGGCGGCTTTGGTTCCTAAAAAAACTCCCTTGGCGTTGACCTCCATTACTTGGTCCCAAGAATCCACCGAAGTGTCCTCTACGCCGGTGCGGCTGCTAATTCCGGCGTTGTTGACCAGAATGTCCAACTTGCCGAACTTGGAAACGGTGGACTGGACGGCTGCAGCCCAATCCGATTCACTGGTAACCTCCAGCAGGACGAACAAGGCCTCCCCGCCAGCTTCAGAAATCTCCGCCTCCGACCGGCTGATTACATAACGTATCTTGTGCGAACCAAACGATATTTTTATGTCAAGCCCTTATAGGGCTCTCAACGTGTGAACCCAGCAGAGAGCCAGACCCCATAACGCCGAAGATTTTGAATACCGACGGCTGAAGAGCAACAAACTGGAAAGAGGAGAGCGTGAGGGAGGACCAAGGAGATTGATGCAGAGCGTGTTTCGAAGGGTGTCCTGCCAGCCAGAGTGGAATCGCTATCCGGCGGAGGGTGAGCCCAGCACCGTCAGCGGTCCGTCGATGCTCATCAGTTTGGATTCGATCATCTTGAGCAACTGATCCAGATTCCAACCCTTTGCCGCCGAGACAAGTACGCTGTCTTTGGCGTCCAAGGCCCGGGAGGAAACCTGAACTGAACCGGCCTCGCCGCCGTCGTTTTTATGCGAGGTAACCAAGTCCATCTTGTTTGCTACAAGAATCCGTGGCCGGTCCGCCAAGCCCATATCTTTGAGGATTTTCTCGACAACCTCGGTCTGCTCGGGGGCCTTGGGGTGGGAAACGTCGATCACATGTAGCAGAACATCGGCCTCGGCCATTTCTTCCAACGTTGCATGGAAAGCGGCCACCACCGTGGGTGAGAGCTTCTGTATGAACCCCACCGTGTCGGCCAGCAGAAGAGGAGCGCCCGATGGCAGTCTTACCCGCCGGGTAATCGGATCGAGGGTAGAAAAGAGTTGGTCTTCGGCAATTACCTTGGCGTTGCTCAGGGCGTTGAACAGGGTGCTCTTCCCGGCGTTGGTATAGCCGACGAGACTCGCTATGGGAATGGTGGACCTTTTCCGGCGTCCCATGTATATACCACGCCGGCTCCTCACCGCTTTCAAGTCCCGTTCGATTCGCTGGATGCGGTTGCGCACCAATCGGCGGTCGGTTTCAATCTGCGTCTCGCCGGGCCCCCTGGTCCCGATGCCGCCTCCCAGCCTTTCCAAGTGGGACCATTGGCCAGCCAGCCGGGGGAGCAGGTATTTATGCTGGGCCAACTCCACTTGAAGCTTGCCTTCGTAGGTCTGAGCGTGACGACCGAAGACGTCCAGAATAAGCGCAGTACGGTCAATGACCTTGGTGCCCAGGGCGTTTTCCAGGTTGCGTTGCTGCGTGGGAGTGAGTTCGTCGTCGAAGATAACCACATCGGCGTGAGATTCTTGGACAGTCTCCACTATCTCTTGGACCTTACCTTTCCCAACATAGGTATGGGTGAAACGCTCGGACCGTTGCGTAACCCGTGCTGCAACCTCTGCGCCAGCCGTTCGGGCCAGGTAATCCAATTCGTTAAGGGTATCCTCCAAGGTCCAAGCGGAATGGGAGTTGCGTGATTCAACCGCCACAAGCACCGCCACCTCAGGCTCCGGCTCAGTAGACACCGTGCGCTTTGGTATGTTCTCCGCCTCCACTATGAATTAAGCACCCTGCTGCTTAGGAACCGCAGTATAGAATATGTAAGGTAATAAATACAGACCACGGTGCTATGTTGCAGAATTGGGTTGCGGCATTTTCCAGTTTTCCAAACGCCGGCAGCCCTCTTCCACCCTCTCGTCGGGGGTGGTTAACGACAGTCTAATGTAGCCTTCGCCGTACTTGCCGTAACTGGAACCTGGTGTGACCACTATGTCGGTCTCATCCAGTAATCGAGCCGCAAACTCGGCCGAGGTGAACCCTTCGGGAATCGCAGCCCAAATGTACAGGCTGGCCCTAGGCACCGGTGTTCGCAGCCCCAGCTTGCCCAATGCGGTCACGACACGGTCCCGGCGGCATTGGTAGATTGCGAGGTTGTCGGCCACCGACTGTTGAGACCCAGTGAGGGCTTCTATGGCCATTTCCTGGACCGCTTGAGGGACTCCGGAGTCCAGGTTGGCCTTGATCTGGAAAAGGGCCTTGATCATGTCAGCGTTGCCCACGGCCATTCCGATGCGCCAACCGGTCATGTTGTAGGTCTTGGAAAGAGAGTGAAACTCGAGGCCTACCTCAGCCGACCCGGCCACCTGCATGAAACTGGCTGCCGTATAGCCATCGTAACCGACCTCGCTATAGGCAGCGTCGTGGAGCAAAGCGATGTCGTTCTCCCGGCAGTAGGAAATAGCGGAAACAAAATCTTCTTCGGTGGCTATCGCCGAGGTTGGGTTGTTCGGGTAGTTCAGCCACATGAGCTTGGCCGCCCTGGCAACGTCGGCTGGGATAGCGTACAACTCGGGCAGCCAACCGTTGCTCTCGCGCAAAGGCATAACGTAGCTTTCAGCGCCAGCGAACATGGTCCCCACGTTGTATACGGGGTACGCCGGGTCCGGCACCAAAGCCACATCTCCTGGGTCCAGGAAGCAAAAGGCAGCGTGACCGATACCTTCCTTGGCGCCGATTAATGGCAAGACCTCTGTGTCGGGGTCCAGCTTCACGCCGAAGCGCTGATCGTACCAATAGGCAATCGCCCTTCGCAATTCGGGCAGGCCGTCAGTCTCCGGATAGCGGTGATTGGGCGGGTCTTCCGACGCTTTCAGCAGCCGGTCGATAATCGGTTGGGGGGTTGGGATGTCCGGGTCACCGATACCAAAAGTAACCACATCCACACCAGCAGCCCGTTTCTCGGCAATGATGCGAGAAATTTCCACGAAAGGATACGGGGAAAGCTTGCCCAACCGCTCTGAAAATTTCATGCTTTATGATCCTAGCCTTTAAAACTAATTACCGAAACAACGGATTACGCGGATTGGAATTCCGACGGAAGAGGCCCACCGCTAGTACGATAGGACTCGATGAACCCGATCGCTCCACTTTGGAGATTGTCTAGTACTTCGGCAGCGGTTTCTCCCCAAGCACGACAGCCTGGCAACAACGGAATCTCCTCCATATAATTATTCTCAGTGTTGCCGCTGGGTTCCAATGACCAGGGGAAGATTGTAAAGGTTCATGACAACACCTTCCTATGAAAGGTTCGCGCTAACTGGTACTTAGTTTATCGGTAGGAATTCCCCATTTCTCCAAATATTGAGTGTAAGACACACTACTTTCTCTGATATCCCATACTTCGTCTTTGGAGAATTGAAAATAGAAGGAAAACTTGCCGTTGCTTGCTTTTTTATCTTCGACTGTTTCCCTCAGACCCTCAGTGGGCACGATAATATATCTTTCGTAGAACTTTATTAACTTGTTTTCGGCATATTGCGGGAAATAGGTCAGAAACACAAACAGATCAGGAACCACTTTCTTATTCTTCGATAGGGGATTGATGTTCGTTTCCGATACCTGATGCCAACTGTGGGGGCGATCCCCCTTGCCGTATAGCCTGGACTCTTTAACTTGAATAGGACATTGATTTGAGCCTTTAACGATCAAAAGATCTATCCCTTTATCCTGCAAAGGAAAGTACAATTGGCAACTGGGAATTTTGCCCTCTATTATTTCGGAGGTAAGCACTTCACCTGGTGTCAGAGACCACATATTTCTAATCGGCATTGTGCGCTATTCCCACTCGCCGGAAAAGACTTCCTCGGCTGGCCCTTCGAGGTAAACCTCGCCTTCGCCGTCCCAGTCTATAACTAGAGTGCCACCTGGTAATGTTATGTTAAGACTTCCCTGGCTAAGACCCTGTAGCCGGGCCGCCACCGCGATGGCGCAAGCCCCGGTGCCACAGGCCAGGGTCTCTCCGGAACCGCGTTCCCAAACTCTGGCGGTCATATTCCCTTCGCCGTTTAGGTTGACCACCTCGAAATTTACGCGCCTGGGGAACATGACGTGGTTCTCGACTTTGGGTCCGATGGTGTGCAGGTCGAATTCGGCAACCGGCTTTTGCATGAATGTGATCGCATGGGGATTGCCCATGGACACAAATGTCAGGGGTAAATCTTCCCCGTCCATTTCGAAGGGATAATTGATTATCGGCCCCCGCGTAATATCTCCGGCCATATCCGGAGATGCCTCTAATTTAACCGGTACATCGCCAGGATTCAGAACCGGTCGTCCCATTGACACTCGAGCGGACTTAACCATGCCATCTTGGTACTGAGGGACGATGGTGCGGACGCCAGCCAGGGTTTCCACGTCCAATGATTTTGTCGAAGGGTCCACAATGCTTCTTTCGATGGCGTACTTGGCGAAGCACCGGATGCCGTTGCCGCACATTTCGCCAACCGAGCCGTCCGCGTTGAACATGCTCATTTTGAGGTCGGCCACATCCGAATCTTGTATCAGAATGAGTCCATCACTCCCGACGCCGAAGTGGCGGTCGCTCATCTTCAGCGAAAGGCTGGGCCAGTCATAGTTCATGCTGCGGGCGTCCACATAAACGTAGTCATTTCCCGCACCGTGCATTTTGGTAAACTTCATTATCTGGTGCCCATATCGTCAGAAATTTGGGAGGAATCCCCGCTAATTGTACCATAGCAGGCACGGTCGGAAAGGAAATTTTGGACAGTCTGTCCTGCCTCTATTTCGAGATCTGAAACACCATCCGGTACCGCTCCAGCCAGCCACTTTATCCTTGGGTCAACCAGCTTAAACCAGTTGTACTGGCGGCGGACCAAACGGTGGGTCTGGAATTTTGTGCGTTGCACCGCTTCGTCCAGGCTGATGATGCCGGTCAGGTACTCACCCAACTCCCGGTATCCTGGACCGGCCAGAGGCCCCTCTCCGGGGACATAGCCAAGAGCGGTTAAGGCCCTCACTTCTTCCTCGAGACCTTCGATCATCATCTGGTCTAACCGGTCGTCTATTCGCTGATAAAGCTGAGTCCGATCCATAGTCAACCCGATTATGAGAGAGTGCGCCAGTCCTTCAGAGGTTTGACCGGCAGTTTGAGGTTGCGAGGCTTGGGCGTGGTGCACTTCTAGGGCGCGGATGACCCGGCGCAGGTTGCGGAAGTCCAATTGGGCGGCGCGGGTAGGGTCGGCGGACTGCAATTGCTGATAGATGAACTCCGGGCCATGCTGCTCCGCTTCGGCTAATTTGGCGGCGCGAAACTCGGCGTCAGGCGGCACTTCGGGCACGTTCCAGCCTTCAAGCAAGGCCCAGATGTATTGCCCCGTTCCGCCAACTACTATGGGCAAGCGTTCCCGTCCTTGAATCTCCGAAATTAGGTCTCTGGCCAGAGATAGAAACTTGGCAAGGTCGAAGTTCTGGTCGGGATCCAGGATATCGAGCAGGTGGTGGGGTGCCTGTTGTTGCTCATGAGGCGATGGTTTTGCGGTGCCGATGTCCATGTGGCGATAGACTTGGCGGCTATCGGCGTTGATTATCTCGCCGTCAAATCGACTAGCTAGAGATAGGGCCAAGCTTGTCTTACCCACTGCCGTGGGGCCGACGATAAGCAGGACAGGGGTGGTGATTACAGCCAAGGTGGGAGAGTTCATACAGACTCAGATTCTGCTGGGTCTTAGGGACTTCCAAGTACCAGTGTCAAACTCCTGCAGGAATGCATAGTAATTAGTGCCGGACACCTCACGCGAGTCTATAGCTCCAATTCCTACCAATGCCTGCACGGCTGTCCTGAGCATTTCCAATTTAGTCACAGGCACAGATTTGGGTAAGACCCATTGTATAAGCTGTGAGAGTATGCTAAATCTGGATTGGCAGCCAAAAGGTCATAGACCTGGATCATCAGGTTCTCGCCTTCTTCGTCAACCCCTAACTCAAATTGGCGCTTTGATAGCGGCATTACCAAACCCTGTGATAAAACTAAGCGTTCTGCAGAACTTATTATATACCTGGGAATACCCGCCAATACTTTTCTTAGGACAATTTCCTGTGTTACGAGCCTCTCAAGTGACTGAATGATTTCTGCGAGGGTGCAGCGTCTTCCAAATATTATCATTTCGTCAAGGATCTCTTGGGCTGTGAATGCGTCTTCCCGCCTGACACGAAGGTAATCCACTACCGGGACAGCTAGATCAATACGCCCGTCTTCAAACTCCTGGCGGCTTATCGGCACGATCGAAGACTACCTAGACAGCCTTGGCCTCTGCCGTTATTCGGGCTATCTCCAGAAAATTGTCTGCTTGCAGCGCAGCGCCACCGACCAATGAGCCGTGAATACAGCTTTGGGCGGCAAAAGCAGCGGCGTTTCCGGGATTTACGCTGCCACCGTAGAGTAGAGGGACTTGGGCGGCTGTGGCGGGATATAAACCCTGCAGAGTTTCCAGAATCGCTCCACCCATCACCTCAGCGGCGATTTCCGGGGTTGCCGCTTGCCCGGTGCCGATGGCCCAGACTGGTTCATAAGCAACCACCAGGCCGGTTATGTCAACTATGCCTTCTAGACCCTCACGCACTTGCATGCCGACAGTTTCTTGAGCCTGCCCGGCTTCCCGTTGCGCAAAGGTTTCGCCGACGCACAACACTGGGATCAATCCTTTTCCGAATGCTAATTTGACCTTCGAGTTCACCAACTCGTCGGTCTCGCCGAACAGTTGGCGCCGCTCCGAGTGGCCCAGTATCACATAGTCGCACAGGCCTTGAAGCATTGATGCGGAGGTCTCGCCGGTGAATGCGCCCGATTCTTCATTGTGCATGTTCTGGGCGCCGATTTTCACGGAAGTACTCGCCACCGCACTTTTGACAGCCGACAAGAATACGAAAGGCGGACATAGAACCAATTCGACCCCGGTTAGGGCAGCGGAGCCATTCGCCACGCCCGTAGCCAACTCCACGGCTCCCGCCATGTCGGTGTTCATTTTCCAATTGCCCGCGATTATCCAATTGCCGGCCGATGGCGGATTGGGCATGGCAACTACCTCGTCATGTAAATTTATGGATCTTAATTGCCTGGTCTTAAGGACCTAAGGACCGAATTTAGCCAGCTTGCCAGCGTGGGCCAGTCCCATCAACATTATCTGAGTAGCTGGTATGCGGCCAATGGAGCCTTGGGCGCACGCGCGCTCGTTAAACGCCGGGATGCCCTCGCCAAGGGTGAGCTTTGAGTGGACCATAAATGGAACCGGGTGCCAACTGTGTCCGGCCATTATCGCCGGAGTGCTATGGTCACCAGCCACCATAAATACATCGGGGTTTAACTCGCGGATCTGAGGAATGAAGGGGTCAAGCTCTTCTAATCGTTTTACCTTAGCTTCGAAGTCGCCGTCTTCACCTGCGGCATCGGCGGGTTTGTAGTGGATGAAGAAAAAGTCGTGGTCGCCGAAATTCTTGTGCAGGGTTTCCACTTCGTCGGCGAAGGTCCGACCCGTGGTTATGACATTCATTCCAGCGACGGTGGCCAGACCCCGGTACATGGGGTAGGCGGCGATTCCCGCGGGATCGAGGTTGTACACGCTGCCCATGGGCGGCAAGGCCGGGAGTTGAGCAAAACCTCGAAGGAGCACCATATTGCCCCGCTCTTCCTCGGCTAGGAGTTGCTTGGCTTGGCCCAAGAAATCATTTACCAGTCGGGCCGTCTTTTCCCCAGCTGGTTCTGAAGCTTCCGAAGCCAAAGGCGGCACACCTGTGATTTGAGGGTCGGTACCGGAGATGGCTTCCGACAACCCCGGCCCCCGGAGCCGCAAAACGAACCGGTAGTCTTGGACGGAGAAGACGTCCACCTGAACGCCTTCCAACTCGATTCGATCCAACCTTTCACACAAAGGGGCGCTCAATTCTGTGGGAATGCGCCCCGCTCGCCGGTCGACCAAGGCACCATTGGCGTCCACGGTGCAAAAATTTCCCCGGGCGGCCACGTCGCCGGGCTGCAAATCAACATCGATACCCAAGGCTTCCAGCGCGCCTCGGCCAATCTGGTACTTGAGGGGGTCGTAGCCGAACAACGCCAGATGGCCCGGCCCACTGCCGGGCGTCACGCCCGGCAACACTGGGGTTGTGAGACCGCATGCACTCTCACCGGCCATAGTATCCAGGTTGGGGATATGCGCCTGCTCCAACTCGGACAGTTTCGTTTCCGGATGAGCCAATCCGCCCAAACCGTCAACGACCAGCATGACTATTTTTGAAGATGTCGAAGTATAACAGTCTTTAAGTTCTTCTAAATCGATCATAGTTTACCCTTCGTACACTGACTAAGCCGAGACTGAGCCGAAATTTATGACGGGAATGACAATTGCAAGCTATCTACTAATCAAGCGTCGGGCAAGACCGCTATCCCCGGCAGTTCTTTGCCTCCCAGAAACTCCAAAGACGCGCCTCCTCCGGTGGAAACGTGGGTCATGCGGTTCACTAGGCCCAATTCTTCCACCGCCTCAGCAGTGGAGCCGCCGCCCACCACGGTAGTAACGCCGGTTAATTCGGCGATGGCCTCGGCGACGGTGCGTGTGCCCTGGCTGAACCTGGGCATTTCGAAGACGCCCATCGGTCCATTCCATACTATGGTCTTGCATTGGCCCAAGGTTTCGGAAAACAAGCGGGCCGTGGTGGGACCGATGTCCATAATGAGCCAGCCTTGAGGGACCTGGTTCACCAGTACGGTCTCGACTCCCGCCGCATCGTTGGCAAACCGGTCCGCCACCACCACGTCAACAGGCAGGTGGACATGCACGTTCAGGTTCCGGGCTCGGGACAAGATCGCTTTGGCGAAGTCCACACGGTCCTCTTCTATGGCCGATGCGCCTGTATCATATCCCTGGGCCCTAAGAAACGTTACCGACATCCCTCCACCAACGATCAAATGATCCAATTTACCTAGCAAATTCTCCAACACCAAAATCTTGTCGCTAACTTTAGCCCCACCCATCAGAGCCGCCAAAGGTCTTCCCTCGGCTTTGATGTCCAAGGCTTGGCCTAAGGACTCCACCTCCCGCTGCACCAAGAGCCCCATGGCCGATGGCAGCAAACCTGGCAGGCCGACGGTTGAGGCGTGGGCACGGTGGGCTACCCCGAAAGCATCCATGATGAAACAGTCCGCCAATGATGCCAGGGAACTAGCGAATTCGGGGTCGTTTTTCTCTTCACCAGCGTGGAAGCGCAGGTTTTCCAACAGTGTGATATAACCGGGTTCCATAGAATCCACGGCCTCTTCCACTTTCGGCCCAATGGTTTCGTCCAGGCATTTAACCGGGCTTCCTAACAACGTTGCCAGGCGGTCTCCCACGGGAGCCAAGCGTAGCGAGTCCACTGGCTTTCCACCAGGTCGTCCCAAATGCGAAGAGAGGAGCACTCGGCAGCCTTGTTCCTGCAAGTACCTGATTGTGGGCAAAGTGGCCCGGAGCCGCTGGTCGTAAGAAGCGATAGCCTCCACACCCTGTTCGATGGGGATGTTGAAATCCACCCGTACCAACACCCGTTTGCCAGCGATATCGAGCTGGGAGATAGTGCGCTTAGCCATAAATACTTCCGTGTTTATTTAGCAAAGTATTTTTTAGGTGCATATTAAACCTGGCCATCCAACACCTGCTGGCCAAGATCTTTCAGGTTGTCCAGCCCTTGATCCATTAAGGCGGTGCCGTCCAGGTTCTCGATGGCTTCATCCATTAATCGCCGGGCATTTCCTTCGGAAAATTCTTTGGAGCCAGCCTCGTTCAGGATATCAACCAATTTTGAAGCATCGTCCGGCTCCAACACTCGTTTCATATATATTCCGCCCAACTCGCGCTTGGCGGCCAGGCTGGAGTTTTCCAGAGCATGAATCAACGGCAGGCTTTTTTTCTTGTTCAGCACATTGCTGGCGGTCATGCCGTCCCCGGATACGCCCCATAAATCACCGATATCTTGGCATATCTGCCAGGCCATACCCATTTTGGAACCCATCTCCCGGAACTTGGTCCAAACGTTCTGATCGGCCCCTGCCGCCAGAGCGCCTACTTCTGCCGAGCACCCGGTCAGCGCCCCGGTTTTACGGGATATCATGTCGAAGTAAGCGGCGCTGGTCACCACCATTCGTTCTTGAAACTCCAGGTCCATATACTGGCCTTCACACAACGCCAGACAAGCCCGGTCCAGAGATTCGACGGCATGAAGTACCCGCTCGGGGGGAATGTTATTTCGAGCCAGGCGCATTATAGTGGTGCGTCCCAAGGCGTGCAAACCGTCGCCAGCATTGATCGCTTGCGCTGGCCCCCACACCCACCAGATGCTGGGCCGGTCTTGAGCATTGGGCCTAGAAGCTTGGACGTCGCCGTGCACCAGGGTAAAGTTATGCACCAGGTCAACCCCGGCTGCGGCTGGCAGCGACGCTTGGAAGTCTCCGGACACCGCTTGGCAGGATACCAACGCCAACAGGGTTGGGAAGCACAGTGGCATCGAGTTGTTGGTGGATTGACCTACTTCGTCGGTCCAGCCCAAATGATAGCGCAACACGTCGTAAAGAAACCCCTGCCGCTCGGCAAAAACTTCCCTCAGTTCCAAGTCTAGGGCGGTGTGGTAGGCGTCGTAATCGTATAGGTTCGGTATAATAGCTGCTCCTGGATTCAGGACTTGGGGGGTTGGTTCAAACCAGCTTCCCTCAAAATCTGTTCAAATGGCAACGCCCCTTGGCGCAACAATTGGGGGACTTCTGCGGTCATGTCAATGATGGTCGAGGGGGTACCATTGGGCTGGGGGCCACTTTGGACAATATAGTCGACATCGTCTGCCAATTCCGCTCTGACGGAATCTAAATCCAATAAGTCTTGCTGTCCGCTTCTATTAGCGCTGGTGCCGGTTATGGGTCTATCCAAGCGGCGAATAATTTCCAATGCCACTGGATGGTTTGGCATACGGACCGCCACCGTTTCTCTGCCCCCGGTAACTCGGCTGGGCAAACTTTGAGCCTTTGGCAGCACCAAAGTTAACGGCCCTGGCCAGAACCGTTGGGCCAATTGACGGGCGGCTACGGGTATCTGAGCGGTCACAGTTTTCAAGTGGTCCCAGCAACTTACTAGCAAAGGCAGTGAAATTTCGGCTGGTCGGCCCTTAATCGCAAATATACGTTCAAGGGCTGGGTCGGAGAAAGCATCGGCGCCCAGGCCGTAAAGAGTGTCGGTGGGGAAAACCACCACACCTCCCGACCTCAATAGTCGCACCGCTTCATCCACGTCTGCTTCGTAAGGTTCCACTATGGTTATAGCAAAATTCTTTCGGGCTTTCGTTGGGCACACCTTTTGCGTTTTGGATCAACAAAACTTGGCCGCCCGTAGCTGCCAGGACCACTAGCCTACCCTCGAAATGGAGTATAGCATACGGACAACAGAGGGGCGACAGATCGCCCTGATTTTGCATTATGTCTATACTCAAGGCCGCTTCCTGGGTATAATACTAGCACCCAAAAAGCCAACGAAATCGGCAACCCTTGTATAGATTCACCACGTAATCCACTCTGGCTTTTAACCTCAAGGAGGTGCTGCCACGGTCGAGGAAAAGCTTCCCCGAGGACGGCGTGTCGCCACCAGCGACGACTTAGTATCGGCATACCTGGAGATCGCTAGGAGTTCGGAGAGTGCGGGGCCTGAAACCGAAACCGCGTCCCAAGACGCCAATCTTCAGTCGGTCAATGAAGGCATAGTAATAGTCGACTTCGGGTCCCAATATAGCCATCTGATCGCCCGTCGGGTGCGCGAGCTAAAAGTATACTCCGAGGTTGTTCCGGCCAGCGGCTCTTGGGAATCTATTGAGCACATCAACCCCAAGGGTGTCATCCTATCCGGCGGCCCAGCCAGCGTGTTTGAGGCCGGCGCTCCCACCGTGCCCGATTGGGTCTTGGAGCGTTCCTTACCTGTTTTGGGAATTTGCTACGGCATGCAGGCCCTAGTCCACCAGTTGGGCGGACGGGTGGCTCCCGGATTGAAGCAAGAGTACGGATCAGCCGTTCTGCATCAAAATGCACCGGACGGCTCCTTATTCGAAGGCATGCCGACTTCATTCCCGGTTTGGATGAGCCACGGCGACCGTGTCGAAGAAATGCCCCCGGGTTTTTCGGCGTTGGCTTACACCGAGAACTCTCCGGTCGCGGCCATCGGCAACGGAAAAGGCATTTTCGGCCTACAGTTCCACCCGGAGGTGCAACACACCCCGCTAGGCACGTCGATCCTGAAGAACTTTCTTTTCAAGTCCTGCCTTTGCCAGGGTACTTGGACGCCCAAAAATTTCGTTAACGACTCCATAAACCGGGTCCGTAAACAGGTGGGCGATGGACGGGTAATCTGCGCACTTTCCGGTGGGGTAGATTCGGCGGTAACTGCCATGCTGCTTAACCGGGCAATTGGCGATCAATTAACCTGTATCTTTGTTAATAACGGTCTCTTGCGCAGCGAAGAAGCCGAGCGCGTCCAAGCAACCTTCAACCGAAACTTGGGTTTGAAGTTGATTTATGCCGACGCCACCGACCGGTTCTTGAACAAGCTGGAAGGCGTGACCGATCCCGAGACGAAACGCAAGGTCATTGGCGAGGAGTTCATCCGGGTCTTTGAGGATGCGGCGTCGGAGTTGGGCCAAACAGACTTTCTGGCCCAAGGGACCCTTTACCCCGACGTGATCGAAAGTGAAACGCCGGAAAACCGCGCTTCGGCTCGTATCAAGACTCATCACAATGTGGGCGGGCTGCCCGAGAAGATGAACTTGATACTGGTGGAGCCGCTACGTTACCTGTTCAAGGATGAGGTGCGGGAAGTCGGTTTGGAGCTGGGTCTTCAAGCAGAGATGGTATATCGTCAGCCATTTCCCGGTCCCGGCTTGGCCATCAGAATCATCGGAGAAGTCACCAAAGAGCGCTTGGATATTCTCCGGGGTTGCGACTGGATTGTTATCGACGAGATAAAGGCGGCCGGCCTTTACGACCAAATCTGGCAGAGCTTCGCCGTGCTCAGCGACAGCCGCACGGTTGGCGTTATGGGGGACTACCGCACCTACGGCTACGTCTGCGCAATCCGGGCGGTGAACAGCGAAGACGCAATGACCGCCGACTGGGTGCGCTTGCCCTACGAAGTGTTAGCCCGGATGTCTACCCGGATTGTAAACGAGGTGCCAGGGGTCAACCGCGTGGTTTACGACATTACCAGTAAACCGCCGGGCACCATAGAGTGGGAATAATCGAGTGGGAATAATCGCGTGAGCAGCAGTCACGGTAAGCAGCCCAGTGGGGGAGTGAAAAGGGCGGTGAACTCAGCAGACCCATCCCAACTACAACCCAATCTCATCCACTGGATGACTCGACGGGTGAAATGGCAAGCCATCCGGCAGATCACCCAATGAACGTCCTCCTCCTTGGTTCCGGCGCAAGAGAGCACACCATCGCTTGGCGGCTGGCCCAAAGCGCTAGGCTCACCAAGCTGTGGGTTGCCGACGGCAACGCCGGGATCGCATCCATCGCAACCAACCTGGCCATAAAGCCCGAAGACGTTGATGGCGTTATCGCAGCCGCAAAATCGCTGGCCATAGACTTGGTGGTGGTCGGCCCTGAATTGCCCCTATCTTTGGGAATTGTTGACCGGCTAACCTCCCAGGGCATCGCCGCCTTTGGCCCAACCCAAGCAGCGGCCAGGATAGAGACCAGCAAGAGTTTCGCCTTGGAGTTGATGAAGGAAGCGGCAGTGCCTTGCCCAGACTTCTGGGTGTTTCAAGAGGAAGGTGCGGCCCTCGAGTTTCTGAAAGACCATTCGGGCCCTACTGTGGTTAAAGCCGATGGTCTAGCCGCCGGGAAGGGCGTCATAATCTGCGAGAACGCCAATGAAGCAGCCGATGCCGTCCGCGCTTGCATGAATGACCGGGCGTTTGGCGAGGCGGGCGACACTGTAGTTATTGAAGAATTGCTAACCGGTCCCGAGGTCAGCGTCTTCGCGTTCTGCGATGGCGAGCACATATCATCTTTGGTAGCGGCCTGCGATTATAAGCGCTTGGAAGACGGTAATTTAGGTCCCAATACTGGTGGCATGGGCAGTTACTCGCCACCTGGTTTTTGGAGCCAAGAGTTGGCTCACCAAGTTGAGGATGCCATTATGCGGCCCGTGGTAGATGCCATGGCAAGCCGGGGTCATCCGTATAAAGGTGTGCTTTATGCAGGGCTTATGTTAACTGCCGAAGGCCCCAAGGTGCTGGAGTTTAATTGCCGCCTCGGCGACCCGGAAACTCAGGTGGTGTTGCCCCGCCTGGCTACCGACCCGTTGGACCTGTTCCAAGCCTGCGTTGAGGGCAGGCTCGACCAAGTTCCGGTTACATGGAAGGACCAATGTCACGTGGGCGTTGTCTTGGCGTCCAATGGCTATCCTGGGAAATACGAATCTGGGTTCGCCATCTCCGGAGCCGACTCCGGGGCCGATAATTCAGGCGATGGCGGAATGCTGTTTCACGCTGCCACGCGTCACCAACTGCTAGACGGCGAAAATCAGCTTGTTACCAGCGGAGGACGGGTTATGACCGTCGTGGGTCAGGGAGAAACCTTGGCGGAGGCACGGACCAAGGCGTATCATAGAGCTCGTAGAATCAGCTTTGATGGGGTTATTTTCCGGAAGGACATTGCTGAACTGGCCGACGAGCACAGCATTGCCTTTTCTCCCAAGAACCGCGGGTAAAGTTTGCCATGGGCGCCGACATCGACTGGCAATCCCTAACCCAGGCATTCGGTGAAGCCGAAGCCGAGTCGAAACTAGCGAAATATAGACGCCGGAAATGGGAACGGTCAACGGAGTTTGCGGGCTGGATAAAAGAAGCCGCATTGGCTGAGCTCTCCATCGAACAAGCCCGGTCCTTGTATACCTCCTCAGGGGGAACCCACCGAAAGGACTTCGAAAGTAACCCCATTGGCGAAATTCGGGATTCCCTGGATTTTTTGTTATACGATACCGTTAAGCTCGAAGGTAGGTTTCAGGAATGCGCCGATGACGGCGGAGCATTCAAGCTCGCCGGGGCTGGGAAAGATTTCATCTCCTACTTGCTTTGTCTCTCGGAGCCCAGGTTATTTGCGGTCTGGAACAACAATGCCGAAAAGGCCTTCCGGAAGCTGAGCCAGAAGCTGAGCCCAAAGCTGGGAATTGAGATGAATGCGTTGCGTAGAGGCCCCATGGGCATCGGCTACATAGACTTACTGGAAGGGTCCGACACGGTTCGGCGACGGCTAGGTGTGGCCGACTTTCGATCGGTTGACGAGTTTTTTTACTTCATATCAAGGCCCGGGGCCTAGGGAGTGTGCTAATGGCCTGGCGAGATACGCTGGTGGACCTACGGGACGAACTTGCCGATGTTAGGGTCCGGCGCATACAGCGGGCTGATGCGGATGCAGCCGAATTGCGCCAAGTACATCAAGAGATGGTGGATTTGTCCGCAACTTTGGGCATCATAGAGTTGCTCACAGAAATGAATGACACTCTTCTGGAAGGCCGGGGTGAACTGGAAACCATCGTCTCGTGGGAACAAGAAGATGAGGATGATGATCTTGGGCCCGAATTGGACGCAGGACGTGGCGAAGATGATGCGGAGGCAGACGATGAAGACGCCGTCACCAGCTTATTGTCCTGGGAGGAAGATGGCGACCGGGACATTGCAGTAGAGGTATTCTTGGACCAGGAAGCGATAGCCCTGCACGTGAATGGGGTGGAGATACGTCCCGAAAAAGAGGCCTTAGAAACAGCTTTGGTGGAAGCATTCCGGGATGAACTGGAGCTTTGATGAACTGGAGCTTTAGCGGTAAGAGCTTGCCAGAGTCACATACCCGCCGCCTAGATTCAGTAAATTTAGCTTCAGGAATAATGTTTAGATTCATCGCGTGATGTTGCGCTACTCAAAAATCGCGGGACTTGCGATTTTGATTCAGCGGGCCTTTAGAAAGCACAACGGGCATAATGCGACAGGTTGGACTTCCGTTTTTTTTGTAAACAAGCCATTAATTTCTGATACAAGATAGGGAGGAATGGGTCATGCCGCAAGTCGGCGTTATTATGGGCAGCGCCTCGGATGAACCGGTGGTTCAAGAGACAGTAAACACCTTAGAGCAAATGAAGATCGACTACGAGGTCCGGGTCATGTCGGCCCACCGCACCCCAGAAAAAGTAAGGGAATACGCCGAGCAAGCCAGAGGGCGCGGCATTCAAGTGCTGATCGCTGCCGCTGGTGGCTCGGCTGCCTTGGGAGGCGTGCTGGCATCTTGGACCACCTTACCGATAATCGGAATTCCTCTGGCATCCAGCGAACTCAAGGGCATGGATGCGCTTTTGGCTACCGCCCAGATGCCTCCGGGGATTCCCGTGGCCTGTATGGCCGTCGGTGCGTGGGGGGCGCGCAACGCCGCCTATTATGCCGCTGAGATATTGGGGCTCCACAACGAAGAGATTAGGCAAGCCTACGAGGACTATCGCCGTGAGCTACGTGCAAGATAGCCGGCAACCAGCAGTGCTATTGGACTTTGACGATACGGCCGCAGAGCAGAACGTGGCCGAATTGCTGTTGACCCGTTTTGGGGACCCGACCTGGCAGGATGTGCGGGGGCGGTTTCGGGCCGGAGAGATAAACCTAAAGGAGTACCAGGAGATAGCATTCCGCGACATCCAGGCCGACGTGGCTACCATGCAAGACCATGTGAGAAGCCATGCCAGCCTACGTCCCTATTTTGGTGAGCTCAAAGGCTATTGTCAGGAAAATGACATACCCTTCGCCATCGTTAGCCAGGGGCTGGATTTTTACATCGAAGCCTTATTGTGGAAAGAGGGCCATTCCCAAGTACCGGTATACGCCGTCAATACCAGTTTCTCCGCTCAAGGGATCGCCTACGAGTACCTCCACACCCGAGCTGGCCAGGAAAACCGAGGCAACTCTAAGGGACTGGTGGTGGAGCAATTTCAACAGCAGGGCTACCACATTTTTTACGCCGGGGACGGCATGTCCGACTTCGAGGCAGCCACGAGAGTCGACGTGCTGTATGCCCACCGTACTTTGGCGGAGGAATGCACTCGCACCAATATTCCATTCCATCCTTTTACCGACTTTCAAGACATGTTCCACGCCGTGGTCGCATACCACTCCAATGGTCGAAACTCCTGAGGCACGGCAATTTCCGGACACTTACCACACTCTTTGAGGATATCACGCCAGTTGCTGCAAACCTGGTTGCTGCAAATCTGGTTGCTTCAAACCCTGTTGGTTCAAACAATGATGCGTCGGAGAAAACTGCCATTGCGAAAACAATACGCCAAAGCAGCCGATGTGGGGAGGACTCCAGATGATTGATCGCTACTCCAGACTGGCAATGAAAAAGGTATGGTCGGAAGAGAACAAGTATCAGAAATGGATGCAGGTGGAACTGGCGGCTTGCGAGGCCTGGACCGAAGAAGGGGTCATCCCCACCGACGACATGGGCTTGCTGAGGCAGGCCAGGTACAATCATCCCCGGATGCTTGAGATATTCGAGACCACCCGCCACGACGTGACAGCGTTTCTGACCTCGATCACCGAAGGGATCGGCCCAGAAGGTCGCTGGCTGCACTTGGGCTTAACTTCTTCTGATATGTTGGACACCGCTCTGGGACTCCAGCTTGGGGAAGCGGGCGCACTGCTGCTCCAAGATATGGACGAGGCTATAGAGGCGCTCCGGGTTCAGGCACTTGCCCACAAGAACACCATCATGATGGGACGCACCCATGGGGTGCACGCCGAACCAATTACTTTTGGCTTAAAGATGGCACTGTGGTGGGAAGAGATGAGGCGCCAGCGGGCCCGGTTGGTGGATGCTCTGGAGAACGTTCGCGTAGGCAAAATTTCCGGGGCCGTGGGCACCAACGCCACCGTATCCCCCAGGGTCGAAGAGAAAGTCTGCCGCCATCTGGGACTCCAGGTGGAGCCGGTGTCCAATCAAGTTGTGCAGAGGGACCGCCACGCCCACTTCATCCTAACCTTGGCCCTTATCGCAGCTTCGCTGGAGAAATTCGCCACTGAGCTTCGGTCACTGCAACGCACGGAGATTCACGAATTGGAGGAACCCTTTGGCCAAGGTCAGACCGGCTCCTCATCTATGCCACACAAGCGGAACCCCGAGCTTGCCGAGCGAATTTGTGGCCTGGCCCGCCTGATCCGGGGACATAGTGTCACCGCCTTGGAGAACGTTGCCCTGTGGGGTGAGCGTGATATTAGCCACTCATCCGCCGAGAGAATCATTTTGCCGGATTCCTGCTTGGCTTTGGACTATATTCTCAACATTTTCGCCGAAATCATCAAATACCTACGGGTTTTCCCGGATCGGATGTGGGCCAATGTGGAAAGTAGCAAGGGCCTAATCTTTTCCCAACAGGTTTTGCTGGCCCTAGTGGACAAAGGGCTGCCCCGGGAAGACGCCTACAAGATCGTTCAACGGAACGCTGGGTTGAGCTGGGACCAGAACCAGGACTTCCGGGATTTGCTGAAATCTGACGGCGAAGCATTGGCGTATCTCAATGTGGATGCCCTCGATAAAATCTTCGACTATAGCTACTACACCAGATACGTTGAGGACATTTTTGGCCGTTTGGGATTGGAAGAGGCAAAGGTTTCGCTTCCAAGTTGACCTGAATAATTCGTATGCCAATTGATTTAGATTGGTATAACATATAGTTAAGCGGATCTATTTTGCGTATTCGGTTACGCAAGATAGACCAAGCTAAACAGGAGCGGGGATGATTACTGAAACACACTTGCCCAGCTTGCTGCATCGGGGCAAGGTGAGGGACACTTATCAGTTGGACCAAGGCCGCTTGTTGATGGTCTCCACAGACCGGATTTCCGCTTTTGACGTAGTGTTGCCCTTGGGAATTCCGGAAAAGGGGCGGGTCTTAAATCAAATCTCGGCTTTCTGGTTCCGGAAAACGCAGCATTTGGTACCCAACCACTTCTTGATGCCAGCCGACGATCCAATGGCAGCCGCAGACGTTGCGGCCAGGTTCGCTCCGGATGGCTTGCCACCAGAGATAGCCCGGCAGGCCATGATCGTCAAGCAAGCCGAACGCATCGATATCGAGTGTGTGGTCAGGGGATACATTGCTGGCAGCGCATGGTCCGAGTACCGAGGCGAAGGCACCGTCTCCGGGAAGCCGGTACCGGCAGGGCTGCTGGAAGGTCAGGAGTTTCCGGAGTTGCTGTTCACACCGACCACCAAGGCCGAAGAAGGCCACGACGAAAACATGACCGACCAAGAGGTCCTAGACATGGTCGGGGCGGACCTGGCAAGCCAACTGGCCGAGGTCAGCATAGCCGTCTATCAATTCGGCAAGGAATATGCCTTGGACCGGGGAATAATCCTGGCGGACACCAAGATGGAATTCGGGCTTATTGGCGGTCAGTTAACTTTGATCGACGAACTGCTCACCCCGGACTCCAGCCGCTTTTGGGATGCGGAAAGTTACAGTCCTGGCAAGTCTCAACCCAGTTTCGACAAGCAACCCGTCCGGGACTGGCTGGCAAGTCAAGATTGGAACCGGGAACCACCGGCGCCACCCCTGCCCGACAAAGTAGTGACACAGACATCGGAGCGTTATCTGGATGCCTATCGCCTGCTAACAGGGGAACAGCTCACCTAGTAGCTGACCCCACGGAGTAAACACATTGCCAGAATCGAAACACCGGCGCAGCCGGGGCCAAGCGCTGTCCAGGAGAGCGCGTTCTGCTGGTACGCTGGCCACCAATAAACCGAAGAGAAAAAGAGCCAACAAGATTTATATTGTGGCTTCGGCTCTGATCGCAGTCCTAGTTATAGCGGGCTTCGCCGTAGGAGGACTGGGCGGAGGAGGGCACAGCGCTGGGAACACCGGCAGCGCCAACCAACACATAGCTGGAGTGGGTGAGAGACAAGTTATAGACCCCTCTAGAAACCACTTGGCTGAGGGCACAGATATCCAATACGATTTTTTCCCTCCTACTTCCGGCGACCACTACCCACCCCAAGTGCTGCAAAGGTGCGGGTTCTACGAGGACGGAATTCGGGACGAAGTTGTCATACACCACTTGGAGCATGGCAACATTGTGGTTAGCTATAACCTACCGGATTCGGCCCAAGTGGACCAACTACGAGACACCGTCGGCAACATCGGAATTAGCAATATATGGGGCATTACCCGCTCCTACGACAAAATTCCCGAAGGTCAGGTGGCCTTGGCGGCATGGGGCGTACTGGATACTATGGAAGGAGTTGACCCAGATCGGATCGAACTCTTCTTCAATTCTTATGCCGGCAGCCTGGGGCCGGAGACTATTCCTTGTAGATAGGGGACCGGAGGATAGAATTGTACCTGGCCAAGATTTACGTCACACTTAAACCAGCCGTCAACGACCCTCAAGGCTTGACGGTTTTGGGCGGCTTGAAGCACATGGGGTTCGACGAGGTGGACGACGTGCGCATCGGCAAATACTTGGAGCTTCGGGTAGACGAACCAGAGCGCACTCGGGCCGAAGCGCGGGTGGCCGAAATGTGCAACATGCTCCTTTCCAACCCCGTCATAGAGGAATATCGCTTCGAGATCGAAGAGGCGAATCCGGCGGTATAACCCCATCCTCTTTGTTCGACCTTTAACCAAACGGAGATGCTTGCGGATTGAGGGTCGACTTCCGTATCGCGGACAGCAGATTAAACAAAAGGGATAGTGGGAGAGTTTTACCAAAACCGACTTCCTAGCAACTCCAACCTCTGAACACCTGCAATGAACTTCAGGAGAGTTTTACCGAAACCATCCCTGACCAGACAGTATATTGACTGGGCAGAAAAAGTGAACTGGGAGTGGAACAGGTGGCTAACTCAGACAAGAGCAGGACGGCACTACAACATCAAGTGCGGATAAAACAGGAAAGCACCGGACACCGGAGAGGTGCAGACGACAAGCCAAGGGTCTGGGATCAGGACAAGAGCCACCAAACCAGGAGGAACCCTGCACCACTCCTAGACCCAACCGGGCCATAACTCCATCTGCCCAAGCACTTGTGCCATAACCCGCCTAGCATCTCGCTCAAGACCCAAGCCCCCGCCCAGGCATATGGCGGGCGACCCACGCCATCCTTCCACGTACGCCCAAGGCCAAGGTGTTAATACGCCATTCCAGTTCAGCAACATATCGACGCAAATGCCGTCGGCTGACCTGATGATAGGTCCCCATGAGCATACGGTCAAAGAGCGCCCATACGGACTCAATCCAATTGGTCGTGACCCCGTCCCGGACGTACTCGCCCCTGGAATGGTTAACGGACTCCCGAACCACTCCGGGAATCTCTCCATAAACCGACGCTTGGTCGGTGTAGATAAGAGCACCATGCTCCAAGTGGGACCGCACTATCGGCCGCAACGTCGGGCCATCAACTGCATCCAACACCCTGGCAGTCATGACATTGGTCTTCATATCCACCATGCCCAGCACCGGAGTCTTACCCACGGTGCCGCGACCAGACCTGAGCTTCTTGTCAAAGTGCTTGTTCTTCTCCAAACCACCGACATAGTTCTCGTCAATCTGGACTGGCCCCGAGAACTTCTCGGGCTCCTCAAGAAATGTTTCCCGAATGCGGTGCAACAAATGGAGCGCCGTTCCTTGGTCAACTTCCAGAAGGTCAGAGATCACGTAGGCCGACTCGCCCTTCGGCGAGCAGGCCTCAAGATATATGGCTGTCAGCCATTGCCGAAGTGAAAGGTTGGAACTGTGCATCGCGGTCCCCACCTTCACCGAGAAATAACTCCAGCAGTCCCGGCGCCGCCAAGGTTGAGGAAGCCGGTTGGGGCGTTCCGCAATCCGGTCGGAGTCGCACTTGGGGCACCGAATGCCATCCGGCCAGCGGGCTTCCACGAACCACTGCTCGACGGCTTCGTCATCCTTGAAATCGTCCATGAAGCTGTGCAGCCCATACCGCCGCTCCTTCCTTAGAGCCTGGTAGTAGGAAGACGAGTCCGTATGGCTTACACCCCGACTCCAAGGGCGCTCCCGAAGCAGGTCGGAAAGCTGATGGAACAACTGATTGACCAAGTCGGGCAGAGCATCGAGACACTTGAACACTCGACTGAAGGTAGCCCGGTCGGGCACGGAATCAACGTCGTCGAAACCGCAGAATTCCATCAGAGGGTTATCTTCATCAAGCAACCTAGCATGCAAGCGGGCAATCTTTCTGCTCACCTGCGAGCCGGGATACCGGCTGAAACAATAGGACAGCAACATCGGGGAACGCCGGACCTGCCTGCGTCCCCGACCACTCGGAGGACCTAGGGCAGCCAGCAACGGACCAAGATCAGCCCGCTGCAAGGCCGCTTGAAGGTCAGAAAGACTGCCACATGGTTGAAGTTCAGGCCCATTGCCTGATATATTTGATGGTACCACCTTGTTCCCCGCAGTTCGGGTGGTCCGTTCCGGGCCGTTAGAGGTTCCAGCTCCAGCGGCCCTTTTTTCATGTACGGACTCTAGCGAACATATGTTTCTGAGTTTACCATTTTTGTATCTGAGTGCCCATTGGAAAAGCCTGCTAAGGACACCGATCCCCTCGAGAAATCAGATTCCATTTCCGACCTCCTGCGAACGCTCGCAAATAAAAAGCCCCGGCTCAGGGCAGAGCTTCCAGCCAGTGGCGGAAGGCTGCCCCGAACCCGGGCGCGATCTTTACTCTAGCGACGCCGGGCTACTAGACTATATAGGGATCCCCGATAATAAGGCTCCTACTCCTGTAACGATCTCAAAGAATAGACATCCCGTCAAGAATTGCTAAACCGAGACAAGGCTGGAAAAGTCAGGAATTCCCGAGAATGAGCAGGAATTCCTCCACAAAATCCTGATGCTCTGCGGAATGGACAAATACTGTGATTGCCAAGTCAGATTCAACACCAGTCTCCTAAAAAGGCAAGCTACCAAAGTGTTGGTGTAATATGTCAGCGGCAATCCACCCGAGAATCACCAGTGGACCAAAGACCTGTCACGAAGCAGGAGCCATGATGACAACCATCCCGCGACCGAATAAGGAAGCCTTGATAAAGGTGATAGACATCTACCGGGACGCGATGCGGCCCTTCCTAGTCCATCACTTGAGGCAAGCACCGGGGAAGCGCGTCGAGGACGCCATCAAGCAGGCCCTGAGGGACAACCAAGCCAACCAGTTCGAGCAGAACCTCCGAAACGGCAGGTCGGTAGAGGAGAGCATCGACATCAACGACTTCCCCGAATTGGTCCGGGTTCACTGGAGAGACGTATTTTCCAACAGGTTCCCTGGCGACCGCGTGATGCAAAACAGGCTATATGAAATAAAGTCAATCAGGGATGAAGCGTCCCATCCTGAGGCAAGTGACATAGACGAGGAGAAAACCAGAGCTCATATCTACATGGTGGCAGACGTGCTGGGCAAAATAGGGAGAACGGGAGAGAAGGAGGAAGTCGAAAAGATAAGAGAGGAACTATTCGCCAGTCCTCAACAGGAGGCGGATCTACAGCCCGAGCAGCCTAAAGCCACTCAGGGAGTCTTTGGCGAAATATCCACTCCCAGAACGCACGAACTGCGTCCGTGGAGAGAAGTCATTCGCCCCAACGAAGACGTAACCGAGGGCCGCTTCCGCCAAGCCGAATTCGCCGCCAGCCTGCAGAGGGTATACGACGGACGGGCCCGGGATACTGAATATGGGAACCCGGTCAGTTTCTTCAACAGAACGTATATCACCCCGGGAATGAGGGCCCTGTTGGTCAACACGTTCCAGAGGCTGAACGGTTCTGGTGGAGACCCGGTGATCCAGACCAAGACAGGGTTCGGAGGTGGCAAGACCCACAGCCTCATCGCGCTTTACCACCTGGTACGACACCCGATATCCTCATCGACCCGCCGTCCGGCAGCGACTCCAACACCAGCAGGGAAATCAGGAGCATCCTAGATGAATCCGGGTTTGCGGACCACCCCTCCGGGTTGGGAGAAATAGCCGTCCTGGACGGTACACACCTGTCCCCCACTGACCAGAAGAAGACCGACACCGAGGATCCCCTGAATACCCTATGGGGAGAAATGGCCTACCAACTGGGCGGGCAACCAGGGTATGAGATCGTCGGAGAGGCGGCACGAACCGGCATCGCCCCGGGCCAGGCCCAACTGGACGCCCTGTTCGAGCACGTGGGCCCCTGTGTGATTCTCATCGACGAACTGGTGGCCTACTGGCGGAACGACGTCGACTCGGAGAGGATTTACACGTTCCTACAAGCACTCACCCAGTCGGTCAGCGCCAGCAGGGATGCGGCGCTGGTAGTTACAATCCCAGAGAATCAAGAGGAAGCCGGCGGAGAAAGAGGGATACAAGCTCTCGAAACCTTGGGGAGACTCTTCGCCAGGATAGAGGCGATCTGGGAACCGCTTGCAGTCAACCAAGCCTTTGAGGTCGTCAGCCGAAGGCTGTTCGGCGAAGTCCTGAGCCCCGCCGAACGAGACCGGACCTGCGAAGCCTTCAGCAGGATGTACTCGAGCAACCGAAGGAGCTACCCACAGGGATGCGGGGAACAAGCCTACCTCGACAGGATGAAGGCCTGCTACCCCATCCATCCTGAAATCTTCGAACGCCTCTACTCCGACTGGTCCACCCTGACACAGTTCCAGAGGACCCGCGGAGTCCTTCGCATGATGGCCAGTTGCGTGAGCTACCTCTACCGGCAAAACGACTCCAGCCCCCTGATAATGCCGGCCAACCTTCCCATCCGGGACCCGGCAATGGCTTCGGAATTCGAACGGCTTCTCCCTGGGAACTGGGGACCAGTTATCTCTGAAGCTGACAGTGACGGCGGGAGGGCAGACCGGATCGACGAGACAGAAAGATTCGCTCGGGCCGGAGGAGCAGCCAAGAAAACAGCTAGGACAATATTCCTAGGCAGCGCGCCCGGAGGCGCCCTCAGAGGAATAGACGAACGACAGATCCGCTTGGGAACATCCCAACCCGGAGACCGGGTGGCCAGCTACAATGAAGCCCTCCAGGAAATGTCCAAGGACCTTCATTACCTGTACAGTTCAAACGAACTCTACTACTTCCACGCCGAAGAAAACCTTAACAAAGTTGCCGCGGACAGAGCCATACAGTTCGCAGACGCCGAGGTGGACCACTACATCATCGAGCTTCTGAACAGCGGCGTTCGCAGAAACCACAGAGACGTTGTTGTATACACCAACGACGGAGCATTTATCCCAGACAACAATCAAGCGGTCCGCTTGGTCATACTTCCTCCAGACAAGGCCATCAACAGCCGTTCATCAGAAAGTAACGACGCTGAAGCGGAAGCGAAGCGGGCCCTGTTGATCGCATGGCACTCTGTCACCCAAGTCAGGAATGGAGACGACCGCCGCATCGCAGGACTCACAGGAGAACGAGCCAGCCAGGCAACCACCGGCCTGCGGAACGCCGACGCAGCAGTTCGAGCTGCCCTGGTATCAGCCTACAAGTGGGGCCTGGCGCCCTCACAGCCCGACCCGCAGGACGCCAACAGGATCCATCTGAATGAATTCCGCACCAACGTCTCAGACCAAGGTGAAATAGTCAATTCCGCCTTCAACCGGTTCATCGAAGAAGAGGCGCTCGTTGAGAAAATATCACCGGCTGCCTTGGTACAAATACTTCAGCAGCGAGTCTGGGGGACCCCCACCTTTGGCGATCACATCGACGTGAACGCCTTATGGGAGATGCTAACCAGCTACATCTATATGCCTAGGCTCCGCAACCGGAGCGTGCTGCAGCAGTGCATCGAGGAAGGAGTTATTGCGGGAGCCTTCGGCTATACCCGAGACTACAACCCAGAGACGGGGGAGTATCGGGGACTCCGCTACGAAAGCCCGCTCCACGACCCTACGCTAGGAATGGTTATCAACGAAAACTCGGGTGGACTACTGGTAGCTCCCAGTCGCGCCGCAGAGGAATTGCTCAAGGAATTGGAACAGCAACAGCAGGAGAATGCTGGAGAACAGAAAACATCTATCGTTGCCACACCGTTGAGTGTCGAAGAGGAAGCGGATGAACCGCCCATACAAGGCCTTGGAACATCCCGTCCACGCCGTCTAAGAGCATCAAAGACGGCTCACGGAGATCTGTCTCTCGATGACTTCAACAACCTACGCGACAGCATAATCCGCGTCCTGCGGGACAGCGGTGGGGAAGTGACCGTTACCATCACCATAGAGGCCATGAAGGATGACGGCTTCGACGAAGGCGTGACACGTCCCGTCCGAGACAACAGCAGACAGTTAGGACTGGATTTCGATTCATTCGATTCGAAATAGAGGACCAAAAAATGACCAGCATCTCGCAGGGAGCTGAACTGCCCTACCGACGCAAGCTGATCGAGGTCGACCTCCCGCTGGACGCCATCAACGCGGAATCAGCGAAGGAAAAATCCATCAGAAAAGGACATCCATCGACGCTTCACATCTGGTGGTCTAGAAAACCCACTGCATCCTGCCGAGCCGTGCTGTTCACCAGCCTAGTCGACGATCCGATAGACTGCCAAGAAGAATTCAAGACTGAAGAGGAACAATCAGCGGAAAGGGAAAGGTTGCACGACATCGTGCGCCGACTGGTCAGATGGGACAGCACCAAAGAGACAAATCGGCAGAACGAAGAACTCCTAGCCTCAGCACGATGGGAGATTGCACGATCGGTAGCCCGATCTAGAAACGAACCCCCACTGGATCCCGAGGACCGAAATGCTGTCCTAGCCTACCTGAACGACAAAGCACTGTCGGTGTACGACCCGTTCTGCGGCGGCGGTTCAATTCCACTGGAAGCCCAACGACTTGGCCTGAAGGCCATTGGCAGCGACCTCAACCCCGTGGCAGTGCTTATTACCAAAGCGTTGATAGAACTACCCTCCGAATACCGTGGACAACCACCTGTGAATCCAGAGTCTGATAAGACAGGAATGCTCACCGGGAAAGGGAAAAGGGCCACGGTCATCCCGTGGCGCGGAGCAGCGGGACTGACGACATACGCTACTACGGCCGCTGGATGCGACAGGAAGCCTGGGACCGAATCGGACACCTCTATCCACCTTTGGAACTTCCTGACGGCAGTCAGGCCCCCGTTACAGCCTGGCTGTGGACGAGAACTCTTCCATGCCCGAACCCCGCCTGCAAGGTCGAAATGCCCCTAACAGGCACGTTCCAAGTCTCCAGCAAGAAGGGCAATGAATATTGGGCTCGTCCGAACTTCGACCCCGAATCCGGTCGCCTGTCCTTCACAGTACAAGACACCTCTGAGGACGTTCCAAGAGGAGGAACCGCAGACGGTATTAGGGGAGTGACCTGCATCAAATGCAGAAGCGGAGCACCACCTGAATTCGCCCGTGAACAGAGCAGAAATGGAAAAGTCAGGCAGGTTTTGACTGCATTGGTTGCAGAAGGAAAGCAAAAGAGGAGACTGTTCGCTTCCCCAAATGAGACACACATAAGAGCTGCATCAGAAGGCCACCCAGCCTGGCAACCGTCAGGAAACCTGCCAGACAAGGCAAGAAGCATCAGCATACAGGCCTACGGATTCACCGAATGGCACCATCTGCTCACGTGACTAACTTCTGCGATCTCATGAAGGACCTCGCTCAAAAGCTGGAAGAAGACCAAGCAGAACAGCAATACGCCAACATAATTCAGACCTTTATGGCCTTGGCCATCAGCAAGCTCGCTCACGGTTGCTCCAGTTTCAACAGGTGGAGAACCGAAAACCACAACGTAGAAGGTGTCTTCGCTAGACAGGGCATAGGGATGATCTGGAATTTCGCAGAAATCGATCCCTTCTCCTCCACAACCCAGAACTGGATGGCCCAAGTGGACTGGATCGCAGATGTCGTGGAACACCTACCCCACAATGTAAACAAAGGGGAAACACACCAAGCTGATGCAGCAACCACGATCCACGCCGACAAGGGCCCCGTGATCGTTAAAGACCCACCCTACTACGACAACATCCATTACGCCGACTCATCAGACTTCTTCTATATCTGGCTGAGAGCATCCCTGAGAGACATTTATCCAGAACTGTTCAGCGGAATTCTAGTCCCCAAGCAGGAAGAGATGATCGCGTCCAGGTTCAGGTTCAAGAACCCACGAGACCGGTTCGAGACCCAACTTAACAAGACACTGAGCCTAATACGAGAACGATGTTCTCCCGAGTTTCCGGCCTCAATCTTCTACGCTTACAAGCAACAGGAAGAAGAGAGACAGGGAAGAACCTCCACTGGCTGGGAAACAATGCTGTCAGCATTGGTTAACGCCGGGTTCCAAGTAACTGGAACCTGGCCAATGCGAACCGAAATGAGCACCCGGGTCAACTCCATAGAGGCAAACACACTGGCATCATCAGTGATTCGCGTCTGCCGCCCACGTCCAGCAGAGGCCAGACAAGCATCCAGAAGGGAGTTCCTCAACGAACTTGAGGCTGAACTACCTAAAGCTCTGGAACAGCTAACGCGAGAAGGACACATAGCACCGGTCGATCTAGCTCAAGCAGCCATAGGGCCAGGAATGAAGGTCTACTCCAAATACAGCCGGGTAGAAACCATCAGTGGGGACCAAGTTACCGTAAAAGAGGCTCTCGCGGCCATCAACCAAGCAATTGCCAACTACGACGAGCGGCAGGAGGGAGAGTTGGACCCTCCGACGCGTTTCTGCCTTGACTGGATGAAGCAATACGGATTCGGCGAGGGCCAGTACGGAGAAGCCCGTGTCTATCGAAGGCGAACTTCGGGACGCCCACAGCCTGGTAACGGCGCAGGGCGGCAACGTCCAGTTGCAGCCGCTCGATTACTATTCAGCCGACAGGTTGCCCTCGCCGGGGCGCATGACAGCCTGGGAGGGTTGCTTCCGAATGGCTTGGAATCTCGATCACCAGGATGGCAGCATCCAGGGTGCAGCGGATATCGCCCGGGGGATGGGCAGTGACGCCGAATCAGTAGAACGACTGGCCCGCATTCTGTACAACAACTTTGACCGAACCAAGGATTCCCGCCGGGCAGTGATGTTCAACAACCTGGTAACGTCGTGGGACGACATCCAAGCCGAATTGGCCAGGCCGCCTCAAGGGCAGATGGACCTTCGATGATGGACGGCCCGCGCACACTACTGGGTCTCAAATACCAGTTGGAAAACCAGCGCCTTCCCTTCAGCCGCGAGCAACTGCTCCAACTCGCAAGTGACCAGACCGGCGTATACGCCCTGTGGGTGCCCGAAGGCGGCCTGGACGAATGCCGATACGTCGGGATGTCGGATACCTGCGTCAGGCGCCGCCTGCTGGAACACCTGAGCAGGGAGGCTAACCCCAAACTCAGGTACATGCTGAGGTTGTACAGAGACACGGTGGAATTCTCCGTAGCCCTCACCGGCGATGAGGACGAAACTCTGACCCTGGAGGACGAGATCATCAAGGCCTGGAAACCTGTTACGAACCGAAAGGGCGTCGAGAGGGAAGAGTGAAGTCAAAATAACCCCAAACTTAGGGGAGCAGGAAGAGGCCTGGGGCCTTGGTCGAGACGTCGGCCCCCCAGGCTCACGGGAAGGAAACCGCGAGGGGGGCGGGCCATCACTGGCCCGCTCCTTCTCCTTCACTCCGACAGATGAAAAGTCGAAAACGTGGGACAGGGATAAACTGGTTGATGTACAACCCGTCCACCCACCCCTGATCAACAGGAACCAAACTGTGCAAAATGAAGTCAACCGTCAAGTCGACGCGAAACGAATTCTGCACAGCATCAGGTACGCCGGTAAAATTCTCCCACTATCCCTTTTTTATATCCGCTCGAACTCCAATCTCGTCAAACATTTTCAGTTCTTTCGCTAGCCGGGTTTGCCCCACTGCCCTGGTATACCATTGGGCGCCCAATGATGAAGCGTTGACCAAATTGGCCGGCGGTGTTGGCTGCCACACAACTTGGGCGAAGGCGCTGTTTTTAACAACGTAGGGAATAACGTTGACCTTGCTCGACCGTACGACGCAAATAGGCGTTATCAACTCTTCCAGACCTACCTGAGGGTCTGAAATCTCTTCCATAGGGCTGGCCACGTCGCCGGTATTGGGATAAGGCATTGCCGGAGGATGCTTGTGCCAGACTCCCAGATAATTGACTTGGAAGTACTGGAATAGCAGATTTAGCACCGACTGTAGGTATTCGGTGTCTTTAACGAAATGCTGGGCCGAACTCTCCCAGTTTATGCCCGGCCCCGTGGCGTGGGTGATGGTAGTCAGGTCTTGTTCCCGGTAGCCGACAATTATGCCGCCCGTTTCCGTGTTCGGGTGGGTACGGCACTCCCGTTCCATGGTTTCCAAGGCTTGCTGAGACACCACGTATTTCACGGTTGACCGCCATGCTCTTGAGGGAATTCATCTTGCACCGGAATGTCGTCAAAGCCAGCCCCGCAGGAAGGGCAGTCTCGAACCTTGGCTACCTTCACAAAATGGCGTGCCATTGGACGCGCGAACAACTCCCCGTCTTGAGGACGGGCCGAGTTGACCCAAATAATCATTTGAGTGTCGAGGTCTTTTATTGTTGACGACGGGTCGCGTGTTGACGCTGGGTCAGGTGTTGACGACGTGTCACGCAGGAGCGTCAGCAAAGCCAGTTTTGCGTGAATCAGGCCAA
Organism: Dehalococcoidia bacterium; assembly: GCA_963665155.2. GTDB lineage: Bacteria > Chloroflexota > Dehalococcoidia > Lucifugimonadales > UBA3495 > UBA1141. The sequence continues at coordinate 1,062,940 of OY761986.2, read as the reverse complement.
TAAAAGCCACGTCTAGTCCCAAGCCCGGCTCCGCTTCAAAGTCTTCATCATCGGTATAGTCTAAGTCTTGATGACTGGCAATAGACCGCATGGTAGGGGCCAAGCCTTGCCTCACGCAGGCATAGCAACCTGCTTCACCGGGAATCACTCGGATTACTTCACCTGCGAAGGCTCGTTCGTAAGCCCCGCCGTACACCGCAGGCTTGCCAGCGGACAGGCAGGCTTCGTTGATTAAGTAGCGGGACGGTTGGTTGTCAGTGGCTACGAAAACCAAGTCGCTGGCATTGACGATTAAATCCAGCAACTCAGGCTCGTCAGTTATGTCAACCTCGTGGCATACCACGGACGCTTGAGGGTTGTGGGCCAACATAGCGTCGCGCACCGCCCGAGTCTTGAAACGACCGACGTCCGCTATCCCGCAAACGTGGCGAACGATGTTGTGGGCTTTCAGACGATCGAAATCCACAAGTATAAAATTGCCTACCCCCGACTTGGCCAACTCCAAGGCGCCCAGGCTTCCTCCGCTTCCCACGCCGATAACCGAAACGGTCTTGGGGGCCAGAATGCGAGTGTCGAAAATTCCCTTTACTCGGCTGAAGAGGTCTGATTCCAAGCGGATGACTTCAATTTGGCACAGCTCCGGGGAAGCGGAAACAGAAGAATGAAAATGGGCTTGGAGGGCAGAGCCAACACCGCTGGGGACGCTCAGCAGAAGCGCCGGAAATGACCCAAAGTGGACATGCTCCCCAGGGCTCAAGGGAATCGCGCCGGATGAAATATAGCAGGGTAAAGGCAAACTTTCACCAGAAGATTGGGAGAGGCTCCTGCCGCCTTTACATGCAATCACCACCCGGTCTTCGTCGGCACTGAATGATGCGGATATTTGACTTAAAAGGGATGGCGTAGCTTCGCTGTTTGCTTCGGCCAAGCGAAACAGACAACGTTCCGCATCTTCATCAAGAACAACAAACATGGGCCGCCATTCCGCTAATCAAGCTGTCTTCCGGAGACTCGTGGGGAACAATTGAGGTTGGGAATAGGTCCTCTTAATGATGAGGCACGACCCTAGTATTACAACGTCAGTTCAGGGAGGGATGTGGGGTGATGCCCGCATGGCGGCGCGGCGCTTGGCATGGGAGCGTTTGGCCCGTTCGTTACTGTCCTGCGTATCCTCAAGCCACCGCAGCAACTCGGTTGGCCCGAACCGTTCCCGGGGCAGCATTTCCCGCACCACCCGGTAGACCTGCGGCTTCGTGATCCGGGGCATCTTTTTCCCCCCAAGCCTGTTGCAGGCTCAGCAGAAAAGCTCCGCCCAGCAGGCACAGGGCCACGTGGTGATGCCAGCCAGCCCAGGTGCGGGTCTCGTACTCGTCCAGGCCTACGTCGCTTTTCTCCGTCTCAAACTCCGTCTCAAACTCCGTTTCTATACGCCAACGGGAGCCTCCCACGTATGCCAGGGTCTCCAACGGGGTATCCTCCGGAGCATTGGACAGGTAGTAGCGGGGTTCGCTGCCGTCCCGGTTCCGGCGGTAGACGGCCCAGTGGATTTCGCCGGGCTTGCGCCTGCTGGTCGGTCGCACCCTCTGGGCGCTGAAAAGGTAGCTGCGTGGCCCCTGGCTTCCCTCGGCCACCGTAATCTCACGCCAGGCCTCCTCCGGCAACTCGTCGCTGCGCTGCTCCATGGTCCGGCGCTGACCGTCTCGCAGCCTGGGTTTGCGGGGACGCCCGAATCCCTGATACTCCGCACTGGTCCAGGCAGGCTCCGGCGGCCACACCGTAAAGCCGGACGGAACGTCCAGCACGTACCACATCCCCAAGGCCGCCAGGCCCTCCCGGAAGGACGGCGACATCCCGAAGGCGTCGTCCGCCGCGACCCATCCAGCCTTCAGGTGGCCCCGCTCCTGCGCCCGCCCCACCATCTCCAAGGCCAACTCCGTCTTGGACCGGTAGCCCTGCCTATCCTCCGGCACACCCGCCGCCTCACACCGGTCTTTGTCCGAGGTCCAACTCTCGGGCAGATACAGCCCCTTGTCCACCAATGCCCGTCCCAACGGGCTGACATAGGCCAGGAACATCCCCGCCTGGCAGTTGGCCACCTTCCCCAGCCTCCCGCAGTACTGCCGGGCCACTCCCACCGACTTCCTCCCCTGCTTGGGAAAGTCGCTGCCGTCCAGCACCCACACCCCTTCCGGATGCTCCAGCCGGGTTCCCAGGTACTCCTGCAGCCGTCCTATAATCACCTCATCGTCCCAGGGAGAATCGGTGAGAAACCGCTGCATCCCTCGGGCTGACCCCGGAACCGTCTCCGACAGGTTCTCAGCGTTGCGCCGCTCCCCAGACTGTACCAGCAGGGCCTGGAGATAATGACCGCTGTGCTCCCGCGTCTCCCGGCGGCCAAACAGCGGCGCGAAGTAAGCGTGAAAATCCCGAAATGACCCGTACACCTGCTCGAAAGCTGCCGCATCCACATCCCCACCTCACCCGCCTATTCCCTCTCCGGCTACACAGTCATCCTATCAAACTAACTGACGTTGTAATACTAGTAGTTGCCCTAATAGTTGGTAGTAATGACCATTTCGTCGTGTTCTTTCCTGGGCCAAGAGCCCGTTTCCAGCCAAACCTCATAGCAATGCAGCCAGAGGGAAATCCAAGACATTACGGTGGCGCAGGTGGTGTTCATCTCCCAGGTTTTGTCGTCCCGGTGAAACAAGCACAGATGACCATCGGGGTATATATGGCGGCTCTGCTCTATCTTGGGGTTCACCACGTAGGCCTTAGGGGGCCTGTGGGGAAACGCAGCAGGATAGCGCAATTGTATTTCGTAGGCGTTTCCGGTCCAAGTGCTCACTGCGCCCTGCCAAAACAAGTCACCGTTGTCGGCGGTCTGCAACTGGAGATCCGGGTAAAATCGCCGCATTGCTTGTTGCTCGCGCCGCAACAGACTAGCCCTTACCCGGTACCATTGCTTAGGAACGGCATACCAGATATTTTCTTTGATAGTGGACACAGGCTTGCCGTCCTTAGTTCGCAACACCCCGTCCACTAATTCCACATCGTCCCGGCCCACGACGGTGCCGTCCATCGATATACCGACTGCGTCCCGCTCAATGGCGCCCATCACCTGCGACCATTTAGCGCTGCATTCCATACACAACTCTTCCCGTTCGGGGTCCAAGTGGTCGTTGCCTGCAATGCGTTTGTAACGGCGGCAGGTGAACGTCTCGCTGATCGGCAATTGATCGTTGCACACGGCGCAGGCGATTTTGGGACCGGCGATGCAAGAACTGCACAGGCCGCGGTCTTGGTCGAAATGCCGGTGTTGTTCACCGTGTAGTTCCCACCAACCACCAAATCAGCGTCTACTGCTTGAACTTTTGTGTTGCCCGCAACTTCAGAAACAGGCAGGCCACCAGGGGTTATGGGTTCGGCGTTTCCGACTGAATCAGAGATCGCTGAAGGTTTTTCGGAATCTGCATCATCCACCGTATATTCCTGACTGCCAACATCCGGTCCGGCACCCTGATTTTCAGTCAACGGAAACCTGCAGTTATCGCAGAAATTATTGTCGGGTTCCGGCGTGTATTCCTGCGTGCACCGTGGGCAATTGGCCATAGAATAGGCACCTCAAGAATATTCTACGGATTGAGTTTACATCATAACCCGGTAATGATACAGGTCGCAAATTACCTGTCTATTTTAGGGTGTTGTGGAGTATCGCTCGCTTCCTCATGCAGCGCTCGCCGCAAAAACAAACTTGCGTGGACTAAGCGGGAACGGCATTGAGCCGTGGACCGGCAAGTCTCAATCGCCGTGGTGTCGGGGTAGCCGCATCCACGTCGGCGTGGAGGAAAATTGCGGTTAGGAAAAGACGGGATTTATCGAGACGAAACTTTCCACGTCCATCCTCTGCAAGTTGAAAGGGTACTCACTGTTCTAGGGCAAATTGACCGAATATTGGCTGCGGTCTGAAGGGGCACACTTGAATCCACGAGGCGGCCTAAACGTGAGGCTAAAGGGTAACGCCTGCTTGCCGCAGCTGGGTCAATGCGGATTCCGCGGCGCTAACCACGATTACAGCGATGGTGGAGTTGACGGACCTGGCTTTCGTAGTGACGTACCGGCTGTCGTTTTCCGACACCTGGCTCTCGATTATTAAAGCATCGTAACCCGATGAGCCAGCCAGGTCGATGGCCACCTCGTCGTTTAGGGTACTGGCCACGGTGCAGCCAACGCCTTCCAGAAGTCTGGTGACTTCATCCACCGATTCTTGTTCACGGCCTAGAATTAGAATGCGGTTATTTTCTGTCATCGCCTTTTATCAGTTGGTGGATCAAGTTGGAGACTGTAGCCTGAGGTTCAGCCGGGTTAAGAATTAGGTGCCGCGCAGTCCCGATTATCCAGCGCACATCACGAGAGTCCCTGTTTCTAAAGGGTGAACCGATTGCTCTCGCATGAACAAATAAGGTTGGGCAATAACGCACTGCCGAGTGGGTGAAGAGGCATTCCAAGCAACAAGCCCACATGGTGAGAGCCATCGCGGTGTGGTCAAGTTGGTGGAGGTGAAGGGAATCGAACCCTTGGCCCCCTGCATGCAAAGCAGGTGCTCTCCCGCTGAGCTACACCCCCACTAGGCTTCCAGTGTAGGATTTTCCGCAGTGGGTTGTCAACGGAGATGTGGGCGCAACTGCGGGTGGGTCTGGCTATAGAAGTTGATTACACCACTGGGCCGGGTGGTGTAACTGGCTACTGCGCTTGTATTGCTAGTTATGGATGGGGTCATTATGGTACGACCGCCTAGTCGCTCTATTCAGGTCGCCTTTCCTGGAGGACTATTCCTCCAAGCGGTTGTCCAAGACTTTTAGCCAGGTTAGGCCGGTCAGGTTGGCTATTTCAACTGGTAGTGACGTCAATTGGTTGTTGGTCACGTCCAGCTTGGTGAGGGCGGTCAGGTTCCCGATCTGAGGCGGCAGGGATGTCAGCAGGTTGTAGGGCAAGTCCAGCCTGTCCAGACCGGCCAAATTGCCTATCTCTGGCGGCAACTCCGTCAGTTGGTTGTGTTGCAGGTCCAGCTTATTCAGGTTGATCAGATTGCCTATCTCCGGGGGCAATGCCGTCAGCTGGTTATTGCCCACGCTCAGATGGGTGAGGGAGGCCAGGTTGCCGATCTCGGGAGGGAGTTCCGTCAGCCCGTTGCGCGACAAGCCCAGACTAGTCAGGCATGACAGGTTGCCGATTTCCGGGATCAATTCAGTCAACCGGTTGTTGGCTAGGTGCAACCTGTTCAAGCTGGCCAGGTTGCCCATCTCGGCTGGCAATACTGCTAACTGGTTATTCGTCAACAGCAACATGGTCAAGCCAGTCAGGTTGCCTAAGTTGGCAGGCAATTCCGTCAACTGGTTCCGTTGTAGTTCCAGGTCCGTCAGGTTTGTTAGGTTGCCAATTTCGGCGGGCAAACCTGTCAACTGGTTGTTGCTCAAGTCCAGCCTGGTGAAGCCAGTCAAGCCGCCTATCTCGGGGGGCAGTGCCGTCAACTGATTGTAGGCCAGTTCCAGCTTGGTCAAGTTAGTCAGGTTGCCAATTTCCGGTGGCAATTCCGTCAACTGGTTGTAACGCAAGTCCAGCTCTGTCAGGTTTATCAGGTCGCCTATCTCAGCAGGCAAGGACTCCAAATCCGCCCCACCCAGGGACAGAATAGTGGTCCCGCTATTTCGCGCTCTATCTATTAGTTCGGCTAGTTTTTCTTGGTCCATTTCGGAACTCTCTACTCAGGCCCGTGCCGCATGGTGTCTTCGTAGTACACAACTAAAAGTACACAACTAAAAGAAAATGGAGTGGTTTGTAGGAATGGTAGCACAGCGCTGGGACAGAGGGATGAATGCAATTCAGGAGTTGATCAGGCATATAAGATAGAGGGGCTTGGAATTTCCAAGTCTCTCTTTTGTTTGTCGATATGGTTTCCCATTAATGAGAGCCGTAGGGAAGTTCGGCTTGCCCGGCACGGGCGACCTACAACAGGACCGTCGCGGCTAGAACGTAAATTATGCGCCAAATTATCTGGTTAGCAGTCCAATCGCGTAGCCATGGCCGATACCGGCTAACTTTGGATTATTCCGTTGGCTGCTCACTCAGGAAGGTATCCATGGCGTCGTGATCCATCAGCGGGTAAACCTCAACCTCCGCCGGTACAAACTCGAGCCATTGGCTCAATAACCGATGCAATTCTTCGTTTGACTCTACGTCGAATACTGCCATGGCGCCCCGGCCCACCTTTGCATACATCGCCCGGTCTCTTATGACACCGCTATCCATAAGAGGCCGCGCCCATTCCCAGAGCCGTTGTCGATTAGCTCGTACCTCCGAAGGACGGGTTGGGGCAGGCTTGGTGACGACGAGATAAAGCATATTTCCCTCCGGTTTGATTCCATTTTTATTCCAATGTGAGAGGTGAGAGCCCTGGCTGCCATGCCCATAGCCTAGCCCGGCCCACGTTCTAAATGCGGCAATAGCTAGATCAAAGCAAGTCCCACTACCAACGACAGAAGCCAAGCATGATTCCCTCGCAAAAAGGCCTGTTTGAGATGAACCCTGGCGTGCGAAGGGGCCTGGAAGGGAGGAGGCCACGGGATGCCGGCTGCTGGCCTCACCGCACCATCTGCCGCGCTCAGGACAAGCGTGATCCCCTTGCGGTACCCCTTCGTGGCTCAGGGCACCCGGTGGAAGCTGTGGAGCGGCGCCCTCATGCGGCCGTGACCGCAGGTGCCGTCCCGACCGCCCGCTGAGCCGTGTTCTCCATCTCCACCAGGCGTGCATGGACCATCCGCTTGAAGTTGCACGCCAACGCCTTCAGGTAGACGGCAAGCCGCACCCGACGGCCCCCTCTCACCCGCAAGCGCCCAAGCCCGTGGGCGCGCTTCAGCTCGGAGTTCGTTCCCTCGATACCAGCCCTTATGGCATACCGCTTGCGCCACTCCTCGGTGGCCTCGGCCCTCCGGCGCCGCTCGATGTTCACCTTCACCAGGTCCGCCTTGAGGACGTAGGCCCCCGCACGCCGGTCCAGCTTCACTGGGCAACGGGACCGCAAGGGGCAGGGCTCGCATGTTGTCCTGGCAAAGTGGACCTCTACCCGCTCCGGCGCATCCTCCAACTCGTGCTCCTCGATGGACGGGTGGCCGGCGGGGCACACCGTGGCCTGCTCCCCTGTGACGTCGATCTGAAAGTCCGCGGCGGTGAGCGGCGGTGGTCCGTCACCCTCTCCTTCGTGCGAGTTCCCCGGCGCCGACCCCGCCACCGGGCTCACCAGTTCCGTTCCCCGGCGCGAGGCTTCGAAGGCATTGCGGCCCGACCCATACGCCGTGTCGGCGAAGAGCTCGTCCGGTCGGACCTTCCGCTCCGCGAGCCCGTCAACGACCGGCACGCTCACGTCGGTGTCGCTCCCACTCGAGGGGGTCACCTCCACGTGGGTGATGAGCTGGGTGGCGTTCTCCTCGTGGCAGGTCTCCGCCACCTGCACCTCGTACCCCTTCCCCTTGTGGCCGCTGTAGGTCACATCCGGGTCGTGGGGCGATTGCAGCGAGTCGGCGGACACCTGCTTCGGGTCCTTCAAGGCCACGGGCACCTTGCATTCCCCAGCATCGTCGTCATCGTCCCTGGGGTGCCCGTCCCGGTGTTTGCCCACATGGCACTGCTCCCGCAGCAGCCGCTCCAGCAGCCGGTACTCCTCCAGCTGGGCAGCAGTCGTGCCATGGAACCGGTCCACCAGCCGGTAGAGGTCCCGGGCACAGACCGAAAGGCGTCGCCGACCCTCCCCCGTGCGGGCGTCCTCGTAGTGGGTCGCCTCGTCTTCTTCCTTCAAATAGCGCCCTAGGAGGCCCTCCGGAACCCCAGGGCGAAGCTCTGGGTGCTCCCAGCGCAAGGCCCGCAGGAACAACCGCATCGTCTCACAGAACAGGCCCAGCCGGGTGAGTGTGGCGATGTTGCTCATGATGTGGGTGGAGTCCAGCCGTTGCTTTCCGGTGCGTATGCCCAGCGCCTGGATGATCCGGTCCGTGGTCTCCTGGAAAGCCAGCCGGCCACCGTCGTGCTGCATCAGGCGAACTCGGAAGTTGTGGAGGGTCTTCTGGGGCAGGTGGGTCTCCTCGATGTCCAGCCGCAGGGCGTGGTGCCAGAGCAGGTTGAACTCTAGTTGTTCCAGAGCTTCATCGTCGGTGAGGTTGAACATCTCTTTGAGGAGGTGGACCCCGAGGACGGTCTGCACCGCCCGGTTGGGACGGCCGTTGTCCACGCAGTACATGGGAGCAAAGCGCTCCTCGTCAATCAGGGGGAGCGCCTCGTTTCGGAAAACCTCGGCCCAACTTCTCTCCAGACGCTTAGCCTTCTTCGGCGTCACCAGGAACTGGGACTGCCAGAGGCTCTCTTGCGGGTCTCGTATTCGGAACATCCTCCCCTCCCTCGGCCAGGCGCTGCCCCAACGCCCTTTTATTACATTATCCCCACCTTGCCCCAGGCTGGCGAGGGGTTTTTACGAACAAATCAAGGTTCACCATCGGCGCTGACAACCGTGAACCCCGCTTCTTCCAGAAAGGGCTTCAACCTGTTTCGCAGATGGAAGTTACGATACGGTCCGGCGATGCTGATCCGCTGGGACCCCATGAAACGCATGGCCTCAACGCAAGAACCCACTGCGGTTATCGAAGGTACACCGCTGGCGGAGGTTATTGTTTCGGAGATCTGGCGATCGAAGGCCAAGTTGCCCTTGTGCCAAGTCCCCGAAGTACAGGCATATACCATAAGGTCGGGCTCTATGTTGGCCAGGGACCGGGCACTTCGCTCGATGTCCTCGTTCATCTTGTTTGCGCTGAAGCCAAACAACGCCCAATCGACCTCGTTGGCTTCTTCGCTGGTCAGTGAAATCCGGTGGCCGTCGTCGTCGCCTACTGGGGCCTCCGGGATTTGGCTGCCCCACCGGCCATTCCACATGCGCTCGAAATGAACCGTGATCTCTTTAGGAATCACCCGATAGAAATCCGGCTCCACCACGGGATTGGTCGCTGGCAGCAAAGCGCCAATACGCTTGGTCTTAGGCATTTTTGACTCTCCTGAGAGGTGAGGATTTGCTAGGCTTCTAGGGTCAATCTTGGGAAATGGTATGAGGATCACGATTAGTGGCCTAAAACGAATTCAATGGAGTGTGGTTTGTGGTACTGGTTCTAATAAAACCCTAATTTAGCCACGAGGTCAATGGATCCCAGTATCAATAGCAGCCGAATCTAAATGCAACGACCCTAAATCTCGCCTCGGCTGAGATAAGGGTACTCTTGAGGCGGTCCATATGAAGACCGTGGTGATTGGAGCGAATAGGCTTCATTAACAATGAATCCGGCATCCTGAACCCGGAACCCGGGCCGAAGCCTTGGTCTAAGAGATATTAATATAGCCCAACCCGCACCACCAGCCCTCAGGTGGGCCGCTGTGGTCAGCACACCTGAGGGCTGGTACGGAATGTCAAAAACAGAGGCAGGTCACGGTGTTGGTTACGCCATGCAGTGGCCGGATTTTGGTACGCAGGATAGACGTAATCTCCTCTTGAGTGTCCGCTTCTACATCCACAACGAAGTCGTAGGGCCCTAAAACTTCATGAACCACAGCGCCAGGAATCGCCCTCAAGCGTTCCACTACGCCCTGGGTGCTTTCCGGCGCCACATTTACCAGAACAAAAGCATTTGCGGCCATTAACGACACCTCCAAAGGCTAGGATAAGACGCCTGGCACCAACTCAGTCAGCAACCTTGTTTTGCTAACGCAAAATCTTCAAGGCTGTGAAATTCAAGTTAGCATGAGGCAGCATCATAGGTTAGGGCCACTCGGGGCTAAGTTGATAGGGCTATGTGGACCGGATTCCAGGACGTAGAACACTAACGTAGGTGGTATAAAGATGGCATGGGGCTGGATCAGCACTAATTTTGGTTGATTATCAAGTTGACGGATTCAACATACATTGGGTCGATGGCCGGCCAGATGTTCACAGGGTCGGTCCTGACCTCGGACCCGGCAACCCACAGGGTGGCGGAACCGAAACTGTCTCCGACCATAACGTTGATGGTGTAACTGCCACTGGACTTGGGGGTCCAGGTTATCTGCGTACCGACGACCTCGGTCCGGTCCAGTTCCCAGCCTATTGACGGTGCGGTTAAAAACGGAGAGCCAACGCTCGAGGTCGTTGATTCAGCAGCATCAACCGTTCCGGCTTTTGCTTCGGTGACTACAGCGAGAACCCCGACTACCAGAACAATGGCAATCGCCCAAGGTATTCAATTGAAGATAGACCGGAAGCCCGACCGTTTTGCTTTACGACTCTGTGAAGCCATCCTGCCCTCCCGTTACGCCGTTCGATTTCGACTAAGTCCAGGCTACCAACGGGAGGGCGCGGCTTCTGTGACGTTATTCAATTGTTAAGTGTGATGTTCCTCACAGGTTCAGGTGCTCAGGCACATTGCGCTCAGGTGTTAGCACTCTGGTACATGTGCTCCGGGACTCACATGTATTTGGAGACTCCAATCAATCGTCAGTGCCGCGAACAGGGCCCCTGCGACCCTTCACCCAGCGAACTTAGCGCCCCTTATTAGCGTCCCTTAAACGATGGCGCCCTTTTTTCCAAGAAGGCAAGCCGTGCCTCTTCGGCGTCTTCCGAATTGCCTAGTATCCCCCCGGCGTTGGAGGTTAATACCGTGGTGGTTTCCAAAGAGCTGTCCATGGCAGCCCGCATGATACGCTTGCTGACCCACTGCACCATTGGCGGGGTTCTCATGATCCGGTCGCACAAATCCCGGGTGGTCTGCTCCAACTCATCGGCGGAAACCAGGTAATTCAGCAATCCCCAATCGTAGGCTCGCTGGGCGTCGAGATGCCCGGTGTAGGCGAATTCCAGAGCACGCCCCAGTCCCGCCATCTTTGGCAGATAGTAGCTGCCACCGTTTTCGAGGATCTGCCCCAACTGCTGGTACCCAATGAAGCGGGTGTTTTCGCAACCCAGGCGAATGTCGCAGTGGAGGGCCATGTCCATGCCCGACCCGACGGCTGGGCCGTTAATCATAGCCATGGTCGGCTTTCGCACCTGGGAAATGTCTCGGTGTAGCTTGGTAAAGCCGTGGAAGAAGTGCTCCCTGGCGGCATCGGGGCCTTCTTCAGTCCCTCGGTTGCCGATGAAATTCTCCCCGGTCACCGACGGGTCGTTATTCCGCCGCATGTCGGCCCCGGAGCAAAAGCCCCGGCCCACTCCGGTGAGAACGATGACCCGAATATTGGGGTCGTCGTCCCCAGCCCGCATATACTCGCCAACCTTGGCCACAGTGCCGTTTTCCTGGGAGTTGCCGATCAAGGCATTCATCCTCTCTGGGCGGTTGAATTTTATCCAAAGAATGCCGTTGTCCTCAGGCTCATACAGTAGGTAGTCCACCAATTTAGGGCCCATGTTATTTACTCCTTTTCGGTTTTGATGAATTGGCAGTAGTGCCAGTGATTTTATACCGAGTCCGGCCACCGAGACTACTTGCGAAACCGCATGTGAATCCCTCCGTATCGCTGGTTACCGGAAGTTGCTTCCCCATAGGTTGCCCGCCGATTCGCAATCGACTTTGTAGCCAGCGCGGTGGAGGGCAGCAGTCATTGTTCCAATGTTCCGGTGTCAAAAAATTTACACGGCTAGCCTCAGGGTTTATCATAGTGGCGGTCATTTTAGTCAATCCACTGAGCCTTTACTGAGCCTTTCGAGCAGACCAATCTGAAAACCAGCCGGGCTAATAGCCACGCAAAAGGAGACACCGATGCGAGAAGTTGCAATTGTTTCACCGGTACGCACTGCCGTGGGTAGTTTTGGAGGCACCTTGCGCGGCGTTCCCGCTGCCGACCTGGGTAGCGCTGTCATTAAAGAAGCTTTGGACCGAAGCGGATTGGATCCGGCCAAAGTGGACGACGTTATTTTGGGCCACGGCTATCCCAGCGGTGAAAACCCGGCCATTGGCCGCCTGGTAGGACTCAAAGCAGGCCTTCCGATCGAGGTGCCGGGCTACCAACTGGACCGTCGCTGCTCTTCTGGCTTGCAAGCCATCCTCAACGCCTCAATGCTGGTGCAGACCGAGAATGCCGACGTGGTGATTGCGGGCGGCGTAGAGAGCATGAGCAACGCCGAATATTATGTAAATGAGTCCCGCTGGGGTGGACGCTTCGGTTCGATGACCCTCCACGACCGATTGGTCCGGGCCAGGGAAACCATCTCCCCCGAAGAGAGATTTGGCTACATTTCCGGTATGGTCGAAACAGCCGAAAACCTGGCCAAACAGTACGAGATTACCCGGGAGGAACAGGACGAATACGCCCTGCGAAGCCACCAGAGGGCAGTTGCCGCCGTGGAGGGTGGCTATTTTGACTCCCAAGTGGTGGGTGTGGCCATACCCCAACGACGGGGAGACCCGGTGCCCTTCGACAAAGACGAGGGCCCCAGAGGCGACACATCGTTGGAAGCTCTCGGCAAGCTGCGGCCCATTTCCAAGGATGGCACCGTGACCGCTGGCAACGCCAGCAGCCAGAATGACGCAGCGTCGGTCTGCCTGGTTGTAGCTGCCGACAAGCTGGATGAACTTGGGTTGACTCCCATGGGTTATCTCCGTGGATGGGCCGTAACCGGTTGCCACCCGGCTTACATGGGCATTGGTCCCGTCGCTGCGGTGGCCAAGGTAATGGACAAAGTGGGAATGACCCTTGCGGACATGGACTTGATAGAACTTAACGAGGCATTCGCCGCCCAAGTCTTGGCCGTATTGCGGGAATGGAAGCTGCCCAATCAGGATAATCTCAATGTTAACGGATCGGGCATTTCTCTAGGCCATCCCATCGCCGCCACAGGGGCTCGCATCATGACGACCCTGCTCCACGAAATGGAGCGCCGGGACGTTCAGTTTGGCCTGGAGACCATGTGCGTCGGTGGCGGCCAAGGCGTCGCCGCTTTGTTTGAACGGAAGTAGGCCGACGGTAAAAATGAGAAAGGAAAAATTAGAAAGCCAGAAGCGGCCCGTTAATGCCTTTAGCTAAACCTCTAAGATAAGGGGCGCTCGGTCACCATTGACACCGTTTGGTGAACATCCTAGGATAAGCTCGGTTTGTGACCACAGCGGCCCACTTGTTTGAGCCTGCATCACATTCCCAATAACCGGACCGATACACAAGCGAAAAAATAATTACAGGGGGATAACATGCCCGAAGTTTATGGAACCGGAGATTTCACCTATTCATTCGTTGATGGCTGGGCCAAATTGCCCAGCGGGATGTCATTCAAAGAGTGCCCCGGGGTGGCGGTGGACTCCCAGGACAACGTCTACATTCTAACCAGGGGCGAACAGCCGATAATCGTCTTGGATAAAGACGGCAATTTCCTGCGTTCCTTCGGACAGGGTTTGTTCAGCGATGACCGCACCCATGGCTTGTACATCGGTCATGATGACTCGGTGATGGTGGCCGACGACGGCATCCACACCATTCAGAAGTTCAACGCCGCTGGCGAGAAGACCATGGAAATTGGGGAGCGCAACAACCCTGCGCCTAGGTGGAGCGGTCAGCCTTTCAACAGGCCAACGTCCGCAGCGATAATGCCCAGCAACGGCGATGTTTATGTCTCGGACGGCTACGGCAACTCCCGCATACACGTCTACACCGGTTCGGGAGACTACAAGTTTTCTTGGGGCAGCCCCGGAATTGACGCTGGCCAGTTCATTCGGCCCCACAATATTGCAGTGGACGCTGATGACAAAGTATATGTTGTGGACCGCGAGGCCCACAGGATTCAGATTTTCGACGCCAAAGGCAACTTCATCACCATGTGGAGCAACATCCACCGGCCTGACTCCATGGTTCTCTGGAAGGACCACATCTACGTTGGAGAACTGAACGGTATGGGCGGCGTGGACGATGCCCCCGGACTGGGACACCGGGTCACGGTCTATGACCTGAACGGCAACCGGGTCTGCATGTTCGGCTCCCAGGAGGAAGGCGAAGGCCCAGGACAATTCGTAGCACCCCACGGCATCGCAGTTGACTCCACGGGTGCTATATACGTAGCAGAGGTGTCCTACACAATCCGAGGACAACACCTGACCCCGCCCCGGGAGATGCGCAGCTTGTCCAAATACGCAGCACAGTAAGAGCCGTCAGCTATCAGCCGTCAGCGGTCAGCTTTGGAACTCGGCAAATTGGTAGCTTGTAATCTCGAATGTACATTCCATCAATTCTCGGCGGATCCAGAAAAGCTGATTGCTGATAGCTGACCGCTGAAAGCTAACGGAGGCAACCCCCTTTGCAAGACCTTGGCGAAACCACAACCGTACAATGGGACTCGGCCCTGGAGGCCATCGAGCGCTGCTATGAGTTGGGCTGGACCGACGGTCTCCCGGTGGTCCCACCGACTGTGGAGTTGGTTAACCAATTTATCGAAGCCGCAAAAAGGCCCGCTTCCGAAGTAGTAGGGCAAATTCCTGAGAGGCGGCGGGACATTACCGTAGCCAAGGTCGCTGCCAACGCCGCCATGGCGGGCTGCTTGCCCCAGTACATGCCGGTGTTGCTGGCAGCGGTGGAGGCCATGTTGGACCCATTGTTCAACCTGGTAGGACCATCCTCCAGCATGGGCGGGTCGGCGATACTATCAATCGTCAACGGCCCAATTGCCAAGGAGATCGGCCTAAATTCCCGGAACAACCTCTTCGGCCCAGGCAACCGGGCTAATGCAACCATCGGCCGGGCCGTCCGCTTGGTTTTGATGAATGCTTGCGCGGCCATCCCGGGCCTTTTCGACCGTAGCGTCATCGGCCATCCCGGCAAGTACACCTACTGCATCGCCGAGGCGGATACCGAGACGCACTGGACACCGCTTCACGTCGAGCGAGGGTTTTCACCGCAACAGAGTACCGTGACAGTTTTTGCTGGCGAAAGTCCCAGGCAGATCAGGGCGGTCGGTCGACCCGAAGCGATTCTCTACGCCATCGCCGACGTCAGCTCCACTTTGGGGACCAACATGTCCACTTCGGGCTCCGTGGGGGATACCGACGTAGGTATCCGGCAAGGCCAAATCGTGGTGACAATCGCCGGAAACTCGAGTCTCTGGCAGGACTGGACCAAGGAGCAAATCCGCGCCTACCTGCACGCCAACATCCGGCGCTCCGTGGCTGACTTGAAAAACGCTCAGGTTCTCGCAGGAGATGTGGAACCGGGAGACGCCGAAAAATACTTGCCCTTGATACCCCAACCGGAAGATATACTCCTGGTTTTTGCTGGCGGAGAAGAGTCAAACATGTCCTCGGTGATACCCAGTTGGGGGCCCAAGGTAGCATGTACCGCAGTGACCAAATTAGTTAAATAGCCCCAAGGAGGGATAATTGTATGGCTCAGCAAAACGGATTTTCATTGAAAGGAACCTTATTGGGGGCCCGTAATTGCGACTGGGGCTGCCCTTGTAGCTTCGAGTCTCCTCCAACTTACGGGAAATGTGAAGGCGGCTATACCTGGCACGTAGACAGTGGGAGCTATCAGGGAACGGACCTTTCGGGCAGCAATTTCAGCTTTTTCGGCCACTTCCCCGGCGCACCCCACGAAGGAAACGGCACCGCACTATGGGTGATAGACGACTCGACTCCTCAGGAACGCCGGCCGGTGATTGAGGCCATGATTCAGGAAGCCTCTCCAATGAGCATATTTTTTAGCCTTACACCCAATTTTTTGGGCTTCACCTACGCTTCCTACGACCTCCACTTGGACGGAATACGTAGCCGAATGTCTATTAACGGCATCGCCGAGCTGCAACTTACCCCGATGAAGAACCCGGTGACTGGAGAAGACGAGCTGGCGACGCTGACCAAGCCCACGGGTTTCACCTCCAAAATACAAGAGCTTTGCGCTACCGAAACCCTAAAAATTACTGCGGAAGGTCTGGCCTACGATCACAGCGGCAAGTACGCCGAATTTAGCCCATACGAATATCCAATTTAATATTCCCGGTTAATTATTCGGTTGAACGTTCCGGGCTAAACGTTCAAAATCCAACCCACGGTTGTTGTTGGTTTTATCATTTTGGGAGTACGGAGGTACACACCATATGGCACAGGGAACCGACCACGAATTAGTCAACCCAACCACCCAGGCTATCGTGGCTCCCTTTAATGGGGCTCCTCGATTGCCTTCTTTGGCAGGAACCAGGCTCGGCATCATCGATGACAGCAAGCGCAATGCCGACGTTTTGCTGGAGGAACTGGCCGAGATACTTCGCACCCGATACGAAATTACCGAGGTGAAATGGCACCGAAAGCCCAGCGCCTCCAAGCCGGCGGACCCGGAGGCAATCCGGGAACTGGTGGAGAATTGCGACTCGGTGATTGTTGCGGTGGGTGATTGAGGGTCCTGCAGTGCGTGCAGTGTGCACGACGGAATCCACGTTGAAAACGCAGGCATCCCATCCGCTACCATCTGTACCGACAGGTTTGTCCCGACAGCCGCCGGAATGGCCAAGATGTGGGGCGCGCCGGACTACCCGACGATCTTCACACCCCATCCAATCGAAAACCTGACCCGCGAGCAGCTTCGAGCCAGGGCCGAAGAGCTTGCACCGCTGGTGGTACAGGTATTGGTGGGCGACGTCTAACCCAGCATTTCAGCCAACTAAATTGCCACTGAGACACAGACTCCCGACGAACTCTCGGAACAGGAGTTCTGTGTTTCTGTGGCAACTACAAGATTATCCCAACAATCCCAGGTATATTTCTTCGGTCTGTTTTGAAGGGTCGGTGCCGATCTGGTCGGCTAGAAGCTCACGGAGTTGATGGTACACTCTGACGGCCTCTGCTCGGTTTCCCATCGCCGAATTGGCTTGCATCAACAGCTGATACGCTCTTTCCCGCAGGTTGTCTAGCCTAACTGCCTCTGTAGCTGTCTCCACCGCAACGGTTGCTTCTCCCAGCAGCAACTGGCTTTCCGACAAACAGTCCAGCGCTCTCCCCAGTTGCCGTTGCAACTTGCCCCGCACCGAATCCGCCCAGAACCCTTCGATACCCGGAAGAAAAGGCCTCCGGGCCATGGCCGCTGCTGCGCCCGCTGGTCCTAAAACGTGTTCAGGATTACCACTCCTGATATGCGCCTCCGCCCGGTCCACCGACGATGCTACTGCCTCAACGTCAATCCAAACGTCAGTCGGCAAGCCTCTACCTGATACTGCCCGGAGCTACGCGCGAAGTACACCCCTTGTTCCCTGAGAGCGGGTTTCCCCAGCAGGCTGCGCAGCCTACTCGTCAGTGCGTTCAAAGCCCCTTCCCAGGCGGGAGACAATTCGTTCTGCCACACAACAGTCGCCAGTTCTTCTTTCGGCACCGGGCGAATGCGCTCGCTCACCAGGTAAGCAAAAACCAAACGCCCTTGCTTGCCCCGCAGTTGCGATTCGCTTACCAGAACCTCCCCGTCAACTTCCAGTGACACTCGCCCTGTAAGGCAAATTCTGATGCTCATCGGGTGCCAAGCTTTTGCCAAGGTTTCTGCAACATGAAGGGTATATTATAGTCTCATTCGGAAAACGGGAGGCCAACAATGGCAAAAGCAGTCAAATGTCCCTGTGGCGAGACCATCAAAGCGGATACGGACGATGAGCTGGTCAAACTGGTGCAGGCTCACGGAAAAGATGTCCACCAGCAAGAGGTAAGCCGAGACGACGCTCTGGCCATGGCCCAACCGGTGGAGTAGGCCGAAAACAGGCGGAGCACCCGAATTCCGGCGCAACTTGCGCCCCGGTATTTCTTGACCCGATCCGGGGCTAGGGGAGTCTTGCGCCAGGCGGAATTTTAGAGCTTCTTAAATGACTTTTAGGAGCGTCCCATGCAAGCGCAAAAGCTTCATCGGTTTTTCAATACCCACAGAGCAATGTGGCTTATGGCAGCTATGGTCCTGGGAATGTTTGCCTTGATAGCTTGCGGGGACTCGGATTCCCCACAAGCATCGGGACAATCCGAAGAAAACAAACAGGTCGTCGCCAGGTTCATAGAGGAATTCAAAAACAAGGCCAACCACGACATAGTGGATGAGTTACTGACCACTGACTTTGTGCATCATCTAAAAGACCCACGGTTGCCGCCGGGAAGGCCAGCCATAAAGTTGTTGGGGCAGTCCATTGTCGGCGGCTTTCCGGACGTGAGGGCAACCGTAAATGATCTATTGGCAGATGAAGACAGGGTTATCGAGCGCACATCTGCGACGGCGACTCACACCGGCGATTTCAACGGCATTCCGGCGACCGGCAACAGCGTTACCTGGACCGAAATCCATATCTACCGAATGGAGAATGGCAAAATCGCCGAGATGTGGTCGGAAATCGACCTGCTCGGCCTTCTGACGCAATTGGGAGCGCTGCCGGGGGCATAGCCTTGGAGCCCACGTTTTTCAGCTAAAGCCACAGAGGCACAAAGTTGTTCTATCCATTTCCCGCCTCTGTGGCGATCGATATTCAGGTGCGCATCTGGGGCGGTAACAAGTTTGGAATGGCGTCCTCTATGGGATAAGTCTCGTCGCATTGGGCGCAGAATAAAGACCCGGTAATTACTTCTTCCCCATCTTCAACTTCAATCTTCAGCTCCAATTCCCCTTTGCACATGGGACAAGCCAGGATCTCCATTAGGTTCTTTTTCAATCCGCCACCTTTTTTAGCTTTCAGCGGTCAGCTATCAGCGATCAGTTTATTGTTAGCTCAGGCTGTCCTCGAACAGGGCACTTAGTACATCTGCCAAACCGAAGACTACCAGGCCGATTATCAACACCGCACCGGTGCCCGTCAAGCTGGCCTTTGCTTTCCCCAACCAACCGCTGGCTGCCGGAAGGTCTTCCGGGTAGCTCCGCGGATTCAGGAACCTGACGATGTAGAACATGTAGCAGGCCAAGACGATTTTCACCACCAGCACCGCAATGTAGGCCAAGGTTATGTTATCTTCCGTTAGTCTGGCAACGGACAGAATAACGCCGGTCAACAGCAGAACGCTGATGGCGGTATTGACCAATCCCCGGTATTCGGCGCCCATGATGCGACCGGTCTGCTCTGGGGCGGGCACTCGCTTGTTGGCCGGCCGCCACACCATAACGTAAAAAATGCCTCCGCCAACCCAGGCAACTGCGCCCAAGGCGTGGCCCCAACGTATCGCAAGCAAAATCCAGTCTAAAGGGTTCATCTATTCTGGTCGCCTGGCGTTGTTGATTTGCTTCACGGGTTCCCATTCATGATTAGCTTGTCGAAACACATGGTTCGTATTTGCGTTTGGTCCTTGGAAGAGGTCAGCACTAACGGGACTATTCTAACCCCTCAACTATTTCCACCGGACATTTCCCGCACAATGCCGAGCAACTGTTCCTCGTTGAGCACGCTGATGTGGGTACGGAAAAGCCTACCGGCTTTGTCGATAAATACCGTTGTTGGATACACCTGTACCTGGAACAACTCGGCGACCCGCGCTCCCAGGTCGGTAGCGAAAGGGTAGGTCAAGCCCAACTGGGCGACAAAGTCTCTGGCGTCTTGCTCGCTATCAAACCCTTGGGGGACAAAAACGCCCAAGAACTTCACCGGTTCCTTTTGCTCTTGCAAACTCCGCCAGGCTGCTTGGAAGCTCGGCATCTCCTCCCGGCAAGGAGGGCAAGTCGGGTACCAAAAGTTGAGCACCACTATGCATTCGTCAGCTTGGCTGGAAAGCCGGAAGTCCCTGCCGTCGAATTGGGTGAGTTGAAAATCCGTTGCCTTGGGTTCTCCATCACCGCCGCAGGCCGCTGAGAACAAAATGATCGCCGCTAACACAACAGCCGAACACCAATGCCAACGCAAGTGGGGGATGGAACGCGGGGCTAGAGAAAGATTGATGTGGAAGAAGGTCATCACACGCCGGAGAATATGGAAGGTTGGGCCAGTTTTTAAGGAACGAACTAGTGATGCCATTCTATAGTTGGCCCAGTGGATGGTCAATCGGCCCTGGTTCTAATCGGCCAGAGTTGCTATGGCACCGGAATCGGGCATATGATTTCCCAAGAATATTCGAGGGAGCGTAAGCATGCGATTAGAAAATAAGGTCGCCCTTATTAGCGGCGGCGCTAGGGGCATGGGGGCAGCCGAGGCAAAATTGTTCGCCCAGGAGGGCGCCAAAGTCGTTATCGCCGACGTTCTGGAAGACGATGGCAAGCAGACTGAAGCTGAGATAAACGAAGGCGGCGGCCAATGCTTGTTTGTCAAATTAGACGTAACCAGCGAGGAAAACTGGCGCGAAGCTGTGGCAGCCACGGTGACTCGCTTCGGGAAGCTGGACATTCTGGTGAATAACGCCGGGATTTTCCCTTTAGGCAACGTTGAGGACACTACCGTGGAAGTATGGGGCGAAGTGATGGACATCAACGCCAAGGGCGTCTTCTTGGGCACAAAATGCGCCATCCCGGAAATGCGCCGGGCGGCCGGCGGCTCCATCATCAACATATCCTCGGTGGCTGGCCTGATAGGCAGCGCCCGCGCAGCCGCCTACGGTGCGTCCAAAGGAGCGGTGCGGATTTTCACCAAATCCGTGGCGGTGCAGTACGCCAAAGAAGGTATTCGGGCCAACTCGGTCCATCCTGGAATCATCGAAACTCCGATGACCGCTCCCACGTTACTCACTGACGATTCCAGCCGTCAGGCCCAGATGGAGCGGACCCCGATAGGCCGCCTGGGGCAAGCGGATGACGTGGCCTACGGCGTGCTATTCTTAGCCTCGGATGAATCGTCCTTCATGACGGGCAGCGAGTTGGTCATAGATGGTGGCCTGACTGCCCAGTAATATTCACCGCAGAGCACGCGGAGAACGCAGAGAAACTATTTAATATTACTCCGCGCACTTTGTGGTGATTCCACACTATCTATATTCAAAATGTTACCTGAACAGGAGGGATACCCATGCGATTGGATAATAAAGTTGCTTTCATCAGCGGAGGCGCCAGAGGGATGGGCGAGGTCATGGCCAGGCTTTTTTCCAGTGAAGGCGCCAGCGTGGTAATCGGCGATGTCCTGGAGGCGGAAGGCAAACAGGTCGAAGCATCAATCAACGAGACTGGAGGGCAGTGCCTTTTTGTCCGTCTTGACGTTACCGACGAAGCCCAGTGGCAGCATGCAGTCGCGGACACGGTGGCCCGGTTCGGCAAGCTGGACATATTGATTAACAACGCTGGCATTTACCGGACCAATCAAATCGAAGACACCAGCGCCGAAGAGTGGGACCAGGTTTTGGCCATCAACGGCAAAGGAGTGTTCCTGGGCACCAAAGTGGCCATTCCCGAGATGCGCAAGGCGGGAGGCGGGTCGATAATCAACCTATCGTCTGTGGCGGGACTGGTGGGAAGCGCCGATTCGGGTGCTTACAATGCGTCCAAGGGCGCAGTCCGGCTTTTGACCAAGTCCACCGCCATCCAATATGCCAAAGAAGGCATTCGGGCCAACTCCATACACCCAGGCACCATCGAAACACCGATGACCGCCGATCTACTGTCTGGGGACGGTCGCGAAGACCGGATGAACCGGACTCCGTTGGGTCGACTGGGCCGCTCGGAGGACATAGCCTACGGTGCCCTGTATCTGGCGTCGGACGAGGCGTCCTTCGTCACCGGCAGCGAGTTGGTGATTGACGGGGGTAGGACGGCGCAATAGCTATCAGCTTGGAACGAATACGTCGCCTCTGTGTCGCCGTCAAGCGCGAGGTAGCGACGGTATTTGGGATTCAAACAACCTGATGACTACCGCCAAAAGCTGAGGGCTGAAAGCTGATTGCTGACCGCTTTTTGCTAGCGTCCCATCGCATATCCGGCCCGCCTGGGGTCGGCGCCTCCGCTCAGGCTGCCCCGCTCCCAGTCTACCTGGATGGCGCACAGACAGCCCATCTTGGACGTGAAGTCGTCCCAAATATCCACCTTGTGGCCGCGGCGCTCCAGTTCGGCTACCGTGTGGGCGGGAATCCGTCCTTCCACTCCCACTAGGCCGGGATAGTATGCATGGGGCCAGAAAGAGTTGGGGAAGCTCCAGGTGGATACTCTGGGCGCTTCCACGGCCTGCTGGACATCCATGCCGAATTCGGCCACGTTCAGGAAAAGCTGGACCATGGACTGGGGCTGGACGTCTCCCCCTGGCGTGCCGAAGGGCATCCACGCTTTGCCTTCCTTGAATGCCATGGCCGGGTTGGGCGTCAACCTTGGCCGCTTGCCCGGCGCCACCGACGCTGGATGGTCCGCGTCCAGCCAGGACTGGGAACCTCTCGGGGAGATTACAAAGCCCAAGCCCTTTGCCACTGGCGCGCCCCCAGCCGAATCGCTGGGAGTGGCCGAGAATGCGTTGCCCCATTGGTCGACGACGCAGACATAGCTTGTGTCTGCTTCCAGTCTGCCCGCCACCGGCTCCGGATGGGCTACTTTGGCCCTATTTGCGGGGTTAGTCTGGAAAGGATAGGGGTCTCCGGCATAGGGCATCGCTGGCGACGCTCGGTCGGGGTCTATGGCGTTGCGTCGCTGGGCGGCATAGGCTTTGGAAAGCAGTCCGTCCAAGGGCACATCCACAAAGTCCGGGTCGCCATAGTAGGCGTGGCGGTCGGCGAATGCCAGCTTCATGGCTTCCAGGAAGGTATGGATATACTCGGGGCTGTTGTGGCCCATACCCTTCAGGTCGCAATCTTCCAGCAAGTGCAGGGCCTGTATGCTCACTGGCCCCTGACACCAAGTGCCGCAGGTATATACGTCTATGCCCTTGTAGTTCCCCACCGCTGGTGGCTCTAACTTGGCGTGGAAATCGGCCAAGTCTTCCATGGACAGAAGCCCGCCCTGCTCCTGGCTGAAACGGACCATCTCCTCGGCGATTTCACCCTTGTAAAAAAAGTCACGGGCTGCTTGCAAGGCGTCTTCCCTTCCCTGGGAGGCATTCTCGCGCTCGCTCTGGATAATCCGTCGGAAGGTACGGGCCAAGTCCGGCTGCACCAGAACGTCGCCGATGGCAAGCGCTCTGCCCTTGGGAAAGAAGGTTTCCAAGGTCGTGGACCAACCGTTGGCTGTTGCTTGGGCAAACAACCTGGCCATGGGTCTTTGCAGGCTTGCGGGAATGGGGAATCCCTTCTCGGCCAACTCCAAAGCCGGGGTGACAACTTGCTCAAAGGTCATCGTGCCGTAGAGCTTCAGGGCGGTGATCCAAGCGTCCGCCGCTGCTGGCGTGACCGTGCGCAGTATGCCGGCAGGTATTTCACCTCCGCCATGCTGCTTAAAATAATCTATGCTGGCGGTCTTTGGCCATCTGCCGAGACCGGCAATGGTTGCTGTCTCTTGACGTCTGGCGTCGTGAACCATGATTGGCGCAACCCCGGCGAAGCTAGTGTATTGGGGAAGGGTCACGTTTATGACGATACCGGCGGCGACACCGGCATCGGTGGCGTTTCCTCCCTGCTCCAGGATGCGGTACCCTGCCGCTGTGGCCAGGTAGTGGCCGGATGAAACCATGTGGGTGGTGCCGGTAATTAGGGGACGATAACTCCTAACGCCAATAGCCACTTCGCACCTCTGTAGGACTGTTTTCAGTTAGCTTCGGATGGACGGAATGATACCGGCGGCCTAATCTACTGTCAACGAAATGGTCTCTGGGAATGACCAACATATGGTATCGGTCGTCGTGAAACGACTGCGAAGCAGAGGTCGTATTCGTAGGCTACCACTTCAGGGTCTCTGAAGTCGCAAAATGCACAGCCTTCTTTTTTTGTCACGGTGCTGCCCTTCTTCAACACTCGATGCATCGCGAACACTCGATGCATCGCGCCGTAACCCGACAACTCGTCCGTCTGGGACCTCACATTGTTCGGCTTCTCTTACTGCGCGACTACCCGTTGCTTCAAGTCCTTAACCTGGTCCAGGCTGTAGCCCAAGCTTAGCAACACATCATCGGTGTGTTGGCCGGTGACGGAGCCGACGTGGCGCACCTTCCCCGGCGTGTCGGACAGGTTTATGGGTATGCCGACTTGAGAGACCTTCCCGCCGGGTACATCGGGGGCTTCAACCTCCACGACCATGCCCCGGTGAACCGTGTGAGGGTCCTTCAACGCTTCTTCCATGTTGTACACTTTGCCCACGGAGATATTCTCGTCTTTAAGAAACTCAAACCAATCGTCCCGGGTACGGGTGGCAAAAGTTTCCTCCAGGAATTTGGTGATTTTATCTCGCTCTTCACCCTCTGCTTCCTGGCTGTCGGCCAAGTCTTCTCGGCCCAATACCCGGCAAAGGTTGACCCAAAACCAAGGCTCAATCGCAGCGATGCTCAGATACTTGTTGTCTTTTGTGCGGTAGACATTGTAGTAGGACGCGCCACCGTTCAGACGGCTCATGCCCCTTTTGGGAGTGCGTCCCTCAGCGTAAAACCCCGATACAACCGCCGCCATCATGTACATCACGCCTTCGGTCATGGCAATGTCCAGGTATTGCCCCTTCCCAGTGTTATGGCGGGCCAGCAAAGCAGAAAGTACCGCCACTGCGCCGCACAGGCCGCCCCCGGCATAATCGGCCAATAGGTTCAGCGGAATGGCTGGTTTTTCTTCCTCCGAATAGCCGATCATACTCAACACGCCAGCGAAGGAAATGTAGTTAATATCGTGGCCAGCCATGTTGGCGTAAGGACCGTCTTGGCCGTAGCCCGAAACCGAGCAGTAAACCACTTTGGGATTTATCTCTTTGACCTTCTCGTAGCCCGCCCCCAACCGGTCCATGACTCCGGGGCGGAAACCCTCCACGACTACATCAGCGTCTTTTACCAGGTTGTAGAAGATTTCTCGGGCTTCTTGCTCCTTCATATTCAGGGCCAGGCTTCGCTTGTTTCGGCGCAAAGCGTCATAGGTTGCGTGCTGGCGCTCATCCTCCGGCGTAGCGATGCCGCTGACCACTTTCTCATAGGCGGCGCGCTCCCCGGTCATGGGCCGTTCCAGCATCAGCACGTCGGCCCCCATATCTCCCAGTATCATGGTGCAGAACATGCCTGGGGCGTTACGGCAAAAATCTAGGACTTTGATTCCTTCAAGTGCTTGCATTGACTGACTCCTTGGCCGTGTGTTGTTGTTAACATGAAGTGGATTGAGAAATTCCGGCGACCGTAGCATACGGCCACAAAGGAGACATGAAAGATTATGAAAGACATTATACCGGAGAAAATAACTCAAACGACGATGGCTGCACTTAGTTCCGGCAATCATGGTGCATAGCCATCTGGGAGAGGCTATAATCTCTTTGCCTCGGAGATCGGCTGAGAATCGCTTTAAATAGCAAAGCACGAATCACCGCAATACAAAAATCAACTTGGACAGGAGTGGATCATGGACCTGGGATTAACCGGCAAAGTAGCAATGATAACCGGCGGTAGCCACGGACTCGGCAGACAGGCGGCGGAATGCTTGGCCAGAGAGGGCTGCAACGTGTCGATCTGCGCTCGCGGCCAAGAGCAACTTGACACTACGGCGGCAGAATTAAGGGCTAAAGGGTATCAGGTCCACACCACCCAGGCCGATGTGACCAACGAAGAAGACTCGGTCCGCTTTTACAACGAGACCATAGCCAACCTGGGTCAGCCCGACATTCTGGTAAACAATGTGGGTGGCCGCCGGGGCTCCACCCTCCTCAAAGAGACCACCATGGAGCAGTTCCGCGACGGTATGGAGTTCAACCTGTTCAGCGCCGTAAGGCTGATGATGCTGGTGCTCCCTCACATGGAGCAGCAGGAATGGGGGAGGATCATCAATATTGCGTCGATTTATGGCAGAGAGCACGGTGGCTCCATTGATTACATGACTGCCAAGGCCGCAATGATCGCCTTCTCCAAGCATTTGGCCGTGCAATTGGCGCCGATCAATGTGCGGGTGAACTCCATAGCTCCCGGTTCCATCGACTTCCCCGGCAGCACCTGGGACCGCTTCCAACAGAACAACACACCTGAGGTGGTATCCGAGTTCATAACCCGCAATTTGCCAGCAGGAAAGTTTGGCTGGCCGGAACCCGTCGGCGAGATGGTGGCCTTCCTCGCTTCGGACCGGGCCGACATGATTACGGGCACCTGTATCAACATCGACGCAGGGCAGTCGAAGTCGCTGTTTTAGCCTCTATCAGCAACACCAATTTCCAAAAACCGATTAGAACTATCCGCTCACCCTGAGCTTGTCGAAGGGCCTTTCCGCTGAACGGTGGTTCGACAGGCTCACCATGAGCGGTCTTGGTGGCAGTAACTTTTAGAGGTTTCTTCTAGTCCACCAGAGGAATCGCCACGGAGACCCTTGTAGTGCCGCCAACCGCCTCGGTGGTGTGCCCCCTACCGGTAAGGTCATCGGCCAAGAGTACATCTCCCGGATTGAATACACGCTTTGTTCCGTCGCCTATACCTACTTCCATCTGTCCCTGCAGCGTAATGACGTATTGGCGGCGAGGGGCTTGGTGCCAGTCGGAGAAGCTGCCCGACGGCGTCTTCCGAAATTGTACGCCGGACGCGCCACTCATGGCAGTGGCTTGGGCATTGGCAACGGCCTCGTACGGCAATTCCAGGTCCTCAAAGTGGGTCTCGCCGTCATCTCCGGTGTATAACCTGACTACTTGCATTGCAATTCTCCTAATTAATCCGCCTGATTCTTATGGAATAATATGGGCGGCTTATTTAGGCCGCCGTTAGCTGGCCGTGCGACCAGCCAATCATAACAATCGTCACCCAATAGCGTCAACGGAGCCGATTTGTGCTATTAGATGGCAAGCCGCCCGGTGCCAGTGGCGCAGATGTCCTTCAGGCAGCAACCATCACACTTTGGGGCTTTAGCGCATGCTTCTTTTGCGTGGTGATCAAGAAGCGCATGATACTCATTGAAAAGTGCCGGGTCGCCGGGGAGGTTCTCGTGGAATAGGGACTGACAAGCCTGGTAGGATACCGTGCCCTCCAGTGGAATCAAGTCCATCCGTTGCAGGATTCTGCGGGTGTAGGTATCGATAACAAACGACGGCTTCTCCGCTGCGTAAACCAAAATGTCGTCTGCGGTTTCTCGGCCAATTCCGTGGATGGACAGCAATTCTTCCCTCAACTCCGGCAAATCCTGGCCCAACATGGATCCCAAGTCGCCGTCGTAGTTTTCCATAACATGCTTGGCAAATGCCTTCAATTTTCGGGCCTTGGCGTTGAAATAGCCGCAAGATCGTATTATCTGGGCTAGGTCATCCACAGGAATGTCGTAGATCGCCGCCCATGACCAGCATTCCGCTTCTTTCAGGCTGGCAATCCCTCTCTCCACGTTTGTCCAAGCAGCGGATTGGGTCAGTATCGCACCTATAACGACGTCAAACGGCCCGTCTCCCGGCCACCATCTTTGGGGGCCATAATGGGTGTAGAGCCTGCGGTAGACTTTCTGTAGCAAAGGCCCCAAGCCATCGGATTTTAACGCTTCGGGGGTAATTCGCTTGCCTCGGGTTTTACGGTTTTTATCGGTCATGGTTTATGTAAAGTGTTATCAGGATTTGCGTCTGTGTCCGGTGGTCGTGCTACACGCAAAAAACTCGCCTGAGGACCAAATTTTGTTCACAGGCGCAACGGCACGCTTCGGCACAGAGTTATCGATTTCTCGGTAACCTGGCAGTTATAGGCGTAGGCTTCAACGCCAGCGGCCACGCTTTCCCTCAGGGCTGCGCCAAATACGGGGTCGGCCTCATCGTGGGGTGCAACAGCCTCGCAGTCACCGCGTTGGACTACGAAAATGGCTGCGGCCCTGTGCCCCTCCTCCACAGCCTTCCGCAACGAGTGCATGTGCTTGGTGCCCCGGGACGTTGGAGCGTCGGGGAACAGTCCAACCCCATCAACGACCAGGGTAACCGACTTTGCTTCCAGGTAGCACCGTCCGACAGGGCTTTCTAGCATGAAATCAAGTGGGCTGTCGCCATAAGTTACTTCACGGAGGACGTCCGGGTAATCGGCAAATTGAGGAAGACGCGCCTGGTCCAAAGCTTCGGCCACTAAAGCATTAGGCAAACGGGCATCGGCGGATGCCAGGGTAAATCCTAAGTCTACCAACGCTAGGTCGAAAGCCGTCTTGCGGTGAGACCCCGGTTGTGGCTTGAGCAGAACCCGGTATCCCGGCACCAGCAGTTCGCCCATCCGGCCCGAGTTGGCAACATGGACTCCGGCTTCTTGGCCATTTATGTCAACTAAAGCCAGGAACCGGTTGAGTCTTGCCTTAAACCGGCCTTCAACCAAGTCGCTGGGATAGTCCAACGGCGTTGTCCTTAATGATCTCGAAAATAATCTCGAACGAGAACGAGCCCGGACGAGCCCGAGTCAAAATCGCAAGTCCGGCGAGTGCGTTGGGTAATGTTAACAATCCCCAACTCGGCGGGCAACTAAATGGTGGCCGGAATCCGTGGAAATTCTAGTCCAAATCGCCGCAGTGTAACTGATAATATGTCCACTTTATGTCCTGTCTTCCCAGAACCTCTGAGCCATTGGCATTTGGGAGATACCGAAGTGCTATCATGGAAATTGTATCCGGCTCTATCATTACCCGTCTTAAAGGCGGGTCTACAGAACTGCTCCCAAGCGAGCGTAATCAAATTGCTTTCCGCACAGGCATGAATAAATGTCCCAGTTTTTAGCTCGCATAGAACAAGCAAGCCAGGCAACCCAAAGCTTGGTATGCGTGGGTCTCGACCCGGACCCTAGCCGGATGCCGGTGGACGACGTTTTCGAGTTCAACCGGGCTATTGTGGACGCTACCCGGGACTTGGTTTGCGCCTACAAGCCGAATGCCGCCTTTTACGAGGCTTTGGGTCTGCCCGGAATGGAGGCTATGGCTCGAACGGTGGCTTACATCCACGAGGTTGCGCCTGAAGCGATTGTAATAGGAGACGTAAAACGAGGTGACATTGGCCCATCGGGTCAAGCCTATGCCAAAGCGTCGTTCGACGTGTGGGGGTTTGACGCAGTGACTGTTAACGCTTGGGGCGGCCTGGATTCCATAGCGCCGTTTATTGAAAACAGCGATGTAGGAATCTTTGTCTGGTGTCGAGGTTCCAATTCCGGTTCCGCCGACCTGCAAGACCTGATAGTTGACACCTCCCAGGGCCCACTTCCCGTCTATCAGAAACTGGCTGAGTCCTGTAAAACCTGGAACGAATTGGGCAACGTTGGTCTGGTGGTTGGGGCCACTTATCCGGAGCAACTGGAAGCAGTCCGCCGGATTTGCCCGGACATGCCTATTCTCATTCCCGGTGTTGGGGCGCAAGGAGGTGATTTGGAAACGGCGGTACGTTTAGGTTCCGACCAAAGGGGACGCTTGGCGGTGATCAGCTCTTCACGAGGGATTATTTACGCGTCCACAGGTGCGGATTTCGCTGAGAAGGCACGGGCCGAAGCCGACCGTCTGCGCCAGTCGATCAACAAGATTCTTATGGACCAAGGTTTGGGATGGCCTTAGATATAAAAATCGGCGACGTGGTCCGTATGAAGAAAGCCCACCCTTGCGGAGGGTTGCTGTGGGAGGTAAGGCGATTGGGGGCGGACATCGGCATAACCTGCCAAACTTGCCACCGGCACCTGCTGCTGGCCAGGTCCTACTTGGACCGGCGGGTACGAGAAGTTCTCCCTCGTCCCGTACCCGAAATGGAAGACCCGAATTAGGCAGATACAGGGGTACAAACCCTGCGTTTCTACTTAATGGCAGGGTTTGTACCCCTGTATGTTACGGGTTCCAGACCGCCGAAGCCCATGCTCCGGCCTTTGAGGTTACCTATCCCGGCTTGACGCCGGAGCCATTAGGCTCACGTTGGTGGCAGCTTCCGGCCACACCCAAGGCTCCGGGTGGAATCTACGTAGGTCAACTTCCATGATGTCGATGAAGTTCCGCACGGCTCGCCCCAAGAACTTTCCTTTTAGGGTGCATACGCCGATTTCCGAACTCGGGAAGATGTGGTTCAAGCGGACTACGCCGAAACGGTAGTGATCGTCCGGGTGGAGAGTAAAGTCATTGCTGACGGCCACGCCCATGCCTATTTCAACGTATCGCTTGATAGATTCACTATCGTCCATAGCCAAGATAACGTCGAAGCTTATGCCATCCGCTTTCAAGGCCTGCTCTACTTTCATTCTGGTCAATGAGCCCGGCCCTGGCAGAATCATCGGAAAAGCGGCGATGTCCTTCAACTCGATATTGGTTTTATTCGCCAAGGGGTGTCCGAGAGGTGTGATCAATATCACGTTGTAGGAGAATAGCCGATCAAACTCAAGAGATACCTCGTCGGGGGGCGGTGGTGCGCATAAGGCCAGGTCGACCTCTCCGGACCTGACCAGTTGCACCAGAGGCATATAAGAACGGGCCAAGAGTCGCAGCCGGACATCCGGGTACTCGGAGTTGAACGACTGTACGCTCTTTGGCAAGTGGTGCAAAACCAAATCGGGGTAGGCCCCAACTACGAACGAACCACGACGCTCGGAGTAGTCCATTTGGGTTTTGAGGGTGTCCACGGCCTCCACCACAGGGGTTACCAACTCCAGCAGTGTCATACCTTCGGACGTCAATTGGATGGGCCGCTTAATGCGGTCAAAAAGTGTAACGCCGAACTCATCTTCCAACTTCCGTAGATGGGTGGTGACGGTCGGTTGCCCCAACTCCAATGTCCTGGCTGCCTTGGAAACACTCCGTAGACGGGCTACATGGTAAAAACTGACTAATTCACGAAGTTCCATGCGGTCTGCCCCCTAAGACACATCGCCGAGTTTGATATAATATATCACACACTATAGCTTGACAAAATACCAAGACAAATCTGAAAATTGGGTATAGACTCAAAATCCCCAATAAGAACTCAGCCTTATATTCAGGCGATCACGAAATCGAGTTTCGAGCCAACGGGAAAACATGCCTTTCGTCATTACTGAACCTTGCTTGGAAGTGAAGGACGCCGCCTGCGTGGATGTGTGTCCCGTAGACTGCATCCAAACTACTGAAGACGACAAAATGTTTTTCATCGACCCGGTGACTTGCATAGACTGTGCCTACTGCGAGTCGGTATGCCCGGTAAATGCCATCTTCGATGAATTCACGGTTCCCGCCAAATGGCGGCCATACATCCGTAAGAACCGGGAGTTCTTCGATAAGAAATAAGGTCTAACAGGCGCCCATTCCTTCAATACTGGGCGATCGCTGTTGGTTATTAGACCGGTCAGTCGTTCCAGATTCCCCAATACACCCCTTTTTAATTGCCCCAAACAAAAATCTTCGTTAGCCCGTGGCGGCGGCTCCGATTGTTGCAACAAACTTGATTCTCCGAGTCTATTGTCTGCAGCCCCCCACGATTATTGTCAGCGGCCAGGCCCCAGGTTACACTATTGCCTTTCACCGAATTGCCTTTCTCCGAAGGGAAATTGGTAGTAACCGACCGCCTGCGGTCCGGGTAAAACCTGGTTCATTCAAATCGGTTGATTCAAAATAGAAGAACTTAAGACAGACGGATTTAAGACGAAGTTAATGGGCGATGACCTGCGCCGGTGGGATTTCATCGTCCGGAGGACTAGCGAAAATGGCTCTATTCTTGAAAGACGAAGAAGTACGTCAATGTGTTTCCATGGACGACATGATTGACGCTATCGAGACGATGCAGCGTCATTATGGTAACGGCGAAGCCTATAACCTAGCCCGCCGCAAGATTATTGCTAGTGGGGGCATGCTTTCCGTGATGGGCGGAGGCCTGCATTATCAGGGTATGCTGGGTGTGAAGACCTACACGGTGGTGAAGGGTGTTTATTCCTTTCAGGTGAGCCTGTACGACGCCGAAACGGGCAAACTTCTGTGCTACACCCAGGCCAACAGACTGGGTCAGCTAAGGACGGGAGCGACTTCGGGTGTTGCTGTGAGGCACTTGGCCAAATCCGGCGCATCGAGCATCGGCATCATAGGGACCGGCGGTCAAGCCCCGACCCAGCTTGAGGCTGTGACCAAAGTACGGAACATCAAGAAAATTACGGCTTATAGCCGCAACCACGAACGGCGGGAAGCTTTCGCTCGCTCTGTTGGCGATACACTGGGAATTGAAGTTGCGGCGGCGGACACTAACCGGCAAGCGGTTGAGGGCAGCGACATAATAATCTGCATAGCCGCAACCACAACACCGGTGTTGGAGGGTGAATGGCTGACTGCCGGAAACACCGTCATCGGCGCGGGACCCACTAGCTGGCGCCACCAGGAAGTAGACGACGCCACTTTCGCCAAGGCCGACAAGATTTTCGTCGATTCTTCGGAGCAAGCGACGGTGGAGGCTGGGGACATGGCCAGCGCCGTTGACCGAGGACTGCTGCAATGGAGCCAGCTGTTAGAACTGCGCCATGCTGTGGCGGGCAAGGTCAAGGGTCGGGATAATGACCAGCAGATAATTTACGCAAAACTCATGGGCACGGGAGTAGCCGATGTGGCGGCCGTTGCCCTAGCATATGAAAAAGCCAAGGCCAGTGGCCTGGGAATGGAGATGGACTGGTAGCTGGAAGTTAACATATCGAATTTTGACATAATAATGTCAGATATATATGATTTGATGTATGAGAACCACCGTTAGATTAGATGATCAGCTCTTCACCGAAGCGAAGTTGCTCGCCGCTTCCACGGGCCGCAGCCTCACCTCGGTCATTGAAGACGCTCTGCGAGAAATGCTAGCCCGTAAGCGAACACTAAGCCGCAGGGACCCTATCAGGTTAAAAACTGTCCCCGGGGTACTTCAGCCGGGAGTCGACCTTGATGACTCAGCGGCTCTGCTAGAAATAATGGAACTGAATGGTGGATCTACTCGACGTTAACCTTTTGGTCTATGCCCACAAGCAGGGCTCGCCGAACCATCGCGCCTACCGTCTTTGGTTGGAAGAATTAATACATGGCGACGAGGCTTACGGAATACCCGATATAGTTTTAAGCGGCTTTCTCTGTATTGTTACTCATCCGGGCATCTTCAGCCCACCGAGCGAAATTGGCCCCGCGATCGAATTCGCAAACCAGGTCCGAAATCAGCCTAACTTCGCCCAAATTTTTCCAGGCCCGCGCCACTGGGCGATTTTTACCAGGCTCTGCCAACAGTCTAACTCCAAAGGCAACCTTGTTCCTGACGCATACCCCGCCGCTTTGGCTATCGAATCGGGTAGTGTATGGGTCACAACCGACAGAGATTGCAGCAGGTTTCCTGGATTAAAAAATGGTGGCACCCCCTTGAGGGGTAACTGCTCTGGCTGAATTGTAGGTGCGGCGGCCCCTATCCTAGCACATGAAAAAGCCAAGGCCAAGGCCAGTGGTTGGGAGATGGAGATGGAGTCGTAGAAGGGATGGCAATTTGCTGACTTGGCTTTGCGCAGCCTGAGCAACAACCCGACGTCACAAAAAATCCATAAACTGTTGTCCCGTTAATCCAGCGTCACGAGCGACGCATACCCATGTGGTTCTCACCACCCAGAGCCCTCGGACAGTCTGACAAAAGCCTTTACATGAGGGTTAGGAAGGCATCGGATATATTCACACGGGATGAGTTAACCACCGTCCAAATATTCGTCTATACACTGCACGCTGTAGTTGCTATGCTCCATAAGCAGGTTTTGGACGGCGGCCCGGGCCGTATCCAGGGATGTGAAGCAAGGAACTTGACGTTCGGCGGCAGCCCGGCGGATCAAATAGCCGTCCCGCAATACCGAACTAACTTCCGAGACCGTATTGATCACGGCCCCAACACTGCCGTCTTCAATGACGTCAACAACGTTGGGGTGGCCTTCACTCATTTTCTTGGTGGTCATGGTCACCGGCATTCCCATGGCGGCGATCATGGCGGCGGTTCCTTCGGTAGCATATAGTTGACAGCCGGCTTGGCCCAGTTCTCGCACCAGAGAAGTTACCTCTGCCTTATGCTGGTCCGCAATGCTAAGTAGTACTCCCATTCCTCTTTCCAGGCTGAGTCCGGATGCCATCAACGCCTTGGTCAAAGCGTTGGGAAAGTCGCGGTCGATGCCCATGACTTCGCCGGTGGACTTCATTTCCGGTCCCAAGTGCCAGTCGACGCCAACCAGTTTCACCATGGAAAACACCGGCGCCTTGATTCCAACCAGGTTCTGGGTGGGCCACAGTCCTCCCTCGTAACCTTGCTGCTCCAGGGTTTTACCTAACATTACACGGGTGGCGATGCCAACCACAGGCACCCCGGTAACTTTGGAAATGAAAGGTATTGTCCTGCTGCCCCGTGGATTTACCTCAATAACATACACGGTGGTCGATTGATTCTCTCCGGTGCTCAAGAAGGGACTTCGGTAGGGAGCGCCACCTTGGATCACAAACTGGACGTTCATTAGACCTCGAACTTCCAGCGCCAGGCCGATCCGTGTGGTGTAATCAACAATGGTGGCGACCTCTTCGTCGCTTAGGTTCAACCCCGGATAGGTGGCCATGGAGTCTCCGCTATGCACCCCAGCTCTTTCTATGTGCTCCATGACGCCGGGAATAAGTACCCGTTGTCCGTCGCAAATAGCGTCTACTTCACACTCTTTGCCCTCCATATAATGGTCTATCAGTACCGGTTTGTCGGGGGCAATCTCCGAGGCGACGGTAAGATAGCGAATTAGCTCGGTAGCGTTTTGAACAATTTCCATGGCCCGCCCTCCCAGCACGTAGCTAGGCCGGACCACAGCAGGGTAGCCAATGTTCTGGGCGACGAGAAGGGCTTCCTGGACCGAACTCACTGTGGCTCCAGGGGGTTGGGGGATACCCAAACGGACCATGAATTCTTCAAACTTATGCCGGTCCGAAGCAATGTCTATGGCCTCGGCGCTCGATCCCAGAATGGGTAGGCCAGCATTGCCCAAAGACTGGGAAAGGTCAATGGCCGTCTGGCCGCCAAATTGCACCACCACGGGCGGCGGCTGGTCATCCACCGTCTCGTTTTCCAGAATGTCCCTCAGTGCTTCTTCGTCCAGTGGCTCGAAGTAGAGACGGTCGCTGGCGTCAAAATCCGTGGAGACGGTTTCCGGATTAGAGTTGACCATGATGCTGGAAACACCCTCTTGGGAAAGGGCCCACGCAGCGTGGACGCTACAGTAGTCGAACTCAATTCCTTGGCCGATGCGTATGGGACCGCTGCCAATGACCACAGCCTTCTTGCCGGGTAAGGGTGGGGCTTCGTTCTCTTGGTCATAAGTGCTGTAGTAGTAGGGGGTAGCCGCTTCGAACTCGGCGGCGCAAGTGTCGACCATCTTGTATACCGGGCGTATGTCCCATTGGTGGCGCTGGGAGCGCACCTGCTCCGGTAGCATGTCGGCCAGGGTACCCACCTGCTCGTCGGAGAAGCCAATTCGCTTAGCCCGACGCAGCAAGTCCGGCGTTAAGGCCTCGGAAAGCAAACGTCGTTCCATCGCCACAATTCGGGATAGAGCGCTGATGAACCAGGGGTCTATATGAGTAGTCCTGACCAGAGTATCCGGCCTCACATCCCGTCGCAGGGCCGCCATTATCGCCCACAACCGAAGATCATTGGGCCCCAGGGGAAGATTGTCCAGAGAAAAGCCCTCATGAGCAGACCAAGGGCGGTCTTCCCACAGCAGGCTGCGCCCACCAAGTTCCAAGGAGCGGGTAGCTTTTTGCAACGCAGCCTCAAAGGAACGGTCAATCACCATTACTTCACCGGTGGCTTTCATTTGGGTGGTGGTGCGTCGGTCTCCGTGAGGGAACTTGTCAAAGGGCCAGCGCGGGAATTTGACCACGCAGTAGTCAAGGGCTGGCTCGAAGGCGGAATTTGTCAGGTTTGTTACGGCATTCGGAATTTCGTCCAACCGCTTGCCCACTGCAATCTTGGCCGCAACCCTGGCAATTGGGTATCCCGTCGCCTTGCTGGCAAGGGCCGAACTGCGACTGACCCGGGGATTGACTTCGATAACATAGTAAGGCGATTGGTGTAGGTCGGTCTGCCCCAAGGTCTCTCGAACCATGGTGTGGGGCTGCAGGGCAAACTGAACGTTGCATCCACCCTCAATGCCCAGACCACGAATAATCCTGAGGCTAGCCGAGCGCAACATCTGATACTCTTTGTCGCTCAAGGTCTGACTGGGAGCGACAACGATGCTGTCCCCGGTATGAACCCCCATTGGGTCCAAGTTTTCCATGTTGCATACGGTAATGCAATTGTCGGCGCCGTCCCGTATTACTTCGTACTCGATTTCCTTCCAACCCACCAAGGACCGTTCCAGTAAGACTTGTGAAATGGGGCTCCGGGCTAACCCATTGGCTACGATTGCCTCAAACTCATCCCATGTATTGGCAATTCCTCCGCCGGTGCCACCCAGTGTGTAGGCAGGGCGAATTACTAGAGGCAGACCAACTTCCCGAGCGTGGGTCCGGGCTTCTTCGATGGATGTTACCGATAGGTTGTCAGGCTCGGGTTCGCCGAGTTCCTGCAAAAACTGGCTGAAAAAGTCCCGGTCCTCGGACTTGCGTATCGTCTCTAGGGGAGTGCCCAACATCCGGACATTGTATTTCTCCAACACACCAGCGTCGGCTAGGGCTACCGCCAGGTTAAGGCCGGTCTGGCCGCCAAGTGTGGGCAAAATGCCGTCGGGGCGTTCTTTCTGGATTACGCGCTCAAGCACTTCCACCGTCAAGGGTTCAATGTAGACACGGTCGGCAATGCCTTGGTCGGTCATGATGGTCGCCGGATTGGAATTGACGAGAACGGTGATTACCCCTTCCTCGCGAAGCGCTTTGCAGGCTTGAGTTCCGGCGTAATCGAATTCGGCCGCTTGGCCAATAACAATAGGGCCGGAGCCGATGACAAGTACTTTTTCCGGCCTATAGGCCAATCGTCAACTCCTCAGTGGCATCTAGAATAAGCCATTCTTTATTGTGAGATCGGCTGGAACATAAGCCGCTCTCGGATCCTCTCCGGTATTAATAAGGGCAGGCTCCTGGCTTGTGCTCCGTTATGCCTGGTGCACATTAGAGTAAGCACAGTACGTATTATCGTAGCGTATTTAACCGTGCCTATTTATAATGCACGTTATGTCATCCTGAAGCCGCATTGCGACCGAAGAATCTCGTGCCTATGTACGAGATTCTTCGCTTTGCTCAGAATGACATTTACTTGTTTTGTGAAATGGCTCAAGCCTCGGGCAAGACGCCGGGCAACTTTATAAAGTTGTAGCGTTGAAGCGTATTCAACATTTGCGAGACGAATGAACCGAAAATACGACCGTCGGGGTCGTATTCATCGACCCGCTGGGACTCCTCTGCGGAGGGGGATTCCTTATCAAACCTGGGCGGGATCCTAAATTTCACGAAGTGGTCGTCCAGCTTCTCCAATTCGACACGTCCAAGTGAAAACAGCGTGGGGTCTCCTTTGGCATGGTTTACCGACTTGATCATTAGTTCCCAACGCTTTCCCAAGGTGCCTTTTCCTGAAGTTACCGTGAAGCCGTGGCCAAAACACGAAAAATGAGGAACTTCCCGGTCCAACATGGAAACGATTGCGTTTAGATCCGATGGTACCGCCACCTCCACACCCTCCTCCAACATGCTCATGATGAAGGAAGACA
Source organism: Dehalococcoidia bacterium (assembly GCA_963665155.2). GTDB lineage: Bacteria > Chloroflexota > Dehalococcoidia > Lucifugimonadales > UBA3495 > UBA1141. The sequence continues at coordinate 1,025,301 of OY761986.2, read as the reverse complement.
TTCAGTTACCTCCGAAGAATTTAAGACTATTGGGTTGATTTTTGTGAACTCCAAAAAATGGCTAAGTAATTTAAGCCAGTCGGACTTGGCCCAACTTTTCTGAGCCTCCGCCCGGAATTAACTTAGAAATCATAGCAAGCCAGTTGTCTCGAGTTCCACGCTTTCGGATGCCAAAACATTCCAGTTTTCGCATCCCAGTCACGATTATGTCATCCCTAGTCTTAACATGCCCCGTCTTGTCATTCCTCCAATCGCTCTAACTCTCAAAACTATCTATCATTTGCAGAAACCTATCGAAGAGATACTCGTTGTCCCTGGGTCCGGGAGAAGCCTCCGAATGATACTGGATTGTGAACAGGGGCATGGCGGTGTGCCTCAGTCCTTCAATAGTACCGTCGTTCAAGTTCAGGTGAGACACTTCCAACCCTTGGGGAAGGGAGTCGGCATCCACGGCATACCCGTGATTTTGGGCAGTTATGTAAATCCGACCAGTGTCTACGTCTTGCACCGGGTGGTTGGGTCCACGGTGGCCGAACTTAAGCTTGTAGGTTTTGGCCCCCAGAGCCCGAGCCGCAATCTGGTGGCCCAAGCAGATGCCCATTACCGGCACCCGGCCCAGCAGTTTGCTGACGTTGTTCACCAAGTAATCCAGAACCTGGGGGTCGCCCGGTCCCGGCGAAAACAGGATTCCCGAAGGGCTCATGGCCAGCATATCTTCGGCAGAAGTGTCCGCAGGCACCGCAATTACCTGGCAGCCCCGCTGCCTCAGCAACCTAAGTATGTTGTATTTTAGCCCGCTATCGATCACCAAAACCTTGTATTTGGCGGGCTCCTGGGTTGGCTCGGTTGAGATATCGTCCCAGTCGTATATTTCTTGCGTCGTGACCGTGCTTACGTAGTCCACATCGTCGTAGCGTGACAGTTTGGCCAGTTTCTTCAGCGCTGTTTCAGGCTGTTCTTGGGTAATGAGCCCCATCATCACGCCCTGGCTACGCAAACGGCGGGTGATCGCTCTGGTGTCCACGCCGCTCAAGCCCGCAATGCCCTGGGAGAATAGGTACTCGTGCAGAGTATGCTCGCTTAGCCCATGGCTGGGAAGGTCGCAGTGCTCCCGGACGATTAACCCGGATACTTGTATGCGGTTGGACTCGTAGTCTTTCTGGTTGATTCCGTAATTGCCAACCAGAGGATAAGTGAGGGTAACCAACTGGCCAGCGTAGGAGGGGTCGGTGAGCACTTCCTGGTAACCTGTCATGCTGGTGTTAAACACCACTTCCCCGTCGGTTTCAACGCTGACGCCGAAAGTTTCCCCTACATGGACAGATCCATCTTCCAGCACCAGATACGCTTTTGAGTAGATTTCAGCCATCAGCGTTTAGCTTACCGCCGTTGTATACACTATTTTCCCTTCCACTATGGTCGTTATTACCTTCCCTTTTAACATTGTGCCTCGCAATGGCGTGTTTTTGCCCTTGGACTTGAACTGTAGAGGGTCAACTTCCCATTCGAGGACCGGATCGAAAACCACAATATCACCGGTTGTTCCCGGCTCTAAAGTGGCGAAATCATCGAAGGCTGGTCCCAACACACGGGCAGGTCCAACCGTCATCCGCTCAACCAAAGCATTGAGCGTCATTCTGCCCGAGTGAACCAATTGGAGTGATGAGCCTAGCGCCGTCTCGAGGACGCTAATACCGAAGGCCGCTTCGTTGAAGGTTACCTGCTTGCTGACCAGTTCGTGAGGGGCATGATCCGTGGCGATGCAATCTATGACCCCATCAGCCAGAGCTTCGGACAAGGCCTCCAAGTCCTTCCGGCTCCGTAGCGGTGGATAGACTTTGGTTGAAGTGTCATAAGCGAAGATGGAAGCTCCGCCGGTCTCGGACCCTCTGTTTCCCAAAACCCACTGGTCGGTTATCGTCAGGTGGTGCGGACAGACCTCCGCGGTCACAGTCACGCCCCTTTCCTTGGCTTGGCGCAAAAGCGGCACCGCCCCGGCAGTGGTGATGTGCGCCAAGTGCAGGCGCCCTCCGGTCAACTCAGCCAAAGATATGTCCCGGGCCATCATGGCTTCCTCGGCGGCCGCTGGTATACCGGGCAGGCCCAAACGGGTTGCAATCCAACCCTCTGCCATTACCCCGTTCCGGGACAACGAATGCTCTTCGCAGTGGTTGGTAATGGGTATTCCCAGGTCGGCGCTATAGGTGAGAGCCAAGCGCATTAGGTTGGCATCGAAAATAGGGTCGCCGTCGTCGCTGAAGGCTACAACGCCGGACGAAGCCAATTCTTCCATCTCGGCCAGTTCCTTCCCTTTCCGGCCCTTGGTCACACAACCGATAGGATGTACCCGAACAACAGCGTCTTCCCGGCTACGACGGCGAATTAGGTCGACCACAGCGGCATTGTCGATGGGTGGCTCGGTATTGGGCATGCAACACAGCGAAGTAAAACCGCCGCGGGCCCCGGCCCGAGTGCCGGTGGCAATTGTCTCCTTGTACTCGAAGCCAGGCTCCCGAAGGTGGCAGTGAATATCTATGAACCCAGGGCTGACAACCAGCCCCGTAGCTTCGATAATTTTGCAGCCCTCCGGAACTTGATCATCGGGTATTTGACCGGACGAAGCTGCTCCGCCAATCATCGAAATCAGGCCGTCCTGCACCAATACGCTGGCAACTTGATCAAGTTTTCGGCCCGGGTCTATGACGCGACCGTTTTTAATTAAGATTGCTCCGGAAGCCAATTTACCCCCGCCCCGCACAGAGTTGGTACAGCAGGGCCATGCGTATGGCGACACCGTTGGTGACCTGTTCCTCGATGACTGAACTCCCTCCGTGGGCGATGCTGGAACTAATTTCGATTCCTTCGTTCATCGGGCCTGGATGCATCACCAATACGCCCGGCTTGGCTTTGGACAAACGCTCATCAGTTACTTGCCAACGACGTATGTACTCCCTAAGGCTGGGTAAAAATCCGGCGTCTTGCCTTTCCGACTGCAACCTCAGGGCCATCACCACATCGGCGTCCCGGATTGCCTGGTCTAGATCGGTAAGCACCTCGACCGAGGCTAATTCTTCCGGAAACTCGTCCGCACTGTTGAGGTGGAGCAGGTCCAAAGGCAGCAATGTGGCTGGTCCGCAGACGACGACTTTAGCGCCCATTTTGGAGAAACCCCAAATGTTGGACCGGGCGACCCGGCTATGGAGCACGTCTCCGACTATTACTACTTTTAGGCCATTTATTCCGCCCAATTTGTCTTGGACGGTGTAAAGGTCCAGTAAGGCTTGAGTGGGGTGGGCATGAACCCCATCGCCGGCGTTAATTATTCCCACCCGGTCCAAATGTCGGGCCAGCAAGTAGGGAGCGCCCGAGAATGGATGGCGGATGGCGATTACGTCGACGCCCATCGCTTGGAGGGTGAGACCCGTGTTCAGCAGGGATTCGCCCTTTTCCACGCTGCTGGCGGAGGACGTCATGTTGATAACATCGGCGCTCAGCACCTTTCCCGCTTCTTCGAAGGATATGCGCGTGCGGGTGCTGGATTCGTAGAACAAAGTCACGACTACTTTGCCCCGAAGGGCTGGCACCTTTTTGATGTCACGGCCCAAAACCTCGGCCATTCCTTTGGCCGATTCGATAACCGCCGAGATTTCTTTGGGCGAGAAATCGTCCAAATCCAGCACGTGTTTTCGGGGCGGTAGATTAAGCAATTCCGCTGCGGTAACTAGCGAGGCGGTATCAATTGCTTGAGACGTGCTCATGCTCCACAGTCCTCCATCCGATAGCTGTAGCCCAAGTAACCGTAGCCCAAATAGCTCTAGCCCAGATAATTGGAGCCTCCGAAAACGGGATTTTGGCTGATGTTCCGCTCGTCAATTTTTACCTAGAGTCCCTGAACGCATTGGAACGCAGGATTGCAACTTCATCCACACCATCCATTTCTACCATGCGCACCTTCACAACTTCGTCGGAAGCGGTGGGAATATTCTGTCCCACGTAGTCGGCCCGGATGGGCAACTCGCGGTGTCCTCTATCCAACAGAATGGCTAACTGGATTTGTTTGGGCCGTCCAAAGTCGTTCAACGCATCCATAGCGGCGCGGATGGTTCGGCCCGTGTATAGGACGTCGTCCACTAGCACCACACTTTTGCCGCTTATTGCTACGGGTATGTTGGTGGGGCGCAAGACGGGGCGGGAGCGTTCCTGCAGGTCGTCACGGTAAAGGCTAATGTCCAATGCGCCCACTGGAACCTCACTGCCCTCGAACCTGCCTATGTTCGCCGCCAATCGGTTTGCCAGCAGCACCCCCCGGGTATAAATACCCACTAGGACCAAGTCTTGAGCGCCCCGGTTGCGCTCCAATATTTCATGGGCTACCCGGGCCAACGCTCGGCGAACATCGTCCTGGCTCATTACCTGGCGCTCGGAAGCGGGATTTTGGGCCATAGCGTGCTTATGCCGCTCCCGCTTGGCTTTTGATCCCGATCAAGTTAAGCATCAAAAAACCCCTTGCGCAAGCTGGCAAGGGGCTCCGAAGTCAAGGGCCGCCACATTGTGGTTGTCCGACCTGACTTAGGGTACTCCACTTTGTCAGCCTCACTGGACTGTCTTAAAAGCTAGGCCGTCCTCACTGGAACAGCCCTGAAACCTTCGTCGTACTACTCTAGGTTCGATTATTTAACATGTTATCAGGATTTACATTCGCGGGGAAGATGGTTATGTGAATTAGACCAACAAAAATCATTCTGGTTGGAGCCGCTTCTAGGATATTCCAATTCTGCTATTTGAAGTTACCTCTCCTGCACGGACTCGTGAGCGATTTCTGAATCATCCCAGGTATTCTTGACGACGACGTTACAAACGCAAACGCAATGGCCTCAGTGCTAGAGCGTGGTGCGGCTGTTTTGGGACTCAGGGGAAATCCCTCTGTATCCCCCTTTTGCGAAAGTGGGAATTGAATTCCGACCCTTCGGGATTGATGCCAGCATCGTCCTTGTTTTGAAGGAGGAACCCTGGCACAGGCAGGTCATACTAAAAGTCAACACTTCCCCCTTTTTAAAGGGGGACCGAGGGGGTTCCGGCCATCGCCGCCCCATGCACGGTGAACAGCCGCTACCTGCCCTAAGCCGCTATTCGTTTGCGCCGGTTGTTTACGTAGTCCACCAGCATAAACTCGCCCAAGTTGGAGGCGCTGGTGTAAAATGCCCGGCCTTGGTTAATGCGGGTCATCCGCTCAACGAAGTTAACAAGTTGGTAGTTGTTCTCCAGCATAAAGGTGTTGATGACAATATCTTCCTGGGTGCAGCGTTTAACCTCTTTAAGGGTTTCCTGCTCGGTCCTGTAGCTGGGCGGGTAGCTGAAGAAAGCCCTGTCTCCTTCCAAGTGAGCGGTCGGTTCTCCATCGGTTATGCATAGAATCTGGCGGGTGCCGCCCTTCTCTTTCGATAGCAGCTTCCGAGAGAGCATCAAAGCGTGATGCAGGTTGGTGCCCGACACCCATGCGTTCCAACTGATCTTGGCTAGGTCGTCCTCTTTAATTTCCATGGCATAATCGGAGAAGCCGATGATGTGGAGAGTGTCCCGGGGATATTGGGTCCGAATCAGCGCCATCAGGGCAAGGGTCACTTTCTTGGCGGCCTGGAAGTTGTTGAACAGGCCCATGGACCGGCTTTGGTCCAACAGCACCACCGTGGAGGTGCGGGTCATATGCTCGGTGCGGTAGACTTCAAAGTCCTCGGGACTCAGCTTCACAGGCACTTGAGCCCCGGAGCGCAGGACAGCATTCTTTACCGTCGTTTGCAGGTCAATCTGGAACGGGTCGCCGAACTCATAGGGCTTGGTTTCACCCAGCAGGTCTCCGTTGGCGCCCCTGGTATCCATCAGGTGATTGCCCATGCGGTCTTTTTTCAGGTGTACAAATACTTCGCGCAGCGCCTTCTGGCCGATGCGGCGAATGCCCCTGGCGGTCAAGTCCATCTTATCGTCGTCGGTAACGTAACCAGCGTCTTTCAGAAGCTGGCGCAACCGGTCCATTTCTTCCCAGGCCTTTCGCGCTTCATCTCCCAAAATCTCTGCGAGTTTGTCCGGGTCCACGTCCTCCAGGTTTCCCGTGCGCATTGCCTGCCGCAAGGCCTCTTCCAGTTGGTCCTGTTCTTGCATTCTGCGCATCATTTCCATGGCTTGGTCCATGGTCAGGCTGTCGTCGCCAAGGAAGGGATATTGGCGGCGCAACTCGTCCATGGGCATCATTTGCTCCATCAATGAAGCCAACTGGGCCATGGCCTGTTGAGTAGCGGGGTCCATTGCCGCATTCATGGCGTCTTCCAGTTCCCGCCGCATTTCGGGGGACATGCTTTCCATCATGGATTGCATCTGGGATAGCTGCTGTTGCAGGTGTTCCATAAGTTCGTCGAAACTCTGCGGCGGGTTGGGGCCGAACATGGACCCAAACTGCTGCATGAAGCCGTCAAAATCCGGCTCCCGGCCATCCATTTTGTCCCGCATCATCTGGCCGAGTTGGTTCATCATTTCCCGCATTGCAGCCATATCTTCGGGGGACATCCCTTGAATCTGCTGCTGCATTTGCTGGGAGAGGTTCTGGGCCATCTGGGATTTGAGCATGTCCAGCAGTTCTTGGAACTTCTGTTGGGCCTCAGGATCCATGAAGTCGTATTCCATCAATTGCTGAATCTGCCCACCGACGCCTTCTGGCAGATCGTCCAAGCGTTCTTTGTTCCGCTGAGCTCGCTGCTGGAGCAACTGAAGTAGTTTCTCTTGCTGTTGTCGATCTTCACTGTGATCTTCCGACACTTGCTGGTCGGCTTCGTGAAGGCGACGGTCGATGCCCTCCCGCTCGGTACGGACAATGTCTTCCAAGCGTTCTTTCAGGTCGTCGACAACCGAATCCATGTTGTATTGTTGAAGCTGTTCCCGGCGTTTATTTTTCAGCTGGTCGATCAGGTCCCTCAGGCTTGTCATCTGCTGGCCGTTCTGGTTTTGGACACCGTTGCGAAATAGCTCCCGCAAAGCCTTCATCATGTCGCCTTGCTTCAACAGCTCATCGGAGAGTTGGTCCATAAGCGCATCGGCGCCGATGTCAAAAATTCGCTGGGTGCCATCCCATTGGGAGTAACGATATGTGCGGTAAAGCATTCCTTTTCACATTCCCGTCAGCTTACAAAATCGCCAGCTCGGGGCAACCATGACCATACTTCGGTTATGTCCTCATGATACCCGTTTGCTTCCTGCTATATCAAGGACGCCTATGCTATAATCGCGCCACTCTCGCTCCACTCCTATAAAAAGGCATGGAAGCTAATGCTCAGTCCATATATTGTTCTGGATATTACAGACGACCGGGGAGAGTTTGCCAGCATGTTGCTGGGGGACCTGGGTGCCGACGTCATCAAAATTGAGCCGCCCGAAGGCTCTAGGAGCCGGACGTTGGAACCTTTCTTGGACGGCGCACCGGAGCATGAGCGGAGCCTTAGATACTTTGCCTTTAACCGTAACAAACGGGGCGTGACCCTGGACTTGAACTGTGAACCCGGCTGCAATGCTCTAAAGGCCCTGGCTGAGAAGGCGGACTTCATAATCGAGTCCGCACCTCCGGGAGGGATGGACCGTCTCGGCATCGGTTTCGAAACCCTCAGGCAAGCGAACCCGCGAATCGTGTACGTGGCTATCACGCCCTTCGGCCAGGATGGCCCTTACGCGAATTTCGCCGAAAACGATCCGACCCTGGCGGCCATGGGGGGCCAGATGAGCGTGCAGGGGGACCCAAATCGGGCCCCGGTGCGCATTACCGTGCCCCAAGTTTGGCTCCATGCCTCCGTCGAAGCATTGGTGGGCGCGCTTACTGCCCACGCGCGGATGCTGGTCACGGGAGAAGCCCAGTTTGTGGACGTATCCGCCCAGACCGCTATTTTCTGGTCCATGCTACACGCACGAATCGCTCATCAGATTCAAGGGTCCAACTTCAACCGCGGAGGCTCGGTCCTCCAGTTGGGGTCGCTAAGCGTGCCCTTGGTGTACGAATGCGCCGATGGCCACTTGGTTATGCTACCCTCCGGCGCCACAATGACCAAAATGGTCCACTGGCTGGTGGCCGACGGAATCGTGCCCAAAGAATGGATCGACGGTGAGGACTGGCCTATTTACGAAAGGAACCTGTTCCAACAAAACAAGTTGCACTACGAATTGGACGAGGTGGTCGACGCCATTAGCCGCTATCTGAAACTCCGGACCAAAGCCGAGCTATTGGAGTTGGGGCTTCGGGAAGGTGTCACCATGGCGCCGGTGAGCACGTCAGAGGACTTGGTTCGTTTTCGCCATTTGGAGGAGCGGGGATACTGGCTCACGGCTCCATTGCCCAACGGTAACCAGGTACGGGCGCCAGGGGTGTTGGCCAGGCCTGCGGGGTGTTCGCCATTGGGCGCCGACATTGGGCCAACACAACCAGGAGATCCTGGGCGACATGCTGGGGCTCACGCCAGCGGAAATCTCCGCCGCCAGCGGCCAAAAGGGATAGAAGATGACTTCTTCAGGAAAGCTGCCATTCGATGGGATAAAGATTGCCGACTTTTCCTGGGTATGGGTTGGACCCACCAGCACCAAATATCTGGCCGATCACAGCGCCACCGTAGTGCGGGTGGAATCATTGACCCGCCCCGACATCACCCATAGCCTAGGTCCGTTTAAAAACCGCGAGGCCGCACCCACCCGGATCCATGCGATCAGCGACTTCAATACTTCTAAGCTGGGAATTTCCCTGAATCTAAAGACTCCTGAAGCAACTGAAATCGCTAAACGCTTGATATCCTGGGCTGACGTTTACGTTGAAAGCTTCACCCCCGGGACCATGACGGGCTTCGGAATAGTCTATGATACGGCCCGGCAGCTCAACCCTTCAATAATCATGGTCAGCACTTGCCTCATGGGACAGACCGGGCCTGCGTCGCAATTCGCCGGTTATGGGTTCCACGCCGGAGCGGTGGCCGGATTTTATGACATCACAGGATGGCCGGACCTTGCGCCGGACGGCCCTTGGACAGCCTACACCGATGCCGTGACTCCCAGAATTCTGTCGGCGATAATTATGGCGGCTGTGGACCACCGGCGCCGTACCGGCCAAGGCCAATACATCGACGCCAGCCAGTTGGAGATGGGACTGCAATTCCTGTCGCCGCAGATTTTAGATTACACCGCAAATAGTCGTCAGGTGACTCGTAACGGAAATCGGTCGAGTGTGGCTGCGCCTCAAGGGGCGTACCCCTGCGCTGGCGACGATCAATGGTGCGCTATCGCCATAGAAAGTGATGAAGAGTGGGCCAGCTTGCGAAGGGTCCTCGACAACCCTGATTGGGCAGCGGACGACCGCTTCGCCACCAACCCCGGGCGTTTGAAGAACCATGACGAGATTGACGGATACATCTCCCAATGGACTGCTGGGTTGCCACCGCAAGAAGCGATGCGGCTCTGCCAAGCGGAAGGGGTGCCCGCAGGCGTGGTCCAGCGAAGTAGTGACCTATTCCAAGATTCCCAAATGGCTCACCGGAGAATGTTTCCTGAACTCGACGACCCCGAAGTAGGACGGGTTCCTCATACCGGTCATATGTTTGATATTCGTGGCTACGACCATGGCCCCCGCTTTGCGGCCCCGGTCTTTGGCCAACACAACGAGCAGATTTTGAAGGACCTGCTGGGTATGACCGACGATCAAATCACCGAGGCCACAATTGCAGGAGCCCTAGAGTAGTCAATCAATAACGGGGCGTGAAAGGAACGAAATGCTCAGTCCCTACATGGTCTTGGACCTGACCGACGAAAAGGGCGAGTTGGCGAGCATGGCGCTGGGCGACATGGGTGCCGACGTTATCAAGGTGGAGCCGCCGGGAGGCTCGCCAAGCAGGGCGCTAGGACCGTTGTTGGATGACGCCCCGGAGGCCGAGAGAAGCCTCCAATACTATGCCTTCAACCGCAATAAGCGTAGCATCACCCTCGATTTGGAGACAGAGGCCGGTCGCACCGCTCTATTCGCTTTGGCGGAAAAAGCCGACTTCATCATAGAGTCGGCCCGGCCCGGTGAAATGGCTCAGAGAGGGCTGGGTTTTGAAGCCATGAGTAGGGCTAATCCGCGTATTGTATACCTGGCTATAACACCCTTTGGCCAAGATGGGCCCCATGCGGATTATCCCGCCAGCGACCTTACCCTGGCGGCCATGGGCGGCCCCATGAGCCTCCAAGGGCACCCGGATCGCGCCCCTGTACGCTTGTCCCTGCCCCAAGCATGGCTCCATGCGTCGATGGAAGCGACCGTGGGAGCGATGACTGCCCATGCCCTCATGCTGCGTACCGGCCAAGGCCAATTTGTTGATGTTTCCGCTCAAACCGCCTTGATTTGGACTATGCTGCAAGGAATGGTCGCTCACTCGGTCCAAGGGCGGGATTTCAACCGGGGCGGCAACACAATCCAACTAGGGACCGTCACCTTCCGCTTGGTCCACGAGTGCGCCGACGGCTACGTGGTGATATTCCCCATCGGCGGCGCACTCTCCAAATTGGTCGAATGGTGCGTGCGTGACGGTATTGTTCCCGAAGACTGGCTCGCTGCGGAAGAATGGCCCATGTACCACTTCAAGCTTCTACAACAGCAACCGGTGGCTCACACGATTGAAGAAGTTCTGGAGGCCGTCAGCGGGTACGTCCGGAATAAAACAAAGAACCAGTTGCTTGAGCAGGGGCTGGCCGAGGGAGTATCCATGGCGCCGGTGAGCAACATTGAGGATTTATCTCGGTTCCGTCACTTAGAAGAAAGAGGTTATTGGCTTACGGCTCCGCTGCCCAACGGAAACGAGGCCAGGGTGCCTGGGCTTTTTGCCAACCTCACCCAATCGCCGATGAAGGTCCGTCGCTGGCCCCCAAGGCTGGGAGAGCACAACGGGGAAGTGCTGGGCGATATGCTGGGCCTGTCTGCAAGCCAGATCGACGCCGCCATGGGTCAGGCCAAGGGATAACTGGAACCATGGGCCAATAAAAAAGCACGGGCCAATAAATTTAGAGGTTCAGATGCCGGACACACTGCCCTTCGAAGGAATCAAGGTAGCCGACTTTTCTTGGGTCGGCGTTGGTCCCATATCAACCAAGTACTTGGCCGACCATGGGGCAACCGTGGTCAAAGTGGAAACCAACAGCCCTCTGGACATATTGAGGGTGGCTGGACCATTTAAAGACGGTGTTCCGGGCCCCAACCGCACCCAGTTTTTCGCCGACTACAACACCTCCAAGTACGGAATTACCCTGGACTTGAAAAGCCCTGCCGGCGTCGCTATAGCCCATCGGTTAATCGCTTGGGCCGACGTTTTCACCGAAAGCTTTACTCCCGGAACTGTCGACAGCTTGGGCATCGGATACGAGACCGCCCGTACACTCAACCCTTCGATAATTATGGCCAGCACCTGCCTGATGGGGCAGACCGGCCCTGCTGCCAGCTTTGCTGGCTTCGGGTTTCACGCCGGTTCCATCGCAGGCTATTACGAAGTCACTGGTTGGCCAGACCTTCCTCCTGATGGCCCTTGGACAGCCTACACCGACACGATTTCTCCTCGATTTCTAGCCGTCACTTTGATGGCGGCCTTGGACCACCGTCGGCGGACCGGTGTGGGTCAACTCATCGACGCCGCCCAGTTGGAGATGGGCCTCCATTTCCTTGCGCCCCAGTTGATTGACTACGACGTTAGTGGCCGCTCGGTCACCCGGCAAGGCAACAGGTCCGACTCCTCTGCTCCCCATGGCGCGTTCCCGTGCCAGGGAGACGATCAATGGTGCGCCATTGCCGTGGAGGACGACCAGCAATGGGCTGGGCTGCGCCGTGCGATGGGCGAGCCGGATTGGGCCAAGGACTCAAGGTTCGACGAAGCAACGGGGCGTCTGGCCAACCAAGATCAGATTGAGGGCAAGCTAAGCGAGTGGACGCAATCCATGCCGCCAAAAACGGTGATGGAAACCTTGCTTTCCGAGGGCGTGCCAGCGGGAGTTGTGCAGCGGAGCAGCGACCTCCAGGAAGACCCTCAATTGGCTCATCGCCGGTTCTTCCGACCGCTGGATCACCAGGAAATGGGAACTATTCCCTACCCCGGCCACCAATTCCGCATTAGCGGTTACGACAGCGGCCCCCGAACCCCTGCGCCGGTGCTGGGTCAACACAATGAAGAGGTAATGCGGGATATCTTGGGCATGACCGAGGATGAAGTGACCGAGGCCATTATCGGCGGAGCGCTGGGCGGCTAAGCGAGGTAGATAAGAGCAGGGCAGGCCTGCGAAATCAGTCTGGGCGAGACCCTACTCATCGCCGAAGAACCGCCTCTTTGTTGTTTCATCCACGAATGGAATCGGTCCGCTGAGCATCACGTCCAGTTGTCGAGTTCGGTCTTCCCGCCATGCTGCGAAGGCTTTTTTCCGGCGAGCGTCCGCCTCTTCCCCGGCTTTCATTAAAATCTCGGTTTCCCACAACTCGACGTCATGGATGACCTTAAAATATCGGTTGTGTTCTTCGGCATAGGAGTTCCCGGCCACGTCCCAGTTTTCGTCGTGGAGTAGGGCGTCTCGCAGTACTCGAACGTCCCGGAGGGACAGAGATAATCCTTGACCCCATGTTGGGTCGGTGGCGCCTGCGGCTGCGCCAATTAACGCAATGCCGTTACGATAGGGATGGTCAACCCACGAGGCCGCACCATCGAATGTCGCCAAAGGCCCAGCTGGCTTGGCGTTGGCGTAAATTCCCTCGGACATACCGGCGTTAATGGATTGCTCAAGAAAGCGGGGGATGTCCCTATCGCCGGTCAAACGAAATCCGGCGGCCTCGCCATAACAAACATAGCCCCTGACACGGCCTCCGCCTTGAGGGAAAATCAAGACCCAAAGGCCGAGATCAGAATTTAGCCAGGCGTGAGATGCGTCGTCTGCAATCGACACCTGATCCAACAAGAGACCCGCCACCAGCGTGTGACCGGGGTCACGCTGGACGTTGAAACCCGCCCACCCGCGAAACGGCGCATCCCGCCCATCCGCTCCGACGACCAACCTGGCCCGAAACTCCGTCTCTTCTCCGTCCACTTCCGCAAGCACTTGGGGAGAATCCCCCGTTTTGACACCCAAGACCCTGACCGCTTGGCGGATTTCCGCCCCGGCGTCAGCGGCTGCCTGTATCAAATAGTCTTGAGCAGTCGGATGATGAAAGGCCGTTACTGGTTCCTTTGGGATGGTGGTAGCGGTCAGGTCACGGTGACTTGTGCGCTCGGTGCCTTGGTAACCGTCCCACCAAGGCAGATCACGCCCTCCCGACGCTATGAAGGTTTCGTACAATCCTAATTCTTTGGCTTCGGCTGTGCCCCAGGGCATGATGGCCTCGCCTCGCACTCTGTCGCGGAAAACAGAATCTCGCTCCAACACGAGCACTTTCGCGCCTTTCTCAGTCATGACCTTGGCAAGGGAAGCCCCGGCAATTCCTCCGCCGACGGTAATAATATCGTAGGTTCTGGCAACCATGTCAGGCTTGGACCACTATCGCGCCAAGGATTTTCTCCAAGTGCCGCAAAGCCCAACCGTGAGCGTCTTGGTCGAAAGACGCCACGCAATTTGCGGGCACTTCCACCGGATAGTCCCGGTTGCGAGCATCGGATGTGGTGTGCAGGACGCAAATGTCGGTGCAAACACCACATAGCACCAGCTTGTCGGGATGCAAGCGATGTAGCCGCTGATCGAGGTCGGTATTGAAGAACCCGCTATAGCGGTTCTTGGGAACCACGTTTTCATCAGTCACAAACCGGGATAGCTCCGGGATCACATCAGGTTCTGAAGTGCCTTTAACGCAGTGGACCGGGAATAGCCGGAACTCCAAGTCGTCGGGATCATGGTGGTCGGATATGAACAATACGTGTGAGCCCGCCTCCGTCTCCCGGACCAGCAACTCATAAACATTGGGCACGATTTTCCGGGCTTCGTCCCCGCAATACAGGTTGTGCCCCGGCTCTAGGAACCCACGTACCATGTCGACCACAAGTACCACGTTGGCCATGATTTAACCCACCCAACAATTTGAATTATCTCTTTGATTAGCCTAATTAAGCTTGGAGGCGTTTTACAAAGCGGCTTGAGGTTCAACCGTATAATGGGCATCCTTGGCCAGCATTGCGTCCAAGCCCACGATATTGAAGCACTCTTCCACGTTTACCATGTTGCCCAGAAGGTGCGATGTGGTCCCTTTTTGCTTCAGTTCTTGCATTACATCGGTGACCACACGGCAGACCGTGAGCAGGGCGCTGACGGGAAAGATTACTATTTTGAACCCCAGAGCTTCCAGTTCGGGAGCTGGTATCAAGGGTGACTTGCCGGTTTCCACATAATTGTAGAGCAATGGCACGCCCAGGCTCTTGGCTGCCCGTTCGGCTTCTTCTGGCGTTCGCAGGGCTTCAACGAATAATACGTCGGCTCCCGCTTTAATATAATCATCGCAGCGGCGCATGGAGTCGTCCCAACCGGTCACCGCCAGTGCGTCAGTGCGCACGATGATGGTGAAATCGGGGTCGGTGCGGGCGTCCACGGCAGCCCTGATTTTTTGCACCATGTCTTCTACCGGGATGACACGTTTGCCATCTAGATGGCCGCATCGTTTGGGAAATTCTTGGTCTTCAATGTGGATGGCCGCCACACCGGTGCGTTCGTACTGGCGCACGGTCCGTTGCACATTGAGGATACCTCCATAGCCGGTGTCGGCGTCGGCAATAACCGGCACATCGACTACACTGGCAATGTCGGATGCGCTGCCCAGCATCTCCGTCATAGTGGCAAGGGCCAAATCCGGGTATCCCAAGCGGGCCACTGAAGTGCCAGCCCCGGTCATGTAGACAGACGGAAACCCGGTCTGTTGGATAATGGTTGCGGTAAGGCAATCATAGGCCCCAGGGGCAACGATAATTCCCGGCTCCGAGAGCATTTTGCGAAATTTAGCAGTTGCGGCGAAGGCCATTTCTTCCTCCGGTAGTTTAAATTCCCGTAAATTATTTTAAGTGGAGTGAATGCCGAATGGGGATTTCGTTGGAGAATTCTTCCCAGTCTGCGATGTCAGGTGGTCACTTCTGGTCCCTACATTTTTTACCTGGAGTTGTTGATCTGCAATAGATAGCAGTGTCTAAAACAATTATCGAAATAAGCGTTCCTAAAACTTCCGGGGCTTTGATCAGTATAGATTAAATTCTAGCGGTGCGGGGTAGCGGCGCTCAAAGAGAAAACAAGGCGATAGCTAATGTTGGCGGCTATGTTGGATAGTAGAAGGCCGAGGGGCGCGGTTGGTGTAATTCCGAGAGGCTAAGCGATCATTCCGCCGTCGATGGTCAGTACTTGGCCGGTGATGTATCCAGCACCGTCGCTACACAGAAATAGCACCGCATGGGACACATCTTCCGCAGTCCCGAACCGGCCCATGGGTATCCTGCCCAGAATTTTTTTCTGAGTTTCCTCGGACAGGCTGTCCACCATGCCGGTGGTGACGAAACCGGGCGCGACAGCATTGACGGTCACGTTGCGGGAGGCGACTTCCCGGGCGACGGCCTTGGTGAATCCGATCAGGCCCGCCTTGGCGGCAGCGTAGTTAGCTTGGCCCGGATTGCCGCTTAAGCCGACTACCGAGGATATATTGACGATTCTACCGCTGCGCTGTTTGATCATCTGCGGCATGACTAATTTTGAGCAGATAAAGGTACCCCGAAGGTTCACGTCCAGCACAGTGTCCCAGTCTTCAAGGCTCATCCGTAGTAGCAACCGGTCCCGGTTAATGCCGGCGTTGTTGACCAGAATATCGATCTGTCCCCACTGCTCCAACACCCGCTTTACCACGGACCCGGCGGACGATTCCTCGGCTACGTCCCCCTCCAACAGTAGTGCTTCTCCGCCGTTTGCCTCGATCTTTTCCACCACTTTTTCTGCAGCATCGCGGCTGGTGTTGTAATTGATCCCTACTTTGGCGCCAGCTTTGGCCAGGCTTAAGGCGATGGATGCGCCGATGCCTCGGGAAGCGCCGGTCACCAACGCAACTCGTCCGTCTAGTTCAGTTGCGGCCATGCAACATCCAGGGAGAAACCGGTGGAATCTACCTTGCTATGGATTGCCATAATCCTTTTTCCCGGGAGGGAGTGATGTCTTGCAAGCGCCGTTTCTCGGTAACGCCCTTAATTGAAGTTAGAAGGGGCCTCTTGCCTGTTCATTTTCGCCAGTTCTTCCCGCATGCTTTCTACCATCCCCAGTTGCACGTACCTTGTCGCCGTATTGATGGCTCCGGCCACTTCGTCGCCTTTGCACGAACCATGACCCAAAACCACGGCGCCGTTCACACCGAATAGAGGTCCTCCCATGGTTCTAGGGAGGTTCATCATATGCCACAAAGAAGCTGCGAAGGAGCGCACCTCTTCCGGGGACATACGAGATGAAAGCTCTTTTTCCAGGAACGGGAATAAAGCGCTACCAAGGCCTTCGGTGTATTTCATCAGGATATTTCCGACGAACCCGTCGCATACAATGACATCCGCCTTTTGGGTAAAAAAGTCCATCCCTTCAACATTGCCCACAAAATTGAGGTGGCTGTCCTGGAAAAGCTGGTGGCTTTCCTGTACTTGGCGGTTGCCTTTGGCGGTTTCAGAACCCACGCTGAGCAGACCAACCTTCGGGTCCGGTATCTCCAAAAACTTACGTGCGAAGACGACGCCCAAAGCAGCGAAATTGAGGAGCATTCCAGGCCGGCAATCTATGTTGCTGCCCATATCCACCAAGACGGTACGGGGCGCTAACCCCAGGAATGGCCCCCCAATGCAAGGACGGTCCAAGCCATCGAGCAACCCCAAAGCCAGCACCGCCCCGGCCATGGATGCTCCTGTGGAGCCCATAGACACTAGGACATCGGCTTCGCCGCTCTTCAGGACTTTGTTGGCCACCAAAATTGACGATTTGGGTTTGCTGCGAATAGCCTGCAATGGATGTTCGTCGTCGCCAATTTTACCTTCGGAAGCCACAACACGCACCGGATTCCCGGCTACGTCATATTTGGCAAGTTCAGCTTCCACCTGGGCTTCTTCGCCCACTAGAATTATTTCGATATTACCGGCACCCAGCGCTCGCATTGCGCCTTTAACGGTTTCTTGGGGTCCATAATCTCCGCCCATGGCATCGATAACTACCCGGACGGGTGAGCCGTTCTTGCTATTGTCGCTGGACATATGATCGCTTCCTTGGAGCCTGAGACTTGGAGCCGGAGTCGTAAAACCCGAGTGCTCCAGCTAATTTTCCGTACGTAATGTCATTAGTTAAGCTTCTTTAATAACTTCGCAGTGCCGCTAACCAATTCCTGACCGCTTGGGTTGGAAGCCCTGACAGAACAAATTAAGTGGTTTCCGTCCGGCTGGGCCTCTTCCTTTTCTACCCGGCCACTGGTTTTAACTGTGTCACCAACGTAAGCTGCGCCCTTGAAACGAACCCTGAGGGTCCCGCTTTCAAGCCACGATTTCTGGAATTCGGTCGCCATCATCTCGGAAATGAAAGCCAAAGTAAGCATTCCGTGAGCGATGATGCCGTCAAATTGGGTGGTGGCAGCAAATTGAGGGTCTAGGTGCAAGGGATTTCGGTCGCCCGAAACACCGGCGTAGGCGTTGAGTTGGTCTTGCGTGATGGTCTTGCTCACTAATGGCAATGGATTGGAGGCATCGCCTCGGATTGATGGAGTTTCCCTTCTTCGACTGGTATCACCAGCGGTACTTTCCGGTTGACCGTTACCGCTTTTGTTTCCCGGGGATAGGGCCTCAACCACCAGCACCGTGCTTTTACTGCTGAGAAGCTCCTTGCCCGCTTTATCGTTGAGCGAAACTTCAGCGGTGATGAACTCCATGCCTCCTCGCCGTTTCGGCTCGCCCACCGATGCTTTGGCGGTTACGGTTTGGCCCACGGCAACAGGAATTAGGGCGGACACTTCCTGTAGGCTATGAATGGCTCCGGGAGGCAACTCCAATCGTTCCAGCAGGAAACCCAAGGCTCGGGCCGCCAACGCTACCGGCGGGACCAACCCGTAGCGAGCGTATAGCGGAAGACCGTCGTCCACTGCACTGAGATAGTCGTGGACAAACTCTTCGGTCAGTTCCCAGCTACCAAGCTCCACAGCTTCCCTTTCGTCCCAGGCTTCAATCGGCGCTAAACCCAGACTTTCGAGTCGCTAAAAACACCGATTCCACACCGAGCTTTTAACATAACGTGCGAACGAGCAGCCTAGATTATACCGACCCATATCCGCAAGTAGCAATACGCTACAAAACCGCATCAAGCCAAAATTGCGACGGTACACGGAGAGTTATCGCCTCTAGAAACCCGGCTGAAAAGCCCTGCTGTGACGGGATGGCGTGGAGGATAACCAGTGGACTGTAAGTCTGAGGCTAAGAGTGACCCAGTTGGCTGCGGCCAATATGAATTGGGTAGTAACGATGGGCGACCCTGGGGCTTGCTGGTCCGGTTTATCGTGAGAGGAGCCTGGAGCCGGAGATATCATCCCCATCTTGGTAGCCACCAGGGTCAGGTTGGCCACCGTGGCCGCCATGAGTAGTTGGAATCGGGTCTTGGCTCGGCCGAAGTAGCGAGATTGGCGGACCCCCAGTTGCGCCAGCCGCGCCAGGCGATGCTCGGCCGCCTGGCGCAGCCTACGGTATTCAGCAAAGCCCTCACTCCGCTGGAAGTCCCGGGCTTGTTGCAAGAGCGCCTCTTGGGGATGCAGGGCTACGGTGCGTCCCGCCCCGTACCGCGCCGCCACGCACTGGGACCGCAGGGGGCATACGCCGCAGACCGCCGGGTCGAATTGGAAACTCCGGGCCAGGTAGGTCCGACCCAACCGGTTGGTCCGGGTGCCGAAGGTCCGCAGGGTGTGGGTAACATTACCGGCTGGGCAGGTGCAGGTTCCTGCCTCCAAGTCGATCTGGAAGTCCTCCTTGGGGAAGCAGGCCTTATTAGGGCGACCCGGCACCTTGGCTATTAGAGTCCGACCAGCATCGGCAAAGGCCTGCCGCGTCCCGCCATCCCCATAGGCCGCATCCCCGATAGTCTCCTCCACCGCTATGCCCGTGTTCTCCTCACTCTGCTCCACCAGTTCCAGGACTCCAGTGTTGTCACCGGCATTGCCGGGCAGGATGTCTACCGCGGTCACCAGTTGGGAATCGGTATCCACCACCACCGCAGCCTTATGTCCGTCGAAGCGTTTGCTGCTGCTTTTACGGCCGTGGCGCATCTCCGGGTCGTGTACCGAAGGGATGCGGTCCCGGCTTACCCCATCCTTCAGGGCTGGGCCATCCTCCTGGCGTTCCACATCCTGCAGTAACAGTTGCCCCAGCAACTCCGCCGCTTCCACTATACCCTGGCGCTGGGGGCTCTCCTCGGGGAACTGACCCTGGACCTGACGGGCCAGCTCCAACACCAGGTCGGCATCGGCTACTATCTTCTGCAGTAAGGCTTGCCGCTCTTTCTGGTTGTCCCAGTCAATCTCTGCCTCTCCCTTCACACTGGAGCCAAAGTAGAGTTCCAGACCGTGTCTCAAGGCCCATTCCTCGGGCCGCGTCCCATCCAGGTCCGAAAGCGCCCGCACTACCTGGACTATGCCGTCGGCCAGCAAGTTGTAGGTGTCCTTGTCCGCCCCTCGGCCCAGAATGTAGGTGGTGTCTACCGCCACCTTCATCCGGCGTCCTTTCAGGTATCCGGTCTGCCGGGCGAATTGGAGGCTGCGCTGAAAGACGGCCCGCACCCGGTCGTGGAGGATCAGCTGGGCTCGAAACAGCTGCAGCGTGCTCTTGGCAAAGGGCCGGTCCTCCACCTCAATCCCCAACGCCACCTTCCACCGGATATCAAAATCCGCCCGCTGTTTGGCTTCGGCGTCGCTGACTTTGTCGTAGGCTTGCAACAACAGCGCAGTGGCCACCAGACTTGGGGGCACGCTATCCCGGCCATTGTCTGGGCAATATAGCTCGGCGAACTCTTCGTCTCGAAATAGCTGTCCCCGCAGGGAGGCCAGGAAGCCATAGAAGGAGCCCCGGCCCACATAGTCCAGGTACAGGTGATCCGCTTCCAGCAGCCCTCGTTGCGCCGACCGTACTCCCAGCATCCTCAACCTCCCACACCCATTTATTAAATCTCTTGCCCAGTATATCGGGACAGCCTAGGTCAGGGTACTTTTCGGCCGGAGTTCTAGGCAGTCACTAGACCGTGGTTAGGCCGTCGCCCCGAATGCGTTCTACCGCCATGTCTGCGATGTGCGAGCCAATAGCCAGGTGAGGAAGTTGCGCCGGGGGATTTCCCGCACCACCCGGTGACGTGCGGCCTCGTGATCCGGGCTTCTTTTTCCCCCCAAGCCTGTTGCAGGCTCAGCCAGGAAAGCTCCGGACCGTGCAGGCACAGGGCCACGTGGTGATGAAGCCAGCCCAGGTGCCAGGTCGTCGGCCTGGATTTCCAGGCAAAAGCCGCTTCAAGTCCCGGACAAGATTTTCGTTTCTATAAGCCAACGGCGCATCTCACGTATGCCATTCCAACGGGGTTCCTCCGGAGCATTGGCCGGTATTAGCGGGGTTCCAAAAGCCGGGATCCGGTGGTAGACGGCCCAGTCGACTCTGCCAGGCTTCCAGCCTGATGGTCGGTCGCACTTCTCTGGGCCTCAAGGTAAGCTGCGTTGGCCCCTGGCTTCCACCGTTCTCACCCAGGATTCCTCCGGCAACTCGTCGCTGCGACTGCTCCAGGTCCGGCGCTGACCGTCTCGCAGTCTGGGTTTCGGGGAGAATCAGGCCTGATACTCCGCACTGGTGGCAGGCTTTCGGCGGCCACAGCGTGAAGCCGCCCCGAAATGGAATAATACAGCACGTACCACGTCCACCCATCAGGACCGCCAGGCCCGGTCCCGCGTAGGACCGGCGACAATCCCGAAGGCGTGTCCGCTTCGCCCATTTCAGCCTTCAAGGGGTTTCCACGCTCCTGTGCCCGCCGGACCATCTCCAAGGCCAACTCCGTGCTTGGACGGTAGCCCTGCCTATCCTCGGCCACCGCTCTGCCTGGACACCGGTTGGCATAAGCCAGGGCCAACTTTGCGGCAATACGCCCCTTGTCCACCAATGCCCGTCCCAAGGGAGCTGAAAGGGCCTGGATGCCCGCAGCTGGCAGTTGGACCTTCCTTTAGCCTCCCGCAGTCGGGGCCGATCATCCCAAGGACTTCCTCCGCCTGTTGGCGAAAGTCCCGCTGCCGTCCAGCCACCGCACTACCTCTTCCTGGTTGGTCCAGCCGGGTTCCCATGTACTCCTGCAGCTCGTACTATAATCTCGTCATCGTCGCAGGGAGAATCGGTGAGCAATGCTTGCAGACCTCGGGCTGACGCAGGAACCGTTCCGACTTTTCTCAGAGTCGGGCCGGTAGTAAATGCCAGAGTGTATCAGCAGGGCCTGGAGATAATGACCTGTCTGGTGCTCCCGCCAACTCCCGGCGGCCCAACAGCGGCGCGAAGTAAGCTGAAAGTCCCGGAATGACCCCGCCTGCTCGAAAGCTTGCATAGCGATGGAGAGACCTCACCTGCCAATCCCTCCTCCAGCAACACATCACCTATCAAATTAACTGACGTTGTAATACTAGGCAGTCACTAGACCGTGGTTAGGCCGTCGCCCCGAATGCTTCTACCGCCATGTCTGCGATGTGCGAGCCAATAGCCAGTGAGGAAGTTGCGCCGGGGGAAGGTGCGTTTAGCACGTGCAAGGCTTCTTTTCCGCGAAGAATGGAAAAATCGTCCAGGAGTGCGCCGGACCGTGAAACTGCTTGAGCCCGTACTCCTGAACCTCCCGGTGCCAGGTCGTCGGCCTGGATTTCCGGCAAAAGCCGCTTCAAGTCCCGGACGAAGATTTTCTTGCTATAAGAACGGCGCATCTCCTGCATTCCAACCTTCCAGAACTTGGCCGACATTTTCCAAAAGCCGGGATAGGTGAAAGTTCCCATCGACTCTGCCAGGTTCCAGTCCGATTTTCGGTAGCCTTCTCTCCTCAAGGCCAAGACAGCATTGGGCCCGGCTTCCACTTTACCGTGGATTGTCCGGGTGTAGTGGACTCCCAGAAACGGGAACCGAGGGTCGGGAGTCGGGTAGATCAGGCCTTTCACTAGGTGTTGGCTTTCCGGCCGTAGCGTGAAGTACTCGCCCCGAAATGGAATAATACGCACGTCAACGTTCTCACCCATCATGACCGCCACCCGGTCGGCGTAGAGACCGGCGCAATTGATGATGTGCTTCGCTTTCATTTCTCCCAAGGGAGTTTCCACCACCAGCCCGTCGGAATAATGGGTGATCTTGCTTACGGGCGCACTGGTGAATATATCGCCTCCGCTCTGCTGGAAGCGGTTGGCATAAGCCAGGGCCACTTTGCGGTAATCGATTATGCCGGTATAGGGAGCCCAAAGGGCCTGGATGCCCGCAGCGTGGGGTTCGATTTCCTTTAGCCGCTCGGGGCCGATCATTTCCAAGGCCCTGACGCCGTTGGCGATGCCCCGCTCCCTCAAGGTTTCCAGCCGCGCTACCTCTTCCTGGTTGGTCGCCACAATGACCTTGCCGCATTGCTCGTACTCAATCTCGTTTTCGTCGCAAAATGTGAGCAATGCTTGCAGACCAGCTACGCAGAACTTGGCTTTTTGAGAGTCGGGACGGTAGTAAATGCCCGAGTGTATCACTCCGCTGTTGTGCCCTGTCTGGTGCCCCGCCAACTCCGGTTCCTTTTCCACAACGGCTATCTTCCAGTCAGGAGTCCGCTGCTCCTTGAGTTGCATAGCGGTGGAGAGACCGACAATCCCTCCTCCAATGATAACCACATCGTACTCTTTCGAATCCACGGATTACCTCCCTCAAGGACATCATTCGGCGATCCCAATTCATCTCGAATGATACCACTGGCAACCAGGAAGAATCAGCCCCTGATTTATTCTTGTGCCTTCACTTTGTAACCTCGCCAGCCTTCGCAAAATCAGCTTATGGGATTGACCCTCCAAGAGTTCCTAAGCGAGGACACATCCAACTCCGGTAAAGGGGGGGCGCAGAATGGAGGGCGCATCCTTCAGGCTTGCACTATGACGGCACTCGGGAGAGCCCCAAGAATAAAGTCCCCTCAGCTAAAAGGGGACTTTACGAATTTAAATCTGCGAAGAGCCAATCGGAGGCTTGACGCAACTACTCCTGATACGCCGGCAGAGGCGGCTATTCAACTACCGTCAATCCCAGAATGTCAGCCGCGCCCGGTTGCCAGATTGCGGTTTCGCCAGCGTTTAATTCGCCAATCTTAAATGTCATGGTCTCCCCCGCAAACGGCGTGCTGCCGTACTGGGGCACCACCAGCAGGAATTTGCCATCGGCAAGCTGGCCTTGGACCAGAGGCTCTCGAAACGCTTTCATCCAGACCGAAACCAACGTCCCGTCAGGGGCTGGAGCGCCGTTGATTGTCGCGGTCACCAACAATGCTTGGGGCAAGGTATTATTTGCAACTTCGGGAAGGGGCAACAATCACCGGCTCTACTTGGACAACCGGCTTGGGCGTCGTCTGAGGCGGCGTAGACGTCGGTTTGGCGACGGGTGTCGGCAAATACCTGGCGGCGGGCTTGGGCGAAGGCAATGAGTCAACAACCCTCGTAAGCGGTGCCGGTATTGCTGCCACTGCCAAGCTCTCCGCTGGGATGTCAGCCAACACCGTTCTGATTGGAACCACTTGCACCGGAGGGATGGCAATTTCGCCGCTTTGTGCCTCAGGGAGTCCGGCGAAATCTATAAGTTCGCTTTCGTCCATGACCACTGGCCGCGAAGGAGCCGCGAAAACTGAGGCTTCGCTTTTCTCTTCATCGGTCATTATTTGTTTGCCGAACTCATTCTCCAACTCGCAGACACCCCGGAAGCATTGGACCTCGGTGACGCCCTTTTTAGCATCATATTGAACACTCAACCAAGTGCCTCGGGGAGAAGCAGTGCCAGCGGGGGTAATAATCTTGATCGGTCGCTCCTCCCCGTCGGCAGTGTTTTCCAGTAGAAATATCTTGCCTTCTGCAAGCTCGATTATAGTGTCGTCCCCCACGCCGAAATTGCCCAATCGCCAGATTGTGTTGGGTGTGGTCCGCGTGATGCGTGATGCGGTATTGAAGGATATATCTATTCTCGCTTCACTCTGGCTATGTGTTTTGACACCGTCCCCGGCAATCAGTTTTTGTCCCACTGTGGCTGGGGTGAAACTTCCCGCCAAATTCGGGGGACGGCGCCTTTCGGTCTCTACCTGGTTTATGATTTCCGCCCAAAGATGATTGCCAGCATCGCCGACGCCCCCATTACACCCACCAACGGTTGCGCGAATCGTCCCAGAGCAATTGCGATGAAGCCAAATACACCCAGAATTAAGATCACTTGATAGCTCGGGGCTATGCGGAGCAATGACCCGCTCAGCAGAGTACCGGCGGCAGATGCGTGGAACTCCACCCGGCCATGCGGTTCGTGCCCGAGAAGGGGCTTCCGAACATATCCTCAACGCTGGGGTCGGTGACACCTATGAAGACAATCTTGCCCGAAAGGTCGGTGTTGAAGTCTCGTTCCCCCCTCAGCAGGTCTCCGGCATTTATAGTGAGATGGGTGCCCGGTCCTCCTTGGAAGTTCAACGGAAATTGACCGTCTTCCACTTGAATTCGCAGTCCATTGGGCAGAAGAATATCCCCGTTGGGCGAAGGGGTGCGGGGCAAATCGAAATCGTTGAAACTGGCCATGGCAACCAAGGACAGCCCGTAGACGAAAACTCCGTCTTGGTCCAGGCCGTAAGGCACGTAATTTCTTAGGACGCCATCAGAATCAGGTTTCACTCCAACGAGACCGATCGTTCTCCCCGAGGCGGATATCAGCTCGGGATAAGGCTCGGCCAACCCGGCCAACCCCGTGTCCGCGATCGTTTGGGCAGCGAGTACCACGCCTATTCCGTTGTCGACGGCTCGGGAGACGGCAGCAGCCAGTTCCAGGTCTTGCTCCCTGGCGACGGCAGCGCCTGAAGTCAATTGGTCGAACGCCGGGTTGCCCGGGCCAAATACTTTCGTGCCTTCACTGTTTTGTATTTCCAACTCCGCACCGGATAGTGCCTGGAATACATGCGGCTGAATATCGGAAAATCTCCTCCGAGTAATCAGGGACTCGGAATTACTGCGTTCTGTGTATAGAATGTCCATAACAATAACCGCTGGACTATAGAGACTAACTTGGTCCACCAGGCGGGCCATCAGACTGCGCGGCCAAGGCCACCTGGGCGCTCCTTGGGCAAAATCTTCCTGGGAAATGCCTACAATGGCAATCTCCGGCGCTGGTTCCTCGGCGCCACGCCACCGGAATGCTTGGTCTAATAGGAATAAATCCGGTCGTTCCAGTACGTCGAAAAACGATAAGAGGCTGATGCCAATGACCAAAGGTAGGCTGTATATAAGGAAAAGCCGCTTAAACGAGAACACCGAGAGTGCGGTTCGAATCTTCGTAGGATACCTCCGGGGATAACTCCGGCTTACGAAGCCTCCAATTTTGGTGACGTCCCACCGAACCACTAGATCAGCGCCAGTAAATCGGACCGGAGGCCGGCTTATGGGATGGTCCCACCTTTTTCGTCATTTAGATGAGTTATGTAAAGTCTTCATCGCTTAGGATACGGCAGGTTAAAGTCAATACTTTTATTGTCTTTCCACCTACATCGCTCTATGCTTAACTCTATCGTTTCAGGAATCGAGCGGTATCTTGGTAAACACATCTTCGGGTCAGTGTGAACACCCACAATCATCGATGTATTCCATACCGGTATCGCACTGAAATTCCCAGTATTGGAGTGTTCCATCCAGTGAGTTTGGACTTCTCTTGGAGACCGGCTACCAGCCCACCAGCGCTTTCCAAGTGATGGCGTGGTTGTTCCCCGCAGGAAGGATTTCCCGAGTCCCAGGCGCATTGATGCGAAATGAGACTAGAGCCAAATAGATGACGGAATAAGATCACGTAGACTTGGCCCAAAATACTTACCGTTCGGAGTCAAATCAAATATGAAAATCGCCGTATTGGATGATTATCAAGCGGTCGGCCAGGACATGGCGGACTGGGGAGGCCAGCTCCCCAAAGGTTGCGAGCTCTTGTTTTTCCAAGACCACGTGTCCGACGAAGATGAGTTGGTAGCCAGGCTCAAGGAATTTCAAGTGGTCATGGGTATGCGGGAACGTACCGCATTCCCCCGTTCGGTTTTGGAGCGCCTTCCCGAGCTACGGTTGTTGATTACCACCGGGGCTAGGAACGCAGTTTTCGACGAGGCGGCAGCTACCGAATTGGGCATAACGATTTGCGGGACTCCTGGGGCTGGTGAGGGTCCTACCGAGCTCACCTGGGGCTTGATTATCGGCATGTTGCGCCACATACCAGAGGAGGACCAGCGGACCCGCCAAGGAAAATGGGGGACTGAAATAGGAGTGGGCTTAAAAGGAAAGACGATAGGCCTATTGGGCTTAGGGCACATCGGGTCTTTAATGGCCCGGATAGCCAACGCATTTGACATGAATGTCATCGCTTGGAGCCAGAATCTAACTGCGGAGCGCGCCGCCGAGTGCCAGGCCACTTACGTAGACAAGGATGGTATGTTCGAGCAGTCGGACATTCTTTCCGTTCACGTGCGCCTAAGCGACCGTACCAGGGGCCTGGTAGGCGCCAAAGAACTAGGTTTGATGAAACCGACCAGCTACTTGGTCAATATCTCACGAGGCCCGATTGTGGACGAGGACGCCTTGATTGCCGCATTGCAACGAAAGTCAATCGCCGGAGCGGCCTTGGACACCTTCGATGTGGAGCCACTTCCTGAGGACCACCCATTCTTGAAATTGCCTAACACGATCATAGCGCCGCACAACGGCTACGTAACCCAAGAGTCCTACGAGGCATTTTATGGCGGCGTTTTGGAAGACATACGCGCCTTCGCCAGCGGCGAGGCCATTCGAGTGCTTAACCCGGATGTGCTAACCTCTTCCCAGTTTAGGGGTATGGGAGAATAGATTATGAAAGCGGTTAGGATTAACGAATTCGGCGGCTTAGACGTGCTCAAATGGGAGGACGTTGCCGAGCCCAAGGCCAGGCCCGACTACGTGGTGATTAAAGTGGAGTCGGCGGGAGTCAACTACGCCGACTTGATGCGCCGCGGCGGTGGCTACCCCGGTCCCGACCTACCCTCGTCTTTGGGCTTGGAGGCCGCAGGAACCGTGGTCGAGGTGGGCGAGAACGTCACCGGAATCACAATGGGGCAACGGGTAATGGCGATGGGGCCTCAAGGCCAAGCCGAATACGTGGCCGTCAACAGCAACTTCGTGTTTCCTTATCCAGAGACTGTAGACCCGGTGCAGGCGGGCGGCATGCCCATAGTCTTTCTGACTTCGTACCACCTGCTAAAGACCCGGGGCCAAATGCAAGCCGGAGACACCGTTTTAATTCAGGCTGGGGCGTCGGGAGTGGGCACCGTAGCAATCCAGATGGCCAAAGCTTGGGGCGCGAAAGTGATCGCCACTGCCTCCACCCAAGAAAAGCTGGACCTGGCGACTTCGTTGGGAGCGGACGTTGTCATCAACTACACAACCCAGGACTTCGAAACCGAAGTTCAGGAACTGAGCGGCGGAAAAGGGGTTGAGCTGATTCTGGAGTGTGTGGGCGGCCCAGTGTTGGAGAAGAGCGTCCGCTGCGTCGCGTCCTACGGACGTCTGATTTCCTACGGCAATGCGTCGGGAACGCCCGCCAATTTGGCGGCTGCCGATATTTTTGGCGCCAACCGCACAGTCATTGGCTTCAGTATGGGGCGCTCACCTGCGGGCCAATTGGACCACAAGGCGGCCATGGCCGAAATCTTCCCAATGATTTCCAGCGGTCAAACGCGTCTGATTGTCGACCAGGTCATGCCCATGTCCCAGGTAGCCGATGCCCACCGGCATCTGGCCGCCAGAGGGACCAAGGGGAAGGTTATCCTAACTCCTTAGGCTAGGCATTGCCGTAGAGGCGTTATTTAATCAATTAAGGGCGATGTGATAGCTGAGCCAGAATTCATGGCGTCTCGCAGTTCCTCGACGGCATGACACAATCGTCTAAACGAACGAGAGTTGGAGTGGGCCAGCGGAATATCGATTAACGCCGTCAGAGATGGTTGATCGGTAGTCTCTTTGTATGTGCGGCCTGGCGGAAATTGGCGACGAATCCATTCCTTTACACCACTTAGCGATTCTATCTCTCCGTCAAAGCTTGCGTCTTCTTTGAACGGAGAACTTCCACGCATTGAGTTTCCTCTCATGGAATCTAGGCTGGCTATAATCCACACCTCGTATTCCCTAACCGCACATACAATCTCAATCGGAACATTAACGCCTAATTGATCACACCTGACACTAATCCGTTGGGCCCATTCAACACTGCAGTCATCATCCGCGTCCACCAACACCAAGATGGCTCCACATTCTGGAGTGATGGCAGCGTATCTAATAAATTTTTCCAAGCCTCCCGCTCTGTCTATTGCCCCTCTACCTCCCGCCTTTGTGGGCTTGGCGACCTCAATGTCGTATGTACCCAAGTGATCAAAAAGAATCTTCCTCAATAACAAAGGAGCCGCTTCCACATCTCCTGGACCTTCAACAATGGGCACGATACAGCGCATGCTGATTAATCTTCTTTCGTTTGGAGTTGAAGGCCTTCCATTCGGTGTAGCTCGCCTGGCGTAAACAACCCTTTTACTACGGCGCTCCTTTGGTGGTCCGCTACCTTGCCAACCTGCGTCGCACCATCAATTGACTCTACGCTACGGATACAATCGATTGGCAAGAGGTCCAACAACTCTGGGCTGTGAGTGGTGACCAGCAAAGACGTTCTTTGTGAAACCTTGTATCAATTCAGCTAACACAGATAGGGCTCCAGGATGGATAGTTAACTCAGGCTCCTCGATTGCGATAAAAGGAGGCGTAGGGTCCTGGTACAATGCCACCAATAAGCCCAAAGTGCGAAGCGTTCCGTCCGATTCTTGTGCAGCATCAAGCCAATACCCCTTTCCCGCACCCTTGTGATCGCGGTGTAGTAGCTTGACGACCAGATATCCCCCAGCGCGCGTTACGGAAAGGTCGCTCACGCCAGGCACTACCTGGCATGATTCCGCTTCATGTCTTCAAGGACCGATGCCAGATTTTCGCCATGCTCTTCTAAAGGATATTTACTCGCAATTTTTTGGGTTCTCTGAGCACATTTAGGAAGATATGGTAAAACCGCATGTCCGCCAAGAACTCATCCGATTCGTTCAACGTCTTGATGGATTGAACTGTGTCCTGGAGCGATCTCGCCTGCCTGAAAAAAGCGAGGCCAGGAATAATACTGTTAAATGGGAAAGCAATACTAGGGATTTCGCGCGAGGCGGAATCGAAGGGATTCTTAAAACCGTCATATACTTCGGTCGGCATGTCATCGGGCCGATTAAACTGTGGTTTAATCAAGCGGCCATTCCTAATCTCAATTTCCAAGATTTTGGAACGTATTTCCCCAGATGCAAGCCGCGTTTTCTCCCGAATCACCTTGTGACCAGAACCTACAGGAACTCGAACCACAAATTCGTATTCGAGCGAGTAGCTATCTCCCTCTATATTGACACTAATCTCGATATCGGTGGCTTTGATCCTAGGCGAGGACCGCCTAGCAACCTGATCTACCCGGCGGGTTGTGAGCGCCGATTCCAGACCGTTTTGAGCCGTGTCGGACATGAATCGAAGCACATCAACGACGTTGCTCTTACCCGAAGCATTTGGTCCGACCAATACAGTCAACGGGTCAAGCTCCATTTCGAAGTTTTCGATGCTCCGAAAGTTCTTCGCCCAAATTTTCGAAATTCTTGGCTGGCTCTCCGCTGTGTTATCCATGTCTGCTCTTCCCAGTAAGGTGTCTAAAGTATACCTGTTTCGAGAGTCGGCCTAAAATCGCTAACTCACCAGTTCTACTTGGAGGTGAAGACCACTAACTTGGGGAGTATTGCCGCAGAGGCGCTACTCATACCGCAGCGCCTCTGCGGGGTAGATCCTGGAAGCCTGGCGGGCGGGCAAGAAGGTGGTCAGCAACGAGAACACGTAGGCTATTGCCACTATTACGCCAATCTGTATCCACGGAATTCTGAACCTGATGGTTTCTATGTTGTCCTGTATGTCGTTGACGATGTTGTAGGACAGGATTGTTCCCAGGCCAACGCCTATTGCGATTCCCAGCAAGGCGATAAAGGACGATTCCATGAGGAAGCTAAGCTGGATCATCCGACGCCGGTACCCAATGGCCCGCAACACGCCTATCTGCTGTCGGCGCTCCACCACCGCCCTTAGACTGATTACTCCCAAGGCCGCGATTCCCACCATCAGTCCCATGCCCATATAGCCGGTGAACAGGTTGTTAAACGCCCTACTGGCTGCCCTCTGGTCTTCCACCACTTGGCGCAATTCGTCGGATTCCAGACCGTTTTCCCGGAAAGTTATGTCCAAATCCCTGGCGACTCGGGCTGCATCAACCCCTTCGGATAATCGGAACCGATAGGTGGTTATGGGCACCGGGAAGGGGAGGGCATCATCCAGGCTGGCCTTCGAGGTAATCATGCCAAGCCCCATGTTGCCAAAATTGTCCGTCTGGATATCCAAGACTCCAATAACGGTTATTGGGAAAATAGCGCCGGTCAGCGGGTCCCTCACCTCAATTTCGATAGGTGACATGGTGTCATCTTCGTAATGCAGCCCCTCCAGTTCAAAATCCACAAGATTATCATCGAAACCACCTCTGGTGGGCACCACCGAAATATCCACCACCGCCAGGCGAGGATTTACTTTCAAGGCCTGCCAGACTTCCGTTTCCGTTGGTCCATAGCCGTCGGCGATAAGCTTGATTCGATGGCCCGTGGAGTCAAAGAAAGCGTCATCGGCAGCCCGCGCCGCATAAAACTTCCACAGCCCTTCCTTGGCTCCGACTTGACGTGCTTCGATGGGGACGGTGGTAAAGCCACCGATGGCATCGAAGTCGGATGGGCTCAGTAATTCCGATTTCTCGATCCCAGTGTTGATATTGTCAATGGGCGTGGTCGAATTTACCCGGCTCTCGATATCCCAATTGCCGGTAGCAAAGTCAATATTTTCCGAGGAAGTTCCAAAGGCCTCAGTGAGAATGGAAACTACGATGAGCGTAAAGATTACCAGGGCGAACATGGCCAAGGTCAGACCGGTTCGGAACTTGGCGCTCATGGGGTAGGCCACGGCGGTAATCACCACCGGCCTTAGCCTTCCGGACCTACCGAAAATAGCGGTCAAGCCCTTTAGCATCAGGTCCGAGTTGTTCATTACGGTCCAGACCGTCGCCGCCACCATGGCCACACCGGAGATAAAGAACATTTCCGGACCGCCGTCCAGTTCTCCCGCCACAGCCCGCAAGCTGCTAAATGGCAGGACCCAGAATGCGACAAGAAGTAAGCCCGTGACTGTGAAGGCCAAGCGGTCCGCCGACTCATCCTGCATCGACGTGCGGCGCAGACCGTTGCGGGCCATCAGTCCGATTCCAATGATCGCCAATGAAACGCCAATCCGGAACGGCGCTGCCAGGTCTGAGGATGTGCCCGCCCAGGTTATCAACAGACCCAGCAAGAGAGCCAGCCAGCCTTGCAAGAAGTAAGGCCAAACCAATCGGACGACAGACGTAAGAACGTCCACGATCCAGACAGGGAAAATTAGTACCCAAATAACCATCAATCCGACATTGCCGACAGCGCTGAAAACGCTACCTTTGGCCGCAAACCTAAACGCAGCGTAGCCGAATAACAAAGGACGAGCCACGGATCGACCCAGCGCCGACGCTCTCCGGGCCAATCGGCTTGCGTCTTGAGGAGCTGCCACGTCTGGTAGCCCCCTGATGGCCACCACGATGTTCATCCGGCTCACGCGGTAGGCCGAAAATGCCACCGTCCCCAGGGTGATCACCATTCCCAAGCAGTAAGCTACGATGGCGCTGCGGAGCTCGAAGTGGTGGGTAAACCGAAGGACCTCTTCGAATGTTTCAATAAATTGGTTGGCAACGAGCACTATGATGGCGCTAACCCCCAACCCGACACCGACGCCCACCGCCGCCGAAACTACGGCGTAGGCCGTTCCTTCAAACACAAACATCTGCACGAGGTGACGCTGGGTGGCGCCCACGGCCCGGGCCATGCCCATTTCCGAACGCCTGGCCGCCGCGAGCATGACAAAAATCAGGAATATCAGCAGTACGCCCACCAAGATCGAGAACAACCCCAATACGATGAATATAGTGGTCACCTGGCTGGCGGCCTCGTTCGCAATTTCCAGCACCTGATGCTTTATATCAATAACACGGAATTCCTCCAGACCGGAAAACAGGGTATCCGCCTCTCGGGCATCGTCGACCCGCTCGGCTCGGTCCAAAGCCGCCACGACTTCCTCTGCCACGTCCTCATCCGCCAACAAGGCCAACAACTCGTTGCTGAGAACGGTGGAGCTAGATTGGCTGGACTTTAAGACGCTGCCCAGGCGCAAGAGGTTTTCTTGGGCGTCGCCGCTCTGGTCAACGCCGAATTTTTCAATCGCAGCCAGCGCTTCCGGCTGGGATAAGAGTCGGCCTAGTTTTGAAGCGACCTCCTTGTCAGCGAAATAGGCACGAAGCAGGGCCGTTACTTGCTCACTAAAGTCGGCCCCGGTGGTCTCGTCCCCCAGGTTTGATATAACAATGGAATTTACCTGCCCGGGCCGGTCAAACATAGCTTGGGCGCGTTCTAATGGGAGAATGATAGTGGGCTGATCGCCAGCCAACCCGCCCTTGGCAACCACCCCTTTTACGGTGAGAATTTGAGTGCTGCCGTTGACCACTATGCGAAGGGTATCCCCAATTTGGGCTTCCAACTCTTCGGCTGCTTTTTGATTGATGTAAGCTTCGCCCTGCTCAAAGCCGTCCAATCCCACTTCCTCGCCGGTGCTGGACCAAATGCTTCCCAAGGCGCTCACAGAGGTGGGGTCGACGCCAGCGATTCGCATTCGGCCTTCCCCGCGGAAGTTCCTAATATTGACCGCAGGGGCTTGCTCTCCGATGCCGGCTGCCATTCCGTCAATCTCCGGCAGGTCTCGGAACTCGGCCTCCAGTTCTTTGTACCGGCTGTAAGGGAAATAGGGGCTGCTGCCAAAGCTGTCTTCAGCGGAAGTACGGGAGAAAATCACGATTTCGTCGATGGGGCCGAGGGCATCCACAGCTTGAGCGCGGATGGAGAAGTTGATGGTGTCGCCGGTACCGAAGGCCGCTGCCATAATCAACGTGCTGATCATAATGCCCACTATGATCAGGGCAGTTTGGGCCCTTCTTCTGGGAATGTTGCGGAGTCCAATTTTGAGCATCACCCGGTTGCGCCATCCCATAAAGGCTATCACGGTCAAAGCGGGTAGCAGGATGGCCAACAAGCCCACCATGATCCAGTTCATGGACAGGCCAAAGAGTTCTTCCATTACTCTCCGGCAGCCAGTGCAGAACCCGTTTCCGGGCTCGCGGCTCCGTTGTCGCTCGCCAAACCGTCGTCCTCTATCTGACCATCCCTCATTCGCACGATACGGTGGGCCCGATCGCCAACTTCCGCCGAGTGGGTCACCAGCACAAAGCTCTGGCCGTTGGTCTGATTTAGTTGGCACATGAGATCTATGATTTCCCCGGCAGTCTCGCTGTCCAAGTCGCCGGTTGGTTCGTCCGCCCAAATGATCGATGGTTGGTTAACCAACGCTCTGGCTATGGTCACCCGTTGCCTTTGCCCGCCGGATAGTTCGGCGGGTAGGTGACGGGCCCGTTCGGTCAAACCCATCAGGTCGAGCATCTCCATGGACCTCCGATGCGCGTCCCCTGGGTTCACGCCGGACACCAACAAGGGCAATTCCACGTTCTCCACAGCGCTGAGTACCGGCAACAAGTTATAGAGTTGAAACACGAATCCCATGCGGCGTGCGCGGTAATCGCTGCGCTCATCGTCGGCCATGTCATGTAGGACTACACCGTCAATGAGGACTTGTCCTGAGTCGATTTCGTCCAGACCGGACAAGCAGTTGAGAAGGGTCGTTTTGCCGCAGCCGCTGGGCCCCATGATTGCCACCATTTCGCCGGAGCGGACGTCTAGGTCGACCCCTTTCAGGGCTTCGACTTTTAACTTTCCGGTGTCGTACGTTTTACGGATACCCGTCGCATGAACTATTAGCTCGGCCATGCGGCCTCGATAGCAATGCTTAGCACCGCAGCAACGCTTGGCACCGCAGTTATTGTCTTGTCTGGGGTTGCCGCGTGTGACGTTGAATCTAGGGACCCAAACATAAAAGAAACCGAAGGTTTACACATTTAGAGTCCTTTGGGGGTAATCGACTGTTTGACAAATTATAAGGATATTGGGGCCGGGGAACGCTAGTCTGAGAAGAAAATCGATAGTATTTCTCAGCCGCACTTTCGTTTTCCGCGAAGCCACAGGCTCCATCACTGCTTATCCCAAGGGGCTAATCACCACCGGAGAATGGGACCGAAGTAGAAAAAATAAGCAAAGCTGATCGGCCCTACCGCATTTGGCGGAATCTCGTACAGGCGATTAGTTATGCTTAATTGGGTTGATGACGGTAATCTGAAACACCGTCAAAACTTGCGCGCATTTAGGGTTGGGAAGCGGTGATTTATTCCAAGGATTTCTTGACGGACTCACCATCGAAAGAATTATTGCAGTATCAATCATCGCTGTATAGCTGTATAAATAATACTAATTTTTAAGATTCCGTTGATAGCGGTTCTGGGTCGTGGTCAGGGCAATTCATCACGGCAATTCAACCGTAGACGGAACGTATGAGGGGAGTCTTTCGAGTGGTCAGCCACCACCTACCGGTCTGACGATCTCTAGTATGTCACCGTCGGACAAGCTCACTTTGGGAAATTCCTCTTTTTTAATAACCTCGCCGTTGTAACCCACCGCCACGTGGTCCAAGTTCACGCCGAAGGACAGGAGGTAGTCCTCCAACTGGACGCTTTTTTCGATAGACCTTGGCTTGCCGTTAACCGTTAGGTTTATCAATTCCCGTCGGTACCTCCTCCAGATTTCCTGGCCGGGATATTCCGGACACAAATGGCGGCTGATCAGGCCATGCACCCAGCATAGCATTTTTAAGCCTCGTAGCTTCTGCCTTCGGGTCCGCCGAAGCCAGAATACTCGTGATGACCGCTACCCCGGAAGCGCCAGCGCCCATCACCTCGCCCACATTTTCCACTGTGATACCGCCGATTCCTATGACTGGCAATGGATTGGAGGTTCCGGCCTGCAGTCTGGCGATATTTCTGACCAAGCTTGGACCGATAGGTTCGGCTCCGGGGTGGGAACGGGTTGCGTACATCGTGCCAGCCACCAAGAAATCGGCGCCATCGGCAACGGCCTGCCTGGCGCTCTCGATGGAATGCACTGACCGTCCGATTAGCACGTGGGAACCCGCAAATTGGCGGACCGAACCTATAGGCAGTGCTTCTTCGCCAAGCTGCACCCCGTGGGATCTAGCCGCCAAGGCCACGTCCACCCTTTCATTGACGATCAGCAACGCCCGGCCAGCAATGGCTTCTCGGATATCAATTGCCGACTTCAGCAGCAGACCTCCGGGAAGGTCCTTCTCTCGGAGTTGGACCATGTCCACCCCGCCAGCGACTGCTTGGACGACTCTTTCGACCACGGTGCTCGGGTCTCCGATGGTTCGGTCGGTCACCAAGCACAAGCACGGTATAGGGATGCACGGTACAGGAATGGCCAGCCCCATATTTTTAGCTGCGGGCCGGGACCGGCTGAGGCACGTCTGTGGTTGGGCTGCTGGCGGCGGCGTATTGGCGGACCCCAATTCTGCCAGCCAAATAGGCCTTGCGCCCGGCTTCGACGCCGTGCTTAAAGGCTTCAGCCATCAGCGCCGGGGTATCCGCTTGAGCAATAGCTGAATTAACCAGAACCGCATCGGCCCCCAATTCCAAAGCTAGTGAGGCATCGGAAGGCACCGCCAGACCAGCGTCCACAACGATTGGCACGGTGGCCTGCTCAATGATGATTTTTATTTCTTCTATCGTGTGTATGCCCTGTCCCGAACCAATGGCCGAGCCTAGGGGCATCACGGTAGCGCACCCCGCATCCTGCAACTTTTTGGCCAGGGTGGGATCGGCGTGGACATAGGGTAGAACAATGAAACCTTCTTCCACCAAAAGGCGAGCCGCCTCGAGGGTGGCAGCGCCATCGGGAAATAGGTACTTGGGATCCGGGATGACTTCCAATTTAACGAAGTCGGTCTTGCCGACTTCGCGTCCCAGGCGCGCCACGAACATGGCCTCTTCAACAGTAGCGCACCCAGCGGTATTGGGAAGAATCTGGTACTTGTTCCAGTCAATATAATCCAGCAGCGTCTTCTGCCCCGGGTCGTCCAAGTCCAACCGGCGGATCGCCACGGTAATCATTTCCGTACCGGAGGCTTCCACCGCCTCGACCATGTCCTCCATGGTGCGGTACCTTCCCGTACCCACGATTAAGCGGGACTTGAAGCTCTTTCCCCCGATGACCAATTCGTCCGACATTTTCGCCACGTCTCCTTAGCTAGTGGATAAAAAATAAACCGCCAGGCCGATTACCTGGCGGTTGTGGATTAGTCGACTTGAGCGTCTCATCCCTGCGCCAGCATTATCTGGGTCAGGTACAGACGGTCGGCGGCGATCTTCGGCCACCCTCTCAGCCTGGCTTACCCAAGCTCCCGCCAAACGTATTTAAAGCACTATCAAAAAGTTTATCACCGCCCCAATGGCAAGTCAACGAACACAGGGCTTCAGAGCTTTGCCGTAACGCCGTTTCTATAACCGGATGGCGTGGCCAAATCGATACGCAACGAAGATAGATTTCAGATCGGGCCCCAACGCTATAGTTGGTACTCCTTGAGGTCGGGAGCAAAGGTCAATTTAGCCCCGGTTAGCGATTGAACCTCTTCAGGAGTCCAGCCGGGGGCCACTTCCTTTAGTACCAATCCCTCACCGGTGCAGGCAATCACAGCCAGGTCGGTTACTATTAGCGACACGCATCCCTTACTTGTGATAGGAAATGTGCACTCCTCCACGATTTTGGGGTTGTTGGCCCGGTCCGTGTGCTCCATTGCTATGATGACTTCCCGCGCTCCGGCAGCCAAGTCCATCGCACCGCCTACGTTCCCCACCCCTCTTTCGTGCAGCATCCAATTGGCCAGATCACCTTTAGCCGAGACTTGATGAGAACCCAATACCGTTATGTCCACGTGACCGCCCCGGATCATGGCGAAGGCGTCTGCGGAGCTAAAGAAGGACATTCCGGGAAAGGGTTGCAGGAACTGCCCGCCAGCATTAATCAGGTCTATGTCCTCCTCCCCTTCTTCGGCAATGGGCCCGCAGTTCAGTATCCCGCTTTCACTGTGGTAATAAACCGCATTTCCTTCAGGCACGTAGCTGGAAACTAATGTGGGGATACCGATGCCCAAATTAACGTATGCGCCATCGGGCAACTCTTTGGCGACTCGCATGGCTATTACTTCTCTATCAAGCCGCTCTTTATCTACAGGAACGCTCATGGGTTACAACCTTCATATTATGTTCAACCGTTGGCCTTCGGTAAACCCTACTTCGGTTTAGAAACCCGACTTCAGTCCAGCTTAATACGTGAGTTGCCATCCTATCTGGTCATTTACTGGCCATTCAATGTCACGGCTAATCATAGGGCGAGAACTCGGCGGGTCTTTGCACAATCCGTTGGACGAAAATGCCGGGCGTTACAATCTCTTTAGGGTTCAATCCGCCCGGCTCTACAATCTCGTCGACCTCGACCACCGTAACCGTGGCGGCAGGGGCCATGGAAGCGTTGAAATTCCGGGAGGTACCTTTGTAAACCAGGTTGCCGAGGGTGTCCGCTTTGTGGGCCCGAATCAAGCAAAAGTCGGCCTTGATGCTGGTCTCGAGGACATACTCCTTTCCGTCAATGACCCTAAGCTCTTTGCCTTCCGCCAACAGCGTTCCCACCCCCGTGGGCGTGTAAAATGCCGCTACTCCCGCTCCGCCAGCTCGCAAACGCTCCGCCAATGTGCCTTGGGGAAGCACCTCCAACTCGACCTCGCCCCTCTGGAAGGCTAACTCGAAAGCACTGGGCCGTGACGCTCGGGGAGAGACCGGATAAGAAGCGATGGCCTTCTTAACTTGGCGGTTTTCCACCAAAATGCTGTGGTCGATGGATATCCGCCCCGGAGGGGAGCCAAAGTCCACCACCCTGGCTATGCCTGCGGTATTGATGATGACGGTCAGGTTCTTGGCCCCATGATCCCGAAGCGCCACCATCAGGTAGTGGGACATGCCCCCGGGACCAGCGAAACCGTCCATATTAACCGACGCCCCGTCGGGTATATCCCGTACCGCCGCCAACCCGTCGGGGTACACTTTGTTGGGGGTTTGTCCCGTTGGCAGCCCAAAAGTCATTTCCTTGAGGTCGGGTGCGGTGGAAATCGGTGCGGCGGTAATCGCAGCGACAGCATCCCTGGTCCATCCGGGCGCAACTTCCGCCAACTCAAAACCGTCCCGAGTGACTCTTATTACGGCGGTATCGGTAACGATCAAGTCCACGCACCCCACGCCGTCAAGGGGCAATAAGACTTGGGCCACTAGATTCGAAGAGCCATCGGAAGCGGTGTGGGGCAGAACGGCGATGACCCTGCGAGCGCCAGAGGCCCAGTCTACCGCCGAAGCCGGGGCAAATAAACCAGGTGTTGCGCCGGTGGTCCAGTGGCTAAAGTCTCCACCGCTTGAAACCTGGGCTGCCTGGAGGACCGCAGACCCGACGTGGCCCCCGCAGACGGCCGACAGCATGTCAACTGTACTCAGAGAACTACCGCCGGGCAATAGACGCGGCTTGACACCGCTGGAGTCGACCACATTGCCCGATATAGCAGAAGCACTTGATTGACCATCAACCGGCCCGAAATAAGACGCTCCACTATCGGCCAAAAACCAAATGCCCATTGATTCCGGCGTTTCACCGGGCAACAACGACGGCAAACCTGGCCCAAGACCGACAACCTCTCCGGCCTTTAGCTCACAAGCCACGCGGCGGGCTTGAGCGTTAACGTCAGTCTTCCGGGCAGTGGGCATAAATCGCGGCCTCGTAATGTAAATGGGTAATCTACTGTGGGCAATTGGCAAGGCCAATTTGTTTTGGGATCGGAGTTGGTTGCTCGACGGACCAGCGCTAACTATCGAGTCCTGACGATTCGGTTGACGAAAATTCCCGGTGTAACCACTAATTCGCCGTCCAATTCTCCGGCATCGTAGACGTCATCTACTTCCACGACGCTAACCCTAGCGGCCATGGCCATAACCGTGTTCCAGCCCCGTTGGGTTCCGTCGTAAACAAGGTTCCCCAGAGTGTCGCTGGCTACGGCCCGGAGCAACGCAAAATCGGCCTTTAACGCTGGCTCAAACAAATGATCCCTCCCGCCGAACTCGCGAACCTCTTTGGCTGCTCCAAATCGGGTGCCAGTGCCTGTGGGTAGAAACACGCCCCCTATGCCTGACCCGCCCGAACGCAAACGCTCAGCCAGAACGCCTTGGGGAATCACTTCTATCTCCAACTGTCCCGACTTCCACCTGGCCTCCACTGCTCTGTAAGGCTCACTGGAAGGCTCACTGGAAGGCTCGTTTCCTGTGTCGAACGGGTGAAATGGCAAAGGTGAAATAAGTTTGCTTACCTGGCCGTTGGCTACCAGCGATCGGATGCCCGCACCGTCCCCTCCATCCGCTGGCTCGCCTCGCCACTCTCCCTGGCAAATTACAGTTAAATTATTAGATCCATTGTCCACCAGTGCTTTAATCAAGCTCTCGGGCCAATTAGCGCCAGCGAACCCGGCAATCAGGACGACCGAGCCGTCCTTAACATCGGCTACAGCAACCGAAGGAGACGGGTAGAGTTTACCTACAGGAGCGTTTCCCCCCGGGCCATCCCCCGCCGAATTATCATTTGTGCTCGCTTGACCAATGTTGGTTCCTATTTTGCCTAAAACTTTTATGTCTTATGCCTAAAACGCTCACGTCGGATACTTCGGAGCCACTTCGGTTCAAGGCGGCGCCGGTTTGTGATCTGAGCCGCGTCATGGGCAAAAGTAAGGGCGTCCCAACCAAATCGGGACGCCCTTACCAAATAGTCGATGGGCTTCGGCTAGAAGTCCATTCCTCCTCCCGGAGGCATTGCGGGCATAGCCGCCTTGTCCTGGGGTATCTCGGTGATCATGGACTCGGTGGTCAACACCATCGCGGCAACGCTGGCTGCGTTTTGCAGCGCGGACCGGGTTACCTTGGTCGGGTCCACTATCCCGCGCTCCAGCATGGGGCCGTACTCGCCTAGGTCAGCGTCGAAGCCGTAATCATCGGCTTGTTGCTTAACGTCGTTGAGAACAACGGAGCCCTCGAAACCAGAGTTTTCTACGATCAGGCGCAGGGGCTGTTCCAACGCTCGCCGAATGATGCTTGCGCCCACGTTCTCGTCAGGGGTGAGGCCGGTGAGGGTGTCCAAGGCACGCTGGGCGCGGACCAAAGCAACTCCGCCTCCCGGTACGATTCCTTCTTCTACCGCAGACCGTGTGGCCGACAAAGCGTCCTCCACGCGGGCTTTGCGCTCCTTCAACTCTACTTCGGTGGCGGCGCCAACTTTGATGACGGCCACGCCGCCGGAGAGCTTGGCCATCCGCTCTTGGAGCTTTTCCCGATCGAACTCCGATGTAGTATCTTCAATCTGGGCTTTAATCTGGTTGATTCGGGCCTGGATTGCATCCTCGGAGCCTTTACCTTCCACGATGGTAGTCTCGTCTTTGGTTGAAGCAACCCGCCTGGCAGAACCGAAGTCTTCCAGTGTTGCCGAATCCAGCTTCTTGCCCATGTCTTCACTGATGACAGTGCCGCCGGTCAGGATAGCAATGTCTTCCAGCATGGCCTTACGCCGGTCTCCAAAACCTGGCGCCTTCACCGCTAATGCGTTGAGAGTGCCCCGGAGTTTGTTGACGACCAAGGTGGCTAGGGCTTCGCCGTCGATGTCCTCGGCGATGATTACCACATTCTTCTTGCCGACTTGCAACAGCTTTTCCAGCGCTGGCAGCATGTCGGAAACTGCGGAAATCTTCTTGTCGGTGATAACGATTGTGGCGTCGTCCAGAGAAGACTCCATGCGGTCGGAATTGGTGATGAAGTAAGGCGAAATGTAACCACGGTCTATCTGCATGCCTTCCACATATTCGGTCTCGTCGGTCATGCCTTTCGATTCTTCAACCGTGATGACGCCATCTTTGCCCACTTTTTCCATGGCGTCGGCGATGGTGGCGCCAATTGCTCCCTCGTGGGCGGAAAGACTGGCGACCTGGGCGATTCGGGCCCGGTCGTCAACTGTCTGAGCCATGTTTTGCAGCTCAACAACAACGGCTGCTACGGCCTTCTCGATTCCCCGTTTGATAGCCATGGGGTTCGCCCCGGCGGTAACGTTTTTAAACCCTTCGTTAATAATAGCTTGGGCCAAAACTACCGATGTGGTTGTTCCGTCACCGGCGGCATCGTTGGTTTTGGTGGCGGCTTCTTTGATCAACTGAGCGCCCATGTTCTCGAAATTGTCAGGGAGCTCGATTTCTTTCGCGATGGTCACTCCGTCGCTGCAGACCTGGGGGGGACCAAAGGACTTATCAAGGACCACGTTTCGTCCCTTGGGGCCCAAGGTTACCTTGACGGAGTCGGCTAGGGTATCAATACCAGCACGGAGCGCCTTACGGGCATCCTCCGAGTAAGTTAGTTTCTTTGCGGGCATCCCAATCCTCCTGTTTTAATGATGCTATTTTCTTTAAGAAAACTAAGAAGGGTTTTGACGTTAGGAAATTTTCGCCAGAACGTCGCTTTCCCGGAGAATCAGGTACTCGTCATCGCCGTCCTTGTATTCGGTGCCAGCGAACTTGGAGTAGATGACCCGGTCACCCTTGGTCAATTCCATGGGGATTCGGCTGCCATCGTCGGCAACTCGGCCCGGTCCAACCGCTATAACCTCGCCTTCTTGAGGCTTTTCCTTAGCAGTATCGGGCAGGTAGATTCCCCCTTTTGTCTGTTGCTCTTGCTCTGTGGGTTTTACGACTACACGCTCGCCCACCGGAACGAAGTTTGCCACCGTTGCCTCCTTTTTTCCTAAACGCTTTTTGTTCTTGTATTTGCTCTTGTATATTGAAAGATCTGACTAAAGTCGATTACAACCACTAGTGCAACCACTAGTTCAAGCAACCACTAGTTCAAGCACTCGCTCGGACAGAATGCCTCGTAATGTTATTAGAGCCGTTGACCCTTGTCAATATACTGCTGGCACTCTACTATTAATGCTCAATTAATGCTCAATTAATGCTCAATCGGAGGCCTCTGGTGATGCTCAACCGGGGCCTCTGGGTTCGACCGCGTTGATACTCTTGCTCTGGGTTTTTTAGTTTCAATTGTGCGGTTAATCGCAGGGGAATCATGTCGAACAATCTTGGCAATCGATGCGGGGAATTTTTAAGCGGGGCATAATTCGAAACAGACACGTTGATTATCAACGCGAAGGTCCTTTGGCTACGGTTACGCTGGACGATCCGGCGTCAGGGAACCGCGTTGATGCGGATATGGCCCAGAGCCTACGGGATATTTGCCGCGAGATTGACCAAGACGCTTCGGTGCGCTTAGTTGTAATCACCGGCCAAGGCAGCGTTTTCTCTGTTGGACGCTCCCTTCCTCCAAATGCTGGCGATTCTACCGGACCTCCTGGAGCCACGGGACCCGCCGGAGCCACCAGTCTCAGCGGAGCTTCGGATTGGATATATCAACACCAAGTGACTGCTGCCCTGGCGGGTCTGGGAGTGCCCGTGATTGCGGCGTTGAACGGCGACGCATTCGACCAGGGCTTGGAGTTGGCTTTGGCGGCTGACCTGAGAATAGCGTCTGCGGACGCCCGGTTTGGGTTTGAGGACTTGGGCCAAGGGTCGATTCTCTGGGACGGTGGCACCCAGAGGCTGCCCAGGCTAATTGGGCCCGCATGGGCATTGGACATGATACTAACAGCCCGGATAATTGACTCTCGCCAAGCGTTGGAAATCGGATTGGTGAACCGGGTAGTGCCAGCAGACCAGCTTCAAGAGGAGACACGCAAGTTGTCCGAAAAGGTGCTGGCCGGGGCGCCGATAGCTGCAAGGTACGCCAAAGAAGCGGTACAGAAAGGCCTTGACCTCTCCCTGGAACAAGGACTGCGCTTGGAGGCTGATCTGAACATTCTGCTCCAAAGCACAGCGGACCGGCCCGAAGGTCTTCAGTCGTTTCTGGAGCGCAGGGACCCCAAGTTCTCCGGCCAGTAG
The DNA here is from genome assembly GCA_963665155.2 of Dehalococcoidia bacterium. Lineage (GTDB taxonomy): Bacteria > Chloroflexota > Dehalococcoidia > Lucifugimonadales > UBA3495 > UBA1141. The sequence goes on along the minus strand of OY761986.2, from coordinate 981,758 downwards.
TTGTTGCCGATCCCAGGTCGACCCCGCATAACCTATTGGAAGGCTAAATTTGAAACTAAAATTAGACTTGCACACCCATGTGTGGGAGGCCTTTAATTTCCAGCCTCCCAACGAATCCATTGCGGAGAAGGTTGTGGCCCAGATCAAGTCGGCGGGGATCGACGGCATCGCCATTACCGATCACCACAACAAGGAGTGGTCCTACCAGTTTCGTGACTTGGTGGAGCGCTTGTACCCTGGTGAAGTAACCATTATCCCAGGCTGGGAGATAGAGATTAGGCCACCGCAGAATCCTTTTGCCGAGTACCAGGTAGCTGAACTTTTCCTGCCCGGTGGAGGAGTTTTCCGTAGTTACTGCCACCCCGGGTATTACTCGCCGGAAATAATAATTGAAGAGAACGTCCACGCTATCGAGATAGACAACTACATTCACAACTGGCACATCCGCAAGCAACAGGTCGCCGAAGTCGCAAAGACACATGACTTGCTGGTCTTGGAAGTAAGCGATGCTCACAACCTGGAAAACATCGGTCTGCGCTATACCGAACTGGAGTTGGATGAGCTATACCGGAGGGCAACTCCGCCGCTTGCTGGTAGTTGAAAGTAGAATGCCAAAAGCTGAAAAATATGTCCGGATTCGATACTCTTCTATATAGCAAAGACGGGCCGGTGGCCCATATATCGATGAACCGCCCCCAGGCGCTCAACGCCTGCAGCATTCAAATGCGTGACGATTTTTCCGAGGCATTGGAAGCGGTCCAGGTAGATCCTGATGTCAGGTCCCTTCTGATTACCGGACAGGGTAGAGCCTTTTGTGCTGGTGCAGACCTGACCGAGTTCGGCACCGCGCCATCTCAGGCCATCGCCCGTCAGGTCCGTTGGGAGCGCGATGTCTGGGGGCAAATTCTAAGCTTGGATAAGCCGGTGGTTGCGGCAATTCACGGCTATTGCATCGGCTCGGGCGTCGAGATAGCCCTATTGTGTGACCTGCGAATAGCCGCCGAGGGAACGATATTCGCTCTTCCCGAAGTCCAGTTGGGCATGATACCTGCGGCTGGTGGAACACAAACACTGCCTAGAGTCATTCGTAATTCAACCGCACTGGATATACTGCTCACTGGTCGCCGCTTCGACGCTCAGGAAGCGCTATCCCTCCGTTTGCTGACACGTGTTGTACCCCAAGACAATCTCTTGGATGAGGGTTGGGCCGTGGCACGCCTGTTGTCGACGTTGGATAACGGGCTCGCTGCCTTCGCCAAGAACTGTATCAGGCTTGGGGCTGACCTGCCCTTGCCTGAAGCGTTGAAGTTGGAAACCAGAGCGGCAGCCCGCGCTATTGCATAGACTTCTCTTTTGTCCCGGAGGGGACTCAAAGCTCCCCGGAAGCTTCACGATCCCTGATCTTCCCCAAGGATTATGGGCGGTAGTTAGATTCACGTCGTTGAATTCTCGCGATTAAATTCCAACAAGGGGCGTGCACAACTCTCAACGTTTCGCCGGTGCCCTGGAACTTACGTGGTTCAGAGGTTTAGATTCCGCCCTCCGCTGGACAGACGAATATGTAGCGTTAAGACGCGACAATTGGACAACGCTTGGCGAATCATTCAAAATGCTCGGCTAGACGTCCTGTGTTACCTGTTCCAACCCGGCCGGTTCCAACCCGGATATTGATCAATCTCATTGCGCTTGATTAACTATCAAGCCCCAACCTCAATTCTCTTCAGGAGTCGGTATAAATGCGAACTAACGAGTTCCTTATGATTTCCGGAGCAATCGTGCCCGACCGCACCGCTATCCAGTTTGATGACGATGCGGTTTCCTTCATGGAGCTCCAACAGCGGTCCAATCGGCTGGCCAATGCCATGGCGGACCAGGGAGTGGGCCGGGGAGACCGGGTGGCGTTCATGCAGGTCAATTGCAATCAAGCCATTGAGGTCTACTTTGCGACGGCCCAACTCGACGCTATTTACGTGCCCATTAACTTCCGGGCCAAGACTGACGAGCTAGAAAAAATGCTTGAAATTGCCCAACCCAGCCTGCTGTTCATTGGGGAGCGTTATCTTTCGCTGATAAATTCGGGGATAAATTCGGACGTAAATTTCGTGGAGAATGCAGAGGATGGAGCAAATAAAGGGATAACACCCGAGCAGATCATAATTCTCGACGGCAACGGGGCTGACGGAATCCAAACCTTTGACGGATTATTGGCTGGAGCCTCCGATGACGAGATGATTTTTCCCGAAGCCGAGGATGACGATACTACTGTGATCATGTTCACGGCCGGGACCACCGGCGTGCCCAAAGGGGTTATGTTGACCCACGACAGCTTCTCATCGTTCCTTCTGTCGACCGTAAATCCGGCGGACCCGGATATCGAGGAATCCAATCTCCTGACAGTTCCCCTCTATCATATTGCGGGGTTGCAGGCGGCTTTGGCGGCAGTCTACGGAGGCCGAACATTGATAGTCATGCGTCAATTCGAGGCCGTGGAGTGGATGGGCTTGGTACAGGAGCACCGAGCCGACCGGGCGATGCTGGTGCCAACTATGCTCAAACAAGTAATGGATAGCCCTCGCTTTCACGAGTTCGACCTTTCCTCTCTCGACGTAATCACCTACGGGGCAGCCCCCATGCCGGTGGAGGTTATCAGGCGGGCCATTCAGGAGTTCCCCGGAGCGCGTTTCATCAATGCTTTCGGCCAAACGGAGACCGCATCAACAATCACCATGTTGCCCCCGGAAGATCATGTCTTGGAGGGCACGCCAGAGGAAATCGAGGTAAAACTCAAGCGGTTATCCTCCATCGGCAAGCCATTGGAAGATGTGGAAGTCCAGATCGTGGACGAAGACGGTGCGGTGGTAGCACCCGGCGAGGTCGGAGAAATCGTCGCTCGAGGCAGCCGCATGATGAGCGGATATTGGCGGGAAGAAGCGGCGACCCAAGAAACCCTCCGTTCCGGCTGGATTTACACCGGCGACTTGGGGTTTCAAGATGAGGATAGTTACATTTTCCTTTCGGGCCGGGCCAAGGATTTCATCAAGCGAGGGGGCGAGATGGTGTCGCCCGAGGAAGTGGAGCAGGTTCTCATGTCCCATCCGCAAGTCGACGATGCTGCGGTGATCGGAATTCCGGATGATGAGTGGGGGGAGGAAGTGCGGGCGCTGGTGGTCTCCCCCACCGGTGGACTAGGCGAAGAGGAATTGATGCAATACTGCCAGGACAAACTGGCCAGCTTCAAACGTCCCCGCTCGGTAATTTTCATCGATGAATTACCGCGCAACGTTATGGGAAAGGTACTGAAGCGGGACCTGCGGGAGCAGCATGGAAGTTGATCAGCTTTCAGGTTATCATCGGTCAGCGGTCAGCGGTTTCAGCGGTTAGCGGTCAGCGGTCAGCGGTCAGCGGTCAGCGGTCAGCGGTCGGCAATCAGCTACGTTCCCGTAGTGACCATTCAGGCAAAACTCGGTCAAGCCGATTCAGTTTGCGCGGTCTACCCTTACATTTGTACCAGTGAGGTGATTACAAAATTTGATAGCTGATAGCTGATAGCTGATAGCTAACTAACTAGGAGGCTTAATTAGTATGAAAGTCGCAGTGATGGGCTCCGGGGGTGTGGGCGGATATTTCGGTGGCTTGCTGGCCCGAAAAGGCCACGACGTAACCTTCGTGGCTCGAGGCGCTCACTTGGAGGCCATTCGCGAGAACGGATTTCTAGCGGTGGAAAGCAGCCTTGACGGCACAATTTCGAGGCGCCCGGAAACGCATTGGAAGATACCAGAGGGGCTGGCGTCCAGGACTTGCTCCTATTCACGGTGAAGATGTATCACAATCTGCCGGCCATCGAGGCGGTGCGACCGCTGGTAGGACCCAACACCGTGGTATTGACCCTGCAAAACGGCATAGACAATGGCAAACAATTGGCAGAAGCTATTGGCGCTTCACCCGTGATGATCGGGTCGGCATACATGGAGGGGCGCATCAGAGAGCCCGGGGTGGTGACGCAAGGCGGCCCAGGAATCGCTGGCTTCGGCTAGATAGAACCAGGGGTAAGCGAGAGAGGCCAGCGGCTGCTTCAAGAGTTTCTGGACGCTGGGTGGCGGGTTGAGCTCCACGAAAATATGCCGGGCATGCTCTGGAAAAAGTTCGCTTACATAGCGGGCTCTGCCGCCGTTTGCGCAGCGACCAACTCCGTGTAACAAGAAATGCGGACCATCCCCGAAACCAGAGCGATGATTCAAGCTGCCATAGAAGAAGTCCTGGCCTTGGGCCGCGCCACTGGAGCTCCGATTATGGACGACTCTTTGGACTGGGCTATGGATTCTCTGGACCGGTTTCCAGCCCAAGGGAGGGCATCTTTGGCCAAAGATTTTACCGACAACCGACCGGTGGAGCTAGAAGGCCTCACCGGCACTGTCGTCCGTTTGGGCAAAGAAGCGGGAATAGCCACGCCAGCAAACGATGCGCTATACGCAATCCTGAAGCCCGCCGCAGCAAGAATCGAGGCCCTGAACAGATAGATTCATCCCAGTAGCGATTGAACATCGTAGACGGCGCCGCCATGGGGGACGGAACTCATTTCGTACAGCTTGGCGCTACCCTCATGAGACATCGACTCCGACGGGACGCCAACGCCCATCGGATACTAATAGGCATCAGCTTAGTGCTGAAACACGGATTTATTGATCGTTCGCTCTGAGTATCTTGGTTCCAACGAAAAGAGTACTTATCAGGCAACCACCTGGCCAGCCTCAATTTGCTGTTTAAGGTCCATCAACGTCTTCTGAATTGAACGGAGCAGCCGCCTTCCAACTCTGGGATACATAAACAGCTTACCCAACAGGCCTGGGCCCAGTGAAATCCGCTTGCCCCAACCAGTTATTACAACTCCAGGCATGACCACGTTGTAATCGATGGACATTCGCACCACGGTTCCTTGTTCGTGGCTCTCCACCGAAAAAGTGGCAAAGGCCTGCCGTATCATTCCGTTTTTCCTTAGGATCGGAATGGTGAGTTCCCCCCAGCTATGCGGTTGTTGCTGGGGCTGCGAAACGAGGCCCAGAGAGCTTGGTTCGTAGTCCTTAATTTCAGCGACACCGGGACGAGGCTCAAGTCCACTATGTTCGTCGCCTTCATAAGAAGATTGCCAGGCTTGTTGGTCGGCGTTTTCCACCGCAATATGGCGAGGGAGAATCCGCCATACAATCTCCGGCGCTACGTCGATCTTGATCATGTCTCGAACTTGGGCCATGGTCCCCCCAATCTGTTTCCTAATTAATGGGCGGTTATGCCACTTTAACAGATTAGATTTGCTCCGAGTTCAACCGATTCCAGGCAACCGATTCTAGGGACGGATTCCAAGCCCCCGAATTCAAGCGCTCGATTTCAACTCAACGAGATTTGCGAATCGACCGGCATTACCGGTATTAAAGCCTAAACCCTTCGTTTCCATGGCGTAGCTGCCCGACCGGCGAATAGACGCGAAGAACTGAGCCGAAGAACTTGAGCAGGTCTGAAGGCGGCACGGAAAATCCCGCTGCTGCGGTGGTATACTCCACCATGGTTCCGAACACCGTCTAGCTACTCCTGCATACCAGTGAGGGCGAGATGGTCTGGTCGATACCCCGGAGGAACCAACTGAATGCATCAGATCCCGAAGGAGACCTGCGGATGAATACCATCGATACCATTACAGAGATATTAAAACGGGAGGGAGTGGAATTTCTGAGCTGTTTTCCAACCACGCCCATCCTGGAATCTGCCGCCCAAGGGGGCATCCGTCCTGTTATCTGCCGCCAAGAGAGAGTCGGTATCGGCATCGCCGATGGATTCAGCCGAACTACCAACGGCGATAGAATCGGCGTCGTTGCGGTCCAATACGGCCCTGGTGCGGAGAATGCGTATTCCGGAATCGCCACGGCATTCTCAGACTCGTCACCAATACTGATCATGCCCACCGGCCATCCCAAAGAGCGGACCGGCATTCAACCCCACTTCAACTCGGTATCGGCTTTCGCCGGAATAACCAAGTCCGTTGAGCAGATCAACACCGCTGACCGTACCTCGGAAATACTGCGCCGCGCTTTTTCGGCGCTACGGCAAGGTCGCCCAGGGCCGGTGCTGGTTGAAGTTCCCATCGACGTGGCGATGGACGATGTGTCGGAAGAGGCGTTTTTCTACCAGCCCACCAGGCGGTTGGCCTCCCAGGGAGATGACAGTGACGTCGAAGCCGCTGCCCGCGCTCTATGCCAGGCCAGGTACCCGGTGATCCATGCAGGGCAAGGCGTGATGTACGCCAACGCCACCGACGAGTTGATCGAGTTGGCCGAGCTTTTGCAAGTACCGGTAATGACCACATTGCTGGGCAAGAGCGGTTTCCCGGAAGTCCATCCGTTGTCTCTGGGCACCGGAGCAGGCGTAATGCCCGGCCCGGTGTTTCACTTTGTTGGCCGGTCGGATCTGATTTTCGGCATCGGTTCCAGCTTCACCAAACACGGTATGTCCATGAACCTGCCCGCTGGGAAAACTCTGATACAAGCCACAAACGACCCCCGGGACATCAACAAAGATTACTCCATCGACTATCCAATCGTCGGCGACGCCAAGCTGGTCTTGCGCCAGATGAGCGAAGCCTGTAAAGAAATAGTAGGCCAATCCCGTCAAGGCAGCGACGCCACCGCTCAGCAGATCAAATCCGAGCGGGACGCTTTTCTCGGCCAATGGCAGAGCAAATTGGGGGACAACAGTCGACCCATAAACCCCTACCGGGTGATAAACGACTTCATGAAGGCGATACCCCCGGAAGACGCTATCGTCACCCATGACTCTGGCAGTCCCCGGGATCAGATTATTCCCTTTTATCGTTCAAACGGTCCCCGTACCTACTTGGGCTGGGGCAAGTCCCACGGTCTGGGCACTGGGCTAGGATTGGTCATCGGCGCGAAAATGGCGAAGCCAGAGAAGGTGTGCGTAAACTTCATGGGTGACGCCGCTTTCGGTATGACCGGCTTGGACTTTGAGACCTCGGTCCGAGCGCGCCTGCCTATCATAACGGTGGTACTTAACAACTACACCATGGCCGCCGAAACCACCATGATGGCGACGTCCCACGACCTGTACAACACCCGGGACCTGGGCGGTAACTATGCCGATTTGGGCCGGGCCATGGGCGGCTATTCCGAGCGAATTGAGGACCCGGACGAAATAATTCCAGCGTTCCTACGTGCCCGACAAGTGACGGAGCAAGACGGCAACGCAGTACTCTTGGAGTTCATAACCTCATCGGAGACTCAGGCTTCACACCGCAGGGCGTTCTAAAAAGCTACCAGCAGTCAGCTTTCAGCGGTCAGCCATTATATCAACCGTGCCGATTGCCCTACCTGAGTGGCTAGGCAGGCCCGAAATAAGCTGATTGCTGATTGCTGATGGCTGATAACTAACGAAGGAGTTACACCATGCCTCAACAGGCAAAATATTTGTTCATCGCCAGCATGGACGTGGACCCGGAGAAAGCGGCGCTCTTTAATGACGTTTATGACACGGAACATTGCTCGGAGCTTTCTAATGTCGCCGGAGTGGGCCCGATTACTCGGTTCGAGAAGCAAAACTTCTCGGTGCTCATAGGCGGGAAAACCCAGACCGTGGTCCTTGAGAGCGAGCCCACTTTCCACGCCATGTACGAACTGGACAGCCCGGACGTGCTGACCAGCCCCGGTTGGGGTGAAGCGGTTGAGTTGGGACGTTGGCCGGAACAGGTCCGCCCCTACACCAAGAACCGTCGGCATGTCTTGCTAAAGATGACCTACCCCGAAGGATTGAGTGACAACGCCAAAGCCAAACAGTCCAAATATTTGTTCATCGCCAGCATGGACGTAGACCCGGAGAAAACGGAACTGTTTAACGACGTTTATGATACCGAGCACTGTCCGGAGCTTTCCAAAGTCGACGGAGTGGGACCGATAACCCGGTTCGAGAAGCAAAACTTCTCGGTGCTCATCGGCGGGAAGACCCAGACCGTGCTCCTTGAGAGCGAGCCCACTTTCCATGCCATGTACGAACTGGACAGCCCGGACGTGCTGACCAGCAACCGATGGGGTGAAGCGGTTGAGTTGGGACGTTGGCGAGAGCAGGTCCGCCCCTACACCAAAAACCGTCGGCACGTCCTGCTGAAGATGACCTACCCCCAGGGTTAAGGTGGGATTGGGTTGCTGCCACCGGGGTATGAAACTGCGCCTAGGCCGAAAACACCTTCCCTGCGGTATTGATCAGAGGCTTTTGATGACCCAGGAAGACGACCAAAAGAAAGAACAACAATTCGGCTTCACCCTTGAAGGTGAAGCGATTGGCTACGTGAGCCTGGACCAGGCCCGCGTGCTGGCCATACGGCATGCTCGAGAGAATACCGCCTTCTACGTTGAGATGCTGGGGTCGGCCTATGCGGGCGTAAATTTCGTCTGGGACCTTGTGAGCCAAGAAGAAAACGAGGACTACAACGAAATAAAGCTATCATTTTGGCCCGTAGGTCGGTTTCGGGGCGAGCCTGGCCTAGAGCACTTCATCATAGACAAAATAGGCACCATAGAGTTGCGGCAGATACTGGACGAACCGTCGGACCTGGGGGCGACGCCACAGGGCGCTCCGTCTGAAGCACGACTTGACGCCACCCAGGTTGACATGCCGTTGGCGCATTCGCCTATCCCGACACCGGAACGGACTCCCTCGTCATTGCAGCTCGCCAATTTCGAGTTCCTGCGTTCGTCGGGCTCGAAAGGCAGTGGCGATGGACAATTCTCTTTTCCTGCTGGCTTGGCGGTGGACGGCGCGGGGGAAGTTTACGTGGTTGACGAGTCCAACCACCGTTTGCAGGTTTTCGACGCCGAGGGCAAGCTCCTGCGCCAGTGGGGCTCGGAGGGCACCGACGACGGCCAATTTGACTCTCCACAAGGAGTTGCGTTAAACGGGGCGGGCCTGGTCTACGTTGCGGATACGCTCAACGACCGGATGCAAGTGTTCAACGCCGAGGGCCGGTTTCTCGCACGTTGGGGCTCGACAGGCACTGGCGACGGTCAGTTCGAGGGTCCTATTGGGGTAGCAGTGGAAGGAACGGGGTTGGTTTACGTGACCGACCGCAGCAACGAACGTGTCCAAGTATTCGACGCCGCAGGACGTTTCCTGCCCCAGTGGGGGTCGGAGGGTACCGGCGACGGCCAGTTCAAATATCCTGGCGGGATTGCGGTAGACGCAGCAGGCCGCATCTACATAGCCGACAGATCCAATCATCGGGTGCAGGTTTTCGATTCCGAGGGCCGTTTCCTGGTATGTCTTCGTGGTTGATAACCTCAACGATCGGGTGCAAGTGTTCAACGCCAAGGGCCGGTTCCTGAGTCAATGGGGCTCGTTGGGCAGCGGCGATGGGCAGTTCAATGACCCTGAGGGCATTGCGGTAGACGCTGCGGGATGCGTCTACGTTTCCGATGGAGGCGACAGTGACAACCACCGGGTGCAGGTGTTCCGGCCTACGGTGGTTTCCGGCCCTTCCACCTAAGAAACAACACAACCTCGGGAAAGCCACTCTTTACGCTGCCATCCGCCGAGGTAAGCCTCCAAGCCGGCCGTGGTTCGACAAGCCCACGAGCGGGGGGTGACAGCAACCACCGACGGTAAATTGAAACAAATTTCAGGAGAAGCAAATGTCCCAGGGAGCCCTTGAGGGGGTGAAGGTCCTGGACCTTACCCACCACATAGCCGGGCCGTACTGCACCAAGCTGCTAGCGGATTTTGGCGCGGATGTGGTGAAGGTGGAGCGCGTTGAGGGTGACCCGGCCCGGCGCTTTCTCCCATTTTTCCACGACGAGATCGGCCCGGACAACAGCCTCCTCTTTCTTTACCTCAACACCAATAAGCAAGGCGTGACCCTAAACTTGAACACCAGCCAGGGCTTGAACATGCTTAAAGAGTTGGCGCGGGACTCGGACGTCTTGGTGGAAAATTTTGCGCCTCGAGTAATGCCGTCCCTGGGTTTGGATTACCGGTCCTTGAGCGAGATAAATCCTTCGCTGGTAATGGTTTCGATCTCCAACTTCGGCCAGACCGGGCCCTACCGCGACTATAAAGCCGACGACATTGTCGAGTACGCCTTGGGCGGTCTCATGTACATTTTCGGCAGTTACGACCGTGAGCCTTTGAAACACGCCCTGCACCAAGCCCAGTTTAAGGCGGGCACAAATGCCGCTTCCGCTACCCTGATGGCCCTTTATCATCAGCGTCTTACCGGACAGGGCCAGCATGTGGACCTGTCCATTCAAGAATCCATCGCTTCGGCTCTCAGGGATGTGGTCAACAACTACACCAACACCGGGGCCGTGCGACGCCGTCAGCCCAACCATAGTGGGGACTTGACCCGGATACGGCAGACCTCCGATGGCCACATTCTGCCCAATCCCGGCATGGGCCTGGGTCTGGACTGGAAGATAGTGGTGGATTTTCTGGACGCTCCAGAACTGGACGGCGAAAAATTCAACACTCCCTCGGCCCGCCTTGCCAACGCCGAAGAGTTGGGAGAAATCCTGGACCGAATTTTCATTTCCAAGGACAAATACGATATGTATTTCGCAGCCAACGAGAAACGGTTTACCTACGGGGTAATCCAGTCTCCCAAAGAAGTGCTGGGCGACGAACAACTGAAGCACAGGGGCTTTTTTGTCGAGATTGACCACCCAATAGTAGGCCCGCTCACCTATCCGGGAGCGCCCTTCCTGATGGATGGCACTCCCTGGGACGTCAAAAGCCCCGCTCCGACACTGGGGCAACACAACAGTGCGGTCTTCGGAGACCGGTTGGGTATCGCCGTGGAAGAACTGCCCCGATTGCGGGCGTCGGAGGTCATTTAACTTTGCCCCGGTCATCAAACACAGCACCACCCGCGCCTTTAAATGGAGTGCGCATCGTCGAGATGGGGCAGCTTATTGCCATCCCCTGGGCGATGAAAATGCTGGGCGACATGGGTGCCCAAGTGATACGCATGGAGTCCTGTCAACGCTTGGAGAGCTATCGGGGCGATTCGGTCTACTTGAACGACATTTCCGGGGAATTTTGGAACAAGGGAGCCAACTTCTACGAACAAAACCGGAACAAGTTGGGCATTACCCTGGACCTTAGCAGCGAGGACGGCATCTCGATACTCAGACAGTTGGTGTCCATAAGCGACGTCTTCGTCGAGAACTTTACGCCCCGGGTCATCAAGAATTTCAAGCTGGAGTATGAGGACCTGCGAAAAATTCGACCGGACATCATCATGGTGTCGTCAACCGGCTACGGCTATTCCGGTCCATGGTCCGGCTTCGGGGCAACTGGTCCCGCCACGGAAGGAGCTTCGGGTCTAGCCTACACCAGCGGCTATGCCGACGGGCCTCCTTCCATGCCCGAGATTCCCTACACCGACTACACCGCCGGGGAGCACACGGTTTATGCGGTTATGGCGGCGCTGATGCACCGGCTGCGTACCGGCCAAGGCCAGTTCATCGACATCTCCCAGACCCAGACGGCCAGCGCCACAGTGCCCGAAGCTCTCATGGAATTTGCCGTCAATGGCAGGATTCAGCCTCGGATGGGCAACCAGCATCCGTCAAAAGCTCCTCACGGTTGCTACCCATGCCAAGGCGATGACCGCTGGATCGCTATCGCAGTTGGAGACGACGACCAGTGGCAGTCGCTCTGTGGTGTATTGGGTAAAGAAACATGGTCCAAAGACCCTCGGTTTTTCCAAGGATTGACCCGGTGGGACAATCGCCTTGACCTGGACGCCCTCGTGGCCGAGCAAACCGGTAAATGGGAAGCCCACCATCTGATGAGCCAGCTACAAGCCCAAGGCGTGCCAGCGGGTGCGGTACTAGATAGCAAGGACCTGCTTTTTGACCCTCACCTGGAAGAACGGGGATTCTACGAGGTAGTTTCCCACCATCCCAGCACGAAAATACCGCCTCTCCCTTACGCCAGCAGACCGTGGAAACTGGCGGCCACTCCCGCCGTGCCCGGCAATGCTGCGCCTATGATGGGCGAGCACAACAATCTAGTTCTGGGGGAACTCCTGTGCCGCAGCGATGCGCAATTGGCGGAATTGGAGCGGAACGGTGTTATTGGGTACGCACCGGTCAGTCCTCGTCCGGTGCAAAGGCCCCCATTGGACGAGCAGGTACGCCAAGGCCGGATGCAACGCTACGAGACTGATTTCCAAGAAAAGGTTTCCAAAGCTTACCCACCGACTTCTGAAAGGAAGTACCCCCAAAGGCCCCAGTGACGTCGAGGTAATCGAAGATCCGAGTTGGGAGAAGTACTTGCCAACTGTATTACGAGCGGGGCAGTTCCGGTTCTTCTTCTACGCCGGAGACCTGATTGAACCTCCCTATGTTCATGTTGAACTCGATAACAGAACCGCAAAAATTTGGCTCGACCCTGTTAGGCTTCAAAGGAATAACGGCTTTAGAAGAAACGAAATAAATCGTATAATTGATATTGTGGATGAATATCGGGATCATTTTATGATCAGTTGGAATAATTATTTTAATGACTGAGATTTCGGAAATTCGAGCGCAAAACGTCGAAATCGACCAGGAATCATTGCATGTAGACTTGGTAGACGGACGTAGCGTATCCGTTCCTCTCGCATGGTACCCTCGACTAATGCATGGAACCCAGAAACAGCGCAGTAATTGGAAGTTGATAGGAGCGGGGGAAGGGCTGCACTGGCCGGATTTGGACGAAGACATAAGTGTAGAAAACTTGATTTCTGGTAAGTCCTCCGGCGAGAGCCAGCGCTCGTTCAAGCAATGGCTTGGCGAGCGCGAGGCCCTACTCGAGGACCCGAACTCAACCTAACGTGATCCTCGACGCGGTTTTCCAGGCACCGATACCCATATTGAAAATATCGACGCCTACTACCCGAATCCACACCAGTTTATAGCCCTCTGGAACTTTCGTAGGCCGAGATCTTGTCATCGTGAGCCAAGGTTAGCCCGATGTTGTCCAGGCCGTTCAGCAGGGCATGACGGCGGGCAGGCTCGATCTCGAAAGAAATTGAGATTTTCTCGTCTTCCGACCAAACTCGCTGGCTTTCCAAGTCCACCGTCAGCTTGATCCCTGGATTTGCCATCGTGTGGTCCAGAATCTCACGCACTTGCTCTTCGGGCAACACTAAGGGCAGCAGACCATTCTGGAAGCAGTTGCTGAAGAATATGTCGGCAAAGCTGGTCGCTATGACGCACTTTATGCCGTAGTCTCGCAAAGCCCAAGGTGCGTGCTCCCGAGACGAGCCGCAGCCGAAATTCCGGCCAGCAACCAGAACCGCTGCATCGCTGTATGCCGGTATGTTCAATACAAAATCCGGGACGGGGTCGCCGTTGGCGTCAAATCGCCAGGGAGCAAATAGGTGCTCGCCGAACCCGGTGCGCTCGATGCTTTTTAAGTAGACTGCCGGAATAATCTGGTCCGTGTCCACGTTTACCCGGTCCAGAGGCGCTGCTGTTCCGTTTAGCTTTACAAAAGGGTCCATCTTGGCTCTCCATTAAATGTTCTCAAATTAGACTTCATCATAGTGGGCGATGGATTTAACGACTTTGTTTTCTTCCCCAAAGATCATTATTTCGGCTGCCATCTTGCTCATGACAGACCGGTAGTAAATCACCAGACTGTCTACGGATATCAGGACATCCAGTAACCGCTCAAAGGCTGATATCCAGTATTTACCAACAGCGTCCTTGCCTTTCAAGGACGTGGCGGTCCCACCGGTGACCGACGGGATAAAAGGGCTGGTCATCTCGAAGTCATTGCTGTAGTGGGATAGAATCGCTTCCAGATCGTGTGCGTTCCACGCCCTCACCCACTCCCCGGCGAACTCAAGAGCGAATTGTCTGTCTATCATTAGTGAACTGGGCTCATTGCTCGTCGGATTGCCCTATCTAAGACCACTCCCTGATGTCCACGAAGTGGCCAGCGATTCCCGCCGCCGCTGCCATGGCCGGGCTGACCAGATGGGTGCGACCTCCTTTGCCTTGGCGGTTCTCGAAATTGCGGTTTGACGTAGATGCGCAACGCTGTCCTGCGTCCAGAATATCCGGGTTCATACCCAGGCACATGGAGCAACCAGCCACCCGCCAGTCGAACCCTGCCTCGGTGAAGATGCGGTCCAATCCTTCCTCTTCGGCTTGTTGCTTGATCAGCGCCGAGCCGGGAACCACCATGCTGTATACATCGGGGTGCGCTTTCTTGCCCCTGACCACCTCGGCGGCGGCCCGCAGGTCTTCCAAACGCGCGTTGGTGCAAGCGCCAATGAAAACCCGATCGATCTTTACGTCTTCCATGGGAGTATTCGGCTCGAGCCCCATGTATTGGATCGCTCTCTCGGCGACCTCCCGCTCGTTCGGGTCGGAGTATGACGCCGGATCAGGTATCCTACCGGTTACCGGAATAACCATGCCCGGATTTATCCCCCAAGTGACGAATGGCTCCAAGCTGGAGGCCTCGATTTCCACCATACGGTCGAACTTGGCGCCTGGGTCCGTGGGCATGGCCTTCCACCGCTCCACGGCATCGTCAAAATCCTTGCCTTGTGGGGCGAAGCGGCGACCGCGCAGGTAATCGAAGGTTGTCTGGTCGGGAGCGATCATCCCCGCTCTGGCACCGCCTTCTATTGTCATGTTGCAAACGGTCATCCGACCGTCCATAGACATGGAGCGGATGGCCTCACCGGTGTACTCGATTACGTGTCCCACTCCACCGTTTACACCAATACGCCCAATTATCCCCAAGATGACGTCCTTGGGTGAAACGCCTGTCGGTAATTCGCCATTGATCCTGATTTCCATGGTATTGGGTTTGTACTGGCGCAGGGTCTGGGTGGCCAGTACGTGCTCCACTTCCGAAGTGCCGATGCCAATGGCGAAAGAGCCCAACGCTCCGTGGGTTGCCGTGTGACTGTCGCCGCAGACCACCGTCTTACCCGGTTGGGTATAGCCCAAGTCGGGGCCTATTATATGGACGATTCCTTGATAAGGACTGAACCGGTCGTACAGCGTAACCCCGAACTCTTCACAGTTCTTGGTGAGGGCGTCGAGTTGCCTGATGGAGATTTCGTCGACCACCGGGCGGGTCAACTCCCAGGTTGGGGTGTTATGGTCGGCCGTGGCCACCGTCAGGTCGGTCCGCCGCACCGGGCGTCCTGCCATTCTCAGGCCGTCAAACGCTTGGGCGGAGGTAACTTCGTGCACCAAGTGAAGGTCCACGTAAATTATCGACGGCTGCTCCGGCTCTTCATGAACCAGATGAGCATTCCAAATTTTTTCGAACATGGTTTGTGGCGGCATGTTGAGCTATTTCTCCTCGGGATTTTCCGAAATGACCGGATTTGAACACAAAGTTCGCATTCTTGGCGGTTGAATAGCGAAACCTGACTCACGACATCCCAACTTGCATTTGAGCGTTAGAGCTGCCGATATTAAACGAACGACAACCGAGCGCCAAATAATCGCCGGATTTCGGCTGAGGCGTGTTTCGCTGGAGCAGGAAAATTCGAAAGTCATTATATCACTTTGACCTTACGCCGCAGCACTTTGACCGTTGAAAAGCCGGACTTGCGCTTGGCTAGGGACGATAGCTTAGGGTGGCAGACCAAGAAGCCGGAGCGATGGTACACTAGCCGTTAATAAGCTTCGGTTCCCACGCCTAATTAATTCCAGGGGGCCGAAATGGCTTGATTGCATAAAAAGACTAAAAAATCTATCTCGTATGATTTTAGGAGGTCCCCAGCCATGCCCGGATCCGACGCATACGTTTTGCCCCTGGCCGTCCTGCCTACCAAGTACGCCCTGAAAATTCAGCCCGACTTGGAGCAGTTCACTTTCACGGGCGAGGAAAGTATCTCCATTGAGATCGTAGAAGCCACCTCCGAGATCGTTCTGAACGCCACCGAGCTTAAAGTGCAATCGGCGGCGCTAGTCATGGAAGGGTTCACCAGCACCGCTACAAATATTAGCTACGACAGTGCCAAAGAGACCGTGACCCTGGAGTTCGCAGATCAGATCAAGCAGGGCTCCGGAATCTTGACCCTGGCCTTTACCGGCGTGCTCAATGACAAACTCCGTGGATTTTACCGTAGCCACTACACCGGAGTCGACGGCCAAGAGCGGACTCTGGCAACCACCCAGTTTGAGGCAACCGACGCTCGTAGGGCCTTCCCTTGTTGGGATGAACCAGCTCACAAGGCCAGCTTCGACCTCACCTTGGTAATTCCTTCGGATCTAGTGGCTGTGTCAAATAATCCGGTCATCGAGGAATCCGAGGCGGGACCGGGATTAACGAGGCTCCGGTTTGCCGAGACGCCTATTATGTCAACCTATCTGCTGGCCTTCATGGTTGGGGATTTCACATCGATTGAGTCTCAATATACCGGCGCCAGCGGCAGCACCAAGGTTGCGGTATGGACCACACGGGGAAAAGAAGAGCAGGGAAGGTTCGCCCTAGATACCTCGGTGCGGCTCCTGTCTTTCTTTAACGACTATTTCGGCATTCCATATCCTTTGGAAAAACTGGACCACATTGCCATCCCCGATTTCGCCGCCGGAGCTATGGAAAACTGGGGTGCGATAACCTACCGGGAAACCGCCTTGCTGGTCGACCCCGAGAACTCGTCCGCCGGGACACGGCAAAGGGTTGCCGAGGTGGTGGCCCACGAAATGGCGCATATGTGGTTCGGCGACTTGGTCACGATGGAGTGGTGGGACGACCTGTGGCTTAACGAGAGCTTCGCTTCCTGGATGGGAAATAAAGCAGTGGACTGGGCTTTCCCGGAATGGGAAATGTGGACCCAATTCGTCAACATGGACACCAACCGGGCCCTCAGCCTGGATGGCCTGAAAAACTCCCACCCTATTGAACAAGAGGTTAAAGACCCCGCCGAGATAGGCCAGCTTTTCGACGCCATCAGCTATTCCAAAGGCGCCTCGGTAATTCGCATGTTGGAGCAGTTTCTTGGCCCCGACACGTTTCAAAAGGGCCTCCAGGTCTATATTTCCAACAATCAATACAGTAACGCTAAAACCGAAGATTTATGGTCGGCCCTAGAGACAGCATCGGGCCAGCCCGTGACATCAATCATGGACTCGTGGACCAAACAGATGGGTTATCCGGTATTGCAAGTTGAGACGGCGGGCACTGCGGAGCAACCGGAACTGGTGCTTTCCCAAGAGCGCTTCGTTTATGACCGCGTGTCCGGCGAAAGTGAGCCGGACCCCGAAGTTTGGCGGGTACCCATCCGGATTAGCCGCAGCGGCTCCGGTGAGGCGACTTCGCTGCTCATGGATGAACGGACCGTTCGTGTGCCGTTGGAACAACCGGCGCAATCGTCCGGCCAAGCACAAAATTGGTTCAAAGTGAATCCCGACCAGACCGGTTTCTTCCGGGTAAACTACAAGGCCGAAGGTTGGCAACGATTGGTGCCAGCGGTCGAGTCCCTAGAGTTGCCGGCCTCCGACCGTTTGGGCATTCAAAACGACGCGTACTCCCTTTCCAGGGCGGGCCTGTTGCCGGTAACCCAATTTTTGTCCTTGGCCAGGGCTTACGGGAACGAAACCGACGCGTCGGTCTGGGGCGACCTTTCCAGCAACTTACGGGACATTGAGAATATGCTAGCCGGGGATCCCTCCCACAGCCAGTTTCAGGCATTCGCCCGAGGAATTTTCCAACCGGCGGTCCAACGGGCCGGATGGGACGCAAAGCCCGGCGAAGGCCACTTGGACGCCCTGTTGCGCAGCACTGTCCTCAGCCAAGCCGGGAGCTATGGCGACACCGGAGTTCTGGACGAGGCAAAGGCCCGGTTTGGAAGGTATCTCAACGACCCGTCGGCAATACATCCCGACCTGCGGGGCATTGTGTTCGGCTTGGCCGGTCAATCCGGTGACCGGTCCACCTACGACCAGCTATGGAAACTTGAACAGGAAACATCGCTCCAAGAAGAAAAAATCCGTTTGTTGATGTCGCTGACCAGGTTCTCCGACCTGGAATTGCTGCGGGAAACACTAGAGCGGTCCCTGTCCTCGGAAGTCCGCTCTCAAGACACCATTTTCGTGGTTACCGGCGTAGGTTCCAATCTAAAGGGAAGAGACTTGGCTTGGGACTTTATCAAGTCAAATTGGCCTGAGTTCGACCGGCGTTACGGTTCCGGTGGGTTCGGTCTTATGCGCTTGGTTTCCGTCTGCGGCAATTTCAGCACCGAAGACAAACTGGCCGATGTCGAGTCGTTTTTCACCGAGAACCCGGCCCCCGCAGCCGAAAGGACCATCCGCCAAGCGTTGGAGCGCATCAGCCTCAACATTCGCTGGCTGGAAAGAAACCGGGAGGAGGTTGCTGGCTGGCTGGCTCAATATTAAAGTAATTGCCCAAGCTTGGCTCAGCCTAATAGATTCGAATCCGCGTAATCTCATGGGTTAATTTCGCTCCTTTGTCGAGAACTACCGATGTCCTTCACCGAAGCGTTTCGCATATTAAACAGCTTAAAACGCCGGAGGGTAATAAAAGACTATGTGGTAATCGGCGCTGTGGCAGCGACGGCTTATATGGAAGCGATTTTCACCGAAGACATTGATGTGATTGTCCTTGTAGATTCAGACGAAGAATATCTTAGATCATTTCGCCGCGTTGGAGAGTTGGCGGAGGGCCAAGAAGGAATGCATCACATCATAGGAGGAGTCCCGGTGCAAATGTTTCCTTCCAACACGAAGCCTCTCTTCAAGGACACGCTAGATAATGCCTTGTTGGTAAAGTTTGGCAGATTGCGCTCCAAATTTGCTTCGCCTGAGCATTTGATATTATTGTACTTGGAACCTTTTCGAGAAAAAGACAGATTGCGCATCCTGAACCTGGTTCCCAACGCAGACATTTCCATGCTGCGCAGCCTGCTAAAGCGATTTGACGATGAAAAAGGTACGCTTACCCGCCGACTCCAAGAGCTATACGGAACTAGCCTTCCGGGAGAAGGAGAAGTGGCACCAGCGGCGGGCAAAGTTGAGCCTAACTAAGAAGATTGAGGCGCTGGATCGGTTGCTGGAGATGCGCAAGCAAATTCCCAAGATTTCCATCCGCCCTGGTTCCGACTCCGGTTAAAAAATAAAGCAAGGCTTGCGCCTCACAGCTGCACTGGTCATCCCCTTGTTTTTGGGCGCCGGAGCCCGAGATACAACCCTTTATTTATCTTCGGCGTTTCCTTGCCGCCATCCCGATGCTACAATGTTGGTCACTCCCCCGCGATGAAATTCGTAATATACGTTTGGAATATTCGTAATATACGTTTGGAATAAATGAACACAGCCAACCGAATACACACACTGAAAGCGTTACTCCAAGAACGAATTATGGTGATCGATGGTGCTATGGGCACCGCTATCCAAGACTTGGAACTGGGTCCCGATGACTTCGGCGGAGAACAGTACGAAGGTTGTAACGAGTATCTGGTGGTCAGTAGCCCGGAATCGATTGCCGCCATTCACCGCGGTTATTTGGAGGCGGGCGCTGACATTACCGAGACCGATACCTTCGGAGCCACCTCGGTGGTCTTAGCCGAATATCAACTGTCTCACGAAGCGCGACGGCTAAATTATCTGGCGGCTCAGATTGCCCGCCGGGAGGCTGAAGCTGCCAACACCCCCGAAAAACCCAGGTTCGTTGCAGGGTCGATGGGCCCCACCACCAAGACGATCTCGGTCACCGGTGGTATCACCTTCGATGAGCTGGCCGACTCTTACCAAGAGCAGGCCGCAGGACTCATTGAAGGAGGGGCCGACCTTCTGCTGTTGGAAACAGGCCAAGACATGCTGAACATTAAGGCAGGCCTTGAAGGCATCGACCGGGCGTTCGCTGAGCTTGGACAGGAAATTCCCGTTGCGGTGCAGGGCACCATTGAAGCCATGGGGACGTTGCTGGCCGGGCAGGACGCCGAAGCCTATTACACGTCGCTGCAACACAGGGACCTGCTCTGGGTCGGTCTTAATTGCGCCACCGGCCCCGAGTTCATGACCGACCACATACGCACCCTGGCTTCCCTGTCTCGGTTCCCAGTGTCTTGCGTGCCCAACGCCGGTCTTCCCGACGAAAACGGCAAGTACAACGAAACTCCGGAGATGATCGCTGGCACCTTGGGCCGGTTTACCGAGGCTGGTTGGCTCAACGTAATCGGGGGTTGCTGCGGCACCGGGCCCGAGCATGTTCGTCTGCTGGCAGAATTGGCCGCTCAAAATCCTCCCCGGGAGTTGGTCAACCTCACCGAAACACGAATCTCCGGCATTGAGACCTTGGTAGTTGACGAAGACACCCGGCCTGCCATCGTGGGTGAGCGCACCAACGTCTTGGGAAGCCGCCGATTCCGCCGTTTGATAGCGGAGGGCGCCATTGAGGAAGCCTCCGAAATCGGTCGCCGACAGGTCCGCAACGGGGCCCACATTCTGGACGTTTGCTTGCAGGACCCGGACCGGGATGAAACGGCGGACGTCATCGCCTTCTTGGACCTGCTGACCAAGAAAGTAAAAGCGCCGATAATGGTCGACTCCACCGACGATAAAGTCATAGAAGAGGCGCTAAAAAGGCTTCAAGGCAAGTCGATCATCAACTCGATTAACCTGGAAGACGGGGAAACTCGATTTCAGGCAGTCGTGCCGCTAGCCAAGCGGTATGGTGCAGCCCTGGTCGTGGGTTGCATTGACGACGACAAGGAGCAAGCCCAAGCAGTGACCCGTCAGCGGAAGTTGGAGGTAGCCCAGCGCTCTTATCAACTGCTGACCGAGAAGTACGGGGTGCGCCCGGAAGACATTATCTTCGACCCGCTGGTCTTCCCGGCTGGCACCGGCGACCAAAACTACGTCGGCTCCGCTGCCGAAACCATAGAAGGAGTGCGGCTGATCAAAGAGGCCCTGCCCCTGGCAAAAACGGTTCTCGGCATCTCCAATGTATCCTTCGGCCTTCCCGCCGCCGGACGGGAGGTGCTTAACTCGGTGTTCCTGTATCACTGCGTCCAGGCAGGCTTGGACATGGCCATAATCAACTCCGAACAGATGCAGCGATACACTTCCATTCCGCAAGAAGAAAGGACATTATCTGAGGACCTGATTTGGGACCGCACCGAAGACCCTGTAGCCGCTTTCGCCGCTCATTTCCGCGACGTGGCGCCCAAAGCGACTAATGAGGAACGGCGCAGTCTGCCGTTGGACGAAAGGTTGGCCTTGGCAATTATTGAAGGCACAAAAGAAGGTTTGGCCGAGGATTTGGAAGAAGCCCTAGTCGATAGGGAGCCCCTGGATATTATCAACGGCCCTCTGATGGCGGGCATGACCGAGGTGGGCCGCCAGTTCAACGCCAATGAGCTTATCGTCGCCGAAGTGCTTCAATCCGCCGAGTCGATGAAATTTGCGGTTAGCCAACTGGAGCCCCACATGGACCGCGAAGACAGCGCCACTCGGGGCAAAATAGTCCTGGCCACCGTAAAGGGAGATGTTCATGATATTGGTAAAAACCTGGTGGACATCATCCTATCCAACAATGGATATCAGGTCATAAATCTAGGCATCAAAGTGCCTCCTCAGGAACTGATAACCGCCTGCCAGGAGCATCAGCCTGATATTATCGGACTGTCGGGGTTATTGGTTAAATCGGCCCAGATGATGGTGGAAACCGCCCACGATTTCCGCCAAGCTGGCGTCGACGCTCCCATGTTGGTAGGAGGCGCTGCCCTCTCAAACAGGTTTACCAGGCTGCGCATCGCCCCTGAATATCAGAGCTTGGTGGCTTACGCCGCCGACGCTATGTCTGGCCTGGCTTTGGCCAACACACTTCAAGACGCCGACGAACGTCAGAAGCTGGCCGCCAGCCTGGAGGTCGAAACCGAAGAACTCATTAAAGCTGCCGAGGAGTCGGCTGCAATCGCCGCGAAACAGAAGCTTGAGGCGGACACCGCCCCAGCAACGACACCGGCAGCGCAAATAAGCCGCGATGTATCTATCCCGAGACCTCCTGATCTTTTGCTCCATGTTTTGCAGGATTTTGACTTGGGGCGGATTTTCCCCTACATCAACCCTCAGATGCTCTACGGACGTCACCTGGGTTTCAAAGGCCGGTTCGCCGATGCCTTGGCCGCTGGGGAAACCGCCGCTCAAGAGTTGCGGGACTCGGTGCGCAGAGTGGAGGAGTTGGCCCTAGCTGACAAGAACATTGCCGCCAATGCGATATTCAAGTTCTTCCCCTGCGCCTCCGACGGGCAGAAGCTGCTGATCTATGGACCCGACGGTCAGACTATCCTGGAAACGTTCAACTTTGGCCGACAGTCCCAGCGGGACGGCCTTTGCCTTGCCGATTATGCGTTCCCCGTATCATCTAAAGAACCGGCTAATGAACCAGGTAACGGAGGCGGTTTGGACGGCAAGGACTATCTTGCCATGTTCGTAGTCAGCGTGGGCTCAGGGGTTCTGGACTTATCCGATTCGTTGAAGAGCGAAGGCAGATTCCTGGACTCACACATTGTTCAAGCATTAGCTCTGGAAAGCGCTGAAGGTTTCGCAGAGTTGCTCCACGAGCAAATACGCCAGATGTGGGGCTTCGGCGACCCTCAGGGGACGACCTATCAGGACCTGTTCCGTACCCAATACCGGGGCCGTAGATTTTCTTTCGGGTATCCGGCATGTCCCAGGCTGGAAGACCAAGAACCGCTGTTCCGGTTGCTGGACGTTGCCAATAACATAGATGTAGAGCTAACCGAGGGATTCATGATGGACCCCGAATCTTCGGTCTCGGCCCTGGTTTTCCACCACCCGGAGGCCAAGTATTTCAACCTCAGCGAAGAGGACATTGATCGTCTGGAGCGGCAAGTGGCTCTGCTTAGGTAAGCGAGGCTGGGCTTGGTTCCAAGTATTCCAACCGCTACCGGTGGGAACGTCCGCCATCCTAGCCTTCTCCCGTAAAGGGGGAAGGGACTTGTTCTAGCACTGCGTTGATTTGACTGGGACCATAGATTCAGACCATATCACCTAAAGTTCGGATGGAATCTTCGTGCCTCTCAATCGAGGCCGAGAAACCAGGAGGGACACGTGGACCAGATCGTTGACGTAGCTTCGCGCCTGGGCATTGAAGACGAGAACTTGATTCCCTATGGCCGCTACAAGGCCAAGATATCCCTGGACGCTCTGACTTCCGGTCAAGCGCAACCCGGGAGGGGAAAGCTGATCGTGGTCACCGGAATCACACCCACTCCAGCGGGCGAAGGCAAAACAACCACTGCGGTCGGCCTGACCCAAGGCCTGGGCAAACTGGGCCACAATGCTGTGGTGACCCTGCGGGAGCCTACGTTAGGGCCGATTTTCGGGATTAAAGGTGGCGGCACTGGCGGCGGCAAAGCGGTGGTGGTCCCTGAAGATGAAATCAATATCCACTTCACCGGTGACGCTCATGCCGTTGCGTCCGCTCACAACCTGCTGGCCGCCTTGGTGGATAATGCCGTTTACCGAAACGCTGTGCCGGGCCTTGATCCTCATGGAATTAGTTGGGCCAGGGTAACCGACGCTTCGGACCGGGCCTTGCGCCAGGTGGCGATCGGTTTGGGCGGCGACGCCAACAGTCCCCTTCGAGAGACCAGGTTCGACATTGTTTCGGCCTCGGAAATCATGGCCATACTGGCCTTGTCCTCAGACCTGGAAGACCTGCGGAACCGAATTTCCCGCATCATTGTGGGGACCACCAGAGACGGCGCACCGGTACCCGTCAACGACTTGGGTGTGACCGGAGCATTGATGACCCTGCTGCGCCAGGCGATTATGCCCAACTTGGTTCAGACCATGGAAGGGCAGCCTTCAATAATCCACGCAGGGCCGTTCGGGAACATCGCCCACGGTTGCAACTCGATAATCGCCGACCGGATGGCTCTGGCCTACGCCGACTTCGTGGTTACCGAAGCCGGGTTCGCTTCGGACTTGGGTTTCGAGAAATTCATGCACATCAAGGCCCGGCAAAGCGGTCTTTTGCCCAATGCCGCAGTCCTGGTGGCGTCGGTGCGAGCGTTAAAATGGCACGGCGGCGCACCCCGCAGAAGTCTTGAGAATCCAGACCCCGAAAAAGTGCGAGCAGGCGCAGCTAACCTGATCCACCATATAAACGCCGTGGGAAGCTTTGGCGTGCCCGTGGTCGTCGCCATTAACCAATTCGCCAGCGACTCTGCAGAGGAACTTGAGGAAGTGCGGCAAATCGCTCTGGGAGCGGGTGCGACGGCGGCCGTGGAAACGGCGGGCTTCGCTGAGGGCGGCGAAGGCGCGACTGCCCTGGCCGAAGCCGTTGCCGGGGCGGTCGTCGACAAAATCGACGTCAACTATGCCTATTCTCTGAATGATTCGGTCGAAGACAAAGTGCTGGCTCTAGCCAAGCGAATCTACGGTGCTGACGATGTTAGCTGGTCCCCGGAAGCGCGGCGCAGGTTGCGCTATTTCGAAGCCCAAGGCTGGGGCAACCTGCCAATTTGCATGGCCAAGACCCACCTTTCCACTACCCACGATCCTTCGTTGCGGGGAAGCCCCAGAGGCTACACATTCCCCATCAGCGACATCAGGGCTTCGGTGGGAGCCGGCTTTCTATTTCCCCTAGCCGGTACTGTGGCGACGCTGCCCGGTTTGCCTTCCAAGCCCCGGGCGCTCAACATGGACGTGTCACCTTCGGGGGAGATCATCGATCTAAGCTGATCTCCTAATTAATCCTAGGTACGCAGCAACCTTAGGTCCGAATCCCAGTGGACCCCATATACGAAGTCCAAATGAGGTGCCAGCATGCGAATAGTAATGGTCCACGCAGTGGCCGAGTCCATACCGCCGGTCAAGCTGGCCTTTGACGAGATTTTCCCCGAAGCCGAGGTCGTCAACCTTCTAGACGAAGGGCTGCTGCTGGATTTCGATGATCATCTCACTCCCAAGCTGCGGCGGCGCATGAGCCAGGTAATTTGCTACTCCGCCGAGCACGGAGCCGATGCGGTAGGATTGGCCTGCTCGGTGTATGCGCCGGTGGTGGACAGCGCCAAGGACTTGGTGGACATTCCGGTTGTATCTTCCTACGGCCCGGTCATGGCCGAGGCGGCGGCGGCAGGACCGCGGGTAGGAATCATTGGCACCGTCAACGCCACGCTGCGAGACTCCGAATATTACTTGAAGATAGCGGCCAAGGAGCAAGGTGTCGCCGTGGAAGTGCACCCATGCCTGGCCCCGGACCTGATCCAAGTGCTGCGACTGGAAGGCCCGGAAGGGTTCCAGCGTCGGCTGGGCGAGGAAGTAACCAAGTTGGCCTTGGAAGTAGACGTGGTCCTCTTGGGCCAGTTCTCCATGGCTTCGGCTTTGGATTTCCTACGAGGCATCTCCTCCGTGCCGGTGCTGTCCGCACCCCACAGCAGCGCCCGTCGGCTCAAGGAGCTGCTGTCGCCGCCGAGCTAGCCTGGACACTTCGTGTCCCTGGGTTCTGTTTCCTTGATAGCCGCCAGGCGTCCTTTCCCATCAGCCTCTTGCGCCTTCATTCGGGCAGTAATAAGATTGGCCCACGCGCCGGTCTCTTTCCCCAATTTAAGTCAATTCACGCAACCACCATGTCCACCTCCCAGGCCAGCCAGCATGGTTCGCCTGAGATTTTGCTAACGGAGGGTCTATATGGCCATCACCCCACAATTAGAAGTAGCAAAGCAGATGTTCGTAACAATGCGCAAACGATCTCCCGAGTTGGGAACCCTCGACGGGACTCGCCTGGCTCTGGATGAAATGTTATGTCAGTTTCCTTTGGGTTCAGACGTCGTCTACGAAAGCATCAACGCCGGTGGCGTGCCTGCCGAGTGGATCTCGATCGAGAATCAAGACGGAAGCACATCAGTAGACACATCCGATGAGCGGGTGATGATGTACCTGCACGGCGGCGGTTACGTTCTCGGGTCGAGGAGGGCTTACCGGGGGTACTTCTCTCGGGTATCTAGGGCCGCTGGCACTCGGGTTCTGGGGCTTGATTATCGCTTGGCGCCCGAGTTCCCCTTTCCCGCAGCTGTGGATGACTCGGTTGCGGCTTATCGATGGTTGCTGTCACAGGGAATAGCACCTGGCCATATCGTGATCGGCGGCGATTCCACTGGAGGTGGGCTAGCGATCGCTACTTTGGTGGCGCTGCGGTACCTGGGCGAGCCTTTGCCCGCTGGCGTAGCATGCGTATCCCCTTGGGTTGACCTGGAGTGCTCCGGAGAATCCTTTATCAGCAAGGCGGAGATCGACCCGGTAGTGCAGCAAAGGGACGGTTTGCGAATAAGCGGCCAACGGTACATAGGAGACCTGGATTGGCGAGCGCCTTTGGCTTTACCCCTTTACGCCGACCTCCGCGGGTTGCCGCCGCTGTTGATTCAGGTAGGCACAGCCGAAACGTTGCTGGACGACTCTACCCGTCTAGCCGACCAGGCAGAATCCTCCGGCGTGAAGGTAGAGTTGAGCATTTGGGAAGACATGATTCACGTTTGGCCGATTTTCGCTCCCGTACTGCCCGAAGGACAACAGGCAATCGAACGCATTGGCAAGTTCGTTCGTGAGCAAACAAAATAGTCCAAACGCTGGTGTCCATCCCTAGATGGGCAAATCGGAAATATCATTCTGTGTGATCAGCTTCGTGAGGAACAAGTAGTCTCAGTGGAAGTCCACTCCGACCTAGCCCAAATCAAATTCTACGACAGCGACTGGAATCCGGGGACGGTTTTCAACGTCGGCTAGGCCAGGAAGCAACCAAGCTGTACCTAGAAGTCGGCATGGTGCTCTTGGACCGGTTCTTGATGGCCTCGGCAGGGGGCTTCCAACAAGCCGTCTCCTACGTCCCGGTGTGGCCAGGAGCCCATAACAGCAGCCAACGGCCGCATAGTACGGACGTCCTGTTTTACCGAGTCCCGTATCCCTCGACTGCCTGATACGCCGACTACATTGAACCCCTTGCGCCGAACTCCTTGCGCCGAACCCCTTGCGCCCACATTCGGTCGGTACTATGATTGCCTCGCGCCGCACCAGTCCCTCTTCCGCTCTCTAAAGCGACCGAATACGATGCAGGCCAACGTCAAAACCATCCTTGCCAAAGGAGGTCCACTATGGCAATCACCCCTCAGTTAGACGCAGCGAAGCAAATGTTCGCTTCCATGGGCGAACGGTCTCAGGAATTGGGGACTGTGGACGGGTCTCGCCTTGCTTTTGAAGAATTAATGCCACAGTTTCCTTTGGACGATGACGTCGTGTACGAAGCTATCAACGCTGGCGGCGTGGCCGCCGAGTGGATTTCGGTTAATGGAACGCACAATGGTTCGCAAGAGAAAACAAACGGAGAGTCTACCAACGAGCCCGTAATTCTATACCTGCACGGTGGTGGCTACGTAATTGGGTCCATGAGGTCATACCGTGGCTTCTTGTCAAGAATATCCCGGGCAGCGGACGCTCGGGTTCTTGGGCTTGATTACCGCTTGGCGCCCGAATTCCCTTTTCCCGCAGCCCTGGACGACGCAGTCGTGGCTTACCGTTGGCTGCTATCCCAAGGAGTCGAACCTGGCAATATCGTGATCGGTGGCGATTCCGCCGGTGGGGGTCTGACAATCTCTACTCTGGTGGCGCTGCGGTACCTGGGCGAACCCATGCCCGCTGCTGGTGTTTGCATTTCTCCGTGGGTGGACCTGGAAGGAACGGGTGAGTCGATGATCAGCAAGGCTGAAGTTGACCCCGTTGTGCAAAAAGAGATGCTGGGGTTTATGACCCAACTGTACATGGGAGACCGGGACCTGCGAGCGCCCTTGGCGGCGCCTTTGTACGCCGACCTCCGAGGTCTGCCGCCACTGCTGATTCAGGTAGGCACGGCAGAAACGTTGCTGGACGACTCGACCCGTCTCGCCGATAAAGCAAAATCCTCGGGTGTGAATGTGGAGTTGAGTATTTGGGAAGACATGATCCATGTTTGGCCGATTTTCGCTCCCGTGCTGCCCGAAGGACAACAGGCCATCGAGCGCATTGGCGAGTTCGTTCGCCAGCAAACAAAATAAGCGAGACCCATTGCCTGTCATGGAGAGTCGACTGGGACTGGCAACCGGGACTGGCAACCGGAAATCTTATCCTGCAATCCTAATTTAGAAAGGTGTGAAAAATGATTTACGACTATCGTGTGTACACGCTCAATCCGGGAGCTACCCCCGCCTACATGGCCGGTGTTCGGGAGCTTGGATTGCCCATCCGCCAACGCCACGGCGTCACTCTGTCGGGCTGGTACCGCAGCGACATCGGCGACCTGAACCAAGTGGTGCATATCTGGGGTTACAACGATCTGGCGCACATGCAAGAGGCCAAAGCCGCAGTACACGCCGACCCAGACTGGACCGGGAAGTACCTGCCTCGCAACCGAGGCTTGGTCCAAACCCAGAAAACCTACCTGATGAACTCGCCGGCCTTTGCTCCGAATTACCCGATTCATGGCGAGGCGGTGCCCGGCTCCGAGGACGCCCAGAAGCGCAATGAAATGGTGTACGACTATCGTATGTACACTTTCAAGCCCGGCGCGGTGCCTCAATATATGGCTGCGGTGGAGGAAGTGGGCATACCCGTGCGGAAGCGGCACGGCGTAAAACTGGCGGGTTGGTTCTACAGCGACATTGGCGATCTGAACAAAGTGGTCCACATCTGGGCTTTCGACAATCCCCAGCACCTGATAGATGCCAAAGCCGCCGTGGCCGCCGATCTGGATTGGACCGGGAAGTACGTTCCCCGCGTTGGCGGGCTGATTACAGCACAGAATGTTTCCCTGATGATGTCCGCCGACTTCGCACCGATTCCCGAGTAAGGCGGTCTAGCCCACATTAACCTCCGCTGGAATTAATTGATGTGATTCGCGGCCAGGGTCAACGGATCACCCTATATCACTCGCACGGCATCAGCTTGGATTCCAATCGGATTTCGCGGCCGACCAACGCCATGGTCAACCAAAGAATGCAAAAATACGTCATGGCAATCGACCAAGGCACCACCGGGTCAGCCGCGTTTGTCTTTAATCACGATGGTCGCCCCGTTGGTCGGGCCGACCGTGAGATCACCCAGTATCATCCGCACCCCGGTTGGACCAGCCACGACCCTGAGGAGATATTCCAATCGGTCTTAGCTGTGTCCCGAAATGCTATGGCCTCCGCAGGGATTCAGCCCCAACAGTTGGCGGCCATCGGCATATTAAACCAGCGTGAAACCACGATTGTTTGGGACCGCACCACCGGTCAGCCCGTGGCTCCCGCCGTCGTCTGGCAATGCCGCCGTACCGCCGAGTTATGCGAGGAGCTAAAGCAGCGAAGACTGGAGCCAACGGTCCGCTCCCGGACCGGGCTGGTAATCGACGCCTACTTTTCCGCTACCAAAGTCCGGTGGCTGTTGGACCACACAACCGACGGACAACAGCGGGCTGAAGCCGGTGAGTTGTGCGCAGGGACCATCGATAGTTGGCTCCTCTATCACTTGACGGGGGGCAAGGTTCACGCAACCGACGTCTCCAATGCCTCCCGCACCATGGCCTTTAACATCCACACCCAAGAATGGGACACCGACCTACTTTCAGCTTTGGGAATCCCTCTGTGCATGTGGCCGTTGGTACAGCCGTCGGGCAGCATCTTTGGCGAGACGGACCCCGCTCTGTTTGGCGCAGAGGTACCCATAGCCTGCCTGATTGGAGATCAAAGCTCCGCCTTGTTCGGCCAGGCTTGCTTCCAGCCGGGGACGGTCAAGAACACCTACGGCACCGGCTCCTTCCTGCTTATGCAGATCGGCCAACAGCCAGTCCCACCGCCTTCCGGTCTAATCACCACCATCGGTTGGCAGCGGCAAGGGCAACAGACCCAATACGCTCTGGAAGGCGGCGTATTCATCGCTGGCGCTGCGGTTCAGTGGCTGAGAGACGGATTGGGCATCATCGAGAAAGCGTCCGACACCGAACAAATAGCCCAATCGGTCGGCGATACGGGCGGCGTCTACTTCGTGCCAGCCTTTGCTGGCTTGGGCGCGCCGCACTGGGATATGTACGCCCGGGGGACCATGGTGGGTATTACCGGCGGCACAACCCGCGCCCACATCGTCAGGGCAACCCTGGAGGCGATGGCCTATCAAGTCAGAGACGTGCTGGAAGCCATGAAGTCAACCACCGGGTTGGAGATTCCTTTGCTACCCGCCGACGGCGGCGCATCGGCCAACCCGTTCTTGATGCAGTTCCAGGCCGACCTTTTAGCCATGCCGGTAGAAGTCCCGGAGTTGGTCGAAACCACAGCCTTGGGCGCAGCGCAGCTAGCGGGTCTGACCGTCGGCTTTTGGGCCAGTCAAGACGAAGTGGCCGCCCAACGGCGGGTAGGCCAGCGTTACGCGCCTCGAATCCCCCGAGAAGAAATGGACCGCCTATACGCTGGCTGGCAGCGTGCGACTGAGCGGGCACGGAACTGGGAAACGCCGGTGTGAGGCTGGCTAGGCCCAGCTAATGTCAGGCCCCCATGCCGATTTGGGCCTTGCCGTAGGCGACTGCCAGGTCTGCGCCAACTTTGATGCCTTGGCCCAAGACCCATTTACCTGCCGATGCCAAGTGCCTAAGAACGCTTGGCCCGTCGTTTTCGCGGGCGGCGTTCTCGGCGCGGGCAACGTCGCCTATAGCGTCATAATGTTCCCCTTTACTGGCCAGGGATTTTAACTGGCCTTGAAGCTCGGCCAATTGAGCGGCAAGACCCTGAAGGTCCACGTCATCTCTTATCTCATTCCAACTTTGGGTGAAAGAAATGTTGTCTGCCCGTGCATTGGAACCCATGGCCGCAACTTGTTCCGCAGAATACTGGTCTCCGAAGTACATCTTTTCCGCATGGTAGTGAGTCTCAATGCGCCGTTCGCCCCTACCTTCCCTCCTCGCGTCCTGTCGTTCTTCGGGGGACACCACGCCGTCAAGTAGCTGTTTTACGCTGACCTCCACCTTTAGACCCTCAGGAACAAACGCATCTTTACCAAGCTCTTCTAAGGTCAGCAAGTGGTCGTAATCGACGACAATGTTGGGGTCTTCGGGCAAAGGAACCTTCTGATCGACCGCAAGACCCCTGACGCTGTCGTGAATCCTTTTCAAATCGGCTCGGATTACTCCCAAAAAAGTCCTTCGGGTGGCAGGGCTTCCGGACACATGGATAAATAGCTTACGGTCCTCGATGTCCGCCCGGACCAAGGCTTTGTTTCTCCCTTCCTCATACTCTAAGACCACGCCATTCCGCCAGTAAGTGCCCTTCGAGATAAAGCCATTCATTCGAACTATGAACCGGGAAATGATGCTCCCCGGCAGAACATCATAGTGGTACTGAAAAGCCAGGCTGTCTTCCCAGTCACCGGTGTCTGCCTCCTCTTTGGGCAGCAGATCGGGCACCAGGAATTGCTCGTTTGGTTGGTCAGGAAAATCGAAGCAAAGCTCGAACTTCCGCATCATCTCGGTTATAAATGGGTGTCTTCTCTTAGGGTAGTCTTTGGTGGGCTTAAGTATGCTAGGTAGGTCCCTTGCGGACAGCACTCCTTTGTTTTGGGCCAGGATGCTCGAATTGATAATCTGGTACACGCCCTTGGTGACCCATTCAGGGTTGAGAATGTTCAGATCGCCCAGGATTGGGTGATCGCCGAAGTGCAGCACCAAGCCCAAGTCGTGGAGAAAACCGACCAACGTGCGCATGCTTACTTCGTCACCAACTCCTTGCTCGCGGCACATTTCCTGGTACTTCTCGTAGGGGATGTAGTTGTCGGCCATGCCTTCCAACTGGGACTTGACAGCAAACCAGGTAACCAATAGCTCATCATGGATATGCTCCAGCCCATCGACTTCCCTTTGGATTATTTCTCGAAGCTCCTGGATACCCTCTCCGCTCTCGCAGGAAACCCTTCTGACGAAGCCCTTTATGGCAGGGTACTTCCTCTGAAGCCCCGTCCAGTCCAAGTCCAACTCGTGCTGGTCGCTCTTGTTTGACACCACGATGATGGGTGAATCCCCTCCGAAGCTTTGTATGATCTTGAGCCAGTATTCGATGCGGCTCTCTTGATCCCCTTGCCGGGCAACCAGCACCAGAACGTAAAGGCTGCGCTTGGTCAGAAAGAACTGATGGGTGGCGTGCATAATCTCTTGGCCGCCGAAGTCCCACACGTTCAAGCGCATCTCTGTGCCGCCACAGTCGATCCGCCAGTCCCTGATGTCTATTCCTTCAGTCTTTTTTTCGTGGGGGTCGTACTCGTCATCAATCAGCCGTTTTACCAAGGAAGTTTTGCCGACCCCCCCTTGGCCCACGATGAGCATCTTGGCTTCGTTCAGCGGTCGTTTGTCCCCCGCCAAGTGCTCGAAGTAATAATTGATGATGCGAGCAGGGGCACCCTCCGCCTCTAGAATCTCGGGAGGGATGGGCAACGGATTGCTGCGAATGTCAAGGTCCGCCAAGTTGGTTAGCTTCCCAATCTCAGGCGGCAGGGCAGTGAGGCTGTTGCCATGCAGGTAAAGCACCTTCAGGTTGGTCAGCTTCCCGATCTCAGGCGGCAGGGCATTGAGTTGGTTGACCCACACGTAAAGCTCAGTCAGATTGAACAGCTTACCAATCTCTGGAGGCAGAGCGGTGAGACCATTGTTATAGAGGTAAAGCGTGGTCAGGCCGCCCAACTTACCGATCTCCGGCGGCAGGGTCGTGAGCTTGTTTCCATCCAAGCTAAGCAGGTTCAGACAAATCAGGTTCCCGATCTCTGGCGGTAGCGAGGTGAGCTCGTTGTCAAAGAGGTAAAGCTTAATCAAATTGGTTAGCTTGCCGATCTCCGGAGGTAGAGCAGTGAGATCGTTATTAGCCAGATTGAGCATTGTCAGTTTGGTCAGCTTCCAAAGCTCCAGCGGCAGGGCGGCGATGTGATTCCTGCTCAAGTCAAGGCTCTTGAGATTGACCAGCGTGCCAATCTCCGCTGGCAGGGTAGTAAGATTTTGTATGGATAAATCGAGATCCTCCGTCTTCTCCCTCGCCGCTTTTTCGATTGCGCGGAGTAACTCCCTGTCATTCATCTCGGCCCCCTTAATACCTCAAGACATCCTTCGCTGACCGCTAACCCCTAATTATGACAACCCCTGGCCTGGATGTCCCAAACCGCCTCTACCTTTCTGTTGCGGATGCCGATGAACCGGTCCCAGCGGCTGACCATGGCGTCTTGCTGGGGCGGCAGCAAGGCCAGTTGGTCGCCGATCTGGAGTTCTACCCCAGCGACTAACCGGAAAACCGTCCGGTCCGGGTCCATGGACTCCACAGTGATGCCGGGCCGGGCGTCCACCTCCGGCATTGCCCGGAGCATACCCACGGCCTTGATTCCGGCGTCACCCACGGCGATGCCTGGCCGCGGTGTGCTGACGATGGTGGTCAAGACTTTGCCAGCAAGGTGAAATTCAGTCATGTAATCGTAAGAGGTTTCCATGATTAGGTAGCTGCCGCCTTGAACCTCGGTGACGCCGGGGATCTCCCCGGCCACGTCGTAGCTCCAAGTTTCTCCGGTGGAAACAATCTCCACGGGTATACCGTCGGCCTCGATGGCGTCTTTCAGGTCGATGACCCCCTGAATCGCCCGTCGGCCTTCGGTCACTCGGTCTTCCCGGTCGGGCATGACGGGGATTGTTTGGTGGCTCATGATGCCTTTGAAGGCCAGCCCGGGCAGGCTCTGAATCGTCCGGGCCAAGGCCATGCCTTGCTGGAGGTCCTGCACACCGCACCGTCCCATTCCGGTCTCGAACTCGATTACTACACCAAGCTCAACACCTTGGGCCGCCGCCGCCCGGGAGAGGTCCTGAGCGTTCTTCGGATCGTCGCAGGCCACCAGCATTTCCGCTTGTTGGGCTAGGGCGCACAACCGCTCGATCTTGATAGGTGCTATAACCTCGCTGGTGATAAAAACGCTGACTATGCCACCGTGGACCATGACCTCCGCCTCGGCCACCTTGGCCGAGCAAACGCCGCCAACGGTGCCGCCTCGGCGAATCTGCCGGTGAGCGATGGCCGGGGTTTTATGGTTCTTGCTGTGCCCCCTCAGCTTGCTGGACTGGCCTTCGTAGAACTGGGCAATGACGTCCATGTTGTGGTCCAACGAGTCCATGTCCAGAATCAAGCACGGAGTATCCAAGTCTTCTATCGGTGTTCCCACAGTCGGTCGGTAGTTGTAGTCCATTTTTCTCTCCTTAACAAAGGATGCTGGTTGTAGCATTGACAGTCAAACTCAATCGAGGCCACCGATGGTGAACGAAATCCCCTCAGTCCCCCTTTGCAAAGGGGGACTGAGGGGGATTTGCGCGTCGTGAGGTTTGCCATTTTGGGTTTAAGATGTTGTGCATCGGTCAGTAGTAGAAAAGTCTATTGTCATCTAGACAGGTTAGCTGAAACGACCGCGACCTGACATTAGCCAAAAGCCTTCCAGTTTTCCGTCGCGTACCGCTCGGATGTAGTCGTATTGGTTCAAGCAAAGGCCTAAGTGGTATGGCAGCAGCCAGGTTTTATCTCCCGGCTTGAATTGTCCCACTGCCTCCCCTTCCAGTTCCAGGCTACCGTGCTCGGCGCTGAACCGGGTGGCTTTGGCCCCGGCGAATCCTTCCAACACCGGTATGCCTAAATCCGGGCCGGTCGCTTTGTGGCCCGCATCCACGACAGCCCGAGCCTCAACCGGATGGCTGATCACCTGGGTCAGGACCTTGGCTGCTTGGCTGAACTCGCCCCGAATCTGGCAAGAGTCGTAGTCCATAAGGGGATACGTGCCAGCCTGAACCTCGGTGATGCCGGGCACCTCACTGGCGATGTCGTAAAGCCAGGTGCCGCCGACGCTTACGTTGGGGACACCCAGCCCGTCGCTCTCGATGGATTTCTTGGCATCCAGAACAGGTTGCAAGCTCCGAGCAGCCTCTTGTTGTAGGCCAAGATGGTTGGGATAGACTGCCTCGCTGCCCTCGCCTGTTGAGCCAGGAACGGGTGGGATCGCCATAAGACCCCCGAAATGTAAGCCCGATAACTTGGAAATCTGCCTGGCCAAATCCTGGGCAGCCTGGCCCGGCGCAACGCCTGATGTGCCCCGTCCGGATTCAATCTCCACCATGGCTTCCAATGTCACCCCGGCGGCTTGGGCGGCTTGGGCCAGATCATCCACGTTCTTGGGGTTGTCCACCGCCACCAGAATACGGCTACGCCGGGCGACCTCGCATAGCCGGCGAATCTTGGCCCCGGTCACGATCTGGCTGACAACCAGTATGTTGTTGATACCCGACTCGCTGAATACCTCGGCCTCTCCCACCGTGGTCACGCTGACGCCGCCCACGGTGCCGCCAGCGGCCAATTGACTGTGGGCGATTTGCGGGCACTGATGGCTGGCAACGTGGGGACGCAGTTTGGCGCTGGCCCCCCGGAAATAGGAGTGCATTACCTCAATGTTCAGCTCCATGGCCACCAAGTCGACCACCAAAGCCGGGGTGTCGATGTCAAGGACTGGCGTTCCCACCGGTTGAAAAACAGGACGTTCCATATCGCTCCCAGTTATCAAAAGAGTCTTGTTTCGAAGGATACCGCCTAATCGAACAGTTAAGTTATCCATTGACCAATGACCGGTGACCAACGAAATTGGTCGATCAGCTAGAAGAATAGCATAAATTGCCGCAACATTCGGGGACTTTAGGTTGGTGCCTAGCTACCATGAACCGCCTATGGGCAACACTTTCCCCAAACCTTGATTTTGACTGCGACGGGTGACACAATCCGTTGTGGCTTTCGACGCCTATATACTTCGCCGATTGCCGTAATGGTTCCAAATTATCATCCGGGCAGCACACTACTAATGACAAACACACCGCCACCGAACACATCGTCCTCAGGAAGGCCTACTCTTCCGGGGTTATTGCAGGGCGTGCGAGTCCTGGATTTAACCCACTATATTTCCGGCCCTTACTGCACCAAACTCATGGCAACCATGGGGGCCGAAGTAATAAAAGTGGAGCGGTCCGGCTCCGGTGACCCGATTCGCCAATTCGGCCCGTACACCTGCTCGAAAGCTGCCGCATCCACATCCCCACCTCACCTGCCTATTCCCTCTCCAGCTACACAGTCATCCTATCAAACTAACTGACGTTGTAATACTAGGGTGGCCCCGCAAAACGCCTATCCTTGCCTGGGAGAAGACCGGTGGATCTCCATCGCCGTGACCAACGACCTACAATGGCTGGCCTTAGCGGGTTTAATCGACGGTGCTGAATCGAGCTCGGATTTAGCCGCGGACCGGCGTTTTAACACCAATGAGGTCAGGTTGGAGAACCAAGATGATCTGGACGGGATTATCTCCCGTTGGACCGCCTCACAAGACACATTCCAACTCACCGCCATGCTCCAAGAAGTCGGCGTGCCTTCCAGTCCGGTGCTACGAGGGCCGGACTTGCTGCAGGACCCTCACTATGAATATCGGGGTACCTTCGTGGCGGTGGATCATCCACAAGTAGGCCTGCGCAAGTATCCGGGTATTCCCTGGAAAATGTCGGCCACTCCTGGCCGGATAAAATGGGCGTCACCTACATTGGGACAGCACAACGGCCAGATTTATGGAGAGTTGCTGGGAATGACCACGGAAGAGATCTCCGGACTCGAGGAGACCGGGGTAATTGGCACCAAACCAACAGGGTCTAGAATCATCTAGCGATCACCGGTCAGCGGTCAGCGGTCAGCGGTCAGCGGTCAGCGGTCAGCGGTCAGCGGTCAGCGGTCAGCGGTCAGCGGTGCGGTCAGCGGTCAGCGGTCAGCGGTCAGCTGCTAGCCCAAGTATGAAAAAGAGAACATGATTGGACAATGAACTCGCTGTGGTTTGTTGGCCAAATGATCGGTCAGCAAGCCCAAAAGCTGATAGCTGATCGCTTAAATACTGGAGGTAAATAATTTGCCCGGAAAAGAAGTCCTGTATGAAATACGAGAAGGCATTGCCTACATTACCCTCAACCGACCGGAGAAACTGAGTGCCATCGACCCTGAGATGCGCCAACTCTTGTGGGACGCTTTCCAAGACGTAAAGAACAACCCTGAAGTCCGTTGCGCCTTGGTCACCG
Organism: Dehalococcoidia bacterium; assembly: GCA_963665155.2. Lineage (GTDB taxonomy): Bacteria > Chloroflexota > Dehalococcoidia > Lucifugimonadales > UBA3495 > UBA1141. The sequence continues at coordinate 944,594 of OY761986.2, read as the reverse complement.
GCAATGGCCGGGCTTTCTCCACGGGACATGACCTTGTCGCCATGGCCAACGCTCGGGCCAACGAGGGCCCCAGCACCGGCGACCTTTATGTGGTGCAGTCCACAATTTGGAAGCCGATTATCGCCGCCATCAATGGTATCTGCCTGGCTCAAGGCTGTGGTATCGCACTGGGCAGCGATATAAGGGTGGCATCCACTGAAGCCCAGTTCGGCTAGCCCCAAGCGAAACGAGGCATTTCGTCGGTCAGCGGCCCGGCCTTGCTCTCCCAGGTGGTGCCCCGCAACATTGCTTTCGAGTTCCTTTTTACCGGCGACTTCGTGGACGCCCAAAGAGCCTTGGACCTTATGCTGGTCAATCACGTGGTGCCACCGGAAAAGGTCTTGCCTAAAGCTGAGGAACTGGCCCGCAAGATAACCGCCAACGCTCCGTTATCAATCGCCGCCATCAAAGAAGCGGCCATCAAGGGTTCCGAAATGGGGCTGGAAGACCGGGTCGCATTCGCACAAATGAAGCGAAACGAGGTCTTGCAGAGCGAAGACGCCAAGGAAGGGGTGGCCGCCTTTGCGGAAAAGCGAGCGCCGGTGTGGAAAGGACGTTAAGGCAGGGGATATAACTTGTGCTATATCAGGTCGAGTACAGGCTGAGAGCCGATGTTATTCGAGGCATACCTCCAACATCGGGAGGTCTCGGACCATGAAACCTTTGGGTGAGTTTCAAATCAAAGGGTTTGGAGAGACTGACCGGAGGTTACACCGTCACCGGGACGTCTTCACTCGGTTGACTTTGGAGTACACCCACAAAAGTAATCCCGTCGGAATCGACGGTGTAAGCCTGCCTGCCCTCGGCATGGCCGCTACCCCTAGTCTTGTAAATCCGCAGGGTACGCAGGTCCATGGCGGTCAACCGCTCTACCTCAAGATAGATAACCACATCGGCCACGGCCAATTCGGGCAGGTCCAAATCTCGGGGCAAGGAGTATTCGCCCAACAGAAGACAAACACAATTGCTATCCACAACGTTGGCGCTCAGCGAACCGAGGAAGCGCCATACCTGAGCCCGGTTTGGAGCCACATCGGAGATCGCCCGGAAACTATCGATCACCACCACGCCAACATCCGATTCTTGAAGTCTGCCCACAATGGTGTTGAGCAGGTTGTTCATGGTAGCGTCTTGAACCCCGGTGTCCAGTGAAAAGAATTCCAACTTGTCCAAAGCCCCTGTGGGGCCCAAGAAGCTGAGATTTCCGTACTGCCTGCGCAGCTTGGATATGGGTTGATTGGTGGTGGGAACGAGTATGGCGTTGGTCCCCGTCTTCACCGCTTCGGCCATCATGTGGAAAGCCAAAGTGGACTTGCCAGACCCTGGCACACCGGCGATCACCACAAGGGATTGCCTGGGCATCCCTCCGTTCAGCACATGGTCTAGCCATTCCAGTCCTGTCCCTATCTTTTCAATCGGGTTGCTGTAGACGTTTTCAGTCATTGTCTTTTCCATTGTCTTTTCCATTGTCTTTACCAGTGAAAACAAGCTGCAGTGACGTAGCTTACTAAAAAAGCTCGATAAACAAAAGCCGCGCGTTCCAATGACCCTGGAATAGGGCCCATCATATCAACTGTAATGAGTCAATTCCCGCCGTATGTTTACTAATTAGGGGAGCTTTAGCACCAATTTTCCGGCGCTGACTTCCGTATCCCACCTAGTGAGTAGACAAAATTCAAGCAAGTGGCCGGTCTGTCGCATCGGGTGTGACGCAGTGGAGTCAATGGTTGGAGTGACAACCGGGTGTTGCTGAATTGGTCGAGGATGAATAGGATAATTCCGTGCTGCAGCGACTGAAAACCCATTTCGGATTCGATGGCTTTTTGCCGGGCCAACAAGAAATCGTAACCGCGGTGCTGGACCGGAGAGACGCCATGGTGCTGATGCCCACCGGCGGTGGCAAGTCATTGTGCTACCAACTGCCAGCATTATGCTTTGACGGCCTGACCATAGTCGTTTCCCCGCTGATCGCTCTAATGAAAGACCAAGTGGATAAGCTAGTATCCAACGGGGTTCCGGCTGCATTCATCAACAGCTCCCTTACGGCATCGGAGATCGAGCGGTTAAAAGCTCGAGCGAGCACCCAGCACGCTGCCGGAAAGATCGACAAAAAGAATACTCAAGAAAATCAAAACCGGCTAAAAATTCTATACGTGGCACCGGAACGCCTGGCCTTGCCCGAATTCCACAAATTCCTGCAGAGCTTGAACGTCAGCTTATTCGCCATCGACGAAGCTCATTGCATCTCGGAATGGGGTCACGATTTTCGGCCCGATTATCGCAAACTGAAATCGGTGCGGACCCAGTTCCCAGAAGTGCCGATGATCGCCCTCACCGCCACCGCCACCGAGCGGGTGCGCAAAGACATCGTCACACAGCTAGGACTTCGTAAGCCCGGCGTGTTTATCTCCAGTTTCAACCGGCCAAACCTCACCTACAACATTTATCCGAAGAAAGGCTCCTTCGGCGCATTAATTAAGCTGCTGCGAGACCACGATAATGGGTCGACGATTATCTACCGTGTCTCCCGGAAGGCGACGGAAGAGATGGCGGAGGACCTAGTCGCCAACGGGTTTCAGGCCGTACCCTACCACGCCGGTCTCGAATCCGCGTTACGCCGGGACACCCAGGAAAAATTCATCCGCGGCGAAACAAAGATCATCGTCCCTACCATCGCCTTCGGCATGGGCATAGACAAAGGTGACATCCGCTTGGTGGTCCACTACAACCTGCCCAAGTCCCTTGAGGGTTACTACCAGGAAACAGGACGGGCCGGTCGAGACGGCTTGCCCAGCGAATGCGCTCTTTTCTTCTCCTACGGTGACAAGCAAAAGCAAGAGTTCTTCATCAGCCAGATTGAGGACCGGCAAGAGCAGGAAAGTGCGAGACTTCGGCTGGACCAGGTCGTGGAGTTGTGCCAAATACAAAGTTGCCGCCGAAAGCATTTATTGAATTACTTCGGGGAGCAGTGGGATGAGGATTACTGCGGCGGATGCGATGTTTGTTCGTCGCCACCGGGTTCGTCCGAAGAATTCGATGCTACCAGAATTCACAGATGGTTCTGTCGGCCGTAATTCGCACCGGCGAACGCTTCGGCGCAGCCCACGTGATAAACGTGCTGAGGGGCACGGCGAACCAGAAGGTCAAATCATGGGGACACCAAGAATTGTCCGTTTTCGGAGTCGGGAAATCGCACACAATCGACGATCTGAGGTGGGCAATCCAGGCATTCGTGGCAACTGGCCTGATTGCCAGGAGCGAGGACAGCTTCAAGACCGTTACCGTAACTGAAAAGGGACGGGCTTTTCTCAAAAGCCATGAAACACTGATTCTCAACAAACCGAAAGCCGATGATTTCGTCAACACAACGAAAGGCGTTGCAGCCAAAGGTTCCCAGCGCAACAGAGAGCCGGATGAAGGCTCGGATGGCGAGTTGTTCGAAAAGCTGCGATTTTTGCGCAGGTCGATCGCTGAGGAGCGAAGCAAGCCTGCCTACGTAATTTTTAGTGACGCCACCCTTTGGGACATGGCGGACCGTCAGCCCGAATCCAGGGCGAGCTTCTCGCACGTATCTGGCGTGGGCAGCGTGAAATTGGAAGAGTTTGCGGACGCTTTCATGGAAGTAATCAAAGCCCACGTCAAACAAAACGGCCCAAAGAAGGTGGTTAACGCAGAACCAAAACCGCGATCATCGGTTTACCGGACCAAGGATAGCCCATCGCAGCCAAGTTCCACGGTGCACAGGACCAAAGAGTTGGTCGAACAAAAATTATCCGTGAGGGATATCGCCCGACAACGGGGGCTGACCGATAACACCATAATCAGTCACATTGCGAGATTGGTGGTGGACGGCGAAACGTTAGATCTAGATCACATGCTGCCGCCGAAATCGCAAATGGAGAAAATCCTTTCAGCGTTCCGGCAATCCGGTGGCACCCAACTGACGCCGGTTTGGGAACTGCTGGAAAATCGCCACACATATGAAGAGCTTGCTCTGGCCCGCATCGGCCTGCTACAACAGGGGGCGATTGTCCTGGAAGGTGACGGACTAGCTCTGGCGTAGTCCGACCGGATAGGCTAGAGCTAAGTGATCGCGCCTACAAGCCCAAGGCGTCGGCCAGTTGCCGACGATGGTAGTGCGATGTTACAGGGACCCTTCGCTTTACCGAACCCTCCAGTAACCCGGTTGCCTCATGTAGGGTGCAACCGCAACAACCACGATCTCTCCGCTGCGGAAACGGTAAACGAGACTGAAAGGAAAGTGAGGGAAGAGGTATCTGCGAGTATCATCCAAGTAACGTGGCCACCGTTCAGGCACTTCTTCCACCCGTCGGACACAGAGGCTTACCCCTGTTACAAACGCTCGGGCGGCTATGGGGCTTTGCTCGGCATACCAGCGCGCAGCAGCTTCAACCTCTGCGGCTGCAGCCGGGTGAAACCTAATTGGTAGGTTCGGCACCAGTACTCTTTCGGAGTTTGGCCTGCACTGCCTCCCACGTAATAAGCTCCACGCCGCCGTCGTCGAGTTCAGTCAGCCGTCGCTCAACCTCATCACGCCAAGCAATTTCAACATCCTCATCGAGTTTGAGTTCTAGGCTTTCCAACAAAAGCCCGGCCAATGTGGCTCGGTCTTTCTCATCAAGAATCGAGGCCTGTTTAAACAAATCATCGACAGGGGTAGACATGACTCAGTCTCCTCAACCTTAGTTACATACTACTACGATATGTTGGGCGATAGTCAGGCCTTCCCTTTGCCACTCGTGAGCCGGGAGACACGGATACTTCAACGTTGGTAAGGGAAACCAGAATGAAGTCCGCTCTCCACTAGCCAGATCCCTCCAAGAACCCCACCAAATGATGCCCGTGACTTTCAACGCCCTGCTAAGTGCTTCTCTCGTCCTTGGCTAACGCCTTCTCAAGGTGAGCGAGTTTCTCTTGAAGCGAACCTGTGTTATGCCGGACATTCTTGAGCTTAGTTTCTAGCTGCACCGCTAAGGTGGTGTCAATCACGCGCAACGCATCCGCCAATTGCAGGACCAACCTAACTATGGCTTGCCAAGCGTTGCCAGCATAAGCCCTCGCATGCCGCCAATTCTGATCTGCAAACATAGCCTCTAGTTCATCTAGAGAGACATGAAACCGAATCTCGAACACTCTCAGTGCAGCGTTAACCGAGGTCGCCTGACGAGCCTTGGTCAATAACGGCACGAGCGCCCGCCAAGCGTCGTAGCGATTGTTTGGAAGGGACACCACGAACTTCCATGGCTCCGGCTCCAGTAAGTTCTCCCGAAGTAGATGCCGCACGTTTCGGCTCTCGTGATAACAAAGTGCAACGACGTCGCAGAATGTATCGAAGTTGTGGGGAATCGAGGCCATGTTGCCTCCGCAAGACTTGGCCCTATGCCATGCCTACAAGCCCAAGGCGTCGGCCAGTAGCCGACGATGGTAGCGGGGGTCACCCAGATAGTGGTAGAGGGTTCGGGACGCTGTAGTGTGTAGGGTAAGACCGTATTCGGTCATGCTGCCAACACCGGCATGAACCTCGTGGGCGTGGTTGCAGGCCTGATAATAGGCCTCGGACCCGACGGCTTTGGCCAAGTGCACCGCGTCGGCGGCATAGCGGTCGGTGTCCAGCTTCCACAGAGCTTCATATGCCGTCCAGCGGGCTGCGTCCAACTGGTTGACCAGGTTGATCACGTGATCCTGCACCCTCTGGAAGCGCCCTATCGGCGTACTGAACTGAATCCGGGTGCGGCTGTATTCCACCGACATTTCGTATACGGCCTGACAACCTCCTACCTGGAAAGCGGTGAGCACAGGTGTGGTGCGGGCGGCAGCCTCTTGAAACGCATCCCAACCCGACTCGAAGGACAACCCCAGCAGGTCGGCCTTTTCCACCGCAACATTGTCCAGCTTGACCTCGGACAGGTTCCAAGAAAAACCCGGCAGGGAGCGGACGGTAACACCGGCAGCGTTGGCGGGCACCGAAACCAGGCCCACATGACCGTTGTCCTCAGCACGCACGGCGCACAGGAAGTGTGTGGCCGACACGCCGTCAAAAACGTAACTTTTGGCGCCGTTTAAGCGGTAGCCGTCACCATCAACAGCAGCCACCAAACGCACGTCTTGGGCATCCCATCCGTAGTCGGCTTCGGTAACGGCCAAGACCAGGGACCGCTCACCTTTGGCCAGCAGAGGTAGCCATTCTTGCTTTTGGGCCTCGGTGCCGCCGGCTAAAACGGTGAATGCTCCAAGAAGGGCAGAGCTCAGGTGAGGTCCCGGTACCGGTCCGCGGCCCAGTTCTTCGAACAGCACGCCAGCATCCGTCAGCGACCCTCCCTCCCCGCCATAGTCTTGGGGAATAGCGATTCCCAGCCAACCGGTGGCCGCCAGGTTGCTCCACGGCTCCGAAGGGCAGGAGTTGCCCGTAGCCGCCATCTGCAGCAGGGTTTCTTTGGGGTATTCCTGTTGCACGAAGCGGCGCACCGCCGCCTTTAGCATTTCCTGTTCCGGAGTCAGAGCCAAGTCCATTTTTCCTCTCCGTAATAGCTATCAGTCGTAGGGCTGATAGCTGGCCGTAAGTTCTTGCCGTTATGCTAGCGCTCCTGCTTTTTCCCTAACTTCACGTCCGATACCGATGCGCCGGGCCATAATTACTTTCTGTATGTCGGTGGTGCCGCCGGGATGTAGCGCTATCAAGGCCGACCGCATATAGGCTTCCACATGGCCTTCTACAGCTCCCAATTCGGGGTCGTAGGTCAGCGCCACCGGACCCAGGATATCTAAAATTGCCGTCGCCTGACGCAGCCCCGAGGTTTTCCTGTAATACGAGGCTTGAGGACCTTCGTAGGTTATGTTTGCGCCGCTGTGACGCATCCAATAGTTTCGCAAGTTGAAAAGACGGCTTATTTCCGCATCAATGTAAATGTCCACCAGCTTGCTTCGCACCTCCGGGTCTTTGGCCAAAGGCTCGCCCCGGTACTGAGTGGTCTGGCAGTAATCAAACATACGGTCCACCAGCCAATTTCTAGCGATGCGGCCGCCGGTGCCGTGCTCCAACTCCAAGTGGGTCGTGGCAACTTTCCAGCCTTGATTTTCACCGCCGACAATGTTGAAAGCGGGTACTCTCACATTGTCGAAGAACACAGTGTTCTTGACGCCCGATCCAGCCCCTGATTCTCCGCCGGAAATCAACAGGTCCATGGGCTGAATGGTTATGCCAGGCAAATCGGCAGGTATCATAAACCAACCTAGGTTTTCGTGGCGCTTGGCTTCGGTGTCGGTAACGGTGATGGTCCACATGTAGTCGCAACCCAGACCGCTACCCACGAAAATCTTCTGCCCGTTGATTACGTAGTCGTCGCCATCACGGATAGCGGTGGTCTTGACGTTGGCCAAGTCGGACCCAGCCTCGGGCTCGGACAGGAGTTGCCAGGTGCGGACTTCGCCCTTGAATATCTTGTTCAAAAAGAACTGCTTTTGCTCTTCCGACCCCCAGACCAAGATGGAAGCTCCGCCCAACTTTCCACCCGAGTCGTAGTATGGGGGCAAAGTCATGCCGAAGCTGTCTATCTCTTCCTCAATAACCACCGAATAGTCCAGAGACAGACCACCGCCGCCGTACTCTACTGGGGCGGTCGGCCAGAGCCAGCCCTTCTCGCCCAGCTTGCGGCCCAAATCCCGGCGCAACTGGTATTGCTCATAAGTGAGGTCGATGGGGTCCGGTGGATGCACTATGCCGCTGGGAACGTTTTCCGTCAGCCAGGCCCGGACTTCCAGCCGGAAATTTTCTTGCTCTTTTGTATAGGTGGGTTCAAAGTCCATGTTCTACCTCCGGGGAATTAGCTGACAGCATTCAGCCGTCAGCGTTCAGCTTTTTTGGTACGTTGGTCGTGCCCGTTTATTGATAGTCCACGATAGACGATTATGCCCGATAGCGAGAATGCACGCAACAGAGGACATGACTTAACGTAGACGGCTGAAAGCTGATTGCTGAACGCTACTGCGAGCGCAGCGCCCGGCCCGGCAATGCTCCTGTATGGACGCCGTTGTCCACCACTAGCTTGCCATTGACCACCACGTAATCTATGCCTTCGGGATATTGTTTGGGATCGTCGAATGTGGCCTTGGCCTCCACCCGGTCCGGGTCAAAAGCCACTATGTCGGCCTTCATGCCGTCCCTAAGTATGCCCCGGTCTTTCAGGCCCAATCGCTGGGCTGGCATGGACGTCATTTTTCGTATTGCGTCTTCCATCCGCAAGAGCCCTTCTTCCCGCACAAATTGGCCTAAAACATAGGGAAATGTGCCGTACGTCCTGGGATTGGGCATTTCGCCGGTCAGAATGCCGTCGGAGCCCACCATCTGCGCCGGATGCTGGGCGATGGTCCGGATGTTGTCCGGGTTGCCGGTGCGGGCCACAAAGGCGACCTCCAAGTTCTCTTCGATAAGGAAATCGCAGATTGTGTCCACCATGGTCTTGCTCTGGGCTTTGGCCAGGTCAGTCAGCGAGCGGCCTTCCCACTCTTTATTCTTGTCGGAGCCTACGTGGCTAAATATGTAGTGGTCTAGCGTCAAGCCCCACATGGGGTTAACCGAGTCGCCAATCTGCTCCCTGATGTTGCGGTCCTGTAGCCGCTGAAGCAGCGCAGACGGTCCGCCAGCGTGTACCCAGTACGGGAGCAGGGAGTGCAAGACGGTGCTGGCCGCAGCGTAGGGATACTGGTCGAAGGTTACGTCGATGCCCTCATTTCGTCCCTCGTCCACCAGGTCTATCATCTGTTGTCCCATGCCATCAACCGGATTGTGATAGTGAGAAATGTGCACCGGCACCCCAGCACGACGGCCTATGGTTACCGCTTCCCGGAACGGGTCCAACAATCCGTCTCCCAGACTATAGCGAGCATGGGTCATGTAAATGCCGCCCAAATCTTTGATTGCGTCACATACCGACACCAGTTCGTTGGTGTCACTGTAGGCTCCGGGAGGGTAGGTCAAGCCGGTGGTGAACCCGAAGGCCCCGTCCCGCATACCCTGGATTGCCAACTCCCGCATCCGGTCCACCTCCGGCTGGGTGGGCAACCGGTCTTCCCAGCCCATGGCCTCAACGCGGATTGCCGCATGGGGCACCATGTAGGCTACGTTGCAAGCAACCCGGTCATCAAACAAGTCCAGGAACTCCTTCACCGTGCCCCAACGAACTCCCGGAGGCGGAGTCCCGTTTACCGCCGCCAGGTAGGTAAGCAGTTGTTCCAGCTTGGCAGGGGACGTTGGCGCATAGGACAGACCGTCCAGACCCAATAGTTCGGTGGTGACACCCTGCCGGACCTTGGCCTCGTGGCGAGGGTCGGCCAGCATCATTAGTTCCGAGTGGGAGTGCATGTCGATAAAGCCGGGGCAGACCACGTAACGGCTGGCGTCGATGATGCGTGACGCCTGTATTGAGGAAGTGTCGCCCCGCGTTATGGTAACTTGGTCTCCCTCGACGCCGACGCTGGCGCGAAACCAAGTCTGCCCGGTACCGTCGACTACTCGAGCGTCCTTCAATAGTAGATCTAACATCGACCCTCCAAACCTGTTACTTGCTCGGATTTTGACGGTCCGGCAAATTAATAAAAAATCATGACTTCCCGAAGCTTCCCAAAATTACCATACCGCAGACCGGAGCACAAACGTTTTCCTAAGTCGTTCTCTCCAGATGTTTTGCCAGATGTTTTAGTAGAAGGCCACACAAGGCTACACAAGACCCCTGGAATGGCCGATGAACAGACCCGGGTAAAGTGACTGTGTTTGGAGGACGAATGCTCCTTGCCACAGGTTATTAACAGACTTATTAATCGATTATCGGACTGAAATGACATGGATCCAATCTATCTGGATTACAACGCTACCACGCCCATCGACCCTCAAGTCGCCGAAGCAATGCTGCCCTTCGTTCACCAGCACTACGGCAATCCTTCGAGCAGCCACGCCTTGGGTGTGACAACCCACGACGCAGTGGGCGAGGCCAGAGGTCGCATTGCGGAAATGCTTGCATGTCTACCCCAAGAGGTGGTATTCACCAGTGGCGGCACCGAGGCCAACAACTACGCCATCAAAGGGGTGGCCGGCGCGTACCGGGCCAAGGGCAAGCACATTATTACCTCCGCTGTGGAACACCCGGCGGTAATAGAAGTTTGCCGTTTTCTTGAAGGGAAGGACGGCGGACCAAATACCAGCAGAATTACCTACCTGCCCGTCGACCAATTCGGCTGGCTGGACCCCAGGCAGGTTTCCGAGGCCATTACCGGCGAAACGGTGCTGGTGACGGTAATGCACGCGAATAACGAGGTCGGCACGGTGGAGCCCATCCGGGAAATCGCCGACATTGCCCACCGGCAGGGCGTGCTGGTCCACGCCGACTGCGCCCAGTCCATCGGCAAGATTCCAGTGAATGTGGACGATTTGGGGGTTGACCTGCTTACCGTAGCTGGCCACAAGTTGTACGCTCCCAAGGGCATCGGCGTCCTTTATATTAGAACCGGCGTGAAGCTCGAGAAACTGATGCACGGGGCCAACCACGAAATGAACTGGCGGGCTGGCACGGAAAACGTCATCGAGATAGTTGGCCTGGGCAAGGCTTGTCAGTTGATCCATCAGAACCTGACCCATTATCAGGACCACATGCGCAAAATGCGAGACCAACTGGAATCCGGGCTGCTGGACCGATTCCCCGGTTCTAGGGTAAACGGTCACCCGGAAAAACGCTTGCCCAATACTTCCAGCATGAGCTTCAAGAACCTTGAAGCCAACCAAATTTTGGACGGTCTAAAAGGCGTGGCCGCCTCGGCGGGTGCTGCTTGTCACAGCGACCGAGTGGAAGTCTCCAGCGTGTTGGAAGCCATGAACGTTCCTTTAGAGTACGCGATGGGCACCATGCGATTCTCCGTCGGCCGTTTTACCACGGACAAAGAAATCCAACTCGCAATCGAAGAAATAAGCCAAGTGATCACAGGTTTGACTGCTGCGCTTCAAAAGGCTTAATCGGTCCGGCAAGATTCACGTCCTAAACTAATGCCAAAGTGGGATCTACATGGATAGCAAAATAAAAACTGGCTTGAGCACCCCTGAGGAGGAGTTCCTCTGCCCGCGCTTGCAAGGCGGTCTGACGCCGTTGTTTGACCTCATCTCTCCGGTAAGCCAACTGGGAGAAGAAGTGTATTTTTCCTGCACCGCGGCTTTGGCGCCCAAGCATAAGTTCGCGGTGACCTCTTCGCGTACCCAGTCCCAGATCGCTTCGGCAGCATTGAAATCATCGCTGGCGCGAGCCGGGGGTAGCCAGGTAGGTACGCACGGCATCACCATGATGGGCTGGAGCGTTGTCCCAGACGACGTTCAGTGGTCCGGAGTGCTTTTCCCGTAGTTGCTTTGCTTTTCCCGTATTGGCTTCAGGAAGGCGGTGGAAGTTTCGGCGTTGCTGTACCCCTGCAGTTCCATATTCTCCACCTCGCCGGTTTCCAGGCACACCGCCGCATCATAACTCGCTTTTTCACCCCACCGGGGGCTGGTCGAATCTACCAGCGCTGGCTCTCCTTTGAGTACCCATTTCCCCCTGAGGTCCGCATCCGCCCGGAAATGGGCCTCGTCGGCGAAGAAGATTTCCGCCCCCAGTTGTCGCGCTTCTACGAGGAGTCCGGCATACGCCGTCACGAAGGCCTCCCGCCTTTTCGGGCAGAGCCTGTATCGCTGCCTTCAGTTGGGCTTGCTGGCTCCCGCCGAGGGCGCGAGAACCACCCGGCTGCTGGAAGGCAATGGCTGTGGGACCGTTGTCGCTGAAGGCAGCGACCAATGTGCCGATGGCGTGGGCTCCCGTTCTAACGCCTCGGATACCACCAATGCGGTCCAACCTTGGGCCAAGAGCGTTCCCGCTCCCGGGCTGTCACCGCTCGATACATCCGCTCTCGTACGTCGCCTACACTCAGTCGCCACCGTTCGAGGAGTCGCCTTATATCCCTATTACTCAACACACCGCCACCCGACTTCCTTTACAGACTAACGCAACTCCTCTGCCGATTTAGCTTTATGTAGTTTTCACCTTGGGATCAGTTTAGGATGTTTCCTTTTAGAAACGAGTTGCCTACTGAGCCGTATGGCGTCTGCGTTGGTGCGCGAGTTCCCATCGTGTTTAACCTAGTGGGCCGACTTCGCTCCATGGCGGTGTGACGAGCTGAGCGAAATTGGGCCAATCTGACGGCAAATAGGTAGCACCGCGAATAAGTCTTCCTTTGACCGCTTGTAAACGCCTCTGGCCATCCGTATATTGATGGCGTCGACCGAGATACTCGTGACGCTTCCCCATCTTAAAGATTTGAAGTCCTGGTTGAGGCGGCTAATAGCGCAAGAAACTAGAGCACCAGTTTTTGCACCGGCAGCTTGCGGTGAGGAGATATGACAGAATCCGATGTTTTGATAATCGGCGGCGGCATCGCTGGCGTGTGCACAGCATTCTACCTGGGCCAGCATGGCCGCCGGGTGACTGTGCTGGAGCGTGGTGAAATCGCTTCGGAGGCCTCGGGCGTAAATGCTGGCGGCCTGGGTGGCATCGGTTGGGGCAACTCTCCAGACCTTCGCTCCTACCTGACCATGGGCAGCTTGGAGCTTTTTAAGGACTTGCAAATCGGTCTGGGCTATGATATTAAGTTCCGTCAATCCGGTGGTTTGCAAGCCATTCAATCCCAAGCCCAATACGAGTTCGGTTGCGCCAAAGTCCTGCAACTCAAGTCTCTAGGGTACGACTTGGAGCTCCTCTCCCCCAGAGAGTCTCGCTCCATCGAACCGGAAGCGAGCCCGGATCTGTTGGGTTTTATTCACGTTCCCGGTCGAGGCCAAGCGGACCCGGTTAAAGCGACCCGGGGATTTGCCGCTGCGGCCCAAAGCAGCGGGGTAGAGGTGCTGACCAACAGTCCGGTAACCGAATTGATACCGCTGGGTGATAGCTCCTGGAGCGTTTTGACGCTGGATGATGAATTCCGGGCTGGCACCTTGGTCCTAGCGGCGGGAGCGTGGTGCGGGCCGCTGGGAAGTATGCTTGGTCTGACAATACCCATCGTGCCTGTCCGTGGCCAGATGTGGGCCACGGGAGTACTTCCTCCCCGGTTGCATCACGTTATGACCGCTGTTGAATCGGAATCCAGTTGGTACGCCGAATCGTCCGGCTCAGGTGCGCACAGCGCCCCACCGGAACTGACCCACCGGGACGGCAAAAGGACTACCAGGCACCTCTATGGGCGTCAGACCAAGACCGGAGAGATAGTCTTCGGCGGCGACCGGAAGTTCTTGGGTTTGAGCAAAAGGTAGACACAGACGGCATTGAGGTGAATAAGTGTCATGTTGCGGAGATAATTCCCCTAGTCGCGCAGTTGCCCATAGTGCGGACGTGGTCGGGAGTAATGCCTTTTTCCCTGGACGGCAAGCCAATAATCGGCAACATTCCAGATCGCGAGAACCTATTCATTGTGGGCGGCTTGGCTTCGTCCGGATTTGGCCGAGGGCCAATGGCCGCGAAATTGCTGGCCGAATATATCCACACTGGGCACCGACCCCAAGTCCTGGTAGAGGCCGACCCGGCCAGATGCGTGAGCGGGAGACCTTAAGCCCGTCCGCCAATGAATTTTCGCTTAAGAGCGTCCCATGAAGTTTTCGCAAATTTTTCGCAAATTTTTTTGAGGCTTGAGATAAGTTTCAGACTATTGCCTCACCCTGGAATAACCTGCTAGAAGGTCTGCCCTAAATACGGAGAATAAAATGCGCCTCGTCCTGACGAATTGCAACCTCATCGACTGCGTTAGCCCGGCGCCGGTCCCCGAAGCCAGCGTAGTTGTTGAGAATGGCCGGATTCGTGAAATTCTGGATGGCAGCCGGTCGCCCGCTACCCAAGACGCTCTGGTGATCGACTTGGCAGGCGGCTATCTTTTGCCAGGGTTGTGGGATATTCATATACACCCCGAATACTCGTCTCCGACAGTTCCGGGTGTCCCGGAACAGACCGCCCGGTTCGGCCAAAACCTGATGCAAGGTTTGACCGAGTCCGGCATAGTCGGCGTGCGCACGGGCGGCGCAGCCAATTTCATGGACGTTGCCTGGAAGAGGACTTTCGCTGCGGGCCAACTGGCCGGGCCCCAAGTTTTCGCCTGCCGTCACTTCCTCACCACCACCGGAGGTCATTTCCTGACCTCGGGCCATGCCCGGGAATGCGACGGCCCCTACGGCTTCGTCCAAGCGATTCGGGATCAAATGAAAAACGGCGTGGACCATATCAAGCTCAACCTAAGCGGCGGTATCATGGGTCCGGCCTGGGACCGCCATCACCACTCTTTCTTGCTTAGGGAAGAATTGGAAGCCGCCTTCGCTATTTGTAGCCAGCGGGACTTCAAAGTCATGGCCCACGCCACCAATCCCGAGGCGGTGAAATCAGCCGCCCGTCTCGGAGCGCACACGATTGAGCACGGCTACATAATGGACGAGGAATGTATCCTGACTCTGTTGGAGCACGACACCTGGTACGTCCCAACGTTGGCGATTTCCCATCTAACCCCGGAGCAGGCCGACACCGACCTGGAAAAAGGCTGGGTGGAACGCAGGGCCATGGCGCCGGACCTCATCCGGCGTGCCGACGCTGCAAGTGGTGAGCATAAAGCCTGGTTCCAAGCCGCTCTTAACGCAGGCGTCAAAATGGCCTTGGGCTCGGACATTATTCCCTTGCGAGAGTCGGCCCTTCTGGAAATGGGGCTATGGGTCAAAGACGGCGCAACACCCCGGCAAACGTTACAGGCCGCCACTGCCAATGCCGCACAGCTCTGTGGGGCGGGGCAAGACTACGGGACCGTGGAAGTGGGAAAAGTGGCGGATCTCTTGGTCGTGAATCAAAACCCCTTGGATGATGTCCAAAACCTGCGGCACCCACGGTTGGTCTTAAAAAACGGTCGGATTGTCGCCGAAAGACGATCATCTTAGGGCATCCGGGCCCCGGTGCCACTTGGCTGCTTAAGTTCGCATTGCCACCGCCTCTTGATTCCCCGTATAATCTCGGCGTGCTCTTACTCACGGGCTCATATTGATGTAAATTTACGCTTATCCGCACCTCCTCCAAAAACACAAAGGAGACAAACGATGCCAAGCAATAAGCTAACCATAGGCAACGTGGAAATCACCTCGGTGACCGACGGGCTTTTGGCGTTCGACGTTTGTAATTTCTTCCCTGATATACCGGAAGAAAACTGGGAACACTTGGGACACCATTTGACCGACGACCGCCAAGTCGAATTCAATTTGGCCTGCTTCTTAATCCAGTCCGAAGGCAAAACTATCGCTGTGGACACCGGCATGGGGCCCAATGTCGATGGCAATTCTCCGTGGGGACTGCTTATTGATAACATGAAAGCCAATGGCACCCAGCCCGAGGATGTGGACATGGTGGTGTTTACCCACCTGCACCGGGACCACATTGGCTGGAATCTGCTCTCCAAAGACGGAAAATACGAGCCTACTTTCCCAAACGCAAAATACTGGATGAGCTCCAAGGACTGGGAGGCTTGTCACGACCCGGCATTGGTCGAAACCAGGTTCCCTAACGCTCCTGAGTGCGTTTGGCCTCTGGAAGACCTAGGTGTGATCGAGTTCATGGATGGTGAGACGGCTCTGACCGGCGAGCTGACCTCCCTGCCGACGCCAGGCCACACCCCGGGCCACATGAGTATCATGATCAATTCCGGCGGCCAGCGGGGCTTGATTCTTGGCGACGTGCTGCACAACACGGTGCAGGTCCACGAGACCGATTGGGTATCCAGGGCGGACATTGACCCTGCCCAAACGCGGATTACCCGACGGGACCTGATGGAGAGATTGGAAAGGGAAGGGATACCCGTTGCGGCGGTGCATATGGCTGCGCCGGGTTTCGGAAAAATTGTGCGTCTCCAAGACCGCCGGGTATGGCAGGTCCTGTGACAAAGCGGGAGGACTGAATGCGCAGATTCGAGTATCTGGAGGCCCGCAACTTGCGGCATGCTATTGCGTTGGCCGAGGAACACGGCGACCAGGCCCGGATTGTGGCTGGCACCACGGATTTCTTGGTCCGGTGGCGACAGGGCACCTGGCAGCCCAAGTATGTTATCAATATTGGAAACGTAGCCGGGTTAAAGCGCAGCAGCTTCAACACCCGGACCGGCCTGCGATTGGGCTCCTTGGTGAAGGTACGAGAGCTTGAGACCAACCCGGTAATCCGGCAAAGGTATCCGGCATTGGCTTCCGCCGCTTCAGCGTTCGCTGGCGTGCAAATCCGGAATCTGGCTACAGTAGGAGGCAACGTCTGCAACGCCTCACCGGCTGGCGACACATTGCCAGCGTTGTTGGCCTTCGATGCCCAATGCCGTATTTCCGGACCGGCTGGGGAACGCACTGTCCCGATGGACCAATTCTTCACCGGCCCAGGCAGAACAGTGCTGGGACTTGGCGAACTGTTGGTGGAGATTGTATTGCCGCCTCCTGCCAGGGTATCCGGTTCCCTCTACATCAAGCATAGTCCCAGAGGGGCCATGGACATTGCTACCTTGGGTGTGGCTTCAATGGTTTCATTGCAGGACCGGGGCCGCGTGTGCGCAGACGTGAAGATTGCCTTGGGAGCGGTAGCGCCCACGCCCATCCGGGCCTACGCTGCGGAAGATGTCCTCAGAGGCCAGACCATCACGCCCGAGTTGGTCGCCCAAGCGGCCATGGCAGCCCAGGAATGCGCAACACCAATCGACGATGTGCGAGGTTCAGCAGGACACCGCAAGGACTTGGTGGGGGTACTGACGTCACGCACGCTGGAGCAAGCCATTGCCATGGCCAAGACAGGCCCGATCTCCTTCGCGGCTCAGAGGCGCTTGGCAGTGGAGGCTTTGGCTTAGTGGAAGCTTTGGCTTAGTGGAAGCTTTGGCTTAGTGGAAGCTTTGGCTTAGTGGAAGCTTTGGCTTAGTGGAAGCTTTGGCTTAAGAAATTCCCCGACCCGTTTTTACAAAAGGGGATTAGATGCTGAGGAAACACCAATGAAAAAAGAGCTGACGATAACGGTCAACGGTCAACCACGCCAGGCCCTGGTGGAACCATTTTGCTCGTTGCTGGACGCATTGCGGGACGAACTCGGCCTGACCGGGACTAAAAAGGGTTGCGACGAAGGGGACTGCGGAGCCTGCACGGTGCTGCTCAACGGAAAAGCGGTAACATCTTGCATGGTCCTAGCCTTGAGCACCCGCAATGGCGAAGTTACCACCATCGAGGGCTTGGCCCAAGGCAACACACTGCATCCGGTGCAACAAGCGTTCGTTGATTACGGCGGACTGCAGTGTGGGTACTGTACGCCGGGACTGATAATGTCCAGCGTGGGGCTGCTGGCGGAAAACCCGACTCCCACAAAAGAGGAGGTAAAGTTCGCCATCGGTGGCAACCTTTGCCGATGCACCGGCTACTCCAAGGTGGTGGAGGCAATCATGGCCGCTGCCAAATCGGAATAGAGAAACCGGGGACCGCCTGGTTACCAGCACGTCATTGCGGCGCAGGCCGGAAGCCAGAAACCTGTATCCACGGCAATGCCCGGCGGGCCAAGGCTATCCGTCAGGGTCCATTACCGGAAGCCAGAAATCTGGAGCCATGGCAATGTCCGGCTGGCCAAAGCTATCCGCCAGGGCCCCGTTAATAGAGATTCCTTAATAGGGATCAGCTAAACAGAAGGAGCGGCAACATGGATTTGGAGTTGAACGGAAAGACAGCTATTGTCACCGGCGGGAGCAGGGGCATCGGGAAGGCCATTGCCAGGGAACTGGCCAGAGAGGGCGTGGATGTGGCCATAGCTTCCCGGGGCAGGGAAGAATTGGAAGCCACAGCCAAGGAACTGGCCGAGGAAACGGGCCGGAGAATCATTCCCATTATTGTCGACACCGGCAACGAAGAGTCCGTGCAGTCAATGGTTAGTCAGGCGGCGACCGCCATGGGACATATGGACATCCTGGTGAATTCCGCAGCGCGGGTCGGCGGCGGTCCGGCACCCGGATTGGCCGACGTGACGGAAGAATATTTCTGGGAAGACATGAACGTGAAGGTGATGGGATACCTTCGTTGCGCCAGGGAAGTAGCGCCCTACATGCACACCCAAGGATGGGGGCGCATCATCAACATCAGCGGCATGGCGGCGCGCCAATCCGGGTCGATAGTCGGCAGCATACGGAACGTGGCGGTGGCGGCCATGACCAAGAACTTGGCCGACGAGTTGGGTCCCTTTGGCATTAACGTAACCGTGGTCCACCCAGGGTTAACCTGGACCGAAAGAATTCCTGGCATGATCGAAGAGCAGGCCCGCAGCCAGGGCATTTCCATTGAAGAAGTGGAGCGCCGGTATGCTGAAAGCAACACGGTGCGCCGGATGATCGACGCTCGGGAGATTGCCTACGTGGTGGCTTTCCTAGCTTCGCCCAAGTCAATAGCAATAAATGGAGATACCATAGCCGCAGGCGGCGGCGTGGGCCGTGCTATACATTATTAGATAAGATTGGCGCTTAACTTCGACCAATTACCTAAGCGCACTGCCGTCTGCCTAACCTAATGATTGCTCATTCGCGCCGAAATTAACCGAACCAGTTGACGTAACATGGGCACTGCCTAAGCTATAGGCCACAAACCGTCATCCTGAGCGCAGCGAAGGATCTATCGGCGTGAAAGTAGCGCCGCCCAGATTCCTTACCTACGGTTCAGAAAGACAGTGGACTTTGGTTCGAGCGGATACTGCAGCCCGAGGCGAGCCAAAAATACCGGCGCCGGGTCAAACCAACGACGGGGCCAACGCCGAACTGACGAGGGTCTCAATCTCTAAAAAACCAGTTGAAAGACCGGGTGCCAGCCTAGATCTGGGGCAGCACGTCCCGAGCCAGTGCTTCCAACTGCTCTAAGTGGTCGAATGCCGGGTTTATGAGCAACATCTCGGCACCGGCCTCGGCGAGTTCCCCCAGTTTGTCGGCGCACTTGTCGGCGCTGCCCCAAACCGATACTTGTGATGCCATGTCGGCGTTCTTGTAGCGCTGCCCGAACCATTCCCGCAACCGGCCCTCGGCCCGTTTCTCGTCCTTGTCAACGGCCACATATACCCGCTTGGAGATGGTGAAAGTAGCCGGGTCCCTCCCAGCCTCTTCCAGGAACATCCGTGTCTGACCAACCCCTTCAACGAAATTCTCCGCTGTGCTGGAACCGGCGCCCATCCAACCGTCGGCGTGGCGAACTGCCCTTCTCAACGCATTCGCGTGGCGGGCTCCGAGCCACAAAGGCGGGTAGGGTTTCTGAACGGGCTTAGGTTCCATCTGGGTTCCTTCAAGTTGCCAGAAATGCCCCTGATAGTGGGCTTTCGGTTGGGTCCAGAGAGCCTTCATTACTTCCATGATTTCCACGTAGCGTCGGACCCTGCGTTCCGGGGCAATGCCGAAGGGAGCGACGTCGTTCTGCTGACCGCCCAGGCCGAGGCCCACGATCAGACGGCCAGCACTCATGTGGTCCAGACTCCCCAAGCTCTTGGCTAGTTGGACCGGGTTCCGCAGGGGCGCCACCATTACCGAAGTGCCCAACTTGACGTTTTGGGTAATCGCAGCCATGTACGACAAAAGGTTGACCGGTTCCAGAATAGGCACATCGCCCACGATGGCCTCTTGGACCCACAGACTGTGGTAACCCAGTTCCTCGGCCTTCTGGGTCCATTTGCTAATTAGAGTCATATCCACCGGGCTGTCTAGGAACACTTGCGGTACGGCAATTCCCCAACTTACTTCATTTGCCATTTTTCGCCTCCAGTTGA
Organism: Dehalococcoidia bacterium; assembly: GCA_963665155.2. GTDB lineage: Bacteria > Chloroflexota > Dehalococcoidia > Lucifugimonadales > UBA3495 > UBA1141. The sequence continues at coordinate 924,711 of OY761986.2, read as the reverse complement.
ATGTTCATCGACCTTAAGTTCCTGGCGTTGATTCGCGTCACCAATATCGCTCGGGGTTGAACCCGTTGAACCACCTTAACGAGGCCCTTCGACAGGCTCAGGACGAGCGGAGGGTTCTAGCGCGTGTCGCCGAACCTCGAGACTAGGGGCTCCTTCGTAATCCACCATCCAGTGGACTCCACCAACAAGGCCCCATGCCGTAACTACTACTGGGCTGTGCGGCCACCGTCTATTATCAACTCCGACCCGGCTACGAACGAAGCTTCATCGGACGCCAGGTAAAGGACGCCGTAGGCAATTTCTTCCGAAGTGCCCAACCTGCCTAGAGGTATGCGCTCCAACCGGTCATCACCATCCGCTCCCGCTCCCCGCAGCATGGGGGTTAAGATGGGGCCGGGATGGACCGAATTGCACCGGATGTTTTCGCTGGCGTATTGAATCGCCGTGGCTTTGGTGAAAATGCGCACCGCTCCCTTGCTGGCTGAATAGGATGCTGGCGTCTCCGGGCTGGGCGCAATACCCGCCCCGGATGAAATGTTCACTATTGAGCCTCCCCCGGCAGCCCGCATTAGCGGAATCGCGAATTTGGTTCCCAGGAACACACCTTTTGCGTTTACCCCCATGACCAAGTCCCACGACTCTTCCGTAATGCCTTCCACAGCATTGTCCCCTGAATATTTGGGTACTATGCCAGCGTTGTTGACCAGTATATTTAGCTTGCCATACTTGGATATTACGACGTCCATGGCTTGCTGCCAGTCCGCTTCTTGGGTCACGTCCAAGTGGACGTATGCGCCTTCCAGGCCAGCTTCCCGCATTTCCGCCTCCACCTGCCGACCTTCCTCGTCCAAAATGTCGCCGAACACGACGCTTGCGCCTTCCCTGGCGAACATCTTCGCTTCCACTGCGCCCATGCCTCGTGCGCCGCCACTGATCAGCACGACCTTATTTTGTAATCGCATGAATTCTCCTCCAGCTCAAATTAGCTTATTCCCGAACCGTGGTTATAAGCCGGGACTAACCCACAAACAGTGTGTAGGTCCGCCATTGACGTGGGGTACGGTCATGGGGTTAAGAAGCCTTTGGTCATCGGCCAAAGCCCGTTTAGCGATTTCCAGGTTAACCGCTGGCACCTGCTCCAAAGCATTAATTTCGTCCAAAGTAAAATACTCGGCGCGGTCAACTTCTTTATCGTCGGGTTTGGGTTCCCCGCTCACCGGATGTAGCAGCATCACCACATACGTGCTGTTGCCCACATCGGCGTCATAACGGCTCCGAAGACCCAGCACGCCAACCACTTTTGCTGTAACGTTGGCCTCCTCCTGGACTTCGCGTAGCACGGCGTCCTCGATTGCCTCATCTTGCTCCACGAAACCGCCGGGCACCTGCCAGTTTCCCCGACCCCGGCGAGACGCCCGCCGGACTAGCAGTAGCCGACCGTCTTTGAGCACTGCGCCGCCTACGCCAATGTTAAAACCGCTGTTGTACCGTTCGGGCAATGGCATATGTTATTGAATCTCCTACTTGAATTATCGATTTGGAATCCCGCCAAGTTCGGGTTCACATTCAGAGTGCCCAGACCCGCCACAGAATCAGGTGTAGATCGGGTCGTCTCCGACTCCGGTGGATTAGGACACCCATTTCTCAATTTTATTCTGCATTGGCATGGCCCGATCTGGATGCGCTGTTCTGGAAGCACAGGTCCTGATACAAATATACGGGAGATGCACTAGGGTTAGTTTCTTGCCGAACTTACTGAAGGAGTTTATTTAGGCCCAGATTCCATCCGGCGGTATAGCAACTATGCGGTCCACGTAAACTCCAGGGGTGTGGACTTCGTCCGGGTCTATTTGACCGGGGGCGAGAATTTCATTTTCCACTTCCACGATGGTGGTTTTGGCGGCAGTAGCCATGATGGGATTGAAGTTTCGCTGGGTCAACCGGAACTGAAGGTTACCCAACGTATCGGCCTTCCAGGCGCGAATAAATGCGTAATCGGCAGGCAAGGCGTACTCCAGGACATAAACCCGGCCCCCAATCTCCCGGTGCTCCTTGCCATCTGACAATTCTGTGTGGACCCCTGCCGGGGTGTAGAAAGCGCCGATGCCAGCGCCAGCAGAGCGAATCCGTTCGGCCAACGTTCCTTGGGTTACCAATTCAGCTTCGATCTCGTCATCGTTGTACAAACGGGAGAAGGGGGTCGTTCTGGAGGGGTGAGGCGACGCTGTAAAAGCGCAGATCATCTTCTCAACCTGTCCGGCTTCCACCAAGGTGCCCACGTCCACCCGTCCGTCGGTGCCGCCGTGGTTGTTGGATATCCCCGTTATGCGTTTGGCTCCCTGACGGTTCAGGGCAGCTATCAGGTTTTGGGGCGAGCCTATGCCGCCAAATTCGGCGAACATTATGGTGGAACCGTCGGGAATATCCGCCACGGCTTCATCGAAATTCTGGAAGATTTTGTTTCTCATTTGCTGTCATCCTAAATTGTGACTCAATGAACCCCGCTCAGGGGATAACAACCGGCTTGTGGCACCGGGCTTATTGCTTGCCCAAAGCCGCCGCTGCCAGCTATTGTGAGTCTAGTTTATTGTGAAATAGTAACCATAGCGCCAAAGCTTGTCTAGCTGGCCCGAAGCGGGAATGGTCATCTTCACCTCTGTTCGGCCCATCCAGAGATTATTACAGAGAATGTTGAAGGCAAAGTTGGTCCTACAAGCCCGGCGCGGACATTTAGCCATTAATTTGGACACTAAAAATTTTTAGAGGAACCATGACGGTACCGGCCGGTTTCGACATACACAATTAATGAGCTCGGACAACGAAGAAATAATAAATCATCCGGAACAAGAGGGTCCGGAGGTCCCGGGGTTCGAGGAAGAGGCATTTACCCCGCTTCCCAGAAAGCAGTTAATACTTACCCTTGGCGGGGTAATGCTGGCGCTGTTTCTGGCGTCGTTGGATCAGACCATAGTCGCCACGGCCATGCCACGCATAGTTGCCGACCTTCAAGGTTTCGACCGGTTTACCTGGGTGACCACCGCCTACCTTTTGGCTTCCACCACGGTGCTCCCCATCGTCGGCAAGCTAAGCGACATGTACGGGCGGAAGTGGTTTTTCATCGCCGGTATAGCTATCTTCTTAGTGGGGTCGGTGTTGGCGGGTTTAAGCCAGGATATGACCCAACTGATTGTTTTCCGCGGCATTCAGGGTGTCGGCGGGGGGGCGATGATGGCCATCGCCTTCATAGCCATCGCAGACCTTTTCCCGGCTGAAGAACGAGGCAAGTACCAAGGGATGCTGGGGGCAATGTTTGCCCTTTCGTCGGTTATCGGGCCGACTCTCGGTGGATTTGTCACCGACCAGCTTTCCTGGCGCTGGATTTTTTACATAAATATTCCCATCGGAATATCGGTCATTGCTCTATTCGTCATGTTTTTCCCCCAAATATCCCCTCCCAGCAGGGAGCATCACCTGGATTACCGGGGCATGGCGGCCTTGGCGCTAACCGTTGTGCCGCTGCTCTTGGCACTATCTTGGGGCGGCTCTCAGTATGGTTGGGTGTCCGGCCAGATCTTGGGATTGTTAACCTTCGGTGGCGTCATGGTCTTGGTTTTCATTGCAGTCGAAAAAACTGCAGCAGACCCAATAATGCCGCTATGGGTTTTTCGCTACCCATCCGTGGGTGTTTCCAACATGGTCGCCTTCCTCTCCGGGTTTGGCATGTTTGGTGTAATTGTCTTCATCCCACTGTTTTTCCAAGGAGTGCTGGGCGCCTCGGCCACCAGCAGCGGAAGTTTCATTACACCCATGATGTTGGGCATAGTAGTTGGGGCCATGGCTTCGGGGCAAGCCCTCTCACGGCTGGGAGCGCACTATCGTCTTCAAGGATTAGTTGGGTTGGGAGTCATGGCTGCGGGTTTGTTGCTACTTTCCCGAATGTCTGCCGAGACTGCCTTCAGTGAAGCCGTCGGCTACATAGTGGTGATGGGAATAGGATTGGGAGTTACCTTCCCGGTTTACACCCTGGCGGTGCAGAATTCAGTGCCCCACAGGGTTTTGGGAGTTGCGACTACATCCGTGCAGTTCTTCCGGTCTATAGGCGGCACTCTGGGCCTGGCGATACTGGGTTCAATCGTAACCAGCCGCTTCGCGTCGGAGCTGTCGTCGGCCCTTCCGGCCGTGGTCAAGGAGGTCATCCCACCCGAAAAGTTTGCGACCATCGCCCAAGACCCTTTTGCTTTGCTAAATCCAGCCGCCAGAGATCAGCTTGAAGGTGGGTTTGACGCTGTTGGACCAGAAGGGGCGGAACTGTTGTCACAATTCATATATGCCCTACGCTTTTCCCTTTCCAGCGCCATCGGTGAAGCCTTCCTGATTAGCTTGGCCGTGATAATCGCCGCTTGGGTGACTTCAATTTGTTTGAAGGACATACCACCTGACAAATCAAAGCAGGGACCGAATCCGGACGATGAATCGGTCCCATGACCTATCCCGAATCAACTAAAGGGGCGGCTATATTCTATCCATACTTGGTCGTTAAGGGTCGGTCGTCAAAGTTAGTTCGGTCTCGTTTCCGCAGGAATGTCGGGAAAGGGAGCTGAGGATGTCAAAAGGCCCGGCTTACTGGGCCTCCGATTGTCCTTCCTCGGCTCTCCGCAGAGCGTCCACGTCTATTTGGGCTTCGGGGAACTCTTTCCCGGCTAAGGCTGCTTTGACCCGTTCCGGGCTAAGGGGTAGGTCTTTAATGCGAACGCCGATGGCGTCGTAAACGGCGTTGGCGATGGCCGCTGGCGGCCCGAAGCCCGGCGATTCAGCCACTGCCCTGGCGCCAAACGGCCCATCTTCCGAGGGTACGGAGACAAGAATCGTCTCAATCTCGGGCATGTCCACGGCCAGAGGCATCAGGTAGGAGGCTAGGGACGGATTGCGCACCGCCCCGGTTTTGGGGTCTATAATCATTTCCTCACTCAAGGCCCGGCCAATGCCCTGGACGGCCCCGCCCTCCAATTGGCCTTCTACGGTCATGGGATTAATCGCCACCCCTACGTCTTGGGCTTGAACGAATCGGATCAATTTTACGTGGCCGGTTTCCTTGTCTACTTGAACTTCGGCTGCCTGGGTGTTGTACACCGGAGCGTAGGGCATGCTGGAGAGGGAACCGATGCCGATAATGGGGCCACCGGGAGAGGTCAAGCTCATGCGGCCCAACTGCTCTAAGGTCAGACCCTGGGGAGGGTTATCTTGCACGTACACCCGGCCTTCGGAGCACGCCAAAGCGTCGGCGGGCACTCCCAACCGACCGGAGGCTAGATCGTACAACTTGCTAAGGGCATCCTTTGCGGCCAACTCCACCGCCTTTCCTTGACTGTAGACTATCCGGCTACCACCGGTTGGTTGGGTGAAAGGCGCCATATCGGTATCCCGTTTAGAAACAATCACGTGGCTGAGAGGGATACCCAAGGCCTCGGCGGCAATCTGGGCGAGCGAAGTGTCGCTGCCGGAAATATCCACGGAACCGGTGAGCAGGCTGACTGTGCCGTCTTCGTTTACGCTGATAGACGCAGTGGATGGTCCACTGCCGCTTCGCCACTCGCACAACGCAATACCAATGCCCCTGCCTTCCTCCAGTTTCTTGGGCAAGCCCATGCGCTGTTTAACGGCCAGCAGTGTTTCCATCAGCCCGTTTTTGGGGATAGTGGCGCCGTTGGCCGAAGAATCGCCTTCCTGAACAGCGTTCAAGATGCGAAAATCCAAGGGGTCCATTCCCAATTGGCGAGCGACGGAGTCCGTATGGGATTCAACGGCAAAGGTCATGTCGGCCACGCCGGACGCTCGGTAGGAACCGACGTATATCTTGTTGGTGTAGATGCCGTAGGATCGCAACTTCAAATTGGAGACGTTATATGGTCCTACAGCGTGGCTAACGCCGGAGTTGGGGCCAGCGCCAAGATAGGCGCCCAAATCGAATATCGTGTAGGCTTCTCGGGCTACGATGCGGCCTTCTTTCGTGACGCCGGTCTTGAGGAATATCGTTGTGGCCAACCGGGGCCCGTTGAGCGTAAAGGATTCCTCTCTGGTATTTACCAGCTTTACCGGTCGGCCCGCCTTTTTGGCCAAGAGGGCAGGGAAAGCCTCGAAAGCCAACCGCAATTTTGCGCCGAACCCGCCTCCCATCTCCATGGCGACTACTTTGACGCTGCTCAATGGAATATCCAATACGCTGGCCAACTGATGCCGCACTTGATACGGGCCTTGGGTAGACGCATAGATCGTTATCCGACCGTTGGCCTCGACCTCGGCGGCGCAAACCATCGGCTCCAAGAAGCCTTGGTTGATGGCCTGGGAACGATAGGTTTCCTCGAAGATGTGGTCCGCGTCTTGAAAAGCCTGCTCAACGTCGCCTCGGTCTATCTCCAGAAGAGTGCCTTGGTTGCCCCCCAGAGAAAACGAGTAGCCCTCGAACTCCGACAAATTCTCGTGAACCAGAGGAGCGGAAGAACCTATGGCTTCCAGAGGGTCCACCACAACCGGCAGGTCCTCATACTCCACTTGGATCAAGTCCAAAGCTTCCAGCGCGGTCATTTCATCGTCGGCTGCCACCGCCGCCACCGGCTCGCCCACGTAGAATACTTCGTCACGAGCCATTATCCGCCGGTCCCTCACCGCCCCGGAGCCGAAGTAAACGTCCGGGAAATCGTTGCCCGTAATAATCGAATGAACCCCAGGCAGTTCTAACGCTTCAGAAATATCGATACTCACAATGCGAGCGTGGCTCCGAGTGCTGATCAGGAGCTTGCACATCAACATGCCCGGCAACCGTAGATCGGCCACATAGCTGGTGCGACCGGTGACTTTCTCCTCGGCATCGATCCTGGTATGACGTTGGCCCACCACGTTAAGAGCGGCCATGGTGTATTCTCCTTACCTGATTAGGACTGTCCCCCGGGAGGGATAGCAGTCACGATATTTGAGGTTAAACAGTCTAAAACAGACATCCAGTTGGTCTCATAAGCGACGCTTGCAGGCATGGAGTGTAGCCCCGGATTGATTCTTTGGCAAGGCAAATGACGACAGGAACCCGGAGTTGGGAATCCCATTGACACTGCCGAGCGGGGTTCCTAAAATCTAGTTCAGCAATTCTCGGTTATTCGATCCCGATTAGGCTAATTAGATAGTACCCGGTAGACTTTTGGGTGATTTGTATCTTTCCCAAATCGTCGAATTATCCAGCTCTCTTGGAACTATCAACTCATTCGGAACTATAAGGAGGAACGATGGCAAGGATAAAGCACATAGCCCTGCACACCGATGACCCAGTGAAGACCGCAGATTTTTACAAGAAGGTTTTTGGGCTGCAAGAACTGCACCGCAAGCCTCTGGACACAGGCGAGGAAGGTGTGTGGCTAAGCGACGGTTACATCTATTTCGCAATCCTAAAAGTTGGGAGTGAGGATGCCCCCAACTTGGGAGAGGGACCTTCCACGGTGCCCGGCGTGCATCACATTGGGTTCTATGTTGAAGACATGGACGAATCCATCGCAGCCTTTGAAGCCGAGAACGGCACAGAATGTCCCGGCAGTAACGCCGTGAACCGCAAATACAAAGGACCGGACGGTCTGATGATAGATATGCGTGTGCGGGGATGGGACGAGCAGATTAAAGCCAGAACCCAGCTTTTGGTAGCCAGCCCAGTTGTGCCGGATTAACGCATTTTCCCACCACGTCACTTGTGGCATTGACACGAGGTCTGGGAGCATAAATTCTACCAGGCCTCGTTTTTCGGTCGCTTAATCATCAAATGCGCAGGCAATTCGCCGGCTTGGTCAGTCGCTAGCCGTTGCCTCAGCGTTGATTTCTGTGCTGATAACCCGGATGAACAGATCACTTGACAGATTTTGTCCTGTAAGTGTCTAATAATCGTGCGACTCAATATAATTGGGTCGCACGATTATATTGTGTAACCCAACTTACAGGTATACGTGTAATATGTTGTGTCGACAAATATAATTGTGTGATGCAATTATGTTGCATCAACCTAAATAAAGGCATATTAGCGATGAGTGATGAATCTACAGATCGGTCTAAAGTGATTGAGCATGTTGCTGCTTTGCACCAACGTCTTTACGTCACCCTTCTGTCCTCGTTGACCGAGAATTGGATGAGCACAAATTACACCATGCCTCAGATTAAGATTTTGCTCTTCCTGTATATCAACGGACCCTATCGGGTTGGTGATTTAGCCTCTGTATTGGGCGTGACCGTACCCACGACAACTGGTGTCCTCGACCGCCTTGTGGGTCTGGGCGTCCTAAGCCGGAGCCATGATACACAAGACCGCCGGGTGGTTACCTGCAAGCTAACGGCGCAGGGCGAGCAACACATTTCAGCCCTGTGGCTGGCCAAGTTCGATGTGTTTCGAGAGATTTTCGACTCACTCTCCAGTGAGGAGTTGGACGTTGTATCCAACGCTGTGCAAGTAGTGTTGGAGGCCGCAAACAGGAGAAGCCCTGGAGTAAACGCCTGGAAACCAGGGACGGGGACCGATGATGACGGCGAATTTCTAGACCTAGCGGAACCCCGGGCCACGGCAGTTACTTAACAAAAATCAAATCAACGCACCTAAAGCGTCGTAAAAGTCATTGCCCTTAATGCATAAGTAGGGCAATATTCAGCAGCAACGGAGTTCTTGATTACCCATGAAATACCGCATGCGCATTATACTGGCCGTAGTTGTAGTTGCCATCATCGCTGGTGCCAGCGTGTTTGGCTACAATGCCTGGTACAACTCGGTCCACTACGTGTCCACCGACAATGCCAGAGTAGTAGCAGACCTGATCCAGGTGGGGTCAATCAACCCGGGGAAGATACTGGCGATGAACGTGGATGTGGGATCTCCGGTTATCGAAGGCCAAGTGCTGGCCATTGTGGACATCCCCACGGTAATATCCAAGTCAGATACCACAGGTACTCCCAAACTGGGATTCCGGGACGTGGTGGACCAATTTGCCGAGGTAGTAGCGCCTCGGTCGGGGGTAATCGCTGCACGCTGGGCTCAGAACGGAGACACTGTTCCGGCGGGCCGACCGATCGTGACCCTGATGGACCCGAGGGCGCTGAGAATCGAGGCGAGCATCAGTGAGAGTAGCATTGACCGGGTGCGGCCAGGCCAGCGGGTCGAAGTGCATGTGGACAGTCTGGGACGAGATGTAGCTGGCACGGTGGTGACCATCTCGCCGGTGACGGCTTCGACTTTCAGCCTAATCCCAGCGCGAAGCTCTTCCAGCAATTTCAATAAAGTCAGCCAGTTGGTTCCTGTTAAAATCTCTTTGGACGAAGACCAGCTAGGGTTAATACCCGGGTCTTCCGTTCAAATCAAGATTCGAGTCAAGTAAAAATGGTGGTGCCCGTATTAATTTTTATTTCCGATGATCCGGAATCAAATAACCAAAACTGAAGGACTAAACTAAGTGAAAGCAGCAAGTATGAAGGTACGGATATTTCGTTCGTTGATCCGGCGCGAGCCAATGATGGCGTTGGCTGTAGGGGTGGGACTGGCCGCCTTGGTTGCATGTTCGTCCACCGAATCCCCTTCAACGGGGTCCTCATCCGGGACTCCGGGTGCGGTGACGGTAGGTTTGGCTCCGGCTGTCAACGGGAGCATTAGCACGCGCACTTCCTATGCGGCTGTGGTAGAAGCCAGAAACCAAGTCGACGTTTTGCCGACGTCATCCGGCCGCACCGAAGCACTTACCGTGGATGTTGGCTCTATGGTCAATGTCGGACAGGTAGTTGCCCGGATAAGTCACGGAACTCTGGACGCACAACTGGATCAAGCCCTAGCAACTCTGCGTGGCAGCAAGGCCCAGTTAGGGTCGGTTATGGCTGGTATCGAACCCGGTATACGGTCAGCCCAAGCGAAGCTCGACTCCGCTTTAACGGCCCAAGACCAATTAATCAATCCCTCGTCGTCGGAACTCGAAGCCGCCGGGAGCACGGTTGCAACCGCTAAAGGCAACCTGGACCGAGCTGTAATCAAACTTGAGCAGCTAAATAACCCTTCCGCGTCTGATCTGCAAACTGCCGAAAGCGCCCTGGCAACCACGCAAAGCAATCTAAATAGCGCAAACACCCGTCTCAAGCAATTGTTGGACCCTTCGGTGTCCGACCTCCAGACCGCCCAAGGCAAAGTGGCAACAGCTCAAAGCACATTAGACAGCAAGACAACGAATCTGGATCAGTTATTGAACCCTACTGCTGCGGCCTTGGCTGCGGCCCAAGAATCCGTATCCGACGCGCAAATTAAGCTCAATAGCGCGCAAGTCAAGGTGAATGACGCCATCTCTGACGCGTTAGCTTCAGCGTCTTTCACTGCATCATTGGAGCAAGCGTGGGAATCATTATTATCGGCCAGGGTGAATGAGCAGGCCAACGTCGCCATTTTACTTAATCCTTCTCTCAGTTCCAGCCTTTCTCAAGACGAGCTGAGCGATGTCGAGGCTTCGATCGCCAGATATCGCGATAGTATTTCGACTCAACTTTCAGCTATCCTCGCTAGTTCAGTGATTCAGGAAGAAGTGAACTCCCCTATGCTAGCTGAGAACTCGGAGCAAACTGCATTGGAGACCGCGCAAGAGGAACTGAAGGAGTTGCAAAGCCCCCAATCCAACGATATTGCGGTAGCCCGCAACGATGTGGCCGCCGCGCAAGCCGCACTTGATACACAACTCGCTAATTTGGAAGACCTACAAAACGCAGACGAGAACACGGTTACTCTAGCTCGGAACGAAGTTGCCAAGGCCAGTGCCGCAGTAGAGTCGGCGCAATCTCGTCTGGCGGAATTGAGAAATCCCACCACATCGACGATTGCTTTGGCCGAGTCTACCGTGGAAGCGAACCAAGCCGCACTAGCCGCAGCAGAGGCCAATCTGCAATCATTGCTCAAACCGACGCCCGCCAAACTGGCTGCCGCCGAGTCTATGGTAGCTTCAGCCCAGCAAGTGCTTACCAGAGCGTTGCCACCGCAATCCGATCTTGTCGTGGAAGCAGCCCAAGCGAATTTGGACAAGGCCCAGGCGCAAATAGATTTGGTGCGCTATAAATTAGAGGAACTGGAAGTTCGAGCGCCCTTCGACGGGATTATCACTCGCAAGTTGCTGGACGTTGGAGGCTGGGCTGGGCCCTTTCCCGCATCGCCGATTTTCACGTTAGCCAGTACCGAACTTGACATAACGATTCAAGTCCGGGAGACGGAAGTCAACTCCCTCCAATTAGGACAAGCAGTGCAATTCACTAGCCCAGCGCTGCCAGGGCAAACATTGGAATTGCAGGTTGACCGCATCGCCCCAATGGGTGAGGGCAACTCCTTCTCCTTCCGGGTGATGCTCGTACCCACCGGCCCGGCACCGGATCTCAGACCCGGTATGTCCGGCGATGTGGCGGTGATAACGCAGCACGACAACACGGTCTTAGTGCCCAAAGAAGCTCTGTTGCGCCAAGCTGGGCGCCCCGCCGTTTACACGATCCAAGACAATCGTGCCGAGCTACGCATTGTGGGTATCGGCTTGACCGGCGAGGATACGGTGGAAGTTCGAGGCGACATCCTTCCCGGAGAGAATGTGGTTATATCCGGCCACAACTTTCTCAGGGAAGGTGACTTGGTTGTGATCCAGTAGAGTTGGCCGGACCCAGCCGGTGTGCCCGGCTGGGTCCGATTTCTTACATCCTCGCAACGGCTGCACGCCGGGCGCAGTCCCTACTCCTAATTCCTATGCCTCTGGCTAGTCCAACAATTCGAATCCCCATGTGACTTGAATAATGATTTGCTTAAATTCTCTCGTATTTATCCGAAACGACAACAGCAAACAAAAAACTGATGGGTCTATTCAAATACGTCTGATGGCGGATGCGCAGAATGTTTACCTGCCGGTCCGCACAGCCTTGACTGACCCACACCGAGTAGACCAGCCAAACCATTATTGGGGAGGCTCTGCCAGCCTACGCGAGAGAGGAACTCAATCCACCACTCCTCCTCAACCAGACTATGCCTTTGGCGAAACTCGGGTTTATAGCTAAAGGTATAAGTAATGGCCTACAAATGGAAAGTCTTGATAGTTATGGTGGTCGCCAGCTTCATGGTGTTGTTGGACACCACAGTGGTGAACGTAGCGCTGCCGTCCATCATGAGAGACTTTGAAGTAAGTCTCGAAAAAGCCCAGTTGGTCATCACAATGTACTTGCTGGCGATAGCTTTGGTCATTCCTCTGACGGGATACCTCAGCGACAGATTTGGTACAAAACGCCTCTTTATCTTCTGCATTTCCGGCTTCACTGTGGGAGCCGCCTTGTCTTCAATATCGTGGGATATCAATTCCCTGATTTTTTTCCGCGTGGTTCAAGGGGTCGGCGGCGGGATAATAATGCCTCTGGGAATTGCGCTGGTCTTTCGTTCGGTGAGCCGGGAAGAGCAAGGCACGATGATTGCGATTGCAGGTGTGCCCATAGTGCTGGCGCCAGTCATCGGCCCCATCCTCAGTGGGGTCTTGGTGGAGTCTTCGAGTTGGCGTTTTATTTGGCTCCCACACTTGCCCATCGGTTTCCTGGGAATCTTATTGAGCCGGTCCTTCCTAATAGAGACGGATATAGCCCGCAAATTGGCCTTCGACTATAAGGGATTCATTTTGGCGGGCATCGGCTTCAGTCTCGCCCTTATTGCCCTGACACAGGTAAGCCAAGAAGGTTGGACGTCTGAGATTGTTTTAGGGCTTTTCATGGTTTCAGGCGTCGCTCTCGTAGGGTGGGTCTACGTGGAGTTGCGGGAAGAGACGCCACTCTTGGACCTTAGAATCTTCAAAAATATCACCTATACCATGGCCGCCATCGTTTATTTTGTCTCCACGTTGATCATGTTCGCAGCCCTGTTTTTGCTGCCTGTATTTCTACAGAACGTGCGTGGTTTGAGTCCAATAGAAACCGGCTTGTTATTGATGCCTGAGGCAATTGCTTTGGGGGTTACTTTGCTCATTGCCGGTCGTCTATATGACCGATTTGGTCCTCTCCCGGTCATTGTTCCTGGCTTGCTTGGCCTAGCTTATTCAATGTGGTTACTACACGGCTTGGATGTGACGACCAGCGACGGCGACTTGGTGAAGATACTGATTTTGCGCGGAGCCAGTATGGGAATGATGGCATTGCCTGCATTTACGCTGGCCATGAGCGTACACCCAGTGGAAGCATTGGCACGGGCGTCGGCTCTCACAAACGTGCTACGGCAGCTATTCCCGGCCTTCGGAATAGCTTTGTTTGCCACGCTATTGCAGTCCCGGTTTGCCTTCCACTTCAGCACAATTGCCCAAACAGTCACTCCAGACTCTCTGGCTGCAATGCAGGTCCTTTCCCGTGTGGGAAACGCCGTCGGCCAGTTCGGAGCCTCCGATGCGGTAGCCAACCAGGTGGCCGTCCAAGTGCTGGATGGTATGGTCCAGCAGCGAGCATCCGTTGCGGCATTCCAAGACGTATTTCTGATTGCGACCGGAATCGTTTTGCTGGGATTAATCCCGTCTCTGCTGCTGCGCAAACCCAAGCCAAGAGAAGCAGTTCAACCCGCGCCGGCTAGCGCCGCCGCTCCGGAGCCAGCGGATTAAGTCGAATCAGAGCCTAAGCCTTGGTTGTACTGCCCTCGCGGAATGGGGTCCTCCCTTCCGATATGGTAGGGTATCACCCCATATCCACTCCCATTCGACTGGCAATATTGTGAGAGCAAAAAGGTTACGCTGCGATGGTAAAGAGAAATCCGGTTTTTACCGGTTTTTACCGGTTTTTAGTGGTATATAAACAATCCCGGTAACTCTCGAGTGTGCCCACAGATAAGGAATTGAAGGTCGGCCGAATGATAGAGAAACACTTAGGTTTACCCGAAGTGCTGCCTAATCGAACTACCAATAAAAGCTCAGGCAGTACAACTAGTGAAAAATCGCAAGTATTGACTTGCTCATGGTTACGGCGGGGAAAATGCCCGATTGTCTTGCGACAGGGCGTAGATTGTCCCAAGGAGCCCAAAACTGGTTGTCCATTCACCGCCAATACGAGAATTGGCCCCAAAAGGGTCAGCCGGAAGATCGACCTTGAGAAGGTAAATTATTATCTGAACGACAGGTCGGCGTTAGCATTATGGGCACTTGACGAAACATACGGGGCTGTTCATACACCTAAGGACGGATAAACGGTGCAGATTAGAGGCCCCGGCGTTGCGATGACTCGAAGGATGGAATCTCCGGACTAGTTTCGATCATTTCGGCGCCCAACCCCGCGCGCAGCCCTGACAATGACGGCCACCGGCTACTTCTGGTGCCCAGGAGATCAAAACTAAATGGCTGTGGCAGTAGCATTTTCCCTTATGGGCGTATTCCTCATGGCCGGCCTATACGTTGCTGGCGCGCTCACTGTGCTGTCTATATTCCTGATGGCCGTTTTCTCCGATTCTCCCCTGTCAAACATCATGGGCAACCGAGCTTGGACCACCTACACCAATTTCTTGTTGGTGGCCATCCCCCTCTTTATCCTAATGGGCGAGCTGGTTTTGCGCAGCGGATTCGCCGAGCGAATGTACGGTGCGCTCAGCCGGTGGGTAACGCCGATACCAGGCGGCTTGCTTCATACCAACATTGCGTCGTGCGCCGTATTTGCTGCTTGCGCAGGTTCTAGCATAGCTACCGCCGCCACCATAAGCCGAGTGGCTTTGCCTACTTTCCGTGCCCGAGGCTATAACGAAAGAATGGTCGTGGGCTCCCTCGCTGCCGGGGGGACTTTGGGTATACTGATCCCTCCCAGCATTCTCCTAGTCCTGTATGGGTTGACTACCGGCGTTTCCATCGGCCGTCTCTTTCTGGCCGGATTCATCCCAGGCGCGATCTTAGCCGGGTCGTTCATGCTGATGATCGGGATCGCATCCATAGTGTGGCCCAATATCGCTCCCAGAGAGCCGGGGCCTGGGTACTTCAGCATTGAAGGCTGGCGGACTAGGATTTTGGGAACACTGGGTATGATACCGATCTTGCTTCTTATACTTGCTGTGCTAGGCAGCATTTATGGGGGATGGGCAACGCCAACCGAGGCTGCGGCGTGGGGTGTCTCCGGGGCGGCCTTCTTGGCGGTTGTTCACAGTTCATGGTCTATTCTCAAGGTATCGGCACTGGCACTGGTTAAGAAATCGAGAATAATTATTATTTTACCCGGCTCTATTCAGAACAATATCCTGAAAGAGTTGGAAATCAACAAAGTAACCGCTCAAGATGTGAGGCTGGTGGTGCAAGCCAACGCTACCATGCTCTCCGAAGCGGTATTGTCCACGGTGCGAACTACCGCGATGATTATGCTAATTTTGATGGCGGCTTTCACCGTTCAATTTGCTTTCGCCAGACTGGGCATTTCCGTTCAGATGGCCGAATGGGTGGTGGCGTTTGATCTCAGCGCCATTGAGTTCGTGCTCATATTGGTTGTTTTTTACTTGCTCCTTGGCACTTTCATGGAGAGCTACTCCATGATGTTGACAACTCTTCCGATACTTCTGCCTTCTCTAATCGCCACCGAGGTGGACCGTTCATGGTTCGGCATAATAATGATTATCCTGCTGGAGGCTGCACAAATTAGCCCGCCTCAGGGGTTGGCTTTATATGTGCTCCAAGGCGCAAGGAAGGATGTCTCTACCGAATTGGCTAGCGTTGAAGGCGTCAACGCAGAGTCCGGCACTATTACTGACGTATTCATTGGGGTCCTCCCGTTCATGTTATGCATGATGGTGGTAATCGGCATAATTATCGCTTTTCCTGAACTCGTCACATGGCTGCCCGATAAGGTTAAAGGACCCAGGCTCTAAGTTCGGCAATACGATCTGGGCCAAGGAGTGGACAACTAGCCACGACAGTTTTTCTCGCTGGCATCTTCATGACAATCGATTGCGTACAGAATTAGGAACTGCATTCGCTTCGATTATTCCGCAGGCGAAATAGAGTGAGGGGCAGGAAGACCGGTTGGCACAGAGAATCCGCAGGAAGTTTGTGGGACGAGAATTCTAGGGGATTACCTGATTAGGCGCAGTCTTTGCTGAGGCAGTTGGTTATCACGCCGGATCGAGATTTTTAGGCGGCCCTGGCGGCATTCTTCAGAAGCTGGATGATCGCTCTCTTAACCAGGTTGGTGGCCACGGTCACTTTATAGCCATTGTCCCCCATGACACTTGCGCCATGAAGGGCCAGACTCGCGCCGTGCGGAGGGTCCACATCGGCAAGTAGCCTTCCTCGGAAATACTCTTCAACCCTCCTAGCTCGGTAGGGCACCGGGGCCACGCCTCCCAGTACAACAGGCATGTTGCGTATTGAGTCTCTGTCTAGAGTCAGAGAGGCTGCGACACTGGCAAGCGCAAAGTCTCCCGACTGCCGTTCCCTAGCCTTTAAATATAGACTATTGTGCTGGTTCATCAACGGGGCGGGGTCTACCGGGGCTTGTAGATAGACTCTGGTCACCAGTTCGCCGGGCAATAAAACGTTCTCCCGGGTAACGTCTACGTCCGGGCCTTTGAAGTACTGCTCGATGGACAAGATGCGCGTCCCTGCCGGGCCGGCAATTTCTATCAGGGCATCCAGCGCGACCAATGCCACAGCGATATCTGAGGGATGGACACTGTAGCAGCCATCCCCGCCGATCACACAAATATATTCGCTGGGGCCGGACAAAGCGTGGCAGCGGTCTCCACCTTTCTTCAAGCAGACCGTTAGCGGATGGCGATAGTACCAACACCTGGGCCGCTGATTCAGGTTTCCGCCAAGAGTGCCCAAGTTGCGTATCTGGGGTGTGCCCAATCCGCTAGCCGCTTCGGCCAACGCTGCGTAACGTAGCCGGATTCCCGGATGCTGCGCAATCTCCGCTATTGTAGCCATTGAGCCGATGGCCAGCGCCTCTTCCGTTTCCCTTATGGACCGTAACTCTACTATCCCGCCCAAATCCACGATGCGCTGCGGCCTGACAACGCCTTCTTTGATCTCGGCAAGGATATCCGTGCCGCCCGCAATCAGCCTGGTTTGCTCAGGGTTCTCCGAGCGCAGTTTTATCGCTTCGGTTATGGACCTGGGTTTTATGTATTCAAAGGGATGCAATAGTTCCAACCGTTGCTACAGAATTCTCGATTATCCTCGAGTGCGATATCGCCAAGCCAGACCATTGGGCGGTTTTATCGCAAATCCAGCGCACGTAACACCTTGGCCGGGTTCATTGGCAGTTCGGTCAGACGAATCCCAACGGCGTCGTAAACAGCATTGGCGATGGCGGGGGCCACGCCAGGGCAGGGCACCTCGCCCAATCCTTTGGCTCCAAGAGGTCCCACCGGGTCCACAATATCGGCGAAAATCACGCGTATGTCCGGGTAGTCTTGAATGGTTGGCGCTTTGTGTTGCAGGTAACTGGCATTTACGGTGACACCGGTGGAAGGGTCGGACACAAGCTCTTCCCATAGTGCGAATCCCAGCATTTGAGAGATTGCGCCCTCGACCTGATTTAACGCCATACGTGGGTTAATAATTCTTCCCGAATCTTGGGCCGCAATGTACTTGAGGATCCGGATTGTACCGGTGTCCTTGTCCACTGCCACTTCCACGAAGTGGGCTCCAAATGAATTTACGATGTAATCGGAGCTACCCGGGGTGATTGTGGAGGCAGCGGAAATGGATTCAACTGTCATCAGACCGGCGACTTCTTTCAGGGGCATGCTTCGACTGGGGTCGGCCTTCACAAACACCAGTCCGTCGGCGCACTCTAACTCGTTGACAGGGGCTTCCATTCCCGTCGATGCCAAGGTTAGTAGTTGCTCCTTCAGTTGGGTGGCCGCCTCCACCACGGCGGTGCCGGTGGAGAATGTGGCGGTGGAACCTGCAGTGATTGGCGCATCGGGTGTGTTCAAGGTATCGGCGGAATTCACGTTCACGTCTTCTAAAGCCACTCCGAGAACCTCGGCGGCGATTTGGGCCAAGACCGTCGTCGCCCCTTCGCCAACGTCGATGACACCGATGGATAGTGCGACCTGCCCTGAACTGTCCACCCGGATTTCCGCTGAAGATGTGGAACCGGGCCCACCCCGGTATATCATCATACTCATGCCCCTACCAATCTTTATTGGTGAGTCTGTGGCAGGTACTGGTGGCGAATCCAAACGTGAAGGCCGGGAGGAATTCCGGGGATTATCTTCTGTTACGTCGGGTGCTCTTTGCTCCCAACCGAAAGCTTCCGCTCCTAGCAGAAGGCATTGCTCCAGACCGTTGCTGGAGAAAGGTATTCCTCCCTCCACAGGTTGGCTGTCTATGATCTGGGTAGGCGGAGACACACGAGGGCCGACTTGGCCTTCGGGACGGACCCGGTTCTTGAGGCGAAACTGCAAAGGATCCATGCCAACAGCTTCCGCTGCCCGGTCCATCAATGTTTCCAGGGCAAAGTGGCCTTGAGGCGCGCCTAGGGCGCGGTAAGAGCCAGCCACTGGGCGGTTGGTATAGGCGACGACTGCTTCGTATTTCACGTTGGGACATTGATACAGATATAAAGAAGCCTGGCCCGTGCGGCGGGCTACGCCCGGACCCGATGAGAGGTAGGCTCCGGTATCCAGGGTAGCCGTCGTGTGAATTGCCGTTATTCTCCCGTCTTGCTTGAGGCCCACGCGGGTTTTGACCCGTGCGGCGTGGCGCACACGGCCAGCCACGAACTCTTCCTCCCTGGAATACTCAATGCGCACCGGCTTTTCTGCTCGCTGGGCCAACAGCGCCGCCAAGGCGCCCAGCCGCGATTCATCTTTATTGCCGAATCCTCCGCCGAGGTAAGGGCCCACCACCCGTATCTGCTCCAAAGGCATCTCCAACGCACGGGCTATGGTCTGCCGGTCAACGTGAACGCCCCGGGTCGACTTCCAGATGGTAAGGAATCCCTCCTCCCAAGAGGCTAGAGCGGCCCTGGGTTCCATGGGTGCGGCGGAGTGGGTGGGAATGTTGTACTCTTCCTCCAAAACTAGGTCAGCCGCGACGAATCCTTGGGCAATGTCACCTCGCTCCACGGACAAAGGCTCTCCGGTGGCCAGGTTGCCTCCTGGATGAATGGCTTCGGCGTCGGGCAGCAATGCTTTCTCCGGGTCCAAGACGAAGGGCAACACTTGGTACTCGACCCGAATCAACTCGAGGGCTTGAAGGGCGGTGTCATCGTCCGACGCGGCGACTGCGGCGACTTCGTCCCCCACAAACCGGACGCGGGTGTCCAGAATCCCAGTATCCGGTGCGAGGCGTCCTTGGGGCACATCAAATGGAGTTACCACCGCAAAGACGCCGGGAAGGTTCACAGCCAGAGAGGTGTCTACCTTCAGGATCTTGGCGTGGGGATGGGGGCTGCGTAGAATTTGCCCATAGAGCATTCCCGGCAATTTTAAGTCGGCGGAAAATCGGGCCAAGCCGGTTACCTTGGCATGCAAGTCTTTTCTAGTGGCGCTTTTTCCTGCTATAGATAGGGTCATTTATCCATCGACCCCGCATGGAGCAGGGTTTCGCATGTTTGCGATGGACAGCATTTCTTAGCTGTACGACTCTCAGTGGTACGCCTCTTGACTTTAGTGGTACGAGTCTTGGCTTTAACGGGGTCCTCCAACGTCTCTCACGGATTGGAGAATCCGCCCGTAGGCGTTGCAGCGGCAGATGTTGCCCGAGAGCGCTTCCCGAATCTGGGTTTCGGTAGGTCTGGGATTGGCATCCAATAGAGCTTTGGCAGACAACAGAAAGCCGGGAGTGCAATATCCGCATTGAGCGCCGTCGTTGTCCAAGAAGGCCTGCTGCACCGGATCAAGCTTTTCTTTTTGACCTAGCCCCTCCACCGTCAACACTCGCCGGTCACCCACCTGCACCGCCAAGAGTTGGCAAGCATAAACCGGTTTGCCGTCCAGCAAAACGGTGCAAGAGCCACACTCGCCACGGTCGCAGCCAACCTTGGCCGCAGTCAAGTCCAACTGTTCCCTGAGGACTCGAAGCAGCGTCCAATGGTGCGCCACTTCCAACGGATAGTCGTGCCCGTTGACCTGAAGGGTTATGGGCGATGTAGATACAACCGACAATTCCGGTTGCGACAATGCTACCTGCCAACGCTGCGTTATATCAGGAGTCGGGCTATCAGGAGTAGGGGTTCAACTAATTATCTCAACAGCGGTATTTAATAAATACCCGTCTTCGGACCGCCAGCTTAGGTCTGAATCGCCCCTATCTGCTGCATCAGACTCATAACATCAATCTGAATCCAATTCTCAACTATCATGCTATTTTCAATGCGCCATATGGCGATGAGGTTAACTTTGATCTGCTGTCCAGAGGCCGCAACGCCCAAGAATTCACCCCGGTGCGTGCCGGTGAGATAGCCCTGGTCGCTCACCCGGTCGCCTTCGGCGATTTGCTCCTCAATCAGCATGTACAGGTCGGGGAATGCCAAACGAAAGACTTCTACACTCTGGCGGAATCCTTCGGGACCGTTGACGGGCATCGGCAGACCATGGGAAACGTAGTTTTGAGCAACCACCTCGCCAATCACATCGTAACTGCCGCTGCTGATCGCTTCGTCGTAAATACGTCTTACAAGTTGCTTGTTTTCTTCCGACACTGTTTAGCTCCGAATTATCAATACGATGGCGAAATAGGTGGTGGGCAGTACTGGACTCGAACCAGTGACCTCCTGCGTGTAAAGCAGGCGCTCTAACCAGCTGAGCTAACCGCCCGCATTTACGCCTATATACAGCGCATAACTGAAAACGCATTGACGCACAGCGCCGTTAGAGCGCAAAATTGAACACGTTGTTAATCGTTCTATTATGAGGTGTACCTCCTGTGCGACAACTTATTATAGCACCATTAAAATCATCCAACGGGCCAGGCGTCAATCTGCTTAGGTCATTTAGCCTGGCGCTCCGCGCAATGAACCGCTCCCCCAAAACCCAAGAAACCTACTTAGACGCCGCACAGCAATTCGTTGCCTTCTTAGCAGACCAAGGCATGCCTCAACTCATGAGCGTCAAACGGGAGCATGTCGAAGCCTTCCTTGTCCACTTGTTAGAAGATCGTGGTCTGGCTTCCTCGACGGTCAATAATCGATACCGTGGCTTGCAGGCGTTCTTTAAGTGGATGCTTGAAGAAGGCGAAATCCAACGTTCGCCTATGGAGCGGATGAAACCACCTCAAATTACCGAAAACCCGCCGGACGTCTTGAAAGAAGATCAACTCGTTAAATTGTTGTCCACCTGCGACAAGGGCAACGAGTTTGAGGAACGGAGGGACGCTGCCTTACTCAGAGCTTTTATCGACACCGGAGCAAGGTTGATTCCCTCGCAAAAAGGCCTGTTTGAGATGAACCCTGGCGTGCGAAGGGGCCTGGAAGGGAGGAGGCCACGGGATGCCGGCTGCTGGCCTCACCGCACCATCTGCCGCGCTCAGGACAAGCGTGATCCCGTTGCGCTACCCCTTCGTGGCTCAGGGCACCCGGTGGAAGCTGTGGAGCGGCGCCCTCATGCGGCCGTGACCGCAGGTGCCGTCCCGACCGCCCGCTGAGCCGTGTTCTCCATCTCCACCAGGCGTGCATGGACCATCCGCTTGAAGTTGCACGCCAACGCCTTCAGGTAGACGGCAAGCCGCACCCGACGGCCCCCTCGCACCCGCAAGCGCCCAAGCCCGTGGGCGCGCTTCAGCTCGGAGTTCGTTCCCTCGATCCCGGCCCTTATGGCATACCGCTTGCGCCACTCCTCGGTGGCCTCGGCCCTCCGGCGCCGCTCGATGTTCACCTTCACCAGGTCCGCCTTGAGGACGTAGGCCCCCGCACGCCGGTCCAGCTTCACTGGGCAACGGGACCGCAAGGGGCAGGGCTCGCATGTTGTCCTGGCAAAGTGGACCTCTACCCGCTCCGGCGCATCCTCCAACTCGTGCTCCTCGATGGACGGGTGGCCGGCGGGGCACACCGTGGCCTGCTCCCCTGTGACGTCGATCTGAAAGTCCGCGGCGGTGAGCGGCGGTGGTCCGTCACCCTCTCCTTCGTGCGAGTTCCCTGGCGCCGACCCCGCCACCGGGCTCACCAGTTCCGTTCCCCGGCGCGAGGCTTCGAAGGCATTGCGGCCCGACCCCTACGCCGTGTCGGCGAAGAGCTCGTCCGGTCGGACCTTCCGCTCCGCGAGCCCGTCAACGACCGGCACGCTCACGTCGGTGTCGCTCCCACTCGAGGGGGTCACCTCCACGTGGGTGATGAGCTGGGTGGCGTTCTCCTCGTGGCAGGTCTCCGCCACCTGCACCTCGTACCCCTTCCCCTTGTGGCCGCTGTAGGTCACATCCGGGTCGTGGGGCGATTGCAGCGAGTCGGCGGACACCTGCTTCGGGTCCTTCAAGGCCACGGGCACCTTGCATTCCCCAGCATTGTCGTCATCGTCCCTGGGGCGCCCGTCCCGGTGTTTGCCCACATGGCACTGCTCCCGCAGCAGCCGCTCCAGCAGCCGGTACTCCTCCAGCTGGGCAGCAGTCGTGCCATGGAACCAGTCCACCAGCCGGTAGAGGTCCCGGGCACAGACCGAAAGGCGTCGCCGACCCTCCCCCGTGCGGGCGTCCTCGTAGTGGGTCGCCTCGTCTTCTTCCTTCAAAAGCGCCCTAGGAGGCCCTCCGGAACCCCAGGGCGAAGCTCTGGGTGCTCCCAGCGCAAGGCCCGCAGGAACAACCGCATCGTCTCACAGAACAGGCCCAGCCGGGTGAGTGTGGCGATGTTGCTCATGATGTGGGTGGAGTCCAGCCGTTGCTTTCCGGTGCGTATGCCCAGCGCCTGGATGATCCGGTCCGTGGTCTCCTGGAAAGCCAGCCGGCCACCGTCGTGCTGCATCAGGCGAACTCGGAAGTTGTGGAGGGTCTTCTGGGGCAGGTGGGTCTCCTCGATGTCCAGCCGCAGGGCGTGGTGCCAGAGCAGGTTGAACTCTAGTTGTTCCAGAGCTTCATCGTCGGTGAGGTTGAACATCTCTTTGAGGAGGTGGACCCCGAGGACGGTCTGCACCGCCCGGTTGGGACGGCCGTTGTCCACGCAGTACATGGGAGCAAAGCGCTCCTCGTCAATCAGGGGGAGCGCCTCGTTTCGGAAAACCTCGGCCCAACTTCTCTCCAGACGCTTAGCCTTCTTCGGCGTCACCAGGAACTGGGACTGCCAGAGGCTCTCTTGCGGGTCTCGTATTCGGAACATCCTCCCCTCCCTCGGCCAGGCGCTGCCCCAACGCCCTTTCCCCACATTATCCTCCCATTGCCCCCGGAGGACGAGGGGTTTTTACGAGGGAATCAAGTTTGCCTGAACTCACTAACTTAAAGCTAGATGATGTGGACCTTGAAGCCGGATTACTACACGTGCTTGGCAAAGGACGCCGCCCTAGAATCTTGTCAATCGGGAAAAGGACTGCTAGGGCGTTAGACCGTTATATGCGGATCAGGTCGCAACACCGGGACGCCACTTCGGAATTCTTATGATTGGGGCGTGGTGGCGGAAAGCGTGGTTCTGCGATGACCACATCGGGCATTAGGCAGGTAGTTTGGAGACGTGCTAAAGAAGCTGGCTTGGGCAAAGTGCATCCGCACCAACTAAGGCACAGTTGGGCGCATGACTGGCTTGCCACGCCAGGGAACATGGAAGGGGACTTGATGCACTTGGCCGGATGGCGTAGCAGGACGATGTTAAGCAGGTACGCCGCCAGCGCCGCGAGCGAAAGGGCGCTGGAAGCCCATAAGCGGTCCAGCCTCAGTGACCGAGTGTAGGCGACATGAGCGTGATTTGGGTAACAGAAGAGGAACCTTATCCAACTAGCAAGGCTGTCCTGGCCGAGTATTTGGTGCGCCGCGCAATGGATGACCCAGCGGCGAGGGCGACGTGTGAGGCATGCTATGCCAATCTTGTAGAAGAATGCGGGGCGCAATTGCGCGATGTTTTGGCACAAGCAAAAAGTAAATGGTGGGTAGATCCAGGTTGGGTCGATGACCCGACCGAATTGCCGACAAGGATAAGTGATTGCTTCAAGCCGTGGTGCGAGTCCTGGGGCGGTTTCAGTGAGCACATTTTCGGCGCAACTGTCGTTGAAGCGATACTGCGATTTTACGGTATCCCACGTCGCGAGGCGACTAGAACGGACCGTGAATCGATTCTTGCCGCCTTGGGATTGGAATGCGATGAAGGGTTAGAGGTATTGCTTGACACAGAATCACCACGCCCCAAAAGAGGAGCCCGAAAAGATGCACGAGAAATGGCCAGAACTAAACTGAGCCAGTGGCAGAGAAAACGGCTGACCAAATGGGCTGACTTGTGGTGGCAAGTACGAGTGGTTCCGCGAACCTCGTCCATAAAGACATTTGTTGAATTACAAGGAATTCATGAAACTAATTTTTACTCGGAAATTAATCAATGGGATCAAGCTGCAGGTTACCGCATGAATGAGACGGGGCAAGGCCAAGAACATATGAGCAATGAGGCGAAACCCATGTGTCTCTAAAGTGCGCGTAAAAGTATCAGTATTGGGTACGGACCTTGGATTGATAATGTCAGGAGATGCAAGAAGCTCCTGACATTTTTGTTGTAATTGGTGTCGATCCAGGTCTAAAGGTGCGGCCCGCTCGGACCGCACGGGGCTGGAGACAGGTTGACCTGGCTTTCTTCGCTCAGGTAACACAGCACGAAATTTCAGGTCTCGAAAACGGCCAGCGGACCTATCCTGCAGCCCGCAAGCGGATTTTCGCTGCACTAGGTATTGACGAGGACTCCGCCAGATGACGCCCACCGAACGCACATTGCGCGCTCGCGTGGGCGCTTTTTCATTACATGCCCAAGGAAAAACAAATACGCGGGCAGCAAGGGCAAAGTTTGAGAAGCGGTTTGAGGTCGAGGTGGATCCAGAGCAAGTTTTGACGGAAGTGGAGCGCCAGCGCAGAGCTGAATACGCTCGGAAAGCATATTTCTCACGCCTGGGCCTAAAATCGGCACGGACTCGGGCTAAGAAGAAGAAATAACAATAAATCCTGGTTACCAAGTGGTCTTCTTTGGCGGATGACACCTGACAGCCCTTGCCCAAAACCGATGATGGAGCACCGGCATGGTGTTATATAGCTTACCACGGCCAACAGTTGAGATTTCCATCAACCGCCTCTGGCCAGGCGAGAAACTTCACCCCGGTGACCCCGGTGGGCCAAATACAACTCCGCCTTTCGGCGTGAGGCCCACACGGTGGACTCTCTCACCCATGAAATCCGCAACGGGCATTCCTTCGCCGCTGTCCTGGACGGCTGCAGTCTGGAGCATTGCGGCGGGCGGTGGTGCTGTTTCGAGCGGAAAAATGACGCTCGTCATTGCGGTCGGCCTCGCGGCTACCGCCAGGCGGGACATTTCCTGAGCGCCCAAACCCTGGAGCTAGATTTCGACCAGGGCAACGAAGCTTCGGGCATTCCGTATCTATTGGGTGAAGTGTTCATTGCCCAGCATGCGGCCTTCCTTTATTCAACCCTAAGTTCAACCCCCGAAGCGCCGAAATCCCGTGTGGTCTTCATCTTGGACAAACCAATAATTGATGCTGTGCTCTACGGGGCGATGCGGCGCGCCTTATTAACGGAATTTCCCAGTTCGAACCAGTCCATCAAAGACCCTGCGCGGTTCCTCTACGGTAGTAATCCAGAGAACGGAGTGCTGACCTATGTATAACCTGCTGCCCGTGGCCGTGGTCCAAGAGTTTATCGAAAAGCACAAGCCGAAGCCACGGCCCGCCAGAACAGGACCGCCAGCGTTTTCAGGTCGACGCGACAATTCTGGGGCCGCCCGGTACGTCGAGGCAGCAGTACGGAACATAATCTCCGAAGTGGGGGCCGCACAAGAGGGGCAGCGTCATGATGCTCTATTCAAGGGCTCAAGGGCGTTATGGAGTTTAAAAAGTTCCGAATGGGTTCCGGACAACCTTCGCGCCGACATCGACCCCGAGGAACTACTTATGGCAGTGGCATGGGCTCCTAGTGACGTGCGGGTCATCCAAGATGCGGAGCGATATGCGTCACCCCGTTCTGAACCGATGAGTAGGGCACCAAAGGAAGTTGTCCCACTTGTGGAATGCAGGTTGCATTCCACAAGTGGGACAACCCCTGCCGGGGAAGATGGGGTAGAGGTGCCGCCGCCTCGCGCCGCTTACCGGCCCACCCCCGACGAGGTTGAAGAGCTCCGCACCCTGTTCCCCGCCCCCGTGTGAGGACGGCCGCCCCCTTTCTCCCCAGCGAATAGAGCTAGCCATGGTGCGCCGGGACAACCCCAGGCGGGGCGCTACACATATGGTGATTTCAAACTCCTGGGCGAATGAGGCCAACGCCGTTTTTCGCCGCCGTGCTCTATTCGGTTTCGAGCGCCACGCCTTCTATAAGCATATCGAAGAAGGCGGCAAGATTTATCGGCATACCCTAGCTGTGCCCACCGCATCGGCCGACGATGTGGCCTTGCTGGCTGCCGAGAAGAAAGACTGGGCAACGATTCGTAAACGCTTGCAGCGCTCAGGGGCGCTGTTCAGGTGGTTCGGCACCATGACCGCCGCAGGTGCGGAGCGCGTCATCTACTCCTCCGAACCCGCGTTTGATGGGGCCGGACCCTTATCTGACCCCGTGGCGGCTCTGCTCGAAACCCTACGAGCCACCACGGCGCTCCGAGACCCTTATCCGAGGCGACGCGCCCATGATGGTCCCGATGGCCCGTGGAAACCGACTAAGGTGCAAAACGGTAAGTGGGCCACTATGGGGACCCGCCCGAGCTACGCTCTATTGGAAATGCGCCAGGATGCCCATGACGTGGCCGCCGCTGCTGCTAACAACGTGAACACGTGGAAAGCTACGCCAGAGGAGTTGGCAAACAGAGCAGCCGAGACCATTGAGCGGACCCGGCACTGGGCGGTATTGTCGGCCGCACCGACCGAGACTCTATTCCAGCTTTGGGAATCTGTTGGCTTTGACCTTTCGAAAAAGCGTTGGGAGTCACTGTTCCCCAATGGCGTGCCCGCACCCAAGGAAACGGAACGCTCCGGTGTGAGTTGAGAGTTACCCGTGTCCCCGTCCACATAAGGAATCTTGTGGAGCGGCGAGATGGTCGAGATGATGGTGTCAGCACCGCAAAACCCGGAGTTGGGAAAAATTAATTATTGAGGTGATCAGCATGTCGAACAAGCGAAAACTTAAAAACCCCAAGATGCGTATTGGCCCGGATGGATGGCCTCGTTGTGGCCATGGGGGTTGTGGCAAGCCTTTAATTCATACCACATACCCGGACTTTGGCCCGGATGCTGGAAGGCGGGTTCGGGTGGTCCAGGATGGTCACAGGGAAAGTGGGTAAGTCAGTTTTTGGGTAAAAGAAAAGGGCCAGAGAGAGTTACTACGGTTGTGTTTTTCACTCTCTCGCCCGATTCCCAGTGGATGAAGTCATCCAGATTGGAAATCTGTAATGACAAATTCGACTGCAGACATGACGGATAAAGTCATGGCCTCGTTAACCTGCTGGTTTAATCTCTGGGAGCGTCCGGGGTGGATTAAATTTCGGAAATTCTGGGCCAGTTTGCATACTATGACAGTATTTGTCCCTATCTGCTCGAGCGATGCGGCCACATTGATCAGTACTCCAAGTGACCACCACTCAAGGTCGTTTCCTGGGTCCGTACCCAATTTGGAACGCTCTATTACGATGTCCTCATTGGATTCTTGCATCAATCGCCAGAGAAGTAATGCCTCGATTATGGAACCGCCTAGGACTGTTGCCGCTTTCCAATGCCCAGTACGCGCGAGTTCGCGGCATGATTCTCTATCTAGCTTTAGGTTTTCCTGCAGTTCAGTATCGCCTATGAATTGGAGGTCGTCGATATCTGGCGCCAAAGAGGCCTCGGCGCATTGTCCTAGAAGAGCATGGAGTAACCCTAGAGGTCTGGCCGGAAAGCCATTGGCCGGGTTTCGCGCTACGCCAAGCAGACGTATTCCAGTCTTATACGGTATAATAGTATATGTAATACGTTTCAATAACCAACTGTTACTTCGATAATCGACGTTAAGAAAACGACGGCTTGGGGAGAATCGGGGTTTCCGTCCGAGTTTCTAGGGAACTCATCCCTTTGAACGAGCGCGATATTTCGTATCGCCTCGCCTGCGGGTTTACCCGACTATTGTCTACTTCGCTTCTTAGGCCTTCTTTCGCGGACAGGAAGTCGATCCGGTCATCGTCAGGAAGTGTAATAAATTCAATGGGAATTTGGTCGATCAATCCTGTTATTCCGGCTAAACGATTTAAGTTGACCGGAGTCAACAAGATTTTCGAAAAATTGTGTTCAATAAATTCGAAGAATGTTTCCTCAATATGTTGAATCACTTGACTAGGTGTTACTTGTCGCCTACGCATCAGTTCCCCCCTTCCAAAGTAGTTAATTCTAGGCAGATGGCCGACGTTAATAAAAGGGGTACTGATTTAGCTGCTGTACGCATTATTGGTAGAAACGGAACGATCAACGAGATCCCGGGCGAAGCCCGTGCCTACGGTGTGGTCGGCCAGGGCTAGAGAAACGGTAGAGACTACGCCAAGTGTTGTGGAACGGTAACGAAGGAGGATTCAATATGGCGACAAAGTATCCCAATGTTCAAGCCAGGGAAGGGCAATCCGAATTGGCGTTCATGAATTGGGTTATTGCCGGGTCCTTGTCGAGTACAAAGAGCGAAACGGGCCTGATTTTGGGATAACCGCGGTTGAGTGGAAAGAAGATATTGATTACTGGGAAGGTCGGTTGGCTAGGGCTGTTAGGCGAGTTCAGGAATAAGAGGTACCAGCATGGCAAGAAGCAAAATCGAGACGGATCGGCGAGAGTCCAGGTCAACAAGCCCGTCAAAGCACGTTATTCCTCATGATGGTGTGGGCCACGGGCATTGCCGTCATTGCAACGGTTGTTTGATTTATGGGCAAAAGAAGGTTCATTCCTGTTGGGTGGGTACGCTGAATGAAACTTACCAGTAGGTGCTCCAGGGCTATCCATAATGCTATTCATAATGGCGGCAATGTGGATAGGAATGTGGATAGGCGCGCCCGGAGTCGGCGGCGCTGGTCGTTGTGGTCCACGATAATTGACTCCGATGGTGACGGCGAAGATTTCACGGTCGATGTTGACGAACTTGGTGGCTCACCAAGTCAGGAATCAATCGTTAACGAGGTGATGAATTGAGATTCGGAATCGGAAAAGAAGGCCGGGCTCGGGAATTTCAGGCTAGGGCCGAGGCCGTGATTGATTCGGAATGTACCGAGGATTTGGTGTGGGCCGCTGTTGTCTTTCTGCGCTCCAGTGGTTGGAGACTGTCTAAGCCCAAGAAATTGGAGCTTCGAGACAACCGTGAGCGTTGTGGTACTTGGGAATTCGATGATGGTCCAGATGGTGAATTGTCGTGATGGTAGCAGTTGTAAAAGCCCGAATTCTGGGCAAAGTCAGTCTAAGTAAGGAAATTAGTCGATGGATGACAAGAAAATAGAATTCCCACCGCTGTTTAGCACAAGGCAAAGAGGAAAGGGGGTGAATACTCCGGTTTCGCCTTATGCGATTCATGGGGCGAGCGAGTACATCCTATCAGCCTATTGTGAGCTTTGGATGGTCACTCCGTATCAGATGGCCGGATTGCTCGGAATCTATCATCGGAATAACTTTAGCCGGTACATGAGTGAGGAACGTCGGCCATCATCGCTAATGTGCTTGCGGCTGCTCCAGCTTGAATTGCTCCATAGGCAAGGCTTGGAGCACTGATCCTGTCACCATCTACTGGCGAAACAACACCAAGAGCAGTCCGAGCCAAGCAAGGGGAACATGGGACGTGATGCCCTCACCCAATGACGGTGTTCCTGTTGGGCCCGGTGCGTCTGGTCAGGCGCTACAGAGACAGAACAACGAAACGAGCAAACAGAGACGGCCTCAGTTTGTTAGTCGGGTGAGCATGGTGTAGTCGCCTTACTTTTTGCAATTAAATAATATATATACCGTCTTTGATAGCGGATAGGTATCCCTTCAGGATATACATAACCGGCTTTAGTACGTCCAGAGACTATTCGGGTAATTCGGTCAATCTAGAATAGGAGTAAGCATCATGGGTAAACGCACGATTAGGGCACTTCGGATTAAATCCAAGCCAGTCAAGACGATGGAACGCAAGATGGCAACGGAGAGATTGTGACCTTACCCCCGAAAACAGAAACAGTGGCAAAGAGAGTCCTCCAGGTAAAATAGGACATAGTAAGGAGGGCTCATGGCACGGAAGAGGTACACAGAGGAGCAGATCATAGGGGTCCTGAACGAGGCAGAGGCAGGGGCCAAGACAGGGGAGCTGTGCCGCAGGCACGGCATGAGCGAAGGCACCTTCTACAAGTGGAAAGCCAAGTACGCCGGGCTGACGTTGAACGAGTTGAAGAGGCTAAGGTCCGTTGAGGAAGAGAACCGGCGCCTGAAGCAGATTGTGGCCCAGCAGGCGTTGGACAACTGGTCTCTGAAGGAGTTGCTGGCAAAAAACTTCTGAAGCCCAAGGTGAGGAAGATGGCAGCGGCATATGCCATAGAGAGTCTTGGGCTGAGTGAGAGGAGGGCCTGTCTGCTTACTGGTATCTCACCCTCGGTCTATCGGTACAAGTCGAAGCAGGGTGATGATGCTGTCCTGCGTCGCAGAATGCGTGAGCTGGCATGGGAGAGGAAGCGCTTTGGCAGTCCCAGGTTGCACATCATGCTGAAGAGAGAAGGCCTGGTGATCAATCACAAGCGTACAGAGCGCATCTACAGTGAAGAGGGGCTTGCGCTCAGGAAGAAGAGGAGGCGCAAAGGGGCGGCAGGGGTCCGGGAGACCATTCCATCTCCTGTACGTCCTAATCAGAGGTGGTCCATGGACTTTGTCTCTGATAGCACTGTGACCGGTCGGCGCTTCCGGGCATTGGCCATAGTGGACGACTATTCACGGGAGTGCCCAGCCATCGAGGTAGATACCTCTCTGGGAGGCGCCAGAGTGGTGGGAGTCCTGGAGAGACTGGAAGAGACACGGGGACTACCTGAGGTGATCACTGTGGACAACGGCCCGGAGTTCGCAAGCAAGGCCATGGATGAGTGGGCCTATCGGAGGGGCATCAAGTTAAGCTTTATACGTCCTGGCAAGCCGGTAGAGAACGCCTTTGCTGAGAGCTTCAACGGCCGACTACGCGACGAATGCTTGAACATCAACTGGTTCATGAGTGTAAGGCATGCCAGGGAGATCATAGAGAACTGGCGGCAGGACTACAACGAGGTCAGGCCCCACAGTTCCCTGAAGGGTAAAACGCCCAAAGAGTTTGCTGGCTCTATGGCTGGACTCTACTAGCCAATGATACTAACTTCGGGGTAAGGTCATGGCGTAACACCGGGGTATAGCCTCTATAGGAAATGAAAATTACGTGGGACCATGCAAGCCTCCCGAGTAAATGATCCGAGGAGTTTTGGAAGTAGACTCGAACATACCCGTTCCCATATGTACAAAACGGTAATATTGAACCCATAAAGTGTGATTTGGTTATTCTGTCAGTTCAAACTTGACTTGAATATCGGCCCGTTGATAGAATTTCGAGCATCCGATCTTTGGGCCCCTGTATTTCGAGTGCGTTATGGCAATAGAGCCATTTTTATCTACTAGACTGATGACTTTAAGAAACTTTCGGGACGATCTCGAAGCGTTTCTAAAGTTACCCCCTGATGTCTTACTTAAAATGTCGGAATTAGCTGAAACTTCCGACGGATTCGCACGAGCAGAGCAGGCCTTAGCTCTAAGCGACCAAACTCAATTAAATCCGAGCACAGCTATAAGTCTGTTGCGGACAGCGGAATATTTATATGACCGTGTGACAGACCAGGGAATTTCTGTTGAAGCGGCGATTCAGCAGATAGTTGCATCAAACCTAGAAATTTCAATTACAGATGAATACCAAAACGCCCTGGCCCAACTCCTCTCGTACAAAGAACTGTATGAGACGGGTCGAGACGCCAGAGAACATGCCCTTGCAATCGGCCCTCATATTACTGGACTTGCGGGTGCATGGAGCATCAGAGTACATCGAACCAGGGAAGATCAAACCGTACGGAGCGCGATAATGGGGCTTAACGTAAGTTGGCATGACGAATCGGGGACAAGTCGCTCTGCGTTCTTTCAGATGACTAGCCAAGAATGGGACGATTTTGCGACCGATGTAGAATTATTGTCGGAAGATCGCAGAAAGATTGAAGAATTTCTGGGATAGGCGCATGATTGCTCACAAAGCTGGTTCGCAGTAGAATAATGGCAGAGATAGTATCGTGGATTGCGCTCATCTTGACTGGAGTTGCACTATACCAAGGCCATCAATCAGATCAAAAAGTGAATCGGTCCATAGAAAGAATTAACGAACTCCATGATCGTGAGTCGGCCAGGGTAGACGATTTTATTCAAGACAGTCGTCAGAGGTAGAGATTGTCCTTCGCGATCAGTATTCCCATAACGGCTCTTTTAGGTTTGGCAGTGTTAGCCCTCGCCTATCGTCGTTACCGTGAAAGCACGATAATCGATGCCTCAATTGAGGCAATGGAGTCTTCGTATACACAATTTAGCGGAAAGCTAGATGAGCTACAGGGCTTTCTAGCGCGAAGACGAAACAGCGATATTGATGTGCCTACGCCAACTAGAATCAGAGCCGGTATATCTCGCCAAGAAATGAAAGCCCGATTCAACTCTACACAATATGAGAGGCGGGGCAGGCGATACACTGTGCTTATTGGGAACAAGCGATACACCGTGCATATCAGGAACGAGCAAAATCGGACTCCGGCCTTGAACTTGATAGAGCAATATTGGTCAAAGAATACCTACGAAAATCGGAGCAATACTGAACACATACATCCGCGTCTTGATGAGTCTTTCTGGGAAGAATCAGAGGAATCTGAATCGTTAGAGTCTCTTGACAAATAAGTTATTGCTCGGCCACACACCGTTCTAATAGCCGATGCACTCTCGACCCTCCACAACGTACCGACCTCGGATTCGGCCCATTAGTCAACACCTGTTGGCAACCAGCAAAAGTGGGACACTTTTATTAAGGAGAGATCAAGGGGATATGGCAGTGTTGTAGGACTGTCGGCGCTGCCGGTTGTAGCGTTGACGCCATTGTAAAGTCTGAGCTTTCACCTCCCTTCTTCTGATCAAGATCCCTTCCCGTCTCCCCCTTAAGACATCATCTGGCGTCACGTTGCTCAAGGCTTTGTGATAGCGACGGTGGTTGTAGTACTCCACGAAGCCAGCGATGGCCTCCTCCAGATCACCAGGGATCTCATACGGGACCTGGTTCACCTCCTGCTTGATGCTCTGATGGTACCGCTCCAGTTTCCCATTGGTTTGGGGATGGTAAGGCGCCGCCAGGATATGGCGGATCCCTACCAGGCCCAGGTAATCGCGGAAAGCTCTGGATACGTAGCCCGATCCATTGTCACTCAGCAATCTGGTCCGGCCCTCCAAGGGCACTTCTGTCATACCAGTAGCGTCAATGGCTAGCTGGACCACCTGGATCAGGGAATCAGATGTCACGTCCAGTTGCAGCTTCCAGGCCAGGATGAATCGGGAGTAGTCGTCCATCACGGTTACCATGTAGTAGTAGCCCCAGCCGACCACCCGGAAATACGAGGCATCGGTAGCCCACATCTGATGCGGACCGCTGGTCTTGCGTTGGTACTCTTTGCCGGCCAGAAGCTTCATATCGGGAGGTTTTACCAGCCCTTCCCTCTTCAAGAGGCGGTACACCGTAGATTCACCGACCGATAAATCCTGGTAGTCGGTGATCCATGGCCAGTTGCCGGCTGCTCCACTCCGGAGACTCTCTGGCCGCCGCCAAGACCCTGGCCTCTTCCGGTGGGCTAAGCTTATTCCAGGGAATCCGGGTACTGGCGATGGAGCTGTCTTGCTTCCCTTGCAGTGCACGGGCTCGCCACCGGTAGTAGGTACTCTTGGGCACCTGCAGTTGGGTGAGAAGCTTCCGTTTTCCCCACTGGGTCTCTTCCACCCGGGTTATGATGTTCGACCTCTCCTGGGCGCTCATCCGCCTGCGGCCCCATCGAAAGCTGGGATGGCCGTTTTTTTGAAGCGGTGGACCTCCAGGGAAAGGTCGGCAACCAGTTGTTTCAGATCGTAGTTCTCCCGTTTGAGGTGTTCGATCTCCTGACGGGTGGCGTCTCTCACCGTGTCCCGGGTGAGACGCTCTTTCCCCGCTTCCATGAACTCCTTGGTCCAGGCATAGAATACGCCTGGCTTGATCCCCTCTCGTCGGCACGGCAGAGGTCACTCACGGTCACTTCCCGGCGGAACCCTTCCAGGACGATGCGGATCTTATCTTCCGGAGCGTACTTCCTACGGGTGGCGGATCTGACTTGCCGGATGAAAGTCTAGGTCTCTTCAGTCGGGGTCTCTGCGGCTTGGCCTTGATCGCTGTTATTCTGAGACACTTCTGGCTCCTTTCTTGATGTGGATAATTTATACCCAACACCAGGAGTCCAACCCACCATCACCCTCAGGTTTTTCTCCCCTTAAAAGTGTCCCATTATCGCTGAACGCCTACACGGATGACTGTTCTCACTGGTTCCAATGGAACCGGAAAAACGACGCTCCTCACAATTCTCGGCCGCCATTTCGGCTGGAATATCAACTTCGTATCGACGCCATTTGGGAGTGAAAAAAGCCGCCGTCGAATTCTATCCGATGTCCGCAGAATCCGCGACGCAGAACTTTCGATGCCGGATGGGGAAACTGTTGTAGGCAACATTCAATATGACGATGGAAATAACTGTACGATTACTTCGCCTAATTCTCCAGATGTTCAGTACGACCTCCACTACGGCAACCGCATGGAAGTCGTAGGTCTTCATATCCCCTCCCATCGGCCTGTCGCTACATATCAGCCCGTCACCGAAATACCCACCGACCCTAAGACCGTAGAACAACAATATGTAGAATTCCAGCAACTACTTTTTCAAACATATAGTTCTGCGAGGACTCGGAATCCGGGGATTGCTCAAAAACAATCTATCATCTCGCTTGCCGTGTTTGGCTATGGAAGCGAAATTGTTATGCCCAACCCGGAGTACAGAGAGATCTTGGATGGGTTTCAGCAAGTGCTCCGGCAATTATTGCCCCAGGAAATTGGTTTCCAGCGTCTCGAAATTCGTCTGCCTGAGGTTGTTTTGGTCACCGAGTCTGGTACTTGGTCTCTCGACGCGATGTCTGGTGGTATTAACGCCTTATTCGGCATCGCATGGCAGATTCACATGTTTGGTGCGAATAAGGATACTTGTACGGTAATAATAGACGAACCTGAAAACCATCTTCACCCGAGCATGCAAAGGTCGGTTCTGCCTAATTTGGCTCGCGCATTCCCGAACTTCAAATTCATCATATCTACTCCATTCGTCGTGTCTTTCTATCCGGATTCTTCCATTTACGGTCTCGTATTTGGAGTTGGTAATGGCGTTGTGGCGCAGAAACTGGAGTCGAGGCATCTATCTGGAACTCCTAATCGGGTCCTTCGCGAGATTTTAGATGTCCCGTCAAATCTTCCAATTTGGGTCGAGCAAAGAGTCAAAGACCTAATGCGCGAAACATCGCAACATTCTCCCCAAGACCGCGCCGCTCGACTACTAGAATTGTTAGGTGAACTGGGCATAAGCGACGCGTTGTCGGATATTGATTTAGACGAATTGCACGATGCGTAATTTAGTTAAATTGCCCATACCTCCAGTTTTGGCGGCAAGAGGAAAAGAATGGACTGTCGAATTCCTGGCAGATCCTAACAACCAAACTAAGCGATACCGGTATCGACACCCAGAGATCAAACAAACACTACTCAACGAAACAGGCGATAAGTGTATCTACTGTGAAAGCAAAGTTGATTCCCTCGCAAAAAGGCCTGTTTGAGATGAACCCTGGCGTGCGAAGGGGCCTGGAAGGGAGGAGGCCACGGGATGCCGGCTGCTGGCCTCGCCGCACCATCTGCCGCGCTCAGGACAAGCGTGATCCCGTTGCGCTACCCCTTCCGTGGCTCAGGGCACCCGGTGGAAGCTGTGGAGCGGCGCCCTCATGCGGCCGTGACCGCAGGTACCGTCCCGACCGCCCGCTGAGCCGTGTTCTCCATCTCCACCAGGCGTGCATGGACCATCCGCTTGAAGTTGCACGCCAACGCCTTCAGGTAGACGGCAAGCCGCACCCGACGGCCCCCTCGCACCCGCAAGCGCCCAAGCCCGTGGGCGCGCTTCAGCTCGGAGTTCGTTCCCTCGATACCAGCCCTTATGGCATACCGCTTGCGCCACTCCTCGGTGGCCTCGGCCCTCCGGCGCCGCTCGATGTTCACCTTCACCAGGTCCGCCTTGAGGACGTAGGCCCCCGCACGCCGGTCCAGCTTCACTGGGCAACGTCCAGCCGCAGGGCGTGGTGCCAGAGCAGGTTGAACTCTAGTTGTTCCAGAGCTTCATCGTCGGTGAGGTTGAACATCTCTTTGAGGAGGTGGACCCCGAGGACGGTCTGCACCGCCCGGTTGGGACGGCCGTTGTCCACGCAGTACATGGGAGCAAAGCGCTCCTCGTCAATCAGGGGGAGCGCCTCGTTTCGGAAAACCTCGGCCCAACTTCTCTCCAGACGCTTAGCCTTCTTCGGCGTCACCAGGAACTGGGACTGCCAGAGGCTCTCTTGCGGGTCTCGTATTCGGAACATCCTCCCCTCCCTCGGCCAGGCGCTGCCCCAACGCCCTTTCCCCACATTATCCTCCCATTGCCCCCGGAGGACGAGGGGTTTTTACGAACAAATCAAGGTTGTGCATAATACTCCTGGCGATGTTGAACACAAGGTTCCTTCGTCAGAAAATCGAGGACTTCATTTCAATTGGGACAACCTATCGATCGCTTGTACCGAGTGTAACCGTAGGAAGAATGACTATTGGGACAGTTGTCGGCCTTTTTTGGATCCCTATCAGGATGATGTAGAAATTCTTGTTGTGCACCTTGGCCCTTTAGTCACATGGCAACCTGGATCAGAGAGAGCCGAATTAACAATTCGGCTCCTCGGACTGAGCGATGATTCTCGGATGGAGGTTATTTTTCGAAAAATCGAAAAGATTGAAGAAGTCAAGAATCTCGTCGAAAGATTATCTTCGGTAGGCCCCGGAGCATTAAATGCAGCTCTTAATATGCGGCTAGTTCAGATG
Organism: Dehalococcoidia bacterium; assembly: GCA_963665155.2. Taxonomy (GTDB): domain Bacteria; phylum Chloroflexota; class Dehalococcoidia; order Lucifugimonadales; family UBA3495; genus UBA1141. The sequence goes on along the minus strand of OY761986.2, from coordinate 887,401 downwards.
AAGGAGAAACGCTCGGAATACTCCGCTATGGTTATATCGGTGTGTGCGAACATTGGCTTCTAAAGACTGTCCCGCCACAAATGGTCACATTCTTTGGATGCTGTTTTGTGTTATGGGGTAACGGGTAGAATTAAATCGACCTTTTCAACTCAGGTTTACGGCTGATCCGAAACCATTGCTCCATGTGGATGATAAAAGTGACCCAACGGAAAGTAGCAAAACTGCGAAGATTGCGGAGCGTTTGCAGACCGCAGTTGTCGTTTTTGATCGGGGCAATCTCGTAGGAGACGCCACATTATTCGACAAGGGCTTTGGGAATTACGTGAACAGCGCCGCAAAGCTTTGGACAGCATCGCTCTCAGCAATCGAGCATCGCTAATTGTGTATAGAATGTTCACGTTCGTTGCATGTTGCGCCGTGTTATCGCATAGTTTTAGCTACGAATGTTGGATGGGACGGCACCCATCGGTACGCCTAAACACTGTTCCTTGGTCACTTCAAATCCGTTGTGCCTCGTGACGAGCGGGGTAGGTGGGTTCGACTCCCTTCACGGTTTGACCTAAGCCCCTTTAACTCCCATATAATTACCCATGGCCGAAGACCAGGGTAAGGAAGAGGAAAAGTTTGACTTCACCCGTGAGGGTGAGGCCGTTGGATATATCTCCTTAGACCAGGCTAGGCTCTTGGCTATGCAGACGGCCGGTGAAACTCCTGGGAACTACAGCCGCCGTTACCGGGACGTCCCCATGGTCTTTGAGGGCGTTGAAGACTCGGAAACCGAAGACTATTACTTAGTCACCTTGTCCTTTCGCCCGCAAGGCCAGTTCTCCGGCAGCCCTGGACAAGAACAGTTCTTCATAGAGAAAGAAGGCACTTTGGCAGTGCGTCAGGTGCTGTCCATACCCAGGAGAAGGGGCGGTTTCCCCTTATTGCCGGTAGCAGTAGGCTTGGGAATAGTTGGCGTGATGGCTGCGGTGGGTGCGGTGTTTGCCTTAGGTGGCCCGAGTGACGATGGCGCACCCGTGGCGGTAGTAATCCCGACTGAGACTCCGGCTCCTACTGAGGCTTCAACGCCCGCTAGTGAACCTGTCGCTATCCCTTCCACTGATATACCAACCAATACGTCCACGGCGACACCGATGCCCACATATACCCCGTTCCCGACTGCTACCCCAAGACCTACTCACCCCCCACGGCCTACACCCACAGCCAGGGTCATAGTTGTCAACCCAACACTCACACCGACACCAAGGCCAACCCTCACGCCTAAACCGACACCAAGGCCAACCCTCACGCCTAAACCGACACCAAGGCCAACCCTCACGCCTAAACCGACACCAAGGCCAACCCTCACGCCTACACTGACACCGAGGCCTACACTGACGCCTACACCGACACCATGGCCAACACGCAACCGCAATGCGCTTTCCTATTGGTATCTTGGTCTTCGTCACTACGAACTGGGCCAATACCAACAGGCCTTAGAGGAATTTGACAAGGCTATACAGCTAGTCCCGGACTCTGCCCTTTACCACATGCACCGTGGTAATGACCTTACCGCCACCTGGGCCAATACCAACGGGCCATAGAGGCCTTTGACAAGGCCATACAGCTAAGCCCGGATTTTGCTTTGGCCTACAACACTCGTAGTTATGTTTATGGCAAGCTGGGCCAAGATGAGAATGCGGACGCTGACAAAGCCAAAGCCTGTTCCTTGTACAGTTGGTACTGCTAACGGCTTCACCTCAGAAACTTGGCCACTTACAACTCTAAAAAGTGGCTGAACTTCCCACAACTGCACAAAAGCAGATGGACGCATGGGAAGCTACCGCGGTTCACTAGCCGGATGAAACATTCCGGGTCGTGAAGTTCACCGATGAACCGCCGAAGAAACTCACCAAGGACATGGGTATCGTTGATTTGGTCGTTACCGGCAAGATGCTGGACTTTGTTTCCACGCCTGTGCCGACTATCCGCAGGACAAAAATCAGACGCCAGAAAATCCGAAGATAGGGAGTAGAATTATGCCGCACACCATCGGTAGCCGAACCATCAGGAACAAGAACCCAAGGATGCTAAGCTATACTCAAAGCAAGTTGAGCCGCCGTCGCCGTCACCTTATTCATCTATGATGTAGCCGCAGCCGATCATTTATTTGGCTAATTCCGTTAAGAATCTCTTGACATCTGAAAACGCGGGATGGTCGAAGGGCCAGTAATTCTGCAAGGCCGCGATTCCTATTGGAACCCAAGGGTTTTCCTTGGAAGATATGTAGGCATTTGCCAGAGACTTATCTCGGTCCTTGGCTTCAAAAGCGCCAGCAGTCTCCAGACATTGAACATATCCAGAGGCGCATTTACCTGCATCAGTATCTTTCACTGCCCGCCAACAAAGTTGTTCAATTGCACCTTCAGCCTTGCAATCTGGGAATATGTACACCCCCACGCGAGGTGGCCCAAGAATGATCGACCCCGAATACAGCGGTGCAGGTAGTTCAAATTGCCCAAGGACCCTGTTCACCGAATCGAACGCTCCACTGGCATTGTCGTCAGCGTCTCGCATGATTCCGATTGCTGAGATATCGACATGCTCTACTCTTGCGCCCGCAAGGGTGGATTCCAACCCATCTTTCAAGTTCGTCTTGCCACCTACCTGCATGACTTGAAAGCCTTCAATTGACCACCACTTAAGACACGCCTCTACAATATTCTTGTCATCTATGCCTTCAACTATAAGTAATTTGTCGGATTCAACTCTTAATTTAGGATCAGATCGTTGACGAATCATCTGACTTCAAACCCTAAAATTAAGGCTCCCATCAGTTTTTCATCAGTATAGGACTCAGTTTGTCGAACCCCGTCTTTAGAGTGTAAATGGTGTAATGCGAAATCAGGCGAGGGTCGCCCATCCTCTCCCAAACTGGAGGCAGCTTGTACGCATTCAAAGCTGTGGGTCGTCGCTACACATTGAACGTTTAAGGTTTTGCACAGCACTTGTATCTGCTTCCACATTTCGGGCAATGATCTATAGTGAATGCCATTGTCTATTTCATCAATGACGATAATGCCACCTTCCACCGCATAGAAATTGACGAATAAATTTAGGAGTCGAACAGCCCCTCCGCCTAAAGATTCAAACGGTAATGACTCTCCGCTTTTCAATTCAGCCCAAACGCTAGCCCTGCCCTGTCGATACAGGACCTGTAGGTCCTTCACGATCGGCTGAATTAGGTTTAACATTTCCATTAACCGTCCGCGTTCACCTTTCGCGATGACGTCCGAGAATCTACTGATCGTGTCGTCGTCAACCGGGTAGGAGTTTGCTCTCGATACGAGAAGGCCTAATGGGCGCTTACGTGGCAGTTGCTTGACGCCTAGAGCCGGTCCTGAAGGCCCCATACTCACTGGGAATGTTATGGATTCATTTGGATTACCCGGTCGGTAAGTCGCAACAAGTTCTCCAATCGCAGTAAGCTGTACCGCGCCGGGTTGCACTTCTAATGGTGATCCTACTTGGCCGCCAACTATCAGATTCCCAAGTGGTCGTGAAGACTCTCCTAAAGCGGAAATAGTTTCTTCATATTCAAACTTAACGCCGTATGCCTCCCCGCTTTCGGTACCACTTAACTCAACAGGGTTTTCACCTAAACCCGCGAGCGGACTGGACCCTTCGACTTGCGACCGCCTTTGGATATTTCCGGTCCAAAGTATTGACGGGTTGTATCGACCGTAAAATATCCAAATCGCCTCGGCCAAGCTTGTTTTACCCGCGCCGTTTGTTCCGGTTATCAGGTTGATTTGACGAATCGGCTGGACGGAAAGATCCCTTATGCCACGATAATTGACGATTTTGAATTCAGTGATCATAAATAAGTCTTATGGATAGCCGGGACGGACACAAAATCGTTCGTCAGAGCAAGCGATGACTTTGATCTTTATCCCTGTTTGCCAGCGTTGTAATAGAGGATTGGGAAAAATTATAACATCTAAAATGGGGTTGGAAGGCCTGTTTCTAACAGCGCATAACTGGACTGGAAATGAAGAGGGTTGTAGCTACGGAAGCACAGCGTTAACGGCTGAATTAGTGTAAAGCAGGCGCTCTAACCAGCTGAGCTAACCGCCCACGTGGCATGATTACTAGGTGGAATTATACGAAGCTAATTATAGCAAACCCAGGAGGTCTGCCATGATTTTGAAATCATCTAGCTCGTATGTTGGTACACCCAATTTCAATCGTGAATGCGTCTTGGATGAAGCCCTGAATTGAAGCTCCATTCTAGCCGTTGGAGCCGGAGGGCGCAAGCAGAACACGTTGGTATTTACGAGGATAGGCTGCGGATGCTGTCCGAATTCGCCCGTAGAGTCGGGCTACCAGGCTTGGCGACTATGAACCGCACCCACATCCACCAATGGCTTACTTCACTCCACCAGAAGGGCCAGCTTTAAGTATTTTTCACCTTGGGATCAGTTTAGGATATATGATTGGGGCGCAGGGGCTGTTCAAGACACTGGCGAAAAGAGTAGCGCCGCTGGTTAAAGCGGCGCATTTGTCGATTCAAGAATCGTGGGCCAACTGGATTCACGTTGGACCAAGTCGCAAGAGTAGGATTACGAAACCGTGACCAACCGGTCCAGTTCCTTCACTTGAATGTTGGAAACCAGGACCATTAACTCATCTAAACGGCGGATTTCAAACTCCATGAAGTCTTCCTCAACAACCAGGTAGCGAGAAACCACTTCATAGATTTCCAGTTTCATGGATTCCATCGTTTCCGGAGGCAGGTCAAGCCGATCGTGCATCAACACCAGTTGAAGGCGCTGCCTGGCAGTGTCCTTGGTGTTTTCCCGGTCCTTGGCGAAGTCCCGTTGGTTTAGCAGCCACCGCAAAAACTCAAGCATGAGAATAGGCGCTCCCGTTAATCCCAACCAGGCCCTTGAACTTGGCCAACAGTCCGGATTTAGATTCGATTTCCATCAATGGGACTTCGTCCCCGTCCACCCTGGCCGCAATCCGCAGAAAAGCGGCGCCAGCAGCTGCCTTTTTGTCGTGAACCACCGGAACGCCCTTGTTGGCTGCGGTGATGGTCTTTTCGTCCGCCGGTACCAGACCCAGGACATCGACGGCCAACAAACTGACGACGTCCCGCTGGTCCATCATGTCACCGCGTTTGACCATATCCGGATTGATACGGTTGATGATCAGCTTGGGCCTTTGCAGTTCCGCAGACTCCAACAAACCGATCACCCTATCGGCATCCCTGATAGCTGAAACTTCGGGCGTGGTTACGATGATGGCTTCTTTTGCTGCTGCGACAGCGTTCTTGAAGCCTTGCTCGATTCCCGCAGGGCAGTCCATCAATACGTAATCGAATTCTTCCTCCAATTTGGCGCATAATTCTCGCAGTTGGTCCGGGTTGATACTATTCTTGTCTCTGGTTTGAGCTGCGGGAATCAAGTAGAGCTCATGCTGGCTTTTGTCTCGAATCATTGCTTGATGGAGCTTGCATTCGCCTTCAATCAGGTTGACCAAATCGTAGACGATACGGTTTTCCAGGCCCATGACCACGTCAAGATTACGTAGGCCGATGTCGGTGTCGATCACCACGACCCTCTGCCCTCGCATGGCCAGCCCAGTGCCAATGTTTGCTGTAGCGGTAGTCTTTCCGACCCCGCCTTTGCCGGAGGTAATGACGATTGTTCTACCCTTCATAGAGAATGCCTCTGCTATATCTTGCGAACCTGCCGACATATGGCGATACGTAAATTGAGCGCCGCTTGGCGTACGCGATTTTAGGGCCTGCCCCCATTGTGTTGGAGCTTGTTTTCGAGCTTGATGTAGGGTCCGAGTTTGCCGTCGGGGCTAAACCGGTGTAAGGGCCGATCTGGATGCGGGGCGAGTCCAGTTCCAGAGCGATTATGGTCGCTCTGGTGTCTCCGGCCGAACCTGCGTGGGCCGAGCCTCGCAAACTTCCGAAGACGACGATATCTCCCTCAGCGATGATCTCGGCACCGGGGTTTACATCGGCTAGCACAATAACGTCGCCGTGGTACCTGATGGACTCACCGGAGCGAAACGTGGTTTTGACGAACAGCGCTTCCGTGGTCAAACCCTTGCCGGAATTACGCGTTTGGGAGGACTTGTTCCTGGAAAATTCCGTTGCGGAGCCTTGAGAGTGTTTTTCCAGAAAGGCTTCTATGGACGGTACCGCCGACGGTAGCATAGACGGAACTGCGGACACCGCCGTGGCCTTCATCGCATTGGGGCCAGCATTGTGAACGAGAACCGGGCCGGAAGCGCGGTCTATGCCGGAGACTTGCGCGGCGTCGGTCTGGTCTTCGGGAGGCGTTTCGGTGAGGACGGAATGTTCGGCAATGGCGGCTTCCAAGCGACTGGGGGGACACCAGAACCGGCCGACCGTTAAGCCGGACTCGGTTTCAATGATTTGCTTGATCTGCCCCAATTGGTCTTGAGAGAGCATCCAACGGCCAGCATTAACGCCGATGGTGCCCTTGGACCACAACCCGCGGTGTTCCACCAAGTAATCCCGCAACCCTTTGGCAACCTCGTTAAACGGTACGGAATCGTCGATGGTGAAATCTACGTTGGAGCCTCTACCCGAGACCTGGACCACCCCGGTCTTTGTCGCCACACATCCTCCGTTCCCAACTCCACGCCCAAGCAACAAAACCCACTTCAACACGTTATGTCAGCCCGTTTATATCAGGCTCTCACCCGGCTAATCAAGGATTTTGCAAGCGAATTTTGACCATTTATTAAACTTTTTTGAAAAACGCTATGATTATGCGCTTCCTGGTGCCTGGTATGGTCGGCGCCACGCACCGGAAGCGGAACCTGGTTTCGCGCCAAGCTTGAAATGTGGCGCAATTGGTGGCACGGCAAGAGTAAGTTTATTTAGCACTCATGACGCCCGAATCCTGTGAATACGGTACGCTTCAACAAAGAAAATAATCGCTAAAGAAAAGAGCGCTCGGAGGTTTCGGCATCGCCACCACAAACCATTGGGTGGCTGTATCCGAACCCCGAACGCTCTTATTGTTTCATCGCCCGAGTCTAAAATCGAGCCGCGTCCGGCTCAACTCAGGTCAGCGTCCCCAGTCAGTCACGGGTCAGTCACGGGTGCCGAAAATGGCCACCGAGCAGGTGAATGAACCCGGCCGTCCCCCCAAGTTGTGGGTCAAACCCAATGTGGGGTCTTTCAGTTGGCGGCCCTCCGCCTTGCCTTGAAGCTGCTTGTAGACTTCGTAGATCATGCGTATACCGCTGGCGCCGATGGGATGACCAAAACACTTTAGTCCACCGTCGGTGTTTACCGGCAGGTCCCCTTCCAAACTGAAAGTGCCAGCTTCAACGTCCTCGCTGGCGCGGCCCCTGGGGCTAATGCCCAGGTCTTCGTAGATAATCAACTCGGTGATTGTGAAACAATCGTGGACCATCGCCATGTCCAGTTCTTCCCTGGGGTTGGTGATGCCAGCTTCCTGGTACGTGGCTTGGGCAGCCCTGACGGTTTCTGGGAAGTGGGTGAAATCCCAGTCGTTGCGAAGGGTACCGAAGGCCCCCACAGCCAGGCCCAATCCCTTAACCAGGATATAGTCGTCCCTAAAAGTCTTGGCGATTTCCGGCGTGGTAATGATAGCCGCAGCGGCACCGTCGCTGACGCCACAGCAATCGAACAAACCTAATGGCCAGGCGACCATGGGAGCGTTTATTATCTGTTCGGTGCTGACCTCCCGCTGGAAGTGAGCCTTGGGGCTGAGAGTGCCATTGTGGTGGTTCTTGCTGGCAATCTGGGCCAGGGTAAGTTTTCCATCATCATAGGGGATCCCGTACTGGTGGAAATATCGGGTGGCGGCCATGGCGAACTGAGAAGGAGGCGGTGCTGGTGGCGCAACGTCTGAGCCCGGCGCTTCGGGAATTGCCAACCCCGAGAACCCCGAATCCTTGAGCTTTTCCACGCCCAAGGCCAACACGATGTCGTAAATGCCCGCGGCCACGGCGTAACAAGCGTTGCGGAAAGCGTCGGTGGCGGTAGCGCAAGCATTTTCCACTCGGGAGATGGGTATGTAGTCCAACTTTAGGGCCTCGGCCAAGGGTTGGCCAGTGCGGAAAGAGCCTACAGTACCCAACCAAGCGGCCTGAACGTCTTTACCTTCAATGCCTGCGTCGTTGAATGCCTCATAGGATGCCTCGACCATCAGGTCGGAGGAACTGGCATCCCACCTTTCGCCGAATTTGGTGCAACCCATTCCGATGATGGCTACCCGGTCTCTAATGCCGCTCATTATGAGCCTCCGTTATGTTAAGTGCGCCTGATTAGTTCGCCGAAATTTCTCACTTGGCCACCTAAACCATGGCCCGTTGGGGCACGGCTTTCCAATAATAATTGTGAATGCCGTTAACTACCCGCAGTTTGCGGAAGCTCATCTCTATGGGCATGTCCACACGCACCTCTTCCAACTCGCGGTCGGTCATCATGCAGAGCATGCGTCCCCCGCCCTCGAAGTCTATCATCGTGATAACCAAGGGCTTGTCTGTAGTGGCCGCCAAATAGTCCATTGAGTAGGTAAAAACGGTGCCCTTGCGGTCGCTAAAGCGGGTGGGAGTGGCGTCGTCTTTGGACTGGCAGTTAACGCAGACACGCTGTGCAGGGTACTGAACGTAGCCGCAGTTGTTGCAGGTTGCGCCGTAGAGACGCAGGTTCTTGTCGCTCTCCCGCCACAACGCAGTAACCGAGGGGGAATTGGGATCGGGCCGGCGTGCTCCATCGGTTGCCCAGACTTCCCGCCATCCTGCGAAGGTCTCGTAACTGTCAAGTTGGGATTTAGTGTTCAGATAGCCGGAAACGCCCATGCGCGGGGTCCGGTTTGATACGGCGTCCGTGGTCCGGAACCCTAAAACGTCGCTGCCGTCACCGTAAGAGACGGTCAGCAGTAATTGGCCTGGGGTTGCCGATTCCAGGGCGGATGCCAGCAACATCAAGGAAAATGCGGCCCCAGTGTTCCCCAGCTTGCCGAATAATGGGTCCTGCACTTGCTCTGTCGTAAACCCGGCCTTCCGGGTCAACTGACCGTGGCGGCGACCGTCCGGAGCGTAGAAGGCGACTTTAGCCACATCTTTAGCTTCAATGCCGTATTTACTAAAATAGCCGGAAAGAGCGTCCCCCAGAATGCGATCCAGCCCCTCCTCGGTGGCGAACCGGTCTTCCCAGGTCCGGACAAAGGAATCACCGGTGGAGCGCCAGGAATCCATCAGGTTTTCGGTGATGGAGTAGGAGCCGGTCAACTCGGCGATAACCCCGCTGTCGGACACAAGAAATGCGACTGCGCCGTCGCCCAAGTTACGTTCGGTATCCCCTCTGGGTGCACCCTGACGGTTGTCGCTGGCGATGACCAGGACGTTACTTGCGGATCCAGCCATCACCGAGTTCAGCGCCGACATCATTGCGGTGGTACCCGCCCGAAGCACGTCGGTTGTATCGGCGGCGAAAATGTCCCGGCGCAAATCCAAAGCCGTGGCGATTATCGCAGCGCATTGCTTCTCAGCGTATGGGGTCGTGGTGGTAGCGAAAATTATGCCGTCAACCGATTGGCGATCTTGGCCGCGCAAGCAGTCGATGCCGGCCGCAACCGCCATCGTCACGCTGTCTTCATCAAAGTTGGCGACGGACCGCTCTTGGGGCGAGTTCCACCCATCCGTTTCCGCCCCGAGGCGGTACCTGGGGACATAAGCCCCGAAAGACGATATTCCTGCCAAGCTATCTGCTCCAGCTGGCACCCAAGCCCGGTGGCCTTGAGCGCTTTTTGTTATTGGTGCGGGCCTGTTGGAATTGGTTACGTAACAATCCTAGCAGTAGCCAAATTGCGGTGTCAACGCGGTGTCAACAATGGTGGTACGGCCACAAAGCGGCAGTCAAACCGGTTTTGGTGATTATAGATGTGAGTCCCTGGTTCCAGGCAGTGCGTGGAGCCTGCGGTCAGGCGCGCTACCGTCGTCTGCGAAGCTAGAATAAGAGTTAGCTATGTTACAATTGAGCACGCAGTCTGGGAGGAGCGTAGCTAAACAGGTACCCAGCTTGCGAGCATATTTCTAACTTAAATAGGCATCGGCCGGGAGTCCGCTTTTTTGATCAGCCCTAAATGGCGCAGCCGTAGGTCCTTCCTCGGAGTTTTGGCTGCCATTTCGTTAATGATGGCGCTTATAGCCATTATCGGTTGCAGTTCCCGCACTTCCGGCGACTCCGGCAACGGCTCCGCAGTTGATGAGGCTTTCGAGGATTTACCTTCCGACTTCCAACGTTTGGCCGAGGTCTGGCGCCTGTTGGAACGCGAACACATCGATGGCGAAGGGCTGAACGGCAAGGAGCTGAGCGACGGTGCGATTCGTGGGATGTTACAAGCATTGGGCGACCCTTATGCGGCTTTTCTAACCGAAGACCAATTTGCCGTAGAGTCCCAGAACATCAAAGGCTTCTTCGAAGGTATTGGCGCGGAAGTGGGCTTGAGGGACGGTAGGATCACCATCATTGCTCCCATGCCCGACGCTCCGGCGGAGAAAGCAGGCATACGCCCCGGCGACATTATTTTGGAAATTGCTGGAGAGAGTACCCAAGGACTCAGCTTGATGGAAGCAGTCACCAAGATACGAGGCGAGGAGGGCACTCCCATTGAGCTTTTGATCCTACACCTGAACAATAGCCAACCCCAACTTATGGAAATCATCAGGGGGAAAATCCCCTTGGTGAGCGTCCGTTTGGTTATGCAAGTGGGCAACATCGGTCACCTTAGGATTTTCACTTTCTCCGGCACGACAAATGATGAACTCGAGGATGCTCTGGAACGGTTCGAGGCATCCAATGGAGCCGGGCTAGTGCTGGACTTGCGTAATAATCCCGGAGGGTTGCTCACTTCGGTAGTCGATGTAACCAGCCAGTTCTTGGATGACGGGTTGGTGCTCTACCAGGTTGACGCTCAAGACCGTCGCACCGACTGGAAAGTTAAGAGCGGTGGCAAAGCCAAGGAAATCCCCATGATAGTGCTGGTAAACAATTTTAGCGCCAGCGCCAGCGAAGTGTTCACCGGCGCAATTATGGACAATGGCAGAGCCACGGTGGTTGGTACATTGACCTTTGGTAAAGGCAGCGTCAACAATCTGTTCCGTCTCACCGACCGTTCCGGAGTCAACTTCACGATCGCACGGTGGTTCACTCCCAACGGCACATTGATTGAAGGTGCGGGGCTTACACCCAATGTGATTCAGGAAGCTTCGGATGTTGAAGGCGAGGACGTTCAACTGGACCTTGGCATTGATTTGCTGAAAGAGCTAATCGAGCGGGGCGGCTAAGTAATGGCTAAGTCGGCAAAGAAAAAAGCAGATGGCAGTAAGGCCAACGGAGGCGCGGTTGCGACCAACAGACGCGCCTTTTTCGACTATGAGATACTTGAGCGGCGCGAAGCGGGCCTGGTTCTAACCGGCACCGAGATTAAGTCGGTGCGGGCAGGGAAAGTAGACCTTCGCGAGGCATATGCCAGGCCATTGAACGGTGAGCTTTGGCTTATGAATGTCCACATCGCCACCTACGATCCGGCAAATATTTACAATCATGAACCCAAAAGGTCCCGCAAGCTTTTACTGCACAAAGGCGAAATTATCCACCTGGCCGCCGAGGTCGCCGAAAAACGCTTGACCATCATTCCACTGCGTATGTACATCAAGAACCATGTCGCCAAGGTGGAAATTGCTGTAGCCCGTGGAAAGCGCCAATATGACAAGCGGCGCGCCATCATCGACAAAGAAATGGATTTGGCGGCGAGGCGGGCATTGCGCTCGGAGGATTAGAGGTGCGGCAACTGCCGGTCGGGATTGCGCTAACAGTGAAATAACCACCGGCGGAATAACCGCCGGTGATATCACTGCCAAGGTGGGAAAATCAAGTATCCGTCCCATTTTGCGGCCTGACTTTCGAGATAGCTGCCCGGACTCATATCAACGGCTCCCGGCGACAGAAGCCGGGGGCCTGTTTTTCGATTGCCGCCGGATCACAGTGCGGAGCGAGCGGCCGGGTTAGCGGTCCCGTTGCGCGGGACCTTTAGGCCAAACGGAATTGACCCAAATCATTCTGAGAATGTCGGGAGAGAGAATTGATAAGAACGCTGGGGGACCAAACGCCCAGAGTAGCGGAAACAGCCTGGGTTAGCGAATTCGCTTACGTGGTGGGCAACGTGGAAATTGGGGAGTATGCCAGCATTTGGCCGGGTGTCACCATTCGGGGAGACGGACCTACTACCATCGTCATAGGAAACCATGTCAATGTTCAAGAAGGCTCGGTAGTCCACGGTGACGGTCTTGTGATTGAGGATAACGTAAGTGTAGGCCACTGTGTCGTTGTCCATTGCGACCGGGTGGGAGAGGGCTCCCTTTTGGGAAATAACAGCACCGTGCTTCCGCGGGTGGTACTTGGTCCCCAGTGTCTGGTGGCCGCTAACTCGGTGATCCTTTCCGGTACAGACATTCCCGCCCGGTCTTTCGTCACCGGCGTGCCAGGTGTGGTCAAAAGGGAAGTTACGCCACAGCAAATAACCGGGATGCAACATACGGCACAAGAGTTGGTGCAAAGGGCCAAAATGTTTAAAGACAGCGGCCTATAAGCGGCGGGGATAGCAGGAGCATCGACCTACTTATCTCCCCTTTATCCGCAGCCGTGCCATGTCTGATGGCAAATATGGTTGCCAGCTTTGCGAGTCACTAAAGGGGTTTGCTGGCCCGGAAATTGATTCCCAGGGTGCCGAAGTTGGCGGCGCTGGACGCCTGAGGCGCACCACCGAACACATCTTCCCGCCAAGTGATCTCGAATCCCACGAACCCCGACGCATTAATAACCGCTGTGAGCTCTGCTTCCAGCAGAGCGCCAGCGATTCAACCTGTCCAGAGATCAATCTCTAACTTGGCTTCTTCCGGCACTTGCACCTGCACCAAGATGTCGCCTATCTGCAGGCGTCCTCCAGGTTTCAATACCCGGTACATCTCGTCAAGTGCGGCGCCTTTGTCCGGGACAAGATTTAGCACCCCGTTGGAGATCACTACGTCGGCCCAGCCGTCGGTTACAGGAAGAGATTCGGCGTAGCCATCGCGGAACTCAACATTCGTCAGCCCTGCCTCGACCGCAGCGTTCCGGGCTCGTTCCCGCATCTCGGGGGTCATATGTCCACGACAACCAATTCGCCTGTAGAGCCGGTCATGCGCGCCGCGATAAGGCTGTCGATGCCCGCGCCGCTGCCGACATCCACAATGTTCTCCCCGGGGCTGATTGGCCCGAGGCTGAACGGGTTGCCAGTGCCGGCAAACGCCTCGATTGAGGATTCCGGGATGCCTTCCAGCCATTCCTCGGAATAGCCCACCAGCCGAGTCAGGCGTCGACCGGTGTGGAAGTGAAATCCTTGATGCGGGTCTTGGGCAACCGCTTTGTACTCCTTGATGATGGCATCTCGTAAGCTGCCCAAGTCGACGGTTATCTCAGGTTGGACCATTGATTAATCCTCCAAGCCATCCCGTGAACCTGCGGGAGCAACTGAATTTCTTGCGAACTTATTGATCGAATAGGCTTCAATTATAGCTTAAATTAGCCAAGGTCTGCCGTACCGATTACAAGCGTTGGGCGACGGGCAGCACTTTGTCGGCCAAGTGCTCCATCACTCGGATACTATCGTCCAGACTGTTGGTGCGAAAATCGAAAGTCAGTTGGTCGATGCCGATTTCGCAGCAGGCATAAACGTCGTCTATTACTTCCTGAGTCCCGGCGATCAGGGCGCCACCGCTCCGAATCGAACTGCTTTCTGTGATCCCTATATCGGTAAAGTGCAGGCTGCGCTTTAAAGAAATTGAAACGGATTTTACATCACGCTGGGCACGCTCTATCCGCTGCCGCAGGTAGGGCAGGTTTTCAGCTACAAACTCCGGGGTTTGGCGGGTGGTGTGCCAGCAATCGCCGTATTTTGCGGTCCGGCGAAGGACGGCCTTTGTGTGGCCCCCCACCCAGATGGGGATATGTGGTTTTTGCACCGGCTTGGGGTAGAAGTGTATCTTGTCAAATTGGTAGTGCTTGCCGTGGTACTCGGGTAGGTCATCCTCCCCCAGAACTTTGAAAATCTCTATGAATTCGTCGCTCATCTGGCCGCGCTCCGCGTATGGCACGCCCAACACTTCGAACTCCTTCTCCAGCCAGCCCACACCTACGCCGCAAATAATACGGCCCCCACTCAAAACGTCCAGAAACGCAAACATTTTGGCTTGCACTACAGGGTTGCGGTAGGGAAGGATTACGACCGTGCTGCCTATTTTAACCGTGTCGGTGCAAGCGGCCAGAAACCCCAACAGGGTCATGGTCTCCAAGAAAGGGGCGTCAGACGCGCTGGAAAAAGAACCGTCGGCGGTGTAGGGATACTGGTTGGTACCTCCGGTTGGAAGAACCACATGATCGCCCAATAGAACCGACTCAAAGCCCAATATCTCGGCGCGTTGAGCAAAGCGTTTCAAGCCGGCCGGGTCGGGTATACGGGGTATGCTGATGCCTATGTTCATATCGAAAATCCTTTACTTACAGGAGAACTATTTTGTCCCAGAGTGAGCCGAGAAACTAAATAGTCTTCCGCCCTTTGGGTCTCTGCGGTAAATATACTAGGAACCGTGAAGGATCAAACGCAGCTTCCACCATCATACGGCGATCACATTTCTGCCCAATGAGTTGCCTTGGCGCAGTGAATCGAAATCCGATTCCACGTCTTCCAACGAAAAAGTCTGGTCCACAATGAGCTTGATCCTACCCTGAAAGAGACCAGCTTCATTGTGTCTTGCATCTCCTGTTTCGTGGTCGCTCTCGAGCCCATTATCTCGAACTCGTTGCGCATCAACTCGTGGGGCATTATGGGCATGGAAATCTCCGGGACGTAGCCCACAAAGACCATTCTAGCCAGCGATGGTTGAAGTGAATCTTGACGTCGGAGGACCGCTTAAACAGCTTGACTTAAACAGCACCACGCACAAACTCATCCAACCGTTGGTGCAACATCACCATGGCCATGGTGTCTTGTTTGCAATACTCGAGAAGATTTTCCCTTTCGACTTTGGCATATTCACCGTTGTAGCGGCCCATGGCCAGATAGGCGAAAGTTACCATGGCGGTTTCACCCTCTGCGATGTTCAAGTGGGAATAGGACATGCTGGGCACCAGGGCCGGCAGAGTGCTCTTCAAAGAAACGCTGCCACGGAAATCAGGGTGGTAAAAATTCTTGATTATTATGTCTTGCAGGTCTACGATGCGGCAAACCAGCGATTCCAAAGACGGAGCCAATGGAGGAAATATGTTTGCCAACCCTTGGATTATCGTCTTCTCGAAGTTGGAATATACAATAATGCTCCCATCGCCTGGCAAGTCCTCAATCAGCCTTTGGGCCAACTCGAGCCTGGAATCCTTGGTGTGATCGCAGAGGAATTCGGCATGTGAGACCACATTGCCGACATCGTCGCAACAATGGGAGGAGTATTGGGTAGGGATCTGGCTGTATGGCGCAATATCGGGATAAAGCGGAATTGCGGTCATTACCGATTCAAAGTCTAGGTAGTGGGCTGGCCACACCACTTGGGCAAGCTCATCCTCAAGGCCATCTCGAACCATGGGTTTTTGAGCTTGAACCGATTCCCACATTATTGTTTGGCGCTCGGTCAGAGGGAAGCTGGCGGGTATGTCCTCAATACGTACGATGCCGGCTTCGGTTAGCTGGTCGAATTTCTTGGGGCTCAACCTGGGAATTTTGAACACATGGTTTTCAATGTCGTTTCCCATGCACTGCGAGAACAGAGGGCACTTGCGGCATTCAATCTTAAGCACCGGCTCCGGCTTTTTGGTCCTGCTGGTTTCTTCAATAATGTTCGGCCAGATTTGACGTAATGCCTCAGCCCGAATTAAGACCTCCTCGGAATGGTCCACTTCCACGAAAAGGTCGCTGTTGCTCATACCTAAGCGATATTCCTTGGAGATTAGCAACAGAGACGCTTGAGTAATCTGTACCCCAGCCTGGGAAAGCACCATGGCTGTGTAGGCCATGTCGTCAATGTAGCCTCCCCGGTCATTCGCACTGGATTTAACCTCCACCAGTCCCCAGCCAGCGCCGTCTCTGATCAAGACATCAGCCCTAGCGGTTGTCCCGTCTACAAAAAACGCGGCTTCGAAAATGATGCGGTTGCAAGGGTCTGCCATAGCTTGCCGAGTGGAAGCGGTGGCCCGCTCCATGTCCTTTTCTTCAATAAGTAGACCGGTGGGATAAAGGGTTCTAGCGCGACTCCCTATTTCCAGGCCTTGTTCGACCCGAAATAACTCTCCCCTGGTCTTAGGCGCTTGGGAATCTTGGTCGCTGATATCCTCGTTTCGCAGTTCCCAGCCCAAGGTAGGACAGGTGATGGTATTCAAAAACAGAGTTTTGGAAAGGTTTCGCATATATTTTCCGGGCCAATCTTCCCAGCTATTCCGGGAGAAGATTGATTTTTAGTCTAGTGAAACTGAGTCCAAAAACCGATCCCCGGGCAACGGTTGCCGGGCGGTCGAATGGGTAAGCACGAATGGCAGTATAGGGCGAGGAAACAATTGCGTCAAAGCGGTTTTTTGAACCCGGATTAGGCTAGTCCCCGCAACCGGGAGGGTATGATTTTGTGGAGACCTGGATACCTTGATTATTGAATAGACCTGCCGTATCCGGAGAGGAATTTGCCCATATCGCCCTTCCTTGAGAAAACGAAAAGCCGCCCCATTCTTGATGGACTTCGTTGGTGTATATGCGGACCCTGGCACCGGTGGTCAATGAGTAGGCAGGGAAGGTGAACGTGGGCCCACCGTCACTAATGTCGGTCAGTGTCCAGCCATCCAAATCCACGGAAGCACCTCCTTGATTAAGCAACTGAACGTATTCATCCGCTTCGCTTACAGGGACGATGCCGTCGAAAAAGATGCATTCGATCATTACCTGGGCTGACCCCAGTGCTGGCAATGGCCTAGAAGTGGGTCGGGGAGTGGGTGCCACCGTTGGAATAATGGTTGCAGCAGGGCTGGGTACGGGGGTAGCGGTTGGGGTAACGACAGGGGTTGCCGTTGGGGAAGGGACGAATGTAACAGTTGGCATAGGAACGCCGGTCGCCGTCGGTGCCGGAACCCTAGTGGCCGTGGGAGCAGCAGGTATTGTTGTGGTGGGAACAGGCGCAGGAGATTCAGTCGGACTAGGAATAGCCGTGGCGGCGGGATTCGGTTTCGCCGGACCCGGGTTCGGTGTAGGAGCAGAAGCGGCGGTAGGCGACGGTGTCGCAGTGGGAATCACTATCGTGGGCAAGGCAGTGGGCGGTGTTGTTGGCACAAGAAGCGGCGACGGCGTAGGCGTATCTTCTACGGGCGGCATCGGAGTAGGTCTTGGCCTTAGCGGCGTTGAATTAGGGATTAATGTAACGGTTGAGGGAAGGCTCTCTGACCGGCAACTCCAGAGGCCAGCATTCTTCTCTTGCGCTTGCTGCTGTAGCACTAGAAAGCTTTTTTCCCGGCTGCTTTGGCCCTCGGTATATACTCTGGCCAAGCCGAGCCGCACCAACTCTGCGTTAAAGTCTTGGCCCTCTACCTCAACAAAAGCCAACAATCTGCCGAACGAGAACAACTGACTGAACGTCAGGCCTCCACCTGGTCCTTGCTCCCTCGATGCTTGATCCAGATACAGCGTCACAGTCCGGTCTAGAATGTTATCGACGGCGAATTGCCTCGCCGTTGCGCCCCATCCGTCCAAACAGCCGGTATCAATGATTCCGTTGTATTCGTTGGGTTTGTTGGCTTGAAATGTTTCGGGGGCATCCACTCCCAGCAGCCGGACCCTGTCCCGGTTTCCGTCGCTGGCTTCGACCTCTATCGTATCTCCATCAATGACTCCCACAACCTTCACTTCAATCATCGAAGGTATCCCCAGGATAGTCAACCTTGCGGGCTGTCGGGTTCCGGGTGGGGAAGATACCGATTCGGGCCCACCCGCTGGGGAGGACACAGGAGGGTTGGTGATGGTTGGGTAAAGGGTAACATCAGGGTATGTTATCGCCGCCAGGACCCCGTCTTGAGGCAGGACGATTTGAGTTGACGGGTTCGGCGATGGCTCGGCGACGCAACCGACGACCGCCATTGCAACGACGAGGTACGCCCACTTCAGAGACAAAATGCGGGAGAATAAGCACTTCATTTACGATAAAGCTTTCATTGACTAACATAACCACAACAAAAGTTGCGCTGGCCGCTGAGACTTGGCATAATAGTCTACAATCTTCTAGACGGTGAACCAAGCTAGCAGTTCACAGACGGAGAATTCTCGAATCAGAGATACCCTGCACACACCAAAATTATTTGGAGGCATATAATGGAAAAGGGCGACACAGTTATAGACGCTGGTGATGTTAGCATTGCCATGAGCTATCGGGCTGAGATTATGGACGACCAAGGCCTCTGTCTTCAGGTCTACAGTGAGGTCGACGGCAAGGATACTGAAATACTGAGGTTCGACTGCTTTGACCAGGCTCCCCATTATCACTATGGGCCGGAGAACCTTAATGTTAGGCTGTTCATGGACAAGACGACTGCCGGCAACCCTCTCGGTTGGACCTTGAGCCAACTGCGCAACAATCTTCCTGCCATGTTCGAACGGTCGGGCTACGACGATTTGGCCGAGAAGGTTACAGCAAAGCCCATCTCCACAGAGACCCTAGATCATGTGGAAGCAACGGCCCGCGCCATGTCCCGGGATGGGCGGCGCACGGTTCACCACAAGTTCGAGCGGCAACTGGAGGGAGACCTGTTTGAAGCCGGGAACATTTCCATCGGCTTGGAATACAGGTTATTGCCCCAGATTAATGACGAAGGAATGGCTATTCACGTTGTGTCCAACGTTGCGGGACATGAAGTGGAGTTGCTGGCTTTCGACTGCTTCCAGAACGGCCCCCACTATCACTATGGGCCTCGCAACCAGGATATCCGGATTTATTGGGACACCACTACGTCCGGTGAGACCCTGCGCTGGACCTTGGACCAGTTCAAGGCCGGCAACCTGCGCAAGATGATCGAGCGGGCGGGCTACCCAGCCATCGCCAGCGAGTTGGATGAAAGTCTAGTGCAGTCGATACTGCCAAAGATGGAAAGGAGGGCATTCGAGTTGGTTGCCGAGAACAAGGCAGCCCAAGCCAAGCCCAACGATGGAAAGAAGACCAAGGCTCAGTTGATCCAGGAAGTCGAGTCTCTCCGTGAGCAGGTAGCAGCCCTCTAAAGGTTCCCGATCAAAAGGACCTTAGTTGGCGTAGGCGTACCTTGCTTCTTGGTTGGAAAAACGCGGAGACGGCCTGAGCAATTGCTCAGGCCGTCTCTTTTCACTGAATGAGTCCTGACATCCGGGAATGAGTCCTGACATCCGGGAATGAGTCCTGAGGCCTGACATCCGGGAATGAGTCCTGACATCCGGGAATGAGTCCTGACATCCGGGAATGAGTCCTGACATCCGCCGGGAATGAGTCCTGACATCCGGGAATGAGTCCTGACATCCGGGAATGAGTCCTGACATCCGGGAATGAGTCCTGACATCCGGGAATGAGTCCTGACATCCGGGAATGAGTCCTGACATCCGGGAATGAGTCCTGACATCCGGGAATGAGTCCTGACATCCGGGAATGAGTCCTGACATCCGGGAATGAGTCCTGACATCCGGGAATGAGTCCTGACATCCGGGAATGAGTCCTGACATCCGGGAATGAGTCCTGACATCCGGGAATGAGTCCTGACATCCGGGAATGAGTCCTGACATCCGGGAATGAGTCCTGACATCCGGGAATGAGTCCTGACATCCGGGAATGAGTCCTGACATCCGGGAATGAGTCCTGACATCCGGGAATGAGTCCTGACATCCGGGAATGAGTCCTGACATCCGGGAATGAGTCCTGACATCCGGGAATGAGTCCTGACATCCGGGAATGAGTCCTGACATCCGGGAATGAGTCCTGACATCCGGGAATGAGTCCCGACATCCGGGAATGAGTCCAGATAACCGGGAACAGTCCCAAGCTTGGCGAAGCTTACATCATCGTGTAGCCGCCACTGACGCTAAGCGTCTGCCCAGTAATAAAGCTTGCGGCGTCGGAAGCCAAGAACACTACTGCATTGGCGATTTCGCTGCTGGTAGCCAGTCGGCGTAGGGGATAGCTTCGCTTTACCCGCTCCCGCACGTCTTCCGTGAAAATGTCCCGCATCTGGTTCCACATGCTCTCTTCGCTGATTGACTCCCCCTCAGGCGGCACGACCACACCTGGGCATACGACGTTAAGACGGATGCCGTAACGCCCGGTTTCTCTGGCAACCGATTTGTTTAGCGCAATTATCCCCGCTTTGCAGGCCGAATAAACTGCTTCCCGGTATTCCCCCATGCGGCCAGCATCGGAACTTATGCTGACAATCGCTCCTGCCTGTCGCTCCACCATAGACGGCAATACGCTATGGATGCAATTTATCGCTCCCCAAAGGTTTACCTGAACTTCCTTCTCCCATTCCTCTCGAGGCTTTTCCAGGAACAACCGGTCGATGGTCCAACCGACGTTGTTGACGAAGACGTCTATGCTGCCAAATTCATCGAGAGATTGCGCCACCATTCCTTCAACCTGCTGGTGGTCCGTGACGTCGGTGGCAATCACCTTGACTCGGCTGGCGCTACCGGTGACCGCTACCTCGGTCGCCACCTTCTCTCCCTGCTCCGGCGCCAATTCCGCAATGGTAATGTTGCTCCCTTCTGCTACGAAAGCATGAACGATGGCCCGACCGATATTGGAACCTCCGCCGGTGACAATTACGTTCTTGCCCTTCAGTCCCAATTCCATAGATATCCTCCGGGATTTTTAACCCTTTCAGTGATCTGCGTGGCACGGTCCAAGAATCTTCATTGCAAACACTGAGTGGTTACGTCAATCAACGAAGACCGGTGCGGAGTAATTTGCGCATTCCCGGATGGTCGGTAGTAGTGTTCAGCTTGGAGCAGTGCTCAGTTTGGCGCAGTATTCAGCTTGGCTCGTTGTCCGGTGCTGATACTTTGGGTATACCCCCGATGCGCAATCGAAGTAGGCCCTTTATATCTTCTGTGGCCGTACTGGATATATGCACGGTGCTGTTGGGGTCGTCTTCCCATTTCACCGGTACCTGATTAATCTTGTAGCCACGTTTTGCAGCGATAATGAGCAACTCGGTATCGAAAAACCAGTTGTCGTTTTTGATATGAGGAACGATGGCCTGGGCAGTCTTTCGGGTCAGCGCCTTGAACCCGCATTGGGCGTCTTGAAAAGGGGTGAAAAACATGGATTTGATCAGCATATTGTAGCTACGAGAAATGAACTCGCGTTTGATGGACCGAGTCACACGAGAGCCCTTGCTGAGCCGACTGCCAATGGCGACGTGATAGCCTTCTTCCAGAGAGCTTACCAAGGGAGGAAAATGGCTAAGGTCGGTAGACAGGTCTACGTCCATATAGCTAACTATGTCGGCGGTGCTGTCCAGCCACGCCACCTTGAGGGCGCGCCCCCGGCCCTTTTGAGGGATGTGCAGATAATTGATGCCCGAGTATCGCTGGCATAGCGTTTCGGAAACCGCTCTTGTGTTGTCGGTTGAGGCGTTGTCAGCGATGATGATTTGCCAGGGATTCCGCAGATTGGCTTTGAGGAAGTCGGCCAATATTACGATATTCCTTGGCAAGGCTTTTTCTTCATTAAAAACTGGAATTACCACATCAACGGTGCCACTCATCCCACCATCCCCTTAGCAACCCGAAATCACTTCCTTGGAATCGATCTCCCGGCCCTCTGCCGGATCACCGTTCATTTCCGCACACCTTGGCAAAATAACAAATCCCTGGGCGATAACGCTAGTGCATCTAGTTCGCTCCGGCCTTATGAGTCAATAGCCTAATCCAGTATAGTCCGAGACGGTGCGACCGAAGAACGAAAAACCGTGGTCAGTGGCGGAAGTGGCGAACGCCGGTAAAAACCATTGCCAAGCCGTGTTTGTTGGCTTCGGCAATAACTTCGTCATCCCGAATTGAGCCACCGGGTTGGACTACCGCAGTAACACCTGCTTGCGCTGCCAACTCGATATTGTCCGGGAAAGGAAAGAATGCGTCGGAAGCCAATACACTGCCTGCGGCGTTGTCCCCGGCAGTGCGCTGGGACAAGTGAACGCTGACCACACGGTTGGGTTGGCCTGCTCCCATGCCTACCAGAGTCCGGTCTTTAGCAAAAACGATAGCGTTGGACTTTATGTGTTTGGCAGCGGTCCAAGCAAACGCCAGATCCTGGGACTCGGCTTCGGTGGGAGTCCGATCGGTCACCGTTTTCCAGGACGCCGGGGCTTCACTAATAATGTCGGGACCTTGAACCAGCAGCCCGCCGCTAATCGGTCGTAGGTCGTACGCTTGCACTCCGGCGTTTTGCTCTACGGCGAGAATGCGCAGATTGCGTTTCTTTTGCAAAATCTCCAGTGCTTCCGGCTCATAGCCTGGCGCTACTACCACCTCATAAAACACGGCCTCCATGGCATTAGCGGCCGCTGCGGTTACCGTTCTGTTATAGCCGACTATTCCGCCAAACGCAGATATGGAGTCGCCCTCATAGGCTCGTTGGTACGCCATGACCTGGTCTTGGTGGCAGGCCAGTCCACAAGGGTTGGCGTGTTTGACCACGGCAACTGCTGGGTCGGCAAAATCGGACACAGTGCGCCACACGGCATCGGCGTCCATCAGGTTGTTGTACGACAACTCCCGCCCATGAAGTTGGCGTGCTCCGGCCACCCCTCCACCCGAAACACCTTGGGGGACGTATAGGCCACCCTGCTGGTGGGGGTTTTCGCCGTAACGCAGGGTCGCGGTTTTGACCATCTGTATGCTTAGCTGGTCCGGCAATTCCTGAGTCTGCGCTTCGGTGCCCGTCAGGTAGGCGGCTACCGCAGTATCGTAAACCGAAACATGATTGAATGCCTTGGCAGCGAGATTGCGGCGGTCATCGGGGGTTAAGCCACCGTCGCCTATTTTATCGGCGATCCAAGAGTAATCGGCCGGGTCTACCACCACGGCTACCGACGGAAAATTTTTGGCTGCCGCCCGCAGCATGGTGGGTCCTCCGATGTCTATATTTTCCAGCGCATCGTCCATAGTCACGCCGGGTTTGCTGACGGTCTCGACAAAGGGATATAGATTGACCACCACTAAGTCGATGGGATCAATGCCGTGCTCGGCCAGCTCGGCCAGGTGGGCAGGTAGGTCCCGGCGTGCCAGCAAGCCAGCGTGGATCACCGGGTGAAGCGTCTTTACCCGGCCATCCAGTATCTCCGGGGAGCCGGTGACTTCGGAAACCTGCTCTACCGGCAGCCCACCGTCTCCGGATAAGGTGCGATGAGTCCCGCCGGTGCTAATTAGCTCAAAGCCCGAATCCACCAAGCGCTTGGAGAATTCGACGACCCCGGTTTTGTCGTAAACGCTGATAAGTGCTCTCAAATTTTCTCCACTATTAAAACCTATCCGGCCACTGCGGGTGACACCGGCATTCCGATAGACTCCCATCACTGCTATTTGGGCTTGATCCGGTTGGGGCTAATAAGGTCAGACGCCGTCTAGGAATACTTGGGCATCGCCTTCCCGCTTGATGATACGCCCAACCACGGTGCTATCCGGAATCAACTCCCGGAATCGGCCCAAATTATTCTCGTTGCAGACCGCCACCATGCCGAGGCCCATGTTGAAAACACGGTACATCTCGTCGTTGCTCACCGATCCTTCCCGCTGGATCACATCGAAAATCGGCAGCACAGACCAGTTTTCCAGCTGGAACGACGCCGCCAAATCGTCAGGGAGTATTGCTGGCATCTTTCCCGGCAGTCCGCCCCCAGTGATATGGGCCAGTCCGGTAACCAACTCCAGCACAGGAGCCAACAGCGGGTAATAACTGCGGTGGCGGACCAAGAGCTCCTCACCTAATTGATGGTTAAGCTCTTGGTAGCGATTGAACAGAACCGATGGTTCATCATCGATGTTAAAAACCCTGCGGATTAACGAGAACCCGTTGGTGTGAACCCCGCTGGAAGGAATTCCGACAAGGTAATCGCCAACACGCATGTTCTTGTTGTCGATCATCCGTTCCCGCTCAACGGCACCGACCACAAATCCCGCAAGGTCCAGTTCTCCGGTCGCGTAGGTCCCCGGCATCTGCGCCGTCTCCCCGCCGATAAGGGCACATCCTACTTCCCGGCAACCCCAAGCGATTCCTCTCATGAGGGTGTCCATCATCTGTGGGTCCATGTTGCTGAACGCGACGTAGTCCAAGAAGAAAAGGGGTTTGGCTCCCCGGGTGAGGATATCGTTAACATTGAGGGTTACCAAGTCCTGACCGACGGACTCGAAGTGGCTCAGGCGGGTGGCTATCTTTAACTTGGTCCCAACGCCGTCGGTGCTTGCCACCAGTACCGGATTGTCGTAGCCAGCCAGCTGGTACAGACCGGCGAAGCTGCCCCCACTATTCAAAACCTCGGGTCCGTGGGTGATAGCAGCGAAGGCCTGAATCCGGTCTTTCAGGCCACTCATAAGATCCAAGTCTACGCCGGAAAGCCGGTAGGCTTCACTCGCCAATTACTACGCCCTCCCACGCCCAACTTTGCGAGGCAATCCATGAGTATTTACCGCATTAAGAAGGTTAAATGAAGATGTTCCCGATGGCAAGGGGTGACCCGGCGAAGAGCATGATTTGGTAGCAAGGGAAGGTCGGCGTAGGTCCATCCGCATCTGACCTTGAGCCAGTGGAACCATCGTCGGAATCCTATGGTTTTGGATTAGACAAATGAAGCTTGGCCTCGGTCGCTTGGCCTCGTGGGATACCCGACGCCACCCAATGGTGCCAGAGCCGAACCGGGCCAGAGCAAATATATGCATCCCAAAGCAAGTACATGCCTCAATAAGGGTCGGAAGTATTAGGGTGAGGGCCGCACTCTATGGCGGTTAGCAAGCTGAGTTTCCCGGTATATATGGCAATCAGGCGCAGCAATTGCAATGATCAGAAATTAAAGGCTATTCAGAATCTCCGAACAGCGTACCTTGCCTGCCTTGCTCCAGAACCAACTTGCTCATCTCCAACTGAATGGGCACGGGATAGTTGCCGGTAAAACAAGCATCGCAGAAGCCGCCATCGGCGCCTCCAACCACTTTCATCAACCCTTTGACGCTGAGGTAGCCTAAGGAATCTGCGTTGATCAAAGTACGTATTTCGCCCTCTTCCATCCTGGCGGCGATCAACTCTTCCCGGGTGGCCATGTCCACACCCATGTAGCAAGGGTGTTTGATCGGCGGAGCGCACACCCTCATATGCACTTCTTTGGCCCCGGCCTTGCGTAAGAGCCCGACCACGTGGGGAGTGGTGGTCCCGCGGACAATACTGTCGTCCACCACGACCAACCGTTTGTTCTTTATTACTTCGACCAGTGGGTTGAATTTTTGCCTAACTCCCAAATCCCGCATCCGTTGGTCGGGTTCGATGAAGGTGCGTCCAACATAGCGGTTCTTAATCAGGCCCTCGCTATAGGGGATGCCGGACTCTTGAGCGTACCCTACCGCCGCTGCCACTGAAGAATCAGGTATGCCAATGACTAGATCGGCCTCCACGGGGTGCTCACGAGCGAGTTGGGCCCCCAATTCTTGGCGAGCCGAATGAACCAAACAATCATCAATGATGCTATCGGGCCGGGCAAAATAAATTAGCTCGAAAACACACAAAGCCCGGCGTTTTTGGCGACCCGTCCAAATGGACGTGTGCAACCCTTCGCTGTCAATCACCAGCGCTTCGCCGGGTTCCAACTCTCGCAGGAACGTGGCCCCCAAGTGGTCCAAGGCGCAGGTCTCCGAAGCTACGATCCAGCCGCCGTTCAACTTACCTAGGCACAACGGTCGGATTCCCAATGGATCCCGGGCGGCCATCATCGTGTCTTTGGTCAGCGCCACCATGGAATAAGCGCCTTCCAACTGGCGCATGCAGGAGAAAATACGTTCTTGCCAGTCGGAACCGCTGGCATTGGCCAGCAGATAGGCGAAGACTTCGGAGTCAGTGGTCGAGTTGAACGTGCAGTCCCAAGAGTCTTGGAGTTGTTCCTTCATTTGTAGGGAGTTGATAATGTTGCCGTTATTGGCCAGAGCCAATTTACCGTGGGTGCCCTGAACCAACAAAGGTTGAGCGTTGCAAAGAAGGCTGCTGCCGGTGGTCGAGTAGCGGGTATGGCCGATGGCTAATTCGCCAGCGAGGGGGTAAAAGTCGGGTTCGCGAAATATTTGCGTAACCAGGCCCATTTCGGCGTGGACGTTTATCTCTTCGCCATTGGATGCGGCTATGCCCGCGCTTTCCTGCCCACGATGCTGTAAAGCGAACAGGCCAAAAAAGGCCAACCTGCTGGCTTCTGCCCCAGGCATATATATCCCGACGACACCACATTCTTCCTTTGGATGGTCGAATGGATGACTGTCGAACGAGCAATTGTCGAACGAGGGGAGGCGACGACCGGGAACTAACTCCGGAGAGCCCAACTCACTATTCACGGTGTTATCTTATTTTCCTTCGATACTAAGGTCAACCGCAATTACAGCCATTAATCCGCCAGATTCATGCGCGACCGCTTCTGGATTTCTCAGGCTGGCCTGGGTTGGCCCATCCCTCTGCACTTGATGCCGCCGGGTCCTGTGTCACGTTGTTATTCGCCTGTGTTACACGAGGGAGGCAGTATCCAAACCGATTCAAGTTCGATTCAACCGTCTTGATGTAAGTTACCTGAATTTATTCAATCAATGTCCCGATTTAATTGTTGGTTCAACTGGTCTAATAGGAAAATCTAGTCATTTGGCTTGGGAAGAATAGTGACCTTTCGGTTCTCGCCAACGCCCGAGCTTTCAGTCGCTACTCCGGGAAAGTCGGTAAGTGTCGTGTGCACGATGCGGCGATCGGCTGGCGACATCGGTTCCAGGGTAACGCTGCGGCTTGACTGGGCAACGCGGCTGGCTACTTTGGACGCCATATCCCTTAGCGATGTTTCCCTGCGCTCCCGATAGTGTTCCACGTCCAAGGCGACACGGACTTCGTCTCCGTACTTCTTACGGACGATCAAGTTGACCAAGAACTGCAACGATTGCAAGGTTTGCCCACGTCGCCCGATCAATAGGCCCGAGTCTTCGCCGCTTAAGTCAATTATAGGCCCGCCGACGTCCGGATCATTAGCCGCCCGGAGGGTCCTGGTAACGTTCACGTCAGCTGCGTCTAATATTCGTCCCACAGCCTCGGTTGCCATAGCCGCCGCACTGCCGCCTTGAGGTATTTTAGTTACCCGTACCTGGGCCTTTTCGGCCCCAAGGCCTAGAAAGCCCGGCTTTCCTCTACTTAGTACTTCGACCTCTGCCTCGTCGCGGTCGACGTCGAGCTCTTTCAGGGCTAACTCTATTGCTTCTTCTACGGATCGGCCGGTCATCACTCGTACTTCCATCGCTACTATCCTCCTCCGAAGGGTCGTTCGAAATTGGTTCTGGAGGTATATCGGCTACGTCTGACGCTTTGGGGAACAACGGGAACAAAGGTTGCCATCCGGTTATGAAGTATTGTATGCCAACACCTATTATGTTCGAAACAATCCAATACATAGCCAGACCGGTGGGGAAACTGAAGGAAAACACCGCAATCAACAACGGCATCATCCAGAGCATCATTGTCTGGTTGCCCTGCGATCTAGCGTCCGTCGCCGGGGCCATCGTCATCTTTTGCTGCACCCAAGACGAAACGAACACCAACACCGGTATTAGGACTATGGTGACACCGACTGGGCTATCAGCCAAGTCCATACCCAAGAAATTGGCGCTCAGCGGCGCAGCTTGGTAGATTGGGAAAAAGCCGAGCCAGGAGTAAAGCTTCTCGGAAAGACCTACCAAGTCGTCGGGCTTGCTAAACAGCGTCTGAATCAGCACCCGGAATAGGCCCAGCAGGATGGGCATCTGGATCACCAAAGGCCCCACACAACCGATGGGGCTTACGCCGGCATCCCTGTAAGCCTGCATGGTTTCCCGAGAGATACGGGCCCGATCACGAGCGAAACGCTGTTGAATTTCCTTGAGTTTCGGTTGCAGGCTGCTCATGTTCCGCATCTGGCGGACCTGCTTCACAGTGAGGGGCAGCGTGATAATCCGAACCAGCAGGGTAAAGAGGATTATCGCAATACCCATCTGACTAAAGCTGATGACGTACAACACGATGAGTGTGTTGAGCATCGGCCGAATTATAAATTCGGTCCAGACGAAATCTAAGGCTTCCAAATAGCCCTACCTCACCTTTCCGATAATTCGGATTACCTGATCACCGTAATATTCGCATCGAATTCTTTGCACCGGGTTAGTTGCACTCCAAATCTTGATCGGTGTCAAAGCACCAAGCTTCGTCTAAATCCAAGCGCCCAGCCCGGTTGGTGTTCACATCGATCCGAATAATTGTGCTTCCTTGAGTTCCAAGGTAAATGGTGTTACCGGAAACGAACATGGGGGATTTAATTTCAGAATCGCTAACAAACTCGGTATCAATAACTCGATTCGAGCTTGCCGTGTCCGGTTTGGTGTCCAAGAGATTGACCACCCGGCCGTGCTTGCCCGCAGCGACCAAACCGCCAGCGATCAAGGCTGGCCTGGAAACTATTGCGGAACCTAAATCATGTTTCCAGAGAAGGTTCCCTTCGCCATCGACGGCATAAATGTTCCCGTCCATGTTGCCAGCGAATATGCTTCTTTCGTCGGCAACGGCTCCAGCCCAGAACCAGTTCTCTCCGCTTACCGACCAACGGAACGAGCCGTCGTTAGCGTCGATGGCGTAAAGCATCTTGTCAAATGAGCCTACGATGATCATATCCCTGAAGATCAGCGGTCGGCCGGCTACTGATCCCCCGGTCTTAAAGCGCCATTTCTCGGTCCCGTCCCCAACCCTCAGCGCATAGACATATTTATCGTGGGAACCGAAATAAACGATACCATCCTTTACCACCGGGGTAGACCAGACCCTTCCGCCCGTGGTGAAGATCCACAACGGGTCGCCCCTATTGTCGGCGTCGAATGCGTAAAAATTGCCATCTTCGGAACCCACCAAGACCATGGGTAAATCCGGGTCGGGGACAAAAACCGGCCCACCGATTAACGGTGCGGGTTCCGTCTCGTCTCCAACCGCCACACGCCAGTTGAGGCTCAAGATGTCTGAGCCGGTTCGAGATTCGCCCGATTGGGCTGCAGCAGAATTTGCGGAAAAACCCATGTCCATAGAGTACAAATAACCATCAATCCCGCTTACGTACAAACTCCCATCACCGAAGGCTGCATTGTCGAACGACCCTTTCAATCCCGTTATGCTCGAACCACCCGGTATGCACGCGGCCAGTCCCATGACCAATGTTGCGAGAGCGGCTGCCAAAACCCCAATTTTGCCGGACAAACGCACCGTCATTGGGATGCGCCTGCGGGAATATAAGAAGCATCTACTTCTGGGGCCGATGTTCCATCGTCCTCCATCGATTGGATTTCGCCTTGCTTAGTGATGACGAAAACCACGAACTGTTGGCCTAGTGAAAATATTGGTGATTGACCCGGATGAGAGGCAGGTCTAGTCCCATTCACGCCGCGCTCAACAACCAATTCGTCGTCCCGGGTTAGGGTTACTAGCATGAGTTCATTTTCGATTTGGATGACTTGGCCCAGTTCAAAGGCGAAGCCATTAGTGACCGACAGAGTGTTGTCCAACGGTGATAAGCGAGCGGTTTCGACAAGGTCGATGCCGCTATCTAAAGGAAGGGACAAGGCGGAAACGGGGGACCAACCATTGCTATCACCCCGCAGGTTCCCGGCAGTGCAGCCGGTCAGGGCCAAGACGATTAGAATCAGCAAAAGAACCGATAGACCCGATTTAAGTCTTCGAGTCACTGGGCTGCCCTTGTCTGGCTCCAGACAGGAATTAGAGGAATTGAGGTTGGATATTCGCAACAGATTAAATCAATAAACCGGCGTTATTTTTCATCGCGTTATTTTTTGTCATGGTACTGGGTCGTAACCTTGTCCGCCGAAAGGGCGGCACCGTGCCAAGCGCCTTACTCCCAGCCAAAAGCCTTTCAACACGCCGTGCTTGTCCACGGCCTCTTGAGAGTAGTGGGAACAGGTTGGATAAAAGCGGCAGGACGAGGGCAAATAGAGCGATATTGTGCGTTGATAGACCTTTATGGCCACAATCACGGCACTTTTCATTAATTTCCTAGGCCAAGTCTGCCCGAACTTCCGGAGCCAAGTCTACCCAAACTTCCAAAGCCACGTCTATTCAATACGGCACAATCCAGGCCGGAACAAGTAAACCCGGCTGGTCTAAATCTGGGCACTGGCATGGACGCCACCTTTGGCTGTGCCGAATCAAGGATCCACCAGTCTGGTACGTCGCAGCAGGTTGGTGGTGGCCTGTCTCAAATCCTGAAAGTTTGCTCTTCCCGAGCCTCTGCGGGCTATGAACAGGGCATCCCACCCGGCATGAACTTCGCTTAAACGGACGACTTCTCGCAGCCTCCGCTTCATTCTATTTCGAACCGCTGCGTTCCCTATCCGCTTGCTAATTATGAAGCCGAACCGGCTATAGTCTAGGTCATTTGCCAGGAGACGGATAACTAGGAGGTTGTTCGCAGCGCTGTTGCCACCTTGATGAATCTGGGAAAACCGAGGGGTTCCGGTCAATCTAGACCTACGTTGCATAAAAAGAGATGAATATCTAAACCGTCAGATTATGGCGTCCCTTGAACCGCCGTCTACGCAGGACGGCTCTACCGTCGGACGTGCTGGAACGGGCGCGAAATCCGTGCACCCGAAGGCGGCGTCGTTTTTTTGGTTGATAGGTACGTTTTGGCATAATTAGGCTCCCTCTTAATTTGCGATTATATGGCCCCCACGAATCAAACGTCAAGGGCTCGGAAGCGTATTTGAACAGAGATTGAGAGAATTTTCACATAGTCCGGATTCTGCTTCAAGTCATTATGCTGGTGAGCGCTAACGATTAGCAATCACCGGTATCAACAGAACCTCCAATCCCAACCCCTGTTTGCTCTGAATTCCGGCTTTTCCCATCTCGAAGAAAGACAACCGTACAGGGGTCAAAAAAAGGATAAAATCACAATGTGTTAAGCGAGTGTTGAGCCAGTGCGGGACTACGTACGGTTCACGTCCGCTGAGTTTGGTCACCTCGCAATGGTCCTCCTGCCTCTCGATTCGAGCGAGGTTTCGCCGCCTTCTATTTCGGACAATGGTAATCTATACTCCGAATCGACCGGTCCAAATTTGCCAGTCCTGGAGTCAGATTAACCCTATCGTTTTTAACCTATCCGGCCCAAGACCAACTGGCCCGCCATATACCGGCAGTAAACCGAAACTGAGTCTAGGGGTGCATCATGACGCTTAGAAGTGCGGTCATTCCGTCCTTGGAACAATCCTTGGGTGAGACGATCGACATTGTCAGGCAGACCGTACGGGATTTTGCGGACAATGAAATCTCCCCCAGAGCCCAAGAGGTTGATGCGACCAATGACTTCCCCCACGATCTATGGCGGAAATTTGGCGATCTCGGCCTGCTGGGAGTAACTGTTTCCGAAGAATATGGCGGTGTGGACTTAGGTTATCTGGCTCACGCTGTAATAATGGAAGAAATTTCCCGAGGATCTGCCAGCGTTGGGCTTAGCTATGGGGCTCATTCGAACCTGTGCGTCAATCAAATTTTCCGGAATGGCAACGAAGATCAAAAACGCCGCTACCTACCCAAGTTGATAAGCGGCGAACATGTTGGCGCGTTGGCCATGAGTGAGTCCGAGGCAGGGTCAGACGTGGTGAGCATGCGATTGCGAGCCGAGAAGCGGGCCGACCACTACGTTTTGAACGGCGCCAAGATGTGGATCACCAACGGGCCGGATGCCGATGTTTTGGTGGTATATGCCAAGACAGACCCGGACGAGGGTTCACGGGGAATCACCGCATTCTTAATTGAAAGGGAATATGCGGGATTTTCGCCTTCTCCTAAGCTCGATAAGCTAGGGATGAGAGGCTCGAACACCAGTGAACTGGTCTTCCAAGACTGCGAAGTGCCCGAAGAAAACGTATTGGGCGAGTTGGGCCACGGAACCCGAGTGTTGATGAGCGGATTGGATTTCGAGCGGGTTATCCTGTCCGCAGGGCCGCTGGGCATAATGCAGTCCTGCCTGGATATAGTGATCCCCTACGTTCACCAACGTCAGCAGTTTGGCCAACCTATTGGCGAGTTTCAGTTGATTCAAGCCAAGCTCGCCGATATGTACACCACTTTTTCCGCCTGCCGCTCCTACGTTTACACGGTAGCCCGAGCCTGCGACAACGGGCAGGTAAACCGCAAGGACGCCGCAGGCTGCATCCTTTACGCCGCCGAGAAAGCAACTGCCATGACCCTTGAGGCGATCCAAATACTGGGCGGCAACGGCTATGTACACGATTTTCCTACGGGACGCCTGCTGCGAGACGCCAAGCTTTATGAGATCGGCGCTGGAACCAGCGAGATCCGGCGCATGTTGATCGGCCGCGAGCTGTTCCGAGAGACCGCGTAGAAACTTCCAGCGCCTTTGTTGGCGCCTTGATTCAAATCCAACCGCCAACCGAATGCACCGAGGGACTAGTCCCAGACTGGGCAATCGTCTCCAGCCTAGAGAATTTGGGTTCTGCCCAGGAGTCATTCTCGCGCACGCCGGAATCCATTTGAAAATTTCTAAACCAGCACAGTTGAGTACCCGAGGCCTCGGCTAGTGTAGTGAGCCCCAGACCATTTCACACCGTTCCCAAATCCCGGTTGCCTGGAGCGGGTCGATAGCCCATAATATTTTGAATCGCTTATGGTTTTAGTAATCCAAGTTCCCATAATTAGACGGTTTATGGAGGTGCTAAGTGTCAAAGGTCAGCATGATCCACCATATAAATATCCAGATCACCGACCGGCAGCGCACCAAGGAATGGTACGAGAATGTGTTGGGCGCCGAGTTTCTGGACCGTGGACCGGCCCTCAACAAAAGGCAACTTCAATTGCGTATTGGCACTGGCGAGATTCACACCAGCGACACTGATGAATTTATTGACGTGCCGCGGGTCCACTTCGCCATAGAAGTTGAAGACTGGGAAGGAACATTACAACATTTGGATTCTCTCGGAGTGCCGTACTCCCGCAGCGCTGGCGGCGCATTTACCGGGACCGGCGGCGAAGACCCCAAGCAGGGCCGAAGGGAAGACACAAACGAGCATTACACTTACATCAAGGACCCCGACGGTAATCTAATCGAGTTGGTGTACCACCCGTTGGGTTTGGAAGATTCCCGAGGTAATGACTTGAATCTGGAAAGCGACCCTCAAAACGTTCGCTGGACCCAGATTCCCGATTTTGTGGACGAAGCCTACAAAGCCGATCTTGTAAAGTCCGCTTAGCAGCAAGATACTTAGGCTTTTTTTCGAGTCCCTGAAGGCCGACAGAAATGCCCCGAAATAAATCGGTCGGCCTTGCTATAAATCTTCATAAATATATTCGTGAAATCCTGGTTGCTGAGGCCGCTCATGGTGATTTGCCCTGCTTGCGGTAGCGAAAATCTAATAGAAGCGACCACGTGCTTAATTTGCGGTGATAATCTTAAACAGCCAAAATGGTGGAGGAAGCTTCTTAGCGCACTTATAGGAGAAAACCCTCCTCCCGTAGCGCCTCCAACACCGGCCCCAATCCAAATCACTGCCTCATGCAAAAATGACCGGCTTGCACTGTTTAACGAGTGGATTGGCTACGAGGACCTTATTGAAGGCGGGTTTGTCGTGCTTGAGAGCAATCGCGGTTGCTACGTTCAATTTGCTCTCGGTTCCGACCATCCTAGTGCCTATGCCGAAATTGGCACGACGCAATGGGAGGAGGTTTTCGGCTCTCCTTTGCCCCAGTCTACAGTCAACCAACTGTCCGAGGCTGGGTTTCAGCCCCCCGACGCGGAAGGCGTCAATTACTGGCTAGAGATCGACGAATTCGATGCTGGCTCGCTGGCAGTCCTCACGGAGTGGGCTTTCCTGGAAATATTCGGCGAGGATGAGAACTTTACGGCGAAAGTGGCGAATTATAACTAATTCTAGCTTCTCTATCTCTTAACCACTCCCGCGATTAGCCCGGATGGGAGGATTGAGTGCATGGACGCCCGCTACACCCTGGACTTCGTTCCAATTAGATTCGATCCAGTTAAACTCGTTCCGGTTAAATTCGCTCCGGTCAAAAATCGGTGACACTTACCTGACGGACTATTTTTATGCAAACACATGGCATCAAAATTCATCTGGTCGACGGCACCTACGAGTTGTTCCGGGCTCACTTTGCCATGCCCCCTCGAACCGCACCCGATGGCAGGGCAATCGCCGCCGTCAGAGGTTTGCTCAGAACGCTTTTGAGTCTGTTTAGGCAGGACGATGTTAGCCATGTGGCTTGCGCCTTCGACCATGTCGTTGAATCTTTCAGAAACCAACTTTTTGCCGGATACAAGACGGGTGAGGGCACACCGGAAGAACTTTCGGCCCAGTTTGAATTAGCGGAAAAGGCAGCCGCCGCTTTGGGCATCGTTGTCTGGCCCATGATTGAGTTCGAGGCCGACGACGCCATCGCCACTGCGGCTCACCGATGGCAGGACAGCCCGGAGGTGGAGCAAGTTGTGATTTGCTCGCCGGACAAAGACTTGACGCAAATGGTCAAGGGTCAGCGAGTGGTCTGTGTGGACCGCCGCAGAGGAATCGTTTACGACCAAGAAGGCGTCCTCGAGAAGTTTGGTGTGCTCCCGGAATCAATTCCGGATTACCTAGGGCTGGTTGGCGATGCAGCCGACGGAATTCCAGGCATTCCCAAGTGGGGTGCCAAGACTGCTAGCAAGGTGTTGAGCCGTTATGAGCACATCGAATTAATCCCGAGCGATGCCAAGGACTGGGAGATAGAAGTCCGGGGCGCAGCCGGGGTCGCCGCCAGCCTATCCGGACGATTGGATGATGCTTTGTTCTACCGGCAACTGGCGACGCTAAGACTGGACGTGGAACTGTAAGAAACTTTGGACGATTTGAAGTGGCGAGGTATCGACCGCCGAGAATTCGAGGAGTTTAGCGCCAGCATCGGTATTTCCGAGAATATCCAACCCAATGAGTGGAGGGTAAGCTAGGGCAGTTCCAAACCAAAGCCTGATCATCACTCGTTGAAACGATTGCTTCTCCAGGAACTAATCCAATTATGGTGGTTGAGAGAAAATTTCCCATGGATGCCTTGGTCTCCTACGATCTCATTGCCCTTGAGTTCAGCCGGAATCGGACCAGGTTTATGTCCTCCGAATATCCAGAATTCTCGGAGGACTCGACCCCAGTAATACCAGAAATTTGCTGGAGGCGCAAGGGTTCAAGCTAGCGCATTGGAAGGTTGATGACCCATCTTCTCGAGGTCATATTGCCGTGCTTGGACAAAAGCAGGCGAAGAGGTGAACTCAGGACCTGGCCTGACGCATGAACAATGCAATGATTAGCGCGGAGACTCCTCCCACTGCCAGACATAGGTAACCGACGCCCGGAAATCCGGTGGCGGCCAATAGCACTCCGCCCAACGCCGCCCCACCCACGCCCCCCAACTGATTGGTGGCGCCCACCATGCCGACTCCCGTGGCCCGAGAATCTCCGGATACCTCGGTGCTAAAGGTGATCACCACTGGCCGCGAAACGCTCAAGCACGATACCGCCACCGTGGCGATTGCCACTGCGGCCCAGACGGGGATGTCGATCAAAAACAACGCTAAGGCAGCGACTCCCCCAACCAATCCCAAGACTGCGATCACGCCCATTCGGTCCTTCCGGTTGGCCACGGGCCCTCCCATGTAGCTACCCAGCACTGTGCCGATGCCAACAAAGGTCAAGGGCAGCGCCAGCGCTCCCACACTCATGCCGTAGGCGTCAATCCAATAAGCCGCCAGGTAGCTGACCAAGGCCAGGTAGGCGATCCGTTGGGCAAGGCTCACAGCCAAAGCCGCTCGGAGGACCGGGATAGCCAATAACATCCGGTATCTGGAAAAGAACGAAAAGTTCCCCAGTTTCACGCTTTGCCCTTTGGGGAACCACATCCAATTGAGCAGGGTGGATACAGCCATCAGAGTACCGATGACCAGGAAGGGTAACCGCCAATTGGCTGACTCCGCCGCAAGGGCCACCAAGGGGACGCCAATCACCGATGATAATGTGCCGAATGCCATCAGCCCGCCCACCGCCTGGGCCCGGCGTGCTGGGGAAACGGAGTCGGTAACCGCTGCCATGCTATTGGGAGGGATCATGCCGCCCCCAAGTCCGGTTATCACTCTAAAGACCAACAAAGTGCCGAAATTGGGCGCAAAGGCCGATGCCAACAACCCAATTGAAAGCAACGACAGCCCGGCCAATGCCACCGGTCGTCGACCGAAGGAGTCGGACATGGGCCCCACGGCAATAACGGATACAGTCCAAGCCGCAAAGGTTGCCGTTGCCAGTTGCCCGGCGACCGCCACGGAGGTGTTGAACTCGTCCGCCATAGCGACCAACAACGGGGTTAACATTAACCATGCCGTCTGAGTCACCAAGAATGCGATGGCGACAGCGGCCAAGAACCGGTATTGACTCATCGAATGCAAAAAGGGAATGCGGCCGGATCTAAGTCCCCGGCGGACGACATCCGGAACTTCCATACTGGAACGATGACACAGTTAAATGATAAAAACTCTCGGAAACTGCTATTCACGGTTTATGACCAGAAATCTTGTTGTTAGAGAATTCGAAATTGTGTACGTCTCCCGCATGGTCAGAGTCATCCTTGATGTGAATGGTTTTGCCGCCACGCCGGGGGAGAACACCGCGCGATTTCATCATAGAATCGCAGCGCTACCTTTGGCCACGTCAACAAGGGGGCCAAACTGAGGGTAAGAGCCAATGGGCACGGAATCCGGCACGACGGACCCAGGATTACCGAACCCAAAATCAACGAACCCAGATTTAGTCTAACAATCGGAGCTTTGCCAACGATCCTCTGGCGAACATATCCAGTACTTCCTCTCCACAGGCCCGGAGCCAGATCACAGCCCCGGTGAAGAGATTGTCCCAGCAGGGAATGAAGCTGACAAGGTTGTTATTTTAGTCCACAGGTCGGCGCGTACTGTATACCATGGCGGATTCCCTGGCTTACCCCCGTTGGCTGTAGTGGACATATTGGGTATGGGAATTCTGTTCGGTCTCATGCCCGCTTTGGACGGGGAACAAAATGTGACACAACTCAAGGCATTGACCCCAGCGAGACTTCTAAGCGGCAGCAGACAATATATAGATTCCCCCTATGGGCAGTCGCTTAATTAGGTTGATTGTTGCGTTTTAATTGCTAGCATGGGTCCGTTTGCCCATCATCCATTTGACCTTACCCCGAAGTTAGTATCATTGGCTAGTAGAGTCCAGCCATAGAGCCAGCAAACTCTTTGGGCGTTTTACCCTTCAGGGAACTGTGGGGCCTGACCTCGTTGTAGTCCTGCCGCCAGTTCTCTATGATCTCCCTGGCATGCCTTACACTCATGAACCAGTTGATGTTCAAGCATTCGTCGCGTAGTCGGCCGTTGAAGCTCTCAGCAAAGGCGTTCTCTACCGGCTTGCCAGGACGTATAAAGCTTAACTTGATGCCCCTCCGATAGGCCCACTCATCCATGGCCTTGCTTGCGAACTCCGGGCCGTTGTCCACAGTGATCACCTCAGGTAGTCCCCGTGTCTCTTCCAGTCTCTCCAGGACTCCCACCACTCTGGCGCCTCCCAGAGAGGTATCTACCTCGATGGCTGGGCACTCCCGTGAATAGTCGTCCACTATGGCCAATGCCCGGAAGCGCCGACCGGTCACAGTGCTATCAGAGACAAAGTCCATGGACCACCTCTGATTAGGACGTACAGGAGATGGAATGGTCTCCCGGACCCCTGCCGCCCCTTTGCGCCTCCTCTTCTTCCTGAGCGCAAGCCCCTCTTCACTGTAGATGCGCTCTGTACGCTTGTGATTGATCACCAGGCCTTCTCTCTTCAGCATGATGTGCAACCTGGGACTGCCAAAGCGCTTCCTCTCCCATGCCAGCTCACGCATTCTGCGACGCAGGACAGCATCATCACCCTGCTTCGACTTGTACCGATAGACCGAGGGTGAGATACCAGTAAGCAGACAGGCCCTCCTCTCACTCAGCCCAAGACTCTCTATGGCATATGCCGCTGCCATCTTCCTCACCTTGGGCTTCAGAAGTTTTTTGCCAGCAACTCCTTCAGAGACCAGTCCTAAAATAGTGGATGCTCGCGCCAATAATTTAGAAAAATATACGCTGATGGCATTCTTCACAGGCCTGAGGCAGGCCCATTCCCCCCAAAATACGGAACGCCTTCAGCCAGACCACTGGAAAAAGCGCCGATTTAGCTATAAAATAACTCCGCGCCGAAATGGCGGAATGTTCGGTGGCACCAGTGATGCCCAGTGCGCCCCTATCTAGCCCAATGCCACCGAGTACAGATTTCAGACTCAATCCGTCCGTGGAGGACCGGCCCGTAGAATCTGGTGATGCCCTGTATGTTGCCAAAAATGTTGCCAACATAGGATAGCTTCTCAAGCTCAATCAAAAGCCCCGCTTTTAACAAGGCGGGGCCTTTTCATTCATATCGACCTGCGTTGCACCTACTCAGATTCCAGCCACGACTCGTTGACCATGTCCGCATAGTCCCTGACATCGAACCTGACCGAGTAAAGTTGCTCGTTCCCAGGCCGTCCACCGTTCTTGGCCAAATACTCTGGCGGGTAGCCAATGGTGACCAAGGTACCCACCAGTCCATTAAGGTCCTCCGGGACGCCATAACCCGACTTACCGCGCACTCGCTGACCGTACTTACGGCAGACAACGCCGTACTGGCTCACTCAGTAGGAGTCTGGTGGGGGTGTAACTTTTGTAGCCGGTCAGGTGCGGACGCCTAAAGCGGCTTCTCAACTTGATCCAGGGGCACGTCCTTGGCAACTTCAAAGGGCAGGATGTGTGCCAGGACATGTCGCATCCCTCTCAACCTAGTCCCACGGTTCTCGCCGCATAACCCGCATTGATGAGATTTCGGCCCAGTCGTTTTTAACACTTGTAGCTCGAACACAAGCGACGGGTTCTCGAATACCTTGGATCGGTAGCTCATAACCGTCGAAACGCTCGTCGGTAACGCCTCAGCGGTCCGCTTGATCGTCCATCCTCGAGACCATCCCCAAAGGATCAACAATTTATCCTCATCATCAAGGTGGCTGTACTTCACCCTCTCTGGCCGGTCGGTTACTCGGTGCCCAATTTGGTCCAATATGGGCGGATTCTGAATTTTCATAGTCGACCTAAATTTACCTCTAAAGCATTTAAAATTATCCGTAATCCGACCAGAACAACCTTTTACTTGACCTGATTTGAAACCTGTTTGAAGCTAATTCCCAAATCAGAGATAGTTTATTACGTGATTCGTTACTACGAGTATAATATACAAGTACGGTTTACACATGGATTAACCTTCTTAAAGCCCTCAATAGGCGGAATAAATGGGAATATTCCAGCGTAGAAAACAGAAACTTAAAGAGCCAGTGGCACCGATTACCCGACAGGAACTCCTGAACCTTCCCTACGCTTTTGATTTCGATCTTCCAAGCGAAGAATCGAAGCTTCGGGCGGCGCTTGATCACGAACGAGCCGGGGGTGCCTTTGATATTCGAAAGGTGTTCGGCAGCAAAGGTGCTAGAAACCCGGCTGAAAAGCCCTGCTGTGACGGGATGGCGTGGAGGATAACCAGTGGACTGTAAGTCTGAGGCTAAGAGTGACCCAGTTGGCTGCGGCCAATATGAATTGGGTAGTAACGATGGGCGACCCTGGGGCTTGCTGGTCCGGTTTATCGTGAGAGGAGCCTGGAGCCGGAGATATCATCCCCATCTTGGTAGCCACCAGGGTCAGGTTGGCCACCGTGGCCGCCATGAGTAGTTGGAATCGGGTCTTGGCTCGGCCGAAGTAGCGAGATTGGCGGACCCCCAGTTGCGCCAGCCGCGCCAGGCGATGCTCGGCCGCCTGGCGCGGCCTACGGTATTCAGCAAAGCCCTCACTCCGCTGGAAGTCCCGGGCTTGTTGCAAGAGCGCCTCTTGGGGATGCAGGGCTACGGTGCGTCCCGCCCCGTACCGCGCCGCCACGCACTGGGACCGCAGGGGGCATACGCCGCAGACCGCCGGGTCGAATTGGAAACTCCGGGCCAGGTAGGTCCGACCCAACCGGTTGGTCCGGGTGCCGAAGGTCCGCAGGGTGTGGGTAACATTACCGGCTGGGCAGGTGCAGGTTCCTGCCTCCAAGTCGATCTGGAAGTCCTCCTTGGGGAAGCAGGCCTTATTAGGGCGACCCGGCACCTTGGCTATTAGAGTCCGACCAGCATCGGCAAAGGCCTGCCGCGTCCCGCCATCCCCATAGGCCGCATCCCCGATAGTCTCCTCCACCGCTATGCCCGTGTTCTCCTCACTCTGCTCCACCAGTTCCAGGACTCCAGTGTTGTCACCGGCATTGCCGGGCAGGATGTCTACCGCGGTCACCAGTTGGGAATCGGTATCCACCACCACCGCAGCCTTATGTCCGTCGAAGCGTTTGCTGCTGCTTTTACGGCCGTGGCGCATCTCCGGGTCGTGTACCGAAGGGATGCGGTCCCGGCTTACCCCATCCTTCAGGGCTGGGCCATCCTCCTGGCGTTCCACATCCTGCAGTAACAGTTGCCCCAGCAACTCCGCCGCTTCCACTATACCCTGGCGCTGGGGGCTCTCCTCGGGGAACTGACCCTGGACCTGACGGGCCAGCTCCAACACCAGGTCGGCATCGGCTACTATCTTCTGCAGTAAGGCTTGCCGCTCTTTCTGGTTGTCCCAGTCAATCTCTGCCTCTCCCTTCACACTGGAGCCAAAGTAGAGTTCCAGACCGTGTCTCAAGGCCCATTCCTCGGGCCGCGTCCCATCCAGGTCCGAAAGCGCCCGCACTACCTGGACTATGCCGTCGGCCAGCAAGTTGTAGGTGTCCTTGACCGCCCCTCGGCCCAGAATGTAGGTGGTGTCTACCGCCACCTTCATCCGGCGTCCTTTCAGGTATCCGGTCTGCCGGGCGAATTGGAGGCTGCGCTGAAAGACGGCCCGCACCCGGTCGTGGAGGATCAGCTGGGCTCGAAACAGCTGCAGCGTGCTCTTGGCAAAGGGCCGGTCCTCCACCTCAATCCCCAACGCCACCTTCCACCGGATATCAAAATCCGCCCGCTGTTTGGCTTCGGCGTCGCTGACTTTGTCGTAGGCTTGCAACAACAGCGCAGTGGCCACCAGACTTGGGGGCACGCTATCCCGGCCATTGTCTGGGCAATATAGCTCGGCGAACTCTTCGTCTCGAAATAGCTGTCCCCGCAGGGAGGCCAGGAAGCCATAGAAGGAGCCCCGGCCCACATAGTCCAGGTACAGGTGATCCGCTTCCAGCAGCCCTCGTTGCGCCGACCGTACTCCCAGCATCCTCAACCTCCCACACCCATTTATTAAATCTCTTGCCCAGTATATCGGGACAGCCTAGGTCAGGGTACTTTTCGGCCGGAGTTCTAGTATTACAACGTCAGTTCAGGGAGGGATGTGGGGTGATGCCCGCATGGCGGCGCGGCGCTTGGCATGGGAGCGTTTGGCCCGTTCGTTACTGTCCTGCGTATCCTCAAGCCACCGCAGCAACTCGGTTGGCCCGAACCGTTCCCGGGGCAGCATTTCCCGCACCACCCGGTAGACCTGCGGCTTCGTGATCCGGGGCATCTTTTTCCCCCCAAGCCTGTTGCAGGCTCAGCAGAAAAGCTCCGCCCAGCAGGCACAGGGCCACGTGGTGATGCCAGCCAGCCCAGG
This sequence comes from Dehalococcoidia bacterium, assembly GCA_963665155.2. Classification (GTDB taxonomy): domain Bacteria; phylum Chloroflexota; class Dehalococcoidia; order Lucifugimonadales; family UBA3495; genus UBA1141. The sequence continues at coordinate 845,283 of OY761986.2, read as the reverse complement.
TGCGGGTCTCGTACTCGTCCAGGCCTACGTCGCTTTTCTCCGTCTCAAACTCCGTTTCTATACGCCAACGGGAGCCTCCCACGTATGCCAGGGTCTCCAACGGGGTATCCTCCGGAGCATTGGACAGGTAGTAGCGGGGTTCGCTGCCGTCCCGGTTCCGGCGGTAGACGGCCCAGTGGATTTCGCCGGGCTTGCGCCTGCTGGTCGGTCGCACCCTCTGGGCGCTGAAAAGGTAGCTGCGTGGCCCCTGGCTTCCCTCGGCCACCGTAATCTCACGCCAGGCCTCCTCCGGCAACTCGTCGCTGCGCTGCTCCATGGTCCGGCGCTGACCGTCTCGCAGCCTGGGTTTGCGGGGACGCCCGAATCCCTGATACTCCGCACTGGTCCAGGCAGGCTCCGGCGGCCACACCGTAAAGCCGGACGGAACGTCCAGCACGTACCACATCCCCAAGGCCGCCAGGCCCTCCCGGAAGGACGGCGACATCCCGAAGGCGTCGTCCGCCGCGACCCATCCAGCCTTCAGGTGGCCCCGCTCCTGCGCCCGCCCCACCATCTCCAAGGCCAACTCCGTCTTGGACCGGTAGCCCTGCCTATCCTCCGGCACACCCGCCGCCTCACACCGGTCTTTGTCCGAGGTCCAACTCTCGGGCAGATACAGCCCCTTGTCCACCAATGCCCGTCCCAACGGGCTGACATAGGCCAGGAACATCCCCGCCTGGCAGTTGGCCACCTTCCCCAGCCTCCCGCAGTACTGCCGGGCCACTCCCACCGACTTCCTCCCCTGCTTGGGAAAGTCGCTGCCGTCCAGCACCCACACCCCTTCCGGATGCTCCAGCCGGGTTCCCAGGTACTCCTGCAGCCGTCCTATAATCACCTCATCGTCCCAGGGAGAATCGGTGAGAAACCGCTGCATCCCTCGGGCTGACCCCGGAACCGTCTCCGACAGGTTCTCAGCGTTGCGCCGCTCCCCAGACTGTACCAGCAGGGCCTGGAGATAATGACCGCTGTGCTCCCGCGTCTCCCGGCGGCCAAACAGCGGCGCGAAGTAAGCGTGAAAATCCCGAAATGACCCGTACACCTGCTCGAAAGCTGCCGCATCCACATCCCCACCTCACCCGCCTATTCCCTCTCCAGCTACACAGTCATCCTATCAAACTAACTGACGTTGTAATACTAGGGCCAGGTTAATCTTGACCATAGACCACTTTCCTGATTTCGAAGAGCTTGCGGAGATGGTTGGGGAAATGTACGGAGGTGGGGCTTACTCCATCCATCCCGCTGGCAGTCCTAAGGTGTTTCGGAAATACGAGGTCGATAGCCCATCCAAGTTCTTGACTGGTGGCCCGAAGCAGAAACCTCAAAGAAAAACAAATAAAGACGAACTGCTCCAAAATGCCTGGTCATGGTTTGAGACGGAGGCAGATGCGGAAACAAAGGAAGGGCTGATCCGGGCGGTTATCGAGAAAGAGCTAAGCGCGTTGGGTATCCAGTTACCTTCTCCGCCAACGATGGAAGAGCAACACTTTGAAGAAGCCCTGGAACAAGACCCGGTGTTTCGGGAACAGTTCCGCCAAGGGCTGTTGGAGAAGCACGGTTACAAGAAGCCAATTGAGCCAGGTTCTATTGACCAAATGATCGCTGATCAACGGAAGCTAAAAGAGATTCAAGAACTTGTTGGTGGACGTCAAGGTGGTTGGCAGGAGGTCCTGAAGGAATCCGGTCCTACGATTCTTGAGATTCTACAGGCAATTACAAAGGCACGGTCAGGCGGCGCTGTCGGCCAGGGTGGATAGCAGCCGCACCTCGGAGTCGGTGAAATCGCGAGTCTCTTGAAGTCCTGTCTGTAGTGATATTGCTGCTCCAGGCGGGCCTACTGTCTTGAAAAGCCACCCCCGAAACGCCCACTCCCGGTTTGCCGGTGTACCGTTCAAGCAGCACCGGCGCCACGTTGTGGGTTTTAGCCAGCAGTAGTGAACCATTAGCCTGGTCGAATCTCAGTATGGAAGAACCCAGACTACCCAGCATCTCAGTCGCCTTTGCGGTAATGAGGTCCAGCACGCTGTCCATGTCCAGGCTGGTCGCCAGTTGCGTGGTGACCTCATAAAGTTGAGTTGCTTCCCGCTCCCGGATCTCGACTTCGTTCAGGAGTCGGGCTTTTTCCAGGGCCAGCGACGCCTGGTCAGCGAAGGCAGTTAGCAACGACACTTCGTCCTCGGTAAAGCGACGAATGCGGGTATCTCCCACCAAAAGCACGCCGATCGAGCGGTCATTGGCCAGTAAAGGAACATAAGCGCCACCGGGGAAACGATGTTTTTGTGCCAGGAGACGCCCTTCTGGAGTGATGAACTCGTCCTGCGAGACGTCCTCTGTGACAAATGGTATTCTGGTGGCCATTACATGGCCTATCCTGCTCGTACCCTCTTCGACTACAAAGACCGGTCGAGCTTCGGTGAGGTCGGCAACGGATTTAGCAACAGACTCGGTGGCTGCTCTGTGTACTAATAACCCTTCTACCAGCAAATATATAGACCCGCCAGTCGCACGTAGTAGCCGGGCAGCTTCGTTCACTATTAGGTCCAGCACTTCGTCCGTCGCGTGGACACCAGTCAGTCGGTTGGAGACCTGTTATAGCGTCCGAGCGTTCCTTTTCAGTCTCTGCGCGTTCCTTCTCGCGCTCAGGCTCGCTCAAGAGCCGTGCTTTTTCCAGCGCCAGTGACGCTTGGTCGGCGAAGGCGGCTAGTAAGGAGACTTCATCATCAGTGAGGTTGCGCTCGTGCCTGTCGCCCACGCTGAGGGTGCCAATGGACCGGTCATTTGCGGCCAGAGGAAACACGGCGGTTCCGTAAAACCCTTGTTCCTGGAGTCTCAGCCGCCTTTCCGGAGTCAGCATTAGCGTGGCAGCTTTTCCCAGCAACGGTTGCTTGGTGGCCATCGCGTGGCCCGGCCCGCTGGTTCCTTCTTCGACTTTGACGGCCGGAATAACCCCTGCGGCATAATCGCCTGCGGACTCCGTTGCCGCCCGTGGCACCAAATTGTCCCCTTGCAACAGCCGCAATATGACATAGGGCGAGCCGACTAGCCGAGATGCCTCATTTACGATGAGTTTTAGAACTTCGTCAGTGTCGTGAGCACCCGCCAGTTGGTTGGAAATATGGTAGAGGGCATCCGCGCGTTCTTTTTCCCGCTCGGCCTCGTTTAAGAGCCGTGCCTTCTCCAAGGCTAGGGACGCCTGATCGGCGAAGGCAGTCAGGAGGGAAACTTCATCTTCAGTGAAACGGCGGATGCGCCTATCCTGGACCACAAGTGCTCCAATTGAGCGATTGTTGGCCAGTAAAGGTACGGCGACCACACCGTGAACACCATGTTTTTGGAGAACAGGACGCACGCCTGGAGGAACCATCCCATCTTCGGTGGCGTCTTCCATAATGTAGGGTTCTTTGGCAGCCAAAACATAACCGAAGAGGTTTGTGTCATCCTCTATATTGTAGGCAGGGTAAAGTCCAGTGACCTCTGCCAGAAAATTGGCTATAGACTCTGTGCCAGCGCTGGGCACCAAGCTGTCATTTTCAACCAGCCGGATAAAGGCTCCGAACGCCCCCAACAGCCTTGTAGCTTCGTTCACGATTAGGTCCAGCACATCGTCCGTGTCGTGAGCACTAGCCAGCCGATTGGAGACCTGGTAAAGGGCGTCGGAGCGTTCCTTCTCCCGCTCCGCATCGTTCAAGAGCCGTGCCTTCTCCAATGCTAACGACGCCTGATCGGCGAAGGCGGTGAGGAGAGAAAGTTCGTCCTCGGTGATTTGGCGTATGCGCTTGTCCAGTAGAGCGAGTACGCCGATGGAGCGGTTATTGGCCAGCAGGGGGACTGCGGCTCCTCCGTGAAATTCGTGATCTTGAAGGTTTTTTCGCTCTGCCGGAGAAGTCAATTCATGCTCCTGCAATTCCTTCGATGTCATCGGTTTCTTGGAGGCCATCACGTCACCCAGGATGCTCGCATGTTCTTCGACGATTCTGGTGGGATTGACCGCAATAGCACGAGCAAGAAACTCGATTGCGGAATCTGTACAGACGCTGGGCACCAGAGCGCCGTCCTCCAACAAACGAATGTAGGCGGCGGATGCACTGACTAGCCGGGCAGCCTCGTTTACGATAAGTTCCAGCATTCATCCGTGTCGTGTGCGCCAGCCAGCCGCTTGGACACTTGGTATAGGGCGTCCGAGCGTTCTTTCTCGGTCTCTGCGCGTTCCTTTTCCCGCTCCGCTTCGTTCAAGAGCCGGGCCTTTTCCAAGGCCAACGACGCCTGGTCGGCGAAGGCGGTCAGGAGGGAACTCTTCGTTGTCGGTGAAGCGGCGGACACGCTTGTCCACAACTATGAGCACACCTACAGACCGGTCGTTGGCCAGCAAAGGCACAGCAGCGACTCCATCAAAATCATATTTCTGGGCGAGACGACGCCCGTCGGGAGTCGCGAACTTGCTCTGCGTATTGTCTTCTGTGACCAGTGTTTGCTTACTGGCCATCACGTGGCCCACTAAACCCGTCCTTTCATTCACACTGTAGGTTGGATTAGCTTGGGTAGTCTGAGCAATCATATTGGCCACGGAATCTGTAGCGGCGCTAGGCACCATGGCGTCATTTTCTAGCAAAAAGATAAACGCACCCTGAGCGCCAACTAGCCGCACGGATTCGTTGACGATCGGGTCCAGAACATCGTCCGTATCGTGGGCACCGGCCAGTCGATTGGAAACCTGGTACAGGGCGTCGGAGCGTTCTCGCTCCCGCTCCAATTCCGCCAACAATTGCTTCTTCGTTTTTCTCTCGTCTGTCATGATTGTCAACATCCAACAGGATTAGATGAAATGGTAAGGGCTCGGAATCTTTTGGCTGCATTATGACATGAATCAGTACGGAAACGCACCTCCGCCGACAATTTAAGACGGGATGCTGTTGCCCAGCACTCCAAAACGGGCGTCCGGTGGGCCATAGCTGCCGATGGTGCTGTTGTAGGTCTACAATTTTGTCAGTAGTTAATAGGTCAAGGAAAATGTCAGTTTATAGAAGGACTGACGTTAAGTACCAAAGAGCAGAACCGGTTACATATCTTAAACGGTATATTGGAGCGGCACTGGTTGATGCAGGCGGCTCCGCTGCTTGGAGTAAGTGAACGTCAAGGATGGCGTCTGTGGTAAGTCCGGTCTCCAGGCATCCCAGTAGATCCAGGGCGTCGATCTTGGCGATCCCACGGCCCCTAGCCTCGTCCAGGTCCATAGCCCTGGCTGACCTGCAGCGCTTACGGATCAGAACCGCGTCTTAAGCCACCATCCTCAAGAAGGAAAATATAACAAGAGTAAGGGCCTATAGCTATGAATCATGATTTAAGATTCTAGTCATTTAGCTCCTTGGATGCAAAGTGTTATTGCAAGATCTTTGCGATAACGCTTGTAGCGGCTAGATCGTGGATGTCACCTTGCGGGTCAACTGGTCATGATTTAAGATTCTAGTCTGGCCCCCAAGCTTCCTTCGTCAATCAAACCTATGCTGGGTCGAATGGCCCGGCAACCTTTTGACTCGCCTGATTATATCTATGAACTCAAGTGGGACGGCATGAGGGCGTTAGCATTTGTCGAAGGAGGCGAACTAACGCTGTTCAGCCGAAACGGCAGGAACGTCACGTCACAATTTCCCGAACTAGCAGACTTACCCGCCCAGGTTAAATCTACCGCTCTTGTTCTCGATGGCGAGATTGTCTGCCTTGACGATAATAACCACCCCAACTTCTCCCGTCTTCAGCAACGGTTGCAAGCTAAACGCGTTGGGCTTAAACAACGCAACCCCGTGAATTTTATTGCCTTCGACTTGTTGTATGCCAACGGCAAGTCGGTCATGAAAGAGCCTTTGGTAAATCGTAAGGACCGGTTGGCCAAGCTGCTCACCGCTACGGATGTCGCGCAGCCGTGTGAATTCATAGAAGGTGAAGGCACAGCTTTTTACCAGGCAACGTGTGACCTAGGTCTTGAAGGCATCATGGCCAAAGAGAAATCGAGCCTTTATATGCCAGGTCAGCGAAGTCCCTACTGGTTGAAAGTGAAGCGGGTCAGAGAAAGCGAGTTCGTGATCGGTGGGTACTCTTTTGGCGGAGCTAGAAAGGAGTTTAGCTCTCTCCTACTGGGACTCTATGATGATGACGGTCGCCTCAACTATGTGGGGAGTGTGGGAACAGGGTTTTCAGAGTCCGAATCCAAGGAATTATTCGGCAAGTTGCGGGCCATTCATATCGAGGAACGGCCTTTCCCTGCCACCCCTGATGTAGAGCGGCTGATCCATTGGTGCCGCCCTGAATTTGTCTGCCAAGTGGAATACGGCGAGTTCACCGTCGACGGCAAGCTTAGATACCCGACATATCTGAGACTGAGGGAAGATAAGGCAGCAACGGACTGTACATTAGGTGATGCCCCCGGCTGGCCAAGGGCGGATTCAATTATTGTGTCTTGACCTCTAATGTCTGTCCAGAACCGCATCCAATTATTATTGTTCCAAAAGCGACTTCGGGAAGTGAGGCAGTAGAAGTGGTGTCGCACTTTTCGGAGGATTTATGGCTCGAAGATCAATCTGGAACGGTGCCATTAGCTTCGGGATGGTGGTGATTCCAGTCAAGATGTACCCCGCAACTGATGATGGTAAGGATATTAGCTTCGTTAACCTCCACAGCACTTGCCAGAACCGCATCCGCCAACCCCGCTTCTGCCCCCACCATGAGACCACTGTTGAGTCTGCCGAGATAGTCCGGGCCTACGAATACGCCAAAGACCAATACATCATCATGGAAGACTCCGACTTTGAAGACTTGCCGGTGCCATCAAAGCACACGATAGAAATCTCACGGTTCGTTGACCTCCCCAGTATTGACCCGATCTACTTCGAGAAAAGTTACTCGCTTGAACCCCAGGAAATCGGAGTTAAGCCTTTTTACTTGCTCAAACAAGCTTTAGAATCCTCGAAACGAGTAGCTATAGCCCAAATCTCAATACGGCAAAAAGAGACACTGTGTTGCTTGAGGCCCTTTGAACAGGGAATCATGATGGAGACGATGCACTACCCCGATGAGATAAGGGGCATGAACGAGCTTAAACTGCCTGAGCAAGAGGCCACTTTCTCAAAGCAAGAGATCAGCATGGCGAAGGCACTCATCGACCAATTGACAGGCCCGTTTGAACCAGAAGACTATAAGGATGAGTACAAGATAGCATTGGAGAAGGTTATTGAGGCCAAGCTCGTCGGCGGTACGCCAGTGGTTGCCGCTCCTGTCGCCGCCAAGGGAAAAGTCGGAGACTTAATGGACGCGCTCAAAGCAAGTATAGAGGCGACCAAGACGGAGCGAACCACACGGAAGAAAAAGACGGTTTCCGAAGCGACGCCGGAAAAGACTGTCGCCAAAGCTACGGCGAAAAAGCCAGCCACGACCCGTAAATCGAAGGTGAGCGCCTAATTTAAATGCTGTTATGGATGCGATTTACAGTTGATGTATAGCTTCTCCTGTCGCTTAGGCTTCAGAGAGTAAAAGGCCACCGCGCTTATCGGTGGCCTTTTCATGTATCACAGGTGGGGGAGTTCTTGATTCGAAGAGTTCAAACCTTCGGCCAGGTCTCCCAACTCAGCCAGTCGATTGGGTAGAGTTTTGATGGTGAACTGGCGAGGTGTGATTTTACCCGACTCTACTTCTTCCCAGGTTATTGGGGCAGACACTGGTGCACCAGGAAGTGGCCTGACGCTGCAGATGGACGCGTGGTCCTGCCAAACCCCACCTGGTTGTGGTCAAGCAATACTTTTTCAGTCCTGCGACTTCGAGTGTAGTCCATCGAGAACAAGTCCAGCCTACGCTCGGTCAAAACCCGGTCAATAGCAATTACCCATGTATGTACCTCTTCAAACTCGTAGATTGGCTTAATTCCTACTAAGACGTGAAAGCCGTTCGATCCACTAGTTTTTGGCCAGCTTACGACCCCAAGGCTTTCTAAGGCTTCTTTAATTATTGTCGCAGCTTCGCACAAGCGCTCAGGTGGCATTTTAGGTCCGGGGTCTAGGTCAAATACCACAAGGTCAGGGTAGTTAAGAGTCTCCCGCCTTGAAAGCCAGGGATGGAGTTCTACCGAGTCTTGGTTAACCACCCACATTAGGTCAGCCGTGTCTTCAATGACCGGACCGAAACCGTCCTTTAGTTCGACCCTGCTCACCCATGGTGGAGTAGTTGACGCAAGCACACGGCGATAATATGGCCGATCCATGATCCCCTTGGGGAACGCTTTCATTGTGACTGGGCGGCCTCTTAGGTGTGGGAGCAGCATTGGCGCTACCGATTGGTAGTAAAACAGCAACTCTGTTTTCGTAATTCCATCGTCCGGAAAGAGCACTTCGACAGGTGAGAAAGCCTCAAATTCTTGCCGTCAACTTCTACGAACGCCGCATCGTCTCTCATTTTGGAAGTGTACTACATGCTCAAACCGGATAAATTGTGCTGGCTTTGCGAGGCTCCAATCTCTCTTGATGAGGCCGTGACCGTAAATATCGATGGTGCCGAAGAGGTGGTTCATGAACATTGTCGCGGGGAAATGTCCAAATTAGCGGTTGAATCCGATTAATTCTATTTTGGACTAGAAGCCTCGAAATCCCACCGTGCTACCGTCTATGGTCCTAGTGATGAAGCCACGACCAAGGTACGGGTCACCGCCTTAACTACCTTGAAACTAACCTCTCGGGCCGTGGTGACCATGTTGATACTCGCTTCGATTTCGGCGTGGCCAGGGCTTGTCCCACAACCAGGCGGTTAAGGGACGGCATTGGGGATGTGTGGTTTGAGGCTGAGTATTGGTCTGATTTCGGGGTACCGTTTTGAGACGGCACCGGAATCAAGGGAGAGAAACAGAGTTGATAGGGCAACTGAGGAAAGATAGTAAACCCAAAGCAACCTGCGTGAACGTCTCGCTAAACCCAGCTAGACTGAGACGTGGGTCATGAAAACATGAAGTGATTATATAAAGGGTATGAAAACCCTAGTTAATTTCCGGTCATACTTTCATGGGCAAAGGCTTACAAATGGAGACGCAGTGAGCAGCTTATGGTGTGCACGACGCCTGACGATACGCATGAATATTTCGGAAAGGGTGAGCAAAAATGGGACAATTCAAGAACCGACTCCGTTTCTGTCGGTGGCCTACTATTACTCCACAAATTCAGGTTCCAACTCCAAATCCCACGTCCACGACAATTCCCAACGTAATTGGCGTCCCTCCTCGATTTGCCTACTTCTCGTTACAGCTCGTGAGCCAACAGTTCGCTATCAAGCCATTAGATAAGCATTTTTCAGTTGATACGCAAACCTACGTCATCGAAAAAGACGGTAGTTGGCGTCCCATTCGTGGAACCTAAGTCTTGCACAACCAATAGTTTGACCTTTGTCGCTGAAGCGAATCCAGGAAAGCTGGATGGCGTAAACGTAAAGGTTTTCTCTAACCAAACTCCGACAGAATCTGTAAACGCTGATGGACCTGTCGCTCCTATCGTTCCCAAGAATGTCCGTTGTCATTAAAGAATTGAATGGCGGGTATATGACCGACTCCACCGTCAAGAGTATAAGTAAATACCGAAGCAATGTAGGTTTTCGTAAGTTCTATCGGTATAAAACCGCTTGTTTTCCAACTAGGATTTGCGAGTGGGACGTTTGGGTTTGATTCACCGCTTGCTGCCGGTAGAATCTCAAATTTCTAGAAGAAGTTGCGTTCATGGTTGCGGACATCATCAATGGCAATACGTTAGATGTCAGGCCATTTATTCACTCAACTAGTTCGGAATCAGTTGCGCTAAGAGTCTCATCGCGCAGGTAGCTTAATCGCGGTGGTTTACCACCAATGAAGGCAAGCCGCGGTGGGAAGGACCAGCTATTGCCAATGTGAGTACAGAAAATGTAGAAAGTGGCAGCCCGTCGTTGATGAGCCGATGGAGAACGACGTGTCCCAAAGGCGAAATATTGTCCGCCGGATGGCTCAAAAGAAAGCCTCTGCAAAGCCGGAAGGAGCGGTAAACAAGAGGTCGCAGGAGAATAAAGAGAAACGAAGCCAATTTTGACTCGGGAGGTGCTCTAAATATGAACGGATATATACGTAAGCGAGGCAAAAGCTCCTGGCAACTCATATTCGACCTACCCCGCGATGTGGACGGCAAGCGCAAGCAGGCACGGCGCACGGTCCATGGCACCAAACGGGAAGCAGACTCCAAACTCCGGGAGCTAATTTCCGCGGTAGAAAAGGGTGATCATGTTGCTCCGAAAAAAGAATCGGTCTGTTCCTATCTCGAAAGGTGGCTGACTGGCTATGCCGCCACCAATACCAGTCTTCGGACGCAGGAAGATTACTGTGGGATCGTTCGCCGGTACATCGATCCCAAAATCGGATCTATTCTGTTGTCTAGGTTGAGGCCGGAGCATTTAGTTGACCTTTACGGAGAAATGAAACAGCGAGGCCTGTCGGCTCGGACCATCCTTCACACCCACCGCATATTGAGGGAGGCATTGGCCCACGCAATTAAGAGACGCTTATTGACCCGAAATGTATGTGATGCCGTCGACCCTCCGCGGCCTGCCAGAAAGGAAATGGTGTCGCTCGACGAAGAAGAACTGACCCATTTTTTGTCAACTGCCGAACAATCATATTATTCCAACGTGTTGTTTGTCGCCGCATACACAGGGTTGAGGCGTTCTGAACTTCTGGCGCTTAAGTGGTCTTCGGTAGACTTGGTGGAGGTTCGATTAGCGTGGTTGCAGGTCTTCATAGGTGACCCTTCCCACTAAGACGCAAAAGAGTCGGAGATTAATTTCGATCACTCCCGAAGTCGCGGATGTTCTCCGGCAAACCAAAGGTGCGCAAATTCTAAATCAAGTAGAATTCGGACCTCTGTGGCAGGACTCGGGTTTCGTATTTACCCGGCCTAGTGGAGCACCAATCGACCCCGAGTTGGTCACGAAAGCGGTTGCCAAAATCGCGAAAGCGGCGGGATTCACAGGTATCAGGTTGCATGATCTCTGCCACACCCACGCTTCTCTTATGATGAAGGCAGGTATTAACCCTAAGGTCGTGTCAGAAAGGCTAGGACACTCAAGTATTGCTGTGACAATGGATATTTATAGCCACGTTCTTCCAGGACTCCAAGAAGATGCAGCCGAAAAATTTGCGAAAATTGCTGAAGCCAAAGGAGCAGACCAATGTCTAAACTCATGTTGCCAAATTGTTGCCAATCCGGTGCCTATTCATAGGCCACGGGGTGGTAAATGAGTCGATTTAGCTATAAAATAGGTCCGCGCCGAAGTGGCGGAATGGTAGACGCGCCGGTCTCAAAAACCGGTGGGGGCAACTCCGTGTCAGTTCGACTCTGACCTTCGGCACCACACCGCGGTTCCTCCTCATGTTTGGGACTACGACTGAACGGTAAGTCCTTTCAGCTATTAATTTGTCGGCATTTTTTCAATCTATTCGCTCTCGTGAACTCGGCGAGGCCGCCCACTGCCTCACTTGCTTTCCCTAACGCGTAGAACAAACGCGCCGATTCCACTTTTTGGATAGGAGGATTCCAAGGAAGATTACGATTGAGCGATTCCCCCAACCTAGGAAAATGGCGCTAGTGAAGACGCCGACAATTTACTAAAATAACGAGTGAACGTATCGAGGCGATCTGCTCAGCCAGTTTTTTAGCTTATCAGTAAATGCGGGATAAACGAGAGGAGCATCCGGATAGATGCCCCTCGCATTGAATGCCTCTGAATCCCTCTCTTTCTGTCGACTCTTGACCATAATATTTGCGGTCAGATTAATGTTTTGCCGATTTTCACCACTGTTGGAATCGGAATTCCTAGGCTTTTATGGGTTCGTGCGCTTTGAGGAAACGCCTTGCCTGGTCCACTACCCCATCGATGTTTGCCTGCGAGTCTTTCCAGGGATAAATGGTCACTTCGGTATTCGGGGCGAGATCAGCGACCTCCATTGCGACCTTGTATGGGTGCGCTGGTACGTCGTCGGGGGCTATCAACAGTGGCGTCTGGATCGAACGCACGAAGTCGCGTGGGACGGTAAAAACAAAGTCGGCGCGATCGGTGTACATGCTGGTAAGGAAGTCGTGGACCATAGCCATGGTAATCTCAGGGCTCGCCTCGCAGAGCGGCGGTCCCCAGCCCTTGATATTATTCTGGTAGAAAATATCCGGGGCCTCCGGCCTGAAACCGCTGGGTTGGATCATCGCAGCGGCGACGACGCGCTCCGGGGCCAGCCTAATTAGGTTGTGGATCATCGGCCCGCCAATGCAGAAGCCCATGACCATGAACTCTTGGATGCCGAGGTGATCCATCAGACCGAGTTGGTCATCAGAGTAGGCGTCCCAGGGTCGGTCGATCTCCAGCGGGCCTCTGGACTGGCCAAGATTGGCGTTGCGCAGGTCGGCACTGATACAGCGGAAGTTGTCTTTGTACGTTTCCATTGGGTTGAAGGGCACCGAAGTTCCCAAGGATGCCAGGGTGGAATTGAGTCCGCCACCCGGAATAATCAGTAGTGGGAAGCCGGAACCGACTTCCTCGTAGTAAATCCGGGTGTTTCCTCTTTCGTAGAACGGCATGGCAATTGTCCTCCATCGTCATGTAACGCAGTTCAATTCTTGTATGGTTTTCGCTCGTGTGTACGTGAAAACGGTGTCGTCTGCTGGGTTAACTGTGCGTCGTTTCCTAGATATACTCCTCACAGTGTCTGTAATGCGGAATTCCAAGGTCCCCCTGCATGTAAACGCAGCAATCCCATAAGCGCAGCAATCCCAAGTCGTTTCCGAACTGTTGAATTTTAGTCTTTATGAAATTTAGTCTTTACGAATTTCAGTCTTCCCTAGCTATGGTGTCCGCACAGGTTGCTTCCCAGGAAATGATTGGTAACTGAGTCCTAAACGGTATTTCCGACCATCGTGCGATTCGCGCCCCATTTCCACTGGTTATGTCTACTTAGGACTCGGTTTCCAAGACTGTAATTTAGAACTGTTGGCGCAATGCCCATCGGTCCCCCTAGTCCCAGTTTTAAGAATAATTGACGCGTCGCGCTACCATCTCTAGAATCATGCAAGATTCCACTTCTTCGAGGAGCATGCGTCGTGACAAACAAAATTCGCTTGGGGTTCGTGGGAGCTAACGTTAGCTCATCTTGGTCATCCCTGTCGCACTTCCCGGCATTGCTGGCCAGTGCGGATATCGAGCTTACTGCGGTTTGCACCACTAGGCCCGAGAGTGCGGAAGAGGCGCGCCAACATTTTGGGGCGAAGCTTGCCTTCCACGATTTTCGGGAAATGGTGTCGTCGCCAGAGATAGACGCTGTGGCGGTGGTCGTGCGGGTGCCATCGCACTATGAACCGACAAAGGCCGCCATCGAAGCTGGCAAGCACGTCCTCACCGAGTGGCCGCTGGGCCGGACTACCTCCGAAGCCGAAGAACTGGCGGCGCTTGCTCGATCCAAAGGAGTTCAGACGACGGTCGGTCTGCAATCGCGGGTCAGCCCGGCATTGCTATACGTCAAAGAGCTAATCGACACAGGCTATGTGGGCGAGGTGCTGTCTTGCCATGTCACGACCACACGTGATAGCGCGTTGGAAGCCCCTTCCAGCCGCACTTGGCAGACCGATGCCAGCCTTGGGGCGAACACCCTAACCATCGCCAACGGCCACGTCATTGACGCATTGCGCTTCGTGGTGGGCGACTTCACACGGGTAGCCTGCATGGTCTCGACTCAGGTACAGCGATTGTATGAGACCGACACCCAGCGATTTGTGGAGGTCACCTCTCCGGACACCGTTCAAGTTTGCGGACGGCTGGAGAGCAGCGCATCTGCGTCAGTACATGTCGCGTCTGTCCCTTGGGCCAGCGGCGGCTTTCGAATGGAAATCTACGGTCGGGAAGGTACGCTGGTCACCACCGGAAGCGTCTCGTCTCAGCGCGGTGAGATGCTGCGGGTTCAAGGCGCTCAGGGTAACCACGAGCTGAAGGACCTGACCTTACCCGAGCGTTTCTTCTATGTCCCCCCCGACTTCCCCCGGGGCGACCCGTTTAACATCGGTCAGATGTATGCGCTGTTTGCCGATGCGATCCGAACCGGGCAGAGCAGGCTGCCGACCTTTGATATAGCCGTTGATCTACATCGTTTCGTTGATAGGATCAAGGAGGCGTCTGATACCGGCCGGGAGCTCACTGTCGGCTGAAGCGACATTTTTCTAAAAACGGTACGCATTTCATCTCTGCAGACAATACCATGATGCAGAGAATTCTGCTTGGTCTTGCGCCCGACGCCGTGACATATTCCTTTTAATATCTGGCCGACCAAAACTAGGTCGCTCCCTCTGCAGCGCTTGAGCCAAAACCAAGTCTTTCCGGCTTTACCGATTTTACGCTTCTAGGAGCTACATTGGGTAGGGTCCTTTTTCTATCGCCTCTCGACTTCGCTTTATGAAGTGCATTTCCCTTACTGTTATTCGTTGGGTGTAACATGTCATCCATCGAGAGCTTGTGTTCACGAAAACTGAGTTCAATTGAAGTCTTCACCAACAGCCAACATATTCGTCGGTCGCCAGCAAGAAATGGCGGAGCTAAAGGCGGCGCTGAACGATGTTCTTTCAGGCCAGGGACGCCTGGTTATACTGGCGGGCGAGCCTGGTATTGGCAAGACCCGGACCGCGACAGAACTGGCATCTTACGCAGAGCAGAGAGGCGCCAAGGTTCTCTGGGGATGGTGCTACGAGCAGGAAGGAGCTCCTCCTTACTGGCCATGGGTCCAAACGATTCGCAAGTACGTCCAACAGTGTGACGCGGAAAGACTGCAGTCCGAGATGGGTCCCGGCGCTAGGGACATCGCCGAAGTCGTCGCACAAGTGCGAGATAAGTTGACTGACCTGGAGTCCCCACCGGCTCTGGAGCCGGAGCAGGCCCGCTTCCGACTGTTCGATTCCATCACGTCCTTTCTCAAACGGGCCTGCCAAGTTCAGCCCTTGGTTCTCGTGCTTGATGACCTTCATTGGGCCGATAGATCATCTCTGCTTTTGCTCGAATTTCTGGCACAAGAGATACTAACCAGTCGCTTACTCATCGTTGGCACCTATAGGGATGTTGAAATAACTACGCGCGATGCGTTGTCCCAAGCCCTTGGAAACCTCGTTCGCCAACCGCTCTTCATGAAAGTGCAACTACAGGGACTGGCGCGCCAGGAAGTAGGCGAATTCGTCCAAACGAGTGCGGGTATTGCCCTTAAAGACGACGCCCTGGGAATCATGCACCGGCGCACCGAAGGAAATCCTCTCTTCGTGACCGAGATAACGAGGCTGCTCAGTCCAGAGCAAATTTCGGAAGACCAGACATGGGCCGAGACAATCCCTGAAGGTGTTCGCGACGTTATCGGCAGACGCCTCAGCCGATTGTCGGAACCCTGTGTTCAGGCTTTGCGAACAGCCTCGGTCATTGGTAGGAACTTCGACTTCAAGCTCCTGAACGCCTTAGTCAGCGATATAAGCGAGGACCGCCTTCTCGAGGCTATCGAAGAGGCTCAAGCCGCGCATCTGGTCGACGAAGTGACCGGCACAGTCGAGCAATACCAGTTTAGCCACGCACTCATCCAGCAGACCCTGTCCCAGGAGATCACGGCTAGCCGCCGAGTACGAATACACGCCAGGATCGGCGAGGCCCTCGAGGCACTGCACGGGAATAACTCTGAGGACCACGCAGCGGAACTGGCCTATCACTACGGAGAAGCCGAGCCGGTAGTTGGCACCGAGAAGGTGGTTTATTATTCTCTCGTGTGGCTGGCGATCAGGACCTGGGCGTCTATGCCCATGAGGAAGCGCTGAGTCACTTCCAGCGAGCACTTGCCGCAAAAAACGTTCCGTTGACGGTGACCGAAGAGCCGGAAGACGAAGAATCAGCAGCGCTCCTCTTGGGCCTCGGCAGGGCCCAGATAGGTATTCTCCCCAGGTATCAAATGCATGAGGCGGTTGCGAACCTGGCGCGGTCGTTTAGCTACTATGTGAAAAATGGAGATGTTAAAAGCGCCGTGGCCATTGCTTCCCTCCCAATTCCTCCGATACTAGGCCATTCATCCGGGAAGATCGAGCTTGTCAGCCAAGCCTTGGAGCTTGTTCCTGCGGATTCGCTGGAGGCAGGACGCCTTCTTTCCGGTCTAGGAGGTCTCATGGGAGGAGAGGCCAACGACTACGATGGAGCACAAGAAGCGTTAGACCGTGCGCTGACCATCGCCCGGCGGGAGGAGGACCTGGAATTGGAAGTACGAACGTTGCTCAGTACCTGCCAAGTCGATATGTTTCACCTTCGGCGCAAACAGGCTCTAGATAACGGATTGCTGGCAATCGAACTGGCTGAACGAGTCGGAGCCCAAAGCGTTGAGCAGATCGCTCGTATGTTCACTGCAGGCGCAGCCTCGGCCATGGGCGTGCACAATGAGGTATACGGACAGGAATACAGGCCTGACTTTGTAGGTGACCCGGATAAAGTCGTTGGGCGCGATCTTCAGGTGCTAATCCTCTGGGGTAGGATGTTGGGGCATTACTGGGAGGGCGATTGGCAGGCTTGCCGGGAGGTTAGTGACCTTGGGTTAAAGCTGGCGCCTATGGACCCCCAAAATCTGGCCGTGCGGGTAATTTCGGAGTTCCAAGCCGGAGAAATAGCCGAGGGCACAGCCCACCTGAATCGGCTGTTGGAGGTGATGCGGCTAACCGAGCCGGGTCCAACGAATAATTACGCATATCTGGCTATGGTGGGCGGGGCAATCGCACAGTTTGTGGACTTGAGCGATAGCTTAGACGAGGCCGAAGATGCAGGCAAAATTGTGGTTTCTTCACCCTTAGTCCTTCCGGTAATGTTTATTCACGCCCAGACCGGGCTGGCATTCGTAGATGTGCTAAGAGGTGATGTAGCGGTATCCAAACAGCGCTACGCCGCATTGCTGCCCCAAAAGGGGATATTGCTAGGATGGTTAATCTCCTCTGACCGGCTGCTGGGACTTCTCGCCCAAACCATGGGCGAATTGGACCTGGCGGAGACCCATTTCGAAGATGCGCTGGCCTTCTGCCGCAAGGGAGCCTGCCGCCCCGAGCTAGCGTGGACCTGCTGCAACTATGCCGAATTAAAGCTCCATCATCCCCGTCCCGTAGGTCCTATGAGCGGAACCAGAACCTCTCCTGCTGATAAATCTGAAGGCGCATCGGCCACAGACTTGCTAGAGGAAGGTAAGGCCATAGCGTCCGAGCTAGGCATGCGCCCTCTGTTGGAGCGGATTGCCACTCTTCAAGAAACTGCGGCGGCAGCTCCAAAACCTTCTCCAACCTACCCCAACGGTCTTACCCAACGTGAGGTTGAAGTGCTTTTGCAACTAGCCCAAGGGAAGACCAACCGCGAGATCGCGAGAGAATTGGTTCTCAGCGAGCGCACGGTAGAGCGTCATATCTCCAACTTCTACACCAAGATCAACGTCCGGAACCGGTCAGAAGCCACGACGTTCGCATTGAGCAATCTGGCCAATTTGCCCTAGTCCTGCGGTCGGATAAATAGCCGCCCTCTATCTCAGCCGCAGCCCCCAATCGCAGCAATGTGGGTAAATATACCCACATCGGACTTCAGCCACTCTCTTTGCTCCAATTTCGAGATGGGTGTATTTACCGAAGTTTGCCTCCATTGGCTCCAGTATCGTCCTGTTTGCGGTGTTCAGAGGTTCCACTGGGCCCGCGCCGCGGCGATGACGGCACACCAATTTCCGCATGGGGTGATCGGCGCGCCGCGGCCAATTAACCCCAAGCAGGGGTTCGGTGGACCAAGATGGCTTCAAATTTTTAGGAGGTAAACCCATGGTAAAGGTACGCTAATCACTCATCATGACTCTCGTGGCGGCTGCGATTCTTACCACACTGGTTTTTGTCGCAATTGCATCTGCCGACACGAACACATCGTCTCATCGTGTCGCAGGCGATTACACTATAGCCCTCCCAGTTTTTTCTGGCCCCCCAGTAACCAGTAATGGTGTAACCACGATTTCGGGCACAGTTGACGTAGAAATAAGAGGAAGCCAGATTGGGTCCCTAGTATCTGAGTTCACTTGCGTATTGGGTACGGACGGATCTCCCAACGTGTGTAAAGGGACCTTAGTTTTTGAGGGCAGTGTCCGCGGTAGGATCGGCACGTATAAGGCAATCATGATTCCCTCGCAAAAAGGCCTGTTTGAGATGAACCCTGGCGTGCGAAGGGGCCTGGAAGGGAGGAGGCCACGGGATGCCGGCTGCTGGCCTCACCGCACCATCTGCCGCGCTCAGGACAAGCGTGATCCCGTTGCGCTACCCCTTCCGTGGCTCAGGGCACCCGGTGGGAGCTGTGGAGCGGCGCCCTCATGCGGCCGTGACCGCAGGTACCGTCCCGACCGCCCGCTGAGCCGTGTTCTCCATCTCCACCAGGCGTGCATGGACCATCCGCTTGAAGTTGCACGCCAACGCCTTCAGGTAGACGGCAAGCCGCACCCGACGGCCCCCTCGCACCCGCAAGCGCCCAAGCCCGTGGGCGCGCTTCAGCTCGGAGTTCGTTCCCTCGATCCCGGCCCTTATGGCATACCGCTTGCGCCACTCCTCGGTGGCCTCGGCCCTCCGGCGCCGCTCGATGTTCACCTTCACCAGGTCCGCCTTGAGGACGTAGGCCCCCGCACGCCGGTCCAGCTTCACTGGGCAACGGGACCGCAAGGGGCAGGGCTCGCATGTTGTCCTGGCAAAGTGGACCTCTACCCGCTCCGGCGCATCCTCCAACTCGTGCTCCTCGATGGACGGGTGGCCGGCGGGGCACACCGTGGCCTGCTCCCCTGTGACGTCGATCTGAAAGTCCGCGGCGGTGAGCGGCGGTGGTCCGTCACCCTCTCCTTCGCGCGAGTTCCCCGGCGCCGACCCCGCCACCGGGCTCACCAGTTCCGTTCCCCGGCGCGAGGCTTCGAAGGCATTGCGGCCCGACCCATACGCCGTGTCGGCGAAGAGCTCGTCCGGTCGGACCTTCCGCTCCGCGAGCCCGTCAACGACCGGCACGCTCACGTCGGTGTCGCTCCCACTCGAGGGGGTCACCTCCACGTGGGTGATGAGCTGGGTGGCGTTCTCCTCGTGGCAGGTCTCCGCCACCTGCACCTCGTACCCCTTCCCCTTGTGGCCGCTGTAGGTCACATCCGGGTCGTGGGGCGATTGCAGCGAGTCGGCGGACACCTGCTTCGGGTCCTTCAAGGCCACGGGCACCTTGCATTCCCCAGCATTGTCGTCATCGTCCCTGGGGCGCCCGTCCCGGTGTTTGCCCACATGGCACTGCTCCCGCAGCAGCCGCTCCAGCAGCCGGTACTCCTCCAGCTGGGCAGCAGTCGTGCCATGGAACCGGTCCACCAGCCGGTAGAGGTCCCGGGCACAGACCGAAAGGCGTCGCCGACCCTCCCCCGTGCGGGCGTCCTCGTAGTGGGTCGCCTCGTCTTCTTCCTTCAAATAGCGCCCTAGGAGGCCCTCCGGAACCCCAGGGCGAAGCTCTGGGTGCTCCCAGCGCAAGGCCCGCAGGAACAACCGCATCGTCTCACAGAACAGGCCCAGCCGGGTGAGTGTGGCGATGTTGCTCATGATGTGGGTGGAGTCCAGCCGTTGCTTTCCGGTGCGTATGCCCAGCGCCTGGATGATCCGGTCCGTGGTCTCCTGGAAAGCCAGCCGGCCACCGTCGTGCTGCATCAGGCGAACTCGGAAGTTGTGGAGGGTCTTCTGGGGCAGGTGGGTCTCCTCGATGTCCAGCCGCAGGGCGTGGTGCCAGAGCAGGTTGAACTCTAGTTGTTCCAGAGCTTCATCGTCGGTGAGGTTGAACATCTCTTTGAGGAGGTGGACCCCGAGGACGGTCTGCACCGCCCGGTTGGGACGGCCGTTGTCCACGCAGTACATGGGAGCAAAGCGCTCCTCGTCAATCAGGGGGAGCGCCTCGTTTCGGAAAACCTCGGCCCAACTTCTCTCCAGACGCTTAGCCTTCTTCGGCGTCACCAGGAACTGGGACTGCCAGAGGCTCTCTTGCGGGTCTCGTATTCGGAACATCCTCCCCTCCCTCGGCCAGGCGCTGCCCCAACGCCCTTTCCCCACATTATCCTCCTATTGCCCCCGGAGGACGAGGGGTTTTTACGAGGGAATCAATATTGCTCCCCATCGTTTTGTACTAGAGCTAACGACTCAGTCACCACATTCAGACCTTCATCTATTTGCCTAACCTTGCCGCACGACTCGGCTAGAAGGCCAAGATAATATGTGATAAGGAGTTGGTTCCCATTGGCTTGACTAGCCTTCATGCCTTGACGAATCTGCTCAACTTCTTCTGGCAACCCTTGCTCCACCAACGCCCAGCCTCTTAACATTGTCCCCCATGCCAGCCAGATGGGTAGCCCATGCTCATTACATAGCTGAATTACTTTTTCCGCTCCGTCTTGGACCCCACTCACCTCGCGTCGGCATTGATGAACTACAGCAACAAACCCCAGGGCAAAGGAAGTGGTGAGGGAGTGTTGCAACTCTTTGGTGAAAGTCAGCGCTTCCAAATTCATCTTCAATGCCTGGTCTGGATAGCCGAGGAGCCACAGAATGAAAGCTCCGAAGGATAGTCCGCTGATCCTGGGGTCCTGACCATAGAGGAAGGCCAGAGAGAGAGGTGCTTTTGGGGTTCGTAAATGGCGATTGTCTTTTCCATATGCTCGCGGGCATGGTTCAATTCTCCCGATGACCAATGCATCGTCATGAGGCCCCGGTGAGCCATGAGGATCGGAGCCGAGTCTTGCTGGCGATTGGCTTGCCGCTCCAGCTGATCCACCAACTCGCGGGCGGCCTGTGACTCTCCCCGTGCAATAAAGTACGAGTACAGGCCAAATAGCACCGGGAAATTCTGAGGGGTCTCTCCTACCTGTTGGCAAAGATCTCTGGCACGGTTCAGCACGAGTTCCACCTCAGGGGCCGCAAAGCCTTTGGTGGCTAACAAAGTTGTGCCCATAGCGATTTGCAGCGTAAGTTCTTGCTGAGCACGCTCGCGAGAATCTTGCTGGGTGTTGAGTAACTCCAGTCCGCGAGTGAGGTGGTTCACAGCTTCGACGTTGGCCGAACGCTGCATTGCAATTTTTCCCGCCTGCTGCCAATAGTTGACCGCCTCTTGGTTGAATCCAGCTTCGGTGTAGTGGTGGGCAATAAGTTCTGGCTGGGTCTCGATCGCTTCGGGGAACTGCTGTTCCAATACTTGGGCTACGTCTTGGTGGTACTGCTGTCTGCGGCTGATCAGCAGGGAATTGTATGCTGCATCTTGAATGAGGGCATGTTTGAAAATATAGATCGTTTCGGGTAGTGCGCCCCGCTGGTACAAAAACTCGTTGTTCACAAGCTGGTCCAGATGCTGGGTCAGGTCAACTTCGTCCAGTGGGGATACAGCGCGGATTAGCTCGTAGCTGAACTCCCGGCCCAAAACAGCCTCCAATTGGACCGACTCTCTGACTGGTGATAGCTGGTCCAACCTGGCAGTCAGCGAGTCTTGCAGGGTGGAAGGGATCGCCAGCTCCGGCAGCGGCCCGGTGAGTTCGAAGCGACCATCTACTTCATGCATGAGACCCGCCCGGATCACCATCTGGGTCAACTCTTCCACGAACAGTGGGACACCATCGCTCTTGGTGGCGATCTGACTTGCTACCTCTTCGGGAATTTCTTTGCCCCCAGCGACCTGTTTCATTATTTGGATTGAAAGCCTACGCGGCAGGCGGTTGAGCGACAATTGGGTCACGTGGGCTCGGTTGCCCCAAATCGGTGCAAATTCCGGTCGGAAAGTGAGCACGACCAAGATTTGGGCTGTGGGAGCTTGGTCAACTAGAAAACCAAGATATTCCAACGTGCTCGGGTCTGCCCAGTGAATGTCTTCGAAAATAGCCAAAAGCGGTTGTTGTGAGGCCGTCTACCAGCAGTTCCATAGTCTTCTGCCGCTGGCGTTGGGGACTCAGGTCTAACTTTGGATAGTGGGCATCCAATGGAATCGATAAGAGTTCTGCCAGTAAGGGCAGTGCCTCTATTGTTGGGACCGAATAGTCTTCTAGTAACTGCTCCAGTTTTAGGATCCGCTCTTCCGGATTATCCTCCCTCTGAAACCCTCGCCAACTTTCGAGCGATTCGATTATGGGGAACAGTGCGTTGTTCTGGTGGTAAGGCGAGCAGCGGTGTTCTTGCAAGTAATGGGTCCGACCGGCCAACCTGTCGTTTATCGCTTGAAGCAGTCGGGACTTGCCAATCCCGGCCTCCCCTCTGACCAAAAACACTGCTTGTCCCAACCCTTCCTCCACATGCTCCCAACGGGCCATCAGCAAACCTAATTCCTGCTCGCGACCAACCAGTGGCGTCAATCCCCTAGTGGAAATCACATCGAAACGTGTCTGTGCTCCGCTCTCGGAGGAAACCCCCGAAAGCTCCATTGGTTGGGAGATGCCTTTGAGCTCATGAAACCCCAAGGATTCGCAGATGAAGAATCCTTGAACTAGGCTGGCGGTGATGTCGCTAATGACTACTGAATTAGGTTCGGCAGCCTCTTGCAGCCGGGCAGCGATGTTGGGCGTCTCGCCGACGATAGCCAAAGCTTCCACCGAGTCGCCGCTGCCCATCTCTCCGGCCACCACCAGCCCAGTGTGGACGCCGATGCGAACGGCGAGTTCTATGTTTTTGTCAGCTTTGAGGCGAGCGTTCAGGGCACCCATTTCCTCGACTATTGCCAGCCCGGCCCTAACCCCTCTCTGAGGGTCGTCCTCATGGGCTTGGGGATAACCAAAATAGACCAGCAATCCGTCTCCCAGATACTTGGCGATGTGGCCTTCAAACCGGGCCACTGCGCCATCGCAGACTTCCTGATAACTGCGTATTACGTTCTTCAGTTCTTCCGGGTCAAGCTGCTGGGACAGGGCCGTTGAGCCTTGCAGGTCGCAGAACATGACCGTTAGCTGACGCCGTTCGGCTTCGGGACCGGAAGCAGATGGGGCGGACGTGGGTTGAAGCTCTATGGGTGGGGTCTCGGCATTCTTTGGCTGCAGTACCACCGCAGGGCTTGCTCCACCGGT
Organism: Dehalococcoidia bacterium; assembly: GCA_963665155.2. GTDB lineage: Bacteria > Chloroflexota > Dehalococcoidia > Lucifugimonadales > UBA3495 > UBA1141. Next base: position 822,107 of record OY761986.2, on the reverse strand, counting down.
TCGCTGAGCGGCGGCAAGATAAGTTAGGGCATCAACATTCTCTGGATCAAGAGCCAAAACCGTGCCGGAGCGGGCCTGAGCCAATGCCCAGTCGCCTTGATTTACGGCTTCTTCAGCCTCATCAAGCAGACGGTCAATCTGGCGTTGAATCCTCTCGCTGGCCATTATGAGGGAATATTAGCTTTCATCGACGCTCTTTGTCCACTTCCGTCAAATCGTGTTCACAGACGAACAAGATTACGGGCACGAGTTATGAACGGAGTGTAAGATTGGGGCAACGGTCGTTGATCTAGTCATGGATTTGATATAGTCATGGATAATTAAGGAGTTCACAGTGGTTCTCAGGACCCTAGGCAACAACCTGTTTCCGACTCTGGTTGTCGGCAGCCTGCCCAGACCGGAGTGGGTCCGGCAAGTAATTGAGGACCGAAAGGGTGGCCGAATTAGCCGGCAGGAAGCAGACAGGCTTTTCGATTCGGCCATTCCCGGAGCCATCCGGATGCAGGAGAGGGCCGGTCTCGACTTCGTTTCCGACGGTGAATGGAGGCGGGAGAGCTACGTTAAGGTATTTGCCGATGCTGTCGGTGGCTTCCAAACGGACTTGGTTGGCGGCGGAGGTTCGCAATTCACCAAATTGGCCTACCCGGCGGTGGTTTCCCAGTTGGCGGTCCAACGGTCCATCGCGCTTGATGAGGCCCGGTTCCTACGCGCCAACACCGGCGCCAAAGTTATCGTAGCCTTGCCTTCCGCATACACCATCGGACGCCGAATGTGGAGCCAGGACCACTCAGCTACAGCATACCCCACGCGTGAAGAGTTCATGATGGAGTGTGTGCCGATTATACGGACAGAGATTCAAGGCCTGATTGAGCTTGGTGTTGACGCTATCCAGCTAGACGATCCCTGGCTGACCCTTCTGGTCGACCCGGCCTACCGCCATCGGGAGGGTATAACCGACGTAGACCAGGAGACAGAACTGAGCGTCAAATGCGTGAACGCTGCTGTGGAAGGATTTGAGGGGGTGTTGTTGAGCGTACACGTCTGCCATGCCCACTTTGACCGCCGTCATTCCACTTCGGGACCATACGATGCGATTATCGACGCTCTGGGCCAAATGAATGTCCACCGGTTCGCCATGGAATTCGCAACCCCGGATGCCGGGGGCATCGAGGTGCTCTGCCGATTCCCCAAGGACAAGCTACTTGGGTTAGGGGTGATCGACCACACCGACCAGCATGTCGAGACGCCCCGGGAAGTGGCGGACCGGGTGGAAAAAGCCATGGAGTTTGTGCCCAAAGAGCGGATCACGCTAAACCCTGATTGCGGGTTGGCGCTGGAAGGCGCAAACCCAATGGATTTCGACGAGGCCTATCTGAAGCTACTTGCCATGTGCCAGGGAGCAAGGATGCTGCGTGAAAGGCACGGGTAATCGTTCGTAACGCCAAATCTTGATACTCAATTAACCCGAACAGTACCGAACAATTTAGAAAATCCTTGGTCGACAGGTGTGACAAAAACTCTGCCTTAATAGGCTCTAAACAACATTAGAGGGTAACCATGAAGCTGGACTCCCTTGAGGACATTCTAAGTGCAGTCAAAGAGATCGCCGATTTCAAAGGTGGGGAACTGCGACCCTGGCTTTACCGTGAAATTCTGCTCAACGCCCTGAAATGCAAGCGGGATGAACTGGACATCTTGGACCTAAAGATCGTGAACCGTGCGGTGGATGAGTTCCGCTTTGCCGCCAGAATGTTCATGCCATACCGGGAAGTCCGAAAGGTGTCGATCTTTGGTTCGGCACGGGTACCGGAAGATGACCCTCACTACCTGATGGCTAGCCAGTTCAGTTCACTGCTGGCCCATGAGGGTATCATGGTAATCTCCGGGGCTGCCCAAGGGATCATGAAGGCCGGGATCGAGGGCGCCGGGACCGAAAATAGCTTTGGTGTCAACATCAATCTGCCTTTCGAGAATGCCACGACACTACTACACGATGATCCTAAAATGGTCACGTTCCATTTCTTCTTCACCAGAAAGTTATTCTTTGTGATGGAGGCTGACGCCATCGCCCTCTTTCCCGGTGGATTCGGGACTCACGACGAGGGTTTTGAAGTATTAACATTGCTACAAACAGGGAAAGCCCAGCCGATGCCGGTGGTTTTGATGGAAGTCCCCGGTGATGATTATTGGGAAACTTAGGACCGGTTCGTGAGGAAGCAGATGCTGGGTCGGGGGTTCATATCCCAAGAAGACCTTTCTCTCTACAAGATAGCTCATTCCTCCGAAGAGGCGGCTGCCTGGATCAAGGCCTACTACTCCACCTACCATTCCTCCCGTCAAGTCCAGGACACCCTGGTGATCAGATTAGAAAAGGAATTGTCGGATGACCACTTGAAAGAGTTAAACGAGTCCTTTTCGGACCTAGTCAAGGCCGGAACAATTGTAAAGACCGGAGCTTTGCCCCAGGAGCAGGACGAGCCGGAACTCGTCTCCAAGCCAAGGATTTCCTTTCAGAACACCAACCAAAGCGCCGGGCGTTTGAATGAAATGATCCTGGCTATCAATAACATGGGTAGAGAGAATGGGTAGCCATTCCCAGGTAGACGCCGTCTGATCCGGTGCGGTAAAGGGCGGAGTGTAATAGGCAGCGGAGAACTGCGGCTTGGTGCCGTTAAATAAGACCATAGAGATAAATCATCGTGGATAACTCCGCTGCTACCCATAAACTGGATATCACGATGATGCGGCTTTCATTTCCTCGTGTTCCTCCTTGTGCTGCGCCATGCAGCAGTCCAACCAGACATCTTCGATATCTAGGGATGAGGGAGCTATGCTCCGATGTTCCGCTAGCAATTGGGACGCCTGAGTCGCTGATCTTGTCGTATCCGGTGATTTTATTAACGACGGCAGCGAGTTCATGCAATGCCCGGTCGCCGGGCGTCACCGGCCCATATAATTTGCGCCAAATTTGACGCCCGACGGTTCCACGAATAGCAACAGATCGCGATGCCCTATAAAGCTCGATTTGAGCGAAGGCATGGGCTGCGGTATAGGCGTAACGTAGTCCGTTGGGGCTGCCCGTCGGCATCCCTGCAATACCATGGTCAACTGCCTCTTGGACCTCTGAGGCGTGCTTCAATACATATCCAGGAAAAGAAGGCCACAATAGCAAGTAGGGAATGGACCTCAAAAACACATAGGGGTTTCTCAGTAGGACCAATAGGAGAAACATGCTACCGTCTCCTCTGTCGCTATAGTTCCCATTCTGCGCCCAGGATGTGGCCACACTCCCAGTATCAACAGTTACAGAACCTCAGCATCAATCATATAAGATGCCGTAAGCCAAGTGAAGGTGCAGCAGGACCCGAGCTAAGTTCGCTGGAGCTAAGTTTGCCATTGTTGGATCGGAACGGCAGCTAGAGTAACATCAACGTCGAAGCGTAGAATTAATTGGTCCCCGAGGTTCTTCGTCCCAGCATCCGGTTACAGCAACGGGTTAAGGAGTGAAAAAATGCGAGGCGTCATGTTTACCGGCAACCGCCAGGCCGAGATTCGAGAGTTCCCGGACCCCCATGCCGGGCCCGGGGAAGCAGTGGTAAAGGTGAGGGCATCCGGCCTTTGTGGCAGTGACCTCCACCGCTATCGTGCCCCCGAGCCAACCGATTTTATTACCGGCCACGAGCCATGTGGAGTGATCGAGGAGTTAGGGCCGGGAGCGCTTCCGGGCCTACAGGTAGGGGACCGTGTGATGGTCCACCACTACGCAGGCTGCGGAGTTTGCGAAATTTGCGCCATGGGCTACGAACAGTTGTGCCCCCACGGCCACGTTACCTACGGCGGAGGCACAGGACACGGGGCTAATGCCAACTACATCCTGGTGCCCTCCCGGACTCTGGTGCCGCTTCCCGACGAGCTTTCCTTCGAGGAAGGCGCAGCCATCTCTTGCGGCACAGGTACCGCTTGGAACGGCTTGAATAAAATGAAAATCTCCGGCCAGGACACAGTGGCCGTATTCGGCCAGGGTCCTGTGGGATTGAGCGGTACCCATTCCGCCAAAGCCATGGGCGCACGGGTCATCGCAGTCGATATAGTGCCGGAAAGACTGGCATTAGCCCAAGAGATGGGAGCCGACCATGTGATCAACAGCCGGGAGTCTGATCCGGTAGCGGAAATCCAAGCGCTGACCGGCGGGACGGGTGCCTCGGCGGCTCTTGAGACCTCTGGGAATCCCACAGCCCGGGCGCAGATTCTGCAGTGCCTCCGCCCCTTCGGACGTTGTTGCTACGTGGGAGTAGGCAGTCCGGCATCCATCGATTTCAATAAGGACGTCATTTTCAAGGTGATTACCATATTTGGGTCCTGGACATTCAGCAAAGCGGAATTGATCGAGATCGCAAGGTTCATGGTAGACGTAAAAGTGCCCTTACAAAAGCACATAACCCACCGCTACTCTTTGGACCAAGCGGTGGAAGCTTTCAGCACATTCGACGGAGCCACCACCGGCAAGTGCGTCCTAGTAATGGACTGATCTCTCAGTCTACGCAGAGAAAATGTGGTGCACTTGAACCAGGTGTTTGACTGATTTATTTGAGCCTCAGAGTATCGGCAGGCTCGACCGGGATTCGGGTAGATCGGACCGGGACCGCCCATGTCCGAGTCCAATAACCGGTAACTATCCCCGATGCTCCGGTTGGTCTTCCCTACGCACTGGCCTGCGCTCCGGTTCTTGCCCAAACCAAAAACCCGGATAGCAACAAGCCGGAAGAAGCCAAGCCGAAGACCCGCCTCGCCCGAAAATGCCGGAAACGATATAGGCAGCCCCTGCTGCTATGACCAGAAAGGGCCAGGTATTGAAATCCAGTAGCCAGCCAATACCCAGAGCCAGCAAGAATGCACCAAAAATTGTCATTTTAGCCACCCGATAATATAAGATGATTTGCACCGCAAATTGAATTCAGGACCCAGCAAAATCAAATAGATTCTCGGCAAAACGCTTCCTTGAATTCTCTGACGGGCATCCACTTCCCAGCCAACGGTAGGTTACCCCCAAACCAAGCTTTCAAGTGCTCTTCCGACCGGAAGAGGTTGTTCTGGCCTCAACTGCCCCCTTGGTAGACAATACATTCCTCCGGAAATACCCTCAGAAGCTGGCCCCGGTGGGCCTTGATCTGAATACGTTCAACACAGTGAGCGCAGGCGTCATCAAGCTTGATGCGGTGTTCCCGGTATTGGCTGCTGACCAGCAACAAGAAGTCAATCGCTCAAGGAATCCCGAATGTCTCCTGATTGTCCAGCGTCACCGTGTGGAATGAGAAGCCCAACCCTTTTTGAAATCTTTCAGCGTCTTCCGCCAAGACGTATCCGCTGTTCGGAGGGCTTCCGGAGCTAGTTAAGAAACCCAGCCGAGTCAACATTTGGATTCCGTTAATTACCTCTTGGGCCGGGAATTCCAGCGCCAACGCAATATCTTCCGGCCGAAATAAAGGTAGCTCCTGTAGGTGGAGTACCCATATATATCTGGCCAAAAGTTTCTCGTTGTCTGTGAGGAGTATGGAAGCCCGTCCTCAAGTCACCACCTGTTCCAGCCAGCGTTGAGACAAGGCCCCCACTTGGGCAACATCCGTGAGACCGATGGCAGAAGCGGTACTTTGCAATTTCTCCGGGGACGCCAAAACGGATTGCCACAGATCGTAAATCGCGTTGGCGGCATGCCATCTGGCATCCACTTCATCAATGATGCCGAGGCGACCCATCGCCTGAGGCATCGTAGTTACGCGAAGGCCCGACGCCCAGTCACCTACCAACAGTTTCTCGATTGCTTTCTCGTCCAAGATATTCTCCACACAGATCGATTCAGGTCACGCCCATTAAAATTACAACTACCAAGGTCTGGTGGTGGGAATCTGATGGGTTTGCACCGATAGTGAGCACTAATAAACCTGCAGATCGAGTTTACCAAATTCGGCAGTCTCCAATTGCCTAATGGGGCATATTTTGTCCGCATAAGAGCAAAACACACAACAGTCTCCGTCCAAGGGCCTAAGCACGGAATTGCAGTGGACACATTCGTAGAAGAATTGGCAGGCGTCTGTGGGCATGTCCACCTCTTGCTCATACTTGCACTTGGGACAAGTCAGCGCTGATTTTATTGTGATTGTTAACATCTTACATTCCTATAAAAGACTCTCAAAAATCTGTTAATACCTACCACCGGATTTCCGAACATGTCGATCAAAGATGGCCGGCCTAGAGATGAGCTTCGCTTGATCTACGGGAAAGACGCTCCTCTGCGGCGTCCAGCGGAGAAAATAGCACGCACCCCACTTGGTCATCCCGTCGGAGGAGCCAGTTGGAGATGGCGGCTACCTCACAGCCAGCGTAACCTCGCATCGCTGCCACTAGGAGGCTGCTGCCGAGGAACAATGCAATAGCGTCACGAGTGAAAGGGATCGAAAATAATGCATATACAACTCCAGTATTTACGCACAGTCCAAGAAGCCCCGGGGCCCGGATCGGCGCATCTGCTCGGGCCAGCGCCTTCCATAGGAATACTCCCAAAATGGTCGCCCTGTGTAAGCCCAACAACCCCAACATGGCCTCATGCCAGGCCAAATCCCAATGGAATGGTGTATCGAAAATCGCCAGATAGCAGCCCAGTGCCAACGAGAACCCGGGCTACTGTGCCTATTGCTAGGATGCCTCGCCGCCTATATCGATCGGGTTGAATTGCCGAATCTTCGTACATGAGGTCCCCCTGTGTGTCCGGTTACTTGATGGCACCCGCTAAAACCAAAGTGACCCTATCTATGCTATTTATCTCCTCAATTGCTTGAAGGCAGCCGGTCCGGCCAATGGGGTTAATATCTGCCCACTGGCCCAGATTAATCTTCTTCCAATAGTTCGCACTTCATAAGCTAAACCCTTGGGCAATCATCCGAAGCTCTACGAAGGCCAACCGTCCGACCTCGAAACCCTCCTCCACACTCAATATTGCGATGTTGCTCTTGCCTTTGGCCCATGCTTCGGCCTCTTGTCTATTTGGGAAGAAGAAAACCTGATAGCAGAAATTGCTCCAAATTGCTTCCACCGTCGAGACATCGTGGACCGTGGGTTCGAGGGTCGCTATGGTTACCACCGCACCAACCGGGTTAACTGCTATAACTCCGTCCGGGTTTACCTCTAGAAACCCGGCTGAAAAGCCCTGCTGTGACGGGATGGCGTGGAGGATAACCAGTGGACTGTAAGTCTGAGGCTAAGAGTGACCCAGTTGGCTGCGGCCAATATGAATTGGGTAGTAACGATGGGCGACCCTGGGGCTTGCTGGTCCGGTTTATCGTGAGAGGAGCCTGGAGCCGGAGATATCATCCCCATCTTGGTAGCCACCAGGGTCAGGTTGGCCACCGTGGCCGCCATGAGTAGTTGGAATCGGGTCTTGGCTCGGCCGAAGTAGCGAGATTGGCGGACCCCCAGTTGCGCCAGCCGCGCCAGGCGATGCTCGGCCGCCTGGCGCAGCCTACGGTATTCAGCAAAGCCCTCACTCCGCTGGAAGTCCCGGGCTTGTTGCAAGAGCGCCTCTTGGGGATGCAGGGCTACGGTGCGTCCCGCCCCGTACCGCGCCGCCACGCACTGGGACCGCAGGGGGCATACGCCGCAGACCGCCGGGTCGAATTGGAAACTCCGGGCCAGGTAGGTCCGACCCAACCGGTTGGTCCGGGTGCCGAAGGTCCGCAGGGTGTGGGTAACATTACCGGCTGGGCAGGTGCAGGTTCCTGCCTCCAAGTCGATCTGGAAGTCCTCCTTGGGGAAGCAGGCCTTATTAGGGCGACCCGGCACCTTGGCTATTAGAGTCCGACCAGCATCGGCAAAGGCCTGCCGCGTCCCGCCATCCCCATAGGCCGCATCCCCGATAGTCTCCTCCACCGCTATGCCCGTGTTCTCCTCACTCTGCTCCACCAGTTCCAGGACTCCAGTGTTGTCACCGGCATTGCCGGGCAGGATGTCTACCGCGGTCACCAGTTGGGAATCGGTATCCACCACCACCGCAGCCTTATGTCCGTCGAAGCGTTTGCTGCTGCTTTTACGGCCGTGGCGCATCTCCGGGTCGTGTACCGAAGGGATGCGGTCCCGGCTTACCCCATCCTTCAGGGCTGGGCCATCCTCCTGGCGTTCCACATCCTGCAGTAACAGTTGCCCCAGCAACTCCGCCGCTTCCACTATACCCTGGCGCTGGGGGCTCTCCTCGGGGAACTGACCCTGGACCTGACGGGCCAGCTCCAACACCAGGTCGGCATCGGCTACTATCTTCTGCAGTAAGGCTTGCCGCTCTTTCTGGTTGTCCCAGTCAATCTCTGCCTCTCCCTTCACACTGGAGCCAAAGTAGAGTTCCAGACCGTGTCTCAAGGCCCATTCCTCGGGCCGCGTCCCATCCAGGTCCGAAAGCGCCCGCACTACCTGGACTATGCCGTCGGCCAGCAAGTTGTAGGTGTCCTTGACCGCCCCTCGGCCCAGAATGTAGGTGGTGTCTACCGCCACCTTCATCCGGCGTCCTTTCAGGTATCCGGTCTGCCGGGCGAATTGGAGGCTGCGCTGAAAGACGGCCCGCACCCGGTCGTGGAGGATCAGCTGGGCTCGAAACAGCTGCAGCGTGCTCTTGGCAAAGGGCCGGTCCTCCACCTCAATCCCCAACGCCACCTTCCACCGGATATCAAAATCCGCCCGCTGTTTGGCTTCGGCGTCGCTGACTTTGTCGTAGGCTTGCAACAACAGCGCAGTGGCCACCAGACTTGGGGGCACGCTATCGCGGCCATTGTCTGGGCAATATAGCTCGGCGAACTCTTCGTCTCGAAATAGCTGTCCCCGCAGGGAGGCCAGGAAGCCATAGAAGGAGCCCCGGCCCACATAGTCCAGGTACAGGTGATCCGCTTCCAGCAGCCCTCGTTGCGCCGACCGTACTCCCAGCATCCTCAACCTCCCACACCCATTTATTAAATCTCTTGCCCAGTATATCGGGACAGCCTAGGTCAGGGTACTTTTCGGCCGGAGTTCTAGGCGAACAGTGGTTCCACTGACCGGAGCTTCGGATTCGATCACCACGCTTGAGTCCACCATGGCCGGAAGGAACAGAGTATCCCAGGCGCACCAGGTGCGGAGGGTTTGGCCGTTGACTTTAAATCGGTGCGCCCATTGCGAATTCAAAGAAAGGCCCATTAACCCAACGATGTTGTCATCCGAGTCTCTTTCGGTTGCCCCTCGGAGAAACTCATCGACCTGTCCAAACGGGATTTCCAGATCCTCCGAGATTTGGCCCACCTCGGCCATCGTCACCGGATTGCCTAGGGCAAGTTTTCGCCACGTCTTGATCAACATCCGAGAATTGTCTACCCCAAACTCCGGAGGTATACCCGCTGCGCCGAGGTTGCGTGCAATCTCATCAACCTGCGACATGTTTATCTTAGTAATGGTCATTTTTACCTGCTCCTCTAATTTTGCCTTATGGGCCAACTTTAGGGGTTTCGCCGTTGCGGGCCATCCGTGTAACCACTTATTTTTGGCAGAAAAAAAGGGCGCATTAGCGCCCTACGATGTGGGAAAACACTTAGCGGGAAACCACTTAGCTTTTCGCAGGCAGGCTGGCCTAAACCAAGCCTTGATTCCCTCGTAAAAACCCCTCGTCCTCCGGGGGCAATGGGAGGATAATGTGGGGAAAGGGCGTTGGGGCAGCGCCTGGCCGAGGGAGGGGAGGATGTTCCGAATACGAGACCCGCAAGAGAGCCTCTGGCAGTCCCAGTTCCTGGTGACGCCGAAGAAGGCTAAGCGTCTGGAGAGAAGTTGGGCCGAGGTTTTCCGAAACGAGGCGCTCCCCCTGATTGACGAGGAGCGCTTTGCTCCCATGTACTGCGTGGACAACGGCCGTCCCAACCGGGCGGTGCAGACCGTCCTCGGGGTCCACCTCCTCAAAGAGATGTTCAACCTCACCGACGATGAAGCTCTGGAACAACTAGAGTTCAACCTGCTCTGGCACCACGCCCTGCGGCTGGACATCGAGGAGACCCACCTGCCCCAGAAGACCCTCCACAACTTCCGAGTTCGCCTGATGCAGCACGACGGTGGCCGGCTGGCTTTCCAGGAGACCACGGACCGGATCATCCAGGCGCTGGGCATACGCACCGGAAAGCAACGGCTGGACTCCACCCACATCATGAGCAACATCGCCACACTCACCCGGCTGGGCCTGTTCTGTGAGACGATGCGGTTGTTCCTGCGGGCCTTGCGCTGGGAGCACCCAGAGCTTCGCCCTGGGGTTCCGGAGGGCCTCCTAGGGCGCTATTTGAAGGAAGAAGACGAGGCGACCCACTACGAGGACGCCCGCACGGGGGAGGGTCGGCGACGCCTTTCGGTCTGTGCCCGGGACCTCTACCGGCTGGTGGACCGGTTCCATGGCACGACTGCTGCCCAGCTGGAGGAGTACCGGCTGCTGGAGCGGCTGCTGCGGGAGCAGTGCCATGTGGGCAAACACCGGGACGGGCACCCCAGGGACGATGACGACGATGCTGGGGAATGCAAGGTGCCCGTGGCCTTGAAGGACCCGAAGCAGGTGTCCGCCGACTCGCTGCAATCGCCCCACGACCCGGATGTGACCTACAGCGGCCACAAGGGGAAGGGGTACGAGGTGCAGGTGGCGGAGACCTGCCACGAGGAGAACGCCACCCAGCTCATCACCCACGTGGAGGTGACCCCCTCGAGTGGGAGCGACACCGACGTGAGCGTGCCGGTCGTTGACGGGCTCGCGGAGCGGAAGGTCCGACCGGACGAGCTCTTCGCCGACACGGCGTATGGGTCGGGCCGCAATGCCTTCGAAGCCTCGCGCCGGGGAACGGAACTGGTGAGCCCGGTGGCGGGGTCGGCGCCGGGGAACTCGCACGAAGGAGAGGGTGACGGACCACCGCCGCTCACCGCCGCGGACTTTCAGATCGACGTCACAGGGGAGCAGGCCACGGTGTGCCCCGCCGGCCACCCGTCCATCGAGGAGCACGAGTTGGAGGATGCGCCGGAGCGGGTAGAGGTCCACTTTGCCAGGACAACATGCGAGCCCTGCCCCTTGCGGTCCCGTTGCCCAGTGAAGCTGGACCGGCGTGCGGGGGCCTACGTCCTCAAGGCGGACCTGGTGAAGGTGAACATCGAGCGGCGCCGGAGGGCCGAGGCCACCGAGGAGTGGCGCAAGCGGTATGCCATAAGGGCCGGGATCGAGGGAACGAACTCCGAGCTGAAGCGCGCCCACGGGCTTGGGCGCTTGCGGGTGCGAGGGGGCCGTCGGGTGCGGCTTGCCGTCTACCTGAAGGCGTTGGCGCGTGCAACTTCAAGCGGATGGTCCATGCACGCCTGGTGGAGATGGAGAACACGGCTCAGCGGGCGGTCGGGACGGTACCTGCGGTCACGGCCGCATGAGGGCGCCGCTCCACAGCTTCCACCGGGTGCCCTGAGCCACGGAAGGGGTAGCGCAACGGGATCACGCTTGTCCTGAGCGCGGCAGATGGTGCGGTGAGGCCAGCAGCCGGCATCCCGTGGCCTCCTCCCTTCCAGGCCCCTTCGCACGCCAGGGTTCATCTCAAACAGGCCTTTTTGCGAGGGAATCATGCTTGGGTTAGCGCGAAAACGGTGGCGTCGGCCCGACCGCGTGCGCCTATCTTCGAGTAAATGTTGCCAATATGGCGCTCGACGGTCCTGATGCTCAAAACCAACTCTTCGGCAACTTCACGGTTGGTTCGCCACTAGCCACCATGATGAGCATTTGTGCCTCTCTTTCCGTTAGGCCACTTGGGAGCAAGGCATCGGATTATTTTCGGGTCGCTGGGCCTGGATGGACTGCTCTTTGCGCTCCCTGTTTTGCTTCTTGAGGACCACCGGAACGTTCATTATCAGAAGTTAGACTGTCCGATTTTAGGAATTGGCGGAGCGTTGCGATTATAGTCGCGGTGTCGCCCAAGTAGGGGGCAATAGATTCGCCGTCCAGAATGGACCACCTGGAACCCAAAATGCTGGCGGCAAGGTTCCTGGCCGACTCGGCTGGTATCCACGAGATCTTCGGACGGCTAAATACCAGGGTTGGAATTTCTACATTTTGCAGCATTGCCGTTAGGTCTATGCTGCCTGCTGCGTCTAGGGCCGACTTCATAACCTCTGGCGTAACGCTGGCCCGGAGATTCTCCGCAGCTCTTCGACCGATTGCTCCCTCGGACCAACCCAAAGCGAGGTGGGCGCAGGTATCGGTCATCAATTGCCAATCTTGGTCCAGCAACCCCTGCCAAGCGACTAATCTGGGAGAGAGGATTTCGGATCCTTTGGCCCAAGAGCACCACAATACCAGGCTCGACACCCTTTTCGGATTTGCGGCTGCGTACGCAATGGCGACCGGCCCTGCGCTGGCAGCGCCAAACAAGGCAAATTTGTCCACACCGATTGCCTCGACTACCGCTTCCACGTCTAGAAGATGGGCATCCAAGGAATGGTCTTCAATTTCCCGGTCCGATAATCCCGTGCCACGAACATCGTAGCGGACCAGCATCGGGTCTTGAGACAGTCGGTCGTACCATTGGGCGCATTCGGGGACCTCCAAGAGTTCCACATGGCACCAAGGGGACCCCGCCATGTAGACCAGAGGCTCGCCGCTGCCAAGGGTCCACTAGGCGATATTAACCCCGTCTGCTGTCCGCGTGCATCGGATAGGAGCTTCCATTAGCGCAATTATCCTCTCAGGCGGGTAGCCGCACAAGCCGGGGCTATTACCTTCTGCCATTCCATCAAGGCAATGGTGGTGATTGCCGACCCGAAAAGCCAATAAATATGCCTGCGCGATAATCTGACGAATTCTCCACAGTGCCTCGATCCCCTGTACGATTGCGCCCCAGTAGGACCGCCGCTAAACCGACCGGCTTGTGTAGTACAATGTGCTGCCAAAGACCCCGTGGTGACATCCTAAAACAAGAGCGTCAGGCTACGGCGAATTCCAGCGGAGGGATCATGCGGTTCGGTCACTTTTTCTACCCCATCAAGTTCGACGATTCTAGGGACGGTCAGGAGGGTTCGACGCTATCTGGTTCGCCGAGCACTACTTCACTGGGGAGTGCGTCTACGGTGACCCTCTGGTTTTCGCCAGCGCTGTTGCCGTCAAGACAAAGAGGGTGCTACTCGGCTTCGGAATACTCGAACTCCCGCTGCACAACCCGGTCCGGGTCGCCATCCAGACGGCTCTGCTGGATAACCTTTGCCAGGGACGCTTGGTGGTGGGGACCGCTAAGGGCTCTAACTACAACGCCTATGAGTACGTCGGGTTCGGCTCCACCCCCGGTCTCGGCGCAGAGCAGATGGAAGAGGCAGAGGAACTTTTGCTCAAAGCATGGACTACGGATAACTTGGACTTCAAAGGAAAATATTGGCAAGTGTCTTTCCCATCGATCAGACCCAGGCCGTACCAAAAACCCCATCCGCCGCTAGCTAGAGCAGTTATCCAAGATGCCTCGATTATAGAGATGGCCAAAATTGGCCGGCCCATTCTACTTCGGGCCAACTCCATTAACTCGGTGGGTGAGAAAATAAAACTTTACCGGGACACGATGTCCGCAGCGGGATTCGGCGAAGAAGCCGTAGAAAAGAACCTTGACCAGATATGGGTGTGGCGAGAGATGCACCTGGCGGAGACCGACGACCAAGCATATGATGAGTTTTTGCCCGCCCACCACCAGGCCTACTCCAAGATGGAAGAACTCCGAGAGCAGTGGAACCCCAAAGACCTTCCTATGTCGCGGCAGAGTCCGCCCCGGACCGTTCAGGATACGCATACTCTCCCGACATCGATGCTGCGGAGAACATCGTCGGCGGCCCAAAGCGAGTTGCCGAGCAGATGGAGCTAATGAAAACCGCTGGCGTTCGCAACCTGATGCTCACCAATCGCGGCCTCATGTCCAGAGAGAAGACCGCAACCTCGTTGAAGCTTATTAGCGAGAAAGGCATGCCCAAGTTCCGGGATCATTAATTTGGCCGTCCTCGCCTATTGCGGAACCGACCTGTACGACCGATCATAACCATCGGGATGAGCCCCTGGAGGTTATTGGCCTGGTATAGAAAAGGCCAGGGCAGTAACCTCCGCTTCATAAAAGGGGAATTAGGGTCCATAAAGGGGAATTAGGGTCCATGCTACCAGAACCACTCGATCTCAGATTTGAGGCCCATGGGGACACCCTCAATGCTCACATCCTCAATGCCTTCTCGCTGCAGGATAATTAACTGAACGGCAACTAAAGGTACCAAAGGAAAATACATGAAAGCCGTTGGCGTGTTCCCCGGTAAACCCAACACCGCCCACATGACTCAGTTGCCCATGCCCACCCTAGAAGAAATTCCAGAGGGAAAAGGGGTGCTAGTTAGGGTGCTGCAAGTAGGGCTTTGCGGTACGGACCGGGAAATAATTGCTGGCGCGTACGGGGCGCCTCCTGCTGGCTACGACTTTTTAGTACCGGGGCACGAGAACTTTGGTGTGGTTGAGCAAGTGGGTTCTAATGTCACCCAACTGAAGCAGGGCGATTACGTGGTCGCGCTGGTTCGACAGCCCGGAGACAGCATTTACGACGATATCGGCATGTCTGATTTGACGACATCCGAAGATTACTATGAGCACGGCATAAGCTTGGTCCACGGTTTCTTGACCGAGTATTATGTGGTGTCCGCAGACCGCTTGATCCAATTGCCGCCCGGCTTGCGTCACGTGGGAGTATTGGTGGAACCCCTGAGCGTGGTGGAAAAAGCAATCTCCCAGGCTTATGAAATCCAGCGAAGGCTGCGGGTTTGGCAACCCCGCATGGCCGCTGTCTTGGGTGCTGGCCCCATCGGGCTGCTGGCCACCTTGGTTCTCCGCTTGCGAAGCCTGGACGTGATTACATTGGGTCTGGAGGAACCCCCTTACTTAAACTCGGATTTGGTCGAGACGTTGGGCGGTCGTTATACCACCACTCGCAAGGTGCCGTTAAAGGATGCTTCAGCCAAGTACGGTCCATTTGACCTGATTCTTGAAGCAACGGGGTATTCCCCGTTGGTGTTTGAGGCAATGGATGTTCTGGGAAAAAACGGCGTTCTGATCCTGACCAGCGTTACCGGCGGCGATCGCAAGGTGGAAGTCCCCGCCGATTCCATCAACCGAGGCTTTGTTCTGGGCAACAAGGTGGCGGTGGGCTCGGTAAATGCGAACCGGGAGCATTACCAGTTAGCAGTGCGCGACTTGGCTATGGCCGAAGCCCAGCAACCGGGTTGGCTATCAAGGCTGCTGACCCACCCCGTCAGAGGCTTAGAAAATTACCAGGAGGCCTTTGATCTCCTCACCGGAGACGCAGGGCCGGTCAAGGTTTACGTCGAAGTAGCGCCTTTGGAGTGATTTGGCGCATACGGAGATAAAATCTCCCCAACCCCCCTTTTAGAAAGGGGGACTTTTCTTCCTCCGTTGCGGTGGAGAGCCGATAGCCCCACTTTTGCTAAAGGGGGTTGGGGGATTTCGTCCTCGCCTCTCTTACGCCGGGCAGGGCAGGCAACTGGCATTGATACCTGAGGAGTAAAGGATGGCGTATCAACCAATCGAGAACTATGGCATCATCGGCAATATGCACACCGTGGCACTGGTAGGGATGGACGGCTCCATAGACTGGTTCTGCGACCCTCACTTCGACTCTCCCAGTGTTTTCGCAGCGATCCTGGACGACAAAAAAGGTGGCCGTTGTAAGATCTCACCAATCGCTGCAGCGGCTACCCATAAGCAAATATACTGGCCCGAAACCAATGTGCTGGTTACTCGCTTTCTTTCGACAGATGGCGTCGGAGAGATAATAGACTTCATGCCTGTGGGGCTAAGCGAGGGCGAACTTGGGCATCACCAGCTAATACGCCGTGTGCATGTTGTGCGCGGGTCCATGACTTTCCGGATGGAGTGCCAACCAGCGTTCAATTACGCCAGAGACAGCCATGTAACAACTATTACGCCTGGCGGGGCGGTGTTTCGCTCTGAAAATGCCTGCCTGCAACTTTCGACTGCCGTACCCATCCAGAAGGAAGGTAGCGGCGTTGTTGCCGAGTTCACGCTGACCGAAGGCCAAATCGTAAATTTCGTGCTGGGGGCGGTCGATCCGGGGATAGAAGACCCTTGTTCGCCCCTCTCCAGACTTGAAACCGACTCCTTATTCAGGTCCACGGTGGACTACTGGCGAAACTGGCTCTCCAAGTCCAACTACAAGGGCCGCTGGCGGGAGATGGTGGAGCGTTCCGCCTTGGCCCTGAAGCTGCTTACTTTCGAAGATACCGGCGCCATCGTCGCAGCGCCCACGACCAGTCTTCCCGAAGAACTCGGCGGTGTACGAAACTGGGACTACAGGTACACCTGGATACGTGATGCGGCTTTCACCCTATACGGCCTGCTGCGAATCGGATTCACCGAGGAGGCGGGCCAGTTTATGGCTTGGGTCGAAGAGTGCACCAAGGACGTGAATTCCGACGGTTCGATACAGATCATGTACGGCATCGACGGACGGCGTGAGCTGAGTGAAGAGTCCTTGGAGCATCTGGACGGCTACAAAGGCTCCAAGCCGGTTCGTATTGGGAACGGCGCTTATGGCCAGCTGCAATTGGACATTTACGGCGAGCTTATCGACGCAATTTACCTGTACGACAAATACGGTACTCCCATTTCCTATGATTTCTGGACCCAAGTGCGCTCGATGGCCAACTGGGTCTGCCGTAATTGGCATCGGACCGACGAAGGGATTTGGGAAGTCAGAGGCGGGCAGAAGCACTTCGTCTACTCCAAAGTCATGTGCTGGGTCGCTGTGGACCGCTCCATCCGCTTGGCCGAAAAGCGCTCGTTTCCGTCCGACCGAGATCTCTGGTTAAAGACCAGAGACGAGATCTACGAAGAGATAATGGAGCGCGGCTGGAATGCCGAGAAGCAGGCTTTCGTTCAATCCTATGACAGTGACGTTCTGGACGCCTCAAACCTGATCATGCCATTGGTGTTTTTTATCTCCCCTACGGACCGCCGAATGCTAAGCACTCTGGATGCGATCAACCGCTCGCCGGAATCAGGTGGACTGGTTTCCGACAGCCTAGTCCACCGTTACAACACGGAACGAGCGCAGGACGGGTTGGCCGGCAAAGAAGGCACGTTCAATATTTGCACTTTCTGGCTGGTCGAGGCCCTCACCCGCGCCGGATGGGGCGACCGGTCTCGTCTGGATGAAGCCCGCTTGATGTTCGAGAAAATGCTTAGCTACGCCAACCACTTGGGGCTTTACGCCGAGGAAATAGGGCCAACCGGGGAAGCGCTGGGCAACTTCCCTCAAGCATTCACACATCTTTCTCTAATCAGCGCTGCCTTCAATCTGGACCGCGCTCTGGAACGGGGAGGACAACGATGATGCTGGCTGCCTCAATTCCGCCACGTGGGTCCCATCACAATAGGCCAACCAACGATTACTAGAATGAAATTCCAATCTGGTACACTAGACCGGGCGGTTTGAATGGGGTAATCTAGCCACGAAATCTCTTGAGAAAATCATCAAGGTAACCAACAGAAATCAGAAGGTAAGCGGAACAAATAGCCTTTTAACCTGACCGCCGTGCCGTTCAAGATGACTTACAAGTCGGCAGCCGAGCCGATGCGGCAGGAACTCCCTTCGGTCCTTTTGCGCTCGCGGATTATCCCGGAGAATAGACCCCGTCCCAGAGTCCAAAATCCTGATCCATTTGATAACAGGCTGGTATTTTGTCGATTACAAGGAATGAACTGAAGTGCTGGTGTGAGCACTTGGAAAGATGGCACAATTTCGCTGGTGTTTGCCGCTGGTGCGCCAGGCTGGAGTTGCGCCGTCCTCAATTTATTTTCGTCCCACGCCATACTTTCGCAACGGAACTTCCCCAATCGCTGAGACTTCGAGCCGTCGACGCTGTTGAACGGGCATTGAAAACCTTGCCAGGAGAGTCTGGCTCGGACAATGACGAGAGTTAGTACACCGCAATTCCCCAGCTCTCACCGAAAGCGGACAAATACCTAAACCTGATTGTAAGTTGGTTCGAACGGCCAAAGACCGCAGCATACCCGTTAATCAGTGGCATACGAACACAGCAACCAAATCTAAGCGGCGCACCCGATTTGTGGCGGTGCGTTCCAAATAGAGGAATGATTTATGGCTGAAATGACCGGTGGACAAGCACTCATGAAATCCCTGTACCTTGAAGGGGTACGGGTCATATTCGGTCTGCCCGGCGTGCAGCTATACCATGCTATGGACGCCCTTTATAAGGAGCAGGGTATTCGGTTCATAACAACCAGGCACGAACAAGCTACTGGGTACATGGCCGATGGCTACTCTAGAGCCGGAGGGGAAGGCATCGGGACGGCTTTGATGGTGCCGGGACCGGGACTGCTCAACGCATCCGGGGGCATCAGTACCGCTTACGCCGCTTCTTCTCCCATCATGGTTGTTTGCGGGCAAATAGAGCGCGACCTAATCGGCGTCAACCGGGGAATGCTTCACGAAGTCGACGACCAGTTGGATGCCATCAAGCCGGTGACCAAATGGGCGCAGCGGGTACTAAACCCTGCAGACATTCCGCAAGCAGTCCACGAAGCATTCCGTCAACTGAAGACCGGGCGGCCCCGTCCCGTGGAGATTGAGGTGCCGCCGGAGACCTTGGCCGAGTTGGCCGACGTGGAGTTGAGGGAGCCGGAAGAACCCAGACAGGTTCAAGCTGATAGAGAGCGAGTCGAAAGAGCTGCTCAAATGCTGACCGAAGCGGTAAATCCCCTGATTTGGGTCGGTGGCGGAGCAGTATCTTCAGGAGCGACCCAGGCCCTAGTGAAAGTCGCCGAGCACTTGCAAGCCGGGGTGATAACAACTGCCGAAGGCAAGGGCGCAATCTCGGACAAGCATCCTTTGGCCTTGGGGGCTCTGTGGCTGCGAAACGACAACATAGCCCAAGCATTTGGTCACGACATTATCCTGGCGGTGGGTACCAGGATGGGCACTCCCAGTCTGCTGGGAGGTCAAAAGATCATCCAGATAGATGTTGACGAAGAGGAGCTTGGCCGCAATTACGAAGATACCTTCAGCATCTTGGGGGACGCCAGCAGCACATTGGAACAGCTATACGGCGCACTGTCTAGCCAAGGCTCGGCCCGGCCTGACCGGAGTTCCGAGGTAGCGGCGCAAAAAGCTGCCAGGGCAGAGGCATCGATAACCGCCGAACCCCAAGCTTCATTGCTGGGAGCGGTGCGCTCCGCTATGCCCGACGACGGTATCCTGGTGGCTGGTATGACTCAGGTCGGTTATTATAGCCGCGCTTATTTCCCAGTCTATGAGCCGAGGACCTTCCTAACCTCTTCTTACTCAGGCAACCTGGGCTACGCTTACCCCACGGCCCTAGGCGCCAAGGTAGCTCAGCCGGACAAAGCCGTGGTGGTGCTGTCGGGCGACGGCGGATTTTTATTCAACTCTCAAGAACTGGCCACCGCGGTGCAACACGAAATTAACGCCGTTGTGGTTGTTTTCAATGACAACGCTTTCGGCAATGTCATGCGGGACCAAATAAACCGGTTCGAGGGCAGGATAATCGGGTCGAAGTTGCATAACCCTGATTTTGTGAAACTGGCCGAAGCCTACGGAGCACGGGGAATAAGAGTGTCTGGCGCCGAGGGTTTGGAATCGACGCTGCGTGACGTCTTGGCCGCCAACGACGCACCCACGTTGATAGAAGTGCCGGTGGGCATGATGCCCTCCCCCTTTGTGTAAGTAACGAATCCAGGGAGCACAGCATGGAATATGACATTGTAATCGTGGGCGGCGGCACCGCAGGGTGCGCTCTGGCGTCGAGGTTGTCCGAGGAGCCAGGTCGGTCGGTGTTGTTATTGGAAGCGGGTCAGGATTACCCCGATTTTCAACATCTGCCTTCCATCCTCAAATACGGATAGGGCTTGATCAACCTGGAAGCCCGGGCCGTCGACTCGCCCTTCAACTGGTCCTTCGAAGGCACCGCCACTCCCGAGCAATCCAGGCCCATGCCCGTGCCCCGCGGCAAGGTTATGGGAGGATCCAGCGCCATTAACGGCCAGACCTTCATCCGCGGCGCACCCGAAGATTTCGACACGTGGGCGGAATGGGGGAACGACGAATGGTTCTACCTGAAGGTCCTGCCTTACTTCCGCAAGATGGAAAATGACCAAGATTTCCGGGATGACTTCCACGGCACCGAAGGCCCGATTCCAGTACGCCGACACCCGAGGGAGACTTGGCCGCCGCTACAGGAAGCTTTCTACCAGGCCTGCGTGACCCACGGATTCCCCGAGTACCCGGACAACCACAACCCAGACTCCACCGGAATAAGCTTGCGAGCGGAAAACAATATCGAAGGCGTGCGCATGAGCATGGCTCTGAACTACTTGGACCCGGTACGGCATCGCCTCAACTTGACAGTCAGGGCTGGCGTATCAGCAACAAAAATCCGGTTTTTAGGGACCCGAGCGGTGGGCGTTAGCGTTGAGGTCAACACGGAAAGCGGCACCGAAGAGTATGAAGTCCGTGGCAGCGAAATAATCCTGTGCTCCGGGGCGGTAGCTTCACCCCAATTGCTTATGCTTTCAGGCGTGGGGCCGGAAGAACAGTTGCGGCCGCTAAACATACCGCTCGTTCAGCACTCGCCCGGCGTGGGTCAGAACATGCGGGACCACCCCAACCTGTCGGTGCGGTTTTCCGCCAAGGACGCACTGCCGGAAGATACGCTGGGCCGCAGGGCTGTCCGCCTCCGGTACACCGCCGAAGGCTCGTCGACTCCCAACGACATGATACTGTCGCCCTCGTCGTTAAATACCGTAATCCCTGAAGGCGAAGACCCGACCCATACTATTGGTTGTGGGCTATACCTGGCCCAAGGTTCGGGAGAATTGCGGCTAACCTCGGCAGACCCACAAGCCAAACCAGAGATGGACTACAGATACTTGCAAGACCCTTGGGACCGGGAAAGGCTACGAGAAGCGGTTCGCCTTGCCGTTCAACTCTTGGAAGACGGGGCGTTCGGCCCTTGGGTGGAGCAGCGGGTTACGCCAACCGACGAAGATTTGGCTACAGACGACGCCTTGGACGCATGGATACTGCGCACGGTCAGTACGTCCTACCACATATCCGGCACCTGCAAGATGGGGCCGGAATCGGACCCTATGGCCGTGGTGGATCAGTACTGCCGGGTACGCGGGGGGCAGGGTCTCAGGGTGGTCGACGCATCGGTCATGCCCGATGTGGTCCGGGCCAACACGGCGGCGACCACTATCATGATTGATTCCCTCGTAAAAACCCCTCGTCCTCCGGGGGCAATGGGAGGATAATGTGGGGAAAGGGCGTTGGGGCAGCGCCTGGCCGAGGGAGGGGAGGATGTTCCGAATACGAGACCCGCAAGAGAGCCTCTGGCAGTCCCAGTTCCTGGTGACGCCGAAGAAGGCTAAGCGCCTGGAGAGAAGTTGGGCCGAGGTTTTCCGAAACGAGGCGCTCCCCCTGATTGACGAGGAGCGCTTTGCTCCCATGTACTGCGTGGACAACGGCCGTCCCAACCGGGCGGTGCAGACCGTCCTCGGGGTCCACCTCCTCAAAGAGATGTTCAACCTCACCGACGATGAAGCTCTGGAACAACTAGAGTTCAACCTGCTCTGGCACCACGCCCTGCGGCTGGACATCGAGGAGACCCACCTGCCCCAGAAGACCCTCCACAACTTCCGAGTTCGCCTGATGCAGCACGACGGTGGCCGGCTGGCTTTCCAGGAGACCACGGACCGGATCATCCAGGCGCTGGGCATACGCACCGGAAAGCAACGGCTGGACTCCACCCACATCATGAGCAACATCGCCACACTCACCCGGCTGGGCCTGTTCTGTGAGACGATGCGGTTGTTCCTGCGGGCCTTGCGCTGGGAGCACCCAGAGCTTCGCCCTGGGGTTCCGGAGGGCCTCCTAGGGCGCTATTTGAAGGAAGAAGACGAGGCGACCCACTACGAGGACGCCCGCACGGGGGAGGGTCGGCGACGCCTTTCGGTCTGTGCCCGGGACCTCTACCGGCTGGTGGACCGGTTCCATGGCACGACTGCTGCCCAGCTGGAGGAGTACCGGCTGCTGGAGCGGCTGCTGCGGGAGCAGTGCCATGTGGGCAAACACCGGGACGGGCACCCCAGGGACGATGACGACGATGCTGGGGAATGCAAGGTGCCCGTGGCCTTGAAGGACCCGAAGCAGGTGTCCGCCGACTCGCTGCAATCGCCCCACGACCCGGATGTGACCTACAGCGGCCACAAGGGGAAGGGGTACGAGGTGCAGGTGGCGGAGACCTGCCACGAGGAGAACGCCACCCAGCTCATCACCCACGTGGAGGTGACCCCCTCGAGTGGGAGCGACACCGACGTGAGCGTGCCGGTCGTTGACGGGCTCGCGGAGCGGAAGGTCCGACCGGACGAGCTCTTCGCCGACACGGCGTAGGGGTCGGGCCGCAATGCCTTCGAAGCCTCGCGCCGGGGAACGGAACTGGTGAGCCCGGTGGCGGGGTCGGCGCCGGGGAACTCGCACGAAGGAGAGGGTGACGGACCACCGCCGCTCACCGCCGCGGACTTTCAGATCGACGTCACAGGGGAGCAGGCCACGGTGTGCCCCGCCGGCCACCCGTCCATCGAGGAGCACGAGTTGGAGGATGCGCCGGAGCGGGTAGAGGTCCACTTTGCCAGGACAACATGCGAGCCCTGCCCCTTGCGGTCCCGTTGCCCAGTGAAGCTGGACCGGCGTGCGGGGGCCTACGTCCTCAAGGCGGACCTGGTGAAGGTGAACATCGAGCGGCGCCGGAGGGCCGAGGCCATCGAGGAGTGGCGCAAGCGGTATGCCATAAGGGCCGGGATCGAGGGAACGAACTCCGAGCTGAAGCGCGCCCACGGGCTTGGGCGCTTGCGGGTGCGAGGGGGCCGTCGGGTGCGGCTTGCCGTCTACCTGAAGGCGTTGGCGTGCAACTTCAAGCGGATGGTCCATGCACGCCTGGTGGAGATGGAGAACACGGCTCAGCGGGCGGTCGGGACGGTACCTGCGGTCACGGCCGCATGAGGGCGCCGCTCCACAGCTTCCACCGGGTGCCCTGAGCCACGGAAGGGGTACCGCAACGGGATCACGCTTGTCCTGAGCGCGGCAGATGGTGCGGTGAGGCCAGCAGCCGGCATCCCGTGGCCTCCTCCCTTCCAGGCCCCTTCGCACGCCAGGGTTCATCTCAAACAGGCCTTTTTGCGAGGGAATCATGATTGCCGAGAGGGTAGCGGATTTTATTAAGGCCGGGCAGTAACGAACCAGGTTAAGTGAGTTCGGGTCGTCTCTCCCAAAGAGTGCATGAGCCTCGAGCTTGGGTGCCTTTCGTGAATGCGATTCTTCGTCGCTGCGCTCCTCAAAATAACAAGGTTTAGTAGGTCAGAACGACAGGGTCGCGCTGGCTAGACCACACTTACTGCCGAAGGCAGTTCCTTAGAAACCGTAGAGGCGAGCGCAGTTGTCCCACAGGAACTTGCGTTTGGTCTCGTCGGTTAGGGGCATTTCCAGAAATCGGTCAACCGCCTTGGGATACTTGGAGTCGGCATGGGGATAGTCAGTGGAAAAAACCACGTTGTTCTCAAGACCGAACTTGGTGGCGATCTCCGCTGGCATCTCGTCGCACTCGACGGACACGTAGCATTGGCGGCGAAAATACTCGCTAGGGGTCAGTTTTAGGTCGGGGTGGTCGTACTTACCGCTCATTTCTTGGTGCTCGTCCAAGCGCCACAGAAGCCAAGGCGCCCAAGAACAGTTGCCCTCTAGGAACGCCATCGTCAGACCCGGGAATCGCTCCAGCAGGCCTCCGCCCACCACATCAACCACCGCCAGCATCATCCCGAAGGGATGGGTACAGGTGTGGTAGAGCATGTGGGTCTCAAATTGCGAACCCACTTGGGGTAGGTCCACCTTGCCGCCTTCATGGAAACACATGGGCACGTTCAGCCTTTCTATCTCCTCCCATAGGGGATAATAATATGGATCGTGCCAATTTCTACCGTTGACCAAGTTGGGGCGCATGAACACGGTCTTGAATCCCAGTTCCTCGACCGCTCGCCGGGCTTCTTTAACCGCTTCGTCCACATCGTGGGGAGGGATCATGGCTGCGCCATGCAATCGGTCTGGATTTTGGCCGCAAAAATCGGACAGCCAGGCATTGTAAGCCTGAGATATGGCCGCCGCCAATCCAGGGTCCATACCGTCGATACCCAGCGTGAAGAGGCCACGGCTGGGGAATAAGATGGCTACGTCTATGCCTTCGGTATCCATGGCCATGACTTGGGAGTCGCTATTCCAGCCAAGATCTTGGGACTCCTTATAGAGGACCATTTGTTCTTCCATGATGGGAGTGATGGCGTTGGTATAGCTCTTGTTGGGCGTTGGGAACACCCGGCCTTCCACTTCCACTCCCAAATCACGGAAATGGCGACTCAGACCTACTGGCGCCCGCTGGATATATTCGGGTTCCATGTATTTTTGCCACAAGTCAGCGGGCTCCACGATATGCATGTCCGAGTCCATAACCTTAAAACCGTTTCTTGCCATTCCCAATTGCTCCAATTTAAATTTTGATAAAGCCTTACGCCATGATAGCAAAAAACCGTGGATACCCATCATTGGGTATCCGTACTTCGAGCCTACAGTCCGACCATCTTCCGGTTATTTCGTAAGATTTTCACGGGATTTCCACGCTGGCGACGGTGAATATCACTCGATTGTCACACTTTGTGAATTATTGTAAATACATCGTAGGAAATAAAGCCGGTGGATGCCATAGAATATTATTTGATGGGCCGCTCGCCCTACTGAGTTGAACGGCGACTGAGTTGAACGCCGAGTCACCTAAACACGCCGAATAGAAGAGCGATTGAGAACGTCTAGCAACGAACCAAGAATCCGACCGTATAAGGAGCACCAACTATGCGTACCGGAAACTACTTCCCATTTTTGCTGATAATGATGGGCCTTTTTGTGGGTGTGTTATTCACAGCCTGCGGGAGTTCTGCGGCATCCACCAAAGTCGTGGTGAATGAAGGCGATGCCCTCACCGCAGTACTTCCGGCAGATTCATCGTCACATGATGACGCGACCGCCGTGGGCGCAGGCACCACTACCTCCAAGCTGGTTACGGCGGCTGAGCCGGTGGACCTGCCACCGCTACTGCAGCCAACGGTGCCGCCGCCGATTGACCGCGACACCCCAGCAGTCGTGAAGGTCGATCTGAACATCCAAGAGGTCGAAGCCCGGTTGGACGACGGAATTGGCTATAAATACTGGACCTACAATGGCTCGGTGCCTGGCCCATTCATTCGTGTACGGGAAGGCGACACGGTCGACCTGACGATCACAAACCCCAAGGATAGTCTCTTTCCCCACGATATTGATTTACACGCCGTAAATGGCCCAGGCGGGGGACACACCCTTAGCAACGTTAATCCAGGAGAGAGCACGTCTTTCCATTTCAAAGCCTTGAACCCTGGCATATACATTTACCACTGTGCGACCAACCCCATCCCCTTGCACATCTCGAATGGGATGTATGGATTGATCCTGGTGGAACCGCCTGAAGGTTTACCGCCGGTTGACAAAGAGTTCTATGTAGTTCAGGGCGACCTTTATTTGGAAGGGGATCGTTTGGACAAAGGTCTGCGGCAATTTTCCATGGAGAAATTAATCAACGAAGAGCCAGACTATATTGTCTTCAACGGCTCCGTAGGCGCTTTGACCGGCGACAATGCGTTGAAGGCCGACGTTGGAGACACAGTCCGACTTTATTTCGGCGTGGGAGGACCCAATATTACGTCAAGCTTGCACGTAATCGGCGAGATTTTCGATCGGGTCTACCCTGAAGGGGCGTTGGATCACCCACACAACAACGTGCAAACCACCATGGTTCCATCCGGAGGGGCAGTCATGGTCGAGTTCAAGATAGATGTTCCGGGGACCTACTTAATCGTGGACCATAGTTTGAGCAGGCTATTCAAGGGGGCTGTGGGACACATTGTAGCCACGGGGCCGGATGACCCCAGCATCTACGGACCCAATGACGGCTGACGATTTTTATCGCTGTCGTCAACAACTTAGGCCAATCGGTTGCTGACACGCAACTCCAACCGTGCAGCACCAACGACGCAACGCCAATATCGATATCGCGTGGGCAATCGATGCATCGAGTCGCGTGGTTCGGCACCATATAGGTGAATATAGCCGCAGCGTTAATGGCTGCGGCTATATTTGTGTCTATGGGGGCACGTCATTGGGTATTGGGTCAGGGGCGCTGAATTCTCACGTCCAAGACGGCGGCCTGTCCGGACCTTACTGCTGCTAGGGCGCGTTGTAGCGCCCCGGCGAGTTCAGCCGGTTCTTCAACCAACTCACCATAGGCCTGGCAAGCCTGGGCCACCATGGCATAGTCCGGTGAAGGAGTGAGGTTCACACCCACGAATTCGCCAGCAGATTGGCCATAGCCTTGAGGGTAGCCGCCCTGCCAGGCCCGTTTAGTGGCGTGGTGCATCTGATTGTTGAAAACCACGGTCAAGAAGGGTGCGCCGTGAGCCTGCGCAGCCCACAAAGCGGCTGTAGGGCATCCGTAGATAAATGCCCCGTCACCCACCAGTACCACAACATCCCTTTCGGGCGCGGCCAACTTGCTTCCCAAACCCGCTCCAAGGCCCCAACCCAGGCTGGAGCCTCCGCTGGTAAAAAGCGAGCCGGGCAGAGTGCGCTCCAAGGCGTTGGCCACTGAAGGCGCATTGGTGACGGTTTCGTCCAGCACCAAGGTGTCCGGTCCGATTGCCTGGTTGATGCAATGAGTAAGCCAGTCGGTGGCTATTGGCTTCTCTCCCGAAAGCGCCTCAGCAGACTTCTGCCGGTTCTCTCGTTTTTCTTGATGTTGGAGCGAGACCGCTTGGAAGCGTTTTTCTATCCGGTTCCGGTCTTCGCCGGTTATTACTTCTTTAAGCAACGAGGCCAGAGTCGGCAAAGCCTTTCCGGAATCGGCCAAAATGCGGGAATCGGCCGGGAAGGAGAATAACGGAATGCTCTCTTTCACCGGGTCCATGTCGATCCAATGAATCTTGGCTTCGGGGCCGGGTTTAGCCTCGACCGGAATATAAGGCACATCGCAGTCGACTATCAGAATAACGTCTGCGTCGCTTAGGTAAGGTCTGGCGGAGATTCCTGCCCACATGGGGTGGTTGGTTGGCAGATTCATTCGGGAAGAAGATGAGACCACCGGCGCGCCGACAAGTTCTGCGACCTCGGTCAAGCCAGCAACCGCCGATGGGCTTTTGCCGCTGTGGCCTGTAATTATTAAGGGACGCTCGGACTTGGCCAATTGCTGGGCTATCACCCTCAATGCCGCTGGATCGGTCACCGGAGTGACCGGGGCGTCATTTCCTTTGGACAATGAGACCCGCACGCCCTCAACGTCTTCCATCAACACTTCACGGGGTAGAGTCAAGTAAACCGGGCCAGATGGTTCGGAGGACGCAACCTGAAATGCCCGGTCAACGACGTGGTGAATGCTCTCGTTTCGCCGGAGTTCATAGTCCCACTTGCAAAAACCGCGGACGCTGCCTGCTTGGTCAATCTGCTCCTGTATCCAATGGATCCAGAGGTCGCGGCTACCCGGCAACTCGCCTTCCAAGGTTAAAGGCGCTCTACCGGCGCATAAAATCACTCCTATTCGCCCTCGCTGGGCATTGTGCAATCCGCCACCCAGTTGCATGGTGCCGGCATCGACATGCACCAGGACCACCTGAGGTCGTCCCGACACCAAGTAATGGCCGTGAGCTGCCGAGATTGCCACCAACTCGTCGGGACAAACGATGATCCGGGGAGTTCGCCGTCCGTGGGCAGAGAATTTGGAGACGGCTTCTTGGACCGGGAAAGTGTCCGTGCCTGAGTTCAGGAAAATACAGTCAACGTCGTGAGCGTTCAGAAGCTCCACGAAGGCTTTGGCCCCCGAGTCTACAGGTACGACTTCTTCCCTAGGCATAGCTCAAATCCTTTGCGTCAGTTGACTATTCGCTGTTAACTACTGGCTGTTAACTACTGGCTGTTAATTACTGGCTGTGAACCACTGGGCGGGCGGGTTTGTGGGGTAACTCTTCCGTAATAAAGATATTTATAAACTGATTAACGTCAATACCCTAGCATGTCCATGACAGATGAATCCCGAAGCATCGCTCCCGACAGATTGTTCCTGACACGGAGTTTGGGTTCCCGACACATAGTTAATTAAACCGAATCTCAGTAGATAGAACTATTTATTGAGCAGAGGCAAGCATGAGCCCAACTAAGACGCCACCAACTAAGACTCAAAATGAATCCCCTTTTCCTAAAACCCTCTTTCCGTCAACCGACCGGGATCTCGGCTTCCTTCCACCTTCGGGTTCGATGCCCCTCGAATCCAGTCGTAAACCTGATTATCGCATCCGGGACCGCGCAGCCCCGGTGCTGGTAGAGGCCACCGTCCACTGGTGGAGAAGTGAAGAACGCCGAGGCGCGGGGGCATCCAATCAGTTCGGCGTTATGCCCACCATACCGGTGCGGTTTCGTTGTATCGGCTCTCTATCCGCCAAATTCCCCCAGCGGTATCGGGTAGACTTGGCCCAAGCGCTGGACTGGCTGCCCGAACTGAGCCCAAGGGAACTCAGACACCTGAGCATATCATTGGTGGAAGCCATAGCAATCAAATTAGGTGTTGATGTGCCCCCTTTCGCCTGCGATGTCATGGACTTGGAACCACCCGATGAAGATGCCGTCTAGGGAATCCTCAGCACCTGTTTATGTGAACAAGAAATAGAATCATCCCCCGCCGTCAGTCTGGACAACGGATGATTCTGAAAAGTGGTTCGAAGCGCTTGCCGCCACCCCAGGCGGCAGCGGGAAATAATTGGAGAAGCCCCGGCTAGCCTTTCTTAACGTACTTATCTATAGCGTCCGGTACTCCTGCCAGGTAAATGTCCCCCCGGGAATCCACCCAACTACCGTGACCTGAGCCACGGCATTCAAAGCGAGACACCACGCCCCCGTCCTTATCCAACACGCTAATTCGGGCCGACGCCCCGTCCACCTGACCCTCGCTGACGTGGTACAGGCCTTCGCTGTCCATGGAGATGTCCATGGGCCGCTTGATGTCGGTCCACATGGTAATGAACTCTCCGTCAAGGGTGAAGAGTTGGATGCGGTGATTCTCCCGGTCGCATACGATGAGGCGATCACCGTCGACAATCAAGCTATGGGGCAAGTGGAACTCGGTGGGCGCCGACTTTCCGGGCTGTCCCCACGAAGATATCAATTGGCCGTCGTGACTGAACCGATGAATCCTGGCGTTACGATAGCCGTCGGACACATACAAGTCGCCGGATGGCGAAGGGACCAGTTCGCTGGGGTAATTAAACGGGCCAGCGGCTCGAGGACACAGGTCGCCCGGGTTCTCGCAGCCCGTGTCGGAATGCTCTCCATGCCTGCCCAGCATTTGGATAGGCTTGCCGTCCAAGGTGTACATGATGCATGTCGAGGCGTCCCGGTCCGTCACGTAGACTATTTCCTTTTCAATGAAAATGCCGTGGGCAAACAAGAACGAGCCGTTGCCCCAGGAACTGGTGACATTGCCGTCACGGTCAAAAATTAGCACCGGCGGGTCCTTCCGTTGGAACGCAAAGACTCGGTCCTCGGCGTCGGTGGTTATTGCGCTGACCATTCCGAAGCTTTCGCCCGGGGGCAACTTTGCCCAGTTCTCTATAACCTCATAGGTGTGCTTTCCCGTTCCCACAGTAGTCATTTGGTTAATGCCTCCCTATGTCGAAGTTAATTTACGAAGCAACTTTGCCTGCCGGCTGCACTGTAACTGGCTAGACGGTCACCGGGTGCAACTCGCTGGCGGGTGTCTGGGCTAGGCTTACCGGCGAGTCGACCTCGAATGGGCTATCAAGGCCCAAATCTTTACCGATCTCCCTTATGGCTGGCATTACTTCTTGCCCCATCAGGCGTATGCAGTCCATGGAGTCCGCATGATCGACCTTTCCGTCGTTGCCCCAAAGGGCCAAGATCGACGGTCGAGTCTCCTGCAAAATCTCCTTCAAGCTGGCTATAACTTGGTCCGGTGTCCCTGCGATTATGTTTTTGGTAGCTAGTTGCTGTTCGAACGCATCCGCTCTCTGGGTTACCTGAGTTTCCGCCCTTCGCCTCCGTGATTCCGGCGAGCTATAACCGGGAGGGCTAAACCACACCGGGTGACCCAGGCCTGTGAACTCACCCAGCATCCACGTGAACTCCCTGCCGTTTTTCAGGGCCTTTTCTTCCGTATCGGCCACATGGCAACGGATAAGATATCCCCTTTGTTCCGGGCCGGACTCGTATCCCACCCGCTTAGCGGCTTGGTCGTAAACGTCCCAGATATTGTTGGTCTGCTGGATGGTTGTGTTAAGACAAATGTAAGGGTACCTGTGCTCTGCCGCCCAAGTTACTGTTTCAATGCTGGACACACCTGGAATCCAGATGCGCGGGTGGGGCTTCTGCATAGGCAGGGCCCACGGGTTAACGACCCTGAATTGGTAGTGGTTTCCTTCCCAGCGGAAAGGACCGGGTTCCGACCATATCTTGATCAGCAGGTCGTGGGCTTCCTCAAATCGCTCACGGTTGTAGGCGGGATTGGTATTATTAGCGAGTTGCTCCGATCCGCCGCCTCGGACAAATCCCGAAACCAACCTGCCTTTGGATATCATGTCCACCATGGCGATCTCTTCCGCCAGTTGGATGGGGTTCTCCGACACGGGTAGAGGGTTCCCCAAGAGTACAATCTTCACCCTGTCGGTCATGGCGGCCAAAATGGAAGCGTACATATTGATTCTGGCCTGCATGCAGAAAGGAGCATTATGGTGCTCATTTAACATGATGCCGTCGACACCCACTTCTTCGGCGTAGAGGTACTCCTCGATCCGCTCATTGTACAATCGGCTACCATCAACGGCATCGAAATGTTTGTTGGAAAGCATCAGCGCGCTGATTCCCCCAGCTTTCCTCGCTTCCTCCTCGGGGTAATCGGACATGGGCTGCTCGGTGAAATACATCAGATGCATGAGTCAAACCTCCCGGATTTTTGGTTACCGGATTATAGTCCAGTCTATTGATTTAATTGCTAAGTCTAGACAGCACAGCGTTAACTATCTGAGATAAATGCGGAAATTAATGCGGCCAACTCGACCGGTTTCTCAACGTCAGCACAATGCCCGCATGCATCCAAGGTTTCCAGCCGTGCATTGGGCATAAGATCAGTGTATCTCTGGCCGCAGCTTGCCGGAACAACTTTGTCGTTCCCGGCCGATACTACCAGAGTCGATGTGTCCACGCCGCCCAGCAAGTGCGGCAGTGCTTGGTCGAACATGTAGGGTTTCCAGGCCAACCTGATCGCCATTTCCCGGTTCACTTCCCACACCTCCCGTTGGTCTGCCGAGGTTTCCGCACCGTACAAGGCATCGAATCCGGCGGGATCATGGAAGCAGAGCCGTGCGTACTCCTCGCCTGAAAGGAGAAACTGGTCCACAATTTCGCGCTCGGTAGGCTGCACACCAACGGCGCCCACCAGGATAATTTTGTCAAATTGGTGGTAGGACATGGTAGCCATTTCGGCTGCGACCCAACCGCCGAAACCAATGCCGACCACCGAAATCCGGTCCAATCCCAAGGTTTTCATCAGCCAAAGGTGGGTTAAGGCCAAGTCTCGGGCGCTTCGCATCCAATCTGGGCGCTCGGACTTGCCGAACCCCGGATGTGAAGGGACGTAAACCGTGAATTTGCTGGCCAGTTCCTCATAAAAAGGAATCCAGCCGGGGCTTCCCAGGTCATCTTGAAAAATGACCAAAGGTTTTCCCGTGCCACCTTTCATTAAGTAGACCTTTCCGTAATCTAACTGTACAAACTCTTCGGTGAAGTTTGTAGCTTCTGTGCTCATTCTCGATCCTCACGGGTGGTGAATCGCATGTTCCTGCCCACGCGCGTGGGTTGCGATGCGTCGCAGGCCGGTTGCGGTGCGTTGATTGTAGCGGTAATGGCTGTGCTGTCAAGGTTCTTGGGCATGGCGAGCATACGTCTGCGGGACATGTAGCAAATCAATCTAGTGCGTGTTGGCGCAAGGCAGTTACTCTGTCGCATCTCCTGTTCCGACACAATATTTCGTGCCTTATTTCGTGCTTGGTTGTGTACGCCATTCCATACCTCGTCTCGCCGGGTAAAACCTTGTTGCGGCGCATGAGGGGTGGGGTTAAAATCTCACCATATGTTGTGGCAGCCCCTGTTTGGTCAAAACGGGAGAGCGTGGCCGATTAAACTTGGGAGAAGAGCGTGGAATACAAAGTAATTTCCTCGGACAATCACATTGACTTGACGGCATGCCCACAGGACTTATGGTCGTCTCAAGCACCCGCCAAGTGGAAGCTGCTTGTCCCCCGGGTTGAGGAATTGGAAAACGGTCTGCACTGGTTTATCGACGGTAGAGACGTGGGTATGTGGAACGGCGTGGGGCCCGGGTTCAACCCATATGAGAAAGGGCGTCTCGCCAGGGTAGACAAGATGTATGACCTGGGGTTTTACACCGGGCATCACTGGGAGGCCCAACCTCGCCCTTCAACTCCTGAACTGCGCTTACAAGACTTGAATACGGACGGAGTGGACGCGGAATTCATTTACGGCATCCTAGGGACTAACCTGCGCATCCAAGACGGCGAAATGGCGGGATGGGTATTCCAGATATACAACGATTGGGCAGTGGATTTCGCTCGCCGGGGAGACTCGGACCGGCTCTTTCCCCTGGCCGCCATACCCTATCATGACCCTGAGGCTGCTGCGGCAGAGGTGAGGCGTTGCGCCCAAATGGGGATGAAGGGCGGCGACCTGCCTGTTAAGAAGTTAACCTATCCTCTATGGCACCACGCCTGGTACCCGGTTTGGGAGGCGGCTGAGGAGTGCGAATTCCCCATCTCTTTCCACTCCACCGGTTTCACCGGTGCCCGCTTGGCGGATGACGACCACATGGCCGAGGAGTACAAATTGGAAATAGTGGGCGTCCGGTCCGTTCTATTCCAGGTAGACGGCGCCGAGACGCTCTCAGCGATCATCATGTCTGGGGCCTGCGAAAAATTCCCCGACTTTCGATTCGTGCTTGGCGAGTCGGGCGTTACCTGGCTTCCATATATCTTGGACCGGTTCGACGTGGAGTATGAAGACCGATTGCAGAAGCTAAATTTCTCAATGAAACCCAGCGACTACTTCCGCCGAAATGGTATGACCACCTACCAGCAAGAAGCGTCCATAGCCGAAATCGTCCCGCTGGTGGGCGAGGACAATATTATGTGGGCCACCGATTATCCTCATCCCGACTGTCTATTCCCCGAGTCCCAGCAGATCATTCAAGAGCAGTTGGGTAGTTTGCCTGCAGTTACCCAGCGAAAAATCGTGCGGGACAATGTAGCCAAGCTTTACCATCTTGACTAGCCGCCAGCCAGATTCTGTCGAAGACGCCGGCGAGGGACTAAATGGAGCCCCCGAATACAAAACGTTGGGCGAGTTAAGCGAAGCAGTTTCCGATTGTCGACGCTGCCAGCGCTTGGTCGACCACCGGGAAACGGTCGCCCGGGAAAAACGCCTGATGTATCAGGACTGGGAGTATTGGGGAAGGCCCGTTCCCGGCTTCGGCGACCCCACAGCCCGGCTGGTGCTGCTAGGGCTGGCCCCAGCGGCCCACGGCGCAAATCGCACTGGCCGGATGTTTACCGGGGACCGTAGCGGAGATTGGGTTTACGGCACGCTCCATCGGTTTGGCTTCGCCAGCTCCCCGGTGTCCCAATGCCGCGACGATGGCATGTTGCTGAGCGACGCTTATATTACGGCTGCCGTGCGCTGCGCACCGCCGGACAATAAACCACTGCCTGCGGAAAGGGCCAACTGTGCCCTATTCTTGGTCAAAGAGTTGGAACTGCTGAAAAATACCAGGGTTGTGTTGGCCTTTGGGAAATTTGCCTTCGACGCCTACCTGGGAATTCGTGCGGCACAAGGCGCACCAGTCCCATCGCCCCGCCCAAAATTCGGCCACTGCCTGGCGCATCAACTTGGTGGTGGGGTTACATTGTTGGCTTCTTATCACCCCAGCCAGCACAACACCCTGACAGGCCGCTTGACCCCTGAAATGTTCGACAATGTATTTGCGATGGCCCGGCGGATTTTGGAGGAAACTTCCGATTAGACCCGGCCAAGGTAACTAGCAGCAAATATTTATGTGAACGAATGTAACGTCATCCTACTAGGGGTTAAAGAGAGCTAGGTTGGGATACGATCGCTTATGCTCCGGAGTTCAAATAAGTGGTCTTTGGTATCGACAATGGACTTCATTCTAACGCCGAACTGCCCGAGCTCGTCTTGGCATTTATTGACAGCCTTCTAGAGCAACGATACACTCAATCAAACGAAAATTAGGTACTTCAGAATCGAAAACGTAAATGCATTTAAAGGGGGCCACCAATGTCCCCCAAAAGTTTCTCGCACATCGGATTGTCGACTCTGGACATGGACAAGACCCGAGATTTCTACGAAAACGTTCTGGGATTCAAGGCCGTCCGTTGCGACATCATAAAGATTAAAGAGGGCGGTCACGTTAGGCACATTTTCTTCGACACAGGCAAAGACCAACTCCTGGCGTGTATGGAAGCGAATGACGTGCCCGGGATCCCCGGAGAATACGACGCCGGCATCAACAAAGGTCTGGGAGTTCCTGGAGCCTTCTATCACTTCGCATTCGAAGCCGGATCCATGGCCGGACTAACTGCGAAGCGGGAAGAGTTGATTGGCAAAGGGCTGATGGTTACCGACGTGGTTGATCATGAATGGGCCCAGTCCATTTACTTCCTGGACCCAAATGGCATCTCTCTGGAGTATTGTTTCCTCACCAGGGACGTAGGTACCGAAGACGATGTCACCATGCAGCAAAGGGCTGAGATTTCCATCGAAAGGTGGATGGGCGATAACTATATCAAGAGCCGGGTTAGCTCCCTCAAAAAAGAGCCTGCCCTCACTCCAGCACAAGCTTTATAGGGCAAACACATTTCTCAGTAAGTGACAGCGTACACAATAGATTTGAGTCGCACTGTTGAGGTTGAATCCTGAACGCGGTCGCACGAGGGCGCTAATCGATGGACAAAGGGTTGGATTGGGATTCGATAATGGCCCAAGCCGACGCCGACGATGCAGGCGTTGACCTTGCCCGCGCGGCTTTTTTGATTGCTCAAATTGAGTACCCCGGTCTGGACCTAGAGCATGAGCTAAGCTTGTTGGATTCTTTGGCTGCTGGCGCTGCCCACCGGCTGGGCGAGAACCGGGACACAATATATACACTCAATACCATCAGTGAGTACCTCTTCGATGAGGTTGAACTGCAAGGCAACACAGACGAATACTACGATCCTCGCAACAGCTACCTGAACCAGGTACTATTGCGGCGACTGGGTATCCCCATTACTTTATCCTTGGTCTACCTGGAGGTAGGAAAGCGGCTAGGCATTCCGTTAGTGGGAATTGGAATGCCGGGTCACTTCTTATTGAGGCACAGGGATGAAACAGGGCTTTTTGTTGACCCGTTCAACCGGGGAATCTTGCTCTCCGAAGACGAATGCGCCGAGCGCTTGACCCAAGTAACCCAGAGCCAGGTTGATTGGGACCCGGAGTTCTTGAATCCAATAAGCAACCGTGAATACCTCACCAGGATGCTGCGCAACTTGAAAAGCATCTATTTACAGCAAGGAAATTACGAGCGCGCGCTGAGCTTGATTGACCTGTTAGTGCAGATTCAGCCTCAACTTGCTACCGAGCTGCGAGACCGGGGATTGGTAAAACACCGCCTCGGATTCAAGCAAGGAGCAGCGAACGACATTGAGACTTACTTGAAAACTGCGCCGCCTGGTTCCGGCTCGGAGGAACTGCGTCAACTCCTTGAAGAAATTAGGATGGTAGACGATACCTAACCGGAGCAACGACTCCGGCTACTGATCCCATTTGCAGGTTTTGCTTCCATTTCGCTGGTAGGCCCAGGCGAGGGAAAGACTGCCAGGACATGACCATAAATGCCTTCAAGAGCTTCCGCGCCCGCAACATATTTGTAGAAGCCTAGTATTACAACGTCAGTTAGTTTGATAGGATGACTGTGTAGCTGGAGAGGGAATAGGCGGGTGAGGTGGGGATGTGGATGCGGCAGCTTTCGAGCAGGTGTACGGGTCATTTCGGGATTTTCACGCTTACTTCGCGCCGCTGTTTGGCCGCCGGGAGACGCGGGAGCACAGCGGTCATTATCTCCAGGCCCTGCTGGTACAGTCTGGGGAGCGGCGCAACGCTGAGAACCTGTCGGAGACGGTTCCGGGGTCAGCCCGAGGGATGCAGCGGTTTCTCACCGATTCTCCCTGGGACGATGAGGTGATTATAGGACGGCTGCAGGAGTACCTGGGAACCCGGCTGGAGCATCCGGAAGGGGTGTGGGTGCTGGACGGCAGCGACTTTCCCAAGCAGGGGAGGAAGTCGGTGGGAGTGGCCCGGCAGTACTGCGGGAGGCTGGGGAAGGTGGCCAACTGCCAGGCGGGGATGTTCCTGGCCTATGTCAGCCCGTTGGGACGGGCATTGGTGGACAAGGGGCTGTATCTGCCCGAGAGTTGGACCTCGGACAAAGACCGGTGTGAGGCGGCGGGTGTGCCGGAGGATAGGCAGGGCTACCGGTCCAAGACGGAGTTGGCCTTGGAGATGGTGGGGCGGGCGCAGGAGCGGGGCCACCTGAAGGCTGGATGGGTCGCGGCGGACGACGCCTTCGGGATGTCGCCGTCCTTCCGGGAGGGCCTGGCGGCCTTGGGGATGTGGTACGTGCTGGACGTTCCGTCCGGCTTTACGGTGTGGCCGCCGGAGCCTGCCTGGACCAGTGCGGAGTATCAGGGATTCGGGCGTCCCCGCAAACCCAGGCTGCGAGACGGTCAGCGCCGGACCATGGAGCAGCGCAGCGACGAGTTGCCGGAGGAGGCCTGGCGTGAGATTACGGTGGCCGAGGGAAGCCAGGGGCCACGCAGCTACCTTTTCAGCGCCCAGAGGGTGCGACCGACCAGCAGGCGCAAGCCCGGCGAAATCCACTGGGCCGTCTACCGCCGGAACCGGGACGGCAGCGAACCCCGCTACTACCTGTCCAATGCTCCGGAGGATACCCCGTTGGAGACCCTGGCATACGTGGGAGGCTCCCGTTGGCGTATAGAAACGGAGTTTGAGACGGAGAAAAGCGACGTAGGCCTGGACGAGTACGAGACCCGCACCTGGGCTGGCTGGCATCACCACGTGGCCCTGTGCCTGCTGGGCGGAGCTTTTCTGCTGAGCCTGCAACAGGCTTGGGGGGAAAAAGATGCCCCGGATCACGAAGCCGCAGGTCTACCGGGTGGTGCGGGAAATGCTGCCCCGGGAACGGTTCGGGCCAACCGAGTTGCTGCGGTGGCTTGAGGATACGCAGGACAGTAACGAACGGGCCAAACGCTCCCATGCCAAGCGCCGCGCCGCCATGCGGGCATCACCCCACATCCCTCCCTGAACTGACGTTGTAATACTAGCGCCCTGCATCAGTCAAAAGTATCCGAAAAGTTTGGCCTCAATTCATGCCTGTATCCATCCAGTAGTTGAAGTCAAGTTGAAATACTTCTTTGCCCCGGGAGTACTACTTATCCCCTATCCCACCGAAAATACTCCAAAAGAGATTGGCTGCTTGTATTAAATGTCTCCCTAACTTCCGAATCCGCTCCGTTCCGTCCCGTTCCAGCCCGACACATACCCGATTCGCTCCGGCAACAACTCACCCCACTAGCAACTACCGCCACTCTTTGGCATTGATGACCGGCAGATGCGCACTATCCTTTCTGAAAGCCTAGACGCTTTGATGAAAATCAGCCTGAAGCTGCCGGCACCTAATCGTCATCTGCACGGGCAATCCATGTCCTGATTCAAACGCTTTGTTTTGAAACGCCTGGGTATGTTCCCGTGCGACCCTGGATCACATGGGAAACAAACTGGAAACATTCGCGAAACAATCCCGAAACAAGCTTGAAATAAATTCGTAACTCAAAAGTAATGCGGGCGCAACATCTGGCGCATAGCATCAACGGAGTCGAGTAAATCTGGGGGCGTTCCGATCAAACGCCGCCGGACCGGGCCGAAGCAGCACGTCAGCAACGTTGAGAGCCGAGCGAATGGCCCTTCAACAGATGCCATAGCCCTAGCGGCAATGGCCAACTGGCGGGAATACCTCGGGCACCGCGATGGATTGATGAATTGTTTCTAGTGCCCAGGGACCAAGAAAAACTTCTGATATCTGCCGCAGGGGAATTGGCTAAGCGGCGGCGTGGCCGGGGTCTTAAGCTGAACCATCCCGAGGCCATAGCTCTGATCACTTCCGAAATTCTAGAGGGCATCCGAGACGGGCGTTCAGTGTCGGACCTGATGGCATTCGGAGCGACAATCCTCACCCGTGAGGACGTGATGGAGGGTGTGCCGGAGATGGTACCCGAGCTTCAAGTGGAGGGCACATTCCCCGATGGCACAAAGCTGGTAACGGTCCACAACCCAATCAGGTAGCGAACCCTTGACAGGCTTGCAATTCCTCCGAGCGGACATCTGGGAGCCGCTGGATGAATCCTGGTGCACCGGGACATTCGTGTAAGTTTGCCAGAACTCCAGCATCCCAAACATGAACTGCTGCTGCCTTTTCACGAAGATTTGACCTTGCATCCGGTAGCCCCGAAAGGCGAACCATCCCGGCAGGAGCAGCTGCCGCAGAATTACTTTGAACACAGATGACCGGCAAGCATCGAGGCCGGGAACGAAACGAGGAGGACCAACTTGGCTATTCTCAGGAATGCTCTTAACAACCCTTACAGGTATTTGACGATGCTGGCCGTGGTTGTGCTTTTTGCCGTGGCTGCGTGCGGTGGTTCAGACCCCACGTCAGTGCCCACAGCCGTACCCACAACTGCAGCGTCTAGTTCTGGTGGTGGAACCGATGGCGGCACAGGCGGTGGATCCGGCGGCGGCACGGGAGGCGGAACCGGTGGCGGCTCCGGGAGCTCGGGTGGGGTAATCAAAGTGGGCGTTCTCCACTCTCTGTCCGGCACCATGGCAATTAGCGAAACCGCAGTGCGGGACGCCACCCTTCTGGCTATTGAAGAAATCAACGCCGCTGGCGGCGTCCTTGGCAAGCAACTGGAACCCATCGTCGAAGATGGCGCTTCCGACTGGCCTACCTTCGCCGAGAAGGCCCGGAAGCTGATTCAATCCGACGAGGTTGACGTCGTATTCGGCGGTTGGACCAGCGCCAGCCGAAAGGCCATGCTCCCGGTTTTCGAAGGCCTTAACAGCCTCTTGTTTTACCCCGTTCAGTACGAGGGTCTGGAGACCTCTCCCAATATCTTCTACACCGGTGCGACCACCAACCAACAAATCGTTCCGGCCGTGGAATCATTGCTGGAAGACGGCAAGACCAGGTTCTTCCTGCTCGGTTCCGACTACGTTTTCCCTCGCACCTCGAACCTGATTATCAACGCTCAACTCGAGGCTGCTGGCTTAGAAGCGGTCGGCGAAGAGTACACCCCATTGGGCCACGTCGAATACTCCACCGTCATCAACAAGATTCAGGCAGCCAACCCCGACGTGGTGTTCAACACCCTTAACGGTGACTCCAACGTAGCCTTCTTCAAGCAGTTGAAGGATGCAGGCATCGGCGCCGCGGACCTTCCCACCCTTTCGGTCAGCGTGGCCGAGGAAGAGATTCGGGGCATCGGCGCCGAGAACATTGAAGGTCACCTGGTAGCCTGGAACTACTTCCAGACCACTGATACTCCCGAGAATGAAAAGTTCGTCGCCGCCTACAAAGCCAGGTACGGCGCGGACCGGGTTACCGACGACCCCATTGAGGCTGGATACTTCGGTGTCTACCTGTGGGCCGCCGCCGCCGAAAAGGCTGGTAGCACCGACGTTGCTGCAGTCAAAGCGGCTGCTGGCGGCATCTCTTTCCAAGCTCCGGGTGGTCTGGTCACCATCAACGGTGACAACCAGCACGTCTCCAAGACCGTCCGCGTCGGCGTGGTACGCAGCGACGGGCAGATCGAAGAGACCTGGAACTCCGGTGGACCCGTGGATCCCGACCCCTATCTGGAGACCTACGACTGGGCCACTCAGTTTCACCGGGAAGGCTCAGCCATCACTACTCCTGGCGACAGTTCTGGCGGAGTGATCAAGATTGGCGTTCTCCACTCCCTGTCCGGCACCATGGCAATCAGTGAAACTGCAGTGCGGGACGCTACCCTTCTGGCCATTGAAGAAATTAACGCCGCCGGCGGCGTCCTTGGCAGGCAACTGGAACCCATTGTCGAAGATGGCGCTTCCGACTGGCCTACCTTCGCCGAGAAGGCCCGGAAACTGATTCAATCCGACGAGGTTGACGTCGTATTCGGCGGTTGGACCAGTGCCAGCCGAAAGGCCATGCTCCCGGTTTTCGAAGGCCTTAACGGTCTCTTGTTCTACCCCGTCCAGTACGAGGGTCTGGAGACCTCTCCCAATATCTTCTATACCGGTGCGACCACCAATCAACAGATCGTTCCGGCCGTGGAATCGTTGCTGGAAGACGGCAAGACCAGGTTCTTCCTGCTCGGTTCCGACTACGTTTTCCCCCGCACCTCAAATCTGATTATCAACGCTCAACTCGAGGCTGCTGGCTTAGAAGCGGTCGGCGAAGAGTACACCCCCTTGGGCCACGTCGAATACTCCACCGTAATCAACAAGATTCAGGCAGCCAACCCCGACGTGGTGTTCAACACCCTCAACGGCGACTCCAACGTAGCTTTCTTCAAGCAGTTGAAGGACGCAGCCATTAGCGCCCAGGACCTTCCAACCCTTTCGGTCAGCGTAGCCGAGGAAGAGATTCGGGGCATCGGCGCCGAGAACATTGAGGGACACCTGGTAGCCTGGAACTACTTCCAGACCACGGATACTCCCGAGAATGAAAAGTTCGTCGCCGCCTACAAAGCCAAGTACGGCGCGGACCGGGTTACCGACGACCCCATCGAGGCCGGATACTTCGGCGTCTACCTGTGGGCCGCCGCCGCTGAAAAGGCTGGCAGTACCGACGTAGACGCAGTCAAAGCGGCTGCTGGCGGCATCACGTTCCAAGCTCCGGGTGGTCTGATCACTATCAACGGTGACAACCAACACGTCTCCAAGACCGTCCGCGTCGGCGTGGTACGCGGCGACGGGCAGATTGAAGAGACGTGGAACTCCGGTGGACCCGTGGATCCCGACCCCTATCTGGAGACCTACGACTGGGCCAGCAGGTTCCACAGGTAAAACCGGCGGCTGCCTCAACAACCAACACCTGCGACTAACGTCTGAAGGAACTTAATCCAAGAATTAATCGAGGTGGAAGTCCACCAAACGGATACCCACGTCAACAGGCGCTATCCATGGAGGAAATCCCCGGTTACAGGTGGCCGGGGGTTCTCTCCGTCGTGTTGGTCAGCGTATTGGTAATAGTGCTCATTTACCTTAGGCATCACATCATAAAGACAAGTCAGGGAACGCGGCATATGGAAATACGGGAATGACAGACCCGGCGGCATGGGGCCTGCAAATATTCAATGGATTGAGCATGGGCTCTATTTTCTTGTTGATTGCTTTGGGTCTGGCATTGTCCTTTGGCCTGATGAACATCATAAATCTTGCACACGGCGAATTTATTATGATCGGGGCCTACACTACCTACTCTGTCCAACAGGCGGCGATATCTTTCAGCGGAGGGCCTGCGGCAGAGTACTCCTTTCTCATTTCCCTCCCTTTGGCTTTCTTGACGGCGGGTGCTGCCGGATTCGTGATTGAACGCCTCCTGATACGGCACCTCTACGGTCGCTCGCTGGACACGTTGCTGGCGACTTGGGGGGTGGGCCTTGTCCTGCAGCAATTAGCCCGAAGTATCTTCGGCGCACCCAACGTCCAAGTTGTGTCGCCGGAATGGCTGACTGGCGGCATAGGTGTCACCTCCATCCTTACTTTGCCAATGAAGCGTATTTTCATAATGGCGTTAGTATTGGCTTGCCTTAGCGGGCTATTCTGGTACATGTACCGGTCCAACTGGGGCCGGAGGACGCGGGCGGTCATGCAAAACCGGCAAATGGCCGCCAGCCTTGGGGTGGCGACAAACCGGGTAGACAGTTTGACCTTTGCATTGGGGTCCGGGATGGCGGGTATCGCTGGAGCAGCATTATCTCTTCTTGGTCCCATAGGTCCCTCTATGGGGACTTTCTACATCGTCGACGCATTCATAGTGGTAATCCTAGGCGGGTTGGGACAAATTCCTGGGACCATCTTGGCCGCATTCTCCATTGGGATGTTCAACAGCATCTTCGAATTCGCCACGACTGCCGTGGTGGGGAAGGTGCTGGTTTTCGGATTGGTTATCCTGTTCCTGCAGTGGAAGCCCAAGGGCTTGATGCAGTTGAGGGGCCGCTAGAAGAGGTGATGACTAGATCGGAAAAGGACGGATCTTCGACGATGAGACCGTTCGTGGAAATACTAGTGAATCGAGTGGCAAACCCAATGCTAAATCGCCACATCATGAATCGCTACATCATGAATCACCACATGAAGAATTAATGGTAAGCAAGGCTGCACAACATTTGCCCAGCGGCGCCAGGGAGCAAATCGGAAGATTTGCGCCGGCGCTGATTCTAGCTATCTTGCTATTCGCAGCGCC
Organism: Dehalococcoidia bacterium; assembly: GCA_963665155.2. Lineage (GTDB taxonomy): Bacteria > Chloroflexota > Dehalococcoidia > Lucifugimonadales > UBA3495 > UBA1141. The sequence goes on along the minus strand of OY761986.2, from coordinate 779,174 downwards.
TCTGGTACTGTCGGATTTCCGGATCAACTTACTGGGCAAGATTCTGACCTTCGCCATTCTGGCATTGTCCTTGGACCTAATATGGGGATACGCCGGGATGCTAAGCTTGGGTCACGGTGTCTTTTTCGGCTTGGGTGCCTACGCTTTCGCGATGTTCCTCAAGCTCGAAGCTTCGGCTGGCGAGCTCCCTGACTTCATGTTCTGGAGCGGATTAGAGGAATTGCCGCTCTTTTGGTCGCCTTTCGAACAGGCCTGGTTTGCCCTGGCAATGGTCGTGGTTATACCAGGAGCATTAGCGGGCGCGATGGGCTACCTGGTCTTCCGAAGCCGGATAACCGGTGTTTACTTTGCGCTGATTACCCAGGCGTTGGCGCTGATGATCAGCATTCTTTTTATCGGGCAGCAACCATACACCGGGGGCACCAACGGGCTCACCAACCTCACTTCGGTTTTTGGACATTCACTGTACAGTGTCGACACCCAGCAATCCTTATATTTCATCACCGTCGCATTCCTGGTAGGTGCCTACTTACTATGCGTTGGTATCGTGTCCTCACCCTTTGGGCGTTTGCTGGTGGCGGTCCGCGACGACGAAAATAGGGTGCGGTTCTCCGGTTACGACCCAGCGACAATTAAGACCGCCGTGTACGCCGTGTCGGCTGGTCTGGCAGGTATTGGCGGCGCCCTGTACGCCCCCCAAGTGGGAATAGTATCCCCTACTGTGATGGGAATCGTGCCATCAATCGAAGTCGCTATCTGGGTGGCTGTGGGCGGCAGGGGAACGTTGATTGGGGCAATCATAGGCGCGGTGGTCGTAAACTACGCCAAGAGCTTGTTGAGCGAATCATTCCCGGACATCTGGACCTTTTTCTTGGCTGCGCTGTTCATCGGAGCGGTGCTGTTGTTCCCCCGGGGAATAATCGGACTGCTTCGGCGCGAGGGTTGGCAGTGGCCTCAGTGGGTAAGCGTAGCCCGCGGCCGGGCCGCCACCGTCAGCAGCATTGCTGGCAGCATTTGGGGAGGTATCAAGCAATGACCCAGAATGGTCACAATCAAGGGGCTGCTATTCCCAGCGATTCGTCCACGGTGAACAGCGAACAAATTTCGCCGGGAAACATCCTATCGATAGAGAAATTAACCATCAGCTTCGACGGTTTCACAGTCTTGGACAGCTTGGATTTCTTCATCGGCTACGGTGAAATGCGTTTCTTAATCGGCCCCAACGGCGCTGGAAAGACGACGTTGTTGGACGTGATCACCGGCAAGTCGAAACCCAACGAGGGCAGCGTGACGTTCAATGGAAACATCGATCTATCCCGCCGCTCGGAGCACGCGGTGGTTAAGCTGGGGATCAGCCGCAAGTTCCAGACGCCGTCCGTATTCAATAGCCTGACGATCTCACAGAACTTGGAAACAGCCGCTAGGTTTCGAAACCGCATTATAGGCATGTTCCGGCCCATAACCAAGGAACTGTCCGAACGCGTCGAATCCACCCTTGAGCTTATCAGCCTCAGCGACAGATCGGAGAAGAGCGCTGGAGTGTTGTCCCACGGCGAGCGCCAATGGCTTGAAATAGGTATGCTGCTGGTGCAAGACCCCAAACTGCTATTGCTTGACGAACCAGTGGCGGGAATGACGCGAAGAGAACGGGACCGCACTGGTGAACTTCTTCAGGAGATCGCCAGGGAAAGATCGGTGCTGGTGGTGGAACACGATATGGATTTCGTGAGACAGTTCTCAAAGACCGTGACCGTGCTTCACCAAGGCAAGGTGTTGAGCGAAGGCACCATGGAGATGGTCCAGGAAGACCAACGTGTAGTCCGGGCCTATCTGGGGCGCAGCCGGGACGGCTCCCGTCAGGAAGCGAAGGCCAAAACTTCACCAAACACAATTGAAGCAGCCACGAACCGGAATGCCGCCGAGCCGGTAGTTCGACCCTAATCCCAAGCCCATTTAAGACCGGGGAGCGTGCGAAAATGAGCAACATGTTGTCAATTCAGTCTCTTTCGGCAGGGTACGGGCAGAGCGTTGTCCTAAAAGAGGTCAACATCGACCTGCTTCCGGGTCAAGCGGTATGCTTAATGGGTCGTAATGGAGTTGGTAAGACTACGCTCCTCAAGTCAATCATGGGGCATATCCGGCCCCGAATGGGCAAGGTTGTTCTGGAGGACCAAGACGTGACTGGCTGGCCCGCCAACAAACGAGCCGTCGCCGGTATTGGCTACGTTCCCCAGGGGCGAGAAATCTTCCCCTACCTCACGGTGCACGAGAATCTGATGATCGGCCTGGAGGCCCTGCCCAAAGCCGAGCGTCAGACAGATACCTTGGATTCAATGTACGATCAATTCCCTGCTCTGAAAACCTATCGGACAAAGGCCGCCGGAACCCTGAGCGGAGGGCAGCAACAGCAGTTGGCGCTCGCCCGGGTGCTGGTCCGTAAGCCCAAAGTCCTACTTCTGGATGAGCCCACCGAGGGGTTACAGCCGAACATAGTCCAGGAGGTCGAAGATTTGCTCCATCAACTACGCGATCGTCAAGAGGCTGCGATATTGCTGGTTGAGCAGTTCCTGGACTTTGCGATGAGCGTGGCCGACCATTGTTATGTTATGGAGAACGGCGAAATTGTTTTAGAAGGAAATACCAAAGACCTTGACCGCAATGCGGTTCGCGAGTATTTGGCGGTCTGAACACAGCCTGGTCGTTCCGAACCTCAATTAGCTTCGCGAGAACTATTTCTAGCATGCAATTTAGAGCCAGTAATCAACGGACAGAAACTTAGGAGGAGTCACCATGGTTTCCAGCAACGCCGCCGAAACGGAATTTGTTTTGCAGTCTGCCAGAGAAGCCGATGTCAAATTCGTTCGATTATGGTTCCCCGACATCCTAGGGCGCCTGAAAGGTTTCGCCATAAACGTGGATGACATTGAGGACGCCATCAATCACGGCGTCGGCTTTGACGGTTCGGCCATTGAAGGCTTTGCCCGGTATCAGGAAAGTGACATGCGGGCGTTCCCGGACCCCAATACATTCAGCCTGTTGCCTTGGCGACCGCAACAAAACGCCGTAGCCAAGATGTTCTGCGACATTCGACGGCCCAAGGGCGATATTTTTGCCGGCGACCCACGCAATGCGTTGAAGCGCAATCTGGAAAAAGTTGCCAAAATGGGCTACGTATACTACGTGGGAACCGAGCTGGAGTTTTTCTACTTAAAGGACTCGGAAACCCCTGTGCCACTGGACAACAGTGGCTACTTCGACCAACTGTCCATCCAGCCCGCCAGCGACCTACGCCGCGACACCGTATTGATCCTGGCGGATATGGGCGTTCCCGTGAAATACTCCCACCACGAGGCAGCTCCCGGCCAGCATGAAATTGACTTGCAATACACCGACGCATTGGCGATGGCCGATAGCGTAATGACAGCGAAACTCGTAATTAAAGAACTGGCCCAGTTGAGGGGAGCCTACGCATCATTCATGCCCAAACCCTTTGCCGGGGTTAACGGATCGGGGATGCACACCCATCAGTCGCTGTTTCAGGGCGACAACAACGCATTCTTCGGCCCGGACGACGAGCATTATCTGTCCGAGGTGGCCAAAAAGTTTATCTCGGGCCTCCTGCATCATGCCCCCGAGATCACTTTGGTGACCAACCAGTGGATCAACTCATACAAACGTCTGGTGCCTGGTTACGAGGCACCTGTGTACGCATCTTGGGCTCACGTAAACCGCTCCGATTTAGTTCGAGTGCCAGCCTACAAACCCGGTTACGAAAGCTCTATGCGCATCGAGTACCGAGCACCGGACCCGGCGTGCAATCCATATCTGGCCCTGAGCGTAATGTTGGCCGCAGGGATGAAAGGCATCGAGGAAGATTACCCGCTGCATGTTCCGGTGGTGGGCAACGTGTTTGAAATGACTGAAGAAAGAAGGCAGTCAATGGGCATCAAAACCCTACCAAGCAGCCTGGGCGAAGCCATCACCCTGGCCGAAAACAGCGAGTTTCTAGCGGAAGCCTTGGGGGACCATATACATAACAGCTTCATTGCCAACAAGAAGATTGAATGGCGGGAATACCGCTCCACGGTGACCGACTACGAGATCTCAAGGTACCTGCCCGTCCTCTAGGTGGGACTCCAGGCTTAAAAGGAGGGAGATCAACCTATGATTCCGGGCGAATATATCCTAGCCGACACACCCCTTACTGCTCCGATCAATGCGAATAAGGGGCACCGGACTCTGGAGATCATTGTGGCCAACACCGGAGATAGGCCAATCCAGGTTGGCTCTCATTTCCATTTTTTCGAGGCGAACCGCGCCCTGCGCTTCGACCGTAAAGCCGCATTCGGCATGAGGCTGAACATACCGGCAGGTAACGCTGTGCGATTCGAGCCCGGAGACGACAAAATTGTGGCTTTGGTAGAATTGGGAGGCCGCCAAGAAGTCTACGGCCTGAACTCCCTGACCGATGGCCCGGCCACCGGTAATGAAGCTTGCGATGCTGCGCTGGCTAGGGCCCGGGTCGCCGGATTTTTGGAGGATACACCGTGAGCCTGGATATACCCCGCAGGCAGTTCGCCGACCTTTTCGGTCCCTCGACCGGGGACCGCATCCGCCTGGCCGATACGGGATTATTCATCGAAGTTGAAGACGACCTGACGGCTCACGGGGATGAGAGTAAATTCGGCGGCGGCAAAGTGCTGCGAGACGGTATGGGACAGTCAACGTGGGCTGCTCTCCGTGATCTCGTTCTGGACACCGTTGTGACCAACGCCGTTATATTGGACCATTGGGGAATCGTGAAAGCAGATGTGGGCATTCGCGAGGCGCGAATTGCAGCCATAGGCAAGGCCGGCAACCCGGATATTATGGATGGAGTCACGCCGGGCATGACCGTGGGCGCAGGCACGGAGGTTATTGCCGGAGAGGGAATGATTCTAACGCCCGGCGGCATCGACCCCCACATCCACTTCATCTGCCCCCAACTGGCTTGGGACTCCCTAGCCTCCGGCATCACCACTCTCATCGGCGGCGGCACCGGTCCGGCCACAGGCACCAAGGCCACCACTTGCACTCCCGGCGTCTGGAACATCCACCGAATGTTGCAAGCGGCCGAAGAACTCCCAGTGAACGTGGGCTTTCTCGGCAAAGGGAACGCCTCCCACCAAGCGCCCCTGACCGAGCAGATACTTGCCGGGGCGATGGGTTTGAAACTCCACGAAGACTGGGGCAGCACGCCAGCTGCAATTGATTCAGCGCTGATGGCAGCCGATGCCCACGATATTTCGGTGGCCATCCACACAGATACGATAAACGAGGCCGGGTACGTGGATGACACCATCCGGGCATTCAAGGGGCGGACCATTCATACCTACCACACGGAAGGCGCTGGCGGGGGGCATGCGCCGGACATTATCCGGGTTTGCGGCGAGGCCAACTGCCTGCCGTCCTCCACCAACCCCACCATGCCCTTCACCGTCAATACCATGGACGAACATCTGGACATGCTCATGGTCTGCCATCACCTCAATCCCGGTGTGCCCGAGGACCTGGCATTCGCCGAATCTCGAATCCGCGCCGAGACCATTGGGGCCGAGGACATTCTCCACGATATAGGCGCAATCAGCATGATGTCTTCCGACTCCCAGGCGATGGGGCGGTCTGGAGAGGTTATTTTGCGGACCTGGCAGACGGCCGACAAGATGAAGACTCAACGGGGTCCTCTAGCAGGAGAGAAACGCGGAAGCGACAACCTTCGCGCTAAACGCTACCTTGCCAAATACGCTATCAACCCGGCCATCGCCAATGGAATTGCTCATGAGGTTGGCTCGATTGAAATCGGTAAACTTGCGGACATGGTTTTGTGGCACCCAGCCTTCTTCGGGGTAAAGCCCGATGTGGTTATAAAGGGCGGATTCATTGTTGGCGCAGCCATGGGCGACCCCAACGCTTCCATTCCCACGCCTCAACCGGTGTTGTTCCGGTCGATGTTCGGCGCAATGGGCCGAGCGCGGTACGCAACCTCCGTGACATTCCTATCGAAAGCGGCAATCGAGGCCGAAGTGCCCCAATTTTTAGGTTTGCAGAAACGAGCCGAAGCCGTTCGCGGATGCCGAACTCTTTCCAAGGCCGACATGGTCAACAACGACGCCCTGCCAAACATTGAAGTGGATTCAGACACCTACGAGGTGCGGGCCGACGGCGAGTTGCTAAGGTGCGAGCCTGCCCAAATTCTCCCCATGGCCCAGCGATATTTTCTGTTTTAGCGAGTCTATTTTAGCCTCCCTATTTTAGACAGTTTGTTTTAGCCTCCCTGTTTTAGCGATAATGTTGGAAGAGCGTATTTCAACACAAGTCAGCCTACTCCAGTTTACCGACGCCCTATTTCCAATTGGCGGATACGCCCATTCATCCGGATTGGAGTACTACGTCGAATCGGGGCTTGTGCGGGACGCAAGCGGGGTCAAAGAAGTCTTGATCTCTCATTTGCAGGGCCGCACCGGACCCTCAGATGCCGTGGCGGTGGCTTTATCCGTAGGCTTGGCCCGGCAACGGGACCTGGAACGATGCCTGGTGCTAGACTGGGAATTGGATGCTCAAAATCACGTAGCGGAGTTTCGGGAGGCCAGCCGTCAGATGGGCCATCAAACAGCTAGGGTGGCCGCAACTCTGACCAACGACCCGTTTGTGGCCGATTACCTGGAGGCTGTGGAGTCGGTGGAATCGACGGGGACCCCTGGACATCATTCGGTTTCATTTGGGATAACCGGAGGGATTATCGGCTGGGACCCCGAGCAGGCAGCCGCCGCCTACCTCTTCTCTTCGGCATCCCAATTTGTCAGCGCAGCCACCCGGCTGCTGCCCTTGGGTCAGATGGAAGCTCAGAGAATCTTGTGGGCGGTGGGCCCGTTAATCGCCAGCCTGGCCCGTGAGACATCGGGCAAGAACCAGGGAGACATTTGGAGCTTCAGTCCCGGTCTTGAAGTAGCGGGCATGCGTCACGCAAAGCTGCGGCAACGCTTGTTCCGTTCGTGACCGAGTTAAATCGGCTACGCATTGAGACTGGACATACAGGTAGAGTAAAAATGACTCAACAAGCAACCAGAATAGGTATCGGCGGTCCTGTGGGCTCCGGAAAAACGGCGCTGGTGGAAGCTCTCTGCCGCAGGTTGAGCCACAGGGTTGAAATCGCAGTCATTACCAACGACATATACACCCGGGAAGACGCCGAATTTTTGGTGCGCAAGGGTGTTCTGCCTCCCCAGCGCGTGATGGGAGTGGAAACCGGCTCTTGCCCTCACACTGCCATCCGGGAAGACGCTTCGGTCAACCTAGAAGCGATTCGCAATCTGAACGGCCTGTTCCCCAGCTTGGAGTTAATCCTCTTGGAAAGCGGGGGAGACAACCTGGCCGCTACGTTCAGCCCGGAATTGGTAGATACAGCTATTTATGTCATCGACGTGGCCGGGGGCGAAAAGATCCCTCGTAAAGGGGGTCCGGCAATAACGCGTTCGGACCTTCTGGTAATCAACAAGGTCGACCTTGCGCCCTTCGTGGGAGCCGACCTAGCGGTTATGGAGTCCGATACCGCCAGGGTACGAGAAGGACGACCGTTCTTTTTCACCAACCTGCGTGACGGCGAAGGCGCGGACGATGTAGCAAATTGGGTCCTAGCCAAGCTTCCTGCTGGCCAATCTCCTGCTCAACAGCCTCCTATTGAATCAGACCAAGCTTAGTGAATCAGACCAAGCCTAGGCGGCCCTACCAATTCGACTGAAATAATGAACGGTCACCTCAGCCTCAGTTTCCAGCGGCGCGGTTTGCGTACTGTCTTGACGCATAGCCGCTTCACATTGCCGCTACAAGCTTCAAAGCCAATGGAACTAGACGGCAGCGGCGCTGTCTGCGTCATGCTGTTAAACCCCACCGGAGGATTGCTCGGCGGGGATTGCCTCACCACCGAGGTAGATTTAGCCGAGGGGGCTCACGTGGTGTTGACCACGCCATCGGCAACCAAGGTCTACCGCACCAACGCAGGCCCAACACTTCACCGAACAACCGTGCATCTTGCTGAAGATGCCGTGTTGGAGTATGTACCGGACCACCTGATTCCCCATCCTGGCTCGTCGCTAAATCAATTGTTATCGGTCAACATGCAAGCGGGCAGTCGCGCCATCGTCCTCGATGGATTTTCGGTGGGGCGCGTTGCTCGGGGCGAGAGGTGGCTCTTCGAAAACTTGACCACCGAATTAGCGGTAATGCGCTCGGGACAACTTATTTGCCGGGACCGGATTCGTATCCAGCCGGAAGCCTGGACTCCCTCGGGCTTGGGCGGATTGGAGAATGCGTCTTACGTGGCGACCATGTTGCTATGCGGCGAGAGAGGTTTCGATTGGCATGGGACCGCTAGTATGTTTACGGATTGGTTTGCCGATGACCCGGATTCCGTCGGCGCTGCCTCTCCGCTGGCCAACGGCGGTTGTCTACTGCGTTACTACACCCATTCCGCCCACTGCCTGAAACAGGTGACGCACAAACTTTGGGCGATGGCCCGCCACACGCTTCTGGATCAACCACCGCTGGACTTGAGGAAAGGGTGAGCGATCGTCTTCCCTCTATAGAGCCTGAGATCCCCTTCACGGCTAAAGAAACAGGCTCGGAAGCGCATGACCTTTAGGTATTGCGCCCAAGGCGTGGTCGCACCAAACATACGAATGAATGGTTGGCTCCCGGTTAACGTCGCCTACCAAGCCTGATTGTGATTCAATTCGACCCTCCGCCGACTAGGCGCCCGGCAGCTTATGTCTAGTTGGTCCGGTGCTTAGAGCGCTAGCGAAGGCGGGCTATTTACGTACTCCTCAGCAATCTTGCGTCCGATTTCTTTAATCAATACGTCGTCTTCCTCTTGGCTGGCGGCCGCAGGAGTCCGGACCACCCTGTTGTTGGCATAGGTCGGAATAATTTCTCCTTCCTGTATCAGCAGTCCATCGGGCTCCCGGCCTTCCCGCACTGCTTGAATCCCCCGCCTTATATCTTGGCGAAAGAGGGTCACCCCGCGGTCGGTGGTGGCTAGGTGCTCAAGACCGTGGCGGGCGATGGAACGCTGCGAAATCTGGGCGTCGAAGTCGCCGGGCTGGCGTTGGCGCTGCTCCTCGCTGGCCCCTTCGGGCATCTGCCCAGGGATCATCACGCCGTCGGCCCACCACTTGGGGGTCTCGCTCTCCTGTTCGCTGACGTGCCGGAACTCAACTTGCATCGTATTGTGGTCGTCCCGCGGCACCATCCAACGGGTCACCATAGAGCCGCTGAAACCGTGCTCTTTACGACCGTCCTCCCAGATAGGCGACACTTGATGCACGTTGGGGGATATGGTTTCCACCATTCGCACCCATACATTGTCGCCAACTCTCCGGGTTGCAATGTAGGCCATGCCTAGGGGAGTTTCGATGTAGTCTTCCTTGGGCAGCACGCCGAACTCGGCGGTGAATTGAGCGCCGCCGACTATGGTGTGCAAAAATGCGGTGTGAGCGGGGTCCATGGCGTTTTCAGCGATTTGGAGCCAATTGCATGGGTAATCGTACCTGGGGCCTGCCAAGATGCGATACCCAGGCCGGGACCAACTATCGAAGAATGGGAAGGGCGGAATCTTTTCCGGAGGACCCATGTAGACGAATACACCGCCGCCGTGCTCTTGAACCGGGTAAGCGCCATGGTATAGCCGGTCCTTTATGGTGCTGTCCGCAGGCTCTCCGGGGGTTTCCAAAATCTTGCCATCCACATCGAACAGCCAACCATGGTAGCAACAACGGATGCCCTTATCCGACACCAATCCATACTCCAGGGACGTTCCCCGGTGAGGACAGTGCAACTCCATTACACCCACCTGTCCGCTGAAGTCACGAAATACCACTAGGTTTTCCCCGAGGATTCGCGTGCGGACAGGAAGGTCGGTCAATTCGTCCGAGTAGATAATCGGCTGCCAGTAGCGCCGAAGGTATTCGCCGCCCGGGGTGCCCGGTCCCACATGGGTTAGTTCTTCATCTTCCTGAGGGATTTCCCGGTGCCGGTAAGCGCCGTAGGTTTCATTCAAGAACGGTTGCCTAGTGCTCACACCTTTTCCTCCCAACTCGGCTAACAACATCTAACAAAATTAATAAGGGAGTCCAGTGTCCAGGACTCCCTTACCGAACAATCTCCAACCTACCGGGTCTGATTCTGCTCGATCTATTTCAAGTGTCGGAGGTTGGGCGGGTCTGCGATGTACTCCTCAACCAACCTGCGCCCAATATCTTTAATCAGCTTCACGTCATCTTCGGGCGTTGCCGCTGCTGGCGAATCGGTCACAGCGTCGTTGCTGAAAGTGGGCATGGGGATATCGCTGCCGGGGCTGAGGCCCAATGGGTCTCTACCTTCTCTAACCGCTTGGATTCCCTGCCGGATTTGACGGCGGTAGGTCGTTATCCCGCGGTCGGAAGAACCCAAATGTTCCAGACCATGAATAGCAATAGAGCGTTGCGTTACTTGGGCTTCATAGTCACCCGGCTGTCTTTGCTGCTCTTCCAACGATTCGCTGATGGGCAATTGGGCGGGCAGCATTGTGTTTCTGTCAGCCCACCACGCTGGCGTCACCTCATCTTCTTCGCTGATGTGCCTGAGTTCGATTAGCATGGTATTCTCGTCGTCTATTGGAACAATCCAGCGGGTCATCATAGGCCCGTCGAATGAGTGAACGTCCTTTCCGTTTTCCCAAATCGGGGCTACTTGTTGCATGTTGGGGTGCACCATCTCCACCATGCGGGTCCACACATTGTCGCCAACCCGCCTGCCCGCCACGTATACCATACCCGCTGGCGTTTCCACGTATTCCAATTCGGGGACGACGCCAAATTCGTCGGTAAACTGCGACCCGCTGACGATAGTGTGGAGAAAAGACGTGTGCACCGGATCCATGGCATTTTCTGCGATCTGGAGCCAGTTACAAGGATAGGCATACGACAGGCCGGGCATTATCTTGTAACCGGGCCGTATTAGGCTGTCGAAGAGCGGGAATTGAGGCTTGTTTTCCGGGGGCCCCATATATGCAAATATTAGCCCATTGGACTCGTGAATGGGGTAAGCGCCCTGGAACAACCGGTCCTTCAATGTGCTGTCCTCTGGCTCGCCGGGCGTTTCCAGAATTGCGCCATCCCGGTCAAACAACCAGCCGTGATAACAGCAGCGGATTCCGCACTGTGAAACCAAGCCGTACTCCAGCGAAGTACCTCGGTGAGCGCAGTGAAGCTCCAGCAGCCCCACATTTCCATTGAAATCCCGGTAAATAACTAGGTCCTCGCCCAGAATTCGCAGCTTCTTGGGGAGGTCGGTTAGTTCGTCGGAATAGGCCACCGGCTGCCAGAAACGCCGTAAGTACTCGCCGCATGGAGTATTTGGCCCTACATGGGTCAATTCATCGTTTTCCTTGGGTACATCACGGTGATAATATCCGCTATACGCAGAGTTCATAAACGGTGCCCTAGTGGACATTTCGAGCCTCCTTAAAATTGGGCCTACGACGGGAGAAGTTGGGGAAATGTTCAGGTCCGTTGCGTTTTAGCCAATGATTGCCAGCCCAGTTTAGCTTGGCAACCAAACCAAACATAAAAATCCAGACAGGTGGATGCTAACCACCGGACGGGACAGTTTCAAAGTCGGTTTCTACAAATACTTGTTATTTCAGCGCATTATATTTGCGCAGAGATTTCCAGTCAACGCATCTGCGGCTGACTTGTCCGGGCTGGCCTGGCTGATTGCCAGTAACATGGCCCAGAACGTGGCCCACCAAGTGCCCTAGAAACCCGGCTGAAAAGCCCTGCTGTGACGGGATGGCGTGGAGGATAACCAGTGGACTGTAAGTCTGAGGCTAAGAGTGACCCAGTTGGCTGCGGCCAATATGAATTGGGTAGTAACGATGGGCGACCCTGGGGCTTGCTGGTCCGGTTTATCGTGAGAGGAGCCTGGAGCCGGAGATATCATCCCCATCTTGGTAGCCACCAGGGTCAGGTTGGCCACCGTGGCCGCCATGAGTAGTTGGAATCGGGTCTTGGCTCGGCCGAAGTAGCGAGATTGGCGGACCCCCAGTTGCGCCAGCCGCGCCAGGCGATGCTCGGCCGCCTGGCGCAGCCTACGGTATTCAGCAAAGCCCTCACTCCGCTGGAAGTCCCGGGCTTGTTGCAAGAGCGCCTCTTGGGGATGCAGGGCTACGGTGCGTCCCGCCCCGTACCGCGCCGCCACGCACTGGGACCGCAGGGGGCATACGCCGCAGACCGCCGGGTCGAATTGGAAACTCCGGGCCAGGTAGGTCCGACCCAACCGGTTGGTCCGGGTGCCGAAGGTCCGCAGGGTGTGGGTAACATTACCGGCTGGGCAGGTGCAGGTTCCTGCCTCCAAGTCGATCTGGAAGTCCTCCTTGGGGAAGCAGGCCTTATTAGGGCGACCCGGCACCTTGGCTATTAGAGTCCGACCAGCATCGGCAAAGGCCTGCCGCGTCCCGCCATCCCCATAGGCCGCATCCCCGATAGTCTCCTCCACCGCTATGCCCGTGTTCTCCTCACTCTGCTCCACCAGTTCCAGGACTCCAGTGTTGTCACCGGCATTGCCGGGCAGGATGTCTACCGCGGTCACCAGTTGGGAATCGGTATCCACCACCACCGCAGCCTTATGTCCGTCGAAGCGTTTGCTGCTGCTTTTACGGCCGTGGCGCATCTCCGGGTCGTGTACCGAAGGGATGCGGTCCCGGCTTACCCCATCCTTCAGGGCTGGGCCATCCTCCTGGCGTTCCACATCCTGCAGTAACAGTTGCCCCAGCAACTCCGCCGCTTCCACTATACCCTGGCGCTGGGGGCTCTCCTCGGGGAACTGACCCTGGACCTGACGGGCCAGCTCCAACACCAGGTCGGCATCGGCTACTATCTTCTGCAGTAAGGCTTGCCGCTCTTTCTGGTTGTCCCAGTCAATCTCTGCCTCTCCCTTCACACTGGAGCCAAAGTAGAGTTCCAGACCGTGTCTCAAGGCCCATTCCTCGGGCCGCGTCCCATCCAGGTCCGAAAGCGCCCGCACTACCTGGACTATGCCGTCGGCCAGCAAGTTGTAGGTGTCCTTGTCCGCCCCTCGGCCCAGAATGTAGGTGGTGTCTACCGCCACCTTCATCCGGCGTCCTTTCAGGTATCCGGTCTGCCGGGCGAATTGGAGGCTGCGCTGAAAGACGGCCCGCACCCGGTCGTGGAGGATCAGCTGGGCTCGAAACAGCTGCAGCGTGCTCTTGGCAAAGGGCCGGTCCTCCACCTCAATCCCCAACGCCACCTTCCACCGGATATCAAAATCCGCCCGCTGTTTGGCTTCGGCGTCGCTGACTTTGTCGTAGGCTTGCAACAACAGCGCAGTGGCCACCAGACTTGGGGGCACGCTATCCCGGCCATTGTCTGGGCAATATAGCTCGGCGAACTCTTCGTCTCGAAATAGCTGTCCCCGCAGGGAGGCCAGGAAGCCATAGAAGGAGCCCCGGCCCACATAGTCCAGGTACAGGTGATCCGCTTCCAGCAGCCCTCGTTGCGCCGACCGTACTCCCAGCATCCTCAACCTCCCACACCCATTTATTAAATCTCTTGCCCAGTATATCGGGACAGCCTAGGTCAGGGTACTTTTCGGCCGGAGTTCTAGTATTACAACGACGCTTTCTCAAATTGGTCAGTTTTGGGGCAGAAATCGCTTCGCGGAACGCAAGACCACAAAGCTGTCAGCCCACGCGCCTAACAGCCATGAAGAGGTGCTCAAGGCCCCTTTTTTGTGATCCGTCGTTGTAATACTAGGAACTGTGTTGGACGATCAAGTGGCAATACGTCGTTGTAATACTAGGAACTGTGTTGGACGATCAAGTGGCAATGGCGTCACGACATCGGCGGGAAATTTGACTCTTTTATCATTTGTTGAGGTAAGCTAGTTTCTCTGGCGTGAGCCTAAAGATGGGTCAATCAACCTCGGCAAAATACGGGCAATCAAAAACTACGTGTCAAAGACCGGCTGTCCAACAAAAAAGGATGCTCGAATCGTGATCGCACCATGGAATCGGACGACCTTCACTGCTTCGATTTAACTTACAGGGAGATTCTCAAATGGCTGACAAACAGGCTGCGGACGAATACCTTCTTAGCCCCTACCGGGTCTTGGATTTAACCGACGATCGAGGGCTGCTCTGCGGCAAGATGCTGGCCGACTTGGGCGCCGATGTGATTCAACTGGAACATCCAGGGGGCAACCCGGCCCGTAGATTGGGCCCTTTTTTCAATGACGATGTGCGCCCGGAAAACAGCTTGTTCTGGTGGGCTTACGCAGCCAACAAACGTAGCATCACGCTGGACATCGAGACGGTGGACGGCAGTAACCTCTTGCGCAAGCTTGTGGCGAAAGCCGATTTTCTAATCGAGTCTTTCCCGCCTGGGTATCTGGCGGGGTTGGGGCTGAGTTATCCCGACTTACAGGCACTAAATCCCGGCGTGGTAATGGTGTCGATAACGCCCTTCGGGCAAGACGGTCCGTATGCCCATTACCAGGCCACCGACATTGTCGGGATGGCTTTGGGCGGTTTTATGTCCCTAACCGGGGACAGTGAACGGGCGCCACTACGGTTGGGGTTTCCCCATTTCTACCTCCACGGCTCGGCGGCGGGCGCCACCGGAGCGATGCTGGCCCACGCCCACCGTGCGTTGACCGGAGAAGGTCAACACGTCGACGTTTCTTGTCAGCAAGCGGTGGCCAAGACACTGGCCCACGCCCCACAAAGCTGGGACATTGAAGGCGTCATCATCAAGCGGATGGGGGTATATCGCCAGACCGCTGCCGAGACCCGGGTGAGGGTGAATTGGCGGTGCAAAGACGCTTACATCAACTACATGCTCCAAGGGGGCTCCGTGGCCGCCAGCACCAGGGCTCTGTTCGCTTGGTTGGACGAAGAGGGCATGGGAAAAGAATATTTGAATTCGGTGAACTGGGAGGAAATGGGTTACGGTCAAGTTGGGACAGATATGATGGACAGAATCGTAGGGCCGTTGGGACGGTTCTTTGAATCCCACACCAAGGAAGAGCTAACCAAGGGGAGCGTTGAAAGGCGTATATTGCTGTTCCCGGTGGCCACCCCGCGGGATTTGCTGGAGCATCCACAGTTGGAGGCCCGAGGCTACTTCAAGCAGTTGGACCACCCTGATATAAACACCACGGTAACCCACCCGGGCGCATTTGTTTCCGCCATGGGCACTGCCCGGGTTGGCCCCCAGCGGCGGCCGCCGTTAATTGGTGAGCACAACCAGGAGATTTACGGAGAAGAACTGGGTTTAAGCCCTGAGGAACTGGCCGTATTAAAGCAAGGCGGTATTGTTTAATGGTTGGAAAATCAACGGGCCCAAAACCCCTGGACGGCCTGAAAATTCTCGATTTTTGTTGGGTGGTGGCCGGGCCCATGGTTACCAAGTATCTGGGCGAGTACGGTGCCACGGTAGTACGGATAGAATCCTCCAAAAGACCGGAAACCCTGCGCCGGGCCGCCCCGTTCAAAGACGGGGTTGAAGGTATAAACCGAAGCGGATACTTCGCCAACTACAACACGGACAAATACGGCATTACCATAGATATGCGCCATCCCCGGGCCAAAGACGTGATCTTGCGAGCGGTTGCCTGGGCCGACCTAGTGACTGAGAACTTCACGCCAGGCACTATGGAAAGATGGGGGTTGGGATACGAAGAACTTCGTCAAGCAAACCCGGAAATCATCTTGTTCAGCACCTCCATGCTAGGCCGTGGCGGCCCAATGGAAAGTCAACCCGGATTTGGACCGGTACTTTCTTCCTTGGCTGGGCTGACCCACATTACGGGCTGGCCCGACCTCGACCCGGTCAACCCCTATGGCGCTTACACCGATTTTATCGTCCCGAGATTCGCTGTGGCGGCCATTATCTCCGGGTTGGATTACCGGCGAAGGACCGGAAAGGGACTGCATCTGGATATGTCGCAGCTTGAGGCTTCGATTCATTTTTCGGCGCCCTTCGTGCTGGACTACGCCGTTAACGGTCGGGAGCAGGGCCGCAGGGGAAACCGGGACCCTGGAGCGGCACCCCACGGGGCATATCCATGCCTGGGGGATGACCGCTGGATTGCCATTGCGTGCGTCTGCGACCAGCAGTGGCAAGCACTCCAAAAGCAGATTTTGACCGACGGCGCCGGTTGGCCGTATGAAGAACGCTTCGCAACGATGTTGGGCCGGAAGGCCGATGAAGACGATCTGGACGATTTGATGGGCCTCTGGACGGCGAATTGGGACGCCCGTGAATTAATGGAAAGATTGCAGAAATCGGGAATCCCTGCAGGTATGGTCAACGATACCAGCGATCTGTTCCAAGACCCTCAGTTAAAACATCGGGAGCATTTTCAGTTTTTGGACCACCCGGAGTTGGGCCTTTACGCTGCCGAACGCAGCGAGATTGATCTGTCCTTAACGCCAGGAAACCTGGAGCGCCCAGCGCCCTTGATGGGCCAGCACACCGAGCAGGTGTTGACGGAATTCTGGGGGTACTCTGCAGAAGAGTATCAGTCGTTAAAAGATGACGGAGCGTTGGATTAACCAGCCATCGGCGGGAGTCTTTGGACGATTATCCAGAACCAATGATAGGCAAACTAAGCCCCCGGCCATTAACCGGGGGCTTTAGTTTGCCAAGCGGCATCGTCGACGTACGGCTCAGGTCTGTCCAGGCATTTACTTAGGAGCCATCAGGCCCAGCTGCCCTATGCGCCAGCCTTGTTGGCTTTCTCCTCGGATTTCTTGAACTCTGGAATGACGTACTTGCCAAACAGTTCCAGAGACTTCATCACTTTCTCGTGAGGAATAGTCTCGGTCTGCATCATGATCATCATCTGGTCGCAGCCCGCAGCTTCGTGCTTCTTTAAGGCCTCGATACAGCTGTCCGGGTCTCCGCCAATGACTACGCCCCGGTCACACAAGGTGTCGGCATCCATACGGTTCCAGATGGCATAATCGACAGCCCCGCCGCCAGACAGGTCGACAACCTCTTCTTCATCACCACCAAGCTCAACATACCTTTTAAAGTTTTGCTGCAGGTCGTCGGGGACGCCGCCCCAGTTTTCCAGAAGTCTGGCTTAGATGTCTTTCTGGTCCTGAACGTAGGGACGGCCCGGCGCAAAGAAATTCTTGATGGACGCCACGGCCAATTCCCGCGCCTCTTTGTTGTCCTCGCCGCAGTACCCTAGAAACTCGGACGGAAACCCCGATTCTCCCCAAGCCGTCGTTTTCTTAACGTCGATTATCGAAGTAACAGTTGGTTATTGAAACGTATTACATATACTATTATACCGTATAAGACTGGAATACGTCTGCTTGGCGTAGCGCGAAACCCGGCCAATGGCTTTCCGGCCAGACCTCTAGGGTTGAGCTGCACCACTGGTTATTGACCACAGCGCCCACCGGGTTGGCATTTCGAATAGTTTCCCGGTAAGCGTCGATGTGGGGCTTCAACACGTCCGGCGCACTGGCCCCGAAGGACAACACGCCGATGCCTTTTTCCGCCGCCAACTGGTAGGTAGCGGGCTGAAGCGCGGCCACCCACCGGGGTGGATGGGGCTTCTGGTAGGGCTTGGGCAACACTTCCCGGGCTGGCACATTCCAGAAACGGCCCTCCCATTCGAACATTTCCGACCCCCATATCTTAGGAATCATCGACAATGATTCCTCCCACATCTCGCGTGTATCACGGGGGTCAATTCCCATTCCGGTCTGCTCATAGACAGCCGAGCGGCCCGTGCCCCGGTCTACTCTTCCGTGGGTCAGGTGGTCCAGCATGGCAACCCGTTCCGCCACCCGGACAGGGTGGTGGTAGGGCAAAATCACCACTCCGAAGCCCAGCCTGATTTGCTTGGTTAGCCTGCTTAAGGCACCGTAAAAGACATCGGGTGAGGGAGACGCCGAAAACCCCGTCAAGAAATGGTGCTCGACAAACCAAAGATAATCGAAGCCCACCTCGTCGGCCAGTATGCACTGCTCCAGGGTCTCTTCGATCACCTTGTGATCGTCCAAGGGTGTCCTTTGCATCTAATATTGTACTGAGAGTTTCAATTGTTCCTCCTTCTTTATTGCCGTTAATTCATCAGGAAGATAGTTCGGGCCGCGCTAGTGAGTTATCCCCACCATCATACCCGGTTCAACAGAGGACGCAAACCGTAATAAGATGCTGACGTCTTACCAATGCGCAACGCCTGTGGCTACCACGGGCGACTCAAGCCCAAGTTCAACCCCAAGTCAATGGCGGATTTAGCTCTACGGCCTAGTCCTTCAAAGGCCAAACACTGGGCTAGTCAGTGCCAGTTGTGGTACCCAATCGGCTTATGGGATTTTCCCAATCAGTCTCGCGCCCAATAAGCCGTGTTCGGAATGAGTTCGTAATTCAATGCTGGGGTGTTTCCCTTGAACGTGTAGAGTGTAACACCCATATATATGAAACTGGCCAAGTCTTAGCTTATTCGTAGTGGGTGTTCGTATAGAACGGGATCATTGAATCGAATCTCCGGCGTTGCACATCAAGCCAATAATGGTGGCAGCGAATGCCAATGCGGAGTCGGGTGGGGTTAGTGGCCTCTAGAGGTCTGGCCGGAAAGCCATTGGCCGGGTTTCGCGCTACGCCAAGCAGACGTATTCCAGTCTTATACGGTATAATAGTATATGTAATACGTTTCAGTAACCAACTGTTACTTCGATAATCGACGTTAAGAAAACGACGGCTTGGGGAGAATCGGGGTTTCCGTCCGAGTTTCTAGGGTAGCAGGTGGACGAACGATGATAACTACGCTTCAAAAAAGAAGCTTATCTTTAATCGGTTTTCGCTATGTAGTGTTGTTGGTGGTGTTGCAATTAGTGCTGACCGCCGTATTATTCAACCTATTTCTAAACCAGCAACACGATCTTAACCAGACAGCTTGGGCAGCATGGGGCGTGTTGGGTGGCGGCTTGATAATAACCGCCCTGCTCATAGCCTACCTCTTCACCGTGGTGAATTACCGCGCCAAGGCACTGCGGCTTGAGGCAGACCTAGCAACGGTCAATGAAGGGCTGAGAATCGAGGTTGCCGAGCTGGCGTGGGCCCAAGACGAATTGAAGAGTTTGGCCAGATTTCCATCGGAGAACCCAAATCCGGTTATCCGGCTGAGTAACGATGGGATGGTTCTATACGCCAACCCGGCGGCGTTACCGTTGCTTACTGAGCGAAGTTTGGAAGTCGGCCAAACCGCATCCAAGGAGAGGATTGAGTGGATTGAGGAAGCCGTGGCCGCGGGCTCCAGGAAGGAAATCGAAATCGATTTCCGCGAACGCGTTTTCAGCTTCGAAGTAGCTCCAGTGCCAGACGCCGGTTACGTTAACGTATATGGACGTGACGTTACCGCAAAGAGGCAAGCCGAGGATGCATTGAGCGAGAGCGAAACTAGGCTTCGGACGATGATAGACACGGCGGCCGCCGGCTTCTTGCTCATCGACAATATGGGCATCATCGAATCTTTCAACCCCGCTGCCGAGCAGCTATTTAGGGTATCGCGCCGACGAGATTATTGGCCAAAATGTAAAAATAGTTATTCCAGAGCCCTACCATAGCGCGCATGACGCTTACATTGCCAACTACCACCGTACAGGCGAAGCTAAAATAATCGGTTCTGGGCGCGAAGTCTTCGCTAAGCGTAAAGATGGGTCAGTGTTCCCAATCGACCTGATGGTCAGCGAACTGCGGCTGGTCGACCGCACATTGTTCACGGGAATCATCAGGGATATT
Source organism: Dehalococcoidia bacterium (assembly GCA_963665155.2). GTDB lineage: Bacteria > Chloroflexota > Dehalococcoidia > Lucifugimonadales > UBA3495 > UBA1141. The sequence goes on along the minus strand of OY761986.2, from coordinate 759,321 downwards.
ACCGAACGCAAGCAAGCCGAAGAAGAACTAAAATCCTTGACTACCAACCTGGAACGCAGCAATCAAGAGCTGGAAGAGTTTGCGTCGGTAGCCTCACATGATCTGCAAGAACCCTTGCGCAAGGTACGAGCGTTTGGTGACCTTCTGAAGTCTGGATATGGAGATGTACTCGCAGACGAAGGGCAGGATTACCTTAGGCGCATGCTAAATGCGGCTGAGCGGATGCAAACATTAATCGACGATCTGTTGTCCCTATCCCGGGTTACGACGAAGGGCGAACCATTTGAGCCCGTCGATCTAAACACGGTGGTTCAGGAAGTGCGTGAGGACCTTGAAGTAGCTTTGGAGGCGGTGGACGCCAGTATAGCAGTTGGCCCACTCCCGACTGTCGACGCCGACCCCACGCAACTCCGCAGGCTTCTACAAAACCTAATCAGTAATTCGCTAAAGTTCCATAGCATTGAGGAAACCCCAGTCGTTAATATTTATTGCGAACCAATATTCACTTCTAATGGCCATAACGGCCAAAATGCCATCGGAAGTAGTTTCATTCGATTGATAGTGGAAGACAACGGAATCGGCTTCGATGCAAAATACGCGGACCGAATTTTCAATATATCTTCCAGCGGTTGCACAGTCGGCAAAATTACGCAGGAACCGGAATCGGTTTAGCCATTTGCCGCAAGATAGTCGCGCGCCATGGAGGCGAGATAGTAGCTACCAGCAATCCAGGTGAGGGCGCTGCTTTTATTATCACCTTGCCGGTAGAACATAATGCAGGAGAAAAACCAATATGGAAGGAAATGGTAACCGCAGACCGATAACAATCCTGATGGCCGACGATGATGAAGAAGACCGAATGATGACCAAGAAGGCGTGGGAGAACAGTAGGCTGGCAAACGACCTCCACTTCGTGGAAGACGGCGAAGAGTTAATGGAGTATCTCAGACGTTCGGGCGACTATACGGATCCAGAAGACTCGCCCCGCCCCGGCCTGATATTGCTTGACCTGAACATGCCAAAGATGGACGGACGAGAAGCCCTAAAGGAGATTAAATCGACACAGGAATTGCGGCGAATACCCGTGGTGGTGATGACAACATCCAAGGCAGAAGAGGATATCTGCCGAAGCTATGATTTAGGTGCCAACTCGCATATTACCAAGCCGGTTACTTTTGATGGGCTTGTCAACATTATTCAGCAGATTGGGACATATTGGTTCGAGCTAGTAGAAACTCCCTAGTAATCTTCGGTGATTTAACATGATAGACACCAAAGTGAACATACTTCTAGTTGAAGATGATCCCGACGATTATATCTTGATTAAAGACTTGCTCTCCCGAGCGTCACCGCAGGCCTTTGATCTCGAGTGGGTCGACGAATACGATGCAGCTTTGGATGCAATAAAATCCCGCAGGCACGACGTTTGTCTTCTCGATTATCGTCTCGGAGAGCGAGACGGCCTCGATTTATTGCGCGAAGCTTTGGATATTGGGTGCAAGATTCCGATAATCCTACTCACCGGTCAGGGGGATTACGGCATCGACGTAGAGGCAATGAATGCTGGTGCTTCGGATTTTCTAGAAAAAGGAGAACTGGACGCAAAGCTGTTCGAGCGTTCCATTCGTTACGCAGTCACTCGCAAGCGCTTGGAGGAGCAAATCCGAGAGACGAGTCGGCTGGCATCAATTGGCGAGTTGGCTGCCGGCGTGGCCCACGAAATCAACAACCCCCTGACCAGCGTAATTGGATTTTCTCACTTATTACTAGCACAAGAACTACCGAGTCACGTGACTACCGACCTCAAGCGGATTCATGGCGAGGCAAAGCGGGCTGCAAAAATCGTCAAAAATCTCTTGTTTTTCGCTCGACGGGCCGATACGGAGAAAAGTCCGGTATCGATTTCGTTACTTCTTGAACGTGCCCTGGAACTCAAAGCCCCCGACTTTAGAACCAAGAGTGTCACCGTGGATATCAACATCGAGCCCGACCTTCCATCCACCATGGCTGACGAGCAGCAAATCCTTCAATTATTCCTAAACATACTGACCAATGCAGAGCAGGCATGTCTGGAGGCGCACGGCAGAGGCCATTTGTTGATTCGCCTTAGTTCGTTGCAAGACCGGTTATTAATTAGCATCCGTGATAATGGGCCTGGCATACCACCAGAAATAATGAGCAAGATTTTCGAGCCTTTTTTTACAACCAAGGAAGTAGGTGAGGGCACAGGATTGGGGCTGAGTATCTGCCATGGAATAATTCACCAGCACAATGGTGAGCTATGGGTGGAGAGTCCCATGATCAGTATAGCTCCTGGCATAACGGCGCCGCCGACAGATCAAGAGCATCAAATTGCGACAACGGGACACTTGCTGGTTGTCGATGATGAACCGTTGATTCGAGACCTCCTGTCCAAGTATCTGCAGATGCAGCAATTCGAGGTCGACCTGGCGGAAGAAGGTGGGGAGGCTTGGCAAAGGATACAGGCCTCATCATACGACTGTATTCTCCTGGATTTGAAAATGCCTGGCATTAGCGGCGAACAACTATATCAACAGCTTGTGGCTTCCGACAAAGGTGTCGCAGACAAAGTCATCTTTATGACAGGAGACACGCTGAACTCCGACACTCGGGACTTTATTGAATCCACTGGGAATCCGGTGATGACCAAGCCCTTTGATTTTGAAAATCTTCAACAAGCGCTCCTAGATATGGTAGGAAGTCCGGCCTAACCGGTTAAATAGAACATCCTCCCAAGGGGCAACGAATTAAGTTCGGACAATCACTCTCGGGACTAGATTGCCTGATACTCAATAAATAACCACGGCAGTGGCGACTCTGTCTAATATTGATTCCCTCGTAAAAACCCCTCGTCCTCCGGGGGCAATGGGAGGATAATTTGGGGAAAGGGCGTTGGGGCAGCGCCTGGCCGAGGGAGGGGAGGATGTTCCGAATACGAGACCCGCAAGAGAGCCTCTGGCAGTCCCAGTTCCTGGTGACGCCGAAGAAGGCTAAGCGCCTGGAGAGAAGTTGGGCCGAGGTTTTCCGAAACGAGGCGCTCCCCCTGATTGACGAGGAGCGCTTTGCTCCCATGTACTGCGTGGACAACGGCCGTCCCAACCGGGCGGTGCAGACCGTCCTCGGGGTCCACCTCCTCAAAGAGATGTTCAACCTCACCGACGATGAAGCTCTGGAACAACTAGAGTTCAACCTGCTCTGGCACCACGCCCTGCGGCTGGACATCGAGGAGACCCACCTGCCCCAGAAGACCCTCCACAACTTCCGAGTTCGCCTGATGCAGCACGACGGTGGCCGGCTGGCTTTCCAGGAGACCACGGACCGGATCATCCAGGCGCTGGGCATACGCACCGGAAAGCAACGGCTGGACTCCACCCACATCATGAGCAACATCGCCACACTCACCCGGCTGGGCCTGTTCTGTGAGACGATGCGGTTGTTCCTGCGGGCCTTGCGCTGGGAGCACCCAGAGCTTCGCCCTGGGGTTCCGGAGGGCCTCCTAGAAACTCGGACGGAAACCCCGATTCTCCCCAAGCCGTCGTTAACGTCGATTATCGAAGTAACAGTTGGTTATTGAAACGTATTACATATACTATGATACCGTATAAGACTGGAATACGTCTGCTTGGCGTAGCGCGAAACCCGGCCAATGGCTTTCTCCTAGGGCGCTATTTGAAGGAAGAAGACGAGGCGACCCACTACGAGGACGCCCGCACGGGGGAGGGTCGGCGACGCCTTTCGGTCTGTGCCCGGGACCTCTACCGGCTGGTGGACCGGTTCCATGGCACGACTGCTGCCCAGCTGGAGGAGTACCGGCTGCTGGAGCGGCTGCTGCGGGAGCAGTGCCATGTGGGCAAACACCGGGACGGGCACCCCAGGGACGATGACGACGATGCTGGGGAATGCAAGGTGCCCGTGGCCTTGAAGGACCCGAAGCAGGTGTCCGCCGACTCGCTGCAATCGCCCCACGACCCGGATGTGACCTACAGCGGCCACAAGGGGAAGGGGTACGAGGTGCAGGTGGCGGAGACCTGCCACGAGGAGAACGCCACCCAGCTCATCACCCACGTGGAGGTGACCCCCTCGAGTGGGAGCGACACCGACGTGAGCGTGCCGGTCGTTGACGGGCTCGCGGAGCGGAAGGTCCGACCGGACGAGCTCTTCGCCGACACGGCGTAGGGGTCGGGCCGCAATGCCTTCGAAGCCTCGCGCCGGGGAACGGAACTGGTGAGCCCGGTGGCGGGGTCGGCGCCGGGGAACTCGCACGAAGGAGAGGGTGACGGACCACCGCCGCTCACCGCCGCGGACTTTCAGATCGACGTCACAGGGGAGCAGGCCACGGTGTGCCCCGCCGGCCACCCGTCCATCGAGGAGCACGAGTTGGAGGATGCGCCGGAGCGGGTAGAGGTCCACTTTGCCAGGACAACATGCGAGCCCTGCCCCTTGCGGTCCCGTTGCCCAGTGAAGCTGGACCGGCGTGCGGGGGCCTACGTCCTCAAGGCGGACCTGGTGAAGGTGAACATCGAGCGGCGCCGGAGGGCCGAGGCCACCGAGGAGTGGCGCAAGCGGTATGCCATAAGGGCCGGGATCGAGGGAACGAACTCCGAGCTGAAGCGCGCCCACGGGCTTGGGCGCTTGCGGGTGCGAGGGGGCCGTCGGGTGCGGCTTGCCGTCTACCTGAAGGCGTTGGCGTGCAACTTCAAGCGGATGGTCCATGCACGCCTGGTGGAGATGGAGAACACGGCTCAGCGGGCGGTCGGGACGGTACCTGCGGTCACGGCCGCATGAGGGCGCCGCTCCACAGCTTCCACCGGGTGCCCTGAGCCACGGAAGGGGTACCGCAACGGGATCACGCTTGTCCTGAGCGCGGCAGATGGTGCGGTGAGGCCAGCAGCCGGCATCCCGTGGCCTCCTCCCTTCCAGGCCCCTTCGCACGCCAGGGTTCATCTCAAACAGGCCTTTTTGCGAGGGAATCAATATTACGTACACATCGATGGTCTTGTCTGTCCCAAAAGCTATCTCTCCCTTTATAGTGGCCCCAATAGTGGCCCAAACAAGGGTTGGTAGTCGACCTACTCTAGACAGACCCCCCCCCCCCCCGCACTAGAATTCCTGGTTGATCTTGCTTATTGCTTGTGCTAGCGGAAAGTAAGACAGACCGTGATTTCGGCCAGCCTACTGAATAGTGCATGAAACGGTGTCCCTGCCTCTTGTGTCATGAATTTGCTAAAAAAGGTGAGGAGCTACCACCCTGCGGAGCCATTGGGTTCGGCTCGATAATCCACTGGCGGCGAATGCCAAATTAATGTCGGGCGCATTTTTGCGACACCGATTGACAGTTGCGAAGTTGATCTCCAATTCAGGTGATCTTTTTCGGGTGCCCGTTTCTAAATGCTGTCAGAGGTTCCGATGTTAACAAATACCGCTCTATATTTACTTCACTGTTTACTTCATTCAGAAATCCGCATTTGTTGTTGTCGGTGTTGTTTTTGATAATTGTCGGCTGCTCTGGTTATGAATCGGACGTACCGGCTAACTCTTCGGTGAACGAGCAAGAGGCGGGCGAGCGCCTTGGGATTGTGCTCACTGCGCCGTTGCCGGGTCAAATTATTAATACCGAAGATGTCATAGTTGAGGTGAAAATCCGAGACTTCATCGTCGACGGACAAGCCATCGGCAAGACAAAGGCACTTGGCACACGGCATTGGCATTTGTACCTAGACGGTGAATTCCTGCAGGCGAGCGCAAATCCCGAGATAGTTTTGGACCGACTATCGCCAGGTCCCCATCACGTTAGGGTTTCGTTGGCCAACAACGACCACTCGGCTTTGAGCCCTCCGGCGGAAGATAGCGTCGTAGTAGATGTTCGCGGAGCGACCCAGACTTCTGCAGACAACAATCCAGACTCTGGTTACTGACCGGCCGCTAAAATAATGGACTCGGATTGCCAAAACAAACACCAATCGCCTGGCGGTACGATGATAGGATCTTTCCTAAGATTTTGGAGACGTCTGCACCTGACGCCGCGACTGATTCTGTATATGGTCGTGGTCGCTGCGATTCCCTTGGTATTAACAGGGCTCCTTGCGTTCCGTGCGGGTAGTCAAGGAATTAAAAACCACGTCGACGCACACCTAACATCCGTCGTCAAACTTAAGGCACAAGAGGTGGAAAGGTGGTTTCGGCCCCTAGAGGCATCTGCTCAGGTATTGGCAAACAGCTCCATTGTTAGCGAGCAAGTTAGCAATCTTGAACGGGCTCAACATGAACTTGCTACCGGTCAACTTACTGCAACGAAAGCCGAAGAGATCTTACTAGGATATTTCGGCGACCTCACCCAACGAAACGTTGGGCTCCAAGGAATTTTGGTCTTATCAGCTGATCGAAAGACGGTTTTGGCTTCTACCTTCCAGACTAACGTCGATGTAGATTCGTTGTCTTTGACGTCTCAGGAGATGTCTGCCGAAGTTGCGGTTCATCTAGCGCCCTACAAACCCGGCGAAGAAACCCCATTAGCCGCAATAACTATTCCGGTCCAGCGCGCCGGGACGAACATCGCCCATATTCTACTACTCACTTCACCGGTTCCCTTGTATGAGATGTTGGCACCTGATGCTGGATTGGGACCCGGTGGGAACATTTACTTGGTAAACCACAAGGGAGAGGTACTTACTCCGCCGCTTCTCTAGTGAGATCATGCTGAAATATGTACTCCAATTCCAGTACTCTTGCGGCCTCACGGATTAGCTCTGCCCGTTGCAGGGCGCTGAGTTGCCTGTCGAGGGCGATACTCGAATCGGATAGGTGGAGCGGGCCGTCGCAGTGGCGGAGCAGCCGTTCAAGCTGAGCCGGGGGGAGACTTGGGGTGCGGACCGGTTAGTAACCCAGGCCTTGCAACTGGTGCCGGTCGACTCCCCCGAAGCTGGTAGGCTACTTTGCCGCTACGTCAGCGTCTTGGTCATCGAGAACGGAGAGTACGAGGCTGCTCAGGAGGTATTCACCAAGGCTCTGAACATTGCCCGGCGGGAACAAGATGAAGCCCTGGAAATGCGCATCCTGTCCAGCGCAAGCGAGCCGGACGTGCAGTGCCTGCGGCTGCAAGGCGGGTTGGTCAAGAGTTTGAGAGCCATAGAGTTGGCGCAACAAGCCGACGACCCTCGCACCGAGGTTAACGCCCGCTATTTTGCTGGGATGTCCCAATTGATTATGGCCAATCTCGAAGGGGCGTGTCAGCAAGCTGTGGCTATGCTTACCCCGGCGGAGCGACTACGCGACAATTATCTATTGGCTGGGGCCCATTACTTGAACCAAACGACATCCAGCTTGGCAGGAAATTGGGAAGAGGCCCGCAACTCCAACGAACGTGGCCTGGCGGTATCGCCCAAGGACCTGCGTCTCCTTTTCAGCCGAGCACTATTGGAATCCGAGGTCGGCGAAATCGACCAAGCTTTCGCCTACGTGGACAGGTTTCTGGAGGCCACGGGCCTGAGCGGCCCGGGGCCTACGTTTGTTTCTTCGTGGACAGCATTGCTGACGCCATTGGTCGCGCGAATCACCGGCGTGATGTACAAACTTGATCTCGCCGCCGAGGCTGCCGAAGCAGTGGTTGCATCCTCCGGCGGGACTCCAATTCTCTCGCTGATGTCCAGATGTGGGCTGGCGATGCAGACGGTGCTGCGGAACGACCCTCCGTCCGCAAAAGAACAGTACGCCGCACTCGCATCTGCGGAAAGGATTGGGGTGCCCGCCAGTGTCATGCGCACCGTACGGGTTGTCCCCAGTACCTTCACGCCTACCGCCCGTCTACAGGGACTGTTGGCTCGGACCATGGGCGATTTCGACCGGGCAGTCGTTCATTTCGAGAGTTCGCTGAACCTTTGCCGCCGATCTGGCTTCCGACCGGAACTGGCCTGGACCTGCTGGGATTTCGCCGATACTCTACTTGAACGCGATGGCCCGGACGACCGGACAAAGGCCGAGTCGTTGCTTGATGAGTCCCTGGCGATTTCAATCGAACTGGGCATGCGTCCGTTGATGGAGTGTGCGCGCTCCAGCCGAGACACCCTTCGCGCCTGACTGCCAACACGCCCAATTTGTATCTCCTCTTCCTATCTCTTATAATCGTTGACGTCTCCGGCAAATCTAGTTTTGACACAAGGGATGGTTTATCGCTATGCGGATTGCGCCACAAGCAGATGTGTTACGTAGGGAAGTGCAGGAAAGGTATTCCGAGGTAGCGAACTACCCCGACCAAGAGTTCCATTTCCACCACGGTCGGCCAATGGCGGAGATTTTGGGCTATACGATGGATCAGGTAGACGCTATGCCGGCTCAGGCCGTAGAGTCCTTCGCTGGTGTGGGCAACCCGTTTTCCGTGGGTTCGATTGAATTGGGCGAGACAGTTCTGGACGTGGGCTCCGGGCGCAGGGTTTGACTCTTTTATCGCTGGCCAGGCCGTAGGACCCGAAGGCAAGGTCATAGGCGTAGACATGACCGAAGCCATGCTAGAAAAAGCCCGCAAAACCGCCCTCGTGATGGGATTGGATCATGTGGAGTTTCGCCACGGATTTGCCGAAGATATGCCGGTCTCGGACGGCACGGTGGATGTGGTCATATCCAACGGGGTAATAAATCTGTGTCCGGACAAATACAAAGCGTTTGAAGAGGTTTTCCGAACGTTGAAGCCTGGTGGCCGCTTGTATCTCTCCGACATCATTGTGTACAAGCCGGTCCCGGAGGCTGCAAAGGCGAATGTTGACCTGTGGACTGCTTGAATCGGCGGTGCTCTCCTGGAAGGAGAGTACTTGGACCGCATCCACCGAGCAGGTTTCACCGATGTGGAGCTAGTATCCACCGCCGACGTATTCGCCGGAGCCGAGGGAGAAGCTAACGCCCATGCCTTTGAGACTCTGGGGGCCAACATCCGGGCCAGAAAACCAGCCTAAGCTCAGGGACCGAGGCCTCACGCTCATTATTGCAAAGATTCATTCTTCTAGACTGAGGTTCCTACCTGTCGTCAATCGCTGACCAAAATCAAGTCTTCTTCACACCAGAAACAGCAGAACAATGCTCGCGTAGAACGAGTCGGTTGCAATTACCGCCCGAGCGTCCTCTCAGGGATCGAATACAGCCATCTCGTTATTGCTGACGTGACTTCCCTTTCGCAACGGCGTTTCGCCAAATTGAAATTTCAGCTAACTTGCCGTTGCCTTGGTATAGCGGTGATTCCCAGGGACTGGGACGCCATTTCAGCGTGGCCGCTAAAGCTTTCGTAGTAGCCGATAACAGGTTACTATAGGCATCATCAATCCCATTAATCCGCCACAAATTAGACTGGATGGATTAATTCAAAAATTCGGAGCCCTAATTTTGCCGGACTTCGGACAAGAAGAGTTCACTTCATTAACCGCATGGCGGGCGACATTCGCCGAGTTTCTTGCGGTGACCATGTTCGTGTTTTTAGGCGCCGGGTCGGTGGTGGTCACGGGCGGACTAACCTCAGGCGAACTCGACGCTCCCCGGCTGTTTAGCATAGCATTGGCCCATGGCTTTGCTATTGCGTTTTTAGCTTATGCCACTGCAAATATATCCGGAGGGCATATAAACCCTGCGGTGACCTTTGCTGCGTTGGTAACTAACAAAATTAGCGCAGCGCGGGGCCTGATGTACGTGGGAGCTCAGATTTCCGGGGCAATTATCGGTGCCCTCTTGCTTCTGGCAGCTATCCCCGATGCGGGAGATACCAATTTGGGCGCGCATGCCCTTGGCGCCGACGTGTCGGTGGGCATGGGTTTGATCATGGAAATCATATTGACGTTTGTTTTGGTTTTCGTGATCTTTGGAACTGCCGTCGACCCCGGCGGCGTAGGACCCCTCGCGCCGCTTGCCATAGGCCTAGCGGTTTTGGTGGGTCACCTGGTCGCCGTGCCAATCACCGGAGCCTCCATGAACCCAGCTAGAACCATAGGTCCCGCGCTAATCGCCGGGGAATGGGCCAACCACTGGATTTACTGGATCGGGCCACTGGTCGGAGGTGGGCTCGCCGGACTAACCTACAAGTTTGCTTTCTTAAATCGCCCCAGGTAATCAACCCCAGATAATAAACAGGAGATGGTCTAATGAAATGCCCTCATTGTGCGGCAAAAATCTCCAGCCCCACTGGACACCATGCCTGTGTTGACGGCGTGGAAGTGCTGATGATCGTATGTCCGGAGTGTGAAACAATCCTGGGTGTGGTCCACCATTCTCATGCGGCGTATTTTAGTAGAAAGCTGACCCGGGAAATACGAATCTCCTAGAAAAGGGTCACACCGGAGACGTTGGCTCCCTCTGACTAACGGGTACAATTCCCCGGATATCGTACAATTGAGACAACACATAAATTGCGAGAGCGATGACCGCCGGAGTCCTCATTCTTGAGTTCAAAACGAGGGGATGATTGCTCACCCTTGGCTTGGCTACGAATCGCCGAGCGCTTGAGCCACGCGGGTACTCAGTTCTTCCTCGGACAAGTCTTCTTTGTGGGTGCTGACATACCAGACATGCCCAAACGGGTCTTCGAATGTGCCCGTCCTATCGCCCCAAAACTGGTCTTCTAACGCCATCAAGACCTTCGCTCCGGCAGCAGTCGCTTGAGCAAAAATTCGGTCGACGTCCTCCACATAGAGATACATGTGGACGGGTGTACCACCCACCGACTTTGGGCCACGGAAGTTCATCTCTGAAACCTCGTCGGATAGCATGACACGAGAATCACCAATCTGAAGTTCGGCATGGCGTATCTTCCCATCGGGCCCGGCCATCCGCAGCAATTCCTGTGCGTCGAAAGCTGTCTTGTAGAATTCTATGGCGTCGGGCGCTCCGTCAACGCACAAGTAGGGTGTCACAGCGTGGTAGCCTTCTGGTATGGGTTTCACGTTGTCTGGCATTTGAACCTCCCAATTCGAATCTACGACCATCTTAAAGCCTACCATTGCGGTCGTCCATGTAAGCTTCCAGAGTTCAAGGCAACTCGCGATTCGAGCAAACTATCAACTGAGCGGACGACGATTTGCTGCCGTTGTGAAAGAATCAAGAATTACGCGAAGCAACCGGTACTATCGTCGGAGATGGCGTGGGAACCAACGTGGCCGTAGGGACTGGTGCCTGAGTGGACGTCGGCGGTATAGGTGGCGGGGATATAGTCACCATCACGTCCTTGTCACTGTTCATCCCGACAACAACCAGCCCCCCACTTTGTCCATCGATACCGGTCCAAACGATGTTGGACCCGGCGGAAATCGGATTAGCACCCAGGGTGACTACTGCGTTGGGCAGGTACGTTCCATCGGCGTTGGGACGTTCGTGGACGTTAACCGAACCGTAGGCAACAGGGAAACTCACCTGCCCCGCTGGCACCACGACCCCGTTGATACGCAGGGTAAATCCTGGAGCAGGGGTCTGCGCGGATGTCGGAGTTTGAGCAGGAATGGAGCGTCGCTGGCGTCGAGACGAGGCTGGTCTGTTACCTCAAATGAGGCAATCTAGAACTCATCCCCGTCGAATTTTGAGAAGGCTTCTTACAACTCCTAACAAATTGAACTGAGTTAATCTTGGCGCTAGTGGTCGGTTGGCTGTATCTTCCCCTTGTGTGGAGGGGAGGCTGATGGCGAAACCACTGGTAGATGATGAATTATGGAAATTGATCCAGCCCTTATTGCCGGTACACAGGGCCAGGCGATGGCGCTACCCTGGCCGGAAGCGCCTGCAAGACCGTAAAGGGCGCTGACCGGCATCTTGTTCGTCCTGAAGAGTGGCATTCCCTGGGAGATGTTGCCCCAAGAGATGGGGTGTGGCTCGGGGATGACCTGCTGGCGTCGTCTTCGAGACTGGCAGGAATCTGGAGTTTGGCAAAAGCTTCATGAAATGTTTCTGGCCAAACTGCGAGAAGCCGACCAGATTGACTGGTCTCGAGCCGTGGTGGATAGCGCCTCCATCCGGGCGGTTGGCGGAGGGGGGAAACTGGGCCCAATCTCACTGACCGGCGCAAGCCGGGGAGCAAGCACCACCTGATTACCGACGCCCAAGGGATCCCTCTGGCCGCCATCTTGACGGGCGCTAACCGTCATGATGTAACTCAGTTGCTACCCTTGGTGAAAGCCATTCCGTCCATTCGGGGCCAGGTAGGACGTCCACGCCGGAGACCAGACCAAGTTCAGGGAGACCGAGCTTATGACCCCACCGGCAGGCGTTGTGATCGCTGGGGATCGAGCCGGTCCTGGCCAAACGCCTTACCCAGCACGGGAGTGGCCTGGGCATCCATCGGTGGGTGGTGGAGCGAACCCTGGCATGACTGCACCAGTTCCGACGGCTGCGGGTTCGCTATGAAAGGCGAGCCGACATTCATGAAGCTTTCCTTTCCTTCGGTTGTTCCCTCATCTGTTTGACAAGGTCCAAATCAATTTGTTAGGCGCTCTAAGGCTTAAATCGGTGTTACAATTACCGTGTTCCACCCAAGGGAGAAAAGCTGAAATCTGTCACAACCACATTGGTTTCATCGGGGGAGACAGGGTCTTTGCCGTTTTTGAGCCAAAGATTCATTCTCACTTTTTCATTCCCTGGTGCTGGGATGCCTACTGTAGTCGTCCAAGACCCAATCAGATTACCCGCAGAATTTCGAGCCTCGAAAACCACCTTGTCTGGGAACCATTCAAAGGAATAAGTAGTGTTACTTAACGGGAGAAGGTCCAAACGCTCGTGGGGATTGCCAGCCACCGTGAATGTAATTGTAGGATCATTCTCGACGCCAAATTCTATGTCTATCTCCCGGTTGGGTTCCCCAGATTGAACGTCCCAGGTAAAAAATCCGAGGGTTATGCCCTGGCTTAATGGCAGCCTCATTTTTCCCAACGTAAAAGAGTATTTACCGTAGCCAAACGAGTCTACAGAAATTATCTCGGCAGCAGTCCACGCTCCTGCCTTTAAGTCAATTCTTGATTCCCTCGCAAAAAGGCCTGTTTGAGATGAACCCTGGCGTGCGAAGGGGCCTGGAAGGGAGGAGGCCACGGGATGCCGGCTGCTGGCCTCACCGCACCATCTGCCGCGCTCAGGACAAGCGTGATCCCGTTGCGCTACCCCTTCCGTGGCTCAGGGCACCCGGTGGAAGCTGTGGAGCGGCGCCCTCATGCGGCCGTGACCGCAGGTACCGTCCCGACCGCCCGCTGAGCCGTGTTCTCCATCTCCACCAGGCGTGCATGGACCATCCGCTTGAAGTTGCACGCGCCAACGCCTTCAGGTAGACGGCAAGCCGCACCCGACGGCCCCCTCGCACCCGCAAGCGCCCAAGCCCGTGGGCGCGCTCCAGCTCGGAGTTCGTTCCCTCGATCCCGGCCCTTATGGCATACCGCTTGCGCCACTCCTCGGTGGCCTCGGCCCTCCGGCGCCGCTCGATGTTCACCTTCACCAGGTCCGCCTTGAGGACGTAGGCCCCCGCACGCCGGTCCAGCTTCACTGGGCAACGGGACCGCAAGGGGCAGGGCTCGCATGTTGTCCTGGCAAAGTGGACCTCTACCCGCTCCGGCGCATCCTCCAACTCGTGCTCCTCGATGGACGGGTGGCCGGCGGGGCACACCGTGGCCTGCTCCCCTGTGACGTCGATCTGAAAGTCCGCGGCGGTGAGCGGCGGTGGTCCGTCACCCTCTCCTTCGTGCGAGTTCCCCGGCGCCGACCCCGCCACCGGGCTCACCAGTTCCGTTCCCCGGCGCGAGGCTTCGAAGGCATTGCGGCCCGACCCATACGCCGTGTCGGCGAAGAGCTCGTCCGGTCGGACCTTCCGCTCCGCGAGCCCGTCAACGACCGGCACGCTCACGTCGGTGTCGCTCCCACTCGAGGGGGTCACCTCCACGTGGGTGATGAGCTGGGTGGCGTTCTCCTCGTGGCAGGTCTCCGCCACCTGCACCTCGTACCCCTTCCCCTTGTGGCCGCTGTAGGTCACATCCGGGTCGTGGGGCGATTGCAGCGAGTCGGCGGACACCTGCTTCGGGTCCTTCAAGGCCACGGGCACCTTGCATTCCCCAGCATCGTCGTCATCGTCCCTGGGGCGCCCGTCCCGGTGTTTGCCCACATGGCACTGCTCCCGCAGCAGCCGCTCCAGCAGCCGGTACTCCTCCAGCTGGGCAGCAGTCGTGCCATGGAACCGGTCCACCAGCCGGTAGAGGTCCCGGGCACAGACCGAAAGGCGTCGCCGACCCTCCCCCGTGCGGGCGTCCTCGTAGTGGGTCGCCTCGTCTTCTTCCTTCAAATAGCGCCCTAGGAGGCCCTCCGGAACCCCAGGGCGAAGCTCTGGGTGCTCCCAGCGCAAGGCCCGCAGGAACAACCGCATCGTCTCACAGAACAGGCCCAGCCGGGTGAGTGTGGCGATGTTGCTCATGATGTGGGTGGAGTCCAGCCGTTGCTTTCCGGTGCGTATGCCCAGCGCCTGGATGATCCGGTCCGTGGTCTCCTGGAAAGCCAGCCGGCCACCGTCGTGCTGCATCAGGCGAACTCGGAAGTTGTGGAGGGTCTTCTGGGGCAGGTGGGTCTCCTCGATGTCCAGCCGCAGGGCGTGGTGCCAGAGCAGGTTGAACTCTAGTTGTTCCAGAGCTTCATCGTCGGTGAGGTTGAACATCTCTTTGAGGAGGTGGACCCCGAGGACGGTCTGCACCGCCCGGTTGGGACGGCCGTTGTCCACGCAGTACATGGGAGCAAAGCGCTCCTCGTCAATCAGGGGGAGCGCCTCGTTTCGGAAAACCTCGGCCCAACTTCTCTCCAGACGCTTAGCCTTCTTCGGCGTCACCAGGAACTGGGACTGCCAGAGGCTCTCTTGCGGGTCTCGTATTCGGAACATCCTCCCCTCCCTCGGCCAGGCGCTGCCCCAACGCCCTTTCCCCACATTATCCTCCCATTGCCCCCGGAGGACGAGGGGTTTTTACGAGGGAATCAATTCTTAGATTCAAAAAGCCATCCTCGTCGATAAGTACATTACCGGCAGAGAATTTATTGTTCCCTGGTCCCGTAGCCTCAGGGAACCATTTGGGGAGCCATAGTTGTCCGGCGAATACTCTAGCAGGCTGCCAGGCTGGACGTACACTATGTTGGTTTCCATTAGTGATTTGAATTTCGTTAGTCCCATCAGCATCAATGACATAGAGTTGCCACCAATCATTCGAGCCAATCAATCTTCTTGAGCTAAAAGCCAGTTTCTCCTTATCTGGAGACCAATCGGGGTCAACGTTGCGAAATTCATTATTTGTGATACTAACTTGATTCTTTAATTCAACATCCGCTTTAGCAATTTGCTCAGGGCCAAAAATTGGCAGTCCATCCTCTTTTTCACCTACTACAAACAGTGAAATATATGCAATCTCACCCCCATCTGGTGACCATGTGGGTTGGACTCCAAAAGCGTCATTTAATATTTGCCTATGAGCACCAGTCGACAAAAAGCAAACGGCATTTGGGATGGTAGACGATTCACCGCAGACGGGTATTTCGTCTGGAAAGATACCAGAAGAGTTGACCCTCGGAGCTCCAGTTTCCCAGGTAAAGGCAAGTTTTGACCCATCGGGAGACCATGAAGCGCCGTAACTAGCACCCGGTGGATTGGTCAATTGGGTTATCTCCGAATCTTCTAGATTCAAGAGATATAGTTGAAGATTCCCTCCCTTGTCTGACGAAAAAACCATCTGTGTGCCGTCTGGAGACCAAGATAAATCTGAAGCACCTGGTTGGTCTGCTAATATCAGGCTCATTTCGCTCCCATCGATCTTCATTGTGTATATATCCGAGGATCCTTCATTCTCTGTGATGTAAGCCAAGGATTTCCCGTCTGGAGCCCAAGCCACATGAGACCCTCTCACTGGCTGTTCCAGCAATTGGTTCAATTCAGAGATACCTTCGTCGCCTACTAATACTTCGGCGACATGGATTAAGCTACCAGACTCGTACGCAAGCACACCCAGCGAATTAACAAGAAACTCTGGCGTGTCATCTTGGGTGGGTAGTGGAGTCGGCTCAGGAGTAGGTACCCCTGGTGGAGTCGGCTCAGAAGTAGGTACCCCTGTAGCTGGTGGAGTCGGCTCAGAAGTAGGTGCATTTGTAGCTAGTGGAGGTGGTTCAACCGTACTTCCTTCACTACAAGCTAACCCAGCCAATAAAAACGAGGAAACAATGATCGTCAATAATTTCCGAAACATCTCTCACCACGTTAATTTGCTACCGGTGTACACTTTGGATTCGCCGAACGGCGGCCCCAAAATTCCTTGCTGCTTTGAGGGAGGCTAGCACAAATATCAGTCGTGCCTATTCGCAGATTTTGGAGGAAAGCACTGCAACAATTTGTGTCGAAGCATCACGGATTGGCTCCGCTGTCCAATCCATCCGATACACAGCGTTGAGTATAAGCAGCACGTCTTTGAAATCCTCTGTGTGCTCGGAGATTTCCTCCATATCATCGGGCCCGCCATAATGGGAAAGATCACGGGGACCTCAGCCCTCAATTAGCGGAACCAATACCAGGACATCTGGGTGGCAACTGGATGCATCCCAAGACCTCACCCAAGCATAGGGGTATACCGATCGTTGCAAAGCCCGAGTCAGGGTCCTAATCTGGAAATTAACGGGGGCATAGAACAATCTCCAATACCATCTTCCGGACTGTATTCGTATAGCTGTTGGACTTTGTCGGCAAATTCGAGGAAACGACGCCGAGGACATCTTTTTGACCCGGAGCATTTTAGGGATCGCGTTGCCCTGACTAGGGTAGAATGCTCGTCCTGATAGCTCTCCAACTCTGCCAGTGGA
Organism: Dehalococcoidia bacterium; assembly: GCA_963665155.2. Classification (GTDB taxonomy): domain Bacteria; phylum Chloroflexota; class Dehalococcoidia; order Lucifugimonadales; family UBA3495; genus UBA1141. The sequence continues at coordinate 742,485 of OY761986.2, read as the reverse complement.
CACCAAGGTGAGTGGCTAGTTGCTCCGGGGCCTTGGTTTATGTCCTCGATAAAGGCTATACCTAGATGGTTTTCCGCTATAACAGCCAAACCAAAATCTCCCCTTGACACCCACGGGGAGGTCGGCTACGCTGAGGCCAAGTCGATTCCGGTGCAAGAAATACGAGTCTCAGCAAAACCGACACCTGCTACCACGGGTGTCAGTTTTCTATTATCATTCTATTATACCCACTACCTTGTTTTGGCGTTTTTTTGGTTGCCGCTTTTGTCAACGTATTTTTGGCAAACCAGCATAGAGTGAATACCGCTCCAAGACTATAGCCTTAGAACCTAACTACGCGACGTACATCAGCGCCTCGGGCCTTCATCACCTTGAGAGGATTGGGTGAGGGAAAAGCGCCCTCCGGATTTGTCAACACAAAGGTTTGACCATCGATCAACCGCGAATGTTGTAATTCCCGCGATCGAGCCAGATACCGCCCCCTTACTTGAAGAAATATTCCTCGCAGATCGCGCTGGTAAACTTGCATACAATTACCATACTAGTTGCTCTCGGGCTAGCACTTAGTGGCACCGGCTCATTGCCGGGCCGAGAGGCACAACCCTAGAGTTTCAAGTACCAGGTGGAACCGACCCCTTGGCGCTGAGCCGCTGGTGGACAAACCTTCCCGTGGCTCAAATTATATTAAGGGGAGCAGGATGCGCCATGGGTTGACCCGATGCACAGAGATTCGGATAATCTCTGGAAGCTACAGAGGCAGGACCGGAACGGCGGAAGCCAAGGTGTTTCAGAAGTCGGTGGACTTCCCGGATGAACCCGCCCACGGGTTCCACGTGACCCTTGATGATGGGGCGTGGGTTACGGTGCGGTGGGATCATGCGCGCGTTTTGGGATAATTGCAATGTGTCTTCGCATGACATGTATGAAGTGTTTTGAAGAATTCGGTGAACCTCCTGACCCTGGCTTTATGTCAATCGAACTCCGCGATGATGGCCTTTACGAGGTAGAGTGCCCTCGCGGTCACTACCATGGGTCATGATTCAAGAGCAGAACTTTCAAGTGATCTTTGATCTCGGAGTAATGGCATTAGTTGATGGATACCCACGGGAATTTGTATAGAACACTGCTGGCGCTCTTGAGCGATTTATGGAGTATTACGTCAGGGCAATCTCGTTGAAACACGGCATTGACTCCGAAGCTTTCGATGATGCCTTGATGCTCGTCACGCGCCAATCGGAAAAACCTGCATGAGAACAAGAAGCCGGTCAGTCCTTGGATTGCAAGTGACCGCCCTGTGCCTGGTGCTATCACTTGGACCGAGTTCCGTAACGAAGTAGCCCACCAATGCTATATTCCCTCTCGGGAAAAAGCGGTCGCTTACTGTGGCCTTGTATACCGGTGGATATATCAGATACACCGTGAACTATCGTCAATCTGCGCCCAGGCAATGGACCGCGAGTCGTGGGTTAGCCCGTTTAGTTAAAAGGGCAAACGAAAAGGGGTTAAAGCACTCGACGATGCACATTCCTACTTTGATCCCGTCGAGTTCCGCGCAACAATTAGAGGAAGAAATTGCAGCATTAGAGAAGTATCGACTTTGGCTTTACCAGAATGATTGCCCCCCTGATCTCAACCTTCCCTTAGGCTTCCTGGTGCGCCGTCCCTGACCTTCAATGATCAAATCCTCACCCGGTCCATCTTCGATCTGCGCCGCAACCTCCGGAACTTCTCCCCGGTATATCCTCCCCATCGGCACGTCTACTTCTGAGTACAAGAACAAAATTGTTCTCGCAGGCAGGAGGCTGGCAGCAAAATATTCCCGCGGAGTTCAAGGACCGCGAAGGAAGTCCGTCGTGGGCATGTAGTTTGCTAACAAACATGTTAGCACGGGGCGACACGGACCGACACGCTAACTACAAATCGCTGGATTCGACGTGGACAGAGTGTTCTTAAAACGTGCCTGGCGGTATTGAACAACACGACTCAATCGGCCCTGCGGAGGCAGAGGTCGTGGGTTCGAATCCCGCCAAACGCACCACCAAGTAAAGATCAGATAAAATGCTTTTCATTACGCCCCGGTGCCGCAAGCGTTATGTCTAGCAATTCGGTTCTAGACATTTGCCTTTTGCCTGTTCAGGACACCGGAAGCACCAATATGCGGCAACACGTCATTATGATAATCGCCGGGTGGATAAGGAAAATTCCGGATACCTACTTCCAAAGTCTGGGAGAAGAGAATTCGGTTAGGTTTCACCGGGAAATGTCCCCAGCGGACAAGCTGCGGGGCTCGGGCGCGGAACCCAAGCGGCGCCAGGGACTTGGGAAAGGGAAGCCTTAGGGGAAGGTTATTTTAGATCCCGAATCTATTGGAAATAGAACCAATGACGGAACCATTTTTCAATACCGATTTCCTCCGCTCGTTGTTAACTACGTTTATCGGCGCTGTGCTCGAGGTAAACTGCAGGAGATTGTCTAGCAGGTTATTCCAGAAAGCTTCGGGGTTGCTATGGGACGTTCTCATTGTTCGGAAGGATAATTTTCGTAAGAATCATCGAGTAAACCTTTTTTAGCATTTGGGCCACAATGTTGCTTGCGGTGTCTTCTAGTAAGGAGCAAGTGGAAGTGATTTAATCTCGGTCTACATACAACGGGCCTCCAGGAATATACGATTTGGGGAGGTTGACATCGGCAATATGAGGGGCATCTGGCTCATTGTTACTGTGGACAAACATATTCCGGCGCAGAAACACTTCCTCTAGGAGATATCCTGGACTCCCAGATGCGTTACTTTGCGGCAAAGTTACTCCCATTTGTTTTAACATTTTGTGGTAGGTCGTTAATTTACCGGATTGGAGATCAGACATTATTCGGTCGACCATTAACTTTGGAAGGGCTTCAAATCCGCCGGCCTTCTGAATGTCGGTCCATGATATTGTAGGGTTCCAATGTCCTTGAAGCCCCGGTTTGTGAGCTAAAGCGTCCCGGCACAAGTCTTCCATGAATGCCTCGAAGAATGCCTCGAAAAATATGATCAGATATGTGAGGGTATTCAAATCCAACAAATCAGCGTAATTGCGATCTTCCAGAGTGTATCCGAGCTCATCAGTCGTGCTCTTATATAACATGTGCACGTCCAAAAACTCAAGCTCGCCTTCCATGTTTATGTGGAATTGCTCAAGTTTGTTGGTTATCGGCAATATTTGTGACACATGGGGAACTTCAGCACTAAAACCAGAATCCCCTCCCCAATAACCCGGCGCCGGTTAACCCTCAGCTAGTAATAGTGCGCCTGGGTTGGCTTCTCCGACACGTGCCCCATCATGTTGGACGAGATGGCCATGGGGACGCCGCCGTCAAGCATGGTCGGTATCAAGCTACCTTTGTTGATCGGAAGTAGGTCACTATGCCATCACGGCAGATACTTATCTTCCATCTCGTGGATACGCTGTGCGCCTAGGACGCTGCCGTTGGTTGCCGTTCCCCATTTGCTCTGGGCGGCTTGCTGTAGGAAATCATCTATGGCGCTGGTGCCCCGGTCTTTGAAGTCGTTCAGCAGGTCCCAGTTGGCTTGTAGCCCCGCCATGCTGGTAAGGGACGGATACCAGGCCCCGGCGGCTCCCGATTGTTGCAACTCCTCCAGGGTTGGGTGGGTCTGGCTTCCGTGGGTAAACAAGGGCAGTACCGGCCCGGGAATGCGCCGGATCGCCTCTTTGTTTTCTTCCCAAGATTGAACGGCAGGGCAGACCACGTCAACGTTGGTTTCCTGTTTATAGGCCAGACAACGCTCCATAACATCTTCAAAAGTTGATCCGGGGACTCCGGCGTAGTCGCACCGAGCCACGATGACGAAATCCGGGTCGAACTCCATCTTGGCGTCCATAGCAGCCCGCAGTTTGCCCACCATCTCTTCTACCGAGACGCAACGGCGCCGCGCCCCCGTTTTGGGCGGGTAAGTCTGGTCCTCCAGATGGGTGCCCGCTATCCCGGCTCGGATGTACTCTTTCACGGTCTGGTAAACGGATATGGCGTCGCCGTAGCCCGTGTCCATGTCCACAAATGCTGGAATATCTACCGTCATGGTGATGCGCCGAGCGTTGTCTACCATGTCCCGCATGCTGGTGCCGCCTTCGGTCAACCCTTGTACTTGGGCCGAGGTGTTGCCACCTGACATGTAGAAAGCCTCGAACCCCAAGAGTTCCGCCATTTTGGCCCCCATGGGATTCATTCCCCCGGGCAAAACGAATATCTCCGGTCGCTCGAACAATTCCTTTAGCCGAGTAGTCATACGCTTATTATCCGGCATAACTTTTCCTCTTCATCAAGCTATTTTTATCCCACACCATTTGGTTGCGAGGGACCCAGACTAATCCGAGTTTCAGTCTCCGCCTGTAGTGCAACAGAGCTGGATCGGTGCCTGTTGCCGGGTCAAGCTTACCATAAGAAATCCTCATAATGATTAGCGGCCAGACTGGAAGATTTGGGTTACCCTGAGTTGAGGAGGCGATGGTTCCAACTTGCTCATTAGCCGGGGTGAAACTTGGTCGTCGAGGTGGCCAACTCAGGCTCCTCAGAATGACATCCTTTTGGCAAGGCCGAGTACAGCCCGTCGGAAGGGTACAATGGCGGTTGAGGCTAATGCTGTCAGTAATTCGGTTGGTGTCAGGACCAGCCAGCCGCCCATGAGCCAGGGCAGAGTGCTACATCCATTTGGCGAAAATAATCGCTAAAAGTATGGCGGCTATCAGGATCGTTTGGCAGTTATTCGGTCAGCCCGGCCAGTCGAATCATCTTAGAAAAGCATAACGATATAGGAGAAAGCGAATGCCGCGCAAATTGACTCAGAAGGAAGTCCATGAGTTTCTGGACAGTAAACCTGGCTGGATCTTGTTGAGTACCGTCGACCCGGATGGGTTTCCCCACAGTGTGCCGTTAGGCTATTTCCGGTTCGGCGATGATATTATTATGGGAGTCCGTTCCCAGACTAGAAAACTGCAGAACATAGGAGCGAATTCCAAGGTCAGTATATTGCTGGAAAGCGGGAAAACGAGGGAAGACATCAAAGGTGTGATGATCCAGGGAATCGCCACAGTGCACACCGATCCTGCAGAAACATTAAACTACGCCCGGGAAGCAGCCAAGCAACGGGGCGTTTCCGAGTCTGATCTTCCATCGGAGCCACGACCGGGCGCAGCCTATATCCGGGTTGTGCCGCAGAGGTTAATTTCGTGGGATTATTCGGATGACTAGGGGGAGACGCCCATCTTTGCCTTTTCGTGGCAGCCATGACGGCGGTCTTCGACCCAATCAAGCTAAGAGTGTCCACCACTGTTGGCCACACTCCTATGTAATCAGCCATCAATTAGCAATCACTTGTGAGCAGTTGAATTCGCACGAGCGAGGAAAATCCTTTGCCGGAGAACCATGTGACAAACCTTAGGCCGACGGCACCACAAAGACCTCAACAACTAACGAATCACCGCGATACCCGGAATGATCCTTGGTTCTGGCTTCGCGATGTGAACGATCCGGAAACAATGGAATACCTTGAAGCCGAAAATGCTTATACCGAATCGCTCATGGCCCCGGAGAAGGTCCTTCAGGAAGAACTCCTGAAGGAGATACGAGGCCGGATCAAGGAGGACGATTCTACAGTTCCGGAAAAAGAAGGGAATTATTTCTACTTTACCCGGTTCGAGGAGGGGAACCAGTACCCGGTTCTCTGCCGAAAGCACCTTTCTTTGGATGCCACGGAGGAAATTCTTCTCGGCGTAAATGAACTGGCGAAGGACAGGGATTACTGCCGGGTTGGCAGGGGGGAAAACAGTCCGGACCACAAGTGGCTGGCTTACTCCGTTGATTTCGATGGTTCAGAGAAGTATACGATCTACGTTAAAAATATAGAGACCGGCGAACTGCTGGACGACGTCATCCCTAATTCCTATTACTCCCTGGAATGGTCCAACGATAGCCAAGCTATATTTTACGATGTGCTTGATGAGAATCACCGGCCGGTTAAGGTATTCAAACACAGCTTAGGGACCGACCCCGCCTCAGACGAACTGATATACGAGGAGACCGATGAGCGTTTCTTCGTGCATGTACTCAAATCCGCTAGTAAGCGGTTCATCTACGTCGCCGCCACCGGCAACAACATGTCCGAATGGCATTTCATGGAGGCTGACAATCCTGGAAGCGAGCTAAGGTTGATCGAACCTCGGCATGAGAATTTTGAGTACGATGTCACCGACCATGATGACCGTTTCTTAATTCGGAACAACAGCGATGGCGCCAAAGATTTCAAAATATCCGAAACATCGATAACAGCTCCCTCATGGGCAAATTGGCAGGATTTGATCTCCCATGTGCCGGGGCGTCCGATCAACGGAATCGCAGTCACCAAAGACTACTTGATTCTAGCCCACCGCACACAAGGTCTGCCTCAAATACAGATTATCGAAATCTCCTCGGGTGAGCCTTTTAATATTCCCTTCGAAGAAGAAGACTACTCTGTGAGTATCCAAGAAGGCCGGGAATGGGACACTTCAGTTTTGCGGTTTTCCTATGCTTCTATGACCACGCCAGCGACCATTTATGACTACGACATGGGCACCCACGACCGGGAGTTCAAGAAGCAAACCGAGGTTTTGGGTGGATTTTCCTCTGATAAATACCAGGCGGAACGGGTTTTCGCAACTGCGGAAGACGGCACTCAAATTCCAATATCGATTCTCTATGCAAAGGAGACCCCGCTAGACGGTTCAGCGCCTCTGTACCTATACGGTTACGGCTCCTACGGCATAGTGATAGATTCCGGTTTTGGTTCAGCCCGGTTGAGCTTGGTGGACCGTGGTTACATTTTCGCCGTAGCTCACGTTCGAGGCGGGATGGACCTAGGCTGGGATTGGTATGAAGATGGGAAGCTTCTCAACAAGAAGAATACATTCACAGACTTTATCGCCTGCGCGGAACACCTGATCAAAGAAAACTACACCTCAAAAGGTCGAATCGTCGCTTCAGGTGGCAGTGCCGGTGGTATGTTGGTTGGAGCCGTCGTAAACCTGCGCCCGGAACTGTTCGGGGCTGCCATTGCGGATGTTCCGTTCGTCGATGTCTTGAGCACGATGTTGGATGACACGTTGCCTTTGACCACGATGGAGTACAACGAGTGGGGCAATCCCCAAATCCAGCACTATTATGATTACATCAAGTCCTATTCTCCCTACGACAATGTCAAAAGCCAGGACTATCCGCACATGCTGATTACCGGGGGCATCAGCGACCCGCGAGTGACCTATTGGGAACCGGCCAAATGGACAGCCCAGTTGGGGAGCTTGAAAACCGACGACAACCTGTTACTACTAAAGATTCACATGGATTCCGGACATGCCGGTGCGTCGGGTCGATTTGACCGACTCCGAGAAGTAGCCTTGGAATACGCTTTCATTTTGAAAGTGTTCGGTCTGACGCAAACCTAATAGGCGGAAATTATTCCCACGTAGCTTTAGTCCCCGGTTTCCAACATAACCGGCTGGCGGGTGGCTCCTGGGCTCTGCAACAGCATCGCCCCGGCTGCGCCAATCAAAGATGCGCCAACTCCCAAAGCGAATACCCAGCTGAGGCCAACCGCGTCGGCGATGGCCCCTGCCAGAATGGGGGAAGTAGAGCTACCCAAACCTGCGCCTACGGATACCAAAGCGAATGCCGCCGTGGCGAACTGAGCCTGAACGTGGTCACCGGAAGCCGCCGCACACAGCGTGAAAGCCGCCCTGAGGGTTAGGCCCAATAGCACCGAAGCAAGGGCAAAAGCGGCCATGACCGGACTCAGCCAGAACAAAGCAAAGCCGGCTCCTTGAATCAAAAAACTGATGGCAAAGGCCTGGCCTCTGCCAATGCGGTCCGATATCTTGCCCCAAAGGATGCCGCTGACAATGCTCAGTACCCCTACAACCAAGAAGAGTTGCCCAGCGGTGGCCAGGCTGACGCCATTCTCGTCGCTGAGGTAAGTGCCGAAGAAGGTATTGAATACGCCGGTGGCGGCACCGGAGCAAAAACCAAGGTAGGCCAACAGCCATACATAGGGATTCTTGAAGACGTCTAGCGGCCACGCGCCACGGTGAGCTGGCTGCACAGCGCGCCCTCCTGTGGGAGCGCCAATTCCCGGGACGGCGTCTCTTCCCGAAGGAGCATCCGATGGCCGGTCGCGCAGGAAGAGCAGCGCAAAAACACCGCCAACTAGCACCAACGCGCCAAAGATGTACCACGTATGACGCCACCCGTCGGCCGGATTGTGCTCGACCAAGCTTGGGATTACTAGGCCCGAAGCTACGATCGCAATGCTGCCGCCCGATGCGGCCAAGCCTGCGGCCAACCCCCGATTTTGCCTTTCAAACCATGCAGCCAGCAGCCCCATCATAGGGGTCAAGGCAGCGCCGCTACCCATCCCGATCAGGGCAAACGCGCCGATAGCGGCCAAGAAGTTAGGGGAGTACCCGAAGAGGAACATTGCCCCACCGGAAAAGAGGGTTGCCCAGCCAATGATATAACGGCTGCCGTAGCGTGGGGCCAAGGTGCCGGCCGCCAGGGATGCCCCCATTCTGACCACCCCGGACACTGTGATCAGGAGCCCTGCCTGGGTATATGACATGCCTAGGTCGTCCCTCATGGACGGTATGGTTAGACTGGGCACGCTCTGGGCGAAGCCGGTGGCCAGGTTCACCAATATCCCTATGATCAGGATTATTCCAGCGTAACCGACCAGCCAGGTGGCGGCGCCCTGGAACAACCCTCGCATCATCCGGTTGACGGCGGGAATGCTGCCCAGGGTGATGAGGCAAATACCGGAAACCAGGACCATGAGGCCAGCGAATGTCATACTGCGAGCCTCTGATTGGGCAAAGCTGCTACCAACCACCCACCGGCGAGGCTAATGCTCCTCAGGGGAAACCGGATATCGTCGCGACGGCTGCATGTTAGTCCTAGCATATTCTAGTATATTATCTGTAAATGGCCAGGCCCTGATAGACACTGCGCGCCTGTGCCTTTGCCGTATCGAGAGAGATGGTTTTGGCTGATCACGTCCCGACATCAAGTGGCGGCCGATTTCATTAATTTATCGCCTCCGGCAAGCGCAATTACCGGCCGCACCCTGTTTATCACTTCCAGCGAACCCCGATTATAAGTTCATCACGAATTTAGGTTCAACAAGGTTATGAGTTCAAAAGGAGAGCATCTTGAGGCACAGCACCCACCGTATCCTGGTTTCTCACGCCGGCAACCTGCCACGGCCAGAGTACTTAAACGAGCTTATCGATGGCGGCAGCAACCTGGAAGAATCCACTGGGACCGATTACCAACAGCGGCTGCCCCAGGCGGTGCGCCACATCGTCGAAGAGCAGGTCCGGCTGGGTGTCGACATTGTCAACGACGGTGAGTTCGCCAAAGGTGGTAGTTACGGCGGGTACATGGTCGACCGAGTCACGGGTTATTCAGTAGAGCCAGCGGACTCCAACAAGGCGGCGCGGGTGTGCACGTCTGCCGTTTCCTACACCGGCCAGGCAGCCGTTTTGGCCGATGTCGCCAATCTCAAGGCTGCGATTCAGGGCAAAGATGTCGAGGGATATGTCGCCGCTCTGGGGCCTTTGAGCTTGGGGGCAGGCGTGCGCAACGAGCACTACAGCAACGAAGAAGAGTACATGATGGCAGTGGCGGAGGCTTGCCGTGAGGAATACAAGGTCATCACTGACGCTGGCCTAATCGTGCAAGTGGACGAACCTGAATTCTGCACATCGTGGACCTTCTACCCGGAGTGGAGCGTCGATGACTTGCGTAAGTACTTGAGCTTCTCCGTCGAGGTTATCAACCATTCGATAGCGGGCCTACCGGAAGACCTCATACGATTTCATACCTGCTGGGGAAGCGGTCACCGTCCTCACGTTAATGACATAGAGCTGAAGCATATTGCGGATTTGCTTATCAAGATCAACGCTCGGCAATACTCGATTGAAGCAGCCAATGTTAGGCACGAGCACGAGTACCATGTTTGGGAGAATTTGAAGCTGCCTGAGGGCAAGATGTTGATGCCAGGGGTGATTTCCCATGCTACCGACCTAGTGGAGCACCCCGAGTTGGTGGCAGAGCGTCTCGTAAACTACGCGAACTTGGTAGGGCAGGAAAACGTCCAGACCGGCACGGACTGCGGAATTGGTTCCCGTGTCGGCCACGAGGAGATCGTTTGGGCCAAGTTGTGGACCATGGCCGAAGGCGCACGGCTGGCGAGCGAAAAGTTGTGGAGCTAACGTGCCCCTCGTCGCAATGTCGCTTGATTGTCTACGCCATATGAACGGGAGTAAAGCTTCGAATCGGCAGACCGTGATATGCTCGGTGGAGTTTCCCAACGGAGTTCCAATGAAAGTCATTCGCATGCCAAATGGGCGATTAAGCGCTAGGTCACACGCCGGATGAAAATGATCATTCGAAATGGCCTAGTTGGCGTTGTTGCGGCTATGCTGATGGTTGCCTGCGCTGGCTCTACTTCCCCCTGCCTATAGTCGGGATGAGTGGAAACACTGGACTGACGCCGACGGGGATTGCCAGAACGCACGGCACAAGGTTTTGATTGAAGAATCCACGACCGAAGTAACCCTCAAGGACAAGGGGTGCGCAGCTGAATCCGGGCTGTGGCTGGCGCGGTTCACCGGCACCTCCGTAAATAGTGCTGGAGATTTTGACGTCGACCACATGGTCGCCTTGGCGAACGCCCACAAATCCGGGGCTTGGGCCTGGGACGCCGAACGCCGGAAAGACTATGCAAATAACCTGGATGACAGCTATCACCTCATTGCGGTTACCGCCTCCGCGAATCGTTCCAAGGGCGCCAAAGGCCCCGAAGATTGGCAACCTCCGGACCAGTCCTATCGATGCCAATACGCTACGGATTGGGTGTTAATTAAATCCACGTGGGGTCTCTCTGCGACGGAGTTGGAATGGAGTGCCCTCGCAGAGATGTTGGGGACTTGCGACCAACCACTCACCGTAGCAATAGACCGCAACTCTGAGCCGCCATCGCCAGCTTCGCCGAGTGCCGCACCGCCAACACCGGGTTCATCACTACCCTTTAACCCATCCGGCGAGGACCGGAACTGCGGTGATTTTGACACTCATGCGATCGCGCAAGCGTTCTACATTGCTGCGGGAGGGCCGGCGAACGACCCCCACCGCCTGGATAGCGATGGCAATGGGCTGGCCTGTGAATCGTTGCCTTAGATCAATTCTGTCGTCCTTTAAAAGCAAAATCGGCAAACGTCTTCCAAACATTGTGGTCATCCATGGGCTTCCAACGAACAACGTCGTTTGAGGTGCGGTCGGAGTCAAAAACAAAGACTTGAGATTGGCATTAATATACAATTCGGAACAAAGCACTCTCGGTTTACAGCGAGAGGCAATAAAAGGTCAATTCCGCCCAAAACTTGTTCCGCAAACCCTATTCCAAAGAGGATGTAGTGTGGTTCAGGTACAGCAGTTCTGTCGAAATTGCGGGTGACCTTACCCCCGAAAACAGAAACAGTGGCAAAGAGAGTCCTCCGGGTAAAATAGGACATAGTAAGGAGGGCTCATGGCACGGAAGAGGTACACAGAGGAGCAGATCATAGGGGTCCTGAACGAGGCAGAGGCAGGGGCCAAGACAGGGGAGCTGTGCCGCAGGCACGGCATGAGCGAAGGCACCTTCTACAAGTGGAAAGCCAAGTACGCCGGGCTGACGTTGAACGAGTTGAAGAGGCTAAGGTCCGTTGAGGAAGAGAACCGGCGCCTGAAGCAGATTGTGGCCCAGCAGGCGTTGGACAACTGGTCTCTGAAGGAGTTGCTGGCAAAAAACTTCTGAAGCCCAAGGTGAGGAAGATGGCAGCGGCATATGCCATAGAGAGTCTTGGGCTGAGTGAGAGGAGGGCCTGTCTGCTTACTGGTATCTCACCCTCGGTCTATCGGTACAAGTCGAAGCAGGGTGATGATGCTGTCCTGCGTCGCAGAATGCGTGAGCTGGCATGGGAGAGGAAGCGCTTTGGCAGTCCCAGGTTGCACATCATGCTGAAGAGAGAAGGCCTGGTGATCAATCACAAGCGTACAGAGCGCATCTACAGTGAAGAGGGGCTTGCGCTCAGGAAGAAGAGGAGGCGCAAAGGGGCGGCAGGGGTCCGGGAGACCATTCCATCTCCTGTACGTCCTAATCAGAGGTGGTCCATGGACTTTGTCTCTGATAGCACTGTGACCGGTCGGCGCTTCCGGGCATTGGCCATAGTGGACGACTATTCACGGGAGTGCCCAGCCATCGAGGTAGATACCTCTCTGGGAGGCGCCAGAGTGGTGGGAGTCCTGGAGAGACTGGGAGAGACACGGGGACTACCTGAGGTGATCACTGTGGACAACGGCCCGGAGTTCGCAAGCAAGGCCATGGATGAGTGGGCCTATCGGAGGGGCATCAAGTTAAGCTTTATACGTCCTGGCAAGCCGGTAGAGAACGCCTTTGCTGAGAGCTTCAACGGCCGACTACGCGACGAATGCTTGAACATCAACTGGTTCATGAGTGTAAGGCATGCCAGGGAGATCATAGAGAACTGGCGGCAGGACTACAACGAGGTCAGGCCCCACAGTTCCCTGAAGGGTAAAACGTCCAAAGAGTTTGCTGGCTCTATGGCTGGACTCTACTAGCCAATGATACTAACTTCGGGGTAAGGTCAATCGAAGATGAACGAGAAGTCAGGCTCTTGATTAATCAATTGCTCGTAATGGAAGGCTACGTAGTGATCGACGCCGAACATGGGCGATCCGGATACCACTTGGCGATATCAGAAAAACCTGACGTTATCTTGTTGGACCTTATGATGCCCGGAGTAAGTGGGTTTGAAGTTTTGGGCGACCTTAAGAGCAACCCCGATACCAATGCCATACCCGTAATTACTCTAACCGCCAAGATAGACGCAGAATCCGAACGCCGCTGCATGCGGTTTGGAGCATCGGACTACATCAAGAAGCCTTGGGGGCCGGGCGAGATTGGGGAAAGGATCGCGATGGCGATTGGTTACCGGGCGACGCCATCTCCGCAGTAGCTTACCGCGGCCCTTGTTGGACCGGTCTGTGACTTCCGCCCCGGCTTGCCTTCGCTTTGCGGATAATTAGCGCCCATAATACTTCGCACCAACATCTCCCCAAAGTCTTTAAGCTCGACGTCTGTGCCTTAAAGCCTGCGTCCGCCTTAGCTATCCCCGCCAGAGGCTAGCCCCGCTTCGCGATCACTTCCCGGCCAAAGTCTTGGATGAGGTCACGGGCCCCGTGAGGGTCGGTTACCGAAATTGCGACATTGTCAATTCCGTTGGCCTCCAACTCGTCGAGCTTCTCGATAATCTCCGGCCCCGTGCCTGTCAGCGACCTGGCAATCGCCTCTTGGGTAACGAATTGCTCTTCATCCGGTTTCAGGAAGACCATGTGACCCCGGTGGGCATCCAGGTAAAGACGGTCTGAAGGCGTACCGCTGGTCTCTGCGAACTCATGAATATACGTGTTGAACGCATCGGCCATTTCGGCGTCGGGTCGCATCCCCAGGTTCGCCCCGGGGCCGAAACCGGCTTCCCATTGGGCATGCAACCCCGGCACGATGCTGGGTCCCACCCGGGCCAACACACGTTCCGACGCTAAAGACTCGCCTTCCCGGAGCACACAACCGAAGGTCAGCGCTACGGTGTACGGTTTCGCCGTGCTCCGGCCCGCTCGCCCCGCCGCATCGCAGATCGTAGCGATTTCGGGCTCCAGGCTGCGCCGGACCCTTAGCGTGGTCACCCAACCATCGGCTAGTTCGCCAACGACTTCCTGCCCCCTTGGTCCGTTGGCCGCAATATAGACCGAAATAGGGTCCTTGATATTGATGAATCCTTCTTGGTCCGCGTGGATCAACCGGACCCACCGCTCCCTTTCTCCTTCCTTGAACAAGACGTCTTCGCCCCGCAGCAATCCCTGTACCTGCTGGGTGTACTCTTTCAACCCGTTAATTGAAATTGCTGGCAAGCCCATGGTGTTCCGCCCCGTATAGCCCGTTCCCATTGCCAGGATCACCCGGCCAGGCGCCAGTTTATTGATGGTCGCAATTGCGGTTGCAGTCACCGGTGCGATCCGGTTGCTGGGTATCGCAACCAAGGTGCCCAGCTTTATCCGGCTCGTGTGTTCCGCCGCCAGCGCCATCGTTGCGTAGACATCGCTGTAAATAAGCTGAGAGTCGTAAAACCAGGCGTGGGTGAACCCAGCTTCTTCGGCCGCCTGCACCTCCCGCCAAGCATCAATGTATGAAGGAATTCCTATCCCATAGTCCATTGCTCTCTTCTCCCGCGCTATCTAAGTTGCGTGCCGGCTAAGAAATTTCGATACTAAGCCGCAAGACCTGTTCAACTGCCAAACAAACGTCGCTTTCCGCTCTAATCACCGGTCTTAAGTTAGAACACTGGGGCCATATTCTCTACTCCTTCCCAAATCTCGCTTTCCGCGCTAATCACCGGTCTTAAGTTGGAACACTGGGGCCATATTCTCTACCCCTTCCCAAATCTCGCTTTCCGCGCTAATCACCGGTCTTAAGCTGGAACACTTGGGCCATTTTCTCTACCCCTTCCCAAATCTCACTTTCCTCGTTAATCGCCGGTCTTAAGCTGGAACACTTGGGCCATTTTCTCTACCCCTTCCCAAATCTCACTTTCCTCGTTAATCGCCGGTCTTAAGCTGGAACACTTGGGCCATCTTCTCTACCCCTTCCCAAATCCCACTTTCTTGGTTAATCGCCGGTCCTAAGCTGGAACACTTGGGCCATATTCTCTACCCCTTCCCAAATCTCGCTTTCCGATGGAAGGGCGAAGCACAAGCGTATGTAATTGGTAGCAGCCTCAGGGTCGGCGGACCAGTCCGGGCCGGGATTGAAGGCGATCCCTTCCTTGAGGGCTGGCGCGACCAAACTGCGTGAGTCGACCCCCGATGGCAGCTTGACCCAGAGGTACATGCCACCCCGGGGTACCTCAAATTCGACCGTGGGGCCGAAGTGCTCCCGAAGCGCCGCAGCCAGAGCGTCCCTCTTGCGTCTGAGGCCCGAACGGACGTTCATTATGTGCTCTTCATAGTGTTTGGAGAAATAATCGCCAACGATCATCTGGTCCATGACGCCGGTACCTGCATCGTTCTTGCGGGTGAGCAACCGGCTCATCACATCCCAAGACGCAACCACATAACCCAAGCGTATTCCAGGCCCCAGCGACTTGGAAAATGAGCCGATGTGCAGCACGTGATTGGCGTCGTCCAAAGAACGAATGGCGTTCTCATACTCGCCCTCAAATATCAGGTCGGCGTAGCACTCGTCTTCGAAGATAGCGCAAGGGAAGGATGCCCTGGGGGCCGTCGATGCCGTACATGGAGAGGTTTCGAGGATCGCCTCGAAACACGTTGGTTGCGGATTCGATGAACTGCTCCATGGGTTGCAGGTCCGGGTCGTGGTGGCCGCCGATGAAGTTGTACTTCGGGTGGCCTTGCCATTGGCCAGCGGGAGCGGGCAGTTCTTTGCTGAACAGCGCTGAATAGTCGATGCCTTTTCCTACCATGGCTGAACCTCCGATCCGGATTTGAATTCTAACGCTGCGTTGAGGGCAAACAGCGGCGGCAATATGCTACCACCCCTACTTTGGGGTGTCGAATCGGCCGGAACATTCTAACGCTGTTTCGAACGGTTTAGTCGAACGTGACGTTTCGGCAAGAGACGATGACCGACAGCCAAATCGCCGGGGTATCAGAGTATATTCCGTGACGGTTCACGCTAATTTCGAGGAATTTCTGTGAAATTCTACCCTTCGCAGCGTTTGTGCTGACCGTTGGTTGGCGAGTATAATTGTGTGCAACCAACGGTACTCCGATACGGTTCTGCGATATTGAAAAGTAGAGGTTACGATGGTCGACACTGAGAGAAAAACCCGATTTGTGGCAGGTCCCGTAACGTTCGTAGTCAGACATGAGCTTTGGGACGGCAATATCCAAGACCACGCAGACCAAGGCGTGGCAATCATGGTCAACGCCGATGTGGACGGCAAGCAGACATCCCTCCTCCGGTTCAATTGCTTCGACATAGAAAGAAGTTATATCTATGGACCGGAGAATCCCAACCTGAAATCCGAAGGTCCCATGATGCTCAGGGACATGGATAGCGGGCAGTCGGGCGTTGGGAAGCTCTTCCGGATGGACCCAATTGCCGACGGTAATGCCATCGGCTGGACCATTAAGACGCTCGAACAGAAGCTCCCGGACATGTTGGTACGAGCAGGTTACCCAGAGGTCGCTGAGAAGCTGGACCTCGAAGAAGTAGTGCTGATTCTGCCTGAACTGGAAGCGACCGCCAGGGATCTTTTTGCTTCCGAGCGGAATACCGTCAAACATAATAGGGGCACCGACATTTTCGAAGCTGGCAATATACGCTTCGGGTTAGAGAACCGTCGACTTCCCGTCGGGGATGGTGGCTTGGCAATTCACGTTTTGGCCGACTTGGCCGGTTCTACCGGGAAGTCGTTTACCGAAGAGACTGAGATAATGGCCTTTGACTGTTTCTGGGACGGTCCTCATTACCATTATGGCCCCAGGAACAAGAACCACCGAATCTACTGGGACAAGACCCTGGTAACGGATTATCTCGGTTGGGTATTAGACAAGCTGGACAGCAAAAAATTAGGTCCCATGATCGAACGCGCTGGTTACCCGGGTGTGGCCGCCGATCTGGACCAAGATATAATCGACGCAGTCCTTCCTGCGATGACCAAGAGAGCGCGGGAGATGCAGGCCGAAGGAATGGCCGCTACCGGACACCCCGGTTTGCCCGCGGAGCCGACCCCTAACCTAGTTACCGGCTAACCTGATAATTCGGGTTCCATCCATCTGAACAAGTTGCCTTATCACAGCCCGGCCAATTGGTGGCCGGGCTGTGGTTATGTTGAGCCAGCTTTAAGACATTCGGGTAGTTTTGGCCGGCGCTAATTCGTAAGTTGCAAGGGATTAAGCCGAGAGACTTAAACAATCAACTGCCTACCACCGCACCACATTCAGCAACTCTTATCATCTGTTAACATAGCCGCATGCACCGGTGGTAACCCGGCGGCACCATCTCTTTACGTACCCTGAATTCGACAAAGTCTCTCTGGTTCCCACTCGAACTATTTATGTCAATTACTCAAACAGGCTGTTCTCGGCCCACAACACGCCAAACCCACTCTTGCTATAGCTCTAGACCCGAGATCACGAACGTGGGAAAACGACTGCCGCGGTGCAGTCACGAGGTCGGGCACTTGAGGAGGATTAAGTGAATCCTTCGATGAATCGTGGTCTGATTGCAGTATGTACGGTCCTGTTTATTATCGCTTGCGGACCATCATCGGCTTCTCCGGAACCGACAAGTGCAGCAAGTTCACAAGCAAATTCGGTTCCGCCGCTGCTTACGACGATTGCGACTGCCACACCAAAGCCACCGCCTCTGGGTATAGAGGGATTGATCCTTGGGGAGCAGGATTTGCCGGGGGGATTCACTCTGGTCCGTCAAAACCGCATAGATAATAGGGTTGCCGCAGCGGAGTGGGCTGACCCCGAAGAATGGTTATCGAACTTTGAAAGTTGGGGTAGGTAGGGAGGGATTGAGGCAGAGTTTGGGAAAGAAGACTTGGATTCAATATTTATTTCCGTTTCGACTTACGGCACAAACGACGGCGCAAGTGATTCGTTCCGCCGCACCCGGGCTGAAGCTCTAACGGCAATAATGGACACCGTGGACTCCCAAACGGCTGAGCTCAATGTGTTAGAGGAATTGGAAACCCCAGGATTGGGGGATGAAAGCGTCGCCTTCCACATTGGCGCATCGGTCCAGGTATTTGGTGCCCCAACTACCATGGATTCAATAACAATCGAGTTTCGAAAAGCCAAATTAAGGGGATCCGTCAGTTGGCTGTCTCTACAATCCCCAGTGCCCATAAGTGACGTTATTGCCCTTGTGAACAGGCAGATAGAACGCCTCACCTAGACGTAGATGGGACAGACATCGCTTCCGCCGGTCAATTCAAAGAAACTATCATCTTAATGAAGGGTTAGCCCAAGTATCAGTCCGTAATTGTGAGTTGGATAGTTTCTGGAATAATGGCTATGGGCAACCTCGCCAATAGCGGCTACCATATCGGGTGCTGAGGCGAACACTATTTTTTTCGCAACAAACCCTTGCAATACATGACAGCAATATCTGGCAAGAATCCCGGATATATTTTTCTGAAGGACTGATTTATGAATGTAAACGAAGCAGTTGCTCGCATTTTGAAGATTGAGGCCACCGAGTGGATATCATGTTTCCCATCCAACCAACTGATTGAATCAGCGGCAATGGAAGGGATCCGCACCATCATGTTCCGGCACGAACGGGGTGCGATCATGGCCGCCGATGGCTACAGCCGCATGAACGATCGGGAGAAGTTTGGCGTAATCATTACCCAGGGCGGACCCGGCTCGGAAAATTCCATGGGCGGGATTGCTCAAGCATTTGGCGACAACATTCCTATCCTATGGCTTCCCGGCGGGCCAGCGATGAATCAATACGCAGTGCGCCCCAATTTCTCACCGGTACGCACATACGCAAGCGTCTCAAAATACGGCGAGATCATCGTTCAAGCCGACCAAGTTGCCAGCGTCATGCGACGAGCTTTCCACCATCTTCGAAATGGACGCCCCGGTCCGGTCATAGTAGAGATACCCGCGGATATCGGCGGCCAAGAAGTCCCGGAAGAAGCATTGGACTATCAACCGCCAAAGAGGTCTCGACAGTCACCAGCCGCCGAAGACATCAAAGACGCCGTCAGGCTTTTGCTCAACGCCAACAAGCCGGTGATTTGGTCGGGAATGGGGGTACTCCTAGCCAACGCCACCGAAGAACTCAAGGAGCTGGCCGAGATCACCGGGATACCGGTGTACAGCACCATGCCGGGCAAATCATCCTTCGATGACCGCCATCCGCTTTCCCTCGGCGCAGGCAGCAACGCCACTTCGCTTCCAGCTCGGACCTGGGTTCAAGAGTCGGACGTGTTGTTTGCCGTTGGCTCCAGCATGACCCGCACCAGCTACGGCCAACCCATCCCCAAAGGGAAGGTCATCATCCACAATACCGAGAGCATTGAAGACCTCAACAAAGACTTTTCGGTTGACGTGGGGATCCCCGGAGACGCCAAGTTAACACTGAATGCCATGATTGATGAAGTCAGAGCGCAGACCGGCGAAAAGAGCCGCAAGGACTTCTCCGTGGTAGCCGCCGAAATCGCTCAGCTCCGAGAGCGATGGATGGCTGATTGGACCCAGATCCTGAACTCCGACGAGGTCCCGATCAACACCTATCGGGTGATCGGCGAATTGGAGCGCAACCTCGACAAAGAGAACAGCATTGTCACCCACGATGCTGGAGCGCCTCGGGACACGATTATGCCTTTCTATACGTCGACAGTCCCCCATAGTTACATCGGATGGGGCAAAACCACCCATTTGGGATACGGTATCCCCCTTATGATCGGTGCCAAGCTGGCTAAGCCAGACAAATTCTGCTTGAACTTCATGGGAGACGGTGCCTTCGGAATGTCCGGCTTGGACATCGAAACAGCAGTCCGAGCGGGTGCGCCTATCACAACAATAGTATTGAATAACGGTGGCATGGCCACCTATCCTGGAGGCTATCCCACCGCCAGAGACTTGTACGGCACCACCCACATGACCGGCGATTACGCGAAAATCGCCGAAGGTATGGGCGCGGTTGGAATCACTGTAACCCAACCCGGAGAGGTAGCCAACGCACTGAAACGGGCCCAGCAACTCAACGCTGAAGGCAGGACCGTATTGCTGGATATCCATACCAACATGGAGGCCCGCAAGTCCACCTTCGACTAGGGTCGGCATAATGGCTGGCGTAGGCTTGAGGCTAGGCTTGGCGCTGCAAAGATTCGGCGGAACGCCCACGATAGCAGTGTGACAACCTATATTAGCGAGGGATTAATGCGCCCAGCAAGATAGAGAGCCAGACGGTCGCCCTCTATCTTCTTCAAGCGATCCTGATTAAGTCGATTGTGTAAATCGGTCGTAGGGAGCGAATGTGGTGCGGTGGTTTTTCAAGCTCGTGCGAACACTCCACGCCCTAGTATTCGGTTGGTCCGGCGGTAGGGTGGCCGCTTCCATCGCTGGTATGCCGATGTTGGTCCTCACCACGAAAGGCCGACGGACCGGCAGGGCACACAGCATTCCTCTGGGCTACATGACGGATCAAGACTCGTACGTCGTGATTGCCTCTTACCGCGGCTCTCCGAGGAACCCGGAATGGTACCTTAACCTGCTACAAGAGACAAATGCTATCGTGCAGGTAAGCAACCGGAAGATTGCTGTGGTCGCAACAACAGCCGACACAGAATCCAGAGATAGGCTCTGGCCGCTCTTGATTGCAAAGACGCCTATCTACAAGAGATTCCAGGATCGCACCAGCCGGCAAATTCCGCTGATTTACCTGACACCGGTCGACATTGGCGCCGGCCAATAGCCGGTGCCCTTGATTAAGCCGCGCTAACCAATCCTGGCGTCACCGCCATAATAGTTCCCTTCTCTATCTCGATTCTAATTGGCTGTGGGCCAGCTAACTCGGAAATTATATCCGTGTTTCCGCAGCGGACCTCTCCGGTGAAATACCAATATCCGTCTTTCAACTCTAGGGTTTCATCCTTGTCATGCACGGGGCAATGAATAGTTACTTCCATATCAAATCGCTCCTCTGTCTGTCTATAAGTGATGGCCTTCTAGACCATGAACTTAACTCAGGTTCCTCGGAACGAACAGATGCGGAAGAATGATTCTTCGTGATGCGTTTGCATGACACCTTCACAGGTAGGAAACAAAATGCCCAAATTCAAAATTGGAGACACCGTAGCTTTCGCCAAGGACAATGTTCTCGTCCCTCAGGAATTCTCACGACGGATGGGAACTGTGATTGAAGTCCTTGCCGACTTGCAAGTCCAAAACACACCTGCCGACCCATGGGTACCTACGTACATGGTGCGGTTTGACGGGGAAATGAGGCTATGCTTGTAGAGGAAGACTGGCTGGAGATGGGCTGAGGTCTAGTCAGATGGCAAATAGGGTCATTTGAATTCGGTTCCAAGCGGGGTGAGCCGCAATTTTTTCGCGAGCAGACAACGCCGGGTCTGATAATTCCGAACAGAATTACCCAAGGTTGATTCCCTCGTAAAAACCCCTCGTCCTCCGGGGGCAATGGGAGGATAATGTGGGGAAAGGGCGTTGGGGCAGCGCCTGGCCGAGGGAGGGGAGGATGTTCCGAATACGAGACCCGCAAGAGAGCCTCTGGCAGTCCCAGTTCCTGGTGACGCCGAAGAAGGCTAAGCGTCTGGAGAGAAGTTGGGCCGAGGTTTTCCGAAACGAGGCGCTCCCCCTGATTGACGAGGAGCGCTTTGCTCCCATGTACTGCGTGGACAACGGCCGTCCCAACCGGGCGGTGCAGACCGTCCTCGGGGTCCACCTCCTCAAAGAGATGTTCAACCTCACCTACGATGAAGCTCTGGAACAACTAGAGTTCAACCTGCTCTGGCACCACGCCCTGCGGCTGGACATCGAGGAGACCCACCTGCCCCAGAAGACCCTCCACAACTTCCGAGTTCGCCTGATGCAGCACGACGGTGGCCGGCTGGCTTTCCAGGAGACCACGGACCGGATCATCCAGGCGCTGGGCATACGCACCGGAAAGCAACGGCTGGACTCCACCCACATCATGAGCAACATCGCCACACTCACCCGGCTGGGCCTGTTCTGTGAGACGATGCGGTTGTTCCTGCGGGCCTTGCGCTGGGAGCACCCAGAGCTTCGCCCTGGGGTTCCGGAGGGCCTCCTAGGGCGCTATTTGAAGGAAGAAGACGAGGCGACCCACTACGAGGACGCCCGCACGGGGGAGGGTCGGCGACGCCTTTCGGTCTGTGCCCGGGACCTCTACCGGCTGGTGGACCGGTTCCATGGCACGACTGCTGCCCAGCTGGAGGAGTACCGGCTGCTGGAGCGGCTGCTGCGGGAGCAGTGCCATGTGGGCAAACACCGGGACGGGCGCCCCAGGGACGATGACGACGATGCTGGGGAATGCAAGGTGCCCGTGGCCTTGAAGGACCCGAAGCAGGTGTCCGCCGACTCGCTGCAATCGCCCCACGACCCGGATGTGACCTACAGCGGCCACAAGGGGAAGGGGTACGAGGTGCAGGTGGCGGAGACCTGCCACGAGGAGAACGCCACCCAGCTCATCACCCACGTGGAGGTGACCCCCTCGAGTGGGAGCGACACCGACGTGAGCGTGCCGGTCGTTGACGGGCTCGCGGAGCGGAAGGTCCGACCGGACGAGCTCTTCGCCGACACGGCGTAGGGGTCGGGCCGCAATGCCTTCGAAGCCTCGCGCCGGGGAACGGAACTGGTGAGCCCGGTGGCGGGGTCGGCGCCGGGGAACTCGCACGAAGGAGAGGGTGACGGACCACCGCCGCTCACCGCCGCGGACTTTCAGATCGACGTCACAGGGGAGCAGGCCACGGTGTGCCCCGCCGGCCACCCGTCCATCGAGGAGCACGAGTTGGAGGATGCGCCGGAGCGGGTAGAGGTCCACTTTGCCAGGACAACATGCGAGCCCTGCCCCTTGCGGTCCCGTTGCCCAGTGAAGCTGGACCGGCGTGCGGGGGCCTACGTCCTCAAGGCGGACCTGGTGAAGGTGAACATCGAGCGGCGCCGGAGGGCCGAGGCCACCGAGGAGTGGCGCAAGCGGTATGCCATAAGGGCCGGGATCGAGGGAACGAACTCCGAGCTGAAGCGCGCCCACGGGCTTGGGCGCTTGCGGGTGCGAGGGGGCCGTCGGGTGCGGCTTGCCGTCTACCTGAAGGCGTTGGCGTGCAACTTCAAGCGGATGGTCCATGCACGCCTGGTGGAGATGGAGAACACGGCTCAGCGGGCGGTCGGGACGGTACCTGCGGTCACGGCCGCATGAGGGCGCCGCTCCACAGCTTCCACCGGGTGCCCTGAGCCACGGAAGGGGTACCGCAACGGGATCACGCTTGTCCTGAGCGCGGCAGATGGTGCGGTGAGGCCAGCAGCCGGCATCCCGTGGCCTCCTCCCTTCCAGGCCCCTTCGCACGCCAGGGTTCATCTCAAACAGGCCTTTTTGCGCGGGAATCATGCTTGAAAGAGCCCAATGTCCGTCCGTGCCCCAACTAAAAGGCGACTGGGCGACCACCCTGAACGGCGCTTAAGATATTTCTCTATCGTGTAAGTCCAGCACCGAGGACGGAGAAGGCCGTTAGGGACTCCGACCCCTATGGTCATCAATCAAGGTGTTCCAGCCGCCGGTATTTAGCATTTTTAGATGACCACCCTACCCGTCTTGATCTCGCCCGGCCTCCCGGGTTACCTCAACCCCCGGAAGAACTTCCTGATGTCCTCAACCAGCCTGGTTGGTTCCTCAAGAGCGGCGAAGTGCCCACCGCTGGGCATCTCGGTCCATTGCTGTATGTTGAAAGACCGCTCGGCCCATTCTCGCAGAGGGACAGTGTTTTCCTTGGGAAATGAAGCGACGCCCACCGGCACCTGAATTTTCTCGTCCTTCTCCATGTTCCAGGCCTTGTTGAACGATTCGTAGTAGAGCCTGGTGGAGGAGTTTATCGACTGGGTAACCCAGTAGATTGTGACTGTCGTAAGCAACTCGTCCTTGGTAAATCGAGTTTCCACGTCGCCGCCACAGTCGCTCCAGCGCCGGTACTTCTCCACGATCCATGCCGCCAAACCGGCTGGCGAGTCGTTCAAACCGTAAGACAGCGTCTGGGGTTTGGTGCTCTGAATGTGGGAGTAACCCCCTTCTGCGGCCAGCCACTGTTCCCGCTGTTTCAGCATCCCTTGTTCGGCTTCGGATAGCTCCCGGGTTCCGGGTCCCTGGTAAGGGGTGGGAGCGGTGATCGATGTGGTGTGGATACCTATAACCCGGTCGCTGTAGGAAAGTCCCAGCTTGGCGGTGACCCTGGCCCCCCAGTCGCCGCCCTGGGCTGCGAAGCGCTGATAGCCCAGGCTGTCGGACATGAGCTTGGCCCACATGTCGCTGACGGCAAATGTATCAAGGCCGCGCTTATCCGAGGCGTCGGAGAACCCGTAGCCGGGCATGGATGGCGCAACCACGTCGAAGGAATCGGCCGGGTCTCCGCCGTGGCTGGCCGGGTCGCTGAGCATTGGGATGACCTTATACATCTCGAAGAATGTGCCGGGCCAACCGTGGGTTATCACCAGAGGCATGGGGTTTGGGCCTTTGCCCTTTTCATGGATAAAGTGGACACCCAATCCGTTGACATCGGCCTTGAAATGGGAAAACGAATTTATCAGCTTTTCTTGGGAACGCCAGTCGAACGTGGTGCGCCAGTATTCGACCAACTCTTTGATATCGTCCAGGTTCGACCCGTAGTCCCAGCCGGAGCCGGGGATCTCGTCGGGCCAGCGTGTATTGTCCAGTCGTTCCTTCAAATCCTGAAGGACAGCGTCGGAGATTTCAACTTTGAAAGGCGTGACGGCCATGATTAGCTCCTAATTCAGGCAAATGATAATAATTACACCAGTACAATACACTTAAAGACGCTTGACGCATATGTTTTCTCCGGGAAATCGAATGGCCCTGAAATTCTCGCTGCTTTATTATGATTGCCCGGTCGCCCATAAGAATATGGCAAGAGCACTGACAACCAAAAAATAGCCCCCTCTAGCTAGAGGAGGCCATTTCTAAATACATGTTTGCTGCCTATTCTTGTGGCGGTTTGTGGAAGACTTTGCAAATCAGCTTGCCAGTTCCGAGACCAATCTTTGGTAAACGGTCGCCGTGAGCTAGGTGCGCATTGAGGGCGTTGCCATTGCTGGTTATTAGATTCACATTACCATTTTCGTCTACATGGCATACACTGACCTTGTCGCCCTTCTTCCCATTGTTGGCTTTGCTTCTGCCGCTGATAACTATGTTGTCAACGCTGGGAATGGGAATCCGATGATCCAGTCTGCCTGGAGTGATCATTACGAGCGTAAGGCCCGTCCAACTCAACACCGTGGTGCCAGCGTCCGTGATTTCAACCTCAGCGTGCTCCGGCGAGCTGACAGTCGCGCCACCCGACGGCAGGTTGCTGAACTCAAGGTCGAGACTCGTCATATCAAACGTATCGACGCCCAGGTCTATGTTGATGCCGTCCGACGCTGATTGCATCACCAAAAAATCGGTAAGATTGCACAGAAATCGTAGTGTCCCATCACCGAGGCCTTGGTCCCTTGTGCGTTCAGCTCCAAAAGTTTCCCATTAAAATGTAAATGGCTCCCCAACTAAAGGGAGCCATTTACATTTTATCTGATGCGCACCAGATAACTAGTATTACAACGTCAGTTAGTTTGATAGGATGACTGTGTAGCTGGAGAGGGAATAGGCGGGTGAGGTGGGGATGTGGATGCGGCAGCTTTCGAGCAGGTGTACGGGTCATTTCGGGATTTTCACGCTTACTTCGCGCCGCTGTTTGGCCGCCGGGAGACGCGGGAGCACAGCGGTCATTATCTCCAGGCCCTGCTGGTACAGTCTGGGGAGCGGCGCAACGCTGAGAACCTGTCGGAGACGGTTCCGGGGTCAGCCCGAGGGATGCAGCGGTTTCTCACCGATTCTCCCTGGGACGATGAGGTGATTATAGGACGGCTGCAGGAGTACCTGGGAACCCGGCTGGAGCATCCGGAAGGGGTGTGGGTGCTGGACGGCAGCGACTTTCCCAAGCAGGGGAGGAAGTCGGTGGGAGTGGCCCGGCAGTACTGCGGGAGGCTGGGGAAGGTGGCCAACTGCCAGGCGGGGATGTTCCTGGCCTATGTCAGCCCGTTGGGACGGGCATTGGTGGACAAGGGGCTGTATCTGCCCGAGAGTTGGACCTCGGACAAAGACCGGTGTGAGGCGGCGGGTGTGCCGGAGGATAGGCAGGGCTACCGGTCCAAGACGGAGTTGGCCTTGGAGATGGTGGGGCGGGCACAGGAGCGGGGCCACCTGAAGGCTGGATGGGTCGCGGCGGACGACGCCTTCGGGATGTCGCCGTCCTTCCGGGAGGGCCTGGCGGCCTTGGGGATGTGGTACGTGCTGGACGTTCCGTCCGGCTTTACGGTGTGGCCGCCGGAGCCTGCCTGGACCAGTGCGGAGTATCAGGGATTCGGGCGTCCCCGCAAACCCAGGCTGCGAGACGGTCAGCGCCGGACCATGGAGCAGCGCAGCGACGAGTTGCCGGAGGAGGCCTGGCGTGAGATTACGGTGGCCGAGGGAAGCCAGGGGCCACGCAGCTACCTTTTCAGCGCCCAGAGGGTGCGACCGACCAGCAGGCGCAAGCCCGGCGAAATCCACTGGGCCGTCTACCGCCGGAACCGGGACGGCAGCGAACCCCGCTACTACCTGTCCAATGCTCCGGAGGATACCCCGTTGGAGACCCTGGCATACGTGGGAGGCTCCCGTTGGCGTATAGAAACGGAGTTTGAGACGGAGAAAAGCGACGTAGGCCTGGACGAGTACGAGACCCGCACCTGGGCTGGCTGGCATCACCACGTGGCCCTGTGCCTGCTGGGCGGAGCTTTTCTGCTGAGCCTGCAACAGGCTTGGGGGGGAAAAGATGCCCCGGATCACGAGGCCGCAGGTCTACCGGGTGGTGCGGGAAATGCTGCCCCGGGAACGGTTCGGGCCAACCGAGTTGCTGCGGTGGCTTGAGGATACGCAGGACAGTAACGAACGGGCCAAACGCTCCCATGCCAAGCGCCGCGCCGCCATGCGGGCATCACCCCACATCCCTCCCTGAACTGACGTTGTAATACTAGGGTCGTGTTAGGCATATGTCGCCGTGAGCCCGGTGCGCGTCGACGGAGTTGCCGTTCACGAACTATGTTCATATAAATTCGAATCTCTACGGGACTACATTTTTTCAACGGCAACTGAGTAACGAGCAAACAGCCATTTCTAAAGATTTCGGCATGTGTAGGACATTCAAATGTTTGTAAACGCCATCGAAACAGTCGCAGCCTTCACCCGGGCCATTCACTCGATTCACCGTAATTACGGGTCCGAGGCGGTAAACCCAGGTTCGGCTACATTGTTTTTTGTTAATGCGGACGGGTGGGCCTTAACTTGTGGCCATGTAGCAAACCTGTTCCGTGCAGGTGAGCAGCTACACGCAAAATACAAGCAATTTAAGGCGGAACTCGCTGTTACCCACGAAGGAAAAGCAGACGGAGAATGGCGAAAGGAGTTGGAGGGTAAGTACGAATACTCGGAGAATGTGCCGGTGGAACTCCACAGCATGTTCGTAAATTGCGTTCAAGGTCGACTGAACCTTGAAGTAAGAATTGATAGCGACCATGACATTGCACTGATCAAGTTCAGCGATTTCGACCGCTTGCGATGCGACCGGTTCCCGGTGTTTCCCAAAGACACTTCAGGGCTAAAACAAGGGAAGACACTGTGCCGCTTGGGGTTCCCGTTCCCGGAATTCACTAACTTTGCCTACGACCAAGAGAACGACTCAATTGTCTGGACTGAAACCGGGCGCTCGAGGTTCCCCATCGAAGGAATGCTGACGAGACACTTGGCGGACAAGTCAGGGGCAGTACCGGGCTTTGAGATGAGTACGCCAGGGCTTCGCGGACAGAGTGGCGGCCCGGTTTTCGACACCCAAGGAAAAGTTTGGGGTATGCAGTCCCGGACGCGCCATTTGGACCTAAATTTTGATGTCGATGAGCTGGTGAATCGGGACGGCGTCCAGAAGCGTGTTCAGGACAGTGCTTTTCTGCACGTTGGCCTGTGCGTCCATGTAAATGCCTTGAAATCATTTATGAGAAAGAACGGCGTCCACTTTGATGAGGACTGAGCAACAGACAAACAAGGAGGGGCGTTGCTGAGTTTGAAGCAGACCAGTATTGGCCAGCGCAAAACGCATCAATGATTCCCTCGTAAAAACCCCTCGTCCTCCGGGGGCAATAGGAGGATAATGTGGGGAAAGGGCGTTGGGGCAGCGCCTGGCCGAGGGAGGGGAGGATGTTCCGAATACGAGACCCGCAAGAGAGCCTCTGGCAGTCCCAGTTCCTGGTGACGCCGAAGAAGGCTAAGCGTCTGGAGAGAAGTTGGGCCGAGGTTTTCCGAAACGAGGCGCTCCCCCTGATTGACGAGGAGCGCTTTGCTCCCATGTACTGCGTGGACAACGGCCGTCCCAACCGGGCGGTGCAGACCGTCCTCGGGGTCCACCTCCTCAAAGAGATGTTCAACCTCACCGACGATGAAGCTCTGGAACAACTAGAGTTCAACCTGCTCTGGCACCACGCCCTGCGGCTGGACATCGAGGAGACCCACCTGCCCCAGAAGACCCTCCACAACTTCCGAGTTCGCCTGATGCAGCACGACGGTGGCCGGCTGGCTTTCCAGGAGACCACGGACCGGATCATCCAGGCGCTGGGCATACGCACCGGAAAGCAACGGCTGGACTCCACCCACATCATGAGCAACATCGCCACACTCACCCGGCTGGGCCTGTTCTGTGAGACGATGCGGTTGTTCCTGCGGGCCTTGCGCTGGGAGCACCCAGAGCTTCGCCCTGGGGTTCCGGAGGGCCTCCTAGGGCGCTATTTGAAGGAAGAAGACGAGGCGACCCACTACGAGGACGCCCGCACGGGGGAGGGTCGGCGACGCCTTTCGGTCTGTGCCCGGGACCTCTACCGGCTGGTGGACCGGTTCCATGGCACGACTGCTGCCCAGCTGGAGGAGTACCGGCTGCTGGAGCGGCTGCTGCGGGAGCAGTGCCATGTGGGCAAACACCGGGACGGGCGCCCCAGGGACGATGACGACAATGCTGGGGAATGCAAGGTGTGGCCTTGAAGGACCCGAAGCAGGTGTCCGCCGACTCGCTGCAATCGCCCCACGACCCGGATGTGACCTACAGCGGCCACAAGGGGAAGGGGTACGAGGTGCAGGTGGCGGAGACCTGCCACGAGGAGAACGCCACCCAGCTCATCACCCACGTGGAGGTGACCCCCTCGAGTGGGAGCGACACCGACGTGAGCGTGCCGGTCGTTGACGGGCTCGCGGAGCGGAAGGTCCGACCGGACGAGCTCTTCGCCGACACGGCGTATGGGTCGGGCCGCAATGCCTTCGAAGCCTCGCGCCGGGGAACGGAACTGGTGAGCCCGGTGGCGGGGTCGGCGCCGGGGAACTCGCGCGAAGGAGAGGGTGACGGACCACCGCCGCTCACCGCCGCGGACTTTCAGATCGACGTCACAGGGGAGCAGGCCACGGTGTGCCCCGCCGGCCACCCGTCCATCGAGGAGCACGAGTTGGAGGATGCGCCGGAGCGGGTAGAGGTCCACTTTGCCAGGACAACATGCGAGCCCTGCCCCTTGCGGTCCCGTTGCCCAGTGAAGCTGGACCGGCGTGCGGGGGCCTACGTCCTCAAGGCGGACCTGGTGAAGGTGAACATCGAGCGGCGCCGGAGGGCCGAGGCCACCGAGGAGTGGCGCAAGCGGTATGCCATAAGGGCCGGGATCGAGGGAACGAACTCCGAGCTGAAGCGCGCCCACGGGCTTGGGCGCTTGCGGGTGCGAGGGGGCCGTCGGGTGCGGCTTGCCGTCTACCTGAAGGCGTTGGCGTGCAACTTCAAGCGGATGGT
Source organism: Dehalococcoidia bacterium (assembly GCA_963665155.2). Lineage (GTDB taxonomy): Bacteria > Chloroflexota > Dehalococcoidia > Lucifugimonadales > UBA3495 > UBA1141. The sequence goes on along the minus strand of OY761986.2, from coordinate 712,699 downwards.
CCATGCACGCCTGGTGGAGATGGAGAACACGGCTCAGCGGGCGGTCGGGACGGTACCTGCGGTCACGGCCGCATGAGGGCGCCGCTCCACAGCTTCCACCGGGTGCCCTGAGCCACGGAAGGGGTAGCGCAACGGGATCACGCTTGTCCTGAGCGCGGCAGATGGTGCGGTGAGGCCAGCAGCCGGCATCCCGTGGCCTCCTCCCTTCCAGGCCCCTTCGCACGCCAGGGTTCATCTCAAACAGGCCTTTTTGCGAGGGAATCATCAATGCATGAATTGCATTCCCTTGCCACATTTTCCAGAATGCCATTCGCCTTTCAGTGAATCACGACTCGGTAAAGCCGGTTGACCGGGACGCTCTGTACGCAGACAATGGAACCAACCTCAGAACTTAGGAGGGAATAAATGCTTTTCCACGTAGTCCTCAGGCATGATGCCGCTCATTGTCCGGGATATCACCGGGAACTGATACCTCTGTGGGTGGATGGGATTTCACGCAAGGAAGAAATTGCCGCTTCTGTAGGTGTAAAGTTGGTTGGAGTCTACAGTGCAGCGCCTGAACATCATGAGATTCTAATTGTGGAAGCAGATAGCCCTGGCCAGATTGCTGGCCTGGTGCCCCAACTCTATCCCACCGAAATGACCGAAATCAATGTCACTGCGATCACCCCGGTGGAAGAACTGCTGGAGATGGCCCGACAGATGACGGGCTGACCCCAGGCCAGCGGCGATTCGAGAGTTTCAGGACGGACTATGGGAGATATTCTCTTTGACCTTGAGGTGACATCCGGCGGTAACAGCCCCATGGAACTGCACCGGATTTTCGACTTGCTCACCGAAGCCCGGCCCATAAGCCGGGTGTTTACCGCCGATTTCCTGGGCCAAGACAAATGGTGCGACGTGAGCGGCTGGGACGATTCAGGTCCCTGCCAGGCCTTCGCTGCGCTATCCGAGGATTCCGGTGAGGGAGTTGTGTTGCTCGTTTATGGAGGAGACCATGGTATCCGGCTGAAAACCCGTGACTGCATCGAAGAATGGGACTTGGCCAGTCCGAACCAATGGGGAGAGGCCTGCTTGCTGTTGGACAAAGATGCCCCTTACGAGGAGGTTTCTCAGACCTAACCTCGGAGAGGCTGTGCCGGTCCACCACCGCAACCAATGCAACAACCCTACTGGTGGCTGACCTGGCTTTTGATATGCTCCAGAAAAGCCCACAACCTGTTCCAGACCACCCTTCGCTCGCCATCGGAAAGACTGCGCCCGGCCTTCAACCGCAAGGCGTTTACTGCTTTTCCCGCCAGGAACCCCCAACAACCCGGTTCACCATTGATCCAGCCAACTACTTTTTCCCGATTTTCCCGGACAAGGTTCTCCAGCGATGGACCCAGGATTTCGGGGTCCAGAGGGTTAACCGGGACATCCGGTGCGGACATATTTCTACCCTATCCAAGACTGCATGCGGCTGATGCCAGATTGCCAAGAGCTTTTGACCCAACATCCGCTGGCGTCGGCGCGACGGTTTCAGGCTTGATGCTTTTTGGCCTGAAAATGAGAGCCGCCGATGATGGACGCTCAGTTAATCCCTGCGGGACAGTAATAACAGACCTCCAACGAGAATGATAGACACGTATACAATCGCCGGAGTGAACGTCATACCCGCAGCAATTCCCAAGGCCTTGGCTCGGCTGCCTTCGTAAAAATTGGCGAATATAAAGTAACCGACCGCTGCTCCCCAAGCCGGAGAAGCCAATAATGCCAGCATTACCACTGCCGACCAGAAACCGTATCGAGGGTTCTCTCCCTGGGCGTCCAATGAAGGCAAATCCAACCGCAGCGTCGGTTTGTAAGGCGTCTCCTCAGCCGAGATGCGCTCGGCGTCCTCCATTCGGTTCCTGACCCAATTTCGGAAGAAATTCAAGTTGGCCATGGTCTCAAACTTTCCCAAATTTGTTGGTGTTTATGTTAGCGGAACCAGCTATAGGTTTAAAGGGGCGGATTCAGGTGGCCATGGTGAAACATCCTTTGCCAAATCGGCCGCGCCGGTTAAAATAATTCGGGCATTGCCGGAAACTTAATCCCGGACACTTAATCTCAGAGGTAGAATGGCGAGGTAGATTGGATATGTTTGATCTTTTGGTCAAGAACGGCAATATTTACGACGGCACCGGCGCCCCGGCCTTTCGAGCCGACATTGGCGTATTGGATGGCCGGATAGTAGCAATTGGCAAACTTGAGGAATCCGCCTCTGAAACAATCGACGCCACAGGACTAGCGGTGGCACCGGGTTTCATCGACCTTCATACCCACAGCGATTTCTCATTCTTGCTCGACGCCACGGCCCAGAGCAAGGTGACCCAAGGCTGCACGTTGAAGCTTACCGGGAACTGCGGGTTCAGCTATTGTGCCCCGTTGATCGACGAGGCCCGCCGGTTCGCCAACGATCGCCTGGGATTGTACGGCACCGACACCGACTTGGGCTGGGAGGATTTTGGGCAATACCACGACAGACTAATTAAGGCGGGCTCAACGGTGAACCTGGCTACCCAAGTGGGCCACGGCACCGTGCGTGCGGCCGTCCTGGGTTTTGAGGACCGTGGGCCGACCCCGTGGGAGCTTGACCGGATGAAAGGGTTGGTCGCTGACGCCTTGGACGAAGGCGCTTTGGGCTTTTCCACGGGGCTCTACTATGCGCCGGGTAGCTATGCCAGGACTGAAGAAGTGGTGGCCCTCGCAGGGGAGGCCGCCCGGAGGGACAAACTCTACTCGACCCACATGCGGGACGAGAGCGACTATAGCATCAGCCTGTTCGGCTCGGTGGAGGAGTCGATAGCCATCGGAAGGTTGTCCGGCGTCCGGGTGCAAATCTCCCACCTCAAATGCGTCGGACCGGCATCCTGGGGCCGTGCTCAAGACCTGCTGGAGAGAATCGAAAAAGCGCGGGCCGAGGGCCTGGACGTGGCCGCCGACCAGTACCCCTATACTGCCAGCAGCACCAGCTTATCCGGTGGTGTTTTTCCAAGCTGGGCGCTAACCGGTGGCAGGGACGGTTTGTTGGCCGGACTGGAAGCCGAGGATTTTTGGTACCGGCTGCACGAGGATATCGAAGTGAATTTCCAGCGCCGGGGCGGCCCGGACATGATCGTGATAGCCAATTTCACGCCCGACCGCTCCCTGGAAGGCAAAAGCCTGGCGGAAATAGCCAAAATTCGTGGCTATGACACCATGGATACAGCAATTCACTTGTACTAGGAAGCAGAAGCCACGGTGATCATGCACTCGCTTCAAGAACAGGACGTGCAGGAAATCGCGGGTGGCCAGTGGGTCGCAGTGGGCAGCGACGGCAATTCGATTAGCACTCAAGGCCTGTTATCTTCCGGTAAACCCCACCCCAGGAGCTACGGTACCTTCCCTCGTTTCCTGGCTCGATACGTGAGATAAAACAAAGTGGTGTCCCTCGCCGAAGCTATTCGCAAAATGACCTGGCTTCCCGCCACCCGCTTAGGCCTGACCCACCGGGGACGGATTGCGCCGGGCATGTGGGCTGACCTGGCGATGTTCGACCCGGCATCGGTGGCAGACACGGCAACGTTCGATTCTCCCCACAGCTATGCCACCGGTATTCCCCACGTGGTGGTCAATGGAGTTCCAGTTATCAAGAACGGCAAATTCAGCGGCGCCACACCGGGGAAGCTGCTGCGCAAATTTGATGAGTGACGTCGCTTTGGTAGTGACCTTACTGTCGTCCCGGAGCGACGGATTGTCGGCCTAACTGAGGCCAAGCGGCGGGCGCTCCAGCTTTTTCCAGCCGTTCATCAATGGGTAACGATTCATCCCAGTCGCGGGCGATGAACCGACGGCCATTTATAGCTTTGGACTCTTCGGAGGCTAGCCAAACCACTGGGTTTTGCATCACATCCGGCCGGATCAGGGCCGCCCGATCATAGGGAGTATCCGGTGGGAGAATGTTGGTGTCGGAAGCGCCGCCGGGCACCAGGACGTTGGCGGTGACCCCCGAGCCTTCCAACTCCCGGCTCATTAAAGCAATTAGGGCCTCATGCCCCGCTTTAGACGGTCCGTAAGGGCTCATCCCTTCGCGGTACATAGTGTCCATGCTGGTTGTCACGCCGATTATCCGCCCCCATTTCTGGCCCAACATGGTCCCCACGGCTGCTCGCGCCATGTAAAACGCGCCGTTGAGATTCACCGACAAAACTTTGTTCCATGCTTCGGGGGTAATGTCCCAAAAATTCATGCGGCGAGCCCCCAAATACCCGGCGCTGATGCCTGCGTTATTGACCAGGATATGCAGGCCGCCCAATTCGGATATGGTCCGGCGCACCGCATCTTCAGCCGCCTCGGGTTCCGACACATCCGAGACCATGGTAAAGACGCTGTCGTCTCCGCCCACCTCCCGCATGTCGCTGGATGTCTTTTCAAGCCAATCGTCGTTGATGTCCAACATGGCCACCCTAGCGCCAGCCCGGACCAAAGCCAAGGTCATGTGGCGGCCCAGGCCGATGGGGCTTCCAGCCCCCGTCACCAAGGCGATTTTCCCTTGTAGTGGTTTGTTTTCCATGGCTTGAAACCTCCCCGGCTCTAAAATGAAAATAATTCCTGTTGACTAATTTCTATATGGGCCTGGAAACCACTGTCTTAATTACGTAATCTGTACAATGGCAGTCGAGTCCCTTCAAATAGAGTCAAGGTCTGTAAGTAAAACAGACCTGTAAACCAATCGAGGGCTTTGGCCACGCAATTCTACTAATAGACAGCCCAGACCACAACCGGGGCTGTTGAATGACCAGTGTTATGATAACTTTCTATTAACTTTCCATCTATAAACTATCTATAGTTTGAGTAAACGGCCTAACGCAAGACCGGGTTATCTTTGCCCCGAGCAAACCCCAGTCCCCATAAGTACTTCTGTGAGTGAAGGATAAGCCAATGCCCGAGTATCCTAAACTGCGTCTTCTAAACCTAAGGTGGACTCAATACGAAGGCAAGGATGTTCTGGTCCTCCAGGACCCTCTGCGGATGACCGAAAACTCATTGGTGGTGCCCCGGCCTTTGGCCCCATTCTTAGCCCTCCTTGACGGCTTAAGAGACATCGAAGAAATAGCCGCCGGCTTTTTGTTGCGCACCGGCGTCCCGGTCCCACCCACCCAGGTGGTGTCGTTTGTCCAGGCTCTGGACGATGCACTGTTGCTGGAGTGACCTTACCCCGAAGTTAGTATCATTGGCTAGTAGAGTCCAGCCATAGAGCCAGCAAACTCTTTGGGCGTTTTACCCTTCAGGGAACTGTGGGGCCTGACCTCGTTGTAGTCCTGCCGCCAGTTCTCTATGATCTCCCTGGCATGCCTTACACTCATGAACCAGTTGATGTTCAAGCATTCGTCGCGTAGTCGGCCGTTGAAGCTCTCAGCAAAGGCGTTCTCTACCGGCTTGCCAGGACGTATAAAGCTTAACTTGATGCCCCTCCGATAGGCCCACTCATCCATGGCCTTGCTTGCGAACTCCGGGCCGTTGTCCACAGTGATCACCTCAGGTAGTCCCCGTGTCTCTTCCAGTCTCTCCAGGACTCCCACCACTCTGGCGCCTCCCAGAGAGGTATCTACCTCGATGGCTGGGCACTCCCGTGAATAGTCGTCCACTATGGCCAATGCCCGGAAGCGCCGACCGGTCACAGTGCTATCAGAGACAAAGTCCATGGACCACCTCTGATTAGGACGTACAGGAGATGGAATGGTCTCCCGGACCCCTGCCGCCCCTTTGCGCCTCCTCTTCTTCCTGAGCGCAAGCCCCTCTTCACTGTAGATGCGCTCTGTACGCTTGTGATTGATCACCAGGCCTTCTCTCTTCAGCATGATGTGCAACCTGGGACTGCCAAAGCGCTTCCTCTCCCATGCCAGCTCACGCATTCTGCGACGCAGGACAGCATCATCACCCTGCTTCGACTTGTACCGATAGACCGAGGGTGAGATACCAGTAAGCAGACAGGCCCTCCTCTCACTCAGCCCAAGACTCTCTATGGCATATGCCGCTGCCATCTTCCTCACCTTGGGCTTCAGAAGTTTTTTGCCAGCAACTCCTTCAGAGACCAGTTGTCCAACGCCTGCTGGGCCACAATCTGCTTCAGGCGCCGGTTCTCTTCCTCAACGGACCTTAGCCTCTTCAACTCGTTCAACGTCAGCCCGGCGTACTTGGCTTTCCACTTGTAGAAGGTGCCTTCGCTCATGCCGTGCCTGCGGCACAGCTCCCCTGTCTTGGCCCCTGCCTCTGCCTCGTTCAGGACCCCTATGATCTGCTCCTCTGTGTACCTCTTCCGTGCCATGAGCCCTCCTTACTATGTCCTATTTTACCCGGAGGACTCTCTTTGCCACTGTTTCTGTTTTCGGGGGTAAGGTCACGAGAACCAAAGGTTTTTCGCCTCCAGGCAGCAGGCACTGGAGAAATACCGTTCCGGCCCATTCCGGACTCCGGCATTGGCGCCGGGTGGATATTCCGACGACCCTGCGGAGTTGCGCCGAACCTTCGACCAGTTTTGCCGGGAAGCGCAGGATGAGAATTCCCCGGGCGATCCACCGGACATTGCAGGAGTAGTGGGAATAATCAGTCCTCACATTGATTACTCCAGAGGTTGGAAAACCTACGCGCGTATCTGGCAACCAGCGCGAAAAGCGGTGGAAGAAGCCGACTTGGTAATCCTATTGGGCACCGACCACAACGGCGCTTCTGGGACGTTAACTCTTACCAAACAGAGCTACGCCACACCCTGGGGAGTCCTACCCACCGATGTGGAACTTGTGGACAGACTGACGGACATCCTGGGTCCGGAAAGGGCCTACAGCGAAGAAGCGAATCATATTGGAGAGCACTCCATAGAGTTGGCCTCCGTATGGCTGCACTACATGGCCGGGGAAACACCCAAGCGCGTGCTGCCAATCCTTTGCGGACATCACGAAGCGGCCCTTGCCTCCACCGTCGGCGAAGATTCCGACGTGGATTATCGGCCCTTATGGGATGCCCTGGCGCTGTTGGCCGAACTGGCCTATGAACCCCGAGTCTTGGTGGTTGCCGCCGCCGACGTGAGCCACATAGGCCCGGCGTTCGGAGACAGTGCTCCCATCGACGAAGAAGGCAAAGCCAGGGTGCAAGCGACGGACCGGCAGTGGCTGGAAACCGCATGTTCGGGCAGCAGCGACTCATTGACAAGGCTCATCTTGGAAAACGGAGACCCCACCCGAATCTGCGGTCTGGCGCCGATTCACCACATGGTCACATTGTTGGAGGGATCCACCGGGCAATTGCTGGACTACGACCAATGTCCCGCCGACGACGATTTCGGTTCCTTGGTTTCTATTGCGGGAGCCTTGTTCACTCGGTAAGCCGGTTGGCCATGCTGGACAAAAAACCCAAAGGGGCCAGACGGCCATTGACGGTTTGGCCTAATTCTGGATAATTAGACCTGATTGATAATGTTGCGGGCGTTAGCCGCCCGTACAGGAGGAACGCATGCGATTGGAAAATAAAGTGGCTCTGATTAGCGGTGGAGCCAGAGGGATGGGAGCCGCCGAGGCGCGGATGTTTGCCAGAGAGGGCGCCAAAGTCGTAATAGGCGACGTGTTGGAAGCCGAAGGACGTCAGGTGGAGGCCGAGATCAATGAAATCGGCGGCGAGTGTGTCTTCGTCCTCTTGGACGTGACCCAAGAAGACCAGTGGCAACAGGCTGTGGAGACTGCCGTGACCCGCTTCGGCAAACTCGACATTCTCGTCAACAATGCCGGAATAGCCTTACGGGGCGTGCTTGAAGACACCAGTTCCGAGGACTGGGATAGAGTCATGGACGTGAACGCAAAGGGGGTATTTCTGGGCACCAAGGCGGCGATTCCGGAGATGCGGAAAGCTGGCGGCGGCTCCATCGTGAATATCTCCTCAATGTCGGGCATTGTGGGCCAGAGCTACATCCAGCCCGTTTACAACGCGTCCAAAGGCGCTGTCCGAATTTTCACCAAGGCCGCTGCGGTCCAGTATGCCCGGGAAGGCATCAGGGTGAACTCGGTGCACCCTGGTCCCATAGACACGCCAATGGCAGGCGAGCGGTTGACCAACCCCGAGCTACAACGTCAAGCCGATGAACGATCACCGTTAGGGCGGACCGCCCATCCCGACGAAGTCGCCTACGGAGTTCTGTTTCTGGCTTCGGACGAGGCGTCATTCATGACGGGTAGTGAGTTGGTTATCGACGGCGGAGCCACGGCCCAATAAGAAGGGCGTAACGACAGGCAGAGAAGATGTTCTGCCAATAGCTTCCGGCCCGCGGACAGCATTAGCCGAGGGCGAAAGCACGAGGGCTGTTTGTATCCTGAAATGTGCTCCTCAACTAACATTAGCCAATTAACGATTGTTCCCTGTTGCTAAAAGAGGTTTCGCAACAGGCCTGATTCTAAACCGATTTCAGCACACTCGTTGTGTAAATGTATCCTTTCGCAGATACGCTAGCCTATACCGAAGTTAGAGGTAGAAAATGAAAGCCGCCGTTCTCCGCAATGTTGATACCCCGCTTCAGATAGAAGATGTTCACATAGACGTTCCCGGCCCTCGGGAGGTCCTGATTAAAACCAGGGCGACGGGCGTCTGCCGGAGCGACCTTCACTTTTTGGAAGGCACCTACGTCACCCCCACGCCAACCATCCTGGGCCATGAAGCGGCGGGCACGGTAATGGCGGTGGGTGAGCAGGTATCTTATGTAAAGCCGGGAGACCATGTCATCACATTCCTGTCGGTCTTTTGCGGGCACTGCGAATTCTGTTTGAGCGGTCGCATGGTCCTGTGCGCAAAAGAGGATGTCGTCCGCCAAGCCGGGGAGCCGCCCCGGTTGAGCCAAGGCAGCGAGACCATAAACCAGTTCATAAACCTTTCCTCTTTCGCCGAGCAAATGTTGGTTCACGAGAATGCTGTGGTGAAGGTGAGGGAAGATGTACCATTCGAGGTTTTGGCCCTCATCGGTTGCGGCGTCACCACCGGCTTGGGAGCGGCGCTTAATACCGCCAGGGTTGAGCCGGGGAGCACGGTAGCCGTCATCGGCTGCGGTGGCGTAGGACTCAGCGCCATTCAGGGAGCCGCTCTAGGCGGTGCGCTGCGGATCATTGCCATCGACACGGTGGAAACCAAGTTGGGAATGGCCCTGGAGATGGGCGCCACCGACGTGATTGACGCTTCCGGCGGCGATGTTGTGGAAAAGGTTCTAGCTCTTACGGGTGGCGGAGTGCAGTACTCATTCGAAGCCATCGGTACCAAGGAAACCGCCGAGCAGTGCTTCGAGATGCTGCGGGCGGGCGGAACCGCCACGGTAATCGGGTTGATTCCCGACGGCACCAAGATCGAGTTGGATGCCGGAACGTTCCTGCGGCGGGAGCGAAGGATTCAAGGGAGCACCATGGGGTCCAATCACTTCCGCACTGACATGCCACGATATATCGAGTTCTATCGGCAAGGCCGATTGAAGCTGGATGAGTTGGTTTCCCAGAGACTCAAGCTGGACCAGATTAACGACGCCTTCGAAGACATGAAGCAGGGCCACATAGCCCGTAGCGTCATCACTTTTGACTAACGCCGATTTCAAATATAGTTCGTATCAATATCTGGTGCCCCGCTTAAAGAATCCTTAGACGGGCTCAGGACGAACGGAATCAAATCAGGCAACCAAAACCGCTATGCACTGCCGTTGATCTGGGCATTAGGCCCGTTCCCGGTGAGTTTGTCGAATCATTTTTAGGAATAGCTAAGCTAGCTTATGCCAACCGAAAAGCAGCTCAACAGATGCTCCTGGGTTGACCTGACCAAAGAGGATTACGTCGCCTATCACGACCGGGAATGGGGTGTGCCGGTCCACGATGATAGGTTGCTGTTTGAATTCATAATCCTGGAGGGAGCCCAAGCCGGGCTGAGTTGGTATACGGTGCTGCGGAAGCGGGAGAGCTACCGGGCCGCCTTTGACAACTTTGAGCCGGAAATCGTCGCGGAGTATGACGACGCAAAGGTAGCTGAACTTTTGGGTAACCCGGGTATTATCCGCAACCGGCTTAAGGTGCATGCCGCCATCGGCAACGCCAAGGGCTTTCTTGACGTGCAAAAGGAGTTCGGAAGCTTCGATGCCTACATTTGGGGTTTCGTCGGCGGCAGGCCCAAGCTGAACTCAGTCAAAGACGTTGCAGAGATTCCAGCCACATCGCCAGAGTCGGACGCTCTCAGCAAGGACCTTCGTCAAAGAGGCTTCAAATTCGTCGGGTCAACCATCTGCTACGCGCACATGCAGGGCACCGGCATGGTCAACGACCATACAGTCGACTGCTTCCGTCGGCAAGAAATTATCGACGGTTACTAGAATTTAGCTCAAGAGATTTAATAAATGGGTGTGGGAGGTTGAGGATGCAGCATCATCCACCTAACCCCCCAACTCAGATCCACCGCCACAGGCAAGTAATCTCAGCATAGTCACTGAACTCTCGTCCGGATCACTCCGCCGAAAACGGATGGCAGCCCTAGGTCGTTGCGGACCGGCACGACCGACCCGCTGGTACTTGAAAGCAGTAAAAATATACTTTGTCGCTGTCTTTATCGTTTTTCCCGTCTTTACCGTCTAAGGGGGATCTCGATACCTTCACCTTGGTCCCAGGACCCTGTCGGCGACACTCGCACTCCGTCCACCCGGAAATATACGGTTTTGCCGGTAATATCTTGACCCTGTTGAGCACTAACGAACAAGGTGTAGTGCCCATCGTCTACGGTTGCCTCGCCTACCTGCACTTGCTGTCCCACCAACAGCAGATTTACGGAAGTAAATGACGTATTTCCAGAGTCATCGCTGACCGTAGCCTCAAGGGTAATCGGGGAGGTTGAATTTCCATCAATCCAGGCGGTCACAAGCGTGCCAACTCCTGCCTTGTCGTTGCCAACCGTAACCGGCCCCACGAATACGTGAGGCGGCACATTCTCGTTTGGCCTGGCCGCGCCAGCCGCAAATGTGGTAGGCACCGTGGTCGCAGTCACCCAACGTCCTCCACTGAACACAGCCGTAGCGGTTCGTTGGTTTATCGGCCAGTTAATCTCCACGTCGGTGATAATGCCGTTGTCCGTCGCCTCTATTTCTATTCTCAGAGGAGTTCCTTCCGAAACGGTCGATCCGTCGGGAGGCGAAATAATCCTTACCGACGGCGGTTCGTCTGGAGGAGGCTGCACATCCCAACCGGCGCTCTCGGTAGCCGTGTTGTCGCCCTCGTCAGTGGCCGTCACCTCTACCCCTACGAAGGTCGCTCCCGAAGGGATCGTGGTGACCGCGCGCCAGTCAATGGCAGGAAGCGAACGGGAGATTGGCGTAAATTCCAACCTGGAAGTAGTGTCTCCGGCGGTCAATATCCCCAAAACCGATACAATACCGTCCTTATCTACGGCTTTGACGTCAATATTCAAGTCCGCACCGGCTATCAAAATGGTGCTTTGGGCTGGCGAATTTATGTCGAGTTTGCTCTCTCCACTCCCACCCACCCTAATGGAGCGTATGGCCGTGGTGGTGTTGCCCGAGTTGTCCGAGGCGGTTGCTTCAACTAACAGGGAAGCCCCGCCTGCTGGCACAGCGTACCTTACTCCCCTAAGCAACGGTGTACCGGCCACCGAACCTACCTCCAACACCGTTGACGGCCAAATTGATTGAAACTATCTGACCATTGTCCGCGGCTAAGACGCCGAGGGTAATGGTGCTTTCCGGCTTCACGCCTTCTCCGGCTTCCACGCCGGTGATACGCAAGGCTGGCGGTGGGTCCCTAACGACGTCGTAGAGCACCTTCTGGATTGTTTTCCCAGTTTCTCCAGCGCTAATCGTCCGTAACTCGACGGTCATTATCGGCTCATCGACCGGTACTAAGAAGCTCAAACGTTGGCTTTCGTCCGTTTCGGCCTCCAATGCCTGGCCCTCACCGTTTATTAGAAGCTGTATGAGATTGTCACCCAAACCTACCGCTTCGAAACTGACTGTAATTTCATCTCCTTCAGTTAAGGTGGTCCCCGGCAGTGGGGAAGTGAGTTTAGCGTCCAATTCCTCGTCCTTTTCCCTCAGGCACTGGACTTCTACCCACTCAAACTGCCCCGGCGGTATTTTCGCTATGCTTGCTGGCAAGCTGCCAAGAATACTCTGAACGCACTCCGAACGGTCTTGGTCCAAGCCGCTAACGGTCCCTTGAGACTCCCGGGCGGATTCCAGGGCTTTTGCAGCCCGCTTTGCTGCTTGGTCGATAACTTTAGTAAACCTATCCTCAGCTTTCGACAGAATTTTTTCCAGGCGTTTCGTGGCGTCGTCTCGGTGGATGTCCAACAATCTCTCAATGCGGGCGCTCTGGAATGCGTCTTCGTTTTCCGTTTTTAATAGTTGCGCCAATCGGATTAGGCGCTCGACCACATTCTGGGATTTGATAACAACGGTTACCTCATCCTCCCGGTCTCCTCCATTGCCGCGCCGCACCAATAGAATGGCGCTTTCCCCGGCTTCGGGAAGGCCCAACCGGCTCGCGTTGATCTCAGGAGACCCAACACCCGAAGTTTCGACATGCAGCAAGTCCATTACTTTGCCGTCAGCGTCTACAGCCGTGCCTTCGGTTTCGTCACGCTTCTCGGTGATCACCACTCGTCGGTGCAGTCGGGTCGCTTCGGGAGGAATGATGCTTATCTTGACCGCGGTTGCTTGGTCTACGGCAGTCCCGTCTTCGTTTATCAGTTCCCGGTCAGCCAGAACCGCAACGCGGCCAACTTGATGTCCAGCCAGATCTTCGAGGCTAGCATCCCCGTTTCCAGGAGCGGAGATGCGGGTATTTTGATCGACCTTGAGGGTGAGTTCCAATTGGGCGGTGGACACGGTCACAGCATCTACCCCCACCGCCGCTACGGTACCGATCACCGCGCGGCCGTTCAATTGGTCCCCATTCACCGGAGGCGCACTAAAGGCCAGCAGAAGAGTTAGGGCACCAATCAGACCTATAATCGTTGCGGTTAGAATCTTCTTCAGAAGTTCGGATTTGGCTATCATACAAAAATCTACTCAAATAAACGCAGCGGGAAACGGGGGAACGTCAGTCGTAATTTCTGGGGATCCACTGATTCTTCCCGGTTATCCCCCGGTTACTACTAGCTATGTCTAGGGAGAATAGACAACCACCAGTACTAGGTCTTTCTGGTCTCCTGAAGAGATGCTGGCAACGATTTCGATAATATTCGGGCCTTCTTCCAGGTCTACACCAAACGCAAACAGACCGCCAACGTCAGGCTCCACCACACTGTCATTTACAGTGACCAACGCATCGATACGCGTCGATCCCACAAGCTGGATTCTTGAATCGCCGGTGATGACCTCAAGACCTTGAGGCTCCAGCAACTCAAGCGATAGTTCGGCTTCCGGCTCGGTGATAATTGGCACTCGAGTCGGCGTAGGGGCAGGCGTTGCGGTTGGCAATGGCGTACGTGGAGTGTATACAGATGGTGCTACCACGCCGCCAGGTCTGCCGGAAGAAGTGCCTGAAGATGCACCGGTCGACGGACGGGGAGCTCCACCAGAAGCCTCACCGGAAGGTGATACAGAAGGCTGGGCGGTGGCGGCAGCCACGGGGGCTGGTCCAAAGGTGGCCACAGGCACGGGTTCCGCCGTGGCGAGGAGCCCTTGGGTTTGGTCCAAGGTGTCCGCAACCCGATTACTACAAGCAAGTGCTGCCAGGCCAACGGCCAAAGCAACCAACAGACAGGTTATCGAAGTTCGCACGTAAGTATTTTATTGAGCCAATAACGTAAGTTCAAGCCGGTCATCAGGCGCAAGCCGTTCGGGAAAGGGCTGCATAATGCTATGGCTTACAGACTGCTAAAGGTTGAACAACTGCGATGGCTCCTTCGCTGGCAAGCTACCTGATGAGGCCGCGGCCAGCAACCTGCCAAACCGTTTCCAGTTGCCCGGCCCTCATAGCGAACAGGTGGCTGTGGAGGTGGACGGTGGTGTCGTTATGGGCGGGCACAAGCTCAACTTGGTCGCCGTGACGCAATTGACGGCTGTCGCTGTCCGTTAGGCGCACCGACAGGTGCTCGTCGGATATTCCCCCAACTTCCACCCCCGGCAGTCCGACAACCAAGGGCGGCCATTGGTCGCTGGATATGGCTTTCATACCACAGTCCAATACGGCCCTATCGGCAGCACCCCGGCTTACGACCGTCGTAAGGATGGTCCCGGCAAGTTCGAAGTCTTGAAGCACTTTGCGGTAGGATGCGTCCATCAAGACATAGGAACCCGCTTGAACTTCGGTCACGCCGGGATAATCGCCGGTGATGTTGTAGGTGCCCGTGCCTCCGGCGCTTACTATGTCTACCGTCAAGCCTTCCTTGCGAATTGCTTCAGCGGTGGCCACAACCGTGCTCATTGCCTCTCTTGCTCTGGTGGTGCGTTCTTCCAAGTCGGCCACGGCTTGCAAGTGCCCCTCGTAGCCGCACAAACCGTCGAGTGACAAGCCAGGCGCTTTAGCCACGGCTTGAGCCAAGGCCACGGCGGGAGCGCCAGGGTCGATGCCGCACCTATTTTGTCCTGAGTTTATGTCAACCAAGATTCCCAGGTTTACCCCGGCGGCTTGGGCTGCGTCGGACAAGTCGGCCACGTTGGCGGGGTCATCCACCGTCACCATCAAGTTGACCCTCTTGGCCAAGTTCATCAATCGAAGTATCTTGGCAGGGCCGATTATTTCGTAGGTTATTAGGATGTTGTCCACGCCGCCGTCAGCCATGGCTTCGGCCTCGCCCAGCTTCTGGCAACAAACGCCGATGGCCCCCGCTGCGATCTGCTTGAGGGCGATCTCCGGCGTCTTGTGGTGTTTCATGTGCGGCCTAAGATTAGCGGTGCGTCCCCGGAAGTAGGCCGCCATTTTCTCGATGTTCCGCTCCATCCCGTCCAAGTCGATCAGGTAGCAAGGCGTGTCCAGGTCTTTTTTCGCTGTGCCCGGGGCCAAACTGGGAGCCAGGTCGTATGCCATACAGCCTCTCTAAGTCAGTGTTTCTGTAACAACAATCTTGGGATGGGAAATTCCAGTCCTATCATCGGCAGACGCCCAAATCCAGGAAACGGCGGAGCTACACCGGGGCTTGGTTCCAGCCATAATTGGAATAAATAAGTTAAAAATCTTATTCAGGCGCGAGTTCTATTGACGCTAATTGGTCCCGAGCCGCACGCCCTCAGCTAATCTTCCACTTCAACGATCATTTCAATCTCGACCGGCATTCCGAAGGGCAGGCTTCCCATTCCCACGGCCGAGCGAGCGTGCCGGCCAGCCTCGCCGTAGAGCTCAACCAGCAGGTCGGAAGCGCCATTGGCGACTTTAGGAGGGTCGCCGAAATCGGGAGCGCAATTCACCATGCAAAGAAGCTTGACCACTCTTTTTATTTTATCCAGGTCGCCCAGTTCATTTTTCAGCGTCGACAGCAGGTTCAGCATCGTTAGTCTGGCGCAGTTGTAGCCTTGTTCAATAGCCAGGTCGGAACCCAGCTTGCCCAAATGTAAAAAGCCGCCCTCGGGCAGCCCTGGCCCGTGGCCCGCCGTATAGACCAGGTTTCCCGTTCGGACCGCCGAGACAAAATTACCCGCAGTCGACGGACGATATGGGGGCAGTTCGTATCCCAATTCCTTTAGTTTCTTCTCGATCTCCATATTCCCTCCCTCAGATGAAAATCCGGGCAAAAGACCGCGTAGCCATGCAACCAATAAACTATTGCGTCATGGCCGGACATATGACACTGTTCCGAACGCTATCGCCCTAGCACCGAACTAAAGCCCTCGATCACTTCCGCCGCACCCTGGATTAGTTCCTCCATTATGGTTGCCGCCGGCTTGCGAAGGGTGAGCATCCCACCGATCTGTCCGGCAGGGTTGTTAACTAAGTCGTAACGCTCAAGCTGTGACGCAGCCTCGACGAAGTCTTCCATCAACACCTGTTGCAGAGGCATGGGTAACGGCTCCAAATCCGAGCGTTCCCAGGCTTCGATTACCACGTTCTTGTAGTCTCTGGCGGTCTTTCCGGTATAGGCCCTGGTGACTATGAAGTCCTGGGTGCTTCCGGAAAGAATTTCCTGTTGGTGAAGGGCTGGTATTCCCGTTTCCTCCGAAGCAAGAAATGCGGTACCCACCCAAACGCCCACGGCCCCCAATGCCAGAGCCGCCGCAACACCCCTGCCGTCGGCAATCCCACCGGCAGCAATCACCGGCACAGGTGAGACAGCATCCACCACCTGGGGTATTAACGGAAAATTGGCGGTCCTGCCGGTGTGCCCCCCTGCCTCCTAGCCTTGGGCCACGACGATGTCAACGCCAGCTGCGACCTGACGCTGGGCGTGCCGCACCGTGCCAGCCATGCCCATCACCGTGATCCCGGCAGCCCTTGCTTCGGGCATCACCCAAGAAGGGTCACCCAGCGCAGCCGCGAACACCGGCACTTTCTCTTCCAGGGCAACTTCTACCTGCTGTTTGATGACGGTGGGGGACAGCACCGTGTCATCGCTGGCCTTGACTTCCGGTAGGTCAAATTCACGAGCAAGGGAGCCTACGAATTCGACATGCCGGTGATAATCCCGCTGCAGTTGTTGGCGTATTTCCGGCCTGGAGTCTCCCACCTCGGCCATACTAACCGGCAACAACAGGTCAACACCAAAGGGCTTGTCCGTTAACGCCCGGATTTCCCTTATGCGGGAGCGAATTTCTTCAGGGCTAAAACCGGTGCCGCCCATGACACCCAAGCCGCCAGCGTTGGAAACCGCCGCCACCAACTTGGGCGGGGTTACATCCGCCCGGCCCCCCATGCCCGCTAGACAGATGGGGTACTCAATACCTAGACGGGCGCACAGAGGGGTGCGCAATACGGTCCTTTTAGCCATTTTCCTTATCCAATTTTTGGCGAATCCTTCTACTGATCAGAGCGTAACCAGCGCGTAACCAGCGCGCAACCAGTTCGTGACCAGTGCGTAACCAGTGCGGCTATCCAGTGCGGCCTCGGTCGAACTGGACCAGGATGCCATCGGGGTCATATACAAAAATGGTCCGGATGTTCCCTTTGTCGTCGGTGAAGTCGCCTATCTGTCCGGCCAAGGGCACCCCTTTTTGTTCCAGGTCTTCGGCCAAGGCTTTAACATCATCGACGGCGAAGGAAATGTGGCTAATACCGATCTGATCCAGCTTTATCGGGTCCCCTTCCACTTCGTCTCCGGGATGGGAGGTTAGCACCAGAAATGGCTCCGAGTCGTCAGGAGTCTCGAACCAGAGGTTGGCTACCGTTCGAGAACGGCGGGATCGCTGGTACATCTCGGCGGATTCAGCACCTGGCCGACGGGCCATTGCCTGAGTAGTGTGCATCCGGGCGGTCATTCCCAGCAGGTCCCGATAAAACTTGAGAGACTCTTCCAAGTCTTTCATGCAAATTGCGATGTGAGACACACCTTTGGCTATCATTATGTTGTCCTTATCTTGTGCGAATTGGAAAAGGAATAAGCTCCCCAGTTTGAGCATAGGCCCCCAATGCTAATTGGGATGAGGGCTGCTGTCAAAATAGGGACTACCTGAATACGCTTTGGCAGGGCGAGAGTATCACGTTGACCCAAAACGTTGCGACCGCTACCATAATCCTGTCCATTCTGAGTCGATCTCTCGAACTTTATCAAGCAATATTCTTTACCAAGCTATAAAAATGGAGGCGGATATGTCCTGGATACGCGAAGTGGAACCCGAACCTGGGAAGCCTGCCCCGGCAGCGGTTATGTTATGTCCATTAATCCCAAGGGATTGGCGGCCGTGCAAAATCTGGGCCAAGCAGTGACCTTTGGCGCATCGTCCTTAACTAGGGTGCAGGAAGAGGCGATTGCCACAGCGGTATCAGTTGCCAATACCTGCCGTTACTGAACTCTGTCTCGTGGAGGGTACCTCCGTCAGCACTCCGACGACCCCGAAATGGCCAGTCACGTGATGCATGACTACACCAAGGCCGACCTAGACCCTCAAACCAGAGGGATGCTGGACTATGTGGTCAAGCTGGCTAAGAACCCGTCCTCCATCGAGCAGGGCGACGTGGAGAACCTTCGCTCCTTGGGCCTCACCGACGAGCAGATATTATCTGTTGTGTTAATCACCGCATACTTCAACGTCATGAACCGCGTGGCCAACGGCTTGGGAGTCGAAATGCCCCCAGGGCATCAGGAAGCCCACGAAAA
Organism: Dehalococcoidia bacterium; assembly: GCA_963665155.2. Lineage (GTDB taxonomy): Bacteria > Chloroflexota > Dehalococcoidia > Lucifugimonadales > UBA3495 > UBA1141. The sequence goes on along the minus strand of OY761986.2, from coordinate 694,432 downwards.
ATGGATGAGTAAAGAGGCAGCAAGGCAAGAGTGGCTCATGGGGAAGAAAGTTCCATCGGGGGCTTGAGATCCGCGCTTCTACTCAACCCTCGGGACTCACAGTTCCTCTTCTGTCCCAGCCTTCTTCCCGTGGTTATTTACGCCCCGGGGCCGGGCTGGGATTTATCCGACAGATTCACCACCGCCGCCCCGCTGGCCTTAACCAGGTCGGTTGGGGCGATCATTATTTCCTGGCCCCATACGCCGCCCCCCACTCCCAGCACATCTTCCTCCATGAGGGCGGCATCCACGAATGACCGGAAACCCGACGACTGGCAATGAAAAGGCGGGATGGACCCGATTACGTATCCGGTGACGCTCACCACGGTTTCGGGGCTGGCCAGGCGAATATTTCTGGAACCGATGGCCTTCTTCAGGTACCCGGAAACGGCGTTCTTGTCTCCCCCCAGCATGACCAACACCCTTGCCTCATTGCCGGTCTCAAAAATTAAGGTCTTGACCATTTGCGACGGTTGGAATCCCAATGCTTCGGCTACATTCGATGCGCCCTTCTCCGTTTCGGCGGAAAAAACCAACGTCTCATAGGGGATATTGCGCTCGTCCAGGTAGCTGTGAGCTGGCAGTTTCACGGATGGCAGTTTCATCGCAAAGATTCTTTTCTCATGTAGTCAACCCCATCGAACTATCACTTGTTCCTGTGACCTGCTGTCGACTAGGAGCAAACTCTATCCAGAGGCCGTTAGCTGGGCTAGATTAACTGGGTACGAGGTACTTCTTGGGTATCTCCGCTCCTACGGTGTACTGCAGTCGGCCCAGCCGCACCATTTGGTACACGTGAACACGAAAATCAGGATTTATGCTGGGATGCATATAGGCGTCGGATTCCGAGACGCCATATTCGGTCACCATCCACTCCATTAGATTTACGATGGCACTTTCAACGGCGTTTTCCAACGGCCGGAAGGAGTACAGAGAGATGATGGAATCGGCCTTTTCCAGACGCACGAAAGGTATCTGCTTGTCCTTGATGACCCGGCAGCTAAGAGTCAGTTCGGCCCGAGTCTCATCGGCGGTTCCGTAAAACTCGGTATCACCCTGGCTACCGTGGACGTCTCCAACGTATAGTAGCGCCCCGTCGTGGTAGCAGTTGAGGTAGCACTTGGTTCCCTCTTTCATGTCGCGGACGTCCAGGTTGCCGCCCCACGGTCCCTGGCCCACGGCGCTGGTTTCGACCTCCCTTTCCGGTGCGACGCCGATGGTGCCGATAAACGGCTGGAGGTCCCAGGTAATCTTGTCGTTGAAAACGCCTTTGCCGTCCCAAGTGGTTCCGCTGGGGCCGGGCAAATGCTTGATAATGTGGACAAAGGGCCCGCGCAACGGCTGCCACCGATAAGAATCGCTGAGCGGGCCTACTCCGGGACGGAAGTTGGTAAAACCTTGGTCGCCGACGACAATTCGCTCTATGGTCACTTCGAGCAGGTCGCCCTTTGCGGCCCCTTCTACGTACACCGGACCGCCGATGGGGTTGCTCTTGGGCGGTTCGAATTTTCTAACCGGGAAGTCGTTAATGTGGGGCGCAGCGTCGGTCGACCTTATATATCCGGAAGCTGCGTCCTCGGTGTTCACCACGAAGCTCTCCCCCTGCTTCACTCGAAGTTTCGGCGGGTGCCGGTGGTCAAACTCGTACTCCATGGCTTGGTCTCTCGGAATGCTCTGCATGGTCATCCTCCCGGTTTACAGCGCTGCATCCACCCGCTTGCGAAAGTCTTCGGCCCCCAGTCTCAAAAGCCCCCAGGCCGATATAGTCACAAAGTTGGCCCCCAGCTTGATGAACTCGGCCACACCTTCGGCGTCGGAAGGAGCGTTGCCGCCCACACCTACGAATTTCCCTCCAGCCGCGATCCTCGGTATCACTTCGCCCATTACCTTTCTGACCGCATCCCGTCCCGGGTTCCCCATGCTTTGGCCCAAATCGCCGGAAGCAACGTGCACCACGTCTACACCCGATACACTCAAGATGGCGTCCAAGTTTGAGACAGCTTCGGTTTCCTCGACCATGGGGATGACCAAAATCTGGGAGTTGACCCAACTGGTGGATTCGTCTCGAGTGACCGACACACCATAGTCGTGCGCCCGACCGCCTCCCACCCCCCGTTGTCCCTCTGGATAATACCGAGCGGCCCGGCAAACGGCGATGGTTTCCAACTTGGTGTTGACGTGTGGGACGATGATTCCCTGAATTCCCCGGTCCAGATAACGCAGGATGGTTGAGTCGGATTGGTCGGGAATGCGGGCGACGGGGGTAATGCCAAAAACCTCGGCAGCCCTGACCATGTGCTCCACTTGTTCCAAGTCCATTGGACCGTGCTCGCAGTCGATCATGACGAAGTCGTAGCCGATGGCCCCAAAAATCTCCACTAGGTCTGGGGCGAAACGGCTGATGATGGCTCCGAACACCGTTTGACCTTCGGCAAGTTTCGCTTTGGTAGTATTGGTGCGCATTATCTCTCCAATTGAAAACGCCTGTAGTTTATGCGAGTAGATTAGGTTCAGCTATGTGCGCTTCTGGGCGCTGGAAGCATCAGGTTTTACTCCTCTCTCAAGGCCAGCGCTGATGCAATGCTTGCCAGACTATGGGACAGTTTATACAATGCCTGCGATTAGGGCCACTCCCTATGGGACGGTTATTCAAGCCAAAGAGAGGAAAGTATGCCTGGGGAGATTTTGCTAACAACCGTTGTCGGCAGCTATCCGCAGCCAAATTGGCTGGTGGACCCGGAAGCTTTGGTCACCGCTGGAGTGCCCAGGGTACGAGCGGCGGGCATCTGGCGCATCCCTTCGGACCAACTGGCAGAAGCCCAAGACGATGCCACGGTACTGGCAATCAGAGACATGGAGCGGGTCGGAGTGGACATTATAAGCGACGGCGAGATCCGTCGGGAAAGCTACTCTAACCGGTTCGCCACCGCATTGGAAGGCATCGACCAGGCCAATCCAGGCGAAGTTGACAGCCGCACTCCAGGGACTCGCGTAAAAGTTCCTAGGGTGGTAGGGCCGATCCGGCGCACCCAGCCGGTGCAAGTACGGGACGTCCAGTTTTTGAGGGCAAACACCGACCTTAAGATAAAGGTCACCGTACCGGGACCATTCACCATGGCTCAACAAGCCTACAACGATTTTTACCCGGACCGGGAAAGCCTGGCAATGGACTACGCCGTTGCCCTCAACCAGGAAGTTAAGGCTTTATTCGAGGCCGGGGCCGATGTGGTCCAATTGGACGAACCCTGGCTTCAAGCCCGCCACGCGGAAGCCGACAAGTATGGCGTCCAAGTCATAAACCGGGCTTTGGAAGGCGTAGAGGGCACAAAGGCATTGCACCTTTGCTTCGGTTACGCCGCCATGGTCAAAGAAAAGCCCAGCGGTTATTCCGCGCTGCCTCAACTGGACACTACTGTCGTGGACCAGATTTCCATCGAGGCGGCGCAGCCAAATCTGGACCTGGGAGTTTTGGCGGAGCTTTCGTCCAAGACGATCATTCTGGGAGTCTTGAACCTTGGCGACACCGAAGTTGAAACTCCGGAGACCGTTGCTTCCAGGCTACGAGAAGCCCTCAAATATGTCCCGCCGGAGCGGTTGATAGCAGCCCCGGATTGCGGTATGAAATACCTTCCCCGGTCGGTGGCATTGGGCAAGCTGCGGGCAATGACCGCGGGGGCGGCATTGGTCCGTAAGTCTTTGGCCTGAGCCGCTTGCCCGAAGGAAACTCGCAGCACGTGAGCACCCCACAGCCCTGCCCAAAAGCTGATAAGCAAAGGAGCACTTATGGTTGCTGATCCAATGACGACCTTGATCGACTTGGTTAATGGCGAAGCTGGCCGGTTGACCGATTATTTATCTGGAATGAAACCCGAATCCTGGTCGCAAGACAGCGCTTGCCAGGGTTGGAAAATAGGAGACGTGGTAGCACATCTCTCCATCGCCGCCAATACTTGGGCCGGTTCCCTGACTCGGGCCGCCGCTGGCGACTCGGAGCCGCCCCAGGGTCAGGCGTTCCTGGGTGCCGGGGTGAGAGGTTCCGAGGTTATTGCCGATGCGGCCACAGCGCACTTTCAAGAGAAAGGCGAGCAGCTTCTGAGCGAATTCAACCAGGGTTATCGCGACTTAGAGCAAGCTTGATTCCCTCGCAAAAAGGCCTGTTTGAGATGAACCCTGGCGTGCGAAGGGGCCTGGAAGGGAGGAGGCCACGGGATGCCGGCTGCTGGCCTCACCGCACCATCTGCCGCGCTCAGGACAAGCGTGATCCCGTTGCGCTACCCCTTCCGTGGCTCAGGGCACCCGGTGGAAGCTGTGGAGCGGCGCCCTCATGCGGCCGTGACCGCAGGTACCGTCCCGACCGCCCGCTGAGCCGTGTTCTCCATCTCCACCAGGCGTGCATGGACCATCCGCTTGAAGTTGCACGCCAACGCCTTCAGGTAGACGGCAAGCCGCACCCGACGGCCCCCTCGCACCCGCAAGCGCCCAAGCCCGTGGGCGCGCTTCAGCTCGGAGTTCGTTCCCTCGATCCCGGCCCTTATGGCATACCGCTTGCGCCACTCCTCGGTGGCCTCGGCCCTCCGGCGCCGCTCGATGTTCACCTTCACCAGGTCCGCCTTGAGGACGTAGGCCCCCGCACGCCGGTCCAGCTTCACTGGGCAACGGGACCGCAAGGGGCAGGGCTCGCATGTTGTCCTGGCAAAGTGGACCTCTACCCGCTCCGGCGCATCCTCCAACTCGTGCTCCTCGATGGACGGGTGGCCGGCGGGGCACACCGTGGCCTGCTCCCCTGTGACGTCGATCTGAAAGTCCGCGGCGGTGAGCGGCGGTGGTCCGTCACCCTCTCCTTCGTGCGAGTTCCCCGGCGCCGACCCCGCCACCGGGCTCACCAGTTCCGTTCCCCGGCGCGAGGCTTCGAAGGCATTGCGGCCCGACCCCTACGCCGTGTCGGCGAAGAGCTCGTCCGGTCGGACCTTCCGCTCCGCGAGCCCGTCAACGACCGGCACGCTCACGTCGGTGTCGCTCCCACTCGAGGGGGTCACCTCCACGTGGGTGATGAGCTGGGTGGCGTTCTCCTCGTGGCAGGTCTCCGCCACCTGCACCTCGTACCCCTTCCCCTTGTGGCCGCTGTAGGTCACATCCGGGTCGTGGGGCGATTGCAGCGAGTCGGCGGACACCTGCTTCGGGTCCTTCAAGGCCACGGGCACCTTGCATTCCCCAGCATCGTCGTCATCGTCCCTGGGGCGCCCGTCCCGGTGTTTGCCCACATGGCACTGCTCCCGCAGCAGCCGCTCCAGCAGCCGGTACTCCTCCAGCTGGGCAGCAGTCGTGCCATGGAACCGGTCCACCAGCCGGTAGAGGTCCCGGGCACAGACCGAAAGGCGTCGCCGACCCTCCCCCGTGCGGGCGTCCTCGTAGTGGGTCGCCTCGTCTTCTTCCTTCAAATAGCGCCCTAGGAGGCCCTCCGGAACCCCAGGGCGAAGCTCTGGGTGCTCCCAGCGCAAGGCCCGCAGGAACAACCGCATCGTCTCACAGAACAGGCCCAGCCGGGTGAGTGTGGCGATGTTGCTCATGATGTGGGTGGAGTCCAGCCGTTGCTTTCCGGTGCGTATGCCCAGCGCCTGGATGATCCGGTCCGTGGTCTCCTGGAAAGCCAGCCGGCCACCGTCGTGCTGCATCAGGCGAACTCGGAAGTTGTGGAGGGTCTTCTGGGGCAGGTGGGTCTCCTCGATGTCCAGCCGCAGGGCGTGGTGCCAGAGCAGGTTGAACTCTAGTTGTTCCAGAGCTTCATCGTCGGTGAGGTTGAACATCTCTTTGAGGAGGTGGACCCCGAGGACGGTCTGCACCGCCCGGTTGGGACGGCCGTTGTCCACGCAGTACATGGGAGCAAAGCGCTCCTCGTCAATCAGGGGGAGCGCCTCGTTTCGGAAAACCTCGGCCCAACTTCTCTCCAGACGCTTAGCCTTCTTCGGCGTCACCAGGAACTGGGACTGCCAGAGGCTCTCTTGCGGGTCTCGTATTCGGAACATCCTCCCCTCCCTCGGCCAGGCGCAGCGCCCAACGCCCTTTCCCCACATTATCCTCCCATTGCCCCGGAGGACGAGGGGTTTTTACGAGGGAATCAAGCTTTGTCAAAGCTGACAGCCGAAGACTGGGAAAAGCCCTGTTTCCACCGTCGGGGCAAGGTGCCAATCCATCAATTCGTCGCCATTCGGTTGCAAGAACTGGCAGTCCACAGTTGGGATATTCGCGCCGGTCTGGACCCTTCGGCGGGAATTTCGGAAGAGGCGTTGCCACAATTGGTGACCATGGTGCCCCGGTGGCTACGGACAGCCTTCGTTTCAAACCCGGACCTGTCAAACCGGGACCTGGCCGCACCCACCCGGTTCCGTTTCGATGTGACTGGAGTCCAACCTGTGAACCAGGATGTGGTGGTGACCGGCCAAGAATATGAGATACAGGATTCGCCGTCTGGGCAACCCGATGTCACATTCCACTGCGACACCGGAAATTATATTTTGCTGATATTCGGTCGCATCGGCGTTGAACAGGGTGTGTCCTCGGGTCGACTGAGCGTTGAAGGGAGCGAGGAGCGGGCGGTGGAGTTTGGCACCTGGTTTCAGGGATTTTAGTCGAGTTGACGAACAGCGAATAAATTTCTACGAAACAGAGGCAAATTAACGGAGGTCTTCCCCTCATGACCGAGTTGCTGCTCCACAACGCCACTTTAATCGACGGCACCGGTTCCGACCCCCGACCCGGTACAAGCATCTTGGTGGAAAATGGCCTGATCCGTCAGATTGGGCAGGCAGAGAACATCACTCGCCCCAGGGACGGCAGGGTGATTGACCTGAACGGCCTGACGTTGATGCCCGGCCTCACCGACGCCCACGTCCATTTTGGTTCGGTGGGCGTAAATGCTGTATCCGGCGCTCCCAGTGACGACGATAACCTGACCACTTATGTCATAAGTGTGGTTGAGAACATAGAACTAGCATTGCAAGAGGGCTTCACCACGGTGCGGGACGCTGGCGGATTGGACCCCGCCTTCGCTAGGGCCGTGGACCAGGGCGTCATAAAGGGGCCTAGAATTTTGCCCTCGGGCTCCCATCTGTCCCAAACGGGGGGCCATGGCGACCGGCGAGACCGGTATGACGAATCCCCGATAGTGTCCGTGCCGGGAATCTTGGCCGCTCCGGTGTTGGTGGACGGGGCCGACCAAGTCCGGGCGGCGGCCCGGCAACAGTTAAGGTTGGGCTCTACTCAGGTGAAGGTGATGGCCTCCGGCGGCGTTATGTCACCCATCGACGCCTTGGAGAGCGTTCGGTTCACCGTGGAGGAGATGCACGCTGCGGTACATGAGGCCGAGATGTTCGGGAAATACGTCGTGGCTCATTGCCACACTGCTCCTTCCGTTACCAACGCATTGGCTGCAGGGGTCAGGTCCATAGAACACGGCAGCATTCTGGATGAAGCCGCCGCCAATGGAATAATGGCCCAGAACGCTTTCATGATTCCCACCCTTCTGGTAATGGAGGCCCTAAATCAGTCGGCGGAAGCCGGGGAGATTCCCCACTACGGCCAGATGAAGCTGATACAGGTGCGAACGCAAATGCCCATTAGCGTGCAACTTGCCGCCCGCGCTGGCGTGGCGCTGGGCTCGGGAACGGACATACTGGGAGCACGCCAGTCGGGCCGTGGTAAAGAACTGGTCCTAAAGGCCAAAATCATGAGTCCCATGAAGGCAATCGTCAGCGCCACCGCCACCAACGCTCAACTATTTCGCATGGAAGACCGCATCGGCAAGGTTCTGGAGGGAATGGACGCCGACCTGATAGCCGTTTCGGGCGACCCCATAGACGATATGAGTCTGCTGGGGAACGGCGTCAACATCCCCCTGGTGATCAAGGGCGGCCAGGTTGTCAAAGAGGCGCTCTAGCCTTGGCAAGATTGGCGTTCCTGGAGTTATAACGTGGCTATCGATGTAAGTGCTCAGTTGCTGATTAACAGGCCCAAGGAAGAAGTGGCGGAGTATGCCACTAATCCTCATAACGACCCGCTGTGGGTCAGTGGGATTGTTGAGGCAAAGCTGCTAACCGACCCGCCGATGGCCCAAGGCGCTCGGGTAGAGCGTTTGGCGTCCTTTTTGGGCAAGCGCATGCAGTACATTTTGGAAGTGGTTGATTGGGAACCAGCATCGCGCATGGTAATGCATTCCGTCAAGGGTCCATTCCCCATGGACGTTTCCTACGAGTTCGAGGAAGCGCCGTCCGAAATGGTGGAGACGGGTACACTGGTCAAGATACGGGTGAGGGGTGAAGCTACGTGGTTTTTCAAGCTGGCCAGCCCTCTACTTGCTCAGATGGTTAAAAAAAGCATCGGGAAAGACCTCAAGAACTTGAAGGCTATGATGGAGCCGTAAGGACGACAAAGTAGCTAAATTCGCTGCTGGCGAGCAGAGGGTTTAGTTCTAAGCTTTGACTTCGTCCCCCTTACGACGAGGGACAACCGGGGTCGTTCTCTTGTCGGCGACTTCAACCTCCCCTAAATCCCCTCCTTCGTAAGGAGGGGACTTGTGCTAATCAAAAACCTCTGCCTACCCGTCTTCTTTCTCCCAAAGAGCTTCCAGAACTGCCGGGGGAGACATGGGCAGCGCTGACATGCGTACTCCGATGGCGTTGTGGATTGCGTTGGCGATGGCTGGCACCGGAGGGATAATCGACACCTCGCCCACACCTCTCACTCCGTTGGGATGGCCTGGGTTTGGTACCTCAACCAACTGAGTATCGATCATGGGCAGGTCGACGCTCACGGGCATGCGGTAGTCCAGCAAGCTGGAGTTGAGCATTCGGCCTTGGTCGTCGAAAAAGTATTCCTCGTTCAATGCCCAGCCTATTCCCTGGACTGCGCCTCCCTGCAACTGGCCTTCCACATAGCTGGGGTGTACGGCGGTGCCCGGGTCTTGGATGGCGGTGTAACGAAGGATTTGCGTCTTGCCCGTCTCGGGGTCTACTTCCACGTCCACAATGTGGACCGCAAAACCGGGGCTTTCACCGCCCCAGTTTCCGGCGGCGCGGCCCACCACCGGTCCTCCCGTGGTGTTAGACCTGGCCGCAAGGTCTTTGATGGATAGCCGTAGCTCCGGGTCGGATTTATGGAAGAACTCGCCATCGGACCAATCGACATCGTTTTCAGTCACATCCCAAATTAAGGCAGCACGTAGCTTGAGTTGCCTAAGCAGGTCGTGGGACGCCTCGTAGCAAGCCCACCCGGTCTTGTAAGTCGCACTGCTGCCAGCGGTAAATGCGGTAAAACCGATGGCATCGGTATCCCCTATGGAAGGATGGACGTCTGAGACTGGGATACCCAAGACTTCAGCTACCTGCATCGCCACTGCCGTCCTGCCACCAGCCAAATCCGGAGAACCCTCTACTAGGCTGACGGTACCGTCTTGGTTCAAGTTCACCACGGCGGCGGACGGCCCGCTAATGTTGGCGCAAACAGCGGCGGCCAAGCCCCGTCCGCGGTTGGGACCTTCCAGCTTGCTCTGATAATGAGGGTGATTTTTGGCGGCTTCTAACGTCTGCATACACCCGACGCGCCGAAAGGGAATACCCGTGATGCGCCGAGTGCCCTCTTTCGCGCCGTTGATCAGACGGAATTCCACAGGGTCTATGGACAGCTTCTCGCACAGTTCATCGACCAGGGTTTCCCCGGCGAAACCGGCAGGTGGCCCCCCCGGTGATCGATAGGGAGAGCACTTGGGCTTGTTGACCACGACATCGTAGGCTTCGACCCGCGTGTTCTTGATGTCGTAGACGCCAAAGATTGTTGCCACCGCCAGATTTATCGGTGCGCCGGGGAAAGCGCCAGCCTCGTAGACCATCGTTGCTTCGGCGGCGGTGATGCGACCGTCCTTGGTTGCGCCAATCTTGGCGTGGATATGGGCACCGGACGCTGGTCCAGTACCCTCAAATTCCTCGGCTCGGCTCAGGGCTATTTTGACGGGACGGCCCGCTTTCTTGGAAAGCAATGCGACTACAGGTTCAACGAAGACGTGCAATTTGCCACCGAAGCCACCGCCGACTTCCATGGGAACAACCTTAATCTGGGAGATGGGCACGTCCAGCACCAAGGCTGTAAGGTCGCGCATGGAGAAGTGACCTTGCGAGCTGTCCCAGATTGTAATTCTGCCGTCCCGGTCCCATCGGGCTGTGGCGGTATGAGGCTCGATGTAGCCCTGATGCACCGACTTGGTGTGGAAGCCGCGTTCCACTATGACATCCGCTTCGGCAAAACCTTGTTCCGTATCGCCGGTCTCGAGACCAAAGTGGCTGGCTACATTGGATGGTGATGCATCTTCGTCGTCATCCCGCAAACCGCCGGGACGGAAGAACACACCTTCCGAGGTATACAACTTGGGGTGAAGAATCGGAGCGCCGGGTTCCATGGCTTCTTTGCCATCAAGGACAGCAGACAAAGGCTCAAAGTCCACCTGAATCAACGCCAGCGCCTGTTCGGCAATGTGGATGCTATCGGCAGCCACGGCGGCTATGGCGTGGCCCTTGTAGAGGGCTTTGTCGGCGGCCAGAACGTTATTACTAAGAAACCTGGGGTTGAGCGCCGCTCCTTCGGCCACGTCCACGGGTCTCCCGGACAGCACGGGTAGATCAGCGGAAGTTACCCCAGCCTTTACACCCGGCATCGCCAGGGCCCGGCTGACATCGATTGACTTTATGAGGGCGTGGGCATGAGGACTGCGCAGAATCTTGGCGTGCAGTAGTCCGGCCATGTTGATGTCCGCGCCGTATTTTGCTTGCCCGGTGACCTTATCCAGCGCGTCATGGCGAATTGGCCGGGTGCCCAAGACTTTATAAGTCTTTGCCCCATAATTGTTTGCCGCTTCCGAGGTGCTCATGGACTGCCTCCCATTAAGTCAATGCAAGTAAAGTGAACGCTAAAGGAGTGAACGCCGGAATACAAGGCGTCTCCCAAAATGCCAGGGCCGCCCGAGCTATCGCTGAATTTCACCCTCTCAGGTTTGGTCTTGCGGTGTTTGTGCATTCCAACATATTTTCTATTCGCCGGTTTTCAAGACAGGGGAGAACCGCAAGCGCTCCCAGAATTCAATTATATCTTTATCCTAAGCATCCGATTTCGCAACTCCCTCACAGCATCAGTTACAACCCGTTTGGAGGCAGAACACCTGCTCAGGTCCGTCACGCTGACCCTTCATCCGCTCTCGTTGACCAAGATCTAAACCTACCAAAGGCGAACAATTTCATTTTTAGCAAAGACATTTTCGACCTCTAGGGATAGCGGGGGTTTGGCGTACAGCTCCGTCGGCACGCTGATATCTGCCAAGTAGAGTTCCCCAATGAATGGCTTCGCCGCTTCAGCACGTAGGCCAACTTTGGGCAGGGCCAGTGTCATGGTCGCATCTGCCGGCACCGTGCAGTCGCTAACCGCCCCCGTGGTAATGTTTAGGCCGCTTGGCACATCAAGGGCCAAGATGGGCGCCCCGTGGCTGTTGGCGGCTTCTATCAGCGCAGCCACGGTTCCTTGGGCGTGCCCAACCAAGCTGTAACCGATCAGGGAATCTATCACAAGGTCAGCGGGAGGCAGCGTTAACAAGTTGTTAGCTTCGAAGCCGGTTACGACGATTGGGACGCCCATACGCTTAAGAATATTGAACTGCAGGCGGGGTGCGTAGGTTAGGCCGGTGCTTGGGGCAGTCAGCCAAACCTGTACATCCGCCCCCCATTGCGCAGATTACGGGCGCAAACAAGCCCACCGCCGCCGTTCCCACCAGTGCCAGCCAGCACTACGACTCGACGCCCTCTCGGATCATCTCCCAGGAATCGCCGCCTGGCTAGGTGGGCCAGGTTTCGGCCAGCATTCTCCATCATTTGGATTAGCGAAATGCCGTAATCTTCGATCATGGCCCGGTCTACTTCCCGCATCTGATCGGTGGTGATAAATGGGACCGGTACTTGGCACGGAACTTCGGACAGAACTTCGGGCATAGGGTCAGACCCAATCTGGGCGACGCATAAATAGCTCAGTCATTTTCCCCGTCGTGGGTACCGCAAACCTGTTGCCAGGTGTGTCCTTCTCGAGACAACAATTCGTCGCTGGCCGCTGGCCCCCAAGAGCCGGGTTCGTATTCTTCCGGCGGTGGCAACCTAGATTTACCCTGCTCCCGGAGCAGTGGCGCGACTATGCGCCAAGCTTCTTCGATGTGGTCGCTGCGGATGAATAACGAAGCGTCGCCTTCTAAGGAGTCTTGAAGCAGCCGCTCGTAGGCTTCGGGAATGGCTTGGTCATTGAAAGCAGAGTCGTAATGAAAAGACATGTCTTTCGATCCCATGACCATGCCTTGGTCGGGGACTTTGACCCCGAACTGAAGGTGAACTCCCTCGTCGGGTTGGAGACAGAAAGAGAGGAGATTGGGGCCAAGTTCCTCGTCGTTGGCGCTGGAAAACATCATGTGGGGTGGACGCCTGAACTGAATCACAATCTCGGTCGACTTTTCCACCATGGCCTTTCCAGTGCGCAGGTAGAAAGGCACGCCCTGCCAACGCCAGTTATCAATGTACAGCCTCAACGCTGCATAGGTTGGGGTGGACGATCCCGTCGCCACACCGTTTTCGTCCCGGTACCCTCGGTATTGTCCAAGAGTCGTGTTCAGCGCTTCTTCTTCCGGGGACCAACGTCGTATTGCCCGGAGTATCTCCACCTTGTGGTTGCGCAGGGAGTCGGCGTCTAATGTGCTGGGAGGCTCCATAGCGACCATGGTCAGCAACTGGAGCAGGTGGTTTTGCACCATGTCCCGCACCACACCGGATTGGTCGTAATAGCCGGCCCGGTCTCCCACAGAGACCGTTTCCGCAGCGGTAATCTGGACATTGTCCACATGTTCGCGGTTCCACAAGGGTTCAAATATACGATTGCCAAAACGGAACACCAGGAGGTTTTGCACCGTCTCTTTGCCAAGGTAATGGTCTATTCGGTATACCTGCTCTTCACTGAATACCTCATGTACGGCACGGTTCAACAATTGGGCGGACTGTAGGTCATGTCCGAAGGGTTTCTCGATTACTACCCTGCGCCACCCTCCCTCTTCTTTCCCAAGGCCGGAACTCCCCAGGTTGGCCACAGCATTACCGAAGAACCGGGGGGCGACTGATAGATAATATAGCCGGTTGGCGTTGGGATTTCCTTCGGTGCCTTCAAGGTTTTGCTTGAGCCGAACATAGTCTTCAGGCGCGTCTAGGTCGCCTCGCACATAGGAGATATTTCTTGCGAAGGCAGTCCACTCATCGGCCCGCAACGCCAACTGGCTAAATTCCCGGACTACTTCACCCAAATAGTCTCTGAACCGGTCGTCGGAAAACTCTTGGCGAGCAAAGCCAACGATGTGAAATGGCTGGGGCAACCGTCCTTTGCAGGCCAGTTGGAACAGCGCCGGAATCAGTTTCCGCCGGGTTAGGTCGCCAGTAGCCCCGAAAATGACGATAGTGGTTGGCTCGCCAGCCATTACTCCTTACTTCCTTCGGCTTGGGTCTCAGCCTGCCCAGAGCCATTCTCGGAGCCTTTCTCGGAGCCTTCCTCGGAGCTTTTCAAAGAAGCCGGGCGTACCGCATGCCCTCCAAACTGGTTGCGCAAAGCAGCCAGCATTTTGGCTCCGAATGGGCCGTCTTGGCGGGACCGGAAGCGTTGCTGCAACGACAGGGTAATGACTGGAGCGGGCACGGCCAAGTCAATAGATTCTTGGACCGTCCAGCGGCCCTCGCCCGAATCTTCGACGTAGGCTTCCAAATTGTCGAGTTTGGGGTCTTCCTCCAGCGCAGCCGCGGCCAGGTCCAGCAGCCAAGAGCGGACTACACTGCCGTAGCGCAACCCTTGGGCGATCTGGCCCAGGTCCAAATTGAACTCCTTCTTGGCCTCCATAATCTCGAAGCCCTCGGCGTAGGCCTGCATAATGCCATACTCGACACCGTTATGGATCATCTTCACAAAGTGCCCGGCGCCGGGAGGCCCCACATGACTGAGCCCCTTATCTTCGCTGGGCGCCAGCGTCTGGAAGATGGGTTCCAAACGTTCATAGACATCCTTTTTCCCACCGATCATCAGGGCGTAGCCTTCAGCCAGTCCCCAGATACCGCCGCTGGTGCCGACGTCCATGAAATCTATGCTGTGACCCGCCAGGGTTTCCGCCCGGCGCATGCTGTCTTTGTAATTTGAGTTTCCGCCATCTAGAATAGTTTCTCTGGCAGATAAAATAGGGGTTAAGCTCTCTATCGTATCTTCAATGGGTCGACCGTCCGGCAACATAATCCAAACAGCCCGGGATTGGGACAACTGCTCTACCAAATTCTATAACGACGCTGAGGCCACGGCACCCTGGGCCTGGCTGGCAGTCACCGCCTCGGCGCTCCGGTCATAGGTCACCACTCGGTGCCCACCATTCAGTAAGCGTTGCACCATGTTGCCGCCCATACGGCCCAAGCCAATCATGCCGATTTCCATGATGATTACTCCTGTATCGTTAAATCGTCCAATAATTTATAAACCTAAATGCAGCCAATGGTTAAAATTGGCTGACCGTCGTTACAACCTTTGCCGCGTAAGTATTCCACCGAGAGGCCCTTAAGAGTCTCGTTACCTGCCAAAAAACGCCAGCCATATTGAGGTACCTCGATTTTCCTCCTTCCTGCTTGAGAAGTGGAATGACTCTTTAGTGCAGCCTTTGGTTGTGTTCGACGATCCTATCTTGAACAACCGAAAGCAACTTTTCGGGCTCGTGGACCATCCAGGCATGTTCCAACACTTGGCTGGTATGCAAGCCAGCAATTGTGAAAGGAGTGGCTACGGCGATCACGTTCATGCCAGCGGCCACTCCGGCCCGCACACCGTTGGGCGAGTCCTCGAGCACCAGACAGTCTTGAGGTTCGACCTCTAGTTTTCGCGCGGCCATTAAATAGATTTCAGGGTCCGGCTTGGGGTTTTGCACGTCTTCCCGAGTAAGGATCTCGTCCAAAGAGTCCTCAATATCGAGGGACTGTAATATATGTAATGCTTCTTTGCGATACGACATCGTCGCCAAGGCAGTACGGCAAGCATAATCCTTGGCAGTGCGCAAAAGGCCGATTGTGTAGGGCCATTGGTTGTCGCGGATGACTTGAGGATCGGCCACCATGTTGTTGTAAATCTCCGTGCGCATGGCCGTCAGTACTTCCCAAGTCTCGCTGGCATTATGTTCATCCAACAAGGGACGAAGCTCGGCATCTAGGTCCAAGCTTTCCGTGATGTGTCGAGAGGCGACTTCCCGAGTGGCTCCCACGATCTCACGGTATGCCTCAATAGCTTTTTGCTCAGGCTCCGGCAATTTCCTAATTCGCTGTACCGCCAGAGCGTATGAAAGAGCCTTCAACTTCTCTGACTGCACCAGCGTGCCGTCCAGATCGAACATTATTGCGGCGATCACAGTTTAATCTCCCAGGATGAAATTATGGAACCACCTGCTCCCCTGCCCCGCGGCCGCAGTCTACTCGCTAACTCGTACTCTGTAAGGCTCATGTTAGCTAATTCACAATTTCCCCAATTAGTCCACTTCTTCGGTCATTTTGCGCACGCTCGCCGCATGGTCGGAACCCAGCTCGACCCGCCCGGCCCGGCGTTGGGAACCCCGCAACGCTTGGAGGTCGCCTGCAGCCTGCCCGTCCGCCAGCACGCCAAAGGTGTACGGAGCGCCCGGTATGGCTACGTCTTGCGGGTGATCCGCTGTGAGTTGCAGAAACAGACCTGACCCGGGACCGCCCTTATGCAACTGGCCGGTGGAGTGCAGGAAGCGGGGGCCGTAGCCCATGGTCGTGGCGATGCCGTACTTCTTCGTAACCCTGCGGCGCAGGGCGTCCAAAGCATGGTCGACTTCAGGCGTCTGCTGAACATAGGCCATGATGGCCAGATAATCGCCACTTTTAGACTCAGCCAAAAGAGTGCCTAGTGAGCCCGAATCCTGCCCCGAGCCTTGCGTCAGGTCAGGGAGGTTTCCCGAGGTTTCGTACTGGCTCAGCACGCTTTCGGTCATATCCTTGGCTGCCTGGACGTTTGGCTGGTCGAACGGATTGATGCCGAGATAAGAGCCAGCTATAGCCGTCGCCAGTTCCCAGCGGAAGAACTCGGCCCCAACATCGTACTTGTACCGCAGGTCCAAACGCACCACGGGTTGCCCTACCGATTCGATGGCTTGAACACTTTCGTCCGTTTCGGCGTTGTCATCGCCATCCATGCGCAGATAAACAAAAAGGCGGTCTGCGCCGTAGTTACTTGGAGACGCCATAGGCTCTCCGGCCACCGGAACAATGCCCAAGCCTTCCTTGCCGGTGCTCTCGGCGATGAGTTGTTCGGCCCACAGCCCAAAGCTGCTGATGGAGGGAGATGTGACCAGAGTGAGTTTGTCCCGACCCTGCCGGGCCAGGACGCCCATCACCGCCCCCAGCCAAGCGCCGGGGTTTTCGTGGGCTGGAACACAGGACGCGATCCCTTCTCGCATACAATCGGCGCGATCAAGTAACTTTAGGACGTCGAGGCCCATCAGGGCGGCCGGCACCAGACCGAAGTAGGACAGCACCGAATAGCGGCCTCCAATTTCAGGAGGGTTGGAGAACACCCGTCGGAACCCTTGCTCTTCGGCCAACTGCTCTAGCACCGTTCCGGGATCTGTGATAGCGACGAAGTGCTGACCCGCATTTTCCTTTCCAACGGACACCTCCACCAAGTCCCTAAAGTAAGCGTAAAACATGTTGGGTTCGGTGGTCGAGCCAGACTTGGAGCAAACCAAGAAAAGGGTGTGGGCGGGGTCTATGGCATCGGCTACCGACTGCACCCATTCGGGCACAGTCGAGTCGAGCACGATTAGCTCCGGATAACCGGGGGCGCTGGCGAAAGTCTGGCGCAAGACCTCCGGCCCTAAGCTGCTGCCGCCCATTCCCAGTAGAACGACATGGCGGAAGCCAGCCTTCCGAACTTCATCAGCAAATGCCTCCATAACAGGGGCTTGTTCGCACATTACGTCGGTAACCGTGAGCCAGCCCAAACGGTTGCTAATCTCCGTGGGGTCCTCCTTCCACACGGTATGGTCCCCGTTCCAAATTCGGGTAATCACCTGGCGCCGTTGCAGGTCGGCCAACGCGGATTCCACATCCGGCAGGTAATCTCCCAGGCTGACGCCGGGGTGCTCGTGCTCCCGCGCCAGCAGGCGCGCGTTCTTGTCTTCTATGTTGGCCATCAATTTCTCGAAGGACTCGACAAAGGCTTTCAAGCCGTCGGCTAGCAGACCGTCGGTCACCCGATCGAGGTCGATTCCGGCTCGGGCCAAAGACTCCATGGTACGTTGGGCATCTTCCACCCCTTGGTCCAGCCTGTTGACGGCGCTGCCGTGATTTACAAAGGCGGTAAGCGTCGCTGGGGGCACTGTGTTTACTGTGTCGGGGCCAATCAGCGAGTCCAGGTATAACACGTCGCTGTAGGCCGGGTTCTTGGTGCCGGTGCTGGCCCACAAGGGCCGTTGGACCCGCGCGCCACTTTCCCGCAGGGCCGTGAAGGCGGGTTCGGCGAATATTGTTTGGAATTGCCGGTAAGCCAGCTTGGCATTGGCGATTGCCGCTTTGCCCAGGAGTCCTTTCAGCTCATTAGCTCCGTTCCGAATCAAATCCTCCAGCAGTGCGTCAATGGCGGAGTCCAGCCGGCTTACGAAGAAAGACGCCACCGAGGCTACCTTGCTGACGTCTCCGCGCGATTTGGCCAGGTCTTCCAGACCGCCTATGTAGGCATTCGCTACTTGCCGGTAGGTATCGAGGGAGAAGATCAAGGTAACATTCACGTTGATGCCCCGACCGATTAGACCCTGGATAGCTGGTATCCCTTCAGGTGTAGCGGGCACCTTGACCATCACGTTCGGTCGGTCGAGGGCGGCGAAAAGTCTCTCGGCTTCGGCAATAGTTCCCTGGGTATCATGGGCCAGAGTAGGACTTACCTCCAACGAGGCGTAGCCGTCATCTCCTCCCGTCCGGTCGAAAGTGGGCCGCAGCAGATCGGCGGCAGCGCGAATGTCCTCAATAGCAAAAGCTTCGAACATCTCTTCGGGGCTCTTCGTGTCTTTGGCCATGCCGAGCAGCGCTTCATCGTAGTCGGTGCTCCCGGCGATGGCCTTCTCGAAGATAGTTGGGTTGGAGGTAACGCCGCTAACTCCAAGCTCAATCAGCGCCGACAATTCTCCGGATTTAATCAAACCGCGGCGGATGTTGTCGTACCAGATTGATTGCCCCAGTCGCTGGACTTCTTGAAGGGTATTCGTCATGCCGCTCCTCTCTTGTCGGGGCGCTTCTCCAGTTATGTTGCCTGTGGTTGGTCTTGGGACGGGATTATAGTCGAAAACGCGGTTGCCCCGGTGGCCATTGGCGCCTCTTCTTGTAACGGTTCCGGCAACACTTCTTGTGACACCTCTGGCATTGGTCCCGGTTCTGGCAATTCGCCTGGTAGCTCTTCAGTCGACGCTTCTGTCAACTCGCCTGGAACCACCCCGAGTGGTGCGTCCTTGAGAAACGTCTGAAGATCGGGCCCCTCAAGCGTCTCATCAGCGAGGAGGCGATTGGCCATTGCCGTAAGTTTTGCTCGGTTGGCCTTAAGAATCTCAGTTGCAAGATCCCTCGCCTTGCAGAGAAAGCCATCGATTTCAGCGTCGATCCTTGCCGCAACCTCATCGCTGTAGTTGGGTCCTTGGGCCAGTTCTTTGCCCAAGAACACCAAGTCCTGGCCGGCGCCGAAGGTCCGGGGCCCCAAACCGTCACTCATACCGTATTCAGTGACCATTTTCCGTGCTATCGCACTTGCGTTTTGTAGGTCGTTGGAAGCGCCGGTGGTAATATCCCCCAACGCTATGCCTTCCGCAGTCTGTCCTCCCATCATCACAGCCAACATGGCCTCGAACTGAGCTTTAGACCACAAGGCCCGATCTTCTTCGGGAATCATCCGCGTGTATCCGCCAGCTGCTCCGTGGGCTACGATCGTCACCTTGTGCACCGGGTCTGCTGCGGGAATAGCTGCGGCTACCAGGGCATGACCAGCTTCGTGGTAGGCAACAATCTCCCTTTCTCTCTCGCTAATTTTCCTGCTCCTACTGGCGGGTCCGACCGTAACTCGGTCAATAGCTTCCTCTAGGTCCTGGAGCGTGATCTGGCTTCTATCTTGCCTGGCTGTTGTTATTGCAGCCTCGTTCACCAAGTTCGCCAGGTCTGCGCCGCTAAAGCCGTGGGTCTGCCGGGCTAAGGCTTGCAGGTCTACATCTTGAACTAGCGGCTTCCCTCGCATATGCACGTCGAGGATCGCCTCCCGACCGATTATGTCGGGCAGACCAACCATAACTCGCCGGTCGAACCGTCCCGGCCGCAGCAAAGCAGGGTCCAGGACATCGGCCCGGTTGGTGGCGGCGATGATAATAACGTTGGTTCGCTCATCAAAGCCGTCCATCTGCACCAGGATCTGGTTCAGGGTCTGCTCTCGCTCATCGTTGCCGCCGCCGATACCAGCGCCTCTGTGCCTGCCTACAGCATCAATCTCGTCGATAAACACGATGGCGGGTTGGTTCTTCTTGGCCTGCTCGAACAGGTCTCGAACCCGGCTGGCGCCAACGCCCACAAACATTTCCACGAACTCGCTGCCGCTGATGGAGAAAAACGACACCCCAGCTTCGCCAGCGACTGCCCGGCCCAAAAGGGTCTTACCCGTGCCAGGGGGGCCTATCAGCAGCACTCCCCTGGGTATTTTGGCTCCTAGTTTGGCGAATTTCTGTGGGTGCTTGAGAAACTCGACGACTTCGGCAAGCTCCTGTTTGGCTTCATCGACCCCTGCTACGTCATCGAAGTTCACGGAAGGTTTATCTATGACCATTCGCGCTTTGCTTTTGCCGATGTTCATCACCTGACCCATGCCACCGCGGGCCCGGCTCATCATCCAGACAATCAACCCGCCGAAGATAATCAAGGGCAACAGCGAAAAGAATATGCCGACTAGGCTGCGGCTTTCCTGCATTACTTCGATTTTCACACCGTCACCACCGGTAGCAATGCCACGTCCAGCCAGCAACTCCAACAAGCTGACACTGCTTTCCTTGCGGGAGCTAAATATTTGGCCATCGGTGCCGGTGACGGTCAATTTGTCTCCACGCACTTCTATTCCGGCCACTTGACCATTTTCGGCCATCCGGAATACCTCACTGATCTCCAGGTCCAATGTCCCGGAAGGCCGTGGAAAGAAAATCGCAGCAAGGAACAAAAGCACCCCGCCGATCAAGATCCATCGCATTCGGTTTCCGCCTCGTATTTGATTCATAGGTTTTTCATCTCCGATTCGGCCGCAACGTACTGACTTACGGGTCAGATCACGGGTCAGATCAATGGCAATACAAATTACGTATTAACCATCATTGATGTATTCAAATTCCTAACCATGGGTCACCAAGGTGTCTCTCTCAGAACTCTATGTCTGGACAACTTGGACGGATTACATCCTACACAAGGAGCATATCGCCGATGTTCGAGAGACTCACTCATCCTCATTATGGATCATAGCGCGCGCACTGGATCATAGCGGGCAATGCCACCCGGTCGATAGAACATCCGGCCCAGAAATGTTCAGGGTAGCAGGCAACTAATAGGATGTAGCTTCATTGGCTAGGATTTTGTTTATTGTCGGTCCAGTGGCCATTTGAAGCAACGGAGAAAGCCCAGAAAGGGAAAAGGATTATGTGAACTCAACATCCGCACACCCACGTCAGGCCGGACTGGGGTCCATCTTCGGCGAAGTTTGGCACCGCGAAGTTTAGCACCGCATGGTATTGGTATTTTCCAGCCGATTTTGGCTTCTTCTATTAAGGATAGCAAATGAGATAAAAAGCTCAACCAATAATTGGTTTAACAAGGCACTGCAACCGATGGGCTACTGGGTGGCATCTTAGGTATTGGGACTATGCGGGTTGAAGCAATTACGGCAACTAGGACGCCTGGATATCCGGGAAACCCGCCGGAGGAAAATCAATGACCACGCTTGCGCATAAATTTCAGGATAAATCCGCGCTTAGCACACGCTCAATACTCTGGCTGGCGGCCATAGCCACCCTGGTTACGCTGCTGGTTCTTTTGACCAAAGCCGTTGCGGACAACCCAGGGGCGTCGCAAGACCTAGTGGTTAAGGACTGGATCGTCGGTTGGGACCTGCCGGGCCTGAACTCATTCTTCTCAGCAGCTTCCGCTGTTACCCACACCCAAGTGGGAGTCGGTTATGGCGCTCTGGCAGTTATATTCCTTCTATTACTGGGAAAGACCCGGCCCGCAATTGTGTTCGCAGCCGTCGGCGTGAGCATTGCCGTCGTGGCGCTCGGCGCGGATCACAGCCTTGGCGTCATCGTAGGCCGGGGAAGACCTTTAGACCCGACTCACAACGCTTTTCCCAGCGGACATACCTATGGCACTACGGTTTTCTTTTCCTTTATAGGTTTCTTAGCAGTCTACTACCGTTTGAAACCCAAGATACTGATCCCAATGTTGGTAACTTTCGCATCCATAATTGTGTCGGTCGGCCTGGGGCGCATATATATTCAGGCCCACTTTCCCAGCGACGTAGCCGGTGGATATTTGATGGCCGGCATCTCGCTGCTGATCATCATCCCGGTTTTTATCGGGTTGCGAAGCTCGGGTTGGATGACAACCAGGCGACTCAAGGAGGACTCCGCAGTGGTGGCTTGCGACAGTTGCATGGTGGCAAGCTCCATTGCCAGCGTGGTGGTCTTGGACCCGGAGGCGGGCACCGCAACCAAGGTGTACACGCCACCGCCGCTGGTGAGGATACTCTATTGGGTCGCGTTTCAAGCGAAGTTTCCCTATGAAACCAACGCAGCCGCTCTGGCATCGGGGAAATACCGCCGCCAGATTGCCAGTTTGCTGACCAAGCACCGGTTCGGCAAAGACTTGGTAGCGCCGGTAACGACCATAGACTGCAGCCACGGGAATTGTAGCTTCATCACCGAGTTTATCCCAGGCGAATTGGCCAAGAACGACGAGCCCGCCCAGAAGTTTCTGGGATAGGTAACTGAGCTGTTCGCCGAAGCGGGACTTTCGGTTTGGCAGGTTAACCCGCGCAATCCACATGCTCACACTAATCTGATACACAATAAGGTTGGCGACTATATAATTATCGACCTTGAGTCAGCCGTGGTCAGCCTGCTCCCGGCGCCTGGGCAGTTCAGATCCTCATTGAAGAGCGGAAATCTTCCAATCTTCGACGACATTGACTTCCCCAGACTACAAAACTACATCAATACCAACGAAGCAGCGCTCATCGACAGCATTGGGTCAGATGGGGTAATAGCCCTTCGACACGCCACGCAACATGCTGAGGAAGCGATCGAAACATGGAAAGATCAGAGCCCAGAATCGTTTCACACATCATTGCCGGGGCTTACAAGCTGCTGGATTTCAAAGCGCGGCTCCAGCACCTTAGAGGTGCGCTAAAGGGCGCCGACGCTGCGGCGGAGTTATTTTTGAAGAACGGGATCGACCGGTGGGAAAAGCAAGAGAAGATTACTCCTTCCGAGGCGGCTGGGCTGCGCACCCGCCTGTCGTCCGATTCCGCCAGGTATGCTACTCGACACTTGGGCGTCCACCTAGTGATGAGCGTCGCCATAGCTATTCCCATTCCGGGTATACGGAGTGCCGCGCGTTTCTTGTGGACATTGACCTTCTGGGGCAAGAGCCAACTCAGTCGTTTGCGACGCGGACGGGTGTCGGATACCGATCAGATCGCCAACATCCATACTCCTTTGGTCATGGTGTTGGCTTTGGTCCCGGAGCAAGCTTTTGGCCCGGCTAATGGCAGACCAAATTGCTTGGAACCTTCCGTTCAAGCTATACCAAAGGACGGGAATTGGCCGCTTGTTGGCTCCGCCGGCTAAGCCCGTGACAGCACAAAACGCCGAGACAATTGCTGTGGATACCCGGTAATTTCCACTACATCCGATTGCCGCATGGGTTGCTTTGGCTATCCCATCGATCAGATCATCTTCGCCAACCAGTTAGTTGCTGCCTCAAGCGGCAAGGAGAGTTGATTGGATGACTTGCGAATTCACAAGCCATCCAATCAACTCTCCGACTACCGGGACGATGCGGCTAAGGCTTACTCTACAACTCCTGAACGTCGGCTACGCACATCAGTAGACACTCTGCTTGGTCCCCAGGTAATATTCCCCTGAAAAAGCCGTTCGCATATTACGAGATTCTTCCCATCTAGGGGTCCCGGCTAAGGGCACATCGATTTATGAATACCGACAATCTCAATTCGCCAAGCGCTCCTTTAACAGTTGATGTCTGACCCACTCGAATCAGAGGAAATCGGACGACAGTCCTTGGTGCTTCCAGTTGGTGATGTCGTTTGCTTCGGTTTTCTGACCTACTTATTGTTGCTGTCTGTGGAGACTTTCCCTCAGCAGAATGGTGGTGCGCCCATTTTGGGGGCGATTGACTCTCTGGGAGATGACGCAGCGATTATCGCCTGTACGCTGAGTAGGTGGAAGGTCCACGCGAACCTCATTTCCTCTACCTTAGCTGATGATTACTACGGGCAAAGAGTACTAGAGCAATTGAGCGCATCGGGATTGACCGGCGCTCCGCCGGTCCAACCCGGTCAGAGGACTCCTCTAGAGGTCGCAATCGTAGATACCAGCGGTTCCAGGACTTATTTCCAGCGACGTGAACCTCGTGTTATGTCATCACTGACAGCGCCCACCGCTGCCCAATTGTCCGGAGCGCGAATGCTGTACGTAGATTGGTACGACGGCCCGGAAGTTTTGGTGGTGGTGGAACGCGCTCGCTCGCTCGAAGTCCCGGTGTTCGTAAACCTGGAATCACGTTACGTAGATAATCCGCAGTTAATTGATATCCTGGGCGAAAGCGACATTTGCCAAATTTCTTTGGATGAACCGCAGGCGATTAGGGCCGATACTGGGGCGGCGGGACAACCAACGGAGATCGCCCGTTCCTTGCTCGACCGAGGGGTAGGCACAGTCTTGATCACGATGGGCTCAGAAGGTTGTGCTGTGGCTCAACCCGGGCAGGCATATTCTATCCGACCGCCAAAGGTGCGGGTTATCGACGGTTACGGGGCCGGTGCGGCATTCTCCGCTGGGGTAATTCACGGGATACTCCAAGGATGGCCATTATCGCAGTTGGCCCAGTTCGCTACGGCCCATGCCAGCCTCCAATGCGGGGTAACCGGGAATGCTGATTTCTCGATAGAACACATCCAAGGAGCCGCTACCAACTTGGAAATCCAGGCCATGGTGTTGTGATCTTAGATTTCCTGTTGTGAGTTCAAACATTTAGAGTTACCCTGCAATCAGTTGTCACACGTAGCCGTACAAGGACCTGGCCGCATTTTGGCCCGGAGAAGACTGGCTACCTCGAATAACCCTTTGCAAAAATCCATGCTGAGTCGAGTTTAGTCTCATGAGTTCGGTCCAACCTTGTTTACATGATCTTTTCAAAGCTCAAGCTGGAAGAACTCCTGACGCCCTGGCTGTGGTATCCACTGTTGACCGGATGACTTATTCGGACTTGGACCGAGATACGGATTCGCTGGGGGAATATCTCAGGAATTGTGGGGTTGTCTCAGACGAACGAGTGGGCGTTTTCATGGAGACTTGCCCGGAATACATCGTTGCGTGTATGGGGGCGTTGAAGGCTGGAGCCGCCTTCATGCCATTAGCGTTGGAATCACCGGATAATTTACTAAAAAGCATTCTAGCTGAGGCAATCCCTCGGGTAGTTATCACCAAGCAACAATATCTATCCAAATTAGGCCCAGACATTTCCACGCACGTGCTGGTCATAGACAGCGAAGAGGGCCAAGTACTTTGGAAGGGTTACGATGGGAATGGTATCGATTCCAGCCCCCATCAACCGAACATCTCCTTCGACAATTTGGCGTTCGTCCCCTACACGTCGGGAACCACCGGGGATCCCAAAGGAGTGATGCAGACTCACGGTGGGGTATTGTCCTCTTATTTTGGGCGATACAAATTCAGTGGATATCAGGTCGGCGATAGGGTTGCTTGCAACATCTTCTTTATTTGGGAATTCCTGAGGCCATTATTAAACGGCGGTACCGTCTACGTTATTCCTGACGATGTCATATTTCTGCCCCGGTCGGTAACCCGCTTCATCTTCGAAAATGGCATCACGGAGATACTATTTACACCTTCTCTATTGCAAGCGATTATGAATTCGGCAGACCCTGATGAGCTGAGAAGAGACCTGGAATCTTTACGGGTTGTTTGGCTGAACGGAGAGGTCGTAACCGTAAGCTGTATGGAGCAGGCGCTAGAGGTATTACCCAAAGCCGCTCGTTTGTTCAACACTTACAGTATCAGCGAAACCCACGATGTTTGTACTGTAGATCTAAGCAAGCTAGCTCTGGCCGGGAGCTTGGAAGGCACAGATGTTTGCCCCGTAGGATTGCCAATGGATGGCGTGCTGACTCGAGTCCTCCCCGATGGCGATTCGGACCTGGCTCCGGATGGAACAGGACAGACGCAGACAGGAGAACTCTATATTGGCGGCGGTGGACTCGCTCGGGGGTATCTGGAAAGGCCTGACCTAGACCGTCTGAGATTCGTTCGTATTAACGATGAAAGGTATTACTCGACGGGCGATGTTGCGGAAATCGATTCCCAAGGGATGGTGACGATCAAGGGCCGCAACAACTCAATGGTCAAAATCAGGGGATACACCATCTATCTCGGCGGCATCGAGGAGACGCTAAGAAAACACTGCCAAGTTTTAGACACCGTGGTCTTAGTCGAGTCGGAGGACCAAGCTGCCAAGCGACTGGTTGCCTACGTTGTCCGCAAACCCGAAGCATCCTGGAAGGTCGACGTAAGTAGTGGCGCAAGTAGAGACCTCCGGAGCCTAATAGAAAGGTATCTTCCACACTACATGATCCCAAGCCGTTTCGTAGAACTTGATGAACTACCGATAAACGAACTGACCGGCAAGTTAGACCGAAAAGCGCTGCCCGCACTGCCCAAAAGACACTCCAAGGCAAAAAACAGAGAGGTACCTTCAAAGGTGGTTTCGTTAGGTGAAGCGTCACCGGAAGAGCGGCGCTCGGTGTTGCGAGTATTGTGGAGCGAAGCGCTGGAGATAGACGGCGATACTTTGGACGACAACTGGAATTTTTTCGATCTTGGCGGTCACTCGCTCTCCGGTCTTGGCCTAACTTTGGGCATAGAGCGAGCGTTTGGGATTAAGCTCCAAGGCACCGAGATTTACGAATACCAGACCGTAGACAAGCTGTCAGCCTACTTGGGAGATAGAGGCTCAACTATGGAACCTGAAATATCATTGGCGGAAGACGCCCGTTTGGAACCGGATGTCATACCTTCATCCGAAGTCGGGTGCCGAAGTTTAGGAGAAGCGTCGTCCATATTGATCACCGGATCTACCGGATTTCTGGGGGCGTTTTTGCTAGATGAACTGCTGCGTTCTACCAGCCAACAAACCAAATTCTACTGCCTGACCCGGAGCCGGGCCCTTTCGGAAGGCCAGCCGAACAACAGGGCCGTGGATAATCTGAGGTTTTACGGCCTACCGGGCCAACACCTAGAGGACCGCATTATCCCGGTGGTGGGCGACTTATCGCAACCCCAATTCGGCTTAGAGGACCATGAGTATCAGTCGCTCGCAGAAAAAATCGATCTCATTTTCCATTGCGCAGCCTCGGTCAATTATGTTTTCCCTTATGCCGCTATTAAACCCCATACCGTGGACGGCACCAGGGAAGTAATTAAATTCGCGTGTTCCCCCAAGACGAAACCAATACAGTTCATTTCTTCCAACGGCATCTTTCCGGGAGGGGACGCCACACCATATTTGGAGAACAGCGAAATTGACGGCTTTGTAGACAGAATGGAAGGGGGCTACAACCAAGCCAAATGGGTCGCCGAACGGCTGATGTGGTCTGCAATGTCCCGAGGGCTGCCGGTTTGCATATTTAGGCCGGGCAACATTGGGCACCACAGTGTTACAGGTGTGATAAATCCCAACGACTTTCAAACCATGATAATAAAAGCCTGTCTGCGATCGGGATGTGTACCCATAGCGCCGGAATGGCTATTTGAGATGACTCCGGTGGACTTTGTGGCCACCGCCGTTGCCAATATCTCCAGAGACCCCGCGCATCTCGGCAAGGTTTACAATGTCGTTCAACAAACACCCGTTGAAGCCGATCAAGTTTTCAGCTACATGATGAGCAATGGCTTTGCGACAGAGCGGGTGCCGTTGCACGAATGGCGGGCAAGATTGGAAGCCACGGCAAACGAGGAAAACGACCTGGAAATGAAAGTGCTGGTGCAATCCCTGGACTTTGTTGAGCCGTATTTAACCGACACCAGCGTGTACGATATTAGCCGGTTCAGCGAAGTTATAAGCCAATTGGGATTAACAGCGCCGGTTGTAGAAGTGAATTATGTAGCCAAAATTTTAGGCGTCTCTTCCTAGTTTTCCATAAGCCTTAGAGCACACTGAATTTCTAAGACCGTGAAACCAAACCAACCTTCTTGTTGTATTAATTTTATTCCCTAAAAGAGGTCGCTATCCAAGATTCCAACGACATAACTGCGGCGGTAGCCCAAACCAAGGCGTACTACGACGGGCCGGCTGACGAAATATACCGGCTGGTATGGGGCGAAAATATTCACCTTGGCGTCCCCTGCAGTGACGCATGCCCGCATCCCGAAGCCATGGAACACACGAATGAAATCATGGCAGAAATAGGGAGTCTGAAGGCAGGTGCCAGGGTTTTGGACATGGGTTGCGGCTACGGAGCCGCCGCCCGATATTTGGCGGGACAGCTTGGATGCGCCGTAGTCGGCATAAATGTTAGTGAAAAAGAATTGGCCGTGGCCCAAGAAAACGCTTTGGATGCGGAACTGGGAGACCTTCTGACGTTTGAAATCGGAGATTTTCACAGCCTGACCTTTGCCGATGAATCGTTCGACGTGGTCTGGAGCCAAGAAGCGTTTTTGCACGGAGCTAACAAAGACCAAATCATATCGGAAGCTAATCGCGTCCTTGCGCCAGGTGGGACGTTGATTTTTACGGATTTAGTGGTAACTTCCGACACTTCACCTTCCGACCGGAAACGGATTTACGAGAGAGTAAAATCACCGGTGATGTGGGATTCGGACGATTATCACAAATGTTTGCTGGGTCAAGGCTTTCAGGTTGTGGAGACACGGGATTGGTCGCAATACGTGGTCCGGTCCTATTCCTGGATCCGAGACCAAGTCGAAAAGAACCGTGATGTTTTATTGGACAAAATAGACGCTCAAACCATCGACAGAACGATGGACGGGCTGGCATTTTGGGTGGATTCGGCAAACGCAGGCAAAATCGGCTGGGCCTTGTTCTCGGCAAAAAAGCCGGATTGACCGGCGGCGATTGGGGGAGTAGTCGTGCAAGGTGATCCTAAACCCAGTTCAAAATTGTTCTTGGAGCAGTACACGCCAGCGTTTGTCGGCAGATGGGATGAGCTGATCGATTGGGAAGGCCGCCGAAAGTCGGAAAATGGTTTCTTTGAACGGATTCTGTCCGACGCTGGCGCTCACAAAGTCCTGGATATCGCTTGTGGCACGGGCTATCACACCATTAGCCTCAGCCTGAACGGGTTTGACGTGACGGGCGCGGACGGGTCTGCATCCATGGTTGCCCAGGCCAGAGAAAACGCCAAGCGGCAAGGACTGGAGAAGATACGGTTCGAGGTAGCCGAGTGGGCGAACCTGATCGAGCCGTTTCCGGGCGGCGCTCAGTTTGACGCCATTATCTGCTTGGGCAACGCATTCACTCATTTGTTTGAAGAGGATGAACGCAATAGGTCCTTGCTGGAAGTCCGTAAACTGCTTAAACCGGGCGGCATAGCAATCGTTGACCAACGAAACTACGACGCTGTGCTAGACAAGGGATTTAGCAGTAAGCATGAGCATTATTATCTCGGAGATTCAGTGGGAGTCCGCCCTGCATCTGTGGAGCAGGACGTTATCGAGCTTGAGTACCATTATTCCGACGGAGAGACTCACTCTCTAACACTTTTCCCGTTGCGCCAGGAGCACCTGACCAACCTCCTGAAACACGCGGGATTCGAATCGGTAGTCCGCTTCGGCGATTTTGAAAAAGACTACGATTTTTATGAGCCGGACTTTATAGTCCAGGTGGCGAAGAAGGCCTGATTCTGTTGATTCTCTATATTAAATTGTCAGCAGGAACGTAAAAGCTGTGGATGGTCAGCGCCAGCGGGATATTGCATGCCTCTGTGCCCCTCGGAGTAGTGTGGTAGGTTCGTGTGTATCCCAAACCCACATTGGGTTTGTTGCGGGCGGTTAACTCAGCCGGTTAGGGCGTCTGTTTTACCCTTATTCACCAGTTAAAGTTGTAGTTGCTCAAGGCACCGTTGCCTTCCCTTCTACCATCGTTACTATCATCGTTTCTACCGTCGTTGTGGTTTCCAACCCGCCTAGACACACTAGCACATTGTTCTCTGTTTAGCCTGGTCCGAGCTTCCCTTTCAACCCTTGATGGGAGCTGCCACTCGGCATACCTGTTGGATTGTGCGGCCGGTTGGGCGAAATTGGTGGGAGTACGCACGATGTGAAGACCCCAGCGGCCCCACAATATTCCGCGGTTTCACCTTTATAGGCAGAACTTTTTGGGTACGCCGTATGGTACTATCTGGGACCCTCGGTTCTTTGACTATTACGGTAAATATATGATTAACTCGCCAGCGCTATCTTATCAGACGGCGGACGACAAGTGGATGCAACTCGTGTTGATAGAATCTGAACGATTCTGGAATGGCTTTTGCATAGCCCTCGGCATAGAGCAGTTTGCCAACGAGTCAACCGTGTGCAAAATAGCAAGGAGTTGGTAGAAATCATAGAGAACCGGTTTGCCTCGGAAAGCTTTGAACACTGGGCGGTGAGATTCGACGAACAGGAGTGTATCTGGGCGCCCGTTCAGACGCTGGACCAAGTCGTGGATGATCCGCAAGTACACGCGAATAGCTACACAACTACTTCGACGCACTCCGACGAAGGCGACTTCGAGATTCTGACCCCACCAATAAAGTACGCGCGAACCCCTGGGAAGCCAACTTCCCCTGCACCGGAGCTTGGCCAGCACACTGAGACAACGCTAATGGAGCTAGGCTACACGTGGGACGATATAGTCATCCTAAAGGAGCAAGGGGCGATCATCTAAATGGATTAGTGATTTGTCCTATGATCGACCCAAATATTCGCTTCCCCGTCACGTATCCGACTAAGAGTGCCTAACAAATTGATTTGGACCTTGTCAAACAGATGAGGGAACAACCGAAGGAAAGGAAAGCTTCATGAATGTCAGCTCGCCTTTCATAGCGAACCCGCAGCCGTCGGAACTGGTGCAGCCATGCCAGGGTTCGCTTCACCTCCCACCGATGGATGCCCAGGCCACTCCCGCACTCGGTAAGGCGTTTGGCCAAGACCGGCTCGATCCCCAGCGATCGCAACGCCTGCCGGTGGGGTTCCGAGTCTAAGAACTCCTAACAAATTGAACTGAGTTAATCTTGGCGCTAGTGGTCGGTTGGCTGTTGAACGACAAGATCACCGAGACTACCTTTGAGGGCCAGGGCACACTACTCAAGGCCGAGCGAGCTTACCACCAGGACAAGATAGCCCTTCAAGAAACGATGTTATCGACGATGGAGAATTCCAAGGACGCGCTTGATGCCATGCTGAACGTCCGGGACCGCTTGGCAACCCGGGTTGAAGTTGGGGATAAAACCACCCTATCCATAGGCACGAATCAAATCAAAACCCCTGTAATGCACTCTGGGAAGTCGTTCTTGGCCGAATTCACCAGGGTTGAAACTATGTAGGCTTCCATTTCTTCGGCAGGATAAGGTACTAACAGCTCGGTAAGGGAATCAGCGTCTTCAATGCTTTGGTCTAGCCAAGTCGTTTCCGCGTCCCTAGGCAGGATTACCGGCATGCGGTCGTGGATTGATTCCATCAAAGAATTGGGAGACGTGGTGATTATCGTGCAGGAGCGGATCAACTCATTTTCAGGAGATTTCCAGGTCTCGTAAAGCCCGGCCATGGCGAAGGGCGCCCGAGATTCAGAAGCCCCAGACCCGGAAGATTCGGACCCGGAAGCCCCGGGTTTAGAAAAAATATACATAGGGGTCTTCCCTTTCTCTTCTTTCCGCCACTCGTAGAAGCCGTCGGCCAAAACTAGGCATCGCCGCTTTTTCAGGGCGTTTCGGAATGCGGGTTTCTGGGCCACGGTTTCGGCTCGAGCGTTGATCATCCGGGCTCCGATTTTGGCTTCTTTGGCCCAAAACGGAATGAGTCCCCAGCGCATGAACTCGGCCCGATTATGGCCAAAATTCTCTCCCGGATTGTCTCCCGGGCCGTCACCCGTCTTATCGCCAGGCCCCAAAACAGCAACGACATCCTGGGTCGGGGCTACGTTGTACCGAGGCCGGAAAACCAAATCTCGGGCCTCAAAGTCAAACCGAGCCTGGAGTTCATCCATATTGGAGGTCAATGTAAACCGACCGCACATATTCCCTCGGGCTATCGGGTTGGATTGATTTGGTGGAAATTTAACGATTCTCTTGACGTCGCTTGGGTGGACGGCTCGATTGTCCCAATATTAGCAGACCTCAACCATTGGCAGAACCCCAGTTGGCGCCTATGTGCAGAGTCTCATGAAGAACATCTGGCGAATTCCGGCGTATTAGAGTAAATTTGTCCCGTAGCGGCAATTTAATAGACAAGTTGGTCGTTAACTTTGGATGATTAATTTCGCGAACGATTAGGAGGAAGCGATGCCGGAGAACATAAGAGAATCATACATACGAATGAATCCCAAATCGGCGGCGCTATTTCCCAGGTTCAAGCAAGTTTTCCCTTCCGGCGGTGGCGGTCACGACGGCTACGTAACCGACCTTTTCCCCATTACCATCGACCATGGCAAGGGCCCCAGAAAGTGGGATGTGGACGGCAATGAATACATAGACTACGGCCTTGGTTCAGCCTCATTGTTATTGGGCCATGCCCATCCCGATGTGGTGGACGCATTGACCCGTGCCGTGCCCGGCGGCTCCCACTTCGGTTCACCCATTGAGCAGGTGTTGGAATGGGGTGAGCGGGTGTGCAAACTGATCCCCAGCGCCGACAAGGTCCGATTCGTGGGTTCCGGGGCCGAGTCCACGGCTTTGGCCATCAGGATAGCCAGGGCCTATTCGGGCAAGGACAAAATCATCCGTTGGGAGTCCCACTACCACGGATGGCATGATTATGTAATGCCGGGCAACCTGGCGCCCTTCGACGTTCCGGCATCCACCGGCATACCGAAAGGTAGCGTGGAATCAATCGTGGTACTGCCTCCGGACCTGGACGCTTTGGAGCGCACTTTGGCTTCCGATAAAGACATCGCCGGAGTAATTACCGAAGGTTCTGGAGCGTCCTATGGCACTGTTCCCTTGGAGCCCGGATTCGTAGAGGGAGTGCGGAGGCTGACCGAGCAATACGGGGTTGTTATGATCCTTGATGAGGTTATAACCGGGTTTCGGTGGAGTCCTGGGGGCTTGCAACAAAACCTGGGGATCACGCCTGACTTGACTACCATGGCGAAAATCCTTACCGGCGGCATGCCCGGTGGTGCTGTCGCTGGCCGAAATGAGGTTATGGCGGTGATGGAACAGACCGGCGACGCCCACCACGATCGGTTTGAGCGGGTCTACCACGGTGGCACGTTCAACGCGAATCCCTACTGTGCCGCCACCGGCAACGCAGCTCTGAAAATCGTCGAATCCGGTGAGATGCAGGAGACTGCCGACCGGATGGCTGAGCGTCTACGCGTGGGCTTGAGGGAAATCGTTGACCGCTACGAAGTGGCTGCCTGCGTCTACGGCCAGTCGTCAACATTCCATATCTATTTCGGTTCCCGGTCCATAGACGGACTGGATGCCAACAGCCTAAAGAGCGCTCCCCCAGAGGTCCAAACAAACTTCCGGCAAGGGCTTCAGGTACGGGGAGTGGACCTTATGTCAAGGACCAGCGGCGTGTTGTCTGGGGTCCACACCGAAGCGGACATCGACCAGAGCTTGGAAGCCTTTGATGGAACGATCCGGGCTATGATGGAAGAAGGTCTAATCAGCCACGAATAGCTAAGTTGGTCGAGACAAGGAAATCCCCCCAAGCCGCACTTCGTAAAGAGTGACTTGGGGGGATTCAGTTTATGAGTCGAATTGAGGGTTCGAATATCCACTCGGCGTGGCGCCCCACCAAGACAGCTTTGCCAAAGAACCTGGGGCTACCCGGCAAAACACTAACTTGGAACGACTCCAAGTTGCCGCATCATGCCCATGGCGTCAGAGTTAACTCATGACTCAAATATCTATTTATTGCTTATACGGTTTCCCAACTTGTGTGGGTTTCAAAAGCGTGGGCTGCCTGCAGCAGGGTGGCGTCCTCAAAGTGACGGCCCACCAGCATCAAGCCTACCGGCAAACCACCCGACTTGGCGCAAGGAATACTTATCGCCGGATGCCCGGTCATGTTGAAAGGGGCCGTATTGTCCATCATATCCCAGCCGTGGGCCAAAACCCCTCCCGTGCCCAGACTTGGGTCGTGCTTATGGGCCTTCATCGGCGTAGTGGGCATGGCCAGCACGTCGTATTGAGCCAGGGCTTGGTCGTAGTTCGCCCGCAGCACCCGCCGCAAGACCTGGGCTTTGGCGTACATCCGCCCGTGATATTGCTCACCCATGTAACTGCCCATCAGCAGCACCAGCTTGACGCTGGGCGGCAGGTCGTTGCTCTGGGCTTTTAGGGATTTGCCGAAAGACTCCACCATCGCCGGGTTATAGTACCCGTCGAAATGGTGACCCATGCCATTGCTTTGCAATAATGCTGTGGCTCCTTCGGCGATCAGGCCCCAGACGATGCCCCCGGCTTGAGTGTGGGAAGGAACCGACACCTCAGATGCGGTTGCGCCCAATTCGCTGAAGATGTCCACCGCCCGGCGCACCGCTGCGTCCACATCCGGCTGAGACGCACTCAGGCCGAACCCGTCGGTCAAGACGCCGATGCGCAACCCATTCACGCCACTCTCCAACGTCCCGGTGTAGTCCTGGACGGGCACCTCCCCCTGCCTGGGGTCCATGGGGTCTTTGCCAGCGATTACTTCCAAAGTCAGCGCTGCGTCGGCTGCGGTACGGGCCATGGGGCCGGTATGATCGAAGGTGTTGTCGATACCGACAATCCCGGTGTACGGGACCAGACTGTGGGTTGGCTTTAGCCCCACCACTCCGCACCAAGAAGCCGGGATACGTATGGACCCGCCTTGATCGCCTCCGATGGTAATGTCGATATCGTCGTAAAATAGGCCCGCAGCCGACCCTCCCGACGAACCGCCCGCCAGATGTCCCGGCTTATGCGGATTGAGGGTCGCCCCTTGAGCGCTGGTGTCGCCCGCACCGGAAAAAGCAAAGTTGTCCAGATTCATGGTGGCGACTATCTCGGCGCCAGCGTCCAAAAGCCTGGTAACAATGGTGGCGTCGGTGTCGGGAATGAATCCGTCCAAAACCAGAGAACCGCAGCTCAAAGGCATACCTTTCAGCTCCTTTCAATGTAAACCGGCGAACGATGGCATTGAGCGGGTCATCTTGGGGTGACGGTCTTTGGCCGGGCTCTCTGCTGGGGTATTTCAACGGCTCCTTGGGCAAGGGCATCTGGTCAAGAGTCTCGTATGAGTCGAACAATCCTGGGATAAACGCCTGAAAACTTTCGAGTTCCTCAGTGGTAAGCTGGAAGTTGTTTTCTTGGGCCAACCGTTG
The DNA here is from genome assembly GCA_963665155.2 of Dehalococcoidia bacterium. Classification (GTDB taxonomy): domain Bacteria; phylum Chloroflexota; class Dehalococcoidia; order Lucifugimonadales; family UBA3495; genus UBA1141. Next base: position 659,408 of record OY761986.2, on the reverse strand, counting down.
TAGGTCCTGGTCAGTTGGTTTTCTCAGAGCCACGGTGTTTCACCTCCCGCCGGATTATGTACAGTTCCGGGAAATGGATTCGGTCAACTTTCTTGGCTATGTCTTACTTAGCCGTCTGTGGTCGGATTAGAGACAGTCTACACTCGAATTGGGACAATTATAATAGCCGTTCGGGAAGCGTATGCAGCCTGGACGCAGACTACGCATACCGCATAGAATCGATGGGCGTGGGAAAGCGATCGTTACTCGCAACCCGCCTTAACATGAGGGGAGTTTGAGCAAAGGGGCACAAGGAGGAGAGTAGGATGCTCAAAGAGGGAGACTCGGCACCTGAATTTACGGCTTTGGACCACACGGGGCAGGAGGTACGGTTGTCGGACCTCAGGGGGAAGAAAGTATGGCTCTGGTTCTTCTCATCTCCAGGGGGTGGCAATTGAACTCGTCACAGTCACGGGTACCGTGACCACTACGCGGATTTCACCGGCAAGAACATCCTCCTTTTCGGCGTCAATGACCGGGATCGGGAATCGGCGGCGGCTTGGGTAGAACTGGAAGGCCTTCCTTTCCCGATTCTTCAGGACGAAGATAGGTCCATCGCAATAGCTTACGGGATGTCGAATGAAGGGGACGAACGCTACCTGGCTAACCCCGCCGATGGAAGACGCCCGGCGGTAATCATTGACGAACAAGGCTTAATACTGAAGTTGTTGCCTGACCTGGCTACCGTAGACGAGCAAACCGAGACTCTCGCCAGCACGGTCTAGGCGTGTCCTACACAGCGAGCAACCCGGAAATTAGCGGAGTTTTAGGCCGGATTTTTCCATGGGAGAAAATGCATTGAATCTCCGAGGCAACCGCACGCCGCCGGAAGAACCACAGGACGCCATAGGATTCCACGACCGCGGCAACAAATACAGCCGTAACGGCTCCTATGAACGGGCGATCGAAGATTACAGCCGCGCGATTGAGATTGACGGCTCATTCGCCGAAGCTTTCTACGACCGTGGTTTTTCATTTTATGAACTAGGGCTTTATGAAGAGTCCATAGCCGACCTGACTCAAGCGATTCAGCTAAGTCCTGAAGCCGCTCACTACTACGCTCAACGCTCCATAGCTTACTTATTTTCGGACCGACTCGATTTGGCTCAAGCCGACGAGGAAATGTCGGACGAACTCAGGAACCGCGGCCTGTAGTTTCGTTTCGAATTACGGACGGCTGTTACCACAGATTGACGGCGGCCACCAACGGCATATCGGTGGGATGGCCCGCCGATCACCCTATTTTACGGCCAGGATATCGTAGGCCAAGGCGAGCATGATCTTTGTGCCGCTAATAAGGCTGAGGATTCCCACAGACTCGTCGGTGCCGTGAACGTGGTTCAACACCGGGTCGTCGTCGGGATGGGAGCCGCTAAAACCATAGGTGATCGTACCCAATGGCCTGGTGAAGCGTGAATCGGTAAATCCCGTGCTGATGGCTGGCACCCAATGGATGTCTTCCCGGTCCAGCGCCAGTCCGGTGGTCGCTTTTATCCGCTCGGCGAATTCGGTCTCAAAAGGTGACGAGTTGGGCTCGGCCATGTAGTCGATCTCGAACTCCACATCCGCCAAGCCTTCGAAGATGCTATTTAGTTGTTCCCGAACGTAGTTCTCGTCCTGATGGGGCAGGGTCCTCACGTCGCAGGTGAGCTTGATGGACTCTGGCACACTGTTGGACTTAATGCCGCCTTGAATCATGGTGGGTGTCACCGTCATTCTGGACAGTGCCCGCATCAAAGAAGCAAAGCGAGGATTGTCGGGCTGGGTTTCAGCGATGATTTCGTCAATGTTCGCCGCCGAAGGCTTGTGTTCTATGGCGAAGTTGGACAAATACTGGAAAAGTCCGGTGCTGGTGTCCCGCTCCGGCTCGTAAGCCTCCAGACGCTGCACTACTTGGGCGAGCCGGTAAAGGGCATTGGTGCCTTGCCAAGGCACGGAAGCGTGGGCGCTGGTGCCTTTTACAGTAACCTCGACCTGCAGACGCCCCTTTTCTCCGACCCCCAGGATATAGGTGAGACCACCAGCAGATTCAATGGGCATGCCGCCGCCTTCGTTCACCGCCAGAGGCGCGTCCAGCAATTGCGGGTGGTTTTTGGCGAGCCAACCAAAACCGTAACGGCCCCCGTGTTCCTCGTCGGCCCCGGAGGCCAGGATGAGGCCGTCTTGCAACTCCACACCGTTCCTCTTGAGCAAGCGCAGCGCCATTAACTGGCAGGTTAATAGACCTTTGCAGTCAGAAGAGCCACGACCGTATATTCTGCCATCGGCCACCGTGGCGCTGAATGGAGGGAAGCGCCACTTGTCCTCTTCTTCCACAGGCACCACATCGGTATGAGACATGAACATCAAGCCAGCCTTGCCGGAACGGCCTTCCAACCCCGTGATGAGGTTGCCCCGGCCTGGAGCCGCTTCCAGAATCTGGGAGTCAACCCCATCTTGGGAAAGCCACTCTTTGACATAGTCACAGACCAACGACTCGTCGCCCGTGGGCATGAAGCCGGTGTTGACCGTGGGTATTCTTACAAGGTCTTGCTCCAGTGAGATTATGTCATCTTGTAGATTGTCCACTTGGGCTAGGAGCGATTGGAGCTGGGACATAGCTTCCTCCGTTGATTGGGGATTGCTCCCTTGATTGGTAATTTCTCCCGAAGTTTGGAGATTTCTCCCGGAATTTTACTGCAATACTCTGAGCAGCAACAACTAAGCCAACGTTTTATGTGTCACTGACTAACCTAGTCAATCTGGCCACCGGGTTGAAACGTATCGTTGCGCCAGCCACGCATAATGACAAAACCGGGAAGCTTAGAATCAATAAAGAGAACTTTAAATCCCCGGTTGCTTCTTGGACAAACCCGGTTATCAAGGGTCCCAAAGACGTTCCCAAGGATGTAACCATTATTGTAAATGATAGCGCCACGGCCATCTCCCGGGGCCGGATCCCCGGCAACAGGAAAGGCACAGTAATAAGAATGGGGAAGAACCCCCAAGAGAGCCCGTTGAAGAAGGAAACGAGCATCAAAACACCAATGGAGCCAGTCCCAAGCATTAGGACATATGACCCTGCCATCAGGAAGCCCAACACTATCAGGAAAGACCTCTCTCTGGATTTGCGAGCCGCCATATAGCCGATGCCAAGACCGGTCACTCCCCCTGCGAATACCCCCAAAGCAAGTATGGCCCCGGACCACCTCAAAGACATGTCGTAGTCTTCTAGCATCAACGTTGGATAGAAACTCACGAAGGCCGAAAAGGCCATCGTTGCGCCCAGGAAACCGACGCCGCACAACCACAAATCCCGATGGCCCAGGGAACCCCGCAGTACACCAGTCCCTCCGGTTACCGGCTGTAGACTTTCTTCCCTGGCCCGTTCTTTCCCCAGGAGCAGCCACAGTATCGTGAGAACAACGAACAGTATGCCATATACCCGAAAAGTGGATCGCCAATCGTTGCCAAAGGCGTCCAAGATGAATGGTGAAGCAATCAACCCACCCCCAACCACTATCCCGAACAAAACGTTGGACAGCCCATTGACCATGATTATTTCCCTTGCTTCGAACCATTGGTGGGTAAGAAATGCCCTGGCCGGTTGGGCAGCGATAATGGTCACACCGAAGGCCAACCTGCCGAAAAGCAATACGACGAATCCAGGGGCCCATCCCTGGATAAACAAGCAGGCCGCAGCGAGGATCAAGGTAACGGCTGTAAGTCGCTTGGCGCCAAAGCGGGAGGTCCATAATGTCAGCGGAATGGACAGGGCTATGTTGCCCCAGTGAGAAGCCGAGCCCAGCAAACCCTGCTCCCCCGGGGAAAGGTCAAGATCGTCGCTGATTACCGGCAGCAGGACTCCCAGGGTATAAATAACCATGAAGCCGGAAACGCTGGACAGTAGCCACAGCCCAATGACGAACCAGCGGTAGTTGGTTGAGGAGGTAATGGAGTCCAGTTTAATAAAGCCGAGCTTATCGGTCATCTAGCGCACCGGCTAGTGAACTTTCCGGGTGCTGCGGTGTCGTCAGTTTCGCCCGCTGATAATCTTGTAGTCCATGTCAAATTACGATTCAACGGCTCTTCTTGCAACCTACAGGAATGTCAACAAGTATCCTTTTATTTGCCGGGGCAATCACGGGCAGTTTAGTGACCACCTGCGGCATCGTCAACCGGTCCCCTGCAACTAGTACTACATCCGTATGATACTGAACGATACGCGCTGACCCCCTCTTAATCTCCCCCTTCGTAAGGGGGAGAAAACCACTTCCTTCCCCAATTTCGGGGGAAGGTTAGGATGGGGGTGTCGTGTTATTCGTCAAATATAACTGGTTGTAGTACTAGAACCCGGCCGTACGAGGGCTAGTCTGAATCCATCCACAAAATCCCCCTTCGTCGGTTACTTCATACATTGCGATGAAATGATAGTATCAAGCCCAAGTCGTTGACTGATAAAGGCAACGCCTATGGGTTGCAAGGTTTGGACCGGATACAACCGGATGCGGCGGCGTTTGCCTGGGGTTTATAATGCCAGGTGACCACGATTACCCGGCAGCCAGTGCTGGCAAAATTTATACCAACCGTTCCGGTAGAAAGTTCCGGTAGAAAGTTCCGGTAGAAAGTTCCGGTAGAAAGTTCCGGTAGAAAGTTCCGGTAGAAAGTTCCGGTAGAAAGTTCCGGTAGAAAGTTCCGGTAGAAAGTTCCGGTAGAAAGTTCCGGTAGAAAGTTCCGGTAGAAAGTTCCGGTAGAAAGTTCCGGTAGAAAGTTCCGGTAGAAAGTTCCGGTAGAAAGTTCCGGTAGAAAGTTCCGGTAGAAAGTTCCGGTTTCCGAGAAAGTGCATCCGGTAGAAAGTTCCGGTAGAAAGTTCCGGTATGAACTGGGGAGGGTCAGATGGGCCGAATCGGGTTGGGATTTTCCGGTGGTTTACAGCCTACCGAGATGGTTGAGTGCATCCAACTGGCCGATGAACTGGGCTATGGGTCGGCATGGGTTGCCGAGGGCCATGGCGGCGACCAGTTCTCTATTCTCACCGCATGTGCGCTCAAAACCGAAAAGATACTTCTCGGCACCAGCATCACCAGCGTCTTCGTGCGCAGCGCACCCACAATAGCCATGGCCGCAGCATCGGTCGACCACTTTTCCAACGGAAGATTCATCTTGGGGTTGGGCACAAGCCACAAGGTGCAGGTTGGGCCCGAGCACGGTTTGGTTTTCGATAAAGCCGTACCCCGGCTGAGGGAATGCGTCGATATCGTACGAGCGTTGCTGCGTGACGGCGAAGTCAGCTACCAGGGCGAGGTCTATAATATCGAGCGCTTCGACCTTTGGTTCCGGCCTCTGCGCAAAGAGATGCCCATCTACGTGGCTGCGGTGTTCCCCAAGATGCTAGAAGTATGCGGGGAAATCTCCCAAGGAGCGCTACTAACCTGGTGCACTCTGGAACACGCCCAAACGGCTGCTAAACACGTCGCCATGGGAGCGGAACGGGCTGGCAAGGCTGCCGACGAGGTAGAGGTCGCTACCCTGCTCCCCTGCGCTGTAGGCGCAGCCGCTGATGAAGGGATGGAGGCCATGCGGAACAATGTGGCCCGCTACGCCGCCACATTCCCCAGGTACCGCAGGCTGATGGAAGAGGCCGGGTTTACCGAAGAGTTACTTGCGGTGCGTCAGGCCTGGCAGGCAGGTAACCACGAGGAGGTGCGAAACCTGGTGCCCGGAGCGCTCATCGACAAGATCGCCTTGGTAGGGGACGCCGACAACTGCCAGGAAAAGCTGCAGCAATACCGGCAGGCGGGCATCACCCAGCCTATTATTTCGCCAAGGGTCTCCGGCCCCAAAGCCAAGGAGCAAGCCATAGAGATTATCCGGGCTTGCGCTCCTCGATAGGTACAAGCAAGTTAATTAGGAAACACACTTCAGGATCCGGCATCAGCCCTAGACTCGCCCAAAGGTCCCGGCAGTTTCATAAGTTTTTTAGACTGACCTCAAATCGAGTTGGAATGGCAATTCCGGTTAGTGGTGGAAATTCGGCTATGGAATTTGAATTTACCGAAGAGCAGCAGACTTTCAAAGAGGAAGTGCGCGCGTTTCTCGCCCAGCGCGTACCTTCAGAGAGGCAGGAAGTCTTCGGCTCGGAATACGAGGGGCAGTATCAGTTCGGGCGGGAGATCGCCAGCGAACTGGCCCAGCGCCGGTGGCTGGCTGTGGGCTGGCCGGCAGTACACGGCGGCGGTGGGAAAGGCCCCATCGAGCAGGCTATTTTCAACGAGCAAATGGGCTACGGCATGGTGCCCCGGACTGGGACCACCGGCTTGGGATTCGTAGGCCCGGCGCTGATGGTCTTCGGCAGTCCCGAGCAGCAAGCACAGTACCTCCAACCCATAGCCGCCGCCCAAGTAGAATATTGCCAGGGCTTCAGCGAGCCAAACGTGGGTTCCGACCTGGCTTCCTTGGAACTGCGGGCCGACAGGGATGGCGACGAGTATGTCCTAAACGGCTCCAAGATGTTCACCAGTTACGCTTTCAACGCCGATTACATTTACCTGCTGGCCCGGACGGACCGTCAAGCCGCCAAACACCGGGGCATCAGCATGTTTATAGCAGACATGAAAGCTCCGGGCATTAGCCTGCGTTCCCTTCCGTACATAAGCGGGGCGATGGCCGCCCAGACAAACTTCGACAACGTCCGAGTCCCGGCCACGGCGCTGATTGGCGAGGAAAACCGCGGTTGGTACCACGCCATGACCACTCTGGACTTCGAGCGCTCCGGCCTGGAACGCTACGGACGGACCCGAAGGGCTTTCGACGATTTCGTTCATTTCTGCAAATCCACCCGGTTCAATGGACAAACTATCTCTGACCGGCCTTCGGTAAAGCGGAAATTGGCCGAATTAAAGGTGGCCTTCGACGTCTGGAGTCTGCTTTGCTGGAACGTCGCCTGGCTTCAGAGTACCGGAACGATACCCAATGCCGAAGCTTCCGTCGCATTTTTGCATGGCACGGAGCGGCGCCTTGAGTTCGCCCAAGCGGCAATGGAGATTCTGGGGCCCTATAGCACATTAACGGGTGACTCAAAGTGGGCTCCAATGCGGGGGACCATAGAGGGCATCCACCAAGAAAGCATGCACCTTCACGGTGCTGGCACATCGGAGATTCATCGCAACATCATCGCCCAGAGGGGCCTCGGAATGCCCCGGTAATTTACCGGCGATGCCAAACCGCGAATCGACACTTCATTGAGTCGATTCTGCCAGCCGATTCCACCAGTCGATTCCGCCAGTCGATTCCGCCAGTCGATTCCTCCAGTCGATTCCTCCAGTTGATTTCGCCAGTCGATTCCACCAGTCGATTCCACCAGTCGATTCCACCAGTCGATTCCACCAGTCGATTCCACCAGTCGATTCCACCAGTCGATTCCACCGATCGGATAACGAGGATAGCCAAATGGACCTGGGATTAAGCGAGCATCAAATCCTGTTGGGCCGGACCGCCCGGGAGTTCTTGGAATCGGAGTGCCCGATTTCATTGATTCGGGAGTGGGAGGAAAAACAATCAGGCTATTCCCCAGACCTGTGGCGGAAAATGGCCGACTTGGGGTGGTTTGGCCTGGCTATTCCTCAGGAGTACGCAGGGGAAGGCGGGAATTTGCTTGATCAGACAGTCCTTTTTGAAGAAATTGGGCGCGCCATGGTGCCTGGCCCGCTTTTGGCCACATCCGCTTACGCCGTAAAAGCAATTCTGAAAGCAGGCAACACTCAGCAAAAAAACCAGCTGCTCCCCAAAATGGCCACGGGTGAAACCGTTGTCACCTCGTTCCTGTCCGGTGAGGCACTGAATAACGGAGAAGCACTGGGCCTACGGGCCACAATCGACGGTCAAGGCTACCTGCTTGAGGGTACTGTGCTGTTCGTACCTTGGGCCGATAGGTCCGACCTGATTTTGTGTGTTGCCGGATCGTTGGGTCAAACGGAATCCACTGTCTATCTCACGCTTTTTCTGGTGGAGACAGCGTCTCCGGGTCTCACCCTGTCCGCCATGCCATCCATTGGCGGCTATCAGCAGCACGAAGCGCGATTCCGGCAGGTTAGGGTAGGGGCCGATGCTGCATTAGGGACGGTGGGTAGCGCCGCAACCCACGTAGGTCCGGCCCAAGAGTGGGGCGCCGTCTTGCAATGCGCCGACATCGTGGGCAGATCCGAAAAAATCCTAGAGATGGTAGTGGAATACTCCAAGAACCGGGTCCAGTTCGGGCGTCCCATCGGCAGTTTCCAAGCAGTCCAACACCAATGCGCCGACTTGCGCACGGCTGTGGACGGAGCGCGAATGGCCACATATCATGCAGCCTGGAAATTGGACCAAGGTGGGAATAGCGGCGGCAAGGCCACTGATGAAGTGGCGGTAGCCAAGGCTTATGCCGGGTCCTTGAGCAAGCGCGCGACTGCGACAGGCCACGGGATTTTCGCTGGCATCGCTTTTACCGTGGAGCATGACATGCAACTCTACACCATGAGGTCCAAGATAGCGGAAGCCAACCTTGGTGACACCGAGCACCACTTGGTGCAATTGGCCCAGAGTATGGGACTTTAATGTTGGTAGCCTATTTTCGGCACCCAAGGATTACGAAGCCCGCACAGTCAAAGGCGAAGCCGGAATACATGGGAAATAAGCCAGCATTGGCTCGAACCCTCGGGATTTTTTGGCTCTCTAGGTCAAGACGAAGGGCCGCATAGTGGTTAGTCGTTTCTTAACCAAATATTTATGGGGAACCGGTGACCAGCAGCGACGGCTACGGGCTTTAAGCGACCTGTGCGATGAAATGGGTCTCAGTTTGGTGAATGCAAAAGGTTCAAGACCGGACCGCGCCATGGGGGAAGTAAATGGATGGTACGTTTCAGTTAGCTATCATGAAGTCTTCCTAGGATTCGGGAACGCCCAAAACCTGACCGAGTTTGCTGTCTACTATGCTCAACCGACGGATTTCAACTTCATTATCAAGTTTGGCCGGTCATTGACCGAGAGCAAACGGAAGCGGTTCGTTTACCAGAAAGAAGGCCCTGAAATTAAAAACAACTACTATATGAATACCAGCGACGAAGCGAAATTTGGACAGGTTTTGAAGCAGAGGGCATGGCGCAATCTTCTTGCTTCCAGAGTCCCAGTCAGGCTGATGTGCGGTGAAGATAAAGGACTGGGGCATAGCGAACTTTACTTCCACTCAACCAGTTTCATTTACAAAACCGAAAAGCTCAAAACAATCCTAGAGAGTATGGTGCAAATCACCGATCACATGCGGGAAATTGGGTTTGCCGAACTGGCTGGCGACGAGTGGCTGCAGCAAAACGTATTGGGCCCCATCGATAACGGCAAAGTACGCTGACACTTGATTTGACTCACCGGGCGACGTATAGGATCGTGACTTGAATTACTTTTTGAACTACTTGCGGAGGCGACTAGAAGGTGAGCCGAGGTAGGTCTTTACCGGACCCAGCGACTAGGAAGCAACTACGGCGATGGCCTCGATCTCAATAAGCAAGTCCTCGCTGACCAGCGATTTTACCTCCACTAGGGTGCTAGCCGGATAATCGGTTTTAAAGTATTGGGCTCGCACTTCGTGAATCGCCGCCAATTGCTCCTTAACATTGGTCACGTAGACGGTAACCTTCACCACGTCGTCAATGGTAGCCCCTGCTGCCTCCAGCACTGTTTTGACGTTTTCCATGGTCTGGGTCGTCTGAGCACGGATATCTCCCTTGCCCACTGTCTCTCCCTGAGCGTTTCGGGAAACCTGACCGGACACGAATACCATTCGTCCGGCGGGGACAGCCACGCCCGAAGAAAAAATCCCGGCGGGCTTGCTGAGCTTTGGGCTTGTCAATATTGTCTTGGCCATGGGTCTCCTTTTTTGACTATGAGGAATGGCTGAATCCCATGTTATGGAAATAAAACCAACGGGGGTACTGCACGTAAGGGGCATAGAGGCCCAAATGGGTGCTAGAAAACGGTTGGGACTGACCGTGGTCAAGGGACATATTTTTTCGCTCACCCGGCGCTTTAGCCACGGACTTGTCGGGCAAAAGCGTTACTTAGCCCTTCGCGATGGGCCGGTGGAACCATCAGCGGCAGTCTATTATGGAAGGTTTTTACTGTCAAGCAACGGAGAATGGGATAGCACATCCCTTTCCCACCGACGGCTGCGACGATAGCTGGAGGCAATAAATCGTCTGATGCTTTCGTCTTCTTATACCTGACTGTGACCCTAGCTTTCGACCCTCCGACAATTGAATTTGCTGTGAGACCGACTCCGAAAATCTATTTTGAAGGTATTTGAGCACCCCACGGAGGCGGAGTTGCATTAGCTAGAGCCTTATTCGACTCTGCGACCAGCAGCATCCAATCTGGGACCGACAGCATCCAAGATTGATTCCCTCGCAAAAAGGCCTGTTTGAGATGAACCCTGGCGGAAGGGGCCTGGAAGGGAGGAGGCCACGGGATGCCGGCTGCTGGCCTCACCGCACCATCTGCCGCGCTCAGGACAAGCGTGATCCCGTTGCGCTACCCCTTCCGTGGCTCAGGGCACCCGGTGGAAGCTGTGGAGCGGCGCCCTCATGCGGCCGTGACCGCAGGTACCGTCCCGACCGCCCGCTGAGCCGTGTTCTCCATCTCCACCAGGCGTGCATGGACCATCCGCTTGAAGTTGCACGCCAACGCCTTCAGGTAGACGGCAAGCCGCACCCGACGGCCCCCTCGCACCCGCAAGCGCCCAAGCCCGTGGGCGCGCTTCAGCTCGGAGTTCGTTCCCTCGATACCAGCCCTTATGGCATACCGCTTGCGCCACTCCTCGGTGGCCTCGGCCCTCCGGCGCCGCTCGATGTTCACCTTCACCAGGTCCGCCTTGAGGACGTAGGCCCCCGCACGCCGGTCCAGCTTCACTGGGCAACGGGACCGCAAGGGGCAGGGCTCGCATGTTGTCCTGGCAAAGTGGACCTCTACCCGCTCCGGCGCATCCTCCAACTCGTGCTCCTCGATGGACGGGTGGCCGGCGGGGCACACCGTGGCCTGCTCCCCTGTGACGTCGATCTGAAAGTCCGCGGCGGTGAGCGGCGGTGGTCCGTCACCCTCTCCTTCGTGCGAGTTCCCCGGCGCCGACCCCGCCACCGGGCTCACCAGTTCCGTTCCCCGGCGCGAGGCTTCGAAGGCATTGCGGCCCGACCCATACGCCGTGTCGGCGAAGAGCTCGTCCGGTCGGACCTTCCGCTCCGCGAGCCCGTCAACGACCGGCACGCTCACGTCGGTGTCGCTCCCACTCGAGGGGGTCACCTCCACGTGGGTGATGAGCTGGGTGGCGTTCTCCTCGTGGCAGGTCTCCGCCACCTGCACCTCGTACCCCTTCCCCTTGTGGCCGCTGTAGGTCACATCCGGGTCGTGGGGCGATTGCAGCGAGTCGGCGGACACCTGCTTCGGGTCCTTCAAGGCCACGGGCACCTTGCATTCCCCAGCATCGTCGTCATCGTCCCTGGGGTGCCCGTCCCGGTGTTTGCCCACATGGCACTGCTCCCGCAGCAGCCGCTCCAGCAGCCGGTACTCCTCCAGCTGGGCAGCAGTCGTGCCATGGAACCGGTCCACCAGCCGGTAGAGGTCCCGGGCACAGACCGAAAGGCGTCGCCGACCCTCCCCCGTGCGGGCGTCCTCGTAGTGGGTCGCCTCGTCTTCTTCCTTCAAATAGCGCCCTAGGAGGCCCTCCGGAACCCCAGGGCGAAGCTCTGGGTGCTCCCAGCGCAAGGCCCGCAGGAACAACCGCATCGTCTCACAGAACAGGCCCAGCCGGGTGAGTGTGGCGATGTTGCTCATGATGTGGGTGGAGTCCAGCCGTTGCTTTCCGGTGCGTATGCCCAGCGCCTGGATGATCCGGTCCGTGGTCTCCTGGAAAGCCAGCCGGCCACCGTCGTGCTGCATCAGGCGAACTCGGAAGTTGTGGAGGGTCTTCTGGGGCAGGTGGGTCTCCTCGATGTCCAGCCGCAGGGCGTGGTGCCAGAGCAGGTTGAACTCTAGTTGTTCCAGAGCTTCATCGTCGGTGAGGTTGAACATCTCTTTGAGGAGGTGGACCCCGAGGACGGTCTGCACCGCCCGGTTGGGACGGCCGTTGTCCACGCAGTACATGGGAGCAAAGCGCTCCTCGTCAATCAGGGGGAGCGCCTCGTTTCGGAAAACCTCGGCCCAACTTCTCTCCAGACGCTTAGCCTTCTTCGGCGTCACCAGGAACTGGGACTGCCAGAGGCTCTCTTGCGGGTCTCGTATTCGGAACATCCTCCCCTCCCTCGGCCAGGCGCTGCCCCAACGCCCTTTCCCCACATTATCCTCCCATTGCCCCCGGAGGACGAGGGGTTTTTACGAGGGAATCAAGCTTGTACTGGACCGTCCAGGCAAATATAATATTTTAGAGTTAAGCAAATTCCGCTGCGGTTATTTATCGCAATTATTCACATGGGAAACGCATGAATGAATTACCTCCCATCTCGGAAGAAACCCTAGAGAAGCTTCGCCACATCCCTACTCAAACATTGATTGACGCACTGTGGGTAAAAGGCTGGCCGATGAGTTTTATTCATGGAGCGAAACCTCTTCAGTTGGGCCAGAAAATGGCCGGGAGAGCTGTCACCCTCCGCTTCGTGCCTCATCGTCCCGACTTGGCCCAAGACAAACCCAAAGGCGAGCAATCGGCGGAATATATGGCCTTCGAGTTGTGCGGGCCGGGGGAAGTCCTCGTGATTGACGCCATGGGCTGGGAGTACAGCTCAATTGGCGGCGACATCAAGTTCTTGCGGCTGTGGCAGCGTAACGTGGGCGGATTGGTGACCGACGGGGCTGTGCGGGACAGCATATCGTTGAAACAGTACGGGTTTCCGGTCTACTCTGCCGCCACCACGGCCAAGCAAGGGCCTGCCGAGTTCTGGCCCTGGCAAGTCAACGACGCGGTTCAGTGCGGCAAAGTGTTGGTGCGCCCTGGAGACGCCGTGGTTGGCGACGACGACGGTGTTGTCGTGGTGCCCCAAACCATGGTGGACGAGGTTATCCAGATTGCCCGGGAGCGGGAAGAAGTCGAAGAGGTGATCAAGACCCAGTTGATCGAAGAACAGTGTTCTCCGGGTAAGTATTATCCCTTTAACGAACGGACATGGAAGCTATTTGAGGAGAAAACAGGTAAAAAACAGAGTCCCTAGATAGCACAGCCCGGCGTAATTGTGAGCACCTGAATTACTGGTCTTGGGCCAGCCTAGAATCGACGGCCGCGAACCTGTGAAATCCGTTGGCTATGCTATTGCCGTATTTATTCATAACGGCTCGTGAGTTTGTAAGAATGTTCTCAACCAAAATAAAAGAGTTCCAATCCAGAGCGGGTTTGCTGGCAGTAGCAGCCATTGTCTTAACGTTTGTGGTTGCTGCCTGCGGTGGTTCTGACCCGACTGAAACCCTGGCTACCGCCCAGCCGGTAACCACAGGCTCGGCTAGTGTACAGACCAGCCAGACCGAGTCTCGGACCGACCCGCCCGCTGAGCCCCAGGGAGAAGCGAAGGCTTCGGAAGTCAAAGTCTCATCAAGCAATTCAGCTTCGGCGGCGCCGCTTGCACCGGAGACTCTGGTGCCTCCCACTATCGACGCCAACGCCATTGTCGCGGCCCAAGAGCAGGTCATGATTAAAATATACAGAGACCTGCTGCCATCAGTGGTCCACATCCGGGTTAGCTCTCGGTTGGATACCGGCTCGGCTTCTCCTTCCATTCCCGGTTTGCCCCTACCTCAAGACCCTCGGGACTTCTTCCAACAGGGTGAGGGCTCTGGATTTGTGTGGGACGACGATGGCCACATTGTAACCAACAATCATGTGATTCAAGGTGCGGAAAGAGTCACGGTGACGTTTTTCGATCGGGTTGAGATTGAAGCCAAGGTAATCGGAACGGACCCGGACTCGGACTTGGCGGTACTTGAACTGGAGGAAGTCAAAGAAGATTCCCGCCCCATTTTACTCGGAGATAGTAATTCATTACAAGTAGGACAGACGGCTGTGGCGATTGGAAACCCATTCGGTCAGCAATTCACTATGACATCGGGCATAGTTAGCGCATTGGGACGAACAATCAGCAGCTCCAATAGCGTATTTTCAATTCCGGAAGTGATCCAAACGGATGCCCCGATAAACCCTGGCAACTCCGGTGGCCCATTGTTGGACCGGACTGGCCGGGTTATTGGCGTCAATACCCAGATTATTAGCCGCAGCGGGGTCAGTTCCGGAGTGGGCTTTTCCGTGCCGGTTAATATAGCCAAGCGGGTTATCCCAGCATTGATTGAAGACGGTCACTACGATTATTCATGGCTGGGCATCACCGGGACCAGCTTGCGACCCGAGATTGCGGAAAACATGGGTCTGGCCCGTGACACCAGTGGCGCGCTGGTTATCCAGGTGAGCGGTGACAGCCCTGCAGAAAAAGGCGGATTGCTGGGCAGCGAGGAAACATTCACCATCGACGGCATCGAGTTTCCGTCCGGCGGCGATGTGATCGTTGCAATCGATGGGAAGGAAATCGACCAAATGGGTGATCTGATCGCTTATTTGGTGAGTAATACTATTCCTGGTGACGACGTGGTTATGGAGGTCATCCGGAGCGGCGAAGGCCGGATAGATCTGGATATCACTCTCAGAAAAAGACCGAACCCGGTTCAATAACCGTTTACGTTGGGTTACCTACCCCAGCATGTTTTGCAATCGATACCCAGGATTTCGGTTGAATCCAAGGCAACTAAACTGGCAGCAATTGAACCGGCAGAAACTGAACCAGCACGGAAATCTTAAAGGACATCCGGAGATAACCTGGCAAATCATTTGAAACGCCATGATAACTGTCGATAACATCCATATATCACCTGTTAAATCCTTGGGCTTAATAGAATCCGATGCCGTTCACGTCATGGCAAGCGGTATCGTTGAAGACCGGCGATTCTATTTGATCGATGTAGATGGCAAGGTGCTTACTCAGCGTCAGATAGGAACTTTGGTCAAAATCCAGGCCGCTTACGGTCCAGAATCGGAAGAACTGACGTTGAGGTTCCCCCGATTACCCGTTGGAGGTCCAACTGGAATTTCCACCGATGACGCTGAACCAGGCGTCGAGGCCCAAGACGGACCCAATATCACCGGTGTAGTTAAGCTTGGTGAACCGGTGGTGAGCACGATGTGGGGGCGTCAGGTGCCAGGCCGCTTGGTTGAAGGTGATTGGTCCCAAGCTCTATCGGATTACTGCGGCCAGCCCGTTGGTCTCGTTCAGACCGACTTTCCGGGACAGTGCTACGATGAATACCCGGTGTCGTTGATATCCCAGGCTTCCCTAGATTTCTTAGGGAAGCAGAGCGGCGGTTCCTACACCTTTGACAGTAGGAGGTTCCGGCCCAATTTTCTGCTGGGCGGCTGCGAACCCCACCAGGAAGACGATTGGATTGGCGAAGTTATCCGCTTGGGCCCAGACCTAGTGATACAAGTGATCGCGCGTGATCCCAGGTGCGTCATTACTACCCTAGACCCTGATACCGGAGAAAGGGACATCGACACATTGCGTCTCATCCTGAGCTACAGGCCCAACACTCGCGCGCCATACTTTGGCGTCTACGGGGTGGTGGTACGTCCCGGCGTTGTTTCGGTGGGCGGCCAAGTTCTAACCCCCATCGCAAGCTAACAAGGCGGTACCTACTCCAACTCCCTGGCATTAATTCCAGCCAGTTCCACACCTGCGTCTCCAACGACCTTCGCCGAATCGACCATTCGCGACAGAAGGGTCACATCCACCTACGCAAGGCTCCAGACCCCTTACGGGATTCGTATATAGCAGAGACGTTGGGCAGTCCACCAATCCCATCGGAATGACGAATCGGTTACTGTTACGCCCCGAATCATCTTGGAAATTTGACAGCCGCATTTTCCGTTACTACACTCGGTTCCAATCACCGGCTATATAAGTTGACGGCCAACCCTTACCGCCATTGGACGGTGGTGAATAATTTTCTGATCGAGGGAATATTCGATGCGATAAAACCGAGTTAAACGTGTGATGCGAGAGGGCGGTCTGGCCATCGTAAGCCATGTGGGATTCGCTGACCCTGCGGTGGTTGAGATCATCGCCTTGGCCGGGTTTGACGGGGCCTTCATAGACATGGAGCATACGGGCTTCGACTTGCAACTTATGGGAGAGATGATCCGGGTCGCCGACCTCAGTGGCATAACATCCATCGTCCGCGTGCCCGACAACGATTCCAAGCTGATATTGCGGCTGCTGGACATGGGTGCCCAAGGCATTCAGGTGCCCCACGTGGCTGGTCTGGAAGGTGCGAAACAGGCGGTAAACGCAGTTCGCTACCCGCCATTGGGCGAGCGGGGCGCAGCGGGGACAACCCGGGCTGCCGGTTTCGGGTCAGTTCCCTGGCCGGAACACCAGCGCTCTTCCAACGAAGAGATTTTGCTGATTGCTATGACCGAGGACATGAAAGGTCTCAATGAGATTGAGGAAATTGCCGGGCTGGACGGCATCGACGTTATTTCACTGGGGCCGACAGATATTTCGGCGGCATTGGGCATCAGTGACCCCACAGACCCAAGGCTGCGGGAAAGTTTTGAAGGATTTGCGGGACAGGTAAACAAAGTAGGCAAGGCCAAGGTGTATATTCCGGTGTATCACTCGGCCCTGTACTTCACGCCTGCGGAGTTGCGCAAAATGGGCGTCAGTTACACGTCTGTGGCACCGCCACCGCCTACCATCGTCCTAAACGCACTCCGTGATTCCGCCAAGCGAATTAGGGAGGAAACCTCTTAGTCGTTCCATGACAGCGGCCGTTTCAAAGCCTGGCTACATCGGCCCTGCATCCCGGCCAGCGGGGGCCTGACTAGATGGCAGAGAGCGCACAATTGACCAAAATCTAAAATCCGCGTACTTCAAGGTGAAAATAACCCAGGAGAGAGCATGACCGTCCAGCAAGAGCAGACGACCTTCGGTGTCCTTGTCGACAGCGCCGCCCTGCGTTTTGGCGCCAATGAAGGTTTATGTTACGAGGGCCGCCATTGGTCGTTCGCCGAGCTTAAAGAGGATGTGGACCGGGCGGCCAGAGGCTTAATTGAACTTGGCGTACAACCCGGCGACAAGGTGGCCTTGTGGATGCCCAACCGCCCGGAGTGGATTCACATTATGTTCGCCGTGGCCAAAATCGGTGCCGTGCTAGTAGCAATCAACACCCGATTCCGCACTTCCGACTTGGAATATGTGGTGCGACAGTCCGACTCGACTACGTTGATAACAGTTGACCGGTCCGGTCCCGTGGACTACCTCGGAATGGTCAGGGAGCTTTGTCCTGAATTGGAAGCCGACGACCGCAACGATCTAGATACGGAAGTGTTTCCCCTACTCAAAAGGGTCGTAGTGTTGGGTGAACCAAGGCATCATGGTGTGACGGCTTGGGACGATGTGCTATCGGCATTGGGTGACTCGTCATCCAATGAATTGAACCAGCGCCAAATCGCTGTCGAGCCTGGCGCGCCAGTCTTGGTCATGTACACCTCCGGAACCACCGGCTTCCCCAA
Organism: Dehalococcoidia bacterium; assembly: GCA_963665155.2. Taxonomy (GTDB): domain Bacteria; phylum Chloroflexota; class Dehalococcoidia; order Lucifugimonadales; family UBA3495; genus UBA1141. The sequence continues at coordinate 641,770 of OY761986.2, read as the reverse complement.
GGGGGTGGTGCAAAGCCACGTTATTCAACAAAACGTGCGCGATCAAGCCGTCAGGATGCGCATGACTTCTGAGGACGTTATTCTCATGTACCTGCCCTTGTTCCATGCGTTTGGCCTCTACGAAGGGCCATTAATGAGCATGATTTCGGGGGCACGTATGGTCCTTACCACCCTTTTCGATCCAGCGGAATCCTTGAGGCTGATTGAACAGGAACGGGCCACGGTCCTCAGCGGATTCGATACCCACTTTCATGGGCTAACGACACATCCGGACCGCGAAACCACCGATCTCAGCAGCCTCCGCACCGGTATCCTGGCGGTTGGAATGGCCAGCAGCGAGGCGGTGGCCCGCCAAACCCAGCGCCTTCTTTGTCCCACCATTACCGGCTGGGGGATGACCGAACTGGGCGTGTGCGGGACCATGTCATTCTTGGACTCTCCGGAAGATGACCGGTGTTTGGGATCGGGACATCCACTGTCGGGTTACGAGTGCAAGGTCATTGACCCTGAATCGGGAGAAACTTTGGCCCCCAATCAGATGGGGGAGCTTTGCGTTCGCACATACGCCATGATGCAGGGTTACTACAAGAAGCCTGAAGAAACCGCCAAGGCCTTAGACCCGCAGGGATGGTTGCACACCGGCGACGTGGCGACGATTCGGGAAGACGGTTTCATGCGATTTCTTGGCCGCTATAAAGAACTATTGAAGGTGGGCGGCGAAAACGTGGACCCGGTGGAGGTGGAAGCGTTCTTGCTGGGGCATGAAGGGGTGAACTCGGTGCAAATCGTCGGGGTAGCAGACTCCGCACTCACCGAGGTGGCATGCGCTTGCGTCATCTTACAGGAAGGTCACGATACCTCGGCCGAAGAATTAATCGGATTTTGCCGGGGCAAACTTGCCAGCTTCAAGCTTCCCAAGCACGTGCTCTTTATGACTGAATACCCCATGACCCCCAGCGGCAAAGTCCAGAAATTCAAGTTAAAAGAGCAAGCGGAAGCAGCCTTGGGACTGGAGCCTAAATAGAGCCTTGTCCCGTTTCCATCGCCACGGTGTCGCCTTTGCGGCGTGGCTCGTTGATAAACGTAAAACCTCGAGCTAAGCAGGTTGGGTTTCTACCCAACCTGGGCTGGATTAAGCTTGAGCCCGGATAACCGCCCGCTCCAGCGCACGTCCGGCCAACACTCTAGTCAGGTGCTCCCGGTACTCGGCCGACCCGTGCAGGTCTTCCAGACATTCAATCCCTTGAGAGGCCCGCTGGGCCGCCCCGGCCAGGTTCCGCTCCGAGGGTTCCTTACCCGTCAGGTAGCGTTCCGAAGCCCTGGCCCGGACCGGGACGGGCCCTGCTCCGGTGACCCCGACGCGCACTTTCCGACAAATGCCATCAGCATCCAGCGTAACCGATGCGGCGACGCCCACGATGGCGAAGTGGGACGCTTTGTTTGCGAACTTCTGGTAGGAACTTCCCGTGCGCGGAGGCTGGCTGGGCACGAATATTTCGGTGATAAGCTCTGCCTCCTGCAATTGTGTGGTGAAAACGTCGACGAAAAACCGGTTAGCGGCAATGGTCCTCGCCCGCCCTGTTCCGGTGGTGCGAATCCTGGCTTCCAGGACCAATGCCACTGCGGTCAGGTCGGCGGCAGGGTCGGCATGGGCTAAGGTTCCACCGAAAGTTCCTTTGTTTCGCACCTGTAGGTCGGCCACCATAGCGGACGTCTCGGCCAACAACGGGGCCTGTTGTTGCACCAACGGGGATGACTCCAGCATGTAGTAAGTGACCATTGCGCCAATGGCCAAGCCACCGTCTCGCTCTTCGAGGGAATTCATACCAGCCACCCGCCGAAGGTCAACCAAATGCCCCGGCTGAGTCAGCCTAAGCTTAATCAAGGGCAGCAAACTATGGCCACCAGCCATCAACTTGGAATCCCCCGGATGCCGCCGGAGAATGGCCAATGCCTGGCGAATGGTCGCAGGGACATGGTACTCAAATGCCGCAGGTATCATTTTGAAATCCCACTTATAAACACGGGTCGGATCGAGTTTCCCATTATCACCATTACCCTTGGGCATTTGCGTTGTTCTTGATGAACACGTCGAACCATCCCTACGCGGGAAGGTCCTTCGACAAGCTCAGTGTGAGGAGATGGTAAATTGGGTATTATGCTAGATCAGTCCTAGGCCCGATATGTAAGAATAACTCGCCGCTCATGGTGAGCCTGTCGAACCATTCTTTTGCGACCGGACCCTGTCCAAAGCTCGGGGCGAATGTTGGATGCCGTCAATTAGGACTTAACCCCCTGCCCCTGAAGTTTCTTAGCAGCGTTTTGGGCGGCCTTAACGATGTTGTGATATCCGGTGCAGCGGCACAAATCACCGGAAATACTATTCCGGATTTCCTGCTCCGTTGGGTCCGGGTTTCTTTCCAAGGCTTGCAGCAAGGTCATTATCATTCCCGGAGTGCAGAAACCGCATTGCAGGCCATGCTCTTCCCAGAACGCTTGTTGCAATGGGTGCAGTTCTCCATCGCTGGCCAATCCCTCGATGGTATTGATTTGAGCCCCGTCGGCTTGGACCGCCAGCAGCGTACAGGACTTTACCGCCAGCCCGTCCACCATCACCGTGCATGCGCCGCATTGGCTGGTATCGCAGCCGATGTGGGTGCCGGTCAGTCCCAGCACGTCTCGCAGAAAATGCACCAGAAGAAGCCGCGGCTCTAACTCGTGGGTATGGCTGACGCCGTTTGCGGTGACCGTAATCGATTGGGTCATTGAGGATTCCTCTTATCCAGAAGCGGCTGTTAAGCGTGCGGCGGCAAGTGGCATATTAGCCAAGCCGCATAGCAGCGTCAACTCCACCAGTTAGGATTGGTCTTCACCGAAAAACCGCATTCGCACCGACTCATCGATGGAGTGGTCAGGTCCGCTGCTAGTCGTGTCCGGGTGTCGACTGGGATCTTCACTCCAAAGGGGCAAGGCTTTGGCCCGGCGCGCATCGGCATCCGGTCCGGTTTGCACCAATAATTTCTCCAGCCAGGATTCCACTGTGTTGGAAACTTTGAAATACTCATCGTGTGTGTACGCATAGGCGTGTCCCGCCTCGTCCCAATCTTCATGGCTAAGTAATTTGTCCCGCAGAACCCGCGCATCCCGGGCGGCCAAAGCCATTCCTTGACCCCACATGGGGTCAGTGCTTGCGGCCGCATCCCCGATCAGCGCAATATTTTTTTGATATGGGTGTTCTACCCAGCTGGATGCTGAATTAAACGAAGCAAGGGGACCAACGGGTTGTACATCGGCGTAAAACTCGGGAGCCGCGCCCGCCAATACTGACAATTCGATAAACCGCGGCAACTCCACTTGTCCGGTGAGCCTATATTCAGAGGTTGCCGGATAGCACAAATAAGCCCGTACCCTACCGTTGCCTTGAGGAAAGAGTAGTGCGGTGAGGCACTTGTCGAAAACGCGAAAAACATGGGAGGTGTTGTCAGGTGCGCTCATATTGTCGAGTAGTACCCCGGCAATATGGGTCTGATCTGGGTTCCTCAGAACTTGGAACCCTCCCCATTTTCGGGTCTGGGAAGACCTTCCATCGGCGCCGACCACCAGCCGGGTTGGGAACTCTTGCGCGCGCCCGTCCACTTCTACAATCACCTTAGGAGAGTCGCCCGCCACGAATTCACGGACCCTTGCTCCCCGGAGAACCTCTGCGCCTGCATTAGCTGCAGCTTCGAGAACGGATTCCTGCATGGTGGGGTGATAAAAGTTGAGGCGGGGTGTCATCGGCCCTGTGGTTGATGGGAGGTGCCTACGCACTGCTGCGCCGCCATTTGTAGTTTGCTCATCCCATTCGACTACACGACCGCCAGCCGCCTTCATGGACTCATAGATGCCAAGCTCCTTGGCCTCGGCAACTCCCCAGGACACTAATAGCTCACCCCGAACGCGGTCCCTGAACTTAGTCTCCGATTCCAAGACTAGAACATTAGCGCCGTTCTCGGCCATCCCCTTCGCGAGAGCTGCACCACCCAGTCCACCGCCTACTGTAATGATGTCGTATTTTGCGCTAGCCATGGTCTCCTTATTGCACGTGTAGTTAATTTGCTAAAGGGCCCGTTCCAGCAACTCCACCAATTCCTCTTGATTGGCGATGGGTCGGGGATTAAACGCCACCACCATGTCTTCCATGGCGTCGTGGACGATGGGGGCGAAGTCTTCTTGGGAAACGCCCCAGTCCCTAAGCCGCCGTGGGACACCTAACTTGTCGATCAGGTGTTCCAAAGTACTGACGGCTGCGACTGACGCATCTTCGTCGTTCATCCCTCCGGTATCGATGCCCATGGCATTCGCTATCCGCCTTTGCTGGGGTGCGGTGACGGAGCGATTGTACTCCATGACCCTTGGCAACATGATGCACGAGGTAACGCCGTGGGGAACGTCGGCGCGAGCGCCCAACTGGTGGCCGATGCCGTGGCTAAGACCCACCCAAACGTTGGTGCCAGCGTGGAAAGACATCCAGGCCGCAACCTGGCAGTATCCCGCTGCGGTCATGTCTTCCCGGTCCCCGGTGGCAATCGGCAGGTGTTGAAACAGCATGCTCAGCGCTTCCAGGGCCAAAGCGTCGGCAAAGGGCATGGCGCTGTTGGAGCAGACGCTCTCTATGGCGTGGTCCACTGCCCGTATTCCGGTGGAGGCCCAGAGCCAGGCTGGCGTGGCGGTGGTGACTTCCGGGTCCAGAAACGCTGCCGAGACCCACAGGTTCTCCCCGGTATACAAGTCCTTTACCTTACGCTCCCGGTCGGTCGAGCCCGCAAAATTGGTGAACTCCCCGGCGGACAAGGTGGTAGTAATGGAAATGTGGGGCAGGCAAGGGTTATTGGCCGGAGGGACATCGAGTTTATCCGGATATTGGAAGCGAATCCGGTACCGGTCCAGTTGCTCGATGCTGGTAATGTTTTCTGCGAGGCACAGAGCAACCAGTTTGGCGGTGTCGTTGGGCGTTCCTCCACCGAAACTTATTAGCATATCGGCATCGGCTTTTTGCGCCGCCCTTGTGGCGGCCAACACCGACTCCCTTGGGACGTGTTGCTGGGTTTCCGAAAATGTACCAGCCCAGCGGTCCCCCAGCAGGTCCTGAATCCGGCCCAAAATCGTAGCCTGATTTCTCAAGCTATTGCCGGTGATAATAAAAACCCGGCTACCTCCCAAGCGGTCAACCTCCCCAGGCAGGTTAGCCAGACATCCTTGACCGTAGTGCACCCGGTCTATTCGGGAGTTGGAAAAGGAGCTATTGGTCAGCGGTGTAGCAGCCAAGATATACCTCCTTTGGTAGCAAAATTGATAGTAAAAATCCAGCCGGTAAATGCTCTGACCGCACGCATCATGGGCATCGTAGAAAGCGCATCTTGAACAACGTCAGCCTAATAGTCGCTTTGCTTGGTGTCAATTCGGGCATGGATGAGGCTTTGAGGGAAATTCATTCCATCATTAACGATGGATCCTCGGCGATGGATCCTCTACCTAAATCCATATTGGAGTTCCTACCCAAAGCTCCGGTACACCAATCCAAGCTTGATTTCCTCGTAAAAACCCCTCGTCCTCCGGGGGCAATGGGAGGATAATGTGGGGAAAGGGCGTTGGGGCAGCGCCTGGCCGAGGGAGGGGAGGATGTTCCGAATACGAGACCCGCAAGAGAGCCTCTGGCAGTCCCAGTTCCTGGTGACGCCGAAGAAGGCTAAGCGTCTGGAGAGAAGTTGGGCCGAGGTTTTCCGAAACGAGGCGCTCCCCCTGATTGACGAGGAGCGCTTTGCTCCCATGTACTGCGTGGACAACGGCCGTCCCAACCGGGCGGTGCAGACCGTCCTCGGGGTCCACCTCCTCAAAGAGATGTTCAACCTCACCGACGATGAAGCTCTGGAACAACTAGAGTTCAACCTGCTCTGGCACCACGCCCTGCGGCTGGACATCGAGGAGACCCACCTGCCCCAGAAGACCCTCCACAACTTCCGAGTTCGCCTGATGCAGCACGACGGTGGCCGGCTGGCTTTCCAGGAGACCACGGACCGGATCATCCAGGCGCTGGGCATACGCACCGGAAAGCAACGGCTGGACTCCACCCACATCATGAGCAACATCGCCACACTCACCCGGCTGGGCCTGTTCTGTGAGACGATGCGGTTGTTCCTGCGGGCCTTGCGCTGGGAGCACCCAGAGCTTCGCCCTGGGGTTCCGGAGGGCCTCCTAGTATTACAACGACGCTTTCTCAAATTGGTCAGTTTTGGGGCAGAAATCGCTTCGCGGAACGCAAGACCACAAAGCTGTCAGCCCACGCGCCTAACAGCCATGAAGAGGTGCTCGAGGCCCCTTTTTTGTGATCCGTCGTTGTAATACTAGAACTCCGGCCGAAAAGTACCCTGACCTAGGCTGTCCCGATATACTGGGCAAGAGATTTAATAAATGGGTGTGGGAGGTTGAGGATGCTGGGAGTACGGTCGGCGCAACGAGGGCTGCTGGAAGCGGATCACCTGTACCTGGACTATGTGGGCCGGGGCTCCTTCTATGGCTTCCTGGCCTCCCTGCGGGGACAGCTATTTCGAGACGAAGAGTTCGCCGAGCTATATTGCCCAGACAATGGCCGCGATAGCGTGCCCCCAAGTCTGGTGGCCACTGCGCTGTTGTTGCAAGCCTACGACAAAGTCAGCGACGCCGAAGCCAAACAGCGGGCGGATTTTGATATCCGGTGGAAGGTGGCGTTGGGGATTGAGGTGGAGGACCGGCCCTTTGCCAAGAGCACGCTGCAGCTGTTTCGAGCCCAGCTGATCCTCCACGACCGGGTGCGGGCCGTCTTTCAGCGCAGCCTCCAATTCGCCCGGCAGACCGGATACCTGAAAGGACGCCGGATGAAGGTGGCGGTAGACACCACCTACATTCTGGGCCGAGGGGCGGTCAAGGACACCTACAACTTGCTGGCCGACGGCATAGTCCAGGTAGTGCGGGCGCTTTCGGACCTGGATGGGACGCGGCCCGAGGAATGGGCCTTGAGACACGGTCTGGAACTCTACTTTGGCTCCAGTGTGAAGGGAGAGGCAGAGATTGACTGGGACAACCAGAAAGAGCGGCAAGCCTTACTGCAGAAGATAGTAGCCGATGCCGACCTGGTGTTGGAGCTGGCCCGTCAGGTCCAGGGTCAGTTCCCCGAGGAGAGCCCCCAGCGCCAGGGTATAGTGGAAGCGGCGGAGTTGCTGGGGCAACTGTTACTGCAGGATGTGGAACGCCAGGAGGATGGCCCAGCCCTGAAGGATGGGGTAAGCCGGGACCGCATCCCTTCGGTACACGACCCGGAGATGCGCCACGGCCGTAAAAGCAGCAGCAAACGCTTCGACGGACATAAGGCTGCGGTGGTGGTGGATACCGATTCCCAACTGGTGACCGCGGTAGACATCCTGCCCGGCAATGCCGGTGACAACACTGGAGTCCTGGAACTGGTGGAGCAGAGTGAGGAGAACACGGGCATAGCGGTGGAGGAGACTATCGGGGATGCGGCCTATGGGGATGGCGGGACGCGGCAGGCCTTTGCCGATGCTGGTCGGACTCTAATAGCCAAGGTGCCGGGTCGCCCTAATAAGGCCTGCTTCCCCAAGGAGGACTTCCAGATCGACTTGGAGGCAGGAACCTGCACCTGCCCAGCCGGTAATGTTACCCACACCCTGCGGACCTTCGGCACCCGGACCAACCGGTTGGGTCGGACCTACCTGGCCCGGAGTTTCCAATTCGACCCGGCGGTCTGCGGCGTATGCCCCCTGCGGTCCCAGTGCGTGGCGGCGCGGTACGGGGCGGGACGCACCGTAGCCCTGCATCCCCAAGAGGCGCTCTTGCAACAAGCCCGGGACTTCCAGCGGAGTGAGGGCTTTGCTGAATACCGTAGGCTGCGCCAGGCGGCCGAGCATCGCCTGGCGCGGCTGGCGCAACTGGGGGTCCGCCAATCTCGCTACTTCGGCCGAGCCAAGACCCGATTCCAACTACTCATGGCGGCCACGGTGGCCAACCTGACCCTGGTGGCTACCAAGATGGGGATGATATCTCCGGCTCCAGGCTCCTCTCACGATAAACCGGACCAGCAAGCCCCAGGGTCGCCCATCGTTACTACCCAATTCATATTGGCCGCAGCCAACTGGGTCACTCTTAGCCTCAGACTTACAGTCCACTGGTTATCCTCCACGCCATCCCGTCACAGCAGGGCTTTTCAGCCGGGTTTCTAGTATTACAACGACGCTTTCTTAAATTGGTCAGTTTTGGGGCAGAAATCGCTTCGCGGAACGCAAGACCACAAAGCTGTCAGCCCACGCGCCTAACAGCCATGAAGAGGTGCTCAAGGCCCCTTTTTGGCAATCCGTCGTATTCGGCCACGAGCGAGAAATCGCGGTAAGCTCATGGCAGTACGGTTCAGGTCCAAATGGGTCGCGGTCCCGTTGCCCAGTGAAGCTGGACCGGCGTGCGGGGGCCTACGTCCTCAAGGCGGACCTGGTGAAGGTGAACATCGAGCGGCGCCGGAGGGCCGAGGCCACCGAGGAGTGGCGCAAGCGGTATGCCATAAGGGCTGGTATCGAGGGAACGAACTCCGAGCTGAAGCGCGCCCACGGGCTTGGGCGCTTGCGGGTGCGAGGGGGCCGTCGGGTGCGGCTTGCCGTCTACCTGAAGGCGTTGGCGTGCAACTTCAAGCGGATGGTCCATGCACGCCTGGTGGAGATGGAGAACACGGCTCAGCGGGCGGTCGGGACGGTACCTGCGGTCACGGCCGCATGAGGGCGCCGCTCCACAGCTTCCACCGGGTGCCCTGAGCCACGGAAGGGGTACCGCAACGGGATCACGCTTGTCCTGAGCGCGGCAGATGGTGCGGCGAGGCCAGCAGCCGGCATCCCGTGGCCTCCTCCCTTCCAGGCCCCTTCGCACGCCAGGGTTCATCTCAAACAGGCCTTTTTGCGAGGGAATCAAGCTTGCCTTGGGTGCATACGAATTCCCCTTAATTTGGCTTCAGTAGCAGCCAGTCAAACGCCGGTTATGGTATCCTGTGTCCAATATTAAACACGGTGTTGATTATATGGCGATGGCTCTTTAGAGTAACCCGGCAGGGTCGGTATTGTCCTAACACGATGCGGCCCGGTCTGGTCAGTCAAACACCGGTATCCTCAAATCCACACACAGTTTCCCTTGATTTAAAACATCACGAGAGGGCCTATGGCAGTTGAAAGCCCATTGAACCCGACGATGGCCGGTACTCCAGGAATTGCCGGCGCTACCAAGAATGGCTCCGTGGCAGATGACCTAAGGGCGGACGCCCTTCAATATGTGGAGTTGCGCCGGATGGTTAGGCAGCAAGGGCTGCTCGACAGGCAGCCCCTTTACTACTCGATAAAGATTCCCCTAACGGTGGCGGCTGTGGCTGGCAGCGTAGCCTTCCTGATATTGGTCAACTCCGTTTGGTTGCAATTGCTGAATGCCGCTTTCCTGGGAATGGTGTTTTCCCAGCTTGGCTTGATTGGCCACGATGCCGGACATCAGCAAATATTCTCATCAAGAGTAAAGAACCACAGCGTAAGCTTGATGGTCGGGGTCCTCATAGCCTTGGTCCCCAGTTGGTGGAACAAAAAGCACAATCAGCGGCACCACCGCAACCCCAACAGGATCGGGGAAGATGGCGATATAGACGTTTCATTCTTTGCTTTCACCATCGGTCGTGCCCTGGCCAAAACCGGGTTCCTGAAGACGATGGCCAGTCACCAGGCGTTTTTGTTTTTCCCAATTCTGGTCCTATCGTCAATAAGCTTCCTATTTGCTGGCATCCACTATGTTCTGACCGGGAAACAGGTCAGGTACCCGATTGTGGAGCCGTTGCTGGTGGTTGTGCACCTTACCACCTATTTCGCTTTGCTGTTTGTTTTCTTGGACCCACTGCACGCAGTGGCCTTTATTGCGGTGCATCAAGCGGTAGAGGGCCTTTACATGGGATCCGTATTCGCTCCCAACCACAAAGGAATGCCGGTGCTGGAAGAGGACACACCAATGGGTTTCCTGCGACAGCAGGTAATAACCTCCCGGGACGTTAGCGCCCATCCCATCACCGACTTTGTCTACGGTGGCTTGAACTACCAGATAGAGCACCACCTGTTCCCTACCATGCCCCGCAACAACCTGAAGAAGGTCCAGCCCATCGTCAAAGAGTTCTGCCGCAAACACGGCATCCCGTTCCACGAAACCAGCGTTATGCAGTCCCACCGGGAAATCTTGGGCTATATGCATAAGATGAGTGCGCCGTTGAGGAAAAAGCAGGCTTAGGCGTCGGGCGCCGGTGCCATCATTAGTCGGACTTTCAATGTATCATGAGTCATACCGGAGTTTGGTAATAGGTTAAAACTGGTATAAGGAACTGCTTGCAAGAAAAGACTCCTTCAGGTGAATTGGTTGTGTGAATCACCAAACACCGGGAGGGGTCTTCTTAATTTTAAGGGAAGAGGCGGGGCTGCATCAAGGGCAACTGCTAGCGAAACGGCCAAACTGCGAGAATCCGACCAGATTAACTGGTCTCGGGCCATGGTGGATAGCGCCTCCATCCGGGCGGTTGGCGGAGGGGGAAAAACTGGGCCCAATCCCACTGACCGGCGCAAGCCGGGGAGCAAGCACCACTTGATCACCTACGCCCTAGGGATTCCTCTGGCCGCCATCTTGACGGGTGCTAACTACCAGACCAAGTTCAGGGAGACCGAGCTTATGACTCGGAACCCCACCGGTGTGCGTTGCGATTGCTGAGGATCGAGCCGGTCCTGGCCAAACGCCTTACCGAGCACAGGAGTGGCCGCGGCATCCATTGGTGGGTAATGGAGCGAACCCTCGCATGGTTGCACCAGTTCCGACGGCTGCGGGTTCGCTATGAAAGGCGAGCCGAAATTCATGAAGCTTTCCTTTCCTTCGGTTGTTCCATAATCTGTTTGAGAAGGTCCAAATTAATTTGTTAAGCGCGCTTGGAAAACCGCCTTGGCCATCTGGGACGAGAGCGTCTTGGAGAAGCCCGAGAGCATTGCCTTGGAATGGCTGTGTCCGGTGCGCTCCATCAAAGCGGCCCGCCTCAATCCGGGGTTCTTCAATCCCCGGCGGACCACCGGTGTTCGTGCCTGGCCTGCACTGGCTCTCCGGTATGCACCGCCCTCCGGCCTTGGTAGCCATGGGTTGATGGACTAGCCGGGGCAAGCTGGCTAGCGACCAGACTACCCAAAAGACTTCCTTTTCCGCCCGCTGCGCCGAGGGGTGGGACCGTCGGTTGCCGCACGTCTTTGACCGGGGATTCGCTGGCGCGCCATGGCTCAAGGAGTTGAGTGGCGACCGGCTACGATTTATCATGCGCTGGCCCACTCGCTACCACCTTACCGATGGCTTGGGTAGCCGGGCTGCCTAGCAGATCACTCGTGGCAAACGCTCCCAAGAGTACCGTCAGATATGGGATTTGCACCGGTGCAAATCCCGCAAGACCGGCATCATAGGCGTAGCAGTGCGCAATCCCCAGGTGGACGCGGAACTATGCCTGGTGGTCTCCCGGCCTGGCAAAGGACGAAGGCTCTGGTACCTGCTGACCAATGACCACATCGCTTGCCCCGATGACGCGTGGTGTTGGACTACGCCCGGCTACGCCCGGCGCTGGCAGGTGGAGATGTTCTACCGGGCTTGCAAGACGGACCTGACTATGGAAAGCCCTCGGATCTAGTATTGGGAAACCCGCCTCAAACTCTTGCTCATGGTCAGTTTGGTCTACGTCTTTCTTCTCTCTTTACTCATCGAGGAGTCTCGATCTTTGGTCCAAGACCTGCTCCGTGCCTGGTGCCACAGAACAGGAAGGCGGTATCGCTCAGGACTGTTCGGTGAAATAAACTCTTCTGCCATCGAGTAGTCTCGGGAATTAGTGGCAATCCCGTCCTTCTCGATTGACAGAAATCAATTTGCCTGGATTAATGGAATCATATTTCACAGGACTATTGGCAGAGCAATTAGCCCAAGAATATTGGGGCAACGGTGGTAGACCGCAAACGGGCTCTGGAGCATTCGTAATGCCGAAACGGCGGGCACAGCAAGGCGTTAACCTGACCAACTAAGCAGCGAGCTGTAGCATTCCTCCGATCAAAAAGAGAGCCAAACCACTAATGAACGACACACCTTGCATTAAGCCTCTGGGTATAGAAAGTGTACTAAACTAATTCCAAAGTGGGATCTACATGGATAGCAAAATAAAAACTGGCTTGAGCACCCCTGAGGAGGAGTTCCTCTGCCCGCGCTTGCAAGGCGGTCTGACGCCGTTGTTTGACCTCATCTCTCCGGTAAGCCAACTGGGAGAAGAAGTGTATTTTTCCTGCACCGCGGCTTTGGCGCCCAAGCACAAGTTCGCGGTGACCTCTTCGCGTACCCAGTCCCAGATCGCTTCGGCAACATTGAAATCAGCTCTATGTTCCGGCAGGCTCACCCATCGCTGGCGCGAGCCGGGGGTAGCCAGGTAGGTACGCACGGCATCACCATGATGGGCTGGAGCGTTGTCCCAGACGACGTTCAGTGGTCCGGAGTGCTTTTCCCGTAGTTGCTTTGCTTTTCCCGTATTGGCTTCAGGAAGGCGGTGGAAGTTTCGGCGTTACTGTACCCCTGCAGTTCCATAGTCTCCACCTCGCCGGTTTCCAGGCACACCGCCGCATCATAACTCGCTTTTTCACCCCACCGGGGGCTGGTCGAATCTACCAGCGCTGGCTCTCCTTTGAGTACCCATTCCGCATCCGCCCGGAAATGGGCCTCGTCGGCGAAGAAGATTTCCGCCCCCAGTTGTCGCGCTTCGTTGTCGCGCTTCGTTGTCGCGCTTCGTTGTCGCGCTTCGTTGTCGCGCTTCGTTGTCGCGCTTCGTTGTCGCGCTTCCGCGCTTCTATGGGGAGTGCGGCATACGCTTCGTTGTCGCGCTTCGTTGTCGCGCTTCGTTGTCGCGCTTCGTTGTCGCGCTTCGTTGTCGCGCTTCGTTGTCGCGCTTCTACGAGGAGTGCGGCATACGCCGTCACGAAGGCCTCCCGCCTTTTCGGGCAGAGCCTGTATCGCTGCCTTCAGTTGGGCTTGCTGGCTCCCGCCGAGGGCGCGAGAACCACCCGGCTGCTGGAAGGCAATGGCTGTGGGACCGTTGTCGCTGAAGGCAGCGACCAATGTGCCGATCGTGTGGGGCTCCCGTTCTAACGCCTCGGATACCACCAATGCGGTCCAACCTTGGGCCAAGAGCCAGAACCCATGCCATCGTTCCCGCTCCCGGGCTGTCACCGCTCGATACATCCGCTCTCATACGTCGCCTACACTCAGTCGCCACCGTTCGAGGAGTCGCCTTATATCCCTATTACCCAACACACCGCCACCCGACTTCCTTTACAGACTAACGCAACTCCTCTGCCGATTTAGCTTTATGTAGTTTTCACCTTGGGATCAGTTTAGGAGTGGAAGACAACGACTTGGTGCGGAGAATGATGACCATAGTACTACGGTCTCATGGGTTCAACGTGTTGGAGACATCTACGGGATCTGATGCCCTCAGATTGGCTCAGGAAAATCCAAACCAGATCTTGATATCTTATTAAGCGATGTGGGTTTGCCAGTCTGACCTTACCCCCGAAAAAACAGAAACAGTGGCAAAGAGAGTCCTCCGGGTAAAATAGGACATAGTAAGGAGGGCTCATGGCACGGAAGAGGTACACAGAGGAGCAGATCATAGGGGTCCTGAACGAGGCAGAGGCAGGGGCCAAGACAGGGGAGCTGTGCCGCAGGCACGGCATGAGCGAAGGCACCTTCTACAAGTGGAAAGCCAAGTACGCCGGGCTGACGTTGAACGAGTTGAAGAGGCTAAGGTCCGTTGAGGAAGAGAACCGGCGCCTGAAGCAGATTGTGGCCCAGCAGGCGTTGGACAACTGGTCTCTGAAGGAGTTGCTGGCAAAAAACTTCTGAAGCCCAAGGTGAGGAAGATGGCAGCGGCATATGCCATAGAGAGTCTTGGGCTGAGTGAGAGGAGGGCCTGTCTGCTTACTGGTATCTCACCCTCGGTCTATCGGTACAAGTCGAAGCAGGGTGATGATGCTGTCCTGCGTCGCAGAATGCGTGAGCTGGCATGGGAGAGGAAGCGCTTTGGCAGTCCCAGGTTGCACATCATGCTGAAGAGAGAAGGCCTGGTGATCAATCACAAGCGTACAGAGCGCATCTACAGTGAAGAGGGGCTTGCGCTCAGGAAGAAGAGGAGGCGCAAAGGGGCGGCAGGGGTCCGGGAGACCATTCCATCTCCTGTACGTCCTAATCAGAGGTGGTCCATGGACTTTGTCTCTGATAGCACTGTGACCGGTCGGCGCTTCCGGGCATTGGCCATAGTGGGCGACTATTCACGGGAGTGCCCAGCCATCGAGGTAGATACCTCTCTGGGAGGCGCCAGAGTGGTGGGAGTCCTGGAGAGACTGGAAGAGACACGGGGACTACCTGAGGTGATCACTGTGGACAACGGCCCGGAGTTCGCAAGCAAGGCCATGGATGAGTGGGCCTATCGGAGGGGCATCAAGTTAAGCTTTATACGTCCTGGCAAGCCGGTAGAGAACGCCTTTGCTGAGAGCTTCAACGGCCGACTACGCGACGAATGCTTGAACATCAACTGGTTCATGAGTGTAAGGCATGCCAGGGAGATCATAGAGAACTGGCGGCAGGACTACAACGAGGTCAGGCCCCACAGTTCCCTGAAGGGTAAAACGCCCAAAGAGTTTGCTGGCTCTATGGCTGGACTCTACTAGCCAATGATACTAACTTCGGGGTAAGGTCAAGTCATGGGTGGAGAAGAGCTTGTTCAACGATTTCACATCCTCCGTCCAGAAACAAGAGTTTTAACCTCTTGAAATGCTTACGTCGACAAACGCGGCTCCGACCAATCCCAGGAACAGCTTAATGAACAGGTTAACTTCTTGCAAAAACCATTTCCGCCCGATGAGTTGGTAATTATGGTCTCAAAGGCCCTAATGAGTTAGATTAAACCGTGCCTATTAACTCGTCAGCCTTAATCGTATCGGTCAGGTTACCTATTGGCTGAAACTTGTGATGCGTGGTGCAAACGGCGCGGATATGCAGGATCTACACTGTACCAAGACGCTATTGCCTGAATCGTTGTGGCTCCCTGATTGACGATTCCACTGCCGACACCCGCTGATTCTCCTCAGCAATTAGCGGTTTTTCGATTACTACTTACAGGGATAGTTGAAGACTGATTGGTACCATGATACCTTCGAAACTCCAAGGAGTTAGCGGTAACTCTTGGCCTGGGCAATTCCTCCAATAAAATGTCAGCGGTTTCCTAGGACACGGTTTCCCCATCCACCTTCTCCGAGAATATCCGGCGACACATTCGATGATGCCCTAACCTGAGTTCTTTACTAAGGAGCGTCAACACCAAGCATGGCATACCAACACCACACCAATTACTGGAAACTGAACTGAGGGTTCGCAATGACGGAAAATAGAGTTTCCTTTGGCTACCTGCTCCCTACCCGGGAGATCGTGATGAACCAGATCAACCCCAACTTTGAGCAAGTGATTGCCTTGGCGGAGCGGGCCGAAGCGTTGGACTTTAACTCGGTCTGGGTTGGGGACAGCATTCTGGCCCGCCCCAGACTTGAAGCCTTGACCACTTTGGCCGCCATCGCTTCCCGCACAAAACAGGTAAAACTGGGCACGGCGGTACTTCTGCCTGCGCTGCGCAACCCGGTGGTTCTCGCGAATGAGGCAGCCAACCTAGACATGATTTCCCAAGGGAGGTTAATCCTAGGGATCGGCATTGCTTCCCAGTCGGCGGCCATCGAAAAGGAGTTCGCTGCCTGCGGTGTTTCATTCGCCCGCCGTGTTAGCATTTTCGAAGAGGGCGTAACATTGTTGCGCCGTTTGTGGACAGAACCCGAAGTGACCCATTCCGGACGCCATTTCCAACTGGACCACGTGAGCCTCGGCCTGAAGCCGGTGCAACAAGCTGGGATTCCTTTGTGGATGGCTGGTACAGTGGACGCAGCCAGGTTACGTATGCTTCGCATCGGCGATGGTTGGTTTCCAAACCCCGCTAGTCCGGAGGTGTTTACCCAAGGATGGGAGCGGATTCTGGAATTGGCGAAGGAAACGGGCAGCGACGCCGAAAGGCTGCACCGGTGCGTCTACACCACATTGAATATCAACGAGGACGAGGAAGCGGCAGAGACGGAGATGAGGACGTTCTTTGAAGGGTACTACGGTGCCCCGTATGAGGCTTTGGCCCGTACTCAAAGCATGTGCTCCAGCAGCCCGGAGCGCTGCGCTGTCTGGCTTAGGGACTTCGTCGATGCTGGCGCTCAGACCATCGTGATTCGCTTTGGCGGCCCCGACCAAGACGGACAACTTGAGCGTTGCGCCAAAGAGGTTCTGCCACAAGTGCAGCGTGCCTGACACAGCCGTATTCATTCTCTGATGTATAAAGAAAACATTTGCGGAAATTGATCAATCTGGGACTTAGACCCGCTATCGGGATTCTGACCGGTATTCCGTTCTTGGCATTTGCCGGTCTCGTGGCATGTGCTGGGCCAACTAACGCCGTGTCACCTTCTGAGGCGAGGCCTACACATGAAATCCTCCCCGCTGGAACTCCTCCTTCCGGAAACTCTGCGGGCGTAACGGACCAAGTCGGAATGCCCGAGCTATCGCCTTACGTACCATCCGGATGGTCCGCTCCGATTGTGTTCAACCGGCAGTCCCTTTCCTTCGAAATTGCCTGGACCAACCAAGGCGATGCCATGGCCGAAGAATATTCCATAGTGTTGCTTTTAGACGGTAAACAGATTGCCGAGTGGTACAAACCGGTTA
This sequence comes from Dehalococcoidia bacterium, assembly GCA_963665155.2. GTDB lineage: Bacteria > Chloroflexota > Dehalococcoidia > Lucifugimonadales > UBA3495 > UBA1141. The sequence continues at coordinate 624,868 of OY761986.2, read as the reverse complement.
CCGCCCCAGGCAGCGTCAAGACTCAAAGTTTGGAGCTTGTAAGTTTGCCCGATCCAGGGAGCTTCACCAACGGACTCCACAGTTTGGAATTAATAGTTGACCCAGGAAACCTTGTGGCCGAGTCCGACGAGGGGAACAACTCATTTTCGGTCAGTCAGTACATCCGGTTTGACCTGCCCGACCTGGTGCCTCACGTGCCAAGCAGCCAGAGTTGGGATAAGCCTGTGGTGATTGGCGGCGCAGATGTTGTCCACGGGACCGACCCTCCGCCGCCCGACGGTGGTTACTTCATCGCGTACAGCATTGCCAACGCCGGCGATGGCACAGCCAAGTCCTGGGGCGCTTTAACCCAATTGTCGATTAATGGACTAAACGTCAGAAGGTCATACATAGACCAAATAGGAAACCCGGAACCTCTACCTGGGGCGTCTCTGATTTCTATAGTGCCCATTTGGAAGATCTCCCTCATGGAAGGTTCGCTAACGCCGGGCATACAACAGGTTGAATGGATCATTGATGAATCCGACTCGGTGTTGGAATCCAACGAAGAGAATAATGCTATGTCTCTTACCGTAATCCTTCCTGCTTCAAGGGAACGGACTACCGTGGACCAACCTGATCAAGGTGGAAACTTGATCCACTTGGTCTACGCCTTGCCCGCGGACGCCAACGACGAGAATTGGGACGTAAATGGGACCATAGAGAGCCTGACAGCGAGCATGCAATCGTGGCTCAGGGAACGCGCCCCAGTACAAGGACTCAGATTTGACTCTGATAACGGCGTCTTGGATATAACCTTCTTACGGTTGGACTATACTCTGAGCCAGTTCGCCCAAGCCGAGGTTACCTCGGCTCTCCTGATGGACGGGATGCTTGCTGCAGGACTCAACGACCCAGGCAAGATTTATGCGGTCTGGTTTCCTTATCCGGGTACCGCAGGCGGCCTAAGCTCGGTATGCGGGGCCCAAACATTTAGGGACGGAGTGCGGTTTAGTTTTACTTATTTTGAGAGAAATGACGACCCGGAGCCCAATTTATGCGTGAATCAACACACGATCATGCTGCATGAGATTTTTCACGCACTGAACGCTGTTTCGCCATGTGCGCCCAATTACCTGATGCAATCACCGGGCTTGAACAAGGGCCACGTGATCGACGACTCCAACGATTTGATGTACGGTGGAGACGAGTTGGGCGTTATGATTGAGCTGGACAAAGACCGGGACGATTACTTCGGGCACGGGATGGCGGACTGTCCCGATGTCGCCGATAGTCCTTTTTTAGGTGAACCATTCAGTGTGCCTGCCCTCTCCGGATTTCGGGCAAAAGTCGAGCCCGCCTACGGTTACCGCCCTAGTTTGGGCTATCTCCTTGTAAATTCGCACGCCACTTAATTAGTGGTGTGGCCGTTGAACATCCGTCAATTACCCTTGGCCTGCCGTCAGCATGCCGTCAATCGAAAGGCAAACCGGCCAAGAAATTGCCCAGGTCATAATGGTAAGGCATAAATCACCTCAACTGACCATTGCGCGAGGAACGACCTCGGCTATCGTGGAGGAACTGTAACTGGTGCGTCGGGCTCCTTTGATCAAAATTACGGGGGATATTTTGTCATCATGTAAATTGGCGTAATGGGCTCGAGAGAGAAACGCTGGCCTAACCGCCGAAGCTTGGAAACCACTGTCATTTATGGCTAGTCCCAATATAAGGCGCGCAAAATGACAGTCGCCGGCCTGTTCATATTGGCCCTCGGCATTCTGCTTTTGGCTGTTGCAATCGTCCCGGGAGCCAACCGCAGGATACGGACTACCCCCGGTTCGCGGTCTTCCGTGTGGCGTACCCTTCAGGACAGGGACTTTCGCCTAATGTGGTTTGGCGGAGGGTTGGACAATACCGCACGGTGGATGGATGCGGTAGTTATGGGCTTGCTTGTTCTCGAGCTCACCGATTCCGCCTGGCAAGTAGCCCTGCTTTTCGTGATGCGCTGGCTGCCTATGTTCGCCTTCGCGATGCTGGCAGGGATAATCGCCGACCGGGCCAACCGGTGGTTGGTGATAATGGCAGCCCGCAGTGGGTCTGTGATTACCACGGCCATTATTCTGGTTCTAGTAGCGTCGAGCGCAATTGAACCGTGGCATCTGCTTTTGGCTTCCTTGTCTCTGGGGTGGCTATACGTGTTGGAATTTCCCTCACGACGATCGCTGATATACGACATCGTAGGGCTTCGATTAATTTCCAATGCAATGTCTCTTGAGACGATTAGCACTACCATCGGCAGGTTCCTGGGGCCTCTGAGCGCCGGACTGTTGATCGAACTCAGCGGCTTCACCGGCGCTTACTTTGTCCTGGTTGCGTCCTACTCCGGTGTCGTAGTGTTGATCGGCCTCATGAAGTCGCGAACTCCGGTGACAGTGGCTCGTCCCGCCTCCGTATTAAGAAACTTGGCCATCGGCGTTAAGTACTCGGTGGGTCATTCGGTGATCCGAAGCGTGCTGATGGTAACTCTCATAATGAATGCCCTGGCATTCAGCGTAGAGGCGCTGTTTCCCGTGGTAGCCAGGGACCATCTGCATGTCGGACCCGGATTGACGGGCGTTTTGATCTCCGCGCAAGCAATAGGCAGCTTTGTCGCTGCTCTGATCATCGCTTCGATTCCCCGCGTTAATTATCATGGAAGGATCTTCGCCGCAGGAATAAGTCTACAGCTGGTTAGCTTGTTTCTTTTCGCCCTTTCGCCATGGTACGCACTGTCCTTCGTGCTTTTGCTATCCCTGGGGTTTGGGAGCGCTGGCTTTAGCACCATGCAGAGCACAATTATCTTGATCGCATCGTCACCAGCCATGAGGGGAAGCGCTCTAGGCGTGTTGGGCCAATGCATCGGCGTGGCCGCAGTAGGCGGCTTGGCCGTGGGAGCGGTGGCCGATATTTTCAGCGCCCAGATTGCCGTGGCCATCAGTTCTCTTTTAGGGATCGTGCTCTTGATCCCTGTACTGATTTTCACGCCCCTGGCCCGCCGCCCGGTAACCCCACCCGAGGAAGATGATGTTGGGGAACCAACTAGCGGACTGGATAGGACTCAGACCACTGACTGACCTGAACCACTAGTAAAGAAGCTTTGTCAGGGATCGACGACCAGTATTGGCGTATAGAAGTTCGGCTAGATTGCGCCCTGCTCTTGCAGCGCCGCCAAGTCGTCAATCGTCAGGCCACCGATGCCGCACAGAATTTCCCGGTTGTGCTCACCCAAGGTAGGGGGCGTAAGGGCGGGCGGCTCCACGCAGCCGGTGAGCCTGATGGGTGCCTTCAACGTACGAAATCGCCCGTCCATGGTGTCCCCGGTTTCCACGTACATGCCGCGGGCTTCCAGGTGAGGACAATCAGCCAGATCGTCGATGGTCTGGGACATTCCCATGGAGAAACCAATCTCGGTCAGCGCGTCCGTAACCTCCTGTCTGCTTAGCTTCTGGGACCATTCCTCGATGGCGGGGATCACCCGCTGAAAGTAGAAATCCCCGTCGGCCCCTTTGCCCAAGAAGCGGGGTTCCTCAACCAAATCTTGCCGGCCAACCAACTCCCACAGTGCCCGCATCCTGGCTTCGGTCTTTACCCCGGCCATCACCACATAGCCGTCCTTGGCCTTGAAGGTCAGCCCGGCGGTGGCCAGGCGTTCGGTTGAACGGGTCGGTACCTCACCGGTGGCCCGGTAAGAGTTGATGCTGCTGTAAACATGGGAAACCATGCACTCATACATGGCCATATCGACATGCTGCCCCAAGCCGGTTTTCCGCCGGGACTCCAGTGCCAAGACTATCCCCAAGGCAGTCCAAACACCGGGCACAGAATCACCGATATTGTCGCCAACGCTCTGGGGCGGATGTCCCGGCTCCCCGGTAATCTCCATCCAACCCGCCATGCCCTGGATGCTCATATTATTGGCGGGCCATTGGGAGAATGGGCCACGCAAACCGTCGCTGTCACCGTAGCCTGTTATGCTGGCATAGACCAACCCGGGGTTGATTTCTTGAAGCCGGTCGAATCCCAAGCCCAAGCGGCTGAGTGCGCCAGAGCCCCAGTTGTCGACCAGTACGTCAGACTGGCGGACCAGTTCTTCGAACGTGGATTTGCAGGTTGGATTTCGCAAGTCCATGGTCACGCTCTTCTTATTCCGGTTGACCCCCAGGAACCGGGAGCTCACTTGCTGACCGGCAGTGTTTTCCACAAAAGGACCGCGGCTACGAGACAGATCACCGGTTCTCGGGCGTTCTATTTTGATTACCTCGGCACCCATGTCCGCGAGGATCATGGAGCAAAAAGGCCCTGCGACAATGTGGGTGGCGTCCAAAACGCGGACCCCCTCCAATGGCAGTGCTTGTTTGATTGAGTTACCCGGAGTTACTGATTGCCCGGTCATGTAGTCTCCTCAAATTTTCTTAGCTTTGGTTAAGCAGGTTTGGGCGGTGTATAGCATTACCGGAAAGGGCCGTCAAGCAATTTCAGGCTCTAGTCATTTTTGAGCACTTTACTAATCGAACAGCTTCGGAATCAAATTGAGGGATCAATGTTGAGTTCCCAGGCCTAAATGCATTAACCTGGGCTTCAATCGGGCATCCAAGAGTCTCGACTCCCGGATCCCAGGGGAGAAGGGCAGCAGGCCCAAGGACAGAAAATCCGAGACAAGCCGAATCAGGCCCAAGACGCTGGAAAAGCACCGCTGGGACTGCTACGTTCCCATAAAGTTGCTCCGGCACAAATGGACGCCAATTCTAAATTCATCAACCCGTTTTTTTGACGAAACGCAGTGTGCAATTCCGGGGGCCGTGGCGGTTTGCCCATGTGCTCGGCCTTGAATGTCGGGATTTGGCCGATTTGATGCGTCATGATTCTAGTATTACAACGACGGTTCCTCTGGCAGGGCGATTTTCGAGAATGAAACCTAATAACGTGATGCGATGAGCCTACCGCGATAGCCCGCTGGCAGCCGAATACGAAGGGGAAGACGAAATATTTTGTAATCCGTCGTTGTAATACTAGAACTCCGGCCGAAAAGTACCCTGACCTAGGCTGTCCCGATATACTGGGCAAGAGATTTAATAAATGGGTGTGGGAGGTTGAGGATGCTGGGAGTACGGTCGGCGCAACGAGGGCTGCTGGAAGCGGATCACCTGTACCTGGACTATGTGGGCCGGGGCTCCTTCTATGGCTTCCTGGCCTCCCTGCGGGGACAGCTATTTCGAGACGAAGAGTTCGCCGAGCTATATTGCCCAGACAATGGCCGCGATAGCGTGCCCCCAAGTCTGGTGGCCACTGCGCTGTTGTTGCAAGCCTACGACAAAGTCAGCGACGCCGAAGCCAAACAGCGGGCGGATTTTGATATCCGGTGGAAGGTGGCGTTGGGGATTGAGGTGGAGGACCGGCCCTTTGCCAAGAGCACGCTGCAGCTGTTTCGAGCCCAGCTGATCCTCCACGACCGGGTGCGGGCCGTCTTTCAGCGCAGCCTCCAATTCGCCCGGCAGACCGGATACCTGAAAGGACGCCGGATGAAGGTGGCGGTAGACACCACCTACATTCTGGGCCGAGGGGCGGTCAAGGACACCTACAACTTGCTGGCCGACGGCATAGTCCAGGTAGTGCGGGCGCTTTCGGACCTGGATGGGACGCGGCCCGAGGAATGGGCCTTGAGACACGGTCTGGAACTCTACTTTGGCTCCAGTGTGAAGGGAGAGGCAGAGATTGACTGGGACAACCAGAAAGAGCGGCAAGCCTTACTGCAGAAGATAGTAGCCGATGCCGACCTGGTGTTGGAGCTGGCCCGTCAGGTCCAGGGTCAGTTCCCCGAGGAGAGCCCCCAGCGCCAGGGTATAGTGGAAGCGGCGGAGTTGCTGGGGCAACTGTTACTGCAGGATGTGGAACGCCAGGAGGATGGCCCAGCCCTGAAGGATGGGGTAAGCCGGGACCGCATCCCTTCGGTACACGACCCGGAGATGCGCCACGGCCGTAAAAGCAGCAGCAAACGCTTCGACGGACATAAGGCTGCGGTGGTGGTGGATACCGATTCCCAACTGGTGACCGCGGTAGACATCCTGCCCGGCAATGCCGGTGACAACACTGGAGTCCTGGAACTGGTGGAGCAGAGTGAGGAGAACACGGGCATAGCGGTGGAGGAGACTATCGGGGATGCGGCCTATGGGGATGGCGGGACGCGGCAGGCCTTTGCCGATGCTGGTCGGACTCTAATAGCCAAGGTGCCGGGTCGCCCTAATAAGGCCTGCTTCCCCAAGGAGGACTTCCAGATCGACTTGGAGGCAGGAACCTGCACCTGCCCAGCCGGTAATGTTACCCACACCCTGCGGACCTTCGGCACCCGGACCAACCGGTTGGGTCGGACCTACCTGGCCCGGAGTTTCCAATTCGACCCGGCGGTCTGCGGCGTATGCCCCCTGCGGTCCCAGTGCGTGGCGGCGCGGTACGGGGCGGGACGCACCGTAGCCCTGCATCCCCAAGAGGCGCTCTTGCAACAAGCCCGGGACTTCCAGCGGAGTGAGGGCTTTGCTGAATACCGTAGGCCGCGCCAGGCGGCCGAGCATCGCCTGGCGCGGCTGGCGCAACTGGGGGTCCGCCAATCTCGCTACTTCGGCCGAGCCAAGACCCGATTCCAACTACTCATGGCGGCCACGGTGGCCAACCTGACCCTGGTGGCTACCAAGATGGGGATGATATCTCCGGCTCCAGGCTCCTCTCACGATAAACCGGACCAGCAAGCCCCAGGGTCGCCCATCGTTACTACCCAATTCATATTGGCCGCAGCCAACTGGGTCACTCTTAGCCTCAGACTTACAGTCCATTGGTTATCCTCCACGCCATCCCGTCACAGCAGGGCTTTTCAGCCGGGTTTCTAGGGCGCTCCACATTTGGTTGCCGAACGAATTTTACGAGCCGAGTTACGGTGTTCTCCAGAGGTCTGACAACAAGGCTCCTGACGATTATCTGCCAATTCAAAACTCAATGAGAAAATGGGAAAGGGTCTCACACGCTTCGGTTCGAAGTGTATAGACCAACAGGCATCTTTACTTCGTTGACCCCTGTTCCCCGCTCCTATAAACTCACGCTTCCGGCGCAACTTGTCGTATGACAGAGGCTAATGAATCCGGATCTAGGCCACTGAACACCGAAGCTACGACCATGATCAATGGAGAATACACCAATGCCAGAACCATTCCTGACCACAGTTGTTGGTTCCATGCCCAAACCTGAATGGCTTTATTCTCAAGTTTCCTTCGACAGTGGTGAGACCGACCACCACGGTCACGGCGGGGATTGGGCTCTCCCAGAACCGGAACTGACCCTAGCTCAAGATGACGCCACGCGGCTGGTTATTCACGACCAAGAGCGCGCCGAGATAGACGTTATCAGCGACGGCGAGCAGCGGCGTAAGTCATATATGACCTACGTAACCACCCGGTTGGAAGGAATGGACTACGAAACCCTGGGTGAAAAATGGATACGTGATGGCCGACGGCTGGCTGTCGTGGGCCGGTGTACAGGGCCGGTACGCTGGAAAGGGCCGATTCTGGTAGACCACCTGCGCTTTTTGATGGATGAGGCTTCCCGGCCGGTAAAGATCACCCTGCCAGGCCCCATGACCGTGGTGGACTCTGTGGCCGATGCCTATTACGGAGACGAGCGGCGGTTTGCTTTGGCCGTGGCCGAGGCAATTAACAAAGAAGCGCAAGCATTGGATGCATTGGGCCCGGCGGTCATCCAGTTTGATGAGCCGGTGTTCAGCCGGTACCCGGAAAAAGTAGTGGCTTGGGGTATCGAAGCTTTGCACCGCTGCCTGGAAGGCCTGACCGCAAAAACGGCGGTACACGTGTGCTACAGCTACCCCATCGCGGGGCTGGCCCGCCCCATTAAGCCTAGCTACCCAATAATACTGGCGGAGTTGGAAAAATCGAATGTGGACCAACTAGCATTAGAGTTTGAGGCACCCGGATTGGACCCGGCACTATTAAGCCATTGCCCGTCCAAAACCGTGTTGTTCGGCTGCATCGATAACGGCAATGATGCCGTGGAAACTCCGGAGCACATTGCGGATAGACTGCTGGCCGCCGCCCGCCATCATCCGCCGGACAAGATTCAAGCCGCCCCCGACTGCGGCCTGGTTACGCTGATGGGGCCGATAGCTCGGGCCAAGCTGGCAGCCATGACCCAGGGCGCTCGGATGGCCCGGGAACAGCTGTAATGACCGTGTATTAGATTGCCTGATGTCCGAATGTTTGCGGTAGACTACCCTGGCTAGTACTATGCACAAACACACATAAATATCGCCGGGTTAATTGAGATTACTTGGGAGGAGAATTCCATGAAATACGACGTGATTATCGTGGGGGGAGGCTCGGCCGGTTGCGCAATGGCAGGACGCCTGTCCGAAGACCCAAACCGATCGGTGCTACTGCTGGAAGCCGGACCGGATTTCCCTGTATTTGAACATTTGCCCGAAGATCTGAAGATGGGCAACAACGTTTGGCTGTCGGCCTATGGTCCTCACAGTTGGGACTACGTGGCCCGGGTCACCGCCGATCAGACCAACTTGACAATACCTAGGGGAAAGGCCACCGGCGGGTCCAGCGCCGTTAACGGTCAGGTTCTGTTCCGGGGCATTCCCGAAGACTACGACGGTTGGGCCGAAATGGGCAACGACGAGTGGGGCTTCACCAACGTCTTGCCCTATTTCAACAAAATGGAAACCGATATGGACTTCAGCGGAGACTTCCACGGTTCCGAGGGTCCGGTGCCGGTGCGCCGTTACCCCCGCAATGAGTGGATGCCCTATGCGTCTGCCTTCGAGGAAGCCTGTATCGCTGAGGGTTACCCCGCTGATGCCGACCAGAACCATCCCGAGTCTACGGGTGTTTCCCCCAGGGCCAGGAACACCATTGACGGCGTCCGCATTAGCATGGCTATAGCCTACCTAGACCCGGCCCGCCACCGCCTGAACTTGACCATTAAAGGCGACGTGTTGGCTCGGCGAGTAATTTTCGAAGGGACGAAGGCTGTTGGCGTCGAAGCGGAAAGCGGGGGCGAGCGGTTCACCGTAGAAGCCGAACAGATCGTGCTCTCCAGTGGAGCCATTGGCTCTCCCCAAATCTTGATGCTATCGGGAGTCGGCCCAGCGGAACACCTGAAATCTCTGGGAATAGACGTGGTCCACGACTCGCCCGGCGTAGGTCAGAACCTGAGAGACCATCCGTCTGCCGCAGTGTTGTTTCGGGCCACCGGAGAACGTCCCGACGTACAAGCGCCGGTGATTCAGGTAGGCCTGCGCTATACCGTGGAAGGCTCCACCATCCGCAACGACATGCAAATCAGTCCAATGCTGATGACCAGCGAGCACCGGCCTGCGCAGGTACAGATCGACGACGACGAGAACTACATCGGCATCAGCGCAAGCTTGCAGCTTGCTTTGGGCGCCGGTGAGCTTCGGCTCACTGTCAACGATCCCACAGTTCAACCCTACCTGGATTACAATTATCTTATGGAACCGCTGGACCGGGAGCGTATGCGGAAAGCCATCAGATTGGCCGTGCGCATGGCCGATCATCCATCTTTCAAAGACATTATCCTGAACCGGGTGAACCCCACCGATGAAGACCTGGCTTCCGATGACGCCTTGGATGCCTGGCTCAGCCGAAACGTCGGTACGTCCCACCATATCTCCGGCACCTGCAAGATGGGGCCGGACTCGGACGCCATGTCCGTGGTCGACCAGCACGGTCGTGTCAAGGGAGTACAGGGGCTGCGAGTCGCCGACGCGTCGATAATGCCCGACGTGATACGGGCCAATACCAATGCAACAACCATCATGATCGGAGAGCGGGTGGCCAACTGGATCAGCGAAGGCCAGTAAAGTGACGATGCTTCAAATATTCAATACCTGAAACATCACAGCGTACTGACACCCCAGCAGCTTGCCTCGCTCCGCAGCCTGGGAGCGGAGCATGTCGCTGGGGTCCGTCCCCTGGCTAAGGTTTGCCAGATACACGCGGTGCTCTCGTAAAGACGCTATCCCTTTGTCTATGAAGTCGGTGACCTCTACCCCATGAGATGGGTTGTTTGCATTGACTAGGCAGACCATCTGAATGCCGTTCCATGGCGCCAATCCCCCGCTGAGTTGGTCGGAAAAGACCCAGCGGTTGCTGGCGTCTCTGGCGGCGTCTATCGCTGCGAGGCCCACCACCCGATGGTCCGCGGAAATGGGTCCCCGGGGCCCATCTTCAAAACTCGATGTAATCAGCACGTCGGGTTGGTGCCGCCGGATTGCCAGGGCAATGTCCCGGCGCAGGGGCAATCCTGCCTCAATGACACCGTCTTGGTGGTCCAAGAACTCTACGGTCTCGACACCAACCACCTGGCCACTGTTTTTTTCTTCTTGAACCCTCAGCGGCCCGGTCTGGTCCGGGTGCATACTATCGATTCCGGCTTCCCCTTTGGTGGCGATGAGGTAGATAACTTCTTTCCCTTGAGATGTCCACCGGGCGACGGCGCTGGATGCCCCGTATTCCAAGTCGTCGGGATGAGCGACCACTGCCATTGCCTTGTGCCAGTCTTCGGGCAATGGTTTCAAATGCTGGTTTTGGGTCATTCTTAGCCTCCTGGCTTGTGATGTTCGCTATGTTGGTACCTTTCGAGCGTGTTCTTCTGCCGTGTGCATTACGTTAGGAGTTTCTGACAAAACGGGGACAGTATCCAGCATCAATTATGGCAACCGGTGTCTCCGCACGGTCTTAGTTTAGCACCGAGCCCAGGAATCCAGATGGGTGATTAGGCACCTGTTTGGTTGGCGACTCGCGTTTGGGTATACTGATACCGGCAACAATTATGATGCACGCTACCGCTTTGAAAAGGGTAATTCCTCTCCAAATGTAACAAATGGTATCTACCAGTCGCATGTCGCAGTGGCATGTCACTACGAATTGTTTTACCACCCAAAGGGTGATTTCTACAGTCTAACTTAGCCAAGAGGTTACGATGACAACAGATAATGCAAATCCCGATTCTCCCTCCAAAGAACAGTTGCTTGCTACAGCCAGCGGCGCCATTGAGGCTGCCCGCCCCGAGTTGGTGGGGATCGCCCTGGATATACACGCCCATCCCGAACTTAACTATCAGGAGCGCTACGCCTCGAACCTGCTGGCTACCGCATTGGAGCGACACGGTATGGAAGTAGAGAGGGGTGTCGGAGGAGTGGAGACAGCATTTCGCGCCACGCTGAGCGGAGGAGCTGGCGATGGACCTACCGTTGCGATTCTTGCGGAATACGACGCGCTGCCGGAGATAGGCCACGGTTGCGGGCACAACCTCATTGCCATGGCTGGCATGGGTGCGGGCTTGGGTGTCATCGCCAACTTAGACGCCCTTCACGGCCGGGTGGTGGTCATCGGGACGCCAGCCGAAGAAGGCGGCGGTGGGAAAATTCGCTTGCTGGACGCAGGTGTCTTCGATGGTGTCGACCTGACCCTTTCCTCCCACCCTTCCTCCAACCGCACCGTAATCCCTACGGAAATCCCGTTGAGCGAAAGTTGGAGTCTGGCTATGGTGGGGTATCGGTATATTTTCCATGGCAAAGCGGCCCATTCCGCAGCAGCTCCTGAAGCGGGCATCAACGCTCTGAATGCTGTTATTCACTTGTTCACCGGTATAGACGCTCTCCGTCAGCACTTGCGGGAGGATGTTCGTATCCACGGCATTATTACCGATGGCGGCAAAGCGCCCAACGTAGTTCCCGAGTATGCTGCCGCCAATTTCATGCTGCGCTCGAGGGACGGGCAATACCTTAGCCAGGTGGTGGTGGATAAAGTACTGCATGCGGCGGAAGGTGCTGCGGCCATGGCCGGGGCGCGTCTGGAGATTGAGGAATTCTACCCGTTCTACGAAAACGTTCGGCCTAATTCGGTGGTGGCTAACACCCTGCGGGCCAACGCTTTGGCCGTGGGAATTCCCCTCGACGAACCGTTCCCCGGTCGGCAGGGCAGCGCCGCATCCACCGATTTCGGCAACGTCAGCCAGGTCATGCCATCATTCGAGCTTAGGTATGCGGTGAGCGACCAGCCGGTGCCCTCCCACTCCAGAGAAATGACCGAGACGGCGATCACGGATTTGGCCTGCTCCAATGCGATTGCCGTGGCTAAATCCCTGTCTTTGACCGCTTGCGACTTCCTGGAAAACCCCGAATTGTTGCGAGCAGCCCGCGCCGAGTTCGAGGAGCGTCGCAGCTTGGCAGGGTGATTCATAACTAATTGACACGCTCGACTTAAAGATTGCTACCAAAGCCGTTCTATCAAAAATCGTTCGTGGTGAGCCCTTCGGTTCGGCTAAGGACGGTTGAACCCCGTGGATGTAGCGGAGCAAGTCGCCACGCTGGACCATATCTGCGAGGGACGCTTTATTCTTGGCATCGGATTGGGGTATCGGCCCGAGGAATTTGAAGCCATGGGCACCAGCCTGGCCCACCGGGGATCGAGGCTTACGGAATCCTTACGCCTCATGCGACGCCTCTGGACCGAGGACGAAGTAACGCATCACGGCAAGCATTTCAACGTGACCAATGCCAGACCTACGGCCAGACCCTACCAGAAGCCCTACCCCAAGGTGTGGCAGGCCGCTATGAGCGACCCAGCAGTGCGCCGTTTGGGCCGAGAGGGCGATATCTTGTACATAGGCCCAGCCCAGTCCAAGGCAACTATCCGGCATCAGATCGATGTCTACCATAAGGCTTTGGAAGAGAGCGGCAAGCCGGTACCCGAGGACATGGTTCTGGTGCGTGAGTTTTTCTGTGCCCCCACCCGTGAGGAAGCGCTGCTTAAAGCAAACGCGGGAGTAGTCAAGAAATACGAAGCATATGCCCAACACGGTCTCGGAGGAACGGACGAGGAATTGACTAGAAAAGTCACCGGAGACCATGAGTCTTTGATGGATGACACGTTCTTGGTGGGCACCCCCCAAGAGTGTATCAAGCAGATTGAGGAGTACAAACAGATGGGATTCACCGACGTAATGATCCGCCTGTTTTACCCCGAAATGCCCCAGGAAGAGGTAATGGAGTACATTGACTTGGTGGGCAAGGAAGTCATACCAGCCCTACACAGGCTGTAGGCGGCAGGTTCCTCAGAATGGGATATCGGATTGGATATGCCATTCTGAGGAACGCCGTGACTGAGAATCTCGAGTTTGATCGGGCATCCCGGTCCCGTCGTTTCCCTTAATGGTGCGTGGCCAGTCATTCTAGTTATATCCCCGGAAATACAATGGCGCAAGGCCAGTTGAACCTAGCCCTTAATATTTTTTGTCGTAAATCGCCGCTGTGATGGCATATGGCCATAGCCGCATTTTCCTCTTCGATACGGTCGAGCATCCGCCCTCTTGTCTGGACGGCCAAGGCGGGGTCGACATCATAGTGGAACACCCAGTCAGTTTCCGTGACCTGCGCCGGACCGTGGAAAACATCGCCCATGATAAATGCCTTCTCGCCTCCGGAAACTATGGCCAGGCTCATGGAACCGGGTGTGTGGCCGGGGGTGGGAATCGCCGTGATTTCGCTGGTCAATTGGGTTTCTCCGGTCACTAGGTCCAGCACTCCCAACTCCCGCAGCGGAGCCACCGTGTCTTCCCACCAATCGTAGCCGAACACCTCCGAGTCTTTGGGTGTATTAAAGGCGTCCCAGTCTGCTTGGTTGCCAATGTAGCGGGCATTTGGGAAAGTGACGGTTTCGCCAGCGTCGCTTCTAGTCATGTTCCAACCCACGTGGTCCGGGTGCAAGTGGGTCAGGAAAACCGTGTCTACTTCGATGGCCTGCAGACCAGCCGATTGAAGCCGGCTCAATAGCTGCCCTTCGGTGCCGCCTCCAACATTGGTGACTGTGCCCGGATTGGACGTGGCCGAGCCGAGACCAGTGTCCACAAGCAGCGTTTTGCCTTGGGAGCGTATCAAGTAACACTCGAAGTGGACACGCATGAATTCGGTGCCGCTGTATGCTTCGGGGAACCGTTCCTGATATGGCACCCAAGCCTCAGCCGGAACATCGGGGAATGACCGGCTAAAGGGTAGGGCAATTTCTGCGTCGTGAATGACCAGAATCTCGACGTTGCCGATGGTTTGTTTTGTGTAATCCATGCTAAAACCTCTGATAAATTCGTGCTGAATCTCTACTAAATCTTAGCCCCTAATCCTAGCCTCTAAATCTTGACTGCGCCCTTGGGTCCCAACCCCAATCGCGTCCGGCCAAATTGCTCAGCCGCCGTGTCCCAGGAAAGCCCAAAATGGTGGGTAGCGGCGTGGGCGTCCCTGTGGAACCGTTGCATTGGGCTGGAGTCGAACAGAGTGTGCCCACCACTGGCCTCGAACAAGCGGTCTACCGCTTGAACGCTCAGCTTGGCAACGTAGGCTTGATTTCGCCGATAACCGGCTCTCTGTTCCAGCGTGGGCAACTCGTTCTTTCTGGCAAGAGCGAACACTTCCTTGCAGTCGTGACGCATAATCAGTTGCGCCGCATGAACCTCAGCCTCAGCCTCGGCCAACCGGATGTGCACCGGTGCCGACTCCGCCAGTCTTTCGCCGGTGGTGTAGACAACCCGCTCCGCCATGTGCGACTCGAATTCCCCAAGGGCACCCCGCGCCATCCCCAATACCGGGGCCGCTAGTGTGTAAGGAAACATGGTCAGGTGAGGAATGCGGAAGTTGGGAGTACCGTGCAGGTCCCGGCCGGGGCTGCGCCCCTCTTGTAATTCAATCTGGGGTAATGCTCGGTGCTCAGGTACGAAAGCATTCTCAACTGTAATGTCTTTGCTCCCTGTTCCCTTGAGGCCTGACACGAACCAGTTATCGTCTATAGCAAAGTCGGCTTTGGGCACCAGAATGTACATCAAACCTTCCGAGCTGATACCTGCCAGCATTGCCCATCCCGCATCGTCGCAACCGCTGGAAAAGCTCCAACGTCCGCTCAGGATGTATCCTCCACCGTCCACCGGGCTCACTGTGGCCTTTGCCGGGTTCAACGAAGTGGAGGACAGGGTACCCATCGAATCTGCCCAATATTCTTCTTGGGCCTTCTCCGAGTACATTCCGGCCACCCAATTGTGACTGGCCCAAATGGAGTAGCACCAAGCTGTTGACCCGCAGCCCCGGCCTAGCTCGTAAGCGATCTCCAAAACGATTTCGTAGTCCAAGTCGAACCCGCCGAATCGCTTTGGCTGGGCGGCCCGCATTATTCCGGCAGAATGAAGATCGCTTACAGTCTCCTTGGGAAGGCGGCGTAACTCCTCGGTGAGAGCGGCCCTCTGGCGGAGCGTAGGGACAAGCTCTCTGGCTCTGCCGAGCAGTTCTTCTCGGCCCACCATGTTGAACCTCTTTGGGGATTAGTTGGGGCTTAAATTGGTTCGAGGTCCCTAATCAGTGCGTTGCTCCGGTGTCGAAAAACAATGGGGCAATGTCACTCGTAGCCATAACCGTTGTCCACAGCATGTCCGCCGGGTGTTGGATGCCCTAGCGTTGTTATCGTTCGTCGGCCGGAGCCCAGGTATTCGCGCGGTCGAGTCACTCTCTAGTTCCCGGCCTACGATGGGATAACAGTTGGGATACCCGTTGGGATAACGGTTCGTGTTTGAAATAACAGCTTTCCAATTCCGCTTGACCCTCAACATGGTGCGTGCTATACATGCGCTATGTTAAATAACATGCTGGATGCTCCGTAAATCGTAGCGTGAGGAGTCAGCGATAGTCATGACTCATAACGGCTTGGTCGATACACAAAAAGGCCTGGTGTCCCGGCGCATCTTCGTTGAGGACGAAATTTATCAACAGGAGTTGGAAAGAATATTCGCTCGTTGTTGGCTCTTTCTCTGCCATGAATCCCAAATCCCGAATCCGGGGGATTTCTTCACTACCTACATGGGCGAGGACCCGGTGCTGGTGGTGCGAGATACGGGCGGAAAGGTGAACGCTTTTCTAAACGTGTGCCCCCACCGAGGAAACAGGTTGTGCCGCGCGGATGCTGGCAACGCGGCCAGGTTTACCTGCTCCTACCACGGTTGGGGGTTCGGCAACGATGGCCGCTTGGCGACCGTGCCTAACTTGCATGACGCTTACTATCAGGATTCAGGCTCGCAGGATTCGGGCTCGCAGGGATTGGACAGAGGCAAGTGGGGCCTGACGCCGGTGGCTCAACTGGACAGCTACAACGGCTTGTTTTTCGCCACCTTCGACCCGGATGCTCCTTCTTTGTTGAATTATCTGGGGGAGATGACCTGGTACCTGGATGCTTTTTTCGGACGCCGGGAGGGCGGCGTTGAAATCATTGGAGGCGTCCACAAATCGGTTGTGCCCTGCAACTGGAAATTCCCCGCCGAGAATTTTGCCGGGGACTCCTATCATGTCGCATGGAGCCACCTGTCGGCTTTACGGACCGGCACTACCTCCGAGTCGCGCAACCGGCAACAACGCGGGTCTGGCCTGCAGGGTCAGATAATCTCACCGGGCAACGGTCACTGTCTGATATCCCGGGGCACCGGCGAGTTCTCCGCGGCGGCTGTGCCACAAATCAAGGGCTACGAAGAAAAGGTAAGGAACGAGGCGAAACAGCGGCTGGGCCACCGGTGGAACCTGGCCAATCCCATAGTCGGCACGGTATTCCCCAATTTTGGAATGATCCGAACCATCGCCCAGCAGATTCGGGTTCTTCATCCCAGGGGTCCGGGGCAGATAGAGATTTGGGCGTTTAGCTACGTGGATAGGGATGCTCCCGCGGAAATAAAAGAGGCCTTGAGGTTGGCGTCCATGAGGGCCCACAGTCCCGCTGGCACCTTTGAGCAAGATGACATGGATAATTGGCAGGAGTGCACCAGCACCGGCAGGGGTTACTTGTCGAGAAGGATGGACCTGAACAATCAAATGGGACTGGGGCACGATCATTTCGACCAAGAACTGGGAGGGTGGGCCAGCGACTACGCCATGAGCGAAAACAACCACCGCCGCTTCTATCATCGGTGGGACGAGCTAATGTCCCTCGACTACTCGCCGTCTTAGGCGTGAGACGGGGTCTTCACCGCAGAGCGCGCCGAGTACGCAGAGATGAAACCAAAATATAAACTCTCCGGTCTCAGCGCACTCTGCGGTTAATATGTCGCTAGGTAACCCTCATCGGGTCGAAATCTGGGCTGAGTTGTAACCCATCTGCGATTTTAGTGTAGGCGCTGAATAGTTGAACCACCTGCACCGCTTCCATTACCCCTTTCTCACTCAGACCCAAACGTCTCGCTTCCGCCAAATGAAGGTCCACACCGTAGTCCGACTTGGCTGCCATTGACGCCGCGAAAGCGAGAGTCTCTTTGGTTAGACGGTTCAGTTTCCCATCGCTGAACACAAATCGGACCGCTCCCCAATAGTCCCTCAAGTAACCCTCGTCGTGGGCCAACGTCTTGAATATCACGGGAATTTGTTCACTTTGATAAAAGGCCATAATGTCCGAGTAGATGTCTTTTAGTCGGTCCGAGGCGTCCTCAAACTCAATGGCCTTGATTAACGGTTTCCTGGCCGGAGTATCGGAATACTCCAAGGGGAGGCGCAAACCGTCGGCAACCGCATTGATGCCGTGGGTCACGCCGTAAACGTAAGCAGCCTCGTACCAGTATGCGTCATCCGAATAACCCACAAGCTTCCCGGCTGTGGTGTGAGCAACAGTTCAATATTCGCAGGCGTTTACGGCGCTCACCGCCACTGCGATCATCTCCTTTTGCTTGCGCTTCAGATCACCGTCCACCATTGCCCGGCGGCTGCAACGCCCGTGGGTGCTGGCAAATTCAGGCGCATAGGAAATAACCTTGCTCATTTTGGGAATGTAGTCAATGCCGAACCAAGTCTTGGTCCCCTCGAAATATTTCTGTAACTCCTGGGGGAACTCGTGCTCCTCTAATAGACGGACGGTTTCCATGCGGCCTCCTTTGTTCGGTGATTAATTTTCTGGGATTAATTTACGAGCTTAGTTTCCTTATTCTGGAACAGTGAGTATATTATATGAGTTTGACGAGCGCCGCCCTTGAACGGCAGCGTGGCCAAGATTCTAACATAAGGCGCCAGGTGAGCGGTCAACCCTGATCTTTGGATTTGATGTATGGGTTGGGACTATGGGTCGGGGCTGAGAAATTGCCGGCCACCGGTGAAAGGACCAGAGATGAGCACTTGGAATCCTACCCAATATCTGCGTTTCGGCAATGAGCGATTGCAGCCCGCCTTGGACCTGCTGTCCCGCATCCCTTTGGAGGACCCGTCTACCATTTATGACTTGGGTTGCGGCACTGGCACTGTTACGGCCATGCTGCAAGAGCGCTGGCCCGGCGCAAACGTCACTGGCATCGACTCCTCCGAAACCATGCTGGAAAGGGCTGCCGCATTGGACACCAAGGTGGCTTGGCAGCAACAAGACCTTAACGATTGGACTCCCGAACCTGCTGCCGACTTCCTCTACTCCAATGCTGTTTTGCATTGGCTGGATGATCACGAGATGCTGTTCCCTCGGTTGATGCAAGGCTTGAACCCCGGCGGTGTTCTTGCTGTCCAGATGCCAGGCAATTTCTCGGCCCCGACCCATACCTTGATTGCCGAGACAGCGCGGGCGGGTCATTGGCGAGAACTCTTGGAGCCTGAACTGCGGGAGCAACCGGTGCTGGATCCTACGGCTTACTACGACATTTTAAGCCCTCATGCGACCCGGTTGGACTTCTGGGAAACCAGCTACTTGCATGTTCTGCAAGGCGATGATCCCGTGGTGGAATGGACCAAGGGGAGCATCCTAGGCCCACTTCTGGCATTGCTAGACGACACCGACAAAGAAGCGTTCTTGGAAGCTTACCGGGCACCCATCAGCAAAGCCTACATCCGCCGGGGGGACGGCAGCACATTGTTGCCCTTCAGGCGCCTCTTCCTAATAGCCGTGAAGTAGCTAACCCATTGGGCTTGGTTGAGGGGCATATCGAAGACATCCGACGATTGAGGTATTCTCTTGCTGAACTTACCGCACCGAAACAGATCGACCCCCAAACTCTGGGAGACTACCTGGAAATTCTCAGCAAGGGAGTATTTCAGTCGGGAATATCATGGCGGGTGGTGGAATCCAAGTGGCCGGGAATTCGTGAAGCGTTCAGCAATTTCGATGCCGAACAGGTGGCGGCCTTCGGCCCGGACCAAATCGGGGCACTGGTGGGGGACAAACGGGTCATCCGCAACCGAAGAAAGCTTGAGGCTATTGTTACCAATGCACGGAAGATGCTGGAGTTGGACCAATAGCATGCCGGGTTTCGCTCCTACCTTCGCTCCCATCCCGACTTTGCGGCTACGGTTAAAGACCTGCGCAAGCAGTTTAAGTTCATGGGAGACACGGTCAGTTACTATTTCTTGTATGTGGTGGGCGAAGATGTGCCTGACCACGAAGAGTGGATGAGCAACCGAAAGTAATATCCGCCGCCAATGGTTGGCGAGGGCGTTCGTAGTGAGCCTGTCGAACTATTGGCCCAGATCATCACCTAGACAGTTCGTAGTGAGCTTGTCGAAATATGCGTCCAGGTCATCACTTTGACCGTTCGTAGTGAGCTTGTCGAACTATGGGTCCAGGTCATCACTTTGACCGTTCGTAGTGAGCTTGGCGAAATATGCGTCCAGGTCATCACTTTGACCGTTCGTAGTGAGCCTGTCGAACTATTGGCCCAAGTCATCATCTAGACCGTTCATAGTGAGTTTATCGAACCATTCGCTAAGAGTCTTGGACCCTTTGCAACCAGCTGGCCTAACCGTGCATCGGAGCCCTATCGGCAAGTGAAGCCGGATTAGTCTTAGAGCGCCTAACAAATTGATTTGGACCTTGTCAAACAGATGAGGGAACAACCGAAGGAAAGGAAAGCTTCATGAATCTCGGCTCGCCTTTCATAGCTAACCCGCAGCCGTCGGAACTGGTGCAGCCACCAGGGTTCGCTCCACTACACACCGATGGATGCCCAGGCCACTCCCGTGCTGGGTAAGGCGTTTGGCCAGGACCGGCTCGATCCCCAGCGATCGCAACGCCTGCCGGTGGGGTTCCGAGTCATAAGCTCGGTCTCCCTGAACTTGGTCTGGTCTCCGGCGTGGACGTCCTACCTGGCCCCGAATGGACGGAATGGTTTTCACCAAGGGCAGCAACTGAGTTACATCATGACGGTTAGCGCCCGTCAAGATGGCGGCCACAGGATCCCTTGGGCGTCGGTAATCAGGTGGTGCTTGCTCCCCGGCTTGCGCCGGTCAGTGGGATGGGGCCCAGTTTCCCCCTCCGCCAACCGCCCGGATGGAGGCGCTATCCACCACAGCTCGAGACTAGTCAATCTGGTCGGCTTCTCGCAGTTTGGCCAGAAACATTTCATGAAGCTTTTGCCAAACTCCAGCTTCCTGCCAGTCTCGAAGACGACGCCAGCAGGTCATCCCCGAGCCACACTCCATCTCTTGGGGCTACATCTCCCAGGAAATGCCACTCTTCAGGACGAACAAGATGCCGGTCAGTGCCCGACGGTTCTGCAGGCGCTTCCGGCCAGGGTAGCGCCATCGTCTGGGCCTTGGTACAGGCAATACGGGTTGGATCAATTTCCATAGTTCATCATCTACCAGTGGTTTCGCCATCAGCCTCCCCTCCTCACTAGGGGAAGATACAGCCAACCGACCACTAGCGCCAAGATTAACTCAGTTCAATTTGTTGGGAGTTCTTAGTTAATTGTAATGGTGAATTCCCTTGGGACTGGTTGAGCAAGAAGGCAACAGTATGACTGAGCACCTTGCGTAGCAAACGGGCACGCAAATGCCAGTCATCCCGAGCCCAGACCCGCTTGGCCTGATACCGGTCCACCAGTTGGCCGAAGACGGTATCAATGCGGTAGCGCAGGCGACTGAGAGTAGAGCTGAAGCGAAGCCAAGGGTCTCTCTTCCTGGACCCAAAGGGTGCCACTAAAGTCACCCCATCTTGGCGCAACTCCTCGGTCAGACGCGGAGACCAGTAATTGCGGTCACCTACCAGCAGCCCTCGAGTTCCTGCCGCTAGTTGGGGGACAACACTCAGTTCGTGGACTCGGAAGCCGTAAAAGGTCTGCCGGAACAGGCTATCCTTCCCAAAAGCGGCTTCCCCACGGAACCGCT
The DNA here is from genome assembly GCA_963665155.2 of Dehalococcoidia bacterium. Lineage (GTDB taxonomy): Bacteria > Chloroflexota > Dehalococcoidia > Lucifugimonadales > UBA3495 > UBA1141. Next base: position 603,672 of record OY761986.2, on the reverse strand, counting down.
GGCAGCGGTAGGCCCGGGCGAACTGACAGACTGGAAGGGGGGAAGCTATCCACCAAGGCGAAGGCTGGATTGTGTCGGATGGAGCCGAGCAAATGCTGCCACACCCACTCCTTGACCTTCCAGAGGTTGGCGCCTTGGCGCACGAAAGTGGTGCGATGCAACCGCTCCAAACCAGGAAAGAAGTGACGATAATGCTGGCGGAAATGGCGAAAGAGCGCAGTGTCTTGGCTGAACCCCAGAAACTCTCCCACCACCTCCATGGTCAAAACCTCAGCGTCGGACAACACCGGAGCAGGCCCACGTTGGCGCAACGGTTTTTCTTGAAACAGAGTCTTCAACGCATCATCCATCCGGCAAAAGACTGCTATTATAAACATGTCCAGGTCCACCACACACCTCCACGGGAACTGTCTAATTCTAGTAGAGGTGTTTGGCCCTGGAATTTCAATATATTTTGAACCAAGTTTTAAAACATGCACATCGGGTTAATTAGCGCTTTTCAAGCCCAGGTCAGGCAATTCACGAATGGCGTTGGCAGGCAGAACCAGACCTTGGCTCACTCCGGCCTGATAAACGGCTTGCAATTCGGCCAACATGCGGTCGTTGGGTCGCTGACCCTCTTGGCGGTGCTGGACCAAATCCGACAGTGTGTTATAGGCCTGGTCTACATTCCAATAGAAGGACATGAGCCAGGCCAATTCTCTCTCTTCTGCTGGTGCTGGTATGTCCTTTAGGTCCATGACCTCATCGTATACTTTGGTATAGCGTAAAATTCCAGCCTTGTCCTGGGCATCTCGGCTGTAGTACCGCCGACGGCCAATTTCCGTCATACGCCGGGAGTACTCTTCCTGGCCATAAATATTCTTCGCCAGCCAGTCGTTTCGAAGGTTGGTAACTTCCTTGCCGTTGTGATCCACTATGGCCACAGCAATGTCGGAACCCAATACACTGTCGTATTCGAACTTCACGGCTTCCCTGAGTAATGCTTCTTGGAGCACCAACGTCAAATCCCTTGTGATTTTCCGGTATTTCTCGCCGCTGGCTTCGTCGTTGGTGTCTGCCCCCACTCCGCCTGTGTTGAATGCATAATACTCGAAAGGCAGGCCTTCGTTCTCCATTTGTTGGAGGACCCGGTACATGAGATTGGCGTTGTCATCTTCCAGACCTATGATGAAAGGGTCGGAAAAGTACTCAACGTAGGGTCGGCCGATAGCGCCAATGGCCGCTCCCATCTGGACCGCCTCACCGTACATCAGCACCCGAATGTACTGCTTCAAGTTAAGTTTGCGCAGCGGAGGTATGATTGTATTCTGGCGCATGACTGCTTGCCAAAACACTCTATCCGTGTTCTCCATAGGCACATGGACCGAGTTGGTTTCCCGACCATTGGTGATGGTTTCGATCAGGTGCTGTGCGCCCTTTCTGGCAACCAAGCGGGAACGAGAAAGGGTAACCCGCATGTTGCGCACCGGGTTGGATAGGAAATTCGGCGTTGCGTCATCTATCACGATAGGGACGTTTTCCAGCACTTCCTGGGTGTTCGGTGCTTCAGCAGTGCCCCGCACAGCCTCAAAAGTTATGGGGTCCTCAGCCTCATTCAGACCGAAAGGCATGGCATAGAAATCGTTTTCTGTGCCATCTATGCCAAAGGAAATCTTTATGGGTTTCCCATCTATTTCGGTATTTATAGGTTCTTTAAGGGGCTGTAGAAGCACGATGTCGTCGTTCATGGGATAGACCCCCTCCAGCGGATCGGTGGTCAATCCTAAGCTCTTGCTTAACTGGCTATTGGCTAACTCGAGCATGATGGTGAGGGTGCTCTTGCCGTGCAGCGACGGTCCCACGGTCAAAAGAGCGGTGTTCTTGATTTTACCTTCAAGGTTCTTGACCCGCGCAAGGCTGAGGGCAGCCTGGATTGCAATGCCGTTTACCTGTTTAACCAGGAACATCGCCACCGACAAGGGCCCCATCTTATGTTCCCCTACATAATCAAAGCCCAAGTGAAGGGATAGCCCTTTGGTGGGCGCTTTAAATACCAATTGGGTTATGCCGGATTCGACAATCCGGGATTTAAGTGCGTCGGGCAATCCTAGATCTTCCATCCAATTGGGAATCGATATTTCCAAAATGTCCGGAGTATCCTGCCGATTGGCCTCGGGCAACTCAAAGGTCAATTGGCGCCACATAATAGGAATCTGCAGGTACCTTGCGCCAAATAGCATTTGCCGCGCGTGGAAGGACCGGCCGGGAGCATCTCCCACCTGTCTGTCGGTCTGAATTATCGTGTCCCCAGCCTCCAGATGTTTTACAAGCGCTTTATTTATGTAGTTGAACACTTCGGCGAATAGGGCTTGATTATCTTCGGTGAACGCCAGTGCATCGCGATTAGCGCTAAAGCCATCTATAAAATATTTGGTCAAGTCGGGGCGTCGGACGACTCCCAATTGGCTGAAGAACGCCAGGCCACCGCTGTCCAACCGGACCACAATCTCGGGCCAAGCCCGGGATGCCGCTCGCCCCGCTGCGTTTGCTTCCTCGGCCTGGGCATTAATTTGCTCAGCTTCCTTTAAGAGTTCGTCTCGTTGGCTGGCTGGGACGTCTTGTAGAATGGGCATCCGGTCGATAAGCCATTGGTCTGATGGATTGAAAAATTGGCTACCGAGTTGGTGCCCTTTCTGTGCTAGGGCAACTAGTTCATTTAGTTCACGTTCGAAGGACGGATCTATGGCGGGCCCCGACAGGGTAGAGCGCGCCTCTTGTTGTTGACTCATAATACTGTCTCCTGGTCAATGCCACTGTGTATTATGCTCCCGAAGTATTAGGGGAACATAGGAGGTTGAATTTACCTAGTTGGCCACATGCATTTGTAGCCGCACGTATGCTACATCCTTGGTGTGGCCAAGTAAAGAGTTTTCACGTGTGGGTTGGCCAATCCGGACGGTCGCTCCGAACCCTACGAAAGCCGGGGATTGGGACTATAGAAGGCGTCAAAAAGACTAATAATGCCATCGGCGCTGACCCGTTGGAGAAACCGGCCCGCAATTGTCGTCCCTAAACCGAGGTGGTGGAAATGCCGAACTGGGCTTCTGCAGTTAGGGCGCTCTAATTCCCGGCTTGAATTGATTACAAAATTGCCAGAAGAATCTGAATAAACCAAGCCCGTTGCACGAGACCTGATCGGTCCTATCCAAGCCCAAATGCTAAAACGAGGGAACACCCTCGATTGTTTTAGGGAAGCCTCCTAACCCTTTTCTGGGCTTACTAATCATTTCGGGCTAATCCCTTCCAGCTACATTCAATTGCGCGCCTCAAACCCCTGGGTTGAGTGATTTCCATTCTTGCTGCCAATCTCACACTAAATTGCAGATCCCGGTAGTCCCAGAGTGGGAGGATCTTCTTCCATTGCGAGCCTACAGGCGATAACTTGACAGCCCATTTCACAGTTATGCATTACGGGGTAGCGCATGCTTGGAAGGAGTAATTCACTGGGTGCTGGCCTTCACTCCAGAACGACGGTGAGCAGGGAATAGGCGTTCAGAGCCGGATCCGACGACAGGGTTGGATCCTTCTCACTCGTTTGAGTTAGTCCCTAATGACTAGGCCTTTTATCACCCGGCAAATCACCTCGAATGGTGGTTTGGGAAATCCCTCAAGTCACCATAATCTAACGCAACGAGCCGGGGTAGATTACGTCGGTATCCGGTGAGAAGGGTCGGGTCGAATGACTGAAGGACAAGGCACAACACGGGAGAGGGGTACGGTGGCAAATGTATAATTCAATGGCAGAACTCACGAAACTTAGCCTGACGGAACTTAGCTCGGATGAACTTAGAAACGGCAATGGCATCGGGCAGGAAAGTCGGACCCAGGCCGAAGTAACCGCTGAGTTGACCGACTATTTGGGAAACTTGGGTCTCGGGGACGAACACCTCGCAAAAATAGCTTCCATGATCCACGCAACCGGCCAGCATGCAGCAAACCCAGATGTAACCGGGACGCATGCGACTGGCGACGAGACGATTTCGGTGCAGAGTATAGAAAATGCGGCACCTGAATTCCAATCAAAGTCCGCTCTCGCTAACACCCCTGCCGAAGAGTTCAGAAATCCCATTCCTTCAACCCCTTCCGCTCCGACAATTCCTTCCGTTCCGAGCCTCCCCCAGACTAACGCAGTGACCTTGTTTATGGCCGAAGAGCAGGAAATATTGTTGCAGGCTTTCGGGGCCTTCTTTGCAGAACAACCGACAGTCAGTCTGTTAGGCAGCTCGACCGATACCAGCAGCGAAGCATTGATACAGGCAGCCCAAGACCTGTGTCCCAAAGTTATGCTGCTTGGGGTGAAAGCACTACGCCCCTCCACCGTGGAAATGTTGGAATCTCTGCGCGACGCTTGCCCCAAAATGCCAATGTCTTGCTGTTCGCTTATTACGACTCCAACGGCATCAAGGCGCTTCGGGAGTATTCCCGGGATGTTTCCGTGGGCAGGGCTTATCTGCTGAAACATACCATCGATACGGTTGATCAGTTTACCCATGCCATTACTTCAGTGGCCGAAGGCCGAATGATAGTAGACCCAACCGTTATGGAAGAGCTTCTTAAGAACGGGGATTCCCAGAACAGCATGCTTCGAGAGTTGTCCCCCAGGGCGCTGGAGGTTCTTCATTGGGTATCCCGAGGCTACCGTAACGAGACCATAGCCGGCGTGTTATCCAGAGATGTGAAGACTGTAGAGCGTCACATCAACAACATCTACAGCACCCTGCTTAGTTCCAACGACGAAGCTAAACATCCACGGGTCCGCGCGGCTTTGATGTACCTGCGCGCGACGGGAGTACTTTCCACAGATCAGTTATTGGAAAATTAACTACCCGAAGAAATCTAAAGTCCTAACCGATGGGATATTTTCGAGTCGCACTTCACATTGATGAATGCCAGCAAGATAAGAGTGGCCGAAGCCGAACACAGCCTCGCTTATCTGCGCAAAAGCAAAGCCCTTCAGAACTTGGGCTAATAGGCCAGCCGAATGGTAAAACAGCGACTGAAGCCATCGCATCGGCGCCATTATAAGAGCGAATCGATGGAAAAGCATGTCCTGAGGCCACCCCGGATGTCGATAGGGGGACTATGAGACTGATTCTGCTGTTTGTCGCAGTTTTCTTCTTGAAGTCCACAGTAGGAGTCTACGCTAGCAACATTACAAACAAGGACATATTTTCATCAGAGTCATCCAGCCACCAGCCAAACACGATCGGGTTTGACCTAGAAGGTACCGAAGTGACGGGAATAACCGTCACCTGGATTCCAGGCGCACTTGGAGACTACAAAATCGAAGCTACTAGCGGCGGCTCATACGGTGTTTTTCTGTTGACCGTGTATTCGATGGACGAAAGAACCGACGTCGTTCCAATTAACAACATCGAGGTCACCGATCTGAAGCCCGTTGAAGTCGCAATTTCCGGGCTTTAAATCCCCGGCTTCGAGTTCTGGGCTTGAATGAATAAATGATGCATCGGCAATAGTAGCCCCCGCGATAGCGGGGGTTTTCTATTTCGGCGGCGTCAAAGATTCAAGTGCCCAATTCATCCAGCCTCGAGACCTTCAATTAATCGAAGCCATCCAGTACGTTAGGCCGTTTCGAGAACAATCGGCGCTATCTCTTTCCCCCGCACATTGTCTCCGAGTCATTCCTGAACAGCCGGCATATTTTCCCGCGCGTCTTATGGTTGATTTGAAGCAGATTCCGGGTTGTACCCCTGCGGGTAAACCAACTCTCTAACAACGGCTTAGACCCTCATACAAGGCAATCGCTGGCATCCCGTGCACTCGATATGACCCTCTTCCGGAAGAGGCGAGGACAATAGACGATCATCCGGGATGCGTTACAGGGTGCTTCCTATTGATAGAGATGGTGGGCGCAGAATTCCTCAGCTTACAGCTCAACGTCTACGTCGGGACTGGAGGACGTATGCTCACGTTGTGGTGACGAAACTGTGGCATCTGAAATCACCGTTAGGCGGTTAGTTTTGACTACTGAGCGGTATCGTTTGTGATAGTGACTCGGGAGCCTGTCTTGATTCCCAGTCTGCCGGTTGGGCGATAGGCTGCTAGTGTATTCTGCTGATTGGACCACCGTCAGCTTGCTCATGGCGGCTTTCCTTGGCTGAGCCAGTGGGTGGAAGTTGCGCCCTGACTCAATCGAGGAATGCGTGGCGGGACGAGTATATTTCGAGCAGGGGTCTACGCAAGGGGAGAGCGGGACAGCACGAATTCGTTTGATCAAACGAGACACCGAAATGGCGTCCGGCCAGCGTCTAGACAATGGTGCGTCACCCCGCCAAGATTCTTCAGGACTCCCATGGGGTCACGGTTCCAAGACTACATGTCAGCACCTAACCAGCCATAGAGAGACAACCCGCATATTGGGTGTTGGCACCCCGTGTTTTTGTGTGGGGAATTCCCCCCACGTTTTTGAGGGATACCCCTAGGTTTTCTGCTGGTTGTTCCGCTTGTTGGCCTTGGGAGCCAGGGAGCATTCTTATGACACGAGGCGAGGAATTGATGAACGCGCGGGCGCGGGCGCGAACCAAAACACGGAGCCAGAGGAGCAACGGTAATTACCAGCTAATTGATGGTGCGCACCCGGACGGGTGAGGGTAGGCCCAGGCGCTGAAGCGGGGGAGGCTCAACCTCCCGTACATAGCACGTGATGGCACGCACCCGGATTAGGCGAGAGTGAACTCCGTGGGTATGCGAGGAAAAGACGAGAGGCGAAGAAAGACTCTCTCTTTTATAGAACGATATACAAGGATGTACTCGGGACTCCCTGTCCACACGACTTCCCTGTGCCAGACAGGGTCTGGCCCTCCGTAGGGAAGGCCTAGAAACCCGGCTGAAAAGCCCTGCTGTGACGGGATGGCGTGGAGGATAACCAGTGGACTGTAAGTCTGAGGCTAAGAGTGACCCAGTTGGCTGCGGCCAATATGAATTGGGTAGTAACGATGGGCGACCCTGGGGCTTGCTGGTCCGGTTTATCGTGAGAGGAGCCTGGAGCCGGAGATATCATCCCCATCTTGGTAGCCACCAGGGTCAGGTTGGCCACCGTGGCCGCCATGAGTAGTTGGAATCGGGTCTTGGCTCGGCCGAAGTAGCGAGATTGGCGGACCCCCAGTTGCGCCAGCCGCGCCAGGCGATGCTCGGCCGCCTGGCGCAGCCTACGGTATTCAGCAAAGCCCTCACTCCGCTGGAAGTCCCGGGCTTGTTGCAAGAGCGCCTCTTGGGGATGCAGGGCTACGGTGCGTCCCGCCCCGTACCGCGCCGCCACGCACTGGGACCGCAGGGGGCATACGCCGCAGACCGCCGGGTCGAATTGGAAACTCCGGGCCAGGTAGGTCCGACCCAACCGGTTGGTCCGGGTGCCGAAGGTCCGCAGGGTGTGGGTAACATTACCGGCTGGGCAGGTGCAGGTTCCTGCCTCCAAGTCGATCTGGAAGTCCTCCTTGGGGAAGCAGGCCTTATTAGGGCGACCCGGCACCTTGGCTATTAGAGTCCGACCAGCATCGGCAAAGGCCTGCCGCGTCCCGCCATCCCCATAGGCCGCATCCCCGATAGTCTCCTCCACCGCTATGCCCGTGTTCTCCTCACTCTGCTCCACCAGTTCCAGGACTCCAGTGTTGTCACCGGCATTGCCGGGCAGGATGTCTACCGCGGTCACCAGTTGGGAATCGGTATCCACCACCACCGCAGCCTTATGTCCGTCGAAGCGTTTGCTGCTGCTTTTACGGCCGTGGCGCATCTCCGGGTCGTGTACCGAAGGGATGCGGTCCCGGCTTACCCCATCCTTCAGGGCTGGGCCATCCTCCTGGCGTTCCACATCCTGCAGTAACAGTTGCCCCAGCAACTCCGCCGCTTCCACTATACCCTGGCGCTGGGGGCTCTCCTCGGGGAACTGACCCTGGACCTGACGGGCCAGCTCCAACACCAGGTCGGCATCGGCTACTATCTTCTGCAGTAAGGCTTGCCGCTCTTTCTGGTTGTCCCAGTCAATCTCTGCCTCTCCCTTCACACTGGAGCCAAAGTAGAGTTCCAGACCGTGTCTCAAGGCCCATTCCTCGGGCCGCGTCCCATCCAGGTCCGAAAGCGCCCGCACTACCTGGACTATGCCGTCGGCCAGCAAGTTGTAGGTGTCCTTGTCCGCCCCTCGGCCCAGAATGTAGGTGGTGTCTACCGCCACCTTCATCCGGCGTCCTTTCAGGTATCCGGTCTGCCGGGCGAATTGGAGGCTGCGCTGAAAGACGGCCCGCACCCGGTCGTGGAGGATCAGCTGGGCTCGAAACAGCTGCAGCGTGCTCTTGGCAAAGGGCCGGTCCTCCACCTCAATCCCCAACGCCACCTTCCACCGGATATCAAAATCCGCCCGCTGTTTGGCTTCGGCGTCGCTGACTTTGTCGTAGGCTTGCAACAACAGCGCAGTGGCCACCAGACTTGGGGGCACGCTATCCCGGCCATTGTCTGGGCAATATAGCTCGGCGAACTCTTCGTCTCGAAATAGCTGTCCCCGCAGGGAGGCCAGGAAGCCATAGAAGGAGCCCCGGCCCACATAGTCCAGGTACAGGTGATCCGCTTCCAGCAGCCCTCGTTGCGCCGACCGTACTCCCAGCATCCTCAACCTCCCACACCCATTTATTAAATCTCTTGCCCAGTATATCGGGACAGCCTAGGTCAGGGTACTTTTCGGCCGGAGTTCTAGTATTACAACGACGCTTTCTCAAATTGGTCAGTTTTGGGGCAGAAATCGCTTCGCGGAACGCAAGACCCCAAAGCTGTCAGCCCACGCGCCTAACAGCCATGAAGAGGTGCTCAAGGCCCCTTTTTTGTGATCCGTCGTTGTAATACTAGGAGTCAACGCCCAAGTTTGAATGCCCCAGGACTCATTAAAGGTAAACGGAGATCCAGATAGAACGGGATGATAGGAAACGACCATCTGGCAATAGTTGCTTGGTGATAGCTCGGCAGTTGGAACAAAAGCGGTTAAGGCGGCGGGTTGGATTATGAGATTAGCGATAATAGCGACAGTTGTCCTGGTATTGGGGGGAACCCTGGCTTACGCTGCTCCCTTCGGCAGCACCCCAACGGTCAATGCCTTGGCCGGGGGCACTACCAACGTCCCTCATTGCCAGGTGCTGGACTTCAACATAGCCGCCTCCGATACCATCACCGCAGTGAACGCCAACGTGGTGTGCGACACCACCGCCAGCTTTAACGTAAACGCCACCGTCAATTCGGGGGCGGCCTCGGAATCGGGGTCTACCCTGGTTGCCTTCACCGCCGATGTGGCCGAGGCGGTGGCGGTGGGCATCAGTCCGTCGGTGTCCATTGCCGACCAGGCCTATGACATAGACATCAGCGTGAGGCGGTAACAAAGATGCTCAAGTACCTGATATTGATCGCGGTCTTTGCGGTATCTTTGCCTTCCTGGCTGCCCACCTCCCTGGGCGGGGATACCTCCTACCACTTCGTGCTGACCGAGAGCATGGTGGGCACCTTGGACCCTGGCGCCTTCGTGGTGCTCCCAGCAACTCCTACGAACCCGGCGATGTGGTGGAGTACTACTTCGACACCGCCAGCGGTGAGCGGGTGCCCATTCTTCACCGCATAATCGCCAGGAAGGACGACGGCAACTTTATCCTCAGAGGGGACGCTGTAGAGTCCACCGAGGTGGTGAACCCGGCGGCGGTGAGGGGCAAGATGGTCTTCGCGCTGCCGGCCTTGGGCTTTTTGCCGGGAATATTACGGCAGTTGCCGGTGGCCGTGGGGGGTCTGTTGTTGACCGTGTTCTTTGTGGTTGGCAGCGTGAAGCAGAGCCGGGCCAAAAAGAAGAACGGCCAGAAAAATCGCCAGTTGGCTGGGGGAGTAAAGGAGAGCTGGACCAGTATCTTTCAGATCAAGAAGCACCTGGCCAAGCCAGCTGGGAACGAGAAAAAGGCTGATAATCAAGCTAAGAAAGTCAACAAGAAAGACAACATGTTCTTGCCGGCCACCCTGGTGATCCTGGCGACCATTCCCCTGGCGACCTTGGCCCTAGGCGACATGGTTCCCATGGCCAATGGGACTCCCCTGGAAAACTGATATCCAAAGTGCCGCTGTACGCTTTCTTGCTGGGAGTGGTGGCGGTGACCCGGTTGGGAGAGGTGATCTATGTGTCCCGGCCCGGCGGAAATGGGGCTGCGTCGTTGGTGGAAGCCAACTATATGGTGGCCATGGCAATGGCCGTGACCGTGGTCCCCATCGCTTCTTTCTTCGACTCTTTCCGCTCCGTTATCACCCTGTGACGGCTAGGTGATCGCGCACATCTGCGTGATGACGCACATATACGTGAAACTTTCGTAGGCATATTACAGGATTTGGGCGCTCATATTGGCCTCGCCTAATGAATCTCAGGATATTGTAAAGGTAATCAGCAAACACCTCTCGCCTATGCTAGACTGTCAATTCTGTTAGGGATACCAAGCAGTTCTCAGAGGTGATTACATGGCCTATTTTATGTACGTTTCCGTACAAAATGACGACAAGATAGCTATCTTTGAAATGGACCCCACGTCCGGCAAACTGCAAGAGCAAGGCACTATATCGGTCAATCAGCCGGCGCCATTAGCGATAGACCCGGACAGGAATTATCTGTTCGCAGGAAACAGAAACCCCGAACGTTTCGGGATATCCAGCTTTAGAATAGATCGAAAGTCTGGCGACATCTCACCAATTAACTCCATCCAATTGGATGGAGACCCGGTACACATATCTACTGATCGCAAGGGGAAGTTTCTGCTGTCCGCCTACTATTATCAGGAAAAAGTAGCCGTCCATCGCATTGGAAATGGCGGCACAGTAACTCACCCTCCAACAGAGTGGCTGCAAACTGACACGGGCGCCCACTTTATCACGACCGATCCGTCTAACAAGTTTGCTCTGGTTCCCCACATCGCCGAGGGGGCGCACACGGGACCCAACGCCATTTTTCAGTTCAAGTTCGATGAAGACGCTGGCAGCCTCACGCCAAACTCTCCGCTCAAAGTTACTCCCACAGAGCCCGAGGGCCCGCGACATCTCTGTTTTCACTCGGAACTGGACGTGGTTTATTCATCAAACGAGCAAGGCTGTAGCGTAACGGCCTACAATTTCGATGCATCTCAAGGCACCATATCTCCAATCCAGACCGTTTCCACACTGCCCGCTGATTTCAGCGGCCTAAACTCTTGCTCTCAAATTCAAATTACGCTCTCCGGAAAATTTCTGTATGCGCCTAACCGAGGTCACGACAGCATTGCCTGTTTCTCTGTCGAAGCCTCAAGCGGTCGTCTTACGCCACTTGGACAAGTGCCCACTGAAGCCGTGCCCCGAGCTTTCAGCCTTGACCCTCAAGGCAATTTCCTCTACGCTGCTGGCCGGGAGTCGGGCCGCCTCGCTTCCTACAGGGTCAACACGAGCAACGGTATGCTCGAACCCCTAGAGTCGTACGCTTTGGGTAATGCGCCCATGTGGGTATTGATTACGGAGCTATAAGCGAATACGGGGGCAGCACAAAGAGTACCATCCGGTAGAACGAGTCCAAGTTAGGGCCAGTACTTGTTTTTCTTGGTACTGCCTCCGGCGTTGTCGGTGAAAAGGCCCATTGAATCGCAAGCCCAACGACTAAGTACATTAGGCCCCCTGAATGGGCCTCCAAATAGCCCTGGCTTCGAATCATATCGTCAGTTAAATTGGTGACGGGTTAGCCGCTACCAGTTAGAGCTTCGTTTAGGGGCAGTCGAAGCCCAGGGTCGGCCACATGACCCGGTTCCACATGACTTGGTTCATGACCTAGTTAATGAAGCGACAAGATCGTGGTTATTCGGATTGGAGCCGCAATATCTAAGTGTCGCTTCAAGGACCGAACGTGAAATCCATCTTTGGGTGGCCGTTCTCGTCCGCACGGCGCAAAATGGCGCAGGTTGATAAGATCCCGTGATTCCGTCGAGGTTCTGCGAACCACAAGTAAATGAATCGGACCCCCGACACTCCTGGGCTCTCATTGACACTCCAGGACTCCATTTATTACCGTAATTTTCTATGTCGCGAGCAACAGAGAATTAGAACCATAATGTCGAAGTACGGTTCGGTGTCAGCAAAGGGACCGACGGCGGTTCTTGCTAAGCAGTTCCGCCTTGCCGACGGACGTCTGTTGGGGTATGCCGAGTATGGAGACCCTTCAGGGAAGCCGATTTTTCATTTCCACGGATGGCTCAGTTCACGGCTCGAATTTGGCCCCATCCATGATGTTGCCCAATCCTTGGGCACTCGTGTGATTAGTATTGACCGTCCAGGGTGTGGCTTGTCCGACCTTAAGCCTGGCCGAAAAATAGTGGACTGGCCAGACGATGTGGCCGCATTGGCCGATAGCCTAGTATTACAACGACGGATCACAAAAAAGGGGCCTTGAGCACCTCTTCATGGCTGTTAGGCGCGTGGGCTGACAGCTTTGTGGTCTTGCGTTCCGCGAAGCGATTTCTGCCCCAAAACTGACCAATTTGAGAAAGCGTCGTTGTAATACTAGAGGTCTGGCCGGAAAGCCATTGGCCGGGTTTCGCGCTACGCCAAGCAGACGTATTCCAGTCTTATACGGTATAATAGTATATGTAATACGTTTCAATAACCAACTGTTACTTCGATAATCGACGTTAAGAAAACGACGGCTTGGGGAGAATCGGGGTTTCCGTCCGAGTTTCTAGGCATTGATCGGTTTGCGGTCTCCGGGTGGTCATTTGGCGGGCCCTATGTAGCGGCGTGCGCTTACAAGATTCCCCACCGGTTGGCGGCCGCCGGAATGATTGCCGGGATTGCGACCCTGAATCGTCCGGCAGCGACTCGAGGGATGATTGGGGCCGGACGGATCATCCTTTGGTTTGGCAATAAAGCACCCTGGGTTCTGAAACCGATCGTCTGGAGAATAAGTCGTATGGTGCGCTTCAGCCCTCAGAGGTTTGTGAAAGAGAAGTTGTCTGCGCTGCCTGAAGCGGACAAGGCCGTCCTTTCCGAGCCCGAATTCAGAAACGGATTGCTAGTATTACAACGACGGATTACCAAATATTTCGTCTTCCCCTTCGTATTCGGCTGCCAGCGGGCTATCGCGGTAGGCTCATCGCATCACGTTATTAGGTTCAAATCATTCTCGAAAATCGCCCTGCCAGAGGAACCGTCGTTGTAATACTAGATGGCATGAGGGAAATGTTTCGAACCGGTGAAAGTGGCGCCTATCAAGACGGCGTAACATTCCTAAGACCTTGGGGGTTTCGCGCTCAAGACATTCAGATGAAGGTCCACGTCTGGCATGGGGATGCCGACCGTAACGTACCGATGCAAATGGGTGAGTATTATGCGGGTGCAATCCCAATTTGCGCCATGATGGTCTATCCCGGGGAGGGACATTTCATACTGTTCAGCCACGCCGAGGAGATATTTAGAACCCTTATCGCTTAAAGGGCCGTTGCCCCTAAATTTAACAGCTTTCGCTGGTCTCGAATCAGCCCACCTTGAGAACAGGGCCCGGAGTTTCTTGTTCCGACTACCGCCAATACACACCACAGGCCCTGCTTCGGCGGGGTAGTCAGGGCGACGTGAGTTAACGCGTATCAGTTACGTTATGTTAAGCGATCAAATAGCAGCTAGAACCACGGTTCAATAGATTCAAGCTATCCTCCATGGCCACAGTCGGTCTCTAAATATCCCGGTGCGGTTGGAATACCCATAGCAACCTCGCGAGGCTAGTGGGCTTAAGATGTCAACTGCTTGGGCAGGGACAGCCACTGGGGTGTGTAGCGGCTCGCTCTCCTGACCTCCGATTCCAGGGTCTTGCTCTCAGGCTCCAATTGTTCCAGAAGACTCCAAAACTCCTGAGCGTGGTTCAACTCTTTGATGTGGCAGAGTTCGTGGAGGAACACGTGCCGGACCAAGCGGGGCGGCAGAAATAACAAGCTCCGGTTCAAGCTGATGTTCCCGGATTTGGAGCAGCTAGCCCACCTAGTGGTCTGTCCTCTGACCGACGCCTTGCCATAGGGAATACCGACTTCCTGGCTGACTTCCCTGAGCCAAGGAACCAAGTGGGCATGAGCTTTCAAGTGGAGCCACCGAATTAGTACCGCCGAAACCTGAAAGATATCTTCAGTGTCTCCTTCAATCAGAAGCGAAAGCGGGCCGTCCTCCTTAGCCAGCATTCGGGTTTCTGTTTTTGGCGCATATTTAACCTCCCACGGTTCACCGATGGCGCCCAGGTCAATATTGTCCGGAGCGGTAGGGGGAGGGGCCTCCTTGACCTTTTGTAGCTCAAGCTCGATCCAGGCCCGGTTGGCCTCAACGATCTCAGGCAATCTCCGCTTGGCGAACCGCCTTGGAATTACAACCTCCAGGCCGTTCGCTCCGACTTTAAGGACCACCCGCTTGGCGCGGTGACTGACCCTGATTGCGTACTCGATCTTTATCTGTCCCTTCTTCATCACCACCGTTCCAAATTCAGCCCGTCATTGTTCTGTGCCAGGACATTTCACAAGAGACACATTCCCATGATGTCCCTTAAGACCGGGCTAACAGGGGTAGGTATTTACTGAGACTCGAATGAAACGCCGGTTTTTACCACCAATAAGTCCCCCTTTCGTAAAGGGGGACTTCTGAGTATTTTCACTCGTGAGTATGTAGTTTGAGCATTTACCTACCCCTGTTAGCTAAGACCGGGGGTCAAATTAACGTGGCGAGTAGTGTTGGGAGGTTTTTGACTTTGGAGCTGAGACTTTGGAGCTGATTTCTCCTGATTGCTAATGAAGCCTATCGGACATTTGGTGGTCACGAGCTTCTCGGTGGAAGTTGTACAGGAGGCGGATACTATCCCGACCATTGGAACGCAGTGTACAGCCTTGTCCGACTTTTCTCGAAGATGCGACTGAGACCATCACCGCCGGTGGGAATCCCCTTCGGAAATTCGATGATGAAGTGCGAAGCGGTCACGTTGGACCTTCCGGCGCCAATTGCAAGAAAACCAGGGACGAATGGGAACGCGCTGGTAATTCGTCCATCCATAGAGCCACTATAGAGGCACTACGAGCCAGTCGTCCTGGGACGCATCGCCCGAATCTGGTCCAAATGTTTAGCGATCAACGGTGACGCGCCAGTAGGCTGCCACTGACGTCGCCACTGCGCCTCGTCTTCGGGCCAACTATGGTCAAGATGAACCACGGTGTTGGGCCCTTGAGCCTCTTTCAACACCTTTAGGGCGTCATTGATCACTGCTGTCTGCATGAGCGGGTGTCCGGGCAACCCCAAGGGATGGCCAAAAGGGAACTCTACCGCCACCGCCCTCGGAACTCCGTATTGCTCTGCCCATGTGGGCATCATGGTAACCAAAATTGTGCTTAAGCCGCTCTCTTCAAACATACGCGCTAGAACCAGCACGTCCTTACAGCAGCCGGGTCAAGCAGGGGTCAGGAGCAATGCCTCAACATCCTCGGATTTCATACGCTCCAGCATTTCCGGACCGTATCTTTCCCGCCACTGGGTGTAGTCGGGAATTGGGTGTCCTTGATATCCCATTACCGAGTAGGCGCTGGGTGCTAACGAGCCGATCTCGCCGGGTTTTTCCAACTCGAGAAACCTGTGTATCGGCAACAGGATGTTGAAGTCCTCTTCCGCATCGACCGGGTTGTAGTGAGTATGAGCAAGCGCGACCTCTCCCGTGAGGGTTTCCCTGGGGATAATGCGAAAGCTGGGGTCGCCCCATTCGGGTTCTCGGGCCTCCCGATGAATATCGAACGGTTGCTGGTGGCCTTTCAGGTACAGCCCGCCCGTAGTCAAAAGAGCGAACCGCGTCTGGCTCAGTGGTTTCGTTAGTGGAGTGAACCGTGTGTTGGCTTTCCCATCTGGTGCTTGATATTCCTTTTTCATCCACGCCGCCAAGCTAAACGGCAACCACTTGTAGCTATCGACCGGCATTCTGCTTCCAACCTCCCGATATTGCGGATTAACGGCTCCGAGTAAGATCATTTTGGAACGGTCCAACCCGGCACGGTTAATCTCAGCGAGTTGAAATCATGGTATCGCCTAGCACGGCAGCAGTCCAGCACAGAAGAAGGCCTAGTGCCGCTCAGACGATGGCTCTAGCGGACAAGATGCCACTGTGCCGCCGTTATTTAGTGTTGCTCCCGCCTCTTTGATTGTCGTCCTACAGCTATTTTAATCTTGTTCCACAGTCAAATTTGCGCTGGTTTGGGGCAGGGTAAAGCTGAAAGTACTTCCTTCGCCCGGTTGGCTTTGCACCCATATATCGCCGCCCTGTAGCTCCACCAACGCTTTTGCTATGGCCAACCCCAAGCCAGTTCCCGCTGTTGATCTAGTGCTTGAATTGTAAGCCCGGAAAAAATTTTGGAACAGCTTATCTTTGTCTCCGGCGACGACTCCGGGGCCTTCGTCCGAAACATTAATTTGCACCAAGTGCCTATCTGGGTCAGGAACCATTTGAATTCCAATGGACGTACCCCTTGGACTGTATTTAATCGCATTATCCAGAAGATTAGCCACGATCTGGATGACGCGACTTCTGTCCGCATGGGCAACTACATTACCTGGTTCACCTGAGATCAGAATCTGCAGGTCTTTGGAATCGATCTCCGCCTGCATCTTCGATACGGCTTGGTGTATTGCCTCCACCACGAAGAATTCGGAACGCTCCAATCCAACATCACCAGAATTAAGCCCAGAAATAATCAGAAGGTCATTCACTAACAACTCTAAACCTCGCCTCAGGCACCTCTTGCCAATACTGATGCTTACAGCAAACTGTACAAAGCATTTATGAGACTCCGGCTTGTGGTCGCCTCACCCTGTAGGCCCACCTTCATCTGGTTCATGACGTAGCCGAATCCGATCCGCCTTTCGGGATCGGCGAAGCCAACCGAGCCCCCCGCGCCAGGATGGCCGAAGTTTCCGGGGTGTGGCCCCATGTTTCCGTCGCTGGAGAGCCAGAAACCTTGAGCAAACCGAGTCGGATACGGCAGCATGACGTCGGGACCAGCGGCCTGTTCGATGGTGGCTCTGGCGATTGATTCCGGACTCAACACGTCCCCGCCGTCCAGGCCTCCGCCGCAAGCCAGCGCTCCATATACTTTCGCCAATGAGCGGGCGTCGCTGTGCCCGTTTGCCGCAGGTAGCTCGGACCGTCTCCAAGCCTCCGAGTTGTGGGCGCCTTGAATAGAGATGTTGGCCCGCGCCGCCAACAGATCCGCGCTCATGCGCTCCCGAACCTCCTGCTGGAGTTGCTCCAATTGGCGGGCAACCTCCATCGGCGCAATGGCCGTGTACATGGTGGCAATACGGGCGTCATGCTTGGGATCAACACCGATGTGGAAATCAAGTCCCAAAGGTAATGCCACTTCATCGCGGAAGAATGTGCCCAAGCTCTTGCCGCTGATACGGCGTACCACTTCTCCTACCAGCCATCCAAAGGTGAGTCCGTGGTACCCGTGTTTGGTACCCGGCTCCCAGAAGGGCTTCTGGCGGGCTAGGACATCGGTCATCTTATTCCAGTCGAAGACGGCTCCCTCAGGCACCTCGTCGCTCACCGTCGGCAAGCCAACCCGGTGACTCAGCAGCATGTGTACCGGAACCTCGGCCTTACCCGCTTGGGTGAACTCTGGCCAGTATTTGGCCACCGGGGCGTTGAGGTCCAAAAGTCCCTGCTCCACCAGCCGGTGGGCACAGATTGTGGTCATTCCTTTGGTGGTGGAGTAAACAGTCACTAAGGTATCCTGCCGCCACGGGTCCATGGTCTCCTTGTCGACCACACCTCCCCAAAGGTCTATCACCGGTTTACCGTCGATGGTTACGGCGACAGCGGCTCCGACATCGCCGAGTTCCTCGAAGTTCCTAGCAAAAGCATCGCGGACCGGGGAAAAACGCTCGTCACAGAGGCCGTGGATCTCTACTGCTTTAGTAGTCATTGTTATCCTCCTTTGTTGAGCCGATGTAGGGCCGAGTGATCGTTATTGCCAGGCGCACCAGCGGGATGCCTATCCCATGAATAGTTTAATATGGTTTGGGTCTGCATCAAGGCCAACAAAGCCCTTCACGAGCAAAGCTGTTTAAGGGCCTGGACATTTGGCCGCGTCGTCATATCGTGGTGGTAGCAGTGAGGGCTTATCCCCCTTGTACCGCCTCCCAGCGACGCCCTTCCGATGAAGCTATCACGGCCTCTAGCACCCGGTGTAGCCGCACAGCGTCGGCGAAGTCGGGGTTCGGTGTTCCTTGGCCCAGTGCAGCCGAGGCAAAACGGCGAACCAAGACCGCGACGTTGTACCGGGGGTCGCCCTCGGGAAATTCAGTGACCTCCCTGAGCCGGTCCGGTACGTCTAAGATACGCAAATCGCTCTCGCCCCTGCGCGCTCCCTTGAGTTGAACCTGGGTAATCTGCACTCCGCCGGTGGATGAAGCAACCAGACTCCCCTCTGTTCCGCTTACTTCCAATTGCCAGCCGCTGTCATGGAGGGACGCCCAAGTAGTATAGACGGAGCCTACCGCACCGTTAGCCAGCCGGGCTGCGAAAGCCACTGTGTCGAAGGAGGTGATGTTTATCTCCTCCCCGGACTCCGCGATGGTTCCCTCCTTAACCTGAGTTGAGCTGGCTCCGGCCACCTCGGCAATGTCGCCCAAACACCACTGCATGAAATCCAAGGCATGGCCGCAGGGAATGGTCAGCGCATCGCCTCCCTCGCCCAGGTTATAAATCCACCAGTGGTGCTGTTCCCTGGGCGTCATGGCTGAAGACTGGACTAGTTTCATGTTGAAGGTAAGCAGCCGTCCCAGGTATCCCTCGTCGACCAACTCTTTCATTAACAGCAAAGCAGGGGCACCCCGAGCCTGGGCGTTAATGCCGTGCTGGAGTCCGTTGGCGCGTGCTAGTTCCAACATTTCTGAGGCCTGATCCGAAGTGACGGCCAGCGGCCATTCGCAGAAGACGTGCTTACCGGCGTTCAGGGCGGCCATTGCTATCGGGTAGTGCAGCGAAACTCGCGTGGCAATACTCACCGCGTCTATCTCCGGTGACTGGGCCAGTTGGTTATAGTCGTTGAAGGCGTGGGGTAGTCCGAATTGTTGGCAAGCTTCTTGGGCCGTTTCCAGCCGTGAGTTGCAGATGGCTACCAACTCGGTTTCCGGCAAAGCCTGGTAAACCGGCACATGGACCCGGGCTCCCCACCCCTCGTGGATGTTTGCTCCCACTACGCCGATTCGAAGCTTGCTAGCCATACTCTTCTCCTTCATCACCACAATGTATTATCTTTTTTTCCTTGCGCAGCAAGATAGCCCTTTCACCATACGCCGTCAACCGCAGCGTCTTCGGTGCATTTCCGGACTCCGCTTAAGCGCCGGGTACTTCGATTAGTCCAAGTATGAATGACAATAGACGACGCAGAGATTGCACAGGTTTTCGCGCCAATCATCCATCGAGCCCAGCTTGCTAAAGCGCGTCCGGGTAGGCTCGATTATGGCGCTATCTGCCTAGTCATCGTTGCTCGGAAGTCCAAACGCTTCTTGCCAGCCGTGTTCCTCAGGAGCCAACGCCAAGCTCCATGCTTCGACCGGAACAAAGCTTCCGGCATGGTACTCTAAGTCTGACTTTGTCGCGCTCTGTTACGAATTACTGGCTCGCCAGTGCATCTAGAATCTAGTGTAGATTTTGTCCGGTGTTATCTTTACCAATATTCGTGGTTCGGTCTTCCAACGCTCGACATAGTCGTCAACCTGGTCCGCCTCGACGTAGCGGCGGAGAACCTGGCGCGCACCGTCCCAAATATCGGTGTCGGCGCTGTCGTCAATGGTTGCCCGGCCCTGAATCACCACATAGTCCGAAGCCAGGGGCGGTTCATAAACGCAGATGGCTATCCTGCCATCCCGTTTCAGGTTGAAGTATTTCAGCCGCTCCTTGGTAGTAACGAATGACAACTGCTCTCCGTCGTAGTAGTACCAAGTGGGGGATAAGTGAGGAGACCCGTCCTTGTTGATGGTCGCCATCACCGCCATTTTTGTTCCCGACAAGAACTGATTAATTTCCTGCTGATCCAATTTGGCTCACCTCCTAAAATTGTTCGGGGCCGACACTCACAGTGGCTGCCGGCGCTCCATATTGACACTTTTCAATGGGCGATGCGATCTCCAATAATAAACGCTTTAGGCGCCAACCGCTATCGGCTTCTTTTGCGAGGCAACGATACATCTTTCGGCAACATATTGATGATTCATTCCGGTTAGTTGACGCTACCAGCGTCTGGACCTAAACTCCCACACAACCTTACTTTGCCAGAAACGACTGAGGCAGTGGGCATTAGGCTAATGCGACGGTTATCGAGCGAGGCCTGGCCGAAGTTGAGATGATTGATTATATCCAAGTCTGCGTACAACTAAATCTTGCAGGAGCATTGTCAAACCAGATCGTGGGTAATGGGACAAGGTTCTAAACCTCAAAAAACTGCCAGGGAGGGAGAATATGACTACAGTTAAAGCCAATGAAAAGCACATTTCCGTGAACGGAGTCAAGTTGCGGTACTTCGACTGGGGGACGGCTGGCAAGACACCCTTGGTCTGTCTTCACGGACACACCGGCCAAGCCCACATTTGGGATGAATTCGCCGACGTAATGTCGTCTCAATACCACGTGCTGGCGGTAGACCAACGGGGCCACGGCGAGAGCCAATGGGCGGATACCGGCTACGCTCGGGACAGGTTCGTAGAAGACCTAGCCGCCTTCGTGGACGGGCTGGGCCTGTCCAAGTTCGTACTGGCAGGCTTGTCGATGGGCGGCTGGCATTCCTTGCTCTATACGGCGGAGCACCCGGAACGGGTAGAGAGGATCATCATCGTTGACATCGCTCCCGAACCCAGCCCCGCTTCGGCGGCGGAACGGGCCAGCCGCCAGCCTACTCCCATGGATTTTGCCAGCGTCGAAGCAGCGGTGGATTGGATGCGAGAAGGCAACCCGTGGGCCTCCGACGCTCGCCTGCGCCAGGACGCGACAGACAAGTTGTGCCAAAAGGAGGACGGCCACTGGACCTGGAAGGCCGATCCTGCCTTATTCAATATTCCCCTGCCGGACATGACTGACTCGGGACTCATTGGACGGTACTGGAAAGCAATGAATAGCATTCCCTGTCCCATCCTTGAAGTTCGGGGCGCGGAGAGCACATTGGTTGCCGACGAGACCCTCGAACGCATGAAAAGGGAAGGCAGCGATTTTAGCTGGGTGGACATCCCGGGGGCAGGACACGTTGTGACGGTGGACAAACCCCAGGAATTCATCCAGGTAACCCGATCATTCCTGGGCGTCCAGAGCTGAAAAACCGGAGCCGAACAATACATACCAGCCAGCTAGCTGGGTTCACGCAGCATTGGGGAGGGATCGCTGGAGCCCTTGCACGTGAATATAGCTACGGCTGGTTTGTGCAAGGCTGTGTTGTCGGTCGATTACCGAGCCGCACCGACTCCAAGAGAAAATTTGATGCGTTCATCAAGTCCGATGATAGAATTATCACTGCTTCTGTATAAGATAAGAAATCCGCAGTGACCTCCAGCGCCCTAGGAAATTGAACAAGCCACCCCGCAACCGGGGCAAGTGGACTTAGCGGAAATCCATTCGTAAATCTATGATTGAGCGTTGATATGGCACCAAGGTTCTCGGAGTCGGGCGTCTCTCGGTTCGATGACAGGGACATGGGGGCGCCCAGAATCAGGTGTGAAGTGGGTAAGCGCCTGTCAGAGCAGCGGGACATCGGCCATAACCGGTGGCACCCGGAAGTTCCTCCTCTCATCGAGATTGAGCCAGGGGGAGAGGTAATTCTGGAGGCGCCCGGTTACGACGATTATCAACTCCAGGACAACGATAATACCAACGATGTGTCAACCATGGACTTGACTCGGGTTCATCCCCTGGCTGGTCCGGTGGCTGTGCGGGGAGCGGAACCCGGTGATCTGCTCGTGGTGGACCTGCTGGAACTGTCCCCTCTCAGTGGAGTGGGCTACTCCTGTATCATCCCCGAAATCGGCGGCATCTTGCGGGACATCTACCCTGAGGCTTACAAATCGGTCTGGTATATGCGTGGAAACGTATACGCTGAATCCCGGCACATACCAGGAGTGCGGATCCCCGCTTTACCCCACCCGGGGGTGATCGGCGTGGCTCCCTCGCACGAAATGCTAATCCAGTGGAATGATCGGGAAGCGGCAACGTGGACATTAAGAATCTCTCCAGCGGCTCAAGAATATACTTTCCGGTTTTTGTGCCAGGAGCTTTGCTCTCGGTGGGCGACTTGCATTTTGCCGAAGGCGACGGGGAAGCCACCTGGAATGCCATCGAGATGGATGGCGTGACTTGGCTGCGGGTGGGCCTGATAAAGGGCGGCGCCACGAAATACAACGTCCGCACGCCTATTTTCCAGCCGGGACCCATCGAGCCGCAATTTGGGAATCGATACCTGGCGTTCACCGGGTTCAATTTCCGGAGCGACGAGCAGGCTTTCAACGATAGCACCATGGCTGCTCGAGAAGCGATGCTGCAGGCCATAGATTACTTGACCAACTTCGGTTACAGCGGAGCGCAGGCATACACTTTGTTGAGCGTCGCCCCCATCGAGCTCCGCATCAGCGGTATCACCGACGTGCCGAATGCTTGTGTGACTTTGTACCTGCCGCTGGACATCTTTGATCAAGGAATTTTGCCGAGTGAGAAAGCCTAACCCGGATCCGGCTGACCATTATCTGTCAAGATAGGCCAAGCGACTGGATAATTTCGGTACTATTAGCTATTAGAAGGGCGCCCTGCAATTTTGAGTCGACTGAAGTCTATTGAAACCAGAACACGAATTTCTGAAGTTATCTCAGCGGGATTAAATGATAACGAGGTGTTGCTATAGCGGAAACTCCGAATAGTATCGTCCAGGAAGCCATCGACGTCGCCATCGGAGAACGCGGGGAGATTGGAGTCCAGGTTGCCGCCTATCTGGACGGCGACCTGGTAATTGACTCGTGGGGAGGGTTGGCGGATGAGACCACCGGCCAAGAGGTCGATGGGGATACGCTATTCCCGGTCTTCTCCAACATCAAAGCAATCACGGCGGTTTCGCTCCACATTCAGGCTGAGCGAGGTCTGGTGGATTACTACAAGCCGGTGGCCGAGTACTGGCCCGAATTCGGCAAGCATGGCAAAGACAAAGGGACAGTGTTCGATGCCTTGACCCATCGTATCGGCGTTCCCTTGATGCCGGTGGGGGTTACCCCCGAGCTAATGTGCGACTGGGATTGGATGGTAGGGCAGCTTGCGGACATGCATCCCCTCTTCGAGCCGGGGACCAGAAGCGGGTACATGGCCTATACCTTCGGTTGGGTAGTTGGTGAGATAGTGCGCCGCACCGATCCGAAAAACAGGCCCTTCGGAAAGTTCATTCAAGAAGAAATCTGCCAGCCACTGGGCATCGACAGCCTGTGGGCAGGAATCCCGCCTGAAGTCGAACCGCGGGTCGCCAAGCTAACTAATTTGCCGCCCGTCGGTCCAGGAGCGCCCGGGATACCCCCAGATTCCCTCAGGTTCCGGGCATCACCGCCGGAGGTCGGCGCCAACCAGGAGGTGTTTGGACGTTCCGACGTGCGGCGGGCCTGTATTCCGGGAGCGCAGGGGATTATGAACGCTCGCAGCCAGGCTAGGTTCTACGCCATGCTGGCCAATCTGGGTGAGTTGGACGGGGTTCGCCTGCTTTCCGAGGACCGCGTCCGAACGTTCAATATACCCCGTCCCCCCAGTGATTACGATCCGGTCTCCGGCCGTGCCTCATCATGGGACCATCGGGGGCCTGCACTTCGCTGGTAGCCCCGGCATGGGCGCCATGGGGAATAACCCTCGTGCTTTCGGGCATAACGGCGCTGGTGGCTGTCTGGGCTGGGCCGACCCTGGGCACCGGCTAGCCGTCGCTATTCAACACAACCGCATGGTTCCCCACGGTCCACCCGAGGAAAGCCCGCTTACGCCCATAGGTGCGGCGGTGCGAGAGGCTCTGGGTATACCTGATTAGCGACCACGGCCCGGCCGTCAAAATCAGGAAGGTCACGAAAACCGGATGATTCGCTAATACTCTGATTCTTTTAGCTAGCTGAAGATTGGGAGGAGGCCCGATTTGAGTTACTCAGAGAAATTGACCTTATTGGGCACCCTAGTACGCTCCACACGAGGGTTGGCAGCGGGCGATTTATTGCGGGCGTCCCCGTCATGATACTCACGGGGCTGCTGGTCCTAACGTCCGGCCTTGCGATCATCGCCTTTGCTGGTGTGCCGGCGGTCAACCGCCGAATGCAGGGAGTATTTTACGGCTGGAAGCTAGTGGGGGTTGCTCTACTGATAAATGGCCTGGCCAGCGGGCCGATTTGGAGCGGAGTTGGCATATGGGTCAAAGCCTTGGAGTTGCATTTTGGTTGGTCCCGGGCGCAGCTAACGGGCGCATTTTCTCTGGCTCAACTGGAAGGAAGCATCATTGGTCCCCTGATGGGGTACCTTGTCGACCGGTTGGGTCCTCGGCGCATGGTATTCGCCGGGCTAGTGCTCACCGGCCTCGGCTTTATCCTTTTCAGCTTCACCAACAACCTTCTGACGTTTTACGTCTCTTACGGACTGATAATGCTGGGCTCGGCAGCGGGGACGTGGCTCCCGCTTATGTCGGCGGTCAACAGATGGTTTAGCCGGAAACGAGGTTTGGCCATGGCGGTAGCTGGCGAAGGGTCTCCATTAGGTGGTCTATTGCTGGTACCGATCCTAGCATGGGCAGTCACCCCCGGCCACTATGGTTGGAGTACGACGGCCCTATGGATAGGGATAGTTTTTCTGGCCCTGTCTTTCCCGATGTCCCGGCTCATCCGTGAGCGCCCTGAAGATTTTGGTGAGCGCATCGATGGTGATCCATCCCCTAATCTCAGGATGGACCAACAGGACGCTGACCATGCGACTCCCACAGACATCGGAGCGACCGATCAACCGGATTTCACGGCGAGCCAAGCGGTTCGAACCAGCGCTTTTTGGTTAATCACCTTCGGCCACGCCTTCTCAACCATCCTTTTTTCGACACTGACCGTGCACTTGGTGCCGATGCTGACCGACCAGGGCTTGTCTTTTCAATCCGCAGCCTACGTTTTTTCGGTGATGATGGGAGTGGCGGCAACCTTTCAATTGATCGGTGGCTACGTGGGTGACCGAATGCCGACCAGGGTGGCCATCGCAATTTTTGGCTTCATCCAGGCTGGCGGCTTTACCATGGCTATTTTTGTCCAAAACATGCCAATGGCTATTCTGTTTGCAGTACTGTTCGGTGCGGGCTTTGGCGGCCGCAATCCTTTAACTACAGCTATTCGTGCGGAGTACTTCGGACCCAACGCCTTCGCAACTATCACCGGCATTTCCAGCGCACCGATGTATATGTTCATGCTGGCGGCGCCCTTGTTCGCAGCGTTTATGTTCGACACGCAGGGCAACTACATTGTTGCTTTCCTGATATTGGGTGGCTTGGGTTCTATGAGTGGGGTCCTATTCTTGTTGGCCAAGAAGCCGATAGCTGTGGCATCCGATCAGAGGTTCACTCCGGTTCCCAGCCAAGCTTAAGGACAGATCTCGAGAATCGCCACAGGTATGGCAAACGATACTCAAGACAGAATATAATATTCTGCTAGAAGCGTCTTAAATAACGGATTCGGGCGTGTGATAAAGATGACTATCAAAACCCTTGCGGACGTTATAACCGGCTGGCCCGGAGAACGCGCGCGAAACAAACAAATCGATCGGCTGGATGGCCACTGCTGCGCCATCATTGGGAAGAGTCCATTCCTACTTCTTGGGACGTCTGATGCCACCGGCTGTTGCGAGGTGTCGCCAAAGGGAGACTACCCAGGATTCGTCCGGGTGCTGGACGACACGACCGTTGCCATTCCAGACCTGCCTGGCAACAATCGTCTGGATACTCTGATGAATATGGTGAACAACCCCCAGGTAGGATTGATTTTCATGATCCCCGGGATGAATGAAACATTGAGAATAAATGGTAAGGTCCGATTAGTCAGAGACTCTGAATTGCCGCAAAGCATGGCGTACCAAGGGAAATTGCCCAAACTGGCGATAGTCATCGATGTCCAGGAAGTGTTCACCCACTGTCCCAAGGCGTTCGTGCGTTCCAAGTTGTGGTCGGAAGACAACCGAATCGAGCGGAGTGAATTGCCTTCATTCGCGGAGATGCGGAGATACTGAAAGATCACGCATGCTTGGTTGATTGCGACGTAGAAGCGTAACTGCTAGAGCTTGACAACAGAGTAGGGACGACATTGCACTAAGGCATTGGTATCTGTAAGTGTATATCGGTCGACCGTTCTGTCAACCGAACATCCGGTCTGGTCCATGTTCGGATTCCCACTTAAGCGCCGAATCAACCATCTCGGCCAAGATTCTGACCAGGGAACCCTGTTCATCGCTAGGACGCGGAATTGATATTGGTCCAGGCATCGCTACTTGGGGCCGTCCGGTTGATAACCGGAATCTAGAAGTCTCTTTAGTGTGGCATACCCAGTGCCCACCTCCCTAGCGGCGTGTCGTCCAGATATTTTTTGGTCGTTAAGGCGCTCCAGAATGTCTCCAAAACGCGGTTCGAATCCTCTCTTGTCTGTTACCTTGGGCCGGCCAATTTTGATCCCTTGACGGCGTGCTTTGTCCATCCCGGCCTTTACTCTTTCCTGGATCAACTCAAGCTCGAACTCGGCCAAAGGCTAGAAGGTTGAGTAACAGCCCGCCTAAGGCAGTGGACGTGTCGAACTGCTCCGTTAAACTCATGAAGCTGACACCATCGATCTCCCATGCGGCGAGAATGTAGTGAGTGTGTGTTACGAAACGGAAAACGCGGTCCAATTTGAAAACTAACACCGAGGAAAACCTCTTCCTGGCAGCGCCATCTAAAAGGTCCCACCGCCTTACCCGGTGGAACAGGTGAGAGCGGTCAACGTACTCCCCTTCGACTTCCAACCCTTGGGATTGGCAGCAATCGCGCAATTTTACCAATTGGGTTTCTAGATTTTGTTGTTGGTCTGACGTAGATACTCGGGCGTACAGGGCGATCACGATTTTAGAATCCATGTTATGAGTGGGCAGCGAGCTTTGAGCACCCCCATTATTTGAAACGCTCATGGGCCTAGCTCCCCTTGGGCTCCGGGTAATACTGGTACACTTTCAAATAGAAGTGTCTCTGAGATCCGGGGTTGTGGGAAGTTGCACCAATACCTCGATTCTGGAATGAGCCTGAAGTTGCACCGACTTGCTTCTTGGCATGACTCATTTTAGAGACGAGTGAGCCCCCACTGTAAGGAGACCTCCGATCCGATAAAAGAATTCATAATCAGGGAGAAACGGAATGCCCCGGACCTGAAACAGGCTCAGTTAGCCGCCAAAGTAGGGGGTAAGTTCGGGCAAAGGATCGACAAAAGCCCGGTGGGGAGGTATCTCCGAAAGAATAAGGATCAAGTTGCCGGACACGACAATAGTAAGCACCCAGCAGTGACCGTATAGTACACTTCCCAAAAGAGTGACGATACGGCGTACGTAGATGTGGACGGCAAGAATTTGCTCCTTTCTCACCTGTCGAACGTGCTCTTACGGACGATGGAATTACGAAAGCCAAGTTGCTATTTTACTACCAATCGGTAGCGCCAATACTGCTCCCTCATGAAAGCGTTTCCCAATGGAATCATGGAGCGGCCAAATTATCGCCGCGCGCTCGCATCGACTACTCGACCGCGGGTGATCCTCGATCCGGCACTATTCGCGCATGGTGTCGGCATTAACCGAACATCGGATTGAGCAGGAGCCCCAATGGTTGCTTAATGGGCGGCTCCAGAAAATCCAACTTGTTTTCAGGAATTGGGAGGCTCACTCAGCCCCCAACTACACCGGTTCCCCCAGCCGAGGTTGCCGTGTCTTTCCTATTAGTGGAGTTAAGGGAGTTTTTTTATGGGCCTGCAATGGCCACGTCCACTGAGTCTTACTCAGTGAGCACTCCGGGGAAAGTCACGTCATTCCCCAGCGGGTCCAGTCCATGACCGGTAGCGACATAGGTGACAGAAGCCAGAGTCTGGTTCTCTGCTTGAGTCGTGGTTATGACTCGCCACTCCCAGGTTTCGCCCACGTCAAGCACCCCATCATCATCCTTATCACCAGAGTGGTATTCTTGAGAAATCCTTGTAAGCGTGATTCCGAGGGGATCAACAACCACAAATGGATTCGTGATTTCCACGTTTCCGCTATTACGTTCTTTGATGGTCAGCGTCTTTACCATTACCACGATTACCTGCGTTTTCGACGCTTCGATACTAACTGAGGTGCTCGGGTTTATAACTTGGACAACCGCACTGTCGGAGACTGTCACAGTTCTCCCAATGGGCGTCTGGGCACTGGTTGCGACGATGTTCGTGATATTAGCGGTGACCCGAAAGCTGCAAGTGTACTGGAAGCTCTCACTCGCCGATAAGTTCGGTATTACATTTGCACAGCTAGGCACAACCGAGTCGCTTACGTCGACATCAGTTAGCGTCACGTCACCGCCGTTGGTCACAGTGATCTTAAAGCTTGCAGATTGCCCCTCTACGACTTGTTGGGAGTCTGGACTAATGTCGATGTTCAGCGCGGGCTGGATTACATCGACTGAGACGCGATCACTTGCTTCAACGGTGCCACCTGTAGGATCCGCAGCTCGACCAGTGACAATATTGGTCAGGTCTGCGTTCGCAACTCCAGAGCACTGGTAATCGGTCGCCGCTCCTGATGACAAGATAGCGAAATCCCTAGCGCAACTAGACACAACCGATGAATCAAGTTCCACACCGGTCAGTTGCACATCCCCCGTATTGGTCACGAGCACAGTGTAGATAACGTTCGTCCCGACGACCACTTGTCGGGCGTCCGTGGTCACATTAACGCTAAGAGACGGGTTGATAACATCCACGTCGATTGAGGCCCGTTCGCTTGGAAAGGCGGGCGAGGTAATATCCTGCCCCAAGGGATCCGTACCATGACCGGTTGCAACGAACGTAGCGTCGGAAGCAATTCTGAAAGTCACCTTCCATTGCCACATCTCACCAACGTCCAACACCGAATCGCTGTTAGTGTCTCCTCCAGTGAAAGTCGCCGAAGTTGAGTCGTGGTTGCCACCGGCTGAGTCGAGTTGTACGAAGGGGGCGGTCAACGGGACATCACCAGTATTGAATTCGGAAAAGATAATTTCTACATCCGTCCCAGGTGTGACTTGAGTTTCCGATGCTGAGATTCCCACCCTCGTACCTGGGTGGATAACCAGCATCTTGTTCGAAGTTGATGCGTTCACCGATTTTTGATCGGTTACCGCGTGGAATGTTCCTGCTTCTTGCAACGGTCGATTAGTGGTTGACCCGTAGTCAGCGACTGCGGCCAGGAGAAAACTGGTCTCATCGGCATGACCTACCGAATAGTCCACCGGTGAATCGATGGTGAAGCTGGAGCCATCTCCGATCAACGGGACGTCCGGGGTGCTCCCGCCAAACCCAGCAAGTTCCACTATGTCACCGGAAGGCAATGTTATGGACAATTGCCCGCCGTCATAGGCACATTTTATTTGACCCACGCCAACGCCGCCGGTGGAGAGGGTGATCTGATAGGTTATCGAATCCCCGTGGTAAACCGGACCAGTCGTTGTCACGCCCCCAGCGCGCGCGGCAAGCGAAATCGCCACGCTGTTAGTGTTGCAGCCGGGAGGGTTTTGCTCCCCAAAGGCAACCTGGGACATTACCAGGGATACCGCCACTCCTACAAGCACCAGAAATACAACTGCGGGAATCTTCGACATTGAAAATCTCATCATGTTACTTCTAAACATTATTTCGGAACGGGTTTTCACCAGGAAGGTTCTTGCGGGGACGGGGTGAGTACTAACGACGTTTCTTGCGAACACCGGCCTGGTCCGCCCTGGCGGAACTAATTATGCCAGTAGCGGCGCTGCAATGACAGTCCGCCTCTATGTGGCAGTCGACCGTCTTAGGCGTGAACGATCGCTTGGCTGACTAACAAACTATCCATAGTGTTGCCGATTTGGATGTAGCGGTCGACCAACGGGCAGGGTTGCTAGGTCGCTTCCAGAACAGGTCGAATTTCGGGCGGCTTATTCGGCTTAGTCGAAAATACAGCGATCTGTTGGAATTCCAGGTTTCCAGCTATTCTTCTAGTTCTTGTCTTTGGCTTTCATCAACCAATCCTGTTGCAACACTGGACCGGTTAGCCATCGCTCGGCGCCTTCCTACCTTCCCTCGTCGACCTGCACTTATAGACCGTCCGCCAGCCGGTGCATAAAGTTGACGACGCACGTATCAGCCCCACGGATAGTATTTGCTCGTCGGTGAGTCCGAGAGATCTAAGTCCTTCTACGTCGGTCTGTTCCATGGACGTGGAATCAGGGGTTGGCTTAACGGTGAAGTCGAAGATGCCTTTGGTCTGGTAGGTCAAAGCCTGCTTAGTTGTAGTCGTGCATAGTGTGGCTTGCCAATTCCAGATCTCCCGAATGTTGACGCAGGAACCCTTCGTGATCGATGGTTCAATAGCGGCACTTGTTTGCCACGGATACCGTGGTGGCGATGGCCTCCTCTTGCACTCGAGTGAGAGCAGACGAGCCGAAGGTGATTGATTCAGCGCCTGCACCGCATTCATCGCTTGCTAAGCCGAGGACATCGTCCAGCACTGGGACAAACGGCTGGAGACCCTGACCAGCAAGGCAATGATCGTCTATATGAGTCGGCGCATCTGCGTTGATCTCTACAACGCTATCATTAAGCTCCGCCCTGAGTGGTACGACCCAGACGATAAGAAGGGGATGCTCAAAGTAGTGATGACCGGGTCAGCCACTGATCCTCTCGATTAGCATCAGCACATCCGCAACAACCCCCGGCGTCAAGAACTGGCCGAAAGGTTCAACCCTGACGACGACTTCCAGGTTGCCATTGTCCGGGACATGTGATTGACCGGATTCGACTGTCCCTCTTTGCACACCATGTACCTTGACAAGCCGATGAGAGGCCATGGGCTGATGCAGGCAATTGCCAGCGTTAACCGGGTGTTTCACGACAAGCCCGGCGGCTTGGTAGTGGATTACATTGGCCTGGCCGCTGACTTGAAGAACGCTCTGGCCAACTACACCAGTAGCGGCGGCAAGGGGAGACCCAGCTTCGATCAGGCAGAGGCCATCGCGCTGATGTAGGACAAGTACAAGATCGTCTTGGCCACGTTCCATGGGCTCGATCTGGCAGGTGCGGTGGCCGCGCCAACGGCACACAAGACCGCCTCAGGGTATCTAAAATTGGGTGTTGATTGAAGTAAAGCAACTATTACCGACCGTATAATGGGACTTGAACGACCCATTTGCCGCCCAGCTTCACCGGAAGTACCGGGACGGCTTTTTGGGGGGCTTCAGTGTGGGATTCAAACCCCTAAAATCGGAACCACGGCGAAACGGTGGGGATCAGACACTTAGAGCAAGAACTGCCAGAACTATGTGCGGTGCCAGTCCCAGCCCGCATCGGAGCAGTGAGGAAGGGTTGGACGATTAGCGTGACCTATCGTATAGTCTCTCAATCTGGTGTTCTGAGGAGACCGAGAATGTACATGGTGAGAATCGTTTGGAAGTGTGCTCGAGGAAAGGTGCCTGAGTGCTTGGAAGTTGTTAAGGAGGTTAGGGCTTCTTGGGCCAGCGATGGCAATACCACTGGTAAAATCTACACAGATTTTACAGACCGAATGGATACCATCGCATTTCAGATAGAAGTGGAAAGCCTAGACGAGTACTTTAATCATCAGCGTTCCAACTACGACGTGCTATCCCCAGAGACTGAAGAGTCTGTCAAGCAATTTAATAGCAACTCAGTAGAAGGCAGCCGTCAGATTTGGGAGGTCATTCCGTAGAATAATTAAAATAGGCAACATTGATTGGCGTGACGCCCAACTGAGGGTAGCCACCCCCGCCCCATACGATTAAATCGCGGTCGTTGTAAAGGCATCCTCCTAGTATTACAACGTCAGTTAGTTTGATAGGATGACTGTGTAGCTGGAGAGGGAATAGGCAGGTGAGGTGGGGATGTGGATGCGGCAGCTTTCGAGCAGGTGTACGGGTCATTTCGGGATTTTCACGCTTACTTCGCGCCGCTGTTTGGCCGCCGGGAGACGCGGGAGCACAGCGGTCATTATCTCCAGGCCCTGCTGGTACAGTCTGGGGAGCGGCGCAACGCTGAGAACCTGTCGGAGACGGTTCCGGGGTCAGCCCGAGGGATGCAGCGGTTTCTCACCGATTCTCCCTGGGACGATGAGGTGATTATAGGACGGCTGCAGGAGTACCTGGGAACCCGGCTGGAGCATCCGGAAGGGGTGTGGGTGCTGGACGGCAGCGACTTTCCCAAGCAGGGGAGGAAGTCGGTGGGAGTGGCCCGGCAGTACTGCGGGAGGCTGGGGAAGGTGGCCAACTGCCAGGCGGGGATGTTCCTGGCCTATGTCAGCCCGTTGGGACGGGCATTGGTGGACAAGGGGCTGTATCTGCCCGAGAGTTGGACCTCGGACAAAGACCGGTGTGAGGCGGCGGGTGTGCCGGAGGATAGGCAGGGCTACCGGTCCAAGACGGAGTTGGCCTTGGAGATGGTGGGGCGGGCGCAGGAGCGGGGCCACCTGAAGGCTGGATGGGTCGCGGCGGACGACGCCTTCGGGATGTCGCCGTCCTTCCGGGAGGGCCTGGCGGCCTTGGGGATGTGGTACGTGCTGGACGTTCCGTCCGGCTTTACGGTGTGGCCGCCGGAGCCTGCCTGGACCAGTGCGGAGTATCAGGGATTCGGGCGTCCCCGCAAACCCAGGCTGCGAGACGGTCAGCGCCGGACCATGGAGCAGCGCAGCGACGAGTTGCCGGAGGAGGCCTGGCGTGAGATTACGGTGGCCGAGGGAAGCCAGGGGCCACGCAGCTACCTTTTCAGCGCCCAGAGGGTGCGACCGACCAGCAGGCGCAAGCCCGGCGAAATCCACTGGGCCGTCTACCGCCGGAACCGGGACGGCAGCGAACCCCGCTACTACCTGTCCAATGCTCCGGAGGATACCCCGTTGGAGACCCTGGCATACGTGGGAGGCTCCCGTTGGCGTATAGAAACGGAGTTTGAGACGGAGAAAAGCGACGTAGGCCTGGACGAGTACGAGACCCGCACCTGGGCTGGCTGGCATCACCACGTGGCCCTGTGCCTGCTGGGCGGAGCTTTTCTGCTGAGCCTGCAACAGGCTTGGGGGGAAAAAGATGCCCCGGATCACGAGGCCGCAGGTCTACCGGGTGGTGCGGGAAATGCTGCCCCGGGAACGGTTCGGGCCAACCGAGTTGCTGCGGTGGCTTGAGGATACGCAGGACAGTAACGAACGGGCCAAACGCTCCCATGCCAAGCGCCGCGCCGCCATGCGGGCATCACCCCACATCCCTCCCTGAACTGACGTTGTAATACTAGGGGTAGGACATTAAGGGTGGATAACCGGGACTTGCATTGGCGGGCGTATTAGCTTTAACGTTAATTAAAGCATTAGGCGTGAATTAAAGGGGATATTCTTTGAACCAAGACCTTATCGACGCAGCGAAAAAATTAGTACCAAGTATCTTGGCAAATTTGGACCGGATTGACTCCGAGTGCCAGCTTCCGGTCGAATTAGCGACCGCCATGGCCAAAGAAAATCTCTTTGGCTTGTACGTTCCGAAAAGTCTTGGCGGACCGGAATCCGACCCTATTACGGCTTTCCATGTGGTGGAGGAAATATCAAAAGCGGACGGGTCGGCCGGATGGTGTTCGTTCAATGGCAGCGCCATCACCGCAGCCAGCGCTTGGCTGCCCGCAGAGACTGCCATCGAGATGTTTGGGGTACCACCCGACATCCGGGCATCCGGGTCGGCGCGGGCCGGAGGCGTGGCCAAGAAAACCGCGGGCGGTTATATTATTTCCGGTCATTGGAATTACTTGAGCGGCGTGGACCACGCAAAATGGTTGTTCTTGAACTGCAACATTGTTGACGACAATGGCCCGGTGACCAACCAAGACGGCGTTCAGGCAACGCGGGTGGCCGTGGTCCCCACGGATTCCGGTACCGTCTCCTTAACTTGGTCAACCTTGGGAATGAGGGGGACTGCCAGCAACGATGCCGAGTATACGGAGCTATTCGTGCCCGAAGAGCGCACATACGTGCGAGGGACTCCAGCCTGCCATGACGGCCCTTTATACGACCCTCAGACCGCTTTGCTGACCAGTTGGACATTGGCTGCGGCGAACGCTCTGGGAATGGCCAGGGGAGCAATGAACATATTTGTCGAAATGGCTACAAATTCGGCGTCAACCAATTCCGTGACTCTGATGCGGGACCGTTCAGTCGTCCAAACCACCGTGGGCGAGTGCGAGGCTATAATAGATGGTTCTAGGACGTATGTGTTGGATGCGGTCGGGGAAATGTGGGACTCGCAAGTAAATAAATCGCCTGATTTAATAGAAAAAACGGTGCGGGTCAGGCTGGCTATCACCCACGCTATCAGGCAGTCGGTCCAAGCGGTGGATAAATTATTTTATGCCGCCGGAACCAATGCTATTCACCAGTCCACCGGGTTGGAACGTTTCTTCAGAGACCTACACGTTAGCGGACAGCACATTTCAGGGTTACACTCAAACTACGAATTCGGTGGACAGAAGCTCCTTGGGGCGACCTCCGGCCCATCGCTCTACCTCTGACGTATAAATGTCCCGGCTGCGCATTTACTCTAGTCGGGCGCCCAAATAACCAGAAGTAGACACCGGAAGGCTATTAATTCCGGTTCGCCATAAAAACGTCCGGATTGCTAATAATTGGCCAAAATCGTCTATAGTTTGAGCCAACTTGCTATGCCGATAGGTTATTATTACAGCGTTAGGTTATGTTATGTGGGTGAGAGTTAGGGGAGGTGCATTATGGACTCTGTTGAAGTCGCAGTTAGGTTTACCGAGGCGATAATGAGCAACTCAGGCTCAAGGCTAAAAGGGGCGGACCCGGCTGAAGCTTACACCGACATGTTCGCCCAAGTCCTGAAGAGATTAAACGTAATTATGGCACCGGTTCCTCCCCCGCCCCACCGGCAATCTCAAGCGAATTCCACTGTTTTCCCATTAACTCACGACCGGTAACTTACGGCCGGTGACTCAGGACAGATAAGTCCCGTCAATTCACGACCGGCAAATCCCGCCGGTCCAAGGCGGCATTCAGTGCGTTGATGATTGCTTCCGAAGAAATAACCGTTCCAAAGCCGTACCTGATTGTCTGCAATGTTCCAAGGTGGCGGTCCACGTCCATTGCGGCAACCGCATCCTCCGGAACGAAAATCTTGTAGTCGCGGAAGTAGGCATCGCGGATTGTGGACTCGACGCAAATCTCGGTGGTGACTCCGCAAACGATCAACGTATCTACCCGCAGTCCTCTGAGGATTACCTCTAAGCTGGTGTTGTAGAACGAACTGTAACGAGTCTTGTCCAGAATGTAATCTACCGGCCGGGCATCCATTCGGGGATCCAAGTCCACATCCCAAGTCCCCGCCACCAAAGAGCTTACATCCTTGAATTCCGGACGGCGCTCCGAGCGCAGGCCAGCGTCCTTGTAATCCGCCCGTAACACGTAAAGATGATCGGGTGAAGATGATCGTACCACATCCGCGTTATGACAAGCATCGACTAGCCGTACCACTGGCTCGACCGTTTTCTTCAATTCGGAAATGTCCATGCCGCCTTGGGTTATCGAGCCTTCATCGCTAAGAAAGGCGTTTTGCATATCCACTACGATCATTGCCGTCATAGATTTTTCTAGGGGTGCTAGGGATTCCTTTTCCGTGGTCATATTTGGCCTCCTAGAGTCATATAGCCGGTTCGGACATGAGAAAGCATTGTCCACTAATTTGTTATGGTGCTCGGCTAGCGGAAGCATCGCACTTTGACCGGATTTTAACACCTAACTATGCGACATCCGAAATGAGAGTGTCCATTAGCGAATCTTGGGCCTATAATTTTCTTACTATGGCCCCCCAGACCCCCCTATAACCGACAATATTGGCCGATGTAATCCTGAAACAGGAGATAGGTCGCAGTAGGCTATGGACCTCAATTTCGCCCCAGGAACCCAGGTCAGGATAACTAGGGGTGCCTACGCCAGGCAGACCGGAGTAATCGATAGCCATATTTTCGGCCCCAGTTTCGACTTCCGGATGATTCTACCTTTGGCTACGGCGTGCAACTCGATGACGGTGATTGGGTTTTGGTCCGGCACGACCAGGTCAGGTTGAAATTCCGCAAATCCGCTGACCGTGACGATCCATAGTTCAGTCTGTATCTAAGAATGGTTTGCTCAGGGTTTCGCACGTACTAGAACATCGTCTCAGGAAACGCACTCAAGCGATTGGTTGCAGCCGTGGGAACACTATTCAGGCGCCAATTTTCGGCTAATCGAACCGTAGTGTTTGGCCTTAGTACACTCGGGTCCAACTTCCGCCCCGGTACCTCGGTGGGGCACTAAGTTCGGGACGATGCGAAAGTAGGCACTACAACCCACCCTCCTTCCGCCCCTGCGTCGGCGCGACTGCAGAACTCCTGGCCCGTCGGCTCTCGGGCCCTAATACGGCAGTACAGCTATTGCGTCTATTTCGATCTTCAGGTCCGGAGTCCCCAAAGCTGCAACTTGGACTTGCGTGCTGGCCGGGAAAGCTCCGGCAAAATACCGGAGGCGGACCTCTCCTGCGGCGGGGGCTTCCCTTAAGTCGGTAACAAAGCTGGTCACCTTAACCACGTTGCTCAGCGTGGCGCCATTGGCTTCTAAGATAACTTTGAATTTGTCCAAGATAGCCTCGGTCTGCGAGGCAATGTCGCCGGTTTCCGCTGGAGTTCCCCGGGCTGTGCTGCCAGCAATGAATAACAGGTTCCCCCAGCGAGTGGAATGGTGGAACGCCCCGGCTGGCTGGGGCAGGCCCGGATAATCCCTGCGTTCGATGTCCATCTGCGGCCTCCTGGGTGCTTTAACAGCATTATAAAAACCAGACGACCCCTCCCACAATCTCAAAGGGTTTAACTTTGCCACGGGTGCAAACAGTTCGGGCTAATGGGATCGTAATAGCTTCACTGGTTCCAGATTATACCTAATCTTGTCGCAGCAACGCCCGTTTTGGTGTGGAATAGTGATTAGCTCAACGCAATGCAAAATGCCATTTGCTTTCTGTCATTTTCTTTTCACCGATCGTGCCGGTATAGTAATGCGCGGCACACCGACAGGGTGTCCGAAAATTGAGAGGTGGCAACAATATGAGTATGCTGTTCAATCCGATAACCATTCGCGGCGAGACTATTCCCAACCGGGTTTTCGTCTCGCCCATGCGCCAATACTCCTGCGAAGGCGAGGACGGGCGTTGCCGTACCTGGCATGTCGTCCACATGGGGAGCAGGGCCGTGGGCGGCGCCGGACTGGTGATGGTCGAAGCCACGGCTGTCCAACCCGAGGGACGGATTACGCCCTAGTACTCGGGCCTGTGGAACGACGGCCAAATCGAAGCGCTCCATTCAGTGGTCGAGGCCATCGACAGCAACGGCGCGACCCCCGGCTATCCAGTTGGCCCATGCTGGCCGCAAGGCATCCCATGACAAGCCCTGGGAAGGCAGCGGCCATTTGACTCCAGACCGGAAGGGATGGCAAACGGTCGGGCCCAGCCCGTTGCCCTTCGACGAAGATTCTGCGGCTCCCAGGGAGCTGACGATCCAGGAGATAGACACGGTGGTCGCCGACTTTGCCAGCGCCGCCAAACGCTCTGTAGAAGCTGGAATGCGGGTCATTGAGCTACACATGGCACACGGGTATCTGGGGTGCTCATTCATGTCCCCATTATCCAATCAACGCACCGACCAATACGGTGGTTCATTGGAAAACCGGGCCCGGTTTTCCTTGGAAGCAACCCATGCGATCAGGAAGGCCATACCCGATTCAATGCCTTTGTTCGTTCGGGTTTCCGCCACCGAGTACGTGGAAGGCGGTTGGGATGTGGAAGAGTGTGTCCAACTCAGCAAATGGCTAAAAGACGAAAGTGTGGACTTGATCGACTGCTCTTCAGGTGGCAACTCTGCATCTCAGCAGCTAAAGCCCTTCGCCGGGTATCAGGTCGAGTCTCCAACCGAATCAGGAGCGAGGCCGAAGTACTGACCGGGGCGGTGGGCTTGATAACTCAGCCGGAACAAGCCGAGAAGATACTAAACGACGGCCAAGCGGACGCCATACTCCTGGGCCGGGAATTAATGCGACATCCCTACTGGCCGCTCCAAGCGAGGTCGGACTTGGACCAAGAAGTCGCCTGGCCGAGCCAGTACTTGACGGTCACCGAGATTCGGCAACTCCTAGAACAAGGAAAATAGTCTTCGACGGCATATATCTACCTTAAAAATGGGGCAGAAAGGGGGCGACGGCCTGGAAGTTTCGAGCTTGTCTCCCTTAAACTAGTCGCGTCGTGTCAGGAATTTCCGGTGACACGGGATAGTCGGCAGTCGATTTCAGAGGCGCTGGTCACAGCCATTGGAAATAGACCGCAGCTCCCATTAATCCCAAGGGTGCGGCCAACAGCAAGGAAAAAAGATCAAAGTTGTTGGACGGCATATTGGCGTAGTAGTCGAGCTTCCGCCCGATTTGCCAAAACACAAGCCTTATTCCGGGGATTCCGGCAGCAAAGGCCCAAATTAGACCGGACCCGACTTGCGGCCCTATATGGCCGGTCAAGTACACCCCAAAAACCGCGAATCCGGCCACGGCTTGGATGCCGATCAAGCGGGCCATCTCGTAGAAGAAAGCCGCTTCCATTCTGGGCTCTACCCGTCTGCGCAAAACAGGGGAATTCATCGTCGCACCCCTCCCTTCCCTACAAGCATTTCCATATCCGTAATCAACCGTCAATGCTTTGCCAATATTCTATGGCATCAAAGGGACATGTTGCTCAGCGGAACGGTGGCAGGTTTAGACCAAATGGACTCAACCGACCAAAATGAGGAGGTCGCAGAGAGCAGCGCCCCTCTACTTGGATAATCAACCAGTTGTGTAAGTTGGTTCGCCCAAGGAGCGATGCCTCGGATTAACGGGTCTGAGCCGGGACGTACCTGGGTTAATTTGACGAAGAGAACCCGATTTACTAGAACCCATTCTCAGAAACGAAGAACTCCCGGTCCCCAACTGACGGGTAACCGACGACCGAAGTGACGGCCATTCCAGGCATATTCAGGCCTGCGTTTACAATCCACTTGTTGAAATCGGCTACCGAGTCCGATGCCAAGAAATCGTCCACGGGCATCCAGATACACTCTTGAATCTCCCGGGTCTGCATGGTGATTGTCGTGCTTAACGGGTTCAGCCGACAAACAAAGTAAATATCCGATTTACCGTACCGGTAGCCATGCCAGTGGCGGAAGCAGACCACCGTCTGAAACTCGGTCTCCACCCCTGTCTCCTCAAACACTTCCCGCACCACCGCCTCCGCCAAGTGTTCCCCGGAATGCCGTGGCTGGCCGGCCACCGAAGCCGAACTTTTCCCGGACTACCAATAGCTCTCTATCCTCGGTGAGCACCACGCCACCGGCGCCGATGTAGTGCGAGGCATAGGGCGGA
This sequence comes from Dehalococcoidia bacterium, assembly GCA_963665155.2. Lineage (GTDB taxonomy): Bacteria > Chloroflexota > Dehalococcoidia > Lucifugimonadales > UBA3495 > UBA1141. Next base: position 563,879 of record OY761986.2, on the reverse strand, counting down.
ATGTGTGATCCTTCGACGAGGGAGCAAGTCAACAGCAGGTAATCGTCCCCAGTGGTGTTGCCCGTGTGGTGGTACGTGAAACCCGCTTCAACAGCCACGGGAACCAAGGCCGCCTGTTTCAAGGGTATCTCCAACCACACCACCAACACGCCGTCGGAGCGCCATAACCCCATCGAATATTGCAGCGTCGTTCGGAAATCTTGAGGCGTATCCGGCAGCGCTTTTGGGTCGACCACCACTCCGCCAAAGGGATTAGCTTTGTAACTCAGCGCTTGGACCATGGTTTCCTCCGTATAGATATCGACCGATAAATTAAACAGGCAAGCGTGGCTGACGCTTGATTAGCCTATTGATTCCCGGTTAAAAGGGGCAAATAGCACGATGTGGCCGCCCTTACTCGTCAACGCGAAATCGCTACTATAGGGCCTTTTGTCACTTTCAGGCGAGCGGGAAAAGTATAGCATAGACATGGCACGCTCCTGATTACCAAACTGACATTTCTCCCTGGCTGGCCGTTCCTTCTATGCTAGAATTCCTTCATGCCACTCTCATTGTTCCACCCAATTGTCCAGCAGTGGTTTCGGAGTAACTTCGAGGGGCCGACCGGGGCCCAATCCGCAGGCTGGCCAGCCATCGCTCAGGGCCGTCACACTCTCATTGCGGCACCCACTGGCTCAGGCAAGACCTTGGCCGCATTCCTGACATGTATTGACGCGCTGGTGCGGCAAGGCATAGATGAAGGACTGCCGGACGTAACCCAGGTGGTGTACGTTTCGCCCCTGAAGGCACTATCAAACGACATTCAGAAAAACCTGGCCAAGCCCCTTGAGGAAATCGCTAGCCTGGCCGAAGAAGCTGGCACTCCTTTTCCGGAGATTCGCACCGCAGTACGCACCGGAGACACCAAGCAGTCGGAGCGGCAGCGCATGGCCAAAAAGCCGCCCCACATTCTGATAACAACCCCCGAGTCGTTATACATCCTGCTGACTTCAAAGAGTGGCAGGGCTGGTCTAGGAGGGGTCAAGACCCTGATCCTAGACGAGATACATGCCATAGCCGACGACAAAAGAGGATCCCACCTGAGTCTTTCGGTGGAGCGGTTGTGCGCCCTTGTTGCTGAAAATGGCCGGGAACGGATAACCCGCATAGGCCTTTCCGCAACACAGCGTCCCATTGAGGAAACCGCCCGGTTTCTGGTGGGAAACGACAACGTCACCGCTACGGGGAAACCCGATTGTTTAATCGTGGATACCGGTCACCGGCGGAACATGGACCTTGACCTCCACATGCCGGAGATGGAGTTGGGACCCATTGCCAGCCACGAACTGTGGGCTGAAACCCTTGATACCGTGGCCAAAATGGTCCGCGAGCACAAGACAACACTGGTCTTCTGCAACACCCGCAGGATGGTGGAGCGGGTTTCCCATCAGCTTTCGGAACGATTGGGCGAAGAAGCAGTGGCCCCACACCACGGCAGTCTCTCCAGAAGCGTACGGCTGGCAGCGGAAGAGAAGCTGAAAAACGGACAGGTACAGGTGTGCGTGGCTACGGCTTCCCTAGAGTTGGGTATCGATATTGGCGAAGTGGACCTTGTGTGCCAGTTGGGCTCTCCGGGCTCATTGAGCCTGGTATTACAGAGAGTTGGCCGTTCGGGGCACGCCGTGGGTGGCACGCCCAAAGGTCGGCTCTTTCCTCTTACCAGGGATGAATTGGTGGAATGCACCGCTCTCTTTAGCGGCATCCGAAGAGGGGAACTAGACACCCTCAAGATTCCACCTTGGCCCCTAGACGTTTTGGCCCAGCAAATGGTGGCCGCTTGCGTTTCCGAAGATTGGACCGAAGATGCCTTGTTCGAGCTTGCCCGTAAAGCCTACCCGTATAAGCAACTGCCCCGGGAGAAATTTGACCAACTGATCGAATCCCTGTCCACAGGATTCGCTCCCCGGTTGGGCGGCAAAGGAGCGTTTCTGCATCGGGACGGCGTGAACCACATCGTCAAGGGCCGGCGAGGCTCAGGAATTGCCGCAATGACCAGCGGCGGGGCAATCCCCGATAACGCCGACTACGACGTCATTGCCGACCCGGAAGAAATCTTCGTGGGGACGGTGAACGAAGACTTCGCCATCGAAAGCCTGGCGGGAGACATTTTCTTGCTGGGCAACACTCCCTGGAAAATAAAGCGGGTGGAGAGCGGCAAGGTGCGAGTGGAAGACGCACAGGGTCAATCGCCATCGGTCCCATTCTGGTTGGGAGAAGCCCCGTGGCGTACTACGGAACTCTCTCAGGAAGTTACAACCTTGCGGGAAGGTGTGAACCAAAGGTTGGACAAACCAGAGGAAGCCCAGGCTTGGGTAACGTCCGAATCGGGCGTGGCAGCCGAAGCCAGCCGCCAGGTAGTGGCATATTTGGAAGAAGGAAAACGGGTCTTGGGCATGATTCCCACAGGAAAGCGGGTCATTGCAGAGCGCTTTTTCGACGAGAGCGGCGGAATGCAATTGGTGATTCACGCTCCCTTCGGCGCTGGTGTGAACCGGGCTTGGGGAATGGCCCTCCGAAAGCAAATTTGCCGTGCCTTCGACTTTGAATTGCAGGCATCGGCCACCGACGAGGGCCTCAACTTTTCCTTGGGGCCAAATCCATCTTTCCCATTGGACGAGGTGTTTTCCTACATCAAGTCGTACACGGCCGAAAAGGTGTTGCGTCAATCCGTCCTCCAAGCGCCCGTTTTCGGTACGCGCTGGCGTTGGAACGCCACCCGCGCCCTGGCAATTCTGCGCCACACCGGTGGGAGGAAGGTCCCGGCACCGTTGTTGCGTATGCGTTCCGACGATCTGCTAGCCGCTGTTTTCCCGGCTCAGCTCGCTTGTCAGGACAATGCTATGCCTGGGGACATAGAAATTCCGGATAATCCACTGGCATTCGAGACCATGCGCGACTGCTTGACCGAAGCCATGGACTTGGAGGGGTTGATAGAAGTTCTTTCCGGCATGGAGCGGGGAGAGATTGAAGTCTACGCCAAAGATACTGTGCAGCCTTCAGTGTTTTCTCACCAAATCCTGAATGCCATGCCCTACGCTTTTCTAGATGACGCCCCCTTGGAGGAGCGCCGCGCCAGGGCTGTTTCCCTTCGCCGGGCCCTGCCGGACGATAGCAGGGATCTTTCTGCCTTGGATGCCCAAGCCGTTATTGCGGAAGGTCAGAACGCTTGGCCAAGGGTGCGCGATAAAGATGAGCTCCACGACGCCCTGTTGGTCTTGGGTATTCTGCCGGAAGACCACGCTTCCGATCACAAACAAGAGATGTTTGCCCACAAGCCTTTACCCGAGCAAGCTCAAAGATGGTACGATGAACTTAGTGCCGAAGGTCGGGCCTACAAACTCGATCTTGCTGGATCAGTCGTTGGTTGGGTAGCTGCTGAAAGGCTGGCTTTGGTCCAAATGGCCCTGACTAATGCAATGTTCCAGCCAACGCCTCCCACAGGCTGGATTGCCGCCACGGAACTTGATCAACAATTCACCCAAGAAGATGCCATCCTGTCTTTGGTGCGAGGATGGGTGGAATGCTCCGGCCCACTCACCGCCACGTATTTGTCCGACATATTGGGGCTGGAATTAGGCGACGTGAGCTACGCTTTGGCCCAACTTGAAAATGAAGGACTGGTGCTACGGGGCCGATTCAAGCCTGGATTCACATCAGTTCTCGGCGCAGAAACGGAGGAAGAGTTTTGCGACCGGCGCATATTAGCTCGAATTCACCGGGCGACAATCGGTCGGTTGCGGAAGGAAGTTGAACCGGTCACGCCTGCTCCGTTCCTCAGATTCCTTTCCGAGTGGCAGCATGCTTCGCCGGGATCCCAACTCCACGGCGACGGCGGGTTGCTGGACATCATCGAACTGTTGCAAGGGTTCGAAGCTGCCGCGGGAGCTTGGGAACCTGAGCTTTTATCCACCCGAATGGCGGATTACAAGCCCCTCTTGTTGGACCGGTTGTGTTTGGGCGGGGAGGCGGTATGGGGCCGGTTCTCTCAGCGACGCGATAGCCGTCTGTCCGATGCCAACGGGTCGTCGAGCAAATCAGCATTGACGCGGACAACACCCGTCGCATTCGCCCTGAGGGAGTCATTGGAATGGCTGTTGGACCGACCAATCTCGAACGATTCTGCCCCCGGCTCAGGATTATCGGGGGCAACCCTGGAAGTCGCGGAAGCTCTAGGGCGGCGAGGAGCGTCGTTCTTGTCCGAGATTATATCCGCCACACGCCGACTGCCCTCCGACGTTGAAGAGGCTCTCTGGCAGCTTGCATCGGCAGGGAAAGTGACCGCCGATGGTCTGGACCCGCTTCGCCAGCGGATCAATGGCAAACCCAACCACCGGCGCAACGACTTGACCACGAGAAGGGCCGGGCGACACAGGCGGACCGGGTTCAGCCGTTGGTCCCTTTTGGTGGACCCTGATGCGCAACCGGATGGCCCAGATGGCTTCAGTCTGAAAAGCGTCAGTCCGGATAAGGTGGAAGCGAAAGCCAGGCAACTACTGCGGCGCTACGGCATCTTGTTCCCCGAGTTGCTGGCCAGGGAGCCAATGGCGCCTCGGTGGCGAGAATTGGTGCGGGTGCTTCGCCGGTTGGAAGCCCGGGGAGAAATACGCGGTGGCCGCTTCGTTAGCGGGTTCATCGGCGAGCAATTCGCTCTCCCCGAAACCATAGAAGCCCTGCGCGCCTCCAGAAAACAGGAGCCTAATGGCCGTTTTATCACGGTCTCGGCGTGCGATCCTCTGAACTTGGTAGGCATCCTCTCTCCAGGCGAGAGAGTACCTGCAGTGTTGGGCAATCGTATCGTATTCAAGGACGGCGTGGCGATGTGCTCCCTGGAAAGTGGAAACGTGGTCGACCGTATTAAGAACGACGGTGAATCGCTTGCAAAGGCCAGGGAGCAGTTATTTATCTCCCATGCCATAGTTGCACCAAGCACGGCGCCGGACCCGGTGTTGACCACCGGCTAGACTGGGCACTCAGCGGCATGTCGATATTACGTCACACCGGTTACCCGGCCCCCACCGGCCTCACAAAACGCACCCCTGACAGCCCATTGTTTGGATTACGGCGTGGGCAGGGATGATCATTCTGCGGTCACGTGACAGGCTGCAGGTCGGCTTGGCCGTAGCTTCGATTGTAAATGCCAGGGCGCTATGCTAACGTTACTAGGCTCCAGGCGTAATTCGACGCCTGAGCTTATCGAGAGCACGCTAACAGGCGACATATGAAAGCTTATCGCTCCCACCCGAACGGGAGCTTCGGATTTAAACTTGGCATACTTTAGATTTTCTCCAAATCCCAATCAGGCCCATCTGATTAACTGGCAACCGTGGGGCGAGCCGGCTTTCGCGCAAGCCCGCGCGGAGAATAGGCCGGTGCTTTTGGCCGTATCCGCCGTGTGGTGCTACTGGTGCCATGTGATGGATGAGACTTCCTACTCCGACCCCGACGTGGTCCGGATAATAAACGAGCAATACATTCCCATCCGAGTAGACAGCGACCATCGCCCCGACATCAACGTCCGCTACAACGTTGGCGGATGGCCCACCACCGCTTTCTTGACAGGTCATGGTGGACTCATAGGCGGGGCGACATACCTGCCTCCCGACCAGTTTCTGGCCATGCTGTTGGAAGTGCAGAAAGCCTACGGAGAAGACAGACACCAGATTTACGAGCATGCCCGGGAACTTTTGAGGGTTCATAAAGAGAAGGCAAGCAATGTTAAGGCCGGAGCTGAAATATCCTCCGTCCTAGTTAACCGACCCGCCAGAGCCCTTGCTGGAGCATACGACCCTGCCAACGGTGGTTTTGGCGAAGAGCCGAAATTCCCCAATCCTCCGGTCTTGGCATTCTTGGTTCATTTAACCCGCACCACACAAGAGGACTTCTACCGGGCAATGTTGACCAAAACGCTGGATTCCATGGCCGCAAGCAGCGTGTTCGATAGTCAAGAAGGGGGGTTCTTCCGCCATTGCGCCAATGCCGACTGGTCGGAAGCCCAATGGGAAAAGCTGCTGGAAGATAACCTGAACCTGGCGCGGGTCTACATGGACGCTTGGCTGCTTCTGGACAACGATGACTACCAAGAGGCGGCAAGCCGTTGTATCGACTTTATAGTCGGTACCTTGTTCGACCCGCAAATCCCCGGATTCCGGGGGAGTCAGGGGGCACACTCCGATTACTTCGGCTTGACCCTCCTGGACCGCCAAGAACATGCCCCGCCATCCGTGGACCCGTCATGCTACGCAGCAGGCAATGCCCTGGCTGTTTCGGTTTTGTTGGACGCATCGGTAAAACTGGGCCGTCCCGACTTGGCCAATACCGCCATAGCGGTGCTAAAGACTCTGGACGAGGCTGCTCAGGCCGGGAAACTCAGCCACGTTTACGACGGTGACGGACCCAGTAATGTCCCAGCATTTCTGGGCGATTGGGCCCAACTCCTTCTAGCGCTGCTTTCAGCCCACAATCACACCGCCCAGAGCGTCTACCTCGAACGCGCCAAGTCGGTGGCCTACGAGATGATAGAGAAGTTTTTTGATGATGCGAATGGCGGATTTTTCGACGTGGAACGGGTTGGAGAAGGTGATCCCGACCCAATCGGCTACATGGAGGTTCGGGAGAAGCACCTGGCCGAGAACCTACCGGCGGCTTTGGGACTCTTAAAACTCGGGCACGTCGCCGCCAACGACGATTACAGGCGGGTGGCTGAAGCCACGCTGAGCGCCTTCGCAGAGACCTACCGGGAGCATGGGGAGTTTGCGGCAGGTTACGGTCTGGCCGTGGACCTTTGGCTGAACTCTCCGGTGGAGATTACAATTGAGGGCCCGACCCAGGATGCCAGCACCCAGGCGATGGTTCGCGCCGCAACCAGAGTACCCTACCCTCATCTAGAAATTCGACCCACGCTGGCCGAGGATCTTTCGCCGCCAGCGTTGGCCCATGTGTGCCTGAACACGGTATGCCTGCCTCCGCTCAGCGACCCCAACCAGTTGGCGGCGTCGGTTGCGGAGATGGGCTCCCCCCAGGACAGTCCATTTGAAAACATCTTCGAGCGTTTTCCTGGATTGTAGGGTTTCGACCATCTGGTCGTTAGGCAGCAAACTCATCAATCCAGAGCGCCAAGGCGCAAAGCTTGTTCCAAGGTCAACCGGTTACAATGGTCGCTCGTGGGATTACTAAGTAGGTTTGTTATTTCAAGACTTTATTAATTCGATAGCGGATACGTTAATCGAGCCAGGAGAGAAACCGCGTGATAAGGACCGCTGAATGCGGCTCCCTCAGGGAGACAGACATTGACAGCCACCAAACCCTGGCGGGTTGGGTGGACCGGAGACGGGACCACGGTAGAATAATTTTCATAGACCTGCGGGACCGCTCCGGCTTGGTGCAGGTTGTATTAAATCCTGAGCTCTCTTCTCAGGCTTATGAGATCGCCCAACAACTACGGTCGGAATGGGTGGTCCAGATTAAAGGCACGGTTAAGCGTAGACCGGAGGGCAGTGAAAACCCCGGCATGGACACCGGGATGGTTGAGGTAGTTGCCGACGAAGCGACGGTGCTCAATCAATCTTTGACGCCTCCCTTTTACATTGCGGAAGACGCCGGCGCCGACGAAAGCCTCCGCCTGAGGTATCGATATTTGGACTTGCGTCGCCCTCCAATGCTTCGCAACTTGACGCTACGGCACAGGGCGGTTAAGTACATTCGGGACTTCCTGGACGCCCGCGGCTTCCTGGAGATTGAGACGCCTATACTAATTAAAAGCACACCCGAGGGCGCACGAGACTTTTTGGTACCCAGCCGCTTGCAGCCCGGTAATTTTTACGCCTTGCCCCAGTCGCCGCAGCAGCTCAAGCAGCTTTTGATGGTGTCCGGCGTCGAGAAATATTTCCAAATCGCCCGCTGTTTCAGGGACGAGGACCTCCGGGCCGATCGTCAACTGGAGTTTACACAACTCGACTTGGAAATGAGCTTTGTAGATGAAGAGGATGTCCTTCAGTTGACCGAGGAACTTTACACGGGCCTCATCGACTCCGTAACACCGTTGAAAAACTTGCGCAAACCTTTTTACAGGCTTACCTACGATGAAGCCATGTCCTCTTATGGCACGGACAAACCCGATTTGCGCTTCGGGCTGAAAATGACCGAAGTTAGCGATCTTGCTGGCGAAACCGAGTTCCGGGTCTTTTTATCCACAGTGGAGCGGGACGGCATCATCAAAGGCTTTGTCGTGCCCCAGCAAGCGCAATACACCGGTGCCGTGATGCGCGAGTTGGAAGATACCGCCAAGGAGGCTGGCGCCGGTGGCTTGAGTCACTTACGCTTCCGGGGGACGGGACCTATAAAAGACATGAGCGACGAAGAAATTCTCTATTCCGCCGGGTTACGGATGACCAGCGAATGGAGCCAGCGCTTGGCTGACCGCATGGGAGCCAGCCCAGGCGACCTAATAATGCTGATGGCCGGCCAGGAAAAACAAGTAAACGTTTGGTTGAGCGCCATGCGCGGGCATCTGGCCCAGCGCTTGGCATTGGCCGACCCTGATAGCTTGGCCTTTGCCTTCATAACCGAGTTTCCGCTATTCGACTGGAACGATGACGCCAATCGCTGGGATTCCTCTCACCATCCATTTACTTCCCCGGCGGAAGGCCAGGAAGCCATGCTGGACGGCGATGACTTGGGCAGCATCAAGTCCAAGGCATATGACATGGTCTGCAACGGATCGGAGTTGGCCAGCGGCAGCATACGCATCCACAAACGGGGGCTACAGGAAAAGATATTCGCTATTCTGGGTTACGATGCGGATGAAACAGGCAGCCGTTTTGGGCAAATTCTCGAAGCCTTCGAGTACGGGGCCCCTCCCCATGGCGGAATTGCACCCGGCATCGACCGTTTGGTGGCAATTTTGACCGGGAACACGTCCATACGAGAAGTCATTGCGTTCCCCAAAACCCAGAGCGGAGCCGACCCACTATTCGATTCTCCTGCTCCGGTGGCTCAGTCCCAACTTGACGAGCTCTCCCTGCGGATTACCGACTAAACCTCAGCTGACGTCCCGAGAGTGAGCTGAGAACGCAATCTGGGTATCAGCCCTTACGGTGCCTCCAGCACCTTGCCGTAAATAGCTATCACACTTGTTCTCCAAGCGGTGTTACTGAACGTACGCCAACGCCGAGCTTGGGCAGCACCTCAGAACGGCGGTGGGTACCGCCCGGGTACATCCCTCATACTTTCCTTGCCTCACTCGGGACAAGGCACGCAGAATGAGCCACGCAGTTGACGCGATGCCTGCGTGCGTACCCCTGCACCCGCCTGTCTCTGACATGTTAAAATTGAATACGTGCCAACTACGCCGGAAAATGAGAAAACGCAGGAACTAGAGGCCCTGAAGTCGGAAAACCTCCGCCTAAGAGACACGCTTTCCCTTGTCAGCGACCTTGGACGGCGTATTACTTCCAGCCTGGACCTGGCCACCGTATTACAAAGTGTGGTGGACGCAGCTTGCGATTTGACCAAGGCCCGATATGGGATACTAGCGGTGTTCGACACGTCAGGGAAAATAACCCAGTTTTTTAGCCACGGGATCACAAATGACGAGCGGGAAAGAATCGGAGACCCTCCACAAGGGGCCGGTGTTTTAAGTCTCCTTCCAGGCCTAGACCAACCTCTTAGGCTGGCCGACCTTACCCAACATGCGAACTCCGTCGGATTCCCAGTCAACCACCCACCAATGAAAAGTTTCCTAGGTATCCCTTTACGCCACGGAAACGAAAATCTGGGAAACCTGTACCTAGCCGAAAAAGAAGGCGCCCCGGTATTTAGCGGCGAGGACGAATCTCTGTTGACCCTATTCGCCGACCAAGGCTCTTTAGCCATACGCAATGCGCAAAGCTATCAGGAGGCCCAGTCGGAGCGGTTGCGCCTACAAGTTCTGGTGGATACCTCTCCGGTTGAGGTAATGGTGGTGGACGCTGGAACCCGGCTTATAGTATTGGTCAATCGTGAAGCAGAACGCATCTTGGGCGTGACACACCAACCAAAATGATTCGCTGAGCCGCTACCAGCAAGGAGTTGTGTACCGCCGCCCCGACGGGCGGGAGTACCAAGCTGAGGAACTCCCATTGCATCGGTCCATGGAAATGGGAGAGAGTGTGCGGGCCGAAGAGATTAGCTTGGAATTCCCCGACGGTCGCACCATCCCCACACTGGTCAACGCCACTCCTGTATATTCCTCGCTCGGGGAGGTTACGGCGGCCATCGGAGTGATTCAAGACTTGACCCCAGTTGCGGAAGTGGAGCGATTACGCAATGAATTTCCGGGAATTGTCAGTCACGAACTGAGGACACCGTTAACCGCTATAAAAGGCTCGGCGGCTACTGTGTTGGGCAGCCGAAGGCCGGTCAGCGAACAGGAAGCCCGAGAATTTTTCGAGATCATTGACGAGCAAGCAGACCGGTTGAGGGACTTGGTAGACAATTTGCTGGATATGACGCGAATTGAAACCGGCTACCTTTCGGTCAGTGTGGAAGCCAACGGCTTGGAGGCTATGCTGACCGAGGCCAAGGCTGTTTTTCAGAGGAGCGATAGCCTGCAGGAACTCCAAATTCAGCTTCCGGATGACGCTCCCATGGTCAATGCCGACTCAACGCGCATAGTCCAAGTGCTAACCAATCTGCTCACCAACGCAGCCAAGTTTTCCCCCGTGGCGTCTCCGATCGGCATCAACGTCACCCATGACGGAGTGTACGTGACCATCCAAATTCGCGACCGGGGCCGCGGCATTCCCAAGGACAGATTGCCACACCTGTTCCGGAAGTTCTCCCGCGTCCACGACGACGCTGGCCGCGGACTGGCGGGAACCGGGCTTGGCTTGGCCATCTGCAAAGGCATCGTCGAGGCTCACGGTGGGCGCATCTGGGCCGACAGCGCGGGGACGGGTAGAGGCGCCACTTTCAGTTTTACGCTGCCCGTGGCTACCGCTCCTAAGACTGCAATCAAGGCGGCAACAGCCAACCGCACCGAACATTTGGGTCGAGTGAGGAGACCCGGCGAACGCACCAAGATTCTGGCCGTGGATGTTGATAGCCAAGTACGCAGGTATTTGCAGCGTTCTCTGGAAGAAGGCGGATACCATGTTATCTTGACCGACGAGCCGAACCGGGTGATGGACTTGTTGGAAGACGAACAGCCGGACCTGGTGCTGCTGGATATTGTGTTGTCCGGCACCAGCGGGTATGACCTGCTTCGGAGTATCCGAGAAGTATCCGGAGTCCCAGTGGTGTTTCTAACAGCTAGAGACCGGGAAGAGGACATGGTTAACGCCCTGAAATCTGGAGCCGATGATTATATAACTAAACCCTTTTCTCCGTCGGAGTTGCTGGCCCGTATTGAGGTTTCTCTACGCCGCCGGTTGATACCCGACCAGATAGAGGTTCGGCCGACGTTCACTTTGGGCGAGTTGAGCCTCAATTTTGGGGAACGCCGGGTGACGGTTGGAGGAAATCCGATTTCCATCTCGGCGACTGAGTATAAAGTGCTTTATGAGTTGGCGACTCATGCTGGCCTCGTTTTGACCCACGACCAGATTCTGCACCGGGTATGGGGCCCCGAATATTCGGGGGAAACCGATCTGGTCCGCTCGTTTATCCGCAACCTGCGCCGCAAACTAGGTGACGACGCTCGCAACCCCACTTATGTTTTTACCGAACCGCAAGTGGGTTACCGGATGCCCCGCCCCAGCTAATCAACCAATCTTCCTCTACATTTTCGCTGGTTTCTTCAACCCTATATGTACGACCCGACACAGGGTCGGAACCTCCAAATCCATATTGCCTCAAGACCCCCGCCAGCCTTCCGTTTTACACGTTCACGTCAGACGTTCACGGATTCTTCACGTTCCCTGCGTATGGTATTCACGTCAGCTTCATGGACGTGAATTAGATTTGACCCAGACCAAGGGTGATGGCGCACAAACGACTCTATAACCATTTGAACGGGTGTGACGAGATACGTGTGATTCAACAGACACGATCGGTTGCCAAAAACAATTCCGAGTGCTGTTGGTAGAAGCTGACCCGGGAATCAGGAAAATGCTTCGGTTTGCCTTTGACGCCGCCGGGTTTGAGACCGCTGAAACCAACAATGGATCTGAGGCCTTGCGAATTTTGGAGCTTCAGCCCCCTGATGCGGTAGTGTTGGACCTTAGTTTGCCCGAACATAGGGGCCAAGAAGTGTTGGACCGGCTGCCCCCTATAGATAATTACAATCACGAGGGCGGGAACAAAAAGCCAGCATGGGTCGTCATATCTAGTATGGGTAGTGCTGAAGTGTCCAGCATTTACGGTGGGCTGGGAGACCGTTTTATTGCCAAACCCTTCGATCCTTGGGATTTGGTGCGAAAACTGGAATCACAACTATCCGAATTTGATGGTTAACAAGCAATTACTGTTCTTCGAATCGGGGAGGATCTGGATGATCCTAAGGGAGGAAAAAAGTTGTATTGGTTAAAAGGTTGCCCAAAGTGCGGCGGAGACCTGCATGGCGATAGGGATACTCACGGTGCTTATGTGGCCTGTTTACAGTGCGGCCATTACCTGACACCAGAACAGGAGTTGGCTTTGGAGTCGTTTCGGGTGGAGGGTGGTCTGGAGATTGAAATGGCTCGCTCTGTGGCCAATTCGCCAGCACCTGCGACCTCCGCAGCGTAAATCGGCTGGCCCGCTATGAAGTCCAACCGAACCCGAACGCGGTCGGCGAAATGGTTGCGGCCATCCTTGCCACGTTGCCAAAGACATCCACCGGGGCGGGGCCGCTTGAAAACAGAAAAGGGACCCACTGTCAGTTTCAGCAGGTCCCTTTATCTCACCTAAGGTGCTTTGAGAATCGAGTCCGCGAACATCAGGTCCGCGAAGACTACCGGTTGCTTCCCAGTCTAGCTGACGTACTTGCCTTGCCGGGCGTCGCTAGTCAATTTGGCCCGGTTATAGAAAGCGTTTGTGGCCAACTCTAAGTTTGCGGAACTGCCCGCCCACGCTTTAAGTGGATCCCCTTGCAGGCTTCGACCGAAGGAGAAACTTAGTTCCCAGGGTGCGCCGACCTCAGCGACTCGTTGGTTTATCGCATTAAGATTGGAGGTCACGGAGTCGTCGGCTTCCCCGCCGGAAAGGAAAACCACGCCAGTGACTGCGGCAGGCACCGTGCGTTTGAAACAGTCTATGGTTTTCTCGGCAACCTCTTCCGGATTGGCTCGGTCGGCGGCGGCACCACCGGATATGATCATGCTGGGTTTCAGCAGAGTGCCTTCCAAGAACGCCTTCTGCTCGATCAACTGCCGGTAAACTTCCTGGAGGGTAAACGTGCTGGCTTCGAAGCAATCGTCAATACTGTGGTCTCCGTCCCTCAAGACTTCGGGCTCCACAATAGGTACCAGGCCGGCTTCTTGACTCAGGGCGGCGTAGCGAGCCAAGGCATGGGCATTTGCGGCGATACAGTAGGTCGAAGGTATGCCGCCTCCGATTGAGATGACCGCACGCCACTTGGCAAAGCGGGCTCCCAACTCAGCGTATTCTTTAAGCCGCTCCCGCAAACCATCGAGACCCTCAGTTACAAGTTCGTCGGGAGCGCCTGGCAGAGCTTGCGTCCCTTTATCAACTTTGATGCCGGGAATAATGCCTTGGTCCTCTAAAACCTTCACCATACGCGTGCCGTCGGCCCCGTTTTGGCGAATGGTTTCATCGAACAAAATCACGCCACTAATATACTCAGAAGCGCCCGCGGTACGAAAGAGCATCTCCCGATAGTTGCGCCTATTCTCTTCCGTAGACTCCACATTGATGGAGTCGAACCTTCGCTTGATTGTGCCACCGCTTTCATCCGCCGCAAGAATGCCTTTGGACTTTGCGACAAGCGCTTGAGCGGTATCAACTAGTTGCTGCTTATCCACGATCACGCCTCCTTCACGTACTTTGCTTGTCCTGCCACGAGCCATCCTGGGATATTAGCCACCGCTGATCACCGATACTGTCTGTTCAACCACATCTTTGTTTCCAAGAATCAGCGGCGTGCGCTGATGCAGTTGCTCCGGCATGATGTCCATGATCCGCCGATAACCCGTGGACGCTGCGCCACCTGCTTGCTCGGCGACAAACCCCAAAGGATTGGCTTCGTACATCAATCGTAGCCTCCCTTCCTGGCGGTTCTGGTCAGCTGGATACAGGAAGATGCCTCCTTTCAACAGGTTCCGGTGAAAGTCAGCTACCAGAGAACCCACGTATCTCTGGGAATATGCGTTTCTCAGGTTCAAAACGGCCTGTTGGGTGGCTTCGTCCAGTGAGCTAAAATTTCCTTCATTGGTGCTGTAGTAGGGGCATACCTCGGGAATGCGAATGTCGGGGTGGGTGAGGGAATAAGTGCCCGATTTCGGGTCCAATGTGAATCCGGTCACGCCATTATGGGTGGCCACTACGAATACCGTGCTCGACCCATAAACGACGTACACGGCCGCAACTTGCTCATTTCCGGGCCTGAGCAAAGACGCTTCGGTGACTTCACCGTCGCCGCTTTTCCTCCAGATACCGAATATCGAACCTATGCTAACAGCAACGTCGATATTGGAAGATCCGTCCAGAGGGTCCATTAGAACCATGTAAGCGTGTTTCTCACTGTTGCCGACAATGACAGGCCGCTCGATCTCTTCGCATCCAATAACGGCCACACATCCGCTTTCCGAGAGAACGCGCACAAACGTGTCGGAACTAATTTCGTCCAGCCTCTGGACTATTTCCCCTTGAACGTTGACGTCCCCAGTCGCTCCCAGAACGCCGCCCAAGCTAGCCAATTGCACTTCTGCCTGGACTTGCCGAGAGCCGTCTGCGATTGCCATGACCAAAGCGTCTAGGCCTTCTAGTGGCCCACTACCCCATGCTGTGGTTACGAATTCCTTAAGCGTCGGACGTTGCCCTAAAGTCACTGCGCTCCACCTCCCTTAATTACGACACCGTAAGAAAAGAAATTTGCCGCCGTTCGGTGTGCCTACCCTAGGACCAATTCGAGGATTTTTTGCCTAACTGGCCGCCCTTAGGGTGAGTACACCAATGTTCGACTGGATGTTCGATTAGCTGAGGTTCCAAGACCAAGCAAACCGATTTTAGCAGCACCAAATTACCTTAGTCAATCGACTGAAACGAAAGGTAACTGTTCAGAGTTGAGGTGATGTGAGCAACGTGCGGCATTCTAAACTCATCCCAAGTCGAAAACTACATAAAGCTAAACCCTTAGAGAAGTTGCGTTAGGCTGTAAAGGAAGTCGGGTGGTGGTGGTGGGTATGAGAGACATAGTGCGACTCCTCCAACGTTGGCAACTGAATGTAGGCGACGCACGAGAGCGGATGTATCGAGCGCCGATACCCCGGGAGCGAGAACGGTGGCATGCCGCAGTGCAAGAAAAGTTGGGACACTTCTTCACCCAGTTGGCCTACCGGACGGAAGAAGTCAGGCACCGTTGTCAGACCGCCTTGCAAGCGCGGCCAGAGGAGCTCCTCAAGAGTGCCCCAGCCAGTTCTTATCGCGCTATCCATGTAGATCCCACTTTGGCTTTAGTTTAGGACTGGATTGAGTCCCTTGGCCCGCCAGGTTCCGAAGAGGGATGCCAGAGTCATTTTGGTGTAGGCGACCTGCTCCAAGCGATTGCCGCCTCTAATCTTGCGGCTGGTGACCAGATGCCGCAGGCTACGCTCAGCGGCATTGTTATCAGATGGCACGGCAGGTGCCCCAACAAAGACCAACAGTTCTTTGATGAAACGTTGAATGCGTCGGCAGAGCTTACCCTGGACCGCTAATGGGTCATCCAGGAATGGGCGGCAGCCGATCAGCAGTTTACGCTCCAGCGCTAGTTGGTAGCGGCGGCGTTGTTTTGCCTCGGGGTGAACGAAGGCCTTGGGTTCAGCATGCAGTTTATGAATAGCCTTTGCCCACCGGGCAAGTTTGGTGTCTTGTGGGTACACCCCCTCAGTTCATGGATGTCCCGCAGCAGATGGGCCCAGCAACGCTGCTTCGGGCCAGGGTAATGATTATAGGCAGCGTAGAAATCGCTCACCAGAACCCCACCGAAAGACTCATCCAAGACCTCATCAACCACTCCCTTTCCTCGGCTGCGGCGCAGGAAGTACCGCTCAGTGGGGGTGCTGAAGGTCCAAACGTAGCCGTTGGCCCCGTCCTGGCGTCAGCCGGTTTCGTCGGCATGCACCACCGGGCTACCTCGGACTCGCTCCAGGACTTCCGCCACTGCCCCTTGTGTCCGGTTGGCTGCTCCATAGGATGGCCTGGACGATGCCGCCGACGCTCAAGTCCAACTGATGGACTGTCTTGAGGTACCATTGGATCATTCGAAAGGGCCGCCGCCCCTCTTCCCGCAGTGTTGCAATCAAGCTCACCAGGTTGACACCCAACCGCTGCTGGCCCACCACCGCGTCCTTTAATGCCACCTTGGGCACCGGCGCGCTTCACAAACCGGACAATTGCACGCCAGTATGACATGCTCGGTGACCTGGACCGGAGCCACGGGAATCTCAATGACTTCGCGGGTCCGGTGCACCCATCCCCCAACCAGTTGCGTCCCACAGTCTGGACAGGCCTCCACGGCATGTTCCACCCGGTGGGTTGGAGCCATCCGATGCCTCGCAAAACCGTGCGGACGCGGCTTTCGCGTCGCCTTTCTTGGCTTTGGTCGACCCAAGGGCGGCTAGTTGCCCGGCATTCCAGGCGAGTTCCGTTGGTTCACACGACCTTCCAAAGCCGCCACCCGTTATTGCAACTCGATATTGGTGGCCCTTAGCTCTGCGATAATAACCAGCAGGTCTTCTCGGCTCGCCGTGTTCAGATCCTGTTCGGTGTCCATGCCTCTCGTCTACCACAACTACACCTTCAGATGCATCGAGCTTTGACACCGCCTTTGAACCAATTCACCTCATCAACTCTGAACAGTACCCTCGTCGGCTACAGTGGACAATCCGCGTGACCGGCGCTAATATTCGTCCAAATCGGCTAGATAACCTGTTGGAGGTGTCATCATGCCATTCGGGAGTAATGATTGGCTCTCGCTAACCCAGGAACCAACCTTGGAACCCGATCTCCCCATCTGCGATCCTCATCATCACTTCTGGGATCGCCGTCTCCAGTTCCTTCCCTACCAACGGTATTTGCTTCACGAACTAAACGCCGACATCTACAGCGGCCACAACGTCCGGTCCACTGTGTTCCTACAGGCAAGGTCGATGTATCGATCAGACGGCCCGACAGAAATGCGATCGATAGGCGAGGTTGAATTCGTCCAAGGGCTGGCTGCGGCCAGTGCCAGTGGAGTCTATGGAGACAGCAGAGCAGCAGCAGCCATTATTGGCAACGCCGACCTGAAGTTGGGAGGGAATGTGGGACCAGTCCTGGATGCGTTAGGCTTTGATGAATAACCCCTATATGGCGAGTGGTTGTGCATCAGGGGCCGTTTCTGATGCGAAAGTCTCCTGAGCGTCCCCGTGGTCGAGCACTGGCGTAATTCCCAGAACGTGCATGGCTCGAATCAGGACGCAGACGTTATGGCATAAAACCTTCATCAGTACCTCGTTGACCTGAGCGGTGTCCGTCTTGGCCCGGACCTTATCGCTGAACTTGGACTTTATCATGTGGAAGGTGGTCTCGACGTTGCTGCGCTTATGGTAGTGGCGTTTGAACTCGGCGGTGTTCAGGGTGAACATGTGATACATCTGAGCCCACAGCTCGTCAGGCTTGCGTCCCTTCGCTCTGGCCTTCGCCACCGACTTGAAATCGATGTAGGGAGTGCCGCCGGCGTCCACGACCGCGTGAAGGTTCTGCCTGCTAGAGTAAGCCGCATCCGCCGAAACCTCGCGGATGTGAAAGTGCTCCGCCGTCGCCCTCACAAAGCCCGGGAGATAGGGCGAATCCGCCGACTGCGAAGGGGTGGCGTCGGCGACGGTCACGATGTTGCTCTGGACGCCGACCATGATGTGTAGCTTGGTCCACCGGACTTCCTTCTTGGCTGTTCCCCACTTGTGGTCGAACCAGCGATTGTAGGCCGTGGACGCGAAGCCGCTGGAGTCCTGGGCGAAGTCTACCTCAAGGTCTCTGAGCGGCAGGGCGCTCTGCTGGATCAACTGGCGCAGCACCGGCGTCACTTCGGGTCGCTCAAAGTAGCGGATCGGGGTTGAGAACGACGGCTCCTTGCGCATCCTCCCCGCCGATACAGCGTTCCGAATCCCCGACATGGCCCTGCGGGTGGAAAGGGTTGAGTAGACCTTCAGGCCCATACCGTAGAGCATGTCCGAGAGAGGGAACCGGGGACGCCCGTTGGTCTGCGGAGGCTGCGGAACCGTATTGCAGAGTTCCCACAACAGGGTCTCAAAGAGTTCGCCCTCGCGGACCTGGGAAGTATTGTACGCCTGCCAGGGCTGAGTCGTTCGGACGCATACCGGCTTCATCTCAGCGTCGTCTACGTCGTCCGAGTATTCCTCGCGCCGGAGGAACACTTCCGTCGCGTAGATATGCTTGCAGGGCTTCTGGCGCTCCTCGAAGTCCGGGCAGTCGCAGTAGGGGCCGTGGTCAAAGTTCACCAGGTAGGAGCCGCTGCGGGATTGAGCCGGGACCCTGTATCCCCAGGGGTCCTTCGTGATGTTCGCCGTGGCTGCTATCATCAGGCCCCGTTGTTGCCTTCCATAGTCGCCGTCATCGGGGTCTCCGAGTTTCAGTGCCGTTACGGGTTGCTGTAGCATGTCACCGCCTCTGGTTACATTAAGTCTATACTTAAAGTATACTCTTGTGTTATTTACAAGTCAATACTTTACATATAGAGTATAACTATACAACCAACTGGAGGCAGCGGATGGAACAAGAATACCAGGCGACACCGATCATTGGAGAAATCCAGGTCACAGGCTACCGATGCCGGTGCGGGCACGAGTGGGCGTCGAAGAACCTGCTAGAGGGGGAGAGGCCGCGGGTGTGTCCGAAGTGCAAGAGTGCCAACTGGGATCGTCCGTACAAGTTCAGGCGTAAGGCGGAGTGAGAAGGGGCCGGTCTCTCAAAGGGACCGGACCGGCTCCTTCTTATTCTGGCCTGCGATTAGGTGGTATGATATTCCTACTGAAGGAGGGGATATGCCCGGAGCGTTGTTGCATTGTCCCGTTCGCGGAACTCTGACTGTTCGTGAAAAGGCTGCGGACGGGCTGACTTTTACTGAGGAGAAACAAAGGATTGACTGCATCAATCTGCTTCTCAGAAAGGGCTACCCACAAAGTCATATTCAGGTAGAGCCGACCCTGTTGAGGTTCGGCAATCAGGGCCGGAACTCCTTTAGGTCTGATATAGCTGTGTTGGATCAGCCAGTCAGTGACTCTGGGTCTGACTTTGAAGAGATTCTTGGTCACATAATACTGATAGCAGAAATCAAGCGGGACAACACAAAGAGTATTGAGGCTAAGAACACCCAAGTGTTTCCGGCAATCAGACTGTTACCGTCAGTAGGTGCCTTGGGAATATATTGGGATGACGTGGAACAGCGACTGTTCTACAAGGAACTCCGAGAGGGGCAATTGGTTCCTTGTGAAGCCCCGATTACGTCCCTCCCACAATGGGGGCACGATTACCAGTACAAGCCCCTGCGAAGTAACGATCTAGAGACCACCCAACTGAGAGTCCTCTTTGAACGCATCGAGGATAGGCTACATTCAGAGATTGCCAGCAAGTCCGTGCGGTTCCGCATTATGTTGCAGTTGCTGTTGGTGAAACTGTACGACGAATATGTCCACCCAGTAGCGGGCAAAGAGGAAATGGACATCCAAGACTTCACGAATTCTCCAATGGGAGACCTAGACGTGAAGTCCCGCCTCGAATCCATCTTGGAGATGGCTCTTGGCTTCTATCAACCCTACTTGCCTGAGACGGTTCCCACAACCTTCCAATGTTCAGGAAATACGCTACGGGCATTGACCGCCCTGTTGGCACCGGTGAGGGTTATCAGCACGAAGCGAGAAGTCATTCAAGACTTCTATATGTACTTTGCCAGTGAGGTCTACAAATGGGACCTAGGCCAGTATTTCACTCCAACTGAGGTTGTGGATTTCATCGTTTCGGTAGTAAACCCCCGCGCTGGCGAGCGTGTGAAGGACCCAGCTTGCGGAAGTGCCGACTTCCTGATCTCCGCATTTCAGCATGCCGAAAGTCAGAACCGAGCCAACCTTAAAGATAGTGTTTGGGGGTCTGACCACAGTTCTGAGGCTGTTCAGGTGTCCATTCTCAATATGGTGCTGAATGGTGACGGCAAGAGTCAAATCACCGAAGAGGATAGCCTCCTGAACGTGGACCAGGACGCAAATGGATTCAGAGTAATTCTCTGCAATCCGCCCTTCGGCAAGATGATCGTTGAAACTAGGCCAGAGGTACTCCAGAAGTTTGACCTAGGCCATGTGTGGAAGCACACCACCGGAGTGTTGAACAAAACCGATAAGCTCCTAAAGAAACAACAAGTCGGATTGCTGTTCGCCGAGCTATGTGTTCGCCAGGCTACTCCAGGCGGTAGAGTGGGCATCATCCTACCTAATGGCTACCTCGGCAACCGAAGCCATCAGTTTGTAGTATTTCGAGAGTGGCTGATCAGACACGCAAGGGTAGCGGGCGTCGTTGCCTTCCCCAGGTTCACATTCAAGAAGTCTGGAGCTGATGTTTCTGCGTCAGTCCTGTTCTTGGAAAAACGAGCACAACCCCTACCCAAAGCAGTGGATGCTGATACACACCCCTTCTACACTGGGATCGTCGAATCAGTGGGCTGGAGTGTTGGCGACAAAAGAGCCGTCAGAATCTACAAACGGCACTCTGAAACAGGTGCGTATCTCACTGACGAAAACAATGAATTGATTCCCGACCAAGACTTTGACCGGGTGTTGCAAGACATACAAAGTCAGCGAGTGCTCTCGACGTTTCAGTGGATCGGACAGCGATCAAGTTCGATTTTATCTGCGTCTTCTGGTTGGAGCATTGACTTTAAGGAGGTCACAAACAGGCCAGATTTGAGTTTGGACCCAAAGAGGTGGAGCCAACGCTACGCCGAGGTTCGAGCGTCTATCGCGGATGTAGGACACGTTGTTTTGAAGGATGTCGTCGAGTTAATCGACGAAGATGGAGTTCCCGATGCACCGTCTGAGGTCTTCCGGTACGTCGAGATTCAAGACGTGTCTGATGGGCTGGCGACACCTACTCGCCGGAGAGGTTGGGAGCTACCATCGCGGGCACGACACTCAGCGGAAAAAGGCGACATATTCGTGGGAGGAATTTGGAGTAGCCTGCCGAAATGGTTCGTTGCAGGCGGAGATTGTTCCAGCCTGATTGTAAGCAACGGATTCAAGCGACTGAGACTAAAACCCGGATTTGATAACCGCTTGGCTGACATCATTGCGAGCTTAGTTTCGGAGACTTATCTGATACAGGCGAGGGCGCTCTGCACTGGTTCCGATGGTTTGGCCGAGTTGAGCGACTCAGATGTCTTAGACATACGCATACCCACAATTCAAGACCCAACAGCGAGAGCAGAGGTTCAGAACATCGCCGACGCACTTTTGGAAGGAAGAGCAACTGTAGCCAGCGTGGTTCTGCGATTACAGTCTGAGGGCAGAGTGCATCCTGCCCCTTCGGATGTCCGTGGGTCCAACTTTGTTCAGGTGTAAGAACATGCCACGAAAAAAGAAAGCCAGAGGCCGCCCCCCATTCACCCATTGCCGCCCAGGGCGGACGCAACGCCGGAGGAACTGGCGAAAACGCTCAAGGATACCAATTCTGGGAAGAACATTTGATGGCTGAACAGAGGATATTGGAAGCGCACGAGGAGTTCCTGACAACGATGGAGAGAATTGGTCGGAAGAAAGGATGCTTTGGATGAGTGATAGCTGGGGCTGTTTGGAAGTCGCGCCCGCAACCGAGCGACACACTTAACGTCTTGGCCGAGCTAAGGCTCATAAACCTCTACCTCTTCGGCTAAATCCACCGGGGCTGGGTGTCACGTCACATGGAAGCCGCCCTCATCAAAGTCGTTCTGGCGTTCGCTGCTGCCAGTGTTGTGTGTGCCGTCATTCTACCCTGCCTGAGTCGGCTTGTTCCTCCTCGGGGGATTTTCCTGGTCGTGCACGGATTCGTCTTCCTGATTTTTCTGTGGCTCTTCCTAGCATGGTTTTTTTGAGGTCGTAATAGACGAACAGCACCAGGGCACCGAGGGTCAGGATAGACAGCCCCATGAATATCTCGCTTGCCGTTGTGTTCATTTGATCCTCTGCTACCTTTTTTATGATAAACCTCGGCTTGGTGGGGTGCAAGGACTCCCACCCACCAAGCTATTTCAGGCGATTCCCCGATTCGGCTGATATCGAGCCCAAGTGTCCACAGGCCCTAAGACCCGCAAATGGGGAAGCCACATGGCGAGAACGGTCCCCTTCTATTCGGTCGACCCCACCGAACCGGACGTCTATCATGAGTGCGACAACTGCCCGAACGGGCGGAGAATCCCCGCAAGGCACCGGCGACCTGGCGGCCTTCTTGGTATTTCTGGAAAGATTGAAGATGGTCTTGTCTCTGAAGTTGGGAGAGGCCACGGAACCCCCGCTAGTGACCCAACCCAAGGCAAGCCGACAAGGGGGCAGTGTGGTCCGTGTCCCCGCAGCAAAGGAGAAAACAGGCATGAGAGATGACCTATCGTCTAGGGTAGCGATAGCAAGGATGTATGGACCGCAGGACTGGTTTACCCGCTCAGCCTTGTTCGCCAACGACGTGTTTACCACCATTTGCTTCGTCCTGATACCTATTCAAATCGTTACAACCGCTGCAAGCGGGTGCCTTTTCGTCCTGACCGCGGGCCTAATGATTCTTCCCTTGATGCTAATCTGGCTGGTCTTCTCAAGACTGTTGCTTGGGACTAGCATTCTATGGATCAAGGTTCCCATCTCGCGCCCATTGCTCATCCTCCCGGGACTGCTCGTCGCTTTCCTCGCTCACTTATTTGTTCAACTGGTCAGCAATCCAGACGGTCCCTCAGACAGGGCGGTCAAGATGCTTCTCTGTGATGCCTGGCCTCTACCATGGCTGGTTCTTAGGCCTCCGGTTGAGTGGCAGGAAAACCGCGTTGATTGACTCTCCCTACAAGTGGAGAAGACTTTCGCATCAGCTCAGATGGATTTGCATCAGGTAGGGGGTTATTCATCAAAGCCAGTCGGTCGTCGAGGAAGGCTAGCAGGAAGACTATGACATGAACAACCCGGATTCCTCCGGTGTTGGGCCTATACCAATGAACAATCCGGAAGGCGTCCGAATGAGCACCGCTTTGACATTTCTGAGAGCCGTACGGCACCGACTGAACTTGACAGTCCGGGCCGACGTAACAGTCCACCGCATATTGTTCGAAGGCAACAACGCAGTCGGGGTCGAGGTGGAAAGCGGCGGTGAGGTGTTCCAGTTGGAAGCGGGCCAGATAGTCCTCAGCGCTGGCGCAATGGCCTCGCCCCAGTTGCTGATGCTATCCGGAGTCGGCCCAGCAGCGCACTTGCGAGAGATGGGCATACCAGTAGTTCACGATTTGCCCGGCGTAGGCCAGAACCTGAGGGACCATCCCATCGTGGCGGTGATTCTGGAGGTCAAGAACGATTTCCCCCAGGACCCCCTTGGTCCTCGTACCCAGACTGGTCTCCGCTATACAGCAACCGGATCACCGGACCGGAACGACATGCAGATTACGGCATCGTCATTCTCCTCGCCCATAGGAGGCGCCGATCCATTTGATTCGGAGGGTGTCCGGTTCAATTGCGTCTTAGAATTCGCTGACGGTGCTGGAGAAGTCAGACTGTCGGCCAACGACCCCAATGTCCAACCCTCCCTGAACTACCATTATCTGGAAATGGAGCGAGATGTAGAGCGGCTTAGAGAATGTGTTCGAATTACCGTAAAACTTTTGGAAAACCAGGCGTTCGGCCCCATCGTGGCCAAGAGGCTGCAACCTTCGGACGAAGACCTGGCCACCGACGAAAGTCTGGATAAGTGGATGCGAAAGACAGTCTTCAATACCACTCACGCCTCGGGCACTGGTAAAATGGGACCGTCTTCGGACCCGATGGCAGTGGTGGACCAGCATTTGAACATTCACGGTCTGGGTAACATCAAAGTGGCGGACGCATCCGTAATGCCCAACGTAATCAGGGCCAACACCAATGCTACTACCATCATGATCGGAGAGCGGGCAGCGCATTGGGTACTGAACGGGTAGTAGCCATCCCAAAGTTTGGAATTCGCGAAGTCGGCACTGGGGTCTGCCGACAGTGCCGCAACCCAGTGCCGACTTGTGATATGGATCGAGGAGCATAATCTCGTGCCTGATAGCGATGCCGATGCCCTGGAATATTGAATCGTCGCGGCGGTACGCGGATCGCCGGATTACCTGGCCAGCGAGAATTAGGAGGAGTTTATCGTGCCTATCGAGCAAGTCTCACCGGGTTTGGACCGCATCGTGTCCTTGGACCAGGAAGTTGAGGTCCTAGGCACCGGCTACGAGGTTGGGGAAGGGCCATTGTGGTGGAAGGAAGAGCAGCACCTGTTATTTAGCGAAGTTCGCGGCAACAAGAGGTGGAAGTGGTCGGCTTCGGAGGGTGTTACTTTGGTAAAGGAGACCACTAATAACGCCAACGGGCTCACACGAGACCCACAGGGAAGGATGATTATCTGCGAGGGCGGCTTGCGACGGGTGATCAGGATAGAGCCCGATGGCACTACCACCCGACTTACTTTACAGCCTAATGCAACTGCTCTGCCGATTTAGCTTTATGTAGTTTTCACCTTGGGATCAGTTTCGACCCAAGAAACGCCTTGACCTTCGTTTAACTCGTTGTTCATACCACGCTTCGCGGCCGGGGCGAAGCCCCAAAATAGCATCGCCTTCTAGGACAGAAGAAAGTCCAAATTGGCACGTAAGGAGATTAATCGTGGCGACCACCAGCATAGACCACATCGCCATACCCACCGCTAATGCGGACCGCTTGATAGAATTCTACAAACGTCTCGGATTCACAATAAACGACGAAGCCGAGTGGCGTGCCGGAAATGCCCGAATTTTCTCCATCCAGATTGGCGACTCCAAGATTAACGTCCATCCCGAAGGCTTCACCGCCGATTTGCGTGGGCCCACCGCTGTGCCGGGATGCGGCGACATCTGCTTCGTTTGGGACGGCACTGCAGACGAGTGCAAAAGCTGGCTTGATGGCTTGGGCATCGAAATTATTCGAGGTCCCGGCCCGCGAAAAGGAGCCCGCGCCGGGGGCACACTGCCCGCCGTCAGCATGTACGCCAGGGACCCCGATGACAACTTATTAGAGTGGATGGTCTATTTGTAACCCTAGCTATCAGCCTTTGCGGATATATACCGCTGAGAAGCAATCGCTGTGGCCCGTCAAATGGGCCTAAGTTGAACTAGGGCCAGTCGAATCAAGGTCCTTGTACAAAGGTCTTAATACAGCTAAAAAAGGAATTACCATGCCATTAATGACCGGGAAACAGGCATTGGCCCATATGTTGGTTGCGGAAGGGTTGGAGTACATTTTCGGGAATCCCGGCACCAGCGAGACGCCGTTTCTGGACGTACTTCAGGACTACCCGCAACTCAAGTACATTCAAGCTCTTCAAGAGGGAACGGCGGTGGGCATGGCCGACGGTTACGCTCGGGCCACAGGAAAGCCCGCCTTTGCCAATATACATATCGCTGGCGGCTTGGCCAACGGCATCAGCGCTCTGTACAACGCCCATCGGGGGGGCACCCCTTTGATTTTGACGGCTGGCAATTCGGACACCCGCATGTACATGGCCGACCCGGTGCTGACCGGTGACTTGGTACAGATGACCGCTCAATACACCAAGTGGAGCGCCGAGATTTTGCATGCGTCTGACATCCCGGTGGCCGTGCGGCGGGCCTTCAAAGAGGCCAAGACGCCCCCAACCGGGCCGGTCTTCCTTTCTTTCCCCTGGGACACCATGGACGATGTAGCGGACGTGGATATCACACCGTCTTCGCCAGGCTATTACCGCATACGCCCGGATACCGATGCGATTGCCCAAGCCTCAAAACTTCTGGCTCAAGCCGACAATCCGGTCATAGTGGTCGGCGACCGTGTGGCCCAATCTGGCGCCATGTCTCAAGTAGTCGGATTGGCTGAGAGGCTTGGAGCCAAGGTCTACGCCGAGTCTTACTCGGAGGTCAACTTTCCCACGAGCCATCCTTTGTATGCGGGAATACTGAACCTGAACAACCCGGCAACCGCGAAACAACTCGCCGGAGCAGACGTGGTGCTGGCGGTAGGCGCCAATGTTTTCAATTCATTCCTCTACGTGGATACCCCATTTTTGACCCCCGCGACCAAGTTAATCCACCTGGACAGCAGCCACAAAGAGGTGGAAAAAATCTACGCCACCGAGGTTGGTATTCTGGCCGACCCTGGCGCAGGAGCAGCGGAACTGACCGACGCTTTGGGCCAAGACATGTCGGCATCGGCCAAGGAAGCAGCGGCCACCAGGGCCGCCACATACGCCGATGAGCGCCGCCGGTCCGACGAAAGATACCAGGACCGGCTGAAGAACCTGATGGGACGCAGTCCCATGGCCGTGGAAGAAATGATGCAGGAGTTGGCCAAAGCCGCTCCGCCCGACGTGATAGTCGCGGATGAGGCCATTACATCTCGGCCAGCACTGAACCGGGCCTTCAAGTTTGATGAGCCTGGCAGTTTTTACGGCATCCGCGGCGGTACGTTGGGCGGGGCCATGCCCGGAGCCTTGGGGGTGAAGCTGGCCAACCCAGACAGGCCCGTACTGGCCATTGTGGGCGACGGGGCATCCCTGTACACGATCCAAGCCTTGTGGACCGCCACAATCAGGCCTACCGTATCCTCAAAGTCAACATGGACATCTACCTGCAGCGGATGTTGGAAGACAAGGAACGCGAGAGCGAATACGTTGGCATGAACTTCGAAAACCCCCTTAACATTTCCGCCATCGCTCAAGGCATGGGGGTGTCGGCCGAGAAGGTAGACGACCCGAAAGAACTGGGACCGGCGCTGCAGCGGGCCTTCGCCAGCGGTAAGCCGGCGTTGATCGACGTGAGCATCGACGGATCCCTCTAGGACCTCAGCTTAATTTTGGGGGCCGAAGCCTATTTATTGAAAATTCGCCCAGGCTGGCCGGCGCAGTTCGTAATACGGATGTCGCCGCATACCAGAGGGGTTTGGTTTCGCTTTGGGTATCATTGGGATACCCAAATTTAAGGGCCGAACTGTTCGAACGAAACTCACGCACATCGAGTTACCTATTACGGAATACGTCAATGCATTATCAATTGAATTCATACATTTGCTAGATGGATTCGAAGCTAGTCGAGTAGCCGTATTTCCTAAGTCATCACCCCGCAGGCATCACCCCGCCGAATTACTTTGTAGGCGACTAACGGGTTTAGTGGATGATTCCGCTACCGGAGATACCTAAACTGCCTCATGTTCGGTAAGATGTTACCGAATTCAGAAGTCCGAATTGACAGACAACGGGATAATGATATAAGTTATTTATCGGTGTAATTGGGCTTATTGTGGCCGGTGTACCCATAGTTGGTGTACCCATAGATATAGATTAGGAGTGCCAATGGTATCAGCAGCAAGCCGACGAGATGTTCTTTCCCGGCTTGGCGGGGCGAGGACGACACACAGGGTCGCATCCCCGGCGGTGATAATTGGCCTGGGTTCCACAGCCTGTCAGATAACCCAACACCTTGAAGTGGCGACTGAAAATTGGAGCGCCAACGATAAAAAGAGTCTGGGCTTCTTGTACTTGGATACCCGGGAGGCCACTAGAGACGAGATTTCACGGGCATACCGGTTCATTCCCCTGACCCTCCCGCATTTTTCCAACCTTCGAGACCTGAGGCCCTGGATAACAGAATGTGTGCCGGAGCTAAAGAACCTTAGCCTTTCTAGGGAAGGCGCTTTAGGAATGCTGGCCAACGCTGGCGTGGCCGCTCGATATAATTACGCATCTATGCGTGGACATATCGATTCCCTCATCAACGAAGTGTGTCCCTACTATGAAGGCAAGACCTATTTAAGGGCACACGTGGTCGCATTTCTGGGTGGCGGCACTATCGGCGCTCTGCCCGTTTTACTGGCGGCCTTGGCCGAGGCGCGCGGGACCACATACAACTTTAGTGTCGCCTTGCACATGGTCATGCCCCAGAGAGGCATGTCTAGAGACCCGGACAACAGCTATCCATTGCAACTGAGAAACACCTATTCGACCATGCAGTTCTTGAGGGGAATCACCGGTGTGGAAGCGGGCGAAGGGAAATTTACCGGGTCAGACACCTTCACCATTACCGTCTACCCTGACAAGATTATTGAAGCAAAGGGCCCCCATTTCGACATTGCGTTGCTCCACCGGGCACCCAAAGACTCGATCCCAGCCCAGCAGGCCCACGTTGCGCGTCTTTTGGAAAATCTCGTGGCCGATGCTTGGGGTTGCGGTTCGGACTGGTGGGCCCGGTATCACGAAACCATGCGAGAAGCCAACAACAAATTGGACGCTCGCTTTGGCTCTATCAGTTCCAAGGAAGTCGGTCTTCTTGACGGGTTCTTCAATCTGACCGCTCTCCAGTATTTGCAGACCAAGTGGAACGCCGGAGCCCGGTAGGCTATTCCAGGCACGTTGGTTAATCCAAGCCCGGTAGGTTATCCCAGGCACATAGGTTAATCCAAGCCCGGTAGGTTATCCCAGGCACATAGGTTAATCCAAGCCCGGTAGGTTATCCCAGGCACATAGGTTAATCCAAGCCCGGTAGGTTATTCCAGGCACGTAGGTCAATCCAAGTAGGTAGGTTATTCATGGCACCTTTCGGATGGCCCAGCAAGAAAAAGCTTTC
Source organism: Dehalococcoidia bacterium (assembly GCA_963665155.2). Lineage (GTDB taxonomy): Bacteria > Chloroflexota > Dehalococcoidia > Lucifugimonadales > UBA3495 > UBA1141. Next base: position 534,865 of record OY761986.2, on the reverse strand, counting down.
CTACAAGGAAGAATCTCCGAAGTTGCGCGAGACCATGGACTCGTTGGACTTTTTTGCTACCGGCGCCAACGGCCTCAGCACTCGGGATGCTTTCCAACAAATTCACGCTGTGATGCACGGGGCGTTGCAAGACGTGGAAAAATCGATTCAAATGGTTTTTGAGCAGCTAAGGCCCGACGGAGCAGTGGCCGAACGGATATTCCTGGAGGCCAACGGGGAGATCAACAACGAAAAGGCCCGCGCCAACGTCATAGCCGACGAAAAAAAAGATCAGATTGGCCGGGATATCAGGGCCAGGCTGGAAACGATCTACATTCAGGATTTAATCCTCTCTCCCCATCAAGATCCCGCAATACGCCGGTGGGAAAATCTTTCCACCCGGGCTGTCCCTAGTATTACAACGTCAGTTCAGGGAGGGATGTGGGGTGATGCCCGCATGGCGGCGCGGCGCTTGGCATGGGAGCGTTTGGCCCGTTCGTTACTGTCCTGCGTATCCTCAAGCCACCGCAGCAACTCGGTTGGCCCGAACCGTTCCCGGGGCAGCATTTCCCGCACCACCCGGTAGACCTGCGGCCTCGTGATCCGGGGCATCTTTTTCCCCCCAAGCCTGTTGCAGGCTCAGCAGAAAAGCTCCGCCCAGCAGGCACAGGGCCACGTGGTGATGCCAGCCAGCCCAGGTGCGGGTCTCGTACTCGTCCAGGCCTACGTCGCTTTTCTCCGTCTCAAACTCCGTTTCTATACGCCAACGGGAGCCTCCCACGTATGCCAGGGTCTCCAACGGGGTATCCTCCGGAGCATTGGACAGGTAGTAGCGGGGTTCGCTGCCGTCCCGGTTCCGGCGGTAGACGGCCCAGTGGATTTCGCCAGGCTTGCGCCTGCTGGTCGGTCGCACCCTCTGGGCGCTGAAAAGGTAGCTGCGTGGCCCCTGGCTTCCCTCGGCCACCGTAATCTCACGCCAGGCCTCCTCCGGCAACTCGTCGCTGCGCTGCTCCATGGTCCGGCGCTGACCGTCTCGCAGCCTGGGTTTGCGGGGACGCCCGAATCCCTGATACTCCGCACTGGTCCAGGCAGGCTCCGGCGGCCACACCGTAAAGCCGGACGGAACGTCCAGCACGTACCACATCCCCAAGGCCGCCAGGCCCTCCCGGAAGGACGGCGACATCCCGAAGGCGTCGTCCGCCGCGACCCATCCAGCCTTCAGGTGGCCCCGCTCCTGCGCCCGCCCCACCATCTCCAAGGCCAACTCCGTCTTGGACCGGTAGCCCTGCCTATCCTCCGGCACACCCGCCGCCTCACACCGGTCTTTGTCCGAGGTCCAACTCTCGGGCAGATACAGCCCCTTGTCCACCAATGCCCGTCCCAACGGGCTGACATAGGCCAGGAACATCCCCGCCTGGCAGTTGGCCACCTTCCCCAGCCTCCCGCAGTACTGCCGGGCCACTCCCACCGACTTCCTCCCCTGCTTGGGAAAGTCGCTGCCGTCCAGCACCCACACCCCTTCCGGATGCTCCAGCCGGGTTCCCAGGTACTCCTGCAGCCGTCCTATAATCACCTCATCGTCCCAGGGAGAATCGGTGAGAAACCGCTGCATCCCTCGGGCTGACCCCGGAACCGTCTCCGACAGGTTCTCAGCGTTGCGCCGCTCCCCAGACTGTACCAGCAGGGCCTGGAGATAATGACCGCTGTGCTCCCGCGTCTCCCGGCGGCCAAACAGCGGCGCGAAGTAAGCGTGAAAATCCCGAAATGACCCGTACACCTGCTCGAAAGCTGCCGCATCCACATCCCCACCTCACCTGCCTATTCCCTCTCCAGCTACACAGTCATCCTATCAAACTAACTGACGTTGTAATACTAGTGACCTGCCAAATATCACAGAGTATGGACATCCCGAACTGGCCCGTCCCGAAGACCGCCGACGGCGGTTGCCTAGATGGCAACAGCAGCTTGACGAGTGGCTGGAAACATTGTGCATGAACAAGGTCGGCGAAGTCATTAAGAACATGGAAACCGAGATACGGGAATTCGTTACATCATGGCATGAGGACACATCTAGGTTGAGGAAGCGGGCCAGCCTCGGTGGTGCGCTTTTCCAGCAGGTGGTCGACCCGGACCTGTGGTCTTTCGAGAGCGAAGATCCCACGGTAAGGAACTTGCTGAGGGGCGAGCAGGCCCAGAGGATAGCGTCTCGAATTCTGGAAAGGTTCCAAATCAGCACTCAGGAAGTCGGCGAGGTTGCGGAAACTGTCAGGGCTTCGTTGTCGGGCGGAGCCGTCTACGGGATTAACCGGGTGGGAATTCAAGAAATGGAGGATCTGCTGGCCCTGGCTCTGTCTGAAAAGATACGGGACACCGTTTCGTTGGAAGCCGGATTCCTTCCTGTGATTGCGAATAGTGTCGGGTTCGATGACGAGTTGGGAGAGCTACTTGCCGAAATGCACCGGGGTGCCGCTGCCATGGAGCAAAAAATTTGGCGGGTAGGCGAAATGGGCGTAGGTCACGTGGATTCGGCATCCGGAGTTGGCATTACGACTTCGAATATTCACGACGTTGTGGTACGGGGCTTGGGCGGGGGGCGTAGGTTTGCCACCGTGTCGAAGGATTCCCCGGCAATAACCACCGCTTCGACGTTCAGATGTCCATCGTTGGCACTCCCGCTTCCGATCTAACAATTTTCCGGGAAATGGTAACGGCCTGGTACCAATGGCACTTTGCGGAAGACCGAGCATCCTGTAAATCCGAAGGTGAATGGTTGGAGCAGGTTAAGAGCGAGTGCTGGAAGCTTTACCCGGACATTGGCACTGACAGCGGGGTGCGCAACGCCATTATTGAGCTAATCGGTGGGGACTTGGCGGAGATGTGGCGGTCCCGAGAAGGTGCTGCCCCGCGTATTGCCAACGGTCTCCCCAGCGAGGAAGACCTACTCCACGGGCTTTGGCGAGAGTTGGGCATAATAGCGGACGGCGTTATTAGCGAGGTCAAAAACTAGCGGCCCAGTAACGCAATTAAGGTCTGCGGATTCGGTTTATGACTGTAAAAATCCCCCCGGCTCTTTCGAGACCAGCCGAGGGGATTTTTTACCTCGTACCCTTATTAATCGAGTAATCGATCACCCACGGTGCTGGAGTCGGATTACTCTGCGTCTGGATGGGTGGAAATAAAGCGGGCAGCCTTCTCTACGTCCACATTGGGTGCCCGGACTTCAACCCCCGATTGTTCCTCCTGAAGGAGGAACGTGACACTGCTGTCCCGATTTCCCCAGCCCCGGTTCATGCCCTGTATGGCGATTTGCTCGGCCAGATTGGCCACGGGCATGGGAACATTAAACTCTCTCCCTAACTCAGTTGCCAAGCCGATGTCCTTACGGGACAAGGACAGAGCAAAGCTCGGTGGATCGAACTCGCCGCGGAAAACCGTCTTGGCCATGCCTTCGTGAAGGCCGCTCATTCGGCCCAACGCTCCACGCCTTATGCACTCCCATAAAGCCTCGGGTTCCACGCCAGCCTTGACGCCCAGCGTCATCCCCTCGGCGATGGCCTGGCGCACGCCGTGGCCGATCATGTTATGCACCAACTTGGCGACGCTCCCGGCTCCTATCTCTCCCGCGTAGAAAACTTTGTCTCCAAATGAATCAAGCAGCGGTTTGACTCGGTCGAAAATCTCCCGCTCGCCACCTACCATCACCGCCAGGTTCCCACTGGCTGCGCCGCTTTTGCCGCCGCTGATAGGCGCATCCAGTACATGGGCGCGCTTCTGCCGGAAACGAGGTTCGATCTCCCTTATCAAAGTAGGCCGGCTAGTGGAAAGCTCGATGAAAATGCTGCCGGGTTTGATACCTGCCAAAACCCCTTCCATCCCCAGAGCCACTTCCTCGACCTCTTTGGGACCTGGCAACGAGGTAAAAGTGACTTCGCACAAGCTGGCAACCTCTTCCGGGGAGTTAGCCAGCCGGGCTCCACCGTCCAATAAAGGCCGGGCGGCCTCTTCCCTGAGGTCATAGACCACCATGGGGTAGCCCGCTTTCTGGATGTTGTTGGCCATACCTCCGCCCATGTTCCCTAAGCCTATAAATCCGACCGTTTCCATACATTTACCTCACTATGGCTTTGCTTCCTATGAGTCGTTTTTCCTAATCTGCTGGCCGCACCGGCAGTTGGCGTCCTCTTGGTACTGTCCACGGACAGTGTGCACCCAATCTCCACCAGGCCAATCGAGCAGCCACGAAGGATTATAGACCGTCGGCTATCGCCCGGCTAGGCAGGTCTGCTCCATGGTCCTTAACGTGGGCCAATCGGCCTTGCTTTCCAAGACATTCGGGTATGGGCAGGATCCTTGAAAAGGGTAGATAATATCTGAAACATTAACCATTGTGCCAGGGCATCAGTCCGTAATTCTAGGAGGCAAAATGATCACGGCATTCTCGACCCTCTACGCAGGCCACGTTCTAGAGGGCGAAGGAATCGGCTTTAACGGCACCCCCCACGACGACCGCTGGTACTCCAACGAGCGGCTTCTTGAAGCCTTCGACATAGCCAAGGAATCAGCAATACTGATGGACGAACTGGGCTATGACGTGCTGTGGATGGCGGAGCACCACTTTCAGCGCGAAGGATACGAATGCATACCCAACCTGCTGATCCTGAGTCAGTACTTGTGCCAGTTCACCAAAAACCTGAAGTTCGGCTGCGGCTTCAACATCCTGCCCATGTGGCACCCCATACGCTTGGCCGAAGACTTTGCCATGGTCGACGTTCTCACCGGAGGCAGGGTAATCTTTGGCGTAGGCCGAGGCTACCACACCAGGGAGGTAGAGACCTTCGGCGCACCAATGCAGGACCCCGACGCCAACCGCGAGTTGTTCGAAGAGCAGTTCGAAATCATCATGAAGGCCTTTAACGAGGAGTCTTTCTCCCATAAGGGCAAACACTACACGATACCGCCCGAGGTTCCCTACCGGGGTTATACCCTGAAAGACATCACGGTGGTGCCGCGTCCTACCCATCCGGTGGAAACCTGGCAGCCCGTGGTGTCGGGAAGCGAACGGGGGATGGATTTCATGGCCAAGCACGGAATCAAGGGCCTGATTCTAGGAACCCACGTGGACTATGTAGACGAATACATGCACAAGTTTCAGGAGGCCAACCGCAAATACGGTCGAGACTTGCCTTTGGGCGGCAACCTGGGCTTAGGCTTGTGGGCCTATCTGGACGATACCGTGGAAAAGGCCGAGAAAGCCCTTGAGCCTTTGTTCGAGGAACACGTCAAATTTGCCGCTCCCTTAGGTATGCTCCGTTATACCGACGAGCAGTTAAAGGAGATCGGCCCCGGTGGCGTCGCCCGGCACATCGCAGCCGGCAGCGACTTCCAGGACGTATTGGACAAGAAAGCTTGGTTTGCTGGCAACCCTGAGTCCACCATCTCCTACTTGAAGGAGATCGAGGAGAAGTATCCCGGCGTGGAGCAGGTGATGATCGGCTTCCCCATGGGCGAAACCAAGGCCCAGTTCAAGGAGCAACTCACCCGTTTCGCCAAGGACGTAATCCCGTCCTTCAAGCCCCAAGGTGTCGTCGCCTAGACCGGCTTATTGAGCAGTTTTTTCGACAATAATTTCCGACCATCATTTTTCGGCAGCAATCAGTTGGCAGCAATCAGTTGGCAGCAATCAGTTGGCATCAATCAGTTGGCATCAATCAGTTGGCATCAATCAGAAGGAGGCTACAAATGACCGACCAAACTTACAAGGTTATTGAACTGGTAGGCACTTCCCACGAAGGCGTGCAGCAAGCCATAGATGGTGCAATCAGCCGGGCAAGTCAATCCCTCAGCAACCTAGATTGGTTCGAAGTTAAAGAAATCCGGGGCACCATCCAAGACGGCAAAGTCGCCTGGTATCAGGTCAAATTGGGAATCGGATTCCGGGTGTTGAACGAGGAAGACCTGCACAAAGACTGAAGCTGTGGCTTCACATTCTCATTAACCGGGCGAGGCGAGACTTCGCCCGGTTTTCTTGTGTTGTGTTATAACTGGGTGAGTCTAAGATCATAATCAATTTATTGCCTCTGCCACGTTCATAAAAATATTTTCAACAAAGGAGCGCTCTGTGCTGTTTCCCGACGAGTCCAACGATCGCCTCTTGGCTAACCTCAAAAACGGCAAGCCTTCAATGTGCGCCTACGTATTCAGCCACCCGAACATGGTCGAAGTCGCTGGCCTGGCTGGCTACGATTGCTTTATGGCCGACATGATGTTTACTTCCCACGACTGGGACAGCATCGCTCACCTTGTACGGGCCGCTAGGGGCACGGGCATTTCTCCAATGATCCGCGTTCAGGCCTACCCATGGTCCTCCGGCACCGACCCTGGCGTGGACCGGCGCACCGTCTCCGACGCCGCCCGGGCATTGTCATTGGGAGCCACTGCGGTGACCGTCTCCGTTTCTTCCAAAGAAGAAGTGAAGGAGCTGATGGGTCTAAAGACCGATTGGCACCGCTTGATTCATCTGAAGCGGTTCGCTTCCGCTGAGGAATTTCCTGCGTTTGCCGAGCGAGTAGCCGAGAGCACGTTGATTATCCCCACGGTAGAAAGTGAGGGTGGTCTGAGAGACCTGGATGAAATTTTCGCTCTGGACGGCATCCGGCTGGTCTGGCTGGCTGCGGGCGACATTAGTAAAATCTTGGGCGTGCCCTTCAAATACGAGCACCCAAAGGTTCTATCCCTGGTGGAGCAGGCGGTAAAAACGGCCGAGCGTTACGGAGCTGGGGTAATGTACAACCTGGGCTTGGACTCTCCCGATTTCGATTCCATGGCCGACTCTGCCAAACGGTTTTTCGAATTAGGAGTGCAAGTCGTGGGCATCGGGGCCATGGAATGGCACATGCAAATGGCGTTGGAATATGTCCGAAAGCGGGCCTTGGGGTAACAGATTCGACCTCTCTGGATTGTAGGCGGTGGTTGGTCATGCTCTAGGAGTTGGGGATTCTCTATTGCTAATGCTAGCTGGTAGGCTTCCCGGCTCCCCTGGCCAACGAGTCCAAAAGCACACCGACCTTGGACCGGAAGGGACGGACCCGGTTCACCTGGTCGGTGTTGCCCAGAGCCACCAGGAACATCATACTTTTGCCGACCGCATGGGGTGAGAAAAACTCGGTAACATCGTCGTCATAGAAGGTCATGCCGGTTGCGCCCAATCCCAGCGAATGGGAGCATAGGTAAGCGTTCCCTGCCATAACGCCGGCTTCTAGCTGAGCGGCACGGTAACCCCGGTTCCCATAGCCTGCCAAGATTCGGTCCAAGTCGGCCAAGAAGTAGACCACCGCACTGGAGTCTGCCCCCAGTGCCTGTTCAAAGCAAAGGTGGCCCGCCTCTTCTCTGAAGTCTCCGCCTTTCAGTAACTCCAATTCCCGCGTCAGTGGGGAGAAATAGTAAGCGCCCTGTTCCAACCCTTCCACTGCATTCACGATGATGTATGGGTCCACCAGGCTGACGGTTTCCCCGGCCAGAAAATCCGCTGGCAGTTGTTTGGTGGAGTTATCCAAGATGGCACTGAACTGTTCCAATGAGATATTGGACCTAGCAAAACGACGGGTGGAGCCACGGCGAGCGATGCTGTCACCCAGCGCCTGGGACTCCGGATTGGCTGGGATTTTCAAGCGGGCAGTTCCGGTTGCCGTTGATTCGTTAACACCGCTGCTGCCTGCCTCCGCTGCCGATTCACGCCACCCCACAACCTCCTCTTGGTTAACCAAGCACGATGCGGTGTGGGCGCGGATTATCTCCGGGTATTCAATCTCACCATCGTAGCCCTCGGTGGTTTGCTCTTTTATGGACGCCAGCGCCTGGGGAGATCCCTGGGCCTTGGGCAACGCTTCGCCACTGGCGGCGCCTGCAATACCTATTGGCACCAGGCACAGTGCGGCCTCTCGTTCTTGGTCCAAGCCCAGTAGGGTATTCACCTGGTCGTCAACAAACGCTGTCACTAACCGGGCTGGCAGACCTGCTCCTCCCCGGGCGGCGGCCAGGGTGTTGGCCAGAATAGTCCCGGCGTCCCAAAAGCAGTAGCGGTAGCTTCTGATGCGGTATTTCCAGGCGCTACGCCAGAATATCGCCGTAAAAACTAAGGTTAAAGGAGATTCAGCGATTTGCGAGTCTTCTCCGGTGGCGGCGGCCAACTGACCAAGGTAATCGCCGGTTATCAACTGGGTGAGCGCAAACCGGTCGGGAGAGAAATGATAAACCCCAGCTTCAAGCCCAGAGATATCGCCGGTCACCGCATAAACCTCCACGGGATACAACGCCCCGGCAGAGGCAGCGGCGCGGTAGTGGACCTCGCCAGCCACACGCAGGATTCTCTTATGCAACACGCCAGCTGAGAAGTAAAGCAGCCGCGCTAGCGCGGTCAGGTCCAACTCATCCGGGTCTTTTCCGGGAATACCGGCCACCGCTTCAAGAGTTGGCGTTTGTGGCGGCGAGAAGTCGGTGGGTAGGGAGATATCCGCCAGGCTCGGATAAGCCTTATACAACGGTGGTTTGTTGGACAGGTTTATGTAAGCCAGCTTGGTGGATTCGTGATAATCCCGAGCTACGTCAATGTCCTGGTTATTCACAATATTCAGCTATCAGCAGTCAGCCGTCAGCGTTCAGCTATTGGCTGAATGTCTAAATAGTTCCCTTGTATTGAGGTTGCCTTTTTTCTACGAATGAGCGGGCTGCCTCTTGGTGGTCCTGGTGACCTGCGCTGCGGGCTTCCAATGATAGTCCCATGTCCAAGGCCAGGTTCAAATCGTTCCAGATTTTCTTATTCACGGCATGTTTGGTGCCACGGATTGCCAGAGCAGGTCCGGTGGCCAAACGGCGAGCCAACTCCATCACCGTCTCCATCAAATCGTCGTGGGGCACTACTTTGTTTATCAACCCGATGCGCTCCGCTTCGATAGCATCGATAATGTCCCCGGTCATGAGCAACTCTTTAGCCTTGGCCACCCCGATGGGCAGGGGCCAAATTACCGCCCCGCCGTCGCCCGCCACCAAGCCAGCCCTCACGTGAGTATCGCCGATACGAGCTTGGTCCGAGGCGTAGATTATGTCGCAGAAAAGAGCGATGGTTGCCCCGAGCCCGGCTGCCACGCCGTTCAGGGCGCAGATCATCGGCTGTTCCACCCACAACATATTATGTATAATCCGCCTCCCACTTTGGGAGACTGCACCCAAAGGACGGCTTTGAAGGGCAATGGCCCCGCCCCGCTCATCCATCGCGCGAACGTCGCCACCGGAACAGAACCCACGTCCGGCTCCGGTCAACACCACCGCACTAACTTCCGGGTCATTGCCAACCTCGCCGAACACGGTCTCCAATTCCTTGTGCATGGTTTCGTCCACTGCATTCAGGCGCTCCGGGCGGTTTAGCGTGATGGTCAGTATGCTGTCGGTTTTGTCGACCAAGAGGGTTTCGAAACTGTAGTTAGCCAACGTTTACCTCCTGAAGTGGCCTATATGGTTCAGGTGCCGGAATCGCGCTTTTCTGGCTGATTTATGAATGGAGTACGAATTCGGGGGTGCGAATTTCCCGTGCGCTTAGCCTACGAAAGGCCGCCCATGGACAGAACTTCAGCCCACTCTTCGGCGGTTACCGGCTGGACCGACAATCGCATTCCCCGGCGGGCAACCATCATATTTTGCAGCTTGGGATTGGTCTTAATTTCTTGCAGCGTCACCGGCTTGGGAAACTCTTTGTCACCTTGTATATCCACCATCATCCAAACAGTGTTGCCGGGGGTGCTTTTGGGGTCGTAATGCTTGTCATTCGGGTCCCACGCCGTGGAATCGGGATAGGCCTCTTTGACAATCTCTGCGGTGCCAATCACGGCCATTGGGTTGGCGCTGCTGTGGTAGAAAAGAACCCCGTCTCCGGGTTTCATTTCGTCCCGCATGAGATTGCGGGCTTGATAGTTGCGCACGCCATCCCATTCCGCAATCCGGTCTTTCTCGGCCATGAGGTCTGCATAGGAGTAAGCGGTGGGCTCGGATTTGAACAGCCAGTACCTTCTCTCCGCCATGTTGGGGCTCCTTATTAGCGTTAAGCTATCAGCTCTTGGATCCGGTGTTGAGTTTGCGAGTCGGTGAGGATTCCCCCGGGCGACACCAGTCAACAGATTTTAGCTGACCGCTGATAGCTGATAGCTGACGGCTAATTTACCTCAGCTTAATCCCTGCCGCCTCCCGGTCGAAGCAGCCTTCGGTTGGGTCTTCCTTCTCCTGTCTCAGCAAGTCTTTCCGGACTCTGAGGCTTGGTGTGCGGGGCAGGTCCTCCCGCATCTCTAAGTACCTGGGCACCTTGAAGTAGGCCAGATTATCGGCGCACCAGTAGACCACGTCTTCCGGGCTAACCACGGCGCCTTGGACGGGCAACACGTAGGCCTTGACCTCGTCCTCGCCCAATTCCGATGGAACCGCCACCACGGCGCAATCCAGGACATTGGGATGGCGTTTGATGACATCTTCGACTTCTTGGGAAGAGATGTTCTCTCCCCGGCGGCGGATGATGTCCTTTTTTCGGTCCACGAAGTACAGGAAGCCGTCTTCGTCCATCCAACCCAAATCGCCGGTATAAAGCCAGCCGTCCCGCAAGGAAAACCGGGTCTGCTCCTCGTTTCGCCAGTAGCCGGGCATCGTCGCCGGGTTCTTTATGGTGATCTCGCCCACGGTATCGGTGCCAGCGGGCTTTCCGGTTTCCGGGTGCGAGATGCGAATATCGTTTATGAACCGGGGGTCGGGATGCTGCCGTGCGAGGCCGGAAGAGCCGGAGCGGCGCTCCTGACCTATGACCTCAATGGTGCCGTAGCAGGTCTCGGTCATACCAAAGCCCACGATGATATCCGTGTTAAACCGTTTTTGGAAGCTGGCCAGAAACTCGGGAGAAAAGGAAGGTGAGCCGTAGAATAACCGGACCGAGTTCTGGCTATCGCTTGGCGACTCTTCGTTCTTGGCCAATACGGGCATCATCATTCCGATGAAGTTGACCACGGTGGCTTGAGCCTCACGGACCTGATCCCAAAACCGGGAAGCGCTGAAGCGGTCGGCGATTACCAGAGTCGCACCAGCGGCCATCGCGCCCATGGTTGAATAATACTGAATGTTGGCGTGGTAGAACGGAAGGCAGGTAAAAAACCGGTCTTCGGGCTTGGCCTTGGTCCAATCTGCAAAACCTTGCCCCGCCGCCACGTACATCTTGTGGGTGACCATTACCCCCTTGGGATTTCCGGTGGTGCCGGAGGTGTACACCAGCATACACACGGAATCGGGAGAGACTTCAGTTGGCGATCCCAGAGCAGTGGCCTGGCCGAGTGCTTCGGTGAACGGCGTCCAATCAGGCGGACTTTCTTCGTTGGCTCTTGAGCCGTCCCGGTCCCCAACCAGCAGTTTTTGCTCAATGCTTGGGGCTAATGCCGCCGCTTCATGGGCCACCCCCACCAGAGTTTGGTGGGCAACCAAGGCCTTGGCCTCAGCGTCGTTTAGAATGAACGCCATTTCGTCCCGCTTGTAAGCGGTGTTAATGGGAACGCCAATAGCTCCCAGGATGGACAACCCGAACCAGCAGAAGAGGTATTCGGGACAATTGGGCATGAACAGGCATACCCGGTCGCCTTGCACCACCCCCATGCCCTGGAACATGGAAGATGTTTGCAACACCCTTTCATGGACCTGCCGATAGGTGAATTCTTGCCCGGAGATCTCCACGAAGACTTTGTCCTGCGATTTCGCCACTGCAAGCTCGAAGAAATCACCCAGAGAAGATTCCCAAGGCAGCCCCGCGTTAGCATCGCTATTTTGGCTCATTTCTCCCCTGTGGCCCCTGGATTCCGAATACTATGGGATGACCTGATTTCAGGCATGAGCGGAAGGTGTCTAGGGTCGGATTGATCCGCTTCCAGCACCACAAAACCTACCATGTAGGCGGAACAGGGTCAATGGGGGATTTTGCCGGTGTGAAATCCTTAGGGTCTGAATTTTACGCGCATAGGCAGATTCGCCTGTGAGGCATCCGGTTGACACCTCCAGATAGCCGGTTTAAGCTAATTTTGTGACTAACCGGAGGCTGACTCTGCCTTGGCTATTTCTGTCGATACCAGACGTTTAAAACTTACTAACGATGAAGGCACCGAGGGCGTTCTCCTCGGGTTTCGATGCCTGGAGTGCGACATCCATGTGTTCGGCCCCGCCACATTTTGCCAAGGTTGCAGCTCAAGCAACTTGGAGCCGGTGGAACTGGGTAAGCAAGGGACACTCTACTCCTACACCATTGTACGGATCCCGCCCCAAGGATGGCCGGGCGATGTGCCCTACGTTCTTGGGCAGATAGAAATGGCCGAGGGGCCACAGGTGCTGGCGGAGGTCATCGACTGTCCCGAAGATAGCTTGAAGATCGGCATGCCAGTGGAGTTGGCCCTGCGCTTGGTGGAGGCTGCCGAGGGCGGCTCGGAGCGCGTGGTTTACAAATGGAGGCCGGGCACTAAATGATAGGATAACTCGTGCGCGGCCGCCATTAAGCTGACGGGAAGAAATGGGGTGATAACATGGATCTCCATAGCGTTGAAGTTGAGGCCCTTAGTCTGTCGCCAGAAGATCGTGCTAGTCTTGCTCAAAAGCTGCTTTTGAGTCTAGACGCTCTCTCCTAGAACAAACATGGCTTATTGAGGCGGCCCATCGGGCACGGGAACTTGATCGTGGGGACGTGCAACCGATTTCTGCGGACGATGCAGGGCGGAGAGCAAGAGCACTGCTAAGGTGAGTTACCAGTTCCACCCAGAGGCAGAGGCCGAACATCTTGAGACGGTTGCTTTTTACGAAGGTCAGCAAGCGGGACTTGGAGCTTCATACCTGGCCGAGTTCGAATAAGTTTTAGAGGGGGTTTGCCAGGCACCAAACCGCTATCCAATTGAACAAGCACCGGTTGAACAAGCACCGGATATTCGCCGCGCTCTATTGAGGCGGTTTCCATTCACTGTTCTTTTCCGTGAATCCCATGGTGCGGTTCAAGTCTTGGCTGTCGCTCATCAGCATCGTCTGCCATCGTATTGGCTCACCAGGCTTTAGAGAAAGCTCGGAGCAAGCTCCAACTTCCCCGGAAACCAAATTTCGCACCATGCGCGGCCAGTGTGGCCCATATCAGTTTGGTCTATCCATGGAGGTATACTCGTGACCCAATTCAACACCGGACGCGAAGTAGTCGTAGCAGGCGTGGGCTTGCATCCATTTGGCAGGTTCCCGGAAAAAGACCTGGCCACCCTGGCAATGGAGGCGGTTTTGCCCGCCTTGCAGGATGCTGGCGTGGGTTGGAAGGACATACCTGTTGCCTACTTCGGCCATGTGTACTACCACGGCATGTCCGTGGGAGAGACCGCCCTGGCAAACCTGGGACTGACCGGGATACCCATCATCAATGTGGAAAACGCATGCTCCAGCGGTTCCACGGCTTTTTGGCAAGCTTATTGGGGCATAGCCACGGGAATGTATGACATGGCGCTGGCTTTCGGGGCGGAGAAAGTTCCCCGTGGCCCTGTGACTGTCACCGCCGACGAAAGCCCCGACCGCTACATCGGCGGCGATCACATGATGGCTGGCTACGCTCTGCGCATGCGCCGCTACATGGAGGAAACCGGGGCGCCTGCTACGGCATTTGCCCAAGCAGCGGTCAAAGCCAGACAGAACGGTTCCCTGAACCCGTTTGCTCACCGCAAGCAAGAATATAGCCTGGAAGAAGTGCTTCAGTCCCGCCTGATTGCCGACCCTTTAACCCTCTACCAGTGCTGCCCGACAAGCGAGGGTTCAGCCGCCGCGGTGCTGTGCGCCGCCGATGCTCTGGACCGCTACGGGATTAACAAAGACCGCACGGTGCGTATTGCGGCCGCCGTGCTCACTTCCGGCAGCTACAATGGTAAAGGGAGCGACCACTCGGCTTTCAGCCCGTACCGAACCGAACCCGGGGCGGTGAAAGCCTATGAGATGAGTGGACTGGGCCCCGAGGACATCGATTTGGTCCAAGTTCACGACGCCGCCACCATCGGCGAGCTTCAGCAACTGGAGGCATTGGGTTTGGTGCCGCCGGGAGAAGCGTGGCGCGCCACGGCGGAAGGGCGCACTGCTCTTGCCGGCGACATTCCCACCAATACTGACGGTGGACTCTTGGCCATGGGCCACCCATTCGGGGCCACCGGCATCCGCATGATCCACGAAACCGTTACCCAACTGCGTCAGGAAGCGGGGCCGCGACAAGTGCAGAACGCCAGGGTGGGACTTGCCCAATGCTCCGGCGCAGGGGACGTGACCACGGTCCATATTCTGACAAGATAGCGGCCAGATCTCAGACATCTGCTATGCGCGCAGGCGGCTGATCGCTGACCGCTGAGTACTTTAGGTTGTATCATGGCAACTTTTATTGTGTTGGCCGCTATGAAGGGCAGGTTCGTGTCCGACCACGGCAACACTTACGACAATTTTCAGATGCTGGGGTATATGGAAGCCGATGACACCAGCGGAGCGGTTACCGCCTTTTTCGACCAGGCACCCTACCCCATTCGCTGGGAAGACGTGGAGTACATGTGGGCCGAGCGCTTGAGCGGCCTGGGGCCCGATGCGCATTATGGGAATTACGAACGGGTTTACGTTGAATCGCTACGGCGCCGTTACGAACGAGACGCCGAGGCGTGACGGCGACGCCCAGCTCTCCTGAACGCTCCCGAACGCTCCCGAACGCTCCCGAACGCTCCCGAACGCTCCCGAACGCTCCCGAACGCTCCCGAACGCTCCCGAACGCTCCCGAACGCTCCCGAACGCTCCCGGGACCCAATACTCTTCTCTGGGCTCCGTTCCTGCTGGCATAGGGCCAACCCGCTTTTTATCGTCAACGATCCTCATAGCGTCCGATGGGCATCCTCCACTCCGCTAAGCTTCTTCCACGAGGAAATCGCCTCTACCCATATTCTTCACCTGCGGTTCAGAATGACAATATTGGTGGCTCCCCTAAGCTCTGGAGGCTCCTTTAGTATCGGTTATGTTAACCGAACGTAGCTGAACCGGAACTCCTGAAAGCCGGTGATATACTTGCCCCATGACGGCGCTAGCCTTGGGCTTGGTCCTGGCCTCCGCTCTGGCCCATTCAACCTGGAACTTTCTGCTCAAGGGCTCCGGCGACAAGCAAGTGTTCATGTGGTGGATCTTAGTTACCGCCAGCCTCATGTTCATTCCCTTGGGCGTCGTTTTGTTCCTGCTCCATCCCGTCGGTTATCCCGGTTGGATTTTCATACTGGCCACCATATCCCTCCACATGGTTTACTTCGTTTTACTGGGGCAAAGCTACACCCACGGCGACTTGTCTTTGGTATACCCCATCGCCCGGGGGAATGGGCCCAATGCTGGTCCCCATTCTGGCGGTCCTGATCTTGAACGAAAGCATTGATGGCATGCCCGTAATCGGCATAGTCGCCATCATTGCCGGCATTTACACGATTTCTTGGTGGGGCAATTTCGCGGCCATATTGCGAGACCCATTGGAAATCGTCAGAAATACTGGCACCCGCTACGCCATCCTAACCGGCATCACCATAGCCAGTTACGCAATCGTGGATAAGCGGGGCGTCGGCCATGTTGAGCCTTTTCTATACATGTACTTCATGACCCTGGGCTCCGCCGTGGGTCTCACGCCTTACATCCTTGCCAGGCGGGGCTTGGCCCAGATCGGCAGGGAGTTCCGGGCGAATACCGTTCCGCTTGTGGTGTCGGGAGCGCTCACTTTCTTGGCCTATGGAATGGTCTTGACCGCTTTCTCGCTGTCCCGGGTAAGCTACGTAGCGCCAGCCAGGGAGGTTGGCATAGTAGTGGGAGTGCTCCTCGGTGTATTTCTACTGAAAGAACCATTTGGCCGGGGCCGTTTGCTGGGCTCTAGCTTCATCGTTGCCGGACTGCACATGATTGCGCTTTCTCCATAGGTGATGGAAGGCCCGCTGGCCATTAACCCCATTTGCTACACCTCCCCGGCGACGCGAACGGTTCGTGGGTCGCGTAATGTATAATGTTGCCAGTTTGATCCGGATGGTGCCTGCCTGCCGAAACTTGTGGTTGACGACAAAGGGTCGCCTTTAAGGGTTTGGATTTACCCAGGGTGTCGGCATAATCGGTAGATCATGAGCGGGTAATTGTATCCGCCGGGAGATGAAATGCCTGATCAGGAACGACTGGTTAACTCTTTTTGCGAAATGGTCCGCATTGACAGCCCCTCCGACTTCGAAGAAGACATTTCCAAACATTTGGAAGAACGCCTGGGCAACCTGGGATTCCAGGTCTTGAGAGACGCCCACGGCAACGTGATCGCCTCGGAAGATGGCGACAATCCGCTGCTCCTTTCTGCCCACATGGATACCGTGAACCCAGGCCGGGGCATCAAACCCCAGGTTGTGGGAGACCGTATCGAGTCCGACGGCACCACTATCTTAGGCGGAGACTGCAAAGCCGGCGTCGCAGCAATAATGGAGGCTTTGGAGTCCGCGAAACAAGACGGTCGACACCGGCGACCGGTTCAGGTTGTCTTTACCCGCGGCGAAGAAATAGGCCTGGTTGGCGCCAGCAACCTCGACTACTCCATGATCCGGTGTAAAGAATCAGTGGTATTCGACGGCAACGGCCCGGTGAACCAGATCACCGGTTCCAGCCCGACCTATGTCGGTTTCGATGTCACCGTGACCGGACGGGCAGCCCACGCTGGTGTTGAACCGGAAAAAGGGCTTTCGGCCATCCGCATCGCTTCAGACATCATTGGCGAACTGCCTCAAGGCCGCATGGACGAGGAGTCCACCTTCAACGTGGGCACGATTTCCGGTGGCACGGTGCGAAACGCTGTGCCATCCGAGGTCACATTCAGCGGCGAGTTCCGCAGTCGAAATACCGAGACGGTGGACTTGCTGCGCATGCAGCTAATCACCACCCTCGACCAAGCGCGCAAGAAGTACCATGACGCCACAATTCAGGAAGAACTGAACGTGATGTTTCAGATGTACAATCTGGACCCCAACGACCCCATCGTTCGTCTGGTTACCCGGGTAATGGGTGAAATGAAGTTGACTCCCAACATCGAGCCTTCCGGTGGCGGCACCGACGCTAATGCCATGCGGCTTAACGGCATCGACTGTGTGGTGGTGGGCATGGCCACCAACGGTATGCATACAGTTAACGAATACGTAATAATTCCCGACCTGATGAACACCGCCAGGTTCTGCGAAAGACTGTTGGAGACACATTAAAGGGCAGGGCGACTGTTGGTGCAGCTAAGCTACATGGAAAGGTTCGGGGCTACCGCCTCGTAATCTCCCCCTTCGTAAGGAGGGAGAAACCCGGTTTCGCCTCCTGGGGCATTCACAAGTAAGTAAAAAATATAAGGCGTAATTATGAACGGAGCAGAGCTAAAATCCACTTTACAGGCCGGGGGCCGGGTCTTCGGGACCATGATATCCATCGGGCGCAACCCTCGCTGGATTCCCGTCCTGACCGGAGTTGGCCTGGATTACATTATCATCGACACCGAGCACGGTCCCCGCAGCCGGGGCGAGCTTGGCGACTACCTGACAATGTGCAACACCACCGGGGTTGTGCCAATCGTACGCATCCCCATTCCTGATTCCCACTACGTCACCATGGCCATGGACGCAGGCGCTCAGGGAGTTCTGGCGCCTTACTGCGAGACCGTGGAGGAAGTAAAAGAAGTGGTGGCAGCGGCCAAATGGCGTCCCCTAAAGGGGGAGGCAGTACAGCAAATAATGGAAGCGGGGGAGCACGTCAGCGACGCCACACGGGCTTACCTGGAAGAGCGCAACCGCAACAGCATCGCCATTATCGGTATTGAGAGCGTGGCAGCGGTTAAAGCCTTGGACAAGATGCTGGAGGTGCCGGGTATCGACGGCATATTCGTGGGCCCCAACGACATGAGCATATCCCTGGGGTTCCCGGACCAGTATGACCGGCCCGAATACAAAAAAACCGTCAAGCAGGTTATCGATACTGCTGGCAGCCGTGGGATCCCGGTGATGGTTCACCATCAGACGCCCGAGCGATCCTCGTATTGGATCGGACAGGGTGCCCGGTTCGTCCTTCACGGCACGGACCGCCGCGCTTTGACCGAGGGCTTTAAGGCCGATTTCGGTACGCTGCGAGATTTCGCCAAAGGTCTTTAAGCCCGCATTAATCTGATCGAAGTAATATCAGACGGAGGCAAATTGACCGGCGAAAGTACAAGCCGTGATCTTCTTGCGGCGACCGCGGCACTGCTGCCGCTGATCCGGGAGAGCCGGGACGAAATAGAGAGGCAGAGACGGGTATCGGAACCGGTGGTGCAGGGAATGGCCGACGCAGGCATCTTCAAGGCCTTTTATCCTCGATCATTGGGCGGGCTGGAAGTGGACCCTATGACTCTAATGGAAGTGGTAGAAGAGATTTCCAGAGTCGATGGTTCCGTGGGATGGTGCGCAATGATCACCAGCGGCGCCGGGTGGTTGGCGGGAGGACTCAAGCATCAGGTTGCGGCAGAACTTTTTGGGCAACCACCAGATGTCCGATTAGCGGGCATTATTATACCCAGGGGCGAGGCATTTCCAGTCGACGGAGGCTACAAAGTAAGTGGACACTTTACCTTCGCTAGTGGCATCGACTATGCCAATTGGCTAATGTTCATGTGTAAGATAGTCGACGAAAAGGGCCCAATATTAACAGCTGAAGGCATCCCCAAAACTATACTCGCATTCGCGCCGATTGCAGAGGCTGATGTGCGCGATACATGGTCCGCCGTAGGGCTGTGTGCGACCGGCAGTCACGATTTCCATTTGAATGATGCTTTTATTCCGGTGGAGCGTAGCTTTAGCATGGCCCAACCGCCTAACCATCCTGGTCCATTATTCAATCCACGCACCTTCCTGACCTTCGCCGGGGGGACATTAGCTTCTTGCTTCCTGGGCATCGGACGGGGCGCTATGGATACTTTCTTGGAGTCGGTCGCTGGATCCGGCACCAACATGTCACCCACCCGCCTCCAAGATCGACCTGCTGTGCATGCGGCCGTCGGTCAAGCGGAGGCCTCGTTAAGCTCTGCTCGCGCCTATCTCTTCGACTCTGTTGAGAAGGTGTGGGCGGTAGCGTCCGATGGCAAATCCGATCCCATCCAGAAGATCGCTCAAGTGCGGTTGGCAGTCGCAAACGCCTTTCGGGAATCGGCGAGAGCGGTCGACTTGCTATTCGAGGCGGCTGGCACCACTGCGGTCTTTCAATCTCACCCAATGGAGCGGTACCACCGGGATATTCATGTCGCAGCAAAACAATGGATCGGCAATGCCGCCAACTTCGATTTAGCCGGACAGGTTCTGTTGGGGCAGAAACCAGCGGGCGCAGGCTGGTGATTTGGTTAAAACTTGAGTCGACGGATATGATCCCGAATGCGCGCGCGAAGCTAGGCAGTTGGATCTTTTGCCGAGTAATTCGAGGCCCGAAGCAGGGAGCGATAAGAGGCTTGGCGCGTCGATCACCTGTCCGAGGTAAGCGGTCATATTTTCTCACCCCAGCCTACAGTCTCCGGAAAAAGCTCATCTGTACGGAATTGAGCCCATTGGCACTCACCCCGGCCACTCACTCAGGGAGGCGCGCAATCCCTAACCTCCCGCAATTCCTGACTTCCCGCAATTCCTGACCTCCAACGAAGTTGTTCAGAAAAAATTGCTGACGTTTTTGGCTAAAAGCACCGTTTGGTCTAATATGATCTTGCGGTAGGCTACCTTCCACTGACCATCCTCTTTCCGAATGACGTCTTCACGAGCGCCCACGTAAAAGTCTACCTCGGTTTCCGCCCGCGTCCGATACATGATGAAATTCGAGTAGACCTTCAACTCTGAATCCTTGTCTCCGGGCTCCAACAGCACGTTGGACACCATGTGGCGGGTGCGGGATGGAGGGTCCTCGGCCCAAGCCATGCCGGTGTCCAACCGATCGACTCGCCTGGTCAGCGAGTCCTTATCCTCGTCCATGATGGCCAACTCGCCTTCTTTGGACAGTTCATTTTCTTCGTAGCGGGAGCCGTCCAAGATGGAAATTGCCTTGCTGTTCACCGGGTAGCGGTTCGACCTGACCGGCATCCAGTAACGGATGTCGTCGGTCAGAAGTTCCAACCATTCATGGAACTTCCGGTCATCCAACAATCGAGCTTCGCGGTACAGGAACTGCTCAATCTCCCGGATAGTCTCGTCTCGCATACTGATCCGCTCCCATAAATTATTAGACTTTATCTAAACCGGACGGGGTCTAGCCTAAGCCCATTCAGTCCCGGCCATTAGTTGGGCCCACCGCGGGTAATACTCCCGGTGATTGCTCTCGCTCAGCCTGGCTTCGCTGGTCCAAGCATTGAGCCTCTCGTCGAAACCTTCGTGGCCTATACCCATTTGGATGTTCAGCTTTTGGCGGCGGGATACTGTGCCCCTGCCCGCTTGACTACACCCTTGCCAGTTATCCATGTCGTCTTGCTCGAAGGTGCCCGAAGGGCTGAAACCCCTGATCGCCGCCAGCCGGAACGCCTCTTTAACTTGGGGCGCCGCCGCTTTGTCTACGAAATTCCATGACCATATTTCGACGGCATCCGGACCCTTGGGATGCCACACCCGGAATGTGCGCCCAGCCGCCCGCAATAGCGAGAAGTTGGGGAAAATAGTACCCGCCAATGGGTTCACCAAGTCTACCCTGGGACCGAGACGCTCCCTGTATTCGGCCTTGATCTCTTTCTCATAATCCAGAATTTCGGCAACAGGAGGGTCGCCAATCTCTTCCGGGCCCAGGCCAACGAAGCAATGTCCGTTACCGGGATAAATCATGCACCCGCCTGTGCTGGGCTTAGTCCGAAAGTCGCCAGAGAAGCCTGTTTTAATGGCCGACAAGTGGCTCCAGCCAACGTGGTATCCATCTCCCGCGAAGTTTTCCGCAGGCAGTTTTCAATTGCAGGGCACGGTCCATTTATGTACGCCACCCGTGACTTCCGCCCCGCCTTCTCGCCGGTCTATGAACGTGTCCAGGTACCAGGTGGCCTCGCCAAGGTACTCCAACAACGAAGGAGCGGCAGGGTCGAAAGTTGCAAAGTACATTCCCTTGTAGCTGTCCAATTGGGCCACGGGAGACAGTCCCCACAGGCTTCGGTCCAGTTCTCCGAAGTAGGCGTCCTTCAAATTCGGCACCACTACCAGCTTCCCTTCATAGTTGTAGCCCCACCCGTGATAAGCGCAAGTAAAGGACGAAGCATTGCCTGAGTCGGCACGGCACAGCCGGTTGCCACGGTGGCTGCAAATATTCAAGAAGGCGTTAATCGTCCCCGACTTGTTGCGCACCACCAACACGGGGTCCTCACCCATATAGGTGGTGAAAAAATCTCCGGCGCTGGGAATTTGGGACTCATGACATAGAAACAGCCAGGAGCGCGCGAAGATTTGCTCCAGCTCCTGCTGGTACAAGTCAGGATCGCTGAATATCCGAGGGCTGATCAGCCCATTGTCGGGATCCACCAACCCTTTCAAGTCACTGACCAACGGTCTCCTCCCAAACAAAAACCCAGTAGGCAGCTACCTGCTGTCTTACCCAACTTTTCAGGTCTCACCCCGGATTCGTGCCTGACTATTTCGGCGAATCCACGCACCGGGCAGTGTGTCGAAAATGACTGCGGGTTTAAAGCTCGGCCCAACTGGGGGCGCTCATCATCTGGCCCCACCGGCGATAGTAGTTCCGGTGATTATTCTCGCTGAGCCTATAATCGCTGGCCCAGCCCGCCAGTTCATCGTCGTAGCTTTCGTGGCCCATGCCCATGCCAATATTCAGTCGCTGACGCCGGGAAATAAAGCCCTTGCCCGACTCGCTGCACCCTTGCCAGTTGTCCATATCGTCCTGTTCAAAACCGCCGGAAGGGCCGAAACCCCGGATGGCTTGAAGCCGGAAGGCGTCTTTGACTTCCGGCGGAGCAGCCTTATCGACGAAGACGCCGGCCTGAATCTCGGTGCGCCCCGGCCCTCTGGGCTGCCAAACCCGAAAGGTCCGGGCGATGCTGCGGAGAATGGAAAAATTGGGGAAGATAGTGCCCGCATGGGGTTTAACCAGGTTCATGCGGTCGCCCATTCGCTTTCGCACTTCTTCCTTGATCTCCTCCTCGTAGGCCAGGATTACGGGCACCGCCGGGTCGGTCTGGTCATCAGGCCCAAGGACCACGATGCAATGCCCATTGCCCGTAGAAATTACCTTTCCTAGGCCCGACGGCCGCGACCGAAAGTCGCCTCCGAACCCGGTGGTCACGGCTGAAAGGTGGCTCCATCCCGTGTGGTAGCCGTCACCGCAGAAGTTTTCCGACGGCATCTTCCAGTTGGCGGGAATCACCCACTTGTGCAATCCGCCAATCACCTCGACCCCACCCTCGCGGCGATCGAAAAAGAAGTCAAGGTACCAGGTTACGTCGCCCAAATAATCCAGAAGTGGCGGAGCCGATGCGTCGAAGGTTGCGAAAATTAGACCCTTATAGTTGTCCAGTTGAGCTACCGGAACCAAGCCCCATTTGCTGGTGTCCAACTCGTTGTAATAGGCGTCCTGAAGGTTAGGTACGGCCTGAAGGGCACCATCGTTACTATATGCCCAACCGTGGTAGGCGCAAATAAACGCGGAAGCATTTCCGTATTCCGCCCGGCATAAGCGGTTGCCCCGGTGTCGGCATACGTTCAAAAAAGCGTTAATCTTGCCGCTGCGGTCCCGGACTACCAGAACGGGGTCTTCACCCATGTAAGTCGTTAAGAAGTCACCGGGCTCTGGAATCTGGCTTTCATGGCACAAGAACAACCAGCAGCGGGCAAATATCTGTTCTAGTTCTTCTTGATAGATTCCCGGGTCTGCGAAAATACGGGGGCTGATAATTCCATTGTCCGGATCGACCAAGGAATTTACTTCCGCCAACATATGGCACCTCCACGTATATTACTTATTGGTCACCGTTCGCGTTTAGTGCCGGGGTCAGGAATAACAGGCAGGGTTAAACAAACAATGAACTCCGGCATTCTATAATTCGGACCAGTTCCGGGCTGCCATCAATTGGCCCCAACGCCGGTAAAACTGGCGATGATTGCTGTCGCTATACGAGAAGTCGCTGGCCCAAGCCTCAAGCTCTTCGTCGTACTTCTCGTGCCCCAACCCCATTTGATAGTTTAACTGGCGCCGCCGGGCCATAACGCCGCGGCTGGTCTGGGTGCATTCTTGCCAGTTATCCATGTCGTCCTGCTCGGAAGTGCCCGAAGGACTGAATCCCCTGGCTCCCGCCAGCCTGGTCGCTTCCTTAACTTCAGGAGGAGCGTTCTTGTCGACGAATATCCAGGAGCAAATTTCTATCTTGTCCGGTCCCTTGGGCTGCCACACCCGGAAGCTGCGAGAGCTTGCCCGCAGGAATGAAAAATTGGGAAATACCGTGCCGACAATCGGGTTGACCAGTTTGCTCTTAGGACCCAACCGTTGGGCTACGTCGGCTGCGATTCTTTGTTCGTATTCCCTGATGGCTGGCATTGGCGGGTCTGGAATAACGTCTGGCGATACGGTGATGCAAACATGCCCGTTACCTGGAGCAACCATGCGGCCTACGGATTCCGGTTGGGCAGTGGCGCCGACGCTGAAACTGGAGCGCACTGCGAAAATATGGGACCAAGGGACATGGTAGGCGTCGCCGCCAAAATTCTCGGCGGGGAGCTTCCAGTTGCAAGGCACAACCCACCGATGCATGCCAGCAATGGTTTCGATGCCGCCCTCTTGGCGGTCGAAGGCAGTGTCCAGAATCCAGGTCATTCCACCTAAGTATTCCAGAAGCGACGGGGCAGACGGATCGAAAGTCGCGAAGATCAAGCCTTGATAGCTGTCCAGTTGGGCTACCGGGGCCATGCCCCAATCATTGGGGTCAAGCTCGTCGTAGTAAGCGTCCCGGAGGTTGGGCACAGCAATCAACTTGCCGTCGGTGCCATAGGTCCAGCCATGGTATGAACAGACAAAAGAACTAGCGTTACCCTTGTCGGCCCGGCTCACCCGGTTTCCTCGGTGCGGGCAAAGGTTGAGGAAAGCGTTGACCTTACCCGAGCCATCCCGGGCCACAATCACGGGGTCCTCGCCCATGTAAGTGGTGAAGAAATCCCCCGGTAGGGGAATCTGGCTTTCGTGGCATAAAAATAGCCAGCAACGAGCAAAAATCTGCTCCAGTTCTTGCTCGTAGATTTCCTTTTCTATGAAAATTCGAGGGCTGATCAGGCCGTGCTCTGTGTCAACTAGACTGGCTACATCGGCTATTGCCATATCCCTCCCTGGAAAATCGGTTGCCACTAACTTGGCTTAACTGGATTGCCTAGCAAGTGCTTCTATAGTTGATTTGCCTTTGGTGATAACCACCTGAATATGTTCGAGGTCATCCCGGACGTTGGCTAGCAATTGTCACTCAAGCTTCGGTCGACCTTTCCTAGCGCCGGCCCTTCTGTCCCCTCGGGTCGAGATTGGCGTTTATCTCAGGCCGGTCTTGGCCACCGCAGCAGTGAACCGGCGTCCACCGACACGATGGACCCGGTGATGCTGGCGGCATTTTCTCTCGAATACAAAAACACGTAGGCCGATGCCAGGTCAGAAGGCTGCATAGCATGCCCCATGGGA
The DNA here is from genome assembly GCA_963665155.2 of Dehalococcoidia bacterium. Lineage (GTDB taxonomy): Bacteria > Chloroflexota > Dehalococcoidia > Lucifugimonadales > UBA3495 > UBA1141. Next base: position 510,151 of record OY761986.2, on the reverse strand, counting down.
TTGCCACTCCGCAAACGCTCCTCGGTTGCCGGGTCCGCAAAATTGGACCGATCGTGTCGGTCCATTGTTTCCAAACCCCTCAGATCGGTCATCACACCGCCTGGCGCTACGCCGTTGACCCGAACCTGGGGAGCCACCTCCGATGCCAGTTGGCGGACCAAGCCCACTACCGCATGCTTGGAGGCAGTGTACAACACGCCGCCCCCGCCCGAATTCAGTCCCGCAACAGAAGCGGTGAACACCATGCAACCCCCGGTTTCGCGAAGCGCTGGCAGCGCTGCTTTGGCACCCATGATACAGCCTTTTACGTTTACATCGAACAACTCATCACAGGCTTGGCTCAGTCGTTCCGCCGGAAAGTCTTCAAATCGCTGGAAACTATCGAATATGCCTGCGTTCCCGATAAAGATGTCCAGCTTGCCGAAAGCTTTGATTGTCTCCTCAACCGCGCGCTGGTTGTCCTCCAAGGACGTAACGTCGCCCGCCGTGGTAGCGACATCCTGGCCCAATTCGGATCGGACTTTTTCCAATCTCCCGGCTACCCGGTCCATTACGCCGACCCGGGCGCCTTCTTGGGCAAAGCGCTCCACGATAGCCCGTCCTATCCCCGAGCCACCACCGGTTACCAAGGCTACTTGGCCTTCAAGCCATCCCACAGATTCGCCTCCAATAAACAAAACTATTTCGAGCGGGATGCATCCGGCCAGAGCGTTGCTCCCGAATTTGGAAGCAATTTTAGATAACCATTGTTAAGCGGTCAACAATAAGCCCTTTAAACCGATGAGGGCTTCAATCTTAAGGCGAGAGTACAGCGGGCTGGCGACACCCATTGGTGAACGTCCCCTGGCCAACACAAGCACAAATAACTTCAGTCTAAGAGCAACTAGCGTAATAAGTCTGCCCTCATCAAAGGCTTTGACTAACGGCTATTGCTGTCCCCGAAGTGACCGGTAACCGTCTGAACGCCTGCGTTTTCCAGGTAAGGCTCCTCTCGATAAAGGTTCATCGCCTTCATAACAGGGGTGTCTTGTATCGAGAACAGGATAGCTTCCTCGCCCGACTCGTTGACATGCTCGTGCCAGGCCCAGGATGGTACAACGAAGAAATCCCCTTGATTCCAATCGAACCGCTTTCCGTCGATGACGCTATAACCTTGGCCCCTGAATACCTGGTAAACTTTGCTGGCGGTATGGCGGTGATGGCGGTATGGCGGTGAGCCTTAGTATGCACACCGGCCCGGACCATCTGTATCCAGCAGGTCATTGTTTTAAGCACCGGTCCCCCGGTCGCGGGGTCGCTGTATTCTATAGCCACATCGTCAAAGGGGCTGGAGTTGAGTTCAGCCAAATCTTGGAGCGCCTCGTAAGTCCTGGCCCACTTGTAGTGCAACAAAGGCGAGTAGGGGAGGTCGACTTCTTCCCAGGCGGGTCTGAACGAGCCAGAAGCGTACTTACGCACCGAGTCGCCCACCCCGGTCACCGGTTGCGTGTCCTCGGGGAATTGCTCCCAGAACGCAGCTTTCAAATACTGGACCAAGGGAACGTCCAGGCCGTCTAGCCAGATCATCGGGGAATTTCCATCGTTGGTGTGGTCATGCCAGGTCCAAGAGGGCGTCAGAATTAAGTCTCCGGGTTCCATCACGCACTTGTCGCCCTCAACCGTGGTGTAGGCCCCTTCCCCAGTGAGAATCCACCGGATTGCGGTGGGCGTGTGGCGATGGGATGGAGCGCACTCGCCAGGCAGCAGAAGTTGCAGCGCAGCCACCAGTGTATGAGTCGTCCCTCGTTGCAGTCCGGGAGTCGCCAGCCTCATTGTTCGACGTTCCACGTCCCGGTCGGGGGTAACTACTTCCCCACTTTTCAGCACCATAGGCTCTACCTCGGACCAACGCCACAAGTAGGGCTCAATTTCCGGTGGGGCATCATGTCCGCCGCCAACCCAGCCTGGTATCAGGCTGATATTATCCGCAGCATCGTAGTAATTTTTGAGTTGCTCGGAACTGAGAACATCCTTCACTGCCATAACACTCACTCCTTGATGACGTCGGTACGGGTTGGATCACTGGGAAGAATCCTGAGGATTTTTTAGCGTTCGGCTTTCGCGTTCGGCATTCGCGTTTGGATCGTGGCTATAGGGTTGCGAGGGTAAGAAAGGAGCCACGGCAGGCCGGGTAGACAGTCCTGAATATTTATTACTCAATTCACCAATTATAGAACGGAAATTTGATGTTGCCAGACAATCAATTAGCAATTATGGAAGCATATTATATTCCCGAACGCCGGATTGTCCACAGTTGCTGGCTGAAAGGTCACCGTTGGTATCCGGAAAGACGCTAGGTACCTCGGTTGTGAAATCTAGTGGACAGGCCTCGCAGTACCCTCGCCCTATGGTCCCTGTTGGCCGCATCAATTCATCGGTTTCCGGCTAGCGCTTGCGGATTTCATCCGCGTACCGAAACTGCATCGAATTGGCTGGGGTTGAAGTCCAACCACCGTGGCACGTGTAATAGGTCATCTTGCGGTCTCAAACCGGTGTATACACTCAAAACCAGCCGGGGCCAGCACGAATTAGAATTGCATGTACCTTCCGTCATAATTTGGTGTTGTCTGTATTCGTATTGATTCTGGATCCCGGTAAGATTAGAACACTAAACCAAGTTGCGAAACCAATGTGCGCGAATTGTGAGCATCTAGTGACGGCGCAACTAGGGACAGGAGGAAACCAAGTGAAAACTCTGCTGATGGTTCTAATGATTGCGGGAATGTTCTCCACAGTGGGGGTTTACGCAGCAGGATTCGGTTCTACTCCTTCCACTAAAGCCCTGACCGGTAGCGGAGATGAGTCGGTCTCGGCCCCTAATACCGGTACTGTAACGCTGGGTTACTCAACTACCGGTGATGCTGTGACCGGAATTATCGTCACGTGGACTCCCAGCGCTTCTGCGGCTTACGACCTGACTGTCGTGGCTGGTGGGACCACAGGGAGCTTGAATGTTGCGAACAGCGGCACTTCGGAGCGAACAGACACTGTGCCCATCGCATCGACTGAAGCGATAGCAATCAGCAGCGCCAAAGTGGTCATATCGGAGCAATAAGCCGGAGAATCTTATGGAAAGTGCACGACAGCTTTGACCAGCGGAAAGATCACCTGAAACCAGGCTCAATCTTTGTAAGCTGGCCTTGTCAGAACCGAGTAGACATTATGATCCAAAACTAATCTTGCCACTTCCTGAACACCAGCGCTCCTAAAACAACAAAAAGCTCTTGTTTAAGAGCTTTTTGCCGTTCTAGGCATAACCAAATATTCTTGGTTTTCAGTTAACGGGGAGCGGGAATTAGAAATCCCAGCAATACTGCACAGGTTATGCGGTGCCTACGTAATGGCACCGTAAGGCACGTAGCTGGTCAGGTTGTCGGCCCGATGCAAGTACCAAGGCCACGCACGCGGCCAGGTTTAGCACGCGGCCAGACCAGCCTCCGTGTTCGCGGTTTTCCGGAATAATGCTTCCGTCCTGCCTGACTACCCAGACGCCATAATCTACCGTCACCGCCGGTTTTGTGACGATGACCCATTCATCGTTGACCGAGTTCCAGGTCGCCGCCCAATCATCGACAGTCATCGACGGGGTGCACTTGACCAAGTGGGCCCACAAATTCGTGACGGCCTTGGTGATATCGGTCACCACTGGTGGCAGGGTGGGCACCGGCGTGGGCGAAACCAAGGCAGCCAAAGCTTCCTCGCTGCACTCCAGCTTCACCGTCGAATCCCAGGCTTGGGCCAGGCCAGCAAATGGCGTAAGTTCCCCGGACAATCCCTGCACTTTCCAGGTGCCGAACTTCTGCCCGGAGTCCACAGTAGTCACCACGACCCACTCTCCTTGAGCCGGGTCGTGGGTGGCTTCAAATATTTCTTTTGACAGGTTTGGGAAACACCGGCTGAGGAAAGACCATACTGTCGCCACTGCATTGGTGCCATCGACTATCACCGGACCTTGGAGTTGGGCGGGCATAACAATGGCCTCCAATGACTCTGGAGTGCACTGTGAATCAAGTGCCGCTTGCCATTGCCGGGACAGAATATCGTGGGGGGTTACCGCACCGGTGACTGGGTCCACCTTCCACAATCCGTATGTTCTGGTTGCTTGGTCCGAATTGGCGACATACCACTCCACATTTATCAAGGTTGCGGCAAGCTCAACTGAACTGAGCGTAACGCACTGGCTGAGGTGCACCCAGGTCAGATCTCGTGCCAGTTGCGCATCCTGCACAAAACCCAGGGCAGGGACAGAAGAAGAAGCAGCAGCTTCTGCTTCCGGGTCGGCATCCGTTTCCGGGTCGGCGGTGGCCTCGGCGGCGGCAGCGGCTTCGCTGGCGGCAGTATCAGCGGCGGCAGTATCAGCAGCGGCGGCCTCAGCGGCGGCGGCGGCTTCATTGGCGGCAATAGCCGCTCTGGCTTCCGCTTGGGGGTCACCCTCGGCCTGTACGTCGGCATTGCCCTCGGTCACCTCGCCTTCTCCGCCCTCGCGGTCTTCTCCCGAAAAATTCTCGGCCTCGTCCGAGTCAGCGAGTACTTCGTCGTCTCCACCACCCCCAATGAGGCCGCAACCCAGTACAAAGGTTAGCAACCCGAAGAGAATTAACAACGAAGCCAAACGTTTGCTGTTCCTAAGGGTTGCGCTCGTCCTGGCCCCCACACTAAAGCTGGCCGCTACAATGCCATAAAAATTCACAGACGTACCTCTTTCATGCGGGACCGGTGTTGGGCTAAGCTGATTCAGCGAAAAGTTTGAGGTTAGCTTGGGTCTGGGCCACCTTCCCGAGTCATCTCAACCCTGGACCCAGTGCTGGTTCCTGCGCTCGTTGACCTGCGCCAGTTATGTCACTTGCACCGCAAACGGGTTACGGCACAAATCCCGCATATACAAGCTCAACACAACTTGGCATCCCCGGTGTAGTGTGCTGGCCCACTGGCCGGTAAGGGGAACACACTATGGCGTGCACACTTTCGATTTTTGGCGATGCAGTTGCTACGTTCCAGAGGCTGCAGCTCATGGGCGTCCACATCCACCTGACTAAACCCGTTGGCTAACATGTTGCCGGAAAGCGAGCTAGATGACGTCGCTTCCATCCTCGGGAACTTTTCCATTCCCTACACCGTCTAGATCCCATACTCTAATAACCAGGAGAAGAACATGAAGCGGATTTTCGCCATATTGGCAATCGTACTTTCGATGTTGGCTCTGCTTGCCGCGTGCGGCAGCGATTCCTCGGGAGCCGAATCCCTAAACGGAATAGCTCCTTCAGGTACCGTTCAAACGCAATCCGGTCAAACGCAATCCGGTCAAACCAATCCCCTAGCCGAAGCCGAAGCCCAAACCCAAACCAATCAGAGCAAATCCGCTTTCGGGGCTCTGGTCAGCGATTTGGTCGATCAGGGCGTTGTCGTCGGTCAGGGCGATGCTGTCACACAGCCGTTTTTGTCGGTACCCGGTGAGACAATCATTCTTGGGCAGGAAACCGTACAGGTTTTCAACTATCCCTCCCCCCAAGCGGCGCAGGCGGAAGCTGACCTTGTAGACCCAACGGGATTCACCGTAGGGACCACCAGCATTTCCTGGGTTGCCCCGCCCCATTTCTACTTAAAGGATAGTCTGCTAGTCCTTTATGTCGGGGGTGATCGTCCGGTCATGGACGCACTAGAGACTGTCCTCGGGCCCCAGTTCGCTGGCGCGACGGCTAACGACCCCGTTCAGGGCGTCAATGCCAAGGCTGATGCCGAAGTCGGGACCTACCTTTCTCTGATGGATCAACTCACATCCGTATTGAGTCGTTTCGCCCAGAGGGGCGTCTCCGGAGCGTCAGTTGCGTCCATTACCGATATTACCTCCCAGCTTGAGAATTACATGGTTTTCTTCTCGCAACTGGAACGCGATCAGCGGGATTATGTGATGGGAACCTACAGTGAACAGTTCCGGCAGTCGGCCGAGAAAGTAGCGGAATTGGCAATTAAAATTCAAGAAAACTCTGGCCAAGATGACTACGGCCAAATCATACAGGCATTGTCCCGAATCCCAGCGTTCGTAGCGACTACCACGACCACAAGCGCCTCTCCCCCAATTACCTCTACGACAGGCACCTCTACCGGAAACAACACTGAGCCCCAAACAGCCCCAACCGGCTATATCAGTTCTCTTTTGTTGCCAAGAGAAGTGGAGGCCCTTTCGGGCGGAGCCGGACTTGAAACTAAGATTACCGATATGAAATCCATGGCCGCCGAGGTAGATCAAGCGCAAGTCGAGCACATGGTCTCCTTCGATTCATTGTCCTTCGATACGGCAGACGGACTCCGGGGATTGACATTGACCGCCGTACTGTTCGATTCCGAAAGTGCTGCGATCGAACGGTTCGAGTTAATTACCGGGCAAGATTCGGGCATGCAGTCCCACTCCGACAGCATCGGAGACGCCTCGGCCTTTCTAGAGGCGAATGAGGGTGGAATCGGAAGTTTGGTGGCCTTCAAAAAGGGCGATTGGGTCGTGATGCTCCACACCAGCCAAGGTTCCGATGTTGCCCGGTTCCTAGAACTCGCCGAGGTGGAGACCCTTGCCAGGACGGTGGCCGATCGTTTATAGGTCAACCTGAACGTCGAGGAGAAGTCACTGCGCAAAGGGGCATCCGATGGATTAACCCGGTAGCTGGATTAAACCGGTGGGATGAAATGACAGATCGGGTATCCTTGCATCCTTTGCGCCTTACCTGAGATTAGGGCCATATGGCCCCCGGTTCAAGTGACCACAAGCCCTCTGTAGGCCATTCCGCTTCAACTAAGCTAATTGCATAGAAACAAGGCAAACATAAGCCAAGAAATTCCAAACACCGGGTAATTCCAAGCTTCGGCAAACCTTCCCAGTTGATAGGTCAGAGGAACGGAAGACGGAGCAAACTGGAGGACTGATGGGTAGAGCGCTAGGGATGGAGCACTTTTTGCGGCTGGCCTGCCCCGGCCCCGCTGGCATCATGACCGTCAGCGGGGAAGCAAGAGGCCGTAGGCCCACCAAAATCTAGCAGAGCTAAATGCCCCCGAGTTATGCGCGGGGCGGCTCACCCAGCATATTCGTTGCTAGATTAAGGGCCAAAAGTCAGAACCTAACAAGCAGGCGCGGGTTTATCCCGGGCCTGCTTTTTTGTGTACCCCGTCATGATTTGTTTTCAAATTTTCGTCATGGCCCAAGTCCGCCTCGGTTTCTCCTGGAATTGGCCGCATTTCCTTCTTCGTTTGGTGGTAGAGTTCTACTACGATTAGGAAGAATCGAAAGAACAGAAAGGATAGAAAGCAACCGGCTATGCCATCAGGCAGGAACGGTCGGTCGTATAGCTGGATCGCTTGGCAATTAACACTTGAGTATGGTGACCAAGCCCATTCCCATACGACTTATCCGTACCCAAGCGTATCCGGGGCTGCCGAGGTCCAAGACCTCCACTTCTCAATAGGTTGGTACTTAATCAGGACCGGATTCTTTTTCCCTTTGGGTCAGCCCGATGGCTAATCTCCGAATCAGTTCTAAAACGGCGAGTTTTAACAAGCGATTGACGGCGACGATGGGGGCGTACCAGTTGGCGTTAGGAGGATACGTTGGCTAATCCTGAGCACGTGGCATTGGTCAAGGCGGGGGTAAACGAGATAGCGCGGTGGCGGGAAATGAACCATGTGATTCCCAACACACCGGCGCGTCATACTCTCAACTACCGGCTTGAGGACCGTACTACCAGTGAGGTATTCGCACCGGAATTTGTCTATGGCCGCCCCAAGCTCGACCTTACCGGCGCTATTTTAACCCGGGCGAAACTGGCCAGGGCCGACCTTGCGTTCGATGAACTGAATGGCGTTGACCTCACCAATAGCAACCTCAGATTGGCGGACCTGCAGGGAGCCAGCCTACAATCCGCCCACCTATCGCGGTCCAATCTCACCCGAGCCGTCCTCACCCGGGCCAACTTGTCGAGGTGCGTTCTGACAAGGAGCAATCTCTCTTGGAGCACGTTAGGCTGGGCTGAACTGGTAGGGGCCGACCTGTCGTATTCCGACCTTAGTTCCGCCAACCTGGAAGGCGCCAATCTGGCCAACGCAGACCTGACGGGAGCCAACTTGACCAGCGCCAGCCTAAATGGCGCCAATCTTAGAGGTTCGATATTGTCCTCAACGTGCCTTAAACAGGCCGATCTAACCGGCGCAGACCTTCGAGGGGCAACATTCAATAGAGCTGATTTTGAAAGTGCCTCATTTTACGAGGCTATCTTGGGGATATCGGCATTCATTAACTGCGACTTGAGCATAGCCATTGCTTTAGAGTTCGCACGCCATACTGGGCCAAGCACCATCGCCCTGGATACCATCGCCAAATCCGGCGGCCGGATACCCAGGAAATTCCTGGTCGATGCGGGAGTAGCCGCACCATTGCTAGATGTGCAAGACCATCTCAACGGGATCAATCGGGCATTCCCATCTGTGCTGATGATAGGGTCGAAAGGAGATGAGGAACTGTCCGCACGGCTCCGCAATAGCCTACAAGCGCAGCAAATTCACTGTTGGAGCATTGAGGCCGACGACGAAGCGGGGCTCCAGTCGGGCGAAATTATTCTGGACCACACCGATAGATTTGATAGGTTGGTATTGCTCTGCACCGCAGCGTCTCTTGAAAGTCCCCAGACCAGGCGGTACATGTCCGAGTTGGCAGGAAGTAGAAGTCCCCTTTCCCATCGGAGTGTTACTACATTAGCGGCGGACACCCTTTTCGACCAAAGGGGGGATGAACTGTGCGCGCTACTGAAACAAGGACTGGTGGTCGACTTTGTGGGATGGGAAGACACTGCAATCTTTGAGACTGCTGTGGCTTCACTGGCACGTATCCTTTCTGGGACCGATTCTTGATTCCCAATCGTTTGTTTGGAATTTGGATCTGTGCTTTGAAGCTAAAGGCATTAAAGGATAGAATATTTAGAAAGCAGCAGCGCCGGTAGTTTGAACCCGCCGACTTGGGCAAGCTAACCTGGGCTCCAGAGTACCAGCGTTCAACAAGCAATCCTTGGTCCATCCGCGTCTTTGGCTTAGAGCGAAAATGACCACACCAACCGCCAACATGGAAGAGGCATTCCAGAATTTTCTGACAGAGTTTCCCGTGTTTCGATCCACCACGCTATTGGATGAGCTGCGCCGCACCGACTATGGGCGCTTGGACCGGCTGGGCCAGGTTTTCCTGGATTATACCGGAGGCGGACTCTACGCAGACTCCCAGATCCGGGACGTAGCCGAACTGCTGGGCGCAGGTGTGTTCGGTAACCCCCATTCGAACAGCCCCGCATCCTCTGCCACAACCGATTTGGTGGAGCGGGCTAGGACTACGGTACTTGAGTACTTCAACGCCCCTCCGGACGAGTACGTAGCCATATTCACGGCCAATGCTACGGGCGCCATCAAGCTTGTAGGAGAAGCCTATCCCTTCCAGGCCGGCGACCGGTACCTGCTTTCCTTCGACAATCACAATTCCATAAACGGAGTGAGAGAGTTCGCTAGAACCAGGGGGGCGGATGTCACCTACGTACCGGTTGTCCCCCCGGACTTGCGCTTGGATGAAACTCACTTAAAGGCCCAACTGGAGCAACCCAAAGAGGGCGGAAATAATCTTTTCTCCTACCCGGCCCAGTCGAACTTCTCCGGTGTTCAGCATTCGATGGAGTGGGTCGCTTTGGCCCACGAAAAGGGCTGGGACGTACTGTTGGACAGCGCAGCGTTCGTCCCCACCAACCGTTTGGACCTGAGTCAGTTCCTGCCTGATTTTGTCCCCCTATCTTTCTACAAGATGTTCGGTTATCCCACCGGCGTGGGTTGCTTGCTAGCCAGGAAGAGCGCCCTCGCCAAGCTTGTTCGACCATGGTTCGCAGGCGGCACCATTACCATGGCCTCGGTTCAAGCGGATAAACACTACCTGGCCGAGGGTGAAGCGGCCTTCGAGGAAGGCACCCTAAATTACCTGAATATTCCTGCCGTCGAGATAGGACTGAAGCACATCCAATCCATTGGCATCGACCGAATACATGACCGGGTAACCTGCCTGGCATCCTGGCTATTGGAAAAATTGAACAATCTGCAGCACAGCAACGGCATGCCGGTGATTCAGGTTTACGGACCCACCACCATGGAAGCCCGGGGAGGCACGATTACCATTAATTTCTACGATCCCAAAGGGGCGCTCATCGACCACCGCCGCATCGACGACTTGGCTGGCCGCGCCCGTATCTCGTTACGGACCGGGTGCTTTTGCAATCCCGGCGCGGGTGAGATGGCCCACGGGTTGACTGAGGAAGATATGGCGGTTGCTTTCGAGGGGGGCGACCGGATGTCATTCGAGCAGTTTCTGAGCGTATTGGAGGACCGGGATGGGAAGAGCGCTGGAGCGGTTCGCATCTCCGTTGGCCTGGCTACGAACTTTGCTGATGTGTACCGGTTCCGGGCCTTCGCCAGCGGCTTCATAGACCAGACCGCTGCTGAGGTTTAAGAACCGGATTTTCGTTCCGAGACCGACCACAAAACCAAACGGCCCTGAAGTCTAAAACTCGGTTATTTAAAACTATCTCAAGGCTTTAGAGCAGGCTCGCTCACCGCATAGGAGTCTGTCCGATGTTTCTGAGGAAACAGTGAGAAAATAGGTCGCCAACGGGAGAGTGAAGGGGTAAGCTAAGGGAGATGTGATGGGAGGTGCTCCATGGTCAGCAGCTTTCGCCCTTATTCCATAAACCAACCCTATCTACTGCTCCAAGCCCCTCGTGACTGGCTTGTATGGACTGGACACATGGTGGACACCAAGCTGATAATTGCCATGACCTATGTGTGTGGAGGTGGGCATGCCGTGGCGAGAGCTGTCCAAAATGTCGCGCCGAAAAGAATTTGTGAGTTTGGCTCAAGTTGAGGGTTCCAATGTTAGGGAGCTTTGCCGCCGGTTTGGCATTAGCCCCACCACCTGGTATAAGTGGTTGTCAAGGTTCCGTAGCGGTGGTGAGACCGGGTTAGCCGGCCTGCCGCGACGCCTTTATTGCTCGCCTAGACGCACGAGAGCTGAGGTTGAAGAATTGGTGCTGAAAATACGGGACGCTCATCCGGCCTCGGGAGGGCGTATGCTGCGTGCTTGGCAGTCGGCCCGAGGGCATGAGTTGCTGCCTAGTCCAAGTACCATCACCACCATTCTCAGGCGTCACGGCTGGATTGATCCTTCTGAGAGCGCCAAACAACAGGCTTGGCAGCGCTTCGAGCGTCAAATTCCCAACGAATTGTGGCAGATGGACTTTACGGGGTAAGGGGCACTTCGCTTTGAGGGAAGGCCGCTGCCATCCTCTCACCGTGCTGGACGACTACTCTCGTTTTCCCTGGGGTTGGAAGCGCGTGGGGACGAAAGGACCGAGACGGTGCAGTATCGGCTCCCTACAAACTTCCGCCGCTTCGGTCTGCCAGAACGCATAGTGATGGACAACGGCACCCCCTGGGGTCACGACGCAGATCATCCCTACACGCTCTTGACAGTCTGGCTTCTCAGACTGGGCATCAGTGTCAGTCATGGTCGGCCTTACCATCCTCAGACTCAGAGCAAAGACGAACGCTTCCATAGGACCCTGAAAGCCGAAGTGGTGCGAGGCACCACCTTCAGAAACATGAATCACTGTCAAGAGGCTTTCGACAGCTGGCGAGGAATCCACAACTTGGAGCGCCCCCATCAGACCCTGGGAATGGCGACTCCAGCCAGTCGCTACCATGTTAGTCAACCGTTTCCGGAACAACTGCCTCCGGTGGAGTATGGGCCTGAAGACAAAGTACGCCGGGTACAAGACCAAGGCAGGGTTTCCTGGAAGAGCCGGAGCGTGAATGTCAGCACTGCTTTCAAAGGACTCCTACCAACACCGATGGCCTCTGGGATGTCTTCTTTATGACCCATAGAATCCGCCAGATTGACCTCCGAGAACCAGCCGAATATGTTTGAATGTGTCCACCATGTCTCCGAACATTTGTAAACTATGTCTCCAGTCCATACACCCTTCATCAAAGAGGGGCTATTCGCCCGCTAGTATTACAACGTCAGTTCAGGGAGGGATGTGGGGTGATGCCCGCATGGCGGCGCGGCGCTTGGCATGGGAGCGTTTGGCCCGTTCGTTACTGTCCTGCGTATCCTCAAGCCACCGCAGCAACTCGGTTGGCCCGAACCGTTCCCGGGGCAGCATTTCCCGCACCACCCGGTAGACCTGCGGCCTCGTGATCCGGGGCATCTTTTTCCCCCCAAGCCTGTTGCAGGCTCAGCAGAAAAGCTCCGCCCAGCAGGCACAGGGCCACGTGGTGATGCCAGCCAGCCCAGGTGCGGGTCTCGTACTCGTCCAGGCCTACGTCGCTTTTCTCCGTCTCAAACTCCGTTTCTATACGCCAACGGGAGCCTCCCACGTATGCCAGGGTCTCCAACGGGGTATCCTCCGGAGCATTGGACAGGTAGTAGCGGGGTTCGCTGCCGTCCCGGTTCCGGCGGTAGACGGCCCAGTGGATTTCGCCGGGCTTGCGCCTGCTGGTCGGTCGCACCCTCTGGGCGCTGAAAAGGTAGCTGCGTGGCCCCTGGCTTCCCTCGGCCACCGTAATCTCACGCCAGGCCTCCTCCGGCAACTCGTCGCTGCGCTGCTCCATGGTCCGGCGCTGACCGTCTCGCAGCCTGGGTTTGCGGGGACGCCCGAATCCCTGATACTCCGCACTGGTCCAGGCAGGCTCCGGCGGCCACACCGTAAAGCCGGACGGAACGTCCAGCACGTACCACATCCCCAAGGCCGCCAGGCCCTCCCGGAAGGACGGCGACATCCCGAAGGCGTCGTCCGCCGCGACCCATCCAGCCTTCAGGTGGCCCCGCTCCTGCGCCCGCCCCACCATCTCCAAGGCCAACTCCGTCTTGGACCGGTAGCCCTGCCTATCCTCCGGCACACCCGCCGCCTCACACCGGTCTTTGTCCGAGGTCCAACTCTCGGGCAGATACAGCCCCTTGTCCACCAATGCCCGTCCCAACGGGCTGACATAGGCCAGGAACATCCCCGCCTGGCAGTTGGCCACCTTCCCCAGCCTCCCGCAGTACTGCCGGGCCACTCCCACCGACTTCCTCCCCTGCTTGGGAAAGTCGCTGCCGTCCAGCACCCACACCCCTTCCGGATGCTCCAGCCGGGTTCCCAGGTACTCCTGCAGCCGTCCTATAATCACCTCATCGTCCCAGGGAGAATCGGTGAGAAACCGCTGCATCCCTCGGGCTGACCCCGGAACCGTCTCCGACAGGTTCTCAGCGTTGCGCCGCTCCCCAGACTGTACCAGCAGGGCCTGGAGATAATGACCGCTGTGCTCCCGCGTCTCCCGGCGGCCAAACAGCGGCGCGAAGTAAGCGTGAAAATCCCGAAATGACCCGTACACCTGCTCGAAAGCTGCCGCATCCACATCCCCACCTCACCCGCCTATTCCCTCTCCAGCTACACAGTCATCCTATCAAACTAACTGACGTTGTAATACTAGGAGTCTGTCCGATATATCTGAGGAAACAGTGAGGAAATAGGTCGCCAACGGGAGAGTGAAGGGAGATGTGAAGGGAGGTGTGATGGGAGGTGCTCCATGGCCAACAGCTTTCGCTCTTATTCCATGGAGCAAGCCTATCTACTGCCCCAAGCCCCCCGTGAGTGGTTGCCCGAAGGGCATTTGGCCTTCTTCCTAGAAGAGATTGTGAGCCAACTGGACCTCAGCCCCATCTTTGAGGGGCGCCGGATAGGTAAGGGCCTTCAGGCCTACCGTCCCCGGATGCTCTTGACGTTGCTGTTGTACGGCTACTGCACGGGGGTGTGCAACTCCCGGAAGATAACCGGGGGTTGCGAGATCATGGAAGTGACGGTAGACCAACTCGTATTGCTGCCCGACCTCGAGTTCATCCATCAAGATAGTCGCCGGTTGAAACGTCGGGTCATCCCGCAGTCGTTCCCATGGGTCATCTGGAATGAACTCCCAAAAAGCCATGTCCGGCAAAGTCATCCCCTTCTTATTCCAGCCTTGAACGCCACTGATCATCATTTCCGTTGTGCCGTACACCTGATAGGGTACTTTCCCCCACATTGCCGCCAGTTTTTCCTCCAAGGCGGGTGTGTCGACGCCGAGGGTAACCAAAACTTTCAGCGACCACAAGTCCCGGGGCATCATTTGGCGGCGGCCCCGTTTGCCGCGCAACCAGGCCCAGGCGAGCCTACGGAATACTTTTGACTGCAGGATAGCCGAACTAAGTTTAAAATTGTGCTCTTCGCCTGAGAATTTCTCGGCAATTTTGGCCAAGACAGTGCTTACGGAAAAAATGTAGTCAATCCCTTGGGACAGCCCTTGCTCGAAGGCAAGCTTAGTTCGCTCTCCAAATTCCATAGACTCGGCATCATCCAAGGGCGGAAGCGAATGGTAAGGGAAATACTCCATAAGATGAGCCATAAATGTCCCGGAAGCATAGGGACGTGGGGCCAGCTTGACTAACACCTTATCGCCGGGCTCCGGGGAAATATCACCGCGTTTCTCTGCTGCGGAGAGTATCGCCACAGCGACACCATACTTGGCGATGCGGTCAAATGCCCGTTGCGTGTATGGTATCCACTTAACGTTCCCGCCACGTCCCGCAGAGTGGCACCAGAAGTAGGGGGTCTCGCAAGATTCTCCGATTCCCGCGGGTCCGCTTCCTGAACTTCCATTGCCCAGCGCACCATTGCCCAGCGCACCATTGCCCAGCGCACCATTGCCCAGCGCACCATTGCCCAGCGCACCATTGCCCAGCGCACCATTGCCCAGCGCACCATTGCCCAGCGCACCATTGCCCAGCGCACCATTGCCCAATGCGCCATCCGGCCCGGCCCCTATGAAATCAGCGTAATCGTCATAAGTTGTAATGGGCACTACCGAGCGGAACATTTTCACCGAATCGGGCTGGCTGCCGCCCATGATCTTGCTGGCCAAGGGTGCGCCGGCAACGAGCTTTACCTGCTCGAGCGACATGTAACCCCGAATCTCCATATATGCGTCCATTGAAAGATCCATAAATCCGCAGTAACGCTGCCACAAGTCGGTATCGCTGGAGTTTTGGAAGAATTTAGCTTCTGGCGCCATTGGTTTCATGTTGGTTTTACCTCTTGCCTAGGACCACGATGGCCTGGTATGCGGAATCTTCGGATATTGTGAATTCCTCAACCGAAAGGGATTCCAACAAATTTTCGATCGCCATTCGGTCTAAAGAGTGTCGGCGTCCGGAGTTTGAAAAGGCCAACGGCGCATAGGCTACTGCCGCACCAAGGGTGGCCATTGCTTCTCCGGTTGCGCTTAGAAGTCGGCCGCGGCGTAAATTTTCTGTGATGCTGCTGCGAATTTCCGCTGCCAATCCGCTGCTCCATCTCCCGGTGGGGTAGGTAATAACGAAATCCCCGCCTTTCTTGAGTACTCGGAAGATCTCTTTGGTAACTCCGGTCGAGTCTTGAACAAAATCCATGGTGTGCAGACACATGACCACATCGAACCGTTGGTCATCGAACGCAAGCCGATGGGCGTCCATCTTTAGAATTTCCAACGGATTGCCGTGCCCGTTCAATGTAGGGCGGCCATTGAATTTGCGGCGGGCGCGGCGCAGGCTGCGCCGAGATAGATCAACCGCCACCAAGGTGAACCTGGTGGCGGTTGATTGATTCGTCAAATATAGGAACTCGTTGCCGGTGCCAGCACCGATGCTCAGGACAGTGGAGCCGTCTCGCAATACCAGCCTACCTGCGCTCTCTTCCATAAAGCGCCTGTAGGGAGCGATCCCTGCCACGGTGCAGTCATAAACCGGTGAGTAGACTAAGTCGAAATATTTGTCTTGGAACTTTGTGCCCATGAAAACCGACTCCGTGTTTTACTTTAATCCACCACCTCCACTACCACACACTTGATACTGCCGTTGAGAAATCTTGTTAATATTGATCGCCAGACACGTGATTCATCGAGGTGCTCTATGATTTGGCGACCTTGTTTCCGTCCAAGGTCAAAGGACCGCAGAAAGCCACAGGATGGTATTCGTCGTCGAATTGCCCGGTAAAATCGGCGGAAGCGCTGCCCGTTGCCGTAATTCCTTGCCCTTTGATACGCCACGTGAGGTCGGCGCTGCTTTCCATCATGGTCCCCAACGGGTCCGCTGGACTCAGGTAGCTCCCGGAAACCTTTCCGCTGTACATTCCGGAAAATTCGGCTATATTCAAGGTGCCCTTGATATGGCTGTGGAAAGTGTTGGTCTTAAAGTCGAAGATCGCTTCTCCTCTGAGGACTTGGATCAAAAGATTGGGCTCGAGGCCGGCTTGGATTGCTGGCCAATCCGGGCTGCTGACGAGCATTCCCATGTGGTTCTCACCGGGGGCTGTTGTTGTCCAGGGAAAATGTCAGGGTTAAGCGTTCAGGGAAAATGTCAGTAGTCTTTGGTGTATTTGGTTTTAGCAAAACGTAGTTAATGGCTTGACTGACTACCTTTCCTGGGAATCTAGGAGGCGCTTGAGGGTAGCATAGCCGATGCCCAGTTCTCGGGCCGCCTGCCGTCTTGAGATACCTCCTGGCCCGATGCGCTCTACTACTTTGGCGAAATTATGCTCGAACTCGGGCCGTTCATTCACCCGGGGCCGACCGATGCGCTTGCCTTGCCGCCGCGCCTGCTCCATCCCCGCTCTCACCAGGTCCCGGTGGACCTGTTTCCTAGCGGGGTCCTCATACCAGATGGTCTCGCCAGATAGGGGCCCTGGAAGCACCGGGGCTCTGACACGTTCCTGGGGCCTCCAGTCCGTCGGGTCCGGGTCTGGAAATGCCACCACCACCGGACCTGCTACGACCTGTGCCCGTAGTTCGGCTGCTAGAGGCGGCGCTTCCTGAGGAGTCAGGATCTGCTCCCTATGCCGTATCAGTAGACGACCATCCAGACGTTCTTGCACCTCCACCCGAGCTCCGGCATAGCTGGGCCGCTCTATACTGGGAAAGAGCTGTAATGCCCGTCCGTGGTATTGCACCGTGTTGTCTTTGGCCACTCGGCGCAACTCCAACTCTGGGTCCAACTCTGGGTCCACTTGCCGGTAGGCTGATTCCGGCTGAGCCGCAGGCACCCCGAAGCGATGGTTGAACCGGGGCAGAAACTCGGTCAACACTTGATTCGCCTCAGCCAGGGTGCAGGCGCCAGCCAGACGCAGTTCCGCCACCAAGCGGTCTTGGAAGGTTCCATTGGCTCGTTCAACCCTTCCTTTGGCCTCGGGGCTGTGGGCCAATATCTGGGTGATCCCCAGTTCTCCCAGGGCACGGCCCCATTGGGTTGATGATCCGTGAGTTGATGGTCCATTCCGGGGAACCTGGGGTAGGTCTGATGGATTACGCCGGGGTTGAAAGACGGCATGCTTATCGGTGTACACCGCATCGGTACACCTTGGCTTTCGATGATGCCCTGAAGCAGAGACAAATAGCCCCGAGTATCTTCTTGTTCTTGGAACAGGGCATACGGCGCTGTTCCGGTAGCGTCGTCCACTGCCAGCAGCAAAGTCAGCCAAGATCCCCTGTCCTCCAGCCAGAGGTGGTGACTCCCATCCAGTGCAGCATTCCTTCCTGAGGCATCCGTTGCCTTCGAATCCGATGTTGTGGTGGCCGGCGATGGCGCGGGCTGGTCAATCCGGCCCTCACCAGAATTCGCCTTACCGTGGGCCGGGATAATATCAGTCCCTCTCGTTCGGCCATAGTTCGGTCAGGTGGGTATGGTTGAAGCCCTCGTAGCGTTCCTGGGCTAAGGCCGCTACTCGTTGCTGGACGGTCTTAGGAGTGGCGTTGGGAGGGACCCGGCCCCGGTTCTTATGCGCCAGTCCCCTGGCTCCGGACTTACGATAGGCCACCAGCAGTCTCCACCCCTGACGTTCACTTACTCCAAGCAGCGGGGCCGCCTCCCGCATCGACCAGTGCCGCTCTAATACCCCGTTCAAGATATGTAACCGGTTTTCCTCTTTGGTACTCAATGTCAGTCCTTCCATGAACTTACATTTTCCCTGACCTATTAGCTACTGACAAAATTGTAGACCTACAACAGGGGGCAAACACCACTCCTCCAAAAGGTATCCTTATCCCACCGACCGGAGTAGGCTTGGAAGCCAAGCAGATTCCGCCTTCGGCATGAAACTTTGTCGCTCCCCGCTCTGGGGCGAAAGCCATCGAAGCTAGGCTCATCAATGCAGTCAATCCCACTATGGTTAGGCTTACTAAATACTTTTTCATGTCCAGTCTCCTTTTGAAGTAACCTGTGCTAGAAAACTCAGATTCTATTTAGGGCCGCGGAATTAAGCAGCGGAACCATTACTCTGACCTGATCTGATTTGTTGGAGCAAGGTTACAGGCTGCCTACCTATGGACAAAGGTAGTTCCCCCTCGAAACTGACTAGGGATATCCCGCATTCCACCATGGGGTTGTCCCTAACAGATGATTGGATACCTAAAAGCGAGGCGTGGAAACCCATATTTCCGCCGATTTCGGTACAAATCAAATAGTTTGTGGGCCGGACGGCAGATAGGGTCCGTTTGTGCCCGATTAATGCCCCGAACAAGAAAGACTCAACAACCGAATGTCTGTTCATTCTTAGTCGACCCGCGCCGGCCGGATGGCGGTAGTAATTTCAGGGTAAAAGGTCGGCCTGGCTCCTGCCGGACGGGCCGACTTTGGAAACAATCGCTCGACGATGTGACTTAGTTGATCCAATCCGAACGGTTTCCTAACGATAGCGAATGGCCCAACCTTGAGTGCCTCGAACATTATGTCCGAGTCTGGAAAACCCGTGACGATGACCACGGGCACTTCTTGATCCAGCTTGCGAACCTCCCTAAAGATTTGAGCTCCGTCCATTCCGGGTAACACTAAGTCCAGTAAAATGAGGTTAATGGACGCCTCACGCAACTTTTCTAAGCCCGCTTGCCCGGACGTTGCGGTGAGGCTGCCCCAACCGCAAATTGCCAATCCTTCTGTTACGTAAGAACAAAACTTTGGGTCATTGTCAATAATCAGCGCCACTGCCGCCGTTTCTTCAGGTAATGCAGCATAGGTGCCTTGGCCGACCTTCCGCACCAAGTAGCCTTCCCGCTCCAAAAGTTCCAGAGCAACCTTCAGGGTGCCGAAGGATACCCCGGTTTCTTTGGCCAAGTCGTGCTGCCGCGGCAGGCGCGCACCCGGTTGATAATGCCCTTGCAGTAGCAGCAGTATGTAACAGCATACCAATCGCCGCCCAATTACCTCAGGCACCCTTTCGGGGAACCGGACGCTCCAAGACTCGTCTGTACCATTTGAAAGTGCAGATTTCAAACCTGCCGCTTCAGTTCGTTCCCGCACCAGCAGTACCACCCAGCTGACGAACAGAGGGTTGCCTTCGGTCTGCCGGTAACCGCCTCAACCATGCCCGACGTCGGGGTTACACCGGAGGCCAGTTCGATGAACCGCCCCATTTTTATTAGGCCCAGGCCTCTTAACAATACCCGTTGGAGCCGTGGAATCAGACAGTATTAGAAACTAGCAACTAGAGCAATTAGGAGGTAGGCCATGGTGAATGCGGGGAGTTGTGGAAACCATGAACCCGCCAAGACCTCGAGCGCTCCAGAGGTATAGATCCAAAGGTAAAGACCAACAGGCGCACGAGAAACCAAACGCACAGGGCTACGGGAAATAGCACGAGAAACAAACGCACAAAACCAACGCACGAGAAACAAATTTAGACACGGTCAGAGACTTTAGGAGGAGAATCCCATGAGGACACTATTAATTGTACTGATGATCGCGGGAATGATGTCCGCGGTAGGCGTCTACGCCGCAGGTTTCGGATCCACTCCCAGCACCAAGACCTTAGCCGGTTCCGGCGACGAATCGGTTAGCGCGCCAAACACCGGATCCGTCGAACTCGGTTGGACCTTCACCGCGGACCTGATCACCGGCGTGACCGTCAACTGGACCCCGGCAGCGGCGGGAACCTATGACATGTACGTGACCGTCGGCGGCACAACCGATACCGCATCCTTTAGCCCTGCCGATACGACCAACGGGACCGACACTGTGACTATCACCGCCACCGAAGCCAGCGTCATTGTTAACGCCAAGGTAATTATCAACTCCCAGTAGTCATCAACTCGCAGTAAGCCCTAGACTAGGAGATGCAGACCTGGCCCGAGTGTTCTCGATGTTGCAAGAAAGCCCGGCGGCCCGGCCGTTAGACCCTGAGCCGGTGGAACCGCCCATTTTGAGTGATCTGGGCCAGAAAGCAGCCCCTCCCGTCGGCCGGATCATAGACCCGGCGCCCAAAACCGTATCCGTCTTTTTAGCCGAGGAACAGCAGATACTGAAGGAGGCTTATATTTCCTTCTTCAATGACCAAGAGTCCATCCAGATCACCGGTTCTTCCGACGACGTCTCCACCCAAGCTTTGGTGGCTGCGGTCCAGGCTTACCAGCCCGACGTCATGCTGCTTGGGGTCAAGGCGGTGCAGAAAGAAACAGTGCGTAAACTGGAGGAGCTAAAGCAGGCCTACCCCAAAGTAGCGATAGTCCTGCTCTTCGTCTACTACGATGTGTAAGGGATCAAGGCGCTACGAGAGTTTTCCAAGGACACCCGCAATGGATGCGCCTACCTGCTGAAGCACACGGTGGACACGGTGGATCAACTGACTCAAGTAATATTCTCGGTGGTTGAGGGGAGGATCATCATAGACCCCTTGGTGATGGAGGAGTTGATCAAGATCGGGGAGGGCCGACGGGCCTTCCCGCGGGACCTCTCCTCCAAAGAATTGGAAGTCTTGAGTTGGATGGCCAAGGCATACCGCAATGACACCGTAGCCAAGGTGCTCTCCCGGGACGTCAAGACGGTGGAGCGGCATATCAACAACATCTACAGCAAGCTCCTGAGCGACCGGAACAACAGCGAGAACGAAGGCTCCAAACACCCCCGGATGCAAGCGGCGTTGACCTACCTGAAAGCCACCGGAATGCTCGCCAACGACCAATTTGCCGAAGACTAACCATGCCTCCGCCACCCACTTCTCCGGCACTTCAATTTTGTCAGGGACCGAATTGTGTGCTAAATCTTTACGCTGGCACTAGGTCAGACAAGCTGGGGATGACCTCTTGCGCCATGAGGCGCATGGACTTGTCCCAGCCTTTCTGATTATCGGACTGGTCGAATACCAGAGTGACCAGGTTACCGAACCCACCGACATCGTTGTACAGCGTGCGTATCTTATTGGCCACGGTCTCGGGAGAGCCCATCAGCCAAAGGTTGTCCGCAAGATAGTCGATGTCTACTGCTTCGTCTGGGACCTCTGGGTCGTGCTTGAAGATGGGCACAAGGTCGAACTCTTTGAACAAGGGGAACAGGTAATCCCGCCACACCCTGCCAGTCATGCCGTTTAGGGCTGCGTCTCGGGCCTCTTCATTAGTGTCTGCGACATAAACGTCGCGACAAATCCGCCAGTCTTTGCGAGAGGGGGTTCTACCGGATTTTTTCGCACCTTCTTCCACAGCCTCCCAGTGGCTCCTCACATATTCAGGATTGAAGGCGAGAGATAGGGGTAGGAAGCCCTTTTCTCCGGCCATGATAAGGCTGGGGGATTTCATGCTTAGCGAGGCGATCCCTATTGGCGGGTGGGGTTGTTGATAGGGTCTCAGGAAGAACTCCAGAGTGCCGAACATGGGCTCTGGCTTAGACACGTTCCAGAACTTTCCTTTGTACTCGAAAGGACCCTTATCCTCCCACATCTTCAGGATAATCTCCAAGGATTCCCTGGTCATATCCCGGTGTTGACCATTCATTCCGTCAACATCGAACATAGTCCAGTCGGTGGGCAGGCCGCTGGCCCCAACGCCAAACATCAGCCTTCCTTCTGCCAGGTGGTCCATATATGCCACGCGGTGGGCCAGCTCGGCGGGATGGTGGAAGGGCAATAGATGGGCGCCCGCACCCAAACGTATGTTTTTGGTGCGCATCAGCGCTTGAGCAATCATTATGTCGGGAGAGGGTATGGGTTCCCAAGGCGAAGTAAAGTGTTCGCCTATCCACGCTTCGTTGTAGCCCAACTCGTCGGCCAAAACCAGGCAGTCCAAATCCCACTGGTGTGCGTCGTAGATGTTCCGCTCCGGTGGGTGCGAAGGCATCATAAACAATCCGTATTCCATAGCTCCTCCACTATTATCGTCCGCATAGTCTGGGTTATCGATTAATTAACCCGCTGGTCCAAGGCCAATATAGGATGTTCGGAAGTGACGCCCCCGGTGCGTCGAATCTTCCAACCGGGGTTTCCCCACTGGGGAATTCTGGGCCAAACTCGGGTTGGAAACATTGTAGCGTTATCAAGCCCATTACGATAGAGCAGCCCGGAGACCAGTCCCAAGACCAGTCCGGGTTCGGTGGCGGACCAGTTCCAAGCTCGCCGGTAGTCGCCGACGAAGACCGGTATGCGGTCCAAGATCCAACCGGTAGAGAACCGCGACCAGGTATGACCATTAGGTATAGTTTTTTAGATACAATAGGCATTATAATATTCAATATTACGGGTAAAAGATTAGCTGATCAATCCCAACGTCGGCGTTCGGAATGACGGGACTAATTTAAAGGGGCCTATGGGCAAGAACCAATCATGGTACTGACGGGCCTGTTGATCTTAGGCTCCGGTTTATTCCTCTTGACTGCCGCTGGCGTTCCTGAAGCCAAGCACCGAACGCAGGGCATGTTCTACGGTTGGTGGCTGGCGGTCATCGCCGGCTTCGTCATGATCATCACTTCCGTGCCCATCTTCCACGCCATGACCGTATGGGCCGTGGCGATGGAAGCTCACTTCGGGTGGAGCCGCATACAACTGGGATTCGCCCTCAGCCTGACACGTGTAGAGGGGAGCATCTCCGGGCCGATTGCCGGTTACCTTACCGACCGGTTCGGGGCCAGGGTGATGGTATTTACCGGCCTGCTGATTTTGGCGGGAGGCTTCTTCCTGTTCAGTCAGGTACAGAATCTTTGGATGTTTTATCTGGCCTTCTTCATCATGTCGCTGGGCAACGGCCAAGGCGGTTGGTTGCCCATGATGACTTTGATGAACAACTGGTTCTCACGCGGACGCAGCACGGCAATGGCGATGTCCATGACCGGTATGGGACTTGGCGCATTGATACTGGTACCCGCTATCGCTTGGGCGGTGGACCCGGCAGAGGACCGTTTGGGTTGGCGATTGACGGCTGGATTACTAGGGCTCGTCGTCTTGGCCTCCGCCGTCGTGATACCGAAGTTGATCCGAAACAAGCCCCAGGATTATGGCTTGCTGCCGGACGGCGACCAGCCCGGCGGTGCTGCAGAGGCGACCGTGGAGTCCCACGCCGTCAGCGATCCGGACGAGGTCGAGTTCACCACATTCCAGGCTGTGAGGACGCCCGCATTTTGGTTCATAACCTTTGGACACGGGTTGGGCTCCATGGTGATTCTGGGGATTTTCTCTCACCTGGGCCTGATGATGGTGGAGGACCTGGGGTTCAGTGTCCAGCAGACCGCTTGGGTGGTCACCGTCTATACCGCAGTCTCCATGGTGTTCCAGATGTTTGGCGGTTATTTGGGCGACCGTATTCCAAAAAACGTGGCCCTGTTTATTTTCACGGCAATACAGGCTAGCGCAATCGTTCTGCTGGCCGGGGCCACCACACTTTTCGAGTTCTACTTGTTTGCCATAATATTCGGCATCGGGTTTGGCGGCCGCAATCCTTTGACCACCGCAATCCGGGGGGAGTATTTTGGGAGGGCTTCGTTCGGCAAAATCCTGGGGATATCCACCGTGCCGATGAATATATTGTTGCTAATCTCTTCGCCCCTGGCTGGTTACATGCGGGATGTACAGGGTACCTACGAATCTGCTTTTATGACCCTGGCGGTTCTAAATTTCATTGGGGCTGGGTTATTCTTATTGTCTAAGAGACCCAAGCCCCCTGTGCCGGTACCCGCTCCATCAGTTACTTAGATTCCGGATTGCGTGATTCCCGACTTGGTGATCCCCGATCGCGCTTAGCTCTATTCCACCTGGCGGACCCGGATCTCGACCTCTGCCGAGGACCCGGGAACCAGCGACCGGCCGCCATCATTCAGAGAGACTCTGATTGGGACGACGGTGCCAGCATTTCGAGCGGTAGTAGGGGCGCTCACACCCGAAAGCAGGCTGGAGGTTTCGCTGGTAACCGGCGATACCATTTCGACTTGTCCAAGCAGTTTGTGCTCAAGGTAGTCCAAATCCACTTCCACCGGTTGGCCTAGCACTATCTTGTCTATATCCTCTTGCTCGATGTTAGCTACAACCCATATTTCTCTTTTGTCCGTGATGGTTACAATCTGCTGGCCTGCGGGCACTGTATCGCCTTCCTCCACCCAACGGGCCGAAATTACTCCCGATCTCGGAGCAACTACGTCTACTTGTTGGTCCCGCACATCTCTAAATCCCACCGTTGATGTGTTGGTGATGCCCGACTTGGATATGACGGACGAAAGCTCTACGGTGGCAATCGACTGGCCCTCCAGCACTGGATCACCTATGTCCAAATGCAAATTAATTATGCGCCCGGCGTTGATTGAACCCACCTGGACTTGGTGCGCCACAACCTGGGCGGTAGTCGCTGTAACGAACGTGCGGCCATTGTCCCACCTGCCATAGAAGAATAGGCTGGCCCCAATGATGACTGCGAGCAGGCCTATAACTAAGGCGAGAGGGACCCAAATACGTTTGCTCATGGTCTATGAAAACCTCCATTTGCTGATTAGGGCGACGCCAGCTAGGGCGGCGTTGGATTGCTGCTATGCTGGGATTGCAAAGCCTATAATAACACTTGTAATAAAGTTCGCACTGTAATATTCTAAACTTCTACGTACCGAATGGCACAGTCATTGGAAAGAATGGGTTACCAGGTAAGCGGTAAAATTCTGCAATGAACCCCAACGCCAGCGGCAAGTTAGACGACACCAATCTACCCACACCGACGGGCCAGAGTTAGCCATGCCAACAATCGGATTGTTGGTCATCGGCTCCGGCTTGTTCCTCTTAGCTATGGGCAGCTTCCCCGAAGTCAACCACCGGGTTCGGGGCATGTTCTACGGGTGGTTAATGGCTTGCCTTGGCGCTTTGGTCATGGCTGTGGGCACCGTCCCATTGTTC
The DNA here is from genome assembly GCA_963665155.2 of Dehalococcoidia bacterium. Lineage (GTDB taxonomy): Bacteria > Chloroflexota > Dehalococcoidia > Lucifugimonadales > UBA3495 > UBA1141. The sequence goes on along the minus strand of OY761986.2, from coordinate 484,883 downwards.
CAGGGCCTTCCCATATGGAACCCTGTTTTAAGAAATGCTTTTGGCTGGTCCACCGGTCAAATGTCATGGGCCTTTGCGGTCACCCGGATCGAGGGAGGCCTATTCGGCCCTATTGAAGGCCTCCTCATAGAAAAATTGGGCCCCCGACGCATGGTGTTCATCGGGATGTGCATTCTCGGTACCGGGTTTGTGCTATTTAGCCAGGTCAGTGAATTGTGGCACCTCTATGTTTCATTTTTCATTATGAGCATGGGGGCGGCCTTGGGCACCTGGCTACCAATGATGACCGTGATGAACCACTGGTTTATTAAACAAAAGACAAGGGCCATGGCTCTTGTTATGCAAGGATTCGCCTTAGGTGGGATATTCATTCCTTTGCTGTTGGCTTGGTCTGTAGGCGGTGCGGACCCGAACGTCTCCGAACGATTTGGTTGGAGTGCAACCTCTCTTGCTGTTGGAGTCATAATTATTGGGGCCGCCTTCCCTTTCTCCCGCCTGGTACGCAATCGTCCGGAAGACGTTGGCCTATCCCCCGATGGCGAAGCTCCGGAGATCCTCACGCCGTCGCCTAGTGTAGAACGTGGTACCAGTTCAGAGGTGGAAGCAGAAGGATTTACCTGGCAAGAAGCAATCAGAACACCGACATTTTGGTTGATCAGCTTCGGCCATGCTTTCTCATCCATCGTAATCGTCAGCATCATGGTGCACCTGGGAATATTGCTCGACGATCGGGGATTTTCCCTCCAGATCATAAGCGCCGTGGTTGCCACCTATACAGGGGTCAACGCAATTTTCATCGCCTTTGGCGGCTACCTTGGAGACAGGTTTCCCATTAGGTTCGTAGCTTTTGGTTTTTCCGCCTTCCAGTCAATAGCGGTGGTCACCCTCGTGATGGCCCACAGCACCGAGATGCTATTTCTCTTCGCAATGTTGCTGGGGATAGGGTTCGGCGGCCGCACCCCGGTGACCACATCTATTAGAGGGGTGTATTTTGGACGCAAGGCCTTCGCCGCCATCACTGGGATATCCATGGTGCCGATGAACATTCTACTATTCGCTGCGCCCCTGTACGCCGGGTATATGCGGGACGCCACCGGCACCTACGATATTGCGTTCCTCACCGTAGCCGTGGCAAGCTTAGGTGGATCTTGCTTATTTTTATTCCTGGGTGAACCTGGTAAGCTCCCTGCCTCAGCAGCAAGGACTCCGGCTCCGGCGGTGGCGGACTAGCTAATACTGCTGGCAATAATTCCTTGAGTTCTACCACCGTGGCCGCAATCCAGTCTCCGGCCCGAGCGGCAGTACGGGTACGGCGCTCCCTGCTGAACTCTTGGTCTGTAATGTCAGGGTTTGCCCCTCGAATGTCCTCTTCCATTTTCCCCATTTCCAGTTCGGCCACCACCGGACGTTCAATCCAATGGCAGATGTACTGATGGTCCTTGGTGTAGAACACGGCGCAAGGGATGGACGCCCATTGGCCGTTCTTCAGGTACTCGTTCATTATGTCAAGGTGCTGATCTCTGGGGAAAATGCTCATTTCCATGCCGCCGGCCTCTGCAATCCTAGCCAAAACCGGCAACCCTCGCACCACGTCGCCGCACCAATCTTCACCCAAGACCAACATTTTAGCCGGACCGTTTGGACGCTGCACCAATTCCTTGAAAAACGCAGCGTCTTCTTCCTTTAGCGGGTAGTCGTTGTAGAACCCGTTAAACCTGTCTTTGTTGACCTTGATCTGGCCCATATAGTCCGGATAGCTAAAACCTTCCGAGAACTTTTGAGGAGTAACTACGCTGGTTTCTCGTGCCATTTCGATGCTCCTTTGGCCATGCCGTCATCGCTTGGGCTGGGCTTCAGCCCCGGCTGGCTTTCAGTCCCTGATTTAGCGGTCCAACGGACCGTCATCCAATTTCTCAACCGGTGTGCCCTTCGAAACCAATCTCTACCCTGCCGTCGGGGTAGATAATGATAGGCACTGTGTCGGCATAATCCAGCGCCTCGTCCAAGACATCTTGGCTCTGGTCTACGCGCCGTTCTTCAAAAGCAATGCCCTGGCGACCCCAGGAGCTACGCAATGCGTCGGACGCGTTTCAAACTGTCAGTGTATAAACGATAGGAACATCGGCCATGAATAGCCTCCTATTTCGGGTTAAGCAATTCTACAACGCCACACTGCCGGATGTCACCCGCAACTAGCTTGTACCCCGCTATTAGCCCGGATATAATGTCGCTGGCTTACAGGACAACGGTCCCTTGGCGGAGTACCGCTTTGGAAGTTCCGGTCAAGATACTCGGCCAAGATACCAATGAACCGGTGAACCGGACAAAATAGACTAGGCAAAATAGACCGGGCAAAATAAAAGGAGAAAAATGTTTGCGCTATTTGTAACTCTTAACATTAAGCCGGGCCATAAGGAAGAATTCATGGCCGCCACCCTAGGCGATGCCGAGGGCTCCAATAAAAACGAGCCGGGTTGTTTGAGGTTCGACGTATTGGAAGACAACGACAACCCAAACAGGGTTTATCTTTACGAAGTTTACAAGGACAAGGAATCTTGGGAGGTTGCTCACCGTGGGATGGACCACTACACCAAATGGCGGGAGACGGTCAGCGACTGGTTCGACGGTGACCCTCAGAGGATTGAGACTACGCCATTTTATCCATCCGGAGAGGGTTCCTGGAGCCACTAGGCAAGATTTAGACCCGTTCTTCGACAGGCTCTCACCATGGCCTCCTAGACCGTTCGCCCTGAGCTTGTCGAAGGGCGTGTTTCACAATTCCTACCGCATCCAGATGTTTGCCTACCAATCAGCACACGCATGTGGATTCCCACGCAAGAGGTGTGAATTCCGCACGGAATCCTGCGTTTACCAAACGTTTTAGAATTGGGAATGGCCTACTATGAATATTCACTTGCGACCCGGCACCCCCGCCGATGCCGAGGAGTGCGGCCAGATTATCTACGATGCTTTTGCCGCTATCTCCAGCCAGCACAACTTTCCTTCGGACTTTCCTGCTCCCGAAGCTGGCATCGGGGTTGCCTCCATGCTACTTTCCAATCCTGGGTTCTATTGTGTGGTTGCGGAAGACGACGGCACAATCGTAGGTAGCAATTTTCTTGACGAGCGGGGCTCCGTGGCTGGTCTGGGGCCTATCACCGTTTCTCCGAGCCAACAGAACAGCGGGGTCGGCCGCAGGTTGATGCAACACATGCTGGACCGGGCCGAGGAGCGCAAATATCCCGGCGTGCGCCTGCTACAAGCCGGCTATCACAGCAGATCGTTGGCTCTATATGCCGGGATGAACTTTGACGTCCGGGACATTTGTTGCGTGGTCCAAGGTCCAGGAGTCCAAGCTCAGATCGCTGGCTGCAGCGTAAGGGCTACTACCGCCGCCGACTTGGACCAGTGCAACCGGCTCTGCGTTCGTGTGCACGGCCATGAAAGGGGCGGGGAGGTGAGCGACTCGGTCCAACAGCAGACTGGATTGGTAGTGGAACGGGCAGGCTACATCACCGGATACACAACGGGCATCGGTTTCTTCGGGCATGCTGTGGGTGAGAGTAACGACGATATGAAGGCGCTCATTGCGGGAACGGCCGAATACTTCGGACCGGGCATAATCGTCCCCGCCCGCAATACCGATTTGCTGCGCTGGTGCCTGAACAACAACCTACGGATTATGCAAAACCTTACGCTAATGAGCATCGGCCTCTACAACGAGCCGCAAGGCGCATGGTTGCCGTCCATACTCATGTAGCGCTGAGGGCGGCTAGAATCACCCATCTCCAAATCCTAACCTGATTTGAACCGTCTTCCGCGGTCTAAGAATCCGTGGGTTAAGAATCCATCAGGTGGTCTTCGAACCATTCCAGAGTTTCCATCCAAGCCGAACTGGCCGCTTCCGGATGATAACGGCTGCCTGTGTCGTTAAAGAAAGCGTGGTTTGCCCCTGGATAGGAAACAAACTTGAAGTCCTTTCCTTCGGCTTTTAGCGCTGCTTCCAGGCCGGGCACTCCGGCGTTAATGCGCGAGTCCTCGGCAGCGTAGATGCCCAACACAGAGACCTGCAGGTTGGGTACCTGATCCAAGGGAGGGGCGCTTCCGTAGAACGGTACCGCAGCGCGCAGCTCCGGGTTTCCAACGGCCATCAACCATACGATGCTTCCTCCGAAACAGAACCCCATTGCTCCTACCCTGTTGCTTAAAACGTAGGACTGGTCTTGCAGGAACCGAACCCCGGCATTTCCATCATCGACAATTTGTTCTGTGGGGATGGCACGTAGTGCGCTGGACATCGCATTCGTATCGAAGAACGAATCCGTTCCTCCATGTCGTGAGAGCATATCTACTGCCAGAGCGACGTACCCTTCACGGGCCAAACGGCGTGTGACGTCCGGAAAATGGGGTAGCAGGCCCCGGTTCTCGTGTACCACCAATACACCCGGATGGGGTCCGGGCAGGGTGGGCCGAGATAGATAACCGAGCAGCGTGTCGCCGTCGGACTGAAATTCAATTGGGCCAGCCTCAATCATCTCGTCGCTGGCTTGCGCAACCGTGGCAGTGGGTACTGGGGTGTTGGGCTGGTTGGTAGGAGGGATTGCCGTGGCCGGGGAGCTGCAAGCAAAGGCCAAGGCCGACCCGCCCGCCACGACGGCCATCCGGCTGAGAAACGCTCGCCGGGAGAGGTTCCTCTCCTGGAATATGTTGGTGAAATTCTGTGACTGATTCGCCCCGTCTTGTTCCATAATCTCCTCCTCGGTCTCCTGCTCCGGTTTGAGCATATATGGTGGGTATTCTTCCAGTCTTGGATTTGTTGGGATAATCGATGACGACATCTTGGCGCTAACGCGACTTGGTAGGCCGTCCATACTAAACTAACACCAAGGTGAAAAGTACATAAAGCTAAACCCGCCGAGGAACTCTTCAGACACTCTCAAGCCAGTTTTAATCCCACTGTCCATGTAATTCCCACCTTGGCTTTGGTTTAGGATACGCAAAAGAGTCGAAATCGGCTTGATCAATAGGCTCGATCAAAATGTCGGCAGCCAGCAACCCTCGGCCGGGAATCGCGCTATTAGACGAGGGAATTCGCACGTGAATACAAAACACCCCAGCTTTTGAAGACTGAGGTGTTTTGCGTTACTCCAATGGGAACCCTACCGGAATTATCTATATATGTTACTCAAGCACGAAGCCTTCATAGCCGTTGGCCGCCACCTCCGCACGCTTGGCCCGCATGGCCGGTGCGGTATCCGGGGCCATGAGCAAAGCCCTCGCTTTGCCAGGAATATTCGCCCCAATGAACCAATTGTCGGTCCTTGTACGAAGGCTCTTAGCGCCTTCCTCGTTAACGTGCTTGACCCATGCATCCTCAGCATCAAGGGTCGCTGAGATACGTTTGAACCCACTATCGCGAACGTAACGAATGCACTCGGTCGTCCATTCCACCAGCGGCTCGGCCGCCCTGACGAAGTTTCCAACTGAGGCTGCATTGATGGTGAAGAGGTTCGGGAAGCCAACGCTCTGGATGCCCATATAGGTGCGAGGGCCGTCCACGAACTTTTCCTTCAATGTGTATCCGCCAATACCGTGAATATCGATATTGAGCAATGCTCCGGTAACGGCATCATACCCTGTGGCATAGATGATGACGTCGAGTTCGTACTCGGCATCGGCGGTCTTCACGCCTGTGGGAGTGATGCACTCAATCGGGGTTTTGCGAACGTCAACCAGTAAGACATTGTCCCGGTTGTACGCCTCGTAGTAACCTGTTTCGCATGGAACGCGTTTGGACCCGAAGGTATGGTCCTTAGGCACAAGCATTTCCGCCACCACGGGATCGTTGACGCGCTCGCGAATCTTATTGCGGACGAAATTAGAGTAGTCCTCGTTAACCTCCCCGGGAGCCATGACGTCACGGAAATTGGACAGCCACTTCTTAAAACCGGGCTCTTCCCACAACCTTTCGTACTGCTCTACCCGCTCATCCGGAGTGACGTCCAGAGCCGACCGAGGGTCAAATTCGTGCATAAACGAGCCCGAAGTTTCGGCGCACCGCCTGAATATCTCCGGGTAGTTTGCTTTGATCTCGGCCTGGGTCTCGTCATCGATTAGACCGTTTCTCAGGGGCGCACAGTAATTCGCCGTGCGCTGAAATACGGTCAGATGGGCCACTTCCTCGGCAATCATTGGAATCAGTTGGACAGCGGTAGCCCCGGTGCCTATCACTCCCACTCGCTTTCCTTTCAAGTCCATGCCTTCTTTGGGCCATCTGCCGGTGTGACACCAAGCGCCCTTGAAGCTATTGATTCCTTTAAAGTCGGGGATATATCCGGCGGACAGAAGCCCAACCGCCGTGATAAAGAATTGTGCCCCAAATTGTCGGCCATCCGTCGCACTTATCAGCCAGCGGCAGGTGTCCTCATCATAGATCGCCGATGAGACGCGGGTGCTGAACTCGATGTCCCGGCGCAGATCGAATTTGTCTGCGACATAATTCAAGTAGCGCTCGTTCTCAGGCTGACCGGAATAATGTTCTTTCCAGTCCCATTCTTGCAGAAGTTCCTCTGAAAACGAAAATCCGTAGCTATAGCTCTCGGAATCGAATCGGCAGCCTGGATAGCGGTTCCAAAACCATGTCCCACCCACCCCGTCGCCATCCTCCAAGATTCGCGCCGAGAAGCCTAGCTCCCGCAGTTTGTACAATGAATACAGTCCTGTAACGCCAGCGCCGATGACAATAACGTCATACTGCTGGACTTCACTGTTTGCGCCATTGCTGGCTACCGATGTTTGCTGTTGGGAATCTGCCATAACGTTTCTCCTTATGTTTTTGGCTTGATCCGATTTTTATCTAAGAACCTAATCATGAGGCGACTGGGATCCGAGTCCAGTATGCGCTATCAACACTCTTCAAGAGCGAGGACAACCTTTTAAGCTAAAGATGGTTGAATTAAAGCTGGCGGGCCAATACTTTCTTGAAAGCATTTACGAAGGCATCGATTTCGCCCTCACCCATTTCCGTGGACAGCGCCCCAACCAGGTTGGAAGCGGTGAGAAAACCTTCGTTCATCAATCCCAAGAACATTTGGTGGCGAAGGGCGCTATTTCCGGCCGCAACGTCCCGGTAGCCTCGGACCTCTCCTTCGGTGAAATGAATGCCGAAGAGTGAGCCCAAACCCGTTACCTGTACCGGAACCTCCAGATCGGCGCATACGCTGCGCAGACCTTTACGCAACTCTTCGGTAAGTTCCGCCAAACGGCGGTAAACTTCCGGCGTTAGTTGGTCCAAGGTGACAGCACCAGCCAACATGGTGACAGGATTGCCATTAAATGTGCCAGCATGGGAAACCAACGGCCCTTCTGTCGGGTCGTACTGTACCATGATGTCCCGGCGACCGCCAAAGGCGCCCACGGCGAATCCGCCACCGATAATCTTGCCCAGCGCCGTCATATCGGGGGTGATACCGTAATACTGTTGGGATCCTCCGGGAGCCACCCGAAAACTGATAACTTCGTCGAAAATTAAAATAATACCGCTGGCTTGCGTGAACTCCCGCAGCATGGTCAGGAACTCGGGGGTGGCTGGCACCATTCCCACCGACCCCAGGACGGGCTCCACTATCACTGCCGCCAGTTCGTCCTTGTGGTCTTCCAGAAGTTTCAGAGACGCTTGGGCGTCATTGTAGGGAATGACCAGCACCTGTTCGACTACGCCTTCCGCCAGACCAGCGCTGCTGGGCAAAGCTTTGGGATTATGGGCGTCTCCCGCTTGCTCTGGGTTCACTCTAAGGCTAACGGTGACCGCATCGTGGGTGCCGTGATAGCCGCCCTCGGCCTTGGCAAAGCGGCTCTTTCCCGTAAATGCCCGGGCAGCCCGCAGCGTGTTCAACGTGGCCTCGGTACCCGAGTTGGTAAACCTCACCAGGTCAAAACTTGGGATACGCTCACACAGTGTCTTGGCTAGACGTACTTGATGCTCACTGGGCGCGTTGTAGGCCACGCCTTTTGATAGCTGTTCTTGCACCGCATTCATCACGATCTTGGGCGCATGACCCAGGATCATCGTCGTCATTGTATTGATAAAGTCCACCCGGTCGACACCGTCGGCGTCTATCACGTGACAACCTGAACTGGACTCGACGAAAAACGGATAGGGTTCCCAAAATATGGAGTTCCGGCTATCGCCCCCCGGCAGGTAGTTCTTAGCTTCTTCCCAGATAGCCTTGGACTTGGGCGTTAGCTTCAAATAGCGGTCCGTTTCGCTAATAGCTTGGGTCATTTCGATTGCTCCTGAGAGAGAACCAACTGCCTGGGAGCCGACTGCCCGGGAACCGACTGCCCGAGAGCCGACTTAGTGGAAGCGGCTGATAATAGCGCTACGCTAATATTCGCAATTGTACCAAAAGTGGCCGAGGTTGGCGACAAACGATAATCGGCGCCCTTAATCGGCTCCCGACGATGCCATCGCCACCCTGGGGAAATAAATTTTTCGCAGCGACCCGCTACCCACACTAAGGCAAATGGCCCCTATGAACAAAACTCCACCCACTGCCATTACCGCCGAAGCGCTGAACATGTCGGCAAAAACGGCGTTCAGCAGGTTGGTGACCGCCATGCTCCCGCCAACGTGCACGGAATATACTCCGGCCACTCGGCCTCGGACTTTGTCTTCGGTCAAGGACTGGATGATGGTATGGCTGATGGTCATAAACCCAGCCTGGTTAACACCCATGACCACAGCAGCGGCAATGGAAATGGTGTACTCCGGGGACCAAGCCATGGCGATAGGCCCCAACCCGCTGGAAATGCCGAATAATAGGAATAGCTTGCCTTGGGTAGCAGGGCTCCGTATCCCAGCCATAAAGATCGATGCGGCCAACGCCCCAGCACCCACTCCAGCCAAGAGATAGCTTATTCCCACAGCGCCAGCGCCCAACTTGTCTTCGGATATCGCTGGCAAAATTGACTCGTAGGACATGGTCAATGCGCAGTGGGCCAATACCAGCAACACCATGGTCAAAATTTGAGGGCGTTGATAGACGTACACAAACCCTTCGACCATATTTCGGGCAAAGCTCTGAGTCTTATCGATCACGCCGGTTGACCTAGTGGTAATCAGCGAGATTTGCATCAGACCAATCGCATAGAATCCGCTGCACAGCCAGAATGCGGCTTCAACGTTGACCAAACCCAACAGGGGCGCGATGGCCAAGGCCCCCACCAACCTTGAGCCTTGCTGGGTGGCTTGGTTGAGCGCGATTGCGTTTAGCAGGTGATCTTTGGGGACCAAGTTGGGGATAAGTGCCGTGGCGATCGTCATTTGACCGGCCCGAAGCGTCCCGTTGAATAAGGAGAGCAACAACAAGGCCCAAGGCCCAATCAAGCCTTGCATCACCAACAAGGCGAGTAATATGTTATGTAGCAGGTTTAATGCGAAAATCCAGCGGAGCAGGGTCTGGCGGTCGAAGCGGTCGGCAAGAAAGCCGAATATTGGCGTGGAGAACAACCGGGGGATCATCGCTCCAAAAGTGACGATGCCTACCCAAAGGGAATTATTGTCCGTTATATCGTAAGCCAGCCAACCGCGAGCGAGTATCAACGCCCAGGCGGCTGCTCCCGAGCAAGTGGTAGCAAACCACAGCGTACGGTAGTCCTGGTACTGTAGCGCTAAGAGGAAACGGTCGCGTATGGTGGCGATCATGCCCAACCCATGGTGATACTAGATGTTCCTTAACATTATAGGCACTCGTCAATACCCATAAAAGTACTCAGCTAAATGTAGATGGGCTTAATTCTCGGTTGAACTAAGTTTTTTGAAGAAGTTTCTTGACGTCATTTTCTGAGGCCACTACAATCGCCGCGTCAGGCCCTGAAGCTCATATTCGCCGAATTCCCTGTAAAATTCAATTCCGGTTATTTAAAGCTGACTAATCGGATGGAGCCGCATGGAACCTCAAGCCCCTGCCGAAGGCAACCTCCTGCCCCCATACCGCATCCTCGACTTGGCTGGCGGGCCCGGCGTATTCTGCGCCAAACTGCTGGCCGATTACGGTGCCGACGTAATTAAGATTGAGCACCCTTCCGGCGATTATGGGCGCTCCAAAGGGCCATTTCTGGGGGGCGAACCGCACCCCGAACTCAGCATGTATTTCCTTTACTACAATACTAATAAGCGGTCTATTACCCTAAACTTAGAAACAGAATTGGGCCGGGCGTTGTTCAAGAAGCTAGCAGCCACCGCCGACGTGGTGGTGGAAAGCTTCCCGGTGGGCTACCTCAAAGGATTGGGACTGGACTACGACACCCTTAAGGAACTCAACCCAGGGTTGGTAATGGCTTCGATAACGCCATTCGGCCAAGAAGGGCCATGGAATGAATACAAATCCTCGGACCTTATTGCGATGGCTGCCAGCGGATATATGCAAATCACCGGCGACCCGGACGAACCTCCCGTCAGGCAAGGCAACGAACAGTCCCATTTACCAGGCGCAAGTTATGCTGCCGTGGCAATTTTAGCTGCCCTGTACTACCGGGACGCATTGGGCGGAGAGGGGCAATACATCGACGTTTCCCAGCAAGAGTCGTTGATTACCTATTACTCCGATGCCCATCCGGCCGTGCTGTGGATGCAACTGGAACAAAACGTGACCAGGGTCGGAACCAACTCCACCCTGGTAATTCCATTGGGCGCCTATCCCTGCCAGGACGGTTGGATATCCGCCGGGGTGATCACTCCGAGGGAGTGGGAGGGCCTTTCCCAGTGGATTTTCGAAGTAACCGGCAACGAAGAGGTTCTGAACGAGCAATACCGGGGCGGAAATCAAGAGAGGGCGCCCCACATCGATATCATCAGCGCCATGTTCATGGACTTCACAATGCGCTTCACCGCCGAATATCTTTTTCATGAAGGCCAAAAGCGTAACCTGGTGTTCATACCGGTAAACACCGTGGCCGACTTGGTGGGAGACCCACAGCTGGAGGCCAGCAACATTTGGACCGAGATGAACCACGCCCAGGCAGGCGGCTTCAAGTACCCCTTGGGTATTTTCAATAGCGAAGAGGTTTCGCCTTCGACCAACGCAGCCCCTCAACTGGGCCAAGACAACCGGGCAGTCTACTGCCAAGAGCTGGGGTACCGGCCCGAGGACCTTACATTTCTAAGGTCGGCAGGGGTGATATGACGATAGGTCCGGTTAACAAATCAGCTAAGAGTCGGGTTTCCGGTGTCAGGAGAAAGAATGGCGAATAAAGCTTTGGCCGGCCTGCGGGTTGTGGAATTGGGACCCTACGTGGCCCTGCCCCTGACCGGGCGCATATTAGGGTCATTGGGGGCCGAAATAATCAAGGTGGAGACCAACAAGGTGCTGGACGAAATGGCATTTATTCCAGCATGGTCCAAAGGTGCCGGACAACCCGATTTCCAATCGTCGAAAAAGCGCATAACGCTGGATGTGCGAACTCCCGAAGGCCGGGATATTTTCTTGGAGTTGATAAAAACCGCCGATGTTTTCATGACCAATTTCCGGCGCAATATTTTAGAACGGTGGGGGATCGATTTCCCTCAAATTCGAGAAGTCCGACCGGACATCATTATTATGTGGCAGACCGGTCTGGGGGGACACGGTCCCTACTACACCTACAAGTCCTACGGTATCTTGGTGCAACATATGTCCGGCGTTTCCATGATGAGCGGCTCCCCCGGCGCGCCGCCGGTGGCTACCAACTCATCATATTCCGACTACCATACCGGCGTGTTCCAACCTGTGGCCATCATCGGCGCTCTGATGCGCCGCCGCCTGACCGGAAAAGCGGCCACTCTGGAATCGTCAATTTTCAGTTCGGGTGCCGTCACCGCCGGGCCAGCGATTCTGGACTATCAGGCCAGCGGCCAGCAGCCCCCGCGAATGGACAACCGGGACCATTCAGCCGCCCCCCACGGGGCCTATCCTTGCCTGGGGGAAGACCGGTTTTGCGCCATCGCGGTTTATACCGACCAGGAATGGTCAGGGTTATGTCAAGCCATGGATAATCCCGACTGGTGCCGGTCGCCGGAATATTCGACATCGATCAACCGGTCCCGTAACCAAGACACCTTGGACGAGAATATTAGCGGTTGGACGCGCCGGTTTACCGCCGACAAAGTCATGACCAAACTTCAGCAACAAGGAGTCCCCGCCAGCGTGGTATCCCAAGGGCAGGACCTATACGACAGCCCTCACCTCAAGGCCAGGGGGTTTTACCAGCCGACGCCCTACTATGTAGCCGAAAGGGGGACAGCAGCATACAAATGGGAGGAAGGCAAAAGCCTTTCATGGAATATGCCCTTTAAAATGTCGGAAACGCCCGTGGAATATGGGCATTACAGCAACATCGGCGAGGACAACTCCTATGTTTTCGAAGAGCTATTAGGTATGGCGCCGGAAGACGTCGCCAAGCTGGCCGACAAGGAAGTTATCTACTGATCCGTACTTCCGTAAATTTTCGGCCTATCACTACCGTTCATCCTAAGCTTTGTCGAAGGGTCACTCCCGGGAGGGATGGTTACATGAGCCGGGCCTGAGATTGTCGAGGCGCTCGTTAAGAACGGACATTGTCGCTTCACCCGTTCGTGGTGAGCTTGTCGAACCATTCTTCTACGGAAGTCGCCTTCGACAGGCTCAGGGGGAACCGGAGCGAAGCAGGCAGCAAAAATCTCTACGCACCGTCGTTAATCTGGGCATTAAACCCGTTCGTGGTGAGCTTGCCGAACCACTCCTCCGTGTAACCGACCCAACTATATCGAGACTCCCGGCTTGGGCTGGATTGCTAAGGCTAACGGGTATTTCAAAACTGGCAACTAAACTTGATTCCCTCGTAAAAACCCCTCGTCCTCCGGGGGCAATGGGAGGATAATGTGGGGAAAGGGCGTTGGGGCAGCGCCTGGCCGAGGGAGGGGAGGATGTTCCGAATACGAGGCCCGCAAGAGAGCCTCTGGCAGTCCCAGTTCCTGGTGACGCCGAAGAAGGCTAAGCGTCTGGAGAGAAGTTGGGCCGAGGTTTTCCGAAACGAGGCGCTCCCCCTGATTGACGAGGAGCGCTTTGCTCCCATGTACTGCGTGGACAACGGCCGTCCCAACCGGGCGGTGCAGACCGTCCTCGGGGTCCACCTCCTCAAAGAGATGTTCAACCTCACCGACGATGAAGCTCTGGAACAACTAGAGTTCAACCTGCTCTGGCACCACGCCCTGCGGCTGGACATCGAGGAGACCCACCTGCCCCAGAAGACCCTCCACAACTTCCGAGTTCGCCTGATGCAGCACGACGGTGGCCGGCTGGCTTTCCAGGAGACCACGGACCGGATCATCCAGGCGCTGGGCATACGCACCGGAAAGCAACGGCTGGACTCCACCCACATCATGAGCAACATCGCCACACTCACCCGGCTGGGCCTGTTCTGTGAGACGATGCGGTTGTTCCTGCGGGCCTTGCGCTGGGAGCACCCAGAGCTTCGCCCTGGGGTTCCGGAGGGCCTCCTAGGGCGCTATTTGAAGGAAGAAGACGAGGCGACCCACTACGAGGACGCCCGCACGGGGGAGGGTCGGCGACGCCTTTCGGTCTGTGCCCGGGACCTCTACCGGCTGGTGGACCGGTTCCATGGCACGACTGCTGCCCAGCTGGAGGAGTACCGGCTGCTGGAGCGGCTGCTGCGGGAGCAGTGCCATGTGGGCAAACACCGGGACGGGCACCCCAGGGACGATGACGACGATGCTGGGGAATGCAAGGTGCCCGTGGCCTTGAAGGACCCGAAGCAGGTGTCCGCCGACTCGCTGCAATCGCCCCACGACCCGGATGTGACCTACAGCGGCCACAAGGGGAAGGGGTACGAGGTGCAGGTGGCGGAGACCTGCCACGAGGAGAACGCCACCCAGCTCATCACCCACGTGGAGGTGACCCCCTCGAGTGGGAGCGACACCGACGTGAGCGTGCCGGTCGTTGACGGGCTCGCGGAGCGGAAGGTCCGACCGGACGAGCTCTTCGCCGACACGGCGTATGGGTCGGGCCGCAATGCCTTCGAAGCCTCGCGCCGGGGAACGGAACTGGTGAGCCCGGTGGCGGGGTCGGCGCCGGGGAACTCGCACGAAGGAGAGGGTGACGGACCACCGCCGCTCACCGCCGCGGACTTTCAGATCGACGTCACAGGGGAGCAGGCCACGGTGTGCCCCGCCGGCCACCCGTCCATCGAGGAGCACGAGTTGGAGGATGCGCCGGAGCGGGTAGAGGTCCACTTTGCCAGGACAACATGCGAGCCCTGCCCCTTGCGGTCCCGTTGCCCAGTGAAGCTGGACCGGCGTGCGGGGGCCTACGTCCTCAAGGCGGACCTGGTGAAGGTGAACATCGAGCGGCGCCGGAGGGCCGAGGCCACCGAGGAGTGGCGCAAGCGGTATGCCATAAGGGCCGGGATCGAGGGAACGAACTCCGAGCTGAAGCGCGCCCACGGGCTTGGGCGCTTGCGGGTGCGAGGGGGCCGTCGGGTGCGGCTTGCCGTCTACCTGAAGGCGTTGGCGTGCAACTTCAAGCGGATGGTCCATGCACGCCTGGTGGAGATGGAGAACACGGCTCAGCGGGCGGTCGGGACGGTACCTGCGGTCACGGCCGCATGAGGGCGCCGCTCCACAGCTTCCACCGGGTGCCCTGAGCCACGGAAGGGGTACCGCAACGGGATCACGCTTGTCCTGAGCGCGGCAGATGGTGCGGTGAGGCCAGCAGCCGGCATCCCGTGGCCTCCTCCCTTCCAGGCCCCTTCGCACGCCAGGGTTCATCTCAAACAGGCCTTTTTGCGAGGGAATCAAACTTGGGCGGCGGTTCGCCACCCAAAGCATTGGAGGCACCATGGTTGACTACAGCAGCTACGAGCACTTGCTCATCGAAAAGATAGACGGAATAGCGTTATTGACGCTCAATCGCCCCGAGGTGTACAACGCCACAAATTTCCGGTTGCACAACGAACTGAGCCGCATTTGGCCGGACCTGGGCCGGGACCCGGAAGTGAAAGTCGCCGTGGTTACGGGAGCGGGGACAGCATTCTCGGCTGGGGGCGACTTCGAGATGATCGAAAAGGCTCTGGGAAACCCCGATGTGATCGCCAGCAACATGCAGGAAGCCAGCGACATTGTCCACAACATGATAAACCTGGACAAACCGGTCATCTCGGCCATCAACGGCGTGGCCGTGGGAGCCGGGCTGGCGGTGGCCCTGCTGGCCGACATTTCCATAGCATCGGAAAAGGCCCGCTTCACCGACGGTCACACCAGGCTGGGCGTAGCCGCCGGGGACCACGCAGCTCTGATATGGCCGCTTTTGATGAGCATGGCCAAGGCCAAGTATTATTTATTGACTTGCGAGTTTTTGGACGGCAAGGAAGCCGAGCGCATCGGACTGGTCAGCATGGTGGTCCCTCCGGAGGAGCTCATGGACAAGGCCATGGAGGTAGCCCGCACCCTGTCCCGAGGCTCTCAGCCAGCCATCAGGTTCACCAAGCGGGCCCTGAACCAGTGGCTTCGCTTGGGCGCTCACACCGCCTTTGACTATTCGTTGGCAGCGGAAATGCTGGGGTTCTTCGGAGACGATGTGCGCGAAGGATTGGCAGCGGTTAAAGAAAAACGCCAGGCAAATTTCCCTTCCGCCCAGTGACGGGGATGCTTGGCGGACCAATATCAACACTAATCATGGTTCTCGAAGCGTAGAGATCACCGGTTGGAAATACCTCGCTCGGTTTCGAAAAGTGCCCGGCAAACATATTTCGTAGGGGCGGGGATGAAACCCGCCCCTACGTATGTATAATCCGATCTCTATTCAGCCTCGGCCACCGATGTTTAGCTCTGCGCCTCTACTGGGCCATATACCCACCGTCCACGGGCATGGTGTGACCGGTAACGAACGATGCGGCGTCGGAACTCAGCCAGGCCACTGCTTCGGCGATTTCGTGGGGTTGGCCCAACCGGCCCAACGGATGGCGGGCCACCACTTCATCTTCCATGCCGTCGAAACTGTCAAAGATGGGCCGGGTTAACGGAGTGTCTATGTAGCCGGGGCAAACGGCGTTTACCCTTAGACCTTGTGCGGCATACTCCAAGGCCGCCGCTTTGGTCAACCCGGCCACGCCATGCTTCGCGGCAACGTAAGCGCAGGTGCCCCGAAGGCCCACTAACCCGGCTATGGACGCCGTATTTACGATGGCCCCTCCGCCCTGTTTGAGCATATGGGGTATTTCCGCTTTCATGCAGAGCCAGACGCCTTTGAGGTTGATGCCAATGACCCGGTCCCAGTCTTCCTCGGCATAGTCGCCGGTCATTTTACCGCTTCGGCCCCCCACACCAGCATTGTTGAAGGCGCAGTCCAAACGGCCATAAGCTTCCACCGCACGGTCTGTCATCATCTGGCATTCCGCAGGGTTGGCAACGTCCGCATGGACTAATATTGCTTCTCCACCGGCTTCCTTGATAAGTTGGATGGTCTCTTCACCACCTTCGACGCCACGGTCGACCACAACCACCTTAGCTCCGCCAGTGGCGTAGACCAGGCAGGTTGCGCGACCGATGCCCGAGCCGCCACCGGTTACTAAACAAACCTTTCCATCGAAATCGTATGCCATGTTTTCTCTCCTAGGTATTTTTGTTTTTGATTCTTATGACTTGTAAAGGGATTTGCAACTGAACTGATGTATCCAAAGAAACATATAACACGCGCTCAAGCGCCCTGCTGAATGAGTTCCCCCGAGAGCCGGAGTTTAACCCATTGGCAGGCACCAGCCCGCCTAACGCCACCAAGCCCGCACCAGATTCACCCCACCGCACGGCTGTTTACATTGCCAAAGCTCGTTGTTCAAAGCTCGTTGTCTATGGTTCGAGGCGAATTATAGCTGGCGACGGATTTATCGCAAGCTTCACTTGGAACTGCTAAGGGATGTAAAATGTCCGTGAATCATCCCTACGCATTGCAAAAAACTTGGGAGAAAAATGAGCGCAGCTAATTCGGCCATGCAAGACTACGAAGCGACCTACCGCAACGCAACCATGGAAGTGCCGGAGTTTTATAACTTCGGCTTCGATGTTGTCGATCGGTGGGCTGAAGACAGGACCAAACTGGCCTTGATATCGGTGGACCCTTCCGGCGAGAACGCACAGCAGCATACATTCTGGGACCTGAAAATGCTCTCAAACAAGTTCGCCAATGCCTTGTTGGAACTGGGCATACGCAAGGGCGACCGGGTCTTTGTTATGCTGCCCAGAATACCCCAGTGGTACGTTGCGCTGGTAGCAATGATGAAGCTGGGGGTGGTTCCCATGCCTGCGACTACCCTCTGTACTCCCAGGGACATCGAGTACCGGATCAATCAAGCAGAAGCGGTGGCTGCCATAACCGACCTGGAAAACTCGCCCAAGGTCGAAGAAGCGGCTGGTGCTTGCCCTTCCTTGAAGCACTTAATACTGGCTCAGGGCGAAAAACGTGGTTGGCTGAACTACAATGAGCAATTGGAAAATGCGTCCCCAATTCTAGATGGCGCCGAGCGAACCCGAAGCGACGACCCGCTGCTAATTTATTTTACTTCCGGCACCGTGGGTTACCCCAAAATGGTGCTGCACACCCAGGCTTCATACGGCTTGGGGCACGTGCTGACGGCCAAATATTGGCAGGATTTGGGTCCCACCGACCTTCAATGGACCCTTTCTGACACAGGTTGGGCCAAAGCTGCCTATGGGAAGTTGTTCGGACAATGGGCCCAGGGCGCAGCGATCATGCAACACAACGCCAAAGGCAGGTTCGACGCCCAACAGACGCTTAAAATGGTGGGCCAGTACGGTGTGACCGCATTTTGCGCTCCGCCCACTGCCTACCGCATGATGGTGCTGGAAGATCTGCAGAAATTCC
The DNA here is from genome assembly GCA_963665155.2 of Dehalococcoidia bacterium. GTDB lineage: Bacteria > Chloroflexota > Dehalococcoidia > Lucifugimonadales > UBA3495 > UBA1141. The sequence goes on along the minus strand of OY761986.2, from coordinate 466,971 downwards.
AAATGCCCAACCTTCGCCACTGCACCAGCGCTGGTGAGCCCTTGAACCCCGAGGTCATGAAGAAGTGGGAAGACGGGACTGGGATGACCATCTACGACGGCTACGGTCAGACGGAGACGGTTTTGCTGGTGGCCAACTACCAATGCCTGCCCGTTAGACCCGGCTCCATGGGCAAGCCGGTGCCTGGGTTTGAAATAGGCATAGTCGATGATTACGGCACCGAACTATCCGACGGACAAGAGGGGCAGATTGCCGTTAAGGTTAAACCTCATAGACCCGTTGGTTTGTTCCGGGAGTACTGGAGAGACGCCGAGGCAATGGAGCGGTCATTTGTGGGGGACTGGTACCTGACGGGAGACAAGGGTTCCCGGGACGAGGATGGGCACTTTTGGTTTGTTGGGCGGGCCGACGACGTGATAATCTCGGCAGGATACCGTATCGGGCCTTTCGAAGTGGAGAGCGCTCTAATTGAGCACCCGGCCGTGGCTGAGTCTGCGGTGGTCGCCAGTCCCGACCCGGTCCGTGGTGAGATCGTCAAGGCATTCGTGATCCTGAAACCGGGCTACGTTTCGTTTGACGAACTTGTGATCAGTTTGCAGGACCACGTGAAAAGCGCCACGGCCCCGTACAAGTACCCCCGGGCAATCGACTTCGTGACCGAACTCCCCAAGACCATCAGCGGCAAAATCCGGCGGGTCGAGTTGCGGGAAGCCGAAGTGGAGCGGGCCGGGAAAGAAGCATCGGGCTAACAGCAATTTTTACTTACCGCAGAGCACGCAGAGATCCCAAAGTTTTAGAAAATATCTCTGCGCCCTCGGCGGTGAATACTCGTTCCAGTTCATAAGGCTAGGTGTATATGGAAAGTTTTAGCGAAGAACTAAGGGCTGAGACGAAGCCCATCTGGGACCGTATTTTTCAGAAGCCGTTCTTGTGGGAAATCAAAGACGGTACTTTGCCGTTGGCCAAGTTCCAATATTACCTGGCCCAGGATTATCTGTACCTGGAGGGTTTTGCTAGGACGGTGGCGTTGGCTTTGGCCAAGGCCCCGGACTCCCAGACATTGGAGGACCTTTCCCACCGAGTGCTGACGCCGGTGGAGCGTCCTTTGCACCACAAGCTGGTGGCCGAAGCCGGTCTGACCATGGACGACATCAAGCTGGCGAAGCCTTCGCCAACCAATGCCGCCTACGTTAACCACATGTTGAAATCGGCGTCTCTCCACGGCCTGGGAGTAACCGCAGCCGCACTGCTGCCCTGCCCGTGGACTTACCACGAACTGAAAAACGAACTGGGCCCTTCGGAGCATCCCCTTTACGGACAATGGACTGCATTCTACGTCGCCGGGTTGCTCCAAGACAGCGTCGACGCCTGGCGAGGCTTCGTCGACGCAGCGGCCCAACAAGCCGGGCCAGCGGAGTTGGAGGCCATGCGGGAAGCATTTTTGATTTCCAGCCGCTACGAGTTCATGTTCTGGGACATGGCCTATAACCAGGAGCAATGGCCCGTTTAGCGGCCAGCTTTCAGCAATCAACAATCAGCGGTTAGCAATCTCGGGTCAGGCCCAACTCCGCCGCCCATTTTGGGAGGAGTTATACTTTTACCGGAGACGGCCACTCCTTGTAAGAGTAATATCGGACTCCGGCGCATGGCACGAAATAAAACCAAGGCGCAACTTCCATCGACCTTTCTTCCGAGACTTTCTCTTTCTCCGCAACGATTTCCGACAACTCTGTGATTAGGGCCGGATCCAACTCGGTTAATTCTACTGGTAGATCCTTCACTGCAAGGGGTCCCATGGCACCTCCTCTCGTCCAACAGTCGTTTAGAAGTACGCCGATCAAAGACAAGTTCAAGGTCGCCTACCTCGGCGGTTGTCACGGACTCGCATAAATGTCTCCGGCACAGGCCCCCAGTCTTATATCTTTCCTTTCTCGATGTATTGATTTTCGATCTGGTCAAGGACCCATCGGCACATTGAGATGATTTCGCTACGCTGCTCCGGTTCCATATTGGAAAAACAGGCATGCATCGCATTTGGCATGATATAGCGCCTCACCTGAGTTGTATCGCTAGGGTGTGGCTTTTGGAATGAGCCCTCGATCATGGAAGGCATCACCGAGGGCATCAAACCGGAAATCAACTCAACTGTGCCTTCCGGACCCATTTTCTCCATCATCAGAGGCATCATTTCCTGCATCATTTGGGTGACATCTTCCGGTCCTTTGTGACCCATCCACTGCCGCATCATCGTCGTTTCCAATCCCATAAGCACCTCCGGCCCACCGCTTCATAATATTTTCCCTCGGGACACAAAACCATCCTAGGGCCGAAGGTCATGATTACGCCGGACGGATGGCCCAATTGGAAACTGATGGCCCATTGTAGCTGTAGCGAGATATAAGGGCGGAGTGGTTATCTGTGGGGATTCAAACCTGATGATTTAGTCTCAGTAATAGTTGAGCTTGTTGGATGGTATAGAATAAGCGAACGAACCTTAGTAGCCCCCATCTGTCTTCAAGGGTTTTATCCTAAGCAAATATTTCCCTAAATAGGTCTCAGCGAGGTAAAGCCATGCCCAAAGCTCCAATCAATGGCATCGATCTCTATTACGAATCCCACGGTGACGACTCGGCCCCAGCGATAGTATTTGCCCACGGACGGGGCGGCAACCACATGAGCTGGTGGCAGCAGGTGGCCGCTTTCTCCGGTGAATACCGTTGCATCACCTTCGACCACCGTGGTTGGGGGAGTTCCATTGCCGAGCACGATTCGCCCCTGCGGGAGAACTTCATCGATGACCTGACCGCTCTACTCGACCACCTGAATATCGACAAGACATTTCTGGTGGCCCAGTCCATGGGCGGACTAACCTGTTTGGGATTCGCGCTGGCCCATCCCGGTCGAACGCTGGGCCTGGTTTTGGGCGATACGACAGGCGGGGTGGCCACCGATGGAGTATTGACGGCGCTCGAAAACACCAACCCCCCGCCCGAGGGAGTGGATCGCTCCTTGTGTGCCAGTTTCATAATAGAGAACCCGGCGCTGACCTTCCTCTACCGGGAAATAGGCGGGCTGAATCCGCCTCGGGGCGAAGACGGCGTTATCTCCGGTTTCCGACGTGAGGACGGCCCTAAAGCCGAAGCCTTCGCCAATTGGGAGATACCCACATTGCTTATCGTTGGCAAAGAAGACGCTATTTTCCCGCCTGAGGTCATCAGCGAGGCGCAAAAGGCGATCCCCGGCTCACGTATGGAAGTGGTCTCCGGAGCCGCCCACTCGGCCCATTTCGAACAAGCGACAATATTCAATAAGCTGGTGTCCGAGTTGCTCGCTGGGGCACGCGTCGGCAGCAAGGCGGGAGCGGTGGCAGACTAGCATAATCAACTAAATTAATCTTAAGAGTAACGAAAAAGACCGCTCCCACCAATCTGGGAGCGGTCTTTTTCGATAGCCGAACGCGACTCAGTTTTTACGGGGCTGTTGTGCCTGCTCCCCAGCCGTAGGGAATGTTGATCAGGGCTTGCTCCAGTTCCTTAACGTCCGACTGCCCGCAGAAGGCCATGCACCGGGTCACTTCTTCCCTGAGCAGTTCCAGGACGCCGTGGACGCCGTCAGCACCATCCAGCGCCAAACCCCAGAACAAAGGACGGCCAATGCCAACCGCCTGAACGCCTAGGGCTAAGGCTTTAATTACATCGCTGCCACGTCGCACACCCGAGTCCAAGTAGATCTCGGCCCGGCCCTTTGCCGCTTCTACGATTTCAGGCACCATCTCGATGGCGCCCATTGTCATGTCCAACTGCCTGCCACCGTGGGTGGAAACCAGGATACCCTCCACGCCGCTCTCCACGGCAATATGGGCGTCTTCGGCGATCCTGACTCCTTTCAAAACCAGGGGCAAAGACGTCAAACCCCGGAGCCATTCCAACTCTTTCCAGGAAAGGGGTGGAGTCTGGGAAACGTCCCAACCCGGCGTTTCGTCGGTGCCGCTGATCTCGCCTTCCGACGCGTTCAGTCCCCGGAAATTGCCCAATTCAACGGTCCGCTGAAACTGGTTACGCAGGTCTCGCTCTTTGGGGCTGGGGGCTGGGGTGTCCACCGTCAGGACGATGGCCTTGAAACCGGCTTCTTCTGCACGGTGCACCAGCATCTCGGTGAACTTGTACCCCCTGTGGTAAAGCTGAAACCACAGCGGCCCTGTAGCGGCGTCGGCCACCTCTTCCAAACTGTAATTAGACGACGTGCTCAGCATTATCAGTGTGTCGGACATCCCGGCAGCTTTGGCGGTGGCCCTTTCCCCTTCCTGGTGAGCCACCATGTGGCTACCGGCAGGGCAGACGAAAACGGGCATGCTTATTTTCTCGCCCAACATGGTAGTCGAGATATCCGTCTCTTGATTTTCCCGCATGAACCTGGGTCGCAGGGTTAGAGACTCGAATGCAGACCGGTTTCTCTTGGTGGTGAATTCGTCCATGGACCCGGCGTCGATGAAGTCCCAAGTATTATGGGGTAGGACCAGTTTGGCCCGTGCCTCGTAGTCGTATAGATTGATCGGCTCCATAAGTGTATATACCTCCACAGAATTTGGCTCTTCCCCGTAAACACCTCGCCACAGCGAGATCGATCAACAAAAACGGGGATGAGGAAGTATCGGAAAGCGTTACCTACTCTACCCCGACAGGGACGCCGTGGCAATACGGTTGTGGGCGCAATTTCTCAAAAACACCTGCGCTAAAAATAACGTATGGCGCTATTATGAGACTAATATGATTAGGTCTTTTCACGGCGGGGAGGCCGAACGTCTTTTTCCACGAGAGAGATCCCCCAAACTTCCGCCCGATATTCAGCGAAGTGCGCAGCGAAAGTTAGCTATCCTAGACGCGGCGGACTCTGATGACCTGCACTCTCCTCCAGGAAACCACTTAGAGAGGCTTTCCGGAACCAGGGCCGGCCAATACAGTATCAGAGTAAACGATCGATGGCGCATCTGTTTTCGGTGGTCGGTTGGCGATGCTGAAGAGGTGGAGATCACCGACTACCATTAGGAGAATAATATGAGCTCCAAAAAATTACCTCCGGTGCATCCCGGTGAAGTGCTACTGGAATAGTTCATGAATCCTATGAACATTAGCCAATACCGCCTTTCCAAGGACATCAGCGTCAACCCTCGGCGTATTAATCAGATTGTTCACGGGAACCGGGCAGTCACAGCAGACACTGCATTACGCCTGTCCCGGTATTTCGGCACCTCTGAGCGCTTTTGGATGAACCTCCAAAACCGCTACGACTTAGAAATTCAGAAGGATCAACTAGGGGAGCGCCTAACTCGAGAAGTCCGCATACTTGCGGAAATCGAGTAGCATTATCGCGGTCCCCAAGCGATTTTTGTTGTCTTGATGCAGATCTGGGCACCTAATCAACTCACGTTTTGCTGCAGTGATTGGAACTCACAGCGTTGAGCAATCTAGACCAATTTAGCCTTGTGGAAAATGAGAGGTTCTCCGGTCATTACTGGCACTGCTTTCGGTTGCCCAAGGTTTTGCAGACCATCGAGCGGGTTGCTCTCACTGAAATCTCATAATTTTGATTGTCTCTATTGGAGCGAGGGACGGTGTGCCTGCGGATTCTGGACGAGAGTGAAAAAACAAACAAAAGATGGAGAGGCTTATGTCCGCTCCATCTTTTGTTTACGCGCTTGCCAACCAAAGGTATATGACGTCCGCAGGACCTACTCGTCGTTTTTGGTTATGGGAATTACCCCAGGCATCCACCACTCTTCCCAGCTTCGGTCGACCCGGTCTTGGAAGAACTTAATGTCCTCCGGGGTGAGGTGGGCGAACCTTCCCTGCCGCGTCAGATACTCTCCGATCGGTTTCCGCTTCCGTATGCCCCTGGCGATGGACCGGGACGGCCCGTTGAGGGTCAGTTCGCCGTCGATGATCTCGTACTGGACCCACAGCCCAGTCTCGATGGCCAGCATACCAAGTTCGTGGGAGAACTTGGGGTCGTAGTCCCAGCCCTTGGGACAGGGGTCGATGCTGTGGATAAAAGTTGGGCCGCCGATGGTCAGCGCCCGTCGGATTTTGTTGTTGAAGTCCAATCCATAGGACCCGCAGGCGGTGGCCACGTAACGAACGTTAGGGTGACCGACGGCCAGCATGGGCGCCATGTTCTTCTTCCACCGTTTGTTCATTATGCGGTGTACTTTGCCCGGAGGGCTGAAGGTGGAGTTAGCGCCCCACGGTGAGCTACCTGACACTTGAATGTCGGTGTTGGCATAGGATTCATTGTCGTACATGAGAATCAACAGGTTGTACTCGTCGTGCTGGAGGGCCGCCGAGATGGCGGAGAGGCCCATGTCGGCTCCGCCGCCGTCACCACAGAAAGCGATGACGTTGATGGGCTCCTGCTTCATCTTGCCCTTACGCATCATGGACGCCAAGCCGGCAGCAGTGCCGGTGGCGGCCGAGCCGGAAGACCCCAACTGAGTGTGCATCCACGGCACCACCCAAGGGGTACTGTAGTAGGTAGTATTGGCCACGTACATACACCCGGTGCTGCCCAACACAATCGTCCTTGGGCCAGCGGCCTTAATCATGAGGCGCATGACCAAGGCGGACTCACAGCCTTGGCAGGTCCGATGTCCGGACGTGAACTGCTCCTCCAAAGGAATATTCTTGACCCCTTTAACCTGAGGAAGGTCCTGTACAGTAGTCATATATTTATTCCCTCACGCCTATCCAGGTAGATTCTTGTTCGATTTTGCCGGTATCGACCGCCTTCTGGACTACCTCGACCATATGGTTTACGTCGTTGACGTGAACCTCACGGCCTCCCAGTCCAGCGATGAAGTTCAGCATCATGGGCCTGTCATCTAAGGAATAAAGCGCCGACCTTAGTTCGTGGAATAGGACCCCGGCAAAAGAAGGTGAGCCGAATGAGTAGTCGCGGTCGACGACGCAGATAGCCTTGCGGCCACCCAAAACCTGCCTGATCTCCTCGGTGGGGAAGGGCCGGAAGAACTTTACGCGGACAAAACCGATCTTCTTGCCTGCTTCCCGCAGCCGTCTAATCGCTACTTTCACCGGCAAAGCTATGGTGCCCATCCCAACGATGATGATCTCCGCGTCTTCGGTCATATATTCTTCGATGAAAGGGCTTGGGTCTCCCCGGCCAAACTCTTGCTTGAATTCCTCGTATGCTTTTTTTATTACCCCCACCGATCGTTGCATGGCATCGTCGGATTGGCGGCGGATCTCCATCAGCCAGTCTTCGTTAACCTGGGGCGCCACGGTTATAGGGTTGTCGGGGTGCAATTGAAGTTTACCCCTGTCGTATGGGGGCAAGTACTTCTGAACTTGTTCACTGGTAGGAACGCTCACAATGGCTTGGGAGTGAGTCAGGAACGAGCCGTCGCAACTAATGGCCATGGGCAGTAAGACGTTGGGGTCTTCTGCCACCCGCCATGCCAGTAGTGCAATGTCCAAGGCTTCTTGCGCCGTGGCAACCCAGTAAAGCATCCAGCCGAGGTCTCGCACGGCCAAAGCGTCGTTGTGCTCGGTGCCGAATGCGCCCGGGTCGTCCAGCGCTCTGTTCCCCACCATGGCAACCACGGGCATGCGCAGTCCGGCGGTGACGGTGATGGCTTCGAAAGCGTAGAACCAGCCCACGCCGCTGGAGCCGCAGAATGTCCTGGCGCCCACAGCGGAGGCGTGTTTAACAATCTCGAATTGGGAGTGCTCGCTTTCGGCGACAATAAAATCGCAATCGAAAACACCATCGGCCTTGAGCTTGGAAACGTACTGCATCACGGTGTCGTAGGGTCGGATGGGGTAAGCGGTAATCACGTCCACGTCGGCCAAGGCACAGGCTAAAGCGATGGCCTCGCTGCCGCTGATTAGGTCTTCCGTCTCGGTCTGAAAAAGTTCGCTGGGTGCGATTGTAGTCATTACGCCTCCGTCATCTCGGAAATTTCTTCGGCGTACCCTCCGACATGGTGGAAGCCATGGGTGCGGGTCTCCGCTTTCTGCTTACCCACGAGGGCGGTCATCCACTGGTTATAGCCCTCTTTATCCTCTTGCCACATCTCGTATTGGCTATTGTTATCTTCGAAGTCGGCCTCGCTGACCATGGTGACGCAGTCCGGAACCGGGCAGACCGCTTCGCACACCCCGCAGCCGCAGCACGATTCCATGTTTGCGTCGTACAGGCCGTCGGGGGTCACATCAAAGCAGGTGTCCGGGCACTGGAGCCAGCACAGAGTGCACTTGATGCAGGTTTCGAAGTTTATCACTGGCCGCATCGACCGGGTGCTGTACTTTTTGAAGACCTCGCTGCGCACCGGCTGGTAGCCGCCGTCGCCGCCCCGGAACCCGCCGCCCGCTTCGATGGCCCGGATGACCACACCCTCTTCCATGGTTTTCCATCCGGGGAGTTCGAATTTATAGGGTACCTCCGGATTGCCCTCACCCGGCTCAACCGGCCGGACTGAGGCCAGATCGTGGGCTTTTTGAGCCGATGCCACCTTGGTTTCACTGCCCATCTGCTCCTGGATAGCCTCGAGCATGGATTCAAGGCTAACCAACTGAGGGCAGACCTTGGCCAGGGTCCCTAGAATTCGCACATCTGTGTGGTCGTCCTTGTACACCCACAGACCGGAGAAGCTTACCGTGCCCTTTACTATGGATAGGTCGATCGCCGAGTCCTTCTGGTGCATGTCCCGGATCAACGAGTCGGCGTCCTGCCAGGAAGTCACGATCAAGTTGCCGTTGGGCTTGGTTAGCTGGTTGATCGGTTGCAGCCCGTACCAGGCCCAGGACTCGACTCCTTTACACATGGTATCGTCGACGTTAATGGTTACGTCGACTTCCGTCGGCTCGTACCGCGCCAAGGTCTCGTCCAGCTCTTCCGGGTCATCGGCAACCACGGCGAACTGCTTGGCGGGAATGCCATTGCGTTCGGGCGAGTCGCCATATCGACCGAAGGCAGTCCCGATCTTGCCCTCTTTTCTAGCAGCGAAAACTATGGTCCGCACGATGTTACGGGCAAGGGTCTTTTGAAAGATACCCCGGTACACCACTTCCACAGCAACTGTGCTCATGGCATTTCCTCCGTTTGTATGGTTTAGTTGACTTTCCATATCCGGCGGTCAGCGGTCAACATCTGCTCCGTAGCCCCCTTTTGGATAGGAGTCCGGGGCGGATTCCCGTTCACTTGCTGCTGACCACTGCTGGCTGAGCGATGCAAGCTCGACAGGTTCGCGGGCTCAACCGAGGTTAAATGGTATTCCATGGCCATCCTGGCGCCTTCAGCATCCCCGGAACTTACCTTTTCGAGTATTTGCCGGTGAGAAACTAAGGAACGTTCCGCTCTTCCCGGTTCTTGCAAGGATTGATCCCGAGACAAGCGCAGGATGTCTTCAACTGCGCTAACCACTTTAAGCAATGCCGAATTGTGGGTGGCAGCCGCCAAAGCGAAGTGGAAAGCAGTGTCGGAGTCGACACCGGTCTCCCCGTGCTGAAGTTGCTTTCGCTGCTCTTCCAATATGTCGGCCATTCGCCGCACTTCATCTTGGTCGGCCCTGGTTGCTGCTACTGCTGCTATCTGAGGCTCCAGCAGATGGCGGACTTCGAATATTTCTTTCAAAGTCTCATTGCCTGCGCTTAAAGTACTGGCAAGCAAGGCAACAACCGATTCAATGGCCTGGGTGTTGATGAAGGTGCCCGAGCCACGCCGACTAACCACCAAGCCTTGTAATTCCAAAGACCTGATGGCCTCTCTCACGGAACTGCGGCTGACGTTAAACTGCTCCGCCAGCGTCCGCTCCGATGGCAACCGCGCCCCATGTTGGAGCACACCTTGGCGGATCAGCATGTGGAACTGCTGCACGATATCTTCGTACAACCTTCGCTGCCGAACGTTGCGAATGCCGACTTGCATATCCTCCAAGTGGTCAGACCAATTCTTGGGCCGTGTTCATTATACAACCGCGCCCAGCAGTGTCAAGAACGATTGTACGCTCCGGCACAATGGGTGGGTTAACAATAAATAGCGCTTTAGATGTTCGAATTAGCCTGGAATGAGCAAGGTGTGGATAGTATAATCGGGGCTTACGTCCAGCCGAAGCGTTCGGTCTGGCTAAACGGCATGAGGTGTTGTGGATTTGGACGATGTGATCATCGTGGGCGCCGGACCGGCGGGCAACAATACTGCTTTGGAACTTGCATCGAGGGGTTTTGCCGTAACAGTAATCGACGCCAGGCACGATATAGGTAACAAACTGTGCACCGGCATCGTGGGCCAGGAATGCATCCGCCGTTTTCCCATCGATCCTGCCTTAGTTTACCAAGACGCCTCGGCGGCCGACGTGACAACCCCTGGGGCCAGCAACGTTCATTTTGAAACCTCCGGCCCTCAGGGCCAGATAATAGACCGGGTTGCATACGTTGCATCCTTTGCCCACCGGGCACAGGCATCAGGCGCAATCTACTTGTTAGGCGAACGGGTGCAGAAGGTTTCATCCCAGGCCGATGGGGTGTCGGTAACAACCGATAAAGCGACCTACCGAAGTCGTGCGCTGGTTTTGGCCTCGGGATTCGGATCGCCATTAACCCGGCAGGTGGGCCTCGGCACGGTGCCGGACCACGTTACCGGGACACAAGTAGAGGTGTCTACCAAGGGATTCGACGGGGGAATCGACGGCGGATTCACCGGGGGAATTAGCAACGGAGTTGGCCGAGGAATAACGCCGGCAATTGGCGACGTGCAGATTTTCGTGGGCAACAACGTGGCGCCGGGATTCTTCTCTTGGCTGGTGCCCACTTCTCCAGGACGGGCACTGGTCGGGTTGCTGGCCCGGCGGCAAGCCCCGGACCACTTGGCCAAGTTAGTTCAGCAGTTGAAGCAAGACGGCAAGATTGATGCCGTGTTGAGTAATCATGCTTGTTGGGGAATTCCTCTCAGACCCTTGAAAACTACTTACAAGCAACGGGTTCTTGTGGCTGGCGACGCCGCAGGCCAGGTTAAACCCACCACAGGCGGGGGTATTTACTACTCGTTGCTAGCCAGTGAAATCGCTTCCCAGGTTTTGGCTGAAGCCCTAGCCGACGACGACCTGAGCGCTTCAAGGCTGAGCCAATACCAGCGGAGATGGAAAAGGCTGCTGTCCAGGGAGTTGGAGGTTGGCTATTCCGCCCGGCGGCTTTTTGAGGCCCTGAACGATCAACAAATTACCTCACTTGTAGTCCAAGCAGGCGCCCGTGGTATTCACAACGATTTGCTTAAATCCGGGGAAGTGTCCTTCGATTGGCACAGCCGATTGATCGGGAAAATTATGGGCCACCCTGTTCTGGGGAGTGCCTTAGGTCTAATCAATCCCATTTTGGCCCGCTTGGCCCAATCATCAATTCAGTTTTCGGACAAGGTTTCCGAACCTTCGTACGGTTACCGTTCTGTATCGGCCAGCTTGTCAGACCCGTTACCGGACTCTTCTTCTTAATTTACGAGTAAAATAGAACAAACCCCGTTGTTCGAGTTGACCCGGTGCATGACCGCATATCGAAAGCTGCGCCGTTGGTCCCAGCATCCCTGACATCAAAGACCTCGCAGGGAGCAGGCAGCCATGTCCCTGGCTAGAAAACTCAGGAAACTCTGGCTGATATTGACGGGCCTCGTCTTGTTAATGGGACTTTTGGGCCCACTATTCTCACTTGTGGGATCACCTGTGGCCCAGGCCCAATCGCCCCATGTACTGATTGTCCCCATCGATGGAACCATTAATCCGGTCAAAGAACGTTTCATCTCCCGCGCCATCGACGATGCCGTTGAAGACGGGGCAACTTTACTGGTTTTGGAGCTGGACACTCCGGGTGGCCTCCTTGGCTCAACCCGGGAGATTGTGGAATTGTTGCTCGAGTCCCCAATACCGATCGTGGTTTACGTATCCCCCAGAGGTGCCCGAGCCGGGTCTGCCGGCACTTTCATAACAGCGGCGGGCCACTTTGCGGTTATGGCCCCCGGCACCAACATAGGCGCCGCTACGCCCATCTCCTCCACCGGCCAAGGCTTGGACGAAACATTGGCCAACAAGGTGGAAAACGATGCCGCCGCATTGATCCGGAGCATAGCCCAAGCAAGGGGTCGCAACGAAGAGGCTCTGGAAGAAACTGTGCGTAAAGCGTCGTCATTCAGCGCCACCGAGGCGGTAGCACTAAACGTGGTGGATTTTATCGCCAACGATATTGATGACCTGCTAGCCCAGTTGGACGGAAAATCTGTAGAGACTACCACCGGTGAACAGACCTTGGATACCCATAATCTAGCCCAACGGCGGCTAAACAAGAACCTGTTGGAAAACTTCCTCGAGTTCATTTCCGACCCGAACATCTCGTTTATTTTCCTCACGTTAGGCGGGCTGGGGCTTGTAGTGGAGTTGTTCAATCCCGGATTGATAGCGCCCGGTGTGGTCGGCGTAATTTTTCTGCTGCTGGCGTTCTTGGCCTTCGGCAACCTGCCAGTTAATTGGGCCGGGGTAATATTTATCCTGGTGGCTATTGGGCTGGCTGTCCTGGAAACCCAGGTAGCCGGTTGGGGCGTATTAGGTATTGGGTCCATCGTTTGTTTTATCATCGGCGGCGTGGTTCTATTCGGAGAAACCACTCCAACCATGCCTTCGGCCCAGGTTAGCCGGTGGCTGGTCGGCGGGATAGCCGGAGCCTTGGCCTTGACGCTCCTCTTCGTGGTACGGGTCATTTACCAGTCCCGCCGCCAGGGAAACGAGCAACTGCGGCCTTCTATGGTGGGCATGTCCGGCACGGTTACCGGGGCACTCTCTCCCAGGGGTATCGTCCAGCTAGGAAGCGAAACCTGGACAGCATTAAGTGAAGATGGTAACGTGATTGGTGTTGGCGAACCGGTCAGGGTTTCAAAAGTTGATGGCCTAATCGTGACCGTATTCCGCCAAAATGAAGAAATTTGTTGATGGATTCCGGTTCCCGGCCATTTCTAATGGTTTTAAGGAGGCCCAAATGTCTACTGGAGTAGTCATCGTTCAGCAGTACCAAAGGATGATAGTTCAAAAATTCGGAACCTTCATTGGAACTCGCAGGCCGGGTTTTCATTTCTTGATTCCACTAATGTATTCCGGCATCAAAGTCGACCTGCGGGAGCGGGTGGCCAGGGTGCCGACTCAAAAATACATAACTGCGGACAACGTGGTGGTGGACATGGATTTCGTCATCTACTACCGGGTGATGGAAGAGTACGCCGAGAGGGCAGTCCTAGAAGTTCAAAACTTCGAATTGGCGGTGGTTAACCTGGCCTTCGCAACGCTGAGGGCAGTCATCGGCGCCACAACTTTGGCGGAAGCACTTACCGAAAGGGAGAAAATGCGCGACGCGTTGCAAGTGCGCATGGACGAGGTCACCGAGCGTTGGGGAGTAAAGGTCTCCCAAGTGGAAATTAACGAAATCGATCCACCGCCAGGCGTGAAGCAAGCTATGGAGCGTGAGAAGTCGGCCGAGGCCATCAAGACGGCGGAAATAACCGAGTCTGAAGGCCAACGGCAGGCCCAGATCAACCGCGCCGAAGGGGAGAGACAGTCGGCCATCCTAGAAGCGGAGGGCCAGCGCCAATCGGAAATCCTCAAAGCCGAAGGCGATCAGCAGGCCCAGGTACTTCGGGCTTCGGGCTTCAGCGAGGCTTTGGACCGTATCAACCAGGTTGCCAATAACGTGGACTCTCGAACCATGAGCCTACAATACTTCGATACCCTCAAATCTCTGGGGGAGAGCCCGTCCACCAAATGGATTTTCCCCATGGAGTTTACCAATATGCTGGCGCCATTCTTGGGAATGGCTGCGGGCAATCGAGGGCAAAGCGACGGCAACTCAGACTCGTCTAACGCGAGCTCACCTTAATTTAAGGGAGGAACGTCTGCGCTGGAACAACCGGGCACTAAAAACGGGTAGCCACTCAAGGGTGGCTACCCGTTTTCTGTTGGCGATTAACCCCAAGCTGCTTGGACCAAGCCAACCGGTCAATCCTCGGGCTGGATCAGACCGTAGTTGCCATCGTCACGTTGATAAAGCACGTTGTGGCGTGCTGATTTGCATTTTTTAACATGTAAAACTGGTGGCCCAAAAGCCCCATGTGGAATGCGGCGGCCTCCACCGTCATGGCTTCCATGTCAAATTTTTTGATTCGGACCAGTTTGCCGTCAGCCAGCACTTCCCCTTCCGCCGGGAAATCTACCCTGGCAATATCTTCCGCTTGTTCGTTGGCCAAAGAGCAGCCCTTCCTATCGCGTTCGCTACGGAAGGTGCGGCCCTTATAGCGTTCGATGCGGCGGCTCAGAACTTCGGCTGCCGAGTTTATCGCAGCTTTTGTATCGGATGCCCTTTGCTCGGAGCGAAGAATGGATCCATTTACGTTCATGGTCACTTGGGCTACGACCCGGTGGCGTTGGGCGCGGGTGGACTCAGAAGAAAGCTCCACAGTCACCAGAGCCACAGCCGGAAGGTGGCGCTCCAGATGCCCCAATTTCTCCTCAACATGGCTGCGAATTTGGTCGGTGATCTCCAGGTTCCTACCCCGGATATTCAGTTCCATCGCATCCTCCTTCAGTCCTGAATTTGCCCAGTATGAAGTCGCAGGGAAACCAGCTTCTTGATATAACAACGAGCGTCCTAAGTATAACGCCGGTGTTGAGCGATCCCTTGCAAGTGGTCCCCTACAAGCGGTCCCTTGCAAGCGGCCCCTTGCGATAATAATCTTCTCGCTCATGGGCAATCGGCTTATTCAAGCACGGTTACCACCTGCATATATTTAGGTTAAAACATTTACCACAAGATTCAAGTGCCGAGTGATTAAACAATTGTGCTATTGGGCCTTAATTAAGGCATTGGAATATTGAGGAAAGTGGCAATGGGGAATGAGAAGGGAAAAGTAGGAAAGCCGAATAGCCCACAGGGATTTGTGAACCAAGATGACGTGATCCAAGATGAGATGAAGTCTTGAAGCGTGCGTTGGAAGCCGGAGCACATGAAGGTAGTTCTGGCATGTGCTACGGCATTAACGTTTTCGGCGGGCCTGGAATTGTTTCGCCAAGGGCCTAGTTTCGGCTACCCTAGCTTCGGTTACCCTAGTTTCGGCTACCGTGGTAGCTTGGGTAAAACCAGGGTGCCCTCTTCTTCGTTTCCCAGCACATCGGTACCGTCTTGGGTATGCAGCAAGCCCGTGTAGGCATTAAGTACCGCATCACAGCTATTTCGGTCCATCCGGCTCATGTGTTCATCGAGGCCACCAATAATAGGGGACAAGCGTTCTTTTAGGAACGCCAAGCTGGCTGCACTGTTTTTGGGCGGCACCTTGTCACCGAACAGTATCATCTTTGTGGCATGGGGATAGGACTCAACCACTTGAAAGCCCAAACCGCGCAGCCGCTCGCTAAGACCGATGCCGCGGTAGATCAAGTTCCGGATGATCGAGCCCTTGTTGGTGAAGAAGCAGCTAATTCCCATGCGGGACAACTCCAACTCCAGCAAGCGCCCTTTTCGTTGAGGAACCTCGAATTTACAATCACAGGAGGTTTCCAAGCAACAAAGACCCAATGGCAGGCCCAGTGGGGCGCCTATGGAAATCAACTCAGGATTTTGGTCTTGGGCAATTTGAGCGAGTTCATCATCCTCCCCAAAGGTGTCCATACACAGGATTGATGAATCCTGGTCCAATGCGACCAACGTACTGGGCCGCTTCGAGGATGCCCTAAGGCCAACGCCTAGAACCACCATTTTCGATCCCCCACTTGGAATGTTAAACCAACTGACAGGTTTTTATCACTGCCTGCGCTGTCGGTAGTAATATTGACTGAAAAGAATACCTGGGCAGAAACCTAAAATCTTATTTAACCAGTCTTCTCCCTGGATTTATACACAAACGCAGCCGCTGGCAAATGCCTGCCCCTAGCCTTTATCCGAAAATAGCGAAGCAAACCAATCGGAACTGAAATCAGAAGATTCTATAAATTCCATTGCTGATGAGTATGGCTCGGACTCTTTGTCCGCTATTTGTTCCAAGGTGGCGCGCAACGCAGGATCATGCTCGATCCGGGCCTTAACCCGGCGGGTCAATTCCTCTTGGACAGTTTCCAGGAATTCCTTTTGCCTGTGCAAACCTCGCCGTTTGGTCAATTCCTTGGTATCCGTCAGGTGCTGCCGGTGCTCATCGATCTTTCGCCAAAGTTCATCGATACCCTGGCCTGTTTGGGCGGCTGTCAGCATCACCGGTGGTGACCAATTCGACCTGGCTTCACCGAGTTGCAGCATGGAAGTGACGGTGGTAGCCATCTGGTTGGCCCCTTCCCGGTCGGCTTTATTGACCAGGTAAATGTCCGCAATTTCCATGATCCCAGCCTTTAAGGCCTGAATCGCATCTCCGGATTCCGGAGTCAACACAAGCATGACCGTGTCGGCCACTTCAAGCACTGCTAACTCGGTCTGACCGACCCCCACGGTTTCCACCAAAATCACATCAATGCCCGAAGCGTCCAATAAGCGGGTGATTCCTCTGATTGTCCTGGGTAACCCACCGGTTTGCCCTCTGGTGGCTATACTGCGGATGAACACGCCTGAATCCAGGTAGTGCCTCTGCATCCGCACCCGGTCGCCGAGCAAAGCGCCACCGGTAAATGGACTGGTCGGATCGACGCCGATTATGCCGACCGACAGATTTTTGTTGCGTAACAACTCGGTGAGCCGATCGACTAAGGTACTCTTTCCTGCGCCGGGAGGGCCCGTAATGCCGACGATATATGCTTTGCCGGTATGGGGGTCGATCGTTTTTAGAACACCAGCAGCTTGCGGGTCGCCACGCTCAAGGTAGGAGATCATTCTTGAAAGAGCACGTTGATCTCCCGTTAGTAACCGGTGGGCGGCATCCTCCATCTAGCAGGGACTCCGAGTAGGGATTTCAGGTTCGTGGGCCGGGACCGGGAAATGAAGCAAATTTGAACGTCTGGACTCTAACACCCGTCACTTAGCCAGTCAAGAGAGAAACTGCCCTTCCCTTTTATGATTTTCTTGTCCATGTTATGTAATGTAACTCGATTCAAACCAATATACTGGAATTATCTTGTGATCACAACCAAAATGGGTGTGATTCCTGTGTGATATTGCCAGAAATCAACGAAGTATGCGACAGATACCCTCGCTTAGGTTTTTGTGGACTATCGGGGCTAGGAATCATGCCTTGCGAGGGTTTGAAGCGGGTCGCAAACGTGCCGGACTGATGCCGGACGGCAACCTCGTAACAAAGGTCAACAAAACCGCCACCGATACGAGGTCTGGGATTTTGATCGAGAGAAGTCACTCCCGGCAATTGAAGAAATAACGCCTTTGTGGTCCCGCACCATTGTGCGAATCCACCAACCAATAGGACCGTTATCCACTGACAACGCTCGATAGGTTATCTTTGAGGCTGAGACCGTTCCGAGTCGGCTGTGTCAGTGGCGGAAAAACTGGTCGCTGACGCCCCTACCGGAGGAGTGGATCAGCAACTCGGGGCGGTTTCCCCACCGCTTCAAGAAGCGACCGAAGTTCTTGCGGCTTAGCTCGTCTCGCTGATTCTCTTCCAACTCGGTCCATTGCCGGTGCTCGTGACGGACCATGGGCAACTGGCTATCGGCAACAATTCGGTAACCTTTATCTTTGAACTGAAAACAATAGTCGATGTCCAGGTTGCGGTAGAACCGGAAGCACTCTCGCATGAGCCCAACGGTGTTGACTGCCTCCCGGCGGAAAGCCATACAGTAGGCTTGCATGGCATCGGCGTCGCCGGAGTCCACTTCTTCATGGAAATGCTGCAAATCGTCGGTAGTCAGCCCGTAGGGTCCAAATATCCCGACGGATTGGTCCGCGAGTTTCTGGGCTATGGGTTCCAAAATGCTGCCCACAATTTCCGCTGAGCCATCCAGGATTACCACATGGCGGCCCAAACTTTGTTTGATGCCGATATTCTTGCCAGCGGCATCGCCAACGTTATGGTCACAATGAATCACCCGAACTTCAGGATGTTCACCTTTGAACGTCTCCAGCCATTCGGCCGTTCCGTCGGTGCAACCGTTGTCGACGACGATAAACTCAGTGGTATAGCCTTGGGAGTTGTTGAGCATGCCTCGCACGCATCTTTCAACGTCTCCCGGGTGCCCATAGGCGCTCAGGATGAAGCTAAAATCGACCTCCGAAGGTCGGTCTAGGAATGACTCCACTTCGCGGGAAGACGAAATAGAAGGCCAGAGTTCAAGCCGGCGTTCCAATGCCGTCTTGGGCCGGATGCGAGCGGTTTCGCCCGTGTCCTCGACTAGGTAGCCTTGAGATAACACTTCCGAACGTATATTGTCGGCAGGCGCATAGTCGGATTGATACCGCAAGCTCTCCCGCTGCTCCACGGCAGCGGTCACCGGGGCAGGAACATCTTGTGCTACGGACAGGGCATCCAAGTCCAGTCCGAATATCTCGTCGAACTCGGACACTAAGGCCAATTTGGCCTGCCCGGGCAACTCGGATTTAAACAAGTCCCAAGTCATCGCCAGCGCTGCGGGCAAATCAAGGTCGTTCTCAACGTTTTCCCAGAATTTTCTGCTCCATTCCGCGGTTTCCGCCTGAACTTGGCTCAGTGCCGACTCGCTCAGCGGAGGCAGGTTTTTCCAAATCCAGACCCGTTGGCGCATGCTCGTGAGCGCCTTTTCCGCCGCTCGCAGAGAGGTAAAGGTGAAATTCATGCGGTGACGGTAGCGCACGGTGAGGCACAAATAACGGAATGCCAGGGGGTCAAACCCCCGGGATATAAGCTCTTCAATTAAGAACACGTTACCCGATGATTTGGCCATTTTTGCGCCGTCAGCCAAGAGGTGTTGGGCATGAACCCAGTAGCGCACGTGCTGCTTTCCAAACGCAGCTTCGCTCTGGGCGATTTCATCCTCGTGGTGAGGAAATATATTATCGACGCCGCCGGTGTGAATATCGAAGGATTCACCGAAGTACTTGGCGGCCATAGCGGAACACTCGATGTGCCAGCCGGGGAACCCTTCGCCCCAAGGGCTATCCCACTTCAGGTCTCGTCCCGGTTCGGCTGCTTTCCACAAAGTGAAGTCACGGGGATCCTTTTTTAGAGGGTCCGCCTCGGCGCGGACGCCTTCCAGCAAATCGACACCTGTGTTTCGGGAGAGCTTTCCGTAGTCGTTAAACCCGCTAACGTTGAAGTAGATGTTGCCGCCGGCTTCGTAGGCGCTGCCATTGGCCATGAGCTTGCCGACGATTTCAACCATTTCCGGTATGTGCTGGGTAGCCCAGGGGAACACATGAGCCGGGCGTATGTTTACCCGCTGCTCATCAACGTGGAACCGGTCAGCATAGAACTGGGCAATGTCCTGGGTGGATTTTCCTTCTTCCAGGGCAGCCAGAATCATTTTGTCCCCGCCAGCCTCGACCAACTCCTGTCGCATGTGGCCAACGTCGGTAATGTTCTTGACGTGATTGACCGCTATGCCTTTGACTTCGAGGACCCGGCGAATCCAGTCCGCCATTAGATATGTTCTCAAATTCCCAATATGAGCGTCCCGGTAAACCGTGGGACCGCAGGTGTACATACTGATCTTACCGGGCTCTATGGGTTGTATTTCTTCGATTCGCTTGGTTAGGGTATTGAAGATGCGTAACAAACCAGTCCCCTTTACAACCGATTATGACGGAACAAAATATAACAACTTGCTATGCCAACTTTGATGGCGGGAGCCTATCTCGGAGCTTATCAATGGCTGCAGTTTAACACTTTCTCAATGCCTCTTGTAGCATTGAAGGCAGGTCGTCTCAATCGGGTAACCCAATCCTGGTAAAATGTGTCATTCAAACTGCGAAAAATAGGACTTCCCTCGTCGGGTACTCGAGCATTTAGGGCTGACAACCAAATAATAGACCTGATTTATCGGCGATCAGACGCATAAGAGAGGTGGTTCAGCGCCGGTTCGCAATGCGCCTTAACTTGGACAACATCATCGTTGAGATTGATTATAAGGTGACCTCATTAGACTCTATTCATCGTCCAATTTAGTCTGGACTACAATCCTTTCCGACTCCAAGTCTCGGATCTCCTCCGCAGAATAGCCAAGCTCCTCCAGAATTTCCTTGGTGTCGCCTCCAAGTACCGGTGACGGACGACCCAGGCGTGCTGGCGTCGCCGACAACCGGGCGGCTATCCCCAAATGGTCGGCCCGGCCCCGGCCTGGATGCTCTCGGGTCTCAATCAGCCCCGCCTTGCGGATGCTCGGGTCATCGCGAAATTCCTCGATTACTCTGTTCTTGATTAGGCTGACTCCAGCGGCATTCAACCCCGCGATCCAATGGTCCCCGGGTTGGTCAGCAAAGATACCACCGAGCTGGTCTTGCAACTCCTGGTCGTTGGCGGTCCTCCCATCGGCGTCGGCGAACCTGCCGTCGGATGCCAGGCTACCGAAAGCTGTCACCGAGGTTAGGTTTCGCCAGTCTTCTTCCGTCTCACAGTGTAGGTATAGCCAACCGTCGCTGGCTTGGTAAAGCCGGGACAACGCCGAGAACCCCCGGATATCCAGCCCTTCGAGGTCCTGTCTCTTGTATCCTTCAAAGTCTAGGAAGTAGGGAGACTGGAGCAGGCCTGCGGTCAAGGCCAAGCCACCGTCAACCGACTGGCCCCGATCGGTGGTATTACGCTCATGCAGGGCCAATGAAACCGCATATGCACCCAGCAGACCCGTACCGTAGTCGTTCATGGGATAGGGCAAGGTTATAGGTACGCCGTCCCGGCCTCCCCGGCGGACCTGGATTCCACTGGCGGCTTGGGCCAATTGCTCCCAACCCGCCCTCTCGCTCCAAGGCCCGTCGTGCCCAAAGGCGGTCAGTGACGCATAAACTATGTCCGGCTTCCTCCGTTTGACGTCCTCGTAACCTAGTCCCAACCTGGCCAGGCTGCCTTTCCGGTTATTTTCCACGATAACATCAGCTGTTTCCACCAACCTCCAGAAAACCTGCTGGCCGCGCTCCGACTTCAGATCCAATAATATGCTCCGCTTGCCACGGTTAACGTCCAGAGAAGCGACCACGTCATAAGGCCTATCCGGATCGTCAATTTTGATAACGTCTGCCCCAAACTCGCCCAGGGTACGCCCGCAAGTCGGCCCTGCCAGGATCAAGCATAAATCAAGTACGCGGATTCCATCGAGGGCCATGGGAAGCGCACCGGCTATTTCATTGTTCTTAGCCGGGATCTTAGCCTGGCTGCCCGAAAGGGATTTTGGAGTCGAAGCTGCAGCCTGGGAAAATATTTCCCTGGTGTGTTCGCCAAGTTTGGGCGCACGGCCCTGGACTGCGCCGGGTGTGGACCTCAGCTTTACCGTGACCCCTGGTTGCTTCATCACACCTAATGAGGCGTCTTCAACTTCCACCACCATGCCAGCGGCGTTTGAATGCTCGTGCACCAGCCATTCGTCCACAGTATTGCAGACGGTGCAAGCGCCTCCCGCAGCGTTTATGGCTTCCTGCCAGTCTTTGGCCGACCTTTGCATAAACAGGCTGGCGAACCGGTCTGTCCAGAGATTCACAGTTTCATCGTCCACCGGTTTCCCAACGAAGCCGAGGAATTCTTCAATCCAGTCCTCCCGTCCAGCAACTCCCAGGAACTGACGGACAAAACGCGCGAACATCCCGTGATTTTGGACGTACCTGCCATCGGCACATTTATATTGACGGGCCATGGTTTGGCGGAAGAGGCCGAAAACATCGGGAGGCACAGTGTCGTGGAGCTTGACCAAGTGGCGGCCCATCGCGGGAAATACAGCGCTGTGCAACGGGACTTCAATACGCTGGCCGACACTGGTGTGATGCCGAGCCGACAGAGCCATTCCCACCGACACCGCGCCTAGGATGGCCCCGAAAGTGCTGGCAACCGGCAAGGGAACAAAAAGGGGCTCCGTAATTCCAGCCACCTTTTGATATACGCCGGTAGACGAAGATACGATGGGTTCCCAACCCCTTTGGTCTCGGTGCGGGCTATCCTCTCCGAATCCAGGCAGAGAACAGTAAATTAGCTGGGGATTTAGCCCCGACAGCGCCTCATAACCGATTCCCAGCCGGTCGGCCACTCCGGGCCGGAAGTTCTCAATAAGCACATCGGCGCCTCGGACCAGTTCTTTTGCCTGCTCGCGGCCCGAATCAGACTTCAAATCTATTACGACCGAGCGTTTACCCCGGTTCCACGTAGCGAATGCAGGCTGATTGCGGGCCGGGTCTCCGCCTGGCCGTTCGACCTTAAGCACGTCCGCTCCCTGGTCGGCCAGCAACATTCCAAGCAGCGGTCCGGGAATGTAGTGCCCAAAATCCACCACCCGCAAGCCTCGCAAAGCGCCGGTTGGAATTTCTTTGGCCATGGAGGTAGCGTTGGTCATGAGACTCACCTGCCTTTTAATGCCTTACCGATAGGTAAAAACCCAGCAATCTAGGGTCGCCTAGTGGGGAATACTCTTGGCAGACCCTTTTGGCTATGCTCAGGGGATAGTAAAACCCATTCAACGGGACGAGTCAACAGCATGTCGTTCCCAAGACTAGGTAGGTATGAGAAAGGCACGGTTTTAGTCAACCATTCCATTATTTTTACATCAGCTCCATGGTGATCTAATGATAATAATTAAGCAACATCATATCCTGACAGAATAATGCTAAGAATATAAAAGTGCCTGGTGTTCGAATTCCCGCTAATGGCCCTGCCCGTTGCGGAACCGGCAGGCTCACACAATTGTGTTGACCGGAGGGACAATGACAGGCCAGCCCGAGACTTTCCACTCTAAGATATATTCAGGCGTAGTCAGCCTCTCCGACCCCATCGAGTCAATGTTCCTTATCCACAAGGCCTTGAAAAGCGAAGCCGCCAGAGTGGAAGAAATGGTGCGGCTGCTAGAAAAAGGCGACAGCCTTCAGCCGGTGCGGGGAGCTTTTAACCTTTGGGCATCTGCCCTAGCCTTCCACGCTCAACAAGAAGACGAGCACATGACCGGGCTAATGCCGGATTACCAGCCGGCCCAGGATAACGAAGCTGAGCACGCTGTGTTGGAACCGATCCTTAGCGATATTACGGCCCAGCTGGACGCCGACGATAACCGCGGTCTAGCAGTGCGTGTAAAAGACTTGGTTGCGGCCCTCCACGAAGAGCAGCATTTGCATCTGTTCGAGCGTCTGGAAGATGTGATGGAGGTCCTTAACGAAGAAATTGGGCGCACCAAGGTTGTCGCCCGGACTCACCGCCACCTCTATCAGAGCGTCGTAGCCCTACGGGTAGCCCAAGACGACCACCTTGAATGTGAAGAGGAGTTCTTGCTCCCGGAGATACGGCAGGTCTTCCAGGAGTCGGAGCAGATAGCGATGGTTCGTTCGCTGCTGATAGACGATCAGGCTGCAGAAACGCGGTGGGTACTGGACTGGGTTTGCAGTCACTTGACGGATGAAGAGCGTCAAGTCATCGCCAACCTGGAAAAAACTCTAGACACGGTTGGCGTTGTAGCCGATTAGAAAGCCTGGCCCAGATTAAGGGCTGGGTTCGTCAAGGTCCGAGTCGCTCCACGGTTAATTCGTTTGTTGATGCATTCAACCGCTCTCGATAGGCACCGTCGCTACTAACGACACGATATTTATCAGCGAGGAGTCACTCTCAATCTGGCCTCATTTGTGTGACTGTGCTGCTTAGGCGTGTCTCGTCCACTTTCCTAGCTAGCACACATGGCTCCAAAGTTATGTAAAACGCGCTCCCCTAAGGGCCAACCGCCCGATTTACTGAAGCCAACAATTCCTGGCCATCATTCATTCCCTCCGTCACCGGAATTGGTCTGTAAGTCTATCCCCCACGTTTTGCCAAAGCTGGTATGGGAATTTTGCTCTACAGCTATTCAACCGGACTCCCGGTGATACGGATGCAGGATTTAACCGGGATGTCAGTCCGAAGGCGCCGTAAACCTGGCCGGGTCAAATCCTCCTACGGACAATTCTGTGGCGCCCTCGGTAATCTGGTCGGCGATCGCTTTGCCTATAGCGGGACTCAACAAAATACCCTTCTTGCCAGCGCCGGTGGCCAAGTAAGCGTTATCCAGCCCCGGTACCCGACCGATGATCGGCAACCAATCGGGGGTTACCGGCCTCAAGCAAGCGGTATGCAGAACCAAACGTGCTTTCGCCAAATCCGGTATTAGCTTTACCGCACCGTTTACTATTCGTTGACGTGCCGATTCGGTGGTTGACCTATCGTAGCCACACCAATCTTCGGTAGTGCCGCACCAGACCAACCCGTCGGGTTTGGGATATAGCGACCCTCCCCCTCCGGACATATCGTGACCCAATGGTCCACCGGGCAATTCAAGCCGGAGTATCTCGCCCTTGAGCGGGTCGACCGGTATATAGGCGCCAAGCCACGGTTCGGCGATGCGCGACCAAGGTCCGGTGG
Organism: Dehalococcoidia bacterium; assembly: GCA_963665155.2. GTDB lineage: Bacteria > Chloroflexota > Dehalococcoidia > Lucifugimonadales > UBA3495 > UBA1141. The sequence goes on along the minus strand of OY761986.2, from coordinate 442,461 downwards.
CCATCACCAATTCGTCGCAGTGCAGCACACTGCCGTTCAACACCAAGCCGGTCACCCGCCCTCCGGAGCGCTCCAACCCTTCTACGGTGCCAGACTGTATGGACGCTCCCATTTTTTCAGAAGCTTGGATCAAAGCCAATGTGTACTTGTAGCTATCCAAAGAGGCATTGCCCCTGGCGACTACACCTTTTATCACCTGGGTAGAGATTCGAGGCTCCAGGTCGAGAAGCTGCTCTTGGTCCAGCATCTCCGCTTCGAATCCCTCGTGGGATGTAAACGTATCGAATGTCTCATGTAGCTCAGGCATGTCCTCATCAGCGAAGGCTACTTTAATCAAGGAGTTTAAGCGCCATTGGTAGTCAACGCCGGTCACTTCAAGCAATGTAGGGAAGAGGTCTTGGTGCAACAGGTAAGACTCCATGGCCACTTCACCTAGGGGGCCGGGAACGCCAGTACCTTGCAGTGGGTTCAGGCCTCCTGCGGAAAACCCCGAGGCTTGGGAACCTATGCCCTCCCGTTCGATGATGGTCGACTTCACACCGGCGAGGGCAAGGTAATAGGCCACCGCACAACCTGCGGCGCCACCGCCGACAATTACTACATCGGTCGAGTTTGTCATCATTTGACCTCTTCGTTACTCATCGTCGCAGCTGATGCCTGGAAATATCCGGTGAAATCCCCTAACGAAATAGGATTTCAGGTTTGGCTGGCTTTAGTAACGTATGTGCCAATGGAGCCGTCGATTCGGTTCCTGTATCGCATTAAGTCAGTTGCGACCAATTTAAGCCAAACACCAAACTCATGCGTACCTAACTCGTGGATCTAGGTAGGCGTATAGGATATCGACCAATAGATTTATCATGAGGAACAGACCTCCGAAGAATAGCACGACCCCTTGTATCAACGGGTAATCCCTGACCAGCGCAGCCTCAACGGCCAGCGGTCCAAGACCCGGCCAAGCAAAGACGGTCTCAATGGACACGGATCCGGCCAGTAAAGACCCTAGGATCAAGCCAAAGTAGGTGAGTGGCCCGATTGCGGCGTTACGCAGGGCATGCTTCGAGATAACTTTCCACTCGGGCAGGCCCTTGACGCGAGCCAGTCGAATGTACTCGCTGTCCAATACATCCAGCATCGAAGACCTTAAGAGCCGAATAATACTAGCGATCCAAGCAAGGGAGAGAGCCAAGCCAGGCAAGAGGAACGAGGTGAACCCTTCCATGCCAGCCGACGACACCAGTTCCAGTTGGACCGCAAACACCCACATTACCATCAGGCCCAGCCAAAAAGGCGGGACCGACTGACCCAGTAGGGCCACGGTTTTCGCAACGTAGTCGAAGACGCTGCCCCGCCTTACTGCCGAGAGGACTCCAATTGGCACGGCAATCAGGATACCGATGGCGATTGAGAACGCAGCCAGGGCCAACGTGTTGGGAAATCGATCCAAAATAAGACCGGCGACAGGCTGCTGCCACTTGAGGGACATGCCCAGTTCGCCACGGCTGATGTTGGACATAAATATATAGTATTGCTGGGTTACCGGCTTATCGAGACGCCAAAGCTTTGAAATTCTGGCCCGGTGTTCCTCCGTGGCCTCTAGGGGTAACAGCGTGTCTACAGGACTTCCGGATATCCTGGTCAGGCCGAACACGATTAACGTGAGAACCCAAAGCGTGACGATGGTTTGGAGCAATCGGATGAAAATGTAGCGCAGCACTCTAGTAGGAGTCCCTCATATCAAGTTGGTTGGACGACAATACTTCATCATCAGGAGAGGCCATTGGCGTATCAATCCCGAATGTCATTTATTTTTCGGCCACCTTCTTGGCCACCTGCAAGGAACCGACACGGTTCGACGGGAATAGGCTTTGGAAGGGCAATTGTAGCTGAATGTGCAAGTATCGGCCTACCAGCGAAGTAGTTCATATGGCGACCGATTCGTCATGCTTCCCGGTGCATCGGTTTTCTGGGATACCCAAAATCAGACAGGGTACCCTACCAGGTAGGTGACGGGCGCTGGCATGGCTGCGTCCACTCCGATTTCCCATGAGTAGCTATCGCACTCCAATCCGTCTACCAACTCGTGCAATTCTTTAAGCGAGTATGCCCTGAGGCACGACACGATTGCGTCCCAGGTCAGAAATAGAGGCGCCATCGGGAGAATGTAGGTCCAAAATAGTCGGCTCCAACGAAAGGGACGAATGAACGGAGTGGATAGCAAAAGCGCCGGAGCAATTAGGGCAGTGCCCAAAATATGCACGGGGTGCCGGCGGGCAATTTCGAACACCCCAATGGGCTGGCGTTGATTTACAGCGTCTTGCAAAATGCGTTTTGCCATTTCCGGGCGAAAGTGATGCATTCCGGAAAACAGTGTACGGAAACCCATCACACCCGGCGGCACAGCCGTGGCGTCGATGGGGGAGATAATAAAATCCACTACCCCATCGGAACGATGTCGGGCCCGGTGGAAGGCGGGGTAGTTCGGGAACTTGTCCGTAAGGGTCACCGGGATGTCGCAACCGTTAGCCGCCAACTCCTGCCTGATTGCCACCACCGGACCGGCAGCCCCGGAGCATAAATCCAGAATGCCCTGGTTGCCGGTCTCCTCCATCACCCGGCGAATGCGAGGGATTATCGCCCTGTAGGGCCTGCCCACTTCAGCCACGAAACGCATAAAGTCTGTGCCTGCGTCTCGGATGGATTTGGGAAACCAGCCTTGGTCTTCCAGTTCGAAAAGGTGCAGACGCCCCATGGACAACAGCTCCCTCCTATTCAGGTTTACTCACGCTAAGGGTAAGTCTGAAATTTAGCTGGGAAAATTAGTTTGGACCGGGAAAGTCTTAAGCCCAGTCTTGACTAGGTAGCGCAATGTCATGGCGGTAGATACAATGATTGGAAAATGGGGAGGTTGCTATGCCGGTTTACGAGTACTACTGCGAAAATTGCCAGTTGGAATACGAAATGATACGCCCGGTGTCCAAGATGGACGACCCGGCGCCCTGCGCCAACTGCAACGAAAATGGCCGCAGGCAACTCTCCAGTTTCTCGTTCAAATCAAAAACCTTTAGCGCCCCGAAACTCGGACCCACTACACGACCGTTCCGGGACCACAATCGAGGAAAAGAACCGACCCCGGACCAACCGTCTTCAACGCTGTAGACGCCTCTCGATAAGCACCAACGAACTCTTCGCGTCATCGGCTACCGGGGTTAATGGGTCGAGGAAATTATTTATCGCAGGTTATTTCCCGGAACCCGCATCCCCGCCTTTCGGATCGTTTCCACCGGCCCGTCCCTCAGCACAGGCTATGCAGGTGCAATGGGATATTAAATACCGGTAGGGATATATGCCGGTATAGTGAGCGTCGCTCCACAGAAACTGAAGAGCATAGTTGCCGACCTGCATATGGTCTAAGGCGCTAACGTCTTGAGGCACTGTGTCCGGGTCGAGACGGGGCCGTCCGGTCATCTCGTCAACGCAACTGGCGCATGGGCAACGGAGGCGAAGGAACCTATGGGGAAAAGGGCTTCGATGCCCGTCATCCCACAGGATCACAATTGCCTGATCCTCTATTTGAACTTCTTTAGGTAAAACCGGTTTTTCCATTTATAAAAATTCCAGCAATCAAGATTCCCGTGATTTGACTTAGGACGGCTAACCACAGAACCACAAATCCAGGCGTTACTCGCTTAATCCCTCAAACACGCTCCGTCGTTCTTTAATAGTCAGGCACTCGGCTTTGGTGCTTGGACGTCGGAAAGCCGGGCTGGGCGAGGTAGTTCATCCGGGTCCACCGGGATTTCTATGATGCTTGGCCCGTCAACCTGCAATGCTTCCAGGAAGGCATTACCTATGTCTTGGACTCGGTCTACATAAAAGCCGGTACCGCCAAAAATCTCGGCGTATTTGTCGAATCGCGGGTTATTCGTGTCAGCGCCCACGTACCGCTGGTTAAAAGCGTCCCGTTGGTAGGCCTTTTCCGAGCCCCAACAATCGTTATTCAGGATTACCGTTACCACCTTTAGGCCATAACGCACGGCAGTAGCGAACTCTTGAGCGTTGAACAGAAAGCCACCGTTGAAGTTGATGACCGGCCGGTCCGGCGCAGCAAACTTGGCTCCCAAAGCCGCTGGAAAGCTAAAACCCAAGCCGCCCAAGTCCAAGGAGGTAAGCAGGCTTCGGGGTTCGTAGAAGTTCAGGCGGTCCTGCCCAAAATTGGGACCAACGCCAGCATCCAACGCTACGATGGCGTCTCTGGGCATGACTTTACGCAGTTCGGCGTATACGCTCTGGGGTTTGATCAGGGCGCTATCCGATCTGCCTTCGTTGTCCAGACGATTATTCCGCCGTGCGTGCCAGTCCCCAATATCCTCAACCCAGACCTGATTGTGCCTGGGTTCCGCTTCCCGGACTACTTCTAGCAACCCCTGCATTACGGCCTTGGCGTCTCCCTCGATACCCACGGTGATCGGGTAATTGCGTCCTAACTCCTCGGGGTCTATTTCTATTTGGATAATTTGGGCGTCGGCTGGGATAAAGCGATTGTCGTAGAAAGTCGTGGATTGGCTCAACCGGGTTCCCACAGCCAAGATAACGTCTGAATGGCGTACTGCTTCAATGGCCTCCGCCGCCCCCAATCGGCCCAAGTGTCCTAGGAATTTGGGGTGGTCGCTGGGCACCGCGTCGGCCCGTCCGTAGGAAGTCGTAATTGCCGCTCCCAGCAGGTCGGCCATGCTGGTTACTTCTTCGGCCGCATTGCTCCATTGAACGCCGCCACCGGCAATTATGACCGGCCGTTCTGCCGACAGTAGCGTTCTGGCCGCTTTCTCGATCAGGTTGCGGTCTCCCCTGGACCTGGTCTGTCCCGAGCGATAAGTATCGGGGGGCAGCACGTCCAACTCGATTTCAGCGCCCGGAAGGATGTCCCGGGGCAGGTCAAGCAACACTGGTCCCATCTTGCCCGAGGTTGCCACTCGGAAGGCGTGGCGCAGGGCATCGGGAAGGCGCTCGATCTTGTTTACGGGAAAGGCAGCCTTGGTGATGGAGCGGAACAGGGACACTTGGTCGAATTCCTGGGTGGAGTCGCGGTATTGGTGGTCCCTGGATGCCGAACGCGGAAGCGATACCGTAGGTGAGGTTCAGGACGCCGGGGCCGTTGGTGACCAGGCACACGCTGGGAGTACCGGAAATTCTGCTGTAGCCATCGGCCATTAAGGCAGCGCCCTGCTCGTGGCGAACGCCCACAAACTGAATGTCGTCGCGGTCGTACAGCGGGTCCAATATGTCCAAGAAAGACGGCCCAACAATCCCGAAAATGTGGGAAACGCCTTCCTGGCGAAGCATCTCTATAACCGCCACACCAGCGTTAAGCCTCTCGGCCAAACCAGCACCTCCTGAATTTCATATCGAACCTAACGCCCCGACCAATGCTAACGGTCGACCCGCAGAGCGATCCAACTTGGTAGCCAAAATTGAAGCGAATTCTTGGTCAGAACCCTGACTAGGTTGCAGTTTAACACAGTGGTCACGCCCAGAGCCCGGAGGCTGGCTGGGCAGTTTTAGCAGCGTAGGCGGTCCCCCAGCCTGGAACATGGAACAGCCCAAATACCCAGATGCCAACAGGCCGTGTCGAAGCGACCATAACTTCGGTGCTGGACCGCGCCTCAAGCTCAAGCCATCAAATACCTTACTGTAATTCCGGCGGTAGGTATGGCGTTCTCTGGAATCCTGGCTTCGCCGGTATGACGAGGGGATAGCTGAAGCACCGCAATTTCATGAATGAAATTGACTCTGCCCGGTTCATACAATAAAGTTCAACCTAATATCTTCCTGAGCTTTACCTATCTCACCGACAACTATTCGCGGCTAGCCGCGAATTACTAGCCGCCAATTATTTATTAGGAGGAAACAATGCCATACGAGAACATTTTGGTGGAGATTGAAGAGGGCGTCAGCATTGTGACGTTGAACCGTCCCGAGGTACTAAACGCCATGAACCACCAGTTGAATGACGAATTGTATGACGCCGTAGTGCAAGCCAATGCCAACGACGACGTGGGATGCATAGTGATTACCGGAACGGGTGACCGGGCTTTTTCGGCGGGTGGAGACATCCACGAGCAGCGGCGGGACGCCACAGAGTTGACCGAGGCGCAAAGGGAGGCCAACAGCGCGCTATACACGCAGAGGACCTACGAGATTTCCGCTTCTCCCAAGCCTGTAATTGGCATGATGAACGGCCTGGCTTATGGAGGAGGAGCGGTTTTAGCGTCGTCCCTGGATTTCCGACTGGGTTGCGAAAACACCAGTTTCCGGTTTTTGGCGACCGCTTATGGGAGGATCAATTGCACTTGGACCTTGCCCAACCAGGTGGGCTGGCCCATGGCCAAGGAGTTGCTTTTCAGCGGGCGAGTGGTGGATGCCGAAGAGGCCTACCGCATTGGGCTGATCAACCATTTGGTCCCGGCCGGGGAGCTTCGGGCCAAGACCATGGAGATAGCCATCGCCATCGCCGGGAACCGCCACGAGTCCGTAACGGGCGTAAAAGAGCTGTTGCTTCAGGATCTGGGAGCAAATCTTAAAGAGATGTGGGACAACGAAAGAATGTTTACCACGGAGAAAGTTGTGGGCTACGGTGTGGAGCAGGCATTCCCCGAGTTCATAGCTCGTAAGGGCCGGTAGTAAGAGCAATCGCAGCAGTATGGAACCCAGCCCCATCATTTGGGCAACCTTTCCGGCACAGGCGGAGAACGTAGGGGCGGTTCGCGAACCGCCCCTAGTGTGTATGCTCACCGGATGTTGTTCCCCGAACTCTCAATGCAACCTCTACCCGGCAATCGTCCCTTTGGTGCTGGGCACTTGCTCCAGTGCCCTGGGATCGTGCTCTACCGCATCCCGCAGCGCTCGGGCCAAGGCCTTGCAGAGCGCTTCCGCCTTGTGATGCGGGCTCACCCCAGACAATATTTTGGCGTGAAGATTTATCTTGCCCTCCATGGCGAAGGACTCCAGGAAGTGCCCCACCAGATCGCCGGAGAGCGTCTCCACCATGGTGTTGTCCAGCGTGGTATCCATAGAGGCATATGGCCTTCCGCCACAGTCGACCGCGACCATGGCCAGGGCTTCATCCAATGGGACGATGGCATGGCCCATGCGGCGAATACCCCTTCCGTCTCCTAAAGCCTCCCTAAATACTCTTCCCAGCATGATGCCGACGTCTTCCACCAAGTGATGCCATCCGGTATGGACGTCTCCCGATGCTTTCAGAGTTATGTCAATCAACCCGTGGCGGGCGATTTGGCTGACCATGTGGTCCAGAAATCCATTGCCTGTTTCCACATCGTATTGGCCCTGACCGTCCAGGTTGATGGACACGCTAATGCTGGTCTCGCCGGTCTTGCGCTCCAATGATGCTTTTCTGGCAGTGGCCGGAGGACCGTCAGTTTTCTTGCTGATGGATGTCATTGGTCTACCCCGCTGTTGATTCGATCAAGCTAATTGGACATTCCAAGAGGTGCGGAACGACGCTCAGGCTTCATTCTAGAGCTTCGACCACAATTCATTACCAACGCTGTGGGAACTCCCGTTTGTCCTGAGCCTGTCGAAGGATTCATCCGAATTTGCCGACGTTCAGACAAGCACACCAAAATGATTGTTGGGACTCAAAAGCCACTTTTTAGGCGTTAACCAACTCGCTCAAGGCGGCGACAACAGCGTCGGTCTCGTGGGGCAAACCCACGCTGGCCCTGATGTGATCTTTGAGACGCGCATTGCCGAAGTAGCGCAAGAAGATTCCCCGGTTGCAGAGGCCGTCGTAAATATCTTTTCCACGGCCCTCGGGGAGTTGCATCAAGATAAAGTTAGCTTGCGAAGGCCAGGTTTTGATGCCCTCGACCTGGCGCAACATTCCCATCATACGGTCGCGTTCGACAACGATTTTTTGAACCCGATCTAACAGGGTCGGTGTGTCTTCCAGCGAAGCCAACAATGCTATTTCGGCCGCCAGGTTGACGTTGTAAGGCGGCTTCATGCTCATCATGGTGGCAGCCAGTTCCGGTTGCATGACGCCCAAGCCGATGCGTAGTCCGGCCAAACCAGCCCATTTGCTAAAGGTCCGCAGGACTACCAGGTTTGAGTATTCTTGGAGCAGGGGCATCACGGTATGACCGCAAAACTCGTAGTAAGTCTCGTCCACAACCACCAGCCGCCCGGTCTCCAATAAGGGCCGAATTTGGGCCTCGGTAGCAATATTTCCCGTAGGGTTGTTGGGAGAGGCAAAGAACATCCCTTTGGTCTTGGGCGTGATTGCCAGGTTCATCGCCTCCACGTCGATTTCGAAAGCTTCGTCCCTCTCCACCGAAATCGCCTCGCCACCGCAGATTTCGGCGGAGAAGGCGTACATTCCAAAGGTAGGAGAGGGAATTACAATGTTCTCGCCTGGGCCTATGAACATACGCAGCAGCAGGTCGATAATCTCGTCGCTGCCGTTGCCCGCCACAATGTGGTCCGCAGGCACTCCCAAGTAATCGGACAGGGCATCCCTGAGTTTGCCTTGGTCCGGGTCTGGGTAGTGGTTGTAGTTTTGGAAGCCACCCAAGGCTTCGACCACCCGCGGCGACGGCCCAAAGGGGTTTTCATTGCCGTTCAGACGGATCACTTTTTCCGGAGGGATTCCGGCACGGTCGGCCATGACCTCCATGGGAATTACGCCCTGGTAGGTCTCTAGGGTGCGGATGTGGGGCAACATCAGGCTATCAATGTCATTGTGTTTGGAGTCTTTCATAATTTTGTTTCAGACGCCGGTTTTTAATTTCCTAACAGGCCCTTTGGCTAGATCGAAGTTAAATTGCCGCTGCGACATCGCTCATTTCGGTCCAACTATCCCAGTTTATCCAGGCGCATTTGAACGGCGGTGGCGTGACCGCCCAAACCCTCGGCTTTGGCAATTTCAATTGCCGCCGGTCCCAACTTCCGAAAGTCGCCGGGACTCAAGCTTACCACCGGCATGGTGCGCAAGAACTGGTGGACACTGAGCGCCGAACTGAAGCGGGCGGTGCCGCCGGTGGGCATCACGTGGCTGGGTCCGGCAACGTAGTCCCCCATTACCTCGGGGGAGTACTCGCCCAAGAACAATCCTCCGGCATGCTTAACCGTGCCCGCCCATTGCCACGGGTCTTTAACCATCAAACACATATGCTCCGGAGCGATGCGGTCGGCTACTTCCACGGCTTGGGCCACGGAATCGACCAGCACTACCCGGCCCTGACGTTCCAGGGCCTGCCGGGCAAGGTCACCTCGAAGCTGTGTTCCCAGTTGCACGTCCAGTTCTCGCTCAATCCTGTCAATCAAGGCCTGAGAATCGGTAATGAGAATCGCCGTGGCCAAGGGGTCGTGCTCCGCTTGGCCAATGAGATCGGCGGCGCAGAAGCTGGGGTCCGCGGAATCGTCTGCAATCACAACAGTCTCGGTTGGGCCGAAAACGCCGTCGATATCCACCTGCCCCTGTACCAATTTCTTGGCATAGGCGACAAATACATTGCCGGGGCCGCAAATCTTGTCTACCTTGGGGACGGACTCCGTCCCGTAGGCCATTGCGCCGATGGCCGGGACGCCGCCAATCTGATAGATGGCGTCCACTCCGGAAATTTCAGCAGCAGCCAGGACCGCCGGATTCAACGCCTCGCCGGGCCGGGCGGGAGTGCAGAGGATCACTTCTTTTACGCCAGCAACTCTGGCTGGGATGGCAGTCATGAGTACTGTGGATGGATACGCGGCGGTACCGCCGGGGGCGTACAGGCCCACCCGTTCTAGGGGCCGCACCAATTGGCCGAGACCCTCTTCTTGGTCCAGCCAGTCTTTGGGCATCACCGCTTGGTGGAACCGGCGCACCCGTTCGGCCGCCAGTTTCAGGGATTCACGCAGTTCTTCGGAGATTGACGCCGAGGCCTGCGCCAGTTGGTCTCTACTGATCTCAAAGCTGCTGAGTTCCACTCCGTCCAGCAACTTGGAGTAGCGGCGCACGGCGGCGTCGCCCTCTTGGCGAACGTCCTGGAGCATTTTTACCACGGACTGCTCGGGCGTGACATCTTCTCCGAAGGCTTGGCGAGTCCGCTCCAACACCGGCTCGGGCAGGGCGCTCAAGTCCAACGGGTCAACTCGGGTTAGGATTTCCTCTGCGCCTTCAACACCGCGAATTAAAGTGAGCTTCAACAGTTTTTGTCCTTAATATATTTAAGAAATACTAAAACGAATTCTGGTTTGTCATTCCGAGCGAAACGAAGAATCGCTGCGTTAAGACAACTTTCTTCGCTTTGCTCAGCAAGACAGTGTGGGTGTTTCTATCGGGGCTCTTGATTGAGATTAATTAAGCTGGTCAGTTCCGGTCAAGCTGCCCCCACCGTTGAAGGACCTCGCTTAAAGTATCCTCCAAGGCCCGTTGGCGGTAAGCGTCGATTTTCTCCAAGGATATTTTTTCGTAGATCCGCTCCAGGCTGGCTGGCATTTCGTCGATGAACGTATCAACGACTCGCTGTACATTTTCGTCGTCCCGGTACATGCGGTTCAACGCTCGCTTGAGCCGCTCCCAAGTAAGGTCCCAGCCGAGAAATCGCAAAACCCACTCCCTCCATTCCTGCAGGGAGCCGGGTTCCAGGAAAGCGACCTGAACGCCCAGATCGGCGTCGGCCAACACTTCGCCACCGGGCAAGAGTCCCGCCATCTTGTCGCCAGCAGCCCGGTCCATTTCCAGTTGTAGCGCCCGATCCCAAAGGTTGGCTTCAACCTGGTCTCTGGCGACCATACACTGGCCCGCAGGAGGGTCGAAGTTAGGGCGGTATACGTTGGTAATCCATGCTTCATCAGCAACCAGGTGGCTGATATAACCTACCAGGAACGCTTTGGTGGGCTCGGATGCTGCGTCCCAGTCTTCAAGCTCGGGGTGGAGCTTGAACATCTGCCTGGTACCGGTGCCAACCTCGTCCGCGGACAAGGGTGCGAAGTGGGTGCGCTCTCTGGGCCATTTGGTCATGATGCGAATGTCCGGCGCGGTGGAACCCAAATAGAGGCTACCACGATGGTCGTTCACCCAGTCCCAATTCAATCGTTTTGCCACCTGGTCGGCCAGGTATATATGCATCGGCAGGTTTGGCATGGTCCGTCGATACTCCACGGGCGAAAGCCCGGTTAACTTCATTCAAGGGCGGCATTCAAGTGCGGCATTTATGGACGCAAGCCGCCTGGTGGGCCAATCGAAAGGCTCAAGGCTCCATGCGTCAGGTTTTGCGTTCAAACAGATTATGGTACGCCTGGGAATGGCCGTCAAACAGGTAACTTAGCTGCGAAGCTGCGATGTCTATGGCCCCGCAATTGCGAAGGTGGTCCACCGCTTCCAGCAGCTTTTCTTTCTTGACCAGAAGGCTGACGCTGTGCCAGTCTTCTTCTTCCACATTGTAAACCCGAGCGACCGTAGGGCCGCGCAGTCCGGCAAGGTCGGGTCGGGCCAGTACGGTGGCGCTGACTACCTCTGCGGATGCACCTTTAACATTGGCGGTCAACCGGTAGTAGGGTTCCGCCCTGAGGTTGGCTTCCATAAGCTCGACAATGGACCGGGCCAATTCGAGACCGGCGGGAGAAGCCAAAAGCAACTCCGGGTTTCCAATCAAACACGCCTGGGACACCAGAACGGTGCCTTCATCCAGGGTTTTAAGGCCATTTTCCCGCATGGTTACGCCGGTTGCGGTCAAGTCGGCAATTAGGTCGGCATAGCCGGCGGCGGGTGCTGCTTCAAGGGTGCCGCTGGCCGGTACCAGGGTGAAGTAATTTATGCCCCTGGCAAAAAGGTATCTTTGCAGCAGTCGTGGATACTTGTTGGCGATCCTAAGCTGCTTGCCATTCTGGCGGAATTCCAATGCCAAATCTGCCAGATCAGCCACGGATGTTACATCAAGCCAGGAATCGGGCACCGCCAAAACGAACTCGCAGCGGCCAAATCGAAGGTTTTCGATTATGGGTACTACTCGCTGCTCGTCGTTCCTGTACTCGATTAATCGGTCCAAGCCCGTAATGCCGAGCTCAGCACTGCCTTCCTCGACTTTCTGGGTAATGTCGGCGGTGCGCTGGAACAGCACCTCAACGCCGGGCAGTGAAGGTATAACGGCGGTATAACGCCTGGCGCTGGGGCGGACCACGTTTAATCCGCAGGTCTTCAAAAAGTTCAAAGACGAATCGTGCAGGTCTCCATCGCTAGGAATTACTAATGTGAGGGACGGTTTTGCGCCGCCACCGGTTTCCTGTAGTTCGGTACTCCCGTTGGTGTTGACTACAGAGTCACTTAAACTTTGGCTGCTCAATTGATCACTCGCCTGTGGTCACTCGCCTGATTACTCAATTACGTGGACCTTCCGTTGCCCGTCGCTTCCCAATTGGACGACCTTATTTATTCCCTTCTGGGAAGCATAAGCGAGTGCCCGGTCTAAATCCAAGTCGTCAACATCCAACTCTGCGGAGATTCCCTGTTGGCGCAATTCTTGGGTTGCCACCAGAGCGTCCCGAAAGGCTTTTGGGCTATCCGTAACAACCAGAGCGGTTTCTTTTGTGGAGTCGGTGACGCTGCTGCCCTTGTTCGTGGCAGAAGAAATGGCTAGCAAAGCCTCCAGGTTGTAGGCAAAACCCAAGGCGGGGACGACATCTTGCGCGCCAAGCGCCCTAGCAAGACCGTCGTAACGACCGCCTCCTCCCAAGGATTCGGGCCAACGAGGATGATTGACCTCAAAAACAATCCCATTATAGTACGCCATTCCGCGGACCAACCCGAAATCCAGATCCAAGTGGCCCCCAATTGCGGAATCCGAGAGAACCAAGTTCAGCAGTTGGGAGAGTCGCTGGAAAGCGCCGGTTTCGGCGCCAGCGGTCCGTACAACCGCATCGACTTTTCCCAGAGTGATCTCAGGTTCGCCCCGTATTACAGCCAGATCGCAAGCCAATTCCAATCCACGTTTGAGAATTTTGCTGTCGTCACTGCCCCGCAACTTGCGTAGCAATCGTTCGACAACTTCATCGGCGGTCCGTTGCCCCAACTGATCGGCGGCGCTCCACTTGAGCAAACCCCGAAGCACCACTCGGGCTTGGCCGTCATCCAAACCTTGAACGGCCTCCACCAAGTGGTCTTCTTGGGCGTTTTGTCCCGTCAAGCGCAACCGCTCGGCTTCTTCCATCAACTGGGGGATGACATGGTGGCCGAGCTTCAGTTTGGGCACACTGTCGATAATAAAGGTCCTGGTCCTCTCGGACACACCCACGGCGTCCAGCACGCTGTTGAGCACGTCCAAGTCGGCCAATTCCAAGCGCCATTCATCGACTTCCCCAGGCAGTTCCAATATGGAGAGCACCTGAGTCGCCAGACACAAAATCTCGGCATCGGCCAGGATGCTGGAGGACCCCAGCAACTCCGCTCCAATCTGGGTGAACTGGCCCCTGGATTCAGGATGGGAGACATCGTAACGGAAAACGGGGCCAGCATATTGCCAGCGGGCGGGAAGAAGAGTTTCCCCCATGTGTTCCAGATAGTGCCTCATAATGGAGGAGGTAAACTCAGGGCGAAGGCTTACCGGGTTGCTGCCCGGGTCGGTGAAGCTATAAATGCGAGAGGCCAAGGCACCACCGGACTTGCGTAAAAACAGGTCGGTAGGCTCTAGGATAGGTGTTTCAATATGACTGTAACCGAAGCTTGCTATCAAATCGCACAGCCTATCCTGTAGGTCTCTTCTGGTGCGCCACGCTTCCTGGGAGAGGTCTTGCATGCCCTCAAGTCGTGCGACTGATTTCGTTGGCCCTGTGAGTTTTTCGTTCATGTCGATTGCCGGTAATTGTACATCAGGCACATTTGGGGTTCAACAAATCATCGCATTTAGAAGAGCGTCATTCCGTTAGGATAGTATGGCTTGAGTGGTGTCATTGAGCCGCGTTATCTTGGGGAGACTTGTCTTACGCCGGAGGTTCTTCGCTTCGCTCAGATTTACAGGCGCCTGAACATTAGCCATAACCATCAGACGACAATTGCCGGAAGTATTTGCCGATATTAGGCGGAGAGATTTACCGCGGACGGTACAGAGTTGATTCCTGGGCAACTATTTAAGGATGGGCGTTAAGCCCCCCATCAACGTATACCGGCTGTCCGGTTGTGTAATCGCAGGCCTCGGAGGCCAAATACACCAGCAGCGGGCCGATGTCCCTGGGGTGCCCCTTGCGCCGAAGGGGTGTATAGCGCACCAGCAATTCTTCTTGCTGAACTTCCAAGGGTATATCTTCGGCGGTGGTCCAACCGCTGCCAAGGGCATTGACGCGTATGTTGTCTAGGCCGAACTCCACAGCCAATGAACGGGTCAACGACAGTACAGCGGCCTGACTTGCGGCGAAGGCCGAGCCGTTAACCATTCCTCGCTCCGCCAATATCGACACCAAATTCACAATCCGCCCGTATTTTTGCTCCCGCATACGCTGGCCCAACTCTTTGCACAACACGAAAACTGCACGCGCGTTCCGAGATTGGATTTGGTCCCAATCCTCGACCGAAATGTTGGCAAGGGGCTGAGCCAACATGCTGCGGACATCATTGACCAGAATGTCCACGTGTCCGTGGGCCCCTGAGAATGCTTCCATTGCCCGCACCATGTCGGATGGGATTCCACCTACATCGGCGGCAATTCCTCCGTGGTCTCCCGGAAATTGCTTCAACCCGGCCAGTACCGGCTCCAACAGTTGTTGTCGGCGAGCGATGGTGAACACGGTTGCGCCAGCCTCGGCCAAGGCTTGGGCCAACACGGTGGCTTCATCGCCGCCAGCGGTGTAGAGAATTGCAACTTTGCCAGAGAGGCTGTATTCGGGTAGCGAGGGCATGGAATCTCCTTGGCTATCAGCTATCAGCTATCAGCTATCAGCTATCAGCTATCAGCTAAATTATACTAATTACCGGTAAATGCGGTGCATTTTTGCCTAATGGAACACGATTAGAGTCTTTGGGGACTTTCCAGTTTTGCAACCAGCAAACTGCTGACTGCTGAACGCTCGCTTACGGTTCGAGGGCCACTACGGGGGCATGGCCGGTTGGCGTTATTCCCGCTGCCAGGCCGCCACCGTCGGCGATTATCATCTCGCCGGTCATGTAGTCGGAAGCTTCCGACGCCAGGAAAACCGCCACGGGACCCAAGTCTTCCGGGGTGCCTAGCTTGCCAATGGGTAGAAATTCGCCGGAACGGGGCAGGGTGGACCGGATTTCCGAGTCAGTGCTGGTTGTCGGGATGAACCCTGGAACGATGCTATTAGCGGTGATGCCGAACCGCGCCAGGTTGAAGGACAGAACTTTGGTCAACTGGATCATGCCACCCTTGCTGCAGCAGTACATGTAAATGTCCCGGCCAGCTCTTAGCCCGAACCCGGAAGCCACGTTGATTATCTTCCCTTTGCCCCGGTCGGCCATGGGCTTGGACACCGCTCGCGCGCAGAAGAAGGCCCCGCTTAGGTTGACGTTCATTACCAGGTTCCATTCGTCGTCGGTAATGTCCCAGAGAGGTTTGCGCACGTTCTCTTGTACTGCGCCAGCGTTGTTTATCAATACGTTGATATGGCCGAACCGGTCAAGAGTGGTGGCGACGAGTTGGTCAACCTGTTTGGAGTCGGTAACGTCGGTCGTTACCACCAAGGCTTCTCGGCCCAGGTCTGTCACCTCTTGGGCTGCGGCTTCAATAGGCGCCGCACGGCGACCCGCCAACGCCAGGTTTGCGCCAGCCCGGGCCAAAGCACGGACCATGGCCAAGCCAAGGCCGGTGCCACCGCCGGTTATCAGTACAACTTTTCCGTCCAAGCTAAAGGTTTCCAGCATTATGGCCTCGCGGTTATGGATTTTTGGACTGGGCAGCCGCGCTGTTAGTCCCGGATTGACCGGAGTGTAGGGAAACGTCTCCGGCTGTAAGGGTCATCAATTGGCCGTCTTCAAGCCGGAGTTGGAGGTTGCCCAAATTGTCGATGCCCTCAGCCACCCCGGTATAGGCTTCGTCTCTCCAAGTCGCTACAATCGACTGACCCAATGTTTCCAGCAGGGTCTCCCATTCGGGAAGAGGCGAACCGCCTTGGGTTGCTTGCAAGTAAAGGGCGTCCAGGTCGTGTAGCAACTGGCGAAACACATCTTCCGGAGGAACGGTGCGCCCCGCAACCGGGTTTAATGCTGTTGCCAGGTTTGCGATCTCCTCTTCTTCTCGAGCATCAAGTCCCACGTTCAGTCCAATCCCAAGGATCGCATAAGAAACCTGGTCGCCCTGCACTGCGCTCTCAACTAGAATTCCTCCGGTCTTCTTGCCGCCCAGCATAATATCGTTGGGCCACTTGATGCCCGACTCCAATCCGGTGGTTTTGCGGATTGCCCGCACGGCAGCCACGCCAGCAAGGATGCTGAGCATGGGCAGCACTTCCAGTGTGGGCCTGAAAATTATGGACAGGTAGAGGTTTCCTTGACGGGAGACCCAGTTCCTACCTTGGCGACCACGGCCCGCCGCTTGAGTCCCGGCGACAACCACCGTCCCTTCATTGGCCCCTTCTTGGGCCATACGGGAGGCTTCATCCATGGTGGAAGTAATTTCTTCAAAATAGATTAGCCGCTTGCCTACCACTCGGGTGAACAAGCCGCCACGCAGAGTGGCTGAAACTAGGTTGCCAGGCATTTATCTCTCCCATTAAGCTGGAGCATACGGCAGGTCCATGCTGAACCCAATTGGTTAATGCCACCTTGTCAGAAAGTGTTCTAGGCTCGCCAAAGTGCTTTAATCCTTACCTAACGTTCATATTCCCATCCACCCACCTTAAACCCAAACATCGGGAGGGGCGGCGACCCCGGAGAGGATGCTCGATGCGCCAGCCCGGTGGGTACTTGGTGACCGAATTAAGTAGCATTAAATGACCCTCAAAAAAAGCCCTCTTAGGTGGGCCCAGTCAGTTGGACAGAATCGAACCGGTATTTAGTGAGGGTCTTTGTCGCTCCCATGTTGTGGGCCAACGCTCCTCTTTATCACCTGGCCGGAGCCCACATCAGCGCCTATTTGTCGTAGCACCGTCAGGGCGTCCCAGTTGATCCACACTTCCGAATTTCTGCCGCCGGTGAATTTGCTCACCATCGTAAAAGTAAAGGTAACGGGCCTGCCGGTGGGAGCAACACCCATTAGCTCTCCTTGGTGAGTGGCGGTGAATTTAACCCGCGTTGCGACTTTGTCACCCTCGCCCAACACGTCTTCGATGTTCGCCTGCAGGTCTGGGAAACTGACCCTGTATCCAGCGACGAGATCCTTCATTTCCGCTGCGCTGGTGACGACATGCCCTCCGTCGTGGTAATGGAAATTTTCTGTGGCGATTTGGTCGAGCAGTTCTACCCTCCCTTGGCTAATCACTTCTCTGAAAAAAGACCGCATTGTTTCTTTATTCGATACAACGAACATGCCCTTCTCACCTCCATTTGTTTCCGCCCGACGCTTTTGGAGTCCTTTGGATCAATCTTTCAGCCGGAGAAGAAGGGGGCCAAATTAAGCGACGGTCCCGTCGTTCCTGTGTAGGAGACCATCGTTATGGCTGGTGACCACTTCACCCTCCAGCTTTCTTCTCTTCAGGTATGGGCTTACCCTCAGCGACCAGGCATTCGAGATGAAACTCAACCATCCGCTTTAAACGTCCTAGGGCTTCACGACTGTCGAGACTATAGTCCGATATTTCCAGTGTAGGAAGCTCCGCAACAACTTGACCTGTTCCTTTATCTCTGGTGAGCGTGACCTTATATTCGCTGGTCATATGCTCCTCCGCGCAAAATGTATCAGCATTCACCGTTTTTACCAAGCATATCGACTGAGCGCTGACTGCTGACCGCTCCTCACCAACCGTGCTCCAGTCGATCTTTAAGCACGTCCACCAAGTCGGCTACCGGTACCCTGGACTGGTTCATGGTATCTCGGTCACGGATGGTGACTTGATGGTCGTCCAGCGTGTCGAAGTCGATAGTCACACAGTAAGGGGTACCGATCTCGTCTTGCCTGCGATAGCGGCGGCCAATGCTCTGGGCATCGTCGTACTGGGTATTGAAATGCTTACGCAGCCTGGCGTATATGTCCCTGGCTGTGGGGACGAGTTTCTCGTTCCTGCTCAAGGGCAAAGCCGCGACCGTGACGGGGGCCAGTTTGCGGTGTAAGTGGAGGACTACTCTGACGGCGTCGCTGGATTTAGACGCTGGATCGGGTTCCTCGTCATAAGAGTCAAGCCAGAACGCCAGCACCGCCCGGTCCACGCCGCCTGAAGGCTCGATAACGTAGGGCAGGTACCGCTGCTGTTCTCCTTCCGCCACCGAATCGTCGAAGTAGGTCATGTCCTGGCCGCTGGCTTCTTGGTGCTGGCGCAGGTCGAAGTCGGTGCGGCTGGCGATGCCTTCCAACTCGGCCCAACCCCAGGGAAAACGGTACTCAATGTCGTAGCAGTCTTTGGCGTAGTGGGCCAATTCGTCCGAGGCGTGTGGACGCAATCTAAGGTTCTCCCGCCGGATGCCGTGGGCCACGTACCAATCGAACCGCTCTTGCACCCATCGGTGCAGCCACTCTTCGTCAGTGCCCGGCTTCACGAAGAACTCGATTTCCATCTGCTCGAACTCTCTGGTCCGAAAAGTGAAGTTTCCCGGGGTTATCTCGTTCCTGAAAGCCTTGCCAATCTGGCCGATGCCGAAGGGAAGCTTTTTCCGGGTAGAGTTCACCACGTTGGGGAAATTAACGAAGATGCCCTGAGCCGTTTCGGGGCGCATGTATATTTCGCTGGCCGTGTCTTCCACGGGACCCATGAACGTCTTGAACATCAGGTTGAATTGGCGTGGGTCGGCTAGTTCGCCGCCGCATTCCGGGCATTTATCCGTGTCAATATCATCGGTTCGAAACCGCATGTTACAGCTACGGCATTGCACCAGCGGGTCGCTGAAATTCTCCACATGGCCGCTGGCTACCCACACTTTAGGGTCCATCAAAATTGCGGCGTCCAATCCCACCATGTCATCCCGCTCCAGGATAACGGAGCGCCACCATGCTTCTTTGACATTGCGCTTTAGCTCAACGCCGAGTGGGCCGTAGTCCCAAGTGGAAGCAAGGCCCCCGTAGACCTCGCTGCTTTGAAAAACGAATCCTCTCCGCTTGGATAGGGAGAGAATTTTATCCATGTCGGCATATGGCAAAAATCGGGGCAATGTTGTTCCTCCTGGGGGTTTAGCTGTCAGCTATCAGCAGTCAGCTTTTAGGTTTGCTGTCGGAGTGGTGGCTTGGATTAGAGGTTATCAATTGGCGCGGGGGATGTAAATGAGTCCGGGCCGCCGGAAGGCTATCCTCACTGGCCTAGACTGGGCAGGCGCAGTTTCACTGTCTGAGCCAGGTTGTCGGCGGCTAGGTCGTCCAACTGGATGTACTGGGCTCCCATGGCTTCGGCTATGGGCTTGGCCATGCCGAATTTTAGAACGCCAACCTCCGTGTCCACTACCACGGAATGGATGCGCTGCTCATTGAAAATGGCGGCCATGCGCTTGGCATCCACCGAGGCTGGTCCTTCTTCGCCGATGCCGATACCCGGAAGGCGCCAGCCCTGACCCTCAGTCCAACCCAAGGGTACATTAGCCCGCCCGTCGGACAGCAAAACGACCAAAGGTACCACGTCCCGGTCTTTCAACCTCTCGGTTTCTATTAACTGCAATGCCATGTACAAGCCTTGACCCAGCGGCGTCCTGCCCCCAGTGGGCATTTCGGCTAGGTGGATTTGAGCCAACTCCACGCTGCCGGTCGGTGGGAGAAGCAACTTGGCATCGGTGGCTCGGAAAGAGACTAATCCCACCCGGTCCCGGCGCTGATAAGCGTCGATTAGCAGGGAATGCACCGCTCCTTTGACCGCGACCATCCTGCGTTGTGCCGCCATTGATCCGCTGGCGTCCACCACGAATATTATCAACGTGCCGGTTTTGGTTTCCCGGACCTTTTCACGGACGTCCCACGGCTTAATTAGCAGCGCCGGTTGGGGATGAAATCCCCCCTTAATCCCCCCTTTACCAAAGGGGGGAAGAGATGGCTCTTGACTTGATTGAGCATTAGAAGGTTCTTGTCCAGCGTCCGCATCGTTAATTTGGCGGCGTACCACTTGGTGAGGGGCAGCTACCCTGAGGGTCGCGTCCAAAGCCAAGTCACTTGCCTTGCTCCCTTGCGAGGGCGTCCTAGCGCCGACGTAACGACCGGTGGATGGGCCGCCCAGGGTCTTACTGCGCCTTCCGGAGGCCCGCCGGGGGCGATTGTCCGGCGGCTCCAGTTCGATTGACTGGACCGCATAGGCGTCGCCGACTTCAAAATCCTGGTCACGGCCACCGGGCAAGCCAGCGTCGCGCTCACCCGGGTTTTCCCCTCCGGGTTCTATATCGGACTCGTATGGTTCCCCGTCCTCCGAATCGGCAGGAGCGTCGCCTTCCTGGGTGGAAGACTCCCGCCGGTGTTCGTTGTTTTGGAAATCCTGGACCATAGAGTCCAATTGCTCGGTGGCCAGGTTGGGTTGTTGGAAGGGTTGACGGCGCTGCCGGTGCAGCAACGCCAGGTATGCCGCCTCTCGAACGTCGTCGGCGGTTACCACGGTGCGGCTTTCGTAAGCGGCCACGGTGCTTGCGGTCTTGTACATGACAATGTCCCCGCGCATGCCGTCTACCTGGTATTCGGCGCAGATATTGGTAATCAAATCCAGAATGTCATCGGGGACCTGCACTTGAGGAAACAACTCCCGGCTCCGGGACAGCCGGTCCCGCTCTTCCTGCTCAGCCTCCTGCCACTGTTCCATGAACCCGAATGGGTCAGCTTCGTAGGCGATGCGGCGGCGGACCACCTCGCGCCTTTCTTCCGGTGGGAAAGTCCCCTCCACCTCAACAGCAAGCCCAAAACGGTCCAGAAGCTGAGGACGCAGGTCGCCCTCCTCTGGGTTCATGGTGCCCACCAGGATGAACTCGGCGGAGTGGCTGATGGAAATGCCCTCCCGTTCCACGTAGTTTCGGCCCATGGCGGAGGCGTCCAACAATACGTCCACCAAGTGGTCGTTCAGGAGGTTCACCTCGTCGATGTACAGGACGCCCCGGTGGGTGGCGGCAATCAGACCAGGCTCAAAGCTGCGGTCTCCGGTCTTGATGGCCGACTCTATATCCAGGGAGCCGACCAGCCGGTCTTCCGTGGCGCCCACGGGCAGGTCGACGATGCGCACTTGGCGGGTAACCGACTCGGCGCCGATTTGACAGTATTGGCAAATTCCCTGCTGCGCTTCCGGAGCGCAACTATATGGGCAACCGCGCACCACGGTAACTTCAGGGAGCAGCGCGGCCAGGGAGCGCACGGCGGTGGACTTGGCCGTGCCCTTTTTGCCCCGGATCAGCACGCCGCCAATCTTTGGGTTGATGGCATTGAACAGCAGCGCCCGCTTCATGGTGGTCTGTCCCACGATGGCTGTGAAGGGGAACCGTGGTTCCGACGGTTGTTGTCCGCGTTTCTGTTCCCGATTCTGTTCCAACGATGATTCTCCTTGTCTGCCTCCAAAGCGACCCAATAGGGCGACCCGCAGAGCATCCAGTTTAACATGAGCAACTTTACATCAATTGGGTTCAGGAGAACTTTTAAGCTAAGGGAGTGTCATGTGGCGCTTACCAGCCTTTCCCGGAATCCGGCGTCTTGTTCCTCCATTGTTAGCAGAACGCAACCCGTGCAGTATTTCGTAGGTTCTTCGACCCGCCACCAAAGACAGCAACCAGCACGCCTGGAAAAATAGCCGCGCTTTCCTTGATGTTCAATAATATCCATGGTCACTTGCCGATAGGCCGGGGACGATGGGTCGCCAAAGAATTCCTCCGCCAAGCGCACAACCCTTTCAGGCTCATTGCACAAGTTGTACAACCTGCTAAAACCTTGAGAGCAGGAGGAGGCCACTGCGTTCCACGACACCTTTAAGCTGGCCTTAGCCGCCCGGCGGAGAGATGGAATGACGATTTCGAAATTGGAGTCAAACAGCCATTCCTTTAGCTTGGCATATAGGGCAGCCTCATCGGGCACAACATATGCGTCCGGATGACCAGCTGCCGGGTCTCCGGGGAGAACAGCAAACCTAGGACGGGATAGGGCCGTGCCATCGATTCCATTACCACTGGAATGGAACGCCAAATTCCTCAAGGACACATCCAGGACGCGGCCCTCCAACACGTATTGGGAGATCAGAGGGTATGTTAGACGGGTTAAATAGCCAACAATAAAACCGGACCCGGCGACGTGGCGGTTCTCCGTGCCCCACCGGTTCCTCCCATATTCGATCACCAAGTTCCGCAACCGGTCATCGTCCCCTAGAAATATCGATTCCGCTTCTATCCAACCGTCTTGTCCGGGTAAGTGGACAGGCATCGCAAACAAGCTGTTCAGCGTAGCGGCCTGCCCGATGCTTTCAATTAACGGGTGATTATTTGGACTTTGTCCCGTAGTATCGTTGTACTTCATGTTAATTCACCTTATGTTAAATAAGTTGAAGTTATAGAATTCGGCAGTCTGTATTACCTGAGAAATTTATTTGTTATACCTGGGATCAAGTACGTCCCGCAGCCCATCTCCAAGCAGGTTAAAGCCAAGAACCGTGATACTAATCATGATGCCCGGATAGATCATAAGCTGCGGTTCGCTTTGGAAGAACGGGCGTCCCTGGTTGAGCATTGCGCCCCACTCCGCCGTAGGTGGCTGGACGCCGAGACCAAGAAAGTTCAAACCAGCGATGGCTAGAATGAGTGTTCCCATTTCCAGCGAAACCAGCACGATGACCGGCGAGATCACGTTGGGAAGGATGTGCCTAATTACGATGCGGGCATCGGTGGCCCCAATGGCGAAAGCAGCCTCTACAAAGGCTCGTTCACGTATTTCAAGGACCAGACCCCGGACCAAGCGAGCGTATCCGGCCCAAGAAACGATAGCTAGACTTATGATCACGTTAAACATGCTGGGGCCAAGAATGCCAATAATCGCCAGGGCCAAAATCAGCCCTGGAAAGGCCAATAGCACGTCCACAAGACGCATTACAAGGTCGTCCAAAATTCCGCCGGCATACCCGGCCGCTGCGCCGACGCTGACGGCGATGGTGACAATAACAACGGTAGCCAACGCGGCCATACCGAGGGATATCCTTGCGCCGAAAAGCAATCGGCTGAGCATGTCGCGGCCTAGATTGTCGGTACCCAGCAAAAATCCCTGGCTGGGCGACTCGAGGCGGTGACCGCTGAACTGCTTTTCCGGAGGGTGCGGCGCAATCACGGGACCCAAAATTGCTAGCCCGACCATTATCGTAACGATCAGCGAACCTACAATCGCCACTCGATTACGCGACAGCCTGCGGAGTATACGGTGGTTAACGCCAAAACCGTACGACGCTATCCCAGACTCAGCAGCTTCCGTTAGAGTATCGCTACTAGCCACGGCGACCCGGCCCCCCTTCCGACAGCCGCACCTGGGGGTCGATCCAAGTGTAGGACAAATCCACAACCAAGCTCACCAGCACAAAAGCGGTGCCGGTGAATAATACAAACCCTTGTATTACCGGATAATCTCTAAAGGATATGGCCTCGATTATCAGTCGGCCCAGTCCGGGGCGGGCGAATACGGTTTCGACAATGATCGCTCCGGATATGAGGAAGCCGAACATATTGCCCATGACCGTTACCACAGGAATCAGCGCGTTTCGTAATGCGTGGATCATGATCACTTTTCGCTCGGATAACCCTTTCGCCCGGGCCGTGCGAATGTAGTCGTAACCCAGTACTTCCAGCATTGATGATCGAAGGAGGCGGCTTAGCAATGCGGCCCCGCCCAGTCCCAAAGTGAAACACGGGAGGATCAGATGCCGCCAAGTGCCGGTACCGGCTACCGGCAGCCACTGCAGATTGACGGCAAATAACAAGATGAACATATAGGCGAGCCAGTAAGAAGGAATGGCCGCCCCCATCAAGCTGAAGAGGCGTGACAAGACGTCAATCAGACTGTTGTGCTTGACGGCAGCTAAAATGCCCAGCGGAAAAGCGATTAAGCTGGCGGCGATCAACCCGCCCACTGCCAATTGGAGCGTGGAACCTAGAGGGGATATCAGCGCTGGCAAGACGGGCAGCCCATTCCGATAAGAGTCGCCCAGGTCGCCTCGGATGGCGTCGAAAACCCAACGCCCGTAACGCACGGGCAATGGGTCGTTCAGGCCCAGTTCCTCCCGGAGTTTTTCCAAGGCGACCTCATCGTTTGCGGGTTCGCCGAAGGTCTCAAAATAGATAGCCTCGGCAGGGTCGCCCGGAGCCAACGCTCCCAAGCCAAACGCCAATACGGAGATGGCCAACCAGACGGGTATCAAATACAGTACCCGTCGGGCCAAGTACCGGCGAAAGTGCATTGGGTTCCGCCTCCTATTCGCGGATTAAACGGGTCGTTTGCGGGTCGTTAATGTGGTCCCGATGCGCCGCTTGTTGGGCGGCACATCGAGACGCAAGCCAGCAAGATTCCGGCACCATCCCTCTTTTTAGTGCCCTCTTTTTCGTGAAGGAGAGTGATGGCCCGGTTTACTGGGGCGGATCTATAGAGACGGAATCCCACCTTACATGCAGCCGCACGGGATGAGGGTCGAAGTCCTTGACGTAGTCACGCGCTGCGTATATTCGGGTGATGCCAACCAACGGGAGCAACGACCTGGACTCGTCCACCACGATGTGGATGGCGTTCGCGCGGTGCATTGCAGCCTCATCGGTGGTTAAAGCTGCGTTACAGGCGTCGATCTCATCATCATATTCCGACCAACCCAGGGGGCCGGGAGCGAATCCACGGGAGTATGAACCAGGGTTCTCGTACCGACCATAGAATAGGCTAGCCAGGAAACAGGCCGATGGGCTGTTCTGGTTACCGATCTCCATGAATAAGTCGCCCTCTTTATTCCTCAGGCGAGCGGAATATGTGGCATTGTCCGGAACGTTGGTAACCTTGAGGTCTATTCCGACTTCTTTGAGTTGGGCCTGTATAACCTCTGCGGTTTGCCCGTTTTCCGGGCCTGCGGGGAAGCCGTTAATGAACTCGAGAGTCAGCTTGCGGTCGCCTTTTTCGCGGACTCCATCGCCATCCTCGTCGGTCCACCCGGCCTCTTCCAGCAAAGCTCGGGACCGGTCAGGGTCGTGGGTGTAGCCAATAATCCGGTCTGCGTATGGGCCTAGCACTCCCAGCGGGCTGAACAGTTGATTAAGGGCCGCATGTCCATCAAAAGATATGTCCAAAATCGCTTGCCGGTCGATTGCGTAGCCGATAGCTTCCCGCACCAAGATGTCCTGAGCAAGGTCGTAAGGCGCCTCACCGGTAAGCAGGACCATAACGTATTGGCTTGCGCTGACGGCCGTTGGAATTACTTGAATTTCGCTCTTGCCCTGTAACAACGACGTGGCTACCGGGGGAACATCGAAGATCACCCCTAACTCACCGGCCTGTAGAGCTAGGATACGGGTGTTGGGGTCGGGCATAAATCGGAACTCAAGTTCATCTATGTTAGGAACCGTATTCCAGTAATTTGGGTTTTTATCCACGGTAATGTGGCTGCCGCCTTCGTATTCTGCGAGAATGAATGGTCCCGTACCGACATGCTCTCCTACCAGAGGATCGGTACCCGGCGCTCGTATTCCGTAACTCGAATGGCTCAGTTCTTCGGGCAGCCTAAGGTTGGCGCTAATCGGCGTGATTAAGACGGTAAATTCGTCAATTGCTACCGCAGAGTTTTCATCTATCCTGAGCCGGTTTCCACCCACACCTTGAGACCAGAACTTGTTCACCATCTCTACAACGGAGTCAGCGTTGAAAGGCTGGCCGTCGTGGAATGCCACCCCTTCCCGTAGGTCGAACCGCCAGGTACCCGTGTCCTCTATGTACTCCCACGATTCAGCCAGCATTGGCTGCAATTGAAAGTCCTCATCAACCAGAAGCAACTGGTCAAAAATATTCACGTTGAGCGGAAACATGCCTATGTTGAGGCGGCTTAGATCATTTGGGTCGTTCCGGTACGTGTCGGCCACGGTGCCTACTCGTAGCGTCACGGGTTTACCGGTCGACGTTTGGGCTGCTGGCACGGGCGTTTCAGTGGGCGAGTTATCCACCGTAGGCCTGATAGACACGGTGGAATCGGGTTCAGAAGCTTGCGTGGGTTGGATATTGACGGGCGTAGACGTGGGGTTGGCCCCGCACCCAATTACGGCCAATAAGATAATCGCCGTCATCAAGGTGAGTGCCTGAGGAATTATTTTCATATCTCTATCTCCTAATGTCTCTTTGGTAATTATTGAGTCGCACAAAAAAAGCCTGGCCAGAAGGCCAGGCGTAACTAATCTTTCGATTCATACCTCCTTCCTCGAAGTGTATTAATCCAAGCCTGAGGCAGGTTTCCTGGCTTCTGGCTGCATCCATCCTCCCGGCCTTCCCGGCCCGATTTATCAGGCCAGTGCCTCCGCTGTCGGCGGAATGGGAGATGGCTCACCAGTTACAGTGGCGGGACCACGCCGGACTCGCACCGGCTTCCCTTTTCAGTCTCGATAAAATCGGGACCACCATCAGGCTATCTTCTGTTTTTAAAGTCCGTTTTTTTAAGTCCGTCGTTATTGTCGGGCGAAAAGTCCGGTGTTAATGCTAGGATTAGTCGGTTTCCGAATCCACCTAGCTGGTTTGCTTGGGCCTTTTGACGAAAACGATGCCTTCCCGGCCCACGTATTCATCCCGCATTTTTTCAAAAGCCGCCAGTTTTTCCGGCTGCAACTCGGTGCGCTCGAAATCTTCGCCTAAATAAGGGTTCGGGAAATAGCTCCGCACCAGCGTTTCTTCCCTGCCATCACCGTCATTGGAGAACCGGACGTAGTAGGACATTAGGTCGCCGTGGCTTTCAGCCTCGACAAACTGGATGGCTGTTATGCTTTTCACTCCTAAATGAAAGTGCCAGTTGTCTGCTTCCATGGTGATGTAATCGCCGCTGACCTCCGGCTCCTTGATGCCTTTGGAGTCATTCTCGCTGACAATTCCCGTGCCGCCAACTACCCACATCATTTTGTCGTTTTGGGCCAAGCGTTGGAGGAGTTCCAATGCAACTTCCACGTTTCTTCTCCTTCTCTACTCTCTAGCTAACCCGCACGGCCAAGAGGTCCTGGCCGGTTTTAACTGAGGTCCTGGCCGGATTTAACTATTGAATGTCACGCATCCTTCCAGGAATTCTACTCCTCACCCGCTAATGTTTTCTACCCTAGAAACCCGGCTGAAAAGCCCTGCTGTGACGGGATGGCGTGGAGGATAACCAGTGGACTGTAAGTCTGAGGCTAAGAGTGACCCAGTTGGCTGCGGCCAATATGAATTGGGTAGTAACGATGGGCGACCCTGGGGCTTGCTGGTCCGGTTTATCGTGAGAGGAGCCTGGAGCCGGAGATATCATCCCCATCTTGGTAGCCACCAGGGTCAGGTTGGCCACCGTGGCCGCCATGAGTAGTTGGAATCGGGTCTTGGCTCGGCCGAAGTAGCGAGATTGGCGGACCCCCAGTTGCGCCAGCCGCGCCAGGCGATGCTCGGCCGCCTGGCGCAGCCTACGGTATTCAGCAAAGCCCTCACTCCGCTGGAAGTCCCGGGCTTGTTGCAAGAGCGCCTCTTGGGGATGCAGGGCTACGGTGCGTCCCGCCCCGTACCGCGCCGCCACGCACTGGGACCGCAGGGGGCATACGCCGCAGACCGCCGGGTCGAATTGGAAACTCCGGGCCAGGTAGGTCCGACCCAACCGGTTGGTCCGGGTGCCGAAGGTCCGCAGGGTGTGGGTAACATTACCGGCTGGGCAGGTGCAGGTTCCTGCCTCCAAGTCGATCTGGAAGTCCTCCTTGGGGAAGCAGGCCTTATTAGGGCGACCCGGCACCTTGGCTATTAGAGTCCGACCAGCATCGGCAAAGGCCTGCCGCGTCCCGCCATCCCCATAGGCCGCATCCCCGATAGTCTCCTCCACCGCTATGCCCGTGTTCTCCTCACTCTGCTCCACCAGTTCCAGGACTCCAGTGTTGTCACCGGCATTGCCGGGCAGGATGTCTACCGCGGTCACCAGTTGGGAATCGGTATCCACCACCACCGCAGCCTTATGTCCGTCGAAGCGTTTGCTGCTGCTTTTACGGCCGTGGCGCATCTCCGGGTCGTGTACCGAAGGGATGCGGTCCCGGCTTACCCCATCCTTCAGGGCTGGGCCATCCTCCTGGCGTTCCACATCCTGCAGTAACAGTTGCCCCAGCAACTCCGCCGCTTCCACTATACCCTGGCGCTGGGGGCTCTCCTCGGGGAACTGACCCTGGACCTGACGGGCCAGCTCCAACACCAGGTCGGCATCGGCTACTATCTTCTGCAGTAAGGCTTGCCGCTCTTTCTGGTTGTCCCAGTCAATCTCTGCCTCTCCCTTCACACTGGAGCCAAAGTAGAGTTCCAGACCGTGTCTCAAGGCCCATTCCTCGGGCCGCGTCCCATCCAGGTCCGAAAGCGCCCGCACTACCTGGACTATGCCGTCGGCCAGCAAGTTGTAGGTGTCCTTGTCCGCCCCTCGGCCCAGAATGTAGGTGGTGTCTACCGCCACCTTCATCCGGCGTCCTTTCAGGTATCCGGTCTGCCGGGCGAATTGGAGGCTGCGCTGAAAGACGGCCCGCACCCGGTCGTGGAGGATCAGCTGGGCTCGAAACAGCTGCAGCGTGCTCTTGGCAAAGGGCCGGTCCTCCACCTCAATCCCCAACGCCACCTTCCACCGGATATCAAAATCCGCCCGCTGTTTGGCTTCGGCGTCGCTGACTTTGTCGTAGGCTTGCAACAACAGCGCAGTGGCCACCAGACTTGGGGGCACGCTATCGCGGCCATTGTCTGGGCAATATAGCTCGGCGAACTCTTCGTCTCGAAATAGCTGTCCCCGCAGGGAGGCCAGGAAGCCATAGAAGGAGCCCCGGCCCACATAGTCCAGGTACAGGTGATCCGCTTCCAGCAGCCCTCGTTGCGCCGACCGTACTCCCAGCATCCTCAACCTCCCACACCCATTTATTAAATCTCTTGCCCAGTATATCGGGACAGCCTAGGTCAGGGTACTTTTCGGCCGGAGTTCTAGTATTACAACGACGCTTTCTCAAATTGGTCAGTTTTGGGGCAGAAATCGCTTCGCGGAACGCAAGACCACAAAGCTGTCAGCCCACGCGCCTAACAGCCATGAAGAGGTGCTCAAGGCCCCTTTTTTGTGATCGTCGTTGTAATACTAGGCTGGTAATCAAATATTCCTAAGATGAATCACTCCAGTTTGAAACAACATTACGGCGGGTTACTAAGCCGGGTGGCTGCTGGTTTCCTGCCTGGCTTCCAGGTCAGCCTCCAGTTCCAGATACAAGTCCTGAAGCCTTTGCTGCATATCCTCGGGTGGAGACTCCCACAAGCCTCTCTGGATCGCCTCCAACAGCCTTTCAACAATGCCTTTCAGAGCCCAAGGGTTGCTGTCCTTGAAGAACTGCTGAGTCTCGGGGTCGAATACGTAACTTTCTGTAACGTCCCGGTACATCCAATCGTCGATTACCTGAGCCGTGGCGTCGTAGCCGAACATATAGTCCACCGTGGCCGCCAGCTCGAAAGCGCCTTTATACCCGTGGCGCTTCATTGAGTCTATCCACTTGGGGTTCACCACACGGCTGCGGAACACCCTTCTGGCTTCGTCTTGAAGGTCTCTTTGCCTGGGGCGTGATGGGTCGGAACTGTCACCGATAAACTGGCGGGGGTTCTGCCCGGTGAGCGCCCTGACCGTGGCGATCATGCCTCCGTGGTACTGCATGTAATCGTCGCTATCAAAAATGTCGTGTTCCCGGTTATCCTGGTTTTTGGCGGCAACCACGATCTGGCCAAAACGCTTGCGGAACTCCTGGCGGGCGCTGACACCGTGTTCCTGGCTGGTGTATGCGTAGCCCCCCCAGGCGGCGTAAACCTCGGCAAGGTCTTGCACGGTGTCCCAGTTGCGTTCGTCCAGTGCTTGTAAAATTCCAGCGCCGTAGCTGCCGGGCTTGCTGCCGAAGATTCGGTACAATGGCGCTTTGGTGGTGTCTTCGTCTCCCCCTCCCGACTCGACATTCGCTTGGTCCCCGGATTCCGGTCCTTGATCTTGCTCGGCCTTCTTATCAAGATCCTCTTTCAGATGCTTGACGATCATGTTGTCTTCGGAAGACTCGTCCAAGTGGGCGACCAACTGTACAGCTTGGTCCAGCAGATCGATTAGATTTGGGAAGGCGTCACGGAAGAAACCGCTAATGCGCACGGTTACGTCGATACGGGGCCGGCCCAACTCCTTCAACGGGATGACCTCTAAGCCGGTAACCCGGCGGCTTTCTTCCTGCCACACCGGTCGAACGCCGAGCAGGTGGAGTATTTGGGCGATGTCGTCCCCATGAGTACGCATGGCCGAGGTACCCCAAACCACCAAACCCACCATTTCAGGGTAGGCGCCCTCTTCATCCAGGTACTTGTCCAGCAATGCTTGGGCCAACCCTGCGCCCATCTCCCAGGCGGCCTGGGATGGAATCGTCTTGGGATCGACGGAGTAAAAATTCCTTCCTGTAGGCAACACATTGGCCATGCCCCGAGTGGGAGCGCCGCTGGGGCCAGCGGGAACGAAGAAACCGTCCAACCCTCGAATCAGGTTGCCTATTTCATCGCTGGTGCGGATCAGCGCAGGATATATGGTCTTTGCTGCGTGTCTGAGAACACTCTCCGTTTGGGTATCCCGGCGGCCCAAGAGTTGGCTGACCACTGCGGGAGCCTGCTCTGGATTGAAGTCTACAGCGTCCAGTTCTCGGTAGGCTTGGCGGCACAAAAGTTCCAGTCGTTCAATAACGTCACCATTGGTCCACACTGCGGATTCGGTATCGATGTTGATCAACGGCTCCGGTACCAATCCGGTAACAGGGCTCCCTGGTTCCTCTAATAGACCAGCGTAGTCAAAACCCAAAGCCTCGGCCACGGACCGACGCAGGCTGGGCACACCGTCGCTATCCAAACGGCTAAGGGCGCAGAGCAGGCCGATTAGCTGCTCGTCCTGGGGAACCTCTCCCAGTGTGTGCAGTCCGTCCCTGATCTGGGCGTCTTTGATCTCGCAAAGATAGCCGTCAATGTGCAAAATAAATTCGGCAAAGTCGTCCGGTTGGATATCCACACCCAGGTCACGGTTTAGCTCCGCCTGCTCACACAACTCCCAGATTTGGGCTTCCAGGATGGGCAGTTTTGCCGGGTCCAAAGTTTGGCACTGGTAATGCTCGTCCAGTAACTGCTCCAGCCGGGCAATGTCCCCGTAGCTGTCAGCTGTAGTCATTGCTGGGATAAGGTGGTCGATTATTGTGGCGTGAGCCCGCCTCTT
Organism: Dehalococcoidia bacterium; assembly: GCA_963665155.2. Lineage (GTDB taxonomy): Bacteria > Chloroflexota > Dehalococcoidia > Lucifugimonadales > UBA3495 > UBA1141. Next base: position 410,976 of record OY761986.2, on the reverse strand, counting down.
GGCTTGAGCGCCCTCTCCGGGATTGTTAATAATGAATGGGTAAAACAGGGGCATGTCCTGGAGGGCCAACTCGGGGTAGCATTCTTCCGAAAGGCCGATGCCTTTGCCGGGCAACCATTCCAACGTCCCATGCTTGCCTACGTGGATCATTGCGTCGGCTTGAAACACGTCGCGAATCCAACGGTAGTAGGCGATGTAGTGGTGGGTAGGAGTCAGGTCGGGGCTATGATAGACGGCGATTGGGTTTTGGCCGAAGCCTCTTGGCGGTTGTAGTCCCACGAATACATTGCCCAAGTCGATGCCCGCCACGGCCAATGAACCGTTGCTCCGGTATACCTGCCCAGGGGGCTCGCCCCAACTTTCCAATAATTGCTGCCTAACTTTCTCTGGAAAGCTTTGGTACCAATCAGCGTACTGCTGACTGCTAACGTGTCCCACCGCCAAGCGGAGCTGCTGTTCGGTCAGGGAGTCTAGGTCGTTGCTGCATCTTTCGATTATTCTGTGGACCAACTCGTCGCCGTCTTCCGGGATGTCCGACACTTGGTAGCCCGCATCCCTCAACGCATGCAGGATGCGCACCACGGAGGCGGGTGTATCCAGGCCTACCGCATTGCCTATTCGAGCGTCTTTGGTCGGATAGTTGCTAAGAATTATCGCTATTTTCTTATCGTGATTGGGCGTCAGCCGCAACCTGGCCCACTTCACGGCCAAGCGGGCCACATGGTCCACCCTATCCGGCCTAGGCACATACCGCTGAAGACGGCCTAACATACGACCCGACTGGTGTAACTCGCTTTCCTCTTTAAAGGAGATGGGTACCGTTATAATGCGACCGTCGAACTCCGGCAGGGCAACGCTCATCGCAGTGTCGATTGGACCCAAGCCCAAGGAACTGTCCAGCCATTGCTGTTCGGTCCCAGTGCTCATTATGGCCTGAATCACCGGTATGTTTAGCTGATCCAGGTAGTCCACCGACCATCCGGAAGAGATGGTAGTCCCCTCTTTGCTCAGATCGCCCATGGACATGCCCATGGTATTTACTACGCAGTGCACTCTGGCCGAGCCGTCGGGCCGGGACAGATAACGTGAAAGCGCTCTGGTTGGTCCGTCTTTCCCATCTGTTTCGTCTTCGCCATACTCTTCCGCAGGGTTGTGCTTGAGGCTAAAAGAGAATATGGGCAGCACGTCGGCGCCCAATTCCTCCAATCTGCGGATCACCGAATCAACTACCTGCAGGTTTCCGCTCATCCAGTGGGCCCGGTAGAAAAGCAAGCCTATCGCCGGTTTCCCGGCGGAGAACCTATCGAGAGTAAAAGCATCGGCGTCAAAGCTTTCGCCTACATCGGGATGGTAGATTCCTTCCCACGGCGCAGGGGCAGGGGCTTCCGCCCCGTAATTGCTGCCGCAGTAGGAATCGCTGAGAAAAACGAAGAGGTTTCGTATGTTGGCCACCCCGCCCCGCATCAAGTAGGCGAAGACTGTATCCACCTCAGCCACCGAGACCGAGCATGCGGAGACCAAGTCCTCGTCCCACTCTTGGTGCCCAGGACAGGCCACCAAGGGCACCCCAATGGAATGACACAATTGCACCAGCCGGTCAAAAGCATCGGGCATGGCGCGCTTCCCACCCAACAGCCGCAACACAACCGCCCCGGCGCTGGCAACCGCTTCCAACAGTTCGGCTTGAGCTTCGGGTGTATCCAGTTTGGAAGGGCTGAAGGCCTTGACCAGCGGGAAGTCGGAGTAAGAAATTCCGGTCAACGCTCGGTCGGCCGTAAGCAAGTCGGTGTCGGCGGTGGTGACAAAAATTATCGACTTTTCCGGTTGAGCCTGTTCCGGTTGAGCCTGTTCCGAGTCAGCCTGTTCCGAGTCAGCCTGTTCCGGGTCAGCCTGTTCCGGTTGAGCCTGCGAATCACTCTGTTCAGACAATAGCTACACCCCTTGCCCGGGGTCAATGTCGCTGTCTCTCTTGGGGAACAGCATTATCGTCAGGTCGCTAAATTCCTCTTTAGAGTCGGCGCATTCCCGCAAAGTGCCTTCCCATCGCTTCTCACCCTCTAGGGTGAGGCGCTGGAAGACAATCAATGGACGCTCCTCTGGGATACCCATCTCCACCAGGTGAGAGGCGATGCCTGGCGGCATCAGGTCAAAGGGCCTTGGCAGCAAAATGATGTGCCTGCGGTCCTCCTTTAAGTAGTAAGCCAGTTCGTCCAAATCGCCTTCGATTTCCTGGCGTTTATGGAGGGTGATGAACAAAGAGTCCTCAAGGAAAATACCCGCACGGGCACAGGCCACTTGGATCGAACTTATGCCGGGGACCAACTCTATTATTTCAGCCCGTTTTCTTACCCTAGCCAGAAGCTCTCGTGCGGAAACATTCAGGTCGCCCCAGCAGCACACCACACAACTGCGCCCCTTCCGAGCTTCGCCCACCGCATATTCCAACACGTCTTCCTGGTCACGGTAGCTCATGGGGCACAACTCGGCATTCTTCAGCAACGGCGCCACTACATCGAGTACGGTTTTGAATCCAGCCACGACATCGGCCTGTTCCAAAACCTCTTTGCCTCTTCCAGTGAGCATCCGAAAGTCACCAGGGCCGACCGCGACCACGGTCACCTGAGCTGACCCGCTTTCAGTACTCATAACGGGTCCACCATTGCGCGATATCCTCTGTTATGCGAACCACTTCAATCCTTAAAAGCTCCGATAAAAGAGCTTGTTTTTTAATTATTCCGGTTTTCCGGCGAAATTTTCGCCGATTAACCTAATGATCTCATATCAGGCGTCTTCGGTACCAGGTACCTAATCACTCACCATAAAGAAAAAGCCTCCAGCTCTACTCGAACCAGAGGCTAACGGCTCGCCTTCGATCGTAAATCTTGTTCATTACAAAAGCAGCAACGCCGTAGAGAACTAATCTGTTTGGCGCAGAGTAGAGTTCAACCGTCCCGGGCGGGTCTCCTGGCTTGCGGGTATAACCTTCAGTGGTCTCTAGAATCCCAACCTTGAGGTGAGAACTTGAGTCCACGTATAGCTTACCCGACACACAGTGGCGCAACCGCAGCGGATTCTCACCGCCTTCCCCCTTTAACCACTAAATCGAGGCTAACCTGCATGTTAAGGCCATGGGAGGTTCCGGCTCGGATTGAAGTTGCTTAAGTCGAATTGACGCCTCGGACGGGCTGTTAGATTGTTAAAGCATGGGGCCGGTGGCGGGCCGGACTCACGGCTTGCCATAGGCTCAGAATACCACAAACCTTTACCGGTTCCACGCACGGCGCAGACTACTTTAATCCGGGCTGGCAAGGTTGTCAAGAATAATAAAACTAAGCCTATTAGCGTCGTCGACCGCCAACATTCGAGCCGAGCTTGGAGATACCATTACTATCATCCACTATAATCACGCCAGCATAATCACGCCAGCACAATATCGATTGAACCATAAGTTAGGGTTGTCTCCATTATCATAGGCGCAGTCATAGGCACAGTTTTTAAGGACGAAGGTGTTTACTCGGCGAGACTGAGAAAACGCTTGTGAAGCTGAATTCTATTGACAGCGCCCAAACATATTGATAAAGTATCTAATTGCTGTCAAATTTGAACGGCGGGGATTTTCTATGCCTACAGTAAATCAACTAGTTAGAAAGGGACGTCAGCCGGTTCGCAAGAAGACCAAGGCGCCGGCTTTGCATTGGGTTCAGAATTCGCTGCTCAATAGAGTCAGATACGGCCCGGGCTGTCCTCAGAGACGGGGAGTTTGCATTCAAGTGCGGACTATGACCCCCAAAAAGCCCAACTCGGCACTGCGGAAGATCGCTCGTGTAAGGTTGACGAATGGCGTCGAGATTACCGCCTACATTGGCGGAGTGGGCCACAATTTGCAGGAGCACTCGGTGGTATTGGTGCGGGGCGGTCGTGTTAAAGACCTGCCCGGTGTTCGCTACCACGTAGTACGTAGCGCCTTGGACTGCGAAGGTGTACAGGACCGTCGGCAAGGGCGAAGTAAGTACGGGGCCGACAAGCCTCGCGGATAAGCTTCGCTTCTTAGCGGCTGGATCCACCCCTTCGGCTTCTTTATTGAGTCAATAAATCAAGTTCATATATATCGTGTCTAAAAGACGAATCGCCTGAAGTAGGCAAGGGTGAGTTAAATATGTCAAGAAGACGACGTGCCGTGCGGCGGGATGTGCCGCCCGACCCTCAGTTCAACAACCAAGAGTTGTCCCGGTTCATTAATCGGATAATGCAAAGGGGCAAAAAGACGACTGCCCAGCGGATAACCTACACCGCTTTCGATATTATTCGGGACCAGTCGAACCTGGATCCCATGGAAGTATTCCAACAGGCTATGCGCAACACTACTCCATTAGTGGAAGTGAAGCCCAAGCGGATCGGCGGCGCTACTTATCAGGTCCCGACGGACTTGCGTAAAGGGCGAAGCGAGGCGCTTGCCATGCGCTGGCTAATCCGGGGTGCCCGGGCACGTAAAGGCGTACCCATGCGCGTTGGTCTGGCCCAGGAATTACAAGAAGCGGCACGAGGAGAAGGCTCGGCCGTACGTCGTAAGGAGGAGTTGCACCGAATGGCGGAGGCCAACCGGGCGTTTGTCCACTACCGGGGATAAGCTGCCCCTGGTAGGTTCCAGGGCGCAAAACACAATGACACAAACCACGAAGAAATCCAACGAGCCATTAAAAACTGATTCTCTAGATAAAATTCGTAACATTGGCTTTATTGCTCACATCGACGCTGGCAAGACCACTGTTACCGAGCAGGTACTTTTTGTTACAGGACGCATTCACAGGGTGGGCGGAGTCGACGAAGGCACCACGGCTATGGACTGGATGCCTCAAGAGAAGGAGCGGGGAATTACCATCACCGCTGCCGCCACCAATGCCTCTTGGAACGACTATCAGCTGAACATTATCGACACTCCTGGACACGTGGACTTCACAGCCGAAGTCGAACGTAGCTTGAGAGTATTGGACGGCGGAATAGTCGTTCTTGACGCCGTAGCCGGTGTGCAATCTCAATCCGAAACCGTGTGGCGTCAGGCCGACACCTATGACGTGCCTCGGATCTGTTTCGTTAACAAGATGGACCGGGTAGGCGCTAGCTATGAGCGCACGATCGAATCCATTCGCCGCCGTCTGCGGGCCAATCCTGTCGCAGTCCAACTACCAATTGGCGAAGAATCCGAGTTTCGCGGGGTGGTGGACCTGATCGATGGGACCGCCACAATCTACCCCTCAAGCGCCAAAGGGAACGGCCAAAAAGGCAATGCCCACTTGGACCGCCTGACCCAGGCGCCGATACCGCCCGAGTGTCAGGAATCCTTCCAGACTTACCGGCAATCCATGGTCGAAAAAATCGTGGAAACCGACGAAACTTTGCTGATCCAGTACCTGGAAGGCGAGCAAATCGAGGGCGATGCCCTTCGCCACGCACTACGCCGGGCGACAATAAGTGGTGAATTGGTTCCGGTACTTTGCGGGAGTGCAATGGGCGGCAAAGGTGTCGAGCCTTTGTTGGACGGTATAATAGATTACCTACCATCTCCGCTGGATATACCTCCCGTGGAAGGTATTGACCCCCGCACCGAGAAAACAGTTATTCGATTGCCGGACGATGATGCTCCACTGGCAGCGCTGGCTTTCAAAGTGGCCACTGATCCGTACGTTGGCCGTTTGGTATTCTTGAGGATTTACTCAGGGAAAATTCTGACAGGCGGATCAGTCACGAACGTAACCAAAGGCCACCGGGAGCGGATGGGCCGTTTACTAAGGATGCACGCCAATTCCCGCGAGGAATTAGAAGAAGTCAGTGCGGGTGATATCTGCGCCGCCGTAGGGCTAAAGGACACCTTTACCGGGGACACCATCGGCGGAGCGACTGAGCAAGTCATCCTAGAACCCCCCAAATTCCCGGAACCCGTGGTATCAGTGGCTATAGAGCCGGGATCCAGGGCCGATCAAGACAAATTGACCGACGCGCTGCGGAAATTATCCGACGAAGACCCGACTTTTGTCGTGAAGTACAATAACGAAACGGGCCAGACGGTCATGTCCGGTATGGGCGAACTTCACTTGGAAGTCTTGGTGGATAGGATGCGCCGCGAATTCAACGTGGAAGCCCACGTGGGTAAACCACGGGTTTCCTACCGGGAAGCGCTTACCAAGTCTGTTTGCGTCGAAGGCAGGTTTGTCCGCCAAACTGGCGGACATGGCCAGTTTGGTCACGTATGGCTGGAACTGGAGCCTTTGGAGCAGGGCGGCGGCATTGTATTTGAAAATGCCATCGTGGGTGGTAAAATCCCACGGGAATATATCTCGGCCGTGGAAAAAGGCGTACGCGAGGCCGTCAACAATGGGCCTCTGGCTGGCTATCCGTTGGTGGACCTCAAAATACGCTTGGTTGACGGAAGCTACCACCAAGTAGACTCTTCGGAGTTAGCTTTCCGTAGTGCCGGTATCTTGGCCATAAGACAAGGGGTACCCAGAGGATCACCGGTCCTACTCGAGCCCATTGCCAACCTGGAAGTAGTAACCCCTGGCGAGTACTTAAGCGACGTTCTGGGAGACCTGGGTACCCGTCGTGCGCAGATAGGCACAATCGAAGGCCAAGACAGGCTACAGACAGTACGTGCATTGCTGCCTCTGGGAGAAACTTTCTCCTACACAACCGCTTTGCGTTCCGCAACCCAGGGCCGAGCTTCATACACCATGGAATTTCGTCATTACCAACCGGTGCCGGAAAACGTGTTAAGGTCGCTACTGGCAGTTGCTTAGGCAGCTTTAATCTAGCAACGATTAGGATAAGAATAGGATGGTCACTAGGCAAAAAGTTCGGATAATCCTTAAGGCATTCGATCACAAGATGCTGGACCTGTCGGCCGGTCAGATAGTGGAAACAGCAGAGCGGACCGGTGCCCGCATTGCAGGGCCGGTGCCTTTGCCGACACACATACGCAGATTTTGCGTCATAAGAAGTCCCCATGTAGACAAGGACTCTAGAGAGCACTTCGAGATTAGAACTCACAAACGGTTGATCGATATCTTGGACCTAACCTCGAAGACCATCGACTCTCTCACCAGGCTTAATTTGCCGGCTGGAGTCGACATTTCGATCAAACTATAGATCCCCTGACAAGCTATAAACCGATGGTAAACCATAAAAAGCAGGCTACTTGGCGGGTTGCAAGGTAATCCGCTGGGTTTGGGTGTGGAATATGATTAGAGGATTCTTAGGCCGAAAAATAGGAATGACACAGATCTTCCGCGAAGACGGTCGTGTTGTCCCGGTTACCGTGATCGAAGCCGGACCTTGCGTTATCACGCAGATAAAGACCAAAGAAACCGACGGGTATGAAGCGGTCCAATTAGGATTCGGGGATGTAAAACGTCTGAACAAAGCGCGAGCAGGTCACTTGAAATCGAGTCAACAGCGCCGGTTCCTGCGCGAGGTAAAAGCAGACGATGTCAGTGAATTCGAGGTGGGCGAAAGCTTAGGGGTTGACGTCTTCGAAGAAGGCGAGATCCTGGACATTATCGGTCGCTCCAAAGGACGCGGTTTTGCTGGAGTAATGAAAAGATGGGGCTTTAGCGGTGGTCCGCGCACCCACGGTCAGTCGGACCGAGCCAGGGCGCCAGGATCCATCGGTGGGGGCACCACACCGGGTAAGGTTTATAAGGGATTGAAGATGGCTGGTCACATGGGTAACCGGCGAATCACCGTCAAGGGATTGGAGATTGTTAGAATCGACCCCGACCGCAATCTAATCATGCTCAAGGGCGGAATTCCCGGCGCTCCCAACAGTTTGGTGCAAATTCGACGGACCAACAAGAAGGTCGCCAGCGTTAGCTAACCTAAGTTTATAAATTCGACCACGCCGGGTTGAATCGGCCTTACGAGTTGGTTAAGCATCAACAAGACCGGAGACTCGGCGCAATCTGATAGCAGGGTTTAATACATGGAAATTTCGGTAAAAAATCAAGGCGGCGAAACGGTGGAGACCATAGATTTGGCCGACGCTGTCTATAACGTGCCGATGAACCATTCGTTAGTGCACCAGGCGTTGGTGATCTACCAACTGAATAAACGCCACGGCACTCATGACACCAAGACCCGCGCTCAAGTATCCGGCGGAGGGCGGAAGCCTTGGATTCAGAAGCACACCGGCCGCGCCCGGCAAGGCAGCATCAGGTCTCCTCAATGGCGTCACGGTGGGGTGGTTTTCGGCCCCCACCCGAGGAGCTACCGGAAAGCCCTGCCCCAACGGTTCCGCCGGTTAGCGCTTAAATGCGTGCTGTCCGACAAGGCGCGGCAGGACCGCTTGATCTGCCTTAATAGTATGGATACGCTGGACGGTAAGACCAAGTCGATGGTTAGCCTCCTCCAAAACCTGAATATAACCGGATCGGCTCTTGTGATAACCAAGGAGTCCCAAGAACCGGTAGTCCGCGCGGCCAAGAATCTGGGCAATATTTGGACGCTGCCCGTTAACTTGCTAAACGCCCACGAACTGTTGCGGCGTGAAACAGTGATCATGACAGTTGAGGCAGCGCGCTGGGCCGAGGAGTTTTTCCAACGGGAGCCCGACCGCAAAAGGATAAGAAACCGCGAGCCTGATGCGACTGCGGGTACAATCGAGGCTCCGGTAGCCGACGAAGTTAGCGTGGAACCGGTGGCCCAAGTGGAAGAAGAGCCCGAGCCTGAAGTTACAGAATCCCCGACGGCCGAAGCAGCATCCGAGGAACTGACAGCTTCGGAAGCCACAGACGAAGAACAGGCTGAGGCACAAGCGCCGGAGCCCGAGCCGGAACCAGCAGGGGAAGAAACCGCCCAAGACCAAGAGGAAGCCTAGATGAACATTCATCAGGTTTTATTAAAGCCCACCATCACGGAAAAAAGCACGATACTACAAGAATCCGGAAAGTACACGTTCCGTGTGGACTCGAAAGCCAATAAAGTACAAGTAAAAGAGGCCGTGGAAAAGAGCTTTGACGTTACGGTATTAGACGTCAATATCACTAAAACCCATGGCAAGCGAAAACGTTACGGTTCGCGGATTACAAAAAAGCCGGATCTCAAGAAAGCGGTAGTGACCTTGGCACAAGGTGACCGCATTAACTTGGTTGAAGGTCTTTAACCCTGATATTTATCAGACAGGCCCATAAAGAGCGCTCTTAAAGGAAATTTGGCATGCCGCTAAAGAACTTAAAGCCGATAACGCCGGGTACACGCAATGCAGTGCGTCCTTCCTTCGAGGAGATTACTCGGCAAAAGCCGGAGAAATCCCTGCTATCGCCGCTGGCCAATCACGCAGGACGTAATAACCGAGGGAAGATCACAACCCGAAGCAGAGGCGGCGGCTCTCGCCGCATGTATCGGAATGTGGATTTCAAACGCACGAAAGATGGTGTGCCGGCCCGGGTTGTTTCCATTGAGTATGACCCCAACCGGACCACCCGCATCGCCCTGATATTTTATGCCGACGGGGAAAAGAGCTATATCCTAGCTCCCCACGCTTTGTCAGTGGGCGACTGGGTACAGTCGGGACCCAATGCGGAAATAAGTCCGGGTAATAGCCTGTCACTAAGGTCTATCCCAACTGGGACGATCATCCATAACCTGGAATTGACGCCGGGGCGGGGTGGCCAATTGGCGCGAAGCGCCGGAGTCGGCGCGCAAGTGCTCTCGCGGGAAGGGGAGTATGTGTTAATCCGCTTGCCGTCGGGCGAAATGCGGCGGGTGCTGCTCAACTGTCGGGCCAGCGTCGGTCAGTTGTCAAATCCGGATCACAAGAACGAAAGTCTAGGCAAGGCCGGGGCCAGTCGCCACCTGGGAAGGCGTCCCCACGTCAGGGGTGTGGCTATGAACCCGGTGGACCATCCCCACGGCGGCGGCGAAGGCCGTTCACCCATCGGGATGCCGGGACCCAAGTCCCCGTGGGGGAAACCAACGTTGGGTTACAAGACCCGACGGAAAAACAAGGCATCAAGCAAGTTTATATCTCGCCGAGGCAGGAGACGTTAGTATGTCCCGGTCTATAAAAAAAGGACCGTACGTTCATCCCAAATTGATGCAAAAGGTGGAGGCGCTACAGCGCTCCGGTGGTAATACGGTGATTCGGACTTGGTCGCGGGCCTCCATGATTATGCCTGAAATGGTCGGTATGACCTTTGGCGTTCACGATGGACGCCGCCATGTTCCGGTATTTGTCACAGAAAATATGGTGGGGCACCGCTTGGGCGAATTCTCCCCTACCCGTACCTACCGAGGCCATGTGGGCGGCCGGTCGGAACGGGCCACCAGAGTGAGGTAAGCAGTGCCACCTGTCAGAGCTTTCGCCAAGGGAGTAGGAGCGTCGCAGAAGCGGCTCAAGCCAATCTTAGACCTGGTCAGAGGCCGGGATGTAGATGATGCACTGAATACGCTGGGACTAATGACATCGCCTTGGGCCAAAACCGTAGCCAAGGTGGTAAAGTCGGCAGCAGCAAACGCCGAGAACAGTATGTTCATGGACCGAGACAACCTCAAGATCGTGAGGATCACAGCCGACGAAGCACGCCCAATCAAACGATTTCGGCCAAGGGCCAGAGGTCGGATTGGCCGAATCATCAAACGAAGCAGTCACATCACAGTGGTAGTTGACGATCGAAACGAGGAGGCCTAAAACTATGGGCCACAAGACTCATCCCTATGGGTTCCGATTGGGCATCGTCAAGGACTGGAAAGCCCACTGGTTTGCACCCAATACGTCGTCGTACCGCAAGCTGGTCCTGGAAGATTTGAAGCTTAGGGCAGCTATCAAGAATGAGTATAAATCGTTCTCGGACGCTGGGATTTCCCGGGTAGAGATCGACCGCGGCGCGCAAGACAACGTCATCAACATTCATTCGGCCCGACCAGGGATACTCATTGGTAGGGACGGAGAGCGGGTCAAGAACTTGCGGGGTCGTTTGGAAGATATAACCTCCCGAAAAGTGCAACTCAATATCATTGAAGTTGACTCACCGGAAATTGACTCTTTCCTGGTCTGTAGGAACATTGCGGACCAATTGGAACGCCGAGTCGCCTACCGACGGGCGATGCGCCAGGCGGCGCAGCGAGCTATGCAGGGCGGTGCCCAAGGTATCAAGATCATCGTCAAAGGCCGAATTTCAGGTTCAGAGATCGCCCGAGTGGAGAAACTGATGCTCGGTCGAGTGCCACTGCACACCCTTCGGGCCAACATTGACTACGGGGTAACCGAAGCCAATACCGCCATGGGTTGTATCGGCATCAAGACCTGGATTTATCACGGTGATATTATGCCGCCACCTCCCGAGGAAGTGGAAGAACTGGAAACTATTGAGGTCACCGTCCAAGCGGATGCCCCCGATGAAAACCTGGAATTGATCGAAGACATTTAGGCAGGACAGCCTAACGGCAGCAGACTGAACGTTGCTTTAGACTGGTCAAGGAGAAACCGATGTTACAACCCAAACGGACCAAATACCGCAAGGTTATGCGTGGACGCCGCAAGGGCATGGCGACCACGGCGAATAGCGTCAATTTTGGAGAGTTTGGACTGAAGGCCATGGCCACGGATTGGATAACGGCCCGCCAGATCGAAGCGGCCCGAGTTGCAGTAACCCGTCGATTACGGCGCGGCGGACAGGTTTGGGTTAGGTTATTTCCGGATAAATCGGTTACCAAGAAGCCGGCCGAAGTGCGCATGGGCGGGGGAAAGGCGGCAGTAGATCACTGGGTGGCCGTAGTTAAGCCGGGCAGGATCATGTTTGAAGTGGCGGGCGTCCCTCCGCAAGACGCTATTGCAGCCCTGAAATTGGCTGCCCACAAACTGCCTATACCAACCAAGACCGTAAGTCGCAATCGGATGAATGCATCGGCAGCCGGGGGTTAGAAGCCTCCGGGATCAGGCAATTAGTTTTTTGATTAAGAAGGGAAAAGGGCTATGCGGGTCCACGACGTTAGAGAACTAAACGATGACCAACTGCGGGAAGAGCTTACCAAAGCTTATCGTGAGTATCAGAACCTTCGGTTCCGGATGACAACCAATCAGTTGCCGGATACCAATCAGCCAAGGTTTGTTAGGAAGTCCATCGCTCGTCTCAGAACAGTTATGAGAGAGCGCGGATTAGATCAATAAAATAGCTCAATAAGATAGATTCATAATAAAGAGCAACGGAGTACCAAACAGTGGCTAAAGAGATGCGGAAAGTTCGCACCGGAACAGTGGTGCGGACCCGGACCGAGAAAACCACGGTTGTCGAAATGGTATGGAAACAACGGCACCGCTTATACCGCAAGCAGATGAGGCGGGTCGCCCGATTCTACGTTCATGACCCATTGGGTCAGTGTAAGCTTGGCGACGTGGTGCGGATTCAAGAAACCCGGCCTATCTCCAAAACCAAACGGTGGAGACTATTGGAGATCCTTGAACGGCACCAGGTCGCAGAAGTCCGGCCTTCGGAACTGGAGGCCGACGCGGACGTAATATTGGCGCCACAGGCCAACTTAGACGCTGATGAAGTGGCGGAAGATGAATTAGAAGATCAAGAGCTTGAGGCCGACGAAGAACTGCCGGAAGAGAGCGAAACGGAAGAGGACGAAGACGAATGATCCAGACTTATACACGGCTCACCGTTGCCGATAATAGCGGGGCCAAAGTTATCCGGTTGATTAATATCCCCGGGAGCGGACGCCGAAAGTTTGCCCACGTGGGGGACGTGGTCGTTTGTAACGTCCGGGAAGCCGCCCCCAACTCCCCAGTTAGGAAAGGGGAGATTGTAAAGGCGGTGGTAATCCGTCAAGCCCAAGGCCGACGCAGGCCCGACGGCACTTATATTAAATTCGACGACAATGCCGCAGTTTTGATCTTGGACAACCGATTGCCGAGAGGAACCCGAATTTTTGGACCGGTGGCTCGGGAGCTGCGAGATAAAGGTTTTATGCGGATTATATCTCTGGCGCCTGAGGTGGTATAATGCGCATCCGCAGCGGCGACAATGTGCTGGTAATAGCTGGCAAAGAGAAAGGGAAAACCGGTCGAGTAGACCGGCAAATCCCCAAAAGCGACCGGGTGATTGTGGAAGGCGTAAATATGATCACTCGCCATGTTCGCCCTAGGCCCGATGTTCGCCAGTCAGGGCGCATCCAGCAGGAAGCGGCAATTCACGCATCAAATCTGTCGTTGATTTGCAACAAATGCAACCGCCCAATAAGACCCACGTCCATCACTTTGGAAACAGGGGCCAGAGTTCGGGGCTGCCCCAAATGTAAGGAAGTAATTGATGATATCGGATGAGTCCCAATCCTCGGATCAGCTAAACCAGGATAGCTCTAACGGAGCAACCGAGGGGCAAGACGGAACTCCGGAGGCCCAGGCCTCTGGTGATGAAAGCGAACAGCCGGCAGCTCAAGAAGCCGCAGGAGAAACCGCCCAGCCTGAAGCCCAGGGAGATCAAGCCCCATCGCGGCAAAGAGCGCCCAGAAGCGGCGGAAGGACGTCGCGCGCCCAACGAACGACGGCAAGTGCCAGAGCCGCTGAAGAAGCCGTTCCTGTAGAGGCGCCGCCTAAGCCCCGCCTATTGGAAATGTACCGGGCCACAATTGTTCCGGCTATCATGGAAGAGTTCGGGTTTACCAACCCTATGCGGGTGCCGCGGGTCCAAAAAATAGTGTTAAACATTGGTTTGGGAGAGGCCCTAACCAACAGCCGGGCCATGGATGGCGCGACCGGTGACCTGACCACCATAAGCGGGCAAAAACCCGTCATTACCCGGGCTCGCAAGTCAATCGCTGGCTTTAAAATTAGGGAAGGCAACCCAATCGGTACTTCCGTGACGCTAAGGGGGGCCAGGATGTACCATTTCCTGGACCGCCTAATTAATATGGCTCTACCTCGTATTCGAGACTTCCGGGGAATCCCCCGAAGCGGCTTTGATGGACGGGGCAACTTTTCCATCGGAATCAGGGAGCAGATAATATTCCCGGAGATCGACTTTAACCAGATAGACAGAATACGTGGTCTGCAAGTGACCATTGCAACCAGCGCCCTTAACGACGAAGAAGGGATTCGCTTGTTGGAGCTTTACGGCATGCCCTTTATTCGTCAAACTTAGTCGACCAAATAAACAGGAGACAAAATTGGCCAAGTCTTCCAAGATTCAAAAATGGTTACGGGAGCCGAAATACCCCAGCCGAGCCAACAGCCGCTGCCATCGGTGCGGTCGGCCCAAGGCTTACATACGATATTTCGGAATTTGCCGCATTTGTTTTCGCCAGTTGGCCCTTAACGGCGAGTTGCCCGGAGTTCGCAAAGCCAGCCTTTAGGCCATTGGCGACAATTTTTGGCGCTGGCACTGAGCCAGTAGATAGGTAAACTCCAGGAGAGTAAATAATCATGCCGGTTACGGATCCAGTGGCGGATATGTTGACCCGCATTCGTAACGCAATCCAGGTAAAGCACGATTCGGTGAACGTCCCTCACTCCAAGCTTAAAGTTGCCATTGCTAGGATTCTCAAGGAAGAGGGCTACATCCGAGATTACGACATGCCTCGCGGCCAAGCACATCCGACCATTCGTATACATCTGACCTACCGTGAAGCCCGGGCTCCGGCCATCACCGGCCTGAAACGGGTTAGCAAGCCCGGCCTACGAACCTATGTGGGCAAGGGAGAGATACCACGGGTGTTCGGTGGCTTGGGAGTTGCCATTTTGTCAACTTCTAAGGGGGTCATGGGTGGGCGTCAAGCCTGGCGTCAAGGAATCGGAGGGGAGTTGCTCTGCTATGTCTGGTAATAATGGTGGCGAAAATTCCCAAGGACGTACTCTTTCCAGGATCGGTCGCAAGCCTATACCGGTTCCGTCGGGGGTAGATGTCCAGATAGAGTTTGACGGAGTTACGGTGAAGGGCCCCTTGGGCACCTTGAATCAAAAGTACCACCCAGAGGTCAAGGTAACGCTCAGCGACGGAATGGTCTTGGTGGAACGTCTCTCGGAACGGAAGTTTCATCATTCCTTGCACGGTTTAACCAGAAGCCTGATTTCCAATGCCATTGTTGGCGTCACCGAAGGCTACACCAAGACTTTAGAATTGATGGGCGTCGGCTATCGGGTTCAAGAGGCCGGTGACGGAATAATACTGAACGTGGGCTACAGCCACCCGGTGGAAATTCACCCAGAGGAAGGGGTGACCATGCAGGTGGAAGGCAATAACCGGGTGCACGTACGGGGCATCGACAAACAAAAAGTGGGTAGTTTAGCGGCGCAGGTGCGCCGAGTCAGACCACCCAATGCCTACAAGGAAAAAGGAATCCGATACCAGGGCGAATTGCTGCGATTTAAGCCCGGCAAAGCTGCCGCACGGAAAGCTTAATTATGTCCAAAGATAGAAATTCTCGAAAATATAGAGTCGTTCGGCATCTGCGTGTTCGTAAAAAGGTTCAAGGCAGCGGAGAACGCCCCAGATTATGTGTGTTCCGCAGCCTACGCCATATCTACGCTCAGGTGATAGACGACAACACGGGTCGTACACTGGCTGCGGCGTCCAGTTTGGAAGCGGCAACCGGAGCAGAGTCGGAATCATTGCCCAAGTTGGCGGTTTCGCACACTGTGGGCAAACTGGTTGCGGAGCGGGCCAAAGAGAAAGGTATCACTCGGGTGGTATTTGACCGTGGCGGATACAAGTACCACGGCCGGGTCAAGGCATTGGCTGAGAGTTCCAGGGAAGCTGGACTGGTTTTTTAGGAACCTGGATTGATTATTGAACTTACTGTGGGCGGACCTTACTTAATCTATACAGTGTTTGAACTGAGGAGGAACTTTATCTGATGGTTGGCGCATTCGACAGAGGCCAATTCGGTCGACAAAGGGATGAAGATCCATCGGGCATGTCCGAGCGGGTTGTGTACACTAGGCGCATTTCCAAGGTGGTAAAGGGCGGCAGACGGTTGCGCTTCAACGCTTTGGTAGTAGTTGGGGACGGAAAAGGGCGTGTCGGCGCAGGGTTGGGTAAAGCGCTGGTTATTCCCGATGCCGTCCGGAAAGGCAACGCCGTCGCTCGCCGCAGCATGGTGGATATTCCTCTGAAAGGCAGCACAATACCGCAGCAGATAACTGTGAAGAAAGGCGCTACCATCGTGCTGATAAAGCCAGCACGTGAAGGAACCGGCGTTATTGCGGCGGGAGCGATGAGAGCAATGCTGGAACTGGGTGGTGTACGGGACGTGGTAGGTAAGTCTTTGGGTTCCAGAAACCCCATCAACATCGTGTACGCCACGCTGGAAGCTCTAAGGCAACTTCGTGACCCACAAGTCGAGCTAGCCAAAAGAGGGCGCTTATCCTCGGAATCGGCAAAAACTGGATAAAAAGAAGACCGTGATAGTGAGGAGTGGTAGGGTGATTATCTAGTTCCATCCAGCGTCGGAGATTCAGGAATATTTGCTACCTACATTTCTTATGTGCTTCGTCTGAATGCCTCTTGAGAATATGGGTCAATTCCGAGACTCAACTCCTAATCGTCATTTTTCCGGGTCTGCCATAATTCGACGAAGTTCTTCATCCTTCGGCCTTACTTTTACTCATGGATTATACGAAACCTAGTCATTTCTTCGCAGTCTTGGCATACTAATATTCTAGATTAAGGTTAACCTAATGGCACAGTTGAAAATAACTTGGATAAAAAGCTGTATTGGCCGGCCCGGATATCAACTCAAGATTATTAAGTCTCTGGGGTTGCGTAGGTTACATCATAGCGTGATCCACAGCGACTCTCCAACTATCCGCGGCATGGTAAAGAAAGTTGTCCACCTGATAGAGGTGGAGGAATCGGAATAGGCAGGCCAACTAAAGAGGCAACCGTATGATGGAGCATCAGCTAGTCCCTTCCAAGGGGGCTAGGAAAGCACGAAAACGGGTCGGTCGGGGGGACGCCGCAGGTCAGGGCAGTACAGCCGGACGAGGCATGAAAGGACAAAAGTCCCGTGCTGGATACAGGATACGTCCGGGATTCGAGGGCGGGCAATTGCCTTTGATCAAGGGGCTGCCCATGAAGCGGGGCTTCACCAACCGGTTCAAGATTTATTATTCACTGGTGAAGATAGAGTCTCTAGATAGCTTCGACGCAGGCGACCGCATCACTCCGGAAGACTTATATCGCCGGGGATTATTGAGAAATTTAAATCAGCCTGTAAAAATTGTAGGTGATGGTGAGATCAGTAAGGCCATCACAGTCGTTGCCCATAAGTTCACCCGTTCCGCTCGGGAGAAAATTGAGGCAGCCAAAGGGACAGCGGAGGAGCTCTAGGTTTAGATGGTTACCGCCGAAGCGCAGGGTGGACGTTTTCCGCGCCTGATTCAAGCGGCAATTGATGCCTTCAGCCTACCGGACCTGAGGGCAAAGATTCTCTTTACCTTGGCCATCTTGGCTTTATACCGGTTTACCGCCCACATTCCCTTGCCCGGCATCGACAGTGCGCGGCTAGACCTGTTATTCGACAGCAACCAGCTCCTAGGGTTTCTAGACCTCTTCAGCGGTGGTGCCCTGCGCCGAATGAGTATCGTTGCTCTAGGCGTATTCCCCTATATAACAGCTTCGATCGTCATCCAGCTACTAACGCCGGTTGTGCCTCAGCTCCAGGATCTCTCTCGAGAGGGCGAATCCGGAAGGGCCAAGCTAAACAGATTTACTCACTGGCTCACGGTGCCCATAGCACTCGCTCAAGGCTATGGTCAGTTGGTGCTGCTGGAACAAAGCAATGTTTTAGGACCCATCGGATTCTCCGGCGACGCCCTCTTGCCAACTATTGCCGCACTCTTCTCCGTGGTGGCAGGCACCATGTTCTTGGTGTGGCTGGGCGAGCTTATCACTGAAAAGGGCATCGGTAATGGCATTTCTCTGATTATTTTTGCGGGCATTGTCGCAGGTTTCCCCGGTCTCCTGTCCCAAGGTTTCTTGGACCGGGACAATGTTCTGGGGATCGGGTTCTTTGCTATCATCGGCGTTCTGATTATCGCCCTGATTGTAATGTTTAATGAAGCCCACCGGCGTATTCCGGTCCAGTACGGACGGAGTATCTTCCGTGGCGGGAGGATGTACCGTCAAAGCGGTGCGACCTATCTCCCGCTGAGGATCAATTCGGCGGGCATGATTCCTTTGATCTTTGCCTTTTCAATTGTGATCCTGCCGGGCACCGCCGCCACGTACTTTGCCACCAATACCGGATTTATAGGCGATGTGGCGAGGTTCTTTGCCGACTTGCTCATTCCAACCTCTCCTTTGTATTGGGTAATGGTTTTCATTCTCGTAGTAGTATTTACCTTCTTTTACACCTTGGTGGTGTTCAACCAGCAGCAACTCGCGGAAAATTTGCAGCGAAACGGTGGGTTTGTTTTAGGTATTCGACCGGGCAAACCAACCCAAGACTACCTCAATCGCGTGATCGTGCGTATTACCCTAGGCGGCGCATTGTTCTTGGGCTTCATCGCTATCGTGCCTTATTTAGCATCCCTAATTACCGATGTACAAGCAATTTCTTTAAGCAGCACCAGTTTATTAATTATGGTAGGTGTAGGCTTGGATACTCTCAGGCAACTTGAGGCCCAGCTCATGATGCGAAACTACGAAGGCTTCTTGAGGTAGTTGTGAGCGGGTCTGAAAATAATCATTTGAGACTGGTGTTGTTCGGCCCTCCCGGAGCGGGTAAGGGCACCCAAGCCCAGTTGTTGAGGGACAGATTGGATTTGGCTCACATCTCGTCGGGAGATTTGTTTCGTCATAATCTCAATAACAAGACACCGTTGGGACTCAGGGCCGCCGAATACATGAACCAAGGCCAATTGGTGCCCGACGAAGTCACAATCGACATCATACTGGACAAGGTTCTGTCTCTTAATTCGGTGGACGGATTTATTCTGGACGGCTTCCCTCGCAACCGTAATCAAGCGCAGGTGTTGGAAGAAGCCCTTTCCAGCCGGTCCAGAGGCATCGATAAAGTGGTTCATATCGACGTGTCCGAAGAGGAATTGGTCAAGCGGTTGGGAGGAAGATTCATTTGCCGGGAATGCCAAGCGCCTCATAGCATCGACCTTGGCCCCTCGGATGCGAACGAGGCACCAGTCCAAGACCGTAAATGCCAACAGTGTGATGGCGAGTTGTACCAGCGTGAGGATGATAGACCGGAAGCCGTCCAACGCCGAATAGATGTGTACCAAAAAGAGACTCTGCCGGTCCTCGACTTCTACCGGGAAAAAGGCTTGCTGCTGGACGTTTCCGGATTGGATGCGATAGACATTGTAAACAAACATGTGTTGGACGGGCTGGGTATCCATTAACACAAGATCTCGTAAAACTGTAAGCAAGTCCCATTAAATCAGGCCCGGAGCCAAGCCCGTTTCCGTCTAGTTCGGTGACTTCTTTTGGGCTGGGTATCCAAGCGCTCGAAACAAGGATAGAATAGTGGTATTGAAACAGAATCGAAAAATTGAGACGGCTTCTAATTCTGCGTCCACCTACACCGGAGGGATTACAATTAAATCCCCCCAGGGGATCGAAGACATGCGCGGCGCTGGGGCGGTTGTTGGTTCGGTAATCTCCCTGCTGAAACGCTCGGTAGAGCCAGGCATGACTACCAAGGACCTGGACAAAATCGCCTACAAAGAAATCACCCGCATGGGCGCTAAACCCACGTTCAAAGGCTATCGAGGCTTCCCTGCCTCTATATGTACCTCCGTGAATGAAGAAATCGTGCATGGAATTCCAGGGAAGCGTGTCCTCAAGGAAGGGGACATTGTCAAAATGGATGTGGGAGCGACCCTAAGCGGTATGATCGGCGATGCAGCGGTGTCGGTGGCAGTTGGGCAAGTGAGTCAGGAAGCCCAAGACCTGATGGACGCTACCCGCGAGAGCTTGGAAGCGGGCATAAAGGTGTGTCTGCCGGGAAACCGCATAGGCGACATTGGAGCGGCGGTTCAAGCCTATGGGCAAGCTCGAAACTACGGGGTGGTTCGTGAGTTTGTGGGCCACGGAGTGGGCCGATTTTTACATGAAGACCCACAGGTCCCCAACTACGGCACGCCCGGAACTGGGCCACTGCTGCGGGTGGGAATGTGCATCGCAATCGAGCCCATGTTTAACCTAGGTGATTGGCACACCAAGATACTGAGCGATAATTGGACCGTGGTCACTGCCGACGATAAATTATCGGCCCATTTCGAACATTCCATTACCATAACCGAGAACGGACCGGAAGTGCTCACCAAGCACAGCTGAGTTATTTCGATATTACAAACCAAATCCATGCCAAATCCATTTGGTTTGGCACATTTGACAAAGCAAAATCGAAATAGCGGATATACAGTGGTTTAAGACAGAGAAAGGCGAGACGAAAGGATATATATGGCTAAAAAGCAGGCAATTGAAGTGGAAGCTAGCGTCAAAGAAGCATTACCCAACGGAATGTTCCGAGTTGAGCTTCCCAACGACCACGAAGTGCTGGCCCACGTTTCAGGGAAGATTCGGATGCACTTCATCCGTGTTCTGCCCGGCGACCGGGTTCTAGTGGAACTCTCCCCATACGACCTTTCGCGGGGCCGCATTACCTACCGTTTCAAGTAGACTGGACTATCAAACTAAGCTGACCCCATTACCGAAACTGACCTTGGGGTAAAGCAGGAAAAATAAAGTGAAAGTTTCCGCATCTGTAAAGCCGCGGTGCGATAAGTGCCGCGTCATCAAGCGTAAGGGAGTGGTGAGAATAATTTGCACCAATCCCAGGCATTCCCAGAGGCAGGGTTAACCGGGGGTATAGGCCTGGCAAATAGCGGGCGTCCTCATTAGTTGCCCCAGTTAATTGTTGCCCCAGCTTAGAGGAGGAATCAATTGGTTAGAATCGCAGGCGTAGACGTGCCGGACCGCAAGAAAGCCCACGTTGCACTTCGCAGTATATACGGCGTTGGACCGTCCATTGCTAATGAAATCCTAATCAAAGCGGACATTGATCCTGACATGCCACCAAGGATGAATGAACTCACCGAAGCCCAAGTGGACAGGATTCGTGAGTTGGTTGACCGAGAGTACCTGGCCGAGGGCGACTTACGGCGTGAGGTAAATCAGAATATCCGCCGCCTCATCGAAATAGGCTCCTATAGGGGGCTCCGTCATCGCCGTGGCCTGCCGGCTCACGGACAGCGGACTCGCACTAATGCCCGCACTAGGAAAGGCCCCCGCCGCACCGTTGCTGGCCGCGGACGCCGCACCGGCGCTAAGAAGTAAACCCATAATGCTGGATCAGGAAGTAGGTAAGATTTATGGCAAGACCTAGAACAAGAAGACGCGAACGCCGCAATGTGCCCCATGGGCGTGCATACATATATTCCACGTTCAACAACACCTTAATTAGCATCACGGACCCTCAAGGTAGCGTAATAGCCTCCGCCAGCGCCGGGACCGTCGGTTTCAAAGGTTCCCGCAAAGGCACGGCATTCGCTGCCCAAAGGGCTGGCGAGCAAGTAGCTCGCCGTGGAATGGACCAAGGATTACGCCAAGTTGACGTTATGATCAAAGGACCGGGAGCCGGACGAGAAGCGGCGATACGGTCTTTGCAGGGCGCCGGACTGGTCGTCACCAGCATCCGCGACGTGACGCCCATTCCCCACAATGGCTGCAGGCCACCGAAACGAAGAAGAGTGTAGGAAACAAATAGATGGGTAGATACACAGGACCATCCTGCCGTTTGTGCCGCAGGGCCGGAGAAAAATTATTCCTGAAGGGCGATCGATGTTTTACGCCCCGTTGCGCTTTCGAAAGACGCCGAACCACCCCAGGTGATCAGAGCCGCCGACGCCGGAGGCCTTCCGATTACGGGGTTCATCTTCTTGAGAAGCAAAAAGCCAAATACATCTATGGCGTGTATGAGTCCCAGTTCAGGCGTTACATGGCCGACGCTTTTAACACCCCAGGTATAACTGGTTTGAACCTTCTGCGTACGCTGGAGCGACGGCTAGACAACGTCATTTTCGTGCTGGGTTTCGCGGACTCGCGAAAACAGGCTCGGCAGATTGTGAACCACGGTCACTTCCGAATCAATGGCACGAAAACCGACATAGCATCCTATCTAGTCAAAATCGGAGATGAAATTGCCTGGAAGGAGTCGATAAAATCCACAGATTTCTTTAAAGAGCGCACCGATGGCATTCCCAAAAGGCCTGTTCCGGCGTGGCTCGACTTGAATCAATCCGAGATGAGCGGTCGGGTAATGTCCCTTCCATCCGATGAGGACCTGCAGAAGACCATAGACTCCCGATTGATTGTAGAGTTTTACTCGAGGTAGAAAACCAGATGTTAGAAACCATTATCCTCCCTTCCGCACCCGCGGAAGGTGGGTCGGAGTCCATAAATCCCGATGTCCACATTCTGGAATCCGACGACAATTATGGAAAGATCGCGGTAGAGCCCCTCCAGCGAGGTTTCGGGCTCACCATAGGCAATCCCCTGCGCCGTATTCTTCTTAGCTCCACCAATGGCAGCGCGATTACGTGGGTGAAAATAGACGAAGTTGTCCACGAATACACGGCCATTCCAGGTGTTAAAGAAGAAGTAATGGAACTTCTCATGAATATCAAACGAATCCGTATCAGGGCCCAGTCGGGAAGGGCTGGGAAGATGCGTCTGGACGTTACCGGAGAAGGCCGAGTTTGTGCTGGCGACATTGCAACCTCCAGCGATTTTGAGATTGTAAATCCGGAACTCCTGCTTGCCACTCTGGACTCGGAAGACTCACACCTTTCCATCGAGTTCAACGTGGAACAAGGGGTAGGCTACCAACAGGCGGCCCAGAGTGACGGCACCAGCAACCCCCCGTTGGGCGTACTTCCCATAGACGCTATATTTAGCCCTGTGCGAAAGGTGAACTACAGCGTTGAGCGTACCAGGGTGGGGCAGATCACCGACTATGAGAGGCTGGTGCTGGAAGTTTGGACCGACGGCACCATTAAACCGGTGGATGCGGTGCGGGAAGCGGCCGACGACCTGGTCAACCACTTTTTCCTCTTCACTAACATTGACCGAGTTGCGGAGGTTAGAGTGGAACGGCCAACTTTGGTCGTCTCACCGGAAATTTACCAAACCCCCATCGAGAAGTTGGATCTTTCACCCAGAACCTTAAACTGCCTAAAACGAGCCCATATCACAAAGGTGGGCGAAGTTCTGGAAATGCCCGACGACGAGTTACTCAAGATTCGAAACTTCGGCGAAAAATCTCTGGTCGAACTGCGGGAGAGGCTAGCCGAGCGCGGGATTACGCCCCAACGCGGTGTTGCCGGAGAAGGTTCGGCAGTTGCCTTGGCGAGCGCGGACGATCCCGATCAAGAAGATTCTATGGACAATTTGTCTGCTGATGATATTGGCGAACTTATTGGCGGGAATGATAATTCGGCGGTCGAAAATGAAGACGATTCTTCCGAGAATGACGAAGAAGCAGACGGGGACGATGAGTCTGATGACATCGATGAAGCGGAAGACGACGAGGAGTAGTCCAAAAAGGTATGCCATCGCATCGCGTAGCAGGTAGAAAGCTCAGCCGATACCGGGATCAACGAATCGCATTATTGCGGGGTTTGGTTTCCGAATTGATCCTTCATGAGAAGATTACCACTACCCTGGCTAAGGCCAAAGAAACCAGGGTAGTGGCCGAGAAGTTGATCACCCACGGAAAAAAAGGGACATTACATCACCGCCGATTGGCGTTGTCCCAGGTGCCGGATAAGAACACCGTAGAGAAAGTTTTTGATGATGTGGCTCCCAGGTACGAAGACCGGCGAGGTGGTTACACCCGGATCATAAAGCTGGGCCCTCGCCAAGGGGATGCAGCGGAAATGGCCATCATCGAGTTGGTCTAATCAGGTTTCAGGACAGTTGGAGTCAAGAACCGAACCAAAGGTTGAGCCCTCCAGCGATCTTGATACGGGATCATTGTGCGAACCCGCACAAACGGCAAGCACCCTCAACTATCGACGGTTATGTCTGGTTGTTGAATACGATGGAACCAACTATCACGGGTTCCAACTTCAGTCGTCCGATCCCACGATACAAGGTGAATTAGAAACTGGACTTGCTAAGTTAACAGGAGAACAAATCCGTGTCCGCGGCGCAAGCCGGACCGACTCGGGAACGCATGCCCAAGGCCAAGTAGTAGACTTTCTCACCTCAAGTGGCCATCTGGCGGAGACGTTTCCAAAGGCGCTGAATTACTACCTGCCCCCGGATATTAAGGTTCAATCAGCAAGTCATGTTTCAGCGGATTTCAACTCAC
Source organism: Dehalococcoidia bacterium (assembly GCA_963665155.2). Taxonomy (GTDB): domain Bacteria; phylum Chloroflexota; class Dehalococcoidia; order Lucifugimonadales; family UBA3495; genus UBA1141. Next base: position 386,655 of record OY761986.2, on the reverse strand, counting down.
GTAGGAGCGCAACCAGCCGGATATATCGCTACAGAATTCTAGTTGCTCCTTGGCCCTCGCCGCTCCGTCGTATGACCCACCATTGGGTCAGGCAAGAGTTAACGGTATCGAAAATGTCGGAGGCGGCTCAAGGTTTTGTCGGCGTTCACGATTTCCGGGCGCTGGCCGCAGGCCATCCCTTAGAGAAAAGTGCGGTGCGCATCGTATACCGCTGGGACGTTTGGCAAGAAGAAGACACCGTAATCGTGGAATGCGAGGCCAATGGTTTCCTAAGGCACCAGATCCGGAAGGCTACCTCTATTTTGGTGCAGATGGGCTTGGGACACTACCCGGAGTCACTGTGCCCGGAGTCTGTAGTTAGGCAATATCTGAAAGGAGAACCAGTCAATGGGGTGCAAGCCCCGGTATTGCCAGCCCGCGGGTTGTGCCTGATGCGGGTGAACTACGATTCCTTAATTAACAACGACAGCCCGGCCGGTTCCCAAGTAGGAGACTAAGACTCCTCCCCAAGTGACTGGTAGAATTTACGGCAATCGAATACCATTTAAGGCTGAGAGTAAACCTAACCAACGCGACCCGGATTATTAGGCTATAATCTATTCTTATTAAACCCGACCCGGTTGGGAAACTTCCAGGGTCGGCTAACTTGGTGTAGGCAATCATGAAACGAACTAGCACATATTTTCCTAAACCCGGAGAGGTAGAGGCCAAGTGGCGGGTAATGGACGCCACAGGTCAAACATTGGGGCGAATTGCCAGGGACATTTCAGTAGCGCTCCAAGGGAAGGACAAACCTTCTTACACCGCCCATACTCTTACCGGTGACTTTGTGGTGGTACTGAACGCATCTCGGATCAGGGTAACCGGGAAAAAACTACTGCAGAAGACCTACTACCGCCACAGCGGCTACGTTGGAAACCTCAAGAGCTTTAAACTACGGGACGTGCTTGAGAACCATCCCGAGCGCGTCATCACCCTGGCGGTCAAAGGTATGTTGCCCCGCAACCACCAAGGGCGCCAGATGCTCCGGCGCTTGAAGGTCTTTGCCGGAGGGGAGCATCCCCACCAAGCCCAGGTCAAAGATCAAGCTGAGGTTAGCGAACCGACAACCTAACTGGGTTGGCAAAACGAAACTAAGGGTAGGTAAATAACTTGGTACAGGCTCCAGCTCAACAGGAATACTTCTACGGAACGGGGAAACGTAAGACGTCCATCGCCAAGGTGCGTCTATACTTGGACGAAGGCGGCCCGATACTGGTCAACGGCAAGCCTATGGACGAGTACTTCAACTGGGCACCGTGGCAACGAATAATCAACGAGCCGTTTAGAGTTAGCGACACTGTAAACCGGTTCAGAGTGGTTGTACGGGTGCTGGGCGGTGGGGTAAATTCCCAAGCCGAAGCGATTCGCCATGGCATATCCAGGGCCTTAGTCGTCTACGATGAAGCCTTGAAGCCAGAACTTCGCCGCGCCGGGTGGATCACCCGGGACGCACGTATTAAAGAAAGCAAGAAATACGGGTTGAAACGAGCTAGGCGAGCCCCTCAATACACCAAGCGTTAGACCTGGCTGGCGGTTTTTCGGTTACAGTACCAAACCAGGTAGGCCTAAACCCCGAGGTACTCTGCTGCTGCGTCGATTAACGATTCCACCTTGTCAGGGTGGTCCGCCTCGGCATAGATTCGCAGCAGCGGCTCCGTTCCCGAGAACCTGGAGGCCAGCCAGGCATCATCGAAGAACAGTCGCCTGCCGTCAATCTCGTCGGTGCTCCGCACGGTCATTCCAGCCAATTCTGTCAGGTTCTCACTGCGCAGCAATGCACTGATTCTCTCCCATTCCCCGGGATCGAAGCTAACGTCCCTTCTATTAAAATAGTGGGAACCCACTTGGCCAAACAGTTCGTCTATGAGTTCCGATGGGGATCTCCCGCTTCGGGCCATGTACTCTAAAAAGTACAAGCCACTGAGAATTCCATCCCGCTCGGGAATGTGACCTCGGAAAGCAAAACCGCCGCTTTCTTCTCCCCCCATCAACGCATCCACCTCCGACATCTTGGGGCCGATGTGCTTGAATCCGACCTTCATTTCGTGGACATCGACGCCAAATTTGATGCCGAGTTTGTTGAGCATCATAGAGGAGGTGACGCCCTTCACCAGCGCCCCTCGTAATCCTTTGCTCTCCAAGAGGTACAGGGCCAACAATGAAAACACTTCAAGCGTAGTAATAAACTGGCCCTTTTCGTCCACCACTCCCAGACGGTCGGCATCGCCATCCAAAGCCAGTCCCAAAGAGAAACCTTCATCGGGAATTCGCTTCATTAGGCCAGTAAGGTTGTGGCCAATGGGCTCCGGTTGCTCCATTCCAGGGAAGGCCGGGTTTGGCAGGCCATGCATCTCATCTACCGCAGTGGCGCCACCAGCCAATATGGCAGGGATGTAGCCACCACCCGCGCCGAACATTGCATCCACCAATACCTTCAACCCCGCTTGCCTGATGGCCGTCAGGTCGATCAACTCTTCAATGCGCTGAAAGTAAGCCGGGTCAGGATTTATGTCAACTAACAAGCCGTCATTTCGGGCCGATTGCAGGTCGGTGAACCTTGGTTGTACAGCGGTCTCGATGGCTTTTTCCAAGTCGTCAGTGATCTCTTGGGTGGCGCTTCCGGCGTACTCGGGCTTAAATTTAAATCCGTTCCAGATTCCTGGATTATGGCTGGCCGTAATTATCACGGCTCCGGCCGCTTGGCTGTGGAGCACGTTGAAACTGACCACCGGGGTGGGTGCAGCTTTCTCGCACAAGAATACTGGCATGCCGTTCCCGGCGCAGACGCTGGCAACGGTTTCGGCAAAATTTCGAGACAGAAACCTGGTGTCATATCCCACTACCAAGCCTCGGGCGAAAGTCCCCCTAGACTTTAGATAATCGGCCAGGCCTTGGGCGCAGCGGGCCACGTTTTCAAAGGTGAAGTCTTCGGCAATAACGGCTCGCCATCCGTCGGTGCCAAAACGTATTTTAGTGGTCATGGTGGCTCCTAGTCTTAGGGTTACATCTTTTGTTGCTGGAGTGTTCCGGTTGATTATAGATTATTAGTCGGGCAACCACCATTTGGAGGCTTCTCCCAAATCAGCAATTTCAGGAACGTAGGGCTACTCTTGCGATCGCAAACCGCCCTTCAGGTCAGCACAAAAAGTCGGCTTAAACCGGGGCGTGTAGACGTTCTCAAGAGGATGTCGGATGACGGTGTATCGACGAAACATAAAAATGGAAGCCTGTTGCCTCAGTAATTCTGTTACCCGCGGACAAGATTCCCACAAGAACAAAATGCTATTGTCTGGGATTTGGGATCAAGTTGGCGATCAAAGAGGGATTGAGTTGGTGGATGAATTTCAACTAGCCAGCGCTGCGGTATTAGGTGTGAGGATCGCTGTGATCTTGTAGGCTCAAGACAAGGGCGGCGTGCCAAGCCGGACTTTGGCCAGCGATGAAGGTATCACATTGCCTTAGTTCGTTTTTTTGCCAGAGTCTCCCAATCGCATGGACTTTCGTAGCCGGTCCTCGGCCTGGCTGATGGGGTTGTTGCCATCGAGCATTTCATCCAGCAGTGGTTGGGATGGAAACCCGGCCTCGACTTCCTCGCCAAGAGCATTGGCGAAATCACCATGGGTGATTTCCTGGAGTACCTTTTTATAGTCCTGAGCGCGCGTCTCGCGGTCCAAACCCATAAACCGGATCATACCGCCGTATGCCGCCGCAAATCCGTGTTGTTTCACCTGCTGGAAAAACCCCATGTCGGCCATGGTCTGGAAAGTTGTGGCCATCTCCCCGGACATATATAACTCGAGGAGCAATGCTTCGGGCGGCAAACCCGCATCCACACCGACCTGGAAAGCGGTGAGAATAGCACTGGCCAGATCCGGTCCAACAGTCTGCTCCACGAAAAGGTCCAACTGGGCTTCTTGAACGGCACTAACGGTCAAGGCACCCGCCCGCAATGATCCAACAGCTTTCGCCAGAGCACACAGCACTCTCCATCCCGTGCCGGTAGCATCCTGCTCCAAGGAAACGAAGGAAGGGAAACCCAAACCGTTGCGGTACATTCCTCGGATTGCCGAGCCCATCATACGTGGAGCAAGCAACAAAACGTCCAGGTTCGAGGCAGGACAAATCTTTCTGAAAGCGAGGTTGAAACCCGATGCGAAGACAATCGCCGATCCCGGCGCAAGGGATGGAGCAATTTCGTTTTGATATATTGCCGCAGCTAGCTCGTCGGGCAGTAAGATGAAAACGATTTCTCCACATGCCGTTGCCGACGCCACCGGCTTCACAGCAAAGCCATCGGCCAAAGCCTGCGCCCAAGCCGAGCCAGGCAAATCAGCCACTGTAATCGGCGCTACACCGCTGTCCCTAAGGTTTAATGCAAGAGGTCGACCCAAGTTGCCGTAACCGATTATCGCAACATGTTTACTTTCAAGTGCGCCGAGGTCACCCTCGGCCTCCTGCACGTACCGGGGCTCACCCTGCGGGGTCATACAACTCGCCGCACGCCTGACGATAACTATCCAGGAACGGTTTTAACAATGAATTGAACTTGCCCAATTTGATGGGAGAGATGCCTTGGATGCGAATCTTACCCATTAGCATGGCAGTACCCAAGTTCGCTTTACCGTAGGCAGCATCGTGAAATGTCGAGGCGTTCATGGTAATCACGCCATCGACCTTACCCGACCATTCGGTGGCACAGTCGACACTACCGTTGTTGTTGACCAGGAAATAAAGATTGACGCCGTAATCTTTAAATTCCCAGCGCAGGGTTTGGAGTAGCTCCGCTACTTTTTGGAGTGTCGCCCGAGGAACGTTGGCACCCACCAGTCGGATTGTCCGGTGCATGACGCCCTCGAAGTCCTGGGGCCCTGGCATAGAGTTTGTTATCAATGGGCTTGCTCCCGATGGGATTGTGAACCCTATGCTATTCCATGAGCATTACAGGGGGCAAATGGGGCAGTGCTTTAGGCATTGGTCTTTCTGACGAAGACCGGAGACATCCCCGTTCTTAGGAGTGGGCGGACCATTGCGATTGGGTTTCGACCCTTTCGACGGATGATTGATCAAACACCAGTATGCATCCGCGACCGGATCGGTAGGCCACGGGCGCAACGAGTATCTCGGTATTTCGCCAAATGGGACCGCAAAACCCTAGGCAATGCGGTCCACATATTGATGGCGAGTAATCGGCTTAGCCCAATAGTCAACTTAGACGAGACTTAGGCTCCGTCTTTGTGTCGGGTTACAGACCTGCGTCAGCTCGCAACGCATCTGCCTTGTCGGTCTTTTCCCAGGTTAGATCCAGATCATCCCGGCCAAAGTGCCCATAGGCGGCGGTAGGCTGGTATATAGGCCGCCTTAGATCCAGGTCGCGGATAATCGCTGCGGGACGAAGATCGAAGTGCTTTTCAACCAGACTGTGTATGGTATCGCTGTCAACGCGGTTGGTGTCGAAAGTCTCCACTGCTACAGAGATAGGCGTTGCCACGCCGATGGCGTAAGACACTAATACTTCCGCACGGTCCGCCAATCCAGCAGCCACCAAGTTCTTGGCCACATACCGGGCGGCGTAGGCAGCAGAACGGTCGACTTTGGTCGGGTCCTTACCCGAGAATGCGCCGCCGCCGTGACGAGCGATCCCACCATAAGTGTCTACCAGAATTTTGCGTCCGGTAAGACCAGAGTCTCCAGCAGGTCCACCAATCTCGAACCTTCCGCTGGGATTTACCAATATCTTGGTATTCTCATCCAGAAGCTCGGCTGGCACGATCTCGCGAATAACTTTTTCCGTAATATCCTTGGCCATTTGTTCTTGGGTAACATCGGGGTTGTGCTGGGCGCTGATCACCACTGTGTCCACACGGTGGGGAACGCCGTACCGGTATTCGACTGTGACTTGAGACTTGCCGTCCGGCCTAAGGTAGGGCAAGATCCCTTCTTTTCTGACCGTACTCAGTTTTTGTACGAGTTTCTGGGACAAGCTGACGGTCAAAGGCATCAATTCCGGGGTCTCGTTGCAAGCGAAGCCGACCATCATTCCTTGGTCGCCAGCGCCGGTAGAGTCTAGGTCAGCTTGACTGCCGCTATCGCCGCGGGCTTCCAGCGCTTGGCTCACGCCAGCGTTAATGTCGGCCGATTGCTCCTGGATGGACACCGTAACGCCGCAGCTTTTGGCGTCGATGCCGTAATCCGAGTTGGTGTATCCCGCTCTACGCAAAGTATCCCGCACCACGGCAGGCACGTCTACGTATGATGAGGTCGTGATTTCTCCCATCACTACAACAAGACCATTTGTGACTGCGGTCTCGCAAGCCACCCGGCCCATCGGGTCTCCTCTCAGGACTGCGTCCAGCACGCCATCGGATATTTGGTCACACAGCTTATCTGGGTGTCCTTCCGTCACGGACTCGGAAGTCAGTAGGTATTTGGGTGATTCGTTAAACAACATTCCCATAAATATTTTCTCCTGCGGGGGTGAGGACTTAGGTCCCTTCTTCCCAGCTATCTTGATATTTCTGTTGGGCTGCCGTTAGGGTATCTATGTGGATACCCATTGATTCCAGCTTCAGTCGGCCAACCTCTTGATCGGTTTCATAAGGAACACCGTAAACTTTGGGCTCTAGTTTGCCTTGATTCTTAAGTATGTACTCAACGCCCAAAGCCTGGTTAGCGAAACTCATGTCCATGACTGCCGATGGATGTCCCTCGGCTGCAGCCAAGTTGATCAGACGGCCTTCTCCCAGCAAATATAGCTTATTGCCGTTTGACAGGACGTATTCTTCGACATAGGGCCTTATCTCACGGTGAGAGACGGCCATCTCTTGCAATGCAGGGATGTCGATTTCTACGTTGAAGTGACCGCTGTTGGCCAGAATCGCGCCGTTTGACATTATCTCCATCTGCTCTTTGCTGACGGTATGTATCCCGCCGGTCACAGTTATGAAAACTTCGCCTACTTTGGCTGCTTCCATGCCGGTCATCACGGTGAAACCATCCATGACGGCTTCCAATGCCCGAACGGCGTTTACTTCGGTAACGATTACATGAGCCCCCATGCCCCGGGCGCGGGAAGCGACACCCCTACCGCACCAACCGTAGCCGCACACAACGACCCGGCGGCCCGCCCAAAGGATATTGGTGGCCCTAGTTATTCCGTCGAGGGTGCTCTGACCGGTACCGTAGCGATTGTCGAAAAAGTGCTTGGTCTCCGCATCGTTAACCGCAATTACGGGGTAGAGCAACTTTTTATCGTTAGCCATAGCAGTCAACCGGATCACGCCGGTGGTGGTTTCTTCGGTGCCTCCAATCACGTCGCCCAGTAAGTCGGAGCGTTGGCGGTGTAACATCGTCACCAAGTCCGCACCGTCGTCCAGGGTGACCTGGGGCCCATGGTCCAAGGCGGAGCTCAAGTGCTTGTAATATGTTTCGTCGTTCTCGCCTTTTATAGAGTAGGTGGGTATCCCATATTCTTGGACAAGCGCGGCTGCGACTTCGTCCTGAGTGCTAAGGGGATTGGAAGCGCAGACCACCAGATCGGCGCCACCTTCTTTCAAGGCCAATGCCAGGTTGGCTGTTTCCGAAGTTACGTGCAAGCATGCCGCCATGCGCACGCCAGCCAGGGGTTTTTCTTTTTGGAAGCGCTCTTGGATAAGCCTCAGCACGGGCATTTCCCGTGCAGCCCACTCGATTCGGTTTACTCCGTCTCCGGCTAGGGACAAATCCTTAACGTCTCCGGTTGTCTTTTGTGATGCCAAAAATCTACTCCTCTGGTACAGCGTGGCAAATGATTAGTTTATTTGCCCAGTGGGGCTCTTAGTTTGTTCCTTGTTTCTGGTGATTCAACAGTTGGGTTACTCCCCGAAGGATGTGGGGTGGTTGCCCTCCATCCACGTTGGTACCCCATCTTCTACATTGAACAGGTTTTCGGAATCGTATCCCATTGAAGCAGCCATCTCGCAAGCCAGGCCGCTTCGAACCCCTGCCGCACATATGAACAACACCTTTTTATCCTGAGGCACTTCTTCAATGCGGCCGGGAAGATCGTCTATTGGAATGTGAATCGCTCCCGTGGGGTGACCTGTTACCCATTCGTCGTCCCGGCGCACGTCGACTACCACGTAGGCATCGGGATCGGCGCTCAGCATGGTATTAGCTTCGTTGGAGCTTACACGGAAATAAGGTTCACCAGAGTCTTGCCTGGGCATAATTTGCCTCCTTGGGAATCAATACGTCGTGATTTGGATACTATGGCGCTAATCCAGCGGATTACCCGAAGGGTCAACCAAGATACTTTCCAACTATCGGCGCCATCTTTTTCTTGAAATCCTCGTCAACCCGATCTGGGGAAGTGATGATGGCATCCCTCAGTCCCGTACCGCAAGCACAGTTGCGGTCCCCGGTCAGTGAGGGTACTACCTTTCGCAATAGCTCTTTGGAAACGGCGACGTTCCTGAGCAGGTTACCCACTATCATTTCCACGGTTACCGGCGCTTCTTCTTCGTGCCAGCAGTCATAATCGGTGACCCAGGCCATGGTGGTGTAGCAAATCTCCGCCTCCCGGGCCAATTTTGCCTCGGGTAATGCGGTCATTCCAATTATGTCCGCTCCCCATGACCGGTACATGAAAGACTCGGCCTTGGTGGAGAACCCTGGGCCTTCCATCACTACCAGGGTGCCCCCCGAATGAGAGTTAACGCCCAACTCTTGGGAACTCTGGTAAAGTGCCTGGCTCGAAGCGGGGCAAAACGGTTCGGCCAAACTGATATGAGCCACCAATCCTTCGTCGAAAAAGGTGCTCTCGCGCAAACGGGTACGGTCAATCAGTTGATCGGGTACGACCATGTCCAAAGGCGCCAGTTCCTGTTTCAGGCTACCAACAGCGCTAACGGAAATTATTCTCTCCACGCCGAGGCTTTTCAAGGCAAATATGTTGGCCCTGACCGGTATCATCGTTGGATTAATCCGGTGCCCTTTGCCATGACGCGGTAGGAAAGCCACGGGAACGCCGCTCAACTCCCCCAAAACTATAGAATCGCTGGGTTCACCAAATGGGGTTTCAACGTCTACCGTTTCTACCCCCGACAAACCTTCCATCTCATAGAGGCCGCTGCCGCCAATAATGCCTATAGTCGCTTTGTTGTTTGCCATCATTCCTAGTTTCAGTCGGACCGCCCCTGCGCCGGTACCACCAGACTCAAGCCACAGGGCTGGGGTTATCCACTCGACGCCAATATTAGAGATTCGAGATAAGGTGCCCGGGCTATGCCAACTTCGGTGATTATGGCGCTCACGTAGCCGTTTGGCGTGACGTCGAATGCCGGATTTAGGGCTTGTACACCCAAAGGAGCCATGGCCACGCCCTGAAGATGAGTAACCTCTTCTTCGGGCCTTTCTTCTATTTCTATCTGATCGCCTTCGCTTAGACTAAAATCGATGGTACTGATTGGCGCCGCCACGTAGAAGGGTATCCCGTTTTCCCGTGCCAGCACCGCCAAGGAATAAGTCCCGATCTTATTAGCAGTATCTCCGTTTGCGGCAATGCGGTCCGCTCCGGTAATGACGCAGCCAATCTGCCCTTGCCTCATTAGCATGCCCGCCGCCGAATCTACGATTAACTTGGATGGGATTCCCAATTTTTGGAACTCCCAAGCGGTCAATCTGGCACCCTGCAAAAACGGGCGTGTCTCGGTGTTAAAAACTTGGAAGCGCTTGCCTTCTTCCCAACCAGCGCGGATAACGCCAACTGCTGTTCCGAAACCCGCTGTGGCCAATGCGCCAGCATTGCAGTGGGTCAGCACCGATCCTCCGTCTGGAATCAACTCTTTCCCGAAAGCACCCATTCGCCGGTTTATTTCTTCGTCTTCTTGGTGAACCCGCTTTGCTTCATCCAAGAGGCTTGTTGCGATTCGGCTCGCTTCTGTTTCAGCAGCAGCGACGTCCAGCATACGCCGCACCGCCCACTGGAGGTTGACCGCCGTTGGGCGGGCCGCCCCAATTTCCGCTCCTGCGGATTCGAGTTGCGCAATGAACTCTTGGCGCCCAGATGTTTGTATATCTCGGGCGGCCAAGGCCACTGCGTAGGCCGCCGTTACCCCGATCGCCGGCGCGCCCCTAACCCGCATAGTGCGGATGGCTTCGATTGCTTGCTGATAGGTGCTGACAAGGACGGTGGCCTCTTCTTGAGGCAGCAGAGTCTGGTCCAGCAGTTCCAAATTTTCACCCGACCATCGAATAGGCCGGATTTCTGTTTCAGCCATCCTGCATCACTATCACGAGCGTCATTAAATCCACACCAAAACCGGGCCAAAACCACGCGAGTTTGCCGAGTAGGCGGTTTGTTTTCTATTCCGCTTTATAAGATACGTGGTTTCCAATGGGCATAAAAAAAGCTTCCCAAGGCGAGAAGCTCAAAATTACCCCACGCCCCTCATCTTTCGCCCATCAAGCAATTTACCAAATTCATGCTGGATGAACGCCGGAGTTAGCACCGTTTCCTAATTAACCTGCGTACCGTCAGGGCCATAAATCACCGGACGGTAAACCAGCTCTCTAAGATCGGTTGCCAGGCTTCGTCGGGCCGTGCCCTCTGCCGTTCTGGATAAAGGGTTATTCAGTTTGACCTAGTTTGTTAATGACAAAATGGTACCCGTACTGGGCGGGTGTGTCAAGTTTCGCATAACAAATTGCCAGGCGTGGACGGCTCCGTATTTCAGTTTTTTCATTAAATACATTAGTGTAAATCGTCAAATCAAAGGAAGTTTTCGTAAACATATATTCCCTGGATTTTCCAGATACAGTGCTGAAAGTCTGCGACGTGTTCGAAGCCACTTGCCAGTACAGCTAATTGCCAATGGTCCGATTCGCCTGGAGTGAATGGCGGCGATGGAAATCCATCCTATCGCCTGCGTTAAAGGTGGCAGGAGATTGACATCACATTCTCCAGCATTACGTCGATTGGGTTGGGTTGCAGTAATCTCTGCAAATTTAGTTACAACAGCCTCGGGGAGTCAAACTCGTCGCGCCTGAGAATCCGGAAGGTTGGTCCGATGGCCGGAGAATATACTAAATTAAGCAGCATTCATTAAGTATCATTAAGTATTATTGACTAATAAATATGCGTGACCCTGAGCGTGATCCTGTTTTTGTTGACAGACCTTTTGAGGTCACAAGATAATAGTGCCCAACCGTCGGTTTCAACCATAATAAATACAATATTTACCCTTCCCGATAGGCTATGGATTAATGCTAATGGAAAATCCCGACCTTCCTCTCCCTGTAGACGACCTGGGATTATTTGCCGACCTGTACGAGTTGACTATGGCCCAAGCCTATTTCAACCAGGGAATGGCTCAAACGGCGACCTTTAGCCTGTTCATTCGCAACTATCCCACAAACCGGGGTTATTTCGTGGCGGCCGGATTGCAAGACGTTCTGGATTACCTGGCCAACCTGAGCTTTAGTCCGTCCAGCGTGGATTATTTACGGTCGTTGGGTCCCTTTTCCGACGAATTCTTGGAATTCCTCAGCGCCCTGAAATTCACCGGCAGCGTGAGGGCCATTCCAGAAGGCCGGATATTCTTCGCCGATGAGCCTCCGTTGGAGGTCACCGCTCCGATAATCGAAGCCCAGTTGGTGGAAACTTTCATCGTCAACCAGATCAACCTCCAAACTCTGCTGGCAACCAAGGCCTCTCGCTGCGTTTGGGCAGTGCCGGGCAGGACTATAAGCGACTTTGCGTCCCGGCGCACTCAGGGGACCGATGCCGCATTGAAAATGGCCCGGTGCAGCTACATTGGGGGGTTCCAGTCAACCAGTAACGTCCTCGCTGCCAAACGCTACGGCATCCCGCCGGCAGGCACGATGGCCCACTCTTTCGTTTCCAGTTTCACTAGCGAGTTGGAGGCGTTCAGGGCCTACGCTCAAGCGTTCCCCGACCGCTCCATCCTGTTGCTGGACACCTACGATACCGTCAACGGGGCACACACGGCGGCGAAAGTGGCCAAAGAGATGGCGTCCGAAGGGCACCGCCTTTTTGGTGTGCGCCTTGATTCGGGCGATTTCGAGTCTTTGAGCCGCCAGGTGCGCCAGATACTGGATGAATCAAACCTGGACTACGTTAGAATCGTGGCAAGCGGGGGCTTGGACGAATTTGAATTAGAAGGTTTGTACCGGGCCGATGCGCCCATAGACATGTACGGGGTGGGCACCAAGGCAGGGGTTTCCGCCGATGCTCCATGGTCGGACATGGCTTATAAGCTGGTATGCTACGACGGTCGTGGCGTCATGAAACTTAGCGTGGACAAGGTATCCATGCCCGGTGCAAAGCAGGTCTTTCGTTTCACTGACGAATACGGCAAATTTGTCGAAGACGTTGTGGGAATACAAGACGAAACCATAGAAGGTTCGGAGCCGTTGCTCAGCCAGGTAATGACCAATGGACGCTTGTCCAGTCCACATCCGTCCCTGTCCCAAGTCCGTGAGCAATTCCAACAAGATTTCGCTAAGCTGGACGACAAGCACAAAGCGCTTTCCGACCCACCGAGATACCCGGTATCCTTTAGCCAAGAGTTGGACCGAATGACAACTCAAGTGCGAAAGGAATTATCGGGTTAAACACGCCGCGACTTCCAGCAAACAGAGGCGGCCGGATAGACGGGGCAGAGAACGATCGTAGTTTTTCCTGAACGTTGGTGTTCATACACATTCGTGTCCATAAAGGAATAGCTTAGCTATGAAGATTGCTGTATGCGTAAAGTACGTGCCAGTCGTTTCCCGCATCCAATTCGACTACGAGCAGAAAACGATCATCCGGGATGGTGTGCCCTCTGAAATCAACCCCTTTGACCTTCTAGGGCTGGTGCGGGCCGTTGAGTTGAAATCCGCACCAGACGACCAAGTTGTGGTCATATCTATGGGACCGCCCAACGCCAAGGAGGGTTTAACCCAATGCCTGGCTTTGGGGGCTGACCGGGCCGTACTGATTAGCGACAGAGCACTTGCCGGGTCCGACACGTTGGCCACCGCCCGCGCCTTAGCCTTTGCATTGGGCCGCGAGGAACCGGACCTGATCATTTGCGGGCGGAACAGCGCCGATGCCGAGACCGGTCAGGTGGGACCTGAAATAGCGGAATTGATGCACATCCGTCACGTTGGCCAAGTCCGTAAGCTGGACCTGGAGGCAGATAGAACTGCATTCCTGGCAGAGCGAGTTACCGATGAGGGCTATCAGGTGATCCGATGCCCCCTTCCAGCGGTGGCCTGCGTCACTGAGGGCGTCGCCGCCGAGGCTTACCCTGGCAAAGATGAGTTGGCCCAAGCGGAAGAAATGCCGGTGGAAGAACTGAACTGCGCCCAACTCTCCACCGATCCATCCCAGTTCGGGGCTGAGGGTTCACCCACCTACGTTCAAGACATCCGGCTCGTTGAACCCGACCGTTTGGGCTTGATCATCGAGGCCGACTCTCCTGCGGCTTCCGCAGCCCAAATAGCGGATTTGTTAAAAAGCCGGCTGCTGGAGTTAGCTGAAGGGGAAGGTTCGTTAACTGCGGCTGCCAGCGCCAGTACCAGATATCCGGATAGCCGCAACCAGAGCATCTGGGTGGTGGCCGAAACTTTTCAAGGAGGACTGCGCCGGGTAACCCTGGAAATGCTGGGCAAAGCCCGTGAATTGACCGCCACGACGAAGAGCGAAGTTGCCGCCGTATTGTTGGGCAAGTCCGACGAAGAGTTTATCGCCGAGCTTGCGGCCCAAGGGGCGGACCGTGTATTGACTTTGGACAACACTTCCCTCGGCCCAGTGTACAGTGTGGCCGTCGCTCATGCGTTGGCCCAGGCCATACAGGATTCCCAGCCCTATGCTGTGCTATTCGCCTCGACCGCCGATGGCCGGGACTTGGCATCCAGGATTGCGGCGCGGCTTTCTTTGGGCCTGACCGGCGACGCCATCGATCTGGAGATTGACGAAGAAGGCCGGTTGGTGCAGCTAAAACCTGCTTTGGGGGGAAATGTTCTGGCGCCCATATTGTCGAAAACCCTGCCCAACATGGTGACCATGCGTCCCGGACTTCTGACGCCTGCAGAACCTGAGCCCAATGCCAAGGCTTTGGTGGAAGCTCTGGACATTACGAGCGAAACCAGTAACGACATTCAACTGGTGGAAGAGCGATTGGAAGAAGACCCAGGCGGGATAGCCCTCTCCCAAGCTTCCGTGGTGTTGGGTGTGGGGATGGGAATCGGTGGAGCGGAAAATCTACCAACGATTTACGGCATGGCCAGCGCAATCGGCGCGAGTATCGCCACGACCCGAAACGCGGTCCACTCGGGATGGCTGGCTCACCAGATCCAGGTCGGCATCAGCGGTCGAACCATTGCGCCAAAAGTATACCTGGCAGTGGGCATACGGGGAGCCTTCAACCACACTGTTGGCATCCAGAAGGCTGGCGTAATTATAGCTATTAATAAGAACCGCCGGGCAGCGATATTCAAAGCTGCCGACTATGGGATAATCGGCGATTGGGAAGAATATCTGCCGCCCTTGATCGAAGCTCTAAAGCCGATTTTGGCCGATATAACTCAAGCGAACTGACCGGCTTAACCGGACCCAGATCCCCTTTATCAAAGAACGAGATCCCCGTCTTTCATTTAGACCGTCGACCGAGCCCGGGAACCCAGAGCCCGGGAACCCAAAAGCCCTCCTTTTGTAAAGGAGGGTTGGGAGGATTTGGTTCACCGCCGGACCTCCCGGTTTGGATTTATCACTCAACGTAACGGTCAATCATTGTTTCCCGAGTTGCCAAATTTTCCAGGCAAATGGGCTCCCTCAAGTCTCTTCCAAATATCCGCCCCAACCTTATCTCGGGGACGCAGCGCTACACTTTCCTCTTGACACCGTTGTGAGGGCGCAGCACAATGGCAAATGCGGAATCACTTGATTAGTTATAGCCGTAACTCAGGCACGAAGTGGCCTTAAAATTCGTATAACAGACCTGAAGAGGTAAACCATGGACTTTGGACTAACCGCTGAGCAAGAAGCCCTTCGCGATGAAGTTGCCCAATTCATTCGGGATAACGCCACGCCCGAGGTAATGTCCGAGCTGGAGAGTTCCCTGGAAGGCGGGCGGGGTCCCAACTACGACGCCCTGATGCAGAAAGTGGCCGACAATGGCTGGGTAGGCATAAGCTGGCCAACCGAGTATGGCGGCCAGGGCGGAAGCCGCATTGACCAGTATATTGTCGAAGAAGAGTTCGCTCGCGTCGGGATTGGCGTGGGGGGAGCAGGCAGCGGGGCCCCGGCTATATTGATGGCGGGGACAGAAGAACAGAAGAAGGAATTCTTGCCTGGTCTATTGTCGGGCAAGATAATTTTCGCGCTAGGATTTACCGAACCTCAAGCCGGAGCCGACTTGGCCGGCTTGCAATGCCGAGCCGTCAGGGATGGCGATGAATTCGTGATCAACGGCCAGAAGATGTACACATCGGCGGCCCACTACGCCACTCACATTTATATGATGTGCCGTACCGACCCAGATGCTCCGAGGCACCGCGGAATCACTATCTTCCTGGTCCCCATGGACACTCCGGGAATTACGGTGCGACCTCTTTGGACAATCCAGAGCGACCCCCCGGCGCCGGTCGGAACCACTTATGGCATGCCGCGCACTAATGAAGTATTTTTCGAGGACGTACGGATTCCGGTATCTACCATGCTGGGCGAGGAAAACCAGGGGTGGTACGTGGGAGCCATGGGCTTGAACTTGGACCGTGTTGGCGCCAGCAGGTACCTGATTTCCGTGCGCCGGGACGAGGACATCATCAACTGGATCAAAGAAAACAAGGTGGACGGCCACTCCTTGGCCGACGATCCGGCTGTACGTGACAAGCTGGCTGAACTTTGGATCGAGGCCCAAGTCTGCCGCCTCATGACCCTCCGCAGCATGTCCATCGTGGAGCGGGACGGTAATTTTACCTACGAGGGCGCAGCGGAAAAGGTGTGGGCGCCAGAGCATGGCGTTAGAACCACCGAGACAATCAGCCAGATTTTAGGACCATACGCCCAACTCTTGAACGGTTCCGAGGAAGCAATTGAGGACGGCCTATTCGCCCACAACCTGATGGGGTCGTTCCAATCCGGAATCAACCACGGCAGCGTTCAGGTCATGCGCGACCAGATGGCCCGTCGCGGCCTCGGTTTACCCCGAGGATAGCGCGATTAGATTATGACTCGCTGCGTATTCCTCTCTTCCGGTCAGCCCGGTCAGCGAAGGGACTAGGAGAATAATCCGAGATTATAAGAGACGATTTGGCGGGTATTGCCGTCGAACACCTGGTTAACCGATTTTAGTCCCCAGCGATCTCAGGACCTACGAGGATTCACAATGGACGTACTACCTTCCGAAGAAGAACAAATGCTAAAAAACTTGGCCAGGGAATTTCTGGAGGGGGAGTGCCCCCCCAGTCTGGCTAGGGCCATGGAATTGGACGAAGTTGGCTACCCTCCGGAGCTCTGGAAGAAAATGGCCGAATTGGGTTGGACCGGTCTTGCCCTTCCCGAGGAATATGGTGGCCAAGGAATGCCCTTGACCTACCTAGCGATAATTCTGGAAGAAGCCGGACGGGCCATCGCACCAGTGCCGCTCCATAGCACAATGATGACGGCGTTGACCATTGCCGAACACGCCGGTGAGGAACAAAAGAAGGAAATTCTGCCCAGAGTGTGCAGCGGCAGCTTGATCCTTACTTGGGCCTTCACCGAGGTCGACCCCCGGTTTATTCCAGAAGCAGTCAAGATCCAGACCACCGAGGATGACGACCAATTCGTGCTCTCAGGCACCAAGATGTTTGTGGACAACCTGGGCGCAGCCGAGATCTGTCTGGTGGCCTGCCGGACCGCGCCAGCTTCAGCGGACAACGAGGGAATCTCCCTGCTCTTGGTAGACACCCGGAGCCCAGGCATCTCCAACACGCAATTGACCACGTTGGCCAAGGACAAGCAAAGCCGCGTCACCTTCGACGGGGTCCGAGTACCCAAGACGAATTTGGTCGGTGGACTGAACCAAGGTTGGCCCATAGTTCAATGGATGTTGGAGCGAGGGACCGCTCTGTTATGTGCCCAGATGGTGGGCGCTACCAGGAAAGACGCCGACATGGCAATTGAATACGCCAAAAACCGTGTCGCATTCGGCAGGCCAATCGGTTCCTTCCAATCGATACAACACCTTTGTGCCGATATGACAATCTGGGTGGACGGTGCCCAGATGCTGACCTACGAGGCATTGTGGAAAATTGATCAAGGCATGCCTGCCGGGGTGGAGGTATCCCAAGCCAAAGCCTTCTGCAACGATAAGTGCGAAGCCGTAGTCCGGTCCTCCCAGTCCATCCATGGCGGCATCGGCTTCATGATGGAGTTCGACCTACATCTATGGTTCCGAAGGGTAACATCGTGGACATTGCGATTGGGGACCAGCTTCGAGCACCGGGCCAACGTGGCTAGGGCGCTTTTGGATAGCCCTGGACAGGTCCGCTTGGGTTTGCCCCTGATCCCGGCCCCTTAACGTTGCACTGTCCCAGTTTTACGGACAAGCAGCGAATAATCTGATTCTTTGGAGAACGATAGATGGCTAAAGACCCGGTGTGCGGAAAAGAAATCGACGAAGAGCAAGCCCGAAACCAGACCGGCCAAACGATGCACGGAGCCACTGAGGTCGACCCAAATCAGGGCACTCGCATGTTCCATAATGGGCTTTGGATGTATTTCTGCGGTCTGGAATGTCGGAGCAAGTTCATGGCCAGTCCCGAAACTTACTTGGCTCAGGCCTGAAACTTGCCGGTACCCAATATCTTTAGGTGACGGACTTGAAATCTCTCTTATAGCTTGGAAACGCCAAAAGGAGATAACTTATGGCTGACCCCATTCAACTGGACCCTAAAAAAACCTGTCTTATATTGATAGATATGATCAATGCGGTGGCCAAAGGGGCAGGCCCTCCATATGACATACCTGCCAATCGGCAAGGAGTAATCGATAGCTTTCAGAAGTTGGTCGCCCATTGCCGCTCGGTGGGAACACCGATGATTTTCATAACGACTCACCGGCGCCCCGACAACGCCGACGCACCGAAGACGGTCTCCGATGTTGGCGGTGGTGGCGGCGCGCCAATGATTGGCGGCACCACACCCACCGAGTTCATTGACGAATTGCTGCCGACGGCTGACGACTGGGTGGTGGTCAAGCCCCGGTTTACCGCTTTCTACGGCACCAACGTCGAGGCGATACTCAAGACCTTGGGCACCGAAACAATATTGGTGGGCGGCATTTCCACACAGCGGAGCGTGGAAGGCACAGCCAGGGACGCAAAGAACCGGGACATTCAATGCGTTGTGGTCAGCGACTGCTGCACCGCCGGCGAAATCGACGTTCACCAGATGACCATCGACCACGTGCTGCCCCTGTTGGTGCAAGTGCGAAATACGGATGAGGTCATTGCCGGGCTGCATTCCTAAACCATTGGTTCCCTAACCCCGATTTTTCGTTTTCGCTCGAAACGGGGTGGCCCAATATCGAACTTGATGTTGACCTCCCCGGATCGGTTCCCTGTTCGCAGACCTGAGTAACTTCTGATTCTAAGACAAAAAACTACCCCGCTCAACTGAGCGGGGTAGTTTTTTGGTCGTCTCGTGGTTAAGTCCTTTACGGTGCTAAACTCCCGTTCCGGTCGTCGGCACCGCACCAGCCTTCCCCTTGGACTCGTATGGCTGCAATTGAATCTCGTGGAGAGCGGGGATAACCTCTTTGCCCAGCAATTCGATGGACCGCATTACGTCACTATGCTTCATCGCGCCTTCATTGCCGTAGATATGCAGGTAGCCTGGACTCAGACGCTCGATCATCTCAGTCAGCTTTCGGGTGACGGTTTCAGGGCTGCCCACGATGATGTTGTTGACGCCTTGCAATTGCTCATAGGTTAGTCCCACGCCCAATCCGCCGGCGCCAGCCACGTTGCCTGTGGGCCGCTGGGCTTTCACCGCCACGGCGGCTCTGGACTGGTACCCGGGAGGATCATTGTGCTCAGCGGGGCCCCTCTGGCGATGCTCGATAGTCCACATGAACTCACGGCCAATCTCGATAGCCTTTTCATCGGTGTCGGCCACTAGGCACCTGAGCAGATAACCGAAGTGCTCTGGCCCTGCTTGGTATCCCTCTTCTTCAGCCGTATCGATATAGACTTGTTTGAGCCATTCGGTGGTGTCCACCAACGCACCCAGGTTCATGTAGGGATGGCGATGTTTCGCCGCCCAAACGACGCTCTCCGGGCTGCCGGTGCCAGGGAACCAAATGTCCGGGTGGGGTTTCTGCATGGGCACTACCCACGGGTTCACTACACGGTACTGATAATGCTCTCCCTCAAATCGGAAGGGACCGGGCTCGGTCCAGCACTTGATTATGAGGTCATGGGCTTCTTCGAAGCGTGACCGGTTTTCCGTGGGCGAAATCCCGGCTTGAAGGGTTTCCACAGCGGTGCCGCGAACGAAGCCGGAGATGATCCTGCCTCCGGAGTAGCAGTCCAGCATGGCGATTTCTTCGGCCATACGAACGGGGTCGTTAACAGCTATCACGTTGCCGAGAATCGCTATTTTTACGTTTTTGGTGAGCTTGGCAATAACTGCCGCATCTAGGTTAACGGCTGGCTTCATGCACCAGTAGGATGCGTGGTGCTCGTTGCTCATTATGCCGTCGAAGCCAACTTCATCGGCCAAGACGTACTGCTCGTGATACTCGTTATAGAGCACGTGAGCTTTCTCGGGGTCGAAGTAGCTATTGGGGAATCCCAATCTTCCAGAGTCGTATTTCGCCAGGTCTTCGTCTCCGACGTGACCGTAGGGTTGTTCCGAAAACCAATAGATTTCCGCTTTGTCTTTGGGTCGGGTCAACTGGTCAACCATGGTAATTTCCTCCCAATTGCCAGATTGAACGGATTGTGCCTGAAACCGTGGGGGGAGCGACGCATCCGTACCGGGACAGATTGCCATTAAATCGGTCGGGGCGCAAAGGAAATACAGGTAATACGGGAATAGCAATTATCTAAATATATGTGCGCCTAGAAACTCGGACGGAAACCCCGATTCTACCCAAGCCGTCATTTTCTTAACGTCGATTATCGAAGTAACAGTTGGTTATTGAAACGTATTACATATACTATTATTTCGTATAAGACTGGAATACGTCTGCTTGGCGTAGCGCGAAACCCGGCCAATGGCTTTCCGGCCAGACCTCTAGAGTATTATAGACTCCGCATAACTCCGTATCAACCCCAATATCACGATCCAAGCTGCCGCGCATCAATTGCCTACGCGCGGCGCAAGAGTTAATATTGCTGTGCTCTACCTGCTGAAAGTGGGGATAGCAGGTAGGAAATTGCATAAACAAATAACTTGGAGGGATTGAAATGGCTCTCACTCTCGAACAAGCTGACCGGATGGTCAAAGCGGCAATCGGAAAAGCCAAAGAGATGAACATTAACCTGAGTGTGTCAGTTTGCGATGCTGGTGGGCACCTCCTGGCATTCAACCGCATGGAGAGGAGCCATTTTCTGCAACAGTAACAGGCTCAGAAAAGGTATATGTAATCTCAACATTCCCTGTTTTCTTCCTTCCAAGCCCTGATGTTTCCACCACAATGCCCGACACTAGAGCCTCTACCACCAGCCTCTTTTTCTGGTAATCCCCCGGCCCCTCCACCTGGTCTTTAAGTTCCTTAAGTAGGCCCTCGGTGCTGACTAAGTTCCCGACATCCTGGCCCCGTTGGGCCTCAGTGTCCATGATGCTGGCAAGCTCTGCCTGCAGCGGCTCCAGTTCGAACTTCGACCGTATGACGTGTGTTTCTAGGGCTTCGATGTCCATCAACCCACGGCGGTAAGCATCAAGCACACGGTCTGCCTCTGCCTCTTTCGTGGTTATCAACTGGGCTAGTTCACGGCGGCGGGTTTCGATGTCGGGTGCTGATTCAAGCTCTGATTTAATTCGGTCCTCTAGCGCTTGGATAACGTCGCCTGGGTTAAGCACAAACCCTTTTATGTCCTCCCACACCGCCCCCTCAATCCAGTCAGCTTTGATCGAGCGTCCGATGCAGCGTCCATGGACGCGCTGGTGGCTCGGGTTCGAACTAGAATTGCACCGATAGTAGCGTGGACGTATATCACTCGGGCCGGTCGTTACAAACCCCGCGTAGGCCGAGCCACAATGGGCGCAGCGCATTAGTCCCCTGAATAGATAATTGTTATCGCTTGGCCTCTTTGATAACCGTCTGTTTGATGTCAGTCGTGTTTGCACCAATTCCCAGGTGTCAATGTCTATCAAGGCTGGTACGGTCCGTTCTATTCCCTGACCGTAGGTATGGGTTCCCTTGTAGGTAGTGGAACGGAGTATCCGCAAAATGTCTGCGGGCCACCAAACAGCTCCTGCCGTCTCTCTGTAATCGGGTTCAAGCTGACCCCGTCGCTGGGTCTTTTGCCATACGGGAAGCCCCTCTGCGGTCAACTGTTTTGCTACCGCCGTTGCCGAGATACGTTCATTGGCGACCATGTGGAAAATGCGCTGGATAATCTCCGACTCAACAATTCCGTATCCTGGACGTGGCGTGGTGTTAGGGACCAAGTGTCCGTTGGTGTCGAGTAGGTAGCCATAGGGGATAACGCCAATCCACCTTCCTTCGGCGGCTACCCTATTCCGGCCCATGGTAGTTCGTTCTAGGATTACCCCCCGTTCCATCTCGGCCACGGCGGCAATCATCTGGACGGCGAATTTCCCCATGAGGTTGCTGTTGTCGAAGCTCTCCGACATGGAGCGTAAACCGATGCCCAAGCCCTCAAAGAAATCGACTATATCTAGGAAGTTGCGCAGGCTTCGGGCCAGGCGGTCAATCTTGTAAAACAAGACGATTTCGAATTTACCGGCTTTGGCGTCTTCGGAGAGTCGCAATCCTTCGGGGCGCTTAACCAAAGGCAGGCTGCCTGAATAGCCGTCGTCCAAGTATTCATCTACAATCGTCATGCCCCAATGGGGCGCGGCGTTCCGTAGAGCCGTGGTCTGGTTCTCGATCGTCCCACGCATCGCTTGATCGTCGCTTGAAACCCGTGCGTACATCGCTGCCTTGATTATGTGTTCGTTGGACATAGTTTTTCTCCCGTTTGCCTTGGTAAAATTATAACCTGCGTAAAGGCCCCCCGGCTGCTACACCGGGGGCCTGGTTGATGCCGGATGCTACTTTCCTTCGTTACACCAGGCATTACCTACCTTGTGCGCGTACCAGGATGAGTCTCCCTTGCTGTATTGCTTGAATGGTACGCCATGCGCCTGGCAGGAGTGTTCTAGCGGTTCTTCCACGGTAGCGGGCTGTACAGCGCTCTCAACGCCTTTCCCGGTACACCATAGAGCCTTCAGTTGTTGGCTCAATTCCCCGTAAAGCTGGTGCTGGGCTTGTTGCCAATCATCATTGATGCCAATGGTGCCCTCTGCGCCTAGCTCTATGGCTTTCCAGCCGTGGCCGGTGTCTTGGGAATACTTGATCGTTGCGGTTACGGTAGTTATTTTCATGGATTCTCCCTCAATAAGTTGAAGGGGCCAGCCATTGGACCGGCCCCATAATTTTCTATTCCCCGACGATGTAGTCAGCGGCTCTCTGGCCTTGGCTGGCCGCTGTGATCACTAGCCGGTTATCGGCCCTTAACACCTTGCTCCATCCGTTGATGTAGCTGGCGCTGTTGTCTAGGGTGTTATCTATCCCGGCCAAGGCGCACAGGAAACTTGCTCCGAACTCGGCGGCTAGTTCCTCTTTGCTGTAGACGGCGCTACCGAAGGGCGCTATGCCTGTTTCCAAGCCGTGGCGGTTCAGACGGGATTCATGGCCGGTGGAATGGGCTAGTTCGTGGAAGGTGGTTGAGTAGTACTCACTGGCGCTGTGGAATGTGTCCATTACTGGCAGGTGAATGCTGTCATTGCTTGGCCTGTAGTAGGCTCTATCGCCGCCATCGTGGTCGATGCTAGGCGGGTTGGGCATACCGTCCACAATGGCCGTGGCTGCAGCGATCGGCTCTATTGTTGGGGTAACGCCAGTCGGCGTTAGCGTTAACCCTTCGCATTGGTCCACGTTAAAGACGTTGTAGACCTTCAATAGCGGGATAGTCTTCGGTTGGCCGTCTTGGTCGTCAACCTTTAATGGCTTCCAGAACGTGATCAAGCTACCGTGTTCACCTTTGCGGACATGCCCACCAAGCTGGACGGATTGCTTGTAGGTCAACCAACGTCGGTCTGGGTATTGGGACATTCCTAGCAAGATTGTGTTGATCCCGTGGTAGGGACGGTTAGTAGTGGCGTTTCTGGGGATTCCGGCGCTCCAAGGCTTATGCCATGGTACGGTTCCAGATTCCAAAGCTTCGAGAATTTTATTCGTAACGGCGGCATAGACATAGTTAGACATTGAATCATCTCCCTAAATTGAATTTGGAATAGGTAGGGCCGGGACTGAACCCGGCCCAATAGCTCTAGTCGGCTATTTCCTGTTCCAAATGTCGGGAGATGGTACGGATTATGCCGGATGCCTCGGAATACTCCGATTCGGCCTCAATTAGCATCATGACTGCCGCAGCGTGCTTGCAAGAGCCACGCCAGTGTCCAGACGGGCAATTGCAAGACACGCCGCCGTCTTGGGCGATGACTTCGTAAGCCATTGCGGGTTGACTGCTACTAGGGACGGCGTACCGGGATACGAAACTGGGTGACTCGCCGAAGTCTAGTGCCCAGACTCGTATACCTTCGCTAAGGGCGCGTAACTTCGCTTTGGCTTGTAGTTCCTCTGGACTCATTGGTGTTGTGGTTGGGCGAGTTGAAGGGGAAAGGCTGGACCTTGGCAGCGGTAGGGGATGAATTGGACGTTGCTGCCAATACCGTGGTTCGGTGGCATTCTGGTGACCGGTATCCCGCCAATGTAAGAGCGGTCATCCTCATGCTGGAGGGGTTGTTAAAGCGGCAGAGAGTACCGAAACGTAAGAGGTACACAAAAAGCCCCCTAGCTCGTGAAAGCTAAGGGGTTGTCGTAACCAATACCCCAGAGGGTGTTGGCTCTTTCATTCTAGCATGGAAGCTGAAAAGGAGACCCCCCGGCAGGGCTTAGCGGATCACAGGGACCGTATAATGGAGGCCGTAAACATTTTTTGCAATTTTTCATCTGGTCGAGATGACGCCAGGGATTCTCACGCAGTGTCCAGGCTCTTACGCGACTGCCACCTTAATAATTCCGGCGACTTAGTCCCCGCTACCTAGGCAGCACCGTACGTCCGTCATGTCCCAATGAGCTTTTGATTGCTTGAGGCTTAGGCCGGTTGACGTGCGGCTACCCCCTATTGGTATGGGTATGCCCGCAAGCGAGATTCCATCGGAAATCACCTGGATTGACATCGCGCCGTTGCCGGCCTGTATGACCACATACTAGGCTATTTCTACCAAGTGGAACTAACGCCTTGGCGCTGGGCCGTTGGCACTTGAGCAACAGGCGTGACTAGCGGCCCATTTCGAATGTGACCTAACCTATTCTCATGGCTCAGGGCCAACACACGAGATTAGGCGTGGCGGCAAGGGGAGCGGGAGGGGCGAAGGCGTCACCGTATTAAGGGCCCCAGTCAGGATCGCCATCAGGGGCAGGATCGTCGGTGAGTCGAGTCAGATCATCTCCGTTTCCATCACCGTCCATGTCCATAGCGGCCATCACGTACACATCTCCGTTACCAGTTCTTAACGATCGAAAGATTATCTTACTTCCGTCTGGGGACCAAGAAGGTGCGTCATCGTGGGCCGAGTTATTCGTGAGTTTGGTTTGGTTGGAGCCATCGGCGTTCATCACATATATCTCAGAGTTGCCATCCCTGTTTGTGTAAAAAGCGATCTTGCTACAGTCAGGTGACCAGTCAGGGGACCCATCGAAGGCTGTATTAACAGTGAGGCGGGCCTGATTGGCGCCGTCGGCGTCCATCACGTATATTTCCTCATTGCCATCTTTCGTGGAGTAAAAGGCGATCTTGTTGCATGATGACCAGACGGGCTCAGCATCGTGAGCCTAGTTATTGGTGAGGTTGGTCTGGTTTCCACCATTTGCGTCCATCACGTAGATCTCGGCACCGTTACCGGTATCTCTATTAGTTTGGAATGTAATCTTGGTGCCGTCGGGAGACCATGCTGAGACATGGTCATTGCCGGGGCTACCGGGGAGATGCGTCTGGCCGGAGCCGTCTCCACCCATGACGTAGACCTCTGGGTTACCATCCCGTCTGCAACTAAATGTAATTTTAGTCCCGTCGGGCGACCACGAGGGGCTGCTATCGCTATCAGGATTGTTGGTGATGTTGGTCTGGTTGGAACCATCGGTGTTCATTAGGAATATCGCGGCGTTGCCGTCCCTGTTGGAGATAAACGCGATCTTGCCGCTGGCGGGTTCAGGTGTTGGCGTTGGGGTAGGCGTGGGTGTCGGCGTAGGCGTTGGTGTAGGGGGTACCGGAGTTGGCGTAGGGGGTACCGGAGTTGGCGTAGGCGTTGGTGTAGGTAGAGGGGTAGAGGTCGGTGTCGGAGTTGGCGCTGGTGTGGCCCCTGGAATCGGTGTTGGAGTAACTGTAGGTATAGGAGTGATCGTAGGTGTTGGTGTAGGTAGAGGGATAGAGGTCGGTGTCGGACTTGGCGTTGGTGTGGCCCCTGGAATCGGTGTTGGAGTAACAGTGGGTCCAGGGGTCGGTGTGGCAGCGGGGGTCGACGTTGGCGTGGGTAGCGCCGTCGGTGTTGGCACCGGTGCGGTGGAGCCTGTGGGTCTAAAATTGGCTATCACGCTTCCGTTCGCTCCCATCACCACCACGCATCCATCGTCTCCGCTGCAGTCCCCACTCCAGTTTGTGAATTCCCACCCGCTGTTGGCTGTGGCATGTACCGTTGCCTGGGTCCCCGGCAGGTACAGCCCTCCCCCCACTACGTTCCCTCCGTTTTGCGGATTGGGACTGGCCGTTAGGGTATAGGTCGGTTGGACTATAGATACCTCAACGTTTTTGTCTGCGTCCATTATGACCGTGGCGAAGTTGCCGTTGAGTTCGTCAACCCCGCTCCAATTCACCTGAAAGTGGGTCTGGGTCGGACTGGCCAATAGACCTACCCTGGTCCCGGTGGGGAATTCCCCTTCCTCTCCCGGTGGTTGGCTTATCTGCACCGTTCCGTTTAGCACAAACAGGATCAGTTCCCCACGGTCAGGGATCTGGCCGTTGATCTTCAAGGTATAGCTGGGAGCCTTAGGGGGCTGGGCTGCGCAATTGGCGGTTATTGCTCTCGGTTGGACCTTATAAGTGTTGCATTTTTGACATTGAATGCACATTCCTTCGTTTACGTCGCCTATGTGTTTTATGCGCCGGTGACCGCACTGGCATATGGCCAAAAGCCGATTGGCACCCCACTCTAAATTTGGTTGAGCTTCCTGTAAACCAGTGATAAATACCAGATCGGGGTCATTCGTCCATTTTGGAAATATCTTGATACAGCCTTCTTTTTCAAAATCAAATCGCTGATGTCCCCGACTCAGGGTGGATAGCAATGCGTAAATCGCCCAATCGCATCGTAAACCCCATTTATCCGCTAAAGTTCGAAGATCATTCAGTAATGTTACTGCAACACTCCCTTCCAGGTTATCATCCGCCAAGAAATTTGTAATCTCGTCAACGGGAAAGTTCGGCGCTGGGAACCAAAAAGGAGCAACGGCGTTTAAACCGTCAATAAATTGCGGGTACAGCCGGTCCAAGTCCGCCCGACAACCTGAGTCGTTACCGAAATGAGTCCAGAGCTTATTTGCTTCTCTGATTGCCTCTGCGTCCGGGAATTCCAGGCTGCTCGCCCACTCTTCATTCATAGTCAAATTGTAGCAGTCCACAACACGAGCGAACTACTAGCACAAATCCCCAATAGCTAGATGGTACGTAAAGAAGCCGCTGGAAGGTTTGTCCACCAGCGGCTCGATACCAAGAGGTGTCCCACAAGGTCGCTACACTCTATGGATGTGCTTCACGGACCGGCAACAAACCGGTGTCACTGAGCTTTCACCAAGGTGCCGCCAATGGGGTGGTAGACGTCCAATCGCTAGACTATGCCGAGAGACAATTTGCTGCTCGAGACATCGTTACGCCAACAACTCTGAACAGTTACGCAAAGGGTTACACCATAGACATGAAGACCCATCCAGGATTAGTATTCCTCAGAATGACTAATTTAAGCGGAGGTATGACATGTCTCTCACATTGTCGGATGCTAATCGCATGATGCAAGCGGCCATTTCAAAGGCAGACGCACTGGGGGTCAGTGTAAGTATTGCGGTATGTGATGCTGGTGGAAATCTACTCGCATTCAACCGCATGGCAGGCTCAAGCTCAGTGACCGCCACGGCAGCCCAAGGGAAGGCCGCTGCGTCTGCGGGATTTGGTAGAGCAAGTGGTGCTTTCCAGGCAGATTCCCCGGTCATTCAGGCGATAATAGCTACTATGGGCGGCAAGATGCTCGCTGCCCAAGGTGCTGTGCCAGTGCTCAAAGACGGGGAACTTGTCGGGGCCATTGGTGGCAGTGGAGCAACAGCCCAGCAGGATGAGGATTGTGCTCAAGCTGGATTAGATGCCCTTTAGGTAACTGCCTTGGCATTCATCCGTTGGGTCTGGCTGCTTAAACTGCCTGGTGTTCCTACGGCATGGGTTACTAGGATAGCCGAATTATTGCTGTAGTTAATTGCAAAACGAAGGCTGCATATTTGTCAGCGCCACCGCTGCGCAAGGTAAATCTGTGGCAGCGGTGGGTTTTGGCAGGCCCAGCGGAGAGGTTTCCGCTGAATCAGCGGTAGTCCAGGTGATCCTGGGCACCCAAGGTGGCCGTATGATCCCGGCCCAAGGCGCCCTTCCCATCGTCCAGAATGGTCAAATCGTCGGGGCCATCGGTGGCAGCGGTGGAACAGCCGAGCAGGACGAAGATTGCGCTCGGGTGGGCCTAGCCGCCCTTTATAGTGCTGAGCTTGATCTGAAACGGCCAGGAGTCCACCAGAACCGTCTGGCAGGCAGGCTATTTTTTCTCAACTTTTAGCTGTTCCGCATACATTGGCCCCAGATCACAAAGAACGGGCGTCCCGAAGTCGTTGGGACGCCCGTTCTAGTTTGGGTCACAATGACCAAGCGGCGAATAAATCTCTTTTTCCCAGCAATTGGAAGCGCAGTCTAGGCCGCGACACGCATAAAAAGGGCGGGATGATTCCCGCCCCTTTTATGCCTAGTTGGGTACTACCACCACCGAACGAATTTCGCCGAATTCCTTCTTCAGCTTCTTCCAACTGTCCCCGCCGTCCTCGCTGACGTACAGGTATCCGAATAGGCTGGCCGCCACGATTACGTTGGGCCGTTCCGGGTGCGTCCCCAGCCAGTAAACTACGGAGTTCGGTTCTACCGGCAAAGAAACGGGCTCCCAAGATTGGCCGGCGTTGGTGGTACGCTGGATGGCGCCGGTCACACCGGGAATGAAATCTCCGTTCCCCACGAACATCACGTCGGGGTTATCGGCCTTCAACAATATGCCGCGGCAGTAAGAGCGCACGTCGTTCTCGTTGAACTTGGGGAAGTAGTGATAATCCCAGCTCTCTCCCTCGTCTTCGCTGGTGGCGATGCCAAAGGGGCTGGTGCAATAAACCGAAGTCGAACTGCCGACCTTTAATGCCATGCCGTGGATGTCTCCATGGAAGGGGTCCTCTCCCAAGTCCGGCATATGCAGCCATTTGTCGCCACCGTCCAAACTCTTGTAGACGCCGTCGACTTCAATGCCCGCCCAAACGGTACGGCTATCACGGGGGTCCACTATAATGTTGGTAGTCCTGGGAGTGCCTATGGGGCAGTTCAGGTTGACGCCCATGGATAGCTTGTCCCAGGTCTTGCCGCCGTCCCGGGAGCGGAAGCCTTCGGGCCTGGTTCCTGCGAATATGGTGTCAGGCGTCGAAGGGTCTATAGCCACCGACCAAATTTGGAGCTCATCGAAGGGGGAGTCCAGCTTGTCCCAATTGACGCCGTTGTCATCGCTGCGGTAGATTCCCACATCGGTCCCGGCCAAAATCCTGTGGGGATTGTCGGGATAAACGCTCAAAGCCCGCACGGTGCCTTCACCGGGTATGGGTTGCCTGATCTTGGTCCAACTCTCACCGCCATCGTTGCTGACTCCGAGCCCTTGGCCCACGGTACCGATGAGGATGCTATAGTCCTGCGCCATGATTTTCCCTCCTGAAAGTAAATTGGAGACGTTTTTCCGGAGTGGGGACATAATAGCCCAATATGGTCGAGAATGCTACCGGGAAACCGCATAAACTGCAAAGGCGACAGAGATTATCCATTGCTTCCTTCAACATCTCGAGGTTGATAGACCTAGCTCATCGATCAGCCTCACATCAATAAACGACTCCCCCTAAGAACTTAGGGCGAGCCGATCCGTTTTAGCTTGCTACTTGACCACCCGGCGCGAACGCAGGGCCCAGAAGTTGGTTAGGCCAGTCATGGAGCGTATCTCGCCAAACTCTTTGCGGAGCTTCTTCCAAGAATCGCCGCCGTCTTCGCTGGTGTACACGTAACCGTACAGCGTCCCGGCCACTATGACGTCGGGGATTGCCTTATTATTGGCAAACCAGTACACAACCGAGTTAGGCCGCACCGGCAAGGTAACCGCCTCCCAGGTATTTCCACCATCATGGGTACGGTGAATCGCGCCGGTTTCGCCGGGAATGGTGTCACCGTTGCCAACGAACATGGTGTTGGGGTCGTCAGCTTTGATGAACATACCGCGGCAATAGGACCACTTGTCGTCGGCGTTGTACTTGGGCAACTCGTGCAAATCCCAGCTTTCCCCCTCATCGGTGCTAATGGACACGCCGTAGGGTGTGGACGTGAAGAACGCACCGTCGGAGCCCGACCTTAGAGCCATACCGTGAATGTCGCCGTAAAAAGGATCAGGGCCCAACTCAGGAAGGTGTACCCAGCTATCGCCGCCATCCAGGCTCTTGAACATGCCGTCCACCTCTATGCCAGCCCAAACGGTGCGGCTGTCCCTAGAACTCCGGCCGAAAAGTACCCTGACCTAGGCTGTCCCGATATACTGGGCAAGAGATTTAATAAATGGGTGTGGGAGGTTGAGGATGCTGGGAGTACGGTCGGCGCAACGAGGGCTGCTGGAAGCGGATCACCTGTACCTGGACTATGTGGGCCGGGGCTCCTTCTATGGCTTCCTGGCCTCCCTGCGGGGACAGCTATTTCGAGACGAAGAGTTCGCCGAGCTATATTGCCCAGACAATGGCCGGGATAGCGTGCCCCCAAGTCTGGTGGCCACTGCGCTGTTGTTGCAAGCCTACGACAAAGTCAGCGACGCCGAAGCCAAACAGCGGGCGGATTTTGATATCCGGTGGAAGGTGGCGTTGGGGATTGAGGTGGAGGACCGGCCCTTTGCCAAGAGCACGCTGCAGCTGTTTCGAGCCCAGCTGATCCTCCACGACCGGGTGCGGGCCGTCTTTCAGCGCAGCCTCCAATTCGCCCGGCAGACCGGATACCTGAAAGGACGCCGGATGAAGGTGGCGGTAGACACCACCTACATTCTGGGCCGAGGGGCGGTCAAGGACACCTACAACTTGCTGGCCGACGGCATAGTCCAGGTAGTGCGGGCGCTTTCGGACCTGGATGGGACGCGGCCCGAGGAATGGGCCTTGAGACACGGTCTGGAACTCTACTTTGGCTCCAGTGTGAAGGGAGAGGCAGAGATTGACTGGGACAACCAGAAAGAGCGGCAAGCCTTACTGCAGAAGATAGTAGCCGATGCCGACCTGGTGTTGGAGCTGGCCCGTCAGGTCCAGGGTCAGTTCCCCGAGGAGAGCCCCCAGCGCCAGGGTATAGTGGAAGCGGCGGAGTTGCTGGGGCAACTGTTACTGCAGGATGTGGAACGCCAGGAGGATGGCCCAGCCCTGAAGGATGGGGTAAGCCGGGACCGCATCCCTTCGGTACACGACCCGGAGATGCGCCACGGCCGTAAAAGCAGCAGCAAACGCTTCGACGGACATAAGGCTGCCGTGGTGGTGGATACCGATTCCCAACTGGTGACCGCGGTAGACATCCTGCCCGGCAATGCCGGTGACAACACTGGAGTCCTGGAACTGGTGGAGCAGAGTGAGGAGAACACGGGCATAGCGGTGGAGGAGACTATCGGGGATGCGGCCTATGGGGATGGCGGGACGCGGCAGGCCTTTGCCGATGCTGGTCGGACTCTAATAGCCAAGGTGCCGGGTCGCCCTAATAAGGCCTGCTTCCCCAAGGAGGACTTCCAGATCGACTTGGAGGCAGGAACCTGCACCTGCCCAGCCGGTAATGTTACCCACACCCTGCGGACCTTCGGCACCCGGACCAACCGGTTGGGTCGGACCTACCTGGCCCGGAGTTTCCAATTCGACCCGGCGGTCTGCGGCGTATGCCCCCTGCGGTCCCAGTGCGTGGCGGCGCGGTACGGGGCGGGACGCACCGTAGCCCTGCATCCCCAAGAGGCGCTCTTGCAACAAGCCCGGACTTCCAGCGGAGTGAGGGCTTTGCTGAATACCGTAGGCTGCGCCAGGCGGCCGAGCATCGCCTGGCGCGGCTGGCGCAACTGGGGGTCCGCCAATCTCGCTACTTCGGCCGAGCCAAGACCCGATTCCAACTACTCATGGCGGCCACGGTGGCCAACCTGACCCTGGTGGCTACCAAGATGGGGATGATATCTCCGGCTCCAGGCTCCTCTCACGATAAACCGGACCAGCAAGCCCCAGGGTCGCCCATCGTTACTACCCAATTCATATTGGCCGCAGCCAACTGGGTCACTCTTAGCCTCAGACTTACAGTCCACTGGTTATCCTCCACGCCATCCCGTCACAGCAGGGCTTTTCAGCCGGGTTTCTAGGGTCGACGATAATGTTGGTGGTGCGGGCTGTGCCTATGGGACAAGGGTCTATCACACCTATGTCCAAGTGCTCCCAAGATTTCCCTCCATCTTTGGAACGGAAGGCATTGGGCCGGGTGCCTGCGAAAATGGTATCCGAGTCCGAGGGATCCACCGCCACGGACCATATTTGCAGGTCTTCCATTGGGGAGTCCAGCTTCTCCCATTCGGCACCGTAATTGTTGCTGCGGTAATGCCCGAATCCGTGCCCGCGAGAATCCGCTGAGGATCATCCGGATAAACGGTCATGGCCCGAACATTGCATTCGGTTGGCATAGGGGTCCGCATACGGGTCCAACTCTCTCCAGAGTCATGGCTGATAATCAAGCCTCCACCCACGGTTCCGATACAGATCGTGTAATCGTTTGCCATTTTGGATCCTCCCTTCTGTGATATTTTGGTGCTAAAGCTTTCTTGAATCTACCACTTAAATCTTAGATCAGCTCATGTCCTATATCCGCTGGCCCAGGTCGCCTATCCACCGCTGTTGGGCTGACTGGCGCTTTCCTTCCTCATCTCCTCGCGCAATATCTCGGTGGCTGCTGCGTCCAACTCCAGGGTTTCCGGGTCGACAACCACCCCATACTCGCGGCGAGCGTGATCTACGCTCAGCTTTTCTTGCTGTACGTCATCATGAACGGCGTAGACGTCTCGGTTTAATGGGTTTCCGTAACCGCCGCCACCGGCCTGAATCACCCGGTACAGGTCGTCTTTTTTGAGAATCATCAACTTTTTGCCCGGCAGTTCCTGTAGGTCGGTATCCGGGTTGAGGTAGTTCCTAGTGGGTGAGCCGGGCTTTCCGCCGTTCACTCCCCACGGTAGGAAGTCGGTGCGGTCGGAACGCAACTGGAAGGTGGCCTCTTCGGCCAAGATCCGGTAATCGCGGATCAGGCCCAAACCTCCCCGGTACTCGCCAGCACCCCCCGTATCCGGGTACAGGCCAAAGCGCTCGATGAGCAGCGGTTGGTCGGCTTCAATGCTCTCTATGGGCGTGTTGGCCATATTCAAGACAGGGGATGACAGACCGTCGCCGCCGTCCATGTCCGGGCCGCCGCCTCGGGGTCCATCATTCATGAATTCCAGGCAAACCCAAGCTTTGCGGTTCCGGTCATAGCCGCCAAAGCTGACGCCGATCTCGCCGCCGCCCCAGGCAGCCGGGATCTTACCGGGCATGGCTTGGGCCAAAGCACCGAACATGGTGTGGCAAATCCGGAAGCCAGCCAAGCCCCTTGCCGCTACCGGCGCCAGATGTTGAGGATTAACAAAACACCCTTCCGGGGCGGTTATGTTAAATGGACGGAAGAAGCCGCTGTTGGACTGAATTGCCGGGTCGACCACGCACTTTAGAGCTGCGTAGACGTTTGATTTGGTATAAGCGAAGTTGGGGTTTATCGAGCCTTTAGCTTGGGGCGAGGTACCTTCGAAGTCCACGAAGACTTCATCGCCCTGAATCTTGAGTTTGGCGTGAATCTCTATGGGTTGTGGGTCTATTCCGTCGTTGTCTATGTAATCGGAGAACTCCCACTCCCCTTGGGGCAGGTTGGCGATTTCGGCCCGTGTCAACCGCTCGGTGGTGTCGAGGATGTCGAGCATGTAGCTTTTCAGTTCTTCAAACCCGTATTCGTCAACCAAGCGCAACAGGTCCCGTTCTCCGAAGCGCACGGCCGCCAAAAGGGCTTGGACGTCTCCCAGCACTTTCTCGGGCACCCGAACGTTCTTTTCAAGAATCCGCCACACGGCCTGGTTCAACTCGCCCTTGCTGTATAGCTTTAGCGGGGGCAGTATCAGCCCTTCCTGGTAAATCTCGGTGTTGTCGCAGGCGTTGCCGCCGGCAACCCGACCGCCGATGTCGGTCTGGTGCCCGATGCAGCAACTCCAGCCAATGAGGGTGTCGTTGGCGAAAATCGGCTTGAACAGAAAAATATCCGGTAGGTGGCTGGCTCCTTCATAAGGGTCATTGTTGGCGAAGACATCCTCGGGTTGCACATCGTCGCCAAAGGCATTCATCACCCCCGCCAAAGCCGGAGCCATTGAACCCAAATGGGGTGGAAGGGTGAGGCCTTGGGCTACTTGCTGCCCGTCGGCGGTGAAAAGGGCAGTGGAAAAATCCATACCGTGGTAATATCCAACATTTCGGCCAATCCAGCGGCGTGAACCGGGCCGCCGCCGCCAAATGAGAACAGCACAAATCGTCTGGGGTCCCGGCCTCGCTCGCTGGAAACAGCGCGTAGCGCTCGGGCCATGTTGGAGTTAACCAGTTGGTGGATACCGTGGGCGGCTTCAATGTCGGTAACACCCAGAGGTGACGCCACGTTGCGGGACACCGCATCCTGGGCTAGTTTCGAGTCTATCGGGAAGTCTCCGCCCAACAAGTGCTCCGGGTTCAGGTAGCCGAGCAGAACGTCGGCATCGGTAACCGTGGCGTCCCGGCCACCCAGGTTGTAACAGGCCGGTCCGGGCACAGCGCCGGAACTGACGGGCCCCACCCGTATGGAACCGCTGCTGTCCACCGAGGCTATGCTGCCGCCGCCTGCGCCGACTTCAGCCAAATCTATAGAAGGCACGCGCAATATGTGCCCCGATCCCCGCAGCAAGCGATGACCAACGCTGATGCCGCCTCCCACTTCATACTCGGGCGCTTGGAGTATTTCCCCATTCTCTATTATGGAAGCCTTGGCTGTGGTACCGCCCATGTCCAACGTCATCAGGTTGGCTACCCCCAAGCGGTTGCCCAGATGATAGGCCCCGACCACCCTGGCGGCAGGGCCCGACTCGATGCAGTAGACGGGCTTTTCCATGGCTATGGCAGAAGTTGCCAGCCCCCCGTTGGACTGCATTACCGACAATGGAACGCCGATCCCCATCGTTTGTAGTCCATGGGTCAAGTTGGTGAGGTAGCGTTCGACCACCGGACGAACATAGCAGTTAATGACCGTTGTGCTGGTGCGTTCGTACTCCTTCATTTCCGGGAGAAGGTCGCAGGAGAGGGTCAAAATAACATGAGGGAGTTTTGCCCTGATAATTTTTCCAATATAACGCTCGTGATCGGGGTTGGCGTAGGAGTGCAATAGGCAGACAGCCACCGATTCCACGCCTTCCTTGGCAATCTTCTCTACGGCCCTATCAACATCGGCGACTTCCAAAGGTTTGAGCACTTCGCCTCGAAAGTTCAGCCGCTCGCGCACCTCGAACCTAAGTTGGCGTTTTACCAGAGTTGGAGGTTTATGGTAGTAAAGGTCGTACAGGTTAGGTGATTAATGCTGTGGTTGCCCCTTTCTGCTCGATGATGGCGTTGGTAGCTACCATGAAGCCGTGGCTAACTTCGGACACTGAACTGGGAGAAATGCCCAAGACCTCAATGCCGGCCTTAATCCCCTCCAGTACCGCCAAGCTATAGTCGTCTGGGGTATTGGCGATTTTTCTGGCCAGAATGGTACCGTCGCTTCCCAAGAAAACCACATCGGTAAAAGTTCCGCCAATATCAGCGCCAACTCTGTAATCAGTCATGTTCCGCCCAGTTGCATCTGCTTCGTCTACCCATTGATGACCAGAACTGGGGGGATTATACCCATGGTCTGAATGGCGGGCAAGTATTTGCCTATAGCAGCGACACGACTAAAAGCGAATCAATAAACCCACGGGTCATTAAAAAAACATGCCGACCGATTGGCCGTCATGTTTACCGGAATTTCCGTTTAGGGGGGCTAAACGGAAATTGGACACCTAACCTTGGACCAAGAATGGGATGGCCGCTACCAGTTTTGCGAAATCCCAGATGAATCCCACATACGGACTCGCACAATCCCTGAGTAATTAACCTCAGATTCTGGGGCAGTCTTAGCCCGCTCCTTTGTAGATTTCGGTTTCTGGGTTAAACGCCCCCCAAGCGAACCAGAAGTGGTCGCCGTGAGGAATTGGTGTTAAGGCAGTGCCAGACATCGGGCCTTCGACCGCCTTGCCCAATATATTCCACGTGCTGCCAGTCTCGTTGTCGACGATGGCATCGTTTTCGAAGCGGAATGTTAACTTGCTCCCATCCACAGTGGCCTCAAACACTCCCGATGCGCCGATCTCATCGGACTCTCCTATCAAGAGACCGTCCAATGCGGATTTGGTTCCGGGTTTAAAGAAGACTGCAACGTCTTTGCCACCCAACGAGTAATTAACCGCTCTTTCTACGTTCAGAATCGAAAACGGGAAGGCAGCTGCGGCATCGCCAATGTTGAAAGCGGCCACCCGTTCTTTGGGCCTTAGGCGACCATCCAATTCACGGACATTGGTGTCAAATAAGAAGGGTGGCTGGTCGACACGGTCGTAACCCACGTAGGGGTTCTGCCCATAGGGCCTGTCGAATCCGGTTTCTCGAGAAAGTACCAAGCCGTCCGGATGGGTTTCGGCAAAGTCGGCGAAGGAGACAATGGCCGCTGGAACAAATGCCAGTCGCGTGCCAGCCAGTTGTCCCACGATGCCTTCGCCGGTAAGTTGCTGCCACCAACTTTCGGTCTGCCTATCCCACATTATCAGGTCGCTATTACGGAGGTTACCCGATACGCCAAAGTCGTGGACCACCCCGTTTAGAGTTCTTTCGAACGCTAAGGCCGAGTTGCACAGTGGGCAGAATGTTACCAATACCGGTTCGCCGCCGATAATGTCGTTAACAATTTCATGCCAGGTGAGAATTTGCAGCGGGTACGCCTTGGCGACGCCGTTGCGTTCAAGGACGACCACCGGCTCCAACTCGCCGATCCAATCGCCAGCCGAGGCCGGGCTGATGAAATTCGGATTTTCAATTGGCGGGATGCCGTCGCGGCGTGGGTGTCCCGCTAATATTTCGCTGTAAGGCACCGTATGAAGGCTGAAATCGGTATTCCAGACGCGGGGGCTAAACCGGG
Source organism: Dehalococcoidia bacterium (assembly GCA_963665155.2). Taxonomy (GTDB): domain Bacteria; phylum Chloroflexota; class Dehalococcoidia; order Lucifugimonadales; family UBA3495; genus UBA1141. The sequence goes on along the minus strand of OY761986.2, from coordinate 349,684 downwards.
CACGGGCCAAACCCTGTTGCCAGTCAGGGTCTGGTTCAATTGTTGCGATAAGCGAAGATACGGTCTTTCCCGCACTGCCGGACTCTTGTGAAGAACCGGCGGAACCTACAGCGGAAGTACCGTTGGCAGAAGGAGCCCCACTGCCGGCTGTACTACCGGCCCGGGGGGTACCCTTTGCGTACATGACACTGCCTTTCACGCCTGGGCTCCTCTTCGATTCAACATCGGCGAAGGTGAGATGCAGCCCGCCGTCTCTGTCTATATCCATTGAGACCTGCTGGCCCCACGGGATTCCGTCAGCGGTAAAAGCGGTCTCAATGAGCCATTGGTCACCGTTCCAAACCGCCAGTTTAACCAGCTCTTCGTCAGAATAAGCCACGATTGGATTATCGTCGGCATCCAAAACGATGGAACTGGTCTTTCTGGCTCCAAGAAAGCCCGAAAACACTTTTTCAAGCTTATCCACCTGCTGAGTATCCCATTCGTCGCCGTCCCAACGGGCGACTTTAATGTACCCGCTGGTATTGCCATCGGCCTGGTAGTAGCTAATGACCGGGCTATCCTGGCTATCGATGACCAAGGAAGCGTAGCGGCCAACATCGCCCTGGCTATCCACCGTGGAGACCACCCAGTTCGTGCCGTCCTTTACGGCGTACTTGAGGTCTTTGTCGCCATCATCGAACCAGACAACATGAGGCCGGTCCTGGGAGTCTAGGGCAATGAAGCTACCGAATTCATAGGGCAATGGGCCGCTCCCTACTTCCTCCACACTCCAACTTTGACCATCGAAGGTCGCATACTCAACTCCGGAGGTACTGCCGAATTGGGTTGGGTCGATTCCCACCACATGAGGGAGGCCCAATGAATCGATGGCCAGATTGTTGTCCCAACCGTCATGTCCCGGATGCCTGATTGTTTCGACGCGCCATTGCCCGTCAATCAAAATGGCAAATGCGGCATCTTCGTTGTCGTGGTCATGGTAAGAGATTTGCGGAGTGCCGTCTCCGCCCACCTGAATATCCAGCGGACCATAAAAATATCCTGTGGAAACAGTTGTTATGTCCCAGTCGGTGTCGTTCGGCAAGGCATATTTCACGAAGCCTGGCATGGCTTCCAAAATGTATGCGATGTGGGGATTGCCATCGGCATCCACCGCCAAAGACGGCTTCGCTCCGTTGGTGTCCACTACGGTCAATTCCCAGGTGTAACCCGTTGCTGTGCCATCCGGCTCTTCGGCGTCCGACTGTGCCGGGGTTGCCGGCGAAGCCGATGGTTCAGAATCCGATGGTTCAGTGGAAGTCGCTGTGGGACTAGGGGATTCTGTGGCCACGGCCGTCGAAGTAGAAACGGGTGCCGTGGTGGCAGCCGAGCCACCGCCTCCGCAAGCAGCAAACAGGAATATGCCAGCAACCAGCGCAATGCCCAAAACCCAAATACGTCTGATCCGAACCAAGGCTCCTCCAAAGTAGATCAAAGATTACCCGAGGACTCGTTATTCCCGTGCTGTGTGGCGATACCTACCGCATTCAAATCACATCAGCTCAAACCGGGACGGTCGAGACCAGAAATATCTGGAAACAGCGACCGTATTATCTAAGATGCGCCGGTCTCCAAAAGGTTGCAGTGCGGATACCCATTGATTAGAAACCCATTAATTCGCAAGTACGACAATTTCGGCTCCGGTGCTCCCATTTTATGGGGTTGGGCGCTCGGCAAGAGTCAATTGAGTCGTGTTCTTCTCTCCCCTTCGGTAATAACCTACGGTGATAGTCTCTCCGGGAGGGTGCTGAACCAAGAACTTGGACATTTCGCCGGTATTGATGATTGGTTCGTCACCCAGTTCGACGATAACGTCCTCCGGGAGCAGTCCCGCCACGTCGGCGGGCATTCCTGCCCCAATGCGGACGATCACAATTCCCTGTAACACTGGAACGCCTACCCGGCCCGCCAGCGCCGGTGAGAGGTTGATGGGGGAGATACCGAGAAATCCTCTATCAACGTATCCTCTTGCCATAAGTTGTTCGACTACAAATTGGGCGTCGTCGATATTTATCGCGAAACCTATGCCTTGGCTACCCCTTATAACCGCAGTATTCATACCAATCACCTCACCCAAGGTATTGGCTAACGGTCCACCGCTGTTACCGGGGTTTATCGACGCATCGGTCTGAATAAGATCTACCATAGTGGTCTGAGCACCTACGGCGATCGACCGGCCCAGGGCACTCACAACACCTTTGCTCACGGTTGGGCCGCCCGGCAATCCCAGTGCGTGTCCGATGGCGATTACGTCTTGACCCACAAGCAGTTCCGATGACTTCCCCAACACCGCCGGACTGAGACCCTCCGCTTGGATTCTAATTACGGCTGTGTCAGTGCCAGCGTCTCCGCCAATCAATTCAGCCGGAAATGTACGTCCATCGTTCAACGTTACGGTAATCGCTTGCGCGCCCCTGATTACGTGGTTGTTGGTGAGAATGAATCCCTCCTCATCCAACACAATTCCGGTTCCAACACCCATACTGGGTACTACTTGGTTCATGGCGCCCATGGCCGCAACCTCGGTCACAATCTGAACGACCGAGGGTTTCAGCTTCTTAACAACCTCGACTGTCGGAAGACCGTCGTTAATCGGCGACATCCGTATTGAGTTGGAGGAACTCGAATCGGATGTGGGCGTATCGGCGGGCGACACCGACGAGGTCTCAACCGAAACGCCAGGGGTATCTTGGGTGGGGCTGCCAGATGCTTGGCCTGCGCCTGTTTGGGTTGCCGTAGCTAGTAAAGGCACCGCTGTTTCCGCTGCTTCCTGCACCGGAGTGTTGCCGTCGCCACCGCAAGCGGCGAGCAGAGCGACAAACAAAAAGGAGGCTAGAAGCAGAATTGAAGTTCTTTTCAGTATAGCGAGTGCCCCTAAGAGTTAGTCGGATAGAGATAATCGCTTGGGGCAATATTAATTGCGTCGAAGGTGGAGCCGAAACACCTTCAAATTACCTCAACAGTTGCCTTATAAATTTCAAGTCCCGGTCAATCAAGTCCCGGTCAATCAAGTCCCGGTCAATCAAGTCCCGGTCAATCAAGTCCCGGTCAATCAAGTCCTGGTCAATCAAGTCCTGGTCAATAAGATTCAAGATAGCTCGCAATTTCCGATCCGAACATTTTTGGTGGAGTACCATCCAAGGTTTGCAAGCTCCCCGACTTTACGTTGGGACTCATGACGGGGTGTGTGTGTTGAACAGCAACGACGCCGGAGTTACATGGCACACTGGGACGATTACAGCGATTGCCAATGCGGCCGCTCGATTGTCGGCGAGCCCGGCCCAGCCGGGACGCGCTTACTTAGCCGCCTATGAGGCAGGCGTTTACAGGACCGATGACGGCGGGGAAACATGGCGTCAAATGTCGTCATACCCGACCGGTTATGCCCATACGGTCTTAGCTCATCCTGACCAGCCCGAAGTTTTGTTCGTTTGACCTTACCCCCGAAAACAGAAACAGTGGCAAAGAGAGTCCTCCGGGTAAAATAGGACATAGTAAGGAGGGCTCATGGCACGGAAGAGGTACACAGAGGAGCAGATCATAGGGGTCCTGAACGAGGCAGAGGCAGGGGCCAAGACAGGGGAGCTGTGCCGCAGGCACGGCATGAGCGAAGGCACCTTCTACAAGTGGAAAGCCAAGTACGCCGGGCTGACGTTGAACGAGTTGAAGAGGCTAAGGTCCGTTGAGGAAGAGAACCGGCGCCTGAAGCAGATTGTGGCCCAGCAGGCGTTGGACAACTGGTCTCTGAAGGAGTTGCTGGCAAAAAACTTCTGAAGCCCAAGGTGAGGAAGATGGCAGCGGCATATGCCATAGAGAGTCTTGGGCTGAGTGAGAGGAGGGCCTGTCTGCTTACTGGTATCTCACCCTCGGTCTATCGGTACAAGTCGAAGCAGGGTGATGATGCTGTCCTGCGTCGCAGAATGCGTGAGCTGGCATGGGAGAGGAAGCGCTTTGGCAGTCCCAGGTTGCACATCATGCTGAAGAGAGAAGGCCTGGTGATCAATCACAAGCGTACAGAGCGCATCTACAGTGAAGAGGGGCTTGCGCTCAGGAAGAAGAGGAGGCGCAAAGGGGCGGCAGGGGTCCGGGAGACCATTCCATCTCCTGTACGTCCTAATCAGAGGTGGTCCATGGACTTTGTCTCTGATAGCACTGTGACCGGTCGGCGCTTCCGGGCATTGGCCATAGTGGACGACTATTCACGGGAGTGCCCAGCCATCGAGGTAGATACCTCTCTGGGAGGCGCCAGAGTGGTGGGAGTCCTGGAGAGACTGGAAGAGACACGGGGACTACCTGAGGTGATCACTGTGGACAACGGCCCGGAGTTCGCAAGCAAGGCCATGGATGAGTGGGCCTATCGGAGGGGCATCAAGTTAAGCTTTATACGTCCTGGCAAGCCGGTAGAGAACGCCTTTGCTGAGAGCTTCAACGGCCGACTACGCGACGAATGCTTGAACATCAACTGGTTCATGAGTGTAAGGCATGCCAGGGAGATCATAGAGAACTGGCGGCAGGACTACAACGAGGTCAGGCCCCACAGTTCCCTGAAGGGTAAAACGCCCAAAGAGTTTGCTGGCTCTATGGCTGGACTCTACTAGCCAATGATACTAACTTCGGGGTAAGGTCACGTTGGCAGCGAGCCCGCCGCTCTATTCCGATCGGATGATGGCGGCGAGACGTGGGAAGAGTCACGAAGTTTTCGAGAAGTACCCGAGGCCGACCAGTGGAATTTCCACGGGGATCGCCTTTCCCATGTCCGCGAATTGCGCACGGTTCCCGGTAACCCGGACACCATATATGCTGGCATCGAAGTTGGCGGAATCGTCAAGTCCGCGGACGGCGGCGGGAGTTGGACCCAGTTGCACCAACGACGATATCCACCTCGTAGACATTAGCGGTGCCAACCCTAACCGGGTCTATGTTGCTACCGCCCAGGCTCCGTATCGGAGCGATGACGGGGGCAGCAACTGGAAATTGATTAACACTGGTCTCGAACGCCGATATACTCTGCACATCAGCGCGGCGCCCCATGATGCCGACTTGGTATTGGTGGCCGTGTCTACCAACGCTGGCCGGGCCAATCCCCAGTTCTACCGTTCAACCAACGGTGGAGACCAATGGGAGTTGATTACGTCGGTCGGCAGCGACGACGATATGGTGGTGGCCATCGACTGGGACCCCACGGGTCAATCCAGGGTATACGCAGGGACCGACAGCGGGAAAATTTATTGCAGCGAAGACGGCGGCCAAGAATGGAAGCCAGTCGAAGTCCAATTACCCAGGATTGCCATCGGCGCAATGATAGTTGCGCCAAGCTCTTCATAAACACCAACTGTTAGGCATCAACGGTAATGAGGTATCGTCAGCACCGGTTTCACCAATGCTGACGATACCTAAATTCAGGTTGCTTCTCTTTTGACAACTCTTCGGCTTTACTCTGGTTCGGCTTTTACAGGGGTACGATGTGGCGGGCCAGTGTCGAACCAATTTCAGCAAATTACTGAGACCCACAACCTGACAATTGCCAATGCCGCTTGCGCCAAAAACACGATGCAAATCGCCAAAGGGGCGCGTCTCGATTCCAGCTTACCGACATCCGGGCGTTAGTTTTATTAAAGCTTGGGCTACCCGTTTGTACCAGCAGCAGGTATTACTTTGAGCCCCATGCTCATGCTAATTGCTAACGCCGGGTCGACTTCAAAGCACACCATGTTCGTCCAGTTTAGGTAGGTGTCTTTCACCTTAGGTACATCCAATAGGTGAACCCCTTTCCTATCGTCGCCGCGCTTGGGACTTTGAACGCTCAGCCGCACATGAGTATTGATTAGGTTTCCGACTTGACCCAACATTTCCTGCTTCAATCCGGAGGTGTCTAAGGCAATGATAATTCCAAATTCCGGATTGCATAGTAGCCTGCATTCATTGAAAAAGTTTATGCTGTGGTTCGTCCCGGAACTCTTAACCAATTGTGTCAAATCGTCCAAGATAATAAGGCTGTAGTTCAGGGAAAGCGATTCTATGTGTTCCGGCAGCCCTTCCAGAGCCTTCCCGGACCCTTGATCTTCGTTGACAAAGTATCCTAGAAACCCGGCTGAAAAGCCCTGCTGTGACGGGATGGCGTGGAGGATAACCAGTGGACTGTAAGTCTGAGGCTAAGAGTGACCCAGTTGGCTGCGGCCAATATGAATTGGGTAGTAACGATGGGCGACCCTGGGGCTTGCTGGTCCGGTTTATCGTGAGAGGAGCCTGGAGCCGGAGATATCATCCCCATCTTGGTAGCCACCAGGGTCAGGTTGGCCACCGTGGCCGCCATGAGTAGTTGGAATCGGGTCTTGGCTCGGCCGAAGTAGCGAGATTGGCGGACCCCCAGTTGCGCCAGCCGCGCCAGGCGATGCTCGGCCGCCTGGCGCGGCCTACGGTATTCAGCAAAGCCCTCACTCCGCTGGAAGTCCCGGGCTTGTTGCAAGAGCGCCTCTTGGGGATGCAGGGCTACGGTGCGTCCCGCCCCGTACCGCGCCGCCACGCACTGGGACCGCAGGGGGCATACGCCGCAGACCGCCGGGTCGAATTGGAAACTCCGGGCCAGGTAGGTCCGACCCAACCGGTTGGTCCGGGTGCCGAAGGTCCGCAGGGTGTGGGTAACATTACCGGCTGGGCAGGTGCAGGTTCCTGCCTCCAAGTCGATCTGGAAGTCCTCCTTGGGGAAGCAGGCCTTATTAGGGCGACCCGGCACCTTGGCTATTAGAGTCCGACCAGCATCGGCAAAGGCCTGCCGCGTCCCGCCATCCCCATAGGCCGCATCCCCGATAGTCTCCTCCACCGCTATGCCCGTGTTCTCCTCACTCTGCTCCACCAGTTCCAGGACTCCAGTGTTGTCACCGGCATTGCCGGGCAGGATGTCTACCGCGGTCACCAGTTGGGAATCGGTATCCACCACCACCGCAGCCTTATGTCCGTCGAAGCGTTTGCTGCTGCTTTTACGGCCGTGGCGCATCTCCGGGTCGTGTACCGAAGGGATGCGGTCCCGGCTTACCCCATCCTTCAGGGCTGGGCCATCCTCCTGGGCCATGGCGTTCCACATCCTGCAGTAACAGTTGCCCCAGCAACTCCGCCGCTTCCACTATACCCTGGCGCTGGGGGCTCTCCTCGGGGAACTGACCCTGGACCTGACGGGCCAGCTCCAACACCAGGTCGGCATCGGCTACTATCTTCTGCAGTAAGGCTTGCCGCTCTTTCTGGTTGTCCCAGTCAATCTCTGCCTCTCCCTTCACACTGGAGCCAAAGTAGAGTTCCAGACCGTGTCTCAAGGCCCATTCCTCGGGCCGCGTCCCATCCAGGTCCGAAAGCGCCCGCACTACCTGGACTATGCCGTCGGCCAGCAAGTTGTAGGTGTCCTTGTCCGCCCCTCGGCCCAGAATGTAGGTGGTGTCTACCGCCACCTTCATCCGGCGTCCTTTCAGGTATCCGGTCTGCCGGGCGAATTGGAGGCTGCGCTGAAAGACGGCCCGCACCCGGTCGTGGAGGATCAGCTGGGCTCGAAACAGCTGCAGCGTGCTCTTGGCAAAGGGCCGGTCCTCCACCTCAATCCCCAACGCCACCTTCCACCGGATATCAAAATCCGCCCGCTGTTTGGCTTCGGCGTCGCTGACTTTGTCGTAGGCTTGCAACAACAGCGCAGTGGCCACCAGACTTGCGGGCACGCTATCCCGGCCATTGTCTGGGCAATATAGCTCGGCGAACTCTTCGTCTCGAAATAGCTGTCCCCGCAGGGAGGCCAGGAAGCCATAGAAGGAGCCCCGGCCCACATAGTCCAGGTACAGGTGATCCGCTTCCAGCAGCCCTCGTTGCGCCGACCGTACTCCCAGCATCCTCAACCTCCCACACCCATTTATTAAATCTCTTGCCCAGTATATCGGGACAGCCTAGGTCAGGGTACTTTTCGGCCTAGGAGAGCGCTCAGCAATGTGAGGCTGCGATGCCGGGCTTCGAAATGCCTATTCCCGGCGGTGGTGCAACAGACTTTATGTTGAACCCCCAGTCTGCTTTCCCGAGCCGGGCGCCTGGCGCACCAGCCGAGACATATGACGGCACCAGCTTCGCAAGCTCCGGAATTTTGTCCGATGTGCCTGCGGGCCCTCCTGGAACGCCAGCCAACAATACTTTCACGCTGAATTTTGATACCCCTGGCACCTACGAGTTTGTCTGTCTTGTACATCCCTTCCAGAAGGGCACAGTCCAAGTTGTAGCCGCCACGGCCAAAGATGTTCCGTCTCAAGCCGACATAGACGCGCAAGCGGCTACGGAATTGGCGCCGTTATTGGCGGAAATCGAGCAGATCAAACAACTATCCCCGTTTGTTGTTACCCAAGAGGCCGGCCCCAACGGCACCACCATTTGGCACGTGCAAGCGGGAACCCGAGGACCCAGCCGATTCTCTGAAGTCTTTGAATTCTTGGCCAAAGACATCACCATCGAAGAAGGCGATACCGTAGTTTGGACCTCGCCAGCCTTCCACACTGTTACATTCCATCCGGGTCAGCAAGCTCCTGAGTTTGTTTTGCCGGAACCTCAAGACGCTGGACCTCCGCTGTTGAGAATAAATCCCGCCGTGTTGCTCCCGGCGAAGCCTGCTTCAACCTTCGATGGCACCGGTTATTGGAACTCGGGCACCATCGGGCAAGACGCGCCCTTGGGAGCCAGCTTTAGCATGACTTTCAGCAAAGCTGGAAGATTCGAATACATCTGCGCCTTGCATGTCTCCATGGGCATGGAGGGTTCGGTTACGGTGGTTGAGCGGCAAGCGTCCAACGTCGCTTTGCTCGACGCCAATGCATTTGAGTTTCCTGAAGGTCTGGCCATCGACAGCCAAGGGAACATCTACGCTGGCATGGCCCCCACCGGGGAAATCAAGATAATCACGCCGTCGGGCGAGGTAGCAACCTACGCCCAGTTGCCAGCGCCCGGCGCCGGTTTCATGGTAGGCATGGACTTCGACGCCGCAGGCGCCCTTTATGTTGCCATGACTAGCTTCGACCCCGAAACCCATGGCGGAGGGTCACCTCTGCTGGCGCAACCACGGATTTGTTCGCCCCACTGCCGGTGGAGGGCTTCCCCAACGGCCTGGCATTCGACAGTAACGGCGACATGTTCGTAACTGACACCATTGGCGGTGGCGTATGGAAGATTGATTCCAACGGCACCGTCACCACATGGGTTGTGGACGACTTACTCCTTGGCACATTGCCTCCGGGTCCCTTGGGATTCCCCATCGGCGCCAATGGAGTGGTTTTCGACCAGGGAGAGAACAACCTCTACGTGTCCGTCACCGATAAATCTCGCATCGTCCGCATCCCCGTTGGCGCAGACGGCAGCCCAGGCACAGTTGAAGTCTTCGTTGAGGACGCAGCCAATATGCCTGGTCCCGACGGCATGACCCTCGACCCGTCCGGCAATATATACGTCGCGCTCTTTGGCGGAGATGCGGTTGTCTCGGTATCGCCTTCAGGGGATATTAGCCCGGTTCTAAGTGGAGCCAGAATTCAGAACCCGTCGAACCTTCAGTTTGGCGTTGGTAGCGACAGCAACACCCTGTATATAGCCAACTTCGCAGCTGCCCGTCTTCTGGGCCTAGTGCCAGGCACGCCACTGCCCGCAGTGCTTTCCGTAGTCCCAGGTGTCGAGGGGGGTGGCTTGACCAACACCGTCGCCTTCCAAGATTTTGGATGGGACCCGAATCACACGGGCGCAACCGGAAGTGTGACCTACAAGCCCCTGGCTTCGTCATTTACGGCCACTGTCAACGTAGCGGACTTGAAGCCTTCCCACACCTATAACCTGTACATCATGGAAAACGACTTAACCGGAAAGACTGGACTGGATTCCACATCCTACGTGTTTACAACGGACGAAGCTGGGGCGGCCGCCATAAACGTCGCCAAAATCTATGAGGCTGCTGAAGGGGCTCCCTTGCCTGCGTTCCAAGTCCACTTCTTGGTGGTGGACAAAAGCGTGGATCTGACTGGGACGCTGCCCAATCCGTTGGGCGTGGCTCACCCCATTGCTCTGGCCTGCTCATTCCCCTTAGGCTTCTTGCAGTTGAGCGTTCCGGGAGTGACTCCCGCGAGCCTGTCCGGTGACAGTGTGCCCCTGTTTAACTACGGTTGGGCCCCAGGCTACTCCGGAGGCAACGGGAGCATCAGTTACACCGGCCAAAGCCCCACGTTCGAAGCTACCGTGACGGTCGGTGACCTCAAGCCCGATCACGAATACGTCATCTTCATGATGTCGTCAGCCCTGAACGGGGAAAAGACCACCACCGAGATGACCCTAAGCACCGACGCAAACGGGGCTGGAAGTCTCGACATCTCGCACAGCTTCGAGATCCCCGAAGGGTTGCCATTGCCGGCGCTTCAGGTACACTTCCTGGTGATAGACAGGTCGGAAGCCCTGCCGGATGCTATAAACCCGTTCGGCATCGAGAACCCGATAGTTCTAGCCTGTCAATTCCCGTTGGGCTTTATCCAAATGTAGCGACCTCCACCAACACATATACGGTGTAAACATCGAGCTAAACACCGTTGTGCGGTGATAGAGTAGACTAAAGGGCGGCTTCGCTTGCGAGCGGGGCCGCCCATTTTGGGTGCCTGGCCCTGACCGAGTTGGATCGCGCTATTATTTGCCTGCTCGGGTTTGGCCTACCCCTGCTCGGCCAAACATCACAAACTGGTTCCCAGCAAATGAATCATAACCAGCAATACACTGAAGCCTCCAAGAAAATCCGCGTCTCTAGCGGCGTGGTTTTCTTGGCATCGTTGCTGGCTTTGGTATTGCTGGCGGCTTGCGGTGCTGGCAGTCCAACAACCGCACCATCAGGCAGTCCCACTTTCTTGCCCAATCAAACACCCGGCGCCACAGCTACGAAGTCTCCGCCAGTATCCCCGGCGGTCACACCGACAACGTTGCCCACCCAAACGCCTTCCGCCACCACCGCTATCTCCCCCACACAGACACCCGTCCGAGATCCAGGCCCGGGTCCCCACGAGAGCGATGAGGGACTGCTGCTAGGCCAAGAAACCGGTGAAAGCGTTTATGAAGGAGGCCGGTGCGGACCCGATGCGCCGGTTAAGACCTTCGACGTGGCGGCGATAAACATTGAAATTTCCCTCAACCGGTATCTGGATTTCGATCCCATCGGTCGAATGTACGTTCTGGAACAAGACCTGGAACGGGCCAGGCTGGAAGAATCCCAAAATCGGGCTGCCCGGCTGGACCAAGCAGACCCAGGAGTATCCGTGGGCCTACAGGGCGACGCCATCCAGCCCCTGACATTGCGGGTCAATCAGGGCGATTGTTTGCTGGTCACCCTGCGCAACGCGTTGGCAAACGGCGAGGCCGCCAGCCTGCACATCCACGGTTCTTCGCTGCATATGGCCGAAAGCGGAACTCCGGCGGTGGCCACAAACCTGGAAACCATAGCTCTTTCCGGGGCCTCAGTTACCTACGAGTGGATGGTCGAAGCGGACCAACCCGAAGGGACTCACTATTTCCATAGCCACGGCGACCAGCGAGAGCAGACGAGCCACGGCTTGTTCGGAGCCGTGATCGTGGAACCCGGAGGCTCCCTGCACCTAGACCCCTTGACCGGCGCCGAAATGACCAGCGGTTGGTCGGCCGTGATTAGAGATAGCACCGGCAGCGATTTCCGGGAGTTCGCTATCTATTATCACGAAATCGGCAACGAGGCTTTTACCATACAGAATAAGGCGGGCGCCACGGGATTCGGTTTCCGCAAGAAGGCTGTCAATTTCGTGGATGATCTGACCGGCGCATATAAACCCGGTGGCCGGGCAATGAATTACCGAAGTGAGCCCTTCCTGAACCGCATGAAATTACAACAGGATACGGTCGGCAAATTCGACCCATCCCAAGCGTACAGTTCCTACACCTTTGGCGACCCGGCCACCCCGATAGCCCGAAGCTACTTGGGCGACCCGGTCAAGCAACGGGTTATACACGGCGGCTCGGAGGTTTTTCACGTTCACCATGTCCACGGTGGCGCCATTAGGTGGCCCCGGCAACCGGGGATGGAACCGACAAACTTCGACACAGGCCTGAACAAGTTTCCTGATTTGCTTCCCCAGGCCTCGTCCCGGATAGATTCCCAAGCGGTCGGGCCGGCGGAAAACTACGATGTGGAAAACGAGTGCGGCAGTGGCGGATGCCAACAAAGCGTGGGCGACTTTCTTACCCACTGTCATGTGGCACACCACTACGTGGCTGGCAAGTGGATGATTTGGCGAGTGCAAAACACGCTACAAGACGGCATTGTTTCCCAAGACGGCCTTCCACCCTTAATCGAGTTGCCGGACCGGGAAGGCTTGTTGGCGTCCGCAGTGACCTCGGAAGACCTGGTGGACACAGAAGTGGACTGGAAGGGTCGCACATTCGATATTAATAAAGAGAATTTGGCACAGTGGGTGGAGGCTCAACTCCCTCCATCGGGAAAGCCCATAGGCTACGACGCTTCCGTGCTAGATTGGTCCAAAGAAGGAGACCTATACCTGAACGAGCCGGATACTCAACTGGAGTGGTCCTATTTCAGATCACCCGATCCCGGGCAGCGGCCCCCTTTGTACTTCAACCCGATAACGGGTAAGCTGGCCTACCCGTATTTACGCCCTCATCTCGGAAAGCGTCCTCCCTTTGCGCCAAATCACGGACCTGCCCCGTTTTTGGAACCGCTTAGACAAGGAACGGACCCGCCAAAACCGGGCGAGAACGGCCCGTGGAGCCTTTGTCCGGCTGGCACTAAACAGAAAGAGTTTGCCATCCACGCAATCAACCTGCCCATAACCCTCAACCGGAAAGCCAATCTGGTTGACCCGGTTGGCCAACTCTACGTGCTCAAGGAGCAGGAAAACTACGTTCGCGCCGATAACCGACTGAAAGTACCCTTGGCGATCAGGGCCAACGCTGGAAAAGACTGTGTTGACGTCGTTTTCAAAAGCGAATTGGAGGACACAGGGGAGAATAATTTTTTCAGCAAGGTGAACATTCACATCCACTTCGTACAGTTCGACATCCAGGGCAGCGACGGCGTGAACACGGGTTTCAATTATGAAACCTCGATCCGTCCATTTACCGAAGAGGGAGAGACTTTATCGGCAGCCACCAAGGCCGGGGATGTTGCGGTGAGCCTAGGACGCGCTGACCGGTTCCAGCCCGGTGCCTTGGTGGGCGTTGGAATGGACCAAGACCGGACTTTTGAAATACGCCGCATTCGCTCGATTGACGGCAACGCGGTCTCTTTTGAAGAGCCCTTGAAGTTCAACCATCGCCAGAGAGAAATAGTCAGCACCGAGTTCGTCCGTTACCGCTGGTATCCCGACGCCCAATTCGGAACCGCCTACTTTCACGACCATGTTAGCGGCCTTACTTCATGGCGGCACGGCCTGTTCGGCGCCCTGATCTCCGAACCTCCCGACGCCACCTATCATGACCCCAAAACCGGCCTGGAGGTTGCCAGCGGGTGTCAGTCGAGCGGCGCAACGCTTGCTTTGGTGCTGAAGGCTAACCGGGAGCTTCCGGGAAGCGGTGATGTTTATCCAGGATGATAACCCGTTGACCAACGTGGGGCGCTCCAGCGGTAGTTCGTTGAACCTGCGGGTGGAACCATTGGCCAACCGGGGTGAAGATCCTTCCCGTTTCTTCGACAGCAGTGCCCACGGCGATCCGGAGACTCCGTTGATCCAAGCATACCTAGGAGACCCGGTGGTCATCCGGGGTTTGGTCGCCGCTACCAACGATGTCCACACTCTGCACGTGGATGGCCATTGGTTCCGGTTGGAGCCGTTCAGTGAAACCTCGCCGCCGGTTAACAATGTCCACATAGGAATATCCGAGAGATACGACCTGACTATATCCGGATCGGGCGGCCCTCAAAATATGCCTAGTGACTATCTGTACTACAGTGGGCGGTCCTTCAAACTGGAAGAAGGTAGCTGGGGCATTTTGAGAGTGCTGGCTGACGTCGACAAGAACATACTCCAAAATCTCCCTGGCCGGGAGAAGTTGCCAACCCCCGCTTCCTCGGTTTGCCCGGCCGACTCGCCCGTCAGGGAGTTTGCTGTCTCTGCCGTAGATGTGCCTCTACCAATGCTGGGTGGAACCAAAGGCAAAATCTTTGTGTTGGACCATCAAAAGGATGCCGTGCTGTCGGGTGCGGCGGAACCCCAGCCGCTGGTACTTTCGGTGAACGTGGGCGACTGCGTGAGCATCAGTCTCACCAACGACACTAGGGACGGCCCGGTTTCCTTCCACGCCGACATGCTGGCCTACGACCCAACCGACAGCATGGGGATCAATGCTGGTTTCAACAACGCTGAGATTGCTGCAAGCGCTGGGCAGACCGTGCCCGTGGGAGCAACCAGGCCCTATACCTTTTTCGCTCATCCGGAGATAGGCGAGACGCTGGCGATGGTGCAAGAGTGGGGGAATGTTCTCGAAAATCCAGGATTGGGATTGTACGGGGCAATTGTGGTGGGACCAAAAGGAGCGACCTATACCGATCCTGTCACGGGAGAGGAAGCTTTATCAAACTCGGCTTGGCGGGTGGACGTGCATCCTGCAACAGGTCCCAGCTACCGGTGTTTTACCCTATTCTTCCAGGATGAGGATGAGATCATCGGCACCCACATTATGCCCTATACCGAGGCTGTGGAAGGAGTGGTGGCAATCAATTATCGCTTTGCGCCGCTGGCGCCGCGAATCGGCGCGGGCAAAGAGCCTTTCCAGGCATTCGACTCTGAAATACACGCAGACCCAGCAACGCCGGTGATGGAGGCCTTCGCCGGAGACCCGGTGAAGGTGCATGTGCTTGCGCCGTTCAGCGAACAAGCCCACGTGTTTACTATTGAAGGCCATCAATGGCCTATGGAGCCAGGCCGAGCGGGCACGGACATGTTGGACTCGGTACAATTGGGAGGACTGGACGCCCTAACTTTGGTCTTGGACGGTGGCTCGGGAGGCCGCAGCGGCCTTCCCGGCGATTATATCTACGGCGACCATCGGGAAGCCTACCGGGAAGCTGGCTTATGGGGGCTGTTTAGGGTTCACCCATCCGGCCAGCAGGAGACTGGGTTGCTGCCACTACCCGGCAGCTAGAGCGGTGTACCTGGCAAGTTGACTATCGAAGTCTAAACTTGGGAGTAATGTTCCATCCGTGAATTCTCTCCCGACTACGCTCCGCAACGTCCTCCGTCCCCACGGCAGCGGTATGGTACATTCACCTTGTGTTATGGTTGACCTCAAGTGTTGATATAGGCCTTGAGCGGAGCCTGATTACAGAAAAATTCCCGTCGGGGGAACCTCCCAACCCCATATTTGACAAACGGGACCAAGATCCGCTGCTTGGTGAAGTATCGGGAATTCCCCGCATCGATACCGGCATCCTTTGCCGTGAGTAAACCCTCAATTCCAGAGGGTTCAACTACTATTCGGGCCAATGTCGCCCGTTCGGAAACATTATGGATCAGCAAACCAACAATCCACCGGAAGTTCAGCCAGAAGCCTCGGGCCAAGCCCGCGAAGAACTGGTTCAACATATCGTTGTAAACATACGCCAACTCTATGAAGAGTCGACCAGCGATGAAGTATTGGCGCGGTTCCGGCAAGTGCATCCTGTTGACCAAGGGGAGGCGCTCACCAGCCTATCCGAAGAAATCCAGCGACTAATTTTGGAATCCTTGGCCGCTGCGGAGTCCGCCGACATTCTGGAAGAGTTGGAGCCCCAAGAAGCTGTGGAGGTCTTCCAAGTTCTTGGAGACCCGGAACTGGCCGAGGTCCTAGACCAAACCAGCCGGGACGCATCGGCGGACATCCTGCAACTGCTTCCGGAAGACAAAATGGAAGCAATACTGGGATTAATGGCCGACCCTCAGGAGGTGGTCTCACTTCTCCAGTACCGGCAAGACTCCGCCGGTGGTCTTATGACCCTGGATTACCCGGTGGTCAAAGAGGCGCTCTCCACCCCCAATGCCATAGATCAACTGCGTCTGCTGGGACCCGAGGCAGAGAATATCAACTCAATCTTGGTGGTTGACGAAGCGAACCGCTTGGTGGGCTCGCTGAGTATAACCAGGCTGGCCTTGGCGCGCCCAACCTCTGTGATCGGTGACATTGCCGACCACGACACCATATCCGTTACCGCCGACACCGACCAAGAAGAGTGCGTTCGATTGATGGAACGTTACAACCTGATTCAACTTCCAGTGGTCGATCAGGATGGCAAACTTACCGGGGTCATCCTGGCCGAAGACATGGTGGACGTGGTCGAGGAAGAAGCCACGGAAGATATGTACCGGATCGCCAGCGTGGCTGGTGAGCGGGTCATGGGCCCTTTGGGCAACTCGTTGCGTCGGCGGCTGCCATGGCTGTACATCAACCTGGGAACAGTCCTGTTTGCGGCCTTGATAATTAGCTTTTTTGAGGCAACCATTACTAAGGTGGTGGCATTGGCCATCTTCCTACCCGTGGTTGCCGGACAGGGAGGCATCGGTGGAACTCAAACCGTGACCTTAGTGGTGCGCAGCATGGCCTTGGGAGACGTACCAAGACACTTGGGTTTGCGGCTTTTGGCCAGGGAGGTTTCCCTCGGGCTAATCAACGGCGCGCTTTTGGGAGCGGTAGTGGGTGTGGTAGCTTACCTTTGGAAAGGGAATGCGACTTTGGGATTGGTGTTGGGCTTCGCAATGCTGGGTAACATGCTGGTGGCCGGATTAGCTGGGGCCGGAGTGCCATTGTTGCTCCGTAGATTGGGCTTGGATCCCGCCGTGTCCTCGGCCGTGTTCGTGACCACATTTACGGATGTAATCGGATTTCTATTATTTTTGGGCTTGGCGGCGGGTTTCGTAGATTCCTTGACCTAGGTTTTAAGTGCCCTGCCACCCGTGGCTTATTTTTAGATTTAGCAGTCGGTGGCGTGGATATAATTCAACAGAACTCACCGGATGGTGGTGGGGAAAGAGGCGAGAAATGGCAGGAGATTTTGGTCTGGTGGGCGGCGAGGAGTTCCGGTCCGGCTGCGAGGAAATGGACATAGCAATTATGAAAGCCTCCGGCCAAAACCCGGCACGAGTCTTGATCATCCCCACGGCCGCCGTCACCGGTCCCGCAAAGGCAGCCAACGACGGGGTGACCCATTTCGCAAAACTGGGCGGCGACTCCAGCCTGTTGATGGTGCTGGACAGGTCCCAATCCGACGACCCTTCCTTTGCCCAACTGGGACCCCAAGCCGACTTGGTGCCGGGCGTTGTCTACTTCACCGGTGGTAACCCGGATCATCTGCTGACGACGCTCAGGGACTCGCCGCTATTGCGCAACATCATGGATGCTGTAGCCGAGGGTTCGGTACTGGCCGGTTCCAGCGCTGGCGCAATGGTGATGGGCTCCTTGATGCGTCGGCCAAGAAGCGGTGGGTGGATTGAAGGCTTGGGAATTGTGCCCGGCGTCGCTGTTTTGCCCCATCACGAAAGGAGCGATCCTAAAGAGACGTCCAGGCAGTTACAGACCCAAGTCCCCGCAGACATCACGGTGCTGGGAATCGACGCCCGCAGCGGTTGTTTGGGCCGCCCCGGGGCATGGCGGACCGTGGGAGCAGGCAATGTCACTGTATACCGGGGCTCCGACTGGCAGGTTTATATTTCCGGTCAGAACCTTCCCTCTGATATATAGCTGCTGCTACATAGTTGCTTTAGATATCATATCTGGTCTCAGGTTTTCCGCTTTATGTCGAAAAAATGATATTCAAGCCATACATATGCTCGAGGGCGAGAGTGTGTGCCCTTACGGTACTTAACCGCTGACCCTGCCCTGCCCCAAGGTCTCAAGGAATTTCACGGTTGAAATGCTTCGGGTTCTCCCACTGGCCGATGGGTGCAAATTCTCTTGACCTTAAATGCCACCAAGTTTTTACTTGAGTTACCCCCTTGCTTAAAAACTAGGCTAATAACTAACCTCGATCAAGCCAAGGCACTGGAGTTACTGTTGTGGAGCGTCCTAAAAAGGACATTATTCTATTAGTTTCGATTTGCTTCTTTGCCGTCCTGGTGTCGATTGCGGTCGCAATATCTTTGATCTTGGCGTCCGGCATAAAGGATTCGGTCGCCAACCTGGAAGCACACGAGGCAGCTATGAAATCGGGTATGGTCATAGAGCCATCAGATAGCTATTCTATAATTTCTGACCCAGCAAATCGGCAAGCTTCGCCCATAACTTACGGCATCATCGCTGGTTCTTTAGGCATGCTATACGGGACCCTAGTTGCTCTGATTTGGGCAGACCGCCAGCGTCGTGAGCAAGTGAAACAAGCTGCCCAGAGCGCTGCGCTGGCTGATGAATTGCGTGCGGCCGAGGAATCCAAGCAGGAGCGAATTAATGAGTTGGAATTGCTGTATGAGATCAGCGGTACCTTCGCTGAAGGTGGCTCCTTCGAACAGATGGCCCAAAGGATAGTAAACCGGTTCACCGTTTTGCCCGGCGCCGATTGGATCACCCTCAGACTCCCAGAAGAAAACGCAAAGCGCCTACGTCCGGCGGCATCGGCGGGGAAGGGCGGGGAAACGGCCCCGGCCGCACTTTCTTTAACCTTTGGAGAAACCCTGGCCCACGTCGCGTTCCGCAGAGGCCAGCCCATGATCATCAACGATTACCCCGCGGACCCTCATTCGCCGCCAGCAATTGTGGACCTAGGCATCAAGTCCATGGCTTTGATCCCGATAACTGCCGACGAGAATACACTTGGGCTTTTCAGCGTTTCTTCTCATGAACTAGGCAGTTTTACTCCTGACCGAGTGCGGATATTGACGTCGGTGGTGGATGGGATTGGACCTCTATTTGAAATCGCTAGACTAGAAGATCAGCGGCGCCAAGAGCAAGACCTACTACAAGAGACATTAAGATTGGCCTCGATAGGCCAACTAGCAGCGGGCGTCGCCCACGAGCTCAACAATCCGCTCACTACGGTTATGGGTTACTCCCAGATGATGTTGGATTCCGACTGCCCGGAATCACTGAAGATCAACCTCCGTGTTGTGGTTTCCGAAAGCCAGCGTGCAGCCAAGGTAATCAAGAGCCTTCAGCTGTTTGCCCGGAGGAGTGGCCCGGAAAAAACTTATGTAAACATCAATTCCATACTGCAAAGGGCGGTGGACCTGAAGGTTCATGATTATCATAGTAGCCAGTTGACGCTCAGCTGTAACTTTGACAACAACGTTCCCTGCACGATGATAGACGAGCAGCAGTTGGTTCAGGTAATCGTCAACATACTCACAAATTCCCAACAATCCCTGGAAGAAACCAATAAGAATGGGCACGTTTCGGTACAATCAATCATGTCTGGAGGACAAATCAGGATCTCCATCAAGGACAATGGCACAGGAATCCCCAAAGACGATCTGGGGAAAATATTTGAGCCCTTTTTCACGACTAAATAGGTGGGGGCGGGGACTGGTCTGCGCTTGAGTATTTGCTACGGTATCGTGCAGCAAAACGCCGGATACCTTTGGGCTGAGAGCACGGAGGGAGTCGGGGCAACTTTCCACATAGAATTGCCGATTTTAGCCGCAGAGAAAGAAGATGAATCCGTCGATGAGCCGGTTCTGGATTCAATTGCCATCAAGCGTATCTTAGCAGTCGATGACGAGCCTGAAATCCGGTTCCTCCTCCGCAACTCAATTGAGCAAGAGCAGTATTCCGTAGATTTGGCCAAGGACGGTGCGGACGCCTGGCAAATGCTTCAGGAAAACCACTACGACTGCATACTTCTTGACCTCAAGATGCCCAAGATGGACGGCCAAGAATTGTACCAGTTGATTGAGGACTTCGACGCCGATTTGGCCACTAAAGTCATATTCATTTCAGGAGACACTGTTAATTCCAAGACATATGATTTTGTGTCTTCCACAGGCAACCCGGTAATAAACAAGCCATTCCAAATGGCCGAACTTAGGGCTCACATAGCGCAATTGATCGAGCAGGCCAGCGATCCGGCATTCAGCGGGAAAGCTTAATTTAACCAAACCCTCGTTACAACGCTTTTGCAGCTTTTAGCTTTACCCACATTACTTGGTCAGGTAATTGGCGGAATACTGCTATCGTCGTTCCGGCAAAGGCCTGATGGCGGGCCAGCCTATCCCCGGCGGCTCCTAAGCTCTTCCCAGACGGCTTTGGGGGAAACTCCTGCGGATGCCAATAACACCATCGAGTGGTACAGCAAGTCTGCGACCTCTTTGGGTAGGTTCTCAGTGTCCCCTTGCACAGCCGCAATAGCGGTTTCTCCAGCTTCTTCGATGACTTTTTGAGCGACTCGTCCTGTGCCTTCTTGAAGCAATTGTGCTGTGTAGCTACCTTCGGGCTGTTCACTTTGCCGGTCGCGGATCACGGCAAATAGCTCGTCCAAAATTCCGGGACCTGACTCCGTCGTCTCGTACTCGTCCGGCAGACCGTCCATTGCGTTGAAAAAACACGATGTGTCGCCGGTGTGGCAAGCCGGTCCGTCGGGTTCGACTTTGAGCAAAATCGTATCGCCGTCACAATCGAGCCAAGCCTCCTTCAGGTTCAAATAATTTCCGGAGACCTCCCCTTTGTGCCAAAGGTCTTCCCGGCTTCGGCTGTAGAACCAGACTTGAACCCCTTCCACCGTCCGTTTTATGGACCCTGGGTTCATGTAGCCCATCATAAGCACTTGACCGGTGTTTATATCCTGAGCTATGGCTGGAACCAAGCCTTGTTCGTTAAGTTTAACTTTCATTTGCCACCGTCCTTGTGGTCTTCACCAATTGGCCAATTCTCCAACAAGCCCGGCAACTCCAACAAACTGCTAATTTGGTACGCTGGCTGGGGCAAATTAGGGTCCGCCGGGATGGCCGAACGGTTAATCCAAACAGGGTGGATTCCCACCTCTTTGGGCCCTTGCACATCTTCCAACTGGCGGTCTCCCACGTAAACTGTCTCTCCGGGTGTGACGTTTAACCTGTTCAACATTTTGTGAAACAACTCGGGCAACGGTTTATATACGCGCGCTTTTTCGGACGAGAGGACCGCCTCGAATTCCACCCCCAACAGTTCCACATTAGGCAATAGGTAATCATCGTCAGCATTGGAAAGCAACGCGGTGCGCCACCTGGTCTGAAGAGCCATCAAGGCTTCGACCGTCTCCGGGTATGGGTCCCTTTGAGAAATGTACCGTATAAAAGTGCTGGCGGCGGCATCGGCGTCACCATCCAGCTCAAGATTGTCGAAGGCACGGATGAAGCAATCGCGCCACGCTTGATAATAGCTGCGAAACGGCACCCCGGGCTTGACCCGGCTATTACGAAATTCCGTCTCACCCGGGGACCATTGCTCCCAAAGTAGGTCGGGGTTAGTATCCAGTGACTGTCCCTGGATTATGCCCTGGAAGCCCACTCTCCACAGGCTATGGGGATTTTGCACCAGGGTTTCATACATATCGAATATTGCTGTCGTGATCGGGCTCATATTGTGAGTGTTTAGACTCCTGTTACATTTATGATATTTGCGGGAAACATCGCTGACAAACCGCTACATCCGAAAGCACCCGGGAGAATGCCTAGTATAAATCAGCTAGCCGGATGCCGGAATGCTGTCCTATTAGGTAACGTGGTCGACAAGTTACCGGGCTCCTTAAACTAGGGGGCGCACCGGAATCCCCCGGCCCGACAAGTAGTCTTTGGCTTGGGATATGGAGTAGGTGCCGAAGTGAAAAATGCTGGCCGCCAACACCGCATCGGCTTCTCCGTAGGTGAAGGCGTCATAAAGGTGCTCCAGTTCACCCGCGCCGCCACTGGCGATGACCGGCACTTCAACAGCTTGGGAGATGGCCCGGGTCAAGCCCAAATCGTATCCGGTCAACTGTCCGTCGGAATCCATACTCGTAAGTAGTATTTCGCCCGCCCCAAGCTCAACAACCCGCTGGGCCCACTTGACCGCATCAATAGCTGTTGGGGTCCGCCCTCCATGGGTATAAACTTCCCAACCAGAATCATTCGATAATGCCAGGCCATCCCGGTTTGTTGGATTCTCGATACCGTGGTCTCTCACCTTCTTGGCGTCGATAGCAACGACGATGCATTGGTTGCCGAATTGGGCCGCTCCTTCCGCTACCAGAGATGGATTGTTAACCGCAGCGGTATTCACGGATACCTTATCCGCGCCTGCTCGCAACATCCTCCGCATATCGTCGACGCTGCGTATACCACCGCCAACGGTCAAGGGAATGAATACCTCTTCCGACACGCGTCGCACCACATCCACCATCGTGTCCCGTGAGTCGGAACTGGCGGTAATGTCCAAAAACACCAACTCGTCGCCCCCCTCTTGGTTATAACGGGCAGCCAACTCAGCTGGGTCGCCCGCATCCCTCAGGTTGACGAAGCTGGTGCCTTTGACGACCCGGCCAGCGTCCACATCCAAGCACGGAATAATTCGTTTGGTCAACATGGATTATTACGCTTCTATCCTTACAACCCTAGAAACTCGGACGGAAACCCCGATTCTCCCCAAGCCGTCGTTTTCTTAACGTCGATTATCGAAGTAACAGTTGGTTATTGAAACGTATTACATATACTATTATACCGTATAAGACTGGAATACGTCTGCTTGGCGTAGCGCGAAACCCGGCCAATGGCTTTCCGGCCAGACCTCTAGCTAGCACTCCGACCAGCACCCGTGCCCCGGCGGCGTCACTGGAAGCCACCCGAGTTGCTCAGATACCGACGCCGACGTCAGAGCCTACCTCTACGCTCGGATACCTACGCCGACGTCGGAGCCTACCTCTACGCCGGAGCCTACGCCAACCTCGGAGCCTACCTCTACGCCGGAGCCTACGCCGACCCCGTTACCCATGGCTACCCCGCATCCGAGCACCTATTGCCGGGAATGGGAGGCACTGGTGCTGGAGTGGGTACGGGATGGGAACCTATACGACGAGTGGAGCCTTCGACTCGCCACTGATTCGAGCGTTCCTGACCATCCCAATCTCACCGCTAGGCTGGCGGATGATCTCTGCATCACTGATTTCCCCTTGGGACGCCACGGCACGGGGTCGTACGAGTTAAAGGTGGGCACAGGAGAAGGGCAGTTATTGCCTGGCACCTACCGGTATCGATCAAAAACTGGCGATGATCGAGTGAGTGTCAGAGATTGCACGCTTAGCCGGAACTTCGTTCAATATAATGATGCTGAACTCGCCATCGAAATGCCCTACGGAGAGCCGTTCGAGTTCACTTTCTACACGTACCACAACGTGGTCTGGTTCGGTGGTTGCGGAGGTTTTCTCTACCGCGTTGGGGATTGAGGTCTCTGAGTTGCGTACTACCGACTTTTGATTCAACATGGACTTTTGATTCAACATGGACTTTTGGTGCAAAGCCACGATTTGCAGTATATCACCGCCTATGGGAAATTCTAAACGGAGCCACCCGCCCATTTGAGTTGTGGGAACTTGCATTGATCCGAGGGCAATAGCATCTTAACCAAGGAGGACCTTCAGGGGGTAGTCCTTGAGCCATCCAACTTCATGCCGTTTACCCTGGATGCCCCGTTTGAGGGTGGTCTCTTGCTTCAACAATTTTAGGGCTATCTGGCGCAGGACTGCCAAGTTCTGGGTGCCATGATCCTTGCGGACAATGCAAGCTGTTTTCGATACCCCAATGTCTTCGGGTGGCCGCCAACAGGGTTTAGCCTGCCCGGCCATGCTGCTTATGTAGTAGCGAGATTGGAGGGTGGTTTCGGCGGCCGTATCCTTCTGGGCCGTCTCCATCTGGTCCGTGACCTTCACTACGGCGCTCAGCTTTGCCCACTGCCCCCGGTTTTGAATGTAGTCCAGGCAGTCTGGGTCCGTGACGGCCTAGCATTGACGGGTCTCCAGGCGTCCGTGGTTTTTATTCACCGTCCAGGCATTGTCATAGGGGACGCCCTCGAAGTTGAATTCCTCAGTCCCCTGAAAGAGGTCGCTAACATCCTCGTGCAGTTGGCCTTGATTCTCCTTCACCGCCAGCAGGTAGTCGGCCTGGGCCAAGATGATCTCACGGGCGATCTCCTTCTGGCAGCCCATGGCGTCGATGGTGACGATACATCCGGCCAGTTCCAACATTCGCAGCAGCTTGGGAATGGCGATGATCTCATTGGATTTCTCCTCCACCTTGGTCTGGCCTAAGGCCAAACAGTTGGAGGAGCCGCCCACACGTTGACCATATGGATAGGCCCTTTGCCCAAGGTGCGGTCATGGGAGCAGCGCACCGCCTTGCCGTCGATGGCCACCACTTCGCCTTGGGTGAGTTGGGCCACGGCCTGGACCCACTCCATGAAACAGCGTTGAAACTGCTCTGGGTCCAACCTCGCGAAGACATCTCCGAAGGTATCATGAGAGGGGATGCCGTTGGGCAACTCCAGGAAGGACCTAACCCACTCCTGTTTACAAAGCCGAAGAACTCGATGTCCACCCAGTTATCGGCGCCACCGATGGTGCCACAAATGGCAGTAGCGACTATATCCAAGAGTTTGTGCCGCTTGGTGCGGTCGATCCTGGGATCATCCAACTTCACAAGATATGCCGCAATAGGCGCGCCTGTCGACCCAAACATCACTACCCCTCCCTAATTCAATCATGATGGCTACTATTTTATACGGATTTCAAAATGCTATTAAGATGCGATTGCCCTGGTTATGGGTCTCTCAAGAGCGCCTAACAAATTAATTTGGACCTTGTCAAACAGATGAGGGAACAACCGAAGGAAAGGAAAGGTTCATGAATGTCGGCTCGCCTTTCATAGCGAACCCGCAGCCGTCGGAACTGGTGCAACCATGCGAGGGTTCGCTCCACTACCCACCAATGGATGCCCAGGCCACTCCCGTGCTGGGTAAGGGGTTTGGCCAGGACCGGCTCGATCCCCAGCGATCGCAACGCCTGCCGGTGGGGTCATAAGCTCGGTCTCCCTGGACTTGGTCTGGTCTCTCGCGTGGACGTCCTACCTGGCCCCGAATGGACGGAATGGCTTTCACCAAAGGCAGCTACTGAGTTACATCATGACGGTTAGCGCCCGTCAAGATGGCGGCCAGAGGGATCCCTTGGGCGTCGGTGATCAAGTGGTGCTTGCTCCCCGGCTTGCGCCGGTCAGTGGGATTGGGCCCAGTTTTTCCCCCTCCGCCAACCGCCCGGATGGAGGCGCTATCCACCATGGCCCGAGACCAGTTAATCTGGTCGGATTCTCGCAGTTTGGCCAGAAATATTTCATGAAGGTTTTGCCAAACTCCAGCTTCCTGCCAGTCTCGAAGACGCCGCCAACAGGTCATCCCCGAGCCACACCCCATCTCCCGGGGCAACATTTCCCAAAATGCCACTCTTCAGGACGAACAAGATACCGGTCGGCACCCGACAGTCCTGTAGCCGCTTCCGGCCAGGGTTGCGCCACCGCATGGCTTGGGTAGCGGCATTAAGGGTTGGATCAATTTCCATAATTCATCGTCTACCAGTGGTTTCGCCATCAGCATCCCCTCCTCACAAGGGGAAGATACAGCCAAACCGACACTTGCGCCAAGATTAACTCAGTTCAATTTGTTAGGAGTTCTAAGTTAACATGACTCTTGCCGCCTTTTACTCCGATTTCCTCCAGACCAAACCGCAACGACACTACCTACCCCTTCCCCCAATCCCTCCCACCATGTATTCTGGTAGCCGGTGAGCTTTACCAGTGACGGGAGGTCTTTGTGATTCGAAGTGTTGACGGCAAAGGGCCGAGGATCCACCCTTCAGTCTTTGTTAGCGAAGCCGCTTACATCGTCGGCGATGTGGAAATCGGCGAGGGCTCCAGCATCTGGCCGGGTGCGGTAATTAGGGGCGACTACGGCAAAATAATCATCGGCAAGAACTGCTCCATCCAGGACAACTGCGTCCTGCATACCGACGACTATCTGGAGTTGGGAGACAATGTTCTTATGACCCACGGCGCTGTAATTCACGGTGGCCGGGTGGGCAACAATGTCTTGGTAGGTGTTAACGCCGTGTTGTTGGAAGACGCTCAAGTGGGCAACTATTGCCTAATCGGCGCCTGCGCGCTCGTCCGCGCCGGAGCCCGTATTCCAGACCACTCCCTCGTCATAGGCGTGCCCGCCCAGGTAAAACCCCTGACTCCCGAGCAGGCCAAACGTCTGGAAGACCCCACTTCCACCTATGTACGCAACGCCAAGCGCTATATTGATGCAGGCTTGGGACAGCAGGTGCCCGCAAAGCTGGACAACTGAACCCGGCGAACGGCTGGCCTAGTCCGGTCTAGTAAGGAAAGTGGACCAACTAGGAAATCCCCCTGCATCCCCCTTTACGAAAGGGGGATGCAGGGGGATTTCCGTGGTTACAGCCACCACTCTCACTACCCTCCTTGTTGAACACGTACCTTCGAGTTAGACCGGCGAGTTAGACCGGTAATCTTGCAACGATAGGATCGTTTCATGGCTAACAACTCAAATAAGCTCCCTTTGCCCCTGGAGGGTATTCGAGTCTTGGACGTGACCCACATTGTGGCGGGCCCCTTTTGCTCGGTGGTCTTGGCCGACATGGGGGCCGAGGTCATCAAGGTGGAGCGTCCCGGCACCGGCGAGAGGGGACGCAGCAACGGCCCATTTGTGGAGGGACCCGACGGGACTAGGGCCAGCGCTCGTTTCCTGGGAATCAACCGCAACAAGAAGAGCATTTCTCTTGAATTGAGGGATCCTCGCTGCAAAGAGACCCTGCTGACGATGGTGCGGGTTTCCGACGTGCTGCTGGATAATTTCGGTCCCGGAGCACTGGAACGCCTGGGCTTGGGCTACGAAGCGCTTAAAGAGGTCAATCCGGGAATTATCTACGCTAGCATCACCGGCTACGGCGACAGCGACGGTCTCCGCGGCCCCTACTCCGATTGGCCCGCCAACAACCCCAGCGTTCAGGGGATGGGCGGTTGGATGGAGGTCACTGGCGCTCCCGACGGCCCGCCCCAAATGGTAGGCGACAACATGGGTGACTCCGTGCCGGGCGTGTGGGCTGCTTTGGGAGTGGTCTTGGCTCTAGAAACCCGGCGTAAGACCGGCCAAGGGCAGCATGTGGACATGGCGATGTACGACTGCATGGCGGCTCACACCACCAGCAGCGTGCCCTATTACCAGGCGGTGGGCGAGAACACCGGCAGGGCTAGGGAGAATATGATCAGCGCCCAGATTACGTTGAAAGCCAATGACGGCTACGTGGTGTTGGCGGGCGCTGGCGCTGAAGAGAAGTGGGTAGCCCTTTGGCCTTTCGTAGGCCGTGCGGAACTCGCCCAAGACCCACGCTACCTTGGCCGGGACATAAGCGGCCAGTTCTACTACGATCACATCGTTCCAGCCATAGAGGACTGGTCCCAGCACTTGTCCAAGTGGGACGTGGCGAAGCAATTGACGGAAATAGGATTCTCCATGGGTGTAGTCCAAAACCAAGCTGACTTGGACCAATGTCCCCAATTGACGGCTAGAAAGATGATCGTCGATGCTGGCGACATGCTGGGAGGTTCTTTCCGCGTGGTCAGGACTCCCATCCAACTGACTGCCTGCGTCGACCCTCCGGCGGTGACACCGCCCTGGGTGGGTGAACACAATCAAGAAGTGCTCTGCGGAATAGGCGGGCTTACCCCCCAAGAGGTAGCCTTGCTCGAAGCCGACGGGGTAGTGTGAGATTGCGCGACCTAATTTTGAACCCCGAAATTTGGACCACCCAGTATGAACCACCCACAGTAAAAGCCGCGAGGAGGAAACTAGCCCATGCGAATAGCTATTATGGGCGCTGGTGGCACCGGTGGCTGGCTGGGCGCATATCTGGCTCGAGCGGGAAACGACGTCACGCTAATTGCCAGGGGAGCGCACCTCCAGGCCATCCAGCAGAGCGGCTTGAGACTTGTTAGTCCGAACGAGGAATTCACGGTAAATGTCCGCGCCACCGAAGACACAATGGAGGTTGGGCCGGTAGATTTTGTGCTCTTTACGGTAAAAACATACCAAATGCCGGGGCGATTCCAGTTGTAGCATCACTAATCGGTAAGGAAACGACCGTGCTGACCCTGCAAAATGGGATCGATAGCAGCGACAGATTAGCCCAGAGTTTTGGTTGGTTTCCAATCCTGCCAGGAGTTTCTTGGACTACCGCACACATAGAGTCGCCGGGCGTCATTCGTCAGCAGACGCCTTGGGCCAAAATTGTGTTTGGAGAGGTTGATGGGCAAAAGAGCCAAAGGGCGCTGTCAATCCAAGAGATGTTCGCTGCCGCAGGCGTTGACGCGGAACTAAGCGAAGACGTAACGAAGGTGTTATGGACCAAGTTCCTATTTGTTGGTTCATTGGCCGGGATCACCAGCGCATCGCGGACGCGAACCCATCAACTGATCCAATACCCGGAATCCAAAGCAGCCCTGCTTGCCGCACTTCGCGAGGTAGAAGCCGTTGCCTTGGCGAAGGGCGTGAACCTCGACTCCGACGTCGTAGCGGAGACCATGGCCTTATTCGACAACCTTTCTCCGGAAATGCAGATCTCCATGCATGTCGACATTGATCATCGAAGGCCCTTGGAGCTAGAGGCTATGATAGGGTGTGTTGTGAGCATGGGGCGTGAGTTTGGCATTCCGACACCTATCCATGACCTGCTTTACGCCATCCTTATGCCCCATAAAGACGGCGCCCCTTAAAGAGGTATGTTTGAATCTATGGGCAGCAATTGGAAAAATCGGCCATTTCATGCTCCAAGAGAAGACGAGTTTGAGGAGTTTAGGGAACCATGCGCATAGCGGTTATGGGAGCCGGAGGTCTCGGCGGATGTTTGGGTGCCCACTTGGCAAAAGGGGGTAACGACGTTACCCTTATCGCCCGTGGCGCACACCTAGAGGCTATCCGAAAGAATGGGCTGCGGCTCAAAAGTCACAATAGCGACTTCACGGTCGACGCTGCCGCAACCGACGACCCCAGCCAGGTGGGCCCGGTAGACTTGGTGCTTTTCGCCGTGAAGACCTATCACAACTCCGAAGCCATCCCTTTGATGAAACCGTTAGTAGGTGAGGGTCCTGCGATTATCACCCTGCAGAACGGTGTGGAAAGCTACGAAGAGCTTGGCAATGCCTTTGGCATCGGCCACATGATGCCCGGAGCTGCCTACTTAGCAGCCATCGTCCAAGAACCAGGAGTGATACTACAAGAGAGCGAAAATGCCCGAGTCGCCTTCGGTGAAATAAACGGCTCGCCCACTCCCAGGGCGGTCCGGGTTCATGAAACCATGCTGCGGGCTGGCCTACAAGCGGAACTCTCCCGGGACGTGATCAAGTCGCTGTGGACCAAGTTCTTATTGCTGGCTCCGGTGTCTGGAATCACCAGTTCTAAACGAACCCGGATACATCAACTACTCGAATCATCCGAGTCCAGGGCAAACTTCTTGGCGGCGATGAAAGAGGTGGAAGCGGTTGGCCGCGCCATGAGGGTGGAGTTAGACGAAGACATAGTACAGACGATGTTTGATTTCATACAAGGATTCGACGACTTTCAGAACTCCATGCACACCGACGTCGAGTTGGGCCGGCCCTTGGAGTTAGAAGCGTTGAGCGGCGCAGTCGTCAGGCTTGGGCGCAAGGAAGGAGTGTCCACACCGGTGAACGAACAATTCTACTCAGACCTGCTTCCCTACATCAATGGGGCGAGGGAGTAACTAGACATAACATTTTATCCGACCCGATCTATTGAGACTTGCCGTCATATTTTTAGAAGACGATTATCAGAGACGTTTAATTGAGGGCAGCATCCCCTTATAATACAAATTCGTTGAAACATATCCGGGACTAATTCTGCCTGAATTGTCGGCCGCTAGTCCCAGAAAAAGGGAAAAATACGTGACATCATTCCGAGCGCCCAGGGGCACAACCGACCTTTTGCCCCAAGAGCAGAAATACTGGCGTTACATAGAATCCAAAGCTGTGTCCCTGGCCCAGAGGTACGGCTACGGTCGCGTCGACACCCCCGTTTTCGAGGACTCGAACTTGTTCATCCGCTCCGTTGGAGAAGGGACCGACATTGTCGAGAAGGAAATGTACACTTTCGAGGACAGGGGTGGCGACAACGTTACCCTGAGGCCTGAAGGCACTGCTCCCGTCTGCCGGGCCTACCTGGAACACGGCATGCACAACCTTCCCCAACCGGTGCGGATGTTTTACTTTTGTCCGGTGTTTCGATACGAGCGTCCTCAGGCGGGCCGGTTTCGGGAACACCACCAATTCGGACTGGAGGCCATCGGCGATGCCGACCCATCGGTTGATGCTGAAGTCGTGGAGTATGCCTGGCAATTGATGATGTCCCTGGGATTGCGGGATGTCAACCTTTTTCTCAACAGCATTGGCGACTCCCAATGTAGGCCAGCCTATGTTAGCCAATTGGCCCATTATTATTCGGGGCACGTGGATAAGTTGTGCGGAGACTGCAAACTTCGTCTGGAAAGGAACCCCCTGCGGTTGCTGGACTGTAAGGTGGAAACCTGCCGGGCCCTTGGCGACGAAGCTCCCAGGTCGGCCGACCACCTGTGCGAAGAGTGCTTGGACCACTGGAACAAGCTACAAGGATACCTTAATGGAATGGGGATACCCTTTCAGATAGACCACCGGCTGGTGCGAGGGTTGGACTACTATAGTCGCACGGTTTTTGAGGTGCAGCCAACTGAAGGTGGCGCCCAATCGACCATCGTCGGCGGTGGCCGTTACGACGCTCTGATCGAGCAACTGGGTGGGCGACCTACGCCGGGGATTGGCTTTGCCACCGGCTTGGAGCGCCTTACCTTGAACCTGAAAAGCAGCGGCGTGGAAATTCCCGCAGAGCCGTCCCCCACCTATTTGGTGGCCAACGTGGGTGATGCCGCCCGGCCAGCCGCCTTGGAGTTGGCCGCCAGATTGCGGAACGCTGGTGTTGGCGCCATCCTCAGCAGCGGAACTAGGGCCTTGCGCGGCCAAATGCGCCAAGCCAACGCACTTGAAATTCCTTATGCGCTGATCTTAGGCGACGATGAGATCGCCAAGGGAGAGGTGGTGGTCAGGGACATGAAAGGCTCCACTCAGGAAAGCAAGCCATTGGCCGAGTTTCTGGCCGAGGTATCCCAGTAGGAAGTGATACCAGCCCTCTGAATACCGGACGACCTGACGTCCACGCCATTTAGTCGAAAATATGGGCTCAAAGCGGCTTTGGTAAGCTGGATTTTACCACCAACGTCATGCCCCAGTATTCCGGGTCCAGCCAGCCTCTTTAGCCACTTACCTTCGTTGCGGGAGAATCCCTCGCCTTCCGACCTGAATCGGGGCAGCACAATGACTTAGGAGTTCCCGTGGCCGGGGTTGCGCTGCGCTCCGGCTTATCGCGCTTGAATTCTTGCGGCCCGGACTTCCCCCACATGTATGTCAGCCTCAGCGAGTTTTGCGAGTAGCCGTCTAAATACGACACATTCAATGGCCGTGGACAAACCTTCTCTCACGTCCTATGGATGACGATTGCAGCTTGCATTGGCGTAAGTTAAATACCATCAAGCAGGCCAGATTCCCAGGCCAAACCCACAGGGCGTCAACATATGCGGTTTGACCCAACGACGCCAACGATATAATATCGATTTTCACCTAAGCCCTCTGCGTAAAGGCATCTCTTGCTGCAAGAAGAAGGCAAAAAAGAAGAGGAAAAGCTGGAATTCACCCCTGAAGGGGAGGCTTTCGGCTATATCTCCCTGGACCAAGCCAGGGTTCTTGCCATGGAGCATGCCCGGGACAACCGGGGGTTCTATGGCAGACGCTACAACCGGGGGGACTTGGTTTGGGAGGTGGTGAGCCAGGAAGAAAGCGAAGACTACTATGACATCAAGGGCTCGGGAACATAATCGGACTGACCAGAGATTGTGCCTTCTAAGTCAATCAAATGGCTTGGGACTCCGATAGAAACCTCCAACTGGCCGGGACGCACCGTCACTTTCGTTCTGAGGGACTGCAGTACCCAGCGGCGGTCCTCAGGGCTGGCATGGTCTAAACGATCTAATATAGATATCCTGACCTGCGCGATGGTGTCCACCCGCGGATACGCCGACTGGCACGTACTTTATCTGCGTTAGGGTTGACCCCAATGCCCAAACATCTGAGAGCGATACGAGCAATAACGTGGCGTGCGAGCCGATCAAGATTTCCGCTGTACCAGCCTCAGCGGTGACGGTCACCTTTGACCGATTTCCAAGTGGCGATCTCATTAAAAGCGACGTCATTCTCAAAGGCAGCGAATTCTTGGGCGACGGTATTCTGGTGGCGGGGTCTCCGGAAAGCAGCTATTGTAGCCGGGCGACCGCCGCCGCCGTGCGCACCTACGGCTCATCGGCCAATCTTCTGACAACCGCCGACCCTAGTAACGTTGAGGAGTGCAACAACATCCTTTTGAAGATCCAATTCGCCAGTCCGGCCCAGTCTGTGACCCGAAAGTTTATTGGTGCCACACCCACCTACACCATGAAAGCTTACGATGACCGGGGCGCTTTGTTGGGAACGGTGCAGCAGGACGCAGTGTTTGGCGATGGAACATTCAAAATCAGCTATAGCTCACTGAGCACCAACATTGATCACGTCACTTTTGGCCGAAGAAGTGCTATCACAGCGGTTACCGCAATTGTTTACGGGGAGTGATGAAGCCTGAATCCCATTCGGGTTAACTCGACTCACTCCGTGCTGACAAACGGTTTATCCCGTAGCCATCCCCCTAGTGGATTGTACTCAGCGTCGCCTAGCATCGATCGAATCACCTGTGCAAAAACTCCCAGGAAAAACTGCCCCCTTCACTGACAATCCCGGATTGACGGTCAGCGCTGATTATCAGAACATACGTCCTGAACAGACCGACTCAACTGTTAAGGCCCGAACTGAAGTTTAGGAATGACAGCACGGTTGAGAGTTGATTCTGTACTCTGTTATCGCCGGAGGATTTGGGACGATGATGAACTTATTTTACAGAGGCTATGTGATTCACGAGGATATCCGTTCCATCTGCTACACTATCTTTAGCGCGAAGCCTCAGCGAACAGAGTTGGCGAGCCGCAGTACTGCTCTGGAAGCCATGTTATGGGTAGACCGGGAACTGGCCCGGTACGAGACCGCAAGGTGGGGCCGCCTGGACACGGACCGCCGCAATAAAGTCAATTTGCCTAATCCCGCCCAGCCAGTTCTCCTGTAAAATTTCCCCCAAGAATCACGTTGCTAACATCCCGGCAATAGTTATGCATGGAACTGGGAAAAACCGACCGGATCGCCCCATGAAGTCCATTCATTACTCCCGCGTGATCAGCCTAAGCCGGGAGATTCACCCCGCAATGCCCACCTGGCCCGAAGATCCTCAGGTTGAATTCCAAACTGCCTCCCAATTAAATACCCAGGGCTACTATTGCCGTCGTTTCAGTATGAGCGAGCACGGTGGCACTCATATCAACGCCCCCAACAGTTTCCACGACGATGGTTCCAGCATCGACCAATATCCTGCTGAGTCCTTGGTGGTATCAGCGGTGGTAGTTGATGTGGTGGAGCAGGTTCGGGCCAATTCGGATTACGCAATGACTGTGGACGACCTGGCCAGGTGGGAAGGGCAGCACGGTGCTATTCCGGCCAGGTCAGTGGTCTTGCTCTACACCGGTTGGGACAGTAAGTGGAGCAGGGCCCAGGAATATCTGGGGACCAGCCACGATGGCGGCCTTCACTTTCCCGGGTTCAGCGGCGAGGTAGTAAGGCGCTTTCTGAACGATCGAAACGCGGGGGGACTGGGTATCGATACGCCTGGGGTTGAGCCGGCAATCGACCTGGAATTTACGGTCAATCGGCTGGCGCTGGAACAGCAGCGCATAGTATTGGAAAATCTGTGTAACCTAGGGAGCTTGCCGGCTACTGGGGTGACGCTGGCTATTGGCCTATTGCGCCTCCGGGGTGGCACTGGATCACCGGCATCGGTGCTGGCCTTTGTGCCCTAGAAACCCGGCTGAAAAGCCCTGCTGTGACGGGATGGCGTGGAGGATAACCAGTGGACTGTAAGTCTGAGGCTAAGAGTGACCCAGTTGGCTGCGGCCAATATGAATTGGGTAGTAACGATGGGCGACCCTGGGGCTTGCTGGTCCGGTTTATCGTGAGAGGAGCCTGGAGCCGGAGATATCATCCCCATCTTGGTAGCCACCAGGGTCAGGTTGGCCACCGTGGCCGCCATGAGTAGTTGGAATCGGGTCTTGGCTCGGCCGAAGTAGCGAGATTGGCGGACCCCCAGTTGCGCCAGCCGCGCCAGGCGATGCTCGGCCGCCTGGCGCAGCCTACGGTATTCAGCAAAGCCCTCACTCCGCTGGAAGTCCCGGGCTTGTTGCAAGAGCGCCTCTTGGGGATGCAGGGCTACGGTGCGTCCCGCCCCGTACCGCGCCGCCACGCACTGGGACCGCAGGGGGCATACGCCGCAGACCGCCGGGTCGAATTGGAAACTCCGGGCCAGGTAGGTCCGACCCAACCGGTTGGTCCGGGTGCCGAAGGTCCGCAGGGTGTGGGTAACATTACCGGCTGGGCAGGTGCAGGTTCCTGCCTCCAAGTCGATCTGGAAGTCCTCCTTGGGGAAGCAGGCCTTATTAGGGCGACCCGGCACCTTGGCTATTAGAGTCCGACCAGCATCGGCAAAGGCCTGCCGCGTCCCGCCATCCCCATAGGCCGCATCCCCGATAGTCTCCTCCACCGCTATGCCCGTGTTCTCCTCACTCTGCTCCACCAGTTCCAGGACTCCAGTGTTGTCACCGGCATTGCCGGGCAGGATGTCTACCGCGGTCACCAGTTGGGAATCGGTATCCACCACCACCGCAGCCTTATGTCCGTCGAAGCGTTTGCTGCTGCTTTTACGGCCGTGGCGCATCTCCGGGTCGTGTACCGAAGGGATGCGGTCCCGGCTTACCCCATCCTTCAGGGCTGGGCCATCCTCCTGGCGTTCCACATCCTGCAGTAACAGTTGCCCCAGCAACTCCGCCGCTTCCACTATACCCTGGCGCTGGGGGCTCTCCTCGGGGAACTGACCCTGGACCTGACGGGCCAGCTCCAACACCAGGTCGGCATCGGCTACTATCTTCTGCAGTAAGGCTTGCCGCTCTTTCTGGTTGTCCCAGTCAATCTCTGCCTCTCCCTTCACACTGGAGCCAAAGTAGAGTTCCAGACCGTGTCTCAAGGCCCATTCCTCGGGCCGCGTCCCATCCAGGTCCGAAAGCGCCCGCACTACCTGGACTATGCCGTCGGCCAGCAAGTTGTAGGTGTCCTTGTCCGCCCCTCGGCCCAGAATGTAGGTGGTGTCTACCGCCACCTTCATCCGGCGTCCTTTCAGGTATCCGGTCTGCCGGGCGAATTGGAGGCTGCGCTGAAAGACGGCCCGCACCCGGTCGTGGGATCAGCTGGGCTCGAAACAGCTGCAGCTGGGCTCGAAACAGCTGCAGCGTGCTCTTGGCAAAGGGCCGGTCCTCCACCTCAATCCCCAACGCCACCTTCCACCGGATATCAAAATCCGCCCGCTGTTTGGCTTCGGCGTCGCTGACTTTGTCGTAGGCTTGCAACAACAGCGCAGTGGCCACCAGACTTGGGGGCACGCTATCCCGGCCATTGTCTGGGCAATATAGCTCGGCGAACTCTTCGTCTCGAAATAGCTGTCCCCGCAGGGAGGCCAGGAAGCCATAGAAGGAGCCCCGGCCCACATAGTCCAGGTACAGGTGATCCGCTTCCAGCAGCCCTCGTTGCGCCGACCGTACTCCCAGCATCCTCAACCTCCCACACCCATTTATTAAATCTCTTGCCCAGTATATCGGGACAGCCTAGGTCAGGGTACTTTTCGGCCGGAGTTCTAGGGATCCATGGGGTCGATTACACCGCTTTTATAGCAACCAAAAGGCGCCCACATGGAAATAGGGGCGCCTTTTCGGTTTAACTAAAATGCGTTTTGCTACCTGCTGGCAATCCCGGCATTGGAGCAGTCCTCGTCCTCCTGGCTGGTCCCGCCGCCTACGCCCACGGCGCCTTCAATGTTGCCATCGGTTATCACCGGCACCCCTCCCTGGCCCATAATCATGTGGCCACCCTCGGCAATTGCGATTCCGCGGGGGGTCGGCGTGTCGGCTCGGTCTGCCAACGCTCCGCTGGTCCTGCCGAAAGCTGCCGAAGCCACTGCTTTGCCTTGGGAACCGTAGACTCCAGCCCAGATTGCTCCGTCCATCCGGTTGAAAGCAATCAGTCGCCCACCGGCGTCACAGACCGCAACGTTAATTTTGATATTCAGGGTTTGAGCGTGGGCAATAGCCCCCTCGATCATCCGGTTCGCTTCCACCAAAGAAATAGCCATAGTGTGCCTCCTCTCCGTTTTTGATCAGATTCCTGATTTCGTGTGCCCGATTAGGTGTGCCCTAGTAGATGTAACAGTAGGTCTTCAAAAATGGGCCTGCTCTAACCGGCCCATTCTATCGCAGCTTGCCCGCT
This sequence comes from Dehalococcoidia bacterium, assembly GCA_963665155.2. Classification (GTDB taxonomy): domain Bacteria; phylum Chloroflexota; class Dehalococcoidia; order Lucifugimonadales; family UBA3495; genus UBA1141. The sequence continues at coordinate 313,058 of OY761986.2, read as the reverse complement.
TCGCCAATCCCAATCCTATTCCATCCATTTTTCAACTTATCGGGATCAATGCGACCTATGCCTGACAACAAGGGTTTTTTGCTTGGTTTTACAACACCGGTTTTATAACAATCGCATTGCATATCAGTGCAAAGAAAGAGGTCGGGAAGAGCTATACGGCCTCTTCCGCAGTATCTAGGAAACTGTCCATCGGATCCGCACCAACTACGTTGGTCGTATTCCGATGGAGTCCGCCTGGAGTCAGGGATACCGGTGCAGGTGTCGGTTCGGCAGTCAGAACGAAAGTGCGCTGGTCTCCGGCGGGCACGTCTTTGCTGAATCCGCATTGGATGCAAGTGACGTATCGTCCGTATTGATCATTCGCCTCTAACAAATCCCCATTGCAATGAGGACAACCTTTCAACCAAAACATATCGACCTCCTGTCTTGCGAGCACAACCGACATGGCTAAGGGGTAGCGCAGCAACGATAGGTCAAGCCACAGTTACGATCTAGGGGGCCAACACCTGATTACTTACGGCAAACACCCCTACGAAATCAGGCGACCACAAATCCAAGTAATTAGAGCGGCACCGGCTGGGATGAATTGAACTTGTGGCTGGGGAGCCCTAGTGTCAAATGATTATCAATCGAGCAATTCGCCGATCGCCCTTCTTAGCTCCGAAATGTCGAAGGGCTTGAAAAGAAGCACTACCCCAAGTCGAGATAATTCCGCCTCGTCTTGCCCCGGCAGCACGGAGCCCGTTGTCATCACTATCGGCACGTTAGAAATTGCACGGACCCGGCGGCACAGGTCGTAGCCATTCAATCTGGGCATATTACGATTTGTGATCAGAAAATCTGGGGCTTCGAGATCGAACATATCCAACGCATCGATTCCATCATTCGCTTGGACAACTCGATATCCGAATCGATGAATCTCACCAACAGAGACCGCACAGCCTCGTCATCGTCAACTATGAGGAATTTAGGCGACGTATATCCAGCGCATTCGTAGGCTCTACAACGAATTCAGCATCGCATGATGCGTCACTAAGTTGAAGGGTGGACGTCTCGCGATTAGTCTCCGAACGATAGGACCACCCCAGATAGTAAATCCCCTATAACCTGCCGGGGCCTAATTAACCCGATGTGCATGTTTTAAAACTTGGTTCAAAATATATTGAAAGTCCAGGGCCAAACACCTCTACTAGAATTAGACAGTTCCCGTGGAGGTGTGTGGTGGACCTGGACATGTTTATAATAGCAGTCTTTTGCCGGATGGATGATGCGTTGAAGACTCTGTTTCAAGAAAAACCGTTGCGCCAACGTGGGCCTGCTCCGGTGTTGTCCGACGCTGAGGTTTTGACCATGGAGGTGGTGGGAGAGTTTCTGGGGTTCAGCCAAGACACTGCGCTCTTTCGCCATTTCCGCCAGCATTATCGTCACTTCTTTCCTGGTTTGGAGCGGTTGCATCGCACCACTTTCGTGCGCCAAGGCGCCAACCTCTGGAAGGTCAAGGAGTGGGTGTGGCAGCATTTGCTCGGCTCCATCCGACACAATCCAGCCTTCGCCTTGGTGGATAGCTTCCCCCTTCCAGTCTGTCAGTTCGCCCGGGCCTACCGCTGCCAGCGGTTCCGTGGGGAAGCCGCTTTTGGGAAGGATAGCCTGTTCCGGCAGACCTTTTACGGCTTCCGAGTCCACGAACTGAGTGTTGTCCCCCAACTAGCGGCAGGAACTCGAGGGCTGCTGGTAGGTGACCGCAATTACTGGTCTCCGCGTCTGACCGAGGAGTTGCGCCAAGATGGGGTGACTTTAGTGGCACCCTTTGGGTCCAGGAAGAGAGACCCTTGGCTTCGCTTCAGCTCTACTCTCAGTCGCCTGCGCTACCGCATTGATACCGTCTTCGGCCAACTGGTGGACCGGTATCAGGCCAAGCGGGTCTGGGCTCGGGATGACTGGCATTTGCGTGCCCGTTTGCTACGCAAGGTGCTCAGTCATACTGTTGCCTTCTTGCTCAACCAGTCCCAAGGGAATTCACCATTACAATTGTCTAAATTACTGGTATGAAAATACCCGCACATCGGGTTAGCTAGTTCTTTGTCTACTTTATCTTGCCGAATAGGGTCGGAGGCAGGACCCACCTCTCCCGCGGCCACCTGAGCCTAAGCCTTGTCTGTGCCCACTAAGTCATCAATGACTTCTTGGACAGCGTCTTCGGCGGCTACGCTTACTTTATCCTTACCTTTGCTCTCATCCTTAAGCAGCATCATTAACCATTTGACGCCGTCTCCCTCTTTAACGAAGACCTTTTTGCCTTTCCTGGTGTCAAGGTGGTTATCGTCAACCCACAATTCCGGTGCCAGGCTCTCGGTAATGTCCTCAATTGCCTTCTCTATATGCTTGGATTCGGCCAGGTAAGGGGTAAGTTTGACGACGGCGCTCTCTTTCCTGTCCTGGAGCGACAGCACGGTTACCTGTTCGCCAGGCGATACCACCTCCGGCAATCCGTTTACGGTAATCGTGATGTCATCAGGGTTATCGATGGGAGCGGTGACCTCTAAGGCCTCAGCGGCGAAATTCAACTCGAACCCGTCATCCAAGGACACGATAGCCACTGTGCCGTCGTCGCCTATCAAATTGGCGTCCACCGGCCCCACTAGGACCGCGAATGTGACGCTGCCGCCGGTGAGTACCAACAGGTCGCCAGCGGTAAGCGAGAAAGTAGCGGCCCCACCGCACCCACTGCCTGAGGCGGCGCCTGTCGCTGAAATTAATACCCCATCAAGGGGGTTGACAGCATCGGCCACGGTTGCTGCGCCAATGATATTGCCAGAGGTTGCCCCGTCGTCAAATTGAGATGAAACCACCAGAGGTTGCGTATCGACGTCATCTTCGATGCCGTCATTATCGTCGTCGCTGTCACAGGCATCGCCCACAAGGTCTGCATCTGTGTCGATTTGAGCCGGATTTGATACCGCCGGGCAGTTATCGACGATGTCGGGGATTCCGTCGCCGTCCTGATCGGCCGGCGGCGGAGTAGCAAGCTGAAACAGAGGCCCTGCGGTCGCCCCCGAGAAGGGAAGCCCAGACACAAGGGATGTTAGCAGTACCAAGGATGCCAGCAGGACCACACGAATTACCACAGCCCTATCCCTGTATTGATTGAATCGTGTCTGCTTATAAGACGCGAATTATGAAATTGACCGGCATACAGTAGCTAGAAGTGCGTGAATTCTCGGATCACTATCCGAATTGGATATCAAGTTCTCAATATATAACATCGTGTGTGCATCTCGTCAATCATGCTTCGTCTTTCGTAAATGTTCAGACTTGAGGGGATGTGAGTAACTGTCGGCAAGCCAAGAAGGGGTTCAGTTCTCTGGCACGCCAGGTCCCGAAGAACGATGCTAGGGCCATCTTGCTGGTGGTGCCCTGGCTCAGACCGGGTGCCACCACTGGTTTTACGACTCGTTACCAGATGACGTAGGCTTCCCTCGGCGGCGTTGTTGTCCGGTGCACGTAAGGCTCAGCAACAAAGACAAACAATTCTTTGATGAAGCGCTCAATACCCTGACAGAGCTTGCCTTGGACTGCCAATGAGTCATCAAGTAACGGGCGACAGCGGGCCAGCAGTTTCCGCTCCAGCCTCAGTTGGGCAAGACACCGCTGCCGGGCCTCCAGATGGACCAAGGCTTTCGCCTCAGCGTAGATTTTGTGGATGGCCCCTGCCCACCGGGCAAGCTTGGCATCCTCCGGATACTGCACCCTCAGGTCATGGATGTCCCGCAGCAGGTGGGCCCAGCACCGTTGCTTCAGGCCAGGGTAATGTTATATGCGGCGTAAAAATCGCTCACCAGCACCCCGCTGAAGGACTCGTCCAGCACCTCATCTACCACTTCCTTGTGTCGGCCACGACGCAGGAAGTACCGCTCGGTGGGGGTGCTGAAGGTCCAGACGAAACCATTGACCCCGTCCTGGCGCCAACCGGTTTCGTCGGCCTGCACCATTGGGCTGGCTCGAATGAGTTTCAGCACCTCGGCCACTGCGGGTTGGGCTTGTCGAGCCGCCTTGTGGATCGCCTGGACTATGCTGCCAACGCTCAGGTGTAACTGGTGTACCGTCTTCAAATACCATTGGATCGTCCGAATGGGTAGCCGGCCTTCTTCCCGTAGCGTGGCTATCAGGCTGACCAGGTTGATCCCTAAGCGTTGCCTACCCACCACTGCGTCCTTCAAATCCACCTTGGGCACCCGGCGCCGCTCACACATGGGACAAACTCGTGCCACAAAAACATGCGCAGTTACCTGGACCAGAACCACGGGAATCTCAATGACTTCTCGGGTCCGCTGTATCCATCCCCCAACCAGGTCGGTCCCACACTCTGGACAGGCAGCCAGGGCATGCTCCACCCGGTGGTTTGGCGCCATCCGTACCCTAGCGAAGCCATGGGGTCGACTTTTGCGGGTCTCCTTTCTTGGTGCCTGCCGGTCTGAGAGTGACTTGTTACCCGGCATCCCAAGCGAGTTCCGGTTGTTCCAACGGGCCTCCAATGCCGCAACCTGTTGTCGCAATTGGGCATTGGAGGCCATTAGCTCGGCTATGACTGCCAGCAGTGCTTCCCGGCTCGCTGTGGCCAATTCAAAATCGATGTCCATGCTTCAGGTTTACCATAACTACATCTTCGGTTGCTCCGATGCTTCCCGACGCCTTTCGACCAATTCACCTCATCAACCCTGAACACTTACCGTCTTTCCCCTGAGGCTCATGATGCCACCTCCCCACAAACCAAGAAACGCGATGGCCAACACCCGTCCGTCTTGAGTACCCAAAGGTGGAAAATCTAAGAGCGATTCGAAAAACACCACTATGAGCGGACCTGTCCACAACAGCGCTGAGTACTCGAACTAAGAAGAACGGATTCTCCCAAGGATCCAAAAGAGTGGCGCGAGCATAAGCAGGACCTAGGCTAAGCCTCCGGCCACCCCCAACTCCGCAGTCGCAGTGAGGGTGACGTTGTGGATAGGGGTTCATTTCAACCCGAACGATTCCGGGGCGAACCGCTGTCTCAAAGCCGTAGGATGGTTGCCTGCACCAACGCCTTTAACAAGGTTTTCCCGAATTATCGGTAAAGCCAATTTCCAGTCCTCGTATCTGCCTTTTAATCCGCTCGAACTTGAAGCGGCGTCGAACCGTTCAAAAAATCGATCTAGTGGCGGACACGGGCAGCCGGGGAAACCCAAAGCGATCAGCAACCCCAATGGTGGCGGCAAACCGGGCAACTCCCAACAAAAGCAACAGCAGGACCGCAACGGCGAAAACCCGCATGACGGTTGTTCGGCGCGGAATGGTCCCAGCGAGCCACACTAGGAAACTGACCAATAAGATTGCCAGTATCCAGCCCATCAAAGCGGACCTCGACAATGTCGCTAGGAGCCCTATTGACGTAATCAAAAAGATCGCCAATATTACGTACCTAGTGAAACTGGAGCTTCCGCCGAAGACGAACAGCCCGTATGCCAACATACTAACTGCAGCAAGGATCATTCCTACTGGGTTCGGATTGAACCCGAGACCGTACCCTCTGCCTCCGATTCCGCTGTAGCCGAAAGCTCCTTTGCTCAACTCGCCAAGCTGGGTCAGTCCTAGAGCCGAATTGTGAGCAACTTGAGCCAAAGCAATTCCAGCATGCAGGGTACCAATGGCCAATAAAGTGACCACCATAAGACCCAGAACTCTGGGCGACTCTGTGACAATTACGACATAGACACCTAACAAAATAAGCCTGCGAGTCGCTGTGTAGCCAGCTTGAACGCCATCGATAGCCCAGAGAGTACTAACCACAGACACAAAGACCAAGGCGCAAAGTGGAACGAATACGTACTAAGGCCCAAATCTAAGGTTAAGGCGGGGTGACAAATTCCATCCGACGGTCCAGGTCAATAACCCGCCAATCAGGAAAATGTCCGATAGGTACAGCACGAGACCAGCGAACTCGGGAAAGAAATTCATCTCGACGCTGTGGTCGAGAACCCAGGCAAAAGTTAGGGATGAGGTGCCCACCCAAATGGCCAGGGCCCCAAGCCCAATGAAGCGGACGGTTGACCCGACGTCTCCAAGGTCAAGCATCTCTTTAATTCGCCCCGAAACCGTGAAGGCGGTCAGGATTTGATTAATTCTGTGGCCGGACAATTCATCGTCCTTTGATGGCAAACAGAGCTTGCTCCGTGCCCGCGAATAATCCTATATTGATTTGCTATGGATTGATCGTCTTGTACAGCCGGATGCGAGGCGTCTTCGCCCAGAGTGGACTATCGCCGCTGAACTCGGCAACTTCGACGAGGCCCATAGCACTTTCTATTTCGTCGAATCTAGTGCACCTGTCGGAGACGAGCAAAGTCTGGCCGGTGTTGTAAGCTGCGTGTAGTTCCCCCATGGACCAGTATCCGATGGGTGGTGCCTCAGGTGTAATCGCTTCATAAAAGCTGTGGGTCTGATTGTCCCAGCATGGAATCACCAGGTTCGTATCACAGACAGCGATCCCAAATGCCGGAAGCTGTGGCAGTACATACCTGGGAAGAAAGTGGATAGCCAGGATAGTATAGATAATACTCCCAAGCCAGAGGCCATCAAATTTGTATTTGGGGTCCCGAATGTTGAAGCTGGTCACGTAGAGGCTGAATCCGAAAAGCCAAGGCAGAGCTAATAGGAGCATAAATGGCGTTTTGGCGTCGATGCCCGCCCAATGGCATATAAAGAAATATCCCAACAAGAACCGCTCCACGCGGTACGGGATATTCAGTATCCAAGGTTTTCCTACGTTGGTAATGTCGTAGACGCTTACCGCAGTAGTCCACTGCTTGTTGACTGCCTCCAGGTAATCCGCGAATCCTCTACTCCTTACCATTACGGCCAAGACAAACCAAGCCAAGGTTGCGACTAAAAACAACTGGGCTCCCAGAGTCAGCATCCTCCATGTCATCCCATTTCCCACATAAAAGCGATAGACGACAGGAAACGCCAGCAAAGGCAGCAGTGCCACGTTAGGTTGGCGAATTCCTATCGCAACGGACGCCACGATACAAGCGATTAGAAAAGCTACATCTCCGTTTCTGGCACGGAAACAGAGCCAAGCTAACAAGACTCCAAAGAACATGGAGGGCGTGTCCGAAAGTGCTGCTTCGCTCAACGACCAAGCCAAAGGGTTAAAAATAAATAGCAAAGAGCCCTTCAGGGCGATTTTGGATCCGGTTAGTTCTTTAAGCAGATGGTAAAAAGGAACGATGGTCAGTGAGCCTAGAAACCCGGCTGAAAAGCCCTGCTGTGACGGGATGGCGTGGAGGATAACCAGTGGACTGTAAGTCTGAGGCTAAGAGTGACCCAGTTGGCTGCGGCCAATATGAATTGGGTAGTAACGATGGGCGACCCTGGGGCTTGCTGGTCCGGTTTATCGTGAGAGGAGCCTGGAGCCGGAGATATCATCCCCATCTTGGTAGCCACCAGGGTCAGGTTGGCCACCGTGGCCGCCATGAGTAGTTGGAATCGGGTCTTGGCTCGGCCGAAGTAGCGAGATTGGCGGACCCCCAGTTGCGCCAGCCGCGCCAGGCGATGCTCGGCCGCCTGGCGCGGCCTACGGTATTCAGCAAAGCCCTCACTCCGCTGGAAGTCCCGGGCTTGTTGCAAGAGCGCCTCTTGGGGATGCAGGGCTACGGTGCGTCCCGCCCCGTACCGCGCCGCCACGCACTGGGACCGCAGGGGGCATACGCCGCAGACCGCCGGGTCGAATTGGAAACTCCGGGCCAGGTAGGTCCGACCCAACCGGTTGGTCCGGGTGCCGAAGGTCCGCAGGGTGTGGGTAACATTACCGGCTGGGCAGGTGCAGGTTCCTGCCTCCAAGTCGATCTGGAAGTCCTCCTTGGGGAAGCAGGCCTTATTAGGGCGACCCGGCACCTTGGCTATTAGAGTCCGACCAGCATCGGCAAAGGCCTGCCGCGTCCCGCCATCCCCATAGGCCGCATCCCCGATAGTCTCCTCCACCGCTATGCCCGTGTTCTCCTCACTCTGCTCCACCAGTTCCAGGACTCCAGTGTTGTCACCGGCATTGCCGGGCAGGATGTCTACCGCGGTCACCAGTTGGGAATCGGTATCCACCACCACCGCAGCCTTATGTCCGTCGAAGCGTTTGCTGCTGCTTTTACGGCCGTGGCGCATCTCCGGGTCGTGTACCGAAGGGATGCGGTCCCGGCTTACCCCATCCTTCAGGGCTGGGCCATCCTCCTGGCGTTCCACATCCTGCAGTAACAGTTGCCCCAGCAACTCCGCCGCTTCCACTATACCCTGGCGCTGGGGGCTCTCCTCGGGGAACTGACCCTGGACCTGACGGGCCAGCTCCAACACCAGGTCGGCATCGGCTACTATCTTCTGCAGTAAGGCTTGCCGCTCTTTCTGGTTGTCCCAGTCAATCTCTGCCTCTCCCTTCACACTGGAGCCAAAGTAGAGTTCCAGACCGTGTCTCAAGGCCCATTCCTCGGGCCGCGTCCCATCCAGGTCCGAAAGCGCCCGCACTACCTGGACTATGCCGTCGGCCAGCAAGTTGTAGGTGTCCTTGTCCGCCCCTCGGCCCAGAATGTAGGTGGTGTCTACCGCCACCTTCATCCGGCGTCCTTTCAGGTATCCGGTCTGCCGGGCGAATTGGAGGCTGCGCTGAAAGACGGCCCGCACCCGGTCGTGGAGGATCAGCTGGGCTCGAAACAGCTGCAGCGTGCTCTTGGCAAAGGGCCGGTCCTCCACCTCAATCCCCAACGCCACCTTCCACCGGATATCAAAATCCGCCCGCTGTTTGGCTTCGGCGTCGCTGACTTTGTCGTAGGCTTGCAACAACAGCGCAGTGGCCACCAGACTTGGGGGCACGCTATCCCGGCCATTGTCTGGGCAATATAGCTCGGCGAACTCTTCGTCTCGAAATAGCTGTCCCCGCAGGGAGGCCAGGAAGCCATAGAAGGAGCCCCGGCCCACATAGTCCAGGTACAGGTGATCCGCTTCCAGCAGCCCTCGTTGCGCCGACCGTACTCCCAGCATCCTCAACCTCCCACACCCATTTATTAAATCTCTTGCCCAGTATATCGGGACAGCCTAGGTCAGGGTACTTTTCGGCCTAGAAACCCGGCTGAAAAGCCCTGCTGTGACGGGATGGCGTGGAGGATAACCAGTGGACTGTAAGTCTGAGGCTAAGAGTGACCCAGTTGGCTGCGGCCAATATGAATTGGGTAGTAACGATGGGCGACCCTGGGGCTTGCTGGTCCGGTTTATCGTGAGAGGAGCCTGGAGCCGGAGATATCATCCCCATCTTGGTAGCCACCAGGGTCAGGTTGGCCACCGTGGCCGCCATGAGTAGTTGGAATCGGGTCTTGGCTCGGCCGAAGTAGCGAGATTGGCGGACCCCCAGTTGCGCCAGCCGCGCCAGGCGATGCTCGGCCGCCTGGCGCAGCCTACGGTATTCAGCAAAGCCCTCACTCCGCTGGAAGTCCCGGGCTTGTTGCAAGAGCGCCTCTTGGGGATGCAGGGCTACGGTGCGTCCCGCCCCGTACCGCGCCGCCACGCACTGGGACCGCAGGGGGCATACGCCGCAGACCGCCGGGTCGAATTGGAAACTCCGGGCCAGGTAGGTCCGACCCAACCGGTTGGTCCGGGTGCCGAAGGTCCGCAGGGTGTGGGTAACATTACCGGCTGGGCAGGTGCAGGTTCCTGCCTCCAAGTCGATCTGGAAGTCCTCCTTGGGGAAGCAGGCCTTATTAGGGCGACCCGGCACCTTGGCTATTAGAGTCCGACCAGCATCGGCAAAGGCCTGCCGCGTCCCGCCATCCCCATAGGCCGCATCCCCGATAGTCTCCTCCACCGCTATGCCCGTGTTCTCCTCACTCTGCTCCACCAGTTCCAGGACTCCAGTGTTGTCACCGGCATTGCCGGGCAGGATGTCTACCGCGGTCACCAGTTGGGAATCGGTATCCACCACCACCGCAGCCTTATGTCCGTCGAAGCGTTTGCTGCTGCTTTTACGGCCGTGGCGCATCTCCGGGTCGTGTACCGAAGGGATGCGGTCCCGGCTTACCCCATCCTTCAGGGCTGGGCCATCCTCCTGGCGTTCCACATCCTGCAGTAACAGTTGCCCCAGCAACTCCGCCGCTTCCACTATACCCTGGCGCTGGGGGCTCTCCTCGGGGAACTGACCCTGGACCTGACGGGCCAGCTCCAACACCAGGTCGGCATCGGCTACTATCTTCTGCAGTAAGGCTTGCCGCTCTTTCTGGTTGTCCCAGTCAATCTCTGCCTCTCCCTTCACACTGGAGCCAAAGTAGAGTTCCAGACCGTGTCTCAAGGCCCATTCCTCGGGCCGCGTCCCATCCAGGTCCGAAAGCGCCCGCACTACCTGGACTATGCCGTCGGCCAGCAAGTTGTAGGTGTCCTTGTCCGCCCCTCGGCCCAGAATGTAGGTGGTGTCTACCGCCACCTTCATCCGGCGTCCTTTCAGGTATCCGGTCTGCCGGGCGAATTGGAGGCTGCGCTGAAAGACGGCCCGCACCCGGTCGTGGAGGATCAGCTGGGCTCGAAACAGCTGCAGCGTGCTCTTGGCAAAGGGCCGGTCCTCCACCTCAATCCCCAACGCCACCTTCCACCGGATATCAAAATCCGCCCGCTGTTTGGCTTCGGCGTCGCTGACTTTGTCGTAGGCTTGCAACAACAGCGCAGTGGCCACCAGACTTGGGGGCACGCTATCCCGGCCATTGTCTGGGCAATATAGCTCGGCGAACTCTTCGTCTCGAAATAGCTGTCCAGGGAGGCCAGGAAGCCATAGAAGGAGCCCCGGCCCACATAGTCCAGGTACAGGTGATCCGCTTCCAGCAGCCCTCGTTGCGCCGACCGTACTCCCAGCATCCTCAACCTCCCACACCCATTTATTAAATCTCTTGCCCAGTATATCGGGACAGCCTAGGTCAGGGTACTTTTCGGCCTAGAAACCCGGCTGAAAAGCCCTGCTGTGACGGGATGGCGTGGAGGATAACCAGTGGACTGTAAGTCTGAGGCTAAGAGTGACCCAGTTGGCTGCGGCCAATATGAATTGGGTAGTAACGATGGGCGACCCTGGGGCTTGCTGGTCCGGTTTATCGTGAGAGGAGCCTGGAGCCGGAGATATCATCCCCATCTTGGTAGCCACCAGGGTCAGGTTGGCCACCGTGGCCGCCATGAGTAGTTGGAATCGGGTCTTGGCTCGGCCGAAGTAGCGAGATTGGCGGACCCCCAGTTGCGCCAGCCGCGCCAGGCGATGCTCGGCCGCCTGGCGCAGCCTACGGTATTCAGCAAAGCCCTCACTCCGCTGGAAGTCCCGGGCTTGTTGCAAGAGCGCCTCTTGGGGATGCAGGGCTACGGTGCGTCCCGCCCCGTACCGCGCCGCCACGCACTGGGACCGCAGGGGGCATACGCCGCAGACCGCCGGGTCGAATTGGAAACTCCGGGCCAGGTAGGTCCGACCCAACCGGTTGGTCCGGGTGCCGAAGGTCCGCAGGGTGTGGGTAACATTACCGGCTGGGCAGGTGCAGGTTCCTGCCTCCAAGTCGATCTGGAAGTCCTCCTTGGGGAAGCAGGCCTTATTAGGGCGACCCGGCACCTTGGCTATTAGAGTCCGACCAGCATCGGCAAAGGCCTGCCGCGTCCCGCCATCCCCATAGGCCGCATCCCCGATAGTCTCCTCCACCGCTATGCCCGTGTTCTCCTCACTCTGCTCCACCAGTTCCAGGACTCCAGTGTTGTCACCGGCATTGCCGGGCAGGATGTCTACCGCGGTCACCAGTTGGGAATCGGTATCCACCACCACCGCAGCCTTATGTCCGTCGAAGCGTTTGCTGCTGCTTTTACGGCCGTGGCGCATCTCCGGGTCGTGTACCGAAGGGATGCGGTCCCGGCTTACCCCATCCTTCAGGGCTGGGCCATCCTCCTGGCGTTCCACATCCTGCAGTAACAGTTGCCCCAGCAACTCCGCCGCTTCCACTATACCCTGGCGCTGGGGGCTCTCCTCGGGGAACTGACCCTGGACCTGACGGGCCAGCTCCAACACCAGGTCGGCATCGGCTACTATCTTCTGCAGTAAGGCTTGCCGCTCTTTCTGGTTGTCCCAGTCAATCTCTGCCTCTCCCTTCACACTGGAGCCAAAGTAGAGTTCCAGACCGTGTCTCAAGGCCCATTCCTCGGGCCGCGTCCCATCCAGGTCCGAAAGCGCCCGCACTACCTGGACTATGCCGTCGGCCAGCAAGTTGTAGGTGTCCTTGACCGCCCCTCGGCCCAGAATGTAGGTGGTGTCTACCGCCACCTTCATCCGGCGTCCTTTCAGGTATCCGGTCTGCCGGGCGAATTGGAGGCTGCGCTGAAAGACGGCCCGCACCCGGTCGTGGAGGATCAGCTGGGCTCGAAACAGCTGCAGCGTGCTCTTGGCAAAGGGCCGGTCCTCCACCTCAATCCCCAACGCCACCTTCCACCGGATATCAAAATCCGCCCGCTGTTTGGCTTCGGCGTCGCTGACTTTGTCGTAGGCTTGCAACAACAGCGCAGTGGCCACCAGACTTGGGGGCACGCTATCCCGGCCATTGTCTGGGCAATATAGCTCGGCGAACTCTTCGTCTCGAAATAGCTGTCCCCGCAGGGAGGCCAGGAAGCCATAGAAGGAGCCCCGGCCCACATAGTCCAGGTACAGGTGATCCGCTTCCAGCAGCCCTCGTTGCGCCGACCGTACTCCCAGCATCCTCAACCTCCCACACCCATTTATTAAATCTCTTGCCCAGTATATCGGGACAGCCTAGGTCAGGGTACTTTTCGGCCGGAGTTCTAGTATTACAACGACGGATTACCAAATATTTCGTCTTCCCCTTCGTATTCGGCTGCCAGCGGGCTATCGCGGTAGGCTCATCGCATCACGTTATTAGGTTCAAATCATTCTCGAAAATCGCCCTGCCAGAGGAACCGTCGTTGTAATACTAGGAGAGCGCTCAGCAATGTGAGGCTGCGCAGCGGATCGTCCAAGATAATATCGAGTAGCCAACCCATGAATATTTACACAGGATATCCTGGCGGATGGGGCCGAAGCCAAGGGACGTAATACCCGTAGGTAAGGGCATTGTGGAAGTTGGCAGCGTCCACCTCGTCAAGAGATATGCTCTGAAGAGGCAATCGAGTGAACAATGCCAGCGCCAGAAGGGCTAGGATGACCTTGTATCGGGAGATCCAATGGGTAATTCTTCCAATACCCAATTGTATCGCTAGCATGGTAAGGTCATTCTGCCACGGCAGAAGTACGATTGCACGTTAATTTACGTTACGAGGCCATCGGCTCGACCCAACGTGTGTATTAGAAACGAGTTCATTAGAAAGGTGTGAAATCGCGTCAGGGAGTGTGTTCATGCCATCCGCCGCTGGGGCGCAAAACAACCAGTCATCATCGTCCACCAGTCGTGAGTCTATCTCTCTATCTCGCGGGTCATGCCACCATCGAATTTTGAACATTGCGTCACATCATCAGATGGGCGTTGTTATTTAGTTCTTTGGCATGCCGGAAACCCGAAGGATTTGTTGTTTGCGTACTATTGTTGTTTGCGTACCGAAAAATTGGCTGAATTAACCATTCTCCACGGCCAGATGCAGGCTCCCAACAAACGCAACGGGTCGATTGGTCGCCCAAATTTAGCCATCATCGCATATTGCCCGCTTTGGCGCAGCGCTGCGTAACACGTTAGCGGCATGAGCGTCAGTTCCGGACGTTCAAGGCAGTTGACGAGGTTTGCGCTTTGCCCACATAATTGGCTGTAGTAGTAAACACGTCCTTTATCTGATTTTCAGGAGGAAACCAACGTGGCAACAATCAATAAGAAACGTCGGCTTGGCAGGGCCGTATCCATCATTGGCGCCGGCATGTCCGACTTCGGCGCGTTCAAAGAAAAGGACAGCCGTGACCTGTTCACCGATGCTTTTCAAGACATGATGGGCCACTTGGACCAGGGTATCGACATCGAAGACATTGAATGCGGCTACCTGGGCAACTACTCTTCGGACCTGTTTGAACATCAGGGCCATACCGCGCCCATCATGGCCGACTGGCTGGGCATGACTCCGGTGCCGATGACTAGGATCGAGAACGCCTGCGCCAGCAGCGGCAGCGCACTCCGCGAAGGGGTCATGGCCATCGCCTCGGGCATGTACGACATTGTATTGGTGGGGGGCGTGGAGAAAATGACCAACCTGGCCACTGATCAAGTTACCGACGTCCTTGCTTCCGCCGCCGATGGGCTCTACGAAGTCCCTGCCGGTTTAACATTTCCGGGAATATTCGGCGCGTTGGCCAAGGCTCACATGGACCGCTACGAAACCAACCTGGACCACTTGTTGAAGGTGGCCATAAAGAACCATCAAAACGGCGCATTGAACCCCAAGGCCCAGTTCAACGTGACCATCCAGAGCTTGATGGAGCGGCGAAAGGCCCGCGCCCAAGAGCGGGGCCAGGCCGTGCCGGATTGGCAGACGGAAATGGATTTTCTTAACGATCCCCAGGCCAATCCATGGATTGCCTGGCCGCTAAGACTCTACGACTGTGCGCCCATAACCGACGGTGGTTCTTGCGTTTTGCTGGTGGCCAGCGAAATAGCCGGAAACTTTACCGACAAGCCAGTGCATATTGCGGGCATCGGCCAAGCCACAGGGCGACCACTCCACGACGCCGAGGAGTTGACGTCATTGTCTTCAGCCAAGGCTGCGGCGGCCCAGGCTTACGATATGGCCGGGGTTACTGCTAACGACATCAGCGTGGCCGAAGTGCACGATTGTTTCACTATTGCGGAGATCATAGCTACCGAGGATCTAGGGTTCTTCGCTCCGGGCGAAGGCCCTCGGGCAGTCGACGAAGGCAGGACAGCCCGGACCGGCGATAGACCCATCAACACCTCGGGAGGACTCAAGGCCAAGGGCCATCCCGTTGGGGCTTCAGGCGTCGCTCAAGTGATAGAGATTTTCCACCAACTAAGGGGCGAGGCAGGCGGGCGGCAATTGTCCGGCTCAAACCTTGAATTCGGCCTGACCCACAACGTCGGCGGCACCGGTGGCACCTGCGTGGTTAACATCCTGAGGCGTGGTTAGGGGGAATCGTGGCCGAAAAAACCAAAAAATTTAACGCAACTTCTTACTTCGACTACATACAGAATGAAAAAAAGCTTATGGGCATTCGATGCCGAAACTGTGGGGAACTCTCGTCAACGCCCAGACCCATGTGCCCCTCCTGCCACAGCAATGATGTGGAATGGCACGAGTTTAGCGGGAAAGCCAGTCTCAGCACCTTTACCTGCATCTCCGTAGTGTCCGTGGCCATGGGTAAACGGGGATACGGTAGGGACAACCCTTGCTGCACCGGCATAGTCACCTTAGAAGAAGGGCCAAGAGTTAGCGCTCGCATTTTGGGTGTTGACGGAAACAATCCCCAAAGCATCCAGACCGGCATGGCCCTGGTTTTGGACCCCGAGGAAATAGACCCTGAAGACCCGTCTCTGGCATTCCGGCCGGCGTAACCCCGAATCAGATATCGGATAAAGCAAAACGCCCGGCCAATGGCCGGGCGTTTTTTAGTTGAAGTATTAAGTCCGTGGGTTAATCGAAACCGCGAGTACCGATCCAGCCGGTCTCGGAAACGTCGATTATCACGCCTTCGGGGCCACCGTATTTAACTTCCACGTTGCCAGAGCCGTGGGCCGGGGTGCCCAGATGCAGTGCCTGGTTGATGTCATCCCGGGGCTGGGCGTTGGCGGCTTTCATCTTCTCGGCAATCTCTTCCAAGCTCTCTACTTCGAAGCCGATGTGGTGGATGCCGCTGTAACCTTTACCGTGCTCAGCGCCCGCAACCTGGTCATTTTGGAAGTCCAAGATCGCCAAGTTTATGTTGCCATCGCTAAGGAAGAAGCCCTTGGCGTTCTCGCCGTCGAGTTTGGCTACTTCACGCAGGCCGAAAACCTCGGCATAAAACTTGGCAGTCTTTTCCGCATCCTGGGTGGCAATTGCAATGTGCTTAATTTGCGCCATGGTTTTCCTCCGTCACAAGCATTGGGTCATTTATACTCTGAATGTACCTAGACTGTGGGATATTCATCAAGATACCATCATTCTCCGGTGGCCGCCAGTCCCAGCCTTGGGAACCCTGGGCCGGTTGCTTCTCGGCGGGCATGGCCCTTAAGACCTTCCGCGAATCTCTACGGTTAACCTCCACGACGGCCTTCCCAAATGGCCGGAACGGCCCCGCCGTGTTAGAATATCCCCATCGTCTCCCGGAAACTCACCACCCCGATTTTATTTCCCAAATTAGAAATGGAGTTTGAAAATGTCAGCGCCTAATCGCATGAAATTTGGCGTCTTTATGGCGCCGTTCCACCGCCCGGGCGAAAACCCCACCTTGGCTTTGGACCGAGACCTGGAATTGATCCAGTGGTTGGACACATTGGGATTCGACCAAGCCTACATCGGCGAGCACCATAGCGCAGGCTGGGAAACCATCGCCTCGCCCGAAGTGTTCATGGGTATTGCCGCAGAGCGCACCCGCAATATTAAGCTGGGGTCCGGAGTGATCAGCCTCCCCTACCATCATCCTTACATGGTTGCCAACCGCATGGTCCTGCTCGACCACCTAACCAGAGGCCGGGTTATCTTGGGCGTGGGACCCGGGGCATTGGCTTCCGATGCTTTGATGTTGGGTATCAAGCCCGAACGCCAGCGGGAAATGATGGACGAGTCGTTGGGCATCATTATGCGCCTGTTCACCGAAACCGATCCGATAACTTACAAGAGCGATTGGTTCGAATTGAACGAAGCGATGCTCCAGTTGCGCTGTTACTCGGAGCCCCACCTCCCAGTGGCCGTAGCCTCGGTGGAGTCTCCGTCAGGTGTGACTTTGGCTGGCAAGCACGGCGCCGCAGTGCTTTCTCTCAGCGTTCCTAGGGACACCATCCGTAAGACCAGCCTGAAAGAGTTGTGGTCAATCGCCGAAGAAACGGCAGCGGAGCACAACAAGGTAATGAAAAGGGAAGATTGGGGCATAGTAATGGGATGCCACTTGGCCGAGACTCGAGAAGAAGCCGTGAGAGACATCCGTGAAGGATCGGCCAGGATTGTAACCGAGTATTTCGACCAGACATTGGGTAATCCTGCCCCCGACGTTCCCCGCGACCAGATCGTGGACTATATGGTGGACCATAATCAATGGATTGTCGGCACGCCGGATGATTGCATAGCCGGTATCGAACGTTTGCAGGAACTCAGCGGCGGCTTTGGCAACTTCATGATCCGAGTTGAAGACTGGGCGCCACGGGACAAAATCCACCGCAGTTACGAATTGCTGGCCCGATATGTTATGCCCCATTTCCAAGGCTCGGTTGATGGCATCTTCATGTCTCAACAATGGGCCAGCGAGCGCAGAGAAGCCCTCCAGGCCAATCGTACTGCTGGCTTGAGGCAAGCATCCGATTCCTTCTACGTTAATCGCAAGTAGCGACAAGTCGAGCTAGACCAGCAGGACAATTGGTGATCCGGCTGTTCCATTAACAAAAACCACAGGTGACAAGAAAGACAGGCGCCGGTATCGCTAGGACGCCGCCGCCTGTCTGCATTTACGCCGAAGACAGATATTGCCAATACTTTCAGCAACAAAACCCATCTAATTTTATTCACGTATCTGGTAATATAACGATCAGTGCGATGTTAAGCCAAGCGTGGGCGCCCTACCGAAAAGGGGCCACTCTTGGGGTGACAAAAACCGGGCTAATAACTAAGGGAATTAGGATGACCAGCCACATCCAAAGGCGAACTTTATGCGCAAGACCAAGATCGTCGTAACCATAGGCCCTGCATCCCGAGACCGGGAAACCTTAGACCAACTGATTTCCGCCGGTATGGACTGCGCTCGCCTTAATTTCTCCCACGGGAGTCTCGAGGAGCACGGGGAAGTAATTAGCTTGGTCAGGGAATTGTCCCAAGCACACGGTCGGCCCGTGGCAATTCTTCAAGACCTCCCCGGCATCAAGATGCGCTTAGGCGAATTGGATGGATTGGTTCAACTCCGGCGGGATGACGTGGTGACAATGGTGCCCGAGGCTCATTCCAGCCAGGCGTACGTGATTCCTTTTCCACAGCCGGGGGTTATCAGGAACCTCCGGCCCGGCCACCTAATTTACATTGCGGACGGCTCGGTCTGTTTAGAGGTTTTAGAAACCGACGGCAACGCGATCCAAGTGCAAGTGCGAAATGGCGGCACTGTGTCCTCTTTCAAGGGTGTAAACCTGCCTGGGGTCGCCATCGACATGCCGGTACTCACCGAACAAGATAAAATCGCTCTTGACTTCGGTGCTGAGCAGCAGGTTGACTGGGTTGCCCTTTCTTTTGTCCGGACGGTTGAAGACATCAGATACGCCAGAGAGTACATGGGCCGCATAGGCAGTAAAGCCATGGTGATGGCTAAACTCGAGCGGGGCGAAGCGATAGAAAATATTGACGCTATTTTGCGGGAAACCGACGGCGTCATGATAGCCCGTGGAGATCTGGGCGTTGAAATTCCCATGGAGCGCGTCCCGGTAGTTCAGAAGGAAGTGGTTAAAAAAGCCAGCGACGTCGCCCGCATCTCAATCATTGCCACTCAAATGCTACGGTCCATGGTAGTTTCGCCAACTCCTACAAGAGCCGAAGTTTCGGATATCAGCAACGCTGTGTTGGACGGGGCCGACGCCATTATGATGTCGGAGGAAACCGCAGTTGGAGAATACCCCGTGGAAGCGGTTAAGGTCGCCGTTCGGGCCATCGGCGAAGCAGAAAAGATCTATCCCTACCACAAAGAGTTGGATTCCAGAGACCGGACCCAGGCGATTGCGTCATCGGCGGCCACGCTGGCCCGCTCCCTCCACGCCAAGCCAATTGTTGTTACCAGCACCGGCCGGGCGGCGTTTGAGGTTTCACGATTCCGACCCGACGCCGACATCATTGTGTTTTCCCATGACGCTACAATCTTGCGAAGACTTGCTCTGGGCTGGGGCTTGAACCCGGTGGGCACTCTGCCTCCGGAACGTGACGTAGCCGTTTTGGTTAACTCTTTGGTCCATGCGTCGCTGGAATCCCAACTGATTAGCGAAAGAGATATTGTTACTATTGTCCACGGGTTTTTACCTGGCGTATCCGGCACCACCAATACGATCCAGGTGTTGGACATTCGGGAGTTTCTAGCCAGTACCTCGCGGGTCAACGAAGTCGAATCGGCGGCCCGGACTCCCAGCCCTTCCAGTTCTTAACCTGAATGTGAGCGAAGGCGATTCCGCCAAGGCGGTGGGTACTGACAGGCAGATTAATCAGGCGATATTATGACTACATGATAGTGTTAAGGCAACAATTTCTCGAAAGAATCAATGCCACCGCTGGGCTGCTTCTGATCTTATTGGCGGCAGTGGCCTTGGCGGGGTGCTCAACCACGGAACCCGCCCCTACCGCTGTACCCACCGCAACGTCGACTCCCACGCCACCCGCTACACTGGGGCCTTTGGTCGTACGCCGGGACCTGACTTTGCCCACGCCCGACCCTACCCGGCTGGCCCAGGTTAAACAGCTTCTATCCTCCGTGCCATCGGCTTACCATTCGGTGGTGGCTTTAGACATAGATGGTCTGAAACAGAGCCCTGTGCTTAATGACCTGCTGGACTCTGACCGTTTAGGGATACCCAGCATGGTACCCATAGACGCTTCCGAAATATTGGACCGAGTGGCAGTGGCTTCAGGTGAAAAAAGTCAAATTACGCTAATACAAGGTGCCGTGGATGTTTCCAGCCTGCTCAATTTAGCGGGTAGTGTCGGCTTTTCTCTGGACATTCCGGACCCCGAGGACTACCGGGGGCATCTCCTCTGGGACATTAGCATCCTAGGCATAACTTTGGCTATCGGCCAAGCCGACGATACTACTGTGGTATTTTCTTCAGGTACACCAGCAGGCGGATCTCCGGCGGCGACCAACGTCAAGCGGTCTCTGGATACCTTTGATGGCATTGAGCCGGGTTTCTTGAGTCAACCTAATATCCAACTATTACTCGATCGCTTACCTTCTGGGATTGCAACCGGCGTCTTTTTCGACTGCATCCAGCTTGCCGAACTAGCAGAAGTCGACGACATCCCCGCTTGTCTCGGGGCCGCTATCAGCGCCGATATTGCCCCGGATACTACTTCGGACATTACTGTAAGAAGCGAAGTGACTTTCTACGGAATCGCTGCATTTCAAGATAGTGCGCAGGCGTCGGCTGCTCTAGATATCGGTCTAAGCAGACTGCAAGATAAAGATTCTCTGCCGTTCGATGAAGTGGCGGTAGGGCAAGAGCAAGAACTAATCTGGGCGATTATCGTGGTCAGCGAAGAACAAGTTGAAGAGGCTCTAACCGCCTTTCAACTCATCTTACAGTGACCCATAGAATCGCCACAGCGGCAACTGCTTGGATTACTCGACACGCTCTCCACTGTCCTTGTAATCGGTGAAGTCCATGAAGGTCTTGCATTCACTATTCCCCAGCAATATGTTCATACACAGACCTGGGATTCACAATCAACCAGACTACCCATCAAGTAAGAGGAAACTCCTTGAGACTAACTGAACGCACGCGCATCAAGAACCATCCTGAGCGCGCTGTCCCCAACGAGGCTGTAGAAATCCTATCCGCAGGGATGGTGGCCCATTTGGGCTTCGTCGAAGACGGCCAGCCCTACGTAATCCCTTTGTCCTACCATTACGACGCCGCCCGACCGGACTGTCTCTACCTCCACGGTTCAATCAGGAGTCGGGCCTTGGAACTGATCGCCGATGGTGATCCCGTTTGTGTGACGGTTACGCTGGTGGACGGCTTGGTTTTTTCCCGGACGGCAATGAACCACTCCATCAATTACCGAAGCGTGGTCTTGCTGGGCAAAGCCAAAGCCGTTACCGACGAGTCCGAGAAATTCCGCTTGTTTGAAGAAGGTGCGAAGGTACTTCCCCGGCCGGACCTTGGACACCGACTACAACCACCCTCCAACTGCCGACTTAGGCGCGACGTCAGTGGTCGAAGTGCAAATAGAGGAGTGGAACGCCAAAGCGCGCCGGGGTGGGCCTACCGGGCCGGATGACGACGATCTTGGAGCCTTGGCTCAGCCGGTGTGGTTGACCTGCGAGACGTCTAGCCTCGAGTTCAGGTGATGAGGGCGTTCTAGAAAGTCGAAAATCGCCTAGCAGCGAGTTGGAGTTCTAAGCGCAGATTCCTGCAGATTACGAGGATTAACGTAAAGGGCTTATGGTAACTGTGGAGACGGTCCGTCGTTGAATTTTAAGATGTGGCCAAAGAGTGAGGTAGGCTGGTTCGGCCCATTAGGTAATTGTCCACGCCTCGGGCCATCTCTCGGCCTTCAGCAATGGCCCACACTACCAAGGATTGACCGCGAGCGGCGTCACCGCCAGCAAAGACCCCAGGTGTGCTGGTCATTTTCCGATTATCCACTTTAATATTGCCGCGTCCGTCCAGGTCTACTCCCAGTTTAGTAAGTAGTCCTTCATGTTCCGGGTGCAGAAATCCCATTGCCAGAAGTACTAGGTCCGTCTCCACTACAAACTCGCTTCCGGGCACTTCTATCATTTCGGGGCGTCCGTTGTTTTCCGATGGTCGCCAATCAACGCGGACAGCGTGGAGCCGTTGAACTTTGCCATCCTCACCGGAGAAAGACTTGGTCAAGACGTTGTAATCGCGTATGCCGCCTTCTTCGTGGGCCGGGGTAGTGCGCTGTATTGACGGCCATTGGGGCCATGGATTGCCCGGCTGCCTTTCCGCCGGGGGTTCGGGCAAGAGCTCCAATTGATACACCACCTCAGCACCCTGCCGGTGAGCCGTACCCAAACAGTCAGCGCCGGTGTCTCCGCCACCTAGAATCACCACTCGCTTCCCTTCAGCGGTTATTCGGTCGGCCGGGTCGATTTCTTTTCCGGCTATTACCAGATTTTGCTGGGACAAAAACTCCATAGCTGGATAAATGCCTACCAACTCTCTACCGGGAACCGGCAGGTCTCTCGCTTCAGTGGAGCCACAGGTCAAACATACCGCATCGAAATCGGCCAATAGAGCGTCGACAGCATAGTCAACACCCACGTTGACACCGGTGGAAAACTCTATGCCTTCCTCTGCCATCAACGCCACGCGGCGACGCACAATTTCCTTTTCCAGCTTGAAGTCTGGAATCCCCAAGGTTAGAAGACCGCCTATATAATCCGCCCGTTCCAATACGGTGACTGAATGGCCAGCGCGGTTAAGTTGCTGGGCCGCCGCCAATCCGGCAGGACCGGACCCAACCACCGCTACTTTCTTACCCGTGCGGAGTTCAGGGGGTTCCGGCTTGATCCAACCCTCTTCGAACCCTCGGGTGGAAATCTCTTTTTCGATGTACTCTATGGTCACAGGGTCGGCATCGATGTTCAGGACGCAGGACGCCTCGCAAGGCGCCGGGCAAATACGACCGGTAAACTCCGGGAAGTTGTTAGTGGAATGAAGGATAGACAGTGCTTGCTGCCAGTTGCCCAAGTAAACCTGGTGATTGAATTCGGGTATCACATTCCCAAGTGGGCAACCCATATGACAAAAGGGAACCGCACAGTCCATGCAACGGGAGCCCTGTTCCTTGGCCTGGTTTTCCGGCCAAGGCTCATAGACTTCCCTGTAGTCGGTTTTTCTTTCGTTGACCGGGCGGCGTTTCGGCGGTTTGCGCCCGGAGTCCATAAATCCAGATGGTTTACCCATGAGGCGCAACTTCCAACTCACCAGCATGCTCCATCGTGCCCCTTAGCCTCCGTTCTTCTAGCACTCGGCGATAATCTCGGGGCATGATCTTCTTGAAACGGGCTAAACAATCTGACCAATTAGCCAGCATCTTCCGGGCTGGCGCAGAGCCTGTGTAGTTCAAGTGGTCTTCAATCATTTTCCGTAGTGTGGCTTCGTCCTCAGGGGCCGTCACCGGCTCAAGATCGGCCAATCCTGGGTTGAACCGGGCGCTAAAATCTCCGTCCTCGTCGTACACGAAGGCGATTCCACCACTCATTCCGGCTGCGAAGTTGCGGCCTGTTTTTCCTAGAACCACCACGACCCCACCCGTCATGTATTCGCAACCATGGTCGCCAACGTTTTCCACCACGGCGTCGACGCCGCTGTTACGAACGCAGAAACGCTCGCCAGCCACGCCATTTATGAACACTTCGCCGCCAGTCGACCCATAAAGGGCCACGTTGCCGATGATAATGTTATCTTCCGGCACGAAATCCGAGTCTTTTGGCGGGAAAATCACAATGCGGCCACCGCTCATGCCCTTGCCCAGATAGTCGTTGGTATCCCCTTCCAAGCGGATATCGATACCTTTCGCCAAGAAAGCTCCGAAGCTTTGCCCCGCCGAACCATTGAAATTAATCTTGATCGTCTCCGGGGGCAAACCGTCTTCCCCGTAGCGTTTGGCCACTTCCCCGCTGAGCATTGCGCCCACGGTGCGGTTGGAGTTATGGATATGCAGGTCAATTTCCACCGGGTGCTGTTGCTCCAAGGCCGGCTGGGACAATTTTATCAACTCGTGGTCCAGTGCCTGCTCCAATCCATGGTCCTGGGGTTCGCAGCAGTATGGCTCTTCCCCAGGAGTCCGTGGCGGTTGCTGATATAGCAGCCGAGACAGGTCCAAGCCTTTGGCTCTCCAATGCTCATCAGCCTTGCGAGCATCCAGCAGGTCCACCCGACCAATCATCTCGTTTACCGTGCGGAAGCCCAACTCGGCCATGATCTCCCGCAGTTCTTCGGCGATGAAATTAAAGTAATTTACCAGGTATTCAGGGCGACCAGAGAATCGTTTGCGGAGTTCTGGGTCTTGGGTTGCTACCCCCACCGAGCAGGTGCCCAAGTGGCACTTGCGGAGCATGATGCACCCGTTGACAATCAATGCACCGGTAGCATAGCCGAATTCCTCGGCACCCAGAAGAGCGGCGATCGCAGTGTCTCTCCCGGTTTTTAGCTGACCGTCGGCCTGAACCGCTATACGGGTCCGGAGTCCATTGGCTACTAGCACTTGTTGGGTCTCGGCGAGGCCCAGTTCCCAGGGTAACCCGGCATACTTGATGGACGTTTCCGGCGAGTTGCCGGTTCCACCATCATGACCGCTGATTAGCACCACGTCGGCGTGACCCTTGGCTACCCCGGCAGCCACCGTGCCCACTCCAATCTCGGCAACCAACTTAACGTGTATTCGGGCTTGAGGATTTATGTTCTTCAAATCGTGAATTAGTTGAGACAAGTCCTCAATGGAGTAAATATCGTGATGAGGCGGAGGCGAGATCAACTCCACGCCAGGCGTGGTCTTGCGCACCCACCCGATGTAGTCGTCAATCTTATTCCCGGAAAGCTGGCCCCCTTCTCCGGGCTTCGATCCTTGAGCCATTTTTATCTGCAGGTCGGTAGCATTTACCAGATAGTTTGCGGTGACGCCGAAACGGCCCGAGGCAACCTGCTTTACGGCACTGCTGCGGGAGTCGCCGTTTTCGTCCAACTCGTAGCGGCGGTAATCCTCACCACCTTCTCCGGTGTTGCTTCTGGCGTTCAATCGGTTCATGCCGATGGCCATGGTTTCGTGGGCCTCTTTGCTAATGGATCCCAAAGAAACCGCGCCGGTGGCAAAGCGTTTGACAATTTCGGATGCTGGTTCAACTTCATCCAAAGGCACGGTAGCCTGGGTGGTCTTGAATTCCAGCAACCCCCGCAAAGTCGCCATGTTGGTGCTCTGGTCGTTGACCAGACGAGCGAACTCTTTATACTTTTCCCAGTCACCTGACCGGGTGGAGTCCTGCAACTTGGCAATGACTTCCGGGTTCCACTGATGGAATTCCCCGTGGCGGCGCCATTGATAAAATCCCCCAAATTCCAGCGGTTGTTCGCTGGGCAATTGTTGCCCAAATGCCCCACTGTGCCGTTCCAGAACTTCCGTTTCCACGTCCTCCAAGCCGATTCCTTGGATTCGGGAAGGCGTCCAAGTGAAGTACTGGTCAATCAACTCTTGGCCCAAGCCCACGGCCTCGAATATTTGGGCGCCCCGATAGCTCTGCACAGTCGATATGCCCATCTTGGACATAACTTTTAGCACGCCTTTTTCGTTGGCTTTGATGAAGTTCTTCTCGGCGTAATCCGGGCTGGTCCCGTTTAATTCGCCAGCCACCGATAGGTGCCGGGACGTGGCCAATGCCAGGTAGGGGTGGACCGCACCAGCTCCGTACCCAATGAGCAGCGCAAAGTGATGCACTTCCCTGGGTTCTCCGGAATCGACAACCAATCCCACCTTGGTGCGTGTCCCTTCACGGATCAGGTGGTGGTGGACGGCCGCGGTGGCCAACAAGCAGGGGATTGGCGCATTTTGATCATCGACGCCCCGGTCGGAGAGGATGATGATGCAATTGCCTTCGTTTATGGCCTCGGTCGCCTGGACACACATGCGGTCCAAGGCTGCCTTTAGCCCCCCTGGGCCAGCGTTGGCGTCAAACAAAGTAGAGAGGGTGACCGATTTTATTTCACCTGTGTTTATCTCGCTTATTTTGGCAAATGCTTCCCCATCGATAATGGGGGACTTTAGCTTCAACTGGCGGCAATGATCCGCACTTTCCTCGAATAGGTTCTGTTCGCAGCCTATAAATGCCTCAAGCGAAGTCACCAAGTCTTCTCTGATGGCATCCAAAGGCGGATTGGTCACCTGCGCGAACAGTTGCTTAAAGTAGTTAAACAGAAGTTGGTTTTTATCGGAAAGCACGGCCAAAGGCGCGTCATTGCCCATGGATCCCACTGCTTCCGCCCCATTTAAGGCCATCGGCGCAGTGAGCATCCGCAATTCTTCAGTGGTGTAGCCAAACGCCCTTTGCTGCTGCTGCAAAGCCGAGGCATCTACCAATTCCAATCGTCCGTTGCCATTTGAGTGACCACCGTTGGCTCCACGAGGCTGGGGCAGGTCGTCCAACGTGACCTTGTTTTGCTTTAGCCACTCACCGTAGGGTTGGCGTTGCGCCAGTTTGTGCTTCAGTTCCTGGTCGCCTATGATGCGGCCCGCTTCCAGATCGACCTCAAACATACGCCCAGGCTGAAGCCGTCCCTTTTCTTTGACTTCAGAGGCAGATATTTCCAGCACGCCGGTTTCCGAGGCCATAACCAGCTTGTCATCTTTGGTTATGGTATAGCGGAAAGGTCTTAAACCGTTGCGGTCCAACAGGGCGCAGATGCTGCGGCCGTTGGCCGACACAATCATCGCCGGACCGTCCCATGCTTCCATCAGACACGAGTGATACTCGTAAAAGTCTTTTTTCTCTTGGGACATGCTTTCGTGCTGTTCCCACGCCTCGGGTATCAGCATGATCATGGCATGGTCCAAACCACGCCCGGTCATCAGCAGTAATTCCAAAGCATTGTCAATACTGGCCGTGTCGCTGGCCCCCGGGGTCATGATCGGGGGAATCTTGTTCATATCCTCGCCGAATAAAGGCGACTGGAATTGGGCTTCCCTGGCATGCATCCAGTTCAGGTTGCCCCGCAGCGTGTTAATTTCCCCGTTATGGGCCAAGTACCGGTACGGGTGAGCCAACTTCCAATGTCCCAGGGTATTGGTGCTAAACCGAGAATGCACCAAAGCAAAGGCGCTGGTCAACTTCTCATCTGCTAAGTCGCGATAAAAGCCAGCAATCTGGTGGGCCAAAAGCAGCCCCTTGTAAACGATGGTGTTGCAGGACAGACCGCACACGTAAAAATAGTCTGCTTCCTCTTCTGTTAGTCCCCAAGCAAGAGCCGAATGCTCAATGACCTTGCGCACGACGTACAGCTTGCGTTCGAGTACTTCCGGGTCTTGTATATCCGCTCCGGGACCGACAAAAACCTGGCTAATGTGGGGGCAAACCGCCCTTGCGTCCTCTCCGAGTTTGGACCGGTCCACAGGTACGTCCCGCCAACCTAGGAGTTCCAGTCCCTCTTCCATTATAACGTGATCCACCAGCGCCCGGCACTTTTCCTGTGACTGGGGCTGGGGAGGTAGGAAAAGCATGCCCACGCCGTACTCACCAGCGCCGGGAAGCGTGAACTGCAATCGGTCACATTCGTCTTTTAGGAACTGGTGAGGCATCTGTATGAGGATGCCCGCACCGTCTCCGGTTTCAGGGTCGCAACCGGCGGCGCCTCGATGCCCGAGATTAACCAGGACTTCGAGTCCGTCGTTGATTATCTGGTGAGACTTGCCGCCTTTGATGTTGGCGACCACTCCTACACCACAACTGTCGTGTTCGAACAGCGGGGAATAAAGACCTTTTTGAGCTAATTCTTTAAGCCGATTCATTAGACGATACTCTGAGCACTCTATTGAAATCCTGGGTATGTGCCTGAATTCTTGGGATTTAGTCTGAAATTACGGGTTTGCGCCAGCCGGAACGCAGTCATGACGGGAATTAAATGATTCTAGAGTGAATGGGCGTTTGCCCTGCATTGTAAAATATATCACAAAGCTGAGAGCCCAGAAAGGGTAAAAGACAAGATACCCGGCAATGGCCAGCTTCTTGACCGCGATGCCTCTGTTGAGCGCCTTCGCCTAGCTAGATTTTCCTCTCTCCAATAGCCCCATAAGTAACTGACTGCCTGGGGGGAAGGGAACATTATAGCGTGACATTGGCAAAGTGAGTAGTCCCGTTTTGTCGCTGGCTAGTGGCTGGCCAGAGATGCAGTGCAACCAGCGGTTAGCGCACCACTCTCACATTACTGGAGCAGCAGACGGACCAAAGGCGGACCAAAGGCGGACCAAAGGCGGACCAAAGGCGGACCAAAGGCGGACCAAAGGCGGACCAAAGGACCAAGGACGACCAAGGACGAACCAAGGACGAACCAAGGACGAACCAAGGACGAACCAAGGACGAACCAAGGACGAACCAAGGACGGGACGAACCAAGGACGAACCAAGGACGAACCAAGGACGGGACGAACCAAGGACGAACCAAGGACGAACCAAGGACGAACCAAGGACGAACCAAGGACGAACCAAGGACGAACCAAGGACGAACCAAGGACGAACCAAGGACGAACCAAGGACGAACCAAGGACGAACCAAGGACGAACCAAGGACGAACCAAGGACGAACCAAGGACGAACCAAGGACGAACCAAGGACGAACCAAGGACGAACCAAGGACGAACCAAGGACGAACCAAGGACGAACCAAGGACGAACCAAGGACGAACCATGGCAGCGCGGCGTTAACAGGGGATGCGCTCCGGCCCCAAATTTCCGGAGTAGAGAGAGAAGAATAGTTTCATGTTCTCTTCGTCGAAGTCTCCAATGCCTCCGATGTCATACATCCTCCCCCAAACGGAAACTACCACCTGGCCTTCAGGAATTTTGTCGTAGTAACGCGTGACCCCCCAATTGGCAGGCAATGGGAAATTGTCCATTACGTCCTGAATTCGATCCACCTGTGCTTGGACGGTCGAATTGTAGCTGACAACGATATTTCCATGCTCCAGGTTGTGGGTGATGATTTCATCGGGCAGGCCTTCCGGGTAGAACCCGCAATCGGCCCACCGTTCCCAGTGGTCGCCTGAGGTGGGTGGCGTGGTACTATAGACTACCTCGTCGCCAAATGGAACGTGGAAGCTGGTCGGCATTACAGGGACTTGGAAACCAAGCCCAGCGACTAGCGGAGACAAAGTGGGCCCTTCATGGGCTTCATCGTTCGGAACAGTATTTCTCGGGTTGCGAGAGAGCCTTTCCTCGACCACAATCCTTGGGTCGCGAGGGACCGTTTCCTCGATCACCCGCGTCTCAGATTCGGTAATGCTGGTGAGGACGGAGATAAGCTGGACGATTTCCGGACCGTCAGTCTCCAAGCGGATTGACACCCTAGCAGCGGACCGCTCCACATCCAGTTTTTTCAGCAACGCTGTTAATTCAGGTGCCGGGCTAAGACTTGAGCCCAACGTAATCAGGCTGGCCAACAATCCACTAATCGAGTCCGCCGAATCTTCATTTGCAAATTCCAGGTTAGCTCGGAGGATGAAAATCTGGCCATTCTGAGCCAACGACAAACCGGCAAACTCCAAGTCTTCCAGCCCATCCACTCCGGTCAGCAGATCAAATCCACCTTCGCCCAATGCGGTAGCACCGAAGAACGGAAGCAGATTCGGCAGAGTTTCGGAGATCAGGTCCGGCGGGACCGCTGCCTCCACCCGCAAAATACCCCCGCCCAAGTTGGTGAAAGCCTCCATCAATTCTCCGGACAGTCTCGCCCTGTCACCCCGTTGCACATCTATTACCGCCCGCACTGCTTCAGCCGTTGCGACGACGATAATTCCTTCTTCCAGGATTGAAATGGACGGAGCGTCGGAATTGCCTTCGAAGGAGTAAATCAGGTTGTCCTTATATTCTGCGCTGACCATACGGTCGTCCACGGCGCTGCGGATGGAGGAAACTAGGGCAAGCTCGTCAAAATTACCTTTTGCGATCACACCGGCGAATTCCTCGGCGCGACCCGAGTCCGCAAACAATACCGCCTGGGAGAATTGACGCAGGTCGACACCCGATTCGTCAAAGGCTTGTCGCAACAAACTATCAACTGTTATTTGGTTTTCTTGATCCGCGGTAATGGTGGATACCAGTGACACCGGGCCGTTGCTTGCCAAGATGCCGGTTACATTGGCGTGGGCTATCACATTGGACCCATCCGGAATAAGCTTTTCTGGGTTCGTCTCAAGGCCGTCCCCGCAGGCCGTCGCCACCATGCCGACGATTCCAACGAGTACCAGAATAACGGTTAAAGCTTTGGTGCGCAGGCCAGGCATTTTTTCTCCTAGTAACAGCGTGAGTTAACTGATGACAATCGCTGAAGCCGGTATTACCGGTATTAATAGAGGCTTTTCAGGCGGCATTTCGGTTGACCGTCAAATTGGGTGGGAATATACTCGCTAGTAGTAACTCAATTCGCCATTGAATTTTGTTTTTATGGCTGAATATTCGGTTAATGCATTCCTAGCTTATCGCAGCTAGGCACAGGAGTAACAGACTGGAGCCGACAGAATTAGCGCAATTTGTAGTCGACTTGGCGTCGGATCAACTGGCCTCCGATATTGTGATGCTGGATGTCCGCCGGATTTCATCGATCGCTGACTACTTCATAATAATGTCGGCGGATTCGACCCGGCAAATACAGGCGTTGGAAGAAGACATTACCAAGGCGCTCAAAGAAGAGAACGTGCGCCAATATCACCGCGAAGGCATTCCTAGCTCTGGCTGGGTGCTTCTAGACTTCAGCAATGTGATCATCCACATTTTCGGGCCGGAAGAGCGGTCCTTCTATGACCTTGAAAGGCTATGGTACCAAGCCCCACAGGTGGTTAGGATTCTCTAAATTAAGGCTCCTTAATCCAGGAATCGTTGTTGCGGCTGTATTCCAATATTTCCCCCGGGTTAAAGAAAAGCTCGATTTCCCGCGTTGCCGAGTCCACGCTATCCGAGCCGTGGACCAAGTTTCTTCCGATATCCACTGCCAGGTCTCCACGGATTGTACCCATGGGAGAGTTGGCTGGGCTCGTTTGCCCCATGGTATTCCTCACCAACTCCACGGCATTGTCAGCCCCCCAAACCATGGCTACGATCGGAGCCGACGTAATAAAGCTTACCAGGCCGGGGAAGAATGGCCGCTCGGCGTGTTCGCCGTAATGCCGCCGGGCCAGCGCGTCATCGACCTGCATCAGTTTCATGCCCAACAGTTTTAGGCCCCGCCTTTCCAATCGCGAGATAATTTCGCCGATCAATCCACGTTGTACACCGTCGGGCTTGACCAACACCAGTGTTTGTTCCATAAACTCCGTCCGTAGCAATTTTAATTTATGTTAGCCGAATTTCCAGGTTTAACCATTGAAGAGAACGCCGAAGAGAACGCCGAAGAGAACGCTGGGAACCGCAATATGCTATCCGAGCCCACTGCGTTAGACCAAAAATAACCGGGTGCGAGCCCAAGGGCACTCATTCAAGAACTCTGGGGCACCCGGTCTCTGCGTTTTGGCCCACCAATGCTCGGCATACGCAAATACAAGGGCTGCAATGACACCAGGTCTGAAACCTCGCCCTCAGCTAACTTGTGCCATCCCAAGTGGCATAAAGACGATAGACGGGTCGCCGGGGAAGGCTCGATCACCATCGCCCGGGAATTCATGCGCTCTCGGATAAGGTCGCCCCAGTTTATCACCCCTTCTCCGCAGAACAGAGTCCTTGAGTTTCCCGGCTGCTGGCTCCCCGTTTGGGTCCCGGTTAATGGCGGCGAATTTTCCGCGAACTCTTCCGCGAACTCTTCCAGCAACTCCGGCACAGTGCTGACCGTGTCGTTCCGGAGGCGTTGACCATTTCGGCCGAAACGGGCCGATGCGACCTCATTCCTGCCGGCATCTAAAATTGAGCATACCGGCACGCTTGCGCTGGAGTATGGGTGCGCTTCCAAATCCAAGG
Organism: Dehalococcoidia bacterium; assembly: GCA_963665155.2. Taxonomy (GTDB): domain Bacteria; phylum Chloroflexota; class Dehalococcoidia; order Lucifugimonadales; family UBA3495; genus UBA1141. Next base: position 281,485 of record OY761986.2, on the reverse strand, counting down.
TCCCAATCCCAACCACCGGAATTCCCGAGATGAAGGCCAATCCCTTCACTGCGCTCATTCCCACCCGTAGGGCGCTGAATCCTCCCGGCCCCAAGGCCAACGCAATGCCGGTCACGTCGGTCAATACAACTTTTTGGCTTTCCAGTATCTGGGACACCGCAGGCATCAACTCGGAAGTGTGGTTCACCGAGGAATACCAGCACCGACTGGCGATCACCCGTCCGGTCTCAGGCGTTGGAGCGCTGTACAAGGCGACGCCTGCGTATTTGGTGGAGGTGTCAACGGCCAGGAGCATTATTTCATAACCTCTCCGTCGGTCTTCCCATCGCTCTCCACATCAGTCATGGCTGCATCTTTAGCAGCCAAATTCCCGTCCATTCCTCCAACGTCAGTTTCAACATCAACTTCGGTGGGATATGCCGCCTTCAACTGCTGTATCAACGACTCGTACCGGGGAACGGCTTTATTCACCACGTTTTTATTAACCGCCGAAGAAGTTGCGTATAACAAAGAAGTTTCCCCTACCGTAGTGGTCGTGATGGTCAAACTGCGGCAACTCTCATCGGGTCCGTAATCCAATGAAATCCAACATGAATCGGCGGGGAATATCTCGGTAGCCTTATCAGCCCATTCAACCACACAGACGCCATCACCCATCATCTGCTCGTCCAATCCCAAATCCCAAGCCTCCCAAGGATCGAATATCCGATATAAGTCTACGTGGTGCAAGACTAATCGGCCTTGATGCCGGGTCATTAAAACGAAAGTAGGGCTGCGCAGGTTCTCCGGAACTTCCAGCCCTCTAGCGATCCCTTGACTCAAACAAGTTTTCCCGGCGCCTAAAGGGCCGGTGAGCAAGAAAATATCCCCCGACTGGGCATGGCGGCCAATCAACTCCCCAACAGCTTGGGTTTCATGGGGACTGGCGGTTTCAAATCGCAGTGTTTGGGCCATGGCTAAAGGCGTCCACTTATCCGCAGGCGTGTCTGCGGACTGGGGAAAGTCGTGTCACATGTTTTCAAATCTCGGCTATTCCCCCTCAGGCGTCGTTGGGCAGGTTTGGTTAATCTGGATTGATTAATATGGAGCGAAACGGGACAACGATCAAACAAAGTGATCCCAACCGGCCCGGCCAAGGTCAGTCTCCTTTCCGGCATAGTCGCACATTGTCACCTTCCCAGGCACTCCCGATACCAACTCTCCGATCACGGAGCTTTGTTCCAAGTGTGGCAAGACCCCTTCCATGAGTTCAGGGGCCGCAGTGAATAATAGTAGATAGTCTTCCCCACCGAAGAGAGCCAGATCCAGGTATTGGCTGGGGAACGCACTCTTCAGCAGTGGGTGCACCGGAATTTTCTCGCTTAGCAACCGAGCGGACAATCCACTAGCACGGCAGAGTTTGGACAGATCGTCGGCCAGACCGTCGCTAACGTCCATGGCCGTGGCGACACCGGCCTGCGAAAGAATCCGGCCATCATCCACCGCCGGTAAAGGGTGCCTGTGGCACAACCTCAGGTATTCGGCTGACTGGTTTGAAATGGTTAAAATCCCCGCCGACAAGCCTGTACCGGAAGCCGCTTGTTGGGACCCAACTTGGTTGATCCGATCTTGCGCCAACATCAACCGTAAGCCGCCTCCCGATCCTCCCAACGGCCCTGTTACCCCGATCAAGTCTCCGGCCTTCCCGTTGGTGCGCAACATGGGATTTTCCGGATGGTAACCTGTCAGGCCCACTGTTATAAATACCACCGGCGAGCGGACCATGTCCCCGCCAACCAAAGCGACCCCATAGGCGTTGCTGATTTCCAGCATACCCCGGTAAAGCTCCCGGATGTCCTCCACCTCCGTTTCCGGAGGCAGCCCCAAGGTAATGAGTGCGTAATGAGGGAAGCCGCCCATTGCGGCGACGTCGCTTATGTTGGACGCCAGGGATTTCCAACCCAAGTCGGCCCAAGGCGTGGTGGACCTTGTGAAATGGACCCCTTCCACCACCGTGTCAGTGGTGAATAGCTCGGTTCCCTCGGTTGTCCTCCACGCCGCAGTATCGTCTCCCGTGTCCACCAGCAAAGGGAAGCCGTGGGTTGAAGCGTTGTGAGTGGCGCACCGCTCCTCCACAATCATACAGTTGAGCAGATCGATGAGGCCAAACTCGCCCAAGTCTTTAATTTGCCGATTATTCATCGTTAAACGATTATATCCCCCATCCTTGACGCTGCTCAACCTGCCGTTTCCTTTATCGGAACGTCTCAAAAAAAGCCGATCAGCGCCGGCAGCTTGGCATCCGTATAATGGGTATTAACCGGTGGTGATTGAAGGCGGCGTGAGACTCCACCAAATCCTATCCCCACTATTATATGGTAAATGAGAGGCGACTAGTGACTGCCCAAGAGCATGAACACGAATCACACGGACACAGCAGCCGGCATGGACACGGCGACGGACACGGACACGGGGCATATGACCCTTCCAATCTAATAAGGGCTGACGCTTTCTACGGTGGCGTTTACCAAGAAATATCCGATTGGCTAAACATATCATCAGGCACCAAGGCATTGGAGGCGGGCTCGGGCGCTGGAGGCTTTACCGAGTTGTTGGCCGGGGCCGTGGGTCCGGAAGGAACCGTGGCCGCTTTGGATGTAACCCCGGAGTTGTTGCAAACAGCCAGGGAGAGAGTTGAGAAAAGCCCGCACAAGGACAGGGCGAGCTACCACGAGGGCGACATTGGGCGTCTGCCCTTTGAGGACGGTACATTCGACTTGGTCTGGTCGAGCCGCACCCTTCACCACCTAGCCGATCAGCTTGCCGGGGTCAAAGAGTTGCGGAGAGTTCTAAAACCGGGAGGCCGGTTGGCGCTGCGGGAGGGTGGTCTGCGGTCCCGGTTCCTACCCATAGATTCCGGTGTTGGCCAGCCTGGGCTTGAAGACCGCTTGGACGTAGCCTTCGAGGCTTGGTTCCACACCCATGTACGGGGCGGGGAGGGTGTTTTGGCCTATCCCTTTGGCTGGACCCAGTTATTACGGGACGCTGGTTTGGGCAACGTGACGGCCAAGAGCTTCATGCTAGAGGTCTTGCCACCCTTGCAACCGCTGCAGGTGGAGTTTATGACCAACTTGCTACGGCGTTGGGTGGAAAGCGATGAAAGGCGGGGCTTTATTAGTCAAGCCGACGCTGAAACCATTGATAAACTTGTAGACCCGGAAAGCCCAGAGTATGCCTTCCAACGCTCTGACCTTCACTATATGGAAGGAGTCACTGTTTACGTGGGCACTGCCTGACCGGGTTTGGGCCCCAGCACCCATTGTCGGTAATCGCACTAGCCTACCTGTTAGGCTGCACCCTAGTTCGACTCATAAGTGAAATATAATGTGGGCCTTAATAATCCTTTAATAATCAAATCAATTTATTATCCAGCTTAAGCTGGTCTCGATATTACCGCCAGGGAGCATTCTAGGCAGGTGTAAGGCTACGGTGTCCTGAAGGAAAGACCCAGGACCGGCCAATTGTCGAGAGGTTATGATAGACGCAACTGAAATTCGATTAACCGACAAAGAAGCAAACGATGCCTCCTATGGTTGTCCTGATGATGTTGAGACTGATCCGATGGCGATGATCAAAAGGAGGCTTATCGCCAATGCCCAGCTATCCAAGGCCTTATGGACGATCGTGGATCAACTCCGTACCCAAGGCACACTTGCCTCGCCATCTATGGATGACCTTACGGCAGCGGCGATTTTAGAGCAAATCGCAATAATCATAGAGACACCCCATCCCACCACGCAAAATTGATTCCCTCGCAAAAAGGCCTGTTTGAGATGAACCCTGGCGTGCGAAGGGGCCTGGAAGGGAGGAGGCCACGGGATGCCGGCTGCTGGCCTCACCGCACCATCTGCCGCGCTCAGGACAAGCGTGATCCCGTTGCGCTACCCCTTCCGTGGCTCAGGGCACCCGGTGGAAGCTGTGGAGCGGCGCCCTCATGCGGCCGTGACCGCAGGTACCGTCCCGACCGCCCGCTGAGCCGTGTTCTCCATCTCCACCAGGCGTGCATGGACCATCCGCTTGAAGTTGCACGCCAACGCCTTCAGGTAGACGGCAAGCCGCACCCGACGGCCCCCTCGCACCCGCAAGCGCCCAAGCCCGTGGGCGCGCTTCAGCTCGGAGTTCGTTCCCTCGATCCCGGCCCTTATGGCATACCGCTTGCGCCACTCCTCGGTGGCCTCGGCCCTCCGGCGCCGCTCGATGTTCACCTTCACCAGGTCCGCCTTGAGGACGTAGGCCCCCGCACGCCGGTCCAGCTTCACTGGGCAACGGGACCGCAAGGGGCAGGGCTCGCATGTTGTCCTGGCAAAGTGGACCTCTACCCGCTCCGGCGCATCCTCCAACTCGTGCTCCTCGATGGACGGGTGGCCGGCGGGGCACACCGTGGCCTGCTCCCCTGTGACGTCGATCTGAAAGTCCGCGGCGGTGAGCGGCGGTGGTCCGTCACCCTCTCCTTCGTGCGAGTTCCCCGGCGCCGACCCCGCCACCGGGCTCACCAGTTCCGTTCCCCGGCGCGAGGCTTCGAAGGCATTGCGGCCCGACCCCTACGCCGTGTCGGCGAAGAGCTCGTCCGGTCGGACCTTCCGCTCCGCGAGCCCGTCAACGACCGGCACGCTCACGTCGGTGTCGCTCCCACTCGAGGGGGTCACCTCCACGTGGGTGATGAGCTGGGTGGCGTTCTCCTCGTGGCAGGTCTCCGCCACCTGCACCTCGTACCCCTTCCCCTTGTGGCCGCTGTAGGTCACATCCGGGTCGTGGGGCGATTGCAGCGAGTCGGCGGACACCTGCTTCGGGTCCTTCAAGGCCACGGGCACCTTGCATTCCCCAGCATCGTCGTCATCGTCCCTGGGGTGCCCGTCCCGGTGTTTGCCCACATGGCACTGCTCCCGCAGCAGCCGCTCCAGCAGCCGGTACTCCTCCAGCTGGGCAGCAGTCGTGCCATGGAACCGGTCCACCAGCCGGTAGAGGTCCCGGGCACAGACCGAAAGGCGTCGCCGACCCTCCCCCGTGCGGGCGTCCTCGTAGTGGGTCGCCTCGTCTTCTTCCTTCAAATAGCGCCCTAGGAGGCCCTCCGGAACCCCAGGGCGAAGCTCTGGGTGCTCCCAGCGCAAGGCCCGCAGGAACAACCGCATCGTCTCACAGAACAGGCCCAGCCGGGTGAGTGTGGCGATGTTGCTCATGATGTGGGTGGAGTCCAGCCGTTGCTTTCCGGTGCGTATGCCCAGCGCCTGGATGATCCGGTCCGTGGTCTCCTGGAAAGCCAGCCGGCCACCGTCGTGCTGCATCAGGCGAACTCGGAAGTTGTGGAGGGTCTTCTGGGGCAGGTGGGTCTCCTCGATGTCCAGCCGCAGGGCGTGGTGCCAGAGCAGGTTGAACTCTAGTTGTTCCAGAGCTTCATCGTCGGTGAGGTTGAACATCTCTTTGAGGAGGTGGACCCCGAGGACGGTCTGCACCGCCCGGTTGGGACGGCCGTTGTCCACGCAGTACATGGGAGCAAAGCGCTCCTCGTCAATCAGGGGGAGCGCCTCGTTTCGGAAAACCTCGGCCCAACTTCTCTCCAGACGCTTAGCCTTCTTCGGCGTCACCAGGAACTGGGACTGCCAGAGGCTCTCTTGCGGGTCTCGTATTCGGAACATCCTCCCCTCCCTCGGCCAGGCGCTGCCCCAACGCCCTTTCCCCACATTATCCTCCCATTGCCCCCGGAGGACGAGGGGTTTTTACGAGGGAATCAAAATTGGTTTAACTACGAAGCAGCGCGACGCAGATTCCTACAGAGCGCGGATCCAGAAGTCGTTTGGGCGAACTTCCTGTTAAGTGGAGTCTCCGAAACCCGGATTGAATCGGTATTACATCATTGGAGTGGCGGCTGGCTTAGAGCGGTGGTTGGGCCATCGAAATCGGATTTGGTCAAGAGCACGGGCTGGCGAATGGGGTGATATTTGTGCCCCGACTATATTGACAGCACCCTCGTGGCCCAGTATACTAGCGGAACTGCTGCTCACGAGTGAGTAGCGGCGGCACCTTAACAGTTGAATAGTGGAAAGAAGTAGGGTTTTAAATTAGAGAGTTTGATCATGGCTCAGGGTGAACGCTGGCGGCGCGCTTAATGCATGCAAGTCGAGCGTACCTCCCGGCTTCGGCTGGGAAGGGAAGCGGCAGACGGCTGAGTAACGCGTGAGTAATCTGCCCTCCGGTGGGGTATAGCCTCGGGAAACTGAGGGTAATCCCGCATTCGATCCCCGGACCCTGGTTTGGGGAGGAAAGCCTTCGGGCGCCGGAGGAGGAGCTCGCGTCCTATCAGGTAGTTGGTGAGGTAATGGCTCACCAAGCCGATGACGGGTAGCTGGTCTGAGAGGACGACCAGCCAGAGGGGGACTGAGACACGGCCCCCACTCCTACGGGAGGCAGCAGCAGGGAATTTTGGGCAATGGGCGAAAGCCTGACCCAGCGACGTCGCGTGAGGGATGAAGGCCTTAGGGCTGTAAACCTCTTTTCCGGGGGAAGAGGAAGGACGGTACCTCGGGAATAAGCTCCGGCTAACTACGTGCCAGCAGCCGCGGTAATACGTAGGGGGCTAGCGTTACCCGGAATCACTGGGCGTAAAGAGATCGTAGGCGGCTAGGTAAGTCTCCTGTGAAAGCTCCCGGCTTAACTGGGAGAGGTCAGGGGATACTACTTGGCTTGAGGGCAGTAGAGGAAGGCGGAATTCCCGGTGTAGCGGTGAAATGCGTAGATATCGGGAGGAACACCAGTGGCGAAAGCGGCCTTCTGGGCTGTGCCTGACGCTGAGGATCGAGAGCGTGGGGAGCAAACAGGATTAGATACCCTGGTAGTCCACGCCCTAAACGATGGATACTAGGTATTGGGGGTATCGACCCCCCCTGTGCCGTAGCTAACGCGATAAGTATCCCGCCTGGGGACTACGGCCGCAAGGCTAAAACTCAAATGAATTGACGGGGGCCCGCACAAGCGGTGGAGCGTGTGGTTTAATTCGATGCTAAGCGAAAAACCTTACCAAGACTTGACATGTTTGTAGTAGGAACCCGAAAGGGTGACGATCTCGGGGTAACTCGGGAAGCTTTCACAGGTGCTGCATGGTTGTCGTCAGCTCGTGCCGTGAGGTGTTGGGTTAAGTCCCGCAACGAGCGCAACCCTTGTCGCTAGTTACATTCTCTAGCGAGACAGCCTCTCACAAGGAGGAGGAAGGTGGGGATGACGTCAAATCATCATGGCCCTTATGTCTTGGGCTACACACACGCTACAATGGCCGGTACAATGGGCTGCGAAATCGCGAGATGGAGCCAATCCCACCAAAGCCGGCCCCAGTTGGGATTGCAGGCTGAAACCCGCCTGCATGAACGCGGAATCGCTAGTAACCGCAGGTCAGCACACTGCGGTGAATACGTTCCCGGGCCTTGTACACACCGCCCGTCACGTCATGGAAGCCGAGAACGATTGAAGTCGCTGAGCTAACCCGCAAGGGAGGCAGGCGCCGAGGTCGGGTTTGGTGACTGGGACGAAGTCGTAACAAGGTAGCTGTACCGGAAGGTGCGGCTGGATCACCTCCTTTAAAGGAGCACAGAGCTTGGTCTGTTACCCTCGAGCAATCGGGGCGGAGGCCGGGCACAACTCCTAGGTCGACCGGCAGGTGTTCCGTTCCTAGAGCTAGTTGGTTAAGAGCTTTGCTCCCCGGCTCAAAGAATGGTTCCCTAAGAAAACCCGCCGGGCTTCTCGGTTTTACCGAGGAGACCTATAATTACTCTTGAACCAATTACTTCTTTCCGCTATTCAGCCGTTAAGGCGCTTCAGTTATTGTTACTAAAGAAAGAGCCCCGACTTAGTCGGGGCTCTTTGTTGTGGATTGGTCTCTTGATTCGTTCGGTTTGCTGCGTCGTAACTTAATAGGTATGATGGAAACAGTTCTATAAATTCTCTTCACCAATAATAATATGGTCTCCATGAGAGGCATCCGTGACTAAAAGAGGCCCACATATCCGGATCACGTTGGAAGAAATCCGTTGTGCCCTTAAAGGCGTTCTTCCAGCCATTACGGAGAATTATGGGGTCAAGACTTTGGGCGTATTTGGCTCTTATGCCAAGGGTGAGAGTAATCGAAGCAGCGATATCGACCTAATGGTGGAATTCAGCCAGACGCCCACCATGTTTGAGTTCGTGCGGCTAGAACGCTACTTAACTACTATTCTTGGCGTAAATGTGGATCTAGTGATGAAAACGCGCTAAAACAGGATATTGGTAAGCGTATACTGGCTGAAGTGGTGAAGGTGTGAGACCCCAGCGGTCTTACCTGGACTATATCTCAAAGATATCCTGTATGTGGGGCGTGAGCGAAAACGTGGAAGATGTGTAGTTGGCAACCCCCTACCGGTTAGCGGATATCCTGACCTGGCCCGAAACCTCCACCTCCACTTCGCCCAGCACGATGTGCCTCGCGTGCGAATAGTCCAGGCATTCTAGGTCCGTGTCAGTAGCTTCTTCTAGGGCTAGCTCCAACGATTCTTTCGCATTTCGCAAGGTTTCCTCGACAGTTTCCCCTTGTGTGGTGCAACTAGGAAACAGGGGCATGTACGCTACATAGCCGCTATCTTCTCCAGGAAATAGAATCACCGTGACTTTTCGCTTTTCCATCACAAGATCTCCTCGGCTGCATCGACAAAGCTCCGAACACTCAAGCCGGCTTGACGTAAGATAGCACCTAATGTCTTGGGCTCAAACTCTGGGCTACTACTCTGTTAGGGCAACTACAAAAAACCCCCGATTAAGTCGGGGCTTTTTTGTTTCGCGGGATAGAACCGCTATCCACAATTGTGGTTGGGAAACCCCCAGTTCCAACTTGGTCTATAAACCAATATGCGCAGGCGTAGCTTCGTTCACCCCCACCTCCGCCACAAACCGCCCCAGCAGCCCCGCCAAGCTCTCCGGCACCTCAACGTTCGGCGAGTGACCGATGCCGTGGTAGATGTGCAGGGAGCGCGACTCCTCGGATAGGGCCAGATAGTCGGCCACGATGTTGTGGACGCCCACCGTGTCGTCCCGGTCGCCGCCCACCACCATGGTCGGGACTTTTATCTCGCTCAGCCTTTCCCTTAACCTTAGGCGAGACATGGAAGGCCGACCCGCTAGGGCCCGCTCTATGGGGTTTCGGCCAATGTCTTCCAGAACGAATCTTTTGAACTCATCGGTGATGTGGGACCCTTGGAAGCCCATATCCCCTTGCGCTGGCGCTCCGGTGCGAAACTGCTCCTTAATGGGCTCATCCCAGTTCGGTGCCAAATCCCGGCCTTTCAGAGGCGCAGAGTTAAGCAACACCAACGACTTTATCGCGTCTTGATGGGCCAGAGCGTACTGGGTTACAGTGGCGCCGCCCATGGAATGACCAACCAGATTGAAACCGTTTAGCCCCAAAGCCTCCACAACGTTGTGCAAGTCTTTGGCGAAGTTTTCCACGGTGTAGGCCTCTTCCCCAAAGGGCACCCCATTAGACGCACGTGCCGACTCGCCAGCGCCCCGGTTATTTAGAGCGATTACGTTGAAACGGGCCGGGTCCAACTGTTCCATAGTTAGCCGCCAAATCCTGCCAGAAGACACATACCCGTGAACCAGTACCAAAGCTTCGCTTCCGTGACCGTGTTGGTAGTATTGGAGCTTAACGTCGCCTGCTTGAACGAACTTTGCTTCCATAAAAAAACCTCCAGAGTTTTTAGCTGTCAGCTATCAGCAATCAGCGGTCAGCTTTTGATTGGCGCCCTACCATCCGAGCCTTCCTGAGCCTTCCCGAGGCCATCCAATCCAGCCATGTGCCCGCTCAGCCTAAACCGCCTCATTTCTGAAAGCTGACGGCTGATCGCTGATAGCTAATTACTGATAGCTTGTCTCGCTACGTTGGGTTATCCTAACACAGGCGCGAATACCTAGATGGCCACTAGACTGCGGAGGCTCGGAGCTTTTTCATTTCCCGGTGCCCTTCCGGCCTCAGTGGCAACGAGGCCCTACCTTGCCCAACCTACTGGACGGGATAAAAGTCATCGACTGGACCCAAGCGCACCACGGCGCGGCCACCGGCTATATGCTGGGCGACTTGGGCGCCGATGTCGTGAAGGTCGAGGACCCTGACGGGGACATTGCCCGCACTTGGCGCAGCATCATGGGAGTCTCTCTGGAGTTGCCGGGGGGCCGCAACGTCTTGTTCGAAGGGGCCAACCGCAACAAACGCTCCATCACCTTGAACCTGAAATCCCCGGAAGGCCAGGAGTTGTTCAAGAAGCTGGTCGCCGGGGCCGATGTGCTGATTACCAACCACCGAAGGGTGGTGAGGCAAAACTTGGGCTTGGACTACGAGCATTTGGCCCTGGAGAACCCCCGTCTGATCTACGCCGTTGCCAGCGGATACGGAGAAAACGGACCTTCCTCGGATGAGCGCTCTTTCGATAACGTGGCCTTCGCTTGGTCCGGAATGATGCACCTCATCGGCCAGGAAGGCGACCCACCGCAGTACATGACTCCCGGAGCGGCCGACCAGTTGGGTGCGACAATGCTAGTCCAAGCAGTCACCGGCGCTCTCTACTGGAGGGAAAAGACCGGAGAGGGCCAACGAGTGGAAGCATCACTATTGGGAGCGCTGGTACACCTAAACGCCATGCCCTTCAACATCTACTTGATGGGCGGGCGGATGCCCAAGCGGCCCACACGAACCAAGGTCTTTAATCCACTGGTAGGTTGGTACCCATGCGCCGACGGTCAGTGGATCATGTTCTCCATCAACCGGCCCCAACAATCCTGGCACGATTTCTGCCAGGTATTGGGCCTAGGAGATGAAGTAGAGTCCAACCCGGATTTTAACTCCACGCGAAACCGGGCCGAGCATTGCGAACAACTGATAGAAATTATCGACAGGGCCACAGCCACAAAGAGCCGGGACGAGTGGCTACCCCTTTGCCGTGAAAAAGGCCTGATTTGCGCTCCCGTCAACAGCGTCCAGGATATCCCACTCGACCCCCAGATAGCCGCCAACGGATTTGTGTTTGATTACGACCACGAAGTCTTTGGCAAGACCAAGACCATCGGGTTCCCGGTCTCCTATAGCGGGCTCCAGCCGGAGGTGCGAAGCGGCGCGCCCGAACTGGGGCAGCATACCGAGGAAGTCCTGCTGGACGCAGGTTACTCGTGGGATGAGATCGAGTCCCTTAGGGACAAGGGGGTGATTTAGCGGTCAGCCATCAGCGGACCGCTGACCGCTCTAGTGGAGGTGTTTGGTGTCTTCTCCGTTCAAGGGAATTAAGGTACTGGAGTACGCCGGGTTCGCCGCCGGACCGTACTGCGGGAAGCTGCTGGCGGACTTGGGGGCGGACGTGATCAAAATTGAGCCCCCTGGGACGGGCGACCCGGCCCGGAACTTCGGCCCCTTTCCGGAGAATAATCCTCACCCGGAGAAAAGCGGACTTTTTCTACACCTGAGCCTGAACAAGCGCAGCATCACCCTCGACCCGTCTACACCCATGGGCAAAGAGTTGTTCCTCAAGCTGGCGGCCATAGCCGACGTTCTAATTGAAGACTCGACTCCCGGACAAATGGAAGTCTTGGGCCTGAGCTTCCCACAACTTCATGAAATCAATCCGGCTTTAGTCTACGTCTCGGTTACGCCATACGGCCAATTCGGTCCACAGTCTAAATGGAAGGCCCATCACATCAACACTTTCCACGCCTCGGGTGAGGGTTACACCCTGCCCGGCGGCGCTACTCATTCCAGGTTCCCCGACCGGCCTCCCGTGGCCGCTGGGACTCATCTTGGCGAGTACGACGCTGGAACTATAGCCGCTTCCGGCACCGTCGCTGCCCTCTACGCCAGGGAAGTCTGGGGAGTGGGCCAGCATGTGGACGTTTCCAAACAGGAAGCCACCTTCGGCCTCAACCGCCTCATGTTGGCTCAGGCTGACGCCGAAGGCCAAGTTGTCGGCCGGACCCGCAGCTACGTCTACGGCGGCATTTTCCCCTGCCGTGACGGCTACGTAATGCTCTACCCCCGAGAAGACCGTCAATGGCGAGCCTTGGTAGAGATCATGAGCCAACCGGAAATGGCCGATGATGAGCGATTCTTGAACCGGGCTGCCCGCATCCAGAACGCCGGTGAAGTCAATTCTATGATTTCCCGGTGGACCGAGACTCTGGGCAAAGATGAGATCTATTCCCAGGTAGCCCCCAGCGGTTGCCCGGTGGGGTTATATGCCGACTCCCGCGACCTTCATAGGTCGCCACAACTGCAGGCACGCCGTTTCTTCCGGGCAGTGGTCCATCCCCAAGCCGGAGAGCTTTCTTACCCGATACGTCCCTACCGATTTTCCGGTATGGCGGAAGAGACCCCCCAGCCAGCGCCATTGTTGGGTCAGCACAACGAGGAAATCTTCTGCGGAGAGTTGGGCCTGCTTCCATTAGAATTGGCCAATCTGCAAAAGGCGGGTGTGGTTTGATGACTAACATTCACAATCCCCTATGAACCACTCTTCAGGGAAAATTGGCCAATCTGCAAAAGGCGGGTGTGGTCTGATGACCAACATTCACAATCCCCTACGAACCGCCCTCCGGGGAGAATTGGCCAATCTGAAAAAGGCGGGTGTGGTTTGATGACCAACATTCACAATCCCCTACGAACCGCCCTCCGGGGAGAATTGGCCAATCTGAAAAAGGCGGGTGTGGTTTGATGACTAACATTCACAATCTCCTACGAACCGCCCTCCGGAGAGAATTGGCCGATCTCTTAAAGGCGGGTGTGGTCTGATGACGACGAGCCCTTCCGAACCTCGACCCGCTCTTTGGGGTGTCCGAGTGTTGGACCTGACAAACCTCTTGGCCGGGCCGTTTCCTTCTTTGATGCTGGCCTTGTTGGGCGCGGAGGTCATCAAAATAGAGAGCGAAGCTCAGCTCGATGCCGCCCGGCGCCCGCCTTACGCCTACGACGACTCCGACGGTTCGCCCGTCTTCAATACTATTAATCTCGACAAGTTCAGCGTTCAGGTGAACCTCAAGCAACCGGAAGCCATCAGATTGGTCCATGGCTTGGTGGGAATAAGCGACGCAGTGGTGGAGAACATGCGGCCCGGCGTGATGGACCGCTTGGGCCTAGGTTATCAAACGCTACGCCGGATCAATCCAACTCTGGTATTCGCATCCATCACCGGCGCGGGAGGGACCGGGCCCGAGAGTTCCTACCCCGGTTATGCCCCGGCTTTCAATGCTCTATCCGGTTTGGGCCACCTGACGGGTTACCCAGATGGACCCCCGGCGGAGTTACACGACAGCATAGATTGCCGGGTGGGCGCAACGGCGGCATTTTCAATCTTGAGCGGTCTCTTCCATCGTCTGCGCACCGGGGAAGGGCAATTTATAGATATTTCCTCGCGGGAATCCATAGCCATGTTCACCGGGGAAGCTCTCATGGACTTCGCTATGAATGGGGCCATCGCCCACCGCCAGGGAAATCAACACCCAGTGATGGCGCCTCATGGGTGCTACCCGTGCAAAGGCCGAGATGCTTGGGTAACCATCGCCGTATCCACCGATGCGGAATGGGAAGCGTTTTGCCAGGCCGCAGACCACCTCGAATGGAGCGCGGACCCTCGATTCAAGGATCGCTCGCTTCGCCATCAGAACGGGGAGGCTCTCGACTCGCTGATTCAAATATGGACTCAAGCCAAAACTCCCGATGAAGCAGCCCAACTGCTACAATCAGCCAGCGTCGCTGCCTCGCCCTCGATGAACGGGGAAGCCCTGGCCTCGGATCCTCACCTGATTGCCCGTGAGGCTTGGAGGGAAGTGGAGCACCCGGTTCTGGGCCGTCAAAAAGTTCAGGGTCCGCCTTGGGTACTCAGCGAAACCCCCGCCACCATACGCTCAGCCAGCCCATTACTGGGCCAGCACAACCAATACGTGCTCCAAGGTTTGCTCGGTGCATCTACTAAGGAACTAACGGCGTGGGTCGACGACGGTATCGTACTTTGAAATATTTTACGAAGCATTTGCCGATAACTTTGACAAATAGACATACCAGAAGGGAGGAGACATGAGGCTAACAGGCAAGGTTGCTCTAATCACCGGCGCAGCCCACGGGATGGGTGCCGCCGAGGCTAAATTGTTCGCTCAAGAAGGAGCCAAGGTGGTCATCGCCGACGTACGAGAGGAAGACAGCCGCAGGTTGGAGGCAGAGATCACCGACACCGGTGGCGAGGCCATTTTCGTGGCTTTGGACGTTTCCCAAGAGGACCAATGGGAGAAGGCGGTGGGCCCAAGTGGTGGCCCAGTTCGGCAAGCTGGATATCCTGGTCAACAACGCTGGCATCAGCGGCAGCGGCGAAAAGGACCACACCAGCACCGAAGCTTGGGACCGGCTGCTCAACATCAACGCCAAGCGAGTCTTTCTTGGCATGAAATACGCTGTCCCGGAGATGCGGACGGTTGGCGGCGGATCCATCGTCAACATATCCTCAATCTCCGGTTTCGTGGGCCAAGAAGCAGTCCATCCTGGCTACAACGCTTCAAAGGGAGCGGTCCGGCTGGTCACCAAGGCCGCTGCCGTCCAACACGCCAAGGAGGGCATCAGGGTCAACTCGGTCCACCCCGGCATCATGCCGCCGATGCTCACGTCTTTCCAGCGGGGAGACAGCGCCAGGGAAGCAATGATGGACTCCATACCCATGGGCCGAGATGGCCAGCCGGAAGAGGTAGCCAACGCCGTGCTTTTCCTGGCATCGGACGAGGCATCCTACATTACCGGCACCGAGCTAATTGTCGACGGTGGATTCACGGCCAAGTAAGACTCATACCGTTATGTGAACCGCTAAAGTTTTCCCACCAAGCTCGCCAACAAGCGCTTGGTCCGGGCGACGGACTCTTGGGCGTCATTCCCGACGGGCATAACCGAGGCCATAAATTCGGTAGCACCAGCGCTGGCAAAAGCCTTAAGCTGCTGTTCCACATGGAGTTCGTCGCCAACCACCGTAACCTCGGAAGGCCCTTCAACTCCTTCAATGTCCAAGAGCCTGCGGTAGTTGGTCAACTGGCCGTAACGCTCGAAGACCCGAGCGGCGACATCCCTGGCGCCCTGAGGGTCATCGGTCACCGCCAACGGCAGTCCTACGATAACCCTGGCCGGGGTTTTACCCGCTGACTGGGCGGCGGCTTGTATCCGGGGAGCGACATGGTCCCCCACCGTTTTTACCCCCGCCATCCAGGTTGCCGTGCCATCCACAAGTTCGCCAGCCATCCGCAGCATCCTAGGCGCCAGCGCAGCGATTACAATGGGAACGGGTGTCGCCTCACTAACCGTAAGTTCGGCTTTTACCCGGAAGAACCGACCGTCAAAATCAACCTGCCCGTCATTGATCAGAGCCTTGGTGACCGCCAGGTATTCTCGCATGTGAGCTGCAGGCTTCTCGTAGGAAAGACCCATCACATCTTCGATCATTGGCTGATGGGAGAGGCCGAGGCCCAGAGTCAGGCGCCCATCGCAGGCCACCTGAGCGGTTAACGCTTGTTTGGCCATGGTCAGAGGATGCGTAGGGAAGGTCGGTAAGACCGCAGTTCCAAATTCAATTCGCTCAGTCTTCCCTCCGGCCAATGCGATCACCGTAAGAGCGTCGAAACCGAAGGTTGGGAGTTGCGGGAACCAAATGGAGTCAAATCCTTCGGCTTCGGCCATTACGGCCTGCTCCACTTGCTCGGATAGGGTGACAGGTTCGCGACTAGCGCCGGAAATTAATCCAATTCGCATTGGTTATCTCCTTCTATATACAGGCATACCTGATATAGGGATACCTGGGAATTTTTTCCAGGCTTTGCGTCGGCAGTTGGATTTTATCTAAGTTTGATGGACAGACGAAATCCCCCTAAATCCCCCTAAATCCCCCTTTTACGAAGGGGGACTTTCCCCTAGTATTACAACGTCAGTTCAGGGAGGGATGTGGGGTGATGCCCGCATGGCGGCGCGGCGCTTGGCATGGGAGCGTTTGGCCCGTTCGTTACTGTCCTGCGTATCCTCAAGCCACCGCAGCAACTCGGTTGGCCCGAACCGTTCCCGGGGCAGCATTTCCCGCACCACCCGGTAGACCTGCGGCCTCGTGATCCGGGGCATCTTTTTCCCCCCAAGCCTGTTGCAGGCTCAGCAGAAAAGCTCCGCCCAGCAGGCACAGGGCCACGTGGTGATGCCAGCCAGCCCAGGTGCGGGTCTCGTACTCGTCCAGGCCTACGTCGCTTTTCTCCGTCTCAAACTCCGTTTCTATACGCCAACGGGAGCCTCCCACGTATGCCAGGGTCTCCAACGGGGTATCCTCCGGAGCATTGGACAGGTAGTAGCGGGGTTCGCTGCCGTCCCGGTTCCGGCGGTAGACGGCCCAGTGGATTTCGCCGGGCTTGCGCCTGCTGGTCGGTCGCACCCTCTGGGCGCTGAAAAGGTAGCTGCGTGGCCCCTGGCTTCCCTCGGCCACCGTAATCTCACGCCAGGCCTCCTCCGGCAACTCGTCGCTGCGCTGCTCCATGGTCCGGCGCTGACCGTCTCGCAGCCTGGGTTTGCGGGGACGCCCGAATCCCTGATACTCCGCACTGGTCCAGGCAGGCTCCGGCGGCCACACCGTAAAGCCGGACGGAACGTCCAGCACGTACCACATCCCCAAGGCCGCCAGGCCCTCCCGGAAGGACGGCGACATCCCGAAGGCGTCGTCCGCCGCGACCCATCCAGCCTTCAGGTGGCCCCGCTCCTGTGCCCGCCCCACCATCTCCAAGGCCAACTCCGTCTTGGACCGGTAGCCCTGCCTATCCTCCGGCACACCCGCCGCCTCACACCGGTCTTTGTCCGAGGTCCAACTCTCGGGCAGATACAGCCCCTTGTCCACCAATGCCCGTCCCAACGGGCTGACATAGGCCAGGAACATCCCCGCCTGGCAGTTGGCCACCTTCCCCAGCCTCCCGCAGTACTGCCGGGCCACTCCCACCGACTTCCTCCCCTGCTTGGGAAAGTCGCTGCCGTCCAGCACCCACACCCCTTCCGGATGCTCCAGCCGGGTTCCCAGGTACTCCTGCAGCCGTCCTATAATCACCTCATCGTCCCAGGGAGAATCGGTGAGAAACCGCTGCATCCCTCGGGCTGACCCCGGAACCGTCTCCGACAGGTTCTCAGCGTTGCGCCGCTCCCCAGACTGTACCAGCAGGGCCTGGAGATAATGACCGCTGTGCTCCCGCGTCTCCCGGCGGCCAAACAGCGGCGCGAAGTAAGCGTGAAAATCCCGAAATGACCCGTACACCTGCTCGAAAGCTGCCGCATCCACATCCCCACCTCACCCGCCTATTCCCTCTCCAGCTACACAGTCATCCTATCAAACTAACTGACGTTGTAATACTAGGAGTCTGTCCGGAAAGCCATTGGCCGGGTTTCGCGCTACGCCAAGCAGACGTATTCCAGTCTTATACGGTACAATAGTATATGTAATACGTTACAATAACCAACTGTTACTTCGATAATCGACGTTGAGAAAACGACGGCTTGGGGAGAATCGGGGTTTCCGTCCGAGTTTCTAGAGGTTTAGCTGGCTATTCACCAGCCAACAATGTAGGTTTCTTGCGCGAGACCAAGACTGGGAGTGACCTATGGGTCAACTTCCGGATTAGGTTGGGCTTTGGGATAAAGCACAAACTACTTTACTCGCTGATTTGAGAAGCCAAGTCACGGTCTCCCTCGACGGTGATCCGCCCCTCCGACTCGGCCTGTTTAACCTTATAACGACCGTATATAAGAAGGGCAAAGGTTTCCGCATCGCAATTAAATGTGACGTCGGCCGCAGATTCGCTGCCTGGCTCCATTCGTGACTCGCCGTTCTCCACTACAATGTCGCGGCTACCCGGAATTGCCCCGGTCACTGCCCCAGTTACATGGAAGCGGTAAATTGCGGAGGTACCTTGCTGATGTCCCGGCCGGAACAGCCGGCCAACGACAAACGTAGGTATCAAGTCCATAACCGCAGGCAGGCAATCTTGGGATAGATGCGCCGATTCTTCCAGTTTCGATCTGATATCCCACTCGTGGACCGCCAACTCCGCCAGCCGAAGGTCGATATAACTACCAACGGAGATTACTGTGGCGGGATGGTAACAAGGTTTCTCCCAGTCTCCAGCGCCCAACCCCGCAAGGATCCCGTCGAGGTCTTCACAACGTTGAGCAAAAGTAGACAATAGCTGGTCGCCCATGCTTTCTCGCATGGTAATAGCTCTCTGGGCGCCCGCCACCATTCTGGCAGCCAATGCATCGACGCTGGCAGGCGGGAAGCCTTCCGGAGGCGACGGGTCTCCACTCGCTCCCCGGGAAATATTCGCGGAAAATAGATCAATCGCCCCAATCAAATGTGCTACAACGTCTCGTCCCTCCCACCCCTCGCAAGCGCTGGGCCGGGCCAATTCCTCAGTGGACAGGGTTCCCAAGTACCGGTGAATGCGCTTGGATTCGGATTTGATCAGACTTACCCGCTGTTCTGTTGCGGACATTATCCCTCTCCAATCTATTTCGACTGAATTGAATCGCTAATTTGTGCCACGCACCTATTGCCCGTCAGTCTTCCAAGCAAACGTTGACCCGGCCCCTCCACCGCTTCAAAAGAAATTACGGGTACACTTTTAGGTCCTGGTGCGTCACGAACTTGTTTTCAATTAACCGCATCTAGGTGCATCGAATAACCGCCAACCGCATCAAATTACTAAGAGATGATTTGTGTGGAAATAGTAGCCTTAGACCAGTCTATTGTCCACATCCTATCGCCGGTGCCCTAAACTAATTTAACCGTAATTTGGCCCTGTGCAGTTGAGTCACTCTGGTGTAGAATTGGGTGGCGTATAGCATTAATTGCTGGCCTACCCAGACGGAGATAACTTAATCCGACAGCCGTTTGACATACTGTCTTGAATTGGGCAAAGCCGGAGTGCTAACATACATACCAATTATCTGCACGCTCAACTCGAATAGGAGAATAGATGGCAGAGAACGATATCGCTTTGATGGCTCACCTCATGCGGCGCGCTGGATTCGGCGCCCAGTATGATGAGCTTGAAACCCGAGCAGCGAAAGGGTACGAAGCAACCGTGGAGGAACTGCTGCATCCCGATGAAACGACTCACGGGATGGATTTGGACCTAGCGGAAAGGTACTACATCGAATGGAATCACTTCATCCGCTGCGTGCCTGAATACATAGCTTTTCGGATGGTGAACTCCAAGAGCCAGTTGGAAGAGAAAATGGTCCTCTTCTGGCATGGCATTCTATGCACCGCCGACAGCAAAACACAGAGCTATGTGGCATCTTATGTCGAGTTGGAAATGCTCCGCCGTTGCGGTATGGGCAGTTTCAAAGACCTGCTGATCGAGATTTCCAAAGACCCAGCCATGGTGTACTTCCTGGACAATTGTCTTAGCCACAAAGACTCGATAAACGAAAACTACGGACGTGAGTTGCTAGAGTTGTTCTCTCTGGGTGTGGGCATGGACGGCCAGTTCAACTACACCGAAGATGACGTAAAGGAGTGCGCAAGGGCGTTTACAGGCTGGACCATCGCCAACGGCATTCCGGCCCAGCCCTACGGTCGCTACAGTTCCCAATTTGTTTTTAACCCCGACGACCACGATGATGGAGAGAAAACATTCTTGGGCCACACCGGCTATTTCAACGGTGAGGACATCATAGATATCATCGTCAAGCAGCCGGCCACGGCGCGGTTCATCTCCCGCCACCTGTACAACTACTTCGTAGCCGATGAGGCTCAGGTGCCAGCATGGATGGACACCCCGCCGAGGGACATCGACACCATAAAGATGCTGGAAGACGAGTACTTCCGGTCCAACTACAACATCCGCTCGATGCTGCGAGTGCTGTTTAATTCTGACGCTTTCAAAGAAGCTCGATTCTCCCGAATCAAGGGCCCAATTGAGACGGTAATTGGCACTTTGCGCTTGGCTGGCGACTGGACAACTCCCAAACCCGGCTTTGAAGCAATTTTCGAGGAAATGAAGCACATGGGTCAGGAGATCCTGAACCCGCCTTCCGTCGAGGGCTGGCACACGGGCAAGGAATGGATTGACGGAGGGACGTTGTTGCGCCGGATCAATTTTATCGCCGACTACGTAGGTGATGTCAGCTACCCGGGTATACAAGAAATGGTTCAAAAGCTGGCTGCGGAAGGCCCCACCATGTCCCCCCAAGGCTTGGTGGACGGTTGCCTGCGCCTGCTGGGGCACTACGAAGTAGCCGACGAGACTCACCAAATGTTGGTGGAACACGCACGAAAAAACGGCGAGTTGACGACCAACACCAAGGAGTTTCCGCAGCATGTCGCTCAGATGCTCCAGATGATCGTATCCACCAAGGAATATCTATACGCCTAACCGTATAATCGATTCTCGGCGTAGACGCTGGTAAGTTTAGGTATAACAACTCATTTCGCTAAGGAGAACTTATGACCTCCAACAAGAAAGACCCGGTGCTGGTAATACTTCAGATGACGGGGGCCTACGACGCCCTGAACACCTTCATTCCCTATAGCGACCCCCACTATTCGGATTACCGGCAAGTACTGAATATTTCGCCGGAAGAGGTTTTGGCGGTAGATGACAAGGTTGGGTTCCACCCAGCCATGGCCCCGATAAAAGACTTGTACGACCAGGGTAAAGTCGCCGTCTTGCAGGGTATTGGATACCCGAACCCCATTCGCTCCCACTTCCGTTCCTTGGACATCTGGCATACCGCCGAGCCCGAAAAGATGATCTCCGAGGGCTGGCTAGGCCGGGCGATCAAGGACTTGGACCCCAATAAAGAGAACATTCTTACTGCTGTGAACTTCGGTCGCGGACTACCCCGCGCTCTGGCTGCGCCCGGAGTTTCGGTAGCCTCTGTAGGCGACCTGAGCAATTACGGAGTATTGACCGGCATCCAGGGCGAAGATCAGCGAAGCGAAGCCTTGGATATATTCGCCCGAATGTATGCTCCAATGCTCGGCAACGGCCCAGTGAGCGACTACCTTTCCCAGACCGGCTTGGACGCTCTGAGAGGAGCGGACATTCTGAGTGAGGCACCCAACACTTACTCTTCCAGCGTTGAGTATGGCAATAGCCCCTTCGCTCAGTGGCTGAAGAACATTGCTCAAGTGCATTTCTCGGACTTCGGCACTAGGATTCTCTATACCGGAGTCAATCCCGGCACATTCGATACCCACGCCAACGAAAACGTCAGCCTACATAAACTGTGGGGAGATGTTTCAAACGCCATCGGCGACTTCTACCAGGACCTGAAAGAGCACAACGCCAACGAAGAAATCGTAATGATGGTGTTTACAGAGTTTGGCCGACGGGTGCAAGAGAACGGCTCCGGCACCGACCACGGCTCTGGCAGCGTGGCGTTCATGATCGGCGACGCAGTAAAGGGCGGCCTCTACGGAGAGTATCCTTCCTTGGAGCCGAACAAGCTCGACAATGGCGACCTTCAGTGGAACAACGATTTCCGGAGCACCTACGCAACTATCCTCGAGCAGTGGATGGGCTTGGACTCCAAGCCGATTCTCGGGGGAACTTACGAGCAGTTCGACTTTATAAAATAACAACCTTTGGGGTTTGTTGAACTTTAGACAGTTTTCTAGAAATTAGCAGGCTCCAACCCTGGGACAAAATCCCCCTGCTTCCCCCTTTTAAAAGGGGGACTGGGGGGATTTCGATTAGCTCCAAGATCGATAGATGTTCTCTACGATGTTCATTCAGGCAAGTAAATTTCAGACTCAGCCGGATTATACTAAGACACACTAGCGAGGAAACATGGTCACCGAGATCGCGCCTGTAACCTTTCAATATAGTCACACCATCGGACGGCAAGAGGTCCGCAGCGGGACTGGATTCTTCTATCCGGTGGCTATAACTCGTGACAAAGATAACCTGCTATACGTATTAAACCGTGGCTCGGAGACACCGGCGTTCTTCCCTTGCAAGCGAGTTACGGTCTTCACCGTGGACGAAGAATTGGTCCGAGAGTTCGGATTTAAAATCGCCCCGGAAGAAGCGGATGCCTCCGCTACCGCGGGCAGCTTAATGTGGCCAACATCCATCGCCCTCGATAGTGATGGTATTGCCTACGTAGCCGACGAATGGCTCAACCGGATATCGATCTTCAACAAAGAAGGCGATTGTGTCAGCACATGGGGAAAGCTGGGCGACGGTGAAGGTGAATTTAACCATCCCTCCGGGCTGGCCTTCGATGCGAACGACAACTTGTACCTGGTAGACAGCGTTAACCACCGGGTCCAAGTCTTTACCAAAGACGGTAAATTCCTGTCCACATGGGGGCAATTCGGCACCGGCGATGGCGATTTTGACCATCCTTGGGGCATCGAAATCGACCACAATGGGGATGTGTACATAGCCGATTGGCGCAACGACCGAATTCAGAAGTTCACCCCCGACGGTCGGTTCCTGATGAAGTTTGGCACCTCCGGACAGGGAGACGGTGAGTTCTATCGGCCCACCGGAATTGCGGTCGACAAGGACGGGATCATCTACGTAACCGACTTCACGAACGATCGTGTTCAGGTGTTTGACGCCGATGGCAACTTTATCGTCAAGTTGTTGGGCGAAGCGACCCTGTCCCAATGGGGCAGGCAAAGGGTAGAGCTAGAGCCTGCCATGGTCAGAGGCCGACAGTTGGCTCAGGGCCTAGGGGAAAGAGAGAGACTATTCCAGGGACCGATAGCAATAGATGTGGATGATGAGGGCCGGGTCTTTGTGGTGGAAACCGCACGCCAGCGGGTCCAAGTTTTCCATAAACAGCGCGCCATATTCACTGGCGGCCCCCTGTAAGCCTTGAAATACCGTGACTAACCGCGAAGCCTAAGAAACAAGTAAATTCGCATCTGGCAGTTTCATTACAATGTGAATGCTGCCAGGTGCGGATGCCAAACGCACTCCTTTTGGGACTCAAAACTCCCGCCCCAACCACCGGTAACCCTCCTTCTTTTCACCGCTCCTGTGCTAGTTTGCTGCTGCGTTGCGCCCCCTATCATCGATCGTGTACTATTTAGACTCCCGCCATGCTGGCAGTGGTTTGAGTCCATATTAGTTTTCATCTGAGCGACCTTCTCGGAACCTGCCTCCGTCAGTGTAAAGGCAAGGCGGCCTTGCCGACTTGATCGTCTGACCACCATTACGAAGCCACAATGGGCGAACCACCGTGCCTATTTTGCTCCGAACAAGTCGAAAATCACCAGCTTTGCCAAGCACCCTCGATATAATCAGTTCCTTCCATCACAATTAGGCTATCGCAGATGAGGTAACACGGCCATGCGGGTACTCCACCACCTGAACACCAGCGACCTTAAAGGCATTCCAGAGGAGGCCCGTCGCGCCGAATCGTTGGGGTACGACAGTCTGTGCACCGAGGATACGGCCCACGATCCCTTCTTTCCCTTGCTTTTGGCCGCTACCACCACATCCAGGGTGACTCTGGAAACAAGGGTGACAATAGCATTTCCTCGCTCACCCATGGTGGTGGCCTATACCGCCATGGACCTGCAGAACTTCTCCGAAGGCCGTTTCCGTTTGGGCCTAGGCACTCAGGTCAAAGGCCACATCGAGCGTCGCTTCTCGACGGAGTGGGGCTCTCCCGGTCCCCGGCTGCGGGAGTACGTCCAGTCGCTTCACGCAATTTGGGAAACTTGGCAAGACGATACGAAACTGGACTACCACGGCGAGTATTACAATTTCTCACTGATGACGCCCTTTTTCAGCCCGGGTTCAAGCTCGGTAGGTGCCCCGCCGGTGTTTATCAGCGCTTTGAATCCCTACAACTGCCGGGTGGCCGGTGAGGTGTGTCAAGGAATCGCCCTCCACCCGATCACGTCGGCCAAGTACTTGACCGAGGTTATCAAGCCCAACCTGGCCAAAGGGGCCCGGATTGCTGGACGGGACCCTAAGGAGATCATTTTAGCCGGTTCCGGTTTCGTAATTACCGGCGTCGATCAAGAGACCATCAACACTAGGAAAGAAGCGGTGAGACGCCAGATCGCCTTCTATTTTTCCACCAGAACTTATTTCCCAGTGCTCGAAACCCACGGTTTCGAAGAGGTCGGCCAGAAGCTCCACGAGTTGTCCTTAAAGGGCGAATGGGACCGCATGGCTGGTCTTATCAACGATGAAATGTTAGACACCTTCGCCGTCATCGGCCCACACGATGAAGTAGCCGGACGGATAAAGGAGCGGTTCGGTGGGTTGCTGGATGAGGTCGTGCTAACCACCGTCGCCAATTCGCCGGTGGACGAAGAAGCAGTACCCAAGATAATCGAGGAGTTGCACCGCTAGAGATTAGCCTGAATATGCCGGAGCAACCATCTCCTCTCGTCGTGAGCCTGCCGAATGGTCCCTGCCCGGAAATGTGGATCGACTAAACCACCACGAACGGAGATCTTTTATTCCCCAACTACTTTCTGGCTGGCCGCTCAACCCACCTATCGGCCTCCACCAAGGTCAGGAAGTCCATCACCGATCGGTTGAACAGGTCCGGTTCTTCCAGATTTATGGCGTGACCGCTCTGAGGAAACACCACCAGACCCGACCGGGGTATGGTCCGCTTCATGAAAACGGCGGAGTCGACGCAAGGTTCGTCTTCATCCCCGATCATTATCAGCGTTGGAACATGAAGCGCCTGCAGCTTATCCTCCAGGGCATAGACCGTGGGTCGGGCCATGACGTACTCCCGGAAAGTTAGCGCGGAGCTGACATTGTTGTGGGCCAACAGCAATCGGAGAAACTCTTCGAAGCCCTGAGGGTCTTTACGCAAAAGCTGTAGCCGGGTATTGGTCCGGGCGTACTCGTTTCCCACAATCTCCATACCTTCCGACAATAGGCGGTCGGCCATCACTTTGCTGCTGGCTAAAAAGCTTTCCCGATTATCGCTGCCCGAGCCTGCCGAGGCGACGATTAACGAACGCGCCATTTCCGGATGAGCAATCCCAAAGTTCAACGCACAGCTACCGCCCATGGAAAGACCGCCGATGTGGGCCTGCTCAATTCCAAGATGCATTAGGAGCAGGTATAGGTCGTTGACCACAATTTCTTGTGAGTACGCCTCTGGCTCAGTGGGAATGTCCGACGGTGCCCAGCCTCGGGCTGCGTAGGTTATCACCTGGTAATGGCGGCTGAAATACCTGACCTGATTTTGCCAGCTCTCCATAGACCCGCCAAATTCATGGCTCCAAACCAAGGGAAAACCGTGGCCGGTCACTTCGTAATAAATTTCTACGCCGTTGGATGAGAATTTTGGCATTGCTTACCTCTTGTTGCAAAATCCGGATTTAACAAATCTCTGGGTAATAGGGTTCCGGCGGTTGACGCAAATCCTTCGGTCCACAGAATAAGGGAGTTCAAGCAACCGCCTAACGATCTACTCAGCTAATGGTAGTTTGATTCTGGTTTCTGATAATAGGGTTGCACTGCTGGCAAGTCAATTGACCCAAAAGGTTGATTCCTCGGCCAAAAGGGGCTAGTCTGCCAGCATCAATTCAGTACTCAGGAGAGGAAAATGTTAACCAAAGTGCACCACGTGACCTACGTCGTCGAGAGCGTCCAGGAAATGGCGGACTATTTGGATAAGAACTTCGGGCTAAAACCCGAGCGTACCGATGAATTCACCGACCGCGGGTTCAAGGCCATTCTTTACAAAATCGGCCCGACGCTGGTGGATTTCTTCGAGCCGTTGCGGGATGACACCACTATGGCCAAGCAGCTAAAGGAGACCGGTCCCGGAGTCATGCACGTGGCTTGGGGCGTTGACGGCATCGATCAGGCCTTCACCGACCTGAAAAGCAAAGGCAACAAGATGCAAACTGAATCGCCCAACGTCAGCCCTTACGGATACAAGACCTTCAACATTTCTCTGGAAAGCGCCCACGGAATATACTTCCAGTTCGCTGAGGGTGAGCACGCCTAGGCTAACCTGATCTTTCACGGGAGTCTCGTCGACAAAGGTAGATGGTAGACTAGAAAAATCTACAATTGTCGAAACTCCTACCTAAGAGCTTTGTTGTCGCAGTGGTCTTCTCTAGAAATCGATAGTTATTTGACGTCCGTCGCCTTGTACTGCGCTCAACAAAGCTCTAGCGACGGCCGTCGCTTCTTCGGGGGACATCACAATCCAGGCATGAGTGCGCTCCCGAGTTTGGGTCTTTCCCTTGAAGCTCAATCTTATGGATTCCGGGACGGTTCGTGTAGCATTAATCCCAGTCCATGTGATGCCCTCACCGTTAAGGCGATACTCCTGACCACTGGCGTACATGACCCCGCCAATTAGTACGCTCATCTTTTTCCTCCCATTTCGACTAATATTGAATACTCGATAAAAAGGTCGATATGGGTCAAGCGACCTTCGAGAAAACTTGGTCGGCGAAGTCTTCCATACGGCCCAGAACCTCGTCCAGTTCTTCCGTCTGCCGCAGGAAATCCAACACCAGAGAGCCAACTCCCATGTCTTGGTACTGCCGGATGTCCCCGGCTATCTGGTCGGCATTGCCCACAAATGGCAACCGGCCATTGTCCGCGCCTGCGCTTTTATTGAGTTGGAACTGGTGGGTGCGGTAGATTGTTTCGATCTCCGCCGGGTCCCGGTCGAACATCTTGGCATAGGTCGCCAATCGCTCCAACCCGGCTTTTAGCTGCTCCGGCGTTCCCATGGGAAAGGTCGGGTTCGAACCCAAGGGGTACCAGCCGTCAGCCAATTCCGCTGTGCGTCGCAGCGCCGGACGACTTTCCCCACCAACCCAAATGGGCGGGTGGGGCTTTTGCACTGGCTTGGGCAAAAAGCTGATGTTATCGAATTTTACATACTTACCGTCGTAGCTGGGGTTGTCTTCGGTCCAGACCTCTTTGAACACCCGGATATACTCGTCGGTAACGGCGCCCCGCTCTTCAAAGGGTGGCAGTCCTAGAGCCTCGAATTCTTCCCGCATCCAGCCCACGCCAATCCCCACCACCAATCTTCCTTGGGATAAGACGTCCAGGGTCGCTAAGGCCTTGGCGGCCACCAAAGCGTTCCGGTGGGGAACTATGATAACGCTGGTAACCAGGCGTATCTTGCTGGTCTGGCCCGCCAGGAAGGCCAACAAGGTGAGTTGCTCCATGGACTCGCCCGACGGCCCGCCGGGAAACTCGCCGGTTTCGGTGTACGGATATGGTGAAGTGATGGTCTTGGGCACCAGGATATGGTCTCCCGTCAGAAGCGCGTCGAAGCCAAGTTCTTCGCCCTTCCTGGCCAAAATGCCCAGCCTTTCCGGCGTGGCCAAGGGACCTCTTCCAGGAAGGGTAAATCCGTATTTCATGTGATATCTCCTAAATTAATTTGGCTTAATTAACGAAGCTATATTAACGAGGCTATTGCAGGGTCGCCACCTTTAGCGAAGCCGCCAGCCTGTTGCGGCTGGTGTAGGTTCTGGGGTGCTGCGGCCCCAACACCCGCTCCCGGTCGGCCAGCGTGGCGCGGTGGAGCCGCACGGCTTCTTCGACCTGCCCCAGCCTCAAGCAACAGTTGGCCAGGCTGCTGCGGCTGCGCAGGGTATCAGGATGGTCGGCTCCCAGCGTATGCTCTCGGGTTTTGAATGTTTTCCGGAACAATTTCAAGGCATCCTGGAAGCGGCCAGCGGCATAGTAGCAGTTGGCCAAGCGGCTTTGCCCCCGCAAGGTGTACGCATCGCCCGGACCCAGCGTGCGGTGAAGTATTTCCAGGTTCTGCCGGTAGAGTTGGATCGCTTCTTGGTGGCGGCCAGCAGCCCGGCAAGCACGGCCTAACATATTCCGGTTTTCGATGGTCTCCGGATGTTCTGGGCCAAGAGTCAGTGCTCTATAATGCAGTGCTTCTTGGAGCCACGCCAGGGCTGCCATCCGGTGGCCGGTAGCAAACAAAACTTTGGCGTGCCGGTCGGCTAAGGCCAAGGTCTCGGCATCTTCAACAGACTGAGCCGTAGATTCAACTACGAATTTGGCGTTGGATTCCATCACTTGTTTATGCAAATTATTGTGTGTTCAAAGACTGAACACAGATTCAGCAAGTGGGTGAAAATTGAAATTCCGCCTCGGCTTAAATAGAACACGTTCCTCGCTTTGCGCCCTGGGTGCTACTAGGCCTCGCTCAGAAAGCAGCCTCCAAGACCTCAATCACCTGCTCCACCCTGGTTATAGGCACGGGGTTTGTGAGGCAACCGCCGTCGCCAATTGTGAGTTGAGCGATTTCCGGGAAATCTTCCCGGGGCACCTCCAACTCTCGTAGCTTGTGAGGCATGCCCAAGCCTAGGATAAACCGGTCCACGGGGCCCCAGCCGCCGCTTCTGCCGCTGCCTCGTCGCTCATCCCTTTGGTATCCAGGCCCGCCGCCTTGGCCAACAACGCCTGTTTGCCAGCCGATGCCGAGCGATTGTATTCCATAACGTAGGGTTGAGTAACACAGGAGGTGTAGCCGTGACCCACGGAATACTTGACGCCGATGATGTGGCCCAGAGCATGGCTCAGGCCCATGGCGAAATTGGGCGCTCCCATCATAGACAGCCGGGCGCCAAGCAAGCACTGGAGCCTGGCGTCCAAGTCTTTGTCTTGCTCTCTGGATTGGGGCAGGTAGTTAAACAGCAGTTCAGCTGCGGACAGGATCGGAGCGTCGATGGCGGGTTGGTTGCCGGCGCTATACAAGCGCTCAATGCAATGGTCCAAGGCTTTAACGCCGGTGGAAAGCCACAGCCAGTCCGGTGTTCCTTCGGTCATTTCCGGGTCCAAGACAATTAGATGAGCGAAGAGGTCCGGGTTACGCACCCGAATCTTGTGGCCTGCCTGATCGTCCAGAACGTTCCCACCACCCACATTGAACTCTCCCGCCGAAAGGGTAGTTGGGATTGACACCTGATAGGGTAGGCGCTTCCCAACCAAGTCCGGGGTGAGCATGCCATGAGACTCTTCTCCCAGAGCCCGCATCCGGGATTCGCTGTCGATACCCTCGGCGATCATGACACCGATCATCCGGGAAGCATCGGATATGGTGCTACCGCCGACGCCCACCAGCGTGTCCGCTCCTTTTTCAACCGCCATGGCTGTGGCAGCCACCGCTGTGGACAAAGGCGCACGCTGCGACGATCCCAAGTAGACGCCCACGCATGATTCCCCCAAGGCCTGAACCACCCGGTTAACTGCTTCCGTCTTTTCGGCAACCGACTTACCAGAGAGGACCAACACCCGGTGCCCTCCCAACTTGGAAATCTCCTCATTGAGCGTGGCGACTTTGCCTCGGCCCAAGATGATTCGCGACTGTACCGGGGGATTGAACTCCCCTTTCAGAATGGAACTAGCCATGCGGGCACCTCACCTGGTGTGTTTTGAGCCGGAAATTGTCCTGTAAAATCCGTTTGCTTTATGAGATTCGCCATTCCGGAACATACGGTAGAGTAGCGATATTCTTTTATTGAAAACAGCTTTGCGGAACCAGCCTTGTGAAACCAGTCCTAGTCCGCCAGGGGTATAGCGATGCTAACCCTAATTTCAGTGCCCACAACACGGGTGGAATGGCCTTGGCCCGTCAGGTCCTCGGCCAGCAGAATTGTGGGGGCCCCGAATCGCCTCACTGTCCCATCTCCTGTCCCTACCTCTATTTCCCCGGCGATTGTGATTGAATACTGGCGGCGGGGAGCGCAGTGGAAATCCAGAAAATAACCAGGGGGATTAGTCCTAATAGTAAAGCTGGTGGCCGCCTCCACCGGCGTCCCTTCACCGTGGGCACCTTCGGTGTCTACGAAGGGGCTGAAATCGGGCTCGTAGTCTTCCATGTGGGACTGACCGTCGGCTCCGCTGTAGATCCTAACGTAATTAACCATTATTCTCTCCTCGGTTGTTTATTAAATATTAGATCAGACCGACCAAATACCTAATTTGGCGGCTGACAGCTACTTAAAATTTGGCACGACGCGTTCGTTCAGCAATCGCACGGATTTAATTTGATGCTCCAATGGCACCCGGCAACCGAAATTCACTTCGTAGACAAACTGGTTGATTCCCAGTTCTTCTTGCAACTGCATCAACCGCTCGGTCACCATCTCGGGGGTTCCGTAAATCAGCATATTCTTTAGCATCGCCTCGTAGTCCAAGCCTTTCAGGCGCTCGGCTTGGGCCAACCGGTCGTCACTGATGCCCCCTTGTGAGGCGGAAGCGGTTATCACATTGATCAGGCGTTGCAACTAAAAGAGGGCGCTTTCCTTTGGTTCGCTGTAGGCCTGCTCTTTGGTCTCCGCCACATAAACCGGTACCCTCAATCCCACATCAACATCTGCCGGATAACCAGCGTCGCTCCGTGCCTCCCTGAACTCCTTGATCATCCGCACCAAGTCCGACAGTGAACTGACGCGGGAAGGGTTAATAAATATCGGATAACCCATCTGGCCCACCAAGGCGAATGTTTCAACGGTAGTCGCACCGATACGGATGGGCGGATGAGGGGTTTGCAGGGGCTTGGGGACCACGCACAGGTTATCGTATTGGTAGTATTCACCTTGGTAGGAGAACCGTTCTTCGGTCCAGGATTTCAGGATTACTTCCAGGCATTCACTGAACCGGTCCCGGCTCTCGTCATGGTCAATCCCATAGCCCAAGTAGACGCTTGGAAATGCCGAACGACCAATGCCGAAGTCCAACCGTCCACCGCTGATGTGGTCTAGGGTCGCTACTTCTTCGGCGATGCGGACCGGGTTACGCAGAGGCAACACGTGGACGGCAATGCCGATCTTGACTCTCTTGGTACGTGCGGCTACCGCACTGGCGACGGTGATCGGGGCGGAAAGCACCGAGCGGTTGGGATCGAAGTGGTACTCCGCCAGCCAAACTGCATCCGTCCCCAGTTCCTCCGCAGCGTCCACAAGTTGGAAAGACTCCTGGAATACCTGCGCCTGGCTAACCCCATCACGACAAGGAAATTCGACGAACAAGCCAAATTCCATTCGCAGCCTCCAATTGGGCTCCGTTCTTCGACTCTAAACGCTCATTTTGGGCACGATGCTAATACTACATGATTTCCTAAGAGCGTCAAGAACCACCCGGAAAAACACCGCTCCGCATCGGAAGTATGAAGGGCGCCAGCGGGAGACGGGAATTGGTCTACAGGGCTTCGATGACCTGACGCCGCAATCGAGCGATCCATGCCTTCAAGACTCGGTTAGAGACCACCGCTGGCAATGACAAAGCCAAAGTTTTGTACACCCATTGGCGGCTCACCCGAGACGGATAATCCGGGTCTAGCCACTGCCGGTTCCTGGCAAGGCGGGCCAAGGTGGCCAGGCCGATCAATATCGGCCAAAGTACTGCCAGACGGAGCTTGGGAGAGCGGCGGGGAATGGCCAGAAGATAGTCTTCAGCGGCTTGGTAATGATCCAACGCAGTATTAATCCAATCCACCAAGACGAGACGAGCAACGTTACCGTGGGTTGGGTCCAGCAAATCCTCGGGAGAAAGCCCCAGCCCGGCCAGTTCGGAACCAGGTAAGTAACACCGCCCAATCCGCAAGTCCTTGGGCACATCGCGCAGAACATTGGTTAGTTGCAGCGCTTTGCCGAACCTGACCCCTGTCCGGGCCATAGCATCTCGGTCCCAATTCCTCAGAGAGTTGGTATGGGCCACCGTAATCGCCGTCCAGAACTCACCGACACAACCAGCGACCAAATAGGTGTACCGGTCCAATGCGAACGCGTCCTCCAGCGACTTCACACTGCCCGAGCCTTCAACCGGAAATAGGACAAGGTCCTGTTCCATTCCCATCGTCAGGGTAACAACGACGGAGCGCACAAAGGTTGCGTCAGGCTCAGGTGTAGCCTCCAGCAATGCGAATGCCGCTGGGAGTGCGGACAGCAACTCCCGTTCTTTGGGGATGGATTGGAGGTCCGTCAGTTCCGATTCAATGCGCCGTAGCGGCTCCAATAGGGCGGGCCCTTTAACCTGGCGACGCAGCTCCAAAAGAAGCTCCAAGCGCAACTCGGGAGAGACCAGCGAGGTATCGGCGATGGTATCGGCGGCTCTGGCCAACAAATAAGCCAGGCCCATCGGCTGGCGCAGGCCCGGCGGCAACACACGGAGGGTTAGATAAAAACTGCGGGAGACGCCTTTTAGCAGGTCTGTCAATAACTTGGACCGATGTCCATCGTCTATGGGAGGGAGTGTCCCAATTAAGAGAGGCTCACCTGCCGGAGGGAAGTTGGCATCTGAGGGGCCCGTTGACAGGTCTTCTGATGTCGGCTCTCCTTCGCTTTCCATACGGAGCGCGAACCCGGTCAGACGACCTGCGATTCGGAATGAATCGCGGAAAATTCACGCACTTCGGTACCAGCCACCGCCGCTTCAACCAACTCGTCTACCGCAAGACCGGACTCCAACTTGAGCACTGTCTCGAGGCGAGCGTGGGTTTCGGGATGCTTGGGCACGAAAAGGCTGCAGCAATCTTGGTCCGGCTGTATGGAAATCGGAAAAGTGCCCATCTTGCGGGACAAATTTATGATTTCCTCTTTGTTTTGCCCAATTAACGGCCGAAGGACAGGCATATTAGCCACGGCGTCGATCACGGCGATGTTATCGAGGGTCTGTGAACTCACCTGACCGCAGCTTTCGCCGGTGATAATCGCTTTGGCACCCTGGCGTCGGGCCAAAACTTCGGTAATTCTCACCATAAACCGGCGGTATAGAATCACACGAAAGGCTGGCGGTGTAGCCACGATTATTTTCTTTTGAATTTCTCCCAAAGGCACCAATGACAAGCTGGACGTAAATTGGTGTTGCGTAAGGTGGTCAGTCAAATCCATAGCCTTTTCGATGGAAGAGCGGTCGACCAAAGGGTAGCTATGAAAGTGGGTGAAATGGGAGCGGCAACCTCGCTTCATCATTTGCCACGCTGCAACCGGCGAGTCTATACCCCCCGAAAGCATTGTCATCACGTCACCGCTGACCCCTACGGGCAAGCCGCCGTGACCCTTCACTTCCTCGAAATAAAGGAGAATGCCGGAAGCCAGCACGTCAATAAAAACTTCAAGCTCTGGATTCTTCAGGTCCACCCGAGCGCCGGAAAGGTCCTTTACGAAGGTGCCCATGTCGCGGTTGATTTCCTCGGAGGTTATTGGGAACCTTTTGTCGGCCCGGTTGGCCGATATGCGAAAGGACTGGAATTGCCGGTCACTCAAGAGGTCTGGCAATACCTCCTTCACCTTGTCCAAATCGAGAGGCACCTCATACGCTTTAAAGAACTTGGCCACGCCAAAGCATTCCCTGACCCGGTCTCGCACCTCTGGCCAACTGGACTCGTCCCGCAACGACAGCCCCACCAACATGTGACCTTGCCACACTTTCGACACTCCCGTTCCCCTAGTGGCTTTGCGCAGGTTGTTAACCAAGTGTCGCATAAACCAGGGCCGGTTCTTGCCTTTCAGCGCGAGTTCGTGGGTTTTGACGATGACGTGGATTTTCAAAGGGGTTGTCATGCGGATTTCTTCATTACCAATTCCTGGGGTGAATAAATATTAGTGTGCAAAGAGACATCTTACACCAATTGGAGATTTAGCCAGCCAGGTCTCGGGTCACCCGTGGGTTGGCCCACAGGAAGTCGTCTCCAGCGCTCCCACACATACCTATCCACGATTCGCGGCATCCTTTCCACGAAAATAGCCAGGTTATCCACTGAGGGGCGGCTGGATAGTTCTCGCAATCCAGAGGAAATTCCTCCCCTTTTAAGCCTACCCGTTAAGCCTAGCCGGAGATTGCGTTCGCCATTCCGGTTCCCGCGCGGTCTTTGGGTTCAGGAGCGAATATGGCCTCTTTTATAATCAAGACATCTTTGCGCAATTGGCCGTTCTCGTTGACGCCACCGTTAACCTTTCCGGCGCCATGTATCACTGTGGCATGATCTCTCCCCCCCAGGAGACGTCCGACCTGGGTCGGGGAAAGCTCCAGCTCATAAATAAGCAGGTACATGACCACTTGGCGGGCAAGGGCGATTTTTTGCGTCCGGCTGCGCCCTAAAATGTCGGATGGCGACAATTTATAGAAACTGGCTGTCTCTTCGATTATCCGCTCAGGGTCGATGGAGTGACGGTCTGCGTCGGCATTCAGATCGCCCAATATTCTCATGGTGGATTCCAGGGTTACCGGCGTGTTTCCAAGTTGCGCAAACGCAGCCATACGATTCAAGACGCCTTCTAATTCCCTCACGTTTTTCTGGACCCTTTTGGCAATCAATTCCACGATACTGTCGCTTAATGTCACGCCGATCTGTGCTGCTTTGGCGGCCAGAATAGCCATGCGGGTTTCCAGATTTGGCGGCTGGATATCCGTGGTCAGGCCCCACTCAAACCGGGACCGCAACCTGTCTTCCAACAATGCCAGGGAGCGTGGCGGTCGATCTGAAGTAATAACCACCTGGTTTCCCGAAACGTGAAGCTCGTTAAACGTATGAAAGAAACCTTCGTGGGTCTGCTCTTTGCCGCTCAAAAACTGGACATCATCCATTAGTAGGACTTGGACGCTACGGTAGCGGTTGCGAAAGGCCTCTGTGGTGCGGTTCAAGATCGCCGAAATGAACTCGTTGGTGAACTGCTCGGAGGTAGCGTAGAGCACCTGCATTCCCTGAGCAATGCATTGATGACCGATCGCATGGAGCAAGTGAGTCTTGCCCAAGCCCACCCCGGAATAAATAAATAACGGGTTATAGTCCCGCCCGGGTGCCTCACAGACCGCCCTTGCGGCGCTGTAGGCTAAGTTGTTGGACGCTCCCACCACAAACGAATCGAAGGTGTACTTGGGATTGAGGCTGGAAGCCTGGCCCATCCTGTTGGAGGTCCCAAGCTCGTCCTCTATGGAGGCCCTGAATCCAGATCGCCTAGGGCCAAGTTCTCCTGACCCGGATCGTTTCAAATCCGTGTTGGCGCGATTAGTTGTTGATTGGCTGGCGCCGCTGTCTTTTACTTGAAAAATTATTTCCAATGACTGTTTGGATACTTTCTCCACCGTCTTTTGAATGGACTGGTACATCCGCCGTTCCAGCCAAGCCACGGTAAATGCGGTCGGCACTTCCACCACGAAATATTGGCCATCACAGCTGACACCTTCAGTCTGTTTTAACCAGGTTTCATAGGTGGGCCGAGGAAGTTGGAGCTGGAGTTCGCCCAAGACGGCTCTCCAGACCTCCTTGCTGGTTACCTCATTCATTTTCCGCACACTCCCACGTCAACAGTGTCCCGCCCGATGCCCACGGATTCTTCCTCTTCCACAGAATTTCAGAGCACTGGAAGATTAAGGTGTTATTGTTTCGGCACCCTGGTTGCAGCCAGGCGATGTATCAACGTTATGTTAACTAAGAATTCATTAATGCCAATACAGTCGCCCGCATGCACGGGCGCTGCATTAGCGCCGCCACTCATCTCCGGGACCGGCCAGCTTAACAATGTTAAGCTGGCTCTATTCATCCCCCTACCCCTCGCACCGGTCCCGGCATCAACCCGGGCCCACTTCCAATTAAGCCAAGCTCCAATCAAGCTAAGCTCCACCAGGCCCCGGAAATTGTCTTGATACGAGGAACCTGAGCCCATCGGCTCGGCCGCGCATCGACAATTTCAACTCCGAGATTCTAATCCACGCCTAAAAGGACGTTGTCAATGGAGAATGTCACGAATATTGCTACAACTTTTATTTTTCAATGACCTCGGTCCCTATGAGCCCTGGTTAGTTCGGAATTTGGCTGAACCGCAAAGCAACCAAATTAGTGCTAGTCCCTGCGCCTCAAATTCATCGTCCTATTCATCGTCCTCTTGGTATCCATCGTATTCATGGCCCATTGTTCCCTCGGAAAAAACCCCCGATGACCGGCAATAGACGGGGATTTGCGAGCATCGCTTGTGGGCATATATAATTGTGGCCACCCGAACGGTCAATCGGCATGGTTTATGGGTCAACATCGGAAGAATCTAGATTCGACCGATGCTCGATAATCTCGTTCAATTTGATAGTTTAAGCAGATAGTTTAAGATTCGGGGCCTAGCATTTGGTGGACTAACAAAACGCTCGTCGGCCAAAAACGGCTCCGCCATGATGACCCAAGACCTATCACTCGGTTTATCCAATGTCCTAATACGCAATCCTTCTCGAGGGGAAATAATGGCTCAGACCAAACCTAGGGGCACCCGCCAGTCCGGCGGCAAAGCAACCGCAACCAAAAGAAAAGAAACAGCAAAGGCGTCTGGGCCTCTACCCGGCAGCCTCACCTCCGAAGACTTGGTGGACATATTCACCCGGATGGTCTTGGCACGCACCGCCGACGAGCGGATTTGGGCATTGAACCGCCAAGGCAAGGTTCCCATAGCCGCATCTTCCCAAGGTCATGAAGCAGCTCAACTGGGCAGCCTGCTGGCGGCGGAAAAAGACGGCCGTTGTTTTCTATTCCCGTATTATCGGGACCTGGCTTTGAAAATGTCAGCGGGGCTAACCCCCACCCAGGTAATGAAATCATTCATGGGCAAAGCAGGGGAACCGTACAGTAACGCCAGGCAATTCCCCCTTCAGGGCGCCGACCTTCCAAACAAGATTATTCAGATTTCCAACGTGGTGTCCGCCGGTCTCACCCAGGGTGCGGGATACGCTTTGGGTTGCAAGATGTTGGGCGACGATACCGTAGTTCTGGTCTACTTCGGCGACGGTGGCTCGAGCCAAGGTGAAACCCATGAGGCCATGAACTTCGCCGGAATCCATCATCTTCCTATCATATTTGTGTGCGAAAATAACCGCTACGCAATTTCCGTGCCCCAATCTCAACAGATGGCAATAGACGATATCTATTCCCGTTCTGCGAGCTACGGCTTTCCTGGATTCGCAGTCGACGGAATGGACCTAATCCAGTGCTATGAAGCTACTCGTGAGGCCATCAACCACGCTCGCAGCGAGGGACCCGTGCTGTTGGAAATGAAGGTGGAGCGGTTTATGCCCCACACCACTGACGATGATGATCGGCGGTATCGGCCAGCCGAGGAAGTTGAGGAGGCCCGCAAACTGGACCCTGTTCTGACCATGGCCAATCTCTTGATAGAGCAAGGATTACTTGACCAACAGGAAGTGGAAAATATAAAGGCTCGAGCCCAACAAGCCATAAACGAAGCCACCGACGCCGCTGATGCAGCGGACCTTCCTGACGCTTCCACGATCAACGATATGGTCTACGCTCCTTGACGGACGTTTGCCGTTCGCATTATTCCAAGTCATCGAGAAGATCAACCCACTTCATTGGATTCTGATCACTTGCCTTATATAAATTACCTAACTGGGAGGCGGCTTTGCCAGTAA
Organism: Dehalococcoidia bacterium; assembly: GCA_963665155.2. Taxonomy (GTDB): domain Bacteria; phylum Chloroflexota; class Dehalococcoidia; order Lucifugimonadales; family UBA3495; genus UBA1141. The sequence goes on along the minus strand of OY761986.2, from coordinate 244,051 downwards.
TCACCGTCATTGAAGCGGTTCGGGACGCAATTCGGGAAGAGATGCGACGAGACTCCAAGGTATTCGTGTTGGGTGAAGACGTAGGCAAGCGCGGCGGCGTTTTCCTGGCTACCCAAGGCCTTATCGACGAATTTGGCGCTTCTCGAGTGATGGATGCCCCCTTGGCGGAGGCCTCAATTATGGGAATCGCCTTGGGTGCGGCCTTCCGAGGGCTCCGGCCCATTCCCGAAGTGGAATTTGCCGATTTCGTTTGGCCCACGGTCAACCAACTCATCGGCGAGGCGGCCCGTACCTGCTACGGCACCAACGGCGCTGTCAGTGTGCCCTTAGTGGTGCGCATACCTTACGGCGGCGGCATAAGAGGAGGGTTGTTCCATTCGCAAAATGTGGAGACCCATTTCTTCCACACGCCCGGCCTAAAGGTCGTCACTCCATCCACCCCATACGACGCCAAAGGCTTGCTGAAATCCGCTGTCCGGGACGACAATCCAGTGGTCTTTCTCGAGCACAAAAAAACCTACCGCTTGGTCCGAGGCGAAGTGCCGGAGGGGGAATACACCATTCCCCTCGGTGTTGCGGACGTAAAACGTCTCGGTAGCGACATGACCATTGTCTCCTATGGATTGACACTTCATTATTGCCTGGAAGCCGCAGAGCAGGTTTCCGGAGAGGGCATTAACGTCGAGGTCGTTGACCTGCGGACTTTGACTCCTTTAGACACGGAAACCGTGCTTGAGTCGGTAAAGAAGACTGGAAAACTGCTCATTGTCCATGAGGATAATGTAACCGGAGGTGTCGGTGCCGAGATCGCGGCCCTGGTCGCCGATCAAGCCTTCGAATACCTGGATGGGCCCGTCTCCCGGCTCTGTGGCCTAGACGTCCCCACCATGCCCTTTGCCCTGAACCTGGAAGAAGCCTACATGCCCGATACCGAGAAAGTGGTCCAAGCCCTGCGCAAATTAGCAGCATACTGAATCTTGGCGGTGTTCCATTGTCTGTAACCATCGAGCTTCCCCATGTCGGCGAATCCGTAGTCGAAGGAACCATCGGCAAGTGGCTGAAAAAGCCAGGAGACATGGTCCAACGCTACGAGCCGTTGGTGGAAGTAATAACCGATAAAGTAACCATGGAAGTGCCCTCGCCAGTGACCGGGGCGTTGCTCCGGGTGTTGGCTGAAGAAGGCGAGACCATTCCTATGGGTGCGCCCATCGCTGAAATGGAATCGGACGAAGTGCCGCCGCCAACTCCCCCTGCTCCCACACCCGAGTTAGTTTCTTTGGGGTCTCAAACCCCCGCGACCCAAGCCCCGGTTACTCGAGCTACGCCGGTGCAAACTTCGCCGGAAGCCCGCGCTGGGACCATCGGCTACCTGGTAAAGAACACTGCGCCCGTGGGACCTACCGGCGGCGGTCCAGTCGAGGAGGCTCCCACTCAAGAGCCTCCCACCCCAGTCGCCCCGGCAGTTGCGCAACCAGCGGCGGCCCCGGTCAGCCAAGGGGTACGTCTTTCGCCTGCGGTCCGGCGATTGGTAAAAGAGCACAATATTGAAATTGGCCAAGTCCACGGGACTGGGATGGGTGGACGCATCACCCGTGACGATGTCCATAAATACATCGAGTCCGGACCAAAACCCGCAGTGGCTGAGCCTGTGGCCGGTACGCCAGCCGCTTCCGTCCCTGCTCCCGTTTCAGCCTCCGAGCCGCAGGAAGACGAGGAGTATGTGCCTCTCACGCCAATCAGGCGAATGATTGCCGAGGCCATGGTCAGAAGCATCACCGAGATTCCCCACGCTTGGAGTTCCATCGAAGTCGACGTCTCCGGCTTGGTGTCTCTCCGTGCCAAAATCAGGACGGCATTTCAAGAGCGGGAAGGCGTGGAGCTAACCTATTTACCCTTCATCATGAAAGCTGTGGTGGAGTCGTTGAAAGAGCACCGTACACTCAACGCCTCTTGGGGCGGCGACAAGATCATCCTCAAAAATAGAATCAATCTTGGGATCGCTGTAGCTGCGAGCGAGGGATTGATCGTGCCGGTCATACACGACGCTGACCGGATGAGCATTGCTGGCTTAGCCCGGGCATTAGGCGATGTTGCCCAGAGGGCCCGCCAGCGCAAGTTGACCTTAGTCGATGTTCAAGGGGGCACTTTCACCCTGAATAATACTGGCGCGTTGGGTTCCACCGTGTCTCAACCCATCATCAACCATCCCCAAGCGGGCATTATGACTACCGAAGCGATAGTCAAGCGTCCGGTGGTTCGTGACGATGCCATCGCCATCCGGTCCATGATGAACCTGTGTCTCTCCTTCGATCACCGAATCAACGACGGAGCAGAGGCCAGTGGGTTCTTGCAAGCGGTTAAAGCTCGTTTAGAAACCATAGGCCCGGAAACATCCATTTTCTGATTCTTTTTACACAGCCTTTTTACTGAGCTTTAGCTTGTGCCTACAGCCCCCGTCTGCCAAGCCGCCCACGTGGGCACACTAGAATACCAGCAAGCCTGGGATCTTCAACTACGCTTGGCGCAAGAGATCCGCGACGGTCACCGGCCCAATACGTTGTTGCTGTTGGAACATCCTCCCGTTTACACCAAAGGGCGTTTGAGCAAGACCGAGCACGTGCTCCTTTCCCCCGAAGCGCTACAAGAAAAAGGAATCACCATCTACGAGACGGACCGCGGGGGTCAGGTTACTTTCCATGGTCCGGGACAGCTTGTCGCCTATCCGGTGGTAAATCTGAAAGAGTGGGGTGGCCCGGTCAAGTACGTACGTACTTTGGAGCGCATCATTATAGATACCCTGGCGGATTTTGACGTGCGTGCTGACTTGGTAGAAGGATTGACCGGGGTGTGGGTGGACGATACCAAAATCGCAGCCATTGGGGTGAAGATCAGCCGGGGCGTGGCCTATCACGGGCTGTCGTTAAACGTCAACACCGACCTTTCTTATTACGACAATATTGTTCCCTGCGGCATTGAGGACCGTGGGGTGACTTCGGTCTCTACTGTCCTAGGGGCCTCTGTTGAGATGGAGCAGGTGAGGTACAGCTTAACCTATCATTTTGGCCAGGGGATGGACTTCAAGATGGTCGAGGCGGACCTGTCCCTCGAGCTAGCTGCTGCTAGACCTAAATTCATTGGGAAGGGTTTGGGGAACCCTTTCTTGGAAGAAAGGGTTCCCCAAACCCTTCCCAAAAAACTTTCGCCTCTACAGCTTCAGCAACAGGGCGGCGTTGTCCCCCATGATAGTCGAAACTTCCGCTTCCGAGAAACTGATTCCTTTCTCTTGGGCCGCCTCAGCAGGCTCGCCAATCGCTTTGGCCCAATCGGCTTCCGGCATAAGCAACCTTAAAGCCGGGTAGTCGCTGCCCCACATGATGCGCTTGGCGCCCACGGTGTCGATTAAAGACCGCAGCGTCGAGTAAAATTCCAGGGGACGAAAACGCGCCATCGGCTGCCATCCGGAAATGTCCAAGTATACGTTGGGAGCCACCGACGCTACCCCCGCAGCCTCCTGCCACCAAGCGCTCAGACCGGCGTGGGCCAGGATAATATTCAGGTCCGGGAAGTCGGCTGCCACATCGTCGACATACACCGGCTGGCAGTGGCGACTGTACAACGGCTTGGGTTCGGGACCCGTGTGGAACATCACCGGAATTCCCAACTCTATGGCCTTTTCGTACATCGGATAAACCATTCTCTCATTGGGGAAGAAACCGGCCGCCGGATGAATCTTTAATCCGACCATGCCAAGTTCAACAACCGCCCGCTCCAATAGCTCCACGGCATTGGCCCGCCGTGGGTCGAAGCAAGCGAAGGTTATCATCCTATCCGGGTGCTGCCCGGCCACCTCGGCGTGGACCAGGTGCTGCTCCCAGATGCCCATAGTCGACTCTTTGAACGCTGGGACCAATCCCCAGTCCACCGGCATTATCATGACCTTTTCCACCTGGGCCGAATCCAGGTCGGCGATGAGGCGGTCGCCAGTCAGGTCCCAAATATCTGGCAAACGCTGGCGCACCCGATCCTCGCTTCGGCCCGTCTGCACCGCTGCCAGGCGGGTAAAACCGTCCCAAAAGGCTTTGCCTGGTACTTCCTCACCCATCAGGTGAGCGTGGATGTCGACTATCATGTGGCTGCCTCCCCTGCCCGTTCTATATCCAGGACAGTGTAAACCAAGGTCCAAAAGCAGGAAAGACATGCAAGCACCACCAGATACCAAAAGCAAGAGTCGGAATATCTTTGACACCAAACACCCTCGTTGCTACAATCCGCAGGCTTGGCAGGCGTCAGTGCGCGGGCTCTGCGGCGAAAACCGAAAGGGGTAAACACATGCCAATCTCAGATAAGGTCAGGGGTTTCGTAGAGCAGGGCGGCTGGATACGCCGCATGTTCGAGGCTGGAATCACGTTGAAGGCCCAGTACGGTGAAGATAATGTCTTCGACCTTTCCCTTGGCAACCCCGTGGTTGAGCCACCGGAGGAATTTCACCGTGAGTTGCGGCGATTGGCCGAGCAACCCATTAAAGGGATGCACCGCTACATGCCCAATGCGGGCTATCCCGAGACACGCCAGGCCGTGGCCGAAGGATTGGCAACTGAGACCGGATTGGCTATGACCGCAGGCGACATCATCATGACCTGCGGTGCCGCAGCGGCGATTAATGTGATGCTCAAGACCATTCTCAATCCGGGAGAAGAAGTCATAATCCTCTCTCCCTACTTCGTGGAGTACGGCTATTACGTGGACAACCACGGTGGAGTGGCCGTAGTGGTACCGACCACCGACGAATTTTTGCCCGACATGGCGGCGATAGAGTCGGCCATTACGTCAAAAACCAGGGCTTTGATCGTAAATTCGCCCAATAATCCTACCGGAGTCGTTTACACGTCGGACCACCTCGCTGCTTTGGGCGATCTGTTGAGCCGCAAACAGGTCGAGCACGGGACGGAGATTTTTATTATTAGCGACGAGCCTTACCGCCGAATAATTTTTGATGGCCTCACCTACCCTCAAGTCCTGCCCCATTATAGGAACTCGGTAGTGGTGACATCCCATGCCAAAGACTTAGCCCTACCCGGAGAGCGCATCGGTTACATTGCCATAAACCCCGATTACCCGGAAAAAGAGGAGTTGGCCAATGGGCTGACCTTCTGCAACCGAACACTGGGCTTCGTCAACGCTCCTGCCCTCATGCAACATCTCGTCCGCTCCCTGCAAGGAGTTAGCATCGACGCTGGCCAATATCAGCAGAAGCGCGATTATCTTTATGGGCACCTGACGGAGTTGGGGTACTCGGTGATCAAGCCTCAGGGAGCGTTCTATCTGTTCCCCAAGTCTCCGGTGGAAGATGATGTGGTCTTCGTGGACGCTTTGCAGGAATGGAACGTTTTGACCGTGCCCGGTCGAGGGTTTGGCACGCCGGGCTACTTTAGGATTTCCTACTGCGTTGAGGACTCAGTGCTAGAAGGAGCGATCACAGGATTCGCAAAAGCGGCTGAGAAGTTCGGGCTGTAGCTGCCTGTGGGCAGAATTAAGCTGCTGATCGGAGGTGAGGCGTCACACTCAAAGGCTAAACCAATAGAACTAGCGTTCAGTCGCTGAAAACTTGGTCAACGACCAGAGATATGCCCTGTAAAAGGGGAGAGCCTACCATATCGCCCCGCCCGTAGGTCGCTGCTGGAGTCAATCCTTGGTCTCCAAGAGTCAATACTTCCACTGTCTCGGCCTCAGGGTCCACGATCCAATATTCCAGTACCCCGTGACGACCATATAGGACCTGTTTATAGCCCCGGTCATACTCGACTGTCCCGGTAGTATTTCCACCACCAAGTCCGGTGCGCCTTGTATGTTTGCGTCGGTGATGATGCCGGACCGCTCGTTGGACACGAAAAGAATATCCGGTTGGGCGACGCGGATGGCCAGGCCACGCCGTCGCCTTGGGAATTCGCCTCGGTCAGCGCCGGGTCTTGGCACGCCTGCGGGGTGCAGGTGGACGGCGCCGTCGCCTGCTGGGGCAGTGACTATTATGGCGAGGCCACGCCGCCGGCCGGGGAATTCGCCTCGGTCAGCGCCGGGCGGAGCCACACCTGCGGGGTGCAGGTGGACGGCGCCGTCGCCTGTTGGGGTTGGAGATAAGCCGCCGGAAATGCTGGAACGTAAAGGTTACACAGGTCAAGCAAGGAGGGTGTGTACCAAGTGTCGGTTGTTGGTCAACACTCGCGACTTCCAGCCTGCCGCCGTAGGGCCAAGTCTTCCGCCTCTCTCATCGTTGCGCACGCAATCGCGGATGGGGTCGGCGTCCGCCGGCACAGCCACATGCCGACGCGACTGGTTTCTGAAGCTTTAGAGAGAGGGTTACTTGATGCAGCTTAAAGAGGGCAGGCGTCGTAGTGTCCCGATCGCGTCTGCCTGCTAACTGCTTAGCCAAGTGAGAGAGGTCATATCCATGAGTCGCAGAAACCTTACCGGCACAGTCATCGGATGCGTGATCCTGGCGGCGGTCGCTGCTCTGGCGGTGTACGTCTTCCTTCGAGACGAACCACCCGCAGAACGGGACCTTGGGCGTGATTCCTTAGAGCAGGCGCCAACGGAAACTTCTGCCCCTCCAACTCTGACAGCGAGAACCTCTCCGAGGGAGGATTCCCGTTCGGACCGAATGGCCTATGCCAAGCCAGTGGCCGACGGCAACTGGGTGTCTTGGGAGGACACCGGATTGCTTGTCGCAGGGGATCAGTTGATCGTGGTAGCCAAACGTGGCACGACCATAGACGAGGTTTCGACTGCATTGGAGGAAGTGGGAAGCTTAATCGTCGGCGAGATCCCATCCGTGGGCATTTACCAGGTGGAGCTTCCGGCCGGCCTGGAGCTACAAGAGGCCATTGAGCCCCTTGAACAGTTATCGGAAGTGGAAGAGGCCTTTCCGAATGCGCAGGCCGAACTTTCCCAGTCCGCCATCCAACCGCCCAATGACCCGTGGTTCGGCCACTCGGCATATCTCCAGGAGATCAAGGCGCCGGAGGCATGGGCAATCCACACTGGTTCGGAAGAGGTAATCATCGGAATCGTAGATACGGGAGTGGACGAAATCCCCGATCTTAGGTCAAAGATAAAGGAGAGATTCGACCTGGGCAATCCAAAGTTGAAGAAACCGAATACCTCGCCAGATCGCCCGGCACACTTCACCCTGCAAACAGCGATGCAGGCGTACCATGGTACGGCTGTTGCCGGAGTGGCCGCTGCCGCGGCCAACAATAATGACGGCATGACGGGGGTCTCCTGGGAATCGCCTTTGGCAGTCGTCAAGGTGTGGAAAGGCGGCCAAGCGCTCTTCAACGTGGTTGCGGGTATAGACGCTGCGATTGATCTGGACGCGAAAGTGATAAACGTCAGCGCGGGCGTGCCTGTCCTGACTGCATGGCTGACTGGTATGGAGCCTGTGATCGAGAGAGCTGCCCGACGCAACGTGTTGATCGTTGCAGCCGGCGCAAACCATGGAATCCTTCGTGAGATACAGTACAGCTTAGGCGCATTTCCTGCCTGGTATGCCGATGACCATCGGAACGTGATAGCCGTCGGCAGTACGGCGAACGGGAAAGGGACGTTTGAAGGAGGCTATGGAGCGTCCATCAAGGTCAGCGCCCCCGGGGGAATAGTCGGGTATTCGCCCTTTCTTGAGGGCAGGTTTGCTCAAGTTAATGGTTCCAGACTCTGGTTCGGGACCTCATTCGCCACACCCCAAGTGTCGGGGCTGGCCGCCTTGATCTGGTCCGTGGACTTCGACCACAACGGCGAGTTCACGCTTAGTCCGGCGGAGGTACGGGAAATCATCACCGAAACCGCCACTACGCCCCCGCCCGGGGAAACGAGGACCGGCGCCGGGGTAATTAACGCAGCGGCGGCGCTCAGGCGAGCCGCCGAGAAACTGGGTGTATCCCTCGTAGATCCCGATATCAAGCCTACGCCGAGACTCGGTACTCAACTGGAGTATGATATTTCGGAGAGCAGTGTCGAATTCGGCGACAGCTTCACCCTCGCCGTTCGAATGTACGGCCTCCAACAAGCGGGAGAGCACGGCGGGATTTCCGTGTCCTTCCCGGCGCTGACCGATTCCGGTGGCTCTGAAAGGATGCATTCGTCTTCCCGTGCCAACGTGGAAATGTTGGATTATACGACCGGCCTGTCGAACGTCACGTTCTACCAGCCGGGAGCGACTATCTATCGCGATGAATCGGGAGAGCCGACGCCCTTCCCTGCCGAACACCTCTTGGTGGAATCGGACGACCCGTCGTGGTCAATGTCGGACGACAGGACGCTGCGGCTGCGTATAACGCCGGGCTTCATCGGAGAGTTTCCTATACTGATTCGGGGGTGGGTCTGCGCGGAAGAATACACGGACTGCTCGCGGAACCCGGATGCCGGAACGGTGACGGACCAGCAGGGCTGGATTGTGGAGCAAGTATCGGTACAAGTCGAGAACTTTGAGCTGCCCCCCCTTGACCCACATTATTCCCAGTGGGAAAGATTCATCAAACCGGGAGTTCACGAGAATCCCGACACCTATATTCCGCAAATTTCCGACTTTGGGGCCTTTGACAGTTATGTCGAAGATGGGAGCTTCCTGGTCAGACTCACAGGTCGGAGGAAGTTTGAGTTTGGCAATACTGTGGTGGGGTTTAGGACCTGGCTCTACCATGAAGGCAGCGGGAGTTACGAAGTGGGCGTAAGCGGAGATGATGGGGTCGCGCTGTATGCTAATGATGAGTTTGTTGCCGGGAGAGGCAATGCCGAGGATCCTGCAAGTTACGGACCGCTGGCACTAAACAACGGATGGAACAAGATTGAGGCGTTGGTGTACAACGGCCCGTTGAGTCTCTCGCTGAAACTGGAACCTGCACTCAGTAAGTTCGGCGTGATAGACGCCGGCGCATACTACGGCGCACCGGCTCCCGGCAAGCAGAACGGAACCACCACCGGCAGAACGCCAGAGGTGACCGGAGACGCAATTCGCCTGCTGGGCGGCAGGATTAATGGGCAGTCGCTGATTGTTGACCCTCCGACAATTTCGGTGACCTCAGGAGAGGCGATTTCGGGAGTCGCTATCATTTCGGTCACCAACGCTCATCGCTCCCATGCAGTATTTCCCGTGGGAGCAACCCCGTCCTGGGGTCCCCATGAGAGTAGTTACTGGACTATCGACGGTTGGGCGGCGGCATTGGCAACCAGCGAGTACGAAGTTCCGATAAACCTGACCGCGCCAATGGAGCCAGGGACCTACGCCATAATATTCGCCGCGGCGGCGGAAACCTCGCTCGCTCATGTAATGTCTGCCACCCACTGGGCATCGGGAAGCCCCACTTGGGACGATGGCGATGACATTGCGGGGTGGAACACGCTCAAGTGGGATTCGGCCATCAGGCACGGGTTTGTGATCGCTCCCCACTTTGGCAAGTCCTCAGAACGATTCGGCGCCGCCGTAATCAGGATTGAGGTGGCCGCGGACCCGGCGGTGAAGGGCATGCAGACACGCTTCGCCTCCGTCAGCGCCGGGGGGATCCACACCTGCGGGGTGCGGCGGGACGGCTCCGTCGCCTGTTGGGGCAATGACAGTGATGATGGTCGGGCCACGCCGCCGGCCGGGGAGTTCGCCTCCGTCAGCGCTGGGGGGATCCACACCTGCGGGGTGCGGCGGGACGGCGCCGTCGACTGCTGGGGCGATGGCGATTATGGCCAGGCCACGCCGCCGTCCGGGGAGTTCGCCTCGGTCAGTGCCGGGGAGTACCACACCTGCGGGGTGCGGCGGGACGGCGCCGTCGCCTGCTGGGGCGATGATCGCGATGACACGCGCAGCGTGGTTGGCCAGGCCACGCCGCCGTCCGGGGAGTTCGCCTCGGTCACCGCCGGGAGCTTCCACACCTGCGGGGTGCGGCGGGACGGTTCCGTCGCCTGCTGGGGCGCTGACAGGGCTGGCCAAGCCACGCCGCCGTCCGGGGAGTTCGCCTCGGTCACCGCCGGGAGCTTCCACACCTGCGGGGTGCGGCGGGACGGTTCCGTCGCCTGCTGGGGCCATGACTTTCATGGCCAGGCCACGCCGCCGTCCGGGGAATTCGCCTCCGTCAGCGCCGGGCTTTGGCACACCTGCGGGGTGCAGCGGGACGGCGCCGTCGCCTGCTGGGGCCATGACAATAAAGGCCAAGCCACGCCGCCGTCCGGGGGGTTCGCCTCCGTCAGTGCCGGGTCCTCCCACACCTGCGGGGTGCGGCGGGACGGCACCGTCGCCTGCTGGGGCTATGACTGGTCTGGCCGGGTCACGGCGCCGGCTGGGGAATTCGCCTCCGTCAGTACCGGGTTTCGCCACACATGCGGGGTGCGGCGGAATGGCTCCGTCGCCTGCTGGGGCTATGACCCGTATGACGAGGCTAGGGCGCCAGCCGGGGAGTTCTCCTCCGTCAGCGCCGGGTATGGCCACACCTGCGGAGTGAGGACGGACGGCTCCGTCGCCTGCTGGGGCAGTCAGGCACGGGGGTTGACGCAGGCGGACTTTGAGTGACGGGGGCGCCCTGGCCATCTCCCGGAGGGAGAGGGGATTTTGGAAACACGCTCTCAGCGGGTGTCTCCCAAGTATTTTCTCCTCGGGTAGCAATGTCAGTCTGAAGGAGATTTCCTGGCAGCGGCAGATGCAGAAGGTCAGTTCAACGACAGGGATATTGCCATCGCAACCGAGCTGATCAAGCAATCCCTGACAGGGGAGCTAACGGTCGAAAGTGTTGAGGGCATACTGGGGCTCGACAGCGATTGAGCGACAGGTTGGCTGGGACCGCTGCCACCCGCACCCACGGCTACGCCCACGCCGTCCCCGACACCCGCACCCACGGCTACGCCCACGCCCGGACCATTTGCCGAGTTACTCCAGGACCCAGGGTTGTCGTCCTACATCAAATGGCAAATCGTAGGTGAAATCCACCATCCAGTGGAGGTGGAAACAGTAATTCAGGGAGCCAGGATGGTTGAGTTGTTGAGATAATCGTTGGGTGTGCCGGAGCCCATAGAACCATTCGGAATTTAGATTGACCACGACATCGAGAGGCTGACTTTGCAGCACCACAAGCAGTGGGGCTGGCCAATTGATAGGCTCAGGAAGCAATGGGAGACGGGGAGGTGGATAGCCGTTGACCGGACCGGATTGATTGTCAAGGCGTCCTCTGCCGGTGAACAGCCGCGGGATTCGCACGGTCACAGTCTGCTGAGTTCAGTGGTCCACGACTTGGTTCACAACACCTTTCAGCATAATATAGCAGGATTTTTAACGGACCCGGTGGCGTTTACTCAGTATGGAGCAGTTACAGAGCCGCGTTGGCTGGTCGAGGGCATGGCTACCATGATACATCAGTTACTAGTTTCCGATCACCTTGGCACCGATTATTCAAAGCTCCGAGAACGCTATGTGAAGGGTGGGAAGGCCCTGGATATGCAGCTTCTGGAAGTCGAACTTTACCCGGAGCATCTAACGGATGAAGAGCGCAACGACAGAAGCGACAGAAGCGAGTGGATTGAATGCATACATATGTGTGGGTTTGTTGCCGCCGAATTGTTGGCCTCTCACGTCGGACTCAGCAAGCTTCCTGACTACTTCATGCTTTTGGAACCCTGGATGATGCCCTTGGGGCTTTCCTCTGAACGGCATCCCCGTCCCGGATGGCGTTTGGCATTCGAGCAGGCGTATGAAATGACCATAGACGAGTTCTACGATCTGTTCGAAGAGCACCGCGCCGCCGGGTTCCCCGACCCGAACCGCCCCACGCCAACGGGGCCGCAGACTGTTGACGACTACATCTTCTGGAAGGTCGGCGATGAGGTGAATCCCACGGCGGTGGCCGAGGCGAGGGAGACGGTCCTCGCGGTCCACGATTACGCCGTTGACCTCGGATTGTCTCGGCTTGGCAGCCCGATAACCATCTTCCTCCACCGCAACCTGGATGCCCTGGCAGCCGAATTTGAGGCAACTACCGGCCGTGAGTTGGAAAACCGGGTTGGGCCGGATTTTGCCGCCGGGCGAAACCCGTTCGCAAACGGCTCAAACTGGGTAGCAGTGAACACATCGGCAGATCGCTACCAGGAGTGGTCGGCGGAAACCCGCGAGCGGCAACTGGGAGTCCACTTTAGCGATGCTCTCCTGCAAGAGATGAGCGGCCTGCGACTGTGGGCCCCGGCTGACCGTGTGCCGCCTGGCGGCCCCGCATGGTTAAGGAAAGGCTCCGAGAAATACATCACCTACCAGGCGCTCAGGTCGACGGTCCCGGAGTCATGCGACCCGACCAGGAGCAGCTATGCGCGCATCTCAGAGTCAGAGGACACGCCCTTGAGCGAAGCCGAAACCTCGGAGGATTTCTGGGCGCTGGAAAACTCCTCCGCACACGGCTTTCTTGCGGTAGAGTTGCTGGCGGAGCAGGCAGACCCAGATGCTGTAATCGCGTATTTTGCTGCGCTGCAACCCGGGAGCAACTGGCAGGAGGCGTTTCACGCGGCTTTTGGAATAACCATCGAAGAATTCTACCAACGGTTCGAGGAACGCCGCGCCGCCGCATTTCCTCGCCCCCGCTGTCCCACACTCCCGCCGCTGGTCACTTTGCCGGGTTCACCAGAGTACGTGAAGTGGTTCATAGAGCCCGATGTCTCGACTGAGATTGCCGAAACGGTAGTCGAAGGTACCCGGCTAATGCACGAGTACGCCCAGTCTATTGGAATGCCCGGGATTCAATCGGAATACGAAGTGTACCTTTACCGGAACCTGGACGACCTGGCCGCCACACATTCAAAGCTGTCCGGATCGAGCTTGCAGAATTCCCGAGATTATTGGGAGACCGGCTTTGCGAGGGCGAGTGTCAAGTATTGGATGGGCAACGCGACGAAATTCGACACGGACACTGGTGGCAAAGTTGCCGCCCACGAATTGTTTCACCTGTACCAAAGCGAACTGAGCGGTTTAAGTAGGGGGAGCCAAGACCACGAAGTACCTAAGACTGGTCCCCGTTGGCTCCATGAGGGCGTTGCGGAGTATCTTGCCTACAGGGCAATGGATGCGGGCGACGCACTCGATTACGAAGTAAGCGTAACTCTGACCGGGGGTTGGTGTCGAGAGCCGAACGCATCGACATACCCCTGCGGGAAATGATTGTCCAGGATCAAATCAGGAACATACCCAACCGATACCCTTATTTCCTACTGGCCGTGGAGCTGCTGGCATCCCAAGTCGGAGAGCATGGATTGCTTCGCTACTATTTGGCGCTGAAGCAACCCGGCACCACTTGGCCGGAAGTCTTCCGTGAGGCCTTCGGGATGACGGTCGAGGAGTTCTACCAACTCTTCGAGGAACACCGCGCTGCCGGATTCCCTGAACTGAACGTTCCAAAGTGAGTAAACCTCAGAGTTTGTCTCATAGACCGGTGGGCGAGCTGACTAACACAGGTGTGGGAGCGATGGGCCTCAAGAGAGGTCGGCCCGTCCAGTTCCACTGGCCGCTTGTCGGCCCCCAGAAAGGTCGTCTGCCTCTCTTAGTTCCGTGGGGCCTGGGCCCAGCCCCAAGGGGCTTGGCCACTGCGCCATAGCTTGAGCAAGTTATGGGTCATCCCTGCCAGGGACCACTCACTCTGTGCAGCGCCCAACCCCCGTCTCATAAACCGTCGGAACCCCTGTCCTTCCTTGACCTGTCCGAACACCGGCTCCACCAGTACACCCCGCTTCTTGTACAGAGCTCGGCCTCGCTTTGTCAGCAGCTTGCGCTCCATCCTGTCCCTCGGGCTCAGTCCTTTTGGTATACGTCCTCGGGGACACCCCTTCTCCCGTAGCATCTTCCGCTGTTTCCAATCCTTGGTGGTGGCAATAAGAAGCTCAGGCATCTCCGGCCAGGAGCAAGCCCTGATGTTGGCCTCACTCCAGTACCCGGCATCGGCCAGGCCCGCTTTTGGCCGGTCCTCTATGCCGGCTGCCTTCAGAGTATGCGCCATGGTTTGGAGCATCGGCTCCAGTTGCTGCACATCATTGGCCCCTTGGGTCACTCCAACGGCTACTATGATCTGCCCCTCGCTCACCACCGCCTGGGCATTGTAGCCCTGCACGTACCCTTGCCTGGTCTTCATGATGCGGCTGTCCGGGTCGGTGGTATTAGCCTTCGCCTCTTCGGTAGGAAGTGACTCTACCACCTTGGGCTTGCGCCCCCGCTTCTTTTTGCCTGTGGCCACTTCTTCTGCCCGCCGTTGCTCCACGCGCTCCTGGACAGCCCTGGCTGCTGCTTCAGCCTCCCGCTGCAGACGTTCCTTGGCTTCCTTCAGGCGCCTGAGCCGCTCCGTCCGTCCCCCCAGCCCTTCCGGTAGCTCATCCCCTCGCCGGTCGGGACCGTAATGGGCATCCTCTTCACCACCGCCGCCGCCCTGGTCCACGAGTTGATGGAGGCCAGAGACGAGAGGCGTCTGCACTTCTTCCTCAATGGCTTGGTGGCTCCGGTTGGTGGCCAGCGCCGCGTTGGCTGCCACCTTCGTCCCATCAAGAGCCACTACCCCCAGCTTCACCAGACCCGCTTCATGGCATAGCCTCAGTACCTCTACAAAGAGCTTCTCGAGCGCCTCCTCGTGCTCCGCCCTAAAGCGACAGATGGTACGGAAGTCTGGCTGCTGGTTGGCCGCCACCACCCGGAAACTTACATCTTCCTCGAGAGCGCGGGCTATGCGCCTGGAACTGCGTAGACCCAGGCAGTAGGCGTACAACAGGATGGCCACCATCATTCCCGGATCGTAGGCCGCTGCACCCCAGCCATCACTTCGGTAGGCTGCATAGAACTCCCTCAGATCCATCTGGCCTACTGCATCCACAATGAACCAGGCCAGGTGACCCTCGCTCAACCAATCCCTCATGGACGGCGGCATCAAGTAGCTCTGGTCTCGCTCGCAGCGCAAAAGGTTATAAGCCATAGTATCGTGCCTGCCAGTTGTTTCTATCAGATTACTGCTTCACCAACCCCCCGGGAAGAGGGTTTATGGGACACGCTCTCTTACAAGCGATTTGGCGACCGCAGAAGGGTCTGGTTGGTCTGCCAAGTCTATGAAGACGCGCTTGCCCTCTTCCTTTACCGTCAATGCGCGAACCTCTGCCCAAAAGCGTTCAGCGGGTTCCACACCAAAGAAAAAGGCCAGATCCCGGTTCTGCTCCACACTCGCCCGTCGGTTCTGGGGGGACGAAATGTGGTTGCGCACGTAGGCTCGATGTTGCTCCCACAACGGGTCGCCATCCCAGGGTATGCTTTCCAGGTCGAGCCAACTCACATGGCGCGGGCGCGCCTCGGGATTCAATCGTTTGAATCGTTCGAACTCCATAACAGTGGGGAGTGAGTCGGCCCCATTTCCAGCATGTTCCCTGTTGAAAGGCGTGAGGTAAGCAATCTGTATCTCGGACTCCCAGAATTTTCTCTTCAGGCCCGCGCGGTACCGCTCCAACTGACCAGGCTCGGTTGAGTCTTCCACTGTCTTGATTTCAATCCCTACAACCCGGTCCTGCGGAGCAAAGCAGTGAATGCAGATGTCCACACGGCCTCCCTCCACCTTTTGCTCTGGTACAACTCTAACTTGGTCTGACCATTGTGGAATCTCCCAACCGGACGGGGCAACCAATGTCCAAACCTGGTCGAACAACGACCGGTCTCCTTTCAAACTCTCGCACAGCGCATCCGCCAGAAACTGGGAGTGGAAGCGTTCAACTCGGCTGGTGGCCTTCTCTATTTCCTCTGAGTATCTGTCCAGCTTCCAGTGAATGAAAGCCGCCGGGTCTTCCCAGATCGCAACTTCTTCGTTTGACCCGAAGTTGGCGAAGAAAACGCCGCCCGGTAGCCGGAACAAGAACAGCCACGGCTTCTGCTTGGCTTGGACAAACCCCGACCCGGTCAAGATAAGGGCGTTGGTGTACGCCTGTTGGCGTATGCGTGGGAACATGGGCCGCTCAAACTGGTCGTGCGTCCAGGGGCGAAACGGGAACTTGCCCTGGTCCGGCTGCCGCCGTTCATTCAATTGCCTGAGCATCGAATCGACGCGCTCTTGAATCTGCTCCCGTTCACGACGCCGACGTTCCGTTGCCCGCTTGCACGAGGCGCAACGGACGGGCGGAACGTTGAGAGTATCGTCTGATATGACCTCTGACTCCAGTTTGTCCAGCGTGTCCCATGTGGGACGGATTTTCAGGATCGGAGTCCCCGACTTCTCATAACTCTCGCGGGACTCCGGTTCCAGGTCGTGAGTGACCACTACCTCGATGATGACCGGGCCTCTACCGGGCTGATTGACCACCAGGTCGGAGCGGGTACCCGCCACGACACTCTTTTCCGCTTCCACCTTGGCCCCTGGGACCGCGATATTCCGGGAGACTGGCCTACCGCATTCCTCACATGGACACCCCAGGCGATAGGCGCCCTGCCGGGCCAGGGCGCCTGAGAAGCCCTGCATAATCAGGGCTTTGGCCGTATCGTGTAGTGCCTTGTCCGGGTCGGCGCAGCGTTCAAAGGGAGGTTTGTGAGCGAAATGCCACCGCCGCTTGCCGCCCTGCTTGGCCACCATCGGGGCGGAGCATCCGAAGCATTCGTAGGAGCAGCCTTTAGAGGCTTCCCCTACGTGCACTGCCTGTCCGGAGTCGCTGCGGGCAATCGGATAGAGGATGTTCGTCTGGGTCGTCATAATTTCCAGGGCTGCCCCGTACTCGCCGCCTCAGCCCGGTGTTCAGTTCTTTCACCTTCCAAAGACTAACGACGCCTTCTCCGCCCTCTATGGGCCGTCCTCGCCTTCTCCCACGTGGGAGAAGTTTGTAATTGCCACCTCGCCTTCGGGAAACTCGGCGATGATCTTCAACTTCCCGCCCACCGCTTCGATGTAGGACCGTAGGCTGGAGACGTACACGTCCGCGCGCCGCTCCAGCTTGGCGATGGCCGGCTGGTTTACTTTCAGCCGCTCGGCCAGGTCTCGCTGGCTCAACGCCCTGGCCCGGCGCAGTTCGTGTAGCGGCATATCCGCCAGCAGTTCGGCTTTCATGGCGTCGATACGGCTCCGGCGCTCCGGGGTGAAGTCCTTTGTCAGTTCACTGAAGGAATGACGTCCGCTCATTCGATTAACCCCTCCTCACGTAGTTCTTCCAGATGCACGTCATAAAGGTCGTCGGCTATGGGCACGTACTCATGGTAGAATCGGTCGTTGCCCGTCTTGTCGCCGCCGATTAGCAATATGGATGTCCGCCTGGGGTCAAAGGCGTACAGGACCCGGATGGCCCTGCCCGCCCTTTGTGCCCGGAGTTCTCGCATCCGCCCGTGGCGTGAACCCCTTATATCCGAGGAATAGGGGTAGGGCAGGTTGGGACCGTGCTCCATCAATAACTCAACCCTGGAGGCCACCGCGTCTTGCTGGTCCTCCGACAGGTCGCGCCACCACTGCCCAAACTGGTCCGTGTATTCAACCTCCCAGGCCATGACCCCATTATATTCCTAATAGGGAATCATTGAAAGGGTTGGGATGGCTGGTGGTGAGTTGATGGCATCGGGGGGGCACGGGAACGCATCATGCATCGGCCCTTTCCTCTAGCGGTGGACCGGAGCAGTGCACGCGCGCCCGTTCCGCCTGCCGCCGCAGGTGGGCGCGGGCGATGATCCTGGCCAGGACGCGCAGCCCCCGCCGCACCGTCTCCCGCTGCTCCGCCGTGTAGACCGGAGGCGCGGCGACGGGGTACGTGGCCGCCCTGCCGGTCTGGTCTCTGCGGCCCTTGCCTTTCTTCTTTCGCATCATATCCCTCCCCCGGTTGCCGGCGTCAATTACCCGCCGGAACCGGCCTTTGTCTTCCAGTCTGATGGGCGGCTGTTCCGGGACAAACCCCCTATAAGGTGGTTCACAGATGAACCACCTTATAGGGTTTCAGGCGCCACGCCCCGGTGGTGATGTCATAGACGTGTACAGGGATTTGGACTTGGGGCGGGACGGGGCAGGGGACCAGTTTCGTAGCTGGAATAGGGGAATTTCGGGGGGTTTGGGGCCAATTCAGGCAACACTTTCTGGGAAGGGCTGGTTCCAGGGCCATGGGGTACGGCCAGCTACGAAATGTTCCACGTGGAACATGGGGATTCCGGGCGTGATGGGGCACGGCCCTCCCCCGTGGGGCAAAATGCCCCACGGGGGAGGGCGGGCCGGATGATCCACCCGGGAGGGCCGGGAGATGGCTTCCACGGCCCGGCCAAGCTGCGGGAGCGCGTATGCCACATAAGGGAGGACGCGCGCGTCCTCCCTTATGTGGCGCGGGGTTTTCGGCGGCGGCAAGTACGTTATACCCGTGTACAGAAATTGGGAGTTGGTGGACAACTGTCCAATTCTGTCCAGTCAAACGTGAAATCGGGGGAGATAGGCCCCTACAGGACGTATCCAGCGAGCACCCGGGTTCCAGAGCAGCTTCCACCCCCGCTGGACAGTGCCAGTTACGAAATCGGACAGTCTGTCCAGCCGGTTGGGACGGGGCCGGGAGATGGTGTCTGGCTGGTCCGGGCAGGCAGCGGGGACGGTCGCGGCGGTGATGCTGACCAGGGCGCGGGGGACTCAGGCGTTGTCAGCGATGTGGTTGCTTCAGCGGGTCAGGCAATCAAGCGTAATTCCCCGTTGTAAGCGGTGAGGTCCAGGATCACGGCGGCGGGGACGAGCTGCCAGAACGGGTCGGCGACCTCGTGAGGCGCCAGGCCTGCGAGTAGTCTCACGTCATCACGCTGGACACAGTGAACGGCGTGCGGGCTGGGCGGGCGGTGTGGGGAGTTCAGCCGGTAAAGTCGTTGATTGCTTCCTCCCGGGAGGCGGCCACCCGAATCACCCGGTCGAAGCCTCGGACCCAGAAGACCCGGCGCACCGGCTCGGAGAGGCAGCAGACGGCGAACTTCACGCCCGGTCGTTCCTGGTCCCTGGCGAATATCAGGATGGCCCGTAGGCCGGCGCTGCTGATGTAGGACAGCAGTTCCAGGTCCAGGATGACAGCCCGGACGCCACCGGCCGCGGCGATTTCCAAAGCCTCCTGGAACTCCCGGGCATTGGCGCTGTCGACGCGGCCTTCGGCCCTGGCTATCACCATGCCGTTAACCCTGACAGTGTCCAGTTCCACGGTCCTCGCCTCCCCAGCGGCCCCGGGCAACCCTGCGGATGGACCGGCGGCCCGGGTTGCCGCTGCCACGATTCGGAAACGCGCTACCACGGAACAAGGTATATTCTCCGGTCAGGACAGGGTTTCCCCACTGCCCTTAATTGGTAATACGCCGGGGCCGACCTCGGCGGTTCCCCGGCCAAGCTGACAGGCTGGCCGGCGGCGGGATGGGCAGGGTGATGCCCGGACGGCCGTGTATTCTCCCGTCATTACGTGTCAAACCTGGCACGTCAAACGCTTCATCGAGCTGAACGCGGTGATTGGGCTACGGGGTTCGGCGGCCTGCGCTGGGCTGGCCGAGGCGCCGGTTCTGCAACAGAATGCCCCCGGCTTGGTCCCCAGGGGTCTGACAGGGTTGGAGCGCCGGATTTCAGCTTTGTGCCAAGGCTCCCTACAGGAAGTGTCAGGAACGGAAGGGAGCATTCTTGTCAGCCTGTCCAAGTTGGGCCGGTGGCAGCCGGTTTCGGGGTCCCGGCGGCGGCAACCTCCATGCGTCACCCATGAGGTAATGAGCGGACTGGCACTGGCTGTGATGCGACGGGCGTCGGCGTTGACCAGGGCCGGAATACGCAGGGAAATGAGCTGGAGCGGGACGCCGGGGGGGTTGGAGGTCGGGATGTAATGGTATACCCGTGTACAGGGATCCGGATTACTTCCCTTTCGGGAAGTCGGGGGCTTTCTGAACGTGAAATCGGCGAAAAACGGGGCATTTGGACGGTTCCTGCAAGCAATCCGGGGAAAGGGCTGGTTCCGGAAAATCGGGGTTGACTTCCCTTTTGGGAAGTGAACGTCCAGCAAAGTTGGAGCGAGCGACGAGAGCGGGGTGTAGTGGTCCGGCGCGGATAGCCCATGAAGAAAGCTGGTGTGATTGACGTGGTGGGCGGCGGCGTCAGACCAGGTGGCGGCGGGGCCGGGCAATGCGTGGGGAAGATGGCCAGGCCGGTGGCGCAGGGCCGGCGATGCCAGCGCAGTGTGGCTGACCCAGTTAAAGCCCCCTTCCCACCTGGCGCGCCGTGGCGGGGTAGAACAGGAAAACGGGTCTGGCAGAGGTCCTGGCACCGTGATGAACATACTTGTCGCCAGGCTGAATAGCATGGGCGAAGTCCCTTTACAGGACCTGGACGGCGACGGCTTTGGTTTAGCCCCTGTCCCGCAAAGGATTCGCAGCCCCGGCTGGTGGCGTTCGCAATGTTGCCAGCAGCCGGGGGGGGGGACGGAGTGGCGCGTTGGTTGAAGCCGGGGCTGGATGCCGGCGGTTTCCACGGAGGCAAGCCGGTGACTGGATGACCGTGAATATCGCTGACCTGGCGACCCCGATTAGCAAAACGGCGTCGGCGTGGCGTTGCTCCCGACTCCGAGTCCTGGTTTGATTCCTCTCTCATGGCCCCGGAGAAGGGCTCAAGGCGGGCAACGGCGGGCCGCGCTGGCGTTGACGGCCAGTGGCGGTGAGGCCGGGCAGGCGGTACGGCTCAGGGGCGGCAACGGCAAAGTGCAAACGCTCCGGGGCCATTTTCACAGTGGGAGCCCTGTAAGGGAATTTGAACTGCGCCGCTGAATGCCACCGGCGGGATTTCAAAGGCAAATGAACCTGGATTCGTGGGTCTGGAGGGCGATACGGGCAGTGAGTTTGTTGACGCTCGGTGTCAACCTGATTGTATGGATTGTATTGCAGGAATTGCACTCTTGGGGCGGGGTGACGTGTGCCGGAGTTGCTGACTGAGCGTGGCAGGCGCTGACCCCGGGGCGGTGGCCGGAGGTCCGCGAATATCCACGGCCTGATGACCCCGGTTAGCGCCAGGCGGGGGTGAGCGCACCCCCCCTTTCAGGGCGCGGTATTTGCGGGGTCCGGCTCGACGTTATGGACGTGTACAGGAATGTGGACTTGGAGCACATTGGTCTGTGGCGGGGAATTCGTAGCTGAAATGGGGGCAATCCGCCCATTTCAGCCTAATTGGTGTAAGCACTTGGATTCCAGGGCAGGTTCCGATCAGGGGGTGCATCGGCCCTATTGGAAAGGTACATCGCTGTACCCCGCCGGATTCGGGACAGGGGGACAAGGCCCCTATTGGGGAAATACATTTTGCCCCCCAGGGATTGGGAGGGGGCCGGGGCTTGTGGCCGGGGCTGGGCAGCGGCGGCAGCATTGGCTCCGGTGAGTTGGTGGCGGCGAGGTTGGCGAGGGGAACAGGAGAGCAGTCTCGGGTGCTCGGTGCGGTGATGGCGGTAGAGACGGGACCGTGGCGGCGGGTTAGAGTAACGACGCTGGAAGCCGGTTGGCCCACGCTGGCAACTGCGGCGGTGATGGCGGCGTGGTGAACGTGTACGAGCTGAGTCATGGCCCTGGTGAACCGGATGGCGCACCAGCGGGTTCACCAGGGCGCGGCCCGGTTGCTGATGCTCAATCACCGGACCGGGGTGGGAAGGGTCGGGTAGTATCTGAGGCTCCGGTGGCGGGGTGCGCTGTCAATCCGGTCATCCGGGACTTCTACCAGCGGCTGCTGGCCGCTGGCAAGCCGAAGAAGCTGGTCCTGGTCGCTTGTATGCGCAAGCTGCTCGTCATCCTCAACGCCATGCTCAAGCATCGCTCATCCTGGAGCGACATGACTCCGGCAATCGTCGTTATTTCCTCTTGACATTAAAGACAGTTGCCGGGGTCGTGATCCCTGTTCACCCGGGCCTGCTCCGTGAGGATCGAGGCTTCTCTCCCCGGAGCGCCCACCAGGGAATTGCTGCCTGGTGGGAGTGATTGACACTCTACCCGCGGCCGGTGAACCCTGACCCATGGTACGGAACCCCGACCCCAGGGACTGCATCATGGAGGTGAACGACTCCGGCCCCGGACCTGCAATTAGAGTTTAGAGCAACAAAAGGCAACACTTTCGCTGTCAGAACGCTTGTGGTCTTGCCAGGGGCAACCCGGTGCCGGATACTGGATTACGTAGTCAGGCTTTTGCCAGCGTTTCCAGCCGAGAAAACTGGAGGGTCCCGTCCCTGGACCCGGGTTTGGCCGCATAGGATCGAGCCCTGCTCTCCGAATGGCCGCCCATGCCGGACCTGCTCAGAGGGATCGAGCCCCGCTCTCCCGACGGGTGTCTGCGAGAGACATTCCCCGAGGCGCCAGTGCGCTTCACCCGGTATCCCCATCCATGGCGACATTCCTGCCCCACGGACTGATTCGAGGAGGTGGCAACCGGAAACAGCACGGCGACCCCAGCTTCCCATTACCCATCGGTTTCCTTGGCGGAGCGGTTGACATGCTTCGCTGCCCCTTCACGCTACGGTCGGAAATGCTGACAAGTTTCGGCTGTCTCATCATCACTGCGGCATAGCTGCCGCACAAAGAGCAGCGGCACCGCATTCTCAACACGCTCCGGTCGCTGGAGAACAGCAGATCGGACGCTTGCCATTGCAACGCGGTTTCCAGCGGCGTGGCCGCTGGCCCCAGTGCGTTCCTCTCCCATTTCCTCTCACAGCGGTTGCCCAGCGACTTTCAACCTCGGCGAACCGCATTCCTGCCAACCCCCGAAATCGGCGTTCTACATTGCACTGTAATGCCCTGGGCCCAGTGCGTCTTGCGCCCGGCGGTTGGATTGAGCGGCTGACCTTCACCCTGGGCTAACCGCGCCTTCCGCCAACGCTCATTCCGTTGTCCTCCGTTGCGGCGCTCGACCCTGGGCCTGGTGCGTCTTGCGCCAACCCACTATTCCGGCATTTACATGGCGGACCCAGACCGTGGGCGTAGTGTGTCCAGCGCGGTGAGACACGGGAGGGTATCGATGGCCGGTGGAATGGCGTCGCTCCCCGCGAAGGGCAGCAGCTGTGGCAGGCCATCGGCGACAACAACGTCAGCAACAGGCGACGGATCAACGAGAACAACTAGGAGGTGCTGGATAACGACCATAACCTGGAATCTCTTTTCACTACGGGCCGGTTGGAGCAACCCGTGAACCGGCGGTAACCCAGGGCCGCTGCCCAAAGCACGGCGCGGCGGCAACCGGGGCGGCTCCGTGGGGCCGCCACTGACAATCGAATAGGCGCCAACGAGCGGGGTCGTCTCTCCCAACTGAGGGGGAGGCGGCCCCGCTCTTCGTGTTTCGCCGGCGGACACCAGAGCGGCTGAATGGACCGCACCCAACGACCTGCATCTTTAACCGGAGAGCGGGGTCGGTCCATTCGGGCCGGCCTCGCTTTTCGCCTTTCGGAGGAAGCGACATGAAGGCGATTACCATCATCGACAGGACGGAGATCACCCACAACGTGACGGCCAGCCTCAACGGCTTGGGAGACGGCCACGGCGACATCGACACTCTACAGCACACGGAGGCGCACGCCGGAACGGAGAAAGAGACGGCGCACCGGGGCAAGCCCGAGAGCGAACTGCGGGCAGCGGCCCGGCGTAAGGGCCTCACCCTGAAGGAACTGGCGGAGAAGATGGGCGTGAACTACGGCTACCTGTCCTCGGTGGCCAGCGGGCGCCGGCCCTGGTCTCCCATGCTGCGGGAGAGGGCCATGGCGGTCCTGGGCGAGGTGCCGGGGCAGGGGATCGTCTACCGCCAGGGCGGGCTGGTGCAGGGCGAGAGTACTTCCATCCGGGAGCAGGCCCGTGAGTTGGGCCTGAGCCAGAAGGACCTGGCCCAGCGGGTGGGGGTGTCCGCAGGCTACATGTCCGACGTATGCCGGGGTCGCCGCAACATGAGCCCGGCGGTCCAGGCCCGGGTGGAGAAGGTTCTGGGCGGTCAGGTGGAGATCGCGCCCGCCGTGTGCGCAAACCGCCAGGGCGGCCCGGTGAAAGGGGAAACCACCTACATCCGGGAGCGCGCCCGAGAGAAGGGCATGAGCCTCAAGGGCCTGGCGGAGCGGGCCGGGGTGTCCTACGGCTACCTGATCCAGGCCTCGCGGGGCCAGCGGAACATGGGTCCTGCCTTCCAGGCCAAGATCGAGGCGGCGCTGGACGGCCCGGCCAGGGTCGAGGCCGCTCAAACTCGCGACGTTGACCCGCGCGCCTTGTGGGACCGCATGGATGCCCACGGTTACAGGTGCGCAATGTCACTCGATAGTTAAATCCTTGCTCAAGGCGAGAGGGGCTCGGGAAGATGCCCCTGGGTCAGCCCACTTACCTGGCGGCGAAAGCCAAAGGGGACCATAGCATGTGGGAAAAGCGGAGACCGGCTGAAGGTGTTTAGGCCGGTGCTCCGCAAGACCCGCGCGATATGGTGAAAGCTACACTGCTTGAACCTCAGTTCTCAGTGATGAAACGTGCCGTCCTTCGCTTACAACACCTACAACGCGAAGCTACCTGTTCACCGGCCAATGGCTGTAGGTGGCCGGGATTTCCCGACAGGTAGACAGCGGGGAATGACCCCGCTCAAGGGAACGAAAGAGGCACCTAAGTCGCGCTATCACGTTTGCTATCGAGGAACATTGGATTGCCTACGGGACGCGAGTCCTATGGCAACGGAGCCTCCGTAGTAGTCTGAGCCAGGGAAAGCCTGGTACATGGCAAAGGGAGGCAGGTGTCTTCGAAACTCAGAAAGGAAGGTGCGCGAGATGCGCAACGCCACAACCGTACTGGGAATCATTCGCGACCGAGGTACACGGGGCCTGCCCGTGAACGACCTCTACCGCCAACTCTGGAACCCGGACCTGTACCTCATGGCCTACGGGCGCATCGCCAGCAACGACGGCGCGCTCACTCCAGGCGCAACGCGGGAAACCGCAGATGGGATGAAACTGGAGGACATCAGCGCAATCATCGAGGCCCTCCGCTTCGAGCGCTACCGGTGGACTCCGTCCCGCCGCGTATACATCCCGAAAGCCAACGGGAAGCGGCGGCCCCCGGGCCTGCCCACGTGGTCGGACAAGGTGCTGCAAGAAGTGATGCGTCTCCTACTGGAGGCGTACTACGAACCGCAGTTCAGCGACCGGTCGCACGGCTTCCGGCCCCACCGGGGGTGCCACACGGCGCTCACGGAAATCTCCCGCACCTGGACAGGCACCACTTGGCTCGTCGAGGGGGACATCTCGGGCTGCTTCGACAACATCGACCATTCGGTGCTGCTGGAGATAATGCGCGAGAAAATCCGCGACAACCGCTTCCTGCGGCTGGTCTCCCAGCTTCTCCGGGCTGGCTACCTGGAGGACTGGAAGCGCCACGCCACCTACAGTGGCACGCCACAGGGCGGCATCGTGAGTCCCATGCTCGCCAACATCTACATGGACCGGTTGGACAGGTTCGTGGAGGGAGTGCTCTTGCCCGCCTACAACCGGGGTGAAAGGCGGCGGCAAAACCCGGAATATGGCAGGACCGTCCGTCAGATGCAAGGTCTGCGGAAAGCCGGACGTGAAAAGGAGGCGGCGTCCTTGCGCCCTATCCTTCGGTCGTTGCCCTATGGCAACACCCACGACCCGGAATACCGGCGCCTGCGGTACATTCGGTACGCCGACGACTTCCTGCTCGGATTCGCGGGGCCAAGGAACGAGGCCGAGGAAATCAAGAACCGGATAGGGGAGTTCCTGGGCGATAGCCTCAAGCTGGAGCTTTCCGAGTCCAAGACCCTGCTCACCCACGGCCGCACCGAGGCAGCACGGTTCCTCGGCTACGAGGTCACCGTCCAGGAGAGCGCAACCAAGCTCGACGCCCAGGGCCGCCGCGCGGTCAACGGCGTCATCGGGCTGCGCGTCCCCCGGGACATTGTACGCGTCAAAAGCGCCAAATACATGGCAAAAGGCAAACCCTGGCACCGCGGGGAACGGCGGCACGACTCGCCCTACAGCATCGTGCACCTGTATCAGGCGGAGTTCCGGGGCGTCGCCAACTACTACCGGCTGGCGGCCAAGCTGGGCACTCTAAGCTATCTACAGTGGGTCATGGGAATGTCACTGGCCAAGACCCTGGCGGGCAAGCTGAGAATCAGCGTCCCCCAGGTGTTCAAGCCGTACAAGACCACGATTCAGACGGAACAAGGCCCCCGAAAGGTCTTGATGGTGAAGGAAGAACACCCAGGCCAGAAACCGCTGGCAACCTACTGGGGAGGCGTATCCCTGGCGCGCGACACCACGGCTACCCTGGTTGACGAACATCCCCCCATCATCAACGGTCGGACGGAACTCGTACAGCGCCTGCTGGCCGACACCTGCGAGCTTTGCGGCTCCAGGGTGAAAGTCCAGGTGCACCACATACGGGCATTGAAAGACCTGCGACAGAAAGGCCGGGCTGAACGGCCCACCTGGGTGGTGATGATGGCCCAGCGGCGTCGCAAGACGCTGGTGGGCTGTGGGTCCTGCCACGCGGACATCCACGCCGGGCGTCCGCTGAAACAGGGGGCCAACGCCAACCATGTACCCAACTGCGAAGCATAAGACACTGGAGAGCCGGATGCGGTGAAAGTCGCACGTCCGGTTCGGAAGGGGGCCGACGGAAAAGTGCTCCGGTAACACGGGGTAACTCGCCGGCGGCCTACCTTACCCAGAACCAGGTGGCCCGGCTGGCGGGCATCAGCACCGGCCATCTCTCCCAGATCATGAACGGCCAGCGGAACGCGTCAGGGGACGTGCTGCGGCGGCTGCACGGTGTCCTGTTCCAGCCCACGGCGGCGGAGCAGGTGGCGCCGGTGGAACTGAAGGTGATGGCCTGGAAGAAGGGTTCACGCAACGGCGTGGTGGTCAAGGGCGCCGGCGGGCCGCACAGCGGCAGCAACCCAGGCGGCGGCACCGTGCGCATCGGCGGGCGCGTTCCCTGGGGCGCCGAGGTGGAGTTCGCCTACACCACCGGCTACGACAGCCGGGGCCGGGTGTCGGTGACCCACGTGGTCGATGAGCGGGGTTACTCCGCGATGTTGACACAACCAAAGACGGAAGGCGTTTAGTCCGACGTTACAAGAATTCCGAAACCAGTGCTGGTTTTCGTAGGTGACAAACTGCCGGGGTTGGTAAATCAGCACCGGAACCAAAATCAGTATGCAAAGCCCAGGCTTCTCCGACGTTCGCGCTTTGGACACAGTGTCCATAGAGGATTCACCAACCCTGGTTACCAGACAGCCTTGGGGAGATGAATTTCATGGTCCCGGCACGAGCCAGCGGCAAGGGATGCGGAGTTCGTCGCGCATCCCTTGCATGGCGTCTGCCAAAACTGCCCTGTCCGTGGATACCAAGACGTAGCAGACGCAGCGATGCTCCCGCACCATCACGGCTGCGCTCGGTAAACAATTGTCGGCAAACAGCAGCAACTTAGCTAGGACTTTCTGACGTGCCGCTCCGCCGTCCGGGTAGGCGTGGTCAAAAACCATCACTATCTTCCCTTGGCGGTGTTTGGCTAGGAAGTATCTTCCTGGGCTTCGCGTTCACAAATGCCAGTATCAGGGTCAAGAAACAAGTGGCACTCAGGATGAACGGCGACATCGCCTTCCAGTCGTTGACGAGTCCGGTCGTTGCCTTTGAGCACATGCTCAAAGGGCAGTCCAATTGCATCCGCGTAAGTTGCGGCATCAAGCCCTCCGCCAGGTTGTCGAGGCCTCTTTCCTTCGCTGCGAAATAACATGGGGTGGACAAACCATTCACCAGGCTCGGCGATCGCGTGAAGCAAAGCGCGGTGGGTGTACGTATAGACGTCTCCAAACCACTTCATGTGGGCCATTGGGTATCTCCCCCGGCCTAACCCGATGGTCGATGGGAAAAGTCGTACGCCACACTACGCTCGACAATCCCCAAATCGAACTGGAACCTCCTTGCGGCGAACTCGAGCGACTTTGCTCCGTGGAGTAGCGGTTCCCAGTAGAGGACATCGTTCTTCAATTCTGGCTTCACCAAGTCTACGAGGGCACCGAATACACATACCTTGGAGCTTCATTCTCCATTCCAAACGGCGCATGAGGGATTCGTTCTAAACGAGTCCATGTCCACGATTAGCCCCTGTCCCCATTCCATGCAAACACCTTTAGTGCATGCAGTGCATGCCGCTGTTTCGTTGAATAACATCGCTGGCAGTTCTACCACTCATTCCAAAATCGACGAGGTATTAGGCCAGCGCAGTCAAAAATCGTTCGCCAACAGTTCAGGTTCAACATCATCGATTGATGCATCAATGTCTTTCATCAATTGCTCAAGAGGTTGTAGCTCTGCATTGTGTTCATTACCGGTGAGATCAAAAGCTATGTATGCCAATGTCGAGAGTGTCGAGTCCAACAGCAAGATCGCTAACGACAAAGGGGCGTCCAATCCTACTGAGGATTTCTCGACAAGGTGTTCCCGGAGATACCCTTCGCTAGATCGAGTTCCTAGTTTGCGCCTTGACGCTGACCTAGACATGTGCCCCCATTTGTTCAACACCTCCCAGAGTAGCATATATTGGTTATATCTGAAGCGCTGCCCAGTTTGTTCCCCATCATAGTGCTGAGCAACAAATTCAATTACCTGCTCCATACTGCGAAGCCTTGAACCGTCCGACGTTAGTATCCAAGCAAACTGCCCAGGAATTCTTTCTAGCCCGTACTCTCTCTTTATCTCGCTCAATCTGACGAAATTGTCTTCTCTCGGCGCGGACCTGTGTTGGACTGACTTGTGCAAGTAGTTGGCTTCATCGAAATCTTGGTATCGCTTAGCTGTTTCCCCGGTTCGGTCGATGGCAATTATTTTTACCGCCATCGCAAGCTCTAATAGCTGTCGCACAGTACCCATGGCCGTGTCAGGGTGTCCGGCACGCAATTGAGATACTATTGAGTCTGTTATCTTCTCACCCTCCGGTTCCGGCGCGCCGAATATCTCCAAGGTCTTGTTCTTCGGGGTTGCGGTAAAGGCGAAGTAGCTGGCGTTAGTCAGCAGCTTCCGGGACTCCATGAGCCGGTTGATCTTGTCCTCAGTGGTATCTTCTTCATCCTCATCCGTGCCGGCCTCTCCCAGCGCCGCGGATACCGACGCCGAAGCGCGCCCTCCCTGGCTGGAATGGGCCTCGTCGATGATGATGGCGAACCGCCGGCCCCGGTGCTCGTCGCCGATGGCATCCAGGATGAAGGGAAATTTCTGGATTGTGGTAATCACTATCTTCTTGCCCTCGCGCAGCAAGGTACGGAGGTGACCGGAAGTCTCGGCGTGGCCCACAACCGAACGTACCTGCGCGAATTGCCGGATAGTATCTCGAATCTGCTTGTCCAGAATCCTTCGGTCGGTGACGATGAGGACCGAATCGAATATGGAAGCGCCGTTACTCTCCAAGCCAATGATTTGGTGGGCCAGCCAGGCGATGGAATTGGACTTGCCGCTGCCGGCTGAGTGCTGGACCAGGTATCTGGTTCCCGCCCCTCTACAGGAAACGTCCGCCAGCAACTTGCGCACCACGTCAAGCTGATGGTAGCGGGGCCAGATCTGCGTCCGCCGCTTCCGTCCGGTCTTGTCGTCCTTCGTTTCGACAATCTGAGCGTAGCTCTCGATGATGTTGGTCAGGCCGTCCCGGGTTAGGACTTCCTTCCAGAGGTAATCGGTCTTGAGGCCGTTGGGGTTGGGCGGGTTGCCACGGCCATCGTTCCAGCCCTTATTGAAGGGCAGGAACCAGGAATCCTTGCCCCGCAGATGGGTACAGAACCGCACTTCGTGGTCGTCCACGGCGAAATGGACCAGGCAGCGCCCGAACTCGAAGAGCTTCTCACGGGGATTTCGGCCGCGCTTGTATTGCTCCACCGCGCCGTCAACCGTCTGCTTGGTGAGGCTGTTCTTCAGCTCGAAGGTGGCAACCGGCAGGCCGTTGATGAACAAGCACAGGTCCAGCGCCAATTGGGCGTTGTCCATGCTGTAGCGGAGTTGGCGGGTGACGCTGAAGCGGTTCTGGCTGTAAAGGACGCTGGCCTTCACATTCCCCGGCGACGGCGTGCCGTAGAACAGGTCAATGGAATGCGGCCCGTGTTTGACCCCCTGGCGCAGCACGTCGATAGTGCCGGGCCTGGCGATTTCCCCCTGTAGCCGGGCCAGGAACCGGCGCCGCGCCGGGTTGTCCTCCCCCAAATCCAGCGACGGCGCAACGTCGGGCTGGGTTTCGTGCAGGAAGGCGGAAAGCTGGGCCAGGTCAACGCAATGCTCCCGGTCATAGTCCTGTGGGTCGCCGGGTATCCAACCCGGGCTGTAGTCCGCCGGGCGCTCCTGAATCACGCCCTTTGGCGCCGGATCGTGAGCGAAACCGGTCAGCACCGTGCAGATGAGGGTTTCAAGGCCTTTCTCACTGGTATCGGTTGTCATCTCAGTTCCACCTCCGCCAGCCTGCGGACTTTGGGTGAGAGCTTCCAGCTTGTTAATCCATTCTGCAAAATGCTGGCACTTCATTCGCAGAGTGGGCAACCCTATCCTCTCGGCTACTGTCGGACCGGATGATGCTTTGTCGGATTCATACTCCGGTATTTCTCTGATTATTCGCTTAGACGGCGCAGTTTCGTTCCCATCGTTGATTAGCTCAGGGTTAGATTGCTCGGCAGCTTGGGCGAGCCTCCCGATTCCTGCGGAATGCCGGTAGAACCGCTCTTCAAGTTTTTGGGGGTCGCAAAATAATAGCGCTTCAAATTCGTGAAGTTGGAGATAAGGAACGAACCGCTGGTCGGATATGTCCTCCCCTAAAGCATCCTCAAGAAGCCGAACGCGAGCATAGGGATCGTGCTCTTGTCTGGCATCTTCGTAACCAGGGAAATCTCCAGGCAGGGCGTAAAGGTCAAACATGGTGGTGAAACGCGCATCGGGGTTTTGGTCTTCATTCATCCAGCGCTCAATGTCCCTCTTTGCCTTCGTATAATCCCGGATACCTCCACTGTATTTTCGGCCACGCGACCGGCTCGTCTCAACACACCGGGCGGTAACCCAGATGGAGCGGTCGGCCAGGTGCGGACGCAGGATGTTCTCCACGAACCGGCGTTCCGTTGGTCCTTCCACTACGAAATTCAATCTGACGGGCATCAGGGTTGTCCACCCAGCACATTCTTTTCCCACAATTCGGCGAGCGAATAGTCGTCCAGCCACTCCCCCAACTTTTCGGAATCGAGATGCCTGAATACCGATTGCCGGCCCTCACGCTCGACCACCACGATGTCTTCAGGCTCGAAGCAATTGACCAGTGCGGCGGATTGCGTGGCCACTACCACCTGAATGCTTTTTGACACTGCGCCGATCAGCCCGCCCACTATCTCTATGGCATAGGGATGCAAACCCAACTCCGGTTCGTCGAGAATCAAAACGTCCGGCATGGTCTCCTCCGGCTGCAACAGAAGCGATACCAGGGCAATTACTCGCAACATACCATCCGACGCCTGCGAAGCGTCAAATACTTGGTCGCTGCCCCGTTCCCGCCAAGCTAGTATTACAACGTCAGTTAGTTTGATAGGATGACTGTGTAGCTGGAGAGGGAATAGGCGGGTGAGGTGGGGATGTGGATGCGGCAGCTTTCGAGCAGGTGTACGGGTCATTTCGGGATTTTCACGCTTACTTCGCGCCGCTGTTTGGCCGCCGGGAGACGCGGGAGCACAGCGGTCATTATCTCCAGGCCCTGCTGGTACAGTCTGGGGAGCGGCGCAACGCTGAGAACCTGTCGGAGACGGTTCCGGGGTCAGCCCGAGGGATGCAGCGGTTTCTCACCGATTCTCCCTGGGACGATGAGGTGATTATAGGACGGCTGCAGGAGTACCTGGGAACCCGGCTGGAGCATCCGGAAGGGGTGTGGGTGCTGGACGGCAGCGACTTTCCCAAGCAGGGGAGGAAGTCGGTGGGAGTGGCCCGGCAGTACTGCGGGAGGCTGGGGAAGGTGGCCAACTGCCAGGCGGGGATGTTCCTGGCCTATGTCAGCCCGTTGGGACGGGCATTGGTGGACAAGGGGCTGTATCTGCCCGAGAGTTGGACCTCGGACAAAGACCGGTGTGAGGCGGCGGGTGTGCCGGAGGATAGGCAGGGCTACCGGTCCAAGACGGAGTTGGCCTTGGAGATGGTGGGGCGGGCACAGGAGCGGGGCCACCTGAAGGCTGGATGGGTCGCGGCGGACGACGCCTTCGGGATGTCGCCGTCCTTCCGGGAGGGCCTGGCGGCCTTGGGGATGTGGTACGTGCTGGACGTTCCGTCCGGCTTTACGGTGTGGCCGCCGGAGCCTGCCTGGACCAGTGCGGAGTATCAGGGATTCGGGCGTCCCCGCAAACCCAGGCTGCGAGACGGTCAGCGCCGGACCATGGAGCAGCGCAGCGACGAGTTGCCGGAGGAGGCCTGGCGTGAGATTACGGTGGCCGAGGGAAGCCAGGGGCCACGCAGCTACCTTTTCAGCGCCCAGAGGGTGCGACCGACCAGCAGGCGCAAGCCCGGCGAAATCCACTGGGCCGTCTACCGCCGGAACCGGGACGGCAGCGAACCCCGCTACTACCTGTCCAATGCTCCGGAGGATACCCCGTTGGAGACCCTGGCATACGTGGGAGGCTCCCGTTGGCGTATAGAAACGGAGTTTGAGACGGAGAAAAGCGACGTAGGCCTGGACGAGTACGAGACCCGCACCTGGGCTGGCTGGCATCACCACGTGGCCCTGTGCCTGCTGGGCGGAGCTTTTCTGCTGAGCCTGCAACAGGCTTGGGGGGAAAAAGATGCCCCGGATCACGAAGCCGCAGGTCTACCGGGTGGTGCGGGAAATGCTGCCCCGGGAACGGTTCGGGCCAACCGAGTTGCTGCGGTGGCTTGAGGATACGCAGGACAGTAACGAACGGGCCAAACGCTCCCATGCCAAGCGCCGCGCCGCCATGCGGGCATCACCCCACATCCCTCCCTGAACTGACGTTGTAATACTAGAACTCCGGCCGAAAAGTACCCTGACCTAGGCTGTCCCGATATACTGGGCAAGAGATTTAATAAATGGGTGTGGGAGGTTGAGGATGCTGGGAGTACGGTCGGCGCAACGAGGGCTGCTGGAAGCGGATCACCTGTACCTGGACTATGTGGGCCGGGGCTCCTTCTATGGCTTCCTGGCCTCCCTGCGGGGACAGCTATTTCGAGACGAAGAGTTCGCCGAGCTAT
Source organism: Dehalococcoidia bacterium (assembly GCA_963665155.2). Lineage (GTDB taxonomy): Bacteria > Chloroflexota > Dehalococcoidia > Lucifugimonadales > UBA3495 > UBA1141. The sequence goes on along the minus strand of OY761986.2, from coordinate 210,850 downwards.
ATTGCCCAGACAATGGCCGGGATAGCGTGCCCCCAAGTCTGGTGGCCACTGCGCTGTTGTTGCAAGCCTACGACAAAGTCAGCGACGCCGAAGCCAAACAGCGGGCGGATTTTGATATCCGGTGGAAGGTGGCGTTGGGGATTGAGGTGGAGGACCGGCCCTTTGCCAAGAGCACGCTGCAGCTGTTTCGAGCCCAGCTGATCCTCCACGACCGGGTGCGGGCCGTCTTTCAGCGCAGCCTCCAATTCGCCCGGCAGACCGGATACCTGAAAGGACGCCGGATGAAGGTGGCGGTAGACACCACCTACATTCTGGGCCGAGGGGCGGTCAAGGACACCTACAACTTGCTGGCCGACGGCATAGTCCAGGTAGTGCGGGCGCTTTCGGACCTGGATGGGACGCGGCCCGAGGAATGGGCCTTGAGACACGGTCTGGAACTCTACTTTGGCTCCAGTGTGAAGGGAGAGGCAGAGATTGACTGGGACAACCAGAAAGAGCGGCAAGCCTTACTGCAGAAGATAGTAGCCGATGCCGACCTGGTGTTGGAGCTGGCCCGTCAGGTCCAGGGTCAGTTCCCCGAGGAGAGCCCCCAGCGCCAGGGTATAGTGGAAGCGGCGGAGTTGCTGGGGCAACTGTTACTGCAGGATGTGGAACGCCAGGAGGATGGCCCAGCCCTGAAGGATGGGGTAAGCCGGGACCGCATCCCTTCGGTACACGACCCGGAGATGCGCCACGGCCGTAAAAGCAGCAGCAAACGCTTCGACGGACATAAGGCTGCGGTGGTGGTGGATACCGATTCCCAACTGGTGACCGCGGTAGACATCCTGCCCGGCAATGCCGGTGACAACACTGGAGTCCTGGAACTGGTGGAGCAGAGTGAGGAGAACACGGGCATAGCGGTGGAGGAGACTATCGGGGATGCGGCCTATGGGGATGGCGGGACGCGGCAGGCCTTTGCCGATGCTGGTCGGACTCTAATAGCCAAGGTGCCGGGTCGCCCTAATAAGGCCTGCTTCCCCAAGGAGGACTTCCAGATCGACTTGGAGGCAGGAACCTGCACCTGCCCAGCCGGTAATGTTACCCACACCCTGCGGACCTTCGGCACCCGGACCAACCGGTTGGGTCGGACCTACCTGGCCCGGAGTTTCCAATTCGACCCGGCGGTCTGCGGCGTATGCCCCCTGCGGTCCCAGTGCGTGGCGGCGCGGTACGGGGCGGGACGCACCGTAGCCCTGCATCCCCAAGAGGCGCTCTTGCAACAAGCCCGGGACTTCCAGCGGAGTGAGGGCTTTGCTGAATACCGTAGGCCGCGCCAGGCGGCCGAGCATCGCCTGGCGCGGCTGGCGCAACTGGGGGTCCGCCAATCTCGCTACTTCGGCCGAGCCAAGACCCGATTCCAACTACTCATGGCGGCCACGGTGGCCAACCTGACCCTGGTGGCTACCAAGATGGGGATGATATCTCCGGCTCCAGGCTCCTCTCACGATAAACCGGACCAGCAAGCCCCAGGGTCGCCCATCGTTACTACCCAATTCATATTGGCCGCAGCCAACTGGGTCACTCTTAGCCTCAGACTTACAGTCCACTGGTTATCCTCCACGCCATCCCGTCACAGCAGGGCTTTTCAGCCGGGTTTCTAGAGAAGCAGGACGAATCTTACGACCCGGTGATCAAATGGAGCCGCGATCTTCGAAACGAATTTTCCCGGGGTCGGAGAATTATTTATAGCGAGGCAAACCGAGTGGAATCGCTATATCGACCCTTTATCACAAAACATCACTTCGCGGACTTCACGATAAATGATGTCCTCACCCGTAACCACTACGAGGAGTTTGGATATGACCTTCGCCAACCGAACCGCGTCGTCAACTTTTGCACCAACGGGAAAGCTTTCTACGTCCTAGTATTACAACGACGGATCACAAAAAAGGGGCCTTGAGCACCTCTTCATGGCTGTTAGGCGCGTGGGCTGACAGCTTTGGGGTCTTGCGTTCCGCGAAGCGATTTCTGCCCCAAAACTGACCAATTTGAGAAAGCGTCGTTGTAATACTAGAACTCCGGCCGAAAAGTACCCTGACCTAGGCTGTCCCGATATACTGGGCAAGAGATTTAATAAATGGGTGTGGGAGGTTGAGGATGCTGGGAGTACGGTCGGCGCAACGAGGGCTGCTGGAAGCGGATCACCTGTACCTGGACTATGTGGGCCGGGGCTCCTTCTATGGCTTCCTGGCCTCCCTGCGGGGACAGCTATTTCGAGACGAAGAGTTCGCCGAGCTATATTGCCCAGACAATGGCCGGGATAGCGTGCCCCCAAGTCTGGTGGCCACTGCGCTGTTGTTGCAAGCCTACGACAAAGTCAGCGACGCCGAAGCCAAACAGCGGGCGGATTTTGATATCCGGTGGAAGGTGGCGTTGGGGATTGAGGTGGAGGACCGGCCCTTTGCCAAGAGCACGCTGCAGCTGTTTCGAGCCCAGCTGATCCTCCACGACCGGGTGCGGGCCGTCTTTCAGCGCAGCCTCCAATTCGCCCGGCAGACCGGATACCTGAAAGGACGCCGGATGAAGGTGGCGGTAGACACCACCTACATTCTGGGCCGAGGGGCGGTCAAGGACACCTACAACTTGCTGGCCGACGGCATAGTCCAGGTAGTGCGGGCGCTTTCGGACCTGGATGGGACGCGGCCCGAGGAATGGGCCTTGAGACACGGTCTGGAACTCTACTTTGGCTCCAGTGTGAAGGGAGAGGCAGAGATTGACTGGGACAACCAGAAAGAGCGGCAAGCCTTACTGCAGAAGATAGTAGCCGATGCCGACCTGGTGTTGGAGCTGGCCCGTCAGGTCCAGGGTCAGTTCCCCGAGGAGAGCCCCCAGCGCCAGGGTATAGTGGAAGCGGCGGAGTTGCTGGGGCAACTGTTACTGCAGGATGTGGAACGCCAGGAGGATGGCCCAGCCCTGAAGGATGGGGTAAGCCGGGACCGCATCCCTTCGGTACACGACCCGGAGATGCGCCACGGCCGTAAAAGCAGCAGCAAACGCTTCGACGGACATAAGGCTGCGGTGGTGGTGGATACCGATTCCCAACTGGTGACCGCGGTAGACATCCTGCCCGGCAATGCCGGTGACAACACTGGAGTCCTGGAACTGGTGGAGCAGAGTGAGGAGAACACGGGCATAGCGGTGGAGGAGACTATCGGGGATGCGGCCTATGGGGATGGCGGGACGCGGCAGGCCTTTGCCGATGCTGGTCGGACTCTAATAGCCAAGGTGCCGGGTCGCCCTAATAAGGCCTGCTTCCCCAAGGAGGACTTCCAGATCGACTTGGAGGCAGGAACCTGCACCTGCCCAGCCGGTAATGTTACCCACACCCTGCGGACCTTCGGCACCCGGACCAACCGGTTGGGTCGGACCTACCTGGCCCGGAGTTTCCAATTCGACCCGGCGGTCTGCGGCGTATGCCCCCTGCGGTCCCAGTGCGTGGCGGCGCGGTACGGGGCGGGACGCACCGTAGCCCTGCATCCCCAAGAGGCGCTCTTGCAACAAGCCCGGGACTTCCAGCGGAGTGAGGGCTTTGCTGAATACCGTAGGCTGCGCCAGGCGGCCGAGCATCGCCTGGCGCGGCTGGCGCAACTGGGGGTCCGCCAATCTCGCTACTTCGGCCGAGCCAAGACCCGATTCCAACTACTCATGGCGGCCACGGTGGCCAACCTGACCCTGGTGGCTACCAAGATGGGGATGATATCTCCGGCTCCAGGCTCCTCTCACGATAAACCGGACCAGCAAGCCCCAGGGTCGCCCATCGTTACTACCCAATTCATATTGGCCGCAGCCAACTGGGTCACTCTTAGCCTCAGACTTACAGTCCACTGGTTATCCTCCACGCCATCCCGTCACAGCAGGGCTTTTCAGCCGGGTTTCTAGTATTACAACGTCAGTTAGTTTGATAGGATGACTGTGTAGCTGGAGAGGGAATAGGCGGGTGAGGTGGGGATGTGGATGCGGCAGCTTTCGAGCAGGTGTACGGGTCATTTCGGGATTTTCACGCTTACTTCGCGCCGCTGTTTGGCCGCCGGGAGACGCGGGAGCACAGCGGTCATTATCTCCAGGCCCTGCTGGTACAGTCTGGGGAGCGGCGCAACGCTGAGAACCTGTCGGAGACGGTTCCGGGGTCAGCCCGAGGGATGCAGCGGTTTCTCACCGATTCTCCCTGGGACGATGAGGTGATTATAGGACGGCTGCAGGAGTACCTGGGAACCCGGCTGGAGCATCCGGAAGGGGTGTGGGTGCTGGACGGCAGCGACTTTCCCAAGCAGGGGAGGAAGTCGGTGGGAGTGGCCCGGCAGTACTGCGGGAGGCTGGGGAAGGTGGCCAACTGCCAGGCGGGGATGTTCCTGGCCTATGTCAGCCCGTTGGGACGGGCATTGGTGGACAAGGGGCTGTATCTGCCCGAGAGTTGGACCTCGGACAAAGACCGGTGTGAGGCGGCGGGTGTGCCGGAGGATAGGCAGGGCTACCGGTCCAAGACGGAGTTGGCCTTGGAGATGGTGGGGCGGGCGCAGGAGCGGGGCCACCTGAAGGCTGGATGGGTCGCGGCGGACGACGCCTTCGGGATGTCGCCGTCCTTCCGGGAGGGCCTGGCGGCCTTGGGGATGTGGTACGTGCTGGACGTTCCGTCCGGCTTTACGGTGTGGCCGCCGGAGCCTGCCTGGACCAGTGCGGAGTATCAGGGATTCGGGCGTCCCCGCAAACCCAGGCTGCGAGACGGTCAGCGCCGGACCATGGAGCAGCGCAGCGACGAGTTGCCGGAGGAGGCCTGGCGTGAGATTACGGTGGCCGAGGGAAGCCAGGGGCCACGCAGCTACCTTTTCAGCGCCCAGAGGGTGCGACCGACCAGCAGGCGCAAGCCCGGCGAAATCCACTGGGCCGTCTACCGCCGGAACCGGGACGGCAGCGAACCCCGCTACTACCTGTCCAATGCTCCGGAGGATACCCCGTTGGAGACCCTGGCATACGTGGGAGGCTCCCGTTGGCGTATAGAAACGGAGTTTGAGACGGAGAAAAGCGACGTAGGCCTGGACGAGTACGAGACCCGCACCTGGGCTGGCTGGCATCACCACGTGGCCCTGTGCCTGCTGGGCGGAGCTTTTCTGCTGAGCCTGCAACAGGCTTGGGGGGAAAAAGATGCCCCGGATCACGAGGCCGCAGGTCTACCGGGTGGTGCGGGAAATGCTGCCCCGGGAACGGTTCGGGCCAACCGAGTTGCTGCGGTGGCTTGAGGATACGCAGGACAGTAACGAACGGGCCAAACGCTCCCATGCCAAGCGCCGCGCCGCCATGCGGGCATCACCCCACATCCCTCCCTGAACTGACGTTGTAATACTAGGGTAGCGTTTTGTTTGGCCTGAAGCAGGGGATTATGCTCTGTTACCAATCTGATAGCGGTACCCAGCTGGATGTGCTGGGTTGCTGCTGATTCCCCGGCCAGGCCAATCAGTGACGATGCCCGATTTTTAGAACGAGCTCATTAGAAAGCTATGGGGGGTGCTGTATTGCACCCCGATAATAGTTCTGAGTAACAGGCTCTGGGGAAGGTTGTGGGCTGTCCCCCCAGGGACTCGCAGAGGCCATCAGCAAACGGCTTACCTTGTACGTTCAAATGCTGAGGTAACGGCCACTATGCGACCCTCTTCGAAGTTTCGTGATGATCGTTGTCGCCTTGATGGTCGAAAGGGACATGGCCGAGGCGAGTCGGTTGGTGTCGCAGCAGACGGACCCGCTTGTGGAACAGGTCCGTCGACTGGAAGAGGAACATGGTAACTTGATAGCGGACGTACGGTTGCAGGTGGAAGACCTAGAAAGCCGCAGGGCGGGCGGATTGAGTGAGTTTCGCGGACGAAAGGAGTTGAGAAGGGACAGCGGGCCTGCGGTTTGGCAGGGGCGGCAGGTCGATGGAGCCGGTCTTGCCAGAGACATGCAACAGGCGGACACTGTGATGGCAATAGGTGGCAGCCTCCGAGAGACTTCACAGAACAGCCACTAGCACAGACGTGGCGCTACCTATCGCCAGTCAGGACAGGAGGCAAGGACTTCGCCACCGTGCAGCACCCTGACATTGCCATAGTAACTGGCGCCTTCAGCTACCCCGGCAGGTATGTCGCCCGGCGCCTGCTGGACGAAGGCATTAACGTGAGGTCTCTGACCAACCGCCCGGAGCGGGACGAACCCTTCGGCGGCCAGGTGCCGGCGGTTCACCTGAGGCGGCCAGGTGCCGGCGGTTCACCTGAGGCGGCGGCAGGCGCGGGCGTTGGCAGGATGGTCCACTTCTCGGTGGCCAACGCTTCAACCGATTCCAGGCTGCCCTACTTCCGGGGCAAGGGGCAGGTGGAGGAGATTCTCAGGGATACCGGGATACTACCCTACGCCATCATCCGGCCCACCCTGGTCTTTGGGGAGTGGGACTTGCTGCTGAACAACATGGCGTGGGCGCTGCGGCTCTTTCCGGTTTTCCCCGTGTTCGGGAAGGGCGACTACCCGGTCCAGCCCATCTTTGCCGGGGACCTCGCGGCGCAGGCGGTGGAGTCTCAACTACGTAACGAGCAGGCCCGCCGCTCCCACGAAAGACGCCGCTCCTCCCGCCGTGAAGGCAGGATGGAGCCGCCACCCTGAACCCGTCGTTGTAGTACTAAACCAAAGATAAGGTGAAACCCGCATAAAGCGAACCCGTAGAGGAGTTGCGCTATCCTGTAAAAGAAGTTGAGTGGCGGTGGAGGATGGTATGAAGGATATGGCGCGACTCCTGGAAAAGTGGCAACTGGATGTAGGTGACGTAAGGGAACAGATGTATCGAGCGCCAACACCACGGGAGCGGGAGCGTTGGCATGGCCTATGGTTGTTGGTCCAAGGGTGGTCGGTCACTCAAGTGGCTGAGGCTTTGGAGAGAGACTCTCACACGATAGGAGACTGGCTGTCCAGTTTTCGCCGGGCCGGGGCCCAGGGTATGGTCTTTGAACACACTGGAGGTTCCCCCCCGCCCTGAACGCCGGGCAACAAGACCAACTGAAGTCCGCGGTGCTAAATCCGCCTGGAGAGGCGGGAGTTGAATTGTCCAACTGGAACTGGAAAGTAGTGAGGCAATTCCTCAAGCAGAGCTTTGATCTGGGGCTCAGTCGGAGCAGCTGCTTGAACTACCTACACCGGCTGGGCTTTGTGCTGAAGCGGCCCAAAAAACGCCTCTTGAAAGCCAAGGATGAAGAGCGGAAAGCCTTTATTATCCAGTACAGCCAAATCCGAGAGGAGGCCGAAAGGATAGGGGCCAAGATCTTCTTCGTGGACGAAGCCCACTTTCGGGCCGATGCCGACCTGAGGGGCAAATGGGTGTTGCGAGGTCAGCCTACTTTGGTGGACTCCACCAGTCCCCGGTGGGGAGAGAAGGCCTGCTACTACTCGGGAGTTTGTCTGGAGAGTGGGGAGGTGGAAGCCAGGGAAATAGCTGGAAACAGCAATGCCGAGACCTCCACCGCCTTTTTACAGCAGCTACGAGAAAACCATCCTGGACCTCTGGTAGTGATTTGGGACAATGGTCCAGCCCACCGAGGAGAAGCGATTCGCAGCTATTTGGCCACTCCTGACTTGCATCTGAGGTTGGTGGCCTTACCGGCCTACAGCCCAGACTTCAATGCCGACGAAGCCGTCTGGGATTGGGCCAGGGAAGAGGTCACGGCCAACGAATGCCTGGGAACAAAAGCCCAAGTCCAAGAGAAGATGAACGCATTCTTCGGCGGGCTAACACACCGCAAGGATGAAGTGAGACATCGCTGCCGAACCCTGTTACAGGCCCGAGCCGACGCATTGATGTTTACACCTGCCGTGCCTTTGCCATCGCTCCAAAATGTAGTTCCCACCTTGGCTTTGGTTTAGCCCACATTTCCCATATGGCTAAAAAATCCCAAAGTAATTCGTAGCTTTTTTCTCATCCGTTGTCTATTTTTACACCGGTGGCCGTCGCGGTGGCTATAATAACTCCATAGCTTGCCGGGTTTCAGTTATAAAGAGTAAGCACCCTGGAGGTACCCGATGGGTGACGGCGAAAAGGCCTCTCTTCGGCTCCAATTCAATCCCCAAATCCGGCTGGAGTTACATGGTGCCACCATCACCTCCGACGCCGGACTGCTGGCATTCCGAGAACTGGATGAAGCCCTGGGCCTGACTGACACTGCCGACGGCTACCTCCAGGAAAGCCGTACCGGCCGCAATATCCGCCACCACCTCGTCTCGCTGCTCCGCCAGTCCATCTACAGCCGCTTGGCCGGCTACGATGATACCAACGATGCCCAACGTCTTTCCCAAGACCCAGCCATGAGAGTTGTCGTGGGCTGGCAAGGCTCAGACCGCAACGCCGCCAGAACCAACACCATGAGCCGTTTTGAGACGGAGACTCTGACTCAAGAGGACAACCTAAAGGGGCTGGCCCTGATGAATCCCCAGTGGGTGGAGCTGGCCATGGCTCACACTCCACACCGGCGAGTGATTCTGGACATGGACAGTTCGGAGAGTCCAGTGCATGGTCAGCAGGAAGGAGCCGCCTACAACGGGCACTTCGAGTGTGTCTGCTATCATCCCCTCTTTCTGTTCAACCAGTTTGGGGATTGCGAAGGAGCGACGCTACGACCCGGAAACGTGCATAGTGCCGATGGCTGGCAGGAACTCCTTGAGCCGGTGGTGAAAGGATACCAGAAGAAAGGACTGCGGTTGCTGTTCCGGGGTGACGCTGCTTTTGCCAAGCCGGAGCTATACGAGTATCTGGAACAAGGAAAGATCGGGTACGCCATCCGGCTTCCCGCCAATCAGGTAATTCAGGAGCAGATCCAACCCTTGCTGGAGCGTCCTACCGAATGGCCATCCCGGGAGCCTATCGTCTCCTACCATGACTTTGCCTATCAGGCCCAGAGTTGGCACTTGCCCAGGCGAGTGGTGGCTAAAGTAGAGCGGCATCAGGGGGAGCTATTTCCCAGGGTTGGTTTCATCGTGACCAACCTGAGCTATCCACCCAAAGGGATAGTCCGCTTTTACAATGGCCGTGGCACGGCGGAGCAGTGGATCAAAGAGGGCAAGTACGCCCTGAACTGGACCCGGCTTTCCTGCCACAAGTTCGTGGCCAACCAGGTGAGACTATGGCTGTTCGTACTGGCTTACAACCTGGGCAACTTTATGAGAAGGCTGGTGTTGCCGGAGGATATGAAGCACTGGACTCTGACCAGTCTTCAGACCAGGCTGATCAAGACGGGTGGGCGACTGGTACGCCACGCAAGGAGGCTGGTGTTTCAGCTTGCCGAGGTGCTGGCAACCGGGGAAATGCTGACCGGGATACTAGAACGGATCAGCCGGCTTCGGCTGGCGCCAGGATAGTCCACTCTGGGAGTGACGGTATGGGTGACAATGTTATGGGGTCGTTCAGGACAAATAGGCCGCCCCGAGGGAGACGCTTGGGCAGGGGCCGGGGATTCCGAACTTTTAGGCTCGTCAGGAGGTGGTTTCGCCATGAGAGTGGGGGAATTGAGCGAATCGCATGGCCGTTGACAGGCTCAGTATGCAGTTTTATAGTTCGCTCCATCCCAGAGGGCCTCATGTTCAGGGAATTCAGTTCTATCTGGGAAATCCAGGTTTAGACTCCCCGGCGTCTTTGAGACGGGCTCCGCCTCAGACCTCCCTGGACCGGAGGGTCAGATGATGGTCTCGCCGCTGGTGGCGGCTTCGGTCCGGGATCGGTCGTCGGTGGTCAAAGCAATCATCGCATAGCCGCCGCTGCGGTTCAGGATGTGCATGCTCTGGATGTTAATTCCGGCCTGTTTCAGTCTTTCCGCCACCGAGGCCAGGGCGCCGGGTTCGTCTCGGAGTCGGAGGACCAGCACCTCGTCGCCAACGGCTTTGTATCCGGCCTGGTTGAGGACATAGAGCGCGTGGTCGGCATTGTCGGTGGTCAGGATCACCGCTTTCCGCTCGGCGCTCGCCTCCGTGTTGATGGATTCCAGGTTGACGCCGGCGTTGGCCAGAGTCGCCGTTATGTCGGCAATGACACCCACCTCGTTGTTTGCCAGGACAATGATTCGGGTGATCCGGTTGATTCGGTCCATTTTGATGTTCCTTGTGCGGGGTGCTTTTGTTCGTTGTTAAAACAGGCCGTGGTCAGCGGGCGCAGTCGGCGATGAGTTCGTCGACGCGCCCGCGGGTGACGTGAGGCATGGTAATGATGTGGACAATATCTCCCTCGGAAGCGATCTGCCACTTTTGCAGGACCTCCGGCGACGGCCTGGGGAAGACTACGGTGACCGAATTCGCGTGGCGCCAGGCCGGTATCCCGTGCCGGTTGAATTGTTCCACTGCGTACTCCGCAGTGTCCAGCATGCCTGCTACCAACTCGTGGAAACCCTGCTGTCCATAATGGTTCAGGGCGTACCACAGCATCAGCGGAGTCAGGCCGTTGCGCGAGCCGGACAGGGTGGTGTCCTGGATTCCGACGAGCTCGATGGTGCGGCCGACCCGTTCCACGTTGACGCGGCGGGTCAGCACGACACCGCACGGCAGCGGCGCCCCGATCAGCTTGTGGCCGCTCACCGCGATACTGTCGATGCCGGCGTCGAACCCGTAGGCCTGGGGTTCGGGCACGAAGGGCAGGATCATGCCGCTGAGGGCGGCATCGGCGTGGAGGTAGCTGTGGGTCACTCCCAGGCCACGGAGGATTTCCTTGATACGTTCAATGTCGTCGACGGCCCCGCGCATGGTCGTGCCGATATTGGCGATGATCACCGCCGGTAGGTCCCGGTTGACCCGCACCATGTCCTGCAGGTCCCGGTAGTCGATCTCCCCATCGTCTTGGCGTTTGATCATCACGTAACGGGCATTGAGCACCCTGAGGTTCTTGAGAACGCTGTAATGGGTTTCCTCGGAGAAGTAGAAGATGCCGTTGGGAAACATTTCCCGGGCGAGGTACAGCCCGTACAGATTGCCCTCGGTCCCGCCGGAGGTGACGTATCCCCAGGCCTCGTCCGGGTCCAGCCGCATGAGACCGGCAAAGCATGCGATGACCTCCCGTTCGATTCCGTGGGTATTGCTCCGGTAGTTGCTCCCATGAAAGGGGTCTCCGACGTTATTCAGCGAGTATTTGAGGAAGGGCAGGAGGGGCGAGTAGTCGAACTTCTGATTGGCGGGATAGCCGATCTGTTGGTCCGAGGTTGACTCGATTTCGGCCAAAAGCCGGTCGAGTTTCTCCTGGGCATCCGATTGCGACCAATTGGTCGACGGGTGTAAGTCGGTCATCCTTGGGCCCTCCCTTTGACGTCGCTGCCGAGCGCCGGGCGACCTACGCCAATGTCGGTCTGGCCCTCGCCCGGACGACCCGCCACACCGGGGGCTTTGCCAGCCTGTATGGCCACTATAGTTGGTCGCCTTCGCACGGCTCGGAACCCGGCCATAGGACTGGATTGCTGAGTATATGATACCAAGGTGGAACCGCGTAAAGCGACATGCGGAGAGAGCCGCATTTGTCCGCTGCCAGAGAAGAATGCGACGCTCGATGGGAATAAGACAGTCACCCCAGAGTAGAAACCTCGTTCCGCAAACGGGGAGTATGAAACACCCCTGAAACACTGCCATTTCCCCATTTCGGGAGAAGTGTCATAAACGTATACTCCCGGCATGCCACAGATTTACGGCTACATCCGCACCAGTCGGCAGCTCCAGGAAGGCGTCCCGGGGATGGACCCGGCATCCCAGGAGCTCCAGCTCCAGCGGGCCGGCGTGCCCCGAGACAACATCTACCGCGACGTCGGCGTCTCCGGTTCCACCGGCACCCAGCAGCGCCAGGGCTGGCACAGGCTCAACGGCCGCCTCGCCGGCGGCGACACCCTGGTGGTCGTGGCCATCGGCCGCCGCTGGCCGGACACCATCAGGAGCATCTGCGACCTTCGTGACCGGAGGGTGAAGATCCGGTCCCTGGCGGAGGCTGAGGCCCAGTGGACCCGCTACCTGGAGGCCAACGAGGGCAGCCCCGAGGCCTTCTTCGGCCAGGTCCTGACCATGTTCGCCGCAATGGGTGGCCGACTGCACGTAGAGCTTGTATTGCTCCAGCAGGTCGGCCTTGAATGAGCCTTCGTAGGTCGCTCCCGTGAATTGGAACAGACTGTCGCCCGATTCCCCGGACGCAGCTACCTTGCTGCCGCAATCAGTTGCCTCAGATTCTCCCAAGTCCAACTGTGCATTTCTTCTGTCCTGAGGGCCATTGCCGGTTTGGTGCAAGTCTTCCTCCTCCGCCCCTTCAGCAGAAAGTACGGTTTACGCTCTTCGCGGGCGATGGTGATTTCAGCCGCTACCCCAGGTGCATCGTGTGTGTGCTCACCGCAAATCACTACAGTTAGGTCAGCCTTGCGAATCCGGTCGCGAACTTCCCTTCGCCAGTTCTCGTCTATCCGATGTCTCACCGACCAATCGGTGATGCTGAATGGCGATTCTGGATTCCTGGCTTGAGCGACCAGGTTGCCTCGAAGGTCGTTATCGTGGTCGTAGTCAAAGCTGATGAAAACACCTTTGGTGGTCATCTTCAAATTGTTATCCTTGTCAGTCTGACCTTACCCCCGAAAACAGAAACAGTGGTAAAGAGAGTCCTCCGGGTAAAATAGGACATAGTAAGGAGGGCTCATGGCACGGAAGAGGTACACAGAGGAGCAGATCATAGGGGTCCTGAACGAGGCAGAGGCAGGGGCCAAGACAGGGGAGCTGTGCCGCAGGCACGGCATGAGCGAAGGCACCTTCTACAAGTGGAAAGCCAAGTACGCCGGGCTGACGTTGAACGAGTTGAAGAGGCTAAGGTCCGTTGAGGAAGAGAACCGGCGCCTGAAGCAGATTGTGGCCCAGCAGGCGTTGGACAACTGGTCTCTGAAGGAGTTGCTGGCAAAAAACTTCTGAAGCCCAAGGTGAGGAAGATGGCAGCGGCATATGCCATAGAGAGTCTTGGGCTGAGTGAGAGGAGGGCCTGTCTGCTTACTGGTATCTCACCCTCGGTCTATCGGTACAAGTCGAAGCAGGGTGATGATGCTGTCCTGCGTCGCAGAATGCGTGAGCTGGCATGGGAGAGGAAGCGCTTTGGCAGTCCCAGGTTGCACATCATGCTGAAGAGAGAAGGCCTGGTGATCAATCACAAGCGTACAGAGCGCATCTACAGTGAAGAGGGGCTTGCGCTCAGGAAGAAGAGGAGGCGCAAAGGGGCGGCAGGGGTCCGGGAGACCATTCCATCTCCTGTACGTCCTAATCAGAGGTGGTCCATGGACTTTGTCTCTGATAGCACTGTGACCGGTCGGCGCTTCCGGGCATTGGCCATAGTGGACGACTATTCACGGGAGTGCCCAGCCATCGAGGTAGATACCTCTCTGGGAGGCGCCAGAGTGGTGGGAGTCCTGGAGAGACTGGGAGAGACACGGGGACTACCTGAGGTGATCACTGTGGACAACGGCCCGGAGTTCGCAAGCAAGGCCATGGATGAGTGGGCCTATCGGAGGGGCATCAAGTTAAGCTTTATACGTCCTGGCAAGCCGGTAGAGAACGCCTTTGCTGAGAGCTTCAACGGCCGACTACGCGACGAATGCTTGAACATCAACTGGTTCATGAGTGTAAGGCATGCCAGGGAGATCATAGAGAACTGGCGGCAGGACTACAACGAGGTCAGGCCCCACAGTTCCCTGAAGGGTAAAACGCCCAAAGAGTTTGCTGGCTCTATGGCTGGACTCTACTAGCCAATGATACTAACTTCGGGGTAAGGTCACGTGCACCAAGGGCGATGCCGGGGCCGTAAGCCACCTGCCAGCCATTCTAGGGCGGTAGCTTCAACGTCGGCTTCGGTGATGGTAGTCATGGAATGCTTTGGGGTTCAGCCAAGCCATCCCCCATCGGCGTCGTGAGAAATTCTACAGATCCCTTAACGGTACTAAGGCATTTGTCCAGGATGTGTGGAAGTGTCCTTCCAGGTAGGTCTATGTTTGCAAAACCTACGTCGACTTTAAAAGAGGGCACGATATCCATATTCGCATTGTTTAATTCGAGCAAGACTTTGCCGGTTTCAATCCTCCCGGTAATGAGCGAACCCCTAAATGGCGGCCTTGCACTCATATCATCGAGTTGAGAGTCAAGCGGTTCAATCCCTCTTGAGACTATCATCGCGAGAACTAAGTGCCTGTGTTTTTCTTTGTTGCCTAGATCATTGAGGACCTTGAGCATGCCAATATCGAATTGAATACCGATTCCTGCGTTGTACGGTTGCAAGAAGCCGATCATCGCCTCATGCCTTTGGCTGACACCCTTCAAAGCCCTGCCCCTCGTTTGCCCCCAACTTTCGTGGTTTAGCACAATTGGGAACTCGTTGTGTCGCCCAGGATTTTGTCCGTTTGCGAGCACCAACTGCCAAACGAGATGATCGAGAGCGGAGCGCAGGTTGTACAAGATTTCTCCGACGATGATCGACCACTCAACAGGAGGTCTGCGCATCTCGCCGCGATATACCCAGACCTGCTTGTCAATGTCTTCATGCACTTCCCTGACAATTGACTGCTGGATGTCTGCGCAAAGCTTGTGGGATTCGTCCGTTATCCAGCTTATTTGATGCTCCGCTCGGAGGAGCTTTGCGTGAATTCCAACTAAGGTGGTCATGATACTTGCTCCTGAGCATACGCTAAATCCGGTTTGCTGCCGTCCATCCTTGGAGACACCTCCCCCGACACCAATTTCCGCAGTAGCGCATCCCGTTGGGCGGCTAGAAGACGGCACAGTAGTACATGTATTACGTTGAAACACCCGCTATATCATCGATAATAGACGTTATGAAAACGACGGTTTGGAGAGAATCGGGGTTTCCGGCCAGATTTCTAGGGAAAGGGATTCCGTCTTGGTTAACTCCAGTTTATCTAGAATGGAGCCAACCGCCTTGGAAAAACAGACCAACCCCTCAGTGTCGGCTAGAGGGATTATCACTTCGGTTTCAGCAACAACCTCTGGACGAACCGCTGGGTATGCTGCACCGTCCGCTCGGTGGGACAACCTCTCAACGTTGTCTGCGGCTGTCGCAAGTTGTCTGCGGCTGTCGCAACAAGATATACCAACTCCCTAAACCGTGGTTGCGAAGGCCGAAGCACGGCGAATCCGGTGCTGGTGGTCTTCGACGACTACCTGGTCGAAGGGAACTTCCTGGGTGTGGCGCGCCGGGAGATGGAGCGCGCCAGGGTCAATGTGCCCCTGTGGGTGTCCTAGCAGTAGTTGCTCGAACGGGTTGGTCCCTTGGGGAAGGCATGGCGTAACCCAGAAATGCTGGAGCCGAGCTGCCCCTTTAGCATCCAGCCTAAATGATTTCCGGCTTGGTGGCTCTGGTCATCTACGAAAAAGACAATGCACGAAGGTCGCCTAGTCCGATCACGAACCTGATCACGCAATTATTCGTACTGGTAGAGATGGGTTTAAAATAAGGGCTAGCACTCCCGATTGAAGTCCTTACCATCGGGTCCCGTTATTGAAAGACTATTCCTTTAGGTTCTCGTGAATACAGCAAGTGAACAACGTGGTTGTTCTCCGCTCATTCGGTTCCCAGCGCATTCAAACGGAAGAACACGAATTCACCAACAGGGTGGCACAATTACAGGAACCGGCGGCCGGAGCAAGTACGAAATCTATTTAACGATGTGATGTGGGGCTACCCATCTGGCAACCTCATGCTCTTGAGGGTAGAGGCCCAGAATTCCGATCGATACCGTTGGTACGACTTCGTTCGGGAAAACCGTCAGCACAACGACTCACACTGCCAGGAACTCGGGCCAATTCACGACAAAGCCCTTGGATGGCACAACCAATCAAGGAGGCGTTAAATGGGACTAGCGGGTTTGCTACTCGGGGCCGGTGCTTCTTTTGAAGCTGGGATGCCACTAGCTTGGGAACTAACCAAATGCTCCGTTCCGACGGACTGAGGATGGTTCAAACCCTGTACAAGGACGGACCCAATTCCCATCCCTCGCCCGGCACTCTGCCATGTCCCGAAGTCGACGAAAGTGCTCCTTCCGCGGGATGCTCCGTGGAGGTGCCGTACCGAACAAAGAAACTCAATGTGTCCAAAGGAGAGCCTTTCGAGCTTGACCCGGCGGCTGAGGGATATATCGACGGGCTTTTCCTGGAAGCTTGTCACGGGCTTCCCGGCAGATTGATGGGCGTAGTGTGCCCTGGGGTTCGGGACCAATACACGCTTAGCTTGAACCACCATAAGCTCGGTAGGGTGGAACTCAAGTGGAGAGCGAAAAGACCTAAGACGGTTGCTGGAAAAGGCCGAGCAGGGTTCACCCTTTTCAGCAGAGAATGCGAGGTGTCTTCCTACGTCAATACGGTAAGGTCAGAAACTTTGTACGAGCAGGCTTGCACGTTCAGGGGGCCCGTTCCCAAGGGAATCAAACCGGAGATTCCGGAGTTTTTCCAACCGGAAAAGAGGACCTTCAGAATGGAAATAGCCTGGGTTACCGATAGACACGGACGACCGGCCGCCGTCAGAGGAGCCCGGCGATATCCCATCGGATATTCAGGCACCGCAGATTCGGCTCTTTCCCGTTTGGGCGTGCATCTCTCCGGCCCCTATCGGTCCGACGGGGAAAGACACGGCGTGGCTGGGCAAGATCCCCTAAACGCCCATATTGATGACGCCTGCCGCGGGGCCCTCGTTGACATTATGGCCTGTTACCTGATTCCTCGCCACGGTGCCAGGGTGATGGAATTGTATGTTTCCCAGGACCAGCCAAACGATGACTCGACACTAGACATCTTGAGACGGGCTATCCAAAGGAAGGCCATCCCCCTGCAACCGAGGTCCAGGTCGCCGCGACAGCGGCGAAGGCCTGCGGCCTCAAATAAGGGACCAGCCCTCCGCAACCGGGCTTTCCTCGGGCCAAGGCGAAACCCATCCGGCGGCATGAAGTCGATCCTGGTTCCCGCATTTACGTGGGATGAGGAACGGTTGTCACCTGTTCTGTCCGAGCTATGTCCAGAAAGCGAGGACCAAATTGACAAATCAGTCCCCCCAGCCGTCCTTAGGTGCCTAGCGAAAAACCGTTTCATAGATCCCTTGATTACTTTCGACGAGAACGATGTTATCGCCCGTCTTCAGTACCAGGAAGAGGATTGCATATTTCGTTGGAAAGATGAATCCGAATGGAAGAGCTCCATCAGCAGTGCGGCCACCGCCAGGAAATACTTGGATGTGGCCTACCTAGCCACCCAGAACGGCGGGTTAGAAGCTGAAGAACAAGTAATCGAGAACGTCCATCTTCCGGATTCAAATTCCGAACTCCGCCAGCTTAAAACACTCTACAGCGGATCGATACTCCCCTCCGGTCTACAGAACAGAAAAGTCGGACCGATCTTGCATCATGCCCTGGGAGACCACCGGCTGCTTCGCAGGCGAGGTTGGAAGCCGAAGCCGTTCACTATTGACAACTATCTCAACCAAGCCGACTTGGAGAACGCGACTGCCGATCAGCGAAAATCGTTTTGGCACTGGCTTCGCGGGAACTGGAGGCAATTGAAGCCCCGGACACTGCGCAGGCTGGCAATGCTCCCGGTGTGGCCGAACACTTCAGAATGTCCGCGCAGGTTAGATGAACTGTGCGAGCCCGCCGACAGGCGCATCGCGTCCGTCATGGGAAATGCTTTAGACCGGCCCTCGGCAGAGATCCAGCGGTCTGGAATCGTGAAGACCAAGGGAAGAGGTGCCCTCACTCTGAGAAGGGTGCCCAGAATTGAGGAGGTTGACGAATTCCTGACAGCTCGCTTGGCAACCTTTCCTCGAGACCGGGCCCTGTCTCGTGAAGAGAAGAAGGACTTCCGTAATTTTGAAGCCGACCTCAGCGTCCTGGCTGCCGCATCTCCATTGAAGGACGCGCTGGAAGAACTGAGCGAGGAATACGGGGTTGCCCTGGATGGTGAAGGCTTTTTGAAGAACCCTGCTGAGCTAGTAAGGTGCAAAGACACCACCGTCTTTCTTCATTTACCCGCAAGGCACGTAATCGATCGCTGCGATTCGATCCTGGATCGCGTTTTCGGGTGGGCCGCCAGGTCCGAACCCAGTTCATCCCAAATAGAGGACGCTCTTCGAGAGGACAGCGACAGGACCGATGCATACGTACAGAGACTTCAAGCGTACGTCAAGCAGTCAAATAATGAAGGTGCCTCACCCGACCGAATAAGCGACTTGCCCTGCATCCCGGTGGGGGAAACCCTTTACTCTCCGAGTCAACTAGCATTACGCGGACAAAGGGATTTCTGGGGTTCATGGAAAACGCGAATTCCACTCAGCGGCATCAACTCCGAAGTTCAGCAAATTTACAAGGATGTCGGGATCGTAGCAGGGGAGCCGGACCAGTCGTCGTCCCGTCATTTTTTTGAATGGCTTCGATTGCAACCATCAGAGACCATAGCTATTCACACGCCCCAGATTCTTCGTCATATCCAGCACAGATCTGGCCCATGTTCATGGGGATCAACTTACCCGGCGTTACCCTTTATCCCAGTCGAAGGCAGCGATGGACTAATCCGCTTAGTTACGACAGGGGAGGCTACGAAAAGAGGTGCCCGGGTCGTCATTCCCGATTTTGAACCTCTCCAGGACCGGATCAGAGGGAGCGAGGGCACCCGGCCGGCAGAGCTGGCCATAGTGGAAAGCCGCGGGGTGAGAGAGCCAATCACCTCCGAGTTAATGGGGCTGGGACTACAATCTTTGAAGGAGTTAGCCAGGGAACCGGTCAGCGTAACCGGCGAAGGAAATACGGGAGAGCCCCCCTTGTACTTCTTGCAGGCCCTGGACGCTCTCAAGTCCGGAGCAAGGGGGCTGCAGTTGCCCAAACGTCTCGATCGGCTGGGCATCAACAAGAGCCAGAACAAATTGAGGTCCAATTGGCGCGAACACCTCTTCGTCATCAAGTTCGCCAAAGTGGCCGATACCGTTACCGCCAAGTACCGGTTGGCCCGTAGGGAATCCCCCGTCGAGACAGCGGGCAGACTTGACCGGGAATCCGAAACAATCTGGTTGAGATCAGGCCCGGACATAGAGGAGAGCTTCTTCGATGTCATAGCTGATCTAATATTTGAGCAACCACAACAATACTTGGGCTCAGCGCTTCAACGCGCTTACAAGATGGAACTGAGGGAAAGGAACCCCAGGTTAATCCCTGAGGAAGATGAGCCTCAAGATGAACCAGAAATAGATGAACCGGATAATTCGGGCGATTTAACGTCCACAACAGGAAGCCATCCACTTCCTATCCCGGACCCCTCTAAGAACTCCCCTAGCCCCGGCCCCATTCCTCCTTCCTCTGGAGGGACCGGGGATTCCAGCGATCCCACTCGCACGAACTCAAGCCGTACCCAACCTGCAGACGAACTCGTACAGCTACCCAACCCTTATCGTCAGCGAATTGGTTTAGGGCTTGTAGAATGCGGAACTGTGCCAGGAGGGTTTTACCTCCTGACGTCGGCAAATCCACCACTATAGCGGTTTTGGCTTGGTCAAGAAGCCCTTGCTCCAATAACGCAGCGCTCTGTGGAGGCAAAAGCTCGAACATGGATCGGGATTCCCGTGAGGTCAGGGTACGGACGAATTCAGTGGTCTTGGGATTGACCGCTCGTGTTGCCCACCACAAAGAATTCGTAACCATGATGCGGCCGGCAGTGTGCAGCCACCGTAGGATGAGTTCGTGTTGGACGTCCCCGGACGCAGAGGCTGCTTTGACCCCGGCTTCGAAATGCTGGTCAATTTGACCAAACGGATTACTTGAACCCCCTTGCAACACATACGAAGCTATGACTTCAGTAGCTTTGGCCCAGTGGTACAGTGCCACGAGACGTAAAGCAACTGCGCGAGCGTCCGGCTGAGATTCGTTTTGAAGTCGTTGGGTTTCGTGGAATTCTTGGTCATCCCGCAAACCTGCGACTATGCCGCTGATCCGGCTTAGGTCATTCCAGCCGTCTTTCCTGAACAGGCTAATCCAGCACTCGAAAAGGCGGTACAACAGCCTCCGGTCCCACTCGACATCATCAACGCCAGGGACGATTAACGCGTCAGCGCTCTCTTTGTACCACCGCCGGATATCCGGTCCGCGATCTCCGCAATACGCCAAAGCCGAAAGGTGGAGTACAAAAACATTCGGCCGCTAATATCTTCGGGGACGTTTAGGAGCCTACGTATTTCAAACGCACGAAATGCAGCGGCGGCTGCCTGTTCTCGTAAGGCATCGTCGCCTCCAGCCGGGCGGCTCAACTCATCTAAGCCCTCAATAGCTGCCAATTCGTAGGCCAAGGCTGTTTTTTCCAACAGCTCGTCGTCTTCCGCATCCTCTGCAAAATTAAAGGAAATCTGATGCCCGAGGGCCCGCTGTGCCAACCGTTGGTTGACCAACTCTTCTGACCGAGCCAAATTCTCTGCGCCGACGGTTGACAGCGCCCAGTGCGATTTCAAACTTTCTAACGACGCGGAAGAGAAGCTCATCTTGCGCCCCTGTCCGTTTCGCGATCGCCCGGTCGCCTATGCCCTTGATACTGCTGGACGGCAAATATATAGCCAGAGTTCTATTGATGTTTCTTGTGGGCAATCCTTACTGAGCCCTTGAACTCGAGTGCGTAGGTCGTCCTCATTGGGCTCGACATCTCTGATAAGAACACCGTATATGTGAATATCTGAGCTATTAATAAGGTAGCGGCGACTAGCCGCTTGATAACTGGGACGCCAAGGGGCAGTCTTGGCACGGTGGCCCAAATATTTCATTAGGTTGTCTGTGATGGATTTTTGGTCGCGCAGGTCCTCCAACTGTTGTTTCAGCCCGGCACGGCCGAAGACAACCCCAGGTGGATACTGGTTCTGGCGCGACGTCTTTACCTCGCCAAATGCAAAGCAAGCGCCTTTGGTGTCGTTCCCAAAACCGACTAGGTCTGCACCGGGGAGACTCGATCCGCTCTTTCGTTCATCCCGTCCATCTGGCCAAGGGATGTAGCAGGCACGATGCCCCAAAAGGTAAGTTTCTGCAATCGCTTCTCCGACTCGCCAATCTTCTAATTGTTCCGGGATGCTCAATATGCGCCTCACACTCTCTTGTGCGAAAGGGGTATTCGCGAGCGGGGCCAGAATAGCTGCGATATCCGCTGTTCCAACGTCATCAAAAAGAATCTCAGCTACGGGCCCTCCTAATGCTTCGTCTAGTTGAGCATCGGTCCATTCTACGCCGACCCCTGTGCAAGAGCCCGCGGTAAGCTGGTAAGAGTTTTCCCCACTGGGAACGGTCAAGAGAAAGTTACTCTGATGAAAAATGACGCCCACTCTTGGCTATGTGGGGAGCGCCTGAACCCCGCACGATTTCTGTGGCGGCCCTCCTTAGGCCAACGGAGGGATCCAGTATCGCGGTCGGAGATGCCATTCCGAAGATTCAGGGGTGTTATTCCTTCCATCATCGTCGATCTCTTAGCCCCATTTGGTGGACTGGATACAGAAATCGCCCTGCCAGACGCATTTTGCCGACGGGCAACGGTCCAACATTCTCACATTGCGGTGCATTTGTAAACGGCGGAGAGATAATGTACCGGCGAGGCGGGGTTGAGCGTTGAGGAGAGGCGCTTGAAAAGTGTACCACCCGCCGCCTTCCATATGGTTTGTAGAGAACTCGATGGATGGTGGAAGGAGCCCCGGAGCTATTTGCCACCAATCAGAAATCCCAGGAGAAAGCCAAGGAAGCTCAGATTAACCACCTCTACCGGCACATCGGCCAGCTGAAGGTGGAACGCGATGTTTTGTCGGAAAGGTCCGGTCTATGAGTCGCAGCATACGGCGAGCCATGATAGACCGAGACCACCAGCAGCTGTCTTTGGTGCGTCAATGTATCCTGCTGGACGTCAGCCGGGCCTCGGTGTACTACCGGTCGGTACCGACCAGGGCAGAAGACCTGGAGTTGATGGCCCTGATGGACCGTCAGTATTTGAAGACCCCCCTTCTACGGCTCCAGGAAGATGAAGGCCTGGCTGCTGCAACAGGGCTATCTGGTGAGCCGAAAAAGGGTTCGAAGGCTGATGCGGTTGATGGGTGTAGAAGCCATCTACCGGCGTCCCAACACCAGCAAACCAGCGCCGGGACACCGGATCTTTCCCTATCTGCTGAAGGGAGTGGAGGTTAATCGGGTCGACCAGGTCTGGGCCGCGGACATCACCTACATCCCCATGGCGAAGGGCTTCCTGTACCTGGTGGCCATCATGGACTGGCACAGCCGGCACGTGCTGGCCTGGAAGCTCTCCAACTGAGGTGGACCCGGAAATTCAGACAAGTAGCTAACGGAGAGTCCCGCTCCTAAACCAAGGGCAACTGTCAAGGGCGGGGAAGTCTTGCGCATTGCCTTGTCCGCAAATCGGCGAGCTGGCTATTCCTCTCAAGTCGAGCGGATGAGTGTCTTCTTGGGCGTGATAAATTGAAGGCGAGTACGGCTCCGGCCTTGACGACCGCTACCGGGTCCGACTGGGAGCGTCCCGGCTGTGCTGCATGATGCAGGTGACTCGGTCCCCACTCCGCTACGAGAGGATATCCGCATGAGGACACGGTCTGAACGGCATCACGAGGTTCCTCAATGGCTCTTGAAGCACTTCTGCTGGGACCACGGCAATATGCTCTGGATGGAATTCAAGGACACCCGCGAAATCAGACCGGTCAGCCTCCGCGATGCGTTCGTTCGAAAAGATGCGAACACGAGAACCGACTACCAGAGTCGGGGGGATGGCACGTTTCAGCAGGTGAAGTCCGACCTAGATGAGAATAGCTTCCTTCTTGCAAAGCCAGCTAGATGGGAAAGCGGTTGGCTACAGACCAGTGACAATCCCCATTGAGGTCCCATCGCCCGGCGGGCCGACAAGGAAATTTGGGCGAGGTCTGTTGTTGCAGTCTCCCCTTCTCACATATAGGTGAATAGAAATGTGCGCCTTAGCCCGAACTTGCGGGGTCTTGACCATCAGTGTCCTAGTATTACAACGTCAGTTCAGGGAGGGATGTGGGGTGATGCCCGCATGGCGGCGCGGCGCTTGGCATGGGAGCGTTTGGCCCGTTCGTTACTGTCCTGCGTATCCTCAAGCCACCGCAGCAACTCGGTTGGCCCGAACCGTTCCCGGGGCAGCATTTCCCGCACCACCCGGTAGACCTGCGGCCTCGTGATCCGGGGCATCTTTTTCCCCCCAAGCCTGTTGCAGGCTCAGCAGAAAAGCTCCGCCCAGCAGGCACAGGGCCACGTGGTGATGCCAGCCAGCCCAGGTGCGGGTCTCGTACTCGTCCAGGCCTACGTCGCTTTTCTCCGTCTCAAACTCCGTTTCTATACGCCAACGGGAGCCTCCCACGTATGCCAGGGTCTCCAACGGGGTATCCTCCGGAGCATTGGACAGGTAGTAGCGGGGTTCGCTGCCGTCCCGGTTCCGGCGGTAGACGGCCCAGTGGATTTCGCCGGGCTTGCGCCTGCTGGTCGGTCGCACCCTCTGGGCGCTGAAAAGGTAGCTGCGTGGCCCCTGGCTTCCCTCGGCCACCGTAATCTCACGCCAGGCCTCCTCCGGCAACTCGTCGCTGCGCTGCTCCATGGTCCGGCGCTGACCGTCTCGCAGCCTGGGTTTGCGGGGACGCCCGAATCCCTGATACTCCGCACTGGTCCAGGCAGGCTCCGGCGGCCACACCGTAAAGCCGGACGGAACGTCCAGCACGTACCACATCCCCCGCCAGGCCCTCCCGGAAGGACGGCGACATCCCGAAGGCGTCGTCCGCCGCGACCCATCCAGCCTTCAGGTGGCCCCGCTCCTGCGCCCGCCCCACCATCTCCAAGGCCAACTCCGTCTTGGACCGGTAGCCCTGCCTATCCTCCGGCACACCCGCCGCCTCACACCGGTCTTTGTCCGAGGTCCAACTCTCGGGCAGATACAGCCCCTTGTCCACCAATGCCCGTCCCAACGGGCTGACATAGGCCAGGAACATCCCCGCCTGGCAGTTGGCCACCTTCCCCAGCCTCCCGCAGTACTGCCGGGCCACTCCCACCGACTTCCTCCCCTGCTTGGGAAAGTCGCTGCCGTCCAGCACCCACACCCCTTCCGGATGCTCCAGCCGGGTTCCCAGGTACTCCTGCAGCCGTCCTATAATCACCTCATCGTCCCAGGGAGAATCGGTGAGAAACCGCTGCATCCCTCGGGCTGACCCCGGAACCGTCTCCGACAGGTTCTCAGCGTTGCGCCGCTCCCCAGACTGTACCAGCAGGGCCTGGAGATAATGACCGCTGTGCTCCCGCGTCTCCCGGCGGCCAAACAGCGGCGCGAAGTAAGCGTGAAAATCCCGAAATGACCCGTACACCTGCTCGAAAGCTGCCGCATCCACATCCCCACCTCACCTGCCTATTCCCTCTCCAGCTACACAGTCATCCTATCAAACTAACTGACGTTGTAATACTAGTAATCGCTATGACATTGGCTTGTACGTCTAGCGCCCCTGAGGCAATCTCCCAAGAAAATCCCACCGCGATAGTTGTAGAACACCTCCCAAACAAAGTCGACAAACGACAAAAGCCTACAGATACACCTGCTCCAACGTCTACTCCAATTGTTGACCCCATCGACGAATACGCGGAATGGTGCGCGCAGTGGGAGGCACGTTCTGATGAATCTGATACTGAAACTTGGGGCGACATGGTCGAGGAACTGAAGAAAGTCATTGACGCCTATGAGGATATGGAGCCGCCTGAGGAGCTAGAGGACTACCATACGGTCAACCTTAAGACCGCTAAAGCCCTTCTAGAGATTGTTAAGGAAAAGGACGGCAACCAAATTGTCAACGAGTTCGAGCTTTTCCTTCAGCCCGGCCTATTTGCGATTGGTGCCGCAATCATGTCCGAGGAGGACAAGGTTGATTCCCTCGTAAAAACCCCTCGTCCTCCGGGGGCAATGGGAGGATAATGTGGGGAAAGGGCGTTGGGGCAGCGCCTGGCCGAGGGAGGGGAGGATGTTCCGAATACGAGACCCGCAAGAGAGCCTCTGGCAGTCCCAGTTCCTGGTGACGCCGAAGAAGGCTAAGCGTCTGGAGAGAAGTTGGGCCGAGGTTTTCCGAAACGAGGCGCTCCCCCTGATTGACGAGGAGCGCTTTGCTCCCATGTACTGCGTGGACAACGGCCGTCCCAACCGGGCGGTGCAGACCGTCCTCGGGGTCCACCTCCTCAAAGAGATGTTCAACCTCACCGACGATGAAGCTCTGGAACAACTAGAGTTCAACCTGCTCTGGCACCACGCCCTGCGGCTGGACATCGAGGAGACCCACCTGCCCCAGAAGACCCTCCACAACTTCCGAGTTCGCCTGATGCAGCACGACGGTGGCCGGCTGGCTTTCCAGGAGACCACGGACCGGATCATCCAGGCGCTGGGCATACGCACCGGAAAGCAACGGCTGGACTCCACCCACATCATGAGCAACATCGCCACACTCACCCGGCTGGGCCTGTTCTGTGAGACGATGCGGTTGTTCCTGCGGGCCTTGCGCTGGGAGCACCCAGAGCTTCGCCCTGGGGTTCCGGAGGGCCTCCTAGGGCGCTATTTGAAGGAAGAAGACGAGGCGACCCACTACGAGGACGCCCGCACGGGGGAGGGTCGGCGACGCCTTTCGGTCTGTGCCCGGGACCTCTACCGGCTGGTGGACCGGTTCCATGGCACGACTGCTGCCCAGCTGGAGGAGTACCGGCTGCTGGAGCGGCTGCTGCGGGAGCAGTGCCATGTGGGCAAACACCGGGACGGGCACCCCAGGGACGATGACGACGATGCTGGGGAATGCAAGGTGCCCGTGGCCTTGAAGGACCCGAAGCAGGTGTCCGCCGACTCGCTGCAATCGCCCCACGACCCGGATGTGACCTACAGCGGCCACAAGGGGAAGGGGTACGAGGTGCAGGTGGCGGAGACCTGCCACGAGGAGAACGCCACCCAGCTCATCACCCACGTGGAGGTGACCCCCTCGAGTGGGAGCGACACCGACGTGAGCGTGCCGGTCGTTGACGGGCTCGCGGAGCGGAAGGTCCGACCGGACGAGCTCTTCGCCGACACGGCGTATGGGTCGGGCCGCAATGCCTTCGAAGCCTCGCGCCGGGGAACGGAACTGGTGAGCCCGGTGGCGGGGTCGGCGCCGGGGAACTCGCACGAAGGAGAGGGTGACGGACCACCGCCGCTCACCGCCGCGGACTTTCAGATCGACGTCACAGGGGAGCAGGCCACGGTGTGCCCCGCCGGCCACCCGTCCATCGAGGAGCACGAGTTGGAGGATGCGCCGGAGCGGGTAGAGGTCCACTTTGCCAGGACAACATGCGAGCCCTGCCCCTTGCGGTCCCGTTGCCCAGTGAAGCTGGACCGGCGTGCGGGGGCCTACGTCCTCAAGGCGGACCTGGTGAAGGTGAACATCGAGCGGCGCCGGAGGGCCGAGGCCACCGAGGAGTGGCGCAAGCGGTATGCCATAAGGGCCGGGATCGAGGGAACGAACTCCGAGCTGAAGCGCGCCCACGGGCTTGGGCGCTTGCGGGTGCGAGGGGGCCGTCGGGTGCGGCTTGCCGTCTACCTGAAGGCGTTGGCGTGCAACTTCAAGCGGATGGTCCATGCACGCCTGGTGGAGATGGAGAACACGGCTCAGCGGGCGGTCGGGACGGTACCTGCGGTCACGGCCGCATGAGGGCGCCGCTCCACAGCTTCCACCGGGTGCCCTGAGCCACGGAAGGGGTAGCGCAACGGGATCACGCTTGTCCTGAGCGCGGCAGATGGTGCGGTGAGGCCAGCAGCCGGCATCCCGTGGCCTCCTCCCTTCCAGGCCCCTTCGCACGCCAGGGTTCATCTCAAACAGGCCTTTTTGCGAGGGAATCAAGCTTGGTTCGCACATCAGGACCCAGCTAGTTGATGCGGGCTGCATTGACGACAGTCAAGATATAAATGCGTTTACTGAACATCCTGAACCCACACGCAAGCCAGAGGTGCCGCTCACAGGTTATAGCTTGGGAGAGCCCATCGTCATTGATGCTGGATCACTGGGGAGTCTCTTCGGGGAGCCAGAACTGAGTGGGGAGATAATTCTGACCTTCACGTCGGTAGTGCAAGCTGAGAGCATAGACGACAACTTTTGTGGCACCGGAAGCATGGATGCTAAAGGTATATTCATCGCCATATTTTATGCGCTAACTAATGAAGCCAATTCCCGAGTGCAGCCGGCCACGCAAATCAACAGTGACTTTGTGCTGATGGACGACAGAGACAGACGATGGACAGTGGAAGGTGTCATAGGTCACTGCTTTCTGGAAGCTAACTTTGCGGAGAGGGAAGGTGGGGACGGTCCCGAACATTGGGTAGGACCTGGATTCATGGGTCGGACGACCATCGTCTTTGACGTTCCCTATGCCACCATGGGACTGCGTTTAATCTCTGAAGAACTTGGTATAGAAGTCCAGCTAACACCAGGGAGTTGACGTGGTAGTTGGGAACTATCAATTACAGATTGATCATCCAGTGACGTGGATTCTGAGGCTAATGGGATTCAGAGAGTGAAATCGCCCACTAGGTCGTAGCTGAAACTACCGCTGGTTGGTGCCTGGTTCACACCAGAGATCCAATCCGATTCTAGTTCTCGTTTATTCCTCGGCCAAGGTCCTATTCATCTACGAAGGAATTGTCTGCTTACACCTTTGGGGGACTCTTAGAGAGCAGGGTAGGTGCGAGGATAGCATCAAGCAGGCATCGCAATGGGCGTTCATCAGGCCGTGATCTACAGGTTAGCTTCCGAGGACCTTGGACCCCCTGTACTTCCTGATTGGCCCCTCCTCCGCTTCCATCGCCGCGGTGTAGTGGTCCAACATGTGGGGCGTTGACGAGCCGGCGATGGCTTGGACCCACAGGACACTGGTAGTCGTCTTCCCACGAACAGCGTTCATCTGCGCCCAGCCAACCGGTCCGCCGGAGAAGCTCTCCGGTGGGCCTCCCGAGCGGCCTTGTCCCCCAGGGTAGCGAGATAGGTCCTGGGTAGTGTTTCCATCCGCCCATGACCTGGAGCGTGGGCAGCGGCACGTCGGCCTCAATCATATTGATGTTGAACGTGTGCGTGAACCGGTGCGGGTGCAACCCCGGGATTCCTGCCAGGAATCAGCCTCTAAGAGCCTATCCTAATGGTCTATTTACCCCGGACGACCCCATAACTGTCCGAAATACCTGTGCTCTCAAAGCAGGCTAGCCAGGTGCCAGCCGAAGCCGGCTGATCCGTTCTAGTATCCCGGTCAGCATTTCCCCGGTTGCCAGCACCTCGGCAAGCTGAAACACCAGCCTCCTTGCGTGGCGTACCAGTCGCCCACCCGTCTTGATCAGCCTGGTCTGAAGACTGGTCAGAGTCCAGTGCTTCATATCCTCCGGCAACACCAGCCTTCTCATAAAGTTGCCCAGGTTGTAAGTCAGGACGAACAGCCATAGTCTCACCTGGTTGGCCACGAACTTGTGGCAGGAAAGCCGGGTCCAGTTCAGGGCGTACTTGCCCTCTTTGATCCACTGCTCCGCCGTGCCACGGCCATTGTAAAAGCGGACTATTCCTTTGGGTGGATAGCTCAGGTTGGTCACGATGAAACCAACCCTGGGAAATAGCTCCCCCCTGATGCCACTCTACTTTAGCCACCACTCGCCTGGGCAAGTGCCAACTCTGGGCCTGATAGGCAAAGTCATGGTAGGAGACGATAGGCTCCCGGGGTGGCCATTCGGTAGGACGCTCCAGCAAGGGTTGGATCTGCTCCTGAATTACCTGATTGGCGGGAAGCCGGATGGCGTACCCGATCTTTCCTTGTTCCAGATACTCGTATAGCTCCGGCTTGGCAAAAGCAGCGTCACCCCGGAACAGCAACCGCAGTCCTTTCTTCTGGTATCCTTTCACCACCGGCTCAAGGAGTTCCTGCCAGCCATCGGCACTATGCACGTTTCCGGGTCGTAGCGTCGCTCCTTCGCAATCCCCAAACTGGTTGAACAGAAAGAGGGGATGATAGCAGACACACTCGAAGTGCCCGTTGTAGGCGGCTCCTTCCTGCTGACCATGCACTGGACTCTCCGAACTGTCCATGTCCAGAATCACTCGCCGGTGTGGAGTGTGAGCCATGGCCAGCTCCACCCACTGGGGATTCATCAGGGCCAGCCCCTTTAGGTTGTCCTCTTGAGTCAGAGTCTCCGTCTCAAAACGGCTCATGGTGTTGGTTCTGGCGGCGTTGCGGTCTGAGCCTTGCCAGCCCTTGGGAAAGACGTTGGGCATCGTTGGTATCATCGTAGCCGGCCAAGCGGCTGTAGATGGACTGGCGGAGCAGCGGGACGAGGTGGTGGCGGATATTGCGGCCGGTACGGCTTTCCTGGAGGTAGCCGTCGGCAGTGTCAGTCAGGCCCAGGGCTTCATCCAGTTCTCGGAATGCCAGCAGTCCGGCGTCGGAGGTGATGGTGGCACCATGTAACTCCAGCCGGATTTGGGGATTGAATTGGAGCCGAAGAGAGGCCTTTTCGCGGTCACCCATCGGGTGCCTCCAATGCCGGTACGCAAGTTATCTGAAATAGCCAACTTATTGCATGTATTATATCTGAAATACGGCTAAGAGATTCATGTAACGACTAGAAAAGCAAGAAAGTTGCCTATTTACCGCATCACTTGTTTGAGCCAAATGGGGAATACGGGCTAATAACCCTGCAGCCCGGAAAGCTATGAGCGCGCAGGCAAAGTGGAGGAAGGCGATGTAGTTGTCGGGATGTTTGTCCCAGCGGATCAGGATATGCCGAAACCGGTTCATCCAGCTATGAACGCGTTCCACTACCCACCGGCGAGCCTTGAAGCCCGCTTCCCGTTTGATGGCCTGGGCCTCTTCGCCAGGGCTAGGAATGTGCGCTTGACAGCTTTGTTGCCTTGCCTTCCGCGAAGCGATTTCCGGCCAAAAACTGACCAAGTTGAGGAAGTCCACGTACGGGTGGAAGGCCGGGGCAAGCCGGTGGCCTTCGTTCTGACTCCGGGACAGCAGCATGAGGCCACCGTATTCGAAGAGTTGATGACCCAGGGGGTGGTGAAAAGACCCGGGCGTGGCCGTCCTCGCAGCAGACCCGAGCGGGTCTGTGGCGACAAAGGTTACAGCAGCCGCAAGATTCGCTCCTATCTCAGACGGCGGGGAATTCGCCACACCTTTGCTCCCCCGCTTCTGTGGCCTCTTCGCACGACCCGTACACCGAACTCACTGGCTCCTCCGTCGGCTCCAGCTTGAGCGACTCCATGGTCGTCCCCAGAGACTTCCGGACCTCCACCGCCGGCGGGTCCTCGCAGGTCCCCAGTATATCCATCACGATTTCCGACTCACGCATGGTCATTGTCAGTCCCCACCGGGCCTTCACTTCCGTCCAGTCCGTGGCGTACTGGCACCAGTAGTCCAGGTCCGGCGGTCCCCACTCCTCCGGCCCCTTTGCTCCCTTCGACCGGTTGGCGCCCTTGGTCACTGCGATCAGGTGGTTTTCCTCCTGAAGGTAGTTGGCGTACTCCTCCCTCATGTCGGCGTCCCATCTCCACCCGCCCGACAGGTGGGCGTTCTTGAGGGGACCAGGTGGTCGATGTCCAGGTCCCCGGGGTCGTCTGTGTAGACGCCGGTGAAGGCTCCGTACCACCGGCCTGTTTCCACTCTGCACTCCCTGTCGGTGTTGAAGGACACGGAGACTAAGCTCTCAGTGATGAGGACCTCCTGCCGGGCGTCCTGGCAGTCTCCGTCCTCATCGACCCAGTGTTTCCAGTCGTCCCGGTCGTAGTCAGGGATGTCCGCCGGGATGGGGGCGACGGTGATCACCAAGGTGGGCGCCGTGGGCGTCGGAGGAGGCGTTACGGGCGCCTGGTCGCGTACAGGTCCCATGTCCTCCAGCCCGCAGTCCGCCCCCGCCTGGGCCAGGCCGGTGAAGTCTCCTTCCCCCGCCGCTTTCATCGCCTCTGCCATCTGGCCCGTCGCATCCCCATCATTGACGCGGCCGCGTCCCACTCCTCATCGTTCAGGCACGCTATCGTTACAGAGAGCGCCGTCATGCTCCCGGCCATGGCCCTCCCCGGGTCGCCCTCCATGCCTGCGGTCATGACCGTCCTGGGGTCGATGACGGCGAACCCAGCCCGGACGCAGTCGGACGTCTCCTGGCTGAGCGGCCCTGGACCAGGTACGAACCCGGCTAGGAAAAGCCGAGCGATTGTCTCGTCTTCGAGACACCCGATGAACTTGGCCTGTTCTTCCCTGGATGCCTGGCCGGGCCCGGCAAGCGACCGGGCCAGTTTCTCGGGGTCATCGCCGATACACTCCAGTTCGGTATCGGCTAGTTCGGAGAGCATTGCCCCGGAGTCCTGCAACCGGAGGGGAGCCAGTACTCCTGGGGGCGCCGGAGTTGTTGTTGGTTCTGGGGTCGGAGGACTGGCTGGCGTCGCCCTTGGCGCGGCGGTGGGTCTCTCCGTCGGGGCCTGGGTGGAAACGGGGGCGTCAGTGGACGCCGGTGCTGCGGTCCCGGACGATACCTGGGTCGGAGTCGGGACTTCTTCCGTGGCAGGTGTTGTGTCGGAGCAGGCTGTCAGGGTCACCAAGGCTACCAGGAGAGTGATGGTTGCCAGTAGGAGTAGTCTCTGCACTTGAAGCTTCCTCTTTCTCGATGGGATTTGCCATCCATTCTACTGGTTGCCAGCCTCATTCCTCGCGGCTGGGCTGTCACCAATCTTTGTAGCCGTGGGCTAATTGGTGGTTCCAATAGCTGGACTTTACGCAAAAGTTAGAAAAAGTAAAAAGAAACGGAATCCTTTCCAACAAGAGTATGATACGAGCGGGTCCGAGGTGGGGACGCTAAGGGGGTTCCTCCAACAGCCGATGATTAAGCCATATGCGGTGTTGTGTAATGCATCCACAGCAACTGCATCCCAGAGGGCGGAGACATCATGACGATGCCAGGGACTTCACTGTGCCCTAGACGGTGGCTTATCTCAAGGATAGGGAGGGATAGAAAGAAGGAAGGAGAGGAACGTGGACGCTAATACCCAAACTATCTACGAAGAGCTAAAGGAAGTGGCAAGGTCCAGACAAACCCTCTTCTATGAGGACTTGTCCAAGCTTATCGATCTCCCTCCACGGAGCCGTAAACTCTATGAAATCCTTGATTCAATCAACCTAAATGGATATCAGGAAGGACGGCCTCTATTGTCTGCACTGGCGGTACGTAGGGGGTTCCGCATCCCCGGTGCCGGTTTCTTTATTCAAGCCAAGAAGCTCGGTAGGTACGGCGATACTAGCGGCGATGCTACCGCCCATGCTACATTTTGGGTTGATGAGGTGCACTACATTTGGGACTATCGGAAAAACCATCAGACGGTAAAAAAGAAAAAGGGCGGGGTTCCTAATTCGGCCCCAAAAGTGGAGGCGTGGCTGAGTGGCTTAAAGCACCTGACTTCTAATCAGGTGGTGTCCACGGCACCCACAGGTTCAAATCCTGTCGTCTCCACCATCTTTTGCCCAGCTTGTCCAGGTGAACTATGCTGTCTGGAAGAGGATACTACCATGCCTTTATAACTAGACCACACAATCATGCCCGCCTATGACACGGTGAAGTCTGCAGAGTTTATCGCCCGCACGTTTGGGCTGAAGTACGAAGGGCTGTGGGGGCACTTCGCGCCAGTTAAGGTCAACGACATATTGACGCTGGACTTCGATGACTCGGACAATCCTCGTTCCAATCACTACGCGTTTCTGTCCTCAGACGGGGAGTTCGACGCGACCCTGCAGCGGGTCAAGGACGAGGGGATCGCCTTTGGGAGCGGGACGCGCTCGCCGACGGACGGGGAGATCAACCACCTGCACCAAGGGCGTGGGTTCTACTCCGAGTGCGAGAACGGTCACGTCTGGTAATCACCCACACGTATATTACGGAGTGACGGGGGTGCTGGGGTGGTGAAGGGGGGCTGATGGCGGTAGGTGAGAGAAGCCAGGGTTGCCGAAAGAGCCAAGGATGAACCGATCTATGTCAACTGACGCTTTCGCCAAGATGGCCGAATACTTCGAGAGCCTTGTTCAGGAAATGAAGAGCGAGGCACGCCAGGCAGGGTTACTACAGAACACAACGGCGGTTGGGACAGGCAGAGAAGAAATTCTCCGTCGCCTTTTGGAGCGGCACTTGCCCGATAACTGCGAAGTATTTCGTGGGGGATACGTCTTCAATGTTGAAGGTGAAACGTCAAGACAGATTGACGTGATCGCAACATCCGGTCCCACTCCGAGGTTTGAAATACTTCCCAACCTTCAAGCCATTGCGCCTCTGGAAGGCACCATTGGTGTTGCGGAGGTTAAAACTAAACTAGACAAGGCAGAGCTGCATAAAGCCCTGGAAAACTTTGCCTCTCTTCCCCAGATAACTGATCCTGCCAAAGCGTTAAATCCCAATATAGGGAACGTTGGGGCGGAGTTTTGGTGGGATTGGCCATATAAAGTGATATTTGCCTATGCTGCAATCGACAAGGAAACCCTGTACCGTCACCTTTTAGAATTCTATGCTAAGCGACCCGAGATCCCCCCTCAGCGCCGTCCGAGCTTGATACATGTGCTGGGGCAATACAGCATTGTGCGCCGGCTCCCGCAGATGGGGTCCCGAAATGTGGTGGGGGGAGCATCATCAGAAATTGATACACCTGTAGGTGAATACTTTCCGCACGTCATAGGGGCTGACCCGGCTGCAATGGCCCTAATGTTCAGCCAATTGCAGCAGAGGGCGTTTCTGGCCTATCACATGATTTGGCCCTACGACCGATGGATAGACCAGCTTATGGACAAATTCATCAGTGCGCAAGCAAACTGACATCATGCGGTCCGTACGAAATGGCAGTGTGACGCCCGGCTTGAGGTATTCTTCTGGTGGGCCATCAGACAAGGGGAGTAAGCATCGTGGGTACTGCGAACATCACCATCGAGGTGGACGCGGCGGCGGCAAGAGCTTTTGCCGAGGCCTCTCCCGGCGAGCAACAGAAGTTGCAACTTCTTCTCAGCCTCCGGCTGCAGGAACTGACAGCCAAGCAGGGCGGAACGCTGCAATCAGTTATGGACGAGACCGGAAGGGCGGCCGAGGGTCGCGGGCTTACGCCGGAGATTCTGGAGAATCTCTTGCGTGACGAGTAATGTGCGGGCCGTGGTGGATACCAACGTAACGGTCAGCGCAGCACTGTTGCCACGGTCCACGCCACGGCGAGCGTTTGACCGAATCCTGGAGCAAGGCACCTCGCTCATCTCTCTTGCCACGCTGGCCGAACTGAACGAGGTCCTCCGCAGACCCCGATTCAACAGTTATCTGAGAGAGGACGAACGCCTGGAATTCTTGGCGGCATTGGTGAGGGAATCGGAGCTGGTGGAAGTGACCGCAGCAGTGTCCGCGTGCCGTGATCCCAAAGACGACAAGTTCCTGGAACTGGCTCTGAGCGGTGCGGCCACTCATATCATCAGCGGCGACGGCGACCTGCTGGCGCTGCATCCGTTTCGCGGCATTGCTATTCTCTCTCCGCACGACTTCGTGGCGGAACGGACCGGTACGGTGTAGTTTGTATCCGGTGCCAATAAACTTACAGTCTCCTTGGTTAGGTGGGAAAGTTCGCAATTCGGTACGTGCAGGCCCACCACCGTGTACGGTAGATACCACCATATTCGAGATGTGGCTGGGCAGCCTGTCAACGCACCGAGGACTCGCGATTCCTGTCTCGTGAAGCGCTGCGGTGGGGTAACTCAAGGAGCGTCATCCTCGCCCTAACCCCGACCTACCACTCTGTGCTCGTGCTACTCGCTAGTCGCTCCCTCATCCTCGGATTGCGTCTCTACTTCTGTCTCGGACGCCTCGCATTCAATTCCGAGGGCGGTTCCGATTCTCTTCAAGTGCGGGAGCGTCGGGTCATCTTCTGGTGTATCAGTGAGGCGCTGTCGAACCCGGTCCATGAAATCGTTGGCAGCAGCCTGGTCACTATGTTGAATTAGCAACGCAGGTTCGGAGTCTGCGATCTTAGCTACCCAAGCGAGAGCTTTTGCATTGCCGGAGTCTAGGATGGGCCTGCACACTCGTTCAATCAGCCTTTGGTCATCGGCCAGCAGGTCGCGATTAGATAGCACATCGCCAAAGAGGTCAAAGAACTTTTCACTTGCCTCGCCATCAGAGTCCTGAAGTATGAGGTGGATAACAGACGAGAAGACAATTCTAGGCTGTGAAGAGTACTTGAGGGTCCTGAAACTGAAGTGTTCAGGCTTGGCGACCCTCTGCCGCTGTCACCAACCGGAGTAGTGTCTTGGCGAGGCTCAAGCACCTGGTCTGCCTGGTTTCAGACCATCACAGGACCACCTACGCTCCCACCGGCGCGACCGTCAACTCACTATGGGTATGGGCGACGCCAAGGCAATGGTGTACTACACTCAACAAATAGAGTAGTCAGCGTTCCCTTGCTCGACACGTGCTAAGTTACGATCTCACAAATGAAGTCAATGGAGTCTTCGACTCTGGTCTTGATTGCAGTCAACTGTGGCAGCGAGAATCTTCCTGCGGGGCCATGAGCGCCCGTGTTTAGGTCCTTGAATAGGACCGAGAGATCGTTGATGTTTACCTCGATGAAATCCTCAAGGGCTCCATCATTCAAGCCGCTGCGATCCAAACAATAGTGAATTTTGGCGCGGCGGGTAGGTGTGCCTTGCTCAGTCACATCGCAGTCTGGAAACCAAGACAACACCTCCGCGTCAGGTGCTTCAGTGTTGAGAATGTCCGCGAGGATTTCCCTAGCGCTAGTGCAAAAATGCCGGGCAGAGTCGGGATTGCGAGCATTTAGCGCAAAGATGGCACCGGACCAGCGGTCCTGCATGTCCGTAGGATATCTGCTCAGCGATTCCGATAACTTCGTGCTTGTGAGTTCTCCGTCCCCAACGCGGTCATGGCTGCTGTCCCCAAGTAGAGTGTTGAGCAAGGTCACGCTGTTTGCAGTGTCTCGTTCAGCGAGATCCGAGAGGAATGGATCCGCATCACTATTGTCTAGCCGTTCATACGCGGAGTAGAGAGCCGCCGCGGATGTATGAAAGGAACGGTAGCGGACGGTGATGTTTCGAGTAGAAAGACTCTGGACAGCGGAGCGCAGTCGTGATTGATTGGCCCTGACACGTGCATTGTAAGAGCGCACTTCGCGCTTATAGGCGTCAATCGCCCGTCGGCGTTCAGAGTAGTACTGCCGCACCTTGTTGTCATAGGTGCGAACTGCACTATTCCACTTCTGAATGGCTTGACGTTGTTCGGTCTGGGCCTGTCGTAGTTTGGATCCAATCTGGGACGAACTCAGTCGTCGGGGCATCTCAAGTCCTTTCAAGATATCTCCGGCTCCAGGCTCCTCTCACGATAAACCGGACCAGCAAGCCCCAGGGTCGCCCATCGTTACTACCCAATTCATATTGGCCGCAGCCAACTGGGTCACTCTTAGCCTCAGACTTACAGTCCACTGGTTATCCTCCACGCCATCCCGTCACAGCAGGGCTTTTCAGCCGGGTTTCTAGTATTACAACGTCAGTTCAGGGAGGGATGTGGGGTGATGCCCGCATGGCGGCGCGGCGCTTGGCATGGGAGCGTTTGGCCCGTTCGTTACTGTCCTGCGTATCCTCAAGCCACCGCAGCAACTCGGTTGGCCCGAACCGTTCCCGGGGCAGCATTTCCCGCACCACCCGGTAGACCTGCGGCCTCGTGATCCGGGGCATCTTTTTCCCCCCAAGCCTGTTGCAGGCTCAGCAGAAAAGCTCCGCCCAGCAGGCACAGGGCCACGTGGTGATGCCAGCCAGCCCAGGTGCGGGTCTCGTACTCGTCCAGGCCTACGTCGCTTTTCTCCGTCTCAAACTCCGTTTCTATACGCCAACGGGAGCCTCCCACGTATGCCAGGGTCTCCAACGGGGTATCCTCCGGAGCATTGGACAGGTAGTAGCGGGGTTCGCTGCCGTCCCGGTTCCGGCGGTAGACGGCCCAGTGGATTTCGCCGGGCTTGCGCCTGCTGGTCGGTCGCACCCTCTGGGCGCTGAAAAGGTAGCTGCGTGGCCCCTGGCTTCCCTCGGCCACCGTAATCTCACGCCAGGCCTCCTCCGGCAACTCGTCGCTGCGCTGCTCCATGGTCCGGCGCTGACCGTCTCGCAGCCTGGGTTTGCGGGGACGCCCGAATCCCTGATACTCCGCACTGGTCCAGGCAGGCTCCGGCGGCCACACCGTAAAGCCGGACGGAACGTCCAGCACGTACCACATCCCCAAGGCCGCCAGGCCCTCCCGGAAGGACGGCGACATCCCGAAGGCGTCGTCCGCCGCGACCCATCCAGCCTTCAGGTGGCCCCGCTCCTGTGCCCGCCCCACCATCTCCAAGGCCAACTCCGTCTTGGACCGGTAGCCCTGCCTATCCTCCGGCACACCCGCCGCCTCACACCGGTCTTTGTCCGAGGTCCAACTCTCGGGCAGATACAGCCCCTTGTCCACCAATGCCCGTCCCAACGGGCTGACATAGGCCAGGAACATCCCCGCCTGGCAGTTGGCCACCTTCCCCAGCCTCCCGCAGTACTGCCGGGCCACTCCCACCGACTTCCTCCCCTGCTTGGGAAAGTCGATGCCGTCCAGCACCCACACCCCTTCCGGATGCTCCAGCCGGGTTCCCAGGTACTCCTGCAGCCGTCCTATAATCACCTCATCGTCCCAGGGAGAATCGGTGAGAAACCGCTGCATCCCTCGGGCTGACCCCGGAACCGTCTCCGACAGGTTCTCAGCGTTGCGCCGCTCCCCAGACTGTACCAGCAGGGCCTGGAGATAATGACCGCTGCGCTCCCGCGTCTCCCGGCGGCCAAACAGCGGCGCGAAGTAAGCGTGAAAATCCCGAAATGACCCGTACACCTGCTCGAAAGCTGCCGCATCCACATCCCCACCTCACCCGCCTATTCCCTCTCCAGCTACACAGTCATCCTATCAAACTAACTGACGTTGTAATACTAGTGGGCCGACGTGGATGGTGGGTGGAAAGATCTTCGAGATGTGGTTTGGGGGCTCTGTGAGACGAAGCGCTTAGAGCATCCGGCATTCGATGTCCATGGGGTGGCCGCTGGGATTTGATGCCGGTTCCACTTGCCCCTTGGACAATCACTACCCGACCGGGAAGGCCGTGATCCGCCGGCTCTACGGCCTGATCCTAGAAGGGGGTTCATGTGAGGGCTCTTATAGCCCCCCTAACATTCGCAGTACACAATAGACACGAAAAACTGAGATACTCTTGGGCGGTGGACTTGAAGCCAGCTCATAGTCAGAAGTGAACATACTCCGCCACGAGTAGCAGTCGCTCACGACACCATCGTCCTCCCACAACGCACCTCTGAAAGGTATTCCTGCTGATAGTGTTCAGCCGCTGGTCCAAGGGAGCCGGCACCGGTCTACTACGGCTATCCAGGTCCACAGAAGCACGGGGCATGTCTCCAAAACTCACTTGCGCGGCCTCGCCGTAGATCGACTACAATCGTTTGGTGCTTTTCCGATACTTCCTGGGCACCTGCATTTCGATTCGCGTGCCCTCCTCTCTCACTTCACCAGTAGTCAGATTGAGTATGGTTCTTAGAGAAGCATTCTCTTGTTTGTCGTCGATCCATGCTGAGACCAAGGCGTATGTCGATGCAATGTAAGCCAAGTTGAACCAGTCCATTATCTCCCGGACACCCTCGTCGCTGTCCGGGTCAGCGACTGACCCATAGAGCATCTGATACATACGCCCGATGGAATGCTCAAATTCTTGGATGAACTCCCGCATCGCAGTCTCTAAGCCCTGCTGGCGCAGGTCCGCCTGCTCCAGTCTCACGACAAGGTGAGCGACGCCGAGGCCAAGGCCCGCGCCGACTTCGACATTCGCTGGAAGGTGGCCCTGGGGATTGAGGTGGAGGATAGGCCCTTCGCCAAGAGCACACTGCAGGTGTTTCGTGCCCAGCTGATACTGCACGGCAAGGTGCGGGAGGTATTCGAGTCCAGCCTGAGACTGGCCCGGGAGTCGGGCTACCTGAAAAGGCGGAGCATGAAGGTGGCGTTGGACACGACCAACATCCTGGGCCGGGGCGCAGTCAAGGACACCTACAATCTGTTGGCCGACGGGATCGTCAAATTGTTATGGGCTTTGGCGGCAGTGGAAAAGTCTACCGCCAAAGAATGGGCCAAGGCCCAGGGATATAAGAGATACCTGGGTTCCAGCGTGAAGGGTGAGTCGGCCATCGACTGGAGCAACAAACGGGCGCGGGCGGCGCTGTTGGACTCAATTGTGGCCGACGCGGACCGGTTGTTGGAGTTGTCGCGTCAGGCGCATGGGGAATTGCCGGAGGACAGTGAGGAGCGCCAGCGGATTGTGGCGGCGGCGGAACTGCTGGGACAGTTGCTGCTCCAGGACGTGGAACGCACTGATGACGGAGTCGGCCTCAAGGACGGAGTGAGCCGGGACCGGATGATGTCGGTGCATGACCCGGAGATGCGCCACGGCCAAGACCCGATTCCAACTACTCATGGCGGCCACGGTGACCAACCTGACCCTGGTGGCTACCAAGATGGGGATGATATCTCCGGCTCCAGGCTCCTCTCACGATAAACCGGACCAGCAAGCCCCAGGGTCGCCCATCGTTACTACCCAATTCATATTGGCCGCAGCCAACTGGGTCACTCTTAGCCTCAGACTTACAGTCCACTGGTTATCCTCCACGCCATCCCGTCACAGCAGGGCTTTTCAGCCGGGTTTCTAGGCCGAGTTCTTGGGCCAGGAACCGGAGGAGAAGCCGGGGTGCAACGCCAAGGCCAAGTCCTCGTCCCTTTTCCTGTTCGAGTGCGCGCCCGGCAACGAGCAGGTACGGGAGAAGGAGCCGGTCGGCGCGGGACGCAAGGCTACCTCGCTAAAGGGGAACGCCATCACCATTGTGGCCTCTATCGTGTGTCCGCGTGGTGGTTTTCATGCTGCCAATAAGAGCTTCATTGAAGGAAGTAACAAGTAAGTCTTTTGGTGATATAGCAAATGTTATAGCTGATTTGACAACCAAGCACCTATCATTTAAGCTAATTCGGAACCATTTCGTAAGGATTGACGGATGCCATCAGTCATCCCCACGTCCGTGCCACCCGATTATAGCCAGTGGATTAAAAGAACCAGACAGGTCGCTGGGCTGACGCAAGCCCAGCTTGCCAAGCTCATAGGCGTTTCCTACGCCTCTGTCAATAGGTGGGAGAACGGTCAGTCACGGCCTAACAACTTGGCTTGGCAGCGGATTATAGGCTTGGAATTCTCGTTGCAGCCGGATGACGTCGAAGAATCGGACTCGGCCGTTCAAGTTGGTGCATCGAGCAATTTGGATTTTTCGGCGGCCCCGGAGATCGTTTCGGCCTTAGCCGAGGCTCATCGGCTGGCCTACGGGCACCTCTTCAACCCTACGTTTGCCAGCGAAACATCGCTCATAGACCCACTGCCCCACCAAAGGTTGGCTGTATACGAGCATATGCTTCAGCAGTCCCCGCTCCGGTTCCTGCTAGCCGATGACGCTGGAGCGGGCAAGACAATCATGACGGGGCTTTATGTCCGGGAGATGCTGGCCCGACGTCTGATCCACCGCGTCCTCATTGTTCCGCCTGCGGGTCTGGTAGGGAACTGGGAGAGGGAAATGAGGACTCTATTCCGTCTGCAATTCCGAGTGGTCGGTGGTTCG
Source organism: Dehalococcoidia bacterium (assembly GCA_963665155.2). Taxonomy (GTDB): domain Bacteria; phylum Chloroflexota; class Dehalococcoidia; order Lucifugimonadales; family UBA3495; genus UBA1141. The sequence continues at coordinate 170,027 of OY761986.2, read as the reverse complement.
GATGCCAGGTCGGGAAATCCGTTCGTTGGAGCGGAGAGCCAATTTGCAATCGTCAGTGTCGATACATTGGCCGGAGAGCGTATGTTCGCTCACCTGCGTGACGCGACGACTGAACCCTACGACCTTGTCGTTTTCGACGAGGCCCACAAGCTTTCGGCGGACCGGCAACCTGATTTCAGAGTACGCAAGACGGAGCGTTACCGGCTGGCGGAAGCTCTAGCCGGGGCAGGACCTGACGGCGCACGATGGGCGCTTCCTTGGTCGGCCCAACATCTCCTGCTGCTGACCGCCACCCCACACATGGGCAAGGACTTCCCTTATTACTTCCGCTGGCGTTTGCTGCTTCCCGAGGCCCTCTCCACCTACGAAGCATTTGAAAAATTCCCGACCGACTCACGAAAACGGCATTTCATCCGCCGGACCAAGGAAGAGTTGGTCCACTTCGACGGTTCCCCTCTCTACCCTGAAAGACGATGCGATACGCTGAGTTACGAATTAACCCAGGGAACGGGGAGCGAGCAGGACCTATACGACGATACTACAGACTACATCCGAAACCATTACAACCGGGCCAAGGTGTTGAATCGGTCCGCGGCCAGGTTAGCCATGAGTGTCTTCCAGCGGCGTCTGGCCAGTTCCACCTACGCCCTGTTGCGTTCCTTCGAGCGCCGGCTGGAAAAACTTGAGGACATGATTGAACGCATACGAGACGGAAGGCTGACCGAAGAGGAACTCGCCCGTCAGCAGCGGCATCTCAACGATATTGATGACGTATTTGAATCTACAACCGCCGATGAACAAGTCCTGGGGGAAGACGATACTGACCGCTTGGAGGAATTTGAGGAACAGGCATTGGGAGGTGTTATAGGACTCAGCCTTGCCGAACTCGATGCCGAGCGCATCAAGGTGAACAGCCTGCTGGACAAGGCATGGAGCCTTTTTGACAGCCGAGAGGAGTCCAAGTTTGAGAAATTGCGCGAGGTGCTGAGGGACCCTGACTACTCCGGCGAGAAGTTCATAATCTTCACCGAGCACCGCGATACCGCCGATTTCCTGGTCAGGAGACTCGAGGGCTTGGGATTCACCGGACAGGTTGCCTTGATACACGGGGGCCTGCCTTACCAGGAAAGGGAAAAGCAGGTTGAGTTCTTCCGTAGGCCAGAAGCGGAAGGAGGCGCAAACTTCCTGGTGGCCACCGACGCCGCCGGCGAGGGTATTAACCTCCAATTCTGCTGGCTGATGGTCAACTACGACATTCCCTGGAACCCGGCGCGTCTGGAACAACGGATGGGCCGCATTCACCGCTATAGGCAGACCCACGACCCGGTTGTGGTGGTCAACCTCGTCGCGGGAGCAACCCGCGAGGGGAGAGTCCTGAAGACGCTGCTCGATAAACTTGAGACCATCCGCCGTCAGCTCCAGTCCGGCAAGGTGTTCGATGTTATTGGCCGCCTCTTTGAGGGGGTGTCCATGAAAGACTACATTGAGCAGGCTCTGGACGATGGGGAATCCGGCCAGGCGGTTGCCCGCTTGGAAGGAACCCTTACCGAAGGCCAGGTCAGGGCCATTCAAGAGAGAGCGCACCCTGTTCGGCCAGGGCGGCGAAGTCGCGAGAGAACTGGACCGGCTCAACAACACGGTGGACCAAGAAGTGGACCGGCGGTTGCTCCCGGGTTACGTTCGCCGGTTCGTTGACAAGGCTGCGCCGCTCCTTGACTTAAGGATCGACGGAGACCTGGAGTCCACCTTTAGGCTCGTCCCTATACAACCTCGCGCTTTGGACCCTCTGCTGGCTTCCCTCGAAGCTTATGCGCAAGGAAACCAGGAACGGCTCACAGTGTACCGGCCCGACCGGACTACCGACGGCATCTGGATGCACCCGGGTGAGGCAGTATTTGATAGCCTCTCCGCCTCGGTGGTGGGACGCTTCGGGAACGAAGGGTTGAATGGCACGGTGTTCGTCGACCCTTACGCCACTCAGCCCTACCTGTTCCACATGGCCCTGGTTTCGGTGGAACAGACGCAAGGGAGTCAGGCAGCCCCGGAAGTAGCCTCTCTTGCTGAGGCGTCTGAAAGCGCCCTTCCCAAAGTCGGATTGGTAGAATCGAGGCTGGTCGGCCTGCGGCAGACCGGGGACGGACCCGTAGAGGAAGCGCCCGTCGAACACCTGCTTCTGCTCAAAGGGGCCGGCAATTTCGCCCCGGGTTCGGAACCATTGGCCCTCGCAGCGCGAACACTGGTACAGGAAGCCAAAGAATTCGCGGAGGATATTGTCACAGGCGGCATGGTGCAGGTTCACCGGAAACAAATCATCGATGACCTGGACGACCGCATGGGATTCGTGGCGCGCGGATTCGATTATCAAGCGGGGCAGAGAAGAGCTTGCCCGTGTCAGGGAACGGCAACGCAGCTTGGTGGCTGCCCGAGAAAGACGGCTTGACGATATGCGGGACCAACCCAGCAGAATCATGCGGGGGGAAGTGGAATTTCTGGTCCATGCCCTCGTGGTTCCATCTCAGGACCCAGAGGATACTGAACAGTATGACACTGATGTGGAAAACATTGCCGTCGAGGTTGCAACCGCCTACGAAAAGCGTTTCAACGCCCAAGTCGCCGATGTTTCCCGCCCCGAACTCGCCCGGCGGGCCGGACTGACCGACTGGCCTGGATTCGACCTCCTGTCCCGACGCCCATCTACCGCGGATGGTCTATCGGAAGAGTTGGCCATCGAAGTCAAAGGCCGCCGAGGGCATGGTGGAATACAGTTGCAGGACAACGAATGGGCCAGCGCGTGCAATCATCGCGACAAATACTGGCTTTACGTCGTCTTCGACTGTGCCACGCCCCATCCCAGGCTGGTACGGGTGCGTGACCCGTTTGGAAAGTTGCTGGCTAAGACGCGCGAGTCAATGGAGTACACCATATCCGAGACGCAAATTTTGGAGGCAGCGGAGTGACGAATAGTTCGGAATCGATAGTCGACGACACGAATATCAAGTCCACTCAAGATATTGGAATGAATTCGGCTGACGACTCCCCAACTGTCACATTCCAAAGCATTGCTTTTTCCGACGGAACCACGGTTTCACTTGATCCTAACGACGTCGTGGTTTTGGTCGGTCCCAACAACGCAGGCAAGAGTCTCGCCTTACGTGAACTTGAACAACACGTCGGAAAATCCGTAGAAACAACAGTAATCAAGTCAACAACTTTGCATAAGACTGGAACACCGGAAGGTCTATCCGGATACTTTCGTAAACATGCGCAGGTAAAAACACAGGGCTCTGACAGGGTTTATTCCGGTTATCGCTTTTCCGTCGCCGAGCGGAGAATAGAAGAATTCTGGACCAACAATATCCAGCAGCTTCGCTCATTCTTTTGCATGCGTATTTTGACCGAAACACGCATAGGGGACAGTAATCCTGCAAATGCTATCGCTGTCTTGGACGAACCAGCTTCTCATCCTATCCACATGTTGTATTCGGATGACCAACTCGAACGGAAGATAAGTGAGTATTTTCAACGGGCCTTTGGAGAAGCCCTCATTGTTTATCGAGCTGGTGGGAATGAATTGCCCCTTTTCGTAGGAGAACGACTTGCGCCTAAACCCGATGAGGATCGCATTTCTAATTCTTACCTCGAACGGCTGCGAACGTCGGCCAAACCACTCAGGGATCAGGGGGACGGCATGCGTAGCTTCGCCAGTGTGATTTTGCATCTGCTAGCTCCGATCACCCCCTCAATCCTACTGCTCGACGAACCTGAAGCGTTTCTGCATCCACCACAAGCCCGGCTTCTTGGAGAAATTATTGCCAAGGAGAAGTCACCTCGTGCTCAGCTCTTTGTGGCTACACATAGTTCTGATGTACTTCAAGGATTGATCAATGTCGCACCTGATCACCTTCGCGTATTGAGGATACAGCGTGACGGCGATATCAATCGTGTCAAAGAACTGAACAAAGAGCTCGCTAAGACGATCAGCACTGATCCGTTGATGAAGTATTCCTCGGTAATGTCAGGTGTTTTTCACGAGCGGGTGATCATCTGTGAGTCAGATGCAGATTGTATGTTCTATAGTTCACTCCTAGACCTTCCGCCAATTCATGGTCACCGTCAACCCGACGTGCTCTTTGTTCACGCCAACGGGAAGCACCGGATAGCCGCGCTGGCGAGCGCGTTGGCTGATTTGGACGTTCCCACCGACATCATCGCTGACATCGATATTCTCAGAGAGGCCAACGTACTGAAGAAGATTATCGAGGCACTTTGTTGGGATTCGTCGAAGGCCATTACACTTGCCGAATCAGTCAGTAAAGCTATCGAACAGCACAAGCCATCGCTGAACCAGGACGAAATTAAGAACGCTATTGAGAACATCCTGGCTGGTGCACCATCGTTGGATGTCGGGACAAGGGAATGGGGGTCCAAAATTGACGAAATCTTCCGAGAAGCCTCCCAGTGGGGTGCGGTTAAGAAAGGCGGCGAGGCCGCGTTACCGGCGGGTCAAGCAACCCAACAATTTCAGGAACTCCGGTCGGTTTGCAAAGCCATGGGGCTATGGATAGTGCCAGTAGGGGAATTGGAGGGCTTCTGCAAATCGATTGGGGGGCACGGCCCCAGCTGGGTTCAACAAGTTATTGAACAGCGCAATTTATCAAACGATCCAGAGCTCGAGAACGCTCGCCAGTTCATGCGGGAGATATGGACTTCCAAGCACAAGGACGGTGCCACATCATGACCACAAACAACCAAAAACGCCTAATCGAAGTCGCCTTCCCCCTAAAACAGGTCTCGCTGGACTCGGTGCACGAGAAGAACGTCCGGCATGGGCATATTTCGACGTTGCACATCTGGCCGGCGCGGCGGCCCTTGGCTGCGTCTCGCGCCGCACTGATTGCCACTCTGCTACCGGACCCCGGCGATGCCGAGGAGCGCGAGGATATCCTTGAGCGCATGTTGGGGCGAGTTACCGAGAAGGTGGAACGCAAGCGCGTCAATGGCCGGATGGTTGAGAAGGTCAAGGAGGAAACCACCGGAGGCATCCTCCACTGGGGGCGCGAGAACGGCCCGGAGCTGGACTGGTTCCGCAAGGAAATCCGCAAAGCCTACGGCGGCCGCGCCCCCAAGGTCTTGGACCCCTTTGCCGGCGGTGGCGCCATCCCTCTGGAAGCCATGCGCTTGGGCTGTGAAGTCACCGCCATGGACATCAATCCGGTGGCTTGGTTCATCCTCAAGTGCACCCTCGAATACCCGCAGAAGCTGGCGGGCCAGACCCGGCCCTTGCCGGAGTTCGCCCTGGCCGATAGCGAGTTCATGGAGGCGTTCCTGAAGTCGAAAGGCTTCAAGGGGGCCAGGCTGAAGACATTCCTCGAACGTCTCGGCCACGGCAAGGGCGAGGGGCATCAGCTCGGCGAACTTTCCGAGTACGATTCGTTAGCCGAAGCGGACCTAGCCTGGCACGTGCGGGCCTGGGGCCGGTGGGTGCTGTCCCGCGCCCGCCGCGAGTTGGCTGCCTACTATCCCACCTACGCCGAGTTCCAGCCCTTGACTCCTACTGGAGAGGAAGACCGGCAGCCCATTCGGTTACTGGAAGTGGACGAAAACGGCGTTGCCCAACTCGACCCGCTCAACGCGGAGTTCGACGACGCATACCTGAAGGACCCGCACAACCCGCGCTGGGTCGCCAAGCCCACGGTGGCCTACCTGTGGGCGCGCACCGTGTCCTGCAAGCAATGCCGGGCCACGCTGCCCCTGCTCAAGACCCGCTGGCTGTGCAAGAAGGACAACAAGCGCGTCCTACTCGATATGGAGCCGAATTCTGACCAAACCGGCGTTGTCTTCGCCGTGCAGTCCGGCGTTCCGCCCCACGGCGGCAACACGGCGCAGCGGCGGGAACACGATAAGCGCATCGGGGCCGGCACTATGTCGCGCACCGGCGCAACCTGCCCCTGCTGCGGCGCCATCATGACCATGAGCGACATTCGCTACGAAGGGAAGTCGGGGCGCTTAGGCGCGGTGATGACCGCCGTGGTGGTGGACGGCCTCAAGGGCAAGGAATACCGCCTGCCGACAGACCACGAAATCGAAGCCGCTTGGGTAAGCGAGGAGCGACTGCAAGCGCTCTACGCTGAAATTCCCTTCGGGTTGCCGGAGGAACCCACGCCCAAGGCCGGCGTCGGAGCATCCCGCGCCTTTTCGGTTGACGGTTACGGCTTGGATACGTGGCGGAAGCTGTTCACCAACCGGCAGTTGTTGGCACTTGGGGGGGTTGTAAAATCGCTTCGCCAATTGCCGGAGGAACTTTCCAATTGCTCAACAGAATGGCGGGAAGCGGTGGCCGCCTACCTTGCGCTGGCAAACGACCGGATGGCCGATTACTCCAGCGCCATTTGTTCTTGGCATAATGGAAGAGAGATTATCAGGGATACTTTCGCCCGCTTTGCGCTCCCGATAGTATGGGATTATGCCGAAGTGAACCCGCTATCGGACACCTCCGGCAATTTTCTTGGGGCCCTTGAATGGGTTTCCCGTTTTACTGGCCACGCCCTTGAATCCGCTCAATCGGCGAGCGCGACCAGAATACAAGGCGAAAGCGCTGCCAGGGCCGTGGGTAAGTACGATGCCATAATCACCGACCCCCCCTACTATGACGCCATCCCGTATTCTGATTGTATGGACTTTTTTCATGTATGGCTTCGGCGGACGACTCACGGGTTTTCCCATGAAATAAACAACGCTTTTCAGAATCCACTAGGCCCCAAGTGGAACCACGACACCGGGGACGGTGAGCTGATTGACGACGCCAGCCGGTTCGACGGCGACAAGGCTCTGTCCAAACAAAACTATGAAGATGGTATGTATCGAGCGTTTCAGGCTTGCCATAATGCACTACAACCGGACGGGCGGCTGGTAGTCGTGTTCGCCAACAAGCAGCCCGACGCCTGGGAAACCCTGGTTGCCGCGCTAATCCGCGCCGGATTAGTCGTTGATGGTTCCTGGCCCATCCAGACAGAAATGGGCAACCGGAACCGGGCTATCGGCTCCGCCGCCCTCGCTTCGTCGGTCTGGCTAGTCTGCCGGAAACGCCAGCCGGGACGTCCCTGCTGCACCGCAATGACTTCGGCCTGAATGACGCTCCGGTGGGCGCCTGCATCCTTTACGCCCTGTCCTGCAACCTCTCCGACTCGGCGCTGGTGAACCAGCATGACCTTCTGGTACAGTCCAAGAACGGTTCGACGGCGGATGACCCGGAGGACGAGGTTTCCGCCGACGATGACGACGAGGACAGCGGCGAGAGCGGAGGCGGCGCAAAGGTCAAGTTCAAGCCCTGCGACCGTCGCCGAGGACGCAGCCTCGGCCTGGAGGCGCCGGGCGGACGGCCCGCGCCCCTTATCGACCAGGTGCACAAGCTGATGCAGCTCTGGCGGGGGCGTGACCAAGTTAGGGTCAACGAGTACCTGGACGGCCGAGGGCTGCAACGCAACCCGCTGTTCCACCAGTTGTTGCAGGCGCTCATCGAATTGGCTTCCACCGGCTCCGACGAGCGGGCTGTCCTGGAAGCCCTGAGCAACCACGCCGCCGCCCACGGCGACGTGCGTACGCCGCGCTACCGCCAGCCCCGGTTGGGAGAAACGCCATGATTACGTCGGTCCGCATGGTCAACTTCAAGAACTTCGCCGACGAAACGCTCAAGGTCGGCCCCTTCACAGTAATCGTAGGCGCCAACGCCAGCGGCAAAAGCAACATCCGCGACGCCTTCCGCTTCCTCCACGGCATAGGCCGGGGCTATACCCTGGCGGAGATTCTAGGCGGTAAGTACGGCGCGGGCGGACAGATGGAGTGGGCAGGCATTCGGGGGGCGCCGAATCAGATTGGTCGGTTAGACCCCGAATTCAGTATTCCTCATTCCACATTTTCCATTGATGTCCAGGTCGAACAAGATGGGCGAGAAAAGCTCTTCTATTCGATATCCGTGTGGTTCGATGCATTCGGTCCAAGTGGGTTCACTGTATCAAAGGAAAAATTGAGCACCGAATCAGGGCCGGTTTATACGATTGACCATACGGGTAGCGAATACGCAGACAGCCTGATGTGGGTCCAACCGGGGAAAGAAAACGGAATGCCGATTTCACTCAGCAGGTTACAGCCGGCCCTTAGCCAGTTGTTCTTGCACTATGACGCGATTTATGAGGAGTATTTATCCGACCCGGGTTTTCTGCCGGTTTGTCAGAAAATGCGCTTCATGGAACTGTCCCCGGAACGGATGCGGGAACCCTCTTTCCCCGGTGTGATCATCTTGGGCGACAATGGAGCAAACCTCCCGTCAGTCCTCGAGGCAATCTGCGGCGAAGCCGAGCGCAAAATGACCCTGATGTCGTGGCTGCAAGAACTTACTCCGATGGACGTAAAGGACTTCGATTTCCCCCGCGACCCCAGCGGGCGGGTGCATCTCCACATCGTGGAGCGCAACGGACGCAAGGTGTCCGCCTACAGCGCTTCCGACGGCACCCTGCGCTTCCTGGGCATATTGGCGGCGCTGCTTGGCGACAACGAGGGAAGCATCTACTTCTTTGAGGAAATTGACAACGGCATTCACCCGAACCGGCTTTGGCTACTGCTCGACCTTATCGAGCGCCAGACCGCCAAAGGCGGCGTCCAAGTGATAACGACGACGCACTCGCCCGCCCTGCTGTCCTGGATTCGCGATGAGACGTTCGAGAACACCTCCGTCGTATACCGCTACGAACACTGGGCCGATAGCGTAATCCGACCGATAGCGGGGCTGTACAACCTGCGGGAGTTGCGCAAGTCCCAAGGCTTGGGACGACTTTTCACCGGCGGCTGGCTGGAAACCGCGATGGCGTGCAGTGAAGGAAATCCCGATTTGGCCCCTTTGGATGATGATGACGAAGATGATTGGGAGCAGGGGACCCTTGAATGAAGGTTATGATCATCCCTGAAGACTTCCGCAATGACCAGTACATTCTGAGACCGCTCTTTGACCGGCTTTTCAAACGAATTGGCGCTGCGTCGGTAGAGGTTTTAATTTGCCGAGACCCACTGCTCGGCGGCATCGGAGAAGCCTTGAAGCTGGAACGTCTGGCTGAAATAGTCGAACAGAATCAGGGAAAGATAGACATATTCATACTCTGCGTTGACCGTGACGGTGTTGTGGGCAGGCGCCAGAGGCTTGACCAGATTGAAGCCGAGTTTCAAGGCAACTGCGTTTTCTTCGCCGAGAACGCTTGGGAAGAAATTGAAACCTGGGTATTGGCCGGAGTAAACCTGCCGTCCAACTGGCGTTGGGCGGACGTGCGGGCGGAAGTGGACGTCAAGGAACGGTATTTCGACAGGTTGGCCTTTCTACGGGGACTGGCCGACACCGATGGCGGCGGGCGGCGGGTTTTGGGAGCGGAAGCATCCCGGCGGATTCGCGCTATCCGCCAGAAATGCACGGAGGACTTTGATTCCCTTGCCCGGCGGCTGGAAACCGCCGTCCAGGCAATTTAAGCGAGGTCATCATGGCACAGAAAGCCGCGATAAAGCCCTGGCACGAAGTGGTGCAGTTGCGGGACGACCTAAAAACCGGCGAGCTTTCGCTGTCCATATTCGCCGCCGACCTGTACGACGTGGTGATGCAGAAGGGCCGCCGTCCCGTCTACGAGGATCCCGCCGAGTTCTTCGCCCTCACCTATCCCACCTACAACCTGCGAGAACTGGTGAAAGACATTTGCTTGCGTCTGGCTGGTCGCAGCGACAAGGCGTACCGGAAGCTGTCCGTAAACTATGGCGGCGGCAAGACCCACACTCTCATCGCCCTACGGCACATGGTCCACGACCCGGACGGCCTGCCCGACCTTCCAGCCATCCGGGAGTTCGAGGCCCACATTGGGTTCAAGCCCCCCAAAGCTCGGGTGGCTGCGCTGTGCTTTGACAAGATAGACCTGGAGAAAGGCATTGAGACCCCCGGCCCGGATGGTGCGCTCAGGATGCTTAAACATCCTTGGAGCGTCCTGGCCTATCAGTTGGCCGGAGCGGAGGGCCTTCGTCTCATCCACGCCGAAGGCAAGGACGAGGAACGGGAGACGCCGCCGGCCGAACCGCTGGTGGTGGAGTTGCTTTCCAAGCCCCAGGAGGAGGGGCTTTCCACGTTGGTCCTGCTCGACGAGGTACTGATGTACCTTCGCGGTCAGGTAGAAGTCAGCCCGGCCTCTCGTGGAGGACTGGTGAACTTCTTCCAATACCTCACCCAAGCCGTGGTCAAGGTGGACAGTTGCTCCTTGGTCGCTTCGCTTCTGGCATCGGACCCCAAGAAGCACGATGACTTTGGCAACGAGATTTACCGGGAGGTGTCGGATGTGTTCGGGCGGCAAAGGGAGGAAGACGTCAGTCCCGTGAGCAAAGACGACGTGGCGGAAGTGCTCCGGCGCCGTTTCTTCAAACCCGGCTCGATTCGCGACTCCGGCGCCTTCCGGCCTCACGTAACTTCCATCGTCGGGAATATCGCTTCAATGGACGAGCAAACTCAAAAGGGGCGTCCTGCCGCCGAAGAGCGCTTCCTGGGCAGTTACCCCTTTCACCCCGACCTCACCGACATTTTTTACACCCGGTGGACTCAACTGGAAGGGTTCCAGCGAACTCGGGGAATTCTACGGACGTTCGCCATGGCCCTCCGGGATGCTGAGAAGTGGGACACGAGCCCGTTGATCGGGCCAAATGTGTTCTTGAACGAACCTGGACAGAGCGATCTGTCGGAGTCCGCGAGCGAATTGGCGTCATTCGCCAGTGTGGATACCGGGACAGGCGCTCACCAGGAATGGCGTCCCATCCTGGAAGGGGAGCTTGCCAAGGCCCGCACCGTACAATCCGAAATGACCGGGCTTCAGCACCGTGAAGTTGAACAAGCGGTAGTCTCGGTGTTCCTAGGTTCCCAGCCCATCGGCCAAAAAACCCTAACCCAAGAACTGGTAATGTTGGTAGCGCCGACCAAACCAGACAAGATAGAACTGGAAAGGTCCCTGAATCGCTGGACGGAGCTTTCCTGGTTCTTGGATGAAGTGGAAACAGGCACGGCTGAAACTTCCCAGGACGGCACACGGGGATTGCCTAAGTCATGGCGGTTGGGAAACCGTCCGAATCTGCGCCAAATGCACGACGACGCCTGCGCCAATCGCGTTCCGCCAGCCCGAATTGAAGCGGAGCTAATCGAATACATCAGGAACCAGCGCTCTCTGACCACTGGCGCATCCGCCGCAGGAGCAAGGGTGCACAACCTCCCGGACCGCCCCCGCGACATCTCCGACGACGGCGATTTCCACTACGCTGTACTCGGTCCAACCGCAGCGTCGGAATCCGGCAAACCAAGTCAAGAAGCCCGCCGTTTCATTAACGAGACCACCGCCCCGGACCGCCCACGGGTAAATCGGAACGCCATAGTCCTGGCTGTTCCATCGCGTGACGGCTTGGATTTGGTAAGGGATCGTGTTAGGGAGCATTTGGGTTGGGTGGAAGTTAGAGAACTTCTAAAGAGCCAACCAGTTGACCCAATACGGGAGCAGATGCTGGCTAACGAAACCGCCTCGGCCGAGAGACGCATCCCAGATGCCATTAGCCAGGCCTACTCGGTGATCGTGACCGTGAATGAAAGCAACGATATACAGGCTTTCAGGGTCGCGGTGGACAATGAGCCGTTGTTCCTTATCATTAAAGCTGACCGGCGCTCCCGGGTACAGGAAACCGCTATCAGCTCGGAGGCAATGATGCCGGGCGGTCCTTACGATCTGTGGCGGGAAGGGGAAGATTCCCGGCGGGTCAAGGACTTGGTCGGTGCCTTCGCACAGTTTGCCAAATTGCCCAAGATGCTGCACCAGAAAGAGATACTGGATACCATCGTTCAGGGGGTTGGGGAAGGGATTTGGGTGGCCCAGTTGATGCGTCCGGACCGGACGGCGAAGACCTTCTGGCGCACGGGGGTTGAAGAGCAAGTACTGGGAGACCCCGCTCTCGAAGTCTTTCTACCAGAGTCTGCGACTCTCAGCGACATTGACCCTACGCTTCTTACCTTAGGAAGGCTTCCAGGTCTGTGGGACACGGATGATATCGCGGTCCAGCACGTTGTCGACTACTTCACAGGCGGCCACTCGGTTGTAGTGCCCAAAGAAGGATATGACGACACCGTGTTTATTCCCAAATGCGAGCCATCGGTCGTCGAAGAGACGATTGCCGTTGCCGTGGAGCGAGGGATAGTCTGGTTGATAAATGGCCCTGCCTCCATATTCAGGGAGGCGGTTCCTGTTGGTCTTCTCGGCCCTTCTGCAACTCTAAGCCCGCCTCCGACGCCAGTTGCCGTGCCGGATTTGATGGAAGCGTCAATCCCCGACGCTTGGAAAGACGGCAAAGCCAATGCCCTCGCTGTTGCCACCGCTTTGTCTGCCCAACGGGGGAAGCCATTACCCTGGAATGCCGTACGGTCGGCCATTGATTCGGGAATTCATACAAGGTGGATTGAGCTTGCCCCAGACAGTCATTCGTGGCCATGCGATTTTGCCAATGCCCAGCACGTGATTATCCAGGCGGCAACGACACCGGGAATTTCAGATAGTGGTCGGGGCGAGTATGGCCAGAGACGGTTGGGGACGGTCACTGCCCAAGCAACTTTGGAAGCCAATGGAGTTCAAGACCTAGCTGACCAGATACCAGAGATCACCATGGCCGCGGTGGGACATCAGCTCAGATTCAACATCCAAGTCGAGCTAAGCGGAGACAATCCTCCTGAGCCGTCAGTAGTAGAGACTATTAACTCTCTACTGGCTATGGTGTCCGAAGACCTGAAATTGCGGTAGTCAAGCCTCCGGATGGTCAGGTATTGTGGCACGGCTCAAAGTCCGATGTAACTCAGCAAAACTATATGCCAACCGCCAACTCAAAGGTTTGTAGCACAGTACACTTGGTCCCACCACTTCTCCCGGTTGCGACTACAGAGATGGTAGTTCACAGTAGAAAGGGAACGTTTCACCGCCCCGCAAGTAAATACATCGAAAATGCAAAGAATAGGAAAGATATAGATGGTTAAGGGACCGGAATCTAAGAGCGATAGCGGCGACCAATGGGTTTCGTCCCTCCTTGAGGCAGCTAAGAAAGACAATCCTATGGTGGCCGACGGAGTGTTTGCTAGACTGGAGATATTGTTAGAAGGACAGCTCAGCGAGCGGGACCTTACTCCAACGAATCTTAAGGCGGTTGCCACCCAGCTGATCGGAGACACGGTTCCCAAGCCGCCAGAGCCAGAGGAGACACAATGAGGATCAAATCCATAGAGTTAGCGTGGTTTCGTGGGGCTGCCGGTCCAGTTTCACTTGAACCCAACTGTAATTCGATGGTCGTCTACGGCGAGAATGGCTCCGGCAAATCGTCCTTTGTAGATGCGGTGGAGTACGTACTCAATGGCGGTGGTATAGAGCATCTCAAGACCGAGTACAGTGGTTCTCACCAAGTGAAAGCAATTCCCAACACGCACAAACCCGGGGGGAGCAAGACTGCGTTGAGGTTCGTGTTCAAAGACGACTCTGAACTCGACGTCGATTTCAATGAAAACGGATCATCGAAGAGTTCGGGTGCCGAAGGAATCGCCATGGGCGAGTGGGAGTATAGGCAGACAGTTCTTAGGCAAAACGAAGTTTCTGAGTTCATACATGACACCAAGGGCAAGAAATACTCAGCGTTATTGCCATTGTTTGGGTTACACAAAATGGAGGTCGCAGCTGAAAATCTTCGCAAGCTTTCAAAAAGCGTAGAGACCGAAGCTGGGCTTAGCGAGAAAAGAATTAAACTTGAACTAGTGGCGAGTCAACGGGAGGAGGTTTTCGGAACGCAGAGCCTTGACCAAATTGTAAAGGCGGTCGGAGACCTCTACGGACAGTACTGCGAGGAGAGTCCAGCCAAGGATATTCAACTATCACTGTCAAATGAGATAGGAAGTGCCATAGAAAATCGGATCAAAGGGTACTCCGCCGACAATCAAAGGCACGTTTTCCTAAAGGAAGTGGCCGAGCTAAATCTCCAGGGGAGGGTTGATGCCGTACGTGCCTCCAGTGTAGATCTCGCTGAGTCTTTGGACCCGCAAATCGCCGAGAAGTTATCTGTCTTGCAGTCGGCTAGCACTTTCGTAAACAGCTTTGATGATACCGAAACAGTGGATTGTCCGGCATGCGGCCGCGAGATCCCTGTTGAAGCATTTCGCGAACACGTCAATTTGGAAAGCGAGCGTCTCCAAGAGACCCAGAAAGCTTTCAATTTATATAAGGCCAGGATTGGGGACGTCTGTGACACCTTACGTTCCATCAAGTCAAATTTTGACAAGCCGGACTTGAAGACGTCAGCTGACCCACTCCAGCTCGTAGCGGCCTGGTTCCCCGTCGATCTCCCCGTAGGTGGCAAGGTCGAACATTGGAAGTTCGTTGACATCAGGCATCCATACGAACGGTATCGGCACGTCTCCCCAGTCCCTGCGGGTGCACCCGTGCTCCTTCAGCCACAACTCGGAGACCCACCAGGGCATCGAGTACTCGCCGCCCTGTCCCTGATAGACCAGGTGGAACCTACGGCATCTCTTACACCTTCGCACGAATCCCTGGCACGTCTCGCAGACCCTGATCACGTCGCGACTGTCGCAGGAGAAGCTGACTGTCTCGGGATCCCCCCAAGTGTGCCTGCAAGGCTCCGGTCCTTCGCTCGCTTCAAGAGGCGGAGGCGGCAGGCTAGCCGCCCATACACTCCTGGCCTTGCGCTCCCTGGCCTCACGCGCCTCCCGTCGTTTGCGTACCCCCCGCCGTAGTCTGGCGCGAGTCATACAGTCTACTCCCGGCCCTCGTCGAGCCTGGTGTTCTCCGGAAGCATCACGTGCTACGTTGAGACCTACCGCTTCTCGGAAGACCTGGACTTCACGGTCTTACCCGGAGGCCCGTGCGATCCGGGCCAAGTGATTCCTCTGTTGAAGGAGGTGTTGGAGCGGGTCTACGAAGAGTCCGGGATTGACTTTCAGGGTAGGGAGCCTGCTCTGCGTACTCGTCCGGATGGCCGGTCCGCCGAGGGGCGCATCCACTATCGCGGTCCACGGAACGCGCCCGGCGTCGCAAGCCTCCGCGTTGACCTCACCACGGCGGAACGGGTGATCCGTCCAACAGTCTTGCGGGCCATAGCACACCCGTATCCGGATGTGCTGCCGGAGTCTGCGAAGGTCCGCTGCTACAGCTTTGAAGAGGCTTACGCCGAGAAGCTGCGGGCTATGGGAGAGAGGGCCCGCCCTCGCGATCTCTACGACATCATCACACTATTCAGAAGGAGGGCCATCCTTCCAGAGTCGGCCCTCATCCAAGCTGTGTACCGGGAGAAGTGCGAGTCCAAGGGCGTGCAGGTCTTCACCAGCGAGGCGATCCAGGCATTGACATTGCGGAGAGAGTTGGAGGAGGAATGGGGCAACATGCTGGCTCATCAGCTTCCGGCGTTGCCGCTCATCTCCGCCTTCCGGGAAGAGTTGCCTCGCCTATACGCATGGTTGGAGGGAGTGGTCCCGATAGAAGAGTTGACTTCAATCCCCGCCCAGGAGGAGTTGGACGAGGAATGGAACCCTCCCGCAACCGTAACGGTCTGGGGCCAAAGAGCGCCGATAGAGGAGGTGCGCTTCGCCGCCGCCAACCATCTCTGCGTTGAACTCGGCTACCAGGATCGTAACCACTTGATTGAGCCCTACAGCCTGAGGATGACCCGCTCTGGACAACTCATCCTCTACGCCGTGGAGTCCGACACCGGCGAGGCTTACTCCTACAGCGTCGGCCAGATTCAGAGCATCGCGGTGAGCACAGTGTCGTTCGTTCCAAGGTTCGTCGTGGAGACCGCAGGCATAGGAGGGCTCTCGTAGTGCCGCCCGCAAGCAAGTACGTCCCCGGAGCGCTGGTCCATGCCCGCAGGCAGAGATTGGGTGGTCCTGCCAGCCGAGGAGCCGGACGTAGTGCGACTCAGGCCAGTTGACGGCTCCGACGCTGACGCTGTGGGGATATATCTCCCACTGGAGCCGGAAGCTCTCAAGCCGTCGGAATACCAACGGCCCGACTCTGAATCGGCCGGAGACTTCAACGGCGCGCTGCTGCTTCGAGACGCCGTACGCCTCGGTTTGAGAAGCGGCGCTGGGCCGTTCCGTTCCATGGGGAGGCTGTCGGTAGCGCCCCGCCCCTACCAATTTGTTCCTCTCGTCATGTCGCTCCGGCTCGATCCGGTGCGTTTGCTCATCGCGGACGACGTGGGCGTGGGCAAGACCATAGAGGCGGCCATGATCGCCCGCGAGTTGTTGGACCGTGGCGTCGTGCGCCGCATCTGCGTTCTCTGCGCCCCGCACCTGTGCGAGCAATGGGAAGAAGAGCTGCGAGCCAAGTTCAACATCGAGACAGCCGTGGTCCAGTCTTCGAGGATCGGCCGGCTGGAGCGTGGACTTCCGCGGGGCGATGTCTCTCTGTACCGGCACTACCGCCACCTGGTCGTTAGCATAGATTTCGTCAAGTCGGACCGGAACCGGCAACGCTTCCTGGACAACGCCCCAGATTTTGTAATCGTCGATGAGGCGCACACCGCCGCACGTCCGCGCGGCGACCGCTGTGGCGCGCAGCACCAACGGTTCGCTCTTCTCCGTGACATTGCGAAGGACCCGAAGCGGCACATGGTCCTGGCGACTGCGACGCCTCACAGCGGCATTGAGGAGAGCTTCAGGTCGCTGCTCGGACTCCTGGACCCGTCATTCGACGTGCTGGAGGAGTCGGACTTGCCCCGTTCGAGGTTGACGCCCCACTTCATCCAGCGGAAGCGGGCTGACCTTCAACGCTGGCTCGGAGTCGAGACGCCGTTCCCGGAGCGGGAGGCCGTCGAGCGCAGCTACCGGATGTCGGCGGACTACCACCGGCTCTACCAGGATATTCTGGCCTACTGTAGAGAGTACGTGTCGAGCGAGGGCATGGCGGAGCAGCGCCAGCGTGTCCGCTACTGGGCGGCGTTGTCCATCCTACGCTGCGTTCTCTCCAGCCCAATGGCCGCCAGGGCAGTGCTGGAGAACCGCAAGCCGTCGTTTGGTGGACGGCAGAACGGAGTCGTGCCCGACGAGATTTTCAGCCAACAGATCGTGGACTCCGCCGACGAGGACCAGGCCACTGACTACGTACTGGCGGCCCCACTCAGCGATTCCGACTCCGCTCTCGACACGAGCGAAATGCGGAGGCTGAATGCATTTCTGAGGCGGGCTGACGCCCTCGCCGGCCCAGTTGGAGACGCGAAGATTCGAGAAGCCGTCGCTGCTGTTTCGGACCTGCTGGATGAGGGTTGCAGTCCCATCGTCTATTGTCGCTTCATCCAGACCGCATACTACGTCGCAGAGCATATCCAGAGCACCCTTCGACAGCGACATCCGGGGTTGCAGGTCAAGGCGGTGACCGGGAACGAGGGCGACAGCGAACAGCGCAAGGAGATCGTGCTGTCGCTGGCGAAAGAGCAGGTGCGGGTCCTGGTGGCGACGGACTGCCTGAGCGAGGGCGTCAACCTTCAGGACCATTACGACTCCGTTGTGCATTACGATCTTCCCTGGAACCCCAACCGCTTGGAGCAGCGCGAAGGCCGGGTGGACCGCTTCGGCCAGAGCAAGGCCGTTGTCAAGACCGTGCTTCTCTTTGGAGCCGACAACGAGGTTGACCTCGTTGTGCTCGACGTCCTGCTGCGCAAGGCGAAGACCATACGGCAACGCCTGGGCATCTCCGTGCCCGTGCCGGTGGAGTCCGAGCATGTCGTGAGCGCCCTCGTCAACAGCGTCCTGCTGCGAGGGCGAGGCCAGGGACAGCAGTCCAGACTTGCCCTGGAGGATGAGTCTGTGAGCCGTCTCCACGAGGCTTGGGATCAGATAGCGAACAAGGAAGACCGCTCGCGGGCGTACTTTGCCCAGCGCGGCATTGAGCCGGACGAGGTGGCCCGGGAGTTGACGGAGATGGAGCCCGTCCTCGGGAGCGCCGGGGGCGTACGGCGATTTCTCGCCAACGCAATCCAGCGTTTCAACGGCGAGCTTCGCGCTACCAAGACCGACGGCGTTTTCCAGCTTCTGCCCGGAGACCTCCGGGACCGCATTGCGGCCCGCGACCCCCGCTTGGGGTTCCCCATGTCGGTTGCCTTCGAGGGTGTCCCGCCGCCCGGCGTGACCCTGCTGGGACGCAACCACCCGGTCGTAGCCGCCGCCGCAGAGGTGGTCCTTTCCCAGGCGTTGGAGGGAAGCGACTCTCGCTTTGCCAGGTCCGGCGCGATCTTCACCAGGGCAGTTGAACGCCGCACGGCCGTTCTCATTCTACGTCTTCGCTACCTGATCGAAGCTGAGAGCCAGCAGTTCGCCGAAGAAGTCGTGGCCGCCGCGTTTCGGGGAGACGGGGACGGACTTCGCTGGTTGTCCCCGCTGCAAGATGAGGCCCTCCGGCTGCTACGGGACGCCGAGGTCGCGGCGAATATGCCCCAAATTGAACGCCAGGAGCACGTCCAGTGGGCGTTGGGAATGCTGGAGGGCGATTGGGCCGACGGCATCGTCGCCGAACGCGTCTTTGCCCTGGAATCTGCCCATGTGAGGCTCAGAAGGGCCGTCAAGGGCTCAAAGGCAGCGGTGACGCCGCATCCACCCCCCGACGTCATCGGCTGCTACGTGCTGGTCCCGGCAGGGGTTGAAGCATGAGTTACGCGACGATCAACATTGAGGGCGGCCTGTTCTCGCCCGACCTGCTGGAGCGCATTGCGGTCGCTGACGGCGACATTAGGGGTCAAGCGGCGGGAGACTTCGGACTTCCCCCTGCCAGGCGGCTCCTCGACGAGATGCAGAGGAGCTTTTCGGATGCGCGCAAGTACTGGGCCGCCTTCAGCCGTCGGCTGGAACGCTCACGGGAGAGCCGCACCACCCTGACCCGCGAGGTGTGGATGGCCGGACTCTTCGAGCTTCTCGGGTTCCCGCCCCTGGAGTACCAACGGGCCGCCGTCGAAGCCGGGGGCGCATCATTCCCGATCTCCCACCGCGCCCACGGTGCCGAGAACGCCCCGCCAATTCACATCGTCGCCGTGGACCAGCAGCTGGACGAGAGAGGGGCTGCTCGTCGCACTCCGCATGCTCTCGTCCAGGACTTCCTCAACCGCTCCGAGGCCCTTTGGGGCGTGGTCACCAACGGGGCCAAGCTGCGACTGCTGCGCGACAGCGCGCGTCTCTCCAAGCCGACCTATCTGGAGTTCGACATTCAGGCCATGATCGAGGGGAATGCCTACGGCGAGTTCGTCGTTCTCTACCGCCTGCTTCATGCCACCCGCTTCCCCCGCGACGGCGTTGAACCGCACGAGTGCCTGCTGGAGGGCGACTACACCCAGGGGATCGAGGAAGGCGGCCGAGTCCGCGAGAAGCTCCGCGACGGTGTGAAGAGCGCCCTGGAAGTACTGGGAACCTCACTCGTGGGGCATACCCGCAACGACCCCCTGCGCGATGAGCTTCGCGATGGACGGCTGGACGAGACCGGCTGCTATCGCCAACTCCTCAACTTCGTGTACCGGATGCTCTTCCTGATGGTCACCGAGGAGCGAAAGCTTCTCGCCACCGAGTCCGACGCGCAGCGCCAGGCTGTCTACGACCGCTACTACAGCGTCACGAGGCTGCGAGACCGCGCCGAGCGGTACTTCGCGGGCGACGGACATGGAGACTTGTGGGAAGGGCTTGCACAGACCTTCCAGCTTTTCCGCTATGAGAACGCTGCCCGGAAGTTGGGCCTCTCGCCTCTGAACGGCGAGCTTTTCGGAAGCGCCGCCTGCCGCGACATCGAGGGCGCGTTCTGCCCCAACGAGTCGTTCCTTGCCGCCATGCGGCATCTCTCGACATTCGATGACGACGGCATCCGACGCCGAGTGAACTACGCTCATCTGGACGTGGAGGAGTTCGGCTCCGTCTACGAGAGCCTGCTGGATTACCGTCCGGTTGTGGACCTGGGCGGCTTCTCAGGAACTCGTCCCAGCTTCGAGCTGGCCGCCGGCACGGAGCGGAAGCAGACCGGCTCCTACTACACGCCGCCGGAACTGGTGCGTGAGTTGATCGAGAGCCTGCTGGTTCCTGTAATGGAGGAGCGGCTGACTGCTGCTAGAACGCCGGAGGACAAGGAGAAGGCGCTCCTGGCTCTGAGGGTGTGCGACCCCGCATCCGGCTCCGGCCACTTCCTGCTGGCAGCGGCGCGGCGCATTGCCCGTGAACTAGCCAAAGTCCGCACGGGCGACGAGGAACCCGCTCCCTCCGAGTACCGGATCGCCATTCGCGACGTGGTTCGCAGTTGCATCTACGCGGTGGACAGGAACCCTCTGGCGGTAGACCTGTGCAAGGTTGCCCTGTGGATAGAAGGTCACGCCGCCGGGCTGCCCCTCGGCTTTCTCGACCACCACGTC
The DNA here is from genome assembly GCA_963665155.2 of Dehalococcoidia bacterium. GTDB lineage: Bacteria > Chloroflexota > Dehalococcoidia > Lucifugimonadales > UBA3495 > UBA1141. The sequence continues at coordinate 149,552 of OY761986.2, read as the reverse complement.
AAGTGCGGCGACAGCCTCGTGGGAGTGAGCGACCTGACCGTTCTGACCAATGGCATCCCCGACGACGCCTATAAGCCCGTCACCGGCGACGACAAGGAGGCTGCGAAGCTCTATCGCCAGCGTAACAAGCTGGAGCGCGCCGGGCAGCAGCGGATGATTATGGAGCAGCCAGAGACGCACTCGTCGAGGCTGGCCGAGGACTTTCAGGTCTTCGGGGAACTGGAAGAGCACAGTCCCGCCGAGGTTCATGCGAAGGAAGAACTTTACGGAGACCTACGAAGCCCGGAAACCCCATGGTGGCAGATGAAGACAGCCTGCGACCTGTGGGCCTACGCCTTCTTCGCACCCCTCCGACCAGCAGGAACCGACGGCTTGGATCACGTGCCGGCGACGAGCAACGTTCGCAATGCGTTGAATGGCCGAAGGACGCAGGCCCAATTGGAAGGCGAGGCCATCGCCGCTTCGCAGACCCGCTCCTTCTTTCACTGGCCCCTCGAGTTCCCCGACGTGTTTGAGCGCGGCGGCTTCGACGTGGTACTGGGCAACCCGCCTTGGGAGCGCATCAAGCTACAGGAGAAGGAGTTCTTCGACACGCGAGACCGCGACATCGCCACCGCCCCCAACAAGGCCGCCCGCGACAGGTTGATTCGAGCGTTGCCCCAGCACAACCCTGGCCTGGCCGAAGAATTCGCCCGCGCTGTCCACGGCTCGGAGTCTACAAGCAGGTTCGTGCGAGGGAGCGAGCGGTTCCCGCTCACCGGGCGTGGCGATGTAAATACCTATTCCATCTTCGCGGAGACGGCGCGGACCATCTGCGGCCCGACGGGACGGGTAGGCATGATTGTCCCGTCCGGAATAGCCACCGACGACACGACCAAGGTCTTCTTCACCGACCTGATAGACAGACGCTCCCTGGTCAGCCTCTACGACTTCGAAAACCGGGAAGGGGTCTTCCCCGGTGTACATCGCTCCTACAAGTTCTGCCTGCTCACCCTGACTGGTGCCGAGCGCCCAAATACCGAAGCGGAGTTTGCCTTCTTCCTCTATCGCGCCGAGCAGTTGCAGGTCGAAGACCGCCGCTTCGTTCTCGCCCCGGAGGACTTCGCCCTCTTCAACCCCAACACCCGCACCTGCCCCGTCTTCCGCACGCGGCGAGATGGGGACATCGCAGGCAAGATGTACCGCCGAGCCGGAGTGTTCTGGAAAGAGTCACAGAGAGATGAGTCAGAATTAAATCCCTGGGGAGTCAAGTTCCAGAGAATGTTCGATATGTCCAACGACTCCCGCCTGTTCCGCACGCTGGGGGAGCTTGTCGGGGACGGCTGGCAACTGGAAGGAAACATCTTCGTGCGTGGTGAAAAACGCTACCTGCCGCTGTACGAGGCCAAACTGTTCCACCAGTACGACCACCGGTTTGCCACCTTTGGCGGCGTGGACGAAAAGGCCCTCCTGGGTGGGAACGCACGGGAGATGACTCCGGTAGAGAAGACAGACCCTCTGGCTGTCGTCATACCACGGTATTGGGTGCCCGAAGAGGAAGTGGAAAAGCGACTTGACAAACGACAAGAAACCAGCGACACCATCTCAGACAGACAGACAGACAGACAGACAGACAGACAGACAGACAGACAGACAGACAGACAGACAGACAGACAGACAGACAGACAGACAGACAGACAGACAGACCCTCGGCGTCCTCGCAATGCCGGTTCGTCGTGTAAGGATCCTGTCCACCGTTGCTTGATGGCAATCTTGGACTTGGCTTTCGATGAGGTAGAGACGTCTGTAAAGGTCGTCAAGTCGAGGGTCGCCGTATCACTCGGTGGCATGTGACCAACAGCCGCTGCCGGCCCATCGCCACGCCACCCAACTTCAGATTCGGCAATCTGCGCTTCCCGCACACCGGGGCAGTGGCGTACGATCATCTCAGCCTCATACACACGTATCTACAGTTCAACGTTAGCACCCGCAGGCCGGCTTTGCATTCACCTTATAGCAAAGCTATGAATACGGTAACGAGGGTGGGCCTATTTTGACGATAGACAGAACCATCTTCGAGATGTGGCTGGGTCTGAGCCTGCTGAGGCGATCGGGGCAAGCATCACCGACCGTCTCCCTAGACCCTCCAACTCGCGTTATTCATCAGCCTGCCAGGGATCTAGGCCGTGACAAGGCTAGTCCAAGGCAAAGGAAAAGTCCTGCGCGCCTTGCCCTCGCCTAGACATTGCGCTGCTCCGGAAGTGCGGCGTGTGTTCCGAGGAGAAGTCCAGCCCTGCGCACCTGACCTACATTAGGTCCCTCTGGGAAGTCAGGCGCATTGGCCCGTGACTGACGCCCGCCTTCGCTGCGCCTCACGGCTCTTCGTTCCTGTCCAGAATAGCGCCGAGCTTGAAAATCAGGCGCGTCTGGCCTACAATTGGCGCTATGCTGCTCACTATCTCCACCACGCATCAGCCGGCGACCGACCTTGGGTTCCTGGTGCATAAGAACCCCAGCCGATTTCAGTCGTTCACACTCCCGTTCGGGCGGGCTGACGTCTTTTACCCCGAAGCGGAGCGCGACCGATGCACCGTAGCGTTGCTCCTAAACATCGATCCGGTGGGCTTGGTACGTCCCAAGCCCGGCGCGTCCAATGCCGGCGGCTGGCTGGAGCAATACGTGAACGACCGCCCGTACGTCGCATCATCCCACTTGAGCGTGGCGATTGCCTCCGTATTCGGCAGCGCCCTCGCCGGCACAAGCAAGGAGCGCCCGGAGCTGGCGGAGTCGGCCATTCCACTGGAAGCCCGCATCGCAGTGGTGCCATCCAGGGAAGGAGCGGACCTCATCCAGAGCTTGTTTGAACCGCTCGGCTACACTGTTGAGATTCAGGGACACCCGCTCGATACGCGCTTTCCTGAGTGGGGCGCCAGCCCGTACTTCAGCGTGAGCCTCACATCGGAATCCCGGCTCCGGGACCTGCTGGCCCACCTGTATGTGCTGCTGCCGGTACTGGACGACGACAAGCATTACTGGGTCGGCGACGATGAAGTAGACAAGCTGCTGCGCTTCGGCGAGGGGTGGCTGGGCAGCCATCCGCAGCGGGACCTCATCTCGCGCCGCTACCTGAAGCATCAGCGCAGTCTGGTGCGCCAGGCGCTGGCCCAACTGCTGGACGCCGGCCAGGGTGACCCGGGTATCACCGCAGCGCGGCAGGAACAGGAAGAGGAGCGGCTTGAAGCCCCGCTTCGACTGGGAGAGCAGCGCATACAAGCAGTGCTGGCCACGCTCCGCACGCTTGGGGCAACCAGGGTGCTGGACCTTGGTTGCGGGGAAGGAAGACTGATTGGCGAGTTGCTCGGGGAGCCTGCGATTCGTTCGGTAACCGGACTGGACGTCTCCCACCGGGCGTTGGAAACAGCGAGCCTGCGCCTGCGCCTCGATTCCCTGCCCACTCAGCAGCGGGAGCGCATCACCCTGCTGCACGGTTCCCTCACCTACCGGGACAAGCGGCTGTCCGGCTTTGACGCCGCAGTAGCAATGGAGGTGATCGAGCATATAGACGCCCCACGGCTTGACGCCTTTGAGGAGGTCGTATTCGGGTCCGCTAAACCCGGCGCGGTGCTGATCACGACGCCCAATGCAGAGTACAACACCCTCTTCGGCGGGCTGCCCGCCGGAGAGTTCCGGCACAGGGACCACCGGTTCGAGTGGACACCGGGACAATTCCAGATTTGGGCGAGGCAGGCAGCGGAGCGCCACAAGTACGATGTGCGTTTCCAGGACATCGGCCCCGAGCACCCCGCTTACGGCGCGCCGACTCAGATGGGGATCTTTACCCAATGAAGATTGCCATTCCTGAACTGTGTCTGGTGGCGCTCATTGGCCCAACGGGATCGGGGAAGTCTTCTTTTGCCGCCAGCCACTTCAAGCCCACGGAAGTGGTGTCTTCGGACGCCTGCCGGGCGATGGTGGCGGATGACGCCACCGACCAGGCCGCAACACCCGACGCCTTTGCCCTGCTCAACTTCATCGCGGCCACGCGCCTGCGCGCCGGACGCCTCACCGTCATTGACGCCACCAGCGTACAGCCGCAGGCCCGAAAGTCCCTGGTGGGACTCGCCAGGGAACATGACTGTCTGCCAGTGGCCATCGTGCTGAATATGCCGGAGGCTCTGTGCCTGGCCCGCAACAAAGGACGCGCCGACCGGCCGTTTGGCCCGCAAGTGGTGCGCCGGCAGGCGGAACAGCTCCGGCGGTCGCTGCGCGGGCTGAAACGCGAGGGCTTCCGGCACGTGTTCGTGCTCAACTCTCCCGAGGAAGTGGAAGCGGCCACCGTTGAACGCGTGCCCCTGTGGGTCAACTTTCAGCACGAACACGGGCCATTCGACATCATCGGTGATGTCCATGGATGCTACGACGAACTGGCCATCCTCCTCGAACGTCTCGGCTACAGATTGGAGACCCGCGCCGACGCTGACGGGGAAACCGGCTTTTCGGCAACCCACCCGGAGGGCCGGAAAGCCGTATTCGTCGGCGACCTCGTGGACCGGGGTCCGGGCGTTGCCAAAGTGCTGAAGCTGGTGATGGCCATGGCGTCCGACGGCGTGGCGCTGTGCGTCGCGGGCAACCACGAGTCCAAGCTCGTCCGCAAGCTCCGGGGCCGGAATGTGCAGGTATCGCACGGACTGGCCGAATCACTGGCGCAACTGGAACTGGAGTCCCCGGCGTTCCGGCAGCGGGTTGCCGCGTTCCTCGACGGACTTATTAGCCATTATGTGCTTGATGATGGCGGGCTGGTGGTGGCCCACGCGGGGATGAAGTCAGAATACCAGGGCCGGGCGTCCGCGCGGGTCCGGGATTTCTGCCTTTATGGCGAGACCACGGGAGAGACCGACGAGTTCGGTCTCCCGGTGCGGGGCAACTGGGCCGCCGGTTACCGTGGCCGGGCGATGGTGGTTTACGGTCATACCCCGGTTGTGGATCCCGCCTGGCTAAACAGCACCATTAACATAGATACGGGCTGTGTCTTTGGCGGCAAGCTGACCGCGCTCCGCTACCCGGAAAAAGAGCTGGTATCGGCTCCGGCGGCCCGGGTCTACTATGAGCCAGTGAAACCTTTGGCTGAGGCCGCCCAGACGGAAGAACCCTTCGCGCCGGCCGAGGCTCGCGCGGCGAACCTCCTTGACATTGACGACGTGCTGGGGAAACGTATCGTAGCGACGCGGCTGCGCGGCAATATCACGGTTCGGGAAGAGAACGCTACTGCGGCGCTGGAGGTGATGAGCCGTTTTGCCCTGGACCCCCGCTGGCTGGTGTACCTTCCGCCCACCATATCCCCATGCGATAGCTCCAGACTCCCCGGTATGCTGGAACATCCAACGGAGGTATTTGCCTACTTCCGCAATAACGGCGTCTCCAGCGTGGTCTGCGAAGAAAAACATATGGGTTCACGGGCCATCGTCGTGGCGGGGCGGGACGCCGCAGCGATCGAGCGGCGGTTCGGCATCACCGGCGAGGGAATTGGCGCCTGCTACACGCGGACAGGAAGAAGGTTCTTTGAAGACCGCGCCCTCGAGGCCCAGTTTCTGGAACGTGTCGGCTCGGCGCTTGCCGACGCGGGTCTTTGGTCGGAACTGGGGACCGACTGGGTGGTGCTGGACAGTGAACTCATGCCGTGGTCCGTCAAGGCGCAGGGGCTGCTCCGCGAACAGTATGCGGCGGTAGGCGCAGCGGCGCGGGTCAGCCTCACGGCCGCGGAAGCGCTCCTCCGGCAGACGGCAGAGCGGGGTATTGACGCCAGCGAGAGCCTGCCCGGAGTCGAAGAGCGGCTGCGCCTGGCCCAACTCTACAGCGACGCCTATGCCCGGTACTGCTGGCCGGTAACGTCGCTCGCCGACATCCGGCTGGCGCCGTTCCACCTGATGGCCAGCGAGGGCCAGGTGCATACAGAAAAGGCCCATCTTTGGCACATGGACGTGGCCAAGCGCTTGTGCCAGGCCGATCCCGGATTGTTCCAAGCTACCAGGCATCAGGTAGTAGACCTCAACGCCCCGGACGAGCTTGAGGCCATACGCTGGTGGGACGAACTGACGGGCAAGGGCGGAGAGGGTATGGTAGTGAAGCCGATGGACTTTATCGCCACCGGGAAGCGGGGCATGGTGCAGCCCGCCATGAAGTGCCGGGGCCCCGAGTACCTGCGCATCATCTACGGGCCGGAGTACACTCTGCGGGAGAACATAGAACGCCTGCGGAATCGCAGCCTCTCCACGAAGCGGTCGCTGGCACTTCGGGAGTTTGCATTGGGTGTAGAAGGGCTCAGGCGTTTTGTCGAGGGAGAGCCTCTCTACCGGGTACATGAGTGCGCCTTCGCTGTGCTTGCCCTGGAAAGCGAGCCGGTTGACCCCAGGCTATGAGAGCCAGCACGGCGAGTGGGCCGCCAAGACGCTCCATGGACACCGGAGGGGAAAGCGCAACACAACCCACCCAACCCAGACAGACCATGACATATTGGAATCCGAGCTGGCTTGTTTCCGGGCGGTTTTCTGTTCCAAAACCATTATCCCAGATTCAGAGGAGCACCCTCTGGCTTCTTCAAGGACTGTCCCCAAGGCCGTCCCTCGGTGGATTCGGACTAAGCCGCCCCCGCGAGCTTGGCGTTACTCCGTGGATGGCCAATGCGTACACCCTCAGGCCGTAGCGGCCCAACACTGGTGAGACGGCGGTAGAGCATAAGTTCAAGGAGTCGGTAGAGTGAGCTGGGCATCTAGTGAAGTTGTTACTGTTATAACCTTTCTCCTCCCAGGTCTTGTAGCCGCGGTCATCTTTGCCTCACTAACTTCTAGCTGCGGATACGCGGGAAATTCCTGCTCTGATGGCAGGAGCCTCCGTTGTTGCCTTACCCGGTCCTTTCGGTTTCTGCTATTCTCTGAACTCGGTCTACCCGAATGATGGAGATAGGGAAGTTTGCTTGACCCTCGAAACGCACTCCCATTAGTGAGGGAACCAGCATCCGCCGTCGTCAGCCAAAGAACAGAGGATAAGGAATAGGGAGATTTGCATGGACGAGATGAGCATCCAGGAGGGCATAGACTATATTCGTGGGAAGTTCAAAGGGCTGGAGGCTATGCTCGCCATTACAATCAGCACGTTTGATCATGCTGACAAGGAATTCCTTAGAGAACGATTCAATGATTTAGTGAACACAGCCACCCGAATCAACATCGAGGCTAACGTATTGGACAAATCAACTCCGCATACCGAGCCGTTTTATCGCGGAGTCACAGACGCCGTAGAGGGCGTCACGAACTACTTCAATAAAGGCTCTGAAGAAGAAAGTTCTTAAGCAGACAACTCCGGCATCTTAGAGCCGTGGATGGACAGGTCACTGGCCAATAACGTCCTCAACCTTGCGACAGCATCCTCGCCTAAACCGAACAAATCTTGCACAACTATTGGCAGAAGTGCCGGGACTCTCACTTAACTCCGCCTTGATTCTGTCCAACTAACCGGGTAAACTCAGTCGTCTTACAATCTTGGGACAGCGAGGCTAAGTAAGCTCACAGAGCCCCCAGCCACATCTCGAAGATGGTTCTGTCTATCGTCAAAATAGGCCCACCAGACTTGACGAAATCAAGAACCTTCACCCTGCGGTTCAGGTTGGAGGTATGAGTTGGCGGCCACTACGGCGACCACCAGCACTATGTGCGGGTATACTCCACAGAGATAGAGAGGGAGGCCATGGACTTCATCGACGACGTGCGGACAAGGTCAAGACGGTTTGAAGCTCGGCTTGAACACCTGGATACGGAAGAGGCGACGAAGACATCCCTCGTTATGCCCTTTATCCAAATGCTCGGCTACAGCATCTTCGATCCAACTGAGGTGGTGCCAGAGTACACGGCGGACTTCGGCAATAAGAAAGGTGAGAAGGTGGATTACGCCCTGATGCAGAACGGCAAGCCCGTCGTCCTGATTGAGGCCAAGAAGCACGGCTCCAGCCTACGGGTGGAGCAGGAATCGCAACTCTTCCGCTACTTTTCCGCCACCGCCGCCCGGTTTGGCATTCTAACGGACGGCATCGTCTATCGATTCTACTCCGACTTGGACGAGCCGCGAGAGATGGACAAGAGGCCGTTCTTCGAGTTCAACATGTTGGAGTTCACGGACTTACAGGTCGAGCAGCTCAAGCAGTTCCATAAGGACAGCTTTGACCCTGCGGAGACCGTGGAGGCGGCGCGAGAGCTGAAGTACACCAACGAGATCAAACGTACGCTTTCCGAAGAGATGAGGAATCCGTGTGACGACTTCGTGCGGTTCATATTGAACAGAATCGAGTATCCCGGACTGAAGACCAAGCAGCTAATCAAGCAGTTTACGCCCCTGGTACAAGGGGCGTTCGCCCAGTTCGTCAAAGACCTAATCGACGCACGGCTAAAATCCGCTCTGGACCGTGGCAATGAGCAAGCGGAGGAACCTGCCGTTGAGGAAACGACTACCGACGAGCGTCCGGCCGTGGAGTATCCCTTACATCTGTTGCTGGACTCCAAGGGTATACAGGCCAGGGCGCGCTATGACGATGCGAGAAGTTTTGTGGTGCTGGCCGGGTCGCAGGCAGTGAAGGACGAAGTTTACAGCATCCCCAAAAGCTTGGCTGACATGAGGAAAGCCTTGATAGATGACGGATTCCTGGTAGACGAAGGTACCACGTATAGGCTGACCCAGGATCAGTCGTTCAATACTCCATCTGGTGCAGCTTCATTCCTCTTGGTGGCGAGTAGAAACGGGCTAACGGCATGGAAGGACGCCGAGGGACGGACGCTGAGGGACGGACGCTGAGGGACATAACCGATACACACTAAGAGCGAGGCCTCCACCATGCGCAGCATTGCAGCGGATATGGCGACTCGCAATCTGAAGCTAATCGCGGCGTTCCTAGCAATCCTTTGGTCGTGGGGTTGGCGGCGTGTGGGGAGACAGAGAATCAACCGGTCTCCCGCTCAACTGCTCCCGCACCGACAGCCACCCCACTTCTTCACCAACTCCGGCGGCCACGCTAACGGCCGTGCGGACACTTGAACCCACTGCTACCCAGGAGGCCGCAACCGGCTCGGATCTCTGGAGGGGGCTCGTGGTCGCCCCAGAGTATCGCTGTTCGCCATACGACTCTGACGATTACCCGTACTCGCAGTCCGTTGAGCAACGTATCGTTGCCAGCATGGGCAACATCATCTACGGCCCGTACACGGGTAGGTGGTTCGGTGGCACATCTGATACAGACATCGAGCACATCGTCGCGCGCTCCGAAGCTCACGACAGCGGCCTCTGTGAAGTTGACGCTGCAACGAAGCGACAGTTTGCTTCTGACCTTCTGAATCTCACCCTGGCCAGTCCTGCGGTCAATCGCTCGCAGAAGAGTGGCAAGGATGCGACCGAATGGCTCCCCGACCTGAATCGCTGTTGGTTTCGCAAGCCGCGTGGTGGGGGTGCGCCAACAGTACGATCTCACTGTCGATGAGCGGGAGCGCGACGTGCTGGAGGGCATATTGTCAGGCTGCGCGTCCACGGAAATGATTGTGCTAGAAAGTCCCCCGGCCTCGACAGCGACTCCTGCCTTTGCGACAGAAGGCGAGGAGGTCAGCAGCGCCCTCGAGATGTACGATGACAATGGGAATGGCCGTATCACTTGCGCAGAGGCGCGTAACCATGGCATTGCCCCTGTTCGCCGTGGACATCCCGCATACGAGTTCATGAATGACGCCGACAATGACGGCGTGGTATGCGAGCGGTGAGGCCGACCCGCTCCCGATAGCAGGAAGGCCAAGTGCATCAGATACCGGCACTCAAGGGTCGCCCTGGGTAAGAGCTCGTCTGGGTACGCGCTGAATTGACTTCGGGACCCAATGTGACGGATAATATCCTCCGTACGAATATCACCGGGCAGAGGGGCGATATGACGAATCGGTTAGACGTACGGCTGGACGTCGAACATCGGCGGCGACTGGAGGAGTTGGCCCAGGAGAAGGGAGAGGCGATCTCCAACGTCGTGCGCCGCCTCATCGACGGGGCCTATGAGGACATCCTGCGCACGCGCCGCAAGGAGGCGGTGGAACGGCTAATCCGGTTGAACGTGGAAGACCCGCCGGACCCCGACACCCTCTCACGCGAGTTGGAGGCGGCCCATGAGCCCGGCGGTCTTCATTGACGCCAACGTTCCCATCTACGCCGCCGGCGGGGACCATCCCTACAAGGAGCCGTGCGCCCGGATTCTCCGCATGGTGGCCGAGGAGCCGCAGCCGTTCGTAACCGACTCTGAGGTCCTCCAGGAGTTGATGCACCGCTACCTGGCTTCAGGACGCTGGGCGTTGGGTCGGGAGGTTCTCCGGGCCTTTGCCGAGGCCATGCATGGCCGGATCGAACCCGTCCATGCCGAAGACGTGCTTTCGGCGTCGGAGATGGCGGACAGCCATCCCGGAGTCAGCGCCCGGGACCTGGTCCACGCGGCGGTGATGCAGCGGCTGGGAGTAGGTCGCATCATCTCGGCGGACACCGACTTCGACCGACTGGAGGGCGTTGACAGGCTCGACCCCGCCTGCGTCGGGGAATGGGAACGTTCCATCCCAACCGTCGGGGAAGGGTAGCCCTGGCTATTCGCCATTTGAAACCTAAGCAACCTGGGGACGACTTTGGCACTCCACCATCGACATAGACGACCCCAAGCACCGCAACGCCGCCGCTGAGATTCTGAGACGGCACGATGACGGCGCGGCCGAGGCCAACATCGCCAGCGCGGTCCGCGACTTCCTCATCGTCACCGCGCTCGTGAAGAGCGAGGAGATGGCCGAGGAGAGCCCGCCCTCGGACGAGTCTAGGAGTGCCGTTGACCTGAAGGCACTGGACACCTTCATCGAGTTCAAGCGGCGCATCGGAACAGCATCCGGCGGCGCACCCAACCCGCAGTACGTCGAGCAACTGGACGACTACCTGGCTCAAGCGTTGACGCAAGGCCGGGTTCGGATGGGCGTGCTCACCGACGGCAAGCGATGGCTGCTGCGCCGGCACAACGCCGGGCCGGTCAGAATGGCCCCACCCTACGCCTTCACCCTGGAGGAGCCGGACCAATGGATCGGCCTCTACGAGTGGCTGCGAGACTCGGCCCTGGTATCCCTTGAAGGAGTCAGGCCCGATAGAGAGGGGATCGAAGGGCATTTCGGCCCGGACAGTCCTTCCTACCAGCGCGACATCGCCGCTCTCAAGACCCTCTACCAAGAGAACGCCGAACAAGAAACCATCCGTATCAAGCGCCGGTTGTGGTACGACCTGCTGCGCACCGCCCTGGGCGAGATCGCCTACACCACGGAGGGGATGAGCGCCGAGGCGCAAGCGCGGCTGGCCAAGGTCGGCGTCGGCCCGGAGGAGATGGACGATCTGTTCATCCGACACACCTACTTGAGCGCCGTCATCGGCATGGTGGTGCAGGCCTCCTTTGGCATCGACATACGCCGCCTAGCCGAGACAGACCCTGCCGACCTTATCCAAGGCCGAGAGTTGTACCGCGCCACCGGGTTGCAGGGGGTGCTGGAGTCGGACTTCTTCGCTTGGCCCAACGAGGTCGGCGGCGAGGCGTTGCTGCAAACACTGGCCCGCCGGGTCGCCCGGTTCGACTGGGCCGAGGCCCCGCCGGACACCGCGGCAACGCTCTACGAGTCGGTCATCCCGCCCGACGAACGGAGGCAGTTGGGGGAGTACTACACCCCGGCCTGGCTGGCCCGCGCCATGATTCGGGAGTTGGTTGACGACCCGCTGAACCAGCGCGTGCTGGACCCTGCCTGCGGCTCCGGCACCTTCGTGGCCGAGGCTGTCGCTGCCCATCCTCGTTTCGTGCGTCCCCGTGCTGACCACCACGGGGATACTTCGCCTGCTGGCGCTGCGCAGGATTGACGGCAGAAGGCTGGGACCGGAGAGCACCCTCATGCTGGCCGATAAACTTCGCAATGCGGTGGTCAGGCACTGCCCCCAACCGGTCCCGGAATGGGTCAGCGGCCACACCGCCGACGGCCGGCCCTCCCAGAAGCCCCACCTGGCCTTCCTGCCCCTTCCCTTCGTTGGCAACGAACACGCCGACGGCCACCTGCTGGGCCTGGCCATGGCCATACCGAAGCTGATAGACCAAGCGGAGGTTGGCCGGTGTCTCAACCCGGTCCTGGGCTTCAGTGAGGATGGCTCCCGGCGGCGGGTCCACCTTTACGACGGGGCCAACTTTGACTGGTATCTGGAAATGGAGGGCGGAGATTCGCCCCCGGCTGCCCTGCGGTCCCGTGCATGGACCCGGCCGGCTCGGCGCTGGGCAACCGTCACTCCCATCGTCTTCGACCGCCACCCCAAGGGCCAGCATCCAGAGGCCCAGGCGGAGGTGATGGTGGCGGAAGCCTGCGAAAGGATTGGCCTGCCCCGTCCCGTGGATGTGGTGCTCAGTCAGGTGAGCCTTCACCTGGGGGTTCCCCACAGCCGGGCATTCCCCGGTGTGCGGCGCAAGTCCGACCGGGGCCGTCTCCAGCACCAACATGCGGTGATCACCTTTGCCGGACCCGTCGGCGGCCCGGTTATCCTGGGAGCCGGACGTTACCGGGGCTACGGCCTGTGCCGGCCGGCCGGGTGGGAAGGAGGCAACGCGGAATGAGCAGCCTGAATCCAGCGCAGTTCGATGAGTTTTTCCATGCCCTCTACGGCTGCGACCCATTCCCCTGGCAGGCGCGGCTGGCCCGCCGGGTTGCGGCCGCCCGGGGCGGCGATGCCGCCTGGCCGGAAGCATTGGCCCTGCCGACGGCGGCGGGCAAGACCGCCTGCATCGACATGGCGATCTTCGCCCTGGCCTGTCAGGTTGACCGGCCATCGGGAGAACGTGCCGCGCCGCGCCGGGTCTTCTTCGTGGTGGACCGCCGTGTGATAGTGGATGCCACCTTCCGGCGGGCGAGGGACCTGGCCCTCCGTCTGCAGGAAGCTCGAACGGACGGGGATGGCATCCTGAAAGAGGTGGCCGGCCGGCTGGGCCGGCTGGCCCGCGGGGAAGGTCTGGCTCCGGAAGAGGATTGCAGCAGCGATGATCCCGGCAATCATCCCCTGGCCGTCTTTCAGCTCCGGGGCGGGATGTACCGCGACGATTCCTGGGCCAGGTCGCCCCTCCAGCCCACCGTGGTGGTCACCACCGTGGACCAGTTCGCCTCCCGGCTGTTATTCCGGGGATACGGGTCCAGCCCGGGTATGCGGCCCATCCACGCCGGCCTGGCCGCCAACGACTGTCTGATCGTCCTGGACGAAGCCCACTGCGCCAATCCCTTCCGCCAGACCGTGGATGCGGTGCGGCGCTACCGGCAGTGGGCCGGACAGTCCGGCGGCGTTGGTTCGGCGCCGTTCCACCTGACCCTGCTGTCGGCCACGCCTCCGGCGGAAATCGAGGATACCCTCAGGGACGAGGACGACGACCGCAGCCATCAGGTCCTGGGGCCCCGGATCAAAGCATCCAAGCCGGCCCGCCTGGTCGAAGCCGGAAACCGCCGGAACGCCGAGGCCGCATCTGGGATGGGCGACGCCCTGGAATGATTGGCCGAGAGGATTGCGGCCGAGGCGAAGGCCCTCGTCAGCGAAGAACGCCGGAACATCGGGGTCATGGTCAACCGGGTCCACACGGCGCGCCTCGTATATCAACGCCTCAAACAGGCCGGTGAAGAAGATGTCACCCTGCTCACCGGACGGATGCGTCCCATTGACCGGGATGACATCGGGCAGGCCCTGATGGATGCCCTGAAGACCAACGTCCATCAAGAGTTGGAACGGCCACCGGCTGAAAGTCCGGCGGCCGCCGGCAACGGGCAGACGCCTCTGCCGGACGGCCCCGAGCGGGGCGGACCGCCCCGCTTCGTCGTCCCCACCCAGTGCCTGGAGGTGGGCGCGGACCTGGATTTTGACGGCCTGGTGACCGAATGCGCCAGCCTGGACGCCCTGCGTCAACGCTTCGGACGCCTGAACCGGGCCGGCCGTTCGATCGAGGCCAGGGCTGTCATCGTGGTCCGGGCCGACCAGACCAGCCTCAGAAGGGGGCTTCCGTGTGCAGTAGGCCAAACTGAAACTGGCTCCCCATTGAGAGCCAGTTCGTGTTTGGTTGCTCTTGGGTTAGGCCCATCGCTGGGCATCGGGATGCGGTACACGATGGTTGCCTTTCCTGGTTCCACCCAGACGCATTGGATGAACTTCTTGAGTAACTCCTTCCTTTCCTTCGGCTGGGAGTGCTGTATGAGCTTGCTCATGTCCTTGGCGAAGTCAATCACCATCTGTGGGCTGGCCACGATGACGGCGTCGCGGTTCAGCTCCTTTCTTGCTGTGGCTTTGTTACCATTCAGTTCAGCTTTTTGCTTTCGCAGGGGCTCCATCCTCTTCTTGAAGTTCTCCACCGTGTAGGCCCCGGCCTCGTAGGCCGTCATGACTCGGTCCTCCTTCTTTTCCACTCCGAGGATTTCCTTTTTGATGAGCTCCAGCCTGGAGAGTTGTTCTTCGTATGGGACTTCCAGTTCGCGGGATACCACCTCTATGATGGTTTTCGTGTTGCTGGGAGAGAGGATGTCCTCCGTCACCGCCTTCAGGAACATCGGCTCAAATTCCTGGCTGTGGATGTTGGGACAGTCGCATGCCGAAACCGTTTCATTCCTGCGGGTCTTGCAGATGTAGTAGCAGAGGTCTGAATCTTTTGTTGGGCGGGCCTGAAGACGTTTTTTGCATTTCCGGCACTTCAGGAGGCTGCTCATCATGCGGTCAGTTCCGGCCTCCCTGGGATTGGTTGCCGTTTTTGCCCTCCCTGCTCTGCTCTGGTGGGCCAGTTCAAACTCCTCCGGAGCGACTATTCCCTCGTGATGGTCGGGTACCAGGATGGGCTCATCGCCGCTCTTCGAGCTTAGGCCCCAGTTCACGTATCCCGCGTAGATCGGCTTGTTGAGGATGGTGTCGATGGTGGAAGGGGGCCACCAATCCTTGCCACTCGGGCTGGGTATCCCGTCGTCGTGGAGTCCTACCCGGATGTCCTTGTCGGTTCTCCCCGCTATTGATTCCAGGAAGAGCCTCCTGACGATATCGGAGTATGGCCGGTCCAGAACGAGCTTGGGGTGTGCGGGTTCGTCTTCCTTCTGCTTGATCTTCTCCAGTTTGAAGCCGTAGCAGGTGCGGTTGTGTGGGTAGAATCCCCGATTGACCAGTTTGCGCAGCCCTCGTCGCACGTCCTCGCCCAGGGTGTCTGAGTAGAAGGCGTTGAGTGCTTGGATCATCGTCTTGATCATCTTGCCGGCGGGCGAGTCGTCTATGGGTTCTGTGATGGAAATCAGCTCGACGCCGCGCTGCTCGAGGATCGCCTGGTAGGTCACGCTGTCGTACACGTTCCTTGAGAACCGGCTGAGCTTCCACACCAGGATGGTGTGGAACTCGGCATCAGGGCCAGTGGCATCCCCTATCATTTCCTGGAATCCCGGCCGTGAGCTGATTCTCCCGCTGGCGGCCTCGTCTTTGTAAATCTTGACGACGATCATGTTATGGGCGCTGGCGTATCGCATGCATTCGTCGATCTGGGCTTCGATGGAGTTGTGGATGTCCTGGCGGTCGCTTGAGACCCGCACGTAGATGGCGACCGGGATGAGGTCCATATTCCGCTTCATGGAGTTTGGAATTGGGTCCACGTCCTGTGGGGTGGCCACTGAGATGCGGTCTATGTTGTTCATTGCCCTTCTCCTGGTTGTGTCCTGGTGGCCGGGATACGAGATCTACTCCGGATCGGTGCTGCCCTCATCCTGGGGGATCCACACTCTGGCCCGCTGGCCTCTTCGCCGCTTGTTTTTCCGGGGTGTGTTCCAGTAGGGACTCTTGCAGTTGGAGCAGACCTTGGGGTCTTCTTTGTCCCGGAGGCCCGTCCCGTTCCGGGAGGACCACCGGTATCCGCACCGGTCGCAGACATATCCCTCAATTGTAGTGTATGGCATCGACACTCCTCCTTGCCGATGTTGGCATAATTATATTACTAGTAGGTAGTGTTTTTGTTTATTGGTAGGCCATTCCCCGGCGTCCCCTTTTTTTCTTCAGTGCAGTTCGTCCCTTGAAATTTTATATCCTGAATGGATATAATTACTAGCAGCTAGGCGCTGCTCTTATAGCATAGAAAAGGCCGCCGGAACGGACATTCCGACGGCCAAGAAGAGAGCAACGCTGAGACACCCAAGAGAGAGTCTTTCGCTTGCTCACGTTGATTTTAATGCCGGGCTTCCGCTTGATAAAGCGAAGCCGTTCCTTTTCTCAGCGGGCTTGCTGGACTCTGCCAGGAGATCCAGATGGCCCGTGTTCCCGATCCCGATTTCTTCCCCATTGGAATCCCTGAGTTTCCCAATGAGCTGAGCGACCCGGATTCTCCCGTTGACCTTGAAGGCGATTGGGACCCGGTTGGCCTTGCCATGCTGGGAAGGTTATACACCAGGTCCTATCCTCCGGGCCCAAGCCGAGTCTGAGGTTGCTCCGGATGAGTAGCCGCTCTGTTCTTGGTCCCGGTGCGGATCAGGCCAGTAGCGATTCGGGGAGACTGATATCCTGCCGGACGGCTCCGGCCAACGGGGTTCCCTGGGGCAGCGGCAGTCTGTACTCCACCAGGGCTGCTCTAGGTTCGACCCGGATACGGTCGATGAATCTGCTCAAGACCGCTCCGGCCTCGGGCTCTGCCAGGAGCCATTCCGGCTCGACAGCATTTCTGCGAAGTTCATCCTCCTCCGGGGGGTCCTGGCCGGCCTCGGCCAGGGCTGCGCCCACTTCTTCCCTGAAAGTGTCGAACGTGCTGTCGGTGATGAGCATGATCATCACCTGGCCGAGCAGGTGCCGGTTCAGGTCCGCGGCTCGGGATATGAAACGGTCTTGATTTGGTCTTCCACCTTGAGAGTGCAGGTTATCCTGCCGTCCTGGTAGTTTGATTCCATGTATTGGACAATCTTGGCGTCGACGGTCAGCACCGTATCCGGGATCCCAGCTATGTTTCTCATGAGGCAGATGGTTTCCAGTCTGGCCACTTCGAGACTCGCTGGCCACTCGAATCCCTGGATTTCCAGTTGTTCGGGGGCTGGAAGTTGGCTTATCAAGTCTCTGGGGATTACCGGGCGGGCTTGGTCTCGGTTTTGGCTAGCTACTATGCTGATGTGCTTGAGTTGGTCCAGGCCTGCCAGGTGTGTGCTGGATATCTCCTTTAGGCCCGCCAGCCGGATGTATTTGATCTGCTCCAAGTCGCTCAGTGGGTGACCCTCTAGAACTCCGGCCGAAAAGTACCCTGACCTAGGCTGTCCCGATATACTGGGCAAGAGATTTAATAAATGGGTGTGGGAGGTTGAGGATGCTGGGAGTACGGTCGGCGCAACGAGGGCTGCTGGAAGCGGATCACCTGTACCTGGACTATGTGGGCCGGGGCTCCTTCTATGGCTTCCTGGCCTCCCTGCGGGGACAGCTATTTCGAGACGAAGAGTTCGCCGAGCTATATTGCCCAGACAATGGCCGGGATAGCGTGCCCCCAAGTCTGGTGGCCACTGCGCTGTTGTTGCAAGCCTACGACAAAGTCAGCGACGCCGAAGCCAAACAGCGGGCGGATTTTGATATCCGGTGGAAGGTGCCGTTGGGGATTGAGGTGGAGGACCGGCCCTTTGCCAAGAGCACGCTGCAGCTGTTTCGAGCCCAGCTGATCCTCCACGACCGGGTGCGGGCCGTCTTTCAGCGCAGCCTCCAATTCGCCCGGCAGACCGGATACCTGAAAGGACGCCGGATGAAGGTGGCGGTAGACACCACCTACATTCTGGGCCGAGGGGCGGTCAAGGACACCTACAACTTGCTGGCCGACGGCATAGTCCAGGTAGTGCGGGCGCTTTCGGACCTGGATGGGACGCGGCCCGAGGAATGGGCCTTGAGACACGGTCTGGAACTCTACTTTGGCTCCAGTGTGAAGGGAGAGGCAGAGATTGACTGGGACAACCAGAAAGAGCGGCAAGCCTTACTGCAGAAGATAGTAGCCGATGCCGACCTGGTGTTGGAGCTGGCCCGTCAGGTCCAGGGTCAGTTCCCCGAGGAGAGCCCCCAGCGCCAGGGTATAGTGGAAGCGGCGGAGTTGCTGGGGCAACTGTTACTGCAGGATGTGGAACGCCAGGAGGATGGCCCAGCCCTGAAGGATGGGGTAAGCCGGGACCGCATCCCTTCGGTACACGACCCGGAGATGCGCCACGGCCGTAAAAGCAGCAGCAAACGCTTCGACGGACATAAGGCTGCCGTGGTGGTGGATACCGATTCCCAACTGGTGACCGCGGTAGACATCCTGCCCGGCAATGCCGGTGACAACACTGGAGTCCTGGAACTGGTGGAGCAGAGTGAGGAGAACACGGGCATAGCGGTGGAGGAGACTATCGGGGATGCGGCCTATGGGGATGGCGGGACGCGGCAGGCCTTTGCCGATGCTGGTCGGACTCTAATAGCCAAGGTGCCGGGTCGCCCTAATAAGGCCTGCTTCCCCAAGGAGGACTTCCAGATCGACTTGGAGGCAGGAACCTGCACCTGCCCAGCCGGTAATGTTACCCACACCCTGCGGACCTTCGGCACCCGGACCAACCGGTTGGGTCGGACCTACCTGGCCCGGAGTTTCCAATTCGACCCGGCGGTCTGCGGCGTATGCCCCCTGCGGTCCCAGTGCGTGGCGGCGCGGTACGGGGCGGGACGCACCGTAGCCCTGCATCCCCAAGAGGCGCTCTTGCAACAAGCCCGGGACTTCCAGCGGAGTGAGGGCTTTGCTGAATACCGTAGGCCGCGCCAGGCGGCCGAGCATCGCCTGGCGCGGCTGGCGCAACTGGGGGTCCGCCAATCTCGCTACTTCGGCCGAGCCAAGACCCGATTCCAACTACTCATGGCGGCCACGGTGGCCAACCTGACCCTGGTGGCTACCAAGATGGGGATGATATCTCCGGCTCCAGGCTCCTCTCACGATAAACCGGACCAGCAAGCCCCAGGGTCGCCCATCGTTACTACCCAATTCATATTGGCCGCAGCCAACTGGGTCACTCTTAGCCTCAGACTTACAGTCCACTGGTTATCCTCCACGCCATCCCGTCACAGCAGGGCTTTTCAGCCGGGTTTCTAGGGTGAGGGTGAAGGGGCTCTGGATGTCGAGTCGTTCCAGTCCCTCCAGTCCGGTGAATGTTCCCGGGGTGATGGTGAGTGAGTCGGGTTTCTTGTCCTTTTGCCACCCATCTGGGGTGATCTCGATGACCAACTCTTGGAGGTTGGGCAGCCCTGTGAAGGTCTCCTCCGGCGGGAGCTCCCGGAGCCTGTGGGTTCTGAGTCCCTGGAGGTTGGGCATATGGTCGAAGTCCCCTGGGTTCACGCTGGGAGTCTCCAACTCCAGGTTCCTGATCCTGAAAAGTTCGCTCTCGTTGATGATCTGGCAGGACGGGATGCTGAGGTCCTGGATGATCCGGTCCTGTACTTCGGGCGCACGCCAGCAGATATTGTTCTTAATGCCTGCGGGTTTGTTGGCTTCCTCCATCTGCGGGTTCTGAGTTGGTGTCTCCTGGGGTTCCTCTATCTGCGGAGTGTGCGTCTGTGACCGCCGGGTGTCGTCTGGAGTGGTCGATTGCACAGCCGCTTCGGTAGTGCTGGTTGGAGCAGGTTTTCCTGAGTCAGTTCTGGATTCCGCGAACTCTTCACGGAAAGTACCGGGGGTGTCTCGGTCGTTTGAACATCCAGCCCCGGCGGTAATGGCTAGGGCTAGTATCAGGAGGACTATGGCTCCTGTGTTCAGACTGTTCCTGGCAACTATCCTCAATCCCATGCTGTTTGCACCTCAATCTTATGGGGGTGAGTCAATCTTACCAGTCGCGGTGATCGGGGCCCCAGTGGTGGTCACTCTAAGGTGTCACGTTCCAGCTGACGCGCGCTACCTTTGTGCCTAACCGGTCGTAGACCATCACATGGTGTACGCCCAGGACGATTGCAAAGTCAGAGAAGAGGGTATAGAAAGGGTGGAGAAGTGAGGGATGGGAGGTGTATTGATATGGAAGCGGCGGAATCTCTGTTCAAGCGCTTGGAACAAGTTTCGGACCCCAGGAGGGCCAGGGGAGTCCGGCATCCCTTTCAAGCCATTCTGCGCCTGACCCTGCTGGGCTTGGTCTGCGGCCAGACCACCATGTCGCACATCGCCCTCTTCGCCAGGATGCACTGGCCGGTGCTGAAGGAGCCTCTCGGGTTCCTCCGGGACCATCCGCCCCACGCCACCACCATCTCGCGCACCCTGGCCGGGGTGCCATATGAGCAACTGCAGGGTGCCCTGACCGGCTGGGTGTCCTGCGTGGTGGCGGGCCAGGAACTGGATGCATCGGTGGACGATGACTCCATAGACCCCCACCAAAGCCCCCCAACCGCGTGGTTGGCATTTCTTGCTACATACAGCTTCAATGCCTAGAGTTTCTCTACGAAATCATGTAGGGCCTTACAAGCTGCTTCGCGGTCGAAGGCAGCGTGTACTTCCCGTTGGCGCTGCCTTCGAATCAAGTCATTACACAACGCCCCGAGATTACTCTCTTGGGTCGATCCGTTGGGATTCCCGTAATTTAGACCGTCCGCAACGACAGGGTCGCTGTCTTCGGCCCACCAGACATAGGGCCGCCCGGCTGAGCCGTCGTTGCCCAGGTTGACGCCCACATATCCTGTCATGTCCTTGTAGGTTACTTCAATGTAGCAACCCTTGCTGTCATCGAGTTGGAATATCTCCCCGTCGTACTTGTATTCCTTAACCATGTTGGTCGCGCCCTCCATTGGGTTGTGTTAGGACTGGATGATTATGAGTGTTCCTCTGGTGGGGGCCAATCCGTGTCCTCGATCCATCCGTTCTCAAGGGCAACGCGTATTAGCAGCACATGGAAATGGTGGGTGTCTCGGGAATTATTAATCTCGTTAAACGCATGGGACTGCGGGTTCCGGGGGCTGACAGGCGGGCAGTATAAGAAGCTCGCAACCTCTTAAGTAGGGTAACCCAACCAACAACTACTTTCCGCTAGTTCGAGCAGGTGGCGGTTGCGGGTTTGGTCATCGTTGACGGTATCAATGGGAAGAAGTATGTTGGCATGGGCTGGGTTGTCGTGGTCCTTGGCGGGGGACGAAATCACATCTCTCTCTGATTTTTGCGCTTCGTCCGCGGTGATTATCGCCCAGCCGTAGAAGCCTACTCCCCTCTTTTCGGCCCGTTGCCCCGCCAACTCGACCGCCTTATCCTGAGTCAAGTATTGACAACGGTCTGTGGATACTTCCCTGAGTCGCTGCCTCGAATTCGCTTCGTCCCTCGGCGGTTCAAAGGCGTTAGCGCGCACCTTACCCGGCTCTCCGTCGGATTCCCTCTTCTTGAAGTGTCTTCTACTGTGTAAGGACCGAGCCAGGGGTTCGGTGACGCTTACTTCCTCTGGCGGGACAGTCGGGGGACTTGCGGGCGGTAGCCATAACATACGCTAAAGCTCCAGTTGACCAAGGGCGCGCCTCAAGAAATCTGTTGGGATGTCGGCGTCATCAGTCCGCCGGATTTCCTGACGTTCACCGTCTACCCATCCCACATACTGGATTCTCCCGTCCGGGTAGCAGAATACACCAATGCGGCGTCCATTACTGCCGCCGTCGATGGCTATTTCTCCTCCCGACATGGGGTAAATATCGTATGCCCGGGAAGACAAGTCGTGCATCGCTCTGAGGACGGCTTTGGCGTTGGCTATGGCAACGTCGGAGGGTTCGTCGCAATCCTCCTCAATGGCAACATACCTTACTTCGCTGATGGCGTCGAGAGCCTCGCGCAACGTTTGGGGCACTTCCTCTACGTCCCCTGGACTTGTTGACTCTCCGGCGGATTGGCCAAAGTTGACCTCGGTGGACGTTGCCTCCTCCCGCGTGAACGGGCAGTGAAGCGTTAGACCGTCTTCTTGGGGTCTTCCGTAGAGCATTATTACTACGTTGCGACTGCTTTGTAGTGCCTTACGGACGACGGCATGTACATCAGCGTCGGGGGTTCCTAGCGTAGTCCCCCCTTTGTCATCTATCGTTATCTGTGTGGGGCGTTGGTAGCCAAACTCGCGGGCAATGATACTCTCCAAGTCTGGCGGGTTGGTGGCTGTCTCGTTATCCTCGTATATCCGCTCGTCCCACGTTGACTCCGACATTGACTTGAGAAGAACGGTCGTCATGGTATGTCTCCCTTCTCTGCTATCTCCTTGCCGAGGCTTACCAATTCAAGGAACAACTCGGTGACTTTCGCTCCGCTCAGTGCGCTGGAGAATGCGCCCACGGTATTCACATCCAATTCCAATCTGCAAGCAAAATGACCCGCCAAATGGGTCAACTGTGGCTGAGCGTCCCCTGTGAACACAAACCCAATTGACCCGCCCTGGGCAATAGACCATGTGGTAATTCTGTTGGCTAGGGTTCCAGGAGCCGTAGCCAGAGGTCTGCGCCGGTTCACTCGGTAGAGGAACTCGGAAATACCTCGTGGGTCTAAGCTGACTGACGGGAGCAAAGGGACCAACTTTTCGTTTGCGTCTTGTAAGGTGGTGGCTCCGACAACGAGAGCCGCCCCGAACGCTAACCGAGCTACCGCCGGACTTCTTTCCAACCACCTAACACCAAGGTCTCGGAACGAGGGCAACACCCCCTCAAGCGCCCCAATCGTAGTTAAACCCTCCGGCGACTGGTTTGGTGGTCGTGGTGCTGGCCGAAGAACCCAGTCAACTCTCTCTGGCCTAATAGTGCATTGGAGTTGCTTTTCGCTGCCACCGAATGGCCCCTCAGCTATGTGCAAGCCTTCGTTTGGACGACTCGACACTTGCTCCGGCCTTCGGTGCATTATAAGCTCCCACAACTGCGTAACGTCTTGCAGGGCGTCGCCGGTATTGTAGAATGCCGTCGCGCGGAGGCTTTCAGCCTCCCATTTGACCTCTGGCATTTTGTTCCTGTTTAAGATTTATGGTCTTGATTGTCCCGTAACTGTGGTGTGTTGGGATGACACGATCTTGGTGGGATGATTATCCTGTATACTCCCACAAGTATAGACTATAGTTGGCCGCCATAACAATGGGAGCGGAATCAGGTCAAACGGAGCGGGGCGGGGTATTTAACGAGGTTAATAGTTCCCACCGTTAATAGTGGCGGGGGTCCCACCGGGTCGGGGGTCTAGGGTTGCCGATAATTCCCGTGTCACCCCCGATGGCGGGGGTGGTGGGTAAGGTTTTGGACTGGTCTTTGTAACAGTCACTGTGTTGGGGACTTCAAATCTGAATGTTGTGGGGGAGGCGTTTACATTTCCTGCGGTGGGCGGCGGTGGGCGGCGGTCGACTACTTCTGCGCTCTTAAACAGCAGCTTGAATTGTCCCGGTCGCCCGTCAAGAGCGGCGCCCAACTCCCAACTGCGGATGTAGCGGTCGACCGCCTGTAGTGCAGCGTCTTCCGTTGCGTAGTGGGTCTTTAACTCGAGCCGCACTATTTCGTCTGCGACTCTGACGCTAAATTCCGGCCCATCGTACTCAAGGGGCGGCGCGTCATCATATTTGACGGTTACCGTCATGCAGGATGCTGTAGTTCAGCGCTACTACGTGAGGGTCGTTCATTTTCACCTGCCTGGGGCTTGGCAATAGAACTATTCTGGTGCATCTGACGAGACAGGTTCATCATCATGGGTTGTCAAACTGAGCCCCGAGAAATGGCTACTTCGGCGAGATTCATCATGATCGCTGGTGTTTGTCACGGTCCCCGTACACCACCAGGTCTCCCCCCTCCCGGTGCTCCATCCCATCCACTATCTCCATGGTGGCCACTGACGGTGCAGACCCGCCGCAGCAGGTCGATGACCCGCTCCTTGTGGTCGGAAAAGCGGTAGGTGTTGAACTTCTCACGGATGGTCGGGTCCCGGGGCTGCCTTTCCTTGTACTGGTCCGGCACCCACTCCAGGGCGGAGCGGCTGCCCAGCCTGTACTCCCATGCCTTCTCCGGCACGCCCGCCAGCGTGGTGCGCTCGTCCAGGGTTATCGTTCCCCGCTCCTTGTCGGCCCTCAGGATGGCCCGCTTCGGGTCAACGTCCTTTCGGTCGTGGCGCTCCAGCGGATACGGCTCGGCGGACTCGAACCCGATGTGCAGGTCCAGCAGTTTCTCGCCCATTTCGGCCCAGCGGTGGAAGTCCCGGTACAGGGGCAGGCGGGGAAACTCCCGCAGCAGGTCCACGGCGTACTCTTGACGGTACACCGGATCGTGGAGCACGGCGTAGGTGTAGGCGAAAATCTCCTCGGCGGTGATGCCGTACTGTCCGGCCAGCTCTTGGAAGTCATCGCCCCACTCCTGCCGGTAGTGCCCGTTGATCCGGTCGATGCCCCACCGGGTGATGTTGCTCACTCGCTCCCCGTCCTCCGTGTAGCGGTAGAGGGGGAGACATTGGGTGTCGCCGGTAAAGTGGAAGTCGGAAAGGCGATCGGCCGCTAGAAACCCGGCTGAAAAGCCCTGCTGTGACGGGATGGCGTGGAGGATAACCAGTGGACTGTAAGTCTGAGGCTAAGAGTGACCCAGTTGGCTGCGGCCAATATGAATTGGGTAGTAACGATGGGCGACCCTGGGGCTTGCTGGTCCGGTTTATCGTGAGAGGAGCCTGGAGCCGGAGATATCATCCCCATCTTGGTAGCCACCAGGGTCAGGTTGGCCACCGTGGCCGCCATGAGTAGTTGGAATCGGGTCTTGGCTCGGCCGAAGTAGCGAGATTGGCGGACCCCCAGTTGCGCCAGCCGCGCCAGGCGATGCTCGGCCGCCTGGCGCAGCCTACGGTATTCAGCAAAGCCCTCACTCCGCTGGAAGTCCCGGGCTTGTTGCAAGAGCGCCTCTTGGGGATGCAGGGCTACGGTGCGTCCCGCCCCGTACCGCGCCGCCACGCACTGGGACCGCAGGGGGCATACGCCGCAGACCGCCGGGTCGAATTGGAAACTCCGGGCCAGGTAGGTCCGACCCAACCGGTTGGTCCGGGTGCCGAAGGTCCGCAGGGTGTGGGTAACATTACCGGCTGGGCAGGTGCAGGTTCCTGCCTCCAAGTCGATCTGGAAGTCCTCCTTGGGGAAGCAGGCCTTATTAGGGCGACCCGGCACCTTGGCTATTAGAGTCCGACCAGCATCGGCAAAGGCCTGCCGCGTCCCGCCATCCCCATAGGCCGCATCCCCGATAGTCTCCTCCACCGCTATGCCCGTGTTCTCCTCACTCTGCTCCACCAGTTCCAGGACTCCAGTGTTGTCACCGGCATTGCCGGGCAGGATGTCTACCGCGGTCACCAGTTGGGAATCGGTATCCACCACCACCGCAGCCTTATGTCCGTCGAAGCGTTTGCTGCTGCTTTTACGGCCGTGGCGCATCTCCGGGTCGTGTACCGAAGGGATGCGGTCCCGGCTTACCCCATCCTTCAGGGCTGGGCCATCCTCCTGGCGTTCCACATCCTGCAGTAACAGTTGCCCCAGCAACTCCGCCGCTTCCACTATACCCTGGCGCTGGGGGCTCTCCTCGGGGAACTGACCCTGGACCTGACGGGCCAGCTCCAACACCAGGTCGGCATCGGCTACTATCTTCTGCAGTAAGGCTTGCCGCTCTTTCTGGTTGTCCCAGTCAATCTCTGCCTCTCCCTTCACACTGGAGCCAAAGTAGAGTTCCAGACCGTGTCTCAAGGCCCATTCCTCGGGCCGCGTCCCATCCAGGTCCGAAAGCGCCCGCACTACCTGGACTATGCCGTCGGCCAGCAAGTTGTAGGTGTCCTTGACCGCCCCTCGGCCCAGAATGTAGGTGGTGTCTACCGCCACCTTCATCCGGCGTCCTTTCAGGTATCCGGTCTGCCGGGCGAATTGGAGGCTGCGCTGAAAGACGGCCCGCACCCGGTCGTGGAGGATCAGCTGGGCTCGAAACAGCTGCAGCGTGCTCTTGGCAAAGGGCCGGTCCTCCACCTCAATCCCCAACGCCACCTTCCACCGGATATCAAAATCCGCCCGCTGTTTGGCTTCGGCGTCGCTGACTTTGTCGTAGGCTTGCAACAACAGCGCAGTGGCCACCAGACTTGGGGGCACGCTATCCCGGCCATTGTCTGGGCAATATAGCTCGGCGAACTCTTCGTCTCGAAATAGCTGTCCCCGCAGGGAGGCCAGGAAGCCATAGAAGGAGCCCCGGCCCACATAGTCCAGGTACAGGTGATCCGCTTCCAGCAGCCCTCGTTGCGCCGACCGTACTCCCAGCATCCTCAACCTCCCACACCCATTTATTAAATCTCTTGCCCAGTATATCGGGACAGCCTAGGTCAGGGTACTTTTCGGCCGGAGTTCTAGACCGGCTATCAAGCGGACGACTCATATTTGGTATCGGGGCGCGGCGCGGATACTGAGGCCCTTTGCTCTTCCTGTGGAGCCTCGGAGTCGGGTGCATCTCCATGCGTCGTAGAAGCAAGACCATGACCATTTACCTCCTCCTCCCAGAAATCTTCGCGTTACCCGCCGGAGTCTCACCGGCTGGCCGGAACAGGTATGCCAGGAATCTTTAATTGGATTCGCCCCAACGTCCTCCTCGGGGATTCGGAGCCCCGCAATGCGGGCCATTTCCAGCATTTGTTCCTGGCTCAGGTCGGCCATGGCTGGCACCTCTGTAGAATTCGCGGTAATCTATTAGCCTCGCCTTCAAAGAGGCGCGACGTGCTCGCCGGCCAACATTTCCAACACCGGGGACGCAACAAGCTGTCCTCTTATACTGCCAACATTTCCTCCAACAACCACGCGGCCTTGCCATATACTCTTTGTGACTGGGAGCCTGAAGCCTTCGAGCGTCGACTTCTGAATTATCGTTGTAATCCGTCAACCATAGACTCCCTCTAAACCCCGAGGTCAGAAGAGTCAAAATATAGGTGGATGTCCGGGTCGTTTGCAGCCCACTGGAAAACGATGTAAAGGACCCCTTGCCCCACGGGTCACCGGCGGCCCCTATCTTGGGATGCCGCCGGAAGTTCCTTGACCAAGACCGGCGAAAGTGTACAATCCAGAACAACTGGCCCGGATAATTGGCGGAATAAGGGATTTTGCCAATGCCGGGTGCTATTCCTTCAGTCAAGGAGATGGTTTATGAAATGGTGCCGTTTTCAGCGAGGAGATCAAGTTAGTTACGGAATAGTTGAGGAGGGAGGACGGATAGTCGAGGTTGCCGGAAGCCCCTTGGGGG
This sequence comes from Dehalococcoidia bacterium, assembly GCA_963665155.2. GTDB lineage: Bacteria > Chloroflexota > Dehalococcoidia > Lucifugimonadales > UBA3495 > UBA1141. The sequence goes on along the minus strand of OY761986.2, from coordinate 122,282 downwards.
AACACACCATAACCAACACCAGCTATTCGTCGGATCAGGTGAAGCTATTGGCGCCCATCATTCCGCCCATGCTGTACGCCGCCGGTCCCAACTACCGGGGCCATGTGGAGGGAATGGCCCAGCGTCGAGGTGCGGCACCGGCCTACCCAGCCTTTCCCGAGCCCATGTAATCGGCGGAGGTAAAGTGGACCACGCGGGCGGAAGATTGCTGACAAACGGCGACTGAATACTGTACCGCCCGCCATCATTCATAGGGTTGTATCCGAACCCATGGATGGTGTGATGGATGTACAAGGTGGACGTATATCTGCGGGTCCGTAGGGCGGTGATGGTCGATGGGATGAGCATCCGGGAGGCCTCCCGGGTGTTCGGGCTCCACCGGGACACGGTGCGCAAGATGCTGGTGTTTTCAGTCCCGCCGGGGTACCTGCGGCAGTCTCCGCCCAAGAGGCCCAAGCTGGAGCCCTTCACCGGCGTCATCGACCGGATCCTGGAGGACGATCTCGGGCGTCCCAGGAAGCAACGCCACACGGCCAAGCGCATCTTCGAGCGCCTTCGCGAGGAGTACAGGTTTGATGGCCAGTACACCATCGTCAAGGACTACGTAAGGGAGCACCGCCGGCAATCGCGGGAGATGTTCGTGCCGTTGTCCCATGCGCCAGGCCACGCCCAGTGCGACTTCGGCGAGGCCCTGGTGGTCATCGGCGGCGTGGAGCAGAAGGCCCACTGCTTCGTCATCGACCTGCCCCACAGCGACGGCTGCTTCGTAAAGGCTTACCCGGCGGAGACCACCGAGGCGTTCCTGGACGGCCATGTCTCCGCTTTCGCCTTCCTGGGCGGGGTGCCCCAGAGCATTCTGTACGACAACACCAAGCTGGCCGTGGCCAGGATTCTGGGGGACGGCCGTCGCAAGCGCACCCGTGCCTTCACCGAGCTGCAGTCCCACTACCTGTTCGACGACCGGTTCGGCCGCCCCGGCAAGGGCAATGACAAGGGTAAGGTGGAGGGCTTGGTGGGCTACGTGCGCCGCAACTTTCTGGTGCCCATACCGTCCTTCGCGAATTTCGAGGCGCTGAATACCTATCTGAGACCATCGGTCAGCGTATGGAGCGGGACCTCGAGGTCCTGCTGCCCCTACCTCCGGTGGCCTACGACGCCTGCGAAAAGCAGGCGGGCCGGGTGAGTTCGTTGTCGCTGGTCAGGTACAGGACCAACGACTACTCGGCGCCGGTGGCCTATGGACACCGGGACGTGCTGGTAAGGGGATACGTGGACCAGGTGGTCATCAGCTGCGGCTCGGAGGTCATTGCCAAACACCACCGCTCCTATGAACGGGACGATTTCGTCTACGACCCCATCCACTCCCTGCCGCTGCTGGAGCGGAAGCCGGGCGCTTTGGACCAGGCGGCTCCGCTACAGAGCTGGGAGTTGCCAGAAGATTTCGGTACGCTTCGCCGGCTTCTGGAGTCCCGCATGGGACGGCGGGGTAAGCGGGAATTCGTGCAGGTGCTCAGGTTGCTGGAGACCTTCTCACAGCAAGAAGTGCACTCAGCCCTCAAGGACGCTCTCCGGCTGGGGGCGCTGAGTTTCGACGCGGTGAAGCACCTGGTGCTGTGCCGATTGGAGGGACGGCCGCCCCGCCTCGACCTGGAACTGTATCCCTACCTGCCCCGGGTGAGGGTGAACACCACATCGGCCAGGGACTACATGCCCTTACTGTCGGGGAGAGCGGCATGAACGACCGGTCGACGCTGCTATTGGAACACCACCTGAAGGAGTTGAAGCTGCCCAGCTTCCTCCGGGAATACGGGAAGATGGCGGCCCAGTGCGCCGCCGAAGGTGTGGACCAGCCCCAATACCTGCTGCGGCTGGCCGAGCTGGAACTCATCGACCGCCACCAGCGCATGGTGGGGCGGCGGATCCGCGCTGCCCGGTTCCCTGCCGTCAAAAGCCTGGACACCTTCGACTTTACCGCCATCCCCTCGGTGAACAAGTCCCTGGTGATGGAACTGGCCCGGTGCGAATACATCCAGCGCCGGGAGAATATCATCGCCGTCGGCAACAGCGGCACCGGCAAGACCCACATGGCCCTGGGGCTGGGCCTGGCCGCCTGCCAGCGGGGGATGTCCGTGGGCTTCACCACCACCGCCGCCGCCCTGGTCCACGAGTTGATGGAGGCCAGAGACGAGAGGCGTCTGCTTAATCTACAGAGACAACTTTCCCGTCTCAGCCTGCTGATCATCGACGAACTGGGCTTCGTGCCCCTGTCACCCACCGGGGCGGAACTGCTCTTCGAGGTCTTCAGCCAGCGCTACGAGCGGGGCTCAATCCTGGTGACCACCAACCTTCCCTTCGACGAGTGGACCGAGGTCTTCGGGTCGGAGAGGCTCACCGGGGCCCTGCTGGACCGCCTCACCCACCACGTCCACATCCTGGAGATGAACGGCGAGAGCTACCGGCTCAAGCGTAGCAGAGAGGGAGTTGCCTCCCAAACTCAAGACAAGCCTCACGAAGAATAGGTAGCATCAAGACCTTCCTGCCTGTCCTCTGCTGACCCACCCGTAAACAGGCCATTTCCCTCAACAAGTGGTGCGGACATTTATGCTGGCCAGTTAGCTCGGACTTTTTCGCTGAACATGAACACACCAGGTGGTACAGTTTTACTCCGCCCCAGTGGCCCAACATGCCTCCGCCATTGACAGCTGGTGGGGCGACGATAGAGAAGGTCGCCGCCTGATGTTGTTTACACACCTATTGACGTAACCTCGGTGCCGTCCCTCGTACAGACTCCGAAGGCCGGACACTCTCGGCAGACGGACCCAGAGGCACGGTACATCCGTATCGTCATCCCTCTTTTGGGCTTGTTCTTGACGAAGCTGAGGGTCTGTCCCTGAGGGCAGTAATAGCAGTCGTTGCCCTCGTCGTAGGTGAAAAGGTCCTTGCGATACGGTTGCTGCTGAAGGAGCTTTTGTTGTGGGTCCGGCACCACCACCCGCTGGCCTCTCCGGGCGCATTCGTCCAGCGCGATCCCTGAGTGGTAGCCGGCGTCCGCCAACGTCACCGGCGCCCTGGCCCCGTAGTCTCCTCGGACTGCTCGAGCATCGGTTCATCCACCACATCAACCGCGGTGACCAGCATGCCTCTCAAACCGGCGTCCGGTTTCGACGGTGAGGCCATGGCCTGGGCGTTGTAGCCGGGCACGATGCTTTGGATGCTCTTCATCAGCCGGGCGTCTTTGTAGGTCAGATTAATGCACTCTTGGCGGCCGCGATCCGCAAGGTCCGGGACCTTCCTCACTCCGGCTATCTGCTCCCTATTTACACGCTGTTTGTCGATGCTGTGGAGGGAGAGAAAGGAGCTTTGAGGGCCCTGCGCAACTCCTGGCAGCCCTTCACGGTCGATGCTTTCAAAGCTGTGGACAGGGGGAGGCTCAATTCCAACGGTCTGTGCCGTCAGGAAGATATTGCTATGCAGGAGATCCTCGACTGGTCCTGAGAGCTTTAAGCGGCCGAAGGTCGCATGCTGGTCTACTGTAGCTGCAGAAGAGCAGCTCTTCTTGTTGTTACTGTCCCCGTAGCTTGGTTACAAAATCTGGGACAAGAACAGCTTGGTGCGGTCGTTCTGAGGGTCTTCGAAGATCTGTTCCGGTGGGCCTTCCTCCACGATCGTACCAAGGTCGAACATTATCATCCGGTTTGCGACTTCTCGAGCGAACCCCATCTCATGGGACACAACGATCATCGTCATCCCGGAGGAAGCCAGCTCCTGCATCACATCCAACACCTCCTTGATCATCTCCGGGTCGAGTGCTGAGGTTGGCTCATCGAACAGCATGATATTCGGCTGCATCGCAAGTGCGCGGGCTATCGCCACCCGTTGCTGCTGACCGCCCGATAGCTGCGCCGGGTACTTGTCTGACTGATCGGATATCCCTACGCGGTCCAGCAGATCGTTGCCGACCTGCTGGGCCTCGGCTCTTGGCACCTTGCGCACCTTGATGGGTGCCAGGGTAATGTTGTCCATCACAGTCAGGTGCGGGAACAGGTTGAACGACTGGAACACCATCCCTACATCCCGCCGTATAGCATCTATGTTCCGGATATCGTTGGTCAGCTTGATGCCGTTAACGATGATCTCGCCCAGCTGGTGCTCCTCAAGCCTGTTGATGGTGCGGATGAACGTGGACTTTCCTGACCCGGACGGCCCAAACACCACCACCACCTCTGCTTTCTTGATGCTGGTGGTGACGCCCCTCAGGGCGTGGAAGTCGCCGTACCACTTATGTACATCACGGCAGACGATAATATCTTCCGCCCCGTCCTTCATTTCGGCCATTTCACATCTCCCCTAGCATTGTGGTACCTACCGGACCCCTATCCCTAAGTGCTTCTCAACCCTTCTGCTCACGAACGACATCCCATAGGTGAACACCCAGAACACCAGCCCTAGGAACAGGAATAGCTCCTTGGCGCTGGCTAAGTACTCGGTGTTGCCTTGGATGTATGCCCGGCTGATCGCCACCACTTCAAGCATCCCGATGACGTACACCAAGGTGGTGTCTTTGAACAGAGAGATAAACTGGCCTACGATGGCAGGGATCACGTTGCGGATGGCCTGGGGCAGGGAGATAAATAGCATGGTCTGCCAGCCGGGCAGCCCCAGCGCCCGGGCTGCCTCAGCTTGGCCCGGATGAAGGGCTTGCAGCCCCCCCCGGACGTTTTCTGCCATGTAGGCGGCGCTGAACAAGGTTATCACGACGCCAGCACGGAACAGCGAGTTCTGCGGGAAGTTCTCCGGGAACGCCAAAGGCACCAACACCTGGGACATGAACAGCAATGTTATCAGCGGCACCCCTCGGAACACTTCGATGAACACCACGCACAGCAGCTTGACCACAGGCAGCCGACTCCGGCGCCCCATTGCTAGGACGATGCCTACGGGCAGGCTGATCACGATGCCTGCCACCGCCAGCAGCAGGTTCAGCATCAGCCCGCCCCAATGACGCACCGGCACTGGTTCCAAGCCGGGAACGTTTGGCACCCCGTGCACCAAGATCAAGGTCACCAGGAATACGGCGATGGCCGACAGAGCGATGCCCCGCCCAGTTCCCAGAGGCGTGTAGCGGGCAATCGCCCATCCCAATCCCACGGCAGGTATGTTGGCGGCCAGCAGCAGGCGGACATCCATACCCATGCGCTCGAAGCTGTAGGGCAGCAGGGCAAATGCAGCTAGGGCTACTGAGATGCCTATTGCAATGCGCTTTGTAAGGCCGCCACCCGCAACTCCCCAGGCCATACCTAGAAGAATTGTCACCAGCAGCAGCGATGCCTGCGGTCTCCAGAAGCAGTTCTGGCTGGGACACGCCAACTCGGTGTTGTACTGGCCAATGATCATCTGCCCGCCGAGCGTCGCGATGACTGTCCAGTCGGCATCGGAGATCACCCAGCGGATACCGAACAGGAGAATAGCACCAATCACGATGACGGACGCCACGGTAAGCAGGCTGTTGTACCATGTGCCGAAGAGGTTGGCGCGGACCCATCCCACGAAACCCCTCTCCGAGTGCGGCGGACGCAGAGCACTGTTGTTGATCGGCTCCGCGCCGGCGATCATAGCCTATCTCCGTCCAAAGCTGATGTGCCGGTTGTACAGGTTGCCGATCAGCGAGTAGGTCAGGCTCAGTGCGAGGTATGCCAGCATGATCATGAGGAATATAGAGATCGCAGGCGCTGTCTGCGTCATGGTCTTGGCAACGTTGGTCAAGTCAGAATACCCGATAGCGCCTGCCAAGCTGCTGTTCTTGGTCAAGTTTAGATACTGGCTGATCAGTGGAGGCACGATGAGACGCATAGCCTGAGGGAACGTAACTTGCCGCAACGTATGTGTGCTCGAAAGGCCCAAGGCCCGTGCCGCCTCGGTCTGACCCCGACTCACCGATTGTATGCCGGCCCGCACTATCTCGGCGATGAAGGAAGCTGTGTACATGACCAGTCCGGCCATCAGTGCCATCAGCCCCCCCGACATGGTGAACCCGCCGGAGATGCGGTCGAAGGCACCCTGTGGCGCCGGAAGGGACGTCGTGAAGGGTGCTCCGCCTGATGCTGCGCCCACAACAAGCCAGCCGACAGCCCCGATGAAGAACGTGGTCATGACGCCTATCAGCAGAGGGTCGGGCGACGACCCGGTACGGGCCTCCCGGCGCACCAGCCATCGGTGCACCGCTATGCCGGCGACGACGGCGACGGTGGCCAAGCCAATCCAAGCCAACGCTGCGTCGGCGCTGCGCACCGAGGGCCAGGGAATCGACAGCCCTGCATTGTTCAGGTACAATCGGTCGGCGACAACGTAGCCATCGCGCACAGGCGGCAACGCAAGCACAATGTAGAACCAGAAGAACAGCTGTATCAACAGGGGCACATTGCGGAAGAACTCGATGTAAACCAGGGCAGCTTTGGAAGCGAGCCAGTTGGTGGACAATCGTGAGATGCCTATGAAGGTCCCCAAGGCAGTCGCCAGTACCACGCCGACTACGGAGACGATCAAGGTGTTGGTAGCCCCAACGATGAAGGCGTACAGGAAAGTGTCGGACGATTCGTAGGGCAGGAAGTGTTGCCCGATAGGTGTCTGGTATTCGCGGTCGAGGAAGCTAAATCCATGGGGGATGTCCCGGTCTTGGATAGCGTTTCCGACGTTGGCCACAAACCAAGCGACCAAGACGACCACTAGAACTCCGGATACAATCTGAGTCGTCCACTGGATGACTTGAGTGTGCCGCCAGACCGGTACGCCTTTGTAGGTGAGACTGCGGATCGTCACAACTATGACTGCCTACCAGATACCCGTCTGATTGTATCCCGAGCACATTCGGCTTGTCAACTTCCCCCAACCTGCCGGCACCATATAGCACCGCAGACATGTGCATCGGACAGCTCTGGCCCAGCGTCGGTCAATGCTTGTCTGCAACCGGGCTACTAGCGTACAGAGAGAACGAGAGTGCCGGCATCGGCCGGGGGGCGCCCTCTGGACCATCCTCTGCAGCTCAGTGCATGTCAGGCGCTACCGTAGGGGTGCAGCATATATCTGGCCACCCCTGGGGCAGTCCGTGCACGGGGCGCCTGCCCACAGAGCGTTGCGGCCATTCTCCCGGGGGAGGTCGATCCCGCCGGGACCTAGGTTGCGGTCGTATATCTCGCCGTAGTTGCCGACGGCCTTGATTACATCTTGGGCCACCGTTTCGCTGAGTCCCAAGCTTTCTTGGCCGAAGGAACCACCCAAGCCGAACAGCCGGTCGATCTTGGTGTCCCCGGTTTGGGTGGTGGGGACGCTATCCGATGTGACTCCGTACGCTTCGGCGTAGATGAGGATGCTCATCACCGTCTTTACGACATCGAACCACTGGTCGTCGCCGTGAGGGACCACCGCGCCGAGGGGCTCTTCTGAGATCGTCTCAGGCAAAATTGCATGGTCGTCGGGGTTGGCTAGGGCTGTGCGCAGTGCTGCAAGCTGCGACCGGTCATTGGTGAAGGAGTCACACTGCTGGCCATCGTATGCTGCCAGCACTGCATCGGTGTCTTCGAAGGTCAGGACATTAAGGTTCAACTCGTTTTGGTTCGAGAAGTCCTGCAAGTTCAGCTCGGTGGTCGTGCCTTGAGTAACACAGACGCTGGCGTCCTTCAGTTCTAGGGCGCTGGATAAGCCAATATCCTTCCTCACCATGAACCCTTGGCCGTCGTAGAACATCGTTTGGGTGTAGTTGCCCCACTGCGAGTCCCGTGAGGTTGTCCAGGTAACGGTGCGAACGAGCATGTCAACCTCACCCGACTGGATGGCTGGCCCGCGCTCAGCAGCCGTGATCAGCCGGATCTCGATGGAATTCGGATCGCCTAGGACCGCTGCCGCCAGTGACTTGCAAAGATCGATATCAAAACCAACATTGTTGCCCGATTCGTCCAAAAAGCCGTACCCCGGCACATCGTTCCGGCTGGCACAGATGACCCTGCCACGGTCTTTCACCGCCTGAAGCCTTTCCCCTTTTGGCATCATGGCAGATTCGGACCTCATCTCTTCAGCCATCTCCATCGCGCGCTTTTCAACATCAGCTTCGGTCATGCCCCCAACAGCCATTTCCTTGGCCAACTCCTGTGCTCGCTCCTCAACATCTTCTTCGCTCAAACCTCCGGAGCATGCAACGAGCATCGCAGCTACTGCGGCCAGGGACACGATCAGGATATATATCTCTTTTCTGGGCATCTTTATGTCAAATCCCTTCTTGTGAGATTTTCCGACCCCTAAACTAAAGCCAAGGTGAAATGTACATATCGCTAGACCGCAATATCTGTGGTCACCCAGTTGGGGACTATGGGTGATATGAGGTTCTGTGGACTCCCTTCGGTAGCCTTCAAGACCCTCGAAATGCACATCCCACCTTGGTATTAATTTAGGGTTGCTACCAAAGGGACAGTCAGCATAACCAGTATATTATATAATGAGAATCGGTACAGAGTAAAGTAACTGTTCAGAGTTGGGTGAGGGTCCGCCGAACGGCGTGGTAGGGGTCACGGCCTTGCAAACGCCAAGTGCCGAACAAAGAAGCCAGAACGCTCTTGGTCTCACTGCCTCGCTCTGACCGGGTGCCTCCACTGATCTTGCGGCTCACTACCGGCGGACGCAGACTGCGCTCCGCGGCCTTGTTGTCCGCAGTCACCTGGGGCTCAGCGACGAAGGTAAACAACTCCGGCAAAAAGCGTTCCACCCGCTGGCACAGCACCCTCATGGGAGCCTGGGTTTTCACATGGGGCTGACATAAGGCCCATAGTTCCTGCTCATACTCCCGCTGCTGCTTTACTCGCTGGGCTTGCTGCACCACTCCAGGCAGTCTCGGGTCGAAGCCAGGATATGCCTGGGCCCGATCATAGACCTCCCGTACTCCCTGAGTCCAGGCTGCCACTGCCGCCTCCTGGGGGTACCGCTCCTTCAGTTGGTGCATTGCCCGCAAAAGGTGCACCCAGCAGCGCTGATGGGGCCCCTGGTATACGTTGTAGGCTCCATAGAAATCGCTGACCAGCACCCCATCGAACTCCTCCCCTAACACCTCCACCACCACCGCCCCTCCCCGACTGGGTCGGTAAAGAAGGTAGCGCACCTTTGGCGTACTGAAGCTCCAGAGATAGCCATTACGCCCGTTTTCCCGCCACCCCGTCTCGTCACCGTGGACCACCCCACTGGCCCGAATCTCTTGCTGTAGCTGGGCGTATTCCCTTCGACCCCGCACTGCTACTCCCCGCACCAGCGCCACCAGTTCACCCACACTCAGGTGCAGTCCGTACCGCCCTTGGAGGTAGCGCTGGATCACTCCAAAAGGTAGTCGACATTCTTCTCGGAGCACGCTTACTTCAATCTGCACCGAGACCCCTACCCGTTGCCGACCCACCGTGATGGCTCGCCAATCCGGTTGGGGGGCCCACCGCTGCTGGCACTGGGGACAAGTCCGTTCCAGCACCACGTGCTCGGTCACTCGAGCCCGAACCCGGGGTATGGTGATCACCTGGCGGCGCCCACGTACCCGCCCTCCCATCAGCGGCACCTGGCAATGGGGACAGTGGGCCAAGGCGTGTTCTGTCCGATGGGTCGGCTCCTCACGCCGCCGCGCGAAGCCGTGGGCCCGCTTCTTCCTTTCTCTCTTCGCTCCGGTGGGTCGGTTGGCCTTGACCCATGAGGGTGGTTTCTTCTCTCCTGGGAGGATCTCCGCCGCAGCCTTCTGCGGCCCTTCCAGCTCCGCGATACGGGCTTCCAGCACTTGGACCTGTTCTAAGAGTCGGCCAACCAACTCCAGCAATTCCTCCCGCGAGGCCGTGGTTAAATCGTTACACGAATTCACACCTCTAGTCTGAAGATATTGCGATATCTCTTTCTAGCTGGTCGCCTTACCAATTTAGGGGAGTCTGAATAGTTACAAAGTAAACTCCACGTACTCGTCCAGTAGATGGGTGACACATGACCTCCTTTTTGTGGGATAGCCAGCGAGTGACGAATTGATGTGGGGTGAGGTAGCCGAGGGCCTGGTGGGGGCGCACGGTGTTGTAGATACGCTCCCAAGCCACCAGGTCCGCCTTGAGGACGTAGGCCCCCGCACGCCGGTCCAGCTTCACTGGGCAACGGGACCGCAAGGGGCAGGGCTCGCATGTTGTCCTGGCAAAGTGGACCTCTACCCGCTCCGGCGTATCCTCCAACTCGTGCTCCTCGATGGACGGGTGGCCGGCGGGGCACACCGTGGCCTGCTCCCCTGTGACGTCGATCTGAAAGTCCGCGGCGGTGAGCGGCGGTGGTCCGTCACCCTCTCCTTCGTGCGAGTTCCCCGGCGCCGACCCCGCCACCGGGCTCACCAGTTCCGTTCCCCGGCGCGAGGCTTCGAAGGCATTGCGGCCCGACCCATACGCCGTGTCGGCGAAGAGCTCGTCCGGTCGGACCTTCCGCTCCGCGAGCCCGTCAACGACCGGCACGCTCACGTCGGTGTCGCTCCCACTCGAGGGGGTCACCTCCACGTGGGTGATGAGCTGGGTGGCGTTCTCCTCGTGGCAGGTCTCCGCCACCTGCACCTCGTACCCCTTCCCCTTGTGGCCGCTGTAGGTCACATCCGGGTCGTGGGGCGATTGCAGCGAGTCGGCGGACACCTGCTTCGGGTCCTTCAAGGCCACGGGCACCTTGCATTCCCCAGCATCGTCGTCATCGTCCCTGGGGCGCCCGTCCCGGTGTTTGCCCACATGGCACTGCTCCCGCAGCAGCCGCTCCAGCAGCCGGTACTCCTCCAGCTGGGCAGCAGTCGTGCCATGGAACCGGTCCACCAGCCGGTAGAGGTCCCGGGCACAGACCGAAAGGCGTCGCCGACCCTCCCCCGTGCGGGCGTCCTCGTAGTGGGTCGCCTCGTCTTCTTCCTTCAAATAGCGCCCTAGGAGGCCCTCCGGAACCCCAGGGCGAAGCTCTGGGTGCTCCCAGCGCAAGGCCCGCAGGAACAACCGCATCGTCTCACAGAACAGGCCCAGCCGGGTGAGTGTGGCGATGTTGCTCATGATGTGGGTGGAGTCCAGCCGTTGCTTTCCGGTGCGTATGCCCAGCGCCTGGATGATCCGGTCCGTGGTCTCCTGGAAAGCCAGCCGGCCACCGTCGTGCTGCATCAGGCGAACTCGGAAGTTGTGGAGGGTCTTCTGGGGCAGGTGGGTCTCCTCGATGTCCAGCCGCAGGGCGTGGTGCCAGAGCAGGTTGAACTCTAGTTGTTCCAGAGCTTCATCGTCGGTGAGGTTGAACATCTCTTTGAGGAGGTGGACCCCGAGGACGGTCTGCACCGCCCGGTTGGGACGGCCGTTGTCCACGCAGTACATGGGAGCAAAGCGCTCCTCGTCAATCAGGGGGAGCGCCTCGTTTCGGAAAACCTCGGCCCAACTTCTCTCCAGACGCTTAGCCTTCTTCGGCGTCACCAGGAACTGGGACTGCCAGAGGCTCTCTTGCGGGTCTCGTATTCGGAACATCCTCCCCTCCCTCGGCCAGGCGCTGCCCCAACGCCCTTTCCCCACATTATCCTCCCATTGCCCCCGGAGGACGAGGGGTTTTTACGAGGGAATCAAACTTGTCCGTGTTCTCGACCCGCACGGCATCCCAGACGTGTTGCACTACCTTGGTCATATTCAGGGTAATTAGAAGACGCCGGGCAGTCTCGTCCTGATAGAAGAGCGGGGGCGTTATGCGGAGGCGATCCGATAGGAGGAACTGCTCGACCAGCTTGACCAGCTGGGCAATGAGCGACTCCCGGCTGCCCGGCCAGGACGCCTGCATCTGATCGAAGACGTCCCGCGCCGTTTCGAAGATGATCTTCTGGGTCCGGTACTCGCGGGCTAGTCCCTCGAGGTCGATGCTGCTTACCTTCGAGACATCAGGCTTGCCGTCTACGATCGGGGCAAGCTCGGCCACCTGCGCCGTCTCGCTGGCATTGAGCTCCAGAGGTTCCGCTCGATTCCAATCAAGGGACAGCCGGGGCCGGTAGACATGCTCGATGCGGATGATGTTGGGCCACTTGATCTCGAAAGCGGCCTTTGCCGGCACAGGCTCAATGGCCGTCTTGGGCGAGGTCGGCTTTGGAGCTACGTTCTAGTCCGACTCGTGAGGCAGGAAGGTGAACGGCACGCCGAAAATGCTGACATACTCGGCGTCGAACATTTCGGTCTCCTTGTTTAACTCGTAGGACTTGCGCCTGAGACCTCGCCCGACCACCCGCTCACACAGCAGTTGGCTGGTGAACGCCCTGAGGCCCATGATGTGAGTCACGGTCTTGGCGTCCCACCCTTCCGAGAGCATTCCTACCGAAATCACGTCCTGTATCTGCTCGCCGGGCTGCCCCTTTCGCCCCACGGTATCGACCATCTTCATCGTCTATACGGACCTCTGCTATGGGTTCCTCAGACTCCTCAGCCCGCTTCAGCACCCCTGAGTCGATGTGGAGTGTCCGTTCGGCATCGCAGAGTTCGTCTATGAGGATTCGCTTACGATCAAAGGCGTGCTTGACCCGGGCCGCCGTCTCAGTGCGGTTCGCGACGGTGATCATCACCGGCGGCGTCTTGTGCCCCATCTCCACCCAGTCCTTGGCCGTCACCCTCCAGTCATAACCCAGCAGGTAATAGCCGTTGGCGATGAGATCGGGCAGCGGTTCGTCTGGCTTGGCCCGGCGGTTCAGGTCGTCTTTCACCTCCGGGTCGTTGTAGATGTGGTACAGGCGCGACTTGTACGTCTTGGCGTCGGGTAACGCATCGTCCCGGACCACGACTCGCGGCGTCTTGACGAGACCGGACTCAATCGCGTCGTTCAGCCGAAGTCGCTGACTATCCAGTCGAACAAGGCCTCTTCCGAGCTTCGCTTGCCGGACGGGGCGAAGGGTGTAGCCGAGAAGTCGTAGCAGGTGAGTATTCCTCTCGCTCGATGAATCCTGTCCAGGCCGCCCACCCACTTGGTGGCTTCCTCGATGTCAGCCTTCGCCACGCCCTTCACCTTGGACTCAGCGGGGACCCACCAGGCGTGGTGTGCCTCGTCGTTGATGACCAGGACGTCGCGGGCGGGAGCCATCTCGTCCAGCACGTCACGGACTTGCAAGGCACCGCAAACCAGGTCCTAAGCTGGTTTGAGTCCAACGCAGACAGGCTACTGCCCTTTGTTTCCGATCAACCTGACGCAACTCGAGAACAGCGCCGCGGCTGGGCCTCTGGGGCTTGCTGTCGGAAGGTGGCCGAGAATTGCCCTGTGGGCAAACAGGGACGGCCCTGGGCCGTTTGTGGAGTGTTGGAGGTGTGATAGCCAGGGGAAGGTGCTTTGTCGTGGACCTGATCCCGGTGGATCGGGGTTCGAATGGAAGTGAATGTGGCCGATTGTCCGACCCTTGACAGGTAGTAAACCCCCGGTGCCGTTACGACGCCGGGGCTTGAAAATTTGAATCGTGACAGCGTTATACAGGGCTGTGGACATTCGGCTGGCGCTGCCTATATCGCCGAGCGTCCTCGGCTCTCGGATTTAGCCTGACGGTCCTCCCATCATCGTTGGCCCGCACTCGGCTGCCGCATTGAAGAAAGCCAGGGGTGGTTCTCCCTCTTTGGATTCCAGCGATGCCGCGACTCCTTCGGGTCCGCCCAGCATGTTCATGACACACTGCAGACCTTCCCTTCCTTCAGGTGGCAGGTCCAGGGCCGGACTCGCAGCCTGCCACTCCTCTTCGTTCAGGCAGCTGAGCGTGATTAAGAATCCCGCCATGCCTTGGACCATGGCGGCTTCCTCGCCGGATCCTTCCGGGTTGGTGAGCATCATGGCGCGCAGGTCGAAGTTCCGGAACCCGGCGCTGACGCAGGCTGAGGTGTCATCGCTCAGCGGTCCGGTCTGGTCTGTGAATCCGTTCAGGAATATCTTCAGCAGGGTCTCGTGCTCAAGGCATCCGACCATTGCGTCCCTTTCCTGCGGCGACGCGAGATCCGGGCTGTTCATCAGAGTCACCAACTGCTGGGGATCTCCGATTTCCGACAGGCAGGACAGCTCGGCGTCTGACAGATCGGATGTGAGGAGTCCCGTGTCGTTCATACCGGTGGGGCCGGGCATTCCCGGCTCTGGAGTTGTTTCCGATGGCGCGTCGGTTGGCACCGGCATCGCGGTGGGGATTGGGGTCTCGGTCGGAGCCGGGACTTCGGTTGGCTCTGGGACTTTGGTCGGAGTCGGGACTTCTACCGGAGCGGTGGTTGGAGCCGGAATGGATGCGGACGTCGGGGCCTGGGCCGCGGCGGTTGGGGATGAACTCGTCTCCGGGCCGGAACAGGCCAAGAGGGTCGTCAGGGCGACGAAGAGCGCGCAATACAGTAGTTTCGACATGGCGGTGGTGCTACTCCTCAGATTGGGCAGTTTCCCATCAGTTGGATAATACCGATGCTCGATCGATTATCTTAGGGGTTGCCCCGTTATTTTCCGGGTTGCGATGAACTGTCCGGCCCTTGTTGAGGGCCGGTCCCGTGTCGGGCGTGGGCATGAGTCGGTTCCCAATCGCTTCCAAGCGGTTGATCATAGCCCATTTGAGTGAACTGATGGTGAAAATATGGCCTGAAATAGCGGCAGTTTCCGGTGAAGATCTGGTGTGGAGGCAATTGGCGGTCGGTCACGTCCCGTCAAGTGGTGTAAGAGTGCGTCATCGTGTTGCTGTTGTTTAGGCGGCTGTCGCCTCCGCGAGATCGGCCTCCGGAAGAGCTTCGTTGAAGGTCAGAATGGCGGGTGTGAGGTATCGACGTCCGACGACCCATTCGTCGTGCTGCTCAGCCAGGACGGCGCCAACGAGGCGGCGCACGGCCGGCCGGTTAGGGAAGATGCCCACCACATCGGTGCGTCGCCGGATCTCCTTGTTGAGACGCTCCTGTGGGTTGTTGGACCAGAGCTTCTTCCAGTGGGCGAGTGGGAAGCTGGAGAAGGCCAGGTAGGCCAGGACGTCGTCCTCTGCCTCCTCCAGCAGCTGGGCCAGGCGTGGGAAGTTGGGCCCCAGGTTGTCAATCACCCGCTGCCACTGTTCCCTAGCGCTGGCTGCGTCTGGCTGAACAAAGACGGTGCGTATGGTGGCCGCCACCATGGACGCCGCTGTCTTGGGTACCAGCGCCAGGGCGTTGCGGATGAAATGAACCCGGCACCGCTGCCAGCTCGCCCCCTGTAAGACCGCCTCTATCGCCCCCTTTAGCCCTTGATGGGCGTCGCTGATGGCCAGCTTGACCCCCTTGAGGCCCCGGGCCACCAGTCCTCGCAGGAACTGGAGCCAGAAAGCCCCGTCTTCACTGGGGCCCACGTCCAGCCCCAACACTTCCCGCTCACCGCTGGCTTTCACCCCAATGGCTATGACCACTGCTTGGCTCACCACTCGTCCCTGCTGCCGAACCTTGACAAAGGGTGGCGTCCAGCCACAGGTAGGGGTACGGTCCCTCTAGCTCCCTGGTCCGGAAGCCTTCCACCTCCTCATCCAGTTCCTGACACATGCGGGATACCTGGCTCTTGCTGGTCCCCTCCATGCCCAGGGCCCGAACCAGATTGTCTACTCGCCGTGTGGAGACGCCCTGAATGTAGGCCTCCTGCACCACCGCCACCAGGGCACGTTCGGCACGCCGGCGAGGGTCCAGCAGGCTGGGGAAGTAGGTCCCATCACGGACCCTTGGTACCTGTAGTTCGATAGTTCCTACTCTAGTGTCCAGGTGCGCTCCCGATAGCCGTTACGTTGTCCCTTGCGCCCCGTTGTCCGCTGGTACCGCTCCGCACCCAGCCGATGACTTACCTCCAGTTCCATCAGAGCCTGACTCAGTACTCGTACCCCATCCCGAAGAATGTCTTCGTCCTGGTTCAGTTGGGCCTTGCTTACCAGCTCCTCCAGTGCCATCCTCAGATCGTCGGCCATCTTGTGTGGTCCTCCTCTCGGTGATCTTGCTTGATACCGATGAGAACCACACGGTGGCCGGCTTCGTCAACGACATTTATTTACACACTTCCTGGGACTCTACCTCATCGTCAACCTCGGTCCACCTGGGAAGAACCAAACCGTTCATCGGGAACGACGTGACGCACCCATTTGTGAGTCCGCTTTACCGACTTGGCTTGAATGGACCCAAATCCACCGCCCACGAGTACCTGAGTTTTCCGTTGCTATTGTGTCTGCCGGATGAGGATTTCCCTGAAGGGGGCCTCGGGCTTGGTGGCCTCATCCAGCATCCTACTGAACTGGGGCCGGTCGGCGATTCTTCCGCTCTCGGCCTTGTCCACGTACTCGCTGGGTTGTCCAGTCCCGTCGTTGCCGTTAGCTTCCCAATCATGCGGGGCTATATATATAGTACAGCGTCCTTACAGGGGCAACCTAAAAGAGATCCTGAGGTTGTAGTCCGTGTTACGGATACAGGTGCTCTGGGGCTGGAGAGCACCGCCAACGCCTGCGGGCCAGCAACAGCAAAAGGAGGGATCAATGAGTTCCGGAACCTTTTGGGAAGATAACGACCTTGGACGAAAAATAGTTGAGGTGTTGGCCGAGGTTACATACCAGAACCCTGACCATCACTTGGGAAGGCCTTTCTTAACTGCATATCAACTCGCAATTCTTTTCAAGAGGAGATTTCCGGAGGATTCTAACCATTTGGGCCACCCTGTTGGGGGAGCGGGGTCCGGCTTGCCGTATAGTTTGGCAAGCTACTTGGCCGGACAGCTATCCCGAAAAATCGGGAGTGGCGAGGTCACAAATATCGAAGGGGGGTTCTTGTCCAATCGCCAACTCCTACGGATTGAATTCGATGATGACGGGGAGACAATCACTTCTTCATCGACCAGCACTCAATACGTTGACTGAGTGGTTGGTTGTCTCGTATGAGTCGACTCCAAACTAAGGCGTGCTAACACTCATATGTCTGACCGTAGAGAGTGGTCCGGCTGTTCCTAGGCCGAAGGTCAGCCACGGCTTCGAATACCTTGTCAGTTCCAACTCAGTTTGGGTCTTCACGCCAGATTACTTGAAGAGTGCCAAGAGGCTTGATCCGCTTCTCTCTATGACCGCACGAAAAAAGCAACCGGGAAACCGGTGGTGGACTATCTGGGTCTAGCGATTAAGCGAGACCCACGCAAGAAGAAAGCAATATGCAGTCATCAAGTACCAAAGTATGGGTAGTCCGGGCTGGGCGCAACGGCGTCTATGTTGAATATTTTCTCGAAAAGGGAGTGGTTGCGATTGATTGGGGTGAGGTGGGAGCAATAGAATCCACCCTCTCAGACGTTGAGATTAGACGCCGGTTCGATGAAAAGTGGCCTACTGAAAAGCCTCGAACACGGGCAACGTGGGCGGCTCAAGCCAAGAGGTTCCTGCGGGAAGTCGAGGAGGGTGACTCTGTTGTCACTTACGACCGTGGGACCCGCCTTTACCACATAGGGATACTCCGATCACCGGCGGCATTGGCTGCCCGCATGGTCGACGATCAAGAACGCCAAGAATTTGTTCGCAACGTCGACTGGACAGACACATGCCCTCGAGACGACCTGTCGGCAAGCACCCGAAATAGCCTGGGCAGCATTGCGACTTTCTTCCGGGTATCAGAGGAAGCGGCTCCTGAGTTACAACGGAACCTCTCAGAGTGGGGCTCCGCCAGCCCCAGCGACGAGGATATGTCGCCTATATCAGACCAATTAGACGCTGTAGAGGTCTTGCAGGAGTACATCTCCCAATCCGAGCAATTCGTCGAAGACAAAATCGCTTCACTTGACTGGCAACAGCTTCAAGAACTTGTCGCCGGGATTATGCGCGGCATGGGTTACCGGACCAGAGTTTCCAACCCGGGTCCTGACCGGGGTGTTGATGTTTTCGCATCGCCAGATGGCTTGGGCCTAGTCGAGCCACGTATTTTTGTTGAAGTCAAGCACCGTGCAGGTTCTGTCGGCGCTCCACTGATTCGCGCCTTCCTCGGCGGCCGTCAACAGGGCGATCGTTGCCTGTATGTAAGCACCGGTGGATTCACAACGGAAGCGCGTTACGAGGCGGACCGCTCCTCGATTCCTCTGACACTCGTTGCCATGGCCGACCTTCGGGAGTTGCTAGTGGATTATTACGAAACCCTCGATTCCGAATCCCGCGCCTTAGTCCCACTGAGAAAGGTCTTCTTGCCCGTATTAGGATAAGAGAACTCCGCAATGAGCACGGTGCGTGGCACATGAGAGTCTGGCTAACGTGACCGCGAGTTGCTACGCATCTCGGTATCTGAGCATCGCTATGCGCGAGACCGGACAGAACGCGACAGAGGGTAGCTACCAATCATAGTGCCAACACCGACTCAAACGCGGTACTGCCTACCGTCAAGTTAGGCCAACCGCAATGGCTTAGACAATCCATTGCGAAGTTCGAGGTATAGCGATGACCAACTCCGTCGGCAACCTAGAAAATCAGGACGACGTAAGCAGGCACCAAGTCATCCACCGCCGGAGCCGCTTCCCGCGGGTCCCGACGATCTCTGCGGCGTTACCCAAACGGCTGGGCAGCTTCCCGTTCTGGCGGGGTAAGGAGAGCTTCATCCCTGCGCTGGAAGAAATCTATCGCAAGGCGTCGCCCGTTGGGTTGGATGTGTTTCTCGGCGAACGACAGGGCTCAGAGTGATCGAGGAGCGCTGGTTCTGAGAGGGATGACCGATGGCGGATCCGCCACGGTTCTGGGCTACGCTGCCTCGCGCGGGCGCCTAACCCGATCACTCACTTATGGGGCCAGTGGGCCGATACCGTACTCAGAGGGGTGACGTGATACTCTCTGGAGATTAGGAGGACAGTTTGACTGGTCGGTGGATGCAAACGTGCAGGGATGCCCAGAGGTGACAAAGACTATCTACCTGGCTAATCCTTACGGATTCTCTGCCCAGCAGAAGATGATGCTTCTGCCTCCCATAGTGGCGGCTCTGGAGGAGCTTGGGTTGGAAGTTTGGGAGCCGTTCGCTCGGAACAACCAGGTGGACTTCCTGGAGACAGGGTGGGCGTATCGAATTGGCCAAAGGGATTTCGAAGACGTGGCGGCGGCAGACGCCATATTCGCCGTAGTCAATGGCGTTCCTCCAGACGAAGGCGTGATGGTGGAGTTAGGCATGGCGGTTGCGCTCAGGAAGCCCACGTTCTTATTTCGAGACGATTTCCGTCGCGTTGTCGACAGTGAGCAGTATCCTCTGAATCTGATGCTGTTCACCGGACTACCCGAGGAGGGTTGGCAGGACTTCTTCTACACATCGGTAGAGGAGATAACCTCGCCGGAGAAGGCGCTGGCACGATGGGCCATGGATGCAGAATCTGTCAGTCAGTAGCTGTAGGCACCGCGGTAGGTGTCGCGGTCGGCTCTGGATCGTCACATCCCGCCTCGGGGCAGCCGTGCATTGATTTCGGTCAATCAGCTCGCGCAGGCCCTGAGGGTGATGACGGTCGGGTACAGGACTCGCGTCAGCAGGGTCCAGAGCGACCAGTACCAGCAGAACCTCGACAATCTGTACGAGAGGTGCTTAGCCTGGAGCGACGACTTTGTGCCCAACGCCCGCTGGGAATACGCTGGGCCTCTGGCGGGAGACATCAAAGGACAGGACATTCTCTCTTACCGTGCCGAGTCGCTGGCGTACAGCACCATATTTATGCGCATCCTCGCCGGGTGATATCACGATTGGATAGCAGAAGAAGAGGACTGGACGCCATTGTCCAACTTCCTGCAGGGCGCATCTTTGGAAGCGGGTGACGGGCAAGGGATCTTGCTGGTGGACGCCAGCGCTATGCTGCCCGGAGACACCGTTCCGAGCGGCCGCCGATAAGAGGTTGAGGGTGCAATCAAGTACATCGTCCGGCAGGCCAAGGAGGCTAAGGGGTAGCATCCCTTCAATGATGAACCCCCCGGACTTCAATCGGATGCCGGCTGCTCCGGAGAAGAATTAATGCCTCAAATGCACATACCGTTGGCCATCGTTTACGACTTCGACGGCACGCTGGCACCTGGCAACGCTCAAGAGCCCCAGTTCCTACCCGACATTGGAATGAATCCCAAAGACTTCTGGGCGGAGGTTGATCAGCTCTCCAGTGACCACCAGGCAGACAAAATTCTGATGTACACGCGCCTGATGTTAGAGAAGGCACGAGCGGCTAATGTCCCCGTGCGGCTACAGGACTTCCATGACCGCGGCGGTGCCATCACCTTGTTTGAGGGCGTCCAAGGGTGGTTTGATCGAATAGACGAATATGGAAGAGGCAAGGGCGTTCGTGTCAAGCACTACCTGGTGTCCTCCGGCAACGCCGAACTCATTGAGGGAACATCGATCGCTTCCAAGTTTGAAATGGTCTACGCCTCAAGGTTCATGTTCGATGAAAACGGAGTGCCGAGCTGGCCTGCCCAAGCGCTGAACTACACGACCAAAACGCAGTACCTCTTCAGAATCAACAAAGGCACTCATGACCCCAGCGACGATACCGAGATCAATCAGTTCGTCGAGATGAGAGACCGCCCCATCCCTTTCGAGAACATGGTCTACATCGGCGACGGCCCGACCGACGTCCCTTGCTTCAGACTGGTCAAGGATCTAGGTGGCTTATCCGTCGCGGTCTTCAGACCTGGCAAGAAAGGTGCGCGAGAGGTGGCTGAACAATTCCGTGACGACGGTCGCGTCCACGCTGTTGTTCCTGCAAAATACAAGGACGGAACTGAATTGGACAAAGTGGTCAAGGCCTACATTAGGCACGTGGCAGCTCGCCAGCATTCAGCAAGCTCATAAAGAAGGGCTAGTCGTCCATCATCTTGAGGAAGATGAGGTAGGTAAGCTGCTCCAGGTAGTCGCCATAGGACAGCCCGGCGTCCCGCAGAATGTTGCAGTAGGTCCACAGCTTTTGGCCGACGGCGGAGGAGGTAGTCACGGATTCCCCTCTCGGAGTACGAGTTGCCTTGCGGAGGGCGACTTACCCCGGCGTGGTCTGGTCTGGCGGCTGTTCTTGGCAGCGGCCTGGGCCGCCTCACGCTCCACCCGGATGCGCTCAAGCAGCGCCGACGCAGGTTCGTCGCCGGGGTCTTGGGGGACGAGCTTGCCGGAGAACGCCTGCTTGAGGATGCTCTGCCGCAATCGCTCGGCCCGCTTCAGGCTAGCCTCCACCGCGCCTTCGGCCTGCTGCACAACCGATAGGCGACGTTCAACTTCAGCGATGATGCGGCGCTGCTCGGCCAAAGGTGGGAGGGGGAACGCGATCTCTTGGACGCGTGACTTGTTCAGTGCAGGTTGGTTGTTGCCCGATCCGATTTGTCGCGTAGCTTCATACTGACTCCAAAGGTAGTAAAAGACGTACTCAGGAGGAAACCCGGGCTCAGAAACTCTGATCGCGGCGGAGTTCTGACTATTGCAAGCTGGTATGTCCAGTATTGAAACCTGTCCTCTTGTTTTGCCCTCTCCTATCATGCCCAATAGTACGGTGCCCTCTGGATGTACATATAAGCTGCTGTTTCTTAGTCCTTCCTCTGTTATGTACTCTCGTGTGCACTTAATTCTGCTAAATGCCATCTCACTGCTACTCACCCAGGCAATGTCTCCATTCCAGTATTCTAATTTGGCTCTTTTGGGCGTGGACCCAATATAAACGTCAAAACTCTGGCCCATGCTGCTCCACACCCAGCCCTCTGGCAGTTCCGGCAAGATCGACGTGTCCAGCGCGACGGGCTCCTCGTACCTACGTCTGCGCTTCACCTGAGATTCTCACCGGGCGCGGCGTTCGGCCAGGATGCGCTCCAGGAGACGGTCGGCGGGCTCGTAGTCGCGGCCCTCTGATCGGGCAAGCTCCGCCTCGGTGGGGACCAGCATGCCTTCGCAAGCAGCCTTTAGGACGCTGGCCCGGTAGCACTTCAGGTTGGCCTGGACCAGCTTCAGCGCGGCTACGGAGGCATTCAGGCGGGTGAACTGCTTCTCGATCTCCGCCACGATGCGGCGCTGTTCGGCGAGGGGTGGCACCGGAAGGGTTATTGTTGCCAGATTCTTACGCGAAATGCGCTTCCTTGTCGAGCCACTCTGTAGTAAGGCTACGTTGTCTCTGAATTCAGGTGAATTGACGAACCATACAAGCCAATGATGGTCGGGGCCATTTACCCCTGTCCTGACTATGCATACGTCCACTGCTGTAACAGACGTCTTTGGGTCACCCGGGAATATGCAGGCCCGACCCAATGGGTCAGGCATTCTGGCTATCAACGCATCGCCCGGCACCAAGTAAGTGCATTTCAACTCACGAGACTTCTTGGCAGTAAGGAAACGAGATGACTTGTCCAGATACTCGCCGTCTCCAACATCGGCCAACTGTATCAGTCGAACATCGCCACATGGATCTTGATCCTTGCTCTCAACCCAATCTCCGTCAATGAATATACCGCCCCGACCGATCAGCTCGCATATCGCAGCCAGAACCCATCCGTCAGGCAGTTCGCGCAGCATGGCGTTCCCGACTGCAACGGCGTCTGTATGTTTGGATTGACCAAGCATATTCTAGCCTCTACCGGCTAACCATTCTGTTGTAGTTCGCATGGCTGCCAATCCATACCCATATAAAGTCGTCCCCATCTTCTTCCGCGAGGGCGAAGTCCGATGCACTACAGCTCTCTCAGTGTGCCTTGCCGTTTGGCATCCAAGGCCTCAGCGGCCAGGAAGTCCAGCTTCCCCTCCTCCGAGTCTGCTTCGATCTCACGATCCCATTCTTCCCAGTCGTACTCCTGGAGCCAGCGCCTCAGTTGAGCGTATTCTGACTTGGGAAGGCTCATGATGGCCTGCTGAATCTCCGCTACAGTCGACATGTCTCATCCTCCTTTCGTTCAACGGCGGGGATAACCGCCACAGTGTTCTACCATGCGAGGGCCTCATTCAGTTCTCTAACAAGTCCGCCCAACTCCTTCCCAAACAGTTCGTATGCCTTGCCGAGGCCGCCATTACGAACAGTCCCAGCCTCACCTGGTTGGCCACGAACTTGTGGCAGGACAACCTGATCCAGTTCAGGGCGTACTTGCCTTCTTTGATCCATTGCTCCGCCGTGCCCCGGCCATTGTAAAAGCGGACTATCCCTATAGTTGGGTAGGTCAGATTGGTGACTATGAAGCCCACTCTGGGGAACAGCTCTCCCTGGTGCCACTCCACCTTGGCCACCATTCTTCGGGATACATTCCAACTCTGGGCCTGGTAGACGAAGTCATGATAGGAGACGATGGGCTTCGGGGAAGGCCACTCCGTAGGCCGTACCAGCAAGTGCGCTATCTCCCGCTGCAACACCTGATTGGACCGCAGCCTGATGGCATAGCCGATGCTTCTCGCTTCCAGGTATTCGTATATCTCCGGCTTGGCAAAGGCGGCGTCAGCACGAAACAGCAGCCTGACTGCTGCTATCAAGTAACGCTCCACCACCGGATCGAGGACTTCTTGCCAATCATCGGCACTGTGGACGTTGCCTGACCGTAGCTTCGCTGCTTCACAATCCCCGAACTGGTTGAACAGAAAGAGAGGGTGATAACAGACACACTCGAAGTGGCCGTTGTAGGCTGCTCCCTCCTGCTGGCCGTGCACTGGACTCTTGGAACTGTCCATATCCAGGATCACTCGCCGGTGTGGAGTATGAACCATGGCACCCTCCACCCATTGGGAATTCATCCGAGCCAGCCCCTTCAGGTTCTTCTCCTCGGTCAAGGTCTCCGTCTCAAACCGCCCCATCTCGCTGGTGCTGGCAGCCTTGCGTTCCGAGCCCTGCCATCCCACGACTACTCGCATGGCGGGGTCGTAGGCTAAACGGTCGGCATCGTTGGTGTCGTCGTAGCCAGCCAGGCGACTGAAGATATACTGGCGAAGCAGAGGAACCAGGTGGTGGAGGATATTGCGACCAGTGCGGCGGTCCTGGAGGTAGTCCTCAGCGATTTCGGTAAGGCCCAAGGCATCATCAAACTCTCGAAAAGCAAGAAGACCAGCGTCTGAGGTGATGGTTGAGCCGTGGAATTCCAGGCGGATTTTGGGGTTGAATTGGAGCCGGAGAGGGGCCTTTTCGCCGTCACCCATGGGGTGCCTCCAGGATGCTTACGCTACCTATGTAAAACTCGCCAGGCTATGGGGTAATTATAGCCATACCGACGGCCAACGTCTCACAAATGGACAATGGTTTAAATCCGAATTGGGCATCTTGCCTCCGGGTGACATCCGCAATTGTTTAGTAGCCTTAGCTGACTCGGAAGCCGTTATGCAGCAACTGATGGACTACCGGTTTTCCACCAGCGGGCAGCTAGATGGCCACAGCTTTGGAAACATATTGATTGCCGCGCTGGCCAGCATTGGAGGCGACTTCTACAAAGGCGTTGAGGCCGCCGGAGAGTTGCTGGCCGTTAGGGGAAGAGTGATCCCATCCACGTTCACCGATATTACCTTGGTCGGCAATACCGTCTCCGGCCAACAGTTGATCGGAGAGTCCTGGGTGGGAAGATCATCGGAGCGGCTGCGCTCCCTGGTCTTGCTGCCGCCGGACGCTGCCGCCCATCCAGACGCCGTAAAGGCTATTTACGAGGCCGACTTGATTATTCTGGGTCCCGGCAGCCTCTTCACCAGTGTGGTGCCCAACCTGTTGGTCAGGGAGATAGCCGCGGCTCTAGGCAGAGCCAGCGCCCTCAAGATGTACATCTGCAACGTCGCTGGCGAGCCGGGTGAGACCATTGGCTACTCCATCTTGGACCATCTAAATGTGGTTCGCCACTACTCGGGAGACGCTTCGGTGGACGTGGTGATTGCCAACGACAATCTACTTCCACCTGACCAGCAGAATGGCCTGGACCTAATTCTTCCCAAATCTGCCTGGGAGGACCATGCCATTTACCTGCCGGCCGACGTCATCGACGAAAGCGTACCCTCCCGTCACGACGAGGCCAAGTTAGCTTCTACAATCATTGAAGCCTACCAAAAGCATCGAGGAAAGCGTCGCCGCCTGCCGCGGCTGTGGCACAACCTGGATCGGCCAACTTAGGCTTACCCCAGCCGGTCCCATGCGATGGCTATTGCCTGTCAAGGTACTTTGCTTATGTTGGACCTACGACGTTCCTACTCAGCCGTTGGCTAGCACTACTTCACCTAGTCTAGTCCGCGGGCCGCCTCTACCCGAATGGTAAAGCGCCGTTCAATCATACAGCGCGACGACTCCGGTCGATGAGGTTACTCAGATAGGTAGTGGCGTTACCTTCCTCGTCACGCAGGCGGATCATCCTAACGAGATCCTGCGGCGTGTCCGCGTGAACGATACCGGGGGCGAGTTCAGTGAATTGGTGGCTGACACGGGCACAGCGGCGACCACCTACACCGACAACACGGTAGAGGACAGTACTCACTACACTTACCGGATCAAGGCCATCAACGAGTACGGGGGTGAGCGAGCGCTCCGCCAGGTCGTACTCCGCCGGGTTCTTCCGGAACTCGAAGTCCAGCGACGTCTGCTCGTTGATGACTTTCAGCTCGTCGTTGAACTTGACCATGTGCTGGTTCGCCGCTTGGTAGGAGCTGTTGGGATGCTCAGTCTGGGGTTCCTCATTCCCTTCCGTATTCTCGTCCCGGTAATCGAGGTTCTCATCCAGCTCGGTTCTGTCCCGGTAATCCACCTTTTCCCTTGTTGTCATTCTCTCATCCCCTGCGGTTTTTCCCGGAGCCCCTCAACAGTGTTGGCGACAAATCCCTTTTATACAAGTTCCTTCGTCACAAGTGTCGGTTCAGGAAAGGGGTTATGAGCTTGTCTCAGAAGTATTTGGTAGGACGACTGTCGTTATCAAGACAGCGTCCATTTGCGGAAGGTTGCTGGTAGACAACATAATTCTGCCTTCAATGGCACCCATAATCCGAATGTCGTTATAGTCTTGGACTTCTGAGACAAGCTCTTATGCTGGGTTCCTGAGTGTAAAGAGGTGCAACATATTGCCGCAAATTGTCCTTGGTGCCAATCGCGGCGGAGACTGGCCCGGGGCTGGTTTGCCAGCCTGGCGGCCAACCCGGAGACTCGCACGGAAGAGCCCCGCTGGGATTCCAAGACGGGCGGGGACATTGGGAACCAGCATGGACATTGGAAACCGGCACGGAGGAGTTGCTTTCGCCGGAACCCCTTGAACTGTTGCCCTGGGAACTGCGCGGAGAACGCTGGAAACCGTTGTGCGATACGCCTGCTGGAACCCTTGATACCGGGCCCTGAGGGTCTTCCGAAAGCCCTGAATGGGGGTCTTGGGGCCAGTATCAAAAGGCCTCCGGGGCTGGTCGAAAAGGGGTCATTTCAGGGCCTTTGGGGGGTTGGCCCATGGAGGGGGTGTTTTTCAGCTACGGAGTATGTCCCTCTGATTCCACTGGGGTACTTAGAAAGGGATTTTCGGCTTTTTGAAGCTAAGGTATAGCCCTCTGATTCCACGAGTCAAGATCAGGTGGTTCCTCGGAATTTTACAGTGGAGTCAGGTTCAAATGGGTGCAACAATTTTCCAACGTTGGATCGACCCCCCCTTCACCCCCCCCTGGTTGTTACTGTAAATAGATACGATTTCAAGGGAAAGTATAGCCCTCTGATTCCACGGCCGTTTTGGGCCAAGGCCAGGTCTCAAAAAGTTTGGCGGAGAGGTGAAAACGGATGGTTGGAGCTGATGGAGAGGTGGGCCGCCGTCGTCCGCGATTGGACCTGTTGGTCCGGGCGATGGGGGAGGATCCGGTGAGGGAGACGCTGGATGTGAGTGGTGAGGATTGGGAGTCGATTCTGTCGGGGGGGATGGAGTTGGATGGGACGTTGCTGGCGCGTCTGGAGAAGATGGTGGGGCGATGGATCAGGCGGTGGAGTGGTGGGATGAGGTGGAGGATGAAGAGGCGGCAGGAGCAACCTGGTCATCGATATCCCGCCGGACCTGCCCCGGGTCCTGGCGGACCGCCGGCGCATCGTCCAGGTGCTGAACAACCCGCTGTCCAATGCGGCCCGGCACGAGCTGTCCGCCATCCGGGTCGCCGCCGTGCGCGATGGCGTCCACGTCGCCTTCTCGGTGACCGACGACGGTGTGGGCGTGCCGGCCGAGCGGCTGCCCCACCTGTTCCGCAAGTTCTCGCGGCTCGACGGCGAGGAGCGGGGACCGGAGACCGGCGGGTCCGGCCTGGGCCTGGCCATCTGCAAGGGGATCGTGGAGGCCCATGGGGGACGCATCCGGGCCGAGAGTGATGGGCTGGGCCTGGGAAGCCGGTTCACCTTCACCCTTCCGGCGGTGGAGGAGGCCGCGACCGTTCGCTCCACGCGGTCCCGGCGACGGCCTCGAAAGGAACCGGAGCGGCTCCGCATTCTCTGCGTGGACGACGATCCGCAGACCCTCTGGTACGTCCGGGACGCCCTCACCAGGGCGGGCTACGCGCCCATAGTCACCGGAGACCCGGAGGAGGTCTCCCGCCTCATGAAGGAGGAAGCGCCCCGCCTGGTCCTGCTGGACCTGCTGGACCTGGTGCTGCCGGGCAGCGACGGCATCGAGCTGATGAGGGCCATCCGGGAGATCGCCGACGTGCCGGTCATCTTCCTGTCCGCCTACGGCCAGGAAGATGACCGGCACGGGCCTTCGACCTGGGAACGGCCGACTACGTGGTCAAGCCCTTCTCTCCGACGGAGCTGGCAGCCAGAATCAGGGCCGCCCTGCGCAGGCGGGCGGTGCCGGAGTTGGCCCAGCCCTCAGAGCCCTACGTGCGGGGAGACCTGACCGTCGACTATGCCCAGCGCAGGGTGACAGTGGCCGCGGTCGCGGTATCAGCAACCGGTTCGAGAGTCTGACCCAGCGCGAAGGGCCGCAACTCTCCGAGCAAGGCCGTTGACGGGTTGGCGCTGGAATAGCCGCCGTGTTTCCGCCAGGATGTCGTGTTCAGCCAGTTGGTGGTCTGGCCGACCAGATCAACGAGGTCATCGTGGGGAACCACGTACCAGGTCCCACCCGCTGGGAAATTCATCCAGAGTTCTTGGCCGGAGTATTTCCGGCCAATCGTCAAGCGGGATTTGAGCTGGACCTTGAGGGTGGTCTTCCCATCGAAGTGGTGGGCCAGGAAGTCCGCGCCCTGCCAGTCGTCGGCGAGTTTGATGCAGTTAAAGCCGTAGTCGACCAAAAGCGCCGCTGACTTCTGGAAATTGTAGATTTCCTTCTGCTTGCCATTGAGTTTGTCCGGGTCGATGCGTTGGAACATGGTGTGCTTCTCCTCGGGATGGATTATGACCGCCGTGCGAGAAGCAGTGAAAGGAGGTTATCCTCTTTCGTACGAAAGGGAACCGGGCCTGGGCCTTACCAACAACATGGGAGTGGCGGCTAAGCTTGTCGGGCCGGTTTTCCACGGCCCTCCAGTCCTTCCAGTCCATGTTTCCCCCTGCTGGATTTCACCAGGACTATCGGGGAGCGCTGGAATAGCTGTCCAGGTTGGGTTATGTCCACATTGGCATTGTCTAAGCGCGCTTCATACGCAGTAGCGTTCCCGCCAGTAACCGGCCCATTCCGACGTTCCAGCAGGCAGGTTTCCTTCTACGCTGTCCAGCAGCATTCGCGGAGCTACCAGGTCAAACTGGGCCACCGGATCCTTGAGGCAAGCCCGCATCACCTCTCCGACCTTCCCCAGGTCCGGGAAACGCTGGGCCAGTACCGGCGAGGTCGTGGTCCGGCCGTCGGCAACCGTCCGGTAGGCCCAGTTCTCTTCGGGGACCACCACCACAACCTTGGCCTCGTCGACGTCGAGCTCCCGTTCATGGACCAAGCGGTCGGCCAGGAGCCTCTGCCGCATGATCTGGTAGAAGGGTTCGTAGAGGAAGCCGTCCAGATCCTCCGCCGAAGCCGAATCGAAAGAGGAGTACGGGGCACCAAAGAGAGGGGCATACGTGTTCCGGCGACGTTGCCCGCTCTCGCCCGCACCCAGATCCCTGGGTTTTCCACTCAGGTACCTCTCGCAGTATTTCCATTCCAATAAATAGGCCCTCCGGTTCCCGGCCCGGGTCTCGGCGACCAGGAAAGCATCCACGCTGATGTTATGGGCTCCTCTGGTATGTCTTCCCTCCAGGGAACGGCCAAGGCCGATCCACTCGAACTCCACAGGAGAGGCGCGCTCCTCGTGCAGAATGGGCACAACGTCCCGAACGTCGGAATCCAGGGTGGGGGGCGTCTACGTCCAGGGACACAATCGCAGCGACGACCTCTTCATGTTCCTGAAGAAGCAGGTTGGCGGGCTGAGGCCGAACGCGGCGTATACCGTCTCCGTATCCCTGGACCTGGCGACCAACGTGCCGACAGCTACGTTCGGCATCGGCGGCTCGCCCGGCGAGAGCGTGTTCGTGAAAGCGGGCGCGTCGACCGTCGAGCCCCTGACCGAGGAGGACCGCAAACGGTACCTCAGAATGACCATCGACAAGGGGAACCAGGCCAACGGCGGTGAGGACATGGTGGTCCTGGGCAACGTGGCGAACGGTGAGGTTGTGAACAGGGAGTACCGGATCAAGATGCTCGACAACGTGGACCTGCCCCTGTCGGTGTCCACGGACGCTGACGGCCGGGTCTGGCTAATCGTCGGCACGGACTCGGGGTTCGAGGGCCTGAGCACCTTGTACTACTCCCGCATCTCTTACAAATTGAGCATTGTGGAGCCTCCGAAAACCGGCGGCTTCCAGCCGCCAGTGTGGGCAGTAGTCCTGCTGGCGGGAATCGGCGTGGCCCTGGCGGGTCTGGGACTGACGGCGCTGCGTTTACGAAGTCAACGGTGAGGGAGCGGGTTCCGTACAAGCCACAAGCGAGTAGGCCATGCGAAGCCTCATGGCAGAAGGGGAATGAGCCTTGCGTTGCACTGCCCCGGCGCACCACAATAGCTGGGTCGGGGGAATTGGTAGGCTCACGGCCTTCCCAGCCACATCTCGAAGATGGTGCCATCTACCGTCCACTCAGGCCCGTCGTCTTGCCGCTACCGGGACCGGTCGCCCCGTCCGGAACATCTCGTGTCTCGGGTCTTCTCCCATTGCTGGAAAGGCCTGCGGC
This sequence comes from Dehalococcoidia bacterium, assembly GCA_963665155.2. Taxonomy (GTDB): domain Bacteria; phylum Chloroflexota; class Dehalococcoidia; order Lucifugimonadales; family UBA3495; genus UBA1141. The sequence goes on along the minus strand of OY761986.2, from coordinate 92,215 downwards.
GACGATTATATAGGAGTACATGTTCGGTGTTTGACGAGCCCGCAGTACAGGGAGGCCATGTGACCAACAAGACCGAAGTGCCGGATGGCTCCGAACTGGAGCAGATCCGTGGCTTGATGGCCAACGTCGTGGATAAGTCGTCGAAAGGGAAGGACGCTTGCGTGTACCGCGGTGAACCAGCGTGCTATCCCATAGTGTCGTCCGGCTTGTTCCGGGCGTGTCCTGATAGTTCGAACGAGGCGTCCGACATCGCGCGCGTTGAGGAGGAGATAGTAGCGGACGCGCGGAGGTACACGACGCTGGCTGGCGACGAAGAGATTCTCACGGAGATACAGCATTTCGGGGGCATGACATGACAAACCTGATCGATTTCACGGACGATTATCTCATTGCGTTGTTCTTCGCGAGCGTCGAGAACGATGAGACAGACGGGAGAGTCGTGTTGCACTGGCCCGAGCCTGAATCGGTGCTTAGGCCGAAACGCACGATGAACAGGATCGTCTCACAGAGGAGCGTGTTCGTTCGCCCGCGACGAGGGTTCATCGTGCCGGATGCCAGCCAAGAGACCGTCCCCGTACCACGTGATTTGAAGGGCAGCATCTTGACGTTCTTGGAACGCTTTCACGGCATTTCGAAGACGACTGTCTACAACGACATCCACGGGTTCATCAGGCATCAGACCCCGAGCCGAAGCCGCTATGCGCGCACGTTTCGGGAGTCGCTCCCGAGACTGCGTCCCGACCCGATCCGCTTCCTGGCACCTTACCTTATCGGGCAGTGGACCAGTCCTCACTTGGAACGCATTCGGCACGCCTATCACCAGCGAGGGCTGATGTACGAGGATTCCGAAGGCAGTTTGTTCAGCTTTAGTATTACAACGACGCTTTCTCAAATTGGTCAGTTTTGGGGCAGAAATCGCTTCGCGGAACGCAAGACCACAAAGCTGTCAGCCCACGCGCCTAACAGCCATGAAGAGGTGCTCAAGGCCCCTTTTTTGTGATCCGTCGTTGTAATACTAATAGTCCGGTGCTCTGCCAATCTGTATAGAATTTCTTACTTAATAAACTTCATTGGCCAAAGGATCGTTAGCTGTAGCCCTAGAGGTCTGGCCGGAAAGCCATTGGCCGGGTTTCGCGCTACGCCAAGCAGACGTATTCCAGTCTTATACGGTATAATAGTATATGTAATACGTTTCAATAACCAACTGTTACTTCGATAATCGACGTTAAGAAAACGACGGCTTGGGGAGAATCGGGGTTTCCGTCCGAGTTTCTAGCCAATTGGATGGGGTTTGTTCTTGGCGCGTGGGACCAAGAACAGTCCAGGCGAACGGTCTCACCGCATCGAACCTGACCCCGCAACCAGCGGTAGGTGCTTGAACAGAGACGGTGGAAGCGAGGGACGATCGGCAGGCAGAAGCCAGCTGCCATTTGCCGAAGAAATCACGAGGCCTAATTTAAGAAGGGTTATGACACAATTGGGCAGCAATTAGAAGGAATTGAAGGCAAAATAGAGGAGCCAGAGAGAAGTGCGGTGAGCACTTAATTAGGGTGGTGAAGTGGGTACTTGTGTGGTACCTAAGGGGTCAAGTTTGAATCTGGTGGGCGGTACTGGACTCGAACCAGTGACCTCTTGCGTGTCGATTTAGTCTACGGCATTGGCCACTTGGCACTGACAATCAATTGCGGTGAATTTCCGGGAATTCCTGTTAGAATTCACTAACCGTGATGGGTGCAGGGAGACGCGGATTCGCGAATCCGTCCAAAAGAAAAAAGCCACATGTTGTGGCTATATACAGAATCCCCAATATCTTGTATCTAAAAGCTGCCCTGATTCGGGCCAAGCAGCATCGAATTACGAGACCGCTGCTCTGCCACTGAGCTACACCGGCTCGGTCGCTAAATTAGCTACAAAATCGGCTGCTGTTGCGATCCTTGATTACCTAACAAGGCCGGAATGTCCACGGACCTTTGCTGAGTAGGCTTTTCAAGTATACCATCCTGAAGTCAGCCCCTTGGAGTGTGGAAGCAGTTTGGATGGACAGATTCATAGCTGGCTCAGATACGGCGGCTACCCAGGCGCGTTGGGGGCAGGCTGGCATCTTCGGTGCGGCCGGAGCCCATCAGGAACCACACAATTACCGGCGCCAGCAGAAACGACATTCCTGAATGGACTACGTTGCGTAGACCTACCGCCCATACCAGCATCCAGTATGACCGGGTCCTCATGGCTTCCTTGACAGTAAAGTCGGATTCCCCGAACGGTCCTGTTTCCGCCCTGGCCACAGTCTCTTTAGCACCTGTCGCTTCACTATCTCCGTCATCCTGTTCTCCGTCATCCTGTTCTCCGTCATCCTGGGCACCAACTTCAGGGTCGGGAGGCGGGTCGCCATCCGGGCGCAGACCCATGGATTCAGGAGAGCGGCGAACGAGCATGGAGAGCGGAATGACTATGGCTATTATTACCAAACCGGATATCAAAGCGGATTTCCGCCATCCCGCGTTGAACACCAGCAAGCCGATCAATGGAGCAATGGCTGCGCCACCCAACGCACTTCCCGTGCCAGCGATGGACATGGCCAGACTGCGTCGGCGGCGGAACCACTGGTTAACGGCAGGCATGGTCGCATTGTTGTAGCCAGCCCGAAAGCCTAACGACAGCAATCCCACGTACACAAGCACAAAATAGAGGTAATTGTGGGTGAACGACAGAAGGATGAACCCCAAGCCGGAGGCAGCGCCGCCTAGGATCATGATCCAACGCGGACCGAACCGATCAGTCATCCAGCCTAGCAAGGGACCCTGGAGGCCTCCCTCCATGCGGCCCAACATTTCAACGAAGGAAATTGCGGCGATTCCTATGCCTAAATCATTACGTATAGGTAGGACGTAAAGCGTGAACCCACGATTAAACGTGCCGTGCTTCAAGGCATCGACGCACATGGAGATTCCGACGATCCACCAACCGTAGAATATATTTACGCGGCGCTGCCAAAGCTTTTTCGATTTTGTTTCAACCAATATTGGGCACCATTACACCGTCATCGGAAAATACGAGATACCACAGCCATGACTCTAAGGGTGCACCGAGCCGAGGTTAGGAGACCTCTTGGTGATTCGCCAGCATCAGTTTGGTCATTGTTGGTCATTGTTGGTCATTGTTGGTCATTGGAAAAAGACCACACCCGATACAAGCCCTCACTCATGTTATTCCAGAATACCGGATTTCGCCGGTACGATCTTCCCTCTCTCTTATCCTACCGCCAGAGAATTTCGCAATACAGCCCCATTTCCAAATTACCACCGACCACCCCTAAGACTTTGCATCAACAGGAATAGCTTCTGCGCAATCATCATGGCAATCATCCTGGCCTACGGCCCTGCATTGGTGATGGCCTGTGGCGGCTTGGTGATGGCAGCGAAGCTCATAAGGCCGATCCATTCCAGCGGATTAAGGCCGTAAAATTGGGATTGTTCCAGTTGAGGGGCGCTGATGGGGCGTAAATATAAATGTAGCCAGCTTCACGGAGTAGCACGCCATCTGGGGCGCGGCCGATTATACCCCGTGCCTCCGATGCCCGCGTCGACATAGGTCGGCAAATCGCGCCTGCTAGAAAACGCGGCTGTCCCTTGGGCTTCAGACATACTCCATGGGCTGGCCGGTAGCGGGTTTTCAAAGTCAGGCCGCGTGGTGCGACGGGAAAAGGGGGTTAGGTATTCAGGTCTGCCGGGCACTGGGGGCGCTCGAAATTGATTACATCAATATCCAGACCAGACACAGTTGGATATTCGGACGGGTCAAAAATATGTGTGATTCAACAACCCTTATGGTTCAAGCGCCCCAAGAGCAAACTGATTGCGTATTAGGTAATCATTGGGCTATTCGCCCAAATTTATCACGATATTGTCAGGGCCACGGGATAGGACTGCTTCCGCAGGCTCGTCGGTTACATTCCCCTCAATGTGAGGCATGTGAGCGGGAACAAAGATGAAGTCTCCAGGACCGGCATCAACAAACTCTTTGAAGTCCTCTCCGAAATAGACACGTATCTGGCCTTTCAGAACGTAAGCAGCGGTCTCCGCTTCTCCATGATGATGGGGCGGGCCGAGGGTATTCGGGTCGCAGGTAACATGGCCCAGCCAAACCTTGCTGGCTCCAACGGTGTTGGAATCGATGCCTGGTTTTCTGGTCATTCCCCGAGTCTGTGTGGTGGTGCTTGGGTCCTGGGTCCCGTGGATGATCTTTAACTCTTTGCCACCGATTTCAGTACTCATTCTGCTCCTCCCATATTGCTGATTTTTCCGGTAATTGGAGTTTATTACTAACCCAGTCGCAAATAATCAATTTAGACGGTTGACGCTGAACCTCGCCCAATGATACGCCCACGCCTATCAGCGTTCAAGCGCGGTCCAGGGATGGCTGGTCTTTCCTCAATCCCGGCCCAAACACCCGTGCAAATTATTCCGATTGGCGCGTACGAATCAACCGACAATGTCTCTTCGTGCATCGCCGAGGTTAGGTTATGAACCTTCCAGCCAGTTTGTCCACCGTCATTAACCCAGTTATCCACTCTACCCCTAGACTAATCAACAGCTATTCCGCCTTCTGGGGACATTTCGCTTGACGGTGAACTCGGCGAGGTCAACAATAGGACATATTTTTGCCCAATGAATCCAGTGAAACCGTCTATACCAGTGAAACCGTCTATAAAGGGAGGCTCACTTTGGACGCTACCAAGCGTATCGCCGAGTACATCGCCACCACCAGTGTGGAAGACTTTCCTCCGGATGCCGTGGAGGCTGCTAAAGGGGCCATAGTAGACTGCATCGGTTGTGCTTTGGCTGGCTCTTCCGAGCCTTTGGCGGATGTATTGACCGATTATGTTAAGTCCATTGGCGGGAATCCCACGGCCAGCGTGATCGGACGAGGATTCAAGACATCCTCACCCGAGGCTACCCTGATAAACGGGGCCATGGGCCACGCACTGGACTACGACGACATTACCAGAGCAATGAAGGGCCACCCCAGCGTAGTGCTCCTACCTGCGGCATTGGCCTTGGGCGAAGAAGTGGGAGCCACCGGACGGGAGTTGCTTTTGGCCTACATGGTAGGTTTCGAGGTGGCTTGCAGCGTCGGCGACTCAGTCAGCGCCGCCTACTATGACGACCTGGGGTGGCATCCCACCGGTCCCCTGGGGGCCGTGGGTGCGGCCGCCGCCGCATGCTCAATCCTGAAGCTGGACCAAGATCAAACGGCCATGGCGATCTCCTTGGCTGCGTCCCAAGCCGCCGGATTGAGGCAGAACTTCGGCACCATGACCAAGCCCTACCATGCGGGCGCTTCCTGCCGGGCCGGGGTAACTTCCGCCAAGCTGGTCAAGGGAGGGTTCACCGCCAGCCAGGACGCTATTGAAGGACGCTTTGGCTTTCTCCGCGCGTTTTCCGGGGGAGCCGGCTACGACGAGAATCATGTCATGGAAACTCTAGGCCAAAAGTGCTACCTGGTTGACTCGGGCGTGGAAATAAAGAAATACCCTTGCTGCGGCAGCGCTCACCTGGCCCTTGATGCCGCCTATCGCCTGCTGGAACGAGAGACAATCAATGTAGAGGATGTCGAGAGCATACAGGTCTTGGTAGACTTCGACCCGCCCCGCTCATTGATACACGCCAGGCCAACAGCAGGTTTGGAAGGCAAATTCAGCATGCAATACTGTCTGGCAGCGGCCCTTTTGGACCAAAAGGTCGGCTTGGACTCGTTTTCGGACCAATTGGTGCAACGTCCCGAGGCCCAGACACTCATCCCTAAAGTGGAGATGCGCCGCATTTCAGGTTACGAGGGGAGGCCCAGCTGGGTCGAGGCCTACAATGAAGTGGCAATCCACATGCAGGATGGCCGCATTCTGAGCGAGCGGGCCGACCGCGTGACCCAAGGCGCTCTGCGTGGCGTGTCCATGGAAGAAATTCAGATCAAGTTCCAAGACTGCGCTTCCAGAGCCCTTTCCCCCACCGCCACCAACGAGCTAATGGGACTGCTGGATAATCTTGAAGACGAAGGCGGGATTGGCCGCATGACCGACCTGTTGCGTGGGGAAAGTTAGCACTCCACCGATTTAGCCTACACCGAGACAAATATTAGTTTTCCCCAAGCCACAGGTGGCCCCCCTTTCGTAATGGGGAACTGGCGGGATTTCCCCTTTACTGGGCGAACATCCCGCCGTCAATCACCAACTCACTGCCGGTGACGAAGGACGATTCGTCCGACGCCAGGTATAGGGCTCCAAAAGCAATGTCTTCGGGCACTCCCATCCTTCCAACCGGGGTGCGATTCACCACCTCTTCTCGAGTTTCCGCATTGGGCCACACCTGTTCGCCCATGGCCGTATCGATGGCGCCTGGATGAATCGAGTTGGACCTGATGCCTTCCCTAGCGTACTGAATAGCAGTGGACTTGGTGAATAGGCGCACCGCTCCCTTAGACGCACTGTAAGCGGAACTTGTCAGACTACCCACCAACCCGGCTACCGACGAAATATTAATGATGGACCCGCCGCCAGCATTCCGCATCTCGGGAATGGCCAGTTTCGTCCCCAAGAACACGCCCTTGGCGTTCACCTCAAAGATCGAATCCCAATGCTCGACGGTAGTTTCTTCCACTAGGCCCCTGCGCCAGACCGCAGCATTGTTAACCAGCACGTCCAGCTTGCCGAATCGCGAAACCGTCTCGGCAATAGCGCTCCGCCACTGGTCCTCGCTGGTCACGTCCAAGTGGACGAACAGGGCATCGCCGCCCGCCTCGCCAATTTCCGCCGCCAGCTTTTCGCCGTCTCCATCAAGAATATCGGCAATTACAACCTTGGCTCCTTCCTTGGCGAACACGCGGGCCTCCGCTGCTCCTTGGCCTCGAGCAGCACCGGTAATCAAAGCAACTTTCCCTTCCAATCTCATAGCCAGCCTCCAATCGCTTGGCGTGTTTTTCCTTCCACGTGACAGGCCACGTGACAGCAGTGTCAGGAGAAGAATTGTAATCACAACTCGCTATGCACACAACAGGCGACTCACATAAAGACTGGCATATATGGGAGAGATACTCCACCATCAAATGCATTCAATAGAAGCATCGATGCAGGACCGAGACTTCACCTTCAAAACAAGGCTTCTATTATCACCTGAGCATTGACAGCAAACACGGTGCCAACTATCATTTGTAGGATTAAAAATCGGGAAGTTGTGTACACCTCAAAGCTAATTTCTACTATTAACGCCTGAGTCCTTATCTCGCGGAACCTATTTTCAATCAAAACAATTCTCAATCAATTGATTAGGAGGCACAGTAATGGCCGACCACGATATAGCCTTGATGTCCCACTTGATGCGCAGGGCAGGGTTTGGCGCACCTAGGGAAGAGATTGAAGCCCGCGCTGCCAGAGGCTACGAAGCGAACGTGGAAGAACTTTTGAATCCAACGTCGCAATCGACTGCCGACCGTGACGAGATGATGCGGTACCATCCGTGGACTTGGAGGCCCGGAACGCTGCCCGGAATGGGAGCGGCGGAGTGGCTTCATGACATGGTGAACACGGAAAACCCTCTAGAAGAGAAAATGGCCTTGTTCTGGCATCAGGTTTTCGCCACCGGCGTCTCCAAAGTGGACCATTACGACGACGTGATGGACATGATTTTCAAGTTTCGGGAAAAGGGTATGGGCGACTTCCGGGAACTGCTGCTTGAGATGGCCCAAGACCCGGCCATGATCTACTGGCTGGATAACTGCGACAATCACGCCAGCGCAGTCAATGAAAACTGGGGACGTGAGCTCTTGGAACTGTTCAGCCTCGGCGTTGGCAACTACACCGAAGTGGACGTTAGAGAATGCTCAAGGGCATTCACCGGATGGACAATTCAGCCCAAGCTGCCCCGCGGCCCCATCGGTCGTCACGATTGGTTCTTCCAATTCAAGGAAGAAGACCACGACGATGGCGAAAAGACTTTCTTAGGCGAGACCGGTAACCTGAACGGCGATGACATTATCCGAATTATCAGCGAGCAGCCAGCCACGGCCCAGTTCATCGCCCGTCACCTTTACAACTTCTTTGTGGCCGACGAGGCTCAGGTCCCGGCTTGGGCTGTGACGCCTCCCCTGAACCCCGAAGCCATCGACCTGTTGACCGACACTCTGATTGAATCCAACTATGACATCCGCTCCGCTTTGCGGGTGCTGTTTAACTCGGACTTCTTTAAGAACGCACGGTTCGCCCGCCTGAAGAGCCCAACTGAAGTCGTCGTCGGAACGTTGCGGTTGGTGGGTGGCGCCGAGTTCCCGGCCCCCGGAATCGGCGACCTTTCCCGGCAACCGTCCTACATGGGTCAAGACCTGCTTAACCCGCCCAGCGTAGAAGGGTGGCACACAGGAGCAGAGTGGATAAACAGCGGCTCATTGATGCGCCGCGTCAATTTCACCGCCGACTTGGTTGGCGACATTGAACGGCCTGGAATCAAGTCCTTGGTCGACCGGCTTCAGTCACAAGGTGACCGCACGGTAGAGAAGGTCGTTGACGGTTGCTTGGACCTGATGGGACCGTTGGAAGTGCAGCCGGAGAGCCGTGTTGAGTTGATCGAGTTTGTCGGAGAACGGGGAGAATTTGCGTGGGACTCGCCCCAGAATATAGATGGCTCCAAAGCCCGCGTTTCCGAACTGCTTCAGCTAATCGTTTCTCTGCGCGAATACCAGTACGCATAGCTACAAATCTTTCAAATAGCAATGGCCAATTCCGCTCGCCCTGAGCTTGTCGAAGGGTCCTTCCGCGAACAGATGGTTCGACAGGCTCACCACGAACGGAGTTGGCAATTGGCCATAATGGCCCACAACCGAATAGACCAGCAATAAGGAGAAATTCGCAATGACCACCACCAGCAAAGACCCGGTCCTAGTGGTGCTCCAGCTAACTGGAGGCAACGACTACCTAAATACCGTGATTCCCTACACCAACCCTCTTTACAGAGACAACCGGCCGGTGGTGGGAGTTGCTGAGGACCGAGTGTTGCCCCTTGACGACAAAGTGGGTTTTCACCCGGAAATGGGTCCGATGAAAACCATCTATGACCGTGGCGATATGGCTATCATCCACGGGGTGGGATACCCCAACTCGCCCCGCTCCCACTTCCGGTCCATGGACATCTGGCATACCTGCGAACCGGACAAGCTGGGCACCGAAGGGTGGCTGGGCAAGGCTACCAAAGACATTGACCCCAATAAAGAAAACGTACTCACCTCCGTGGCTTTCGGGGCATCGTTGTTCCGGGCCTTGGTTCTGCCTGGGGTTCCAGTGGCCGTTGTCGACGATCTGGACACCTACGGTCTGTTGCCCGGGATTTCAGAACAGGGTCAGCGCTCCCGGATACTCGACCGGTTCGCCCGGCTGTATTCGCCAGCGATCGGTACCGGGGCGGTAATGGACTATCTAAGCCAGACCGGGCTGGACACCCTGCAGGGCGCCGACATATTGAAGGAAGCACCGAAGAGTTACTCGTCCAACGTGGAGTATCCCGACACGGTGATCGCCAAACGGTTGAAGGGCATCGCTCAGATTCACATGGCAAACCTGGGCACTCGCATATTCTACGTTGACCACGGCAGCTTCGACAGCCACTCCAACCAGGTGGGCATGCACGATAAGCTGTGGCAGGACGTCTCTCTGGGAGTGGAGAGTTTCTTTGACGATCTGAAAGAGCACGGCGTTGGCGACAACGTGATAATGCTTATGTTCACCGAGTTCGGCAGGCGGACCCATGACAACGGTTCCGGCACGGACCACGGCGCTGGCGGAGCAGCCTTCGTCTTGGGCGAGTCGGTCACCGGCGGGCAGTTTGGTGAGTATCCTTCCATGGAATCCAGGGACTTGGAGCAGGGCGACGTGGTTCCTAATCACGATTTCCGGGGCCTCTACTCCACAATCTTGGAAGATTGGCTGCACCTGGATGCCAAGCCCATCGTGGAAGGCTCGTTCGAAAAACTACCGTACTTGAAGCTAATCTAGACTCGGCGTAGCGGGGAAATCCCCCTAGGTCCCCCTTTACAAAGGGGGATACAGGGGGATTTAAGCGCAGGAGCCTCCGCCGTTCATTAAAACCCATCACACTCAACAACAATTTGGCTAAACCATCAACCAACGGAGGATGGCAATGCTCACGGAAACAGTAGCTGGCAGAACCTACGATTACAGTCACAACGTGGGAAGGGGCGCTCAGACGGGAATGGGGTTTAACTTCCCGGTAGACCTGGCGTTGGGCGCCGACGGCGTGGCCTACGTAGTTAACCGGGGAAGTGAAAGCATAAGTAACGTCTCTTGGAACCGCACCGGCGTCGGCCAGCGGGTCGCTCGGGTGATTATCGGTAACCAAGGGGGCGAAGAAGACTTTCTTGGCGAGTTTAGCAGATACGGCAGCAACGAAGGCCAACTAATTTGGCCTACGGGAATTGCAGCCGACAAACAAGGAAACCTATACGTCACCGACGAATGGTTAAACCGGGTTTCCGTTTTCGACAAAGATGGCACGTTCATTAGCTGCTTCAACACGGTCCAAAGCGGCGACGGAGAAGCGAATGGTTCCGCAGGTATTGCCATCGACCAGAACGAGACCCTGTTCATTACCGACGGCCGAAGCCATAAAGTCCGTAAGTTTACGACCGACGGCAAGTTCTTGGGTGCTTGGGGCACTCAAGGCAGCGGAGAAGGTGAATTGGACTCGCCGTGGGGCATAACCGTGGACAACAATGGCGACGTCTACGTAGCCGACCACAAGAACCACCGAGTCCAGAAATTCACACCAGACGGCAAATTGTTGGCTCAATTTGGAAAAAAGGGCACCAAGAAAGGCGACATCTCCTACCCCACCGATGTGGCCGTTGATCCCGAAGGGGATGTTTACATTTGCGATTGGAGCAACAACAAATGGAACCGGGGCCGAATCCAGATATTCGACGCCCAAGGCAAGTTCCTCACCAGCCTGGTAGGCGACGCCCAACAACTATCGGCGTGGGCACAGCTAACCGTAGACGCAAACGCAGACTATATGAAGCGCCGACGGGAGGTTGAAACCACTGAACCGGAATGGACCTTCGGCCAACCCACCGCAGTGGAATTCGACGCTGCGAATAATCGCTTGCTGGTGACGGACACGCAGCGGAGCCGCATCCAAATTTACCAAAAGACATCCGGATACTTGGTCCCTCAACTCAACTTATAAGCTCAGAGCGCCGCATCATTGGTTGACCCTATTGCCGTATCAAGATCATGAGTCAAATGACCGGAGCCCCGATAGTATCGGGGCTCCGGTTTGAATTCCGGGACATTCTCTGCGGCATCATCGGTGCTTGATTCCCTTACTTTCACCGGCTATGCACTTCGAGTCGATTTCGGACCGCCTCCAAAACAATTCGAACGGTACAAGAAGACAAATGGACGCAGCAACCGAGCAAGACTACCTCCAGATGGCCATTGACCATCCCAGCATGACGTGTTCGGAGGCTCCGCCGGAGATTCTCGAAGCTGCGGCATCCGAGGTTGAACCGACTATCTTCATGGAAGAATACTTTGCCGCTGGCCACGCAGGCTGGCTGGCGACAAAGCATGGCCGGACAATTCACCTGCCGAAACAAATGATGGACCAGGCCATAATTGTCCTTTGGCACCGGGCGTGCTTGTTGAACACCGACCGTCTCTTGGGCCAAGCAATGCAAGACGCCGATAAGCCGTTCTTCTCCGACGAGGGATTGTACGGCAGAGATTGAGCATTTTTAACTACGATTCCTCGGTTTTCGCGGTATCTTCCATCGTCACACCGGCGCATGCCAGTGCCCAAGAAATTGCGGCGTAGACACGTTGCTTGGATACGAGCCTCTGCCGGAATGTAAAATACCTACCCAATTAGTCAGCGTAGAACGCGCAATTGCACTCTGTTAAAAAGAGAGGAACCGCATGCAAGGTAAGACCGTGCTGGCCAGCATCCTACAACAGGAAGGAACGGACATTGTGTTCTGTTTCCCCAATAATCCCCTAATCGACGCTGCGGCGTCGGCGGGCATCCGTCCTATCATCGCCCGCATGGAGCGGGGTGCGGTCAACATGGCCGATGGGTATTCGCGGGTCCACAACGGCGCCAAAACCGGGGTGTGCATCGTCCAAGCCGGGCCTGGGATCGAAAACGCTTACCCGGGCGTCGCGCAAGCATATGCCGACTCCTCGCCTATTCTGATGCTGCCCGGACATCAAGGCACCGAAAGGGAAGGCATGCCTTCCGACTACCGCGCCACTCCCAACTACGGAGGCGTGACTAAATGGTCCGACTTGATCAACCGCTCGGAGCGTATCCCGGAAATGATGCGCCGAGCCTACACCCAGATGCGCATGGGCCGGCCACGTCCGGTATTGCTGGAAATGCCCTCGGATGTGTTGAACGGTGAAATCGACGAAACCCAGTTTCAATATTTCGCCCGTGGCGAGCCGACGCAGCAGTGGCGACCCCAAGGATGTGGAAAACGTAGCGCGAAAGTTGTTGGCAGGGCAAGAGCGGCTTTCCCGAAGACCACCACCTGTCTTTGGGCACAGGTGGAAACAGCGGCACCAAAGCGGTGGGCGTATTTTTGAAGAAATCCGATGTCGTCTTCGGCATTGGCACGAGCTTACAGAAGACACTGGCATCGCCGCCGATACCAGCCGGAAAAACGATCATTCAGTCCACCATTGACGAAGGCGATCTAAACGGCGAGTACCCATTGGATGACATTATCATCGGCGATTCAAAGTTGGTGCTCCGGCAGCTAATCGACGAGGTCAAGAAGCAAGCCGGTGAGAACGGTCGCAGAGGAGACAACGGCGTGGCCGACGAGATCAAGTCGGTGAAAGAAGAGTGGCTGGCCGAGTGGATGCCCCGGCTGACCTCCAACGATGTGCCCATCAGCCCCTACCGGGTCGTGTGGGAACTGGACCAAGGGTTGGACAAGGCGAACAGCATTGTCACCCACGACTCGGGCAACCCCAGAGACCAGATTGTTCCGTTCTACACCGCCACCACTCCCAGAGGTTATCTGGGATGGGGCAACTCGACCCAACTGGGCACGGGCCTCGGTTTGATCATGGGCGCCAAGCTGGCTGCGCCCGAGAAGGTGGCCCTGAACCTTATGGGAGACACTGCCGTGGGTATGTGCGGCACCGACTTCGAGACAGCATCGCGCAACAAAATCGGAATTATTACTGTGATAATCAACAATAGCGCGATGGGTGGATACGAGCATCACATGCCCGTGGCCGTGGAGCGATTTAACTCCAAATTCACGACCGGCGATTACACCAAGATGGCCGAGAGCCTGGGTTGCCACGCAGAGACTATTACTCAGCCGGACCAGATAGCTCCGGCCTTGCAGAGGGCGCAGCAGATTTCCTCCACCGGCCAGCCCGTGGTATTGGAAATCATTACCCGGGAAGAACCGGTTTTCTCCCAGTATTACTAGGGATACGAATTCTTGCCATCCCGCTTTACATGAGGTAAGGAGACGCGTAAGTTCTCTTTAAGTGATTTGGCGGGAATAAGACGCACTGGAGGCTTAGATTAAATGGTTGATGTAGGTAAATTCAGCTACGAGGGCCTTTTTGCTAAAAACGCTCCGGTGGGCGTCAAGACTTCTTTTCGGCGACCCAAGTACGACTTTGCTGTCGCTTATCCCGACCCGGATACCCTCCCTCTTGAAGGCTTGGCCAATGCGATGCGAACTGCCTTGGAACGGGACGGTAAAGAACTGGCCTATTATCCAGACTATGTGGGGCTGTTGTCCCTCAGAGAGTTGGTAGCGGAAAAGCTGGTGCGGGATCGCAACATGAAAGTTACCGCAGAAGACGTGGTCCTGACCTCGGGTTCCGGCGAAGCCATCGCCATGATAATCCAATCTCTCACCGACCCCGGCGATGTGGCATTAACCGAGGAATACCTCTATTTGGGCACATTGCGCCAACTGAGACGGTACGGAGCCGATGTTGTTGGCGTCAAATGCGATGACCAAGGTATGGTACCCGAAGAACTGGAATTGACGCTAACCCGGCTTGCTGCAGAAGGTAAGCGGGTTAAATACCTGTACACCATTCCCACCTTCCAAAACCCACTGGGTTGGACCATGACTTTGGAGCGGAGAAAACGGGTTTTGGAAATAACCCGCCAGCACGGTATACCCATATTTGAGGACGACTGCTACGTGGACCTGCGCTTTAGCGGGGAGGATGTAACATCCATTCACTCCTTGGACGACTCGGGCCAGGTGATTTATGTGGGCTCGTTCTCCAAGGTAATCGCTCCCGGCGTTCGCATGGGATACATGGTAGCGCCGGAAGAAGTCACGCTTAGGGCCATGAGCTTCAAGGGAGGCGGTGGCACCAATCAGTTGGCGGCCATGGCAATTGAAGAGTACCTGAAGCACGACATGTACCAACATATCGACGAGCAGAACCAGTCGTTGCTGGTCAAACGGGACGCAATGCTAGCGTCGCTGGGCGAAAATTTCGGCGATTCAGCTACATGGGCCACGCCGGAAGGCGGGCTGTGCATTTGGTTGGAGTTGCCTGAAGGCACCGACTTGGCGGCAATTCAGGAGCAGTCGTTCGCAGAGGGCGTTGGTTTTTACAACGGGACCCAGTTCTCGCCCGAAGGCAAAGGCACCAACTGCGCAAGGTTGTGCTACGGCCACCCCTCCCCTCAGACCGTGTACGACGGTGTTGCCGAACTGGCCAGGATTCTGGAGCGGCACGGAGTCTTGAAGACTTAAAAATAAAACCGTCTCCAGGGCTGATTTAGCTCTGGAGACGTAATAATTTGCAACAAACTAAGATTGGCCTGATGTTATACCCAAGCTATAGGGCAAACATTAAACGGTTCACATATCGGCCATCAACTCTATGCCCAGACCGTTGGGGTCTTTAAGGTACACCCCTGCGCCTATTTCCCTGAAGTCTATCCGATGCGCCTCAAGCCTGCCTTTGATCTCTTCCCTTTTGTCATGGTCTATCACTAAGGCTATGTGCATGATTCCGCCCACGCCCTCGGGCGCCTTCCGTTGGAGCCGGGAAACGTTGGGGAAGTCGAAGAAGGCAAAAGTCATGCAGTTGCCCATATCCACGTTCATGTGGGTCGAATCTTCGACGTCACGGTTGGCCGTAACCCTTACCACCGGCATGCCCATCACGTCGTTGTAGAAGGCAGCCGTCGCATTTAGGTCTTTGGCAAAAATAGCCACGTGGTTCATGCCTTGAGTCGAGGCTTGAGACTGACCCTCCGGAATCCACTTTTTCAGTCGGTCTCGTTTGGCTTCCAAATCTGTCGCTGCGGGTGTAGTCATCATTGATCTCCTTTTTCCCGTTCTTGGGGTCTATTATTACTCAAATTGGAAGACGCCGAATTTGAAAGTTTAGTCCGCTGGCTGCGATGGGTCTTCCAAGTCCAGCATCGAGATCAGCCGTCCGTAGCCAATGAACTGTCCGGTGATCATGCCCAACTCAAAAATCTCCGGGTCGGTAAATTGCTGGCGGAGGTCCTGAAAGAAATCTCCATCCAGGCTATGGTGGTCCTGCGCCATGCGCTCGGCAAACCGCAATGCCAGCTTTTCCTTTGGCGAGTAGTCCCCATTCTCGAATTCAACCAAACCAGCCACCATCTCTTCGGTCATTCCTTGCTCCACCGCAGGTGCAGCCCGGGAGAGCTTTCAAGTGGCGCACTGATTGAGGTCGGCGATTATTAGGCGGACCAACTCCTTCAATCGGGAGTCCAGCAATCCCTCCAGCTTGAGGGGTGAGTAGAACGACCAGAAATCTTCGAAGCATTGAGGAAGGTTCCCCGCCGCCTGGAAGATGGCCGGGTTTAAACGGTGAGCTTCAGCGTCCTTGGCAATCCGGCGCAGGCCGGGAGTAAGTTCCTCTGTTGGAATCAATCGAATTCGGGCCATCTTTCATTCCTAATCCACTACAACCTATGAGAATTCCGAGGACAAGGTAGAGACTACCTGGAGAATCCCCTGAAATCACGGGATTCTCCGGCAATCCCCTTCTGTGAAATTATCCTCGGCAATGGGTTCCAACCGGGCACGCCCGGATTTAGCAGGCTGGCCGGTTGGTGAACTGTGGATCAATCTTGCGAGTTTGGTATTTCCCACCGCCCGCTGTGCCACTGAACTGGCCGTCTTCCACAACCACCTTTCCTCTCAAAATTGTGGTCGTGGGCCACCCTTCAATGTCGAAGCCGTCCCAGATACTATAGTCTGTGATATGGAAGTCGTCTTTCGTCAGCTTTCTTTTGATGCTGGGGTCAATGAGAACAATGTCCGCATCGCTCCCCGGCGCCAAGACGCCCTTCTGGGGGTAAAGACCCATGATCTTTGCCGCATTGGCTGAGGTTATGTCTACAAAGCGCTGCAACGACATTCCACGTTTTGATACGCCTTCGCTGTAGCTGATGCCAACCCTGGTTTCGGCTCCGTTGTGCCCACCGGTGACATCCGAAATCGTCCGGCCTGAAATCTTGACATCCCAGGACGTACAGTACTCATCGGTAGCCATTGTGTTCAACCCACCGTTAACCAGGCCATCCCACATCGACAGCCTATCCTCCTCGGACTTGAGGGAGGGATAGGTATGGTACTTCATGCCGTTTTCTTCCTTGTAATTGTCGGAAGTGAAGCAAACATAGTTGTGTAATGCTTCACCGTAAACCGGCATACCTTTGGCCCTAGCTTCTTGAATCGCCGACAATCCCTGCCTGGCGCTAACGTGGACGAAATAGATGGGAGCGCCGGTCCATTCCGCGACCCGGATCACCCGCCGGAATGACACATCCTCCGACTCGTTGCTATGCACCAAGTGCATGTTGTACCACTCGGTCTGTTCTTCCTGGGCCAGTTTACGGTACATGTGCTGCACCATGTCATCGTCTTCCGAGTGGACCAGCAGCATGGCGCCGATTTTCTGAATCTCTACCATCAGGTCGTGAAGATGGCCCATGCGCACCATCCGGGGCTCGCCGGTGGTGGCCGGTGGACGAATATTTGTAGTGAAAATCTTGGCCGTTGGGATCCCGTCCTGCACGGCCTCGCGCAGTTGACCTATGATATGCGGCTCTACTTCGCCCAGCAGCATCAAGTGGTGAGCATAGTCCGCATAGGAGTTGCCCTGCCAAACATTGGTGCGTTCCTGTATTGCCTGGTTAATATCGATGCCAGGGTACTGGATGGCGAAATCGAGGATGGTGGTAGTGCCTCCGAAGAGGGCAGCCCGGCTCACCTGATCAGGAGGAGCGGTCTTGAGGTCTCCATGACCCATGATGGGCGCCGAAATATGAGCGTGAGGCTCAATTCCGCCGGGTATTACCACCTTTCCGGTGGCGTCGATGATCCGTCCAGCTTCGTCGGTCAATGTGCCTGGAGCAGCAATGGCCACGATTTTTTCACCCTGGACCGCCACGTCCCAGTCGCTGGTACCCCAAGGGGTAACTACCTGACCCCCGCGCACGATTAAATCCAGCATAACGCTTCCTCCAAATTTTCACGCAAAATTACACCCAAAATTACATGCCCGCAGTTACCCTTTTTCGATACCGGAGTTTAACACACCAACCCCTGCTGCGCCTGCGAGTGCTATCAATTTCCAGCGCGCCCAACTGAAGCTTAGCAGCATTGCCGCCAAGGGTTTTTAATCGATCAGGCGTAGTTATAGAGGGACTAGGTTGCGGAAGTAGAACGAGCTTCTTGCGGCAAAGCGTCTTCCCAATGGGGTATCAGGTGATGATTGGTGGCCGGCAGCATTATTATTGAAACAACGCCAACCAAACTCAACACCAGTGACAGCACCAGAGTGGCATTGAAATCTCCGGTGAAATCCCGTAGTTGCCCACCCAGGAGTGAACCGGCGGCCATGCCGATACCCGAGCCCATCATTTGCCAGCCGTAGGTGGTGCCAATTGGTCCGCTTCCGTAATACTGGCGGTTGATAATGGGGAATGCGCTCATCTCGCCACCGAACCCTATGCCGAAGAGCGCTGCGAACAGGTAGAAATGCCAGGGATCGTTCGCAAAAAATAAGAGGAGAATGGGCAGCGTCTGGAGGATAAAGCACAAACCCATGGCCCATTTGCTGCCGAAGCGCTCCGCTGCCACCGGAACCGTGAAGCGTGTTATTGAGCTTACTACCGTAAGGGTTACGAAAACACCGGCGGCCATCCCCTCGGAAAGGCCCCGAGATTCGGCCAGAGATACCAGATAGACCAAAATAATGGCGTGGCCGGCACAACCCCAAAAATGAATGCCGATAAGGTTCCAAAACGCGCTTGTCCGCTGGGCTTCCTTTAAGAACACCCTTGTCCGGATCCTGGCCGTGGATCCTTTCTGCAGATGTCTTATCGGTTGATCTTCGGGCGCTCCTCGAGGCCGTAACCCAAGGTCGGCTGGCTCGTTGTGAAACAGCCGAATCAACAAAAGAAGGCTGATCCCGCCAGCAATTCCCGGGATCCAAAATGCCGCCCTAACCCCAGGTATACCGCCTCCGAACCATTCGATGATCAGCAGCATGATGGGGACGGCTATCAGAGGCCCGACTCCCTGCGACGCTTGCAACAGCCCCATACCCAGACCAAGCTTTTTATCGAACCAAAGGGTGACGGCGGCGGTTAAGGGAACCTGGAAGACGCCCATCGATATACTGAGGATTACCCCAAAGAAAAGGTAGAACTGCCACAGGTGGGACATTCTGCCGGTAAGCACCATACCTATCATGAAAAGTAGTGCGCCGCCGATCATAACCCGTCTAATACCGTAACGGTCGCCCAACCAACCAACCGATGGTCCGAAAAGACCGGAAACGATCCACTGCAGCGAAAAGCCCAGCCCGACGGCTCCGTAACTCCAGCCGAAAGCTTCCACTAAACGGGGAATAAGGATGCTTGATGAGGTGCGGAATGAGGAACTGGCCAGCCGCATGGTGGCGGCCACCGCGACTATGAACCAGGCATGATGGAATCTAGGTGTGCTCGTGCTCAAAACTGCGGGCTTAGATGAGTCATTGCGAATTCCAACCTATTACCGACGAATTCATATAATTAAGTGCGAGGTCCAATCGACGCCGTTGGTGATGCCGGGGCTGTCAAGTGGTAAACCCGCGTGGCACAAAACGTACGAGAAAAGCAGTTCCCTTGAAGGGTGGCAGTCAAGAATGGTTGAGTAAACAGCCTTACTTCCAAATTTCGGGCAAAATGTGGAGGACAGGTTTGACGGTCTATCGTGCGGTCTATCGTATTGAAGAAGAGGTAAATTAGCTGTGGCCTTAAAAGTGGGAGGTAAGGAGCCGAGCCTGGGCCCGCCTTCTAAACCGGATTAGAATCGATAAAGTAAGTGTTCAGACTTGACGGGTTGTGAGTAATTTTCGTCGATATGCCTTGCTTGACAAGGCTAATCATGCGTGTATAATAGAATGTTACAGCCCTATGCCACATGCGACGAATTCTGTCATCCTCGCGACTATCCCCCGAGCATTATTGCCTCTTTTGCGTCGTAACCTCGGTCTCTCTAATTAGCATAACTACTTGTCTGTATAGGAGTATGGAAAATGGCCCTGTCTCATGCCGTTGCCCGTCAAACCGTGGGACTTCCCGATGTTAAGACCTATGCCCGGATTCCGCAAGTCCTGGATGTTCCCAACTTAATCCAAAGCCAGTTGCAGTCTTACGATTGGCTAAAAACGGATGGCTTGCAAGAAGTCTACCAGGAAATCTCGCCAATTGCAGACTACACCAGCAAGAAATACGAGTTGCATTTCTTGGAGCACTACTTCAAAGAGCCCAAATATACTCCCCAGGATAGTAAAGAAAGGGAAATTACATTTTGTCAGCCCCTTTACGTTAAAACCCGGTTGTTGATGAAGGACACCGGGGAAATAAAAGAGCAAGAGATATTCATGGGAGATATTCCCATGATGACCCCCAACGGCACATTCATCATTAACGGCGCCGAGCGTGTAGTTGTTAGCCAACTGGTTCGGTCGCCGGGTATCTATTTTGTTTACGAAAAAAACCTAGTCAGCGACCGCAACCTGTGCTTCGCCAAGTTGATTCCTTCTCGCGGTGCGTGGCTCGAGTTCGAAACCAGCAATAAAGATATAATCTCGGTAAAGGTTGACCGAAAACGAAAGGTTTCGGCGACCACTTTTTTGCGGGCCTTGGGTGTTGCCGCCGACGATGAAATGATGGCTCTGTTCGAGGACGTGGACACGGATGACAGCCACCGTTACATGCAGTCCACTCTGGACAAAGACCCGGTTACCGACCCCAAGGACCTGAACTTCAAGGAAGAGGATCTGCGATCCCTTTGGGAATGGCTACGACCGGAACACGAATTTAATTCAGACCAATCCAAGCGGATGGCGGCGGCCCAGATCGAGTTTTACCGCAGGCTGCGCCCCGGTGAGCCTCCCAGCTTGGAAAACTCACGAAACCTGATCCGTAACCTGTTCTTTGGGGCCAGGCGATACGATTTGGGCCGAGTTGGCCGGTTCAAGCTAAACCGCAGGTTGGACCAGACCGAAAACGCAGATTTGATGACTTTAAGCCTCCATGACGTTGTGGCGGTAATTCGCACGATGATCCGCATCAATCAGGGCCAAGGGAAGCCCGATGACATTGACCATCTGGGCAACCGCCGGGTCAGGGCCGTAGGCGAACTGGTGCAGAACCAGGTCCGCGTTGGACTGCTCCGCATGGAGAGAATGGTCAAAGAAAAAATGACCCTTGTCGATCCGGAAACCGCCGCCCCTCAAGGCCTGGTAAACATCAGACCCGTGGTTGCGGCCGTCCGGGAGTTCTTTGGCGGCTCCCAGTTGTCCCAGTTCATGGACCAAACCAACCCCTTGGCGGAACTAACCCACAAACGCCGCCTGTCGGCTCTGGGGCCCGGCGGGTTGTCCCGGGAGCGGGCTGGCTTCGACGTCAGAGACGTCCACTTCTCCCACTACGGGCGGATTTGCCCCATCGAGACCCCGGAAGGGCCAAACATCGGTCTGCTCAGTTCCTTGGCGTCCTATGCCCGGATAAACGAGTTTGGATTCATTGAATCCCCTTACCGAAGGGTAATCCGAACAGTTACCAGCGACTCTCCGGGGATCGAAGGCCGCTTGGTGAACGAAGATGTATTGGACGAAGACGGCAAGGTCATCGCCGGAAAGGGCAAAGTGGTCAATCGGCAGCGGCTCGCTGCGATAAGGAACTTGCCAGCGGGAACGATTATTAATGTCCGGCCCTTTGTCGCCAGCGTCGACGAAGAGGTACAGTATCTCTCCGCCGACCAAGAGGAAAACTTTAGGGTCGCTCAAGCGAATTCTAGACTTGATTCACTGAACCAATTCATGGACGACCGGGTAGAGGTGCGTGTCGGCGAATCGTACACTGAGGCCCACCCGGACGCCGTAGACTATATTGACGTCTCACCGATGCAGATCATGAGCGTTTCGGCGGCCCTGATCCCCTTCCTGGAGCACGATGACGCCAACCGAGCTCTGATGGGCTCGAACATGCAACGCCAAGCGGTTCCCTTGCTGCGCCCACAGGCACCGGTGGTAGGTACCGGCATAGAAAGCCGGGTAGCCCGTGACAGCGGACAGATGGTGCTGTCGTTAGCCGCCGGCCATATTAAATCGGTGGGAGGCCGGGAAATAATTGTCACCGACGCGGAAGGTAACGATCACGTGCATCCGGTGATTAAGTTCGCTCGGACAAATCAGGGTACCTGCTTTGATCAACGTCCCATAGTGGCCAAAGGAGACATTGTCGAACGTGGGAGCGTCCTGGCCGACAGTTCTTCCACCGACCACGGGGAACTGGCCTTGGGCCAAAACGTTCTGGTCGCCTTCATGTCATGGGAAGGTTACAACTACGAAGACGCAATTATTCTCAGTGAGCGGTTGGTAAAGGAAGACTATTTCAGCTCCACTCACATTGAGAAACACGAAATGGAAGCCCGGGAAACCAAACTGGGGCCCGAAGAGATAACCAGGGACATCCCCAACGTCGGCGAAGCCAGCCTGCGGGACTTGGATGAACGGGGTATCATTTGCGTCGGCGCCGAAGTGGGACCGGGAGACATCCTGGTAGGCAAGGTCACCCCGAAAGGCGAGACCGAGTTGACCGCAGAGGAGAAATTGCTGCGAGCGATCTTCGGAGAAAAATCCCGCGACGTCAAAGACACTTCGTTGCGGGTCCCCCATGGCGAACGGGGCAAGATCATAGATGTTAAGGTGTTGAACCGGGCAAACCGGGACGACCTGCCTCCGGGAGTTAACGAAGCGGTTCGCGTGTGGATCGCCCAGACGAGGAAGATATCGGTCGGCGATAAAATGGCTGGCCGCCACGGCAACAAAGGAGTGGTTTCACGCATTCTTCCCGAAGAGGATATGCCCTTCCTGACCGACGGCACTCCTGTGGATATTATCCTAAACCCCATTGGCGTTCCTTCGCGGATGAACTTGGGCCAAGTGCTGGAAACCCACCTTGGCTGGGCCGCCCGAGGGCTGAACTTCCGGGCTAACACCCCAGTGTTCGACGGAGCCAAAGACATCTCCATTGAGGATGCTCTGGCTAGAGTTTGGTTCGCACAACAGGCCGGTGCCATTGATGCCGCTCCCACCGATGCGCCTGAGCTGGATCACTCCAAGCTGGAAAGCTGGCTTTCGGATCGAGGCTTGGACTCGGCCAGGCTATTTGACGACTCCATTCAGGGGGCTGCGCAGGAAGCGTGCTTACGAATGTGGCTTGCCGATGAGGCTAATGAAGACCCGACGGGATTGACCTTGGAGGAGATGCATAAACTGGCCCTTGATATTCACCACAAGAAACGGATAGCCCCCCCAACGTTCGGGAAATTCGAATTGATCGACGGTCGTAGCGGCGAATCATTCGATCAATTGATAACAGTAGGGAGCATCTACATTCTAAAACTGATCCACCTTGTTGAGGATAAAATTCACGCCCGTTCCACGGGACCCTACTCCATGATTACCCAACAGCCCTTGGGCGGTAAAGCCCAGTTTGGAGGCCAGAGGTTCGGTGAAATGGAAGTTTGGGCGCTGGAAGCGTATAGCGCAGCCTACAACCTTCAGGAAGTATTGACCGTCAAATCCGACGATGTGGCAGGCCGGGTCAAGACCTATGAGGCCATCGTAAAGGGCGAGCCCATTGGCCAACCGGGTGTGCCCGAGTCCTTCAACGTGCTATTGAAAGAACTCCAGAGTCTCGGCTTGTCCGTTGAGCTTTTGAACGAAGATGAACGACCATCGCTAACCCCGGGGATATCCGACGACATCGACCTTTATCAACCATTGGAGGCGATTTAAACCACCCTCATGAACCTGGGGATTTTCCATGAACCTGGGGATTTTCCATGAACCTGGGGATTTTCCATGAACCTGGGGATTTTCCATGAACCTGGGGATTTTCCATGAACCTGGGGATTTTCCATGAACCTGGGGATTTTCCATGAACCTGGGGATTTTCCATGAACCTGGGGATTTTCCATGAACCTGGGGATTTTCCATGAACCTGGGGATTTTCCATGACAACATTGACCTTTACCATCCATTGGAGGCTATTTAATGGTCAGACTAGCTGATAGGACCGAGACACAAGGCACCAACTTCAACGCAATTCGAATTTCCATTGCCTCGCCGGAGCAGATTTTAAACTGGTCTCACGGCGAAGTTACCAAACCGGAAACGATAAACTACCGCACGTTAAGGCCCGAGAAAGACGGCCTGTTCTGCGAGCGCTTGTTCGGACCAACCAAAGACTGGGAATGCTTCTGTGGCAAATATAAGCGTATCCGTTACCGCGGCGTCGTCTGCGACCGTTGCGGTGTCGAGGTAACTCGCTCCAAGGTTCGGCGAGAGCGAATGGGTCACATCCGCTTGGCGGCGCCCGTAGCTCACATTTGGTTTAGCAAAACGACTCCCAGCCGGTTGGGCTTGCTGTTGGACCTGTCTCCCAGAAACCTGGAGCGGGTACTCTATTTCGCCCAACACATTATCGTGTCCGTGGACGAAGATGTCCGGGGAGAGACGATTGAAGAAGAGCAAGCCAAGCACGACATGGCTCTCAAGAAGCGGCAACGGGAAGCGGAGCTTAAGATTGAGGAGTTGAACCGCCGGATCGATAATCCTGAGGGAGAGGGCGAAAATTCCCCGACCGAAGAAACCGAAGCGTCTCCAATTGAGCCTGTCGAAGGTATGACGACAGATTCCGCCGCCGATCCGGTAGCTCCGATAGACCCTGAAGTGGAGCGCCTGGCGATGCAGGCGGAAATCGACGCCATCAACAGCCAGCTGTCCACGGATGAAGCCCAGCTTCAAGAGCAACTTCAGACCAGCATAGACGAGCTTGAGGACCTGCGGGTTCACATGCTAATTGCGGAATCACGTTACCGGGAATTGAAAGAGCACTACGGCAACGTGTTCCAAGCGGCGATGGGGGCCGAAGCGATTTTGGCTATTCTGAGGATGATCGACCTAGAGGCCCTCAGAGACCAATTGATCTATGAGATGCATTCAACATCAGGCCAACGCCGGAAGAAGGCGATCAAACGGCTGAGAGTCGTTGAATCCTTCCGCAATAGCGGCAACCGGGTCGAGGATATGATCCTCTCGGTTCTGCCGGTATTGCCGCCAGAACTGCGGCCCATGGTCCAACTGGACGGCGGACGATTCGCCACCAGCGACCTGAATGACCTCTACCGCCGGGTGATTAACCGGAACAATCGCCTCAAGCGGCTAATGGATTTGGGCGCACCGGAAATCATCATCCGAAACGAAAAACGAATGCTGCAAGAGGCAGTCGATGCCTTGATCGACAACGGTCGTCGCGGTCGGCCCATCCAAGGCAGCCATAACCACAAATTAAAGTCCCTTTCAGACCTGCTGCGCGGCAAGCAAGGGCGGTTCCGCCAAAACCTCTTGGGCAAGCGGGTAGACTATAGCGGACGCTCCGTCATTGTGGTGGGACCTGAATTGAAGATGCACGAGTGTGGCTTGCCCAAGCGGATGGCTCTGGAATTGTTCAAGCCCTTCGTAATGCACCGTTTAACTGTATTGGGAATTGCCCCGAACATTAAAAATGCCAAGCGAATGGTGGAGCGCGCTCGTCCCGAGGTCTGGGACATCCTGGAAGATGTAATCAAAAATCGGCCGGTGCTGCTAAACCGCGCACCCACCTTGCACCGGTTGGGTATCCAGGCGTTCATGCCCGTGCTAATTGAAGGAAACGCAATCCAGATTCACCCTCTGGTATGCTCAGCCTTCAACGCCGATTTCGACGGAGACCAGATGGCCGTCCACGTTCCGTTGTCGAGGATGGCAGTGCTGGAAGCCAAGGAAGCCATGTTGAGCACCCATAACATGCTGTCTCCCGCTTCCGGCGACCCATTGGTCGCCCCGACTTTGGACATGGTCATGGGTTGTTACTACTTGACCCAACTCCGAGAAGGCGCGAAGGGTGAAGGAACCGAATATTACGACTTCGACGAGGCGCGTATTGCCCATGCGTCGGAGCTCATTGAACTGCAAGCCCAAATTAAAGTCCGCCACGTTGACGGATACGTTGACGGATACGATGAAGACGGCTGGTTGGAAACTACCGTCGGGCGTCTCATGTTCAACGAAATTCTGCCGGATTCCATATCGTTCCAGAACCGCCTCATGGACCGTGCCGGCCTAAAGGACCTGACCGCCAACCTGTACCGTCAACTAACGAATGATGAGACTGCCGAGACTCTGGACGAGATCAAACATCTGGGTTTCCACTACGCCACCACGTCTGGAATTACCATCGCAATTAACGACATTCAGGTCTCCGCTCAGAAACCGGCCATTTTAACCGAAGCCGCCAGGGTGGTCAGTGATCTAGAGGATCAATATCTCTCGGGCCTGATTTCCGAGGAGCAACGCTACGAAAAGACGGTGGACGCTTGGACTGAAGCTTCAGACCTAACCACCCAACTGGTGGAGGCCGATCTACCTAATTTTGGCGGCATCGCCGTCATGGCGGTGTCGGGCGCTAAAGGTAACATTTCCCAGATCAAACAGATGGCCGGGATGCGTGGTTTGATGAGCAACCCCAAAGGCCGCATCATCGACCTTCCAATTAAATCTAGTTTCCGCGAAGGACTAACCGCTCTGGAATACTTCATATCAACCCACGGTGCGCGGAAGGGTCTGGCCGATACGGCACTGCGAACCGCCGACAGCGGGTATTTGACCCGCCGGTTGATAGATATCGCCCAAGAAATGATTATTCTGCTAATCGACTGTGAGACCTACGATGCTCACTGGGTCACCAAACGGCCCGACGACCTTGCGAATTCGTCTTTGAGAGAACGGATACTTGGCCGTTTTGCCGCTGCGCCCATTGTCCACCCAGAAACCGGTGAGATACTCGTCGACCGTAACGAGGCAATTGACGAAGCCATAGCAACGGCAATCGCCGAGTCAGGTCTAGACGAGGTGCCAGTGCGATCGCCACTAACATGCGACGCCAGCCGCGGTGTCTGCCAACTTTGCTACGGTCGCCTGCCCGCCACCGGCTTGGTTGTGGAGGAAGGTCAAGCCGTTGGCATAATCGCCGCTCAGAGCATCGGCGAGCCCGGAACCCAGTTGACCATGAGAACCTTCCACACCGGAGGTGTGGCGGGGCTGGATATTACAAGCGGCCTTCCCAGGGTAGAAGAGCTGTTCGAAGCCCGCGTGCCAAAAGGCGCCGCTATCCTTGCCGACATTGACGGCTTGGTCGAAATCGAGTCTGACGACGATGGTCGCCGCCTTCGATTGGTCAGCCGGGAAGAATTCAGGGAAGACTACGTCATTCCTAAAGCCGCCAAGCTGGTGGTGGACCAGGGCGAGTACGTAGAGCCCGGCATGCCCTTGGCCAGCACCCTCCCGTCATTGGGCGGAGAGTCCGAAGAAGGTGAGGAGACCCATCCCGTAGAACAGGTGATCGCCAATATTGGCGGTCGAGTAGAATTGACCAAGAATGGCGTCTCGTTAGTATGGGAAGACGTGGAGGAGCGTGAACACATCATTCCAGCCTCCGCTCATATCCTGGTGTCCTCGGGAGACGAGGTGAAAGCGGGAGATGCTCTTATCAGTGGTCCGCTGAACCCCCACGACATTCTGCATATCAGAGGAAAGGATGAACTGCAACGCTATCTTGTAAATGAGGTTCAGCAGGTCTACCGATCTCAGGGTGTGGGAATCCATGACAAGCACATCGAAATAATCCTCCGCCAGATGCTACGGCGTGTATCGGTTGAATCTACCGGTGACTCCGATTACATTCCCGGCCAGATGGTGGACAAATTCGAGTTCCAAGACAAGAACGCCAAGGTACTTGCCGAAGGCGGCGAACCAGCCACGGCTAAACCCGTCTTGTTGGGTATCACCCGGGCATCGCTGCTAACCGACAGTTTCCTTTCCGCGGCATCTTTCCAGGAAACAACAAGGGTTCTGACCCAAGCAGCAGTTAGCGGAGCCCAAGACTGGCTGCTGGGCCTGAAAGAGAATGTGATAATCGGACGGCTAATCCCTGCCCGCGTCGAAGTACCGGGTATGGACAAGCTGTTGGAGCCCGAGCCTGTACCGGAGCTAGTGATGGCATCTCCGGCAGGATGGCTGGGTGGACCCTTCGGTACCGGTAGCGGAGTCGCCGGAGGGGGAAGTCAACCGCCACATTTTGACAAAGTTGATGACGCCCCGGAAGCCGACCCGCCCTTCAACATTTTCGCGAACGATGATAGCTCGGAGGGCCCCGACGAGGCGAGCCTGGAAAACATATTCGACGAAACGGTGGATGATTCACTCAGCTCACCGAATGGCGACGCCCCGTCCGGCACGAACGGCTCAACCATGGCATTCAGTTCTGAGAATGGCTCCGAAATAAGTACGGAAAACGACGCAGAACTAGGCGCCCAATCCGGAACCAACGGTGACGACGGTAATCAAATTGGTAATCCAAGCGTTGGCGAACAGCAGATCGGGGAGGAGGTTGGCGGCAGCGTCGACATGGGCGGTGCCCCGTCGGAAGATGAGCCTACAGAATAAGGTTGTTGGAACTGAGCCTGGACGCGGCTCCAGTGGACCTGGCTCCAGTAAAGCCGGGTCCATAGAGAGGCAGCAGGTGGACTTCGGGGTCGATTTGGCACCCCATAACAAGTTCCATCTGCGAATCTCCAACCCGGTAATGATTGCGTCCGGGACCTTTGGATATGACGGATACGGTCGAGGCATAACCTCGGAAATGGATTTGGGGCGGCTGGGTGCGGTGATACCGAAAACCTTCACCCGGCTCCCAAAACAAGGTAACCCCGAACCTCGTTGGGATCCCCCCTCCTATCGTCAAGGCATGGAAGAGGGGGATTTCCTTTTCTTAAACTCCATCGGCTTGGCCAATCCTGGTATTGATGCCGCCCTGTCAGGTTTGACCGAAGAATGGTCGCGTTACCATACTACGGTCGTTCTCAGCATCTCCGGGGACAGCGTTTCCCAATTTGCGGAAATGACTTTCATGGCCCAAAGTGCAACCGGTTTCCAGGCCATTGAGTTGAATCTCAGTTGCCCCAACGTGGAAAATGGCGCCATGTTCGGTCACTCCGCTCAACTGGCAGCAGCAGCGGTAGAAGCCGTCAAGAAGAACACCGAACTCCCAGTGCTAGCCAAGCTAGCGCCCAACGTACCCGACATTACGGAAATAGCGCGAGCCGCCGTAGACTCGGGTGCCGACGCATTGACTATCTGCAACACCGTCCCAGCAATGGCCATAGACATTGAGGCTCGGAAACCAGTGCTGGGCGGCATCACAGGAGGGATTTCGGGTCATGCGCTTCGGCTGATCTCCCTGGCGCTGGTCTACCGCACAGCACAGGTTGTAAACGTGCCCATAATCGGCGTGGGAGGCATATTCGAAGCCAAACACATACTGGAATACCTGATGGCCGGGGCGACGGCGATTCAGGTAGGCAGCGCCAACCTGGTCAACCTATGGTCCCCATTCAATATCGTGGATGAACTGAAAGAGAGGTTGGCAACTGCTGGAATATGTCGGCTAGACCAGGTAATCGGCGCTGCGCTGAAGAACTAAACGTCACACTCTCCCGCCTGGCCATCTTTTAATCTAGGTAGCAATATTCGAATTTCGCAATTCTTCGAAATTAGAGCTTGACATCAGTGTGCGAAGAAGGCAAAATCTATTTTAATGATTAAGCGGCATCTGTATTTCGGGTATTCATATTATTTTACCGGTTGGCATAAGGCCGGCAAAGATTTGGTGTCCTAACTCAAATGCCCTAGACAAGGGCTCAAGGGACCGCCAGACCCCGGCCAGCACAGAGGCCGGGTTTTTTTTGGCATTGCTTCCGAAAACAGGCACATTTAGGATAGAAGAAAATGCAGCCAACAGTTACTAGAGATGTACACATTCAAAGCACAACGCCCTTGATTACGCCTTCAGATTTAATAGCCAGCCTTCCGGCGACTCCAAACGTGGAGACCAACGTGGCTGCGGGTCGGAACCAGGTTCGCCAGATAATAGATGGCTCCGATACCAGATTTATGGTAGTTGTGGGTCCTTGTTCGATTCACGACGAAGCAGCGGCGTTGGAATACGCCGAGAGACTATACCGCTGCTCTGAGAAGCTTACCGACCGATTGTTGGTGATTATGCGGGTCTATTTCGAAAAACCCAGGACCACCACCGGTTGGAAGGGCTTAATTTACGATCCTAACCTGGATGACAGCTTCGACATTGAGGGCGGCTTGCGGCGTGCCCGAAGCTTGCTGTTGAGCCTCGCAGAAATGGGTATTCACTCTGGAACGGAATTTCTCGACCCAATCGTACCTCAATATTTGGCAGACTTGGTCAGTTGGGCTACCATCGGCGCCCGCACAACAGAAAGCCAGACGCACCGCCAGATGGCCAGCGGATTGAGCATGCCAGTAGGCTTCAAGAATGGGACTGATGGCAATATTCAAGTTGCCATCGACGCCACAGTTTCCGCAAGAAGCCCCCAAGGGTTCTTGGGCATGGACGCCGATGGAAAGACCGCCATCATCCGCACAACGGGCAATCCCGACGGTCACCTGGTTCTTAGAGGGGGCAAAAGCGGCCCCAACTTCGATCAGGCTAAATTAGAGCAAGCTCAAGACCAACTCAAGGAAGCCGGTGTCAGGCCTCAATTGTTGGTAGATTGCAGCCACGGCAACTCCAATAAACAATATGAGAACCAGTCTTCCGCTCTCATCGACGTGGTAAAACAGCGGTCCCAGGGCAACAAACATATTGCCGGCTGCATGTTGGAGAGTAATCTCAATCCCGGAAACCAGCCCATCAATGGGGATTCTTCCCATCTCAAGTACGGCGTCTCAGTAACCGATGCTTGCATTGGTTGGGAAGAGACCGAAGAGTTGTTAGCCTGGATTTACGAAACCGTCGGCTAAAAAACATCGTATCCGGTGACTGTGGCGTAGCTTAAATGGCTGGCAATGCCTATTGCCAGCCATTTTCTATTTCCCTTCAAACCGTTATGCGATCAATACGAAACCGTGAAGTGGATGCAAGCAAGCTTTCCATTGGTTACAATATCATGTAGCCAATTAACGCTCTCATGGGTCCGCAGTTATTGGAGCCGCCCGGTCACCATTGCCCGGTCTATATTTGAGCCGGACCTAGCCGGTGGTGCGCAGCGAAGCGTCCCTGATTCGAGCGATTATTTTATCTCCGAGGTGTATCCAATGGTTTCCGTGTTAGCCAAGCTGCTGGGCGACGCCAATGCAAAAGCTATTAAGAAAATCCAACCCACTGTCAACCAAATAAATGGGCTGGAAGCAGCGACAAAAGAGCTAAACGATTCTGATTTGCGCAATAAAACCGATGAGTTCAGGAGCCGCCTAAGCTCCGGGGAGTCATTGGACGACCTGCTGCCTGAAGCATTTGCCGTGGTCCGGGAAATGGCCCAACGCAGCATTGGACAACGCCATTACGACGTTCAACTCATTGGTGGAGTCGTCCTCCACCAAGGTCAAATCGCCGAAATGAAAACCGGCGAGGGCAAGACCTTAGTCGCCACCCTGCCGGTATACCTCAATGCCTTGACAGGGAAAGGCGTGCACGTGGTAACGGTAAATGACTACCTAGCCCGTCGTGACCCGGTGTGGATGGGCCCCATTTACCACGGCTTGGGCCTGAGCATCGGGTGCCTGCAACACGACGCCGCTTATATTTACGACCCGGAGGTAACCGACGCTGCCGACGGTATTAATTTTCTGCGCCCCGTCGCACGCTCAGAAGCCTATGGGGCGGATATTACTTATGGCACCAACAACGAGTTTGGTTTTGACTACTTGCGGGACAACATGGCCATTCAACTCTCCCAAATGGTGCAGCACGATCTGAATTACGCCATAGTTGACGAAGTTGACAACATTCTGATTGACGAGGCCCGCACGCCCCTGATTATTAGCGGTCCGGCTGAGGAACCCGTTCAGCTCTATTACCAATTCGCCAAGCTTGCGCCCAGGCTTGAATTCGAAGAAGACTACACAATCGAAGAACGCACCAAGAGTATCTCCCTAACCCAGGAAGGCATCTCGCGAATGGAAGGCTGGACCAATGTTGGGAACCTCTATGACCCGGAAAACTTTCACTTGGTCCACTACATAGAAAACGCCCTAACTGCGGAAGTAATGAAGCAACGGGACAAGGAATACGTGGTGCAGGAGGGCGAAGTGGTGATCGTAGACGAGTTCACCGGAAGGCGCCAACCCGGTCGCCGCTGGTCCGATGGGCTGCACCAAGCGGTCGAAGCCAAAGAGGGCCTAAAAATTCAACGAGAGAGCATTACCTACGCCACTATAACACTGCAAAATTACTTCCGAATGTACGACAAGCTCGCTGGCATGACAGGTACCGCCGAAACCGAAGCCGATGAGTTCATGAAGATCTACAAGCTGGAAGTGACTGTAACGCCAACCAACCTTCCCGCAGGCCGTAAGGATTCGTCGGACTTGGTGTTCCAGACCGAAGACTCCAAATGGCGAGTAGTCACAGAGGACATCGCCAGTTTGCACGAGGAGGGACGCCCCGTATTGGTGGGCACAACCTCAATTGAAGCTTCCGAGATGCTCAGCGACCGCCTGAAATCGCGGGGTGTTCCCCACAAGATACTCAACGCAAAAATCGACCAGCACGAAAAAGAGGCCACAATCGTATCTGAGGCGGGGCTTCCCGGCTCCGTAACCGTGTCAACCAATATGGCTGGCAGAGGCACCGATATTGTTCTGGGAGGAGGCGACACAAGCCGTACCGGCTGGAAGGAAGACCACGACAAAGTGATTGCATTGGGCGGTCTGCACGTCATCGGAACGGAACATCACGACTCTCGGCGCATCGACAACCAGCTCCGTGGCCGTTCCGGACGGCAGGGAGACCCTGGCAGTTCCCAGTTTTACGTCTCGTTGGAAGACGAGTTGATGCGTCGATTCGGTGGTGACCGCATCAAGACCGTAATGGGTTGGACGGGAATCGACGAAGACACCCCCATCGAAAATGGGTTGATTACCAAGTCCATCGGCGGTGCCCAAGTTAAAGTAGAGAGCTACCACTTCGATATTCGGAAGCACCTGCTGGACTTCGACGACGTCCTGAACAAGCAAAGGGAAAAAATATACCAAGACAGGCGGCAAATCTCCCAGGGAGAAAATCTCAAAGACCAGATAGTGGAAATGGTTCGGCAAGAGTTCCTAGACATTGCCCGGCGCTTCCTGCCCGACCGACACGCAGACGATTGGAACGTACCGGGTCTGCTGTCCGAGCTCAGCGTCATCTGCGCTCTGCCCGAAGAATTGAAGGATGAAGATGCTGTTTACCAGCATAATCAGCAGGAAGTAAACCAGGCCCTGATAGACCACGCACAGACGGTCTACGATGCCAGGGAGGCCGAATTGGGTGAAGAGCAGATGCGCACTTTGGAGCGCCTCTTGCTGCTCCGCGCCATTGACACTCACTGGGTCCAGCACCTGACGACCATGGAAAACCTGCGGACAGGCATAGGATTGCAGGCCTACGGGCAACGAGACCCCTTAGTGATGTATCGAACCGAAGGGCACAAGATGTTCGAGGAGTTAACCCAGCGGATGCAGTTCGACGTGGTGCATACCCTCTTCCACGTCGTCCTGAACCAGCAACCTGCGGAGACGCCTACCCGCAGACCGATCCAGAATAAAAAGGCGGATCCGGTTAGCCCCATGGAAGCGGTGAACCCGAAGGACCGCAACAAGGTGGCAGTGGGTGCGGCTGGCAAGGTCGGCCGGAACGCCCAGTGCCCCTGCGGCAGTGGCAAGAAGTACAAGCGCTGCCACGGAGCGGCCGCCTAGTATTACAACGTCAGTTAGTTTGATAGGATGACTGTGTAGCTGGAGAGGGAATAGGCAGGTGAGGTGGGGATGTGGATGCGGCAGCTTTCGAGCAGGTGTACGGGTCATTTCGGGATTTTCACGCTTACTTCGCGCCGCTGTTTGGCCGCCGGGAGACGCGGGAGCACAGCGGTCATTATCTCCAGGCCCTGCTGGTACAGTCTGGGGAGCGGCGCAACGCTGAGAACCTGTCGGAGACGGTTCCGGGGTCAGCCCGAGGGATGCAGCGGTTTCTCACCGATTCTCCCTGGGACGATGAGGTGATTATAGGACGGCTGCAGGAGTACCTGGGAACCCGGCTGGAGCATCCGGAAGGGGTGTGGGTGCTGGACGGCAGCGACTTTCCCAAGCAGGGGAGGAAGTCGGTGGGAGTGGCCCGGCAGTACTGCGGGAGGCTGGGGAAGGTGGCCAACTGCCAGGCGGGGATGTTCCTGGCCTATGTCAGCCCGTTGGGACGGGCATTGGTGGACAAGGGGCTGTATCTGCCCGAGAGTTGGACCTCGGACAAAGACCGGTGTGAGGCGGCGGGTGTGCCGGAGGATAGGCAGGGCTACCGGTCCAAGACGGAGTTGGCCTTGGAGATGGTGGGGCGGGCGCAGGAGCGGGGCCACCTGAAGGCTGGATGGGTCGCGGCGGACGACGCCTTCGGGATGTCGCCGTCCTTCCGGGAGGGCCTGGCGGCCTTGGGGATGTGGTACGTGCTGGACGTTCCGTCCGGCTTTACGGTGTGGCCGCCGGAGCCTGCCTGGACCAGTGCGGAGTATCAGGGATTCGGGCGTCCCCGCAAACCCAGGCTGCGAGACGGTCAGCGCCGGACCATGGAGCAGCGCAGCGACGAGTTGCCGGAGGAGGCCTGGCGTGAGATTACGGTGGCCGAGGGAAGCCAGGGGCCACGCAGCTACCTTTTCAGCGCCCAGAGGGTGCGACCGACCAGCAGGCGCAAGCCCGGCGAAATCCACTGGGCCGTCTACCGCCGGAACCGGGACGGCAGCGAACCCCGCTACTACCTGTCCAATGCTCCGGAGGATACCCCGTTGGAGACCCTGGCATACGTGGGAGGCTCCCGTTGGCGTATAGAAACGGAGTTTGAGACGGAGAAAAGCGACGTAGGCCTGGACGAGTACGAGACCCGCACCTGGGCTGGCTGGCATCACCACGTGGCCCTGTGCCTGCTGGGCGGAGCTTTTCTGCTGAGCCTGCAACAGGCTTGGGGGGAAAAAGATGCCCCGGATCACGAGGCCGCAGGTCTACCGGGTGGTGCGGGAAATGCTGCCCCGGGAACGGTTCGGGCCAACCGAGTTGCTGCGGTGGCTTGAGGATACGCAGGACAGTAACGAACGGGCCAAACGCTCCCATGCCAAGCGCCGCGCCGCCATGCGGGCATCACCCCACATCCCTCCCTGAACTGACGTTGTAATACTAGGCACTATTTGATAATCTGGTTCTACAGGCTCAGGCTCACCAAGAGCGAATATAGGGTCCGAGACCGTTCGCCCTGATCCAGTCGAAGGGTGTTTCGTAGAGCGATGGTTCGACAGGCTCGCCACGAACGGCGCAAGCCTAACGAATGGTTTACGCCTAATCACACCCGGCAGTCTAACGAAAGGCGCTGCTCACCGAACGCTTGGAGCCTTTCATTGGTAGCGCCCCGGTTAGCCCTGAGATCCGATTCCTTCTAGATTCTCGACCTCGTCGGGGTAGTCTGGTGTATATATCACTAAGACTAGGGCACAGGCATTTTGTTCACGGGACCTTAAGAACCTTTCCCAAATAGCCTCGACAAAAAAGAGCCTTTCTTTTCGGGCGTTGCGTGTTGGTGCTCTTCGTGGTGATGTCCCGCATGGTCGTGCCCCTCGTGCTGGGGCTCCATATTAATCCCTTCCCAGTCATCCGCCAGGTACTTTTCCGGGTCTTTCTCGAAAGCGACCCTACATCCCGGAGCGCAGAAATAATATGTGGTGCCCTGATGCTCGCTCTGCCCGCCCGGTGGGTTGTCGGTATCCACATCCATGTTGCAAATCAGGTCAACTGCCGTAGCCATTAACTTTCTCTCCTAGATTGGGTGGACGGGATAGGAATAGATCCCACCCTCTTCAACCACCACTCCTCAGATAGATTGCAAGTTCAACGACGGGTGGTCTTACCTGCGCTGATTACACGCCCTTGGGGTAGGTTCGCTAACGGCCCCTACGGAATAATGCTGCATGTCCGGTTCAGGTTGAAAATGTTGTCTAAAGAACTTTGATCCCGCGCAGCCGCAGGGAATTGGACACTACGGTCACGGAACTCAAAGCCATGGCCATGGCTGCCAGAACTGGGTTCAAGAACCCTCGGTCTCCGAAGAAGTACTCCAAATTGCCCGGCACACCGCCAAAAGCGTCGAACAACGGGTACAAGACTCCGGCCGCCACTGGGATTAGCATCACATTATAGAAGAAGGCCCAGAAAAGGTTTTGCTTGATGGTCCGGATCGTCTGCCGGCTCAAGTGGAAGGCTGTTAGCACACCACCCACATTACCTCGCATGAGCGTAATGTCAGCGGACTCCATGGCCACATCGGTGCCGGTGCCCATGGCCATGCCCACATCGGCCTGAACCAAGGCCGGGGCATCGTTTATACCGTCCCCCACCATGGCCACTGTCTTGCCTTCGGCCTGCAAAGCCCGGATTACTGCCACCTTGTCTTGGGGAAGCACCTCGGACTCAACCCGGTCCACGCCGAGTTCCGAGGCTACGGCGGCGGCTGTCCGAGCATTGTCACCAGTCAACATCACGACTTCCAAGCCCAACTGTTGCAGCTTAGCGACCCCTTCTTTGGCATCCGGCTTTAGCGTGTCGGCCAAAGCGATGATGCCAGCGGCGGAACCGTCTATGGCCACAAAAATGGGCGTCTTGCCTTGCTCGGCGAGTTCCTTAGCTGAATCCGCCAGGCCGTCCATTTGGATACCCACGGATTCCATCAACGCCAAGTTGCCCACCAGTAGAGCGTTCCCGTTGACCCGGCCTTCTATACCCAGCCCCGATATAGCCTGGAAGCCATCTACCGGCACCAATTCCAGACCTCGTTCATGGGCTTCACGGACCACTGCCTGACCCAACGGATGCTCGGAAACCCGTTCTGCCGACGCCGCCAATCGCAATATGACTAATTCCGAAATCCCCAAGGGGAGTGCGGCGGCGGTGATCACATCGGTAACCACCGGCTTACCCAGGGTAAGTGTCCCGGTCTTGTCCAGCACTACGGTATTTACACGGTGGGTGACCTCCAACGCTTGAGCCCCGCGAATCAACACCCCGTGCTCGGCGCCCTTTCCCGTGCCCACTATTATGGCCGTGGGGGTAGCCAGGCCCAATGCACAGGGACAGGCTATGATGAGCACCGTCACAAACACCAATGTGGCTAAAGTCAGAGCAGGAGCCGGACCAAGGAACATCCAGAACAGGAAGGACAGCAAGGCTATGCCCAATACAGCCGGTACGAAATAAGCGGCCACTTGGTCTACCAAGCCCTGGATCGGAGCCTTTGAACCTTGGGCCTCCTCCACCAGCCGGATAATCTGGGACAGCACAGTGTCCTGACCCACCTTGCTGGTGCGGAACTGGAACGCTCCTTGTTTGTTTACCGTAGCACCGTAGACCAGGCTCCCCTGCTCCTTGTCCACCGGCATGCTCTCTCCAGTGAGCATGGACTCGTCCACCGAGGAGAATCCTTCGATTACTTCACCATCCACGGGCACCTTCTCGCCAGGCCGGACCAGAACCACATCGCCCGTCACCACCGACTCCACCGGTACATCCAATTCTTGGCCGTCGCGAATGACCCGGGCGGTATTGGGTTGCAGGCCAATTAGACGCCGGATCGCCTCGGAGGTCCGTCCCATGGCCCTGGCTTCCAAGAAGCGGCCTACAAGGATCAAGGCGACAATTATCGCCGCCGTGTCGAAATACACGTCTGTGGCGATCTCATTGTCAATCAAGACCTGAGGAGAGATAGCATCCAACAAAATAACCACGACGCTATAGGCATAGGCTACGCTGGTGCCCATGGCGATCAGGGTGTGCATGTTGGCCGTGCCGTGGCGCAATGCGGGCAAACCCGAGGAGTAGAACGTCCAGCCCGCCCAAAACTGTACCGGTGTTGCTACGGCCCACAACAGGAAGGGATAGTATGAACGCGCTAAAAATCCCTCGACCCAAGGGAAACCGCCAAAGGTGCCAAGAAACAGGAGTATAGCGCCGGTGCCAGCCAGAGCAACCCGGTTTCGCAGGGAGCGAATTTCCTTGACCTTTGCCAGCCGGTCCAATTTTTCACGGCCACTTTGCAGTCCACGATCGATTCCTTCCACCCGGTAACCGGCGTCGGCCACGGCCCATGTGAATTCCTCCTGACCGGTGGCGCCCGCATAGTATTTGACGGTGGCCTTTTCGGTAGCCAGGTTAACCGACGCATCAGCCACGCCATCCACCTTGGAAAGAGCGGATTCCACGTGGTAAACGCAGGAAGCGCAGGTCATTCCGCCGATGTTCAGGGTCATGGTGGCGTAGGGTATTTTGTACCCGGCCTGGGAAACCGCTTCGGCGAGGCGCTCCACCGGTACATTCGGGTCGTCAATCTCAACCACGGCCTTTTCCGTGGCCAGGTTTACCGTGGCATTGCTAACGCCGGCCACGCCGTTTAGCGCGCCCTCCACGTGAAACACGCAAGAAGCGCAAGTCATGCCCTCTACCGGCAGGGTAATTTTTTTAGTTTCTTTCTGTGTTGTAGTCATTTTCCCAATTCCAAGGGCCGACTATCCGGGACATTATCCGCCATTGGCGAATATTAAATTACCATCGGAAGAGCTCTGGCGGATTTTTTCAACTCCGAATATTCCGGTGAGTAATACCAGGTCTTTAGTCGATCCATGCTCTCGAACTGCAGAACCACCAGCCGGTTGGGAATCCATGTGCCTTCGGCGACTTGGGATTGTCCTCCCCGGACCAGATACTTTCCTCCATAAGCGGCTATGGTTGAGGGTGCCCCGGCCTTGTACTTCTCGAACGTATCCGGGCGAATAGTACCAGGCTCTAATGGTCTCCATACTCTCGTATTCGGCCAGCACCAAGCGCTCGGGCAACCAATCGCCTTCGGCTATCTCACACTTGCCACCCCCCGCACCAGGTACTTCACGCCGTACTTCTCGCAGGTTGCAGGCACCCTTGCGGCGTATTCCGCATAGGTATCCGGGTCTGTTATCGTTATGTCGCCTATCACGTACGCAGGCATAATCATCCCCGTCAATTAATGTCTGGCCGTCACATCACGCTCAAACACCATCCACCAATACCATGTTGCTTTTGGTGGCGCTCAGACGTATTTGTTTTAACGGCTCGTACTCCTCGGAGTAGTAGAACTCCTTGACCCTCTCCATGCTTTCAAACTCAAGCACAACAATACGAGTGGGGCTCCAATCGCCTTCGACCTTTTCCATTTCACCGCCTCGGACCAAGTACTTGCCCCCGTACTTAGCGACCAGCGGCGGCACTTGTTTTCGATATTCTTCGTAGGCTTCCGGGTCCGTTATTTCGATGTCCACAATCGCATATGCCGCCATTACTTCCTCCCAAATCTAGCCCTAGCCAATGACTTTACATTACTGTCAATCAGGTCGGCGGGCTCGGCTTTTCATTTATTTGCCAGAATATACAGGTCTTTCAGCTCGTCTAATACCTCGTCCTCGCGACCGGTCTTTATGCCTTCAATTACGCAAGTGTGAATGTGCCCTTCCAAGAGAATACCTTCCATCTTTTCAATGGCCCGCCTTACAGCGTAGGTCTGCTTTAGCACATCCACGCAGTACTTATCCTCTTCCAGCATCTTGCGGATACCGGTTAGGTGGCCTTCTATGTAGCTAAGCCGCTTGAGAGCTTCGGCCTTACTTTCTGATGCCATGGAGCATGTCCTCGCTTGTAGAATAGGTCCGCACTTAATTATTGACGTGGGAATTACCTGTTTGTTCATCAGAACCCATACCCACTGGGGGTGGGTTTACTATTTAATTGTAAGACTAGTCGGCCAAGCAGTCAATATCTGCCGCCCACCGATGCGGCTAGCGGCGCGGCAATCTCGGTTGGCTTCCCCTGATTCGCCTAATGGTTTGACATGAGGCTTCAGCTTCTCTATGTTATGGTACGGCAACTGAGATGGCAGGAGTTTTTTCTCTCGATATAGGAGTTGAAAGTTGGCTTTTGGTTGGGCATTGATTGGCGCGGGTATGCACCCTCAACTAAAGGTTGCGCCTGCAATGGGGTTGGTAAAAGGAGCGAACCTGGT
Source organism: Dehalococcoidia bacterium (assembly GCA_963665155.2). Taxonomy (GTDB): domain Bacteria; phylum Chloroflexota; class Dehalococcoidia; order Lucifugimonadales; family UBA3495; genus UBA1141. Next base: position 52,388 of record OY761986.2, on the reverse strand, counting down.
AGCTGTGTATAGTCGCAGCCAGGAAAGAGCCGAGGCCTTTGCTGAGAATCACGACTTCAAAGCGGCGAACGACTCCGTGGATGAGATGCTGAAAGATTCCCGGGTGGATGCTGTGTTTGTAGCGTCGCCAAACGCACTGCACGCTGGGCACACCTTGCAGGCTGCTCGGGCGGGCAAGCACGTACTGACCGAAAAGCCCCAGGCTACCACCGTTCAAGACGCCTTATCCATGGTGCGAGCTTGCCGTTCGGCGGGTGTCAAGTTGGGAACGGGATTCGAACTCTGGTTTAACCCCGGCCATATACTGGCTCGCAATGTTATCTCCGAAGGGTCGATAGGCAGGATTAGCTTGGCCCAAGGGCAATGGGGGCGTGGCACTCGCGGCGAAAGGTTCCATATTCCGAGGACAGATCTTCGAGGTTGGTGGGAACAACCGGAACTCATGGGAGACGCATCGGTTATTGTGGGCCTTGGGCGTGCGGACTCTGAAGTGGGGCGTGTGCGAGCAGTCCTGGAATGATGGCGACCTTCTTATGCTGCGCATCAGCGAGAGCGCCTCGGAGTTCTCTGTCTTTCAATCAACACAAAAAAGTACGGTTCTCATGGGCAGTGGACTTGGAAGGCAGTAGATAGCCGATTCCGATAGGGGAACACCGCATCGGCCATCTACCGGCGGTAGTTCCGCCGGAGTTCGGACACGTGCCGGCGGAGAAGGACGTCGCCGTTGTCGTTTAGCCTACTACTCAGGGTGGTTATGCCGGTCGGGGCGCAGTCGGAGGTCAGCAGCCCGGCCATCAACCCGTCAACCTCGTCGCGGCTCAGCACCACCTCCCGCAGCATCAGGCCGACCAGCCGGGTCAGGACCAAGCCCAGGGACGCCGACGTATGTACGAACCGGTATCGGACGCCCGTTGCCGACGCCAGCAGGCGCAACAATGCCTCGAAGCTCAAGGTCTCCGGCCCGGCGGCGTCAGTGACGATGTTCCCACCCGCAGTACCGGCCGCCACCGGGTCGAACACGGCGGCCACGGGCAAGCCGACGATCATCGGCACGTTGCTGGTCGGCGAGACGCTCACCGTTGACACCAGCGGCATCTCGGACGCGGATGGGCTGAGCGGTGTCAGCTACGTCTATCAGTGGCGGCGCGACGGCGCCGACATCACGGGTGCGAACTCGATGACCTCCACGCTGGCCGTGGCCGACGCGGGCGCGGCGATCAGCGTGGAGGTGTCATTCACCGACGGCGGCGGCTTCGACGAGGTCCTCACGAGCGACGCGACGACGACGGTGGCGGCGGCGAACAACCCTGCGACGGGCGCGCCGACGATCAGCGGCACGGCGCAGGTCGGCCAGACGCTGACGGCGGCCACGTCCGGCATCATGGACGCCGACAGCCTGAACAACGTTGCATACACGTACCAGTGGATCCGGGCCAACCCTTCGCACTCCCGGCCCGGCTACCGCCACAGGAGTCCGGGGCTAAGCCTGTTCAGAAGGTCCCGCTTTCTGATCGCTCTCCGCGTGTCGAAGAGAGCCGTCTGCCGCCAGTTGACCTGCCCGTTGCGGTCGAAACCCCTCAGCGGAAACCGCGCCGGGGGAAGCGTCATGCCGTGGTCTTCGAGCAGGGCCAGCTCCAACGCCAGGAACCGCTCCTCGGTGCGCAGCCAGTACAGGCCCTTTCCCTCGTTGGGGTGCGCGGCCTTCAGCTCACGCCACTCGACGATCATCGGCCACGCATCGCCGAACACCTCCTCGTCGTCCTCGGCGGGCTCAAGGGTCACGAGGTCGGGGTACTCTCGCCGCAACCTGGGCCTCGGCGGGGGTTTTCTGCCCATGCCCGACGCACCGGCCTCCGAGCCGTCCGCTTCCGCCTGGGAGGGACCGGCGCCGGCATGACCGGCCCCGGTCCCCTGTGCGCCGTCCCGACGCAGGGCTTCGACCCGGCCCTCGACGGCGGCCACTCGACTGCGCACCTCCTTGCCCAATCGTCGTGCCCCTTCTCCAACGCCTCGTGGCCCTTCTCCAGCGCCTCGACCCGGTTCTCCAGCTTATCGTTGCGCTCCCGCTGCCGGGCCGCAGCCGAGCCGACGCCCTCCTGCAACGCACGCTCCAGAGCCTGCCGCACCCGCCGTGACAGCTGCCCCGTCTTCGCGCTCTCGGCCACCGTCCGCTGGTCTAGCTCCAGCACCCGCGCCGCGCTCTTGAAGCCCTTGTCCCGCACCAGCTCTTTCAGCAGCGCCATGAGCCACATGTGATAGACGTTCTCCACGTCTTTGCTGTCTTCGATGCCGTGTTCGGTCGTCTTCATGGCTCTTTTCTCCTTCCCAAGACTTCACCTGAGTTTCCGGTCAGATGCGGTCCGGCCTTTTCCCCGGTCTATTGCCGCGTTTTGGGAGCCGTAACGCACCCCCGCTTCAAGCGCCTTTTCCGGGGCCTGATGTCATTGAGAGGCCGCTCCCACGGTCCCGCCGATGTCATGCTCCACGTTTGGCGATGTCATTGCAGTCCGGAACGTACTCTTACTGAAAGTGTTCACTGATTACCTCCTGTAGGGGGGCGATTTACCCCTGTTCCAGCTACGAAATCACGACTCTGGCCATTCTGTTACCAAACTCAAACTCCTGTACACCCCCAATACTGCACGAAAGGGGCCGAAAAAAAGAGGGTCTATAGCCCCCCGCATCCCTGCGCAGAGCCACGGGGGAACGGCCCGTAACGCCCCGCATCCTTGCGCAGAGCTATGAGGGGTCTTTTTTCTCGTTTGATTTGTTCACACTTTTTTGCGACTGCCGCGGTCCGATGAATCGCGGCGAACGGAAGAGAGGTGAACGAGTTGGCCTTGGAAGCAAGACTCCGGTCGATAAGACGGCTCTTACCCCTGTCAGCCGCGCTGCTTTTGGCGGCGCTGTTGGCCATCCCCGCAAGCAACTTAGCCCTGGCCCAAGCCCCGCCCGGCGATGAGATAACCCTCGTCAACGCCGACCGGGACTTCGTGGAGCGGAAGGGCGGCGGCGAGTTCGTCGCCCGGCCCATCTTCGACCGGAAGATCGCCGACCTCTTCTACGCCGTCCGCGACGCCGACACCGGCGACTGGATAAGCGCCATGTACCCGGTCAGGGGCGGAGAGAAGAAACGCTCAGACGGCTGGGAGTATTCCTGGGAGTACCCCGACCTGGACGAGCACCCCGACCTCGACCGCGACCGGGCCTACCTGCTGGTCATGCTGGCGGTGGCCGAGGACGGCAGGAGGGGCGAGTACTACGCCGTCGTCCCCATCCACCAGCCGGGGCGCATCTGGGACAAGATTCTGTCCGCGCTCAGCCCGGCGCGCTGGGCGAGGGCCTTCGCCGGATGGGTCATCGAGGGAGTCCACGGGACCCTCTGCGGCGTCGTTGAGCGGGCCAGCGGCGAGGACGCCGACAACTGCCGGAGGGAACCCGGCAGATGAGCGACATCCTCACCGGCACCCCTGCGGACCTCACCTACGCCCACGACCTGGTGCGCCAGGCGTGGATGGTCGTGTGGGCCGTCACCTCCGGCGCGCTGGTGGTCATCCTCGGCTGGATGGGGCTAAGCTTCATCATGGCCGAGCACCTGGGGACCCGTCAGGCGGGATGGCGGGAGATGGTGCCCCGCCTGGTCCTCGGCCTGGTTGCCGCAGCGTCGTCCCTCTGGTGGTGCGCCCTGGTGCTGGACGTGGCCGACACCGTGTCCGGCTTCATCGCCGTCTCCCTGGACGTCACCCCCGGAGATCTGCTGCGCTCCACCCTCCGCACCCTGCTCACCGCCGTCAACGCCGGGAGCGTGGGCATGGCCCTGCTGCTGGCGGTCCTCTACCTGGTCTACGGCTTCTTCGTCCTCTACGTGATCGTGCAGATGGTGCTGCGCCTCGCCCTCATCGACATCCTGCTGGCCCTGGCCCCGATCGCTTTGGGGCTTTGGATTCTGCCCCACACGGCGGGCTGGGGCCGCCACTGGCTGCGCCTCTTCATGACGACGGTGTTCCAGCAGGCCATCCAGCTCATCGCGTTGGCGCTTGGGTTCGGCTTCCTGAAGGAGTTCGCCGCCATCGCCGCCTTCGAGCCGGTGCAGGACCTGGTGTGGAAGCTGCTGATGTCGCTGGCCTTCGTCTACATGGCGACCCGCGTCCCGTCGATGCTCGGCAATCACGGCACCTTCGACTCCTGGCTCTCGATGCTCTACTTCGGCATGAACCTGCCCTCGTCGCTGATGCGCACGGCCCGGACCATCGGCTTGGTGGCGGGCGGCGCGGCGGGAGGGCCAGGAGGCATGGCCGTCGGAGCGGTTGCGGCCAGCGCGGGCCTCTCGGCTGCGGCGTCCGGCCTCAGCTCGGCGGCTTCGTTGGCGACCCCATCGGCTGGCGGGGGAGACGGCGGCGAAGCCCCCAGGAGCAGCGGCGAGTAACGACAACGACAGACAACGGCGTGAGCGGACTCACGTCAACTACCACGCAAAGGAGGGAGGAGCGATGTGCAGCTGACGGAGCGGACGGACCCCGACCAATAGAGACGAGCAAAGCGCTCGGAAACGAGAGAGGAGAAACAACGAATGGAACAACTGACGCAGACCATATCGAACCTGGTGGGAATCCTGCTGGGCGTCGTGGGAGCGGTGGGCGTCGGCTTCTTCATCTACGGCGCGTACCTGTACCTGACGGCCAGCGGAGCGCCCCAGATGGAGCGCGGCAAGAGCGCCATGATGACCGCCCTCGCCGGCATCGTCCTGGCCCTGGTCGCCTACGGCGTCGTCGAGCTGGTGATGAACGCGGTGGTGGACCCGGGAATCGACATCGACAAAGCCCTGCCCGAACCCGAAGCGCCGGACGACGGCGACGACGGCTAGGCGGACGGGCGGAAGGAGGAAGAAGACATGAGAGAGCACGAAGTACCGACCCACGTGCAAGCGGAGGACAAGGTCCTGCTGGGGTTCACCTTCCCCCAGATCGTGGCGGTGATGGCCGTATTCGCTTTGTCCTATGGGGCCTACCGCTACGCCCCCGTCGGCCCCTCCGAGGTGCGCATGGCCCTGGCCGTCCTCTTCGGGCTGGTCGGGGTGGCGATGGTGGTGGGCAAGATAGGCGGTCGGCGGCTGCCCCTGGTGGCCGCCGACCTTCTGAAGTACCGGCTGGGGGCGCGGGTCTACGCCGGGCCGGTCGCCCAGCTGGTGCGCGCCGAGACCCCGGCTCCCCCGCACCCGGTGAAGAGCGGCCCCGGCCCCCTGAGCCTGATGGCGAAACGCGCCGGGCGCGGGCTGGGAAGGCTGCGCAAGAACAGGAAGACCCACAAAGAACGCCGCAACGGACGGATGCGCTGGTTCGGCAAGCGCAGGGGGAAGGACGAGAGGAACCGCCACGGCCAGGACCACCGGGCCGAGACCCTGGAGACGAGGAATCGGAAGCCCCGCGTGGGCTGGATTCCGGTCGTGGCCCTGGCCGTCCTGATGGCGGCTGTCGTGGCCGTCCCGCAGTCGGCCCTGGCCGACGACCACGAGCCCTGGCGGGACGAGATCGACTTCGAGGTCACCGAGCCTGTCCCCGGACGGCGGATATTCGCCGGAGACGGTGAGCGCCTCGACGAGGGGGAGCGCATCGACTACTTGCTCCCCCTCCACGGACCCGTGCCGTCCTTCACCGTGTCCTGGGAGGACACGCTGGGACAGGCCGGGGCCGTCACCTTCGAGGAAGCACAGCTTCCCTTCCCCCTTCCAGTCGTAGAGGGAGACCTTTGCGACCTTCGCGTGACCTCCCTGGGCTGGACGCCCGGGGCCGTCAGCGGCGTGGTCGAGTCCGAGTGCGTCACGCGCATCGAGCACCCGGTCGAGCTTCAAACGGTGGCCGGGCACGAGAGCGTGACCCAGACGGCGCTCATGGACGCCGAGGTCACCTCAATCACGGGAACGCTCTTAGCAGCCACCGGAGCGTCGAGCGCGAGCGTGCCGTTCGTCCCCGACGGAGAGACGAGCTTTCGGCTGCCCATTGGGGATGGTCAGGCCATCCACGCCGTGAGCGTGGATGTGAACCTTGAGGCGAGCCTCCGCATCCCGATCCCCCCGCTGACCGTGCTCACCCACCACCCTGAGCGGACGGAGCAAGTCACCAGGACCGTGCACCTCCATCGCCCGGGGGACAGCGACTCCGACAGTGAGACGGCGACGGCCACCTGCGAGGACGGCGCCACGGAGTCCGCCACCGCGACGGCGTACGCCTACGTCCCCAGCGCCACCATCGCCAAGGAGGTGACGGTGGAGGTCCTGCACAAGGAGCACGTCAAGGCCGAGACGGTGGAGCGGGAGCCGGTCACCCGCACCCGCGAGGAGTCCCTGACCCTTGCGGCCGCAGTCGGCTCCGACGACCCCTTCGCCGTCCTGGTCCTGCCGGAGCCTGAGCCGGAGGACCCGCCCGCAGAGCAGGAGCCAGCGGACGGGTTGCGCGGCTGGTTCGACCTGCTGGGATGGGAGTGGCCCTGGTGAGGCGGGCGACGGCCCTGCTTCCTCTTCCGGCGCGGCCCCCATGAAGACGAGGGCCGCGCCGGAAGAGGAAGCGATGCTTCACGCCTTCGACCGCGTGCTCACGGCGATGGCCTACGCCGCCTCCGGCCTCTGCCTTTTCGCCATCGTCTGGGCCGGGTTCGTCCTGATGGCCGAGGGAGGCGAGGAGCGCGGCGGCGGACGGGCCAAGGCCGCCGTCGTCATGGCGGTCGTCGGCCTGGCGCTGGTGCTCTCGGCCAAGGGCGTCGCCGCCCTGCTGAAGCACGGCATCATCCCATACCTCCCAACACCCTAGAGAAAAGGAAGCAAACCGAATTGAAGAAGCTGCTTGAACGAATCACGAGGCGCGGAGCGGGGAGTACCCCGGACGGGGCCGTCGCTCCGCAGGCAATACCGGAGGACGGACTCACCACGGAGCCGGAATCCAACGCAACGACGGAGACCCCGGCCCCCAAGCTCCCGCCCGAGCTGCCCCTGTTCTTCATGCTGTCCCACCTGGACGACGACGGTCCCGTGCGGCTCGACGGGGTGAAGCTCGGCGTCTGCGAGGTGATGGGCCTGGAGATCGACGAGCCGAAGCTGGGAGCCTTCGCCGGGGCGCTCAACGCCCTGGACTTCCCCGCCCAACTGCTCATCAGGCAGCACCCGCCGCGGCTCGGAGGGATGCGGGAGAAGCTGAAGGAGTCCCAACCGCACGACCTTCCCCCGCAGACGAGGGCCGCCGCCGAGTCCCTCCGACGCCTGCTCACCGACCTTGAGACGCGGGACGGCATCCTCGACCGGCGCTTCTACGCCGTGTGCGAGTTCGAGCGGGCCGACGAGCTGCGCGGCCTGCTGGCGCGGGCCGGGCTGTCCGTCCACACGCTCAGGGGCCGCCAGCTTCGGATGTTCCTGGTGTCCGCAGCCCTGGGCGGATCGCCAACCGAGTTCGACGAGGAGGCCCCCGTCGAGGTGGAGAGAGGCCGCCGCGATATGCGCATAGGCGAGACCCTCGTGCGGTCGCTCCACCTGGGCAAGTGGCCCCGGTCGCTGGCCCCCGGCTTCCTGCAAGGGCTCATGGCGGCGGGAGCGCCGATGGACCTGTCCGTCCACCTGGGGCCGATACCCACCGAGCAGGCGGCAAGGACGCTAGAGTGGCAGAAGGTCCGCTTCGAGTCGGCCCAGTCCCTCTCCTTCAAGCGCGGGCGCACCATGTCCCCGGAGGCGGAGATCGCCCTGGAGGACGTGACCCGCCTGCGGGACGAGGTGCAGCGGGGCCGAGAGAGGCTCTTTCACGCCTCCCTGTCGATCACCCTTCACGCGAAGGACGAGGCGTCGCTCAAGGAGATGACCCAGCGGGCCAAGGCCCACTTCGCCGCCACCCTGGGCAAGCTCGACGCCCTGGCCTTCCGGCAGCGCGAGGGCCTGTTATCCACGCTGCCGCTGGCCCTGAACGCCGTCGCCGAGTGGCGCACCCTGGACACATCCAGCATCGCCCGGCTCTTCCCCTTCTCGCCCCCCGACCTGGACACCCGCAGCGGGACCCTCTACGGCATCGACATGCGGGCCTGCGCCCCGGTGGTCTACGACCCCTGGGACGGGACGCACCTGAACGCCAACACCGCCGTCCTCGCCCGCTCCGGCAGCGGCAAGAGTTTCGCAACCAAGCTGGGGATGCTCCGGGGCCTGTGCCGGGGCGTCACCGCCTACGTCATCGACCCGGAGGGCGAGTACGCGGACATGGCGAGGGCGGCGGGCGGCAGGGTGCTCTCCCCCGGCGTCCCCGGCCAGGGCATGAACCCCTTCGTCATCGAGCGGGGCGACTCCGAGGAGCTTCTCCAGCGCATCGGCAGCCTGAGACGGCTCATAGAGGTGATGGTGGGCGAGAGTCTCGGCGCGGAGCGAAGGGCCTCCCTGGACCACGCCCTGGCGGGCTACTACGCCCAGCCCCGCGAGCGCACCGGCTTCCGCGACTTCTACGAGTACCTGCAAGGAGATGAGGCGGGAGGGGAAGACATGGCGAGGCTGCTGCGGCCCTTCGCAACAGGCAGCCTCCGCCACCTCCTCTCCGACGAGGGCGACGACCTGCTCTCCAACGAGGCCCTGATCACCGTCTTCGACCTGCGGCTCCTGGAGCCGGAGCTTCGGCCCGCCGCGGCGATGGTCTGCACCGAGACGGTGTGGGCCGCCGCCGACCAGGACCCCAAGCCCCGCCTGCTGGTCGTGGACGAGGTGTGATCGATCATGCAGCACCCCGAAGGCGCGGCCTTCATGGTGAGCATGGCGAAGCGGGCCAGGAAGCACCGGCTGGGGTTGCAGTTCATAACGCAGGACGTCCAGGACCTATTGAGTGAGGACACCTCCCGAACCATCACCGGCCACTCCGGTCGCGCCCTGCTCCAGAACGCCGCCTTCAAGCTGCTTCTCCAGCAGGACGCCGCCGCCATCAGCACGGTGGGCGACGCCTTCGACCTTCCCCAGGACCTCCAGCGATGGCTCCTGTCGTGCCCGCGTGGAGACGGGTTGCTGCTGGCGAAGGGCAACCGCTTCCCCGTCCGCATCGAGGCCACCCCGGAGGAGACGGAGGTCATCGAGTGGAGACCGGGCCAGCACAGGTAGGACAGGCGAGAACGTAAAAAGAGACCCGTAGAGAAAGGAAGGCATCCCCTATGAAGCTGAACCCGAAGAACCTGCTGTTCGGAAACGACGGAGGCAGGAAGGCCCCCGTGCTGCTGGCGGTGACGCCGCCAAGGACCGGGGAGCGAACGCTGCTGGGAGTCGAGAACATGCTCGGCTCCATCGCCATTCCCGAACCCTTCTCCCTGGAGCTGGCCGCCGACATGGATGGCGTGACCCTCATGGCCCGCTGCCTCGACGACGAGGTGCTGAGAGGCCAGCTCTCCGCCCACTACCCCCAAGCCCCGCATCCGGAAGGTTGACCCCGGCGACGACCCCCTGCGCCTGGGCGAGGGGGAGCGGGCGTGGAGCATGACCCTGCGGGCGGACGGCCCCGAATACGTCCCCCTCAGAACATTCAGGGACGACGACCTGCTCGACCCAGGCTCAGATCCCCTCATCGCCCTGATGGGCGCGCTCTCGGCCCTGGAGGACGACGAGCGGGTGGTGGCGCGGCTCCTGCTGCGCTCCCTGGGACCCGACTGGTCCCAGCCCCACATGGAAAAGGCCCACAAGAGGCCCGGCATGGAGCCGCGAGAGCCCGCTTACACCTTCCAGACCAAGCCCCTGCAGATGGACGGCGTGACGATGGCCGTGCTCGGCATCGGCGCGCTCGCCGCCCTCAAGGGATACCTGTGGGTGCAGGACGGGGAGATATGGAAGGCCGCCCTGTTGGGCGTCGGCACGGCCCTGGGGCTGCTCGCAGGCGGCTGGGCGTGGTGGCGGTGGAAGAAGTCCCGCAAGCGCGTCGAGGACCCCATCCTGATACAGGAAAAGGTCTCCCGCATCGCCTTCGACGCCGAGCTTCAGGTCACGGCGGTCCTGCCGGAGACGACCCGGCCCCAGCGTGCCGCCGAGCTCCTGGGGCCGGTTGTCGCCGCCTACCGCCACTTCGACAACCCCGCCGGGGCGCGCTTCAAGGTCGGCAGGGTCCGGCCCGCCGCGCCCGACCCGGACATGCTGCACCCGTCAGGCCCCGGCCTGTTCGGCGGGCGCAGCGTCCTGGGCGTCAGGGGAGGGGCGCTGGTGGGAGACACCACGGCGGGCAAGCCCCGGCCCATCCGCTTCCCCGACGACCTGCTCCGCCACCACCACCTCTACGTCGCCCGCACCCGCATGGGCAAGTCCACCCTCATGCACCACCTCGTCACGCACAAGATGAGGGAGAAGGCCGAGGGTAGGGACAACGACGCCATCGTGGTCATCGACCCCCACACCGACCTGGTGGCCGGGCTGATGGAGCACGTCCCGGAGTCCCTCATGGACCGGGTGCGCCTCATAGACCTGTCCGACGAGACCCGCTCCCCCGGCATCAACCTGCTGGACACCCGCATCTTCGCCGACCGCGACCGCACCGCCGACTCGGTGGTGCGCGTCGCAAAGGGGCTTTGGGAGCAGTGGGGGCCGAGGATGCAGTCCATCCTCGAACAGACCGTCAAGACCCTGCACGAGGCCAACGAGCAGGTGGAGGCGGAGCGGCAGTACACCATCCTCGACGGGCTGCGCCTGCTTCCGACGCCCCGTTCCGCACTTCCGTGCTGAAGAAGGTCTCCGACCCCTACCTGCTGGAGTGGTGGGCCAGGGACTTCGGCAGCTGGCACCGCCAGTACCGGGCCGAGGCCCTCGCCCCCGTCCAGACCCGCCTCTCCTACTACGCATCATCCAAGCGGGCCAGGGCCATCCTGGGCCAGCGCCGCTCCACCATCGACCTGCGCCGGACGATCCACGACGGCGGGGTGCTTCTCATCTCCACCTCCCAGGGGACCGTCGGCAGGGACGTGGCCGCCCTGGTGGGCGCGTCGATCCTCAACCTGGTGGACGCCGTGATACGGGACCAGGGACGACTGCCGCTTCGTGAGCGTCGCGGCGCCCTCGTGGTGGTCGACGAGATGCAGTCGATGCCCGGCGTGGACTACGAGAGCATGTTGTCCGAGCTGGGCAAGTTCGGGGCCAGCTTCGTGCTGGCAACCCAGAGCCTCGCCAAGCTGGACGACCTCTCCCGCACCATGCGGGACACCATCCTCGCCAACGTCGGATGCCTGGCCGTCTTCCAGGTGGCGGGGAACGACGCCAGGACGCTGGTGTGGGAGCTGGGCAAGGACCGGGTGAGCGAGGACGACATCGTGTCGCTGCCCGTCCACCACTGCTACGTTCGCGCCACCGTGGGCAAGGAGCGGATGCCCGCCTTCTCCATGATGGTCAGAAAGCCGGAGGAGGGAGACCCCGCCGTCGCCGCCCGCATCCGCGCAGCGGCGTCCGCATACACCGTCCCGGCCCCGCAGATCGCCTACGGCGACGCGGAGGGCGACCTGAAGGTGGAGGAGTTCCGCAGGGCCGTCGAAGACCCGAAAAGCGACGGTGAACAGCCGCAGAAGCCGGAAGCGGAGGAGGTGCGCAGGAGGCGGCGGAGCAGGCGGAGGGCGGCTGCCGACGCCGGCGAAGCGGAGGAGGTGCGGGAATGAAGCCCGAAGGATGCGAGGCCGACCTGCTTCGCGCGCTGTCGCGGATGCCCTTCCTCGACCGGCTGGAGATGGTCGCCGTCTGCGGCTGGTCCAGGGGCGCGGTCTACGAGGGCGTCGAAAAGCTGGAGTCCGGGGGGTTCTGCGCCTCCGTGCCCCACGCCACGGGGCTGCTTCCCTCCTCCCGGAGGTTCCAGCTGACCGCCACGGGGCTGCGCAGGCTCGCGGGCGAGGAGGGATGGCTCTCAACGAGCTGGTGCGCTCCCGTCCCGTCTCCGCCCAGTGGCGGCGCAGCCTGATGGAGCGCCTCGACGCCGTGGCCTCCGTCTACGGCGTCGCCTCCACCGTCTCCAGCCTGGCATTCCCCATCCGGTTCCGCTGGTACCGCTCCATCCCCCTCGACGCCGCCATGACGCTGCCCGACGGGAGGACCGTCGGCATCGTCCGGCAGGGACTGACCGCCGACAGGTCGGGCTTCTCCCGGCGGCTCTGGGGGCTGCGCGACTGGCCTATGCCCGGAACGGTCCTGGTCCTCATGGCCGACGAGGTGAGGCTCAGGCACGCCCGAAGGCTCCTCTCCACCACCGACGTGCCGGCCCTGTTCGCCGTGGAACGCCTTGCGGTCCTGACGGGGGCGGGCGACCGGATATGGACTCCGCCGAAGGTCGGCGCCGAGATCGACCTGCGCTACGCCCTCGACCGGGTGGGGCCGGGCGGACAACTTCCAATAGAGCCGGAACCGCAGCGCGCCGACCCGCCCGCCGACTTCGCCGTCGAGGGTCCGGGGTGGGACATCCCCGACCACATGCTGCCGGTCCTTCTCAAGCCCATCGAGAAGCGCGCCCTCGACCTCATCTCCGACTGGCCCTGGATCGCCCTCAAGGAGCTGGCCGGGCTGATGGGCGTCTCGACCCAGAGGGTCTCCCACGGCGTCATCCCCCTCGAAGGCTTCGGCCTCGCGGCCCGGCCCCGCGACGCGGGCGGACGGCTGGCCCTCACCGACCGGGGGCTGGCGCTCCTGGCCCGCAGGGACCGCACATCCGTGGCCGTGGCGCGCAAGCGGTGGAGCGTCGCCCTGGAGGACGCCGAAGGCCCCTTCGAGTGGCGCAACGTCACCGGCAGGAGGGGCCGCCAACTGCTCAGGAACACGGAGCACACCGCCGCCGTCCACGGCTTCCTCGCCGCGCTCGCCGCGCAGGCCCCCCTGCTGGGGTGGGAGGTCGTCCAGCTCGACCCGCCCAGGAGGGCCTCCCGCCACTTCCGGCACGAGGACAGGATGCGCGCCGTCAACCCCGACGCCTTCGGCGTCCTCGCCAAGGGCGACACGCGCTGGCCCTTCTTCCTGGAGTGGGAACGCCGCGCCGTGCGCCCCTCCACCATGTCCGACCGGCTCGCCCCCTATCTGCTCTACTACTCATCTCACAGGCCCACCGACGACCACGGCACAAGGCCCGCCGTCCTGGTCGTCTTCGACGACGACATCGCCCGGACCCACTTCCTGCGCGTGGCGCGGGAGGAGACCCACGAATCGAGAGTCGACGTGCCCCTGCTGGTGTCCCACAGGGAGGCCATCGACGCGCTGGGGCCGATGGGACACGCCTGGCGCACCCCCGCCGACCGGGAGACCCCCCAAGGCCCTGCCGCCCCAATGAACGACGAGGGACGAAGACCCATGCCCAAACAGGATACGCATAAGCAGGAAGGCCCCCGGAGGCGCAGAGGACGGATCGTCGTCCGGCTCGACACGGCGGCCGTCTGGAAGCGTCTGGCACTGCTGAACCGCTCCCAGAACTGGCTCGCCAGGGAGATCGGGGTCAGCCCCGGCTACGTGTCGATGCTGGTCAACTCGCGGCGCTCGCCCTCCGGTCGCATCCGCCGCCGGATGCTCAAGGCCCTGGAAGTAACCGAGTTCCAAGACCTATTCAGATTGGAGGAGAGAGATGAACAAGACTGACGACTCGACCCGTTTCGACGGGCACGACAACGACGGAGCGGACGGGACCCAGCCCCTGGAGAGCGGCGTCCTGCCCCGGGACTTCGGCCAGCGCCTCGAACGCCTGAAGGAGGCCAGCGGCCTCTCCTGGCGCGGCTTCGCCAAGGCCCTCGGCGTGGACCCCAAGCAGCTGCGCATGTGGCGCAGGAAGGGCGTCGAGCCCTGCGGGGGAGCCATGCTCTCCATAGCCCGCTTCGCCTCCGGGATACCCGGAGGCATGGAGATCCTCCTGGGCGAGGGCTTCCAGATGACCTTCTTCGGAGAGGAGAGCTAGACCAAAGGCCCCGCCGGGCGCACGGCGCAACGGCGGCGCAGGCGGCCCGTCACAGACCTGCAACGAGAGGCCAGCGGACCAACCTACCGCCGCTGCGACTACCCACCATGAAAGACACCACCGGAAAGAACCAGCCGAATAGACGGCGGAGGCCCGCCAGGGAAGACCCGGAGCTGAGGGTCGTAGGGATCGACGTCAAACCCGCGCCCGACGCCCAGGAGCGGCTGCGCCGCCTCTTCACCATCCTGGTCGATCTGGCCCAGGACGACCAGCCTCTCCCCGAGACGGACCCGCAGCCGGACGGCAGAGAGGAGGAGCGCTGATGGCCTTCTCTCCAACCCTCACCGTCCTCAGCCTCGGCGGGGGCGTCCAGTCCTCCGTCATGGCGCTCATGGCCGGTCAAGGAGCGTTCGACCGCCTGCCGGACTGCGCCATCTTCGCCGACACCCGCTGGGAGCCTCCCAGCGTCTACGAGCACCTGGAATGGTTGGAACGTCAGCTGCGCTTCCCCCTGTACGTCGTGGACAACGGACGCAGCCTCCGCGAGGACGTGAAGGCCCTTACCAACCACTCCGGCTCCCGAAACTACGTGGACATACCCGTCTTCCTGAAAGGAAACGAAGGAGAGGAAGACGGCATCGGCAGGCGCCAGTGCACCGACAACTACAAGATCAGGCCCATACGCCGCAGGATACGCGAGCTGCTGGGACTCAAGCCCAGGCAGCAGGTCCCCAACGGAACCACCGTCGAGCTGTGGTTGGGCATCTCCACCGACGAGGCCATCCGCATGAGGACCTCCCGCGACAGGTGGATGGTCAACCGCTACCCGCTCATCGAGGCGGGCATGTCCCGCAAGGACTGCGCCGACTGGTGGGCCGCCCGCTACGACCGGCCCCTGGAACGCTCGGCCTGCGTCGCATGTCCCTTCCAGTCCCGTAAGCGTTGGGTCGAGACCAAGCGCCGGTGGCCGGAGCTGTTCGCCGAGGCGGTGGAGATCGACGCCAGACTGCGGGACGGGCTGGCCCTGGACAAGACGCCGTACCTGCACTCGCTGCGAATGCCCCTGGCCCAGGCGGTCGCGCACGACGAGGCGGAATTGGGGGCCGATGGGCAGCGGGACGGGTTCGGGAACGAGTGCGAGGGACACTGTGGAGTCTGAGCGGGGCTGCCAACAGGCGGGCGATATGCCGGAGAAACCGGAGCAGCGAGCCGTGAGGAAGACTGTGGCGACCAGCGGGCTGGACGCTCCCTACCGGGCGGTCTTCGGGGACGTGTCGAAGATCATCGACGCGGCCAGGGAGTCGGCCGCCCGCTCGGTGAACGCCGCCATGACCGCCGCGTACTGGCTCACCGGACGCCGCATCGTCGAGTTCGAGCAGTCGGGAGAGGAGCGGGCCGAGTACGGGGCCCCGCTCATCGAGAGGCTGGCCGAGGACCTGACCGCGCGGTTTGGACGCGGTTTCTCCCTTCAGAACATCTACAACATGCGCCTCTTCTACCTCTCATATCAGCCCGACCGGATTCTCCAGACACTGTCTGGAAAATCGGCTCCACCCCCCGGACGGCAGATTCTCCAGACGCCGTCTGGAGAATTCGATCCCCCATCCGTCGAGGTGGGCTTCGACGACCTTCTCACGGCATTCCCACTCCCATGGTCCGCATACGTGCGTCTCCTGTCGGTCAGGAACGAGGGCGCCCGCGACTTCTACGAGACCGAGGCGCTTCGCGGGGGCTGGTCGGTCCGCCAGCTCGACCGGCAGATCGGCTCACAGTTCTACGAGCGAACCGCCCTATCGAAGAACAGGGCCGCCATGCTGACACGCGGACAGCAGGAGCGTCCCGAAGACCCCGCACTACCCGGCGAACAGATCAAGGACCCCTTCGTCCTGGAGTTCCTCGACCTCAGGGACGAGTACTCCGAGAGCGACCTCGAAGAGGCCCTCGTCCGCCACCTGGAGACCTTCCTCTTGGAGCTTGGCGACGACTTCTGCTTCATGGGCAGGCAGAGGCGTCTGCGGATCGGCGGCCGGTGGTACCGGGTGGACCTGCTGTTCTACCACCGGAGCCTGAGATGCCTCGTGGTCATCGACCAGAAGATCGGGGCGTTCACCCATGCCGACGCCGGGCAGATGCACTTCTACCTGAACTATGCGCGGGAGCACTGGGCGCGAGAGGGCGAGAACCCGCCCGTCGGCCTGATCCTCTGCTCCGAGAAGGACGAGGCCCTCGCCCGGTACGCCCTTGAGGGGCTGTCGAACAACGTGATGGCTGCGGAGTACCGGATCGCCCTGCCCGACGAGAATCTCCTGGCGGCGGAGCTTGACCGGACGAGGCAGGCGATGGAGCTGCGCCCGGACCCGCTTTGACGCCACTCTGTCCAGCGCGGTAAAATGGCGGGTAGAAGTTGGCCCGGCGATGCGTGAACATCCCGGGCCGTGGCGCCACCTGTTGGAGCAGGTGATGCGAAGTAATTGTACTACTCGCAGACCCGCTCCCGACAGGAGGCGGGTCTTTTTTTGGTTCAAGGGATTCGAGAGGAGGAAATCATGGCGAGAACGACCGATAGGAAGACGGGAACGAAACGAGCGGCCATCTACGCCCGCGTCTCGGACAAGAGCCAGGACACGGAGGAGAAGACCTCCATATCGGAGCAGATTTCCGACATGGAGGCGCACTGCGACCGCCGGGGGCTGACCATCACCGCGCGCTACCAGGAGGTGGGCAGGGGATGGTCCAAGAACCGCCCCGAGTTCCAGAGGATGCTGGCCGACGCCAGGAAGGGACGCTTCGACACCATCGTCTGCTGGAAGTCCGACCGGCTCAGCCGGGGCATGTACCCCGCGGCCGCCCTCATGGAGGTGGTCGAGGCGTATCAGCTTGATCTCAAAGCCGTCATGGACGCCATCGACATGAAGACCTTCGGCCTCATGGCGGCCATCGGCAAGATCGAGCTGGACAACTTCAGGGAGAGGGCCTCGATGGGCAAGCGCGGCGCGGCCAAGCAGGGCCGCATCCCCGTCAACAACGTCCCCTACGGGTACAGACTCGGAGAGGGCCGCAGGCCGGTGGTTGAGGAAGCCGAGGCCGAGGTCGTCCGCCGCGTCTTCCGCATGTACGTCCGAGAGGGGATGGGGGCTCGGGTCATCGCCAAGCTGCTGACCGCCGAGGGCGTACCCACGCCCAGGGCCGTCGGAAAGTGGTACGACGGCACCGTCACTCGCATCTTGAGGCACGAGGCTTACAGGGGCACCTGGTGGTTCGGCAAGGTCCGCCATGTCGCCACCGAGCACGGGACGAGGAGATACGCCCGGCCCGAGGACGAGTGGGTCGGGGTTCCCTTCCCGCCGGTGGTGGACGATGAGATATGGGAGCAGGCGCAGGAGGCCAAGAAGCAGCCGCCCATCGCTTCGGGGATAGACATGTTGCTCTAGCCCGAATCTTTCATTTCTTATAAAGTTTTCGTGGGGAAAGCTGCCTTCTTAGCCGTATTTCGCTGCCCTGCCAGCGAATACGTCGGCGTGTTTAGCCGCTACATCGAACCATTTTTGCTGTGAAGCAGTGAGTTGCTCTGGCATTCCGCCTCCGTGTTAATTTTCCCTGACCGGCGATTGACGTACCAAACAGCCCTCAAAAGCCGCCTTTCGTCATACCAGCCAGATTGTCCCGTGCCGCACATTCTAGCCCAGGCAGATGCACCCGGCAAGTAATGACCTAGCGCGGCGTTGCGAGTCTGCTTAAGACTCCAGCCATTCCGCAATATTATGTTCTAACACTACTGAGCGGATTCCAGCCTTCCTGACAACTGTCTTCGAAGCCGTCAATGCCTCCAAGATTGCTGCGGACAAGGCTCCCCGCAGATGGAACCGGCGTTCCGTCCAGTCCAAGCAACCATAGGCGAAGGGCCGACGCTGGGCGGCAGCCCAAGGCACATCCACCCCCAGGCGTAAAAGGGATTGCTCTCCATCGGCGGTCAAACGGTAAAAAGTCCTGGCATCACCTTCTTCTTCCTGAAACCATTTCCGCTTCAACATTTGGTCCAACAAAGTTACACCGGCAACCCCTGCCAAATGGTCATAGCAGGTCCGGGCCTGGCGCAGGCCCGAATCCCGGCGCACCTCGCGGGCCGCCTGAGGACTTCTGGTTGCCAGCATTTTCTGGGATTTGACGTTATTGGACATGCTCAGTCCGCCCACCCGCTTCGGAGTTTACCTTTTGAGCCCGATTAAGTTAGAACCTGATGGCCATGCAAAAACCAACGGGGCGACCATAAAGGACCGCCCCGTTTAAGATCACGAGACCTTTATTTCAGACCACCCAAGCGGTCAGCCGCCGCCTAAAGCGGGAAGAAAGTGCACCTCGCTATTTTCCCCCACCCGTTCCAGCAGCCCCAATTGGCTGGTCTCTCCATCGATGATGACCGCTATCCCAGGCAACAGATCAATCCCATTTTCATCGCACAGTCGCTCTTTAACGCCCGGGTATTGGCTTTCCAGATTGTTTATTACCTGTCGAACGGATGTGCCTTCCACGCGAACCGTTTTATGGCCCCCGGTTAAGACCTGCATTCGTGCTGGTATCCAAACTTCCGGCATTCTCAATCCATATTAACGGAATTTGTGTTGTTTCGGGTTCCGGCGCCACCGGGTATGGCAGTCTTCAATAGGACTGCCTGGGTCAAGACCCGTAAGAGCCACAACCCAGGCAAACCTTTAAATTATATTTTCTCCGATTCCCATATTGTGTCAAGCACGCGGCCCGGCGTTATCGGCAACTGGTTCATTCTTGCGCCGATGGCCCGGGAAACTGCGTTTGCGATCGCTGGCAGCGGTGGGCAAATTGGCACCTCGCCCACGCCTCTCACACCATATAGATGGGCCGGATTGGCAATTTCTACTATTACGGTGTCGATCTTTGGCAGGTCCAAGCTGGTCGGCATACGGTAGTCCAAGAAGGTGCTGTTCACCATGTTGCCTTGGTCGTTGAAGAAATACTCTTCATTTAAGGCCCAACCAATGCCCTGTACTGCTCCTCCCTGAATCTGGCCAGCCACGTAATCCGGGTGAATGGCCTTGCCCACGTCTTGTAGAGCGGTATAGCGCAACACCGTAACCTTGCCGGTGTCCGGGTCCACTTCCACATCGACTATGTGGGTGCCGATGCAAGGACCCGCACCCCCCGGGTTCACTCCGGCGCTACCTGTTATGGGTCCTCCCGTGGCATTCTGATGGGCCGCCAACTGCTTGAAAGGCATCCGCAATTCCGAGTCGGACTTGTGCTGCAAAACGCCATCTTCGTACTCTACATTCTCGGGTGCGATCTCCCAGATTTTCGCTGCCCGGTCCACCATTTGCTGTCTAACATCTATACCAGCCTCATCGGCAGCCCAACCCGATTTGAAGGTCGCCCCGCTGCCTCCGCTGTTGGAAGTAAACCCGATGGAATCGGTATCGGCCACCGTCGGCCGGATATTTTCTACGGGTATTCCCAGCACCTCAGCCAATTGTTGGGCCAATGTCACCCTTGTGCCGCTAAGGTCCACGGAGCCTTCAACCAGGTTGACGGTGCCATCCGCATTCACTATGGCCGTGGCGCTAGCCGGACCGGTGTTGTTCGGCCAATATCCGCTCGCCACTCCCCTAGCCCGGTTTGGACCCTCCAGCGGGGCCGACCAGTGGGGATGATCCTTGGCCGCTTGTAATGTTTCCACGAATCCAACCTTGGGGAATAATGGGCCGGTGATTCGGCGTGAGCCCTCTTTGGCGCTGTTAAG
The DNA here is from genome assembly GCA_963665155.2 of Dehalococcoidia bacterium. Classification (GTDB taxonomy): domain Bacteria; phylum Chloroflexota; class Dehalococcoidia; order Lucifugimonadales; family UBA3495; genus UBA1141. The sequence goes on along the minus strand of OY761986.2, from coordinate 32,729 downwards.
CAAACGGAACTCTAATGGGTCCATGCCCAGTTTTTCGCAAATCTCATCAGTAGCCGTTTCCATGGCGAAAGCGGAAGCCGGTGCGCCGGGGGCCCGGTATGCCGCCGACTTGGGGCGGTTCAACACGACATCGAATCCTTCAAGATAAGCATTGGGTATTTCATAAGGGCCGTACATACACATGCACCCAGGAGTGACCGGCGCACCAGGGAAAGCACCAGCTTCATAAACCAAGTGGGCTTCCGCAGCGGTAATCTTTCCGTCTTTGGTTGCGCCCAGCTTCACTTTGATGGCGGTTCCAGACGCCGGGCCGCTGGCTTCAAAGACCTCGGTACGGGTCATCGTCATCTTAACGGCCCGGCCGGCTTTGCGAGCCAACGCAGCCGCCACCGGCTCCAGATAGACCACTCCCTTGGCACCGAAACCGCCGCCAACCTCCATCGGCACCACCTTGATGCTGGAGAGGGGTACTCCCAACAACCGGGAACTCTGCTCCCTTACGTTGAAGTGACCTTGAGTGCTGGACCAAATGGTCAAGTTGCCATCTGCTTGCCACATAGCGGTAGCGGTGTGGGGTTCAATGTAACCCTGGTGGACCGGTCCGGGTCTCTTTTTCTACGATTACGTCTGCTTGCTTGAAGCCCTCGGCTATATCTCCGACATTAAACTCAAAATGGTTGGATATATTTGAGCCCTTGGTCGTATCATCGTCATCCATGAGTCCGCCAGGGCGCAACAACGGATCCGAGAGAGTTGCCAGCCGCTCGTGAAGCAAGGGCGCATCGTCCACCGCCGCCACCGCATGGCCCTTGTAGAGTACCTTTTCCCGGGCCATTATGTTGTTGCTCAAGAAACCCAGGTTGTGAATCGCGCCTTCGGCTAGGTCCATGACTTTTCTGGAAACCTCCGGCAAGTCGGCGGCTGTAACCACTGCGAATACCCCGGTCAGTGCTTCGGCCTTGCTGGTATCTATTTTCTTAATATTGGCGTGGGGATAAGGGCTTCGCAGAATTTTCCCGCACAACATTCCCGGAATGTCGGTGTCTATGCCGTAGCGAGCTCTGCCGGTGACCTTATCCATACCGTCGTCGCGTATTGGATTCGTACCCACAACATTGAATTCTAGGATTGAAATGACAACATTAGGCTGATAGTCCGGCATTTATGGCCTCTGTGGATTTGGTGATTGTTCCCAAAATTCTTTGGGGGTTAATAGTCAGGTAAATGAAAGCATCCGTGACTACCGGCATTAACGGATATATTATCATAAAAACAATCTGCTCCAAGAGTATCCGTTCGCCAGCCGGATATATCCACCGGTTAAGGAGCAGGTTTAGAAGCCGAATTCCGCAAAGCAGGTTTTTACGAACCAGGATTCTATGAAGTACAAATGTGGGGAAAGGATTATCAAAAGAGGTCCACAAATGTAAGAACGTGGTCGATAGGCACAACACTTGTAAACGGAGGGAGAGGCCGGTGCTGCACTGGGCTACGCCGTACAGGCCTATGGCATAACCGCCATGGCTAATATTGGGAGCCCTATCAGGAAAGGAGTAATAGAAGAAGGCGCTCGCTTATCAGGAGCCTAAGAACAGTGGGGGACATTATTCGGAAGTGACGATTAGCCTAGTTCAGCGCCCAACCTGGGCCGCCCCGGCCCAAATTCGCAGAATATCAGCGGACTTGATCGCCGGCGAGTTCCAGACGATAGGGATCAACCCCGGACGGGGGGTTTTAACGCCCCCCGGTTCTTCATGGCCGCATCAATGGCTCCGGTCAATTCACCCATGGCGAAAGGTTTCCTAAGGACGCTATCTATGGCGGCGCCCTGCTCATGACCGTCGACGACGGGCATGTTCCAGCCAGTGGCCATAATGATCGGTACTTGGAGGTTGATTTCATTAATCCGACGGGATACTTCCCAGCCGTCCATTTCCGGCATGCCCAAGTCAACGACCACCAAGTCGAATTGCGCTGCCTCGAATGCCTCAATCGCTCCTTGTCCCTCAAGAAAGACGGTTGCACTGTGGCCTGACGACTCCAAGAACGTGCGGATCATTCCCGCAACCAATGGCTCGTCGTCGACTACCAAGACGTTTAAGTTAAGCAAATTATTGGGTTCGTCTTCAGAGCGAGGACCGGCGGGCAGTTCGGCGGATTGTGCGGGGAAACGTACGGTGAAAGTCGTGCCAAAGCCCAGCTTGCTTTCAACCGTTAGCACGCCATCCATCTGATTCACCAAGTTGTAGGCAATGCTCAACCCCAAACCGGAGCTGGACGGACCCTTGGTGGTGAAAAATGGCTCGAATATCCTTCTCAATTCGACAGGGCTTATGCCCTGGCCGTTGTCCGCTACCTCAAGTAAAACCTCATTCTCTACACATCGGGTTCGCAGCGAGATTTTCCCACCTTCGGGAAGCGCTGCGACGGCGTTTTCCACCAAGCTGGAGACTGCTTCCTTTAGACTGGAAAGATGAGCGAGCAAAGAGGGAACACGCTGTAGATCGGCCTCCACCTGAATGCCTGACCAACCCAGGTTGGAGTCTTTACTCCTGTTGTGTTCCATCGACTCGACTACATCTCTGACGACATCGTTTATGGAGAAATAGCTGAATTTGCTCCGCGGAGAGCGCCGGGAGAAAAGTTGAATTCGACGCACGGTCTCAGCGCAATCTTGGGCTTGTTGCTGTATCGCATTTAGGGCGTGCTGATCCACTTCGTCCAGGTCTTGCCAGCGGCCCGTAAGATACTCGGAGTAGCCTAGAATGACAGCCAGATCGTTATTGATGTCATGGGCCACGCCCGAAGCCTACTGGCTGACTGCTCGAATCTTCTAGGCTTGCAAGAAGCGTTCGCTCCATTCCTCACTCTCGGTCATGTCATGAGCGACCATCAGAGCGCGCGCCGTCTCGCCGGAATTTCCCTGCATTATTGATAGAGTTATCAGCAGACTCTTGGACCCTCCATCTCGGGTACTGCAGGTGGCTTCAAACTCCAGTTCATTCCCGAAGCCGAGCTCTTCAAAAGCGTTGTAGTTACCATCCCGCCAACCTTCGATGAACCATGGGTAGGGCCACGACTGGCCGACGATTTCTGATAGGCTGTAACCTGAAATATTGCAGCCAGCCTCGTTGACCATCTCAATGGTGCCGTCCAAGCTGGATAATTGCACCCAATAAGGCATCTCTTCGGTCGCCCGAGCGAGTAGGGCTTGGGCTGCCGGTCCACCAGAACTCGGCGCCGGAGGAATGTCCCGGCCAATGGTCAGAAGCCACTTTCGCTGTCCATTGGCTTCAACCAAAGGAGCGACACTAAAACTAATGTTGCGGGTCGTACCTTCGGCATCGACAATCTGGCTCTCGACCTGGGCCCCGGAGCCGGGTTCGCGGTAGTCCACCTTCGATGGTAATTTGTTTAAAGGGTCTTGAGGCAACAGCCAAGGATATGGAAACGACTGGCCTACGGCTTGCTCCCTGGTAAGTCCGATCAACTTGAGCATCCCGTCGTTAACATAAGCAATGGCGCCCTGGGTGTCGCTAATCATAGCCGGGTCGATCAACGACTCCAGAATCTGAATGGGAATACATTCCCAACTATCGACGTATTGTGCCTATCTACGGGACTATTACAGGGTTACCGTGGTCTGAATGTAAGTCTGAATTAAAGGCTTTGTCCTCTATAGAGTACCAACACCCCATTATTTTTAGGGTCGGCACGATGTCACGCTGGGAATGCGAAACCCGCAAGGGAATGGGGCCTGTGCCAGCCGCACCGTAGCCGGAAGATTTGTGTCGAGGCAGCCTGGTTACCGTTAACAATTCGTATGTCATTTCCGGTGTTCACCGGGACAACCTACGAACCCACGAGCCCACAATAACAAAGCCCACAATAACAAAGCCCACAATAACAAAGCCCACAATAACAAAGCCCACAATAACAAAGCCCACAATAACAAAGCCCACAATAACAAAGCCCACAATAACAAAGCCCACAATAACAAAGCCCACAATAACAAAGCCCACAATAACAAAGGGGGAAAATAAAAAGGGGATTCTCTTAGGCAGCGTGGCAAGATCGGTGTGCCCAAGGACTCAACGGGATAACGCAACTAGTGGGCCTGATTATCGAGACGGCAGGCCCTGTGGGCTAATCGGGCCCTCGCCCGGATTGGTACCAGTAGTCCCAAGGATTACGCCGTTGCCGGGAAGGTATGATGGGCTCCCTACTCAGCAACTTGAACCCTGCTATCAAGACAACTCCAGCGACAAAACCGCCAACATGGGCCATAAAAGCAACGTTTACCCCAGCGGATAACCCTAGAGCCCCCACGCTGTTGATGATCTGAAGGAAAAACCAGATGCCCAAAAACACCAAGGCTTGCAGTTCGATAACGGTGATGAAATAGAAAATCACCAAGGCCTTGATCCGGTTGAAAGGGAATAACAAAAGGTAAGCTCCCATCACGCCTGCGATGGCTCCACTAGCGCCCACCAGCGGGGATTGGGAGTTGGGGTCTATGGCGAAGTGACTCAGAGTTGCGGCCACGCCGACAACCAAGTAGAAGACCAGATATTTTACGTGGCCCAGCCGATTTTCTATGTTATCGCCGAAAACCCACAAGAAGGCCATGTTTCCGGCAAAGTGGAACAAGCCCCCGTGGATAAACAGGGATGAAAATAAAGTGGTCCACGTTGGTAGCGGGGACTCAATATCCACCGAGCGGAGTCCAACGCCCAACTGAGTAAATGATCGACCGGAACCGAGTTCTTCTGGGATGAATCCCCATTTAAGAAAGAAAACGAAAACGTCCGGGCTACTTCCGCCCCAAAGATACCCACTCCCCCCTAGTTGCAGGGCATAAAGGAATATCAGCGCGTTAATCGCTATAAGAACGTAGTTGACGACGGGACGAGAGCGACGCTGAGCGTCGGTATCGGAAAAGGGGATCAAATTCGTTACCGGCTCCCTAATACATCTCAATGGTGATGCCCAGCCTATCGAAGCTCAGCCTATCGAAGCTCAGCCTGTTATTGTAAAACGGTGTAGCGGCGTCACCCTTATTTCTGTTAGGAAACTCCGGCAAATCCTTTTGGATCGGCCAGGCCAAGCCCAATGGCGCAACCCAACCTTGAGGGACGATCAATGAGCCAAATCCCCGGCAGCGTGAGCGATAACATCCGCAGCTGTCTTGGGCTGCATCTTGTCCATGTTCAACATCAAGTGATACAGCGTAGGCTCATCTGGGCTAACTTTGAAGAATTTCTGGAAATAGGCCACACGAGCCCTCTCCAGTTCCTCTACGTATTCTTGGGCCTCTTCCCGGTCCATATGCTCCCGAATCATCATGGTCTGAATTCTTACTTCCAATGGCGCCATGAGACCCACGTGCATGACTCCGGGCGTGTCGGCCAGAATGATGTTGGCACCCCGTCCTATGATGACTACGTCGCCTTTCTGATGCAGGTCTTTCAACACTTTGGTTGTGGCGTCGATAAATGCCTTGTCATCGACCTTCACTGCGGTTGTCGCACTTCCGCTAGCCAAGTCGGCGTAGGTTTCCGGGGGCAAACTATCTAGGCCTCGACCGAAGTAGGGCTCACCACTGACTCCGGATAGGGCCGAACGTTCCAGCATATTTTGCAAGAACTGCCCGAACCGGTCTCGAAACCGAACAATCCGTTGCTCTTTATCCACGAGAGCGCTGATCGGTTTCCCCACAATCCTAGCCGCTTCCGCCGTGACAAATCGGTCCACAAAACTAAGCCCCAACTGCTGGGAGACCATTTCGCCAATTGTGACCGATCCGCCCCCGCTGGGACCATTTATAGTAATAACCGGCATCGCAACCTCCCTCAATTCCGGGTTATTTTTACCGGATAAGTTGGTCCTGATTGAATCTAGGGCCCAAGTATCTCAACCACTGTCTCAGTCTAAGAAGACCCCTGATTCTATCATCTACGATCCCAGAATTAGTCCGATTCCGGAGTTAGCTCGAGCCAGAATTAGTCCGATTCCAGAGTTAGCCCCAGCCGGAATTAGTCGACTCGGGTTTTCTTCCGGGATCAGCCCGGGTTCAGTCCAGCCAGGCGATTATGCACTGGCGCCCATCAACCTTGACCGACGACGGACATATTCCTCAGTTAGCAGACCCATAGCCATCGAGTCGTACCACTCTCCGTCTTTTCTGTGCGTTTTTCTCAAATGCCCTTCCAGAACAAAACCGATGTGCTGGAACATCTGGAGGGCATGCTCGTTGTACTCCGGAATATCGGCCCAAACCCGGTGTAATTCAAAGGTTGTATAGGCTTCATCCAGCAAACGGATCAGAGCAGTCGTTCCGAAATGCTGGTGCCACAAGTCCTTTCGTCCAATGAGGATATACAGTTGGGCTTCTTGGAGCGGCCATTCAATGACGAGTTGGCCTTCGCCGATATGCTGACCATCTTTGGTGTATATCGCATAGATTTTACGATTTTCGTCTTCGAAGGTTTGGCGCCATTCGTCCTCGGACGCTTTAACGGCCAGTTGTGGTGAGTACCCTGTGTGAAGGGCAACTCCATCATCATCCAACCCATACCAGAAGGCGTTAACCTCGCTATCGTTAAGCCAGTCAACCATCCGTTGAATATCTTCACGTACCGGCTGAACCAGGGAAATCTCTGGCAACATTGCTCTTCCCTCAACCCGAGTGGCATACACGTGTTAAATAACGATTTGCTTGGCCGGAAGGCCCCTTTGGTACTATTACGATATGGAATATTTTAGATTATATCAACCCACTACGCAGGAAATCAATTGCTAGCCTATCTAAATTAAGGGAATTATATACCTAATTACCCCAGCCGCCTTCTAAGAGGCGGCCTCCACAGTGCGGGCATTCTGTCGGTAGTTTGGGTAAGCGCTCTATGGGGAACGTTAACTCACCAGAGCAACTCCCACAGTGAATCCGTATCTGCACAAGGTCTTGAGGCCCAAAGATGATTCGAGTTTGCTTGACCATGCTCATAGCCTACCACTCCTTGGGGTAATTAGGTATATAATTCCCTAAATTAAGGGACCTGCGCCACGTTTCCGGAGCCGGTTTCCTTATCCAACCCCACGGGTTCCAGAGTCAAACTTCATCGGCTCCCCGCCCAGTTTCAAAGGTAGGCCGATATTGTGACGAGATTTCTGGGGTTTGTCTATCAACGGCAGTTTTAGCCCAGATTCCGGGGGCCAGGCTCGATTCTTAGTGGCGCAATGCCCTTAACCCATAGGTCAGGGAGGACCTGGGAAACGGTCAGTCTCAGAGAACTAGCCTAGAGGCCTTCGGCGCACCCGCTCGCCAAGCTACTTCCCGGACAATTGACCAGCCAATTGACCGGCCATTTGACCGCTGCTAGAATGCTGGTCACACTCCTGACTGGGCATTGTGGATGGCATAAGGACAGGAGTGATCCGGGTCGGAGGAGAACCATCATGAGTTGCGACAGTTTTGCCGTAGGAATGCGGATTAAGGCCACAAGCCAGTTCAGTATTGAGGAGAACCTGGCATCGCCCGTTGGCGCAAACAAGTTCGAGGTGAATCCAGGGGATGTTGGGGAAGTAACCCAAGTACGAAAAGCTGGCAACTTCCACTGGCTGATCGTTAAATGGGATCACATAAATAGGTCATTGAACCTGGACCAATCCCAGCTGACATTGGTTGAACCGGCTATTTAGGCCCACATCGGAGGACCAGTTCGGAGACCGTTAAAATTGACCCTCGAACGTAGGGGAACCGGACCAGTTCTTCGGAACTTGGACTGACCGACCGTATTCGGCGGACGAACCAGGCGCTGCCGATTCTCATTATTAGTTGGCGTTGACTGGCTGCTGCATTACGGACGCCACCGCTTGGACCTGACCCATCAAACTGGTGAAATATTGGAAAGTCCATGACTGGGCGCCGTCGCACTTGGCAACATCGGGGTTAGGGTGAGCCTCAATCAACAGGCCATGCGCCCCGACGGCGGCGGCCACCCGTGGCGCCAGATACCGCTTACCGGTGGAATGACTGGGGTCGGCGATGATCGGCAAATGCCTGAACCGCTTGATTACCGGATTGGCTGACACGTCCATGATAAACTGCTTGAATTGCCCAAAACCGCGGATACCTCGTTCACACAACAACACCCGATTGTTCCCATTAGCCTTCCCGTATTCCGCAGTAGAGCGCCGACATTCCTCGCTTGACCATGACCGGCATCCTTGTTTGGCTCCGGCCTATGGGACTATGTTCTGACTTGGCTATGGGGCTTGAGCGCTGCGGGCTGCGTCTGGCAACATTCCAGCAATATTCTATTTCGATTCCACACCTTGGAGCCGCAACGTTGCGGTGCCGTTTAGATACAGGTTAACCAAGTCCGCTTGCGGTTTGTCCGTATTCAGCAATATGAGAACCCGTATACATTTGCCCAAACTGCCGGGCACGTCAACTTCAGTGGCGCCCATCAAGGCAGTGCTATTCCAGCCCAGTTGCCGGGCAGCCGCTGCAGGAAAGCAGGCATTCAAATCCGGCGTCATCGTGAAGTAGGCGGCAGCCACATCCTGTTCCTCAATCTGATTGGCTTCGATCAGTTGGGAGAGCAATTCCCGGGTAGCCTCGTATATCGCCTCCGGAACGTTCTCCGCTGCCGTTGTGGCTCCGCGGATTCCTCTGCAAACCGTCATGACGCTGATCCTCCGCTTACCGGAATTGTTGAGCCCGCAAGCTCCGCCACGAGACGGCTGGCGCGGTCAACCAATTCATCCCGGGGCGACTCTAGCATCACTCTCACTAAGGCACTACCCACAGCCGCACCTTCCGCCTTCTTTCCGACCTCTTCAACGTGCTTTCTACTGGAGATTCCGAAGCCAACCACCAACGGCAATGAGGTGTTGGCCCGCACCCGTTCCAATAGCTCAAAGCCTCGGTGGGAAACTTCTCGGCGAACCCCTGTCACACCCGTTACGCTGACGCAATAGACAAATCCGGCGGCCTGCGCGCAAGTAGCGGATATACTTTCATCGGTGCTGGTGGGCGCCAATAGGGGGATAATTGGTATGCTATGCTGCGTGCATTCATCCCTAAGGGGCTCAACTTCGAACTCAGGCAGGTCAACCACAATGAGCCCATCCACGCCTTTTTCGCCTGCGTCATTGGCAAACCGAGCCAATCCATAGCTATAAATAGGGTTATAGTAGCCCATCAGCACTAATGGGGTTTCCCCCACCTGACTACGCAGTGTCTCCACAATTTCCAAGCAGTCTTGTAGCGATACATGCTCCTGAAGGGCCTTGAAGCTAGACTCCTGAATCACCGGCCCCTCTCCCAGGGGGTCGCTAAAGGGCACCCCCAATTCGACGATGTCCGCCCCTGCTTTAATCAAGGCTGGCACCAGTTCCAGCGTCGCCTCTTTGTCCGGGAAACCAACGGTTAGGAAAATCACCAGACCGGTGCGCCCTTCCCGTTTTAACGTCTCAAAGGTTTTCTGTATTCGTCCGTTGTTCATTGCTCGTTCAAGTGCTCGTTCAGTCGTTCGTTCATTACTGGCTCACTCGTTGGTGCGTCGCTGGCGGGCAGCAAATCCACCGGAAAGTACCCCCAGTTTAGCCCCGCAAATGTATCTCACTACCGAGTCCTTGTCTATACCCCGTAAATTTGGAGGGCTACAGCCAGTCCATTTTGTCCGGCGTGGACCAGAATGCAAGGCCAGATCGACCTTGTTTTATGATAAAGGACTGCCAGCAACAGCCCGGTTACAAACACGGGAATCAGCACTCCAACCGACAAATGGAACGCACTGAAAATGGCAGCGCTTAGCACTATCGCCTTCACCAATCCGAACCGGTGCAGCAGTCCGGAGAACACGAACCCGCGGAAGAACAACTCTTCAGTTATCGGCGTGACCACAGCAATGGCTTGGAAGGTAAAAAATGCAGCGGCTCCAGGGAAAGCGATATCCGAGCGGATGTCAGGCGGAGAAAACACATCGGAGCTAAACAGGTCAACTACCGCACCATATACCACTGTGAAAAGCAGACTAGCTCCCAGAGTGACCAACGCGAGCATTCCCGCCTTCACGACTGGGTACTCCAGCGGGCTCAATCCCAGCAGCCGCCAGGGCGACGGGCGCTTATAGACACCCAAGCGCCACACAACTGCGATGATGGCCAATGCCATGACATGAATGCCGACCCAGACGGTAGTCGCCTCTTCGTAGGAACCCGATCGACTGCCTATGCCGAGGGAGATTGCGGTGACCGGAATCAGGCTTAATACTACGAGGGCTATGCCCAGGGCAACGTGACCGCCCCGCCAAGGAACTGAGGCAATGCCACTCGACCGTCCATCTTCCCCTTGGTCGGCCGCCTTCGGGTCGGCCAACATCGCATCGGTGGTAATCAGTAATCCTCTAGTAATAGGAGCATTCAGTTCACGCCCGCAATGGTGACAGTAGACGGCGCGATCGTTCCTGGGGGTACCGCAGTTGACGCAATAAAACAATCAGGCTCCCGGTATTGGGGTTGGCGAATGCTGTGCCCCTGGGAGGGACCCAAGAGCACCAAACCCCTATCTGGTTTTGGCAAATACCTATGATAAATGGCAAACCTGCCTTTTACCAACCGGGTCGTTTCCACTTTACCAACCCGGTCGTTTCCAGCGTGCCCCTCGTGATTGCAAGTTGGTTACTCCTAGCCCATAATATCCCCCTACTCGGTCCGGCGGCGTCAATAACGAATTGTTAGAACCACTTGGCCGTCAGCGAAGAGTCGGAATGTACTTGCGACGCAACACCGAACCCAAGGGCGAGGGGCGCATTGGTTCACCCAAACTCTCGCTGGAGGTTTACCAGGGAAGGGTCACAGGAGGAAAAGTCACACATGCCCGAAGATGCAGCATTATCCAAAGAAGCCTTTTTGTACATGGCGGCGTCGGCGGGGATCGACGTTACTGGCGAACACGGAGAGGAATTGTTCTCCGTGGTTCAAGCCACCCTGGCTGGATTGAGTTCACTCAAGGACATAGACGTAACTGACACAGAACCAGACATGTCCTTCGCGCCCGACGGCGCCTAGATTACCCGGCGGTTCATTCGCGGCTTCGGCTTTGGCGGTCTCGGCTTTGATTGAAGAATTGTTGGAGGGAACACTTTGGACCCGTTAGAAATTTGTTACATGAGCGCTGGCCAGCTTTCCCAACTCATCCGAGACAAGGAAATATCGCCTGTGGAAGTAGTTGACGCTCACCTGGCCAGAATCGACGCCACCGAGCCCGTGCTGAATTCATTCATTACCCTGCTGCCGGAACAAGCCCGAGCGGCTGCACGCCGCGCCGAATCGGAGATACAGGCAGGAAAATATAGGGGGCCGCTCCACGGCATCCCCTTGGGGTTGAAAGATCTATTCAACACTGCCGGGGTTCGCACCACATCGGGTTCCAAGATTTTCGACAACTTCATACCGGCGGAAGACTGCACCGTCGCTACCAAGTTCCGCGAAGCGGGAGCCATCCTCTTGGGTAAGCTAAACATGCACCAATTCGCCTATGGACCAACCGGTGAGAACCCGGACTACGGCCATATGCACAACCCGTGGGACCCGGAATTGGTAACCGGTGGTTCCAGCGGCGGTTCCGGCTCGGCTACCGCTGCGGGTCAATGCACCATTACAACGGGCAGCGACACCGGAGGCTCCATCCGTATTCCCGCGGCATTGTGTGGCATCGTAGGGCTGAAACCAACCTACGGCTTGGTCAGCCGCCGCGGGCTTACCCCGTTGTCTTGGTCATTGGACCACCCTGGGCCCATGGTGCGAACAGTAGAAGACGCCGCCCTCACTATGAATGTAATCGCTGGCCATGACCCCAAGGACGTAGCATCGGCAAAGGTGGATGTGCCCGACTACACCACCGCACTGACCGGCGATGTTCGGGGCCTGAGAATAGGCGTCCCTCAGGAGTATTTCGATGCTCCCCTCGACCCGGGGGTGGGCCAAGCAGTCCGGGTCGCCTTGGACCTGCTTGAATCCTTAGGCGCCGTGGTAACCCCGGTAGCATTCCCCATGTTCAAAGACGCTTCCCCGATATCAACGGCTATCCTCATGGCGGAAGCCTCCGCATACCACAGGGACCTGTTGATCAAAGACGCCGACAAGCTCTACCCGCCGATACGCTTGCGACTGGAAGCTGGCTTGTTCATAAGCTCAGCCGACTACCTACGTGCCCAGCAAGGGAGGACACTGTTCGACAGCCAGGCACGAAAGTTGTTGGAAGATGTGGACCTTTTGGCCGGTCCGACAGAGCCGGTGACAGCGCCCCAACTGCTGGCCGCCCGAGTACAAGCGGGCGAAACCTCCTTAGGCACCACCCCCGCCCTGACTCAATATACCCGGCCCTACAACATAACGGGTATGCCCGCCATTTCAATCCCCTGCGGCTTCTCCGATGCGGGCCTGCCCTACGCTTTGCAACTGGCTGGCCGACCCTTTGATGAGCTGACGGTCTTGCGCGCCGCCCATGCCTACGAACAAGCCACCGAGTGGCACAAGCGCCGACCACCAATCTAGGGAATCGCACAATTCTCTGCAGTTCCCACCCAAGTTTGATTCCCTCGTAAAAACCCCTCGTCCTCCGGGGGCAATGGGAGGATAATGTGGGGAAAGGGCGTTGGGGCAGCGCCTGGCCGAGGGAGGGGAGGATGTTCCGAATACGAGACCCGCAAGAGAGCCTCTGGCAGTCCCAGTTCCTGGTGACGCCGAAGAAGGCTAAGCGTCTGGAGAGAAGTTGGGCCGAGGTTTTCCGAAACGAGGCGCTCCCCCTGATTGACGAGGAGCGCTTTGCTCCCATGTACTGCGTGGACAACGGCCGTCCCAACCGGGCGGTGCAGACCGTCCTCGGGGTCCACCTCCTCAAAGAGATGTTCAACCTCACCGACGATGAAGCTCTGGAACAACTAGAGTTCAACCTGCTCTGGCACCACGCCCTGCGGCTGGACATCGAGGAGACCCACCTGCCCCAGAAGACCCTCCACAACTTCCGAGTTCGCCTGATGCAGCACGACGGTGGCCGGCTGGCTTTCCAGGAGACCACGGACCGGATCATCCAGGCGCTGGGCATACGCACCGGAAAGCAACGCCTGGACTCCACCCACATCATGAGCAACATCGCCACACTCACCCGGCTGGGCCTGTTCTGTGAGACGATGCGGTTGTTCCTGCGGGCCTTGCGCTGGGAGCACCCAGAGCTTCGCCCTGGGGTTCCGGAGGGCCTCCTAGGGCGCTATTTGAAGGAAGAAGACGAGGCGACCCACTACGAGGACGCCCGCACGGGGGAGGGTCGGCGACGCCTTTCGGTCTGTGCCCGGGACCTCTACCGGCTGGTGGACCGGTTCCATGGCACGACTGCTGCCCAGCTGGAGGAGTACCGGCTGCTGGAGCGGCTGCTGCGGGAGCAGTGCCATGTGGGCAAACACCGGGACGGGCGCCCCAGGGACGATGACGACGATGCTGGGGAATGCAAGGTGCCCGTGGCCTTGAAGGACCCGAAGCAGGTGTCCGCCGACTCGCTGCAATCGCCCCACGACCCGGATGTGACCTACAGCGGCCACAAGGGGAAGGGGTACGAGGTGCAGGTGGCGGAGACCTGCCACGAGGAGAACGCCACCCAGCTCATCACCCACGTGGAGGTGACCCCCTCGAGTGGGAGCGACACCGACGTGAGCGTGCCGGTCGTTGACGGGCTCGCGGAGCGGAAGGTCCGACCGGACGAGCTCTTCGCCGACACGGCGTAGGGGTCGGGCCGCAATGCCTTCGAAGCCTCGCGCCGGGGAACGGAACTGGTGAGCCCGGTGGCGGGGTCGGCGCCGGGGAACTCGCACGAAGGAGAGGGTGACGGACCACCGCCGCTCACCGCCGCGGACTTTCAGATCGACGTCACAGGGGAGCAGGCCACGGTGTGCCCCGCCGGCCACCCGTCCATCGAGGAGCACGAGTTGGAGGATGCGCCGGAGCGGGTAGAGGTCCACTTTGCCAGGACAACATGCGAGCCCTGCCCCTTGCGGTCCCGTTGCCCAGTGAAGCTGGACCGGCGTGCGGGGGCCTACGTCCTCAAGGCGGACCTGGTGAAGGTGAACATCGAGCGGCGCCGGAGGGCCGAGGCCACCGAGGAGTGGCGCAAGCGGTATGCCATAAGGGCCGGGATCGAGGGAACGAACTCCGAGCTGAAGCGCGCCCACGGGCTTGGGCGCTTGCGGGTGCGAGGGGGCCGTCGGGTGCGGCTTGCCGTCTACCTGAAGGCGTTGGCGTGCAACTTCAAGCGGATGGTCCATGCACGCCTGGTGGAGATGGAGAACACGGCTCAGCGGGCGGTCGGGACGGTACCTGCGGTCACGGCCGCATGAGGGCGCCGCTCCACAGCTTCCACCGGGTGCCCTGAGCCACGGAAGGGGTAGCGCAACGGGATCACGCTTGTCCTGAGCGCGGCAGATGGTGCGGTGAGGCCAGCAGCCGGCATCCCGTGGCCTCCTCCCTTCCAGGCCCCTTCGCACGCCAGGGTTCATCTCAAACAGGCCTTTTTGCGAGGGAATCAAGTTTGCTCAACAATGCATGAAGTTTATCGAGTCGCCGAGCAACCAGCTTAGCTTCCGATTCTTGGAGGGGCAACAGGTGGCATCACTGCCCCTAAATCACGTCTGTGAATTCATATGTTTCGTAGAGTTGAAGGACGAGCTCATCTATTTCACGGTTTACGCCCGCAACAGCTGATGCAAGTTGAGAACTCAATAATCCTTCAACGCCTTCTTTATTGAGTTGAACATGAAGTTCAAGAATTTGATCAACACGATTAACTATCAAATTCTCCAGCGTGGAAGAGTCGGGCAGCATCGACACGTTGACTAGTGGTAAATTCTCGATAAAACGCCCGTAGAAAGCAAAATAGGCACCACGTTTGCGGACGCTAGACTTCGTTATGTGCCAATTCATCAGTGACCTGTTCAGAATAGCAAGAACAATCCTGAAATCCATGCCAGCTGCTACCAGTGCATTTCCGCCCACAGGGACTATCTCCCCGGTGGAATCAAAAGCAAATGAACTTTGCTGTGCATAATCAGGACCCAGAATCTTGGGTTGATTGAGCCACGAGCCTCGGGGCCAAATAAAAGAGTACCAAGGGCCAGATACTCGTTTTAACGAACGTCTATTAGACAGCTGAGTTTTCCATTCATTCAAATAGAGCCAAAGATTATGGGATTCCTCTTCCAAAACATCTTCCGGAACCACCGACCCGTCGGCTTGATAGGGATAAATTAGACGCCTTGTTCCCGGAGACAACGAATACCTGGAGATATCTTCACCAAGGACAGCGGTGCGCAGGTAGGTGCTTTCGATTGTTCGGATTCCAAACGGAGTATTTACAGCGACGTAGCCCGAGCTTTCCCGGGCAACCTCCTCCACAATAAACGCCTCGTTCAGACCTGTCTTAACGCCCTGATCCACAGTGAATTCTGTGGAATATGTAGTGCCCTTCAGTTCTATCCTCTGCTTCAGTTCAAGCTCTCTCGCACTGGCAAATACCCAAGGCGCGCCAAGCGATTGAGGTTTGCCTGCCTCCGATATCGAGACTGGCAACTCAGATAGCTCGTGTCCATTTAGAAGGTGGTTAAAAAACCAGCCACGTCCCGTCTCGCTCTCAAGAAGTTCCCGAATTTCAGTATGTTTCACGCTCCCACGCCAATTAGGCTTTAGAAAAACCAAGGCCGTGTGAGTAGATACACCTGAGAATACAAGTTTGTCGGTGAAATCCACGACCTGAAACAAGGCATCTCGGTCTTCAATTAATCGACGTACTGTTCTTCCTGCTTCGGACTTTAGAACGCTAGCGGGCATGACGAGTCCAATGACTCCATCTTCTTTAATGAGCTTCAATGCGAGCTCGAGAAATAGAAATGATTGATCCCATCGACCTCGCGCTACGGAATATTGGCTCTCGTAATACTCCCTCTCAGGACCATGTTGCACTTGCTCGGTTGGTTTGAAAGGTGGGTTGGCGAGGATAATATCAAATTTGCCATCGTCGTCCGGGTCGAGTCCAAGTTCGTTCCAGGGGATTGCGGGCTTTGAATCGTTCAACTCGCCGAAATTACCTCGCATAACCTCTTCATTGGATATGAGGGAATTCCCAACACGAATATTCTGCTCAAGCAGTCCTACATCATCCAATGGCAACATAGATGCGTGAAGTAGATTCGCAATCGCGTCATCGGCGGCGATTCTGGATACGTCAACACCAAATAGCCTTGAAACTGCTGCCCGGGCCCGTTCCTCTTCAGATTGACGACTCTCATTCTTCATTTTGGTCATGACTCGACAAGGAATGTTCCCGAACCACATGCAAAGTCTAATACCTTTGGAATCCGTTTGGATCGAGCACCATCTCCACCGTACCATGCATCAAATGCGACTGAGGTGATGTATTCCGCTAAGCTGGGAGGCGTGAAATATATTCCCCTTTCCTTTCGGACATCCGCTACCGTAATTGGAGGCTCTGGGATTAAGCGGGGGGAGCGCGCCGATTTTAGACGGTCTTCACCCGTCGACTCTCTGGCTACGGACGAGAGAAAATGCTCATACATACCTCCAAGAATATCGGCCTTAATCAATCCGAAGTCGACGGAAACAGTCAGCTCAACGCGGTATAGTCCTTCTATTATTCCTTGTAGGAGTTGATCATCAAGAACGGTATCCAACATTTCGGGCCAACTGAATAATTCCGAGTTTGTCCGATGACCTAACGCAAGTACCAAACTATGGATCCCACTTTTTAACTCCGAGCGAGGCGGGGCGCTCGCCCACGTCTGGTACACGCCCCGGAGAGTCAATGAGCCTAATCGCCCTGTGTCTTCAGGCATCGGAGTAATATAAGTTGGTTGAAAAATCGTTGAATTTCCTGGTCTAGGGCGGTGATATCTGGCACCGGACGTTCCCCACCATACGTCAAAAGTGCTTGGCGCCAACGTTGAAAGTGCCGGAACAGCAACTCGTGTACAGGCAATAAGGTTTCTCGGTCTTTCGCACCGAGAATTCTGGACAGGTGGCCGGTCGCAACGGACTCAGGTGATAGCACAGACAACCGGTCCGGTTGCGTCAAATACAAATCTTTGGTCAAGTCTAGGGATGGAATTGCCATCGTGTGCGCATTGAGCCAGCGAGTTTGATAAACACTGATGTGGTCGAAGTTGGTGACAACAGTCCAATCTGCGTTCCGGTTATAGGCATATCCAAGTAGCTTTGATAATCTGTCACGCGGCATCACCGGCGATTCAAGCGTTAGCGGTTTCAACATCATTAGAGGATGTGAATTGCTCACCAAAGGCATGACAATCCAATGTCTTCGAGAGTTTCCAAATCCTCACTGCTTCTCCACCCCAAGTCGTTAAACATTGGGTTTACGAGCTGCTCTAGAACCTGATATTCAGTCAGGAATGAGAGGTCAACCCTAAACGCCTGTAATGACTCGAGCGTTTGGGTGATCTCGGGGTTCATTTCTCCCGTAACTATAGATTATGGGTATCCTAGGTACTGCTGAGATCTGATTGATCTTCGTTTAGCGCATGAGCGCTGAGTCCACGTTGATCATCATAAGTTTGCTTGGTGTCAAACAACAGGATCATTTGGTTCCAACTAAGTTCCAATAATTCCCTGCCTCTCAAAGGTTAGAGGCGGTGGCAATAACCAGGTCCTTTCGGTGATCCCGCATTTTACACTGAATCAGGCAGCCGGTTCAGGACTCCCATTTCGGTGCAGTCTTTCGGCTCCCCGAGACGGCAGTTAGCTATCGAAGCCTCTCAAGATGTCATTTAGAGCATCATCCAAGGCCGGATCCAGATCAACAGGTTCAACAAAAGGAGTGTAAACGTAGTCCTCACGGATCCTGTCGATCAGTTGGTTCGCTTCGGCGTTGGCTTCGCCTATCTCCTTCAGTCTTTCCTCCAACTGGCCGGATTCAGACTCGCCCATGCTGCGAAGTTCACTGAGGTCCAAGTCTAATTTAAACATGGACCGGACACGGCCCATGATGTCGTAATATGACTGATGATCGATGTCGATACCCACCTGCTCTTTCCCACTAGTCGTAAACGGGTACAGAGGAACCATCGCGCCGAGCCGGAACATCTCGACATCCGGATATTGATAGTGGGCCAGGGTCACTAAGGCCATGCCTATGGTTGGGCCTCTACCTCCGTCGCTACCGTAACTGGAGAACATTACGCCGTACCGTTCAAGGGTCTCCTTCATCTCCACCTTGCTGTACACGCAGTTGATCCGGCGTTCCAGATCTGGCGGCGCGGACCCGTTAACACCCTCAGCTGCCACTGTCTGGCTGATTCCTAGGTCCTTGACGCCCTGAAAGAAGGCTTCGCCATACAGCTCTATCTGGAGCCAGGGTTCTTCACCCAGAAAGATGATCAACCCGTTCCCAGCGTCGTAGAAGGCATTCTCACGTTGCAATGGACCTGCTGGCAATCCCTCTGAATAAGAGGTTTTGGGCCGGTAGGTGTCATGGGTCCCGGCCACTTGGAAGGGATAGCAGAGATCCGAGACAGTCCGGTCCATTTCTCCGATCTTTTCGGCCCCAAGTCTCTCTATCAGGTATCTTGGGAGTCCGCTGGAGATTCGGCCGCCGTTAGACCACTGTCGTCGTCATCCGGCCAGCAAGTACCGTGCCTTTGGTTTTCTTTCGAACGTGACTAGCGATTCAGCCATCTTGTGTCGGTTCCTTTGTTGTATCTTCTCGGATTCATGCGAGGCCTGCCGCCTGGATCCTCAGTCTGAACGCCCTTAGCATCCGATTCGGCAGCCTTGGCGGCGTGCAAAACATCCAGCCCGTTTCTAACCTGGGCGCTTTGAGGGAGCCTACACCATCTGGAGAATCCCTTCAGGCGCGGGTCAAACCTCTCCAGGGTCTCCAAGCCTGACCGCCACGTTTGATTATTAGAGTTCGGGCGCACAATAGAGTCCTTCTGGACAATCGCACACACTAGTCTGAGGTGAAGTTCATGGCAGGAAAAACAGTCCGAATGCTCTTCATCGGTAATAGTTTCACAACGAAGAATGACTTACCTGGTTTGCTGAGCGTGATCGCTAAAGCAGGCAAGGGCATCATTATCGAATACAAGGTCATCTCGGCGGGTGGAGCATCTTTGCGTCGTCATTGGAATGGCGGTGCCGCTAATACGATCACCAGCGGGAAATGGGACTACGTCGTGTTCCAGGAGCAGAGCACCCTGCCAGTCAAGAACGCCAATCGATTCCATGAGAATGTCCGCGAATTCGTGCCCGCCATGAAGGAAAGCGGCGCGAAAATTGTACATGACCTGGGCACGAAAAAAGGAACCGGAGAATCAGAAATTACTGACCGACGGTTACAACAAAATCGGAATGGAGCTTGGGGCGATGGTCGTCCCAGTGGGTACTGCTTGGCAGAATCTGCTCGCCAAACACGACGAACCGGTGTTACACGCTGAAGATGGCAGTCATCCAACTGTCGCCGGGACATACCTAGCAGCGTACACTTTCTACCGTACTCTTTTTAACGGCGATCCTACGACGTTCGAAACTAATTTCGGCAATCGGATTGATGAGGAACACAAATTGCTGCAGCGAATAGCCAAGACTTCCTGAAAAACTACTGATTTCTTACCTTGTGCAGTTAATTTACACAGGGCTCTCTTTATTGAGCAAACCGTTGCCGCGCTTCAAATGACGGGATACAGCTAATACTATGCAAGAATGGTGCGGTCCAGGGCGGGTGAGATTCTGGAGGCGGCGAAAAACTGTCCAGTTAGTGCCACTACGGTAGAAGATGCAGCGACGGGAGAAAAGTTGTTCCCCCCGTCTCGACCATTGCCAACACCCAATAAATGGGTGATATCTAGCCGTTTGCCCTGGGGATGAGCCGGCTGGCGAGTGCAGCCAAGAATCCTCTATCGCCAATTCCAAAAGGGGTAGCCTTTCCCGGATTAGGCTACCCCTTCTGCTCCATCCCCTCAGGATGATCTAGATTGAATGTTGGCTGGCCTTGGGCTCCGGCTGTTGCGAACCTAGACCAGCACCGGTGTATCGGTCTTCTGGTAAATCTGAATTCGCCCGGCGGTATTCTCGAGTACGGCGATGCGGTTTCGATCGTCTACCTTCACCGCGCAGGGGGCGGAGAGTCGTTTCTCGAAAGCGCCTTCGTCCCAGCTATAGGCTAGGGCACGCTGCTGGATCATGTCCGGGTTGGACAGCAGTTTGTCTTTGCCCCACTGGGATAGCTGGTGCTCCCCGTAGAGGACGGTGATGAACCGGCCGTCCCGATTCAGTACCTGGACGCGGTCATTCAGCCAATCAAGCACATAGATGAGGCCGTCCTTATCCACCGCTACACTGTTGGGGCGGTTGAACTCGCCAATCCCCGTTCCCGACGACCCGAAGCTGGCCTGCCATTGGCCGCTGGGGGTGAATACCTGGATCCGGTCATTGCGCCAGTCGGCCACGTACACAAGTCCATCCTTATCCAGGGTGATACCCCAGGGCATGTTCAACTGGCCCGGCTCGCTGCCGAAGGAGCCGAACGTGCCGAGGTACTTTCCATCCAGGGTGAAACTCTGAACCCGGTGGTTCCGGCTGTCGGTGAGGTACAGGGTGCCTTCCTCACTGATCGCCAAACCCGCTGGCTTATCCAGTTGTCCGTTGCCAGAACCGGCCGTGCCCCATTTGCGGACAAACTCGCCATCCTTGGTGTAGATCGAAATCCGATTCAGCAACTCGTCAGCGACATAGACATTCCCCTCGCTATCCAGGGCGATGCCCGTAGGCCAGATGAATTGGCCATCGCCCTCGCCGTAGCCACCGAATTCGCTAATGTAGGTCTCGTCAAGCGTGACCACCGATACGCGAACGCCATCGGGCCGGTCCTCGCGGGACCGGTTCAACACATACACTACATCATTGGTGCCCAAGGCCAGGTCTACCGCGTTACGGAACCCTGTGCCGGCGAACTCGTTACGGCCCAGGGAGTGACTATACTGGAAATTCCAGTCTGTGAGCCCAAAGAAATGGGTGCTCATCGTTCTTACCTCGTCATTACTTGGTTAGCCGGGCCACTCCGAGGTTCGCCTTGCGTCACCGGAGCGGCTCATATGGGTTTCCATCACCTAGGGGCAGGCGGCAATGCCACCGCACCAACGTACAGAGTGGGTGTCCTATTAGCCTTTGCTGGATTGGCCTACAGGAACGGGATTTTCTCGAAGTTACCGCCAACCACGGGGACCGGATCCTGACCGAACCAGTCTTCCACGATGGTGGCGTAGACCTGCCGGAAGTCCATGGTGGGCGCCAGGTTGCCGCCCTCAATATGGTCCTTGCGCTCCATGGATGGGTAAACGCCGTAAACGCCACCTTTAACCTTATCGCCAACGGCGAATGCCACGCTGGCTGCGCCATGGTCGGTGCCAGAGCCGTTGTCCATGATACGACGGCCGAACTCGGAGAACAGGAACAGCAGCGTGTTCTCGGCCTTGCCGTGGTCTCGCAGGTCGGCAAAGAAATTCTCCACCGAATCGGACACGTCGCTCCACAGAGCGGCGTGGGCCGTGGCCTCAGCGGCGTGGGTGTCGAAGCCGTTGTACGGGGAGGTGGTGAACAGCACCCGGGTGCCGAAGTCGGCGAAATGGGTCTGGGCGATGTTCTTCATGTACTGGCCCACCACGGTACTGGAGTATTCCACGTTGGAAGTATACATATGCGGCGCGGTGGCCAGGATGTCGGCCCCCTTTAGAGCGTCGGTGCCGGTGCTGCGGATGTAGTCCATCGCGTAGCCATTGCCGATGGCTGGGCCATACATCCGGCCGAAGACGTCCAGGGCGTTGTTTCTCTCGTCACCCTGAATGCCGGTCAGCAGACCGTAGGTCTCCAAGTCGCCCACCGAAGCCACGGGCACACCCTCTTTGGCCAGGGCCCGGGGTAGGCCGCGTCCGAAGTTGACGCCAGTCAGCACGTTTTCCCTGTTGGGGTCCAAGTCCGCGAGAACCTTACCCAACCAGCCCTCGGTGGCCACCTTGTCCGGGTCGCAGGTGTGCCAGATGTCCATAGAGCGGAAGTGGGAGTAGCTGGGGTTGGGATAGCCGATGCCCAGGAAGACGGCTAGCTTGCCCTCGTCCCAGAATTTCTTCAAGGGACCCATACTGGGGTTCAGTCCTACTTCATCATTAAGCTTGAGAACTTGGTCTTCAGGGACGCTTAGAAAAGGTCGGAAGTCCCGATACAGCGGGTTGGCGTAAGGGATCACCGTGTGGATGCCGTCATTACCTCCCGATAAGGACAGCACCGCCAGGACCGGATCTTTTTGCGTAGAAACCATGCTAATCCTCCACTAGAAAATTCTGCGCGATTTTAGCCGAACTGGAACTCTGCGGTCGAGGCGATCATCTGGAACATCTCACCCGCGCGGCGGGTGAACTCGGCCCGATCTGCCTCGGTGCCGTTGCTCACATCACCACCTTTCTGGGCGTGGGCGACCAACTCCTGCCGGGTAGGTTCGGTGAGGTTCAGCGTGCCCACCAGGTCGATACTCGCCTCAACGAACTGCGCGGGGGAGAGGGTCTCGCCCAGGGCCATGAGGTGATTGACCAGGGACTGTACACCGGGAAGGTCAGTCTGGCCCAGGTACTCGGAAGCGAAGTTAATGCGCTCCACCAGGGTGCCGCTGTCAATCCACTCGTGACCGGTATGCCAGCCTTCCACCGTGGGCGGGTCCATCAGGTTCATGCCCATATACGTGGACTCCTGGGCTAGCTCCCAGAGACCTATCTTGTGTTCCCGGTGATCGCCTACCAAGCGCAAGGTGCCGGCCACCATTTCCGCCGGGTTCTTGACCTTGGCGAAGCGGACCTCTTCCGACTTGAAGTAGTCTGAGGTGAACAAGGCCCGCAGCATGGCCTTGATATTGTAGTCGGAGTCGAAGTAAGCCTGCTCCAGCAGTTTAATGGCTTCCGGGTCTCGCGGCGGAGTCTGGCGCCACGAGGGGACCGGCACGTCGTCAGCGACGAAGAAATCGTACATGTGCCGCGCGATGAATCGGGCGGCGGCGGGCTGCTTGCAGATGATGTCGATGATGTCATCACCGTTCCAGCGGCCAGTCTCGCCCAGGAAGGTCTTCACGCTATCGTCGTGGTCGGCCGGGTCGAAGCGGAACTGCCACTGGCTGCGGCCGTAGGGGAATGGCGGGTAGGCCGGGGCGATGTTCCAGCCGGTGAAAGCCAGGGCGCAGACTTTGACGTCATCCTCACTATAGTTGAACTGCTCGTCCATGCCAACGCCCAGTGAGAATAACTCCAAGAGCTCCCGCCCGTAGTTCTCGTTGACTGCGGTCTTATGGCTTTCTGAGTTGTCCAGGTAGTAGACCATGCCTGGGGTACGGGAGAGCTCGATGAGCAAGTCTCGGAAGCTGCCCCTGCCCTTCTCCCGGAACATATTGATCATTCTGTGCATCTCATAGCCGCTATCTATCTTGGTGTTGCCGGCACAGAGGATAGTGTGCCAGAAGAGGGATATCTTCTCCTGGAGCTGACGGGGGTCATTGATCATCCGGTAGATCCACTGCTGGTCCCTGGCTTGGTTAGACTCACGAAAACTTTGGTTATATCTGAGCATCAGGTCTTCTTCAACACCGGGCTGTGTCTCCGGATTGAGTAGCTCTTCCACCGTCGCGTCATAGCCCTTGGCTACATAAGCTTCCAAGTCGTCACGGCTTGCCCCGAAACCGGCGCGGCGCATCAGGTGGGCCATAAGAGCAATATCTTGATCAGCCATTTTTTGTTCCTCCTTACACATATTTGTGCTGATGTTAAACAAATGGAGTCTTAACCCATAACTACCGCTTGCCAGCGACCCTAAATCCCTGCCACAGGTGCTTCTGAGCCTAGGATTTGGGCCTTACTTCTTGGTAATATTGGCTGATATACTGTGTTACTTGAACGCGGGGATCACCTTGTCGGTGATGCACCTCAGGGTATCCATCACGACTTCTCGAGGGACCGATGAGGTCCAGTTGCACTCGAACATTATCTCGTCTGCGTTAAAGGCCTCGGAAACCAGATGGATCTTGTCGACCACCTCTTCCGGTGTCCCAAACAGGTTTGTGAGCGCCAATACGATTACCCGGCAACGACACCGAGTCGCCGTCAATCGCGACTCGAAACTCGCCGTTGCCGGAATATCCGGTGTCCACCATTCACGCTACATTAAGGCCCAACCTAAGTCGAACCGCAGTTGGGGAATCCTGGCGAGACCCACCTAGACGGGGAGGGTGGCTTCCGTGCGCTCCGCAGGAAGATCGATTTGGAATGCGTTGGCGTTGAAAGCCAGCAGGGCGTAGTAGCCCATCAGGTTGGTCAAGTTGGTCAGGCCGTGAACCCCGAACTCTTGCTGGGCCGCTTGGAAAGCAGCATCGCTGACCTTATGAGTCCGGAAGAACTCCCGCCCGTAGTTCACCACCGCGGCCTCGTCGGCCGGCAGGCTGGGAAGATCCTTTTTGTCCCGGATGGCATCGACCAAGGCGTCGCTAAGGCCTTCCCGCCGGCCCGCAGCAGCGTGGGCGTTCCAGATGTACTGACAGTCCAACTCCCTGGCCACGGTGAGCATCGCCAACTCTTGTAGCTTGGCCGGTAGACCGGAGCCGTTGCGCAAATAGTCGGACAAATTATTACAGCGCTTGGCTGCCTCTGGGCTGTTTAGGGTGACAGTTCCTGGTCCCGTTTCCGGGGGACCACCCCGGGCCTCGACTATCTCGTCGAACACACTGCGGTATTGTTCGGGTACGCTTTCTCTAGTAGGAACAGGCATCCTTGCCATGATGGCCTCCGAATTTGTTAAATCTCCTTGGACCCAGGTGACTTGACCGCCTGGGTGGTCTCTACGAAGATACTCCATCCAAGACGGTCCGAGAATGCCCGCCACTGGCGCCTAGTGCATGGGGGAAAAGGCGGCGGGTATCAGCAGTTTGTTCTCCTGTTTAACCAGGAACTCCCGTGTGGACGGGGTCGGAGGCCAGTTGGGGTCCCTGGTGGCCTCGGCACGGATGCGGGTCCGTTCGTTTAAGTCCTTGTACGGCCAGATGTGCACCCATTTGTTCAGCGCACCCAGCTCGGTGTACATGCCGGCGGCCAAAGGCGAGTATTTCTCCCGGGCGGAGATCGATCCCTTCCAACTATCGATGACCTTGGATATAGCCCCCGGCTGGTAGGTGTATATCCGCATCTCGTAGAGGTCACCCAAGGCCTGGTCGCCGCCCATGGGCCGCATGAAGGGAGCCGGCATGAAAATATCCGATTCCTGCTCGATCACGAACTCCCGTCCTCCGGGTATTCGTTGCAGGTCGGGGTCGTTGTTTGCTGCCTCTCTTGCGGCCAACCGTTGGTTCAGGTCTTCATAGATCCAAACGTGAATGACCTGGTTTAGAGGGCCGAATTCGGTGTGCCAGAATCCTCCCAGCTTGGAATGCTTCTCCCGGTATGAGTGTCTCTCTGCAAAGCGGGATTCGAACTCGGCCACCGTGCCGGGCTTAAGAGTGTAGGTCCGCATCTCGTAAATCATGGTCCCTCCTTTCTCCGGTGTATGAATGCCGCCGCCTGACTCTGGGATTAAGGCGGCCTGCGGCTCCTACCCTTGGTTGGCATGGTAAAGAGCGTTTCGCATCACCTTGCCAGGCAGAGCGCCGGTATGTTCACCGTCTTCAATCAGCACCTCGCCGTTGACGATGGTACGCTTGATGCCCTCAGCCAACGTCCGGATGCGCCAGGCGCCCTTGGGGAAGTCATGGACCACTTCCTCGTTGGTGGGCTTGACCGTGTCCGGGTCGAAAATGGTGATATCGGCGGCCATGCCCGGATGGAGCAGCCCCCGGTCGTAGATGCCGAAGGTCGAGGCCGATTCAAAAGTCAACCGGCGCACCGCTTGCTCTAAGGACATGATCTCCTGCTCCCTCACCCAATACCCTAGTAGGTGAGTGCTGTATCCGTACCCACCTTGGAACTGCACGTGGGCCCCGCCGTCCGAAAGCCCCACGATAGCGTTGGGGTAGTTGAGAATGTTGGCCACGGCGTCCCGGTCCACGTTGTTGTTGCCATGTTTGAAGCTGGTGTCTAGGTTCTCCTCGACCACCAGGTCCAGAAACGCGTCGATGATCCCCTTGCCCTGGGCTTCGGCCAGCTCGCGAATGGTCTTGCCGGCCAGGGCACGGTTTTTCTCAAGCACCGGCTCATCCACCCACATGTAGTCAAACCAGTTGAGTGCCAGATTGGTGTCCGACTTGTCGCCGGTCCAGTCCACCGCCTCGGCATGCAGGTTCTCGCGGACTTGGGGGTCCTTGTACGCTTGCAGCTTCTCCTCGTCTGAGGCCCTGAGTATGGGGAACCAGGTAGGAATGCCCCGGAACAACTGGCAGTTTCGCATGGTGAAGCGCGACGCATTGCTCAGTGGGCTACACAGAGGATAGGCCCGAATGCCAGCCCGGGAGGTCTCGTCCACGATTGCCATGAGCTCTTTCCACCCATTGGGGTTGCGGACGGTCTGGCCCAGGTTGTTGTAAACGACTTGCCGCCCCGTGGCCTCGGAAAGCCGGCTCATCAGGCGGTTCTTCATCTCCGCATCACGGCCACCGCCTCCTTGGATGATACCCGTGCCCAGTTCCCGGAGAACATCACCCAAAGCGAAGATCTCATCCTCGGTGGCATGCACGGCCGGCACCAAAACACCTTGCGGGTCGGTATGGCCCATGTTCTTGGAGATGGAAAGCCCCAAGGCCCCGGCGTTGATTGATTCACGGACGATGTCCTGCATGGCTGCGATTTCGTCCGCTGTGGCCGCCCGGCCTTGACACTCGTCGCCCATGACGTAGTGCCGGACCGCAGAGTGGCCGACTAGGGTCCCCACGTTCACCCCCAACCGCGTTTCCAGGGAGTCCATATATTGGGGGACGGTCTCCCAGGAGAAGTCCACGGTCCGCAGCACGTCCATGGGGATCGCTTCCACGTACGACAGGAACTCTGATAGGCGGTCCTGGCTTCCGGGCCTTACGGGTGCCAGGGACAACGAGCAGTTCCCGATGACCACGGTGGTGGCGCCGTGATAGCAGGAAAAGGTGCAAAGGGAGTCCCAGGTCACTTGGGCGTCATAGTGGCAATGATTGTCCACGAACCCCGGCGCCACCACCAAGCCGTCGGCATCAATAACCCGCTTGGCGATACCGCCAAGTTTGCCGCGCTCCACTATCTTGCCGGACTTAACACCGACGTCCCCATGAAACGCCGGCATACCGGAGCCGTCAACAATTCGACCGTTCTTGATTAACAGGTCATATTCCATGGATTTCCCTCCTAATCTAATACGGTGGCTTGAAACTGTGTTTTCAGTCAGTTTCGGTATCGCGAGAGATTAGTCCAGCTTACCTCCGTATATGATTGCCAGCTTTTCAGCCATTCCGTCTTGCTGCGCTGAACAGCCGCAGCCGTGTCTTACCTAGGTTACACCCTTTGTGGATCTGAAGGAATCGGTTATCGATAACACGCCCGATATCCGATACGCTGTTGGCCGCTATTGACCCTGAGGAATGCCCTGTTTACACTCACCTTGACACACAGGGAATGGTCGCCCAACCGAATGCTAGAAGTGGCGGGAGGGATACCAATGGGAGCTGACCCGAACGAAATCGTCCAGGACGCTTTGGACACCCCAATTGGAGACGCAGTCCGAAAGGCTTTGGGAGTATCCGCGTAGACGCGTCAGCCACTCAGGCCTGAAAAGGAGGAAATCTTGGCGGAACTCAAGCTCGACAAAGGCAAGACAGCGCTGCTGATGGCTGATTTTCACACTGATAGTATGGGTGAGAATCCGATCGTGCGGGAACGCCAATCTTTCGAGCGGGCCAAAGAGGTACTTGACGCCGCTCGTGATGCAGGGGTCTTCGTTGCGTACATAGTAGTGAACTTCCGGCCGGGTTTTCCAGAAATCTCTGATCTGAATAAAACGTTCAGTTCTAGGAAAACGTCTGGCCAATCCCCGGCTTTGGATCCCCTGGCTTTGATTCACCCGTCAGTGACGCCCCTGCAGGATGAACCAGTCGTTGTGAAGCACCGCGTAAACGCGTTCTTTGGCACAGACGTGGACTAGTAATTGAAGACGGTTGCGCTGATCGGGAACCGGAGGTACACGCATTGTTAATGAAAAGAATCTTTCCCCGTCAAGCCATGATTGCTAGCTCGAGGGAAGCAGTGGCGGAGCTGGCCGCTGCGTAACTTTGACAGAAACGGAAGGCATTCGTAATGGTACGGTCTAGGAAATCGGAAGAGGTCGATAAATGCCTTATTACATGTATGTTTCCCAGCAGGACGATAACAAGATATCAGTATTCACCGTGGACGCCGGGTCGGGTAAGCTAACGCCTAGTGCGGAGGTGCCGGTGTCTGATGCGCCATCAATGTTGGCGATGAGCCCGGACCGCCGATTTCTATACGTCGGGCATCGCGAACCTCCAGGGATATCTAGCTGGCGGATAGACCAAGGCACCGGAGGGCTCACTCAGATCGGGAAGGTCTGCACTGAAGAATGGTCCGCTTATTTGGGAACCGATCGCAAGGGCAAGTATCTGCTATCGGCCTATTATCAAGCCGGGCATGTGGGGGTACATCCTATTGGGGTTGATGGAGCAGTGGGAGAACCGCCTATCGACTGGGTGGCTACTGACATTGGCGCCCACGCGATTCAGACGGACCCATCCAACAAGTTCGCCTACGTGCCCCATATCGCCCGCCTCTTCGATAATGTAATGGAGCCCCCTAAGGATCAACCTGGGCCCAATGTGATTTTTCAGTTCAATTTCGATGAAACCACCGGCCGTCTTACCCCCAATTCTCCCCCGAAGCTCGAGGTGGGGGAAGGCCTTGGCCCCCGCTATTTTTGCTTTCATCCAACCCTGATTCCCTCGTAAAAACCCCTCGTCCTCCGGGGGCAATGGGAGGATAATGTGGGGAAAGGGCGTTGGGGCAGCGCCTGGCCGAGGGAGGGGAGGATGTTCCGAATACGAGACCCGCAAGAGAGCCTCTGGCAGTCCCAGTTCCTGGTGACGCCGAAGAAGGCTAAGCGTCTGGAGAGAAGTTGGGCCGAGGTTTTCCGAAACGAGGCGCTCCCCCTGATTGACGAGGAGCGCTTTGCTCCCATGTACTGCGTGGACAACGGCCGTCCCAACCGGGCGGTGCAGACCGTCCTCGGGGTCCACCTCCTCAAAGAGATGTTCAACCTCACCGACGATGAAGCTCTGGAACAACTAGAGTTCAACCTGCTCTGGCACCACGCCCTGCGGCTGGACATCGAGGAGACCCACCTGCCCCAGAAGACCCTCCACAACTTCCGAGTTCGCCTGATGCAGCACGACGGTGGCCGGCTGGCTTTCCAGGAGACCACGGACCGGATCATCCAGGCGCTGGGCATACGCACCGGAAAGCAACGGCTGGACTCCACCCACATCATGAGCAACATCGCCACACTCACCCGGCTGGGCCTGTTCTGTGAGACGATGCGGTTGTTCCTGCGGGCCTTGCGCTGGGAGCACCCAGAGCTTCGCCCTGGGGTTCCGGAGGGCCTCCTAGTATTACAACGTCAGTTCAGGGAGGGATGTGGGGTGATGCCCGCATGGCGGCGCGGCGCTTGGCATGGGAGCGTTTGGCCCGTTCGTTACTGTCCTGCGTATCCTCAAGCCACCGCAGCAACTCGGTTGGCCCGAACCGTTCCCGGGGCAGCATTTCCCGCACCATCCGGTAGACCTGCGGCCTCGTGATCCGGGGCATCTTTTTCCCCCCAAGCCTGTTGCAGGCTCAGCAGAAAAGCTCCGCCCAGCAGGCACAGGGCCACGTGGTGATGCCAGCCAGCCCAGGTGCGGGTCTCGTACTCGTCCAGGCCTACGTCGCTTTTCTCCGTCTCAAACTCCGTTTCTATACGCCAACGGGAGCCTCCCACGTATGCCAGGGTCTCCAACGGGGTATCCTCCGGAGCATTGGACAGGTAGTAGCGGGGTTCGCTGCCGTCCCGGTTCCGGCGGTAGACGGCCCAGTGGATTTCGCCGGGCTTGCGCCTGCTGGTCGGTCGCACCCTCTGGGCGCTGAAAAGGTAGCTGCGTGGCCCCTGGCTTCCCTCGGCCACCGTAATCTCACGCCAGGCCTCCTCCGGCAACTCGTCGCTGCGCTGCTCCATGGTCCGGCGCTGACCGTCTCGCAGCCTGGGTTTGCGGGGACGCCCGAATCCCTGATACTCCGCACTGGTCCAGGCAGGCTCCGGCGGCCACACCGTAAAGCCGGACGGAACGTCCAGCACGTACCACATCCCCAAGGCCGCCAGGCCCTCCCGGAAGGACGGCGACATCCCGAAGGCGTCGTCCGCCGCGACCCATCCAGCCTTCAGGTGGCCCCGCTCCTGCGCCCGCCCCACCATCTCCAAGGCCAACTCCGTCTTGGACCGGTAGCCCTGCCTATCCTCCGGCACACCCGCCGCCTCACACCGGTCTTTGTCCGAGGTCCAACTCTCGGGCAGATACAGCCCCTTGTCCACCAATGCCCGTCCCAACGGGCTGACATAGGCCAGGAACATCCCCGCCTGGCAGTTGGCCACCTTCCCCAGCCTCCCGCAGTACTGCCGGGCCACTCCCACCGACTTCCTCCCCTGCTTGGGAAAGTCGCTGCCGTCCAGCACCCACACCCCTTCCGGATGCTCCAGCCGGGTTCCCAGGTACTCCTGCAGCCGTCCTATAATCACCTCATCGTCCCAGGGAGAATCGGTGAGAAACCGCTGCATCCCTCGGGCTGACCCCGGAACCGTCTCCGACAGGTTCTCAGCGTTGCGCCGCTCCCCAGACTGTACCAGCAGGGCCTGGAGATAATGACCGCTGTGCTCCCGCGTCTCCCGGCGGCCAAACAGCGGCGCGAAGTAAGCGTGAAAATCCCGAAATGACCCGTACACCTGCTCGAAAGCTGCCGCATCCACATCCCCACCTCACCCGCCTATTCCCTCTCCAGCTACACAGTCATCCTATCAAACTAACTGACGTTGTAATACTAGAACTCCGGCCGAAAAGTACCCTGACCTAGGCTGTCCCGATATACTGGGCAAGAGATTTAATAAATGGGTGTGGGAGGTTGAGGATGCTGGGAGTACGGTCGGCGCAACGAGGGCTGCTGGAAGCGGATCACCTGTACCTGGACTATGTGGGCCGGGGCTCCTTCTATGGCTTCCTGGCCTCCCTGCGGGGACAGCTATTTCGAGACGAAGAGTTCGCCGAGCTATATTGCCCAGACAATGGCCGCGATAGCGTGCCCCCAAGTCTGGTGGCCACTGCGCTGTTGTTGCAAGCCTACGACAAAGTCAGCGACGCCGAAGCCAAACAGCGGGCGGATTTTGATATCCGGTGGAAGGTGGCGTTGGGGATTGAGGTGGAGGACCGGCCCTTTGCCAAGAGCACGCTGCAGCTGTTTCGAGCCCAGCTGATCCTCCACGACCGGGTGCGGGCCGTCTTTCAGCGCAGCCTCCAATTCGCCCGGCAGACCGGATACCTGAAAGGACGCCGGATGAAGGTGGCGGTAGACACCACCTACATTCTGGGCCGAGGGGCGGACAAGGACACCTACAACTTGCTGGCCGACGGCATAGTCCAGGTAGTGCGGGCGCTTTCGGACCTGGATGGGACGCGGCCCGAGGAATGGGCCTTGAGACACGGTCTGGAACTCTACTTTGGCTCCAGTGTGAAGGGAGAGGCAGAGATTGACTGGGACAACCAGAAAGAGCGGCAAGCCTTACTGCAGAAGATAGTAGCCGATGCCGACCTGGTGTTGGAGCTGGCCCGTCAGGTCCAGGGTCAGTTCCCCGAGGAGAGCCCCCAGCGCCAGGGTATAGTGGAAGCGGCGGAGTTGCTGGGGCAACTGTTACTGCAGGATGTGGAACGCCAGGAGGATGGCCCAGCCCTGAAGGATGGGGTAAGCCGGGACCGCATCCCTTCGGTACACGACCCGGAGATGCGCCACGGCCGTAAAAGCAGCAGCAAACGCTTCGACGGACATAAGGCTGCCGTGGTGGTGGATACCGATTCCCAACTGGTGACCGCGGTAGACATCCTGCCCGGCAATGCCGGTGACAACACTGGAGTCCTGGAACTGGTGGAGCAGAGTGAGGAGAACACGGGCATAGCGGTGGAGGAGACTATCGGGGATGCGGCCTATGGGGATGGCGGGACGCGGCAGGCCTTTGCCGATGCTGGTCGGACTCTAATAGCCAAGGTGCCGGGTCGCCCTAATAAGGCCTGCTTCCCCAAGGAGGACTTCCAGATCGACTTGGAGGCAGGAACCTGCACCTGCCCAGCCGGTAATGTTACCCACACCCTGCGGACCTTCGGCACCCGGACCAACCGGTTGGGTCGGACCTACCTGGCCCGGAGTTTCCAATTCGACCCGGCGGTCTGCGGCGTATGCCCCCTGCGGTCCCAGTGCGTGGCGGCGCGGTACGGGGCGGGACGCACCGTAGCCCTGCATCCCCAAGAGGCGCTCTTGCAACAAGCCCGGGACTTCCAGCGGAGTGAGGGCTTTGCTGAATACCGTAGGCCGCGCCAGGCGGCCGAGCATCGCCTGGCGCGGCTGGCGCAACTGGGGGTCCGC